>CAVOZV010000017.1:0-317479 GCA_963701355.1 uncultured Actinomycetota bacterium | reverse complement strand
GACCTCGGAGTCCGTTCCGACCGCCTTCTCGATCTCGTCGGACACCCCCGCCCGGTATGCGTCGGTGCGATCGGCGTCCAGCGCCGAGCTCACCACGTGCAGCACGGCGAGGTCGGTGCCCCGGAACACCGCCTCCTGCACCGCGTGCGACAGCGCCAGCCGCGCGGTCGCCGAGACCTGGTGCGCGACCGCGACGGTCATCGCTTCAGCTCGTGCGACAGCTCGGTGAGCTCGTCGCCGCCAGCCATCTGCCGCGTGAGCTCGTCGAGGGTCACCTCGCTCCGCTTCTTGTCGAGGACCGCCTGTCCCAGCTTGAGGATCACGAAGTGGTCCCCGACCAGGTAGGCGTGGTGCGGGTTGTGGGTGATGAACACGACGCCCAGGCCGGCGTCGCGAGCCGCGGCGGTGTACTTGAGCACCACACCCGACTGCTTGACGCCGAGCGCGGCCGTGGGCTCGTCGAGGATGAGCACGCGCGCCCCGAAGTACACGGCGCGAGCAATGGCGACACACTGACGCTGCCCACCGGAGAGCTCGCCGATGGGCTGGTCGATGTCCTTGACCACGATCCCCATCTTGCGCAGCTCCTCATCGGCGATGCGCTTCATCTCCTTGACCTTCAGGCCGGAGAACGGGATGCGGCTGGCCGTCATCTCGGAGCCGAGGAAGAAGTTCCGCCACACCTCCATCAGCCCGACGACCGCGAGGTCCTGGTAGACGGTGGCGATGCCGTGGTCCAGCGCGGCGCGCGGGGAACCGAAGTTGACCTCCTTGCCGTCGACCTTGAGGACGCCCTCGTTGTGCGGGTGCAGACCCGAGATGATCTTGATCAGGGTCGACTTCCCGGCGCCGTTGTCGCCGAGCACGCAGGTCACCTCCCCCGCGCGTACGGTCAGGTTGATCCCCTTGAGGGCCCGGATCGCGCCGTACCGCTTGCCCACGTCCTCGAGCTGGACCAGAGCCTCGCCCTGGGTCAGGGTCTCGTCTGCGTGCTCGGTGATGGTGTCGGTCATGGCTAGCCCACCTTCCTGGTGGTCGAGAGCTTCTTGACGTACAGGTTGACCAGGACGGCGAGCAGGAGCATCACGCCGAGGAAGGCCCGGAACCAGTTCGGGTCCCAGCCGGCGTAGACGATGCACAGGCTGGTCATGCCGAAGATGAAGGAGCCGATGGCCGCGCCGATGGCGTTGCCGTAGCCACCGGTCAGCAGGGTGCCACCCACGACCGCGGCGATGATGTAGAGGAACTCGTTGCCGACGCCGTTGCCGGCCTGGATGGTGTTGAAGTTGTAGAGCGTGTGCATGCCCATGAACCAAGCCAGGAAGCTCACGGTCATGAAGAGACCGATCTTGACCCGGACGACGGGGACACCGACCGCGCGAGCGCTGGCCTGGTTGCCACCCACGGCGTAGATCCAGTTGCCGACCTTGGTGCGCAGCAGGACCCAGGACGCGATGGCGACGAACACGAACCACCACACCACGATGATGCTCACCCGGACCGAGCCGACGTTGAACGACGACGCGAAGATCTTCTCCAGTGAGGTGTACCCGTACATCTGGTTGATGTTGGGCGTGGAGACCGAGCCGGTCACCAGCTTGGTCACCCCGAGGTTGACACCTTGCAGGATGAAGAACGTGCCGAGGGTGATCAAGAAGCTCGCGATCCCGGTTTTCATCACGAGATAGCCGTTGATGAAACCGATGGCCAGCGCGACGACCAGCGAGAGCAGCGTCCCGACCCACAGGTTGAGGTTGTACTGGTAGGAGAACATCGACGCGACCAGTCCTGCCGTCGTGACCATGACGCCGGCGGAGAGGTCGAACTCCCCGCCGATCATCAGCATCCCGACGCCGACGGCGACAATGCCGATCGTGGCGCTCTGGTAGAGGACGGTCGCCAGCGACTCGGCCGAGCGGAACGGCGGCGCGACGACCAGGAAGAAGATGCCGATGACGATGGCGGCCACGAGGGCGCCGATCTCAGGCCTGGCCAACAATCGGCTGGCGATGCCGACCTGCACCCGGTTCGAATCGTCGGTCCTGGTGTCGGTGGTCGGTTTTTCGGACGTTGTGCTCATGAGAACCTCCGGGGTTCCGTTGTCGCGGGAGGCCGGCCGACGTCTCGGCCGACCGGCCTCCCACGGGGCCCCTTAGCGGGTGCCCTTCTTCGCGAACGGAAGGATGACATCGATGTTGGACTTGTCGACGAAGGACGGACCGGTCAGCACCGGGCCACCACCGCCGATGTCGTTGCCGTTCTTCAGGTTGAGGTACAGCGCCGTCACGGCCTGGTATCCCTGGACGTAGGGCTGCTGGTCGATCGAGAACTCGATCTTGCCGTCCTTGATGTCCTGGGCCGCGTCGGCGTTGAGGTCGAAGGTGATGAGCTTCGCCTTGCTGCCGGCCTGGTCCATGGCCTTGAGAGCGTCCAGGGCGATCGGGGCACCAAGCGTGACGATGTAGTCGATGGACTTGTCCTGGGACAGCTTCGCCTGGAGCGAGGAGACCACCGCAGAGTCGTCGGCACCGTTCACCTGGATGTTCTTGGTGTTCGGAGACTTGCTCTTCACACCGGCACACCGGGCCTCGAGGGCCACCGAACCGGAGGCCTGGATGACACACAGCGGGTTCTGGCCGCCGGCCTTGTCGATCCGCTCGCCGGCGGACGCACCCGCCAGGTTCTCGTCGGACCCGAAGTACATCGAGGCGCCGACGTCCTTGTACTGGTCGATGCCCGAGTTGAAAGCCACGACCGGGATCTTGGCCTTGTTCGCGTCCTTGACGGCTCCTTCCAGCGCGTCGGGAGTCGCCAGCGTGGTCGCGATGCCGTCGACCTTCGAGTCGATGGCGTTCTGGATCAGCGTCGCCTGCTTGCCCGGGTCGGGGTCGTTCGAGTACTTCAAGGTGATGCCGTAGTTCTTGGCAGCCTGCTGCGCACCGGACTTGATCTTGTCCCAGAAGGTGTCACCGGGGGTCTCGTGGGTGACCATGGCGATGGTGTAGCCGGAGTTGTCACCGGCGCCACCGCCGCTGCTGCTGCTGCTGTCCTCCGTGTCCGTCCGGCCGCCGGACGCACAGGCGGACAGGACGACTGCGAGTACGGCCCCCACGATGAGCGGGGCAGCTCTTCGAGCTCGGGTGGTTTTCATGGTGGCGGGTCCCTTTCCTTGTGGTCCCGGAGTGGTCGCAACGAACCTCATGAGCCGGTACCTCCGCTGGTGTGCCGACCCTGTGTCGGCCGTCACAGCCTGCCCAGTCGCCCAGTGGTTGTCAAGGCTTTGTTCTAACATTCTGAGGTTACGTCGATCTTTGTGCAACAGACAGAATGTTAGAACAAATGCTTGACAAGGGAACCTGGTGCTCGCTTGTATGGACGGCGGCGCCTGAACCCCTGGCAACTGCGTCCAGAACTCGTCCTCGAACTGCTCGTTCACCGACTCCGGAGAAGCCCATGTCCTCCCTTTCCAAGCTCCGTCTCGGCACTGCGCCCGACTCCTGGGGCGTCTGGTTCCCCCGCGACCCCCACCAGGTCACGTGGGACGTCTATCTGGACGAGATCGCGGCCGTGGGCTACGTCTACACCGAGCTGGGGCCGCAGGGCTTCATGCCGCAGGACCCGGCCCGGCTGAAGGAAGAGCTGGCTCGGCGCAACCTGACCGTCTGCGGCGGCACCGTGTTCGCCGGCCTGCACAAGGGTCAGGATGCGCTGGACAAGGCGATCGCCGAGTTCAGCCAGGAGGCGAAGCTGCTCGCCGCGGTCGGTGCGGAGTACCTCGTCCACCTGCCCGAGCAGTACACCGACCAGCACACCGGTGAGGCCAGCGGCACTGCCGACCTCGACCCGGAGCAGTGGAAGAACCTCGTGACGGGCACGGACGAGCTGGCCAGGGTGATCTACGGGGAGTACGGCGTGAAGCTGGTGTTCCACCCTCATGCCGACACCCACGTCGACACTCAGGACCGGATCGAACGCTTCCTCGCGGACACCGATCCCGAGCTGGTGAACCTCTGCCTCGACACCGGTCACGTCTCCTACTGTGAGGGCGACAACATCGAGATCATCAAGAACTTCCCCGAGCGGATCACCTACGTGCACCTCAAGTCGGTCGATCCCGTCGTACGCGCTCGAGCGCTGGCCGAGGGAATGCCGCTGTCCGAGTCCGTGAAGCTCGGCATCATGTGCGAGCCGCCCTACGGCGAGCCGGACATGCCGCCCCTCCTCGACGAGCTCGGCATGCTCGACCGCGAGATCTACACCGTGATCGAGCAGGACCTCTACCCGGTCGAGCCGCACATCCCCATGCCTATCGGTGCGCGCACCGCCGGTTACTACGTCGGTTGTGGCCTCGGGCCAGTCCGTCGCTGGCCGTACTGAAAGCCCCACGAGTCACCAGGAGAAATGCCATGACGCTCAAGGTCGGAGTCATCGGGACCGGCATGATCGGTCGCGACCACATCCGCAGGCTCACCGAGGTCGTCTCGGGGGCCGAGGTGGTCGCTGTCACCGACAGCAACGAGGTGGCCGCCAAGGAGGCGGCCGCCGGCCTGCCGCACGCGGTCGTCCATGCCACCGGCGAGGACCTCATCGCGGACGACAACGTGCAGGCGGTGATCGTCTGCTCCTGGGGTCCGACCCACGAGCAGTACGTCGTCGCCTCGATCGAGGCGGGCAAGCAGGTCTTCTGCGAGAAGCCGCTGGCGACCACGGTCGATGCCTGCCGTCACATCATCGATGCCGAGGTTGCAGTCGGGAAGCGGCTGGTGCAGGTCGGTTTCATGCGCCGCTACGACGGGCCGTACCGCGCACTGAAGCAGGCGATCGACTCCGGCGCGGTCGGTTCTCCTCTCATCTACTACTCCGGTCACCGCAACCCTTCGGTGCCCGAGCACTACACCAAGGACATGGCGATCGTCGACACGGCCGTGCACGACTTCGACGTCACGCGGTGGCTGCTCGGTGAGGAGTTCGCCTCGATCCGCGTGCTCGCGGCCAAGCCCAACAGCCACGGCGGCGACCTGCAGGACCCGTTGCTGATGATCCTCGAGACGGAGTCGGGGGTGCTGGTGAACGTCGAGACCTCGGTCAACATCCGCTACGGCTACGACATCCGCGGCGAGGTCGTCGGGGAGGACGGCACCGCGGCCCTGGCCGACACCGGCCAGATCGTCGTCCGCAAGCAGAACAGCGTCGGGGTGGCGGTCCCAGAGGACTGGCGCGAGCGGTTCATCACCGCCTACGACGTGGAGTTCCAGGAGTGGATCAACGAGGTCGGCTACGGCGCCAGCCTGACCGGTCCCAGTGCCTGGGACGGGTACGCCGCCCAGGTCGTCTGTGACGCCGGTGTGAAGGCGCTCTACAGCGGTGACCGGATCGAGATCGAGCTCGTCACCAAGCCCGCCCTCTACAGCTGAGGGCACCCTTGATCGAGAAGGTCGTTCCGGACTCGCGCGAATCGGATCTGGGTGTTAAAGTCAGTATGTAAAGACAAAGCAGAGGAGACTTCCGTTGAGGACCATCGAGCACTGGATCGCCGGCAAGAGCACCTCAGGGGTGTCCGACAAGACAGCGCCGGTCTACAACCCGGCGACCGGGCAGCAGCAGGCCGAGGTCCTCCTGGGTGACGTGAGTGACGTGCAGGCCGCGATTGCAGCGGCGCGCGACGCCTTCCCGGACTGGTCACAGACCTCGATCAGCAAGCGCACCAAGGTGTTGTTCGCGTTTCGCGAGCTGGTCAACGCCCAGGCCGCAGAGATCGCCGAGCTGATCACCGACGAGCACGGCAAGGTGCTCTCCGACGCGCTGGGTGAGGTGCAGCGTGGGCTCGAGGTCGTGGAGTTCGCCTGCGGCATCCCCTCCCTGCTGAAGGGTGACTACTCAGACCAGGTCTCGACCGACATCGACACCTTCTCCTTCCGTGAGCCTCTTGGTGTCGTCGCCGGGATCACGCCGTTCAACTTCCCGGCCATGGTGCCGATGTGGATGTTCCCGGTGGCGATCGCGTGCGGCAACACCTTCGTGCTCAAGCCCAGCGAGCGCGACCCGTCCGCGTCGATCAAGATCGCCGAGCTGTGGCAGCAGGCCGGTCTCCCCGACGGTGTCTTCAACGTCGTCCACGGCGACAAGGTCGCGGTCGACACGATCCTGGACTCGCCCGACGTCGCGGCCGTGTCGTTCGTCGGCTCGACCCCGATAGCGAAGTACATCCACGAGCGTGGCACTGCGAACGGGAAGCGCGTCCAGGCCCTCGGTGGTGCGAAGAACCACGCGATCATCCTTCCCGACGCCGACATCGACTTCGCGGCTGACCACCTGGCCGCTGCGGCATTCGGGTCGGCCGGCGAGCGCTGCATGGCGATCTCTGCCGCGGTGGCCGTGGGCGACGCCGGCGACAGGATCGTGCAGGCGGTCAACGACCGCGCCCGCGCAGTCAAGGTCGGTAACGGCCGCGACGGCGACAGCGAGATGGGACCCGTCGTCACCCGTGAGGCCCAGCAGCGGATCATCGGCCTGATCGGTTCGGGCGAGGAGCAGGGCGCCCGGATCGAGGTCGACGGACGCGAGCTCAGCGTCGAGGGACACGAGGACGGCTTCTTCGTCGGGCCCACCGTGATCGACGGTGTCTCTACCGACATGGACGTCTACACCCAGGAGATCTTCGGTCCGGTGCTTTCCGTCGTACGCGCGGACACCGTGGACGAGGCGATCGCACTGATCAACGCCAACCCCTACGGCAACGGAACCGCCATCTTCACCAACAGCGGTGAGGCGGCTCGTAGGTTCCAGCGAGGAGTGCACGTCGGGATGATCGGGATCAACGTGCCGGTGCCCGTCCCGATGGCCTACTACTCCTTCGGGGGCTGGAAGGACTCGCTCTTCGGCGACAAGCACGTCCACGGCCCCGAAGGCGTCAGCTTCTACACCCGGGCCAAGGTCGTCACCGCACGGTGGCCGCGTTCCGAGCATGCCAGCGACGCGAGCTTCCACTTCCCGACGTCGAAGTAGCCCCGAGAACCAACTGGCGCACCGACCCATCGACCGCACGCAGGAGAAGACCATGAAGATCGCGCTCGACCCCTACATGCTCCGCAGCACGCCGCTGCTCGAGCTTCCCGGTGTCGTGGCCGACCTCGGCTACGAGTTCATCGAGCTCTCCCCGCGCGAGGACTTCACGCCGTTCTTCCTGCACCCACGCGTCGACGACGCGACGGTCAAGGCGTTCAAGAAGGCGCTCGACGGCGCCGGCGTGAAGATCGCCTCGCACCTTCCGCTCTACCGCTGGTCGGGACCGGACGAGGAGGAGCGCCAGGCCGCGGTACGCAGCTGGAAGCGCGCCATCCAGATCACCGTCGACCTCGACTGTCAGGTGATGAACTCGGAGTTCAACGGTCGTCCTGAGGCGGTCAGCCTCTCGGAGGCGAAGTTCTGGAAGTCCATGGAGGAGCTGCTCCCCGTCTTCGAGCGCGAAGGCGTCGAGCTGCGTCTGGAACCGCACCCGGATGACTTCGTCGAGGACGGACTGGTCGCCGTCGACATGATCCGGGGCATCAACAGCCCGCTCGTCTCCTTCCTCTACTGCGCGCCGCACACGTTCCACATGGGCGGCAACATGGTCGAGATCATGGAGTACGCCGGGGACCTGATGACCCAGCTGCACCTGGCCGACTCCTTCGACCACACCGGGTCCTCGGGCCTGCGCTACATCACCAACCCTCCCGGCAACCCGATCCGGGTGCACCAGCACCTCGACATCGGCCAGGGCGAGGTGAAGTGGGACGAGTTCTTCGAGACCCTGAACAAGCTCGGGTTCGGACAGCGTGAGGGCAACATCATGACCTCCTGCGTCTTCGCCTGGGAGGAGCGTGCGGCGGAGTCCAGCCGCTTCATGCGCGAGACCATCGACTCCTACGTGGGGTCCTGGTGAGCACCCACGACGGCCTCGAGCTGCTGACCGTCGGTCGGGTCGGCGTCGACATCTACCCGCAGCAGGACGGCCCCCTCAAGGACGTCTCGACGTTCGCCAAGTACCTCGGCGGCACCGCCACCAACGTCGCCGTCGGAGCAGCGCGCCTGGGCCGGCGTACGGCCGTGCTGACGAAGGTCGGCCCCGACCCGTTCGGAGACTTCGTGCGCCAGGCACTCGTCGGCTTCGGTGTCGATCCCCACTACGTCGGAACCGCCGAGGGACTCAACACTCCCGTCGTGTTCTGCGAGCTCGACCCCGCCGAGGACCCCAACCTCTTCTTCTACCGGCAGCCGGTCGCTCCCGACCTGACCATCGGTGACGAGGACGTGCCGTGGGACCTGGTCCGCGACGTACCAGTCTTCTGGGTGACCGGCACCGGCGCCAGCGTCGAGCCCTCACGCACCACTCAGCTGGCGATGCTCAAGCACCGTGGTCGTCCCGACACAGCCTCGGGCAGGCACACGGTGCTCGACCTCGACTGGCGACCGATGTTCTGGGACTCGCCCGAGCAGGCCAGCGCGGAGTACGACGCGATGCTGGACCACGTCACGGTCGCTGTCGGCAACCGTGCCGAGGTCGAGGTGGCCGTCGGCACGTCCGACCCGGACGAGGCAGCCAGCCGCCTGCTCGACCGGGGCGTGGAGCTGGCCCTGGTCAAGATGGGCGGCGAGGGCGTCCTCGTCGCGACCTCGGAGAGCCGCGACGTCGTTGCGCCGCACCCGGTGAAGGTCGTCTGCGGCCTCGGCGCGGGTGACGCCTTCGGCGGCGCCCTGGTGCACGGGCTGATGTCCGGCTGGGACCCGGTCAAGATCGCCGGCTACGCCAATGCCGCCGGCGCGATCGTGGCCTCACGTCTGGCATGTGCGGACGCCATGCCCACCCTGGACGAGCTCACTGACCTCGTCGCCCGTCAAGGAGGATCCTCATGACTGTCGCCGAGGACGAGCGCACCGCCGAGCGACGCGCACCGGTCATCACCGACGCCGAGTGGCGAGCCCTGCTCGAGCTCCGGGCGACCGACCCGGGGGCGGTGGCCACGGCTTATGCGGCCCGGCGTCGTCCGGCGAAGGTCGTCTCCGATCGGGGGACGCTGTTCCTCGTCGCCGCCGACCACCCTGCAAGGGGGTCCCTCGCGACCGGTGGGGACGCGATGGCGATGGCCGACCGACGCTCCTTGCTGGCCCGCCTGGTCGAGGCGCTGCACCACCCCGACGTCGACGGCGTCCTCGGCACTCCCGACATCATCGAGGAGCTCCTGCTCCTGGGTGCGCTCGAGGACAAGGTGGTCATCGGATCGATGAACCGCGGCGGACTGGACGGCGCCACCTGGACGATGGACGACCGGTTCACCGGGTACGACGCGGCGAGCATCGAGGCGTGCGGTCTCGAGGGCGGCAAGATGCTGCTGCGCATCGACGACACCGACGCCGGCACGGCCAGCACCATCGAGGCCTGTGCCAACGCCGTCAGCGAGCTGGCCGAGCTGGGCCTCGTGGCCATGGTCGAGCCGCTGCCCTACGAGCGCGACCAGGACGGGACGCTTTTCCTGCGCAAGGACGCGCCGGCCCTCTCGCGTGCGGTGACGATCGCCTCGGGCCTGGGCACGACCAGCGCCTACACCTGGCTGAAGATGCCCTCGTGCGACGACTACGAGACCGTCTTCGGGTCGACCACGTTGCCCTGCGTGGTGCTCGGCGGCGTACCCAGCTCCGACCCGGCTGCCGATCTTGCGTCGTGGGGAAAGACGCTGTCCCACCCTGCCGTGCGTGGGCTGGTCGTCGGCCGGTCCCTCCTCTACCCACCGGACGGCGACGTCGGTGGTGCGGTGCACGCCGCCGCCGAGGTGCTCGACAGTGCCAAGCAGGTGAGCTGACGTGACCATCCTCCGCCCCCATCCCGAGTCTTCCGGCACGGACGGCGACCTCGTGTCGCTGACCCCGGAGGACGCCGGCTGGGAGTGGACCGGGTTGCGCGTCGTGCGCCTCTCGCCTGGCCAGACGGTGCGGGTGGTGACCGGTCCGAGCGAGGTGTTCGTGCTGCCGTTGCGCGGATCGGTGCGGCTCGAGGTGGCCCACCAGGACGAGCCGGGCACGACCGAGGCGAAGTTCGACCTGGACGGTCGGGCGAGCGTTTTCAGCGCGGTCACCGACTTCGCCTACGTCGGGCGCGACAGCGTGGTGTCCCTGCAGTCCGACGGCGTGTCCGAGCTGGCCCTGCCGGCGTCGCGCTGCACCACCCGTCTCGAGGCTCGCTACGGCGCTGCGTCCGACGTGCCCGTCGAGACACGGGGCGCCGGCCGCGCGAGCCGCCAGGTCAACAACTTCGGTGTGCCGGGTGTCTGGGAGCACGCCGAGAAGCTGATCGCCGTCGAGCTGATCACGCCCCCCGGCAACTGGTCGAGCTACCCACCGCACAAGCACGACGCCTCCGAGCCGTGCGAGGTGGTCAACGAGGAGATCTACTACTACCGCATCGCCGGCGCCGACCAGGTGACGCCGTCAAGGGACGGCCACGGATACCACCGCACCTACACCGGGCCTGAGCACGATGCAGTCGGTCTCGAGGCGCTCGACGAGACGTTCGAGGTGCACGACCACGACGTGGTGCTTATCCCGCACGGCTACCACGGTCCGTGCATGGCATCGACGGGGTACCCGATGTACTACCTGAACGTGATGGCCGGCCCCAGCGAGGACCGGTCGATGGCGTTCTGCGACGACCCGACCCATGCCTGGATCCGGGACAGCTGGTCCGGCGTCGAGGTCGACCCCCGTTGCCCGGTCACCTCGACCGACGGGCGGGTGGACGGCCTGGTGCCGTCGTACGACGATGACGCGGAGGAGACCCGATGAGCCGCACGGTCCGACTCACCACGGCGCAGGCGCTCGTCCGCTGGATGATCGCCCAGCGCTCCGAGCTGCTGGACGGAAACGAGGTGCCCCTGTTCCCGGGGGTGTTCGCGATCTTCGGGCACGGCAACGTACTGGGTCTGGGCACCGCCCTGCACGAGAAGACCGACGAGCTGCCGACCTGGCGCGGCCAGAACGAGCAGGGCATGGCCCTCGCCGCCGTTGGCTTCGCCCGGGCGACGGACCGCCGTCAGGTGATGCCCGTGACCACGTCGATCGGCCCCGGGGCGCTGAACATGGTCACCGCCGCCGGAGTCGCGCACGCCAACCGGCTGCCGATGCTCCTGCTGCCTGGCGACACCTTCGCGGGACGCGCACCCGACCCTGTGCTGCAGCAGGTCGAGCACTTCGGGGACCCCACCACGTCGGTCAACGACGCGTTCCGTCCCGTCGCGCGTTACTTCGACCGGATCACCCGTCCGGAGCAGCTGCTCTCGTCGCTTCCCCAGGTCGCGCGCGTGCTCACCGATCCGGCCGACTGCGGACCCGTCGTGCTCGCCATGCCGCAGGACGTGCAGGTCGAGGAGTTCGACTTCCCGGAGTCCATGTTCGAGGCACACGTGCACCGCGTTCCGCGGCAGCGGCCCGACCGTGACGACCTCGCCCGCGCCGCCGAGACCGTGCGTGCCGCGGCACGTCCGTTGCTCGTGCTCGGCGGAGGGGTGCGCTACTCCGGTGCTGCGGCCGAGGCGCTCGCCTTCGCAGAGGCACACGGAGTCCCCGTCGTCGAGACCGTCGCCGGCCGCACCCTGGTACCGCACGACCACCCGCTGTACGGCGGCGCCCTCGGGATCATCGGCGCCACCTCGGCCAACGACCTCGCCGCCGAGGCTGACGTCGTGCTCGCCGTGGGAACCCGGCTCCAGGACTTCACCACGTCTTCGTGGACCGCCTTCGCCTCGGGCGTCAGGATCGTCACGATCAACGCCGCTCGCTTCGACGCGGTCAAGCACTCGGCCCAGGCCGTGGTCGGCGATGCCCGGGAGGGCGTGGTCGAGCTGTCCGAGGCCCTCGGCGAGTGGACCGCCGACGAGGCCTGGGCCGCGGAGGCGTCCCGCAAGCTGGCCGACTGGGACACCCACGTCGATCGCCTGCGTGAGGGCGTCGCTCCGGACGGCAGCCTCACCTATGCCCAGGTCGTCGGCGTCGTCAACGACGCCAGCGGACCGGAGGACTACGTCCTGACCGCGTCGGGCGGCATGCCGGGCGAGCTGCACGGCGGCTGGCGCACCGGCGCCGTCAAGCACGACGGGTCCCCGACCTCGGGCGCCACGATGGACCTGGAGTACGGCTTCTCCTGCATGGGCTACGAGGTGGTGGCTCCCTGGGGCGCCGCGATGGCACGGGCACAGACCCACCCCGAGGGGCTGGTCACGGCGCTGTACGGCGACGGCTCCTACCTGATGCTCAACTCCGAGCTCTACTCCGCGGCGTTCTCCGGCCACCCCTACGTGTCGGTGCTGTGCGACAACTCGGGCTTCGCGGTCATCCACCGGTTGCAGACCAACCAGGGCGCGGACGGCTTCAACAACATGCTGGCCGACTCGCGCGGCCCAGGGGCCGACGGGAGCGTGCACGTCGACTTCGCAGCACATGCCGCCTCGCTCGGCTGCATCGTCGAGAACGTGCCGGAGGGCGCGGGCGTCGAGGAGCTCCGGGCGGCGTACGAGCGCGCCCGCAAGGCAGCACGCGCCGAGCAACGCCCGGCCGTCGTGGTCTGTCGCACCCACTTCTCCACCTGGACCGAGGCCGGTGCCTGGTGGGAGACGGGCGTGCCGACGTCGCTGAGCGGCCGTGAGTCGTACGACGAGGCCAAGCAGGACCAGCTGCGATGGCTCTGAGGCTGAGTCCGATCAAGCTGGGCGTCGTCGGGTACGGCACGGGCGGCCGCTTCTTCCACACGCCGTTCGTCGCAGCGGCCGAGGGAGTCGAGCTCGCCGGCGTCGTCACCCGCTCGCCCGTCAGACGCGCGGAGGTCGAGCAGGACTGGCCCGGAGTCCCGGTCTTCGAGAGCCTCGGGGCCCTGCTCGACAGCGGCGTCGACGCCGTCACGATCACCACGCCGCTCGAGACCCGTCGGGCCCTGGTCCTGGCGGCCATCGGCGAAGGGGTGCACGTGATCGCCGACAAGCCGTTCGCACCCACCGCAGAGGTCGGGCTCGAGATGGCGGCGGCAGCCGACGCCGCCGGTGTGCTCCTGTCGGTGTTCCACAACCGGCGCTGGGACGCCGACATCCGGACGCTCGCCGCAGTCGTCGAGGGCGGTCGGCTCGGTGAGCTGTGGCGGGTGCACTCGCGCTTCGACCTCGACGACCCGGCGACGCTCGAGGCAGGACCGGGCGGCGGCCTGCTGCGCGACATCGGCAGCCACGTCGTCGACCAGATGCTCTGGCTGCTGGGCGACGTCCGCAGCGTCAACGCCCACCTGGACTGGATCGAGCTCCCCGGCGGTCGCACGGACGCTTCGTTCCTGCTCGACCTCGAGCACAGCTCCGGCGTGCGGTCGACGGTCGAGTCGAGCAAGATCAACCACCTCGAGGCCCGTGAGCTGCGCGCGTATGGCAGCGAGGGCAGCTATCGCGCGCTCGGCACCGACGTCCAGGCACAGGCGATCTTCGCCGGCCGTCGGCCGGTCGACGATCTCGCGCAGTGGGGTTACGACGAACCCGGTCGCTGGGGAGTGCTGGCGACCAGTGCCGGTGAGGTCTCCGTCCCCTCGGAGCAGGGGCGTTACCACGACCTCTACTCGGCCTTCGCGGCTGCCGTCCGCGGCGAGGGACCACAACCGGTCCCGGCCCTGGACGCGGTCCGCACGCTCGCGGTGCTCGATGCGGCGCGCCTCAGCGCCGAAAGGGTAAGCAGCGTCGAGGTCGACGCCCGTGTCATCGCTCCTCCTCTGCTTGCCCCACACCTCTGAACCACTGCGAGAAGCGCAACGAAAGGACCACCCCATGACCGTGCCCCGCGTGCTCCGGGTCGGCGTGATCGGCTTCGGATGGATGGGACGGCTGCACTCACGAGCGTGGGCCCGGCTGGCAGCGCACTACCCCGAGCTGCCGGTCCGGCCCACGCTCGTGGCGGTCGGCGACAGCAACCCGAGCGAGGAGCTCGCCCGGTCCGTGGAGGCACACGGGTTCGCCGACCTGCACGCCGACTGGCGTGACCTGCTGGCACGCGACGACCTCGACGTGGTCTCGGTCTGCGGGCCCAACCACCTGCACCGCGACATGGGTGTCGCCGTCGCGGAGTCCGGCCGGCACCTCTGGATCGAGAAGCCGGCCGGCCGCAACGCCGAGGAGACCGCCGAGATCGTGGCGGCCGTGGAGCAGGCGGGCGTGCAGTCCGCAGCCGGCTTCAACTACCGCAACGCACCTGCGGTCGAGCACGCCCGGCAGCTGGTGCTCGACGGGGAGCTCGGCAACCTGCAGACCGTCGAGGTCCGGTTCCTCGCCGACTACTCGGCCCACCCCCTGGGGGCCCTGTCGTGGCGCTTCCTCAACGAGCAGGCGGGCAGTGGCGTCTCGGGCGACCTGGCCAGCCATGCCGCCGACCTGGCGCGCTACGTCGCCGGTGAGGTGGACGAGCTCGTGGCGGACGACGGCCTCTTCATCCCCACGCGTCCACTCGCCGCGGGTGCCGGATCGCACTTCGCCCGCGGCGTCGAGGGGACCGCCGGCGACGTCGAGAACGAGGACTACGTCGCGGCGCTGCTGCGCTTCGCCTCCGGGGCTCGCGGCACCCTGGTCGCTGGTCGCACGGCCGTCGGTGAGCAGTGTGGCTACGAGATCGCCGTCCACGGTGATCGTGGCGCGTTCGCGTGGGACTTCCGGCGGATGGGCGAGCTGCGTCTGTCGATCGGCTCGGACTACCAGGACGCGTCGTACACGACCGTCCTCGTGAACCCGAGCCACGGCGAGGCCGGCGCCTTCCAGCCCGGCGGCGGCATCGCGATGAGCTACGACGACCTCAAGGTCATCGAGGCCCATCGCCTGGCGCGCTCCATCATCGACGGCAAGCCCGTCGGCGCCACCATCGAGGACGCCCTCCAGGCGGCCCAGATGGTCGACGCCATGCACACCTCGATCACAGACCGACGGTGGGTGTCGCCATGACGCTGCCGAGCCCTGCCCCCACGTGCCACGGAAAGAAGGAGAAAAGCGCATGAGCCTCAGAGTTGGAGTCATCGGCACCGGAGCCATGGGCACCGCGCACGTGCGCGCCCTCGCCGAGAGCGTGCCGGCGACCCGCGTCGCCGCCGTCTACGACATGGACACCGAGCGAGCCGGCGCCGTCGCCGAGACCGGTCGGCGCCACCGTCGCGACCTCCGCGGAGGCGCTGGTGGCCTCGGCCGACGTCGACGCCGTGGTGATCGCCTCGCCCGACATGACGCATCCTCAGCTGGCGATCGCCTGCCTGGAGGCGGGCAAGCCGGTGATGTGCGAGAAGCCGCTCGCGCCCACGTCCAAGGAGGCCCTGCGCGTCGTCGAGGCAGAGGTGGCGGGGGGCCGGAAGCTCGTGCAGCTGGGCTTCGTACGCCGCTTCGACCCCGGCTTCCGCGCGCTGCGCGCCACCATCGCCGACGGCACGCTCGGCGACGTGCGCCTGGTGCACGCGATCCACCGCAACGCCACGAACGCCACCAGCACCGACGACGCCACCCTCGTGACCGGCTCGATGATCCACGAGTTCGACACGGTGGCGTGGTTGCTCGACGACTCGTTCACCTCCATCCGGGTCGAGTCGCCGGTCTCCGACGGCTTCCGCGACCCGCAGCTGGCGACGCTCTGGACCGCCGAGTGGCGTGATGGTCACCGCCGAGGTGTTCGTCAACGCCTCCTACGGCTACGAGGTGCGCTGCGAGGTCGTCGGCACCAAGGGCACCGCCTCGCTCGTGCCCACCGCCCCGGTGAGCACGAGGGTCGCCGGCGTCAACGGGTTGCCGGTGTCCTCGGACTTCGTCGCCGCGTTCGCCGACGGCTACCGCCTCGAGCTGGCCGCGTGGGCGGCAGCCGCGCGCACGAGGCACGATCGACGGACCGTCGGCCTGGGACGGCTACGTCGCCAACGTCGTCGCCGAGGCCGGCGTCGCCTCGCTCGGCACCGGCGGCCGGGAGTCCGTCGACCCGGGCGAGCGTCCCGGCGCTGTACGCATGAGGCCACTCGTCCCTGGCTTACACGCTCGCGGTCTGTGCCGAGATGGTCCACCTCGACCGCCCGTTGGTCGAGCGCGTCGAGCGGATCCACGAGCAGGGCTTCGCCGTCGAGATCTGGGACTGGACGGCGAAGGACCTGCCCGCGCTGGCCGCGACCGGCGCCCGGTTCACCTCGATGACGGGGTACGTCGAGGGCGACCTGATCGACCCTGACGGTGCCGACAACCTGCTGGAGACGGCAGAGCGATCCATCGAGGCGTCGAGGGCGCTCGGCACGCCGAACCTGAACCTCCACGGCACCGGCCTCGACGGCGACGGGTTGCCCGTCGTCCCCGTGGACGTCGTCACGGGTGAGATGTGGCTGGCCGCGCGCGCGACGCTGGCGCGCGTCGCCGACCTCGGCAAGCAGCACGACGTGGTCTTCACCCTGGAGAACCTCAACGTCGCGGTCGACCACCCCGGGACGCCGTTCGCGCGGGCCGAGGACACCCTGGCGCTCGTCAAGGCGGTGGACAGCCCGCACCTGCTGATGAACCTCGACCTCTACCACGCCCAGATCGGCGAGGGGAACCTGATCGAGCTGCTCCGCCGTGCCCTGCCCTGGGTGGGCGAGATCCAGGTGGCCGACGTACCCGGTCGCTGCGAGCCGGGCACCGGCGAGATCAGCTACCCGGCGATCGCCAGGACGCTGGACGCCCTCGGCTACACGGGGACCGTGGGCATGGAGGCGTGGGCGAGCGGCGACAGCGACGAGGCGCTCGCCGCCTTCCGTCGCGCGTTCACCGTGTGACCCCGGCCTCGATCAGCGTGCACGCGTCCTGGAGTCCGGCGCCGAGGTAGGTGCCCGGGCAGGTAGCGCCTGGTCCGCGGTGCGGTGAACGCGTTGCCTGCGTAGAACAGCCGGAGGCCCTCGGCGTCGGCGGCGTGCAGCGACTCGACCGCGCGTGCCCGGCCGCTGCTGAGGTGGGACACGATCACGACGGCCCCGACTCCTGCGAGTGCGCAGAGCCGCGGTCACGTCCTCGACGGGAGTCCGTGGACCGAGCAGGTGGCAGTCCCAACCCTCTCTGCGGAGGAGGAGACCGAGTCCCTCCAGCCCGAGGGTGTGACTGTCGGTCGGTCCGCAGGCGAGGACGATCGACTTTCCGTGCGTGGGGGCTGGTGCCGCCGCGCTGAGGGTCCGCAGCCAATCCCGCACAGCCGATGTGGTCGTGTGCTCGTCCTCGATGGTGCAGCGTCCGGCCTGCCACCAGCGGCCCACCTGCTGCATCGCAGGAAGCATCACCTCGTCCAGGCACGGCCCCGGGCCCAGGTCGGTGCTCGCCTCCGTGAGGTGTGCCTGCACCGCTTCGGTGTCCGATCGTTCGGAAGCGTCCAGGATCTTCGCGATGTACTCCGCGGCTGGACCGGCGATGCTGACGAGCTGCAGCACGGTCTCGGCCGCCAGGCTCGCCCTCTTGCCACGGGCGATCTCGTTGCGCATCAGTCGCAACGTGTGCAGCTCAGCGGGCGAATACCTCCGGTGCGCGCCGAAGCTCCGTTCGATCGTCGGCACGCCGTACCTCAGCTCCCAGGATCGCAAGGTGGACTTCGGGACGCCGAGAAGTCGGGAGACCTCCGCGATCGGCAGGCCGGGAACGCGCCGGACTGCGGCAAGGAGAGATGCTGCTCACGGTCTGTGAGCCGCCTGTCACCGCGAACATCCGATCACGATCAAGCACCCCTCCTCCGCACTCTGCCACGACGGCGGAGCACAGGCATCGCCCAGCAGACGATCCGAGGCAAAACAGTCCGCGATCGACCGATTGCGCGCCATCTTGCATCGATTCGTGTGGTGACGCGGCCCGGGGACCGGGCGACGATGGTTGAACCCAGAACCACTGCCCAGTGCGGAGACCTCATGCGTGGATCGACGGCACGTCCCGACACCTTCGAAGGCTCCGGCACGACCGGAACCGGGGCGGAGGACGCACTGGCGACGGTGATGCAGGCCGCGAGCTCGTTGATCAGCTCGACCGAACCGTCGGTCGTCTTCGACGACCTCGTGCAGAGGTCTGCACCGCTGGTCTGCGACGCTGCACGAGCCATGGTCTACGGGCCCGGTGCGACGCTGCACGCCAGCACGTGGCCCCAGGACCTCGACCAGCACCAGCCCGAGCCCGAGAATGTGGTCACCGAGGTCAAGGTGCCCGCCTCGGGTGAGCACGCCGGCTACCACGCGATCGTCTCGTTGCGGTTCGAGTTCCCCGACAGCAGCCACCCGTTCATCGCCAGACTGCTCGTGGAGCGCGCGATCGCCAACGTGGAGCAGGCGAGGCTCGCCGAGAGCGCCACCCAGCACAAGAACGAGGCCGACAACCTCCGGGTCGCGCTCACCACCAACCGGGACATCGGGGTGGCGGTCGGGATCGTGATGGTGAACCACGCGCTGGATCGCGACGAGGCCTTCGCCCTGCTCAGCCGGGCCAGCCAGTCGAGCAACCGCAAGCTCCATGCGATCGCGCTCGAGGTCGCCCGGATCGGGTGAGGTGCGACGCCGCCCGCTCGAGGTCGAGGTGGGGTGTCTCGGCGCTCGACCTGGCTAGGATCGTGGCATGAGGACGGTGCTGGCGTGCGTTTGAGGAGCGGCGTTGACTCCGGCACGACGACCCGGCTGGCCCCGTGAGGCCCGACACCGCTTCGTGACGCCCCGAGGAGGCCGTGATGCCGAACACAGGCACTGACTGGTTCGTGCAGGTGCTCATCTTCGTCCTGGTCGCCTACCCGATCGTCGGCGGCTTGGCGTTCCTCGTGTCGAGCTTCTACTACCATGTGTTCTCCGAGCGGGCCGATCTCCCTCGCTATCTGCAGCATGGCGAGCCGTTCGTGACGATCTTCGTTCCTGCGCACAACGAGCAGGACTCCATCGAGAGCACGGTGCTCTATCTGGAGCACCAGCTCAACTACCCGGCCGACAAGTACGAGATCATCGTCGTCGACGACGCGTCAACGGACCAGACGGCCGAGATCCTCGCCCGACTGCAGGACGAGTACCCGCACCTGCGCGTCATCACCATCATCAAGAACCGGGGCAAGGCGCACGGCTTCAATGTCGCCCTTGCGTACGCCAGAGGCGACTTCATCTTGTCGAACGACGCCGACACCAAGCCCAATCCCGACGCGTTGTGGCAGTACCTGAGCTACTTCGAGCGAGAAGGTGGTCAGAACGTCGGAGCAGTGACCGGCAACATGCTCGCGGCCAACCGCACGACCATGACCGCCCAGTCGCAGGAGAACGAGCTGAACTCGATCATCGGGCTGATCAAGAGATCACAGCTGTCGTACGGCGCCCTCTTCGCGTTCTCGGGTGCCAACACCATGTACCGGAAGCAAGCCGTTCTCGACGTCGGCGGCTGGCACGCCGAGCAGCCGACTGAGGACATCGCGATCGCCTGGGACATGCAGGCAGCTGGTTGGCGTGCCCTGTTCGCGCCTCACATTCGATTCTTCCTCGACGTTCCCGAACAACTACGGGCCCTGCTCAAGCAACGGCGACGTTGGTCGTCGGGCGCTGTCGTCCTGCCCCGGTCTGGCGAAACAACCGGCGCTGCTCGAGCGGCCGCGGCATCTGCAGCAGGCGTCTCGGCGGAAAACGTCAGCACAGGGGCAGTATTGCCGCCATCAGCGTCCGGCGGCAGGGTCGAAAGGGCAATGTACGGTGCATCAACTTAACGGCGCCCGACTCCGTGCCGCCAAAGATCACCGACGCGGCCGATGACTACCCACGGGTGTAACGGACGGTCTGCGAGCGTGGCCGGCGCAGACTCGTCCGGACCAGCCGTTCGGCCCTGGTCCGGCCGAACTCGACCGCCCGGTTCCGGGCCGCCTCGAGGTCGTGCAGGGCGTCGCCCCTGGGCCGCCAGCAGGTCCGGTCGGCGACTTCTCGTGAGGCCGCCGGCTCGTCCGGACGGTCACCCGGCAGCTGGGTCAGGTCGATGCCAAACTCGTCGAGCACCTCGTCGTCGGTCATCACCGCCAGAAGCCCGAGGTGAGCGTCGACTGAACCGCACCGGTCCTGCGCGACACGTTCGGTGTCTTTCGCCACCACCCACGCGAAGGCGTCCATCACTCGCCGCTGGTCGACCTGGAACCATTTCCTGACCTTCCTCGTCGCCGGGGCGCGCTGGTCGAGGGTGTCGCGCAGGGACACTGCCAGTTGCGCAGCACCGTCTCGGCAGCGGTGGTTCCGGGCACGGTGACGGTCTGCTGGACGAGCGCGACGATGATCGGTCGTGCCGCGGGTAGCAGGCGTCGGCCCACCTGAACCATGTCCTATCGAGGACATTGCCTAAAGCTGACACCAAATTGCCGCGCGGCCCGCGGATGACCCGTACGCTGATTCTGGCGCCCGAAATAACCCCCGATATGCCGGGCGTCAGACCCTGCCGCGGGCACCAAGCCCGAAGGCGGACGGTCAGCCGTCGCTGAACACTGCACGAGGGAAACCCCCGACCCTCCAGCCCACGTCGGCTCGGCGACATGAGTGAGCCGCGGCAATCTGAATCCCCCGACCAGACTGCCGCGGCCCACAGTCCGAAACGACCGATCGCGCGTTACACCCGATCGCGCGTTGATCCTGACGGCCGCGCGCGACGGTTCGAGCCTCGACCCCCCACTCCGCAACCATATTCCTACCCCGCTTGAACTTTAAACCGTCGTGATCCTCGACACTCCACATGTCCGATTTTGGCCATGTCCATTTCGTGATCGCAGCGGTTTCTCCGAGGCTTCACTCACCCAGCCCTTTCGTAACGATCCGATCACATTCACGCCACCCGCCCGTCGGTTTACGGCGTATACGCGAGGCTGATGTCGGTGCGGGCGCCAGGGTTGTGCGCCCGCAGGACCCGGGGGGGCTGGATGGACCGGGCGGGACCGGAAGCGGACAGCGACCGGACACGCCGGTCCCGCATCCGGGAGCCGGATCCGGCGACCCCGGATGTGGTGGGCGATGATCGCAGCCTTCTCGATCGTCGGATTCTGGCCGGCGGTGTCGGCGGCCTCCCGCTCGCCGTCGGTCTCATCCCGCTGGTCGAGCTGCTGCCGTGGCCCTGGCGCCCCGCCAGCCTGCGAAGCCGAGCCATCATCGAAGGCGCCGCAGCGCTCGTCGGCTCATCGTGCTCAGCTCGAACGGCGGCACCCCGCCGGCCCGGACGTCACGACCGGGCTCCGGCGGAAACGGCAACGGCGCCCCCGACCGGGCCGGGCTCTGGAACCACCCCGGTCACGGACCGGTCACAGCCGACCCCGCCACCCGCCGTCTCCGCCGCCCCGAAGCACCCACAGCCGCGCACCGGGACCGCCGGCACGCGACCGATCTCCCACCCGTCACACCGCAAGCCGCCACCCCGACTAGCAGCATCCCTGCGGACCGGAAGCCACGGGCTGCTTCTACCCGACACCCCGGTGCGGTTCACCGGCGGGGGACGTCGCTGGTCAGGGAGTGGAGCTCACCATCGAAGGCGAGGAGGTGGTGGTCGTCGAGCTCGTGGGTTTCGAGAGGAACCGTTGGGGTGCTCAATCCCTTGACGATCAACCAGACACCGATGAAGCCTTCCCACAGACCGCCCGGGATGGCATGGATCGAGTTCAGGTTGGACCCGAGGACCTGCCAGACGGAGCCGGTGAGAATCACCCCGTATCCGACCAGCCCCCAGACGGCCAGCGGACGCGGGACCAGGCCCGGTCCGGTAGAAGCGCCGTGCACAAGATCAGGCCGGCGACTCCGACGGTGATCATGGCGAATTCGTAGGCGTACAGGTTGGCCTGGTTGAGCACGGTGCTCCAGGCTTGGAGGGAGGAGGTGTCGGCTGTGTCTGGGTTGAGGTATGCGGCGGCGAGTGGGATCTGGATGACGATCAACAGTGCCATCACGGCGATGAAGGTGGCGTCGATGATTCTGGCGGTGAGGTAGCCGACGGCGCTTCGTTCGCTGCGGCGCTTCAGGATCGGGAACATCAAGATTCCGTGGGCCGCGTCGCCGGCGGCACTGGCGAGCCAGCACACGGCGCCGATGGCCAGCAGCATGCTGCTCGCGGCGATCGATGCCAGACCGTCCGGCGCGGTCAGAATGGACTGGATGAGGATGTTGCCGCCGATCCCGACGACCATGCCGGCGAGGTACAACACCCCCACGATCCGTGCCGTCGTCCGGAAGTAGGTCCGATCGGATCGGTTCGGCATTGTGTCCGGCTGGGTCGGCACGGTGGATCTCCTGACGTGGCATGCAATTCGGGACCCGGAGAATGGCGATTCCATGATGGTGATCCTCGTGGGTTCTTGCGGTTCCCCGGCACAGTTGGCGGTTCCGTGGTGGGTCGGCGAATGGGCCGCATCAGACGGTGATGACCAGCTTTCCCTTCGCCCGACCGGTGTGCAGGTGCCGGAAGGCGTCGGCTGCCTCGCTGAGAGGATAGGTCCGATCGATGACCGGGCTGAGCATGCCGCTGTCGATCAGGTCGGCCAGGGCCTGGAGGTCCCTCGACGTGTTGGTCCCGAGAACCATTCGGAGGTTCTGCGTGACGAACGGTGACACGGCGACGGCGTGCAGCGAGCGGACCATCGCGCCGCCGATCAGCCGGCCACCCCCTTCACCGCCGACCAGCACCAGGGTGCCGGGTGGGGTGAGGCACGCGCCGCAGCTGCGACAGCGTCCGGTCACCGCCCATGTCGAGGACGAGGTCGTAGGACTGCCCGCCTGTGGTGATGTCGGTCTCGGTGTAGTCGATGACCTGGTCGGCACCGATGGAGCGGACCAGCTCGACCTTGGCGGCGCTGCACACCCCGGTCACCTCGGCGCCGAACGCCTTGGCGATCTGCACCGCGAACAGTCCGACGCCCCCCGACGCTCCGATGATCATGACCCGCTGCCCCGCGGTGATCTTTCCGGCGTCGCGGAGCGCCTGCAGCGCCGTGCACGCCGAGGTGGGGATCGCCGCGGCCTGCTCGAACGTCAGACTGGCCGGCTTGGCGGCCAAGGTCGCCACGCGGGCGGTGGCGTACTCGGCGAAGGCACCGTCGCAGATCCCGTACACCTCGTCACCGGTCCGGAAGCGGGTCACGTCCGCGCCGACGGCTTCGACGGTGCCGGCGACGTCCATGCCCCGCACCCGTGCCTTGGGCGAGCGGAACCCGAAGCCCATGACACGCATCAGGTACGGCTGCCCGGTCATCACGTGCCAGTCGCCGATGTGCACGCCTGCCGCCCGGACCCGGATCAGCACGTCGTCGACGCCGACCGCAGGTACGGCGATCTGGGCCAGCCGCAGCTGGTCGGCGTCACCGTAGGCGTCCTGGACGATGGCTTGCATCACGGTGGCCGCCGGTACCGGCGGAACCGGTGTGGCCGCCGCGGAATCGGACTGAGGGTGTTCCACGATCGCTGCTCCCGAGAATGATGGGCGCGATCCCTTTACCGCACTTAGTACTAGAACATTACCATACATTGTACGAAACGATCATCTGGAGCGAGGATGCCTGGACCAGTCGGTGAGAGTTCGAGAATGCGGCGTACTCCGCTGAGCCGTGAGCGGGTGCTGGCAGGTGCCGTCGCGATCGCCGACGCGGACGGGATCGCAGCTCTGACGATCCGCTCGCTCGCCCAGTACCTGGGCGTGAAGCCGATGTCGCTCTACTACTACGTCGCGAACAAGGGTGAGATCCTCGACGCGATCGTCGACGTCGTCTTCAGCGAGATCGATCTGCCCACCGTCGACGGCGACTGGCGGTCAGAGATCCGGCTCCGCGCCACCTCGGCACGCCACGTCCTGCGGCGTCACTCCTGGGCGATCGGGCTCCTGGAATCCCGCACCACTCCTGGACCCGACACTTTGCGTCACCACGACGCGATGCTCGGCACACTGCGCGGCGCCGGATTCTCGATCGAGATGACCGCCCACGCCTACGCCCTGATCGACAGCTACGTGTACGGGTTCGCCCTGCAAGAGGCCGCCCTCCCGTTCGACGGACCAGCCACCGTCACCGATGTCGCGGTGCCGATGATGGAACAGTTCCCCGACGGGAAATACCCCCACCTCGTCGAACTCGCCACCGAGCACATACTCCAACCCGGCTACGAATTCGGCGACGAATTCGACTTCGGACTCAACCTGATCCTCGACGCCCTCAACAAGTCGATCCCCTCCAAGGCTGGGTTCTGACGTCGGGCGGCCTGCTTACGGGCCGGTGCGGCTTGGATCTGAGTTGAGTCGGAGCGGCCATACCATCGGGGAAGTGCTGGAGCTCCTGGCCGGGACGGACAATCGCAATTGAACTTTGGCTCCCCGAGGCTCGATCACACGATCATGGCCCGACGAACATCGACACGAACTGAAGGGGCGCAGGAACCCCTCCTCAGTTGTGGGAGGGGCGAGCCGTTCAGCCGTCGTCGTCCCAGTGCAGTAACAGACCTGCCCGGTCCTGATCTTGAGACTCCAGCAGGATGGTCGTGGCGGACTTGGTGATTGATTGGGGTGGCGGCGGTTCGCGTGGCATGTCGGGCGGCCAGTCCCAGTCGGAGGGGACCACCAGTAGTTGAAGGACCTGCCCGGAGTTTGCCGAGACACCCCGACCAAGATAACGCGGTGGGTGTCGTCGTGCGGGAACGAACCGAGCCTGACGAAGCCTTTGGTGGCGGTGCTTTCGGCGGCCCGCGTCCCAGTCTTGGGTTGAGTGGGCGACGTGGCAGATTCGGTCGAAGCCGGCGGGGAAATGGTCGACCAGGTCGACTGCCTCGATTGCCAGGTCGCGGCTGTAGGGCCACCATGCGCCGTCCAAGGCGCCGCGGCCGATCGAGGCCGACAGCTGAAGACGTAGAGGATGCTTCTCAACTGGCGTGTTCGACGGATGTGGAGCCGGCAGCGTCACCGCTGTTGGGAAGCTTGGTCGTTGGGACGAGCAGTGAGTTCTAAGACAGACATGACTGTCGCGATTCCACCTGGTCCTCGGAAGAGTCCGGTCCGGGTTGGAGGCTGCTGGGAGCAAGTGCTTGCAGTCTACTCCGACCAGCAGTCGGATCGGCTCCGTTCACCGAGTAGTCGGTGAACTTGGCCGGTTGGACGTCGGAGGACCGCAGGTTCGTCCGTCTGGCAGACACCCCACCCGACGCACGTCGAGCGTCGGTGACGAGGACACGCGGCCGTGATCCAGGTTGTCGCCAGTGATCCCTGGAACCGAGACTCGGACCACGACAAGAGCCCACTGATCATCTGATCTTTGGTCGCCGCGCGGCTCGAGCAATGGTCGCGATGTCTGGGCTACAGAGCTCGGCGTTGCGCGACGAGGGGGCAGAGGAAGGGGTCCTTGCCGCGGAGCCCGATGCTGTTCAGGTAGCTGATGACGGTTCGGTAGGCCTGCCACAGATCGGTGCGGGTGTAAGGGACGCCGTTGGCGGCGCAGTAGGCGGACACCAGTGGCTGTGCTTTGCGTAGGTGGGGTCGGGCCATCGACGGGAAGAGATGGTGTTCGATCTGATAGTTCAACCCTCCCATGAAGATCGACACCGGCCAGCCGCCACTGATGTTGCGGCTCATCAGCACCTGACGCCGGAGGAAGTCCAGTTTCAACTTCGGCGAGACCAGCGGCATGCCGATGTGGTTGGGGGCGAACGACGAACCCATGTAGAGGCCGAACATGGCGAGCTCCACGGCGAGGCACGCCGCGGCTTTCTCCGGTGGGAGGACGAGAAAGACGAGCGCGACCAGCCCGCCAAGGCGAACGGCGAGGAAGGTCAGTTCCACCCAGCGTCGCTGAACCCTGCCTCTGCCGACGACGCGACGGATGCCGTCGTAGTGCAGCGAGGCTCCTTCGAGGAGCAGGATGGGGAAGAAGTACCAGCCTTGATGGGTCACGATCCAGCGCATCACTCGGCTTCGGTGGCGGGTGGCCATGGCCGGGGTCATGGCGATCGCGGTCAACGCGATGTCGGGGTCGGCGCCTTCCTTGTTGGGGTTGGCGTGGTGCCGGTTGTGCTTGTTCTGCCACCAGCCGTAGCTGATCCCTACCAGCAGGTTCGCGATGATCAGACTCACCCAGTCGTTCCATCGGCCGGACCTGAACATCTGGCGGTGGGCGGCGTCGTGGCCGAGGAACGCGATCTGCGTCATCACCACGGCGAGGACGGCAGCGTTGGCGAGCTGCCACCAGCTGTCGCTGAGCACGATGAAACCCGCCACCCAGGCGATCAGGACGACGACGGCACCGATCAGCTTTGTCCAGTAGTAGCCGTACCGCCGTCGCATCAGGCCGAGTTCCTGGATGCTGCGAGTCAGTGCTGTGAACGAGCTGCCCGACCGGTCGGCGGGTGGGCCAGCGCTCACGTCTGCGTGCTGCGCGACGGGTATACCGGATGCAGGCGGATCTTGGCCCACAGGAATGCCAAGGACGGAGGTTGTCATGGGAAGGCCGATCTAGCAGGCGATCCTCGCAAGTGCTGGGCGTGAGCAGGATGCTCGTCGAGCCGCGATACGGACCTGCACGGCGGCTTCGGCTCCCAGGCCGGCTGCTAGCGACAGCAGATCAATCATACGCCGCTCAACGTGGAACGGGTGAGTGAGCCGGCGTCTAATATGGACGGATGGGTCGCCGACTCGGGTGATCATGCGATCCGACGAACCGCACACCGAACGATGGAAAGCGACAAGCGAGATGAGCCCGGACAAGTCACCCGAAACCGCCGGGCGTGATCAGTCTGTCGTGCCGGAGATGGACCACCCCGACGACCTCCAGGGCAGCCTGGCTCAACTGGGCAAGCTGGCGACCGGTCTGATGTCGTTGGAGGAGTCGCTGACCCGAGTGGCCCAGTTCGCCGTGCGCGCCATTCCCGCCGCGGAGGGCGCCGGCCTGACTTTGATGGAGGAACACCGGTCCGACACCATCGTCGCCACGGCCACGTTCGTCGCCGAGATCGATGACATCCAGTACAGCCTCGGTCAAGGACCGTGCATCACCGCCGCCGCCGATCGGCGGACCGTGAGATCGGGCTCGTTGGGTGGCGATCAACGCTGGCCGAGGTTCGGCTCGCGGGTGGCGCGGCTCGGAGTGCACAGCGCGCTGTCGTTGCCACTGGTCACCGACCAAGGCGTGCTGGGTGCGATGAACATCTACGCCCGGGCAAAGAACTCGTTCACCGACGACGCGGCGCTGATCGGTGAGCTGTTTGCCCTGCCGGCAGCGATCGCTGTCCAAAACGCGCAGGTGCTGGCCCAGACGAAACGGCTGGCCAACCAGCTGCAGTCGGCGCTGTCCACCCGCGGAGTCGTCGAACGGGCTGTCGGAATCATCATGAGCCGCAGCGGCGGAACTCGCTGCTGAGGCTTTGGACCGACTCCGTGCGCTCAGTCAGAATCGAGCACGAAAAGCTGCCCGTCGTGGCTCAGACGATCGTCGATGAGGCCGTCCGACGTGCTCGAGCACGCCATGGCGATCCCGACTGAGGGGCTGTCACCGCCACCTCACCGGGATCGGCCTCGCCGTCGTTGGGGGCCGACGGCATGCCGACCGGGTGCGCGCCTTGTACTGTAGAGGTTGCTGCGCCGCATCCTGAGCGGGTCCCCGACCCGCCCCTGACGGTACAGGCACACCGGCCGGGCGTTCCTCCCGGCCATTCTGGCAGGAAACCGGCGCTCGGGCCGCCACGGAGCTACCTGTGGATCCATCCACGGCCCCACACGACGACATCTTCGGCGTCCTCGACCAACTCGACGGCGAGTCGGAGCTGCGTTCCACATGGATCCTTGCGCGAGTCTCTTGCCGCTCTGATCACGACGGCGAAGGAGGCGACGGCCGCGTACCTCGGCCTGGCCATCACCGTCCTGATCGACGACCAACCGATCCTCCTGACCGTGATCGAGTCGTCGGGACATGCCAACGTGCAGGCGGCGTCGTCGTTGAGCTTGTCGTTGTCGTGGTTGCCAACGTTGGACCCTGGCAGCCGAATCACGTTCTATGCCGTCACGTCGGGTGCGTTCCTCGATCTCGCCGCCGACCTCACCTTCGCCCTAGGCGGGGTTGCCCTGCAGATCGACGACGACATCACGAATGCTCCCATCGCCGGCCTGACCGGCGTCGAAACGCTCACTGCGATCAACCATGCCGTGGGCATCCTTCTCGGCCACGGTCATAGCGTGGAAACCGCGCAGGCCGAAATGCGTCGTCGAGCGAGCACGCTGTCGGGCGGCATCCATCAAGTCGCGATGGACATCGCCGCCGACCCAACCAACGCGTCCGGGATCGTCCATCGCCCACGAGCAGCCAGTAGGTCTGCCTGAAGAGGAGTAAAGGCTTGGTGTAGATGATCGCCTAACGCAAACGTGTCTCACCGAAGCGCGCCAGACCGATGTCAGGGACGCTGGGGTCTGTCAGATGGCGAATCAACGGTTAGATCTGTCCGATTCTCATGATCACACGGGAGGACGACGTGGACATCAAGCGCTTTGCCGGCAGGGCTGGACGATTACTGCGATCGCCCACCATGTCGGCAGGAACCGCAAGACGGTCCGGGACTATCTGAACGGGAAACGTGAGCCGGGGGTGCGCAAGCGGACCAGCGATCCGTTCGCGCCGTTCGTGGGGTACGTGACCGCGAGACCGGTCGAGGACCCGCATCTGTGGGGCATCACCTTGTTCGACGAGCTCGAGGCGCTCGGGTTCACCGCCTCGTATCAGACGTTGACTCGCCAGATCCGGGACCGGCAGCTCCGCCCCGCCTGTCCCGACTGCGGTCGGGCGACGGAGCGGGCGAACGCCGTTATTCCGCATCCGGCCGGGCAGGAGAACCAGTGGGACTGGCTGGATCTGCCCGACCCGCCCAGCTCGTGGGAGTGGGGGGTCGATGGCGCATCTGCTGGTCGGCTCCCTGGCCCATTCGGGACGCTGGCGCGGCTACCTGTCGGCCCAAACGGATCAGCCGTATCTGGTCGAGGGGCTGGATCGGATCAGCCGGGGTCTGGGCGGGATCAGCCAGCGGTGGCGGTTCGACCGGATGGCCACGGTCTGCCAGCCCGGCAGCGGCCGGGTCACTGCGACTTTCGCTGGTGTCGCGAAGCATTACGGAGTGATGGTCAAGAGCTGCCCACCCCGGGCCGGCCACCGCAAAGGGGTGGTGGAGAAGGTCAACCACACCGCGGCGCAACGCTGGTGGCGCACCCTGGCCGACGACATGACCGCTGAGCTGGCCCAGGCTGACTGTGATCGGTTCGCGACTGTCCGCGGCGACCGTGGCTGCCCGGGAGCCGCTGCGGCCGGTGCCGCCGGTCCCGTATGCGCTGCAGCTGACCGAGACCGGACGGGGTCGCGGCAAGCGTTGGTGGCCTACCGAGGCAACCAGTACTCGGTGCCACCCGAGCTGGCCTCAGCCATCGTGACCGTCGCCCAGACTGTCGGCGTTCGGATGCTTGATATCGCCATTCCCACAGGGATCGTGGTTGTCCTGCACCAGCTGGAACCCGACGGTGCCGGCGCTCAGGTCCGTGACCACGGTCATGCCACCGCTCTCGACACGATGGCGATGAAGGCCTCTGCCGCGGCTCGCGGACCGCACCGCCGCAAGAAACGGATCCCGCCCGGCGAGGCAGCCCGAGCCGCCGCCGCGACCCTGCGCGGCGACCGACCAACACCCACCACCAGCACGGTCATCGACCTCGCTAGCTACGAACGTGCCGCGCAAGGAAGGAACACCCTCACATGACCACCCCCACCGGATCCGTTACCGGACCGGCTCTGCCGTTGACTTCCGACGCTGCGTCGCGCTATCAGCAGCTGCGCGGTCACCTGGCCGCGCTCAGATTGCACACCGCAGCCGAGCAACTGCCCGCCGTCCTCGACCAAGCCACCGTCAAAGGCCTGTCGTTGACCGCCGCACTGGAACGGCTCCTGTGCTTGGAGGTCGACGCGACCGAGGCCCGCCGGCTCGCCGGCCGGCTCCGGTTCGCCTGCCTACCCACCCCCGCCACGTTGGAAGACTTCGACTTCGACGCCGCCTCCGGCGCCGACCCACACCTGATCGCCGACCTCGGCACCTGCCGCTACCTCGAATCGGCGACGAACGTGTTGCTGATCGGACCCGCCCGGAACCGATTAACACTGCGCATGCCTTTCACGAGGGTTGATCAAACAGTCCAGCCTGGTCGCTGGAAACGTTGATGGCTAGGCCTTTGCGGCGTCCACGGCTGACGTGGACAGCCTCGAGTTCACCACGTTGGACCTTATGCAACACCGTTTGGCGGGCGACGCCGAGGGCCTTGGCGGCTTCGTCGAGTCCGACCCAGCCGTCGGGGACGTCGGGCACGATGCGGTCGCGGATGGTTTGGTCGATCCGGATCCGCCACGGCGCGCCGGCGGTCAGTTGTTCGCCGGTGAGGAATCCGTCGCGCAGCCATCGGTAGATGGTGACCTTGCCGACGCCGAGGAGGCGTTCGGCTTCTGCAACGGTGACCACGACCGCATCATCGTCGTCGCCGCTGACAGTGTCTGACGGTTGATGGGCGGGGATGCCGCGAGAGGTCCGCAGCGACTTGACCCGGCTCTTGGTGAAAGGCAGTCCGGTGCCGGTGCGACGATGCTGCCGGGACAAGATCAGCGCGATGGTGGTGTCGTCGTAGTGGACGGCGAGCCGCCGGACCAGGTCGACGGTGTCTTCGTCGGTGGCCCGGAAGTGACCGCCGGTCTTGGTCAACGCCATGACCAGTTCAGTGCTCGAGCCGCCTTGCCAGATGATCCGCAGGACCGCGGTCCGGGCCGCGGTATCGACGGTCACGACGACTTCGGCGATGATCGCCCGCAGCAGCTGCTTGCGTTCCCGGAAGGTGGTGGTGGGTGCGGTGAAGATCGCGCGCACGTCGGCGCCGGCCCGGGACAGCCAGGCAAGTTCATCCTCGGTGAGTTGGACCGGGCGACGGGCTTGGGCGGTCAGCAGGTCACGTTCGGCCTGCCGCTGCGCGGCCAGCTTGGCCTCCAGCGCACGTTCCAGGGTGCGGGCGACCAGCCGGTTCTCCGGCTCGACCGCGTCGTATTGGCGCCGGGCCCGGTCGGCTTCGTAGCGGGCCCGTTCCACGGTCAGCTCGAAGGTGCGCAGTGTCGCGGCGTGGGCCTGTTCGGCGTCGTTGAGAGCTTGCGCGGTCGCAGCCAACGCCGCAGGTTCCAACACGGCGAACACTTCCTGCAGGACCCGGTTCTCCAACCGCCGCCCGCCAAGGCTTTGGCAGCCGTTGCTCACCGCCATACAGCTGTTTCGCCCGGCCACACAGATAACGAGGACAGTTGCCTTGGGTGCCGGAGTAGCCGGTCTGCATCATCCGGCCACACCTGCCGCAGCGCAGCCGGCCCTGCAGCAACGCCGATCCCTCCCGCGGGGCGCCGCCGCCGAACCCGCGCGGCGCCCGCCAGTTGTCGCGCAGCCGTGCGGTGTTGGCTTCGTAGGTGGCCCAGTCGATGAAGCCCGGGATGGTGATCGGGGATCAGCACCGCCCACTGCTCGCGGGGCAGCACGACACAGTGCGAGACCACCTTGCCGGTGGCGTCGATGCGTTTCTCGGTGCGGGTCCGGCCGAACACGAACGCGCCGGCATAGACCGGGTTGGTCAGGAAGTCGTGCACCGCCGGATAGGTCGCCGGCTGCCCAGCTGACCCGGCCGGTGCGGGTCGGGCGTCGCGGCAGCAGCAGCCCGTCGCCGCGCAGCGACAACAACACCTGACGGCCGGTGCCGAGTTCGGCGAAGCGACGGAACACGGTGGCGATCGCCTCAACCACCGCCTCGTCGGGGGTGATGATCACCGCCCCGGCTTCGTCGTAGTCGAACCCGACCGGCAGGAACTGTCGAAGTTCGCCGCGGGCGGCTTTGTGCCGCAGCCCGGCGGTCAGCCGGGACCGGATCAGGTGCAGCTCGGCCTCGCTCATCGTGCCCTTCAAGCCGAGCACCAGCCGGTCGTTGAAGTCGGCCGGGTGATAGATGCCGTCGGCGTCGGCGATCAACGTGTCGGTCAACGCGCACAGATCCAGCAGCTGATACCAGTCGCCGTTGTTGCGGGCCAGCCGGGACACCTCGATGCCGAAGACGATCCCGACCCGGCCAAGCCCGACATCGGCGACCAGATCCTTGAACCCCTCCCGGGCCGTCGCGTCGGCGCCGGACCGGCCCAGATCGGCGTCGATCACCCGCACCTGATGGGCATCCCAGCCCAACGCGACCGCACGTTCCCGCAGCTCGTATTGACGGATCAGGCTCTCGGTGTGCTCACGCAACTGGGTCAACGTGGACTGCCGGACATACACGTAAGCGTCACGGCCCAGATGGACCGGGCCGATCTTGGCTGACACCAACGTCGCGGACTCACTCATCGGCCGTCCTTCGCGAGTCGGCCGCACGATCCGGCTCGATCAACACACCGCGGGCGATCAACCGGGCCAGCAGCGTCACCACCTCCCGGCGGGTGGTCTCCGGCAACAACCACCACCGTTGCGCCGGCGCTGCCGGCGTCAGGTCCGGCAACACGAGCTGGACGGTGTCAGGGGCTACTCTCAAGGCGCGCAAATAGGTTCACCTTCCCGAAATCGTTGGCGCGAACAAGGGACAGGCCGAACCTATTTGCCCTTCCTCGGCCGACGCCGTCGCTGCCGCTGCAACGCCACCACCAGCCCGTGCAACCGGAGAATCCCCTCACCGTCCAACACCAGCCGGGACAACGCAGCCGGCGGCAACGGCGAAGACGTCGGTGACGTCCGCCCGAACCGTTCCCGGGCTGCCGTCCGGCAACTCGACCACCAACAACAGCACCCCGTTCCAGCGTTTGAACGCCGAACACGGCCAACACCTCACCGAACAACGGATGCGTCAGCGACGTCACCCGCACCTCACACGGCAACACCGACCGAAGATGTTGCAGTCTGTCGCCATCACTCCCGGCGTCGGGAAGACCCACCTCGCCGTCGGGCTCGGCCCGCGCCGCCGCACACGCCGGCTACCGCACCTACTTCACCACCGCCGCCGACCTCGCCGCCCGCTGCCACCGGGCCGCGATCGAAGGCCGCTGGGCCACCACCATGCGGTTCTACGCCGGACCGACGCTGCTGGTCATCGTACGAGCTCGGCTACCTGCCGCTGCCGGCGAGGCTGCGTCCGCGCTGTTCCAGGTCGATCTCAGCGCTACCTCAAGACCTCGATCGTGATCTCGCCGAGAGTCTCGAGGAGCACCCGCCGCGCCACTGGTTCGCGAACGTCGAGCAACTGGCCGGCGGTGCAACCGTCGCCTACGGCAGACCGGCAGCGGCAGTGGTCCATGGTGATCTTCGGCTGTGACGGTTGCGGGAGGAAGGCGTTCAGGCGGTTCGGGTCTTGAGCGTCTGCTCGAGTTTGGCCATCAGCGCGGCGTGGGCCGCGGAGGTGTCAGCGGCGGTTTGGAGCGCCTTCGCCACGGGTGATGGGAGGGACTCGAGCTTCGAGTTGCGCATCGCAGCAGTGGCCTGGGCTACGTGCTCGGTGGCCGTCGTCAGTGTGCGGGCGAGCCCGCTCACGGGCCACGACAGGGCCAGGTCGCTGATGCCGCTCAACGTGCCCAAACCGCTGACGAGCTGATTGGTGAGCGCCTCGACTCCGGCGAGAGCAACGGTCGCGTCGGTGTCGTTTTTTCGCCCGTCCGACAACTGGAGCCCGGCGAATGTGACGGCGGTCTGCAGATCGGTCACTCGGGCGACCAGGATTGCGGCGCTTGCCCGGGCCCGGCGTTCCAGTTCCGGATCGATCGGGCCCACGGGATGCAGACCGCCGTGGATGAGTTCATAGAGCCGCCCGTCGACGGTGCTGCCGATCAGTCGGTTGTAGGTCAACCCGGGCCCCGGCTGGCGTCCGGGCCGGGTAGGGATGTGCCATGTTGCTTTCCACGCCGAACGGCCCCAGGTTCCGACGAACAAGGCGATGCCGCCGTTCGGGTACCGAACGAATCGTAAGTGGCCGAGGTGAGCCCGTTTGGGGAGTCCGGTCGAGGCGTCCTGCCAGTCCTGCCCGATTCCGGCCGAGACGAAGATGTGGTTGTCGGTTGCTGCGTACAGCGTTCCCCACGGATCGGAGTCCAGCCCGAAGATCGGCAGCAGGTCGAGGCCGGTGCCGGGCCCGTTCAGCCGCGACCAGGTTCCGGAACTGACATCGTGGTGGAGGATCTGACCGGTCGAGCATCCGGACGCGTAGCTGGATTGGTTGTAGGCCACGGTGATCGAGCCGTCGGGCAGGACGACGATGCGGGTGATCGCGGCATTCGGATCGGGCTGGCCGGGCACCAGAGAAGGCATCCCCGTGAGTTCAGTCGGCGTCCAACCCCGTTCGCTGAGATCCAGCCGGAAAACGTGCGGCGGCGCAGTTCCGACATAGATCGTGGCGTCGTCGGCGGCAGCGAAGCTCCAGATCGCGACTGTGGATGGCAAACTCGCCAACCGGGCCCAGACCGCGTCCGAGCCGTCAGGTTTGTTGTAGCGCAAGCCGAACACCGTACTCGGGTCGGGACCGTTGCCCCCGACCGCCATCACCGGAGGTCCCGCGTGACCCGGTCGGGTGACAGCTCTCGGCGACCGGATCGGGCAGCCCGCTCACCGATGAGCCGTCCGCGGCAACATAAGGGGGTGTGAGGACCTTGGAGTAGCCGGTCGGGCTCGCGGCGAACAGATCCGCCCCGGCGGCCGACGCTGAGCCGAGCAGAACCTTGTCGTCGCTGGTCAAGACCGCGGCCGCCCCGTCGCCGCCGCCGATGGTCCGCCACGGCCCCGTGCCCGATCCCCAGACCACGCCGTTGTCCTGCAGACCCGCCGCAAGCCGGCCGGGGGTCACACTGCTCGCTGTCATCGTGCCGTACGCGTTCCGGCACGGCACGCTGGCGAACTGAAGATTCGCCAGCGACCGGTTCCAAGTGCTGGTGAACGATGTGCCCGAATCCGTGCTGCTTGCCAGACCACCGTCGGAGCCGACAAACAGGGTCCGACCCGTTCGGTCGCGCGGATCGAAATAGAGGCAGTGGACATCCGGATGCAGGCTTTCGCGCCAACCGCTCCACCGCAGATAGCTGGCCCCGTTGTCGATCGAGACCAGCACACCCGACTGCCAGCCGATCAACACCATCGTCGGATCGACCGGAGAGACCGCGATGCAGTTGTTGTAGCCCCCTTGACCACCGCCGTAATCGGCCAGCGAGCCGTGGACCGACGGGTCACCGTCGTTGGCCGTGCCCGGAACCGGCACCCACGAGCGGCCGCCCGTCTCGGACCGGAACACCCCGCCGATCGGACCACCCCCTTGCGCGACAACACACCACAGATGGCTCGGCTGCCCGGTACACAGCGCAAGAGAGGACCGGCCCCCTCCGGCCACCCCGGTGAACACCTGGCTCATCACCAAGTCCCCACGTAGGTCCCAGCTTCCCGACCAGATCGTGCCGCCGGTGGCTGCTGACACGACCGGCAACCCGTCGACGATCACCAATGACGTGCAACCGACGGCCGTCGCCGCCCCGGCACCCCAACGCGCCCCATGCCAAGAGAAGACACGCCCTCCCGGCGGATCCGTTGCAGCCGGAAGAACAGACCACCACACCCCGGTCGAGGTCGCCGCCACCAACCTCCGCCCGTCGGCAACACCAATCCCGTACACGCTGCCGAACATCGGGCCGTCCATCACCACCGACCACGACCCCGGACCCGTCGGTGCAGCCTCATACATCACCGGCAACGCGGCATACAGGCCAGGCAGCTTCTCGGTCAGAGTCCGACACCCAGCAAACATGTGACCGGCGCCGTCCGGACCCAGAGCAAGGCAGATCACGTCCGGGTTCTCCCAATCGGCACTCAACCCGAACGCCCGAACCTGGTCGGCTGCACCGACAGTCGGCGCCAGGTGCCACACACCGCCGGTGTCGGCACCAACCAGAACGTCACCCTGGCCGAGGGCGATGACAGCATTGACATGCCCACCGACATGGATGGCGCCAGTGTCGGCCGGATCGACGGCAGGAGCGATCCCTCGCGGGGTGCACAACGACCACCCCATCGCAGGCGCAGGCACCCGAAAACGGACCGGCCGATCCGGACCCCGGTTCGCCGTTCCAAGGACCTGAGCCGGACCGAACTTCGGAATGCGTCGACTCATAACTCAGCCAGCCGTCGGAGCGCCACGACAACCCGACCGGCACGAAACGGGCTAGGCATCGCCGGATCTTCTCGCCGTTCCCAGCCACCGGCTTCGTCTCCATTCGGCGCGGGCCGCAATTCCGAACCCGATCGCAATCAGCCCCAACGCGGCAACCACCAGCCACTCGAAAGCACCGCCCCCGCGATCAGGATCCCAGCCGGTGAGGAACTCGACCCACTCCCGACTGATCAGCGTCACGACCATCAGCACGAACGCCGCAGCCGAGAAGCCCAGCTGAAGCCAGAAGCGGCGGCCGACCACACCATCTCGACGGTTCATCGGTACCCCAGTCGAAGGACTGCACCCGAAGCGGGACGCACCACCATCATGCACCCAGCCCGAACGGACAACCAGGGTCTGCACCTCACAAACCGCGCCCAGCGGCTTGTCGCGTGACGCGTGACGCGTGATGCGAAACAGACCAACTTCAGCCTCCCCCTCGCCTGGAGTCCGGACACAGCAAGAGTCGACCCGACTTGAGACGTCTGCGCGGCGACCGGCCTCGCACGGTCTGAGCCCAGTCTTCATGCAGATTGGGTGATGACGAGCCGAGGCAGGGCACTAGATTCGCGGGTGGGAGCCGTGCACGCTGTCGCGGACCCAAGTGGAGGAACGTGATGAGTCCTGACCGACATGCCCGCGCGATGTTGCCGATCCCGGATCGCCCATTGCCGGGTCTGACCACCTATGACGCGAAGGACCCCGACACGGCGTTCCCTCCGATCGAGCCGTTGCTCCCACCTGAGGGTGCACCGAATGTGGTGATCATCCTGCTCGATGATGTGGGTTTCGGGGCAGCGAGCACGTTCGGCGGCCCGTGTCGCACGCCGACGGCGGACCGGTTGGCGGCCGGGGGTTTGAAGTACAACCGGTTCCATACGACGGCTTTGTGTGCGCCGACCCGTGCCGCGCTGCTGTCGGGCCGCAACCACCACTCGGTAGGGATGGGCAGCATCACCGAGACGGCGACGTCGGCCCCTGGCAACAGCTCGGTGCGGCCGAACACGAAGGCGCCCCTGGCGATGACGTTGAAGCTGAACGGGTACTCGACGGCGCAGTTCGGCAAGTGTCATGAGGTGCCCGTCTGGCAGTCCTCGCCGATGGGTCCGTTCGACGCCTGGCCATCCGGCGGCGGCGGCTTCGAGACGTTCTACGGGTTCATCGGCGGCGAGAACAATCAGTGGGATCCGGCGTTGTACGACGGCACGACCCCGGTCGAGCCGCCAGCGACACCAGAAGAGGGATATCACCTGACCGAGGACCTGGCCGATCGTGCCGTGTCCTGGGTTCGGCAGCAGAAGGCGCTGATGCCGGAGAAGCCCTTCTTCGTGTACTTCGCGCCCGGGGCGACACACGCTCCGCACCATGTCCCTAAAGAGTGGGCCGACCGCTACCGGGGTGCTTTCGACGACGGATGGGACGCGCAACGGGACCGCACCTTCGCGCGGCAAAAGGAACTGGGAGTGATCCCGGCGGATGCCGAGCTGACCGCCCGCCACGCCGAACTACCAGCCTGGGCCGACATGCCGGATGCGCTCAAACCGGTGTTGGCCCGCCAGATGGAGGTGTACGCCGGCTTCCTCGAGCACGTCGACTACCACACCGGCCGGCTGATCGATGCGATCGAGGACCTTGGGGTCCTCGACAACACGATCGTCTACTACATCATCGGCGACAATGGAGCCTCCGCCGAAGGCACGGTGAACGGCGCCTTCAACGAGATGGCAAACTTCAACGGCATGGCTGCGCTGGAGACACCGGAGTTCATGGTCAGCAAGTTGGACGAGCTCGGCTCCCCAACCTCCTACAACCACTACGCGGTTGGTTGGGCGTGGGCCATGTGCACCCCGTTCCAGTGGACCAAACAGGTGGCCTCCCACTGGGGTGGCACCCGCAACGGGACGATCGTGCACTGGCCGAACGGGATCAAGGACCGTGGCGGACTCCGATCCCAGTTCACTCACGTGAGCGACGTGGCCCCCACGATCCTGGAGGCCGCCGGTCTCCCGGAGCCGACGATGGTCAACGGTGTGCAGCAATCACCTATGGAGGGCACCAGCATGCTGTACACCTTCGGCGACGCAGACGTACCGGAACGGCACGATCTGCAGTACTTCGAGATGTTCGGCAACCGGGGCATCTACCACCGGGGCTGGAGCGCGGTCACCAAACACCGCACCCCGTGGGTGTTGACCGGCACGCTGCCGGCATTCGACGACGACATTTGGGAGCTCTACGACGGCAGCAACGACTACAGCCAGGCCCACAACCTGGCCGCCGAGCAGCCCGACCGGCTCGCATCGCTGCAACGGCTGTGGCTGATCGAAGCCACCAAGTACGACGTGTTGCCGATGGACGACCGGGGCGCGGAACGATTCGAGCCAGGATTGGCCGGGCGCCCGACGCTGATCCGCGGCAACTCCCAGCTGTTCTTCCCCGGCATGGGACGGCTCTCGGAGAACAGCGTGGTCAGCATCAAGAACAAGTCGTTCTCGATCACCGCCGAGCTCGAGGTCCCAGCCGGCGGCGCCGACGGGGTGATCATCGCCCAAGGCGGCCGCTTCGGTGGCTGGGCCCTGTACGCGAAAGCCGGGAAAGCCAAGTTCGTCTACAACGTGCTCGGCATCAAGGAATTCCCGACCGAAGCCGGCACCTCGATCCCCGAAGGCAAACACCAGGTGCGGATGGAGTTCGGCTACGACGGAGGCGGTCTGGCCAAGGGCGGCGACGTCACCCTCTACTACGACGGCACCCTTGTCGGCACCGGCCGGGTCGGAGCCACCCAACCGATGGTGTTCTCGGCCGACGAGACGACCGACATCGGGTACGAGTCCGGCACCACCGTCACTCCCGACTACACCGCGGGCAGTAGCCGGTTCAGCGGCAAGATCAACTGGGTCCAGCTCGATCTCGGCACCGACGACCACGACCACTTCATCGACCCAGAGGAACGCCTGCGCATTGCCATGGCCCGCCAGTAGGCCGCACGCCGTCGCTGACCGGTGGGTCGTGAGCGATGGTTATGGTTGTCTGGGCGCCGCAGTTTCTTGTGGCACACGCGCCCTGCGACGGGATTTCGGCCGCGGTTGGGCTGGGCCCTTATCGTCCGCCGACCTCCACGGGGATGTATCCGGACGGGCGGCTCTTTCGGCCGTCGGCTGGGCAGTAGCTGGAGCCCGCCGGCCATCTCGGGACCAACGGTGCGCACAAGGCACCTGGGGGCCACGGCGGGCAGCTGCCGCTGGCCCGCTCAGGAGACGCGCGCGGCCGAACTCAACGGTCGCGTCAGGTCGGAAGGCTGCGTCCGCGCACCTGCTGAGACGACGAGGTCAGCACGGGCGGACCAGCCGTTGCCGGGTCAGGCGACGACGGCCACGACGCTGGCCGAGTTCACCGTTTCGACGCGGGTCGGCAACGGGGCGGCCGCGCCCGTCGGGGGCGGGTTCGGCCTACTTCCCGGAGGGCGGGCTCTGCCGCTCGACCAGCATGGCGCGGATTTCGTTCTGCGTGACGGCAAGTTCGTCGAGGCGGTCGAGCAAGGCTTGGTGTCGGTGGCGGGTGCCGCCGCCGACCCGACACCCCCGACGGTGTGCAGCTCGGGTACGGGCCGACGGGTGCCCCTGCTGATCTTCGGCGGCCCCGCCGGGAACGTCATCGACTCCCGCTGGAACGGGCACCCAAGCATCGGCAAAACCGTCCTCGACCTGCTCGGCCTGCCTCCTCTCGGCGTGCCCGGCCTCGACGACGCACCCAGCCTCGCCGACCTCATCGACCCGATCGCCACACCCGCGGCCGCCCACATCCGACCCGGTCCGGCCCCGTCCTGCTCCGCGAGGCACCGCCCTTCCCCCACCCAACGACCAACCAATCCACACATAGCACCAGCGGCTCGGAGATCCGCCACTTCGTCGATCAGGGGCGTTCGGAGAGCACGACGTTGAGTTCGAGGTCGGCGTGGAGGGCGAGACCACTAGTAGCAGCCAGATCACTGGTCTGGTCGCGCCTCGTCTCCGACGCGTCACGGACGAGGCGCAGTCTCCCGGCATCCATTCCACGCTGAGCCGATCGAGGGCCCAGACCACCGCGACCTGGGCCGGCCATCCCACTGCCAGGCCGACGGCTGGCGCTCGATCCGCTGGTCATCGAGATGGTCCGCGGCGGGTCGGGCTCACCCCAGCCCCACGGGCGGCGTCCTCGTTTGGCAGAATCGGCGCCGCACGGATCTGTGCGCATCAACGGGTCTGGGTGGTCAGCTCGGTGACCGGTCGCGTGGTGTCGGCGATCTTCGGTCCGGCCTTGTCGGGGACGACGATCAACGGGCACTGTGATCGTTGGAGAAGGGCTCTGGCGACAGAGAGGGTCCAGCTCCACCGACGCTGCTCAGCGGGACGGCCGATAATCAGCAGACTGGCATCCCTCGAGGCGCCAATCAGGGTGTCGCCCGGATCGCCGGTCAGCACGATGGGGTGAACGCTGACCTTGGATATGCCGTGCGCCATGTGGCGAGCAGCTGATCGAGTCGGGCCCACGGCCGACCCCCCGACTTGCCGACTTCGTCCGCCGACGTCGCATGGAGAACAATGATGTCGACTCGCCGAACGGTGGCTTCGTCGAATGCGATCGGCAGGGCAGATCCAGCGTCGGATTCGAGGTCGACAGCCACCACGATCGGATCGTTATCGTCGCCTTCGTCGAACCACTTTCGAGGCACGATCTCTATCGGACACAAGGCCTTGGCGGCCAGCGACGACGCGACACCACCGCCGATAGCCCGATCTCCAATTCGGAGGTGATGCTGACCGAGCACGATCCGATCGGCCTGTGCGGAAGCGTCCTGGAGTACGGCGACGGCTGGTCCCGGACGTGCGACTCGCTCCGTGCTGAGGTCTGTGGGAAGGGCGATCTCGGCCAGTGTTTCGGTCAACCACGCGTCGGCGGAGGCTTGCCCGTGAGAGGCATCGTTCGCCCGGCCGTGAGCGGCTGGTGCAGGGTAGGCATGGACAGTGCGCAGAAGCGCATGTCGTCCGACTGCGACCGCGGCCGCGTAGCGGACCGCGGCTTTGGACTCGGCCGTTTCGTCGACACCGACGATGATGACCGAGCCTGGTATGGCTTCGACGTCCACGTGGGACTCCTCCCGACGGGCGAGCATGGCCGGCCCTGTGTCCACTCTCGCGCACTCGGCGCCGCCGCGTCAGAGCACAAAGTCCCCGGGTTGTCGACGACCGGTGGTGGCTGGCTGACGTCGTAGCCCCAGACGATCAGCCATTCGTCCCATGGCCGGATCATTCGGACCAGGCCTGCGCCGATGCCGCCAACGTTCGACCCGGCTGGATCACCCAGTACAAGACCCACGGACGGTGACCGACGTGAGCGGCGATGTCGGCCTTGAAGGTGATGTTCATCGACCCGGCGATGTCCATCTGCCCCTCCATCGGCAAGCCGATCTCCTGGGCGATCTTGGAACGTGCACCGTCGGCGCCGATCAGGTACTTCGCGCGAATGGTGAACGTGTGACCCGTCAGACGGTCAGACACATCAACTTCGACTCCGTCGGCATCTTGGCGGTGCCTGACGTACTCGGTCGAGAAGCGGGTCTGCATACCTCGTACGGTTGCGTTCTTGACAGGATCGGCTCGAGATAGGTCTGCGGTATGTCGACCGGCAGGCACGGAGAAGCGAGCCGATAGTCCGCTTCCCGAGCGGGATGGGTGCCCCAGGTCAGTATCCGGCCGATCTCCTCGCCGGCGATCGAGGTGCAAAAACGGTGTCGCCCACCAGTTCGTGCGGGGTTGCCTCGGCCCGGACCTGCTGCTCGATACCGAGGTCACGGAAATCTCCATCGCCCGCTGGTTCGTGATGTGCGCGCGAGGAGTGTTCGCCGTCCACCGGTACTTGGTGATCACGATGTTGTTGATACCGAGACTCGACAGGCAGAGCGCGGCAGCCGCACCCGCGGGCCCGGATCCGATGATGACCACCTCGGTTTGCACCAGAGTCAGTATGCCGAACGTTGGCGTTCAGATGATGATGATGAAAAGCAAAGTCGAGGAAGTCGGCCCCTACGAGGTCCTCCGGCGGCTCCAGATTATCGGGTTCTCCGCTGTCGATGTGTCTCAGATCCCTATGACACCGGAGAATGTGGCCGAGATGCTCCGGGCCAAGTAGGAGCTTGGCATCGACTTCGAGGCCTTGTCCGCCAGTCTTGAGGCCGGACCGAATGACTCCCTGGTCGACGACTACGCCAAGATCGTCGACGACGCCCGCACGTTGGGTGCCTCCCGGCTGCGGATCGGCATGATGCCGTTCGCCGCGATGGGATCCCACGAGGCGCTGCTGGAGGTCTGCCGGCAGGCCGAGAAGATCTCGACCCGCCTGGTCGAGGATGGCCTCACGCTCTACTACCACAACCATCACCTCGAGTCGCCAAGCGTGGCGGCACCACGATCCTGGACATCACCGCGCCGAGGCACCCACCGTGCGGCTGGAGATCGACGTCCACTGGGTGCAGCGCGGCGGCCAAGACCCGGTCCGCACGTTGCAGAAATACCCCGGTCTGGTCGACCTCGTGTATCTCAAGGACTACCGGATCGGGGAGGGCGGCACTGTCCCAGAACCCCGGAGAAGCTGCTTGCTCAAAGGGGCACTATCGTTAACCTGTTGTTCACATGAATCGGCTCCCCCCGGGTACTCGTGCTCGAGCGAGTTGACGTGCCGTGCCGTTCGTGCGGGAGGTGGGATTCGCGTACTTCACAACGCAACGATCACCGTAGACGACGTCACACCAGGGGTCTGACTCAAGTAGATGCTCGCTGACACCTTGCTGGCAGGTCTGGAAGGCCCGGGGCCGGTCCAATGAATCCATCGGTCGGGCAGAGGATTCGTCGAGGGCTGCGTCGCCGCCTCCCTATCGTGACCTGGCTGCCCCAGTACAAGCGTGCACGTCTGCGTCCCGACATCGTGGCCGGCGTGGTCGTCGCCGCCCTCGCGGTCCCGCAGTCTCTCGGGTACGCGGCCATCGCCGGGGTGCCTGTCCAAGTGGGCCTATACGCCGTCCCGATCGCCCTCCTTGTTTATGCCGCTCTCGGCTCCTCGCCACAGTTGATTGTCGGACCCGTATCCACCGTCTCGGTCTTGTCCGCGACGCTTGTCGCGAGCATGCATCCGGCCAACGTTGCCGAGGCGGTCACCTACACCTCGGCCATTGCACTGGCGGCGGGTGCCGTCCTGGTTCTCGCCGGGTTCCTCCGGGTGGGCTGGGTCGCAGAGTTCCTGTCCAAGCCCATCGTCACCGGTTTCGTCTTCGGTCTCACCATCCTCGTGATCATCGGTGAGCTACCTAATCTGCTCGGCATCCCGGTGACCCCAGGCGACGTCCTGCACCGAATATCAGGCTTGGCACTCAATATCGACCAAGTCGACCTGCGAACGGTCACGGTGAGTGTGAGCGCACTCGCGGTGCTGTTCATCGGGTCTCGCCTATTGCCGCGGGTGCCGTGGGCGCTGGTCGTGCTCGCCCTTGGGCTCGCCGCATCGCATTGGCTCGACCTCACCGCTCAGGGCGTGGCGGTCGTCGGTCCGGTGCCAAAAGGGTTGCCCACACCCTCGATCCCGGTCGTGCCGCTAACCCGGCTGGTCGGCGTCGCCCTCGCTGGGGCCGCCATCGCGGTCGTCGGTCTGGCCGAGGGGTTGAGCGCCGGGCGACTGTATGCCACCAAGGGCGGCTATCGGCTGGACACCGACCAGGAGCTCATCGCCGCCGGGGGCGCCAATCTTGCCTCGGGCCTGTTCGGCGGCCTGGGGGTGGCCGGTAGCCTGTCCAAGACCGCCGCCGTGGATCGGGCCGGCGGCAGGTCGCAGGTCAGCGGACTGTCGGCCGCGGCGATCGCGATCGTCGCGATCATCCTCATCGCGCCAGCGCTGTCCATCCTGCCCAAGGCGGTCCTGAGCGCCATCGTGATCAACGCCGTGTGGGGGCTCATGGACCTGGCCACCATTCGCCGCTACATCAAGGTACGCCGGAGCGACGGCATCGCTGCCGTGGTGGCCGCCGGCGCCGTACTCATCGCCGGACCCATGCTCGGCCTGGCCATTGCCATAGGGCAGTCCCTGCTCGGAATGGTGTACCGGTCGAGTCGGGTGGACGTGGAGGTTCTTGGCAAGATCCCGGGCGAGAAGGCGGCCTGGGGTGGCGTGCGGCAACATCCGGAGCGCGTCACCATCCCCGGCATTCTGGTTCTCCGGGTCAACGTGTCGCTGTTTTGGGTCAACGCCGCCGCGGTCCAGGAGGCGATCCTCCAGGCGGTCGGTGCGGCACCGGACACCAAGGCGCTGATCCTCAACCTGGAGTCGACCGACCAGCTCGAAACGACCAGCGCCGACATGTTGTCCGAGTTGCGCGAGCAGCTTGCCGAGGGCAACGTCGACCTCTATCTCGTGCGGGTGCGGTGGCCGGTTCGGACTGTGCTCGCGCATGCCGGGCTTCGCGAGCAGTTGGGCGAGGATCACCTGTGGCACAACGTCGCCCAGGGGATACGGGAGGCCCGCCGGCAGCACGGGATCGAGCGTCCCGGCCATGCGGAACCCGAGCCGATCGTGGAAGACGCGGAGGAAGAAATCATCGCCACGCCGACGTTCGACGACGAGCCGTGGAGCGAAGCGCCTCACCGCCTTCCATGAAACGGCAGGCTGGCGGGATCCGAAGCCAGGATCGCCAATCGTCGCAACCGGCGTAAGACTCGTCGATTGTCATGACCGTCTACCAGGTGCCAACTGCGATCGAAGGCTTCGTCACCCTCACAGGCGAGGATCCTGACCCCACCCAAGCCACCGACCGAATGGGACGCTTGGTTTGGACGACTTCGGGCTGCACGGGTACGGGTTGAGACCAGCTACCGTCGACCCGTACAGCGAAAGGATGACGGTGCCATGTCGCGGAAGCAACAATTGACCTGGACCGTAGTGCTTTGGCTCGCTCTGGTCGTTACAGGCTTCGCCAGCCTCGTCGTCGTCGGTGGCGGCACCGCGCTGTGGCTGGTCGAGGGACACCGGCCCGACAGCACCATCCGATCCTGGGGCGATGCGCTGTGGTGGTCGCTCACCACCTTGACGACGGTCGGCTACGGCGACCACGCTCCCGTAACAACGACGGGTCGTTTGATTGCCGCCGGTGTGATGGTGGCCGGGGTGGCAGTCATCGGTGCCGTGGCGGCAATTGTCACGCTTGTGGTGGCCCTGCGAGTCGCGCGCGACGAAGAGCTGGCGTTTGAAGCAGCAGCTGAAACACTGGAGCGGCGACTGGATGCACGTCTTGCCCGGATCGAGGCACAGCTGGCTGGTTTGGATGCGCACCTGAAAGCCTTGTCGACGGTCCGAGTCGATGACGTTGGTCGCAGCGGACGAGACGATTAGTGTGCATGACCGCCATCACCTGACTGATGCTCAGTGGGCTGTGCTGGAGCCGTTGTTGCCTGATCGGGCGCCGCGGCGTGGGCGTCCGTGGAGGGATCACCGAACGGTGGTCGACGGGGTGTTGTGGCGGACCCGGACAGGTTCGCCGTGGAGGGATCTCCCGGTCGCGTACGGATCATGGAAGACCGTCTACAACCGGCATCGGCGTTGGTCGGCCGACGGCACCTGGGAGGTGGTGTTGGCCGAACTCCAGCGTGGCTGTGACGCCGAGGAAGATGAGTGGTCGCTTGGGATCAACTCCACCGTCGTCCGCGCTCACCAGCACGCTGCTGGTGCTCCCCACGCCATGCCGACCGACGTGCCCGCCGCGCGGCTTGCGGTGGCATTGGACGGATACGTGTCGAAGACGGCAACGTCATCCACAGGGGGCTGTATCGAATGACAAGGATCTGGCCAGCGGGACCGCTTCGACAGCTGATCCTCAACGGCAGAAGGCCAAACCTGCTGATCGAGAAGCGACTGGTCAAGTCTTCAGATCTATGAGTCGATGGTCCGGACCAACCGCTCGACGGGATCGGAAACAGACGCCGATTCAAGCGTCGGGTGATCACGCTCAGACTCGAATCCCACTGACAGCTCGCCCGGTCCACGGACGTGCAGAGACGTGCTCGAGCCCAAGGCAAACGCCGAGCACGACTCCGGCCGAGGCCGCGCCCTACCTCTGCAGGAGCGGTCGCATCGCGGACCCGAGCGGGCGATCGAACAGATCGGTAGGGTCCTGAGTTGGATTCTTGGTGACGTCCGGGTCCCTGCTGGGACCCCTGTTTGACGAGGCAACACCCAAAGGACGCGCGATGGCGAAGAAACGGCCCACGGCCAGGAAGCTGGCAGCCGACGAGCGAGTCCCCATCCCGGCGCACCTGCGCCCTCGTCCAGCCATCGACTACGAACTCGACAAGAAGCCCGAGCATCTTGTCCGCTCGGCCCTACGCGGACTCACGCCCGGCCTGAACTACCTCACCAGGAGGTACTCGTTGCGAGGGCTTCGCGCAGACAGCGTCGCGGGGGTGGCCGTCGCGGCTTATCTGATCCCGCAGGTGATGGCCTACTCGGCGATCGTCAACGTGCCACCGGTGGCGAGCCTGTGGGCGGCGCTTGCGGCGATCGTCGGCTATGCCGTGCTGGGCAGCTCGCGCATCCTCTCCTCCGGTCCCGAATCCACAATCGCCTTGATGACCGGCGTGGCGATTGCCCCGCTGGCCGCGCAGAACCCTGACCGTGCGGTCGCGTTGAGCGCTACCCTCGCGCTCATCGTCGCCGGCTGGGCACTGCTTGCTCGGCTACTGCGGGCGGGAATCATCGCCGAACTCTTGTCCACCCCGCTGCTCGTCGGATACCTGGCCGGCGGCGCCGTACTGATGGTCGTCGGCCAACTCGGCAAGATGACCGGGACCTCCTTCGACGGCGGCACGATCGTGGAGGATCTGCGTGGCTTCCTCGGCGTCGCGACCGAGACCGACTGGCTGACGCTCGCAGTGACCGCAGCCACGCTGGCGCTCATCCTGCTGCTGCGCTGGTTGGGCCCGTCGCTGCCCGGTCCGCTCATCGCCGTCGTACTGGCCACCGTCGCATCGGTCGTGTTCGACCTCGAGTCACACGGGGTGGCGGTGGTCGGTGAAGTCCCGTCGGGACTGCCCGTGCCGAGGCTTCCCGACGTGACGTTGGCGGATGTCAAGATGCTCCTGCTCGCGGGCCTGGGCATCACGATCGTCGGCTACAGCGACATCATGCTCATTGCCCGGGGATTTCCCCTCGCTCCCGCCGAGGGGGAGACCGCCGCCGACCTTCGGCCCGATCCGCAGGCCGAACTCGTCGCGATGGCGGGTGTGCAGGCGATGGTCGGCATCTTCGGCGGCTATCCGGTGTCCGCGTCAGGGTCGCGCACGGCGCTGGCGATTGCCGGGGGCGCGCGGAGCCAGATCTACTCGCTGGTCGCAGCGTTGTGCATCGTCGCCGTCTTGTTCTTCGCCGGTCCGTTGATGTCGCCGCTTCCCTGGGCGGCCCTGGGCGCTGTGGTCCTGTACGCGGCGGGCAAGCTCGTGTCCATCCCGGAGTTCCGTCGGCTGTGGCGGTTCCGGCGTCGCGAGTTCATTCTGGCCATCGTCACACTGATCGGTACCGTAGTCATCGGCATCCTGCAGGGCGTTGTTCTGGCCATCGCACTCAGTCTGGTGGAGATGCTGTTCCGGCTGGCGCGCCCACACGAGGCCGTCCTGGGCCGGGTGCCGGGCATCGCCGGCATGCACGATGTGGCTGACTACCCCCATGCGCGGACCATTCCCGGATGCATGTTCTACCGCTACGACGCTCCCCTGTTCTTCGCCAACATCGGCGACCTACGGGAGCGGGTCGAGAAGCTCGTCGATATCGAGAACGAGGCCTACCCGGACTACCGGGTGCGGTGGTTCGTGCTCAATGTCGAGGCCAACGTGGAGATCGACATCACCGCAGCCGATGGTCTGCGGGAGCTGGGCCGAGAACTCGCCGATCGTGGCATCCACCTGGGCCTGGCTCGCGTGAAGAACGACGTGTACGAGCCGTTGGACCGAGCCGGGGTCATCGACGTCATCGGCAAAGAGATGCTCTTCGCCACCCTGCCAGTAGCCGAGGAGAGCTACCTGCGCTGGGCCCTGGCTCACGAACCGGCGACCCCCACGGAAACACTGGAGCAAGCGATCCAGGCCGAACCCGCCGACAGCGAGCTGCCCTGGCAGCGACCTGACTCACACGACAAGCCAGCCCAAGAGCAGGACCCAGACCCCGGCCCTTAACTACTTCGACCTGAAGAAGTGGCCCGGTCGCTCTCGGCCTTATTGTGGGGTCGGCGCCCACTGCTGGTGATGGGCGGCGGGGGTGTCCCGCCCGGGCCTTTCAGGCGGCCAGGTTGGCGATCTTGGTGAGGTTGTATGCCAGGATTCCGTGTCCGGTCCAGATCCGGGCTCCTTCGGTGGTGTCGATCATGGTGCGGTCCCATCCGTAGCTGCGTTTCAGGTGGCTGATCCGGCCTTCGCAGCCGGTCCGCCATTTCACGTGTTTGCGGAACGTGCGTTGTCGTTCCTGGGCTTGGCGAGCCTTGCCGGGCCTGCCCTTGCGGGGAATCACCACGTTGCGGATGCCGAGGTTGTGGAGGTCGTCGTCGACGCCGGCTTCGCCGTAGCCGCGGTCGGCGGTCACGGTGCGCGGCTTCCGGCCGGTGCGTTTGATGACGCGTTCGACCGAGGGAGCCAGCCTGGGTGCGTCGGCCGGGTTGCCGGGGAGGACGTCGTGGTCGAGCACGATCCCGTCCTCGTTGTCACACACCTGGGCTTTGTGGCCGAACTCGACCGGCTTCCCGAGCCGGCCCTGACGGATCGGGCGGGCGTCCGGGTCGTGCAGACTGACCTGCCGGGTCGCACCATCGGGCATCGTCTCGGCCAACCGGTCCCGGGTCTGCTCCACGATCTTCCGGGTCGCCTCCAGCAACTCGGCCAGATCGTCGACCGCCCGGACGAGCCGGCCACGCCGCCGACCGGCAGCCGCGTCACCGCCACCGCCCGCCTTGAGCCTGGCCGCGTCGGCTCGGGCTTTCCGCACGGCACGTTTGGCGTTGGCCAGCAGTCGTTCGGCTTCAGCGGCCGCGGTCTCGGCCAGGTCGGCGAGCTCGGCGTTCTTGCGTCGCACCACCTCCAGCGCCTCGTCTTTCGCGATTGCGTTGCGGGTCCGCAGTTTCGCGTTCAGGTCATGCGCTCGCCGCCCAGCCGCACGGGACCGGTCCCGGACCTTCGTCCGGGTCGCACCACCGGCGGCCCGGATCCGCCGACCCGTGGCAGCGATCCGGTTCACCGCCTTCGCCAGCAACCCCGAATCGGTCGGATAGGACACGTTCGACGGCACCACCGTGGTGTCGACCCGGATCCGGTTGCAGCGGACCAGCTTCGCCTCGACCGCCTTCGCCAACAGGGCCTCGTTCAATCCCGTCGACCACGGCCGACCCGCACCGGGTGGTCAGCTTCATCAGCGTCGTCGCGTGCGGCACCGGCTGATCGATCCCGATCCGGCAGAACTGACGCCAGGTGATCGAGTCCGACACCTCCCGACACAACGACTCGAACCCGAGCCCGTACCGGAACTTCAAGAACATCAACCGCAGATACGTTTCCATCGGCGTCGACGGCCGGCCGATCCGCGGGTCGAAGAACGGCACGAACGGGGCGAAGAACACCGGATCGTCCAACAAGACATCGACCCTGGCCAGCTCGACCGGGAGCCGTCGCAGCTCCTCGGGCAGGATGGCTTCCCACAACGTGGGTTGATCAGCTACCGTGCGCAACATGAATGGTCCCGATCCCTTCTAGGCCAAGGGCTTGGGACCATTCTCCCTTGTCAGAGCAATGTTTCTAGGTCTCGACACGCCCCGACTTTTTCAGGTCGAAGTAGCTAGACTTGCGGGTACGGACATGTCGTGCAGCGCTGTGGATGAGGAGTCATGACGGAACCGTCGACCACTACCAAACCGCAGGATGCGGGTAAGGAGCCAGATGAGCGACTCCGTGCTCGGGTCTATCGCCTTCTGACGTTGGTCATCCAAGTGGTCCTGCTCGCGGGCGTCGTCGTCTTCGTCACGCGGCACGACTGGACCAATGCCGTCCTGACGACCGTGGTCATCGTCTTGACCATGATCCCCCAGTTTCTGAAGCGGTTCCGGGTGGACGTACCGCCGGAGTTCCAGCTGGTCACGGCGGTGTTCGTGTTCTGTGCGATCTTCCTCGGCACCTCGCTCGGCTTCTACGGTCGCTTCCTGTGGTGGGACACCGCTTTGCACACGGTGAGCGGCTGCCTGCTGGGCATCGTGGGTTTCATCGCTGTCTTCCTGATCAACGGGACCGACCATCGACCGGAGGGCATGCGCGTCTCGCTGATCGCCATCTTCGGCTTCATGTTCGCCGTGACGCTCGGCGTGTTCTGGGAGATCTACGAGTTCATCGCCGACAACCTGATCCCCGGCCTCGACATGCAAGTGGTCGCCACCGGCCCGAACGACACCATGGTCGACATGATCGTGAACCTCATCGGTGCCGCGGTGATCGCGACGCTGGGCTACATGTTCTGTCGGACCGGCCGGAAGAGTTTCATCGTTGACGGCGTCTGCAAGTTCGTCAGCAGGAATCCACGCCTGTTCGATCGCGGACCCGAGCGCATTCAGAAGCACTGACCCTGAGCGCCGACGCCAAGCCAGATATCGGGCCGCCACGTTCGTCGCCGCCATCCCGCTGCTCAGTGGAATTTGCTTCCTGGTGCTGGTCAGCGCCGAAATCACGGCGGACCAGGTCCGGTGCCCGCCAAGAGCCCGTGCCGTGCCGGGTGGTCTGCTTGCGGCGCCGCTTCACTCGGGCTTTCAAACCCAGCTCGGCCATCATCGTGGCGACGGTGTTCACACTCACTCGCCACCCCTCATCCCGCAGGTCAGCAGAGATCCGCGGCGACCCGTACCGGCCACAGTGGGCGGCGAACAGCTGTTTGATCTTCGCCGCCAACTGTTCCCGCCGGGCGTGCCGAGGCGAGGAGTCGCCATGGCGCCACTTGTAGAATCAGGCCGGGGACACCGCCAAAGCCCGGCACGACGTGGCGTGCGGAACACCATGCTCGACCCTCTGGATAGCGATGAAACCAGCCACGCTCACCGGCCCATCGCCTCGTGAACCCATAGGGCAACGGATCGCTTGAGACCTCCGATGTTCCTAACCTGTCAGGCAGCAGCCGGTTCGGCGTGTCGGCTAACGCTGAAGGGAACGCCCTGACGGGGTCGTAGAGCTGCCCAGTGGCCAAGCAGTAGTGGAGCTGCCCGAGCATCTTGTTGAACAGGTGCCGCAGCGCTGCGGGGTGTCCGTCGCCACGTTCCCGACGTCGAAGGTAGTGATCCCGGGTTGGCGATGGACGTGCGGCCGCTGTGAACGCCCAGGAGTGGCCGATAGCGGCGAGGCGGTTGTTCTTCGTCCGTCGGCGGCTGACGTGTCGGGACTTGCCGGAGGCCCGGGTGATCGGCGCGGAGCCGGCGAATGCCTGCAGAGCGCGGTGGTCGGCGAACCGAGCCCGGTCGTCGCCGATCTCGGCCAGCACGATCGCGCCGCTGGCGTCGGCCAAGCCGGGAAACTGGTGATGATCGAGTAATCCGGGTGGCCCCGGTAGCCGCAGCTAGTTCTCTTTATTTGTTTGATGATCCGGTTGAACCCTTCGGTTCGGGCGTTGTGGACGTTGTCGAGGAGGGCGACCAGGATCGCGGGCCACTAGGTCTGGATCGTGCCGGCGAGGCGGGTCGCTTCGGGGAGCTGGGCGTCGATCGCGGCTTCGTAGAAGGCGGCGAGTCGCCATCGGATCTTCGACGGCTCCGACTCGGCGAGGAGGAGCCGGAGGCGTTCCTCGACGGCCCACGCGGCTTGAACCTCCTTGGTCGGGTCGCAGGCGTCGAAGGGATCGCCACAGCCGCGCTCACTGCTTGCTGGACAGGTGCTCGGCGCCGGTGAGCAGCATCCGTTGGCGGGGTGATGCCTGAGCCCTACCGCACAGCCACGACGTCGGTCGGTGTGCGCCGTCTCTCCTTCTCTGAGCGGGAGGAGATCAGCTATCGTCGGACCGCGGGTGAGGGTGTGCGCGCGATTGAACGGGAGTTGAGGCGTTCGCCGGCAACGGTGAGCAGGTCGGCCGACGACGTGTCATTTCCGCCGAGCAGGTTGGTGTGCTCGGCCAGTCCCGCCAAGAACCGGGCGGCGATCGCATCAAGCTGGCGGAACGTGCCCGAACCGGAAACCGCGCAGGAACGAGCCCAAGGTCGACGGTGCGTAGATCCCGGTGAACAACTTGCTCATCCCGCCATGCCGCAGCAGCGCCAGATCATCGATGCTGTCTGCGCCGGCGACCATGCCCGCCACCAGCGAGGTGACCTTCACTCCCGCGTTGGCGCCCTTGTCGGTCGGCACACTCAACAACCGATCCGCGAGGTCGACCAGCCCGGCCCAGGCCGCCGACCGCATCACCGGGACCGGGCCCGCCGACCCGACCAGATTCGGGTCGTCGAACACCGCTGAGGTCGACTGCGCCGTGTGAGAGAGTTGCATCTCAGAGAGGGCGTTGAAGGTCAATTCGCTGGTGGGGATCGAACGAGCTCCGAACAGTCTCTCCCTGGTTGCCGGGGTCGGCGCCTTGCTCGCCATGGTGTGCAACCCACTCTTCGGCAAGTTGAGCGATCGGACCTCTTGGCGGCTGGGCATGCGGCGGCCCTGGATGATCATGGTCTGCTCGGCGGTTCCGTCGGAATCGGAATTGTGGCCGTGGCACCGAGCATCCTGGTCGTTCTGGTCGGCTGGTGCCTTGCCAGCTGTTCTTCAACGCCTTACTCGCCGCTCTGGTCGCGGTCATGCCTGACCAGGTTCCCACCGTCCAGCGCGGTCAGGTCTCCGGCGTCTCGGGCGTTTGTCTGCCGATCGCATCGGTGGCCGGCACCTTCTTGGTCCAGCTGTTCGCCGGCAACCAGACCGCCATGTTCGCGGTGCCATGCGTGATCGGTGGATTCTTCGTCGTGCTGTTCGCGGCGATGTTGAAGGATCGACGGATGGCCGCGGTGGACAAGCCGGCCTGGTCGATGCGCGAGCTGATCGGCACGTTCTATGTCAATCCGCGAAAGAGTCCGGACTTCGCCTGGGGTTTCGTCAGCCGCTTCATGTTCGTCGTGGCGTATGCCTTCCTGACGACGTACCAGGCCTACTACCTGCTCGACAAGATCGGCAGTGCCGAGGCTGCGGTGCCGCGCCAGATATTCATCGGGACCCTGGTCCAATCGGTTGTGCTGGTCGCCGCATCCCTCGGCGCCGGGAGGCTGTCCGACCGAACGGGGCGTCGCAAGGTCTTCGTCTTCGCCGCCTCGATCGTGTACGGCGTGGCGATGTTCACGGTCGCCGTCGCTAGCGACTTCAACGGCTTCCTGGTGGGCATGGCGATCGGCGGTCTCGGCTTCGGCATGTACATGGCCGTCGATCTTGCGCTGGTGGTCGACGTGCTGCCCGACCCTGACTCCTCAGCGAAGGATCCGGGCGTCCTCAACATCGCCGGCGCCCTTCCGAGTTCCATCGCGCCAGCGATCGCACCGGCCATCCTCGCGGTCGGCGGCGGCAGTTACGCCGCGCTGTACGGGGTTGCCGGGGTCTGTGCCATCATCGCGGCGGTCGCGATCTTGCCGGTCAAGCGCGTCCGATGAGCAGGTTCATCGACGACCAGCTGGGCGAGCGGCTCCGTCGCTGCCAAGGCGAGGCCCAGGCCGGTGGCCACGAGTGCCGGGTGCCGTGGCGCACACTGACCTGGGAGGTGTCATGGCTGGGGCGTTGCTCGACACCAAGCTCCACCGGCCGACACGCCGGCGCAGCCTGGTAGCGCGACCCAGACTGGGCGAGCGGCTGGCTCCTGCAACCGAGTCGGCCTTGACGCTCATATCGGCACCGGCCGGATTCGGCAAGACCACCCTGCTGGCCGAGTGGCTGACGGCGGCGGAGGAAGACGAAATCTCCGTGGCGTGGCTCTCGCTGGACGAACGCGACAACACTCCCGCAGTGTTCTGGTCATATCTCGTCGCTGCACTACGCGTCGCCGAACCATCGATCGGCGCCGGTGCGGTCACGCTTCTGGAAGGACCTCGACCGCCGCTCGAGGAAGCGCTGACCAGCCTGCTCAACGACATCAACGATCTGCCCGCGGAGATCGTGTTGGTACTCGACGACTATCACCTCATCGAAGACAGTGAGATCCACCAGCAGGTCGTCTTCCTGCTCGAGCATCGACCACCACGGCTCCACCTGGTGATCTCCGGCCGCGCCGACCCGCGCCTGCCGTTGGCCCGGCTGCGGGCGGCGGGCGAGCTCGTCGAGATTCGTGCCGCCGATCTACGATTCCGCCCCGACGAGGCCGCTGCGTACCTCAACGAAGTGATGGGACTTCAGCTGACAGCTCGGGACCTGTCGGCGCTGGAGGCGCGCACCGAAGGGTGGATCGCGGCGCTGCAACTGGCCGCACTCTCTCTCCAGGACCGAGACGACATGCCCGGGTTCATCGCCGCCTTCGCTGGGACCGACCGCTACATCGTCGACTATCTCGCCCAGGAAGTCCTCCAGCGCCAGCCTGAACACATCAGGCACTTCCTGTTGCAGACATCCATCCTGGACCGGCTGTGCGGACCATTGTGCGATGCCGTCACGGGTCACGACGGTGCGACGGCGACGTTGATGATCTTGGAACTGGCGAACCTGTTCTTGGTGCCGCTGGATGACCACCGGCACTGGTATCGATACCACCAGCTCTTCGCCGACGTCCTCCGGGCACACCTGGAGGAAGAGTTTCCCCGAGACGTTCCTGAGCTGCACGATCGGGCCAGCCGGTGGTTCGAGAAGACCGACGCTCCCGCCGAGGCCATCGGCCACGCGCTGGCCGCGGGAAACGTCGGCCGAGCCGCGGATCTGGTCGAGCTGGCCATACCACGCACGCGCACGAGCCGACAGGAAGCCGTCCTGCTCGGCTGGCTCAAGTCGCTACCCGACGAGGTGCTGCGGGCCAGACCGGTGCTGAGCGTGGGCTACGCCGGTACCTTGCTCGCCATCGGCGAGCGTGACGGGGTGGAGGTTCGTCTGCGCGATGCCGAGGCGTGGATCGCTGCCAACACGGGCTCCGGCAAGTGGCCCGATGTGAGCGCAACGGCAGGCGCAGTGGTCGACTCCGAGGAGTTCCGGCGCCTCCCGGCATCAGTCGCAGTGCACCGTGCCGGACTGGCCTTGGTCCTCGGTGACCCTCGCGACACAGTTCGACATGCGCGGCGGGTCTTAGAGGTGGCGGCCGAGGATGATGATGTCAACCGTGCGGCCGCCGCGGCCCTGTTGGGATTGACGTTCTGGGCGAGTGGTGACCTCGAGGCCGCGTACCTGGCCTACACCGAGTGCAGCGCGCGGCTGATGCGCGCAGGGTACGTCGCCGACACCCTCGGATGTGCGATCGTCCTCGCCGACATCCGCCTGACCCAGGGACGCCTCGGAGAGGCCGGGTCCATCTACGAGCAGGCGCTGCGGGACTCCTCCGACCAGGAAGAAGGGGTCCTGCGCGGAACGGCCGACATGCACGTCGGATTGAGCGAGATCTACCGGGAACGTGGCGACCTGGCTGGTGCCATCCAGCAACTGACACTCAGCGAGCAGCTCGGCGAGCATCTCGGATTGCCGCAGAACCGGTACCGATGGCGAGTCGCGATGGCGCGGATACGTCAAGCTGAGGGCGATCTCGACACCGCCCTGGACCTTCTCAACGAGGCCGACCTCTTCTACGTCGGCGACTTCTCACCCAACGTGCGACCGGTTCCCGCGCTGCGAGCCCGGCTTCGGATCGCCCGCGGCGAGTGGCGTGAAGCGCTGAGCTGGGCACGCGGACAAGGCCTGACCGCAGGAGATGAGGTCAGCTACCTGCACGAGTTCGAACACATCACCTTGGCCCGAGCACTCCTGGCACAGCACACAGCCGAACAGTTGCATCGACCGCTCGACGAAGCGACCGGACTCATCGGCCGCCTTCTGACAGCAGCCGAAGCAGGGCACCGAATCGGAACCGTGATCGAGCTCCTGATTCTGAAGTCGCTCTCCGAGCAGGCGAATGGCGATAACCCAGCGGCGCTGGCAGCGCTCCATCGCGCCCTGTCCCTGGCCGAGCCGGAAGGCTACCTGCGCATCTTCGTCGACGAAGGCCCACCCATGGCCTCGCTGCTCCGAAATTCAGTGAAGCAGCGGAACGCGCCGAGCTACGCCCGGCGGCTGCTGGCCCACTTCGGCCCGACCAAGCAGCAGCCATCGGTCCAGCACGGCTTGATCGAGCCATTGAGCACGCGTGAGCTGGAGGTGCTCCGGCTGCTCGGAACCGACTTGGACGGCCCCGACATCGCCCGCGAACTCAGCGTGTCGTTGGCGACAGTGCGGACTCACAGCCAACACATCTACGCCAAACTCGGTGTCAGCGACCGACGAGCCGCGGTGCGCCGAGCCCGCGACCTCGAGGTGCTGCCGCGGTCCGGCCACCACTGACGCACTCGACGACCGGCTTCGCGTCCCCTCCAATTCACTACAACAATCATCACAGGTGATGATGTTCGGTCATCACATCTCCTTCTAGCTTCTGATCAGCCAGGGAAGTTGTCCAGAACCCAGGTGCGGCCCTGAAGCCAACCGGAGGAGAAGCCATGAGCGACGCAGCGGTCGGCCACCCCGACGGAGCCGGACAGTACGAGATACGCCTCCGGGGCCACCTCGAGTCCCGGTGGGCCGCCTGGTTCGACGGCCTGACCCTGACGACCCGCAGCGACGGCACCACCACCATCTCCGGCCACGTCACCGACCAGGCCGCGCTCCACGGCCTCCTCGCAAAAGTGCGCGACGCAGGACTGACGCTGATCTCGGTCAGCCAGGTCCATCCGGACCAACCGACCTAGCCACCAACTCGATCCCGCACCGAACGGCACTCACCAAACCACTCAAGGAGAACACCATGACCATCACCAACCACCCCACAGGCACCGCACAGACCGCCAGGAAACGGGTCCCGATGGACTCCCTGAGGAAAACCTCACTCGTCGCGGGCGCCCTCTACATCATCACCTTCATATCGATCCCGACCCTCGCCCTGTACGGGCCGATACTCAGCGATCCGAACTACATCGTCGGCCACGGCCCGGACACCCCCGTGATCATCGGCGCCCTCCTGGAGGTGATCGTGGCACTCGCCGGCGTCGGCACCGCCGTCGCGCTGTTCCCCGTCGTCAAACGGCAGAACGAAGGAATCGCGCTGGGCTTCGTCGGCTCCCGCACTCTGGAAGCCGCCGCCATCATCGCCGGAGTCGTCAGCCTGCTGTCACTGGTGACCCTGCGCCAGGCCGGAGCCGGACCGGGTGCCCTGGTCACCGGCCAGGCACTCGTCGCCTCCTACAACTGGTTCTTCCTGCTCGGACAAAGCCTGATGCCCGCCCTCAACGCCCTCCTGCTCGGCTCCCTGCTGTACCGGTCCCGCCTCGTGCCCCGAATTCTTCCCATCGTGGGACTCATCGGAGCACCGCTGCTCCTCGCCTCCGACCTCGCCGTCCTGTTCGGCCTGTGGGACCGGATCTCCGCTCCGTCGGGGATCCTCGCCCTCCCGATCGCGGCCTGGGAGTTCTCCCTCGGCGTCTACCTGGTCGTCAAAGGCTTCAAACCCTCCCCCATCACCGCCGGCATGACCACCGCCCATCCCCAACCCGCCCACCAGGCCGACGCCGTCTAGCCGTCGACGAGAGCGGCCGGGCCCCACCAAGGCCCGGTCGCAATCCACCCAGACCGGCCGGGAGGGCGACCAGCCCGGCCCGGCATCTCCCCATCGACAGGACGAACGACATGACATCGACCCCATCGCAACCCCGCTACCCGGTCCAGCTGACCGGCGAACTGGACCCCAACCTGTCCCGCTGGCTGTGGCTGGTAAAGATGATCTTGGCGATCCCGCACTACATCGTCCTGGCGTTCCTGTGGGTCGCGTTCGTAGTCACGACGATCATCGCCGGCTTCGCCATCGTCGTCACCGGGCGCTATCCGCGCTCACTGTTCGACTTCAACGTCGGCGTGCTCCGCTGGAACTGGCGGGTCGGGTTCTACGTCTACGCCGCCCTCGGCACCGACCGCTACCCGCCGTTCACGCTCGCCAGGACCGACTACCCGGCCCACATCGACATCACCTACCCCGAACACCCGTCCCGCGGCCTGGTCCTGGTCAAATGGCTGCTGGCCGTCCCCCACCTGCTCATCATCGGCCTCATCGTCGCCGACATCCTCCCCTACCCGTGGATCACCGCCACCGCCCCGACCCCCGGTCTCCAACCCATCAGCGGCTACTCCGTTCTCAACCTGCTCGTCGTCCTGGCCGGATTCTTCCTGTTGATCACCCGCAAGTACCCCCGCGCCCTCTTCGACCTGCTTCTCGGCATCAACCGCTGGCTCTACCGCGTCCTCACCTATATCGCGTTGATGCACGACCAGTACCCGCCGTTCCGTCTCGACCAAGGCCCCGACGAAACCGTCGACCTGACCCACTCCCTGGTTCCGGCTTACGCTCGATAACCCGAGATGAGGCTGCTCGACAACGGCGGCCCAATCCATGACCCAGACGCAACATCGGGAGCATGGGCAACGAGGGCACCCCCGCGGGTGTCGGCGAGACACTGTGGGTCCAGACCTGCCCGTCGGCTACGACGAGTTGCTGACCCCAGCTGAAAGGCCGAGGTTGCGGTCCGCCCGGTTACGGGCCACCTGTGTTGTCAACACCGCGCTGCTGGAACTGTATTGGACGATCGTCAAAGCGATTCTGGACCGGCAGGCGAGCGAGGGTTGGGGCGCAGCTGATCCTGGGCGACAACCTCGACACCGAACGGATCGCCGCCAGCTACGACGGCGGCGTGCTCACCTTGAGGATCCCGGTCGCCGAGCAGGCCAAGCCCCGCAGGATCGGTCCCCCTGCGTCGTGGTCCTGGCCGGGGTGGCCGGAACCACGGCCAACCGACCCATCCCGGAGGAGCTTTCGCCTCCCTGGAATAGGTGCTGTTACCAGCAATACGCCTCCGCGGCTGTGCGCTCGAGAGGTCCGAATCGGCTTCGATTGCCGGGTTCCGTCTCGACTCGGCTAGAGCTGCCACGTCAGATGAGAGCGTTCCGCCGGTCGATCTCATCCAATAAACGATTCGTGCATCAGATGCACCTGGAACGATTCGTGCATCAGATGCAGCAACTGGAGGATCGCGACGAAGGCAAATGCCGTCCAAGCCACCAGCCGCCCGGCACAAACCTTGTGTGCCGTAAGTGAGCCGTCCAACGGGCAATGGATGATGACTGGTTGCTCTCTCACGTGCTGCGCTCAGCCTCGGTACTGCCGGACTCAGCGCGATATCGCCTACGAGGTCGCCGGCGGCGTCTCGCCAACAGAGACGGCCGCGCGAGCTGGCTGCGTAGCGACCTCGATCGCGGTGCACTCCTGTTCGAGCGACTCGGGGCTGCTGTTCTCCATCCTGGTACGCATGCAGGCTGACGGTCATTACCAGCCGACAGCGGTATTTGCCCAGCCTGCCCGACTGACGTGCGTGGCCGTCTTGTTCATGTCCTTCCGAACGCCGTCGATGCGGAGCAAGGCGTGAATGTCCACCCAGCCCGTCCTCGGCAGGGAGCACGCCGTACCTTCGATTTCGACCAGCACGTCGACTCCTGGGAGATGGCCAAGTGCAGTCACTCCGACGATGGTCGTCGATGGCTGAGCGTACCATTACCTCCACGTACGCCTCCCACGCTTGGCCCAGATTGGCTTCGTCATCGCGACAAATCACGTAGATCATTACTCTGACAAGTCGTGTAAGGGAGCCGCCTAACTCAACCAGTATCGATTCGATATTGCGCATTGTTGCCAAGGTCTGGTCCCTGGCGTCGGTGCGGCTCCCCCACATCCCGTTTTCGTCCCCATCCCTGCACACCGGAGAGCCGACCGTTCGCCCGGGCCCGTTCACGATGGTACACATGCAGCAGGAGGAAGTGGCTCCCGCGATCGTGCCGGCGTCCGGTAGTAACTGGTCATAGGCGCACGCTAAACCCCAACGGCGAGGACGGACAGCGAACCCAACCGCATGCTCTGCCCCCCGGGACATCGGCAAGACGACGGTGCTGACGTGTCGTTCGTTCAAGATTCCCACATGAGATCTCTTCTTTAATCGCTGCGATGGCCCGCATGACGTCCGTCGAGCTAAGCGGGAAACGACCGGATCGTCGGCTGCCGGCAAGTGGCCCTTTGTCGCCAGTAGCCGACCGTCTACCGGCGATGGCGTCGCCAAGCGGCTGGGTGCTGCGGGACCGGCTGAGGTGGACGCCCGCGGTTCATGCCAGCTCGTCGGTGAGGTGAGCGGCAAGCCGCTTACGGGCAACGGGCGCGAGGGCGTGCGTGGGCAGCGGCGTGTCGAAAGCCGCCATTCCATGGCGCCACCGAGAGCGGCCGCGCCACACCATGGCGGGCAGACCGACGACGATGGCCGTGGCGATCTCGGGACCACATCAACGACATCCGCAGCCCACGCGTTGCCAAGTGGCCGACTCCGAGCGGCAACCAAGGTGACGACGACCCAGCGACCGACGATCCCGCCTAGCTCAAGGCTCCGCGCTGCCTGAACGCCGTCGAGTCGGGCGCTCGACTCCTCGAAGGTGATCTCCCCGACCGCGGTGGCGTGCTGCGACCGGGCGATCGTGGACTGGTCCTCAGTGGGTCCAGCGGTGCTCGACGTGGGCGAGCTTCCAGTAGCCGATGGCGAGCGGCCCAGACGACGACGAACAGGCCGACGATGAGGAAGCCGACGTTGCCGAGGTCCGAGACGGCGATCCGGCCGCTGACGGGGTCGGGTCAAGCCGCGGCTTGTCGTGCAGGATGCCGACGAGTTCGATGGTCCCGATGAACAGGGCGACCGCGACGGACAGCCCGGTGATGGCGAGGTTGTAGTAGACCTTGCGGATCGGGTTGGCGAACGCCCACTGCGTAGGCGACGTTCATGAACGCGCCGTCGAGGGTGTCGAACAGGCTCATGCCGGCGGCGAACAGCAGCGGCAGCACCAGGATCGGCGTACCAGGGCAGGCCGGCGGCGGCCCCGGTCGCCGGCGAGGACCAGCAGGGGGACCTCGGTGGCGGTGTCGAAGCCGATGCCGAACAGCAGCCCGATCGGTACATCTGGCCGGGTCGGGTGATCGAGCGGGTCAGCGGCCGCAGGAGCCGGTCGACCACGCCGCGCTAGTCGAGCGCGGTCGTCCAGGGCCGGTCTCGTCGAACTCGACCGCGGCGGCGCGCCGGGAAGACCCGGGCGATGCCGACCAGGGCGATCAGGTTGAGGATGCCGATCAGGTACAGGAACCCGCCCGAGGCGATCGTGCCGACCACGCCCAGAGTCTGCCGGCGCGCGGAGCCGTCGACTGGTCAGCGAGGTCACCGGCGTCGCGCCGGCGGCGATCCCGGACGGCGAGGGCGACGACCGGTGGAGTGGCCCAGCGCGAACCAGAACCCGACCGAGACCGGCCGCTTGCCGTCGGCCATGAGCTTGCGGGTGGTGTTGTCGATGGCGGCGATGTGGTCGGCGTCGAAGGCGTGGCGCATGCCGAGCGTGTACGGCGGTGACGCCGAGGCCGAAGCCGAACACCTGCGCGGCCGACGGTGTAGCTGGTGCGGCGCCGACCAGCAACGCCAGCAGCATCCCGAACGCGGCGACGTGCAGGGCGAGCGATCACCGCGAGCAGGCTCAACGTCCTGGCCCGCGTCGAGCGACCCTTGGAGGCACGCGCCGGGCGGGTGGAGTGGAGATGAAGGACGGCGCGATGGCTCGTTCCGTCAGGCGACCTGGTCGCGAGGCCGCGGCGGATGGGCGACAGCCGGCAGGTCTTCGGACTCGGGGTCACGCGGTCGCGGCGCCTTCCCAGGACCGCCCTCACAAGAGTCCCAGTCGGCATCGCCACGCCCATCGCCCTCACCGCTGCGCGCCAGTCCGGACTCTCGCCGGACTCCTGGCGCCACTCGCGTGGTCCGCGACCAGCTCGGTGGGAGCGCTGACACCACCACCCTGGTCTCGGCCTCGATCTCCCCCGCCCCATGCCTGGTTCTGCAGCGCCTCGTGGACCGCGGCAGCGGCGGCGAGGTTCGCAATCCGAAGTACACTTCACCCCTCGCGCCGAACACGTCCGTGACTGTCACGCGCGGGCTTGGTGAATAACGTGAAACTGGCTGCGATTGACTTGCGCAGGCCCTAGCTCAACCGGCGTCATCAAATAGATCAGGAAGTCACAAGCCGTCGGTCATGCGGAGCACGCATCGAGGGGGTCGGACCGGCGTTAGTTGGCGCGTCCGTGTGGTGCGGGCGGGGAGCGGAGGAGCGGCCGGCGAGCGGCGAGCGGCGCAGGAAGTAGTCGTCCATGATGAGCTAGCTCCCGGCCAGCCAGTGCACCGCGTGGTGGGCCGCCTGCTTCGCGTCCTCGCTCGTCGGGAAGCGCTGCTCGGCGAAGTCGGCGACGTCGTACCAAGCGCCCATGTCCTCAGGGTCGCGCCGGAACTCTTCGAAGCCGAACGACCCGTCGACCCGGCCGAAGATGTCGACGCAGCGGTTGTGCTCCGGCGTCTCGTAACTGGCCAGGATGGTCCAAGTCGGATCCAGATGAGTCACGTCCGGCAAGCCTAGTGCTTGCACTGGCGTACGGCACCGGTCCGAGCGGCCTTCGTCCGCATCGGGTCGCCGAACCAGGGACTGGTCGATTGGCCGGCTCAGCTGGCCGTCTGGGAAGTTCGGACGGCTGGCTGTAGGCCGCCCCGCAAGCCGTCGGTCCAGCTGCGGCGACGGCAGCCCGCCGTAACCCGTTCGGGTCAGGCTCGGGCCGGTTCCCGTAAGACCCGCCCGAGAAAATGTCCGGTGACCCGGGGGGGTCCTGCGGCGACCCCGGGCCGGCGTCGTGGGGCCGCCCCGAGAGCGACTGTTCGAATCCGGGGGCCCAATGCGACAAGTTAGCCACATGCCGACGGCCCACCGACAAGTTAGTGAGCAAGCGACAGGTTAGGCGAGATATCTACAGGCCATGGCCGGGTCCGCAACTCATGGCCGAGATCGGGAACAACCCTGACTACCCCAAGGTTGAGTCTGGTGCGCTCAACTTGTAGGCTGAGCGTTGCAGACTCAAGGACAACCCAGCAGTTCACATGTATCAGTTCAACCTGGAGGTACACACACCATGGCTCGTGCAGTCGGGATCGACCTCGGAACCACCAACTCCGTCGTCGCCGTGCTTGAAGGTGGAGAGCCCACCGTCATTCCGAACGCCGAGGGATCGCGGACGACGCCCTCGGTCGTCGCTTTTGCCAAGGGCGGCGAGGTGCTCGTCGGCGAGGTCGCGAAGCGCCAGGCCGTGACCAACGTGGACCGCACCATCCGGTCCGTCAAGCGCCATATGGGCACGGACTGGACCGTCAAGATCGACGACAAGACCTACCGGCCGCAGCAGATCAGCGCGTTCGTGCTGCAGAAGCTGAAGCGTGACGCCGAGGCCTACCTCGGCGAGACCGTGACCAACGCGGTGATCACCGTTCCGGCGTACTTCTCCGACGCTGAGCGCCAGGCCACCAAGGAGGCCGGCGAGATCGCGGGTCTGAAGGTCGACCGGATCATCAACGAGCCGACCGCGGCCGCGCTGGCGTACGGCCTGGACAAGTCCGGCAGCGAGCAGACCATCCTGGTCTTCGACCTCGGTGGTGGCACCTTCGACGTGTCCCTGCTGGAGATCGGTGACGGCGTCTTCGAGGTGAAGGCCACCAAGGGCGACAACCGCCTCGGCGGCGACGACTGGGACAACCGGATCGTCGACTGGCTGGTGAAGCAGTTCAAGAACAAGAACGGCACCGACCTGAGCCAGGACAAGATCGCCCGGCAGCGGCTGCAGGAGGCCGCGGAGAAGGCGAAGATCGAGCTCAGCTCGGCGAGTGAGACCTCGATCAACCTGCCGTACATCACGCTCGGCGAGTCCGGCCCGCTGCACCTGGAGGAGAAGCTGACCCGCTCGGAGTTCCAGCGGCTCTCCTCCGACCTGCTCGATCGCTGCCGGACCCCGTTCAACGCGGTGATCTCTGACGCTGGCATCAGCGTCGGCAAGATCGACCACGTGATCCTCGTCGGTGGCTCCACCCGGATGCCGGCCGTCGTCGACCTGGTCAAGGAGCTGACCGGCGGCAAGGAGCCCAACAAGAGCGTTAACCCGGACGAGGTCGTCGCCCTCGGCGCCAGCCTCCAGGCCGGCGTGCTGAAGGGTGAGGTCAAGGACGTCCTGCTGCTCGACGTCACCCCGCTGAGCCTCGGCATCGAGACCAAGGGCGGCGTGATGACCAAGATCATCGAGCGGAACACCACGATCCCGACCAAGCGGTCCGAGGTGTTCACCACGGCCGACGACAACCAGCCCTCGGTGATGATCCAGGTCTATCAGGGCGAGCGCGACTTCGCGAAGGACAACAAGTCGCTCGGCAACTTCGAGCTGACCGGCCTGCCGCCGGCGCCGCGCGGGGTGCCGCAGATCGAGGTCGCCTTCGACATCGACGCCAACGGCATCGTGCACGTGCACGCCAAGGACCTGGCCACCGGCAAGGAACAGTCCATGCAGATCACCGGCGGTTCCGCGTTGGGCAAGGACGACATCAATCGGATGGTGCAGGAGGCCGAGGCGCACGCCGAGGAGGACCGCAAGCGCCGTGAGGGTGTCGAGCTGCGTAATGAGGCCGACAACCTGGTGTTCCGTACCGAGAAGTTGATCAGCGAGAACGAGGACAAGATCACCGACGACGTGAAGCAGCCCGTGGTAGAGGCGATCGCCGAGGTCAAGTCCGCGCTCGAGGGCGACGACAACGATGCGGTCAAGGCCGCGGTGGAGAAGCTGAACACCACAAGTGCCGCGCTCGGCCAAGCGATGTACGCGGCTGCGGCGGCCCAGCAGGCGCCGTCCGAGGCCGGTACGCCGAGTGACAGTGCGGAGTCCAACGGTTCGTCCGCCGGTGCGTCCGACGACGACGTGGTGGACGCCGAGATCGTCGACGACGAGACCTCGGGTGAGCGCAAGTGACCCAGGCACCTGACCGGGAGCCCCAGTCACGGGAAGAAGAGCAGCAGGGGCCGACCGTCCGCGACAAGCGACGGATCGACCCGGAGACGTATCAGGTGAGGGAGTCGCAGGCGACTGCGGCTCCCGCCCCGGGTGCCACGCAGGCCCCCGCGGCCCAGCCGGACGCCCGCGACGAGGAACTGGACAAGACCAGGACCGACCTCGCGGAGCGGACCGCCGACCTGCAACGGCTCCAGGCCGAATACGTCAACTACAAACGACGGGTCGACCGGGACCGGGACGTCTCGCGGATCGCCGGAATCGAGAGCGTCCTCAAGGACCTGCTGAACGCGGTCGACGACATCCGGTCGGCTCGTGAGCACGAAGGCGAACTGACCGGGGGATTCAAGGCTGTCGCCGAGGACATCGAACGAGTCGCGGCCAGATACGGTCTGGAGACCTACGGGACGAAGGGCGACGCGTTCGATCCGCATATCCACGAGGCGTTGCTGCACATGCACGCCGACGGGATCACCGGCCCGACCTGTGTGGAGATCCTGCAGCCCGGCTACAAGATCAAGGACAAGATCATCCGGCCGGCCCGGGTCGCGGTGGCCGAGCCCGATCCGAATGCGCCGGTCGTCGAGCCCGTCGACGACCCGGCGGATACAGCGGAGGCCGGCGCCGATGAATCCACCCCGGCCGACTGACCGGCACCTCGAGGGGAGGCGTTCATGAGCACCAAAGACTGGATCGAGAAGGACTTCTACAAGGTCCTCGGTGTCGCCAAGGACGCCAAACCCGAGGAGATCAAGAAGGCCTACCGCAAGCTGGCCCGGGAGAACCATCCGGACCAGAATCCCGGGAATCGCGAAGCAGAGCAGCGATTCAAGGAGATCTCCGAGGCCAACGACGTCTTGTCGGATCCGAAGAAGCGCAAGGAGTACGACGAGGCGCGCAGCCTGTTCGGTGGCGGTGGTTTCCGGTTCCCGCGCAGTGGTCAGGGTGGCGGCCCGTCGGTCGACGACCTGTTCCGGAACGCTTCCGGTGACGGTGGTGGCCTCGGCGACATCTTCGGTGGGCTGTTCGGTGGAGCCGGCGGCACCACGGGGACCCGCACTCAACGATTCGGTACCACGACCAGGGGTCCCCGTCGGGGCAGCGACGTCGAGGGTGAGGTGACCGTCGACTTCCTCCAGGCGGTCGACGGCACGACGATGGGCATGCAGATGGTGTCCGATGCCGCCTGTACGGCCTGCCACGGCACCGGAGCCAAGTCCGGGACGGTGCCGCGGGTCTGTCCGACCTGCGAGGGCAGTGGCATGCAGACCTCCACGTCGGGCGGTGTTTTCCAGGTCACCGAGCCGTGCCGCGACTGCCGCGGACGCGGCATGATCGTGGACGATCCGTGCCCGGTCTGCCACGGTTCCGGTCGCGGGATGTCGACCAAGACGATGCAGGTCCGGATTCCGGCCGGGGTGACCGACGGACAGCGGATCCGGCTCAAGGGTCGCGGCGGTGCGGGAGAGAACGGCGGCGCCCCCGGCGACCTGTACGTCGTTGTGCACGTCCGTCCACACCCGGTGTTCGGCCGCCGTGACGACAACCTCACGCTGACCGCTCCGGTGACCTTCGCGGAGGCGGCGCTCGGCGCCGAGATCGAGGTGCCGACACTCGGGGGGCCGGCGGTGAAGCTCCGCGTCCCCGCCGGAACGCCGAACGGACGGACCTTCCGGGTCCGTGGCAAGGGCGTGACCAAGCGGGACGGCACCAAGGGCGACCTGCTGGTCAGTGTCGAGGTAATCGTGCCGGCCGGGTTGACCGATGATCAGCGGGCCGCGCTCACCTCGTTCGCCGACACGGTCGGCGCCGAGAATCCGCGGGCGAAGCTGTTCACGAGCGCCTGAGAGGAGTGAGCCGAGATGTCGACCACCTCTCCGGGCGGTCCGCGGGGCGGCAGCTCGCAGCTGCCGCAGCCGTTCGACCGGGACGCCCCCGTCTTCGTCATCTCGGTGGCGGCTCAGCTGGCCGGGATGCATCCGCAGACCTTGCGGACGTACGACCGGATGGGCCTCGTCTCGCCGCGCCGGACAGCGAAGCGGGGGCGTCGCTACTCGGCGCGTGATGTCGCCATGCTGCGAATGATCCAGCGGTTGAGTCAGGACGAGGGCATCAACCTGGAAGGGATCCGTCGGATCCTGGCGATGGAGCGGGAGATGGACGCGCTGCGGTCGCAGATGGCCGAGCTCGCTCAGCTACTCGCCGCGTCTCGGCTGGCCCCGCCCGGGGCCCGGGTGTTCACCGCCGACGAGACCGGCGGTGTGCATCTGGGCGGGGCGGGGCGTCGCCGGTCGACGCCGCGGGCGATCACCTCTCGCTGAGGTCGAAGCGGATATCTTGGCGACTGTGACCGAGACCGTCCGCGTCCTGGTGGCCGACGACCAGGCGCTGGTCCGCGGCGGCATCTTGATGGTGCTGGCCGGTGATCCCCAGCTCGAGGTGATCGGCGAGGCCACCAACGGCGCCGAGGCCGTTGCGCTGGCCGGCGAGCTCCGGCCGGACGTGGTGATCATGGATCTCAAGATGCCCGGCATGGACGGCATCGAGGCGACCCGTGCGGTGGTCGAGAACTCGGCCGGCGGCGACGATCTGATCAAGGTCTTGGTGCTCACCACCTTCAACGACGACGCGTCGGTGCTGGGCGCCTTGCGAGCCGGGGCCAGCGGCTTCCTGGTCAAGGACGAGGCGCCGATCCACCTGATCGACGCGGTGCTGGCGATAGCGGCCGGCAACTCCTGGATCGACCCGACGGTCACCGGCCAGGTGATCAAGGCCCTCGGCGAGGCGCCGCGGGTCGGTGCCGGGAGCGACGCTCGGCTGAGCGCGCTGACCCCCCGAGAGCGTGAGGTGCTCGTGCTGATGGCCCACGGGATGTCGAACGGAGACATCACCAAGAAGCTGTTCCTCAGCGAAGCGACGGTCCGAACCCACGTTTCCCGCATCCTGATGAAGACCGGCTCCCGGGACCGGACGGAGGCCGTGGTGCTGGCCTACCAGTCGCGGCTGGTGCAGCCGGGCTGAGTGGGTGCGCGAATTGCACTGAAGGTCTGCGCGAGGCTCGTTGCATAATGTCGCCGTGGCTACCACGGTCGAGGTGTACGCCGTCGATTCCGAGGATCGGACCGGCGCCTTTCTCGGATTCGGCTCGCTGCTGGATCCGATCATGGTCTTCCTGCACACGGCTGCGGCGTCGCCGGCACCGACGAAGCTGAGTTCGCGTCGTCCGCACCGCCCGGCCCCAGTCGCCGGTCGCCGGGCGCGCTGCCGGATCCGAACCGATCACTCGCTGCTGACCATCGACGGCGCGATCTTGCCTGCACCCGAGGGAGTGACCGGCCAGGCGCCCGTCGCGATCCAGCTCGACGTCGGTTTCGCCGGCGACATCGACCAGGTCCAGGTACCGCAGGGCCCGGGACATCCGACCGCCGACGAGGCTGCGGAGGCGGTGCTGGCGTTCGTGTCCGACGCGGCCGCCGACGACCCGAAGGAGCCGGCGAGCCCGCCGCCGGCCGGACCGGACGTGCACGGTCGACTGCCGAACCCGGGCAAGCGGCCCTGGTACTGCGTGATCTGTCCGGGCGCTTGGGGCTGCTAGGTCCTTATGCCTCGGGGGCTAGGACGGCGTCGGCTGCTGCTCGCTGCCGACATTTCCCTTCTCCTGGCTGCTGCGGCGGTCGATCTGGCGCTGTGGGGATTCCATTCGCAGGTGCGGGGTGGCTCAGACAGCCTTCCCGTCCCGGTTGTGCTGACCAGCACGGTGATCGTCTTCGCCGCCCTGCTGTTCCGGCGCCGCCGGGTATGGCTGTGTTACGGGATCGCCTGGGCGTACTCAGTCGGGTGGTCGCTGGCGATCCCCTACTACCAGCCGTTCATGGCCCTGTTGATCGCTCTGTACGCGGTCGCTCGTTATCGCGACCTCCGGCAGGCGGTGGTCGCGCTCCTCGGACTGATCCCGGTGATCGCGATCGCGACGTACAACACGGCGGTGCTGAGCCCCCGCGGCGAGGTCGGCGTGGTGGTGCCCGCGCTCGTCTGGTGCGTGCTGTACGGGATGATCTGGACGATCGCCAGGTTCGCCTGGTCGGCGGCCAGGACCGCGGAGCTGCGCGAGGCCAAGCGGGTGGCCGAGGCTGAGCTCGCGGTTGCCGACGAGCGGCTCCGGCTGGCCCGCGAGCTGCACGACATCGTCGCCCACTCGGTGACCGGGATCGTCTTGCAGGCGGCCGGGGTCCGTCGCAATGCGACCCTCGGCGAGGATCAGCTCCGCGGCAGTTTGGAGCTGATCGAACGCACCGGCACCAGTGCGATGCGTGAGCTGCGCCGGTTGCTCGGCCTGCTGCGGACGCCGGAGGGCGACCGGCCGGGCGCCAGTCTGGCCGAGCTCAGCCAGCTCGTCGAGCTCACCGAGGCGTGCCAGATCGCAGTCCAGGTAGAAGAAACGGGTGAGCATCGGCAACTGACGCCGGAACTCGATCATGTCGCCTTCCGGGTCGTCCAGGAGTCGCTGGCAAACGTGATCAAGCACGGTGGCCGCGGCTCGCAGGTGGCGGTTGCCCTCGGCTGGGAGCCCGGCCGGTTGACCGTCGACGTCCGCAACACACCTGGCGAGGGTCCGGCGGACGGGCTGCCGACCGAGCACTCCGGTCTGGGTCTGCGGGGGCTCGGGGAGCGACTGCAGGCCGCCGGGGGCGACCTGGACAGCGGTCCGGACGGCTCTGGCTTCCGGGTGACCGCCCACCTCCCCGGCTGATTCTGGTTGTTCTGACCGGCCCGTGGGGCTTGCGGGACAACAAGACGAGACCCCGCCGACCGGGAGGCCGACGGGGTCCGCTGTTCTGCTGAGTCAGGCGTGACCGATCAGAACTTGTCCGCCCTAGCCGCAACGGCCTGCCCGGACTGGCCGCCGCCGGCCTGGACCACGCCGTTGACGGTCAGTGTGTAGAGCGCCTGCGGTTGCAGCTGCTCGGTCGGCTCGTCGTAGCTGACGATCGCGACCACCCGCGGATACTTCCGGAACTGGGCCAGATCGGCCGCGTTCAGGGAGAACGAGCGCTTGGCGTACGTCTTCACCAGCGCCTTGTGCTTCGCGGTGTCGAGCCCGACCAGCCTGATGTTCCAGGCCGCCACGTCGGACGGCCGGGCCTGGCTGAACGACTTGAACGCCGAGGCGCTCGACCCGTCGCTGACCACGGTGCCGCCGACCTTGACGTTGTCGACGTACCAGCCGCCGTCGTTGGTGCCGCCGTCGCTGACGTAACGGAAGCCGAGCAGGACGGTCTTGCCGGCGTACGCGCTCAGGTCGAACGACTGCGTCGTCCAGTCGCCGTCACCGTTCAGCGCCGGACCGAACGGCGCGTCCACGGTGTTGGCGTTGGCCAGTGCCTTGTAGGTCTTGCCGCCGTCGGTCGAGATCACCGTGTACGCGTAGTCGTAGGTGGCCTCGGCCAGGTGCCGCTCATCGAACGTGAGCGTGGGGTTGGCCGTCGGCACGGTCACCGAGGTGACCGCGCTGGCGTCCAGGTTGCTCACGTTGCCCGACCAGAGGGCCGCATCGCCCTCGTGACCAGGCGCATCGGTCACGCTGGTCCACTTCAGCGGCTCGGGAACCAGGGTCTTGGCGCCGCTGAACTTCACCGAGCGCAGCTTCGAGCCGTCCAGATAGAGCCCGCTGCCCGCCCGCAGTCCGACATAGTCGGCGCCGTTGGCCGGAGCGCCCGCCGCCTCGTACGACGCCGGGTTGCCGAGGTTCACCGTCGAGGTCAGGCTCTTCGAGGTGACCCTGGACTTCGCGATCCCCTTCACTTTGCCCTTGGCGGTGTCGACGTACTTGTCGATCAGGGTCGTCACCTGGAAGTCGTGCAGCACCGAGTAGACGTCGACGCCGTCGGCGTAGCCGTCGAGCGCGTCCTGCAGGCCGACCAGACCCTGGGCATGACCGTCTCTGTGCAAGGTGCTCATGAAGCCGATGCCGTAGCGGTCGTACAGGAACAACATAAACGAGTACGCCTCGCCGTAGTCGGCCAGGATCGCACTGCCGTTGCCGGGCTCCTGATCACCCCACAGGGTGAGCGAGTTCTCCGGTCCACCGCAGTCCCGCGGGTTCGGGTTGTAGGCCGTCTGGACCGTGCCGAAGCCCTGGTAGCAGTAGATGTGGCTGTCCGCACCCTTGTCGAAGACCGTCTTGGTGGCGTCGACGTAGCCGACCAGGGTCTGGGCGAAGTCCGACAGGCCCTCGTTCACCCAGCTGACCTCGTTGGGATCCTGGTAGTACTCGAGCAGGTGCTGGTACTCGTGTGCGAAAGTCCCCTCGTACAGGTACGGGCGGGCGGGCCGGCTGGTGCACAGGTCGCTCGTGGTCGCGTCCGGCGGATTGGCCGTGGTGCGGTGCGCCCAGTCGTACGCGTCGATCGTCATGACGTTGCGGTCGAGCAGCTCGTTGATCTGTGACGAGAAGAAGCCCGCGATGTACGTCGGTGCCTTCGTGACGCCCTCGTAGTAGTTGTCGTCGCGGACGTTGTCGACCAGCGTCATGATCTTGTCGCCGGTGCCGGTGGGGTCGACTCCGGAGACCACATTGCCGCTGCCGTCCCGGTCGGGCGCGACGCTGAACGCCTTGGACTCCTTCGGGAACATGTTGCTGTCGAACTGGTCGGCCAGCTCCTGGGCCTGCGCTCGGGTGACCGTGGTCGAGTTCGCCACCTGGGCGCGGCAGTCACCGGCCGGGAACGCGGTGTCGTCGGCGACCCAGACCTCGATCTTCGCCCCGACGGCCTGCAGCGTGTATGACTTCCTGTAGTACATGCCTTTGTAGTCGTCCAAGGCCAGCAGGGTTCGCGTCGTGCCGACCGCCGGGGTGCCGGCTGCCTCGGCCTGGGCACGCACCTTGGCCTTGGCTTTGGACGACGATTTCAGGGACAGGCCCTTGGTCGAGAACTGCTTGTTGGGGGCGATCTCGCGGACGTCGGTCTTGACGACGGCCGGAGTCTTCTTGGCCGGCGCTGCGGGCGCGGCGGTGGCGCCCGGAGCGAGCGTCGCGGCCAGTCCGAGGCCGAGGACCGTGGCGGCGACGACGGCGATCTGTCGTCCTCGCCGTCTCGTTCGGGTGGGGGGAGGGAATGTGTGATCCATCGGAACCCTTCGGGATGCTGTGGCGTGGCTGTGTGCCGTCACACATTCAATGCTGGTTTCTATTTTCCACGCAAGGCTTTAGGGGATTTTTTCACAGATTCGACCAATAGTCGGGCTAGGTAGGGCTCGGTCGGGCAGCCGCAAGGTCAGCTCAGCCGCTCGGTGAGGTGCACTGTCACGTCGTCGCCGTCGTCCTTGCCGATCGCGCGCCGGATGGTGGCAGCGACGGGCAGTTTGTGGGTGCCGTCGCCGAGCGCCATGAAGGCACCGCGGAACGGCTCGCCGTCGACCGTTCCGGCGACCTTGACCAGGCCGCGCGTGCCGAAGACGGTCGCGGAGTCGGGCAGCTGAACGCAGGTCCACGTGTCACCCTCGCGGACCTTGCCGAGCGTCGCGGTGAACGTGATGTCGAGCGGGCCGGCCTTGCCCGAGGTCCTGCCAGGCACGGAGTCCGCCTAGTTGTCAGCGTCTTGGATGTACACCAGCCCGTTGCCGTCGGGGTCGGCGAAGTGGAACATCGGCGGGACGCCGGCCATGAGCACGAGGTCCTCGTTGTAGAGGGTGGCGCCGGCGTCGCGAAGCCGGTCGTACGCGTGCTGGGCGTCACTCGTTCCCATCCGGACGGCGACCGGGATCTCGCTGTCGGGCGGGAGCAGGACGAAACTGATCGGCGAGCCCGGCGGAACCACCTCGACGTACCGCGCGCCCGGCCAGATCTCCCGGTCGACCACCAGCTCGCAGCCGAGCACCTCGGTATAGAAGGCCAGCGCCTTGTCCTGGTCGGCCACCGGCATCGTCACACTCATGATCCGCGTCGTCATCGTCATGTCTGATAGACCCGGCCTGAGCCGAGATCTCATCTACCGCCGGATCAGTGGCGACCAAGTCGCGCCGCATAGTCCGGCAGGCTGATCCGGTCGCCCAGCCGGCCGTGAGTCCGGCGACGCCCGCTCCAGAGATGAGTGCCCGACGCGTCATCGTCTCCGCCTTTCTGGACCGATCTTTCTGGACCGGGGTCCGACGCCAGGCACGATTTACAGCCGTTGCCCAACCGCTAGCTGCTTCCATCGCCGACGATGCGCCGGATGCAGCATCGCGCTAGCCGACGTGCTGGTAGATCAGTTGCCAGTTACCCAGCACCACCTTCACCAGCATCGTGAGGTGCCGCGTCGGATCGCCGAGCATGCCGGCCGAGCAGACCGCTTCCCATCGCCCGGTGCCGACCAGCCATTCAGCCTCGCCCGGCTGACCGAGCTCCTCCTCGGCGAGGACGGCCGTGACCACCGCGGCGCGACCTCGGACGACATCGCCGGCTGCCCATCGAACTGCCTCCTCGTCGATCAGCGCGCTGAGCGATTCCTGTGATCGGGATCGGCAGGAGTCGCGGTACGCATCGAGGAACGTGGCGAGCTCGTGAGCTGTCTCCCTCGTCGCGTCGATCGTGATCGGCTCGCCTTCGGCGATGGGTCGGAGCGCGATGTCGCACCACCGATCGAAGTCCTCGTAGCAGGTGGGTCGGTCCGAATGGTTGACGAATCGCGCGGGTGCCGGATAGAGGTAGCGGCGGCCGCCGTAACTGTGGACGAACAAGCGGTCCCCGACCGACAACGCCACGAACTCGGCCTCGTCGATCGGCTGGAGCTCGAAAGCGACCACGTCCTCGCCGGCGGCGAAGTCCCGACCGGCATACAAGCCTCGACCGGCGAGCGCCCCCGTTCCGAGCGTGACGTCAGTCATTCCCGAAGCCTACGAGGCGACCGCACGACCCAGTCGTCCTCCCGGCTGGCCCGTTCCTCCAGGTTGAGCGAGGTGCGCTCAAAGCGGAATACGCCCTTCGCGCGAAAGGTTGAGCGTAGTAGACTCAACTCAGCTCGGACCACACTTCGAAGGACCTGGATGGATACCAACAAGCTCACCACCAAGAGCCGGGACGCCGTCTCCGCCGCGCTCCGCAACGCCCTCACCGCCGGCAACCCGAATGCGGAGCCGGTGCACCTGCTGCACGCCCTGCTGATGGTGCCCGGCAACACGGTGGCGCCGCTGCTCAGCGCGGTCGGCGCCGATCCGGCCGTGGTGGACGCCGCCTCGCAGGGAGCCATCGCGAAGCTTCCGGCCGCCAGCGGGTCGTCGGTCAGCCAGCCGGCGCTGTCCGGATCGTTCGCGCGGGTGCTCGCCGACGCAGAGAACCGCGCCGAGCAGATGGGCGACGCCTACGTCGCGACCGAGCACCTGCTGATCTCGTTGGCCGCGGTCCAGTCGGACGCCCGCAAGATCCTGGTCGAGCTCAAGGTCGGGTGCGGAGGCGTTGATTCGAGCGTTCAATGCGTCCCGGGGCACCAAGCGGGTGACCAGCCCTGAGGCCGAAGGCACCTCCTCGGCCCTGGACCAGTACGGCGTGGACCTCACCGGCATGGCGCGGGAGGGCAAGCTCGACCCGGTGATCGGCCGCGATACCGAGATCCGCCGGGTGATCCAGGTGCTGGCTCGACGGACGAAGAACAACCCCGTCTTGATCGGAGAGCCCGGCGTCGGCAAGACCGCCGTCGTCGAGGGGCTCGCGCAGCGGCTGGTCGCCGGGGACGTACCGGACTCACTGAAGGGGCGCCGGCTCGTCTCGCTCGATCTGAGCTCGATGCTGGCCGGCGCGAAGTACCGCGGCGAGTTCGAGGAGCGGCTGAAGGCCGTGCTGACCGAGATCCGCGACGCCGAAGGCCAGGTCATCACGTTCATCGACGAGCTGCACACCGTGGTCGGCGCCGGAGCGACCGGCGACGGGGCGATGGACGCGAGCAACATGCTGAAGCCGATGCTGGCCCGCGGCGAGCTCCGGATGATCGGCGCCACCACGCTGGACGAGTATCGCGAACGGATCGAGAAGGACCCGGCGCTGGAACGCCGCTTCCAGCAGGTGTACGTCGGTGAGCCCAGCGTCGAGGACACCATCGCGATCCTGCGCGGGCTGCGTGAGCGGTACGAGGGCCACCACAAGGTGACCATCACCGACGGTGCGCTGGTCGCCGCCGCGAGCCTGTCCAACCGCTACATCACGTCCCGGCAGCTGCCGGACAAGGCGATCGACCTGGTCGACGAGGCCGCGTCCCGGCTACGGATGGAGATCGACTCCTCACCGGAGGAGATCGACAAGCTGCGGCGCAGCGTCGAGCGGATGAAGATGCAGCGCTTCGCGCTGGAGAAGGAAACCGACGTCGGCAGCAAGGAGCGGTTGCACCGGCTGGCGAGCGAGCTGGCCGACGCCGAGGAGGAGCTGCGCGGGCTCGAGGCGCGCTGGGAGGCCGAGAAGCACGGCCTGAACCAGGTCGGCGACCTGAAGGCCAAGATCGACGAGCTGCGGACCGAGGCCGACCGGCTGCAACGCGAAGGCGAGCTGCAGAGCGCGAGCGAGATCATGCTACGGACGAGATCCCGGAGTTGCAGCAGCAGCTGGCCCGTGCCGACCAGGCCGAGCTGGCGACGAAGCCGATGGTCTCGGAGGAGGTCGGCGCGTCCGACATCGCCGAGGTGGTGTCGAACTGGACCGGGATCCCGGTCGGCCGGCTGCTGCAGGGCGAGACCGAGAAGCTGCTCAGCATGGAGGACCGGCTGGGACAGCGGCTGATCGGGCAGAGGAAGGCCGTCCGCGCGGTGTCCGATGCCGTCCGGCGGTCTCGGGCCGGCATCTCCGACCCGAACCGGCCGACCGGCTCGTTCCTGTTCCTCGGGCCGACCGGGGTCGGCAAGACCGAGCTGGCCAAGGCGCTGGCGGAGTTCTTGTTCGACGACGAGCGGGCGATGATCCGGATCGACATGAGTGAATACTCCGAGAAGCACTCGGTGGCCCGGCTGGTCGGTGCCCCGCCCGGCTACATCGGCTACGAGGAGGGTGGCCAGCTGACCGAGGCCGTCCGGCGCCGGCCCTACTCGGTGGTGTTGCTGGACGAGGTCGAGAAGGCCCATCCCGAGGTCTTCGACATCCTGCTCCAGGTGCTCGACGACGGCCGGCTGACCGACGGCCAGGGACGTACCGTCGATTTCCGGAATGTGCTGCTGATCCTGACCTCGAACCTCGGTTCGCAATTCCTCGCCGACCAGACGCTCGACGTGGACACCAAGCGCGAGTCCGTGATGAACCTGGTGCGGCGCTCGTTCAAGCCCGAGTTCCTCAACCGGCTGGACGAGATCGTGCTGTTCGACGCGCTCGGCACCGAGGAGCTGGCCCGGATCGTGGAGATCGCGCTCCAGCGGCTGAACAAGCGGCTGGCCGACCGCCGGATCGGCGTCGAGGCGACGACGGCGGCCAAGGACTGGCTGGCGATGACCGGTTTCGACCCGGTGTACGGCGCCCGTCCGCTCCGCCGGCTGGTGCAGACCACGATCGAGGACGAGCTGGCCCGTCAGGTGCTGTCCGGCCGGATCAGCGACGGCGATGTGGTGCGGTTCGACGTGGACGAGGGCAAGGACGGCCTGGTCGCGCTGGCCTCGGAGCCGGCGACCGCCTGAGCCGGAACAGGGTTCAGGCTGCGGTAGCGCAGTCGGCCTGAGCAACGGCTGAGGCGTGCGGCGGACGTGAACGATCGGGGCGGCCTGTGCGCGCTGGGCGTCCCGGCGGGCGCGCGCCTCCGCGCGGTGCCGGATGCGGGTCGTCCGCTCCTCGACCTCGAAGAGCTGCCAGTCGTTCAGGGTTCCCCAGGGCAGGGTGCTCATCATGCGAGCCTTTCCTTGTAAGTGGTCTCTTACATAGTAAGAGCCGACTAACATGGAGCGCAAGCGATTATGTATGATCTGTCTTACATTCGTTCTCGATGCGAGTCTCGATGAGGAGAGGTGGGCGGTGGGCTATCACCATGGCGATCTGCGGGCCGCACTGATCGACGCGGGTACGCAGCTGGTCGCCGAGGGCGGACTGCCCTCTCTGTCAGTGGCCGAGGCGGCGCGGCGGACGGGTGTCAGTGCCGCGGCTCCGTACCGCCACTTCCCGAGCAGGCAGGACTTCGTGGTGGCTGTCGCGACCCGCGCCGCCGAGGATCTGGAAGAGACCATGCGGACGGCCGCGGACGCCGCCGGCGACGACCCGATCGCGGGCATTGCGGCTGCCGCTCGGGCGTACGTCCACTTCGCGGGCACCAGGCGCGCTGGTCTCGACGTGGTCTACGCACCCGAGCTGCGGGAGGTGCCCGACCCGGAGCTCCGCGCGGCCGGTCGGTCGATCAGCGACGTCGTCCTGCTCCGGATGATCGAAGCGACCGGCGGCGACACCCAGGCGGCCGTCGACCTGATCCCGCAGTTCATGGCGATCGTCCACGGCTGCGCCACGCTGAATCAGATCGGGCTGTTCGACAACCTGGATGAATCCGCCGACGTCGCCGCCGACACCGCCTGCCGGCTGGTCAGCTTTGCCGCCCGAGCGCGCGACGCGGCTGACCCGATGGCCTGAACCGGTGGCTCCGCACGCGATCGTGCTCCGCCCGGGCACGGTGCTGATCCGCGATCCGGCCCGGCTCAACGCGTACACCCTGCGGATCGGTTCGACCGACCAGTCCTACGTCGATCTGGACGACCCGACGAATCTCGAGTTCGACTACGTACAACGCATCGCGGACCTGATCGACGTGCTTGCGCCGGCCGGCGAGCGGCTCCGGGTGGTGCACGTCGGAGGTGCCGCGATGACCATCCCGCGCTACGTTGCGATCACCCGGCCGCGCTCGGCGCAGGTCGTCCTGGAGCCGGACGGCGAGCTCACCGAATGGATCCGTGAGTGGCTTCCGCTGCCGCGGCAGAGCGGGATCAAGGTCCGGCAGACCGACGGCAGAGCCGGGATCGCGCGACTCGCCGACGGTTATGCCGACCTCGTCGTGATCGACGCGTTCCTCGGCGCCCGGGTGCCGTCCGAGCTGACCACGGCCGAGATCTTCGCCGACGTCGCCCGGGTGATCGGCCCGCGGGGGACGGTTGCGATCAACCTGACCGACCGCGGCCCGTTCGGCTACGGCCGCCGGGTGGCCGCCGGCCTGGCTGCGCAGTTCGAGCACGTTCTGTGGTCGGCCGAGCCGTCGACCATGAAGGGGCGCCGGTTCGGCAACGTGATCGTCGCCGGCTCGGCCTGGCCGCCGCCGGTCACCGAGTACGCCCGGCGGGCCGGCTCGGGGCCGTACCCCTATCGCGTGCTGCACGGCAGCCGACTCGACCAGCTGATCGGTGGCGCCCGACCGTTCTCCGGCTCGGATGTCTCGCCCTCTCCCGATCCGCCGTTCGACTTCTTCCGTTATCCGTAATCTGGAGGGCATGGCCTACCAGCCGCAGTTCGTGCCGCCGCAATCGTCGGCGCCGCCGGCCTACCGCACCGGGTTACTCCGCCGGCCGGGTACCCGCCGGTTCCGGGCTACCCGGCCCAGCCACCGACGTACGTCATCCAGCCGGCGCCGCAACCCCAGCGACCCGCCGTGATCGGGATGTCGGCCAGCATGACGGTCACCGGGTCGGCGCTGTGGATCTGCGCGCTGGCCACGGGCTGGCTGTTCGCGGTCGCCGGCCAGGCCCGGCTGCAGGCGTCGGAGGACTTCGACGGGCAGGTACTGATCCTGCTCAACCGGTTCTCGGCGCGGCTGCTCGACGGGCTGGCGATCCCTCTGTTCGGGCTCCCGGCGCTGGCGTTCATCGCCGCGTTCCTGCTGCTGTCCGGCCGCCGCTGGGCGCAGCTGCTCTACACCGTTCTCGGCATCGGCACCGTCGCATGGCTCGCCTGGTGGCTGCACGCCTCGCCGGGCTGGGCAGTCGCGCCGATCGCGTACGTCGTGATCGCGGTCGGCATTCTCTGGACGCCGGGCGCGCTCCGCTGGTACGGCCGCGACCACAGCTAGCACGTAATCGCTAGCCGAGCTTCGCGAGCCGCTCGATCGCTTTGTCGAGCACCTCGTCGCGCTTGCAGAAGGCCCAGCGGACGTACGGCCGGCCGGCCTCGGGATCGTCGTAGAAGACCTGGTGCGGAATGGCGACCACCCCGCACCGGGTCGGCAGGTCGCGGCAGAACTCGACGCCGTCGGCATAGCCGAGCGGACGTACGTCGGTGGTCATGAAGTACGTCCCGCGCGGTAGCACCGGCTCCAGCCCGATCCCCCGCAGACCGTCGGCCAGCCGGTCCCGGCGGCGCTGGAGATCGAGCCGTTGCCGCTCGACCCAGTCGTCACCCTCGTTCAGCGCGCGAGCGATCGCGGGCTGGAACGGGGCGCCGGAGACGTAGGTCAGGAACTGCTTGACGGCCGTCAGCTCGTTGATCAGCTCAGGCGTCGAGAGCGCCCAGCCGATCTTCCAACCCGTTGCGGAGAAGGTCTTTCCCGACGATGAGATCCGGATCGTCCGCTCCCGCATCCCGGGAAACGTCGCCAGCGGGACGTGCCGGGCGTCGTCGAAGACCAGGTGCTCGTATACCTCGTCACAGATCACGATCACGTCATGGGCGACCGCGAGTCGCGCGATCTCGGCCAGCTCGTGCTCGGCGAGCACCACACCTGTCGGATTGTGCGGTGAGTTGATCAACAACGCCTTGGTTCGCGGCGTGAACGCGGCGGCCAGCTCGTCGAGGTCGAGCGAGAAGTCCGGCCCGAACAGGCCGACCCCGACCCGGACGCCGCCGGCCAGATCGATCGAGGCGGCGTAGGAGTCGTAGAACGGCTCCAGCGCGATCACCTCGTCGCCCGGATCGACGAACGCGAGGATCGCGCTGGCCAGCGCCTCCGTCGCGCCGGTGGTGACCAGTACCTCGGTGTCCGGGTCGTAGCGCAGCCCGTAGTGCCGCTCGCCGTGATCGGCGATGGCCTGGCGAAGCGGAGCGATGCCACGGCCGGGCGGATACTGGTTGACGCCGCCGGCGATAGCCTGCTCGGCCGCCTCCAGCATGAATTCCGGGCCGTCGGTGTCCGGGAAGCCCTGGCCGAGGTTCACCGATCCGGTGGCCAGCGCCAGCGCGGACATCTCGGCGAAGATCGTCGTGGTCGCCGACTTGACCCGAGCTGCCTTCCACGGTGACGTCACGCTGTATTGTCCCAGCTCGCGCACGCTCAGCACCTGAGGATCCGATCTTCCCTCGGGCGTAGAGCCACTACCGTCGCACGCGCTGGTGGTAGATCCACGTTCGCCGTAGGACCCGTCGCCGCGCTGGAAACGCTCGCTCCACGGCGAGCAGACGCAGTCGTCGGCGTGGTCCTCGATGTGGTCGATGTCGCCTACCGGGACGGCGTGCACCAGCCGGCCGCCCTCGTATGTCCCGAACTGCCATTGGAACCGCCGGGCCTCGACCCGCCGGCGACGGCCCTGGACTCCGGCCAGCGCGATCAGTGAACACGATCATCACGACGACAAGGGTGAGCACCGCGACCAGCCTGCTTCCTTCGGACTCGGACGGACCCGGGGGAGAGACGACCCCGTCGTCCACGGTCCTGAAGAGCAAGCGTAGGTCGGCCGTGATACGAACGCGTTACGCTACGGCGAATCCGCTTCGGCCTCCTGCACCGGCAGAATGGGCGGATGAGCACTGCCACGACCGACCCGCCGCAGACCCGGCGGCGGCGGCGCCCGTCCGTGCTCGGCGTCCTCGGGCTGGTCCTGCTGCTGGCCGGGATCGGCTGCCTCGGCTGGGTGGCTTACCAGTACTTCGGCACCAACGTCGTGTCGCACCGGGCGTTCGAGCAGGAGACATCCGCAGCTGCGGCACGCAAGTGGGAGACCGAGCCGGCGAACCGCCGACGACCCGACGCAGAAGCTGCAACCTGAAGACGCGGGCCGTGCCGGGCGACGCCATCGGTTGCTGCGGATCCCGAAGTTCGGGGCCGCGTACGAGGTGCCGATCCTGGAGGGCACCGATCTGTCGGTGCTGGCCCGCGGCGTCGGGCACTACCCGAGCAGCGCGCATGCCGGGTCAGATCGGCAACTTCGCGATCGCCGGTCACCGGGTGACCCACGGTCAGCCGTTCTCCCGGCTGCTCGAGCTGAACAAGGGCGACCAGATCGTCGTCGAGACCCGATCGGCGATCTACACCTACGTCCTCGACACCGCGCCGCGGGACCTGACCGTCGAGGACACCGCCGGCTGGGTGCTCGACCCGGTCCCGGGCAAGCCCGACGCCACGCCGACCCAGGCCCTGATCACGCTGACCACCTGCCAGGACCTGTTCCACTCCCCGGACCGCTCGATCGGCTTCGGGCACCTGGCAGAGCACGAAGAACAAGTAGCTGAGCCGGCATCGTGCCGACCGCATTAGGCTGTGTGCGCCCGTGAGCCTGACGCCAGAGACGACGCGACGCCCGCCGACGACCGGTCCGCCCTGATCGAACGGATCCGCGAGCTGGCCGTGGTGTACGGCCGGGTGACCCTGTCCGCCGGCGGTGAGGCCGACTACTACGTCGACATGCGGCGGGTGACGCTGGACGGCGTCGCCGCTCCGATGGTCGGCCGGGTGATGCGGAACCTGGTTGCTGACTGGGACTTCGAGGCGGTCGGCGGGCTGACCCTGGGCGCCGACCCGGTGGCGACCTCGATGCTGCACGCTGCCGCGGCGGCCGGTGACCGGCTCGACGCGTTCGTGGTCCGCAAGGAGGCCAAGAAGCACGGCATGCAGCGGCTGATCGAGGGCACGGCTGTCGCGGGCCGTCGGGTGCTGGTCGTGGAGGACACCAGCACGACCGGGAAGTCGCCCGCTCGCCGCCGTCGAGGCCGTTCGCGAGGCCGGCGCCGAGGTGGTCGGGGTCGCCACCGATCGTGGACCGGGACACCGGCGCCCGCGAGGTGATCGAAAACGCCGGGCTGGAGTACCGATTCGCGGTCAGCCTGGCCGATCTCGGCCTGTCCTGAGCGGGTTCCCCGCCCGGACGGTATCACCGGGGCGACCCGGTCTTCCATTAGCCTGGAGGCGCACCGACCTGCCGGTGCCGAGCTGAGGAGTCGTCGATGGGCACTGCCGTCGTTGTGATCATCATCATCGTGGTGATCGTCGCGATCATCGCGCTGGTCGCCATGAGCGCGTACAACGGGTTCGTCAAGTCGCGCAACCTGATCCAGGAGTCGTGGCGGCAGATCGACGTCGAGCTGAACCGGCGCTACGAGCTGATCCCGAACCTGGTGGAGACCGTCCGGGCGTATGCGGCGCACGAGCGCAACACGCTGGACGACATCACCCGGCTGCGCTCCCAGGCCCAGCAGCTGTCGCAGAACGAGGGCTCACTGCCCAGTCAGCAGCGGGCCGACGTCGAGTCCGCAGCTGTCCGGTGCGGTACGGAACCTGATCGTCAGCGTCGAGGCGTACCCCGATCTGAAGAGCAACGTGAACTTCCTCGAGCTGCAGAAGCAGCTGGCCGAGACCGAGGACCGGATCGCGGCCGGCCGCCGGTTCTACAACGCGAACGTGCGGGTCTACAACACCAAGGTCGAGTCCGTGCCGACCAACATCATCGCGAACATGTTCCACTTCGAGAAGGCGACCTACTTCGAGGTGAACGACCCGAGCGTGCGCCAGGCGCCGAACGTCAGCTTCGGTGAGATCGCCTACCGCGGAGACGAGCAGCAGGGGCTGCCCCAACAGCCGTCGAACCAAGCGGCCCAGTACGGCGGTCCGAGCTCGGACGCGCTGCCGAACCCGAATCAGTACCAGCCTCAGCAATACCAGCAGCAGCCCCCGCCCGAGCAGCACTATCAGTCGCCGCAGCCCCAGCCGCAGAACCCGGGCCAGTACGCGCCGCCGCCGCAGCAGGGCGGCGGCTACACCCCGCCCAGCGCCAATCCGCCTCAGCAGGGTGGCTCGGGCAGCTACCAGCCTCCGCAGTCGCAGTAGCCCTACCGCGCCCGGGCCGCGCCACCAGCGCGGACAAGGCCTCCGCCTGCGACGAATCCAGTGCGGCTCAGAGCCTGGTGTAGTGAGCTTCGACGATGCCGTGGTAGCGCTCGTGGATCTTTTCGGCGGCCGCGACATCGGCGCCGGTGGGCTCCAGCTCGCGCTGCTGCGGGACGGGCCAGTCCGGGAGTGAGCCGGTCAGCGCCCAGGCCGCCTGGCGGGCGGCGCCGATCGCCACGCTCTCCTCGACCGCGGTAACTGTGACCGGTAGCCCGAGCACCGCCGGGGCGATCTCCTGGACCGCCTGCGACTGAGCAGCCCCGCCGGTCAGGATGACCCGCTCCAGGCGACCGGCCTGGTCGGCCAGCGTCCGGAGTCCGTAGGCCAGGCTCCACAGGATGCCCTCGATCGCGGCCCGGGCGATGTTGGCGGGCGTGAAGTTGGTCAGGTCGAGGCCGACCAGCTCGCCCTTCGCGTACGGGAGTGGCGGCGTCCGTTCGCCCTCCAGATACGGGATGAAGCTGACCCCCTCGCTGCCGGGCGGTGCGCTCAGGGCGAGCCTGGAGAACTCCTCGAAGTCCACCCCGAGCAGCTTCGCCGTACTGGCCAGGTTCCGGGCGCCGTTCAGCGTGCAGACCAGGGGCAGGAACGCGCCGGTCGCGTCGGCGAAGCCGGCGACCACACCGGACGGATCCCTGGTCTGCCGCGCGCTCTGTGCGAACGCGGTCCCACTGGTGCCGAGGGAGACCACCGCCGAACCGTGGCTGAGGCCGAGGCCCAGTCCGGCGGCCATATTGTCGCCGGTGCCGGCCGCCAGCTTGATCCCGTCCGGCGTCTCGCCGACCACCTCGGACGGCTCGGCGACCCGCGGCAGCTGGAGCAGTCGACCGAACGCCAGCTCGACCAGGTCATCGCGGTAGAGATTGGTGGTCGCGTCGAAGTAGCAGGTCCCCGACGCGTCGCCGCGATCTGTCGCCGGGGCGAAGCTCCGGCCGCCGAGCTGCCAGGTCAGCCAGTCGTGGGGGAGGACGACCTGGGCGGTCCGGGCCGCGTTCTCGGGTTCGTTCCGGGCCAGCCAACGGACCTTGCTGACCGTCATCGCCGCGACCGGTACTGACCCGACCGCCTCGGCCCATGCCTCCGCACCACCCAGCTCGATCATCAGGTCGACGGCGTCGGAGGCGGAGCGGTTGTCGTTCCAGAGCAGCGCGTCGCGGACCAGCTCGCCCTGCTCGTCGAGGGTGACCATGCCGTGCTGCTGGCCGCCGACCGACATCGCCTCGACGCCGGCCAGCAGCTCCGGATCGGCGCTGGCCTCGCCGTAGGCACGCAGCCAGGCGTCGGCCGACACCGACGTACCGTCCGGATGACCGGCCCGTCCGGTCCGCAGCACCTCGCCCGTGTCGGCGTCGCAGACGACGATCTTGCACGACTGGGTGGAGGAGTCGACCCCGGCGACGATGCTCACGTACGACCTTCCGTTGGCTGCGGTCAGCCTAGCCAGGCCGTTCGAGCACACTCGTGCCCGCCGGTTGAATCGATGCAGTGTCTTGCCACACTGGCCTGGTGGACTACAGACAACTCGGAAACTCGGGCCTGACCGTCTCGGTCGTCGGCCTCGGCTGCAACAACTTCGGCGGCCGGATGGCCGACGACGCGGTGCCGGAGGTGGTGAACGCCGCGATCGACGCCGGCGTCACGCTGTTCGACACCGCCGACGTGTACGGCAACCGGGGCGGCTCCGAACTGCTGCTCGGCAAGGCCCTGGGCAAGCGGCGCGGCGAAGTGGTCGTGGCGACCAAGTTCGGCGCGGACATGGGGGGTGCGAACGGACCCGACTGGGGAGTGCGCGGCTCGCGCCGCTACATCCGGCTCGCCGTCGAGGCCAGCCTGCGCCGGCTGGGCACGGATTGGATCGACCTCTATCAGCTCCACGTGCCGGATCCGAAGACTCCGATCGCGGAGACCCTTGCCGCGCTGGATGAGCTGGTCCGGGAGGGCAAGGTGCGCTACATCGGCTCGTCCAACTTCGCCGGCTGGCAGGTGGTCGATGCGGAGTGGACGGCGCGGACCACGGGAACGGCTGCATTCGTCTCGGCCCAGAATCAGTACTCCTGGCTGGAACGTGACATCGAGCAGGAGCTGTTCCCGGCGCTCGAGCACACCGGGCAGGGACTGCTGCCGTACTTCCCGCTGGCTTCCGGGCTGCTGACCGGCAAATATCGCCGCGACCAGACCCCCGAGGGCAGTCGACTGGCCGGGATGCCGGACCGGCTGGCCGCTGCCGACTTCGACCGGATCGAGGCGGTCGAGGCATTCGCCGAGGAACGCGGGCTGAGCATGCTGCAGGTCGCCATCGGCGGCCTGGCGGCCACTGGACCGGTCGCGTCGGTGATCGCCGGTGCGACGTCGGTCGACCAGATCCGCGCGAACGCCGCCGCCGGCGAGTGGGCGCCGACGGCGGAGGAGTTGGAGACACTACGGACCATCACGGCCTGAACGAGGCCGGCGACGGGATCAGGCGGCCGGGGTGGCCTCGTTCTTGGCGCGCCGACGGTGCAGGACGTACTCGACCATCATCGGGATCAGTGACACCAACACGATCAGCACGAGCACGGCGTCGATGTTGTTCTTGATGAACGGCACATTGCCCAGGTAGTAGCCGGCGACGGTCACGATCGCCACCCACAAGACGCCGCCGATCGCGGTATAGGCGATGAACTTGCGGAAGTCCATCTTGCCCACGCCGGCGACGAGCGTGACGAAGGTCCGGACGATCGGTACGAAACGGGCCAGGATCAACGCACGGTTGCCGTAGCGGTCGAAGAACTCGTGGGTCTTGGTGACGTAGCTCTGCTTGAAGATCTTGCCCATCAGTCCGGGCCGCGGGCGGAACAGCGGAGGACCGATCAGTCGCCCGATCCAGTAGCCGCAGATGTTGCCGGCCACGGCGGCGATGGTCAGCACCGCGCAGACGAAGAGCATGGAATGCTGGATCACCCCGGCCGCGGTGAGCAGTCCGACGGTGAACAGCAGCGAGTCGCCGGGCAGAATCGCGAACAACCCGCACTCGGCGAAGACGACGAAGGCGACCCCCCAGAGGGCGTACGGACCGAAGGCCTGGATCAGGTTTTGGGGATCCATCCAGGACGGCAGCAGCATCGGCGTCAGGAACGCGGCGTCGATCAGAGGGCTCACGCGTGACAACGGTACCGTCGGAGCTTGTGAGTTTGCTTAGCGACGACGATCTGGCGCGTGTCGCCGGGCCCGGCGTGGGGCCTCACAGCCTGCCCTGGCCGGACGACGAGCGGCTCGATCCGGAGCTGCTCTCCGCCGGAGACCACCGCAACGTCGCCGATCGCTACCGCTACTGGACGGTGTCGGCGATCGTGGCGGACCTGGACCGGACCCGCCGTCCGTTGCGGATCGCCATCCAGAACTGGGAGCACGACTTCAACATCGGCTCGATGGTGCGGACCGCGAACGCGTTCAACGTCGCCGGTGTGCACATCGTCGGGCGCCGTCGCTGGAACCGCCGTGGGGCGATGGTCACCGACCGCTATCTGCGGGTCGAGCATCACCCCGACGTGGCGTCCTTCGCGCTGGCGATGGCCGAGCTGGGGTACGCCGTGGTCGGGGTCGACAACCTGCCCGGCTCGGTGCCGCTGGAGTCCGAACGGCTGCCGGAGCGGGTCTGCCTGGTCTTCGGCTCGGAGGGTCCGGGGCTGACCGAGGAGATGGTGGCGAGCTGCGAGAGGCTGGTGGCGATCACCCAGTACGGCTCGACCCGCTCCATCAACGCCGGCGCCGCTGCCGCGATCGCGATGTACCACTGGGCCCGAGACTGGCTGCCTGCGACATCATCGGATCCGACCGGATAGTCCCGGCCGGATCCGATGATGTCATCGGTCTGGACACCGCGGACAGGTCGCCGCAGCTCCGGTCCAGCCGCGGAGCACCAGGTTGGCGGCGACCTGCGCAGCGACCGTGCACGGGGAGCCGACGACGTCGTGCCATCCGTAGCGCAGGGTGGCGAGGCCGTCCGTCGTCGCGGAGTTGTCTCGGTGCATGTCCCGGAATCGGCCGCTGCCCTCATGGCCGCGTCGACCGTCGAGCTCGACCAAGAGGCCGTACTCGCGGTACCAGACATCCGCGTACGTTCCCCGTCGTCGGACCTGGCGGTGCCCGGTCGGCAACCGGTGCGCGGCCTCGACGTCGCGCCGGTACCGGAGCTCGAGGGGACTTCGGACTCCTTCAGCGACATCGGTCAGCAGCTCGGTGACCAGTGCCCGATGTGGCATCCGGGTCCGGGCCTCGAGCCGGCGCCGCAGTCGGTCGACCGACAGTCGCACATTCTGCGAAGCACCGGTCACCCACCCGACGACCTCACCCGCGTCGCGCTGGAGTCCGATGACGTCGAGCACGGTGTCCTCGACACCGATCCGCGGCGGTGCCCCGATCCACAAGGGTTCGCGGAAACCGGGCCGGTCGGACTGGAAGAGCCAGCGACCGCGGACCGACGGCCGGCCGGTGCTGGGCACGAGCACGAGGATCCGGTCGGGCGGTGTGTCGACCAGACCGTGGAGGTAGGCGGCGGCCAGACCGCCGAGGCGGGACCGGTCACCGCCGATCAGCACGCCGGCCCATGCCCAACCGAGCCACGCCGGTCGAGTCGGCCCCGTCCCGTAGATCCCGGGCGAGAGCCGAAGCCAGGCTCGGGATTCGACCAGTCGCGCGAGCACGTGCCGGGTCAGCCCGTGAACGAAGGCCTGTTCGCGGGTGACGACACCGCTCTGACGGCTGGCCAGCAGGAGCAGAGAGTCGGGGACGGGCTGTCGAGGCAACATGGCCGACAGCCTGCAGCCAGTTTCGGCGTCGTCAGGAACCGTCAGGAAGATCTGTGGACAACTGTTGTCCGCAGGACGACATTGTGGGATCTGGCCGGGAGTATGCGGTCGGATCCGACGACGTCATCTGGGTCTGCCCCGCGGCTCAGTCCGTCTGGGTGACCTTGCGGAGCCCGCGCGGGGCGTCGGGGTCGAGGCCGAGCCGGCGCGCCAGCCGCTCGACCACCAGCTGGGCCGGGATGGCGAGCACCAGCGGGGCCAGCTCCTCGGTCAGCGTCGGGCCGGCGAGCGAGAGATCGCAGGCGGCCCGGAACTCCTCGTTGCCGCCGATACCGAGGACCGGGCTGCCCTTGTCCCGCAGCGTCGAGGCGAGCTCCAGCAGCCCCGGCAGCGTCGGACCGCTCGGCGCGGCCACCAGCACGGTGACCAGGTCGTGGTCGACGATGGCGATCGGGCCGTGCTTGAGGTCGGCGTACGACAGCCCGCGGACTGGCCGTAGGCAGGTCTCCTCCAACTTCAGGGCAACCTCCAGCGTGGTCCCGAACGCGAGCCCGCGACCGCTGGTCAGCACCTCCTGCGTCGTGGCCAGCCGCTCCGCCAGCGCGTCCGCGCCAGCCTCGGCGAGCACGAGCTCGGCCTGCTCGGGAACCTCTGCGAAGCCGGCGTCCAACGTGCCCGACTGCGGCGCCAGCGCGTCGACCGCGACCGCCAGCGCGGCGACCTGGGTCGAATAGCTCTTGGTCGCCGGCACCGCCAGCTCGGGGCCGGCCTGGGTGATCAGCGCCAGATCCGCAGCCGCGGCCAGCGGAGAGCCCTCGACGTTGGTGATCGCGATCGTCGCGGCCCCGCCGCTGGCCGACCACTCCAGCGCCTCGACGATCTCCTGGGTCGAGCCCGACTGGCTGACTGCGACCACCACGGTGTCGGACAGGTCGAGTGGGCTGCGATACAGCGTGGAGACCGAAGGGGCGGCCAGAACGGCCGGGATCCGGGCATGCACCTCGCTCAGATAGCGCGCGTACACACAGGCGTTGTCACTGGACCCGCGGGCGACGAACCGCAGGTGACGACGCCCGGATGCAACCGCGCGAACGGCGTCCCGCATCGGCAACAGGGCGGCGAGGGTGTCGGCCAGCGCCCGCGGCTGCTCGGCGATCTCCCGGGCCATCTGGGTCGACCGCCCGAGGATCGGTGCGTCGGGGGTCGGTGCGCCGGTCGGGCCAGCGATGTTGGTGGACAGCGGTGTGCTCCTTCATTCTGGGATTGACTGGCATACTGGTATTTACTGGTCTATGTCAACCGCGGCGGGAGGAGTTCCATTGCAGCACGACTTCGGCCGGACCGACGCGGGGGCCAGATATCGCGCTGAGCGTCCGCAACGGTTCGCCACCACCAAGCGTGCCCAGGTCCGCGGCATCCTCGAGCAGCTGATCGACACCGAGTTGAACGCCGGCGACGCGATCCCGTCCGAGCGCGCGCTGGTGGTCCGGCTCGGCGTCAGCCGGGTGACCGTCCGCCAGGCGATCGCCGACCTGGTCGAGGCCGGCGTCCTGGAGCGGGTGCACGGCAAGGGCACCTACGTCACCGGTCCGCAGGTCGACTCCCGGCTGCACCTCACCTCGTTCTCCCGGGAGATGCGCGATCGCGGACTGATGCCGGCGACGGTCGTGCTCAGCGCCCGCGAGGAGGCCGCCGACGACGACGCGGCGTACGCCCTGCGGATCCGGCCGGGCCGGCCGGTGGTCCGGGTCGAACGGCTGCGGACCGCGGACGGCACCCCGATGGCGTACGAGGTCGGCTTCTACCCCTCCGCCCTCTTTCCGGGACTGTTGCAGCGCGAGCTCGGGCTCGCTCTACGACGTGTTCGCCGCCGAGTACGGGGTCGTCGTGACCAGTGGCGAGCAGACCGTCCGAGCCGAGTCGGCCGACGCCCACCAGGCCCGGATCCTCGGCATCGCCAAGCGCGCGCCGCTGCTGGTGCAGGAACGGGTCACCCATGCCGGGGACCGGGCGATCGAACTGTCCAAGTCCTGGTATCGGGCCGACCGGTACCGGCTGCATATGGCGATCACCCCGCGCGGCGTCCGCGAGAGCTGAGCTGCCCGGCATGACCGGCGGCCCGATCGAGGAACTCGTTGTCCCGTACGACCTGCAGCGGGTGGCGGAGCGTGCCGAGCGCCGCCGGGTGCAGTTCCGGTCGAGGCTGATCGGTCTGGGCGTCACGGTCCTGGTCGTGGTCGGCTTCGGGATCTGGTTCAGCACGCGGGGCCAGTCGGCGGGCATCGGAGTCTCGATCCTGGTCGTCCTGATCGGGGTCGGCTGGGCGGTGGTCTCCTACCTGCTCTACCGGCGGGCCCGCGGCGAGCTCACCGGGCTCCGGCCGGGGACGGCCATCCGGATCGACCGGAGCGGGGTCGAGCTGGCCGGGCTGTCCGCAGACTGGCCGAGCGTCGCCGAGCTCACCACCGCGAAGGGCGGTCTGGGCCGGAGCGACCGGCTGGTACTGCGGCTGACCGACGGTCGGACTGCTTCGCTCGCTCTCGATCAGGTGACGGTGCCGCCGGCCACCCTGGACTCGACGGCGCGGGCCTATTCCGCCGGTCGGCACGGCGTCGATCTCCGCGCGCTCGACAACTGAGCCGGACAACTGAACTGGATAGCGGAGACGGGCGTCGACTCGTCGTGCGGGAGCGGAACGAAGCTTCAACCTGGTCGTAACACGGCAGTCCTTGACGCCGTCAGCCCGCTGCTGGGAGGCTGAGCCGGTGGGATACCTGTCTGACAGCCGTACAGCTGGTCAGCCTGTGTTCCGCCGCCAGACCGCGGTGGGTTTCGTGCTGGACGATCTCCAGGAAGGCATCGCGGCCGGCGTCATCCGGGTCGGCGAACGGCTCCCGTCCGAGGCCGCGCTGGCCGCGCGCTACTCGGTCAGCCGCTCGGTGATCCGGGAAGTGCTGCGGGCCAGCGCCGCACTCGGGCTCACCGTGACCCGGACCGGGAAAGGTACGTTCGTCGTCGGCCGCCGGCCCAGCGAGTTGATCTTCGGCGGCTACAGCGTCGGCGACCTGCTCGAGGTCCGGCCGCATATCGAGGTACCGGCGGCCGGGCTCGCCGCCCTTCGCCGGACCGAGGAGGATCTGGAGCAGATCCAGTCGCTGATCGAGAACATGGAGGCCGAGACCGATCCGCAGGTCTGGATCGGTCTCGACGCGAGCTTCCACCTGGCGATCGCCGAGGCGTCGAAGAACCCGGTCTTCGCCCAGGTGATCAACTCCATCCGGGCCGCGCTGTCCGCGCAGTCCGCCATGCTCAACGATCGTTCACGCCGACGTCGGGGGGACTCCGACGCCGAGCACCGCAGTATCGCGACCGCCATCGCCGGCAGCGCCGTGGCGGAGGCGGAGGATGCCATGCGCTTCCACCTCGACCAGGTCCACGACGCCGTGGCCGAGTCGCTCACCGACGACCCCGAGATCTCAACGCCACGTCCCCCGAAAGAGAGATCATGACCCAGCTCGACACACCACAGAGCGACCACAGCGCTCACCTCAACGCAGAACAGGTCGGCTACAAACAGACGCTGAGCCGGCGACACGTCCAGATGATCGCCATCGGTGGCGCCATCGGTACAGGCCTCTTCCTGGGGTCGGCCTCCCGCCTGCACAGCACCGGCCCTGCACTACTCCTGAGCTACGCGTTCGTGGGCGTGATCGCCTATTTCTTGATGCGCGCCCTCGGCGAGCTCGTGCTCCATCGGCCGACGTCAGGCGCCTTCGTCTCCTACATGCGCGAGTTCTTCGGTGAGAAGGCCGCGTACGTCACCGGGTGGATGTACTGGCTCAACTGGGCCCTGACCGGAATCGCCGAGCTGTCGGCGGTCGGCTTGTACGTCCAGTACTGGATCCCCACGATGCCCACCTGGGCAACCGTCCTGATCGCCCTCGCGGTGGTTCTGGTGATCAACCTGTTGTCGGCCCGCGCCTTCGGTGAGTTCGAGTTCTGGGCCGCGATCGCCAAGGTCGGGGCCATCGTGGTCTTCCTGGTCGTCGGCGTGGTCGTCGTGGCGTTCGGCTTGATGGTCGGCGATCACAAGGCCGGGATCTCCAACCTGTGGAGCAATCCGGGTGGCTTCTGGCCGACCCAGGATCCCTACCACTGGTACGGACCCCTGCTCGTGATGTCCGGTGTCGTGTTCGCCTACGCCGCGATCGAGATGGTCGGTGTCGCGGCCGGGGAGATGGAGGACTCCGAGCGCGAGGTGCCGAAGGCTGTCAACGCCGTGATCTTCCGGATCGGGGTCTTCTACTGCGGATCGATCTTCCTGCTGGTCTGCATGCTGCCGACCACGGACTACACGGCCGGCACGAGCCCGTTCGTCACCGTGTTCTCGCAGATGGGTCTGCCCTGGATGGCCAGTCTGATCCAGGCCATCCTGATCGTCGCCGCCATGTCGAGCCTCAACTCGGGTCTCTACTCCACCGGTCGGGTTCTGCGCAGCCTCGGCATGTCGAAGCAGGCTCCGGCGTTCACGCTGAAGATGAGTAGTCAGGGCGTGCCGTGGGCCGGCATCGTGATGACCTCGGTTGTCTTCGTCCTGGGTGCGGTGCTGAACTACCTCGAACCGGACGCCTTCGAGATCGCGTTGGAGGCGGCCGCCATCGGCGTCGTCTTCACCTGGGGGACGATCTTCCTCAGTCAGCTGCGATTCCGCTCCCTGGTGAAGCGTGGCGTGCTGCCGGCGAGCAAGTTCCCGGCTCCCGGCTATCCGTGGACCAGCTATGTCGGGCTCGGGTTCTTGGTGTTCGTGCTGGTGGGCATGTGCATCTCGGGCTGGCAGTCGTCGCCGTACTTCTGGCACAAGACGACATTCATCGTGGTCGTGATCGGCATCCCGATCCTCGCCGTGCTGCTGGTGATCGGCTGGTTCATCGTGCGTAAGAACGTGATGGCCCACACCAACGGCCGGATCAAGGCCGTCTGGTCCAATGACGGCCCGACGTATGGCGACGCCGTCACCGCGGATGATCTCGATCCGGCCGAGAACGGGGAGGAGGAGCTGTGATCGCCTCCCGACTGACCCACCACCGCCTGCTGAAGTCCGCGGCCGCACTGACCGCGGTCCTCGCTCTGACGCTCACCGGCTGCGGCACGAGCGCCGCCGGTCCGAATCCGAGTCCCTCGGTCGTTCCCGGCGCCTCGCCGGGCGGCTCGCTCAAGATCGGCATCTCCTTCGACCAGCCCGGTCTGGGTCTCAAGGACGGCGACACCTACAGCGGGTTCGACGTCGACACTGCGACGTACGTCGCCAAGGCGCTCGGCGTCTCGCCGGACAAGATCACTTGGGTCGAGGCCGACCCGGGCAACCGGGAGAGCCTGTTGACCAGCGGTGCGGTCGATCTGGTCTTCTCGACGTACTCGATCACCGACGATCGGAAGAAGGTGGTCGACTTCGCGGGGCCGTACTTCCTCGCTCACCAGGACCTGCTGGTGCGGCGCAACGAGGACCAGATCACCGGCCCGGAGACGCTCGACGGCCGAACGCTGTGCTCGGTGCCCGGGACCACCTCGGCCGCGCTGGTGACCCAGAAGTATCGCGGCCGGATCACGCTGAAGGAGTACTCGAAGTTCTCCGATTGCGTCGCTGCCCTGGATCGCAGCGAGGTCGACGCGGTGACCACCGACGACGTCATCCTGGCGGGCTTCGCCGCCGAGCCGCAGTACAAGGGCAAGCTTCGCGTGGTCGGCAAGGGCTTCTCCGACGAGAACTACGGGGTCGGCGTCAAGAAGGGCGACCAAGCCATGGTCGACAAGGTGAACGCCGCGCTCAAGGAGTACGTCGCCGACGGCTCGTGGAAGGCGTCGCTGGAGAAGAACGTGGCTCCGTCGGGCTACAGCATCCCGTCGCCGCCCACCCCGGGGAGCTGACCTGAGCGAGCAACCGCAGGGCGCGGTCGGCCGTGATCCGGCCGCGCTCGGTGACTTCCTCCGAGCGCATCGACCGTTCGACGCGCTGGACCCGGACAGCCTGGCCGTGATGGCCGAGGCGGCCCGGGTCACCCGCTACGCGGCCGGCGACCTGATCCTGGACGCGTTCCTCGATCCCTCGGTCGAGACCTTCGTGGTGATCGAGGGCGAGGTGGAGGTCTGGGACGACCGCGACCGGCTGCTCGGCGCGCCGGACGAACGGCTCGGGCCGGGCGCGGTGTTCGGCTTCTCGGCGATGCTCACCGAACGCTCGGTCGGACCGCGCGTGGTGGCGGCCGGCGCGGTCACCGTCGCCGCCATCCCGGCGGCGGTGGTCGAACCGGCACTGACGTCGGCCGAGGGTGCCCGCTTCCTGGCCGAGCACCTGTCCATCGCGTTACGACGAGCCGGCAGCGGGCGGACGTACAGCCTGGTGGGGGAGCTGATCGCCGGCGAACCGCTGGTGCTGGCCGGTCCGACCTCGGTCTACGAGGCCGCCCGGGCGATGACGGAGCGACAGCTCAGCTACGCCGTGGTCGACGGCGGCGGCGAGCTCGGGCTGGTCACCGACGCCCTGCTCCGCAGTCACGTGATCGTGGCGGGCGAACCCACCTCGGCTCCGGTCGAGAAGATCATGGACAGGGAGATCTCGACGGTGACCCTGGGCGACACGGCCGCCGAGGCGCTGATGCTGATGCTCGAGCGGGACGCCGACCACCTGCTGGTGCTCGACGACCGCGGTGAGCTGCGCGGCGTGCTGGAACCACGAGACTTCGCCGTCTCGCCGTCCACCGCCGGGGTCTCGCTGCACGAGCAGCTCCGCCGGGCTGACGGAGTCGAGGAACTGGGCATCCGCGGCCGTAAGGTGCGGACGATGCTGGTCGATCTGCTCGCCGACGGGGTGGCGTCGGGCCGGGTGATCGCGATCTACTCCTCGATGATCGACACCCTGGTCCGGCGGGCGATCGACCTGGTCTTCGCCGGTCACCCGGAGCTGTCGGTGGAGGTCTTCACCTGGCTGTCACTGGGCAGCAACGGGCGTCGGGAGGCGGTGCCGAGCTCGGACGTGGACAGTGCCGTCGCGTTCAGCGACAGTGTCCCGCTGTCCGGCATCGCGCCGTACCGGGGCGCCTTCGACGAGGTGCACGCCGTGCTGGCCAGCGCCGGGCTGAGCCGGGACAGCCATGGTGCCACCGCCGCCCATCCGATGTTCGCCCGTACCAACGCGCAGTGGCGGCTCGCCGGCCGGGCCTGGATGTCGGCCCCGCAGCGGGACAAGGGTGCGATCCTCGCATCGCTGCTGGTCGACGGCCGGCCGATCTACGGCGACCCCGGGCTGCCGGCGGTCAGCCAGGTGTTCTCCGACCTGCGTCAGCACAAGGGAACGATGCGACTGCTGCTCGCCGAGTCGCTGTCTCGCCGGGCGAAGTTCCAGTCGATGCTCGACATGGTGATCCGGCGGCCGGAGACCTTCGACATCAAGGCGTACGCGATCCTGCCGATCGTGAACCTGGCCCGCTGGGCGGCGCTGAGCGTCGGCTCGGCGGCGCTGCCGACCACCGATCGGCTGCGAGCCGCGGCCGGCTCGGCGATGCTGCCCGACGACCGGGCGGACCTCCTGATCGAAGCGTTCGAGGTGCTGCAGCGGCTGCGGCTGCGCTATCAGCTGCTCCAGGTCCAGCGCGGCGAGCCGCCGACCGACCTGCTGACCCTGGACCGGCTGTCGCCGATCGATCGCAGCATCGTCACCCAGGCCGTACGCGAGATCGCGGCGGTCCAGCGCCGGATGGACAACCTCGCGCACTATCTGCCGATCGGTGCCTGGACAGCCCCGGACGAATGACGGGCGAGGATGAGTGACCCGGGGCCGTACCGCGACGAGTGGGGGCACCGCTTCGCGGTGATCGGCGACGTCGGCGGTCACCTGGCCGAGCTACGGACCGAGCTGACGCGGCTCGGCGCCGATCCGGAGAGTGGCGCGTTGCCCGACGACCTGGTCGTGGTCCAGGTCGGCGACCTCGTGCACCGCGGGCCGGACTCGGCCGGGGTGATCGGACTGGTGGATCGCTATCTGCACAGCCAGCCCGGACAGTGGATCCAGCTGGTCGGCAACCATGAGGCGCAGTATCTGGCGGAGCCGTCGTTCGACTGGCCCGAGCAGCTCGACGACGACTCGGCCGCGACCCTGCGCGGCTGGTGGGCCGACGGGCTGATGCTGGTCGCCGCGGATCTGCACATCGGCGGCGAGGACATCGTGATCAGTCACGCCGGTCTGACCGAGGGCTACTGGCGCCGGGTGCTCGGCGCGCCGGCCGACGCCCACCGGGCCGTCGGGCAGCTGAACGCGATGATCGGCAGTCGAGAGGACCTGATCTTCCGGCCGGGGCAGATGCTCGGCGGTGGCCGGGCCAACCTCGCCGCCGGTCCGCTCTGGGCGTCGGCGCCCTCCGAGCTGCTTCCCAGCTGGCTGGAGATGTGGCTGCCGTTCAGCCAGCTGCACGGGCACAGCGCCTTGTTCGACTGGGGCCGAGACCGCTTCGTCGCGGATCCTGAGATCGTCGAGCGCACCGTGCTCGACCGGGACCGCCGGCACGAGACCACGTCGCTCGATCGTGGCCGGATCGTCGGGATCGACCCCGGCCACGGAACGGCCCCGGTTGCGCCGTGGCGTGCCTGGCAGCCGAACCGAGCCGAGTCCGCTGACCTGTGATGCGTCGGCGGGGAGTCAGGGTCACACTTGACTCAGCGCGGCGACGGTCGCGGGTGGTGCGCCAGCTCGGCTGGGGCGGGAAGATGGTGAATCGATGGCAGATGGTGCGTTGAAGCCGGGCGATCTCGTGCCAGCCAGGGTGACTCGGGTTCAGGCGATGCTCGCTCAGGTCGTCGTTCGGGAGGAGCGGGGCGTCATCTACGGCGGCGGCGCCGACAAGCTCACCGTGGGCCAACATGTCAGGATTCGAATCGTCGAGGTGAACGGGACCAACGGCTACAAGTTCACCGCATCACTCCTCGGCTGATCTAGGCCTGGGCGTCGCCCGATCCGGTCTAGCCCTGGGCCTCTCCCGCGCCCGAGATGTTCACCAGCCACTTGACCCCGAACCTGTCGGCGAGGTCACCGTAGTAGTCGCCCCACGGCGCCTTCTCCAGCGGCATCCGCACCGCTCCACCGTCGGCCAGGCCGTCCCAGTAGCCGCGGATCTCGTCGACCTCGTTGCCACTGATCGAGATGGTCACGTTCGTGTCGGTCGGGACGGTGCCCATGCTCGCCGGCAGGTCGGCGCCCATCAGGGTGAAGCCGGCGTCGGTCGCCAGCTGGCCGTGCATCACCAGGTCGGCGTCCTCCTCGGAGATGCCGGGCATCTGGAAGTCGGCGAAGGTCGAGATGTCGAGCTTGCCGCCGAAGACGGACTGGTAGTACTCCATCGCCTCGCGGGCATTGCCACCGAAGTTGATGTAGGGGTTGAGCAGGGCCATGACTGATTCCTCCCGGCGTAACGGACTGACCCAACGCTAGACCGGTGTCCGCGCCGGCATTCATCGGCTCGTCAGACATTCATCCTCCGGCGCAGCCTGGATCGATGCGGAGAGTCGTGTCCCTGGCCGCCGGACTCGTGATGCTCCGCGTCGACGGGCCATCGCCGTACTTCGCGAGGTAGCCGGCATCGATCGCGTCGTCGTGACCGGGATCCCGGGTGTACGTGACGTCGCGTTGGTGTCCGTCCCACTCGATCACGCCTTCGTCGTGGCGGGTCGCGCCCCGGTACCACCCGCCGGCAGCGCCGCGGACGGAGCGCACGTAGAGGGCATCGTCAATCACCACCTGCCAGACGATGGTCAGTGTCCGGGTGGAGCCGTCTGGGCGGCGTCCGGCGACGCGGATCTCGCGTGCCCGGGTCAGACCCGGCCACGGAGCGACCCGCGGAGTCGGCGCCTCACCTCCTCGACGCAGGGTGGATGGGCCGCGGCGGCACCGCCTCGTTTCGGTCATGCGTAGCTGCCCCCTGTCGTTGACGGTGGTCTCTTCTCACCATCATCGAGGCACGGGGTCGGACCTGGGAGGCTCTGCTGGACCCTCTCAGCTCGGGAGGTCGAGCGCGCGGGCGATCGGCACTCCGGGGCGGTAGCACAGATGCAGGTACGTCGGTGCATCGAGCACCGTCAGGTCGGCCCGGGAGCCGAGCCGGATCCGGCCGATGTCGTCCCGCCGGAGTGAGCGAGCCGAGCCTGCCGTCGCCGCGAGGAGCCCTTCGGCCGGGGTCAGTCCCATTTCCCGCACAGCCAGGGCGATCATGAACGGCATCGACGAGGAGTAGCACGTGCCGGGGTTGCAGTCGGTGGCCAGCGCGATCGCCACGCCGGCGTCGAGCAGTCGGCGGCCGTTCGGATAGGGCGATCGGGTGGAGAACTCGACCCCCGGCAGCAGGGTCGCCACGGTCGTCCCGGCCGCGCCGGCGAGCGCGTCGATGTCGGCGTCGGAGAGAAACGTGCAGTGGTCGACACTGGCGGCGTCGAGCTCGACCGCCAGCTGCACGCCCGGTCCCCGGTCGAGCTGGTTGCCGTGCACCCGGAGCTCCAGCCCGACGCTCCGGCCGGCCTGCAGCACACGCCGGGCCTCGTCGCCGGTGAAGGCGTACGGCGAGGCCGGTTCGCAGAACACGTCGATCCAGCGGGCGTACGGCGCTGCGGCGGCGAGCATTTCGCCGGTGACGAGGTCCAGATAGCCGGCCCGGTCCTGGCGCCACTCCGGCGGGACGACGTGGGCGCCGAGGAACGTCGTCTCGGTGGTGAACTCGGACGCGATCCGCAGGGCTCGGGCCTCGTCGGCGACGCTGAGGCCGTACCCGCTCTTGATCTCCACGGTGGTGGTGCCCTGTGCCCGCAGCTCGGCGATCCGTCCGGTCAGCAGGGTCCGGAGCCGTTCGTCGGCGGCGGCACGGGTTGCGGCGACGGTGGTCGCGATTCCACCACCGTCGTACGGTGTGCCGGTCATCCGGGCCGCGAACTCCGTCGACCGGTCGCCGTCGAAGACGAGGTGGCTGTGCGAGTCCACGAATCCCGGAATCAGCGCACGATCGTCGAGATCGATCACCTGATCGGCGGCCGGCGCGGTGGCAGCAGATCCGATCCAGCTGATCACGCCCTGGGTTGCGACCAGTGCCGCACCGGTGCGGATCCCGAGGCCGTCCGGACCGGAGCCGTCGCAGGTGACCAGCTCGCCGATCCCGGTGATCAAGGTTGCCGTCATCGCTCGTCTCCCAACGCTCGCATGGATCCCGCCAGCAGTGCGGCCGGTGAGCCGAGCCGGTGAGACCCGCCCCGGACGATCGGCTCACCGCCCACGACCACGGTGCGGACATCGGATGCCGTCGCAGCGTAGATCACCTGGTCCGGACGACTGCCGATGGTGCGCACCGATCGGAGGTCCACCTCGACGAAGTCCGCGAGTGCACCGGGCGCGAGCCGTCCCGCGTCCGGCCGGCCGAGGCTGCGGTGGCCCGTCGCGGTAGCGATTTCGATCAACTCCACCGGGCTGAAGCGGCCGCGTTCATTGCTGAGCAGTCGCTCATGCAGCTCGAGCCCGCGCAGTTCCTCGAAGGGGTCGATCACGGCGTGCTGATCCGAGCCGAGGGTGAGCGGGCTACCCGCGTCGGCCAGCGCCCGCGCCGGCCCGATCCCGTCGGCCAGATCGCGTTCGGTCGTGGGGCAGAAGCAGGCGTACGTGCGCGCCCGGCCGATCGAGGCGATGTCCGAGGTCGTCAGGTGAGTCGCGTGGATGGCGCTGGTCCGCTCGTCCAGCAGCCCGTTGCGGTCCAACAGCTCGGTCGGCGTACAGCCGTAGAATGCTTGCACAGCGGCGTTCTCGGCCGGCTGCTCGCTGAGATGGACGTGCACCGGCCCGCCCCCGTCGCGAACACTCGGCACGAGTTCTGCGAACCTGGCCAGTTCCTGTTCCGGCACCGCCCGCACCGAGTGGACGGCCGCGCCGACGACGACACCGGCCGGCGCCGACCAGGCCGCGCGTCGCTCGGCCCAGGCGTCCACCGAACCGTCGCTGAAGCGCTGCTGCACCGGATCGAGAGGCAGATGCCCGTTCGTCGTCAGCCCACCGCTGAGATAGCAGGCGTCCAGCAGGGTGAGCCGGATGCCGGCCTCGCTCGCCGCCGCGGCCAGTGCGTCGTTCATCGCGTTCGGGTCGGCATAGCGCCGACCGCGATGACCATGATGAAGGTAGTGGAACTCGCCGACCGCGGTCATTCCCGTGAGCACCATCTCCGCGTAGACGGCCCGGGCCAGCGCGAAGTAGCTGTCCGGATCGAGCCGGGACGCGATCGCGTACATCTGCTCGCGCCAGGTCCAGAACGTGCCGCCGCCACCGTGCGTACGTCCGCGAAGCGCCCGGTGGAACGCATGACTGTGGGCGTTGGCAAAGCCGGGCAGCACGACACCGTCGAGGCGCACGTCACCGCTCGCCGCGTCGACGGCGGGCTCCACCGAGGTGAACCGGCCGTCGACGACGTCCAGTCGGACCCGATCGGTGATGCCGCCGGGGAGCTGGGCGTACGCCGCCCAGTAGCCGGTCATGTTGTGGCCCCGGCCAGCGCGGTCAGCACCGTGGCCAGTGCTTCGACGCCGACCAGGCAGTCATCCCGTTCGGCGTACTCGGCGGGGGAGTGGGAGATGCCGGTCGGATTGCGAACGAACAGCATGGCCGCCGGAATCCCTGCTCCTGCGAGGATCCCGGCATCGTGCCCGGCTCCGGTGCCGAGCAGCGGCGCGGTCGGCAGGACGTCGCGGAGACGGTCGAGCAGATCGTGATCGAATCTGGTCGGCGGCGTCCAGGACTCTTCACTGATCGTCGCGCCGAAGCCGGCAGAGGCGCCGGCGATCTGCTCGACGGTGGCTCGGACGGCCGCCTCGTCGGCTCCGCGGGCATCCAACCAGGCGGTCGCGGCGGACGCGATCGCGTTCACCCCGCCAGGGGTGATCCTGGTCTTGCCGACGGTCGCCAGGCAGTCGTGTGCGTCAGCAGCGGTCCGGGCCGCGAGCACGGTCGAGGCCAACCCGATCATCGCGTCCTGCCGATCATCCAGGCGAGTGGTGCCGGCATGGTTGGCCACCCCGGGTACGTCGATCCGCCAACGCCCGTGCGGCCAGATGTCCGTGCCGATGGCGACCGGCTCGCCGAGATCGATCAGTCCACGTCCCTGCTCGACGTGCAGCTCGACGAAAGCGCCGACCCGGGCCAGCGCCTCGGGGTCCGGTCCGAGCTCGTCCGGATCGCGTCCGGTGCCGCGCAGAGCGTCGGCCATCGACACCCCGTCCGCGTCGCGCAGCCCGCGGGCCCGATCGGCCGCCAGCGCCCCGGTGATCACCCGCGATCCGGCGCAGGCGATCCCGAATCGGGCGCCTTCCTCGTCGCCGAAGTTCACGATGCCGATCGGTCTCGCCGGCGCGAATCCGCGCTCTCGCAACAGATCCAGCGCGGCGAACGAGCTGATCACGCCGAGCGGGCCGTCGTACGCGCCGCCGTCCGGCACGCTGTCCAGGTGTGATCCGGTGACGATGCCGGGTGTCTGATCGGGATCGCCCCACCACGCCCACTGGTTGCCCATCCGGTCGGTCGTCGGGTCCAGCCCGCGGGCGGCCGCCTCCGCGGCGAACCACTCCCGCAGCTCGTGGTCCTCGGGAGTCAGCGCATATCTGCGGTAGCCGCCGGAACCGGCGTTCCGACCGATGTCGGCCAGCTGGTCCCACAGCCGGTCGAAGGTGATCATGCTTGTTCGCTCATCGGCACCCGGACCCCACGTTCGGCGGCGACGTCCACGGCGCTGTCGTAGCCCGCGTCCACGTGCCGGATGACGCCCATCCCGGGGTCGTTGCTGAGCACCCGGGCCAGCTTCTGAGCCGCCAGTTCGGTGCCGTCGGCCAGCGAGACCTGGCCGGCGTGGATGGACCGGCCGATGCCGACGCCGCCGCCGTGGTGGATCGACACCCAGGACGCGCCGGACGCGGTGTTGATCAATGCATTCAGCAGCGGCCAGTCGGCGATCGCGTCGGAACCGTCGGCCATCGATTCGGTCTCCCGGTAGGGCGAGGCGACCGAACCGCAGTCCAGATGATCACGACCGATGACGATCGGCGCCGACACCACGCCGCGGGCGACCAGGTCGTTGAACGCCAGACCGGCCTTGTCCCGCTCGCCGTAGCCCAGCCAGCAGATCCGAGCCGGCAGCCCCTGGAACGCGATCCGCTCCTGCGCGCCGCGCATCCATTTCTGAAGCCGGTCGTTGTCGGGGAAGAGATCCATCACGGCCTTGTCGGTCGCGGCGATGTCCTTCGGATCGCCGGACAGCGCGGCCCACCGGAACGGACCCTTGCCCTCGCAGAACAACGGCCGGATGTAGGCCGGGACGAAGCCGGGGAACTCGAACGCACGTTCGTAACCGCCTTGGCGTGCCTCGTCACGGATCGAGTTGCCGTAGTCGAACACCTCGGCGCCGGCGTCTTGGAACTCCACCATCGCCCGCACGTGCTTGGCCATCGACGCGCGAGCCCGATCGGTGAACTCCTCGGGCTTGGACTCGGCGAGGTCGGCCCAGTCCTCCAACGCGATGTCCTCGGGCAGATAGGACAGCGGATCGTGGGCGCTGGTCTGGTCAGTGACGATGTCGATCGGGACCCCGCGGCGCAGCAGCTCGGGGAAGATCTCCGCGCAGTTGCCGACCAGCCCGATCGACCACGCCTTGCGGTCGGCCTTGGCCTGCAGGGCCTTCTCGACCGCGGTGTCGAGGTCGGCGGCGATCTCGTCCAGATAGCGGTGGTCGACCCGACGCTGCAGCCGGGTCCGGTCGACGTCGACGATCAGGCAGACGCCGTCGTTCAGGGTGACCGCGAGCGGCTGCGCGCCGCCCATCCCGCCGCAGCCGCCGGTCAGCGTCATGGTGCCGGCCAGGGTGCCGCCGAACCGTTTCTCGGCGACGGCCGCGAACGTCTCGTACGTCCCCTGGACGATGCCCTGGGTGCCGATGTAGATCCAGGAGCCGGCCGTCATCTGCCCGTACATGGTCAGGCCGAGCTTCTCCAGCCGGCGGAACTCGGGCCAGTTCGCCCAGTCCGGCACGAGGTTGGAGTTCGCGATCAGCACTCGCGGCGCCCACTCGTGGGTACGCATCACGCCGACCGGCCGGCCGGACTGGACCAGCATGGTCTCGTCGGCCTCCAGGTCGCGCAGGGTGCGGACCATCGCGTCGAAGCTGCGCCAGTCACGGGCGGCGCGGCCGGTGCCGCCGTACACGACGAGGTCGTCGGGACGTTCCGCGTTCTCGGGGTCGAGGTTGTTCATCAGCATCCGCAGCGGGGCCTCGGTGGACCAGCTCTTGGCGGAGAGGGTGGTGCCGCGCGGTGCGCGGACGGGGCGAGCGCCTTCCATGATCATCTTTCCTTTCGGGTAGCGAGGTCAGGCGAGGGGGCCGGTGACGGACTCGGCGGAGGCGACGGCGGCGCCGGAGGCGACGTAGCCGACCGCGAGCTCGATCTCCGGGGCGAGCCAGCGGTCGGTGCCCGGACCTGGCCAGCCGGCTGCCCGGAGGCCGGCGATCGTTGCGGCCGACGCCGGGGCGGGAGCGAGCGGTGCGCGGAGCGAGATCCCGCGGGCCGCGGTCAGTAGCTCGATCGCGAGCACCCGGGTCAGCCCGTCGATCGCCCGGCGCAGCTTCCGCGCGGCGGACCAGCCCATCGAGACGTGGTCCTCCTGCATGGCCGAGCTCGGAATCGAGTCGACCGACGCCGGGACGGCGAGCCGCTTCAGCTCGGAGACGATCGCGGCCTGGGTGTACTGGGCGATCATGTGGCCGGAGTCGACGCCGGGATCGTCGGCCAGGAAGGGATTCAGCCCGTTGCTGCGGGCGCGATCCAGGAACCGGTCGGTCCGTCGTTCGGCGATGCTGGCCAGGTCGGCGACAGCGATGGCCAGGAAGTCCAGGACGTACGAGATCGGCGCGCCGTGGAAGTTCCCGTTCGACTCCACCCGGCCGTCCGGCGTCACCACCGGGTTGTCGATCGCCGAGCCGAGCTCGATCCCGGCGACCGCGCGGGCATGCGCCATGGTGTCCCGAACCGCGCCGGCGACCTGCGGCGAGCAGCGGAGCGAGTACGCGTCCTGGACCCGGGTGCAGGCCTCGGTGCGATGGCTCTCCCGGATCTCGCTGCCGCGGATCAGCACCCGTAGGTTGGCCGCCGACGCGAGCTGCCCGGGATGCGGTCGCAGCCGGTGCAGATCCTCGGCGAACACGTCGTCGGTGCCGAGCTGACCCTCGACACTCATCGCGGCGGTCAGATCGGCGACCCGAACCAGGTTGTCCAGATCGGTCAGCGCCAGGCAGAGCATGCCGAGCATGCCGTCGGTGCCGTTGATCAGCGCCAGGCCCTCCTTCTCGGCCAGCACCACCGGCTCGATCCCGGCGGCGGCGAGCGCGTCGGCCGCCGGTAACAGCGTGCCGCTGGCGTCGCGGACGATGCCCTCGCCGATCAGGGCCAGCGCGCAGTGGGCGAGCGGGGCCAGGTCGCCGGAGCAGCCGAGGCTGCCGTACTCGTGCACGACCGGCGTGATGCCGGCATTCAGCAGCCCGGCGTACGTCCGCAGCGTCACTTCGCGGACCCCGGTCCGGCCGGTGGCGAGGGTGGAGATCCGGAGCAGCATCAGCCCACGGACGACCTCTCGTTCCACCTCCGGTCCCGACCCGGCCGCGTGCGAGCGGATCAGGCTGCGCTGCAGCTGGGTCCGCAGCTCGACGGGGATGTGTCGGGTGGCCAGCGCCCCGAATCCGGTCGACACTCCGTAGTGCGGCTGCGGATCGTCGGCGAGCGCCTCGATCACGGTCCGGGTCCGGCGCACCTCGGCAAGCGCGTCGGGCGCAATCTCGATCGGCGCACCGTGCCGGGCGACCGCGACGACGTCGTCGATGCTCACCGGGCCGAGCCCGACACTGACCCGCTGGGGCCGCGTCGCCGGAGGACGGATGGCTGTGCTGCTTGACATGTTTCCATTGCACGACGGCGACACCGGCCGCCGAAAGATCCGCACTTCCGGTCGTGTCTCAAATCTGAGACTCTGGGAGGGTGTCCGCCGCGCCCGCCGCCGATGCCGTGTTGCGCATCCTGACCCTGCTGGCCCGACAGGCCGACCCGGTGCCGGCCGCCCAGATCGGCACCATGCTGGACCTGCCGCGCTCGACGACGTACCGGCTGCTCGCGGTGCTGGCCGACCAGGGCTTCGTCAGCTACCTGCCGGAGGAGCGTCGCTACGGGCTCGGTGTGGTCGCGTACGAGCTCGGCTCCAGCTACTCCCGGCAGATGCCGCTGCGCCGGATCGCCCAGCCGGTGCTGACCCGGCTCGTCGCGACCGCGAAGGAGAACGCCCACCTCGCCGTGCTGTACGGCCGCGACGTCTACTACGTGATCGAGGAGCGGGCGACCGGGCGGCCGCCGCTGGTCACCGATGTCGGCGTCCGGCTGCCGGCAACGCTGACCGCGTCGGGCCTCGCCATCTTGTCGCGGCTGCCGGCGAGCCAGCTGAAGGCCACCTATCCGGACGCCGCGTCGCTGGTCCAGCGAGACGGTCGCGGGCCGGCGACGCCGACCGAGCTGCGCCGGACCCTGGCCCAGATCCGTCACCGCGGGTTTGCGTACGAGGACGAGTTGATCACCAGCGGGATGGGTTCGGTCGGGGTGCCGGTCCGCGACCACAACGGCTTCCCGGTGGCCGGACTGTCGGTGACGTTCGCCGCCGACCGGGTCGACCCCGGTGCCCGCCAGCGGCTGGCAGACCTGGTGACGCGCTCGGCCGAGTCGCTGTCCAGACGGCTGGGCGGCTGAGCGGGGCTCGCAGCCACTAGTGGTCACGCCCGGATGTTCGTCGGGACCAGAGCCGCCTGGGCGGCGCTCCGCTTCGTTCGCGTCGTCGTCCGTAGAACACCGCTACGACCTCCTCCGCGGCCTTGCGGAGCATCCACCCAGACGCCGCTGGACCCTCGATGAACTTCCGGGCGCAACCACTAGTCTGCAGCCGTGCAGGACGTTCCCGGCGCAACTGCTGCGGCTCTGCTGGACGCGTGGGTGCTGCTGGCGGAGCGACTGCCGTTCGGCTGGTCGGAGCGCGTCGGCCCGGCTGCTGCGATAGCGACCGGGATTCCGGCACCGACCCTCAACGGTGTCTGGTGTGCGGGGCATGCTGATCCTGCCGGCATCACCCGGCTGCTGAATCGGGTCGCCGCCACCGGTCTACCGCACTGCCTGCAGTTCCCGACGGGCACGACGACCCTCGCGGTGCTGGCCATGGATCGCGGTCTGCGCCGGATCGAGGACATCCCGCTGATGCGTCTGGACGCGCGACCCACAGGTGGGCCTTCCATCTCGGCTGGCAGGGCGTCGACGACCGGGGGTCTCGCGATCCGGCGGCTGGAACCGTCCGAGGCACGGCTTCACGCCCGCATCGCGGCGGCCGGTTTCCAGGCGCCCGAGGGGTTCTTCACGCCCCTGGTCGGGCCTGAGATCGCTGAGGAGAGATCCGTGACCTTCTACATCGGCGAGGTCGGCGGCCGGCCGGTGACGACCGGCCTGGCGGTGCGCGCCGGCGATCACGTCGGCGTGTTCAATGTCGCGACGCCACCCGAACAGCGCGGGCGTGGCTTCGGGTCGGCGATCACCGCCGGCATCGTCGCGGACGCGGTCGCCGGCGAGGTCTTTGGCGACGGGGCCCGCTGGGCGTGGTTGCAGTCCAGCGCCGTTGGGCACGGCGTCTACCGGAGGTTGGGCTTCGTCGACGTCGCGATCTGGGAGTGCTGGGTCGCCGGCTGACGGGTGGCGCAGATCACGAGAGTCTGCGCTTAGAGCAAGTTTGCACAGTGTGCAAACAAGCGTACGCTTGGTGTTGTGCCAGAGACCGTGAGCCGCCGCGAACTGAACCGGGAGCGCACCCGTGACGCGCTCTATGCGGCCGTCCTGACCCTGGTCGAGACCAGAGGTCTGGACGCGCTGACCGCGGACGCCGTGGCCGACGCGGCCGGGGTCTCTCGTCGCACCTTCTTCAACTACTACCCGAGCGTCGATGCGCTGGTCACCGCCGGAGTCGAGGAACTGTTGTCGGCACTGACGACCGCGATGGCGGCCCGCCCCGACGATGAACCGCTGTCCGACAGCGTGCTGGCCGTGGTCGACGAGGTGATCACCACCGATGCGCTCTCCTCGCTCGCCCGGGCCTGGCGAGCGATCGACGGGTCGCCGGCGGCCAGCCGCTACGCCATGGAGGTCATGGCGAACCACAACGAGGCGCTGGCTCACGACTGGGCCCACCAGCGGCTGCGCCGGGCCGGAATCGAATCCGACTCACTCCAGGAGTCTGTCGTGATGGGCGCGTACGGGGCCGCCTTCGAGGCCGCGCGTCATCACTGGCTCCGGGTGCACGAGGGACCCGTCGACGACGATGCGCGGCGTCGCTTCCTGGACACCGTCCACCGCGCCTTCCAGCTGGTCCGTCCGATCACCGAGACCGGCTGACCTCCCAGCTTTTCGTGCCCTGAGCCTGTCGAAGGGCACCCCACGTCGACCACCGCCGCATCGTCGCGCGCGGACACACCCTTGTCCTGTCTGAAGAAAGCTCTGTTCTGTCATGGCCAAATACCTCTACCGCCTCGGGCGGTTCGCCGCCCGTCGCGCCTGGGCCGTCGTGCTCGTCTGGGTCGTCGTCATCGGCGCCGTCGGCGGTGCGGCCGCGACCCTGCGCGAACCGTTCAGCAGCAACCTGACCATCCCCGGCACCGAGTTCCAGCAGGTGATCGACGACCTGCAGAAGTCCTCGCCGGAGGCCGCGCACGGCAGTGGCACGGTCATCTTCTCCACGACCGACGGCAAGCCGTTCACGGCCGAGCAGAAGCAGGCGGTGGCCGAGACCGTCAAGCGGTGGAAGACCGTCGACGGCGTGCACGACGCCGCGAACCCGTTCACCACGCAGCAGAAGCTGGACGATGCCCGGACCAAGATCAGCGACGGCAAGGACAAGATCGCCGACGCCGAGCAGACCATCGCCGACAATTCCAAGAAGCTCGCCGACGGCGACGACAAGATCGTCGACGGACGGAAGACACTGACGGCGAGCGCGGCCAAGATCGCGACCGGTCGGGGTCAGCTCGACGCGGCACAGACCAAGCTCACCACGGGCCAGGCCACGATCGATGCGAACAAGGGGAAAGTCGCCGCCGGTCAGCAGAAGCTGGATGCGGCGCAGGCCAAGATCGACAGCGGTAAGAAGCAGATCGCGGCGGCGAAGAAGAAGATCACGACCGGTCAGCACCAGCTCGATGCGGCGAAGCAGCAGATCGCCGACGGACAGCGACAGATCGCCGCTGCCCGCGTCCAGGTGACGACCGGACAGCAGCACCTCGACCAGGCCAAGGCGGGTGTCGACCAACAGGCCGCACAGCTCGGCGAGAACGACCCGCAGGTGGTCGCCGCGCGGACCGAGCTGGCGAAACAGCAGGCCACCCTGGACGCCACGACGAAGACGCTCGACACGAAGTCCGCCCAGCTGACCGCCGGTGCGAAGACCCTGGCGAGCAAGCAGAAGCAGCTGACCGCCGGTGCAGCGACGCTGACGGAGAAGTCGGCCGAACTCGCCGCCGGCCAGCAGAAGCTCACTGCAGCCCAGCAGAAGCTGACCGCGGGCAAGGAACAGCTTGCCGCTGGGCAGGCGAAGCTGAATGCCGGGCAGGCCACGATCGACGCGAACGAGGCGATGCTCGCCTCCGGCGCGCAGCAGATCGCCGAGGGCCGGACGAAGCTGGACGACGCCGCGAAGAAGATCACCACCGGTAAGCAGAAGCTGGCCGACGGCGAGAAGACCCTGGCCGACAAGAAGGCCGAGCTCACCCGGGGCGAGCGGAAGCTCGCCCTGATGGCCGGTCCCGGTTCGAGTGGTCTGCGAGCGGTCAGCCAGGACGGTACGACGGCGGTCACCGCCATCTCGTTCGATGTCCCGCTCGCCTCGGTGTCGGACCAGACCAAGAACGCCATCCCGACCAAGGCCGCGGATCTCGCCGGCACCGGCGTCCAGGTCGACTACTCCTCTGACATCTCACCCAAGCCCGAGATGGGCGGTACGACCGAGGGCGTCGGGGTCGGCATCGCCGCCATCGTCCTGCTGGTCATGCTCGGATCCCTGCTGGCTGCCGGGTTGCCGCTGCTGATCGCCATGGTCGGGGTCGGCGTCGGCCTGCTCTCGGTGCTCGCGCTCAGCCATTGGGTGACGATGACCGACGTCACGCCGGTGCTCGCCCTGATGCTCGGCCTCGCGGTCGGTATCGACTACGCGCTGTTCCTGGTCCACCGGCACCGGACCCAGCTCGCCCAGGGAATGGAGCTGAAGGAGTCGATCGCCCGCGCCAACGGTACGGCCGGCGGTGCGGTGCTGTTCGCCGGCCTGACGGTGGTCGTCGCACTCGCCGCGCTGACCCTGACCGGCATTCCGTTCCTCGGCGTGATGGGTCTGGCCGCCGCCGGCACAGTCGCCGTCGCGATCGGAGTCGCCCTGACGCTCACGCCGGCCCTGCTGTCCCTGATCGGCCCGCGGGTGCTGTCCCGCCGCGGCCGCCGCAAGCTGGCAGCCGCCCAGGCCGGTGAGGACGCCGAGGCGGCCGCGGAGTCTTCCGATCCACAGCACGCCGCCCCTGCTCGGGGCAAGGGCTGGGGCGGTCTGATCACCCGACACCCGGTGATCACCGTGGTCGCCACCGCCGCCGTGCTCGGCATCCTCGCCATCCCGGCCACGAGCCTGAAGCTCGGCCTGCCGGACGGCTCGTCCGAGGCGCACGACACGACCGCCTACCGGGCGTACACGAAGGTCACCGACGAGTTCGGCGCCGGACAGAACGCCGCCATCATCGGTGTGGCGAAGTTGGACCCGGCGCAGGCCGCGAAGCTGTCCGACGACCAGGTGACCGATCTCCAACTGAAGATCGGCGAGCAGCTGAAGCAGACTCCCGACGTGGAGTACGTGGTCGCCGCGTCGATCAGCGACGACCACCAGACGATGGTGTTCCAGATCGTGTCCGAAGACCGGACCGACCGACGACGCCACCATCGCGCTGGTGCACCAGCTCCGCGCGGACCGGCAGACGCATCATCGACGACACCGCGGTCGACTCACTCGGCTTCGCCGGACAGACCGTGGCCAACATCGACATCTCCGACCGGCTGGCCTCGGTGCTACCGCTCTATCTCGGGGTGGTCGTCGGGCATCTCCCTGCTGCTCCTGCTGCTGGTGTTCCGGTCGGTCGTCGTGCCACTGCTGGCGACCGGCGGGTTCCTGCTCTCGATCGCGGCGTCGTTCGGCGCGCTCGTCGCGGTCTATCAGTGGGGCTGGCTCGGGCCGGTCTTCGGCGTGGCGCAGCCGGGCCTGATCCTCAGCTTCCTGCCGACACTGGCCATCGGGATCTTGTTCGGGCTGGCGATGGACTACCAGATGTTCCTGGTGTCGGGCATGCGCGAGGCCTGGTCGCACGGCCAGTCCGCGCGGACCGCGGTCCGGACCGGCTTCAGCCACGGCGCACGGGTGGTCACCGCCGCCGCGCTGATCATGACATCGGTCTTCGCCAGCTTCATCTTCTCCGACCAGACCATGATCAAGCCGATCGGTTTCGCGCTGGCCGCCGGTGTGCTGATCGATGCGTTCGCGATCCGGATGACGCTGATGCCGGCGCTGATGCACCTGCTCGGCGAGAAGGCCTGGTATGTGCCCCGCTGGCTGGACAAGATCCTGCCGGATCTGGACGTCGAGGGGACGAAGCTGGTCGGCGAGCGTGGCCGAGCCCGTCCGCCCGGTCGAGGGGCGGAGTGCGCCGGCCCTCGCACTTTGACAGACTGGGCCCCTGCCGGTCGCGACGGTGACCGGACCTGTCGCGAGAAAGAGTGAGCACATGCCGATCGCCACCCCCGAGGTCTACGCCGCGATGCTGGACAAGGCGAAGCAGGGGTCGTTCGCCTACCCGGCCATCAACATCAGCTCGTCCCAGACCATCAATGCGGCCCTGGCCGGCTTCGCCGAGGCCGGCTCGGACGGCATCATCCAGGTGTCCACCGGCGGCGGCGAGTACGCCTCGGGCCCGACCATCAAGAACATGGTCACCGGCGCGGTCGCCCTGGCCGCGTACGCCCACGAGGTGGCGAAGAACTACCCGATCAACATCGCGCTGCACACCGACCACTGTCCGAAGAACAAGCTGGACAGCTACGTCCGGCCGCTGCTGGCGATCTCCACCGAGCGGGTGAAGAACGGCGGCCTGCCGCTGTTCCAGTCGCACATGTGGGACGGTTCCGCGGTGCCGGTCGAGGAGAACCTGGCCATCGCCGACGAGCTGCTGGCCCTGACCGCGGCCGCCAACATCATCCTCGAGATCGAGGTCGGTGTCGTCGGCGGCGAGGAGGACGGCGTCAGCCACGAGATCAACGACAAGCTCTACACCACCGTCGAGGACGGGCTGCGGACCGTCGAGGTGCTCGGCTCGGGCGAGAAGGGCCGCTACATCACCGCGCTCACCTTCGGCAACGTGCACGGCGTCTACAAGCCGGGCGCGGTGAAGCTGCGGCCCGAGGTGCTGAAGGAGATCCAGGAGAAGGTCGGCGAGAAGATCGGCAAGACCGACCCGTTCGACCTGGTCTTCCACGGCGGCTCGGGCTCGACCCTGGAGGAGATCCGCTCCGCGGTCGACTACGGCGTGATCAAGATGAACATCGACACCGACACCCAGTACGCCTTCACCCGGCCGGCGGCGGGTCACATGTTCGCCAACTACGACGGCGTGCTGAAGGTGGACGGCGAGGTCGGCAACAAGAAGGCGTACGACCCCCGCGCCTGGGGCAAGGCGGCCGAGGCCGGGATGGCCGCAGCGGGTGATCACCGCCTGTGAGGACCTGCGCAGTACTGGGACGTCCCTGAACGCTTGAGCGACTTAGCGCCTGAGCCCTCGGGCTCGGAGCGTAGTCTCCAGCCGTGACCGAGTGGCGCCGCCCGTGACCGAGATCGCCGCCGCTTCCCGGCCGGCCCCGCTCAGCCGGGTCTGGTCGGGCAGCAAGGTGGTGGCCGACGACCTGACCGGTGAGGATCTCAGCGATGTCCTCCAGCTGCACTCGGACGCGTTCGCCTGGTGGGTTCTGCCGCGCACCGACTACGCCTCGCGGGAGCTGCGCGAGGTGGCCGGCCAGCTCGAGCTGGACGAGTTCGCGCTCCGCGACATCGCCGCCTCGGACCGGCGGGTGAAGTTCGAGCAGCTCGACCACGCCAGGATCCTGGTCAGCAACGTGCTGGAGCTCGACACCGACCGGGCTGTCGCCACCGTCCATCCGGTCTCGGTCGTGGTCACCGACCGGGCGATGGTCTGCAGCGTCGACGACCGCAACGGCATCCGTCCTGCCGCAGCTCTGGCCGGCAGGCAGGACTGGCTGGCGACCGGCGGTGTCGAGGCCGCCCTGCAGGTGCTGGTCAGCGTGCTGATCGCCAACTACGAGTCGGTGGCGGCCTGGCTGGAGCAGGCCGGCGACCAGTTGGCGAACGCGCTGTTCGAGGAACGTCCGCTGACCAAGGACGAACAGTTGTGGGCCTTCCGGCTGCGTACGGTGCTGTCCCGGCTGCGGCGGACCACCGACCCGATGCGTACGGTGCTGGCCGAGCTCGCCGACAGCCTGCCGGAGGCCCGGCCGGCCCGTTCGACGTCCGGCAAGCGGCGGGCCGAGCTGGTCCGGCACTGGCGACTGCTGGAGGAGCGTCATCAACGGGTCGCGAACGCGGCCGACGCACTGCGCGAGACCTTGTCGTCGGTGTTCGACACCAGCCTGGCGCTGGCCGACCTCCGGCTGAACTCGGTGATGAAGAAGCTCAGCGGCTGGGCCGGGGTGATCGCCGTGCCGACCCTGGTGACCAGCTTCGTCGGGATGAACGTCCGTTTCCCGCTGGCCGGCACCTGGATCGGATTCTGGCTGTATTTCGTGCTGATGCTGGTGTCCGCGTTCGCCCTCTATCGGCTGTTCAAACGTCTCGACTGGATCTGACCGAGCCGGCGGCGAGCGATGGTCAGCTCGACTGTCGGACGTTGTCCGCGAGACGCTGCAAGCCGTCCCGCAGCGCATCGACCGCTGCGTCGTCCAGCCCGGTATGCAGCCTGCGGTCGAAGGCGACCGCGGCGTCGCGCAGCCGGAAGAACTGTGTCCGGCCGTGGTCGGTCAGCTCGATCGACTGGGCTCGGCGGTTGCGTGGATCGCGGTTCCGGCGGACCAGGCCGGCGGCCTCCATCCGATCCAGATGATGGGTCAGTGTCGGCCCCGACACGCCCACCCGCTCGGCGAGCTCGCTCTGCGTACGGGCCGCGCCGGACATCACCGCGAGCAGCACGAGCCAACTGGGTCTGTTACCGCCGGCTGCGACGAGCGCGTCGTCGAACGCACGGTCCAGCGCCTTGGCGCTCCGGGCGACCAGCAGACCGAGCGGCACACCTCCCGGCGGCGGCTGGTAGCTCACTCGGCTGACAACCGCTCGGCGGCCCGGCCGAGCAGCTCCACGTCGGCCGGTGCGAACGCCCGGCCGCGGGCGATCAGCACGACGTGCGTCAGGCCCAGCCCGGCGAACCGGCGGCAGCGCTCGATCAGCTCGCTTTCCGACTCGCCCTCGCGGAGCGCCGTGGTCACCGTGGTCTCGATCTCGGCGTACGGCCGGCCGAGCTTCGCGCACTCGCGGGCGATCACCCCGAGCTGGCGTCGCAGACCGTCGCCCCCATCGGGCAGGTCGAACAGGTTGCAGGCATCGGCGTACCGGGCTACGAGCGGCAGCGTCCGGCGTTCGCCGACCCCTCCGACCAGGATCCGCGGTCGCGGCCGGCTGAGCGGGAGCGGCGAGGACACCGGACCCTCGAGCACGGTGCTCCGGCCGTCGAACCGCGAGCGGTCGTCGCGCCACAACCGCCCGGCCAGCTCGAGGGTGTCGATCAGTCGGTCGAAGCGCTCGGGGATCGGCGGCAGGTCGACTCCCATCGCCCGCGCCTCCGCCTCGTTGTAGCCGGCCCCGACACCGAGCCAGGCCCGCCCGCCCGAGAGCACGTCGAGCGTCGTCACGGCCTTGATCAGCAGTGCCGGTGCTCGGAAGCTCGCACAGCTGACCAGGGTGCCCAGCCGGATCCGTCCGGTCAGACCGGCCAGCATCCCCAGCGTGGTGTACGCGTCCAGCATCGGTTCGTCCGGCGAGCTGGCCGGGTCGGACTGCATCGGGTGGTCGGCGACCCACAAGGTGTCCAACCCGGTGGCGTCCGCGATCCGGGCGATCTCGGCCAGCCGGGCGGCGATGTCCGCCGTACCGCCCGGCCAGCTGAAGTTCGTCACGCTGAGGCTGATCTTCACGAGCGATACTTTAGACGTCTAATTGTTAGATGTCTATCAAATGACGCTGCTTGGGGATGGGTCGACGGCGGGTGAGATGCTGTCGCGATGGGTCCGGCAGAGGGGGCGCCGGCGGGCGTCGAGGCGCACACCACCGCGCCGGCCGTTCGCGCAGCGGTGCTGGCGACGTACGCGGTGTTCATCACCAGCGGCTTCGCCTTCGCCAGCTGGGCGTCCCGGATTCCGCAGGTGCGCGACCGGCTGGCGCTCGACCCGTCCCAGCTCGGCTTGCTGCTGCTGGCGATCGCCGCCGGCTCGCTGGTCTCGATGCCGTCCTCGGGCGTGATCATCGGACATTTCGGTTCCCGCTGGACCGTCCGAGCGATGGGATTCGTCGTGGCCGGCGCGATGCTCGTGATGGCGGTCGGCTACCTGTTCGGCGTCGTTCCGCTCGCCATCGGCCTCTTCTTCTTCGGCTTCGGGCAGGGCGCCTGGGATGTCGCGATGAACGTCCAGGGTGCGCTCGCGGAGCGGCGTCTCGGTCGGGCGATCATGCCTCGGTTCCATGCCGGCTGGAGCGTGGGCACGGTGGCCGGGGCCCTCATCGGGGCCGGCATGGTCGCGCTGAAGGTGCCGGTCACCGCCCACCTCGTCGTGGTAGCCGTGCTGGTCGGGATCACCGTGCCGATCGCGGTCCGCGGATTCCTGGCCGACCACCAGCACGCCGAGGACCCGAACAGCGACGAGGCGGCCCCGGCGCCGGAGCGTGCCGACCCGCGGAGAAACGCGCTGCACGCCTGGCGGGAGCCGCGCACGCTGATCGTCGGGTTGTTCGTGCTCGCCTTCGCGTTCGCCGAGGGCACCGGGAACGACTGGATCAGCATCGCGCTGATCGACGGGTACGGCACGCCGGCCGCGGTCGGCACGCTCGGTTTCGCCACCTTCCTCGCCGCCATGACGGCCGGTCGCTGGTTCGGTCCGACCCTGCTCGACCGGTACGGCCGGGTCGTCACTCTGCGCGCGCTGGGCGTGGTCTGCGTGGTCGGGGTCCTGCTCTTCGTCTTCGGGCCGTACGTCGGGCTCGCGTTCCTCGGCGCGGTGCTCTGGGGGGTCGGGCTGTCGCTCGGCTTCCCGGTCGGGATGAGCGCCGGCGCCGACGAGCCGGCGATGGCGGCGCCCCGGGTCAGCGTGATCGCCTCGATCGGCTACTGCGCGTTCCTCGGCGGGCCGCCGCTCGTCGGCTTCCTCGGCAGCCACTTCACCGTCCGGACCGCCATCCTCTCGGTCGCCGTCCTGGTCACCCTGGCGATGCTGATCACCGGCTGGATCCGGCCGCCGGCCTCGTCGGACTCGGCGGACGACGGCACTACGCTCGAACGATGACCGAATCTGATGGTCGCGCTCCGCGCTCCGCGGTCACGAGCTCCGCACATCTCGCTCGTTCGTCACGATTCCGGACGACGGAAAAGCATGTCGCCCCGAATCGCTCCTGCACTCCCGAGAGGCTTCGCCCGTGACCGACCAGCCCGTCAACCTGCTCGCCGCCTCCGCGCCCGAAACCCGGCTGCCGGCCGACCCGGCAACGGCCGCGTTCGGCGCGGCCGACGCGGCCGGCCTGATCGAGCTGGTCGCGGCGAACCCCGCCTCCAGCCTCGGCTGGGCCCTGCTGGCCGAGCGGGCGTTGGCCGCCGGCAGCCCGGCGGACGACGTGGCCGCGTACGCGTTCGCCCGCACCGGCTACCACCGCGGCCTGGACGCCCTGCGCCGGAACGGCTGGAAGGGCCAGGGCCCGATCCCGTGGTCGCACGAGCCGAATCGCGGTTTCCTGCGTGCGCTCTGGGCCCTCAGCGTCGCGGCCGGACGGATCGGCGACACCGCCGAGCAGCAGCGCTGCGCTGAGTTCCTGCGCGACTCCTCGGCCGAGGCCTACCGCGCCCTGGCCGGCTGACCGGTAGAGTTCTGTCGCAAGAGTCCCCGTGGCGAATGCCCGGGGATTTCACTCTTTCTGAAGGGCGGCGATCACATGCCGGGCATTGTGGTGATGGGAGCCCAGTGGGGCGACGAGGGCAAGGGCAAGGCGACCGACCAGCTGGGTGACCGGGTCGACTACTGCGTCCGCTACTCAGGTGGCAACAACGCGGGTCATACGGTCGTCGTGAACGGCGAGCGCTACGCGCTTCACCTGCTGCCGTCCGGCATCCTCAACGCGAGCTGCGTGCCGGTGCTCGGCAACGGCGTGGTGATCGACCTCGACGTGCTGTTCGGCGAGATCGAGGCGCTCTCCTCGCGCGGCGTGGACTTCCAGCACCCGCTGATCTCGGCCAGCGCCCACATCATCGCCAGCTACCACCAGGTGATCGACAAGGTCACCGAACGCTTCCTCGGCAAGAACCGGATCGGCACCACCGGCCGCGGCGTCGGCCCGGCGTACTCGGACAAGGTGAACCGGATCGGGCTCCGGGTCCAGGACCTGCTGGACGAGTCGATCCTGCGCCAGAAGGTCGAGGCGGCGCTGGACCAGAAGAACCACCTGCTGGTCAAGGTCTACAACCGGCGGGCTCTCGATCCGACCCAGGTCGCGGACCACCTGCTGTCCTTCACCGAGCGGGTCCGGCCCTACATCGTCGACGTCGGGCGGCTGCTGAACGACGCACTCGACGATGACAAGGTGGTGCTCTTCGAGGGCGCTCAGGCGCACCATCTCGACGTCGACCACGGCACCTATCCGTACGTCACGTCCTCCAACCCGATCGCCGGCGGCGCCTGCGTCGGGGCGGGTGTCGGTCCGACCCGCGTCGACCGGGTGATCGGGATCGCGAAGGCGTACACCACCCGGGTCGGCGAGGGTCCGATGCCGACCGAGCTGTTGGACGCGACCGGCGACGCGCTCCGGGAGGCGGGCGGCGAGTTCGGCACCACCACCGGACGTCCCCGGCGGTGCGGCTGGTTCGATCCGCTGGTGGTCGAGCAGGCGGCCAAGATCAACGGCTTCACCGACATCTTCCTGACCAAGCTGGATGTGTTGACCGGCTGGGAGAAGATCCCGGTGTGCGTCGGCTACGACGTCGACGGGGTGCGGCATGATGTGCTGCCGATGACGCAGTCCGAGTTCCACCACGCGACGCCGATCTATGAGGAACTGGACGGCTGGGAGGAAGACATCACCGAGGCCCGCAACTTCGCCGACCTGCCGAAGAACACCCAGGCGTACGTCAACCGGCTGGAGGAACTGTGCGGCGCCCGGATCTCCGGGATCGGTGTCGGCCCTGGTCGCGAACAGTCGATCATGATCAACGACCTGCTCTGAGCGGCCCCGCTGCCGGCCGATGGTGGCTGCCGTCGACCCACGCTCAGCCACCCGGATCCCGTCGCAGCCGACCCAATCAGCCCGCGGGCACTTCGCACCCCTCAGCCAGCCCGCGGCACTTCGCACCCGAACGGTGCACCTCGCACCTCGCACGCACGGTGCGAAGTCGACCCGTGGGGTGCGAAGACGCGGCGTGACGTGCTGAACGGATGCCGAAACGCAATCAGTGCGCGTGGGGGCGGGGGCTCAATCCGGGGCGAGGGCAGGTACGGGCCCGCAGCCGGGACCTGGAACATCACGGCCGGGCCGAGCGCTCGGCAATGCCGGGGAATCGCACGTCATGTCGTCCATCGACCGCGGGCGGGTCACGGGCCGAGCCTGACACGCGTGAGGAATCCGGTTCGGGTCGCTGGGCGACATCGCCGACTCCAGAAACCCGAGGCGGTCAGTTCTTCTTGGGCACGAGCCGGTAGATCGCGCCGGCAGCGTCGTCGCTGATGTAGATCGCCTGGTCCTTGCCCTGGATCGCCATCACGGGACGTCCCCAGCGGCTGCCGTCGGCGAGCTGGAAGCCGGTGACCAGCGTCTGCTGGTTGCCGAGCGCTCCCGTGGTGCGGTGGAAGAACGCGACCTCCGGAGCCCGTGGGGGGTGGCGGTTCCACGAGCCGTGGACGCCGATCAGCGCCCCGTGCCCGTACCCGCCGGGCAGGGCGGCCGGGGTGAAGCTCATGCCCAGCGGAGCGGAGTGGGCGGGCAGCCCCTGATCGATCTTGCGCAACGTCGAGCAGTTCAGGTGCGAGCCGGTCGGGTTCAGCTGGATGTCGCGGACGAACGGCCGGTTGGCGAAGGTCAGCGCGGTGCCCTTCACGCCCGGGTTGACGTCCGGATCGGGGTTGCAGTACGGCCAGCCGAGATCGCGCTGGTAGTACACATGCGCGATCGGCTCGAGCGGGTGCTCGTTGACGTAGCTCGTCATCACCTTGCCGAGATCGGACGAGCCGTCGCCGTCATAGTCGCGGTCGTAGGGATAGCCGACGTTGTCCCGGTTGTTCACCGCGGTCCACAGCGTGTTGTCGGGGGCGAAGGCGAGCCCGGTGCCGTTCCGAACGCCCCGGGCGTACACGGTCGGCTTCGTGGCGCCTGGCGCGAGCTTCATGATCGTGGCGCGCTGTGGATTGGCCGAGCGGTCGCCGGCGGAGATGTTCCCGCTGGACCCGATCGAGAAGAACAGCGATCCGTCACGGCTGATCGCGATGCTCTTCAGGGCGTGGGCGTACGCGCCGTGCAGCTCGGGCGTCGAGGCGTCCGGCAGCCCGCTGACGATGGTCTTCCGACCGGTGACCTTGCCTCCTGCGTAGTGGAACGAGCTGATCCGGTTGCTCTCCGCGACATAGAGCGTCGAGCCACGGAAGGCCATCCCGTGCGGCTGAGTGAGACCCGAGACCAGCGTCGCGGAGGTCGGGTAGCCGCGCTTGTCCGGGGTGAGCCGGGTGATCCGGCCGTACGCGGGCTGGGACACCAGCAGGCGGCCGTCCGGTGCCCAGGCCAGCAGTCGGGCCTTCGCCGGACGGGCCCAGACCGAGACCGTCCAACCTTGCGGGATCGTCAGCGTGCGTTTGACATCGAACGGCGCGCTGCGAAGCGCGGACGGCACCGACACCGTAACTCCGACCAGCGGGCGCGCAGCTGCGTCGACCGCGGTATTCGTCGTGGGCGGCGCTGATCGATCCACCGGGCCGGCGCAACCGGTGAGGACGAGCGTGGCGGCACCGGCCACGGCGATCGAGCGGCGAAAACTACGCAACGTGGGCATCAACGAATCCTCGGATCGGCACCGGCCCTCGGCCCTCCGGGGCCCGTCGTCACTGTAACCCCATCGGCCTGCCCTAGCATCGGCGAGCATGAACCGTAGGGCGACGTCGCAGGAGGTGGCCGACCTGGCCGGTGTGTCCCGCAGCGCGGTCTCGCTGGTACTGAACGGTCACGGGGACGGCAACATCTCGGCGGCGAACCAGACCGCGATCCTGGCGGCGGCGAAGCAGCTCGACTACAGCCCGAATCCGGTCGCGCTCAGTCTGCGGACCCGGCGCAGCTCCACCATCGGAGTGGTGACCGATGCGATCGCGACCGCCGGCTACGCCGGCCGGCTGCTGCAGGGCGCCGCCGAGGTAGCAGCGGCGGACGGCTATCTGCTGCTGGTGATCGACACACAGGACGACCGGACGCATGAGGATCGGGCGTACGCCACGCTGCGCGGACGCCAGGTCGACGCGCTGCTTTTCGCCGCGCTGAGCCTGCGGGCGTACGACCCTCCGGACGGGTTGCTCGGTGGGCCGGCTGTGCTCGCGAACTGTTTCGATCCGGGCGGCCGGCTTGCTGGGTACATCCCCGATGAGGTGGCCGGCAGTCGGGCGGCAACCCGGGCTCTCATCGATCGGGGTCACCGCGACATCGTGCTGCTGGCCGGCACCCCGGAGGCGGTCGCGTCCGGCCTGCGCGAGCAAGGTTTCCGCCAGGCGATGGCCGATGCCGGATTGCCGGTGCCACCGGTCATCACCGCCGGCTTCGAGATCGACAAGGGGTACGCCGCCGCGATGCAGGTGCTGGACCGCCCCGGACCTCGGCCGACCGGGCTGGTCTGTGCCAATGACCGGGCCGCCACCGGGGTCTATCTGGCCGCCGCCCGGCTCGGACTGGACATTCCGACGGACCTGTCGGTGGTCGGCTACGACGACGACGAGAATGTCGCGCCCTGGCTCGTACCGGCGCTCACCACGGTCCGCCTGCCGCACCGCGAAATGGGCGAGGCCGCGATGGGCCGGTTGCTGGCTGGGATCGGCGCCGGCGGCGACGAGGTGGCGTTCACCGAGACGGTGCGCCTGGACTGTCCGCTGGTGGTCCGCGACTCGGTCAGCCAGCCGCGCCGACACTGACCAGGGCGCGGCGCGCCACGGTGGGCTCGACGATCCGATCTCTCCGTCGCAGGCGAAGACACCGAGCCGACCGGACGGGTGATCGTAGTATCCGGGTGCTCAGCGCGACCAGGTCGTCCACGACCGCTACGAGGATCGATCCCTCGATCAGCACCGGGAACCGGTGACGTCCCGGCGGTAGCGGACAGTGCCGCTCCAGCTCGATCGGTCAAGGCCGCGATCTCCTGACCCGCGTCCCTCACCTGGGTTTGCAGGCCGGAGAGAATGCCGTGCCGGGCAAATACTGAAGCCACTCGGTCCGGGTGAGGGTGCGTCCCGCCACGGTGCAGGCTCGGTTTTGGAGCGCGTGAAATCCGACCGTGATCCGTCGCACTGTGCCATCGGCCTGGAAGGTGGCGAGGGTTTCGTCGTCGGGCCAGCCGGCGGCCATGACCGGACTTGCGTCGCCGGACACGCGTGGGCCGATCGCGCTGGCGGTGGCGGCATCCCAGAGTTGGGCGGTCCCATCCCCGGCATAGGTCACAAGGGTGTCGCCGGTCGGGTCGAAGCTGGACCCGAAGATGACGGCGCTCGCCGCGCCGGAAGGTGTCCCCAGATCCAACCCGGCTCCGGTCGACACCGTCCAGATCCGGGCGCTGCCATCACTGTCCGCCGTCGCCAATCGGCTGCCGTCGGGGGAAAACACGACGGAGAGGGAGTTGTCGTCGGCGCTGTGGAACGTCCTGGCGACTCCGGTGCCGTCGGCCCGGATCAGTTCGGTCGCGATGTGGGAGACACCGACGGCCAGCTGCGATCCGTCCGGACTGAAGTTCATGATCATGATGGTTCCCGCCGATGGTGGATTGACCGGATGGCCCAGTTGGCGATGCCACAGGACCTTTCCACTCGCCAGGGACATCGCGGTGACCCCGCCGCCGACATCTCCCCAGGCGACGGTCTGGTCGTCGGGGGAGATGGCGACCGCGCTGGGTTGCTCCGGTGTGTGGATGGTGGGACGAGCGGCATAAGGTCGGCCCAGCGGGAGATCCCACAAGTTGAGTCGGTTGTTGCTGCTCGCCGTGGCGCCGATGAGGCCGTCCCGGCTGACCTGAGCGTCATTGGCGGTGGCCCGGGGCGCCGTGCGGTATGCCGACAAAGTCCTGCCGCTGGGAAACTGGGTGATCATCACCCTTCCGTCGGCGGTGCCGACGAGCATCCTTGCGGTGGCCGTGGAGAGGGCCACGTAAGACCCTGCCATGACGTCCGGCTTCACGTTGTGAACCGAGCCGACTGCCGCGACCAGGCCGAGTTTGCCGGTGAGATCCCAGGTCACCGCGCGACCGTCCGTTGCGGCGGTGACCAGGGCGTGCCCGTTCTGAGAGAAGGCCACGCTGGTGACCTGCCCGTCGTGCCCGGCGAACGTGTACCGACGCTGCCCCGTGACCACGTCCCACACCACGGCCGAGCCGTCGTCGGACCCGCTGGCCAAGGCTTGGCCGTCGGGTGAGAAGGCGAGGGTCTGGACCGCGGCAGCCGATGATCCGAGCACCCGGTACGGGGTCAGTCCTGCGCGATGGAGGAGGCGGATCTGTGTCCCGGTGGCGATGGCGATCAGGTTCCCATCGGGCGTGATGACTGACCGGTCACCGTCCAACGGTTTGCCTTTGCCCATGCGCGGGACAACGTGCCACAGCACGGCCGGCGCGTTGGTGGTGATGTACTGCCCGTCGTCGGAGGAGTCGACGGCGCTCGGGTACGGAGTCTTGGCACCCTGAGCGGTCCACTCCACCGTACGTGGGCTGGTGTCCACGACGTCGATCTGCCCCGAGGTCATCACCGCCACGAGCCTGCGGCCGCCCCCGGCGAACCGCAGCGCCACGACGGGTGACGGTGTCGCCACGGACGCGCCCGCACCGGCCATGGTCGAGGGGTCCAAGAAGTCGATCCTGCCCTTGCGGAGGTCATCGCGGGCGGCGCCGCCCAGGGCCAGAACTGCACCGTCTGGGGAGAACGCGGCAGCCTCGGTGCCGTTCCGATCACCTCCGATCGAGGTCGTCACCCCCGTCGCGAGGTTGAATGCGTCGGCATGTCCGGTGCGGTCGATAGCGATGACGAGGGGGCCCCGACCACCCACGGCGACTGCGTCCAGTCGCTGGCCGGTCCCGGTGAAGACTCGCATGGCTTGGGGTGCCTGTGCCTGAGCCGCGAGAAGCGCGGATCGCGCCGCGACGCCGGGATCCAGCATCGCCGACTGGGCGGCGAGCAGGAAGGAGACATCGAGACGGCGGGTCGTCAGCGCCTGCGCGGCGAGTCCCCGCGCCGCCGACTGAATGGCCGCCCGCGCCGCCGTATTCCGGGAATGCAGCGTCAGACCGATGGCCGTGGTCGCCACGAGCAGCGCGACCACGGCGACCGAGACGAACATCCGAAGACGGCGATTGGCCGCGCGTTGCTTACGGAGTCTCTCCACGAGGTCGAGGCGAGCCCGCGCCTCGGCGTGTTCGCTGGCTTCGACGAAGGCGGTCTCTTCGCCGGACAGCAGACCTCGGCCGCTGTGGACGAGATCCAGCGCCGCCGACAACCTCGGACCCCTCAGCAGGTCGGTGTCCAACTGCCCGGCCTCCGCCCAGGACCTCGCGGCGTCACCGATTCGGGTGCGCATGGTTCGGGCCTCCGCGTCTGCGGCGACCCAGGCGGCCAACCGGGGCCAGTGCGCGAACAAGGCCTCGTGGGCGACGCTGGCGTGAGCCTCGTCCACCGTCACGAGGCGATCGGTGATGAGCCGGTCCAGGGCCCGGCGCGCAGGGCCGGCGCCCTCGATGGCGTCGACCTGGACAAAACCACGAACGACTGAGGTCCCTTCCCCCGGCGACGCCATGCGGAGGAGGATCTCCCGAACCGCCGACCGCTCACCATCGTCCAGTCCGGAGTAGCTGCGTTCCGCCAGTCGCGCGACCGCATCCAGGATGCCCCCGAGCCGCTTGTAGGCGTCCAGGGTGAGCACCCCACTGGGGCACAACTCCCACAACTCGCGCATCGTAATGGACAGGAGCGGCAGCACGCCGGGTTCACCGGAGGCGTCGGTGACGATCGCCTCGACCAGCCCCGCCTCGCACTCGGCGCCGGCCCGGCCAAGTGGAACCTGAATGGCTCGGGCGAGTTCGCTGTCGGTCATCGACCCGACGAGCAGCTGAGGTGCAGAAACCAGTTCGTCAAGTCTCGGGTCGCCGGCGACTGTCGGGTACCGGTCCGACCGGACAACGAGCACGACTCGACTGCCCTCCCCCTTCGCCCTCCGCAGGGAGCTGACGAAATCGTCTCTGGATCGCGGATCCAGACCGAGCAGCTCTTCGGCCTGGTCGACGACCAGGAGGTCCGGAGCAAGGGCATGCCTCGTCCCGGTCAGTCCGCCTAGCGTCGGGGTGACAAGGTCGATGCGCCACTGCTCGCTCCCGGGAATCGCCCCAGAGAGCAGGGCAGGAATGATGCCTGCGCGAACGAGGGAGGATTTGCCCACACCAGAGGCACCGACCACGATGAGCGAGCCGGCAATGGCCAGGCGGGCGATCCCGAGGGCGACCAGTTCCTCGCGGCCGGCGAAGAAGCCCGCGGCGGAGCCGTCGAAGGGAACGAGTCCGGGGTAGGGACAGGCGGGCGCGTCGGCGGCTAGGGCCCGGGCGACATGCGCCGCCGATTCGACGGCCGAGAGGTCCAATAGGCTAGTCATGAGTTCGGCTTCGCCCTTGCGGGCTCCGGACCAGTCCGCCGACGCGGCTCGCATCGAGTTCGATACGGCGCGTCGCAAGGTCGATGCTGCGATCTCCGCGATCTGCGCGTGAACTCGCACGGGTATGCCGGCCGAGCCCTCAGCCACCTTCATGGCAACCTCGAGCGCCTTCGCGGGTCCGACATAGGACGCGGCAACTCGAGCGATCTGGTCGGGCTCGAGTGGGTTCAGCCGGACAGTTCGCTCGCCGGTCGGGTCGATCCGCGCGAGCAGTGCGCCTAGCTCCGGCGTCACACATCCGTCGCGGATGGCGAGAACAACCAGAACCGGCTGGACCCGGGTCACCGCGACCCAGTGTTTGAGCCGGTTCCACTCGGCCGGTGTCGCCGCGTCGACGTCGTCGGCCAGGACCAGGACGGGGGCGCCTGCGGGGTCATCCAGCGCGGATGGTTCGACCTCCGTGGGTGCGTCCGCGCCACGGCACTGGATGACCTGACCGCCGGCGGCGTGCACCTCCGCCGCAAATGCGCGCATAAGTCTGCTGCGGCCGATGCCCCGAGCGCCGACGACAATGACACAGCCGCCGTGGCCTGAGCACGCGAGTGACCAGGTGTTTCGCAGAATCGTGAGCTGGTCGTCACGACCTTCCAGGCCCGGGTGCGGCCGAGCGAGCACACCGACCGGTGGCGCGTCGAGTGCCAGCCCCGGATGGTTGGTCAGGATGGATTGCTGTAGTTGATGGAGCGCGGGACCAGGATCGATCCCGAGCTCGGTGACCAAGGTGTGTCGGGCGCGGCGAACCGTCTCCAGGGCGTCGGCCTGGCGGCTTGACCGATACTGCGCGAGCGCCAATGCCGACCAGAGCCGCTCGTCGAAGGGGCTCTCGTCGACCAGCTCAATCAACTTGGGCACTAGCTCGGCGTGTTTGCCGAGCCGCAGTTCGGCGTCGACCAGGTCGGCTATCGCGTCGGCCCGCAGCCGTTCGAGGCGCTCGGCGGCGGCCCTCAACACCGGGAAGTCCAGCAGGTCAGCGAGGGTGGGGCCGCGCCACGTCTCGAGCGCTAATTGGAGTTGAACTGCCGCACCCGCAGCGTCGCCGGCGCCCAACCGAAGTCGGGCGGTAGCGACGGCCGACTCCACCGCGAGGTGGTCGACATCGCTGGGCCGCACCCGGAGCCGGTAGCCCACGCTGCCGCGGATGAGCAACAGCGGAGGGGAGCCGGTCTTCCGGTCGGGCTCGAGCAGGCCACGCAGCCGAGCCATGTACACGTGAAGGGTGCGCTCGGCTGTGGCCGGGGGGGAGTCGGCCCAGACGCCGTCGATGAGTCGGCTCGTCGGGACCTCTCGATCCGCGTGGATCAGCAGGAGAGCGAGAACCGCGCGTTGGCGGGGTCCACCCAGGGCGACCGGCCCGTCGGGTCCCGTCACACGGAGCGGGCCCAGCACCGAGAAGTGCATGAAACATCGAAACACATCCGGACTGCCCGGTGCGGTGATTCGGGAGTCCCGGGGGATGAACTCCCACCCGGGACTCCTCGACCTAGCGGCTGCCACCACCTATCGAGCGGCGTTTGTCGCGAACACCACGCGTGGTGCCGTGGCTGGCCCCGTGCTGCTCGTGCCCGCGGGAACGAACGATTGTGCGCGTGCCTGGGTCCACACGGTGGGGCGTTCCCGAGTTCCGTGCGATGCCATGCTGGTCCCGAACACCGTGTCGCCGACGATCGCGTGCGCGTAGGCGTTGTCGTTCCAGTTGAGATCGAGCGGGAGGAGCGACCGGGTGGGCCCGTAACCCGGCCAGAACACCAGTTGGCGTAACGGGATCCCCGAGCTCGGCCGGGTGCCGGCGAACCCGACAACCTCGCCGGTCTCGCCCACCCCGATGGCCCTGGAGAAGGTGTCGTCGGAGAAGACTCCCAGGTTGCGCAACCGTCCCCTATCCCAGACTGCGGCCTCGCTGTCGACGGAGCCATAGACCCGGCCGACCGTCCGTCCCCGTGTGTTGATGTCGGCTGCATCGCCGCCCGCACCCAGGTCGGCAAGGATTCGAGGTGTTCCGTGCCGACCCCAGACGACAGCGCGGGTGGGGGCCGGCCCGTTCGAGAAGCTGCCACCCACCACCTCCCCGTGCGAATTGACACCTTGGGCGAACGAGCCGTCCATCCCGGTCGTCGGGGCCAGTCTTACCGGAGCCGACCACCAGTACCGCCAGACCGCGGCGTAGTCGTTGCCCTGGGCGTCGAGGGCCTCACCCACCACCTCTCCGCTGGCGTTGATTGCCCGGGCGAAGGCGTTCTTTCCCCCCGCGAAATCGGAAAGCTGATGGAAGACTCCTCGGTAATACAGCCAGCCGCCCATGCCGACCTCGGTGTTGATCCCGATGGCCACCTGCCCGCGCGAGTTGACCCCGGTCGCCGATAGTCCGGAGGACGGCTCGGAGAACCCCAGGTCGCCGAGATCGTTCACCGACCACATCCCGGCAGCTTGACGGCGCCAAACCGCAACGTGCTGGACCTGCGCGTCGTCGGCCACGAGGCCGACGGCCCACCGGCTAGTGGCGGAAAGGACGTCGCCGCTCGTCTCGCCGGCGGGCAGCGGCAAAGCGGTGATGGTGGGGCCGCCCTGGGTTACCGTGACCTTCCCGCCCTGCATCGGGGTTGCTTGCGCGGCGGGAGCCAGGGTCAATGCGACTGCCAGGCCGGCCACCGCTCCCAGTGCCACGATCTGCCGTTTGTACATCCGTGCCTCCTTCGGTCTGTTGTTCCACCACGAAGGTCGCCGCGCCCTGTTGCAAGGCTGTTGCAAAGGCAGACCGGACTCGGGAGCCGGACGACGAGTGGGCTTCGAATGCGGTCGATCGTCGGGCGTCTGCCGGTGCGGCTTAGTGCTGGACGGCGCGGTGTGAGGCGAGGGCTCCGCATACATCAGATCGCCGCGGACGTCTTCGCGGACTCGGACCAGGTCCCGGGCGGCTTCCTGTTCCACGCTCGGCACGGTGATCTCGGCGAACTCGTCCAGCTTCAACAACCTCACCAGCAGCTCGGCGTCGCGGGTGTCGGTCTTCACCCGAGGCCTCAGCCTCCTCATACCAACTTGTTCGATACGGGCAGGAGGTCTGGTCTGCAGCCACGATCTTCTAGGCGTCGGAACGGGCTGCTCGTCTCATACCTGCCGCCCTACGCGGGGCTGGCTCCTAGACGGCGCCGGGAAAGCGGGACCACCCTGACCGACCTGGTTGGCGTCGCGTCCCAAACCGCCGGGAAGATCCTGGCCCGCGTCGGGGACATCCACCGGTTCCGATCGGCCGCGGCCTTCGCCTCCTACACCGGAACCGCGCCCATCGAAGTCTTCTCCGGCGACGTCGTGCGTCACCGGCTCTCCCGCGCCGGAGACCGCCAGCTCAACTGCTGCCTCCACACCATGGCGATCACCCGATCCGGCTACGCCGTACCCGGTCGGACCTACTACCAACGCAAACGAGCCAACGTCGAGAGCCACAAAGAAGCTCTGCGCTGCCTGAAACGACGCCTGTCCGACGTCGTCTACCGCCAGCTCCTGAAGGACGCGGCTGACCTGCTAACAGCGGACCTGAGAGGACACCAGGGGGCGACTACAACATCCAGCGCGGCCGGCACAACCCCTACACCGACTCTTCGGACCAGTCACTTCCCAGGCCCACCGATGCCGACACTACAACCGCTCACGCCAGCGACTTGACACAGAGAGGAGCCGTCTAGGCTGCTCGTCGTGAACGGCGGCACGATCCTCGTGGTGGGTGGCGGCGGGCGCGAGCACGCCCTCGCGCTCGCGCTGTCCCGCGATCCCGGCGTCGGCGCAGGTGCACGTCGCGCCCGGAAACCCGGGCACCGCCGCGATCGCCGTCAATCACGCGCTGGACATCCTGGACGGAGCGGCGGTGGCCGCGCTGGCGACAGAGCTCGGTGCCGATCTGGTCGTCGTCGGGCCCGAGGCGCCGCTGGTCGCCGGGGTCGCCGACGCCGTCCGCGCGGCCGGCATCGCCTGCTTCGGTCCGTCGGCCGCCGCCGCGCAGATCGAGGGCAGCAAGGCCTTCGCCAAGGACGTGATGCACGCGGCCGGCGTGCCGACCGCGGCCGCCCGGGTCTGCGACACGGCGGAGCAGGTCACAGCGGCGCTGGACGAGCTGGGCCCGCCGTACGTCGTCAAGGACGACGGCCTGGCCGCCGGCAAGGGCGTGCTGGTCACCTCCGATCGCGAGTCGGCGGACCGCCACGCGGCGGCCTGTGGTCGGGTGGTGATCGAGGAGTTCCTGGACGGGCCCGAGGTGAGCTTGTTCGCGATCACCGACGGGACGACCGTGGTGCCGATGCAGCCCGCGCAGGACTTCAAACGGGTCGGCGACGGCGACACCGGCCCGAACACCGGCGGGATGGGCGCGTACACCCCGCTGCCCTGGGCGCCGGCGGATCTGGTCGAGGAGGTCACCGCCACCGTGTTGCAGCCGACCGTTGACGAGCTGGCCCGGCGCGGCACGCCGTTCGCCGGTCTGCTGTATGCCGGCCTCGCGCTGACCGCTCGCGGCATCCGGGTGATCGAGTTCAACGCCCGGTTCGGTGACCCCGAGACCCAGCCGCTGCTGGCCCGGCTGGTGACCCCGATCGGCGAGCTGCTGTCGGCCGCCGCGACCGGCGCACTGGCCGGACACGCACCACTGCAGTGGCGGCCGGAGTCGGCCGTCGGTGTGGTGCTGGCGGCGGAGAACTATCCGGGCACGCCGCTCACCGGAGGGGTGATCACCGGACTGGACGAGGCGGCGATCGACGGCCGGGTCGTCGTCCAGGCCGGCACCGCGTTCGACGGCGAGGGCCGGGTGGTCAGCTCCGGCGGCCGGGTGCTGACCGTGGTCGGCCTCGGTGACGACCTCGGCGCAGCCCGGGAGGCCGCGTACGAGGGGATCGAGCAGATCGGCCTGGCCGGCTCGTTCTATCGCCGCGACATCGCCGAACGGGCGGTCGCCGGCGAGATCGCCGTCGCGGAGGTCGTCCGATGAGTGTCCCCAATGTGCTGGCCACCCGCTATGCCTCGGCGCCGATGCGCGAGGTCTGGTCGCCGGAGCACAAGATCATCGCCGAGCGCCGGCTGTGGATCGCCGTTCTCGCCGCGCAGCGCGACCTGGCGGTGGATTTCGGCGGCGCAGACCCGGACCAGGTCATCGCCGCGTACGAGCGAGCGATCGAGCGGGTCGATCTGGCCAGCATCGCGGAACGGGAGAAGATCACCCGGCACGATGTGAAGGCGCGGATCGAGGAGTTCAACGCACTGGCCGGGTTCGAGCACGTGCACAAGGGAATGACCAGCCGCGACCTGACCGAGAACGTCGAGCAGCTGCAGTTGATCTCCTCGCTGCGGTTGATCCACGACAAGATCATCGCCACGCTGGTCCAGCTGGCCCGGCTGGCAGCGCAGTACGCCGCCCAGCCGATCGCCGGCCGTTCGCACAACGTGGCGGCCCAGGTGACCACCCTCGGCAAGCGGTTCGCGACCGCCGCCGAGGAGCTGCTGATCGCCGAGGCCCGGGTGAGCGAGCTGATCGCCCGCTATCCGCTGCGCGGCATCAAGGGCCCGGTCGGCACCGGCCAGGACATGCTCGACCTGGTCGACGGCGACGCCGAGCGGCTGGCCGAGCTGGAGACCCGGATCGCCGACCATCTCGGCTTCGCCCACGTGTTCGTCTCGACCGGGCAGGTCTATCCCCGCTCGCTGGACTACGACGTGGTGACCGCCCTGGCCCAGGTCGCCGCCGCCCCGTCGAACGTGGCGACCAGCATCCGGCTGATGGCCGGCGCCGAGCTCGTCACCGAGGGCTTTCGGCCGGGCCAGGTCGGTTCGAGCGCGATGCCCCACAAGATGAACACCCGCTCCTGCGAACGGGTGAACGGCCTGTCGGTGATCGTCCGTGGTTATGTCTCGATGGTCGGCGAGCTGGCCGGCGACCAGTGGAACGAGGGCGACGTCTCGTGCTCCGTGGTCCGCCGGGTCGCGTTGCCGGACGCCTTCTTCGCTCTGGACGGCCTGTTCGAGACGTTCCTGTCCGTGCTCGCCGACTTCGGTGCCTTCCCTGCGGTGATCGAGACGGAGTTGCAGCGCTACCTGCCGTTCCTGACCACCACCAAGGTGCTGCTCGCCGCCGTTCGCAAGGGAGTCGGCCGGGAGCAGGCGCACGAGGCGATCAAGGAGCACGCGGTCGCCGTTGCGCTGGCGATGCGGGAGGGCCTGGCAGCCAACGATCTCTACGACCGGCTGGCCGCCGACCCGCGGCTCCGGTTGTCCCGGGACGAGTTGGATGACCTGGTGACGAGCCCGTTGGAGCTCGCCGGGACCGCCCAGCAGCAGGTTGCCCGGATCGTCGACCGGGTCGAGGAGCTCGCCGCGGAGTATCCCGACGCCGCCGGCTATCAGCCGGGCCTGGTCCTCTGAGGCGGCCCGCCGACGACCGAATCCGGTTGACCGACGACAGGCAACCGCCTAGCGTCGGGTGATTGTGCGTCGGTATCGGGAGCTTGCGGCTGCCGAGTTCCGCCGCTACAGCACGTATCGACTGGCGGTCGTCGCCGGCGTGGTCACCCAGAGCGTCTTCGGCTTCATCCGGATCAGCGTGATGTTCGCCGCGCTCGCCGCCTCGGGCGGCACCTTGCTCGGCTACGACCAGCAGCTCGCGAGCACGTACGTCTGGCTCGGCCAGGCGTTGATCGCGCCACTCGCGATCTTCATCTGGACCGATATCGCCGACCGGGTGCGGACCGGCGAGATCGCCGTCGACCTGGCCCGGCCGGTCGACCTGCAGCTCGGCTGGTGGGCCCGCGATCTCGGCCGGGCGTGGTTCCAGCTGCTCAGTCGCGGCCTGCCGCCGTTGCTGATCGGCGCGGTGACGATCGGACTGGCATTGCCGAGCAGCTGGACCGCGTACCCGCTCGGCGCAGTGAGCCTGCTCATCGCGGTGTCGATCAGCTTCACGCTGCGTTATCTGCTGAATCTGGTCTCGTTCTGGAGCGTGGACATCCGCGGGTTCGCGACGCTCTACTTCATCGTCGTCGGCCCGCTCTGTGGGCTGTTCGTCCCGGTTCATCTGTTTCCCGACTGGCTGCGCACGATCGCGTACGCCACGCCGTTCCCGTCCATGCTGCAGGTGCCGATCGACGTCTTGTCCGGGTACGCGGTCGGCGCCGACGCCGTCGTCGCCGTGCTGACCCAGCTCGGCTGGCTGGTGGCGCTGGTCGTGCTGGCCCGGGTCGTCACGTGGCGAGGTGCGCTGCGGTTGGTGGTGCAGGGTGGCTGACCTGATCAACGAACCGGCGGGGGCGGAGCTGTCGCTGCGCCGGATGTACGCGATCCTGCTGGGCTCGCGCGTCCGCAGCCAGTACGCCTACCGGGCCAGCTTCTGGCTGACGGTCTTCTCCTCGTTCGCGATCGGGGCCGTGGAGTTCATCGAGATCTATGTGATCCTGCACAACGTGCCGGTCTTCGGCGGCCTGGACTTCCGGCAGGCGGCGGTGGTGTTCGCGCTGGCCAACATCGGTTTCGCGCTCGCCGACCTGGTCTTCGGCGAGCTGGACACGATTCCCACGAGCATCCGGCTGGGCCGGCTCGAGGTGCTGCTGGTCCGGCCGATGCCGTTGCTGACCCAGTTGATCACGGCCGACTTCCAGCTGCGGCGGCTGGGCCGGGTGACGATCGGGGTGATCATCGCCGCGATCGCCCTGCCCGGCCTCGACATCGCCTACACCCCCGCGGTGATCTATCTGTTGATCGTCACGCCGCTGGTCGGGGCAGCCGTGTTCGGTGCGTTCTTCACGATGGCCGGGGGGCTGCAGTTCTTCGTGGTCGACGGAGCGGAGCTGACCAACAGCTTCGTCTACGGCAGCAGCTACGCCGCGCAGCTGCCGGGCAGCGTGCTGCTCACTCCGATCCGGCTGTTGTTCACCTTCGTCTTCCCCGCGACCTTCGTCGCCTATCTGCCGGGCTTGTTGATCATGGGCCTGCCCGGTACGTCCTCCCTGCCGGCCTGGCTCGGCTGGTTCGCTCCGCTGTTCGCGGTCTGGAGCTGGCTGTTGGCCGCACTGTGCTGGCGGATCGGGCTGCGGCACTTCGTCGGAGCCGGTGGGTGATCATGGAGCCGATCATCGAGTTCAGCGAGCTGCGCCGGTCTTTCGTTGTGCGCAGCAAGTCCGGCCGGCTGCGCCGGACGAAGCGAATCGTGCATGCCGTCGACGGCATCTCGGCGACCATCGGCGCGGGTGAGTCGATCGGCTACATCGGGGCCAACGGCGCCGGCAAGTCGACCACCATCAAGATGATCACCGGCGTTCTGGTGCCGACCTCGGGCCAGGTGCGGACCTGCGGGCTCGAACCGGTGTCGAAGCGCCGGGAGCTGGCTCGCGAGGTCGGCGTGGTGTTCGGCCAGCGCAGCCAGCTGTGGTGGGATCTGCCGCTGCGCGACTCGTTCCGGATCCTCGCCGCGATCCACCGAATCCGCGCCCAAGAGGCGGCACCGCGGATCTCTGAGCTGATCGAGGAACTGGAACTGGGCCGGCTGCTGGACACACCGGTCCGGCAGCTCTCGCTCGGCGAGCGGATGCGCGGCGAGGTCGCCGCAGCACTCGTCCACCGGCCGAGGCTGCTGGTGCTGGACGAGCCGACGATCGGGCTGGACGTGCTGAGCAAGGAGCGGCTGCGCCAGTTCCTGGTCGCCGAACGCCGCCGGACCAACATGACACTGTTGCTCACCACCCACGACATGAGCGACATCGAACGGCTCTGCGAGCGGGTGCTGGTGGTCGATCACGGCCGGCTGGTCTACGACGGCACGCTGCCCGAGCTGGCTCGACGGGTCGCGCTACGCCGCGTGCTGGTCGTCGACCTGATCGAACCCCGGCCGCCGCTCCAGATCGCCGGGGCCGAGCAGGTCGGCAGCGAGCTGGACGGACTCCGGCAGCGTTTCGCGTTCGCTCCCGAGGAAACGACCGCCGCGCAGGTGCTCGCCGCCGTCGGCGCCCAGGCAGAGGTCCGCGATCTCACGCTGGACGAGCCCGCCATCGAGGACATCGTGGCAACGCTCTACCGGCGCAATCAGTAGCGATTCTCGTTCGGGATCAGGATCCAGGCGGCGAGGTAGATCAGGATTTGCGGACCGGGCAGCAGCATGCTCAGCACAAAGACCAGCCGGACCACGTTCGGTGAGATCCCGAATCGCCGGCCGATCCCCGAGCAGACCCCGGCGATCATCCGGTCGTGGGTGGGTCGGACGAGGGTGGACATGGCGAGATTCCTTCCGAGAGTGGAGCGGTACGACTCCACCTTGCGTCGGCGGTCGGCCGGAGGGAACGGTTCTGCTGGTCGCGCCGGGGACGAGTGGGGGAGGGCGAGGGTCACCCCGGAGATCGGCCAGAATAGGGTCGTGCCAGCCGCCCCAGAACCTGACAGCTCCGTGTACGCCGACCGGCTCGACCTGCCTCTGGTGCACAAGGGCAAGGTCCGAGAGCTCTACCGGCTCGACGACGACCGGCTGCTGATGGTGGCCACGGACGCGATCTCGGCGTTCGACTACGTGCTGGCGCCGACCATCCCGGACAAGGGCGAAATCCTCAATCGGCTGTCGCTGTGGTGGTTCGACCAGGTCGCGGATCTGGTGGACAACCACGTGCTGTCCACCGACGTACCGGCGTCGGTGCGGGGCCGGGCCGTGGTCTGCGAGCGGCTCGAGATGATCCCGGTCGAGTGCGTGGCGCGCGGCTACCTGACCGGCTCGGGCTGGCTGGAGTACCAGCAGACCGGCACGGTCTGCGGCGTCTCGCTGCCGGACGGGCTGGTCGACGGGTCGAAACTGCCGGAGCCGATCTTCACCCCGGCGACCAAGGCCCCGCTCGGCGAGCACGACGAGAACGTCTCGTACGAGGTGGTCGTCGACACCGTCGGTGCCGAGCTGGCCGCCCGGATTCGCGAGCTGACCCTGGCCGTCTACGGCCGCGCGGAACGGATCGCGACCGCAGCGCGGGATCATCCTGGCCGACACCAAGTTCGAGTTCGGCCGCCGATCCGACGGCACCGTCGTGCTGGCCGACGAGGTGCTCACCCCGGACTCGTCCCGGTTCTGGGACGCGGTCAGCTGGCAGCCGGGCGGACGGCTGGACTCCTACGACAAGCAGTACGTCCGCAACTGGCTGCTGCGCGAGTCCGGGTGGGACCGCGGCTCGGGTGAGGCGCCGCCGGCGCTGCCGGCGGACGTGGTGGCGGCCACCCGGGAACGCTACGCGAGCGCGTACCAACAGCTGACCGGCGAGGAGTTCTCGCCGGTCAGCTGAGCGCCCGTCTGCTGAGCTCTGGTCAGGAGCAGGTGATCGTCGTCCCGTTGACCCTGTGCACACCCGGGCCGAGCTGGCTGCAGGACTTCAGGGCAGCGGCACCCAGCGCAACCGCCGCGATGATCGAGATGATCGTGATGACCGTGACGAGCGCGCCGATGATGATGCCGACCAGCGCCGGAGTGTTCTTGAACCCGGCCTTCTTCGAGCTCCGGAAGGCGATGATGCTGATGATCATGCCGATCAGCGCGGTGAAGAAGGACAGCACGAGTCCGACGATGCCGAGGGTCTTGCCGGGATCCGTGGCCTGCGGAGGCATGGTGTACGGACCGGCTGACCGTAGCCGGCTGCTGACCGTAGCCCGGCTGCGGCTGCTGTTGATAGGCCTGTTGGGGCGGCGGCCCGGCCGGCTGGTTCTGGGGCGGCTGGTTCTCGGGTGGGGGCGGCGGCGTCTGGTCGCTCATCGACTGCTCCTCGCATCGGGGAAGTTGTCGGCATGGTGTCACGCCGGGATCGGTGCGCCGACTCACCACGCGGACGTCGATAAGATCGTTGTATGGCGCGTGTGGTGGTAGAGGTCATGCCGAAGCCGGAGATCCTGGACCCGCAGGGCAAGGCGGTGACCGGCGCGCTGGCCCGGCTCGGCTTCGACGGGATCGCGGTCCGGCAGGGCAAGCGGTTCGAGCTGGAGGTCGACGGAGAGCTCACCCCGGACCGGATCGACGCCATCCACCAGGCGGCCGAGACCCTGCTGGCCAACACGGTGATCGAGACGTTCGTCGTCCATGTCGCAGACGACTTCGTCGTCGACGAGGCGGCAGCGGAGGCCGCGTCCTGATGGCGGCCAGGATCGGTGTGGTGACCTTCCCCGGATCTCTGGACGACCACGATGCGCTCCGCGCCATCCGGCTCAGCGGGGCCGAACCGGTGTCGTTGTGGCACGCCAGCGACTCGTTGGACGGGGTCGACGCGGTCATCCTGCCGGGCGGCTTCTCCTACGGCGACTACCTGCGCTGCGGGGCGATATCGCGCTTCGCGCCGGTGATGGCCGAGGTGATCGCCGAGGCCGGCCGCGGGATGCCGGTGCTGGGCATCTGCAACGGCTTCCAGATCCTCTGCGAGGCCCACCTCCTGCCCGGTGCGCTGATCCGCAACGACGTGCGTACGTTCGTCTGTCGCGACCAGCGGCTCCGGATCGAGTCCACCGACACGGCCTGGACCGGAGAGTTCGCTGCCGGTGACGAGATCACCATCGTGCTGAAGAACGGCGAGGGCGGCTACATCGCCGACGAGCCGACCCTGGACCGACTGGAGGGCGAGGGTCAGGTCGTCTTCCGCTACCTCGACGGCAACCCGAACGGCTCCCGCCGCGACATCGCCGGCGTGCGCAATGAGCGCGGCAACGTGGTCGGGCTGATGCCACACCCCGAGCACAACGTCGACGAGCTGACCGGCCCGACGCTCGACGGCCGGCCGTTCTTCACCGGCGTCCAGAACTTCCTGGCGGCCAGGGTCTGAGGGCACCGCCCGGTAGCCTTGCCCGCGTGGTGGACACCGTCGAGCACGCTGCCCAGACCCTCGGGACGGCCCAGCCCTGGGCCGAGCTCGGGCTGAAGCCGGACGAGTACCAACGGATCCGGGACATCCTCGGCCGTCGACCGAGCTCGGCGGAGCTGGCGATGTATTCGGTGATGTGGTCGGAGCACTGCTCGTACAAGTCGTCCAAGGTGCACCTGCGCCGGTTCGGCGAGCTGCCGCCGGAGACCCCGATCGGCAAACTGCTGGCCGGGATCGGCGAGAACGCCGGGGTGCTGGACATCGGCCAGGGGTACGCCGTCACGTTCAAGATCGAGTCGCACAACCACCCGAGCTTCGTCGAGCCCTACCAGGGGGCAGCGACCGGGGTCGGCGGCATCGTCCGCGACATTCTGGCGATGGGGGCGCGGCCGATCGGGGTGATGGACCCGCTCCGGTTCGGCCCGCTGGACGCGCCGGACACGGCCCGGGTGCTGCCGGGGATCGTGGCCGGGGTCGGTGGCTACGGCAACTGCCTGGGTCTGCCGAACGTCGGCGGCGAGGTGGTCTTCGACCAGACGTACGCCGGCAACCCGCTGGTCAACGCGCTGTGTGTCGGGGTGCTGCGGCACGAGGATCTCCATCTGGCCAAGGCGTCCGGGCTCGGCAACCAGGTGATCTTGTATGGTGCCGCGACCGGTGGCGACGGGATCGGCGGCGTCTCGGTGCTCGCGTCGGAGACGTTCGATGCCGACAAGCCGTCGAAGCGGCCGAGCGTGCAGGTCGGCGACCCGTTCATGGAGAAGCTGCTCATCGAGTGCACCCTGGAGCTGTTCGCGGCCAGGATCGTGGCCGGCATCCAGGATCTCGGCGGGGCGGGCCTGTCCTGCGCCACCTCGGAGCTGGCCAGCGCCGGCGACGGCGGGATGCACGTGGACCTCGATCTGGTGCCGCTCCGGGACCCCACGCTCAGCCCCGAAGAGATCTTGATGAGCGAGTCCCAGGAACGGATGATGGCGGTCGTCGAGCCGCAGCACGTCGCGGAGTTCCTGGCCATCTGCGCGAAGTGGGACGTGCAAGCCACCGTGATCGGGGAGGTCACCGACGGCGAACACCTGGTGATCGACTGGCACGGCGAGACTGTGGTGGACGTGCCGCCGCGGACGGTGGCGCACGATGGGCCGGTCTATGAGCGGCCGTACGCTCGGCCGGACTGGCAGGACACGGTCCAGGCCGACGACGTCGGGAGGCTGACCCGGCCCGCGACCGGCGACGAGCTGGCCGAGACCCTCCTCCGGCTGGTCGGCTCGCCCAACCTCTGCGACAAGTCCTGGGTCACCGACCAGTACGACCGGTACGTCCGCGGCAACTCCGTGCTGGCCCAGCCGGAGGACGCCGGACTGCTCCGGATCGACGAACAGACCGGACTCGGTATCGCGTTGGCCACCGACTGCAATGGCCGGTTCGCCTACCTCGATCCGTACGTCGGTGCCCAGCTCGCGCTGGCCGAGGCCTATCGCAACGTGGCCACCTCCGGCGCCCGGCCGGTCGCGATCACGGACTGCCTGAACTTCGGCTCGCCCGAGGACCCGGCCGTGATGTGGCAGTTCACCGAGGCGATCGCCGGTCTGGTGGACGGCTGCGCCGCACTCGGCACCCCGGTCACCGGCGGCAACGTGAGCTTCTACAACCAGACCGGCAGCGTGGCCATCCTGCCGACGCCGGTGGTCGGCGTGCTCGGCGTGATCGACGACGTGACGACGCGGACGCCGATCGGCTTCGCGGCCGAGGGCGACGTGATCGTGCTGCTCGGCGAGACGCGGGACGAGCTGGCCGGCTCGGTCTGGGCCGACGTCGTCCATGATCATCTCGGCGGTCGTCCGCCGGCGGTGGATCTCGATCACGAGCAGCGGCTGGCCGAGGTCCTGATCAACGTCGCGCGTCGTGGATTCCTGACCAGCGCACACGACCTGGCCGACGGGGGGCTGGCGCAGGCGGTCGTGGAATCCTCGCTCCGCAAGGGATTCGGTGCCGAGATCTCGTTGCCGGAAGACACCGACCCGTTCGTCGCGCTGTTCTCCGAGAGCGCCGGCCGGGTGCTGGTCTCGCTGTCCGAGGCAGCGGTCGCCGAGCTGACCGAGCTGGCCGCAGAGCACCGGATCGCGCTCACCCGGCTGGGCCGGGTGACGTCGGAGACCGACGCCGCGATCGAGGTCGCCGGTCAGTTCACCCTGTCGCTCGACGAGCTGCGCGCAGCCTGGCGGGCCCCGATCCGGGAGGCGCTCGGCGGATGACCGACGACACGCCCAGCCTGCACGGCTGGGCCGGTGGGGACGCCGCGTTCCGCCGGCTGATCGAGGCGTTCTACGACCGGGTCGAGCAGGACCGCCGGTTCGACCGGCTGTTCCCGGGCGGGGTGAGCCAGGAGCACCGCGACCATGTGGTGCTGTGGTGGATCGAGGTCTTCGGCGGCGCGACCGGCTACACCCGCGAGCTCGGGGGCTATCGCGTGATGCTCGACCACCACCGCGGACTGGAGATCACCGCCGAGGAGCGGCTCGCCTTCGCCACCTTGATGAGCCTCGCCGCCGACGACGCGGAGCTGCCCGCCGACCCGGAGTTCCGGGCGGCGTTCATGGGCTACGTCGAGTGGGGGACCCGGCTCGCGCTGCACAACTCCGCGGTCGACGCCGAGGTCGTCGAGCAGGCACCCGTCCCACACTGGGGCTGGGGCGTCGCGCCGCCGTATCAGCCCTGAGGCCCTTCGACCGGATCAGGGCACGACTACGGGGCGCTGTGCACCCGGTCGGCGAACCGGGCCCGGAGCTCGTTGTTGTGCTCGTCCCCGCCCGGTACGTTCGCTGAGACGAGCACCGGCACCTCCCGACCGTCCTCGAGCAGCAGCCCGCAGACTTCGGTCGCCAGCATCTGGGCGATCAGCGCCGAGGTGACCGTCGAGGTCGGGGTGATGGCGACGGCAGTGTCGCCGTTGTGGGCGGGCAGCTTCAGGGCGGCATCGCCGTATACCCCGCCGTTGTCGATCACCACGTCGGCCAGCTCGAACAGCCGCTTGCCGCTCGGGTGCCGCGAGGTGATCTTGGTGGTGTGCTGCATCGAGGTGACCGCGATCAGCGGATGACCGTGCGCCTTCACCCGGCTGGCCAGCTCGACGGTCGAGCCGTTGCCGCCCGAGTTCGAGCAGATGATGAACACGTCGGCCGGGTTCACGGCCTGCAGCTCCAGCAGCCGGCCGATCATCGACGGGTCGCGCTCCAGCAGCGGGTCGTTGGCGCTGGCGGGCGCGTCGCCGCCGAGGAAGACCAGATCCGTCAACGAGATCTTGTTGGCGGGCACCAGTCCGCCGGCCCGGCCGGCGATCTCCATTGCGAAGCTGCGCGAGTGACCCGTGCCGAAGACCTGGATGATGCCGCCGGACTCGAGCGAGTCGGCCACGATGCGAGCGGCGTCCTCGATGTTGCCCTGCTGGGTCTCGACGACGAAGTTGAAGGCGTCCTGCAGCAGGCGTACGGCGGCCCGTTGGTTCACCGTGGGGTGGCTCATATTGATCCTCTGTTCGGTCTCGAGCACAGTGTGGCAAAGATCTGTCAGTTGAAACGTGAACCAGCGCGAGAAAGTTACACCCGGGCGCTCGATATGGTCGGTGGATGACCAACATCGACCTCGAGCAACGCATCGACGACGTCCTGCCCGGCGTACTGGACGATCTCGAAGAGTTCGTCCGGATCCCGTCGGTGAGTGCCGATCCGGGCCGTGCCGACCAGGTGCGCCGCTCCGCGGAGTGGGTCGCGGAACGGCTCCGTGAGGCCGGCTGCCCCGATGTCCGGCTGGTCTCAGCGGGTGCGGGGGCACCGGCGATCATCGCCCGCTACCCGGCGCCCGACGGGCTCCCGACGGTCTGCTTGTACGCCCATCACGACGTCCAGCCGGAAGGCGATCCCGCCCGGTGGACCAGCGCGCCGTTCCAGCCGGAAGTTCGGGACGGCCGGCTGTACGGCCGCGGCAGCGGCGACGACAAGGGTGGTTTCGCCGTGCATCTGGCTGCGCTGCGGGCCTTCGACGGCAATCCGCCGGTCGGCGTCACGCTGTTTGTCGAGGGCGAGGAGGAGGTCGGCTCGCCGACCCTCGGGGTGCTGCTGGCCGAGCATCGCGACGCTCTGGCCGCAGACCTGTACGTCATCGCCGACTCGTGGAACTGGGGCGTCGGCCGGCCGAGCTTCACGACCTCGCTTGCGCGGGCTGGCCGACTGCGTGGTCGAGGTCAGCACCCTCGATCACGGCATCCACTCCGGCGGCTTCGGCGGGGTGGTGCCAGACGCACTGACCACGCTCTGCCGGCTGCTCGCGACTCTGCACGACGAGAACGGGAACGTCGCGGTCGAGGGACTGGCGAGCAGTCCTGTTCCCGAGCTGGACTACGACGGCGACCGCCTGCGGGCCGAGACCGGGCTGTTGCCGGGAGTCCGGGAGATCGGCGACGGCAGCGTCGTGGAACGTCTGTGGGGGAGGCCGGCGATCGCGGTGATCGGTTTGGACACCACGCCGATCGCGAACGCCTCCAATACGATCCTGCCGTCGGCCCGGGCCAAGATCAGTCTGCGGCTGGCGCCCGGCGACGACGCCGATCGGGCCTTGCGGCGGCTTACCGAGCATCTGGAGCAGCACGTCAGCTGGGGAGCGCAGGTCAGCGTGACCGCCGGCGAGACCGGTCAGCCGAGCCGGATCGAGCCGACCGGTCCGATCGCCGACCTCGCCCGGGAGGCCTTCCGTCGGGCGTTCGGTACGGAGGTCGTGGAGATGGGTCAGGGCGGCTCGATCCCGATGGTCGCGGAGTTCCAGCGGGCGTTCCCGGAGGCCACCGTGCTGGTGACCGCGGTCTGCGACCCGGACTCACGGATGCACGGCGTGGACGAGTCCGTGGATCTCGGTGATCTGCGCAAGGCGGCCCTGGCCGAGGCGCTGCTGCTGGCCGGGCTCGCGCGCTAGGGCTCCAGCCGCCCACGGTCCTCGTCCGGCAGCGCGCTGAGGAATCCCCGCTGAAGCGCCTCGCGGACGTCATCGGTGACGTCGCCGTAGCAGCGCAGCCGGCTCAGCCCGCCGTCGGGATAGACGTCCAACCGGAGGTGGGTCACCGGCGGTCCGGGCTCGACGGCGAACCGGTGCCGGGTGTCGACCAGGATCTTGGTTCGCGGCAGCACGTCCCGCCAGTTGCCGGCCTCCGACAGTGAGCCGGACTCGGCGTCGGCGACGCTGATCCGGACCTCGCCCGGGGCGTTGCCGATGAAGTACGACGTGTCCACCTCCAGGAGCCGGGGCACGCCGCGCACGCCGAGGGCGAACAACGCCCAGTCGTTTCCTGGCCCGCGCCGTCGGGCGTTCTCCCAGCCCTCGCCCATGCTCCGGGCCCGGTCCGGCAGGATCAGGTTGGCGGGGGAGGAGTAGAACGCGTCGGACGTACGTTCGAAGCGGCCGCCGTTCTCCAGCGCCAGTAGGTCGACGGTTCCGCCGAGAAAACGGGGGTCGAGCACCGCCTCGCCGTGCACCCGCAACCTCGCGACCCCTCCGTCGGGATAGATGCTCAGCCGGACGTGGGTCCAGCGGTGCGGATCGCTGACCGGATAGAAGTTCGCCAGATCGCCGCGGGCCGGCGACTTCTCCACCAGGGTGTGCCAGGTCGCCTCGGCCACCTCCGCGGCCTCCGGGTAGCCGTCGATCGAGGCGGCCTCCACCGAGACGTACGGCGGGTAGTTGCCGCGGAAGAACGCGGTGTCCACCACCACGCCGTGGATCAACCCGGGCACACCGAGCCGGACGATCACCCAGTCGCTGCCGGACTCGCGTCGGCGCCGGGTCTCCCAGCCGTCGTACACCTTGCCGGTGTGGCCGAACGCCTCCGGCGCGTGCACGGCGGCGCCGGGCATGATCAGGTTCTGGCGCGGGGCGAACAGCTCGTCGTTGGCGGCGATGACGCTGCCGGCCAGGGATCGTGAGGCAAGGTCGGGATAGCGCGTGAAGTCCGGCACGGGGTCTCCTCGGTCGTGACCTGAGTCCGGATCACATCACACCGAGGTTTCCCCCATGTGTCAGAACTCCACGACGACCCGCGGGCCACCGCCGCCTGCCGATCCCCACGCCTCGGCGCTCGCAGCGGCCGGAAAGCGTCGCGAGGCGAGCAGTTTCGGGCACCGGGCGACGACGTCCAGCGCTGACCGCAGCGCCTCGGCCCGCTGCTCGGCCGTGATCGCGTTGTTCGTGTACCCGAGGATGCCGATCGTCCGGCCACGAAGCACGGCCGACGAGAACGCCGCCGAGTCGTCGGCCGATCCGCCCAGGTTCACCAGCCGGCCGCCGGGACCGAGGGCGGCGGCCGCCGCCGTCGCGGTCGGTCCGAAGACCGGGTCGATGACGACCTGGGCCGGTCCCCCCACCGCATCGTGCAGCCGAGTGGTGAGCTCGGCCGGATCCACCGCGGCACCGGTCCGGACGACCACGTCGGCGCCGGCGGCGGTCAGGGAATCCTCGGCCGAGGAGGAGCGGCAGACCGCGACGACCCGGGCGGCGCCGAGCGAGCGGGCCGCGGCCACGGCGACCCGGCCGACCGTGCCGGACGCGCCGAGCACGATGACGTTCTCGCCCGGGACGAGTCGAGCGCGCCAGGTGAGTGCCATCCAGGCGGCAACGCCGGAGTTGCCGACGGCGGCCACCTCGGCGTCATCGAGCGGTACGTCGACCGCCACCAGATCCGGGTCGGCCGCCGAGCAGCGTTCGGCCAGCGAGCCGTCCACCGCCGCTATCCCGGCGACGGTGGAGAACCACACCCGGGTTCCCCGGGGAAGCGTTGCGGACTCGAGCACGGTGCCGACCCCCTGCACCCCGGGGACGTACGGCAGCGCCGGCTGGCCGAAGTAGGACGTACCGCTGGCGATCAGCAGGTCGAGCGGAACGATCGGCGCCGCGCTCACCCGGACCACGCTGCGGCCGTCGGCGGCCGTCGGCTCGGCGTGGTCCTCGAACGTCGGTGGGCCGCCGTAGCGATGCAGAACGGCTGCCTTCATAGGGGTGGAGCCTACGTGGCGATGTCGGGGTAGGGCAGCCGGATGTGATCCATCGCCCGTCCGAAACCGATCTGGTACTCCAACGGACCATGATCGCGCTCGAACATCGCGATGAACAGCGTAAGCGTCAGGAACGGGTGCGCGCCGAGCTCGAACAGCCGGACATGATCATGGGTGCGGAGTGCCTCCCGCTCGGCCTCGGTGAACTCCAGCCAGGTGCTGCGCTCGTCGGCGTGGCAGTTCAAGATCGTGTTCGCCAGCTCGGACTCCCACCAGCTGACGAGTTCGACGGGGTTCTCGCGATAGCGCTCCACCAGCACGGGATCGCGGTCGACGGTGTACAGGAACTTGTCCAGCAGATACCTACTCATCTCCATCTCGATTCGCTCGCGCCTGCCCGACGCTCGCTCACGCCGGGGCTCCTTCCGGATACCAGGTGAAGTACGCCTCCATGGTGTGGAAGAGATCGAGTGAGTCGACATGGTCGGCCACCTGGTTCTCGCCGGCCACGCCCATCATCAGCATGAAGTCCATGAAGCCATGGGTGGCGTTACCGGGCAGGTGCAGGCTGTCCAGGGTGACCTCCCGCAGGCAGCCGTCCAGGTCGCCGGTGGCGATCCACTCCACCGCCCGGCGGTCGAAGTCGGGATCGGGTCCGTGCGGTCCGAACTGGCGTGGTCCGCCCAGCTCCAGGGACAGGTGCCCGGTACCGATGATCGCGACCCGCAGGTCCGACGGCCAGCTCTCCACCAGCTCCCGGATCGCCCGCCCCAGCTCGACGAACCGCCGCGGCTGCGGCAGCGGCGGGGCGAAGATGTTGGTGTAGATCGGCACGATCGGCAGGTCAGCCTCCGGCCGCAGGGTGATGATCGGGCAGGTGATGCTGTGGTCGATCCGCAGCTCGTTGCTGAACGCAAGGTCGAAGTTCTTGTCCAGCCCGTTGCGCAGGATGTGGGCGGCCAGGTCCTCCTCGCCGCGGAACCTGAAGCGGGGCAGCCCGAACTCGCGCTCCTCGTTGTACCAGTTCGCGTCGAAGACCGGCGCCTTGCCGACCAGGAACTGCGGCATGTTGTCCAGCCAGAGCTGGTGGAAGTGGTCGCTGCCGACCATCACCAGGACGTCTGGCCGGGCCCGGGTGAGCGTTTCCCGGAACGTCTCGATCTTGGCGACCCACTCGTCGGCGAACGGCGGCCGGTCGGCGCCGGTCGACGTGCTCGCGCGGTAGTAGAACGGGTGGTGCGTCGACGCGATCACCGCCGCGATGGTGGCCATCCGGGCGCTCCTCTCTCTTCAGGCCCCGTCGGGTCCCTGGTCCTCGTTCTGAAGGGGATCGACGTAGGTCGCGTTGCGGTCCACGACGCGATAGACGTCCATGCCGATCGGCCGACGCTGCTCCTCGGCGAGCTGTCCCAGCAGCCCGGCACACCGGGCGAGCAGGGCGAAACCGCGCAGCATGGCAATGGGTACGTCGATGTCGGCCAGTGCGGCGCCGCAGACCCCGGCGCCGTTCAGCGGCAGCCGGCGGCCGAGCACCTGATCATGCACCCGGCCGATCGCCTCGAACAGCGCCAGATGCGGTCCGTAGCAGCCGGCGTCGCGGGCGATCCCGACCAGCACCGGCGTCCGCGGGTCGCCCTTCTTGTGCACCGGGTGGCCGAGCCCGGGCACGAACCGGCCGGCCGCGCGAGCGGCCCGAACCGACTCCAGCGCCAGTTCGTCCCAGCCCTCGTCGTCGGTAGGTAGCGACCCGCGCCGCGGCTCCAGCGCCTCGTGCAGGAACACGCCGCAGTCCTCGGTAACGCCGAGGAAACGGGAGCCGCCGCCCAGCAGCCCGGCGGCCAGCGCGCCCTGCAACGAGTCCGGCGCGGACAGATAGGTCACCCGCGCCGCGATCGCGGTCGGCGTGAAGCCGTGGTCGGCCAGCGCGACCAGGACGGCCTCCAGCACGCGGTTCTGACCGGTGGTCGGCCGCCGAAGTGTGACCAGCCAGTACGACAGCTCTGCGAACGAGACCTGGCCCATCAGGTCGGCGGTGAGATCACGGCCGAGCAGTCTGATCTGGTCGGCGTCCGAGGTTCCCAGTGATGTGGGGAAGGAGGGCGAGGTGGGAAAGGAGGGCGAGGTGGGGAACGACAACTCGGGCTCACTCATGATCGCAGCCACTCCCTGATCTCGTCGCCATGCTCGTCCAGGCCCGGTGGCGGCAGCCGGTAGTCCACCGGCGTCTCGGAGAACGTGATCGGATTGCGCACGCTCGGCACCATGGATGCACCCTCGCCGACCTCGACGACGGGGTCCAGGCCGACCTCCTTCGCGAACGCGACGCCTGCGTCCAGGGTGTTGATCGGGCCACAGGGCACGCCGGCGGCGATGATGTCGCGGAACCACTCCTGCTTGGTCCGGGTCCGCAGCCGGGCGACCAGCAGGGGTCGCAGCTGCTCGCGATTGGCGGTCCGGTCCGGATTGCGGGCGAAGCGCGGGTCCTCGCCGAGCTCGGGTGCGCCGAGCACCTCGCACAGCTTGCGGAACTGGCCGTCGTTGCCCGCGGTGATGATCAGGTCGCCGTCGGCGCAGGGCAGCGGCTCGTACGGGAACAGGCTCGGATGGCTGTTCCCCATCCGGAACGGCACCACTCCGCCGGCGACGACTGCGCTCGCGTGGTTCACCAGGCCGGACAGCGCCGAGGACAGCAGGTTCACCTCGACGTGCTGGCCACGACCGGTCTCGTCGCGGGTGTGCAGCGCGGCGAGGATGCCGATCGTGGCGTGCAGCCCGGCCATCACGTCGAACACGGAGATCCCGGCCCGGTACGGCGGGCCGTCCGGGTCGCCGGTCAGGCTCATCAGCCCGGAGATGGCCTGGACGATCAGGTCGTAGCCGGGCAGTGCGGCGCCTTTCTCACCGCTGCCGAAACCGGAGATGGAGGCGTAGATGATCTTGGCGTTGCCGGCGCACACCGTGTCGTAGTCGAGGCCGAACCGGCGCAGTCCGCCCGGCCGGAAGTTCTCGATCATGACGTCGGCGCGCCGCGCGAGCTCGCCGGCCAGCATCGCGTCGTCAGGGTCCTTCAGGTCCAGCGCGACGGAGCGCTTGTTCCGGTTCACTCCGAGGTAGTACGTCGACACCTCGCCCCTGGTCGGGGGCAGCCAGGTCCGGGTGTCGTCGCCGGCCGGACCCTCGACCTTGATCACGTCGGCGCCCAAGTCGGCCAGCAGCATCGTCGCGTACGGCCCGGCGAGGATCCGGGAGAAGTCGGCCACCAGCAATCCGGACAGTGGCCCGCTCGCCCGGTCGTCCACCGCCCACCCCAGTCTGTCCGCTCTACGGACGTAAGTCCGTCTTCTAGACCCGATCATCACCGCAGTGTCCACTGCGTGTCAACGGATCTGCGTGAGCGACTCTTGACAGCTGGTTCCGGCGGGAGCATGGTGGCCGAAAGTTGACCGTCAAACGGACGTACGTCCGCATGATCTCGAGGGGGAGTCATGACCACCACCGAAGCACCCGAATCAGGGCGTCCACTGGTCGTCCGGGGTGGCACCGTGATCACCATGGACGACAGCCATCGGGTGCTGACCGACGCGGACGTGGTAGTCGTCGACGGGAAGATCGCCGCCGTCGGCGCCGGCGTCGACGTGCCGCCCGACGCGTACGAGATCGACGCGGCCGGCGGGATCGTGATGCCGGGCATGATCGACAGTCACCGGCACATGTGGCAGAGCGCGATGCGTGCCTACGGTGCCGACTGGACGCTCACCCAGTATTTCGTCTGGTTCTACCTCGAGCACGGCCGCCGTTTCCGGCCGCAGGACATGCGGGTCGGGAACGCGATCAGTGCCTGGGAGGCGCTGGAGGCCGGCGTCACCACGACGGTGGACTGGTCCCACGGCCTGCAGACGCCCGAGCATGCCCGGGCGGCGGTCGACGGGCTGCGGGAGACGCCGGGCCGGTTCGTGCTCGCGTACGGCAACATCCAGGCCGGTCCCTGGGAGTGGACGGCACAGCCGGAGGTGCGGCGCTTCCTCACCGATCTGCGGGACGCCGCCGACGACCGGATGGGCGTCCAGCTCGCATTCGACGTCACGGGCGATCCGACGTTCCCCGAGCAGGCGGCCTTCGAGGTCGCCCGCGAGCTCGGGCTCCCGGTCACCACCCACGCCGGCGTCTGGGGCGCGACGAACGACACCGGCATCCGGCAGATGTACGAGGGCGGGTTCGCGAACGAAGACACCGTCTATGTGCACGCCGCGACCCTGACCACCGACTCGTACCAGCGGATCGCCGCCACCGGCGGCTCGATCTCGGTGTCGACGGAGTCCGAGCAGAGCGCCGGCCAGGGCTACCCGCCCACCTGGCAGGTCCGCCGGCACGGGATCGACGTGTCGCTGTCCAACGACACGAGCGTCTGGTGGAGCGGCGACCTGTTCTCGGCGATGCGGACGACGCTTGGCGCGGACCGGGCCCGCGAGCACCTGGAGGCGCATGCGAAGGGCGACACCGTCACCCAGTCCAGCCTGCGGGCCGAGCAGGTCGTGCACTGGGCGACCCGCGGCGGTGCCCGGGCGGTGCGCCGGCCCGACCTCGGCAGCCTGGAGGTCGGCAAGACCGCAGACCTGATCGTGATCCGGAACGAGAACTCCCCGGTCAGCTTCCCCCTGCTGAATCCGTACGGCCACGTCGCGTTCCAGGCCCAGCGTGGCGACGTGCAGACCGTGATCGTCGGCGGCGACGTGGTGAAGCACAGGCATCGGCTGGTGGGCGCGGATCTCGCAGCCCTGCGCGGCGACGCGGAGGCCACGATCGACCACCTCGTCTCGGAGATGGGCGAGGATGTCTGGCAGGCGGGAATGAACCCGGCACTGCCGGAGAGCCAGGCGATCCTGGACAACCCGTACACCTATACCGACTTCAAGTCCGACGCCACTCGCGAGGCCCGCGGCACCATCTTCGGCGAGCCCACCGGCGCCGGGGTCTGAGCTTCATGGCGGGACGGGGCGAGGGCCCGGACTTCGTCGAGGCACTGGCCCGCGGCCTGGACATCCTCGGCTGCTTCGACGCGCGACACCCCGAGATGAGCCTGAGCGAGGTGGCTGCCGTCTCGGGGCTGGCCAGGCCGACGGCCCGCCGCCTGCTGCTGACCCTGGAGGAGCTGGGCTACGTCCGAGCCGACGACGGCGGCTTCGCACTCACCCCGAAGGTCCTGGAGCTCGGCATTGCGTACGCCTCGTCGCTCGGTCTATGGGCCATCGCCCGGCCGCATCTGGAAGCCCTGGTCAGGCAGACCGGGGAGTCGTCGTCGATGGCCCAGCTGGACGGCTCCGACATCGTCTATGTCGCACGGGTATCCGTGCCCAAGATCATCGCGCTCCGGGTGGAGATCGGCACCCGGTTCCCGGCACCGCGGACGTCCCAGGGCAAGGTTCTGCTGGCCGACCTCGACCAGGCGACGCGTGACGAGGTGCTCGCCCAGCCCAGCCGGTCCGGACTGCCGGACGGGCCGCGGCGGTCTCGCCGCGATCTGGACCGGGAGCTCACCGAGATCCGGGCCCGCGGCTGGGCCCTGGCCGACGAGGAGCTCGCCCCCGGCGTACGGTCGATCGCGGCGCCTGTCCGCGACGCCGCCGGCCGGGTCCGGGCGGCGATGAACGTCACCGTGCACGCCGCCGAGACGACGACCGAGCAGTTGCTGGATCGGCACCTGCCGCTGCTGTTGCGGACGGCCGGCACGGTCAGCGGCGAGTGGGCGCTCTGGCAGACCCGGCCGCACGTCGAGCTCGCCGCGAACTCGTGAGCCCCATCTCGTTCTTGCTGCCCCGTTCTTGCCCACCCCCGTTCTCGTCGGCGTAACGCGGGGATGGCAGAGTCACTCACGTGCCCGACGAGACCGCACAGACCGTGGCCTATCCCGCACCCGGTGCGCGACCACGGGTGCCGATGGATCAGCTTCCGCCCCATGTCATCGTCTTGTTCGGTGCAACTGGCGATCTCTCGCGTCGGAAGTTACTGCCTGGTCTGGCCCACTTGGCCTTGTCCGCGCTCGCTCCGGACATCGAGGTCATCGGCACGTCGCTGGAGGACCTGAGCGACGAGGCGTTCCAGGGCTTCGCGAACCAGGCGCTGGACGAGTTCAGCCATCGGCCGCTGACCAAGGAACAGTGGGAGACGTTCGCCGGCAAGTTGCACTACGTGCCGACCTCGGCCGGCGCCGAGGGGCTGGCGGCGGCCGTCGCGCGGTCCGAGGAGCAGCTCGGTGGAAACGTACCGATGCTGCACTACATGAGCGTGCCGCCGGTGGCCGCGCCGGCCGTGATCAACACTCTCCGCGAGGCGAAGCTGGTGGAGAACTCGCGGGTCGTGATGGAGAAGCCGTTCGGCACCGACCTCGCCTCGGCGATCCGGCTGAACGACCAGGTGCACGAGACGTTCCGCGAGGATCAGATCTTCCGGATCGACCACTTCCTCGGCAAGGAGGCGGCCCAGAACATCCTGGCTTTCCGCTTCGCGAACGGCCTGTTCGAGCCGATCTGGAACCGTAACTTCATCGACCACATCCAGATCGACATCCCCGAGATGCTGGGGCTGGACCGTCGGGCGGGCTTCTACGAGGCGACCGGCGCGTTCAAGGACATGGTCGTCACCCACCTTCTCCAGGTGCTGGCGTTCGTCGCCATGGAGCCACCGACGGCCCTGGAGCCACGGGCCATCAGCGAGGAGAAGAACAAGGTCTTCCGCTCGATGCTCCCGATCGACACGCACAGCGTGGTCCGCGGTCAATACATGGGCTACCGGCAGGAGGAGGGCGTCGCCCGCGACTCCGACACCGAGACCTTCATCGCTCTCAAGATCGGCATCGACAACTGGCGGTGGGCCGGGGTGCCGTTCTACCTGCGGACCGGAAAGAAGCTCGCCGAGGGCCAGCGGATCATCTCGATCGCCTTCAAGGAGGCGCCGAAGAGCATGTTCCCCGACGGCTCGGGTGTCGGTCAGCAGGGCCCGGACCACCTGACCTTCGACCTGGCCGACGAGTCGAAGGTGTCGCTGTCCTTCTACGGCAAGCGCCCGGGGCCGGGCATGAAGCTCGACAAGCTCTCCATGCAGTTCTCCACCCAGGAGACCGACCAGGCCTCCGACGTGCTGGAGGCGTACGAGCGGCTGATCATGGACGCGATGCGCGACGACCACACGCTGTTCACCACCGCCGAAGGCATCGAGAGCCTCTGGGAGCGCTCGGCCCCGCTGCTGGCCGACCCGCCGCCGGTGAAGTTGTACCCGGCGCACTCGTGGGGACCGAACGCCATCCATCAGCTGATCGCGCCGCACGCCTGGCGGCTGCCGTTCGAGCGGGTCTGGCGCGAGAAGAAGTAACCGAAAGCCCAACCGATAAGGCAGGCGGTGACGAACCGCCTGCATGGTAGCAACACCCTCGGTCGTCGACCGCCCACCGCGATCAGCGGCGACGCGTCCGATCGATCAGCCCCGGCCGGCGTTACGCATCCTCGCGGGCATCGTCGCCGCGGGTGCCGCGATCGGTGTTGCCCACCTGGTCGCCGCACTGATCGAGCCGTCCGCGTCGCCCCTGATCGCGGTGGGCTCGACGCTGGTCGACGCCGCCCCGACGCCGGTCAAGGAGTTCGTGGTCAGGCACTTCGGGACCTACGACAAGCCGATTCTGCTGTCCGGCATCGGTGTCGTCCTGCTCGTCCTGGCGGCGCTGATCGGCCTGCTGGCGTGGCGGCGCCGCCGGCTGGCCCTCGCTGCGATCGGAGCGCTCGGTCTGGTCGGTGTCGTCGCGGTGCTGCTTCGCCCCGGAGGCACCTGGACCGAGGTCATCCCGTCGCTGGTGGCCGGTCTGGTCGGCATGGCAGCCCTGGAGGTCCTGATCCGGCTGGGGCGGCGTAGTCCCGACCCCGGTGCGGAGATGGCGGAGGCCCAGCAGCGCAGGGCCCGTCGTGGATTCCTGATCGGCGTCGGAGCCACCGGTGCGGTCGCGCTGGTCGCCGGTGCCGGCGGCGTCGAAGTGACCCGGGGCCGGGCCGGCGGCGCCGGCTCGAGCCGGATCGCGCTACCCCGGCCGACCTCGGTCGCGGCACCCATCCCGGCTGGGGCGCAGGTGAGTGGCGATACGCCTTTCCTGACCTCGATCGCGGACTTCTACCGGGTCGACATCAGCCTGGTCACGCCACGCATACCGGTCGAGACCTGGTCGCTGAGCATCGACGGCATGGTCGACCGCCCGCTACGGCTCAGCTACGCAGATCTGCTCGGCGATGCCCATGATCGAACGCACGATCACCCTGACCTGTGTCTCGAACGAGGTCGGCGGCCACTACGTCGGCAATACTCGCTGGCTCGGCGTGCCGTTCCGGGAGATCATCGACCGGGTCGGCGTCCGGCCGGGCGTGGACCAGGTGTTCAGCTATTCCTCGGACTCGGGCTACACCTGTAGTACGCCTTACCAGGCGGTCAGCGACGGCCGGGACGCGATGATCGTGGTCGGTATGGACGGCCAGGTGCTGCCGGACAAGAACGGGTTCCCGGCCCGGATGCTGGTTCCCGGACTGTTCGGGTTCGTGTCGGCCACCAAGTGGCTGGAACGGATCGAGTTCACCACCTACGACCAGCGCACCGCGTACTGGACCGAGCGAGAGTGGGCGACCGACGCTCCGATCCTGACGCAGAGTCGCATCGACGTACCGAAGTCCCTGGCCACGCTGCCGAAGGACAAGCCGGTGCTGGCCGGTGTCGCCTGGGCGCAGCACCGCGGGATCGAGCGGGTCGAGATCAGGATCGACGGGGGCGAGTGGCGACCCGCGAAGCTCGCCGACGACGCCGGGATCGACGTCTGGCGGCAGTGGACGTACGTCTACGACGGCTCGCCGGGACAGCACACGGCCGAGGTCCGGGCGACAGATCGAACCGGCGCAACCCAGCCCGAAAAGCGCACCAAGGTCTTTCCCGACGGGGCCCGCGGCTGGCACCAGATCGTGTTCACGGTCGAGAGTTGATCACGGCCGATCTCAGTTGATCATCGTTGCAGACCAATCTGCCGAGGCGCTGATTCCGAACCAGGGTTGATGATCAAGCGCTTGATCATCATGTGTACGCCGACCGGGGGGGTCGGCTCTGAACAACCAATCAGGAGAAACTCGATGTCCATCAAGATCACTCGTTCGCAGCGCGTCGCCGCCTTGGCGGCAGTGTTGATCATGCCCATCTCGTTCGCCGCCTGCGGCGGATCGAGCACCACGACCTCCGGCTCCGCCCCGTCGAGCTCGGCACCGTCGATGGCGCCCAGCACGACGGATCCGAGCATGTCCACCTCGTCGATGGACAAGCCGTTCGGGTCGGCCTGCTCCGCGGTCCCGACCACCGGCAAGGGCTCCTTCGACGGGATGGCCAGCGATCCGGTAGCGACCGCGGCCAGCAACAACCCGGTGCTCTCCACGCTGGTCACCGCGGTGGGCAAGGCCGGTCTCGGCGACACGCTGAACACCACCGACAACATCACCGTGTTCGCACCGACCAACGACGCCTTCAAGAACATGGACCAGGCGACGCTGAAGAAGGCGCTCGGCGACAAGAAGCTGCTCACTTCCGTGCTCACCCTGCACGTCGTCGCCGGCCGGCTGGCGCCGGATCAGCTGGCGGGCACGCACAAGACGTTGAACGGCCAGTCGATCACCGTCACCGGATCCGGTGAGAACTTCTCGATCGGCAAGGCCAAGGTGGTCTGCGGCAACGTGCAGACCGCGAACGCCACCGTGTACATCATCGACCAGGTGCTGCTGCCGAAGATGTGAGGCGGCTCACTGAAAGCGCGCCCGGGTCCATGCTCGGGGATAGCATGGGCCCGTGCGCCGCGGTGATGGTCTGCTGACCCACGATCTGGACCCACAAGACCGCGGACCCCAGGACGCGTGCGGGGTGTTCGGGGTCTGGGCGCCCGGCGAGGAAGTTGCCAAGCTCACCTACTTCGGCCTGTACGCCCTTCAGCACCGCGGCCAGGAGTCCGCCGGGATCGCGGTCAGCGACGGCAACCGGACCCTCGTGATGAAAGAGATGGGCCTGGTCAGCCAGGTCTTCGAGGAGCCGGACCTCAACTCGCTCAAGGGCTATCTGGCGGTCGGCCACTGCCGCTACTCCACCACCGGTGCGAGCGTCTGGATGAACGCGCAACCCACGTTCCGGCCGACAGCCACCGGGGGCATCGCGCTCGGTCACAACGGCAACCTGACCAACGCGCTCGAGCTCAAGGCCTGGCTGGCGGAGCGGGACACCGAGAGCCGGTCGCTGGTCCCCGGCGCCCTGGCCAACGAGCCGACCACCGACACGGCGCTGATCACCGCGCTGCTCGCCACCTTCCCAGGGATGACCACTGAAGAGGCCGCGATGGAGGTGCTGCCCCGTCTGCTCGGCGCCTTCAGCCTGGTCTTCATGGACGAGGAGACGGTGTACGCCGCCCGTGACCCGCAGGGCATCCGGCCGCTGGTGCTGGGCCGACTGGAGCGCGGCTGGGTGGTCGCCAGCGAGACCGCCGCGCTGGACATCGTCGGGGCCTCGTTCATCCGGGAGATCAAGCCCGGCGAGCTGATCGCCATCGACGCCAGCGGGCTGCGCAGCCAGCAGTTCGCCGAGCCGGCGCCCAAGGGCTGCATCTTCGAATACGTCTACCTGGCTCGGCCCGACACCACGATCTCCGACCGCCGGGTGCACACGGTCCGGGTCCAGGTCGGCCGGACGCTGGCCCGCGAGCACCCGGTGGACGCCGATCTGGTGATCCCGGTGCCCGAGTCGGGCACCCCGGCCGCGATCGGCTACGCCGAGCAGTCGGGGATCCGGTACGGCGTCGGCCTGGTCAAGAACTCCTATGTCGGGCGGACCTTCATCCAGCCCAGCCAAACCATCCGGCAGCTCGGTATCCGGCTGAAGCTGAATCCGCTGCGGGACGTGATCGCCGGCCAGCGACTGGTTGTCGTCGACGACTCGATCGTCCGCGGCAACACCCAGCGGGCCCTGGTCCGGATGCTCCGCGAGGCGGGCGCGAAAGAGGTGCACGTCCGGATCTCCTCGCCGCCGGTGAAGTGGCCGTGCTTCTACGGCATCGACTTCGCCACCCGGGCCGAGCTGATCGCGACCGGGCTGTCGACCGAGGAGATCTGCCGCTCGCTCGGCGCCGACTCGCTCGGCTACGTCTCGCTGGACGGGCTGATCGAGGCCACCCGGCTACCGGCCGACGACCTGTGCCGGGCCTGTTTCGACGGTGTCTACCCGGTCCCGTTGCCGGTTGCCGACGGGCGCGGGAAGCACGTGCTGGAGGAGCGGCATCCCGACGAGCGTCCGGTCCGCACCGATTCCGATGGTCTGATGACCGCGATCGCCGGGGTCGGCGCCGCCGACGCCCTCACCCGCCCGTGAATACTGACCCGCCCGTGAATACTGACCCGCTCGTGAATACTGAGGGATCCGCGTACGCGGCCGCCGGCGTCGACATCGAGGCCGGGGACCGTGCCGTCGAGCTGATGAAGGAATGGGTCGGCAAGACGCGTCGGCCCGAGGTGATCGGCGGCTTGGGCGGATTCGCCGGCCTGTTCGACGCCTCCGCTCTGGCCCGACTGGACCGCCCGGTGCTCGCGACCTCCACCGACGGCGTCGGCACGAAGGTGGCGATCGCGCAGCGGATGGACATCCACGACACGATCGGCTTCGACCTCGTCGGGATGGTCGTCGACGATCTCGTGGTGTGCGGCGCGGAACCGCTGTTCATGACCGACTACATCGCCTGCGGCCGGGTCGTGCCCGAGCGGATCGCGGCCATCGTCCAGGGCATCGCGGCGGCGTGCGTCCAGGCCGGCTGCGCGCTCGTCGGCGGGGAGACCGCCGAGCATCCGGGCCTGCTCGGTCCGGACGAGTACGACGTCGCCGGCGCGGCCACCGGGGTCGTCGAGCGCGACAAGATCCTCGGCGCGGACCGCGTGGTGCCCGGCGACGTGGCCCTGGCGATCGGGTCGTCGGGACTGCACTCGAATGGATACTCCCTGGTCAGGCACGTGTTCTTCGCCTCGGCCGGCTGGGCCCTCGATCGGCAGGTTGCCGAATTGGGCCGTACGCTCGGCGAAGAGTTGCTGGTGCCCACCCGGATCTACAGCCGCGACATCCTCGCCCTGATCGAGGCCGTCGAGGTGCACGCGGTCAGCCACATCACCGGTGGTGGACTGGCCAACAATCTCGCCCGGGTCATCCCGGGCGGCGTCGAGGTCCGGATCGATCGCGGCAGCTGGCAGCCGGCGCCGATCTTCGGACTGGTTCAGCAGGTCGGCGGGGTGTCCCAGCCCGACCTCGAGGCCACCCTCAACATGGGCGTCGGGATGGTCGTCATGCTGCCGGCCGGCGCCGTCGACGATGCCATCGCGCTGCTGCATCGCCGCGGCCTGTCCGTCTGGGTCTGCGGCAGTGCCGCGCCGGCGGGATCGGGCACCCGCGAGCGGGTGACCTTGTTCGGACAACACGATGCGCGTTGACCGGTCGCTGATTTGCGCGGCCAGCACCATTGGGTAGCCTGTGTCTCACGACATTGACCAATGGAGTCGGCAACGCCGGCAGACAAGTGCGAGGGGGTCGACCCACCATGGGGCGCGGCCGTGCAAAAGCGAAGCAGACCAAGGTCGCTCGCGAACTCAAGTACCGTTCGACGCACACAGATTTCTCGTCGCTGCAGCGTGAGCTGCGCGGGGACGAGGACGACCACGTGCCGGCGGCCTACGCGGACCTCGTCGAGGACGACGAAGAGGCCGACCCCGACGAGTACGACGGTGCTGAGGACGCGGACGAGGACGAGGACTACGAAACCCTCCGCCGGTCCGGCTGACCCGGACATAACCCCGGATTCGGGCAAATAAGCTCACCTAGGCACCACTTCGGGGTCTAGCCTTTTGTCATGACCTCTTTATCTCCAGATCGGCCGGACGAGGCCGCCGCGGACGAGTCCGCGGCCGCCTCCTCCGCTCAGGGGGCCGACGGTGGATCCGGCTCCCAGCCGCCGCCCAGTCACGTCCGTGAGGCCCAGTCCAGTGAGGCCGCCGCACCGACCGGCCAGTCCGGTTATCAGCAGCCCGGCCAGTACGCACCGCCGCCCCAGACCGGCTACGACCAGGGCGGCTACCAGCAGCAGGGCTACCAGCAGCAGCCCGGACAATATGCTCCGCCGCCGGCCAATCAGCCGCAGCCCGGCTACCCTGCGCCGCAATACGGTGCGCAGCCCTATAGCGCCCAGCCGCCCCCCGGCCAGCAGCCGATGTCGCCCAGCGACGAGCGGCTGTGGGCAACGCTGAGCCATATCAGCATCCCGTTCTTCACCTTCATCGGGCCGCTGATCGTGTACCTCGTCTTCAAGGACCGCAGCGCGTACTTGAAGGATCAGGGAGCCGAGGCACTCAACTTCTCGATCCTCTACTCGATCGTCTACCTCATCGGCGCGATCACCACCGCGTTCATCATCGGGCTGGTCATCTTGCCGGTGGCGTTCATCGGGGCCCTGGTGCTCTGCATCATGGCGGCGATCGCGGCCAACAAGGGCGACCTGTATCGCTACCCGGTGAACTGGCGCCTGATCAAGTGACCCTGACCACGTGACCCTGACCAGATGGACGCGATCAGATGAGCCTCAATAGATGAATTGGGAACCCGACTTCCTGCCGGGTTATGAGTCGCTGGACCTCCCGCTGCCGACTGCGGCCCGGGCGGCCGGCGAGCCGGACGACGTCGAACTGGTCGGCACCCTGATCCGTCGGGTGCCGACCAGTTCGGGTTCGGCGGCCAGCTCCCGCTTCGACGGCCGGCCACCGGCGGTGTTGTATCTCCACGGCTGGAACGACTACTTCTTCCAGACCCATCTCGCCGACCGGATGGCCGGCATCGGCTTCGATTTCTTCGCGCTGGATCTGCGGCGCTACGGCCGGAGCCTGCGCAACGGGCATCTCCGAGGCTTCGTCACCAACCTCGACGACTACGCCGAGGAGATCGACCAGGCCGTTGCGGTGATCGCCGCCGACCACGACGGTCTGGTGCTGCTGGGCCATTCGACCGGTGGTCTCGTTGCCGCGCTCTGGGCGTCGGTCCATCCCGGCCAGGTGATGGCCGTCGCGCTGGACTCGCCGTGGTTGGACCTGCAGGGCTCGGCGATGGTGCGGGCCATCGGGACGCCGGTGGTCGACGCGTTGGGCCGGCAGGCGCCGACCTCGATCATCCCGCTGCCCGACCTCGGCTTCTACGCCCGCAGCCTGCGCAGCGACGCCGAAGGCGAGTGGGATTTCGACCGTGATCTGAAGACCAGCCCGAGCCCGCCGATCCGGGCCGGCTGGCTGCGGGCGGTCCGACAGGGCCACCAGCGGGTGGCCGCGGGGCTGAAACTGCCGATGCCGGTGCTGGTGATGGCCTCAGGTGCAACGGAGTTCGCACGCAGGTGGAACGAGAACATGCGGGCGGCCGACACCGTGCTCGATGTGGACCAGATCATCTCCCGCGGAGCCCGGTTGGGCCGGCTCGTCACGCTCGTCCGGATCGAGTCGGGCCTCCACGATCTGTTCCTGTCCCCGCCCGCGGTGCGCGAAGTCGCGCTGTTCGAGCTCGAGCGGTGGCTGCGAGCGTACGTCCTGGCCGGTCCCGGGGTTCACGGGAGACCGACCCCCCTGGTTAGATGAGGCTCGTGACTGAAATGCCCCATGTGGTCGTGGTCGGCGCCGGCTTCGCAGGATTGTCGGCATGCTCGGAACTGGCCAAGGAAGGCTTTCGGGTGACGTTGCTGGACCGACACCCGTACAACACGTTCCAGCCGCTGCTCTACCAAGTGGCGACCGGCGGCCTGAACGCGGGCGACGTGACCTACTCGCTGCGCTATTTCGCGGCCCGGCTGAAGATCAGATTCCGCTGTACGACCGTGGTCGGGGTCGACCACGACGCGCGTGAGGTCGAGTGCAGCGACGGCGTCAAGATCGGTTACGACTACCTGATCATCGGGACCGGCATCACCACCAACCACTTCGGCATCCCCGGCGCGGCCGAGAACACCATGTCGATGTACACCCGGCCCGACGCGCTGAAGGTCCGGGACACGATCTTCGGCGCCATCGAGACGATCGCGAGTGCCTCCGACCTGCTGACCGGTAGCTTCACGGTGGTGGTGGTTGGGGGCGGCGCCACCGGCGTCGAGATGTCCGGCCAGCTCGCCGAGCTGCGCAACCACGCCATTCCGATGGTCTACCCCGAGCTGAATCCGGCCCGGGTGCACGTGGTGATGGTGGAGATGGGCCCGCACCTACTGGCCCCGTTCGCACCCTCGCTGCGGACGTACGCGCTCCGAGAGCTGGTCAAGCGTGGCGTCGACGTCCGGCTGAATACGGCGATCTCGCAGGTCGACCCCGATCAGGTGATCTTCGCCGACGGCACGTCGATGCCGGTGGACCTGGTCATCTGGGCTGCCGGGGTGGCCGGCTACGAGCGGCTGGCCGGGTGGGGTCTGCCCATCGGTCGTGGTCGCCGGGTCGAGGTCAACTCGGACCTGCGGACCACCAACGACGAACGCGTCTTCTGCGTCGGCGATGCCAGCCTGATCGTGGACAACCCGCTGCCGCAGGTGGCCCAGCCGGCGCTGCAGGGCGGCAAGCACGCGGCGAAACAGATCGTCCGGCTGACCCGCGGGCTGCCGACCGAGCCGTTCTCCTACAAGGACAAGGGATCGATGGCCACGATCGGCCGGGCCGACGCGGTGCTCCAGCTGCCCCAAGGCCTGAAGATCAAGGGCCTGGTCGCCTGGTTCGGCTGGATCGCGCTGCACATCATGTATCTGCTCGGTAACCGGAACCGGATCCAGACCCTGGTGAACCTGGGCACCCGGTATGTCGGCCTCGGCCGCTCCGGGGTGATCGTCGGCGACGTGATGGAGCCGCCGAAACTGCGCGCGATCCGGGAGCAGTAGCTCAGCCGCTCAGCTTCTGTCCGTCGCTCGGGCCATCGTCGGTCACGTGTAGTGACGGGCGATCTGCTCCGCCCGGATGCCGTAGGCGCCGCCGTGGCTCACCGCGTGGACCAGCAGGGGCTGCAGCTGATGCAGCCCCAGTAGGTCGGTCCAGTCCGGCTGCAGCCCGGCCGCCTCGGCGTACGCGCGGATGATCACGTCGAGCTGTTGGGCGCCGAACAACGCGAGCATGCCGAGATCGGCCAGCCCGTGGCCGCCGTGTGCGGCCGGGTCGATCAGCACCACGCCGTCCGGCGTGAAGATCACGTTGCCCGACCAGAGATCGCCGTGGATCCGGGCCGGCGGCCGGCCGTCGTCGAAGTCGCCGGCCCGGAGCCGGTCGGAGAGCCGCTGCACGGTCCGCAGGCCGGTCGGACTCAGCGTGCCGAGCTCGCGCGCCCGCACCGCGTACGGCATCAGCCGCTGCTCGGCGTAGAACGTCCCCCAGTGCGGTTGGGGTCGCAGCGTCAGCGGTTCCTTGCCGATGAAGCCGTCGGCGGTCCAGCCGGTCGGCGGCTGCCCGAACGCCGCCGCCCCGGCCTGGTGGGTGACAGCGAGCGCCCGGCCGAACGCCTCGGCCGCGACCGGAGTGGCGCGGACGGCGGTCAGCCGGTCCATCACGATCTCCTCGGCGCCGACCGAGTGCAGGCCGACGACTCGAGCCGCGTTCGGCCCGGCTGCGGCCAGCCAGGCCAACCCCGCCGCCTCGACCGCGAAGAAGCCGGCGGGGGCACCCGGATATCGTTTGACGAACGTGGAGCCGAGGCTCACTGCTGAGCGGCGAACCCGAAGCCCAGCCCGAGGGCGAGCAGCCCGAGTGCGATCAGCAGCAGTGCGAGCAGGATCCGGCGTCGGCGGGCCGCGTTGCTCTCCGCGAGCGACGCGTCGTCCGATCCGGCCGACGCGGTCTGCTCGGCCGAAGGTGCGGCCGCGTCAGCGGGCGGCTGGATCGATCCGGTCGGGCTGGTCTGCTCCGGCATCGACGGCCAGGTCCGGGTCACCGGGATGAACCCCAGCTCGGCCTGGATGCCGGCCCAGACGGCCTCGCTCGGCCCGTCCGGCGCGCGGCCGTCGACCGGCCCGGGGCTACTGCTGATCAGCCGGGTCAGGCTCTCCAGCTCGTCGCGACACTGCCGGCAGCCGTCGAGATGTCGACGGTCGTCCGGAGCGGCGGCAGGTTCGCCGAGGGCGAGGAGCGCGAGCACCTCAGGATTCGTATGCATCGATCAACCCCCCCAACCGGCCTCTCAGCTTGATCAGACTGCGCCGGATGTGACTCTTCACGGTACCCGGCGGAAGCTGTAGCCGCTGGGCGATCTGGGTATGGGTCAGATCCTCGTAGAAGGCCAGCCGCAGGACCTGCTGCGGCACGGCATCCAGCCGGGAGATCTCGTCGTCGATCAGCAGCCGGCGGGCCACATCGACGTTGTCGTCGACGCGGACCGCGATCTGGCTGGCCACCAGGGCGGTCACCCTCGACTGCCGGGCCCGGGCCTGGTGTGCGTCAACGATCTTGTTGCGGGTGATGCCGAGCAACCAGGTGGGCAGCGACGCGCGCTCCGGACGATAGCCGGCGCGACCGGTCCAGGCGGCCACGAACACCTTCTGGGTGACGTCCTCGGCGTCGGCGACCTGGCCGAGCGAGCGGACCGCGACCGAGTAGACCAGCGCTGACCAGCGTCGATAGATCGCCTCGAGGGCGCGCTCGTCGCCCGCCTGGAAGCGAGCGACGATGTCCTCAGATTGGTCGTCCACATCGACAACTGTAGGTGGCCAGGGCCGGGGTCGAACCGGCGACCTTTCACTTTTCAGGCGAACGCTGCTACCAGCTGAGCTACCTGGCCTTGCTCGGCGTGCGAGCGGCGACCCCGACGGGACTCGAACCCGCGACCTCCGCCGTGACAGGGCGGCGCGCTAACCAACTGCGCTACGGGGCCCAGAGGAGAACCTCGGACTACCTTGGTGCCCGCGAAACTATAGCCTAGGTGACCGCGCACCCGGAAACTCGTTCACACCGGTGAGCTGGAGAGCGCGACCGGGTCCGCGGTTGGCGCCTCGCGGCCGGGATCGAGGCCCGGCAGCGTCACGCGGACGGTGGTGCCCTCGCCGACCCGGCTGCTCAGGCCGTACGTCCCCCCGTGCGCGGTGACGATCGACGCGACGATCGACAACCCCAGACCGGACCCACCGGTGTGCCGGTCCCGGCTCGTGTCGCCGCGCCAGAATCTCTCGAAGACGTGGGCCTGATCGGCAGCCGGAATGCCGGGTCCGTGATCGGTGACGAGCAGGGTGTACGCGTGTCCCCAGCCCGATCTGTCCCAGCCCGATCTGTCCCAGCCCGATGGTGCCCAGCCCGCTTGTGCCCAGCCCGATTGAGTACGGGCCGGCGCGCTGGCAGGGGCGACGGTGACCTCGACCGGGGTGCCTGCCGGAGTGTGCTGGACGGCGTTGCCGACCAGGTTGACCAGCACCTGCTGGAGCTTGCGTCGGTCGCCCAGCAGCGGGGCCGCGCCGCTCGCGAACAGGGTGACCGTCCGGCCCGGGTTGGCCACCCGCGCATCGTCGACCACTTCGGCGGCCAGCGCGCTCAGATCCATCGGCTCGAGTTCGAGCGGCCGGGTCGCGTCGAGCCGGGCCAGCATGGCCAGCTCGTCGATCAGCGTCCGCATCCGGCCGAGCTCGGCCTGGGCCCGCTGCATGGCCTGGTCGCGGCGGGCCAGGTCGGTGAGTCCGCCCTGGAGATACAGCTCGATCCAGCCCGACGCGGTGGTCAGCGGCGTACGGAGTTCGTGCGACGCGTCCGCCACGAACGCCCGCAGCCGGTCGTCGGCCTCCTGCTGGGCGTCGAAGGCCTCGTTGACGGTCGTCGCGAGCCGGGAGATGTCCGGATCGTCGACCGGCACGCTCAGCCGCGTCGAGCGTTCCCCGTCCGCGAACGCCTGGGCCTGCGCCGACATGGTCCGCAGCGGCCGGATCCCGCGGCTCACGATGACGATGGTGAGCAGGACGAGGATCGCGATCGCCCCGAGACTCGTCGCGGTACTGGCGAAGACCAGCCCCTGGAAGGCGGCGACCTGTTGGGTGGTGTCCACCGCGATGATCAGTCCGTCAGGCCGGATCTTCCGGCCGCCGTTGTCGATCACCAGATGGCTGTCCGCGGTGTCGATCTCGACCGCCATCATGCCGGGATGCCCGGGGACCGGCCGCGGCTTGCCGTCGGCGAGGTCGAGGCCGAGCACGGCCCGGGTCGTCGCCGGATCGCTGTTCGCGGTCAGCACCGGCTGCCCGTCCTGCACCATGATCACCGCGGTGGACTCAGCGGTCGCCATCTGGTCGACGGTCTGGGCGGTCACGTCGATGGCCGACATCCCGAGCAGAGTTGCCTTGATCCGTTGCGAGTTGCCGACCAGCCGGTCGCTGATCTGGTCGTCCAGATGATGCTGGACCGTGAGGACGGTGACCACGCCGGAGGTGATGATCACGACCGCCGCGACCATCGCGAGGGTGACGATCAGCCGGGTGCGGATGGTCCAGGCCGGCATCCTCACGAGCTCTCCTCGGGCTCGCGGATCGTGTAGCCGAATCCGCGCACGGTCTGGATCAGCGGGGGCCCGAGTACGTCGAGCTTGTGGCGGAGATTGGAGACGAACCGTTCGACGACGTTGCTGTCGCCCCCGAAGTCGTACTGCCACAGCTGTTCCAGGATCTGCGACTTGGACAACACCCTCCCCTGGTGGACCAGCAGCAGGGTCAGCAGCCGGAACTCGGTCGGCGAGAGCTCGACCACCGAGCCGGCCCGGCGCACCAGGTGGCGCCCTTCGTCCAGCTCGAGATCGGCGCAGCGGAGGAGGCCCTCGGCCGGGTCCGTGGCGCCCGGCCGGCCGCCGCGGGCCCGGCGGAGCAGTGCCTCGAGCCGGGCGGTCACCTCGACCACACTGAACGGCTTGGTCAGGTAGTCGTCCGCGCCGAGCCGCAACCCGCGTACCCGGTCCTCGACGGCATCCCGCGCGGTGAGGAACAGCACCGGCAGGTCGTCGCCCCGGTGCCTGAGCAGCCGGACCAGCTCGAAGCCGTCCAGCCCGGGCATCATCACGTCCAGCACCAGAGCGTCGGGATAGTCCTCGTCGATCAGGCCGAGGGCGACCTCCGCGGACGGCGCGGCACTGACACGGAAGCCGGCGAAGGTCAGCGTCGACTGGAGCATCTCCCGGATGCCGTCGTCGTCGTCGACCACCAGGATGTGGTCGGGGGTCACGCAGGTCAGTTTTTCACCCCGGCCGGGCTTGGCAAGCGGGTACGTCGACGCTCAGCAAACCGTCAGGGACCCGGCGGGTCAGCCGTCAGCCGCGGCCGATTGAGTGATGGGCGTCCTTGCCCCGGGCCGTCCGGGGCCGACCGGGAGTGAGCTATGTCGACGTTTCTCTACCGCCTGGGCCACCTGGTCGCCCGACGCAGGCTCCGTGTCCTGGTCGTCTGGCTGTTCGTCGCCGTCATCATCTTCGGGCTGTCGGCCACCATCGGCGGCAAGCTGATCGATGACTTCACCATTCCCGGGACCGAGTCCCAGCAGGGCATCGACACCTTGTCGGAGCGGTTCCCGCAGGCCTCCGGGACCACCGGTCAGGTCGTCTTCACCGCAGACTCCGGTCCGGTCGCCGACCAGAAGGCGGCGATCGAGGACCGGATCAAGGCGATCGAGAAGGTCAAGCACGTGAGCAGCGTGAGCGATCCGTTCGCCTCCGGCGCGATCGGCACGATCTCCACCGACAAGGGCGACGCACTTGCCCAGATCCAGTTCGACGTATCGCTCGCCGATCTCCCCGACGACACCGTTCCTGCGGTCGAGAAGGCGGCCGCCCCGCCACCGGGATCGAAGTTCGTCGTGCACCTGGGCGGGTCGATGTACACCAGCACCGGCACCGGGATCAGTGCCACCGAGCTGATCGGGGTGGCGGTCGCCTTCATCGTGCTGGCGGTGACCTTCGCCTCGCTACTGGCCGCCGGGCTGCCGCTGCTGACCGCCGGGCTGGGTGTCGGCATCACCCTGGCCGGCATCCTGGTCGTCGCCTCGGTGGCCACCGTGTCCTCCACCACGCCGACGCTCGCCGAGATGATCGGACTGGCGGTCGGCATCGACTACGGGCTGTTCATCGTCACCAGGTATCGGCGGTTGATGTCCCAGGGGTTGCCCGTTGTCGAGGCGGTCGGGCAGTCGTTGGCCACAGCCGGGTCGGCGGTCGTCTTCGCCGGCACGACCGTGATCATCGCGCTCTGCGGACTGGCGGTGGCGAACATCCCGTTCCTCACGGTGATGGGGATCGCCGCGGCCGCGGGCGTCGCGGTCGCGGTCCTCGTCGCGCTCACCCTGCTGCCGGCGGCGCTGGCGCTGTTCGGCGAAAAGCTCCGGCCGAAGCCCGGATCGCGGGCGGAGAAGGCCGCGCACACCGGGGCCGACCCCCGCAAGACGATGGGTGCACACTGGGTCGGGCTGATCACCAAGGTGCCGGCCATCACCGTGCTGGCGGTGATCGTGGTGATCGGCGTGCTGGCCTATCCGGCCACGGATCTGCAGTTGTCGCTGACCGACAACGGCAGCGCCGAGGAGGGCTCGCCGCAACGGACGACGTTCGACCTGATCGCCAAGGAGTTCGGGCCCGGCTACAACGCACCGTTGCTGGTGACCGCCGACGTGATCACCAGCACCGATCCGGTCGGCACGGTGAACAAGATGGGAGAGCAGATCGGGAAGATCCCGGGGGTCGTCGTGGTGACCAAGCAGACGCCGAACCCGACCGGCGATCTCGGCCTGGTGCAAGCCATTCCCGAATGGGCACAGAGCGATCCGCGGACCGCCGATCTCGTGCAACGGATCCGAGATCAGGAACCGGCGATCGAGAAGGAGCTCGGCGTGGCCGACGTCACGGTGACCGGGCAGACCGCGGTAGCCATCGACGTGTCCAGCAGGCTGGCCGATGCGCTGCTGCCGTTCGGACTGGTCGTCGTCGGCCTCGCGCTGATCCTGCTGATGATCGTTTTCCGCTCGATCGCCGTGCCGATCAAGGCAACGCTGGGCTACCTGTTGTCGATCGGGGCGGCCCTGGGCGCGGTCAGCGCGGTGTTCATCTGGGGCTGGTTCAACGGCCCGCTGGGCATCACCTGGGACGAGCCGGTGGTCAGCTTCATGCCGATCATCGTGATGGGAGTGCTGTTCGGGCTGGCGATGGACTACGAGGTGTTCCTGGTCTCGGCCATCCGCGAGGACTACGTCCATCACGGCGATGCCAAGCATGCGGTGACCACGGGCTTCATCACCAGCGCCCGCGTGGTCACCGCCGCTGCGTTGATCATGATCGCGGTATTCGTCTCGTTCGTCCCCGAAGGAAACTCGACGATCAAGCCGATCGCCCTCGGCCTCGCGGTCGGGGTGTTCGTCGACGCGTTCCTGGTCCGGATGACCCTGGTGCCGGCGGTGCTCGCACTGCTCGGCAACAAGGCATGGGCGCTCCCCAAGTCGTGGGACCGCGGGCTGCCCACCATCGACGTCGAGGGATCGGCGCTGGTCCGGCACGTCGAGGAGGCCGACTGGACCGAGACCCACGGCGAGGTCGCCATCAGGGCCGATGGCCTGGTGCTGCCCTCCTCGGACGGCCCGGTCACCATCGACCTCTCGATGGCGCAGGGTGCCGTGTTCGGGATCGAGCACCCCGACCCGATGCTCCGCTCGGCGCTCGCCTGGTCGCTGGCGGGCCGGCACAACCAGCTGACCGGCACGCTGGCGGTACTGGGCAACGTCATGCCGGAGGAGGGCGACGTCGCTCGCGATCAGGTGCGGGTGGTGGACCTGCCCGACGACGCCGACGACCTGGTAGCGCTCCGTCGTCACGTGCGATCGGTGCTGCTGGCCCAGTCGAGGAGTCTGCTGCGGACCCGCAGGACCAGGCGGTTCGCGCTGACGCCAGGCACAGCGCTGGATCCAGGAGACCGGTGCTCCCTCGGCCAGCGCGGCGGACTTCGACCGGCGACCGCTCGGTTCGCTGACCGTGCTGCACCGGCGGCTGCTGGACCTGAGCGTGGCCGCGGCACAGGAGCCGCGGCTGATCGTGATCGTCGATGCCGACGCGGGCCTCGGAGCCGGCGACCTCGACCGGCTGGAAGCCATCTGCCGGGAGTTCGCGCACCATTCCGGAGCGGGGATGGTGCTGATCGGCGGCGAGCTCGGCGGACAGGCCGATTGGCGGCCGCCGCCGGAGCGGGAGCCGGCGCTCGTCGAGAGAGAGGCGAACCAGTCGTGAACGGCCAGGTCGAACGTACGTCGAAGCCCTGGGTCATCCCGGTGGTCGCGATCGTGCTGACCGCGATCGTCGGTGCGGTCATGCTGATCACCATCCACGGCCGGCAGAACGCCGGGTCGGTGATCCCGGTGGCGATCGTCAACGAGGACAACCCGGTCACCACCGGATCCGGAGACGACGCGAAAAAGGTCGCCGCCGGTCGCGAGCTGGCCGGGTCGCTGTCTCGTCCCGATCCGGACGACGCAACTCCGCTGTCGTGGCAGATCGTGGACGCCAAGGACGCGGCCGACGGGTTGCTGACCGGGACGTACTATGCCGTGCTGACCATCCCGAAGGACTTCTCCGCGCAGCTGACGTCCACGTCGGGGGACAAGCCCGTTCAGGCCCAGCTGAAGCTCGTCGGCAACGACGCCACCAGTGTCGCGGTGACCGCACTCGCCTCGCTGGCCGTCGACCAGGCCGCGAACACCCTCGGGGCACAGGCCACCAACGGCTTCGTGGACAACACCTTGTCCAGCTTCACCACGATCAACAAGAACCTCGTCAGCACGGCCAAGAACGCCCACCAGCTGGCCGACTCCAGTCACCAGCTGGCGGACAGCAGCGACGACCTGGCCAGCGGCAGCCAGTCGTTGAAGTCGGGCGCCGCCAGTCTGAGCAGCGGCGCGTCGCAGGCGGCCGCGGGCGCGGCCCAGGTATCGACCGGAGCCCGGCAGCTCGCGTCCGCGACCGGCACGCTGGAGAGCGGCGCGTCCTCGCTGGCGTCGGGAGCCAAGAAGCTGTCGTCGTCGGCGACGACGGTCGCCGACGGCGAGAGTCGGGCCGCGGACCAGGCCGGGACCCAGGCGACCAACCTGTCCCGACTGACCACGGTGACTGGACGGACGCACGACCGTGCGGTGACCATGCGGAGCGAGGCGGAGGCGCTGGTCCGCGACTGCGACCGGCTCGGCACGTCGCCCGGGTTCTGCGTCCGGCTCCGCGCGCTTTCGGCCCGGAGTCTTGCGCAGCAGGCCTCGACGCGGGTCATCGACGAGGGTGTCAGCGCGGCATCGAAGCGCGCGAAGGCGATCTCCACGGGCAGCAGCGGGCTGGCCAAGGGGGGCCACAAGGTCGCCTCGGGTGCCTCCGACCTGGCCTCGGCCGCCGGCAAGCTGAGCAGCGGCGCGGCCTCACTGGACAGCGCCGCGAACTCGCTGGCCGCGGGAGCCGCGAAGTCGGCCAGCGGCGCCGCCTCGGTCGCCAACGGGGCGGACCAGAACGCCGCCGGCGCCGATCAGCTCGACCACGGTGTCGACCAGCTGTCCAGCGGTGCCCACCAGCTGGCCAGTGGGGCCGACAAGCTGGCGAACGGCTTGGACACGTTCGCGAAGTCGGTGCCGAGCTACAGCGACGACGAACGCAAGGCACTCGATGCCGTGGTCACCACCCCGGTGACGATCGCGTCGAGCGCTGACCACCAGGCCACCCTGGCCGCCGGGCTGCTGCCCGCCGCGCTCGGGCTGACCCTCTGGCTGGGCACGTTGTTGATCTTCCTGGCCCGTGACGCGGTGCCGACGGGCGGCGCCTGGGAGCAGGCCTCGGTCGGCCGCCGGCTGCTGCTCGGCTGGGGGCCGGCGGTACTGGTCGGTCTGGCCCAGGCGGCCATCCTGGTGGCGATCGTCCTGCTGGGCGGCGCGAAGGTCGCGTCCCCGGTCGGCCTCGCGCTGTTCTGCGGACTCGGGGTGCTCTGTTTCGCGGCCGTGAACCAGGCGCTGGTGGCGCTCTTCGGCGGCATCGGCCGGATGGTCAGTCTGGCGTTCATGGCGGTCGAGGCAGCGGCGCTCGGTGGCGTCATTCCGGTCGAGACCGCGCCGGGCTTCATCCAGCTGCTGAACGGCGCGCTGCCGCTGCCGCGGTTCGTCGACGGCGCCGGCCAGCTGATCCTCGGCGGCAGCAGCGGCGGACTGCTCAGCGCCTGTGTCGCCCTGGTGCTCTGGATGTTCCTCGGACTGCTGGCGACGGCCTTCGCGACCGCTCGGCGGCGACCGGAGCTGGCACCGGCCCGATTGACCCCGGCACCCGGGCAACCGGCACCCGTCCGACCTGCGGCGGCCGCCGGCTGAGGCTCCGCGCGTCAGCCCACCCAGCGGCCGTACGCCTCCGGATCGACGTTGCTTCCGCACAGGACGGTCAGCACATGTCGGCCGGCAAGGCGATCCCGGTTCTCGAGCAGTGCGGCAATGCCCAGCGCGGCCGACGGTTCGGCCACCAGACCGGCGCCGGTCAGCAACAGCCGCATCCCGGAGACGATCGAGCTCTCCTCGACCAGTACGGCGTCGTCGGCGACCTGCAGCAGATCGTCCAGCACGGCCGGGATCGGGTAGCGTCCGGCGACCCCGTCGGCGATGGTGTTCGTCGAGTCGGTGGTGATCACGCTGTGACTGCGCCAGGAGAGGGTCATCGCCGGTGCGCCGGCTGGCTGGACGCAGATCACCTCGGTGCCGGGCAGCAGGCTCTTCATCACGTATCCGAGGCCGGTGGCAAGCGCACCCCCGCCCAAGGCCACGAGGACGACATCGAACGGCTCGACGCCTCGCTCGGACGCCTCCACCAGCTCCAGTCCGATCGTGCCCGCGCCCTCGCAGGTCTCCACGTCGAGGCTGTCCTCGAGCAGCCTGATTCCGTCGACCCGGGCGATCTCGGCCGCTCGTTCGCGAGCCACTTCGTGATCGCCGTCGACCAGCTCCAGCCGGGCGCCGAGCCCGCGGATCCGCTCCAGCTTCGTCCTGGTCGCGAATCGCGACGCCACCACGGTCACCTCGATCCCGCGGGCCCGGCCCGACCAGGCCAGCGCCTGCCCGAGGTTGCCGGCACTGGCGCAGACGACCGCGCGCTCGTCGCTCGCTGCCAGCTGCTCGGTGAACAGCTCGGTGCCGCGGGCCTTGAAGCTACGGACCGGATTGGCGGTCTCCAGCTTCACGCTCAGCCGGCAGCCGAGCTCGGCCTCCAACGCCTCGCAGCGGAACAGTGGGGTGTCCAGGAACTGCGGGTGGATCAGCGACCGGGCCGCGCGGATCTTGTCGAGATCGAGCCGGGTAGTGGTCACCCGATCAGGATCGCAGCCCGCTGCGGTCGGTCAGGATCGGCGACCAGCCGAGACTCGCGTTGAACTGTTCGGTGATGCCGATGTCGTCGGTGCGCCCGGGCGTCGCGGCGCAGGCGGGCCCGGTCGGTGTAGGCCTCGGCGTCGCCGGCCTCCAGCGCCGCCAGCGTCTCGGCGATGAACTCGTCGAGCGGCATCGCGCGCGGATCGGTCAGGTTGATCGGCTGCAGACCCGTGCGGGTGAAGGGCGGCGCGATCTCGATCACCTCCGGATCCGTCCCGCCGAGGCGGTAGCGCAGCGACAGCGTGTAGGAGTGCATGGCGGCCTTGGTCGCCGAATACAACGACGACGACGCGAGCGGCGCGTAGCCGAGCATCGAGGTGACGTTGAGGATCGCCGACTCGGGGGTCGCCCGGAGTTGTTCGATGAACGCGGAGATCATCCGGATCGGGCCGAGCAGATTCGTCGCGACGACCCGGACCAGGGTCTCGTCGTCGACCGAGGCTGCGGGGTCGTCGTCGGGCATCAGAGCAGCGTTGTTGACCAAGACGTTCAGCTGCGGGTGCCGGGTCAGGACCGTACGCGCAGCGGCGGCGATCGCGGCCGGGTCGGAGACGTCGAGCAGCAGAGTGTCCATGCCCGGGTTCGCCGCTGCTGCCTCGGCCAGCGCCTCGGCGCGGCGGCCCGCGACGATCACGGTGTTGCCTCGTCGCGTGCAGCGCCTCGGCCAGCGCCCGTCCGATGCCCGAGCCGCCGCCGGTGACCAGCACCGTGTTGCCGGTGAGCTCTCACCTCGGCGCCCGGCGGTACGCGTACCACTCCCGGCGGACGAATTCCTCGTACGACGTCGGCTCACGGCCGAGCAGCCACGTCAGCACGCCCGGGTTGCCGACGAAGTCGTGGGCGCTGTACCGGGAGCTGATCGAGCGCAGGACCGCGAGCTGGTGCGGCGCCTCACTCGGATCGCGTTCGCCGAGCCAGGCCCTTGCGTACGTGTCCGCGTCGATCTCCCGCACCTCGATGTCGCGGTCGAGCACCCGAGCGATGACGGCACCCAGCTCGTGGGCGGTGAAGCGACCGGGCGCGACGAGCTCATACGTCGCGGCGGCGTGTCGCCCGGGGTCGGTGAGCACCATCGCCGCAACGTCGGTGACGTCGTCGAGGTCGACCATGGACTGTCGCCGAGACAGCGACCACGACAGCTCGAAGACGCCCCGTTCGAACGCCGGCCGGAGCTTGAGCGGCAGCATGTAGTTCGCGGGTTGCAGGATGGTGAAGTCGACGTCGGAGGCGAGCAGATGCTCCTCGACGTCCCGCTTGATCTCGTGCTGGATGAGATCGGTGACGATCGAGTGCAGCACCGAGCTGAAGACGAAGTGTTCGACGCCCTCGGCCCGGGCGGCGTTGATCAGGCCGAAACCCATCTCGCGTTCCCGCGGATGCAGGGTCGGTCCGACGTGGTAGATCTGCCGCACACCGCGGACGGCGGATCGCCACGTGTCGGGCTCGCCCAGATCGGCGACGATCACGTCGTCGACGCCGGCCGCCCGCAGCCGGGCGGCTGAGCCCGAAGACCGGACGATGACGCGCAGCTCCAGGCCGGCGGCAACCAGCTTGGGGACCAGATGCCTGCCCTGGTTACCGTTCGCGGCGGTGACCAAGATCATGACGGGGGGGTGATCTGCTGACCGGCGATCTGCTGGCCGGCGATCCAGACGCCCGCGGATCGTCCGGGTGGCGGCGATGTCGACGGTCGGGTCGGCATCGAGCAGCACGAGGTCGGCGCGCAGGCCCGGGCGCGATCCGTCCGCGGTCGGTCAGCCCGAAGTGCGCGGCAGCGACGGAGGTCGCCGCAGCCAGCGCCTCGACTGGGGGTGAGGCCGGCGTCGACGAGCAGGGCGAGCTCGTCGTGCAGGCTCTCGCCGAAGACCGGTGACGCCGGCGCGGCCGGAGTGGCGTTCGCGTCCGTGCCCGCGAGGATCGGCATGCCCGCCGCGTGCAGGGTGGCCACCGACTCCCGCGCCGGACCGTACGTCGGCCCGGAGATGCCTGCTGCGTTCAGACGGTCTGCACGATGCCGTGCATCATCGTCAGCGTCGGGACGATCACTGCTGCCGGCAGCGGCGAGCTCGGCGGCCTGATCCGGCTCGATCGGGCCGGTCGAGCGGTGCGTGGGTGAGGATGTCGACTCCCGCGCGCTGCGGCCATCGTCACGGCAGCCGGGCGGACGCGTGCGCGACCACCCGCAGGCCGTGGGCGTGTGCCGCGGCCACCAGGGCATCCACCGTCGCCTGATCGAAGCCGGGCAGGTCGATGACGATCTTGATGTAGTCGGCGCCCTGCTCGACGTGCCGGGCGATCCAGCCGTCCGACCTCGCCGACTCCGGCGACGAGCGCCTCCGCCGCGGCGGGGATGCTCCGTCATCCGCGCCGCGTGGGCGCTGGCCGGCGAGGTCGCCGCCATCAGCGGGCTGCGGATGTCGGTGACCCCGGGCGTTCCGCGCAGCGCCGCGACCAGCGGCGCCGGCGAGCTCATGTCGAGCCCGGTCGTCACGCCGCGGGTGGCCAGCGCCGTCAGGGTCTCCGGCCCGGACAGATGGATGTGGCAGTCGATCAGCCCCGGAATCAGATACCCGCCCGCCGGCGAATCGCCGGCAGCGCCGGCCGGCAGCACGTCCGCGATCACCCCACCGTCGACGGCGACGTCCTCGGGCTCCCCGAAGGCGCCGTCGCGAAGACCCGGACACCGCGCAGAGTGCGGGTCATGCCGGCGCGCGATGGCCGCGCGCTGCCGTGGCGAACTCCAGCTGTGAGCGCTGGAACGCTTCGCCGGGCAGGTGGAAGTCGATGCAGTGACCGCTGCCGGGCTGCAGCTCGGCGTCGACCGATCGCGCCGAGGTGAATCCGGCGCGGAACTCGTCGACCTCGTCCTGGTCGGTGACCCAGAGATGATCGAACTCGCCCTGCCGGTGATGGACGGGAACGGTGATCCGGCCGCAGACCTCGGCTCGGCGACTCGATCCAGCCGCCGGTGATGTCGAGCAGCTCGGCCTTCGGAACGAGGGTGTTCGACGGGTAGCTCGCCGCCGGCATGGACTCGTCGTAGGTCGACTCGGGCCCGAACATGAGCTGGTCCTTCATCGGCACCGGCAGATCGATCATCGGAATGATCGGGCAGCGCGGCCCAGGCGGCCGCGGACTCCGGCAGGGACCCGCACCAGGCATCCGGAGGTCGCGAGGCCGAGCAGCGGCCATGGCTGGGGTGTGGCGGCGATCGCGGTGGCGACCGCGCCGCCGATGGAGTGACGCGATCGAGCACGATGCCGCCGTGCCTGGCCGCGGTGCTCGCGCCCAGAGCTCGCTCGATGGCGCGACCGATGACGTCGGCGTTGGCGAGGATGATCGAGTCGTCGCTGGCCAGCGGACTGGATCCGCCGTAGTTGGGCCGGTCGAGGGCGATGACTGGGATGCCGAGGCGTCGGTCGCGTTGTCGAGCAGCGAGTGCCCGGGGATGTCGAAGTACGCCGAGGTGTACGTGCCGCCGTGCAGGGCGATGCACCAGCGGTGCGCCCGGTCGAGCGTCGAGGCCGGCACCGAGATTGGTGCGGCCGGTGTATTCGCGGCCGTCGGTGGCGGTGTGGGTGAACGGAGTGGACATCGTCGTCCTTTCGGGTCGAGTGGTGCTGCTGTTGATGATGAAACCGGGGTCAGGCAGCCAGCGCGGACCGGACCCGGGCCGCGACGGCCAGGGAGGCGTCGAGGTCGCGGTGTCCGGACGCGCAGATCGAGGATCGCGGCACCTCGCCGCTCGGCAGGTAGCTCCGCGTCGCGGGCGGTGAGCAGGAAGTGGAAGTGCGGATAGTTCTCGCCGAAACTCATGAAATAGACCGTCGGTGCGCCGGTCACGTCCTGGATCGCCGCGCTCACCTGCTGCGACAGCGGGCCGAAGGCGCTGAGTTCCGTCACGGTGGGTCCCGACCACCCCTCGGCGTGGCGTCGGAGCCGCCAGGATGAACCAGCCCGGCACGTCGAACCCGTCGGCCACCTCGCACGACCAGGTGTCGTCCCGGAAGACGATCCGCTCGGGCTCAGCGCCTTCGAGATCGCAGGGCAGACAATTCATTGTTCGCTCGCGCCCCGCGTTGGGGAATCCGGTCATTCGCTCGTGCCCGGCGCCAGCGCCTCGTCGAGGAACGCCTCGACGGTACGCGGCTTCGCGCCCGTCACATCGCGCACCGTGTCGGTCACGAACTCGGAATCACCGGCCTTGAACAGGGCGTACATCTCGGCGAAGTGGTCGGCCTCCCAGTCGGGCACGCCACGTTGGATGAACGAGGCGCGCACCTGGTCCACGCGTGACCTCGACCACCTTGGAGGGCAAACCGGTGCGCTCGGCGGCCAGGGTCGCGAGCTCGGCGTACCCGACCGCCCGGGGGCCGGTCAGCACCAGCGTCTGTCCGTCCCAGGCGTGCCGGGTCAGCGCATGTGCGGCGACCGTGCCGACGTCGCGAGCGTCGATGAGGCTGATTCCGGCCGGGCCGATCGCGTTCATCACGGTTCCGGTGGCGCGGAGTGCGGAGATCATCAGCTGGCCGACGATCACCTGTATGAACGAGTTCGGCCTGAGGATGACGTACGGCTGGCCGCTCTCGGCCAGCACCCGCTCGATCTCCCAGTGCTCACGCGCGACGTACGGTCCGTCGGGCGTGATCGCCGAGCTGGTGCCGGACAACTTGACGATCCGGACACCCGTGCGTCGGAGCGTCCGGATCACGCCCAGCTGGAGGTCGGCCATGCCGAAACTGTGTGGGGACAGCAGAAACACGCTGTCGACACCCTCGACCGCCGCCAGCAGAGTTGCGGGGTCAGCCATGTCACCGGCGACGATGTCGACGTCTTCGCCGAGCAGGGACCGGGCCCGGTCGGCATCACGGACCAGCACCCGCGGCGGCTCGCCGAGCGCGGTGAGACCGGCCACCACGTGAGGTCCGACGTTGCCCGTCGCCCCGAGAATCAACGCAGTCATCAGCCCCCGCTATTCGCTACGATATATTCTGCATAGTAGGACTGACCGCTCGGATAACACAAGGAGCCCCGTGCCTACGAGGCCTCGGAGCCCATACCTACGGGCCTCGGAGCCCATACCTACGGGGCCTCGGAGCCCATACCTACGGGGCCTCGAGGGCGCCGATGTAGTCGCGGATCCGGTCCTCGTTGGCCGACAGGTGTTCGCGCAACGCTTCGGCCATGGCCGACGCATCCTCGACCAGCGCCGCATCCCGCAGCAGTCGATGCGTGTCGTAGCGACGCCGACGCTCGGCGTTGCTGATCTCGGTGGGGTCGAAGACCAGATGCGTATAGCGCTCGGCGGCTGTCCACAACGTGTGCAGCATCCGCTCGTCCCAGGCGTTGGCCGCCGGATGGACCAGGGCCTCGTGGAAGTCGTAGTGCGCCTGCCAAGCGATCTCGGGATCCTGATCGCGGCTCCCTTCGAGCAAGGCGTCGAGGCTGAGAGATCTCGGCCGGATCTCGGCGCCCCGCCGAGGCCCCCGCCAGCGGAAGCTCGATCACATACCGCAGCCGATAGATCGCCGCGAGGTCGCTCGTGCTCAGCGGGGCCACGCTGGCGCTGCGGGCCTGGCGCATGACGATCAGGCCCTGCGCCTCGAGTCGACGCAGTGCCTCCCGGATCGGGATGTGGCTGACCCCGAGCTGCGCCGCCAGGTCGCGGATGGAGAACTGCTCGCCGGCGCTCAAGGCGCCGGTCAGCACGGCCCGGCGGATCTCCGAGGTCACCAGGTCGACGGCCGAACTGTTCGCGGCCGCCACCGACCGTACCTGGCCCTCCAGCGCCATGCGGATCTCCTCGCGCTCGCTCGCGCCATAGCGTGTCATCGCGGCCCCGAAGCTCTTGCCCCGCCGCGCGGTCAATCGCTACTCTATAGGATATATCTCGACGGGGCAGTGGGGGTCGGAGTTGGCGGCGACAGCGCAGGGCATCGCTCCGGCGCACGCGCAGGGGACCGCTCCGGCCCGCGCTCAGATCGAGATCTGGCAGGCGATCGAGCGCAAAGTGCAGTGGCTCGCGACGGCTATCGTCGACGCCGCGAACGCCCCTGCGCGTAAGGACCCCGACGGACTCAAGATCGGCGGACACCAGGCGTCCAGCGCGTCGATGGTGACGATCATGACGGCGCTGGACCAGGTGCTCCCGGCGGCACGCGCCACCCCGATCGTCACGGTTCTCGACGGACACCCGCATACCCTCGCGTTCCTCGCCGCCGTCCGGAATTTCCGCAGCGTCAACCTCGGTGTGACCGACTTCGGGCAGACCGGCACCCTGCAGGAGCTCTACCAGCTGAACGAGATCGGCGCCGACGCCCAGGTTTCCGCGGCCCTCGATCTCCTCGACCGCAGTCCCACTCACTGAACCCATCACCTCAAAGCAGCCTCAAAGGAGAGAAATGCCCGAGAACAAGGCCACCAACTGGCCGGTGAACCCGCCCAAGCTGCACCACACCACCTTCACCACCCTGCGGATGAACGAGATGGTCGACCTGGTACGGCCTGGTCTGCGGTCTGCGTCCGGTCTTCCAGAGCGACGAGGCGTCCTGGCTCACCAACGACGAGGCGAACCACCGCATCGCACTCCTGTCGCCACCGGGACTCAAGCACCCCACCGACAAGGGGCACGAGACCGGCATCCACCACACGGCGTTCGAGTTCGCGCACGTTCGACATGTGGCTGAACAACTACATCCGGCTGCGCGACCACGGCGTCGCTGCCGTTCCTGCACGCTCGACCACGGCATCACGATGTCGGTCTACTACCAGGACCCCGACGGCAACGGCGTCGAGATCCAGGTCGACGGGTTCGGCGACTGGGCCGACTCGACCGAGTGGATCGCCAACGCGCTGGAGTTCGCCGAGAACCCGATCGGCACGTTCTTCGATCCCGAGAAGCTCGTCGTCGCGCGCGAGGCAGGCCTGTCGTTCCAGGAGATCCACGAGCGCACCCGCGCCGGCGAGTACCTGCCCGAGGTCATCCCCGAGGACATCTTCCTGCCCGAGGTCTGGTGACCGAGTCGCGGATCGGATGCCTCGCCGGTTCGGTCGTTGATCTCGGCGGCGGTCCGGTCGGCCTGACCACCGCCGCTCGAGCTCGCCCATCACGGGGTGCCGAGCGTGGTCGTCGAGCCTCGCGCCGTCGTCGATCATCGCGGCCGCGGGCGAAGACGACATCGGCGCGCAGCATGGAGCTGTTCCGACGCATCGGGGTGGCCGACGAGATCCGCCGGCGAGCCGCGTTGCCCGTCGAGTGGTCGGACGAGATCCGCTTCTGTACGACGGTCGCGGGCGTCGAGATCACTCGGCTCGACGGGGACGCTGGGCCTCGAGCTGATCGATTCGCCGCTGACGGCCGAGGCGGCCCAGCAGGTCACCCAGCCGGTCGTCGAGGAGGCCCTGCGAGCCGTCATCTCGCGAGAGCCGTTGATCACGACACGGTTCGGCCGAGCGTGCGACGGCGGTCGACCTCGCGGGTGGCTCGCCGAGGGTCAGCGTCCAGGACGCGGCCGGCGAGTCCGAGTTGATCGAGTGCGACTACCTGATCGGCGCAGACGGTCCGCGGAGCGTCGTCCGGGATGCGATCGGCGCCCGGTACGTCGGTGCGCCCGGAGGGCGTCCGAACGTCAATATCACCTTCCGGTCGGCTCGGCTGGTGGAGTTGGTCGCCGATCGTCCGGCCGTACACCACTGGGTGCTCAATCCCGCCTTCCCGGGCGTCGTCGGCCCGCTCGACCTCGACGGCTCGTGGTGGGCCATCGCGACCGGAAAGGCCTCGATCGCGGACGACGACCGAGGCCGTCGCGGTGGTCCGTGGACTGGTCGGCGCCGACGTCGACGTCGAGGTGATCGCCACCGACCCGTGGCAGGCGCGACTGATGCTGAGCGACTCGTACGGATCCGATCGGACCTTTCTGGTCGGCGACGCCGCCCACCAGAACCCGCCGTGGGGCGGTCACGGGTTCAACACCGGGATCGGCGACGCGGTGAACCTGGCCTGGAAGCTGGCCGCCGTGATCGAGGGTTGGGCGCCGGCGGCACTGCTGGACAGCTACGAGGCCGAGCGTCGATCGGTGGCGGAGCAGACGATCGAGCTCGCCGCGGCCAACATGCGCGCGTTGCCGATCGAGCTCGGCGACGCCGCGATCATGGCAGCTGGACACGACGGCGAGGCGGCCCGCGAGGCCGCCGCGGCGGCCATCGCGGTAGGCGAAACGATCGGAGTTCTACAGCCTCGGACTCGTGCTGGGGTATGGCTACGGTCCGACGTCGGCGGCACAGGCTCCGAGCAGCGACGTGTACCGGCCGCGGGCCGAACCGGGCAATCGCCTGCCACACCACAGATCCGCAGACGGCTCGTCGCTGTTCGATCTGCTCGGGCCCGAGTTCACCGTGCTCGGGCCCGCCTCGGCTGCCGGGCCGATCATGGCCGCCGCCGACGAGCTCCGGGTTCCGATCCGGCATGCCGATCCGGAGCAGTCTGGATTCTCCGCGGTGGCCGGCCCTGACGCCGTGCTCGTCCGGCCCGATCAGCACATCGCCTGGGTCGGGGAGCACGCGGGCTCCGGCGGCGACCCGTCCCCGCACCCCCGGACGATCATCGAAGCGGCCGTCCACGGATTCGGGACGACCGGCTGAGGGGCCAGTTGTTGTCGACTCAGCCGTTATCGGCTCGATGTTGTTCCGGCCGTCCGCCGCCGCGAGGATGGCCCGGTGGCTGAGTTGATCGGGCGTCGAGACGTCCTCCGGATGGCAGGCCTGGCAGGGCTCGGCACATTCCTCGCCGGATGCACCGGTAATTCGTCCGGGTTGGCGACGACCGCCCCGACGACGGGCACGTCCAGCCAAGTGGCGGCCGCGGCCCCGCTGCCCTCGCTCGGGACCAGCTCGAGGAAGCCCACGTACGCCCAGCTGGCCAGACAGCTGTCCGGGACGCTCTCGCTGCCCGGGCAGAGTGGTTTCCAGCCGAAGACACTGCTGTACAACCCGCGGTTCTTCTCCCAACCCGAGCCATCGGCGATTGCTCACGTGAAGAGCCCTGCGGATGTCGCGGCCTGCGTCAAGTTCGCCGCCGACGGGGGAGCACCGCTGCGAATCCGCAACGGCGGGCACTCCTACGGTGGCTGGTCGTCCGGCCCTGGACTGGTCGTCGATCTCGCCGAGCTCAATGCGGTCACGGTGAACTCCGGTGGGAAGACCGCGACGATCGGGGCCGGCGCACTACTCGCCGACGTCTATAGCGAGCTCGGCGCCAGAGGTGTCTCGATCGGCGGAGGATCCTGCGCGACCGTCGGAGTCACCGGACTGACTCTCGGTGGTGGTGTGGGTGTGCTGGCCCGGACGTACGGGCTGACCTGCGACCAGCTGGCCTCGGTCCGAGTGGTGACCGCCGACGGACAGGTCCGGACCGTCGATGCCCGCACCGACCCGGACCTGTTCTGGGCGCTGCGCGGCGGCGGTGGCAGCTTCGGCGCGGTCACCCAACTGACCTTCGACGTCCGTCCGGCCCCCCGAGTCCAGACCTTCTTCCTCGAATGGACCTCGTGGTCGGCGGCCGAGGGGGTGCTGTCGGCCTGGCAGCACTGGATCGCCGCCGCACCTCGCGAGCTATGGAGCACCTGCAAGCTGCTGGTGGATCCTGGAAAGGGCAGTCGCGTGATGGTGTCCGGCACCTGGATCGGATCCGGCTCACCCTCCGCGCAGGTGAGTGCGCTGCTCAAGCAGACTCCGAGGCCCTCGCAGAACTTCAGCGGTGCCGGCGGCTATCCGGCCACGATGCTCGCCGAGGCCGGCTGCTCGGGCCTCTCCGCGGGCGCCTGCATCAGCAAGTCGCTGAGCCCGACCTATCGCCAGCCGTTCTCGGCGACGTCGTCGATCCTGCAGAAGCCACTGCCCAGCGCGGGTGTCCAGGCGATCGTCCACGCCGCCGGCAAGGGCGCCGACGTCAAGGGCATGGTCGAGGGCGGGGTGTCGTTCGACGCGTTCGGCGGTGCGATCGCCGGCGTGGCGCCGGACGCGACGGCCTTCCCGTGGCGGACCGCGCTCGCCGACATCCAGTACACCGCGACCTGGCCGTACGGCAAGGCAAGCGAGGACCCCAGCCCGTTCGACGACTTCGTACAGTCCGAACGTAAGAGTCTGCAGCCGTGGGTCGGCAACTCTGCCTATGTGAACTACGCCGACCGCAAGCTGACCGACTACGCCACGGCCTACTGGGGTCCCAACCTGACCCGGCTGAGTCACATCAAGAAGATCTACGACCCTCATGACGTCTTTTCGTTCCCCCAGTCGGTTCCGCTGTAGCGGTCGCCGTGCCGGTCAGACCGGCCAGGGAGGCGTACGTCCTTGGTAGGTCAGCACCATCAGCAGGTCCTCGATCTCGTCGCCGGCGAAGCGGGCCCGGACGTCCGCGGTGTCCGGCAGGGTGAGCCGCCACCCGCCGACGGCCTACCGGCCGACCAGCGGGACCCACCCGCTCGCGTTCCCGCGCCGGGTGCTGATCAGTCCGTCGACGGTGCTGCCCACCGAGCCGGACACCGGCTGACCGTCGACCGGCGTCAGCGTCAGCCCGACCGGCCCGACCTCCGCCGACGTACCGGACCGGCGGACGACCGCGAAGAGCACCTGCTGGATCGTCATCCCCGTCCAGGTTCGGTCCGAAGCTGTCCGCGGGCAGGGTGAAGTCGACACCGAGTTGCCCGCCGGGCGTCGGAGCCGACGACACCGGGTTGTGCGAGGGCGTACCACTGGTCGGGGAACGCGTCGCGCACGCTGATCGCCCGTTCGGCGCTGCGCCGGTCGTCGAGCTGGGTGATCACCTGGTGCCGGTAGGAGAAGTCCTGCAGGGCCGTGTAATCGACGGTGAACAGCACATCGGCGATGATGGCGAAGTCGAACGGATTGGTGGGCTTCGGCAGCTGGAGCTCCCAGCTCGTGTCGCCGCCGGTGACCACCCGGGAGATGCCCGAACCGATCAGGGTGGCCCGGACGCCCCGGTCCGGCGGGACCAGCGCCACCAGCGAGACGTGGACCCGCCTGACGGTCCGCAGGTAGTGACCGGGGAAGTCGGCGTCGAACGCGTCCATCGGGGTCGCGAACGGCAGTACCCCGGTCTCCCGGAACCGTTGGAACTCCGCCGGAGCGATTCTGGCCAGCGAGAACGTCTGGGACAGCTGGAGCTTGCGCCGGTCGGTGTCGAACGCGAACTGGTCGAGCCGGGTGATGTCGGCCAGCAGCCGGACCGAGCCGGTCAGGCCTGGCGATCGGGCGCCGGTTGACCTGACCCGGACGCGGCGACCCCGGCCCCGGCGTCGGGATCCTCCCAGTAGTCGGCCTTGATGAAGCCCGGCGGATTCTCCTGGCGCTCGAAGCCAGCTGGTCCTGGGCCTGCCGGGCCAGCGCGGTGGCCTGCTGGAGGAAGTGGTTGTTCGCGCCGCCGAGCACCTCGCTCATCCACGCGTACAGGTCGGCGTTGGTGAACTTGTGGGCCAGGAACTCGACCGTGGCCCGGGCGTGATCGAGCTGGGTCTTCGCGATCTGCTGCTCCTGCCGCGCGATGTCGGTATGAGTCTGGGCCAGCACGACCTGCTGGTTGCCGATCGCCACCTCGCCCTCGGCGAGCTGGCGCTGCAGCTGCCACTCCTGGCTGCGACGCTCGAAGCTTGCCTTGGCCGCACTGACCTGGGCGGTAGTCTCCGCGCCGATCTGCAGGCCCTGGGCGCCGGCGTTGATGTACGCGGCCACGCCGACCGCGGCCGCTGCGCCCAGCCCGCCGGACAGTCCGGTCCCAGGAAGCCGCCCGAGGCCGCGGCCGTCGCCGCCTGCGCCGAGGTCAACACCGCGTCCGCCGCCACGACGGCGATGCCGGCCGCCCCGGCGGCGACTCGCGCCGCGATGGTCGCGGTCTCCCAGTCGTTCAGGCCGGCGTCGATCCAACCCTGGTAGGTGTCGCGCTGGCCCTCGGCCCGGTCGACCTGGCGCCGAGCCAGCTCCACCCCTGCGCGGCCTCGGAGACCTGCAGCGCGTGCAGGTCGATGGTCGCCCCGGCCAGTTGCAGGTCGTGGCTGGCCTTCAGCAGGTTGTAGGTCTCTGCGTCGCGACGCTCCAGCGCGGCCAGGAAGGCCTGCTCGACCGGCTGGGCGATGCTGACCAGGTTCTTCGCCCGCCCGATCAACGTGGTGTAGCGGTAGGGCGTCGGCCGGACGGTTGCGGCGCCGCGTCCGCGAGGGCAACCGGTCGACGGCCTGCGACGGACCGATCGAGGTGGCCTGGCGCTCGATCCCGGCGATGGAACGACCGCTGCGGAGCTTGAACAGGTTCAGCTCGCCCGGAGCTGGAGGGCGGCCGGCACCGGATTGGCCGGGAACGGGTTGGCTCCGCTGCCGGTGCCGGGCGCGGCCATCTCCGGCAGCGTGAGCGCCGCCTGATAGAGCGAGCGGCCCGGGCCACCGACTCGCCGTCGTCCCGGGTGAACTCGGCGTCGACGAAGTCGAGATAGCAGCGGATCAGGGTGATCAGGGTGAACCGGGTGTGCGCGCTCGCGCGGACCGTCGCGATCTCGTGCGGGTTCAGCCCGACCCGAAGCCAGTTGTCCGGATTGCGCTGGTACGCGGTGGCGATGCTCTCCTCGAGCACCAGCCCGCGATAGATCTTCCGGTCGGCCGGAGCCAGCTCCGGCCTCGCCGTGGACGACCACCAGTCGGCCGTGCCCGCGCAGCGCCTCAACCCAGAGGCGGGCGAGCGACGCCAGCTGGAGGTGCCGCTCGATCAGGCCTGCCGGTGGCACCGCGCGCAAGTGTGTCGACGACTCTCGATCGGTCGACCGCGCAGCGTCGGTTCCTGTGCCCACTGCGCTCCCTTCGTCTCGCCGTCCAGACGTCGAGGCGGACGGCCTGGTTCATTCGAAGAGGAGGATGGTCAGAGCTGAGATACCGGTGCAGGCCACGCCGATCTCACCGGACCTGCGGCCGTGCTGTAGCTGGCGTAGGTCTGAAAGGCGATCTTGCCGGCCGTGACGACGAAAGTGTCGGTACCGAGCGGGATCTCGGGCCCTGCATTCCAGGTGATGTAGGCGAAGTTCCGGTGGACACGGAGGGTGCGCAGCGTGAAGCGGTCCATCGCCCCTTCGGGCAGCGAGTCGATGAAGGCGGCGAAGAACTCGCCGATCTCCTCCTTGCCGTGGAAGGTCTCGTCCTCGGCGTAGAACCACGCGTCGGGGTCGTAGTCCGCGACGATGGCGTCGATGCCCCGCTGTTCGAGGAACGTCGTCAGGTGGCGGCGGACGACCGCCTCGGTGTCTCGTACGTCGGTGCTCATGGTGGTGTCGGTCCTCACTTTCCGATGGCGGTCCCCGTTGGACCGCTCAATGTCGTCACGACCTACGATGCGGCGAGCCGGGGATGCGTGACGAGTGGCGATGTCGTACCGCCCGGCGGCGACTCCGATCCCCTTCGGGGAGCCCGCCGCAGGCGCCGGCCGGGCCGTCCGGACCGGCTGCGGACGGCGGTGGACCCGGTACAGGATGCGTACTACTCGGTGACGACGCCGGCGAGGATGATGGACTCGTGACGAGGCACCGGTCGTGAAGAGGCACCGGTCGTGATGCGACACCGGGAGTACTGCCCGGTCGCCTGTGCGGTCGACGTACTGGGTGATCGGTGGACCCCCCTGGTCATCCGAGAGCTGATGATCGGGGCGAGGGGGTTCAACGAGATCCACCGGGGTCTGCCGCGGGCGAGCCGGACTCTGCTGGCGGCGCGGCTCCGCGAGCTGGAACGACGAGGCCTGGTCGACCACACGGAGAGCGAGCGGGGTCACGCCGGGGCCTACGCACTGACGCCCGCCGGCGAGGCCCTGAGCCAGGTCGTGTGGGCGATGGGGCACTGGGCCGCGGAGTGGATGTTCGGTGACCCGACCGACGAGGACTGCGACGGGTTGTCCGTGATCTGGCGTACGCACCAGCTCGCCGTCCCGGCCAGGCTCCCGGAGACCCGTACGGTCGTGCACCTCCGCCTTACCGGGCCCGGTGGGGCGGAGGGCTGGCTGGACATCGAGCGGCCCGGGATCACTGTCTGCAAGGACGACCAGGGCCTGCCCGTCGATCTCGCCCTCGAGGCGGACACCGCGCAGATGCAGCGCTGGCTGGTTGGCGCTGTCCCGTTCCGCGAGCTCGTCCAGCGCGGTCACGCGCGCTTCCTCGGACCCAGCCGGCTGGCGAAAGCCTTCCCTGGTTGGTTCGACACCGAGACGTACGCCCACGATCTGCGCCGAGCCGAACGGCGGCGGCTGGCCGGCGATGCTGGCGGACATCTTCCTTGGGTAACAGCGCCTATTCGAGTGTGACGAATGCTTGGTCAGAGAGATTCTGATGGGCCCCGGTAGCTCAGCTGGGACCCTTTCGCTGAAGGGTCAGTAGGTGAATAGCGGCGTTTCACCTAGTCAAGTGCCACTTATTGCAGTATCCCCAACGGGATTCGAACCCGCGCTGCCGCCTTGAAAGGGCGGTGTCCTAGGCCGCTAGACGATGGGGACCGGCCGGTGCCCGGGTGAGCACGAGACCCGATGACTATAGGGCGGCGGACGTACCGAGCCCAAACGAGCCGTCCGAACTCGGGGCTGCAGGCACTTCGTATCATCGACCAGATGAGGATGAGCGCTGCCGAGTTCGAGCAGTTGGTCTCCGAGGCGCTGGATGACGTGCCGCTCGAGCTCAGCTCGCTGATCGACAACTGCGTGATCCTGGTCGAGGATGCACCGCCGCCGGACCAGCCCGGGCTGCTCGGCCTGTACGACGGCATCCCACTGACCGAGCGCGGTTCGAACTACGCCGGCGTGCTACCGGACCGGATCTTCATCTACCGGCTGCCGACGTTGGCGATCTGCGAAACCGCGGAGGACGTCCGCGAGGAGGTGCACATCACGCGTCGTCCACGAAATCGCTCACCACTTCGGGATCGACGACGCGCGGCTGCACGAACTGGGCTACGACTGACGCGCACGCCGCCGCGTCCACAGATCCTGGCCGAGGACAACCGAGACCAGCACGATCACCGCGCCGGCGAGCTGCCACCCGTTCAGCGTCTGCCCGAGCACGACCCAGCCGAGCACCGCGGCCACCACCGGGTTGATGAGGCTGAGGAAGGTCACCGACGACGCCGGCAGTCGCTCCAGCCCCCAGAACCAGAGGCCGTACGCGACGATTCCACTGATCACCACCAGATAGATCAGGCCGGCGATGTTCCGGCCGGTCAGCTGCGTCGGCACGCCCTCGAAGATCAGCGTGAACGGAAGCAGGGTCAGCCCACCGAGGAGGAACGTCCAGCCGGTGAAGCCCGCCGCACCCATGCCCGGCGGATGACCCCAGCGTTTGGTCAGCACGGTCGCGACGCCGTACATGATCACCACGATCAGCATCGACAGCAGCCCGACCGCGTCGAGACGGGCGTTCGAGCGCAGCACCAGAAGGGCGACGCCGGCTACTCCGAGCAGCCCGGCGACGATCTGGATCCCATGGATCTTCGTTCCCAGCAAAGGAACCGACAAGATCACCACGACGATCGGCGTCAGCGAGTTGATCACCGAGGCCACTCCGCCGGGCAGCCGGTAGGCGGCGACGAAGAGCAGCGGGAAGAACACCGAGCAGTAGAGCACCGACAAGATCGCGAACCGCAGCCACCACTCCCGGGGTGGGCGTTTCGCCCCGATGATCAACACCAGCCCGGTCGGCAGCGAGCGCATGGTCGCCGCCAGCAACGGGCGACCGGGAGGCAGGAACTGGGTCGTCAAGAGGTACGTCGTGCCGAAGATGATCGGCGTGAGCACACACAGATACGCCCACCGGTTGCCCCGGTCGTTCATCGGTTGATCAGGTGGCTCGTGGTCGCCGTGCTGACCCAGCGAGCGCAGCTGCCGAGCCGGTCCACACCGACCCAGCCGGACACGAGGTCGACGCGGGGGATCGGCGACGTGCCGGCGGTCCGCGCGATCCGGTCCAGGTCGTCGCCCCCGACCTGCACAGCGAGCAGGGTCATGGTCTGCTGGATCGCGTTGACCTCGAGTGTGCCTCGTACGTCGCCGCGCAGGTCCGGAGCCGCGACGACGACCGGGCGTCCGGTCGGCATCACCTGCTCGAGGACCCCGAGGATCTCCCGGATCGTCCCGATCGGTTCGGAGCAGGCGAGGACGTACGGATGGTCGAGCACCGCCCAGCCGCGCGTGCTGTCGGTGACGAAGTCCGCCGAGACCATCCCGACCTCGACGGTGATGGTGGTCGGGTCGGCGAGCTGGGCGGTGATCTCCTCGCGCTCGGCCGTGGTCAGCGCGGCGGACCGGACGGTCGCCGGGCGTCGACGGGCCTGCAGCTCGGAGAGGTAGTCCGGGGCCGGCGCGTCCGGCGCGAAGTGCGGGATCGGCCGGTCCGGCGGCGACAGCATCTCCCGGGTGCGCCGACGGTTCTTCCGGCGGTCGTGGACCGCCCCGAACGCGATCACGGCGATCCCGACCGCGATGACGACGATGATGCCGACGGTCCAGGGATCCACGTCTCCCAGCCTGACATAGTGCCTGAAAGAGTGATCCATATGGCGGAGCGGTACGAGTCGTGGGTGGATCGGCAGATCCGTGAGGCGATCGAGCGCGGCGAGTTCGACAACCTGCCGGGCGCCGGCAAACCGATCAAGGGTCTGAACGGCCGGCCGGACGAGAACTGGTGGATCAAGAGCAAGCTGGAGCATGAGGACATCCGCGGTGCCCTCCCGACCTCGTTCTCGCTGCGCCGGGAGGTCGAGGAGTTACCCGACCGGCTGTCCGGCGAGCGTGACGAACGGGCCGTCCGTGAGATCGTTGAGGATCTGAACGCTCGGATCCGCGACGCCGTGGCCCGACGGGTGGAGGGTCCGGTCGTGTTCATCAGGACGGTCGACGTCGACGCCGCGATCGAGCAGTGGCGGGAGCGCCGGCTGGGCGGCTGAGATCGGGCGGCTGAGACGGAGCTCGGGCGGCTGAGACGGGCGGCTGAGATGAGCCGATGAGGGCCGATGAGGCGCTCTCAGGCGGCTCGAGCCACCACGCGCGAGGCGTCGTCCCAGATCCGCCGGGCATATCCGCCCCCGCCGAGCATCATGGTGCCTTGGTTGGTGACGAGGGAGATCCAGCCGTTGGGTGACCGCCACAGATAGGTGCCCGGATCGGGTTGTCGGACCGTCCAGCGGCCGACCGTCTTCGCGCGGTGCTCGGATCGGGACAGCGGCCCGAGGTTGGCCGGGACGGTCTGGCCGGGAGGCCCGCCGGACACGAAGGGCCGCGTGTGATCGAGGTCCATCCGGCCGGAACGACTGCCGCCGAACGGGAACACGCTGGCCGGTTGGCGGACGTCCATCGCGCGACGCATCGACACCGGGATCTCGTAACTGTCGATGGGCGCCATCGCCGCCGGATCGACGACCGGCTGGAGCGTGATCTTGGCGTCACTGTCGGTGAGGAACTGGCGGAGCTCGTCGACCGTGATCGGGCCGGCATCGGTGCGGACGACGCCATGCCGGTCATGGAACGCCTGGTCGGTCAGGTGGAACACGATGAGACAGCGGGGCCGAGAGGCATCGCGTTCCTTCGGCGTGACCTCACGCAGCGACAGCCCGCCGGCGGGGAGCAGCCGGTGGTGGGGCGTGCCCTCGTCCGGGTCGGGCGCATCGAGGTCGTCGGCGGGCGGTTCATGGGCTGGCCCGCGAATCGGCCCTGGTCGGCCGGACGACATCTCTTGGATGCTCTCGGGCTCGGCGCTGTCGGACGGCTCCCCGGCCGGTTCTCGTTGGCCGGTCAGATAGTCGGCGTCGTCCGCTCGCGGCTGGTCGTAGAACCTGGAGCGTCGGTCGGCCCAGCCCGCCGACGACGCCTGATCCCATGGATCGGTCTCGTTCGGGTTCGGCCCATAGCCCCAGCTGTCCTCATAGATGTCGGACTGTCGAACGTGCCGGTTCAACAGGTCCAGCGCGGCAGCCGGATTGCCGAGAATGCCCACCGCTTTCGCGCGGCGGGCGCCGATCGGGTCTTCGTCGCCCTCGTCGGCAAGCAGGTCGGCCACCCGGTTGACGGCGGCGAGGAAGACCGCGGTGTCGCCCTGGCAGGCCCTGATGATCAAGGTCCGGAGTCCCTCGGCGGCGTCGGCCGCCCAGACGTCGCGTCGCGTCTTGGCTTCCTCTGCGCGCTGTCCGTAGGTCACCGGATCGACGTGCAGCAAGGCGGCGTCGAGGATCTTCTCGAAGCGTGCCCAGGGAACGAGTTCGAGCTGGTGGCTGAGCTGCTGATCGAGGACGGCGACCGGGATGGGCCCGAGATAGCGGGAGCGCACCGCGACCTGCCGGGCCTTCCAAGCATGGACCTCGCCCGCCAGCACCCGGTCCCACAGCCGAGGAAGGCGATGCCGCAGATCGAGGGCGTCGGCGATCAGGCAGCGCGCCGATCCGATCGAGAGTTGCTGGACGACTCCGAACTCTGCGGCGCAGGTCTCGGCGAGCCAGGGTGTTCCGCTGCCGCCGAGCTGGACGAAGCCCTCCTGATCCAGCCGGATCTTGCGTCGCCGGCTGCCGCCGCCCGGTTCGACATCGGGTCGATCGTCGGGGTCGGCATATGCGTCGGCCCAAGCGGCCGCGAGAACCAGCCGGCGACAGTCATGGAGCTTCGCTCGGGCGTGATTGTCGGCGACGAGCGCGGTCAGCTGCTCGGTTGACCCGAGTGCCTTCTCCAACTCATCATCGAACACAGCTTCTATTCTATTCCGTGTTCGAATCTTGCGCAAGCCCGACTTTCGCAGTCTGAACGGCCGTGTCGGATTTGCCTGTTTGAGCTGGCTTGAGAGACTGGCTGGCCGACCGACTGCCCAACAGAAGACGTGATGCCTGCCGTGACGACCCCAGCGATGCCCCTGCGGGCGTGGCAGGCCGAAGCCATCGAGAAGTACGAGGCGGTCGCCGCTGCGGACTTTTTGGTCACTGCCACACCGGGGGCCGGGAAGACCACCTTCGGGCTCGCTCTGGCGACCCGGCTCAGGGCTGCCCGGGTGGTGGACCGGGTGATCGTCGTGGCGCCGACAGACCACCTCCGGACCCAGTGGGCGGCCGCGGCCACCAGGGCCGGCCTGGTGCTCGACCCGAATCTGTCGAACGGCGTCGGCCCGGTCCGCGCGGACGCCCACGGCTATGTGACGACGTACGCCCAGGTGGCGGCGAAGCCGCTGCTGCACCGCCGACGGACCGAGTCGAAGAAGACGCTGGTGGTCCTGGATGAGATCCACCATGCGGGCGACTCGTTGTCGTGGGGCGACGCGGTCTACGAGGCGTTCGAGCCGGCCCGCCGCCGGGTGGGCCTGACCGGGACCCCGTTCCGGACCAACCCGAACGAGCGGATCCCGTTCGTCACCTACCGAGACGCCGGACCGGGTGAGGTGATCAGCGAGGCCGACTACACGTACGGCTATCGCGAGGCGCTGGCCGACCATGTCGTCCGGCCGGTGGTCTTCGCGGCGTACGCAGGGACCAGCCGGTGGATCAACTCGGCCGGCGAGGTCTTGGCGGCCGACCTCGGCGACGACTCCAGCCGGGCGGTCGAGGATGCGGCGTGGCGGACCGCTCTGGACCCGGCAGGCGGCTGGGTTGCGCACGTCATCGCCGCGATCGACGACAGGGTGAGCCATCTGCGGGCGTCAGGCATGCCGGACGCGGCAGGCCTGCTGCTGGCCTCGGACCAGGAGGCCGCGAAGGCGTACGCCGGCATCGTCACCAAGATCACCAAGGAGAAGCCGCTCGTCATCGTCAGCGACGATCCGAAAGCCAGCAAGAAGATCGCCGAGTTCGAGCACGGTCGGCATCGGCTCGCGGTCTGTGTCCGGATGGTGTCGGAAGGTGTCGATATCCCGCGCGCGGCAGTCCTGGGCTTTCTGACGTCCTATCGCACGCCGCTGTTCTTCGCCCAGGCCGTCGGTCGGGTGGTCCGCGCCCGCTCGCCGCACGAGTCGGCGACGGTCTTCCTGCCGGCGGTACGTCCGTTGTTGGCTCACGCTGCCGCGATGGAGGAGCAGCGTGACCATGTGGTTCGGGTGAGCGGACCGGATGATGATCTCGATGCCCTGGTCGAGGTGGAGAAGGAGTTGACCGAACCCGGGTCCGGTGAGTTCACTCCGCTCGAGGCGGAGGCCGCCTTCGGTCATGTGCTTCATGCCGGTCGGGCGATCGTCGCGCCGGCGCCGTCGGCCGGGGACGAGGACGACTTCCTCGGCTTGCCCGGGCTGCTCACGCCCGAACAGACGGCTGCGCTGTTGGCGTCACGCGATCTCGAACTGCGCCGTCGGGCGGCTGGGCTGCGGGACGAGATCCCTGCACCGTCGGAGAATCCGGCGTCCTGGCGCGAGATCGATTCGCTGCGCAAGGAGATCAACTCCCTGGTGTCGCAGGTGGCCGCCCGGACCGGGCGCCGGCACGCGGACGTACACCTGGAGCTGCGGCGCGACGTACCTGGTCCGCGGACGGCGTCGGCCTCGGCCGACGTCCTGCTCGCCCGGCGCGATCACCTGCTCGGGCTGAGTCGGTAGGCGGGGTTCGGTCAGACCTTCGATTTGCGATAGCCGGCCGCGCGGGCTGCGCTTTCGGTGCTGAAGCACACTTCGGGATGGGTCACCTTGTAGAAGCGCTGGCCCGGCATGTGGTAGATGTGCGACGGCCGATTTCCCTTGATCGGTGCGGATTTCGGGCAGTTGTAGCCGATCGGCTTGGTCGCGAATCCCTTGCCCGGCTTCTTCTGGGCCTTGCACGAGTAGTTCTTGTGGGCGCGGTCGGTCTGGTGATAGCTGTTCTGCCGCGGGTGCCACTGGTAGCCGTCGGTCGAGTCGTAACGCGCCGCGGCTCCATGGATGATCTGCGACTTGCTGATGTCGTTGTGGATCCGGACGACGTAGCGCAGCGATCGTCCATAACGATCGGTGTCCCGAACGCTGCGCGGATTGCCGAGGGAGACTGCACTCCCGGCAGGCGCCCAGCTCTTCGCCAGCTTGGTGGCTGTCGCGGCGCCGCAGCGACCGGTCTCGGGTGTGTCGACACCGATCAGTCGGATTCGTCCGTGATCGGTGACGACGGTGTCGCCGTCCACCCAGCGGATGATCTTCGCGTGCACCCAGGTGATCTTGGACGAGGCGGCCTCGGTAGAGCCGACCGAGAAGCCGGCGGTCCCGGCAACGACGGCCAGACCGAAGAGGGCTACGACGAGGCGTCGGAGGACGAGATGTCGAACGGGCATGCGGACGAGTATGGGAGGACTCGACGCGGCGGAGCTCGTCGAAAGTGAGATCTTGAGCAACTCTTGGGTGAGGACTGAGGACTACCGGATCCCGCTGCGGGCTTCGGTGAGGTGGGTCCGTCACGGCAAGGGCGGTGCGGCCGGTCCGAGGTCGGCTCGGTCGCGAATCTGCTGGACGCATCGGCCATCGTCTCGTTGCGGGACGGTCGCAACGTGAGGCTGCCGCAACGCACTGCCGTACCAACCCGAACGGGATGCGAGGTCTGTCAACCGCTCGACGCCGCGTCGACGCGAGACGACCTGACCTGCCAGGCCATCACCAGCACGATCACGAGCGCGGAGGCGAGGAGAATCTCGCCCAACCAGTTGTGCCGCAACTGCAGAACGCTGAGGCCCACCGCGGCAAGGCATGAGGCGAGAAGTCCGACCAGCCGAAATATCTGCCGAGGCTGCATCCCGCCATCGTCACACTTCTCCCGCCGGCGCCCAACCCTTGCATCGGCCCGCTGAGCGATTTGGCCACGAGATCATGACGACCAGTCGCGGGAACGCTTGGCGGCCGCTGGCTCGCGAGAATCTCGAGCACGGACCACGCCGGCGGCTTGGCGCCGCGTGGCTGCGACCGATCGTGCGCCGCGACCAGCAGGAAGTCCGGAAAAGCGTCCTTCCGCAGCCTGGAGCTCTTCAGGGCCGATGCTCAATTACGGAGGAAGTTGTGGGCCCCGTGGGACTCGAACCCACAACCCGCGGAGACCTTTCCGGACGCGCCTGAAGCCAGCACCGCTGAGCCGGCACGCTGTCGGAGGTTGTGCTGGCTTGACGTAGTTGTCCGCGTCCGTAGGACACTCGTCCCCCGATGCGTCCCCGGCGATAGGAGCAAGGAATCGGGCCGCGAGCTCGGACCACCTGTTAACAAGGTCCGTGCACGGGGTCCGGCAACGTCCGCTGACGCCTGACCGGGCTGGTGTCCAGGTGCTGTGTCATGCAGTTGGTCACGCAGCCGGTGCTGGCGCGGGGCCTCGGCGATTTAAGCAGTACGAGTCCCTTGGGAGTAGTCCTCTGAAGCCTGCCAGAGCGTGAATCTGTCCACTGGCGGGCGATCTAGACCGTCGTTGCCTACGTCGCTGGCTGCCGGTCTGGCTGCCACGCGAAGCACCAGCTTGGGAACGTGACGCGGGTTGCCTGCAGTGGGGCTGCGGTCTCGAGCGTCGTGGTTCTTGGTGGCTGAAGTCGGCCCGAGCACCGAAATTCGTACTCCGCCTCGTAGACGCCCCGGACTCGGCCGCTTCGGTATGTACGCACTCGACGAACTAGCCAGGCGACGGTTGACTGTCGAGGATGACGAACCTTAGCGATTGCTTGACGAGTCTCGTCGCACCCCAAGGAGCCGCGTGATGCTCGACATCCCCGACGAGGTCCGGAACAAGGTCATTGCCGAGGGGAACGCCGCTTGGCTCGACGAGTTGCCCTCGGTGGTGGTGTCTCTGGCGCAGGAGTGGTCACTGACTCTCGGTGCCACGCTGCGGGGCGGCCACGCGGCGTTCGTCGTCGAGGCGACAACCGCGGACGGCATGACGTCCGTCCTCAAGATCGGTGTTCCGGGAACTCTGCGCGATCTCACTTTCGAGGCCACCGCGCTGCGCCTCGCGGATGGGGATGGCTGCGCAAGCCTGCTGCGTAACGACCACGATCGCGGTGCACTCCTGCTCGAGCGACTCGGGGCTGCTTTATACGACGTCGTGCCTGATCCCACGACGCGGCACGACATGATGTGCGACATCGCCGCCCGGTTTTGGCGTCCGGTCAGCCCCGATGTCGAGCTCCCGACGGGCGCTGATAAGGCGCTCGAGTATTCGGACCTGCTGCCGCACCTGTGGGAGGAGACCGGCTACGCGTGCTCGGAAGCGACCGTGGAGGACGCCTTGGCGTGCACCGAGCGTCGTCGCCGCGCCCACGATGATCGACACGCTGTGCTCGTACACGGCGACGTCCACGACTTGAATGTGCTCCAGGCGGCGGACGGCAGGTTCAAGCTCATCGATCCCGGCGGGTACCGCGCTGAGCGAGCTTACGACCTCGGCACCATCATCCGATGCAACCCTGATAGCGGCGATCACCTGCACGCCAGGACGAAGCGGCTGGCCGCCCGCTCTGGTGTGGACGGCAGCGCGATTTGGGACTGGGGGACAATCCACCGCGTCATCGGCGGCCTTTACAGCCGAAAGATCGGGATCCAGCCATTCGGCGATCTGCTGCTCGCCGAGGCAGATCGACTGACCGGATGAGTGGGTGGAGCGTTGATGAGTCGTCCGGCTGACCAGGTCCCTGCACCGCGCCGAACAGCGCCCGCTGTCGCCGGACACGGCCTTGGCTTCCAGGAGCCTGTTCTGATCCGAGGTTTGATCGTGCGAGCCGGTCCGTCGCGCGGCCGTTCCGTCGTATCGTTCACCGCGTGTCGCCTTGCCGGATTGCGTCGCTCCGGATGGCTGCCAGCAGCGGCTGGTTCAGTCCCACCGGCTGGCGTTGGCAGAGCGGGCGTTCGGACTCAGCGTCGTGCGTGCCGCACCGGCACAGCACGCGAAAGACGAATGGGACCGTGAGCGGAGACGCACAGCCCTAGGGCTGCTGTCTCGGCGGCGTGTCCGCCGTGGTGGCTCGCACCTGGATCCACTCGACCGTCGTTATTGTGCCTCGTCGTCGATCTTGATCGGTCGGGTTGGCATGGGCGGGCTGATGTGCGGGTTGCCGGTCTGTCCGGCGCTTCCGCTTTGGATCTCCGAGATGCGCCGCGGGGACTGAGGCCTGGTCCAGGTCGCGTTGGCGGCTGGCCCGCAGGCGTTGGCGCACGGTTGCCTGCCTGGCGCTGGCTTCCAGGGCCATTCGACGCAGCGGCGCGGAACGATCCGCCGGCCGCGCTGCCGATCCGCGCGGGCAGCGACCTGGTCTAGCGCGTCGAACAGTGTTCGTATCCCTCGTTGGCTGGTAGCGTGGTGCCCCGGACGGGCGAGCTTGACCCTTGTGCCGGAGTTGCTGGTGGCGGGCATCTTGCTGGAGGCGGCCGGTGCCAACGACCTGGACGAGCTGACTCGGTCGGTGAGGACCGGAGTCATGGCACGCTCGCGGGCTGGCGTCCCTGGTCTGAGCGGCCCTGCACGACTCCGTAGGGTTGGCCTCATGACAAGTCGGCAAGCCGGGTCTTGGGTGATTCATGACGAACAGGACCTGGGCTCGTTCCGGCCGCGGGAAGCTGAAGCGAGTCTCGGTGGATCTTCCGGATGGCGTGAGCTTTGACCAGTACGTGATCGAGCTGCCGGAGGCGGTGATCGTCGCGGCGGTTAACGATGCCGGCGAGGTCTTACGGCTCCGGCCGGCATCGATTCATTATCGATCGCTGGGTATGGGAGTTGCCGGGCGGATACGTCGAGGAGGGCGAGGACCTGGACGCCGCGGCCGCTCGGGAGCTGGTGGAAGAGACCGGCTGGCGGCAGGGCGCATCGAGCATCTGGTGAGCTTTCAGCCGATGGTGGGAAGCGCGGATGCGGCGAACCACGTTTACATGGCCGATCAGTGCCGGCGGCGAGCACGGCGCTGGACATCAACGAAGCCACCGAGGTCCGCTGGATCTCGTTGGATCAGGCGTTGGAACTGATCCAGAGCGGTGAGCTCGTCGGAGCCGCCTCCGTGGTCGCGATCGATCGGCTCGTGGCCAGGCGAGCTGCTGGCTAGGCCGCTAGCGTGGTGAGCCGGGCGTTGAGTTCGATGACCTCTGCGCTGGTGCTCGCTCCGGACAGGGAGGACTGGAATTCCTTCAGGTAGCGGATTGCTCGATCCGAGTTCAGATGCTCGGCGAGATCGACGGCTTGGTGGCCGGCTGCACAGGCCGCGGATATGTCGCCAGCGTCGGCGTGCGCGTGTGCGAGCAACGTCAGATTGAATGCGCGACCTCGCACGTAGGTGTTGTCCATGTGGAGCGATCGCTCGGCACAGCGGATGGCGTTGCGCAGTGTCGCCCAGCTCGCGGAAGCAGTGCCCGAACTTGGCAGACATGTACGCCTCATCGAAGTAGCTGATCCATTGCGGATCAGTTGTCCGGTCCGCGCGATCGAGCGCGATCTCAGCCGCGTGCAGCGAAGCCGCGCAGGCCGCCGGTGAACCGGCCTTAGCGTGAGCATGGGCCTCCATTACGCGGGCCTCTGCGACCAGCGCACCGTTGCCCTGCTGGGCAGCCACCTTGCCGGCTGCGCGCGCGAGGTCGATTCCCTCGCGCTGGCCCAGGTAGGTGGACTGCTGACTCATCGCGGACAGCAGCTCGGAGACCAGCTGCCGGTCGCCGGCCGACTTCGCCAGATCGAGCGCCTGGATTAGGTAGCGCTGGGCGAGGCTGTGCCGACCGATGTCATGGGTCATCCAGCCGACGAGTTGGTTCAACTCCGCGGTGGCGCAAAGGAGGGCACGGCCGGTCGATGAGTCGAACTGACCCGCGCGCAGCATGGGCGTGATCTGGTTGTTCAAGCAGGACAGCGCTAGGGGACGGACTCGACCGCCGCCGTGACGGTTGTCGAGTTGGGCGAACTGTCTGGTGACATCGCGGATGAGGGTCACGTCCTGCGGGCTGACCGGCGGTCTCCAGTTGTCCGGACTACGGCGTCCGCGCCGTCGCTGATCAAGGCCGCCAGAGCGGGACCTGCGAATGCCGAGGCTGCGAACGCGGCAGACTGCAAGAAGGTGCGGCGTTGCATATCAGCGCTCCAGAGGTCAGGGGTTGACTCGGCACACTCTTCCCACGTCAGGCAGGTGCCGAGGCCGGTAGCGTCTGCCGGTTCGAATCCGAGCTGGACGGCCGAGAGACCGTACACGCGCTGGAGCACACGTTGGTACTGGTGATCCGGTGCCCTGTGCCCGTTCTCCCAGCGAGAGAGCTGCGTCTTCAACGAGGCGCGCTCGGGCGTCACATACCGAAGTGCTCGTGCCTCGGTCTCAATCGCGACAATCGCTCGCGCCTGAGACCACCCCCGATCGACACGAGCCCGCTTGAGTGGGTTCATGATCGACCTCCTATAGCTACGTGCAAACAGGATGCACCAAGCCGCTGACAAATGGGAGATGGCGGGGTCGCGTGGTTAACCAGAGCTAACAGGCGTCATCTATTCGCCAGGTTTTCAAGGCCGGAGTCTGAACTGAACGGGCTCGTCATCGGAGGCGCGTCGTTGATCAGAAGGAGTCCATGGTCATGGCGATCGAGTTGGAGGTTCAGTCGGCGCTTGCGTTGATCACCGGCGAGGTTCGGGAGCGGAAGACGTACGAGGGTCGTGGTGATGCTCGTCGGGAGACGGGCCGTGCGGCGGATGCGGACGGTCGTCCGGTGTCGGTGGTGTCGGCGGTGGTGATCGCGGAGCCGTTGGGGCTGCTGGGTGATGCGCAGGTGCAGTTGCCGGATGTGCAGCTGGCGCATGTGGAGCCGGGGATGGCGATCAAGTTGGAGGGCCGGCTGTCGGTCCGGCTGTCGGGTCGAGACTTCGGCGCGATCGGCGCGGTGGTGACGGGTGAACGGATCACCCCGCTCGGCAACTTCGTGGAGTGGACGCAGGCGGCCGCGGCCGGCAAGAAGCCGGTCGAGGCTCGGGCGTCTTGATCATGTCGGCACGGGTGCGGTCGATCGGCCGCGTGCTGGTGCGCGATAGTGCCGCGGGATCGGCGCCGAGGTGTGGTTCTGGCTGGCCGGGTTCGGCCGGCTGGTCCGCCGGTACACGATCGCCACGCTGGGTTCGTCGGCCTGGTTGGTGGTGACGGCCTGGCAGGCGTGGTGGAACCTGTTCGTGCTCGTCGCGGTGCCGGTGTTGGTGTTCGCCGGCTGGCGGCGGGTCGGGCCGGGTTCGTTCGGCCGGCGGGTGTCGGCTCCGTTGTGGCGTCGCCGGGTCCGCCGCTGGGTGGCGAAGCGGTGGCCGATGATCGCCGACAGTTGCGGCCTGGCCCGCCGGACCACGCGGACGGGACGGATCGGCGGGGGTGGCGGTGCCCGGTCTGGGTCGGCCGCGCTGGGGATCGGGTCGGGTCCTGGCCGCGGATCTGGGGTTGCTGCCGGGGCAGACGGTGGACCAGGTCGAAGCCGCCGCGGACGCGTTGCGGGTGACGGTCGGCGCGGACCGGATCAAGATCATCCCGAACCGGTCGGTGACCGGGTGCGCGGTGGCGTGGACGTTCGGTGACGCGTTGGAGCAGCCGATCCCGATCACGGTCCCGGATCTGGATGCGCCGGTCGGCGGTCTGGATGCGGTGTGTCTCGGGGTCACGGAGGACGGCGAGGACTGGTTGTTGCCGATCCGGGTGCCGACCCTCGGCGTGGGCTGTTCCGGGTCCGGGAAGTCGACCCTGATCCAAGGGCTGTTGATCGCGCTCGGCCCGGCGATCCGGACGGGTGTGGTCGAGGTGTGCGGGATCGATTTGAAGGGCGGCGTCGAGCTCGCGTTCGCGAAACCGATGCTGACCCGCTATGCCACCACCCCGGTGCAGGCGGTCGTGCTGCTGGAGGAGCTGGTGGCCGCGTTGGAGGCCCGGCTGGCCCGGCAGGCCGGCGTGGTCCGCGACCACACCCCGACCGTGCTGGAGCCGTTGGTGATCGTGCTGATCGACGAGCTGGCGACGGTGACCGCCTATCTGACCGACCGTGATCTGCTGCGCCGCGCGGAGGCTGCGCTGTCGCGGTTGTTGTCGGCGGGCCGGGCGGCCGGGTTCGTCGTCCACGGGTTCGTCCAGGACCCGCGCAAGGAGACCGTGAAGATGCGGCACCTGTTCCGGCAGGCGGTCGGGCTCCGGCTCCGGGAACGTGAAGAGGTCACGATGGCGCTCTCCGACGGTGCCCTGGCGGCGGGGGCGTGGTGCCACAAGATCCCGCCCACCATGCCAGGGGTCGGCTACGTGTTGTCGGAGACCGATGGCCGTCCGGTCCGGGTCCGCGGCTTCTGGGTGTCCGATGACGACATTCGGCTGGCCGCGGAGCGCTTCCCCGCCCCACGGCCGGCACTGATCGTCGTCCCGGACCATGAGCCAGCCTGCGGCGGCGGCTCGGCGGTCGTCCCGGACACGGTCCGGTCGTCGTAGTGACCGTTCGGCGGGACGGGAGGCCGTGTCATGACCAGGATCGAGCCGGTCGGCCGGATGTGGCGCGGACGGTCGGGGGTGCGGGCGTGGACGGGCACCGTCACCGATCTGTGGCAGGTGTCGGTGCGGTACGACTGCCGCGCCACGTCGGCGGATCAGGCCCGGCGGGTGATCGCCGGGTTGGCGGCCTGTGATCCGGGTCAGGTGACGGACCTGGCCCGGACCTGCCCGGTGTTCGGGCCGGTCGAGGCGGGTGATCCCCGGTGACGAAACTGTGGCAGGTTCTGCTCAACAAGACCGACCCGGATTGGCGGCCCGGGCCGGTGCCGGCGTGGGGGCCGGGCGCGTGGGCCGACGCTGACTCGTTGTGGTCCTGGCGAGCACCCACACCCCCGGTGTCGATGTGGCAGCCGCCCACGGTGCAGGTCCAAGAGGCCGATGAGGCGCTCACCGACTGGCGGACCTCGATCGTGGTCGGGCGGGCGCAACGACGGCTCGGTGAGGCGATCCGACAGACCGATCGGCCAGTGCCCTGCCTGGGACCGGGACCGAACCTGTGGCTGTCCGAACGACCCGCGGAGCGCCGCCGAGCCGTTCAGCTGTGCCAGGGATGCCCGGTGATCACTGAGTGCGCGGCGATCGCGACGGCGGACCCGTTGGGTGCGTGGGGTGTGTTCGGCGGCCGGGACTACAGCGACGACGCGCGGAGTGAGGCCGAGCTGCTGGCGGAGCTGGCAGACGGTCGGCCGGATACCGGGCCCGGCGGCGCGGGCGCGGCGGGATGAGCTGCTGGTCCGACTGGCGTCGGACACAACGGTTACGGCGGTCGCGTTGGCGAAGACGGCATCCATCTCCGCAGCCACCGTGTCCAAGATGCTCCGCAAAAACGGGATCACCGGCCGTCGGGGGCCGAAGGACAACCGGGCGCCGGGCCAGCGTCGGCAGCTCGAGCTGCTGGCGGCTGAGGTGGCCGAGCTGGACGGCCCGATCCTGCGCGAGCTGCGGGTGTTGGGCCGTCCACCGCTGAGCGCGGCCGGTGATGCCGCTCGGCTGCGCCGGGATGAGCTGCTGGTCGAGCTGCGCGACTCTGATCCGGAGTTCTGGTCGTGGCCGCGGCTGGCGGCGGCGGCGGTCGGGATGACCCCGGAGGGAGTTCGTTCGGCGGTCCGGCAGCAGCGCAGGAGCGGCGACGTTCGGCGCGTCCGCCTGGTCGTGGTCGGCCGGGAGGCTGAAGCTGCACGGAGTCGGCGGGCGGCGGCGAAGCGGTTCGAGCGGCTGGCGGGTGAGGTCGCCGCACACGCCGACGATCCTCGGGTGAAGCGGCTCCAGTACTTGACCCGGACGATCGGCCGGGGCCGCGGCGCCGACCGTGCCGTTAGGGCCGAACGGTTGGGCATCGTCGCCGCGTTGTGGACCGATGACCCGAGGTTCTGGACCGGTGAACGGTTGTCGTTGGCGATGGGGCTGGAGCCGGCGTCGGGGTCGACCGTGGGGCAGATGCTGCGTGAGGTCCGGCAGAGTGTGGCCGCCCGGTCCGTGCGAGGGCAGCTCTATGGGTGAGGACCAGTGGCGCGAGCTGGAGCGGCGCGAGGAACGGTCAGCCCGGCTGCGGGACCGGTTCGGCCTGACCGACAAGGGCAGCGACCAGCAGGAATGGCTGCTCGGGCCGGGATCGGTCGTGGCGGCGCTGATGGTGGTGGCCCTGGTCGTGTACGCGGTGATCTCGATCGTGATCGGCATCGGCCGGTGAGCTACCCGGCGATCGGCTGCGTGACACCTTGCGGGGACCGTAGCCGGCGCGGTGACAGCGGCGGTGGCGACGACTGATGCTCGCCACCGCGACGCTGCCTGCGCCGGTTCAGGATCAGGTCCGGGATCGGCTGCGCCGGCCTGATCTGGGCCGGTGGCTCGGCCAGGTCGAGCAGGTCGGGCACTGTGCGCATCCGATCCGGATGGTCGGCGGCTCGGACACGATCAACCCGACGACCGGCGAAGTCCTGTCGTCGTACACGTCGGGGTCGGAGCCGGACGGGGTCACCTATCTGCGGTGCGGGAACCGGCGGCGGGCGGTGTGTCCGTCGTGTTCGCATCAGTACCAGGGCGACGTGTTCCATCTGATCATGGCCGGCGCGGCCGGCGGGATGAAGGACGTACCCGCCGAGGTGGTGACGCATCCGTTGGTGTTCGCCACGGTGACCGCACCGTCGTTCGGGGTGGTGCACGGGGCGGCCAAGCCGGGTCGGCGCGGTGGCCGCCGCTGTCGGCCCCGCACCGGCGACGCGCGTCAGCTGTGTCCTCATGGGCGGCCGTCGTGGTGCATGGCCGTCCATCAGCACACCGACACGATCGTCGGCCAACCCCTGTGCGTCGACTGCTACGACTATCACAGCCATCTGGTGTGGCAGTGGTACGCCCCGGAACTGTGGCGACGGTTCACCATCGGGCTGCGCCGGCAGCTGGCCCGGCATCTCGGCGTCACCGAGACCGCCTGCCGGGGCCTGGTCCGGGTCCAGTTCGCGAAGGTGGCCGAGTTCCAACGCCGCGGGGTCGTCCACTTCCACGCCCTGATCCGGCTCGACGGCCCACCCACCGACGACCAGACCGTATCCGCCGCCCAGGTGGAGCTCGAGGCGTCGGTGCTGGCCGATCTGGTGGTCCAGGCCGTCCGGTCCGTGTCGTGTGACGCGGCCGCCGGTCGATGGACAGGATCGTGGTGCGGCGGCTGCGGTTCGGTCGGCAGGTCGACGTCCGGGTGGTTCACGACCAGGCCGACCGCGACGAGCCGACCGGTGCAGCGTTGCATCCGGAGACGGTGGCGGCGTATGTGGCGAAGTACGCGACCAAAGCCGCCGCCGACCTCGGTAGCCGGTGACGCGCGGGCGAATCCGCATCTGCGACGACTCCGGACGGTGGTCGGTGAGCTGGCGGTGCGGGCGGCTCTGGCCGGCCAGACCGGGCCGGAGGGTGCGTTCAAGGGCTGGTCACGGTGGGCGGACATGCTCGGCTTCCGCGGTCATTTCGCGTCGAAGTCGCGCCGGTACTCGACCACCCTCGGCCGGCTCCGGCAGGCACGGCGTGATCACGTCCGCCGCCAGATCCGGGAACGGCAGCAGCGGCCGGTGGACTGGGCCGACCACGACCAGGACCACGACGAGCTGGAGCCCACCACGCTGGTGGTCGGGTCGTGGCGGTTCGCCGGGATCGGCTGGCTCACCACCGGAGACGCCGCCCTCGCCGCCGCGTCCGCTGCCCGGGCCCGCGACGACTGACCCGGCTGCGTGCGGTCTTCGACGTGACGCGGACTGGTGAAGCCGACCACAGCTCGGCCTCCCCCGATAACCAGCCCGCATGTGGTCGGAGGACCGGTGGTCAAGGGTGAGCGCAGCGAATCACGCAGTGACGCCGCAGGTGCCCTTGAGGACCGGGCCGGAGACCCAACCATCCCAATCGGGGGATGCCGAGCACCCAACCACGCAGCGAAAGGAAGTCGATCATGGAGCGGAGTGCGAGCGGTCGATCGGACTCGAGGATCGGTTGTGGTCGGTGGAGGAGGTGAGTGAGTACCTGGGTGTGTCGGTGGCGACGCTGTACGGGTGGCGGAGTGCCGGTGTCGGCGGTCCTCCGTGTCGCTTGGTCGGGCAAGCGGTTGCGGTATCGGCCGCAGGATGTTCGGGACTGGGTGGCGTCGTTGTCGACCGACGTGGTGGGATGAAGGCCCTCGGGCTCGGCGAGCACGGCTCGTTGACCGTGCGTCGTGAGGGTGCGCGATGGGTCGCCTATCTGCGGTATCGCGACTTCAGCGGCCGGGTGCGTCGCCTCAAGCGGGTCGGCCGGACCAAGGCCGAAGCTTCCCGCGCTGGTGCTCAGGGATGTACGTCGGATGCTTGGCGCGGCCGGCGATGACGAGTTCACTCTCAAGTCGACGTTTTCGGAAGCAGCGGAGGCGTGGCTCAAGGAGTTCGCGGGATCGGTGGAGCGCGGGACGCGGTCGCCTTCGACCTTGGACGAGTACCGCTATGTGGTGATTCGCATTGTTGATCCTGGAGTGGGCTCTCTGCGGCTCGGTGAGGTGACGACGCCACGACTCGACCGTTTCGTCCAGGGCGTGATTCATGATCGGGGCTATGCGACGGCGAAGCTGGTCAGATCGGTGTTGTCAGGGATCTGCAGCTGGCTGGTCCGTCGCGGCGCACTTACCGTCAACCCGGTGCGTGATCTGACACCGCTGGAACTTGATCGTGATCGAACGGCGCGGGCGTTGTCGGACGCCGAGGTGAGGTCTTGGTTGGGCGTGCTCGATGCAAGCGAGTTCGCGCAGCGGAACGACTTGCCCGAGCTGGCTCGCTTCATGCTGGCGACCGGTCTTCGGCTGGGTGAGGCAGTCGGCGTGACCTGGGCCGACGTCGATCTCGCGGCTGGCACGGTCGTGGTTCGGCGCACGATCATCCGGGTGAAGGGCCAGGGCCTGGTGGCGAAGACGACCAAGTCTCGTGCGTCGCTACGTGCGCTGCTGCTCCCGGCCTGGTGTGTGGAACTGCTGCGAGCTCGGCGAATTCGTCGTGGCGGCTTCGACGGGCCGGTCTTCCCGGACAGCCGGGGAGGTTGGCGGGATCGGAGCAACGTCGGGAAGGCGTTTCGGCGGGTGCGCGAGGGATCGGGCTTCGACTGGGTGAAGACGCACACGTATCGGAAGACGGTGGCGACGCTGCTGGACGACAGCGGATCCAGCGCCCGGATGATCGCGGATCAGCTGGGGCACTCGCGGGTGTCGATGACGCAGGACGTGTACCTCGGCCGGCGCGCTCAGAACCCCGGCAACCTCGCCGCGCTGAATGCGGCCGATCCGGATCGTGAACTTGTGGCCGTTGATCACGATTCGTCCCCTGATGCGTCCCATGACAGTGGCGACCAGAAACCGGGAGCCACGGAACCGGCCTCGCACTAGGGGTGTTGTGGGCCCCGTGGGACTCGAACCCACAACCCGCGGATTAAAAGTCCGCTGCTCTGCCAATTGAGCTAGAGGCCCTGGCGCCCGCCCGACGCCGGGTGCGCGACAGGCTCCGAACCTACCGCACGACGGCGGGCCCGGTCGCGGCCTGACGCGCGCCGAAGGTTTCGCCAACTCGTGGCAAACGGCCGTCGTTGCTGAGAGGATCGAAGGCAGGGCAGCCGACGGAGGCCCGGACACGGGGGGATCCAGCATGTCTGTCGGCGCGATGGACGAGGCAAGCGGCCCGATCGCCGCCATCCTCGACTTCGCGGGCGCCGACGCGGCGGACTACCGGCGGCTCAGCGACCGGCTGCACACCGGATCCGGACGGCGCCGGCTGCAGGGCTGTCTCTACCACTGGATGCGGTCCTATCCCGACGGATTCCGGGTCATCGAGTTCTGGATGGGGCGGGAGCCGTTCGAGCGGTTCCTCGACCACGAGTTCCGGCCGTTGATCCGCGAGCTCGGCATGATCGAGCCGGTGCTGTCGATCGAGGCAGTGCCGGAGGATGTCTTGTTCGATGACAAGCAGGTCGATCCTCCCGATCGGTGACCGGCTCAGGCTCGATTCAGCTTCTGCTGAGAGACTGGAGTATGCCGGAACTCGTCGAGCCGCCGGAGTCCGCCGCTGCGCTGAACAGGCCACGGGAGGTCGCGCGGGCCAATCTGCCGTTTCTGGTGGCTTCGGCGATCGGCGGCGCCCTCGTGGTGCTGCTCACCTGGCTCAGTTCGGAGGTGTACGAGGACGTCCGAGACGCCGCCGGTCTGGCTCGGCTGGACCAACCGGCGTTGGACCTCGCCATCTCGCTCCGCACGCCGACCAACGTCGCGCTCGTCAACGCGTTCACCCAGCTCGGCGGCACGATCGGGATGAGCATCATCACCGCCACGATCGTCGTGATCATGACGATCCGATGGCGCTCCTGGACTCCGCTGATCGTGATCGGCGTCGGTGTCGCCGGCTCGCTCCTGATGACCGTGGTCGGCAAGGACGCTCGTCGGCCGGGCTCGGCCGCCGCTGGAGGATGCGGTGCCGCCGTACGAGCACTCGGCTTCGTTCCCCAGCGGGCACACCCTGAACAGCACGGTGATCGCGAGTCTGGTGGCCTATCTGATCGTGCTGCACCTGACCTCCCGACTGGCAAAGGCCGTCACGATCGTGCTGGCGGTGCTCTGGTTCGTGGCGATGGGGCTCAGCCGGGTGTTCCTCGGTCACCACTGGCTGACCGACGTGATCGCCGGCTGGACGCTCGGCCTGGCCTGGGTCGCAATCGTCATCGGAGCGCACCAGATCGTGCTCCAGCTACGGGCCCGTCGTCGACGGGCGATTTCTGCCTGAGGACTCACGCCGCGGGGCCGGCGAACTGAGCAGATCGCGTACGCCGTCCGCCAGCTCGCGCCGCGGGTGCCAGTCCAGCACCCGGCGGGCCCGGCTGCTGTCCGCCGTGACGTGTCGTACGTCGCCGAGTCGGTAGCGTCCGGTGATCACCGGCTCCGGTCCGTCCAGGGCCGACGAGATCGCCGTCGCCATCATGCCGACGGTGGTGACGGTTCCCGAGCCGATGTTCAGCGCGTGCGGCCCCGGCGCCACCTCGGCCGAGACTGCAGCGACCACCGCCGCCGCCACGTCGTCGACATGGACGAAGTCGCGTCGCTGCCGGCCGTCCTCGTACACCTGCGCCGGGCCACCGGAGGCCAGCTGCGAGATGAACAGCGCTGCCACCCCGGCGTACGGCGTGTCCCGCGGCAGACCCGGACCGTAGACGTTGTGGAACCGAAGTGCGATGAGCCGGCCTCCGGTCTCCCGGGCCCAGGCGGCGCCGAGATGCTCGCCGTGCAGCTTCGTGGCCGCGTACGCGTTCCGCGGGTCGGTCGGCGTGTCCTCGTCGACCAGCACCGGCTCGAGCGGAGCACCGCAGGCGGTGCAGGGTGGCTCGAATCGGCCGGCGCGCAGGTCGTCCTCCCGGCGCGGACCGGGACGGACCCGGCCGTGGCGCGGACAGCGGTACCCGCCCTCGCCGTAGACCACCATCGAGGACGCGTAGACGACCCGGTCGATGCCGGCCTCGGCGGCCGCGCGGAGCACCACGGCCGTGCCCAGCGAGTTCTGCCGGGCGTAGTCGTCCAGATCGCTCACCCCGACGCCCAGCCCGACCTTCGCCGCGAGATGGATGATCACCGAGCAACCGTCCGACGCGGACCGCAGCCGGTCGAGGTCGCCGATATCGTCGGTCGGATCGAGTGCCTTGTCGTAGACCCGGACCGGCATCCTGGCGGTCTCCAACGCCAACTGGACCGCCCGACCGATGAAGCCGGCGCCGCCGGTCAGCAGCACCGTCATCGAGCGGCGTCCACCGGGTGCGGCAGATCGACGGCGAACCGACAGCCGCCGGAGACGTTCTCCACGGCGATTCGGCCGTCGTGGGACTCGACCACGCCACGGGCGATGGCCAGTCCGAGACCCGCCCCGTCCGTACCGCTCCGGGACTCGTTGCCACGCCAGCCCACGTCGAAGACCCGGGCCAGGTTCTCGGTCGGAATCCCACCGCAGCCGTCGATCACCTCGACCCGAACATGGCCGTCCGGTGCCCGGCTACCCAGCAGCCGGACCGCCTGGCCGGCATCGGTATGCCGGACCGCGTTGGCGACAAGGTTGGTCAGCGCGCGGGCCAGATCGTCGGCCCGACCGAGCACGGCCAGCCGGTCGTCGGTCGGCAGACCGACCTCGAGCCGGACCTGCGACCCGCGGGCTACTCCGGCCGACTCGGATGCGACGTCGGTGATCAACTCGGTCAACGAGACCAGGGTTTCGGGCCGGGCCGGCGTTGCGCCCTGCACCCGGGAGAGTTCGAACAGATCGTCGACCAGGTGCGACATCCGCTCGACGGTCGCCCGCTGGTGCCGCAGCGCCCGCGGTACGTCGGTGACCACCCCGTCCTCGAGGCCCTCGGCCAGGGCGCGCAACCCGGCCAGCGGGGTCCGCAGGTCGTGCGACATGAACGCCACCAGCTCGCGCCGAGCATCCTCGGCCGCCTGCTGCCGACGCCGCGACTCGGCCAGCGTGTGCCGGGTGCGGTCCAGCTCGTCGAGCACGCCCGCCAGCTCGGCCGGCACCGCCGGCGTGCCGCCCGACACCCGCTCAGCCGTCGGCTGGGGAGGGGCGCCGCCCGGCAGCGAGTCGCCGATCAGTCGCTGCATCGCTGCGCTCAGCTGTGCCGACCCTCGGATGATCCGCCGGGCCACCCACCAGGAGGCCAGCACCGCAAGCGGAATCGCGGTGATCAACGCGATCGTGATCACCGTCGAGTCATGCGCCGAGAGGAACATCAGCCAGACGTTGATCGCCACGGTCGCGGTGACCGCGGCGACCGGCAGTAAGGCCGCCACCACCAGCTGGTAGCGCAGCGAGGCACGCCTCAGCACGTGGAGCAGCCAGCCGCCCAGAATGCCGACACCTACGCAGGCGCCGACGGTGAGCAGGACGATCTCGACGTAGTCGCTCATGCCGGGTCGCTCCCGGCGAGCTGGTAACCCGCTCGGCCGATCGTCAACACCAGACGGGGATCTGACGGGTCGCGCTCCAGCTTCTCTCGCAGCCGCCGGATGTGCACGGTCACCGTGGACGTGTCGCCGAACTCCCAGCCCCAGACCCGGCGGAGCAGCTCGACCTTGCTGAAGGTCTGTCCTGGATGGGCCGCCAGGAACGCCAGCAGATCGAACTCCCGCGTGGTCAGTTGCAGCGCGCGGCCGTCGTAGACCGCCGAGCGAGCGCCCAGATCGACCATCAGCGCGCCGACCTCGATCGTCCGATTCAGCAGTTGGCTGCCGACCAGACGCTCTGTCCGGCGCAGCAAGGCTTGCACCCGCAGGACGATCTCGCGCGGCGAGAACGGCTTGACCACGTAGTCGTCGGCCCCGGTCTCCAGACCGACCAGTCGATCCTCCTCCTCGCCACGGGCGGAGAGGATGATCACCGCGGCGCCGTCGGCGTCCCCGCGCCGGCGGCGGAGCAGCTCCAGGCCCGACATCCCGGGCAGCATCAGGTCCAGGATCACCAGATCGGGCTGGGTTCGCTGCCACAACTGATACGCCTCGGTGCCGTCGGCCGACCAGTCCGCCTCGTACCCCGCCTTGCGCAGGTACGCGAGCAGAACCTCGGCCATCGTCCGGTCGTCCTCGACGACCAAGATGCGTGCGGGCATGATCACCTCAGGGTAGGAGCAGCGGTCCCCACCATCCCATGCCGCGCGCGGAGCGTAAGCGATCCGAAACCGATCAGGCCTGCGGGACAGGCACCGTCGCACCTAGCGTCAAGACCGTGAGCACCGAGCTGATCCTGCCCTGCCTCGACGAGGCGGACGGGCTGCGATGGCTGCTGCCGCGAGTGCCGCCGGACGTCGGCGTGATCCTGGTCGACAACGGGTCGGCCGACGACTCCGCCGCGATCGCGGCCGCGCACGGCGCCCGCGTGATCAGCGCTCCGCAACGCGGCTACGGCGCCGCCTGCCACGCCGGGCTGCTCGCTGCGAGCGCCGAGCTGGTCGCGGTGATGGATGCTGACGGCACCTGCGACCCCGCGGACCTCGGTCGCCTCGTCGCACCCGTCGTGGCGGAAGACGCGGATCTGGTCGTCGGTGCCCGGCGGCCGGTGAGCCGGCGGGCTCAGCCCTGGCGGCTCAGGATCGCCAATCGGGTCCTTGCTGCGCGGCTCAACAAGCGGACGGGCCTGTCCCTGCACGATCTCGGCCCCATGCGGGCCGCTCGCCGACTTCCGCTGCTCGAGCTGGGACTTCGCGATCGCCGGTCGGGCTATCCGGCCGAGACACTGGTCCGGGCCGCGGATGCGGGCTGGCGGATCGACGAGATCTGGGTCGAGTATCGCGAACGACACGGCCGATCCAAGATCACCGGGACGGCGCGCGGCACCTGGCAGGCCGTGCGCGACCTCTCGGCCGTGATCGACCAGCCGACATGACCGTTCCTGGACGGCGATCCGACGGCGCCGACGTCGTCGTGGTGATCGCCAAGGAGCCGCGTCCCGGACGGGTGAAGACGCGACTGCAGGCCGGCTTCACCGCGGACGAGGCCGCATCGCTGGCCGCGGCGGCCCTGGCCGACACGCTCACGGTCGTTCGGGTGAGCCGCGCGCGCCGGCGGGTGCTCGCCTGGGACGGCGACCCGACCGGATGGCGGGACGGCTTCGAGCTGGTGGCCCAACCGCCCGGCGATCTCGGCGCCCGGCTCGCGGCCGCCTTCGGCGCTGCTGCGGGCGATGATCCGGAGCGTTCGGTGCTGCTCGTCGGGATGGACACCCCGCAGCTGACCGCGGAGTTGTTGGACCGCTCGTGGCACGGGGCGGACGCGGTGCTCGGGCTCAGCGAGGACGGCGGGTTCTGGGCGATCGGCCTACGGGGGATCGGCTCGCGTGGGAGCGTGGATCCGCGGGCGGTCTTCGACGGGATTCCCATGTCGACGACGCGCACCGGCGCCGCTCAGTTGGCGCGGCTCGCGGCACTCGGGCTGACCGTGGAACTGCTGCCGCCGCTGCGCGACATCGACGAACCGGCCGACGCCGAGTACGTCGCCGACCGGCATCCCGAGCTGCGTTTCTCCCGCCGCTACGCGGAGTTGATGGCCGGTCGCTGCCGGCAGCCGGTCGACCGGCTGTTCGACGAGCTGTACGCCGGCGGCCCGGTGTCCAGCTCCGCCGCCGGCGCGTCCCCGGCCGGGTTCGAGGCCGGGCTTCCTCGCTGGGTCGCCGCAGCCGACTCCGTCGACGCGATGGTGGTGTCGCGCTGCGTGCCGCCGGTGATCGATCTGGGCTGCGGCCCCGGCCGGATCGTCGGCGCTCTGCAGCGCTCCGGCCGCGCGGTGCTCGGCGTCGACATCTCGCGCGCCGCGGTCGCCCTGGCCACCCGGGACGGCGGACAGATCCTGCGCCGGGACGTCGCCGCCGAGTTGCCCGGCGAGGGTCGCTGGGGGACCGCGCTGCTGCTCGACGGCAACATCGGGATCGGCGGGGACGTGGCCGCGCTGCTCGACCGGTGCCGCCGGCTGGTCGGACCGGGTGGATTGATCATCTGCGAGCTCGACCCCGATCCGGAGCGGGCCGATCGGGCCGAGCTGGTGCTGGCCGGATCGGCCAACCGCTCGGCCGAGCTGCCGTGGTCGCGGATCGGGCTCCGTCGCGTCCAGTCGGTGGCAGTGGGGCTGGATCTGATCATGGTCGAGGAGTGGCGGGCCGGCGGCCGGGCGTTCGTGTCCCTGCGGACGGTCGGATGAGTCGCGACCGGGCACGAGCGATGCGACCACGGCTCGTCGTCGCGGTCGTGATCATGCTGGTCGCGAACGTTGCCGCGGTCTATTCGATGGCGGCGAACGTCGCCTGGGGATGGCACTTGCTGGGGCTCGGTCTGGTCTTCGCGGCTCTCGGCTGGTGGGCCCGACGCGACCTGGCCACCCTCGGCCTCGCCCCCGTGCTGCTGATCGCCGCCGCCGTCCAGGCGACGGGGTTGCTGACCTTCCCGCTGACCAGCGACGACATCTACCGCTACGTCTGGGACGGCCGGGTGCAGCTGGCCGGTATCGATCCCTATCGCTATGTGCCGCTCGACCCGGCGCTGAGCTGGCTTCGCGACTCCGTGCTCTTTCCCCCCGGCGGTCGACCAATGATCAACCGGCCCACCGTGCCGACCATCTATCCGCCCGGCGCCCAGCTGTGGTTCACCGTCGTCGCCCTGCTCACCCCGGCCGGCTGGGCCCTGGCGGCGCTACGGGTGGGAGCGGGTCTCGCCGTGGTCGGCACCACGGCGATCCTCGGCCGAGAGCTGCGTCGCCCGGCCGCCCTGGCGCTGATCTACGGCGGCAATCCGCTGATCATGATCGAGGCCACCAACGGAGGTCATCTGGATGCGCTGGTCGGGTTGGCGATCGCCGGTCTCTGCTGGGCCACCGTCCGCGGCCGGCACTGGCTCGCCGGCCTGCTGCTGGGCCTGGCTGCCTCGATCAAACTCCTTCCGCTGCTGCTGATCCCGATCTTCATCCGTCGTGGTCGGTGGCGAACCTCGGCGACCGCCGTCGCCATGGTGCTGGCCGGCTACCTCCCCCACGTACTGGTGGTGGGTGCGCTGGTGTTCGGGTATCTCCCCGGGTATCTCGGTGAGGAGGGGTACGACGGCAGTGGCCGATTCGCTTTGCTCAGTTGGCTTCCGCCGGCCATCCGGCTGCCGGTGGCGCTCGTGGTTGCCGCGCTGCTGGCTCTGCTGGCCTTCGTCCGGTCGGCCCGGGAACCGGCTCCGCTGACGTGCGTCTGGCTCTACGGGGCCAGCTTCTTGGTGGCTACGCCGATCTATCCCTGGTATGCGATGCCGCTGCTCGTGCTGGCCGTGCTCACCCGGCGCTGGGAGTGGATCGCGGTCTGGGCCGCGGCCTATGTCGCGTTCGTCTTCGACCACTCCCTGCCGATCCAGGCGATCGGCTACGGCTGTGCCGCACTGGTCGTCGTCCTGGCCGGTCTGCGCCGGACGTCATCGTCTCGTAAGGTCTCTTCTGTCGTGAGTCGATCAGACTTGACCGTGTGACCGATCGCCCGGTGTTCTGGCCGCACTTCAGCAGCCCGATACGCTCTACCGCGCTCACCGCACGGCTCGGCCGGTTGCTCGGGATTGCCATCGGGATCTGTTTGCTGACAGGGATCCTGAGCCACTATCAATATGGTCCGTGGCGGTGGCTGCCGGAGCCCGCGAGTCCGGTCTGGGGCTTCCGCTTCACCCAGGGTCTGCATGTGGCAACAGGCACCGCGGCGATCCCGCTGGTGTTGATCAAGCTCTGGTCGATCTACCCGAACCTCTTCCGCTGGCCGCCGGTGCGCTCGATCAAGCACGCCGTCGAGCGTGGCTCGGTCGGCGTGCTGGTGGCGGCGACGCTGGTCCAGCTGGCCACCGGCTTCGCGAATGCGCTGAACTGGTATCCGTTCCGCTGGGACTTCGTCCCGGTGCACTGGGGTCTGGCCTGGGTCGTGGCGGGCTCGGTGCTCCTGCACATCGGGGTCAAGCTGCCGGACATCGTCTACGGGCTCCAGACCCGGGTCGCGGACGGGGACGTCCTCACCGAGATCCCGTGGAACGACAACCCGGTCTCGCACAGCAACGCCGGTCAGGTGCCCCCGCCACCGACTCCGGCGCTCAGCCGCCGCGGCGTGCTGGCCGTCACCGGCCTCGGCCTCGGCGCGGTCGTGCTCACCACCGTCGGTCAGACCGCTGAAGCCGCTGGAGCCGATCGGCCTGCTTGCGATCCGGCAGCCGCATCGCGGTCCGCAGGGCGTGCCGGTGAACCGGACGGCCGAGCAGGCCCAGGTGATGCAGACCGCGATGGATCCGGCCTGGACGCTCCAACTGACCGGCGCCGACACCGTTCTCGGTCTCCCGTGCCGAGGTCGAGGCACTGGCTCAGGCACAGGCCTGGTTCCCGATCGCCTGCGTCGAGGGCTGGAGTGCGTTGGCCCACTGGCGCGGTGTCCGGCTGATCGACCTCGTGCGGCGCGCGGGCGGCGGGGCCGACTCCCTGGTCCGGGTCCATTCGCTGGAACCGTTCGGCTTCAACTCCTCGGAGATCTTCGGGCCGCAGCTTTCGGCCGCCCTGCTGGCCACCCACCTGAACGGGGAGCGGCTGAACATCGACCACGGCTATCCGCTGCGGCTGATCGCCCCGAACCGGGCCGGCGTGCTGAACACCAAATGGCTCGCGAAAATCGAGGTGCTGCCGTGAAGGCGTGGCGGATCGGGCTCGCCGTGCTCGGCGTTCTCGGTGTCTGCTTCGGACTCGTCGAGCTGGTCACCGGTGTCCCGCCGGCCAGTCTGCTGCGGCTGCTCGTGTGGTTGGCCGCGGCGGTGATCATCCACGACGCCTTGTGGTCGCCGGCCCTGATCGGGGTCGGCGCCGCCCTCACCAGAGCCCCCGTTCGCGGACGGCGGTATCTGCAGGCCGGCTTGGTGGTCGGGGCGACCCTGACCGTGATCGCCGTCCCGATGATCTACGTCCGGGGCCAACAGCCGGCCAGCAAGGCGATCCTGCTCCAGCACGTCGGGCTCAACCTGCTGCTCCTGCTGGCCCTGGTGGCCGCGCTGACCGCAGTGGCCTACGGTGTCAGGGTGGAGCGCGACCGGAAGACGACCTCGTGATCAAGGCCGCCGTGATCGGCTGCGGAGACATCTCGACGGTCCATCTGAGTGCCATTGGCGCGATCGAGGGAGCGGAGCTGGTCGCGGTCGTCGACACCGACCCGGCCGCCCGGTCGGCCGCCGCTGAGAAATGGGACGTGCGGGGGTACGCCGACCACCGAGTCATGCTCGACGAGCTCAGGCCCGATGTGGTCCACGTCTGCACGCCGCACGACCAGCATGTCGATCCCGCCGTCGACTGCCTGCGAGCGGGCGTACCGGTGCTGGCCGAGAAGCCCGTCGCCGCGACGATGTCGGAAGCTCAGCGGCTGATCGACGCCGCCGCGGCACACCCGAATACCAAGATCGGAATCTGCCTGCAGAATCGGTACAACGCCACCGCGCAGGCGATGCGTTCCATGATCGACTCTGGGGAGCTCGGCCGGGTGCTGGGCGGCAACGGTACCGTGCTCTGGCACCGGACGCAGTCCTACTACGAGGCGAAGCCGTGGCGCGGTCGGCGTGACCAGGCCGGCGGCGGCGCGTTGATCAACCAGGCCATCCACACGTTGGATCTCCTGCAGTGGATGGTCGGGCCGGTGGTCGCGGTCGACGGCCGGGCCGATCACTACGGTCCGACGGACACCGACGTCGAGGACACCGCGCAGTTGGCGCTGACCCATCGGGGCGGGGCGCAGAGCGTGTTCTTCGCCAGCAACCTGAACCCGATCGACACTCCGGTCACCCTGCAGATCGTGACCGAGCGGGCCGTGCTCGACCTTCGCGGCGACCTCACGGTGGCGTACGACGATGGTCGGCTCGAGGTCGTCGAGGAACGCCGGGCGTCGTCGGTGGGACGATCGTACTGGGGTGTCTCGCACGAGCTGCTGATCGCGGACTTCTATGCCAAGTTGCTGGATCCGGAGCCGTTCTGGATCGGACCGACCGAGGCGGCCGCCTCGCTGGACATCATCTGCCGGCTCTACGCGCTCAGCGGACGGTAGCCGCCGCCCCGGCTCCGCGGTGCAGCCGGAGGACCTCGACCAGGGGCTGCAGCATGATCAACGCCAGCACCGAGAAGGTAGCGGAATAGGGCGCGACCGGCGTGCCCGCCAGGGCCGGGACCTCGCCGGCCAGGCGGAGGACGAGTGCGCCGACCGCGACCCCGAGCGCGGTCGCGACCTGCTGCAGCGTGGACGACAGCGTGTTCGCGTCGGCCATCTGCTCGGGCTCGACATCGGCGAACATCAAGGTGTTGTAGGCGCTGAAGCCGATCGACCGGAACGCGCCGCTCAGCACCAGGACGACGCCGATGATCACCAGAGGGGTGTCCGGCCGGAGCAGCGCGATCAGCCCGAGCATGACGGCGCCGGCGGCGATGCTGCCGATCAGCACGCTCCGGAATCCGAACCGGCGGATCAGCGGCGAGGTCGCCGGCTTGATGCCGACGTTCCCGGCGAACAGCAGGAGGACCAGCAGGCCGGCTTGGACCGGCGACCAGCCGAATCCGACCTGGAACATCAGCGGGAGCAGGAACGGTACGGCGCTGATCAACCCACGGTACGTCGAGCCGCCGACGTTGCCGACCCGGAATGACGGCACCCGCAGCGCGTCGAAGCGGAGCACCGGGTGCGGAGTCCGGCGCAACCACCAGACGGCTGCCGCGGTGAGAGAGACGAAGACGACACCGGTGATCAACAACCGTCCCGATCCGACGACCGAGGGTCGGATCAGCTCGAGACCGATCAGCAGGCTGCCGAGCACCAGCCCACAGAGCACGAACCCGACCCAGTCCGGCGGCGGCAGCGACTCGGCCCGCTCCGTCGGCACGATCCGGACGGCCACGATGAACGCGACCAGTCCCAGCGGGAGGTTGATCAGGAAGATCCAGTGCCAGCTGGCGACGGTCACCAGCCAGCCGCCGATGGTCGGCGCCACCACCGGGGCGACCAGTGCCGGCCAGGTGAGGTAGGCGATCGCGTCCAACATGTCGCGCTTCTCGGTGGCCCGGAGCACGACGAGCCGGCCGACCGGCACCATCAGGGCTCCGCCCGCGCCCTGGAGCACCCGCATGCCGACCAGCATCGGCAGGTTCACGCTCAGCGCGCAGAGGGCGGAAGCCACCGTGAAGACGGCGATCGCCACGGCCAGGATCCGGCGGCCGCCGAACCGGTCGGTCAGCCAGCCGGTGATCGGGATGCCGGCCGCGAGAGCCACCAGATACCCCGTCATCGCGGCATTCACGTCGACCGGGGCGACACCGAAGTCGTTCGCGATCGCCGGGGCGGCGGTGGCCAGGATGGTGCCGTCCAGGAACTCCATGAAGAACGTCGCGGCCACCAGCAGGGCCAGCGGACGGTTCACCCCGGAGCGTCTCACCACAAGGTCGGAAGTGTAGACAACTTCTGGCAACCACTGGCCCGGCAGGACCGGCTGGTGAGCAAATTGGTGGTCTGGACGGGCACCGGTCGTGGGGTCCGACAACGACCCAGGAAACGAGGGAAGTCGCTCCATGTGGACGCTGTCCGGATTCGCGGACGAGATCGGTGACGACGTGGCCGAGCAGTGCCGGGTGGCCGCCGGCCTCGGACTGCGCTACCTGGAGGTGCGGAGCGGGTGGGGGACGAACATCCTCGACCTGGACGACGCGCAGCTGACCGAGTTCTCCCGGCTGCTGGCCGAGCACCAGCTCGCGGTCTCCAGCATCGGGTCGCCGATCGGCAAGATCTTCGTCGATGAGGACTTCGGGCCGCATCTGGAACGGATGCGGCATGCAGCCGAGGTCGCGCACCGACTCGGGGCGCCGTACATCCGGATCTTCTCGTTCTTCATCCGGCCCGGCGCGGATCCCGATGATCATCGCGACGAGGTGCTGTCCCGGATGCGGGCCCTGGCCGATGTCGCGGAGTCCGCCGACGTCATCCTGCTGCACGAGAACGAGAAGGAGATCTACGGCGACATCCCACGCCGCTGCCACGACATCGTCACCTCGGTCGACTCGCAGAAGCTCAAGCTGGCCTGGGATCCCGCTAACTTCGTCCAGGTCGGCGTGCAGCCGTACACCGAGGGCTACGAGCTGCTCCGGCCGTTCCTGGAGTACGTCCAGATCAAGGATGCGCTCGCCGAGGACGGAACCGTCGTCGTGGCCGGCGCCGGCGACGGAGAGGTGGCTCAGACGATTCGCGCGCTTCGGGCCGACGGCTTCGACGGCTTCTTCTCGCTCGAACCTCATCTGGCCACCCAGAACGCGCTCGGTGGATTCTCCGGGCCGGAGTTGTGGACCCAGGCCTGGCGCGCCTTCACCGAACTGCTCACCGCAGAAGGGATCGACTACGAATGAGCCCCGTCAGGTTTGCTCTCGTCGGCGCCGGTGTGATCGGCAAACTCCACGGCCCGGTCATCGACCGGCTCGGGGACCGCGCGGAGCTGACCGCGGTGGTCGACGTCGTCCCGGAGCGCGCCGATGCACTGGCCGCCGAGCACGGCGCCAAGGGGTTCGGCTCGCTCGGCGAGGCGCTCGCGTCGTCGGACATCGATGTCGTCACCGTCGCCACCCCGACCGGCCTGCACGGCGAGGTGGCCATCGAAGCGCTCGCGGCGGGCAAGCACGTGATCATCGAGAAGCCAGCCGAGGTGACTCTCGCCAAGATCGACGCGATCATCGCCGCCCAACAGGCCGCCGGGACCTTGGTAGCGGTGATCTCCCAGCACCGCTTCGACCCGGCGACGGAGATCGCCGTGGACGCGATCGCCCGTGGCGAGCTCGGGCGGCTGACCAGCGGGATCGCGTCGGTCGATTGGTGGCGTGGGCAGAGCTACTACGACTCGGGCGACTGGCGCGGCACCTGGGAGCTGGACGGCGGCGGCGCGCTGATGAACCAGGGCGTGCACACCGTGGATCTGCTGGTCGCCACCATGGGCCGGCCGGTCGAGGTGTTCGCCTATACCGGGACCCTGGCGCACGAGCGGATCGAGGTCGAGGACGTCGCGGTCGGCGTGGTCCGCTTCGAGAGCGGCGCGCTGGGCGTGCTGCACGCGAGCACCGCGGCGTACCCCGGGATGAGTGCTCATCTACAGGTGCACGGGGACCGCGGGTCGGTCGTCATCAACAGCGACAAGCTGGCGTTCATCCATCGCACACCGAGCGACGGCTCCGCGATGGAGCGATCCTACGGCGGCGGAAACGAGGTGCTGAACCAGGTCGCTGACTTCCCCGAGGCGTCGGGAGCGAGCGAGCGGACGGCCGGTGCAGATCCGGGCGCACTGGCGGTCGACGCGCACCGCCGGCAGTACGAGAACTTCCTGGCCGCGCTCGCCGGGACCGAGCAGCTCCGGGTCGACCTGGCCACCAACCGGCAGGCGATCTCGATCATCACCGGCGTGTACGAGTCGGCCCGCACCGGACAGCCGGTGAAGCTGTGACCGGTCCGATCACTCGAGGACGCCGGATCGCTGCCAACCCGATTCCGTACTGGAGCAAGGCCGGCAAGACCCGTGAGGTGTTCGAGCAGGCGTTCGCCGACTTCGCCGCGATCGGGTTCACCGCTGTCAAGGCCGACGTGCCGGACGGGATGGGCGCAGCGGAGTATTCGGCGTGGATCGCGGGCTACGGGCTGGCCCCGTCGCTCAGCCTGTTCAGCTCGCCGTTCGACGAGACGATCGACATCTCCGACGAGGTCGAGCGGGCCAAGCGGTTCGCCGCCGACCAGACCGCGCTCGGCCTGGATCGGACGATGATCTCCTCGATGGCCGTGCCGGCCCGGATGGAGCGGCCCGCAGTCGGCGCCGGCTTCGACGAGGACCGGCTCGCGCTGGCCATCGAGAACTGCGGGGTGGTCTGCGAGGTGCTCGCGGCCGAAGGGCTGCGACCGCTGCATCACTCCCACGTCGGCGGGGTGTTCGAGACCGAGCAGGAGATCTCGCGGCTGCTCGACGAGCTCGGGCCGGACGTGATCGGCCTCGGCCCGGACACCGGGCACCTCCGCTGGGCCGGCGTGGACGTACCCGCCTTCCTCGGCAGGTACGCGGACCGGATCGGCGGCATCCATCTCAAGGACTGCTTCCCCGACTTCCTGGACGCGCCGGGTGCCGGCAGCTATCGAGAGCTGTCCGACTCCAAGCGGCTGTGGGCCGAACCCGGCCTCGGTGTGATCGACTTCGACGCGGTGATCGCCGCCCTGCCGGCCGACTACGACGGCGATTTCATGATCGAGATCGACGAACCCAGCGTGGCGTCGAACCTCGAGTCGCACCGGATCGCGTACGAGTGGGCGGTCCGTTCGCTGCCGGGCTGACCCGGAACCCACGGCGCGGCCGATCGCTCGCGCCCGGTGCATAGTGGCGCTAGGTTGGTGCCCGTGGCTCGTCCCTGGGTGATCGCCCTGGTCCAGTCGCCGCCCGCCACCGGGTCCGACCCGGTGGCCGACCTGGCGGCCGATGTGGCGCGGCTGGTTGCGGATGAGCCGCGGCTCCAAATGATCGTCTATCCGGAGATCCACCTGTTCGGTGGCTCCGACGAGGCGCCCGATGCCAACGACTGGCTGGCCGAGGTGGCAGAGCCGCTGGCCGGTCCACGGGTCGCCGCGCTCGGTCGGATCGCCGCGCAGCACGGGATCTGGCTGATCCCCGGTTCGGTGCCGGAGGCGGCCGACGGTGCGATCTTCAACACGGCGGTGGTCCTCGATCCGGACGGTCGGCTCGTCGCCTCGTACCGCAAGGTCTTCCCGTGGCGGCCGTACGAGGCCTGGACGCCCGGCTCGGAGTGGGTGACCTTCGACGTGCCCGACGCCGGCCGGTTCGGGCTGTCGATCTGCTACGACAGCTGGTTCCCGGAGTCGACCCGCCAGCTCGGGTGGCTCGGCGCCGAGGTCGTGCTGAACGTGGTGAAGACGGTCGGCGCGGACCGGGCCCAGGAACTGGTGCTGGCCCGGGCCAACGCGATCGTCAACCAGGTCTACTTCCTCAGCCTCAACGCGGCCGGTCCGGTCGGTGCCGGCCGCAGTATCTACGTCGATCCGGACGGCGACGTCCTGGCCGAGGTGGCGGACGCCGAACCCACGGTGACGATTCTCGAGCTGGACCTGGACCGGGTGAGCCAGATCCGTGATCATGGCACGGCCGGCCTGAATCGGGTCTGGAACCAGTTCCGGCCGGACGACCGGCCGATCCCCCTCCCCGCGTACGACGGGGCGATGACGCCCGACCGCTGGAACCCTCCCAACCGCTGAAGTCCCTCGTCGGAAGGCTCACCATGGCCATCGAAGCCCCGGCCCACCACGCCGAGCTGCAGAAGGCGCTCGGCCTCCGCGGAGTGCTGCTGCTCGGGCTCGCCTATATGGCGCCGATCATCGTGCTCGGCATCTTCGGCGTGATCGCCGAGACGTCGAAGGGCGCGAGCGCCGGCGCCTACCTGCTGGCGACGGTGGCGATGCTGTTCACAGCGTCGAGCTACGCCAAGATGGCCTACCACTACCCGGTGGCCGGTTCCTCCTATACCTATGTCCGCAAGGCGTTGGACTCCAGGATCGGCTTCCTGGTCGGCTGGACGATCCTGCTGGACTACCTGTTCCTGCCGCTGGTGATCTGGCTGATCGGCGCGGCGTATCTCGAGGAGCTGGTGCCCGGCGTGCCGCCCTGGGTCTGGATCGTGGCGTTCATCCTGGTCACCTCGGCGCTGAACGTCATCGGGCTCAAGGTGGCCGACAAGTTCAACCTGGTGCTGATGGCGCTCCAGATCCTCGTGCTGGCATTCTTCGTCGCATTCTCGGTGCACTATCTGGTCGGTCAGCACGGCCCGAGTGCGTTGGTCTCCAGCGCTCCGTTCGTCGGCGTCGGTGGGTTCTCGGCGATCGCGGCCGGCGCGGCGATCGCCTGCTATTCCTTCCTCGGCTTCGATGCGGTGAGCACGCTGACCGAGGAGACCCGTGATCCGCGTAAGAACATCCCGCGGGCGATCGTGCTGGTCGCCTTGATCGGCGGCGTGATCTTCCTGGTCGTGTCCTACACGGTCAGCCTGGTCGCGCCGGGCGCGACGTTCCCCAATGCGGACTCGCTCGCCGCCGACATCGCCAAGACCATCGGCGGCCCGGCCTTCGCCCTGATCTTCATCGGCGGCCTGAGCATCGGCCAGTTCACCTCCGGGCTGGCCGCCCAGGCCGCGGTGTCTCGCCTGCTGTACGCGATGGGTCGCGACAGCGTGCTGCCGAAACGCTTCTTCGGCTTCCTCTCCGAGAGGTTCAGCACGCCGATCCTGAACATCGCGCTCTGCGGGGTGATCGGGCTCGGCGCCCTCTTCCTGGACGTCACGACCTCGACCTCGTTCGTGAACTTCGGGGCGTTCCTGGCCTTCACCCTGGTGAACGTGTCGGCGGTCGCGTACTGGATCAGGCACCGGCACGAGGAGAAAATGAACCCGGTTCGCTATCTGGTGATCGCGCCGATCGGGGCGATCATCGACATCGCCCTGCTCACCCAACTGGACAGCAAGGCGCTCATCCTCGGCGGCTCGTGGTTCACGATCGGGCTGATCTACCTCGTGGTGCTGACCCGCGGCTTCCGCCGACCGCCGCCGGAGATGCACATCGAGGAGTGAGTCGAGTGCGGTGCCGGTCAGTCGACTTCCGACGCACGTTCCGATGTTGTGACCCGGCTGTTAATTCCTCCGCCGTCGCTGGCCGAACGACGATCCGCTCGCCGATAGTTGCCCTTTGGGGGTTCGGCTCACGAGGAGATCAGATGACGGCAACGCTGAGCGCAGAGAAGTCCGAGACGGTTGAACGGATCCACCTGATCAACGCCGACCTGTTCACCTGTGGCATCGCCTCGATCATCCAGGCGGTCGGTTCGGTCGCGGCTGGTTCCGGTTCGGCATCCAGCTGCCGCTGCTGCAGGGCGTGACCTTCCCGCCGGTGGTCACCGGCTCGATCATCCTGATCATCGGCGTCGCGCTGATCCCGGTGGCGGCGGGAGACATCACCAGCGGTGCCATCCCCGGCGTGAACGGCTTCTACATCGATTCCGCCGGTGTGTCGCAGCAGGCGGCGTTGTACGACTACAGCCTGAAGAACCCGCAGCTGATGCTGCAGAACCTGGCGTACGCCGGCGGCACCCTGGCGCTGATCGTGATCATCCAGCGGTTCACCCGGGGCTTCCTGCAGACCATCGCCGTGCTCCTCGGCCTGGTCGCCGGGACGTTCGTCGCGTTCCTGCTCGGCGACGCGCACTTCGACTCGGTCTCGACCTCACCCTGGGTCGGCGCGGTCGTCCCGTTCTCGTTCGGCGTACCGAAGTTCGCGATCACCGCGATCTTGTCGATGATCATCGTCATGTTGATCACGATGGTGGAGACCACCGGCGATGCGTATGCGACCGGCGAGATCGTCGGCAAGCGGATCCGTCCCGCCGACATCGCCGCCGCGATCCGGGCCGACGGTCTCGCGACCTTCCTCGGCGGCGTGTTCAACTCCTTTCCCTACACGGCCTTCGCGGAGAACGTCGGTCTGGTCCGGCTGACCCAGGTGAAATCGCGGTGGGTCGTGGTCGCCGCCGGCGGAATCATGATCATCCTGGGCCTGCTGCCGAAGGCTGCGGCCGTCGTGGCCGGCATTCCGTCCCCCGTGCTGGGCGGGGCAGCGCTGGCCCTGTTCGCCGCGGTGGCGGTCGCCGGCATCCAGACCCTGCAGAAGGTCGACTTCAACGACCACCGGAACTCGATCATCGTCGGCACCACACTGGGGGCTGCCGGCCTGATCACCGCCTACGGCGCGATCTCCGGAGCGTTCCCGCACTGGGCACAGATCTTCTTCGGCTCCGGCATCACGCTCGGTGCCATCGTCGCCATCGGGCTGAATCTGGTCTTCTTCCACACCGGAGGCCATGGCCAGGCGGTGGCCGGCCGGCCCGGGCACGACCTGGTCACCCTCGACCAGGTGAACGCGATGAACCCGGAGGAGTTCGCCGACACGTTCGGCGATCTGGTCCAGGACGCGCCGTGGATGCTGGACGCCGCGTACGTCGAGCGCGCCGTTCGCGGACGCGTACGCCCTCCGCGGGGCCTTCCAGGACGCGTTGCTGTCCGGCTCACCGGACCAGCAGCTGTCGCTGCTCCAGTCGTTCCCCGACCTGGGCAGCGACGACGCGCCGCACCTGACCTACGCCCGGGACCACAACGAGCGCGGGCGTCGGCGGGCTGGCCAGCGAGGAGTACGACGGACTGGCCGAGCTGACGGCCGCGTACCGGGAGCGGTTCGGGTTCCCGCTGGTGGTCAGCGCCCACGACGTCGACAAGTACGCGAAGGTCGTCGACGGTGGCTCGGCCCGGATGGCGAACTCGACCGGGGCCGAGAAGGCGGCCGCGCTGATCGAGGTGTCGAAGATCCTCAACTACCGGTTCGACGAGAAGCGTCGCCGACGCGAACCCGATCGCCTCGGCCAAGCTGAAGCTGGCGACCGGAACTGACCCACTAGCGGGCGTGACCACTGCGTCGATAGAACGGCAGCGTCCTGAGCGCGACCTTGATCTGGATAGTGGCCGGGCCGTCGACGGTCGAGTCGTCGGGTGCGACCCAGCGGCCGGGCGGCAGCTGCACCGTACGGGTCGTCGCGCCCCGTTCCAGCACGGGTGCGACGAGCAGATTCTCGCCGAGGAGAAACTGGTCCTGCACGGTCTCGTACTCCGGGTGGTGGTAGGCCAGCGGCCGCAGGATCGGCTCGCCGGTCCGGGCCGCGTGACCGACCAGGGCCAGGATCTCCGGCAACAGCGACTGACGCAAGCGCGACCGCGGCCTCGACGGCCGCCAGGTGCTCGGCGTCCAGCAGCCGCCACGGCGCGAGGGAGAACTGCATCATCGGGAACAGGGCGGCGCACTGGGTGAACCGGACGAACAGCTCCTGATCGACTGGTACCCCGTCGGCGAAGTGGGACAGCTCGCCGCCGCCGATCATGTCCGGGCAGTTGAACGGGTGGCCGATCAGACCCTGCGCGATGCCCTCGGGGATCAGCGACAGCAGACCGTCCCGGCCCCAGCTCGGCGGCTTGTCGTGCAGTCGTTGGGCCAACGGCCGGCCGCCGGCCTTCCAGCAGGCCCGGAGCTCGTTGAACTCGTACTCGGCGGCGAACGCGGCCCAGGCCTCGGCGTAGTCGGCCGCGCCGCCGCCGGACGCCGACACGTCGCCGGGCCGCCAGTCGCGGACGTCGCCGGCGTCGAACTTGAAACCATCGACACCGACGTCGCGCAGCCGATCCAGCTCGGCGCGGAGCCAATCCAGTGCGGCCGGGTTGCCCAGGTCGAGCATCGTGCTCCAGCCGTTCCACCAGTGCCGGACCACCGGCTCGCCGTCGGCTCCGGTGATCAGCAGACCGTCGTGCTCCAGCCGGCGCGAGATCGCGCTGTCGGGACTGACGAACGGCACCAGCCAGACCATGACGTGGAACCCGAGCCGATGCAGCTCAGCGGTCATCGCGGCCGGATCCGGGAAGCGGGCGACATCGAAGGCCCAGTTGCCGTAGTCGACCGACCAGCGATCGTCGATCATCAGCACCCCGGGCGGGAAGCCCTCGTCGACCACCCCGCGGGCATAGGCCAGCACCCGGTCCTGGCTCGACTCGTCGTACGGCATCTCGATCCAGGTGTTCCACTGCGGACCTGCGAACATCGCCGCGCCCGGGGCTCGGCCGTCGGCCGGGAAGAATCGCGCCGAGGCGGCGCGGAAGGCGGAGCGCAACGTCGGCTCCCGGCCACTGCCGAGGATCACCTCGGCCTCACCGTCGGCGGTCAGCGCGCCGGCGTCGAAGGCGTAGGTGAACGGGCGCTCGGACCAGACGTACCGGCCGGCGCTGGAGACCAGCAGCGGCGCCGACTGATTCGCCCCGGCGTCCGGCTCGTCGATCGAGCCGGCGTTCGAGCCCAGGTCCCGGCGGTGCGGTCGGGATCCGAAGGGCATCAGCAGGCCGTCCGCGACGGCACCGCCCCACCAGTGCTCGTCCCGCAGGAGTCGCTCGTCGATCATCCCGTCAGTCTTCCCCCATAGGGTGACCACCGTGTCGGACCACCGCGGTGCGAGCTTGCGAGCAACGCCATCGAGCCTTCGCGCTACCCGCCGGCTGATCCGCGGGATCTTCCGCCGGCAGCGTCGGGCGACCGCCCTGGGGGCCCTGTTCTGGTCGCTGCACCAGGTCTGCGAGGCGCTCGTCCCGGTGGCGATCGGCACGGTGATCGACCGGGCCGTTGCTACCGTCCGACGCAACCGCGATGGCGATCTCGGTGGTCGCGATCTTCGGGTTGTTCATCGTCCTCACCATGGCCTGGCGAACCGGGTTCTGGTTCCTCTCGCGGGGGACGTACGAGGAGGCGCATCTGCTGCGGATGGCCGCGGTCCGGCGGATCCTCACCGGCGCAGGCATCCAGACCGACCGGCAGACCGGAGAGCTGCTCTCGATCACCGCCTCCGACAGCCTGGCTGCTGCCGAGCTGCTCCAGCTCGGTGCCCGGGCGGCCGCCGCCCTCGTCGGGCTCGGGGTCACGGCCGGCATCCTGCTCCGGATCGACTTCTCCCTCGGCCTGGGGCTGATGATCGGCATCCCGATCCTGGTGCTCGGGCTGAACGCGCTCGGGCCGGTGGTCGAGCGACGGACCGCCGCCCAGCAGCAGGCGGCCGGTCTGGCCGCGGCCACCGCCGCCGACCTGCTGGCCGGGCTGCGACCGCTGCGCGGGTTCGGCGGGGTGCCCGAAGGCGTACGGCGCTACCGGACCACCAGCCGGACCTCGCTCCGAGCCACGACCGGCGCGATGAAGGCGAGTGCGATGTTCCTCGGCGCATCGACATTCACGACCGGGCTGCTGGTCGCGGTGGTCGCCGCGTTCGCGGGCTGGTACGCGCTGCAGCAGGTGATCACGATCGGCGAGCTGATCACCATCGTCGGCCTGGCCGCGTTCGTCTCCGATCCGGTGCTCTCGCTGGCCGACTGCGTCTTCCAGCTGGCCGTGTCGCGGGCTTCGGCCGCCCGGGTGGCCGAGCTGATCGAGGCGCCGTCCCGGCTGGAGCCGGGCAGCGAGCCCGCCAGATCCGGACCGCTGGTGCTGACCGACGTGGTCACGCCCGGGCTGGCCGGCCTGAGCTTCGAACTGGCGTCCGGTGAGCTGGTCGGCGTGGCGAGTGGATCGATCCCGGCCGCCGACGCGCTGACCGAGCTGCTGACCGGGGAGCGCCGCCCACATGCCGGGCGGATCACCCTCGATGGCGCGGAGCTCGCCGACCTCGACCATGCCTCGCTGCGGGACCGGATGCTGGTCGAGCCGCACGCCGTCCACCTGTTCGGCGGCACGATCGGGGCGGCGCTCGACACCGGAGCGGTGCGCACGAACGACGACATCGAGACCACCGTCGAGGCGGCCGCGCTTGGCGAGCTGGCCGATCGGCTCGACGGGAACCTGCTGGACCACGAGCTGCTCGGACCATGGCAGCAACCTGTCCGGAGGCCAACGGCAACGGGTCGCGCTGGCCCGCGCTCTGCTGGCGGACCGGCCGATCCTCGTGCTGCGCGATCCCACCACGGCCGTGGACGGCGTGACCGAGCAGCAGATCGCAGACGGGCTGGCGAGGCTGCGGCGCGCCGGCGATCGCGCGACGCTGGTGATCAGCACCAGCCCGCCGTTGCTGTCCCGCTGCGACCGGGTGATCTTCGTCGACGGGGGCCGGGTCGTCGCCGGCGGGACCCACGCCGAGCTGCTGAGCTCGCGCGGACTATGCCGAGGCGGTCCTGCGGTGACCGGGCCAGCGACGACGGGGCCGGCCGAGCGGACGATCCTGCCGATCGCGTCCGGCCGGGAGACCGGCCGGGTGTTCTGGCGGCTGGTCGGCGTCCACCGCTGGCTCGCGGTCGGCTCGGTGCTCTCCTCGGTCGCCGCGAGCGTGGCTGCGGTGCTGGTCCCGATCCTGCTCGGCCGGATCGTCGATCTGGTGAACGACCGAGGCACCGACGACCGAACTGGTCCGGCTGGTCGTCGCGATCGCGATCGCCGGGCTCGCGGCAGGCGTACTGACCGCGGTATCGCGCTATCTCGTCTCCCGGCTCGGCGCCGAGGTCTGCGCCGACCTCCGCGAGGACGTGATGGACGCGGCGCTGCGGATGGAGTCGGCCCGGCTGGAGGCGGCCGGCGCCGGCGACGTCGCATCCCGGGTGACCGAGGACGTGGATCGGATCACCGCCTCGATCCGGGTGGCCGCCAACGTCTTCGCCGCGCTGGTCACCGTGGTCGTGACGGTGGCCGGCTTCGCCAGCCTGGACTGGCGGATCGCCGTGGCGTTCTTCGCCGTCGTGCCGGTGTACGTCGTCGCGATCCGGCTGTTCCTGCCGCGGGCCCGTCGGTTGTACGCGGCCGACCGGCGAGCCGCTGCCGTCCGCGCGCAGGCCATGCTGAGCACTCTGTACGGTGCCCGGACCGTCCACGCGTACGGCATGGAGAGCCTGCAGAGCGGTCGGGTCGAGCGGGCCTCGCGTGGCTCTGTCGAGGCGGCGATCGCCGCGGTCCGGGGCTTCCTCGGGTTCGCGAACTCGATGAACTTCGCGGAGGCGGTCGGTCTGTCCGCGGTGCTGCTGACCGGGTTCTTCCTGGTCAGCGGTGGGACGAGCACGGTCGGCGACGTGACCGCCGCCGCCCTGTTGTTCCACCGGCTGTTCGGGCCGCTCGGCACGCTGCTGATGACGTTCAACGACATCCAGGCGGCCGCTGCCGCGCTGGCCCGGCTGGTCGGCATCGCCGAGCTGCCCGTGCCCACCTCGCCGCCCCAGGCGCCGGACGAGACCGTGCCACCCTCGGTGCCGGTGCAGGCGGCCGACGTCCGGCACAGCTACGACGGTGAGCTGGAGGTGCTGCACGGGGTCGGCATCGACATTCCCGCGGGAACGTCGCTGGCGGTCGTCGGCGAGAGCGGCGCCGGCAAGACGACGCTCGCGGCTCTGCTGGGCGGTGTCTTCCCGGCGACCTCCGGCGCCATCGCGGTCGCGGACCGGTCGATCGACGAGGTCGATCAGGTGCGGCTGCGGCGGCTGGTCGGGGTGGTCACCCAGGAGGTGCACATCTTCGCCGGCACGCTGGCCGACGACCTGCGGCTCGCGGTGCCCGACGCCGGCGACGACGAGCTGTGGGCGGCGCTTCGGCTGACGGGAGCCGCCGAGTGGGTGGCGGCGCTGCCGGAAGGGCTGGACACCCGGATCGGCGAGGGCGAGCACCCGTTGAGCGCGGCCCAGGCGCAGCAGCTCGCGCTCACCCGGATCGCCCTGGTCGATCCGCCGGTCGTGGTGCTGGACGAGGCGACCGCCGAGGCCGGTAGTGCGGGCGCCCGCGCGCTGGAGGCGTCGGCGGCGGCGGTGCTCCGCGGTCGGACGGCGATCGTGGTCGCGCACCGGCTGACCCAGGCGCAGGCGTGCGACCGAGTAGCGGTGATGTCGGCCGGCCGGATCATCGAGCTCGGAACGCACGACGACCTCGTCGCGTCCGGCGGGACGTACGCCCGGCTGTGGGCGGCCTGGCACTCCTGAGTTCTCGGCGCATCGTTCTCAGCTCGGGGATGCCGGGTCGGGAGTTACGATCGCGAGGTGTCCACCGAGGCGCCGCCGGGAGCGGACAGCGATGCCATCGAACCGGAGGTCCTCACCACCGGCATGGCCCCGCTCAGCGGGCGGGCCCGACGTGCGCTGCTCATCGGTGTCCTGGTGCTCGCCGTCGGGCTGGCCGGGTTCGCGGCCTGGCGCTGGTGGCCGCGGCCCTCACCGCCGTTCTCGCTGTCCGACCTGCAGGACGTGTACGCGGGGATGGTCCGCTCCGACGGCACCAACGACGCATCGGTGCTGGACAGGCAGAACTTCACCGTGCCGACGGCCGCCGTGCAGCCGACCGAGTGTGAGCCGCTGTTCGAGGAGACGACATTCAGCGAGTTCCCCGACACCGCGATGGACGGGGTGGGCACGTACTGGCCGAGCCAGCAGACGGCCGTCTCCTTGTTCACGTTCCGGTTCGCCGACCGGGCCGCGGCCGCCGCCGAGTTCGCTCAGATCGACCGCGCTGTGACGGCCTGCGCCGGCCGACGGATCGAGATCGTGCCGCGGCCGCTGACCGAGCCGCCGACCCAGTCGCCGTACACCCGGATCGGCACGCTCAGCCGCTCCGGATCGGCGCCGCTGGCCGGGATCCAGCTGCGGTCGGGCTATCTGTTCACCACGTCCGACGGCCTGAAGTTCGGCGTCGACGTCTTCGTCTACGACAACCTGGTGAGCTGGCAGTTCCGCTACGACCCCCTGCCCGGGGCGTACGACCAGGGCACCGCCGACCAGCTCACGTCCTCGCTGGCCGACCGGATCCGCTACATCGACTCTCAGCGCTGATCGGCGACCCACAGGCCGATCAGGCCGCGGAAGTGGGCGACGAACCAGTCCTGCTCGTGCGCCGGATAGGTCTTCTTGATCGTCTCGATCAGCAGGTCGTCGAAGGATTGCGACGAGATCCATTCGTAGATGATGTCGTCCAACGAGGCCAACGAGGTGTCGCAGAACTCGGTGTAGCGGTCGGTTTCGAAGTAGGAGTTCGACAGCGCCAGGTAGCGCTCCAGCTTGGCCGGATAGTCCAGCTCGGGGTCGTCGGCGATGTCGTACCAGTCCCGGGTGGTGGTGTCGACCTGCGGCAACCGGCCGGTCACCGCGCAGAACACCGACCAGCGCAGCAGCGCGCCGATCGCCCACGGGAAGTAGTAGTGCAGCGAGGTGACCGCGATGTCGGGGCAGGCGTTCGCGTAGTCGATCGGCCTGACCCGGGATCCGGTGACCAGCGACTCGCACGAGTTGAACTCCCAGCGGAAGAACGCGTTGATCGTCTTGGACAGGGTGAGGATCTCGTCCCCGGCCTCGGCCGGCAGGAAGTCGTGGGCGACCTCGTACCGCAGATGCATCGGCAGCTCGGGCCGGAACTTCATCACCATGGTCTCCGGACCGATGGTCAGCGACCGGGCGAACGCGTCGTACGGACTGATCGCAGCCTGCAGATGCATCAACATCTGACCGGAGTCGTCATACACCCGGTGCAGGGTTTCCACGTCGTCGATCCGGCTCACCCCGCGCCAGGCGCCGCCGTCGAACGGCTTCATGAACATCGGGTAGCCGACCCGGCCGGCGACCTCGTCCAGGTCGAAGGGCAGGTTGTACGTCGACGCGGTGTACGCCCACTTCTCACTGTCGACCGGGTTCTTGTACGGCACCAGCACGGTGTCGGGGATGTCGAAGCCGAGCCGGATCATCGCGCAGTAGGCGGAGTGCTTCTCCATCGACTGGAACGTGAACGGGTTGTTGATCAGGTAGGTGTCGTTGACCAGCGCTGCCTTCTTCAGCCACTCCCGCGGGTGGTAGTACCACCAGGCGAGCCGGTCGATCACCACGTCGTGCCGGACCGGGTCGCGGAGATCGAACGGCTCGATGGTGATCCGCTCGGTCTCGATCGTGTGGTCCCGGCCCTGGTGCGGCACTGCGCCCAGACTGCGCACGAGGGTCTCGAAGGCCCTCGGCCAGTCGTCCTCGGTGCCGAGCAGTAGGCCGATCAGATGATTCGTCTTGTCCCCGCGCGCGCCCATACCGCGATCCTGTCAGAACCGGTACGTCCTCCGACAGGCTCTGAGGGTGCTTCGGCGATCAATCGGTCCAGACCTGGGGACCAGCTGTCCCGCCAGCCGGTCATCGTGTGGGCGTCGGGAAAGATCATCACGTCGAGTGGATAGTCCTGGCCACGAAGCGATTCGGCCATCCGGAGGTTGTTGACCAGATTCTCCTCGATCGCTCCGCAGCACAGGTAGGTCGGGATCGGCCGCTCCGATGGCTCGGTGGTGAACCGCCGGACGGCCCGGCAGACCTGGTCGAAGCGGCCGTACCCGGACTCCTGCGGGTCTGTCTCGGCGGTGAAGAAGCTGCCCGACTGGAGCGCGAGCGCGTCCAGCGCGTCCGGGCGTCGGCGGTGCAGCGCGAGCATCGCCAGGGCGCCGAGGCTGATCCCCAGCCCGATGGTTCTCGTGGTCGCGGCCCGCACCCGGACGGCCGGCAGGACCAGGTCTGCGACGTCGTCCGCGTAGTCGTCGTTGGCGGCGTACCACTCGTCGCGGTGGCCGTCGGCCGGATCCAGCAGCAGGACCCGGAACGGCCCCGTCCGATCGCCGAGCCAGGTGGCCCAGGACAGCAGCTCGGCGTCGTCGGCCAGCCCGGTGCCGTCGTTCGCGACCAGTAGCGGGGCGGGCGTCGTCGGATCCAGCCCGCTCGGCGACCAGAGCCGGGCCGGGACTGGCACGCCGAGCCGACCGGTGTCGACGTCGACGATCGTGGTGTCGCCGTCGATCGCGGTGCCGACCCATTCCGGAGGCCGGTAGTCGGCGAACTCGATCACCGAACGGTCGCCGAACGGGTTGCCGACCCGCTCCGGGCTGGTCGGATCGAGGCCCGGGTCGCCGTGACCGTCGGCGTCCCGGAGAATCAGTCGGTACTCCAGCCGGCGGGCGGCCGGCCGGGCCAGGTCGAACCGCCAGTCGCCGTCGCGTACGAACTCCGGGTCGCCGGCCAGCACCCAGTCGACCTCCAGCCGGACCCCGCCCGGCGCCAGCTCGAACGGGATCCGCCAGGTCACACCGTCGTCGCGGATGTCGGGGGCGGGCACCACCCGACCCTATGGGTTCAGGAGAACGTGTACGGGTTGAAGCCCGTCGCGGCCATCACGTACCAGGAGGTGGCCGCGGTGTGGAGGTGCGGGTGGTAGGCGAAGCCGAAGCCGGTGTCGATCGGCGAGCTGGCCGCCTGGATGCCGCCGTCGATCCGGTTGCCGCCGAACGTCTGGTCCAGACCGAGCTCGGCCTGGGACGTACGCAGGGTGGCGAGCAGGGTGTCCGAGGCGGCCAGGTCGCCGGTCCGGTCCCGCTTGCGCAGCGCGAGCGCGAGCTGGCCGGTGCCTTCGAACCAGACCCCGCCGTCGTCGGGCTTCGGGTTCCAGGACTGGCCGCCGACGTTCGCCGTGACGTCTGTCCGGAACGTGCCGCTGCCGAACACCGCGCCGGTGAACGTCTGATGGCCGGTCAGCGCGGAGTTGGTCCGCAGTGGGGTGTCCGTGCTGCGCAGGTTGGTCCGGCGCCCAGTCCAGGCTGGCGGCGTACCTGGACTTGCCGACCGACAGCCAGAACCAGTTCTGGACGTCCAGCGGCAGCTGCAACGGGTTCTTGTTGATCGCGGCGCCGTCGTCGGAGCCGGTCCAGAAGAACCCGTCGTCGGCGTTCCAGACCGCCTCGATGAACTCCAGCGCGTGCTTGGCGCGGGTTGTCCACCGGTTGTCGCCGGTGAGCCGGGCGAGCAGCCGGAAGAAGCCGTAGACGTCGATGTTGTGCTCGGTCGACTTGTGACCCTCCAACCCGGCGGTCGCCCCGAACGTGTAGCCACCGAGCCCGGTCGTGGAGTACGTGTTGTCGAAGATCCAGGTGCCGATCCGAACCGCTCCGTCGAGATAGTCGCCGCGGGGCACCTGGCGAGCCAGCTGAGCCAGCCCGATGCCGGACCAGGCCATGTCGCCGACCGCGGTCCCGGTCAGACCGAACTCCCAGCCGAAGTGCGCGGTGCCTCCTGTGTTGACGAACGTGTTCGCGTGGTACGCCTGGCGCAGCCGGCCGTCGGTATAGGTCTCGTCATGGTTCTGGGCGTAGAGCAGGCCGTCGCCGATCGCCCGGGCGTGGCTCAGGTCACCGGCCGCCACCAGTGCGCAGATGGTCAGCGCGTTGTCGTAGATGAAGCCGATGTCGTTCAGCCCGGAGTCGTCCATATAGCTCTGCGCCAGCCGGAAACCGGAGTCGCGGTAGGCGTCGGTCACCCCGCGGAGGAACGACACCGCCGAGCGGACCGAGCCGCGTCGGCTCTCCGCGGTGCTCGCGGCGGTGGGCGCGGCCGACGCCGAGGAGGCGCCCGCGCCGACCAGGCCGACACCGATCGCGGCGGCGCTGCCGCCGAGCAGGAGCCGCCGGCTGAAGTTGGTGTCGTCGTTCGGATTCGTCATCGAAGATCCCCTTTGGTTGGCGCGAGAGCCCTCCACCCTGCGCTGAGAGCGCTCTCACACTAGGGTCCGACCCTAGTCGCAGTCAACGGGTCTCGAGGATCAGGTCAGGTGTGCCGCGCGGTACAGCGTGGGGGAGGTGCCTCGGCCGCGCTTGAATGCGGCGCTGAGCGCGAAGGCGTTCGCATAGCCGACGCGGTTGGCGATCGCCGACAACGTGAGCTCCGTGCCGACCAGCAGGTCGGCGGCGAGTGCGAGCCGCCAGCGGGTGAGGTAGGTCAGCGGAGGTTCGCCGACGGCGCTGGAGAACCTCCGCGCCAGTGCCGCCCGGGACAGACCCACCAGGGCGCCCAGCGTCTGGACGGTCCACGGATGCTCCGGATGGTCCTCCATCGCGCTCAGCGCGGTGGCCACCAGCTCGTCGGCGGGACCTGACCGCTGACCGTCGAGAATCGCCCGGACGGCTTTCACCACCACGAGGTCGAGCAGCCGGTCCAGCACCGCGGACTGTCCCGACCGGTCGCAGACCAGCTCGCTGCTGAGCATGGCGGTCAGGTCGGGATCGAATCCGCCGAGCATCGCGCTCTCCGGCAGCCGGGACAAGAGCAGTGCGCCGACGGCCGTCTCGCGTTCGTACGTGCCGATCAGCATCACCGTCGCGTCCGGATCACGGGTGTTCCCCCAGGTCCGCACGCCGAGGCGCATGGTCTCGGCGAGAATGGTCCCGCGCGGGTCGACACACAGCTGGCCGGGCAAGATCCTGATGTCTGCGGCCGTACTGGCCGAGTCGGCGATCGTGTACGGTCTCGGACCCCGAGCCAGCACGACGTCGCCGGCGCTGACCCGGTGCGGTCCGTCAGGACCGGTGACGGTGGCCCGCCCGCGGGCCATCACGATGACGCTGAGCGGTGCCCGGTCTTCGACGGTGATCGACCAGTGCCCGGCGAAGACGGCCTTCAGCAGGAACGCGCGCTGGGCTCGAGGTCCGTCCAGGAGCGCGTCGATCGATGCCATGGCGAGACGATCGCATATGTCGATGAGGGTGACAAATATGTTCAGCGTCTTCCTGGTCCGTCGAGGATCGAGTCATGTCAGAACTCGTCCTGGTCTCCGCGCGAGTGGCCAACGGTCTGCTCGCCGGTGTCTACGTCGCCTTCCTCGTTGCCGTGATGCCCGCGCTCCACGGCCAACCCGACGACGTGTACGTCCGGGTGATGAACCGCGTGAATGTGGTCATCGTCAATCCCGCGTTCCTCGCCGTCTTCCTCGGCGCCCCGCTGCTGTGCGCGCTGAGCCTGTGGTCGTACCGATCCGGGGTGATGGTGGCAGCCCTCGGGTGCGCCCTGATCGCCCTGGTCGTCACGGCGGTCGGCAACATCCCGCTCAACAACGCGCTCGCGGCCGGTGGAGCCAGACAGGCCTTCGAGACGCCCTGGTTGATCTGGCACGCGATCCGTACGCTCGCCGCGCTGGCAGCGTGCGTACTGCTGTGCCTGCCGATCAGCAGCCAGAGCTGAGCGGACGGCTCACGTCAGGTCGTTGCCGGCGGGATCCAGGACGAGCCGGACCACCCGGTGCAGCTCGGGGGTGAGAGCGTGCTCAGGGACGGTCAGCCGGACGTCGCCGTACTCCACTGTGTAGACGAAGTGGTCCGCGCTCGGCGAGGACGTGGCGATCTGTTGCAGGTCGGCCTGGGCCAGCAGCCGGCGGACCTCCGGTCCGGACGGGTCGGCGTCCAGGTCGAGCTCGGCCGACCGGGTGATGCCGGCGACGCCGCCGGTCCGCCGGACAGCGACCGTATCGCCGGACTTCGGAACCGTCGGGTCGCCGGATCCCGCCGGCGCCGCCGCATCCACCGGCACGTCCGCGGCCGGCAGCACCTTCACCGTGGCCCAGGCGTCGCGCACCTTCTGGGCGACCGAGGCGTCGTCGGCGAACAGCCGAGCTGCGGAGGAGACCGTGGCCCGGGCGAACGCCGCGAAGTCGCTTGACGCGGTGACCTGACCACCGGTGAGCGTGTCGTACCAGACCCGGCCGGCCTTCTCCCAGGTGTTGCCGCCGATCGCCGAGGCGGCCAGCGCGAAGGCCCGGTTCGGGATGCCGGAGTTGATGTGCACGCCGCCGCTGTCCTCGGTCGTGGTCACATAGTCGTCCATCGACCCGACCTGCGGGTCCTTGCCGATCTTGGGATCGTCGTACGCCGTGCCGGGCGCGAGCATCGAGCGGAGCGCCTTGCCATTGATCCCGGCCACGAACAGTCCCTCACCGATCAGCCAGTCGGCCTGGGTCGCGGTCTGGCCGAGGAAACGCTGCTTGGTCATCGACCCGAAACAGTCGGAGACGCTCTCGTTCAGGGCGCCGGACTGGCCCTGGTAGGTCAGCGCGGCCGTGAACTGGGTGACGCCGTGGGTGAACTCGTGGGCCAAGACGTCGATCGGCTTGGTGAACCGGTCGAAGACGACCTGGTCGCCGTCGCCGAACACGAGTTGGCTGCCGTTCCAGAAGGCGTTGTCATAGTCGGTGCCGTAGTGGACCGTGACCGTCACGAGTCCGCCCTCGCCATCCACGGAGTTGCGGTCGAACTCGTCGGCGTACAGAGCGAGCACCTGCGCCGTCCAGTCCCACGCCTCGTCGACGGCCGGGTCGCCGAGGGCTGATCGGCTGCGCGTGCGGACGACCTTTCCGGGCAGCGTCTCGGTATTGCCCGCGCTGTGCACGACCTTGGTGGCGGTGTCGGCCCCCAGCACCGGCTCGTGGCCGGTGGCGACCTGGCTACGCTGCCGGCGCAGCTTCGCGTCGGTCAGCAGAGTCTGCCGGCCCGTGGCGCTGAGGGCCTCGTCGTCGGAGCCGGCCAGATGCTCGAGCAGATAGGGCGGCACGATGCCGCAGTGCGGCTGGGTCGGGCGGGGGAGGTGCCGAGGTGGGGGAGGTCACGAGGCGTCCTCTCGATCGGTGACACGTTCTGATGTCCAGAATGGTCGCGCAGACCACGGACACGACATCGGGTCAGTAACCGAAAAGTGCGGCCGGAATCGCGCCTAGCACGTGTGAGGTATGTCAACTTTATGACATGGCCTAAAGAGGACACGGTTCGGCATGACTTTCTTCCGCCTTCTTGCGTAGATTAGTCCCGTCGTCAGGTGGCGAACCGAACACCGTGTGGGAGCGGTGGGAGGGTTCGCCAAGCAGAAGGGACTCACCTCATGAAGAAGTTCAACCGCAGAGTGGTGGCGGGCACCGCGGCCGTCGCGCTCGCCCTCGGTATCTTCGCGGCGGTGCCGCTGAGCGCCGAGGCCAAGACCAACTACAAGATCAGCAAGTCCGCTGGTTTCGTCGGCCTGTCCGACGACTCCTTCGACTCCACATTCTCGGCCCTGGTCAACGGACTCTAGGCCACCAGCGGTCCGGTCAGGCGGGCCCGCAGCAAGCACCAGATCTTCCGCAAGGAAGCCGGGATACCTGACGATCCCGGAGGTTCGACCGGTGATGTGAGCACCTGTCGAGCCGACAACCCCACATAGTCGGGAAGGGTTTTTCCCCGAGGTCCTTCCCGATCTCCTCCCCCTGGGCTACGCCCGCGGTTCCGTCTGGAACCGCGGGCGTAGCTGTTTTCGCGCGTCAGCCCGGCCCGGCTGGCCGGCTGGATCCTGGTGCGGGTGACCGTCGGCTCGGCCGCGACAGCCGCTCTGGCCGCGGCGGCAGCTCCGGCCGGATCGGCGACGCCGCCGCGCAGCACGTCCGCCCGGACCAGTGCCGCGCCGAGCTGCAGTCGGGTGGTCACGTCCAGCTCGTCCATCAGCTCCGCGATCCAGCGCCGGACGGACCGGACGTTGATGCCCAGCTGGTTGGCGATCGCGCTGTCGGTGGAACCCGTCATCAGCAGCGAGATCAGCATCTGCCGACGCGGGTCCTGCTCCGAGGGCTGCGGGGTCGTGATGATCGGGACCGATGAGTCCCAGACCGTCTCGAACAGCCATGCAGCGCCTCGACCAGCATCGGGTGCCGGGTGACCGAGGCCCGCAGCTCCTGACCCGGCGAGTAGGAGCGCATCGACGGGATCAGCGCCACCTGCGAGTCGACCAGGATCAGCTTCATCGGTACCGGCGCGGTCCTGGACTGCTCGCCCTTCTCGGCGAACAGCGCGAGCTCGGCCAGCCGGTCGGTGTCGAAGCCCGGGATGGTAGACGGCCGCGCACCTTCACCCCGCGCTCCAGGGCCTGCCACTCGGGGGACATCTTGTCCAGGTCGTCGGTGGTCGCGTTGGGCCTCGGTTGGACGTACGGCGGCTTGTCGAACGCGCAGATCTCCTTCTTCGCCGCGTTGCAGATCTCCCGCCGGGCGGCGAGGATGCCCTCCCGGCCGACGACGATCTGGATGTCGGTGTCGGCCGCGTTGTGGCCGGCCGCGAGCAGCTGGCTCTGCAGCGACTCCGCCGCGACCGTCGCCATCTCCAGCTCCGACAGCCGCTGCGCGCGCAACGAGTTGGCGACCTCGAGCAGCGGCAGCGACTGCCACAGTCCCGGCGACAGTTCCGCCGCGAGACCGAGGTTGCGCAGCTCCAGCAGCGAGCGCTCGGTGGCGTCCGGGGTCGACCGTGGTCATCCGAGCGAGCTCGGGCACTGTGGCCGAGGGCATCGGGGCCAGCGTCACGTAGACGGTCTCGGCGTCGGTGCTGATGCCGAGCGGCTGCAACATAGCGTGCAGACTACGCTGCGGCCATGGCTCGATCCGAGCGCGACGCGCAGCTGGCTGCAGATCGGTGTCACCGGGCTGGCGGTGATGGGGCGGAACCTGGCCCGCAACTTCGCTCGGCACGGGCACCGGGTGGCGATCCACAACCGGACGTACGCCAAGACCCAGTCGCTGATCGACGACCACGGTGTCGGATGGGGCCTTCATCCCGAGCGAGTCGATGGCTGACTTCGTCGCCTCGCTGGAGCGTCCGCGTCGGGTGCTGATCATGGTCAAGGCCGGCGCCGGCACCGACGCGGTGATCGAGGAGCTGATCCCGCTGCTGGAGGACGGTGACATCGTCATCGACGCCGGCAACGCCCACTTCCCGGACACCATCCGGCGGGAGAACTACCTCAAGGACGAAGGGCCTGCACTTCGTCGGCAGCGGCGTCTCCGGCGGCGAGGAGGGCGCGCTGAACGGGCCGTCGATCATGCCGGGCGGATCGCCGCAGTCGTACGAGTCGCTCGGCCCGCTGCTGGAGAACATCTCGGCCAAGGTCGACGGCACGCCGTGCTGTACCTATGTCGGGCCGGACGGCGCCGGGCACTTCGTGAAGATGGTGCACAACGGCATCGAGTACGCCGACATGCAGCTGATCGCGGAGGCGTACGACCTGATCCGGCAGGGGACGGGCGGGTCGGCCGCCGAGATCGCCGACATCTTCCGGGGCTGGAACTCCGGCGACCTGGAGTCCTTCCTGATCGAGATCACCGCCGAGGTGCTGTCCCAGGTCGACGCGTCGACCGGGCAGGCGCTGGTCGACGTGATCCTCGACCAGGCCGAGCAGAAGGGCACCGGCCGCTGGACGGTGCAGAACGCGCTCGACCTCGGCGTGCCGATCACCGGGATCGCGGAGGCGACGTTCGCCCGGGCGCTGTCCGGCGGTGTGCCACAGCGGGAAGCGGCCCGCGGTGTGCTGCCGGCGCATGCGGCCGAGTGGGCGCTGGACGACCCGGACGCGTTCGTCGAGGACGTCCGGCAGGCGCTCTATGCGTCGAAGGTCGTCGCGTACTCCCAGGGCTTCGACCAGATCGCGGCGGCCAGCGCGGAGTTCGGCTGGGACATCGACCGCGGCGCGATGGCCCGGATCTGGCGGGGCGGCTGCATCATCCGGGCCCGGTTCCTGAACCGGATCACCGAGGCGTACGAGCGGACCCCGGACCTGCCGCTGCTGATCGCCGACCCGTACTTCACCGACGCGATCTCCGCCGCGCTGCCGGCCTGGCGCCGGGTCGTGGTGGCGGCCGCGGAGCACGGCATCCCGACACCGGCGTTCTCCTCCTCGCTGGCCTACTACGACGGGGTCCGGGCCGAGCGGCTGCCGGCGGCGCTGATCCAGGGACAGCGCGACTTCTTCGGCGCTCACACCTACCGCCGGATCGACAAGCCGGGCACCTTCCACACCGAGTGGAGCGACGACCGTTCCGAGACGGCCGATCTCCGGCGGGGACGCGCAGATGCTGCCGCCGGAGCCGGCCGAGAAGGCGACCGACCGACCCTCCTGAGCGGCTACAGGTGCGATCGTTGATCCGCGACCTGCGGTCGCGGATCGGCAATCGACTAGCGGCGCGGTCATTCGCCCGGGACGCGGCCCGGACGGGGCCGGTCCCCGACGCCGGGATCGCGGTGTTCTTCGCGGCACCACCGGCGAACGCGTATCAGGTCGAGCAGTGGCGACTCCCGTTGGAGTCGCTGACGGACCGGTGGGGTGTGTTCCTGGTGGTCGACCGGCCCGATACCGGTCGCCGCCTCCTGGAAACGTTCCGCCTGCCGGTCGCGTTCGCGCGCGGCAGCGCTGCGCTGGAGCAGCTGATTGCTCGGCGGCGTCCGCGGGCGGTGCTGTATGTCAACAACGTCGAGCGAAACTTCCGGATGCTCCGGTTCGCCGAACCGGTGCACATTCAGCTCGGGCACGGGGACAGCGACAAGGGGGCGAGCGTCTCGAACCAGCACAAGGCGTACGACCTCACCTTCGTCGGTGGCGAGGCCGGCCGGGACCGGCTGGCGGCGGCCTTGTTCGACTTCGACGCAGCTGCCCGCGTCCGGCTGGTCGGCCGGCCGCAGCTGGATGAGGCGTATCCGGGCGCGCCGGACTGGCCGGCCGACGGCCGGATCCGGGTGCTCTATGCGCCGACCTGGGAGGGCGACCGGCCGAGCCTTCGCTACAGCTCGGTGGTCAGTCACGGGCCGGCGTTGATCGACGCGCTCCGGGCCGATCCGCGGATCCGGGTGATCTATCGGCCGCATCCCTGGCTCGGCCGGATCTCTGCGCGAGCATGCCCGGGCGGACCGGGAGCTGCGGGGCGCGCTCCGGGCGGACGGGGACCGGCACCTGGTCGACACGGGACCGTACGGCTGGCAGTGGAGGTTCGCCGACGCCTGCATCGCCGACGTCTCGGCGGTGGCGTACGACTGGCTGGCGACGCGTAAGCCGCTGGTCGTCACCCGGCCGGAGGCGGAGGTCTATCTGCCGCCGTCCCGACTTCTCGAGTCACTCACCTTGCTGGCCGCGGCCGACGCCGGGTCGGCCGCCGGGTTGCTGCTGGACTCGACCCCGCCGGCGGAGCTGGCCGGACTGGCCGAGCTCTATTTCGGTGACACCTCGCCGGGGGCGAGCTTGCGGCGGTTCGAGCAGGAGTTGTCCCGAGCCGTCGAGGACCGGTCGGCCGAGATTGCGGCCCGGTCGGATTCCTAGAGCCCGCGTAGGAAGTCGACGTCGTCGTCCGGCGCCTTCGGGTGCCCGCGACCCGTGCGATCGCCCCGACTGTCCGCTGTCGGCCGGCCGAAAAGCAGCCAGCAGACCGCCCCGACCAGCGGCACGCAGATGATGAACGTCGCCCACAGCCAGCGAGGCATCCGGCGCACCGCGTACGGCGCCGCCTGGGCCACCTCGACCACGCAGTAGACGGTCAGCAGCGCCACGATGATGATCGGCAGATAGCGCCCCATGGAGTTAGCGTACGCGGGCAGCAGGAGAGTGGCGATACCTCGAAGACGGCCCGCGATCGCTAGGCTGACCGGCGTGCGCGCGCCCTGTCAACCACCGGCCGTCGGCCGCCGGGGGAAGATTCGGTGACGCGTCGATGACAGCCGAGGCGAACGACTCCATGGGCGTACGTCGGCCGGCCAACCCAACCATCGCTGAACTGCGCGAGATCACCCAACCGCCGGTCGTCCGGACCCGGGCGGGTGCCGAGCACTGGGTGGCGTCGCTGTATCTGCGTGACCTGTCGCCGTACCTGACCCGCGGGCTGCTGCGGACCGGGATCAGCGCCAACGGGGTGACCGGGCTGATGGTGCTGACCGCGGGCCTCGCGGCGCTGGTCACGGCCTGGCCGGGTCTGCTCACGGCCGCCGTCGCCGTCGTGCTCTGTCAGCTCCAGATGCTGCTGGACTGCTGTGACGGCGAGATCGCGCGCTGGCGGCAGACGTACTCCGCGCGCGGGGTGTATCTGGACCGGGTCGGCCACTACGTGGCCGAGTGCGGGATCTCGGTCGCCCTCGGGATCCGGGTCGGGGGACCGCAGCTCGGCAGTGTGTGGGTCAGCCTCGGCCTCCTGCTGGCCTTGCTGGTCGCGTTCAACAAGGTCGAGAACGACCTGGTGCATGTCTCCCGGCACTATGCCGGGATGACCCAGGTCCGCGACGCCGCCGAGGTGAATGCGCCGACCGGCGGCCTGCTGCGGACCGTCCGACGGGCCGCTCGGCTGATCCCGTTCTACCGCGTCTTCCACTCCATCGAGCTGTCGGTGCTGATTCTGCTGGCCGCCGTCCTGGACCGCTGGCTGGGCGGGGCGGCCACCCAGTGGCTCCTGGTCGGGCTGACCGTGGCCGCCGCGCTGACCGTGGTCGGTCACCTGGTCGCCGTGCTGAGTTCGTCCCGGTTGCGATGACCGCCGGCTTCGGGGTGATCGTGCTGACCCAGGGCCGGCGCTCCGTCGAGCTGGAGCGCGGGCTCCGTTCGCTGCTCGCCCAGCGCGACGTCGAGCTGGACATCGTGGTGGTCGGCAACGGCTGGGACCCGGTCGGGCTGCCGGCCGGGGTGACCGGTGTCGGCCTGCCGGAGAACCTCGGCATCCCGGCCGGCCGGAACGCCGGGGTGCCGCAGGTCCGGGGCGACCTGCTGTTCTTCCTCGACGACGACGCGAGCCTGCCGGACGACGACGTGCTGGCCGCGGTCGGTGCGGAGTTCGCCGCGGATCCGTGCCTCGGTCTCATCCAGCCGCGGGTGCTGGACGCCGAGGGCCGGCCGGCTCCGCGCCGCTGGACGCCCCGGCTCCGGGTCGGCGACCCGGCTCGGAGCAGTGCGGCGATGTCGGTCTGGGAGGGCGCGGTCGCGATCCGCCGGGAGGCGTTCGACTACGCGGGCGGCTGGCCGGAGCCGTTCTGGTACGCCCACGAGGGCATCGAGCTCGCCTGGCGGGTCTGGGACGGTGGGTACCACGTGCGCTACGACGGCGATGTCGCGGTGAATCATCCGGCGATCGAGCCGACCCGGCACGCGGAGTTCTACCGGTTCCAGGCCCGGAACCGGATCTGGCTGGCCCGGCGGAACCTGCCGCTGCCGCTCGGCATCGCGTACGTCCTCAGCTGGGTCGTGGTCGGCGGCATCCGGCTGCGTTCGCGGGTCGCGATGGCGGAGACCTGGCGCGGCTACCGGCTCGGGTTGACCCTGCCGTGCGGCGACCGGCGACCGTTGCGCTGGCGGACGGTCTGGCGGATGCTGCGCGCCGGGCATCCCCCGATCATCTAGATCTGTCCGACCAGCAGGCCCAGGGTGAGGCCGGCGGCGATCACCAGCTCGGCGGTGCCCGTCACCTTGAGAACTGCGATGAGTGCAGGCCCGACCGCCCCGGTCAGCACGGTCCGGACCGGGATGACCAGGAGGACGAAGCCGGCCAGGCCGAGCAGGGCCCAGGGGGTCGTGAGGATCGCCGTCGTGACGACGGCGGCGACGGCCACCGCGACCAGGCCGGCGTAGAGCCGGCGCGTGTTCCGGTCGCCGATCCGGGTGGCCAGGGTGCGCTTGCCGGCGATCGTGTCGCCCGCGATGTCGCGCAAGTTGTTGGCGACCAGGATCGCGCAGGTCAGCGCGCCGACGCCGACGCTGGTCACGATGGCGGCCGGCGGCACCTGGCCGGCCTGGACGTATGTCGTGCCGCAGGTCGCGACCAGCCCGAAGAAGACGAAGACGAAGACCTCGCCGAGGCCGAGATAGCCGTACGGGTGCTTGCCGCCGGTGTAGTACCAGGCGGCGAGGACGCAGGCGGCCCCGATCGCGAGCAACCACCAGTGCGCGGTGAGGATCACGATCGCCAGCCCGGCCAGTGCGGCGACGCCGAAGGAGAGCAGGGCGGCGGTCCGGACGGCTTGCGGGCGCGCCAGGCCCGAGCCGACCAGCCGGAGCGGTCCGACCCGGGCGTGGTCGGTCCCGCGGATCCCGTCGGAGTAGTCGTTGGCGTAGTTGACCCCCACCTGCAGGGCCAGGCTGACCACCAGCGCGAGCAGGGCGGTCACCGGGTCGAGACCACCGACGTACGCGGCGACCCCGGTGCCGGCGAGCACCGGCGAGACGGCCGCGGGCAGCGTCCGGGGGCGAGCGCCGGCCAGCCACTGGGCCGCGGTCGGGGTGCCCGTCGGTTCGGCTGCCGCGGTGTCGCCGGTCATCGGACTTCCTCACTGCCTGATGGTTGGCCCAGCTCGTTACTCAGCTCGATGCTCAGCCGGTGCCGGTCGATCTTGCCACCGGCGGTCCGGGGGATCGCCGGGCGGTGGACGAGCCGCCGGGGAAGGGCATGGGCGGGCAGGGTGGCACCGAGGGTGGCGCGGAGATCGGCCAGGCTGTCGACGGACGTCGGGGCGTCGGTGACGGCGACCACCGACGTACCCCATTCCGGGTCGGGGAGGCCGAGCACGACGATGCCGGCGTGCCGTGGGCCGGCCCAGCCGGCGGCAGCGCGCTCGACCGCGGCCAGGTCGACGTTCAGGCCGCCGGAGATCACCACGTCATCGGTTCGGCCGAGGATCTCCAGCCGGCCGTCGGACCAGCGGCCGCGGTCGCTGGTCCGGAACCCGCGGCCCTTGGTCGGAGTATCCGTCAGCACCTCGGCGGTCAGCTCGGGCGCGCCGCGATAACCGGAAAACACCATCGGCCCGGCCAGCTCGACCGTCTGGTCAGGTGCGATGGTCACGTCGACGCCGTCCAGCGGTATCCCGTCGTAGACACAGCCGCCGCAGGTCTCGCTCATGCCGTACGTGGTGACGAGCCGGACTCCCGCCGCGTCCGCCCGGTCGAGCAGCTCGGCCGGCGCCGGCCCCCCGCCCAACAGGACCGTGTCGAGACTCGCCAGCGCGACGCTCGTTGCCGGATCGGCGAGGGCTCGGAGGAGCTGGATGGCGACCAGGGACAGGTATCGCGGCCGGCCGGTCGACCCGGCTGCGACGGCGTCGGCCAGGCCGGACAGGTCGGCGCCGACCTGGTGAACCGTGGTTCCGGCGACCGCCGCCCTGGCATGCACCATGAATCCGGCGACGTAGTGGCCGGGCAGCGCCGACAGCCAGTCGCCGGGCCCGCCGAGCCGCCCGTGCGTGGCCTGGGCGGAGGCGATGATCGCCGCCCGGGCGAGGACGACGCCTTTCGGTCGCCCGGTCGAGCCGGAGGTCGCCACGATCGCGGCGGCGTCGGACTCGATCACCGGCCGATCCGGCGCGAGCATCGTCAGGGTCGCGTCACGCTCGACTCGGTCGGTCGGCAGTGGGGCGATCACGGACTCGCCCCGAAGCGCCGCCGCGATGCCTCGGTCCAGGTCGCCGGTCTCGACCGGGGTCACTCTCACGCCCGCCAGGTTAGTGGCGGCCGTGCTCGTCGACGCGCTATCGCAGTGTCGGCCGTCCGACCCTCGCTGAGCGGTTCCGGGTCGGCCTGGCTAGCCTCGCGGCTGTGATGTCGGGCGGCCCGGTCGTGTCGGACAGCTCGGTGTGGACCTACGACATCGGGCTGCGGACACGTTTCCGCGGGCTGACCCGGCGCCAGGGGATGGTCTGGCGTGGGGCTGTCGGGTGGGGCGAGTGGAGCCCGTTCCCGGAATACGGCGGCACCGAGCTGGTGGCGTGGCTGCGCGCTGCCCGGGAGGCGGCCGACCGTGGTTGGCCGTCGCCGGTGCGCGCATCGGTGCCGGTGAACTGCACCGTGCCCGCGGTCGCTCCGGAGGCGGCGGCGACGCTCGTTCGAGGCTCCGGCTGTCGGACCGCGAAGGTGAAGGTCGCCGAGCGAGGCCAGTCGCTGTCCGACGATCTCGATCGAGTGGCCGCGGTCCGCGAGGCTCTCGGGCCTGCCGGCCGGGTGCGGATCGACGCCAACGGCGGCTGGGACGTCGACACCGCGCTCGGCGCACTGACCCGACTGAACGCGTACGACCTCGAGTACGCCGAACAGCCCTGCCCGAGCGTCGAGGAGCTGGCCGAGCTCCGCCGGCGACTCGCCCGCGCCGGTGTCGATGTCCCGATCGCCGCCGATGAGTCGATCCGGCGAGCCGAAGACCCGATCCGCGTCGCCCGGCTCCACGCCGCCGACATCGCCGTGCTCAAGGTCCAGCCGCTGGGCGGCGTCGCGGCCTGCCTCGAGCTCGCCGACCGGATCGGCCTGCCGGTCGTGGTGTCCAGCGCGCTGGAGACCTCGGTCGGCATCCGGGCCGGGCTCGCCCTGGCGGCCGCGCTCCCCGAGCTCCGATACGCCTGCGGACTGAACACCGTCGCCCTGCTGGCCGACGACGTGTGCGCCGAGCCGCTGGTGGCGGTCGACGGTTCGCTCCCGGTCAGCGGGCTGCGGGTCGACGAGACTGCCCTGCGCCGCTGCGCCGCCGATCCCGCCGCGATCACCCTCTGGCAGGCTCGGCTGGTGGACACCGCGACGCTGGCCGGTGCCGGATGAGCGGCCCCTCCGCCGATCCGTCCGAGCGGACCGAGCCCGCGCTCGCCTGCGCCCGGACCGTCGTCGGCGCCCTGTTGGCCGAGGGTGTCACGGACGCCGTGCTCTGCCCGGGCTCGCGGAGCGCCCCGTTCGCGTACGTCCTCGCCGCATCCGACGCGGCCGGACTGCTCCGGCTGCATGTCCGGGTCGACGAGCGGACCGCGGGATTTCTGGCGCTCGGCCTGGCCAAGGCGTCGAATCGCCCGGTGCCGGTCGTCACCACGTCGGGTACGGCCGCGGCCAATCTGCACCCCGCCGTGCTCGAGGCCGATGCTGCCGGCGTGCCGCTGATCGCCATCACCGCCGACCGACCTGCGGCACTCCGGCACGCTGCCGCCAATCAGACCGCCGACCAGCTCCAGCTGTTCGGCGGGGCCGTCCGTGGATTCGCCGCGATGGATGACGGCTGGGAGCAACGGGCCTGGGTCGCGGAGACTCGGCGGCTCAGCGTCCGGGCCAGCGGAGTCAGAACCCGGCATCCGGGACCGGTCCAGCTGAACGTCTCGCTATCCGATCCGCTCCAGCCGTCCGACTCGGCAGCGCCGATCGTTCCGTCTGCCCGTCGGACGGACGCCGCGCGCCCTGCCGAGCCGCGGCGACTCCGGTCGGGACCTCGCACCGTCGTCGTCGCCGGCGACACCCGGCCGGCCGTCGGCCGGCAACTAGCCGCTCAGTGCGCCGCCGCCCGGCTACCGCTGATCGCCGAACCATCCAGCAACGCCCGGCGCGGCCTGTCGGCGCTGGCGACCGGCCGGGTCCTGCTGGGCGACCGCGAGCTGGCGGAGGCGATCGAGCGCGTGATCGTCGTCGGCCGGCCCACCCTGTCCCGCTCGGTGAGCCGGCTGCTGAACCGGCCGGAGCTGACCACGTACGTCGTCAGCGACCGGGCCGACTGGCCGGATCCGGGCCTGGTGAGTCCGCAGGTGGTGGACGCGATCGAGCTCGAGCCCGACGACTCGGACTGGCTGGACCGCTGGCAGCTCGCCGATGGCCGGGTGCGGCACGGGATCGATGCCCTGCTGGCCGACAATGCGGCGCCGCTCGGCCGCTCCGGGCCCGCGATGACCGGTGTCGAGCTGGCCCGAACGCTGGCCGCCGCCATCCCGCCGGACACGCCGCTGGTGGTCGGCTCCAGCAACGCGATCCGGGACCTGGATCTCGCGCCGATCCGCGACGACCTCGGCGACGTCTACGCCAACCGTGGGCTGGCCGGCATCGACGGCACGGTGTCCACGGCCGTCGGCGTCGCGCTGGCGACGGGCGCTGCGACCCACGCCCTGGTCGGCGACCTGACGTTCCTGCACGACCTGACCGGGCTGTTGCTCGGTCCGCAGGAGCCGCGGCCAGATCTCCGGATCGTCGTCGCCGACGACGGTGGCGGCGCCATCTTCTCGACCCTGGAGCATGGCCGCCCGGAGTACGCCGATGTCCACGAGCGCGTCTTCGCCACCCCGCACCGCGCCGAGCTGACCACCATCGCCGACGGGCTCGGCGTCGCCGCCCGAAGCGTGCGGTCCGCCGCCGAGCTCCGCGCCGCGCTCGCCGAGCCACCGCGCGGGATCGAGGTCGTCGTCGCCACCGTGGACCGCGGGGGCCGGCGGGAACTCGATGCGAGCATCACTGCCCTCGGAGCCACCTCCTGAGATGGGCCGTGGCGCGTACGTCGTCCTCGTTGTAGGCCAGCACCCGCCGCTCCGCCGAGCGCCTGACATCCGCATCGGGATCGTGCACCGCCTGCTCGAACCAGCGCTGTGAGTTGAGTCCGCCGGGCTCGCTGTCTCGCCAACCGAACCCCGCGGCGACCGCGATCTGCTTCAGGCCGAGGCCCTCGGCGCCGAAGAAGTTGCGTTGGACGATCTCGAGAAGGTCGACGAACTGCGCTCGGGCGTACGCCGTCGTCCAGGCCAGCAGCTCGTCGGCGGGCTCCCGGGCGGCCAGCGCCTCGATCATCGCCACCTCATACCCGCTGTAGTGGAACACCCGAACCTCGGCCGCCGCGACCTGGGCACGAAGCCATCCCAGCGCCTCGCGGGCGAGCGCGAGCTCCGCGGCTTCGTCCAGCTCCTCGAACCGGGCGAACGCGACATAACGGGCGTCGTCGCCCTGATCCACGGCCCAATTCCGCAAACAGAAGCCCCACAAATAGATCCGGCCGGCCGCCGAGGTCTCGATGTCCAGATCGATCTCGACCGACCCGCGCGGCACCTCGATCGGCCCGCCGGTCTCCCGCTCGATCGGCTGGCCGCTGACCAGCATCCGCGCCCGACGCGCCAGTGCCCGCACTCGCGGCTCGGCGTCCGCGCGATGCGCCACCTCAGGGAGGTACGTCGGCAGCACCGCGTCGACGTCCGCACCCGCCAGCTCGGCGACCGTGCCGAGCTGGAGCGACCGCAGCGCGGTGATCTCGATCCGGTCCAGCCGGCCGCGGGCGATGCGCAGCGACAGATCGTCCGGATCCAGCTCGGCGCGGCAGGCCGGCCACCAGCGACAAGTGCGGCACTCATCGATCACGACCGGCAGAACCACCTGCTCCGGGCTGACGCCGGGCCGCCGCGATCCCGGTCGAACGGCGTCGGCGACGGCCAGCCGCCGGGCCAGCTCCTGGTCGGCCCGTTCGAGCAACGTCGCCAGCCGCCATCCGGCCGGACTGGCGTTGTCGACCACGCGCACGATCGGGCGGTCCAGCTCGATCCAGGTCAGCAGCGGGCGGTCGGGACCCTGATCGGTCCCGATCACCGCTCCCCAGGACTCGCTCCACGGCTCGCCGGCGAACCCGGCCGCGGCCAGCAGTCTGCGGTGATGAGCCAGCTGGATGAAGTCGGCCAGCCGGGTCTCCAGCCGGAGTGCGAGGTCGATCGGCATCGAGTCGGGCACGTCCGGCCGGTCCAGCTCGGCCGACCGCGGTCGTTCGGGCACCGGTTCGAGCTTGCCGTCGTCGTCCATCGGCCGGCGCCGTCGCAGGATCTTGTGCCAGCGGATCAGCACCGGAAGATAACTCACCGGGCCGTCGCCGGCCGTACGCAGCAGCGCGTCCGGCGATCCCGATCGGTGCCCGGCGGGATCGATCGGCAGCGCCGGTCCGACGATCAGCGACCGGCCGGCCCGCATCGCCGACGCCGTGCGTAGCCACCGCTCGACACTGTCCGAGACGGGACGCAGATCGACCACGCCGGCCGTGATCCCGACCCACCGGTCCAGGGTCTGCGTCACGAATCGTTCGCGTTGCCGCTCGCGCTCGACGGCAGCCGGGCCGCCGAGCTGGTCGACCTCCGCGGCGACTGGTCCCGGACCACCCTCGTACGCTCGGCGCACCTTGACCGGACAGCCGGCGGCTGCCACCGCGTCCAGCAGCACCAAGTCGGCCGGCAGCGAGAGCGTCGCCGGCGCGCCCCTCGCCGGAGGGCTCATGCCCGGGCCCGATGGATCGCCACGACGCCTCCGGAGAGATTCCGCCACTCGACCCGGCTCCACCCGGTCGCCTCGATCAGCTCGGCCAGCTTCGCCTGGTCGGGCCAGGCGAGGATCGACTCGGCCAGATAGCCGTACGCCGGCGAGTTCGTGGCGATCCGGTCGGCCATCTTCGGCAGCGCGCCGAGCAGGTAGTTCCGATACACCGTTCGGAACGGCTTCCAGATCGGCGTGGAGAACTCGCAGACAACCAGCGTCCCGCCCGGCCTGGTCACCCGGCAGAGCTCACGAAGCGCAGCTGCGGTGTCCTCGACGTTCCGCAGCCCGAACGAGATCGTCGCCGCGTCGAACGCGTCGTCCGCGAACGGCAGGGTGGTCGCGTCGCCGGCGACGAAGGCCAGCTCCGGACGGCGCTCCCGGCCGACCCGGAGCATGCCGAGCGACAGATCGGTCGGCACCACGAACGCCCCGGCGGCGTCGAACGGCACGCTCGACGTCCCGGTCCCTGCGGCCAGGTCGAGGATCCGCTGTCGTGGCTGCGGATCGACCGCCGCCAATACGGCCCGTCGCCACGCCCGGTCCTGGCCGAGCGACAACACGTCGTTGGTCACGTCGTACCGTTCGGCGACGCCGTCGAACATCGCCGCTACGTCGGCTCGACGCTTGTCGAGTCCTGCACGAATCTCCTCAGGGCGGGTCTGTTCGGCTTCGGGTCGGTCACTGTCAGGCACATCCGACAGCGTGCCAGGTGCCACCGACACAACGGTGGATCAGGAGCTCAGCTTCGTCTCGCCCAGCACGATGGGAGGGCTGCTTCGAGCCCCCCGCCGGTTCGCTGCTGATCGCCAGCCCGGCCGCGCCGGCGATGTCGCCGGTCATGAACTGCGTCGTATCGGGGCCGCCCGCGAACGTCACGTTCGGCACCGCCGACGTCGGTGACCGTCCACAGCTGGTACGTCCGACCCGGCTCCGCGGCCGGCAGGTCGGCTCCGACGAACATCGCCTGGTTCAACGACTTCGACACCACGAACGTCGCCGGAGTTCCGTCCTTCAGCGAGACCGGGTACGTCCGCACGTCCGGCGCGCTCAGCAGCCGGTTGGCCGCGGACGCGCCGGCCACCGCGACCTGCTGATCGCGGTGCTGGTTGTAACCCCAGACCCAGCCGCCCAGGCCGAGGATCAGCGCCATCGCCGCCGCGACCCCCAGTCGGACGCACCGACGATCGGCGGCGCTTTTCCTGCGACCGGCGAGCGGCCAGCTCGTCCGCCGGTGCATGGTTTGCCGGCGCCGGGTCAGCCGGCGCCTCGTCCGACTCCACCTCGCCCGACTCCACCTCGCCCGGGTCCACCGCGCCCGGGTCCACCGCTCGAGTCCACCTCGCCCGAGTCCATTTCGTCCGCCGGCAGCTGACGTATCCCGCCGATCGCCGAAAGCACCGAGGCTCGCAGCTCGACCGCCGGTGCCTCCTCGCTCAGCAGGGCCAGCTGGGCGGTCGTCTCGGCGAACTCGGCCACCTCGCGCTGGCAGCTCTCGCAGCCCGGCAGATGCTCCTCGAACGCGGCCAGCTCGGCCGCATCCAACGCGTTCAGGGCATAACCTGCCGAGTCGTGCACGCCGTCGGACTCGTGGAACTCGCTCACAGTTCCACCCCCACCGCGTCGCGCAGCCGGATCAGGCCGTCCCGGATCCGGGTCTTGACGGTGCCGAGCGGCAGGTCCAGCAGCTCCGCCACCTGGCTCTGGCTGTAGCCGCCGAAGTAGGCCAGCACGATCGCCTCGCGCTGGATCCGGGTCAGTGCGGACAACCCACGACGGACGCGCTCGGCGTCGAAGCGCTGCTCGACCCGGCTCCAGACGTTGTCCTGAGCCGGTGCCGTCGCCTCGCGTGCATACCGGGTGTCCCGGTTGACCTCGCTGGTCACCGATCGCACCCGGTCCACCGCCCTCCGGTGCGCCATGGTGGCCATCCAAGCCATCACGCTGCCCCGCTCGGCGGAGTAGCGGGCCGCCTGCCGCCACACCTCGACGTACACCTCCTGGGTCACCTCGGCCGCTTGATCCGGTGATCGCAGCACTCGGAGAACGATGCCGTGGATCCGGGCGCAAGTCCGGTCGTAGAGCGCCGCAAACGCGTCTTCGTGCCCGCGCGCGCTGCGGCTCAGCAGCTCGGCGAGCTCAGCAGGAGCCACCGTGGCTCCCGAGTCGACCGGATCGGAGCCGTGGTTGCCGGCCGGCCTGGGCGGAACACTCATCGATGATGAGGCTCCCATCTCCGGCGCAGGTCCGGCAACACACCTCCCCGAGTGCTCCGATCCGGTCGTCTCTGTCCCCTTGTCACAGGATTCGGACTCGCCGCCGGAGCGGATTGGTCACCCGACCGGCAGCAGGGACAATCCCGTTTCCCGCGTCGTGCCCGCTGCATTGGGTCCATCAGGGCAGAATCGCCTCCGTGGCCAAACGTCCGACCGTGCTCAAGGTCTCGGGGCTGAAGCGCGCCTTCGGACCCAACACCATCATCGACAAGTTCAATCTGGAGGTCCGCGCGGGTGAGGCCATCGCCCTGACCGGTCGCAACGGCGCCGGCAAGTCGACGCTGCTGCGCTGCCTGGTCGGCGCCGATCGACCGGACGAGGGCACCATCGAGGTGCTCGGTACGCCGCTCGTCGAGACCTCGCCCGAGATCCGCCGCAACGTGGCAACGGTGATCGACGACCTCGACTTCTTCCCGGATCTCAGTGTCGTCGAGCACCTCGATCTGCTGGCGCGGGCCCACGGCCTGACCGACCCGGACGCGATGGTCGACGAGGTGTTGGAGGAGGTCCAGCTCGTCCCGCAGTCCGGCCAGCTCCCGGGTACGTTGTCCTCCGGCCAGCGCCGCCGGCTCGCCCTGGCCACGGCGTTCGTCCGGCCGCGCAAGCTGCTCATCATGGACGAGCCGGAGCAGCGGCTGGACACCGAGGGCGTGTCGTGGCTGGCGAACCGGCTCAAGCACGAGCGCGCGCAAGGGCTGGCGATCGTCTTCGCCAGCCATGAGCCCGCCCTGGTCGAGGCCGTCGCCACCCGCGTGCTCCAGCTGGGCGGAGCCCGCTGATGACCGCAGCCGGCATCGGTCCCGAGAGGCTCCGCCCATGACCGCCCTTCCAGTGGACGCGGGGTTCGAGGGCGCGAGCGACGAGCCGGAACTGTCCCCGGCACCGGCCCGCGAGCTTCGCCGGCTGATGAAGGACTGGCGCGGCTGGTAGGGCCACCACGAGTCTGTGGCAGGCGTTCCACAACGCCTACATCGTGGTGATCGCCGGGCTGATGATCGGCGCGATGGTCGTCAACGTCATCATCCAGGCGCAGACCGTGGTGGCCGCCTGCACCAGCGGTTCGTGTCTGTCGGCGAGGGCCATGCTGCCCTGGGCCGCGTTCGCGCTGGCGGTGGCCGCCGCGCTGGCCGCAAGCCGGCTGTTCGGCCCGGTGCTCGCCTCCGCGGCCGAGGGCTCCTGGCTGCTCGCCACCCCGGTCTCCCGCCCGGCGCTGCTCGGCCGGCGACTGATCACCGCGATCGTGGCCGGGGTCCTCGCGGGAGCGGTGATCGGTGCCGTGATCTCGGCGCTGACCGGCTCCGACCTGCAGGCCGTGCTGATCATCACCGCTGCGACCGCGCTGTCCACTGCCGCCGCCGTCGCCTTCGCCGCCGCCCAGCAGGGCAAGGACCGGCGCCGACTGACCCGCTTTCTGACGTACGTCTTCACTCTCGTCGGGCTGGCCGCCCTGCTGTCGGTGATCGGGGTTTCGGCGAACTTGTTCGCCTCACCGCTGAGCCCGGACCTCGCGAGGCAGATCGGTGTCGGCATCGGCGCCGTCGCCGCGGTCGCGCTCGTCGCTCGGCACGGTGCTCGCCCGGGTCCGGATCCGGAACATCCGACGGGCCCGGTTGGTCAGCGGCGGGTCCCTGATCCGCGGCGTCTCCGGCGCGTTCTTCGCGCTCGACATCGGGCTCGCCCGCGACATTTTGGTGGCCCGCCGCGCGATGGAGATCGGCCATGTCAAGCCGACCAAGGGCAAGGGCTCCGGACTGAGCGCGATCACCTGGCGCGAGTTCCAGCGGATCCGCCGGTTCCCCCAGCCACTGTTGGTGGTGGCGGGCACGATCATCGTGCCGTACGCCGCCGACGCCCTCGGGATGAGCGTGCTCAGCCCGGTGGTCGGTGCGCTGGCTCTGTTCGGCGCCCTGATCCCGATGCTGGGTGGGTTGCGGGTGCTGACCAGGACCGGTGGCCTGGCCCGCGCGCTGCCGTTCTCGCTCTCCCAGCTGAAGATGGCGTCGATCATCATCCCCGCCATCGTCGCCCTGATCTGGGCGATCGCCACCGCAGCCGCGTTCCGCGGGTTCGGCGAAGGTGTCGCGACCCGCGAGGTTCCGGTGGCGGCGTCGATGGCGCTCGCCACGGCCGCCGCCGGTCTGCTCGGCGCCGTCCGCTGGACCCAGGCAAAGGGCATCGACTTCGGTGCGCCGATGGTGTCCACCCAGGCCGGCGCCATCCCGCCGGGGATGATGACCAACCTGTTCCGCGGCTTCGACGTCGTGCTGCTGGTCACCTTCCCGATGCTGCTCGGCGGATCGCCGTTGTGGTCGTTCGCGATCGCCGCGATCGCCGCCGTCGTCCTCCTCAACTCGATGGACGCAGAGACCCTCCGAGCCAAGCAGGCCCAGCAGCAGAAGGCTCTCGACCAGCAGAAGAAGGAGCGCGAGGCTGCCCGCCAGCAGAAGCGTTGAGCCTCACCCGACCCGGCTCTGACTACGCTGGCCCTCACTCGTTCGTCACGATTCCGGTCGACGAAAAGCATGTCACCCGGAATCCCTCCTCACTCCCGAGAGGCTCCGCCCGTGACCTGGCCCGACGCCGTCCCGCCCCGGCTGTACGCGCGGACCGTCGAGATCGACGACCCCGGCCGGCTGCTGGACTGGTTGCCGCAACAGGATCGAGCTCAGCAGGACGGGTTCGCCTGGGTCCGTGACGGCGACGGAATGGTCGGCTGGGGCGAGGTGGTCACGCACAAGCCGAGCACCGTGCTGGATGCGGACCAGTGGTGGTCCGACCTGGTCTCCCAGGTGGTCGCGGTGAGTGAGATCCCCGATCCGCCCGCGGGTTGTGGGTTCATGGCCTTCGGGAGCTTCGTCTTCGACCCGGACAACACCGACGCCCGGTCCGTACTGACCGTGCCCGAGACCATCGTCGGGCGGCGCCGCGGCCGGAGCTGGCTGACCCGGATCGGGACCGAGTTCCGGCACGATGCGGTCGCCCCCCGCCCCGCACGGTTCCGGGCGCCCGGCGAGATCACGTACGCCGACGGCGGGCTGACCGGTCCGCAGTGGGAGGCCGCCGTGGCCCGGGCGGTCGCCCGGATCGGCGCCGGCGAGCTGGACAAGGTGGTGCTGGCCCGCGATCTGGTCGCCCGGGCGGAGCACGACCTCGATCTCCGCCGGCTGGTCGGCCGGCTGGCGGCGGACTACCCGCGCTGTTGGACGTACGCCGTCGACGGGCTGGTCGGCGCCACCCCGGAGATGCTGGTCCGGCAGGAGAACGGGCTGGCCACCTCCCGGGTGCTGGCCGGCACCATCCGACGCTCCGGCGACAGCGGCCGCGACTTGGCGCTGGCCGTCCGCACTGGCCCGGTCCAGCAAGGATCGCGAGGAGCACGAGTACGCAGTGGCCTCCGTCGCCGAGGCGCTCGCCCCGTTCTGCTCGGGCATGCACGTGCCCGACGCGCCGTACGTCCTCGAGCTGCCCAACGTCCTCCACCTGGCCACCGACATCGCGGCGGTCGCCGATCACGGCACATCGGCGCTCCGGCTGGCGGCCGCGCTGCATCCCAGCGCGGCGGTCTGCGGGACACCGACCGAGCAGGCCCGAGCGATGATCGCCGAGCTGGAGCGGATGGATCGCGGGCGGTACGCCGGCCCGGTCGGTTGGATCGACGCCCACGGCGACGGCGAGTGGGGGATCGCGTTGCGCTGCGGCCAGCTGGACGAGACCGATCCGCGGCAGATCCGGCTGTTCGCCGGCTGTGGCATCGTGGCCGGCTCGGATCCGGCCGCCGAGCTGGCCGAGGCCGCCGCCAAGCTCGTCCCGATGCGCGATGCCCTCGGCGGCTGACCCGGCTCGATGACCAGCTGGGCGGTGATCCTCGCCGGCGGCGCTTCCCGACGCTTCGGCTCCGACAAGCTCGCCGCCCGGATCGGCCTGGACTCACTGCTCGAGCGTGCGCTCCACGGCCTGCCGGTCGGCACCAGGTTGGTTCTCGTCGGTCCGGTCCGAGCGGAGCTGCGGACCGACCACTCGATCACGTACGTCCGAGAGGACCCGCCCGGTGGTGGCCCCGCCGCGGCGATGGTCGCCGGTCTGCTGGTCGTCACCGCGGCGGCCCACCCGGACGATCTGGTACTCGTCCTGCCCGGCGACGCACCCGCGGCCGGGCCGGCCGCCAGCGAGCTGCTGGCCGCCCTCATCGCCGATCGCGCGAGCGGCGCGGTCGTCGCGATCGGGCCAGACGGCCGCGAGCAGCCGCTCCAGCTCGCCCTGCGACCGGCCGCCGCGAACCGGCTCATCGAGGCCGCCGGCGAGTCCCGCGGCGCCGGCTGGTCGGCCCGGGCGCTGATCTCGGCGCTGGACGGCACGCTGCGCGGACTCGCGTTGGATCCCGAACTCACCGCCGATATCGACACTGCCATCGACCTCGCCAACTGGCGAAATACGCAACGCTGATCGTGCGTAATTCCCTTGCCCGCTTGGGAAAACCAACGACTCGGACACCCCGGCGCCCCGCTCCTCGCCACCGCGCGAACGTCGTAGACTCATCAGTCGGGAGTTAGTGAACGAATTCACTAACTCCTGCGGGCGCGTCAGAATCGTGCCCGGTTCCGGCAGCACCGACGCGACGACCAGGAGGGGCGAGGCGATGTCAGATCGGCCGACGGCTTCTCACGAGGCCGACGTGATCGTGGTCGGGGCCGGACCGGCCGGCTCGTCGACGGCGACCTACCTGGCCCGCAGCGGGTTGGACGTCGCGCTGCTGGAGAAGTCGCAGTTCCCACGGGAGAAGGTCTGTGGCGACGGACTCACTCCGCGCGCCACCCGGCAGCTGATCAAGCTCGGCATCGACACCAGCCGGCAGGCCGGCTGGCTGCACAACAAGGGGCTCCGGATCTACGGCGGCAAGCAGCAGCCGTTCCTCCTGGACTGGCCGGAGCTGGCCGACTTCCCCTCGTATGGCCTGGTCCGGCCGCGATCGGACTTCGACGACCTGCTGGCCCGCAATGCGGTCGCGTCCGGCGCCAAGCTGTACGAGCTGGCGAACGTCACCGCGCCCATCGTCGACCAGCACACCGATCGGATCGTCGGCGTGACGACCAAGGACGGCCGGACCTTCACGGCACCCGTCGTGGTCGCCGCCGACGGCAACTCGTCGCGACTCAGCCTCGGGATGGGCCTGTCCACCCGCGACGACCGGCCGATGGGCGTCGCGGTCCGGACGTACTACACGAGCCCGCGGACCGACGACGACTACCTCGAGTCCTGGCTGGAGCTCTGGGACGGCGAACCGGGGAAGAGCAGCCTGCTGCCCGGCTACGGCTGGATCTTCGGGATGGGCGACGGTACGTCGAACGTCGGCCTCGGCATCCTCAACACCAGTTCGGCGTTCGGCAACACCGACTATCGCGAGCTCCTCCGCCGCTGGCTGGCGAACACGCCGGAGGAGTGGGGCTACCGCGACGAGAACATGACGACGCCGATCCGGGGCGCCGCGCTCCCGATGGGCTTCAACCGCCAGCCGCACTACACCCGTGGGCTGCTCCTGGTCGGTGACGCCGGCGGCATGGTCAACCCATTCAACGGCGAGGGCATCGCGTACGCGATGGAGTCCGCCGACATCGCCGCGGAGTCGATCGCCGAGGCGCACTACCGCGGTGCCGGCACGGCGAGCGCAGAGAAGGCGTTGCAGGCGTACCCGGTCCGGATGAAGCAGTCGCTGGGCGGCTACTACACCCTCGGCCGGATCTTCGTGAAGCTCATCGCCCGCCCGGAGATCATGCGGATCTGCACGACGTACGGCCTGCCGCGCCGCTCGCTGATGCGGTTCACCCTGAAGCTGCTCGCCAACCTGCACGACAGTACCGACGGGGACGCCTCCGACAAGGTGATCAACGCCCTGAGCCGGATCGCCCCCGCAGCATGAAGACGAGCAGAGCATGATCATCGAGGAGAAGAGGAGCACGCCGTGACGAGTCTCTATCTCGGCATCGTGATCATGCTGGCCATCTCGGCGGCGTTCGTGGGGCTGACCATCCTGACCACCATGATCGTCGGACCGGGCCGCTACAACCGGGCCAAGTACGACAGCTACGAGTGCGGCATCGAGCCGACCCCGCAGCCGGTCGGCGGCGGCCGGTTCCCGGTGAAGTACTACATCACGGCGATGCTGTTCATCGTCTTCGACATCGAGATCGTCTTCCTCTACCCGTGGGCGGTGACGTTCGATCAGCTCGGACTGTTCGCGCTGGTCGAGATGATCTTGTTCATCGTCACCGTGTTCCTGGCCTACGTGTACGTGCTGCGGCGCGGCGGCCTGGACTGGGACTGAGCGGGAAGGAGATCTGGACATGGGTGCTGAGGAACAATTACCGACCGGGGTCCTGCTGACCACGCTGGAGAATCTGTTCGGCTACATGCGATCGGCGTCGTTCTGGCCGGCCACCTTCGGGTTGGCCTGCTGCGCAATCGAGATGATGACCTACGGCGCGCCGCGCTACGACTCCGGCCGTTGGGGCCAGGAGGTGTTCCGCGCCTCGCCGCGGCAGGCCGATCTGATGATCGTCGCCGGCCGGGTCAGCCAGAAGATGGCGCCGGTGCTGCGCCAGATCTACGACCAGATGCCGAACCCGAAGTGGGTGCTGGCGATGGGCGTCTGCGCCAGCACCGGCGGCATGTTCAACAACTACGCGATCGTCCAGGGCGTCGATCACGTGGTGCCGGTGGACATGTACCTGCCGGGCTGCCCGCCGCGGCCGGAGATGCTGATCGACGCGATGTTCAAGCTGCGCGACAAGGTCCGGCACCTGCCGATCGGACAGAACCTGATCGACGCCAACGAGGAGGCCGAGCAGCGCCAGCTGGTGGCCACCCCGACCCACGAGCTGAAGGGCCTGCTCCGGTGACCGACACACCGACCGGCCCGCAGACCGAGTCCGACGCGAAGGCGCGGATCACCGGCGCGCTCCCCGAGGGCGAGTCGGCGCCGGACGCGGGCACCAAGCCGGAGTCGCAGACCGGCCCAGCTCCGGACGTCGCAACCACCGATACCGAGGCGGGCGAGCAGAGCGCCGAGGTCGAGGCCGCAGCGGGCGAGGACGTGCTGACCGAGGAAGTGATCGAGAAGCGCTCCGGCATGTTCGGCGTGCACGGCAGCGGCGACACCTCCGGCTACGGCGGCCTGTCCCGGACGATCGACTTCCCGCCGGCCGGCCAACCCCCGTACGGCGGTTGGTGGGACCAGGTGAACGACCGGATCGGGAGCCTCGTCCCGAACTACTCCGATGTGATCGAGAAGGTCGTCGTCTACCGCGGCGAGATCACCTTCCACGTCGCCCGCGGTCAGCTGCCGATCCTGGTGAACCATCTGCGCGACGACGCCCAGCTGCGCTTCGAGTTCTGTAGCAGCGTTTCCGGGGTGCACTACCCGGAGGACAAGGGCCGCGAGCTGCACGCGGTCTACCACCTGCAGTCGATGACGTACAACCGGCGGATCCGGCTCGAGGTCTCCGCGCCCGACTCCGATCCACACATCCCGTCGGTCGTCGCGACGTACCCGACCGCGGACTGGCACGAGCGTGAGACGTACGACATGTTCGGGCTGATCTTCGATGGTCATCCCGCTCTGACCCGCATCCTGATGCCGGACGACTGGCCCGGACACCCGCAGCGCAAGGACTATCCGCTCGGCGGCATCAACGTGGAATACAAGGGCGCGGTCATCCCGCCCCCTGATCAGCGAAGGACGTACTCGTGATGTCTGGTCGCGCTCCGCGCTCCGTGACGCTCGGAACTCTCGGTCGCGCTCCGCGCTCCGCGAGGCTCGGAACTCTCGGTCGCGCTCCGCGCTCCGCGACGCTCGGAACTCTCGGTCGCGCTCCGCGCTCCGCGAGGCTCATCGGCTTCGCGGAGTCTCGCTCGTTCTTCACGTTCGGGAACGACGAAAAGCGTGTCGTGCCCGAACGCTCATCACTCCCGAGAGGCTCCGCCGATGAGCACTGACACCGACGACCGCGGCACCACGGACCCGTTCGATCCGACCCAGATCGGGCCGGATCCTTACGACACCGATGATTCCGTCGAGGGCCGGGTCTATACCGTCACCGGGCAGGACTGGGACTCGCTGGTGGCCGACCAGGCCGAGCGCGGTGACGAGCGGATCGTGGTCAACATGGGGCCGCAGCACCCGTCGACCCACGGCGTCCTCCGGCTGATCCTGGAGATGGAGGGTGAGTCGGTCACCGAGGCCCGCTGTGGCATCGGCTACCTGCACACCGGCATCGAGAAGAACATGGAGTTCCGCACCTGGACCCAGGGCGTGACCTTCTGCACCCGGATGGACTACCTGTCCCCGCTCTACCAGGAGACGACGTACTGCCTCGGGGTCGAGCGACTGCTGGACATCGAGCAGGACATCCCGGAGAAGGCGAACGTCATCCGCGTGATGATGATGGAACTCAACCGGATCTCCTCGCACCTGGTCTGTATCGCCACCGGTGGGATGGAGATCGGAGCGCTGACGGTGATGACGATCGGCTTCCGCGAGCGCGAGATGGTGCTGGACGTGCTCGAGCTGATCACCGGGCTGCGGATGAACCACGCGTACATCCGGCCGGGCGGGGTCGCCCAGGACATCCCGGGCAATGCGCTGGACAAGGTGAAAGAGCTCGTCGGCTGGATGAAGAAGCATCTGCCGGAGTACGCCGACTTCTGCAACGCGAACCCGATCTTCAAGGGCCGGCTCTGCGATGTCGGCCGGCTCGACCTGGCCGGCTGTCTGGCGCTCGGCATCTCCGGACCACCGCTGCGCGCGACCGGGTACGACTGGGACCTGCGCAAGAAGCAGCCCTACTGCGGCTACGAGACCTACGACTTCGAGGTGCAGACCTGGGACACCTCCGACGCGTACGGCCGGTTCCGCGTCCGGCTGAACGAGATGTGGGAGAGCGTCAAGATCATCGAGCAGTGCGTGGAGCGGCTGGCGAAGATGCAGGGGATGCCGGTGATGGTGGCCGACAAGAAGATCGCCTGGCCCGCGCAGCTGTCCATCGGGAGCGACGGGATGGGCAACTCCAACGAGCACATCAAGCACATCATGGGCGAGTCGATGGAGTCGCTGATCCACCACTTCAAGCTGGTCACCGAGGGATTCCGGGTGCCGCCGGGTCAGGCGTACGTCCCGATCGAGAGCCCGCGCGGCGAGATCGGGGCGCACGTCGTCTCCGACGGTGGGACCCGGCCGTTCCGCGCCCACTTCCGGGATCCGAGCTTCACCAATCTGCAGGCGATGCCGGCGATGTGCGAGGGATCGATGGTGTCCGACGTGGTGGTCGCGGTCGCCTCCCTGGACCCGGTGATGGGAGGGGTGGATCGGTGAGCATCACCGAGCCGACGCCGCGGGTGCCTGGGCACGCCGGGGGAGACGTGGCGAGTGAGAACCTCGTGGGTCACGGAGAGTTCGTCACCCACTTCGACGAGCCGAGTCTGGACTACGCGCACCACTCGACGCTGCCGTCGGAGACGATCGAGGAGCTGAGGCTGATCGCGGCGCGCTACCCGCAGCCGCGGTCGGCGCTGCTGCCGATGCTGCACCTTGTGCAGAGCGTCGAAGGCCGGGTGACGCCGGCCGGGATCGAGGCCTGCGCCGAGCTGCTCGGTATCTCCGAGGCGGACGTGTCCGGGGTGGCGACGTTCTACACGATGTACAAGCGGCGCCCCGTCGGTGAATACCTGGTCGGCGTCTGCACCACCGCTCTCTGCGCGATCATGGGCGGCGACGAGGTGCTCAGCCGGCTGCATGATCATCTCGGGCTGGGCAACGACGAAACCACGGATGACGGCAAGATCACCCTCGAGCACATCGAGTGCAACGCAGCCTGCGACTTCGCTCCCGTGATGATGGTCAACTGGGAGTTCTTCGACAACACCACACCGGAGCGCGCGGTCGAGGTCGTCGACGCACTCCGCGCCGGTGACGAGGTGACCGCGACCCGCGGCGCTCGGGTCTGCACCTGGAAGCAGGCCGAGCGGGTGCTGGCCGGGTTCCCGGACGGCCGCGCCGACGAGGGTCCGACGGCCGGTGAGCCGTCTCTGCTGGGCTTGAGGATCGCCGCAGCAGAACGGCTGGACCGCGCCGCCGAAGCCGGAGCGCGAGAAGCCGCAGCAGGAAGGGGATCCGTCGTGACCGACGTGCTGACACCGGTGCTCACCGCCAACTGGGGCGACGAGCGAGCGTGGAGCTATGCGAACTACACCCGTCGCGGCGGGTACGAGGCGCTGCGCACCGCGCTGACCATGCCACCCGCCGACGTGGTCGGCATGGTCAAGGACTCGGGATTGCGCGGACGCGGGGGCGCCGGCTTCCCGACCGGGATGAAGTGGTCGTTCATCCCGCAGGACAACCCGAAGCCGAAGTACCTCGTGGTGAACGCGGACGAGTCCGAGCCGGGAACCTGCAAGGACATCCCGCTGATGATGGCCTCGCCGCACACCCTGGTCGAGGGCGTGATCATCTCCTCGTACGCCATCCGGGCGGCGTACGCGTTCATCTACGTCCGTGGCGAGGTGCTGCACGTGGTGCGCCGGCTGCAGCAGGCCGTCCGCGAGGCCTACTCGGCCGGCTACGCCGGGAAGAACATCCTCGGCACCGGGTACGACCTGGAGATCGTCGTGCACGCGGGCGCCGGGGCGTACATCTGCGGCGAGGAGACCGCGCTGCTCGACTCTCTGGAGGGCCGCCGCGGCCAGCCTCGGCTCCGCCCGCCGTTCCCCGCCGTGGCAGGCCTCTACGCCAGCCCGACAGTGATCAACAACGTCGAGTCGATCGCCTCGGTGCCGGGCATCGTCGCCAACGGCGCGGACTGGTTCGCCTCGATGGGCACGGAGAAGTCCAAGGGGATGACGATCTACTCGTTGTCGGGACACGTCGACAAGCCCGGCCAGTTCGAGGCGCCGCTCGGCATCACGCTCCGCCAGCTGCTGGACCTGGCCGGCGGCATCCGGGCCGGTCACGAGCTGAAGTTCTGGACCCCGGGCGGCTCGTCGACGCCGATCCTGACCGCCGAGCACCTGGACATCCCGCTCGACTACGAGGGGGTGGCGAGTGTGAAGTCGATGCTCGGCACCAAGGCCTTGCAGTGCTTCGACGAGACGACCTCGGTGGTCCGGACCGTGCTTCGCTGGACCGAGTTCTACAAGCACGAGTCGTGCGGCAAGTGCACTCCATGCCGGGAGGGCACCTGGTGGCTGGTGCAGATCCTGTCCCGGCTGGAAGCGGGCCACGGTCAGCAGGGCGACATCGAGAAGCTGCTGGACCTCTGCGAGAACATCCTCGGCCGCTCGTTCTGCGCGCTGGGCGACGGTGCTACGAGTCCCATCAGCTCGGCGATCAAGTTCTTCCGGGACGAGTTCGAGGCCGGCATGGACACCCCGGCCTGGGAGCTGTTCCCCTACGAACGCAGCACGATCTTCGTCCGCGAAGGGGCGTCCGCATGACCGTCACGTCCGAGGCCGAGGTTGCCAAGAGGGAGGACTTGGTCACGCTGACCGTCGACGACGTCGAGGTGAGCGTGCCGAAGGGGACACTGGTGATCCGGGCGGCCGAGCTGGTCGGTACCGAGATCCCGCGGTTCTGCGACCACCCGCTGCTCGACCCGGTCGGCGCGTGCCGGCAGTGCCTGGTCGAGGTGCCCGACGCCGGCAACGGCCGGCCGATCCCGAAGCCCCAGGCCTCCTGCACGCTGGAGGTCGCGCCTGGGATGGTGGTGAAGACCCAGGTCACGTCGCCCGTCGCCGACAAGGCGCAGCACGGGAACATGGAGTTCCTGCTGATCAACCACCCGCTGGACTGCCCGATCTGCGACAAGGGCGGCGAGTGTCCGCTGCAGAACCAGGCCCTGTCCCACGGGTACGCCGAGAGCCGGTTCACCGACGTCAAGCGGACGTTCCCGAAGCCGATCGCCATCTCCGCCCAGGTCCTGCTGGACCGTGAGCGCTGCGTGCTCTGCGCGCGCTGCACCCGGTTCTCCGAGCAGATCTCCGGCGACCCGTTCATCGCGTTGATCGAGCGGGGCGCGCTGCAGCAGGTCGGCATCTACGAGCGGCAGCCGTACGAGTCGTACTTCTCCGGCAACGTCATCCAGATCTGCCCGGTCGGCGCGCTGACCAGCGCGGAGTACCGGTTCCGCTCCCGGCCGTTCGACCTGGTCTCGGTGCCGAGCATCGCCGAGCACGACGCCTGCGGTTCGGCGATCCGGATCGACTACCGGCGGGGCACCGTGATGCGCCGGCTGGCGGGCGACGATCCCGAGGTCAACGAGGAGTGGATCACCGACAAGGACCGGTTCGCGTTCGTCTACGGCCGCGGGCCCGACCGGCTGACCCGGCCGCTGGTCCGCGACGGCGATGTGCTCCGACCGGCGTCCTGGCCGGAGGCGATCGACGTGGCCGCCCGCGGGCTGCGGGCGGCCCTCGACGGAATCACTCGGGAGGACGATCCGGCCGAGGTCGGTGTCGTCAGCCAAGGCGTCGGTGTGCTGACCGGCGGTCGGCTGACTCAGGAGGACGCCTACGCCTACAGCAAGTTCGCCCGGGTGGTCCTCGGCACGAACGACATCGACTTCCGCTCCCGACCGCACTCCGTGGAGGAGGCCGAGTTCCTGGCGAGCGCCGTTGCCGGTCGCGGCGTCGCGTTCGGCCCTGGTCCGAAGGACGATTCAAACGGACGCCGTGACGCCGTGACGTACGCCGACCTGGAGTCGGCATCCGGTGTGCTGCTGGTCGCTCTGGAGGCCGAGGACGAGGCCGGGTCGATCTTCCTGCGGCTTCGCAAGGCGTACCGGAAGCAGGGCCTGAAGTCCTGGACCCTCGCGCCGTACCTCGGTAACGGGGCCCGCAAGCACGGCGCCACCCTGATCCCGACCGTGCCGGGCGACGAGCCCGCGACGCTGGACCGGATCGGCAGCGACGATCTGGACCGTGACGCGATCATCCTGGTCGGCGAGCGGGCGGCGATCGTGCCGGGCACCCTGAGCGCGGTCCTCAGGCTCGCGGAGCGGACCGGGGCGCGGCTCGCCTGGATCCCGCGCCGGGCCGGCGACCGCGGCGCGGTCGAGGCGGGCTGCCTGCCCAACCTGCTGCCGGGCGGACGTCCGGTGACCGACGCAGCCGGCCGGGTCGACATCCAGGCCGCGTGGGGGATCGAGGGTCTGTCCGGGGCGGACGGACGGGACGCCGACGAGCTGCTGGCGGCCGCCGGTCGCGGTGCGCTGGCCGGGCTGATCGTGGCCGGCATCGACCCGGCCGACTTCGCCGATCCGGCCGCCGTCCTGGCCGGGCTGGAGAACGCCGGCTTCGTGGTCAGCATCGAGACCCGGCAGACCGCGGTCACCGAGCGCGCCGACGTGGTGCTGCCGGTGACCCTGATGGAACAGAGGGCCGGCACCTTCCTGAACTGGGAGGGCCGCGACCGCAGCTTCGAGGCGGCCGTCCCGCGGCCGACCGAGCTGACCGACCTCCGGGTGCTGGCCGCGCTGGCGGACGCGCTCGGCGCGGACCTGGGATTCCGGACGCCGGCCCAGGCCAAGGCCGAGCTGATCGAGCTCGGGCCCTGGGACGGCGCCCGCCGGATCGCGCCGAGCACGGACCCGCGTTCCTCGGTGAACCCGGGCGAGGGGCAGGCCATCCTCGCCACCTGGCGGCTCGGCCTGGACGAGAGCTCGGCGATGGCCGGTGAACCGCACCTGATGGCGACCGCCCGGCCGCCGGTGTTCCGGATGGGCCCGGCCACCGCGGCCGCCGCCGGAATCACGAACGCGGCGACCATCGGCACCGAGCGCGGCTCGCTGACCCTGCCGGTCGAGTTGATCGACGATCTGCCGGTCGGCGTGGTCTGGGCGCCGACCAAGGCCCCGCGGCACGGAATCGCCGAGCACCTGGCGGCGGTGGCCGGCGATCTGGTCACCCTGCAAACGGCTGAAGGGAGCGCGTCGTGAATCTCGTCCCGCTCGATCTGACGATCTTCGGACAAGCCCCCTGGTGGGTGGTGCTGATCAAGGCCGTCTTCGCGTTCGTCGTGCTGCTGGTGATGACGCTGTTCACCATCTGGTACGAGCGTCGCGTGGTCGCGCTGATGCAGCACCGCAAGGGCCCGAACATGAACGGGCCGTTCGGTCTGCTGCAGTCCCTGGCCGACGGCATGAAGCTCATGTTCAAGGAGGACTTCACCCCCAAAGCCGCCGACCGGGTGGTGTTCATGCTGGCCCCGTTCGTGATGGCGATCCCGGCGATCACCGCATTCGCGGTGATCCCGATGGCCGGGCCGGTGCAGGTGCCGTTCACCGACATCGTCACGCCGTTGCAGGTCACCGACCTGCCCGTTTCGGTGCTGTTCATCGTCGCGGTCGCGTCGGTCGGGGTCTACGGCATCGTGCTGGCCGGCTGGTCCTCGGGTTCGACGTACTCGCTGCTGGGCGCGCTCCGCTCCAGCGCCCAGGTGATCAGCTACGAGGTCGCCATGGGCCTCGCGCTGGTGGCGGTCTTCCTGTACGCCCACTCGCTGTCGACCTCGGAGATCGTCGCCGCGCAGGCCCAGGTGAACCACATCACTCTCGGTGGGCTCAACATCCCGCTGCCCAGCTGGTACGCCGTGACCCTGCTGCCGTCCTTCTGTATCTACCTGGTCTCCATGGTGGGCGAGACGAACCGGGCTCCGTTCGACCTGCCCGAGGCCGAGGGTGAGCTGGTCGGCGGATTCCACACCGAGTACTCCTCGATGCGGTTCGCGATGTTCTTCATGGCCGAGTACATGAACATGATCACCGTGTCCGCACTGGCCACCACGCTGTTCCTCGGCGGCTACCGTGCGCCGATCCCGTTCAACCTGATCCCCGCGCTCGACACCGGCTACTGGGGCCTGCTCTGGTTCCTGCTCAAGGTGTTGTTCTTCTTGTTCATCTTCGTCTGGCTGCGAGGCACGCTGCCTCGGCTGCGGTACGACCAGTTCATGCGGTTCGGCTGGCGCTGGTTGATCCCGATCTCGCTGGTCTGGATCGTCGCGGTCGCCGCGTTCCAGGTGGCCCGGGCCGACGACTGGTTCGCCAGCCCGGCGGTGAAGATCGGCGCGGTGGTGATCGTGATCGCGCTGATCGCCTTCGCGTTCTTCGGGGGCAAGGGCGAGCCGGAGCCCGAGCCGGAGATCCACGACAGCGAGTTCGACGCGTTCGCCGGCGGTTATCCGGTGCCACCGCAGGGCGACCAGGTGCTGCCCGAGCTGGCCGGCGTGCTGTCGGCGAGCGCCGACGAGAACCCGGCGACGACGCCCGGACGAGCCGCCGACAACCCCGAGGAAGGGGTCTAGATGGGTATCTTCGACCCCATTGCGGGATTCGGTGTCACCTTCAAGACGATGTTCCGCAAGACGTTCACCGAGGACTATCCCAACGGTCCCAAGATCACCGCCCCCCGCTTCCACGGTCGGCACCAGCTGAACCGGTGGCCGGACGGGCTGGAGAAGTGCGTCGGCTGCGAGCTGTGCGCCTGGGCCTGCCCGGCCGACGCCATCTACGTCGAGGGCGCGCAGAACACCGAGGAGGAACGGTTCTCCCCCGGCGAGCGGTACGGCCGCGTCTACCAGATCAACTATCTGCGCTGCATCCTCTGCGGGCTGTGCATCGAGGCCTGCCCGACCCGGGCGCTGACCATGACCAACGAGTTCGAGCTGGCCGACGACAGCCGGGCCAAGCTGATCTACGAGAAGTCCGAGCTGCTGGCTCCGCTGCTGCCCGGGATGGAGCAGCCGCCGCATCCGAGAAAGCTCGGCGACGACGAGCAGGCGTACTTCCTCGGGCTGCCGGCCACCGGCGCACCGGACGAGCGCGCGGGCAGTACGGCCGGCTACCAGCCGCCCAAGATCAACCAGGGCCTGAAGGGGAAGCGATGATCCAACCCATACCCCTGGTCACGGGCGCCCAGGTCGCGTTCTGGTTGCTCGCGCCGATCATGGTCCTGGCAGCACTCGGGCTGATCTTCGCCAGGAAGGCTGTGCACTGCGCGCTCTGCCTGGCGGCGGTGATGATCTCCCTCGCGGTGCAGTACGCGGCCCTCGAGGCCCCGTTCCTGTTCGTCGTGCAGATCATCGTCTACACCGGCGCGATCTTGATGCTGTTCCTCTTCGTGCTGATGCTCGTCGGCGTCGACACCGCCGACTCGCTGGTCGAGACGATCAAGGGCCAGCGGGTGCTGGCCGCGATCGCCGGGATCGGCTTCGGCAGCCTGTTGATCTTCGCCGTCGGCAATGGGGTCGTCGGGCAGTCGGCCGGACTGAGTGACGCGAACAGCACGTACGGCGGCAACGTTCAGGGGATCGCCGCCCTGATCTTCACCCGGTACGTCTTCGCGTTCGAAGGCACCTCGGCCCTGCTGATCACGGCCGCGGTCGGCGCGATGGTGCTCGCCCACCGGGAGCGGCTGACCACGAAGCGGGGTCAGAACGAGTTGGTCGTGGAGCGGATGAAGAAGTACGCGGAGAGCGGTGAGCACCCCGGTCCGCTGCCCACCCCCGGTGTGTTCGCCCGGCACAACGCGGTCGACACTCCGGCGCTCCTGCCTGACGGTTCGGTCGCGGAGCGGTCGGTGTCGGCCACCCTCAAGTCCCGCGGGGAGATCCTCGAGCCCGAGGAACTGGTCGGCCCGGTCCGCGGCACCGTTCGGCAGCTGGCCGGTGATGACGCCCCGCCACAGCCGACGGTTGGCGGCGGACAGGTCGTCACCGGGGAACTGCGGCCCGGCGGAGAGGGTAAGCGGTGAATCCGGTCTATTACGTCGTCTTGTCGGCGATCCTGTTCACCATCGGCGTGATCGGCTTCATGGTGCGGCGGAATGCCATCGTGGCCTTCATGTGCGTCGAGCTGATGCTGAATGCGGCCAACCTGTCGCTGGTCGCCTTCTCCCGGATGCACGCCGCCCTCGACGGCCAGATCGCCGCGTTCTTCGTGATGGTGGTCGCTGCGGCAGAGGTGGTGATCGGGCTGGCGATCATCATCTCGATCTTCCGAACCAGACGCTCGGCATCGGTCGACGACGCGAATCTTCTGAAGTTCTGAGGCGGGGATGATTCTTCTCGACGTCGTGACGCCGGTCGCGCCCACGGGGCTGTTCAATCAGGCCTGGCTGATGATCGCCGTGCCGGTGGTCAGTGCCGCGATCCTGTTGCTGGTGGGCAAGGCCGGCAACGCCTGGGGTCACCTGCTCGGGGTGGTCGCGCCCTGGATCTCGTTCGTGATCGGTGTGCTGCTGTTCGTGAACCTGCTCGGCCGGCCGGTCGCCGAGCGGGCGGTGGACCTACCGCTGTATTCCTGGATCCCGACCGGTGGCTGGGACATCGGGGTCGGACTGTGGATCGACCAGCTGTCCATCCTGTTCGTGCTGCTGATCACCGGAGTCGGCGGGCTGATCCACGTCTACTCGATCGGCTACATGGCGCACGACCCCGACCGGCGCAAGTTCTTCGCCTTCCTCAACCTCTTCGTGGCCGCCATGCTGCTGCTGGTGCTGGCCGACAACTACCTCGTGCTCTTCGTCGGCTGGGAGGGGGTCGGCCTGGCCTCGTACCTGCTGATCGGGTTCTGGCAGCACAAGCCGAGCGCCGCTACCGCGGCGAAGAAGGCATTCGTGGTGAACCGGGTCGGCGACATGGGCATGTCGATCGCGATCATGCTGATGCTGGCCACCTTCGGCGCGTCGTCCTTCCTGGCCGTGAACGCGGGCATGCCGAAGGTGAGCCCGACCACCGCAACCGTGATGGGCCTGCTGCTCCTGCTCGGCGCCTGCGGCAAGTCCGCCCAGGTGCCGTTGCAGTCCTGGCTGCTGGATGCGATGGAGGGCCCCACCCCGGTGTCGGCGCTGATCCACGCGGCGACCATGGTGACCGCCGGCGTGTATCTGATCGTCCGTAGCCACGCCGTGTTCGCGCAGACCCAGACCGCGTCGACCGTCGTCGTCATCGTGGGCACCGTGACCCTGCTGTTCGGCGCCTGGATCGGCTGCGCGAAGGACGACATCAAGAAGGTGCTGGCCGGATCGACCATGTCGCAGATCGGCTACATGATGCTGGCCGCCGGGATCGGCCCGATCGGCTATCCGTTCGCGATCTTCCACCTGCTCACCCACGGCTTCTTCAAGGCGAACATGTTCCTCGGTGCCGGCTCGGTGATGCACGGCATGGAGGATGACGTGAACATGCGGCACTACGGCGCCTTGTCGCGCGCGATGCCGATCACCTTCCTGACGTTCTCGGCGGGCTACCTGGCGATCATCGGCTTCCCCTTCACCGACGGCTACTACTCCAAGGACCCGATCATCGAGGTCGCCTTCCACCAGAGTGTGCTGGTCGGTGTGCTGGCCCTGATCGGCGCCGGGGTGACCGCGTTCTATATGACCCGGCTGATGCTGATGACCTTCCTGGGCCGCAAGCGCTGGTTGGAAAAGGTGCACCCGCACGAGTCGCCGGCGATCATGACGGTGCCGCTGATCATCCTCGCCTTCTTCTCGTTGTTCGGCGGCCTGCTGCTGAACAACTGGATCGGCGGCTGGCTGGACCCGGCCGTCGACGGTGAGACCGAAACGGCGCCGAGCCTGCTGCACTTCTCGGTGCTCGGCCTGATCACCCTGCTGGTGGTCGCCGTCGGCGTGGTGATCGCCTTCCTGATCTTCGGGCCCCGCAAGGAGATTCCTGCGGTGGCTCCCGAGACCCGGTCGCCGTTCGTGCTGGCCGGCCGGAACGACCTGTACGGCGACGCGTTCAACGAGGCGGTGTTCATGCGACCCGGTCAGCAGCTGACCGATGGGCTGGTGCGGTTCGACGGCACCGGAATCGACGGTGCGGTCAACGGGACGGCCGGCGGGATCGCGACACTGTCCGGGCGACTCCGGCGCTGGCAGAACGGCTTCGTCCGAAGCTACGCCCTCGCCATGGTGCTCGGCGCCGCGGTGGTCGGCGCGGTCCTCGTGCTCGGAAGGCTGGGCTGATCATGACGACCGTGACCGTTGTTCCCTGGCTCAGCATCCTGGCGCTGCTGCCCGCCGTCGGAGCGCTGCTGCTGATCTTCGTCAAGGGCGGTGCGGCCAAGCTGGTGGCGCTTCTCTTCTCCCTCGCCACCGTGCTGGTGGCAGTCATCGTCGGCCTCGCGTACGCACCCGGCGGCGGCATGCAGCTCGTCGAGGACGTCGTCTGGATCGCCCCGCTCGGGGCACACTATGCGCTCGGGCTGGACGGCATCGGACTCACCCTGGTGATCTTGTCCGTAGTGGTCACCCCGCTGGTGATCGTCGCGGCCTGGAACGACTTCGAGGGGGCTCCGCTGCGCTCCGGCACGGCGGACGCCTCGGGTGTGCAGCCCGCCCCGAAGTACGACGCCCGGACCTTCTTCGCGCTGGTGCTGCTGGTCGAGACCTGCTCGCTCTATCTCTTCCTCGCCACCGACGTCTTTCTGTTCTACGTGTTCTTCGAGGTCATCCTCATCCCGATGTACTTCCTGATCGGCGGCTTCGGTGGCGCGCGGCGGGCGTACGCGGCCAGCAAGTTCCTGATCTTCGGTCTGCTCGGCGGTTTCGTCATGCTGGCCTCGGTGATCGGGTTGTACGTCCAGTCCGCCGACGCCGGTCACGCCAGCTATCTGCTGTCGGACCTGATGCAGCTGCAGCTGCCGGTCGGCACCGGCCGCTGGCTGTTCATCGGCTTCATGTTCGCGTTCGCGATCAAGGCGCCCCTGGTTCCGTTGCACACCTGGCTGCCCGACGCGGCCGAGCAGTCCACCCCCGCCGGCGCCACCATGATGGTCGGCGTGATGGACAAGATCGGCACGTTCGGGATGATCAGGTTCTGCCTGGGCGTGTTCCCGGAGGCGAGCCGGTGGGCCACCCCGGTCGTCATCGTGCTGGCCGTCATCTCGATCATCTACGGCGCGATCGCGGCGATCGGCACCAAGGACATCATGCGACTGATCGCCTTCACCTCGATCAGCCACTTCGGCTTCATCGTGCTCGGCATCTTCGCGTTCACCTCGCAGAGCATGGTCGGTTCGACGCTCTACATGCTGAACCACGGACTGTCGACCGCGGCCCTGTTCCTGGTCGCCGGCTATCTGATCAAGCGACGTGGCGCCCGGACCGTCGACGACTTCGGCGGGGTGGCGAAGGTCGCGCCCGTGCTGGCCGGCCTGCTGCTGTTCGCGGGGCTGTCGACGTTGTCGCTGCCCGGCCTGTCCAGCTTCGTGTCGGAGTTCATGGTGCTGGCCGGCACCTTCTCGCGCTACACGGCCGTCGCGGTGATCTCCACCCTGGCCATCGTGCTGGCCGCGCTCTACATCCTGCTCATGTATCAGAAGACCATGACCGGGCCGCTCACGCCGGCCGTCGAGCAGTCGGTCACGTCCGACCTGAACGCCCGCGAACGGGTGGCGATGGTCCCGCTGGTGCTGCTCATCCTCGCCCTCGGCTTCTACCCGAAGCCGATGCTGGATGCGATCACCCCGTCGGTCGCGGCGATCATGCAGCACGTCGGAGTGACCGATCCACAACCGACGGTCACGAGCGCGGAGGGCAGCCGATGATGCTCACATTTGGGCCGGAGGTGGCGCTGGCGATCACCCCGCCCACCATCGAGTACGGCCTGCTGGCGCCGTTCATCCTGATCTTCGCCGCGGCCTGCATCGGGGTCGGCGTGGAGGCGTTCGCCCCGCGATCGATCCGCCGGCCGATCCAGCTCGTGCTGACCTTCGGCTCGATCGTGCTCGCGCTGCTGGTCGTGGTACTGAACTGGGCCGGCTCCGCCGGCTCCGCGATCACCGCCGTCGGCTCGGTAGCGATCGACGGGCCGACGTACTTCATCTGGATGATCCTGCTGGTGCTCGGCGGGATCTCGCTGCTGGTCTTCGCCGAACGACAGCTGGACGGCGGGGCGAGCGTCTTCACCCCGCAGGCTGCAGCGGTGCCCGGCACGGCGGCCGAGCAGGAGGCGCTGGCGGCCAGGGTGGAACACACCGAGGTCTTCCCACTCGCCCTTTTCGCGTTGTCCGGGATGATGTTGTTCCCGGCCTCCAACGACCTGATCACCATGTTCATCGGGTTGGAGATCCTCTCGCTGCCGCTCTACCTGCTGTGCGGGATGGCCAGGCGCCGGCGCCTGCTGTCGCAGGAGGCCGCGATGAAGTACTTCCTGCTCGGCGCCTTGTCCTCGGCGTTCTTCGTTTACGGCGCCGCGCTGCTCTACGGCTACACCGGCTCGTTCAACCTGGACGCGATCGACAGTGCGATCCAGGTCGGCACCCAGGGCTACGGCCTGTTGCTCGCCGGGATGGCGCTGATCGGTGTCGGCCTGCTGTTCAAGTTCGGCGCCGTGCCCTTCCACGCCTGGACCCCGGACGTCTACACCGGCGCCCCGACACCGGTCACCGGATTCATGGCGGCCTGCACGAAGATCGCGGCGATCGGCGCACTGATGCGGGTGTTCTACGTCGGACTCGGCGCGGCCCGCTGGGACTGGCAGCCGATGATGGCCATCATCGCCGTGGCGACGATGGCACTCGGTTCGGTGCTCGCCATCACCCAGACCGATGTCAAGCGGATGCTGGCGTACTCCTCGATCGCGCATGCCGGCTTCTTGATGACCGCGTTCGTCGGCGCGTCCCAGCTGAACAGCGGGGCGCCGGCCGGTTCGCTCACCTCGATCTCCGCGGTGATGTTCTACCTGGTCGCGTACGGCGCCGCGACGGTCGGCGCCTTCGCCCTGCTCACCACGGTCCGTGACGTCGGCGGGGAGTCGACGGCGCTGAGCGGCTGGGTCGGCATGGGTCGCCGCTCGCCGCTCGCGGCCGGGGTGTTCTCGGTGTTCCTGCTGAGCTTCGCCGGGATCCCGCTGACCAGTGGGTTCATCGGCAAGTGGGCCGTCTTCGCCAGTGCCTGGTCGGGCGGTGAGCACTGGCTGGTCGTCGTTGCTGTGGTGATCAGCGTGATCGCGGCGTTCTTCTACGTCCGGGTGATCGTGCTGATGTTCTTCACCGACTCGGTCGGCCCGATGCCGTCGGTCGTCAGGCCCGGCGCCGGAACGCTCGTGGCGGTCGGGGTTGGGGTGCTGGCTACTGTGGCTCTAGGCGTCTTCCCGGGCCCGATGCTCGCGCTGGCGCAACAGGCGAGTGAGTTCGTGCGCTAGCCCGGACCGATGTGCCCGGACCGATGATGCCCGGACTGATAATGCCCGGACTGATAATGCAGGAGTGACGTGCTGGCCGAACGGACCCGAGACGACGTGCTCGAGCTGACGACCCGCGCCCAGCTCGAGCAGGTCGAGTCCGCCCTGTTGGATGCCGCCGCGGCCGATTCGGAGCTGGTGACCGAGGCGGCCCGGCACGTGATCACCGCCGGCGGGAAGCGATTCCGGCCGCTGCTGGTGGTGCTGGCGTCCCAGTTCGGGCAGGATCCGGACCGAGTCGTCGAGGCGGACGTCATCAAGGCCGCCGTCGTGGTCGAACTGACCCATGTGGCGAGCCTGTACCACGATGACGTGATGGACGAGGCGCTGGTCCGCCGGGCCGCCCCGAGCGCCAACGCCCGCTGGGGCAACACGGTGGCGATCCTGGTCGGCGACTTCCTGTTCGCCCGTGCCTCCGACCTGGTCGCCGGACTCGGCCCGGAATACGTCCGGCTTCAGGCCCGTACCTTCTCCCGGCTCGTCCAGGGCCAGATCGCCGAGACCGTCGGACCGGGCGATGCGGATCCGGTGGAGCACTATCTTCAGGTGATCGCCGACAAGACGGGTGCCCTGATCGCCACCTCGGCGCTGTTCGGGGCGAAGCTCGCCGGCGCTGCACCGGAGGTGCAGCAGGCGCTGCACGAGTTCGGCGAGGAGATCGGCGTCGTCTTCCAGCTCAGCGACGACATCATCGACATCACCAGCGAGCAGACCGGTAAGACGCCGGGCACCGACCTACGGGAGGGCGTACCGACCCTGCCGACGCTGCTCGCCCGCCGGGCTGTGGCGGACTCCACGGATCCCGAGGACATTCGCCTCCGTGAGCTGCTGGACGGTGACCTGAGCTCCGACGACGACCTGGCCGAGGCACTCCGGCTGCTCCGCGAGCACCGCGCCCTGGATCAGGCCCTGGCCGAGGTGCGCCGCCGTGCCGACCACGCGCGTACGCTGCTGGCCGCCCTGCCCGACGGTCCCGCCAAGTCCGCCCTCGACGAGCTCTGCGACACCGTCGTCACCCGCACGTCCTAGTCTGCGCTGCTGCGCAAGCCTCGCCGCGGCCGCGACAGGCTCGGGGTATGTCGCGGGACCACCACCGACGCCGCGCGGCTCCGAGTGCAGGAGCGTTCGGTGAAACACGCTTTTCGTTTCACCGAACGCGACGAACGAGGAGCCCTGAGGCGCGGCGGAGCGCCGGAGCGAGGCTTGCCGAGCGAGGCAATCAACTCAGTCCTCGGCGGGGTCGTGGTGCAGCTCGAAGATCATCGGGAGGCGGTTCAGGGATTCGTCGACCCGGCGCCCCTCGTCGGCCCGGACGAGCGGCGCCATCTCGGCCTGCCAGCGCGAGTTGATCTCCAGTCCGTCCATCGCCGCCAGAGCCGCGTCGTAGTCGTCGGTCTCGAAGTAGCCGACGATCAGCCCGTCGGGGCGCGCGAAGATCGAGTAGTTGTGCCAGCCGGCGTCCCAGAGCGCCTGGCGCATCTCGGGCCAGACCTCGGCGTGCCGGGCCGCGTACTCCGCCAGCGCACCGTCGCGGACCTGCATCGTGAAGCACACCCGTTCCATGCGCCCAGTCTTTCGCTAGCGCCGGGGCTCGTTGTACGGGGTGACGACCTGGATCTGCGACGGCCGCGAGAAGGGCCGGCCCGGCAGGGCGCCGCGGGCCTGGAGGATCAGCCGGCAGGCCTGCTGGACGTCGCTCCGCAGGTCGTGGTGCAGCACGGCAGTCAGCTGTCCGCGGCGGAGTAGGGTCACGTTGTCGTCGTCCAGGTCGTGCCCGATGACCGTGGTCGGGGTCCGGCCAACGGCCCGGAAGGCATCGAGGATCGCCGCGTTGCCACCGCCGATCGAGTACACCGCGTCCAGCTCGGGATGGTCGCGGAGGGCCGCCAGCACGGCCGCGTACGTCGTTGCGTCCAGCCCGTCCGTCTCGGTCACCTCGACCAGACCGACGTCGGGCGCGAGCTCCCGCATCGCGGCCCGGAAGCCCATCTCGCGCTCCTCCTCGCCGCGGAAGCTTGTCCTGCTCAGCGAGAGCAGCACGCCGCCGAGCCGGGGCCAACTCATCCTGGTGACCAGGTACGCCGCCGTCGCGCCCGCCGCCCGGTTGTCGATGCCGACGTACGCCACCCGACGGCTCGCCGGGACATCCGTCGCGATCGTCACGGTAGGCACGCCGGCCTCGGCGAGGGCGTCGACCGCATCGACCACCGCGGGAGAGTCCGGTGCCTTCATGATCACGCCCTGGGTTCCGCGCCGCCGGATCCGTTCCAGGGTCGACACGAGCTCGCCGGCGTCTCCCTCCTCGCGCAGGTGGAACCGAGCCCGGACGAGGGCCGGCCGGAGCGCCGGGAGCTCGGCCTCCAGCGCGGCCCGGACCGCGCCGCTAAACCGGCGCGGCGCCTGCATGACCAGATCGACGAGGACGGTCCGGCCCGCCAGCCGGACCTGGTCGCGCTGCCGGTCCAGGTCGGTGATCGCCTGCCGGACCTCATCGGTGGTGGCGGCACGGACGCCGGACCGTCCGTTCAGCACCCGGTCGACCGTCGCCTCACTGAGGCCGGCCTGCTGGGCGATCTCCCGGATCCGGTACGGGTGTGGCACGGCTCGCTGCTCCTGATGGGTTTTTGACGGCTTTCCGACCGTCGCGAGGCATCACCGCAGACTACTGTCCCACTCATCGACCGCCCCCTCCCGATCACGAGGACCACGATGACGACGACCGCTGCTCCGACCACCCGACCCGCTCGCTACACCGAGGCTGACTGCCGGCTCGCCGACTTCGCCGCGGTGGTGGAGCGGACGACCGAGCTTGCCGACTACGCGCATGCGGACCGCGTCGAGCAGAACGTCCTCGTCTACGACGCGACCGCTCTCCGCTCGGCCGTCACGACGGCGGCGGGCCGGGACGCCGTGCAGACCGAGCTGGTCCGCGCGCTGACCGACGGGCCCGGCGTGGTCGCCTTCGCCGGGGCCTTCGCCGAACCGGCCCTCGTCGACCGCGCCACCGCTGCTTTCGACCAGATCATCGCCGCCGAACGGGCGGCGAACGGCGGCCGGAACGATCACTTCGCCGCCGCCGGGGCCAACGACCGGATCTGGAACGCACTGGAGAAGCTCGCGGTTCGCGACCCGGATGCGTTCGTGGACTACTACGGCAACGACATCCTGGCACTGGTCAGTGAGGCGTGGTTGGGCCCGGGCTACCAGGTGACGTCCCAGGTGAATGTCGTCCGCCCCGGCGGCCGGGCCCAGGATCCGCACCGGGACTACCACCTCGGGTTCCTCTCCAACGAGACGGCCGCCAGCTATCCCGCCCACGTCCACCTGCTCTCGCCCGTGCTCACCCTGCAGGGCGCCGTCGCGCACAGCGACATGCCGGTGGAGAGCGGGCCGACGATGTACCTGCCCTACTCCCACGCGTACGCCCCGGGCTACCTCGCCTGGCGGCTGCCGGACTTCCGGGCCTACTTCGCCGAGCACCACGTTCAGCTCCCCCTGCGCAAGGGCGATGCCGCGTTCTTCAACCCGGCGCTCTTCCACGGTGCCGGCAGCAACGTCTCGGCCGACGTCCAGCGGATGGCGAACCTGCTGCAGGTCTCGTCCGCCTTCGGCCGGGCGATGGAGACCGTGGACCGGTCCAAGGTGGTCCGCGCCGTCTATCCGGTGCTGCAGGCCCGGAGGACTGCCGGAGTCGACCCGGTCAAACTGTCCGCTGCGCTGGCCTGTGCCGCCGAGGGCTACCCCTTCCCGACCAATCTCGACCTGGACGCCAACGTCGGCGGTCTCACCCCGTTGTCCCAGGCCCAGCTCGTCCAGGCCGCGCTCGACGCCGACACGGACCCGGAGAGCCTGACCGAGACGCTGGCCGCGTACGACCTCCGGCACCGGACGGAAGAGATCTGAACGGGATGGCACTTCTCGACGACACCGTCATCCTCATCAGCGGCGGGACCCAGGGCGTCGGCGCGGGCATCGCCCGGGCCGCCGTCCGGAGGGCGCGTCGGTCGTCGTCACGGGTCGTCGCGCCGAGCTCGGCGAACGCTGTGCCGCCGAGCTGACCGCGCTGGGCGGTCGGGAGGCCGCCTACGTACGCGCCGATGTGGTCGACGTTGCGTCCGCCCGGGCCAGCGTCACGGAGACGGTCGAGCGGTTCGGCCGGGTCGACGGGCTGGTCAACGCTGCCGGGCTAGCCTTACCTCGCGCCCTACGTGGCCGCGAAGGCCGGACTTACGAAGAACGTGGCGCACGCGCATCGCTGGGACCGTATCCGGATCAACGGGATCAACATCGGCTGGACCGAGACCGAGGGTGAGGACGTCGTCCAGAAGACGTTCCACGGGCGGACGAGACCTGGCTCGCGCAGGCCTCGAGCCGGCTGCCGATGGGCAGGCTCGGTCAGGTCGACGACGTCGCCCGGCTCGCCGTGCTCCTGCTCTCGCCCGCCAGCGGGGTCGTCACCGGCTCGATCATCGACTGGGACCAGAACGTCCCGGGTGCACACGACTGAGCTGCGCGAGGCGGGCGGAGCTCACCAGATCTTGACCCGTTCGTCGACGGCCAGCCACAGCGCGTCCGACGGCTGCACGTCGAAGGCCCTGTAGAAGTCCGGCACGTTGCGCACGATCTGGTTGCAGCGGAACTCCGGCGGCGAGTGCGGATCGGTGGCCAGCCGCTGCTTCACGGTCTCCGGCCGGGTCTTCTGCTGCCAGACCGCCGCCCAGTTGAGGAACAGCCGCTGGACGTCGGTATAGCCGTCGATCGGCGCCGGCTTGTTGTCGCCCAACGCGATCGTGTACGCGAGCAGCGAGATGGTCAGTCCGCCGAGATCACCGATGTTCTCCCCGATGGTGAGCTCCCCGTTCACCCGCTCGCCGTCGGCACCCGCGGGGGAGAGCTGGCTGTACTGCTCGATCAGCGCCCGGGTGCGCTGCTCGAACGCGGTCCGGTCCTCGCCGGTCCACCAGTCGCGCAGCCTACCGTCGCCGTCGCAGGTGGAGCCCTGGTCGTCGAAGCCATGGCCGATCTCGTGCCCGATCACCGCGCCGATCCCGCCGTAGTTCACCGCGTCGTCGGCGTGCTCGTTGAAGAACGGCGGCTGCAGGATCGCAGCCGGGAAGACGATCTCGTTCTTCAGCGGGTGGTAGTACGCATTCACCGTCTGTGGCGTCATCAGCCACTCGTCGCGGTCGATCGGCGCACCGATCTTGGCGATCGCGCGGTTCAGCTCGTAGCCCGCCGCCCGGAGCACGTTGCCGATCAGGTCGTCGGCGACGATCTCCAGACTGGAGTAGTCCCGCCACTTCGCCGGGTACCCGATGTGCGGCCGGAACTTGTCGAGCTTGTCCAGAGCGCTCGCCTTGGTCGGCTCGGTCATCCAGTCCAGCTCGCTGATCGAGCGGCGGTACGCCTCGATCAGATTCGCCACCAGAGCGTCCATCCGCTCCTTGGCGGCGGGGGAGAAGTGGCGTTCGACGTACACCTTGCCGACCGCCTCGCCGAGCACACCCTCGACCAGGGCGACGCCGCGCTTCCAGCGTTCCCGCAGCTCCGGCGTTCCGGAGAGCACCGTGCCGTAGAAGCGGAACCGCTCGTCGACGAACGCACTCGACAAGTACGGCGACAGGCTGGTGATCACCTTCCAGCGGGCCCAGCTCTGCCAGGCCGGCAGCCGGTCGTCGGTCGAACAGGTCCGCGACCTCGCTGAAGAATGATGGTTGGGCGACGACGACCTCGGCCATGGCCTGCTCGGGGATCTCGGCCCCGGCGAGGAACGTCCGGAACTCCAGTCCCGGCGCGGAATCGGAGAACTCTGCCAATGAGCGCAGGTTGTACATTGCCCGCATGTCGCGCGTCTTGACCTTGTCCCAGTGGCGGCCGGCGATCTCGGTCTCCAGGTCGAGCACCGCGACGGCCTGACCGTCGGGGTCCGGTGCGCCGGCCAGCGCGAGCGACGCGGAAACGTGCTTGCGGTATTCGTCGCGGATGGCCGCATACCCGTCGAGCCGGTAGTACTCCTCGTCCGGCAGCCCGAGGCCGCCCTGGCCGACGAACATCACGTAGCGACTCGGGTCGCCGGGATCGGACTCGGCGTCGACCTCGACCAGACCGGCGATCCCCTCTCGGACGTGGCTGCCGAGCAGCCCCGCCAGCTCCGTCACGGAGGACACGGCGTCGACCCGAGCCAGCGACAGGGCCAGCGGATCGGGGCCGTCGGCCTCGATCCGTTCGGTGTCCATGAAGCTCCCGTACAGGTCGGCGATCTTTGCCGTCTCGCTGCCCGGCTCACCGCGCTCGAGCCCGGTGATGATGTCGCGCACGGCCGACTCGGCGTCGTCGCGCAGCTGCATGAACGCGCCGGTCAGCGGCTTGTCCGCCGGGATCTGGGTGTCGGCCAGCCAGCGCCCGTTGACGTGTCGGAACAGGTCGTCCTGGACCCGCACCGAGTCGTCGAACGTGGAGAAGTCGATCGCCGGCGGCGGAGTCGTCTCGGTCACGGCCCCGATGCTACCCAGCGGCTCCGACGCTCGTGGCGGCTTCGGCGGCTGAGTGTTGAACTGATCGTGGGCATCGCCGACGCGCTCAACCGAAGCTGACCTTCACCGGGCTCTTGGCGACGTTGCCGCTCATCTGAACGAACTCGTAGATGGTCTGCGGACCGTAAGTACCGGGCCGGCCGTCCTGGGTACCGCGGGCGCTGAAGGTGAACTGCATCGACGTCGAGGCGGTGGCCTCGGCGGGGTTCTCGTAGTCGAGTCGCGGCTTCAGATTGGACCAGGGATCGCCCTTGAGCCTCCATCGGATGGTGTTGTTGTAGACCTTCTGGCCCGACTGGGTGTGAATGGCGAACGGGCAGCCCTTCGGTGCCAGGCTGTGCTGCTTCAGGCAGGAGGACATCGCCGACTTGGCGGCATGGACGAAAGCGCTGCTGCCGGTCTTGGTCAGGGTCGGGGTCAGCTGGATCGGTGCGAGGTCCACCGGACTCTTGATCAGGAACGTGTTCTTGCTGCCATAGTCGATGGTCGCGATCCCGGTGGTGGCGGAGTACGAACCGGGCAGCACCGTGATCTTGTCGGTGCTGACCAACGCCTTGTTGATGATCAAGGGTACGGTCTTGCTGCGCACCGAGCCCAGGCTCAGATCCTGGGTTGTCTCCGTCAGCCTGAAGTCGCTTCCTTCCTTGCTGACAAGGAAGTTCTCGCTGACCGGCTGACCACCGATCTTGTACGTCGCCGACACCTGGTAGGCGTTCTCGTCGTTCACTTCCGGCACGTTGATGTCGGTGATCGGCGCTCGCTTGATCGACTCGGCCAGCACGGCGTCGGTCAGGAAGGTCTTGTCCGCCGGCTGGTCCTTGCCGTAGCCGAGCGCATCCTCGGCCTTGCCGGCCGCCAGGGCCTGGAGGTAGCCGTGGACCGCGTCGGAGGCCTTGGCGGTCGACTGCACCGGGCCCGTCGAACCGCCGCCACCGCCGCCGGCCGACGGAGTCGAGTTCCGGCCGAGCAGAGCCACCAGGCCGACCACGACGAGGATCAGCGCCAGCACGCCGGCGCCGACGATGATCGCGACCTTCCCGAGGCCCGACTTCTTGGGAGGCTGCCCGGGACCGCCGGGCTGAGCCGGGCCGTACGCCGGGTAGCCGCCGACCCCCGGTGCCGCCGCCGGACCCGGGCCAGGTGCGCCGGCCGGACCGACGGTCGGCGCCGGACCACCCGGGATCGGGTTGTAGCCCTGGGTGCCGTACGGATCAGTCGGGGCGGGCCCCGAATAGGGATTCTGAGCGGGATACGGATTCTGCGGTTGATACGGGTCCGCGGCTTGATACGGACCCTGATTCGGGTTCGGTGGCTGGTAAGGGTTCGGCCCGGACGGCGGTTGGGGACTGCTCACGATCGATTCTCCAGAGCGCTGGGACCCCGCGGCCCTGGTCGTCGAGGATGTCGGTTCCGCGGGACACCGGCATCGGGGAAACCATAACCGAGGCCGGGGTCTCCCGGGTTGGATTCGTCCGCCGAAGAGCGCTACCGCGAGGATCCCGGGTCGGCCGTGATCCGGGTGGCCAGCTCGCGCAGCCGGATGTTGGTGTTCTGCGACTCCCGAGCCAGCCGCCGGAACGCTTCGTCGGCGGAGATCCCGTGGCGGGCCATCAGAATCCCCTTGGCCTGCTCGATGATCGCCCGGGAGCGCATCGCCTCCTGCAGCTGCCGCGCGAGTTCCTCGATGCCGTCGAGCCGGTCGGCGTTCGACACCGCGTACGCCGCATAGGAGGCGAAGCGCTCGGCGAACGTCACCGCCTCGGCGCTGAACGGCTCGTCGCGACGCGAATACAGATTGAGTGCGCCGGCGGTCCGGTGCGGCACCTGGAGCGCGATCGCCGCGGTGTGATTGATGCCGGACCTGAGCGCAGCCGAGGTGAACGCCGGATAGAGAGGAAAGTCCTCGCGGTGGTTCAGCACGATGGTGGCGCCGGTGGCGGCGGAGTCCAGGCACGGTCCGAACCCGGACGTGTACTGCCGCTCGTCCAGCTCAACGGCCAGCGCGCTGGTGAAGACCATCGTCTTTGGCCGGCCCTTGTCGATCACCGTGATCGAGACGTCGTCGACCTCCGGAACCGTCTGCAGCGCCAGCTCGATGATCTCGCGGAGCGTGTCGGTCAACGACTGGTCGCTCAGGTTGATCCGGGCGAGAGCTGCGAAAGCCAGCTCGGGCTCGATCGCCTCCGACGTGGTCATGAGCGGAGCCTCTCGGGAGTGAGGAGGGATTCCGGGCGAGGCGCTTTTCCTCGTTCGGAATCGTGACGAACGAGTGAGATGTGGCGTAGCTCATGACCAGGAGCGCGGAGCGCGACAATCGACGTGGTCATGTGCGGGTTCCTTCAGCTCAGGCTCGGCCCGAGTGAGCCTATGTCATCCTGCTGCTCCACGGGCGAGTCGAGCCGACGGCGGCGGCGGTCGCGGCGAGCCTTTCCGAGACCGTACGTCGTCAGCACGATCAGCGCCAGCCAGACCAGGCCGAACCCCAGCCAGCGGCCGGGCGACATCGCCTCGCCGAACCAGACGACGCCGATCACGAATTGCAGGGTCGGCGTGAGGTACTGCAGCAGGCCCAGTGTGCTGAGCGGGATCCGGGTCGCGGCGGCGGCGAACAGCAGCAGCGGCACCGCGGTGATCGGCCCGGCCAGGATGAGCAGCGCGGTATGCCCCGGTCCGTCGTGGCCGAAGGTCAGCTGGCCCTGCACCTGGAGCACCAGTAGGTAGCCCAGGGCGAGCGGCGCGAGGATCCCGGACTCGACGGTGAGGGTCTCCACCGCACCGGCATTCAGTCTGTTCTTGATCAATCCGTAGGTCGCGAAGCTCACCGCCAGCGACAGCGCGATCCACGGCAGGTGCCCGTAATCGACGGTGAGCACGACCACGGCCACGACCGCCAGCCCGACACTGATCCATTGCAGCGCTGCGAGCCGTTCGTTGAGCAGCACCACACCGAGGATGATCGACAGGATCGGGTTGATGTAGTAGCCGAGCGCCGCCTCCACCACCTGACCGTCGTTGACGGCCCAGATGTAGATGCCCCAGTTGAGCGCGATGGTCACCGCGGCGGCGGCCAGCAGTGCTGTGTTCCGCCGCGACAGCAGGACCCGCCAGCGATCCCGGGGCACGAGAAAAGCCGACAAGATCACTGCGGTCACGAATGACCAGATCACCCGGCTGGCCAGGATCTCCAGCGGACCGGCCGGCTTCAGCAGCGGCCAGAAGAGGGGGAACAGCCCCCAGATCGCGTACGCCCCGACCCCGAACAGAACGCCCCTGTTTTCCGGCTCGCGCGCGTCCGACCTGTTCACGCTGGTGAGCGTCGGACGCGAGCCAGCATGGGGAGGCTCAGTCAACGAGCCAGGTGTCGCCGCCGGCGATCATGGCCTGCAGCGCGGCGTCGTCGGACTCCCGCTCGCCGGCGGCGAGAGCGACCTGCTCGCGGGCCAGGTCGTCGTAGGCGGGGGCATCGACATCGCGGAAGATGCCGATCGGTGCCCGGTGGAGGACGCCGGCGTCGGTCAGCCGGGACAGTCCGAACGCGAAGCTCGGATCCTGCACGTGCGCGTCGTGGACCACCAGTGCGTCGACGCCGACCTAGTCGACCTCGACCACGCCGAACTGGCCGGTCCGCGGGTCGCGGACCACGCCGAGGTGACCGTCGGTACCGAACCGGATCGGCTCGCCGTGCGTCAGCGGGATGATCGCGTCCGCGCTCGTGCTCGGATCCTTGACGGCGATAAACGCGTCGTCGTTGAAGATCGGGCAGTTCTGGTAGATCTCGACGAAGGACGTACCGCGGTGGGCGGCGGCGGCCCGCAGGATCCCGGTCAGATGCTTACGGTCCGAGTCGATGGTCCGGGCGACGAAGGTCGCCTCGGCGCCGAGCGCCAGCGAGATCGGGTTGAACGGGTTGTCCAGCGAGCCCATCGGGGTGGACTTGGTGACCTTGCCGATCTCGGAGGTGGGCGAGTACTGACCCTTGGTGAGGCCGTAGATCCGGTTGTTGAAGAGCAGGATCGTGAGGTTGACGTTCCGCCGCAGGGCGTGGATCAGGTGGTTCCCGCCGATCGACAAGGCGTCGCCGTCACCGGTGATCACGAAGACGGCGACGTCCTCGCGAGCCGTGGCTACCCCGGTCGCGATCGCTGTCGCCCGGCCGTGGATGGAGTGCATCCCGTAGGAGTCCACGTAGTACGGGAACCGTGACGAGCAACCGATCCCGGACACGATGACCGTGTTCTCCTTGCGGATGCCGAGCTCGGGCATGAACCCCTGGAACGCGGCCAGCACGGCATAGTCGCCGCAGCCCGGGCACCAGCGGACCTCCTGGTCGCTGGTGAAGTCCTTGCGGTTCAGCGGTTCGAGGGCGAGCGGTACGCCGGCGATCCCAGACCGTCTTTCGGGCTGAGCTTGCGGTTCGGTGATCACCTCGGTGCCGTTGGCGTGCATCAGGTCCGTATGGGTGGTCACGAAGAGCCCCTTCGAGCGAGTCGATCTCGATCTCCAGGTCGCGGGCCAGCTCGCTGAGCGAGATCGGCAGGCCGCGGACCCGGGAGTAGCTGTGTACATCGACCAGGAACTTGGCGCGCAGCAGCATCGCCAGCTGGCCGAGATTCATCTCCGGCACGATCACCCGGTCGTACGACCGCAGGATGTGACCCAGGTTCGCCGGGAACGGGTTGAGATGCCGCAGATGGGTGTACGCGACCTGCCGGCCGGTCTTGCGGACCCGGCGGACCGCGGCGACGATCGGACCGTACGTCGATCCCCAGCCGAGCACGAGCACCCGAGCATGGCTGCCGTCCGGACCGGCCGGGTCGTCGACCAGCAGATCTGGGATGTCGCGGACGATGCCGTCGATCTTGGCCTGGCGGGTGCGGACCATCTCGTCGTGGTTGGCGGGGTCGTAGCTGACCGCACCGGTGTTCTTGGCCTTCTCGATGCCGCCGATCCGGTGCTGGAGTCCGGCGGTTCCCGGCTTCGCCCACGGCCTGGCCAGCGTTTCCGGATCGCGCAGGTACGGCAGGAACACGTCCTTGCCCGCCTTGTCGGTGCTGTTCGGTTCGGCGGCGAAGCCGGGGTCGATCGGCGGGATCGAGGCGATGTCCGGCACCGGCCACGGCTCGGCGCCGTTCGCGATGTAGCCGTCGGACAGCAGGATCACCGGAGTGCGGTACTTCACCGCGATCCGGACCGCCTCGATGGCGGTCGGGAAGCAATCGGCCGGCGACTGGGCGGCCAGCACCGGAACGGGTGCCTCGCCGTTGCGGCCGAACATCACCTGGAGCAGGTCGGCCTGTTCGGTCTTGGTCGGCATCCCGGTGCTCGGGCCGGCCCGCTGGATGTCGCAGACGATCAACGGCAGCTCGGTCATCACCGCCAGCCCGATGGTCTCGGCCTTGAGGGCGACGCCCGGTCCGGACGTCGTGGTGACGCCGAGATTGCCGGCGAAGCTGGCGCCCAGGGCGGCGCCGACACCGGCGATCTCGTCTTCGGCCTGGAAGGTGGTCACCCCGAACCGCTTGTGCTTGCTCAGCTCGTGCAGCACGTCACTCGCCGGGGTGATCGGGTAGGAACCCAGGAACAGCGGTAGACCGGCCTTCCTGGCCGCGGTGATCAGGCCGTACGCGAGGGCGAGGTTGCCAGAGATCTGCCGGTACTGCCCGGCCGGCATCGGCGCGGGCGCGACCTCGTAGGTGACCGCGAAGACCTCGGTCGTCTCGCCGAAGTTGTAGCCGGTCTTGAACGCGGTGATGTTCGCGTCCCGGATCGCCGGCTTGTTGGCGAACTTCGAGCCGAGGAAGTTCAGGGTGCCCTCGGTCGGCCGGTGGTAGAGCCAGGAGAGGAGCCCGAGCGCGAACATGTTCTTCGCTCGGGACGCGTCCTTGCGGGACAGCCCGAACTCCTTGACCGCCTCGACGGTCATCCCGGTCAGGTCCAGTGCGTGCAACTGGTAGTCGGTCAGCGTGCCGTCGGTCAGCGGGTCGGAGTCGTAGCCGACCTTCGCCAGATTGCGCTTGGTGAAGTCCGCGGTGTCGGCGATGATCAGCCCACCCCGCGGCAGATCCGCGATGTTGGCCTTGAGGGCGGCCGGATTCATCGCCACCAGCACGTCGGGCCGGTCGCCCGGGGTCATGATGTCGTAGTTGGCGAAGTGCAGCTGGAAGCTGGAGACGCCGGGCAGCGTGCCCTGCGGGGCGCGGATCTCGGCCGGGAAGTTCGGCAGGGTCGAGATGTCATTGCCGAAGACGGCGGAGTCCGCGGTGAACCGGTCACCGGTCAGCTGCATCCCGTCGCCGGAATCGCCCGCGAAGCGGATGACCACGCGGTCGAGGGTCTGCACCTGCTGGCTCACAATTCGTCCTTCCTCGTGCCTCCCCGACGTTCCGGTCACGAGGAGCTCCGGACCTCGGCTCGGGTCCGCTTCGTGGCCCGCGGTCGACGCCGACCGGCGTGAGGGCCTCGTCCATGATAGGGCGCACTTACCGCGGAATATTCCCTGTCCAAGCGCAGACCGAGAGGCAATTCACGTCGATCTGGCACGCTGGGTGAATGAGCGACCATCCTGGCGGCATCGACCCGGCCGACGAGCAGCGGGTCGAGAGCCGGGCGGAACTGCTCCCGGAAGAGCTCGTGGCCGGCAGCGACGACCCCGAGGCCCAGGCAGCGGCGATCCTCGAGGAGTCCGACGAGCGGGTCGCCGACCCCGAGGGTACGGGTGCCGCCTCGACCCAGACCACCTCCAGCCGGCCCGATCCGGCCTGAGCCTGCCGCCGCGCTACTGCTGGTTCTCCGGGTTCTCCGGGCTCGGATCGAACTGCTCGACCGGTCGGGCCAGCCGGCCGGTGCCGCCCCGTTGCCATGGCCGCGGGCCGGCCTCCGGGCGATAGTTCACGCCGAGCACATCCAGCCGCTCCAGGTGTTCCGCGAGCCGCGGCCCGAACTCGTCCCAGCTCCGGCCCGCCGGGTCGGACCAGCCGACCTCCGCCAGCGCGCAGGCTCGCGGGAACGCCGTGTAGTCCACGTCCCGCGCCGTCGCCAGGTACTCCGTCCAGAGCTGGCCCTGGACGCCCAGCACGTGACCGACGAACGGGGCGGGTACGCCGTCCAGCGGATCGAACTCGTACACCGTGCGGGTCTCCACCAGGCCGCCGATCCGGTAGGGCTCGTCGGCCCGCTCGCTCGGGTAGTAGTCGAGGTAGGTCCGCCGGGTCGGCGCCATCACCACGTCCATCCCGTGCTGGGCGGCCTGGACGCCGTACGCGGCGCCGCGCCAGGCCATCGCCACCGCACCGGGGACCGGGCCTCCGCCGCCAGATCCCTGGTCGGCGATCTCGTCCCAGCCGACCGCGGTCCGACCGTGTTCGGCCAGCCAGCCGACGAGCCGGTCGGTGAACCAGCGCTGCAGCTCCGCCGGGCCGCCGAGACCGCGCTGCGCCGCCAGCTCGGCCGCCCGGGGGCTTTCCACCCACTCGATGCTCGGGCACTCGTCGCCGCCGATGTGGACGTACCGGCTCGGGAAGACGTCGAGGACCTCCTCCCAGAGGTCGAAGACCATCGCGAGTGCCGCATCCTCGAGATTCAGCACCTCGTCGAAGACGCCGAACGTGGTGGCCGGCTCGTACCCGGTCTCCGGGTGGTTGCCGAACTCGGGGTACGCGGCCAGCAGGGCCGTCACGTGTCCGGGGAACTCGACCTCGGGCACGATCGTGACGCCACGGTCCGCGGCGTACCCGACCAGGGCGCGGAGCTGGTCTTGGCGGTAGAACCCGCCGTGCGGCGTACCGTCTCCGGTTGTCTCGGCGGGTCGGCGGGTCTCGCGCCGCCAGCTGGCGACCTCGGTGAGTCGCGGATAGCGCTTCGACTCGAACCGCCAGCCCTGGTCGTCGGTCAGATGCAGGTGGAAGGTGTTGAACTTGTGCAGGGCGAACAGGTCGACGAACCGGTACACATCGCTGAGCGGCATGAAGTGCCGGCCGGTGTCCAGGTGCATCCCGCGCCAGCGGAAGCGTGGCCGGTCCTCGATCCGGACGCCGGGCACGGTGAGCGGTCGGACTCGGCTGCCGGGCAGCAGGGCGGCCGGGGGCAGCAGCTGGCGAAGGGTCTGGACGGCCCAGTTGACCGCGGTGGGATCGGCCGCGTCGATGGTGATCGCGTCCTGGTCGACCACCAGCCGGTAGCCCTCGGCGCCCAGCGCGTCGTCCCGCCGGACCCGGACCCGGCCGTCCGGGGCATTCGGCAACTCCAGGCCGGTGCCCGAGGTCAGCAGCCGACGGACGACCGCCGCGAACTCGGTGGGGCCGGCGATGGCGTCGTCGTCGGTGAAGACGAACTCAGCGGGCAGGAACTCGACGGACGACGGTCGGGGCAGCAGCACCGGGACACCCTAGTGCGGGCCTGTCGGTACGTGTTCAGCTGAGCCGTCGGCAGAGGTTCTTCTCCTGGCCTCTCAGGTCCGTCACGATCGACCGCCCCGTCTTGTCGTTGGTGAACTTGACGACGAGGGGACCCGAGAACTGAGCGAGGTGCGGCGTCGGGATTTGCGTGGTGCTGTGATGCTTCGGGTCATGATCGGACCCGAGCCCCGGTTCGCCGGATGGTGGTTCCCCTCTCTGCGGCCGTCAGATGCTGTCGGTCGGCGTGCAGCGCTCCGGCACCGCGGCGTCCGGACCGTCGGTGGCGGCCACCTCGGCGCGACTGCGCAGGATGCAGAACTCGTTGCCTTCCGGGTCGGCGAGGACGACCCAGCCCAGGCCGTTGACGGTCCGCCGATCATCGAGCTGGGTGGCACCGAGCGCGAGCAGGCGGGCCAGCTCGGCATCGCGGGTGTCCGTCGCCGGCCGCAGATCCAAGTGCACCCGGTTCTTGACGACCTTCTCGTCCGGCACCGTGATGAACAGCAGCGTGGTGGCGCCGTCCGCTGAACGGATCAGGCACTCATCGTGCGCGGGGAGATTCGGGTCGTCGGGATCCTCGGCGAAGTCGAGCACCTCCGACCACCACCGAGACAGGGCGTACGCGTCGTGGGCATCGATCGTGAGGTGACTGATGAAGCTGGTCATGCGCTCATCCGACCGTGCCGGCTTCGTTTTGTCGATCCGTTTCGGGCTCCCGCGATCGACCGGTCAGCGCCAGGCCGGCCAGGGCCGCTCCGATCTCGGGAGTACGTCGCCGATGGCCCGGACGGCCCGCGGCAGGTCGGGCCGGGCGGAGGGCTCGGGGCTCGTCATCTTCGCGACGAGATCGCGAAGCCGTCCGCCGGTCGGCCCCGGTCGATGGCCGGCGCGCGGAGTCAGGCAGGCCTGGAGCACCCGGCCCACGCCGTACACATCCATCGCCGCCGAGATCGGCCGGCAGGCCTCCATCTCGGGCGGCGCCCAGCCCAAGGTGCCGACCGGGTGTCCCGGTGGCTGACGGGTGCCGATCCGCCGGGCGCTGCCGAAGTCGACCAGCACCGGCCGGCCGTCGCGGACCATCACGTTCTCCGGCTTCACGTCGAGGTGGGCCAGGCCCCGGCCGTGCACCGGCACCAGGGCGGCGAGCAGCTGGGCGCCGAGCAGCGCGACCGAGCGGTCGTCCAGACCACCCTGGTCGGCGAGCAGGTCGTCCAGCGCGAGTCCGTCGACGTACTCCAGGACGAGATGGGGGAGCGGATGGTCGATCGCGGCCGAGATCAGCCGGGGCAGGCCGGGATGGACCAGATCGTGCAGCGCGGCCTGCTCGCGATGGAGCGAGGCTCGGGCGCGGGGGTGGTCAACCTGGTGGGGGCGGGCGAGCTTGATCACCACCGGGCTCCAGGTCGGAGCCGACCAGGCCAGCCAGGTCTCGCAGCGATGACCGACGCCCAGCCGCTGCCACGCCTGCAGCCCGTCGGCGATCGTCTCGCCGGGCCGGTACGTCCAGACCGGCAGCTCGTCGTCGTCCAGCCGGACCGCGGCGGTCATCGATTCTCCTCGGGTCGGTCGGTGACGGTGATGATCGGATGGCCGGGCGCCCGTACGGGACAGGCGCCCGGACCACCGCGGCCGATCAGTCGCGGCTGCGCGAGCGGCTGCGCGACCGGCTACGGGAACGGCTCCGCGACTTGTGCGAGACGGGGGCCTGGATCCGGATGGTGGGCTTCATGATCTTCACCTCCTTCCGCTGAGCTGGTGGTTCGAGTCGGGCCGCGCCGAGGCGATCGGCGGGGCCTGATCGGAGATCACCGAGACACCTCGATCGGTGATCATCAGGGTCCGGTCGGCGAGGGCGGCCAACCGTGGATCATGGGTGACGATCAGCGTGGTGCGGGTCGCCGCGATCGCTCCGATCGCGGCGATCACCGCATCGGCCGCGGCATCGTCCAACGAGGCGGTCGGCTCGTCCAGCAGCAGGATCCCGGCCTCGGACACCGCGGCGCGGGCGAGGGCTACCCGTCGCCGCTGGCCGCCCGAGAGCCGACCGGCCCCCTCCCCGAGCTCACTGTCGTAGCCGTTCGGCAGTCGGTCGACGAACTCGTCGACGTGGGCGATCCGGCAGGCCGCGATCACGGCGGCCCGCGTGGCCCGACGGTTCCCGATCGCCACGTTCTGGACCAGAGTCGCGTCGAGCAGCCACGGGTCCTGGGGGACGTACGCCATTGAGCGGCGCAGATTCTGCAGACGATAGGCACTCAGCGGGCGGCCGCCGAGCGTGACGATGCCGTGGTCCGGGTCGTACAGCCGGAGGGCGAGCAACAGCAGCGTCGACTTGCCGATGCCGCTCGGTCCGAGCAGGCAGACCGTCTCGCCCGGGCTCACCTCGAGGCCGACGTCGGTAAGCACCGGACGACCGGACCGGTAGCCGAAGCTCACACCGGCGAAGGAGATCCCGAGCGGACCGATCGGCACCGGTGCGCCGGCCGGGTCGTCGATGATCAGCTCGTCGGCATCCAGCAGCTGACCGATCCGCTCGACACTGGCCCGAGCCTTCGCGAGGACCGCCGACAGTCGGGTGAGGCTGCGGATGGGGGCGTACAGGTCTTTGAGATAGGAGATGACCACCACCAGTAGCCCGGCGGTCAGCACTCCGGCCCGCACCTGGAGTCCACCCGCCACCAGCACGAGGCCCGAGCCCAACGCGAGCAGGATGTCGCTCCGCGGCGACCAGCCTGCCTCGACCGCGACGGCCCGACTGGCCGTGTCTGTGACAGCACCGCTTCGCCGGTCGAAGTCGGCGAGTGCGGCGTCCAGCCGGCCGAAGGCCTGGACGGTGCCGACGTTGCGAACCAGGTCGGAGGTGGCGGCGGACAGGGCGCCGGCGGCGGCCCGGGCGGCGGTCTGGCTGCGGTGCACCTGCGTACGCTGGCGGACGGCGGCGAGCGCGAGCAGGGGAACGACGGCCAGACCGAGCACGGCGAGCCACGGATGGATCCACAGCAGGATGATCAGCACTCCGACCACGCTCAACACATTGGGCACGAGCTTCGCGGTCACGGCTACCACGGCATCGAGCACGCGACCGACGTCTGAGGTGATCCGACTGACCACCTCGCCGGAGCGGTGCTGATCATGCCAGCGCGGGGACAGCTGCATGCAGTGCTCGAACAGCCGATGACGCAGTCCGCCGCCGATCCGCTCGGCCGCCTGCTCGGCGGACCTCGCCGCCGCCATCTCCAGCAGACCCGAGACCGCGGTCGCGACCACGGTGGCGAGCCCGCACCCGATCAGCAGAGCCGTCGGTGACAGGGCCGAGAGCGCGCCGGACCGACTCCCCGTACCCAGCACGTCATCGATCGCCAGGGCCAGTGGCCACGGGCGGGCGAGCTCGACCCCGATCTGGAGCACCGACAGCACACAGCTGAGCGTGAGCGCCGTACGCTCCGCTCGCAGTACGCCGCCGAGGCTGCGCCATCCGGGTTCCGTCATGACCGCCACACTGACGGGCCGGACGTCCAACCGGCTATTGCACGATGGTCCTAGACCGGTCGGACGGCTCTCGCGGACCGCCGGCGGCGACATACGATCCGGGGATGGACCCGGGTACGGGCAGGACCGTGTCGGTCGCCGGACTCGTCGCCCGGTTCACCGTGGCTGGTCTGGTGGTGATGATCGCGTTGGCCGGCGTGATCGCTGTCCTCGCTCGACAGGCCGGCACCGAGAAGGCGATCGAGTCCGCCGAGCAGGTGTCCTGGGTGACCGCGCACGGAATCGTCGAGCCACGGCTGACGCCGGCTGTCCTCGCCGGCGATCCGGAGGCGTTGACCGCGTTCGACACGGCGATGCGGAACTACGTGCTGAAGGGGTCTCTGGTCCGGGTCAAGCTGTGGAAGGCGGACGGCAGCATCGTCTACTCCGACGAGCCTCGGCTGATCGGTCGGACCTTCGACCTGGGCGAGGAGGAGTCGGCTGCCCTGGCCGCCGGATCGATCGACTCGGAGATCAGCGACCTGACCCGTCCGGAGAACGTCTACGAGCAGTCCTTCGGAAAGCTGCTCGAGGTCTACACCGGAGTCACCGCGAGCGACGGCGAGAAGCTGCTCTTCGAGACCTACTTCCGATACGACGCCGTGGTGACCGCCGGACAGGACGAGTGGCGCAAGTACGCACCGGTCGCGCTCGGCGCCCTTCTCCTGCTCGAGCTGGTCCAGATCCCCTTCGCGTGGTCGCTGGCGCGCCGATTGCAGCGCCAGCAACAGGACCGGCAACGACTGCTCCAGCACGCGGTCGACGCGTCGGACGCCGAGCGTCGGCGGATCGCCGGCGATCTGCACGACGGTGTCGTCCAGGACCTGACCGGACTGACGTACGCCCTCGACGCGGCCCGGCTGGGCAGGCCCGATCCCGGGCGCGATGCCGAGCTGATCAAGACCACGGCGACAGGACTGCGGAACGGCATCCGCGACCTCCGCTCGCTCCTGGTCGACATCTATCCACCCAATCTGGCCGAGGAGGGTCTGTCCGGCTCGCTGGCCGAGCTGGCCGGTCGGCTGGAGCGGGCCGGGGTCTCCGTCGAGCTCGATCTCGAGCGGGCCGGTGACCTGCCGACGCCGACCGCCGCGGTGCTCTACCGCTCCGCGCAGGAGATCCTGCGGAACGTGACCGCGCACAGTGCCGCCGAGCAGGTGCAGATCACGGTGACCGTCGACGCCGGAGCGGCCACCCTCGTCGTCGACGATGACGGCCGCGGCTTCGACACCGCCGATCTGGAGCGTCGGTTGGACGAGGGCCATCTCGGCCTCCGGTCGCTCGGTGACCTGGTCGCCGAGGCCGGCGGCACGCTGGTGGTCCGCTCCGGTCCGAGCCAGGGGACGCGGGCCGAGGTCTCGGTCCCGGTCGGCTGAGAGGATGACCGAGATGATCGGAGTGTTGCTGGTCGACGACCACGCGATCGTCCGTGGCGGGCTGGCCGCCCTGCTCGCGACCACCGACGACATCCGGGTCGTCGGCGAGGCAGCCGACGGCGTGGAGGCGGTCCGGCTGGCCGAGTCGCTGCGGCCGGACGTGGTGCTGATGGATCTCTCGATGCCCGGCTCGGACGGCGTTCAGGCGACCCGCGGCGTGCTGGCCGGAAGGCCCGAGACGCACATCCTCGTACTCACCTCCTTCGGCGAGCAGCGCTGGATCCTCGACGCACTCGAGGCCGGTGCGGAGGGCTACCTGCTGAAGCACAGCGAGCCCGAGGTGATCCTGGCCGGCATCCGGGAGGTGATGGCCGGTGGGTCGCCGCTGGATCCCAAGGCCGCCCGGCTGCTGATCACGAGCCGGCGGCCAGGCGGTGACGGCGCGTCCGGCGACGCCGGTGCCGATCGAACGCGACGAACCGCCTCGCCGCTCACCGAACGGGAGAGCGAGGTCCTCGCCATGGTCGGCGAGGGGCTGCCGAACAAGACGATCGCGCGGCGGCTCGGGATCACCGAGCGGACCGTGAAAGCCCACCTGACCAGCATCTTCCAGCGACTCGGTGTGTCCGACCGGACCCAGGCTGCGCTCTGGGCGCAACGGCAGCGATTGTCCTGAGTATCGGCCGGGACATCCAACCGCACCTGATCGGCCGGGGTACTGGTACCGACGGACGATGGGTGAATGTCGCATGCGTCGTCGTTGCGCCGAGGCTGTGCGGGTGGACGACCAACCGACATCCGCGGACGCGCGGTCGTCTGGAGGGTGGGGGAGCCCGTCGCCGGAGGCTGCTCGCGAGGAGCGGCGCCGTCTCTGGCGTCGGCCGCCTCGGCCTGGACGCAGCGTCCCGGTGGCTGCCCTGGTCGCGCTGGTGACGCGGCACCGCCGCCTGGTCGGTGCTGACCCCGGTCGGTTCGGAGCCCGCAGTCACCGCTGTGGATCGCGCCGCCGCGGGCTCGTCGATCACGAGAAGACCCCTGATCCGGACGCTTCGGCAGCGTCGAACACCTGTCGCCCTCCCGTCCCGAGCGCAAATGTGATCCTGGTCAGGTGTCGCAGACGCGCCGGCCCGGCCGGATCCATCCGGACGCTCGAGCGCTGCCGACGATCATGGCCGGCGGCACGGCGGGCATGGCGCCGATGACGCGTCCGGAGCGGTCAATCCAGGCTCGAGTAAGCCGGCGAAGGACAAGCTGCGGACTCACGACCACCCTGGGTCCGACGACAAGGGCGGCGAACCGAAGTCCGGGAGCCACGAGACCTCGGATGACGCGGCGGCCCGGACGACGGCATGCTCGTCGCGTGGACGACGGAACGGATCCCCGGGGCGGCCGGTCGTCTGGGCGACCGGTGCGTCGGGGTCGGCGTCGGACGGCGGCGCCGCGTCTGGCTCGGTCGGCTGGGACTGGTGGCCGGGTCGTTGGCGGCCCTGGGCGCGCTGGTGGGCGGTACGGCCGCCTGGTCAGTCCTGACGCCCGTCGGCTCGACCCCGGACACCCCGCTCTGGATCGCGCCACCGTCGGCGGACGGGCACGGCGGCTCAGCAGACCGGACGCGTGTCGCCTCTACCGCGCCCCTTGGGCCGGCCTCGGCCTCGCCGACCCGACCGGTCGATGATCATGGTGGGCTCCGAGCTCCAAGCCGAGCGGGCAGCGATGCCGGGTTCTCCACTCGAGACGACCACCGCAGACGTGGGAGGTCCGGTTCCGCCGGCTCCGCATCGACGGATTCCTCTCGCAGGTCGGAGCACTCGACGCCGCGATCGAGCGGCTCCGGGTCGGATCGCCACCGGGGCACGGATGGCCGCGCCACCCGGCGCGGCGCCGGCGATGACGGCAGTGGCCGGTCGGGCGGGGCCTCCAGCGGGGGGTCGAGCGGTCGACTCGAGCGGTCGATCGAGCAGGGCATCCGGCTCGGGAGGTGGATCCGAGCGCACCTCGGGCGCCAGCCACCCCTCGGGTGGCGGCGATCACTCGGGTGGCGGCGATCACTCGGGAGGGGGCGATCACTCGGGCGGGGGCGGGGACTGAGGGGCGGCGCAGAACCGTAATCCGCCGTACGGAGGTGGGTGATCGGTCGATCACCCACCCCACGCGTACCGGTCAGCTCAGGTCGTCGGCCTTCTCCTCGACGGCGTCCGCCGCGTCGGAGGCGGTGTCCTGCGCCCCGTCCGCGGCGTCGGCCGCGGCATCCTGCACGGATGCCGCCCCATCGCCGGCGACATCGCCCGTCTTGTCCTTGACATCCCCGAGGACGTCCTTGACCTTGTCCTTGATCTCGTCGAATCCCATGGCGATCCTGCCTGGTCGGCTCGCATCTCAGCGTGCGATCTGGCGCTCATCCTGAGCTGCGCCTCAGGCGCCGGGGAGCCCCGACCAGGAGCGAACGCGGCCGTCAGGCAGTAACTTCGCGACGGATAGATTTAGCGGACCAGCGATCATCGGTAGTTGCTGAATTGCACCGCGAAGTCGTAGTCCTGCGCCTTGATCAGAGCCTGCACGGCCTGGAGATCGTCCCGGCTCTTGCTGCTCACCCTGAGCTCGTCGCCCTGGACCTGGCTCTTGACGCCCTTCGGGCCCTCGTCGCGAATCAGCTTGGACACCTTCTTCGCGTTCTCCTGGCTGATCCCCTCGGTCGTCGTCGCGGTGATCTTGTACAGCTTGCCGGAGCTGCGCGGCTCGCCGGCGTCCAACGACTTCAGGCTGACGCCCCGGCGGACGAGTTTGGACTCGAACACGTCGAGCACCGCCTTGACCCGCTCCTCCGAGTTGGCTTCCAGCTCGATGGCCTCGCCGGACCAGGCGATGCTGGCATCGGTGTTCTTGAAGTCGAAGCGCTGACGTACCTCTTTGGCGGCCTGGTTCAGTGCGTTGTCGACCTCCTGCCGGTCGACCTTGCTGACGATGTCGAACGAGCTCTCCGATGCCACCGCGTTGACTCCGTTCCTCTTCGATGCTGTGGGCCCGATTCTGCCGTACGACCTCGTACGTCCGGTGCCGCGCCTGCCGTCGGGAATCCAGCGGGCGGCCGTCGGCGGAGGTGCTATTGTTTCCACTCGCTGCCGGGCCTGCCCGGCAGCGTGGCAGGTTGCCCGAGTGGCCAAAGGGAGCAGACTGTAAATCTGCCGGCATCGCCTACGTTGGTTCGAACCCAACACCTGCCACACCAGGCGGAATGGTCTCTGACTAGGCCGTTCGCCGATCTCGGTCCGAGGCGCCGGCTGTCCGGCTGGGATCGGCTGTGATCCGGTGGAATACGGCTGTTTGTGCCCTATTCGTTCCCTGGAAACGGGTCCTCGGCGTGTCGGCGTGTCGCGTTCCAGATGCGGTCGAGGGTCTCCTGCTCGGTGCCAGTCGACGGCCTTCGCGTAGACCTTGAGCAGGACCGGGACGCTGTGGCCGGCCCAGCGAGCGACCAGCGCGGCGTCGCCGGTGGTGCGGAGCCAGGTGGACACCGCGGCATGGCGGAGCGCGTAGGGGACAGTCAGCGGTCGGCGACGACACGGGCCGGGGTGCCCGCGGTCCGCTGGAGACGGACCCTGGTCGGCCCCGCCGGGGCCGACCGCCCACGCTCAATCGGTCGCGCATCGTCCAGGCGAGTGTCGGGGTGGTCCGGGCCGAGGGGTTCGGTGCCCTGAGCATCCGCCGCCTCGGTGAGGAGCTGAACGCTGGCGCGACCTCGATCTACGGACACGTACGGGACAAGGGCCACCTGTGCGACCTGGTCGTCGACGAGCTGGTCGGAGCGATCCAGCTTCCGGATCGTGGCCGTCCCGAGCGCCGACTGGTGAAGTTCGCTGAGTCGGCGCGGTCGGTGATGGCGGCCCACCCTGGCATGGCGGAATTGCTCATGCAGCGCGGCGGCACCGGCCCCAATGCGATCCGCCTCGCCGAACGGGTGCTGGCCGCACTGGTCGCTGTCGGTGTCGGTGAGTCACGGCTGATGGACGCCTATCACTCGATCCTGGCCTACGTGAACGGGTTCACCGTCGCCTCCGCCCTGTCCCGAACCGGTGACCCCGATGACCTGGCCGCTCGACGCGCCGATGCCCAGGCCCATCTGGCGGGCGCGGACCCTGCCCAAATTCCCACGCTGCGGGCCGCCCTCGCACACCGGCCACTGGACGACGATGCCCGGTTCCGGTTCGGCATGAACGCCATTCTCGCCGGGCTGCACGACTCGCGAACCCGTCGAGGCCCGACGCCCCTGCCGACAAGCCGTGAGGCGCTGCCGGCCAGCGACGAAGTCTCAATCGGCGTAGATCCCTTCCCCGCAGGTACTCCGTCGCAGCCTCGGACCTTGACATGCGCAGCGCCTGCGACACCTCATATGGGGTCGACAGTCCACACGAGATCGTCGTCTCGCTAGCCGTCCCTCCGCGGAGGAGCGGCCCGCCGCAAGCAGACCCTCATTCAGCGCAGATGCCAACAGTGTCGGCGGGTCACGCGTGGCGCTCAGCCACCGGCCCCTAGCCGAACATAACCTCGCGGCGTTTCGTGCATCGATGGGCGATCGCTTGCCGCCGGGTCTCTCGCTGCTTGCCGTCATCAGCCAACGGGTGGTGGTGTTCTGTGTCCTCCTCGCGTCCCTGACCCGGATCGGTACCGTCAGCCGGTGAACCCCATCTGTCGGTACGCCATGCGGCGGCGGGCGTACTGGGCCTTGAGGACGGGCACGTTGGCGTCGAGGTAGTCGTGGACGATGACGTGAGTCTTGCCTCGTGTCGGCGCAGCGCTCGTCCGACTGCTTGAACGAGCAGGCCGGGGTAGGAGATCGGGCCGACGAGGAAGACGGTGTCGATGATCGGGGCATCGAAGCCTTCACCGCCGTAGGGGACGGTCGTCATGACCAGGAGCGGATCTGCCGGACGGTGTCCGCGATGCGTTCCCGGATCGCGGCGAGTGCCTTCGCGCCCGTGCCGCCGCGCATGATCAGCGCATCGGCATCGGGTAGCAGCGCGGCGAGGGCGGTGAGGTGGTCGCGTCGCCGCGACAGGACCAGGCACTTGCGTCCGTCTCGGAGGGCGGCGGTGATGTCGTGGGCGATCTGCTGGTTGCGGTCGGCGTCGGCGGCGATCAGGCCGCCGAGTTGGGTGATCGCTCCGGGTTGTGCGAGATCGAGATCCGTGGCGCACCCGAACGTGGTCTCGTGCACCTGCAACTCACGTCGTGGGCCGTCGTAGGGCGTGACGAGGTTGGCCTCGCTCGGCAGAACGTCGGTGATGACGTGCCGGACGGGCCCGAACTGCCAATTGGTGACCTGCTCCAGACCGTCCTTCCGCTCGGGTGTCGCCGTGAGTCCGAGCCACCACGCCGCGCTGATCTGCGAGACGACGCTCTCGTAGGATCCGGCGGCGATGTGGTGGCACTCGTCGACGATGACCTGGCCGTAGCCTGCCGTCAGGGCGTTGATCTCGGCGGGACTGAGGCGTGGCCAGGGACTGCAGCAGCATGATGTCGACCTGCCCTCTGGTCTTGACCCGTCCGCCGCCGAGTTGTCCTGCCTTGATGCCGAGCAGGGTGCTGACCTGTTCTCGCCATTGTGCGGCGAGGGCGGTCTTGTTGATCAGAACGAGCGTGCTCACTCCGCGTTCGGCGATCATCGCGCAGGCCATCACGGTCTTGCCCGAGCCGGTGGGTGCGTGCAGGATGCCGTCCTCGTGGGCGAGCATCGCGTCCACCGCCGTGGCCTGCCGGTCGTCGAGTTGGCCGAGGAAGGGCACGTTCAGTTCGCCGCCCTGGATCCGCTCGTCTTCGCAGTCCAGCTCACTTCCGGCTTGGGCTGATCAGGGCTGCCGCTTGTTCGCGCAGGCCACGTGGAAGGAGCAGATCGCCGTTGACGGCGACGTCGAAGCCCTGGATGAACCTGGGGATGTTCCAGGTAGAGCGCCGAGCCCGCTGCGCCTCATAGAAGCCCGGGTTGTGGATCGTCGCCGCGTGCCGCAGCGCCGCCGCCAGCGCCGGTGGCAGGTCCTCATCACGGATCATCAACCGGGAGCCCAAGGTTGCTCGCACCTGGACAGGCGGCCGTGGCCGCACGGCGGTCGCCGGCGAGGCTTCGAACCGGGTCACCTCAGGGCCGACGCTGATCCGGTCCCTGCGGCCGACCGCTGCCACCTGGCGTGGGGTCATCCGGTCGAGGCGGGATAGGTACTCCCACTGATCGGGCCACGGCTCCCACGTGGCGACGTCCACGAACAGCGTCGTGCGACGCTCAATGCGGCGCCGTCCGTTCAGGGGGGCGGCGATCAGGTTCCCCACGCCGGAGGCGCCAGCCGGGACGGTGTCCTGGTTCGGGAACAGCCGGTCGTAGCTGGATAGTGGCATCGAGCCTCGCAGGCCCATCGCGCGGTGGATGCAGGCCGTGCCCATCGCACGGGCGTCGGCAGCGCGCACGGGTGCGGTGAAGAACGTCCACACGTGTGCCCCGCGTCCTGACTGTGAGATCTCGAGACCGCATGGCACCCCGAGGGACGCAGCGGCCTTCGCGTACGCGTGCGCGTCCAGCATGGCCCGCGACCCGTCGAAGTCGGCGGCAAGCCACCAACAGGTCGCATCCGGCAGCAAGGGGTACAGGCCGACGAACAGATCGGTGTCGCTGAGGTGGCGGGCGATCACGTCGGCGGTCAGCGGCAGGGGCCGACGGCCCACACGGAGCCCTTGCCGAACCGGTCACGGGTGGCTGGCGACCATCCCTTGGTTCTCTTGCGGGGTTCTCCCAGTAGTAGGCGTACACGTCTCGTCGAGCCGCGAACAGCCTCATGTACAGCGCCAGCTTGGCTTCCGGGGCGAGGAGTTCGTCACCAGACCCGGATCGGTCGGCGCCAGCGTCGGCTGCTCGGGAGGCGGATCGACCCCGTCGGTTACTCGAAGCAGGTTCCGCAACCGCTGATTCTCCACGCGAAGCGCGGCGAGCCGCCGCTCAAGATCCGGCGACGGTCTTGAAGGCCGGTGAACTGTCGGATCCACGCCTCTCAGGCTATTTGGGGCACGCGCGCCCCTGTGAGGACGAGGTACCTCAAGCACTGCAGCTCAGCTCAGGCGTCCCGCTCGTATTGAGTCAGACCGCAGCCTTATCAAGTGGGCGGATCGGGCGGTCGTCGGGCCGATGGCGCCCGAATCGGTGCAGCAGTGTCCACCGGTGGCCATATCAATCGTGCGCGTCTTTCACTCAGCTCAGTTCGTCACGCAGCCCACCGCGCGAAGCGCACCCGGCCACCACCTGTTTGCAAACATCATTGCGGCCGATTCCCAGCCGACGGGCCTTGCTTCTGGCAGGTGCCGTCGATGTGCAAGATGGAGCTGAACGTGGGAGCCGTTGGGGTCAGGTCGGGGTCATGGCTGAACCGGCCTAACACCGCCCTCCGGCGGATCCTGGCCGGGTCAGACTCCCAGCTCCACATGCCACTCCCCGAATACCTGCCCGACTCCGCTGGGCCAACGGGCCGCCCTAGGCCCTGACCGAGCGATCCCCGTCGAAGTTGGCCTACCGGCCGAGTTCTCCTACGAGCATCGACTAACCCTGCCGACATCACGGCTCGCCACCACCTTCGGGTTGCAACGGCCGGCCGGAGTCGCCTGTCCAACAAACCTGCCACCGCGCTTGGCGATGTATGCGGACGATAGGTCCATCCATCAGCAATACTGTGTTTATGCCATCATCGGACGCGGGACCGGACGTTCAGCCATCCGCCGAACAAGGCCTCGCCAGGGAACCGATCCCCCGGAGATGGCTTTACCCGGTGATAGGTGTCCCAGGTGTCGGCCTGCTCTGCCTGCTGGCGTTTGGCGCCTCCTCGCCGAAAACATTCTGGTCAACTGTGGCGGTCGGCATTGGGTTTTCGCTCGGCGCAGCGATGGCGGGCGGGCTGCTCGGGTTCCTCTTCGGAATTCCGCGGACCCTTCAGAGGGAGGGAAACGGGGAACCCGGGTCACTTACGACCATCCGGCAGAACACCGAACCTAGAGGAGATTTCTGACTGGCTTACCAAGATTCTGGTCGGCGTAGGTCTGATACAGCTGGGAGATCTTGTTTCTCGCGCACAACGGCTAGTCGCTCTGGTGGGGGAAGGGCTCGGGAGCTCCGCAGCGGCCGACGTGATGGCTGCGGGATTGTTGGCGGCCTTCACCGTGTGGGGTTTCCTCGTCTTCTACCTTTTGACCCGCAGGCTGATGCCTCGTGTCTTGCAAGACTCAGCAATCGATGAGATCACTCGTCGCGCGGCGGTTGAAGCGACGTCCGCGGTGAAGGAGCAGATGAACGAGCAGGCGATTGCCGACGCCCATGCCTTGACGCTCGTCGATATGGTGCTAAACCCGCAGCCCGGCAACCCGCAGCCGACAGTCGAGGAGTTAGCTTCAGCGCTGGAGCAAGCCAGCCCGCAGGTGCGTGTAACCGCATTCTCGACGGCGGCACGCAACAGGCGAGCCAATTGGCGCGAGGATAGACCCAAGATGGCGTTGAGCATCCCGATCTTCCAGGCACTCATCGAGTGCGACAAGAAGGCCGTGTTTCATCGCAACCACGGTCAGCTTGGCTATGCGCTGAAGGATCAGGACCCGCCAGATTGGGCACTGGCACGTGCTGCGTTGGATGAGGCCATTCGACGACGCGGCGGTCCTCGGGCGGGATACGTCCTGTACGAATTCAATCGAGTCCTGTGCACAGTGGCGCTGAATCAGAAACAGCCAGCAGACCCTCAAGCACGTGAATCGGTGATCTCCGACCTGAGGGCAATCGCCGCCGTTCCAAAACTTCGAATATATCTTGGAGGCGACGGATGAGGTCGCCAAGTGGCTCGCAGCGAACTCGATCCGCCCAGGAGGAGTAAAATAGCGCCGTCTTTCCGTGCCGAGCCATCGAGACGCAAGATCGGGTCGCTGGCGCCGTACCCAGCTGACGCGTCGTAGAAGGCTCAGTATGCAGTGCGTCCACCATTCTAGTGGCGTGTCCTTGAAGCATCTATACGTTTCTGTGGGATCATGAGATGTGCCGAACAAGACTGCTGCCGCGTTGGTGTTGAGGGATGGCGACCGGCCGCGACTGGAGGCTGTGCTCCGGTCGACCACGGTGCCGGCCGGGGTGGCGCAGCGGGCTCGGATCGTGTTGTTGGCCGCCGAGGGGGTGGCGAACTACGAGATCGCCGAGCGGGTCGGGGTGACCCGGCCGACGGTGAACCTGTGGCGTCGCCGCTACGCCGAGCAGGGGCTGGCCGGGCTGGACGGGGTCCGGCCGCCGGGTCGGCCGCGAACGGTGGACCGGGCGAAGGTGATCACGGCGACGTTGACGCCGCCGCCGACAGAGTCTGGGGGTGACGCACTGGTCGTCGCCGGCTGCTGGCCGACCGGCTGGGGATCGAGCACTCCACGGTGGCCGCGATCTGGAAGGAGTACGGGGTCAAGCCGTGGAAGGCGGAGACGTTCAAGTTCTCCACCGACCCCGAGCTGGAGGCCAAGGTCGTCGACGTGGTCGGGCTGTATCTGGCGCCGCCGGAGAACGCGGTCGTGCTCTGTGTGGATGAGAAGAGCCAGATCCAGGCGCTGAACCGGACCCAGAAGACGTTGCCGATGCAGCCCGGTCATGCCGAGCAGCGCACCCACGACTACGTCCGGCACGGCACCACCACCTTGTTCGCGGCGTTGGAGATCGCGACCGGGAAGGTGACCGGGCTGTGCAAGAAGCGGCACCGGCACCAGGAGTTCCTGGCCTTCCTCAAGCACGTCGCCCGCGCCTACCCCGACGTCGAGCTGCACCTGGTGATGGACAACTACGCCACCCACAAGCGCGTCGAGGTCCGCGACTGGCTGGCGGCGAACCCGCGGATCCACGTCCACTTCACCCCGACCTCCGGGTCGTGGCTGAACCTGGTCGAGGTCTGGTTCGGCATCATCGAACGCCAAGCCATCCGCCGCGGCACGCTTCACCTCGGTCCGCGACCTGATGATCAAGATCCGGGAGTTCATCACCGGCTGGAACCAGCCGCAAGCACCCGTTCATCTGGACCAAACCCGCCGACGAGATCCTCGCCAAGATCGACCGCAAACGTAAACATGTCTCAACTACGAGCCACTAGGGCGTGTCCCGCAAAGGATCGACGGCCGGTTGACCGGATAAACAGAATTCGTGCATAACCGTCATGACTTGACCGATGAGCAGTGGGCGATCTTGGAGCCGTTGCAACCGAGCCGAGTGTCGCGGGGTGGTCGTCCGTGGAGGGACCACCGGACTGGTCGTCGACGGGGTCATGTGGCGGACGAGGTCCCGGCCGCCGTGGCGGGACCTGCCGGCCTGTCCTATGGGTCCTGGAAGACGGTCTATAACCGGCATCGACGGTGGTCGGGCGACGGCACCTGGCGATGGTGCTGCTGGCTGAGCTTCAGCGTGGCTGTGACGCTGGGGAGTCGGAGTGGTCGCTCGGCGTCGATTCGACCGTGGTCCGCGCCCACCAAGACGCCGCAGGCGCTCCGCACGCATTGCCGAGTGATGTGCCGATTGAGCGGCTTGGGGTTGCCCTGGACGGACATGTGTCCAGATCGGCGCTCCCCACGGGGGCTAGGTCGAATTACAAGGAGCGCGGCGATCCGGCATCCGGTCCCGGACCTGATCCCCAACGGGAGAAGACGAAACCTCCCGATCGTGAGGCGTTGGGCCACTCGCGTGGCGGGCTGTCGACGAAGGTGCACCTGGCCGCGGACCAGCGCTGTCGACCGCTGGCGTTCGTGACCACGGTCGGGCAGCGTCACGACGCGGTGGCCTTCGAGCTCGTCCTCAGCAAGGTCGCGGTGGCCAGGCACGGTCCTGGCCGGCCCAGGACTCGGCCCGACTATGCGCTGGCGGACAAGGCGTACTCCTCTAAAGCCATCCGCGAGCACCTTACGAAGCGTGGAATCAAGGCGGTGATCCCGATCAAGGACGATCAGGCTGCCGCCCGCGTTCGGAAGGGCAGCCGGGGTGGCCGGCCGCCGGTATTCGACAACGCCAGGTACCGACAGCGCAACACCGTCGAGAGGTCGGTGAACAAGCTCCGGTCGACTCGGGCCGTGGCCACCCGCTACGACAAGCGGGACTACATCTACGAGGCACCCTTACCGTCGCCACCATCCGAATCTGGCTGCGTGACCCCGTCTGATCCCATTTACGGGACACGCCCTAGTGTCAGGGTTGATCGGAGCGTGGTTCCTGCCCGTGACTGACCGTGCGTGACCGCCACCCGGGGCACGTTGAGGGCACGGCGGTTTCGGTGTTCGATTTGCTGCCACGAGGGGGCCCGGCGTCGACGGTATGCAGTCGTCTGCCAATCGATCGGCCCGCACTTGTGTCCGGTGTCCACCGCTGTTCGCCGGCGGACTCGGTCCCTTGCGGACGGAGAGCCCGCAACTGAAGCGACTCCGCCCGCTCGAAGGTCTGCCCTTGTTATCGACCGGGACTGCCCGGCAGCATGGAGCAGTACCCGGCAAGAGGAAGCTGCGACCATGCCGAAGGTCGACGTCGATGGACTGACGATGAACTATGAGGTCGTAGGAGAAGGTGAACCGCTGCTGCTGATCCCCTACACGGCGGCGGACCACGCCTGCTACGCGTTCCAGCTTCCCGCCTACACCGAGTCCTTCAGCTGCATCGCGCTTGATCTCCCCGGCTCCGGTGAGAGCAGCAAGCCGGCCGGTCCCTATTCGACCGAGGGCTATGCCGACCAGGTGTCGGCGTTCCTGGGCGCGATCGGGGTCGAGCGGGCGCATGTGGCGGGTTTGTCTCTCGGCGCGGCCGTGGGAATCCAGCTGGCCGCCCGCCATCCTGGCCGCGTGCGCTCCCTGTCGGTGCACGGCGGCTGGGACGCCACCGACGACTATTTGAAGATCATCGTCGAGCAGTGGCGCACGTTAGCGTCCGCGCTGCCGGCCGTGGCAGACGTGGTGATCCAGGGGATCTTTCCGTGGTGCTTTACACCTGAGATGTACGTCGACCGGCCGCAGCTCGTCGAAACACTGGTCGATTTCGTCCGCGGCCGCCCGGTCCAGCCCGCCGATGCGTTCCTGGCCCAGACCGACGCGGTTCTCGCTCATGACGCGAGGGCCGTGCTGGGCCAGATCGACACCCCGACCCTCATCACGTTCGGAGCGCGCGACCTGGTCTGCTCGACGCGCTTCGCTGAGTCGCTCAACAGCGGCATCGTCGGGAGCGAGCTCCTCGTCTTCGATCACCTGTCGCACGCCGGGCTTTACGAGGACCCCGAGACCTTCAACCGCATGACGCTCGACTTCCTGCTGCGCCAACGCTCCTGAACATCCACGCCGCAGGTCGCACTCCGAACCTCTTGGCGATGTGAATCGCGGCGCCGCAGGACTATTGGCCTAGCTCCGACCACCAGGCGCGGACCTTCTGATCCGTAGGTTTCGACCAGGCATGCGAGGCTGTCCAGGGTCGTTCGTCGTGCGGTCACATCATTGTGGGATCGTCCGCCGCGGGTCGCCGGGGTTCGCCGCCGGATCTGGCATCTGGCTCCCAGGATGGCTCCCGCTCGCCACGGCCATTCTCAGCTTGGGAACGTTACCCGCGCTGCTTGCACTCGGAACCTCAGACTCGATCCTCGTGGTTCTTCGTGGCTGACGCTGGTCCGAGTGGCCCAGATTCGTACACGTCGTCGTACATGCTCGCGAGCACGAACTCGGTGTTCGATTCGCCTGCTAAACCGTCTCGTCGTTTGAAGTCACGATCAGCATTCTGTCAGCCTGAACCGGACCCCGGCGCCGGGGACCCCTCCGAGGCTGGCATCGTCAGAATGAACTGGCCACCCGTTCACCCTGCCGGCATTCGAACCATGGCTCTCGTTGAGCGGCGCGGCCCCCCCGACGGAGCGAGGACACGTGCTGCGGCCCTTGACCCTCAACAAGAGGCAACACTCGGCAGTCAGAGGGGCTCGCGCGTTGAAACCTGTCGTATGGCCCAACTTGGAAGCCGCACCGGAAGGGGGTCTAGAATCTTGAATTCCTTCAACCGCACCCGTGGTCGCGGGATTGGGCCCCTCCAGAGTGGGACGACTTGGAGCTATAACCGTTGCGGAGTCCGACTCCGCCGGTGAGCCGCAAAAGCTTCCGCCTAGGCGGGCAGACGTCGTTTCCGATGGGATTGCGGATCGCACTCTGTCGCCAGGGAAAGGCCGGAAGGTCGGGCGAGCTAGTCAGTTCGCGTGGCGCGCAACGCATCAAGCACCGTCTTCGCGGTGGGGACACGAGTGGAGGTTCCCGAGTCAATCCAAGTGATGCATCGAGACGAGGAGCCAAGTAATGACAATTGGAAGCGTCTGATCATAAACCTTCTCGGAGACTAGCGTCGTCGTGGATCTTAGTATTAGCAGTGCTGCGAGAGGGGCGATAGCCGCCACAATTCCTCCGAATATGCGAAGAGCACGCCTCCATCCGGACCGCTTCACTTCCTGATGCTCCTGCTGATCGAGGCATTTGATCTGGCTCCAGTTGCCGAGGGCCATTGGTACAATTGCGGGGATTAGCATGTTAGCGATGTCCTCCGCCGTCATCCTTCCATCGAGGGCAAGGTGGACTTTGAGCTCCCGCAAGGCGGCGGCCATGCCATGGCATCGCTTGGTGATGACGGCATCGCCAGAACGGTCTAGCGTCGAGAGGTTCCTCGCAAGAGCGTTCTCGATAATTCCCGCAAGATATTCCATTTCCAGAAACAGCTCCCTGATGGTCGTGATCGCACTTTCTTGCCCAGGCAGCGAACGTTCATCGTTAGATTCCTCCGACTCGTTCAATAGAACGCCGAGAAGAGCGAGAGTCTGTATTAGTTCGTCAACCGGGTGCTGTCGAACCTTCCAGCGTCCGAGCAGGAGCGGCGCAAGATTGGCGAGGAGGTGGAATCCACCATAAAGAATTAGAACCGCAAGTGCAGCCCGTGCTGCCGTAAGGAGACCCAAGCCCAGCCAAGACGGCAGTTGAGAGCGCCAATCGCCGGCGGCCGGAAGGGCCAGTAGCGCAAGGCCGATTAGGTAGATTGCGGCTCGCACGCTCACATTCGGAATGTCGAGAATAGCGACGCCAGCTATAGTGACAATGCCTGCGACTGGGAGCGCGACTAGGATGCTGGCACCAGCCTTGACGGGATCTTGACTAGACCAACCTGAGAGTAGTAGAAAAAATGAGCTTAACAGGATAACGACTATCCCGACGCGCAGGTACGTGGGCAGGCGTTGCCTGGGATTCGCGTCACGTAAATACAGTCGAAATTGAAGCACGAGAAAGGCAGAGCATAATATCGTGAACGCGATTATCACTGGGCGCGGAGTGGTCGTCCATATTAGGGTTGCGAATACGGCAGTGGAAATCGGCCATGTGCTGAGGAGGGTGACTCCCATTCCCGAGTCGATGAAGCGACCTGCGACCCAATTCCATGCCTGATAGGCGTTCATTAGCTTGATACTTGCGACGCAGCGGTCTCGCACGGACTCCCGATCGTCGCTGCTAATATGCTCGGTACTCTCGAAATACGATAGGAGTTCGTCGTTGAGGTTTGTAACCGACTCCTCATATAGACTGCGAACTGACGCACCAATGGGCAACCTCAGCAGCCAGGGCGCAATGTATCGAGGCGGTACGTCGCCTAGCATTACCTCATCGGGCGTCGACGAGGTGTCTGGGCCGAGGGCTGGTTCAGTCATAATTGCAATGCTCGAGCCTGCAGACATCGGTGGACTTGAGAGACTATACACTCGCTGGACCTACGTGGACTAGTCGTGAGAGCGTTGGTCTCGGGTAGTCAATTTCCCCCTACCCTGCTGCAGTAGCTTGTGCGGCGAAGTCAAGTTCAAGCGGCTGATTCTCCAGGGAGTCGGCGCGGACACCATCTGATTGACCGGTGCCATCGCGAAACGATTGGCGTGTATCCGCGAGACCGCAGCAAGGCAGATTCCAGAGCGAGGGTGCCGGCAGGCAGGGGCGCGCCTCAGGAGTCATCCGACCGCCGGGTGGAAGCGGGTCTAGGTTGTCTCGTCGCTCCAAATTTGGAGCGGAGGCCGCCCGCAGCGGAGCGAGGACGGCGAGCGGGAGGGAGCGTCGCGGCGCGAAGCGCCGCCTTGACGGAGTAAGGAAAGTCCTCACCACGGACACGGCGATGGCTGTCCTGTCCCGGGTGATGCTTGACAGTGCTGTGCCAGGTGATGCTTGACACCTGGCCGTGTTCGGCCTTCCTGATCGGCGATGCTCCGTGGGCGTCGCGGCTCAGGGAGGCCGGGGATGGCGCTGGTTGTCGTTGTCGGTGGTCGAGCAGCGGTTGGACGCGGTGCGGGCGGTGTTGGCGGGGGCGACGGTGACCGAGGTCGCGGCCGCGGTCGGGGTGTCGCGGGTCAGTCGGTGCATGCCTGGCTGTCGGCGGTATCTCGTCGAGGGTGTCGCCGGGTTGGCGGACCGTTCGCATCGGCCGCGTGTCGTGCTCCGCAGCAGGTCGCGCGCGTGGTCGAGGTGCGGGTGGCGGAGATGCGTCGGCAGCATCCGCGGTGGGGTGCGAAGCGGATCCGGATGGAGCTGCTGAAGAGCCCGGCCGGCTGGTGTGCAGGTCGTGCCGTCGACGCGCGACGGTGAACCGGATCCTGATCCGGCACGGGCTGGTCGGTCCGCGGCCGCGGAAACGGCCGCGGGAGTCGTATCGTGCGGTGGGAACGGCCCGGGCCGATGCAGCTGTGGCAGATCGACATCGTCGGCGGGGTGATGGCTGGTCGACCCGGGCACCGGAGTGCTGCGGGAGGCCAAGGTGGTGACCGGGGTCGATGACCACTCCCGGTTCTGTGTGATCGCCGCGGTGGTGGAGCGGGCCACCGGCCGGGCGGTGTGTCTGGCCCTGGCCGCGGCGTTGGCCCGGTTCGGGGTGCCGGAGGAGATCCTGACCGACAACGGCAAGCAGTTCACCGACCGGTTCGGTAAGGGCGGGGAGGTGTTGTTCGACAAGATCTGTCGGCACAACGGCGATCACCCACCGGCTGACCCAGCCGGCGTCGCCGACCACGACCGGCAAGATCGAGCGGTTCCACCTGCACGCTGCGCCGCGAGCTGCTCGATGATCACGAGCCGTTCGAGTCGCTGGCAGCCGCGCAGGCCGCGGTCGACGCGTGGGTCGCCGAGTACAACACCGACCGGCCCCACCAGGCGCTCGACCGGACACGGCCGGTCACCCCGGCGGAACGGTTCACCCCGATCCCGCGAGCAGCAGCGGGAACTGTTGGCCGTGTGGCTGCCGCCGACGCTGGCACGCCGCTGCCCGACCGCCGACCCGGACCCGGCGACCAGCGCCGACGATGACCGAACAGTCGAGCCCGACCGACGGCGGTGCTGGGCAGGCGGCCCGGTCGAGTTCGACCGGGTCGTGCCGCCGTCGGGGAACATGGAGCTCGCCGGCCGAAGCAGTTCTGGCTCGGCCCGGCCCGGTCCGGGCAGGTCGTCCGGTTCTGGGCCGACTGCGACCTGATCCACCTGCTGCATCGGCGGCGACCCGGATCAAGACCGTCCGCTCGCACCTGTCGGTCAACGACCTGGCCCGGCTGGTCGCCGACGGCGCGGTCAACGCCGGCCCGTCCCCGCTGCCACCGATCGAGGACGGCGACGCGGTCGAGGTCGAACGGGTCGTCTCCAGCGACGGCACCGTCGTCCTGGGCGGCCAGGTGCTGCTGGCCGCCGAGATCCTCGCCGGCCGCCAGGTCGGGATCCGGATCGAAGCCGACACGCTTGATGTTCTTCGACCTCGAGACCCGCGAGCTGCTCCGCGACCCGGCCGAACCCGCTCAGCCCCGACCAGATCGTCCGGCTCCGCGGGAACCGGCCCGCCGGCCCACCACCCCGGCCCATCGACCGAACCGATCCGGGTCCAACGCCGCGCCTCGAACACCGGCGTCGATCATGGTCTGCGGTCAGAAGGTCGCCCTCGGCCGGATCCATCGCACCAGACCGTCACCATCTGGGTCTCCGACACCACCCTGGCGATCGAGCTCGACGACGGCGAAACCCGCGTCGTCCGCCGGACCACCACCCTGCCCGTGCGTAACATCAAAGCCGACCGACCACGGACGGTCACACCCCAGTTTCCTAGGCCGGGTGTAAAGCATCACCTGACACAGAATCGTCAACCATCTCCTGATTCACGACAACAGGCAACAAGGCAGCGCGTCAACGGCAACGCGGCAACACGGCAACGCGTCACGGCAAGCAACACGGCAAGCGGACAAGCGGAGCCGGGGAGCGCAGTCGCGGATCACGGCGGCGGGCAGCACGGTGAGCCGCGGTCCAGCCGCAGTGCAAGACAGCCGCGGCCGGCAGCTCTGGGCAGCTGTCGTCGGCAGCAGCGGTGAAGCGGCTCGGCATTGCGGTCCAGACGTTCGGAGTCCGGCGGCTGGAGGGATCAATTGCTCGGGCGATGCTCGGCGGCGCACACGTTCGCGCACGCAGATGACGCGGCGGCCGATACGGTGAACTGATTCGATGGTCAGCTGCTGGAGCACTTGGTCTACTCGGATCAGCTCGACGCGCTCGCCGGCGATCGTCGCCGACACTCGATCGCGGTCGGTCGGAAGGCCGGCGAAGCCTCGGAGCTCGTGCCGGCCGCGCTTCGGGCCGATCTCGTGTCGGCGGCGACGCTTCACGACATCGGGTATGGGCATGTCGACACCGGGTTTCACGCGCTCGACGGCGCGCGCTACCTGGCGTCGACTGGGCTTCTCGCGGGCCGTATGCCATCTGGTGATCCATCACTCGGCCAGCTCGCTTGGAGGCCGATGAGCGCGGCATCGATCCGTCGGTGTTCGACGAGTTCGCGGTCGACGTCGACCTCGGCCCGGCGCACGCAGTGCTGTGGTGGGCCGACATGACGACCGGGCCGCGACGGCGCAGGACGTCACCGTCGAGGAGCGGCTCGACGAGATCTGTGAGCGATACGGTCCGGACGATCTGGTCACGCGGTTCATCGGTCGCGCTCGACAGGTCCTGCTGAAGGCCGGTCAGTCGCCGGTCGGGTCGATCCAGGTGCCGGTCTGATTGAGCGCCCAGTCGATCCGCATCCGCTGGCTGCGGTCCATGGTCAGCTCGGCGATCTCGCTCGACGGGCACCCACTCGACGCTCGGTCGTCTCGGAGCTGGTGGTCGGCTCGCCCGAGACGTAATCGGCGCGGTAGACGATTGTGAACTCCTGGCGGACCTCGTCGTTGCTCGTGTAGTGCACGACGTGCCGCGGATCCGTGTAGATGCCGGCGACGCCGGTCAGGCGAACGGTGATCCCGGTTTCTTCGAAGGTCTCGCGAATTGCGGTCGCGCTGAGAGACTCCCCCGGATCGTGCGCGCCGCCTGGCATCGACCAGTTGCCGTTGTCGGAGCGGCAGGTCAGAAGACACGGTGTCGCCGCGGCGCACGAACGCTGCCGCGCTGGGCTTGACGCTGTTCGCCGCAGGTGCGTCGGGGTCGTCGAAGTAGTCGAACCGCTTGCCCACTGCCTCAGGCTACGGGCTCGCCGGTCGCCCAGACCCGCTCGAATGCGGCCTCGTAGTAGTCGAAGAGTTGCTCCACCTGGCACTTTGCGAAGCTGCAGGACAGGAGACTTCGCCGCCTGTGAGCCGTACGTGTGGTTATTGATCAGCATCGAGCTCGTCGAACCGGTACATGCTGGCGTACAGCACGGTCTGGTGCAGCCGTAGCTGGAGCCCGGGCAGGTCACCGACCTCGGCGAGGTATTCGAGGCTAGATCGGCAGCGGTCGACCAGCCCGGAGAGCCGCTCCTCCCGTGCGCGCTGGTGCACGGCTTCGCACTGGCTGTCGCCGAGGAGGATCCGGAATCCGTGCGCCGGCTGCGGCCTTGCTCCGTATGACGTCGACCAGGTCGTACGCCTCGATCAGAAAGTTGCCGGCGTACACCAGGACGTCGATCTGGTCTGCAGCCTGTCTGAAGAGTGCGCGCCAGACATCCCCTGGCACCAGCTGCCTCGTCGGCCAGAGCTGCACCAACTCCGACTCGGTTGCGCTGCGGCTCTGCTCGGTGCTCAGCAGGCTGGGCCAGAAGTACGACTCCTCTTGACCGAACTGCCGAGCGACGCGCGCTCTGGTGGTGGCGTGCGGTAGTCGGTCCTGCGTGATCCAGCGCTCGACGCTCTTCGGATCGACCTGGACAAGTTCTGCGAGATCCGACTGAGTCATTCCGGCTGCGACGAGCGCACTGCGGAGTCGGACATTCGGCATGACACTACGATACGCGAAAGAATCCCCAAACGTCCCGATTCTGCGGTTGGCGTGTCCCTATACGTACCTGCACGCTTGAGGCACCGCGGCACACATGGTGCCCATCGCGAGAACGAGGAGTGCCTGGAATGCAGCTTCGAGTGGACGTGGCCGGAGTGCGGTTCATGGTCACCAAGGCGCACGAGCCCAAGGTGGACTTCGAGACGAAGGCTCAGAAGGTCGACAGGCGTACCGGCGCGCTGATGTGGCAGATCCAGCTCATGGCGCTGGACGAGTCGGGCGGGGAGATCCTCCCGGTGGTCGTGGACGCGGAGCCGGCGTTTCCGGTCGGTGAGTTCGTCCGCGTCGAGAACCTCGTGGCGATGCCCTGGTCCCAGGGTGACCGGTCTGGCGTCTCGTTCCGCGCTGGCCGAATCTCTTCGTCGAACTCCGCCAAGCCGGGCGACGCCGGGAAGGCCGCCTGATCATGGCCGATCTGGATGTGGTGGAGGGCCTTCGGTCCTGGGCGCGCGGTGACTACGCCGAGGAGGCGGGCGTCGAGCTGCTCGTGCGGGCGTTCGGGGGTCGGTTCGCCGACCCGGGGTGGCCGTGGATCCAGGCGTGTGATCGGCCCGGCTGGTACTGGGTCGACGCCGAGTGCATGCCGGCGAACTGGGGTGTGCTGTCGGGTGGCGAGCGTCGCGTGCTGGCTCTGGTCGCCGGCTTGATCGCGGACGTGCCGGTGGAGCAGCTCGGTCTGAGCCTTTCGGGGCTGGACCGCAGCAACCTTCGGCTGATCCTCGCTGCGATCGCGCACGCGAGCGGTTCGCATCAGCATTCGGGGCTGTCCGACGACAATGGCCAGCTCAGGCTGGTTCAGCTGCCGACCCTCTTCGGTTGGCCGGCCGAACCGTCCCGGATCGGCTGATCGATGCCGGCGAAGTGGCAGGTTGCGCGGATCGTGGGGCATTTCGCGCTCGATCCGGGTCCGGTGCGTTCTCGGATGCTGCTGGGTGATCACGGGCCGTACGTGACCATCGCGCTTCCTGGCGGCGATGTCGTGCTGGTCGCGCAGGATCCGATGGCTCTGGGCCGTCTTGCTGTCGCGTGCGCTCGGGCCCAGAGCGCCCTGCGGACCGCGCAGGCGCGTCACGCGTTGCTCGGTCGCGAGTCTGGGCAGGAGCGCGAACTATGAATAGCGCGACTGTCGCTTCGATCGACTCCAGAGCCGCTCTTCGTCGGTGGGCCTGCGGGCTTCCCGCGGTTGGAGGCGGCGGTCGAGCTGCTGGTGCGTTCCTGTCACGGCAGGCTGGCTGAGCCCAGGTGGCCGTGGATCCGCGTCGATGACGGCTGTCTGTGGCTGGACACCGATCAACTGAGTGGCAGCGACCTCGACCTTGTCGAGCCGGAGCGCCAGGTGTTGGGCATCGTCGACGCTCTGGCTTCTGGCCGGCCGATCGGCCAGCTCGCCGACCACCTCGCGCTTCTTGACCGGGCAACGCTGCACCTGGTTCTTGCTGCGTTCGCTCACGCGGGCCGCAGTCACACGCATCGGGTGTTCAGGCAGGACAGCGACGGGTCCGCGCGTTGGCAGCGATTGGACCCGCTGATCGGTTGGAACTGCGAATGATCAGGGACTTGGGTCGCCGAGTGGGTCGTGCGCTGGCTGTCGTCGGTCGTGAGGTCGGCTGGTGGGTCGGCGGCGCCGGTCGTCTGTGGTGGCGGCACAGGATTGCGGCAACGGTCCATCTGGCTGGCCAGCTTGATCGCCTGGTGGCAGCAGCAGCTCGCGGTGTTCGCGGTGTTGGTGATTCCGGTTATCGCGGTGGCGGCGTGGGCTCGCGGTTGGTCGGACTCGTACCGCCGCTGCCTCGCCGAACCGCTGGGCCGGTACCGCACAGCGCGCGGCTTGCGGCATGACTGGCCACACCTGATGGAGTCTGTCGGGCTGGCCCGGTTGACCACAGATCTCGAGCGCGCACGTCGAGACACGGGCGTCGGTCATCGGCACCGTGAGGTCGCGGTTCCTGGCCTGAGGAAGGTTCGTTGGTCGCACTGGCAGCTGACCGCGTGGCCGCGGCTGCTGACCGGTCAGACGGTGGATGACGTCGAGCTCGCGGCCGATCGGCTTCGGGTGGCAGTCGGGCGCTCACGGGTGCCGGATCCTGGCGAATCCGTCGGCGACTGAGTGCCGGATCGTCTGGTCGTTCGGTGATCAGCTTCTGGAGCAGTTCGACGCGACCGTTCCCGATGCGGAGGCGCCGCTCGGTTCGGCCGAGTGCGTTGCGATGGGACGCACCGAGGACGGCCGGACATGGCGACTGCGCATCCGCAGTTCCACGATGGTTGCCGGCGAATCTGGCTCGGGCAAGGCGTCGTTCGTCTGGGGACTGGTGTTCGGCCTTGGACCGCAGAACGGCGCCGGCTTGGTCCAGCTGCACGGCGTCGATTTGAAGGGCGGCATGGAGTTCGTCGATGGGTCGACCGTTGTTCACCCGGTACGCGCAGACGGCCGAGCTGGCGGTGGCGATGCTCGAGGACGACGCGTGCGAGTTGCAGGCTCGAGCGGAACGGTTGGCCGGCCGGACGAGGCAGCATGTCCAGTCCGTCGATGAGCCGACGGTGATCATCGTGATCGACGAGCTGGCGGCGCTGATCACCTACTCCCCCGACCGTGACCTGACCCGGCGGGCCGAGGCGGCGCTCTCGGTGATCTTGTCGCAGGGCCGCGCGGTCGGGTATGTCGTGTTCGCGTTCTTGCAGGATCCGCGGAAGGAGACCGTCCGGATGCGGCACCTGTTCACGCAGAGCATCGGCCTGCGGCTTCGTGACCGCGAGGAAGTGGCGATGGTGCTCGGCGACGGAGCGCTCCGCCAGGGGCGCGAGGTGTCACAAGATCCCGCATACGACACCTGGTGTCGGTTACGCGCTGGAGGAGGACGGCTATCCGGTCAGGGTCCGGGCCGGCTTTGTCAGCGACGACATGATCAGAACTGCGGCGGCCCGTTTTCCAGCGCCGGTTCAGATCCCTGTCGTTGTACACGCCGATTCGGGGATGCCGGCGCGTCGTTCGTCGAGCCGGTCGCGGGCGAGCGTTCGGGTGATCGCGGGAGGCGATCAGTGATGTCTGGGCCGACCTCGGTGGGTGAGCTGCTGCCGGGCACGATCGCGGAGATGGCTGCTCGTGCTGGTCGTCCGGATTTCGACCGTTGGGCTGCGCAGGCGAAGGGCTGCGGTCATTGTGCTCATCCGATCCGGTTGCGGGGTTCGACTCGGACCCACTTGTCGGACGGTCGGCTGGTCGACTGCTACAGCACGGTGAACGAGCCTGACGGTGTCGCCTATGTGCGGTGCGGGAACCGCCGCGCGGCGGTGTGTGAGTCGTGTTCGCATGAGTATCAGGGCGACATGTGGCATCTGCTGTACGCCGGTGTGGCGGGCGGCATCAAGGGTGTCCCGGAGTCGGTCGCTGAGCATCCGACGGTGTTCGCGACGCTGACCGCTCCGAGTTTCGGCGCTGTGCACACGACACGCGGCCGCGGTCGCCGCTGTCATCCGCCTCGGCGCGTGAGGACCTGTCTGCATGGCCGGCCGGCGAGCTGCTCGGTGGTGCATGACGAATCGGATCCCGAGTTGGGGTCTCCGCTGTGCGCGGACTGCTACGACTACTCGGGGCATCTTGCGTTCAACTGGTACGCGCCGGAGTTGTGGCGCCGCTTCACGATCGCGCTTCGCCGTCGGATCGCCTCGCATCTGGGTGTCTCCCGTTCGCGGTTGGCTGAGCACCTGGTGGTGTCGTTCGCGAAGGTGGCCGAGTTCCAGCGCCGCGGGATCGTCCATTTCCATGCCTTGGTCCGGCTCGACGGGCGCCGGTGATCCGTACTCGTTGCCGTCGGTCGGGCTCGACGCCGCGCAGCTGGGCCGGTTGATCGTGGAGGCCGCCGCTTCGGTGCGGGTCACGACGGATCCGTACATGTGGGGTGGTCCGGTCTGGGATCTCGCGTTCGGTGATCAGTGCGACGTCCGTCCGGTGCACGGGCAGGCGAACCGTGACGCGGGCTCGGGGCCGATGCATCCGGAGATGGTGGCCGCGTACATCGCGAAGTACGCGACGAAGGCGGCCGACGATTTCGGGCTTCATCCTCGCCGACTGCCCAGTGGCTGTTCGATCGAGCGACTCGATGTGTCCGACCACATCAAACGCCTGCTGCGAACGGCGATCGCGATCGCCGGCCAGGCGTCTTCGGTGATCAGAGCTCTTGAGGACGATGCAGACTCCGTGGGTCTTGATGAGACGGACAACGTGGCGGTGATCGGTGCGGCGCGGACCTGGTTACCTGTCGTGAAGTGGCTGCACATGCTGGGTTTCCGTGGCCACTTCTCCACGAAGTCGCGGCGTTACTCCACCACGATGGGCTACCTGCGCGGGGAGCGCCGGGCGTGGCGTGAGGCTCACACCCCGCAGCGTCCACCCGTGGACCCGGGCATCGACCCGGATGAGCTCGAGGAATCCACGCTGGTCGTGGTTCGCGGCTGGTCGTTCGACGGTGCCGGCTGGCTGACGTCGGGTGATGCGGCTTTGGCTGCTTCTGCGGCTGCTCGGGCTCGTGCTCGGCGCGAGGCTGTCCAGCTGGCGGATGGTCCGTTCGATCCTGATTGCTGAGGAGGGGTAGTGGTGTCGAAGTCGAGTCCGGCCGCGGTGTCGGTGCCGATGGTCACCGCGGAGCGGTTGTGGACCATTCAGGATGTCTCCGCGTTCTTGGTCGTGCCGGTGGCCACGTTGCACCAGTGGCGCTATCTCGGGCTGGGGCCGTCGGCGTATCGAGTTGGGCGGCATCTGCGTTATGACCCGGCCGCCGTGAGGTCGTGGCTGAGCGAGCAGGCGTCGTGAGCTACAGCGTTTGCCCATTCCTCGGCCTCCCCCGACGACCAGCCGATCTTGTGGTCGGAGGAGTCGGGGGTCAAGGGTGAGCGCAGCGAATCACGTAGTGACGCCGCAGGCGCCCTTGACGCCCGGTCCGGAGATCACACACTCTCCGGGTCGGGGGAGGCCGCTCTGGGCACAGTGTCACGGGCGGTTGGGGTCTGAGGTGGCAGGGAACATTCAGCGGCGGCCGGATGGCCGCTGGCGGGCGCGGTATCGCGACGCCAGCCATCGGGAGCATGCGCGCCACTTTGTGCGGAAGGGTGACGCCGCTCGGTGGCTGGCGTCGCAGGAGGTGGCGATTGCGCGCGGTGAGTGGATCGATCCGGCGCTGTCGAAGATGACGGTGGGTGCGTGGATCGGGAGCTGGATCGAGCGGCAGGTGCAGTTGAAGCCGACGACCCGGGTGCGGTACGAGGTGGCGATCCGCCGGCAGATTCTGCCTGCGTGGGAGTCGGTGCCGCTGGCCAAGGTCACGCATTCTGAGGTGTCGTCGTGGGTGCAGGGGCTGAGTTTGGAGCTGGCGCCGGCGACGGTGCGGTACGCGCATCGGGTGTTCTCGCTGGCGTTGTCAGCGGCGGTGAAGGACGGCCGGATGGTGCGGAACGTGGCTGAGGGGGTGCCGCTGCCTCGGATCGTGAGTCGGCCGAAGCGGTTTCTGACCCATGAGGAGGTTGCCCGGCTGGCGGCGGCCTGTGACGCGTACGGCGCGTTGATCGACGTCCTCGCGTACGGGGGTCTGCGGTGGGGCGAGCTGGCTGCGCTGCGGGTGAAGAGGGTGGACTTGGTCCGGCGTCGCCTGGAGGTGGTCGAGGCGGTGACGGAGGTCAACGGTGAGGTGGTGTTCGGGACGACGAAGAATCATCAGCGTCGGTCTGTGCCGATTCCGCGGTTCTTGGCCAACGAGCTTGCCGGGGAGATTGCGGGTAAGGAGCCGGATGATCTGGTGTTCGTGTCGCCGCGCGGTGAGGTGTTGCGGAACACGAACTTTCGGCCGCGCTTCTTCGATCCGGCGGCGGAGCGGGCTGGTTTGGCCGGGTTGACGCCTCACGAGTTGCGGCATACGGCGGCGAGCTTGGCTGTGGCGGCGGGGGCGAACGTGAAGGCGGTGCAGCAGATGCTTGGTCATGCGTCGGCGGCGATGACGTTGGACGTGTATGCGGGTCTGTTCGGGGACGATCTTGATGCGGTGGCGGAGCGGCTCGACGAGGTCGTGATTCGGCGAAATGCGGACTCAGTGCGGACTGAGCAACGCGAAGACCAGGCTTGATATGACGGAGAAGGGCGAAGAATATGCTGTTGACTAGGGCTGATGGGA
>CAVOZV010000016.1:0-601706 GCA_963701355.1 uncultured Actinomycetota bacterium | reverse complement strand
TTGGTGCTTGCTTGAGAGAGGGTGACTGCACGCATTGGCTGACGCTCGGACAGCCCCGAGCGCTCTCCTGCGACAGTCCTCGGACGGTCGGCAACACGTCTGCTCCAATTGCGACAGCACGTCCCGCGTCCGGAACGTTGACCATTTCCAGGCTGCGAACACCGCGCAGCGGGTCTGTACGCCCCGGGCCAGGGCCCCATGGAAGTGGACGGTAAGCCATTGTGATCGCCCTTTGCAGTTCCAGACGACCACGCATCCATGAGGCTCCGGGCGATCCCCCGCTTGGCTTTCTTGGGTAGGAGCGGGACGACGCGACGAGCGCGCAATCTCTACCCGGAAACTGGCGCCTGGTATAGCGTCAACTGGTCGCCCTGCTCCGCGAAAGCGTGGCCAACAATCGGCCCGTTGACCGAGCCGGTACGGACCCACATCGCAGCTTCGACGAAGCTATAGTCAGTGGTCCCGTACGGTGGGTAGCCCCAGGGCATCTCGTAGTTGTCGAAGACGTTTGTGAGGTACCAGGTCCCGAAGGCGCTGGTCAGTCGGACCTGAGTGGCGATGTTGCGCCCACTCACCGGTGATTTCCAGGTTTTCAACGCTTTCCACTCTGCGTTGTTCCCCATATGGAAGGTAAGGCTGCCGTCCGGGGTGCCATTGGGCGTCCCGAACGAGTTGCGGCCGATGTCGAAAATCGGTTGGAGGGGAGCCGATCCGTTTGGCGCGCCGTACCACTGGCGCCAGGTGAAGACGTTGCCATTGTTGAAGGTCAGCGCCCCCCAGGTGTACGCAGTCGTCCATGGCTCCGACTGGGAGCTGAAGTTCCCCCACTGGTGCTCAAACCAGATTGTGCCCGTGAGATGTCGGGTCTTGCCGCCGATGGTCACGGTGGCCTTGCTCTTCGAAATCGGGCCGGTGTAGTAGTAGGACAGCGAGTACATGGTGGTGGGATCCAGATTCTGCCCGTTCCAGGGAATGTTCTCATTCTCAAAGCCGCCGACCCCGACCGGCATGTAGCCGTACGGTGACTGGGTCGTGTTCACCATGTCCATAGTGATGGGTTCGTTCACGTTGTTCGAAAGACCCTTGAAGCGGAAGCGCCACGTGTTTGGCTCGGCGCGGTAAACCGTCGTGAATTCTACGTTCTCGCCTTCGGCGTGGTATTGGAAGTCGTCCGGTGAGGTCGAGTGCTTCGGCCGGGTCGCCTGCAGTGAGCCGACGGCCGTCGGCTGGTGCAACCAGGTCAACTTCTTATTCGCGAAGTCCCCGAACGAGAAGATGACGACTTGCTCGAACGTCGAGGCATCCCCCCGACCCGGAGCGGTCGGGTTGTTCACGATGTTGTAGAAGATGCCGAACTCTTCCCCGGTGTGGTCATCGGTGAAGAAGCCGGTCAAGTAGTGCCACTCCTGGATCTGGCCGGTGTTGTAGATTCCGCCCGCGTGCCACTTGTGGTCTGCCGGCAAGTGGTATAGGGCATGGCCGCTGACCCTTTCGAGCGTGTCAAGCCGGCCGTAGCCGTGGGGGTGCGCGCTTGCCGGAGAAGCGAAACCCGCGTCGAGCAGACCCGCCGTGGCGGCCATAGCCAGACCCGATCCCAAGACCGTACGACGGTTGATTCCTGTTCCTGCTGGGCGAGTGGCGTCCGCACTCTCACCATCACCCTCGGTCGCCGCACGATGTTGCTGCTCTTTGTTCCTATCCATACCTAAACCTCCTGTTGTATCCCCCCGTTGACCTGCGCAATTCGCGGTCGATTGACCGCGGATCCGTCACGGTCCGGCGCCCCTGTTGGGCCGATCCGAACGCTGCGGATCAAACGATCGTGACCAGAGATTCCGGCTCTGGCCGTCTAGGCGAGCGTTCTTCCGAAGCTTGTGCGGGCCGCCGAATGGCGACTGCAATTCACCATTTCGTGCCCGCTTGCCATTGTGGGCAACGTCGGGATGAACACCTGGTGAACCTGACCTCAATCCGCGGCTGCGTGTCGGCGGAGTCGGCACTGCCCACATTGGCGACTATCAGGTTAAGGTTCGCCCCGAGCGCCATCGATCTTGTTAATATCCTTTTGCGGTGGCGCGCGCGGGGGTGCTTCGCGATTCACATGGATCTCGGCTACTTCAAGCTTCCACATGACAACCTCCCGAGAGAACCGTCAGCAGGAACTCTCCTCCGATCCACCTCATCCAGCATCACCCCCGACGGATGATCTTGCAGGGCAAGATCCCGAATCCTGGGTCGACCACCTCAGCACGACAGGCCCCGACCTGGGAACCCGCGACCAAGCGCCAGCCTGCCTCGGGGCTGCTCTGACGGCTCCAGAGCGGAGTTCAGCGGCTCCGCCGTCCGGGCCGCTACCTGCTACCTCCCTAGTCACCACGCGTAGCAGGGGGTGTAGCAGCCCTGCTACGGGTAGCGCTGCACGCGCGGCCACTGCTACCCGATATTCGGGGCCGAGCCGCGTCGTCGGCGTAGCTGGCGGACTGTACGTCTGCCACTGTGTGTCGCGGCGACGGCATCCGGCGCACGCCTGGCCGGCTACCGCGTCTCGTTTGCAAGCAGGGAGCCACCAATGGGATTGGGAGCCAGACTCCGGATACCCGGCCGACACGCCTCGGTCGCAGACGGACGTTTTCGCATCAGGGGCACCGTGGGACCGACGACATTGGACACTCCCACACCAGCGATCGAAACCTACGGATCAGCAGGTCCAAGTACAGCACAGAAGGACAGCAACGAGCGCGTTGTCAGCTGAGGCCACGATCGTCCGCCGGCGTCCCGCGAGGCGTGAATCAGGCCCAGTCGGCGGCCGTGCTGCCCCTTGCAAGCAGGTGGTCGCCGTCTCGGTTTCCGTCTCAGTTGCCCCCGTTCGCGGGCGTTCGCGAAGGTGGTCGACCCCCGGACGCAGCCGCAAGAGTCTCTGAGGCGCAGCAGCGAACGAGCCGGTAGCTGGGTTGGAAAGCAGGTTGGCATCGATCCCCGTCACTGTGAACCCGCGACTGTCATCCTCGGACAACTCTTCGTCCGGGAAGGACGGTGACCCGGTACCGCGCACACCGCAGGAACGCAGGAAGCCTCAAAGACGCCACCGTACGGTCTATGAGGCCTGAACGTTCACCCAGGATTTGGGCCACAGTTGGGCCACAGACCGAGGGCCCCGTCGGTCACCCGCGGACATCCCGCACACGCAGCCTGACGTCGGCGGACGTGGGTGGACTCTTGGCGGAGAACTTCCAAGCTGGTCATGCCGGTTCGATCCCGGTCACCCGCTCCAGACCGTTTCGCCTGGTCAAACCCGATATGGAACGGGCCCACTCTTCGAACATCGGCCGATCGTCCATCGCGTGCCCCCCGAATGAACGGCCGCCGCACGCACCGGTCACTCCGCGTCTCGGATCATCTCGTCCAGGGCATCCGCAATCATCCGATCGCGTTCAGCCGTCCGAGGCTGATAGATCAACGCGGCCCGCAAGCTCGCGTGACCCATCCTGCCCTCAGCTCGCGCGTACGCGCACCTGAAGCCGCGTAGTGATTCCCCGCGAGAGTCATCGCCGATCGTGGCGATGACCTGCACGTCCTGGTTGGGAGGCACAGGCCGTCGCCAGCGGGCAATGGTCAGCGGGCGATCTTGGGGCTGGGACCTCCGTCGATGGTGATGTAGTCGAGGTGCACCGGAGCAACGGCGCCGATACCGATGACTGGCCGCGGTTGAACAGGCCGACGATCCAGGATCCGTTGCTGAGCTGGCCGATCCAGCGTTCGGTGTCGCGGGAGCCGGTGTCCCAGTTGAAGATCCAGGCGCTGTCACCGATGGTGTCGACGGTGTCGGAGATGCAGATCGGGGAGCCGGCGATGGTGAACAGCCCGACGGTGGTGCGCCGTTGGTCGTCGCTGGCGTACGAGGAGGCGATCAGGAAGTCGGCGTCGAGGCCGATCAGCCCGGGGCCGTTGACATCGGCCCAGCCGGTGAGTCCGGTGAACGGGTTGCTCCACTGGGTCCAGTAGGGGGGCGCCGAGGCTGGCTAACAGGGTTCCGGCGCCGATTGCTCCGGACGTTCCGAGGAATGCGCGCCGACTGACGGCCATGCTGTCTGGTGTGGCGGGCGTGGTCCTCAGTTGCCACGGTTCACCACCACTCGCGGGGCTCGCGGTCACGCTCGTGCGCCGTAGAACGTCCGGAAATCACCTGCTGGTCTGCATGACGTGCAGCGCTTGTACCGGCCGCCGCGACGACCGCGCCAGCCCTGAGACGGGAGCGATTCGAGACCTACGCCTTCGGCCAACGCCGGGCGCCTGCAATGCGACCGACCTGCTCACCGCGGAGGTTGCGGATCGCTAGTTCGGCCGTCCATTGACCGATTCACCGCCCGGAAACATCGACCCATTGACAATCGGTTCGCATCGTCGCGACGCTGTCCACAGGTGGAGGTTCCGGAAGAGGCAGGCGGGCGATGGCTCGGATCTGGGCGGTGCGCATCGCCGGCGCGGCGCTGTTCCTCGGCATTCTCCTCTACGGCTTCCTCGCGTACAACGTGATCTCCGCGGGACTCGCAAATGCCGGTGTCGAACGACTCAGTTGTTCCGAGGCCGCCACCGGGACGGCGGATCCGCTATACCGGATCAACGAGCAACTCGAGCTCCAACGCTTCTACCTTCCGCCGTCGGTGCTCTGCCACTACTCTGGCGGCGAGCGAGTCGCTCTGATCCGTGCCGGCGGGATCGGCTGGACCGGACCGATCGTGATCATGGTCTCGGGACTGACCCTCGTCGTCTTCGCCGTTACCGGCAGACGCAGGCCATGAACTCCGCTGCAGTGGCCGATTTCGCCCGCTGACGGTCACATCCTGGCCAGTGAAACACGACGACCCTGTCTACGGTGTGCGGCCCAACGTTTTCGGGCTGGTCGGCGGACCGTCGACGGTTCGGTCATCTGGCCTCTGTCGATGACCGATCGTGAGCTGCACCGTGGTGAGGAACAGGCTTGCGGTGGCGATGATGGCGACCGTGATCAGTGACATCAAGACGGGGTGGGCGACGAACCAGGACGGGACCCGACGGGTGTGGACGGCGAGTACGCCGACGAAGGCGGCGACCAGCCCGACGTACGTACCGACCATGAATCCGCGGTGCCGGCGGATGTTTCCGCGGCGGGCCATCACGATGCCGAGGGTCACGCTGCACAGCGTCCAGGCGGCGAGGATGCGGAGGAAGATCGCGATCGCCGTGTCGTAGCCCCCGAAGAAGAAGGACCCGGCGGCGACGTACAACATCAGCACCGCCCAGCACCGACCGACCAGCTTGTGTACCGGATCGCCCTTCGGCCGGCGGATGATCTGGAACGGCCCGAGCACCAAGCTGACGGCAGCCGCGATGGCGTGGGTGGCGATCAGGAAGGTCCAGGCGGGTAGCACAGTCGTGACGCTACCGGCGTGGTGCGAGCTTGCGACAGGTCCGATCTCTCGATCGCTACGCGGCGGGCATCAGGCGGTGAGCTTCCAGGCTCCGCCCCGTGCACGGTGGGCCGTCGGCGATGCCGAGTTGGTATCGCGGCGTGTTTGGGGGTCGAACTTCTCCGACAGTTGATGGAGAATGGTGCCGCTAGCGGCGGTCGTGAGAGGGGGGAGCAGGTTGACCGAGGTCGAGCAGGACGCCACGTCTCGACGGGGCATGGACCCGAGGGCGGCAGAGACCCGGCGCCGGCTGGTCGAGACCTTCCTGACCCTGTCCGCCGAGAATCCCCACGGCCTGACCGTCCCGCAGATCGTGGCCCGCGCTGGGCTGCACCGGTCGTCGTTCTACGCCCATTTCGGCACGGTCGACGATCTTGCGCTCTACGCGATCGACCGGAATCTCGACCAGGTCCATACGGCGAATCTGACCCGTCACAGCGGGCAGACGATGCCGGCCCGCGCCTCGAACACGCAGGTGATCGCGGAGATCCTCGACCACGTGAGCGACCCGACGAATCCCCTGCTGGCCGTGCTGGCCCGCGACCGGGCGCTCGGCGAGCAGGCGCTCGGTGCCCAGCTGAGTTCGCGGGTGCTCGACTACTACGAGCAGGTGTCGAGCTTCGACGGGCTGACCCGGTCGACCCGGGTTGCGTCGGCCGAGTACGTCGGTCACGGCTTGGCGGCCATCATCTGCGGCTGGTTGCTGGGCGAGGTCGCCGTCACCCAGGCTGAGCTGGTCGACTCGCTCGCACTGCTCGTCCCCGACTGGGTGATGACGGCGATACCTGACCCGCCGGCCGGGCCGAGGGCGTGAGATGGATCTCGATCTGCGCAAGCTCCGCTACTTCGTGGCGGTCGCCGAGTGCGGTAGCTTCCGGACCGCGGCACAGCAACTCCATGTGGCCCAGCCGGCGCTGAGTCGCCAGGTACGCGCACTGGAGACCGATCTCGGTGTTCCCCTGCTGATCCGCACGGGTCGCGGCGTCGTGGTCACCAACGAAGGTCGGCGGGTTCTGAACGAGGCGCGGAGCCTGCTGCACTCGTCCGCCGAGCTCGTCCGACGCGCGCGGCAGGCGGGACTTCCGGGACGTACGTTCACGGTCGGCTTCCGCCCCGGCATCGCCGTCACTGCCCTCGCCCGCCGGTTCCAGCAGAATCACCCGCGCGTCGCGCTCGATCTTGTCGTCACCTCGGCCCGAGACCAGGCCGACCTGCTGCTCAGTGAGCGGGCCGACGCCGGACTCGTTCGATCGCCGTGCGACGTCGACGAGCTTCAGTGCGTGCCGTTGTTCGACGAGCCGCGCGTCGTCGTGATCGCGACCAACCATCCGATCGCCGCCATGCCACGGATCAGTGTGCACGAGCTGAGATGGCTGGGTCTGCTCCAGTCCGTGACCGATGTGCCCGAACTGACCGGACTCACCACCGAACGGGACCGGTCCGCCCAGTCGGACCGGCAACGGCACGTTCGATCAGCGCGCGGTCGAACGATTCGAAAGGGTCGCAGCCGGACAGGGGGCACTGGTCGTGCCGCAGTCGGTAGCCGCGATCTATCGACGGCCCGAGCTGACCACGGTAGCCCTGGACGGCGCCGGGCCCAGCGAGGTACTCCTCGCCGTACGAAAAGGCAACAAAGATCCGCTGCTCAGCGACTTCATCCGGGTAGCGGTCGCCGAGCTCCAAGCCACAGAGGAGCGGAACAAGACCGTACGAAGCCTCGCTCTGAGCCGTCCGACCGGCCGACCCGCGCTACCAGCCACTCATCCATCGACCCGAAACCCACTCGTCGCCGACGTACCCGCCCCTGACCAAGGAGTCGTCATGCCCGAAACCGTCCGCCCGCCCGACCGTCGCGCCCGTTGGGGAGGTGTGCTGCTCGTCGTCGGAACGCTGCAGTACGCGCTCGCCCAGATCGTCACCGCCGCCGCCTGGGCCACCCCGTACAGCCTGTCCAGGAACTACATCAGCGACCTCGGCGTGACCGTCTGCGGCACCGTGCACCTTCCGCACGGCGGAACCGAACAGGTCTGTTCGCCTTGGCACGCCGTGATGAACGCTTCCTTCATCCTCTCCGGTGTTCTCCTCGTGGCCGCGATGATCTTGCTCTGGTCGTACTGGCCACCGGGGCCCGCGGCCCGGATCGGTGTTGTTCTGCTGATCATCGCCGGCGCCGGCAAGGTCCTCACAGGGCTGTACCCGGAGAACACCCAGCTGTCACTGCACCTGTTGGGCGCACTCAACATCCCGCTCGGTGAGCTGGGCATCCTGCTGCTCGGCATCGCGCTCATCCGCCACCGCGACACGGCAGCGGCCGCTCCCGTTGGAGTCGCCGGCGTGGTGCTCGCCGGCATCGGCCTGATCGCCTCCGTGCTGTCGAGCGCTGCGCAGACCGCGGGTCCGGCTTTGCTGCTCGGCCTGGGTGCCGGCGCCATGGAACGGCTCGCCGGATACCCGGCCAACGTGTGGCTCCTGATCGTCGGCCTCGTGGTGATCACCCAACGCGATACCGACCGGGCGGACAGTAGCGCACCATCGGCATCGCTCCAACGAAGCTGATCACCGCCATGACGGACCAGGCCCACTACCGTGGAAGGGATGACGGTCGACGACCCACGGATCCACGAGGTCCGGCGCCGCAGCCAGGATCCGCGTGCGAGAGACACCCGAGCGAGACTCGTTCGGGCGTACGTCGACCTGTCCAGATCGGCCCACGCGGTGCCCAGCATCAGCCAGATCGTCCGCTCTGCCGGGGTCAATCGGTCATCGTTCTACGCCCACTTCACCAGCGTCGGCGATCTCAGCCTCTACGTGCTGCAATCGGCGCTCGTCTCCATCTACGCGGGCAGCACCGAGGCGCTGCGCTCCAGGGGTCAAGAAGGACTGGCCGTGACAACCGCGTCGATGATGATCAATGCCGTCGAAGAGAACAGGTCAGCGCTGCGGGCAGCCGTACTCAACGATCGAGCCCTGGCCCGTCGGCAGATCGGCCTGGCCATCGAAGGAAGCACCCTCGAGCTCCTGCACGCCTTGCCAGGTTGGGAAAACGCCAGCCAAGGACGTCTGCGGCTGCTGGTGATCTATCTCAGCCATGGTTGGTCCGCAGTGCTGTGCGGGTGGCTCGCCGGAGAACTGGAGCTGACGCGCGACCAGCTACTACAAGAGCTGCTTGCGCTGAATCCTGACGGAGTCCGCTACCTGGGGGCGCAAGCCGACCTCACCAGCCGACCCGAGGACTGATTCTCGCCTCGCGAGTCGGTCACATCCCGGCCGAGGTCTCCAGCAGGAACTGTGCGCTCCCCCAGGCCATCGCGATGCTGCCGAGGGCGATCGCCGCGATAGCGCCCGCCCGCGGGACTCGCATCCGGACCAGCGGAATCAGCAGGACGAACGCAGGCAGCAGCTGGCGTGCGTACACCCACTGGAACGTCACATGACTCAATGTCATCACCAGCAGCACACCGGCGTACACGCTCGCCCAGACCAGCCGCCGCTGGAACACGATCAGGCAGAACAGCAGGAGATAGCCGAGGCACACCGCGATCGTCGCCGGGACCAGTGCACGGGGCGGGTCGACCAGACCGTCCCAGGTGCCTTCCCAGTACGAGGCCGGTGCCGCCGTCTGCTGTCCCCACTGGGCCTGCACGGCGACGTACCCGAACAGATTCCCGGTCCTGATCGCGACGTAGATCAGGTATGTCGCGAGCCCGAGGGTCGACAGGGCAAGCCCGAGCAAGGCACGGATCACCGGCAGCTCGACGACCGGCACGTCGGCACCGGGGACGGACGAGGGGCCGGGCGCCGTGCGGGCCCGCCGCCAGCGGATCACCTCCACCAGCGCGTACGCGGCGATCATCGCGATCACCGCGATCGCGGACGGTCGCAGCAGCCCGGCGACGATCGCGCAGCCGCCGGCCCAGACCGGTCGGTGTCGGATCAGGCAGAACAGCGCGGCAGCCGCGGCTGCGGTGAACAGACCCTCCGGATAACCCATGGTGAGCGCCAGCGACGCCGGCGCCATCCCCCAGACCGCGGCGAGCGCGATGCCTGTCCAGCGGCCGTACAGTGCGTTGCCGACCTCGAAGATGGCCCAGACTGCGACCAACCCGCCGAGCCAGGACACGATCAGCATGGCGGCGTTGTCGGAGATCGCCCCGACGCCCGAGACCGCCCGGGTCAGCCACGGATAGAGCGGGAAGTACGCCAGGTTGCTCGCCTTGATCAGCCCGTCGGCGGTCACGTTCGGATAGACGTAGCCGCCCTTGGAGATCCCCAGATACCAGCCGGCGTCCCAGCGGACGGTCATCCTCGACAGCCAGTCACCGCGGTTCACGAACGCGATGGTGAGCAGCCGCTGCACCGCGAAGGCGACGAAAACGGGCCAGGCCAGCCGGAGGTGGCGACCGACCCGATGCAGCTCGGCTGCAACGCGCGCGTTGGGCGCCGCCACTGCGCATCACCCCTCGGTCTCGGCGTCGGTCGGACCGACCACGGTAGCCGGACCCGGGTTTCGCTCCGGTTACGGTGTCGCGAACCGGAGGTGAGCGGCAACCGACAGGCCCGTCGACAGGTCGAGGTGCACAGTCCAGGCATAGGCCATTCTCATGAAGGGTCCTTACCCTGAGGAGGTGGATCCCACCTCGGCTGGGCGACAGCGCGGTTTCCGTGCGCCCGGCCCGGATCCAGCCCCGTCCATCGATCCCGCGAGCCTCGCGCCCGACCTGCCGAAGCCCGGAGCCGAGACCGAGATCCTGGTCGCCGGACCTCCACCGCGAGCCCGCCGTTTCCGCCTGCCGGTGCGGAACACCGGCGATCAGACGCACCGACGCTGGGTGATCGCCGCCTCGGCCGGAGTGCTCGCCCTGCTGCTGATCGTCGGCGCACTGGCCTTCCGGCTTGGATCGGGCACGCCGAGCGCGTCGACCACGCCGACACCGACACCGACACCGACCGCGTCGGCCACCCCGCTCACGGTGTCGGCGCTCTACCAGCGGGTCGCGCCGTCGGTCGTCCTGATCACCACGTCCAAGGGCTCACTCGGCTCGGGCACCGTCGTCACCGACACCGGCAACGTGCTCACCGCCGACCATGTCATCTCCGATGGAGGTACGGTCTCCGTCACCTTCGCGGACGGCACGAAGACCACGGCAACGATCGCGTCCGCCGACGCCAAGATCGACGTGGCGATGCTCGTCCCGGCGAAGCTGCCCGAGGTCGTCGTACCGGCGGCGCTCGGCGGGGCGGTGGCGGTCGGCGCGGATGTCGTCGCGATCGGCAACCCGCTCGGCCTGCGGGACAGCACGACCAGTGGCGTGGTCTCGGGGCTGAACCGGACGGCACAGACCAAACAGGGCACGGGTACGGGGCTGATCCAGTTCGACGCGGCGGTGAACCCCGGCAGCTCCGGTGGGCCGTTGCTGGATAGCCATGGCTCGGTGATCGGCGTTGTGCTGTCCATCGCGAACCCCGGCAAAGAGGATGCGTTCGCCGGCATCGGCTTCGCCGTCCCGATCGGTACGGCGCTGGGCGGGACCTCCGGCAAGGGTCCCGGCGGCGGTCCCCAACTGTGAACTCCCTGACCACCAGCAACGTCTGCGAAGGATGATGATGTCGTCGAATCCGCTGGAACCGGTGCTGTTCGAGGTCAAGCGCACCATCGTCGGCCAGGACGTCCTGCTGGAACGGATGGCGGTCGCCATGCTGTCCGGCGGGCACCTGCTGGTCGAGGGCGTGCCAGGGCTCGCCAAGACGCTCGCCGTCAAGTCGCTGGCCGCCGCGATCGGAGGGCAGTTCCAGCGGATCCAGTTCACGCCCGACCTCGTGCCGGCCGACCTGATCGGCACGCGGGTCTACCACCAGCCGACCGGCGAGTTCGAGGTGTCGCTCGGCCCGGTGTTCACCAACCTGCTGCTGGCCGACGAGATCAACCGGGCGCCGGCCAAGGTGCAGAGCGCACTGCTGGAGGTGATGCAGGAGCGCCAGGTGACCATCGGCCGGGAGACGTTCCCGGTGCCCGAGCCGTTCCTCGTGATGGCCACCCAGAACCCGATCGAGTCCGACGGCACCTATCCGCTGCCGGAGGCGCAGGTCGACCGGTTCATGATGAAGGTCGTCGTCGGCTACCCGACGGCTCCGGAGGAGCACGCGATCGTCCAGCGGGCGCTGCGCCCGGGCGGGCAACCGCAGGTCATGCTGACCCCGGAGGATCTGATCCGGATGCGGACGAGCGCCGAGCAGGTGTACGTCGACCCGTCGATCGTCGACTATGCCGTCCGGTTGGTGACCGCCACCCGGACCCCGGATGGGGTCGGGATGGGCGACCTCGCGAAGTACGTCACCTACGGCGCCAGCCCGCGGGCGAGTATCGCGCTGGTGGTCGGCGCGCGATCCTTGGCATACCTACGCGGCCGCGACTACGTCCTGCCGTATGACGTCGACGAGCTGGCCCTGGACGTGCTGCGGCACCGGATCGTGCTGTCGTACGAGGCGTTGGCCGACGATCTGGACGCGGACGCCCTGCTGACCAGGGTCCTGCGTGCCGTGCCCGAGCCGGCCGTCGTCCTCCAGCCCTGACCAGTTGCGACCCCGAGAACCGACGATGATCACCGCCCCCGATCGCCTGCTCCACCGGCTGGAGTGGCAGATCATGCGCCGGCTCGACGGCCGGCTGCAGGGCGGCTACCGGACCACCCGGCGCGGCGTCGGCCTGGACCTGGCGGGACTGCGGCCGTACCTCGACTCCGACGACGCCCGGCACATCGACTGGAACGCCACCGCCCGGCTGGACGAGCCGCAGGTCCGCGAGTTCATCGAGGATCGCGAGCTCACCTCGTGGCTGGTGCTGGACCGGTCGGCATCGATGTCGGTCGGTGGGCCCGGCCGGGCCAAGGGGGACGTGCTGGCTGAGCTGGCGCTGGTGCTGGCCCGCCTGCTCGGCCGGAACGGGAACCGGGTCGGCGCGGTGCTGTACGACACCGGGACGGTCACGGTCATTCCGCCGGGCGCGGGCCGTAACCACGCCCTGCGGATCGGTCGCGAGCTCGACCGGCCGCTGCCGTCGCGAACCGACGCGACCACCGACCTGGCGGCGATGTTGGACGCGGTCGCGACGCTGGCCCGGCGCTCACTGGTGGTCGTCGTCTCCGACCTGATCGGCGCCGGCGACTGGCAGCGGCCGCTGATCCGGCTCGCCCGACCGCAACGAGGTGGTCGCGCTGCGGATCGTGGACCGGGCCGACGACGCGATTCCCGAGGTCGGGCTGATCGTCGTCCAGGATGCCGAGACCGGCGAGCAGCTGCTCGTCGACTCCTCCGATCCGTGGTTCCGGAGCCGGTTCGGCGAGGGCGTCGCCGAGCGGGAGGCCGCGATCGGGGACGGGATGCGGCACGCCGGCGTGCCGCTGCACCGGGTCGCCACCGACGCCGATCTGGTCGAGGTGCTGCTCTCCGTCGATCGCCGAGACCCGCCGGCGGCGGCGATGAAGATCGGCTATCCCCTCCTGCTGGTCGCCGGCCTGCTGATCGCTGCCGGACTGATCGTCGTTGCCGTGCTCTTCGCTCGGCGGCGGTCGGCAGCGCTCGTCACCGCCGGCGTCGCGGTCCCGGGCCGGGGCCGCGGTGCCGCCCGACTGCTCGGTCTGTGGCTGTGCCTGGCCGCCGTGGTCGTGCTTGCGGTCGGCGCGGCCGCCCCGAGCGCGTCGCTGCCGGTCGCGCGGAGCGCCGGCACGGCGATCATCGCGCTGGACGTCTCGAACAGCATGGCCGCCACCGACCTGGCTCCCAGCCGGCTCGCCGCTGCCCAGCAGGCCGCCCTTGCGTTCGTCGATGCGCAGCCCTCCACCGTCGATCTCGGTGTTGTCGGCTTCGACCAGGGAGCCCTGACCACCTCGCTGCCGGGGGCGGATCGAGCCGCCACCAAGGCTGCGGTGCAGAATCTGCGGATCGCGGGCGGTACGTCCCTGGCCCAGGCCGTCCTCGGCTCGATCGCCGCGATCACCGGCAAGCCGGTGACGATCGGCAAGGACGGCGCACTTCCGGACATCGGTTTCTGGGGTTCGGCGACCATCGTGCTGTTCTCCGACGGCGAGGACAGCGCGAGTGGGAACTCCGGGGCAAGTGGCGGCTCTGGCGGGGGCGCCGGCCCGAACGACCCGCTGACGGCCGCGACCACCGTCGCTCAGAACGCCGGCATCCACATCGAGACCGTCGGGGTCGGTACGCCGCAGGGAACCACAGTGACCGTCGACGGCTACCAGCTCCATACCGCCCTGGACGCCGACACGCTGACCCAGATCGCCCAGGCCACCGGGGGCAGCTACCACCCGGCCACCGACGTCGGCCAGCTGAACGACGTGGCGTCCGGGATCGACTTGCGGCTTACGGTGGCCAAGCAGGACGTTCCGCTGGCCGGAGCCTTCATCGCCGTGGCGCTCGCCCTGCTCGCGGCCGGCGCCCTGCTCACCGGCGTACGCACGGGACGGGTGGTGTAGATGAGCTTCACCTGGCCGTGGGCGCTGCTCTCGATCCTTCTCATCCCGATCGTCTGGGGTGCGGTCTGGCTGCTCCGCCGCCGACGCCGCCGGGCGGCGGTGACCGTGACCTCGATCGCCCTCGTCCGATCCGCCCTTCCGGCCCGGACGCGCTGGTCCCGGCTGATCCCGACGCTGCTGCTGGCGCTCGGTTTCGCCACTCTGGCCGTCGGCGCCGCCCGGCCGCAGGCGAGCGTGCCGGTGGCGTCGAACTCGACGACGATCATGCTCGCGATGGACGTCTCGGGCTCGATGTGCTCGACCGACGTCGACCCCAACCGGATCACCGTCGCCCAGCAGGCTGCGATCTCGTTCATCAAGGCCCAAAAGGGAAAGACCCGGATCGGGCTGGTCGCCTTCGCCGGTGTTGCGGGTCTCCAGGTCCCGCCGACGACCGACAGCGACATCCTGATCACCGCCATCAACAACCTCTCGACCAATCGCGGGACCGCGATCGGCTCGGCCATCCTGACCTCGATCGACGCCATCTCCCAGGTGGATCCGACGGTGGCTCCGAGCGGGGTCGACGCCGAGACCGCCCACCGGCAGGGCTATGCGGCCGACGTGATCGTGGTGCTGACCGATGGGGCGAACACACAGGGTCCGACGCCCGACGAGGCCGCGGGTGTTGCGGCAGCCCGTGGCGTCCGGGTGTTCACCATCGGCTTCGGGACGACCACCCCGACCCGGATGGCCTGCACCGGTCAGCAGGCCGGCGGTTGGGCGGGCGGCGGCGGTGGCGGGTTCGGCGGCGGCTTCGGGGGCTACGGCGGCGGAAACCGGGTCAACCCGCTGGTGATCGATGAGGGCGCCTTGCGCAAGGTCGCCGACACCACCGGCGGGCAGTACTACCGGGCCCAGAACGCCGACCAGCTGCAGGGCGCGATGGCCGACCTGCCGAGCCACGTCACCGTGGTCACCCAGCACGTCGACATCGCGTCCTGGTTCGCCGCCGCGGGACTGCTGTTGGTCGCCGCCGCCCTCGGTCTGTCGCTGTGGTGGGGACGGATCCGACGCCCGCACGTGCCCTGAGCCTGCGAGGGGCGGCGCGGTACGTTGACGCCCATGATCGAGCGGGGCGCCGTCGACCGGGCGTACGAGGCGCTCAGCCCGGTCGCCACCCGGACCCCGCTCGAGCTGTGCCTGCGGCACAGCAGCGCCGTCGGCGCCCGGGTCTGGCTGAAGCGGGAGGACCTCCAGGTCGTCCGGTCGTACAAGGTGCGGGGCGCGTACAACCTCATCTCCTCGCTGAACTCTCGGGACGCGGCGGCCGGCGTGGTCTGCGCGAGCGCCGGGAACCATGCTCAGGGCGTCGCGTACGCATGTGCCCGGCTCGGCGTCAGCGGGCGGATCTACGTGCCGCGGACCACCCCGCGGCAGAAGCGGGACCGGATCCGATCGCTGGGCGGGTCCTGGGTCGACCTCCGGATCGACGGTGACACGTACGAGGACTCCGCCGAGCTGGCTGCTGCGGATGCCGCCACGTCGGGCCGGTTCCAGGTCCCTGCCTTCGACAACGCCGACATCATCGCCGGGCAGGGCACGGTGATGCGCGAGATCGTCGAGCAGCTGGATCATCCGCCGGACCTGGTGGTCGTCCCGGTCGGCGGCGGTGGGCTGCTCGCCGGCTGTCTGGAGTGGCTCGCGGAGCACCATCCCGCAACGCCCGTCCTGGCCGTCGAACCGGCCGGTGCGGCCAGCCTGACCGCCGCAATGACTGCCGGACGACCGGTTCCGCTGGCCAGCCTCGACACCTTCGTCGACGGGGCCTCGGTCCGGCAGGTCGGCGCGTTGCCGATGGAGATCATCAGCGCCTACCCGGGGCCGATCCAGGTGCGGACCGTCGAGGTCGGGGTGATCTGCGAGGAGATGATCGAGCTCTTCCAGACGGAGGGGATCATCGCCGAGCCTGCCGGTGCGCTGACCGCGGCCGCCCTGCGAGACCTGGTGCCCGGCGACCGGCAGGACATCGTCTGCGTGGTCTCCGGCGGCAACCAGGACATCAGCCGCTATGCCGAAGTGGCCGAGCGGGCGCTGGTCTCCGGCGGAATCAAGCACTACTTCATCGTCGAGTTCCCGCAGGAACCCGGTGCGCTGCGCCGATTCCTCGACGACGTCCTCGGCCCCGACGACGACATCACCCTGTTCGAGTACGTCAAGCGCACGAACCGTGAGGTCGGGCCGGCCCTGGTGGGGATCGAGCTCAGCTCGCCGCACGAGCTGCCACGGCTGCTCGCCGCAATGGCCGATTCGCCCATCCATGCGGCGAAGGTCGATCCGGAGAACCCCGCGTTCCGCTATCTGATCTAGTCGTCGATCTGGTGTGATGCAGAGGTGCACATCGTCCTCGCCTGGGTGCCGCTGACCGTCTACCTGATCGAGCTGGTGATCAAGATCGTCGCGCTCGGCACCATCCCGCGGAATCGGCGGCCATCGTCTTCCCTGGCCTGGTTGCTGCTGATCGTGGTCACCCCGGTGTTCGGCCTGCTGCTGTTCTTCCTGATCGGCAGCCCGTTCGTCCGCGGCCGCCGGGAGAAGATCCAGATCCAGGCCAACGAGGCGATCATGCACCGAACGGCCGACCTGCCGGCGCTGCCGGGCGACGTCGAGCTGCCGTCCGGCATCGACAGCCTGGTCCGGCTGAATCGTCGGCTCGGTTCGCTGCCGATCATGAGCGGCACCAGCCACGGGCTGTTCGGTGACTACGACACCTCGATCGCCGCGATGACCGCGGCCGTCCGCGAGGCCCAGCGAACGGGTCCATGTCGAGATCTACATCATGGCCTGGGACCACACCACGGACGCGTTCTTCACCGCGCTGGTGGAGGCGGTCGCCCGCGGCGTGAAGGTCCGGCTGCTGTACGACCACCTCGGATCCCGGAAGTACCCCGGCTTCAAGCGGATGAACCGACGGATGACCGAGGCCGGCATCGAGTGGCACCAGATGATGCCGATCCACCCGCTGAAGGGCCGCTGGCGCCGGCCCGACCTGCGCAACCACCGCAAGCTGCTCACGGTCGACGGTGAGGTCGCCTTCATGGGTTCGCAGAACATGATCGACGCCAGCTACCTGCTGCCCAGAAGAATCTGAAGATCGGTCGTACACTGGCACGACCTGAACATCAAGCTGGGCGGCCAGATCGTGTCGTCGGTGGACGCGGTGTTCGCCCTGGACTGGTACACCGAGACCGGCGAGTCGGTGACCGACGAGATCAGGCCGCCGGAGACGTATCCGCCGAGCGACCAGGACATGCAGCTGCTCCCGTCCGGCCCGGGCTACCTGACGATCCCGAACCTCCGGCTGTTCACCTCGCTCGTGCACCGCGCCCAGCTCCGGCTGTCGCTGACCAGCCCGTACTTCGTGCCCGACGACTCACTGATGGAGGCGATCACGACCGCCGCCTACCGGGGCGTCGCGGTCGAGCTGTTCGTCTCCGAGCAGGCGGATCAGTTCGGCGTGCAGCACGCCCAGTCCTCCTACTACGAGGAGCTGCTGGACGCCGGTGTCCGGATCTACCTCTATCCCAAGCCGACCGTGCTGCACGCGAAGTTCTTCACCGTCGACGACATCGTCGGCGTGATCGGCTCGTCCAACATGGACTACCGCTCGTTCGGGCTGGACTACGAAATCTCGTTGATGGGCACCGACCCCGGTTTCGTCGCCGACCTGCACCGGATCTCCGACGACTATCGGGAGGTCTGTCACGAGCTGACCGCGAAGGAGTGGGCGCACCGGCCGCGCGGCAAGCGGTACATCGACAACGTGATGCGGCTGCTCTCCGCGCTCCAGTAGCGCGCCGAGGAGACAGATACCCCCTAGGGGTATAGTTGCTCGCATGAGCGAGGGGTCTGTCACGCATCAGCACGACCATGCGACCGATGAGCACGCGGTGCACCAGCACAGCGAGCATGCCGGGCACGATCAGGCGGGAACCGATCACGCGGGGCACGCCGGGCACGATCACTCGGGCCACGGGGGGCACGACGGCCATGGGGGTCATGCCGGCCACGTCGCGATGTATCGCCGACTGTTCTTCATCATGCTGTTGCTCGGCATCCCGACGGTCCTGTTCAGCGGCATGTTCGCCGCGATCGTCGGCTACTCGCTCCCCGACGTACCGCTGCTCGGCTGGGTCTCCCCCATCCTCGGCACGATCATGTACGTCGTCGGCGGCCGTCCGTTCCTGACCGGCGCAGTCTCGGAGCTCAAGAGTCGTGCGCCGGGGATGATGCTGCTCGTTGCACTCGCCATCACCGTGGCCTTCATCGCCTCCTGGGGCGCCCAGCTCGGTCTGCTCGATCACACCCTCGATTTCTGGTGGGAGCTCGCGCTGCTGATCATCATCATGCTGCTCGGGCACTGGCTGGAGATGCGCTCCCTGGCCCAGTCCTCCTCGGCCCTGGACTCACTTGCCGCACTGCTGCCGGACGAGGCCGAGCGGGTCGACGCAGACGGCACCACGCGGGTCGCGCCGTCCGAGCTGAGCGTCGACGACGTGGTCGTCGTCCGGCCCGGCGGCCGGGTGCCGGCCGACGGCGAGATCGTCAGCGGTACGGCCGACCTCGACGAGTCGATGATCACCGGCGAGTCGCGGCCCGTGACCCGGACCACGGGCGACCTGGTGGTCGCCGGAACGGTATCCACCGACTCCGCGATCCGGGTGCGAATCACCGCGGTCGGCGACGACACGGCTCTGGCCGGCATCCAACGGCTGGTCGCGGAGGCGCAGAACTCCACCTCCCGGGCGCAGTTGCTCGCCGACCGGGCAGCCGGCTGGCTGTTCTGGTTCGCGCTGGGCGCCGGCGTCCTGACCGCCATCGCCTGGACGCTGCTCGGCCGCCCCGACCAGGCCCTGATCCGGACGATCACCGTTCTCGTGGTGGCCTGCCCGCACGCGCTCGGTCTCGCCATCCCGCTGGTGGTGGCGATCAGCACCGAACGGGCCGCCCGCGGTGGCGTTCTGATCACCGACCGGAGCGCGATGGAGACCATGCGCACGGTCGATGTGGTGGTCTTCGACAAGACCGGCACGCTGACCAGGGGGCGGCCGGTCGTCGATCACGCGTACGCCGTCGACGGCGACACCGACGCCCTGCTCGCACTGGCCGCGGCGGCGGAGTCCGAGAGCGAGCACCCGGTGGCGACCGCGATCGCGGCCGCCGCTGCCGATCGCTCGCTCACCGTGCCGCAGGCCCAGGACTTCGCGGCGACCACCGGAGTCGGGGTCCGAGCCACGGTCGACGGGCGTGACGTCCGGGTGGGCGGTCCCGCGATGCTCCGTGAGCTCGGTGCGCAGCCGCTCGCCGAGACCCACGACTGGGCGGCGCGAGGGGCGACCGTGCTGCACGTGAGCGTCGGGGATCGGATCGTCGGCGCCGTCGGTCTGTCCGACGAGGTACGGCCCGAGTCCCGCGAGGCCGTCGACGCGCTGCACGCGGTCGGCCGGACGGTCGTGATGATCACCGGCGACGCGCAGTCGGTCGCCGAGTCGGTGGCCGCCGAGCTGGGCATCGACCAGGTCTTCGCCGGCGTACGTCCGGAGGAGAAGGGCGAGGCCGTCGCCCGACTGCAGCAGCAGGGGCACCGGGTCGCCATGGTCGGCGATGGTGTGAACGATGCGCCCGCGCTGGCCCAGGCCGACGTCGGGATCGCCATCGGAGCAGGCACGGACGTAGCGGTGGCCACCGCCGGCGTCGTGCTCGCCGGCAGCGATCCGCGGTCGGTGCTGTCGGTGATCGAGCTCTCGGAGCAGAGCTACCGCAAGATGAAGCAGAACCTCGCCTGGGCGGCGGGCTACAACCTGATCACCGTGCCGCTGGCCGCCGGCGTGCTGGCCCCCATCGGCTTCGTGCTGCCGATGGCCGTCGGCGCTCTGCTGATGTCGGTCTCGACCCTGGTGGTCGCCGCCAACGCCCAGCTGCTCCGTCGCCTCGACCTCCGACCCGAGGCCAGCGTCCGCCGCATCCTCTCCCGTTGAGGGATGGTCGCCGTTCGGCGGCACCCCGAAGTTTGCACCTTCTGTGGGGGTTCGCACCGGCTACGAGGAGTGCAGGGACCGATAGCGGGTGCAAACTGTCGGGGCCGGCCCGGAATCAGTGCGAGCGCTGGGCGAAGGTCGGGGCGACCCGCTGGGCGCGCTCGACGGCCTGCCGGCGATCGGGCTCCGGCACAGCCGAAGTCGACAAGATCACCAGCGAGTGGGCGGCGACCGCGTGCCGTGACCGGGCCCGCCACGGCGCGCCCGGCTGGTCGACGGTGCCGGCCCGGGTGTCGAGCCGGACCAGCCAGTTGCTGCCGAAGCTCCGGCCCGGCAGGTGGAACTCGATCTTGTCGGTGTGCGCGTTGAACAACAGCAGGAAATGATCGTCGGTGATCTTCCGGCCGGCATGATCGGGTTCGGGGATCGCGTCGCCGTTGAGGAAGACCATCAGACTCCGGGCGAAGCCGGAATTCCAGTCCTCGGCCTCCATCTCGGTGCCGTCCGGCTTGAGCCACTCGATGTCGCCGAGCTCGCTCGCCCCGCCGTGCTTCGCATCGCCGCCGAAGAACCGCCGGCGGCGGAACACCGGGTGCGCCTTGCGGAGCGCGATCGCCGCCGAGGTGAACTCCAGCAGGTCGCGCTGCTCATCGCTCAGGTTCCAGTCCACCCAGGAGGTCTCGTTGTCCTGGGCGTACACGTTGTTGTTGCCGCGCTGGGTCCGGCCGAGCTCATCGCCGTGCGCGAGCATCGGAACCCCCTGACTCACCATCAGCGTGGTGATGAAGTTGCGCTGCTGGCGCACGCGCAGGGCGTTCACGTGCGGGTCGTGCGTGGGACCTTCGACCCCGCAGTTCCACGATCGGTTGTGGCTCTCCCCGTCCCGTCCGCCCTCGCCGTTCGCTTCGTTGTGCTTCTCGTTGTAGGACACGAGATCTCGCAGAGTGAAGCCGTCGTGCGCAACCACGAAGTTGATCGACGCCGTCGGCCGGCGATTCGAGTGCGCATAGAGGTCGCTGGAGCCGGTCAGCCGAGAGGCGAACTCGGCCAGCGATGCCGGCTCACCGCGCCAGTAGTCCCGGACGGTGTCGCGGTATTTCCCGTTCCACTCCGTCCACAACGGCGGGAAGTTCCCGACCTGATAGCCGCCGTCACCCAGGTCCCATGGCTCGGCGATCAGCTTCACCTGCGAGATCACCGGGTCCTGCTGGATGATGTCGAAGAACGCCGAAAGCTTGTCGACCTCGTGGAACTGCCGGGCCAACGTCGCGGCCAGATCGAAGCGGAATCCGTCGACATGCATCTCGAGCACCCAGTAGCGCAGCGAGTCCATGATCAGCTGCAGCACGTGCGGGCTGCGCATCAGCAGGCTGTTGCCGGTTCCGGTGGTGTCGTAGTAGTGCTTCCGGTCCTGATCGACCAGCCGATAGTAGGAGGCGTTGTCGATCCCGCGGAACGCGATGGTCGGTCCTTGTTCGTTGCCCTCGGCCGTGTGGTTGTAGACCACGTCCAAGATCACTTCGATGTCGGCGTCGTGCAGCGCCTTCACCATGCCTTTGAACTCGGTCGCCTGCTGACCACGGGTCCCCGTGCTCGCGTACCCGTTGTGCGGCGCCAGGAATCCGATCGTGTTGTAGCCCCAGTAGTTCGACAAACCCTGGTCGACGAGATAGGAGTCGTTGACGAACTGGTGCACCGGCAGCAGCTCGACCGCGGTCACGCCGAGCTTGGTGAGGTGCTCGATGATCGCCGGGTGCCCGATCCCGGCGTACGTCCCGCGGACGGCCTCCGGGACGTCGGGATGGGTCATCGACAGGCCCTTGACGTGCATCTCGTAGATCACGCTGTCGTGGTACTCGTGATTCGGCGGCCGATCATGACCCCAGTCGAAGTACGGCGTGGTCACTACCGAGAGCATGGTGTGGCCGAGCGAGTCGGCGTCGTTGAACGCGTTCGCGTCGGCGAACCGGTAGGAGAACAGCGACTCGTCGCCGTCGATCATGCCGTCGATCGCCTTCGCGTACGGATCGAGCAACAGCTTGCTGGGGTTGCAGCGGTGGCCGCTCGCCGGATCGTACGGCCCGTCCACCCGGAAGCCGTATCGCTGGCCGGGTTGGGCACCGGGCAGATAGATGTGCCAGACGTTTCCGTCGACCTCGGTCATCGGCACCCTGGTCTCGGCGCCGGCGTCGTCGATCAGGCACAGCTCGATCGCTGACGCGACCTCGGAGAACAAGGCGAAATTGACGCCGGTCCCGTCGAACGTCGCACCCAGCGGGTACGGCTTGCCTGGCCAGATTTCCACGGAGACTCCTCCTGCAAGAGCGACGACGGTGCATGCGGCCGCCTCGCTGCGGCCGCCCGGAGTTGTTCCGGTTGTCGTGCAGTCCATGCCCTCCCGTTGCCTCGAGCCAGCCTGGCGCTCGTTGGAGCATATCCAAGGCCCTGGCGCGGCGGACGAGCCCGGGAGATACTGCGGGCACCGCTCGGGGTCGTACGGAAGGGGCCATCAGTGAGACGATCAGGTCTTCGGGTGCGCCTCGGCGTGTGTCTGATCGCGATATTGGGCGCGCTCGCCGCCACGGCGTTGATCGCCCCGTCCACTGCGGCGGCCACCGACTATCCGAGGTACGGCCAGCACAACGCCGCCGTCTGGGCCGTGCAGAAGAAGCTGGTCGAGGCCGGGGTGCTTCGGGCCGATCGGCGCACCGGCTACTTCGGCAGCTCCACCCGCGAGGCGGTGCAGACCGTGCAGCGGCGTTATCAGCTGAAGGTCACCGGCACGCTCGACGCGCCGACCGCGCGGGCCATCGACCGGGCGAAAGCGGCGATGACCGGCCCGCGAACCTGGTACCACAGCGAGGTCATCGGCCGGTCTGCCGAGGGCCGTCCGATCGTGGCTTATCGTGCCGGCCAGCCGGGCAAACGAGTCGTCGTGGTGACGGCCACGATGCACGGCGAGGAGGACTTCGGTCAGTACCTTGTCCGCGGTCTGATGGAGGGCCGACCGATCACCGGGATCGACCTCTGGCTGGTGCCGGTGCTGAACCCGGACGGGCTGGCGAAGGACCGGCGCTGGGTGGAGAACCACATCGATCTCAACCGGAACTTCCCGAACCGGTTCATCGTCCGTGCGAACTCCGGCCCGAGAGCCGCCTCCGCCGTCGAGACCCGCGTCGTGATGAAGTTCCTGAACCGGGTCAAGCCGCGCTATCTCGTCTCCTGGCACCAGCCGCTGTACGGCGTCGACTCCTACCGGGTCAAGGACGCCGGCGTGATGAAGCGGCTGTCCGCCGGCCTGGCACTGCCGATCAAGTCCCTGGACTGCCATGGCAGCTGCCACGGCACGATGACCGGCTGGTACAACGCCAATCACTCCGGCGCCGCCATCACCGTCGAATACGGCGCAAAGGCGCGGTCGATGAAGCGCATGAAGGGCGCCGACGCCAACGCGGTCCTGGCCGCGGTGGGCGGTCGTCGCGGCTAGTAGGCGGACCACTCCGTCAACCCGGCCAGCGGCACGGTGAGAGTGTCGACCGCGGTCTGCTTGCTGAACGTCTTCGCCTTCGGGGTCGTCTGCTGCAGCAGCTGGTAGGTGAAGGTCACGGTGACCGAGGTCGCCTCGGCATCGACGGGTGGAATGTTGAAGACACCGCCGTACGAGTTCGGCTCGGTGACCATGTACCCCGGCTGGACTGAGGCCCGGTCGGTTTGGGTCGCCGGCGCCTGGAGTGCTCCGGACGGCCCACTAACGGCAGTGGCCACGCTGATCTCGGTCAGGTAGATGTCCTGCGTGCTGCCGTCGGCGAACGACCCGGTGGCGGACACGTTGATCGGCTTGGCCGCCGCCGGGGTCCACTTGGCCAGATCGAGAGTGGACCAGTAGTTCACACTCAGCTGGACCCCGCCGGCCGCGAGTTTCCGCTTCAGCGAGCCCTTCGCGAGGTCGTTGTGGATCGGGGCCACCGGCGCCGACTGTGTTGCGCTGACCGACGGAGTTGCGTTTGACGGCGTCGTCGTCGCGCTCGCCGAGGTGCCGCCGCCCGTGGCCCACGGCGGCTGGCCGCAGCCGGCCAGGACAAGGACGACGCCCGTCACCCCCGCTGCCGGCCCGAGCGTACGGATGGATCGCCGGCGCATGGGGCGAGTTGTCAGGTGGGGGGTCCTGCGGGGCACGGTACGGCCTCCCGTCTCGCGTCATGATCGACTCCCCCGGTACTCACCGACCCTAACGGTTGCGGCCGGCGGCCAGAATGGGCAGGTGCGTCGCGAGGCATCGATCCTGCATCTCGACCTCGACGCGTTCTTCGCGTCCGTCGAGCAGCGGGACAAGCCGTCGCTGCGGGGGAAGCCGGTGATCGTCGGTGGGGTCGGCCAGCGCGGCGTGGTCGCGACCGCTTCGTACGAGGCAAGGGTGTTCGGTGTCCGCTCGGCGATGCCGATGCACGAGGCACGCCGGCGGTGTCCGAACGCGGCGTTCCTGTCCGGTCGCTTCGGCGCCTATCGGGCGGCCAGCGAGCAGGTGATGCGCGTGCTGCGCGAGCTGTCGCCGCTGGTCGAGCCTCTCTCCCTGGACGAGGCGTTCGTCGATCTGACCGGCGCGACCCGGCCGGTCGACCTGTCGGCGAGCGGGTTGGCCCGCGAGCTCGGCCGACTCAAGCGCGAGGTGGCCGAGGCGACCGACGGACTCACCGCCTCGGTCGGCGCTGCCTCCTCCAAGTTCATGGCCAAGCTCGGCAGCGAGCTCGGCAAGCCCGACGGTCTGCTGGTGATCGAACCTGGCACCGAGCGGGAGCTGCTGGGACCGTTGGCCGTCGGAGTGATCCCCGGCGTCGGTCCGGTCACGGCCGAGAAGCTGCACCGGCTCGGCATCCGAACGATCGCGGACCTCCGGGCGATCTCGGTCGACGAGCTCGCCCAGACGGTGGGCCGGTCGCACGCGCAGGGCCTCGCGGACCTGGCGCAGGCCCGGGACGATCGGCCGGTGGTGGCCGAGCGCGAAACGAAGTCGATCTCGGTCGAGGACACCTTCGAGACCGATCTCGTCGACGGCGCCACCCTGCTCGGCATCCTGGACCGCGACGCCCGGACGGTGGCCGCGCGGCTTCGGGCGGCCGGGCTGTTCGCCCGGACCGTGACGATCAAGGTACGGCTGCACGACTTCTCCACCTACACCCGCTCCCGGAGCCTGCTCAGCGCAACGAACGACCCGGACACGATCGCCGACATCGCTCGCTCGATGTTGTCCGCGGTCGATGTCTCCGGCGGCGTCCGGCTGCTGGGCGCCGGGGTCGCCGGATTGACCGACGTGCTGCAGGAGGGCCTCTTCGACGACGACGTGCCGGCGCCGGATCCGGAGGCTGCCGCGGATCCTGAGGAGACACCCACGCCGACGGCTGGGGTCCGGCAGCGCGCCGGGTGGCCGCCGGGGGCGGACGTCCGGCACACGACGTACGGCGACGGCTGGGTCTGGGGCTCGGGCCTCGGTCGGGTGACCGTCCGGTTCGAGACCCGGACCACCCCGCCCGGCCCGGTGCGTACCTTCGACCTCGACGACCCGGCCCTCCACCACCGCTGACCCGGCTCCACCCCACCTCCTCCTCCCCAGTTCCGGAAACTGTCGAGTTGCGACAGCGACACGCCGGTGTCGGCTGTCTCAACTCGACAGTTTCCGGAGATGGGGGGAGATGGTGGGGAGGAGGGCTTCACCTCCGGGCCGCGGCTATCAGGCCGGCGAAGAGGCCCTGGTCGGCGGCGGTCTCCGGATGCCACTGGACCCCGATCCGGAATCGACTGCCCGTGTCCTCGAGCGCCTCGATCGTGCCGTCGGCTGCCCAGGCGCTGGCGGTGAGTCCCGGGTGCGAACCGACCGCCTGGTGGTGGTGGCAGGCCACCTGGACCTCGTCGCCGACCAGCCGATACAGCTGGGACTGGGGGGCGACGGCGACCACGGTCGAGCCGTACGTGTCCAGCCCGGGCGAGTGCTTCTCATGCCCGACCAGATCGGGCACATGCTGGGTCAGCTCGCCGCCGACAGAGACGGCCAGCAGCTGCATCCCGCGGCAGACGCCGAGCAACGGCAGACCTGCGTCGTTCGCCGCCGCGAGCAACGCCAGCTCCCACGAGTCGCGGTCCGGTCGCCAGCCGACCGTCCGCGGATGTGGCTCGGCCCCGTACCGGCCCGGGTCGACGTCCGAACCTCCCGAGATGATCAGCCCGTCCAGCCTGCCGACCACCACAGGTGCCGAGGCGGCCGCTTGGGGGGCAGCAGCAGCACGGCTCCGCCGACCGCCTCGACCGAGCGGGCGTACGCCGCGGGCAGGACGTCAGCGGTGAGATCCCACATCCGGAACCGGGTCTGCTCGCGGTAGGTGCTGATCCCGATCACCGGCGGGATTCCAGGGGAGATGCTCACCGGTCCATCCTCACAGGCCCATCCTCAGAGGGGTGTCACGTACGCGGCCGAGATCCCGCCGTCGACCAGGAACGTGCTGGCGGTGACGAAGCTCGACTCGTCGGAGGCCAAGAACAGCACGGCGTCGGCGATCTCCTCCGGTTCGGCGAACCGGCCGACCGGTACGTGGACGAGCCGTCGGGCAGCCCGTTCCGGGTCGGCCGCGAACAGCTCACGGAGCAGGGGCGTATTCACCGGCCCGGGACACAGCGCGTTCACCCGGATCCCCTGCCGGGCGAACTGCACGCCGAGCTCACGGCTCATCGAGAGCACCCCGCCTTTCGAGGCGGAGTAGGAGATCTGCGACGTGGCGGCGCCCATCACCGCCACGAACGAGGCGGTGTTGATGATCGAGCCGCGGCCCTGGTCGATCATGTACGGCAGCACGGCCTTGCAGCACAGGTAGACGCTGGTCAGATTCACCTCCTGGACGCGACGCCAGGCGTCGAGGTCGGTGTCCAGGATCGAATCGTCGTCCGGTGGCGAGATGCCTGCGTTGTTGAACGCGATGTCGACCGAGCCGTACGTCTGGTGCGCGCTCGCGAACAGAGCGGTCACCTCCTCGGGCGAGGTGACGTCGGTATGGACATACCGCCCCCGCACCTGGGCCGCGACCGCGGGACCGTGTTCGTCGTCGACGTCCCCGATCACGACGTTCGCGCCCTCTGCCGAGAGTCGCCGGGCCGAGGCCAGCCCGATCCCGGAACAACCCCCGGTGACCACGGCGACCTTGCCCTCGACCCGTCCAGTCATCTGCTGATCCCTCTTCCCACTGGTCACTCCTGGCTGATGAAGACGTTCTTCTCCTCCGTGAACGCGTACGGCGCGTCCGGGCCGAGCTCACGGCCGAGACCCGACTGCTTGTAGCCGCCGAACGGGGTCCAGTACCGGACCGAGGAGTGCGAGTTCACGCTGAGATTGCCGGACTGGACCGCGCGGGAGACCCGGAGCGCGCGGCCCAGATCGGCGGTGAAGATCGAACCGGACAGTCCGTAGTCGGTGTCGTTGGCCAGGGCGATCGCCTCGGCCTCGTCCTCGAACGGCAGCACCGCCGCTATCGGCCCGAAGACCTCCTCGCGCCAGATCCGTTCCTGGGTGGACGTCGTCAGCACCACGCTCGGCGGCAGCCAGAAGCCCGGTCCGTCAGGAGCGCTGCCGGCGAAGGCCACCTCGACCTCGTCCAGATACGCACCCACCCTGGCGCGCTGCCCGGCCGAGATCAGCGGCCCCATCTCGGCGGCCTCGTCGGAAGGGTCGATCACCCGCAGACCCTTCACCGCCGGCTCCTGCCGGCCGACGAACTCGTCGTAGGCGCTGCGTTGCACCAGGATCCGCGAGCGGGCGCAGCAGTCCTGGCCGGCGTTGTCGAAGACCGCGTACGGTGCGCTGGCCGCCGCCTTTGCCAGATCCGCGTCGGCGAACACGATGTTCGCGCTTTTCCCACCGAGCTCCAACGTGCAGCGCTTCACCTGGTCAGCACAGCCCACCATGATCGACCAGATCGATCCCGCCGGGCACCGGGATCTGCTTGCCCAGCAGGCGTTCCGGCGAACCGGCGTAGTAGGTGAGGACGTCGGCGACGTTCCCCGCCTCCCAGCGTGCGTTGCCGATCGTGTGTCCGGAGTTGATCACCTCCAGCCGGGCCAGCTCCTCGATCCGGTCGCGGACCAGGACGCCGAATCCGTGCAGCAGTCGCGCGCGCTTTCCTGGTGCCGTGTCGCGCCAGGCCGGGAACGCCGTTGCGGCCCGCTCGATCAACACATCGGTCTCCGCGGCGGAGGTCGAGGCGACCGTGCCGATCTGTTCCTCGGTCGCCGGGTTGATCAACAGCGTCTCGGTCATGATCACATCCGCTCGAAGCTGCGGTAGCGCTCCCAGTCCGTCACTGCATGACCGAATGCGGCCAGCTCGACGTCGGCCAGATTCGTGTAGTGATCGACGACCTCGTCGCCGAGCAGCTCGCGGGCGATGGCCGAACCGTGGAAGACAGCCCTGGCGTCTCGGAGCGAACCGGGCACCCGCGGCAGGTCGGCGAGATAGGCATTACCGGCGACCGGCTCGGGCAGCTCGAGCTCGTGGTCGATGCCGTACAGACCGCCGGCGAGCATGGCGGCCAGAGCCAGATAGGGATTCACGTCGGCACCGGGCACCCGGTTCTCCAGCCGAGCGCTTCCGCCATGGCCGACGAGCCGCACTGCGCAGGTTCGGTTGTCCTCGCCCCAGCCGATGGCGGTCGGCGCGAACGACCCGTCGGCAAAACGCTTGTAGGAGTTGATGTTCGGCGCGTACAGCAGGGTGAGATCGGCCATCGTGGCGAGGATGCCCGCGATGAAGGCGTCGTACACCGGAGTCCTTCCCTGCTCGCCCCAGAAGACGACGTCACCGTTCGCGGCGTCGCGGAGCGAAAGGTGGATGTGACAGGAGTTGCCTTCGCGCTGGTCGTACTTCGCCATGAAGGTGACCGCCTTGCGGTGGGCGACCGCGAGCTCCTTGGCGATCGTCTTGTAGACCGCGTGGTTGTCGGCCGTGGTAATGACGTCGGCATAGAGGAAGCCGATCTCGTGCTGGCCCAGATTGCACTCCCCCTTCGCGGACTCGACGTCCATCCCGGCCGCGTAGCAGGTGTTCCGGATCTCGCGGAGGAGCGGCTCGACCCGGCTCGTGCCGAGCACGGAGTAGTCGACGTTGTAGAGATTCGACGGGGTCAGGTCACGATAGCCGGACTGCCAGGCGTGCTCGTACGTCTCCTCGAAGCAGATGAACTCCAGCTCGGTGCCGGCCAACGCGACGAACCCGCGGTCGGCCGCCGCGGCCACCTGGCGGCCGAGAATGGTCCGCGGCGAGGCAGCGACCGGTGATCCGTCCGGCCAGCTCAGATCGCACTGCACCATGGCGGTTCCCGGCAGATGCGGCAGCAGCCGGATGGTGTCGGGATCGAGCGCGAACAACAGGTCGCCGTAGCCGCGATCCCACGACGACATGGCGTAGCCGGACACCGTGTTCATCTCCACGTCGACGGCCAGCAGGTAGTTGCAACCCTCGGTTCCGTCCTCCAGGACGTGATCGACGAAGTACGCGGCGTGCATCCGCTTGCCCTGCAGCCGCCCCTGCATGTCGGTGAACGCGACGACCACGGTGTCGATCTCGGCCTCGGCGATCCGTCGCTTCAGGTCGTGCACACTGAGCATCCGCTCGTTCCGTGGACTCATCTGACCTCCCCAACGGCGCTTGACTGTTCGATCATGACAGCAGCCCGCGGAGTAGGGCCGCGGTGTCGTCGCAGTGACTCTCCATGGTCCGCCGGGCCCGCCGCACCGTCGCCGGCCAGGATCGCGTCGACGATCATCCGGTGCTGGGCACCGGAGTGCTCGATGTTGACCGGCAGCACCGGGATGGCGATCAGCATGTCGTGCAGGTCCGCCTGGACCGAGGTGACCGCGTTGATGATCGCCGGCGACTCGGTGACCGAGGAGATGGCGAGATGCAGCGAGCCTACGATGGGCGGCCGGATCCGAGCTGGCGGCAGCGCGTCGCGGCCCGCCGGCGCCGGCCGCGTCGCGGCACCGGCTCGACGATCCGCGGAAGAACGCCCATCACGCTCGCCCGCCGCCGCGGCGCCGCAACGACGGGGCGTGGACGACGGCGGTGCCGCCGCCGCGGCCACGGGTCGTCTTCACCATCCCGGCGCTGCGCAACCCGGCGATCGCCTCGCGGAGCGTCGCCCGGGAGACCCGCATGGTGGTCGCGAGATCGCGCTCGGGGGGCAGCACGCTGCCGTCGAGAATCAGCTGGACGCGACGAGTCGCAGTTGCTGAGGGGGGACCAAATGTCAATGGTCTGACCGCATACCTTTTCCGACTGGATGAGGCGAACCTGGGAGTCCCCTTGACGCCACCCGGCATTGGTTCCTAGTATTCCATCAAACAGAAGTTCATTTTCACATCGTGAAAGTTACGAGCGAGATGAACCAGACACCTCTCACGAAGTACGGAGTATCGATGACGAACACCGCACCGGCCGGCACGCATCACGAGTTCGAGGACACGCCTGGTCATCCGGCCGGTGAGGCGGTGTTGAAGGATTTCTACGACGACCGGTTGGCGAACTCGGATCTGGCGCCGTTGAAGAAGCAGTCCTGGTCCAGCTACAACATCTTCGCGTTCTGGATGTCGGACGTGCACAGTGTGGGCGGCTACGTGACGGCGGGCGCGTTGTTCTCGCTGGGGATCGCCAGCTGGCAGGTGTTGGTGTCGTTGGTGATCGGGATCTTGATCGTGATGGTGTTCTGCAACCTGGTCGCGAAACCGTCCCAGGTGACCGGGGTGCCGTATCCGGTGATCAACCGGGCCATCTTCGGGGTCCAGGGGGCGAACCTGCCGGCCATCATCCGGGGCTGTATCGCGATCGCCTGGTACGGGGTCCAGACCTATCTGGCGTCGACCTCGTTGATGATCATCTTCTTGAAGTTCTTGCCGTCCAGTGTGGCGCTCACCACACCCAGTTTCCTCGGTCTCTCCGCGCTGGGCTGGATCTGTTACGCCATTCTCTGGGTCGCGCAGGCGGCGGTGTTCTGGCGGGGCATGAACGCGATCCGCAAGTTCATCGACTTCGCCGGCCCCGCCGTCTATGTGGTGATGGTCGCCCTGTGCGTCTACCTGGTCGTCAAAGCCGGCGGCCTCGGCGCCATCTCGCTGAACCTGTCCACCGTGCACCGCTCCTTCATCGAGTCGATCCCGGTGATGATCGCCGCGATCGCCGTCGTCGTGTCCTACTTCTCCGGCCCGATGCTGAACTTCGGCGACTTCTCCCGCTACGCCAAGAGCTTCAAAGCCGTCCGCAAGGGCAACTGGTTGGGACTGCCGCTGAACTTCCTGTTCTTCTCCATCCTGACCGTGGTCACCGCATCGGCGACGGTGCCGGTGTTCGGTGAGCTGATCACCGACCCGATCGAAACGGTGCAGAAGATCGACTCCGGGTTCGCCATCCTGCTGGGCGGGCTGACCTTCGTCATCGCCACCATCGGGATCAACATCGTCGCCAACTTCATCTCGCCTGCGTTCGACTTCTCCAACGTCAACCCGCGCAAGATCTCCTGGCGGATGGGCGGCATGATCGCCGCCGTCGGCTCGGTCATCCTCACCCCCTGGAACTGGTACAACTCCGACGCCGGCATCCTCTACACCCTCGGCATTCTGGGCGGACTGATCGGCCCCCTGTTCGGCGTCCTGATCGCCGGCTACTACCTGATCTCCAAGCAACGGGTCTGGGTCGACGACATGTTCGTCATGAACCCCGCCGGCCGGTACTGGTTCAAAAACGGTTGGAACCCCAACGCCGTCGCCGCCGTCATCATCGGCGCCGTCCCCGCCATCGCCATCGTCCTCACCACCGGCACCCTATGGGCCAAATCCGACAACGTCGTCCTCTCCCACGGCGGCGACTTCTCCTGGTTCGTCGGCTGCGGACTCGGCCTCCTCGCCTTCTGGCTCCTCGAACGCAACAACCCCCGCATCGGCAGGCTCGACGAGGAACACGAGCTCGCCACCGACGGCACGGGCCACTGAGAAGTGGGAGAAGCCATGCGACGGATCGCCCTGATCAACCCGAACACGACCGCCTCGATGACGCAGCTGATGGCGGACTGCGTCGCCTCCGTCGTCGACCCGTCGACCGAGGTCTGGGCGATCACCAACCAGCACGGGCCGGCGTCGATCGAGTCGCACACCGACGAGGCGCTGGCCGTGCCGGGCCTGCTCGCAAGCCGTCCGGGAGGCCGAGGCGCGCGGGGCGGACGGGTTCGTCCTCGCCTGCTTCGGCGATCCCGGGCTGGACGCGGCCCGGGAGATCGCGACAGGGCCGGTGGTCGGCATCGCCGAGGCAGGCTTTCACGCCGCGACGATGCTGGGCCGGTCGTTCAGTGTGGTCACCACGCTGGCCCGGACGATCGGCCAGGCCGAGCACCTCGTCCATCGATACGGCTTCGCGGACAAGTGCCGCAGCATCTACGCCTGCGAGGTGCCGGTGCTGGAGCTGGAGGATCCGGCCTCCGACGCACGCAAACTGGTGGTCGACTACTGCCGGCGCGCGGTCGAGGACGACGAGGCCGACTCGATCGTGCTCGGCTGCGCCGGGATGGCCGACTTCTGCCGGGAGGTGTCCGAGCAGGTCGGCGTACCGGTGATCGACGGCGTCACGGCGGGGGTGATGTTCGTGGACTCACTGGTCAGGCTGGGCCTGCGAACCAGCACCCGCAGCGAATACGCCCCTCCGCTGGCCAAGTCCTACAGCTGAGATAAGGGCACCTGAAAGGTTCGCTGATCGCCATGCCGGGTATGTCCTCGGCATGGCGATCAGCAGGGGATGATCGGTGCATGTGGATCGGCTGGATCGAGTTCGACCTGCTGCTGGGCGCGGTGGGATCGCTGAAGGAGAAGCGTTCGATCGTCCGGCCGCTGGTCGCCGAGATCCGGCGGCGGTTCGAGGTCAGCGTGGCCGAAGTGGATCACCTCGATCTGCATCGCCGAGCGGGCATCGGGGCCTGCGTCGTCGCGGCAGATCGAGGCCACGTGACCGACGTGCTGGACGGTGTCGAACGACTGGTCGCCGGCAGACCCGAGGTCGAGCTGCTCTCGGCCCACCGCTCGCTCCGCACGTCCGACGACTGACCGCGCGGGCACGGCGCGTCGACGAAGCGGCTCGGTTCCAGGTTCTCGCGTTCGCGATCGGTAGCATGAGTCCGGAGCCGTCAGGCCTCGTGATCGACCGGACAGCGAAGTGCCCCGTTTCCGCAGATGAAGGCGCGAAGACCCGACCATGAAGCTCTCTCTCTGCACGACGTGTATGGGCAGGGCACACCACCTGCAGCTCACGCTGCCGCGCAACCTGACGGACTGCGTGGACTGGTCGCGTCCCGGAGGCGGTCGAGTTCGTGGTGCTGGACTACAGCAGCCGGGACGGACTGGCGGACTGGATCATCACCGATCCTCGGCTGCGGCCATACCTGGATGCCGGCATCCTGCGCTTCGCCCGGAGCGAGCGACAGCCGTACTTCCGGCACAGCCACGCCAAGAACATGGCGCACACGTTGGCGACCGGCGATTTCGTCTGCAACGTCGACGCCGACAACTTCACCGGTCGCGGGTTCGCGGACTATCTGCGTTCGATGTTCCGCCGAAGACCGAACGCCGTGGTCGCCACCAATCGGTTCGACCGGCGGCTGAACGCCGAGGCATACAAGGGAAGTATGGGCCGGATCGCGCTCTCGGCCGAGAACTTCGCCGCACTGGGTGGGTACGACGAGAGCGCCCGGTTCCGCGGCTGGTCCGGTGAGGACACCGACCTGCTGATCCGCGCGTTCCGGATGCGGCACCGGTTGGTGATGATCCGCAACCGGCGCTTTCTGAAGGTCGTCCCGCACAGCGATCTCGAGCGGATCCGCAACACCGACTACCTCGACGCAGCCGCCGAGCTCGCCAAGATCGACTCCTACGACGGTTACAGCGCTGCCCCGATCCTGCGATACGTCGCCGGCCGCGCCGTCGCGCCCCGGATCGCCAACCTGGGCAGGACGATCGGTGCCGGACCGATCGTCTGGCCGGACGACCAGGACATCCGTCGGACGGCCTGAGTCGGTCAGCCGACCAGCTCCAGCACCGCGGCCGCGATCACGTCCGGCCGGTCGTTCATCATCAGGTGCCGCGAGTCCGGGACCACGGTCTGCCGGCCGTCGAGGAGCTCGGTCAGCCAGCCCTGGACGTCGACCCAGCGCCGGCCGCCCTCACCACCCGCGGTGAGCACTCGGACCGGGACGCCGGGCCAGTTCCTCGCGTCGCGAACGGTGGCCAGATCAGTCAGCTGATGGTGGTAGGCGGCCTGCTCGGCCAGCACGTACGCCACCGAGTCCGGGTCACGGAACACGAGCCGCTGCTCCTCGGACCGGCTCGTCCGCAGCCGCAGCTCGTTGCTCTGGAACGATGGTGAGCAACCGGTCGGCGAACGAGCCGAGCGGCCGCATCCGGGGGAAGCGGTCGAGCAGCCGCCGGGACACGTCGGCCACGGTCCTGGCACCGTGCGGGCTGGCCGGCGTGTTCGGCTCCCGTTCCACGCTGGCGTCCACCAGGACCAGCCCGCGGACCAGCTCCGGCCGGGCCCTGGCCAGGGCCTCGGCATGGGGTCCGGCCATCGAGTGGGCGACCACGACCGGCCGTTCACCCACCAGACCGAGCTGGCCGATCAGCTCGATCAGGGTGGCCATCTCCTCGGCCAGCGTCGGCAGCCACCCCGGCCACCGGCTGCCGGCGAATCCCGGCCGGTCCATCCGGACGATCCGACGGCCGGGCAGCAGGTCGGCGACCCGATCCCAGGCGTAGTAGGGAACCGCGCAACCGCCGAGCAGGAGCACGCCCGGCTCGGCGCCCGCTTCCTCGAGCACGTGGACCTCGCGGCCGCCCGCCATCAGGACGCGGCCCGGGAGTGCCCGACGTAATGGAATCGGGTCGAGCGGAGACGGGCTCACCCGCGCCGCCGCGGCCGGACCAGTGGGAAGGCGATCGTCTCCCGGATCGAGGTGTCGGTGAGCAGCATGATCAGCCGGTCCAGTCCCATCCCGAGGCCGCCCGACGGCGGCATCGCGTACTCCAGTGCCACCAGGAAGTCCTCGTCCAGCTCCATCGCCTCCGGATCGCCGCCTGCGGCCTGCAGCGACTGAGCGGTCAGCCGAGCTCGTTGCTCGACGGGGTCGACCAGCTCGGAGTAGGCGGTGCCGATCTCGGCGCCGAAGCCGACCAGGTCCCAACGCTCGGCAAGCCGGGGATCCAGCCGGTGCGCGCGAGTGAGTGGTGAGACCTCGGCCGGGAAGTCGGTGTAGAAGGTCGGCCGGATCGTGACGTCCTCGACCAGGTGCTCGTACAGCTCCAGGACGACCGCTCCCCTGCCCCAGCGCGGATCGACGGCGATGCCGAGCCGCTCCGCGAGCCGCATCAGCTTCGTCTTGTCGGTGTCGGCGCTGACCGTGTTCCCGCAGGCGGCCGAGATGGCGTCGTTCACAGTGATCACCGGCCAGTCCTCGGCCAGGTCCACCTCGTGCCAGGCGCCACGATGATCACGACCGCGGATGAGCGACGTGCCGTGCACGGCCTGCGCGGCGGCGGTGATGATCTCCTGCGCGACGAACCGCATGGTGGTGTAGTCGCCGTACGCCTCGTACGCCTCGAGCATCGTGAACTCGGGATTGTGGGTGGCGTCGGCGCCCTCGTTGCGGAAGTTCCGGCCGATTTCGAAGATCTTGTCGATGCCCCCGACCATCAACCGCTTCAGATACAGCTCGGGCGCGATCCGCAGATAGAGATCGAGATCGTACGCGTTGATGTGGGTCCGGAACGGACGGGCGTTGGCGCCGCCGTGGATGGTCTGCAGGATCGGTGTCTCGACCTCGGTGATAGCCGCGGGTGTCGAGGGTGTCCCGGACCGCACGGATGGCCCGCGATCGCGCGGCGAGCTGGTGGCGGGCCGTCGGATTGACGGCGAGGTCCAGATACCGTTGCCGAACCTTCGCCTCGGCATCGCTGATCCCATGGCGCTTGTCGGGCGGTGGCCGTAGCGACTTCGCGGTGAGCTGCCAATCCGCCACCTCGACAGAGATCTCACCGGTGCGCGAGGCGACCACCCGGCCCGCCGCGCCCAGTTGATCACCGAGATCGACCACCCGACGGAACTCGGCCATCGACTCCGTCCCGGTCGCTGACCGGGTCAGCATCAGCTGGCCGTCGCCGGTCCAGTCGCGCAACCTCGACGAAGATCACCCCGCCGAAGTCGCGGATCGCCAGCACCCGGCCGGCCACCCGGACGTCATCGGTTCCGATGATCAACTCACCGCTTCCAACGGTCGGCCGGAAGGAGGGCGGGTAGGGGTCGACTCCCTGCGCCAGCAGTCGCTCCCGGACGGCCATCCGCTGGCGCATCTGCTCAGGTAGGTGCGGTCCGGCCGGCAACGTGGCGTCGGTCGTCACCGGGATGGGCGGCAGCTCCAGCATCGGCCGGGCGGCCTCGACCTGAGGTGCCCGCAGGAAACTCGGCAGGTCGATGAATCCCTCGGCCACCCCGGACGCGGCTCCGACCAGTGCAATGTCGCGGGTCTCGTCGAAGCAGAGGAACCTGGGTTGCCACTCCGGACGGTATTTCACGTTGGAGCGGAACAACGACTCGATCTGCCACCATCGCGAGGCGACCAGCAGTAATCGGCGGGACAGCCGCAGCGATCGGTCCGGCGCCGATCCGGGCCCCTTCTTCGAAGGCCGATCGGAAGACCGCGAAGTTCAGCGAGATGCGGCGGTAGCCGAGGTCGCGGCCGGCGGTCATCAGCTGGGCGACCATGAACTCGGTGATCCCGTTGTCCGCTGCCGGGCTGCGCCGCATCACGTCGAGGGAGTAGCCGTCGGTGCCCCACGGGACGAAGGACAAGATCCCGGCCACCTCTCCCGCCGGCTCGGGCTGTTCGTTTCCCGGGAGGGAGGATCGCCTCGACCATCAAGCAGTCGCCGTCGGCCGGATCGCCCAACCGACCCAGCGCCATCGAGAAACCCCGCTCGGTCTCGGTGTCGCGCCAGGCCACCGTCTTCGCGATCAGCGCGCCGAGCTCGGCGTGATCGATGTCGCGGTGCCGCCGGATCCGAGTGGTGTAGCCGAGCTTCTCCAGCCTGTTCACCGCCTGCCGCACCGGTCTCATCTCCGGTTCATCCAGATGGAACAACCGGGTCTGGAGGATCGCCTCGTCGCCGAGCCGGAGGACGCGGAGCCCGGCCCGGACGTACGCCGTCGCGCCGGTCTCGCTCGCCCCGATCACCGCGGGCGTCCAGCCGTAGGTCTCGACCAGCGAACGCCAGGCGGCGATCGCCGCGGGCCAGTGATTGCGCGGTCCGATCGGGTCGCTGCTGGCCAGACAGACGCCAAGATCGACCCGGTAGAGGATCGCGCTCCGGCCGTCCGGAGCGAAGACCACCGACTTGTCCCGCCTGGTCGCGAAGTAGGCCAGCGAGTCGTCACCGGATTCGGCGACCAGCGCGCGGATCCGCGGTTCGTCGGCGGCGCTGACCAGCGCGGCCCGTCGCTGTGAGCGGAGCAGGGCGATCGCCGTGGCCAGCACGGTCAGACCGACCAGGATGCTGATCACGCTGTTGATCCAGCCGGGAGGTGCGGTCACCGGGGTCGCGGCCGTCAGATCCTGCTGGACCAGAACGCCCCCGATCCGGCGGCCGATCCAGGCGAGTCGGCCGGTCGGTCGTTCCAGCCCGCCGGGGAAGATCTGAACCAGCAGTGCCCCGGTGGCGAACGTGATCGCGAGCCCGATCGCGAAGGTGATCAAGGCCTTGCGGATGCTGCCGGGCTGGCGGAGTGCGGTGAACTCGCCGCGGTAGACGATCATCACCGTGTAGACCGTGCCGAGCGAGGCGAGGTTGAACCCGAACCGGGCGAGCGTCGCGAGATCGGGGAACTGGTTCTGGCCGCGGATGACCAGCAGTGCGAGCACGGCAACCGTGAACAGGTCGATCAGCAGCAGCCCGCTCATCCAGACGATCGTGATCAACCACGCCGACGCGCTTGCGCCGGGCCAGCGCCGCGCCGAGCACGAGCAGCAGCACGGCGAAGCCGACCGACCCGCCGTCGATCGGCACGAAGACGGTCGAATAGACATCGACGATGGGACCGAGCCAGAACACGAACGGGAACAGCGCCTGCAACAGCAGCAGGAGCGCACCCACGAAGAACAACCGGGAGACGAGATAGGGCAGCCTGCGGAAACGGGCCGGCTGCGGTCCCGACCGAGCCGTCACGCCGGACGCGCTGGCAGCGGTCACGGCCGCGCGCGTCTGGATCACTGCCACGGGCCCACTCTGCCAGACATAATCACGCCCGCCCGGCGACGACGTCGACGCGCGTCGGCTCTCGGGCCCCGGGGCGTCAGCCGAGCCGAGTGTCCACCTTTGACCGCGACTCGCCGAGGATCGCGCACAGCATGGGGACGAATGTCCAGTTCCGTCGCGAGAGCCGGGAGCGAGCGGGACTGTTCCGGCTCGGGTCAGGAGGGGTTCGACGCCAGCAGGCTCAGCCAGACGTGACCGCGCCCGACGGGGCGCTCGGCCAGCCGGTCGATCAGGGTCGGCACGAGGCGGGCGGCCCGGTCGGCCGCCGGCACCCCCCAAGCCTGCCGGGTCGGTTCGGCGAGCGCATCGGGCAGCGTCGCCAAGATCGCCAGCAACTGCCCCAGGATCTCCACCGGCGGCGGATCGACGGGTTCGCCCGGCAGCCCCGAGCCGAGTCGAGTGCCGAGCGCCAGCACCGCTTCGAGGAGGGGCTGGGCCGCCTCGGCCGGACCCGTCGGCTGGGTGACCACCCGTAGCTCGGTCAACGACGCGAGAGTGTCTGCCGTAGGTGTGCTCGCGGCCAGGGTCAGCAACCGCCGAAGCACCCGATCGGGCAAGCGTCCGGCCGCGAGCAGGGCCGCACAGATCCGGCTGGCCGCGATCCCCAGACCGGGCTCGGGCCGGGCGACTCGCATCACGACGTCGGCGGCGAGATCGAGCAGCACGGCGTCGCCGGTCCGCTCGTACTCGCCACAGAGATAGATCGCGCCGATCCCGCTGTCGCCGGGGTCGCCCGCCATCCGTTCCGGATCGAGCCGGCTGGTGAACTGGTCGAGCGCGTCGCCGGCACCGTCCGGATCCTCCACCAGCTCGGCCCCGAGTGCGTACTGGACCACCACCGCCGCATCCAGTCCCGGCAGGCCGATCACCCCACGAGGACCGGGCGGCCGGGCGAGCTCGCCGGCCGCGGCCTCGCCGAGCAGTTCCCCGGCGGTCTGCGTCCAGCGCAGCCCGAGCGTGATCACGCCACGTGCCGAGCGCAGTTCGATCTCGGCGGCACGCGCCTCGGCAGCCGTCAGCTGGAGCAGCTCGTCGTCCCGGTCGATCTCTATTCCATCGGGGACGACCGTCGCGACGTCCGGACCCACCGGCAGGACGACCCCGCTCCCCCGGACCACGGTGGCCGAGGCCGGATGCACGCTCGGCCAGCGGCGGACGTACTCGGCCGGTTCCGGGAGCCAGCTCCAGTCCCAGGACAGCACGTACCGGGCGCCGGGCGGCAGCTCCAACGGCGGAAGCCGGAGACGGCCGCCGGACACGGACGCGATCGAGCCCTGCCGCAGCCGACCGAGTAGCAGCGGGCCGGTGCCGTCGTCGGGCTGCACGAACAGGGCGCCCTCCGCGCCGTCGGCGACCGCCCAGCCGACGATGTCGAGTGGCAGCTCGAACGGCCACCCGACCTCGAGGGCCACTGGCTCCCGGCCGGCGTTCGCCAGCACGAATCGGGTCTGCCAGCCCGCGACGAACATGTGACGAACGGTGATCTCGGTGCCGGAGGGATCGGTCAGGGTCAGCTCGAGCTCGTCGGCGTCGACGAGCCGACGGTTCGGGACCAGGTCGAGCGGCACGCTGCGCCCGGCGGTCACCAGCCGCACCTCGGGCAGACCGAGAGACAGATACGAACGACCTGGCCTGCGACGGATGCCGCACCTCGACGACCCGTCCGACATCGTCGACGGAGATTCGGCAGTCCGCGACGGCGAACACGGTCTCGGTCATCCGGCCGGCACTATCCTGATCATCGTGTCAGTGGTACCCCATCCACCGCCGGGAGAGCCGGCCCGTCCGGTCGAACCCGGTCGCGGCGCGGATTCCGGCAGGCCGACCGACCAGGCTCGGGGCGGCGACAGCCGCGACCTGTGGCCGCGCGACTTCGGCCGGGACGGGGTCAGCGGGCTGGTGAACGTGGACCGGGCCCGCCGGGCCCGCGACGTCAGTCGGCCACAGCCGGCCGACGAGGCCGCCGCGGAGAACGTCCTGGACGACCTGTTGGCCCGGATCGAGGGTCGCCCGCGCGGCGACGGGCGAAGCCGACAGCGGAGCGGATCGCACCCGCCGGTCCCCCATCCGCCGACGAAGCCCTAGGGCGCTGCGCCTCGTACGCGGCCATCAACTCGATCCGCCGGATGTGCCGCGGATCCTGGCTGAACGGCGTGGCCAGGAACAGGCGGACCAGCTCGAGGGCCTCGTCCTCGCTGTGCATCCGGGCACCGATCGCGACCACCTGGGCGTCGTTGTGCTGCGCGGGCCAGGGTGGCGGTGTCGGGGCTGTACGCGAGCGCGGACCGGATCCCCTTCGACCTTGTTGGCCGCCATCTGCTCACCGTTTCCGGACCCGCCGACGACGATGCCGAGCGAGTCCGGATCCGCGGCGGTGGCCTCGGCGGCCGGGATGCAGTACGTCGGGTAGTCGTCCTCGGCGTCGTAGCTCTCCGGCCCGTGGTCGACCACGTCGTGCCCGTCGGCCGTCAGGTTCCGGACGAGATGGTTCTTCAGCTCGAAGCCGGCATGATCACTGCCGATGTGCACGCGCATGAGGAGACTCTATCTATTGCCTCACTCGGCAAGCCTCGCTCGGCGCGGCGCCCCACCTATGGACGCCTCGTTCGTCGCGTTTCGTGAAACGAAAAGCGTGTTTCACAAAACGCTCCTGCACTCGGCGCCGTGCGGCACCGAGGGTCGGTTGTTCCCAGCACCGTGTCACCACGCGGGCGAATTCCATCCGCTCAGCTCAGTCAAAAACCGGGCCGCTTTCGCGGGTGCGCTTGAGCTCGTAGAAGCCGGGGAAGCTGGTCAGGACCACCACAGCATCGAGGACCCGGCCCGCCTCCTCGCCGGTCGGGGCCGGAGTGAGCACGGGCCCGAAGATCGCGGAGCCGTCGTAGTGGATGACCGGCGTACCGACGTCGTCGCCGACCGGATCCATGCCGCGATGGTGGGACGCGCGGAGGTCGTCGTCCCAGTCGCCGGTCTCGCCCAGCTCGGCCAGCCCGGTCGGCAGGCCCACGTCGGCCAGCGCCTTCTCGGTGGTCTCCCGGGTCCTCGGCTCGCCCTGCGGGTGGTAGCGGGTGCCGATCGCGGTGTAGAACGCGGCCAGCGACTCCTGGCCGTACTCCCGCTCGACCGCGAGCGCCACCCGGACCGCCGCCCAGGCGTTGTCCAGCGACTGGCGATAGCTCGTCCGGACAGGTCGCGACCCTGGTTGAGCACCGCCAGGCTCATCACGTGGAAGACGACCCGGACCGGGCGTACCTTCTCGGCCTCGAGGATCCAGCGGGAGGTCGAGCCAGGCCCACGGGCAGGCCGGATCGAACCAGAAGTCGACGACGACCGGCTCGGGCGGCGACGAGGATTCCGCCGGTGCGACCTCGCCGGCCGGCGCCGCCGCGATCGACCGGCCCGCCTTGTTCTTCGCCTTCTTGTCGGCCCGCTTCTCCTCCGACTTGACCTTCTTCTTGCCTGCCTTGCCCTTCGCCATGGCACAACCCTACGCACGGGCGGCCGCACCCTCGCCCGATCGGCCTGTCGGTGGGTCGTGGAAGGATCGGGGCCATGTTCCCGGACAACCTCACCCGTGCCGAGGCGATGGCTCGCTCGGACCTGATCCAGACCGAGACCTACCGGTTGGAGATCGATCTGAGCGCGCGGGAGCCGGCCGACGGAACCACGACGTTCCGCTCATCGAGCACGATCCGGTTCGCGGCCCGGGAAGCTGGGGCGCTGCACGTCGACCTGATCGCGGACCGGGTTCTGTCGGCGAGCTTGGACGGCGCCACGCTGGATCCCGCGAGTTTCGCCGACTCCCGGCTGCCACTCGAGGTCGGGCCGGGAGAGCACGAGCTGGTCGTCGAGGCGCTGTGCCGCTACAGCCGGAGCGGCGAGGGGCTGCACCGCTTCGTCGACCCGGCCGACCAGCGGGTCTATCTCTATACGCAGTTCGAGCCGGCCGAGGCCCGGCGAGTGTTCGCCAACTTCGAGCAGCCCGACCTGAAGGCCCGGTTCACCACGTCGGTCGTCGCCCCGGAGCACTGGCGGGTGATCTCCAACGGTGCTGAGACGAATCGCGAGCAACTCGGGGAGGGACTGGCCCGCTGGGACTTCGCGGAGACGCTGCGGGTGTCGACCTACCTGACCGCACTGGTCGCGGGTGACTATCACGCGGTCAGCACGACCTACCAGGCCGCAGCGGGCGAGATCGAGCTGGGCCTGCTCTGCCGGGCGTCGCTGGCGGACCGGCTGGACGCCGACCGGCTGTTCGAGACCACGACCGGCGGCTTCGCGGTTTTCGAGAACCACTTCGGGTACCCGTATCCGTTCGGCAAATACGACCAGGTCTTCGCACCCGAATACAACAGCGGCGCGATGGAGAACATCGGCTGCGTGGTGATCCGCGATGAGTACGTGTTCCGCGGCCGGGTGACCGAGGCGAACTACCGCACCCGGGATGACACGATCCTGCACGAGCTGTCACACATGTGGTTCGGCGATCTCGTCACCATGAAGTGGTGGGACGACCTGTGGTTGAAGGAGTCGTTCGCCACCTGGTCCTCGCACTTCGCCAGCGGTGAGATCGAGGGCACGGACGCGACCTGGGCCAGCTTCTGCAACGCGACGAAGACCTGGGCCTACCGGCAGGACCAGCTGCCGTCGACCCATCCGATCGCCGCCGACATGGTCGACCTCGAGGCGGTCGAGCTGAACTTCGACGGGATCACGTACGCGAAGGGTGCGTCGGTGCTCCGCCAGCTCGTGGCGTTCGTCGGCCGGGACGCGTTCCTGGAGGCCTGCCGCGGCTACTTCGCCGAGCACGCCTACGGCAACACGAAGCTGACCGACCTGCTGGCCGCGCTCGAGGCGGCGTCCGGTCGCGACCTCTCGGGCTGGTCGGCACAGTGGCTGGAGACGGCAGGTGTGAACACGATCGCGGCCGACTTCGCTGTCGACAATGAAGGACGGTTCACGTCGTTCGACCTGGTGCAGACAGCGACGGAGCAGTGGCCGACGCTGCGCGACCACCGGCTGGCGATCGGGCTGTATCGGCTCGAGTCCGACGGTCCGGGGAATGACGCCCTGGTCCGGGTCGACCGGCTGGAGACCGACGTCAGCGGCCCGCGTACGTCGGTGGCCGAGCTGGTCGGCCGGGAGGCGCCCGACCTGGTGCTGGTCAACGACGACGACCTGACGTATGCCAAGGTGCGGCTCGACCCGCGCTCGCTGCGGACCGTGCTGGACAACCTCGACCGGTTGCCCAGTGCGCTGGCCCGAGGTGTCTGCTGGGGTGCGGCCTGGGATCTGTGCCGGGACGCCCTCCTGCCGGCGGCGGACTACATCGGGCTGGTGTTGCGCGGGGTCGCGGTCGAGACCGATCTGACCGCCGTGAACACCGTGCTCGGCGGTGGTTGGAAAGCGGCCAACGCGTTCAGTCAGCTCCGCGAGCGAGCGGCCGTCCAGCAGGCCTGGCAGGACGGTGTCGAAGAGCTGCTCGAGGCTGCCGGGTCCGGTTCGGACCACCAGCTGGCGTTCGCCCGGGCGTACGCAGCCGGCGCGACCACGGCCTCCGCGGCGGACACTCTGGTCGACTGGCTGGACGGTCGGGACGTGCCCGAGGGACTGGTGATCGACGCCGACCTGCGCTGGACGCTGCTCCGCAGCGCGGCCCGGCTCGGCCGGCTGGACGAGGCCGCGATCGTCGCGGAGGAGGCCCGGGACAACACGATCGCCGGAGCGGAGTCGGCGGCGGCCGCCCGGGCGGCCCGGCCGACAGCCGAGGCCAAGGCGGCTGCCTGGCAGGCGGCCGTCGAGGAGAACGCGATCACCGCGACCGCGCAGCGCGCGATCACCCTGGCGTTCTGGCAGCCGGGCCAGGATGACGTGCTGGCGCCGTACGTCGACGGGTACTTCGCGATGGCCGGCGACATCTCCGCGGGCCGAGGGATCTGGGCGACGAAAAGCACGCAGCTGCGGGGCCAGGCGCTCGGCAACCTCTTCCCGGCACCGGCCGACCTGGCCGACCTGCTGGTCCGGCTGGATGCCTGGCAGCCGAGCGTCGAGCTGGCCGAGTATGCCCGGCGGATCATCGCCGAGCGGCGCGACGACGCCGCCCGGTCGCTACGCTGCCAACAGGCTGCGGCCGCCGGATGAGCGGCAGTACGTGCGCCGAGTTTCGCGAAGGGCGCGCGCTGTGACTCGGCTGACCCCTGGGCTTGCCGAGCGGTGACTGCTGGGACCTCACTCCTGGTCGGTGATATCGCCAGGCTGCTGGACGCGTGGTTCCCGCCGGAGCTCGCCGAGGACTGGGACGTGGTCGGCCTGACCCTCGGCTCCCCCGAAGCGTCGGTGAACCGGATCCGGCTGGCGGTCGAACCGTCGTCCGCTGTGGTCGCAGAGGCCGCCGACGCCGGCGCGGACCTGCTGATCACCCATCACCCGCTGCTCCTCCGAGGCATCGACCGGGTCCGCTTCGACGAGCCGAAAGGCGCGCTGATCGAGGCACTGATCCGCAGCGGGGTGTCGTTGTTCGTGGCGCACACCAATGCCGACGCGGGCCGAGGAGGGGTCGGCGACGCCCTCGCTGAGGCGCTGGGCCTGCAGCAGTGCCGACCACTCGAACCGGCGGACGGAGGGCCGGCCGAGCCCGGCGGGCTCGGGTTGGGGCGGGTCGGCGAGCTGAGCCGGCCGACCAGCCTGCGGACATTCGCGGAACGGCTGGCCGCAGCCATACCCACGACCGCCGGCGGGATCCGGATGGCCGGCGACCCGGACCGGTCGGTCCGAACCGTCGCCGTCCTGCCGGGAGCCGGCGACAGCCTGCTCGATGCGGCCCGCCGCTCGGCTGCGGATGTCTACCTGACGTCGGACCTGCGGCACCATCCGGCCGGTGACGCGCTGGCGTGGACCGGCGCGCCGGCTCTGATCGACGTACCGCACTGGGCCGCCGAATGGGTCTGGCTGCCGATGCTCCGGCGACGCCTCCGCGAGGCGCTGGAGCTGCGGGGTGCAGCCGTACCGATCGGGATCTCCGAGCTGGTCACAGATCCTTGGACCGCCCACCTCCCCTGACCGGGCAGCGGTCAGTCGCAGCGGGCGTGCGCCAGTTCTTCCTCGAGGCTCAGCTCGGTGTCGTCGTCGGCCCGACCGAGACGACTTTCGTAGTGACCGATGGCGGCGACTTTCGCCGCCGAGGACGAGCTCGGGTCGAAGACATAGGCCAGCCACTCACGAGCGAGCCGGCGGGCGAGCTCGATGCCGATCACCCGCTGCCCCATGCAGAGCACCTGAGCGTCGTTGGACAGCACGGACCGCTCCACGGAGTACGAGTCGTGCGCGGTGACGGCCCGGATGCCGGGCACCTTGTTGGCGCTGATCGCGACGCCGAGACCAGTGCCGCAGATGAGCAGCGCTCGGTCGGCGTCGCCGGCCGCGATCCGCCGGGCGGCCTCGACCGCGACGTGCGGATAGGCGGTCGTCTCGTCGCCGTTCACGCCGACGTCGACGACCTCGGCCACCCGTGGATCGGCCTGCAGGTCCGCCTTGAGGATGTCCTTGTACTCCAGGCCGGCGTCGTCGCAGCCGACCAGGATGCGCCACTGCGGCTCACTCATCGGAGTCTCCTTGTGAGGTGTCGTTCGGGGAGCGGGGCTCGGCCAGCACATCGCCGACCGTGGTCAGGCAGAGCGCCATCGACACCGCGCCCGCGTCGGGGGTGCCGATGCTGCGCTCGGCCAGCGGTCGGGCCCGGCCGATCCGCGGTCGGAGCTGTGCGGTGTCCTGCGCGGCCTGCCGGGCGACAGCAGCCGCGTGCTGCCAGGCCGGCGCCAGGTCGGTTCCGTCGCCCACCAGCCCGGTCAGCTCGTCGATGAACGGTACGAGGGAGTCGAGCATCGTCTTGTCGCCGACCTTGGCCTTGCCGAGGGTCTGCAATGCTTCGAGCCCGGCACGCACCGCGGCTACCACGTCGGCCGCCTCGATCGTGCCCGCTTCGATCGCCTGGTCGCCCAGGCGATCGCCGAAGGCCCGCAGTGCGGCGCCCCAGAGCACCCCGGACGTACCGCCCGCCTTGGCCGCCCAAGCATCGCCCGCGGCATCCAGCACGCCCTGGACGCCGTGGCCGCGGTCGGCGGCCTCGGTCGCGGCCGCGTACGCAGCGCTGACGCCCTTGACCATGCCCCGGCCGTGGTCGCCGTCGCCGGCGACCGCGTCGATCCGGCCCAGCTCGTCCTCGACCTCGACGATGGCGGTCTGCATGGCGGCGAGCGCTCGGACCGCGAGGCCGCCGGCCGCCACCGACGCGTCGTTCGCCACCACCACGACCTCCGCTTCCTCGGTCGTGGCGGCCACTTGTCGCCGCGGGCCGGACGCGTCCGCGCCGAGCGACCCCTTGCGATAGGCAGGTGTGTCGGCGGGAGCGGTCCAGAACCGTTCCAGCTCGTCGTCGAGATAGACCAGGGTGAGCGAGCAGCCGGCCATGTCCAGGCTGGTCACCAGCTCTCCCACCTCGGGCTCCACAACCGCGTAACCGGCATCGCGGAGCAGCCGGCCGGCGGTTCGCCAGACGACGAACAGCTCCTCGTACTTGGTCGTGCCCAGCCCGTTGAGGATCGCGCCGACCCGGCGGCTGCCGTCGGCGGGCGCCTCCGCCAGCACCCCGGCGACCAGCCGGCGGGCCAGCTCGGCCGCGGTCGGCAGCGGAGCATCGGACACCCCCGGCTCGCCGTGGATGCCGAGCCCGACGCCCATCTGGCCGGCGGGAACCGTGAACAGCGGGTGATCCGCGCCGGGCATGGTGCAGCCGGCGAACGCGACCCCGAGCGTACGGGTGCGGTCGTTGGCGTGCCGGGCCACCCGCTCGACCTCGTCGAGCGACCAGCCGGCGTCGGCGGCCGCCCCGGCGACCTTGAACACCACGAAGTCGCCGGCGATGCCGCGACGCTTCTCGATGTCCTCGACCGGAGCGGAGGCGATGTCGTCGGTGACGAATACCGCCCGGGTGTCGATCCCCTCGGCGGCAAGCTTCTGCTGCGCCAGCGTGAAGTTCATCACGTCACCCGCGTAGTTGCCGGTGCTGAACAGCAGCCCGGCGTCCGAGGCCGCCGCCTTGCCGACGCTGTACGCCTCGGCTGCCGACGGTGACGTGAAGATGTTGCCGACCACCGCCCCGTCGGCGAAACCGGGCCCGACCACCCCACAGAACGCCGGGTAGTGACCCGAACCGCCGCCGACCACGACCGCGACCTTGCCGGCCGGGGTCTGGGTGGCGCGGACCACGCCACCCGGGACACCGACCACTCGGTCGGAGTGGACGTCGAGGAAGCCTTCGAGCAGGTCGTCGGAGAAGGTGGCCGGATCGTCGTACAACCGGGTCATCGGCGAAGCCTCTCGGGAGTAAGTGATTCACGGCGTGCGCCTGCGAGCTGCGTCAGGCACAGTCATCTCAAGCACAAGCGTCGCCGCCAATCATGATGAACGAGCGAGATGTGGCGCAGCTCAGGCCCGGTCCTCTGCTCCGACCTCGTCCGGCCGACCCGATCTGCGGATCCGAGGATGCCGAGGGCTAGCCGGAGTCGCTGGTCGACTCGGCGGCCGGAATCGCAGCCCGACGACCCTCGGTGACGGCCTCGGGAGCGTTCGAGCCGGCCCAGAGCGCCTCCCGCTCCTGCATGGCGTCGTACGAGCTCTGCGCCGGCCGCAGCGCGGCCACGCCGAACACGACAGCAGCCACCAGCAGCGGGACACCGACGAGCAGGAGCAGCGTGCCGACGACCGACACCGGCGGCGCGGGTGGCCAGCCGTCGAGCGTTTCCAGTGGCACTAGGCTGCTCAGGAGGTTCACGCTCATACCGTATCGAGACCAGCCCGCGATGGGGAGATGGCAACGTCTCGAACCGGTGGGCCGGGCGTGACATCCCGGGTCAGCCGGGGAGATGTCGAGAGGGCCGATCACACAGTGGCAGAGACCGTGTCCCCGCGCGCAGCGGCGCAACCGGGTCCGATCCACCCCGGATCGACCCGAACCACGGACCGGCGCCGGGCAGTCTGCGGGTAGTGATGGAAGCCGACCAGATCGCCAGGGCCTGTGCCCGGATGGCGCACCAGATCCTGGAGGCCAATCGGGGCGCGAGCGGGCTGATGCTGCTCGGCATCCCGACCCGCGGCGTACCGCTGGCGCGCCGGCTGTCCGCCGCGATGACCGAGGTCGAGGGCGTCACCATCCCGACCGGCGCGCTGGATGTGACCATGTATCGCGACGACCTGCGGCGCCACCCCACCCGGGCGGTCGGCCGGAGCCAGATCCCGGGCAGCGTCGACGACGCGGTGGTCGTTCTGGTCGACGACGTGCTGTACTCCGGCCGGACGGTCCGCGCCGCCCTGGACGCACTGGGCGACCTCGGCCGCCCGCGCGCGGTCCGGCTCGCGGTGCTGATCGATCGCGGCCACCGGGAGCTGCCGATCCGGGCCGACCACGTCGGCAAGAACCTGCCGACGTCGGACGAGGAGAGGGTGAGTGTGGCGCTGGAGGAGATCGACGGGTTGACCGAGGTGACCATCTCCCGGGACGACGAGCCGGGCAGCGACCCGACGGGAGGAGTCTTCTGATGCGGCACCTGCTGTCCGCCGCGGACCTGAGCCGGGACGAGATCGCGGCGATCCTCGACCTGGCCGAGGAGATGGCCCAGGTGCTGCACCGGCCGGTGAAGAAGCTCCCGGCACTGCGCGGCCGGACCGCGGTGAACCTGTTCTTCGAGGACTCCACCCGGACCAGGTCGTCGTTCGAGATCGCCGGCAAGTGGCTGTCCGCCGACGTGATCAACATCAGCGCCAAGGGCTCCTCGGTCTCCAAGGGCGAGTCGCTGCGGGACACCGTGCTGACCGTCGCGGCGATGGGAGTGGATGCGCTGATCATCCGGCACTCCGCGTCCGGGGCGCCGTGGCAGGCGGCAAACTGGCTGGCCGAACAGGGCCGCGACGTCCACGTCCTGAACGCAGGCGACGGCACCCACGAACACCCCACCCAGGCGTTGCTCGACTCGTTCACCCTGCGCCGGCACTTCCGGGCGACCGAGCCGGATCGGACCGACCCCGGGGCCGATCCGGAGCTGAACGATTTCGCCGGCAAGCGGATCGCGATCGTCGGCGACGTCACCCACTCCCGGGTGGCGCGCAGCAATGTCGCGCTGCTCTCCACCCTCGGCGCGGACGTCACGATCGTGGCGCCGCCGACCCTGCTCCCCTCGGGCATCGCGACCTGGCCGGTGCAGGTCTCGAACGACCTGGACGCCGTGCTGCCCGAGGTTGACGCGGTGATGATGCTCCGGGTGCAACGTGAGCGGATGTCCGGCGGCTACTTCCCGACGCCGCGCGAATACACGATCGGCTACGGGCTGACCCGGGCCCGGCTGGCGCTGCTCCGGCCCGGTGCCGCGATCTGTCACCCGGGGCCGATGAACCGTGGCCTGGAGATCTCCGCCGACGCGGCCGACGCGGCCAACTCGCTGATCCTCGAACAGGTCGCCGCCGGGGTGGCCGTCCGGATGAGCGTGCTGTACGAGCTGCTCGGCGGGGACAACGAGGAGAGTCCCGTGGTCGGCGCCGGCGGTCAGCCGGTCCGCCGGGCCCCGTCCGATCCGAGTCCGTCCGGTCAACAGGTCCCCGGCAGTGTCCTCGAAGAGGTGCACGCGTGAACACGCTGATCACCGGCGTCTCGGTGCTCGGCGACGACCCGACCGACCTGTACGTCGTCGACGGCCGGTTCGCCGACCCGGCCTCCGCCGATCCGGATGTCGAACGGATCGACGCCACCGGCCTGATCGCCCTGCCGGGACTGGTCGACCTGCATACCCATCTCCGTGAGCCGGGCCGGGAGGACGCCGAGACGGTCGCCAGCGGCACCCTGGCCGCGGCCCGCGGCGGCTATACCGCGGTGCTCGCGATGGCCAACACCAACCCGGTCACCGACACCGGCGAGGCGGCCGAGCACCTGCTCGAGCTGGGCCGTCGGTACGGCGCCTGCCGGGTCGTCCCGGTCGGTGCGGTCAGCAAGGGTCTGGCCGGCGGCGAGCTGGCCGAGCTCGGCCTGATGGCCCGCGGCGCGGCCGCCGTCCGGATGTTCTCCGACGACGGCCGGTGCGTTTCGGACGCCCGGCTGATGCGCCGCGCCCTGGAGTACGTCCGCGCCTTCGACGGCTGCATCGCCCAGCACGCCCAGGACCCGGCGCTGGCCGGTCCGGACGCCTGCTGCCACGAGGGTGAGATCTCGGGCCGGCTCGGCCTGTCGGGCTGGCCGTCGGTGGCCGAGGCGACCATCGTGGCCCGCGACGTCGCCCTCGCCGAGCTGACCGGCTCCCGGGTGCACGTCTGTCATGTGTCGACGGCCGAGACCGTCGATGTGCTGCGCCACGCCAAGGCCCGTGGCATCGCCGTGACCGCCGAGGTGACCCCGCACCACCTGCTGCTGACCACCGACGAGGTGACCGGCTACGACCCGACGTACAAGGTGAATCCGCCGCTCCGGCCCGCCGAGCACGTCGCGGCGGTCCGGGAGGCGCTGGCCGACGGCACCATCGACGCCGTCGCGACCGACCACGCACCCCACGCCCGGCACGACAAGGAGCACGCGTTCGCCGATGCCGCGCCCGGCATGCTCGGCCTGGAGACCGCGCTGGCGGTGGTGATCGAGACGATGGTTGCTCCCGGCCGGATGAGCTGGGCGCAGGTCGCCGCAGCGATGTCGAGCACCCCGGCACGCATTGCGCGGCTGACCGACCAGGGCCGTCCGCTGCAGCCGGGCGAGCCGGCCAACCTGGTGCTGGTCGACCCCGCCGCGCGGGCCGTCGTCGACCGCGACCTGTCGGCCTCCCTCTCCCGGAACAACCCGTGGCACGGCCGCGAGCTACCGGACCCGGTCATCGCGACGTACTGGAACGGTCGGCCGACGTACCGGCGGGAGCCGGTCCGTGCCTGACTGGCTACCCAGCACCCCGGCCGAGGTGGCGGCCTGGCCGCCGGTGCGGATCGCGCTGATCCTCCTGATCGCGATCATCACCCGACTGATCGCGAATCATGTGATCGACCGGTCCGTCTCCCGATCCATCGCGAAACCGGTCAAATGGCGCCCGGCCCAGGCTCTCGAGCACGCGTCGGGACTGCCCGCCGATCGCCGCGACCAACGACTCCGCGCACTGGGGTCCCTGGCGAAGAGCCTGATCACGGTCACCGTGGTCATCGTCGCGGCGGTGATGGTGCTGGCCGAGCTCGGGTTCAACGTCACCGCGCTGGTCGCCGGAACGTCGCTGATCGCGGCCGCGCTCGCCTTCGGCACCCAGAGCATCATCAAGGACCTGCTGTCCGGCATCTTCATGCTGATCGAGGACCAGCTCGGAGTCGGCGACTTTGTCGACATGAACCTGGCCGCCGGCACCGTCGAGGCCGTCGGGCTGCGGGTGACCCAGCTCCGAGCCGACGACGGCACCGTGTGGTACGTGCGCAACGGCGAGGTGCTTCGGCTCGGCAACTTCAGCAAGGGCGGCCCCGACCGGCCGCAACCGCCGGTCCAGAACATCGCTGTCCGGATGGTCGAGCCCGACCCACCCGGCTCGCCCGACGCCTGAGTTGTCAGCTGCTCAGCACCGCATTCGGTGCTGAGCACCTGACAACAAGTCGGCGGGGGCCCAGGTCACTCGTCGAGGGTCGCCTCGAGGGTGATGGTGGTGCCGGTCAGCGCTTGGCTGACCGGGCAGTTCTTCTTGGCATCCTGCGCAGCGGCCTCGAACTGCTCGGCGGTCAGGCCCGGCACCTTGGCATGCACGGTGAGCTTGATCCCGGTGATACCCACGCCGGCCTGGAACGTCACGTCGGCCTTGGTGTCGACCGTCTCCGGCGGCGTACCGGCGCCGGCCAGGCCGTGGGACAGCGCCATCGAGAAACAGGTCGAGTGGGCCGCCGCGATCAGCTCTTCTGGGCTGGTCTTGCCGCCGGACTTGTCCTCCGAGCGCGCCGCCCAGGTGACCTCGAAGCTGCCCACTCCGGATGAGACCAGCTCGACCTCGCCCTGGCCCTCCAGCAACGAGCCTTCCCAGTGGGCTTCAGCGGTCCGTACTGCTGCCATCAGATCTTCTCCTCGGTTCGCCCTCGCCGGGAGCGGCGAGGTCCGCGGTCCATCCTGCCAAGCGCGCCGCGTCGTGCTGCCGACCGGGTGCGATCGGCCGCCGCTCGGATCGGGGACAATGGTGGCGATGTCCAGCACACCCGATCTTTCCGGCCAGCTCACCTTCTACGACGCCGTCGGCGGCCACGACACCTTCGTCGCCCTGGTGAAGCGCTTCTACGAAGGCGTTGCGGCCGATCCGGAGCTTCGGGCGCTCTATCCCGAGGACGATCTCGGACCGGCCGAGGTCCGACTGCGGATGTTCCTCGAGCAGTACTGGGGTGGCCCGACGACGTACAGCGAGCAGCGCGGCCACCCCCGGCTGCGGATGCGGCACGCCCCGTTCGCCGTCACGCCGCGGATGCGGGACCACTGGCTGGCGCACATGCGCGAGGCCGTCGACTCGCTACAGCTCTCAGCCGAGCACGACCGGGAGCTCTGGGCCTATCTGGAGCGGGCCGCGTACTTCATGGTCAACAGCCTCGACGAGGACGACGATCCCCTCGCCGCGCGCGGGCCGGGACTCATGCCGTGACCAGGTCCCGGAGACGATGACCGGCGACGACCGGGCGCGGCTGCTCGGTTCGCTGACCGCCGCGCGCAACCACGTGCTGGACCAGATCGGCAGCCTGGCGCCGGACGACCTCGTCCGCAGCCGGGTGCCGTCCGGCTGGACGCCGCTCGGTCTGGTCCGTCATCTGACCCTGTCGGACGAGCGATTCTGGTTCGAGGTGGTCGTCGCCGGCGGTGAGCTGGACTTCTGGCCCGAGGGCGAGAACGGCGACTGGCTGGTCGAGCCGGGCACCGACCCGGAGCAGGTGATCGAGGCCTACCGCCGCTCGATCGCGAACTCCGACGAGATCATCGCGAACCTCTCACTCGACGATGCGCTACGCGGCCCGGCGCCGGAGTGGGCGCCGCCCGACGCGTTCTCGACCGTGCGGGCGGTCGTGGTGCACGTGCTCGTCGAGACCGCGACTCACGCCGGCCAGTTGGACATCGCCCGCGAGCTGGCCGACGGCAGCCAGTACATCGTGCTTTGACCTGCCTTGCTTTGACGTGCCTTGCTTTGACGTGCCTTGCTTTGACGTGCCTTGCTTTGACGTGACTGTGTCTCAGGGCTAGGAAAGAGGGTAGAAGCCAGAACGATCCCGGCCGGCCCCCAGCTCGAGGAGATTCTGCACATGCCGCGTCATGTCGTACGTCCGCTGCTCGTCACCGTCAGCGCGCTGGCCCTGCTGGTCACCGGGCTGGCCCCCGCGCAGGCGAGACCATCGCCCGCCCCCTCCGCCTCCAGCCCGGCGGTCCGGGCGACCACCAAGGTCCCGGTCCAGACCGGCTGGGGTGGTGCGGTCGCGAGCGTCGACGCCGACGCGACGGCGGCCGGGCTGAAGGTGCTCCGCAACGGCGGCAACGCGGTCGACGCGGCGGTCGCCACCGCGGCCGCGCTGGGGGTCACCGAGCCGTACTCGGCCGGGGTCGGCGGCGGCGGCTACTTCGTCTACTACGACGCGAAGACGCACACCGTGCAGACCATCGACGGCCGCGAGACCGCACCGAAGTCGATGCCGCACGACGCGTTCATCGACCCGGCTACCGGCCAGCCGTACAACTTCACCCCGGAGCTGGTCACCAGCGGTGTCTCGGTCGGCGTGCCCGGCACGCCGGCGACCTGGCAGCGCGCGCTGGACCGCTGGGGCCGCCGGTCGCTGGCCGCAGAACCTGCAGCCGGCCATCGACATCGCCAAGCGTGGCTTCGTGGTCGACCCGACGTTCCACCTGCAGACCGAGGAGAACAAGGTCCGGTTCGAGGCGTTCCCGGCGACGGCGGCGCTCTATCTGCCGAACGGCGACGCGCCGGCGGTCGGCTCGGTGCTTCCGCAACCCGGACCTCGCGCGGACGTACGAGCTGATGGCCAGAAAAGGCGCGCAGGCCATCTACCACGGTCCGATCGCGCGGGAGATCGTCGACAACGTCCGCAACCCGAAGAAGTCGGCGACGACCACGCTGCCGGTGCCGAAGGGCTTCATGAAGCTGTCGGACCTGGCCGACGTACCGGGCGCTGAACCAGAAGCCGACCCACATCGACTACCGCGGGCTGGACGTCTACTCGATCGCGCCGTCGTCCAGCGGCGGCACGACGGTCGGCGAGGCGCTGAACATCCTGGAGACCAAGAAGCTGTCCCGGCTCAGCCAAGCCGCAGGCGCTGCACGACTACCTGGACGCCTCGGCGCTGGCGTTCGCCGACCGGAACGCGTACGTCGGCGACCCGGCCTACGTCGACGTACCGACCAAGACCCTGCTGTCGCAGAAGTTCGCCGACTCGCGAGCCTGCAAGATCCCGGCGAACACCGCGCTCGTCACCCCCACTGCGCCGGGCGACCTGAACGCGACCGGCTGCTCGACCGCGAAGACGGTCGGCCAGAACGACCGCGGCACGTCCACCACCCACCTGGTCACCTCCGACCGCTGGGGCAACGTCGTCTCGTACACGCTGACCATCGAGCAGACCGGCGGCTCAGGGATGCTGTTGCCGGGCCGCGGTTTCCTGCTGAACAACGAACTGACCGACTTCACCGCGGTCTGGACCGCGAGCGATCCGAACCGGATCGAGCCGGGCAAGCGGCCGCGCTCCTCGATCTCCCCGACCATCGTGCTGAGGAACGGGAAGCCGTTCCTCGCGATCGGCTCGCCGGGCGGTTCGACCATCATCACAACGGTGCTGCAGACCCTGGTGAACCGGATCGACCTCGGCATGACGCTGCCGCAGGCGGTGGCGGCCCCTCGGGCGTCGCTGCGCAACACCGCGACCGTGACGGCCGAACAGTCCTTCATCGACGAATACGGCGCGGCACTGAAGCCGTACGGCTACACGTTCACCGCCGCAGGCGCGCCGGGCAGCACCGCCGCCGAGATCGGTGCGGTCGCGGCGCTGGAGTTCAAGCGGCACGGCGTGGTCGAGGCGGTCGCCGAGCCCACCCGGCGGGGCGGAGGGTCGGCCGGCGTGGTCGTGCCCATCCGCTGACCTCGGCCGCGGGCGTAGGGTGCGCCTCGTGCGAGGCGGCCCGGATCGGATCGAGGAGACCCCGGACCCGGACGCCGGAATCCCCGGTCTCGACCTGGCCGGCCTGCAACGCTGGCTGCCCGCCGCCCACCCCGAGCTGGCCGCAGGAGATGCGGGACGGGACAGGAAGGCTGAGCGCGACGCTGATCACGGGCGGCCGCTCGAATCTCACCTACGCGATCGAGGGCGCTCGGATCCCGCTCGTGCTGCGCCGGCCGCCGCTCGGCCACGTGCTGTCCAGCGCCCACGACATGGCCCGCGAGCACCGGGTGATCTCCGCGCTCGGGGCGACCGACGTACCCGTCCCGGTCGCCGTCGACCTCGTCGACGACTCCGTGGCTCGCGAGGTCACGGGTACGCCGTTCCTGCTGATGGAGCGGGCGCCCGGCGTCGTGCTGAACCGTCCCCGGCAGAACGCGTCCTTCGGCACCGCCGGCGTCCGCTCGCTCAGCCTCCAGCTGATCCGGCACCTGGCCGAGCTGCATGCCCTCGACCCGGACGCGGTCGGGCTGGCCGACTTCGGCCGGCCGGAGGGCTATCTCGACCGTCAGCTGGCGACCTGGCACCGCCAGCTGGACGCGTCGCGATCACGCGACCTGCCGGGCCTGGACCAGCTCGGCTCCCGGCTCGTCGCGGACGTACCGCACAGCCGGCGATCCGGGATCGTGCACGGCGACTACCGGTTGGACAACGTCTTGGTGGTCGGGACCGGCGACGAGCCGCGGATCTCGGCGATCCTCGACTGGGAGATGGCCACCCTCGGCGACCCGCTGGTCGACCTCGGCATCTTCGCGCTGTACTGGGAGCTCCCCCGGCTGGCCCCGGGTCTCGCGACCGCGGTGCCCAGCGCGGTCGACCCGACTGCCGGCTATCCGGAGGTCGACGACCTCGTACAGGCGTACGCCGAGCGCGCCCGGACCGACGTCGGCGACCTCGACTGGTATCGCGCCTTCGCCGCGTACAAACTGGCGGTGATCTGCGAAGGGATCCACTACCGCTACCTGGCCGGCGAGACCGTCGGCGCCGGCTTCGAGCGGCTGGGCGCGCTGGTGGCGCCGCTGGCCACGTACGGATTGGAGCTGCGCTGATGGACTTCGCAGCCGACCCGGCCACCGCCGAGCTGCGCGACCGGGCCCGCGCGTTCGTCCACGGCCGGGCGATTCCCGCCGAGCCCGAGCTGGACCGTCAGCTCGCCGAGTCGCCCGACGACTGGCGACTCCGGCCGATCGTCGACGAGCTGCGCTCGATCGCGCGCGGCGAGGGTCTGTGGAACCTGTTCCTGCCCGGCGAGCGGGGCGCCGGCCTGACCAACCTGCAGTACGCGCCGATCGCCGAGATCACCGGGTGGAGCCTGCGACTGGCGCCGGTCGCCTTCAACTGCAGCGCACCCGACACCGGCAATATGGAGCTCCTGAACGACTTCGGCACCCCCGCGCAGCAGGCCGAATGGCTGGAGCCGCTGCTCGACGCCCGGATCCGGTCCGCCTTCTGCATGACCGAGCCCGAGGTCGCCTCCTCCGACGCGACGAACATCACGACCCGGATCCGGCGGGACGGCGATCACTACGCGATCGACGGGCGCAAGTGGTGGTCGACCGGGGCGATGAACCCGGACGCGGCGATCTTCATCGTGATGGGCAAGACCGACCCGGACGCCCCGCGGCACCGGCAGCAGTCGATGATCCTGGTGCCGCGGAACACGCCAGGGGTCGAGGTGGTCCGGCCGCTGAGCGTCTTCGGGTACGACGACCGCGACCACGGCGGGCATGCCGAGGTGGCCTTTACCGACGTCCGCGTGCCGGCGACGAACCTGATCGCCGGCGAGGGCGACGGATTCGCGATCGCCCAGGCCCGGCTCGGACCGGGCCGGATCCACCACTGCATGCGGGCGATCGGGGTCGGCGAGCGGGCGCTGGCGCTGGTCAGGGAGCGGGCGAATGCGCGGGTCGTGTTCGGCCGGACCCTCGCCGAGCAGGGCGTGATCCGGGAGTGGGCGGCCGAGTCCCGGATCCAGCTCGAAGCGCTGCGGCTGCTGGTGCTGAAGACCGCCTGGCTGATGGACACCGTCGGCAACAAGCAGGCGGCGACGGAGATCGCGGCGATCAAGATCGCGGTGCCGCGCGCCGTGCAGCAGCTCCTGGACCGGGCGATTCAGGTCTTCGGCGGTGCGGGAGTCTCCGACGACACACCGCTCGCCGGGCTGTACGCGGGCATCCGGACCCTGCGGCTGGCCGACGGTCCGGACGAGGTGCACCTCAACAGCCTGGGCCGGGCCGAACTGGGCCGGGCCGAACTGGGCCGCGCCGAACTGGGCGGGTGAGCGGCCGGCGCGACCCTCAGCCGATCGAGCGGAGACCTGCGCCGCCGTCGATGACCACCGTCTGCCCGGTGATCCAGGCCGCGTCGTCGCTGAGCAGGAAGCAGACCGGACCCGCAACGTCGTCCGGCTCGCCGAGCCGGCCCAGCGGATAGATCGCGGTGGCCTCGTCCTCCCGACCCTCGTACAGCGCCCGAGCGAAGGCGGTCCTGATCACCGCCGGCGCGACCGCGTTGACCCGGACGTCCGGCGCGAGCTCGGCAGCGAGCTGCTGGGTGAGATTGATCAGTGCCGCCTTGGAGATGCCGTAGAGCCCGATCATCGGACTCGCGGCAATCCCTGCCACCGAAGCGATGTCGACGATCGAGCGCAGCCCACCGAGGGCGGCGGCCTGCCGGATCCAGTCCAGTGCCGACAGCACGTTGACGTCGATGATCTTGCGGGCCGCGGCGGGATCGGCGGTGAGCAGCGGACCGTAGGCCGGGTTGATGCCGGCGTTGTTGACCAGGTGGTCGAGCCGGCCGTGCTGCTCGGCGAGCACCGCGAAGACCTCGGCCCGGTGCTCGGGATCGTCGGCCCGGCCGGCTATGCCGGTCGCGGCGTCGCCCAGCTCGGCCACCGCGGCATCGAGGGCCTCCTGCTTGCGTCCGGTGATCACCACACTGCCGGCCTCGGCGACGATCCGGTGGGCGATCGCCAGGCCGATCCCCCGGCTGGCCCCGGTGATCAGCGCAACCCGCCCCTCGAACCGCTGCATCAGGCCTCCCCGACGTTGCTCGCCGCGTATGCGGACAGTGCTTCACGCTGGTCGTCGGTCACGGGCGTCGGGCTCGACCAGGACGGTCCGGGCCGTCGCATAGACGGTATCGGTGCCGGGGTCGGCCAGCTGGATGCTCAGGGTGATCGAGCGGGTGCCGATGCTCACCACTCCGGTGCGGACCTCGTACGGCTCGAGCCGGAAGTCGAGCGGGCGGGCGTACTCCAGGTCCTGCCGGGCGATGACCCAGACCTCCCCCTCACTGGGGAAGCCGAGCGCCTCACCCATCAGCGCGAGCCGGGCTTCCTGGATGTAGTCGTAGAACTTCACGTTGTTCACGTGCCCGTACGAGTCCAGGTCGGACCAGCGAACCCGGATCGGGAACCGATGGGGATGGGGGCCGAGCGGCACCCTGGGCAGGGTCCGCAGGGGTTCGCCTCGCTCCAGCCGGGCGGCGAACTCGGCCCGCTCCTCGGGCAGCAGCCGGCGCAGGCTGGCCCGGGTCAGGTCGTACGCGACGCCCACCGTCCGCGCCCGCCCGGTCAGCCGGTGCCCGTGGGAGATGTCGTAGCCGAGCTCGAATCGGCTGCCGCCGACCGACTCGACCCACAGCTCCGAGCTCGACCGGACTCCCGTCGAATCCGATCGGGGCCAGATACTCCACCTGGTGGCTCGCCACCAACACGCCGGTCGCCAGCAGCTGGTGCATCACGGGCGGCCCGGTCAGCAGGAACTCGACCCTGGCTTCCTGCAGATACTCCAGCACCACGGCGTTGTTCACGTGCCCCTGCGCGTCCAGGTCGCCCCAGCGCATCGGACAGCTGTAATGGAACCTGCTCACGCACCATTTGTATCGGCATCGGCTCGTGCCCGCTCGATAGACCCGGGCGCGAGACAACTAAAGAGGGGAGTCAGTCCGAATACAGCGTGTCCAGCACGTCGGCGTACTTCTGCTCGACGATTTTGCGCCGGATCTTCAGGCTCGGGGTGACCTCGCCCTCGTCGACCGACAGCTCGCGGGAGAGGATTTCGAACTTCTTGATCGTCTCCCAGCGCTCCAGCTGCGCGTTCGCCTGGACGACGTACCCCTCCAGCATCTCCCGGACTGCCGGATCGCTGGCCAGCGCCTCCGGATCCGCGGGCTTGCCGTGCTCGTCGGCCCACTCCCCGATCGCATCCGGGTCCAGCGTGAACAGCGCGCTGACGTACTTCCGACCCTCGCCGTGCACGACCACCTGGCTGACGTACGGGCAGACCGTCTTGACCGCGGCCTCCACCTTCTGCGGCGCGACGTACTTGCCGCCGGAGGTCTTGATCAGGTCTTTCTTCCGGTCGGTGATCCGGAGATAGCCTGCCTCGTCCAGATCGCCGATGTCCCCGGTGTAGAAGAATCCGTCGTCGGTGTACGCCGCGTGGGTCGCCTCGTCGAGGTTGTGATACCCGCGCATCACGCCGGGTCCCTTGACCAGGATCTCGCCGTCGTCAGCGATCTTCACCTCGGTGCCCGGCACGGCCGGGCCGACGGTCCCGAACCGGGTCGCCCTCGGGTTGTTGACGAAGGTGGCAGCGCTCGTCTCGGTCAGCCCGTACCCCTCCAGCACAAGCAGCCCGGCCGCATAGAACCACTCCTGGACCTCGCGGCTCAGCGCAGCTGAGCCGGACACGAAGAACCGGATCCGGCCGCCCATCCGGTCCTTGATCTTGCTGAAGACGAGCTTGTCGGCCAGCGCCTGCTGGGCGCCCAGCACCCCGCGCGGCTTCTCGCCGCGCAGCCGCATCGGCATGGTCTTCCGGCCGACCCCGAACGCCCAGTCCGAGATCTTGCCCTTCACCCCACCGGAGGCGGTCATCATCACCCGCGCCCGGACCTTCTCGAAGATCCGCGGCGCGCCCGCCATGAACGTCGGGCTGACTGCGGCCAGGTTGTCCACGATCTTGTCGATCTGCCCGTCCACGGCGGTGGCGAAGCCGATCCGGAGCTGGACCGCGATCAGGGCCTTGCCGAAAACGTGGCTCAGCGGCAGCCAGAGATACTGCAGGTCGTCCGGGGTGAGGATGTCGTACTCCTCGATCGACACGCCCTCGTACGTCCAGCAGTCCTGCACCAGTCGTACGCCCTTGGGTCGTCCGGTGGTGCCCGACGTGTAGATCAGGGTGGCCAGATGCTCGGGCTCGAGCCCGGCGATCGCGTCCTCGACGCAGGTCGGATTGGCCGTCAGGTGCTCCCGGCCGACGGCCAGGAACTCGTTCCAGTCGACGACCTTCGGGTGGTCCACCTTGCCGTCGATCTGGATGATCCGGACCAGCTCGGGCAGCTCGTCGAGGTGCTCGAGCAGCTTGGCGACCTGGCTCGCGTCCTCGGCGAACACCGCTCGGGAGTCGGAGTCGCCGATGATGAACGCGACGTCCTCGTGCTGGGTGGTCGGATAGACCGTGGTGGTGGCGCCGCCGGCGCACATGGTGCCGAGGTCGGCGAGGATCCACTCGATCCGGGTCCCGCTGGCGATCGCCACCCGCTCCTCGCGCTGCAGTCCGAGGGCCAGCAGGGCGGCGGCGATCTCGAAGACCTTGTCCTTGGTCTGGCTCCAGGTGAGCGACACCCACCGGCTGCCGTCCAGGTAGCGGAACGCCTCGTCGGGACCGGAGGCTCGGACCCGGTCGAGGAGCATCGCTCCGACGGAAGCCGGCCTCGTTGCCAGCCGCTCAGCCATGGTGTCGGTCATTCGCTCGGGCCTCCGTGACGCGTCGATGTCGCGGCACAGCCTAGTGGTTGCGGCAGCATCTGGAACTAGCTCAGCCGCTCCAGGATGATCGCCATTCCCTGACCGCCGCCGACGCACATCGTCTCCAGCCCGAACTGGGCGTCCCGGGTCTGCATCGCGTTCAGCAGGGTGGTCATGATCCTGGCGCCGGTCGAGCCGAACGGGTGGCCGAGCGCGATCGCGCCGCCGTGCACGTTCAATCGGTCGAGATCGATCTTCAGCTCCTGCGCAGAGGCCAGCACCTGGACCGCGAACGCCTCGTTGATCTCCACCAGATCGATGTCGGAGATGTCCATCCGCGCATTCGCCAGCGCCCGCCGACTGGCCTCGACCGGACCGAGACCCATGATCTCCGGGCTGAGCCCGCTGACCCCGGTGGCCACGATCCGGGCCAGTGGGGTGAGCCCGAGCTCGGCGGCCCTCGTGTCGCTCATGATCACCACCGCGGCGGCGCCGTCGTTCAGCGGGCAGCAGTTGCCCGCGGTGACCGTACCCTCGGCCCGGAACACCGGCTTCAACGCAGACACGGCCTCCAGGGTCACACCCTTGCGCGGGCCGTCGTCGGCGCTCACCACCCGGCCGTCCGGCAGCGTGACGGGAGCGATCTCACGCGCGAAGACGCCGGCGGCGATGGCAGCCTCGGCGTTGTTCTGGGACCGGACGCCGAACTCGTCCTGTTCGCGCCGCGAGATCCCCCACGCGGTCGCCACATTCTCGGCGGTCTGTCCCATCGCGATGTAGACGTCCGGCAGCTCGCCGTCCGCGCGCGGATCGTGCCAGGTCTCGTTGCTCTTCGCGGTAGCGATCGTCCGGGCCTCGGCGGCGGCGAACACCGGGTTGTGGGTCTCGACCGGGTCGACGCCCGCGGACCCGAACCCGCGATAGCGCGAGACGCACTCGACACCCGCGGAGACGTACGCATCGCCCTCACCGGCCCTGATCGCGTGGAACGCCATCCGCGCGGTCTGCACGCTGGACGCGCAGAACCGGTTGATCGTCGCCGCCGGCACACCGTCCAGACCGAGCTGGACGGCCACCCGGCGGGCCATGTTGCCGCCGTGCTCGTCGCGCGGCTCGGCGCAGCCGAGATAGACATCGTCCAGCGTCGCCGGATCGAAGCCCGGCAGCTTGGCCAGCGCCGCGTCGATCACCCCGGCGGCCAGGTCGTCGGGACGGACGTCGACCAGCGAGCCCTTGCCCGCTCGGCCGATCGGGGTCCGGGCGGTCGAGACGATGACGGCTTCACTCATGTGACGCTTCTCCCAACATGGCTACAGAGAACTGCCTACAGGCCGAGGTCGCGGCCGATGAGTTCCTTCATGATCTCGTTCGAGCCGGCCCAGATCTTGCTGACCCGGGCATCCTGCCAGGCCCGGGCGACCCGGTACTCGTTCATGTAGCCGTACCCACCCCACAGCTGGACGCAGGCGTCGAGTACGTCGTTCTGGACCTGGGCGGAGAACCACTTCGCCTTGGCCGCATCGACCGCGGACAGGGTGCCCGCGACCTGCTCCAGGACCGCGGTGTCGACGAACGCCTGGGTGACCTCGACGGTCGTGACCAGCTCGGCGAGCTTGTGCTTGTTGGCCTGGAAGGAGCCGATGCTCTGGCCGAACGCCTTGCGCTCCTTCACGTACTCGATCGTCTCGTCGAGGATCTGCCGGGCGTGGGACAGGTTGTTGACCGCGGATCCGATCCGCTCGCCGACCAGTCGCTGCATCATGTAGACGAAGCCGAGATCGGGCTGCCCGACGACCTGGTCGTCGCTCAGCCGGACGTCGGCGAAGAACAGCTCGGAGGTGTCCGCCTCGGGCTGACCGACCTTGTCGAGCCGGCGGCCGCGCTCGAACCCGGGCATGCCAGCCTCGACGGCGAACAGGGTGATGCCCTTGGCCCCCTTCTCGGGGTTGGTTCGGGCGGCGACCAGGACGAGATCGCAGGAGTAGCCGTTGGTGATGAAGGTCTTGGAACCGTTGAGCACCCACTCGTCGCCGTCGCGGACCGCATGGGTCTTCAGCGCGGCGAGGTCGGAACCGCCGGACGGCTCGGTCATCGCGATCGCGGTGACCAACTCGCCGCTGCAGAACTTCGGCAGCCAGCGCTGCTTCTGCTCTTCGGTGCAGAGATCAACCAGGTACGGTGCCACGCAGTCGGCGTGGATGCCGACGCAGGAGGAGTAGGCGAAGGAGAGCTTGGACAGTTCTTCCGCCAGGATCATGCTGAACCGCGGATCGCCGACGCTGGAACCGCCGTACTGCTCGGGGATGTTCAGGCCCAGGAAGCCCTGCTTGCCCAGCTCGAGCCACATCTGCCGGCCGAAACCGTGCTCGGCGGCGTGCTTCTCCTGGTTGGGACGCAGGTTCCGGTCGACGAAGGTGCGACAGCTGTCGCGGAAGGCCTCGTGGTCCTCGTCGAAGATGGTGCGCTTCATCGCCGCCCCCTTGTTACTGGTGAGTAACCAGGATACCCCAGCGGAACTCCGACTTGTCAGCGCGAGGGATCGCTAATAGCGTGCTGTATCGCTGACAAGTCGGGAGGTGGTGCGGGCGACCGGTCTCCCCCAGGCCGGCCGCCCGCAGCTCGAATCAGGCGCCTCAGGCCTTGGTGGCCTGGATGGCGAGGGTGATGTCCACCTTGTCGCCGACGAGGAACTTGCCGCCCTCGAGCGCCTGGTTCCACTTGACGCCGAAGTCCTGCCGGTTGATCGAGGTGGTCGCCTCGGCCCCCAGCTTGGTCTGGCCCCACGGATCGGCCTCGATGCCGAGGAACTCCGCGGCCAGATCGACGGACTTGGTGATCCCGTTGATGGTCAGGTCACCGGTGATGACGTGACCGTCGCCGGCCTCGCGGATCGAGGTGCTGACGAAGCGGAGCTCGCCGCCCTTGGTCGGGTCGAAGAAGTCGGCGGAACGCAGGTGCGCATCGCGCCCCTCGTTGTTGGTCGTGATCGAACCGCTCTTGATGGTCACCTCGACGGTCGAGTCGAGGATGTTCTCGGCGGTGGTGATCGTGCCGGAGAAGTCGGTGAAGACGCCGCGCACCTTGCTCATCAGGTGACGCACGCTGAATCCGGCCTCAGAGTGCGAGAGGTCGATGGTCCACGTGCCGGTGGCGATTCCGGTCTGTACGTCCTGGCTCATGTTGTAGTGCCCTTTCGGAGGAGTGGTTGATATTTCAACTAATCTGACTATAGCTGCTCTCAGTTGAAGAGTCAACTTTCCCTGCTAGAATCGCCGCATGAGCGACGCCCCCGAGCCGCACTGGCTGACCGCCGACCAGCAGACGGTCTGGCGCGCCTATCTGCTCGGGTCCGCTCGACTGTCCCAGGCCCTGGACGCCGACCTGCGGCGATCCGACCTGGATCTGCCGGAGTACGAGATCCTGGTCACCCTGTCCGAGGCGCCCGAGCGCCAGCTCCGGATGTCCGAGCTCGCCGCCGCGGTCCATCAGTCCCGTTCGCGGCTGACCCATACCGTGTCGCGGATGGAGAAGGCGAAACTCGTCGAGCGGGTGGGCTGCCCGACCGACCGGCGCGGCGTCTGGGCCACGCTCACGGAGACCGGGATGGACACCCTCCGAACGGCCGCACCGAGTCACGTCGAGGCCGTCCGGTCGTATTTCGTGGACGCTGTCGACGCCGACGACTACGCGGCTCTCGGCCGGGCCTTCCGGGCCGTGATCGAGACCACCGACCAGGTCTGAGCTGCCGCCCGCTCGCCCCTCCCCCGCTCTCCCTTTCCGGAAACTGTCGACTTGGGGCACCGACACGCCGATGGCGGCTGTCTCAACTCGACAGGTTTCGTGGCGGACGACTGCCGATCTTGCGACTGAGTCGACCGAGCAGGACGGGCTCGGGCGAACATAGAGTTCTCCCGTGACGGCGATCGCGCTTCCCGAGCAGACCTCGGAGCTGTCCTCCGCGCTCGCCCGCCAGGGTCTGCGCGACGTGCTGGACACCTCGGCGCTCGCCCGCGCGCTGTATTCCACCGACGCATCCCTCTACCGGGTCGTTCCACAGGCGGTCGCCCGGCCCCGGACCACCGACGAGCTCGCCGAGGTGCTGGCGGCGGCCCGCGCGGTCGGCATGCCGATCACCACGCGTGGCGCCGGTACGTCCTGCGCGGGGAACGCGGTCGGTCCCGGCCTGGTCGTCGACACCTCCCGCCATCTGAACAGGATCGTCTCGCTCGACCCGGAAGCCCGGACCGCGGTCGTTCAGCCGGGGGTCGTGCAGGCCCTACTGACCAAGGCAGGAGCGGCCCACGGGCTGCGGTTCGGCCCGGACCCCTCCACCCACACGCGCTGCACGATCGGCGGGATGATCGGCAACAACGCCTGCGGCCCGCGAGCACTCGGCTACGGCCGGAGCGCCGACAATGTCGTCGCACTGGACGTGATCACCGGCGCCGGTGAGCAGCTCTGTCTGGACGCGACCACCACGCGAGACTCCTCGACGACGTTGGCTGCGCTGGCCCGGGTCGTCGACGCCGATCTCGGCACCGTCCGGACCGAGTTCGGCCGCTTCGGCCGTCAGGTCTCCGGCTACAGCCTGGAGCACCTGCTGCCGGAGCACCGCTTCGACGTGGCCCGCTTCCTCGCCGGCACCGAGGGCACCCTGGCCGTGATCACCGAGGCGACCGTTCGGCTTGTCGACGATCCGCCGTACAAGATCATGATCGCGCTGGGTTACCCGAGCATGGCCGATGCCGGGGACGCGGCCTCGGTGATCACCGAGTTCTCCCCGACCGCGGCCGAAGGCCTGGACCGCCGGATCGTCGACGTGGTCGCGCGCAAGCTCGGGCCGGCCGCGGTGCCGCCACTGCCACGCGGCGACGGCTGGATGTTCGTCGAGCTGGTCGGCGACGACCCCGCGGAGATCCGCACGCGGGCCGACCGGCTGCTGGCCGCCGCCGGTGCCCTCGAGGGGTACGTCGTGTCCGACCCCGCGCACGCCGCGGCACTGTGGAAGATCCGCGAGGACGGCGCCGGCCTGGCCGGAGTCAGCCTGCCGACCCCGGCGTACGCGGGGTGGGAGGACGCCGCCGTACCGCCCGTGAAGCTCGGGGCGTACCTGCGTGACTTCGACGCGCTGATGAGCGAGCACGGTCTGCTCGGCCTCCCCTACGGCCACTTCGGCGACGGCTGCGTCCACGTCCGGATCGACTACCCGCTCACCTCTCCCGGCGGTGCGACGGTCTACCGCGAGTTCATCGAGGCAGCGGCCGGGCTGGTGGCGGGGTACGGCGGCTCGATGTCGGGCGAGCACGGCGACGGCCGGGCCCGTTCGGCCCTGCTGCCGAAGATGTACTCCCCCGCCGCGCTGCAACTGTTCGGCCAGGTCAAGGCCGTGTTCGACCCGCAGAACCTGATGAATCCGGGCGTGCTGGTCGACCCGCGACCGTTCGACGCCGATCTCCGCGCCGTCGCCCTGGTCGGTCGCGCCGATCACTTCGCGGCCGAGGTGCACCGCTGCACCGGGGTCGGCAAGTGCCTCGCGAACACGACCTCCGGGCTGGGTGTGATGTGCCCGTCGTACCAGGCCACCCGGGAGGAGAAGGACTCCACCCGCGGTCGGGCTCGAGTGCTCCAGGAGATGGTGAACGGGTCGCTGATCGACGGCTGGCGATCGCCGGAGGTGCACGATGCGCTCGACCTGTGCCTGTCCTGCAAGGGCTGCGCGCGAGACTGTCCGACCGGGATCGACATGGCGACGTACAAGTCGGAGGTGCTGGACCGCACGTATCGCGGCCGGCTGCGTCCGCGGAGTCACTATGCACTGGGCTGGCTGCCGCGCTGGGGCCGGCTGATCACCAGGGCCCGGGTGCTGGCGCCCCTGATCAACGCGGCGACCGCGACGCCGGGGCTGCGCACGCTGATCCGCTGGAGCGCAGGCGTCGACCAACGCAGGACTCTGCCACGTTTCGCCGCTCGTTCGGCGCGGTCCCGGCTGCCGCGCACCGCACGCGCCGGCACGCCCGTCGTGGTCTGGGTCGACTCGTTCTCCGACTGCTTCACCGGCGGTGGCGTCGAGGCCGTCGTCGCCGTCCTCGAGTCGGCGGGCTATGCGCCGCGACTGGTGGAGCGAAACGCCTGCTGCGGACTGACCTGGATCACCACCGGCCAGCACGACGGAGCGCGCCGCCAGCTGCGCCGGGCGTTGGAGGTGCTGCATCCGATCGCCGAAGCCGGCACGCCGATCGTCGGCCTGGAGCCGTCCTGTACGGCCGTGTGGCGGAGCGACGCCGCCGAGCTGCTGCCGGACGACGCGCGCGTGCCCGTGGTCCGTGACTCCGTGGTGACACTCGCCGAGCTGCTGACCCGGACCCCGGACTGGTCACCGCCGGACCTGACCGGCGTCGAGCTGGTCGTCCAGCCGCACTGCCACCACGCCTCGATCCTGGGCTGGCGAACCGATGCCGCGCTCCTGGCCCGGACCGGCGCCACGGTGACCACGGTCGGCGGCTGCTGTGGCCTGGCCGGCAACTTCGGGGTCGAGCGGGGACACTACGAGGTGTCGGTGAAGGTGGCGGAACACGATCTGCTGCCCGCCGTACGTGCTCATCCGGACGCCATCGTGCTGGCCGACGGATTCTCCTGCCGGACCCAGTTGGCCGAGCTGGCCGATCGATCCGCGATCACCCTGGCCGAACTGCTCGCGAGTCGGTCCGGCTGAGCCCGTCCCTGGGCCTGCCGGAGGCAGCCCTGTCCGAGGCGTGCGGCAGGCTCGTGACATGGCGATCACCCACATCAACCCAGACAGCCTGCACAGCAACCCCGCCTTCGCCCAGGGCGTCCTCGTCGAGGGCGGCCGGACGTTGTATATCGGCGGCCAGAACGGCACCGACTCCGCCGGCGCAATCGTCGGCGACCTGGCGGCACAGTCCGAACAGGCCGCTCGGAACGTGCTCGCCGTCGTCGAGGCCGCCGGCGGTTCGCCGCGCGACATCGTCAAGCTGACCATCCTGCTGGTCGAGGGCGGCGACCTGCTGGCGGCCTACCAGGCGGCGATGACCGTGTTCGCCGGGATCGTCTGTGCGGTCACCGTGGCCGTCGTCCGCGGGCTGGCCCGGCCCGATGCCCTGCTCGAGATCGAGGGCGTCGCCGCGCTCGCCCATCTGCTGTGACGGCCCACCGGTCGCTCCCATCCTGGCTGCCGGCCCCGGCCCGCCCCTCGGCTTCCAGCAACTGTCCAGTTGGGGCATCCGTCGTCGGCGTGTCGTTGTCGCAACTCGACACTTTCGGAGACGGGGGACGGGGGAAGCGCCTGCCGGCCGTCAGTCGACGATCGCGCCGCAGCTGAGGTTCACGGTAGCCGCCGTCATCGTCACAGCCCGGTCCGAGGCCACGAAGGCGGCGACCGCGGCGACATCGGCCCTGGTCGCAGCCCGGCCCAGCAGGGAGTTGGCCGCCACCGCGTTCACGATCGCCTCCCGGCCGGCCATATCCTCGGGCAGCGACTCGGGAATACCGCCGGTCCGCAGGGTGACCACCCGGATGCCGAACCGGCCGAGCTCGCTGGCCAGTTGGCGCCGCATCGCCTCGACCGCCTCGAAGGCGGTGAGCACGCCGCCGATGTAGTAATCGGTGAACGGAGCCCGGTTCGGGGCGCCGCCGAAGTAGAGAATGACGCCGCTGCGCTGTCGCTTCATCTGCGAGGCGGCGGCCCGCGCGGTGTTGAACTTGGAGCGGACGTTGGTCACCACCGGTGCGAGGTAATCCTCGACGTCCATCTCAGCCATCGGGGTGCCCTGGACGTCGTTGTCGGAGATCGCCGTGAACGAGATGTCCAGCCGGCCGGTCTCCGCGACCACTGCGGCGACGTGCGCATCCACGGCCTGCGAATCCAACGCGTCGACGACTGCAACCTCGGCTCGGCCACCGCTGTCGGCGATCTCGGCCGCTACCGCTTCCAGTGGCGCCCGTGTCCTGCCCGCCAGGAACACCCTTGCTCCCTCGGCGGCAAAGCCGCCGGCGACCGCGGATCCGATCGAGCCGGCACCGCCGTACACGATCGCGGTCTTGCCCTTGAGTAGCGTCATGCCAGCACAGACCGGTGGAACGATAGACAATCACCGGGCTGCAGCGAGCAACGCACGTGCGATCGGGTCAGGACGTCGGGGGACCGGGGCGTCCGGTCAGGCCGGTTCCGCGCCCGGGGCGGCCTCGTGGCCGGGCCGACCGACGCTCCGCTCGGACTCCTTGAGCCGAGCCTCGTAGAGATGGCGGACACCGCCCGCCAGCTCGTCCCGAGCGGCCCGCTCGAGGTTGCGGAACAGGGTCCAGTAGGTGTCGTCGTACTCCTCGACGATCTGGAACGTCCACCTCCCGGCCAGCACGTTCCGACCGACCAGCTCGGTCTGGATGTGGTCAGCGATCTCGTCGTGTCCGGCGTCGCGCAGCGCCGCCACCGCATCACCCAGCTTGACGTCCGCCGAGCCGGTGAGCTGGTGGAACGAATAAAGATGTCCACGTGCCCGCTCACAGGTCTCCAGCGCCTCCGACAGCTTGCCCAGCGCGCCAACCGTCGCATCGCTCACCCCGGCCGGCGTGCTGTGGTCCGGATCCGGAAGATCCTCGGGCGGTACGTCGGACGGCTGGCTCATGCCTCCAATCCTGCCAGCCAGGCACCTGCTGTGGCTGGTGGGGGGCGGTCAGGCTGCGGGTTCGAGGGTGACTTTGTAGCCGAGGGCTTCGAGTTGGCGGATGTGGTTGTGTCGCTTCGCCGTGGTGTTCACGTGTCGGTCGTAGTGATCTGCTCCGAGGTCGCAGTATCGGGTGTCGGGGTCGGAGAGTAGGTGCCAGATGATCACCAGGATGGATCGGCCGACCGCGACGATGGCCTTCTTCTTCCCACGTCGGCGGGCGATGCGTCGATATCGGGCACCGAGGAAGGTGTCGGTGCGGCTGGCGATCACGGCGGCTTCGCCCAGCACCCGCGCGAGGTAGTGATCACCGTGGCCGGTGGAGCCGTTGCCTTTGGTCTTGCCGGCTGAGGAGTTGACCCCGGGCGCGAACTTCGCCCACGAGGCGAGGTGGGCGGCGGTCGGGAATCGGCTCATGTCGACCCCGATCTCGGCGATGATGACGGCGGCCGCGGTCGGGCCGATCCCGGGGATCTCATCGAGCCGGTCGACCGCGTCAGCGAAAGGGGCCAGATGCTCACCGATCTCGCTGTCGAGCGCGGCAATGTCGGCGTTCACCGCATCGATCCGGGCCAGCATCCGTGACAGCAGGAACCGGTGATGAGCATCGAAGGTCCCCAACGACAGTCCAGCGAACGCCTCCTCCAAGCGAGGGATCTTGATCCGCATCCGGGACCGAGCCATCGCGGCGAGCACCTTGGGGTCACGTTCGCCGCCGACCAGCGCGGTCAGCATGGCTCGGCCGGAGACACCGAAGATGTCGGAAGCGACGACCGACAGTTTGAGGCAGGCGTCCTCGAGCAGTTTCTCGACCCGGTTCTTCTCCGCCGTGCGGACTCCGACCAGGTCGGCGCGGTAGCGGGTCAGGTCCCGCAACCGGCGGATATCGATCGATGGCACGAAGCTGGGCCGCAGCATCTGCCGCTCGGCGACCTTGCACAACCAGATCGCGTCAAGCTTGTCTGTCTTCGGCCGGCCGGGCAGGTGCTTGACGTCTTTGGCGTTGACCAGCCACGGGTCCAGCCCGTGCGCTTCGAACAGGTAGAACGGTGGCCGCCAGTAGTCACTGGTGGCCTCCATCACCACTCTGGTGACACCGAGTTCGACCAGCCGGTTCGCCAGCTCACACAGCGACGGCACCATTGTGGAGTGCGTCGACACCTCCTGCACCCGGCTCATCCCGCCATCGGGCTTGGGTAGTCGGACACAGCACACGACCTCGGCTTTCCCGATATCCAATGCTGCGACTCGTTCGATGATCTGCTCGTCATCTGCTGATTCGACGAACATCCCTGCTCACCCACCTCCCTGTCGCCGCCCCCAGGACGGACCCGTCTCGAACAGCGACCGCCCGGGGAGCTGCCGGGCAAACCAGCGAATCTAGTCCTCGTGCTCCCACGAACGGGGCAACAATGAAGGGCCCAACACGCAGCTCCCGCCCGACTAGTGGACGGCCTCAAGGGACCATAGGAGCACGGCGTTACCGGGCGGCCGCACCACCATTTTCAGCCCGGAACGGGCGCACCACCAGGTGCACATTGACTAGCTAGCGGGTCAGCCGGCGGTGGGTGGCGCGGTGCGGTCGGGCCGCCTCGACGCCCAGCCGGGCGATCTTGTGTGCCTCGTAGTCGGCGAAGTTCCCCTCGTACCAGAACCACTTGGCCTGGTCCTCGTCGTCGCCCTCCCAGGCCAGGATGTGGGTCGCGACCCGGTCCAGGAACCACCGATCGTGGGAGATCACCACGGCGCAGCCGGGGAAGTCCAGCAGCGCGTCCTCCAGTGACTGCAGGGTTTCCACGTCGAGGTCGTTGGTGGGCTCGTCGAGCAGCAGCAGGTTGCCGCCCATCTTCAGCGTCAGCGCCAGGTTCAGCCGGTTCCGCTCACCGCCGGACAGTACGCCGGCCGGCTTCTGCTGGTCCGGTCCCTTGAAGCCGAAGGACGCGACGTACGCCCGGGACGGCATCTCGAAGTTCGCCACCTTGATGAAGTCGAGTCCGTCCGACACCAGCTCCCAGACGTTCTTCTTCGGATCCAGCCCGGAGCGACTCTGGTCGACGTAGGAGACCTTCACCGTGTCGCCCAGCGTCAGCGAGCCCTTGTCCGGCTGCTCCTCGCCGATGATCATCTTGAACAGGGTCGACTTGCCGACCCCGTTCGGACCGACCACTCCGACGATGCCGGCCCGCGGCAGATCGAAGCTCAGCCCGTCGAACAGCGTCCGGTCGCCGAAGCCCTTGACCAGCTTCGACACGTCGAGCACGTTGCTGCCGAGCCGCGGACCCGGCGGGATGTTGATCTCCTCGAAGTCCAGCTTGCGGTTGCGCTCGGCCTCCGTCGCCATCTCCTCGTATCGGGTCAGCCTGGCCTTGTTCTTGGCCTGCCGCGCCTTCGGATTGGACCGGGCCCACTCCAGCTCACGTTCGAGGATCTTGGCCCGTTTGGCGTCGCGCTTGCCCTCAACCTGGAGCCGCGCCTTCTTGCTGTCCAGGTAGGTCGAGTAGTTGCCCTCGTACGGGTGGGTCCGTCCTCGGTCCAGCTCCAAAATCCACTCGGCGACATTGTCGAGGAAGTACCGGTCGTGGGTGACGGCCAGCACGGCGCCGGGATAGCTCTTCAGGTGGCCTTCCAGCCAGTTGACGGACTCGGCGTCGAGGTGGTTGGTCGGCTCGTCCAGCAGCAGCAGGTCCGGCTGGGCCAGCAGCAGCTTGCACAGCGCCACCCGGCGCCGCTCGCCGCCGGACAGGATGTCGACGTCCGCGTCCGGCGGCGGGCAGCGCAACGCGTCCATCGCCTGGTCGAGCTGGCTGTCCAGATCCCAAGCCTCGCGATGGTCCAGGTCGGTCTGCAGGTCGCCCATCTCGGTCAGCAGGGTGTCGTAGTCGGCGTCCGGATCGGCCAGCTCCTCCGAGATCTCGTTGAACCGAGCGAGCTTGGCCTTGGTGTCGGCGACTGCCTCCTCGATGTTCTCGAGCACGGTCTTGCCCGGGGTCAGCGGCGGCTCCTGCAGCAGGATGCCCACCGTCGAGTCCTTGGACAGCGCGGCGTCGCCGTTGTTCGGCTTCTCCAGGCCCGCCATGATCTTCAGCAGCGTCGACTTGCCGGTGCCGTTCGGCCCGACGACACCGATCTTGGCGCCCGGGTAGAACGACAGCGTGACGTTTTCCAGTACGACCTTGTCGCCCAACGCCTTGCGGACGTTGTGCATCGTGTAGATGAACTCAGGCATTTGTGTGGCGGGACCTTCTCGCGAGTCTGTCTCGGGTGCATGCCCGCGGGCCGGGCACGAGGACCTGCGCCTCCGTCCGTGACGGACGTAGCACGCGGGCCCGAAGAACAAACTTAGCGACCTGTCCGAAGGACCGCCTAAACGATTCACGCTGCCGACCCCCACACGTGGCGAGCCACACCTGCCCTGGTCCCCCGACCCTGCCGTCGGCCTCGGCCCCCGCCCACCCGTCAGGGCCCGCCAAACCGCCAGCTCCGGCCCGCCCGGTCAGGCCCTGGACGCCGCCAGCTGCTCCAGCTCCTCGTGCAGCTCGGCGTCCGCGGTCTCCGGCACCTCGCCCGACTCCCGCACCTCGCCGGTCTCCGGGTCGACGACCTCGCCGGTCTCCTCGTCCGGCCGCACGGGCTTCGGGTTCTTGTGGAACATCGTCGACCCACGTCGCAGATCCGGACCGACGGTGACCGCGTCGAGCTCCAGCCGCTCATACGTCTGCCCGTCCCGCTCCCAGGTCGCCGTCCGCAGCCGGCCGATCACGATCACCGGGTCGCCGCGCCGGACGCTGTTGCCGAGATTCCGCGCGAGCTGCCTGAACGCCTTGACCGTGATCCAGGTGGTCGGGCCGTCGACCCACTCCCCGCCACGCTGCACCCGCGGCGTCGATGCCAGCCGGAAGTCCGCGATCAGGGTCGTCGCGGACTCCCGCAGGTTGACGTCACCCCCGACGTACCCCGTCATCTGGACGAACGCTTCCATGTCTCCTCCTCGTGTGTCGTTATCACTGACACACTCCGGAAGAGAGCACCGCTCGTGCCGCCGTCCGTGAAATCTGTGGACAACGCTCGAAGTTGCCTCCGACCTGTGGATAACTTCGTGCCCCAGGTGCCCCTCGACGAGGCTCTGGCGCGCACTCCTCAGCGAGCGAAACGCAGGGTGACCAGCTGGAACGGTCGCAGGGTCAGCTCGATGGACGGGCCGTCGGCGGCAGGCCCGTCCTCGACCGGCCGCTCCAACAGATCGGTGGCCCGAACCGACGCCACGTCCGCGTCCGCCCGAACGGTCGCGGTCGCCCGACCGCCCCAGGCCTCGTACAACCGGACGACCAGGTCGCCGCTACCGTCCTCGGCAAGCTTGACGGCCTCGACCACGACCCCCGGATGCGACACCGTGACGATCGGCGAAACTCCGCGCTCTCCACGGACCAGCCGCAGCGGCAGGTTCGTGCGATAGCCCTCCTCGATCGCGCCGGCGATGGTCGGCGTGGGACGTACCGTCGTCCGGAGCACGTGCAGACCCTGGTCGGCCTGCGGATCCGGATAGAGCGGCGCCCGCAGCAGCGACTGCCGGACCGTCGTCGTCGTGCCGCCGTCCGGCCGGGTCCGGCGGGTCACGTCGTGGCCGTACGTCGAGTCGTTGGCGACCGCGACCCCGTACCCCGGCTCCTCGACGTGGATGAACCGCTGCGCGCAGATCTCGAACCGGGCGAACTCCCACGAGGTGTTCATATGGGTCGGCCGGAAGACGTGGCCGAACTGGGTCTCGGCGGCCGATCGCTCCGCGTGGACGTCGAACCCGAAGCCCAGCTTGAGCAGCTTCTGCTTCTCGTGCCAGTCGACGGTGCTGGTGATCTCCAGCGAGGGCGAACCCGCCGCCAGCGCGAGCCGCTGCTCGATCCGCGATGCGCCGAACGTCCGAACCAATACGACGGCCGCCTCCTCCGGCTTGCTCTCCAGCCGGATCTCGTCGACCTCGTCCAGCTCGCGGACCGTCCGCCGGTAGTGCTCGTCGACGTCCCAGGCGTCCCACTGGTTCGGTATGTCGCGATGCAGCTGGAGCCGGTTGCCGACATCCCCCGGCGCGATCGCCTCGCGTCCGCTCGCCGCGTCGACCAGTGAGGTGATCTGCCCGTCGGGTGAGATCACCACGCGGAGCAGTCCGTTGTCGAGGACGAACCCGTCGTCCTCACTCGCCGACCACCTCGGCAGCGTCGGTGCTCACCGGGCCGGCACCCAGCGCCGGCACGCCGTCCCGCGCGTACGGCGCCGCGTTCAGCGCGATCGCCCGGTCCCCGTCCCCGACCAGCAGGCCGCCAGCGCGTCGGCGATCAGCCTCTCGGCGCGCTCGGCGATCGCCGCGTAGTTGCGTTCGGCGTCGCGGTGCACCCAGGCGATCGAGCTGCCGGGCAGGATGTCGTGGAACTGCTGCAGCAGCACCAGCTCCCAGAGCTGCTTCAGCTCGGCGGCCGGATACTCCGCGCCCGTCCGGAGCGCTGCGGTCGTCGCCCACAGCTCCGCCTCGCGCAGCAGGTGCTCGCTGCGCCGGTTGCCCTGCTTCGTCCTGGCCTGCGTGGTGTACGTCCCCCGGTGCAGCTCGAGATACATCTCGCCGCGCCAGACCGGGGCGTCCGGATACTCGTCCTCCGCCTCGGCGAAGAACGCGGCCGGCGAGTCGACCCGGACGGTCGGGCGAGCCCTCCAGCGATCCCAGCCGGTGGGCGGCGGCCATCATCTCCCGGTTGGGACCACCACCGCCGTCGCCATAGCCGAACAGCATCAGCGAGGTGTTGCCCCGGCCCTTCTCCCGATACTGCCGCTCGCCGAGCGCCAGCTCCGCGCCCGACAGCGTGGCGTTGTAGGTGTCCGACGGCGGGAAGTGGGTGAACACCCGGCTGCCGTCGATGCCCTCCCACCAGAAGCTGTGGTGCGGCATCGCTGTTGATCTGGTTCCAGGAGATCTTCTGGGTGAGGAACCAGCGCGACCCGGAGGCTGCGATGATCTGCGGCAGCGCCGCGGAGTAGCCGAACGAGTCCGGCAACCAGACCACGTCGGTGTCCACCCCGAAGTTCTCGAGGAAGAAGCACTTCCCGGCCACGAACTGGCGAGCCATCGCCTCCCCGCCGGGCATGTTGGTGTCGGACTCGACCCACATCCCGCCGACCGGGATGAACTGGCCGTTCGCCACCTTCTCGGTGATCCGGGCGAACAGCTCCGGATAGAACTCCTTCATCCACGCGTACTGCTGGGCCGACGAGCACGCGAACCGGAAGTCGGGGTCGGCGTCGGCCAGCTCGACCACGTTGGAGAAGGTCCGCGCGCACTTGCGGATGGTCTCCCGAACCGGCCACAACCAGGCGCTGTCGATGTGGGCGTGGCCGACCGCGACCGTCTTGTGCGCGCTCGCGTACGCGGGCCGGGACAGGACGTCGGCGAGCTCGGCCCGTGCGGCCTCGACCGTCCCCGGAAAGTCGTCGGGGTCGGCGACGTCGATCGCGCGCTGCAGCGCGAGGAGGATCTCGGCTCGCCGGCCCGAGGTCGATCGGCAGCTCGTGCAACAACCCGGACAGTGTCCAGATGTCCGCGTTCAGCTCCCATGCCTCGACATCGCGCAGCACGAGATCGATCCGCTCGATCACGTACAGCGGTACGTCCACCGCGGTCGCCAGGTCCCCGTTCGGCGTCGGCCGGAACCCGGTGTTGCCGACGTCGGGGTTCGCCGCCGCCTCCAGATAGAAGTCGATCGGTTCGCCCACGGTCACCGGCAGGTGGTTGTTGAAGGGCGACACGGCCTTGATCGTCGTCCCGTCGGGCCGCCAGGCGAGTGCCTCGGCCTGGAAGCCCGGGCCGCCGGCGAAACCGAGGTCGACGAGCACCTCGACCTCGGTGCCCGGCAGCGCCGAGCCGCTCGGGCCGACCCAGTCGGCGGGGATCTCACCGGTCACGTGGATCCAGAGCGTGCTCCACGGTTTGCCCCATGCCGTGCCGGCGGTGATCGGCTCGAACGGCTGCCGGATCGCATCGGCGAACGGCACCGGTTCGCCCGGCGCCGGCCAGGCCTCGAGCGTCAGCGACATACTCGCCCGGTGCACGGCACGATCCAGATGATCATGGACGAAGCGATTCAGCCGGCCTTCGAGCAGCAGCCGATCATCGTGCATGGGTTCTCACAGGCCTCTCGGTCGAGATGGGTCGGACAGCCGGACCGAGATTAACTCAATCGAATTGATTTGACGAGAGCAGTCACTCCACAACGAGATCGGAGTGCCGCGGCGACAGAAAGTGATCAAGGACGAGGGCGGCCGCGCCCTGCGCGGCCACGTGTTCGCCGACCGCCGAACCCTCGACGGCCAGCGAGCCGCGGTCGCCCACCAGATGCGCTGCCAGCAGCGCGGGCAACCTCGCGAGGACATGGCTGCTGATCCGCGACCAGATCGGTCCGCCCAGCACGACCCGGTCGATGTCGAGGGCATTGACCAGCACCGCCAGCGCCGGCCGCCAGGCCGGCCGATGCCTCGTCCAGCAGTTCCAGGCAGGCCGCCTCGCCCGCGTACGCCCGCTCGCACAGCGACGTGAACGCATCGTCCAGGGCCACGAAGTCCATCGGCGACACCTCCTGGGCCAGCAGTCCGCGGCGCTGGGCCCGGACGACAAGACTCTGCGGCATACAGGTCGACGCGAGACTGCCCGGCGGACCGATCCCGATCCCGGCGTCCGTCCGGTCCACGATGATGTTGCCGATCTCGCCGATGTTGTTGGTCGCGCCGCGCAGCACGACATCGTCCATCACGATCCCGGCGCCGACCCCGGACCCGAGATAGCAGAAGACGAAGTGGTGTCGCGAGCCACCTTGGGCCCACCGCTCCCCGGTCGCCGCGGCCGTCACATCCTTGTCCAGCAGGACATGCAGCCCAGTGGCACGATGCAGATCGGCACGCAGTCGGACTCGCCCCCAGCCGGCGAGCTGCGGCGGATTGATCAACACTCCCTCGTCGATGTCGATCGGCCCGGGCGCGGCGACACCGAGTCCGAGCACGGCCGATCGATCGATCGCGGCGCTGTCGATCAACCGGTCGACCTCGTGGGCGATCGTCGCCACCACCTGATCGGGACGGCCCACATCCTGCGTGTGCCGCCGGGCGTATCCGCGGACGGTGCCGTCCAGATCGATCAAGACGTACGTCAGCGTCGCCGGGTCCACGTGAACCCCGACCGCGAAGCGGGCGTCCGGCCTGACCCGCAGCAGCGTGCGCGGCTTACCGCGGGTCGTCGGTTTCACTCGGCCGGACTCCCCGATGAGCTCGTCGTCGATCAGCCGACGCACGATGTTGCTCACCGTCTGGGCCGTCAACCCGATCTCGTCGACCAGCTCGACCCGGCTGATCCCGCCCGGCGCCCGCCGGATGGCGTCCAGCACCACGACCTGGTTGAAGTCGCCCAGCCGGCTGAGGTTGGAACCGCGAGCCACGGAGGAGCTCCCTTCCTCGACGCAGCGTGGGCCGTTGACGAGGACAGCACCGTATCGTACGGTGATTCCGGAATAACTCAATCGAAGTTAGGTAATCTTCGCCATTAGTTGGCGGGTCGTGTCAACCCTCCACGCCGGGCCCGCCCGGTCCGTCCCACAAGGAGAGACGTGCGCAGACGCGAGTTCCTTCTCACCGCCGCCGGCCTCGGCGCCACCGCCACCCTCGCCGCCTGCGGCGGTAGCCAGGGCGGCACCAGCCCCGGCACCGCGGCCAGCAGCGGCGGGATCACCGGCGAGGTCAAGGTCACCTACCAGCAGTTCGGCAACTCCAAGATCCAGGCGAACTTCCTCAGCGAGATGGCAGCCAAATTCTCGCAGGCGCATCCCGGGGCGACGGTCAAACTGCAGCCGATCGTGGCCTCGGAGAACGACTACTACACCAAGCTCCAGCTCTCCATGCGATCGCCGCGGACCGCGCCGGACATGTGCTACGAGGACACCTTCCTGATCAACTCCGACATCGCGGCCGGCTATCTGAGCCCGCTGGACGACAAGATCAGCAGCTGGCCGGACTGGAGCCAGTTCAAGGCGACCGCGAAGACGGCCGCACAGGCCCTGGACGGCAAGACCTACGGCATCCCGGACGGCACCGACGTCCGTGCCCTGTGGTTCAACAAGAAGATCTTCGAAAAGGCCGGCCTGCCCACCGACTGGCAACCCAAGAACTGGAACGACATCATCACCGCGGCTCAGGCGATCAAGCAGAAGGTCCCCGGGGTCATCCCGCTGAACGTCTACGCCGGCACCGGGGTCGGCGAGGCGGCCTCGATGCAGGGCTTCGAGATGTTGTTGTACGGCATGCCTTCGGGCACGCTGTTCGACAAGCAGAGCCAGAAGTGGGTGGTCAACTCGAAGGCGTTCACCGACGCGCTGACGGCCTATCAGCAGATCTGGACCGGCGGTCTCGGCCCGTCGCCCCAGCAGGCACTGGCACCGACCTGGGGCAACACGGTGTCGCAGGAAATGCTGCCCCAGCAGAAGCTCGCGATCGACCTCGACGGCAGCTGGCTGTCCGGCAACTGGCTGCCCAGCGGTGCGGCCCCGTGGCCGGAATGGAACAGCGTGCTGGGCAACGCCTATATGCCAACCCAGAACGGTGAGGGCAGTGGCAAGGTCACGATGTCCGGCGGCTGGACCTGGGCCATCCCGAAGAACGCCCAGAATCCCAACGCTGCCTGGGAGTTCATCAAGATGCTCACCTCCAAGGCGGGCGAGCTGGAGTTCGACATCAAGAACGTGCAGATCCCGGTTCGTAGTGACGTCGCGGCCGATCCGAGCTACATCAAGGCGAACCCGACGAACAAGTTCTTCTCCGACCTGGTGGAGAGCACGATCTATCGACCGGCCTACGCCGAGTACGCGAAGATCTCGCTGCTCATCCAGCAGGCCACCGAGAAGGTCGTCACCGGCACCGCCGATCCGGCCACCGCGGCCAAGTTCTACGACGACGGCGTCAAGCAGATCGTCGGCGCGGACAAGGTCACCACGATCTGATGGCCAGTTGGGCCGCGACCCGGCCGACGGCGCCACCGCAACGGCGGCGGCACCCGGAGCGCACGTTGCTCCGGGGGCTGCCGATCGCGCCGTCCGTGGTGCTGCTGGTCGTCTTCCTGGCCGGGCCGATCATCTACTGCATCTACGCGGCGTTCACGAACATGGCGCTCACCGGCCAGGAGGGCACTCAGTTCGTCGGATTCGACAACTTCACCCGGGCCTTCACCGATCCAGCGTTCTGGTCCTCGGTCGGGCTGACCATGATCTTCACGATTCTGTCCGCGATCATCGGCCAGAACGTGTTGGGAATGATGCTGGCGCTGCTGATGCGCTCCGGCTGGGCGATTGTCCGGGCGCTCACCTCGGCCGTGGTGATCGGCGCCTGGGTGCTGCCCGAGGTGGTGGCCGCGTACCTCTGGCAGGCCGTGCTCGGTCCCGGCGGGTCGTGGAACTCGATCACCGGCTTCTTCGGGATCCCACCCCAGGACTGGCTGTTCACCATCCCGATCCTGGCGGTATCGATCGCGAACATCTGGCGCGGCACCGCGTTCTCCATGCTGGTCTACTCCGCCGCGCTGTCGGAGGTTCCGCGTGATCTCGAGGAGGCCGCGCTGGTCGACGGCGCCGGCCGGTTGCGGCTGCTGGTGTTCATCACCATTCCCCTGGTCCGCAGGACGATCGCGACCAACCTGATGTTGATCACGCTGCAGACCCTGTCGGTGTTCGGACTGATCTACACGATGACCAAAGGCGGACCGAGCAACAAGAGCATGACGCTGCCGCTGTTCGCCTACAACGAGGCGTTCGTCTCCTCCGATCTCGGCTACGGGACGGCGATCGCGCTGTTGCTGCTGCTGATCGGCGGGGTGTTCTCGGTGATCTACCTGCGGGCATTGAACACGTCGGAGCCGATCCGATGAGCGCGCTGACCGAAGAGGCACCGACCCGGACGGGCGCCGTCACAGTTCATCATCCGGGCCGGCGCCGGCTGTCCGGCAAGCTCCTGGCGAGCCTGATCCTGGTGCTGCTGGCCGCGTGCTTCGTCGTCCCGCTGCTCTGGGTGGTGCTGGCCGCGTTCAACGGCGACCCGTCGCAGGGTGTCCAGATCATGTGGCCGCATCCGTTCACGCTCGGCAACTTCAAGGCCGTGCTGACTCCGGAGACGACGTACATCCCCTTGCTGAACGGGATGATTCTCTGCGTCGGCGGCACCGTGATCACGATGATCTGCGCGACCCTCGCGGCCTATCCGCTGTCGCGCTACCGGTCACGGCTGAAGCGGCCGTTCCTGGTCACCATCCTGTTCTCCACCGGGCTCCCGATCACCGCGATCATGGTCCCGGTGTACGGGCTGTTCGTCCAGCTGGCCCTGGACGACTCGATCCCGGCGACCATGGTGTTCATGGCCACCACGGCGCTGCCGATCTCGATCTGGCTGTGCAAGAACTTCATGGACGGCGTGCCGATCGAGCTCGAGGAGGCGGCCTGGGTCGACGGAGCGACGCCGATGCAGGGGCTGCGCCGGATCATCCTGCCGCTGATGGGGCCGGGGCTGTCGGTGATCGCGATCTACACCTTCATCGGGCTGTGGGGGAACTTCTTCGTCCCGTTCATCCTGCTGCTGACCCCGGAGAAGCAGCCGATGTCGGTGACCATCTACACCTTCTTCGGACAGTATGGCCAGGTCGTCTACGGCCAGCTGGCCGCGTACTCACTGCTCTACTCGCTGCCCTCGGTGCTGCTCTATCTGCTGCTGAATCGCCGCCTCGGTGGCGCCTTCGCCTTCGGCGGCGGCGTCAAGGGTTAGGAGCGAGCCACCGGCGTCTGACCTTACCCTCGGCGCCGGCTACATCCGGCCACCCGCTTCCGACTCGCTCGGCGCGACCACTCTCACTCAGCGCACAGGCGGGTCACTTGGCGCATCGGCGCCGATGCGCCGAGTAACCCGCGGATGCGCCAAGTGGGCAGAGACCTCGACGTCTGGGTGTGAGACGCAGGCCGGGGTCGGAGTTGTCGTAGGCCGGCCAGCACCGGAGCCGCGCGGCGCCGAGTGCAGGAGCGTCCGGTGAAACACGCCTTTCGTTTCACCGGACCGACGAACGAGGCGTCCAAGGCGCGGCGACGCGCCAGCGAGGCTTGCCGAGTAAGACAATCACATCAACCCCGCGCTCGGTCGAGGGCGGCGCGGGCCTTTTCGTAGCGCGCCAGCTCGACCTGGACCGGGGCGACCACCAGGTCGGCGGTGACGGCGGCGATCGAGCGGCGGAGCGCCTTCCGGGCGGCTCGCTCGCGGCGGCGGGCGCCGACCTCGACACCGATTCGCGCCAGCCCGGCGGTGAGCAACCCGGCCAGCACTCCCCCGACGAGCAGGACGGTCGGCGCCGGTAGCCCCCACCAGCTGATCTTCGGCAGCGGCGGGAGCTGCAGGAATGCGAGCACGAACGCGGAGGCCAGCCAGCCGAGCCCGGCGATCATCACGGCGAAGAACAGCCACTGCAGCACCCGGACGGCCTGCCACCAACCGCGATGCCGGTCCAGATCCAGATCGGTCTCCGCGATCGCCCGGTCCAGGCTGCCGGGCAGGGCCCCGGTCCCGGTCCGGGCGGCGGCCTTGATCGCTTCCACCCAGCCCCGGCTCAGCCCCTGGGCAGCGCCGTCGGCGAACCCGCGGACGGCGCCGTCGACACCGGCCTGCTGGATGCCCGTGGTCGCCGGCAAGGACGTACGTCCGGGCGGGCCCGCCTCGATCGCCGCCTGCTTTCGGCGCCGCCCGCCGGTGATCCGGTCCAGGTGGAGCCTGCGGAGCGGGTCCGGCCGGAACTTCGCGACCCAGGCCAGCACCGGCCACCCGGTCGCCAGCCCGCCGCGATGCCGCCACGCCCTGCCCACCGCCTCGGTCACCACCGGGACCCCGGCCGCCTTGCCGAGCGCGTTGTTCATCCGGTCGACACCCGTTCGCTCGACCTCAGCCGCCGCCGCGTCGCCCGAGGCCGCCGCCAGCCGGTCCGCCGTCACCACGACGTCGGCTGCCAGCCGCTGGGCGGCCGCCTTCTTCTCCCCGGCCAGCTCCGCCAGCCTGGCCCGGAGCCGGTCGACCCCCTCGCCTGTCGCGGCCGAGGCGGGCAGCACGTCGATCCGGCCGAGCCCCTCCGACTGCAGGAGCCGGCGGAGATCGCGAAGGCAGGCGGTCTGCTCGTCGGCGCTGAGCTTGTCGATCTGGTTCAGCACCACCGTCATCACCGAGGCATGCTGAGCGAGCGGTTTCAGATAGCTGTCATGCAGCGCGGCATCGGCGTATTTCTGCGGGTCGACCACCCAGATCATCGCGTCGACCAGCTCGACCAGCCGATCCACCTCGAGCCGGTGGGCGGCCTCCGTCGAGTCGTGGTCCGGCAGGTCGAGCAGGACCAGCCCGTCCAGCTGCGAGACCGAGCCGCCGCCGAGAGCGTGCCGGCGCGGGATCTGCAGCCACTCCAGCAGCTGCTCGTCCACCAGCTCGCCGCCCCAGACCGCCGCCAACGCGGCTGAGGTGGTCGGCCGGCGGATCCCGACGACGGCCACCGACGTACCGGTCAGTGCGTTGAACAGGCTCGACTTGCCCGATCCGGTCGCCCCGGCCAGCGCGACAACCGTCGCCGCACCGGAGAAGGCGAGTCGCCGGTCGGCCTGCCGGACGAGCCTGTGCGCCGCCTCGACGGGCTCCGGATCGACCCGGCCTTCGCAGAGCGTGGCGGCCTCCTCCAACGCCCGGATCCGGCCACCCAGCTGCTCGATCGGATCTGCTCGGGGCCGCAGCCGGCTCAGCGCCGACGCCATCAGCGCAGGTCCTCGTGATCGGTCCCCGGTCGGCCCTCGTCCGGTCCCGGGCCGCTCGGGCGACACGGGCGGCGTGGGCGACGCTGGCTCGACGAGCTCGGCATCGACGACCTCGTCGGGGTCGTCCAACGCGTCCGGTGGGAGCGCGGCGGCCAGCTCTCGGACCACTGGGACCGGCAGGGTGAGACGCTCGGCACTCCCGAGCGCACGGTCGGGGCCGGGCGCCGCCGTCCCGGCCTGCAGCGCGAGCCGTTCGGTGCCCACCGATCGCGCGAGCGTACGCAGCCGGTCGGCCAGCGCGGTGTCCGCGCCGAGGCCGTCGAGGACGGCGTGATAGCGGACCAACTCGCCGGACAGCAGCGCCTGAACCCTCGAGTCCAGCTCCTCCTTGGCGGTCTCGGCCAGCCGACGTACGGCCTGGTCGCCGAACACCGCCTCGAGAATCCGCTGGGCCAGCACCGCCGTACCGCCCGCAACGCCGATCTCCGCCCCGACCAGGCCCCCGGTGTGCGCGAAGACGACGATCATCAGCGCGACTCCGACGCCATTCACCCCGAGCGCCAGAAACCGGGCCTTGGCCCGTCGGCTCATCCCCTCGTCGGCGACCAGGTCGAGGACCGCGCCCTGCCAGTCTCGGACCATCCTGGCGCTCGCCGTCGGGAAGCCTTCGGAAGAGCGGGTCAGGTCCTCGGGCGTAGCGGCCAGGATCGCGCGGCCGGCCGCGTTCGCCTGCCAGGACGCCTCGGCTCGCTCCGCCGCCGCATCCGCCTCGGCGTTGATCAAGGTCTCCAGGCCCGATTCGACGGCGACCTTGAGATTCGCCGCCGCCGGCGGCTCGCCGCGGAAGACGGCCGTGATCCGGTCCCGTAGCCAACTGACCTTCTGGTCCAAGGCGCGGAAGAACTCACCGGTGCCCACGAAGTCCTGCCAGCGAGCGAGCACCTCGCCACGGAGCAGGGTGCCGTCCTCGCTCTGCACCTGGATGGTGCGAACCGCCTCGGCGTAAGAGTGGTCGACCTCGGCGCGGAGCTGCTCGGCCACCTCGGCCTGCTCGTCGACCGCGGCGGCCACCGCTACCGACCGGCCGACAACCGCGGCGATCGCGCCGTCCAGGGTCTGCCAGGCGATCGCGGATCGGCTGGCCTGACTGCCGGCAACCGCCGCCAGCCAGCTGCGGATCGGCTGGACGGCGGCGACCGGCAACAGTCCTTCCGCGTCGACGCTGGTCTCGGGAACGGCGAACAGCGGCGCCGCGCCGAGCCCGCGTTCGGTCATCAGCTGGCCCAGGTGGGGCGGCACCTCCCGCATCGCCCGCGGCGGCACGCGATCGAGCACCACCGCCAGCGCGGCGCTGCGCTCGGCTGCCTGACGGAGGAATTCCCACGGGACCGCATCGGCATAGCGGGCTGCGGAGGTGACGAACAGCCAGAGGTCGGCCGCCGCCAGCAGCTGAGTCGCCAACTCACGGTTCTCCGCCACCACCGAGTCGATGTCCGGTGCGTCGAGAATGGCCAGTCCGGGCGGGATGGTGTGGTCGGCGACCAGCTGTAACGAGCGTCGGTCGGTGCTCGGACCGGTCGACCGAGCCAGACCGGGCAGGATCCTGGTGGTGCTGAACCAGTCCACGTCGTCGACGTGATGCACCAGCACGGGTGCCCGGGTCGTCGGCCGGATCACCCCCGGTGCACTGACCCGGCGCCCCACGACGGAGTTGACCAGGGTCGACTTTCCGGCCCCGGTCGAGCCACCGACCACCGCCAGCAGCGGGGCGTCGATGCTGGCCAACCGGGGCAGCACGTAGTCGTCCAGCTGTTTGACGGTTTCCCTGGCCGCGGCCAGCCGCTCGGCGGCACCGGGCAGCGGTAGGGGCAGGGCGACGGTGGCGAGCGCGTTGCGGGTCTCGGCCAGGACCTCGACGAGCTCGCTCACTCGCGTTCGCTCGCGCTCATCGGCCTCCCAGCTGTCGGTCCGGCCGGGACGGCCGGTTCAGCCCTCCGGCGGCTTCCAGTTCGGGTCGACCTCGGAGTATTGAGTAGCAGTCTGCCCCAAGGGTGCGAGGGCGGCGACCGGCACGCCGCCGGGCGCGGTCGGCAGGACGTTCGGGGCCGGGTAATAACCCCCGATGCCCGCCGGCCCCGGATACGCCGCGGGCGAGAACGCCGGCACCGTCCGGGTCCCGCGCCGGAAGCTGGGGTACGCGGCCCGGCCGACCGGGGCGATCACGGCAGACGGCCGTACCGTCTTGATCTTGGCCAGCAGCGCCTTCTCCCGGCCCAGCCCGGCCTTGTCGATGAGCCCGCGAGCCATCGCGTCGCGCAGATAGGCAAGCTCGGTGGCAGCTCGCTGCATCCGGATCGTGGCCAAGAAGACCGACGGCCCCAGGAAGAGCGCGTGCCACAAGGCCTTGCACCGGGTCCGCAGCCGGGACAACTTCGCCGGGTCGTCGGCCGGCAGCCAGCCGACCCGGACGTAGTCGATCAGCCGCTCGCGGATCAGCCGGCCCTCGCGGAACTCCTGCCGGATGACGAAAACGACGAGCAGGGCGACCAGCGGGAGCGCGACCCCGAAGTAGATGACCAGCAGCATCGTGCCCTCGGCCAGCGTTGCCGTGGCGTTGAAGGCCATATGCAGGAAGGCCGCGCAGCAGTAGCCGGCCAGCGGCGCGACGACCCGAACGATCTTGCTCTTGCTGCGCAGTCCGATCGCCAGACCGATCCCGGTCATCGAGGTGAACAGCGGGTGGCCGAAGAAGGTCAGCAGGCCGCGCTGAAAGGCCAGGCTCTGCAGGGCCTCGATGGGTGACACCTCGCCGAAGGTCTGCGCCGCATAACGGTAGGCGCGGCCGTAGTAGAGGATGTTCTCGTTGAACGCGAAAGCCGCCCCGGACAGCCCGGCGAGCACGATGCCGGTCAGCCTGCTCACCCACTGGTAGCGCATCAGGATCGCCAGCCAGAACAGCACGGTCGCCTTCGCTGCCTCCTCGACGAACGGCGCTACGTAGATCGCGGCCCGGGCCCCGGTCGCCGGATCGCCGTCGCCGATGATGCTGAGGTGGCTCGCGGCCCAGGTGTTGATCTGGGCGGCCACGAACGTCGCCACGCAGCAGCCCCAGCCGAACGTCATGAACCAGACCCAGAACCGCTGCGGGCGGTAGCGGTCGGCCCAGAGGAAGAGCAACGTCAGCGGGATCACGCTCAACGCCGCGTACTTGGCCGCGATCGGGATCGCCTCGGTGCCCAGGCCGACGATCCGACCGCCGGGGACCTGCTGGTCCGGCACGACCTGCAGATAGAGCAGGACCAGGCATGTGGCGTAGACCAACAGCATCACGATGGTCAGCCAGAACAGCGGACGACGCAGCAGCCGTTTCGGATAGGGCTGGCTGAGGTCCTCCTCGCGCGGAATGCCGGACTTCGCGATGGCGCGGCGCTCCGCCCGGGTCAGGGACATGGCAACCAGGCTACCCAGCCCCTCGGGTCGCTCTCGCCTTTCATGGTCGGCTCACAGGTTCAGAACGGTTGACCGGAATGGTTCCGGTCAACCGTTCTGAATCTGCAGCGAGGGTCGGGCGGCTCGTCGTTAAGGTGGGAGCCCGAGCCCCCGTAGCTCAGCGGATAGAGCAGGAGCCTTCTAATCTCTTGGTCGTAGGTTCGATTCCTACCGGGGGCGCATGAATTCTCCGCCGAGGCAGCCGACCGAGCCGGTGGGCTGGCGGAGTATCGCCCTGACCGCGTACGGGCCGACCGCGCTGGTCTCGGCCGGCACCGGAGCGATCGTGCCGCTGATCGCGCTGAGTGCGCGCGGCCTCGGCGCCGGTGTCGGGACGGCCGCCCTGATCGTCGCGCTGGCCGGGGTCGGCCAGCTGATCGGGGACCTGCCGGCCGGCTCACTGGCCGCCCGACTCGGGGAGAAGTACGCCCTGATGGCCGCCTGCGTCCTCGATGCCGTCGCGCTGCTCGGTGCGTTCGCGGCCGGTCGGGCCGGATCACTCGCCGGGCTCGCCGCCGCGGTCTTCGTCACCGGGCTCGCCAACGCGGTGTTCGGTCTGGCCCGCCAGGCGTACCTGACCGAGGTCGTGCCGATCCACGCCCGGGCTCGGGCGATGTCCACGCTCGGCGGCGTCTTCCGGCTCGGTTCGTTCGTCGGGCCGTTCGCAGGCGCACTGCTGGTCAGCCGGTTCTCGATCGGCGCCGCGTACGCCTTCGCGGCCGCGATGAGCCTGCTCGCCGCGCTGCTGGTGGCGCTCCTGCCGGATGCCGGCGACTCTCCGCACGATGCTCGGGTTCGGCGAAATTCCCGCTATCACCGGATTTTCGGACGCGGGCCGGGCAATTCGGGCGCGAATCTCCACCGACTGCCGGAATTTCCCGCGCGGAAGGCCGAGGGCCGGGGCGCTGCGGACGTACCTCGACCCAGTGTGTTGTCCGTGCTCGGCCGGCACCGCCGGGTGCTGCTCACCCTCGGGCTCGGGGTGCTGGTCATCTCCGCGATCCGCGCCAGCCGCCAAGTGATCATCCCCTTGTGGAGCGAGGCGGCGGGGTTGAGCCCGGCGGCGACCAGCCTGATCTTCGGCATCTCCGCCGGCGTCGACCTGCTGTTGTTCTACCCGGGCGGCGCGATCATGGACCGGTACGGCCGGGTCTGGGTCGCCGTCCCCAGCATGATCATCATGGGACTCGGGCTGGTGCTGTTGCCGACGACCGAGACCGCGCTCGGCATCACCGTGGTGGCCTGCGTGCTCGGGCTCGGGAACGGGATCTCGGCCGGTATCGTGCTGACCCTCGGCGCGGACACCTCGCCGGAGATCGGCCGGGCGCAGTACCTCGGCGGCTGGCGGGTGTGCGCCGACCTCGGCAACACCCTCGGTCCCTTGATCATCAGCGCGATCGCCGCGGTCGCATCGCTGGCCGTCGCGTCGCTCGCCCTCGGCGGGTTGGCCTGGGTCGGCGCGGTCTGGCTGGCGAGGCTGGTCCCCCGCTATGCCCACCCGGGCAGGAGGATCGGGTCGGGGCAGGCGGAGGAGGCGGAGCCGTAAAGTGGGCCGGGTGAACGACCTGCTGGTCTGGATGGACTGCGAGATGACCGGCCTCGACCTGGAGCACGACGAGCTCGTCGAGGTGGCTGCGCTGGTCACCGACGGAGATTTGAACGTGCTCGGCGACGGCGTCGAACTGGTGATCAAGCCGAGCCCCGCCGCGCTCGATCAGATGGGCGACTACGTCCGGGGCATGCACGCGGCCTCCGGCCTGCTCGACGAGCTCGACGCCGGACTGACGATGACCGAGGCCGAGGACCGGGTGCTGGCGTACCTCAAGGAGCACGTGCCGGAGGCGCGCAGGGCACCGCTGGCCGGGAACACCATCGGCACCGATCGAGCGTTCCTCGCTCGCCAGATGCCGACTCTGGAGAGCTTCGTGCACTACCGAAACGTCGATGTCTCCTCGATCAAGGAGTTGGTCCGCCGCTGGTACCCCCGGGCCTACTACTCCGCTCCGGCCAAGAACGGGAACCATCGGGCGCTGGCCGATGTCCGGGAGTCGATCGAGGAGCTGCGCTACTACCGCGACGCGGTGTTCGTGTCGCTTCCGGGCCCGGACAGCGCGACTGCCAAGCAGATCGCGGCGCGGCACGAGGCTGCCCTGACCGGCCGACCGGAGCCCGCGTCCTGAATGTCGGAGCGCGGTCTCCCCAAACCTTTCGTCCACTCCATCCCGGAATCGACCTCGAACGGGCCCGGTCCAGCCGCCGAGTGGACGAATTCGTTGTCACGGATTTCGATGCGATGCGGCCTGCCGGGCTCCGCTACACTTCTCAGGTTGCCCAGCGAGGCCGGGCAACGATGGTGGGTGTAGCTCAGCTGGTAGAGCCCCTGGTTGTGGTCCAGGATGTCGCGGGTTCGAGTCCCGTCACTCACCCCGACGAAGGCCGAGCGCAGACGAGCTTGCTCGTCGGCCGAGGCCGAGAAGGGGTCGCAGGCGCGCCGGCGCCGAATACCCCGATGTGAATGGCCCGCGGGACGGAGGATGCGATGAGCCAGTGGAATCCGTACGTCCCGCAGGGTCATCCGCAGACCTACGTCTATCTGCCACCGGCGCACCGCTCGTCGACCGTACACCTGGTATTCGCCTGGCTCGCTGCCGTGCTGACCTGGGGCTACATGCTGCCCTGGGCGATCGGCGCCACGCGCAACCGAAGCGAACTGCGCGGCGACCGCGCTGGTCAACTTCTTCCTCGGCTGGACGCTGATCGGCTGGGTCGTCGCGCTGGTGATGGCCTGCGGGTCGGAGCCGCTGCAGCCGGTGCTCGTCCGCACGCTGCCCGGGCCACCGTACGCACCGGCGGCCCTCGGGCCCGGCGTCTATCCGATGCCGACGGCCCTCTACCCGGTTGCAGGAGCGGACTGGGCACCCTGGACCGACGTGCCGGCCCGGGCGGAGCAGACCATGCCGCTGCCGACGTACCGTCCCGGCGACGGCCGCGACCTCCGCTGACCTGCGTGCCTGCCGCCGGGTAACCAGCCACCCGGCAGAATGAACCGCATGCCCGCCGCCCCGACCGATCTGCTCGCCGCGGCGCACCGTCGTTCCCGAGACTCGCTGGCGGCCCGTGGGCGGTTGGCCGGCGCCACCGCCGCAGGCCGACTGGCCTCGCTCGCCTCCCGGGTCGCCGGCCGGGGCAGCGGCGTCGCGATCAAGGGCCAGGTGATGCTGAAGCTCGATCCCGGCGCGTTGGGGAAGCTGCTGGCGGGACGGCGGATCGCGATGGTCACCGGGACGAACGGCAAGACCACGACCACCCACTTCCTGGCGGCCGCTGTCCGGGCGGCTCTCGGGCCCGACGCCGACCGGCTCGTGCACAACGCCGACGGCGCCAACCTGCACGGCGGGATCGCCGCGGCGCTGTCGGACCGGCCGAAGGCGGATCTGGCGATGATCGAGACCGACGAACGGGTGGTCGCCGACATGGTCCGGCTGGGCCGGCCCGAGGTGCTGGTCCTGCTGAACTTCAGCCGGGACCAGCTGGACCGGCACCACGAGATCACCGCGCTCGGCCGTCGCTGGCGCAACGCGCTGGCCGATGCCGGCGAGAACGGTCCGGTGGTGGTCGCCAACGCCGACGAGCCGTTGATCGTCTGGGCCGCGCAGACCGCGCGCCGGGTGGTCTGGGTGAACACGGCCGGCAACTGGATCCAGGACGCCTCACTCTGCCCCGCCTGCGGTGCGGTGCTGGTCCGCCACCAGCCGGACGACGGCCGAACTCGATCAGACCAGTCCAGCTGGGCATGCTCGTCGTGCGACCTCGCCCAGCCGGCCGGGGACTACACCGTGCGCGACGGGACGATCACCGACCCGGACGGCGTGGTCTGGACGCCGGAGCTCCAGGTGCCCGGCGGGTTCAACGTGAACAACGCCGCCTGCGCGCTGGCTGCCGCGAGCCTGCTCGGCGTGCCGACCGAGATCGCGCTGGCCGGAATGAACACGGTCACCTCGCCGGCCGGCCGATTCGCCACCACGACGTTCGGCTCGACCACCGCGCGACTGCTGCTCGCCAAGAACCCGGCCGGCTGGGCCGAGGCGCTGCCGCTGGCGGCAACCGAGACCGTGGTGCTGGCGATCGACTCCGCTGCCGCCGACGGTCGCGACGTGTCCTGGCTGTGGGACGTGGACTACGAGCAGCTGGCCGGCCGGACCGTGGTCGCCACCGGCCCGCGGGCCCAGGACCTCGCCGTCCGGTTGTTGTACGCAGGGGTCGAGCACCGCTGCCTTCCCGACCTCGCCGCCGCGCTGGCCGGGCATCCGGAGCCGGTCGACGTGATCGCGACGTACACCCCGTTCCAGCGGCTCCGCAAGATGGGTGGGGTCTAGTGAGCGAGCATCGGGTAGGCGCGCCGGTCTTCCGTGGTCGCGGAGCGGAAGGCAAGACCGAGGCGATCCACGTCTCCACGAGGCGAGGCGGCCTTCCGGGCCGTGGCCGCGGATGACCGGGCTCGAAGCGCCGGGTGCGAGCGAACAGAAACCCGTGAGCGAGCATCGGGTAGGCGCGCCGGTCTTCCGTGGTCCCGGAGCGGAAGGCAAGACCGAGGCCATCCACATTTCCGCACGTGGGGTGGGCCTTCCGGGCCGTGGCCGCGGATGACCGGGCTCGAAGCGCCGGGTGCGAGCGAGCAGAAACACCTGAGCGATCGAAGAATCGAGATCGTGCTGATCTACCAGTCGCTGCTGGGCATCTACGGCGACCGCGGGAACGCGAGCGTGCTGGTCAAGCGACTGGCGTGGCGCGGCTTCGATCCGGTGCTGACCGTGGTCGAGCCCGGCGATCGGCTGCCCGACACCGGCCATGTCTATCTACTCGGCGGCGGCGAGGACGCTGCCCAGATCACCGCGGTCCGCGAGCTCACCGCCGACGGCGGCCTGCACCGGGCGCGGGACCGCGGCGCGGTCGTCTTCGCCGTCTGCGCGGGGTACCAGATCGTCGGAAACTCGTTCACCGTGGGCGATCGCGACGAGGTGATCGCCGGACTGGGACTGCTGGACGTGACCACGACCCGCGGACCGGTCCGGGCGGTCGGTGAGATCCTGTCCCGCTGGCGCGGCCGAACCGGCGACGAGGCGATCATCAGCGGGTTCGAGAACCACGGCGGTTATACGGTGCTGGGCCCCGGGGCGGATCCGCTGGCCGATGTCGAGGTCGGGGTCGGCAACTGTGGGGACGGTACCGAGGGCGCGGTCAGCGGGACGGTGATCGGGACGTACCCGCACGGACCGGTGCTGGTCCGCAATCCGGCGCTGGCCGATCACCTGCTCGAGCTGGCGCTCGGTCGCGAGCTCGACCCGCTCCCCCGGCCCGAACTGACCGAGCTGCGCCGGCAGCGGCTGGCCGCCGCCCGACGTACCGCTCGCTGATCTGAGCAGGAAATCAGGGTGACCGTGGCCCCATGTGTTCCTACGCTTGACGGATGAAGTGGCGACGGCCGGCAGTAGTCTGGCTGATCGCGTACGTCCTCGTGGCCGCCGCCGAGCTCGTGGCCGAGGTCGGCCGGTGGGAACTGGCCAGCCTGATCGCGCTCGCGCTCTGCATGCCCTGCCTGCTCGGCTTCCTGCTGACCGCCCGGACGGAGCGTGACCGGCTCACCAGGCTGGTCGCCATCGCCCTGGTCTTCTCCTGGTGCGGCGACATGTTCGGCTTCGCCGTGCTGGTCAAGATCGCGTTCTTCGGAGTGGCCCAGATCTGTTATGCCGGCGCGTTCTGGCCCTATCGAGCGCGCAGCGTGCTCCGCCGCCGGCCGCCGCTCGCCGTGCTGTACGGGCTGGTGATCCTCGGCATCATCGTCGTCGTCGCGCCGGCGGCCGGGCCGGTCGCGCCGGCCGTGATCGTCTACGCGGCCGCGATCGGAACCATGGCGCTGCTGGCCACGGGTCTCGGGCGGCTGGCCGCGTTCGGCGCGGCGATCTTCATCGTCTCCGACACTCTGATCGCGGTCACCACCTTCGTGGTGCCGGGCCGGCTGCCGTTGGAGAGCTTCTTGATCATGGCGACCTACCTGTCCGCGCAGCTGCTGATCATCCTGGGTGTGGTACGCGCGCCGGCACCGATGGCCGTGCCTCCGGCGAAGGTGTCCGCGGCCGCTGGGTAGTGTCCTCAGACGTGCAGACACGACAACTCGGACCCTTTTCCGTCTCGGCCATCGGACTCGGCGCGATGCCGTTGTCGATGAACAACGACCGCGCGTACCCGACCGAGGACGAGGCCATCGCGACCGTCCACGCGGCCCTCGACGCCGGTGTCACCTTCATCGACACCGCCGACATCTACGCGCCCAGCTGGGACGCGATGGGCGTCAACGAGCAGCTGGTAGGCAAGGCGGTCCGCGCGTACGGCGGCAATACCGACCAGATCGTGATCGGCACCAAGGGTGGCATCACCCGAAGCGCCGGCGAGACCTGGGGACGCGACGCCTCGGAGAGCTATCTCCGGAGCGCGGTGGAGAAGTCGCTGCGGGCCCTCGGTGTCGAGGTCATCGACCTCTATCAGTGGCATCGACCGGACCTCGGCCAGCGCTACGGCGCGGTGATCGAGACCCTCGCCACGCTCCGCGACGAGGGCAAGATCAAGGCCGTCGGCATCTCGAACGCGGACACCGAACAGATCGAGCTGGCCGCCGAGATCCTGGGCGAGGGTGGCCTGGCCAGCGTCCAGAACCAGTTCTCGCCGAGATACCGGTGCAGCCTGCCCGAGCTGACCCTCTGCGGCGAGCTGGGCGTGACGTTCCTGCCGTGGAGCCCGCTCGGCGGCACGGGCGGCGGCGCTCGCGACGTCGGCAGCCAGTTCGCGGTGTTCAGTGAGATCGGCGAGGCGCACGACGTCAGCCCGCAACAGGTCGTGCTGGCCTGGGAGCTCGCGCTGGGCGAGCACGTCATTCCGATCCCCGGTGCGCGTCGCCCGGCCTCGATCAACGACTCGGCGAAGGCTGCCGAGCTGGTGCTCACCGAGGACGAGGTCGCCCGCTGCTCGGCGACGCCCGGCGTGCACTGAGATGTCAGATTCGGGCATCCCCGGCTCCGCCGCGGATCCGTCGGTGATCGTCGTCGGTGGTGGACACAACGGCCTGGTCGCGGCGACGTATCTGGCCAAGGCCGGGGTCCCGGTCACCGTTCTGGAGGCGACGGATCGGTTCGGCGGCGCAGTGCAGTCGGCGCAGGTCTTCGATGGTGTGGACGTCCGGCTATCGCGGTTCTCCTACCTGGTGTCGTTGCTGCCGCAGTCGATCATCGATGACCTCGGCCTGGATCTGGAGCTGCGATCCCGTCGGGTGGCGTCGTATACGCCGGCCGCCCAGGGTGCCCTGCTGATCGAGCGGACCCCGGGCGATGCGACCCGGGAATCGTTCCGCGCGCTGACCGGGAGCGACGACGAGTGGCACGGCTGGGAGGGCCTGGAGAGCCATCTCCACGGCTTTGCCCGCGCCATCGCACCGACGCTGACCGAGCCGCTGCCGAGCGAGGCGGCTCTTCGCTCGGCTTTCGGTGACGACCAGTTCTGGGACGCACTGACGCGGCACCCGATCGGCGACCTGATCGAGGCCGTGCTCGGCCATGACGTGGTCCGCGGGGTCGTCCTCACCGACGCGCTGATCGGGACCTTCGCCCGGGCCCACGACCCGTCGCTGCGGCAGAACCGGTGCTTCGCGTACCACGTGATCGGCGGCGGAACCGGCGAGTGGAAGGTCCCGGTAGGCGGCATGGGCCGGGTGGCCGACGAGCTGGAACGGGTGGCCCGGGAGGCCGGCGCCGAGCTGGTCGCCGACGCCCGAGTCGACGCCCTGCTGAGGGTGTCGGGCGGTGGCTGGACCGTCGTACTGGCCGACGGCGCGCAGCGTCGGGCGTCGTACGTCCTGGCCGGCTGCGCCCCGTACGTCCTGGACCGGTTGCGCGGCCGGCCCGGCCACAAGCCGACCGGCAGCCAGACCAAGTTCAATCTGGTGCTGCGCCGACTGCCCAGGTTCGCCTCAGGCATCGACCCGGAGACCGGCTTCGCCGGCACACTCCATCTGAACCAGGGCTACGAGCAGCTGCAGCGGGCGTACGAGGCGGCGGCGGCCGGGCAGATCCCGGACCCTTTGCCGGTCGAGGTCTACTGCCACACCCTGACCGACGACTCGATCCTCGGCCCGGCGCCGCAGTTCTCCGGCTGGCACACGCTGACGATGTTCGCCGTCCACACACCGGCCGATCTTTTCGCGGCCGACCCCGCGGGGACCCGCGACCGAGTTCGGCAGGCGGCGCTGGCATCGCTCCAGTCCGTGCTCGCCGAGCCGCTGGAAGACTGTCTGGCCCGGGACACGTACGGCCGCCCATGCATCGAGGTGATGACCCCGCTGGACGTCGAGGCCGCGGTCGGGCTGCCGGGCGGCAACATCTTCCACGGCGACCTCAGCTGGCCGTGGTTGCCCGACGGCGATGCGCCGGAAACTCCCGCGGGGCGCTGGGGTGTCGCGACCCAGGACGAGGGAATCCTGCTCTGCGGCTCGGGCGCCGTCCGCGGTGGGGCGGTCAGCGGGCTCGGCGGCCACAACGCGGCGCACGCCCTGCTGGAGCTGCTCGGCTGACCCTTTCGATTCGCGGGGAGCCGATCTGGTTTGCTAGTGTTGCTCCTCGCGCGCCGCTAGCTCAATTGGCAGAGCAGCTGACTCTTAATCAGCGGGTTGGGGGTTCGATTCCCTCGCGGCGCACACATCTTCCCTAGTCGGGGCTGCAATCGCGGTGGCTCTGGAGATGGGATCCACTGATCACGAAACTCGGTCCCTCGTGCACCTGCGTCGGGCTGATCAGCGCTCAGCCACCCCGATCAGCCACCGTCGAGGGACGGGTTTTCGTGGCTGAGGTGCGGCGAACGTCGGGGGTCTCCCACCCCCGGAGCGACCGCCATCCGAATTCACCGTGCGCGAGGACCGGGCGGCGACGATCGGTGCGCCGGCCCGGTGCTCGATCGCACGGTCAGGGTGGCCAGGGTGGCCGTCTCCAGCGGTGCAGCCGAGCGATCGGCCAGGCCACGGGTGATCGCCGCGAGGGTGGCCGAGACGGTCAGGTCGACGTCCTGCCGGACGGCGGTCAGGTCGAGGTACGAAATCGCCGCGATGTCGCTGTCGTCGTAGCCGGTGACCGATACGTCCCCGGGAACGGCGATCCCGGCGCGGGAGAACATGCCGATCAGACCGGCCGCGCAGTGGTCGCTGCAGCCGATCACGGCCGTCGGCAGCGCGGGCCGGGCCAGCACTCTCGCGGCCGCAACAGCCCCGTCCTCCTCGGCGAAGCCGACCTCGACCACGTCGATCCGATCGGCCAGCCCGGCGGCGATCATCGCCGCCCGGTACGCCTCCGCCCGGTCCCGGCCGACCGAGCCGCCGAGCCCGCCGGCGTAGCAGATGTCGCGGTGGCCGAGCCCGACGAGGTGCTCGACCAGCAGTCTCAGCCCGGTGTCGTCGTCGGTCCGGACGACGTCGGCCCGGGGCTCGCTGGAACGCTCGCCGAGCCAGACGACCGGCATCAGCTCCAGGGCCTGGTGCAGCGCCGCCGAGGTCGGGTCCGGGTTGAAGCAGGCCAGTGCCTCGACGCGGTGCTCGAGCAGCTGACGGACCACGACCTCGGTCGTCCGGCGCTGGGTGATCGGTCCGAGCACGACCCCGAAGTCGAGGTCGGCGGCCTGCTCCAGCAGGCGCTCGACCACCCGCGCCTGGAACGAGTTCAGGGCGGTGAAGAGAATTCCGATCAGCCGCGTCCGGGACTGCCGCAACAGGCGAGCCGAGGCGTTCGCCCGGAAACCGAGCGAGGCCGCCGCTTCCAGCACCCGCACGCGGGAGTCCTCACTGGGGCCGGCAGCCCCGCGCAGCACCAGCGAGACGAGTTGACGAGACACGCCGGCGGCTGCGGCGACGTCGCTCATCGTCGGCAGCCGGCCGGACGGGTGGCCGGTCATCGCGGGGTGAAGTCGTACTCCTGGAAGGCGGCCACCTCGGTCTGCCAGCGCCGCTCGACGAACCCGACGTGGGCCGGATGCCCGTTGTAGCCGTCGTACGAAGTCTGGTCGGCGAAGATCATCGCGAACTGCCAGTGCAGATCGCTCTTCGGGCTGACCTGTCGGCTGATCGCGAATTCCTCGACCCCCGGTATGGCCGTCAACGTTGCCCGCGCGGTGTCGAGGAAGTCCCGCTCCTCCGCCGTTCCGGCCGCGTGCACGAGCCGGAACACCACGGTATGGCGGATGGCCGTACCCGGCTCGGATCCGGCGCCGGTCGCCTCGCGGTGGGCCCGCAGCGCGCCGAGCACGAGGTCGTGATCGGTCTGGTTGTCGGCGCCGGACACGGCGGCCACCCCGACGATCGAGCCATTCACCCGGATCGGGAACCCGCCCCCACCGAAGGTGTACGTCCTCGGGTCCAGCCCGATCAGCGCCGAAGGCTGCTCCAACCCGTACGACCCCCAACGCTGGGTGGTCAGCCACGAGCTGGCGTCGTAGCGCCGGACCAGGGCCGCTTTGCGTTCCATCCAGTGATCGTTGTCGGCGGACGTACCGGGCATCGCCAGCTGGGCCACCCGCTGCTCCCCCAGCCAGACGGCCGTCGTGATCGCCAGCCCCCGCTGCTCGGCGGTCGCGACGATCCGCACCGTGAGCTGCCGGGCGTCGAGAGGTCCGAAGCGCTCGAAGTCGACCGAGCGGTCCTGCGCGATCAGCTCGTCGACGGTGTACGTCGCGGTCATCGTCCCCCCTCCACCGTCGCCTGAGACGCCGAGCCGGACGGCAGCGGAGCGGCGGCGATCTGTCGCCGCGCCTCGTCGATCGTCGCCATCACCGCCACGATCTCGGCATGAGCGTGGACGGGCGACTCGACCCGGCCCTCGCCGACGTACTCGGCGAACGCTGTGGCCTGATAGCCGAGCCCCTCGTGCAGGGTGGCGAAAGTCTCGTCCCGCCAGGTGTCGGACTCCTCGCTGCCGATCGTGCCGCTCACCAGCCGCAGCCCGGACGGCCCGAAGAAGGGGCTCTGCACCTCCAGCCGAGCCGCAGAGCCATGCACCGACGCGGTCACCGGCAGTGACGCGACCAACGAGGTCGACAGCAGCGCGGTCGCCCCGGCGGAGGTGGCGAGCAGCAGATCCGCCCGCTCGTCGACGCCGGTCGGAGCGAGCGAGCCGACCGCGTTGACCGACGCCGGCGGCCCGATCACCGAGGAGGCGAACGAGATCGGATACACCCCGGCATCGAGCAGCGCGCCGCCGCCGAGCTCGGCGGCGAAGAGCCGGTGTCCCGGGTCGAACGGCATCACGAAGCCGAAGTCGGCCCGCACCAGCGAGACGTCGCCGAGCACACCGTCGGCGAGCACCCGGCGGATGATGCCGGCCTGCGGCAGGTATCGCGTCCACATGGCCTCCATCACCAAGACGCCGGCGGCCCGGCCGGCAGCGGTGATCACGTCCGCCTCGGTCGCGGACATCGCGATCGGCTTCTCGATCAGCACCTGTTTGCCGGCGGCGATGGCGGCCAGCGCGAGCTCCTGGTGGCTCGGATGCGGCGTGGCGATGTAGACCACGTCCAGTCGCGGGTCGGCGATCAGCGCGGCGGCGTTCTCATGCACGGTGTCGATCCCGTGCTGGGCGGCGAATGCCCGGGTCTTCGGTAGGTCTCGACCGGCCACGGCGATCGCCCGCTGCCCGGTGTGCCGATGGATCGCATTCACGAACTGGCCGGCGATACCGGTGCCGATCACACCCCAGCGCAGGGCCGGGACGGCGCCCGGGTCGGTCAGCTCGGGTTCCGGCAGGCGTAGCGGCATCGAAATCCATCCTTCTTGGCTCGTGCTAATAGAACGTGCCAAGAGCGTAGCCGCAGCTGATCGCCGATGTCCACTCGGTCACGCCAAAAGTGTCGGCGTCCGCTGCGAGGATCGAGGCATGATCGATCACTTCGGGGTGCAATGCACCGACCTACCGGCCAGTTCCGCCTTCTACGACCAGGTGCTGGGAACGCTGGGATTTTCGCGCCAGATGGACTTCGGGGTGGCCATCGGCTACGGCGAGGAATCCCGTCCGCAGTTCTGGATCAGTGGCTTCGACCCATCGGCCAGCCCTGGGAGCGATGGCTTCCGGGAGTCACACATCGCCTTCACCTCGCCCGATCGGGCGTCGGTCCGGGCATTCTTCGCGGCCGCGACCGGACTGGGGGCCGAGGTGCTCCATGAGCCACGGCTGTGGCCCGAATATCACGCCACCTACTACGCCGCGTTCGTCCGCGACCCGGACGGCCACAACGTCGAGGCGGTGTGTCACCTCCCGGAGGACTAGCTGTTGCCCTTGGGCACTCCCTGGCGCCGTTCCGGTGGGGGACACAGCAGGGCCGCCTACGGTGTGAGGCATGGACCAGTTCCGCGCTCACCTCTGGCTGGGTCTGTGGGTGCTCGTCGGGTCTGCCATCCCGTTCGTCCCGACCGGCGAGGTGGTGAGTGCCGCCGCGGCGGTCGGCTCTTACTCCAAGCTGAACGCCTGGATCATCTTCGCGGATCACCTGGGTGTGCTCGATCCTCGGCGATTGTCTGCTGCTGCTGCAGGTCCGCTTCGGGGCCCGCTGGGTCCGGCCGCGGATCGAGCGCAGCAGGTTCGCGCCGCAGGTGGAGCAGGCCCAGCAGGCGCTCAGCCGCAACTCGTTCCACGCGATCGTCACCGGCCGACTGATCCCGGGCGGCCGTACGCCGGTGATCGCCGCGCTCGGCCTTTCGCACTTCCCGATGCGCCGGTTCCTGCCGGCGACGGGGCTGGCCTGCGGGCTCTGGGCCGCCATCTATTGCGCGGTCGGCACGATCGGCGGCCGGATCGCCCACCACCCGGTCTGGGCGACAGTCATCGCCATCGCGTTCGCGATCTCGATCGGGGTGGCCGTGCAGCACATCCAGCGCCTGTGGCAGGCACGCAAGGCACGCAAGGCGGCTGCCGGCCGGCTCGGCGAGAACACCGAGAACAGCTCCGGCGCAGCCGCCTGAGAGCGACTGCGCCGGAGCTTCGAGCTATGGAGTTGTGCGCCCTTCGACGAGCTCAGGGCACGTGTCGTGCTCCTACTTGACGCCACCCGCGGTGAGGCCCGCGACGATCCGGCGCTGGAAGATCAGCACCGCGAGCAACAGTGGGACGGTGACGACCACACCGGCGGCCATGATCGAGCCGTACGGGGTGTCGAACCCCGCCGTACCGGTGAACTTGCTGATCGCCACGGTCGCGGTCTGCTTGGACGGATCCTGCAGGAACGTCAGGGCCAGCAGGAACTCGTTCCACGAGCCGATGAACACGATGATCGCCGTGGTGAACACGCCGGGCGCGGCGAGCGGAAGGATGACCTTCCGGAACGCCACCCCGGGGGTGCAGCCGTCGACCATTGCCGCCTGCTCGAGCTCGACCGGCAGCTGCTTGAAGAACGCGGTCAGGTTCCACACCGCCAGCGGCAACCCGAAGCTCAGCCCCGGGATGATCACCGCCTGGTAGGTATTCACCCAGTAGGGGAACCAGGTGAACGGATCGGTGGAGGAGAACAGCTTCAGCAGCGGCGGTAGCAGCACGACGAGCGGGAACATCGAGCAGGCCATGATCACCCAGAGCACGCCACCCTTGCCCCGGAAGCTCAGCCTGGCTAGGGCGTATGCGGCGACGATACCGAACAACAGGGTCAGGATGGTCGTCGTCCCCGACACGATGAGGGAGTTGACCAGCGACCGACCGAAGTTGTTACTCGGCCCGAACACTGCCTTGTAGTTCTCCAACGACGCCGGATTCGGCACGAACGAGGTGTCTCGACCCATGGTCGGCAGCCGGAGCGAGGAGACGATCATCCAGTAGAACGGGATGATGCAGTAGAGCACGATCAACGCCATCCCGACATAGGAGGCGATCATCCCGACCAGATACTTGGTCGGCCGCTTCGGATGCGCCAGCGCCGCGACCTGGTCGGCGGACAGGTGGGACTCGACCGGAGCCTCAGGAGCCGTGGTCGCCATCAGTGAGCACCTCCTGCCATGGCCATCGCCTCGGGATTGATGTTGTCGGGGATGGCGTCGTCGCCACCCTTCTTCTTTTTCTTCTTCGGCGGCGCGCTGTCACCGATCACATCGGCACCCAGCACCCGGACGAACACGAACGCGACCAGCAGGACGTAGACGAACAGCACGATCGCGTACGCGGCCGCCGGACCGTATCGGTTCTGGGTCGCCTCCAGATAGGAGAAGATCGAGAGAGTCTCCACGTGGTACTTACCCGGGCCGATCATGCCGTACGGCAGGTCGAACATCCGCAGGGTGTCGAGGGTACGGAACAGCACGGCGACGACGAGCGTCGGCCGCACCATGGGAAGGGTGATCCGGACGAACTGCTGCCAGGTCGTGGCACCGTCCACCTTCGCGGCCTCGTAGACCTCGGCGGGAATCGTCTGCAGACCCGCCAAGGTGAGCAGACCGATGAACGGCGCGGTCTTCCAGACGTCGGCGATGAAGACGGCCCAGAACGCGGGCACATTGTCGGCGAGCCAGAGGATCTGGGTGCCGAGGATCTTGTTCATCACGCCGGCCTCGTCGAAGATGAGCTTCCACATCAGCGCCGAGACGATGGTCGGGATGGCCCACGGAACGAGGATGCCCGCGCGGACGAGGCCCTTGCCCCTGAACGCCTTGGCCATGATCAGCGCCATCATCACACCGATGATGGTCTCGGCGATGACGCAGACGATGGTGATCGCCGTCGTGTTCCAGAAGGCGTTCCAGAACCGGCCCATCTGACCCCAGTTGCCGAGGACCTGGTCCTGGCCGGTGAAGATGTTGACGAAGTTGTGCAGCCCGACGAACTTCTCACCCTGGGCGATCAGGCCGGTGGTCGGGTCCACGCCGGTGTTGCCTTGGTAGAACGCCTCGCGGATCGACATGACGACCGGGATGCCGGCCACGACGGCGATGATGATCAACGTCGGCGCCAACAGCATCCAGGCGAGTCTGCCCTGACCGTCACTGAGCGCATTCTTCTTGTGCTTGTGACCGTCATTCTGGACGGTCGGTGTAGCCGCGGTGGCTGTCGCCATGCGGTCAACCCTCCTTGCCTGGTTTGCAGCCGTCGTCCCCGGCACCGCGCGAAGCGGCACCGGGGACTCGACTGACCATCGGTCGGGACTGTTCGGTTGTGCCTACTTGATCAGAGTTTGCAACTTGCTCTGCATCTGCTGCAAGGCCTGGTCGGTCGGAATCTGCTGCTGCAGCGCCGAGTAGGCCGAGTCCTGGATAGCCAGCGTGACGTCACCGTAGTTGACGACCTTCGGGCGCGGCACGGCGTTCTGGATCGAGGTCAGGAGCGTCGGGTACATCGGGAACGCCTTGACCAGGTCCGGATCGTGGTACAGCTTCTCCAGCACCGGTGCGCTCGCCGTGGCAAGAGCGTTGGCCTTCTGGTTCTGCTCCGTCGTCATGAACTTGACGAAGTCGAGAGCGGTGCCCTTGTTCTCCGCCGCGGAGGAGATGCCGAAGCTGTGACCGCCGAGACTGGAGATACCGGGGATGTGGACGATGCCGGGGAGCGGCGCAACCAGGAACTTGCCCGCGACCTTGGACGAGCCGTCGGTCTTGTCGGCCAGGTTGTAGACGTAGCCCCAGTTCCGGTGGAAGATCAGCTGGCCCTGCTGGAAGGCGCGGCGGCCGTCCTCTTCCTGCCAGGTGATCGCGCCCTTCGGGATCAGGCCTTCCTTGAAGAAGTCGACCAGGGTGCCGAGACCCTTCTGGGCCTCCGGCGTGTTCACGTTCGGCTTGCCGTCGTCACCGACGATGACCCCGCCGGCGCTGTTGATGGCCTCCGCGACGTTCACCGTCAGGCCCTCGTACTTGTTGTACTGGCCTGCGTAGCAGCCGAGGTTCGGGTCCTTCTCGCCCGCCTGGATCTTCACGCAGTCGGCCTTCATCTCATCGAAAGTGGCCGGCGGCTTGGCGATGCCGTACTTCTTCAGCAGGTCGGTCCGGTAGTACAGCAGGCCGCCGTCGGAGGTGCTCGGGATCGCGTACAGCTTGTTGAAGTATGTCGCCGAGTCGACGGCCGGCTTCAGGTCGCCGCTGGTGTCGATCCCGCCTTCCGGCGGAGCGACGATGTAGCCGTTGGCGGCGAACTCCGACGTCCACACGACGTCGACGCTCATCACGGCCATCTTCGGGTTCTTGATCTGGACGTTCTGGATCATCTGCTGACGCTGCTGGTCAGCATTGTCCGGGAGCTCGTGCAGGGTGACCTTGCCGTTCGGGTGCTGCGCGTTGAACGCGTCGATCGTCTTCTGCAGCCACCCGCTCTGCGAGGTGTCCTTGCCCTGCCAGTACTCGATGTCGCCCTGCTTGGTCCAATCTGCGCCCGCGGCGGACGAGCCGCCCCCAGAGGGCGTACCACCGCTGCTCCCACCACAGGCAGCAGCGACGAACACTGCGCTGAGCGCGGCGGCTGCGATGAGCCCACGCCGCGCATGACGAACGAATGCCATGAAGCCTCACTTCGTTGACGAGGCGCCCAGCGGACGCTGGACCCATCTCGACACCCTAGGTCCGAAACCGTGAGTTGGGCCACAAATTCTCACGTTCATTTCAGATTCGTTATCTACATCTGACGCAAGATCATCTGTGTCTCTACGGAGGTGAGAAGCCGGCCTGGGCCAGGCTCACAGATAGAGCCCGGTACGTCCGTCCGACGATTGCTCGGACGACACCGCGTGCAGGTCGCGCTCGCGCAACAAGACGTAGTCCCGGCCACGGAGCTCGACCTCGGCCCGGTCCTCGGGGTCGAACAGCACCCGGTCACCGACCTTCACCGAACGGACGTTCGCGCCCGCCGCAACCACCAGCGCCCAGGCCAGTCGACGGCCGATGGCGACGGTCGCCGGGATGACGATCCCGCCCCCGCTCCGCCGCTCGCCCGACTCGCCCTCGGTCGATACCAGGACCCGATCGTGCAGCATCCGGATCGGGATCGGGTCGGTCTGGTCTTCCGCGCTCGGCACCGACGGCCCCTTGCCAGACCTACGCGGACCGGGCGCGTCGCACGATGCCGCGCAGGATCAGCACGAAGCCGATCGCGCCGGCGACGGCCGCGGCCACCACGGCCAGCCGCTCGGTCCGCAGATCGCCGCGGGCCGTGAACACCAGCGACTTGGCCTCCTCGACCTGGTCGCTGGCGAACTGTTTGGCCTCGGCGATCGTGCGCTGCTTGACCCGATTCGGGTGCGCCGTGTCGATCAGCGACTCGACCGAGTCACTCAGTCGAGATCGCGTCGCCGCCAGGTCGGCCTCGATCTGGGCCTGCGTACGTGGCGGGTGCGGCGGCGGATTGCTCGCTGACACGGCGTCGTCCTCTCCTGGCGGGTGGGGCATGTCGTCCACCCCAGCGTATTGCAGCCGGCCGAGCCGACGTGCGCGGCGTGATCATCTGCGAGCGCGCGCCTGCCGGCGTGACGCCGCCAGCGGGCGTGCCGGGACTCGCGCGGAGCGCCCGCGGCATGACGCCCCACTAGGGTTGCGACATGACGGTGCGTCTCACCGCCGGGGACCCGGCGCCCGGCTTCAGCCTTTCCGATGCCGACGGGACCGAAGTGTCGCTCGCCGACTACGCCGGGCAGCGGGTCGTGGTCTACTTCTACCCGGCCGCGATGACGCCGGGCTGTACGACCCAAGCGGTCGATTTCACAGCGGCGATGGATGAGTTCAACGAGGCCGGCATCGCGGTGCTCGGGATCTCTCCCGATCCGCAACCGAAGCTGGCCCAGTTCCGGGCTCAGCAGTCGGTCAGCTTCCCGCTGCTGTCTGACCAGGACCGGACGGTTCTGCTGGCCTACGGCGCCTACGGGGAGAAGCTGCTCTACGGCAAGCTGATCGAGGGCGTCATCCGCTCCACGTTCATCGTGGACGTCGACGCCGGCGGGGAGGGCCGGATCGCCACCGCGCAGTACAACGTCAAGGCCGCCGGGCATGTCGATCGGCTCCGGCGCGAGCTGGCTATCTGATCCAGCTGGCCGGTACGCCCAGGCAGGGTGCCGAAGGAGGGACTCGAACCCTCACACCCGAAGGCACAGGATCCTAAGTCCTGCGTGTCTGCCAGTTCCACCACTCCGGCCCCGGACCTGCGCCATGTTTGCCGCGGACCCGCGGCCTCACATCGTATAGAACGCGAGTGCCCGCCCGGGATGACCGGACGGGCACTCGACACGGAACGGTCAGCTGGCCGCTGTGGGCGCGGTGCCGATGTCGGGGTTGTTCGCGATCCCGACGTCGACCGGCTCTTTGGCGCCGGTGATGAACGAGTACGTCGCACCCGCGATCGCCGCACCGACGATCGGCGCCACGATGAACAACCACACCTGCGCCAACGCCGGACCACCCACGAAGAACGCCACCGCCAACGACCGGGCCGGATTCACCGACGTGTTCGTCACCGGAATCGACACCAGATGGATCAACGTCAGACACAACCCGATCGCCAGACCCGCGAAACCCTTCGGCGCCCGATCATCGGTCGCCCCCAAGATCACGAACACGAACACCGCCGTCAACACGACCTCGGTCAGCAGACACGCCAACAACCCGAAATCACCCGGCGATCCGAAGTTCCCCGGCAACGCCCCGTAACCGTTCGTCGCGAACCCGCTCAGCCGCACCGCGGCCGCGTCCGACCCCGGCCTTACCGGACGCGATCACGAACAACACCCCCGCCGCGACCGTGCCTGCGACGATCTGGGTCAACGCATACGGCCCCACCAGCCGCCACTCGAACCGCTTCGCCACCGCCAGCCCGATGCTCACCGCCGGATTGAAGTGACCACCCGACACGTGACCGAACGCGTACACACCCGTCAACACCGTCAACCCGAACGCGATCGACACACCGACGAACCCGATCCCCAGCTGGGTGTTGTTCGGGTCGACCAAGAACTTCGCCGCCAGCACCGCGCTACCGCAGCCCCCGAACACCAGCCAGAAAGTTCCCAAGGCCTCGGCGCCGAGCTTGGCGCTGAGCTTTGGTTCGGACATGACTGCTCCTCATCCACTCCGGGCCACCCTCTGCAGCCCGATCGGGATGAACCCTATGGACCTCCGGCGATTATGCGGACCGTGACTCGCCAGATGGACCAGATTTGTTCGGGGATCGTCACTTTCGCGTCATTTGCTCACCCGTCGCCGGTAGCTGACGAAGGCGTAGCCGGCGCCCGGTTCGCGTCCGGTCTCAATCCACACGTCCGGCTCGATCGCCGGGAACGTGGCGTCGCCGGCGGGCTCGGCGTCGACCTCGGTGATCTCCAGGCGGTCCAGTCGGTTCCAGGCCGCTCGATAGATCTCGCCTCCGCCGGCGACCCAGATCAGCTCCGAGCCGGCTGCCGCGGCCCGCTCGAGCGCATCGTCCACACTCGGCAGCGCGACCGTGCCGTCGCCGCGCCACATCCGGTCCCTGGTGATGACGTACGTCGTCCGGCCGGGCAACGGTCGCCCGATCGAGTCGAACGTCCTGCGGCCCATCACCAAGGCGTGCCCCATGGTCAGCCGCTTGAACCGGGCCCAGTCCTCGGGGATCCGCCACGGGATGTCACCGTCGGCGCCGATCACCCCGTTCCGGGCGACCGCGGCGATCGCCATCACCTCGGCCACGGCTAGACCGCGATCGGAGCGCGAATGCCCGGATGCGGGTCGTAGCCGGTGAAGGAGATGTCACCGATCTCGAAGTCGTCGATCGCGGTCCGTTCCGGATTCAGCACCAGGGCGGGCAGCGGACGGGGCTCGCGGGTCAGCTGCAGCCGGGCCTGGTCGAGATGATTGGTGTAGAGATGCGCGTCGCCCAGGGTATGGACGAAGTCGCCGACCCCGAGCCCGGTGACCTGGGCGACCAGATGGGTGAGCAGGGCGTACGAGGCGATGTTGAACGGGACGCCCAAGAAGATGTCGGCGGAGCGCTGGTAGAGCTGGCAGGACAGCTTCTGATCAGCCACATAGAACTGGAACATCGTGTGACAGGGCGGCAGCGCCATCTTGTCCAGGTCGGAGACGTTCCAGGCACTGACCAGGTGCCGGCGGGAGTCGGGGTTGGTCCTGATCGCCTCGATCACCCGCGCGATCTGGTCGACGTGCCCGTCGTCGGGAGTCGGCCACGACCGCCACTGGTAGCCGTAGATCGGGCCCAGCTCGCCGTCCGCGTCCGCCCACTCGTCCCAGATCGTCACACCCTGCTCGTGCAGCCACTTGACGTTCGTCGAGCCCTGCAGGAACCACAGCAGCTCCGCGACGATCGAGCGGGTGTGCAGCTTCTTGGTGGTCAGCAGCGGGAAGCCCTGCGACAAGTCGAACCGCATCTGGTGGCCGAACACACTGAGCGTGCCCGTGCCGGTCCGATCGGCCTTCTCGACTCCCTCGGTGAGCACCCTGTCCAGCAGGTCGAGGTAGGTCTGCATCGCTGGTATCCCTCTCAGGCCGTGAGCGCATCGATCAGCACCGGGGCGATCGCCCGCAGCGCCTGGGCGCGGTGGCTGATCGCGTCCTTCTCACCCGGATCCAGCTCTGCGTTGGTGCGGTCGTGCCCGATCGCGACGAAGAGCGGGTCGTAGCCGAAGCCATTCTGCCCGCGCAGCTCGCCGATCAAGCCACCGGGCAGCTCGCCACGCCGGAGGTGCTCGGTGCCGTCCGGCAGCACCAGGGCGACAGCGCAGACGAAGCGGGCGGCCCGCCGCTGGGGTGGTACGTCGGCCAGCTGACGGAGCAGCAGCTCGTTGTTGTCGTCATCGGTGGCAAGCGGTCCGGCCCAGCGCGCCGAGCGGACGCCCGGCATGTCGTTCAGTACCTCCACCGATAGTCCGGAGTCGTCGGCCAGCGCGGGCAGCCCGGTGGCGTGCACGCAGGCCCGGGCCTTGAGCAGGGCGTTGCCCTCGAAGGTCGTCTCGGTCTCGGCGGGCTCCGGATAGGCCGGTACGTCGGCCAGGCCGAGGATCTCGATCCCGCCGGCCGCGTCGGCCCGGTCCTCGTCGGCAGCCGCCGCGGCCAGGATCCGGCGGAGCTCGACCAACTTCTTGGCGTTGTTGGTGGCCAAGATGACCTGGCTCATCGACCTGCGCCCTTCGACAGGCTCAGCGCACAGATGGAGGGGCTCAGGGCACGTTGCTGGTGGTTCACGCGCGCTGAGCCTGTCGAAGCGCCTCCTGCTGCAGCTTGGTCAGCTCGGCACAGCCGCCGGCGGCGAGGTCGAGCAGCCGGTCGAGCGTTGCCCGGTCGAACGGAACGCCTTCGGCGGTGCCCTGGACCTCGACGTACGCCCCCGCGCCGCTCATCACGACATTCATGTCGGTGTCCGCGGCGGAGTCCTCGACATAACAGAGGTCCAGCATCGGTTCGCCGCCGACGATGCCGACCGAGACCGCCGCGACGGAGCCGGTCAGCGGCTCGCCGGTCAGCGCGTTGCGCTCGCGCAGCCACTCGACGGCGTCGTGCAGCGCGACGTACGCCCCGGTGATGGAGGCGGTGCGGGTGCCTCCGTCGGCCTGCAGCACGTCGCAGTCGATGACGATCGTGTTCTCGCCCAGCGCGGCGTAGTCGATCACCGCCCGCAGACTGCGGCCGATCAGCCGGCTGATCTCATGCGTCCGGCCGCCGATCCGGCCCTTCACCGACTCGCGGTCCGACCGGGTGTTGGTCGCCCGAGGCAGCATCGCGTACTCACTGGTCACCCAGCCCAGCCCGCTGCCCTTCCGCCAGCGCGGCACGCCCTCGGTGACGCTGGCCGCGACCAGCACCCGGGTCGAGCCGTATTCCACCAGGACCGACCCCTCGGCCTGCTCCAGCCAGCCGCGGGTGAACTTCACCGGCCGGAGCTCGTCGGGACCACGACCGTCGCTGCGCGAAACCATGCGGGCCACCTTAGGCGCTGGCACCGACAGCGGAGGAGAACCACTGGGGCAAGCCTGCGACTACTGGGAGAGATGGTGCAGCACCGCGAGAACCCGGCGGTGGTCGTCGTTGCTGGGCGGCAGCGCGAGGTGGTCGTAGATATGGGAGACGTGCTGGACGACCGCCTTCTCGGTGATCGTCAGCCGCTGCGCGATGGCCCCGTTGCTGCGTCCCTCGGCCATCAGCGCGAGGACTTCCTGTTGTCGCGGAGTCAGCCCACGCATGCTCGCGTGGTCCCGGTCGGCGCGGTTGATCATCAGCGCGACGACGTCGGGGTCGAGCACCGTGCCGCCGTCCGCGACCCGGTCCAGATCGGCACAGAACGTGCTGATGTCGGCGATCCGTTGCTTCAGCAGGTAGCCCACCCCGCCCGGGTTGTCGGCGATCAGCTCGATGGCGTACCGCCGCTGGACGTGCTGGGAGAGCACCATGATGCCCATCCGCGGGTAGCGGCTACGGATCTCCAGGGCGGCCCGCAGCCCGGCGTCGGTGAAGTCCGGCGGGATCCGGATGTCGGTGATCACCAGCTCCGGCTGCCGCTCGTCGACGTGCCGGATCAGCTCGGCGGCGGTCTCGGCGGTGCCGACCACCTGATGGCCGGCCTGCTCCAGGAGCTGCGTCATCCCCTGCCGCAGCAGTGACTCGTCCTCACAGATCACGATGCGCACGGGAGCTCCGCGATGATCCGGGTGCCCTGCCGGACCGGGCTGATCACGTGCAGCCGACCGCCGAGCGTCTCGACCCGGTCCGTCAGGCCACCCAGTCCCGATCCGGCCCGTAGGTCCGCGCCACCGATCCCGTCGTCGCTCACCTCGACCCGAAGATGCTCCTCCACCCGGGCCAGCTGCACCATCAGCGCACTCGCCCGGGCGTGCTTCAGGGCGTTGGTCAGGGCCTCGGCGACCACGAAGTAGGCCGTGCTCTCCACCACCGGGGACAGGCTGCTTTCAGGCACGGCCATCTCCAGCCGGGTCGGGATCGGCACGTGGTCGACCAGGTCCTCGGTGGCCGCGCACAGCCCCCGCTCGATCAGCGCCGCCGGCAGGACAGCGTGGACGAGGTCACGCAGCTCGGCCGCGGCGGCGTCGATGCCGACCCGGACCGCGGTCACCGCCGCGCGGGTCGCTGGCGCCGATCCGGTGTCGTCCGCGACCTGCTGGGCCTGCAGCGCAAGCAGCACCAGGCGTACCTGGAGCCCGTCGTGCAGGTTGCGGGCGATCCGCCGGCGCTCGTCGTCGCCTGCCTTGACGATCCGCTCCCGGGACCGGAGCAGCTCCTGCCGGCTGGCGCGGAGCTCGGCGGTCACTCGTTCGTGGTCGACCGCGATCGCGATCACCCGGCCGGCGGAGCGGACCTGCGCCGGATCGGTGTGCAACGTGGCGTCGTAGTCGATGGCGCCGACCCGCTCCCCGTGCCGTTCGATCTCGACCAGGCCGCGGCCACGACCGGTCGACGGCTCGGCCGGGTCGCCGTTCGCGTGCACATAGGCATCCCGATCGGCCCGCCAGAAGATCAGCCGGACGGAGTCGTCCCCCAGCGCCCGGGCGAGCGCTGCGGCCAACGGAATCCGCCCACTCTCGATCGTGCTCAGCCAGATGCCGAGCTCCTCGAGCTCGCCGGTCCGAGCGAAGCCACCCCATTGCAGGGCCAGCGTGAAGACCACCGGCACGCCGGCGACCGCCAAGACCTGCAACGGTGAGACGAGGCCAGGCGGGAGCCCGACGGAGGTCAGCAGGTTGGCGCTGGTCGGGATGAACAGCACGACGGCGATGCCGTATCCGTACACGGGCGCCAGCGCCCGGCGGCGACGAGGATCAGCGCGCCGGAGGCGACCGACCAGGATCACGACGGTGGCCACCATGACGGCGCAACCGGCGACGACCTGTACGACGTGCCCCAGGGCGACCAGGTCGGGCCGGTCGGCGACCAGCAGCCCGTCGTACGGCGCGGGGCTCGCCCCGAAGAGGTAGAGCGGTGCCTGCAGCACCAGACAGACGACGTACCCGGCGATCACGATGACCCGCGAGGACCTGGTGGCCAGCCGCCCGGACGGGTAGGCGTGCAGTACGTGGACCAGCACCGCCAGCGGAAGCGTAGCGGCGATCGTGCCAACCGCGACGAGGCTCGGCAGGCCGGTCGCGTCGAGGCTGCTGGCCATGATCGCGAGGCCGCCCCAGATGATCAGGAAGCCGAACCGGTTGGCCGGCCGCCGGCTCCACGCCAGCAGGCCGGCGCCGACATAGAGCCAGGCGACGAGCACGAACGCGGCGTACGGTCCCACCGACTCCGGCGACTCGTCGGCCACCACCGCGATCAGGATCAGACCGAGCAGCGCGACAGCGGCACCGAGCTGCAGGAGCGCCAGCCGGAGGGGACGCGGAGTGGTGGACGACCAGACCGGAGTGACACTCACCGGGTCAGTGTGAAGGTCCCGTTCCGTCGTCACTTCGGCGGTCCGGGGACGAGGAGTGTCGAGCCCGAGCACCACCACTCAGGCCCGGACGAAGGTGCCGAGCTTCTCGGCGTTCCAGGCGTTGATCACCAGCGACTTGGCCCGGTCCCCGGAGACGGTGAACACCGCTCCCGAGAGACCGGAGGCGTCCTCACCGGTGGTGGCGAAGAAGAACTCGTCGCCGCTGTAGTGCTTCAGTGGCCACTGCTCCTTCTTCAGTCCGGCGGTGAACGACAGACCGCCCCCGCTGCTCGATACCGTGAGCGGGCCGTAGAAGGCGTTGAGGTAGCGGCCCTCGTACGCCGACACAGTTCGGGCCTTGGTCGGGTTCGCGGCGGCCACCGAGTACTTCTTCTGGTCCGCCGTCACGGGTGGGGCGACGTACGGCCCGATCACCGCCAGCCAGTCCTCCTGGGTCGACTTCCCGTACCGGATGATGTCGGTGAACTCCACCGTGATCGCTTCCGGCAGCCCGACCGGTGGGCCGTTGGTGATCGCGGCGACGCCGAGTCCCTTGGACGGATAGACCGTGACCGACGTCGCCGCACCCAGTCCGAACCCGCCGGAGTGGCTGGCCCGTAGCTCGCCGGTGGGCTCGTAGTTGATGTTCCAGCCGAGTCCGTAGAAGGATGCCGGCGAGCCGATCGCGGGCAGCGCCGGCTTGACCGTGGTGGGCTGCCAGACGCGCTTCAGCTGGTCGGCGTCGATCACCGGCTTGCCCTCGGCCAGCAGCATGGTGAGCCAGGCCACCAGGTCGCGGGCCGAGGAGGTGACCGAGCCGGCCGGCGCCTGCGGGTCGTAGTCCGCGGAGAGGTTCGGGACCCACCTGCCGTCGATCTGCTCGTGCATGGCGGCCCGGTTGGTCCGCTTCTGCAGATCGGCGAAGTCGTAGCTGCTGCTCGACATCCCCAGAGGTTTGAACAGCACCTGCTGGGCCATGTCCTCCCAGGTCGTGCCACTCGCCACGGCGATCGCCTCGCCGCCGGCCGTCAGCCCGTAGTTGGTGTACTCGTAGTTGTCCCGGAACCGCTTCAACGGGTAGAACCGGTGCTTGGCGAGGATCGTGGTGCGGTCGTAGCCGAGGCCCTCGAGCAGGTTGCCCGAGTGGTCCGGCAGCCCGGTGCGGTGGGAGAACAGGTCGGCGGCCGTGACGTGCTGCTCGACCCAGGGGTCGCTGAGGCGGAATCCCGGCAGGGTGGTGTGCACGGCGTCGTCCCAGCCGAGCTTGCTCAGCTTCTTGGTGAACGCGGCGGCGACCACGGTGGAGCTGATCGGCTTGGACACCGACGCCAGCTGGAAGACGGTGTCCGGATCGACCTTGTCGGTCTTGCCCACCTGACGAAGGCCGAAACCCTCCAGATAGGCGACCTTGCCGTCGTAGACCACGGCGATCGCCAGGCCCGGCACCATCGACTGCTTCAGGTAGCGGTCGATGATGCCGGGAAGGGCTGCCAGTCCGCGCTCGACCCCGGCGGCGTCGATCTCCCCGCTCATCGGGGCCGCCGATGCCGCTCCGTCGGGAGTCGGCGAGCCGGTCGGATCGGATGCGGCGGCGCCTGAGCAGCCGGACACCGCGGTCAGCGTCACGGCGGCACCGCCCAGGCCCAGACCTTTGAGCAGGGTTCGTCGGCGCAGCGCGGAGGGAGTCGAACCATCGGGGGTGGCAGACATGCCATCAGCATGACCTTCCCACTCCCCTGTTGCCATAGACCGGGGTGGCGGACCGGAACGGGACCTAGGTCGCCTGTCCAAGCTCCCCCGGCGGCATCGTCGAGCTGAACGGTCGCCGGATCCACCGGCCGTCCGTCAGATCGTGAGCCGCAGGCCCGGCTCCGCCAGCAGGATCGGTCCGGCGAAGTGCGGCCGCGCGTCGTCGAGTGTCCGCGCCGACTCGATCCAGGGCGGGATGTGGGTCAGCACGAGCCGCCCGACCCCGGCCGTCGTGGCCAGCTGCGCAGCGTCGCGGCCGGACAGATGGAGGTCCGCAGGATTGTCGGCGGCGTCGGAGAAGGCCGCCTCGGCCAGCAGCAGGTCGGCGGCCGCCGAGAACTCGGCCAGCGCCGGGTTCGGGCCGGTGTCGCCGGTGTAGACCAGCGACTCCCCCGCCGGCCCGGTGATCCGCAGCGAGTACGCCTCCACCGGATGCCGGGCCGCGATCGTGTCCACCCGGAACGGGCCGAGCTCCTGGGTCCGGGCCCAGCACCGCTCGTCGAACCGTGCCGCGAGATCGGGCTGCTCTGCGCTGCCCGGCACCTCGTAGGCCGCCGCGACCCGGGCGAGCGTCCCGGCCGGCCCGAGCAGCGCGATCTGCGGCCACGGCGCGGTCGGCGAGTAGGTGCCCGCGACATAGCAGCCGGTCAGGTCGAGGCAGTGGTCGGGGTGCAGGTGCGACAGCCCGATCGCGTCCAGCTGCGCCGGATCCAGATAGCGGTACAGCTGACCGAACGATCCGGGCCCGAGGTCGAGCACGAGGGCGTACGTCCGCCCCTCGTACGGCGCCCGGACCAGATAGCAGGACGCGGTCGAGTCAGGTCCGGAGACCGAGCCACTGCAGCCGACGATCGTCAGTTCCATGATCTCGCGCCCGCTCAGGCGAACTGCTCGACGCCGGCCACCAGGCCGCCCATCAACCGATGACCGATGCCTTCGAACAGCTCCGGGCTGCCGGTGGTCAGGAATCGGTACGTCGGGGTCCGCGGTGTGTCGTGGGTAAGGCCGTGCCGGGTCAGCTCGACGTACACCTCCTTGGCGCACTCGTCGGCGCTGGACACCAGGCCCACACCGTCGCCCAGCACGTAGCTGATCACTCCGGTGAGCAGCGGGTAGTGCGTGCAGCCCAGGATCAGGGTGTCGATCCGCGCCTCGCGGAGCGGCGCGAGGTACTGCTCGGCGCAGGCCAGCAGCTCCGGACCGCCGGTGATCCCGGCCTCGACGAAACCGACGAACCGCGGGCAGGCCGACGTGGTCAGGGTGACCCGCGGGGCGACGGCGAACGCGTCGTCGTACGCCTGCGAGGTGGCGGTGGCCTCGGTACAGATCACCCCCACCCGTCCCGACCTGGTCGCCAGCACGGCCCGCCGGGCCGCCGGCAGGATCACCTCGACGACCGGCACCGAATAGCGCTCCCGCGCGTCGCGGAGCACGGCCGCACTGCCCGAGTTGCAGGCGATGACCAGCATCTTCACGCCCTGCGCGACGAGGTGGTCCAGGCACTCCAGCGCGAACTCGCGGACGCTGGCGATCGGCTGCTCGCCGTACGGAGCCCGGGCCGTGTCGCCGAGATAGACGATGTCCTCGTTCGGCAGCTGGTCGATGACCGCCCGCGCCACGGTCAGCCCGCCGAACCCGGAGTCGAAGATCCCGATCGGCGCCTCAGCTCTCACGACCGGCAAGCGTACTTCGACGTGTCAGCGTCAGGGATGGCTATAGCGATCCCTGACGCTGAAAACTCGGGAAAGGGCCGCGTACAGGGCGGCGGCGACCAGCATGCCGACGGGCAGCGAGTGCCCCAGCCGGCGACCGGGCCGGTGTAGACGGTGTTCACGCAGAGTGTCGCCGCGACCATCCCACCGAGCAGCGCGCCGAGACCGACCGGGCTGACCCCGCCGGTGAACCAGAACCGGCTGCCACGGGTCTCGTCGCTCAGGACAACCCGTCGTAGCGATTGCGGCGCAGCACGATGTCGGCGGCGTAGATCGCCCGCTCGGGCCCAGCAGCACCAGGGCCCGGCTGCAGCACGTCGCTGACGGTGTCGCGGACGGGGTGGCCACCGGCGAGTTCGCCACCGACGACCCTCGCTGGTCAGCATGCAGATCCTCGTGGTGATCGACGGGCTCAGTACGCACGCGAACACCGAGCCCGGCCACCGGCCGGCCGCCATCGCCCGGATGGCGATCACCACCGCCGAGCGCGAGCTGGGACTCCCGCCCGGCACCCTCACCCCCGAGTTGTCAGCGTGAGGGATCGCCAGAGCAAGCTCTCGCGCTGACAAGTCGGAGCCGGGTCCGGCTTTTGACCGGGACTTCTGAATCCAGGGAAGGGTAGGTTACCCTAACCAGCGTGCTCGCAACGTTCATCATCGGTCTCCGGGAGGGTCTGGAGGCCGCACTGATCGTCGGCATCATCGCCGCCTTCCTGACCAGGAACGGCCGCCGGCTGACCCCGATGTGGTTGGGCGTCGGTGCGGCGGTCCTGCTCAGCCTCGCGGTCGGAGTTGCGCTCGCTCTGGTCGAGCACTCCTTGCCGCAGGTGGCGCAGGAGGCCATGGAGTCCGTGGTCAGCGGGGTGGCGGTCTTCTTCGTCACCGGAATGATCCTCTGGATGAGCTCGCACTCCCGCGGACTCAAGCGCGAGCTCGAGACCTCAGCCCAGGACGCGCTGGGTGACGGGGCGTCGTCCGCGCTGGTCGTGATGGCGTTTCTGGCCGTCCTCAAGGAGGGCTTCGAGACGGCGGTCTTCCTGCTGGCGACGTTCCAGGCCGCGAGCAACGCGGCTGCCGCGGCTGCCGGCGCACTGCTCGGCATCGGAGTCTCGATCGGGCTGGGAATCGGTATCTACCGCGGCGGGGTCCGGATCAACCTGAGCAAGTTCTTCCGGGCGACCGGGGTGTTCCTCGTGCTGGTCGCCGGCGGACTGGTCGTGACCGCACTGCGCAAGGCGCACGGTGCGGGTTGGCTGAACGCGGGCCAGCAGCGGACGCTCGACCTGTCCTGGCTGGCGCCGGTCGGCTCGATCCGGAGCGCGCTGTTCACCGGCGTACTAGGGATGCCGGCCGACCCGCGGCTGGTCGACGTCGTCGGCTGGCTCTGCTTCGTCGTGCCGATGATGCTGATCGTGCTCTGGCCGCCGGCCCGGCGGCCGAGCGTCGTGGCCGGCATCCGGATCCGGCGGGCGCTCGCCTTCGCGCTGGCCGCCGTCGCGGTCCTGCTCGCGGTGATCGTCCGGGTGCCCGCCCTGACGCTCCCGGCCACCGCTCCCCTCGTCGACGCGGCCGGCAGCGCGCTCGGGACGGCCCGGTTGACCGGTCCGACGACCCTCCAGACCACGATCGGCGCGACGACCACGACGACGGTTCTGGCCGATCAGGGTCCGGTCCAGCATGTCGGTACGTCGGCCGAACACCTCGCGGCCACCTCGAGCGACACCCCCGCCGGCCTGCCGACCAAGATCACCCTGGACGAGCTGGTGGCGCTCAACGGCAGCCGGGTGCCGGTCGGCGTCGATGTGCAACGCAACCCGGGCCCGTACACGGCTGCCTGGACCGGCACGTCACAGATCGAGGCTTGGACCGTGGACGGCGCGCTGCTCGACGCACGGTCGCACGGCAGTCTCGTGCTCACCCTGTCCGGCGGCGGCCTGCCGACCGCTCGGACCCTCAGCATCTCCGCCGGCGCCACGCTGCCCGGCGTTGCCGGGACGGCGACCACCGGCTGGACGGTCCAGCCGACGTACGTCGACCAGGTGTCCAACGCCGTCCGCAGCCATAGCGCGGCGCAGACCGAGGTCCGGTTCTGGGGCCGCATCGTGCCCGTGGTGCTGCTGCTGGCCGCAGGGATCCTGCTGATCATCGCGTCTCGCCGGTCCCGCGCCCTGGCCGCGAGCGAGACCGCGGCCACCCACACCGCCCCCGCGCAGACGCCCCCCGGCGACGGAGGACCCTCCGCTGCCGATCGGAACGACACGTCATCGAGGAGCAACGCTCATGCTGGATAGCTTCACCCGTCGCGCGGCCGGGCGGACGGTGGCCGGGCTGACGATGGCGGCACTGGCGACCGTCGCCCTGGCGGGCTGCGGATCGTCCGGCGAGGTGGCCAGCACGAGCCCCGCGTCGAGCGGCGCCGCCGACGCCGCGCCGGTCAGCGACGGCGCCGCGCAGGTCGCCGTCACGCTGGCCGGCGGGTCGAACGGCGACGAGTGCCGGCTGGACTTCGGCACGGCGGCGGCCGGCCCGGTGACCTTCACGGTGACCAACAAGGACGCGGCCTCGATCACCGAGGTCGAGCTGGTCAGCGACCAACGGATCCTCGGCGAGAAGGAGAACCTCGCCCCCGGACTGGCGCCGGTCAAGTTCACCGTCACCCTCGGCGGCGGTGACTACCAGTTCTACTGCCCCGGCGCGGCCACCGAGAACACCACGTTCACCGTGACCGGCGCCGGCGGCGCCATCCCCGACCGGCGACTGCGGCGACCCTGCTGGCCGCGGGTGCGAAGGACTACGGGACGTACGCCGCCCAGACCCTGGGCGACATGCAGACCGCGATCGACAACCTGAGGACCGCCGTCGACAGCGGCGACGTGGCCGCGGCCAAGAAGCAGTACGCCCTCGCCCGGCCGTTCTACGAGAAGGTCGAGTCCGCGGTGACCGGGTTCGTGCTCCCGGGGTCGAAGCCGGGCGACAACAAGGGCAACCTGGACTACCTCCTCGACATGCGGGCCTCGAACCTTGACCCCGCGGTCGGCTGGCACGGCCTGCACGCGATCGAGCGCGATCTCTGGCAGAGCGGGAAGATCACCACCCAGACGAAGAAGTACGCCGCCGAGCTGCAGACCAACACCCAGAAGCTGGCGGTCTTGGCCAAGGGGCTGACGTACAAGCCGGAGGATCTGGCCAACGGCGCGGCCGGTCTGCTCGAGGAGGTCCAGTCGAACAAGATCAAGGGCGAGGAGGAGGCATACAGCCACCTCGACCTGGTCGACTTCGCGGCGAACGTGGAGGGTGCACAGCAGGCGTTCGCGTACCTCAAGCCGGGTCTGGACAAGATCGACCCGACACTGACCGCGACCGTCGGCAAGCAGTTCGACAACGTGAACTCGACGCTCGAGGCGTACAAGGACCCGGCCCAGCCGGGCGGCTACGTGCTGTACACGTCGAAGCTGCGGGCCACCGACGCGGCCAAGCTGTCGCAAGACCGTGCAGGCGCCTGCAGGATCCGCTCTCGCAGATCGCGCAGAAGGTGGCCACCGCGCAGTGACCGTGTTCGGATCGTGAGCGAGGAGCAGGCTCCCCAGGACGGGCCTACAGAATCTCGCCCGGCGACGGTTCTTCCAGGGGGCAGCGGGCGGTGTCGCCTGGGGGCACTGGCGGCAGGGGGCGCGGTCTGGGGGGTCGAGCAGAGCTCGTCGTCCGGTCCGGCCGCCTCTCCGGTGGCCGCGGACCGCGACGTGGTCGACCTGACCCGGCAGTACCCGTTCTACGACCAGCCGCACCCGCCCGGCATCGCCACCCCGCCGCAGCGCAACTGCCATCTGATGACGTTCGACCTGGTGGCGGGTGCGCGACGCGACCGCGCTCCAGGTGCTGCTGGCCCGGTGGAGCGCGGCGATCTCTCGGCTGATGGCCGGTCAGCCGATCGGCCAGGTCCAGCCGACCCGGGCCGAGGCGATCGGCCAGGACACCGGCGAGGCGACCGGGCTCGATCCGGCCAGCCTGACCATCACGGTCGGCCTCGGGCCGAGCCTGTTCGACCACCGGTTCGGGCTGGCCGCGAAGAAGCCGGCGCTGCTGAAGGAGCTGCCGGCGCTGCCCAGCGACAACCTGAGCAAGGACCTGACCGGCGGCGACCTCTCGCTCCAGGTGTGCGCGGACGATCCGCAGGTCGCGTACCACGCGGTCCGCAACCTGGCCCGGATGGCCCGGGACACCGTCGCCACCCGGTGGACGGTGATCGGCTTCGGGCGCGCGTCGGCCGGCTCGGGTCAGCAGACACCGCGGAACCTGATGGGCTTCAAGGACGGCACCCGGAACCTGCGCGAGGATGCCGAGCTCGACTTGCGTACGTCTGGCTGAAGGACGCGGACTGGATGACCGGCGGGACGTACCAGGTGGTGCGCAAGATCGAGATGGACATCGAGATCTGGGACGCCGACCGGGTGAGCGACCAGGAACGGATCTTCGGCCGGACCAAGCTGGAGGGCGCCCCGCTCACGGGAACGAAGGAGTTCGACACCCCGGACTTCGCGGCACTGTCCGCGGAGAAGGAGCCCGTGATCGCGCCGACCTCGCACATCGCGCTGGCCGCGCACGAGAACAACGGTGGGGTCAAGATCCTGCGCCGGGGCTACAACTTCACCGACGGGATCAACGCGTACGGCCAGCTGGACGCCGGGCTGCTGTTCATCGCGTACATGAACGACCCCGACCACTTCGTCACCCTGCAGCGCCGGCTCGGCGCCTCGGACCTGCTGAACGAGTACATCACCCACGTCGGCTCCGGCATCTTCGCCGTACCGCCCACTCCGGCCAGCGGCCACTACATCGCCGAGCAGCTGTTCAGCTGAGTGCTCGCCGGGACGCGCGCCCAATCGGCCGGCCACCGCCGGTGGGTGGCGATCCAGGTCGCGAGTGATCCCGCCGGCCGGCCCAGCAGATCGGGCACGGTCGACTGGACGTCGGTCTCGAGCTCGGGTGGCCGCGGAAGATCTGGACCAGCGCCGGGCCGTAGTCCGGGCCGGCCTGCGCGACCGTCTCTTCGTCGGGGATCGGATCGCAGGTCAGCGGACGGTCGAGCGCCTCCGCCAGGAGGGCGACCTGGTCGACGGGCGTCAGGGCCTCGGGTCCGCTCAGCCGGTAGGTGCGACCCTCGTGCCCGCCGTCCACCAGCGCCGCCGCGACGATCTCGGCGATGTCGTGGGGATCGACCATCGCGACTCCGACGTCCGCAAACGACGCCCGGATGGTGTCCCCGCGGCCAGCTGGTCACCCCAGCGGAGCAGGTTCGACTGCAGCGAACACGGCCGGACGATCGTCCACGGGCCGCCGGCGCCCTGGACCGCTCGCTCGGTCGCGAGGTGGTACGCCGCCATCGCGTTTCCGCCGTCGCCGAGCACCGCGGAACTGGCCGAGAGCACGGCCAGCGGCATGCCTCTGACAGCCGACAACAAGCCCGCCTCGGCCGCGTACCCGCTCAGCAGGAAGACGCCGTCGAGCCCGGTCGCCGCCTGGTTCAGCCCGTCCGGCATCCCGGGATCGGCCACGACCCCCTCGATCCCGGCCGGCCACTCCCGCGTCCGTCGGCTGACGGCTCGGACCTCGACGCCGCGCTCGTGCAGCGCCTCCACGACCGCCCGCGCCGAGCCGACTCCGCGCGTCCACGGGAGACTTCGCGCACCGTCGCCGACCCGCGAAGTGCCCCGCGAGTGCGCTAAGTGGGTCGGGAGCCCTCGTCCGGTTCGCCCATCGCCAGGCCCGGGCACGTTTCGCCACCACTTCCCCCACCCCCACCTCGCGCACCGACGGGTTACTTCGCGCACGGCGCCGACGCGCGAAGTGCCCCGCCAGGGCGCGGAAGTGAGTCCGAATGGGTCAGGTGTGCCCTTCGACAGGCTCAGGCCACGTTTGGTGGGTGCGCTCCTCGACAAGCTCAGGCCACGTTTCCGCAAGGCGATTCAGTTCACCGGCCACGCCGCGAGCGGAGCGAGCACGTCCGAGCGGAGCGAGGACCGAAGAGTGCGTGAGCCGCGTTCCGCGGCTCACGCCCAGACTTGGGAGTCCAGGAAGTCTTCGGCCGCGTCGATGTCTTCGTTGTACGCGCCGGTTGACAGGTACTTCCAGCCGGCGTCGGGGACGATCACCACGAGGTCGGCGGCCTCGCCGGCCTTGACGGCGCGGGCGGCCATGCCGAGCGCGGCGTGCAGGATCGCACCGGTCGAGAGGCCGGCGAAGATGCCCTCCTGCTCGAGCAGCTGGCGGACCCGGCGGATGGCGTCGCGCGAGCCGACGGAGAACCGCGTGGTGACGTACGTAGGGTCGTACAGCTCGGGAACGAAGCCCTCGTCGATGTTGCGCAGCCCGTAGACGAGCTCGCCGTAGCGCGGCTCCGCGGCCACGATCTTCACCGACGGCTTGGTCTCGGCGAAGAACCGGCCGACACCCATCAGGGTGCCGGTGGTGCCGAGCCCGGCGACCACATGGGTCACCTCGGGCAGGTCTGCGAGGATCTCCGGCCCGGTGCCGAGGTAGTGCGCCTCGGCGTTGGCGGGATTGCCGTACTGGTAGAGCATCACCCAGTCGGGGTGCTCGGTCGCGAGCTGCTTGGCGATCGCGACGGCCTGGTTCGAGCCGCCCGCGGCCGGCGAGGACACGATCTCCGCGCCCCACATCCGGAGCAGCTGGCGCCGCTCGACGGACGTGTTCTCCGGCATCACGCAGATCAGCCGGTAACCGGCGAGCTTCGCCGCCATGGCCAGCGAGATCCCGGTGTTCCCGCTGGTCGGTTCGAGAATGGTGCAGCCGGGCCGGAGAGTTCCCTCGGCCTCCGCGGCCTTGATCATCTGCAGCGCGGCGCGGTCCTTGATCGACCCGGTCGGGTTACGGTCCTCCAGCTTCGCCCAGAGCCGTACGTCCTCACCGGGAGACAGCCTGGGCAGTCCGACCAGCGGGGTGTTGCCGACCGAGGCGGCGAGGTCCGTGTACCGGGTCATCGCCGCGGTCAGCCGCCGGCGACCGCGGGCAGCACGACCACCACGTCACCGTCGGCCGTCGGGGCACCCAGACCGCCGGTGAATCGGACGTCCTCGTCATTGACGTACACATTGACGAACCGGCGCAGCCCGGTCTCTTCGACGAGCCGGTCCTTCAGGCCCGGGTGGCGGCTCTCGACGTCGTCGATCACCGCGAGCAGGGTGTCGCCGTCGCCGTCGACGACCTTCGCGCCACCCGTGAAGGTGCGCAAGATCGTCGGGATCCGTACTTCAACCGCCATGCCTGTCTTCTCCTCGCGCTCCGTGACCTTGTCGCGTCAACCAATCCGGCGCCAGAGCTATTCCGTGATCCGGATCTCCTCCTCGGTGACCTCGCCGTCGAGGATCCGGTACGAGCGCACCGGGACGTCGCCGCCGGTGTCGTCCTCCAATGAGACGAGCAGGTAGTGAGCCTGCGGCTCGACGGCCAGCCCGATGTCGGTCCGGGACGGGTACGCCTCGGTGAAGGTGTGCGAGTGGTAGACGACGACGATCTCCTCGTCGGCTGCGTCCATTTCCTTGTACAGCGTCAGTTGCTCGCCGGAGTCGAACCGGAAGAACGTCGGTGACCGCTCGGCGTTGGTCATCTTCACGTAGCGTGCCGGCTCGTCGGACCCCTCCGGGCCGACGACGACCCCACACGCCTCGTCGGGGTAGTCGGCGCGGGCGTGGGCGACGATGGCGTCGACGTACGCCCGGGCGATGGTCAGCACGGCGCCGAGGCTAGGTCGCGTGCGCGATCGGTCCCGTCGGCGCCCGCACTCTGAGACGGCTGTCTCAGGCCCCGGTCAGAGCCCGCAGGTCCTGGACGAGATGCTGCATGACCGCCGGAGTGAACGTTCCGAAGGTGGTGTTCGCGAGTGCTTCAGGGTCCGCAGCTCGACCACGACGAGCTCACCGGCGTCGAGGCCCATGCTGCCCATCGACTTGTCGGTGTTGTAGTTGCCCCCGGCCCCGGCCGACGATGCACCGGGCGCCGTCATCTTGTCCGACATCATCCCGCGGTAGTCCTCGAGGCGGCGCGGGTTCACGTTCCGCGGGATCCATCGCTGCTCGGGGACGGCGATCGAGTCGAGCCACTCAGTCACGGTGAACCGGCTCGAGCTGTCCGGGAACATCAGCGTGTCCTGGGCGATCCCGAGACCGGCCAGCATGGCGTCGGCGCTCGGCCGGAACGACGGGTGCAGCTGGGCGGGCAACGCCGCGTACATGCTGGCGAACGAGGTGCGCGTCATCACGGCGAAGTTCTTCTTCTTGTAGCTCGTCTGACCGGGCGAGCCCGCGACCTGGGCGTACTGCCCGATCAGCTGCAGCAGGCCGTAGAGCTTGTCGATGCCGTGCGCTGCTTTGACCGCCGGATCCCGCTTGAGCGCCGCATCGAGGCCCGCGATCGTCGGCCCGGCCGCCTCCGCCACGGCCCGGTTGGTCCGCATCGTGCCGGGGCTGATCGCCGCGGTTCCCGCCCGCTGCTCATCGGCCAGCGCCCGGTCGGCGACCTCCAGCTTCTGCTGCGGACCGGACTGCTGATCGGCCGGCAGCGCGGCCACCTGCTCCCGCCACCTACGCATCCGGGCCGCATGCTCTTGCTGCAGCTCGGCGGACGCCGACAACCCGTAGTTCTCGAGCAGGCGGAAGAAGGCCGGCAGTCGATGGAACGGTACGCCGATGGTCCCCTGCGGCGAACCGGTCAGCCGGAAGCCCTGCGCGGTCGGCAGGATGACATAGTTGCCTCGGCCGGACCCGCGACCCGGTTGCCGGCAGCGCGCTGCAACTCCAGCAGAGAGCCCGGCCCGGACACGACGCCGGACCGAACCGGCGGAGCACTCACAGTTTCCCCCGAAACATGCCGCTGCGGCGGCAGTTTCGCCCGCATGGGCGAACGGTAGCCCGGCTTCGCGCCGTCGCGCCAGGGTCGGACCGCCCGCCGGGTCGATGACTACTCAGAGAGCCGAGACCAGGGTTTCCTCGGCGAAGCCGAGCCAGTCGTACACGCTGGCCATGAACGCCCGCGGATCGTCCTCGGGCAGCCGGGACAGCTCGTCGGCGTCATCGGAGTCGGAGATGCCCAACCGGATCGCGACGGCCAGCCGGAGGCTGGTCAGCGTCCGCAGCCAGGCATCGGCGTCATCGGCGACGATCCGGACCTCGTGCGTGCCACCCTCGGTCCGCTGCAGCGCGGCCCGGACCGCCAGCGCCTCGGCCACCTTCTTGTCGCTCAGCTCGCGCTGGGTGAACCGCCGGAAATCCGCTGAGGCCTCCGGATCGCCGGGGTACGCGTCCGGGAAGAGCCGGCGCAGCACCGGGTCCTCGGGTGGGTCGGCGTTCTCGGTCAGGTCGCGGGCGAGCGCGTCGAAGGGATCGGTGGCGGTCTCTGCAGCACCCGGAGCCGCCGGTCCGCCGGGCTCGCCGGCCTCCTCGGCGAGCATGCCGAGGAGCTGGTCGACGAGGTTGGTCAGCAGCTCGACCTCGTACTCGCTGAGGCGGCTGCTGATCATGCCGCCGCGCTTCTTGAACTTCTTCATCGCCCCGGTACCTTCATCGCCCCGATACCTTCATCGCCCCGATAGCTTCATCGCCCCCGATACCTTCATCGCACAGGTACTCTGCCGGTCGCTCAGTCGTCGGCCTTGTCCAGGGTCGCCCAGAGACCGTACTCGTGCATCGCCTTGACGTCGCGCTCCATCTCCTCCCGGGTGCCGCTGGAGACGATCGACTTGCCCTCCAGGTGGACCTGGAGCATCAGCTTGTGGGCCTTGGCCTTCGAATAGCCGAAGTAGCTCTGGAAGACATGGGTGACGTACGACATCAGGTTGACCGGGTCGTCCCAGACGATGGTCACCCACGGGGTGGACAGCAGCTGCCGCTCGTCCGGGCGCTCGACCACGGCCGTGCCCCCGGCGGGGGTGATGGTCGGCGCGTCCGTAGGCATGCGGCCCATTGTCTCAGGCTTCGTTCGGCCCTTCGACAGGCTCGGGGCAGGTGCTCGACAGTGCGCCCTAGGGTTGGGTGAGTGACGACGGCGCTGCTCACCGACCACTACGAGCTGACCATGCTGCGGGGCGCGCGGCAGGCCGGCACCGCGGACCGACGCTGTGTCTTCGAGCTGTTCGCCCGCCGGCTGCCCGACGGTCGACGGTACGGGGTGGTGGCCGGGGTCGGCCGGGCGCTGGACGCGATCGAGCAGTTCCGGTTCGACGACGAGGCGATCGGCTACCTCGCCGAGCACCGGGTGGTCGACGCGGAAACGCTGGACTGGCTGTCGACGTACCACTTCTCGGGCGACGTCTGGGGGTACGCCGAGGGCGAGATCTATCTGCCCGGTTCGCCGGTGCTCGTCGCCGAGGGCACGTTCGCGGAGTGCGTGCTGTTGGAGACCGTGCTGCTCAGCATCTACAACCACGACTCGGCGATCGCCTCGGCCGCGTCCCGGATGACCGGGGCCGCCGGAGACCGGCCGTGCATCGAGATGGGCTCCCGGCGCACGCACGAGGAGGCGGCGGTCGCCTCGGCCCGGGCGGCGTACGTCGCCGGCTTCGCCGCCACCTCCAACCTCGAGTCCGGGCGCCGGTTCGGCGTGCCGACCACGGGTACGGCGGCGCACGCCTTCACCCTGCTGCACGACACCGAGCGGGATGCGTTCGTCGCCCAGCTGGCCGCGCTGGGTGAGGACACCACCCTGCTGGTGGACACGTACGAGGTGATGGACGCGGTCCGGCTCGGGGTCGAGCTCACCGGCGGCCGGCTCGGTGCCGTCCGGCTGGACTCCGGCGACCTCGGGCTGCTCGCCACCCAGGTCCGCGAGCTGCTGGACTCTCTCGGCGCCGGACAGACTCGGATCATCGTCACCAGCGACCTCGACGAGTGGCAGATCGCGGCGCTGGCCAGCGCGCCGGTCGACGGCTACGGGGTCGGTACGTCGCTGGTCACCGGCAGCGGCCATCCCACCTGCGGCTTCGTCTACAAGCTGGTCGGCCGAGCGACCTCGAGCGAGCCCGACGCGCCGCTGCTGCCGGTCGCCAAGAAGAGCAAGGACAAGGCCAGCGTCGGTGGCCGCAAGCTCGCGCTCCGCCGGCTCACCGACGGGGTGGCGCGGGAGGAGGTCATCGCGATCGACCGGCCGACCGGCGGCGACCACGACGACCGCGAGCTGCTCGGCCCGGCTGGTGGTGCGGGGCGAGATCGTCGGCCGGGCGTCGCTGGCGGAGGCCCGAGAGCACCACCGCAGCGCGCGGGCGGAGCTGCCGATCGACGCGATGAAACTCTCCCGCGGCGAGCCCGTGATCCCGACCGTCTACCTGGAGCCCCGCGATGCCTGACACTGCCCATGGCTCACGCGCGCTGATCGTCGTCGACGTCCAGCGCGACTTCTGTGAGGGCGGCTCGCTGGCCGTCGCGGGCGGATCCGAGGTCGCCGGCCGGATCGGTGCGCTGCTCGCGGGCGAGCACGGGTATGCGGCGGTGGTCGCCACCCGGGACCACCACATCGACCCGGACGGCCACTTCGCGGCCGAGCCGGACTTCGTCGACTCCTGGCCGGCGCACTGCGTGGTCGGCACCGGCGGAGAGGAGCTCCACGAGCGCCTGGCTGTCGGTGACTTCGACGCCGTCTTCGACAAGGGCGAGTACGCGGCCGCGTACTCCGGCTTCGAGGGTCGGGCCGCGGACGGGACGACGCTGGCGGACTGGCTGCGCGAACGCGGGATCGAGCAGGTCGACGTCTGCGGGATCGCGACCGACTACTGCGTCGACGCGACCGCCCTGGACGCCGTGCGCGAGGGGTTCCGGACCACGGTTCTGGTGGAGCTGACCGCGGCCGTCGCGCCGAACTCGCTGCCCCGGCTGCGCGAAACGTGGCGGGCGGCCGGCATCGGCGCGAGCTGAGCCCTGAGTCCTCGCACGCCGACGACGATAATCCACCCCTCGATGACGGCTCGACGCGTCCCGCCCGCCGGCGGGTTGGTCCCGGCGGCCCATGAGGGGCGGATTCTCGTGGTCCACCAGTCGCTCGTGATCCGCCCCGACTAGGTTTGATGCATGACCTGGACCAGCGACAGCATTCCCTCCCAGACCGGCCGGACCTTCGTGATCACCGGTGGGAACAGCGGGATCGGGCTCGAGGCCGCGAAGGTGCTGGCCGCCAAGGAAGCCCGGGTCGTGCTGGCGGTCCGCAACACCGAGAAGGGCGAGGCGGCCGCCCGTTCGATCGGCGCGAGCGCCGAGGTCCGGGCCCTCGATCTCGCCGATCTCGGCTCGATCCGGGCGTTCGCCGAGGACTGGACCGATCCGATCGACGTGCTGATCGACAACGCCGGCGTGATGGCCGTGCCGCTGAGTCGCACGGCGGACGGGTTCGAGCTGCAGTTCGGCACCAACCATCTCGGCCACTTCGCGCTGACCAATCTGCTGCTGCCCAAGATCACCGAACGGGTGGTCGTCGTCGCCTCCTCCGCCCACCGGGCCGGCTCCGCGCTGGACCTGTCCGACCTGGACTGGAAGCGCCGGCACTACCGCCGCTGGCCGGCCTACGGGCAGTCCAAGTTGGCCAACCTGCTGTTCGTCCTCGAGCTCGAGCGGCGGCTGATCGAAGCCGGGTCCGCAGTCCGGGCGACCGCCGCCCATCCCGGCTTCGCGGCGACGAACCTGCAGAGCCACACCGGCCACGCCCGGATCGACAAGATCTTCATGGCGGTCAGCAAGGTGATCGCCCAGGGCGCCGACGCCGGGGCGTGGCCGACGTTGTTCGCAGCCACAGCCGATATCCCGGGCGGCAGCTACGCCGGACCGGGCGGCCGATCGGAGAGTCGCGGTCTGCCGACCCTGGTGGGCCGGTCTCCGCTGGCCAGTGACGCCGAGCTGGCCAAGCAGCTGTGGACTGCCTCCGAGCAATTGACCGGGGTGACCTTCCCCGCGGAGCTCGTCCGGTGACCGCCCTTCGACAGGTCCAGGGCGGGTTCGAGCTGACCGATACCGAGGTCGGAGCCACCCCGGGCTCGGATGCGGTCTGGATCCCCGCGGTCGTCCCCGGCGGGGTGCACGAGAGCCTGCTGGCGGCGGGCCGGATCGAGCACCCGTACATCGACCGCAACGAGTCGGCCATCCGCTGGATCGAGGACCGCGACTGGTGGTTCCGGAGCACCATCGACCTCCCCGGCGACCTCGACCCCGACGAGCGGGTCCGGCTGATCTGCCACGGCCTGGACACCGTCGCCACGCTCTGGTTGGACGACGTGGAGGTCGGCCGGCACGCCAACCAGCACCGGCCGTACGTCGCCGACGTCACCCGCTCGGCCCGCGGGGAGCACGAGCTGCTGATCAGGTTCTCCCCGCCGCTGGCCGATGTCGAGCCGTCGCCCGCGGCGACCGAGATGTACGCCCGGCTCGCGGACGTGTTCGGCGAGCTGGCCCCGGAGCCGTCCGAAGAAGCCGGCGAGCAGGAGCCCGGCGCCGGGCTGTTCTCCGACTCGATGGCCCGGGCCACCCGGCGGCGGAAGGCGATGTTCTCCTGGGGCTGGGACTTCGGGCCGCGCGTCCCGTCGATCGGCGTCTGGCAGCCGGTCGAGCTGCGCCGCGAACGATCCGCCGTGATCGACGGTCATCACGTCCGAGCGACAGCCGTCGACGTCGAGCACGCCCGGGCCGAGATCGAGGTGCTGGTCGAGGTCGAGGCGTTCGCGACCGACCAGAACCTGACCGCCACCGTGGAGCTGACCGGCCCGTCCGGCGCCACCACGTCGCTGACCCTGCAGCTGCCCAGTGCCGACGAGCCCGAACGCCGGGCGAGCGCCACCACGACCATCGAGAACGCCGAGCTGTGGTGGACCCACGACCTCGGCTCCCAGCCGCTGTACGACGTACGCATCGAACTGAGCGACGCGGACGGAACTGTCCTCGACACGGTCAACGACCGGATCGGGCTGCGCACCATCGAGCTGGACCGCTCCCCCGACCCCGAGGGCGGCCGGCTGTTCCGGTTCGTGCTGAACGGCGTGCCGATCTTCGCGCGCGGCGCCGCCTGGCTGCCGCCGAGCATGCTGGTCGGCTCGACCGACGAGCGGCGCTACCGCGATCTGATCCAGCTGGCCCGCGACGGCGAGATGACCATGCTCCGGATCTGGGGCGGCGGGGTATACGAGTCCGACGCGTTCTGGACCGCCTGCGACGAGGCCGGGATCCTGGTCTGGCTGGACTTCATGTTCGCGTGCATCGACTACCCGGCGGACGAGCCCGAGCTGGCCCGCGAAGTCGAGCTGGAGGCGGTCCACCAGGTCCGCCGACTGCGCAACCGGGCCAGCCTCGGCCTGTGGTGCGGCAACAACGAGGTGCATATGGTGCACGAGGTGGCGTACGGCGGTGTCGGGCCGGGACCCTGGGGCCACGCGTTCTTCCACGACCTGCTGCCGCGGACCGTCGCCGAGCACGGGCCCGGCGTGGACTACTGGCCCGGCAGTCCGTACGGCGAGGACGACCCACTCGGCGTGAATGGCGTGAACGACGGCGACCGGCACACCTGGGAGGTGTGGCACGGAATCGACTTCGGGATGGGCGACACCACCACGTACGGATCCGTCGGCGAGGCCCGGCACTTCTGGCGGTACGCCCGCGACGAGGGCAAGTTCGTCAGCGAGTTCGGCATCCACGCGTCGCCGGAGCTGTCCACCCTGCGCCGCTGGATCGCGGACGACCAGCTCATCGTGCACAGCCCCGGCTTCGACCACCACAACAAGGACAACCCGAAGAACAAGGGTGACGCCCTGCTCGAGGTCGAGACCGGGCTGCCGGACGGCATCGAGGCATACGTCGACCTGACCATGGCTACCCAGGCCGAGGGCCTGAAGTTCGGCATCGAGCACTACCGGCACCGCCAGCCGCACAACTCCGGCACCCTGATCTGGCAGTTCAACGACGTCTGGCCGGGCTTCAGCTGGTCGGTCGTCGACCACGATCTGGTGCCCAAGGCCGGCTACTGGTACGCCCGTCGCGCCTACGCGCCGGTGCTCGCCGTCATGCGTGCAACCGAGGCCGGCACGCTCGAGCTGTGGGTCGCGAACAGCACCGCCGACGAGGTCCGGACCCAGGCGGTGGTCCAGCTGCACGCTTTCACGGGCGGTCTGCAGCACGAGGTGACCGTGCCGGTCGACGTCCCGGCCGGGACCGGGTCCTGGGTCTGGGAGAGCGACCCAGGGGTGACGACGGAACCGACCACGTACGCGTGGGTGTCCAGCCCGGACGGCGCCTTCGGACCGAACCGGCTGTTCTTCGACCACCTGAAGAACCTGCCGCTGCCGGTGCCGGAGTTCACCGTCGAGATTGCCGCCGAAGCGCCGGGAACGGCCAGCGTGACCGTCACGGCGGAGACCTTCTGTTACTTCGTGCATCTGCTGACCCCCGCGCCCGGGGTTCGGTTCAGCGACAACTACCTGGACCTGCGGCCGGGCGATGTAGCGCGGATCGACGTCACCGGACTACCGGCGGGGTTCGATCCGCGGGAGCTGCAGGTGGCGAGCTGCCGCGGCCTACGCAGCGGGAACGCCGTCGATTGAACGGATCCCCGGCTGGGTAGCGACCAGGGGTGTCGAACGATCTCGAGCCGACCGTCTTCGTGCTGTACGGCGGCACCGGTGACCTCGCCAAGCGGATGGTGCTTCCGGCCTTCTACCAGCTGTATCTGCACGACCTGCTGCCGCAGCGCTGGAAGCTGATCGGCAACGGCCGGGGCGATGTCGCTCACGAGGACTTCCGGACCCATGTCCACGACTCGCTGGTGGAGTTCGCGGAGAAGCCGGAGCCGGACGAGTGGGACGCGTTCGCCGCGAACATGCTCTTCGCCGGCGGCGGTTTCCGGAGCGAGGACCCGGGCAGCCTGCTCGAGGTGATCGAGGACACCCGGACGGACCTGGGTAACGACGCCGCGCTGATCCACTATCTGGCGATCCCGCCGAGCGCGTTCGGGCCGACCACCGAGGCGATCAAGACCCACGGGCTGGCGAAGGGCGCGAAGGCGGTCTACGAGAAGCCGTACGGCACGTCGCTGGAGAGCTTCGAGGAACTGGACGCGCAGGTCCTGGCCACGTTCGAGCAGGACCAGGTGTTCCGGATCGATCATTTCCTCGGCAAGGAGGCGACCCAGAACGTCCATCTGCTCCGGTTCGGCAACCGGCTGTTCGGCGGCACCTGGAACTCCGAGTTCGTCTCCGAGGTGCAGATCGACGTCCCCGAGACCCTCGACATCGCGGACCGGGCAACGTTCTACGACGCGACCGGGGCCGCGCTGGACATGCTGGTCACCCACCTGTTCCAGGTAGCTGCCGAGGTGGCGATGGAGCCGCCGACCACGCTCGGGGCCGCGGATCTGCAGTTCGCCCGAGAGTCCGTGATCTCAGCCTTCCGGCCGCTGGACCCGGACGAGGTCGTGCTCGGCCAGTTCCAGACGTACACCCAGACCGAGGGGATCGCCGACGACTCGACGACCGACACCTTCGTGGCCGCCCGGCTGTGGGTCGACACCGATCGATGGCGCGACGTACCGTTCCTGCTCCGGACCGGGAAGCGGCTGGCGATCAGCGCCGAGCGGGTCAGTCTGGTCTACCGCAACGCCGAGGGGCCGATGCACTCCACCGGCGCCCACCCGGGCGTGCTCAGCTTCGACCTGTCCGGCAAGGGTGCGATCGAGCTCGCGATGACGGTGAAGAGGCCCGGCCCGGACCTGATCCCGGACGAGGTCGACCACGTGCTCAGGCTGGACCAGGTGTCCCCCGACGGGCTCGACCCGTACACCTCGCTGCTGCACGACGTGTTCGTCGGCGACCGCTCGCTGTTCACCAGCTCGGCCGGGCTGCGGGCCGCCTTCACCGCGTTCGCACCGCTGCAGGGCGATCGGCGGCCGAAGGTGATCACGTACGACGACGACAGCTGGGGTCCCGCCGAGGCATCGGCCCTGGCCGGAGCGACCGGTTGGGTGCTCGAAAAGAACTGCCCGGGCCGCGGTCAGGAGTCCGAGATCTCCTGAGACGTCGAGTCCTATCCGGTATCCGGCAGCAACCGACGTACGGTCGGCGGCGCGACGGTCCGGAACGCATCCAGCGCGATGGCGTCGAGCTCGGGCTGATCCACCGTCAGCAGGTGCACACCGAGCCAGCCGCGATGCCCGACGTACGGCGGCCGGAAGAAGCGGTCGGGCTCGGTCTCGACCTGCTGCTGCTGGACGCCCTCCGGGGCCGCGCACCAGATGGCCAGCCGACCGTCGTCGTGGTGATCGTCGAGGAACATCACGAAGCACTTCTTGTCCCGGATGAAGAACGCCGGCCCACCGTGGCTGGGCCGTTCCGACGCCTCCGGCAGTCCCAGGCAGGCCGTACGGACCATGGTCAGACAGCGCTCGACGTCCGCACCGGTGTATCCGCTCATGGGCTCATTCTCCGATCCGGGACCCCTTTCCGCGTTCCTGGGCAGGTCGTAAGGTGCCGAGGGTGGGAGCGTTCGACCGGCTGATCCTGGACGCCGCGCTCGTGGATCCGTCGGATTGCGAGACCGCCGCGGCGATCCGGGCGTACGGGGCCCGTCACCACCCGGCGGCCGGTGCTCTGCTGGTCCCGGACCGCTCGCTGGCCGCCGTCGGCCGGGCGGCAGGGGGTCAACCGGTCGAGGTCTGCGTGCTGAACACCGGAGGCGCCGGCGGCCTGCTCGCGCTGGCCGGACGGGCGGTGGCCGGAGTCACCGTGACCGGCGTCGTATCGCCGCTGCGCGACCTGGACGACCTCGCCGGCAACGCGACGCGGGTCGTGTCCGCGGCCGCCGAGCTTCCCGACGAGGTGACGGTGTTCGTCGACATCCCGTACGCGGTGGGCTGGGTCGGTGCCGTCGAGGAGGTCGAGGCGGCCGGTCTGTCCGGGGCCGTCCGGGTGGGCGAAGAAGATCCCCGCCGCACGGCCGAGCGGATCTCCGGGCTCGTCGAGGCCGATCTGGCGTTCCTGGTGACGGCCGGGGTCGATGGCGCGCTGTCCGAAGGTTCGCGGACGGGACTGCTTCCGCTGATGCTGGCCGTCGAGGCGTTGATCGACGGGGCCGAGGTGGCCGAGGCGGCGGAGCTGCTGGCGCTCGACGACGCCCGAGTCCGAGAAACAGCTGGGCGTGTCGCTGCCGCGGTCAGGCAATGGGACGACCCCGCGGCGGGTCGGATCCGGCGTCGGCTGCTCGGCGTCGCGTCCCGGACACCGGATCGCGCGCTCGAGGACCTGGCGGCTCTCGGCCTGGTGGCGCGCGCTTAGGTGGGCTGGGGCACAGCTCCGGGCCGGGTCACCTGGGTCTTGGCCGCCAGGTCATGGATGGCCTGGCGTTTGGGCTGCCAGAGCGGGAACAACCCGTCGAGCAACTGGAACAGACCCAGGAACCCCGAGAGCCCAGGCAGCACCCAGATCAGGGTACGAATGCCGATGGACCCCCACTCCAGCCGATCCGGGGAGCGCCCCCGGTCAACCGGCACGACCCTGAGACCGCAGATCAGCATGCCGGGCGTCGCCGAGCGCCAGCGCAGAAACAAGGCACCGTAGACGAGCCCGACGCCGACCTGGATGACCACCAGGGCGAGCTGATCATTGGTATTGACGTAGTTCGTGATGGGTGGCTGGGTGGTCTGGCCAGCTTGAGCCGCCTTGACGACATCGTTGAAGTAGGCGGTGAATCCGGCAACCATCCGCTGGTAGATCCCGAGCCCGAACCCGATGACGCCCACCACGACGGTCACGAGGATCCAGTCCAGCCAGGCGGCGAGCACCCGCCACCACCATCCGCTGAGCGGTACGCCGTCGGCCGTGTACGCGGCCTGGCCCGACCCGCCGATCGTCCCCGCCTGATAGGGGTTCACCTGGTTCGGGGCTCGTCTGGTTCGGGCCCGTCTGGTTCGGGAAGACCGGCTGTTGCCCGTATCCCGGTTGTCCGCGCTGCTGGTCCCCGTAGCCCTGCCCATGACCCTGTTGCCCGTAGCCCTGTTGCCCGTACTGGTCGCCGTGGCGCTGCTGGCCGTGCGGCTGGCCGTAGCCGGGCACCGGGCCGGCCTGGTTCCCGCGCGGCCGGGTCGTCCGTGACCACTGCCAGCCGTCCCAATACCGCTCCTGGCCGGCGTCGACCGGATCCGGGTACCACCCGCCGGGGGCCGCATGGCGGCCGGGCGGCGAGGGCGGGGTGCCGATCGGGATGTCACTCACACCGTCAATCGTAGGGAGTGTCGCCCAGCGACCCCGCGCGACGCGGCAGCGCCGACTGAAACGCTTCCACGCGCGCGTCGGGTCGCTCGACGACACCGAGCCAAGTAGACCTCCTTGCACTCCGAAGACGCCGGATCAGGGGATCAGGGGATGAGGGAGACCTTCACCGACTCGGTTCCGCTGCCCACGAGATCCAGCCCGCGCTGGAACTCGGCGAGCGGCAGCTGGTGGGTACAGATCCGGTCCATCGGCAGCACGCCGGACTCCAGCATCCGAACCGCGGCGGGCCAGGTATGCGGCCCGAGATGGGCACCGAGCACGTCGAGTTCCTTGTCGTCGCTGATGATCGACCAGTCGACGGTGGCCGGGGCGCCGAACACGCTGTACTCGACGTAGGTCCCGCGCTTGCGGAGCAGGTTCAGCCCCTGCCCCACCGCCGCGGGATGACCGCTGCCCTCCAGGTAGACGTCGGCACCGTCTCCGCCGGTCAGGTCCTTGATCGCCGCGACCGCGTCAGACTCGCCGATGTTGATCGCCTCGTCGGCACCGCAGGCCAGCGCCAGCTCCAGCTTCGCCGGCGCCAGGTCCAGCGCGACGATCTTGGCCGGGAACTTGGCCCGCGCCCCGGCGATCATGCCGAGCCCGATCGGCCCGCAGCCGGCCACCACGACCACGTCGTCGAACGTCAGGTTGCCCCGCTCGACCGCGTGCAGCGCGCAGGACAGCGGCTCGACGAACGCGGCATGAGCGGGCGGCAGATCGGAGCTGATCTTGTGCACCAGGGCGTCGGCCGGAAACACCATGTACGACGCCATTGCCCCGGGTGTGCGGTGCTTGAAGCCGTAGATGTCGTGCGGCGCACACATGTGGTAGTCCCCGCGCAGGCAGTAGCGGCATGACCAGCACGGCACGATCTGCTCGCTGGTCACCCGGTCACCGACCGCGATCCCCCACCGCTCTGCAGCAGCGTCATCGAGCTCGACCACTCGGCCGACGAACTCGTGGCCCGGCGTCACGCCGGCCTCGACGTACGCGCCCCGGTTCTCGTCGCCCCAGAACTTCGCCGCGCCGTGGTAGCACTTCAGGTCGCTGGCGCAGATGCCGACCGCCTCGACCTGGACCAGTGCCTCGCCCGGCCCCGGCTCGGGCACCGGCCGCTCCTCCAGCCGGTAGTCCTCCGGACCCACACAGATCACGGCCGGCATCGTCGACATGGCACTCCTTCAACTGGTGAGCGAGGGTATGAACCGACCCTAGCCCGACGGTCCGTGGGCGATCTCCCAACCCGGGTGGGAGGATCGTCCCCGACCCACGGAGAGGTGGACGAATGGCGAAGAAAAGAAGAAGGCCGACCGCGACGTTGACCCGCAGGCCGCCGCGGCGGGTGCCGCCGGCGAGGGTGAAACCCAGCCCAAGATGAAGACCAAGGAGTACGAGGCCGAGATGGAGCGGCTGCAGGGCGAACTGGTCGCGCTGCAGGAGTGGGTGAAACGCACCGGGGCGAAGGTCTGCATCGTCTTCGAGGGCCGCGACACGGCCGGCAAGGGCGGCACCATCAAGCGGATCACCGAGCGGGTCAGCCCGCGCGTCTTCCGGATCGTCGCGCTGCCGGCGCCGACCGACCGGGAACGCTCGCAGATGTACATCCAGCGCTACATCACGCACTTCCCGGCCGCGGGTGAGGTGGTGATCTTCGACCGCAGCTGGTACAACCGGGCCGGCGTCGAGCCGGTGATGGGCTTCTGTACGCCGGCGGAGTCGGCCGCCTTCCTCCAGCTGGTCCCGCTGGTGGAGCGGCAGATGATCCACTCGGGCATCATCTTGATCAAGTACTGGCTCGAGGTCAGCCCGGAGGAGCAGACCCGGCGGCTCAAGGGGCGGATCGACGACCCTCGCAAGATCTGGAAGCTGTCCGACATGGACCTGAAGTCGTACGGCAAGTGGTACGACTACTCCCGCGCCCGCGACGCCATGTTCGCAGCGACCGACACCGACGAAGCGCCCTGGCACGTCGCGGTCAGCAACGACAAGAAGCGGGCCCGGCTGAACATCATCAGCCATCTGCTGAGCCAGATTCCGTACGAGCCGTTGCCGAAGCAGGAGATCAAGCTGCCCCGGCGCCAGTCGAAGGGGGCCTACGTCGAGCCGGAGCACCCGAAGCACTTCGTCCCGACGCCGTTCTGATCATGGTGGCCCGATGACCATGACCGCATTGAACGACACGACCCTTGGTGGGCTGGAGATCTCGACCCCGACGTACGACCGGAGCCGGCTCCGGCCCGGCATCGTGCACCTCGGCGTCGGCGGCTTCCACCGGGCGCACCAGGCGATGTACGTCGACCGGTTGCTGAACTCGGGCGATCCCGGTGCGCTCGACTGGGGCATCTGCGGGGTCGGCGTGCTTTCGCACGACGCCCGGATGCGCGACGTGCTGAACGCGCAGGGCGGCCTCTACACGCTGGTGCTGAAGGACTCCGACGGCAGCTGGACGCCTCGGGTGATCGGCTCGATCGTGGACTTCCTGCTGGCCCCGGACGACCCGGAGGCGGTGATCGAGCGAATGGCCGCCGAGTCCACGAAGATCGTCTCGCTGACGGTGACCGAGGGCGGCTACAACGTGCACCCGGTGACCGGCGAGTTCGATGCTGACAACTCGGCCGTGGTCGCCGACCTCGCTCCCGGCGCGACACCGCGGACCTCGTTCGGGCTGGTGGTCGAGGCGCTGGCCCGGCGTCGGGCCCGAGGGCTGGCGCCGTTCACCGTGATGTCCTGCGACAACATCCAGGGCAATGGACACGTGGCCGCGAAGATGTTCGGTGCGTTCGCCAACTTGCGAGATCCGGAACTGGGCGACTGGCTCGCCGCGAACGTACGATTCCCGAACTCGATGGTCGACCGGATCACACCGGTCACCACGGACGCCGACCGGGCTGCGGTCGCCGACCGGTTCGGCATCGACGACGGCTGGCCCGTGGTCTGCGAGCCGTTCACCCAATGGGTGCTGGAGGACTCCTTCGAGCTCGGACGGCCGGCGTTCGAGAACGTCGGGGTCCAGGTGGTCGACGACGTGACGCCTTACGAGCTGATGAAGCTCCGGCTGCTCAACGCGAGTCATCAGGCGCTGTGCTACTTCGGCTATCTGGCGGGCTACCGCCTGGTCCACGAGGCCGCCCAGGATCCGTTGTTCGCGGACTTCCTGCTCGCGTACATGGAACGCGAGGGCAGCCCGACCCTGGCGCCGGTGCCGGGCATCGACCTGGACGCGTACCGCCACGAGCTGATCGCGCGGTTCTCCAACGCCCACGTCAGGGACACCGTCGCGCGGTTGTGCGCGGAGAGCTCGGACCGGATCCCGAAGTGGGTGCTGCCGGTGATCCGGGAGAACCTGGCGGCCGGCGGCGAGGTGCGGCTGGCGACCGCTGTCGTGGCCAGCTGGGCGCGCTATGCGGAGGCGGTCGACGAGAACGGCGAGCCGATCGAGGTAGTCGACCGGCTGGCTGCTGCGCTGACCGAACGTGCCCGGCGCTGGCCGGACGAGCCGCTGGCCTTCGTCGAGGATCGGCAGCTGTTCGGGGATCTGGTCGACCACGAGCCGTTCCGGGCCGCATACCTGGACACGCTCACCTCGCTGCACGAGCGGGGATCCCGGGCGACCCTCGAAGGGCTGATCGGCCGGCTGGGCAGCTGAATGCGGCTGGCGACGTACAACATCCTGCATGGGCAGTCGCCGGATGACCGGGCGGTCGACCCGGACCGGTTCGCGAGCGCCGTGGCCTCCCTGAATGCCGACGTGTTGGGGTTGCAGGAGGTCGACCACGCGCAGCCGCGGACCCGCTGCATCGATTTCACCGCGATCGCGGCGGAGGCGATGGATGCGGTCGCGCAGCTGTACGCCCCGGCGCTGCACGGCACGCCGGGCGGATTGTGGGCGCCGGCCCTGGACGGCAGCACCGACCGGCCGTCGTTCGGGATCGCGCTGCTGTCCCGCTTCCCGGTGATCCGCTGGGAGGTCCGCCGGCTGCCGTGGATCGGCGCCGGCTTCCCGATCCGGCTGCCGCGCCGCGGGACGGACGGCGAGCAGCGCGGCATCGTGCTCCGGGAGGAGCCGCGGCTGGCGTTGGTCGCGCACCTCGACGTGCCCGGCGGGCCGCGAGCGGTGGTCAACACCCACCTGACGTACGTCCCGGGTTGGGGGCGCCGGCAGCTCCGGATCCTGCGCAACCAGCTCGCCGCGATCGAGGGTCCGCTGGCGCTGATGGGCGATCTGAACATGTTCGGCAACCAGCCGGCCGCGATCACCGGCTATCGCAGCCTGGTGGCCGCGAAGACGTTCCCGGCCGGCACGCCACGGGTCCAGCTCGACCACATCCTGGTCCGCGGCTCCTGGGGCGACGTGGTCTCCGGCGAGGCGGTCCGGCTGGAGGTGTCGGACCACCGGGCGCTCGTCGTCGACGTGTCCGACGCGCCGGTCGCTGCCGCTGGGCGAGAATGACGCTCACCCATGGACACCATCGGCCGCTACCGCCTGGTCCGGCGCCTCGGCGCCGGCTCGTTCGCGACGGTCTGGCTGGGGCAGGACGACGACCTGGACGTACCGGTCGCGGTGAAGGTGCTGGCCGAGAACTGGGCCGACAACGACGACGTTCGGACCCGCTTCCTGGGTGAGGCCCGGATCCTGCGCCGGATCCGCGATCCGCGGCTTGTCGCGGTGTACGACATCGGTACGCTGCCGGACGGCCGACCGTACTTCGTGATGGATTTCGTCAACGGCGGATCCCTGGACGACCTACGGAAGACCGGGGTCGCGCCCGCGGTCGCGCTCCGCCTGTGCGCGCAGTCCTGCCGGGCCATCGACGTCCTGCACGACCATCACCTGCTGCACCGCGACGTGACACCGGGCAACCTGCTGATCCGGCGGACCCCGGACGCCCCGCCGCTCGTGGTGCTGGCCGATCTCGGGGTGGCGAAATCGATGGCCGACTCGTCGGAGCTGACGATGACGGCCGGCACCCCGGCGTACATGGCGCCGGAGCAGGCGACCGGTGGCGCACTGGATCGGCGGGTGGACGTCTACTCGCTGACGGCGGTGACGTACACGATGCTGACCGGGAAGCCGCCGTTTCCGATCCGAACCGTGGCCGACATCGTCAACCGGGACCCGGCGGTCGACCCGCCTCAGCTGGCCGGCTCGATCGGTGCGCCGGCCAGCCTTGACACGGTGCTGGCGGCCGGTCTGGCCTATCGGGTGGACCGGCGGCCGCCGACGGCCGCGATCCTGGCCGACGCGCTCGACGTGGTGGCCGGCGAGCTCGAGCGCGGGTCCTCGGCTCCGGACGGGGTCCGGCGAGAACCGCCGTCGGCGACCTCGACCGTGCTGACCGCGCCCCGAGCCACGAGGATCCCGGCGGGAATGGAAGATCCACCGAGTGCGGGAAATTCGGGATCAGCCGGGCCGGCCGCTCCAGCTGGGCCCCGGAACGCGGAAAATCCAGCGAGGGTGGGAATTTCGGGGCCGGTCGAGCCCAGCACCAGACAGCCGCGAACCCGCTCTCCGGCCCGATTCGGACTGCTCGTCGCGCTGGCGTGCGTGATCTTGTTCGTGCTGTCGCTCGTGATCACGGTCCTGCTGCTGCGCTAGTCAGGCTGCCCGGATCACGCCGATCCGCAGCGAGGCGAGCACGGACAGCACGGCGACCGCGGACATCCCGGCCAGCAACACCCCGAACGTGAGGGGCAGGTTCCCTCCAGGGTGCAGCGCGGCGAAGATCGTTCCGGCCAGGCCGACGAAGATCCCGGAGCCGAGCGCGTCGAACAGGTTCAGCGACGACGCGTTTCGGCCCTGCTCACCCTCGCCGGACAGCGACATCACCGCCACCGACGTACTCGAAATAGCCAGGCCCATGCCCAGCCCGCTGAAGATCCAGCCCACACCGACCACCCCGAACCAGAGCTGCGGCAGCGAAGCGGTCAGCGCGACGATCGCGAGGCCGAGCGCGACCGAGGCGCAACCGAGGGTGATCAGACGGTCGCGACGGACCTTGAGCCAGGTCTGGGACTGCAACCACGAGCCGGTCGTCCAGCCGACCGCGCCGACGGTCAGCGCGGCCCCGGCCACCAGCAGCGCGATCCCGCGCTCCTCGACCAGCATCAGCGGGATGAACGCCTCACCGCCGAAGAACGCGCCGGGCAGCAGGCCGCGGACCAGGATCACCGCCGACAGGCCGCGGCCCATCCGCATGAAGCCCGCCGGCATCAGCCGCGGCAGCCCGAACAGCAGAGCGGCCAGGCCGAGCGCGACCAGGCCGAGCGCGTACCAGTCCAGACGTTGACCGGCGGCCTGCAGCGCGGCGGCACCGAGTGCGACCAGGCCGGCGGCCCACATCGACTGCGGTTTCGCGCTGCTCCGGCGGTCCGGCCCTGCGGCTCCCGCATCATCGGAATCAACGACGGGGTGATCATCGCCGCGCCGACCGCCACCAGCGGCAGGACGGCGAAGAACACCCAGTGCCAGCTCAGGTTGTGGGTCAGCCAGGCGGCGATCGGCGGCCCGACGAAGGACGGCACGACCCAGGCCGTCGAGATGTAGGTGAACACCCGCGGACGCAGCCCCGGTGGGAAGACCTTCGCGACGGCGACGAAGATCGCCACGTTCATCGTTCCGCTGCCCAGCCCCTGGACGAGCCGGCCACCGATCAGCTGGACCATGTGCACCGATGTACCGGACACCACCAGGCCGGCGCTGAAGATCACCAGCCCGACCAGGAGCGGCTTCGCCGGCCCGATCCGGTCACTGACTCGGCCGGCGACGACGGTGGCGAACAGCATCCCGATCAGGAACAGCGAGAACGACCAGGCGTAGTACGGCAGCCCGTTCAGGGCCTGCGCGGCGATCGGCATCGCCGTCGCCACCGCGATCGCCTCGAACGCGATCGCCACTACGCAGACGCAGATACCGACTACGAGCCGCCGCTGCGACGTCCCGGGGCTGGACGGCGCCGGGCGGGCGGTTGCGGCTGGCGTAGTCATCGCGGCCCAGTTCATCACCTGAAGTCGGGTCGAGGTCAAACGGGATAGCTCGACCGCGATCCGACCGCTCGAGGCGATTGCCCTGACGGCGAGCGTGTCTAGACTGAGCCCGTGAGCCAGCAGACAGCCCCTGGAGCCCAGACGATCGTCGACGAGCGCACCGAGACGCGGCCGGACTATCGGGTCGACGAGGGTGATCACGAGCGGTTCTCGCACTACGTTCCGCGCGACAAGCTCACCGAGGCGATGGTGATGGGTACGCCGGTGGTGGCGCTCTGCGGCAAGGTCTGGGTGCCGAGCCGGGACCCCGAGCGATTCCCGGTCTGCCCCGAGTGCAAGGAGATCTGGGAGGGTCTGCCGCAGAGCGGCGGCGGCGAGGACTGAGGCGGATCGCTCAGGCAGCTTCCTCCGGAACGGCCGCGTCGAGCTCGTCGGGATCAAGGTCACCGGTCTGGCCGGCCCGGACTGCGGTCCGGCCGAGGATGAGGACGTAGCAGATGAAGGCCAGCCAGACCGCCGCACCGATGGCGAAGCGCTCCCCCGCGGGCAACCGGGACGGGGTGACGAACCCCTCGATCAGCCCGGCCGGGCCGACGTCCTCTACGGGCTGATCCTGCCGCACGGGATGCTCGAGCTGACCATCATCTTCGTAGCGGCCGGAGCCGGGCTGCGGCTCGGCTGGGGCTGGATCGCATCGGGCCGGCGGACCCGCTCCGCAGTGCTGGCGGCCGAGGGGGCGGGCCGCGGCAGCGATTGTGCTGGGACTCGCGGTCTGGCTCCTGGGGACCGTGGCGCAGGACGTACGCGCGAGGTCCACGGCGCTCAGCCTACGGAGCGTGCGGTGCAGAACCTGGCGCGGCACCCGCCGTTGGTCCAGTGCGGGCCGGATACAGTGCGGGCCGGATACAGTGCGGGCGTGAGCCAGTTGGTCACCGGCGACGCCGTGCTGCTCGACCTCCGCCCCGCCCGAGTGCCGACCCGGATGCTGAGCGCGATGATCGACGTCACCCTGGTCGCGCTGGTGAGCGTCCTGCGGGAGTACGTCGTGCAGCAGGTCGGCGGCTCATCCGCGCGTCAGCAGGCGGTCACCCTGGTCGGCATCATCCTGGTGATGTTCGGCTACCCGGTCGGGATGGCGACCCTGACCAAGGGCCGGACCGTCGGTGCGTACTCCCTCGGGCTGCGGGCCGTCCGCGACGACGGCGGGCCCTCCGGTTCCGCCAGGCGCTCCTCCGTCGACTGTGCTTCTGGCTGGTGGACTTCGCGATCTGCATCGGGTTCTGCGGGGGCCTGGTGTGCGCCGCGATCAATCCGCAGGGCAAGCAGTTCGGCGACCTGCTGGGCGGGACGATCGTGATCAGGACCCGAGCGCCTCGCGGACCGCGGCCGCTGCCGCCACGGTTCCTCGAGCCGGACGTGTTCCTGACGGCGGTGAGCGGCGAGCGCCGCCGGCGCGAGATCGAGCGAGTCCGTGCCCGGCAGTGGGTACCGATCGCCGCCGAGCTGCCGACGGGCTGGCGCTGATCATGGCCCGCAGCGAGCGCCGTACCCTCGCCCTGCTCCGGCACGCCAAGTCCGCCTGGGACGACCCGGATCTGGACGACCATGCCCGCCCACTCGCCGAGCGAGGCCGGCGGGATGCAACGGAGACGGGCCGGCTGATGGCCGAGCGCCGGATCCGCCCCGACCTGGTGCTCTGCTCGACCGCGGAGCGGACCCGGCAGACCTGGCAGCGGGCCCAGCGGGCCGGCGTCAGGGCGGGCGACGTCCGGTTCTCCGACCAGGTCTACGAGGCGTCGTCGTACGAGCTGCTGCGGCTCGTGCACTCCGTCCCTGACGAGGTCCGCACCCTTCTGGTGATCGGCCACGGTCCCGGGCTACCCGATCTGGCCGAGCGGCTGGCCGTCGACTCCACCGCCGAGCCCGCCCGCCGGATGCGGCTGAAGTTCCCGACCAGCGGGCTCGCGGTGTTCGCGGTGACCGCCCCGTGGGCGGAGCTGCACGAGGCGAGCCTGCTGGACTTCGTCGTCCCCCGCGGCTGACCCGGATTCTGCACGCCAGACGGCCGCGCCTGCTCGAAAAGGCGGGTGCAGGCGCTTCTCTAGTGCAGAAACCGGGTGCGCGTTGTCCACAGGGAAGAGGGCCCGCGGAGCACCGTCCACAGGATCGAGGTCCACCCGGCACGCCCAGGCAGATTTCCGGAGTGTCTAGAGGTGACGACACTCGACGAGATCGCCGCCCTGCTCGCCCGGGACGGGGTCGTGGTCCGGCGCGATCATCCCGAACTGGTGGATGCCCTGGATTGGCGAGTAAGAAGAGGCGAGCTGGTTGCCGTCCTCCCGGGCGTCTACACCGTGCCGGAGCGTTCGCGTGACCCCTTGACCATCATGGTCGCTCTCTCGCGATCGAGGCCCGACACGGTGCTGACCGGAGCGTCTGCCGCGCGGCTGTCCTACTGGCCCGAGGTCCGGGTGGGGGCGATCACGGCCACGACCGTCCACCGGCGGATGCCGCGGCCCGGGATCGAGTGGCAACGGCGGCGCATCCCTCCCCAGTTGGTGACTGCGCGCCATGGTGTCCGGGTCACGGCACCCTCCCTGACCGCACTGGACATGTCCGACCTCGATCACACCGAGCCGCTCGATGTGGCTCTCCGGAAGCGGGTGGTCACCATCGCCAGTCTTCGTGCCGCCCTGGAGGCGACCCGGTATCGCTCCGGCAACGCCGCCCGATGGGCCGTGCTGCTCGACTCCAGGGACAAGCCCTGGTCGTATCCCGAGCGGCTCGGCCATCGGCTGCTCCGCCACGAGGGGATCACCGGCTGGCGGGCCAACTATCCCTTCAGCGTTTCGGGTGGCGAGACCTACTTCATCGACATCGCCTTCGAATGGATCCGCCTCGCCGTGGAGATCGACGGCCGCATCCATGCCACCGACCGCGAGGTCTTCGAGTCGGACCGGCGGCGGCAGAACGATCTGGTGCTGGCCGGCTGGCGAGTACTGCGGTTCACCTACCGGATGATGGAGGACCGCCCGGATGTGTTCATCCGCACGCTCCGTGCCGCCATGTGATGACCCGGCTTCTGCACGCCAGACGCCCCGAAGTGGCCGGTTCCGGTCGATCCGCCCGGTCTGGAGTGCAGAAACCGGGTCAGATCCGGGCCATGTCGACCGAGACCTTCATCGTCGACTTCTTCGACTCGGTGAAGATCACGCCCTTCACCGGCGGCACGTCGCCGTAGTCGCGCCCCCAGGCCACGGTCGCATGCGAGACGTCGGTCAGCCGATTGTTGGTCGGATCCAGATAGAGCCAGCCGGCTCCGGGCACCCAGACACCGACCCAGGCATGGCTCGCGGCCGCGCCGACCACCCGCTCCTTGCCCGGCGGCGGCACGGTGGCGAGGTAGCCGCTGACGTAGCGGCCGGCCAGCCCGAGGCTGCGCAGGCAGGCCACGGTGAAGTGGGCGTAGTCCTGGCAGACCCCCATCTTGTTCTCCAGCAGATCCGCCACCTTGGTGGACACCGTGGTCGAGCCGGACTTGTAGGTGAAGTCGGCATACACCCGATGCATCAGCTCGACCGCCGCCTCGCCGATCGGCCGACCGGGCACGAAGCTCTCCAAGGCGTACGTCCGGGCCCCGTCCACGACGTCAACCATCGGCGAGCCGAAGGTGAAGTCGGTGGCCTTCCAGGAGTCGGGCGCATCGACGGCCAGTGCCGGCCGGGCCGACTCCCAGGGCAGCCCGAGCCGCTCCGGATCGAGCGAGCGGTCGGTGATCTCCACAGTGGAGACGCCGGTGATCACCAGCTCGGTATGCGGGGTCAGCACGTGGAAATAGGTCTTGGTGTTGCCGTACACGTCGACGTGGCGGAACAGATCAGCCGGCTCGGGGCTGATCACCACCTCGTGTTCGAGGCACTGCTGCCAGTCCAGGTCGCGCGGCCGGAGATGGAACTCGCCGTAGCTGCCGGTCACGTCGGAGGAGTACGCGTACCGCGTCGTGTGCTCGATGCGGTATCTCACGAGGCCTCACCGGTCCAGGACTGCCACATCGTCTGCTGCGGCGGCGGCGGCTGCTGGTAGGCCCGCCGGATCGCCTCGGCCAGCTCCCGGAGCCGGCTCTGCAGGTCGCCGACGAAGTCCTCCAGCGCCTTACGCCGGCCCTCAGCGGCCATCGCCAGCTCGGACAGGTCGGCCTCGGCCAGCCGCTGACCGAGCTCGCCGACCAGCTCCATCGGCCGCCGACCCGCGCCGCCCGGCATCGCTTCCAGGTCGGCCAGGATCCGCTTCAGCTGGTAGGCGACCGAGCGCGGGTTGAACTGGTCGAGCACCAGCAGCTCGGTCAGCGGCGCGATCCCGGTCAGTCCGCGATAGCGACGGCGGAACGTGACGATCGACTCCGTCGAGGTGAGCACCGCATCGGTCACCAGCCGCTCGACGTCCGCGTCGCGTTCGGCACAGACGGTCACCCGGAGGAGCGCGAGCACCTGCTGCGCCCGCTCCAGGCCGCGACCGGAGTCGATCATGTACCAGCCCGGGTCGCGGACCATGTTCTCGTTGACGATGCCGGCCAACGCGAGCAGTCCGGAGAGCACCCGTTCGGCCGCGTCGGTGAGCTGCAGACCCTGGTCGTACGGGTTCCCGGCCAGCGCCGACAGCGCCCGGTCCAGCTCCGCCAGCACCATCCAGACGTCTTCGGAAAGCTGGTCGCGGACGCCCTGCGCGGCCCGGGACAGGGAGCCGATCGCCTGGCCGGCCGTCCCGTTCCGGTGCCGGTCCAGCAACATGGCGCGGAGCTCCGGCATCATCTGTACGGCGGGGTCGAGGAAGCCGGGGTACGCCGTGCTGACGTGGGTGACCGCCTGCAGCAGCACGGTCAACGCCCGGCCCTGGGAGAGGTCGAGATCGGCCTCCAACCAGACCGTTCGGGTCGCCAGGATGAGCCGGAGCAGGTCCTCGGCGCGCTCGGCGTACCGGCCGAACCAGAACAGGTCCGCCAGCACGCGCGGCACCATCGCGGCCGACGGCGGGGCTGCGTGGGCCAGGATCGGCTCGCCGAGCTGGCGCAGCCGGATGCTCGACCGGCGCTGCTCGATCGGGGTCGGGCTGACCACCCAGACGTCCTTGGACAGTCCGCCGTGGGGCGCGGTGACCAGCACGCCGATAGCCTTGTCGGTGTCGGAGGAGACCCGGCCGAGGCCGCCGAACATGGCGACATAGGAATCGGAGTCGCGGACCGTGAACGAGCGAAGCACGACGCTGCGCCGGACCAGGCGGTCGTGCTCCGAGGTCGGCGCGCCGGACAGTGGCAGCACCTCCTGCCCGACATAGCGGTGCGGCTGGGCCCGGACCCGATCGATCAGCCGTTGCCGCTGGTCGGCGGAGAGCGCCGCACCACGGACACTCCGGCCGTGCCCGCGGCTGACCGGCCGGACGACCAGCTCGTCCAGCTGCGAGACGACATGGTCCAGTCCGGCCGGGTCGCCGCACCACCAGGTGTCCACCGACGGCAGTGCGAGCTCCTCGCCCAGCAACCGACGGCACAGCTCCGGCAGCAGCGGCATCAGCGCAGGGTTCTCCAGCAGCCCCGAGCCGAGCGGATTGATCACGCTGACCGTCCCTTGGCGTACGCACTCGGCGAGGCCGGCGACCCCCAGCCGGGAACCCGGGCGGAGCTCCAACGGGTCGCACCAGGAGGAGTCCACCCGACGCAGGATCACGTCGACCGGCTCCAGCTTGCCGAGCACTCGCATCCAGACCCGGCCCTCGCGGACCGTGAGGTCGCTGCCCTCGATCAGCGGGAAGCCCAGCAGCGAGGCGAGAAAGGCCTGGTCGAAGGCGGTCTCGGAGAGGGTGCCCGGGCTGAGCACGACGACTCGGGGGTTCTCGGCCTGGCGCGGCGCGGCGTTGAGGGCGGCCATCCGCATGAGCTGGAAGAACGGCGTCAGCCGGTGCAGGTGGGCGGACTGGTAGATCTCCGGGATCACCCGGGAGACCACCCGGCGGTTGGCCATCGCATAGCCGGCGCCGGACGGGGCCTGGGTGCGGTCCGAGATCGCCTTCCATCGGCCGCCCGCGTCCCGGCCGAGGTCGACCGCCATAGTGAACAGCGGCTGCCGGACGCTCGCGTCCATCCCGACCAGGGCCCGCAGGTACTCCGGATGGTCGAAGATCGCGGACGCCGGGATGTGCCGGCCGGCGAGCAGGCGCTGGGCGCCGTACAGGTCGGAGAGGATCGCGTCCAGCAGCTCGGTGCGTTGCACCAGTGCCGGCTCGAGGGCCGCCCACTCCCGGTCGTCGAGCATCAGCGGGAGTGGATCGAGCCGCCAGGTCCGCGAGCTGGCCAGCGGTTTCGTCGGGGCGTCGGCGGTCTGCCCGGTGGCGATCCGCGCGGCGTCGTCGGCGATCGAGATCGACGACATCGGACTGGGGACGTACGTCACGCCGTCGTCCTCGAGCAGCCGGGCCACCTCGCGCTGCGCGCCGACCAGGTTGGACTCGGTGAACTCGTCGAGCCGGCCCATCAGCGGGACCCAGCCGCGACGTACCGACCCGTCGGGGGCGGCGAACTCGTCGAAGACCGGTCCGTCCGATCCACCCCGGCCGGGTCCATCGGGACCGAGCTCCAGCTCGTCGAGCTGGCTGGCGCCGGCCAGATAGCGACCGAGGACCGTCACCGCGCTCCCTTTTCCGGAAAGTGTCGACTTGCGGCACCGACACGCCGCAGGCGGATGTCGCAGCTCGACACTTTCCGGAAAAGGAGGGGTCGGAAAGGGAGGGGTGGGACTCCGGCGATCACGAGCGGCCCCAGCCGACCGGCAGACGGCGACGTAGGTCAAGGGTGAGCGGATAGTCGTCCGCTCCGAATCGGCGCCAGGCTGCCTGCGAAGTCAGCTCGTCGATGTCGATCACCCCGGTAGTGTGCCCCATCGGCTCGAAGCGCCGGGCCCGTCGGGCCTCGGCCTCCTTGGCGTTCACCGGCGGATGATCATACGATCGCCCGCCCGGATGTACGACGTGGTACGTCGCCCCGCCGAGCGAGACGCCGCTCGCCAGATCGATCAGCTCGAAGGTCAGCGGCGAGTCGATCTCCAGCGTCGGATGCAGCGCGGACCACGGCTTCCAGGCGCGGAACCGGACTCCGGCGACGTACTCCCCCGGCGTGCCCGTCGGCTGCAGCGGCACCGCGACCCCGTTGCAGGTGACCAGCTGCCGGCCGGGCACCAGACCGACGACCCGCACCTGGACCCGTTCGGTGGAGGAGTCGACGTAGCGCGCCGTGCCGCCGGCCGCTGCCTCCTCGCCGAGCACGTGCCAGGGCTCGATCGCGGTACGCAGCTCGAGCAGCACGTTGTCGACATGCACGGAACCGATCTTCGGGAACCGGAACTCCAGATAGGGATCCAGCCAGCTCAGGTCGAACGCGATGCCGTGCGCCCGCAGATCGGCGACCACATCGGCGATGTCGGTCGCGCAGTAGTGCGGCAGCAGGAAGCGTTCGTGCAGCGCGGTCCCCCAGCGGACCAACGGTGCGGAGAACGTGTCCTCGGCGAACCGGAGCAGCAGCGCACGGACGAGCAGCGCCTGGACCAGCGCCATCTCCGGGTGCGGCGGCATCTCGAAGCCGCGGAGCTCGACCAGCCCGAGCCGGCCGCGCAGCGAGTCGGGGCTGTACAGCTTGTCGATGCAGAACTCGGCCCGGTGGGTGTTGCCAGTGATGTCGGTCAGCAGGTGCCGCAGCGCCCGGTCCACGATCCATGGTCGCCGCTCGGTGTCGGGCAGCCCGGCGATCTCGGCGAAGGCGATCTCCAGCTCGTACATGGTCTCGGGGCGGCCCTCGTCCACCCGCGGCGCCTGGCTGGTCGGGCCGACGAACCGCCCCGAGAACAGGTACGACAACGCCGGGTGGTGCTGCCAGTAGCCGACCATGCTGGTCAGCAGTTCCGGCCGGCGCAGCATCGCCGATGTCTTCGGCTCCGCGCCGCCGAGGGTGATGTGGTTGCCGCCGCCCGTGCCGCTGTGCCGACCGTCCAGCGCGAACGTCTCGGTGCCGAGCCGAGTGCGGCGGGCCAGGTCGTACAGGTGGGTGGTGACCGACGCCAGCTCGTCCCAGCTCGACGTCGGTTGCAGGTTGACCTCGATCACGCCCGGGTCCGGAGTGACCATCAGGGTGCGCAGCCGCGGATCGTTCGGCGGACCGTAGCCCTCCAGGATCACCGGCGTCTGCGTCGCCCGGCCGACGCGTTCCAGCAGCCGAATCAGCTGACAGAACTGCTCGAGCTTCTCCAGCGGTGGCAGGAAGACGTGGACGAAGCCGTCCCGGGCCTGCACGACGACCGCGGTCCGGGTCGGCGCCTCGAGCGGGTCGACGACGACCGCGGACAGCGCCCCATCGGCGCCGGCCAGCCCCTCGGCCAGCCGGGCGTGGACGCTCTCCTCGCCCGGGAAGTCCGGGTCGGTCCAGGCCACCGCGGACAGCGGCAGCCGGGCCCCGGCAGGCGAGTCGCCGGGCACCAGCACGAGCCGGCCGCGGCGGGTCCGCCAGGCCGGGCTGGCCCAGCCGTCGCCCCACCAGGCCGGGATCAGCGGAATCGCCCAGGCGACCGGCCGCTCGGCGGCATCGAAGGCTTGCGCCAGGTCAGGTTCGGCGGTCGGCTCGGTCGGCTTCGGGCCTTCCGGCTCGGCGAGGTCGCGGGCGATGACCGCCAGCGGGTCCTCGTACGCGGGTTGGCACTGGCTCTCCGGCAGGCCGAACTCGGCGACGATCCCGCGTGCGTACGCCGCCGCCCGGTCCTCGGCGTCGGCCGCGGCCTGGTCCGGGTCGAACGGGTCGGCCAGCAGCTTCGGGTCGGTCCAGAGCGGCTCGCCGTCGGTCCGCCAGTGCAGCCCGATCTGCCAGCGCGGCAGCGGCTCGCCGGGATACCACTTGCCCTGGCTGCGCTGGACCAGGCCGCCGTCCGCGAACCGTTCGGCCAGGCCGGCCGCCAGCTGGTTGGCCAGCTCGCGCTTGTGGGCCCCGTCGGCGGCGACGGTCCACTCGGCCGACGTCATGTCGTCGATCGAGACGAAGGTCGGCTCGCCGCCCATCGTCAGCGCGATCCCGGCCGCGGTCAGGCGCTCGTCGACCGCGCGTCCGAGCTCGTGCAGATGCTCGACCTGTTGGGGGGTGTACGGCCTGGTCACCCGCGGGTCCTCGTGCACCCGCTTGACGATGTTGGCGTAGTCGAAGGTGACCTGGCACGGGTCGGTCTGGCCCTGGATCGGTGCCGCGCTGTTCGGCTCCGGGGTCGCCGCGAGCGGGATATGACCCTCGCCGGCGAACAGCGCAGAGGTCGGGTCGAGCCCGATCCAGCCGGCGCCCGGGACGAAGACCTCGGCCCAGGCGTGCAGGTCCGTGAAGTCCTGGGTCGGGCCGGACGGTCCGTCGAGCGATTCGGCATCGGCGGCCAGCTGGACGAGATAACCGGAGACGAACCGGGCCGCCAGCCCGAAGTGCCGAAGTGCGGCGACGAGCAGCCAGGCCGAGTCACGGCAGGAGCCGATCGCCCTGGTCAGGGTCTGCTCCGGGCTCTGCACGCCGGGCTCCATCCGGACCGAATAGGCGACGTCGGAGTAGACCTTGGTATTCAGCAGGACGAGGAGGTCGACGATGGCGATGGCGTCGGGGACCTCGATGGCGGCCAACCAGTCGCTGAGCGCGGCCCCGCCGCTCACCGTCGCCAGATAGGGCTCGAGATCCGTGGCCAGCCCCGCTTCGTAGGCGAACGGATAGCGCTCGGCGTACGCCTCGACGAAGAAGTCGAACGGGTTGATCACGCCCAGGTCGGCGACCAGCCCGACGGTGATCTCCAGCTTGGTGGCCTTCTTGGGGAACACCAGCCGGGCCAGGTAGTTGCCGAACGGGTCCTGCTGCCAGTTGACGAAGTGCTCGGCGGGGCTGACCGTCAGCGAGTACGACTCGATCGGCGTACGGGTGTGCGGCGCCGGGCCGCAGCCGGACGATGTGCGGCCCGATCCCCACCGCCCGGTCGAAGGAGTACGTCGTCCGGTGCTCCAACGACACCTTGATGGTCACAGGCCCGAGCCTGTCAGATCGACGTTACGGTCCCGCGACCGCCCGTTTGATGCCTCGCCGGCGCCCGACGCTCGCGAAGCGGGCGCAGGGCGCGAGCGAGGAGAATCAGTAGCGGTAGTGGTCCGGCTTGTACGGGCCGTCGGCCGGTACGCCGAGATAGTCGGCCTGGCTGCCGGTCAGCTCGGTCAGCTTGACCCCGAGCGCGTCCAGGTGCAGCCGGGCGACGGACTCGTCGAGGTGCTTCGGCAGCGTGTACACCCCGGTCGGATAGTTGTCCGGCTTGGTGTACAGCTCGATCTGGGCCAGCACCTGGTTGGTGAAGGAGTTGCTCATCACGAAGCTCGGGTGGCCCGGTGGCGTTGCCGAGGTTCATCAGCCGGCCCTCGCTGAGCACGATGATCGAGCGCTGCTCGTCGGTGTCGGCGTCGAAGACCCACTCGTCCACCTGCGGCTTGATGTTGATCTTGCTGGCGTTCGGCCGGCGCTCCAGCCCGGCCATGTCGATCTCGTTGTCGAAGTGGCCGATGTTGGACACGATCGCCTGGTGCTTCATCCGGGCCATCTGGTCGGCGGTGATCACGTCCTTGTTGCCGGTCGCGGTGACGTAGATATCGGCCAGCGGCAGCGCCTCCTCCAGGGTCGTCACCTGGAAGCCGTCCATCGCCGCCTGCAGCGCGCAGATCGGGTCGATCTCGGTGACGATCACCCGAGCGCCCTGGCCGCGCAGCGACTCGGCACAGCCCTTGCCCACGTCGCCGTACCCGCAGACGACGGCGACCTTGCCGCCGATCAGGACGTCGGTGGCCCGGTTCAGCCCGTCGATCAGCGAGTGCCGGACGCCGTACTTGTTGTCGAACTTGCTCTTGGTGACCGAGTCGTTGACGTTGATCGCCGGGAACAGCAGGCTCCCGCGACGGAACGCCTCGTACAGCCGGTGGACACCGGTCGTCGTCTCCTCGGTGACGCCCTGGATCTCATTGGCGATCTCGATCCAGGAGACCCCGTCCTCGAGGGACTTCTTGATCGTGGCCAGCAGCACCTGCAGCTCGTGCGGGTCGTCCTCGGTCGGCTCTCGGACCTCGCCGGCCTTCTCGGCGTCGACACCCAGGTGCACCAGCAGGGTGGCGTCGCCGCCGTCGTCGAGGATCATGTTCGGCTGCTCGCCCTCCGGCCAGACCAGGATCTCCCGGGTGCACTCCCAGTACTCCTCCAGGCTCTCGCCCTTCCAGGCGAAGACCGGTACCCCGTCGGGGGCGTCCGGCGTACCCTCCCGACCGACCACCACCGCAGCGGCGGCGTGGTCCTGGGTGGAGAAGATGTTGCAGCTGGCCCAGCGCACGTCGGCGCCGAGTGCGACCAGGGTCTCGATCAGCACGGCGGTCTGCACGGTCATGTGCAGCGAGCCGGCGATCCGGGCCCCGGCCAGCGGCTTGGCCTCCCCGTACTGCTCCCGCATGGCCATCAGCCCGGGCATCTCGTGCTCGGCCAGACGGATTTCCTTGCGGCCGAACTCGGCCAGCCCCAAATCGGCTACGCGAAACTCCATGTCGGACACCCTAGGCGCTGGACACCCACAATCCCGGTTCGGACTATCCGCGCCCACCCTTTCCGGCAACTGTCGAGTTGCGACAGCCGCGCCCGGCGTGTCGCTGTCGCAAGTCGACAGTTGCCGGAATGGGGGGAGGTGAGGGCAAGGGTCGGGAGATCAGGGGGTTGCGGAGATGGAGTCCACCGTCAGGGTGTCGGCGTCCGACGTGGCGGTCGGATACAGGGCGATCGCGGTCACCTTCGACAGGTCCAGGGCGGCGTTCTGCGGCGCCCAGGGCGGCGGGGCGAAGTCGGACCACGGAACGGTGACGAACCGACCGTCGGTGCCGGACAGGGTGAGTTTGTGCTCCCAGTACGAGCCCGCCGCGGTGAACTGGACGTTCACCTCCTGCCCGTCGTGACCCGGCTTCAACCAGAGCTCGAGGCTCCCGGTTCCGGACCAGTCCTGGCCGGTGCCGAGGCTCCGGATCACCCCGCAGTAGCCGTTGGACCCGGTCCCGAACGACAGCAGCATGCTGTGTCCCGCGCCGTCGCCGGGATCGCCGAGTGTGGGTGTGATCGGATCGCCGCCGGGGTTGGCCGTCCAGGCGGCCTGCAGCGCGGCGTTGTCGGCGTAGCTGTCGAAGTCGTCGACCAGCACGCCCGGCACCGCGGCCCGGGTGGTGAACGAGACCGGCGATCCACTGACCGGCGTCCGCCCGGCGCCGTTCACCGCAGTGACCTGGACGTACAGCGTGCTGCCGCCGGGCCACGGTGAGGTGGGCGGGTACGTCGTACCGGTCAGTCCGCTGACCGACACGACCGGGTCGCTCAGGTCGGCGTGGGTCGACACCACGAGGTCGTAGTAGGCGGTGTCGGCGGCCGGCTGCCAGGCCAGTGGGGTCTGGGTGCTCACCCCGGTCGCACCGGATGGCGGTGTGATCAGCGAGAACGCGCCCGGCGCGGCACTCGGCACGCTCGCCCGGTCCGTGATGGTCGCCCGGGTCAGGGCGAACCGGTCGGACGCGCTCCAGCGCAGCCGGATGCCGCTTACTCCGCGCAGGCCGGAGACCTCGACCGACCAGTTCCCGTCGGCCGTCCGACGGACCAGCGGGATCACCGTCTGCCAGGCCGACCCGTCGGCGCTGACCTGCACCCCGGCCTGCGGCCGTCGATCCGATGTCACCGCGAACCGGGCGCTGACCAGGTCCTTCGTCGCATACGACAGCCAGCCTGCCTGCCCGGCCGCGGGCGCAATGTCGACCCCGGACGCGGTCGGCGTCCGGCGCAGGCCGGCACTGTGACCGGCGGCGACGTACCAGTCCTGTAACGGGTCGATCGTGACGGTGGTGGCGCGGGCGACGGCGGCCGGTGCCGACGTCCGAATCGTCGCGCCGGAGGCGTCGACAGCGAGCACCCGGTAGCGGCTGGCGACCGGCACGGTTCCTCGGTCGAGCCACGGCGCGTCGTTCGCGCTGACCGGGTCGTCGCCGCTGACCGTCTTCCAGACGCCGCCGAGCACGCTGCGCTGGATCCGGTAGCCGTCGGCCCCGGCGGTACCGCGCCAGGCGACGGCGTTCAGTCCGGCCGTCTTGGCGACCGAGGTGATCAGTGGCGCGCCGCCGACCACCGGCCGCAGCGGACGGCCGCTCATCCCGGTCGCGAACCGGGTCAGCGCCGCGACACCCACCCGCATCGCCGGGGTGTCGCCCGGATAGTGCACGGTAAAGCCGTCGTCGTGCTGGACGTAGCCGTAGTGGTCGGCGTCCGGGAACAGTGACCAGTACGTCGCCCCGCTCACGTTCGCATCCGCCGCCACCGCATCGAGCAGGCCGTCGGTGGCCGAGCCGCTCGCGAACTCGCCGGCCAGGTAGGCCTTGCCCGCGTCGGTCACGGTCTTGGCATCGGCGCTGATCCCGGCCGCGGTCGGCGGGTAGTAGTGGGAGTCGCTGATATCGACCGCGCTCGCCGCCAGCACGGCCGGGTCCACCCCGGACTGCTTGCCGGCGGCGACCAGCTGGTGCGGGGCGAGCTTCTTGACGTAGCTCGCGTTCGCCTGCACCCAGTCCGGCGTCATCCCGTTCAGCTCGTTGCCGAGCTCCCAGGCCATGATCGTCGGGTCGTCCGCCAGCCGGAGCCCGGTCAACGGGTTGCGGTGGTCCAGGACGTGCCGGACGTAGCGCTGGTAGGCCGCCCGCGCGTCGGGATCGGTGTAGAACAGCGCACCGTCGTTCGCCGTGCTCAGGCCGAGCCAGCGCAGGAAGTCGAAGCGGCTGCCGTGGTAGTACTGCCAGTTGTCGGTCAGCGGGATGATCAGCTTCAACCCGAGCCGGTGCGCCTCGGCGACCGCGTAGTCGATCGAGTCGAACGCCTGCGGGTTGAACCGGCCGAGCGACGGCTCGACCGACTTCGGGTTGCCGGTGGAGACCCCGAGGGTGTGCGCCCGGACCGCCGTCGCACCCATGGCCTTCGCGGTGGTCAGGCCGTCGGTGATCCTGAAGTACGTCGGATAGTCGACCGTCCCCTTGGTGGCCGGGTCGACGCCGCCGACGTTCTCGTCCAGCCCGAGCCAGTACAGATTCGGGCCGGCGAAGCGGAACGGCCTGCCGGCCAGCACCAGGCCGGTGCCGTCGCGTTGGACGAACGCCGAGGCCGACGGGGCGGCGGCCGCGCTGCCCGCCGGGAGCAGGGCCGTGGCAATGACGGCCAACACGGCCAGCAGTGCAGTGAGCGGACGGGCAGTGAGCAGACGGGCAGTGAGCAGACGGGCAGCCATGAGCAGACGGGCAGTGAGCAGACGGGACGGGGAGCGGTGCGCCATTGCGGTCCTTCGGAGTTTCGGGGGCGTGCGGTGGGCCGGAACGTGAGCTCGACGGCTTGGGCAGAGTCCCGACCGTTGGCTACTTAACCGCTTCGGGAAACCGGTGTCAACAGTCGGTCCGTGCCTCGTTCGGCGCGATTCGGGCCGTAGGCTGCGAATCGTGGCGAGCCCGCGAACCGCCGGCCGGCCCACGATCTCGGACGTGGCGCGCCGGGCCGGGGTGTCGATCAGCACCGCCTCGTATGCGTTGAACAACCAGTACGGTGCCTCAGCCGCCACCCGGGAACGGGTGCTGGCCGCCGCCGCCGAGCTCGGCTGGTCCCCGGACAGCTCGGCCCGCCGACTGGCCAGCGCGCGGAGCGAGACGATCGGCCTGGCACTGGCCCGGCAGACCGCGGAGACCTTCGGCGAGGCGCCCTGGTTCATGGAGTTCATCGGCGGGATCGAGGCGGTCCTCGCCCGGAACGGGTACGGCCTGCTGCTCCAAGCGGTTCGCGACACCGACCACGAGCTGGCCGTCTACCGGACCTGGAGCGCGTCGCGGCGGGTCGATGGTGTGGTGCTCGTCGACGTCACGATCGACGACCCGCGGCTCCCCGTCGTCTCCGGGTTACGGCTGCCGGCGATCGTCGCCGGACCCCCGGACTACGCGGGTGGGCTGGGCTGCGTCTGGACCGACGACGCCACCGCCGTCCGCCGGGCGGTCGACCATCTTGCGGAGCTCGGCCACCGCCGACTGGTCCATCTGGCCGGGCCGAGCCGGCTCGCCCACAGCGTGCTTCGGCAGCAGGCGTTCCGGGCCGCCTCGGCCGACCGCGGCCTCCAGGTCGACACCTTCGTCACCGACTTCTCCGCCGACCAGGCCCGGGCCGCGATCCGCAGTGTGCTGCTGTCCGCCGAGCGGCCGACCGCGGTGCTGTTCGACGACGACCTGAGCGCGGCCGCGGCGCTCGGCGTCGCCTACGAGCTCGGTGTCGTGGTGCCCGACGAGCTCAGCCTGCTCGCGTGGGACGACTCGATCCTGTGCCGGTCGACGTACCCCGCCCTGTCGGCGATGAGCCACGACGTGGCCGGCTACGGCTCACAGGTCGCCGACCGGCTGCTCGACCGGATCGGTGGTGCCGAGCCGACGGTCACCCTGGACGAGCCCGCGCACCTCGTGCGGCGGGGCAGCACGGCTCCCCCACCCGACTGAACGGTGGCCGGGTCAGGAGGCCGTGGCGGAGACCTCGGCGGCGAGCTTCAGGGCGGTCTGGCGCTGCTCCTCCCGGGCCATCACCAGCTGGTTGAGCCGGCGGGCCACCTGGGGCCGGGTGGCGACCAACCGGTCGCCGAGGTCGTACGGGATGTGCAGCCCGTGCACCAGGTCCACCGCGGTGCACGACACCAGGGACGGCTCGCGCAGCACGCCGGAGACGCCGAGCACCTCGCCGCGGTCGTACACGGCCACATCGACCTCGGCCCCGTCGTCGGCAAGTGTGGTCACCCGGACGTGCCCGTCGAGGACGTAGCCGAGCCGCGGCGGGACCACGCCGATCCGCTTCACGTGCTCGCCGCATTGTTTGCGCCCGAACCCGACTGCCTCGCACTGTCTCGCACTGTCGCCTCGCACGGCCACACCCCTTCGGCGCGCCTGGCACGCCGGGCCGGCGCCCACGGGCCGACACCCCGCGCGTCTTCGCACCCCCTTTGGCGCACTTCGCACCCCTTTGGCGCACTTCGCACCCCGGGCGGCAGCGGCCCGTAGGTCTTCGCACCCCTTGGGTGCACTTCGCACCGTGCATGCGGGGTGCGAGGAACACCGATGCGGTGCGACGTGGCCTCGCCGGTGCTGCCGGGGGTGCGACGTGGCCTCGCCGGTGCTGCCGGGGGTGCGACGTGGCCTCGCCGGTGCTGCCGGGGGTGCGAAGTAGCATCGCCGCTGCTGGCCGGGTTGGCGAAGGGACCTCGCGGGCGCCGCCCCTGGGTGCGACGTGCGCACCGCTGACCGACCCCGGCAACCCCGGTCGGGAACTCAGTGGGCGGGTGCTTCGGGACGCTCGGGGCGCTCCGCGGGGGTGTAGTCGGCTCGGAAGATGTCCGGCTCCAGATACAGCGCGGTGACCATCGGCTCCGCGCTGCGTACGGCGGCCTCGGCCCGGTCGATCGTCGCGGCAACCTCACCGGCAGACTCCGACTCGCTGACCGCGATCTTGGCGGCCACCAGGATCTCCTCCGGACCGAGGTGCAGGGTCTTCATGTGGATGACCCGGTCGACCCCGTCGACGCCGGCCAGCACCTCGGCGATCCGGTCCCGGGCCTCCGGCGTGGCGGACTCCCCGATCAGCAGGCTCTGGGTCTCGATCGCCAGGGTGACCGCGACCGCGACCAGGAGCAGGCCGATCAGCGCGGTACCGATCACGTCGAAGATCCCGTTGTGGGTGAGCAGCGTCATGCCGATCCCGAACATCGCGAAGACCAGGCCGATCAGGGCGGCGAAGTCCTCCAGCAGGACCACCGGTAGCTCCGGGGCCTTGGCCGCCCGGATGAACTTGCTCCAGCGCTGCTTGCCGCGGGTCTTGTTCGACTCCTTGACCGCGGTCCGGAACGACAGTCCCTCGGCCACGATCGCGGCCGTCAGGACGACCAGCGGGACCCACCACCAGCTGCTCTCCAGCAGGCTGTCCGGGTGGCCGAGGATCATCTCGTGCCACTTGTGGTACGCCTCGTACAGCGCGAACAGCCCGCCGACGCTGAACAGCACGATGGAGACCACGAAGGCGAAGACGTACCGCTCCCGGCCGTAGCCGAACGGGTGCTCCTCGTCCGCCGCACGTCGGGACCGCCGGCCGCCGATCAGCAGCAACAGCTGGTTGCCGGAGTCCGCGACCGAGTGAATCGCCTCGGCCAGCATCGAGGAGGCTCCGGTGAGCGCCCAGGCGCCGAACTTGGTCGCCGCGATGAACAGGTTGGCGGTCAACGCGGCGACAACCGCGCGGTTGCTTCCCTCGGCACTCACCGGTCCACCTCGGGGTCGCCGTAGCGACCCAGCCCGACCGAGAGATAGATCGCCGCGAACATCCCGGTCTGCAGCAGGGTGGCATAGCGCTCGACCTCGGAACCGCTGGCGTGCTCGATCACACACACGCGTACGTCGTTGCGCTCGGCCGCGGAGGTCAGCCGGGTCCGGGCAGCCCGGAGGAGCTCTGCGTTGTTGCCGTCCTCCAGGACCAGCAGTCCGGGCCGGCGGTCGGTGGTGCCGACCTCGTCGAACGGGTCCGCGAATGGGTCGCGCGGTGCGGTCAGCTCGAGCACCGGGCTGAGCGCGTCGGCGTCGGCGGCGAGCGCCGGCCGGCCGGTCGCCGCTCGTAATGCCTCGGCGACCCGGCGGCTAGCCCGGGCGGCCAGCACGGAGCCGCCCCAGACCAGCGGCTGCGCGTCCGCCAGGCCGAGCGCGATGTCCTTGGCCGGGTTCAGCGACACGTCGGCGTACGGCGAGCAGTCCTCGGCGACCACGTCCATCGCCTCGGCGACCAGGTCCGGCCGGACCTCCGGCCCGAGCTGCATCTCGTGCAGCGCCGCCAGCATGATGATTGCCGCCGCCAGCGGATCCGCGGTCGCCGTCGGCAGCAGGACGGTCGAGGAGCCGACCGCGTGCTCCGCGATCAGCGACGGGCTCGGCGCGGCGACGATCAGTTGGGCCCCCCGGCGGACGGCCTCGTGCACGGAGGCGATCAGCGACGCGGGCGCGGCGTCGCTGGCCATCACCACGACCAGGTCGAGGACGCCGACCCACCCGGGTAGCCCATGAGCCGGCCAGGCGACGAACGGGACCGGGCAGACCGGCTCCAGGATCGCCCGGATGAACCGCGCCTCGGAGCCGGCGGCGATCACCGCCCGTGGCCGCGGCAGGTCCGCGAGTCCCCCGATCGGCTCGAGCGCGTCGGCCGTCTCCCGCCGGAGCCGGGCCCCGGCCTCGGCCAGCCGGCGCAGCACCATCTCGGCCGGCCGCCAGCCGCGCGGATCGTCGAGCAGGGCGTCGTCGAACATGTGGGCTCTTCGGGTCCTCACGACTCGTCGGTCGTCGCTTCGGGTGCTGGCTCGGCCGGCGCGGGATCGGCAGGCTCACTCGTCGCGCCGGGAGCAGCACCGGGTCGTCGGGCGTCTTCGGGCGTGCCCGGGCGTCGGGCGTCTTCGGGCGTGCCCGGGCGTCGGGCGTCTTCGGGCGTGCCCGGGCGTCGGGCTTCGTCCACCAGCATCACCGGGATCCCGCCGACCACCGGGTACGCCAGCCCGCAGTCCGACGCCACGCAGACCAGCTCCTCGCGATCCTCGTCGACGGCCAGCGCGCTGTGGCAGTTCGGGCACGCCAGGATCTCCAGCAGCTCGGGGGCCAGTTCGACGGGCATACGTACCTCTTCTGTCGGTTTCGCGGTCAGCGGTCTGTCTCGGGCTGTGCGGTCGATTCTTCTCGGGTCGCGCCCGCGGCGCCAGCCCGGGGTGCGGTCGCACGGTCCGCGCTCTGCCCGAAGCGAGATGATCGCCTGGTGCCGACCCCAGTCACCCTGACCACCCAACGGCTGATCCTTCGGCCCTGGCGAGAGAGCGATCTCGAGCCGTACGCGGCGATGAACGCCGATCCCGAGGTGATGCGGCACTTCCCGAGCATCCTCGACCGCGCGGCCAGCGACGCGTCGGCGGCGCGGATCCAGCGATTCATGGACGAGCACGGCTGGGGACTGTGGGCGGTCGAGGTCAAGGGCGGTACGCCGTTCATCGGGTTCATCGGCCTGCAGTCGCCGCCCTTCGAGGCCCACTTCACGCCCGCGGTCGAGGTGGGCTGGCGGCTGGCCAAGGAGCATTGGGGTCACGGGTACGCCCCGGAGGGCGCCGCCGCCGCCCTCGACTACGCGTTCGGCCCGACCACGCTCGACAAGCCGGGCCTCGCCAAGCTCGGCCTCGGCGAGGTCGTCTCAATGACGATCGGCCCGAACGAACGGTCAAGGCGCGTGATGCAGAAGCTGGGCATGATCCGCGACCCGGCCGACGACTTCGACCACCCGAAGTCTGCCCGACTGGGACCTCCGGCGCCACGTGCTCTACCGCATCACCCGGGACCAGTGGGTGCAGGCCACGCCCGGATGATCAGCCGCGAATGATGGCCAGCGCCTCGTCGCGCAGGGCGGCGACCTGACCGTCGTCGCGGGCCTCGACGTTCAGCCGGAGCAGCGGTTCGGTGTTGCTCGGCCGGACACTCATCCACCAGTCCGGGCCGGTCACCGTCAGCCCGTCCATCCAGTCCTGCTCGCCGCGGCCTGCGAACGCGGCCGCCACGTCGTTCATCACCGCCTGCTGGTCGGTGACGAGGGTGTTGATCTCGCCGGAGGCGGCGTACCGGGTGAACTCGGCGGTCAGCTCGGACAACGGGCGGTCGGACGTACCGGCCAGGGCCAGCACGTGCAGCGCGGCCAGCATCCCGGTGTCGGCGCCCCAGAAGTCGCGGAAGTAGTAGTGCGCGGAGTGCTCGCCGCCGAAGATCGCGTCCTGCTCGGCCATCGCGGCCTTGACGAAGGTGTGCCCGACCCGGGTGACGACGACGCGCCCGCCCGCCTCGGCGACGATCTCGATCACTGCCCGGGAGGTGATCTTGTTGATCACGATCGTCGCCCCCTGCTCGCGGCGCAGCTCGTTGGAGGCGATCATCGCGGTCACCGTGGACGGGTTCACCACTTCGCCGCGCTCGTCGATGATGAAACAGCGGTCCGCGTCGCCGTCGAAGACCAGCGCGAGGTCGGCGCCGTGCGCCAGGACGGCCGCCTGCGCGTCGACGAGGTTCTCCGGCTCCAGCGGGTTCGGGGCGTGGTTGGGGAAGGTGCCGTCCGGGTCGGTATAGAGCCCGATCAGCTCGAGGTTCTGCGTGCCCAGCACGGCCGGCAGGGTGTGCCCGGCCATTCCGTTGCCGGCGTCGGCGACCACCTTCAGCCGGCGGATGCCGGACAGGTCGACCAGGCTGTGCAGGTGAGCCGCATATGCCGGCAGCAGGTCGCGCTCGACCCGCACGCCGGGCGTCTCGACCGGGACCGGCGCCGGCCGGGTCGCGCGGTCGGCCAGCTCGCGGAGCAGCTCCGGTGAGACCGGCCGCGCGCCGACCAGGCAGAACTTGATCCCGTTGTACTCGCCCGGGTTGTGGCTGGCGGTGAACATCACACCGGGCAGCTCGAGGTATCCGGACGCGAACCACAGCTCGTCGGTGCTGGCCAGCCCGATGTCGATCACATCCGCGCCACGGCTCAGAACGCCCGCGGTGAACGCCCGGGACAGCTCGGGGCTGGTGGTCCGCATGTCCCGACCCAGCACCAGCGCCTTCTCGGCGGCGGTCAGGTCGAGGGCGTCGACCAGGGCGCCGCCGAGGACGTACGCACCGTCGGCGTCCCACTGCGCGTGGTCGCCGGTGGCCACGCCGCGGATGTCGTTGGCCTTGAAGATCCCGGGATCGATCATGCGTCCGGGTCGCGCCAGCACGGTCAGGTGGCCGCGCCGGCCCAGCTCCACGATCCCGGTCCGCGGCTGGACGACAGCGTCGTGCCCCGGCTGCTCGTAGGAGAGGCCCACCTCGCGGACCGCATCCGCCAGCGCGAGCAGGTCGTCGCTGCTCGGGGCCGGCGTCTCCTCGATCGCGAGCCGGATCACCTCCCAGCCGCGGGGCACTGACAAAGCGCCGGCATGCCGGCTGCACAGGTCGTACCCGTGCGGTTCGGAGCGGATGGCGAGCGGACCCAGCACGGCGGTGGACTCGATGTAGACATAGGTCAGGGTGGCGACTGCCTCGCCGCCGCAGCCCGCCCGAGAACAGCGCCGAGATCTCACCTGGCTGACGGTACCTGGACGGACCCGTCTCCGAACGTACGTCGGGGTGCGTGTCTGCCCCGCCACTACAGTGACACCCGTGTCCACCCGCCGCCGCGACCGCCACCAGCGGGGGATCCGTGGCCCGCTGGCGCTGCCCAACCCACTGACCCGCAACCCGGCCAGGCCGGCCCACCCGGCCGATCGGGCCGCCTTCTTCCTCGACGCGGTCCAGAGTTCGGTCGACCAGATCGCGGCGCAGGCGCCGGACGCGCTGGCCGGGGTGACCTTCGGGGTCGAGGACGTGCCCTATCTGGAGACCGCCTGGTCAGGGCGCCAGGTGCCGCTCGCCGCGGCCGTCGACGCCGCTCCGGGCCGGCCGGCGCAGGTGGTGGTGTATCGGCGGCCGCTGGAACACCGGGCCGCCACTCGGCGCGGCCTGCGGATCCTCATCTATCGGACCATCGTCGAGCAGCTCGCCGCGCTGACCGGACGCAGCGTCGACGAGATCGACCCCGGCGGCGTCCGGGACGACGACCTCTGAGCCTGCTCTCCCCCAGTCCGGAAACCGTCGGGTTGCGACAACGACACGCCAGTGTCGGGTGTCCCAACTCGCCAGTTGCCGGACGGCGGAACCCGAGCAGTCAGCGGCCGACCGAAGGATCGGCGACCGCGGCCCGGGAGCGGGCGACCCGATCGGGGGAGACCACCGGCAGTGAGGTGAGCCCGGCGACCGGGCCCTCGGACTGGGCGAAGTCGACGGCACCGTAGATCTGGGCGTTGTCGGGGATGTCCAGGTCGACGTACGAGGGTCCGGCGGAGCCGTCGAGCAGCCGGGTCGACGTGCCGTGCGAAGGCACCAGCATCGAGTCCCGGCGCAGCGTCACCCCGCTCAGACTCACCACGCTGAACGCAACCTTGGTGTCAGTGTCGCCACCGTTGCTGAGCATCAACGTGCCATCGACCCCGGTCACCGCGGCGACCGGACTGACCCCGTTCTGGCTGAGCGCCGGCGTCGCGGGCTGGACGGCGATGTCCGGCAGAGCGACCGAGCCGGTGTTCTCGTCCTTGCTCGCCGAGGTGGACACCACCGCCGCGCTGACCGGGCGGTCGGCCGACAGCGAGATACCCGCACCCTGCCCGGCCAGCCCGGTATCCAGCGCCACCGAAGTCGTACTCTCCGGCGGGACCGTGACCTGGTTCGCGCCGACCGGTGCGAAGGAGCCGCCCGCGCCCATCACGGCGACGCTCACCTGTGCCGGGTTGGTGTCGGGGTTGACGAGCATCAGCTGCCGGGCGCCGGCGCCCTCGGGCACGCCGGGGACCACCAGGGCCTGTCGCGGGCCGACCGAGGCCGGGTGCCAGTCCGTGCCGGCGGGGGTGAGTCCCACGCTGCGCAGGTCCCTGGCCATCGCGGACACCCGGCCGGCCGTCGCCCGGACCCAGACACTCAGCGGTCCGGCCTGGGCGACCAGCGACTCCAGTGAGACGGTACGCGTGGCGTGGGCCGGCACGATCAGGCCCGGGCTGCCCGGCACGACGACCCGGCCGGCCTGGCCGAAGAAGCGGAGATCCACCTCGGCCTGGGTGTCATCGGGGTTGCTGAGCACCAGCTCGGTCCGGTTTGTCGACTCCGCGCCGACGCCGACGAACCACTGGCTGGTCGACGGCGCCGTACACGGTGCGGCCGACAGGCCGATCAGCTCGCCGGACTCGGCGCGCGCGAGGATCGCGCCGCTGCTCGCGATCGACATCACGCCGACGCCCTGCAGCACCAACGGCGCGGCGGGTGCGGCGACCTGTACTCCGAAACCCTGCTGCTTGACGGTGAGCAGCGGATCGCCGCCGCCCAACGGGGATCCGGTCAGCACACCGGCGCGATCCGCCGCCTCCCTGATGGCGACCGCGGTCACGGTCGCGGTCGGCTGGTCGCTGCTCGCGATCCCGGCCCGACTCGCGGTCGGACAGACCGCGCTGGTCCGACCGACCAGCGGTGGCGCGGCGACCTCGGTCTGGGCGGTCTGCACCGGCAGGTACGCGCCCCCGATCACGATCGCGGCCGCCGACCCGAGCACCGCCGCCAGCACGCCGATCCGCCGGGCCGGAATCGCGGGCCGCCGTCGGTTCCGGATCGCATTGCCCCAGTCGTCGACCCGCTCGGTCTCCGCCTCCTCGGTGCCCTCGTCCACCTCGTCCGGGTCCCTCATCGCCGACCGCCCAGGACGCTTGCGGCCCGGCGCGCGGATCGGGTCGGATCGCGCACCTCCGGTCGCCGGATCGCCGGCGCGGCGAGCACGATCACGACCAGCCAGACCAGTCCCTCGCCGATCAACAGCCAGCCGGCCGGGCTCGGCAGCCGGTAGACCAGCGTGCCACTCGTCGCCGGCACCCCGAACGCCTGTTGCCAACCGCCGTCGGCCGGCACCAGCGCCACTCCATCCAACTCCGCCCGCCAGCGGGGGTCGGCCGCCTCGCCGAGCAGCAGCACCCGGCCGGCGCCGCCCTGGGGGACGTGGGTCGGCGACGGGCCGAGACCGACCGGCCGCGAGTCGGCGCCGGACGACGCATCCGCGGAGAGCGACACCCGGGTCACCCCCTCGTCGACCTGCCAGATCGTGTCGTCGTCGGTGCCGCTGGCAGTGCCGAGGCCCGGGGTGTTCGCGATCCTGGCCTTGTCGTCCTCGCTGGCGTCGCGGACCCAGAGGTAGCCGATGCCGAGCTCGCGCAGCTGCGGAACGATGTCGTCGTCGGCCGTCCCGGCGACCAGCCGCATCACCAGGTCACGGGCCTGCTGGTCGGCCGCCGTCGAGCCGCCGAAGGTGAAACCGCGATCGGCCGCGCCCAGCCGCTGCCCCTCGTCGGCGAGCACGGTGTATCGGGCGGACCGGCTCGACAGGTCGATCGCCAGCACCCGCACCATCGACGGCGAGAGCATGGCGTTGCGGACGTACGGCGGGATCGCGTTCAGCGGCTCCCGCCGGATCGGCCCGGAGGCGCCGTCCAGGACCCACCAGGTCGCGGCGCCGAGGCTGACCACGGCCATGGCCGCCGCCAGCAGCACGCTCGCCGGCTGGACCCAGCTGAAGCTCCGCGCGCGGACCTGGGCGGCGACGCCGTCCAGCCCGACCGCTCCGGCCAGGACCAGTGCGCCGAAGGCGACGAGCAGCAGTGCGCCGACCGGCGGGCGGACCTGCAGTGCGATCGGCGGCACGCTCACCACCAGCCGGGAGACGCCGATCGCGAGGGCCAGCGAGACCAGCGCGGTCGTCCAGCAGGCCAGCAGCACCCGGTGGCCCGTCCGTCGCAGCAGGGCGCCGAACGCCACCAGCCAGAGTGCGGCGAAGATCGTGGCGCCGACCCAGAGCGGCGGTAGCCCGGCGCCGCGGTCGCGGCCGATCACCAGCTCCCAGATGGCCGGCGCGGCGGGTGCACCGCCCAGCGCGGAGTCCGGACCGACGAGCAGCCGGCCCCAGTCGGCGACGATGCTCGGCCACCAGGTCGCCAGCACCACCAGGGGCACGGCGAGCGCGATCCCGATCCGGCCGATCTTCCTCGGCGTCCGGCGCAGCGCGATCGCGCCGGCGATGCCGAGCAGGACCGCGGCCACCAGCATCACCGGCTCGAACGCGACCAGCACGACCAGAACGGCTCCGGCGCCCCATCCGCCACGCCACGCCTCGGGGGCCCGGACCCGGCGCAGCGCGATGGCCCGCACCGCCATGGCCAGCAGCGGCAGCAGCACCGCCACCACGCTGATCGTGAGCCGGCCCTGATTGGTGCCGCCGAGCAGAACCGGCAGCAGGGCGTACGTCACGGCGGCCCAGACCCGCAGCCGGCGGTCCTCGACGAGGTGTCTGATCAGGGGGTACGCGGCCAGGATGGACAGCGGGACGACCAGCAGCAGTGCGACCGTGACGTACCACTCCGGGTGACCGACGAAGACGGTGGACGCGACCGCGGTAAGGGCGATCCACGGCGGACTGATCTGGCTCGGCGCACCGGGAATCGCGCTGGTCGCGGCGTCCCACAGCGTCCCGAGGTCGGACGCCGGCAGCAGGGTCGGCGCGACCAGCGAGCCGGTGCCGAACAGGCTTCGGGCTGCGACCATGGCCGCGATGAAGCTCAGCACGGTCGCCACGGTGACCGGGCGGAGCCACGGGGGGACCTGCTTCTCCTCACCGACCGAGGCGAAGTCGTCGCCGGTCAGCTCGTCCAGGGTCGCCGCGTCCAGCTCGCCGGCCACCGACCGATACCGCTCCGTGATCGCACCGCTGATCGCCTCGCCGGCCACCCGCAGACTCGACCACCAGGGCGGCCGCAGAGCCCGCACCACCAGGTCGGAGCCGGGCACCGGCCGCTGCCGGCGTACCCGCCGGCGGTAGGCGCGGATCCGACCCGGGTGGGCCAGGAACCAGCCGAGCGCGGCCAGCTCGTCGACGCTGCGACCTGGCACTTTGCCGAGCAGGTACCCCAGCGCTCGAACCAGACAGCTCGCCATCAGCCGGAGCCAGACGAAGGCCCACGCGGCCGGTCGGGCGTGGCCGGCGACCACGAGCATGCCGAGCCGCCGATCGAGAGCGCCCGGCCGGTCGCCGATCAGGCTGTCATCGCGGAGCCCGGCCCGGCCCACCTGGCGATGGGTGAACTCGGCCTGCGGACAGGTCACCACCCGGAAGCCGGCCGAGTGCGCCCGCCAGCCGAACTCGACCCCGTCGCGGAACACCGGCAGGGCCGGATCCAGCCCGCCCAGCCGCCGCCAGACCTCGGTCCGGACGAGCATGCCGCAGGTCGACACCCCGAGTCGTTCCTGCGGCTGGTCACGCTGACCCTGGTCGATCTCGTCCGGGTCGATCAGCAGCTCACGGCGGCCGGTGCCGGAGATCGAGACCCCGATCTCGGCGATCGGCTGACCGGCCCGGCGGCGCCGCGGCAGCAGCAGCTTCGGGCCCGTGACGTCGATGCTCGGCTCGGCGGTCACCTGGGCCAGCAGCCGGGTCAGCGCGTCCGGCGCCGGTACGGCGTCGTCGTGCAGCAGCCACAGCCAACCGTCCAGTTCAGGGGCGACGTCTTCCGGCGGTACGTCGTCGGCCGGCTCCGCGGCGTCGGCTGCGGTCGCGTGGGGGGGCTGGGGCTCAGACTCGTCGGACTGGTCGGGCTCGGACTGGTCGGGCTCGGACTGGTCGGGCTCGGACTGGTCGGACTCGGACTGGTCGGGCTCGGACTCGAGTTCGTCCGACTGGTCATCCTGATCCGCCGGAACCACGGGCACGAGGCCGGCGGTCGGGTGGGTCCGATCCTGCTCGAGCGCGGCGGCGACCGCACGACCGAAGCCCCAGTGCCGCTCCCCCTCGTACAGCGCGTCGAGGGTCTCCTTCTCCAGCGCCCGTCGCAGCAGTCGGCGGGTGGCGTCGGAGCTGCCGTTGTCGATCGCCAGGATCCTGGTCGGCCGGTGGTCCAGCGCCGCCAGCCCGGCCAGCGTCTCGGGCAGCCAGCGCTCGGCGTCGAGGGTGACCAGCACGGCCGTGACCCGGTGCGTACCGATGTCGACCAGGCGGGTCTCGTCGTCCTCCGAACCGATCCATGCCCAGGGGTTGGGCTGGAGCTCGGGCAGCTCGGTGATGGGCCGCAGCGACTGGGTCCACTCGTCCGGGTTCTCGTCGAAGTGGCCGCGGACCCGGATCTCGGTGGGCCGGTCGTCGCCCGGTCGCTCGTCAGGGGTCCTGGAGCCGGCCCGCTGTCCGAGCCCGGTTCCGAGCGGGACGGCGTCGGGGACTTCGTCGACCATGAGTGTGGTGCGCTACCTCTGCGGTGTCGATGGATCCGCGGAACGGACCGGCGGAGGGGCACACCTGCGCGCGGCGACCCCGTTCGGGCGCCGACAGTCTACTGGCGGGTCACCGACCGCCCGCCAGGTCGGCGGGACCGGCTACGACGGCGCGTTTAGTCGGCGGGACCGGCTAGACGGCGCGTTTCTTCAGCCTGCGCCGCTCCCGCTCGCTGAGCCCGCCCCAGATGCCGAACCGCTCGTCGTGGCCCAGCGCGTACTCCAGGCACTCGGACCGGACGTCGCAGGACAGGCAGACTTTCTTCGCCTCGCGCGTGGAGCCGCCCTTTTCGGGGAAGAACGCCTCCGGGTCGGTCTGCGCGCAGAGGGCGCGCTCCTGCCATCCGAGGATCCCCTCATCCCCGAGCGGTGCGTCGATCATTCGTGTGCCTCCTCGACCCCGAACTGGTGGTCGGCCCGATTCGCCGGGCCGATCTCGGTCGGGCCTGCTCGGCGCAAGCCCCGCACGTCGCCCGTAGGCGACTTCCACCGGGAATTCGCGGTTCCCGGTGCTGATGTCAGACCGATCCGGATCCGTCGCTCCGGCCTCGAAGCTGTGGCGGTCCTGCTCGGTAAATGACATCAGTGGAATTACATGCCTGCAAATACCACCAAGTCAAGCCTTCGTTTGGTAATGGGGCCGTCCGGAACCGAGAATTTCCGGTCATAGCACACCCGCGTGTCACCACTGATTCGGATGTGACAGGTGAGACGGGTGATATCGTGCCCGGCCCCGGCCCCGGCCGGCGAAACTGAACACTTGGTACATCCGCCCACGGCGCGTCGATGTCGCAACTCGACACTTTCGGAAGAGAGATGGGCCGGAGGGTCAGGTCGGGCGGTCGGGTTGCGGCTGGTCGTCCGGCCTGGCATCCCAGCCGCCGGACGCCGATCCCCAGCCGGCCGCGGGCGCGCCGGCGGCAGCGTCCCCGGCGCTGGTCCATACCGCCCCGGCCGCTTCGTCGGGTTCCCAGCCGGCCGGCTCGCGGTACGCCTGTCGGACCTGCTCGGGCGCCGCTTCGAGCGCAGTGCCCGGCGCCCGCTCGGTCGGTCCACCGTGGGCCGGCACCCCTGCTGCCCGCGCGCGATCCGACGTCGCCGCGCGGATCAGGACGCCGGCGGCCACTACGGGCACCACCAGCCAGGTCAGCCGGACGACCAGATCCGCGCCCCGGGCCGCGTCGCTGCCGCCGATCAACACGATCGTCGCCGCCGCAGCCACCGCACTCAAGACGGCTTGCACGATCACCAGCGCGGCACCGATCCCGGCCACCGGACGGATGCCGGACACCCCGTCCGCCGCCGCCCACCAGCAGACGGCCGCCAGCCCGGCAGCCAGCAGCGCCTCACCCGGACCGGCGCCGGCTCCCGACCACACAGCCGGCGGCTCGACGCCGGCGAGCATCGCGTCGATCATGGTGACCACGGACGCTGCCACCCGGAGGGCGATCGCGACCAACAGCACGACCGCCACCGGCATCCGCCACGACCGCAGATCGATCACCTTGTCAGCGTACGACCGGGGCCCGCCAGCAGCTGGGCCCGCGCCGCACTCCGAGCCATCCGGCGCGAACGGGGCTTATGCGGCACGCACTACTCTGTCGCGGTGCGCATCGCGGTTCTCGCCGGAGGCGTCGGCGGATCGCGGTTCACCACCGGCGTCCGGGCGGCATACCCGGACGCCGAGATCACCGTCGTCGTGAACACCGCCGACGACATCACCCTCCACGGGCTGCGGATCTGCCCTGACCTCGACACCATGCTGTACGCCCTCGGCGGCGGCAACGACGTCGAACGCGGCTGGGGCCGGGCCGGCGAGACCTGGCAGGTGCTGGACGAGTTGCGGGCGTACGAGGTCGAGCCGCTCTGGTTCGCCCTCGGCGACCGCGACATCGCTACCCATCTCGTCCGGACCCAGCTGATGAACGCCGGCTACCCGCTCTCGGAGGTGACGGCCGCGCTGGCCAGTCGCTGGCTCGCCCACGACCCCGGGCTCCGGCTGCTGCCGATGACCGACGACCGGGTCGAGACACACGTGGCGATCCCTGACGACACGGAGCCGTCCGGCCGACGGGCCGTGCACTTCCAGGAGTACTGGGTACGACTGCACGCTGAGCCGGCGGCTCTCGCGGTCGTCCAGGTCGGGATCGAGGACGCCCGGCCGGCCCCCGGTGTCGTCGACGTGCTGACCGCGTGCGGACCTGATCCTGCTGGCGCCGAGCAACCCGGTTGTCTCGATCGGACCGATCCTCGCCGTACCGGGCATCCGGGCCGCGCTGCGATCGGCCGCCGCACCGGTGATCGGGTTCAGCGGGATCCTCGGCGGCGCGCCGGTGCTCGGGATGGCCCACCGACTGCTCCCCGCGATCGGTGTCGAGGTCGACGCCGCCGCGGTCGGTCGGCACTACGGGTCGCGGTCCCGCGGCGGGCTGCTCGACCTGTGGGTGGTCGACGAGGCCGACGCGGCACGGGCCGCGGAGCTGCCGGCGACCGGTCTGGACGCGCTGGCGATCCCGTTGATCATGAGCAGCGCCGAGGCGACCGCCGGGTTCATTCGCGCGGCCGTCGCCGCAGCACCTGGACCGTCGTGATCCAGATCTTCGCCCCGGACGGGATCGGCGAGGTGGATGAGCGGTCCGACCTGGTCGAGCTGATCGTGACGGCGATGAGCGGCGATCCGGCCGGTCCACTGCAGACCGGCGACATCGTGGTCGTCACCTCCAAGATCGTCAGCAAGGCCGAGGGTCGTCGCCTGACCGCCGACGACCGGACCGCTGCGATCGCGGCGGAGACCGCCGAGACGGTGGCCTGGCGGGGTCCGATGCGGATCGTCCGGACCAGAGCGGGACTGGTTCAGGCCGCCGCCGGCGTCGACGCGTCCAACGTCGAACCCGGCCAGATCCTGCTGCTGCCCGAGAACCCCGATGCGAGCGCGGAACGACTCCGGGCCGGTCTCTCGGCCGCGGTCGCCGGCGCTGTCGGCGTGGTCGTCTCCGACACCGCCGGCCGAGCTTGGCGGATCGGCCAGACCGACCACGCGATCGGCGCGGCAGGGATCCGCGTCGCCCGCTCGTACGCCGGCGAGATCGACGGCTACGGCAACCCGCTGCTGGTCACCGTCACCGCGGTCGCCGACGAGCTGGCGGCAGCGGCCGATCTCGCGAAAGGGAAGCTCGACGGCCGCCCGGTGGCGGTGATCCGCGGTCTTCCCGAGCTGGTCGGCGCGGATGGCGAGGCCGCGGCCCGCGACCTGATCCGGGCCGGCGCCGAGGACATGTTCGGCCGCGGGCGTCGCGAGGCCGTGGTGGCAGCGGTGCTGGCGGCGCTCGGCCGGCCGGACGCGTACGAGGGCATCGCCGGGCTCGAGGGGGACGACCTGATCGCCTCAGCTCTGGATGGCTGTCCGGCCGGTGATCGCCCGGTGCTCGAGCGAGTGTTACGGGCCGCCGCCGGCTGACCGACGTCTTGCCGGGCCGTCTCGCGAGGCCCCGGACCACAGCCCGACCGACTACTCTGGGCCCGCGCCCGGCACGCCGACCGGGCGCAACGTATGCCCGAACCCGGCAGCCGTCGTACCCGACCTGACAAGGACCCTTACCGTGGCCAGTGCCAAGCCGAAGAAAGACCCGGCGGCGGCCGACAACTCCGGATCCGGTGCCGGCCAGTCCCGGCGGGCCAGGATGGCATCCTTCGAGGCGGCCCGGAAGAAGGAGCAGCGGCGTCGCTCGCTGCTGCTGCTCGGCATCTGTGTGGTGCTCGCCGGCGCGCTGCTGGCATACCCGGTCTATCTGTTCGTCCAGGACTACCAGGCGCGTACCGCCACGATCAGCGACATCGGGGTCGCCGCCTCGGCCGCCGGCTGCGACGCGGTCGTCCAGAACCCCGCGACCGGCAACCAGGAGCACGTCGCCGAGGGCACCAAGGTCACCTACGACCGGACGCCTCCGGACTCGGGCAAGCACTATCCCACTCCGGCGCCGTTCACCAAGCGCTTCTACACCATGGCCGACCGGCCCGCGGTCGAGACGCTGGTGCACAACCTCGAGCACGGCTACACCGTCGTCTGGTATCGCGACACCATGCCGGCCGATCAGATCAAGCAGCTCGAGCAGATCTCCAAGACGTTCACCGCGGCCGACTACGACCAGGCCGACAAGTTCATCGCCGCACCCTGGAGCGACGCCGACGGCGCCGGCTTTCCCGAGGGCAAGAACGTGGTGCTGACCAGGTGGTACGCCGACCCGTCGAATCCCAGCAACCAGGCGGCCCAGAAGGGCACCCGGCAGTCCTGTGCATCGGTGAGCGGTGAGGCGATCAAGGACTTCATGGCCAAGTACCCCTCCACCAGCGCCCCGGAGCCGAACGGCGCCTAGCGCGCACCGATCAGGTCGATTCCGGGCGAGCTCCCCGTCGCCTCAGGCATAGGTATGCCCGAGCTGTGCCGTCACCTGGGCGACCAGCTCCTTGACCCGTTCGGCGTCGCTCATCGGGCAGACCAGGGTGATCTGCGGCGTCTGCACGATCACGGTGTCCGACAGCCCGACCACCGCGACCAGCCGGCCGGGCTCGGCGTTGTTGATCACCAGGTTGTCGCGCGCGTCGACCAGCACGCTGGACCCCGAGGTCGCGTTGCCCTGCGGGTCGCGGGGCAGCTGCTCGGACAGCGCGGCGAAGCCGCCGACGTCGTGCCAGGTGATCGGTAGCCGGACCGCGACCACCTGGGCGCTGCCCCGGCCGAGCGACACCGGTTCCATCACCGCGTAATCGACGCTGATCTTCACCAGGCTCGGATAGACCTCCGCGACCCGCTCCGGGTGCTCCGCGAGCTCGACAACCGAGGCGTACGTCTCCGGCAACAGCTGGCGCAGCTGGTCCAGCAGGGTCGCCGTCCGCCAGACGAACATGCCCGAGTTCCACCAGTAGCCGACCGGTCTCGAGGTAGGCCTCGGCGGTCGCTCGGTCGGGCTTCTCCTTGAACGCGCGCACCCGGCTCACGCTCTCCCGTCCCGGCAGCTCGTCGCCGCGCTCGAGATAGCCGTACCCGGTGTGCGGCGAGGTCGGCACCACACCGAACGTGACCAGCGCGGTCGGGTCCGCCTCGGCCACCTCGAAGCCCTCCTCCAGTGCTGAACGGAAGGCCGAAACGGGGTGCATGATCTGATCGGCGGTGACCACCGCGACCACGGCGTCGGGATCCCGCGCGCTCAGCACGGCGGCCGGCCACGCGACCGCGTTCAGCGAGTCCCGCCCCTCCGGCTCGCCGAGAATGTTCGCCACCGGCACCTCGGGCAGTTCCTGCGCGACCACGTCCGCGTAGTCGGCGCCGGTGCAGACGTACACCCGCTCGGCGGGCACGATGCCCTCCAGCCGGTCGTACGCGATCCGCAGCAGGCTGCGCCCGCCCAGCACCTTCAGCAGCTGCTTGGGCATGTCCTGGCGCGACAGGGGCCACAGCCGCTTGCCCGAGCCGCCGGCCATGATCAGCACGTAACGCATGGCGGTCAGCCTAACGACGAGCGTCATATCGTGATGCCTCGTGAGTGAACTCGTCAGTGGCCTGCTGCGCCGCCGGATCCGGGCGGACGGCGCGAGCCCGCTGATCACGTACTACGGGGTCGGCGCCGGCGAGCGGGTCGAGCTGTCGGCGCTCACGCTGGGCAACTGGGTCGCCAAGGCGAGCAACCTGCTGGCCTGGGAGCTGTCGGTCGCACCCGGCGATCCGGTCGCGATGCCGCTGGCGCAGAGTGACCCCGGGCACTGGATCACCGCGGTCTGGCAGCTCGCGATCTGGCAGGTCGGGGCGTACGTCGAGCTGTCGGCATCCGACGAGGCGGACGTGCTGGTCTGCGGACCGGACTGGGAACCGTACGCGGCCGCCCGCGCCGATGTCCTCGCCTGCTCGCTGCACCCGTTCGCGACGGGCCTCGGCGCCACCGCGCTGGGTCCGACCGGGCTGGCCGCATCGGTGGTGGACGCCGACCTCGCGGTCCGCGGCCAGCCGGACAGCTTTTCGGCCGCGCCGCCTGACCCGGCCGCGCCCGCCTGGCTGCACGGCGAGCGCCGATCGACCCAGGCCGAGCTGGTCGCCGGACCCGGGTCGAGCGCGCGTCGGCTGCTGATCCCGACCCTCCCCTGGCCGACCGCGCGGGACGGCATCCTCGCCGCGCTCATCGGCGGCGGCTCGGTGGTCGTCGTCGTCGGCGGCTCACCGGACGACCTGACCCGGATCGCCGCCGCCGAACTCACCGGCCCGTACGTGCCCTGAGACTGTCGAAGGGCATCTAGTCGTTCTGCGGGAAGCCCAGATTCAGGCCGCCGTGGCTCGGGTCGAGCCAGCGGGAGGTGACGACCTTGCCGCGGGTGAAGAAGTGCACACCCTCGATCCCGTGGGCGTGGGTATCGCCGAACAGCGAGGACTTCCACCCGCCGAAGGAGTAGTACGCCATCGGCACCGGAACCGGCACGTTGATGCCGATCATGCCGACCTTCACCTCGTTCTGGAACTGCCGGGCCGCTCCGCCGTCGTTGGTGAAGATCGCCACCCCGTTGCCGTACTGGTTGTCGTTGATCAGCTGCACGCCCTCGGCGTAGCTGTCGACCCGGACCACCGACAGCACCGGCCCGAAGATCTCGTCGGTGTAGATGCTCATGTCCGTGGTGACGTGGTCGAACAGCGTCGGGCCGACGAAGAAGCCGTCGCCGTCCGCGTCGGGCTGGACGGTCCGTCCGTCGACGACCAGCGTCGCGCCCGCGGCCTCACCGGCATCCACATAGCCGGACACCCGCTGCTGCGCGGCGGAGGTGACCAGCGGGCCCATGTCGCAGCCCCGGGTGCCGTCGCCGGTCCGCAGGCCGTCCGCCCGCTGCTTGATCTTCGCCACCAGCTCGTCGCCGATCTCACCGACCGCCAGCACCGCCGAGATCGCCATGCACCGCTCGCCGGCGGAGCCGAAACCGGCGTTGATCGCCTGGTCCGCGGCCAGGTCCAGATCCGCGTCGGGCAGCACCAGCATGTGGTTCTTCGCCCCGCCGAGGGCCTGGACCCGCTTGCCGTGGGAGGTGCCGGTCTCGTAGACGTACTTCGCGATCGGGGTCGAGCCGACGAAGCTGATCGACGCGACGTCGGGGTGGGTGAGCAGGCCGTCGACGGCGACCTTGTCACCGTTCAGCACGTTGAACACGCCGTCCGGTAGACCGGCTTCCTTCCACAGCTCGGCGATCCAGAGCGCCGCGGACGGCACCTTCTCGCTCGGCTTGAGGACGACCGTGTTGCCCGCGGCGATGGCGATCGGGAAGAACCACATCGGCACCATGGCAGGGAAGTTGAACGGCGAGATGATGCCGACCACCCCGAGCGGCTGACGGACCGAGTGCACATCGACCTTGGTCGAGGCGTTCTCGGTGAACGCGCCCTTGATCAGATGTGCGATACCGCAGGCGAACTCGACGACCTCCTGGCCGCGGGACACCTCCCCCAACGCGTCCGACAACACCTTGCCGTGCTCGGCGGTGATGATCGCCGCCAGTTCCTTCTTCCGCGCGTTCAACAGCTCCCGGAACGCGAACAGCACCTGCGTCCGCCTCGCCAGCGACGTGTCCCGCCAGCCGGGGAACGCCGCCGCAGCTGCGCCGACGACCGCGTTCACATCCTCTTCGCTCGCCAGGGCGAGCTGGGCCGACACCTCGCCCGTGGCCGGGTTCGTCACATCGGAGAACCGACCGCCGGCGCCCGCGAAGGTGGCGCCGTTCTTCCAGTGGTGGAGCGTCATTGCCATGATGATTTCCTTACTGTATTGACGTGCGGGTTGGCGTCCTGCCGGGTGGATCAGTCGACCCGACCCATGTCGATCTTGACGTCGCTGCAGCTCGACAGGTACGCCTTGGTCCGCTTCGCGATCGGCAGCGGGAGATCGGGCGGGCAGGGATAGAGGTCGTGCTCGATGATCCCTTTGATCTCGCGGCCGAGTCCGTCCAGCGCCGCCAGCACGGGCGGCATCTCCGGCAGGCCGAACGGCGGCTCGATCATCGCGCCCATCCGAACGGCCTCGGGGAACGACAGGTCGTGGTCCAGCACGTGCTCGACCACCTTCGGATTCACCTGCTTCAGATGGACATAGCCGATCCGCTCCGGGTACTTGGTGATCAGCTCGACGCAGTCGCCGCCGTAGTAGGCGACGTGACCGGTGTCCAGACAGAGGTTGACGTAGTCAGGATTCGTGCTCTCCAGGAACCGCTCGATCTCGGGCTGGTAGCCCACGTGGGTGTCGGCGTGGCTGTGGAACTGGACGTGCAGACCGTACTCCTGCAGGATCCGCCGGCCGAGCTCATCGGTCTGCTCGGTGAGCAGCGTCCACTGCTCGTCGGAGAGGCTCGGATCCTCCTTCGGCTCGCCGGTCTTGTGGTCGCGCCACGGTTCGGGGATCACCACGATGTGCTCGCCGCCCATGGCCTGGGTCAGCGCGGCCACATCCGTCACCTGCTTCCAGGTGTAGTCCCAAGCGCCGGGCAGGTGCAGGTGGGAGAACACCGTGCCCGCCAGCACCGAGAGCTGGTGGGCATCAAGTGCCTCCTTCAGCTCGCCCGGATCGTTCGGCAGATAGCCGTACGGGCCGAGCTCGATCGCCTCGTATCCGGCGTCGGCCACCTCGGCCAGGAACTGACTGGCCGGCAGCTGTTCCGGGTCGCTGGGGAACCAGACGCCCCACGAGTCCGGTGCGGTTCCGATCGTGATCTTGCCCAACGGAGTCCCTTTCGGTGTGTGTGTTGGAGTCCCCGGCCGTCAGGCCGTCGGTGTCAGGTACGGCCGCTGCTCGGCCTTGTGCTTGTCGTAGACCTTTCGGGCAGCCCGCGTCGACTCCAGCGTGGAGGTCTCGCTGACCGGTACGTCCCACCAGGACTGCGAGCTCGGTGCGTCGATCAGCGGGTCGGTCTCGACGTAGATCACGATCGGCTCCTCGGCCGCCTTCGCGGTCTTGATCGCGTCGGCGAACTCGGCTCGCGTGGTCGCCTTGATCACCTCCAGCCCGAAGCTCGCCGCATTGGCCGCCAGATCCAGCGGGAGCTTGTCCCCGTCCAGTCGGCCGGTGGCGGCGTTGCGTCGCCGGTACGACGTACCGAATCGCTGTGAGCCCAGGGATTCCGACAGCGAGCCGATCGAGGCGAAGCCGTGGTTCTGGACCAGCACCATGATGATCTTGATGCCCTCCTGGACCGCGGTCGCCAGCTCGGTGGCCATCATCAGGTACGACCCGTCGCCGACCATCACGAACACGTCGCGGTCCGGCGACGCCAGCCGGACGCCGAGGCCGCCGGCCACCTCGTAGCCCATGCAGGAGTAGCCGTACTCGACGTGGTAACCCTTCGGATCCCTGGTCTGCCACAGCTTGTGCAGGTCGCCGGGCATCGAGCCGGCCGCGCAGACCACCACGTCACGCGGATCGGACAGCTCGTTCACCATCCCGATCACGGAGTTCTGGGTGAGCAGACCCGGCGCCGGCTCCTCCTCCGCATAGGCCTTCGCGACCGTCGCGTCCCACTCCGCGTTCAGCCCGGCGATCCGCTGCGCGTAGCCGGGCTCGACCCTGTGCTCGCTCAGCAGGACGCCCAGCGCGTCCAGCGCCTCGCGAGCATCGGTCAACACGGCGAAGCCGGCCTGCTTGACGGCGTCGATCGGCGCCACGTTGAGGTTCACGAACTGCACGTCCGGATCCGCGAACTGGGTCCGGCTCGCGGTGGTGAAGTCCTCGTACCGGGTGCCGATCCCGATCACCACGTCGGCCTCGCGGGCGATCGCGTTCGACGCCGTGGTCCCGGTGGAGCCGATCGCGCCGAGGCACTGCGGGTGGTCGAACGGCAGCGTTCCCTTGCCGGCCTGGGTCTGGCCGACCGGAATGCCGGTGGACTCGACGAACGCGGCCAGCGCCTCGGTGGCCTGCGAATAGTGCACCCCGCCACCGGCGACGATCAGCGGCCGCCGGGCAGAGCGGATGATCTCCGCGGCGCGCTCGATTCGGGGGGTCTCCGGCAGCGGCCGGGCGATGTGCCAGACCCGCTTGGCGAACAGCTCGACCGGCCAGTCGTGGGCCTGCGCCTGCACGTCCTGCGGGAAACAGACCGTCACCGCGCCGGTCTCGGCCGGATCGGTCAGCACCCGCATCGCCGACAGCAGCGCGGCGGGCAGCTGCTCGGGTCGCCAGACCCGGTCGAAGTACTTGCTGACCGGCCGGAACGCGTCGTTCACCGTGACGTCCCCCGCGTACGGCAGCTCGAGCTCCTGCAGCAGCGGCGAGGCCGACCGGTCGGCGAACGTGTCGGCCGGCAGCAGCAGTACCGGCAGCCGGTTGATGGTCGCCAGCGCGGCGCCGGTCACCATGTTCGTCGCGCCGGGGCCGACCGAGCTGGACACCGCGTACGTCTGCAGCCGGTTCTTCGCCCGGGCGTACGCGACCGCGGTATGCACCATGGCCTGCTCGTTGCGGCCGAGGATGTAGGGCAGCAGACCGGGTTCGTCGAGCTCGGCCTGGAGCAGCGCCTGGCCGATGCCGGCCACGTTGCCGTGGCCGAAGATGCCGAAGCAGCCGGCGAACAGTTTCTGCTCGGTGCCGTCGGACTCGGAGTACTGCGCGCCGAGGAACTTCACGGTCGCCTGGGCGACGGTCAGGTGCAGGGTCTCAGCCATGGGGTCTCACGCGTCTTTCGCGGTCAGTCGGGGGTCGGGCTCTTGGTCCGCCCAGGTGCCACGCACCCAGGCGTGATCGGGATGGTCGGAGATCTTCCAGGCGCGCTCGGCGCCTGGCCCGGCCATCACGTTCAAGTAGTACATGTCGAAGCCGGGGGCGGCGACGCAGGGTCCGTGCCAGCCGTACGGCACCAGCACCAAGTCCCGGTCGTGCACCTCTTCGAGCAGGTCGATCTCGTGTCCCGGCGAGGACGAGGTCCGCATGAACCCGAAGCCGGGCTGGGCGTCCGGCCCGGCGGCGATCTCGAAGTAGTAGATCTCCTCCAGCTCCGACTCGGTCTCGCTGCTCTCGTCGTGCTTGTGCGCCGGATACGAGGACCAGTTGCCCGCCGGAGTGATCACCTCGCAGGCGATGATCTTGCTTGCCGGCAGGGTGTCCGGAGTGCCGAAGTTGCGCACCTGCCGGCTGGACTGGCCGGCCCCGCGGAGCTCGACCGGCACCGCCTCGGCCGCCAGATAGCGCGATTCGGCACCGGAGTCCGTGCGGGCACCGCAGAGCGCAAACCGGCCGCCCGCCTCCGAGTACAGCTCGGCGCTGCTTCCCGGCGCGAGGTACGCGACATCCGTCGGACCGGCGAACACGTTCTCCCGGCCGACCAGGGAGCAGAACTCCGCCCCCTCCGTCTCGATCGCCAGCGAGCCGGAGAGCGGCACCACGATCACCTCCTCGGCGCCCGGTATCGAGCTGGACCGTCTCCCCCGCCGGGATCGCGACGATCCGCAGCGAGGAGTAGCCCCAGCCGGCCGATTCCGGCGTGACCTCGACCTCGTAGCCATCATGTGCCGCCGCACCGGCGGCCAGGTAGAACTCGGATTTCATCGGACCAGACCCACAGCCGTGTCGACCGCATTTGCCACGTCGCCGTCTGCCGGGTAGAGCATGGTGCGGCCGACCATCAGGCCACGGACCGACGGCAGCTGCAGCGCGGCCTGCCAGGCCGCGTACGTCTCGTCGGGCGAGCCTTCCGGATCGCCGCCGAGCAGCAGAGTCGGCAGCGTGGTCGCGTCCATCACCCGCTCCATCTCGTGCACCACGGGCAGCTTCAGCCAGGTGTAGGCGCTCGACGCCCCGAGACCCTGGGCGATGTGCATGGACTTGATCACGCCGTCCGGCGACAGGTCGTTCACGATCTTCCCGCCGACCCGGCTGGACAGGAACGGCTCGACCATGGCGATGGTCCGCCGCCGGTTCAGCTCGGTGACGATCGCGGCCTGGGTCTCCAAGGTGGCCACCGTGGCCGGATCGGCGAGATCGATCCGGGTCAGCATCTTCAGCCCGTCGAACCGGGCATCGACCACGCCCTGCACGTCATAGCTGGTGACCCGGTCATCCAGCTCGAAGCTGGAGCCCTGCAGTCCGCCCCGGTTCGAGGAGGCGAACACGACCTTGTCCTCCAAGGCCCCGAGCAGCAGCAGATCCTCGGCGATGTCAGCGGTCGCCAGCAGCCCGTCCACACCGGGCCGGGCAAGGGCGGTCAGCAGTCGCTCCAACAGCTCGGACCGGCTGGCCATCGCGGTGGGCCGGCCCTGCGCGCCGAGCGCACCGCGGGCCGGATGGTCGCAGGCGATGATCATCAGCTTGCCGTCGGCACCGAGCAGCGGCCGGCGGTGTCGGGCGTCGAGCAGCCGCTGGATGCGACGCGGATCGCGGGCCCGGATCTCGGTCAGCTCGGCGATCGAACCGGCGAAGTCGGACGTGGTACCTGAGCCTGTCGAAGGGCCGGCCGTCTGCGTCGAGGTCGCGGTCATCAGTTGCCCGCTGTCTCGAAGTGGACCGCGAGCGAGTCGGCGAGCCGCTCGTTCGGGTCGCCGCCGGCGATCAGGGTCGCGATCTCGTCCTCTGTCGGCATCGCGGTCGAGCACTCCAACCGGGAGGCGACGATGGCGCCGGCCGCGTTGGCGTACTGCAGCACCTTCGCCATCGGCCAACCGCGAAGCAGCCCGTGACACAGCGACCCGCCGAACGAGTCGCCGGCGCCGAGCCCGTTCAACGGGCGGATCGGGATCGGGGGTGACTCCAGCCGGGCGGTCCTGGTCTTGGCCAGCACCCCCTTCGGGCCCTGCTTGACGATGGCCAGCTCGACCCCGGCGGCCAGCAGAGCGTCGGCGGCCCGTTCCGGCTCGGTCTCCCCGACCGCGACCTCGCACTCCTCACGGTTGCCGACGGCCACTGTGACGTACGGCAACGCCTTCTGCACCTGCTCGGTGGCGGCGGCCGGGGTCTCCCAGAACATCGGCCGGTAGTCCAGGTCCAGCACGGTGAACGGCTTGCGGGCCCGGGCCTCCAGCACGGCGAAGTGCGACTCCCGACTGGGCTCCTCGCTCAGCCCGGTCACCGAGAGCCACATCAGCCGGGTGTCGCGGACCGCGTCGAAATCGATGTCGGACGGCTTCACCTGGAGATCGGGTGCGGTCGGCTTGCGGTAGAACCAGAGCGGGAAGTCGTCCGGCGGGAAGATCTCGCAGAAGGTGACCGGGGTGGCGTACTCGTGGTTGGTGACCACGTGCGAGTCGTCGACGCCGAGCTCGCGCAGCGCCTTGCGGACAAAGCGACCGAACGGGTCGTTCCCGACGCCGGTGATGATCCCGGTCCGCTCGCCCAGCCGGGCCGCGGCAACCGCCACATTCGCGGTGGTCCCGCCGAGGTACTTACCGAACGTCTCGACGTCCTCCAGCCCGACACCGATCTGCAGCGGATAGACGTCGACGCCGGCGCGGCCGAAGGTCAGCACGTCCAGGGGCGCGGGACGCCCAGAACTGGAACTGAGGGAGCCGGTGGTCACAGGGTCGCTCATCGAGCTCTCCTTCGAGGTTGGCAGGGTGACGGGTCGCTCTCCGGCCCGTACGTCGGCCCGTTGGAGAACTTACGGCTCGACAGGCCGGGTGTCAAGGATTTGTACAGACAAATGGTCATGAGCGTTAGAGCGCTCCCTCGAGGAACTGCGCCCGGCCGTACCCGAACGACCAGTCCTCGCGTTCGTTGGCGACCACCGAGACGATCAGGTCGGTCGGCTTGACCGCACACTCGGCGGCCAATCGGTCGGCCAGGAGGGCGTACGCGGCCTTCTTCTGCTCGGCGTTCCGGCCCTGCTGGAAGATCTGGATCACCACGACCCCGTCGCTGCGCTCGAAGCCGAGCCCGGTGTCCTCGGCGATGATCTGGCCGACCGGGTGCTCGGTGACGATCTGGTAGCGGTCCCGCGGCGGGGCCGCGAAGACCTCGAGCATGACCTCCTGGACGACGTCGGCCAGCCGGCGCAGCTCCTCCGGCGTACGACCGGTCTGGACATCGATTCGTACCAGTGGCATCGCGCGACCTCGTCTCATTCTCGGGTGATGAGAAAGAGACTATCTTTGTCAGGACATTAAGTCAATCCGGGTCAGCGCCGACCGACGAGAAACCCGGTGCCCCAGGCCAGATGAGTGGTCGCCGTGACGACCGGCAACCAACGCCGCGCGGCCGGCGACACGGCCGAGGGCGCGGTGGCCGTGACCCAGGCGAGGAATGCGGCATACCCGAGGGGCGCGAGGAGGCCGAGTCGGAGCAGCCGGCTGCCGGTCCGCAGTCCGAGCCAGCCGGCCAGCGTGCCGCCGCCGATCCCGACCACGGCGGCCGGCGGTGCCAGATAGCGCGCACTGGCCGTCTCGCTGTGCCGGTGGACCACCTCACGCCGCCAGGTCCCGGTGTCATACATCTGCTTGGCGAGCGCGCGCAGGCTTGACCGCGGTCGATAGGTGACCCGCAGCTCGGGCGAGAACCAGATCAGTCGGCCCGAGCTCCGCAGCCGGTAGTTCAGCTCCCAGTCCTGGGCCCGGTGCATGCTCTCGTCGAAGCCCCCGACCGCGAGCAGATCGGACTTGGCGAACACGCCGAGGAAGACGGTCTCGGCCGGTCCGGCCGGTACGTCGCCCTGATGGAACGCGGCCCCGCCCAGACCGAACGGGCTGGTGTAGACGTACGCCACCGCCTGCTCGAACGGGGTCCGCCCCTGAGCGTCCATCACTCCGCCGACGTTCGCGGCACCGGTCTCGCCCAGCAGCTCGACCGCCCGGGCGATGTAGCCCTCGCCGAGCTCGCCGTGCCCGTCGACCCGGACCACGATGTCGTAGCGCGCCTCGGCAATGCCGAGATTCAGCGCGTGCGGGGTCTTGCCGGCCGGATTCGGTACCACCCGCAGGCGCTCGTCACCCGCGGCGAGCTCGTCGGCGAGTTCGGCCGTCCGGTCCCGGCTCGGGCCGACGGCCAGGATCACCTCGAGCGGTCCGGGATAGGACTGGGCCAGCACGCCGCCGACGGCGGCTGCCAGATGCTGCTCCTCGTTCAGGACCGGCATCACGACACTGACCCCGGGCCAGGTTCCCGGTCCTGAAATACCCGGCCCTGAACTCACTGTCCCGAGGCCGCGCAGACCGCGCCGACGTCACTGGCGTTGGAGGCGGTGGTCTTCTTCGTGGACTGGCTGCTCGGCTTCGGTGTCGCGCTGGTCGACCCACTGGCCGACCCGCTGGGTGCCGCTGATCCGGCAGCCGGCGTGGCAGGTGCGGCCGACGGGTTGTCCTTCGCCTCTGAGGCCGAGATCTCGTCAGCGACCATCCGGTGGATCTTGTCGAAGTTCGGATCGCCCGGATAGACCGTGGGCGGGACGAACGCGATGGTCGAGATCGGCTTCGCCTTCGCCTTCATCGCCAGATCGAGCATGGTGTCCACCCGGTTGGTCGGGATGTCTGTTGCGACGATCTCCTTCCCGGCCGCGGCGATCTTGTTGAAGTTGGTCAGCACGGTGACCGGATCGAGCTGCTGCAGCATGGCGCTCATCACACACTTCTGCCGCGCCATCCGGTCGTAGTCGGAGGAGTCCGAACGCGACCGCGCGAACCACAGGGCCTCGTACCCGTTCAGGTGCTGGTTCTTGCCCTTCTTCACCCAGCCGTACAACTTGGCGTGGCCGCCCCCGATCGGGATGTCCCGGTTGACGTCGACAGTGATCCCGCCGACTGCGTCGACCAGGGCCTCGAAGCCCTTCAGATCGATCAGCGCCCAGTAGTTGATCTTGAGCCCGGTGGCGCCCTCGATCGCCTCCGCGGTCGCCTGGGCGCCGGGGTTGCGGACGCCGGGATAGAGATCCTGGTGACCCATCGCGTACGTATAGACCGCGTTCAGCATGCAGGAGTGGTCCGGGCAGCCGTAGCCGTTCGGGAAGCTTCTTGTGCAGCGGCGAGGACTCCGGGAACGGCACGTCCTCGAGGTTGCGCGGCAGGCTGATCAACACGGTCCGCCCGGTCGCGGCGTCGACGCTGGCCACCGTCATGCTGTCCGGCCGCAGTCCGACCCGGTCCGACGCCGGCGTCGCCGCCCATCAGCAAGATGTTGTAGCGACCCGCGATCGCCTCCTTCTGGCCGCCGCCGGCGAAGACCGTGCTGACCAGGTCGCGCTGCGCCGAGACGACCGAGGACGCGGCGATCATCCCGCCGACCACGAGGCCGACCAGGACAAGACTCAGCAGGGCGAACAGCGGCCGGTGCCGGCGGGCCAGCTCGGGCGGGCGGGCGATCCGCCAGGCGTCCAGCAGCAGCAGACCCCAACCGATGCCGAGCACGATCAGCCCGATCTGGACGACCCGCAGGGTGAGTGGAGCGGTGAACAGCGACACCGCGCCGCTGCGCCAGACCAGCGCCAGCAGGCCTGTGCAGAGCAGCAGCCCCCAGAGCACCGCCCAGGTCCGCAGCGCGATCCGGCCGACCCGCTTGTTCCCGGCGGACAGCTGGGCCGAGCCGGGCAGCACCAGGGTCATGCCCGAGGAAGGTCAGCGCCCGGCGGAGCTTCACCCGCTCGCTGCTCCGGTTCGGTCCGGACAGTCCGGACGGAATGTGCCGACGATCGTCGTCGCCCGGGTCCGGGGCGCGACCGGAGGCGGTGCTGGGGTCGTCCACGACAGTCGACACGTGTACGAGCCTTTCGGTACGGGGAAGGATCTGGCCGGTGGCTGGCTGTCAGTATCGCCGCGCCGTGCGGCCCGGCTCGGCGTGCCACGCCGAGGGCGACGGCCCTTTGTCACAGGGTCGTCAGCCCGTCGGCAGGTACCCTCGCTGATGTGCCAAGCCGTGACGAGGACCTCGACTGGCTGTACGGCCGGCAGAAGTCGTCGCCGGCCGCACCCGAGCCGACCCAGGTGATGCCGTCGTTCGGGGGCTCCGTGCCGGCCGGATCCTCCGCTCGAACAGGTCCGCCCCCGCCGCCACCGTCCGGCCCGTCGAGGCCGTACGGCGCCGGTCCGGAACGGAGCGCGCCGTTCGACACCGCCCGGTATCAGTCGGCCCAGGATCAGTCGGCCCAGGATCAGTCGGCCCAGGACCGGTCGGCCCAGTACGGGTCGGTGCCGGGATACGGCCGGCGGCCGCCCGGCGAGCGTCCGCCGGTCGAGGGTCCACCCGGCCAGCGTCCACCCGCCGCTCCGCTGGTCGCCCCGACCATGCCGACCAAGAAGCGGCACCCGGTCCGGAATGTCCTGATCGTGGTGATCCTGGTCGTGCTGGCCTCGGTCACCTGGCTCGTCGCGGTGCCTCTGCACGCCTGGAGCCAGGTCCAGCGGGTCGACGACACCCCCGCCGGCCAGCGGCCGCCGTCGCAACCGGGGACCACGTTCCTGCTGGTCGGTTCGGACTCCCGGCAAGGGCTGTCGAGTGCGGAGCGCAACAAGCTCGGCACCGGCAGTGAAGTCGGCCAGCGGACCGACACGATGATGATCATGTACATCCCGCCGAGCGGTCGGCCGGCGCTGATCTCGATCCCGCGGGACAGCTACGTTCCCATTCCCGGCAAGGGAAAGAACAAGATCAACGCCGCCTTCTCCCTCGGCGGCCCGAAGCTGCTGGTGCGGACCGTCGAGCAGAACACCGGGCTGCGGGTCGACGGCTACATGGAGATCGGCTTCGGCGGATTCGTCAACATCATCGACGCGCTCGGCGGGATCTCGATGTGCATCCCGAACGCGATCAAGGATCAGGACTCGCATCTGAACCTGAAGAAGGGCTGCCAGAACCTCGACGGCACGACCGCGCTCGGGCTACGTCCGGATGCGCAAGGCCGACCCGCTCGGCGATCTCGGCCGGGTCCAGCGGCAGCGCCAGATGCTCGCCGCCATCGCGAAGAAGTCCGCCACGCCGGCGACGATCGTCAACCCGGTGCGCTACTGGACGCTGACCCATGCCATGGCGAACTCGATCACGGTCGGGCAGGACACCAGCCTGTTCGAGACCGCCTCGATGGCGCTGGCCATGCGCAAGGTCGCCAGCGGTCAGGGGCTGACCCTGACCGTGCCGGTGTCGAACGCGAACGCGTACACGCCCGTGGGGTCCTCGGTGCTGTGGGACACCGCCAAGGCGAAGGAGATGTTCGGCGACCTGGCCCGCGGCGACACCTCCGGTCTGGACAAGTTCGCCAAGTAGGCCGGCGCGTCCGGGGTCGATCTGGTGGCGCCCAACGACCTGTCGTGCATCGGCGCGTGCCTTGCTGCGCGGAGCGCAGCGCCGCACTTGTGGATCTGCTGCAACACAACCGTGCCATCACCGGAGGGAACCTCGGGCGTCGAGCTGCCGGAGCAACTCGAGATCTCGCGGACGCCACCACAATGTCCGCCATCCTCTCGTACCATCCCCAGCGGAGAAGCACCGAGTGGAGCATCTGGTCCCGACTACGGGTCGGAACCTTCCACCCACCGATCGCGCAGTGTCGGTGGCGACTGATCGAATCGGGGCATGGAGACCACGACCTCGGCAGACGGAACTCGGATCGCGTATCACCGGATCGGCACGGGTCGGCCGGTGCTGATCGTCGGCGGTGCGTTGTCGACCGCACGGAGTGCCCGGCCGCTGGCCGAGGCATTCGGCGCCGCGGGACTGCAGGGGATCTGCTGGGACCGGCGGGGCCGGGGGGACAGCGGGGACACCCGGCCGTACGCACCGGAGCGGGAGATCGAGGACCTGGCGGCCGTCCTCTCGACGGCCGGCCCCGAGCCGATCGTGCTGGGTCATTCGTCCGGGGCTGTGCTGGCGCTGCTCGCGGCGGCCGCCGGCGTGCCCATGTCGCACCTGTTCGTGTCGGAGCCGCCGCTGCGGTTCGGTGGCCCGGACGAGCCGCCGGCCGATCTGGCCGGGCGACTGCAGGACCTCGTCGACACGGGCCGACCGGAGGAGGCGATCGTCACCTTCCAGCGTGACAACGTCCGGCTGCCCGAACCGGTGATCGAACAGTTCCGGAACAGCCCCGACTTCGCCCAGCTGGTGCCGCTGGCCCAGACCACCGTGTACGACACCCTCGTGGTCGCGGCCGGCTCGACCCCGACCCCGGCGATGCTGCAGACCAGCGTGCCGACCACGATCCTGCGTGGCGAGCCGACCGCGCCCGTGATCGTGGCCGCCTGTGATCGGCTGGCGCGGGTGATGCCCGGTGTGGAACTCGTCGTCGTGCCCGAGTCGCAGAATCACGCTGTGCACCCGGCCGGCACCGTGCGCGAGGTGCGGGCCCGGATCTGACGGACGACGTTCCCGCGGGAACGTTTTCCCGATCGCGGGCACGACCCTAGGGGTGGCCGGCCGGCTGGGCTTCTGTCGCTCAGCGACCTCGCGCGATTTCCTCACTCGTGCCATGGGATCGATCGGCAGCGCGTCGGGTCGCTGAGCGACACGCTCGACGCTGGCACGTGGCGGCGGGCGTTCCCGCGGGAACGCCTTCGCGACGGTCACCCGCTCAGACCACGTGTCGCAGGTAGCGCATCGGGGCGTCGAGGAAGCGCCGGTAGTGGTCGACCACGTCGAGCTGCTCCCAGCTCAGCTCGGTGATCCCGTGCTCGTCGAGCTGGAGGATGGTGGCGCCGGGTAGGGCGGCCAGCACCGGCGAGTGGGTGGCCATCAGGACCTGGGCCCTCGGGTCTGCGGCCAGCTCGGCGAGTTGACCCACCAGCGCGAGCTGCGCGGTGAACGACAGACCGGCCTCGGGCTCATCCAGGACGTAGAAGCCGGGCTGGCTGAACCGACCGCTGGCCAGCATCGCCAGGAACGACTCGCCGTGGCTCAGCTCGTGGAAGATCGGCTCCGGCCGGGCGCCGGGATGGTTCTCGAGATAGGAGAACAGCCCATGCATCGTCTCGGCTCGGAGGAAGTACCCCCAGCGTGAGGCACCGGCGCTGCGGGTCAGCTGGAGATGCTCACCGAGCGGGGACTCGCTGGCCCGGGTGGAGTGCATCGCGCCGGTCGACCCGCCCTCGGGTGAGAGCCCGTACGCGATCGCGACCGCCTCCACGATGGTCGACTTTCCGGTCCCGTTCTCGCCGACCAGCACCGTCACGCCGTCGAGCTCGAGGCCGTCGTCCAGTAGCCGGCGTACGGCCGGGAGGGTCGCCGGCCACGACCTCCGGTTCAGTCGGCGGTCGTCGCGCTCGGAGATCGAGCGCACCGGCCGGGACCCGAACGGACTGACGACCACCGCGCGTGGGTCAGCGGGCCAGTAGCTGGCGGGCCATCACGATCCGCTGGACCTGGTTGGTGCCCTCGTAGATCTGGGTGATCTTGGCGTCGCGCATCATCCGCTCGACCGGGATAGTCCTTGGTGTAGCCGTACCCGCCGAGCAGCTGTACCGCGTCGGTGGTGATCTCCATCGCCGCGTCGGAGGCGAAGCACTTCGCGGCCGCCCCGAAGTAGGTCAGGTCGGCGTCACCGCGCTCGGACTTGGCCGCCGCCGCATAGGTGAGCTGCCGGGCCGCCTCCAGCTTCATCCCCATGTCGGCGAGCATGAACTGCAGGCCCTGGAACTCCGCGATCGCCTTGCCGAACTGCTTGCGCTCCTTGACGTAGCCGACCGCATAGTCCAGCGCGCCCTGGGCGATCCCGATCGCCTGCGCGGCGATGGTCACCCGGGTGTGATCGAGGGTCTTCATCGCCGTCGCGAAGCCGGTGCCGGGCTCGCCGATCATCCGCTCCGCCGGGATCCGCACGTTGTCGAAGTAGACCTCGCAGGTCGGCGAGCCCTTGATCCCGAGCTTCTTCTCCGGTGCGCCGAATGACACGCCGCTGTCGTTCTTCTCCACCACGAACGCGCTGATCCCCCGGCTGCGGGCGTCCGGATCGGTGACTGCGAAGACGGTGTAGAAATCCGACACGCCGGCGTTGGTGATCCACCGCTTGACCCCGTTCAGGACGTACGCGTCGCCGTCGCGCACCGCCCGCGTCTTCATGCTGGCCGCGTCGGAGCCGGCCTCGGGCTCGGAGAGGCAGTACGAGGCCATCGCGTCACCCTTGGCGATCGGCGGCAGGTAGCGCTGCTTCAGCTCCTCCGACGCGGACAGCAGCCAGGGCAGCGAGGCGAGCTTGTTCACCGACGGGATCAGCGAGGAGGACGCGCAGGCGCGCGCGACCTCCTCGATCACGATCACCGTCGCCAGCGCGTCCGCGCCCACCCCGTCGTACGCCTCGGGGATGTGCGGGGCATGGAAGTCAGCCGCCTTCAGCGCCTCGTACGACGCCTTGGGGAACTCCGCCAGCTCGTCGGTCTCCGCCGCCCGCGGCGCCACCTTCGCGTCGCAGACCTCTCGGACCGCCGCCCGGAACGCCTCGTGTTCCTCGGTCGGTGCGTACATCTCGCTGAAGTCGGTCACGCCCAGATCCTACTGGCCGGTAACCAGTTCGAGGAGCCCACGGGATCGCCTACCGCCGTTCCAGAAACTGTCGAGTTACGACATCCGACACCGGCGTGTCGATGCCGCAAGTCGACAGTTTCCGGAAAAGGGGCGTGAGCGGGCAGATCAGAGCGTGGCGGCCGTCGGGTCCCAGTCGGCGGGCAGCAGCGCCGGCTTCTCCACGGTGCTCTCGACGTCGACGTACCCCTGCGAGGTGATTGCCTCATCGATCGAGATCATCGCGTCCAGGACGTGGTAGGCCAGCGCGCCCTGCGCCCGGTGCGGCCGGCCCTCGCGGATCGCGCGGGCCATGTCGAGCGCGCCGGTGCCCCGGGACGAGAGCTTCGTGGTGGTCTTGGCGACCTTCGGCTCCTCGTCATCCCGCTTCTGCAGGGCGATGTCGCCGTCGAACATGTTCGGGTCCGGCAGGACCATCGTCGCGTCGGCGCCGGTGACCTCGAGCAGCGTACGGCGCCGGGGCGAGTCGAAGGAGAAGATCATCGTCGCCGACTGACCGGACTCGAAGCGCGCCGAAGCACTGACGTGGCTCGGCACCGTGACGGCGAACTCCTCGCCCGCCTTCGGCCCGGAGCCGATCACCCTGGTCTCGCGCGACTTCGAGCCGATCGCCGCGACCGAGGCGATCGGACCGAACAGCTGCACGAGCGCGGTCAGGTAGTACGGGCCGATGTCGAACAGCGGTCCGGCACCCTCCTGGAACAGGAACGCCGGGTTCGGGTGCCAGGACTCCGGACCGGGCGACTGCATCAGCACGAGGGCGGTCAGCGGGGCCCCGATCTCGCCGCCCTCGATCATCGCCCGGACGGTCTGCAGCCCCGACCCGAGGAAGGTGTCCGGCGCGCAGCCGACTCGGAGCCCCACCTCGTCCGCCCGGTCCAACAGGGCGCGAGCGCTGACCCGGTCGAGGGCGAGCGGCTTCTCGTTCCAGACGTTCTTGCCCGCATTGACCGCCGACAGCGCCACCTCGGCATGCGCGGCCGGGATGGTCAGGTTGATCACCAGCTCGACGTCGGGATTGTCGAGCACCACCTCGGGTCCGCCGGAGACAGCCACGCCGTGCTTCTCGGCCTTCGCCTTCGCCGCGTCGGGGAAGAGGTCGCCGACCGCGACGACGTTGGTGTCGGGGAAGCTGTTCAGGTTCTCCAGGTAGGTGTCGGAGATGACACCGGCACCGATGAAGCCGATCCCGACCGGACCCTTCTTCTCGCTACTCATCGGGCATCTCCCTTCAACAGATACGCACGACTGTCCGCAATCGCCTGCACCCGGTCGCCTTCGCTGTCGTCCAGCTCGACGACCCGTAGCGCGTTCGGCGCCGCCGCGATGAAGTCCCAGACAGGGATCACGCCGTTGCCCACGGCGACCTGCTTCTTGTTGTCCCGGGTCCCGTCGCCGTCCTTGATGTGCAGCGCGACGACTCGGTCGCCGAGCCGCTTGAGGAGGGCCGGTACGTCCGCACCGCCGACGTACGCCCAGTAGGTGTCCACCTCGAGTACGACCTCCGGAGCCAGATTGTCGGCGAGCACCTCCAGACCGTGCTTGCCGTCGAAGTCGGTCTCGAACTCCCACCAGTGGTTGTGATAGCCAACCCGCAGGCCACGGCTGGCCGCCTTCACGGACGCGGCATTCAGCTCGTTGGCGATGCTCGCGATCTCGTCGACGCTCTGCCAGCGCTCAGCGGTCACGGCCGGATCGATCACGGTCTGCACGCCGAGCTCGGCGGCGAGATCCAGGATCGCGTCGGCGTCGCCGCGCAGCAGGCCGACGTGAGTGGTCGGTGCGGACAACCCGTGCTTGGGCAGCCCGGTGCGGAGCTGGTCGGCGAAGCTGTCCAGGCCGAACGGCTCCACGGTGTCGAAACCGAATCCGGCGATGGTCGCCAGGGTGCCGTCGAAGTCCTCGGCGAGCGCTTCGCGGACGGTGTAGAGCTGGACGGATAGATCGGGCGCTTGCTGGTCTGGCACGGGACGTGACTCCTCGGTGAGATGGACGGATGAAGGGGCGCTGCCGTTGCTGAAGCGGTTAAGCGACCCAGAGCCATACTCTAGGGGTTGCCGGCGACACCCTCGCGCGCAGGTAGGTCCGAACCCAGCAGCTCGCGCGCCAGCAACGTCGCGCCGGCCGCGGCCGCCGGGAAGACCAGGATCGCGACGAACGGAATCGCCAGCAGGGCGAAGGTCGGCGCGGCGAATCCCCAGACGTGCAGCCGACGGGTCCGCATCGCGGCCCGCCGCTCGGCGATGGTCAGCTTGCCGCGCCGCTCGAACGGGCCGCCGAGCAGCTCGATCGCCAGCAGCCAGCCGCCGAACATCGCGGCCACCACGGGCACGACGCTCTGCCCGACGACCGGGATGAAGCCGGCCAGGAACAACGGGAGCGCCCCGAGCGCGCTGACCGCGATCAGCGCGAGCGACTGGCGCAGGGCCCGGCCGACACTGCGGACCAACGGCTCGTCCGGTCGGCGCCACGCCGGACCGTCCGGCCCAGCTCGCCGTCGACGTACTCGCCGATCTTGTCGTAGATCGGACCTCCGATGGCCAGTGTCAGCGCGGTGAAGGTGACGACCATCAGCAGGATCGACGCGCCGATCAGAGCCACCCCGACCGCGACTCTGACCGCGCTCTCGGCGCCGTCGGACCAGCCGCGGGCGAACGGTGTCAGCGCCGAGGTGATCGGCGCGATCTCGCCGACCAAGACGGAGATCACCACGATGAAGAGCACCGACGTGATCGCCGGCGGGATCGCGCCGAGCAGGAAGTTCCGCGGCCGGCGGACCACCAGACCGAGGCCGCGGGCGAGCAGGGCGAGACCGCTCACCGCCTCCGAGACCGGGTTCGCCATCTATCGAGGCTAGCGGGACCGGAGGTCCGTTCCGCGAGCCGGGAAGGCGGTCAGGCTGCCCGGTCCGGCTCGGGGCACGGCCGCGAATCCGCGAGGGCGCGAACCAGCGGGGCACGGCCCGCCGATCCGGGCGCCGACCCGGACAGCGTCGACTCTGCCCCGTGCGGACCGCCGTGTCCCAGCCTCAGGTCGCCCCGCCAGATCTCGACCATCCGGCGCAGCTCGCTGGTGACCTGCACCGCTACCCGATGTCCAGGATCGAAGTCGCAGACGTCGACATCATCCTTCGTCAGCACCATCCACCAGTGTCGCGACTTGGCCGGCACGTCGGTGAAGGTGAACTCGACGACCGTCCGCTGCGTGCGGCAGCAGCTCTGGATCGACGATGCGGTGGAAGTCCCACATCAGCAGGCCCGGGTCCAGGTCGGCGTCGCCGAGCTCGCCGACCCAGCGGACACCCCAGGCGCCGAGCGCCTCGAGAATGGGCCGCAGCTCCTCGGCGGCCTCGGTCGGCCGGTAGCAGACCGATCCAGGGATCTCCTCCCGCACCACCAGACCGGCCCGGACGAGTTGCTGCAGCCGCTTGGAGAGCAGCGACGGCGACATCGTCGGCAGGCCGCGGCGCAGCTCGACGAACCGGCGACCGCCGTAGAGCAGCTCGCGCATGATCAACATCGTCCAGCGCTCGTCGAGCAGCTCCATCGCCTTGGCGACCGGACAGAACTGGTGGTACGGGGCTCCCATGGCCGACACGCTAGGCCGGCCGCACCGGCGCCAACACGAACAGCACCCGGACAGTACAGATCCTGTACCGGCCAGGTACAGATTCGGAACTGGTGGCCCGCAGTCGGCCTCGCGTACCGTCGAGACATCAGATCCGTTCCTAGCCAAGGAAATCCGCATGACATCCATCATCGAGACGCCCGGCGCGACCGCGCAGACCGCGCACCGCACGTCAGCCGGCATGTGGGCGCTCGGCGACTACCCGCCGTCGCATCGAGATCATCGCCGCTTCGGGCCGATCCTCGTCGAGGCCGCCGCATCGACCGAGCTGGTCGACCTCGGCGGGATCGGGAACGTGGCGATTCCGGCGGCGCGAACCGGGGCCGCGGTCACCGCCTCCGACCTCACCCCAGCGCTGCTCGACATCGGTCGCCGCCGGGCCGAGGCCGAGAGCCTGGAGCTCGCCTGGGAGACCGGCGACGCCGAGGCCCTGCCGTACGCGGACGCGCAGTTCGACGTGGTCACCTCCTGCGTCGGCGTGATGTTCGCGCCGCATCACCAGGCCGCCGCCGCTGACCCGCTCCCCTACGGGGTCTCCTGCTCACGGGGCTGGTGCGCCCGGAGCGCGCCGGCGTGCGCCTTGGCGGCCGGGTCGTTCCGGGTCTTCAGCAGGCTCGCCACCGTGACCACCACGAGGATCGCGATGATCACCGCGAGGCTGAGCAGGGTCGGGATCTCGGGCACGGCCGGACTGACGTCGACATGCAGCCAGTGCAGGATCAGCTTCACCCCGATGAAGGCCAGGATGATCGACAGCCCGGTGGACAGATAGACCAACCGGTCGAGCAGACCGCGGACCAGGAAGAACAGGGCGCGGAGCCCGAGCAGCGCGAACGCGTTGGCGACGAAGACGATGTACGCCTCTCTGGTCACCCCGAACACCGCCGGGATGGAGTCCAACGCAAACAGCAGGTCGATGCTGCCGATCGCGATCAGCACCAGGAACAACGGGGTGACCATCCGCCGGCCGTCGAGCCGGGTGACCAGCTTGCCGTCGACGTAGCTGTCGGTGATCGGCAGCAGCCGCCGAGCGACCTTGACGACCACGTTGTCCTCGATGTCGGGATCCTCGTCGCGATGCCGGAACAGCTGGATCGCGGTGAAGATCAGCAGTAGCCCGAACAGCAGGAAGACCACCGAGAACAGGGACAACAGGGCGGCGCCGAGGGCGATGAAGATCGCCCGCATGATCAACGCCAGCACGATGCCGAAGGTGAGCACCTTGTGCTGGTGCTCGTCGGGCACGGCGAAGGTAGTCATGATGATCACGAAGACGAACAGGTTGTCGACCGAGAGACTCTTCTCCACCAGGTATCCGGTGAAGTACTGCACCCCGAAGTCGCCGCCGTAGGTGAGGGTGAACCAGATCCCGAACGCCACCGCGACGGCGACGTACGCGACCGACCAGAGGGCCGCCTCGCGAAAGCCGACCTTGTGCGGACGGACCGCCGCGGAGACCAGGTCGACGGCGAGCAGTGCGATGATCAGACCGATGGTCACGGCCCAGACGAGCGGGGTCAGTGGGAGCACCCTGTCCAGGATACCGGCCAGGCCATCGGCGTAGTTCCGCTATGCAACTTCCTTTACGAGGAAGCAGAAGCCGAGCGTACGGCCTCGCCCTTGGCCAGCGCGGCCTGCCGCAGCTGATCTTGGAAACCGATCATCTTCTGCTGCAGCCGCGGGTCGGCGACCGCCAGGATCCGGGCGGCCAGCAGGCCGGCGTTGCGAGCGTTGCCGATGCTCACCGTCGCGACCGGGACCCCGGCCGGCATCTGCACGATGGACAACAGCGAGTCCATCCCGTCCAGGTACTTCAGCGCCACCGGTACGCCGATCACCGGCAGTGGGGTCAGCGCGGCCAGCATGCCGGGCAGGTGGGCGGCTCCCCCGGCACCCGCGATGATCACGCGCAGACCGCGGTTGTGCGCCTCCCTGCCGTAGCGGACCATGTCCTCCGGCATCCGGTGCGCCGAGACCACGTCCGCCTCGTAGGGGATGTCGAACTCGCGGATCGCCTGGGCCGCGGCGCTCATCGTCGGCCAGTCCGAGTCCGAACCCATCACGATGCCGACCAGCGGCCCGGCGACGTCACCCATCGGCGTTTCCCATCAGGTAGTTCGCGGCGTGCCGGGCGCGCTTGCGGACCTCGGCGAGCTCTGTTCCGTACGTCGTCACGTGCCCGACCTTGCGGCCAGGCTTCACCTCTTTGCCGTACAGCTCGACGCGCAGCCTCGGGTCGCGGGCGAAGCAGTGCAGCAGGGCCGACGGCAGATCCTCGACGGTGCCGCCGAGGACGTTCGTCATCACCGTCACGGGCGCCCGGACGGTCGGGTCGCCGAGCGGGAGGTCCAGCACAGCCCGCAGATGGTTGGCGAACTGCGACGTGTGCGCCCCGTCGATGCTCCAGTGCCCGGTGTTGTGCGGCCGCATGGCGAGCTCGTTGATCACCACCGGGCCGTCCTGACCCGAGTCGGAACGGCGTTGCATCAGCTCCACGGCCAGTACGCCGACCACCCCGAGCTCGTGGGCGATCCGCAACCCGAGCTGCTCGATCTCGATCCGCCGGTCCGCCGTCAGACCGGGCGCCGGCGTGATCGTCTCGACGCAGATTCCGTTCTGCTGCAGGGTTTCGCTGACCGGATAAGCCACTGCCTGGCCCGACGGTGAGCGGACCACCAGCACGCTGAGCTCGCGGTCGAAGTCGACGAACTCCTCCGCGACGATCCGGATCCCCTCGCGGAGGTTGTCGAACGGGACCCCTGCCTCGGCGTCCGAGTCGATCTTGAACACACCTTTGCCGTCGTACCCGCCGCGCGAGGTCTTGGCGATCACCGGCCAGCCGTGCTCATCGCCGAAGGCGACAAGTTCGCCGGGGTCGGCGACGACCCGGAACGCCGGGCAGGGCGCACCGAGTGCGGTCATCCGCTCCCGCATCACCGCCTTGTCCTGGGCGTGCACCAGGGCATCCGGACCGGGCCGGACCGCGATCCCCGCAGACTCCAGCGCGCGCAGCAGCTCGGTCGGCACGTGCTCGTGGTCGAACGTGATCACGTCGCAACCGGTGGCGAAGGTGCGGACGGTCTCGGCGTCGGTGTAGTCCCCCACCGTCACGTCGTGGACCACTGTCGCGGCGGAGACGTCGGGGCCTTCGGCCAGCAGCCGGACGTCGATGCCCAGCGGGATCGACGCCTCGTACATCATCCGGGCGAGCTGTCCGCCACCGATGATGCCGACGGTGAACCTGCGGGTCGTCACGTGCGGGAACCCTACCCTCCCGTAGCGTGAGCGAGGTGTCGCGCCGGGACCTGCTGATCGAGGTCGCGCTCGACGTGATCGCCGAGCACGGGGTGGCCGGCACCACCCATCGCCGTGTCGCGACGGCGGCCGGCGTCCCGCTCGGCTCGACGACGTACTACTTCGCCGACCTGGGTGACCTGTTCCGGGCCGCCTTCGGCCGGCTGGCGGACCAGATCTCGGAGCGGTTCGAGGCGCGGCTGGCGTCGGCGCGCACTCGCGACGAGGCGATCGACGCCATCACGACGTACATCCTCGACGATCTCGGCGACGCCCGCGAGGCCGCGCTCAGCTACGAGTTCTATGCGTACGCGATCCGGCACCCGGAGGTCCGGACCATGGTCGAGGCATGGTTCGCCCGCAGCCAGGCCGCCCTCGAGCGGTACTTCGCGCCGAAGGCGGCCCGCCTGATCGATTCGATGATCGAGGGTCTTTGTACCTACCGCGGGCTGGCCACCGGACCGGACGAGGCCGACATCCGCCGGGCCCTCACTCTGCTGAGCTCGGACGGGCGGGAATAAGTCCGGCGACACGTCGCTTGTACATACGTACAGAATTTGTGTACGATCGTACACACAGCGTCCATCAACACCGAGGTCATCATGTCCAGCCCTGCGCTCCGCTCCTGGCGGAACGCCATGTTCGTCGTCTTCGCCGCCTGCGGGTTCGGCCTCGCGGCCTGGGTGTCGCGTACGCCAGCCGTCCGCGACACGCTGCACGCCTCCACCGCCGAGATGGGCTGGCTGATCTTCGCGATCGCCGCCGGCGCCATCGGCGGACTCACCTCCGCCGGCATGCTGGTCGGCCGCTTCGGCGTCCGCCCGGTGATCCGGACCGCGCTGCTGGTCACCGCGGCCGGGCTCGCCGTCGTGGGCCTCGGTGCCGCGCTCGCCTCGTTCGCCGTGGTGCTGGCTGGGCTGCTCGTCTTCGGACTCGGCTTCGGCACCACCGACGTCTCGATGAACGTTGCCGGCGCCGCCAACGAGCGGGAACTCGGCCGGACCGTGATGCCGCACTTCCACGCGACGTACAGCATCGGCACCCTGCTCGGCGCCGGGCTCGGCGTGCTCGCCCAGCACCTCGGTCTGCCGGTCGGCCTGCACCTGCTGCTGGCCGCGCTGATAGTGGTCGCCGTCGTGATCCCCGCGCTGCGCTCGATGCCGGTCGGGGTCGGGCTGGCGACGCCAGGCCAGCCGAAGCTGACCCGGTCCGAGCGACTCGCCGTGTGGCGCGACCCGCGGACCCTGCTGATCGGCCTGATGGTGCTCGGCATGGGGCTGGCCGAAGGCGCCGCCGAGGACTGGCTGCCGCTGGCGACCGTCGACGGCTACGGCGTGACGGAGACCGTAGCCGCCGGACTGTTCGGCGTCTTCGTCGTGACCATGACGATCGGCCGGCTGTTCGGCGTCCTGCTGATCGACCGGTTCGGCCGGGTCGCCACGCTGCGGGCCTCGGCCGCTGTTGCCGCGATCGGTCTGCTCGTGGTGATCTTCGGGCCGACCGTGGTGACCGCCGCCCTGGGCATCGCCCTGTGGGGTCTCGGTACGTCGCTTGGCCTGCCGGTCGGCATGTCCGCCGCCGCGGACGACCCGCGGACCGCCGCCGCCCGGGTGAGTGCCGCCGCAACGGTCGGCTATGCCGCGTTCCTGTTCGGGCCGCCGGTGCTGGCCTTCGCCGGCGAGCACGTCGGGCTGCTGAACTCGTTCCTGGTCGTGCTGGCGTTGGTCGTGGTCGCCGGTCTGATCGCGCCGGCCGCCCGCCCACTGCCGGTGGACTCGGCGGAGCAGGCAGCCGAGCGGACGGCCGACCGCGAGCAGGAGACCGTCTCCGTAAGCTGACTCTCGTGATCGCCGCGACCGCCCTGAGTCCCGAGCTCCGCACCCGCAACCTCGACCGGCTGGAAGAAGAGCACTTCGACGTGCTCGTGGTGGGCGCCGGGGTGACGGGGGCCGGAGCCGCGCTGGACGCGGTCACTCGCGGTCTGCGGGTCGGGCTGGTCGAGGCCCGCGACTACGCCGCGGGCACCTCGAGCCGGTCCAGCAAACTCTTCCACGGCGGCCTGCGCTACCTGGAGCAGCTCGACTTCCATCTCGTCTTCGAGGCGCTCAAGGAGCGCAAGCTGGCGCTGGAGAAGCTCTGCCCTCACCTGGCCAAACCGGTCCGCTTCCTCTATCCGCTGCGCAAGCCGGCGATCGACCGGGCGTACGCCGGACTCGGCATCGGCGTGTACGACGTGATGGGCGCGGGCCGGGGTGTTCCGTCCCGGCTGCGGCACCTCACCCGCAAGCACACCCTGGAACTGTTCCCGTCCGCGGACGCCGAGGCGATTCGCGGCTCGATCGCGTTCTACGAGGGCCAGGTCGACGACGCCCGGCACACCATGATGATCGCCCGCACCGCCGCCAATTTCGGCGCGGTGGTGGCCAGCAGCACCCGGGTGACCGGGTTCCTGCGGGAGCACGACCGGGTGATCGGGGTGCACGTCCGCGACCTGGAGACCGGCCGCGAGCTGGCGGTCCGGGCCGACGTGGTCATCAACGCGTGCGGGGTCTGGATCGACGAGTTGCAGGATCTGGTCGGCGGAAAGGGCGCGTTCCGGGTCAGGGCGTCGAAGGGCATCCACCTGCTGGTCCCCCGGGACCGGATCCGGTCCACCACCGGACTGATCACCCGCACCGAGAAGAGCCTGCTGTTCATCATTCCCTGGGGCCAGGGATCGGCGGGATCCTCTTCGTCGGACGGCTCGGGCGGCTTCTGGCTGATCGGCACCACCGACACCGACTGGCAGCTCGACCTGGCCCATCCGGCGGCCAGCGAGGCCGACATCGACTACCTGCTCGCCCACACCAACTCGTTGTTGGCCGACAAGCTGACGCGGGAGGACGTGGTCGGGGTCTACGCGGGCCTGCGGCCGCTGCTCGCCGGCGAGTCCGATTCCACGTCGAAACTGTCCCGCGAGCACGCCGTCGCGTCCCCGGTGCCCGGACTGGTGATGGTCGCCGGCGGGAAGTACACGACGTACCGGATCATGGCCGCCGACGCGGTCGATGCCGCGGTGCAGAGGCTGAACCGGACCGTCGCGCCGTCGTGCACCGAGGACGTACCGCTGCTGGGGGCGGAGGGCTACCACGGGTTGTGGAACACCCGCCGGCTGCTGGCCGGGTCGATCGGGGTGGGCGTCGGGCACACCGAACGGCTGCTCGGCCGCTACGGCTCGCTGATCGGCGAGCTGGCCACGCTGATCGCCGACCGGCCCGAGCTGGCAGAGCCGCTGGACTCGGCGCCCGGCTATCTCAAGGTGGAGGCGGTCTACGCCGCCTCTCACGAGGGTGCGCTGCACCTGGACGACATCCTGGCCCGGCGGACCCGGATCTCCATCGAGACCTGGGACCGCGGGGTCGGCGCCGCCGCCGAGGTCGCCGAGCTCGTGGCCCCGACGCTGGGCTGGGACGCGGCAGCGATCGACCGCGAGGTCGAGCACTACCGGGCCCGGGTGACAGCTGAGCGGGAGAGCCAGCACCAGCCCGACGACCTGGCCGCCGACGCGGCCCGGCTGGGGGCGCCGGACGTCCGGATGGGTCGTGCCTCCGGCTAGCGAGCCCTGAAGATCATTCGGCCCCGGCCCTGAAGATCATTCGGCGCTGCACGACGAAGTTGACCGTGGTGGCCACGCCCTGGGCGATCACGAAGCCGATCACCTGCACGGCGAGCTGCGGCAGGTGCGGCTGCAGCGCGCTGTAGAGCACCGAGAACAGACCGACCTGCAATGCGAAGGTGATCGCGTACAACCCGACCACCGCAGCGAAACGGCGCTTCGACGGCGCCGCCCGGAACGTCCAGCGGCGATTGATCAGGTACGCCGTCGTGGTGCCGGCCACGAACGAGATCGCCTTCGCCGGAGTGTGACCGAGACCGAAGTGCATCAGGGTCAGTAGCAGTCCGAAGTCGACGATGGCCGACAGCCCGCCGGTCAGGACGAACCGGATCAGCTGGTCGCGGAGGGGGAGCTGGCTCTGCCGTTCGTCGATCGGGAGCTCGACCGGCTGCGGGAACTGCGGGCTCACCTCCACTCCTGTTCCGCCCACTCCGGTTGCGTGGGGTCCGGCCAGCCGGCGTTTCGCTCGTCACCGAACAGCAGCTCGCCGAGCACGGCATGGACGTGCCGTACGTCGGGCACGTCGACCACCGCGATGGTGCCGTTCTCCCCCGCGGTCTGCACCACGAGCGTGCCGCAACCGAAGACCCGGTCGATCAGGCCCTGGTCGTACGACACGTCGTTCACCCTGATCAGCGGTAGGTCCTTGCCGACCCGATGCAGGACGCCGGAGCGGGTGATCAGCCGGTGGGTGGTGAGGACGTACGTCGTGGTCAGCCAGCTCAGGAACGGGCGGGCGATCAGCCAGACCGCCACCAGCAGGCCGAGCGAGACGACGACGATCTGACCGGTCGGACGATAGCCGCTCGGCACCACCGCAGCCCCCGAGCCGACCAGCCCGCCGAGCACGACCAGCCCGATCGCGGGCCAGATCAGCGCCTTGGCGTGGGTCCGGGTGCGCACGACGACGTACTCGTCGGTGCTGATCAGCCGGACCCTCGACACGTTCCTATTGTGCCGGTTCGCGCACGGGCCTTGTGCCGGTCCGCGCACGTGGCGCTGGTTGGATGATCCGGTGACGCTACGGATCCAGATCGCCCTCTTCGACGGCTTCGACGAGATCGACGTGTTCGGTCCGTACGAGATGTTGTCCGTGCCCGGGATCACCGTGGAACTCGCTCGGGTGGACGGTCCCGGACCGGTGCGGTCCATGCGCGGCATCGGCGTCAGCGCCGACCACGCGCTCGAGCCGTGTGACGGAATCCTCGTTCCCGGCGGCGGCTGGGGCAACCGGGCCGAGGCCGGCGCCTGGGCTGAGGTTCGGCGTGGGGCCTTGCCCGATCGCCTGACCGAACTGGCTCCGGATCTGCCGTGGCTCGCCTCGGTCTGCTCCGGTGGCATGATCCTCGCCTCCGCGGGACTGCTCGCCGGTCACGCAGCGACAACCAACCCGGGCTGCTACGAGGAGTTCCGACCCCTCGTCGGGGAGCTCGTCGACGAGCGGGTCGTCGACGACGGAGACCGGATCACGGCCGGCGCCCTGTTCTGCGGCGTCGACCTCGGGGTCTGGGTGATCGAGCGTGAGCTCGGCACGGCGGCGGTCGACCGGGCCATCGACGGGAAGGCGTACCGGCGCCAGGGCAGAGTCTGGCAGGCCCGTGTTCGACGGAGGGCGACCTGACGAGCGTCACGCTGGGTGGCCGCACAGCCGAGACACAGTAACTAAGGCTACCCTTACCTTCATGACTGAACGATCTCGCCCCAAGCGCGTTGCCCGCTCCGCCGTCGTGCTGCGGACCAGCTGGCTGAGTCCGTCGATGGTCCGGGTGGTCCTCGGCGGGCCGGACCTGGCGGCGCTGCCCGAGCTCGAGTTCACCGATCACTACGTGAAACTGCTGTTCCCACCGGCCGGTGCCGACTACACCTGGCCGTTCGATCCGGACGAGCTCAGGGCCAGCCGGCCGGCTGGGGAGTGGCCGGTGACGCGGACGTACACCATCCGATCGTTCGACCGGGACAGCGACGAGCTGGCGATCGACTTCGTCGTGCACGGCGACGCCGGGCTGGCCGGCCCGTGGGCGGCGGCCGCCCGTCCAGGGGACCTGATCGGGTTCTTCGGCCCCGGCGGTGGCTATGCCCCGGAACCGGCGGCCGCGCACCTCCTGGCCGGAGACGAGGCGGCCCTGCCGGCCATCGCGGCCGCGATGGAACGGCTGCCTGAGGATGCTCGCGCCGATGTGTACGTCGAGGTCGCCGGACCGGCCGAGGAGCTGCCGCTGCGCGTGACCCGGAACACCCGGCTGACCTGGGTGCATCGGGGTTCGGCGCCGTACGGTGCGGAGCTGGCGCGGACGGTCCGGGGGTCCTGGGCCCCGGCGCCGGACTCGCAGGTGTTCGTGCACGGCAACGCAGAGCTGGTCCGCGATCTCCGTCGCTTCCTCTTCGTCGAGCACCGGATGGACCGACGCGCTGTGTCGATCTCGGGCTACTGGCGGACCGGCTATACCGAGGAGCGCTGGCAGAGCACCAAGCGCGAACTGGCTGAAGAGATGGAGCGCTCCGAAACAGCCGCCCTCGCCTGACCGCGAGTCCGATACCGCTCCGCCCGAAACCGCTCCGCCCGACGGAATTGGACATTCGGCCCCAGCTTGTGCGGGATTGCCGGCGTGTCGGCCTCGGAAGTGGACACTCGCCGCGAACTCTCCGGGCCGGTGCAGTGCATCTCGAAGCGTCGGCTAACGCAAGTGGGTCACGTCGCCGGCGCTGAAGACCTGGGAGCCAGTGGCGGTCCGGACCACGAGCCGACCGTCGGAGTCCACGGCCTCGGCGATGCCGTCCACGAAACGGTCGCGGTCGAGTTGCACCCGGACCCGGCGGCCGATAGTGGCGCACCGGGCGACGTACGCCGCCGCTAACGCAGTGTCGTCGTCGCCGCGTTCCCACTCGGCGAAGATCAGCGCGAAGGCTCCGAGTACGGCGGCGATCACCCGGGAGGACGACGGGCACCGCTCCTCACCCATCTCCAGCAGCAGCGAGGTCGCCGCGGGGACCGGCAGCTGCTCTGCCCCCAACGAGATGTTGATCCCCATCCCGACCACGCAGGCCGGTCCGGTCGGGGTCTCTACCCGCTCGGCCAGAATGCCGCACAGCTTTCGGTCGCCCGCCACGACGTCGTTCGGCCACTTCAGCGCGACGTCGACGGGCGTGATCCGGCGCAGCCCCTCGACCACGGCGAGCCCGGCCAACAGCGACAGCCAACCCCAGCGCTCGGTCGGGACATCGTGCGGCGCGACGAGCAGGGAGACCGCTACCGACGTACCGGGTGGGGCTGACCAGCGGCGATCGCGACGGCCCCGGCCGGCGGTCTGGTAGCCGGTGGCGAGCACCGATCCCGGTAGTGCCAAGCCCGACCGTGCGGCCGCCGCCAGGTCGGCGTTGGTCGATCCGGTCTGGGCGACCACCTGGATCGAGCGCCAGAGCGAGCCGGGTCCGACCAGCTCGGCCGCCCAGCCAAGCTGAATCGATCTGGTCCGAATCGATCTGGCCGGCATCGATCGGGTCTGGATCGTTCGCGGTAGGCACCCGTCGAGGCTAGACCGCACTGACTAGCTGGTCACGCCCGGAAGTTCGTCGGGACCAGCGCCGCCCGGGCGGCGCTCCGCTTCGTTCGCGTCGTCGTCCGTAGAACACCGCTACGACCTCCTCCGCGGCCTTGCGGGCATCCACCCAGACGCCGCTGGACCCTCGATGAACTTCCGGGCGCAACCACTAGGGTGCGAGCTATGGAGCACCAGGGGTGAGCGCCGCGAAGGACGGAGACCAGACGCGATCCGCACACCACCGCCGGGAAGCTCGACGATCTGACCCGGCGGATGGACGAGGCAGTGCACGCCGGCTCCGAGGCGGCGGTGGAGAAGCAGCACGCGCGGGGCAAGAAGACCGCTCGCGAGCGCCTCGATCTGCTGCTGGACGAGGGCTCCTTCACCGAGATCGACGAGTTCGCCCGGCACCGGGCGACGTCGTTCGGGATGGAGAAGCGACGTCCGTACGGCGACGGGGTGATCACCGGCTTCGGCACCATCGACGCCCGGCCGGTCTGCGTGTTCAGCCAGGACGTGACGGTGTTCGGCGGCAGCCTCGGCCAGGTGTACGGCGAGAAGATCGTCAAGATCATGGAGTTCGCGCTGAAGACCGGCTGCCCGCTGATAGGCCTGGTCGAGGGCGGCGGCGCCCGGATCCAGGAGGGCGTCGTCTCGCTCGGTCTGTACGGCGAGATCTTCCGGCTGAACACCCATGCCTCCGGGGTGATCCCGCAGATCTCGGTGATCATGGGCGCGGCTGCCGGCGGCCACGTCTACTCCCCCGCGCTGACCGACTTCACGATCATGGTCGACAAGACCTCCCAGATGTTCATCACCGGACCCGACGTGATCAAGACCGTCACCGGCGAGGACGTGAGCATGGAGGAGCTCGGCGGAGGACGGACCCACAACACGAAGTCCGGCAACGCGCACTATCTGGCGACGGACGAGGAAGACGCCGTCTCCTACGTCCAGACCCTCGTCGGATTCCTGCCCCAGAACAATCTCGAGGATCCGCCGAGCTTCGAGCTGGTGAACACGCTCGAGATCACCGACGCCGACCGCGAGCTGGACGAGCTGGTCCCGGACTCCCCCAACCAGCCGTACGACATGCATCAGGTGATCGCGCACGTGCTGGACGACGGCGACTTCTGCGAGGTGCAGGAGCTGTTCGCGCCGAACATCGTCGTCGGATTCGGCCGGATCGACGGTCGCTCGATCGGTGTTGTGGCCAACCAGCCGCTGCACTTCGCCGGCTGCCTGGACATCGACGCGTCGGAGAAGGCGGCCCGCTTCGTGCGGACCTGCGACGCGTTCAACATCCCGGTGCTGACCTTCGTCGACGTCCCGGGATTCCTGCCCGGCACCGACCAGGAGTGGAACGGGATCATCCGGCGCGGCGCGAAGTTGATCTACGCGTACGCCGAGGCGACCGTCCCGCTGCTCACCGTGATCACCCGGAAGGCGTACGGCGGAGCGTACGACGTGATGGGATCCAAGCACCTCGGCGCGGACTTCAACCTGGCCTGGCCGACCGCGCAGATCGCGGTGATGGGTGCGCAGGGCGCGGTGAACATCCTGTATCGCAAGGAGCTCGCCAAGTCCGACGAGCCCGACCGGCTGCGGGCCGAGTTGATCACCGTCCTACGACGACGAGCTCGCCAACCCGTACGTCGCCGCCGACCGCGGCTTCGTCGATGCGGTGATCTTCCCGCACGAGACCCGATCCGAGATCACCCGCGTGCTGCGGCTGCTGCGGACCAAGCGGCAGAGTCTGCCGCCGAAGAAGCACGGAAACATCCCCCTATGAACGAATCGGGCCCCGTGAGCGCAGCGAACGAATCGGACCCCGTGAGCGCAGCGAACGAATCGGGACCCGCGAGCGGGGATCAGCGCGCAGACCCGACGCTCACGGTGAGGGGAAACCCGACCGACGAGGAGCTGGCGGCGGTGGTCGTGGTGCTCGCCGCCGGGAGGTCAGCCTCGTCGACGGCGAGTGCCGGGTCGACGAGTCAGTGGGCCGCGTACTGGCGCGGCCTGCGGGCTCAGATCCAGCCCGGCCCCGGCGCTTGGCGACAGTCGGCCCGGCCCTGACGGCCGGACCGGCCGGCGTTAGAGTCCGAACGGCGACAATTAGTCCGACCCGAGCGAACAGGCCGACGCGCCATCGACCAGCATTCGTCCGCCCTGGTCGACGGTGGGGTGAACCTGAACGACGTCGACACCGAGGACGGCGAGAAGATCGTCGGCCACGTGTTCGGAGACAACTCCGACCAGGTCGTCCAGACCCTGGGCGGCAACCTCGGCGGGTCGAACAACCTGGTCAAGCAGCTGCTGCCCATCCTCGCGCCGATCGTGCTGTCCTACCTGACCAAGCAGCTGGCCGGCAGGGGTCAGCAGGACCAGGCAGCGGCCACCGGCGGCGGACTACAGGACATCCTGGGGTCCATCCTCGGCGGGATGGGCGGCGTGGGCGCCGGCGGGCAGGGTGGCGGCGGACTGGGCGACATCCTCGGTGGCCTGCTCGGCGGAGGTCGCCGATGAGTCGTACCAGCGCTCGATAGGGTCGGGCGGGTGGGGACGCCGACCTTGATCGTGATCAGCGGACCGCCGGGGGTCGGCAAGACGACCCTCGCGCACGGCCTCGCCACGAGGATCGGTGGCCCGGCGATCTGCCGGGACGAGCTGAAGGAAGGCATGGTGCGAGCCCTCGGGACGGAGCCGGCCGACGACGACCACCAGCAGCTGAACCTCCGGGTGTTGGCACTGTTCTTCGAGCTGCTCAGCGCCCTGGTCCGGGCAGACGTGACGACCGTCGCCGAGGCGGCATACCAGGATCGGCTCTGGCGGCCCGGGCTGGAACCACTGCTCGCGCACGCGCGGATGCGTGCTGATCCGCTGCCGGCTGGCCGACGAGATCGCCCGAGCCCGATCGGCAGCCCGGCTGAGCGACCCGCGGCGCGGTGCGCACCAGGACGCGGGCTACCTGGCCGCCGGACCCGCGGCGTTCGACTGGCCGGCACTGGACGTACCGACGCTGGATCTGGCCACCGACGCGAATCCGGGCGCCGTCCTGGACGTCGCCAGCGCATTCGTTACCGAGCAGGAGAATTCATGGTCATGAGTAGGCCGGTCGACGAGATCGCCGATCGCTACGTCGCCGAATGCATCGAGCGCTATCCGGAGGTGGCCACCACGCTCGGCGCGCCTGGCCATGATCACGAGTGGGGGGACTACTCCCTCGACGGCGTCGCGGCCGAGCTGGAACACCTGACCGACACGGTGGCCGCGCTGGCCGGGGCCATCCCGTCCGATCCCCGCGAGCAGGTGGCCAAGGAGGCCATGCTGGAACGGCTCGGGCTGTCGATCGAGCTGCACGCTGCCCACATCCCGGCCAGCCGGGTCAGTTCGATCGCCGGTGCCGCACAGGCGCTCACCGGCACCATCGACCTGATGCCCGACGACACGGCGGAGGCGTGGGCGGCCATCGTCGAGCGGGTGTCGACCCTCGGCCGGCCGCTGGCCCAGATCGCCGACACGCTGACCACCGAGGCCGGCGGCGGTCACGTCTCGGCCAGGCGCCAGATCGCCGCCACCGTCGACCAGGTCGAGGGCTGGATCGGGCGGTCCGCGGCCGGGGACTACTTCACCGCCCTACAGGACCGGGTGCCGGCCGCGCTCCGGGAGGAGATCCTGCCCGGACTCGTGGAGGCATCCGGCCAGGCCCGCGCCGCGTTCGGCGACTTCGCCGACCGGCTGAGGGACGACTTGTTGCCGCACGGGCGGGAACGGGACGCGGTCGGCCGCGAGCAGTACGAGCTGGAGTCGCGGTATTTCCTCGGCGCGGTGATCGACCTGGACGAGACGTACGCGTGGGGTTTCGCCGAGCTGCACCGGATCCAGTCCGAGCAGCGGCTCATCGCCCGTGAAACTGTTCGGCGACCCCGACATCCAGCGAGCCTGCGCCGCGCTGGATGCCGACCCGTCCCGGCAGATCGCCGGCGCGCCCGCTTTCCGGGACTGGATGCAGCAGCTGGCCGACCGGGTGATCGGCGAGCTGAACGGCGTCCACTTCGACATCCCGGCCGAGATCGCGACGATCGAGTGCTGCATCGCGCCGACCCACGACGGGGGCGTCTACTACACCGGCCCGACCGAGGACTTCAGCCGTCCGGGCCGGATGTGGTGGTCGGTGCCGGCCGGGATCGACCAGTTCTCCACCTGGAAGGAGACCACCACCGTCTTCCACGAGGGCGTACCCGGACACCATCTGCAGATCGGCCAGAACGCCGTACAGAGCGAGCTGCTGAACCGCTGGCAACGCCAGCTGGCGTTCGTCTCCGGGCACGGCGAGGGCTGGGCGCTGTATGCCGAGCGGCTGATGGACGACCTCGGCTATCTCGGCGACCCGGCGACGCGGATGGGCATGCTGGACGCTCAGGCGTTCCGGGCCGCTCGGGTCGTGATCGACATCGGCATGCATCTGCAGCTGGCGATCCCCGCCGACAATCCGATGGGCTTCCATCCGGGTGAGATCTGGAACCGGGAGCTGGGCCTGGAGTTCCTGCGGGCCACCACCGCCCAGGACCTGGCGACCCTGGTGTTCGAGATCGACCGCTACCTGGGCTGGCCGGGCCAGGCACCGTCGTACAAGGTGGGCGAGCGGATCTGGCTGGAGGCCCGGGACGCCGTCAGGGCCAGACAGGGGGCCGCGTTCGACCTGCGCCGGTTCCACGCCGACGCGCTGAACCTCGGCTCGCTCGGACTCGATCCACTGCGCGCCGTGCTCGACCGGCTGTGATGAGCGCTGCCTCGATGCGTCTGGTCCTCGCGTCCGCGTCGCCGGCCCGGCTGCGTACGCTCCGGGCGGCCGGGCTCGACCCCGAGGTGGTGGTCTCCGGGGTGGACGAGTCGGAGATCTCGGCGCCTTCCGTGCCGGAGCTGGTCGGCGCCCTGGCCGTGGCGAAGGCCGAGGCGGTCGTGGCGCGGGCCCCGGCCGAGGGCGACGTACTGGTGATCGGCTGCGACTCGATGCTGGAGCTGGAGGGGCGGGCGCTCGGCAAGCCGCGCGACGCCGCGGAGGCGATCGCCCGCTGGCGATCGATGCGTGGTCGCGACGGCGTGCTGCACACCGGCCATCACCTGGTCCTGCGCCGCAGCGGCTCGGTCGACACGCGGACCGCGGTCGCCTCGACCGAGGTGTCCTTCGCGATGGTCGAGGACGACGAGATCAGCGCGTACGTCGGCACCGGCGAGCCGCTGGCCGTCGCAGGTGCGTTCACCGTCGATGGACTCGGCGGCCCGTTCGTCACCGGACTGCGCGGCGACCCGCACAACGTCGTCGGGATCAGTCTCCCGCTGCTCCGGACCATGCTGGCCGAGCTCGGCATCCGCTGGACCGACCTCTGGCGCTGACCCCTCCCCCGGCTCCCCCCTTTCCGGAAAGTGTCGGGTTGCGACAGCGACACGCTGGAGGAGAGTGCACCAACCCGACAGTTTCCGGAAAGAGCGGCGGATCAGCGGCCGAGCAGGAGCAGCACGATCAGGGCGACGTTGAAGGTCACCACGATCGCGACCACCAGCCAGGCCAGCACGACCGTCGACCGGCGGCTCGGCGCCAGCTCCATCAGGGACGAGTCTCCGGCGATCCGGACCAGCGGCACCAGGGCGAACGGGATGCCGAACGACAGCACCACCTGGCTGATGATCAACAGTCTGGTCGGATCGAGGCCGATGGCCAACAAGATCAGGGCCGGTACGGCGGTGATCAGTCGCCGGGCCAGCAGCGGGATCCGGCGGTTCAGCAGGCCGTCCATGATCACCGCACCGGCGTACCCCCCGACCGATGTCGATGCCAGCCCGGACGCGAGCAGCGCCAGCGCGAACAGCGTGGCGACAACCGGCCCGAGGGCCGAGCCGAGCGCCACCTGGGCCTGCTGCAGGTTGTGCACAGGAAGCCCGAACAAGGTGCTGGCGGCGAGCAGCAGCATCCCGACATTCACCGATCCGGCGACCAGCATCGCGGCGATCACGTCCCAGCGGATGCCCCGCAGGGTGTCGAGGGCGGTGTCGGCGTCAGCCCGGCCGTGCCGGTCACGGACCAGCGCGGAATGCAGATAGACCGCGTGCGGCATGATCGTCGCCCCGAGCATCCCGACCGCGAGCAGGGCGGAGTCCGTCCCCGCCAGCCGCGGCACCAGGCCGGCGGCCGCGGCGCGCGGGTCGGGCGGTGCGATCACCAGCCCGGCCAGGAAGCCGATCACGACGATCGCCAGCAGTCCGGCGATCACCCGCTCGAAGGGCCGCTGACCGCGCCGGTTCTGCACGGCCAGCAATGCGGTCGACACCACCGTGGTGATCACCGCGCCGGCCACCACCGGCAGGCCGAACAGCAGTTGGAGCGCGACCGCTCCGCCGACGATCTCGGCCAGGTCGGTGGCCAGTGCGACCAGCTCGGCCTGCGCCCAGAACGCCAGCCGGGCACCGCGCCGGTTACGCTGCGCTATCAGCGCCGGCAGCGACTCGCCGGTCAGCCAGCCGATCTTCGCCGACAGGTACTGCACGAGGCCGGCCATCACCGTCGCCGCCACCAGCACCCAGAGCAGCAGGTAGCCGAACTGCGCACCGGCCGCGGTATTGGTGGCGACGTTGCCGGGGTCGACGTACGCCACCGCGGCGACGAACGCCGGCCCGAGCAAGCGGCTGCGTTCGAGCACCCGCATCCGGCCCGGCTCAGGCACTCGGCCGGAGCGCCACCGCACTCGCCGTGTCGGATCCGGTGAGCACGCCGGTCCAGCCGTGCCCGGCGAAGGTCATTGTGCCGTTCGCCCGGTCGTCGGCAGTGACGGTGAAGCCGGCGGCCGGCAGCGCGGTCCGGTAGTAGGCCGCCAGCGTCGGGGTGTCGGGGGCGCTCATCACCACGGTGACCGCGTTCGGCTGATCGACCTTGTCGGTGATCAACGAGCTGGCCGGCACCGAGAACGCGTCGACCGGGCCGTTGGTGAAGCCCAGCTCGCGCAGCGTCAGGCCGTCGGTCGGAATGCTCGGTTCGGCGGTCGCCGACGCCGACGCCGACGTCGACCGGCTCGGCTCGGGGTCGGATACGCCGGCAGCGCCGCAGCCCGCCAGCAGGCCGGTGCCCAGCAGCACCACGAAGGCCGCCGCTGCACCGACACGCCCGCGACGTGGCCGAACACACATGGGCCCCAACCTAACCGCCCAGTACCGTGGGGCCCGCGATGACAGACCAGCAGCTCGCCGCCCCGGCCTCGCGTCGGCTCTCGGCTCCCATCCGGGCGATGCGTCCGCGGCAGTGGACGAAGAACGTCCTGGTGGCGACCGCTCCGCTGGCCGCCGGGCAGCTGCTGAACATTCCTGTGCTGATCGGCGTCGGTCTCGCCTTCGTCGCGTTCTGCCTGGTGAGCGCGGGTGTCTACCTGCTCAACGACGTCCGCGACATCGAGGAGGATCGGCTCCATCCGAAGAAGCGGTTCAGGCCGATCGCCGCCGGCGAGCTCAGCCCGAGGGCGGCGCTCGTGCTGGCCGCGGTGGTCGGGATCGGCGGGCTGGTGATCGGCTTCGCCACCACCGTCTCGCTCGGCATCACCCTGCTCGTGTATGTCGGCATCCAGATCGTCTACTCCGTCTGGCTCAAGCATCTGCCGGTGGTCGATCTCGCCGTGGTCGCGTCCGGCTTCCTGCTCAGGGCGATCGCCGGCGGCGTGGCGACCGGCATCCCGCTCAGCCAGTGGTTCCTGCTGGTCGCCGCGTTCGGCTCGTTCTTCATGGTGGCCGGCAAGCGCTACTCGGAGATGAAGGATCTCGGTGCCGACGTGGGAACCCGGAAGTCGCTGACCCGCTACTCCGAGTCCTACCTGCGATTCGCCTGGATGCTGGCGGCGGTGATGGTGCTGATCTCGTACAGCCTGTGGGCGTTCGAGAACACCGATCCGTCGCCGCTGCTCGGAGTGCCGTGGACCGCGGTCTCCATCGCGCCGTTCACCCTCGGCCTGTTGCAGTACGCCCTCGAGGTCGACGCCGGCCAGGCCGACGCGCCCGAAGAGGTCGTGCTGTCCGATCATGTCCTGCAAGGCATCGGCCTGGTCTGGCTGGTGACCATCTCCTTGGCGGTGTTCTTTTGAGCGACACAGACAACCTGCCCGACATCAAGCCCTCACCGGTGGTCGAGACCCAGCCGCCGATCCCGCTGGAGCTGACCAGCCTGCACGGCTGGGGCCGGACCGCGAGCAGTCGGTCCCATCTCGCGGCCGTCGACTCCGTCGCCGGGGCGGTCTCGGTGCTGCGCAAGGCCGAGGGCGGCTCGCGCGGCGTGGTGCCGCGCGGACTCGGTCGCAGCTACGGCGACGCGGCCCAGAACGCCGGCGGCACGACCCTGGACCTGACGAAGCTGAACCGGATCCTGCAGGTCGACGCCGAGTCCGAGCCGCCGACGGTGTCCGTGCAGTGCGGGGTGTCGCTGGACCAGCTGATGAAGTCGTTGCTGCCGTTCGGTCTGTGGGTGCCGGTGCTGCCGGGCACCCGGCAGGTGACGATCGGCGGCGCGATCGCCGCCGACGTCCACGGCAAGAACCATCACACTCAGGGCAGCTTCGGCAACCACGTGCGCTCGCTCGAGCTGCTCGGCGCCGACGGCCAGGTCCGCACCGTCACACCCGATGGCGAGGATCGGGACCTGTTCTGGGCCACGATCGGCGGGATGGGGCTGACCGGGGTCGTGCTCGGCGCGACGATCGTGGTGCAACGGGTCGAGACCGCGTACTTCACCGTGGACACCGACCGGTGCAGTGACATCGACGACCTGATGGAGCGGATGAGCTCCGGCGACGAGGGCTACACGTACTCGGTGGCATGGTTCGACGCGGTGACGCGCGGGAAGCATCTCGGCCGGGCAGTATTGACCCGGGGCAACAAGGCCCGGCTGGGCGACCTGTCGTTCAAGCAGCGGCGCGACCCGCTGAGGTTCGTCGCGCCGGAGTTCGGCACCATTCCGGAGGTCTTCCCGAACCGGATGGTGAACAAGGCGACCGCGAAGGCGTTCAGCGAGTTCTGGTTCCGCAAGGCGCCGGCGCACAAGGTCGGTCAGGTGCAGAACATCACCCAGTTCTTCCATCCACTCGACATCGTGGCGGAGTGGAACCGGGTGTACGGCCCGAACGGCTTCCTGCAGTACCAGTTCGTGGTGCCGTTCGACGCCCACGAGACCTTCCGGGCCGCATTCGTGAAGATCGTCGAGTCCGGTCACCTGTCCTGCCTGAACGTGCTCAAGCGGTTCGGCCCGGGCAACCCGGCGCCGCTGTCGTTCCCGATGCCGGGCTGGACACTCACCGTCGATCTGCCGATCGAGGCCGGCCTGGATCGGCTCTGCAACGAGCTGGACGAGCTGGTGGTCGCGGCCGGCGGTCGCGGCTATCTCGCCAAGGACTCGCGGCTCTCGGCGACCACGTTCCGGCAGATGTATCCGCGGCTGGACGACTTCCTGGCCGTACGCCGGCGGGTCGACCCGACCGGCCTGTTCACCTCCGACCTGTCCCGCCGGCTGGAGATCTGATCTGCGATGAGGAGTGACCAAGACCGATGATCAATGCCGTGGGTACGCCCCAGTCCCTACTGCTGCTCGGCGGCACGTCCGACATCGCCCTGGCGATCGCCCGCCGATACGCCGAGGGCGGTCGGCTCCGCGTCGCGCTGGCAGCGCGGCCGAGCGAGCGGCGTGGTGCGGCCGCCGAGGAGCTGCGCGGGCTCGGCTGCTCGGTGTCCGAGGTGGACTTCGACGCCCGTGACTCGGGCTCGCACGCGGCCTCGATCGACGCCGCGTTCGCCGACGGCGACATCGACATCGCCGTGGTGGCGTTCGGTCTGCTGGGTGATCCCGAGGCCGCCTGGACGGATCCCGAGCTCGCGCTGGAGCTGGCCGAGGTGAACTACGCGGCGCCGGTCCACGTCGGTGTGCTGCTGGCCGCAAAGCTGAAGGACCAGGGCCACGGCCGCATCGTCGCGCTGTCGAGCGTCGCCGGCGAACGCGTCCGCCGGTCCAACTTCGTCTACGGCTCGACCAAGGCCGGCTTCGACGGGTTCTTCCTCGGGCTCGGCGAGGCGCTCCGCGACAGCGGCGTCGGCGTGCTCGTCGTCCGGCCGGGCTTCGTGCACTCCAAGATGACCGAGGGGCTGGACGCGGCGCCCCTCTCGGTCACGCCGGAGCAGGTCGCCGAGGCCGTCGTCGACGGGGTCCGACATCAGCGCGACCTGATCTGGGTCCCGGCGCCCATGCGGGCCGTGATGTCAGGCCTGCGGCACGTGCCGCGACCCTTGTTCCGCAAGCTCCCGCTCTAGAGAGGTCAACCAATGGTTCTCGAGGTAGGGCTGATCGACGTAACGGACGCGGACGGGTTCGAGGCGGCGTATCGGGGCGTGCGGGAGGTGCTGATCACCACTCCCGGCTGTCGGAGCGTCCGGATGACCCGCGGGATCGAGAGCCCACAGCGGTTCACCCTGCTCGTCGAGTGGGATTCCGTCGAGGCGCACGAACAGAACTTCCGCGCGACCGAGCGGTTCGTGCAGTGGCGCGGCGCCATCGGCCCGTTCTTCGCCGCGCCGCCCGTGGTGGAGCACTTCACCGACGTCTGATCCCATGCGACGTGCGCTGTAGCCGTCTGTCGGTTCTCGCCGGAATTGTCACCTCATCGGCGCTCGGACGGTGACGCAGGCTCAGCAACCGGAGTAGTTCTTTTCGCAAGGAACATTCATCCAAGCCGATTCGCCGCACGCGGGTCACGCTGGAGATATGACTCGATCACGCCTGACGGGGACACTCAGCGCGCGGACAGAGCCGGACGCCCCGCAGCCCGGCGAGGTGGCACAGACGCCCGGAGATGGGAAACGGCGTGACCGATTCGTTGTGGCCGCGATCGTGATCGGGGTGATCATCGCGTCCCTCGCGGTCAACACGGGCGTGACCGACGCCGAGACGGCCCCTGCTGCGTCAACCGACACGATTGCTGTCGACGGCACCGCCCTTTACGTGCGGCAGGATGGACCGCCAGCCGCGCCGGCGGTCGTCCTGATCCATGGCCTGGGCAGTTCGACCGCGGCATGGGACGCGATCACACCGGCGCTCGCGCGGTCGTACCGTGTCATCCGGGTCGATCTCCTCGGTCACGGTCGGTCCGCCAAACCGGCCGGCGACGCGTACTCCATTCCCAATCAGGCCAGGCTCGTCGGCGATGTGCTCACCAGCCTTGGCGTCACACACGCTGTCGTCGTCGGCCATTCGACCGGAGGCTACGTGGCCACCGCGCTTGCCGAGCAACACCCCTCGCTCGTGACCGCCCTCGGCCTCATCGACACCGGCCCGAGCATGTCCGCCTTCATTTCGAGCGGGTCGACCGGCAACCTTCTCACCACGGCTGTGGTCGGCCAGCTGATCTGGCGCCTGCGCACCGACGCCATCCTGCGCAAGGCCGCGTCCTCCGCGTTCAGCCGGCCCGGTTTCGAGATCCCCCAGAGGATGATCGACGACCTGAACGGGATGACCTACCACGCGCTGACCGCGACCTCGCGCGGGTCCGACGAGTTCCTCTCCGAGCCGGTCCCGCGGCGTCTGATGACGTTCGGCAAACCGATCCTGGTGCTGTACGGCGCCGACGACCACCGTTGGAGCCCATCGGCATTTGCCGAATACCGCGTCGTGCCAGGGACGTGGATCGAGGCAATCCCCGGTGTCGGGCACTCGCCGATGATGGAGGACCCTGGCCGCACGTCGTCCCTTCTCCTGGCGTTCCTCGGCTCGATGAGCACGCCATGAGACCCGGCCGAGCTGCTTATAGTTCAGGTATGCAGCCCGACTGGGACATTGCGGTGCCACGCGGCAGGCGGCTACCCGGCGTCCGAATGGCAGCGTTCGTGAGTCGCTCGACAACATCCGTCGAACTGCCGATGGTCCCGTTTCCGGCCGTGTCGCTCTTCCTCGACCTCGGAGACGCCGCCGTCGTTGCTCGACGTGGGGAAACCTGTATCCAGGGGATGGGCGTTATCGGGATCGGTGCGGCCCACCTGCGCGGACGCGCTCACCGCTTGCAGTGCCTGCAGGTGCGCGTGTCCCCCACCCTGGCGTATGCCGTATTCGGCGGCGCGGTCGATGAGTTCGCCGGCAACGCCGTAGGGCTCGATGCCTTGTGGGGTCGGGAGGCGGAGCGTCTGCGCGACCGGCTCGACGCGGAGCGGAACTGGGACGATCGGTTCGCGCTGGTCGAGTCGGCCCTCGTCCGGCGATCAGAGCGCACGCATGGCGTCGACGCCGAGGTGGCGCAGGTCTGGCGCCGCGTCTCCCGCGCACGAGGTCGCGTACGTGTCGAGCTGCTGGCTGACGAGGTCGGCTGGAGCCGAAAGCGGCTCTGGTCCCGATTCCGCGCCCAGATCGGGATGACGCCGAAGCGTGCGATCCAGCTGGTCCGCTTCGACTCGGCAGCGCACCTCCTCGCAAGCGGGCATCACCCGGCCGCGGTGGCAGTCGAGAGCGGATACGCCGACCAGTCGCACCTGCACCGCGACACCGCCGCCCTCGCCGGGCTCACACCCAGGGCTCTGTCCACTGCACCTTGGCTGCGCGTGGATCCGGTCGCCTGGGGCACCCGGCAGCTCATTCCGGCCGGACACGAGGAGTGACCGTGACCCAACCCGCCAGCTTGGACGGTCGAGTCGCCTTTGTCACCGGCAGTTCCCGCGGCATCGGCGAAGCCATCGCCACTGAACTCGCTCACCGCGCAGCCACCGTCGCGGTCCACGGGCGCGACAAGGCAGCGGCAGACCGCGTGGCCGACGGCATCCGCGAGCAAGGCGGCACGGCGATCACGGTGACCGGTGACGTCACCAATCTCGACGATCTCGACGCCATGCGGCGCCACATCGAAGACGCCATCGGTCCGGTCGACATCCTCATCGCCAACGCCGGTGCGAGTCTCGCCCCGCCCGGACCGGTGGAGCAGGTCAGCGAACACGACTGGCGGGCTACCATCGACGCCAATCTGTTGGCCACCTTCCTCACCCTGAAATGCTTCCTGCCCGGCATGAAACAACGCCGCCGCGGCAGCATCGTCACCGTCGGCTCCTCCGCCGGCCGGCTAGCCAATTCCCGGGCGCCGGCTCCCTACTGCGCGGCTAAGGCGGCGATTGCGATGCTCACCCAGCAGGTCGCCGCCGAAGCCGGGCCAAGCGGCGTCCGGGCCAACTGCATCGCCCCCGAGACCATCCTCACCGCCGGCAACCAGCAACGGATTCCGCTCGCTCAGCAGCAGATCATGGCCGAGCATCACCCGCTACAGCGGCTCGGCACCCCGACCGACGTCGCCTACGCAGCCGCGTTCCTCGTCTCCGATCAAGCCGAGTGGATCACCGGAGCCGTCATCGACATCACCGGCGGAGCCGTCCTCGTGTGAGAACGCGCACCACATCGCGATGGCGCATCGACGCGTAGCTCAGGAGACACGGGTCACGAAGTAGTCTGCGCCGAGCTCTGACTGAAGACGCTTCACGAGCGGGCGCCCGGTGCTCACTCCACTGCGCCCACCCTGGATCATCGGAGGGGGCCGTCTCCCTTGATCTTCGTGATCTGCCACGTCTGGCGGGCGCGGCTCGCGATGCGGTATCACAGACGAGGAACACCGACTCCTCCTCCGTACGGCATCGCGGGGCTCGATGTCAGATACCTCGACACGAGAGGTCTGCACATGACACACCGAAGTCCCCTGGTCACCCTGGCAGCGGTGGCTGCCTTCTTCGCTGGGCTCCTGATTGCCAACTTCGTCGTGAACCCGGGGCCCGCGGGCGCCTCCCAGCCTGCGATTCCCCCGGCGTCGGCACCGTCGGCCGCTCCAACGACGCCGCCGAACTCACCTTCCGAACAGCCGGCGCGGGCGACGCCGTCCCCCACAGGGGCAACAGAGCGGGGCGACGAGTTCCCCCACAAGGCCGTGTACGTCGGGCGTACCAAGGACGGCGAGATCGCCGTGGCCGTTGCCGTCCTGGGCGATCGGACGGCCGCGTACATCTGTGACGGTAAGGCGTTGGAAGCCTGGTTTCGCGGCAAGGTGGTCTACGACACAGTGACTCTGACCTCGAGGGGCGGCGACCGGATCCAGGCCCAGCTGGACGACGGCGGGTGGCTGAAGGGATCGGTTCGCCACGAGGGTAAGACCCACGAGTTCCAGCTCCGGCTGGCTAAGCCGCCCGCCGGGATCTATCGGGCCAAGGGATCGAAGACGACGATCGGCTGGATCGTCTTGCCCAACGGGGACGTTGTCGGCGTAGCTACCGAGTCGTCCGGCAAGTCCGGGCCTGCTCCCACCCTCCCCGCTGACCGGAAGGCGGAGCTCGACGGCGAGACGGTCCCCGCTGGGCCGGTGAACGGAGACTCCGATGTCTAGCGCCTATCCGGAGCGCCCGGGCAGTCAGTCCCCAAGGAGAATGCGATGACCACCACAACACCCGGGCCAACCTCCGAGGAGAGCGCACCACACGGCAGCCGGATGGGACCGGTCGTGCTGGCCATGGGCATCGGAGCGGCGGTCGCGATCGGCCTCGGACTGTTCGGCAGGCTGCACCACCCGACTGGGATTGCTCTCAACCTCGCGGGCTTCTCCAGCGGCCTGGCTGCCAAGACCTGGCTGACCACCGCGGCTTTCCTGTTCGCGATCGTGCAGCTCGTCACGGGCCTGTCGATCTTCGGCCGGATCCCACTGAGTGGTGCCTGGCTGGGACCGGTGCACCGCTGGTCGGGCCGGATCGCCGTGTTGCTGGTGACGCCCGTCGCCGTGCACTGTCTGTATGCCTTGGGGTTCGCCGACTTCAGCGTGCGAGCGCTCGTCCACTCCATCCTCGGCTGCCTCTTCTTCGGTGCCTTCGTCTGCAAGATGCTGATCTTGACCCGGGACGATGCGCCGGGATGGGCACTCCCGGTGCTGGGCGGGTTGGTGTTCTGCTTGCTGACAGGATTGTTCGCGACCGCCGCGGTGTGGTTCTTCACCTACCGCGGATTCACGTTCTGAAGGGCCTGCCATGAATCCCGTCGTCAGTCGTCGTGGTGTCCTCCTCGGCGGAGGTTTGTGCACACTCGCGATCTGCGGCGTCGCCGGCTGCGCGTCGTACGGACCCGAGGATGAGCCGGCGAGCGCGCCGGCGAGCCTGTCGGCGGCAGCCCAGCTGACCGTGCCGACCACGGACGTACCGGTTGGCGGCGGAAAGATCTTCGATGCGCAGAAGATCGTGGTCACCCAGCCCAAGGCGGGTCATTTCAAGGCGTTCAGCGCAGTCTGCACCCACCAGGGCTGCACGCTCGGAGAGGTCGCCACGACCATCAACTGCCCGTGCCACGGCAGCAAGTTCTCGATCACCGATGGCTCGGTCGTCCAGGGCCCGGCCACCACACCGCTGCCGGCCTATCCGGTGAGGGTCAGCGGTGTAGAGCTGACGGTCGGCTAGCCACCGGATCAGGGGGTCCGAAACCGAGGAGGTGATCCGCTGACATCGATCGACGCGGCCTACCCGTTCGCTGGCAGCTGGCTCGTCAGGAACAGCCCTGCGAACCGGGTGCCGAGCCACGGCACGAGCCTGTTCGGTTCGTCTTACGCGATCGACTTCGTTCCGGTCACCGATACCGGCCGCACCGTACCGATCACGATCAGCTCCCTCATACGACCTGAGCCGCCCGACAGATTCGTCGGATACGGACGCCCGATCCTGGCGCCCGTCGACGGAACTGTCCTGGCCGCACACGACAATGAACCCGATCACCCGGCCTATCGCGGCCTGCCGTCGATCGTCTACGCGTTGACCCAGGCGCGCAGGGCCGCGGTGGGCTGGAGGTCGCTGGCCGGTAACTACGTCCTGATCGACAGCGGCGGCATCATCGTTGCTGTCTGCCACCTCCGACAAGACAGCGGCGAGGTCCGTGCGGGACAGCAGGTGCAAGTTGGCGACGTGCTTGGTCGCTGCGGGAACTCCGGCAACAGCACCGAGCCTCACGTACACGTCCAGGCAGTCGACAGTCGCGACATCGAGCACGCAAACGCCGTGCACATGACGTTCAACCAATCACTACCGGCAAACGGTGAAGTCGTCCACGCAGGAAACCGGTGACAAACGGGCAATCGGAATCCGCACGATCAAACGGGATCAAGGCGGCACAACCCTACGCAGACACGGATACCGCCGAAGGGTCGGGATCGGCGACTCGAGCATCCCACCGATGAGTTGCGCGATGAGTTCGTCACCTAGCCGCGGTCTGTCGTGGTGAAGCCGCTTCACAGTGAGGAGCTCACCATGCCGCCGGGTGCCGACGGTGTAACTACATTGCGGCCGACCGCCCGCCGAATGTTCGAGCTGGTGGAGCCGCTCGGCGTCCTGCCGTACGGTGACGACGCGTTGGGCGAGGTCGTTGAGGCGCTCGGTCTGGACGACATCTGGGATGGGTATTTCGCCGGCCGCGCCGCGGCGCTCGGTCCTGTGCCGGCCGAGGTCGTGCACGCGTTGTTCTACAACTTCTTTCCCGGTGAGGTGGCCCGCCATATCCCGCGCGTGTGGGAGGTGACGACGCCGGAGGCGGCGTTCGCGGCTCGCGACGACAGTTGCGTACGGGCCCTTCGACGCGTGCTTGGCGATGTCGCCACAACACCTGGCGTCGTACGCGCGGCCGACATGCTGGCGCAGGCGGCAATGAGCGCTCCGACTGAGGGAAGGGCGATGTACGCCGCGCTGCGCCGCCTTCCCCTGCCCGAGGAGCCGCTGACCCGTCTGTTTCGGGCCGCCACCCTGCTGCGCGAGCATCGCGGCGATGGCCACATCGCAGCCCTGATCAGCCACGGGATCGGCGGAACCGAGTCACACTTCCTGGGAGCCATCGCGATGGGGATACCGGGATCCGACTCCGGGCGCGTGCACCATCGCCCACGCGCCGAACTAGCAGCGATCGAGGAAGGCCTGCGCGCCCGCGGCCTGGTCGACGGTAGCGGCCGGTTCACCGCCGCCGGACGGAAGACAAAGGACCAAGTCGAAGCTCTTACCGACGAGTTGGCTCAGCCGCCCTACGACGCCCTCACCGATGCCGAAATGCAAGAGCTGGTCGCCGACCTCGAGCCGATCGCTGCCTGCCTCACGGCCGAAGCCACCACCTGATCGCATCCTCGCCGCCAGGCCTGCATCCCGATGGGCGCGAACGAACTCCAGGCCTGCGGGATTGTCGCGCTAGTGGTTGCGCCCGGAGGTTCGTCGAGGGTCCAGCGGCGTCTGGGTGGATGCTCCACAAGGCCGCGGAGGAGGTCGTAGCGGTGTTCTACGGACGACGACGCGAACGAAGCGGAGCGCCGCCCAGGCGGCGCTGGTCCCGACGAACTTCCGGCGTGACCACTAGTTCCCTGCCGCTCGGAACTGCTCGATGACAGCCCGGCTGATGCGCCCCCGACCCGAGACCCGGATCCCGTTCGACCCCGCCCAGGCTCGCACGGCCGCGTTGTCCACCGCCACTTCGCCTACATCGGAGTCATCCACACCGGCATCGCCGATCAACGCATCGCCCACGACAACATCCGTCGACCTTGCCCGTGTCGCGCCATTCCGCCTACCGCCCACACGCCGCGCAACGCTCAGATATGGATCGAGGGCCTTCTGCAGCTTCGCGAAGTTCCTCTCGGACAAGTCCAACTCATACTGCACACCCTGGTAGGTGATTCGTACGGCCTCGACGGCTTCCGACCCGTCGAGATCATCCTCGACAATCACAATGGTTCGCTGTACCACGCTGGAAACGTTACCAGCGGTCCTGCTGGACACGAAGGGCTCTCCGCGACCGAGGGACGAGGTGGATCTGGCAGGCTGTTCCGCCGGCCCTCTTGACCTGGAGTCCACTCCAGATTGCAGAGTGGCCACATGTCTCAGTTCAGTTCGACCACAGCTGGTCTTTCCATCGGCGAGGTCGCCGCCCGGACCGGCATCCCGATCGAAACGCTCCGCTTCTACGACCGCAGCGGTCTGCTCGGTGACTTGCCTCGAACGGGAGGCGGGCACCGGGTGTTCGACGAGACGTCTCTCGGTCTGCTGGACGTCGTGGTCCGATTGCGTCGCACAGGAATGCCAGTCGAAGATGTGCGCACCTTCGTGGATCGGGTGCGCGCCGACCGCGACCGCGCCGGCCGAATCGAGCTGCTCAAAAGCCACCAGGCTCGGGTCCGCGCCCAGCTCGAGCAGCTGACCGCCGACCTCGCGGTGATCGATTGGAAGATCGCCGCCTACACCGCGAACGAGGCCGGTCGACCGGCCCCGATGCCACCGCCCCGATGGCCGGGACCCGGTCCAGACCTGAGTTGGACTGACGACTTCGATCTCGCCGACGACCACGCATCCATCCACCGAAGAAGGATCACGACCATGAGCACTGCGACCTTTGTCCCCGTTCACCCGCTCGGTTCCCATGGACCAGATGTCTCGGCTCTCGGGGTTGGCACCTGGGCCCTGGGGGGCCCGTGGACCTTCAACGGGCGCGACGCGGGATGGGGCGAAGTCGATGACGACGTCAGCGTCGCCGCATTGCACGCGGCGATCGACCACGGCGTACGGGTGATCGACACCGCCAGCGCGTACGGCGCCGGGCACTCCGAGCAGGTGATCGGACGTGCTCTTCGCCAGCTTCCGTCGTCAGTCCGCGACCAGATCGTGGTGAGCACCAAGTTCGGGTTGGTCATCGACGAGACGACGAGATCGGGCAGCGGTCAAGATGTCTCACCAGGCGCCATCCGCCGACAAAGTGCTGGCAGCCTGCGACGGCTGGGCACCGGGGCGATCGACGTGCTGCAACTGCACGGGGGTGCCCGCGACGGAACGCACGCCGAGCAGATCGTGGCCACATTGGAGGAGCTCGTCACGGAGGGCACGATCCGCTGGTTCGGGACGGCGCAGGACGACCCAGCGGTGATCGATGTGTTCGCCCGGTCACCGCACTGCCTGACCGTGCAGACCCAGATCAACGTGTTCGGCTGGTCGTCGGCGGTTCTGGACCTCGCGCAGTCTCACGGCCTGTCGGTTCTGGCCCGGTCGCCGCTGGCCATGGGCCTGCTCAGCGGCCGCTACACCGCCGACCGTCGTCCGGCGCCCGGCGACGTCCGGCTCGACACCCCGTACTGGGACTACTTCGACGAGGGCGCGATGGAACAGTGGCTGTCCCGGCTCGCCGCCGTCCGAGAGCTGCTGACCTCCGACGGTCGCACGCTGATCCAGGGCGCCTTGGGCTATCTGTGGACGGTCAACCCGGCGATCATCCCGCTTCCCGGTGTGCGCACCGTCGCCCAAGCGGAGGAAAACGCGACCACCCTGGCGCTCGGCCCGTTGCCGCCCGACCTGGCCGCGGAGGTCACCGCGCTCCTTGCCGACTCTCCCGAACGTCGATACCCCCCGAGGCTCGTTTTCCTACACCGGTCGTCTTCCGGACCACCGATGACCGAAATTCGCATCAGCTCGATCCTGTCCCAGATCCGGTCCCGCCCGGGGTTCATTTCTGCCGACGTAATCCGTGATCTCGACGATCGGTGGCACCTCGTCGTGATCGAGATGTGGGACTCCTTGGAGGCGGACGAGGCCTATCGCGCGGCTGGCAAACCAGAAGGGGCAAGTGAGCTGGACGCGCCCGCCGTGACGTGCGGTCAGGGTTCCAACGCGGTCCACCTCTACCGATGCCCCGACATCGTTCAGTCGGTGCAGACCGGTCGGCCGTGATCAACTCACGGGGTTCGCCGGAGCTTCATTCGTGCGATAGCGCTCCTCGAACACGACCTCGTCGAGCGGCCTTCGTTTCGGCTCCGCCCAACGTCCGCGGCTCGGATAGCCGAGCGGGATCAGCGCCATGGTCAACGAGTCGTCCGGCAGTCCCAGCAGCGCACGAACCTCGGCTTCGTGCCCTGCGTACAACGTGGTCAACGTGGAGCCGATGTCGTACGCCCTGGCGGCCAGCATCAACTGCTGCACGGCACCGTAGATGGAGGAACCCAGCCGAGGATCTGTCGACCGCGAGGCGCCGAGCAGCACCGGGAAGATCCACACCGGCGCCTCCTCAAGGTGGTTGGCCAGATGGTCGGCCGCATGGAAGCTGGCCGCCGACATCACACCCGGGCTGGACAGGATCTGGTCACGACGGGAGCCGTAGTGCTTCTCCCACCCTTCCCGATAGAACGAGGCGATCGGGGCCTTCGTCGCTGGATCGCGTACGACGATCCATGCCCATTGCTGACTGTTGCCGCCGCTCGGTCCCCGGATCGCAGCGTCGAGCAGGGCACGGACGATCTCGTCGGAGATCGGCGTGGTGGAGAGGTAGCGACGCGCCGGCGTCGAGTGCAGGGCGTCCAGCACGGGCAGTGGATCTGGCATACCGACGACCCTAGCCAGCGTCCGCCGGACCGGGCCGTGACGGCCCACCGCCGGCGGAGGACCTCAACCGTCGCTGCGCGGAACCTCGGTCTTGGTGAGGGCTTGGAGACCCAAGCGTTCAACGACAGCCGTTGCGGTGCGACCTCCCAGTGAACGGTCAACAGCCGAACTGGTCCAGCCGGCTGACGGGCGAAACGCAACGCGTTCGCCGTGAGCGGTCCATCGACTGCGCGTCGTCCACAGCCAACACCGTCACGCCGGATGTCGAGCTCTGGAGGTCGCTCGACCGCGCAGCGTCGACGGCCGGCTTCCACTTCGGACCTGGTCGGATTCGGGTCATCCGCAAGGAGAGCGACGGTGGCGAACGCCACCTCGGCCTGGAACTCATCACACCTCACCCAGAGTTCGGCGGCGGAGCCGCACGTGTCGAGAAAGGTCGCCAGCAGGTGGATTTTCCCGTCCCCGGTTCACCGTCGGACGTGACATCCCGATCAGTTGCCCGATCTCGTTCTCGGTCGCGCGCCCCGAAGAGGCCGAGCCCCCCCGACCAACGCGTACCCACGCGATGATCAGCGACGGGGACGGAGCCGGTCGGTCGGGGTGTCGACGACGTGCTGTGGAGCGTCAGGGGCCGGATAGCCCCAGGGAGCCTCGACCAGCAACAACCGGTCGGGGTAGGCGGAGATGATCTTGACCACGACCTCCTCCCCGTCGTCCCGGACATATGTCCACGGCTCGGCGAGGCTGGCCAGCCCACGTTCGCGCAGCACCGCGACCGCGTCCGCCCAGCTCGTCGGCGCACCGAGGGGCGCCCCGAACACGGTGGTCGGGACGACCCCGGCCTCGCCGGAGACGAGGCGGCCGATCAGCTCGCCGTCACCACCGCGGTACAGCGCGGCACTCTTCGGCCGGGCCATCAGCGGCGCTGCTGGACGCGGTACGCCTCCTGGCTGACCCGGTCGAACGTCGCTCGGTCGAGGGCGGCGCCCTCGCGCCGGACGGCCGAGACCGGGATCTTGATCAGCCGATCGAGCCGGACCTCACTGGGCCGCCGCTTCGGGTCCCAGGGGCCGGCGCCGATGTCCAGCCAGTATCGACCCCGGCGCGCCTCCTGCGCGGCGTCCCGGTCGTGGTCCTTGCTGGTCAGCATCAGTCCGCGCAGCTCGCCCTGGACGAGAGTCAGCACCAGAACCGGCCGGTCCTTGCCGCGCCCGTCGTTCTCGTCGAACGGCACCCAGGCCCAGACCACCTCACCGGGATCGGGCTTGCCGTCCCGGTGAGGCGCATACTCCGACCAGACCGGCGGACGCTGATGAGCTTCGGGTGCGGCCGGTCGCCGGCGGAACAGGTCGCGGACCCGCGAGAACAGACTCACCCGGCCATTGTCGATGCCCGGGCGGCCCGCTGCCCGGCACCTCACCGGTCGGCGTGGTTCGTACGATGGACCGATGACCGATACCGACGTGGCTGGCGCGTTCCGCTTCGGCATCGTGGCGCCGTTCATGCCGGATCTCCCGACCTGGCGCGAGCAGGTGCGCCGGATCGCGGATCACGGCTACTCGACGGTGCTGATGCCCGACTTCCCGAAGTTGCAGCCGGCCCCGGCGGCCGCGTTGGCCGTGGCGGCGACGGTCGCCGACGTACGGGTAGGCAGCTGGGTCTACGCCGCGCCGTTCCGGGCGCCCTGGCTCACCGCCTGGGAGGCGCACTCCCTGACCCTGCTCACCGAGGGTCGTTTCGAGATGGGCATCGGGGTCGGCCGGCCCGGCATCGAGGACGAGCTCCGCGAGCGCGGGCTGCCGGTGACGTCGCCGGGACAACGCCTGGCACAGGTGCGGGACACCGTCGCCACGCTGCGCGAGCTGGACGGCGCCCAGAACCGTACACCCGTGGCGATGGCGGTCAGCGGCCCGAAGGCGCGGGCGCTGGCGGCCGAGATCGCCGACATCGTCACCTTCGCCATGGCGCCGAGCGAGCCGCGGGCGGACGTTGTGCAGCGGATCGGCGAGTTCCGCAGCGTTGACCTCGAGAGCGGGCGGGACGTCGAGCTCTCGATGCACGTCCCGGTGATCGGCAGCGCGGTCTCACCGTTCATGGCTCCGCCGGACACCGACACCGCCGCGTTGCAGGCGGCGGATTCCCTGGCCTGGCTCCCGGCGGATCCTGCCGCAGCCGCCGACGAGCTGCGACGGCGACGAGAGGAGACCGGCATCTCCTACGTCGTCTTCGGCGCGAACGCCGCGGACACCCTCGCCCCGCTGGTCGCCGTGCTGGCCGGGACGTAGCGGCCCGGAGATGCGAAGCTGGAGTGGTGACTGAACTCGCCGGGGACCTGCTCGACCTGCTGAACGCCCCGAGCATCTGCCTGATCGCGACGATCGACCCGGACGGCGCACCCCAGCTGACCGAGACCTGGGTCGAGTCCGACGGCACCCATATCGTGATCAACACCGTCGAGGGTTTCCGCAAGCTCGCCAACGTCCGCCGCGATCCGCGGGTGGCGATCACCATCCTCGACTCCGAGCAGCCGGTCCGCTACTTCTCGGTGCGCGGCACGGTCGTCGACATCACGAGCGAGGGTGGCGCCGAGGGGATCGAACGACTCTCGCACAAGTACACCGGCGGGCCGTATCGGCCGTTCCGGCCCGGCCTGCAGACGCGGGTCCTGCTCACCATCCGGGTGGACCGGATCGTGCACCCGCCCGGCTGGGCGTCCTGACTCAGACCGGCGGCACGCCGTGCCGCCGGCTCGAGAAGTGCCGGTCCCGGCCAGCTGCGGCCGCGAACCGGGACACCAGCTCGGCCCGCAACTCGCCGGGAGTGATCACCGCGTCCACCACCAGCTCGCTGGCGAGCCGGAGGATGTCGATATCGGCCTCGTACTCGGCGCGCAACTCGGCGACGTACGTCTCCCGCTCACCGGCGTCGGCGATCGCCGCGATCTTGTTCGCGTACACCGCGTTGATCGCCGCCTCCGGTCCCATCACCGCGATCTTGGCGCTCGGTAGGGCCAGGCAGGCATCCGGCCCGAAGCCGGGTCCACACATCGCATAGAGGCCGGCTCCGTACGCCTTGCGGATGATCACCGAGATCCGCGGCACGGTGGTCTCGGCGACGGCGGTGATCATCTTCGCGCCGTGTCGGATGATCCCCTGCCGCTCGACGGCACTGCCGATCATGAAACCGGGGACGTCGGCCAGATAGAGCAGCGGCAGGTTGTAGGCATCACAGAGCCAGATGAACCGGGCTGCCTTGTCGGCGGAGTCGACGAACAGCACACCACCCCTGACCGCCGGCTGATTGGCCACGACACCGACCGGATTCCCTTCCAGTAGGGCGAATCCGGTGACCAGCTCGGCGGCGAAAAGCGGCTTCAGCTCCAGGAACGAGCCGTCGTCGACCAACGCCTCGATCACCGTCCGGATGTCGTAGCCGGCCGCCTCCTCGGTCGGCACCAGCTGATCATCGAAGTCCCGGGCCGGCGGCAGTGGGTCGTACGCCGGTGGTGCGGTCCGCCAGTTCCCTGGCAGATAAGAGAAGTACTGCCTGGCCTGCTCGATCGCGTCGGCGTCGTCGACTGCGAGCTGATCACCGCAGCCGGACACCTCGGCGTGCATCCGGGCGCCGCCCATCTCCTCCAGGGTGACCTTCTCGCCGACCACCATCTCCGCCATCCGCGGCGAGCCGAGATACATCGAGGCGTTGCCCTCGACCATGATCACGACGTCGCAGAACGACGGGATGTATGCGCCGCCGGCGGCGCTCGGCCCGAACAGGCAGCAGATCTGGGGCACCCGGCCGGACAGCGCGACCTGGTTCGCAAAGATCCGTCCGGCTCCGCGGCGGCCGGGGAAGAGGTCCACCTGGTCGGTGATCCGGGCACCGGCGGAGTCGACGAACCAGAAGATCGGCAGCTCGCTGCGTAGCGCGACCTCGGTCACCCGGATGATCTTCTCCACCGTCCGGGCGCCCCACGACCCGGCCTTCACGCTCGGATCGTTGGCGACCACCAGCGCCGCCCGGCCTTCCACCAGCCCTCGCCCGGTGATCACCCCGTCGGCCGGCAGGTTCGCCGCGGAGGCGTTGGCCAGCTGGCCGTCCTCGACGAACGTGGCGTCGTCGAACAACAACGCGATCCGGTCCCGGACGTACAGCTTGTGCTGGCTCGCCAGCTTCGCGGCGGCCGGTTCGCTCGGGGCGAGCGTCCGGTCCCGGGCCGCGGCGATCTCGGCCGCGTGCTGTATCGGTTCGGCCATGGGCATGTTTCTACTCCGGGAGGACCGTTACTCGACCGGCAGGCCGAGCCCGCGGGCGAGCACGAGCCGCTGGACCTCCGACGTCCCCTCGCCGATCTCCAGCACCTTCGCGTCGCGGTAGAACCGCGCGATCGGATATTCCTCCATGAAGCCGTAGCCGCCGAAGACCTGGCTGGCGATCCGGGTCGCGGTGACGGCGTGCTCGGTGGTGACCAGCTTCGCGATGCTGGCCGACCGGGCGAGCGCAGCCCGGTCCGCGCCCGCGTCCTTCATCGCGGCGGCCGAATAGACCAGCAGGTGCGCGGTGTGTGCCATCGCGTCCAGGTCGGCGATCTGGAAGGCGATCCCCTGCTTGCGGCCGATCGGCACCCCGAACGAGGTGCGTTCCAGCGCGTAATCCCGGGCCAGGTCGCGGCACGCCCGGATGCAGCCGAGGGCCAGCGCAGCGATGGCGATTCGGCCGTCGTCGAGGGTGGCGAGGAACTGGGCGTAGCCCCGGCCCTCGGAGCCGAGCAGCGCGTCCGGCCCGACGCGTACGTCGGTGAGGGTCAGCGGGTGGGTGTCGGAGGCGTGCCAGCCGAGCTTGCGGTAGGCCGGCTCCGCCACGAACCCGGGCGTGCCGGCCGGGACGAGCAGCGCCGAGATCTCCGGCTTGCCGTCAGCCCGGACGCCGGTCCGGGCGGTGACGGTGACGACCGAGGTCAGGTCGGACCCCGAGTTGGTGATGAACTGCTTGCTGCCGTCGATCACCCAGTCCTCGCCGTCGCGGCGGGCGGTAGTGGCGAGGCCGCCCGCGTCGGAACCGGAACCGGGCTCGGTCAGTCCGAACGCGGCCAGCGCCCGGCCGGCGAGCAGATCGGGCAGCCAACGCTGCTTCTGCGCCGCTGTGCCGTAGCGGGCGATCGGGTTGCTGCCGAGGCCGACCGCCGCCTCGAGCGTGATGCCGAGCGACTGGTCGACTCGACCGACCTCCTCGATCGCGATGCAAAGGCTGGTGAAGTCGCCGGCACCGCCGTACTCCTCGGGGCCGCTCAGCCCGAACAGACCCAGGCCGGCCATCGCCTTCACGCCGTCGAGCGGAAGCTCGTGCAGGCTGTTCCAATGGGCTACGTGCGGGGCGAGCTCGCTGTCGGCGAAGTCGCGCGACAACGGCCCGGAAGTCCTCGTGCTCCTCGCTCGGCTCGAATCCGGTCACGGACCATCCCCTTCATCGGACGCCGCCCATCGTCGACGGCGCGGTGGCGATCCAGCATATCTTACGTTTACGTAAGCGGAAGCTGTGCTTAGACTTCGCGCATGGGGCGAACCTGGTCGATCGGCGAGCTGGCGGAGGAGTTCGACACCACGCTGAGAACGATCCGGCACTACGAAGAGCTCGGTCTGATCGCCCCCGCGCGCAACGGCCAGCGACGGGTCTACGCCGAACGGGACCGGGTCCGGCTCCGGCTCATCCTGCGCGGCAAGCGGCTCGGCTTCACCCTGGACGAGATCGCCCACATCCTCGACCTGTATGACGACCCGCCCGGCGAGGCGGGCCAGCTGGAGTTTCTGCTCGCCGATATCTCCCGCCGGCGCAACGATCTGCTGCAGCGCCGCGACGACCTGGATGCCGTGCTCGGCGAGCTGGAGGAGCTGGAGCAGCGCTGCCGCGCCGATATGACCCGGCTCAGTCGGGTGCCGGCGCGATGATCTGCGCGGCGTCCTGCTGGCCGGTGACGTCGTACAGGTGGTGGACGACGTCGTGCAGGAAGTACTGGGCCAGGGTCATCACCGTGAACTCGGAGCCGTCACTGCGCCGGCCGGTCCGACCCAGCTGCTCGGGCCGCACGGCCTGCAGCCGGGCGGCGAACGCCTCGGCGGCAGCTTCGAGCTCGTCGGCGACCTGGTCGGGATCCTGATCCGCGTAGCGCTCGGTCAGCGCGGTCGCGTCCTGGTCCCAGTTCTCGAACTGCGGGTCGTCCTCGTCGAGCATCAGTTGCAGCCGGGCGTCGAAGCGGCGGTAGACGTCGCGGACGTGCGCGCCGTACTCGAGCGGTGACCAGACACCGGGCTCCGGACGGACGTTCACGGCGGGACTCGCGGTCAGGATCTGCACCCACTCCCCGGCCGCCAGCTCGGCTCGGACGGCGACCTCCTCGAACGGGATCTCCCCGGCCGACAACCCGCACGCGTCGCAGGGTCTGCTCAGCGTCCAGGTCCAGTCCTTGGTGTCAGGTTCCGGCTCCATGACCACCAGGCTAGTGGGGCCTTGTTGTCCACAGTCGACCCCGTGAACTGTGGAGAAGCCGAGCAGAGGATGTGCATGACCGGGCCATTCCGGTGGACAACGCGGTGGACGGCAGAATCTCAGGATTTCCTTGCCTGCAAGGGGTTGCGGAGGGGCCGGGTCTAGGCCATAGTTCATGTCAAGCACTCCACGGAGTGCCCGATCGATCGAATCAGAAGTCCGCACGGCGAGGCGACTCGCCGCAGCAGCCGGTGACGGGCTGATGGGAATTCGAGACGATGGATCGGCCGGAGACGTCACTTCACTCCAGCCACCACGTGGGCCTCCTTCCACTCATACTGGAAGGAGGCCCACACCCATTCCCGGGGTCTTTCGCGTGGTGTTCGATGGACCGGTGATCCGAATCCGCGCCGTACTCGGCACCGTCCTGGCGGGCCTGGCGCTGACGATGACCGTCGGAATCGCGGCCGCCGCCGCACCCACCCCGTCGCCGCACGACACCAGCTCCGCGGCCGACTCGACTCCGACGGCGCCGCCGTCCTCACCGTCCGAACAGCCGTCCTCCCCTCGTCCGACCCGGACCCCCACCGGCTCGCCGACCACGCCCACCGGCTCGCCGACCGCGCCGGCCAGCAGCTCGACCGCCGCGACCCCGACCCCGACTCCGAGCACTCCGACGCCGACACCGAGCCGCACCGCCACGCCCACCGTGCGGCCGGCCACCCCGCCCGCCAGCACGAGCAGCGACGTGCCTGTCTGGTCGATCGTCATCGCCCTCGTCGTGCTGGCGGCCGCGATCCCGGTCCTGATCCGGCTCAGCCGCACGCCCGACGAACGGTACGAGTCCGAGACCACCATCCGGCCCGATACCGAGGGCGCGGCGCTCACCTTGATGAGCGAGGCCGGCGAGGCCATGATCGACTCCGGGTACGACGTCGAGTCGGTCCAGCAGGCGATGGGCGACATCGCCTTCGCCAACGGCCTGCGGCACGCGGAGTCGATCGCGCTGCCGACCGTGATCCTGGTCTCGGCCCGGATCCGCGGACAAGTCCGGACCGGCGTCGTCGCCACCGGCCAGGAACAGCTCCGGCTGCACCAGATCGAAGAGCTCGATGATCTGGTGACGGACGCCCGACGCGGTCTGCGGACGCCGAAGGACGCGGTCGCCGAGATCGCCCGGATCCGGGCTGAGCCGCCGCCGTACTCGCCGGTCGTCCAGCTGCTCGGCCAGGTGCTCACCTCGGCGGCGCTAGCCGTCCTGCTCGGCGGGTCCCTCCTCGGGATCGGGATCTCGGCGCTGCTCGGCGGCTTCGTCGGCGCGTTCCGGCTGGCCGCCGCGGGGCTGGCCGCCCGCTATCAGGTACTGATCACCGTCACCGCCGCGTTCGTGGTCGGACTGTCGGTCTTCTTGTTGTCCCGGACCGGGCTCGACTTCGGCGTCCTACCGTGCCTGATCGCTCCACTCGCCCTGCTGCTGCCCGGCGCCCAGCTGACCACCTCGATGATCGAGCTCGCCACCAACCAGATGATCTCCGGCGGCGGCCGGCTCGCCGCCGGCGCCATGCAACTCGTGCTGCTGGCCCTCGGCATCATCGGCGCGGCCGCACTGGTCGGCGTGCCGACGCTGGATCTGACTCGGGCCGAGGCACCGCTGGGACCGGTCGGGCCGTGGATCGCGGTCGCGGTGTTCGGGCTCGGTGTGGTCCTGAACCGCTGCGCCCGGTGGTCGTCGGTGCCCTGGGTCCTGCTGGTCTTGTACGTCGCCTACGGAGCCCAGGTGGTCGGCAGCCTACTGGTCGGCGGGGTCTTGTCGGCCTTCGTCGGGGCCGCCGCGATGACGCCGGTCGCGGCAGTCGTCGCTCGCCAGCGCACCGGGCCGCCGGCCATGGTCAGCTTCACACCGGCCTTCTGGATCCTGGTGCCGGGCGCGCTCGGACTGGTCGGGGTGACCACGCTGCTCGACGGCGACAGTAGCGGCCTCGTCACCCTGACCACCACCGTGTCGACGATGGTGGCGATCGCCCTCGGCGTGCTGGTCGGCTGGGCGATCACCGGGCTGTTCCGCCGGCTCCGAGGTCACACTGTGCACAGGCGACCGCCGACTGACGACCCCGACCCGTCCTGACGCCGGCGCACGACCCGGGGAGAATGTCGGTGTGGCTTCCGCCGACCGCCGGCTGCTGGACTACGGCGAGCGCGCCGTCCTCGTCGAGTGCACCGATCTGGACGACGCACTCGGACTGATGTCCGCGCTCGAGGAACAGCCGCTGGAGGCTGTCGAGGAGATCGTGCCGGGCGCCCGGACGCTGCTACTCCGCCTTCGCCGGCCGCTGACTTACAGCGATCGATCCGCTCTGCTGCAGCTCGAGCCGACCATCCGCCGTGCGCAGGACCTCGAGGAGGTGGAGATCGGCGTCGACTACGACGGCGAGGACCTGGACGAGGTCTCCCGGCTCACCGGCCTGAGCCGGAAAAAGGTCGTCGCGGCCCACACCGGGCAGCCCTGGACCGTCGGGTTCTGCGGCTTCGCGCCCGGTTTCGCCTATCTGCGCGGCGAGAACGAGCGGCTGCGGGTGCCCCGGCGCGGCACTCCACGGACCAAGGTGCCGGCCGGCGCGGTGGGCCTCGCCGATCACTGGTCGGGTATCTATCCGCGCCGTGGACCGGGTGGCTGGCAGCTGATCGGACATACCGAGGCAAGAATCTGGGACCTGAATCGCGAGCCGCCCGCGCTGCTCCGGCCCGGCGTCGCCGTCCGTTTCTCGCAAGCATGAACCGGCCGTGAAGAGTCCCATGATCATCGTCGAACAGCCCGGTCCGCTCGCCCTGATCACCGACCGCGGCCGGCCCGGACAGGCCCACCTCGGCGTCTCGCCGTCCGGCGCGGCCGATCGGACGGCGTACGAGCTCGGCAACCGGTTGATCGGCAACCCGCCCCGGGCGGCCGCCATCGAGATCACCGCGGGCGGCTTCCAGGGCAGCGTCGACGCGTTCTGCTGGGTCGTGGTGACCGGCGCACCCACCCAGGTCCGGGTGAACGCGACGCCGACCGCGTCGCATGCACTCATCGCCCTGGGGCCGGGCGACCGGCTCCGGGTCAACGCTCCCCCGCTCGGTCTGCGCAACTACCTGTGCGTACGCGGTGGGCTGCGCGGCCCTCGTACGCTCGGCAGCCGGTCCACCGACACCCTCTCCGGGCTCGGGCCGGACCCACTCCGGGCGGGCGACCGGATCGGAATCGGCACCCCGAGCCGGGACATGCCCGGGATCGACCTGGTCGCCCCGAACCAGCCGCGGAAGGAGCTCGAGCTCGATCCCGGCCCACGGCAGGACTGGTTCACCGATCAGGCCTGGCGACGACTGATCGGCACCCCGTGGACGGTGACCGACGAGTGCGACCGGGTCGGTGTCCGGTTGTCCGGCTCGAAGCTGCCGCGCGCCGCGGACACCGAGCTGCCGTCCGAGGGCGTCGTCCGCGGTGCGATCCAGGTGCCCAGCTCGGGCGAGCCGCTGATCTTCCTCGCTGACCATCCGGTGACCGGCGGTTATCCGGTGATCGCCGTGCTCACCGAGCGGGACACCGACCACGCCGCCCAGCTCCGACCCGGCGACCAGGTCCGGTTCCGCGCCCGGAACCGCTAGCCGACTAGGGTGCTGAGAGCCTGAACGCCGTCGACGGGAGGACACGTGGCCATCACCAAGGTGCTCGTCGCGAACCGCGGTGAGATCGCGGTCCGGATCATCCGCGCCGCCGCCGACGCCGGGCTGACCAGCGTGGCCGTCTACGCCGACCCCGACGCGGACGGGCTGTTCGTCCGGCTGGCCGACGAGGCATACGCCCTCGGCGGCGCGACGCCCGCCGAGACCTATCTCGACATCGAGAAGATCGTCGGAGTGGCGACCCGGAGCGGGGCCGACGCGGTCCACCCGGGCTACGGCTTCCTGGCCGAGAACGCCGCGTTCGCCCAGGCGGTCCTGGATGCCGGGCTGGTCTGGATCGGACCGCCTCCGTCGGCCATCGACGCGCTCGGCGACAAGGTCAAGGCCCGCCACATCGCCGAGAAGGTGGGCGCCCCGCTGGTCCCGGGCACGGCGGATCCGGTCGCCGATGCCGACGAGGTGGTCGCGTTCGCCGAGGAGTTCGGACTGCCGGTCGCGATCAAGGCCGCGTACGGCGGTGGCGGTCGCGGCCTCAAGGTCGCCCGCACGCTGGAGGAGATCCCCGAGCTGTTCGAGTCCGCCACCCGCGAGGCGGTGTCGGCCTTCGGCCGCGGCGAGTGCTTCGTGGAGCGCTACCTCGACCGGCCGCGGCACGTCGAGACCCAGTGCCTGGCCGACACCCACGGCAACGTCGTCGTGATCTCCACCCGTGACTGCTCGCTGCAGCGCCGGCACCAGAAGGTGGTCGAGGAGGCGCCGGCGCCGTTCCTGTCCGCTTCTCAGGTCGACCGGCTGTATGCGGCGTCGAAGGCGATCCTCACCGCGGCCGGCTACGTCGGGGCCGGGACGTGTGAGTTCCTGGTCGGCCAGGACGGCACGATCTCCTTCCTGGAGGTGAACACCCGGCTCCAGGTCGAGCACCCGGTCTCGGAAGAGGTGACGGGCCTCGACCTGGTCCGGCAGATGTTCCGGATCGCCGACGGCGAGCCGCTCGGCTTCGACGACCCGCCGATGCGCGGGCACTCGATCGAGTTCCGGATCAACGCCGAGGACGCCGGCCGCGGCTTCATGCCCGCACCCGGCACACTGCTGACCTGGCGGCCGCCGAGCGGTCCGGGCGTCCGGATCGACGAGGGCTACCTGGCCGGGATGACCGTGCCGGGGAACTTCGACTCCCTGGTCGCCAAGATCATCGTCAGCGGCGCCGACCGGGACGAGGCGCTGGCCCGCTCCCGGCGGGCCCTGCGGGAGCTCGAGATCGACGGAATGCCGACCATCGTGCCGTTTCATCGCGCGGTGCTCGACGACCCGGCGTTCACCGCGCCGGACGGCAAGTTCGGTGTCCACACCCGCTGGATCGAGACCGAGTTCTCGCGGCGAGATCGCCCCGTACGACGGGCCGACGGCGGAGACCCCGGACGAGGTCGAGAAGACCCGGTTGGTGGTCGAGGTGGACGGCAAACGGCTGGAGGTCGTGGTGCCGGCCGGTTTCGGCTGGCGGTGGAGCGAACGGTGCGCCGGGGGCCGCTCCGGCGGGCAGTGGCCGGCCCCGGAAGCCGGCTCGTCGAGCCGCGGGCACGAGCGCCACGGCTCCGTCGGGCAACGCGCTGACGTCGCCGATGCAGGGCACCATCGTCCGGGTGGCGGTCTCCGACGGCGACCTGGTCGAGGCCGGCGACCTCGTGCTGGTCCTCGAGGCGATGAAGATGGAGCAGCCGCTGAGCGCTCACCGCGGCGGGAAGATCTCCGGTCTGTCGGCGACGGCGGGCCAGACGGTGACCAGCGGGTCGGTGCTGTGCGAGATCGTCGACGCCGATTAGCCTGGTCGATCATGACGTACGCACCGGACTAAAAGTGGCCTAAAAACTGACCATGGGCACAGCGAGTGCACAGATCCTCGGGGGAGACTGAAAGCCATGCCCGAACTGCTCGTCCTGCTGCTGATCCTGATCGTGGTCGGCGGCGGTGTCGCGCTCTATCGACGGCACGCCATCGGCCAGCGCGAGGCCGCCGAGCGTCGTGAGCTCGAGACGCAGCTGACCACGTCCAAGCGGGCCGCCGACGAGGACGTGACCAAGTTCGGCGAGGAGCTGCAGCGGCTGGACACCGACGTCGCAGGCCACCCGCTCGACGAGGCGATGAACCAGGACTATCAGCGCGCGCTGGACGCGTACGACAACGCCAAGGCCAGTCTCGCCGCGGTCACCCGGCCGGAGGAGATCAAGCACGTCACCGAGATCCTCGAGGACGGCCGGTACGCGGTGGCCTGTGTCAAGGCCCGGGTTGCCGGCGGGCCGCTGCCCGCCAAACGACCGCCGTGCTTCTTCAACCCGGCCCACGGGCCGTCCTCGCAGGACGTGGAGTGGGCGCCGCCCGGCGGCGTACCGCGCTCGGTGCCGGCCTGCCCGGCCGACGCGGAGCGAGTGCTTGCCGGCGCGGATCCGTACATCCGGACGGTCCAGGTCGGTGCCCAGCGGGTGCCGTACTGGGAGGGCGGCCAGGCGTATGCGCCGTGGGCGCAGGGTTACTACAGCCGCTGGCGGGGCAGCGATCTGCTCACCGGCGCGCTGATCGGCAGCTTTCTGTTCGGTGGCGGAGGAGGTCTGTTCACCGGGATCGGCGACGGCGTCGGCGACCTGATGGGCGGGATCGGTGACGGCATCGGCGATGTGGGAGACGGGCTGGGCGACATCGGCTCCGGGATCGGCGACATGTTCGGGGACCTTTTCGATTGAGGCCGGGCCGGCCTCGGTCGATCACCAGTCGCGATCCGGTCACAGGAACTTCCGACGCGGCGTGGCGACCTGACACCGCGCGGGCGGCCCGGCAGGATATTTCTCGTCCGCTGGTCGGTATGAGAGGCAGCACCCCCATGAGCCAACCCGTCGTCTACGTGTCCGAGGAATTCAGCAAGACCGCGCGCAATGCGTGGATCTGGCAGATCGTGCGCGGTGCGATCGCCATCGTGTTCGGCGTCGTCGCCCTGATCTGGCCGCTGCAGACCGCCGTCACGCTGGCCATCCTGGTCGGCATCTTCGCCCTCGTCGACGGGATCATCGACATCATCGACGCGATCCGGTTCCGGGGATCGCCCGGCGTCGGGCTGCGCGTCTTCCTCGGCATCGTCAGCCTGCTGTTCGGTCTGCTGGTGCTCTTCTGGCCGCACATCTCGCTGGCGCTGCTGGCCATCTTCGTGGCCATCTGGGCGATCCTGATCGGCGCGCTGCAGATCATCGCCAACGTCAGCCTGCGGAAGGAGTCCGGCCGCAGCTGGGTCTGGGGTGTGATCGCCGGTGCGATCGGTGTGATCTTCGGCATCGTCGTGCTGATCACCCCGAAGGCCGGTGTGATCACACTGATCTGGCTGCTCGGCATCTGGGCGATCATCTTCGGGATCATCCTGATCGTCCTCGGCATCCAGCTGCGCAAGGCCTCCCAGGTCTCGATCGTCGCTCCCTGAACGTCCCCACGTCCGCGGACGTCGGACCGGACGCTGATGCCGGGCGTATCCGGCATCAGGTTCCGGTGAGCGCCGCCTCCAGAGCGGTCAGGGTTTCGGTACACCCCGCGTCGAACTTGACGGTGGCGAACTCGTCGCCCCTGGTCGGACCTCGGTTGATGATCACCACGTCGCCGCCTCGCTTCGCCTGGTAGCGGACGAAGCGCAGTCCGGACATCACCGTCAGCGACGAGCCGACCACGACGAGCACCTCCGCAGGCTCCACCAGCGCGTACGCCGCCTCGACGCGCGGCTTCGGCACGTTCTCGCCGAAGAACACCACGTCCGGCTTGAGCCGACCGCCGCAGACCAGACACGAGGCGAGAACGAAGTCGTGCCAGTCGTGCACCACCGCATCGCCGTCCGGCCGGAGCTCGGCCCGGCCCGGATCGGACTCGGCGCCCGACGTCAGGATTCAGCTGCGCCAGCCGCGACTGGAGCGAGGTCCGCGGCGTCCGCGATCCGCAGTCCAGGCAGATCACCATCGCGATATCGCCGTGCAGCTCGACCACGTCGCTGCTGCCGGCCGCGCGGTGCAGCCCGTCCACGTTCTGGGTGACGACCCCGGTCAGCCCATGGGTCTCCAGCAAGGCCAGGGCTCGATGACCGGCATTCGGCCGAGCGGTGCCGATCCGCCGCCAACCGACGTACGACCTCGCCCAATAGCGCCGTTGGGCGGCCTCGGAACCGACGAACTCGCCGTACTGCATCGGTGTCGCCCGGACCGAGGTCGGGCCGCGGTAGTCCGGGATCCCGCTGTCGGTCGACGCGCCGGCCCCGCTGAGCACCGTCCAGCGGCGCCCGCGCACCAGCTCGGCGAGCACCTCCGGCGACCCCTCAGCCACCCGGCCAATCTACGTCACAGATTACGATCGACCGGGGTCGAGGCGACGCTGCCCGATCACCGCCGACGAGCGGAGGACGGATGTACTTCATCGTGGTCAAGTTTCCGGTCAAGCCGGACTGGAGCGAGCGCTGGATGGACCTGGTGACTCCCTTCACCCAGGCCACCCGCAACGAGCCCGGCAACCTGTGGTTCGAGTGGTCCCGGAGCATCGAGGACCCGAACGAGTACGTCCTGGTCGAGGCCTTCACCGACGACGGCGCCGGCCCGCACGTGAACAGCGACCACTTCAAGCAGGCGATGCAGGACATGCCGCAGGCCCTGGCGGCGACCCCGAAGATCGTCAGCCGCCAGGTCGAGGGGACCGGCTGGGACCCGATGGGCGAGTTGCAGATCGATTAAGGGGTTTGCGTCAGGAGGCTCATCGAGGTCCCGACGAACTTCCGGGCGTGACCACCAGCTCGTCAGAAGCTGAACGTGGTGGCGCCGTCTCCGATCCACTCCCACAATTCGACGACTCCGGCGAGCCGCGCATTCGCCACCAGCGCGGCCTGGTCGAGCCTTTTGGCGTTGAAGCAGAGCGGACACACCATCAGCTCGCCACCGGCGGCCGCAAATCGGTCCATCAGCGCAGTCAGCGGCTGACAGCCCTCGCAGGCCGTGCCGACGCACACACCGTCGAGGGCCAGCCGGACGCCCTCCTTGCTGAGGAAGATCAGCGTCTCCCGGCCGCCCTCGGCCGCCCCGATCGCCGTGAGCAGGGCGACCGTCACCTTCTCCGGGTCTTCGAGGCCGGTCAACAAGGTGATCGCGGCCCGGCTCACTGGGTCACCTTCGCTGTGGTCGGATCGATGACCTCCCGGACGAGTCCGATCGTGTCGATCGGGAATCCTCCGCAGCGACCGTGCTCACGGATCAGCTCCGCGTTCTCCGCGAGATATACACAGGTGATCTTGTCGTCGGTCACGTAGCTGTGCACCCACTGGATGTCGGGGCCTTGCTCGCGCAGGACCTCGTTGGACCGGCCGGCCAGTGCAGCCAGCGCCGCCGCGTCCATCTGCCCGGCGCCGGGAACCGTCCGTTCGATGATGTACTTCTGCATCGCTGAACCTCTGTCCACTCGATCGGCCTCGAAACCCTTTCGCTGCCGTCTCTCGACCGTAGGAAATCGGCGTCGACGCGTCATGAGGCGTTCACCCCACCCGGATCAATCGATCGTCGCGATCCGGCACCCCCAGCAGGGCGCCGTCACGAACTGACAGGCGGCGGACCCGCGCTTGTCTCACTAGACTGCGGTCGTGGCCGACTCCGGTGTACGGCTCACCGATCTGCTGGTGTCGATGTCGCTGCTGACCGATCTCGGCTTCGGGCAGCCGGCCGAGCACATGGTCCGGTCTGCCCGGATCGGGATGCGACTTGGCGGGCGACTCGGGCTCGACACCGCACAGCTGTCCACGCTGTACGACGTCGGCCTGTTGACCTATGTCGGCTGCCCGACGTATGGCGACGAAACCGCGCGGCTGTTCGGGAACGACATCAGCTTCCGCGCCCGGACCGAGCAGCGGGATCTGGCGGGCTTCCCCGCCATGATGTTCATGCTCCGCAGCATCGGCCAGGGCAGCCCGGGCCTCGACCGTGCTCTCCAGATCGCCGGTTTCGTGGCTACCGGGGGTCGCGCGGTGGTCGAGCAGATGGCCGGCCACTGCTCCACGGCGGGCGCACTCGCCCATCGGCTCGGACTCGGTCCCGACGTCCGCGCCGGCATCGAACAGGCATACGCGAGATGGGACGGGCGGGGGGTGCCCGACACCCTGTCCGGATCCAAGATGTCGATGGCGGCCCGGATCTGCCACGTCGCCGAGGCGTGCGAGGTGATGGAACGCACTGCCGGCGTCGATGGAGCCGTGGGCCTCGTCCGCGCGCGCGACGGAACCCAGTTCGACCCCGAGGTCGTCGCCGCCGTCACGGCTCATCCGGAGGAACTGTTCGACGGCATCGGCGAAACCACGGTCGAGGAGCTCTTGTCAGGAGAGCCGGTCGCCCGGCCGACACTTTCCGACGAGCAGCTCGACGCCGCGCTGGAGGCGATCGGAGACTTCTGCGATCTGCGCTGTTCGACCTTCGCCGGACATGCCGGTGAGACCGCCGCGCTGGTCGCACATGCGGCCGAGCTGCTGCGGATGCCCGCGCCGGAGGCCCGCCTGACCTACCGGGCAGCCCTCGTCCACGAAGTCGGCCAGTTCGGGGTCGACGCGTCGGTCTGGACCCGGCCCGGCCCCTTGTCGGCCAGCCGGCGCGAGCGGATGCGGCTGCACGTCTACTACGTCGAGCGCATCTTCAACCGACCCGAGCCGCTTCGCCGGATCGGGCTACTGGCGGCCACCCACCACGAGCGGATGGACGGCTCCGGATATCACCGTGGGCTGAGCGCGGCCACGCTGTCGTCCCAGGCGCGACTGCTCGGCGCCGCGCACGCCTACCTCTCGATGCAACAGGCGCACCCGTACCGCGAGGCGTTGACCGATGCAGAGGCGCAGCACCAGCTGCTGGATGCGAGTCGGCAGGGAAAGTTGGACCCGATCTCGGTGGACGCCGTGCTGGCGGCCGCCGGCCACCGCCGGAACAGGGTCCGGCCCGACGGCATGCACGGCCTCACCGCGCGGGAGAGTGAAGTCCTGGGCCTGCTCGCTCGGGGAATGCCGAACAAGGTGATCGCCCAGCAGCTGCAGATCAGCCCGAAGACGGTGAGCAACCACCTCGAGCACGTCTATCTCAAGCTCGGTGTCACCAACAGGGCCGGAGCGACGATGGCAGCCATGCAGCTCGGGTTGTTCGGGCAGACCGCCGGCCCGCGGCACTAGACGATTGTCGCCATTCGACAACCGGCGCTAGCCCCTGAGTTCCTCGCCGTGCAGGTGGAGCTGGCGGGCGGCCTCGGCGAGCGACCCCGACACCGACGGGTACACGGTGAACGAGGCGGCGACCTGGTCGACGGTGAGCCGCTGGGAGACGGCGATCGCCAGCGGATAGATCAGCTCGCTGGCCCGCGGGGCGACCACAACCCCGCCGACCACGATGCCGGTCACCGGCAGGCAGAAGAGCTTGACGAAGCCCGTCGCGCAGCCCCTGCATCTTGGCCCGCGCATTGCCTTGCAGCGGCGAGCTTCACCGTGGCCACCTTCGGCACGGCGACGTCGGCCTGGGCCTGGCTCACCCCGACCGTGGCGATCTCGGGAGCGGTGAACACGTTGCTGGAAACGATCTTCAGATCGAGCGGGCCGACCGCGTCGCCGAGTGCGTGCCACATGGCGATCCGGCCCTGCATCGCGGCGACCGAGGCGAGCATCAGCACGCCGGTGCAGTCGCCGGCCGCGTACACCCCGCGCGCCGACGTCCGCGACACCTTGTCGACACGTGACGAAGCCGCCCCGATCGAGCGTGACGCCGGCCTCCTCCAGCCCCAGTCTCCGCGGTGTTCGGGATGGACCCGACGGCCAGCAGGCAGTGCGATCCGGTGACCTCGCGACCGTCGGTCAGCCGGACCGTGACCACGTCGCCGTCCCGGCGAACCGACTCGGCTCGCGCCCTGGACATGACGGTGAGCCCGCGCCGCTCGAAGACGTCCTCCAGCACCTGGGCGGCGTCGGCGTCCTCGCCGGGCAGCACGCGGTCCCGGGAGGAGACGAGCACGACCTCGGCCCCGAGCGCGTCGTACGCGCTGGCGAACTCTGCGCCGGTCACCCCCGAGCCGACCACGATCAGCTTCTCGGGCAGCTGATCCAGCTCGTACACCTGGGTCCAGGTGAGGATCCGCTCCCCGTCCGGTACGGCGTCGGGCAGCACCCGCGGATGGGCCCCGGTGGCGATCAGCACCACGTCGGCGTCGAGGATCACCTCGCCCTCGTCGGTCTCGGCGATCACCCGGTCCGGCCCGTCCAGCCGGCCGCGGCCGCGGACGATCCGGACGCCCTGGTCCTCCAGCCGCCCGGTGATGTCGGCCGACTGCCGACCGGCCAGCTCGAGCACCCGGGCGTTCACCGCCGCCAGATCCACGTGCACGCTGGACTCCGCCGAGCCCTGCCCGGTCCGCCCGAACCGCAGCCCGAGCTCGGCCGACTCGCGGACACCGGTCATCACCTCGGCCGTGGCGATCAGCGTCTTGGACGGTACGCAGTCGGTCAGCACGGCCGACCCGCCCAGACCGTCGGTGTCGACCAGGGTCACCTCCCCGCCGAGCTGGGCGCCCACGAGGGCGGCCTCGTACCCGCCAGGTCCTCCACCGACGATGACGACGCGAGTCACCCGCGGCATTCTTCCACCGAGGTGTTACGGCCTTGATCGAGGTGTGGGAGCGCGACGCATCGGTGCCGCGACGCTTTCGCTATACGCTCGCTGTCGTGCTGTACGCCGCCTACGGGAGCAATCTCGATCCCCAGCAGATGGCGTCCCGCTGCCCGCACTCGCCGCTGCGGCAGACCGGCTGGCTGACCGGCTGGCGGATCACCTTCGGCGGCGAGGGCTGGGACGGCGCCCTGCCGACCGTCGTCGAGGACCCGGACTCACAGGTCTTCGTCGCGCTGTACGACATCACCGAGTCCGACGAGGGCGCGCTGGACACCTGGGAGAGCGCCGACTCCGGTCTCTATCGCAAGGTTCGGGTCCGGGTCGGCAACCCTGGAGGGCGAGGCCGCCGCCTGGGTGTACGTCCTCGACGACTTCGAGGGCGGCACCCCGAGCGCCCGGACGATCGGCATCCTCGGCGACGCCGCCGAGACCGCCGGCGCGCCCGGGGACTATCTCGCCGAGCTGCGCAACCGCCCCTGCTCCTCCGGCTGGTAGCCCGAACGTGCCCTGAGCCTGCCGAAGGGCATCTCGATAGAGTCCCGGTCATGACCAGCGACCCCTACGCCCGGGCCGAGGAGGCCGCCGCCGCGATCCGGACGCGCTTCGGGGTCGAGGCGATCGACGTCGCGTTCGTGCTCGGGCTCGGGCTGGTCCGCGGCCGCCGGATCGCTCGGCGAGGAGATCGGCCAGTGCCCGCTCCAAGAGCTGCCGCACTTCGCGGCGCCCGTCGTGCAGGGGCACGGTGGCGCGCTCCGGGTCGTCCGGACCCGGGCCGGCAAGGTCGCGGCCGTGTTCACCGGCCGTACCCATCTCTACGAGGGCCGCGGCGTCGAGCCGGTGGTGCACGGCGTCCGGACCGCTGTCTCGGCCGGTGCCGGGGTGATCGTGCTGACCAACGGCTGCGGCGGACTGAACCGGGACTGGGCGCCGGGCACCCCGGTGCTGATCAGCGACCACATCAACCTGAGCGGAACGACCGCGCTGGTCGGCCCGCGCTTCATCGACCTGACTGCGGTCTACTCGCCTCGGCTGCGCGGGTTGGCCCGCGAGGTCTCGCCCGAACTTCCCGAGGGTGTCTACGTCCAGTTCCACGGGCCGCAGTTCGAGACCCCGGCCGAGGTACGGATGGCCGGCGTGCTCGGTGGCGATCTGGTCGGGATGTCCACCACCGTCGAGGCGGTCGCCGCCCGCGAGCTCGGCGCGGAGGTGCTCGGCATCTCGCTGGTCACCAATCTGGCCGCCGGGATCTCACCGGAGCCGCTGAACCACCACGAGGTGCTGGAGGCAGGCGCCGCCGCCGCCCCACGGCTGACCACCCTGCTGAGCGGTATCGCGGACCGCCTGTGAGCGCAGCGAGCGTGGGTCTGACACTGTGAGCGCAGCGAGCGAGGATCTGACACTGTGAGCGCAGCGAGCGAGGATCGGACACTGTGAGCGCAGCGAGCGAGGATCGGACACGGTGAGCGCAGCGAGCGAGGATCTGACACGGTGACCTTGGACCTCGACCTGGAGCGGGCGATCGCGGCCTGGTCCGCACAGGATCCGGATCCGGACACCCGGGCCGAGACGGACCGGCTGCTGACCGCGGCGGCCGACGGCAACGAGGACGCGGCGGAGGAGCTGGCCGACGCGTTCGGCGGCCGACTCGCGTTCGGCACCGCCGGGCTTCGCGGCAAGATCGGGCCGGGTCCGAACCGGATGAACCGGGTGCTGGTCGGCCAGGCCGCGGCCGGCCTGGCTACATATCTGATCGACGCCGGGCTCGCCGGCGGCCGCGTGATCATCGGCTTCGACGCCCGGCACAAGTCCGACGTGTTCGCCCGGGACACCGCCGAGATCATGGTCGGCGCCGGCTTCGAGGCGCTGCTCAGCAGCGGCCCGCTGCCGACCCCGGTGGTCGCGTTCGGCATCCGGCAGCTGGGATGCGTGGCCGGAGTCGTGGTGACCGCCTCGCACAACCCGCCGCAGGACAACGGCTACAAGGTCTATCTGGGCGACGGCTCCCAGATCGTGCCGCCTGCGGACGCCGAGATCGCCGCCCGGATCGAGGAGGTCGCCAAGCACGAGCTGACCGACGTACCGCGTGCCGAGGACTACCGGACCATCGGTGACGAACTCGTCGATGCCTACCTGGCTCGCGTCGTCAGCCTGGTCCCGCCGGCCGCACCCCGCGAGCTGACCTGGGCGTACACCCCGCTGCACGGCGTCGGTGCCGCGGTCGTCGAGGCGGCTGTAGCCGGGGCCGGCTTCGCGCCGGCGGCCGTGGTGGCCGCCCAGGCCGCACCGGATCCCGACTTTCCGACCGTGGGATTCCCGAATCCCGAGGAGCCGGGCGCGATCGACCTCGCCCTGGCGCTGGGCCGCGAGCTCGATGCTGATCTGGTGATCGCCAACGACCCGGATGCCGACCGCTGCGCGGTCGCCGTGCCGATCGACGATAGCTGGCGGATGCTCCGCGGCGACGAGCTCGGCGCATTGCTCGGCGACGACGCCCTGCGCCGGGGGCGGCAGGGGACGTACGCCTGCTCGGTGGTCTCCAGCACCCTGCTCGGCACCATGGCCCGCGCCCACGGGCAACCCTTCGTCACGACGCTGACCGGCTTCAAGTGGATCGGCCGGGTGCCCGGCCTGGTGTTCGGGTACGAGGAGGCGATCGGCTATTGCGTCGACCCGGCCGCCGTGCCGGACAAGGACGGCATCTCGACACTCATCACGGTGCTCCGGTTGGCGGCCGAGCTGAAGGCTGTCGACACCACCCTCGCCCGACAGCTGGACGTGATCGACACGCTCTACGGTGTGCACGCCACCGACCAGTGGTCGGTCCGGGTCGACGACCTGTCGATCATCGCCGACGCGATGGCCCGGCTCCGCGCGCAGCCGCCCAGCCACCTCGCCGACGAGCCGGTCGAGGTCACCGATCTGGCCTTCGGCTCCCCCGATCTGCCGCCGACGGACGGCATCCTGCTCTCGGGCGCCGCCGTCCGCGTCGTGGTCAGACCGTCCGGTACCGAGCCCAAGCTGAAGTGCTACCTCGAGGCTCGTCGACCGCTCGCCCACAGCCGAACCGACCTTCCGGCCGCCCGGGCCGCGGCCCGCCAGGTGCTCGACACGCTGCGGGGCGACCTCGCAGCGGCCCTCGAGCTGCCGGCCCCCGACCTACCGATCTAGCCCGCATCGACGGAGTCGTTCGGCCGCCGCTCGGGCGTCGACGTTTGCGGGGCCGGCGGTTCGGGGGGTTGCTCGTCGCGCCGATCCAGGTGCCGGTCCAGGCCCTCCTCGACCCGGCGGACCATCCGTTCGCCGAACTCGGCAGCGCGGCTCGGCTCGGCCGGGGTCTGCGCGCTGCGGGCGTGCTGGGCCTGCTCGGCCGCCCGCTGAGCCGTGATCGAACGGCCCGCCACCTCGACGTTGATCTGCGCCCCGAGGAGCACGGCGAACGACAGCACGTAGAACCAGATCAGGGTGATCACGATGCCGGCAAGCGTGCCGTAGGTCTTGCTCAGCGACGAGAAGTTGGAGATGTAGAGCGAGTAGCCGCCGGAGGCGACCAGGAACAGCAGGGTGGCGATGATCGCGCCGAGCGATGCCCAGCGGAACGTCGGCGGCGGGTTCTCCGGGAAGAACCGGTAGATCAGCGACAGAGTGCTCGCGAAGATCACCGCCGTGACGAGCCAGCGGGCGATGTCGATCAGCCAGCCCGGTGCGCCGAAGTCGATCGAGCCGGCTACCGCCGGCAGCACCGCGACCAGGCCGAGCATCAGGACCATGAAGACGACCCCGCCGAGCATCGCGCCGAAAGAGATCAGCCGTCGGGTGAAATATCCCCGCCGCTGCACGATGCCGTAGATCGCGTTGATCGCCGTCATCAGGTTGCTGATCCCGCTCGAGGCGCTGACCACGGCGATGACCACAGCGACCACGAGACCGGCGCCCAGGTTCGACGGCTGGCCGACCAGCACCTTCACCTGGTCGACGATCAGGTCCTGCGCCTCACTCGGCAACCCGTGGGTCATCCGGGTGGCCATCTGGATGATCTCCTCGGGGTCGGCGAACAGCCCGAACAGCAGGACGCCGGCCACCAGCGCCGGGAAGATCGCCAGGAACGCGTGATAGGCGAGGCCGGCCGCGAGCAGGAAGAGCTGCCGGGCACGCGCGGTCTGGTAGCCGTCCATCGCGGCGCTGACCAGATCGGCCAGCCGATCCGGCAGGAAGGGCAGGATGTGGCTGACGATCCGGACCGACAGCAGTCGCTGCTCCGGCGTCACAGCCGGGTCGGGGATCGGAGTGCTCACGCTCACATTGAGCCCGCTGACAGGTCGGTTCGGCAACTCCCGGTGAGGGGTCGGCGCGTCGCCGAGAACGACTGGTGATCAGGAGACTCTTTCGTCTACACTCCCTTCACGCGCCAGATCTTGGTGGATGATCACTGAATTCAAGGAGGATCTCGTGGCCGAGCAGACCCATGTCACCCCGGAAGATGTCCACGAAGTGCTGGCCCGGCACGTCCTCACCGACGGCATGAAGCTCGTCCTCGACCTCCAGCACAGCAGCGGCTGCCGGTTGGTCGATGCCCGGACCGGTGAGTCCTACCTGGACCTCTATACGTTCTTCGCCTCCGCGCCGCTCGGCCTGAACCCGCCGGGCCTCGCCGACGACCCGACGTTCATGGCCGAGCTGGCCGCCGTCGCGGCGAACAAGCCGGCCAATCCGGACATGTACTCGACCGCGTACGCCGAGTTCGTCGAGACCTTCTCCCGGGTGCTCGGCGATCCGGCCCTGCCGCATCTGTTCTTCGTCGAGGGTGGCGCGCTGGCCGTCGAGAACGCGCTGAAGGTCGCGTTCGACTGGAAGAGCCGGTCGAACGAGGCCGCCGGCCGTTCGCCGGAGCTCGGCACCAAGGTGATCCACCTGACCAAGGCCTTCCATGGCCGCAGCGGCTACACGCTGTCGCTGACCAACACCGAACCCAACAAGACCGCGCGCTTCCCGAAGTTCGACTGGCCGCGGGTGGACGTACCGGCGATCACGTTCCCGCTCGCCGAGCACCTTGCCGAGGTCGAGGCCGCGGAGCAGCGCGCGCTGGACCAGATCCGGGCTGCGTTCGAGGCCCATCCGCACGACATCGCAGCCTTCATCGCTGAGCCGATCCAGGGCGAGGGCGGCGACAACCACATCCGCGCCGAGTTCTTCTCAGGCGTCGAGCGAGCTGGTGCACGAGCACGACGCGCTGATGATCTTCGACGAGGTGCAGACCGGCGCCGGGACGACGGGCACGGCCTGGGCGTACCAGCAGCTGGGCGTCACGCCGGACATCGTCGCGTTCGCCAAGAAGGTCCAGGTGGGCGGCATCATGGCCGGCGGCCGGGTGGACGAGGTGCCCGACAACGTGTTCGCGGTGTCCGGTCGGATCAACTCCACCTGGGGAGGCGGGCTGGCCGACATGGTGCGCTCGACCCGGCTGCTGGAGATCATCGAGGCGCAGGGTCTGATCGAGGCCGCCGGAGTGAAGGGCAAGCGGTTCCTGGCCGGTCTGGAGCTGTTGGTCACCTTCCATGCCGGCTATCTGAGCAACGCCCGCGGACGCGGGCTGTTCCTGGCGCTGGATCTGCCGACCTCGGCCGAGCGGGACGCCGTGGTGGGCGATCTCCACGACAACGAGCACGTGATCGTGCTGCCGTGCGGCGAACGCTCGGTCCGCTTCCGGCCGGCACTGTCGGTGAGCGAGGATGAGATCGACTCCGCGATCGCGGCGCTCGGTCGCTCGGTCGCCCGGGTGAAGGAGGCTACCGCTCGATGAGTGACGTGCTCACCCCTGAGAAGTACAGCTCGGTCGTCAACGGGTCGCCGGTGATCGGCACTCGGACCGTCGCCAGCAGGAATCCGGCAAGGCTCGACGAGATCGTCGGCGAGGTCTCGTACGGCGACACGGACACCTTCGTCGGCGCCGCCGAGGCCGCCCGCAAGGCGCAGGCGTCCTGGGCCGCTGTGCCGGCCCCGGTCCGCGGCCGGGCGATCGCCCACATCGGCCGGCTCGTCGAGGACAACGCCGAGGCACTGGCCCGCCTGGTCACCGCGGAGATCGGCAAGCCGTACGCGGAGGCGCTCGGCGAGGTCCGCGAGATCGTCGACACCTGCGACTTCTTCCTCGGCGAAGGTCGCCGGCTCTATGGCCAGACCGTGCCGAGCGAGATGGCCGACAAGCAGCTGTTCACGTTCCGCAAGCCGGTCGGCACGGTCGCGGTGATCACCGCCGGCAACTTCCCGGTCGCGGTGCCGTCGTGGTACATCGTGCCCGCCCTGCTGGCCGGCAACACGATCGTCTGGAAGCCGGCCGACTACTCCCCCGTGGTGTCGAACGCGTTCTTCGAGCTGTTCGTCCGCGGCGGCGGCCTGCCCGACGGGGTGTTCAACCTGGTGCATCTCGACGGGCCGGACACCTTCGCGGGCCTGGAGCGCTCGCTGGAGCAGGCGCTGATCGACAAGGTGGGCTTCACCGGCTCGTCCGCGGTGGGCCGGGAGATCGGCGCGCTGACGGGCCGGCACCTGCAGACCGCGTGCCTGGAGCTGGGCGGAAAGAATCCGCTGGTCGTCACCCCGAGCGCCGACCTGGACCTGGCCGTCGAGGGTGCCCTGTTCTCCGGCTTCGGCACGGCAGGCCAGCGCTGTACGTCGCTGGGCACCGTCATCGTCCACGAGTCCGTGCACGACGAGTTCCTGGCCCGGTTCACGGCCGCCGTGGCGGCGGCCCGGGTGGGCGATCCGACCGCCGACGTGCTGATGGGGCCGATGCTGGATGCCAAGTTCGCCGAGCGGTACGAGGAGTATCTGGGCTGGATCGAGCCGCACCACCGCGTCGTGGGCGCGCGCGGACGGATCACGGCCGAGAATCCGCGGGACGGGTTCGTCGGCGACTTCGCCGGCGGGCTGTTCTACCACCCGGTGGTGGTGGACGGGGTGCGCCGCGGTGACCGGATCTTCGAGGAGGAGACGTTCGGGCCGATCGTCGGTGTGACGACGTACCGGAGTCTGGACGAGGCCATCGAGCTGGCGAACGCGCCGGGCTACGGGCTGTCCAGCTCGATCTACACCACGGACCCGAAGGACGCCTTCACCTTCCGGGACCGGATCGGTGCCGGCATGGTGTCGATCAACAACTCCACCTCGGGAGCGGAGGCGCACCTCCCGTTCGGCGGTAACGGCAAGTCCGGCAACGGCTCGCGGCAGTCCGGGATCTGGGTGCTGGACCAGTTCACCCGCTGGCAGTCGGTGAACTGGGACTACTCCGGCCGGCTGCAGAAGGCCCAGATGGACACCGTCGAGCTGACCCCGGACACGACGTACCGTCTCTGAGGACGCATGGCTCGCACTCCCCCTGGACCACTCGACGCCCTGGACGCCGCCCTGCGCCGTCCCATCTCCGAGTTGTCAGCGCTCAGGATCGGCGATAGCGCGCTTCTGCATGCTGACAACTCGGCGGCGTGGGCGGCTGGTGGGGGGTGTTCGAGGCACAGGTGGCGAGCCGGTGGCTCGACGTGGTGGCCCGGGAGCTGCAGGCCAGAGGCGAAGGGTTCTACACGATCGGCTCGGCGGGGCACGAGTCCAACGCACTGGTGGCGGCGGAACTCCGACTGACCGACCCGGCCCTGCTGCACTACCGGTCGGGGGCGTTCTATCTGGCCCGGGCGGCGCAGCTGCCGGGTTCGACCGGCGTCCGGGATGTGTTGCAGGGACTGATGGGACTGGCCGACGAGCCGATCGCGGGCGGGCGGCACAAGGTGTTCGGGCACCGGGAGCTGAACGTCATCCCGCAGACGTCCACGATCGCCTCGCACCTGCCGCGGGCGGTCGGGCTGGCGATGGCGCTGCACCGGGCCCGCCGGGTGGGGGTCGATCCGGGCTATCCCACCGACGCCGTGGTGGTGTGCTCGTTCGGCGACGCCTCCGCGAACCACTCGACCGCGGTCGGCGCGATCAACACCGCCCTGAACGCCTCGTTCCGCGGCCTGCCTGTCCCGATCCTGTTCGTCTGCGAGGACAACGGGCTGGGCATCTCGGTGCCGACGCCGACCGGCTGGATCGAGCGGGCGTACGGCCACCGTCCGGGTCTGCGCTACGACCCGGCTGACGGGTTGGAACCAGCCTCCGCGCGGGCGGCGATCGCGGACGCGGTCACCCACGTGCGGACCGACCGGGAGCCGGTCTTCCTGCATCTGCGGACGGTCCGGTACGGCGGGCACGCCGGCTCGGACGCCGAGATCAGCTACCGGACGCCGACGGCGATCGAGGCCGATCTCGCCCGCGATCCCTTGCTGGCCACGGCTCGGGAGCTGGTGACCCGCGGCGTATCGGCCGCCGACGTGCTCGCGCGCTACGACGCGATCGGCGCCGAGGTGCGGGCCGAGGCCGCCTCGCTGGCCGGCGGCCGGCGGCTCGAGTCCGCCGCCGAGGTGATGGCTCCCTTCGCCCCCGCACCTCCACCCAGACACCCCCCAAGCCATCCTCGGATCGTTCAGGACGGCTCGGATCCCGTGCAGAGAATCCGAGTTGTCATCAAGGATCCGGAGTTCAGCAGCGCACCCTGGCGGAGTCCATCAACGCCACCCTGGCCGAGCTGCTGGACGCGGACCGGCGCGTGCTCGTGTTCGGCGAGGACGTCGGAGCCAAGGGCGGCGTGTACGGGGTCACTCGCGGCCTGCAACGCCGCTTCGGGTCGGCCCGGGTGTTCGACACGATCCTCGACGAGCAGTCGATCCTCGGGCTCGGACTCGGCGCGGGTCTGGCCGGCCTGATCCCGATCCCGGAGATCCAGTACCTCGCCTATCTACACAACGCCGAAGATCAACTCCGCGGTGAGGCTGCGTCGCTGCGCTTCTTCTCCAACGGCGCCTATGCGAACCCGATGGTCGTCCGGATCGCCGGACTCGCGTACCAGAAAGGATTCGGCGGCCACTTCCACAACGACAACGGTCTGGCCGCGCTGCGCGACATCCCCGGTCTGGTGATCGCCTGCCCATCTCGCGGCGACGACGCCGCGGCGATGTTGCGAGCCTGTGTCGCGGCGGCCGCGACCGACGGAACGGTGTCGGTGTTCCTCGAACCGATCGCGCTCTATCACACCCGGGATCTCCACGTGCCCGGCGACAACGGCTGGCTCGCCGTCGATCCCGCGGGAGACGCGTCGATCGGGCGCGCCCGGCACTATCCGGCCGATGACGCGGATCCGTCCTCCCGAGCGGGGCTCGCCCGGCTGACCATGATCACCTTCGGCAATGGCGTGCCGATGAGCCTCCGGGTGGCGGAACGCCTCTCCCGGCAGGGAATCCGCGCCGACGTGCTGGACTGTCGATGGTTGTCTCCGCTGCCCGAGCAGGACATCCTGGACGCGGCGCGCCGGACGGGGCGCGTGCTCGTCGTGGACGAGACCCGGCACAGCGGCGGGGTCGGTGAGGGTGTGATCACCGCGCTGGTCGAGAACGGCTTCGGCGCACCGATCGCCCGGGTGGCGAGTGCGGACAGCTTCGTACCCTTGGGGAGGGCCGCGAGCCACGTGCTGTTGAGTGAGGCCGAAATCGAAAAGGCCGCCGTCGGCCTGCTGGAAAGGACCTGAGATGACCACGATGCAACCGCTGGACCTGCTGAAGGTCGACCACCTGTTCGACGACGACGAACGCGACATCGCCGCCGCGGTCCGCGAGTTCGTGGACGAGCGGGTCCGGCCGTACGTCGCCGACTGGTTCGAGCAGGGCACCGTCGACCTGGCGCTGATGAAGGAGGCCGGCGCGCTCGGCCTGCTCGGCATGCACCTGACGGGGTACGGCTGCGCGGGCACGAACGCGGTCTCGTACGGCCTCGCCTGCCTGGAGCTGGAGGCCGGCGACTCCGGGGTCCGCAGCATGGTGTCGGTGCAGGGATCGCTGGCCATGTTCGCGATCTGGAAGTTCGGCAGCGAGGAACAGAAACAGACCTGGCTGCCGCGGCTGGCCCAGGGCGAGGCGATCGGCTGCTTCGGGCTGACCGAGCCCGACTTCGGCTCCAACCCGGCCGGGATGCGGACCCGCGCCAAGCGGGACGGCGACGAATGGGTGCTGAACGGCACCAAGATGTGGATCACCAACGGCTCGGTGGCCGACGTCGCCGTCGTCTGGGCGCGGGTCGAGGACGGTGGGGCCGAGGACGGCATCCGCGGCTTCGTCGTGCCGACCGACACCGCGGGCTTCTCGGCCCCGAAGATCGGCAAGAAGCTGTCGCTGCGGGCCTCGATCACGTCCGAGCTGGTCTTGGAGGACGTACGCCTGCCGGCCGACGCCGTGCTGCCCGAGGTGAAGACGCTGCGCGGTCCGCTGTCCTGCCTGAGTGAGGCGCGATTCGGCATCGTCTGGGGTGCGCTCGGGGCGGCCCGGGACTGCCTGGCGTCCGCGATCGACTACGCGTCCAGCCGGGAGATCTTCGACCGTCCGCTGGCCTCCTTCCAGCTCACCCAGGCCAAGCTCGCCGACATGGCGCTCGAGCTGCAGAAGGGCTTCCTGCTGGCCGTCCACCTCGGCCGGCTCAAGGACGCCGGCAAGCTCGACCCGCGGCAGGTCTCGCTCGGCAAGCTGAACAACGTCCGCGAGGCGCTGGCGATCGCCCGGGAGTGCCGGACCATTCTCGGCGCGAACGGGATCACCCTGGAATACCCGGTGATGAGGCATGCCGCGAACCTGGAGTCGGTGCTGACCTACGAGGGAACTTCCGAGGTGCACCAGCTGGTGATCGGCCAGGCGCTGACCGGCGAGTCCGCGTTCAACTGATCGGGGCCACCGCTGACATACGGTGGCCGGGTGAAACGGTGGCCGGTGGCAGCAATGGCGCTGGTCGTCATTGCCGGTTGCGGTACGCAGCCGTCGGCCACCCCGACGCCGAGCGCGTCCGCGAGCGCGACACCTGCCTCCGTCGCCGACACGCCCAGCCCGACCGCGGAGTCGGCACTCCGCACGCCGACGCCCAGCGCTTCGCCCCACCGAACGCCGACGCCGAGCGCGACCCCCAGCCCGCATCCGAAGCCGACCCCGTCCGCCGCGCCGACCAGCAAGCGGGTGATCGTGATCGACCCGGGCCACAGCGGCCGGACGATCCGGAGCCGGACCGTCAACGGCCTTTCCGACATCGACTATCCGAACTATCCCGAGATCACCGAGGCGTTCGACATCAGCACCTGTGTGGCGCAGGGACTACGGGCCGACGGCTACACGCGTGATCCTGACCAAGCAGCGCGCGGGCGACAGCGTCAGCCTCACCGAGCGGGCCGAGATCGCGAACCGGGCGAAGGCCGACCTGGCGATCAGCGTGCACGACGACCACGGTCAGGGACCGTCAGCTTCGAGGCGACGTACAGCCAGCGCGGGGTGCCGGTCGAACGGCCGCTACCCGACGATGTATCGCGGGACGGGCAGCCGACGTACGGTCTTCGACCGGCCGGCGGTCGCCGCGGCCAGCGACCGAGCGGCGAAGATCATCGCCCGGGAGCGTACGTCCGCCCAGGGCCGCCCGGTCACCGTCCGGCAGAACTCGTACGACGGCCGGGCGCCGCTGGAGCCCGGCAACCTGGCCATCGTCCAGCTGCTCGCCGACGTTCCGTGGGTCTACAACGAGATGGGCGCACTGACCGGCGGCAGCACCACGACCCGCCTCACCCTGGACGCCGAGACCGGGTATGCCGACGGTCTGCTCGACGGAGTGGAGGCGGCCGTCCCGAACGGTGGCAGCCACACCACGCGCTCCACCCTCCACTCCTGCCTGGCCGCCCGCCGCTGAAGCCGCGGCGGCCCGACTAGGATCGCCACCATGGTCACCGGTGCCGAACTGAGTCTGCCGGCCCACCTGGCGGATGCGACCATCGACGATGCGGGCCTGCGGAGGTTCCTGTTCGGACTGCCGGGGGTGGATCCGGTCGGTATCGAGCAGCGGGCTGCAGGACTGGCCACCCGGTCGATCAAGAAGGCGTCCAAGCTCGCCGCGATCGACCTGGCCATCTCGATGGTGGACCTGACCACCCTGGAGGGCGCGGACACGCCTGGCAAGGTCCGCAACCTCTGCCGGAAGGCCATACTGCCCGATCCGGACCGGCCCGACACCCCGCGTACGGCCGCGGTCTGCGTCTATCCGGACCTGGCCGGCGTCGCGGTCGAGGAGCTGCGCGGGTCGGGGGTGAAGGTCGCCAGTCGTGGCCACCGGGTTCCCGTCCGGCCGGACCGGCCTGGACGTGAAGCTCGCCGATGTCGCGCTGGCCGTGGACTCCGGTGCCGACGAGGTGGACATGGTGATCGACCGGGGCGCGTTCCTGGCCGGCCGCTACGGGCTGGTCTTCGACCAGATCCAGGCGGTCAAGGCGGCTTGCGGAGGCGCCCGGCTGAAGGTGATCTTGGAGACCGGGGAGCTGGCGACGTACGACAACGTGCGCCGGGCCTCCTGGCTCGCCCTGCTGGCCGGCGGCGATTTCATCAAGACCTCGACCGGCAAGGTGTCCCCGGCCGCGACCCTGCCGGTCACCCATGTGATGTTGCAGGCGGTGAAGGACTGGCGCGACCAGACGGGCCAGCAGCGGGCGGTGAAGCCGGCCGGTGGGATTCGGACCACCAAGGACGCGATCCGTTATCTGGTGGCGGTCCACGAGGTGGCCGGACCCGAGTGGCTGGACCCGTACTGGTTCCGGTTCGGGGCGTCCTCGGTGCTGAACGACCTGATCATGCAGCGCCGGACCCAGATCGACGGGCACTACTCCGGCCCGGACTACGTGACGCTCGACTGACCAGGGATGATCATGACACTGACCACGTCCAGCCTCGCCTGGGAGTATGCGCCGGCACCCGAGTCGAGCGCCATCGCCCGGCTGAAGGAACGCTATCTTCCCTTTGTGGGTGGGGAATTCGTCGACGGCAACGGACCCGATCTGACCTCGATCAACCCGGGGACCGGCGACGCTCTGGCCACTGTCTCCACCTCCAGCACGGCCGACGTCGATGCGGCGGTCGCGACCGCGCGGGACGCGTACGAGAACGTCTGGTCGAAGCTGTCGGGCGCCGAGCGCGCGAAGTATCTGTTCCGGATCGCCCGGGGCATCGCCGAACGCTCCCGCGAGCTCGCGGTGCTGGAGACCCTGGACAACGGCAAGCCGATCAAGGAAACCCGGGACTTCGATGTGCCGACCGCGGCGCAGCACTTCTTCTACTACGCGGGCTGGGCGGACAAGCTGCAGCACCTCGGCCTCGGTCCGGCACCGCAGTCGCTCGGCGTCGCCGGACAGGTGATCCCGTGGAACTTCCCGCTGCTGATGGCGTCCTGGAAGATCGCCCCGGCGCTCGCGGCCGGCAACACCGTGGTGATCAAGCCGGCCGAGACCACCCCGTTGTCGATCTTGGTGCTGGCCGAGATCATCGCCGACGCAGGACTTCCGGCCGGTGTGGTGAACATCGTCACCGGCGCCGGCGACATCGGTTCGCACCTGGTCACCCATCCCGGGATCGACAAGGTCGCCTTCACCGGGTCCACGGCGGTAGGGCGCGGGATCCAGGCTGCACTGGCCGGCACCGGTCGCAAGCTCACCCTGGAGCTCGGCGGCAAGGGCGCGAACATCGTCTTCGAGGACGCCGCGATCGACCAGGCCGTCGAGGGCATCGTGACCGGGATCTTCTTCAACCAGGGCCAGGTCTGCTGCGCGGGTTCGCGACTGATCGTCCAGGAGTCGATCGCCGAGGAGTTCGTCGCCCGTCTGGAGGCACGCGTCGAGACGCTGCGGGTCGGCGATCCGATGGACAAGAACACCGACGTCGGGGCGATCAACTCGGCCGCCCAGCTGGCGAAGATCACCGGCCTGGTCGAGGCCGGCGTCGAGGAGGGCGCCGAGCCGTGGACATCGTCGTGTCCGCTGCCGGATCGGGGCTTCTACGTCGCGCCGACGATCTTCACCAAGGCGACGCAGTCGATGCGGGTGGCGCGGGAGGAGATCTTCGGGCCGGTGCTGACCACGATGACGTTCCGGACTCCGGACGAGGCGGTCGCCAAGGCGAACAACACCGCGTACGGCCTCTCGGCCGGGGTCTGGACCGAGAAGGGATCGCGGGCGATGGGTACGGCCGCGGCGCTGCGCGCTGGGGTGATCTGGGAGAACACGTTCAACCGGTTCGACCCGACGGCGAGCTTCGGCGGCTACCGCGAGTCCGGTTTCGGCCGGGAGGGCGGTCCCAGCGGGCTGGCGGCCTATCTGGACACCGACGACGAGCCGGTGGATGGAGTGATGGCCCACGTGGCGGTGCCGAAGACGTACAAGCTGTACGTCGGTGGGGCCTTCCCACGCTCGGAATCGGGCCGGACGTACCAGGTTCGAGACGCCGACGGAGGCTTCCTGGCGAACGCCGCTCAGGCCTCGCGCAAGGACGCCAGGGACGCTGTCGTCGCCGCCCGGAAGGGGTTCGGGAGCTGGTCGAGGGCGACGCCGTACAACCGGGGGCAGGTGATCTACCGGATCGCGGAGATGCTCGAGGGTCGGCGCGCCGAGTTCGCCGATCTGCTGCACCAGCGGCTCCACGCGTGCGCTGGACGACGAGGTGGACCTGGCCGTCGATCGCATCGTCCACTACGCCGGCTGGACGGACAAGCTGGCGGCGGTGTTCGGTGGCGCAAATCCGGTCTCGGGGCCGTACTTCTCCTACAGTGCGCCGGATCCGACCGGCGTGGTCGCCGTCGTCGCGCCGGCCGGTGCCCCGCTGCTCGGCCTGGTCGGCGTGATCGCGCCGATCATCGCCGGCGGCAACGCCTGTGTGGTGATCGCCGCTGAACCGGACGCCTGCGTGGCGATCACGTTCGGCGAGGTGCTGGCCACGTCCGACGTACCGGGCGGGGTGGTGAACCTGCTCACCGGGTCCGCCGAAGAGATCGCGGCGCACCTGGCCGCCCACGGCGACGTGAACGCTCTGGACCTGACGGGCGCCGAGCCGGAGCTGCGGACCGAGCTCGAGCGGGCTGCCGCCGGAACCGTCAAGCGGGTCTACGCACCGAAGGGCACACCGGACTTCACCGCCGCGCCGGGCACGGCCCGGCTGCGCGCGTTCCTGGAGATCAAGACGGTCTGGCACCCGACCGGCGCGCTGTCGCTGGCCGGCGGGTCGTCGTACTGACGGTGCACGCGCACGTCGTGCTGCTGGCCGGTCCGTCCGGCAGCGGCAAGTCCCGGGTAGCCCGGTTGTCGGTCTGCCCGCAGCTCGCGCTGGACGAGTTCTACCACGACGCCGACCATCCCGATCTGCCACGAGCGCTCGGCATCGTCGACTGGGACGACCCCGCGACCTGGGACGCCGACGCGGCGTTGGCCGCGATCACCGACCTCTGCGCGAGCGGCTCGACGAATGTGCCGACCTACGACATCTCCGCCAGTCGACGCACCGGCAGTCGCCCACTGAACCTGGCCGGCGCGCCGTGCTTCGTCGCCGAGGGACTGTTCGCGCCAGAGCTGGTGGGCCGCTGCCGAGACGACGGCCTGCTCGGCGATGCCCTCTACCTGGACCGGCCGCGCACCCTCACCCTGCTGCTCCGCTTCGCCCGTGACATCCGCGAGCACCGCAAGCCCGTGCCGGTCCTGATCCGGCGGGGCATCGCCCTCTGGCGAGCCGAGCCGGCGGTCCGCGCCCGGGCCATCGCGGCGGGCTGTCGCCCGGTCAGCCTGCGGGAAGCGCTCCGGGTCGTCGACTCGAGGATGCACACTAGGACGCTGTGAGTAGCACGCAGCCCGAGCATCGCCGGATCGCCTACCAGGGCGAGCCCGGCGCCAACTCCCACATCGTCTGCCGCGAGCAATACCCGGATGCGGAGGCTATCCCCTGCGCGTCGTTCGAGGACGTGTTCGCCGCCGTGGACGCGGGCGAGGCAGACCTGGCGATGATCCCGATCGACAACTCATTGGCCGGCCGGGTGGCCGACATCCATCACTTCCTGCCGACCTCGAAGCTGCACATCATCGCCGAGCACTTCCTGCGGATCCGGTTCCACCTGATGGGTGTGCCAGGCACCACGCTGGACAGCATCAAGACCGTGCACAGTCATATCCACGCGCTCGGCCAGTGCCGCAAGATCATCTCCGCGCATGGCTGGACGCCGGTGATCGCCGGCGATACCGCGGGTGCGGCCCGCGAGATCGCGGAGTGGAACGACGTCACCCAGGCGGCGATCGCGCCGCCGCTGGCCGAGCAGATCTACGGCTTGGAGCTGCTGGCCCGCGACGTCGAGGACGAGGACCACAACACCACCCGGTTCGTGGTGCTGTCGCCCGAGGCGGTCCAGGCGCCGAGCGGCAACGGACCGGTGGTGACCAGCTTCGTGTTCAACGTGCGCAACCTGCCGGCGGCGCTCTACAAGGCGCTCGGCGGGTTCGCGACGAACGGGATCAACATGACGAAACTGGAGTCGTACATGGTCGGCGGCGAGTTCACCGCCACCCAGTTCCTCGCCGAGGTCGACGGGCACCCCGACGACATCGGGCTGGCGCGCGCGCTGGAGGAGCTGGCCTTCTTCACCACCGATGTGAAGATCATGGGCGTCTACCCTGCCGACCCGTCCCGGGCGACGGTCGGCGCCTGAGTCACGACCGAACGGGGATTCACGATGACCGAGCCGCAATTCTTCGCCGTTGCCGCCGACTCGTACGACCGGCTGATGGGTCGGTATGCGCCGACGCTGGCGGTGGCGTTCGCCGACGCCGCCGACGTAGGTCCTGGGCAGCGCGCGCTGGACGTCGGGTGCGGTCCGGGCGGACTGACCACCGAGCTGGTGGCCCGGCTCGGGGCGGACCGGGTGACGGCCGTCGACCCGTCGGCCACCTTCGTCGAGGCCTGCCGGGCGCGGCATCCCGGCGTCGACGTCCGGCAAGGAACGGCCGAGTCGATCGCCTGGCCGGATCACACCTTCGACGTCAGTCTGGCGAGCCTGGTTGTCGGTTTCATGTCCGACCCGGCCGCCGGCGTGGCCGAGATGCGCCGGGTAACCCGCCCGGGCGGCCGGATCGCCCTTTGCTTCTGGGACCTCGACCGGATGCGGCTGCTCGACGTGTTCTGGCGCGCGCTGCGGACCATCCAGCCGGGAAGCCGCGGCGAGGCCGGCCGGATGGGCCGACGCGAGGGCGATCTGGCCGGGCTGCTCGAGGGAGCCGGAGCGACGAACATCGTCTCGTCGGAGCTGATTGCGACCGCCACGTACGCCGACCTGGACGACTGGTGGTCCTCCTACACCGGGGGCGCCGGGCCGGTCGGCGCCACCTGCCGGGCGCTGAGCGCGGAGGACCAGGCGCGAAGTGCGCGCGGAAGGAAGTCGACTGCTCGGCTCGCCGGACGGCCCCTTCACCCTCGACGCTGTCGCCTGGTGCGCGGTCGGTACGGCCTGAACTGTCTGAATTGAACTGTCTGGGCCGACCCGTACGATCCTCAGCTATGGGTGGGGCGGAACTGGGTGCGGTCATCGTCGCGCTGATCGCGTTGGTAGGCAGCATCGTCAGCAACGTGATCACCTGGCGCAACCAGCAGCAGCTGCGGATCGACCGGATGATCGAGTTCGAGACGGCCGAGACGCGCGCGGAGCAAGACGCCGAGGACGCCGAACGACGGGACCGCCGGGACCGGGCCGTCGAGATCTACCAGTGGGCGGCGGAGCTGGCGGTGTCCGGCGATCCGGCTCGGGCGCAGGTCGGGGTGGACGCGCTGACCGGCCTACTCGAGGGCAAACTGCTGGACGAGGACACCAAGCTGCTGGTGGAGGCGGCGCTGGCGACCGCCAGCTCGGCACCGATGCGGGCGATCGAGCAGGCTCTGGACGACGGTTCGGAGGTCCGTGTCGTCCAGATTCCGGTTGAGGGTCGTGGCGCACCGGACGTACCATTGGACTCAGAAGCTGTGCCGGAGCAGCAGACCGAGGAGGTCGACCGTGGTCAAGACCGTGCTGGTGACACCGGCCCAGGTCGACGCGGCGAAGGCCGTGGTCCAGCGCCGGGCGGAGACGGGTCGACCGGTGCCTGACGCGTTGCGCCGGATCGCCGAAGCGGACATCGAACCGTCAGGTGGCGGCGCGGATCTGCCCGAGGCAGGTTCGCCGCTCTAGCAGTTGGGTCAGCTGTCGGAGGCCGTCAGCGCGAGCGCCTCGTCGTAGCTCTCTTCGTCCAGGTGAGCGTCGATCGGGGCCAGGTGATGACGGCCTGCGAATAGGATGCCGACGGCGACCAGCAGACCGGCACAACCGATCCAGTACGGCGCACCGGCGCCGAATGCGGTGGCGATGATCCCGGCCAGAGCCGGGGCGATCGAGCCGCCGACGAATCGCACACCGGAATACGTCGAGGACGCGACCGTGCGCGGCAGATCGGTCGCCTCCATCACCGACTCGGTGAGCGTGGTGTTCATCACGCCGAGGAACAGGCCGCCGACGACGATGCCGACGATCAGCACCCAGAGGTTGTCGACGTTGGTCGCGAGCACGGCCATCAGCACCGCGAGCAGGGTGAGCATGGCGTAGAGCGTCCGGCGGCGGCCGAACCGGTGGGTCAACACGGGCGCGACGAACACGGAGGTGACAGCGAGCGCGATCCCCCAGGCGCAGAAGACGAGTCCGAGCTGGTGGGCGCCGAAGGTCGCGAAACCGGCCGCGTGTGCCGCGTCCTCGAGCGGGAACGGGCTCCACGCCAGCAGGCTGAAGAACCCGAAGTTGTAGAACAGCGCGGCCAGCCCGAGGGTCAGCAGCGCCGGATGCCGCAGTGCGCTGAATGTTGCGGTGAGCTTGACCGGAGCGGGCTTCTCGGCGGCCCCTTCCTGATCGAACGACGTGCCCAACAGCACGAGCAGAGCGACCAGCGCGATTGCCATCAGCACGGCCGTACCGAAGAACGGGCCGCGCCAGGAGATCGCGCCGAGCGCGCCGCCGAGCAGCGGGCCGATCGCGATGCCGAGGCCGAGCGCGGCCTCGTACAGGATGATCGCGCTGTCGGCGCCACCCGCGGCCGCGCCGACGATGGTCGCCAGCGCGGTGGAGATGAACAGCGCGTTGCCGAGACCCCAGCCGGCCCGGAAGCCGATGATCATCCCGACGCTGTTCGAGGCCCCGGCGAGGGCGGCGAACACGACGATCAGCGCAAGCCCGGCCAGCAGGGTCTTCTTGGCCCCGATCCGGCTGGAGACGAAGCTGGTGAAGAACATCGCCAGTCCGGTGACCAGGAGGTAGCTGGTGAACAGCAGCATGGTCTGCGCCTGCGTCGCCCCGAGGTCGGCGCTGATCGCGGGCAGGATCGGGTCGACCAGCCCGATCCCCATGAAGGCGATCACGCAGGCGAACGCGACGGCCCAGACAGCGCGGGGCTGGTGGAGGATCGAGACTTTTTCAGAACTTCCGGAACGCATCACAGATCTTTTCCTGGCTGGTCTTTCTCGCTGGCAGTTAGTTAGTCTTGCTATGCAATAGTAGCAGATCACGCTCGCCTGTCGAGCGCCTGGAACCGGCTCGGAGGCTGACCGGGCGACGCGGTGTTACGGTGACCGAGATGCAGCACGACAGCGAAGTGGCCGAGCGACCGCAGGCCAAGGCACCCGATACGCAGGCATTCGGCGCGGAGGCATTCGAGCCGACGGACGACACCGTGCTGCGCTGGCTGGGGATGGCCGGTTTCTTGATCAATAGTCGTGGTACGACTTTGATGATCGACCCACTGCTCCGCGGGTTCGACATGCCGATCATGATCGAGATGCCGATCGCCGCGGCTGACGTACCGCATCTGAATGCCGTGCTCGTCACCCACAGCGACAACGACCACTACAGCGTTCCCACCTGTACGGATCTCGCCGGCGTCACCGACGCGTATCGCTCGACGCGCTATGTCGCGTCGCTGATGGACGAGCGGGATCTGCCCGCCCACGGCCACGATATCGGCGACGAGTTCGGCGTCGGCCCGATCCGGGTCACCGTGACACCGGCCGATCATGCCTGGCAGAACGACGTCCCGGGCGCCAGCGACCGGATCCACCAACCCGAGGACGCGTGCGGGTTCTGGCTGGACACCCCGGACGGCACGATCTGGGCACCGGGCGACTCCCGGCTGATCCGCGAGCACCACCTGGCCATGCCGGCCCCGGATGCGATGCTGTTCGACTTCTCCGACAGCGAATGGCACTTCGGCCTGGCCGGCGCCGTCGAGATGGCCAACGCCTATCCCGACACACCGCTGCTGCTGCACCATTGGGGCTCGGTCGACGCCCCCGACTTCGCGCCGTTCAACGGCGATCCCGCCACCCTGTCCGCGTTGGTCGACAACCCGGGCCGCGTCCAGGTCCTGGCCCCCGGACAGCCGTACCGGCTCACTCGGCAGGCTTGACCCGCAGCAGCCAGCTGATCGAGATCCCGATCAGCCAGGCGGTCGCGTGGCCGAGGTTGGTGAAGTTCAGATGGGTGATCAGCAGGAGTGCCAGCAGGACCAGACAGGCCAGCAGGTACGGCCAGCGCCAGTGGGTCGGGACCCGGGCGAGTAGCGCGCCGCCCACGGCGAACATGCCGTAGCTCACCCCGACGTCTGGTCTGACCGCGATATCGAGACCGACCAGCCGGCTGCGGATCGCCGTGATCTCCATCGTCATCACGACCAGCGTCGCTCCCACATGGCCGAACACGACGACCAGCACGGTGGACAACCGGCCGACCCAGCGCTGCAGCTCACCGTAGAGCACGACGACCGGGATCAGCAGCACCAGGCCACCGAGCGGGGCGATGACGAAGGCGCTCAGCACGAGCACCTGGAACGGGTGCGACGACATGTTCGCCAGGTTCGTGCTGGTGTGCTCGACGAGCACCTTGGTCTGCGGTGCGAGCTGAATCACGAGGCTCGCGACGAGGACCAGCAGCGCGTAGACCACGCCGACGTCCCGGCCGGTCCACCACGGCCCGAATGGCACCGGCCACTGCCGACGGAGCCAGGTCCGGAGCTCGGTGCGTCGGCCGGGCACGATCGAGTCGGTGCTCACCTCAGAATTCTCGGCCCCGCGCCGGAGCTTTGTCGGAGCACGGTGTTAGCGTCGCCGGATCGCCCGACTCGGGGTCGGGCGGAGCGAAGGAGTTGCGACGTGCGGATCCGCAGACTGGTCACCGGAGTGCTCGCCGTGGCGGTGGGCTGGGCGCTGCTCCAGCCACCGGCCGGGGCCACCGCCCCGATCGCGGTGGCGGCCAGGTCGTCGGCGTCGATCGGGACTTCGACCCATCGGCTGACCCCACGCACGCACTTCACCATGAGGCCGGACGGGTCCAGCGGCACGACCGTGGGCGGCGACGGCATCCCGAACATCGACTCGGTGAAGAAGACGATCGCCACCTACTACGGCGATCCCGGCACCGGCATCGCCAACAAGGACAACTCGCCCTACATCGCGGAGCTCGACGCGATCACCGCTCGCGAGCTGCGCAAGCTCCCGGCGGAGTATCGAGCCGCCAGGCGTCAGCACCAGAAGCCGGCCCTGGTGTTCGACACCGACGACACCACGCTGTGGACCTACGACATGGAGGTCGGCGCGATGCACTTCGTGTACGACCCGAAGCTCCAGGACGTCTGGGTGCAGGACAAGAAGTTCCCGGCCACCCCCGGCATGGTCGCGCTGGTGAACAAGGCACAGCAACTGGGCTTCAGCGTTTTCGGGCTGACCGGCCGCAACGACAACCAGAAGACCGCGACCATCGCCAACCTGGCCACGGTCGGCTACTCGCCCTCGGCGTTCGTCTCGCAGCGGTTCTACACGAAGTGGGTGGCGCCGGCTCAGCCGCCGTCCTACCTGAGCTGCCTCTCGACCTGCACGACCGTGGAATACAAGGCGGGCACCCGGAAGCACATCGAGAAGCTCGGCTACACCATCGTCGCGAACTACGGCGACCAGTGGTCGGATCTGATGGGCGGCCATGCCAAGCGGGTCGTGAAGCTGCCGAACCCGACGTACTACCTGCCCAGCCCGAACCTGCCCGGCAAGAGCCAGCCGAAGCTGGCGCCCCGGACCCACTTCACGATGGCGCCGGACGGATCGAGTGGGCTCACCCAGAGCGGTGAGGGCATCCCGAACATCGACTCGGTGAAGAAGACGATCGCGACCTATTACGGCGATCCCGGCACCGGGACGGCGGACAAGACCTCCTCGCCGTACATCAAGGAGCTGTCGAAGATCACCAAGGCGCAGCGGGCGGATCTGCGGAAGCGCTATGACCAGGCGATCCGGCGCGGCGAGAAGCCGGCGCTGGTCTTCGACACCGACGACACGACGCTGATGACCTACGACATGGAGGTCGGCGACATGCACTTCGTCTTCGATCCGGCCGAGCAGGACGTCTGGGTCCAGGCGAAGAAGTTTCCGGCCACGCCGGCGATGGTGAACTACGTGAACGCGGCGTACGCGATGGGCTTCACGATCTTCGGACTGACGGGCCGGAACGACAACCAGAAGGCGGCGACCATCGCGAACCTGGCGAAGGTCGGCTACAACCCGAAGGCGTTCGTCGCGGACCGGTTCTTCACCAAGTGGACCGGCATCGGCACCAGCCAGCAGCCGGGCTACATCTCCTGCGTCGCAGTGAAGTGCACCACGATCGAATACAAGTCCGAGACCCGTAAGCACATCGAGCACGACCTGGGCTACACGATCGTGGCGAACTACGGCGACCAGTACTCCGACCTGATCGGCGGCTACGCCGATCACACCGTGAAGCTGCCGAACCCGACCTACTACCTGCCCTGAAGCCGGTGAATGCGCGCCCTCGCGCGAACGGGCTCAATTAATGCGCGACCAGTCGGGGCCGGTCTGGCCAAGCTTCTCATCGAGCTTGGCGAACAGCGGGGTGGGCTTGACCAGCGGGCACCCCACCTCGATCGGGTGGCTCGCCCAGCGGGCCTGCTCACCCGCGTAGTCCCCCATCAGCACCGGATAGTCCGGGCCGCCCTCCTCCTCGACGGTCCGGATCTCCGGCTGCGCGGCCCAGACGCCGCTGCCCCCGAGCGCCTCGTGCACCTTCTGGGCGGCGTGCGGCAGGAACGGGGTGAGCAGCGTGTTGGTGTCCGAAACGACCTGCAGCGCAGTGTGCAGGACGGTGTCGCGCCGGGCCGGATCGTCCTTCAGCTTCCACGGCTCGGTGTCGGAGATGTACTTGTTGGCCGCGCCGGCGAGCCGCATCGCCTCGGTGATCGCCTGCTTGAACTTGCTCTGGCCGAGCAGCGCGCCAACGGTGTCGAACGACGCCGCGGCGGTGCGCAGCAGCTCGTGGTCGATGTCGCGCAGGTCGGTGGGCGCCGGGATCGCGCCGTTGTTCTTGTGAGCCATCGAGATCGACCGGTTGACCAGGTTGCCCCATTCGTTCGCCAGCTCGAAGTTGGTCCGGCGGACGAACTCCTCCCAGGTGAAGTCGGTGTCGGTCGTCTCGGGCCCGGCGACGGCGATGTAGTAACGCAGCGCGTCCGGCCCGAACTCGCGGAGGAAGTCCCCGACGTAGATCACCTTGCCGCGGCTGGTGGAGAACTTCGACCCGCTCATCGTCAGGTACTCGCTGGAGACGATCTCGTCCGGCAGCCGAAGGTCCCCCATCGGGCCGGTCTTCCCACCGTGATCGCCCTCGCCGTCGTGGCCGAGCAGCATGCCGGGCCAGATCACCGAGTGGAAGACGATGTTGTCCTTGCCCATGAAGTAGTAGCCCCGGGCGTCGGGGTTGATCCACCACTCCCGCCAGGCTTCCGGGTCGCCGGTGCGGGCCGCCCACTCCACCGACGCCGAGAGATAGCCGATCACGGCGTCGAACCAGACGTACAACCGCTTCATCGGCTGGTCGCGCCAGCCGTCCAGCGGGATCGGTACGCCCCAGTCCAGATCGCGGGTGATCGCCCGCGGGCGGAGGTCCTCCAGCAGGTTCTGGGAGAACTTCAGCACGTTCGGCCGCCAGTCGGTCCGCGCCGCCAGCCACTTGCCGAGCGAGCCGGCCAGCGCCGGCAGGTCGAGGAAGAAGTGCTCGGTCTCCACGAAGACCGGTGTCTCGCCGTTCACCCGGGACCGCGGGTTGATCAGGTCGACCGGGTCGAGCTGGTTGCCGCAGTTGTCGCACTGGTCGCCGCGGGCGCCGTCGTAGCCGCAGATCGGGCAGGTGCCCTCGATATAGCGGTCCGGCAGCGTCCGTCCGGTGGACGGGCTGATCGCGCCCATCGCGGTCCTCGGGACGACGTACCCATTCTCGTAGAGGCCGAGGAACACCTGCTGGACGACCCGGTAGTGGTTGCGGGTGGTGGTCCGGGTGAACAGGTCGTACGACAGCCCGAGACCCTGCAGGTCTTCGACGATGACGCGGTTGTACTTGTCGGCCAACTCGCGGGTGGTCAGCCCCTCCTTCTCGGCCTGCACCGAGATCGGCGTGCCGTGCTCGTCGGTGCCGGAGACCATCAGCACGTCGTTCCCGCTCATCCGCATGTAGCGCGAGAAGACGTCGGACGGGACCCCGAAACCGGAGACATGACCGATATGGCGCGGGCCGTTGGCATACGGCCAGGCCACCGCGGTCAGCACGCGTGAGCTCATGTCGGCAACCCTAGCCGCCTCGGCGGAGGCGGTTGAACGCCTTCCGACCCGGTTGGCCGCGGGCCGAACGGGCAACAGATGATGCCCTTTCGGCAGCCCGAGCGGTCCTGGCGGGCATCCGCCGGGACTGCCAGATTGGGTGGACGCGGCGCGAGAGACCTCGAGATGTACGTCAGCGCCTCCGACTTGCGCCGCGTCGCGGATCGGCCTCGCCCCGGTCCGCGCCCGGCTGCCGATCAGCACGCGTCATGGCTGACGCTGCAGCGTACTGCCGGCAATGCAGCAGTCAGCCGGCTGATCGTCCAGCGCTGCGGAGGCGAGGTGCACGAGGGCTGTCCTTGCCAGGACGGAAAGGACGACGCCGATTCCACGGTTCAGCGTTCGCTACCGCAGGCCCACGGACGGCCGTCGGCCCCGGCTGACGAGGCGGTCGTCCAGCGCGTGCCAGGCAGCTACGACATCGCGGAGCAGAAGAAGCTGATCACCGAGGCGCTTCGTGACAAGGACATCGGCAAGGTCAAGTCCATCGACGACGGCGCGTACACCCTCGCCGACGACAGCCAGGCCATCGACCTGATCATGATCCTGCTCAACCAGGGGTGGGTCGGCCCGCGGGACGAGAACGCGATCTACCAGATCTGGAAGAGCCGCGGCAAGGATGTCCTCGAGCTGGCCTCGAAGTACACCTACGTCTGGAACATGTGCCTCGCCCGCGACGTGACGACCATCTGGGACCTACCGGACCTGGCACCGGTGAAGAACGACTTCAAACAGGCGGTCGCCGCCCGCGCCCGCGGCTATCTTGATTCGAACACCAAGACGGTCGCAGCCGAGCAGGCACGGTACGGACTGGACGACGGTAGCGCGGCCCCGACCGAGCAGCAGGGCCGAGAGCGCGAGCGCTTGATGGTCGCCGCCGGTGAGGTGAAGAACGCCCGCCAGGCCGTCAAGACGATGGACACGATGCTGGTCGGCTACAACCACACCACCGGCACACCGACCGACCAGCGGACCGAACGATGTGCGGCGATGTTCAACCCCGGGATGCCGCCCCCGCTGCCGGGGCATGCACCGGTGCCCGCCGCCGACGGCGCCGTTCTGCCGTCCTGGGACGACACACACAAGAACTATGAGCGCGCGAACGCAGTGATCCAGCATCACACCAAGCTCTATCCGGCACTGGTCGCGCTGCGCGAGGACTCCGAACTGAATGATGTCGCCAAGCTCGGAGTCTCCTCCGAGCTCCCGGCGAACCAATTGACCTCGATGCAGATCGTCAAGCAGGCACTGACGACCACCAAGGCCAACATCGACAAGACCTATCCGTTGCTCACCGACGGAAAGAAGGAGTTCGCGCTCGAGCTGCAGCCGATCCACGAGCAACTTTTCTTGTCCGATCCGACCTGGCAGCAGCCGTTCCGCCGACTGGTCGCGCAGCGCGCGGTGAAGGAACACGACAACGTCGAGTTCTGGAACACGATGGCCCTGCCGGCGATGGGGATGGCGCTGATCGTGGTGGCGGAGATCGCCTCCGGTGGGCTGGCGACGTTCTTCTTCGCTGCCGCCGCCGCGGGCAGCATTGCGCAGGCCGCCGAAAGCTGGGACAAGTACTTCACCCTCAAGGCGGCGTCGGAGACCCATCTCAGCTCGGAGACCGAGCTGCTGACCCGCGACCGGGCGAGCGACCAGCTGTTGACGGCCGCTCTGGACACCGTGATGGCGTTCGTCGACGCGTACTCCGCCGCCAAGGGTGGCCTCGACGCGGTCGCGAAGGCCCGGAACGCCGAGACCAAACTAGGAGCTGCGCTGGGCAAGGAGGCGACGGTGGCAGCGGCGGAGGCCAAGGCGGCGCGGGTCGACGTCGGCGCCGGGCACGAGGTCGCGGCCACCCGCCGTGGGATCGAGCGGTGCAGCCCCGATCCGTGCCCGCTGATCGGCGCGTTCTGGGAGAACACCCTCGAACGTCATCCCGACGTGAAGGGACGGCTGGAGAAGGACGCGGCGCTGGCCCGGACCGACCCGGTGTACGCCGCCCGCGACGCAGGGGCAGCCGACCTGTCGTTGCAGAACATCACCGAGCTCGAGGTCGAGCTCTGGGCCGCGGCGCTGCCCGGCACGGCGACCCGCGGCGAGGCCAAGTTCACCAACCTCAAGAGGCTGCCGGAGGCCCGCGCCGACATCGCCGACAAGGCACTCAGCCCCGACCAGCTGGAGATGGTGAACAAGAACGTCGCGGAGATGAAGGCGGACGGCAGGCTGCCGGCCGACTATGTCTACAAGCCCGCCGCCGGGGCCGTCATCCCGCTCGACCGGGCGGTCAAGGCGATGGAGATCATCGGGGTCCGGATGAGTGAGAACTCCGCGGTCGCCGAGTGCTGGCGCATCGCTGCAGAGGCCGCCCGGGGCGGGGCCGAGCTCACCGCCGAGAACTATCTCAAGTTCTACGACTCCGCCCGAGGGCGGTTCTGGCGGCTGCTCGGCAAGGACGAGCACGCGGCGGCCAGACAGTTCTTCGTCGACCACGGCTTCACCATCGACGGCTCCGGTGCTGCCTATCTCGACGTCGCCGGCGTCCACTCCCAGGAAGTGAGTCTGGGGCTGGACCACATGTTGCCGAAGGCGACCGGCGACAACTTCGCCCACGCCCTCGACGCCGAGCAACTGCAGTTCCTGATGCAGGCCGACAACACCAAGCTCAGTCACCTGGAGAAGGGCAACCCCTCACTCCGCCGCTGACCGACGAGCCCCCGTCGGCTGTCGCCTCCGACCGTTCACTCGTGGGAGCCGTGCACCGTCCGGCGTCGGGCCAGGACGAGCAGCGCCGTACCACCGATCAGCAGAGCAGCGCCGGCCACGATCGCGCCGGGGCCGATCGAGGCGCCAGTGTTGGCCAGATTGCCGGATCCTCCGGTTGACGTGCTGGTCGAGGTCGGTCCGGTGGTCGCCGTCGTGGATCGGGTCGGCGAACTGGTCGGCGACGAGCTCGAGCTGCTCGGCGTGGGGGTCGGCGTGGTCGCGGGCTCGGCCAGCACCACGACCGCGGTCCGGTCGCCTTGGCCGCCGTCCTTGTCGGTGGCAGTGAAGGCGGCGTCGAAGTTGCCCTGCCCGGTGTAGGTATGGGTGACTAGCGGGTCGGCCGGGCCGGGCACGGTCTCCACCGGCGAGCCGTCGCCCCAGTCGATCGTGTAGCTGAACTGGGCCGCCATGTCCGCCGAGGACGGGTCGTCGGCGCCGACCTTGACGGTGAACGGTTGGCCGACGGTGGCCTTCAGCGAGCCGGTGATCACCGCGATCGGCGCGGTGTTGCTCACCACGATCGACGCGTTCGCGGTCGCGGTCACCGTGCCGGAGATGACCTCCAGCTTGATCGGGTACGTCGTCGGCGTCGACTGTCCGTCGTCGATCCCGAACGACTCCAGTTGGCTCCAGGTCAGCACCGGCGACGGTCCGCTCGCGTCCCCGAACACACCGTCGCCGTTCAGGTCCCACTCATACGCTGCCCCGGGCGAGGACTTCGACCCGTCGAGGGTCACGCCCTGCCCCTCGGCGATGGCGTACGGGCCGCCCGCGTCGGCGACCAGCCGGACGACCTGCGTCAGATCGGCCGAGTCGCTCCCCGCGACATTCGCCGTACCGGAGTACGACGCCGCGATCGTGTGGCTGCCGGCCGTCAACGCATCCGTCGGGAACGTCGCGTGGCCGGTGCCGTCCAGCGGCTGAGCCGCAGCGACCACCGTGCCGTCGACGCTGAACGCGACGGTGCCGTCGGTGATCGGGTCCCCGCCGGACCCGAGGACGGTGGCGGTGAAGGTCACCTCGGTGCCGAGCGTTGACGGATTGGCGCTGGACCCCAGCGTGGTGGTGCTGGTCGCCTGGTTGACGACCTGAGTGGCCTGGCCGGTACTGACGGCGAAGTCGGCGCTGCCCGAGAAGGTGGCGGTCAGGGTGTGTGTTCCCGCGCCGAAGTCATCGATCGCGCAGGTGGCCGTGCCGTCGGGCTGGACCTCGGCGGCCGCGCACAAAACGGTCGCGCCGTCGCTGAACGCGACGGTGCCCGTCGTGACCTGCCCGCCGGCGGATGTGACGGTCGCGGTCAGCGTCACCAACTGACCGAACACGGACGGATTCGGCGCCGAGGTGAGGGCCGTGGTGCTCGCCGCCGGGTCGACGATCTGCTCGACACTGCCGGAGCTGCCGGCGACGTCGTCGGTGCCGGAATACGTCGCAGTGACGGTGTGACCCCCGCCCGCCAGGGTCGCGGTGGAGTACGTCGCGGTGCCATCGGCGGCCACTGGGACCGCCGCCCCGAGGTCGGTCCCACCCTCGCTGAACTGCACCGTTCCGGCCGTGACCGGAGCGGCGCCAACTGTGACGGTCGCGGTGAAGGTCACCGACGTACCGAAGCTGGACGGGTTCGGGGCGGCGCTGACGGTCGTCGCCGACACCTGCTGACCGACGACCTGAGTCACCTGGTCCTGGCTGGCGGCGTAGACCGGAGTTCCGTCGTAGGCCGCCTTGATGGTGTGCGACCCGACCGAGAGATCGGACGTGCTGAACTCCGCGGTGCCGTCCGGGCCGAGGGTGGCGGCCCCGAGCAAGGTCGCGCCGTCGCTGAACTCCACGGCTCCGACCGTTACGGGTGCACCGCCGGCGGTCACGGTAGCCGTGAACGTGACGCTCCCGCCGAACACGGACGGGTTCACGCTGGACACGAGAGCGGTCTGGGTGGCGATCGTGTCGACCGTCTGCGATACCTCGGCGGAGCTGGTGGCGAGCGTCGCCGTGCCGCCGTACGTCGCCCGGACCGTGTGCGGACCGGCGACCAGGTCGGAGGTCACCAGGGTCGCCTTTCCGGTGGCGTCCACCGGAACCGGCGCCTGGTCGACATCGTCGACCCGGAACGTGACGTCACCGGAGCCGACCGCCGAACCGCCCGAGGTCACCGCCGCGGTGAAGGTCACCGAGTCGCCGACGAACGACGGGTTCTTGCTGGAGGTCAGCGCGGTCGTCGTGGCCGCCTTGTTCACCACCTGGGTGACCGTGCCGGAACTGGTCGCCAGCTCGGCCGTCCCGCCGTACGTCGCGGTGATCGGATGCGACCCGACGGTCAGGCTCGAGGTCGTCAGCGTCGCCTTGCCGTCGGCGTCGACCGGAACCGGCCCACCGAGGTTGGTGCCGCCGTCGCTGAACTGGACCGACCCTGCTGGTGACCGGGTTGCCGCCGGCCGCGACGTTCGCCGTCAGGGTGACGCTCTGCCCGAAGGTGGACGGGATTCGGAGCCGCCGTGACCGCCGTCGTGGTCGGGCTCTGCGAGGTGATGGTGAGGCACCAGCCGTTGTTGATCGCGCCCGAGTCGCCGGTGGCGTCATCGACCACCCAGAGGCTCCAGGTGCCGTTCGGGCTGCCGCCGTTCAGGCTCGCCATGGTGGTGGCCGTCGTCGGGGTCGGTGCGGGCGCGGGCATCGGATCGGTCGGCTGGTCGACGCTGTTGATGTTCGTCGGCTTGTAGGTCCCGCTGACGATCGGGCTCGGTACGGGGCCGGCAGCCGCATCGTCGAACGTGAGATTCACGTTGCTCGCGCCGTTGTTGTCACCACCCGCATCGCTGAGCAGAAACAGGTTCTTGCTGGTGGTCGGGGCCGACAGCAGCGCGTCGATGTCGATCGTGGCGGTGTGGCTGAGGCCCTTGATGGTCGCCGTCACATTGGTGACCTGGCCGCTCAGCCCGCTGACGAACACGTTCGAGGGGTAGGGCGTGGACGTCCCCTTGTCGGGAATCGTGATCTTCCCGGTGTTGCAGTACGTGCTTGCCGGTGACCACGGTGGCGTTGTCGACCCGTTGCGACACGGTTCCGTTGCTGGTCAGGAAACCGGTCGCCCCGCCGTACGTCGCCGTGATCAGATGGGTGCCCTCCGCCAGCGACGACGTGGTCAGCGTTGCCACGCCCGAGCCGTTCAGCGGAACCGCAGCGCCGAGGTTGCTGCCGTCGCTGTCGAACTGGACGCTGCCGGCGGTGACCGGGGTAGCCCCTGCCTTCACGGTGGCGGTGAAGGTGACCGGGTCGCCGGTGGTCGAGGTGGTGTCGGACGAGCCGACCGTCGTGCTCGTGCTGACCGCGACGGCATCGGTCGTGATGGAGATGCTCCAGCCGCCGGCCATGGTGCCGATGTCGCCGGGGCCGTCATCCACGACATACAGCGACCAGGTGCCGTTCGCGCTGCTCAGCCCGGTGAACGCGCCGGCGAGCGTGGTCTGGCCGGAGGGCGTCGACGACGCGCCGGGGAAGCTGTCCGATCGCGCCGCCGGGGTTGTTGTTCGTCGGCTTGTAGGTGCCGGACGGGACGTTGACCTGAGTCGGCACCGGTCCGGCAGCCGAGTCGTCGAAGGTCAGGTTCGCGTTGGTGATGGTCGACGAGCTGATTGGGGTCTCCGACGTCGGAGAGCACCACGAGGTTGGCCGCGCCGTCGGGTGCGACCACCATCGCATCGATGTCGTTGAGCGGTGGCGTGGGTCAGGTTGTGGAAGGTGACGGTCACCTTGCTGACCGCCCCGCTCATCCCGGACACCGTGATGTTCGACGGGTAGGGGTCGGCCGGACCCATCTGGTTGGGCGAGCCTGCCTTCGGGATGGCGATCGAGGTCGGTGTTGTCGAACGTGGTCGGCCCGTCGGCGGACGCCGCCGGCGCCCCGAGGACGTACCAGGCGAGGGCGAGCAGCAGCGCTGTCAGTCCCGCCACGGCGGGACGCATCCGCCGAGTCGCTCTCGCGCCAGCGCTGCGTGTCATGACCAGACTCCCCCCGGCGGTCCGCGGTCCAGGTCGGGAAACTGGGTCTAGCGCGCGCACCGCCGCCACGGCACACTATGTCGAGTTCCGGTCTAATTGGCTAGGCCTAGCGCCTCCGCCCCCGCCCATCGAACCGGTCATCCACTCCCCAGGAGGCACGTCGTGGACCCGTTCATCGGTGAGCTCAGGCTCTTCGGCTTCACTTTCGCACCACAGGGCTGGGCCCTGTGTCAAGGCCAGCTGCTGTCCATCGCCCAGTACAGCGCGCTGTTCTCGCTGCTCGGCACGACGTATGGCGGCAACGGCCAGACCAACTTCCAGTTGCCCGATCTGCGCGGCCGAGGTGCTCTCGGTTTCGGGCAGGGGCCGGGCCTTTCGGCGTATACGCAGGGTCAGGTGGGCGGTGTCGAACAGGTGACACTGACCCAGGGTCAGCTGCCGCCGCACAACCACACGGTCGCCGCCTCGTCGACGGCGACCGGCAAGTCGCCTGCCGGCTCGTTCCCGGCCTTCACCGCGGACGCGTCGACGTACGGCAGCACCGGCGATCTGACCATGAATCCGGCGATGGTGAGCGGCGGCGGCAGCTCGCAGCCCGTGCCGATCGCCTCGCCGTATCTGGTGCTGAACTGGTGCATCGCGCTGCAGGGGATCTTCCCCTCCCGCCCCTGAACCACCCACCCGACTTGTCAGCCGCTCTGCACCGTAGGCGGTGCTGAGCGACTGACAACTCGGAGTCGGCGTCGGTCAGAAGTCGCGGATCTGCTCGATCAACCCGCGCTTGAGCTCCCACGGTGCGAAGGCGCTCTGCGCCGCGTTCAGACACAGTCGCCGGCAGTCCGACAGGTCCAGATCGAACAGATCGGCTACCAGCGCGAACTCGCGGCTGAGCGTGGTGCCGCTCATCAGCTGGTTGTCGGAGTTGACCGTCACGCGGAAGCCGAGCGCGTCCAGCCGGGCGATCGGATGCTCGGCCAGCGACGCGACCGCGCCGGTCTGCAGGTTCGACGACGGGCACATCTCGAGTGCGATCTGTCGGTCACGGACGTACGCCGCCAGGTCGCCGACGACCTCGCGACCACCGGGCTCGACCGTCACGTCCTCGGCGATCGCGACCCCGTGCCCGATCCGGTTCGCGCCGCAGGCGCAGACCGCCGCCCAGACCGACGAGACGTCGTCGGCCTCGCCGGCATGGATCGTGTAGTAGGCAGCCGCTTCCCGGAGCAGCCGGAACGAGTCGGCGAACCGCTGCGGCGGGAAGCCCCGCTCCGGGCCGGCGAGGTCGAAGCCGGCGACGCCGTCCTCGCGGTAGCGCAGCGCCAGCTCGGCGATCTCAGTCGTCGGGTCGGGCACCTGACGCATCGACGTGACCAGCTGCCGGACGACGATCTCCCGGCCTCGCGACGCGACCGCGGACATCCCTTCGACCAGTCCGTCGCGGACGGCCTCGATCGCCTGCGCGGTGGTCAAACCCGCGCGGGTGTGCTGCTCCGGCGCCCACCGGGTCTCGCCGTAGACCACTCCGTCGGCGGCCAGGTCTTCGACGAACTCGCGGGCGACCCGACGCAGATCCTGTGGGCGCTGCATCACGGCGATGGTGTGGTCGAAGGTCATCAGATAGTCGACCAGCGTGCCGGATGTGCAGGACTCCACGAACCAGGTCCGCAACGCGTCCGGGTCGTCGGTCGGCAGCCGGTGACCGACCTCGGCGGCGATCTCGACGATGGTGGCCGACCGGACGCCACCGTCGAGATGGTCGTGCAGGGACACCTTGGGCAGCGCCAGCAACTGCTCGTGATCGACACTCACGAGTGATCATCTTGCCGGTTCCGGGCCGCCTCCAGGTGCCCGGGCCCGAAGGCCATCGGCAAGATCTCGGCCATGGTCCGGATGCCCTCCGGGGTGTCCACCCGGAGCCCGGCGCCGCCGTGTTCCCACAGCAGCTGACGACACCGACCGCACGGCATCAGCACGTCCCCGCGGCCGTCCACGCAGGCGAAGGCGACGAGCCGGCCGCCACCCGATGCGTACAGGCTGGAGACCAGACCGCACTCGGCGCACAGCGTGATCCCGTACGAGGCGTTCTCGACGTTGCAGCCCGTCACGATGCGCCCGTCGTCCACCAGCGCTGCGGCGCCCACCGGATAGTGCGAGTAGGGAACGTACGCCCGGGTCGAGATCTCGCGGGCCGCCGCCCGGAGCGCGTCCCAGTCAGGAGGTGGGCCGGCTATCACGGCTTCTCGAAGGGCCGGCCGGTCACGGCTTCTCGAAAGGTATGCCGTCGGCGGCCGGCGCCCGAACCTTGCCGACCAGCCCGGCGACTGCGACGATCGTCGCGATGTAGGGAAGGATCAGCAGGAACTGGCTCGGCATCGGCGTGCTCAGCGTCTGCAGCTGGGACGCCATCTGGGTGACGAAGCCGAAGAACAGCGCCATGATCGCGGCGTATACGGGGTGCCAGCGACCCATGATCAACGCCGCCAGCGCGATGAAGCCGTTGCCCACCGTGAACTCCTTGGAGAACGAGCCGGTCGCCGCCAGGGTGAAATAGGCCCCGCCCAACCCGGCGAACACTCCCCCGGTGAGCACCGCCGACCAGCGGATCGCGCGAACGCTGATGCCCACCGTGTCGGCGGCCTCCGGGTGCTCGCCGACCGAACGGATCCGCAGCCCCCAGATGGTCTTGAACAAGATCCACCAGACGACGACCACCGAGATCGCCGCCAGATAGGCCAGGATGGTCTGCTGGAACAGCACCCGGCCGAAGAACGGGATGTTGGACAACCCGGGGATGGCGATGGTCTGCAGCACGGGAGCCGAGTTGTATTTGTCGGCCGCCGGCTGGACCAGCTGGTCGAACAAGAAGCCGGTGACACCGACCGCGAGCAGGTTGAGCACGACGCCGAGCACGACCTGGTTGACCAGGTACGTGATCGCGAACAGGGCGAGCAGCGCCGCCATCGCCACGCCGGCGACAACCGCCGCGATCAGGGCCGCGGGCACCGACTGGGTGATGCTGCCGACGACGGCCGCCGCGAACGCGGCGGTGAGGAACTGGCCCTCGATCGCCACATTGACCACGCCGGAGCGTTCGCAGAGCACGCCGCACAGCGCTCCGAGCACCAGCGGGGTGGCCAGCGACAACGTGCCGGCGAACTGGTTCGCGACCGGGAACGGCAGGTCGCGGCCGGCCGCCGCCCAGGTGAGGAAGCCGACGACGACCGCAAGGCCGGCGACGACCGCGGCGATCACCGGCCAGAACCGTCGCATCCGCCCCGACAGGAACGCGGCCCCGCAGACCAGGCAGAGCACCGCGCAGATCGCCACCGTCGGCAGCCCGGGCATCGCGACGGTCGGCAGCTGGACCGGATCGAACGCGTCGGACAGCGCGAACCGCGCCGAACCGGTGGTCGAGACGAGCAGGATCAGCAGGAGCGCACCGACGACCACGATCAGGATGCCGGTCGAGCGACGTTGTCGCCGCTTCTCGGCCGACTCCAGGTGAGCCGGCCGGGCCCTCGCGGGCTCGGTTCGTTCGGTAGTTCGAGACTGGGTGGCGGTCATCCCAGGCCGCCTTCCATGGCCGGGACGGACGTACTGGCCTGGGTTTTGCGCGCCTTCAGAAACGGCACGAGGGTCGAGACCAGCGCGGGCGCAGCCACGAACAGCACGATCAGCGCCTGCAGCACCGTGGTCAGGGTGAGCGGGGTCTGCGCCTCGCTCTGCATCGCCAGACCGCCGGCGTGCAGGCCGCCGAACAGCAGCCCGGCCAGCACGATGCCGAGCGGTTTGGACCGGCCGAGCAGCGCGACGGTGATCGCGTCGAAGCCGATCGAACCGACCAGCCCGAGGGAGAGCGGGACCGGCGTGCCGTCCACGCTCGGCGCCAGGGCGGCCTGCACGCCGGCCAGGCCGGCCAGACCGCCGGCCAGCAGCATCGTGATCACGGTGGTCCGGGCGACGCTCATCCCGGCGGTCGCCGCGGCGTGCGGATTGGCGCCGACCGCACGGATCGCGAAGCCGGTGGTCGATCGCTCGAGAACCCACCAGTAGCCGACCGCGGCCACGATGGCGATCAGGAAGCCGAGGTGCAGGCGCGATCCGGCCAGCCGGGCGAAGGTGGCGTTCCAGTCGACCACCGGTGAGATCGGGTCGGTTCGGCCTGGCCGCTGGAAGGCGGCGGTGGTCAGCAGATAGGCCAACATGCCGGCCGCGACGTAGTTGAGCATGATCGTCACGATCACCTCGTGGGCACCGGTCCGGGCCTTCAGCCAGCCGACGATGCCGCCCCAGAGCGCGCCGCCGACGATGCCCGCGATCACCGCGACCGTCGCATGGATGACGGGCGGAAGGTGAAACGTGAAGCCGACGTACGCGGCGAGGATCGCGCCCCAGATCGCCTGGCCCTGGGCCCCGATGTTGAACAGTCCGGCCCGGAACGCCAACCCGACGCCGAGCCCGGCGCAGATCAGCGGCGCCGCCTGGGCGGTGGTCTCGGTGATCGGCACCCAGCCGCCGATCGCACCCTTGATCAGCGCAGAGTACGCGCTGGACACCTTCTCCCACGAGGCAGCGATGGCGTCGCCGGGCCGGGCGAAGAAGTACGAGTAGGTGGCCCGGACCTCGCTGTCGGAGACGATCATCAAGATCGCGCCGACCACGAAAGCGAGCACGAACGCGGCGATCGTGGTGCCCACGTCCTGCCACAGCTTCGGTGAGCGCCAGCGCTCGCGCAGCATCGCCGCGTAGGAAGGCTTCTGGGACGGCGTTTTCTGGGATGGGGGCCGCTGGGACGGTTCGGTCATCTCGCTCATCGCGTCTCCTCCTCGCCGACCTCAGCCTCGACGCGTTCGCGGGCCGCGGCCAGCTCGGCGGCCTCCTCTTCGGCGGCCGACGTGGTGCTGGCGGCGGCCATCGCCTCCTCGGTCGGTACCCCGGCCATCATCAGGCCGAGCACCTCGCGGGAGGTGTCCGGGCCGACGATGCCGATCACCTTTCCGCGATACATCACCGCGATCCGGTCGGCCAGCGCCGCGACCTCGTCCAGCTCGGTGGAGACGATCAGCACCGCGGTACCGCGGTCCCGCTCGGCGACCAGCCGCTGGTGCAGGAACTCGATCGCGCCGACGTCGACGCCGCGGGTCGGCTGGCTGGCGATCAGCACCGAGAGCGGGCGCGACAGCTCGCGGGCCAGCACGACCTTCTGCTGGTTTCCGCCGGACAACGACGAGACCGGGGTGTCGATCGACTGGGTCCGGATGTCGAACTCGTCGACGAGCTCGGTTGCGCTGCTCCGGATCCGGGCCAGGTCGAGCGCGACCCCCTTGGCGTACGGGCGCTCGTGGTAGCGTGTTCAGCACCAGGTTCTCGGCCACCGTGAAGCTGCCGACGAAGCCGTCGTGTTTGCGGTCCTCGGGCACGAAGCCGAGCCCGGCGTCGATGGTCTGCCTCGGGGTGGCGCCGGTGATCGGCCGGCCGTCCAGAGTGATCGTCGCCGGAGGTGACCGGGATGATGCCGAGCAGCGCCTCGGCCAGCTCGGTCTGGCCGTTGCCCTGCACCCCGGCGATGCAGAGGATCTCGCCGCCATGCACGTCCAGGTCGATGTCCTCGGCGACGATGGCGCCGCTCGGGCCGGCGATCGAGACACCCCGGAGCGTGAGCCGGGGCTCCGCGGATGCATCCGTCGGCTCCTTGGCGACGGTCAGACTGACCGCCCGGCCGACCATCAGCTCGGCCAGCGCCGCCTCGGAGTCGGTCGGCTGCGCGGTGCCGACGACGGTGCCGCGCCGGATCACCGTGATCTTGTCGGCGATCGCCCGGACCTCGCGCAGCTTGTGGGTGATGAAGACGATCGCCTTGCCCTCGTCCCGGAGCGAGCGCATCACCGCGATCAGCTCGTCGATCTCCTGCGGGGTGAGCACGGCGGTCGGCTCGTCGAAGATCAGGTATGTCGCGTCGTTCGCCAGCGCCTTGAGGATCTCGACGCGCTGCTGTACGCCGACCGGCAGCTCCTCGACGGTTGCGTCGGGATCGACGGCGAGGCCGTACCGGTCGCTGAGCTCGCGGACCAGCCGGCGGGCTGAGCGCAGGTCGAGCACGCCGGCCCCGCCGGGCTCGCGGCCGAGCACCATGTTCTCGGCGACGGTGAAGACGTCGACCAGCATGAAGTGCTGGTGCACCATCCCGATCCCGGCCGCCATCGCCTCCTTGGGAGTGCGCGAGGTGTGCGGCCGGCCGTCGACGGTGATGGTGCCCTCGTCGGGCTGAAGGAGCCCGTACAGCACGTTCATCAGGGTGGACTTGCCGGCCCCGTTCTCGCCCAGCAGGCAATGGATCTCACCGGGCAGGATGTCCAGATCGATCCGATCGTTGGCCACCAGCGATCCGAATCGCTTGGTGATCCCTCGCAGCCGCAGGCCGCCCGCCCTGCATATCGCCCGGCGCCGACTCCTCGATGACGTCCGTCACAGCCCCGATCCTCCCACGCGTCGACTCTGGCTTCGCTCGGCTCGCCCCTGCTCCCGCTCCCGCCCGACCGACCCGTCTTCGCACCCCGTGCGACCGACCCGGCCCGTCTTCGCACCCCTTACGACCGACCCCGGCCGACTTCGCACCCCTGCGATCGACCCGGCTCGTCTTCGCACCCCTCACGACCGACCCCGGCCGACTTCGCACCCCTTTCGACCGACCCCGGCCGACCTCGCACCCCAACGGTGCACCTCGCACCGTGCACGCAGGGTGCGAAGTGCACCGGTGGGGTGCGAAGTGCTCTCGGGAGGTGGCAAGTCCCCTGAGGTGCACGCGGAGCCACCCGGCGCCGACGCTGCGCGCCGGGGAGTGCAGGAGCGCTTTGGTGAGACACGCTTTTCGTCTCACCAAACGCGACGAACGAGCCGGCCTGGAGCGCAGCGGAGCCACGAGGCGCAGCGGAGCGCGGAGCGAGGCTTGCCGAGCGGAGCAATCAAGTACGCGCGAGCGGAGCAATCAGGAAGCCGGCTGGGACTTCGAGGTGATCTTGATCTTGCCGGAGACGATGTCGGCCTTGATCGAGTCGAGCTCGGACTTCAGATCCGCGGGGACCTTGGAGTCGAACTGGTGGAACGGCGCGAGCCCGGTGCCGTTGTTGTCCAGCGTGCCGACGAAGGGATCGCTGGAGAAGCTGTCCTCCTTGGCCGACTTGATCGCGTCGAACACGGCGAGGTCCATGCCCTTGAAGACGCTGCTGATCAACTGCGGGCAGAACTGCGCGACGCTGGTGCAGCCGTCGGTGTCGACCCAGATCCCGTTCACCTTGCCGTTGCTGGCCTTGGCCGCCTGCAGCGCGCCGAGACCGGACTGGCCGGCGACCGGGAAGACGATGTCGGCGCCCTGGCTGATCAGGCCCTGGGCCACCCGCTGGCCACCGGCGGTGTCCTTGAACGGGTTCCCGCCGGGGACGAACTGGCCGTCCTGCTTCGCCGCGTCCCAACCGAGCACCGAGACCGACTTGCTCTTCTGCTGGTTGTAGTAGTCCACGCCCTGGGAGAAGCCGTCCATGAAGATCGTCACGGTCGGGATCTTGGCCCCGCCGAACGTGCCGACCTTGCCGGTCTGGCTCATCCCGGCGGCGAGATAGCCCGCCAGGAAGCTGGACTCGGCGGTGTTGAACAGCAGCGGCTTGAGGTTCTTCACCCCGGCGTACTTCGCGTCGCTGTAGTCGACGATCGCGAAGTCGATGTTCGGGTTCGCCTTCGCCGCGGCCAGGGTCGCGTCGCCGAGCAGGAAGCCGACGGTGACGATGATGTTGCACTTGGCGTCGACCATCGACTGGATGTTCTTCGCATAGTCCGCGTTGGCCGACGACTCGACCTGGCCGGTCTGGATGCCGAGCTGCTGCTGGGCGTCGGTCAGACCCTTGTGCGAGGTCTGGTTGAACGACTTGTCGTCGAAGCCGCCGGAGTCGGACACCATGCAGGCCTTGAAGTCGGACGGGCTCGCCGCGCTGCTGGCCGCACCGCTGGTTGCGGGGGTGGGGCTCGTGGTGCCGGGCGGCTGCGCACAGCTGGACAGGGTCAGGGCGAGGGCGCCGAGCACCGCTCCCGCCGCAGCGAGCTTCTTCACATCGTCCTCCTGGGGCGTTTCGGTATTTTCTTCGGTTCGGGCCGCATCTCGCGGTGGAATTTCTCCCGAGGTCCGCGTCGCACTCTAGCCGGACCCGGCGCGGAACGCTGTACCGAGAAGCCACATTGTTCGGCCTGGAAACCTGATTGTGACGTGCCGGGCCTCTCAGGGATCTTCTCAGCCGGGCTGGTCCGCCGATGTGGTCGCGAGCTCGGCCAGCACCTTGACCCCGGTCGTGATGCAGCCCTCGTCGACGTCGAAGGTCGACTGATGGATGTCCGGGGCGGTCCGCGCACCGGTCGGCCGGACACCGAGCCGGGCCAGGGCACCCGGCACCTGTTGCAGCATCCAGGAGAAGTCCTCGCCGCCGAGCGATTGTTCGGTGACCCCGACCCGTCCCCGCCCGAGCACGGCCTTGGCGGCGGTGCTCATCCGCTCGACCCCGCTGGCGTGGTTCACCGCGGGCGGTACGCCGGCGGTGATCGAGACGTGGATCCCGACCCCGTACGGTGCGACGACCTGAGTCGCCAACGAGGCGATGATCTGCTGCGCGTCGCGCCAGCCCTGGACGCTCAACGCCCGCAGGGTGCCTTCGATCTCCCCGCTCGCCGGGATCGCGTTGGTCACGTGTCCGGCCTGGATCCGGCCCCAGACCAGCGACACCCCGCTGCGTGGATCCACCCGGCGGGTAAGCAGCAGCGGCATGGTCGTGGCCAGCGCGCCGAGTGCGCCGACCAGGTCTCCGGTCAGGTGAGGTCGCGAAGTGTGGCCGCCGGAGCTGGTCAGTCGGATCAGCACGCTGTCCACCGCCGAGGTGATTGCGCCCGTCCGCAAGGCGATCCGGCCGACCTCGGTCCGCGGGTCGCAGTGCATCGCGTACACCTCGGACAGACCCTCCAACGCGCCGCCGTCGATGGCGTCGAGCGCTCCCCCGGGGCTGGTCTCCTCGGCCGGCTGGAAGATCAGCCGGACGCCCTGCTCGAGCAGCCGCTGCTCCCGCAGCTGAGCGAGGATCAGCCCGACCCCGAGCACGATCGCGGAATGTACGTCGTGCCCACAGGCATGACAGATGCCCGGGATCACCGATCGGTACGAGACGTCGTTGGCCTCCTGGATCGGCAACGCGTCGATATCGGCGCGGAGCCCGATGACGGGTGCGTCGGTGGTGCCGTGGGGCAGGATGTCGCAGAGCGCTCCGGTGCCGATCGGGAGCACCGTCGGTTCCAGCCCGGCGGCCGTCAGGCTGTCGACGATCACCCGGGTGGTGCGGTGTTCGGCATGCCCGACCTCCGGATGGGCGTGGATGTCTCGCCGGATCGCCACCAACCGATCGTTCAGCCGCTCCGCCGCGCGGGTGATCACTTGCCGTCGGTGCACGGTGGTCAGTTTGTCATGTGCACCGCTGAGCTCGGGCTACACGACGATGTGCGGTACGTCCCCCTCCTCGTCCGCCCACGCGATCCGGGCCGGCGTTGCCGATGCCTCGACCACGGCAGCGTGATCGCGGTCGAAGTAGTCCCACGCCCACGACATGAACGCGTCGGACTTGCTGTGCGCGCCGCTCAGCAGCATGGCGTGCAGGCCCAGCCACGCCGCGAACGCCAGCGGGCCGTCGACCTGGTGGTGATGCGGGCCCACCTCGGCCACCGCGGCGTTCCGACCGATCATCGCCATGATGCCCTTGTCCTTGTAGCGGAACGGTTTCGGTACGTCCCCGCGCAGCCTGCGCAGGATGTTCTCCGCGGCATCGGCGTTCGACGCGACGGGTCAGACGATCCAGGGGCCGTGCCAGCCGCCGAAGTCCGCGGTCAGCTCGGCGGCCGCGGCCGGCCCCCAGCTGGCGGCCTCGTACGGCTGGACTGGCGGCGGGGTCTCCACCAGCGGTTGCAGGATCCGCCAGTTCTCCTCCACCACGTCCTGCTTGCTGAACCGGGCCATCTGGCCGATCATCGCCGCGTGCAGCAGCACCTCGTACGGGGTGGGCGCCTCGCCGCCCTCGTCGGCGAACTCCATGTCCAGGGTGATCGGCTCCGGCCGCAGGCCGCTGGCTCGGCGGGCGTCGAGGACGAGCCGGATCCCGGTCCCCGGGTCGAGCTTGACCACCAGCTGCACGTTGTCCGGCCGCTTCAGGTGGTCCACCCCGAACCCGAAGTCGAACTGCGGCGGCTCGCGGAAGACGACTCGGACCTCGGTCTGGGTGAGCGGCATCAGCTTCCCGGTCCGGATGAAGAACGGTACGCCCGACCAGCGCCAGTTCTCGATGTCGAGCCGCAGCGCGGCGAACGTCTCGGTGGTCGAATCGGGCGCGACCCCGGGGATCGCGGTATAGCCCTCGTGCTGGCCGCGGACGTAGTTCGAGATCTCGGCGGTCATGACGGTCCGGAGCAGGGTGAGCTGTGCGAGCCGGACTGCGTCGTTGCCGTGCCCGGGCGGCGGTTCCATCGCCGTTGCGGCGACGACCTGCATCAGATGGTTCACGACCACGTCGCGCAGCGCCCCGACCGGGTCGTAGAAGTGTCCGCGGGTCTGTACGCCGAACGCCTCGGCCATGGTGATCTCGACGGCCTTGATGTACGTCCGGTTCCACAGCGGCTCGAAGATCGAGTTCGCGAACCGCAGATAGAGGACCTCCTCGATCCCCATCTTGCCGAGGTAGTGGTCGATCCGACACAGCTGCGACTCGTCGATGTACTGGTGCAGGTCGGCGGCCAGCGCCCGAGCCGAGGCGAGGTCGTGTCCGAACGGCTTCTCGACCACCACCCGGGACGTCTTCGTCAGGCCCGCCTCCGAGAGGCCCTTGATCACGGTGGCGAACAGGAAGGGCGGGATCTCCAGGTAGTAAACCGGGTTCTGGAAGCTCCGCACGGCATCGGCGACCCGCTGATAGGTCGCGTTGTCGGCGAAGTCGCCGGACACGTACGACAGCCGGGCCGCGAATCGCGCGAAGACCTCCTCGTCCAGCTGGCCGGCCTTGGCGAGGACGGACTCCCGGGCCCGCTGGACGAGCCGCTCGGTGCTCCAGTCGTCGACCGCGACGCCGACCACCGGGCAGGTCAGCAGCCCGCGCGCCTCGAGCCGGTAGAGAGAATAGAAGGTCATCACCTTGGCAAGATCGCCGGTGATCCCGAAGATCACCAGTGCATCGGCCTCGGCATCCGAACTGGACTGGGCGTCGGTCGTCATCTGAGACTCCGTCTCTTCTGTGGATTGCGGTCCCGAGCCCATCATCGGGCGCGAACGGGTGCGCGGACTTCACCCGTGCCGGAGGAATTCCCGGGCTCGCAGGCTCTTGCGCAGAGGCGCCGGTCGGCAGGACGATTCCCGCGGGAGCGCGCGACGTCGCTGCGCCCCGGGGAGGGGCCGGCCGTGAGCCGTCGTAAGAACCTGTTCGTCCGTCGAGCGCTGGCCGCGTCGGCCGCGCTGCTCGCCATCTTCGCGATGCTGGTGGCGGGACAGCCTGCCGGCGCGGAGACGCGTTCGGGGGCGGCACCCGCTTCGGGCTACGTCGCGCTCGGCGACTCCTATGCCGCGGGCGAGGGGTTGCCGCCGTTCGAGGTGGGCACCGGCGCGACAGGCGGCTGTCATCGCTCGATCAGCCAGAGCTACCCGGCGCTGCTCGGCGCCTCCGGCGTGCGGCAGTTCGCGTCGGAGACCTCTGTCGCCTGCTCCGGTGCGGTGACGTACGACATCGTGGCGAGCCGGCCGGGCACGGGCAACGCCCCCAGATCAGCGCGCTCAGCCCACGGACGCGGACGGTCACCCTCACCATCGGCGGCAACGACTCCGGCTTCAGCTTGGTCTTCGGGGACTGCGTCTACTCACCGGATCCGTCGGTTCAGGCCGCGCTGCCGGGCGGCGGACCAGGCTGCGCGACCCGCGACGAGGCAGCCGTCAGCACCCGGATCGCGGCCCTGTCCGGTGCCGCGGAGCGCCTGCGGTGCCCGGGATCGTCCCGCTGCCGACCGTGCTGGCGCAGATCCGCGCCGATGCTCCGCGCGCGACGGTCTACGTCACCGGATATCCGCGGCTGTTCGGCACGAAGACCACCACTGCGTACGGCTGCCAGGTCAGCACCGCTGCCCCGCTGTTCGTCGCCGGCTCGGACAGCGCCTGGATCCGGGACAAGGCCGGTGACCTGAACTCGACCATCAAGACGGCCGTCGCACGGGCCCGGGCCGGCGGCGCGGACGTCCGCTACGCCGACGTCGCCCGGACGTACCGCGGCCACAACCTGTGCGATCGTGGCACGGCCTGGCTGAACGGGGTCGTGCTCGCGTCGACGTCGCCGCTCCAGCTGTCGGCGGCCACCTTCCACCCGACGGCCGCGGGCCAGCGCGCATACGCGCGTGCGGTGCTCGAGACGGCCTGGTGCGGCGGGTCCGCCCGGCCGCGTCTCTGACCCTGGCGCCGGTCTGAGGCCGGCCGCGCCCAGGCTCAGAAGGTCTCCGTCGGCGTGTACGTGCCCCACACCGCGCGCAGCGCGTCGCAGACCTCGCCGACGGTAGCCCGCGCGGCCAGCGCCGTCCGCAGCGGCGGCAGCACGTTGCCGGGCCCGCGGCGACCGACCGTCAGATCCTCGAGCGCCGTCGCCACGGCCGCGTTGTCGCGTTCGGCGCGGAGCCGGGACAGCCGATCGGCCTGGGCGCGCTCGATGGCCGGATCGACCCGGAGCGGCTCGTACGGCTCCTCCTCGTCGAGCGCGAACCGGTTCACCCCGACCACCACCCGGCTGCCGTCGTCGATCTGCCGCGCGACCTCGTACGCGGACCGCTCGATCTCGGCCTTCTGGAAGCCCTGCTCGATCGCGGCCACCGCGCCGCCCCGGGCCTCGACCTGACCCATCAGCTCCAGCGCGGCGGCCTCCAGGTCGTCGGTCAACGACTCGACGACGTACGAGCCGGCGAACGGGTCGACGGTCTTCGTCACATCCGTCTCGTACGCCAGCACCTGCTGGGTGCGCAACGCCAGCCGGGCCGACTTCTGGGTCGGCAGCGCGATCGCCTCGTCGAAGGAGTTGGTGTGCAGCGACTGGGTGCCGCCGAGCACCGCCGCCAGCGCCTGGACGGCGACCCGGACCAGGTTCACCTCCGGCTGCTGCGCGGTCAGCTGGACGCCGGCGGTCTGGGTGTGGAACCGGAGCGCTTGCGACTTCTCACTCGTCGCACCGAACCGGTCGCGCATCACCCGGGCCCAGATCCGCCGGGCCGCCCGGAACTTGGCCACCTCCTCCAGCAGCGTGGTCCGCGAGACGAAGAAGAAGGACAGCCGCGGCGCGAACTCGTCGACCGCCAGCCCGGCCGCCAGCGCGGCCTCGACGTACGCGATCCCGTCGGCCAGGGTGAAGGCGATCTCCTGCGCCGGCGTCGCGCCCGCCTCGGCCATGTGGTAGCCGGAGATCGAGATCGTGTTCCACCGGGGAAGGTACTGCACGGCAGTAGGCGAACGTGTCGCTGACCAGGCGCAACGATGCCGCCGGTGGATAGATGTACGTTCCCCGCGCGATGTATTCCTTGAGCACGTCGTTCTGGATCGTGCCGGTCAGCGTGGCCGGGTCGGCGCCCTGCTCCTCGGCGACCAGCTGGTAGAGCAGCAGCAGCACCGCCGCCGGCGCGTTGATCGTCATCGAGGTGGACACCTCGCCGAGCGGGATCTTGTCGAACAGGATCCGCATGTCCTCGAGCGAGTCGATCGCCACCCCGACCTTGCCGACCTCGCCGGCCACTCTCGCCGAGTCGGAGTCGTAGCCCATCTGGGTCGGCAGGTCGAACGCCACCGAGAGTCCGGTCGTGCCGTGCGCGATCAGCTCGCGATAGCGCGCGTTGGACTCCGCGGCGGTGCCGAAACCGGCGTACTGCCGCATGGTCCAGGGCCGCTTGGTGTACATCGAGGCGTACGGGCCGCGGGTGAACGGAAACTCCCCCGGCTCGCCGAGCGACGTCGCCGGGTCGAACCCGGCCAGATCGGCCGCCGAGTAGACGTCGCCGAACGGGCCCCCCGACTCGGTCAGACCCGCCACTCCGCCACCCGCCCCCCTTTTCCGGAAACTGTCGAGCTGCGACATCGACACGCCGACGGCGGATGTCGTTGGTCGACAGTTTCCCACGGGGGTGAGCTACTGCTCAGCCGGCGCTGCGCAACAGCTGCTCGGCGCGGGCGACGATCGCCTCGGTGACCAGCTGCCAGCCGGCCTGCTGGGTCCGGTACGGTCCGGTGGCCAGCGACACCACGATGGCGGCGGCCTTCAGCCGGAGCTCGGCGCCGTTCACCCGGGCGTCGAACACGGCCATCCACTCCGCCGCCAGCCGGTCGATCCGCCGCTCCTGAGCGGGGGTCATGCCCTGGATGGTGGCCAGGTGGGCGATCAGGCAGGCGAGATCGTCGGCCCGGTGGCCCGGCCCGACCCGGTCCACGTCCAGCAGCCCGACGATCCGGCCGGCGGCGACGAAGACCTGACCCTCGTGGAAGTCGCCATGGGTGGCCTCCGATCCGGGCGGGATGCCGGCCAGTCCATCGCCGATCCGGTTCTGGATCGAATCAAGCCGCGGCTGCAGGCCGGGCATCGCGTCTCCGACGGTACGCGCGTACTGGCCGACCGCGTCCGCCCACGGGATGTGCCGCGGCAGCTCGGCCGCCTCCGTCGGCAGCGCGTCCAACAGCTCCACCAGCTGCTCCCCGGAGCACGGATCGACCTCGTCGAACAGGGCAAGGGCGAGAGGGCGGCCGGGCAGCGCCGGCAGCACGAGCACCTGGTCATCGCTCGCGGCGACCACCTCCGGCACCGGCAGCCCGGCGCCGCGGAGCAGCTCGTGCCGGCGGATCGTCGGTGCGACCGCGTCGTCCTTGAGCACCTTGAGGAAGTACGTCCTCGGGCCATCCGGGCCGGCGACGTCTGCCCGCAGCACCGCACGCCGGCGTGGTCGGTAGCCGACCAGCTCCAGGCGGAGCTGGGCGGCACCGACCGGCCGGCCGAGCACCAGGGTCTCGCTCAGCAGCTGCGCCACCCCGTCCGGGAGCGCGGCCCGCGCCAACCCGGGCAGATCCGGATCGCGCGGATAGAGCCAGGCGGCGACCTGTCGATCGCCGGCCGCGAAAATCACCGCGTCCGCATCAGTGCCGGCCGCGCCGCCGACCCGCGCGCTGACCCCGAGCAGCTCACTACGCAAGCCGAACGGCCACTGCACCTCGGTCCGGTAGGTCGCGGTGGTCTGCAGGCCCGGCTCGGCATCCACCCCGTCCACCCGCCAGGACCGCAGCACGCCGCCCCCGTGCGCGACGGCGGCGCCGAGCAGCTCCCCGATCCCGGGCGAGGTCAGCAGCGCCCACCCCGCCGGGTCGTCCGCCATCCCCATCCGGCGACCCTAACTCCGAGGCTCGGTGCACTCGCGGAATAGGGGCGTCTGGCAGCATTGCCCGGTGCACATCGCGCTGAGTCTGCTCGCTATCGCGGCCGCCGTCGTCGCGGTCACTGCGATGGCTGAGCGGATCAGGTTCTCCGCGCCCCTGCTGCTCATGCTGGTCGGCATCGGCGCGTCGTACGTCCCGTTCATCCACGAGCCGTCGTTGACCACCGACGTGGTGCTGGTCGGGTTCCTGCCACCGCTGCTGTATGCCACCGCGATCCGCAGCTCGATCATCGACTTCCGGACCAACTGGCGCTCGATCGCGTACCTCTCGGTGTTGCTGGTCGTGGTCACCGCCCTCGGCATCGGGCTGATCACCTGGCTGATCCTGCCGGTCCCGTTCGCGCTGGCGTTCGCCTTCGGCGCGGTGGTGGCGCCGCCGGACGCGGTCGCGGCGACGGCGATCGCCCGCCGGATCGGGTTGCCGCGGCGGCTGGTCACGGTGCTCGAAGGCGAGTCGCTGCTCAACGACGCCACCGCCATCACCTGCGTCCGGGTCGGCCTGGTCGCGATCGCCACCAGGGTCAGCGCTTTGGACATCGCCGGCGGGTTCGCGATCGCCGCCGTGGGCGGCGTGGTCGTCGGATTCGCGGTGGCGTGGCTGGCCACGCTGGTGCGCAAGCACATCACCCATCCGGTGTTCGACACCGCGATCTCGTTCATGGTGCCCTGGGCGGCGTACCTGCCGGCCGAGGCGCTCGGCAACGGCGAGTTCCACGGCTCCGGCGTGATCGCGGTCGTGGTCGCCGGGCTGATCCTCGGGCACAAGTCGCCGGTCATCCAGAGCGGGCTGTCCCGGCTGAGCGAGCGAGTGAACTGGTCCACGATCCAGTTCCTGCTGGAGAACACCGTCTTCCTGCTGATCGGCCTGCAGGCCCGGCAGATCGTGTCGAACCTCGGGTCGACCCAGCTCAGCGCGGCCCGGATCGGTGGATTCTGCGTCGCCGTCCTGCTCGGCGTGATGGTCATCCGGATGCTCTGGGTGATCGCCGGCCGGTTCAGCCTGCTGCCGCACGACCGTGGTGACCGCGCGCAGAAGCTGCCGTGGTCGCACTCGATCGTGCTCGGCTGGGCCGGACTCCGCGGGGTGGTCACGCTGGCCACCGCGCTGCTGATCCCGGCCACCGTCGCCAATCGGGACGTCCTGGTGTTCGGGGCGATGATCGTGGTGGCCGGCACACTGCTGATCCAGGGGTTGTCCCTGCCGGCCCTCGTACGTCGGCTGGGCCTGCGCGGTCCCGACCCGCGCTCGGACGCCCTGCAGGCGGCAACCGTGCTGCAGACCGCGTCCAATGCCGCACTGATCGAGCTGGAAACCATCGTCGCGGACGATCCGGGAGCGGATCCCGAGGTCGTCCAACGGGTCCGGGACCGGGTCGCCGCGCGGCCCGAGGCGCTCTGGGAGCGGCTCGGCTCCGACGACGAGACCCCGGCCGAGGAGTACCGCCGGCTGCGGCTGGAGACGATCAACACCGAGCGTGCAGAGGTGCTGCGGATCCGCTCGACCGGGACCGTCGACCACGACGTGATCGAGGAGGTGCTGGGTTCGCTGGACGTCGAGGAGTCGATGCTGACCCTCGCCAGCGAGCGGAACGACCGGCTGACCGAGGCCGGTCCGATCGAGGTTCCGCTGGTCGACGAGGGGCCGTGCGAGGACCTCAGCTCGGCGCCGTCGGACACCCGGCCGCTCTCCGAGGTGTGCGAGGACTGCGTCCGCGAGGGCACCCGGACTGTCCATCTCCGGATGTGCCTGGTCTGCGGCAACGTCGGCTGCTGCGACTCCTCGGTCGGCCAGCACGCGACCCGCCACTTCCGGAACTCTGGGCACCTGGTGATGCGCAGCTTCGAGCCCGGCGAGACCTGGCGCTGGTGCTACCTCCACCAACGGCTCGGCTGAGTCGAGTGACCCCGGAGCCCGCTCCTTCGCCACTTAGCGCACCCACGGCGTAGTTGGCGCATCGGCGCCGGTGCGCGAAGTGGCCCGCCCATGCGCTAAGTGGGGCTGGCTCACGCCCGGTGCCCGGGCTCGCAGCGCGCTGCAGGAGCTTTCGCCGAAAGACCTTGGGGCCCCCAACCACCCACCCATTCCCACTTGGCGCACCCACGGCGCACTGGGCGCATCGGCGCCGGTGCGCGAAGTAGCCCCCTGATGCGCTGAGTGCGCGAGGTGGGCCGAAGCGCGGCAGTCAGGGCAGGCCGTCAGCGGGTGGCTTCGAGCATGTGACGGAGCTCCTTCTTCAGCTCCGAGATCTCGTCGCGGAGCCGGGCCGCGACCTCGAACTGCAGGTCGGCGGCGGCGGCGTGCATCTGGTCGGTGAGCTGCTGGACGAGATCGGCCAGATCTCCGGCGGGCATCCCGGCGAGCTCGCGAGCATGCGCCCCGATCTCCTTGGATCCGAGGCTCGGCACCGGCGAGCGACCCTTGCGCTGCCGGGTGCGCATCAGGTCGTCGGTGTCGGCGTCCTCCCGGGCGAGCAGATCGGTGATGTCGGCGATCTTCTTCCGTAGCGGCTGGGGGTCGATGCCGTTCGCGGTGTTGTAGGCGACCTGCTTCTCCCGGCGGCGGTTCGTCTCGTCGATCGCGGCGGCCATCGAGTCGGTGATTGAGTCGGCATACATATGCACTTGGCCGGAAACGTTGCGGGCCGCCCGGCCGATGGTCTGGATCAGGCTCTTCGCGCTCCGCAGGAAGCCTTCTTTGTCGGCGTCGAGGATGGCGACCAGCGACACCTCGGGGAGGTCGAGGCCCTCGCGGAGCAGGTTGATGCCGACCAGGACGTCGAACTCTCCCATCCGCAGGCCCCGGAGCAACGCGATCCGCTGCAAGGTGTCCACCTCGGAGTGCAGATAGCGAGTCCTGATCCCGTTCTCCAACAGATAGTCGGTCAGATCCTCGGCCATCTTCTTGGTCAGCGTGGTGACGAGCACGCGTTCGTTGGCGGCCGAACGCTGCTTGATCTCACTCATCAGATCGTCGATCTGGCCTTGGGTCGGCTTGACGATCACCTCCGGATCAATCAGTCCGGTCGGCCTGATCAGCTGCTCGACGTAGCCGTCGGACTTCGCCAGCTCGTAGTTGCCCGGCGTCGCCGACAGATAGACCGTCTGACCGATCCGCTCCGCGAACTCCTCGAATCGCAACGGCCGGTTGTCCATCGCGCTCGGCAGCCGGAATCCGTGCTCGACGAGCGTCCGCTTGCGCGACATGTCCCCCTCGTACATCCCGCCGATCTGCGGCACAGACACGTGTGACTCGTCGATGACCAACAGGAAGTCCTCGGGAAAGTAGTCCAGCAGGCAGTTCGGCGGCGTCCCCGGTCCGCGGCCGTCGATGTGGCGGGAATAGTTCTCGATCCCGGAGCAAGTGCCGATCTGGCGCATCATCTCGATGTCGTACGAGGTCCGCATCCGCAGCCGCTGCGCCTCCAGGAGCCGATGGTCACCCTCCAGCTCCGTCAACCGCTCGCCGAGCTCGACCTCGATGCCACCGATCGCGCGGTCCATCCGCTCCGGCCCGGCCACGTAGTGGCTGGCCGGGAACAGATAGACCTCCTGGTCGTTGTCGGTCACCACCTCCCCGGTCAGCGGGTGCAGGGTCGACAGGTGCTCGATCTCGTCGCCGAAGAACTCGATCCGGACGGCAAGCTCCTCATACATCGGGAAGACCTCGAGGGTGTCGCCCCGGACCCGGAACGTGCCCCGGGTGCCGGCCAGGTCGTTTCGCGCGTACTGGATGCCGACCAGCCGGCGGAGGAGCACATCGCGGTCGATCTCCTGGCCGACCTTGAGCCGGACCATCCGGTCCAGGTATTCCTGCGGGGTGCCCAGCCCGTAGATCGCGGACACGGTCGCGACCACGATGACGTCGCGCCTGGTCAGCAGCGAGTTGGTGGCCGAGTGCCGGAGCCGCTCGACCTCCTCGTTCAGCGACGAGTCCTTCTCGATGTAGGTATCGGTCTGCGGAACGTATGCCTCTGGCTGGTAGTAGTCGTAGTAGGAGACGAAGTACTCCACCGCGTTATCGGGGAAGAACTGCCGCAACTCGTTGGCGAACTGGGCCGCCAGCGTCTTGTTGGGCTGCATCACCAGGGTCGGCCGCTGCAGCCGCTCGACCAGCCAGGCGATCGTCGCCGTCTTTCCCGTGCCGGTCGCGCCGAGCAGGACGACGTCGTTCTCCCCGCCTCTGACCCGTCGCTCCAGGTCCTCGATCGCGGCCGGCTGATCGCCGGACGGGTCGAAGTCGGCGACCACGTGGAAGGGGGCCACCGTGCGTTGCAGGTCTTCGATCGGACGCATGTGCGCGAGCCTACGTGTGCGCTCCGACAGTTCTTTCTCGCTCGCACCCGCCGCTTCCAGCCCGATCATCCGCCGCCACCTCAGCCAGGACCCCAACTGCCAGCCCAAGCGACGGTCCACCCGCACCAGGCCCAGCCTTCGGCCACGACGGAAGACCGGCGCGCCTACCCGACGCTCGCGAGGAGGGGTCTCGCTCGCACCCGGCGCTTCCAGCCCGATCATCCGCCGCCACCTCAGCCAGGACCCCAACTGCCAGCCCAAGCGACGGTCCACCCGCACCGGCCCAGCCTTCGGCCACGACGGAAGACCGGCGCGCCTACCCGACGCTCGCGAGGAGGGGTCTCGCTCGCACCCGGCGGCCGGAATCACCTCACCTGGCTGGTCACCATGCTCGACATCATCTCGCCGGCATCGGTCTTCGTCTGCTCGTCGGTGTTCTTGGCCCAGAGCAGCGTGCCGATCACGGCGAGTCCGTCGCTCTTGCGGACCGAGACCATGTTGGACACCAGAATCTGCGCGGTCTGGTCACCGCTGGTCGCCGTGAAGGTCGCGGTGCAGACCGCGGCGCTGACCTTGCTGCTGCCGACGTTGGCCGACTCGGGTTCTCCGAACCGGGCGTTGGCGGCCGACTTGAGCGCCGCCCGGCTGAACGAATCGCACAGCTGCTCGGGGTTCGTGGTCTTCTGCTGCTGCAGCTGCCGCCCATAGAACACACCCTGACCGTTGGTCAGCGATGCCGCGGCAGACGACTGGTCCTCGATCTTCCAGCCCGCTGCCGGGACCAGCTTGATCCCGTTGCCCAGGTCGATGGCCGAGCCGGTCGGGCGGCTCGGGCCGGCGGGTTCGCTGGACTTCCCGCCCGTGCTCGGCTGGGTGCTGGGCTCGGCTGACTGGCTCGGTGGCGCCGGGGTGATCGTCGAGACCGGCTGATCGTTACCGCCGCTCAGCGCGATGAAGATCCCCCCGATCGCCACCAGCAGGACGATCGCCGCGGCCACGATCCCGATGATCAGCGCCGGGCTCTTCCGCGGCGGCGGGCCACCTGGCGGCTGCTGGGGATATCCGCCCGGCTGACCGTACGCACCCGGTTGGCCGTAAGCGGTCTGATAGGACGGCTGGCCGTACGCCTGCTGCCCCGGCGGCCCGTACTGCTGGCGGATCTGCCGGGCGGCCCGTACTGCTGGGGTCGCCGGCGGCCCGTACTGCTGGGGTGCCGGCGGCCCGTACGGCTGCTGCGGAGTGGCCTGCTGCTGGTACGGATTCGGCTGCTGTCCCCAGCCCGGCTGACCGCCGTACGGAGGTTGCTGCGGTGGCTGCTGCGGCTGGTAGCCGGGCGGCGGCTGCTGGCCGCTCATGACCGACCCTCCTCGTCGGTGGAGGTTCGTTGTGGCTCGTCCTCGTCGGTGGAGGCTCGTTGCGGTCGGTCATCGTCAGCGAGTTGGTCGAAGACCTCGTCGGCCGCCGGCGCCTCCGACGCATGGTTCGGACTGGGCGGGGTCGGCTGGCTGGCGGGCGGGCCGACCTGGCCTCCCTGATCGGCCGCAACCGGGGCAGCCGGGCTGCCGGCCGCGGCGACCACGGCCGGTTCGGGGCTGCGCAGCTTGCGCTGCACCCGAATGGCCGTCCCACAGGCGTTGCAGAACGACGCATTGTCGATCAACGGCATCTCGCAGTGCGCGCAGACCTCCACCTCCCCGGTGGCGCCGGCCGATCCCTGGCGGGCGGACGCCTCCAGTGCGGCCTCCATCAAACCGGCGTGCAGCACCACCCGGAGTCGGAGCAGCAGAATGCCGAGAATGATCAGCGCCCAGAGGATCTGCAGAGTGGCGCCGAGGGTGGGCGAGCCGACGAACGCGAACAGGTATCCCCCGGCCTGGTAGGCGATGTTGGCCACGATCGCCGTCGCCAGCCCGCCGAAGTAGCGCGGCGTGAAGCCGTCGTAACCCTTGCCGAGACCCGAGAACTCGGCGCACGCGATCCCGGTCGCGGTGCCCATGATCAGCGGCTTGATGAAGCCCTCGAGCAAGATCAGGGCGACCCAGCGACCCGGATCGATGTCGGCGATGCCGCCGGTCAACAACGTCCAGTGTCGAACCAGGGTGTCGAAGCAGGCGTACGCGACCCCGCTGATGACGCCGAACGTCAGCCCGTCCATCAGGTCGTCGAACTTCGGCCGGCTGGCCAGGTAGAGCGGGCCGATCTGCCGGATCGCCTCGCCGACGATCGGCACCAACAGCGCGATGATCAGGAAGGTCCCGACCGTGGGCGAGCCCACCTCGAACCCGGCGAGATCGGTGAACGAGATCGTGAGCGGCACCAGATGGGTCCAGAGCAGGGTGAACAGCGCAGCCAGCAGACCGGTCAGCCCGAAGGCCAGTGCGGTGACCGGCAGCGGCTCGTCCTCCCAGAGGTTCACGTCGTACAGATAGACGATGTAGACGATCGGCACCGCGAACGCCGCGACCAGGACGGCGATCGGTAGCGCCCCGAAGATCGCGGCGACGAGCGCCACCGCGAGGGCGATCCCGAACGCGATCCGGTACGTCTGTGGCTGCCGGCCCGCCGTGCCACGCGGCATGATCGACGAGATCAGGGCGAACGAGGCGACCGGCTCATCCGGCTTCGCCGCGAACGAGTGCCGACGGCTCTGGTCGTTGGACCGCAGATCCTGACCGCAGACCTGGCAGAAGTGGGCTACCTCAGGGACCGTCGAGCGGCACCGTGGACACTGCACTGTCGAACACCTCCTCGTTCAGGCTGGCAGTATGCCATCCCGCAGTCTCGACCAGAGCCGGTCGAGCTGGGGTGCCAGATCCACCCGCGATCCGCTGTTGTCGATCACCACGTCGGCCGCGCCGAGCCGGTCCGTGCGGGACGCCTGGGCGGCGACCCGCGCCTCCGCTTCGGCCGGGCTGAGTCCGTTGCGCTGCTGCAGCCGGATCAGCTGGATCTCCGGCTCGACGTCGACCACCACCACGAGATCGAACGCCGTCTGCTGGCCGGTCTCCACCAGCAGCGGGATCACCTGAACGACCACCGCATCGGGAGCGGCCAGGGCGGTGAGCTCGGCCGCCCGGGCCCGGACCGCCGGATGGATGATCGCCTCGAGGTCCCTGCGAGCTTCGGCATCGGCGAACACCAACCGGCCGAGCGCCGCCCGGTCCAGCACACCGTCGCGGATCAGGCCAGATCCGAACCTGGCTTCGATTTCACGCAGTCCGTCCGTCCCGGGCTCGACCACCTCACGGGCCAGCAGATCCGCGTCGATGATCACCGCGCCACGAGCCGCGAGCTCGTCGGCCACCGTGCTCTTGCCCGACGCGATCCCGCCCGTGAGGCCCACTCTGATCACGGCACGAGGCTAGCCGGAGACGACCCGACCCCGCCCAGCCGGAGCTGGACGGGGTCGGACGCTGAGCACGGACCGACGACTACGCGCCGCCGGTCAGCTTCTCGCGAAGCGCCTGCAGCGCCTCGTCGGAGGCCAGCGATCCGGTCGGCGTGGAAGCCGGGCCGGCGCTCGCCGCCGGGGCCGGGGCCGCGGTCGAGCTGGAGTAGTTGGCCGGAGCCGCCGCAGCTCCCGCTGCCTGCTCCGCCTCCTCCACCTGCTTCTTGTGGGCTTCCCAGCGAGCATGCGCCTCGGCGTACTGCTGCTCCCAGGCGTGCCGCTGCTCCTCGTACCCCTCGAGCCACTCGCCCGTCTCGGAGTCGAAGCCCTCCGGGTACAGGTAGTTGCCCTGGTCGTCGTAGGACGCCGCCATGCCGTACAGGGTCGGATCGAAGTCCTCGGCCGTGACGTCGACACCCTCGTTGGCCTGCTTCAGCGACAGCGAGATGCGCCTCCGCTCCAGGTCGATGTCGATGATCTTGACCAGGACGTCGTCGTTGACCTGGACGACCTGTTCGGGAATCTCCACGTGACGCTCGGCCAGCTCCGAGACGTGCACCAGACCCTCGATGCCCTCCTCGACCCGGACGAACGCGCCGAACGGCACCAGCTTGGTGACCTTGCCGGGCACGATCTGGCCGATCTGATGGGTCCGGGCGAAGGCCTGCCACGGATCTTCCTGGGTCGCCTTGAGCGACAGCGAGACGCGCTCGCGGTCCAGATCGACGTCGAGCACCTCGACGGTGACCTCTTGGCCGACCTCGACCACCTCGGACGGGTGGTCGATGTGCTTCCAGGACAGTTCCGAGACGTGCACCAGGCCGTCCACGCCACCGAGGTCCACGAAGGCACCGAAGTTGACGATGGAGGACACGACACCCTTGCGGATCTGGCCCTTCTGCAGCTGGGTGAGGAAGTTCTGCCGGACCTCGGACTGGGTCTGCTCCAGCCACGCGCGGCGGGACAGCACGACGTTGTTGCGGTTCTTGTCCAGCTCGATGATCTTGGCCTCGAGCTCCTGGCCGACGTACGGCTGGAGGTCGCGGACCCGGCGCATCTCGACCAGCGACGCGGGCAGGAAGCCCCGTAGACCGATGTCGATGATCAGACCGCCCTTGACGACCTCGATCACCGATCCGGTGACGACGCCGTCCTCTTCCTTGATCTTTTCGATCGTGCCCCAGGCGCGCTCGTACTGAGCTCGCTTCTTGGACAGGATCAGGCGACCCTCCTTGTCCTCCTTCTGCTGGACAAGAGCCTCGATCTCGTCACCGACGCTGACCACCTCGAAGGGGTCGACGTCGTGCTTGATGGAGAGTTCCTTGGAGGGGATCACGCCTTCGGTCTTGTAACCGATGTCGAGCAGCACCTCGTCGCGATCGATCTTGACGACTGTGCCGGCGACGATGTCACCGTCGTTGAAGTACTTGATGGTCGCGTCGATCGCGGCCATGAAGGCTTCGGGTGAACCGAAGTCGTCGATGGCGACCTGAGGTGGTGCCTCGAGAGATGAGGTCATGTAGTGGAGCTCCGATAGGGGTGGACTAGTTGACGGTGTGCTGCAGCCCGATCCGTCCAGACCGAAACTGCTTCGACAACCCGACCCGTACGAGCGTGACCCACTCCGTCCGGAGTAACGCAGGCCACAGCGACAGCCCAGGATACTCGGGCCAGCGAACCAGGGTCAATTTAGTCTCGCACGCGCCCGCTTCGCGCCCATCGACTCTGTCTCGCTCGCGCCCGCTGACTCAGGGCCCGGGCAGCTCCCGCGCCAACAGGACCGCCTGGGCCCGGTCCCGGAGCTGGAGCTTCGCGAACAGGTTGTTGATGTGGGTCTTCACCGTCGACGTGCTGACGAACAGCCGGTCGGCGATCTCGGGATTGGTCAGCCCGTCCCCGATCAACCGCAGCACCTCGGCCTCCCGACCGGTCAGCTCCGCCAGCCGCGGATCCGGGGGCGTCCCGGTCGGTTCCGGGCCACTGCCGAGACCGGCCACCAGCCGCGCCGACACCGCCGGGTCGAACGTCGCCTGCCCACGGGCCACCGCGCGGATCGCAACCGCGATGTCGTCCCTGGAGGCGTCCTTGGTCAGATAGCCACGGGCGCCAGCTCGGAGTGCCCGGCCGATCGACGCGTCGTCCGCGTACGTCGTCAGCACCAGAACAGCGATCCCCGGCAGCTCGGCGAGCAGCGCGGCGGTCGCGTCCGCGCCGTCCAGGACCGGCATCCGCAGGTCCATCAGGACGACGTCCGGGCGCAGCTCGCGGGCCACCTCGACCGCCTCTCGCCCGTCGCCGGCGGATCCGACGACCGCAATGTCGTCCAGCAAGGTGAGCACGGTGACCAGCCCGTCCCGGACGATCGCCTGATCGTCGGCGACCAGGACGCGGATCGGCCCGTTCGTCGCCGGCCCAGGTGTGTCCGCACGAGTCATCGCCGGGCTCCGGCCACACCGTCGGTCGGGCACTCGGCGGCCAGCACCCAGCGGCGACCCTCCGAGCCGGACTCCAGCCGCCCGCCGACGGCCGCCAGCCGCTCGCGCAGCCCGGGCAGCCCGGCGCCTCCACCGCTCCGGGCGAGCTCGTCGGAATCGGCCGCGACCGGCAGTCCGTTCACGACCTCGAGCCTGACAGCGTGCGGTGCGAACAGCAGGGTCACCGCGACCGGCTCGCCGCGAGCGTACTTGGCGATGTTGGTCAGCCCCTCCCGGGCGACGGCGGTGATCGCCTCCACGACGTCCGCCCGAACCGGCCGGGGTTCCCCCACCACGTCCAGGTCGGCGCCCAGCTGCAACCCGACGGGACCACGCAGCATCGACCGGACCGGGTCGACCAGGTCGATCGGGCCGCGCTGATCGGACGGTTCCGCCGCCGAGCGCAGCTGCGCGACCGCCTCCCGGGCCTCCCGGAGCCCGGCCACCGCCAGCTGGCGGGAGGCACGGATCCGTGTCGCGGCCTCAGCTGTCCGGCCGCTCTCCAGCTCCGCGCTCGCCGCATCCAGCTGGACCACCAGGCCGCCGAGGGAGTGGGCCAGCACGTCGTGCAGGTCGCGGGCGATCCGGCTGCGCTCCTCCAGTGCGGTCACCCGGACCGCCTCGCGCTGCCGGAGCAGCCGTTGTCGTCGGTTGGCGCCGAACAGCGCGACAGCCGCGACGCCGAGCAGGTTGCTCAGCAGGACCGACCACTCCGGGTGGGCCAGCACGCCACGGAGCACGAGACCGACCGACAGCACCGCGACGATGCTGCCGCCCAGCCTGGCCGGAACCTCGGGCCGACCGAGCAGTGCGATCCCGCCCACCACGAAGAACACCGTGCCGAGGTAGTCGATCGCGGGGTTCAAGGCGACGCCGAGCGCCATCATCGCGACCGTGACCACGAGCACCGCCGGACCGACCGGTCGCCAGACCCTGACCAGCTGCTGGGCGACCAGCAAGAGCAGGGCGAGAACCGTGCCGACCGCCACCCAGGTCGGCCCGGTGAAGGCGCCGACCGTCCACAACACGTAGCCGAACGCGACGGTGCCGACCAGCCGGACGCCGAGTTGCACCACGCCGTACCGGCCGCCCCAGCCGTCCTCGTCGAGGTCGGTCCAGCTCACAGCTGTGATCCTAGGAGGGCGCTCTCCGGACCAGCCGGCCTCGTGCTCAGAACCCGCTGACCGCGTACGCCCGCCGGGACTCCGCCGCCCGGTGCCGGTTGACCCGTTCGCCGACGATCAGCGACTGCACCAGCTTGATCAACCCAATCACCAGCAAGGTGGCGCCGGGCTGTGCGGCGAAGGTCGCCCCGACCAGGACGGCGAGGAACCCGAAGCCGACCCGCAGCCCGATGAAGCCGAGCCAGACGACCAGGCCGGGTCCCGCCAGTCGGGTCTGGACCACACCGTTCTCGGTGCGTAGGCTCGCCAGCCTGCCCATCAGAACGCCGGCGACCAGGCCCGCGCCGAGCTCGCCGACCAGCACCGCGATATCGGCCGCTCCGGGGTGCCAGCCCTGCGGCAGCGTCCGGATCGTGCCCCACATGGCGAACAGACCGGCGGCCGCCAGGATCGCCGGCATCCGGAAGAGCCGGCTCGGCTCGACCGACTGCCAGCGGGTCTGTCGATAGGTGACGACGCCGATCACTGCCAGCGCAATGATGATCGTCTCGATCGTTTCGGTGCTCATCGTGATGCCTTCTCCTCGGTCCGGCCGGGCCGGACGACTGACTGGGTGATGTCTTCCAGTCTTGGAGAATCGGGCTTCGCCGCCCACCACCCACAGGTGGAGATCGGGGTGGAGTCGGAGCGCTTTCGAGGTGGAGCGAGGTCAGGCCGAAGGTAGCCAGGCCTCGATCGCCTCGATCACCGTCGGGTCGTCCGGCACGGTCTTGGGCCGGAACCGTTTCACCTCACCGGTCGGGCTGACCAGGAACTTCTCGAAGTTCCAGGTGATCCGGCCGGCCTTACCGTCGGGAGCCGGCGTGGTCTTCAGCTGAACGTACAGCGGGTCGGCGTGCCGCCCGTTGACCTTGATCTTCGACGACATCGGGAACGTGACGCCCCAGGTGGTGGAGCAGTATTCCTCGATCGCCTCCTCCGAGCCCAGCTCCTGCATGAACTGGTTGCTCGGAAAGCCGATCACGGTGAAGCCCCGGTCGCCGTAGGTCTTCTGCAGTGCTTCGAGCTGCTCGTACTGCGGGCTGAGCCCGCAGCGGGAAGCGACGTTCACCACCAGAGCGAGCCGGCCGTCGGTCAGCTTCCCGAAAGTGGTCTCCTCTCCGTGCAAGGTGGTCACGGGGATGTCGGTCAGGTCCATCGGGCGTCAGTCCTTCGGTGGTTCGGGAGAATATTCGGTCGTTCGGATACAGGTTCAGGCTACGTCGGCGCCATCGGCCGGAGGCTGCGTCGGGCAGCGTTGCGGACCGACGCCGTCAGCTCGGTCAGCGCCGCCGAGTCGAGCCGCCAACGCTGCCAGTACAGCGGGACGTCGCTGACGTCTCGGGACAGTCGGCGCAGGCGCCCCGCGACCAGATCGTCGCGAGCCTGCAGCTCCGGTATCAGCGCCCAACCCAGACCGAGCCGGACGGCGGCGTAGAAGTCGGCCGAGGACGGGATCCGGTGCACGACGGGGGGAAGATCGACGCCGCGGCGCCGCAGCAGCTCGGGTTGCAGGTCGTCCTTGTCGTTGAAGACGAGGGTCGGCATCGCCGACCAGTCGAAGCCCCGGCCGCGCCGCCATCGCTCGGCGAACTCCGGGCTGGCGGCCGGGAGGTAGCGCAACAGACCCAACGGCTCCGCCGTGCACCCCTGGACCGGCGCCGGATCGCTGGTCACCGCGGCGAGCGCGTCACCACTGCGCAACAGCTGCTGGGAATAGCCCTGGTCCTCCACGTGAAGTCTGATGGCCACACCCTCCCAGCCGGCCACATCGCCGATCACCGCCCGGAACCAGGTGGCCAGCGAGTCCGCGTTCACCGCGACCGGCAGCGTCATGGTCGATCCGGCGGCGAGCTCTCGTGCGGTCTCCTCGAAAAGCAGCCGGAGCTGCCGCCCCAGCCGGACCAGCCGCTCGCCGTGCCGGGTCGGCCGGCAGGGGGTCGTCCGGGTGACGACCACCTGCCCGACGGACGCCTCGAGTGCCCGCACCCGCTGACTGATCGCGCTCGGGGTCAGCTGCAGGGAACGGGCCGCGGCCTCGAAGCTGCCGGTCTCCGCAATGGCGACCAGCGCGTCCAGCTGGGCAGAGTTGGGATCCACCGCCTCAGTTAAGCAGTTCTCATCGATCATGAAAAACATTTGCTGGTCTGCACCACGGACTGCGCCTACCGTGAAGTCGGTGATCACCAGCTCTGTGTCCGGCCTGCTGACCGGTCTCTCATTGATCATGGCCATCGGCGCGCAGAACGCCTATCTGCTGCGGCAGGGCCTTCGCCGTTCCCACGTCGGCATGGTCGTCGCGATCTGCGTGATCTCCGACGTCATCCTGATCATGGCGGGTGTGTCGGGGATCGGCATGATCGTTCGTGAGGTGCCGTGGCTGCTCCCGCTCGCCCGTTGGTGCGGTGCCGGCTTCCTGGCCTGGTACGCCTTGGCCTCCATCAGGCGTGCTCTGCGGACTGCTGCCGCGCAGGGGTTGGCTGCCGGCCCGGGCGACGCCGGCGAGCGGCCGGCTCCCGTCGTCCGACGTACGCTCGCGCTCACTTGGCTGAACCCGCACGTGTATCTCGACACAGTCGTCCTGCTCGGCTCGATCGCCGCCGTGCACGGCAGCGACGGGCGCTGGTGGTTCGGCGGCGGGGCGGTACTGGCCAGCATCGCCTGGTTCTGCGCGCTCGGCTTCGGCGCCCGGCTGCTGGCTCCGCTGCTGGCGACGCCGCGGGCCTGGCGAGTGCTGGACCTGATCGTCGGCACCACCATGCTGGTGATCGCGGCCAGACTGGCGCTGGGGTGACTGGCGCTGGGGTGACAGCGCCGCTCAGGTCACCCGCGGTTGCGCGCCGGTCCGGTCGCGAGCTCGCGGGCCTGGATCCGGAGCCGCTCGGCGACCAGTTCGAGGGCCTCGAGGGAGTGTTCGGCACGGGCGATGATCACCGCACCCTCCGTCGCCGCCAGCACCTCGGCCGCAAAGGCGCCGGCCGCCAGGGCCGGGACGCCACCCTGGACGAAGAGCCGGGCCAGCTCCTCACGCCAGCGGCGGAACAGCACCCCGGCGGTCTCGCGCAGCTGCGCCGGCGCCGATGTCGTCACGGCGACGAGCGAGCAGCCGACCGCTAGGTCGGTCGCCTCGAGCCCACGGCGCCAGGCTCCGACGAAGCCGTCGACCACGCGGTCGGCGGGCAGGCCGGCCAGCCGGTCGAGCACTCCGAGCACCCGGTCGAACTGGCGATGGAGCGCCGCGTCGACGAGCTGGTCCTTACCCCCGGGAAAGTGGTAGTAGATCGATCCCCGAGGCGCCCCGGATGCGGCGAGCACCGCGCTGAACGACGTGCCCTGATAGCCGTCTCTGGCCAGCACATTGATCGCGGTGTCGATCATCCGGTCCCGGGCATCGGTCGCCACGAGCTCACGATGCCGTCGTTGCGGCGGCCGCGGCAAGCTCGGCACGCGCCGCCGCGACCAGGTCCGCATTGGTGTGGGCCGTGCCCCACAGCCCCCAGCCGCCCTCAGGCGCCTCGGTCAGCAGCACCCAGGTCCGCGTCCGGAGCGAGTCATCGGCGGCGGCCTGCGCCACCAGCTCGGTGAGCCGGGCGACGACGGCCTGTTGCTTGGCCCGGTCGAGCGCGCCGGCGTTCGTCAGGACCTGCACCCGGACGTACGAGCTCTCGCCGTCGACGTTGCTGATCGCGCCGGCGGGCAGCTCGTGGACGAATGCGGCCGTGTTCTGCCGGAACATCGTGATGTCCGGCACCTGCTCGATCGCCATCACGGCGGTCGCCAGCTCGGTGGCCAGAGTGTGTGGGTCGGCGAACGTGCCGGCGGTCGCGTACACGTCGATCATGGGCATGAAGGGCTCCTTCTTCTGAATATGATGATCGTCATCATCGAGCCCCCTCACTGGAGCGGGAAGGGCGCCTGCCGCCAGCTGTCCACATCGCTGAGCTCGACCCGCGCCACCCACTTGACCCACCAGAATCCGCGCCGGCCCGGGGCCACCAGCCGAACGGGCGCGCCGGTCTCGGCCGTGAGGGGTCGGCCCCGACAGCCGACGACCAACCAGAGGTCGGCCGCGGCGGCGGCCGGGAATCGACGGCTGTAGCCCGTCTCACTGGTGACCAGCAGGCTGCGCGCGGCGGCCAGTGCAGGTGCCTGGATGAGGTCCGCGATCCGGCGCCCGGTCCAGTCGGCGTCGGCGTACCACCCGCTGGTGCAGTCCAGCCGGGCGGTGACGGTCTCGGCCCGCTGGGCGAGATCGGCGGCACTCAGCGCGGTGCCGGCCACGTCCACCCGGTACGTCGGACCCAGCACCGGCACCCGGTCGAACAGCCAGATGGTGGCCGGAATCGCATCGGGGTCGACCGGTCGCGAGCCGGTCGGCGCGGCTCGCCGGTCCGGTGCCGTCGTTCCGCGCGCCACCGCGTCCAACACGATGATGCTGGCGCCCGCCGCACCGGCCAGCCCGGCTCCGCGGAGCAGCGCCCGGCGGGAGATGTCGGCGCGGCGGACCCGGATCATCGCCGCGGCTCGGCGGCCGTGCCGGAACACGTGCCAGCCCAGCAGCGGCAGCACAATGAACGCCGCGCCGACGTGGAGCTGCATCGGGCTGAGCGGGAGCCAGGTTCCCCAGCCGAGGAAGAACTGCCCGAAGCCGGCGGCCAGTCCGACGACCACGACAACCGCCAGGGCGATGCCGGCGGGCCGTGGCCGGGCCCGCCGGATGATCATGGTCTTCCACGGGGCCAGCAGCAGCACCGCCAGCCCGAGCAGGCCGTGGCCTATCGCGATCAGCCGGGCGGGCGTCGGCGCGGCAACGGCGAAGCCGATCCAGCCGGTCGCGAACGCGGCGAGCAGCAGCCAGAACAGGGCGAGGTTGGTGCGCCGCCCGGCCCGGCCGAGCGTACGTCGCCAGCCGGCCGTGCGCACTCGGCCATTCTCACCCCGGGCCGGTAGGCGATCCGTCCGCGAGCGCCCGCATCTGCCCAACCGGCTTGTGCTGGGATCGACCTCATGGCCGACACCGACCGCCCGGGCCCTGCTCTGAGCATCCAAGAGCACTACTTCGCCGACCTGACCTGCTTCGGCTGCGGTCCGCGCAACGACAAGGGGCTGCGACTGCGCAGCTTTCCGCGGACGGACGACGCCGTGATCGCGACGTTCCTGCCCTGGCCGGAGCACGACAACGGGCTGGGCTATCTCAACGGCGGCATCATCGCCACGCTGCTGGACTGCCACAGCGCGGCCGCTATGGTGCTCACCGCTGTAAGGCGCGGGATCGCGCCCGACGGCACCCTGCACTACGTCACCGCCGGTCTCGAGGTGCGCTATCTGCGTCCCTCTCCGCTGCGCGATCCCGTCGAACTCGTCGCGCGGACCGCCAAGGCCGACGACCGTGAGATGTCGGTCGAGGTCGAGCTGTGGTGGCAGGACAAGGTGCGGGCGACCGCGGTCGCGAACTGGAAACGCTGGCGGCCGCGCTCCGCATCCACGCCGGCCGCTCCGGGTCGGCGAGCCGACCCACCCGGCAAGGGTGATGTCGGCAACCACCACGCTTCGTGAGAATGAACGCCATGTGCTGTGTCGATGAACGGGCGGTGGCTCACCGTCGCCCGTGGGGAGGAGGACGACGCCGATGAGCACGTCGACGACACCGGCCTCCGCGCCGACGGCGGCGCCGAAGCCCAGCTGGAAGGACCGGCTGACTCCAGCGGCGCTCCGCGGCTACCAACGTTCCTGGCTCAGGACGGACGTGCTCGCCGGTGTCACGCTCGCCGCGGTGGCCATCCCGGAAACCATGGGCTACACCTCGATCGCCCAGGTGCCGGTGATCACCGGTCTCTATACGGTGATGTTCCCGGCCGTTCTGTTCGCCCTCCTCGGTTCGTCCCGCCTGCTGGTAGTCGGAGCCGACTCCGCCACCGCCGCCATCCTGGCCGCCGGTCTCGGCGCGCTCGGCATTGCGGGCCTGCAGCCGAACTCTCCGCAGTGGCTGGCGCTCTGCTCGCTGACCGCGCTGATCTGCGGGGTGCTGCTGATCATCGCCCGGCTGCTCAAGCTCGGCTTCCTCGGCGACTTCTTGTCCTCGTCGGTGCTGATCGGCTTCCTCACCGGCGTCGGCATCCAGGTCTTGACCGGCCAGATCCCCGACATGCTGGGCATCCCCAAGGGCAAGGGCACCTGGTTCCAGCAACAGTGGTACATGCTGACCCACCTCGGTCAGACGGTGCTTCCCTCGCTGGCCTTCGCGCTCGGCACGCTGGCGATCATTCTCGGCTTCAAGAGATTCATCCCGAAGGTGCCCGGCGCGATTGTCGCGGTGATCTTGTCGATCATCGTGTCGGCCGCGACGAACGCGTCGGCGCACGGGGTCGCCATCGTCGGCGCGCTGCAGGGCGGCTTTCCGCCGATCGGACTGCCGAAAGGGGTGACGCTCAGCGACGTACCGCTACTGTTGGGCACCGCGTTCTCCTGCTTCGTGCTGATCATCGCGCAGAGTGCGGCGACGTCTCGGAGTTTCGCGGCCAAGCACGGCGACCGGGTCGACATCAACCGGGACATCGTCGGGCTCAGTGGGGCCAGCCTGGCCGCCGGCCTGACCGGCACGTTCGTGGTCAACGGCAGCCCGACCAAGACCCAGATCCTGGACGGCCAGAAGGGCAAGAGCCAGGTCGCCAACCTGACCATGTCCGTCGTGGTGCTGATCATCGTGCTGTTCCTGACCGGTCTGCTCACCGACATGCCGAAGGCCACTCTCGGGGCGATCGTGTTCCTGATCGGTATCGACCTGATCGACATCGGTGGTCTGAAGACGGTCTACAAGGCCCGGCAGAGCGAGTTCTGGATCGCGGCCGTGACCGCGGTCGTCGTCTTCGCGGTGGGCGTCGAACAGGGCATCGTGCTCGCCATCGTCGCGTCGTTGGTCGAGATGGTCCGCCGACAGTACAAGCCGCACCGGTTCGTGCTCGGGGTGAACAGCCAGGGACAACCGACGTACGAGAAGGCGCAGAACGGGATGCAGAGCGCGCCCGGGCTACTCGTGTTCCGGTATGACGCCGATCTGTTCTACGCCAACGCCAACCAGTTCTCCGACGCCGTCCAGCAGCTCTTCAACGCCGCGCCCGACCCGGTTCGCTGGCTGATTCTGGACTGCTCGTCGATCCCGGACGTCGACTACTCGGCCGGCGCGGCGCTGCGTCAGTTGGTTGCTTTCGTCCATCAACGCGGTTCGGTCTTCGCCCTCGGCGGACTCGATCCGGATCTCCAAGCGACCCTCGAGCAGTTCGGAGTGCTCCAGCTGCTGAAGGTCGACCACATCTATCCCACCGTCGAGGATGCGGTGGCCGGCTTCCGTGCCGAAGCCGGCGCGTCGGCCGATCCGACCGACCCCGTCGTACGAGCCTAGGAGGGCGACATGGCAGTCATCGAGGCGGTATCGCACCCAAGCGTTGCCGATCGTCGCGCGCAGGGTGAGGATGCCCGCAGGCGCACACCGCGTGAGACCCAGGCCCACTGGAAGGCCACGTCGGACAGACAAGATCCGGTCGCCATCCTGGAGGCACAGGACGCGACCCGCGAGCCCGACCTGGTGCCGGTCCGGCACGGCCGGATGCTCGTCTCGCCGTTCACGTTCTATCGGGGTTCGGCCGCGATCATGGCCGCCGATCTGGCGACCACACCGACGGCCGGCCTGGATGTCCAGCTCTGCGGCGACGCGCACCTGTCGAACTTCGGCGTGTTCGCCTCCCCCGAGCGACAGCTCCTGTTCGACCTGAACGACTTCGACGAGACGCTGCCGGGCCCCTTCGAGTACGACCTGAAGCGGCTGGCGGCCAGCTTCGCCATCGCGGCAGCCAACAACAACTTCTCCGCCGCCGACACCGATGCCGTGGTCCTCCGGGTGGGCGAGTCGTATCGCACGGCGATGGCCGGCTTCGCCACCCAGGACACGCTGGACATCTGGTACGCCCGGATGTCGGAGGCCGACATCCAGCAGGGCATGGCGCGGCTCGAGCGCGAGTTCGCAGGCCAGGTCAGGGAGGCCAAGCGGGCCGGGCTCGGCAAGTCGGCCATCCCGTCCATCGAACGCGGCAAGGAGGTGTTCCGAAAGGCGCGGTCGCGGACCAACCTCCAGGCGCTGTCGAAGCTGACCGAGGTCGTCGACGGCCGGCAGCGAATCGTCAGCCAGCCGCCGGTGCTGATTCCTTGGCGCGAGCTCGAGACGAGCGCCGAGTCCGACCGGCCAGACCTGTTCGACGTCGTCCAGGATGTGTACGACCGCTACCGCAGCACGCTGAACGCGACGCGTCGGTCGCTTCTGGACCGCTACCGGGTAGTCGACGCGGCCCGGAAGGTCGTCGGCGTCGGATCGGTCGGCACGCGCGCGTTCATCGTGCTGCTCGAGGGCCGCGACGAACGCGATCCGCTGTTCCTGCAGGTGAAAGAGGCCACCCGGTCGGTGCTCGAGACCCATCTGCCGAAGAGCCAGTTCGCCACGTCCGGGGAACGCGTCGTCCAGGGTCAGCAGCTCATGCAGTCGGCCTCCGACATCTTCCTCGGCTGGTCGGAGGGCATCGAGGACCAGCGCTTCTACTACTGGCGCCAGCTCCGCGACATGAAGGGATCGGTGCCGGTCGAGGAGTTGCTGCCACCCGGCCTGACCTTCTACGCCCAGATCTGCGGCTGGACCCTCGCCCGGGCCCACGCCCGGTCCGGCGACCCGGTGGCGATCTCGGCCTATCTGGGCACGAAGCGCAAGTTCGACCGCGCGATCGCCGAGTTCGCCAAGTCGTACGCTCAGCAGAACGCGCAGGACTACCAGGCCTTCCAGGACGCCGTGAGCTCCGGGCGGATCGAGGCGAAGAGCGGCGTGTAGCGATCTGAAGGCGCCGGGACCGCGGGGGGGTGTTCGCCGGCTCACACCCCTGTCCGGGCTCGGCGCCACCGGAACACACCGAAACCTGCTTACGCTGGATCGGTGCAGCGCAGATCGCTCCTGGTCGGCCTCGCCGCCGGCGTCGGCTCGCCCACAGCGCCACCGCTGCCGAGCTCGCGGGCCGCGCTCGGCCGAGCGGCCGCCGCCGGCCGGTCGCGCGCGAACGCCCGTCCGCCTGCGGTCGCCGCCGGCGTCGCGGGGTGTAGCAGCGGCATGCAGCTTTCGAGCCACTCATCATCCAAGGCACGGTCGGCTCGGCCGACCACCACTCATCTCTGGGTGCTGCTGACTCGGGCCGCGTCTTTCACGCTCCGGAGGGCATCGTCATCAGGTGCCCGTGCCACGCCGGCACCATCTATCGCCTGCCAGGCGCCGGCAACACGATGGCTCTCACCGTCCGGACGACGGCACCGACCCCCGTGTTCTGGCCGGGTATGCCCAGCTCGCCCGAGACACCGGGCTCCGGCTGACGTTCTTCTGCAACGGCTATATGCCCAGCTGGACCGAGTCGGCCCCGGTGCTTCGTCCCCTGCTGGAGGAGGGACAGATCTTCATGGCGAACCACACCTGGTCCCACCCCAGCCTGCTCACCTTGGACAGCGCGCAGGTGACCGACCAGGTGCAGCGCAACGAACGCTTCCTGAAGAACACCTATGGCGTCCTCGGGCGGCCGGATACCGGGTGATCCGGCAGGAGGAGTCGGCGGAGTAGTGGACAGCGGACCAGCACTGGTTTCGATCCTGCGACAGGGCCCTTACCTGATCGCATCGATCCACACTGCGCTGGACGATTCGCAGCTGGTGAAGTTCCAGCAGGATCTCGTCGAGCAGATCGGTCGATTCCGATCACGCGGGGTGATCATCGACGTGGCGGCGCTCGACGTGCTGGATTCCTTCGCCGCCCGCACGCTGCGCAACACCGCGGAGATGGCTCGGCTGCGGGGCGCCGTCACCACCATCGCCGGCATCCAGCCGGACGTGGCGTTCGCCATGGTCGAGCTCGGCCTGGACACCGGATCGATCCACACCGCGCTCGATCTGGGGGGCCTGGAGTATCTCGCTCAGATCGGTGGCGACGGGCAGCGTGATCGTCACCCGTCGGCGATGTCAGCACGGAGTCCCCGCGGCGGGACTACCATGCGGCGTTCCTCGGTCATCTGTTCCACCGCGACGAGAGTTCGCTGCGGTCGGGCTACGAGGTCGGCCGCCGGGCCGTCGTGGACGAGGTCAGTGTGCTGGACATCCCGATCATCCACCACGGGGTCTTCCGGGAGATCCTGGTCGAGACGCGGTCGGCGGAGATGGACGACGTGACCGAGGCGGCGTCGGAATTCTTCGTCGAGGTGCTGGCGACGTATCACATGACGCACGGGGCGCCGAGCCCGGACGCCGGTGATCGTCACCCGTCGCGGCGCCGGCGGTTGTGACGGACCGACGTACGGCCGGCGGGTCGCCGGCCGTACGTCGGTGTTTCCCTCGGTGCGCGCGACCTAGCCGAGCACTCCCAGCAGTTGGTTCAGCAGCCCGAGAATGCCGTTCAGGATGCCGTTCAGGCCCGTCGTCCCGTCGAGCAGGCCGGCCACCGAACAGAGCAGGTTGCCGAGCAGGTTGCCCGCCCCACCGACCGCGGTGATGTTGAGGTGGACGGTGTCGAGGTGGACCTTCAGACCGAGCAGGTTCAGATCCAGCGGGCCGAGCACCAGGTCGAGCACCTGACAGCTCAGCGGTGTCGCCGCGGCCGCCGCCTTCGGGGCGAGCTGTTCGGTCGTCGCTGGCGACAGCCCGTTGACGACGCCGGCCTTCTTCTCCGTGGCGGAAGGCTTCGCTGCCCCGGCCGCCATCTCGGTGGCAACCGGCATGGTGATCTTCTTGTTGACCCGCGTCACCGTGCCGTCGGCCTCGGTGATCGTCCCGATGAACTTGCCGACGGCCACCACCTCACCGTCGCGATGCTTGAACTTCGAGACGTTGATCAGGCCCGCGACCTTGCCGGTCCCGTCCTGCAAGGTGCCGGTCACGGCGCCGCTGACCGCAGTCGGTTGCGGAGTCGCGGCCTGCGCAGGCGCGCTGCCGATCAGAGCGGCACACAGCGTGGTGACGAGTGCCATCAGCAGCACCAGGACCCTCGGTGCCCGCCGCGTGTCCCGGCGGTGTGTCTTGCTGTCCATCGTTGAGTTCCTTCCCATTCCGTTTCGGCCTGGCGCCCGCACCGATCTCGAGATCAAGCCCCCTCCCTGGTACGCAGGCAGACGTCGTACGGCCCTCCACAGGTGATGACGCCCCGATGGCACGACCATGACGCGGAGCGATCCGGCCGGCGGCGCGCCATCCACGAGCCGGCCACGCTGGACGCGCAACGGCCGAGATGGACCGTCCGCGTCATCCCGGCGGGTCGGCGTCGTCCGGCTCGCGGACACGAACCGTCAGTCCATCCCCGGCGACCTCGGCCGGTCGAGGAGGGTGGGCCTCAGTGGGCGGCGTCGTGCCAGGAGCGGCCGACGCCGACCGAGACGTCCAGCGGCACGGCGAGCGTCGACCGCGTGGCCCATCTTCTCCCGGACCAGCTCGGTCAGCGCCTGTTGCTCGCCCGGCGCCGATCTCGAAGACCAGCTCGTCGTGCACCTGGAGCAGCATCCGGCTGCGCATCCCGGCGTCGTCCAGCGCGCGTTCGACGTCCAGCATCGCCACCTTGATGATGTCGGCCGCCGAGCCCTGGATCGGCGCGTTCAGCGCCATCCGCTCGGCCATCTCGCGGCGCTGCCGGTTGTCGCTCATCAGGTCCGGCAGATAGCGTCGCCGGCCGAGGATCGTCTCGGTGAACTCGGTCCGGCGTGCCTCGGCGACCAGCCCGCGGAGATAGTCCCGGACCCCGCCGAAGCGCTCGAAGTATTCGTCCATCAGGGCCTTCGCCTCGGACGTGTCGATGGCGAGCTGCTGGCTGAGGCCGAACGCGCTGAGGCCGTACGCCAGCCCGTAGTTCATCGCCTTGATCTTCGCGCGCTCCCCCGGCGTGACCGCGTCCGGCGCGACGCCGAACACCCGGGACGCCGTCACGGTGTGGAAGTCCATGCCCGACTTGAACGCCTCGATCAGATCGGCGTCCTCGCTGGCGTGCGCCATGATCCGCATCTCGATCTGGCTGTAGTCCGCGCTCATCAGCGACTCGTAGCCGCCGCCGACCACGAACGCCTGCCGGATCCGCCGGCCCTCCTCGGTCCGGATGGGGATGTTCTGCAGATTCGGGTCCGTGCTGGACAGCCGGCCGGTCGCGGCGATCGTCTGGACGTACGTCGTATGGATCCGGCCGTCGTCCGCGATCGACTTCAGCAGACCCTCGACGGTCTGCTTCAGCCGGATCGCGTCCCGGTGGATGAGCATCTGGGCGAGGAACGGGTGCTCGGTCTTCACGTACAGCTGCTGGAGAGCCTCGGCGTCGGTGGTGTAACCGGTCCGGGTCCGCCGGGTCTTCGGCATCCCCAGCTCGTCGAACAGCACGACCTGGAGCTGCTTCGGTGAGCCGAGGTTGATCTGCTTGCCGAGCACCCGGTAGGCCTCCTCCGCCGCGGCGTCGACCGTCGCCCCGAACTCCGACTCGAGCGCCTGCAGGTGATCGACGTCGACCGCGACCCCGGTCTTCTCCATCCGCGCCAGAGTGCGCTGTAGCGGCAGCTCGACCCCGTACAGGAGCTCGGTCCCGCCTCGCTCGGCCACCTCGGCGTCGAGCGCGGCGGCCAGGTCGATCACCGCCCGGCCGCGCACCATCGCCGCGTCCGCCGCGACCTGCGCTCCGGAGTCGTCGTCGCCGAAGTCCAGCGCCAGCTGGTCGTCGTCGGCGACTGATCCGCCGCCGGCGACCTCCACCTTCAGCTCGCGCTTCAGGTGGCGCAGGGTCAGGTCCGCCAGATCGTACGTCCGCTGGTCCGGCCGGGTGAGGTACGCGGCCAGCTGGGTGTCCGAGGTCAGCCCGGCCAGGTCCCAACCCCGGGCCCAGATCGCCAGCAGCGGCCCCTTGGCGTCGTGCATCGCCTTGTGGTGACCGGAGTCGGCGAGCCAGTCGGCCAGCGCGGCGTCGTCGTCCGGCGACAGCTCGGTGACATCGACATACGCCGCCGCGCCGTCGGCCGCCGCGATCGCGAACGCGCGCAGATCACCGCTCCCCGACGCCCAGTGGCCGATCACGTCGACGCCGACCCGGTTGCTCGCCGCGCCGGTGTCGGTCTCCAGCGCCTGGACGGTGTGCTCGGCCAGCCAGCCGCGCAGCTCACCGGGTTCGAGCACCGACCCGGACAGCTCGAAACCGCCCTCCGGCTCGAACTCCTCGGTCGGCAGCGCCTCCAGCAGCCGATCCCGGAGCACCCGGAACTCCAGCCCGTCGAACAGGGTGTGAGTCGCCTCCCGGTTCCAGGCCTGTCGTTCCATCTCCTGGACCGTCACCGGGAGCTCGAGGTCGCGGACCAGTGCGTTGATCCGCCGGTTGCGCAGGACGTCCTCGGTCCGTTGCTGGAACGCCTCGGCCGCCTTGCCCTTCAGCTCGCCGGCGTGGGCGACGAGATTCTCCAGCCCGTCGTAGGTTTCCAGCCACTTGGCCGCTGTCTTCGGCCCGACTCCGGGCACCCCCGGCAGGTTGTCGCTGGTCTCGCCGACCAGCGCCGCCAGCTCGGGATAGCGGGCCGGCGCCGCGAAGTATTTCTCCTCGACCGCCGCCGGGGTCATCCGGCCGAGGTCGCTGACACCCTTGCGGGGATAGAGCACCGTCACGTTGTCGGTGACCAGTTGGAACGCGTCCCGGTCGCCGGTGCAGATCAGCACGTCGAAGCCGGCCCGCTCGGCCTCGGTGGCAAGGGTTCCGATCACGTCGTCGGCCTCGAACCCGGGCTTCTCGACGTGCACGATGTTGAGCGCGTCGAGCACCTCCTTGACCAGGTCGAGCTGGCCGCGGAACTCGTCCGGGGTCTTGGACCGGTTCGCCTTGTATTCCGGGTAGACCTCGGCGCGGAAGGTCTGCCGCGACACGTCGAAGGCGACGCCGACGTGGGTCGGCTGCTCGTCACGCAGCACGTTGATGAGCATCGAGGTGAAGCCGAAGACGCCGTTGGTGTGCTGCCCCGTCTGGGTCGAGAAGTTCTCCACCGGCAGCGCGAAGAAGGCCCGATACGCGATCGAGTGGCCGTCGATCAGCAGCAGCTTCGGGCGGCCGGACTCGGTCTGCCCGGGGGGCTTCGTCGTGGTCTTCGGGGTGGCGGTCGGCACGGGTGCGACTCTAGCCGCGGCCACTGACAGGGTCGGGCTTGCCCGAATGGTCCCGTGATGCGGTTTCGCGTCAGCGTTCCGTAAGAGTCGGTAAGGGCACCGTAATAGGCGGGCGTGGTCGCGATGGATTGACTGACAGATGCCCACCAACCCAGACAGGAGTGGCATCGTGAATCGTCCACGACTTTCCGTATCCGTCGCGACGGCCGCAGTGATCGCGCTCAGCATCGCCGCAGCGCCGACCGCGTCGGCCTCCGCACCGACGGCACCGTCCGACGGCGGCGGGGCGGTGTTCGTCCAGACGGATGACCCGCACGGCAACGCCGTCATCGCCTACCACCGTGCACCCGACGGCACGCTCGCCCGTGCAGGCAGCTATCGAACCGGCGGCGACGGGGCGATGCTGGCCGGGTCGGTGGTCGACCCGCTGGCGTCCCAGGGCTCGCTGACGCTCGACCGGAGCCGCGGTCTGCTGCTGGTGGTCAACGGTGGCAGCAACACACTGACCGTGTTCGGCGTTCAGGGGAGCCGGCTCGATCGGCGCGAGGTCCTATCGACCCGGGGCGACCTGCCTGTGTCGGTCAGCGTGGTCGGGAATCTCGCGTACGTGCTCAACGCCCGCGGCGGTGGGTCGATCACCGGCTACCGGTTGTCGGGCCGGACCCTGGTGCCTCTGCCGGGGAGCACCCGCTCACTGGGACTGGCCGACAACGGCAACCCTGAGTTCCTCCAGACGCCTGCCCAGGTGGCGATCACCCCCGACCAGAGTGCCGTCGTGGTCACCACCAAGACGCACGGCGCTCTGCTGACGTTCCCGCTCGACAGGACCGGGCGGCCGGACTCGGCGCCGGTCTCGACCGCGTCGGGAACAGTCCCGTTCGCGCTGTCCTTCGACCGTTCCGGCCATCTGCTGGTGGTGGATGCGACGGGGCTGGTGACCAGCTACCGGATCCGTTCGTCCGGCGCCGTCGAACAGCTGACGCAGGTGGGGCCGACGGGTCAGACGGCGGCCTGCTGGTCGGTGATGGTGCGCGGCACCTTGTACGTGGCCAATGCAGGCTCGAACAGCATCTCCGCGGTCAGCGACAGCTTCGGTCGGCTCACCCTGCGGACACCGATCGCCGCCACCACGGACGGCGGACCGGTCGACCTGGCGGCCTCTCGCCACGGCCGGTACGTCTACCAGCTGAGCGGAGCCACCGGAATGATCGACGAGTACGAACGCGCCGCCGACGGATCGCTGAACCGGATCGGCCAGGTCGCCACCGGTCTCGGTTCGAGCACTGGCCATCCCCTGGAGGGCATCTCTGCCAGCTGACGCACCCCGGCGACGGTGGCCGCTCACGGTGGTTCGGGTGGTCGGCTGAGGTAGTGGTGGCCGGTGGGTGTGGTGGTTTCGACCGTGTGGCTGTCGGGATCGATAAGCCGCACGGTCCAGCCGGGCAGCTCGCGCGACCGGGTCTTCGACGTCCGCCGGCCAGGCCTCTCGCCAGCGCCGCCAGACGTCGGGATCGAGCAGCCGCTCGGCGCGGACAGGGTGGCCCGGCCGTCGACGCTGGCGATCGTCGTCAGCACCACTCGCGGACGAGCCGAAGGATCCTCGGCCATTCCCGCACCGTATTCGTGGGCTCCGACAGCCGGCTTCCGTAGCATGGCCGCGGTGGACGTTCCGTACGAGGTCAGGCCCTGGTTCGCGGAATCGACGGGCGAGCCGGTCGGCCGGGCGCTGGTCCTGCCGGGCGGCGGGTACTCGGTCGACCATCCGCTGTTGTTCTGGGCCTGCCAGGTGCTGACTCAGGCCGGCTGGCGGGTCGTCACCATGCGCTGGCGCGCCGGCGACCTGACCGAGGCGGATCGCCAGGCATTCGTCGACGCCGGCGCCCGGCGGCTGGACGCCGAGGCCGGCACCGCGGCCCGCACGATCGTCCTGGGCAAGTCGCTGGGCTGCTACGCGGCGGCATGGGCCTCAGCCCTCGGCTACCCCGGGATCTGGCTCACCCCGGTACTGACCGACCCGGTCGTCGCCGGCATGCTCGCGAGCTATCGGCCGCCATCCCTCGTGCTCGGCGGCACCGCCGATTCGATGTGGTCGTGTCCGGACACGGTTCGTGACGGACAGCGGATCGTAGAGCTGGACGGCGTCGATCACATGCTGCATCGGGGGTCGGACTGGCGAGCCTCGATCGAGGTCCCTGGCACGGCGCTTGCGGCCGTCGAGGAGTTCGCGTCCACTCGGACCGTCTGAGCACGGCGGTGATCGCCGCCGCGCGGAGATCCTGTCCGGATCGATGTGGTGCCGAAGCCAGGAACACGTCCCGTCAGAGAGTTCTCAGTCCTCGCCGAGGTACGCCTTGCGGACGTTCTCGTCGTTCAGCAGCGCCTCACCAGTGCCATCCAGCACGATCTTGCCGACCTCGAGGACGTACCCGTGGTCGGCCAGCGACAGGGCCGCTTGGGCGTTCTGCTCGACCAGCAGGATCGTCACGCCCTCCGAGCGCAGCTCGGTGATCGTGCTCATGATCCGCTGCATCATCAACGGGGACAGTCCCATCGACGGCTCGTCGAGCATCAACAGCTTGGGCTTGCTCATCATCGCCCGGCCGATCGCGAGCATCTGCTGCTCGCCGCCGGAGAACGTACCGGCCGGCTGGTTGCGACGTTCCTTCAGGATCGGGAACAGACCGAAGACCCGGTCCAGGTCCGAGCTGATCCCGGCCCGGTCGCGGCGGGCGAACGCGCCGAGCCGGAGGTTCTCCTCGACGCTCAGCCGAGGGAAGATGCGCCGGCCCTCCGGTGAGTGCGCGAGCCCGCGGGTGACGACCTCGTGGGCGGGCGTCTTGTCGATCCGCTGGCCGTCGAACCAGATCTCGCCCGACTCGGGCTGGAGCAGGCCGGAGATCGTCTTCAGCGTCGTCGTCTTGCCGGCGCCGTTGGTGCCCACCAGGGTGACCACCTGGCCCTGGTCGACGCTGAAGCTGATCCCCTTGACCGCCCGGACCCGGCCGTACGCGACCTTGAGATCCTTCACCTCGAGCATCATTTCCCACCCTCGCCCTCGGCGTCGGGTTCGGCCGCCGTCTCGGGACCGGTCCCGATGTAGGCCTCGATCACCCGCGGATCGGACTGCACCTCGGCCGGCGTGCCCTCGATCAGCGCGCGGCCCTGCACCAGGCAGAGCACCCGGTCGCAGAGGTTGAAGATGAATCTCATGTCGTGCTCGATGACGACCACCGCCAGCCCACTGTCGCGGATCTTGAAGATCAGCTCCTCGGCCTGCCTGGTCTCCTGCGGGTTCATCCCGGCCGTCGGCTCGTCCAGCAGCACGAGCTTGGGATCGGTCGCCAGGGCCCGCGCGATCTCCAGCCGACGCTGGTCGCCGTACGGCAGGTTACGGGCCAGCATCTCGGTCGTCGCCGAGAGGCCGACGAAGTCCAGCAGCTCCTGCGCACGAACGCGGACCGCCGCCTCCTCCCGGCGGAACTTCGGCCCGCGGATGATCGAGGTGAACGGGCCGGCGCTGGTCCGGCAGTATCTGCCGACCATCACGTTCTCCAGCGCGGTCATGTTGGCGAACAGCCGGATGTTCTGGAAGGTACGCGCCATCCCGGCCCGAACCACCTTGCCCGGCTTGGGCGGCAGGACCGCACCGTCGAAGACGACCTGGCCGGCGGTCGGCAGGTACATCCCGGTCAGGCAGTTGAAGAACGTCGTCTTGCCGGCCCCGTTGGGCCCGATCAGGCCCATGATCTCGCCGCGCGACACCCGGAAGTTCACCGAGTCGACGGCGGTCAGGCCGCCGAACCGCATGGTGACGTTCTCCGCGGACAGGATCGTGGCGCCGGCCCCCCGGGACGCCGTTCGGACGCGTCTCGGACACGCTCATCGGGTCGCCTCCCGCATGCCGCCGGTCTCTTCCAACTCTTCCTGGACCCGTTCGACGAGGTCCTCGTCCTCCTCGTGGAACTCCAGCTGTCGGCGCTGGTTGGCCACCAGACCCTCCGGCCGGAACCGCATCATGATGATCAGCAGGAGCCCGAACAGCAGCAGCCGGTAGTCCGCGACGAAGCGGAGCTTCTCGGGCAGCAGGTTCAACAAGGTCGAGCCGACGAGCACGCCGAGCACGGTGCCCATGCCGCCCAGCACGATCGCGGCCAGCAGGAAGGCGGAGGTCAGGAAGACGTACTGATCGGGAGTCACTGAGACGTCGACGTGCGCCTTCACCGACCCGGCCACGCCGGCCAGAAACGCACCCCCGGCGAACGCGAAGAGCTTCAGACCGAAGACGTTGACGCCCATCGCCTCGGCCGCGCGCTCGTCCTCCCGGATCGCCACCCAGCCGCGGCCGATCCGGCTCGCGTTCAGCCGGACGAAGACCAGGATGACGACGGCGAGCAGGAACAGGAGCAGGAAGAAGTAGTTCGAGAACCGGCCGAGGGTGATGCCGAAGACGACGTGCGGCTTGCCGAAGTCGAAGCCGAGAATCGACAGGTCCGGAATGGCCGGGATGCCGTTGGAACCGTTGGTCAGGTTCGGCCCGGCCTGTCCGTCGAGGTTGATCATGGTGATCCGGAAGATCTCGCCGAAGGCGAGGGTGACGATCGCCAGGTAGTCGCCGGACACTCGCAGCGTCGGCGATCCGATCAGCAGGCCGAGGGTGGCGGAGACACACCCGCTGATCAGCACGATCACGATGAACGGCGGATGGAAGTTCACCGTCGAGAACGCGGAGCGGGACAGGATCGCCGCGGTGAAGGCGCCGGCGCCGAGGAACGCGACGTAGCCGAGGTCGAGCAGGCCGGCCAGCCCGACGACCATGTTCAGACCCATCGCGGTTGCCGAGAAGATCAGGATCTGGGTGGCGATCGACATGTTCGCGTCCGAGCCGTTCTGGGTGAACGGGAAGAGGAACGCCACCACGAAGGCGGCCAGGATGAGCACCTTGCGATGTCGCTCGGAGACCCCGGTGAACCACGCCATCACCCCCGTCCGGAAGAGGATCGCGATGAACCCGCCGGCCGCCGCGAGGAAGGAGACGAAGGAGCCGCCGTCCTTGTGGTTCAACGCGAACGCGGTGCCGAACAGCGCCGCCGCCATCAGTGCGGCGATCGCGAGGATCTCGATCCACGGTTTGGCCACCGCGTTCGCCAGGGTCGGCGTCCGCTCTGGAACCGTGAACCGGGTACCACCGAAGACCAGCACCGCGCCGAGCAGGGCGGTCCAGCCGCCGTACACGACGTTGACCAAGCCGCCGAGCTCGACCGCGATACTGATGAGGATCAGCACGATGTAGAGCAGCAGCCAGACCGAGCCGGCCTTCGCGCCGCGGACCCAGCCGATCCGCCAGGGCAGCCGGTCCGGCTTGATCACGAGGCTGGCGATCAGCAGGCCGCCGATGATCACGCCGAGGGCGAGCGCCACCGCCTGAAGCGGCGACGGGTATCCCACCAGACTCATGTTGTCCAGCGCGTCGCCGGACCAGGCCCAGGGCAGGAACGGCGCCACGACCGTGATCGCGCATCCGGCGAGCGCGACAATCCGGCCGACAGGTGAGTAACGCTCCTGCAACTCCGGAGTGATCAACTTCGGCAGCCTGCTCATGCTCGGTCCACCACCCTCGCGCCGAGCAGACCCTGCGGTCTGAACACCAGCACCAGGATCAAGATCACGAAGGCCCAGACGTCCTTCCAGGCCGAGCCGCCGAACTGGCCGGGGATGAAGGTCGCCATCGCCTCGACCACACCGAGCACGAGCCCGCCCACGACCGCCCCGGCCACGTTGCCGATGCCGCCGAGCACGGCCGCGGTGAACGCCTTGAGCCCGGCCAGGAAGCCGATCCTGAAGTCCACGTTCGTGTAGCGCAGGCCGTAGCACAAGCCGGCGACAGCGGCCAGCGCCGCGCCGACGGTGAACGCGACCATGATGATCCGGTCGACGTTGATCCCCATCAGCCGGGCGGTGTCCGGGTCCTGCGAGGTGGCCTGCATCGCCCGGCCGAGCCGGGTCCGGTTGATGAAGAAGTACAGCAGCGCCGAGCAGACGACCAGCGCTCCCATGGTGAACAGCGCCGCCCGCTGGATGGTGATCCCACCGATGGTGAAGGCCGGTCCCGGTGACGTAGTCGATCTGCGGGAACGGGATCGCCCGCTTGCTGTCCGGGAAACCGGGGATGTCGCCGTAGAACAGCCGGACGAACTCCTGCAGGAAGATCGAGACACCGATCGCGGTGATCAGCGGCGCCAGCCGGGGCGCATGCCGCAACGGCCGGTACGCGAACCGCTCCATCAGCAAGGCGATGCCCACCGAGGAGATCACCCCACCGATCAGCATCAGCGGCAGCACCCACAGCGACGTCGTTCCACTCGGCACCAGCAGCCAGACGGTGAGCGCGCCGAACGCACCGATCATGAAGATCTCGCCGTGGGCGAAGTTGATCAACTGGATGATGCCGTAGACGACGGTGTAGCCGACGGCGATCAGCGCGTACAGCGCACCGAGCGACAGCCCGTTCACCAGCTGCTGCAGTACCTCGGTCAAGGAAGCCTCCCCGTGCCGGTTGGGCCGATCCTGCCACGGCGCAGCGTGGCCGGACAGCTCATCGAGACAAGCCGCGATGACGAAATAACCTCAGCACACGACGAGAGCGGCGGGCCATGTCCTGCATCGCCCGCCGCTCTCGGCCTCTTGTCGTCGTCAGATCAACTGACTGTCTTCGTCGCCTCGGTCGCCCACTTGCCGTCGACCACCTTGTAGACGGTGATCACCTTGGTGGTGGTGTCGCCGAACTCGTCGAAGGCCACCGGTCCGGTCGCGCCGTCGAAGCTCACCTTCCCGATGGCGTCGATCGTCGCCTGCCGGGCCGACTTGCCGTCCGACGCGCTGGCCAGCGAGGTCTTCAGGCCGTTGATGATGGCGTTCGCGGCGTCGAAGGACTGCGCGCCGTAGGCGCCGTACGGGTCCTTGAAGCCGGCCGCGGCGTAGTCGGAGATGAACTGCTTCGCCGAGGCCAGGGTCGCCGGCGGAGCGCCGACCGAGGTCGCCAGGTCACCGTTGGAGGTCTTGCCGGCCAGCTGGATGTACGCCGGGTCGAAGATGCCGTCGCCACCCATCAGCGGAACGTTCAGACCGGCGGCCCTCATCTGCTGGCCGAGCGGACCGGCCTGCGGGTACTCGCCGCCGTAGTAGACCAGTCTGCGGGTTCGACGCCTTGACCTTGCTGATCACCGCGGAGAAGTCCTTGTCGTCCGGGTTGATCGTCTCGGCGTCGACGATCGTCCCACCGTCCGTCTTGAAGGCGTCGGAGACGGAAGCGACCAGACCCTGGCCGTATGTCTTCTTGTCGTTGATGGTCGCGATCTTGGTGAAGCCCTTGCTCGTACGCGTACGAGGCCGCGACCGAACCCTGGACGATGTCCGTGGTGCAGGTCCGGAAGTAGCCCGGGTACGGCCGCTTCGGGTTGGTCAGGAAGTCCGCGCCCTTGGTCAGCGTCGGGTTCGGTGTTGGCCGGCGAGATCTGGGCGATCGTCGCCGAGCTGAGCACCGGCTGGGTCGACTGCGAGACCGACGAGTTCAGGTTGCCGACCACGCCGACCACCGTGTCGTCACCGGCCAGCTTCGTCGCGGCATTCTTGCCGACGTCCGGGCTGGCCTGGTCGTCCTCGGCGTCCATCTGCGAGCTTCCAGCCCGGGATCAGGTTCTTCTCGTTGGCCTGCCGGATCGCCAGGTCGACCGAGTTCCGGATGCCCAGACCGAGCGCGGACAGGTCGCCGGACAACGGTGCGATCACACCGATCGTCGCGACCTTCTCACTGCTGCTTGCGCCCCCGCCGCCGGTCGCGGCCCGCGATGCCGCAGGCCGACAGTGCCATCGAGGCGGCCAGCACCGTGATGCCGGCCGCGACGAGTCGTTGCTTGCGCACGTGTTCTCCTCCTGTAGTGACTGATCCGGGCCCTCCTCGGGACCGGAGTCTGAGCGCACCCTACGTCCGCTTTCCTGAGAAATCGCCAGCAATCCTCAGCGTGTTGCCCGTTTGTTACACGATTGCAAGCCCCGATGCCTTCTGGAACTACTTCTTCTTGCCAGCACCCGCCCCGTGCTCGATCACGCCCTCGGCCACTTCGCGCATCGACTTGCGGAGATCCATGGCCGTCTTCTGGATCCAGCGGAACGCCTCGGGCTCGGTCAGCCCGAGGCCCGTCTGCAGCAGACCCTTCGCGCGGTCGACGGCCTTCCGCGACTCGAGCCGCTCGGTGAGGTCGGTGACCTCGGCCTCGACCGCGACGATCTCGGCGTAGCGGGCCCGGGCGATCTCGATGGCCGGGATCAGGTCGGCTTTGCCGAACGGCTTGACGACGTACGCCATCGCGCCGGCCTGCCGCGCCCGGTCGACCAGCTCACGCTGGCTGAAGGCGGTCAACATGACCACCGGCGCGATCCGCCCCGCCGCGATCTGCTCGGCGGCGCTGATCCCGTCGAGCTTCGGCATCTTCACATCCATCACGACCAGATCGGGCCGGAGCTCGGTGGCCAACGCCACCGCCGCCTCGCCGTCGCCGGCCTCCCCGACGACGTCGTACCCCTCTTCGGTCAGCATCTCGACCAGGTCGAGGCGGATCAGCACCTCGTCCTCGGCCACGAGCACCCGGGTCGGACCGTGCTCGGCAGTGGTCTTGTTCGTTCCATTCGTCACGTGCTCACTGTATCGACGCAGTGTTACGGGACCATGTTGGAGAAGTCAGCAGGACGGCTGGTGTCCGGCCGTGTGGCAGAATGGCCGCCGCTCGTGAGCATCCCGGCCGGGGTGGCGGAAAGGTATACGCGGACGGCTCAAACCCGTCTGTCCGCAAGGACATAGGGGTTCGACTCCCCTCCTCGGCACGGACCGCGTCGCTCGCGCGCCACGCGGCCACCAGCGGCGTGCTCGAGTCGCGCCCGCGAGGAAAACGTCGTGACGGCGAACGGCAGACGCTGCCGAGCGACGCGCTCACAGACGACCACCAGCCGGTGAGCGTCGGCTGGTTGCGAGCCAGCTCCCAATTAATTGTGCGCAACCGTGCGGGCCAGGGCGGGGGGCATGTAGTCGTAGCGGGCGAAGGTGCGGGTGAAGGTGCCGGTGCCGTGGGAGACGGACCGGAGGTCGATCGGGTAGCGGGCCAGCTCGTGGGCCGGGACCTCGGCATGGACCGTGACGAAGCCGACGACCTCGCCGGCCGCGGTGCCGTGGACGAAGCCGCGACGGCCGCGGAGGTCGGCGAGTACCGAGCCGAGCGAGTCCTCGGCCACGGTGATCTCGACGGTGTCGATCGGCTCGAGCAGGGAGACGCTCGACTCGTTCGCGGCCTCTCGGAGCGCCAGCATCGCGGCGGTCTGGAAGGCCATGTCGGAGGAGTCGACCGAGTGGGCCTTGCCGTCGACCAGCGTGACGCGTACGTCCACCACGGGATAGCCGGCGAGCACGCCCTTCTCCAGCTGGTTGCGGGCACCCTTCTCGACCGACGGGATGTACTGCCGCGGCACCGCACCACCGACCACCCGGTCGGCGAACTCGATCCCGGCACCCCGGTCGAGCGGCTCGATCTCGAGCTTGCAGATCGCGTACTGCCCGTGACCGCCCGACTGCTTGACCAGCCGGCCCAGCACCTCGATCGGGCGGACGAACGTCTCGCGCAGCGATGTCCGGAGCGGCTCGACCTCCACCTGGACGTGCCAGGTGTCGCGGAGCGAGGAGAGCAGCTTCTCGATGTGCGCCGGGCCCATTGCCCAGAGCACGATCTGATGGGTCTCCGGGTTGTGCTCCAGCCGCATGGTGACGTCCTCGGCGACCAGTCGTTGCAGCGCGGAGCCGAGTCGCTCCTCCTCGGCCCGGGAGGCGGCATGGATGGCCACCGGGAGCAGTGGCTCGGGCAGCAGCCAGGGTTCGATGAGGGCCGGGCGGTCGACGGTCGACAAGGTGTCGGATGTCTCCGCGGCGGCGAGCTTGGAGACCAGCACCAGGTCGCCGGCGACCGCGTACGGCGTCGGCCGGGCGTCGTCGCCGAGCGGGATCGAGAGCGGACCGACCCGCTCGTCGTCCACGTCGTGATCGGCGTGGGCGTCGGTGTGGTGGAACGCGAACTGCTGCAGGTGCCCGCAGACGTGCAGCAGCGTGTCCGGCGTCAGCGTGCCGGAGAAGACCCGGACCAGGGATAGCCGGCCGACGTACGGCTCGCTGGTCGTCCGGACGACCTCGGCGACCAGCGCTCCCGCCGGATCACAGGCCAGTTCCCCGAACGATTCGCCGACGGGTGTCATCACTTCGGGCAGCCGGGCCCGGGTGGGTGCCGGAAAGCCCTGGTCGAACAACAGATAGAGGGCCTCGAGCCCGATCCCGGCCGGCGCATGGGTCGGGATGATCGGGAAGAAGCGGGCGGTGGCAACGGCGGTCCGAAGGTCGTCCCAGACGGTCTCGAACGGGATCTCCTCACCGTTCAGATGCCGCTCCAGCAGCTCCTCGTCCTCGGACTCCTCGATGATCGACTCCATCAGCTCGGAGCGCCGTTCGGCGATCAGCTCGCCCTCGTCGGCGTCCGGCGGCCGCGGGGTGGGATCACCCCCGAGGTTCGCGGCCTGGCGGAGCAGGTCGAGCAGGCCGGTCACCGAGCCGTCCTCGATCAGCGGCAGCGCGACCGGCTGAGCGTCGCCGAACGCCCGCCGGCAGCGGGCCACGGTCTCGTCGAAGTCGGCCCGGGCCTGCTCCAGCTTGGTGACGGCGACGGCCCGCGGCTTGCCGTTGACCTCGCACTCCCGCCAGAGCAGCCGAGTCGCGTCGTCGATCTCTCCGGCCGCGGAGACGACGAACAACACGGCGTCGGCCGCGCGCAGGCCGGCCCGGACCTCGCCGACGAAGTCCGGCTGACCTGGGGTGTCGAGCAGATTGACGGTGACCTCACCGCTGACCACCGAGCCGGCCACCAGCGTCTGGGTTGCCGGCGGATCGCCCCGGAAGTGCCGACCAGGCGTCCGCGCCGCCAGCAACTGCTCGAAGATCATGGACTTGCCCGCCCCGGACGGACCGACCAGCACCACGTTGCGGATGGTCTCCGGGGATCTCGTACGCATCTGGGCATCACCGGCCATGCCCGCACGTTACCGCCGCTGTTCTTGCGACGCAGGAAGCGCCCGTTTGCAGTCCCTTCGACAACTCAGGGCTCGTTCCCGAGTCGGGCCCCTTCGACAAGTCAGGGCACGTTTCACCAGGCGAGTGTCACAAGGTGCCACCCCGCACCCGGAGGGCGAGCGTCGGAAGACGGCGCGCCCGGCGAGTGAAGAGCGATGAGTGACGGCGAACTGGGCAGAGACGGTACACGGGCACAGACGACGCCGTCACGAAGAGCGATGAACCGAGCCGGTGAACGCGCGCCGTCGCGCGAGCCCGAACAATTAGAGGGGTGCGCCGATCCGCCGTACCCGAACCATGTTGGTGTGCCCGGCTACCCCGGGCGGGGAGCCGGCGACGATCACGACTCGCTCGCCCTCGGCGATCCGGCCGGTGTCGATCAACGCTTGATCGACCTGCCGAATCATGTCGTCGGTGTGGCCCACCATCGGCACCAGGAACGACTCGATCCCCCAGCTCAGCGTCAACGTGTAGCGAGTCGCCTCGATCGGGGTGAAGGCCAGCACCGGGATCGGCGAGCGCAGCCGGGACAGCCGCAGGGCCGAGTCGCCGGAGTGGGTGAAGGCGACCAGGAACTTGGCGTCGATCCGCTGGGCCACGTCCATCGCGGCCTTGGTGATCACGCCGCTCGTGGTGTGCGGGTCCCAGATGATGCCGTGCATCTGGTCCATCCCGTGGGACTCGGTGTTCTCGATGATCTTGGCCATCGTCTGGACCGCCACAACCGGGTACTCACCGACGCTGGTCTCACCGGACAACATCACGGCATCGGCGCCGTCCAGAACCGCATTCGCGACATCGGACGCTTCGGCGCGAGTGGGCCGCGGGGAGGAGATCATCGACTCCAGCATCTGGGTGGCTACGATCACCGGCTTCGCCCAGCGCCTGGCCGCGGTGACGATCTTCTTCTGGACCAGCGGCACCTCTTCCAGCGGCAGTTCGACGCCGAGGTCGCCACGGGCCACCATGAACGCATCGAAGCTGTCGATGATCTCGTCGAGGTTCTCCACCGCCTGCGGCTTCTCGATCTTCGCGATCACCGGGACCCGGCGCCCCTCCTCGTCCATCACCTTGTGGACGAGGTCGATGTCCTTCGCGCTCCGGACGAAGGACAGCGCAACCATGTCGACGCCGTGCTGCAGCGCCCAGCGCAGGTCCTCGGTGTCCTTCTCGCTCATCGCCGGCACGCTGACCGCGACGCCCGGCAGGTTGATGCCCTTGTTGTTGCTGACCGGGCCACCGACCACGACCTTGGTCACGACGTCGGTCTTGGTCACCTCGGTCGCCTCGAGGGCGATCCGGCCGTCGTCGATCAGGATCGAATCACCGGGCTTGACGTCGCCCGGCAGGCCCTTGTAGGTCGTCGAGCAGCGGTTCACGTCCCCGGAGATGTCGTCGACGGTGATCGTGAACGTGGCGCCGTAAGTGAGCGTCTCCTTACCGTTGGCGAACCGGCCGAGGCGGATCTTGGGACCCTGCAGATCGGCGAACACCCCGATCGGCCGGCCCGCGTCGGCCGATGCCTGCCGGACGGCGTTCAGATTCTTCTCGTGGTCGCTGTAGTCGCCATGGCTCATGTTCAGCCGGGCGACGTCCATACCTGCCGCGACGAGCTCGGCGAGGCGTTCGGGCGCTGAGGACGCTGGCCCCAGCGTGCAGACAATTTTGGCTCTACGCACGGTGCCGACACTAGCGAGGTCTCCTGAGGCTGTCTGGGACCACCCGGCTCAGTGGTCCGCGCTGATCAGCTCGAGCGCATGGGCCAGATCGTCGGGGTAGGAGGAGGTGAAGACCAGGTCGTCACCGCTCACCGGATGGACGAAACCCAGCTGGACGGCGTGCAACCACTGTCGCCGGAGCCCGAGCCGGTCGGCCAGGGTCGGATCGGCGCCGTAGTTCACGTCCCCGACGCACGGGTGCCGGATGGCCGCCATATGGACTCGGATCTGATGGGTCCGCCCGGTCTCCAGGTGGATCTCCAGCAGGGTCGTGCCGACGTACGCCTCCAGGGTGTCGTAGTGCGTCACGCTGTGCCGACCGCCGGCGATCACGGCCATCTTGTATTCACCGCTCGGGTGCCGCCCGATCGGCGCCTCGATCGTGCCGGTGAACGGATCGGGGTGACCCTGCACCAGCGAGTGATAGACCTTGTCGACCGTCCGCGAGCGGAAAGCCCGCTTCAGCACCGTGTACGCCCGTTCGCTCTTGGCGACCACCATCAGCCCGGACGTGCCGACGTCGAGCCGTTGGACGATCCCTTGCCGCTCGGGTACGCCGGAGGTGGAGATCCGGAAGCCGGCGCCCGCCAGGTGGCCGAGGACCGACGGACCGGTCCAGCCGAGACTCGGATGGGCGGCAACCCAGGCCGGCTTGTCGACGACGACGATGTCCTCGTCGTCGTACACGATGCCGATCCCCTCGACCTCCTCGGGCACGACGCTCGGCCCGGCCGGCTCGCCGTCGATGGTCGCCTCGAGCATCGCGCCGGCCCGGACCCGCTCCGACTTCGCCACCGGCCGGCCGTCGAGCTCCACCCGACCGTCGGCGATCAGGTCCTCGACCCTGCTCCGGGACAGCCCGAGCATCCTGGCCACCGCCGCGTCGACCCGCTCGCCGTCCAGACCTTCGGGCACGAGCACGACCCGCGTTTCAGGCACGCTTGTCCGGGTCTTTGGTATACCGCCGCCCGTCGATCCCGATCCCTTTGACCATGGCCAGCACGATGATCATCACGGCCGCCGACGTGATGCACATGTCGGCGACGTTGAAGATCGCGAAGTGCGGCAGCTGGAAGAAGTCCACGACGTGGCCGCGGAGCACACCGGGCGGCCGGAACAGCCGGTCGATGAGATTGCCGGCGATCCCGGCGCAGAGCAGCCCGAGCGCGACCGCCCAACCCAGATGGGCGATCCGCGGCACGAGCCGGACACCGATGAAGATCAACACGCCGATGGCCAGCAGCGCGAAGACGTACGTGTACTGCTCGCCCAGGCTGAAGGCCGCACCGGGATTGCGGATCAGCCGCAGGGTGAGCAGACCGCCCAGCAGCCGGACCGGATCGGCCGGATCCAGATGGCGAACCGCCAGCGTCTTGGCGAGCAGGTCGAGACCGACGCCGACCATCGCCACGGCGGCGAACAGTCCGATCAGCCGCCGCCGGTCCGGCCGCGCACCGGCGGCATCGGGTTCGGCGACCTCCGGTGTCTCGCCGGCTATCGACGCTCCTCGCGCTGCTTGCAGCTCACGCAGAGGGTCGCCCGTGGGAAGGCTTGAAGACGCCCCTTGCCGATCGGCTTGCCGCAGTTGTCGCAGCTGCCGTACGTCCCCAGCTGGATGTGTCGCAACGCGAGCCGGGACTGGTCGAGCATCTCGCGGGCATTGTTGGCCAGCGACATCTCGGCGTCGCGCTCGAAGTTGGCGGAGCCGACGTCCGCCGGGTCACGGCCGGCACCTTCGTTGCCGTCCCGGAGCAGACCGACCAGCTCGGCGGTCGAGACCTCGATCTGGCTCTCGAAGCGGGCGATGTCCTCCTCGAGCGAGGCCTTGACCTCGTCGAGCTCCTCCACGGTCCAGGGATCCTCGCCGTCGCGGACCGGCAGCTGCGCCGCGATCGAAGCGGCCGAAGCACCGGCAGCGGTGCTCGCCTTGGCGGTTGACAATTCGGTCTCCCTCAGAGCCGTCGAATGTGATCGGAGAGACAGTAGGCCGCAATCGCACCGAGTTCAATGATCATGCCCGATTTGTGTCGGTTTCGTACCGTACGCGGGATCAAAAGCAGGCAGGACCATGGCCGGTTCCTGCTCGCCGAGATCAGTGCTGCTGGTCGCCACCCAGCAGCGCGTTCAGCCGCGGGGTGTCGGTGACCTGGATCGTCGCGTCCGGATCGGTCTCGATCTCGCGGTCGTCGACCTCGTCGTCCGACGACTCGACCGACTCCGGCTCGGCCGAAGAATCCGCGACGGCCTGACCGGAGTCTTCCGGCGCTGAATCTGCTGGGCCTGAATCTGCCGCGGCGGAATCTTCCGGAGCCGACTCGCTCGGCAGCCCGGTGGCCGACGCCAGCTCGGGCACGTCGGTCGGCTCGGCGCTGCCGGAGGAGAGCACATCGAGGTGCCGGTGCAGGTGGTCCGACAGGTTCGCCCGGAACGACTGCTCGAAGTGACGCAGTTCGTCGATCGCCGCCGACAGCGACGTACGCTGCGCGTCGAGATCGCCGAGCATCTTGTTGCGGCGCTGCTCGGTCTCCGCGTCGAGCTGCTCGCTACGGGACTGGGCGTCGGACCGGAGTCCCTCGGCATGCTCACGGGCCTCGGCCTGCACGCGCTCGGCCTCGGCCTGGGAGTCCGAGCCGAGCTTCTCCGCAGCGCTGGCGGCCTCCGCGCGGATGCGCTCCGCCTCGGCGTTGGCCTCGGCGACGAGCTGCTCGGAATGCTCGGTGGACATCTGAACGAGACGGACCACCGCCCCGCTTGCCTCGGCGCTCGTGGTCACCACGATGGTCTCCGGTTCGGCCGGCTCGCGGGGGCCCCCGTCGGCAGCGGTGTCGGCCGGAGTGGAATCGGCCGGGGCCGACAGGCCGGACTCGGCGTCTCCGCCGAGGGAGCCGACCTGGTTCTTGAGGGTCTCGTTCTCCTCGACCAGCTGGGCGAACGACTCCTGCACCTGGTCGAGGAAGTCATCGACCTCCGCGACCTCGTACCCCGACTTCCGGGCCAATCGGAATCGCTTGTTGCGCACTTCCTCAAGCGACAGCGTCATCGTTCACCTCGACCAATCTCACAACGTCAACTAGATCTCACGACGGTCGCAACGGGGGCCGCCGGTGTCCTACCGTACCCAATCGGTCTGCTCCGTGCGGCCTGACCACGCGCGCGCCGCCGCTGCGGACTCAGCCACGCAACAGCAGGTACCTGTTCAGCTGTAGCAGGATCGAGACCATGATCGCCAGACCGATGAACGCCAGGTCCAGCATCATGTTGCCGACCCGGACCGGCCGCAGCACCTTACGGACCACCTTCAGCGGCGGATCCGTGATGGAGTAGATGACCTCGGCAAAGACCAGCATCGGGCCCTTCGGCTCCCAGTCGCGGACCAGCACGGGAACCCAGGACAGGATCATCCGGCCGAACATGATGAGCAGGAAGATCCAGAGCACCCACTCGATGATGCTTCCGACAATCCACATGGTCTCAGTTTTCGCCTAACGCTCGTCTTCTGCCAACACGGCTCCGGACACCCGGCCGCGTGCTGTGACGAGTGTCGCTCAGCTCTGGTTGAAGAACCCGCCGGCGATCCGTTCCTTGTCTTCGGTGCTGACGTCGACGTTCGGCGGGCAGAGCAGGAAGACCTTGCTCGTCACACGCTCGATGGTGCCACGCAGGCCAAAGATGAGACCGGCAGCGAAGTCGACCAGCCGCTTGGCGTCGGCGTCCTCCATCTCCGAGAGGTTCATGATGACCGGTACGCCGTCGCGGAAGTGTTCGCCGATCACCCGCGCCTCGTTGTACGTCCGCGGGTGCACAGTCGTGATGCGTGCCATGTCAGCCGTCCGGGGAGTCGGGATGGTGGAGGTCGCGGAGCCGTAGGCCGGCGTACCACCGCCCTGGACAGCGCTGCCCGACGGGCTCGCCGAGGGTGCGCCCGACTGGTGCGTGCCCGAAGACTGAGTGCCGGACGATTGGGGGCCGCGGCGCGATTCCAGCGGCGTCACCGTGCCGGTGTGCTCGCGACCGTCGTCGAGGAGCTCGTCGCGGCTGATCCCTTCGGTGAGCTCGGAGTCGTCGTCCCGCTCGTCGTAGTCGCCGTAGCGATCGTCGGTGACCAGGCCGAGCCACGCCGCTGCCCGCTTCAGTCGATCCGCCATCTGAGGAGTCCTCGCCCTAGTGATCCGCTACTTGTGCTCTGACCGGGCCGTCGGCCAGCGACGGCCCGGGTCGTGTCGCGCTCGACATTACCGGCGGGTGTCGGGCAATCCCGGGAAGCGAGCGCCCGACACGCGCTGCCGGGGCCCTACTTCAAGAAGTCGGGCACATCCAGGTCGTCGTCGTCCGCCACCGGCCGCGCGGCCGACTGAGCCGGGCCTGCCGATCGTGGCTGGGCATGGGGCTGGGCATAGGGCTGTGGCGGCGCGAACGGATTGCTCGGCAGCGTGCCCGGCACCTCGGCCGGCTGGGCGTGGCCACGACCGTTCGTGGGCTGACCGGCAGGCTGCGAGGTGACCAAGGTCGGCCGGGACGGCTGCTTCAGATCCGGCACCCGGGTGATCCCCGGCTGGCGGCGGGGCAGTTGACCACCCTCGAAGCCGGCAGCGATCACCGTCACCCGGACCTCGTCGCCCAGCGCGTCGTCGATCACCGTGCCGAAGATGATGTTCGCGTCCTCGTGGGCGGCCTCCTGGATCAGGTTCGCCGCCGCGGACACCTCGAACAGGCCGAGGTCGGAGCCGCCGGCGATCGACAGCAGCACCCCGTGAGCCCCTTCGATGCTCGCCTCGAGCAATGGCGATGAGACGGCCATCTCCGCAGCCGCCCGGGCGCGGTCCTCGCCGCGCGCGGACCCGATCCCCATCAGGGCGGAGCCGGCGTTCGACATGACCGCCTTGACGTCGGCGAAATCGAGGTTGATCAGGCCGGGCGTGGTGATCAGGTCGGTGATCCCCGAGACACCCTGCAGCAGCACCTGGTCGGCCTGCCGGAACGCGTCCAGGATGGCGATCTGATGATCGACCATCTGGAGCAGCTTGTCGTTCGGGATGGTGATCAGGGTGTCGACCTCCTCGCGGAGGTTGGTGATGCCCTGCTCGGCCTGGCCGGACCGCCGTTTGCCCTCGAACGAGAACGGCCGGGTCACCACGCCGATGGTCAGCGCGCCCAGTGCGCGGGCGATCCGGGCCACGACCGGAGCGCCACCCGTGCCCGTACCGCCGCCCTCGCCGGCGGTGACGAACACCATGTCGGCGCCCTTCAGCGCGTCCTCGATGTCCTGGGCGTGGTCCTCGGCGGCTTGGCGGCCCTTGTCCGGATCGGCGCCGGCGCCCAGCCCGCGGGTCAGGTCACGGCCGATGTCGAGCTTGACGTCGGCGTCGCTCATCAGCAACGCCTGCGCATCGGTGTTGACCGCGATGAACTCGACGCCGCGTAGACCGGCCTCGATCATCCGGTTGACCGCGTTGACGCCGCCGCCGCCGACGCCGACGACCTTGATGATCGCCAGATAGTTCTGTGATGCAGACACCACGGGTAACGCCTCTTCCTGCCTCGTGATCGGACCTCCGCTGGGCCGGCGGAGGGGGCACGTCGGTCTGGACCTCTACTCGACGGGGAAGGGTTTTCGAGGGCTCGACGCGACGTTGTTGATGAGGCTATGAGAGGCCCCCGCGGCATCCCGACACGTCGCGCGTGACACGCGGGGCAGGTCACGAAACGGCCACATTTCTGCACCTCAGGTTGACGGTTAGCAGTGGCCGACATCCTCACCAGGCGCGCAGCGGGCGCGAGCCCGCCTCTACTTGACGGCTGGGGAATGCGGGGCGGAGACGTCGATCGCCTTGGGCTTCTTGTCCAGCAGGAGCAGGCTGACCTGGCCCTTCAGGGTGGACTGGTCGGCGCTGCCCCAGGTGATCACCAGGCCGGAGCTTCAGGTGGACCTTGAACGAGTCGGTCGACGTCCCGTCGATGCTGGCGATCTGACTCCGCAGGTCGTTGGGTACGTCGGTGGCGATCGTGCCGGCCTCGACCAGGAGCGCGGCGTTACCGCGGATCGACGTTCGCCACCACCAGTCCGTCGGGCAGCGCGGCGACGTTCTCGAACGCCTCGCCGGTGTGGTCCACCAGCTGATAGCCGGCACCGGTCTTCGCGGCGACCACCGGGACGCGCTCGACCACCTTGACGACCACGGTGTTCGGCCAGCTACGGTCCACGGTCACGGTGTCCACCGGTGCCAGCGTGGCGACCCGGTCCGCGATCGCTGCGGTGTCCTGGCGAGCCAGCGGCAGGCCCAGCGGTACGGCCGCGGCGGTTCGGACGCCGTCCGTGGTCAGCAGCTTCGTCCCGCTGATCGCGACCTTCTCGGTCGCCAGCACCGAGGAGAACCAGACCAGCCAGCCCGCGGTCAGGACGACCGCCAGCACGAGGACCGCGATCAGGGCCGCCTTGAGCCGACGGAACCGTCGCTGCTGCCGGCGCCGCTCCGCGGCGATGGACGATCCGCGCCCGGACCCGGCCGGTCGTGTGTCGCGCGCCTCCGGGCGCCTCGTGGTGGTCGTGCTCATCCGCGCTCCCCTGCCACCGCTGTGTTCATTGCTGCCGGCGGGGTCCGTACCCGGCGCAGCTCGTCGACGATCTTCGGTGCCACCTTCGTCACGTCGCCGCAGCCGACGGTGATCACCAGGTCGCCCGGCCGGGCGATGCCGGCCACCACCGGGGCAGCCAGGTCCCAGACCGGCTCGTACGTGACGTGGGCCGTGCCCGGGCGCCACCGCGTCGGCCACCAGCGCGCCGTCCACCCCGGGGATCGGGTCCTCGCGGTCGCCGCAGACATCCATCACGATCGCCTCGTCGGCGAGCTCCATCGCCGCCGCCAGCTCGCGCCAGAAGTCACGCGTCCGGGTGTAGAGATGCGGCTGGAAGCAGACCACGACCCGGCCGTCGCCGACCCCGGTCCGCGCCGCCCGCAAGGTGTTGGCGACCTCGGTCGGGTGGTGCGCATAGTCGTCGTAGACCCGGATCCCGTCCACCGTGCCGACCAGCTCGAACCGGCGATGCGTGCCGCGGTAGTCGTCCAGCGCCGCGCGGATCGTGCTCGTCGCGGGCGCCCAGCCAACTCACCACCGCGTACGTCGCCGCCGCGTTCCAGGCGTTGTAGCGGCCGGGCACGGAGAGGGTGACCGGGCCACCGGCCCGTGCCGACAGCGTGAAGCGGGAGCCGGTGCCGGCGAGCTCCAGGTCGGTGATCCGGACGTCGGCGGCCTCGCTCTCGCCGAAGGTGACGATCTCGAGCCCGGCGGGCGCGCTGCGCGGACGTTCTCGGTCAGGCCACCGCACCCGGCTCGTCGGCGCTGACCACCAGCAGCCGGACGCCCTGCGCGGTCGCGAACCGGACGAACCCGGCCGCGTAGTTCTCCGGGGTCCCCCAGTTGACCAGGTGGTCCGGATCGACGTTGGTGACCACGCAGATCTCCCGCCGGGTACTGCAGGAACGAGCCGTCGCTCTCGTCCGCCTCGACGACGAACGCATCGCCCGCCGCCGAGGTGACCGCCGGTCCGGGTGCCGGTCAGCGCGCCGCCGATCACGTACGACGGGTCGAATCCGCACGCCGTCAGCACGTGGGCGATCATCGCCGTCGTCGTGGTCTTGCCGTGGGTGCCGGCGACCGCGATTCCCCGGTGACCGAGCATCAGCGAGCCGAGCGCGGCGCTGCGGTGCAGCACCGTCAGCCCTCGTTCGACCGGGCCAGCGCCAGCTCCGGGTTGTCCTCCCGGATCGCCGACGACGCGACCACCGTCCTCGCGTCGCCGAGCTGCTCGGCGCGATGCCCGACATAGGTCGTCGCGCCGGCCGCGGCCAGCCCCTGCAGATACTTCGAGTCCTGCCGGTCGCTGCCGCTCACCTCGAGGCCGCGCTGCAGCATCGACCGAGGCGATCCCGTTCATCCCCGACCCACCGATGGCGATGAAGTGCACCGGCGACAGGGTCGCCGGATCCGGCAGCTCGATCGGGTCGATCAAGCCCATCGGCGTGCCACCTCCAGAGTCCGCCGGGCGAGCGTACTCGCCGCGTCGGCTCGGGCAACGCCGCGCAGGGCGACCGACATTCCCGCCAGTCGGCCGGCTGCGTGGACCAGCTCCGGGCACGCGAGCGGCGACCAGCTCCGGGGTGCAGTCGGCGTCCTCGACGAGCAGGCCGCCGCCCGCGTCGACCACCGGCCGGGCGTTGCGGCGCTGCTCGCCGTTGCCGTGCGGGTAGGGCACGAACAGGGCAGGGCAGCCCGACGACCGCGGTCTCCAGCACGGTGCTCGCGCCGCAGCGGCCGAGCATCAGGTCGGCGGCCGCATACGCCCGTTCCATCTTCTCGACGTACGCCAGCGGCTGGTAGACCGCGCCGTTGCTCGGGATGGGTGTACGTCGTCGGTGTGCCCGTGTTCTGGGCTCCGAAGTTCTTCGGGCCCAGCGCGTGCAGCACCTGGATCCCGGAGGCCAGCAGGTCGTCCCGGGCGCCCTCGACGGCGGTATTGATCCGGGCCGCTCCCTGGGAACCGCCGCTGACCAGCAGCACCGGGAGGTCCTCGGCGAGCCCGTACTCCCGGCGCGCGGCCGCCCGCTCGGCGAGGCGGTCCAGCTCGGTGATCGCCCGGCGCATCGGCAGCCCGATGCACGTCGCATGCGGCAGCACCGTGTCCTCGAAGGACGTGTAGACGTGCTCGGTGAACCGAGCCGCCAGCTTGTTGGCGAGCCCGGGCAGCACGTTCTGCTCGTGCACGACGATGGGCAGTTTCAGTCGGCGCGCGGCCAGATAGGCGGGCGTGGAGACGTACCCGCCGAAGCCGAGCACGGCGGCCGCGTCGGTCTCCCGGAGCACGCGTTCGGCGGCCTTGATCGATGTCCGCAGACGGCCCGGCACCCGGAACAGTTCCAGGGTCGGGCGTCGCGGCATCGGCACCGGCGGGATCAGCTCCAGCGGCAGTCCGGCAGCCGGGACGACGGTGGTCTCCAGGCCGCGCTCGGTGCCCAGCGCGGTGATCCGGATGCCGGGCAGCTGGTCGGCCAGCTCGTACGCGGTGGCGATCAGTGGCGACGTGTGGCCGGCCGTACCGCCGCCGGCCAGCACGACGCTGAGCGGCGAGCCGAGTGCTGTCGCTCAAGCCGAGCCCCTCGTCCGGGACCCGACGACTGTGGTCATCCGCGGACTCGGGCCGCGGCGGCGACGTTCCAACACGGCCCGGGCGGCCGGTTCCCGGCGGGCGCAGGCCAGCAGCAGACCGATCCCGGCGAGGTTGGCCATCAGCGCCGAGCCGCCGTACGACACCAGCGGCAGCGGTACGCCGGCGATCGGCAGCAGCCGGAGCACGCAGCCCAGGTTGATCAGCGCCTGGACCATGAACCAGGCGGTGGTGCCGGCGGCGACGTACCGATTGAACGGGTCGTCGGAACGCAGCGCGATCCGGATCCCCGCGTACGCCAGGATCAGGAACATCCCCAGCACGACCAGGCTGCCGAACAGCCCGAGCTCCTCGCCGATCACGGCGAAGATGAAGTCCGAGTGCGCCTCGGGCAGCGAGCCCCACTTCTGCCGGCTGGCACCCAGGCCGACGCCCCACCAGCCGCCGGAGGCGATCGCGTACATCCCCACGGTGGACTGGTGGTTGATGCCGTCGATCGCGACGGTCGGGTTGAGGAACGCCTGGAACCGGCTGATCCGGGTCGGGCTGCTCAGCACCAACGCCGCCATTCCGATCACACCGACGCCGGCCATCCCGGCGAACAGCCGCAGCGGCGCGCCGATCATCCAGAGCACCGCGCCGACGATGCCGATCACCACCGCGGCGGTGCCGGCGTCGCCCTGGAAGACGATCAGCAGCACGATCAGGCCGGCCGCCGGCAGGTACGGCACGAACAGGTGTTTCGGCTGATCGAGCAGCTTCTGCTTGCGGGCCAGCACGTCCGCGCCCCACACGATCAGCGACAGCTTCGCGAACTCCGACGGCTGCAGCCGGAGGAACGACGGCCCCAGCTGGAGCCAGTTCCGGTTGCCCTGGAACTCGATGCCGAGCGGGGTGTAGGTCAGGATCAGCATGAACGCCGACGCGAACAGGCCCGCCCAGCCGGCGATCTTCAGCCCACGCACCGGGAGCTTCACGATCACCACGATGCCGATCAGGCCGACGAAGAGGAAGAACACCTGGCGCTTCACGTAGTAGTAGGCGTCGCCGTAGGTGACGTAGGCCAGCACGCTGGAGGCCGACAGCACCATCAGCATGCCGAGCACGATCAGCAGGCCGGCCGAGCCGAGCACCAGCTGATAGCTGGTCAGCGGGCGGTCCAACATCATCCGGATCCAGGCCGACAGCCGGGCGGTGCTCCGGCTCGCCTGGCTCGGTCCACGCCACCGGCTCGATGCGGTCCGGGCAGCTCCGGCATCGGCCGGCGCGCCCGGTCCTCGATCGCGCGCCGAGCGATCCTCCCCCGGGGCTCGCGGGGTCAGTGTGGCCACGCCGTCTCGCTTCCTGTTCGTCTCCCGAACCCCGGAAGCGCTAGCCGGTGAGCTCGCGTACCGCCTCGGCGAACGCGTCCCCCCGGGCCGCGTACCCGGTGAACATGTCGAAACTGGCGCAACCGGGAGCCAGGAGCACCGTGTCCCCGGGCCGTGCCAGCGAGACGGCCGCCTCGACGACCCGCCTCATCGCCCTAGTCTCGCCGTCGTCGATGGTTATCACCGGCACCTCGGGCGCGTGTCGGGCGAGTGCCTCGGCGATGATCGCCCGGTCGGCGCCGAGCAGCACGACGCCGCGGAACCGGGTGCGATGCGCGGTCACCAGATCGTCGAAGGTGGTGCCCTTCGCCTGGCCGCCGGCGATCCAGACGACCTTCTCGCTCGCCTGCGGATCGCTGCTGCCGTATGCGCGGAGGGACGCGTCCGCGGCGTGCGGATTGGTCGCCTTGGAGTCGTCGACGTAGGTCACGCCGTCCCGCTCGGCGACCAGCTGGATCTTGTGCGCGCCGACCTGGGTGTTGCGCAGGCCGTCGCGGACGGCGGTCGCCGGGACGCCGTACGACCGGGCGAGCGCGGCCGCGGCCAGCGCGTTCGCGACGTTGTGCGGCGCGGCCGGGCGGATGTCGGAGAGCTTCGCCAGCTCGAGCGCGGAATCCTTGCGCTGCTCGATGAACGCCCGGTCGACCAACAGGTCGTCGACGACGCCGAGCATGGACAGGCCGGGCGTGCCGAGGGTGAAGCCGATCGCCCGGGCGCCCTCGACGACGTCGGCATCCTCCACCATCGCCTCGGTCTCGGGATCGGCGACGTTGTAGACACAGCTGAACTGCACGCCGGAGTAGATCTTCGCCTTCGCGTCCCGATAGCCCTGCGCGCCACCGTGCCACTCGTAGTGGTCGGGCTGCAGATTCAGCACGGCGGCGGAGTGCAGGGCGAGCGAGTTCGACCAGTGCAGCTGATGGCTGGACAGCTCGACGGCCAGCACGTCGTACGGCTCGGGGTCGAGCACGGTCTCCATGATCGGCCGGCCGATGTTGCCGACCGCCGCAGTTCGCTGCCCGGCAGCGGCCAGGATCGACGCCAGCATCTGGGTGGTGGTGGTCTTGCCGTTCGTGCCGGTGATGCCCAGCCAGGGCACGATGCGGTCGGGCCGGCTGAGCCGCCAGGCCAGTTCGACCTCGCTCCAGATCGGGATGTCCCTGGCCGCCGCCTGGACCAGCAGCGGGTGGGCGGGGCTGATGCCGGTGGTGATCACCAGGTCGGCTGTGGCCGGCAGCTGCGCGGTCGATCCCGGCCCCAGGCGTACGTCGGCGCCGAGGGTCTCCAGCAGCGTCGCCTTCTCCCGGGTGGACTCGGTGTCCGCGTCGTCCAGCACGATCACGTTCGCGCCGAACTCCAGCAGCCCGTCCGCAGCAGCGAACCCGGAGACCCCCATCCCGGCGATCACCGCGGTCGCCTGCGACCACGGCGAGTTCCGGTCCGCCAGCGGCAGCCAGTCCAACTCCATCGCTAGACCCTCCCCGCGCCGGCCCGCTGCGCCGCTCGAATGAGGAGTGATGAGCCAGACACGCTTTTCGTCTGGCGAAGAGCGATGAAGCGAGCGGCCGGAGGCAGCGGGCCACGCACGAGCGGAGCGAGTGCAGACATCACGTGCCGGACACCCACTCGGCGTAGAAGATGCCGAGTCCGGCGGCGACGCAGAGGCCGGCGATGATCCAGAACCGCATCACGATGGTCACCTGGGCCCAGCCGAGCAGCTCGAAGTGGTGGTGGATCGGGGTCATCTTGAACAGTCGTTGCGGGGTTCCGGTTATTCGCCGGGTGAGTTTGAAGAAGCCGGTCTGCAGGATCACCGACATCACCTCGATCACCAGCAGGCCGCCGAGGATGATCAGCAGCAGCTCGGTCCGGGTGAAGATCGCCAGCCCGGCCAGCGCCGCCGCCGAGGGCCAGCGAGCCGGTGTCGCCCATGAAGATCTTGGCCGGCTCGGCGTTCCACCACAAGAAGCCGAAGCAGGCACCGGCGAGCGCCGACCGCGACGACGGCCGAGGTCGTACGGATCGCGGACCTCGTAGCACTTCGGGCCGGCCGAGGCGGTGTAGGCGCAGGACTGGTTGTACTGCCAGATGTTCACCAGGGTGTACGCCCCGAAGATCATCACGCAGGCCCCGGTGGCCAGCCCGTCCAGCCCGTCGGTCAGGTTCACTCCGTTGCTCGCCGCGGCGATCAGGAACAAGATCCAGATCAGGGCCAGGATCAGCGGCAGTTGCAGCACGTCGATGTCGCGCAGGAACGAGATCGCCTTGGACGCCGGATAGATGCCGCGGTCGTCGGGGAAGAAGACGAGCGCGAGGACGCCGAAGATCACCGCGACGATCGACTGGCCGGCGATCTTGGCCCAGCTGCGCAGGCCGAGCGAGCGCTGCTCCTTGATCTTGATGAAGTCGTCCAGGAAGCCGACCATGCCGAGCCCGACGGTGAGGAACAGCACCAGCACGCCGGACGCCGTCGGTGCGGTCAGGGTGAGCAGGTGCGAGCCGACGTACGCGATCACCACCGCGGTGATGATCACCAGGCCGCCCATGGTCGGCGTACCGCGCTTGGTGTGGTGGGTGGTCGGTCCGTCGTCGCGGATGAGCTGGCCGTAGCCCTTCTTCACCAGCCATCGGATGGCCAGCCGGGTGCCGAGCAGCGTCCCGAGCAGGGCGATGATGCCCGCGAAGACGATCGTCTTCACGAGGCGGTGTCCTCGCCGGCCGGCGGCCCGGCACGACCGGGCTCGGTCAGCAGGTCGGCGGCCACGGTGTCCAAGGCTAGGCCACGAGAGGCCTTGACCAGCACGATGTCGGGGCCGTGGGCGGTAGCGGCGACCTCGACGAGCATCGCCGGCTTGTCCGCCGCGACGCTGATCCGGTCCGCGTCCAGGCCGGCGGACCGGGCCTCGGCGGCGACCGTCTCGGCATAGCGACCGACCACGATCAGCCGGTCGATCCCGGTTTCGGCGACCCGCCGGCCGAGCGCGCGGTGGGCGTCGTCGGCCTCGTCGCCGAGCTCCAGCATGTCGCCGAGCAGCGCCCAGGTCCGGGCCGCCGCGCGCCGCCGGCCGAGTTCCGCCAGAGCGTCCAGGGCGGCGGCCATCGACTCCGGGTTCGCGTTGTAGGCGTCGTTCAACACCACCAGGCCGTCGGCCCGCTCGGTCAGCTCCATCCGCCACCGGGAACGGGCCGTCGCCGCCGAGAGCGCCGCAGCGATCGAGTCGAGCTCCAGCCCGAGCGCCACGGCGGCCGCGGCGGCCGCGGCGGCGTTCGCGACGTGATGTCGGCCGACCAGCTTCAGGCGTACGTCCGCGGTCCGCTCCGGCGCCGTGCCGCACCGGGCGTGCAGGCTGAATCGGGCCCGCCCCAGATCGTCCAGCGCGACGCCGCTTCCCCAGACGGCGTCGCCGAACTCCGGCTCGCCGACCGCGGAGAAGGCCAGCACCCGAGCCGGGGTGACCGCGCGCATCCCCCAGACGTACGGGTCGTCGATGTTCAGCACCGCCGTCCCGTCGGCGCGAAGGGCGGCGACCAGCTCCGACTTGGCCCGGGCGATCGCGGCCTGGCCGCCGAACTCGCCGACGTGGGCGTGACCGACGTTCAGCTCGATGCCGACCGTCGGCGGGCAGATTCCGCAGAGGTACGCGATGTGCCCGATCCCGCGCGCCCCCATTTCGGCGACCAGGTAGCGCGTGTCCGGCTCCAACCGGGCGACGGTCAGGGGCAGGCCGAGCTCGTTGTTCAGATTGCCGACCGGCGCCACGGTGGGGCCGTCGGCCTCCAGGATCACCGCCAGCAGGTCTTTGGTGGAGGTCTTGCCCTGCGAGCCGGTCAGCCCGACGACCTGCAGTCCCCCGACCGTACCGAGATCGACCAGCCGGCGAGCGATGAGACCGAACGCGGCCAGCGGATCCGGCACGACCAGGCACGGTGCGCCGGCGATCGGTGTGGTGGTCAGTGCCGCGACGGCTCCGGCGCCCACCGCGGCCGGGACGAAGTCGCGACCGTCCACCCGCTCGCCGGGCAGGGCGACGAACAGGGCGCCAGGCCGAACTTCGCGCGAGTCCGCGGTCACCGAGCGGACCACTGCGGCCTGGTCGAGCGGCCCGCTGGGTGAGGCGCCGGTGATCGCGACCAGGCCGGCGACGCTCAACGGGATCATGCCGCGACCTCCCGCCACGACTCGCGGATCACCTCGACATCGGAGAACGGCAACGTCCGGCCGGCCAGCTCCTGGCCCGGCTCATGGCCCTTGCCGAGCACGGCGACCACATCGCCGGCGCCGGCCAGCCGCAGCGCGAGCCGGATCGCCGAGCGCCGATCGCCGCCGTCGAGGATCTCGGTCGCGAGCCGGTCGTCGGCCCGCGCCTGGGATGCGCCGGCCAGGACCTCGGCCCGGATGGCGGCCGGCTCCTCGGTCCGCGGATTGTCGTCGGTGACGACGACGACGGCCGCGCCGCGGGCGGCGGCCGCACCCATCGGCCGGCGCTTCGCCGGGTCCCGGTCGCCACCGCAACCGAGCACCACGATCACCCTGCGACCGGCCACGGCGGCCAGCGCGGCGACAACCGCCTGGGGCGTATGGGCGAAGTCGACGTACGCGTCCGGGGAGTCCGGGCCCAGCTCGACCCGCTGCATCCGGCCCGGCACCGCGGCGTCGGCCAGCCCGCGCGCGGCGTCCGCGAGATCGACACCGGCGCCGGTCGCCACGTCGATCAGGGCCAGCGCGGTCAGCGCGTTGCGGACGTTGAAGTCGCCCGGCAGGGCCAGCTCGAAGGACAGCTCGCGACCGGCCAGGACGGCCTCCACCCGCGTCGTGGCGCCGAGGACCTCCCAGTGCGTGGCGCGATAGTCCGCCGACGGATCCACCAGGCTCACAGTGCTCGCCGGCAGCCCGGCTCCCCGACAGCGACGAAGCAGTTCATCGCCGCGCGGGTCGTCGATGCTGATCACGGCCGCCCGGGTGCGTTCCGGTGTGAACAGGGACGCCTTCGCCTCGAAGTAGGACTCCAGATCGCCGTGGAAGTCCAGGTGGTCGCGGCCGAAGTTGGTGAACCCGGCCACGGCGAACTCGATCGCGTCGACCCGACCCAGCGCCAACGCGTGCGAGGACGCCTCCAGCACCACCGAGTCCGCGCCGCCGTCCCGCATCCGGGCCAGCAGGGCCTGCAGTTCCGGTGACTCCGGGGTGGTGACGGTGGTCCGGGTGCCGGGCAGGGCATCGCCGTCCAGCAGGAAGCCGATGGTGCCGATCACGCCGACCCGGTGACCGGCGGCCCGCAGCGCCGCCGCGACCAGGAACGAGGTGGTGGTCTTGCCGTTGGTGCCCGTCACGGCGTACGTCGTCAGCGCCCGGCTCGGCTCGCCGTACACCCGGGCGGCCAGCCGGGCCATCGCGTGCCGCGGGCTGTCGACAACCATCACCGGGGCGGCGAGTCGACCGGCCAGGGTCTCGCCGGCGGCATCGGTGAGGACGGCGACAGCCCCGTGCTCGACCGCCTCCGTCGCGAACTCGGCCCCGTGATGGGTGCGACCGGGCAGGGCGACGTACACATCGCCCGGAGTGACCAGCCGGCTGTCCAGCGTCATCCCGGTGACGGGCGTGGGTAGGCCGGACAGCCCGAACAGCTCATCCAACCGCATCTGACACCCCCTGACCTCAGCCGGCATCCGGTTGCCAGCGGCGCGGGGAGCCCGTCCGCTGCTCGCTCACGCTAGTGGTTGCGCCCGGACTTTCGTCGAGCGTCCAGCGGCGTCTGGGTGGATGCTCCACAAGGCCGCGGAGGAGGTCGTAGCGGTGTTCTACGGACGACGACGCGAACGAAGCGGAGCGCCGCCCAGGCGGCGCTGGTCCCGACGAACTTCCGGGCGTGACCACTAGTGCCAGCGGCGTTCGCTCAGCGGGCCCCACTCGATCGGCTCGACCTTGTGGTTCATCGGGGTCTGCGGGATGGAATAGCGCGGAAGCGCGTACTGCATGATCGCCTTGACCGCGGGCGCGGCCACCGTCGTGCCGGACTCACCGCGTTTCGGGTCGGAGATGACGACGTACGTCAGAATCTGCGGATCGTTCAGCGGGGCGACCGCGACGTAGGACGTGACGTAGCCCTTGTAGCAATGGCACTGGGTATTGGCCAGCTGCGCGGTGCCGGTCTTGCCGCCGGAGGTCCAGCCGTTGAGCTTGAGGTTCTCCCGGCCGTTGTGGCTGTCGACCACCGCCTGCATCAGGTTCAGGACCTTGGCCGAGGTATCGGCGGAGACGATCTGCCGGGTCGCCTTGGCCGGGATCGGCACCGCGTTCCCGGAGCTGTCGGTGGCGCCGTTGATGATGGTCGGCGAGTGATAGAGCCCGCCGTTCACGATCCCGGCGATCGCCGACGCCTCCTGGATGGCCGTTACCGACACCGCCTGACCGAAGGCGATCTGATCCCGGGTGTAGTCCGGCATGTTCGCCGGCGGCACGATGCCGGCCGCTTCGCCGGGCAGCTCGATACCGGTCGGCCGGCCCAGCCCGAACTTCGTCAGGTAGCCCTGGAGCTGGGCCTTCGGCATCTGCCGGGAGAAGAGTGCGGCGCCGATGTTGGACGAGTCCGCGATCACACCGCGGAGCAGGTAGTGCAAGGTGCCGTGGCCGAAGGCGTCCTTGATCGTCAGCGGCCCGGACTGGAGCAGATGAGGAATGGTGACATGGGTGTCGGGGGTGATCGGCTGACCGCCGACCGTGGCGCCGGAGTCCATCACGGCGGCGGAGGTGAGGACCTTCTCCACGCTGCCCGGCTCGTACGGCGCCGAGATCGCGCGGTTGCCCAGATCGTCCGCGTTCGCAGCGCCGAGGTCGCCGGGGTCGAAGGTCGGGGCGTTGGCCATGGCCAGCACCTCACCGGTCTTGATGTTCATCACGATCGCCATGCCGTGGTGCGCGCGGGTCTCGTGGACACGCTCGGCGAGCGCCTGCTGGGCGACCCACTGCAGGTCGCTGTCGATGGTCAGGCTGTAGTTCAGACCGTTCTGCATCGGCGTCGTCTTGGACTCACCGAGCGGGATCTTTCCGCCGTTCGGCGCCGCCTCGTAGGTCTCGGTGCCCTCGACGCCGGCCAGCTCCTTGTTCATCGACCACTCGAAGCCACCGAGGCCCTTGCCGTCGGCACCGACGTAGCCGACCACCGACGCGGCCTCGGGCCCGACCGGATAGGTCCGGATCGGGTCACTCACCCGGTAGATGCCCGGGATGTCCGCGTCGGCCAGATCGGCCGAGATCTTGGAGTAGACCAGCGCCGGAACCTTCTTCGCCACGTAGGAGAACCGGGTGCCGGGCTTGGTCAGGGCGGCCAACACGGCCGGCCGATCGATCGTCATGTACTTGCTCATGATGTCGGCGATCTTGTCCGCGTTCGGCCCGGTCAGCGTCGGGTCGGCGGTGATCGCCACCGCGGCCTCGGTCGAGGCCAGCACCACGCCGTTCCGGTCGGTGATCTCCCCGCGGGCCGGCAGCAGCGGCAAGGTCTGGGTGAGTTGCTTGGCCGCGATGGCCGAGTACGCCGCCGAGTCGAAGCCCTGCAGCTGGAGCAGCCGGCCGGCACACAGCGAGAGAGCGATCGCGACGGCGATGAACGCGATGTGCATCCGCCGGGACGGGTCGCCCAGCGGGATCCGGAGGATCGGCTTGCGCCGCCCGCCGCCCGAGCGGCCTGATCCGGAACCGGACCCGCCCAGCAGGGTACGCGGGCGCTGCGGACCGCGCCCGGTCCTCGAACCGGTCGAACCGGTCGCCCGCGGGCGTGAGTCCGTCCTCGGACGAGTTGCTCCCGCGGCGCCCTGGGATCTCGCGGACGGGCGGCCGCTGCCCGCCCGTTGCCGCGTGTCGGTCGAGCTCTGCGGTCGGTGACCATCCGCCATCAGTGGGTCCCTCCGCCGGTTGGTCGTGTGTGGCCCGTCGTCTGCTGGCCCGTCGTCTGCTGGCCGGTGGTCTGCTGGCCCGTCGTCTGCTGGCCGGTGGTCTGCTGGCCGGTCGTCTGGCCCGTCGGCCGCTGTTTCGGCTGGGCCGTCGCGGTCTTCTGCGCCTGAGCTGCGGCCGCGGCCTGGTCGATCGCCCGCTGCTCGGCCTGCAACGCGGCGGCCCGGGCCGCGGTGGCCCTGTTCGCGGCGATCCGCGCCCGCCGTGCCGCGTCGGCGGCGTCCTCGGATCGGAGCTGGCCGTCGGTCTTCGGGATCAGATTGGGCATCTCATTGCCCTTCACCCGGTATTGCTGGCCGATCACCTTGCCGCTCGGTACGACCAGGAAGGCCGGCTTCGGATTAGCCCGCATGCCCAGTTCGCTGGCCCGCTGAGCGAGCGCCGGTGCCGCGGACAAGGCGTCGAGCTGGGTCGCCAGGTCGACCTGGACGTGGGCGAGCTGCGTGGCCTGCCGGTTCAGCGAGGTGGACTCGAAGGCCTGGTTCTGTAGCGTCGTGTTGAGCATCAGCAGACCCGTCATCCCGATCCCGAACAACGCGATCAAGACGATGGCGAACGGTCGTCGGGCGAGCCGCGGGGGCGCCGCCGGAACCGATCGGAGCCGGGTCTTGGACGCCGTCGTGCGCGCCGAACGCGGTAGGGCCGGATCGGGCTGGGCTCCGATCAGCCCCGCCCACAGTGCACTCACTGGTCAGTCTCCCTCGGTCGACGGGTGGTCGATGGTCGGTAGGTGGATCGCTGGCCGCCGGCGCGCCCCTGGCTGCGCCGGCGCGTGACGCCGGTCGGTCTGGCCGGGTGGTCCGCGATCCGGACGGCTGCGCGGAGCCGGGCCGAGGCTGCCCGCGGGTTCGCCGCGACTTCGGCGTCACCGGGTCGCTCCGCACCGCGGGTGAGCAGGCGGAGCTCGGCGGCGTACTCCTGCGGCACCACCGGCAGATCGCGCGGCGCGGTGTCGGCGGCACCCAGTGCGAACAGCTGCTTGACCAGCCGGTCTTCCAGCGAGTGGTACGCCAGAACCGCGATCCGGCCCCCGATCGCCAGCGCGGCGACCGCGCTCGGCAGCACCGACTCCAGGGCGGCCAGCTCGGCGTTCACCTCGATCCGGAGCGCCTGGAAGGTGCGCTTCGCGGGATGTCCGCCCGTCTTCCGGGAAGCGGCGGGGATGGCGGCGTACAACAGCTCGACCAGCCGGCCGGACGTGCTGAACGGCTCCCGCTCGCGCTCGGCGACGACCCGGGAGGCGATCCGGTCGGCGAACCGCTCCTCGCCGTACCGGCGCAGGATGGTGGCCAGCTCGGGCGCGCTGTAGGTGTTCAGCACATCGGCAGCGGTCAGCGGATCGTCCGGTGACATCCGCATGTCGAGCGGCGCGTCGACGGCGTACGCGAAACCCCGCTCGGTGTCGTCGATCTGCAACGAGGACAGGCCGAGATCGAGCAGCACGGCCTGCACCCGGGGTACGCCCAGCTCGGCCAGGACGTCGGGGAGCCGGTCGTAGACCGCCTCGACGAGGGTGATCCGGTCCGCGTACGCCGCCAGGCGGCGGCGGGCGACGGCCAGCGCCTCGGGGTCGCGGTCCAGCCCGATCAGCCGGGCCTGCGGACAGGCCAGGAGCAGTGCCTCGGCGTGACCGGCCAGGCCGAGGGTGCAGTCGACCAGCACCGGCGCGGTGGTGGTCTCGTCCAGCGCCGGGGCGAGCAGAGCGACGATCTCGGGCAGCATGACCGGGACGTGCCGGGGGCCCGGGTTCGACTCGCCGGGCATCAGGCCAGCCACTGGCTCACCACCCAGACGGCGACCACCACGAGGATCGAGCCGCCGAGGGAGACGGCGGCCACGGAGGCGGCGTCGCGGGCGGCGTAACGGATCCGACGACGGTCGACCGGGTGGCCGGAAACCTCCGGCTGGGCACCCGCCCGCGACATGGGGGGGTTCGTCGGCTCGACGGACAAGATCTCGACCCTCTGTGCTGGCGTACGGCTGGTGCGGCCCGGGCTGTGGGACTCGTGCCGGGAGGTTTCAACCCGAGATCGCTAGGTGGCCTCGACCTGGCACCGGGGAAGGTGTGTCAGGGTGAGGCGGACCTGCGGGTTGAAGCCACCCGGCGCGAGCCGGGTCTTGCATCAGAGGCCGGGGAACATGTCGTCGTTCATGTCCGCGAACTCGGTTTCCCGGGCTTCGGAGTAGGACTGCCAGGCATCGGCATCCCAGACCTCGACCCGATTGATCGCGCCGACCACCACGACCTCTTTGTCGAGACCGGCGTACGCGCGCAGCGGAGCCGGGATGGTGAGCCGGCCCTGCTTGTCGAGCGTCTCGTCGGAGGCACCCGAGGCGAGCATCCGCTGGTAGTCGCGGACCTGCTTGCTACTGGATGGAGCGCTGCGGAGCTGCTGGGTCTGCTCGACGAAGTCGGCCAGTGGCCAGATCGCCAAGCAGCGGTCCTGACCGCGAGTGACGACCAGGCCCTCGGCCAGCTCGTCGCGGAACTTCGCGGGCAGGAAGATCCGGCCCTTCTCGTCGAGCTTCGGAGTGTGGGTGCCGAGGAACACGTGTCCTCACCTCCCGGCTGCACTCGCTCCGATCGCTCCACTGTCAGCACCAGTTCTATCCCATCTGCTCCACTTTGCGCCACTGTACTCCACTTTGCTCCACTGGAACTCGTTTCGAGACCCGTTTTGGGGACGAGCCGTATGGCCCGCGACTCGCCCAGCCGAGCCGTCGCGCCGCCGCCACCTCGCACCCCAACCAGCCGGGCCGGGCCCGGGCGACCTCGCACCCCAACCAGCCGCCCAGCCGCGACCTCGCACCCCAACCAGCCGCCCAGCCGCGACCTCGCACCCCCTCGGTCGACTTCGCACCGTGCATGCAGGGTGCGAAGTGCACCTACCGGGTGTGAAGTGCGGGCCCGGAGGTTGGGAGTCGGGGGTGGGACTGGACGGGGCCGGATGGGTGCGTGGGCCTGGAGGGTGCGCGGGCCTGGGGGTGCGCGGGCCTGGGGGTGCGCGGGCCTGGGGGTGCGCGGGCCTGGGGGGTGCGCGGGCCTGGGGAGCGGCGCCCATCAGTGGGCCACCGCCGTCCAGCAGCCGATGGGCGGGGACCGGCACCGGCGGGACGTGCCGGGTCAGCCGGACCACCGGGGGGTACCGGATCCGATCAAAGTCCGACGCCCGCCGGCTGTGGACGCAGCGCATAGGGTGGATCGGTCGGCGCCCGCATTGGCGCCGAGCGCGCGCCGGCACCGGATCGAGGTTTCCCTCGTGCGCCGACGCGTGGCGACTTAGCATGGGCGAGGACTCGGTGCCGGGTCCGGACCACAGGACGCGGAGGTGCTGGTGAGTCTGAGTTTCGGAGGCGGGAGCCTCGAAGCCGAGCGTCCCAGCGCCCAGAATCCAGGAAGCCAGGGTCCCGGCGCCCAGGATCCGGGCACGCCGAATCCCGGCAGCAACAGGCCCCCAGGTGAGGGTCCCGGCGGACCGGACCACCGCAGCAACGGACATGACCGACCGGCGGCGGCACCGACGTACGCCCTGGACGAGGTCGTGGCGGTGATGGGCCGGGTCCGCGAGGCCATCGAGAGCGTGATCGAGGGCAAGCGGGCCTCGGTCGATCTGGCCCTCTGCGTGCTGCTGGCCGAGGGTCACCTGCTCGTCGAGGACGTACCGGGCGTGGGCAAGACCATGCTCGCCAAGGCGATCGGCCGCTCGATCGACTGCAGCGTCCGGCGGATCCAGTTCACGCCGGACCTGCTGCCCTCCGACATCACCGGCGTCTCGGTGTTCAACCAGGAGACCCGCGACTTCGAGTTCAAGCCGGGCGGCATCTTCGCCAACATCGTGGTCGGCGACGAGATCAACCGCGCCTCGCCGAAGACCCAGTCCGCACTGCTGGAGTCGATGGAGGAACGGCAGGTCAGCGTCGACGGGACGACGTACGCCCTCGGCTCGCCGTTCATGGTCGTCGCGACCCAGAACCCGATCGAGATGGAGGGCACCTACCCGCTGCCGGAGGCGCAGCGCGACCGGTTCATGGCGCGGATCGAGATGGGCTACCCGACGCCGCACGCCGAGCTGGAGATCCTCGAGTCGCACGGCACCACCGACCCGCTGCTGAAGATGCGGCCGGTCACCGACGGCGAGACGATCCGACTGCTGATCGACGCGGTCAAGACCGTGTACGTCGCGCCGGCCGTGAAGCAGTATCTGGTCTCGGTGGTCAACGCCACCCGCAACACCCGCGATCTCCGGCTGGGCGCCTCGCCACGCGCCACGCTTCAGCTGCTCCGGGTCAGCCGGGCCGCAGCGGCCCTCGCCGGCCGGAACTTCGTCACCCCGGACGACATCGCCGGCCTGGCCGGCGTCGTGCTGGCGCACCGGGTGCTGCCCTCGACCGATGCCCAGCTGGCCCGCCGGACCGTCGGCGACATCATTTCCCACGCGGTGTCTTCGGTCCACATTCCCGACCGGCGCTGAACCATGGGCAGAGCGTGGCGGTTGCTCACCGGCCGCGGTCGCGCGCTGGCGATCGTCGGGCTGGTCATCGTGCTCGGGTCGATGTTCGCCGGCCAGCGCGACGTGATGCGGATCGGCCTGCTGGTCCTGCTGCTGCCCGCGATCGCGGCGGTGCTGGTGGCCCGGGCTCGGCTCCGGATGTCGTGCGAGCGGCACGTCGAACCGGCCCAGGTGCCGCTCGGCTCGCCGCTCCGCGGCCGACTCGTCCTCGGCCAGGACGGCCGGCTGCCGGCCGGCATCTTGATGCTCGAGGACGGCGTACCCGTCGAGCTGGGTTCGCGGCCGCGATTCCTGGTCGACCGGGCCGACCTCAGCTGGCGGCGGGAGGTGGAGTATCCGCTGCTCGGCCGGGTCCGTGGCCGGTTCCGGACCGGTCCGCTGCTGGTCCGGACCACGGATCCGTTCGGCCTCGTCCGGCTGGACCGCCGGTTCGTCGCGACCAGCGAGGTGATGATCACCCCCCAGGTGGTGCCGCTGCCCGCGCTCCGGGCGTCCGGCGGCGCCGGCAGCACCGGCGACGCGCGCCCGCACAAGATCGGGGTGATCGGCCAGGACGACGTGCTGGTCCGGGAATACCGACAGGGTGACGACGTACGCCGGATCCATTGGCGATCGACCGCCCGGCTCGGCGACCTGATGGTCAGGCGCGAAGAGCAGGCGTGGGATCCGAGCGCCTCGATCGTTCTTGACTCGCGAGGACGGGCCCACGCCGGACCAGGCATGCACAGCTCGCTGGAGTGGGCGATCTCCGCCGCCGCATCGGTCGCACTGCACTTCCTGAGCGATGGCTTCGGGGTGGAGATCTATGAGGCCGACGGCTCGCTGCACGTCAGCGGCAGCCTCGGTCAGCACAGCTCGGCGTCGTCGGAGGTCGTGATCAACCGGCTCACCGATCTCCGGCCGCGCAGCACGCACACGCTGAACTACGCGATCGAGTCGACCCGGGTCGATCAGCCGAGTCAGCTGGTGGTCGCGATCATGGGCCGGCTCGGCCCGGACGACGCGGACGCCCTGCTGCGGGCTCGGCGCAACCGGGCCAACGGGCTGGCCATGCTGCTCGACGTCGACAGCTTCGCGGAGCTACCGACCGACCCGGCCTGGCGACGCCACCACGAACACGCCGTCGACCTGCTGCGGGAGAACCAGTGGCGGGTCGTCGAGGTGTCCCGCGGGATGGGCGTCGCGGAGGCCTGGGCGGCGTTGGACGATCAGCGCGGGACCGCCCGATGAGCACGATCCGGACCGATGACGGGCATTACACCAGCACGCCGGGAGGCCGGCTCCGCAGCACCGATCGGCTCGGCGTGGCGACCGGCGTCGCCATGGTGTTGGCCACCTTCACGATCACGCCGCTGACCACCGACCGAGCCTTCCTGCCGACCTGCTGGGTGATGATCGCGATGATCGCCGGGATCGGCATCGGGCTGCGCCGGCTACGGATCGGACCGATCCTGGTTGCGCTCGCCCAGCTGGTGGTCACGGTCGGCTTCCTGCTCGCGCTCGCCGGCTCGATGCCGGGGGGCGGGGACGGGTTGACCGAGCACATCGGATTCCTGATCCGCTCCGGCGTCGCACACGTGCAGACCCAGTCCGCCCCGATGTCGCCCGACAGCGGCGTCCAGCTGATGATCGTCGCCGTCGTGGGCGTGCTGACGGTGATCCTGGACATCGTGGCGATCGGGCTGGCCCGGCCGGCGTGGTCGCTGCTGCCGATCGGTGCCATCTTCCTCGTCCCGGCGCTCGGTCTGGGCACCGACACCGGTGTGCTGAGTTTCGCCTGTATCGGCCTCGGATACCTCGGCGTCCTGGTCGCGGACGGTTTCAACACGGCAGCCCGCTGGACCCGGGGGCTGTCCCGCGACTCCGCCCGTGGGTACGGCACGGCGAATCCGGTGGTCTGGCGCGCCGCGGCCCTGATCGGCGCGCCGGCCCTGATCGGGACCGTCCTGCTGTCGATCCTGCTGCCCACCTTCACCCTGCCCGGCGGCACGCTCGGCAACGCGGTCGGCGGCAGCGGGCCCCTCCAGCTCGCCGACCCGACCCTCGACCTGCGGCGCAATCTCAATCAGCCGCGGAACGCGGAGGTCGTTCGCTACACCTCCGAGAACCCGAGCGGTGAGTATCTGCGGATGGCCTCGCTGCCGCGCTTCAGCTCGGCCGGCTTCGGCAACATCCAGATGCAGCTGGTCGACGACACCACGCTCGGCCAGGTCCCCGGGATCAACGACACCGGGCTGCCCCGGCGGACGACCCAGATCCAGATCCTGGACTTCGGCACGGAGTATCTCCCCCTGCCGTACGCGCCGCGCAGCTTCAGCGCCAGCGGGAACTGGGGGTACGACCCGACCTCGCTGATGGTGCTCACCACAAACCGGGTGAACCGGCTCGACGCCACCCGGCAGCTGTCGTACTCGGTGGTCAGCGCCGACGTCACGCCGACCGCCGAGCAGCTGGCCGAGGCCGGGGCAGGCAATCCGGCCGATGCCGATGTCACCAAGCCGCTGCCCGCCGACTTCCCGGCGGACCTGCGGAAGCTGGCCGAGGACATCACCGCCTCGGCCACCACGCCGGCGGACAAGGCGGCCGCGATCCAGGCGTACCTGCGGAGCGACCGCTTCACCTACAGCACCGACCCGCAGCCGGGTAGCGGCTACCAGGCCCTGGAGAACTTCCTGCTCCGCGATCACACCGGCTACTGCGAGCAGTTCGCCGCATCGATGGCCGTGCTGGCTCGCGCGGTCGGCATCCCATCCCGGGTGGACGTCGGCTTCCTCCCGGGCAAGAAGACCGGCCCGAACAGTTGGTCGGTCAGCATCCACGAGATGCATGCCTGGCCCGAGCTGTTCTTCGCCGGGCTGGGCTGGGTACGGTACGAGCCGACTCCGGCCAGTGTCACCGGGACGGCGCCGGCCTGGACGCTGGCGGAATCGGGGCAGTCGAGTGCGAACCCGTCCAGCTCGCTGAGTTCGCAGCCCAGCGCGTCGGTGTCCGCCTCGGCGCGAGCGCCACGTGATCCCGACACCCAGCACCCCGCGCACGACCGCGAACGGTTCCGGCGGCGGCTGGGTGCAGACCACGCTCACGGTCGGGCTCAGCCTGCTCGCGCTGCTGGTGCTGGCGGCGCCCGCGACGCTGCGGCTGCGGCGACGGACCACTCGACTCGCGCCCGGACGGTCCGCCGGTGGAACGGGTCGAGTCGGCCTGGGCCGAGATCCGAGACACGGTCACCGACTTCGGCGGGTCGTGGCCGGACGGCGAGTCACCCCGGGCGATCGGGCGAGAGATCGGCGGTCGGCTGGACGCGGACGAGTCGGCGACCATGGGCCGCGTGGCGCTCATGGTCGAGCAGTCGCGCTATGCGCCGAACTTCACCGACGCGGACGGCAGCCGGCGGCTGGCGGCGATGACCAAGGACGTACGTCGTGGGCTGGCCCGGCCGCAGAGTCGTTGGCGGCGGTTCCTCGCCACGGTCTTCCCCCGTTCGATCTTCCGGCGTCGCTGACCCTCCCGCGCCCATCCTCAACCGCCTGCCCAGCGCACCCCCTGGCCCCGGCGGGACCCGGCGGGACCGGGCGCTGTCCGGCTGGACGGGCGGACTCGGCAGGACGAGCGGGCCCGGCAGGACGAGCGGGCCCGGCAGGACGGAAAACTGTCGAGTCGCGACACGGACACGCGGCGCGTCGCTGTCGCAAGCCGACAGTTTCGTCGGGAGGCGCGCGGGGGCCGGAGACAGTACAAGGCCACCGGCGGCATCGAGATGCCGGCCGATGGCCTTCGTCGAGTGCTGCGAGCCCGGGTCAGAACCCCGACTCGTCACGGCGCCGCTTCCAGCGCTCCTCCATCTTGTCCATGAACCCGTGGGCGTCGCCGGAGCCCGAGGGCTGCCTCGCGCCGGGCCGAGTGTTGTCGCCCGGGTCGCTGCTCCCGCCGCCGATATGGCGCCAGGCGTAGATACCTGCGACCGCGGCCGCGACCATGACACAGAAGCCGAGAACGCTGACGACCGGCCCCCAGGCGACGCCCCACGCAAGGCCGAGGACCAGCAGGGTGAGACCGCCGAAGAACGCGACGCCGGCGACCGCGGCGCGCCGGCGATGGAGCCGGCGCAAGCCGGTGCCCCGCATCGCGTTGACCAGCTTGGGGTCTTCGGCGGCTAGGGCAGCCTCCATCTGATCGAGGAGCCGCTGCTCCTCTTCCGAGAGGGCCACTGGCCACCTCCGCGTCTCGTCACGTCGTCGCCCCCACCACCGTCCAGGAGACTCGGCGCTGAGCGCAGAACGCCGACGCTGGCCAGGAAGTGATGCGAAACCGCTTCAGTCGGCCGGATTTCCGACCGATCTGTCGGTAAGTTTAGGCGGCGCAGGGGTGATGTGAAACCCGGTCCGGCAATCGGGGACAAGTCTGTTTCCACCCTGTTATCACCCCGGCCTCTCGGCGGCCTCTACTCGCACCGCATCTGACCCGGCGGAGTGTCTCCCGGTCACCTGCCGGACGTCTGCTCGACACCTTCCGGTCGCCATCCCGCGGACGGACGCCAGAGCCGACTCGAGCGTCGTGCTAGCGTCCGAGCTACGTCGGAGTAACCGCACGTTGCCGGGCGTCGGGCATCCCTCACCCGGTGAGCGAGGCGCGACGGACAGCCCCCGGTCCGAATCGGTCGATCGCCAGGTCCGTGGCCTGCTCCGCCTCGCGCCAGCCCACAACGGGATCGGTCAGCTTCGGCTGTCGCTCGGCGCGGCCGCGATCGGTCAGCCCCGACACCCGGACCCCCACACGGCGGATCCGGGCTCGCTCGATGCCGAGCCGTTCGTAGAGCGTGACGGCTACCGCGTAGATCTCCTCCGCGACGTCGGTCGGGGTCGGCGCCTGCGCGGCCCGGGTCAGCTCGCTGAAGTCGGCGAACCGAACCGAGAGGGTGACGGTCCGACCGAACACATCGGCCCTGCGCATCCGGCGAGCCGCCTTGTCAGCCAGCCGGAGGATCTCCCGCCGGACGACGTCTGGATCGTCGGTGTCTCGGCCCAGCGTTTCCTGGTGCCCGATGCTGCGCTCCACTGCCTTGACCAAGACGGGTCGGGTGTCGCGGCCGCAGGCAAGATGGTGCAGCATCGACCCGGCGTGCGGCCCGAACGCCCGTTGCAGAGTGTCCCGTGGTGTCCGGGCCAGTTCACCGACGGAGTAGACGCCGAGCCTGTTCAACCGCTCCGTCGTCGACCGGCCCACCCCCCACATCGCCTGGACCGGGAGCGGGTGCAGAAAGTCGGTCACCCCGTCGGGAGGCACCTCGACCAAGCCGTCAGGCTTGGCAGCCTTGGACGCGACCTTGGCCACGAACTTGGTCGGCCCGATGCCCACCGAGCAGGTGATCCGCTGCTCGTCGGCGACGACCGCGCGGATCAGCTCACCGATCTCGGTCGCCGGCCCGAACATCCGGATGGCCCCGGTCAGGTCGAGAAAAGCCTCATCGATCGAGACGGCCTCGACGATCGAGGTGAAGGTGGAGAACACGGCGACGATCGACTTCGAGATTGCCGTGTAGTCGTCGAAGGTCGGTGGCAGGAACGCGAGCCCGGGCACCAGCCGGAGCGCCTGGCCGGACGGCATTCCGGAGGTGACGCCGAATGCCCGGGCCTCGTAGCTGGCTGACAACACGACACCGCGCGGGTAGCCACCAACCACCACCGGCCGGCCTCGCAGCTCGGGATGACGGCGTAGCTCGACCGAGACGTAGAACGCGTCCATGTCGACATGCATGACGACCTTGCTCACGTTCATCCAGTTCGCTCGCACCCGGCGCTTCCAGTCCTTCGGCAGCCCGGACGTGGCAGTGGTCAGGCGGGCCGGGCGAAGACGTGGACGTACGGCGCCAGCGCGCGGAACGCCGGATCCTCGCTGATCTCCTGCTCCAGTCGGATGAGCTCGTCGTAGGCCCCCGATTCCGCCTCGACCATCGCCTCCGGGACGTGATCGGCGATCGCACCGATCCCGTGGCTGGCCTCCGGCCGCAGACCGGCTGCCAGCACGAGCTCGATCACCCGGTCGTGATCCAGCCGCTCCTGGTCGGCCCAGGTCCGACGGGCCAGCGCGATGTGGCCCGCCGAGTGCCTGGCTGAGCACCTGGGACCGCCGCTGGGCAACCACCAGGCTGAGCGCACCGCCCTGGCCGCAGCACCAGCCGGATCGAGCGCAGGGCAGCGAGAGGTGATTCCACGACCTCCAGCACGCGGTGACAGATCGCGACGTCTGCCGTGTCCGGACCGATCAGCTCGACGAGGTCTCCAGCGTCCCCCTGCCGGCCCTCGATCCGGCCGGCGAGGCCGGCCTCGTCGGTCCGGCGCTCGAGCGACGCCAAGGCGTCCGGGCTGGGATCGATGACGGTGACCCGGTAGCCCAAGGACGCGAGCCGGATCGCCACCCCGCCCGTGCCGCCACCGAGGTCCAGCACCCGGAGCTCGGACGGCTCTGCCCCGCGGTCGGAGGCCCAGCGGCCGAGCTGGCCGAGTAGCAGCTCGAGCAGGAAGGACTGTGAGACGGAACGGCGTCGGAGCCGATCGGTCATGCCGTCCTCCTCGTCGGGCGCCGAGCGAGCGGGAGACCCGAACGGGAATCGCCAGCCTAGCGGGACGCCCGATCCCGCCCCGAACAGCGCACACCTCGCACCCCCTAACCGCAGGCCGCGGACAGCTCGCCGAGCACCGAGTGCAACCGCCACTGGCCGCCCGGATAGCTCTGGCCGAGCACGAACACGTGCTCGCCACCACGCTGACCGGCGGCAGCCACCACCCACCAGACGTGCTCGGCGAGCGACCCGGGCGGCGCGTGCGGCCCCGGCTCGGCGACCGCGTGATCGATGATCTCTCGAACGACCCACAGCCGGTCCCGCCACAGCACCAGATCGGGCAGCTCGCGATCCAGCTCGACCCGGACCCGGACGTGGACCTCCGCTCCGTCGGCCGGCAATTCGGCGCGGTACAGCTTCGTTTGCCCGGCGGCCTCGACTGGTGGTGGCGCCGGCTCGGTCGGGCCGAGCTCCGGGCCGAACGGATGGAGCTCGGACGGATGGAGCTCGGACGGATGGAGCTCGGACGGATGGAGATCAACTGAATTCAGGACGGTGGTCATGGCGATTCCTCATGCTCGGGGGCTGGACGTGCGCTGGGCTCGGCTGCGCTGGGCTGGACTGCTCTGGGCTGGCTGCTCGGGCTGGACTGCTCTGGGCGTCGACCGGCCGGGTCGGCGGCCTCGGTGCGGCCGGGGGTCGAGATCCGGTCACACCGAGGCGAGCCACAACGCGATGCCGCGAACACCGCGCCCCGTCCGGGATGCTGGTCGGTCGGCGGCCGAAGCGGTCTTCCCCAAGCCCGCTGTCACTGTGCGACCGACTTTAGAACATCTGTTCGAACTGCATCTCAAGGTACACGCCCCCACTGACATTTCGTCAAGACCTTCGATTCGACGTTTCCAAATCCGTCTCCGGATGCGCGCACCCCCGGTCCCCACGGATCTGGACACTCGCCCCTGTCTGATGCCATCCAATCGGCGTGTCGCCCGGAGGACCCGACATTCGGCGGGTGGGATCCCTCGATTGGAGTGGGCGTCCGCCGGATCAGATGACGAGCAGGAGAACGCTGTCGGAGGTCGGCGGCATGATGTCGGGCATGGAGACGCGACGATGAGGACGTACCCCCGATGACGACGTGCCCCCCGACGACGTGCGCGCGATGACCACGTACTTGTGCGCGACCTGCGCGGTCGAGACGGACGGCCCGAGGACGTCGAAACAGATCTGCCCGATCTGCGCCGACGAACGGCAATACCTGCCGCCCGGCGGCCAGCGCTGGACCAGCGTGGACGAGCTGATCGATGCGGGGCACCGGGTCGCCTGCTACGAGGTCGAGGACGGCCTGCTCGGTCTGCGCGCCGAACCGACCGTCGGGATCGGCCAGCAAGCCCTGCTCGTCCGCGGGCGGGAGGGCAGCGTGCTATGGGATCCTCCCGGCCTGATCACCGACGAGGCGGTCGATCAGGTGCGCTCGGCCGGCAAGGTGCTGGCGGTGGCCGCCAGCCATCCGCACATGTTCGGTGTGCAGCTCGACTGGGCCGCGGCCCTGGACGCGCCGGTGCTGGTCAGCGAAGCCGACGCGGGCTGGCTTCAGCGCAGCAGCGACACCGTGCGGACCTGGAACGGCACCTACCCGCTGACCGACGACCTCACGCTGCTGAAGCTCGGGGGTCACTTCCCGGGCAGCTCGGTGCTGCTCTGGACCGGTGGCGCCGGCGGCAAGGGCGTGCTCCTGACCGGCGACACGATCTCCAGCAATCCGGACGGCACGGCGTCGTTCATGCGGAGCTATCCCAACCGGATCCCGCTGTCCGGTGCGGTGGTGCAGCGGATCGCGGACGCGACGGACGGGCTGGAGTTCGACCGGATCTACAACAACTTCGGCGGGATGATCGCCGCCGATGCACGGACCGTTGTCCGATTCTCCGCCGATCGGCACGCGGCCTGGGTCCGCGGCGACTACGACCACCTGACCTGAACCGAGGACGACGCAATGAACACGACGGATACGCCACACGGCCCGCACGTGGTGATCACCTACTGCACGCAGTGCAAGTGGCTTCTGCGGGCCAGCTGGCTGGCCCAGGAACTCCTTACCTCGTTCACCGTCGAGATCGGCGAGCTCACCCTGCGGCCCGGCGTCGGCGGCGTGTTCCGGATCGCGATCGACGACGAGGTGGTCTGGGACCGCAAGGTGGACGGGGGCTTCCCCGAGATCGGCCGGCTGAAGCGGCTGGTCCGCGACCGGATTGCGCCCGGTCGGGACTTGGGGCACACCGATCGCGCGGCGACCGGACCTTCCGCCGAGGACGACTGATGCCGGATCGCGGTTCCGGCCGGGCACCGCCGCTCACCCCCGGTACGCTCCCGTGCCATGACGGTGTCCGACGGCCCGAGCAAGCTGGAGCCCGACCTCGAACCGGTCGACGAGAAGTGGGATCGCGCCTTGTGTGTCGTGGCGCACCCGGACGACCTGGAGTTCGGCGCTGCCGCGGCGATCGCCCGCTGGACCCGACAGGGCAAGACGGTGATCTACGCGATGGTGACCAGCGGCGAGGCCGGCATCGACGGACTTGACCCGGAGGAGTGTCGACGGGTTCGGGAGGCCGAGCAGATTGCCTCCGGCGCGATCGTCGGAGTCGACGTCGTCGAGTTCCTGGGGCAGTCCGATGGCGTGCTGGAGTACGGCGTCCCGCTGCGCGAGGCGATCACGGCCGCGGTCCGCCGGCACCGTCCGGAGATCGTCATCACCAACAACTTCCGGGACGACTGGGGCGGTAGCTCGCTGAACCAGGCCGACCACATCGCTACCGGCCGGGCAGCCCTGGACGCGGTCCGCGACGCCGGCAACCGGTGGGTGTTCCGGAGCCAACTGGAGCGCGGCGGTCTCCAGCCCTGGGGCGGTGTCCGGGAGGTCTGGGCGGCAGGCTCACCGCGAGCGAAGCATGCCGTCGACACGACGGCCACCTTCGCGGCGGGCGTCGCGTCGCTCGAGGCGCACCGCGCCTACATCGACGGTCTGGGTTGGGAGTCGTTCGATCCCGAGGAGTTCTTGGAGGGGGGCGCCCGGGCGACCGGATCCCGGCTGGGCGTGCCGATGGCGACCTCGTTCGAGGTTTTCCGGATGGGCTGGGGCGACTAGGCCTCGATGGCGGAACCGAGCACGAGCCGAGCACGGACCGGCCCACCGATCGTCGTGATCGGTGGTGGGCTGGCGGGTCTCGCGGCGGCGGCCCGACTCGCCAAACAGCGGTACGTCGTCGAGCTGTTCGAGGCGACCGACCGGCTCGGCGGGGCCTGGGCGCCACGCCAGCTCGGCGCGCTGACCGTGGACGACGCTCCCCCGGTGCTCGGCTTCCCAGCCCCGTGGCGCGACCTGTTCCGGAAGAGCGGCCGTCCGCTGGAGACCGAGCTGACCCGCTACGGCCGGGCCCTGGAGCCGGCCCCGCCGCCGACGTACGTATTCGCCGACCGCGTCTCGCTCACTTTGCCGAGCGATCGTGGCGAGCAGTACGAGACCCTCACCGCCGACTACGGCCGAGCCGTCGCGGGCGGCTGGCGCGACCTCCTGGACTCCCTCGACGCCACCTGGCAGGCCGTCCGGCCGCTCGGTCTGGAGCAGCCGCTGGCCGACCGCCGGCTGGCGAGCCGGGCGGCCCGGCTGCTGAGGCCCCGCGGCAGCGTCGAGGACCTCGCCCGCAAGGCGCCACACCCGCATCTGGCCGCCATCGTCAGGAGCATCGCCTACCGGCAGGGCTCGGTACCGGACCACACCCCGGGCTGGTGCGCGGTCGATCTCGTGGTCGCCCGGACGTTCGGCCGATGGGCCCTCGACAACGGACGTACGTCGGTGCTGGTCGACGCGCTGGCCGAGCGGCTTCAGCTGCGGAAGGTGACGGTGCACCTGAACAGCCGGGTCGTGGCCATCGAGTCCGAACGCGGCCGGGTCGCCGCGATCAGGACCGACGCGGGGCGGCCGATCGCGGCCTCCGCCGTGGTCTGCGCGGTCGATCCGTGGCAGCTCACCGACGTCCTGGTCGCCGGCCCGGCGCTGAGCCGGCTGAGGCGTGATCTCCGCGGCCTGGCTCCGGCGAACGCGCCGACCGTCCGGCACGAGCGCACCGCCGTCGCGTCCGGGCCGGTCCGGGAGAGTGTGCTGCTGGACGCGGCCGGGGTGCCGCTGATCACGTACGACAGACCCGGGCTGCGGACCACCCACGACTTCACCACCGCCGGGCCGGATCCCTCCTGGGGGCCGGCCTGGACCCGACGCAGCGACCTCGCACGGCGGACTCCGATCGCAGCAGACGTACCCGGACTGTTCGTTGCCGGCGCGGCCTCGGCGGCCGGCAACGGCCCGTCGGCGGTCTTGCAGTCCGGAGCTCTGGCCTCTGCGGCGTGTGCTGATTATGCTGGAAGGTCTGGTCCCTGAGGATAAGGATCGACTACTTGAGTCAAGCCCATGTCCGGCCGGCCCCGTCACAGCGCCCGCCGGTCGCCGACGACGCCGCGTACGATCCGGCCGCCGACGAGCAACAGATCGCTGACCTGAAGACCGCCGGTGCGGTCGAGCAGGAGCTGGCGATCGAGCAGGCCCATGTCGACCTGGTGTATGCCCGACTGGAGGAGGCCACCCGCTCCGCCGAGCAGGTCGCCCGCGAGGGCGCCTCGCTGTACCAGTCCGACCGCGCCAGCTTCGTCCGCGAGGAAGACGGCACCGGCCTGTTCGAACGTGACGTCTTCGCCTACCAGGCCGCGAAACGACTCGCCGAGCTGGACGCAGAGACCGAGGGCCTGGTCTTCGGTCGGATCGACAAGACCGACAAAGAGATCCGCTACATCGGCCGGATCGGGGTCCGCGACGCGGACTACGAGCCGCTGGTGATCGACTGGCGAGCGCCCGCGGCCGAGCCGTTCTACCGGGCCACCCCGACCCACCCGATGGACGTCGTCCGGCGCCGGGTGCTGCGCTGCCGCGGCGAGCGGGTGATCGGCATCGAGGACGACCTGCTGGACGCCGAACACGATGCGGGCCAGCTGGTGGTGCTCGGCGAGGGCGCCCTGATGGCGGCCTTGTCGCGGGCGCGCGGCCACCAGATGCGTGACATCGTGGCAACCATCCAGGGCGAACAGGACGAGGCGATCCGGGCGCGCTGGCAGGGCTTCACCCTGATCTCCGGCGGACCCGGCACCGGCAAGACGGTGGTCGCGCTGCATCGGGCGGCGTTCCTGCTCTACTCCAACCGGCGTCGTTTCGAGAACGGCGGGGTGCTCGTCGTCGGGCCCAGCCGGGTCTTCATGAACTACATCGAACGGGTGCTCCCGTCGCTCGGCGAGGACTCGGTGGTGCTCCGCTCCATCGGCTCGGTCGCCGGCGACGTGGTCGCGATCTCCGGCGATGCGGTGGACCAGGCGCCGGTCGCTGCGATCAAAGGCAGCCTGCGGATGGTCACGGTGCTGCGCAACCTCGTGCATACTCCGCCGCCGGGCGTCCCGGCCGAGCTCCGGCTGACCATGCAGGGTCACGTGTTGGCCGTCCGGGCGAACGCGCTGGACCGGATCCGGTCCGATACCCTCGCCCACCACAAGCTGAACGCCGGTCGCGAACCCGCCGAGAAGGCGCTGATCGGGGCGCTCTGGCGCGGCCGCCCGGGCGAGCTCGATCTGGAACGCGACGAGTTCGACGAGGAGGTCCGCACCCACCCGGCCTTCCGGGCGTTCGGCAACGCCTGGTGGCCGACCATGTCGGCGCAGACCGTGCTGATCCGGCTCGCCGACGCCGGGGTGCTCGCCCGGGCCGCCGGGCCCGTGCTGTCGCAGACCGAGCAGGAACTGCTCGGCGCGAGCTATCGCGGGCTGAACCGGCACCAGGGGCCACCGCCGTGGACCGCAGCCGACGGAGCGCTGCTGGACGAGCTCGTCAACCTGCTCGGCCCGGTGCCGCCGGACGAGGACCAGGAGGTCTCGCTGTTCCTGGAGGGCGGCGACGAGGTCGCCGAGGTGGTGACCACCATGGAGCGGCTCAGCCAGCCGCGCGAGGTGGACCCGTTCGCGACCCCGCACGACACGTACGCCCATATCCTCGTCGACGAGGCCCAGGACGTGACGCCGATGCAGTGGCGGATGCTCCGTCGGCGCGGCGCCAGCGCCTCCTGGACGATCGTCGGCGATCCTGCGCAGAGCTCGTGGCCGGACGCCGGCGAGTACGAGAGGGCGATCGCCGAGCTGATCGGGCGGGCGCCTGTCCGCCGGTTCCGGATGAGTACGAACTACCGGAGTCCGGCAGAGGTGTTCGAGCTGGCTGCCCGGGTGGTCGCGACCGAGTTCCCGAGCGTCGACATCCCGGCGGCGGTGCGCTCGACCGGGATCGAGCCGGACCTGCGGAGCGTCGCGCCGTCGCTCGTCGATGCCGAGTCGGTCGAGGTCGTCGCGTCGCTGTTGGGGCTGGTCGAGGGCACGATCGGCGTGATCGGGCCGCCGAGCCGACAGGAGTCGCTGGCCCGCGGGCTGCACGCCGCCGACCTGCCGGGTGCGGACCGGGTCGTCGTCGTCACGCCGCTGCAGGCGAAGGGCCTGGAGTACGACGCCGTGCTGGTCGTGGCACCGGACGAGATCGTCGCCGAGTCCGCCGGCGGGATCCGGACCCTTTACGTCGCGCTGACCCGCCCCACCCAGCGGCTGGTCACCATCGACCCGGTGGGCACCCCGGGCAGCGAGAGCAACGGGATGTCGGGCCACGGCCACGACACCCCCCGATGGCGCCGCACGCTCTCGTGACCTGACCGGCAACTGTCGAGTTGAGACGTCGACACGCCGGTGTCTGCTGTCGCAAGTCGACAGTTTCCGGAAGGGGTGGGGAGGGGGTCAGCCAGCCGGTCAGGCGGTGGGACGCAGGGCATTCCGAGCCGACAGCCCGAGCCGGCCGTAGATGTCCCGGGTCGCGGGCGAGCGGTTCATGGTGATGAAGTGCAGGCCGGGAACGCCGTAGTCCAGCAGGTCCTCGCACAGCTCGGTGGCGAGCTGGATGCCGACCTCGCGGACGGCGGCATCGTCGCCGGCAACGGCAGTCAGCCGGTCCACCACGGGCCTGGGCAGGTCGGCCCCGGAGAGCTCGGCAAACCGCTGGATCTGGCTGATCCGAGTGACCGGCATGATGCCCGGGATGATCGGCAGATCGGAGCCGAGGGAGCGGACCCGGTCGACCAGCTCGACGTACCGCGACGCGGTGAAGAACAGCTGGGTGATCGCGAAGCTGGCACCGGCCTGGTGCTTCTCGACCAGCAACCGGGCGTCGAGGTCGGCGTCGTGGTGTTCCGGGTGCAGGTCCGGGAAGGCTGCCACGCCGATGCAGAAGTCGCTCAGCTCCTTGATCAGGGCGACCAGCTCGGTCGCGTTCGCCAGCCCTTCGGGATGCCGCACCCACGGCACCGTCGGGCCGCCGGGCATGTCGCCGCGGATCGCGAGCACGTGCCGGATACCCGCCGCCGCGTACGACCCGATCACCCGCCGCAGCTCGTCCCGGGACTGGCTGGCGCAGGTCAGGTGGGCCATCGCCCGGAGCGTGGTGTGCTGGGCGATCGCCTCGGTGGCGACGATGGTCCGGTCGCGGGTCGAACCGCTCGCGCCGTAGGTCATCGACACGAAGTCCGGCCCCAGCGCCTCCAGCTCGCGGATCGCCTGCCACAGCTGGCGATGCTGGGTCTCGTCCTTCGGTGGGAACAGCTCGAAGGAGGTCAGCGGCCGGCCCTCGTCGGCCGCCCGCGTGAGCAGCTCCGCGATCGTCGGAGGCCGCTGCACCCCTCCCCGTGGCATGCCGCCAACCCTAGTGGTTGCGCCCGGAGGTTCGTCGAGCGTCCAGCGGCGTCTGGGTGGATGCTCCACAGGGCCGCGAAGGAGGTCGTAGCGGTGTTCTACGGACGACGACGCGAACGCAGCGGAGCGCCGCCCAGGCGGCGGTGGTCCCGACGAACTGCCGGGCGTGACCACTGGCCGGGAACCGCACCGGAGGGCGTGGTGTCCGGCTTCGTACCCTTCGTGATGTGCCCCCTCCGCCGCCGAGCACCGCAGCCACCGAAACCATCCGCGCCCCGGGACTGACGCTGGACCCACGGCATCCGCTGTCGCGGGCGTTCCGGGAGTCCGTGTGGACAGCGCTGGACACCTTCGTCGGCGCCCAGTCCGACCTGCTGGCCGCGATGGGCCCCGAGCTCGAGCCGGTGCTGGCCCTGGCCCGTCGTCTGTTGTCCGGCGGCAAGCGGATCCGGCCCGCGTTCTGTACCTGGGGCTATCTCGCCGCTGGCGGGCAGCCCGACGGGCTGCCGGCGGTGATCCGGGCGGCCGCGAGTCTTGAGCTGCTGCACGTCAGCGCCCTGGTGCACGACGACGTGATGGACGCCTCGGACCTGCGTCGCGGCGAGCCGGCCGCGCACCGCCAGTTCGAGCAGCTGCACGCCGATTCGGGCTGGATCGGGGCGCCCGACGCCTTCGGCCGCTCCGGCGCGATCCTGCTCGGCGATCTGCTGCTGATGTGGTCGGCCGAGCTGCTCCACCGCTCCGGGCTCCGCACCTCCGCGCTGGACCGCGCGCTCCCGATGATCGAGCTGATGCGGACCGAGGTGACCTGCGGGCAGTACCTCGACGTGGTCGCGCAGGTCCAGCCGCTGCACGTCGACGGAAGCGCCGGCGGGGATATCGGCGGCCGTATCGGGGGCATCGACATCGGCCGGGCGCTCGACGAGGCAAGCCGGGTGGTCGAGTACAAGTCGGCCCGCTATTCGGTACGCCGCCCGTGCCAGGCCGGCGCCGCGATGGGCGGAGGTTCCAGCGAGGTCCAGGAGGCACTGGCCGCTTACGGCTCGCCGCTCGGCCGGGCGTTCCAGTTCCGCGACGACATCCTCGGCGTGTTCGGCGATCCCGGCGTGACCGGCAAGCCGGCGGGCGACGACCTTCGGGAGGGAAAACGTACGGTCCTGGTCGCGCACGCCCTTGCCGGCGCCGACGCGCGCGGCCGCGAGCTGCTGGCCCGCCGGCTCGGCGATCCCGAGCTGGACGACGCCGGGATCGCCGAGCTCCAGCAGGTGATCACCGCGTCGGGCGCCCGCGAGGAGGTCGAGGCGATGATCGCCGCCGGACACCGCCAGGCGGTCCGCGCGCTGGCCGACGCCGAGCTGACCGCGGTCGGCCGGACCGCGCTGACCGCACTCGCCGAGCTGGCCGTCCGGCGGGACGCTTGAGCCCGCATCCGGAGCGCACCGGCAGACCGAAGCATCGACCGACGACAGAATCGAGGTGGCGCATGAACGAGCGTCAGGTAGGCCCGAGCGGACAGGACATCCGGTGAGCAGTCCGGGAATGGACGTCAAGGCGATGAACCAGATGATGGTCGACCGGATCAGTCGGGAACCGGCCGCGCCGATCCCCGACGAGGGCTACGGACTCCGCGTGCTCGAGGTCACCGGTCGTCGGTCGGGGCGGCCGAGCCGGACCCCGATGGGCGTTCTGCGAACCGGTGGCGCCGACTATCTCGTCTGTCCGGACCGGACCCGTGACTGGCCGAAGAACGTCCGGGCCGCCGGCCGCGCCATCATCGCCGGCGGCGGCGAGCGGCTGGAGGTGAGCGTCAGCGAGGTCGCCGGGTCGCCGGCGGCGGAGGTGGTGGCAGCGTATCTGCGAGCGGTCACCGTCCCCTGGGCGGTCGCCGCCTACGGGGTCCCGGAGGGGGCGACTCCCGCCGAGATCGAGCCCCACCTCGACCGGATGGCGGTCTTCCGGATCGAACCCGTGGCCCCGACCCCCGTGGCCCCGACGCATGAGTGACCCCGATTGCATCGTGGTGGGCGGCGGTCCGGGCGGCATCGTGCTGGCCCACCTGCTGGCCCGGGCCGGCATCCGGGTCACCCTGCTGGAGGGCCACGCCGACTTCGACCGCGACTTCCGCGGGGACTCGCTGCATCCATACACCCTGGAGCTGATGGACAGCCTCGGCCTCGTCGACGACCTGCTCGCCCTGCCGCACTTCAAGGCGACCCTGTTCCGCGCGCACACGACGGCCGGCACGATCGTGCTGGCCGACTACGGGAAGGTCCACTCCCCGTTCCCGTACGTCGCGATCATGCCCCAGGTCCGCTTCCTCGACTTCGTCGCCGAGCGGTCCACGGAGCTGCCGGGCTTCGAGCTGATCACCGGCGCCCGGGTGCGGGAGCTGATCGTGGAGAACGACCGGGTGGTCGGGGTCCGCTGGCGAGCCGGTCGGGAGGACCGCGAACTGCGTGCCAGGCTGGTGGTGGCCGCCGACGGCCGGTTCTCCCGGCTGCGCACGCTCGCCGAGGTGTCGGTGACCGATCTCGGCGCCAGCAGCGACCTGCTCTGGTTCCGGCTGCCGCGCGAGGACGGCGACCCGCCCGAGGCGGACATCGACCTGTACTTCGGGCCACGCAACTACGTCGGCATGCTCGGCGGGCTGACCGACTGGCAGATCGGCTACACGCTGCCGAAGGGTGGCTATCCGGCCGCCCGGGACGCCGGTGTCGAGCCGATCCGCGAGTTCCTGCGGAGCTACGTCGGCTGGCTGGGTGACCGGATCGAGCTGCTCACCGGCTTCGACCAGACGACCCTGCTGTCGGTCGAGCTGAAGCGGGTCGATCGCTGGTGGCGGCCCGGGCTGCTGCTGATCGGCGACGCCGCGCACGTCATCTCCCCGGTCGGCGGGAACGGGATCCTGATGGCGATCCAGGACGCTGTCGCGGCCGCCAACCGCCTGGTGCCGGCGCTGCGTTCGGCGCGGGCCGGGGACACGGACGTACCGGATGAGGCGCTGGCCGCTGTCCAAGAGGACCGGGAGGCCTCGATCCGTGAGGTCCAGGAAGACCAGGTACGCGTGGAGCGGCGTGCCAAACGGGCCCGCGAGGCGGGCCGCGAGCTACTCCCCGGACGGCTGCTGAAGGTCGTCACCACACTGCCCGGCGTCAAAGCCCGGGGCGCCCGCTCGAACGCGTACGGCCCCAATCCGCCCCAGCTCGACCCGAACCTGCTGACCGCGTGACCGGAGTCAGTCGAGCACCTGCAGTGCGTACGTCCGCATCACCGGATCGACCTCCCAGGCCACCCGCAGCCGTTCGGCGAGCCCGGCGGCGGCAGCTCGCGGATCGGCCGCCTCGGTGATCGCCCGGACCACGCAGATCCGCCGCGCGCCGGCCCCGATCACGTCGTCCAACCGGGAATGGTCGATGCCGCCGATGGCGAACCAGGGCTTGGACTCCGGATCGCCGGGCGGAGCTGCCGACGTCGCGTGCCGGACCAGGTCCAGGCCGACCGGGGTGTAGTCCGGCTTGGTCGGGGTCGCCCAGACCGGACCGACGCAGAAGTAGTCCGTCTGATCGTCGGCTATCGCCCGGTCTGTCTCCCGGATCGCATGGGTGGACCGGCCGACCAGCGCCCACGCGTGCAGCCGCTTCTTCGCCCGCTGGGCCGATCCGTCGGTCTGGCCGAGGTGCAGCAGGTCGGCGCCGAACCGCTCCCCCAGCTTCGGTGAGTCGTTGACGCAGACGATCGTCCGCGGGAATCGCTGGGCGACCGACCGCGCTGTCTCCAGGGCGGCCAGTTCCGCGTCCGGGTCCAGGTTCTTCTCCCGGATCTGGACTATGTCGACCCCACCGAGGAACGCCTCCTCGAGGAAGCCGGCGAGATCGCCCTGCCGCGACCGGGTGTCGGTACACAGATAGAGCCGGGCCAGCTTCAGGCGGGTGGCGAGACCCATCAGGACGGTCACAGCCGACACAGTAGTTGCCCGATCAGCTCCTTCTAGACTGACCCGTATGAGCATGGTCCAGACCTCCGACGTGGTGGTCGTCGGCGGCGGTCTGATCGGCGCCGCGATCGGCTGGCGGCTGGCGAGCGCCGGCCGGAGTGTACGGATGGTGGTCGGCGAACCGGCCGCCGCGGCGTCCCGGGTAGCTGCCGGGATGCTGGCGCCGGTCACCGAGATCAGCTTCACCGAGCAGGAGCTGCTGCCGCTCAACCTGGCATCGGTGGAACGCTACGACGACTTCTGCGCCGAGGTCGGCGAGGCGAGCGGGCTACCGACCGGGCTGAGCCGGACCCCCACCCTCTCGGTCGCCTACGACGCGGACGACCTGGCCCGGCTGCGCACGCTGCACGACTTCCTGGACCGGCTCGGCCTGGCCGCGGAGCGGCTGACCAGCCGGGAGGCCCGGACGCTCGAGCCGCTGCTGTCGCCTCGGATCAGCGGCGGCCTGCTGGTCGCCGGTGACTGGAGCGTGGACAACCGGCTGCTCTGGACGGCGGTGCTGGCGGCGGCCGGACAGGCGGGCGTCGTCGAGCAGACCGGCTTCGTGCACGAGGTGCGGTCGTCGGCCGGCCGGGTCACCGGTGTGACGCTCGCCGACGGGACCCGGCTGGACGCACCGATCGTGATCCTCGCCTGCGGTGCCTGGGCCGGCCAGCTGACCGGGATCGAACCGCTTCCGATCCGGCCCGTGAAGGGCCAGATCCTCCGGCTTGATCCACGTGGGCTGCCGCAGCCGGCGCAGACCGTCCGGGCGATCGCCCGGGGCACCGAGGTGTACGTCGTCCCGCGTCCCGGCGGCCGCGAGGTCGTGGTCGGGGCGAGCGTCGAAGACAAGGGCTTCGACGGTGCGGTGACCGCCGATGCGCTGTACGAGCTGCTCCGTGACGCCCGTCGGGTGTTGCCGATCAGTGCGGAGTATGCGGTCGCCGAGACGTCCGTCGGCTGGCGGCCCGGCACCCCTGACAACGCCCCGATCCTCGGCCCGGGCTCGCTGGACGGGCTCGTGCTGGCAGCGGGCCACTACCGCAACGGTGTGCTGCTCACCCCGGTCACCGCCGACCTGATCAGCGCGTACGTCCTGACGGGCGAGCTGCCCGATCTCGCCCGCCCGTTCGGTCTCGACCGCTTCCCACCCATTCCCGAAACTGTCGACCTGCGACAGCGACACGCCGTATGACGATGCCGCAACTCGACAGTTTCCGGTGGGGCGAGGTCGGACGAGGCGGGGAGTTCTGATGAGGGTGTCCGTGAACGGCGAGCCTCGCGAGGTGTCCGACTCGGCGACCCTTGCCGAGGTGGTGGCACCGGGCGAGGCAAGCACTCCGCGTGGCATCGCGGTCGCCGTCGACGGCAGCGTGGTGCCCCGCGCCCAGCACGCCACGACGCCCTTGTCGGAGGGTGCCAGGATCGAGATCGTGACGGCGGTACAGGGTGGCTGAACGGGTGGCCGAGCAGAGTGTCCTCGGCCGTGCTCCGGGCGCCCCACAGTCGCCGGGCGCGTCTTCGGGAGAGGACCGCTTGCGAATCGCCGATCGCGAGTTCACCTCCCGACTCATCATGGGGACCGGTGGTGCGCCGAGCCTGGAGGTGATGGAGGCCGCACTGCTGGCCTCGGGAACCCAGCTGACCACCGTCGCCATGCGCAGGATCGACCCGAACGCGCCCGGCTCGGTGCTGGAGATCCTCGACCGGCACGGCATCGCGGTGCTGCCGAACACCGCGGGCTGCTATACAGCCGCGGACGCGATCCTGACCGCCCAACTGGCCCGCGAGGCGCTGGAGACCGACTGGGTCAAGCTCGAGGTGATCGCCGACGAGGTGACCCTGCTGCCCGATCCGATCGAACTGCTCGATGCGGCGGAACGCCTGGTCGGAGATGGTTTCGTGGTGCTGCCGTATACAAATGACGACCCGATCCTGGCCCGCCGGCTGCAAGATGTCGGCTGTGCCGCGGTGATGCCGCTCGGTGCCCCGATCGGCTCCGGGCTGGGTATCCGCAACCCGCACAACATCGAGCTGATCGTCGACGCGGCGACGGTTCCGGTCGTGCTCGACGCCGGAATAGGTACGGCATCGGAGGCGGCGCTGGCGATGGAGCTCGGCTGCGACGCGGTGCTGCTCGCCTCCGCCGTCACTCGCTGCGAGGACCCGGTCCGGATGGCCCATGCCATGCGGCTCGCGGTCGAGGGCGGCCGGCTGGCCCGCGGCGCCGGCCGGATCCCCGTCCGCCGGTACGCCCGCGCCTCCACCAGCGACGCCGGCCGGATCGACTGACCCGGCCGGACAAGCCGCCGTCACCCGACTTCGCGCGAGTTCCGCCTGCTTCGCGCTACCTAGCTATGTCGAACAGCGCGAACATGCGGGGGGCCGGCGCGGAAGGGGACTGAGGCCGTGACCCCGCCGTGACCGAACACGTGGAGCGTCGGCGCGCCGTACCGGCTGGTCGAGCCGCCCGATCCTAGACTCGCGGGTACGGCCCGCACGGGCATCTTCCCCACCGTGTCTGGAGCGAATGTGACCACGACGAGCGTCGGCGACCCCCTGCTGGGGCACGCGCTCGAAGGCCGTTACCAGATCGTCGAGCGGCTGGCCCGCGGCGGGATGGCGACCGTCTACAAGGCGATCGACACCCGGTTGACCAGGGTCGTCGCTGTCAAGGTGATGCACGTCGGGCTCGGCGACGACACCGAGTTCGCCCGCAAGTTCGACCGCGAGGCACGGGCCGCCGCCCGGCTGTCCCACCCCTGCGTGGTGTCGGTCTTCGACCAGGGCGCCGACGACGGGCGGCCGTACATCGTGATGGAGTACGTCGAGGGTCGCACCCTCCGCGACGTCATCAACCGGGAGGCCCCGCTCCCGCCGCTCCGGGCGCTGGAGCTGATCGAGCCGGTGCTCAGCGCGCTCGGCGCCGCCCACGAGGCCGGCCTGATCCACCGCGACGTGAAGCCGGAGAACGTCCTGATCACCCCGCGCGGGCAGGTGAAGGTCGCTGACTTCGGGCTGGCCAAGGCGATCACCGCGCAGACCTCGACGGCTACCCAGGGTCTGCTGATCGGGACCGTCTCCTATCTGCCGCCGGAGCTGGTGATGTCGGGCAAGGCCGACGCCCGCTCCGACGTCTACAGCGCCGGGATCGTGCTGTTCGAGCTGCTCACCGGTCGCAAGCCGCACACCGGGGACACCCCGATCCAGGTGGCGTACGCCCATGTCCACAACGACGTACCGCCGCCGTCGTCGTTCCGGACCGCCGACCCGATCCCGCCGTACGTCGACGCCCTGATCGCCCGCGCCACCGCCCGCGACCCGGATCTACGGCCGCGGGACGCGAAGATCATGCTGAGTCAGGTCCGCCGGGTGCGGACCGCGCTCCGCGAAGGGATCAGCGACGACCCCGAGCTCACCGAGGACCTCTCGGGCGTGCTGGCGGTCCGGGCCGCCCAGCAGGCTGCCGAGGAGACCACCGAGCCCCAACCCGACGCCTCCCCCGGTCCCTGGTCCGGGTTCGCGTCGCCGATGTTCGTGCCGGCCAGCCCCACCACCCCGCGCTCGCCGAGTTCTCCGGCGTCGCCGATGGGAGCTGCATACGACGACGACGACGACGAGGTGGAGCACACCCCCTCCCGGACGGTGCTGGACGCCCCGCCGCCCGGGGTCCCGCCGCGCGAGACGGTGATGCAGCAACGGGTCGACGCGGAGCGCGAACGGCGGCGTCGCGGTCGCCGCCGTGGTCTGATCGCGCTGCTGCTGGTGCTCGCACTGACCGCCGGTGCCGCGCTCGCCGGCTGGTACCTCACCGAGGGCCGGTTCACCACCGCCCCGGCGCTGGAGAACCTGTCCCAGGCGGAGGCGCAGACGGTCGCCGACAAGGCCGGGCTCATGGTCAGGTTCGATCAGGCCTACAGCGAGACGACGCCGACCGGGCTGGTCACCTCGACCGACCCGGGCCAGGGCTCGAAGATCCGCGAAGGCGGCGAGCTGACCGCGTACCTCTCCAAAGGCCCGGAACGACACCCGATGCCGACCGTGAGCGGATCGTCGGTCCAGACGGCGACCGCCGCACTCGCCGCTGCGGGCCTGGCGGTCGGCAAGATCACCCAGCAGTACAGCGACACCGTGCCGCAGGGCCAGGTGATCAGCGCCTCGGCCAAGCCGGGAACGCCGCTACGGCCGGACACCAACGTCGACCTGGTCGCCTCGAATGGGCCGAAACCGATCACCATCACCGACTACACCGGAAAGCAGGCCGATACCGCGCAGCAGGCGCTGACCAAGGCCGGCTTCAAGGTCAGCAACACCAACCAGAACTCGGACACCGTCGCCAAGGGCCTGGTGATCAGCCAGAGCCCGGCAACCGGGACCGGCAAAAAGGGCGACCAGATCACGCTGACCGTGTCCGAGGGACCGGTGATGGTGGTCGTCCCGAACGTCCGGGCGATGGGTACGCGGGCCGCGACATCGGTGATGAAGAACGCCGGCTTCGCCGTCCGGGTCCGGGCCGTCAAGACCAACTACCTCGGTCTGGGATACGTCTCCTATACCGATCCCGGCGCCCGCGGCAAGGCGCCCAAGGGCTCGCTGGTCACGCTCTACGTCGTTTGATCAGTGCCGCCTCGCGCCCGGTGCGTTCTCCTCCACCCCCCTAGGCTGACCCGGTGCAGAACGCAGAACGTCGTGAGCTCGGGGCATTCCTGGCCCTGCTGAGCGTGACGGCGATCTGGGGCTCGACGTTCTTCATGATCAAGGACATCGTCACCCGGCTGCCGGTGGCCGACCTGCTCGCGGTGCGGTTCGGGATCGCCAGCCTGGCCCTGCTGGTCTTCGCGATCGTGCGGGCGGGCTCACTGCGGCCGGGTCCTTCCGGACTGGGTCTCGACCGGCGTACGCTCCGCCGCGGAGTGCTGCTCGGTGTGCTGTACGGCGTCGCCCAGATCCTGCAGACCGCCGGCCTCGCGCACACCGCGGCGAGCGTGTCGGGCTTCATCACGGGGCTGTACGTCGTCGCCACTCCGCTGCTCTCCGCGCTGATCCTGCACACCAGGATCCCGCGGACCACGTGGCTGGCCGCCGTCCTCGCCACCGTCGGGCTCGGCATCCTGAGCCTCAACGGGTTCAGCGTCGGTTACGGCGAGCTGCTGACGCTCGGGGCCGCGATCGTCTACGCACTGCACATCGTGGCGCTCAGCCGGCTCAGCGACGGTACGGAGCCCATCGCGTTGTCGCTGGTCCAGATGGTCGTGATCGCCGCGCTCTGTACCGCGGTCGCCCTGCCGGGCGGCATCACGCTGCCGAGCAGTACCTCCGACTGGCTGATCGTGATCTACCTCGCCGTGGTCGCCGGCGCGCTGACCATGTTCGCCCAGACCTGGGCGCAGGCTCGGATCGATGCCTCCCGGGCCGCGGTGATCATGGCCCTCGAGCCGGTCTGGGCGGCCCTGTTCGCCGTTACCCTGGGTGGCGAGTCGATCACCGTCCGGATGATCGCTGGCGGCCTGGCGATCTTGTCCGCGATCTATCTGGTCGAGCTCGCCCCCCGCCTGACCGGTCGTCGAAAGGAGCCCGCGTCACCGTGAGCACCTCCGGCTGGATCATTCTCGCCATCGTCGCGGTGATCGTCATCGTCGTCGGTCTCCTGGTCTTTCGCCGGGTGCGGTACGTCCGCAGCCTGAAGCGGCGCGGCTGGACCTTCGACTCGAGCCCGGCGCTGGCGACCGTGCTCGACCACCACGCTCCGCCGTTCGGGATCGGCCTCGAGCGGTCGACCGATGAGCTGGTCAGTGGGACCACCCAGGCCGGCGTCTCGTTCCGGGTGTTCGAGTACCGCTGCACCGGTGGTGGTCCGAAGTTCGACCAGCGACTCGCCAGCCTGACGCTGCCGACCGTGCTGCCTGACCTGTTCGTCACCGCCGGCCGGCCGCGGGTCGGAATCACCGCCCCGAGCTACGACATCGAAGCCGGACTGACTGTCAGTGCCGACGACCCGACGTACGCCCGGACGATCCTGGACGCCGCCGTCCCCGCCATCCGGGCGTTCAGCAGTGCCGAGCGCGGCGTCGACCTCAGCATCGACGGGAACCAACTCGTCTCGGTCGGGGCGCCGAAGAGCGCCGACGACCTCGCCGACTATCTGGAGGCCCTCGCACCGATCGCGCAGGCGATCGCCGGGCTCGGGACGACGTACGCCGTCCAGGCGCAACCGCCCGGCTTCGGTTTCTATCGCCGGGACTGGGTCTGGGTCGGCCGGGACGACAACCTGGTCCGCAAGTACTCGCTGGGCGGCGGTGGGCACGGACACCGCGCGGAGGAGGTGATCAGCGGCGGCAACGACGGACTGCCGCTGGACGCGTTCGAGCACCGCTGGGAGACCACCCGGACCGAGACGAGCACCGATTCCGAGGGCCGGACGACGACCCGGACGGTGACCGAGCACCACCAGGAGCCGGTGCTGGTGATGGCGTTGCCGTTCGGCCTGCCGATGCTGTCCGTCGGGGTGGGCGCCATGGGAGGTCGGGGAGGGGGCGGTGAGAAGGTCCGGTTCGAGAGCGAGGACTTCAACAACGCGTTCAAGGTCCGCACGGCCTCGCCGAAGTTCGCCTCCGACGTGATCCATCCGCGGCAGATGGAGTATCTGCTGGCGATGCGGCCGCCCGGTTTCGTGATCGACGGCCAGTGGATCCGGTTCTACCCGGGCCAGCACGACACGCTGCTGATCGGGCTGTGCTCGGACGTCGCCCACGGTCTGCTCGCCCGGATCCCGGCGTTCGTCTGGAGGGACCTCCAGGTCGCCCCACCGGCCTTCCACGCCTGACCCACCCTTTCCGGCAAGTGTCGATCTGCGACAGCCGACACCGGCGTGTCGGTGCCGCAACCCGACAGTTTCCGGGATGGGGGTGGTTTCGGAGACCCGGCCTCAGAACTCGCGCTCTGCCCCCGGCCGCAGATCGAACGGCTTCGTCTCGGTCATCGCCTCGATCCGGCCGAAGATCAGCCCGAAACCACGCTCGTTGAGCAGGCCCTCGTGGATCGGGAAGCCCTCCAGCGCACCGACCGCGCGGACGAAGTCGATGGTCTCCTTCATCGCGGCCCACGGGCCGTACAGCGGGATCGCCAGCACGTCCACGCCGCCAGGCGCGACCCCCAGCGAGTCGCCGGGATGGAAGAAGGTCGGCTGCCCCTCGCTGCGCAGCACGAAGCCGACGTTGCCGATCGACGGCAGATCGCGGTGGATGACGGCGTGCTGCCCGCCGACCGCATCGACCAGGACGTCGCCGATCGCGGTCTGCTCGCCGGAGTGGATCGGGTCGGCCGGCCCGAGATCGGGCAGCGTACCGGCCGAGATCAGCCCGATGATCGACGGCTCGACCATGATCCGGGCCTGCGGGTTCGCCGTGATCAGCGTCGGCAGGTGCTCGGGGTCGAGATGATCCGGGTGCTGGTGGGTGACCAGCACCGCGTCCAGCTCGGTCAGTCCGCGCCAGCCGTCGGAGAGGTTGCCCGGATCGAGCAGGATCCGCGCCTCGTCGGTCTCCACGAGCACGGTCGAGTGCCCGAAGTGGGTGATCTTCATGTCGGCGACCCTACCGAGCGTGGTGTCGTCGAACGACCGCAGCCGCATTCCTCACACCTGTCAGCCGGCCCCGTCAGTGCGCGTCGGGTCGCTGCGCGACAGTGCTCCGGCCTCAGCGTGCGTCAGTCAGCAGGCCACCGACGATCTCGCCGGCGTCGTGACACTGGTCGGCAGTGACATCCAGATGGGTGACCGCACGGATCAGGTGCGCACCCAGAGCGGAGACCAGCACCCCGTGGGTGGCCGCCTCGGCGGCGACCGGGCCGGCCGGTACGTCCCCGGTGTCCAGCACGACGATGTTCGTCTCCACCGCGTTCAGGTCGACCGCGTCGGGCGCCCGATCGCCGACCGAAGCGGCGAACACCCGGGCCGCGGCATGATCGTCGGCCAGCCGGGCGACATTGTGGTCGAGGGCGTACGCGGCACCCGCGGCCAGGATCCCGGCCTGCCGCCAGCCGGCGCCGAGCCGCTTGCGCCAGACCCGGGCCCGGGCGATGTTGTCCGCCGTACTGACCAGCACCGACCCGACCGGCGCGCCAAGTCCCTTGGAGAAGCAGACGCTGACGGTGTCGAACAGCCGGCCGTACGCGAGCAGGTCCACCCCGGTCGCCACGTGCGCGTTCCACAGCCGGGCCCCGTCGAGGTGGTAGCCCATTCCGCTGCTCCGGCACAGCTGCGCGACCTCGGCCAGCGCCTCGTACGACTGGACGGTCCCGCCGCCGAAGTTGTGCGTGTTCTCCACCGCGACCGCGGCCGTCGAGACCAGGTACGGGCCGGCGTCCGGTGCCACGATCGCCGCGACCTGCCCGGGGTCCAGCCGTCCACGGACCGACGGGAAGGTCCGCATGGTGAGCCCGTGCACCGCGGCGTGCGCCCCCATCTCGGCCCGCGCGATGTGGGCGGTGACGTCGCAGACGACCTCCTGACCGGGCTCGACCAGGAGCCGGACCCCGAGCACGTTGGCGAGCGACCCACTGGCGCAGAACAGCCCCGCCTCGTGCCCGAGCAACGCGGCCACCTGCGCCTCGAAGGCCTGCACGGTGGGGTCCTCGTCGTAGACGTCGTCCCCGACCGGCGCGGCCGCCATCGCGGCGCGCATCGCCTCGGTCGGCCTGGTCACTGTGTCGGAGCGCAGATCGATCACGAGCGCCCATCCTGCCAGGGCACTGACCCGCGAGCGTCGGAGCGGCGCTCCCGGGAGGGAGGAGCGAGGAGGGCGACACGCTTTTCGTCGCCCGATCGAGTGACGACTCGACCGGGACCTCAGCGCCGCGTGCGCGAGCGGGTCAGCATGGAACAGCCTCCTCGATCGCGCGAGCCCGGAAGTCGCGCGGGCTCGACCCGCTGACCGCGTGGAACAGTCGAGAGAAGTAGAAGGCGTCGGGGTAGCCGACCTCGGCCGCGATCTCGGCCACCGTGTGGTCGCTGGTGATCAGCAGCTGGCGAGCCCGGGCCATCCGCAGCCGCTTGACGTATTCGGTCACCGAGAACCCGGTGACCGCCTTGAACCGGGCGGAGAAGTGGGACTGGCTGAAGCCGGCCAGCTCCGCGAGAGCCGGCACGTCGACCGGTGCCGACAGGTGCTCCCGCAGGTGGTCCTGGACCCGGGTGATCGGGGCCCGACCGGTGGACCGGCCGTCCCGCTCGGCCGCCAGCTTGGCCAGCAGGTGCCACGCCGCGCCCGCCGCCGCCGTCAGGCTTGCCGAGGTCTCGTCGCGGGCCAGATCGTCGCAGACACTCTCCACCAGAGTGAACAGGCCGAACGGATCGGTCATCGGCGCAGTCGGGGACGCCGCGGTCAGGCCGGTTGCCGTCAGCAGGTCGGCGACGTCGTCGCCGGTCACGTGCAACCACCAGATGGACCACGGCCGGTCTGTGTCGGCGTAGTAGCGGTGCGGCAGCCTCGGCGGGATGACCAGCACCTCGCCGGGACCCACGTCGTGCCGCATCCCGCCGAGCTCGCACCAACCGGCCCCGTCGGCGCACATGATGACGATCGCCTGCGCGGCGCCGGTCCGGCGGACCCGGCCGTGCATGGCAGCATGCGGGAAATATCCAGCATCGGTCACCAGGAGCCGGGACGTCGGTACCCGATCGGAGGCGAGGTGCACCAACGGCGTCGGCAGAACATGCAGCCGCTGACCCGGGAAGCCGTCTCTGAGGAACACAGAGCGATCCTAGCCGGATCAGAGAATCGTCCAGGTTGACCGTCGAATCGTGCATTCCTTCGGAGCAGGAGCGCGGCTTAGTTTGGCGATGTGCCCGACGACGAGCTCGATCTCGCTCCCCGACCGGAGCGGCTCGCCGACGCACCCGTCGCGGTCTGGTCGGGCCCGGTCACGATGCCGACCTATCTGCCCGAGCCGCCCGACCGTTACCCCGCCTACCTCGACCGGCGCGTCTACCAGGGATCGAGCGGACGGGTCTTTCCGCTGCCGTTCCACGACCGGATCAGCGAGACGCGGACCGAACACAGCTGGCAGGGTCTGCACCTGGAGAACGCCCACCTGCGGGTTCTCGTGCTGCCCGAGCTCGGCGGCCGGATCCAGTTCGCCCTCGACAAGCGGACCGGCTACCAGTTGTTCTACGCCAACCCGGTGATCAAGCCGGCCCTGGTGGGCCTGGCCGGACCCTGGCTCGCGGGCGGCGTGGAGTTCAACTGGCCGCAGCACCATCGCCCGGCGACGTTTCTGCCGACCGCCTGGGAGATCGACGAGGCGACCGGTACCGTCTGGTGCTCCGACCACGATCCGTTCGCCCGGATGAAGGGCATGCACGGCATCCGGCTCCGGCCGGACTCGACGCTGATCGAGCTCGAGGTGCGATTGTTCAACCGCAGCGACCAGCCGCAGACATTCCTGTGGTGGTCGAATGTCGCCGCCCGGGTGCACGAGGACTACCAGTCGTTCTTCCCCGACGACGTACGCATGGTGGCCGACCACGCGAAGCGTGCGGTGACGACCTTCCCGGCCTCCGACCGGCCTTACTACGGGATCGACTATCCCGCCCGACGCGAGATCGACACCCGGTCCGGCAGCCCGCGCCGGGTGCCCGGCGACCGGTTGGACTGGCCGCGCAACATCCCGGTGCCGACCTCGTACATGGCCCTGAACTCCAGGGGCGACTTCTTCGGCGGCTACGACCACCGAGCGGGTGGCGGGTTCGTGCACTGGGCCGACCACCACGTGGCGGTCGGGAAGAAGCAGTGGACCTGGGGCGACGCCGATTTCGGGCACGCCTGGAACCGGAACCTCAGCGACGACGACACGGCGTACATCGAGCTGATGGCCGGGGTCTACACCGACAACCAGCCCGACTTCTCCCAGCTCGCGCCAGGCGAGACCAAGACCTTCTCGCAGTTCTGGTACCCCCTGGCCGGCACCGGTCCGGCGGTCGCCGCCAGCCGGGACGTGGCCCTCGGCCTCCGCCTGGACGAGCTGGGCGCGACGCTGCTGCTCGACGCCACCCGCGACCTCGGCCGGGTAGAGGTCCTCGTCGAGGACTCGGTCGGCGGCATCGTGGTCGACACCCTGCACCTGGCGCCGGAGCACCGGGGCCGGCTGACCTCGACAGCATTGCCGGCCGCCGTCACACTGCGTGCCGACGGCCGGGCCCTGCTCGAGTGGCGACGGCCGACGGGCACTCCGGGCACGGCCGACGTCCGGGCCGCGCGTGAGCCGGACCCGCCCGCGGCGGTCCGCACCGTCGAGGAGCTGTACCTGACGGGTCGCCACCTCGAGCAGTACCGGCACGCCACCCGTTCGCCGGAGCCCTACTGGGCCGAGGCACTGGCCCGCGACCCGGGTCACGCGCCCACCCGAACCGCGCTCGGTGCCCGTCGCTACGGCGAGGCCCGATTTCTCGAGGCCGAACGCCAGCTGCGGGCAGCGATCGCACGGCTGACGACGCTCAACCCCAACCCCGAGAACGGCGAGGCGCACTACCTGCTGGGCCTGACCCTCGTCCGGCTCGGCCGCGACGACGAGGCGTACGACGCCTTCGCCAAGGCCTCCTGGACCGATGCATGGTTCGCCGCCGGCAACCACCAGCTGGCGATCATCGACGCCCGCCACGATCGGGACGCCGCCGCACTCGCCCGGGTCGAGGCCGCGCTCCGCGCGCGCCCGGACCAGCTCCAGGCGCGCGACCTCGCCGTCGTGCTGCTCCGCCGCCTGGGGCGTACGGCCGAGGCCGAGACCCTGCTGGCCGCGACGTCAACGCTGGACCCGCTCGACGCGTGGGCGCGGCTGCTCGCCGGCCGGCTCGATCCCGATCAAGGCCTGATCGAGGCGCAGACCCTGCTGGACCTGGCCGTCGAGCACGCCCGGATCGGTGAGCTGACCGCCGCGCTGAACCTGTGCGAGCGCGCCCGGATCGGCGACGCGGACCGCCCGCTCGGGCAGACCGCGTGTGCCGTTCTCGCCGACTACCACGCGGCGGTGCTGATGGACAGTCTCGGCCGCCCGGACGAGGCCGCGGTGGCCCGCAAGCGGGCCGGCAGCGGCGACCGCACCTGGAACTTCGCCGCGCGGCTGGACGACGTCGGCGCCCTGGAGGCCGCGCTCGCGGCCGATCCGGACGATCCGACCGCGGCCGCGCTGCTCGGCCACTGGTGCTTCGCCCACGGCCGCCCGGCCGACGCCCTCACCCACTGGCGGCGTTCCGCCGAGCTGGACGCCGACGACCCGGTCGTCTGGCGCAACATCGGACTGGCGGCGTTCAACCACGAGCACGATCCGGTCGCGGCCGTCGCCGCGTACGACCGTGCACTAGACGTCGCGCCCAACGACGCCCGGTTGCTGTTCGAGAGCGACCAGCTGCTGGAACGGATCGGAGTGCCGCCGGACGTGCGCCTGCGCCGGCTCGAGGCCCACCGCGAGCTGGTCGGCGAACGCGACGACCTGGCGATCGCGTACGTCCATCTGCTGCTCGCCGCGGGCCGTACCGACGATGCGCTGACAGTCCTCGACGGTCACGCCTTCCAGCCGTGGGAGGGCGGCGAGGGCCAGGTGCTGCGCGCGTGGGACCGGACCCGGCTCGCCCTCGGCGAACGGGCCCGGCATGCCGGGGACCCGGAGACCGCCGTCGCCCAGGTCGAGGCCGCACTGGCTCCGCCGCCGGCTCTCGGTGAGGCGCGGCACCCGCTCGCCAATCCCGCCCGGCTGCTGCTCGCCCTGGGCGACGCGGCCTCCACGCTGGATCCGGAACGGGCGGCGGACGCCTGGCGCCGGGCGGCCGACGCCGTCGGCGACTTCACCGAGATGAGCCCGCAGACGTACTCGGAGAACACCTACTTCTCGGTCCTCGCCGCCCGCCGGCTCGGCGACGACGCATTCGCGGAGCGGCTGGTCGCCGGTCTGACCGAGCATGCGGCCCGGCTCGCCGAGACCCCGGCCACGATCGACTACTTCGCCACCTCGTTGCCCGCACTGATGCTGTTCGACGACGATCCGCAGCACCGTCGCGACCTGACCGTGAGCCTGATCCGTGCGCAGCTCGCCGTACTGGTGGGCGACCTCACCGAGGCCCGCGGGCTGCTCGACACCGTCCTCGCCGCCGACCCGAGCCACGAGCTGGCCCTCGACCTCGACCGCGGGCTCCAACCGACCGGGAGCATGTCATGAGCTACCGACCCGTACCCATCCCGGCTCACCTCCCGGACAAGCTCACCATCACCCTCTGGGACTTCTCCTGGTACGTCCGGACCGGCCCGGGAGAGCCGTTCGAGGATCTCGACCGGGCCTTCGCCGAGGCAGTCGAGCGGGGCTACAACACCGTCCGGATCTGCGCGATGCCGTATCTGCTGTTCGGCAGCGGCCTGGACACCTCCGCCCTTCGGCTCGGCCCGCTGGGTAACGGCTACGGCAGCCGGGTCCGCTGGTACGACGTGGTCGAGCCGACCACGATCGACGCCCGGGCCCAGCTGCTCGCCCTGTTCCGGAGCGCGCAACGGCACGACTGCTTCGTCATCCTCTCCTCCTGGGAGTACCAGCAGAGCTCCTCCTTCGCGGCGGACCCGGCCTGGTGCGAGGCCCTGATGACGATCGATCCCGATCACCGCGCCGAGGCCCAGGCGGCGGCGCTGGCCGACCTGGTCGACTTCCTGGCCGGCCACGGACTGGCCGACCGGATCGCGTTCACCGAGATCCACAACGAGGTCCAGGTCGGCCACCTGGCCGACGGCCTGCCGACCGACCACGACGAGCGGGTGGTCGCGCTGCGTCCGCGGCTGGAACGCGCCCTGGACGTCTTCCACCACCGGCACCCGGACCGCCCGGTGACGGTGAACTACGCGCGCGTCCCGGTCGGTGCGATGAGCGGGATCCCGGAGACCGTCGACGTCCTGGTCACGCATCCCTACGTATACGGCGTCCTGGGGGCGTTCATCGCCGAGTACGGGCTGCGCGGCCCGGGCGAGGAGTTCGACCAGACCAGGGCCGAGCGGGAGATCCTGCTCCCCGGCGCGCCGAAGCTCGCCGAGTGGGCGCCGGACGCGCCCTGGCGGCTGACCGCGACCATCGTCGCGGAGCCGGAGATCTATGCCCACGACTGGGGCGACGCCGAGGCGATCGACCGCTGGTTGTACCGGCACTATCCGGCCTGGGAGCAGGAGATGATCGCCACCCTGCAGAGCTGGCTGGCCACGGCGCGGGACTGGGCCCGGCAGCACGGTGTGCCGGTCGTCTTCGGCGAGGGCTGGATCGGCTACACCCCGCGGGACGGCCGCTTCGAGGAGGGCCCGATCGGCGCCGAGTTCTGCCGACTGGCCGTGGACGAGTCCACCCGGATCGGCGCCTGGGGCACCGTGGTCTGCTCCAACGCCGCACCGCAGCACGCGATGTGGGCCGACATCGACCTGCAGCGCTCGTGCAATACCGCGTTCGTCACCGGCGCACTGGTGGCGACATCGGCCCTTCGACCGGCTCAGGGCACATAAGCGTGAGCCAAGGACGTACACCCACCTTCCCACCGTTCAAAGGAGAGCAATGATCATGAAGCCGGCACAGCTTCCCACCAGCACCTTGATCCGTCCCAATGCCTTCACGCGGCGCAGCCTGCTGCTCGGCGGCGCCGCGCTCGGCGGCTCGTTCCTGCTCAGCGGCTGCATCGGCGGGGGCTCGACACCGAGTACGTCCGGCAGTGGCAGCGCGAGCTCCGGCGGGGGTCCACTCACCCTGCAGTCCGATCTCTCCGACCCCAAGCCCAAGGCGGCCCTGGAGTCCATCGTCAAGGGCTACACCAAGTACCCGGTGACCCTGAACACGGTCGCCACCGAGCAGTTCCGGGCCCAGCTGTCCACGTACCTGACCTCGGCCAACCCACCGGACGTGATCACCTGGCTGGCCGGCTCGGTGGCCCGCGACTACGCCAGCAAGGGTTTGCTGCTGGACGTCTCTGACATGTGGACCGGCGATGGCGCCTGCGCGAAGTTCTCCCCCGCCCTGAAGGCATTGTCGACCGGCGACGACGGCAAGCAGATCTTCATCCCGACCAGCTACTACTGGTGGAGCATCTTCTACCGCAAGTCCGCGTTCGAGGAGTGGGGCGTCAAGCCGGTCACCAGCTGGGACGACTTCATGGGGATGCTGGACACACTGAAGGGCAAGGGTGTCTATCCGCTCACCAACGGGACCGGATCGACGGCCTGGATGGCCTCCGGCTGGTTCGACTACCTGGACCTGCGGGTCAACGGGGCCCAGTTCCATCGTGAGCTGCTGGCCGGGAAGCACTCCTTCGACAGCGCCGAGGTGCGCAAGGTGATGGACACCTACGCCACCTTGATCCCGTACTTCGACCCGAAGGGACGCTCCTACAGCTGGCAGGAGGCGGCCACGCCGCTGGTCAACAAGAAGGCCGCCATGTACCTGATCGGTGCGTTCCTGACCACCGCGTTCCCGAGCGATGCCCAGGACGACATCGCCTTCTTCTCGGTGCCCACCATCGACCCGTCGATCCCGTCCGCGGAGGAGGCGCCGACCGACGGCTTCTTCGCCAGCTCCAAGACGCAGAACCCGACCGGAACCAAGGACCTGCTGAGCTACCTCGCCTCACCGGATCAGCAGCAGGCCTACATCGAGGGATCCGGCTCGTCCAACCTCCCGACCTCGCCCGACGTCGACACGAGCAAGTTCTCCCCGCTGGTCAAGCAGGGCATCAAGCTGCTCAGCGAGACGAAGGAGATCACCCAGTTCTTCAACCGCGACTCCAGCGACGCGCTGCAGACCACCGCCGACACGGCCCTGACCAAGTTCCTCGACCATCCGGACCAGGTCGCCAGCATCCTCAAGGACTGGCAGACCGCGGCCCAACAGGTCTTCAACCAGTGACCGTTCCGAGCCTTCGATGAGCGTCATGGCCGACCGGACGACGAAGCCCCCGGACGAGCAGCGGACGTCGCGCCGGGCCCGGTTCGGTCGTCGTCCGGTGACCTCCCGGGTGCCGCCCGTGGTCTGGCTGCTGCTGCTCGTCCCGCTCGCGATCGAGATGTTCTGGGTCTTCTGGCCGGCCTTCAACAGCTTCCAGCTGTCCTTCACCCGCTGGTACGGCGTCGGGCCGGCCGAGCCGGTCGGGCTGAAGAACTACCGCAACCTGCTGACCGACCCGATCTTCCGGATCGCGCTCCAGAACAACGTGATCTGGGCGGTCGCGTTCGGCGGTCTGTCGGTGATCGCCGGGTTGGCGCTTGCCTTGGCCCTCAACCGACCGCGCCGCGGGGTCGGGATCTACCGCAGCGCGATCTACCTACCGATGGTGTTCGCCCTCGCCGTCACCGGTCTGTTCTGGCGGGTGCTCTACCAGCCTGACGGCCCGATCAACTCCGTGCTCTTCGCGATCGGCATCGACACCGGTGAGCACCAGTGGCTCGCGGATCCGAACACTGCGTTGGCGGCCATCCTGGTCGCGGCGCTGTGGCGGCAGGCCGGCTACATCATGGTGCTCTACCTGGCCGGGCTGAAGGGCTGCGACCCGACCCTGGAGGAGGCCGCCGCGGTCGACGGCGCCACCTGGTGGCAGCGGTTCCGCTTCATCGTCTTCCCGCAGCTGCGCAACGTGAACACGGTGATCTTCGCCGTCACGGTGATCGACTCGCTGCGGACGTTCGACATCGTCTGGGCGATGACCCGCGGCGGTCCGTACAACAGCACCCAGCTGCTCAGCACGTACATGTACCAGGTCGGCTTCACGCTGGTGAACCTCGGCTACGGCTCGGCCATTGCCGTGGTGATCTTCCTGCTGGCGATCGCCTTCATCATCACCTATCTCGCCCGGGCGACCAGGGAGGAGTGAGCGATGGCCACCGCTACCCTGCCGACCACGACCGCCACGGAGCCCCGGCGCCGCCGGCGCGGCCACCCCTGGGTCTTCCACGCCGTGATGGCCCCGGTCTCGATCCTCTGGGTGCTGCCGATCGTCTTCGTGATCCTGGTCGCCGTACGCAGCTTCGACGACATCGCCACCAACGGTCTCGGTACCTGGCCGCAGTCGTTCACCCTCGCCGCCTTCGGGACCGCCTGGACCGACGGCGACATCGGCGGAGCGCTCCGCAACAGCGTGATCGTCACGGTCTGCACCGTGGTCGCGGTGTTGTTCCTGGCCTCGCTGGCCGCGTTCGCGCTGAGCCGGTACCGGATCCCGTTCGGCCGCGGGATCTTGTTGATCATGCTCGCGGGCAATCTGCTGCCGCCGCAGATCTTGCTCATCCCGGTGGCCAAGATCTGCGAAGCGCTCGGCATCTACGACCACCTGTTCGCGTTGATCGTGGTGCAGGTCGGGTTCGGGATGGGCTTCTTCACCTTCGTGCTGTACGGGTTCATGCGCTCGTTGCCCGGTGAGATCTTCGAGTCGGCCAAGATCGACGGGGCCGGCGACCTGCGGATCTACGGGACGATCGTGCTGCCGCTGTGTCGGCCGGCGATGGCGGCGCTGGCTGCGCTGGAGAGCACCTGGGTCTTCAACGACCTGTTGTGGGCGCTGACCGTGCTCCGAACGGACGTGAAGTTCCCGATCACCGCGGCCCTGCTGAACCTGCAGGGTGGCTATACGACGGCCTGGAACGTGGTCGCCGCCGGGTCGCTGATCGCCGCGATCCCGACCACGATCGTGTTCTTCGCGTTCCAGCGGCACTTCGTCTCCGGGCTGCTGGTGGGAGCCAACAAGTGAGCTGGGTCCTGCCGACCGCGACCGGCCGGTACGTCGTCGACCTCGCCCCACGACGGCGCCGGGCCGGTTCTGCAGGACTGGACCACCGGCGACGTACGTCCGTGGGGGCCCAGTCCGCCGGCCGGCTTCGAGACCGAGCCGGACCGGCTGCCGTCGGAGTATGCCGCGCTGGGCACCCGGCAGGTCCGCGGTGCGGACCTGATCGTCGACGCACGGCGACGGCACGGTCGGGGCGCGGCTGCGCTGGCCGTCGGAGTGCGCAGAGCTGCGCCGGGACGGTCCCCGCAGCCGATTCTCCGCGCGCGCCGAGGACAGCACCGGGGATCTGGCGGTGGAGCTGATCATCGAGACGAGCACCGAGCACGACGTGGTCGCCAAGCACGTCGTGATCATGAACACCGGAGACCAGCCGATCGAGCTGCCCCGGGCGTTCGGACCGGCCTGGGAGCTGCCGATCGGACCCGGCGCGAACGTCGACCTGCTGGCCGGCGCCTGGGCCCGTGAGTTCACCCCGAACCGGGTGTCACTGCCGGCGGGTGAGCTGTCCCTGGGCAGCCGGCAGGGGATCACCTCGCACACGTACTCCCCGACCGTCCGGGTGTCGTCGCTCGCCGAACCGGACGGCCCGGCGTACGGCATCGCGCTGGCCTGGAGCGGATCGTGGCGACTGCTGGTCGACGCGGTGCCCTTCCGCGACCGGGTCCGCGTCGCCGGCGGCGTGGACGACGAGTCCTGCGTGATCCGGCTCGCCCCCGGCGAGAGCTTCACCACCCCGGCGACGCTGGGCGTCTGTGCTCCGGAGGGCGCGGCCGGCGTCCGCCGGCGCTGGCACGACTACCAGCGCGGGACGCTGGCTCGCGATCTCGCCGAGCGTCACCGCCCGATCGTCTACAACTCCTGGTACGCCACGACGTTCGACGTCCGGCCCGACCACCAGCTGTCGCTGGCCGACGTGGCGGCCGAGATCGGCGCCGAGGTGTTCGTCGTCGACGACGGCTGGTTCGCCGGCCGGCACGACGACCGGCACGGCCTCGGCGACTGGTGGCCGGACCCCGAGACGTTCCCGGCCGGTCTCGATCCGTTGATCAGCGGCGTACTGGACCGCGGTCTGCGGTTCGGTCTCTGGGTCGAGCCTGAGGCGGTGAACCCCGGGGCCGCGGTGCTGCGCGACCATCCGGACTGGGTCTACCGGGCCGGGGAGCGACCGCTGGTGTCGGTCCGCAACCAGTACGTCCTCGATTTCGGCCGCCCGGAGGTCCTGGACTGGACGGAAGGCTGGCTGCGTGAGCTGCTCGGTGACGAGCGGATCACGTACCTGAAGTGGGACATGAACCGGCCGGTCAGCGATGGTGGCCGGCCCGGCGATCCCGCCGGCCGGCAGTGGTCGGTCCGGCACGCGGAGGGGTACTACCGGGTGATGCGGATGCTGCGGCAGGAGTTCCCACACGTCACCGTCGAGGCCTGCAGCGGCGGCGGCGGCCGGATCGACCCGGCCGTGCTGGGTCTCAGCGACGTGGTCTGGACCAGCGACGAGACCGGTCCGCGCGACCGGCTGGCGATCCAGCACGGCTTCCTGTCCGGGTACGGCTCGCACGTGATGAGCTCGTGGGTCACCGACGAGCCGGACCGGTTGGATCCGGAGCCGGCGAGTCTGGAGTTCCGGTTCGTGGTCGCGATGGCCGGCGTGCTGGGTATCGGGTCCGACCTGCTCGCCTGGGGCGACGCCGAGCGCAAGATCGCGGCTGAGCTGGTCGAGCTGTATCGCTCGATCCGGACGACCGTGCACACCGGCCGGGTCGAGCCGCACGGAGAGCCGAGCGACCTGGTCTACGCGGTGGAGTACGGGACGCCCGAGCAGACGGTACTGCTGGTCTACGCCCGGCCCGGGCGGCCCGAGTCGGTGGTTCTCCGACCGCGCACCGTGGACCCGGGTCGTCACTACCGGGTGGCCGGGACCGACCGAGAGCTCGACGGCGCCGCGGCCGCGACGGGCCTGGAGATCCCGTTCGCCATGGCCACCGACGCCGACGTGGTGGTGCTGGAGGCGATCGGGTGAGTCTCGTCCAGCAGCCGCTGACCTTGATCAGCGACCTCGGCCACGGCGGTCGGTGGACCTCGTTGCGCGCGGGCGGTCGCGAATGGCTGTGGACGAATCCGGACCGCGCAATCGCCGCGGGCCGGCCCGGCGTCGTACCGGGCGCGGCGTTCGTGGACGCGGGCGGGGCCGAGGAGTGCTTCCCGACCGTGCGCGGCGAGCCGGACCACGGTGACGCGTGGACCAGACCATGGCGGAGCGACGGAGCGACGGCCGGCGTCGAGGTGCCCGGCGTCGGCCACCTGACCCGCCGGGTCACGACGGCCGACCGGGAGCTGCGACTGGACTACACGATCGAGGGACCGCCCGGGACGGCGTTCGTGCATGCCGTGCACGCCCTGCTCGACGTGGGCCCCGAGGCGCGGCTGGCGGTGCCGGGCGTGACCGAGGCGATCGTGCTCGACGAGACGCCGCCGATCCGCCCCTGGCCCGACGGTCTGGACCGGCTGGGGCCTGACGACGGGACCGCCGTCTGCGTGCTGCTTCCCGGCTGCCGCGAGGCGACCGTGATCGACGGCCCCGACTCGCTCCACCTGACCTGGGACGCGCCGTCGCAACCGAGCTCCTGCTCGCTGCTGCTCTGGCGCAACCTGCGCGGCTGGCCGGCCGGCAGCCCGTACCGGTCGATCGGGGTCGAGCCGATGGTCGGCCGGACCGCCGAGCTCGGCCGCGCTGCCCCGGACGAGGCCGTCCGGCTGGAAGCGTCCGGCCATTTCGCCTGGACGCTGCGGCTGACCGCCCTGCGACGTACGCCCGTGAACGCGAACCCCACCATCCACCAGAGAGAGGACATCCTCCGATGACCGCCACCCTGCCGCTGAACCCGACCGTCGAGCTGGTCGACTCCACGCCGCTGCTGGTGCGGCCGACAGAACTGCTCGCCCGCGCCGAGGAGGACGGCTACCTGTTCTTCCGCGGGCTGCTCGACCGCGACCGGGTGCTCGATCTGCGCCGACAGATGATGGACGTGGTCGCCGCCCACGGCTGGCTGGTCGACGGGACCGACCCGATGGACGGTGTCGCCGACGTCGCGGCCTTCGACCGGGTCGACCCGGTCGCGGCGGCGTTCTGCGGCACCGGCGTACCGATCGAGGCCTATCGCGACATCTACCGGTTGCAGGACTTCCACGCGATCGGCCACGACCCGGCCCTGCTGTCGCTCTACGCGACCCTGCTCGGCGGCGACGTGATCCGGCAGCCGCTGTCGATCTCGCGGATCATGGTTCCCGGCACGAACTTCATCCCGACCCCGGCCCATCAGGACTTCATCCACATCCAGGGCACCAAGAACGTCTGGACGGCGTGGTTCCCGCTCGGCGACTGCCCGCGCGAGCTCGGCGGTCTGACCGTGCTGGTCGGGTCGCAGGCCGACGGTCTGCTGACGTACCACGCCTCGACGGGCGCGGGCGAGCTGGAGGCGTACATCTGCCAGTCCGACTATCCGTGGGGCATCGCCGACTACCGGGCCGGTGACGTGCTCACCTTCAACAGCCTGACCGTGCACCGCGGCACGCCGAACCGGATGGGCAACCGGGTTCGGCTGTCGATCGACATGCGCTACCAGCGCGCCGACGAGCCGATCACCGACGGTTCCACCCGGCCGCACTGCCAGATCCTCGACTGGGAGGAGGTGTACGAGGGCTGGACGGACGAGTCGCTGAAGTACTACTGGCTCTCCCACGACCTGACCGAGGTGCCGCACGACGAGAACCTGCGCTGGCAGAAGCACAAGATCTGCTGACTGACCAGCCGTTTCATCGGGTCGCCATCATGTTGTTGCCCGGACGAAACCCGGACCGGTGAAGATCTGTCACATGGCATCCCCCGCATCCGCCACGCCCTTGCGCACCGGTCTCCGGAACCATGATCTTGGCGACGAACCAGTCCGGCTGCGAGATCAGTCTCTTCACCTTGGCGTAGCGCCAGATGGCCGGGGCGAGCCAGTACGACATCACGTACGCGAGCGCTCCGTAGCACAAGATGTAGTACGCGGCCCCGCCGTGGGAGTAGGAGTAGCCGCTGGCGCCGAGGAAGCTGAAGGTGGTGTAGATCTCCCCCGCCAGCAGCAGGAACACCAAGATGGCGGCGAATCCACGGCCGCCGACGCTCCACTGCTCGAGGTCCATGTCCTTCCCGCGCCGGGCGTACAGTCCCAGGCCGAGGGCCAGGAGCAGGAACAGAGCCAGCACGGGCAGCGCGCCGTTCATCGGGCGCCCTCCGCTCGGTCGCGACGCTCGTCCGCGGCCGGGTCGTCCGCGCGGTTGCGGGGGTCGGTCGCATAGACGATCGCCATGCAGATCGACGTGGCGATGACGCAGAACACGACCCAGACCAGCAGGAACGGCATACCGAAGATGAACGGGTCCACCTTGTTGGCGAACGGCGTGCCGACCAGGACGGCAACCCAGGGGATGGCCGCCAGGCCGAATCTGAGCAGGCTGCCGGAGCTGAATCGGCTGCCGGCGGTGTTCGAGTCTGACTGAGGAGAGGTCACGATCATCTCCGTTTCCGTGGGGGCCGACGGAGCCTCTGAGAAATCATTCCGCTATTCGGAAGTCTGTTTCCGAAATCGACTGAAGAGACGAAGCTATCGACAATGTCAAGGAGATCGCTCTCTGGCACACTCACGTGCCCCGGGCCTGCCACTCACGTGCCCTGAGCCTGTCGAAGGGCGCACCTCGCCCAGGGCACAGTCGGCGGAGTTCAGGGCGCGTCTGGGGGCGTCAGAGCGAGACCGGCACGTAGTTCTGCACCGGGTTGGCCCGCCTGATCCGGCCCGTGGTGAGCCGCTCGGCGACCAGGAAGGCGAGCTCCAGCGATTGGTTCCGATTCAGCCGTGGGTCGCAGAGCGTCTCGTAGCGGTTCACCAGGTCCGCCTCGACCAGGTCGTCGGAGCCTCCGACGCACTCGGTCACGTCGTCGCCGGTCAGCTCGACGTGCACCCCACCCGGCCAGGTGCCGAGCTCCTCGTGCACGTCGAAGAACCCGTTCAGCTCCTCCATCACGTCGGAGAAGGCCCGCGTCTTGTATCCGTTCCGCGCTTCGAACGTGTTCCCGTGCATCGGGTCGCAGACCCAGGCGACCTGCCGGCCGCTGGCGGTCACCTTGGCGACCACCTCCGGCAGCACTTCGCGGATCCTGCCGGCGCCCATCCGGGTGATGAACGTGATTCGGCCGGGTTCGTGCTCCGGGTCGAGCCGGTCGGCCAGCTCGAGCGCGATGTCGGCGGTGGTCGTCGGGCCGAGCTTCACCCCGAGCGGGTTGCGGACGTGCCGGAGCAGCTCGACGTGCGCGCCGTCGAGCTGTCGGGTCCGCTCCCCGATCCAGAGGAAGTGACCGGAGGTCCCGTACGGCAGCGAGGTCCGGGAGTCGATCCGGGTCAGCGCGTGCTCGTACTCCAGCACCAGCGCCTCGTGGCTGGAGAAGAAGTCGACGGTGGCGAACACGCTGTCGTCGATCCCGCAGGCCACCATGAACGCCAGCGCCCGGTCGATCTCCGACGCCAGGTTCTGGTACTGCACGCCGGCCGCGGAGTTCTTGACGAAGTCGGCGTTCCAGCTGTGCACGCTCCGCAGGTGGGCGAAACCGCCGGTGACGAACGCCCTGGTGAGGTTCCAGGTGGCCGATGACGCGTTGTAGACGCCGAGCAGCCGCTGAGGATCGGGGCGGCGTGATTCCGGGGTGAAGTCGAAGCCGTTGATCGCATCCCCACGGTACGCCGGCAGGGTCAGCCCGTGCCGGGTTTCGACCGCGGAGCTGCGCGGTTTGGCGTACTGGCCGGCCATCCGGCCGACCTTGACGATCGGCACCTGGGCGGCGTACGTCAGCACGACCGCCATCGACAGGAGCGTCCGAAGTTTGTTCTGGATGTTCGAGGCGGTCACCCCGTCGAACGTCTCCGCGCAGTCGCCGCCCTGCAGCAGAAACGCCTCGCCGGCCGCGACGCTGGCCATCTTGGTCCGCAGCCGGTCGCACTCGGCGGCGAACACCAGCGGCGGCAGCTTGCGCAGCCGCTCGATCACCGCGGCGAACTCGTCGGCGCCCTCGTACGTCGGCTGCTGGAGCGGGTTGAGGGCGTGCAGCTGGTCGAGGGTCGGCACTCCGGGCAGGTCGGGCACGCAGAAACTGTAGACGGACCCGGCCGGCACCCGCTCCGAATTGTCGCGCGCCGGACAGCCCGACCCGGCGTGCGCGGACTCTGCCGCAAGCACTTAGCTGCGCGGACAGATTGAACATGCCCGGGTGTTTACACAGCATAACTTCGTGACATCGCCAGTGCGTATCACAGGTAGGCCTCAGGCTTGTGTCCTGAGGAGCCCGCCGGTCGGCGGGCTCAGGGGGCTCCCAGTTCGGGGTTTGACCATGCGCCGTCAGACGATCCTCTCTGCTCGCCCGCACCCGCGGCACCAACGCTCCGCTGGTGCAGACCGTCGACGACCTGACCGCGCGCCCGGTGAACTGACGTCGGGCCCGGAACGGACTCCTTCCCCGCAACTGTCGACCTGCGACAGGCGACACCGGCGTGTCGCTGTCGCAGGTCGACACTTGCCGGAACAAGGGGCCGGTCAGCCAGCTGATCGGTCAGGCCTGCGGGGAGACCTCGTCCTCCTCGTCACGCTTCGCCTGGGCGGCGGCCTGGGCCTTGGCGGTCGGCGCGTAGATGTCGACGTACTCCTGGCCGGAGAGCTCCATGATCGCGTACATGATCTCGTCGGTGATCGAGCGCAGGATGAACCGGTCCTCGCTCATCCCGGCGTAGCGGGAGAAGTCCAGCGGCTCGCCGAACTTCACCGTCGGGCTGACGATCCGGCTGACGATCTTGCCCGGCGGCGCGATCACGTCGGTGCCGATCACCGCAGTCGGGATCACCGGCACCTCGGCCTCCAGGGCCAGCCTGGCCACCCCGGTCCGGCCCTTGTAGAGCCTGCCGTCGTGGCTGCGGGTGCCCTCGGGATAGATGCCGAACAGGTCGCCCCGCTTCAGCACCTTCAGCCCCGCACGCAGTGCGCCCGCGGGAGGCGCTTCCGCCGCTGCGGTCGATCGGCACCTGGCCGGTGCCGGCGAAGAACCGCTTCTGGGTCCAGCCCTTGATCCCGTCGCCGGTGAAGTAGTCCGACTTGGCGACGAAGGTCACCCGGCGGTCCAGCGCGATCGGCATGAACACCCAGTCCGCGTACGACAGGTGGTTGCTGGCCAGGATGGCCGGCCCCGTCTTCGGTACGTTCTCCGCGCCCTCGTCGACCGGTCGGAAGATCCGGCGCACCGGCGGTCCGACGATGACGTTCTTCAGCACCCAGTAGATGCCCTTGCCGCCGCCGTCGCCCTCCTCGGACTGGGACTCGGGCTGGGAGTCCGGCCCTTGTTCGGCGCAGGTCCTTGCGCCGGCTCATCGGCCGTCACCGACCGCTGGCGGCAGGTCGGCCGCTGCACCGGCCGCTGCCGCGTCGGGCACCGGCGGTTCGGGCAGGGGCGGTTCGGGCACGCGGCGGGGCGATCCCCGTCGCCCGGGCGGGCGGCGACCCGGGCCGGGAAGTCGCGGCCCTGCTCCAACGCCTCCTTGACCGAGCTGCCGTACGCGTCGACGTAGGTCTGCCCGGTCAGCTGCATCACGGCGTCCATGATCTCGTCGGTGACGCAACGCAGCACGTCGCGGTTGTTGCCCGCACCGGCGTACGCACTGAAGTCCAGCGGCCGGCCGATCCGGATGCCGGGCCGCCGGATGGTCTTCACCTTCGGGATCCCGGACGGCACCGCCTGGGTGTTGATCATGCCGATCGGGATGACCGGCACACCGGCCTTGAGGACCAGCCGCGCGACACCGGTCTTGCCCTTGTACAGCCGACCGTCGGGTGACCGGGTGCCCTCCGGGTAGATCCCGAGCAGGTCGCCGCCGTCGAGCACTCCCAGCACGCCGTCCATGCTGGTGGCGCTGGCCCGACCGCCCGAGCGGTCCATCGGCAGCTGACCGATGCCGCGCATGAACGCCGCGACGAACCGGCCGCGCAGCCCGGTCCCGTCGAACAGCTCCTGCTTCGCCGGGAAGGTCAGCCGGCGGCTTGATCATGGCCGGCAGGATGAAGGTGTCACCCGCGGAGATGTGGTTGCTGACCAGCACGGCCGGACCACGCTCCGGGATGTTCTCCTCACCCTCCATCCAGGGCCGGAACAGCAGCCGGACCAGCGGTCCGACGACGCAGAGCTTGAGGAACCAGTACAGCAACGTTTCACCCGCCTCCTTCGGCCCTCACCTTAGTGTCGAGGACGGTTGCCGCGCGAACCTCACCGACCGGGTACCGTCGTGGGGCGCCGAGGGCTGCGGCGGGCGAACCCGATCGCGTCTAGAGTTCCGTGGGTGACGACAACCCGACGGGGCGCGGGCCAAGCCGCCGGCCGGCGCTGTTCCCTTGGTCGCCGGCGCCGAGCCGTACATCGGCGGGGCACGGTCCGGTCGGAGTTCTCGTGCTGCACGGCTTCACCGGCAATCCGGGCTCGATGCGGGGCTGGGCGGACCGGCTGGAGAAGGACGGCTTCCGGGTCTCGGTACCGCGCCTGCCGGGCCACGGGACGAGCTGGCAGGAGATGAATCAGACCCGCTGGGAGGACTGGTACGGCGACGGTCGAGTCGTGCCTTCGACGAACTGAGCGCGCAGTGCGAACGGACCTTCGTCTGCGGGCTGTCGATGGGCGGCGGGCTGGCCCTGCTGCTGGCCGCGCGACAGGGCCGACGGGTCGCCGGGCTGAGCCTGGTCAACCCGTCGGTGCATTCCGCCGACCCGGCGATGCGAGCGCTGCCGGTGCTGCGCCACGTCGTGCCGTCGCTGGCCGCGCATCGGCGGACGACATCGCCATGCCGGACGTCACCGAGGGCGGCGTACGAGCGCACCCCGCTGCACGCCGCCTGGTCGCTGACCAAGCTCTGGAAGGAGATCCAGCGCGAGCTGCCCCGGGTCGACCAGCCGCTGCTGATCTTCCGCTCGCAGACCGACCACGTGGTCGGCCCGTCCTCGCTCGCGATGATCACCGAACGGATCCGCAGCACGGGAGCTGGAGGTGGTCCATCTGGAGCGCAGCTACCACGTTGCGACCATGGACTACGATGCAGACCTGATCTTCAGCGGCACCAGCGAGTTCTTCACCCGGCTGGCCGCGGCAGCGAAGTAGGTCACGATGAGCGCACCGCGCGATGGCGATCCCGGCCCCGACGAGTTCCCTGTCGATGGCGACCGTCCCGACGACCGCGAGGCCGTCGACCGTGCCTTCGCCGAGCTCGTAGCGAACTACCACCTGACCGCCGACCGACCCGACCCGCTCCGCCCGCTGACTCCTCGGCCCGAGCCACCGCTCCGGGTGCGGCTGGACCCGTGGTCCGAGCCGAGCCCCGGTCCGCGGATCGATCCGCAGCGCACCGATCCGCCACGATCGGGCCCACCACGATCAGGTCCGCAGCCCGGTGGAGCACCGGCTGGGCCGACGACCACCCGCTGTTCGTCGGGCCCACCGGGCCGCAGCCGGCGATGCCGAGCCGGATCCCGACGAGCGCTACGTGCCCGAGCCGCAGCCGCCGATGGACCGGCCCGGACTGCCCGATCCTGCTGGCCTGGCTCGGCATCGCCTACGCAGCGGTGGTCGTCCTGCTGGCCGCCTTCGGTGTCCGGTTACCACCCTGGACGGGCTGGCTGGCCGTGGGCACGTTCATGATCGGTTTCGGTGTACTCGTTTTCCACCTCCCCGCGATCCCGCCCACCCGGCGACGACGGCGCGGTGTTGTAGCCTGAGACCTGCTCCCCGGCCAGGCTTTCCGGAAACTGTCGACTTGCGGCAGCCGTCGTCGGCGTGTCGTTGTCGCAACCCGACACTTTCCGGAGAGGGGTGGATTCAGCCGAGCGCACGGCGGCGGGAGTGCCGCGCCGCTTGCGGGACTTGCGGCGGGGCCAGAAGCCGAACCGGGCGGAGTCGGGCGGCTCGATCATCGCGCGGCGGGCCAGGTCGGCGGCGCCGATCAGGCCGGCGTCGTTGCGGAAGTGGGCCAGCTCCAGCCGCGCCTCTGACCGGAAGCCGCGACCGGTCAGGGTGCGGGAGAACATCCGGCGCGCCGGCTGCAGCAGCAGGTCGCCGGCCGCGCTGACCCCGCCGCCGACCACGAACAGGTCCGGGTCCAGTGCCGCCGCGAGATTCGCCATCCCCTGCCCGAGCCAGGTCCCGACGTCGGCCAGCAGCTCGATCGCGGTCTGCTCGCCCTCCAGTGCGGCCGCGGTCACGCTCGGGCCGGTGATCGCGTCCAGGTCGCCGCCCATCAGCTCCAGCAGCCGGTACGCCATCGGCGAGTTCGTGCCGGCCAGCTCCCGGGCCTCGCGGACCAGCGCGTTGCCGGACGCGTACTGCTCCCAGCAGCCGCGGTTGCCGCACTCGCAGCGGTGCCCGCCCGGCACGCTGATCATGTGACCCCACTCCCCGGCCATCCCGTACGTCCCGCGGAACAGCCGGCCGTCGATCACCAGCCCGCCGCCGATCCCGGTGCCGAGCGTCAGGCAGACCATCACCGAGGCACCACGGCCCGCTGCCGAACCGGTACTCCGCCCAGGCCGCCGCGTTGGCGTCGTTGTCGACGATCAGCGGCAGCTCGATCCGATCGGTCAGCCGGTCCTTCAGCGGCTCCTCCCGCCAGGCCAGGTGCGGGGAGAACCGGACGATCGACTGGGTGTTGTCGACCCAACCGGCGGCGCCGATGCCGACGGACTGCACCCGGTGCCGCGACCTCAGCTCGTCCACGATCGCCACGATCGCGTCCTCGACCGCCTGCGGGCTGTGCGACGGGGTCGGCCGCTGCAGCCGTTCCAGGATCTCCCCGGCGTCGTCGACCACCCCGGCGGCCACCTTCGTCCCGCCGATGTCGATGCCGATGCTGAGCGTCGGGACGGCCAGGCCGGCACGCGGCCCGTGGGCCCGGGATCCGACGGTGCGGGGGCCCGGCGAGCCGCCTGTCTGGCTCAGCCCTCCACCCGCTTCTTCAGGCCCTTCAGGGCACCGTCGATGATCGTCTTCTCGGCCTTGCGCCGGAACATCCCGATCATCGGCATGTTCACGTCGACGGTCAGGTTGTAGGTCACAGTGGTCAGCGCGTCGCCCTTCGGGGTGAGCACGTACGACCCGTCCATCACCTTGAGCAGGCTGCCTTCGACGAGCTTCCAGGACGCGACGTTCTCGACCCAGTCGTACTCGAGGACGTACACGTCCTTGACCAGCGCATGGTCGAGGGTGATCCGCACCCGCAACGGCCAGCCGTCGTCGTAGTAGCTGAGGATCTCCACCTTCTTCATGTCGTCGACCCACTCGGGGTAGGACTCGAAGTCGGCGATCACGCCCATGATCTCGTCGGCGGGAGCCGCGATATCGATCGAGGCATTCGTCTGATCCGGCACGCTGGACAGACTATCGAGGGACCAGACTGTCGAGCCATCAGGCGAGGTCCAGCAGCGTACGCAGCCGGTTCCGGGCCTCGACCGCGCCGAAGTTCGCGACGACGTGGACCCGGCCGGTCGCGCCCATCGTCGCCCGCCGCCCGGGATCGGCGAGCAGCTCCACCAGCCGTGCCGCGAGCTCGACCGGCGAGTCCGGCGCCACCACGAACCCGCTCCGGCCGGGAAGCACCGTCTCCGGAGCACCACCCGAGTCCCCGACGATCACCGGCAGCCCGCACGCGGCGGCCTCCAGCGCGGCCAGCCCGAGTCCCTCGCTGTCCAGGCCGGCCAGCCGCACCCGCATCGGCAGCGCGAACACGTCGCTCCGGCGGAGCTGCTCCCGCACGCCCGCTCGGCCGAGCCCACCGGTGAACCGCACGGCCCCGCCGAGACCGAGCGAGGACGCCAGCCGGACCAGCCGGTCGCGTTCCGGACCGTCGCCGACCACCACCAGTTCTGCGTCGGGAAGCTCGCAGCGGACCAGAGCCCAGGCCCCGAGCAGCGTGTCGATGCCCTTCCGCCGGACCAGCCGGCCGACCGCGAGCACCCGCGGCGGGTGGCCCGGCTCCGGCGGATCGGCAGCCGGCACGAAGAAGTCGGTGTCCACCGGCGGCGCGAGCCGGCTGAGCTTGCCCCGGTCGGCCGCATCCAGCGCCGGCCCGATGACGGCCGCGGTGTAGTCGGAGATGGTGGTCAGCGCGTCGACCTCACGCCCGATCCGGCGCAGCAGACCGCGGCTGCCCGGGAGCTGCGCCCACCAGGTCTCGTGCCCGTGACTGAGCGCGACAATGCGTTCCGCTCCGGCCCGGCGCAGCGGACCGGCCAGCAGGCCGAGCGGCGCCGCCGCTCCGAACACCACCCGGGTCGCGCCCGATCGACGCAGCAGCCCGGCCGCCTCACGGGCGATCGTCGGCGTCGGCAACAGCACCCGGCCTCGCCGGACGACCTCGTACGGCCTGGCGGCATCGGACGCCCGTCCGCCGGGTTCGGTCGAGGTGAGCACCACCACGTCGTCGTCGCAGAACCCGCAGACCTGCTCGACGAATCGCTCGATCCCGCCGATCCGGGGCGGGAAGTCGTTGGTCACCACCAGGGTGGTCGCCATCTCTCAGCCCCTCGTCAGCGGCGCGACTGCGCCGTGAGCCTGGCCTGCCAGCGACGGAGCAGGGTCGGCTCGTCGACCCCGAGCACCTCCGGTACGGCGGTGGCGAGCGGCGTGCCACCGTCCACCGCGGCGTACAACCTGACCAGATCGGCGTCGGACCAGGTCCCGGCGACGAAGGAGCAGAGCAACCAGGCCCGGCCGTAGGTGAGATCCAGATCGGTCGCGTCGGGCCGGAAGTCGGAGTCACTCGGGAACGCCGTGGGCACGCCGTGCTTCCGGACGTCGGTCAGCACCTCGTCGCGGGTCGGCGGTGCGGCGGCCGGGAGCCGGTCGAAGGCGACCCAGTCCGCGAACCCCTCGACCAGCCACATCGGGGCCGGCGAGGTGGCCGAGCCGGTCAGCACATGGGTCACCTCATGGGTGAGCAGCACGCCGAGCCGGTCCTCGTCCAGCGTGGCGGCCGGGCCCGGGTTGACCACCACCCGGACCGCGGACGTACCCGGGTCCGGACCTTCCGGCCAGGCGACCGCCGCGATCTGGTCATAGCTGCCCGGTGCCACCCCGAGCACCTGGTCGAAGGCCTGTTCGGAGCTCGGCAGCTCGATCACCAGGCCGCGCCTACCCGACGATCGGCCCGACGATCCGCCGGCCGTGGCACCGAGCTGGCCGATCCGGGCGCGGACGGCGCGCTCCGCCGACTCGGCCCGGCGCAGCCAACCGGTCAGGTCGGCCCGGTCTCCGCCGGCCAGCACGGTCGCGCCGGGACCGCTGATCATCCGGACCGATTCGGTCAGCCAGAGGGGCCGGCTCGGAGGGTCGGTAGCCGGGCCGTCGGCCAGTGCGGCCAGGTCGGTGCGGCCGCCGGCGGCGGTGAAGACGAACCAGACCTGGTACGTCGACGGTCCGGTGTCGTGCTCGACCCGGGACGCGACGTCGACCTGCTGCGCCCAACCGGTGGGCCAGAGCGCCAGCTCGGTGGCCGACAGGTCCGCGGTCCTCGGTTCCGCACGGAACTGGACGGCCGCTGTGGGGAGTCTGGTCAGGTTTCCGAACAACCGGTCGGCGAAGGACGACCCGGGGTCGGCGAGCTGGTCGTCGAAGGCGGCCCGGTGATCAGACTGGGCTGCGGCGAGCAGTGCATCCAGCGTGTGCTGGCTCGCGGCGGTCCGATCCGCCGACATCGTCGGCGTCGCCGTGACCGAGCCGGAAGACGAGCTCGGGGCCGTCGGATCGGCCGGGGCCGAGCAGCCGGCGAGGCCGAGAGAGCAGACCAACCCGAGCAGGATGGCCGAGGAGAGAACGAGCCCCGTCCACAGCGGCCGAGGCCGGACCGAGGCGTCAGCAGAGACGATCGTCAGCCGACGCGCCGGGCGCCCTCGTACGGCATCGAGTCGAGCGCCGCGTACTTGACGACCGTGCGCGAGTTGGGTGCGTGGATGATCTGGCCGTTGCCGACGTAGATCGCCACGTGGCTGATCCCGGAGTAGTAGAAGACCAGATCGCCAGGCTTGAGGTCCGACTTCGCGACCGAAGTCCCGTCGTGGAACTGAGCCTCCGAGGTGCGGTCGATGTGGACGCCGGCGGCTGCCCACGCCGCCGAGGTGAGACCCGAGCAGTCGTAGGAGTTGGGGCCCGCCGTCGCGAAGACGTAAGGCTTGCCGAGTTGGGCCTTGGCGAACGCGACCGCCCTGGCGGCGCGGCCAGAGCCGGCGACCGTCCCGGTACCTGAACCGCTGCCCGTGCTCGAACCGCTGCTCGTGCTCGAACCGCTGCCCGTACTGGGGTCGGTGTTCGTGCCACCGGTGGCCTTCGCCTGCGCCGCGGCGGCGAGCCGGGCCTCTTCGGCGGCGATCCGCTGCTGCTCCTGAACGGTGAGCTGGGCGAGCACGGCCTTGGCCTGGGTGATCTTGGCGTCGGACTGTGTCCGCAGCGCGGCGAGGCTCTGCTGCTGGGCCTGCAGCTGGGCAACGTCGGTCGCCGTGGACCGTTCGAGCGTGGCCAGCTGCGCCTGCTCGGTCTGGTAGTCCTGGAGTGCGGAGTTCTGGTTCTGGCTGACCTTCTCCACCGTCGACACCTGGTTGAGGAATCCGTCGGTGTCGTCGGTCAGGAACAACCGGGCGGTGGTGTTGATCGATCGGTTCTGGAACTCGGCCAGCGCGACCTGACCGACCTCTTGGCGCATCTGCTTGACCTTGGCGGTCTGGGCGGCGACCGCGGCCTTCTTCTGCTTGAGCTGCGCCTGGTCGGTGGCGATCTGCTGCTGGACCCCGACATACTGCTGGTCGAGGGCGCCGGCGTCGGCCTCCAGCTGAGCGACCTGCGCTTTCGCGTCGTCGACGGTCATCGGCGTGGTCGGGTCGGCGGCGGCGGGAGTGCCGGACAGGGCGGCGATCAGTCCAAGGGTGCCGATGGCGATGCTCAGACCGCGGCCGAGGCGCATTCCCCGTCCAGCGCGACCCCGCGACAACACCCGACCAATCCCTTCTCGCCTCGCCGACCCCGCCGAATACTGGGCCAATCCCCCAACGAGCCGGCGACCTGACAACGGTACCGCCGCAATGAAAGTGCCGCAGAGCTCATTACCAGTTCGTTCCGCCGACCGTTCCGGATGGGACGGCGGCGTGCCGACGCGCCTCATCACGGTAGGTCACAAGATGGTCACGGAGCAAACCGCCGGACGTGAGATTGGTCATGCTGCCCGAACCGCGACCATCCGTCACCCCGATTCCGGCCAGTCCAGCGATTGCTGCACGGCCCGGCCGGGACGGGCGCCGGGGATCAGCCGGAGCGGCGGCACCAGACCACCGTCGGCCAGCGCCCGCAGCGCGCTGCGTTCGTCGACATCGAGCGCCAGCGACGTCGGGAGATGTCGAGCACCACGCTGACCACACAGTCGGTGCAGGCCAGACCTCTCGCCGCACAGCCGTCACAGTCCACCCGCAGTACATCCATCGCTCGATCTCCTCAGTCGCTCGCCGGCGGTCTCGTTGGCGGTCTCGTTGGCCGGTCCCACGGATCGGGCCATACCGTTCACCCTGCCCGGAGGGTCGGACACTTTCCGGGTGAGCCCCGAGACCTACACCCATGGCCACGCAGCGCCGGTGCTGCGATCGCACTCCTGGCGAACCGCCGAGAACTCGGCCGGCTACCTGCTGCCACTCCTCCGGCCGACCGACCGGTTGCTCGATGTCGGGAGCGGTCCGGGCACGATCACGCTGGATCTCGCCGGCCGGCTGACCGACGGCTTCGTCGAGGCGGTCGACAGTGCACCGGCGGCGGTGGCCGCTGCCCGACACGCCGCGGACTCCGCCGGCACGGCGAACGTGCGGTTCGCCGTCGGCGATGTCTACGCGCTGGACTTCGCCGACGACTGCTTCGACGTGAGCCACGCCCATCAGGTCCTGCAGCATCTGGCCGACCCGGTCGCGGCACTGCGCGAACTGCGCCGGGTCACCCGACCGGGCGGCCTGGTCGCGGTCCGCGATGCCGACTACGCATCGATGACCTGGTTTCCCGACGTTCCGGAGTTGGAGCGCTGGCTGAGCGTCTATCGACAGGTGGCGCGATCGATGGGCGGCGAGCCGGACGCCGGCCGGCGGCTCAAGGAATGGGTCCGACGGGCCGGATTCACCGAGCTGACCTGCAGCGCCTCGGTCTGGTGCTTCGCCGACGAGACCGATCTGGCCTGGTGGAGCCAGACCTGGGCTGAACGGGTCACCTCCTCCGACCTGGCCGATCACGCCCGCCGAGCGGGCGTCGGCGACGACGAGCTGGCGACGATCGCCGACGGCTGGCGGTCCTGGGCCGGCGAGCCGGGTGCCTGGTTCGCCGTGTTGCACAGCGAGGTGCTCGCGATCGCCTGACCCTCCCGGCCAGCCGGCCTTGAACGGATGGTCCGGGCGTGGTTGGCTAGTTGCGTTCGACCGTACGCCGTTCGCGTACGTTCGTGGTCAAGCCAGTGCCACGTGGTTCTCGAGAACCGAGGTGGCTGGTGTCTGTTTCCACGCAGGTGTTCCCTTCCGCGACGGACGCGGGCCGCGCGGCCCGAACCGGATCGGACCTGGAGACCGCCGAACTGTTCCGGGTGGCCGCCGCCGCCGATGAGGTCGAGCGGAAGCGGATCCACGGGCAGATCGTGGAACGTCACCTCGGTCTGGCGGATGCGCTGGCCCGACGCTACGGCCGATCGAGGACCGACGCCGACGATCTCCGCCAAGTCGCCCGGATCGGACTGGTCGAGGCCGTCCAGCGGTTCGATGTCGCCAAGGGCGATTTCGTGGCCTTCGCCGTACCGACCATCAGCGGCGTGCTGAAGCGCTACTTTCGCGACCACGCCTGGCTGGTCCGGCCGCCGCGGTCCACCCAGGAGCTGTCCATCCGGGTCCGCGACCGCTGGCCGGATCTGGCCCAACGACTCGGCGCCGAACCGAGCACCGTCGATCTGGCCCGCGACCTCTGCGACAGCGCGTCGTCGGTGTCGGCGGCTCAGGCGGCCGGCGTCGGCTTCTCCGCCTCCGCGCTGCTGCCGAACGACCCGGGGCTGAGCTCGGACGAGGCCCAGACCGACTTCGACCGGGCCGATGCGAAGCTCGTGGTTGACGCCCTGCTCCCCCAGTTGACGGCCGAGGAGCGGCAGATCCTGCGGTTCCGGTTCTACTTCCGGATGTCGCAGGAGGAGATCGCGCTGCGAACCGGGACGAACCAGATGCACGTCTCGCGCCAGCTCGCGCGGCTGCTCGGCAAGCTCCGCGAGCTGCTCGGTTCGCTGGAGGAGCCCCTCGCCGGCTGATCTGACCCCGGGACTCGCCCGCCCTGCCCTTCGGAAACTGTCGAGTTGGGACGGCGACGCGCGGCGTGTCGATGTCGCAGGTCGACAGTTGCCGGAAGGAGCGGGGTCGGCAGGGGCGGGGTCGATAGGGGCGCGCAGCGGGCACGAGCCGGAAGAAACTGTCCGAGGCGGTTCGTACGGTTCGACTCATGGGACCGGCGTCGCAGCAGCAGAGCTTCGACGAGCTCGGCACCCATCTGTCGCAGGTGACGTTCTGCGTGGTGGACCTGGAGACCACCGGCGGCGCCGAGGACGACACGATCACCGAGTTCGGAGCTGTGAAGGTCCGCGGCGGCGAGCGGCTCGGCGAGTTCCAGACGCTGGTCAACCCACAGACGGCGATCCCACCGCTGATCGCCGTGCTGACCGGCATCACCAACCAGCTGGTGGCCGCCGCGCCGACCCTCGCGCAGGTGCTGCCGGCCTTCCTGGCGTTCGCCGGCGACAGCGTGATCGTGGCCCACAACGCGGCCTTCGACACCGGCTTCCTGCGCCGGGCCTGCGAGAAGCTCGGCTACCCCCCGCCCCGCTGGTCGGTGGTCGACACGGTCGGGCTGGCCCGTCAGATCCTGCTCCGCGACGAGGTCCCGAACTGCCGGCTTGCCACCCTGGCGAAGCACTTCAAGAGTCCGACCGAGCCTAATCATCGGGCGCTGACCGACGCCCGCGCGACCGTCGACGTGCTGCACGGCCTGCTGGAGCGGGTCGGCAACCTCGGTGTGCACACCATCGAGGACCTGGCCGAGTTCACCCGTCGGGTTTCCCCGCAGCGCCGGGCCAAGCGGACCTGGGCGGCGACCTCCCCCGGCGCGCCGGGGTCTACCTGTTCGTCGCCGAGCACGACGACAAGCCGAGGGGCCGCCGCCGCCAGGTGCTGTACGTCGGCAAGTCCACCAATCTGCGCTCCCGGGTCCGGACCTACTTCACCGCCGCCGAGACCCGACCGCGGATGGACGAGATGGTCCGGCTGTCCACCGGTGTGGAGACGATCGTCTGCGACACCCCGCTGCAGGCCGAGGTGACCGAGCTGCGGCTGATCGCGGCGCACGCCCCGCCGTACAACCGCCGCTCGAAGTACCCCGAGCGCAGCCAGTGGATCAAGATCACCGACGAGGCGTTTCCCCGGCTGTCGATCGTCCGGGCGGTCCGCGACGACCAGGCGACGTACTTCGGGCCCTTCCACCGCCGGCAGGCGGCCGAGGACGTGGTGCTGGCGATCTACGACGGCTTCCCGATCCGGCAGTGCAGCCCGCGGCTCAGCGTGCGACGCCCGGTGACAGCGCTGCGCGCTGGCCGGGAATGGGCCGGTGCAGTGCGCCGTGCGATGGTTCGGTATCGCCCGAGACGTACGGCGATCATCGTCGAGCAGGTGCGGCTGGCGCTGTCGGCGGACGTGCGTCCGGCCGTGGCCGGGGTCAGCGAGCGGCTGAGCCGGCTGATCGAGCAGCAGCGGTACGAGGAGGCCGACGTGATCCGCCGCCGGCTGGACACCCTGGTCCGGACCGGGCGCCGGTTCCACCGGGTCCGCAGCCTGGCGGCCTGCCCGGAGATCGTGGCGGCATACCGGCGCGAGGAGAACTGGGAGATCCACGTCGTCCGCCACGGCCGGCTGGCCGGCACCGGGCGTCGCGTCGCCGCGGGACGTACCGCAGGCCGTGGCCCGGGACGTCCGCGCGATGGCGGAGACCGTGTTCCGGCCGCCCGCGCCGCTGCCGGCGGCCGGGATCGAGGAGACCGAGCGGATCGCGGACTGGCTGGAACAGCCCGGCACCCGGATCATCGACATCGTCGGTGACTGGGCGTGGCCCCTGCATGCCGTCCTCGACCACGACGGCCTGGTCCGCCACGCCCTGGCCCGCTAGTGGTCACGCCCGTTCCCGCGGGAACGCCGGTGGACGGTCCTGACCACGAGAAGTGGTCCCTCGATCGCTGCTCAGACGGCGATTCCCGCGTACGGCTGTCCGACCGAGCTCCTCGAGGGACCGATTTTCGTGTTCTGAGTCGGACGCCACCCGGGACTCCATGGGAAGGGTGCTCGGGGAATACGGTGTCCGGTATGAGCGGGCTCCCTTATCTCGCCCACCTGGCGGACGACTCCGAGCGGTTCCACGAGGTGCTGACCGCGGTCGACCCCACCGCCCGGGTGCCGACCTGCCCGGACTGGACCGCCGCAGACCTGGTCTGGCACCTCGCCGAGGTGCAGTGGTTCTGGACCCAGGTCGTCAGCCATGCGGCCCGCCCCCCGGGAGAAGTTGCCGGCGCACCCGAAGCGGCCCGGGACGTACGAGGCCCTGCTCGCGCTTCGCCGACACCGCCGCCTCCGGGCTCGTCGCGGCGCTGGCGGCCGCGTCGCCGGACGAGCCGGCCTGGTCGTGGTCGAGGGAGCAGACCGTGGGCTTCGCCTACCGCCGACAGGCCCACGAGGTGCTGATCCACCGGCTCGACGCCGAGCTGACCGCCGGACACCGCAGCCCGATGGACGTCGCGCTGTGCTCCGACGGCGTCGACGAGGTGATCAGATTGATGTACGGTGGCGCGCCCGATGGGCTGGACATCACCCCGGACCCGGCCGCCACCGTCCGGTTCACGGCGGCCGACTCGGGCCGGCAGTGGTTCGTCACCCTGGCCCGGATGACCGGGGAGTACGGCGGGAAGCCGGTGGACGAGACCAGCCTCGTGGTGGCCGACGAGGATCCGGGCGAGCCGGCCGCGGCGTACGTCACCGGGATCGCCGAGGACCTGGACTGCTGGCTGTGGGGCCGTCCGCCGCGTCATCAGGTCGACCACAGCGGCGATCACGCCGTGCTGGCTCGGCTGGGCGCGATGGTGCGGGACGGCATCGACTGACGCCGGCAGATCGGTGCGTCACTCCGGCCGGATCAGCGCTTGTGGTGCGGGCCGATCGGCAGCGGGACGGGACGTGGACCAGCCGCGGTGAACGGCGGATGATCCCCCCACCCGCAGCCCGGGGCGCTGTCCCACCAGTTCGAGTCGATCGCATCCCGCGGGCCGGCCCAGAACACGTCGAGATGATTCGGCGTCCGGGCGACCGCCGCCAACGGGGACCCGGCCCGGGCCGCGCCCGGGCCGCTGATCGCGAAGGGCTGATGATCGCCCCAACTGCAGCCCGGAGCCGAATCCCACCAGGTCGAGCCGACCGCACCGTCGGAGCCGATCCAGAACACGTCGACGTGATCATGGGTCCGGCCGACCGCCGACAACGCGGCGCCGGGGCGGGCCGCACCGGGCCGAGTGATCGGGAACGGCTGATGGTCCGACCAGTTACAGCCCGGCGCGAGATCCCACCAGGTCGAGCCGACGGCTGAGTCCGGACCGATCCAGAACACGTCCAGATGATTCGGCGTACGGCCGACCGAGGTCAGCCCCGAACCCGTTCCGGCGGCGCCCGGCGGAGTGACGGGGAACGGCTGGTGGTCGCCCCAGCCCTGGCCGGCGGCGGTGTTCCACCAGGTCGAGCCGACCGCTCCGTCAGGACCGACCCAGAACACGTCGACCTGGTGCGGGTTCCGCGACACCACGGTCAGATCGGATCCCGGCCGGGCGGCTCCCGGCGGACTCACCGTGAACGGCTGGTGGTCGCCCCAGCCGCAGCCCGGAGCGCTGTCCCACCAGGTCGACGCAATGGCTCCGTTCGGGGCGATCCAGAACACGTCGAGATGGTTCGGCGTCCGGCCGACCGCTGCGATCGGGGAGTCGGCCCGGGCGGCACCTGGAGATGCGATCGGGAACGGTTTGTGGTCCCCCCAGCCGCACCCGGGCGCCAGATCGAACCAGGTCGAGGCGATCGCGCCATCGGGGCCGATCCAGAACACGTCGAGATGATTCGGCGTCCGGCCGACCGCGGCGAGGTGCCCATCAGTACGTCCCGCGGCCGTCGGCGTCACGGTGAAGGGCTTGTGGTCGCCCCAGCTCTGCCCGGCCGCGGCGTTCCACCAGGTCGAGGCGATCGAGGCGTCGGGGTCGGTCCAGAACACATCCAGCTGGTCCGGATCGCGGGCCACCGCGAATGCGGACGGGGTGCCCAACGGGGAGCCCGGACCGATCGCGGCGCGCGGCGGGGTGACCGCGAACGGCTGGTGGTCGCCCCAGTGCGAGCCGTCGGCCGAGTCGTACCAGGTCGACCCGATGGCATGGTCGCCGCCGATCCAGAACACGTCCAGGTGGTCCGGTGTCCGCGCCACCGCGGCCAGGTGCGACGCGAGCTCCGCCGATCCCGGTCCGGCGATCGTGAACGGCTGGTGGTCGCCCCAGCTCATCCCCTGCGCCGAGTCGTACCAGGTCGAGCCGATCGAGCCGTCCGCGCCGACCCAGAACACATCGAGGTGGTTCGGCGTACGGCCGACCGCGGCCAGCGGCGAGCCGGCCCCGGTGGCGCCCGGAGCGCTGACCGGGAACGGTTGGTGGTCCCCCCAGTTCTGACCCTGCGCGGCGTCATACCAGGTCGAGGCGATAGCCCCGTCCGGTCCGACCCAGAACACGTCCAGATGGTTCGGCGTACGTCCCACGCTGGCCAGCGCCGAGTCCGCCCGGGCCGCGCCACGGGGCGAGATGGCGAACGGCTGGTGGTCGCCCCAGGCCTGCCCCGGAGCGTCGTTCCACCAGGTGGAGCCGACGGCACCGTCACCGCCGACCCAGAAGACATCCACCTGAGCCGCCGCTCGGGAGACCGCGGTCAGCCCCGACAGGTCTCCGGCCGCGCCCGGCGGGGTGATCGGGAACGGCTGGTGGTCACCCCAGCTCTGGCCCGGCGCCGCGTCCCACCACGTCGAGGCGACAGCACCATCCGGCCCGATCCAGAACACCTCGAGGTGCTGCGGATTCCGGCTGACGGCGACGATCGGTGAGCCCGCCCGAGCCGCATTCGGCGGGGTGATCGCGAACGGCTGGTGGTCGCTCCAGTTGCAGCCGGGCGCCGAGTCCCACCAGGTCGAGCCGATCGCCCCGTCCGGGCCGACCCAGAAGACGTCCTGATGATCGGCGTTGCGGCTGGCCGAGGTGACCCGGCCACCCGGCACCGCGGCCCCCGGCGGAGTGATCGCGAACGGCTGGTGGTCGCCCCAGCTCTGCCCAGGTGCCGCGTTGTAGAACGTCGAGCCGATCGCTCCGTCCGGTCCGACCCAGAACAGGTCCAGCTGGTCCGGATCGCGGGCCACCGCGCCGAGCGAGCTCTCCGAGTGCGTCGTCACGGTGATCGGTGGAGTCCGCTGCTCGTAGCTCTGGGTGAAGAAGCAGTTGATGGTCGGGTTCGAGCCGTGCACGCTGATGCTCGTCGTGACCGGGATCAGGTTCTGGTCGGTCCGGGAGATGTCGAGGGAGATCGTGATGTCGTCGCCGCCCGGGGTGTTCGGGTCGTACACCCACAGCGTCGAGGTGCTGGCCCTGCAGCTGGTAGGCGTACACGCACACCTGGTGACCGAGATCGGTGACGGCGGGCAGGTGGCCGATCACGATGCCGATCGGGCACGGGTGGCCGCTGTCGATGATCGTCCGGATGCCCGGCCAGCTGGTGTGGGCCATCACCCAGTCGCGGCCGTCGCCGGTGACGTCGTCGGTGTCGGGATAGAGCGGGTCGGCGTACTTCACGAAGTCCGCGGCGTCGCCGACGTTCAGGCTCTGGCCGAGCCGCTGAACGATGTAGTCGAACAGCGGGTCGCCCTCGCCGCGCGGGTTCACCGACTGGATCGGCGAGGGCCGGTGCGCCTCGAAGTAGTCCCGGGACGCGAACGACATGCCGCCGCACAGGCCCCAGGACGCGTTGCCGACCAGGATGTCGCCGAACGGGTCGGGCAGCGTGATCGAGGTGATGTGCATCGACGGCCACGAGTTCTTGAAGTGGTAGCCGTAGATCGACGGCAGATAGCCCGGCACCGCGACCCGGCCGTCACCGATCAGGTGATAGATCGCCTCGGCGTTGTTGCCCTTGCCGCCCTCGAAGTAGAAGCCGTACGGCCCGCTGATCCCCTGCTCGTAGAAGTTCGTCCCGGCGTACGGGTTGTCCCAATGGACGTCGAGCTGATCGGGTCCGTCACCGATCCGGTAGGCCGCGCGGCCCTCGGTCCCGGTCGCGACCCCGTCGGATTCCGACTGCCACCAGACCACCGCGCCGGGCGGGATCGTGCCCGGCGGGGTCAGCGGATCGGTCCACTCGCCCCCGTCCAAGGAGTCGCTCAGATGGGTCAGTGTCTGACCGGTCTCGTTGTGGATCGTGACCCGCGTCGATCGTGCAGCCATCAGCCCCCGCCTCTCGCCAGACTCATAGTGCACCTATGGGCCCTCGCGGGGGAAGCGCGTCAGGCCGAACCGGCGAGCGCCTCCTCGAGAGTCCGGGCCGGATGTCGGGCCAGCCGCTCCACGTCTCCGGTGATCGCGGCGACCTCACCGTCGGCGATCGCGACGTACGTGCTCACCCAGGCGTCCAGCTGCCAGCGCTCCGCGCCGAACTTCGCCCGGGACGCGTACGCCTCCTCGATCGTCTCGTCATGGAAGCTCAGCTCCCGACCGAGGAAGGTTCCGGCCCGGGCCGCGATCTCGGTCATCGTCAGGGCCTCCGGCCCGCTCAGCTCGTACGTCGCGCCGACGTGGGCGGCCGGGTCCCGCAGCACGGTGGTCGCGACGTCCGCGACGTCGGCCCGGGCCACCGCGGCCACCCGGCCGTCGCCGGCCGGCCCGCGGATCACCCCGACCTCGTCGGCGAAGAACGGCAGCAGATCGGAGTAGAAGTTGTCCCGGAGCAGCGTGAAGTCCAGCCCGCTCTCCCGGATCGCGACCTCGGCGTCGCCGTGGTCGCGACCGAGCGTGAACACCGCGTCCGGCGAGGCGCCGACGAACGAGGTGTAGACCAGGTGTCCGACCCCGGCCTCCGCCGCCGCGGCGATGAACGTCCGGTGCTCCTGCCGCCGCGTCTTCGACTCCGCCGCCGACACCATCAACAGCACGTCCACGCCCTGCAGGGCCGCGACCGCGGCCGCCCGGTCCCCGTACGTCGCGGTGACCACCTCCGCGCCCGCCAGCTCCGGTGCCCGCACCGGATCCCGGACGATCAGTCGCAGCTCCGCGGTACCGGCCAGCGCCCTGGCCACCCGTCCTCCGATGTGACCGGTCGACCCGGTGATCCCGATCGTCGTCATGAGCGAAGCCTCTCGGGAGTGAGGAGCGATTCCGGGCGACACGCCCTGGAACGAAGCGAGACGAACGAGCGAGATGTGGCGGAGCTCAGGACGCGGAGCGCGGAGCGCGACCGGAGACACAGCTCATGCCCTGGCTGACGTCGCCGCGGCCGCGCGCATTCCCGCGCGCTCTAGGCTGAGCGCCATGGTGACCGCGATCGTCTTCGTCAAGGCCGAGGTGGCCCGGATCCCTGAAGTGGCCGAAACTCTGGCCGCGCTGCCCGGCGTCAGCGAGGTCTATTCGGTGACCGGCGCGATCGACCTGATCGCCATCGTCCGGGTGGCCGGGAACGACCAGGTCGCCGAGGTCGTCGCGGACCGCTTGAACAAGGTCACGGGGGTGCTCAGCACCGAGACCCACATCGCATTCCGGGCCTACTCCCAGCACGATCTCGAGGCGGCCTTCTCCCTCGGTAGCTGAGCCGACCGACGTGACCGGGGTATCTGATCGAGCCGATCAGCGACGGCGACTTCCGGACCGGGTGATCTGGCTTGCCTTCGCCCTCTGCATCGCGGTCCTGATCGCCGTGTGCGTGGTGGCGGTGCTGAGCTACCGCAACCCGGCCGTGCCGCCACTGGCTCTGCCGAGCGCGACCATTCGCTGAGCCGGCTCAGCCGACGGCGATGCTGGCCACTACCGCGATCAGGCAGAGCAGCACGACTCCGAGCAGCCCGAACACCTGGATGGCGGTCCGGCTCTGCCGCGGTGCGTACGCCAGGATCGCTCCGGACAGCGCCCCGACCAGCGCGCCGCCGATCATCCCGAGCCAGCCGAACGTGGCGAACCCGATCAGGATGTTGTAGAGGATCAGCAGCACCAGCAGGCTGATGTCGCCGCGGATGTCCTCGTGACTCTTGAGCTTGCCGATCGCGTTCGCCGCCAGCAGGCCGATGATCGAGAAGGCCGGCCCGCTCGCGCTGACCAGCGTGTCCGGCCCGAGCACGAAGCACAGCGTGGTCCCGCCCAGGCCGGCGACGACGTACAGCGCGAGGAAGCGCCAACTGCCCAGCTCGCTCTCCACTGCGCGGCCGACCAGCCAGAGCACCAGCAGGTTCAGCAGGGTCGCGAACAGCCCGACACCGGCGAAGGAGGAGGTGACCAGTCGCCAGAACTGCCCACCGGCGACCGCCTGGTTGGCCATCACCAGCAGGCCGGCGACCAGTCCGCGGGTGACGAGATTCAAGACGTATGTCGCGATCAGGATCCCCATCACGATCTTGGTCGCGCTACCGCCGCCCGGTTTCAGCGCGGCCCCGAACATGGTCCGCGGCGCGCGCGCGCTGCTCGGGCCGGACGACACGCACTGCGGGCACTGGAAGCCCACCGAGGCGGGTCGCATGCACTCCCCGCAGATCGGTCGGTGGCAGCGCTGGCAGTTGATCCCGGTCGACCGGTCGGGGTGCCGGTAGCACGCCGCGAACCCGGGGGCCTCGTACTCCGGCCCGAGCGCCCCGCCGGAGCTCACTCCGAGATGTCGACCGAGTTGATCACGACGTCGTCCACCGGGCGGTCGTTGCGACCGGTCCGGACGGTGGCGATCGCGTCGACCACGGCCTGGCTGGCCGGGTCGGTGATCTCGCCGAAGATCGTGTGCTTGCGGTTCAGGTGCGGCGTCGGTCCGACGGTGATGAAGAACTGGGAGCCGTTGGTGCCGGGGCCGGCATTGGCCATCGCGAGCAGATACGGCTTGCTGAATACCAGGTCCGGGTGGAACTCGTCGCCGAAGGTGTAGCCCGGGCCGCCGCGGCCGCTGCCCTCCGGGTCGCCGCCCTGGATCATGAACCCGTCGATCACCCGGTGGAAGATCACCCCGTCGTAGAAGTTGCCCGTGGTCTTCTGCCCCGTGGTGGAATCGCGGTACTCCTTCGTGCCGGACGCGAGCCCGACGAAGTTCGCAACCGTCTTCGGTGCTTGGTCGGGGAACAGCTGGATGACGATGTCGCCGTGGTTGGTGTGCAAGGTAGCCGTCTGAGCCACGAAGAACTGCCTTTCTTTCACGCTGGAGTCGATCCAGACGGATCGGTCGCCGGAACGCCAGCCATCCTGTCATGCGGGCCCAAGCCGCCGCCTCGCCGATCGAGAGCTGGCGGTAAGTTGGGCTTCTGCTGCGGCAGCAAGGGCAGCCGATTACGTCTACGGAGGATCATGAAGCGCAAGATCGACAAGCAGGTCGAGGTCGTCGTGGAGCCGGCCGGGGACTTCGTCCATACCGTGGCCGACAAGGTCGGGGCCGCCGCCGACCAGGTCGGCCCGCTCGCCCACGCCGCCGCAGACCGGGTCGGCCCGATGGCCCAGTCGGCCGTCGACCGGGTCAGTCCGTATGCGCAGTCCGCCGTCGACAAGCTCAGTCCGTACGCCCAGAGCGCTGTCGACACCGTCCAGCCGTACGCGCACAGTGCGGCCGAGGCCATCGGCCCGTACGCGCACCAGGCGGCCGAGGCCATCGGCCCGTACGCATCGACCGCCAAGCGGAGGGGTGCGAAGGCCGCTCATGACGCGGTCGAGGCGCTCGGCCCGCGACTGGATGACGCGCTGGAGAGGGTTCCCCCGGCCGTCGACCTGGCCCGGGAGAAGCTGGCCGACGAGGTGCTTCCGCGGCTGAGTGAGGTGCTGGCTGCGGCCGCTGCGACGCCGCTCGTCGCCGAGGCGACCAGCCGGACGAAATCCACGGTCGCGGCCGCGAAGGGGGAGCTCGTGCTGCCCGAGGAGAAGAAGAAGCGCCGTTGGCTGAAGCGGCTGGCCGTCGTCGCGATCATCGGCGGCGTGGTTGTCGTCGTGGCCCGCAAGGTGCTCGGCAGCGGCAAGGAGTCCGACTGGCAGGCGGCTCGGCCGACCGCGCCGTACGCTCCCACGACATCCACCGACGGCAGGTCGGGCTGGCAGAAGGCGGCCGACACGGCGGCTGCGACCGCACAGAACGTGAAGGACAAGGCCGCCGACGCGGCCGATGCCGTCAAGGACAAGGCCGCCGAGGTCGCCGATGCGGCCAAGGACAAGGCCGGTGACCTGGCCGACGCGGCGAAGGACAAGGCCGGTGGCCTGGCCGACGCGGCCAAGGACACCGCCGCGGACGTCGCCGAGGGAACCAAGGACACCGTCGACGACCTCGGTGACGCGGCCAAGGACAAGGCCGAGGACCTCGGTGACGCCGCACAGGATGCCGCGGACAACGTCTCCGACGCGGTCTCCGATGCGGCGGATGCAGTGCAGGACAAGGCCGAGGACGCCGCCGCCTCCGCCCAGGATGCCGTCGATGACGCCAAGGACGCCGTTCAGGACAAAGCCGACGACGCCGCAGACGCCGTTCAGGACAAGGCCGACGACGCCGCGGACGCGGCGAAGGACACGATCGACGACGCCAAGGACGCCGTCCAGGACAAGGCCGAGGACGCGAAGAACGCGGCCGATTCCTGAGTCGTGAGCACCGACCGAGCCGGCCGGCACCGAATTCGGCAGAAGAAAAGTCGGCCGGTTCGCTAACATCCGGGTCGCTGCGAGGGCCATCTAGAGATAGAAGGCCATTTCGCAGAAAGGCTCGCCATGCTCGCGACCTGTTCCCGCACCGACACCCGGTGGCTCGACCCGGCTCCGTTCCGGTCCCACGTGATCCATCTCATGACGACCTCCGGCCTGACCGAGCGCGAGCTCGCGGCGCTGTGCAGGGTGTCGGCCCGGCTGGTCCGGAGACTGGTGGTCGGTCGAGCCGGTCGACCGATGCGCCGGATCGACCCGCTGAGCGCGGGCCGACTACTGGCCGTGAGCGCGCTCGAAGCCTCGGTGGTCCGCACCCGTCAGGTGTCGGCAGACAACTCCCGAGCCCTGCTACTCACGCTGTACAGCCGCGGTCGTTCGGCGGTGTCGCTGGCCCGGATCACCGGCCTGTCGACCACCGAGGTGGGTCGGCTCGCGGCCGGACGGGTGGAGTCGTGTCCGCAGCTGGTCGAGCTCCGACTGCTGGCGGCGCTCGCCGAGTCCGACGCCCGCGGGTGGCCGCCCTGGACGATCCGGGCCTGGACGATCCGGGCCTGGACGATCCGGCTGTGGAGCCCAGCACACATGACCACCGCAGCCTGAGTCGGTGCTCGTGAACCCGGCGCTCCTGGCGGCGGCTCCGGCCGCGCTGGCCGCGGCGGCGACGGCCTTGGCCGCCGGCCCGTTGCTGCGCCGGCTCCCGGAGCCGAACCCGTCCCAGCCGGACGCGGCGACCAAGATCCGCTATGCCGTCCTGGCCGACCGCAGATTCGCGATCGGCTGCGGTCTGCTCTCCCTCGGCCTCGGCTGGACGTCCTGGGCATTGCTGCCGCCCGTCCAGCAGCCACCGTGGATCGTGTTGGCCACACTCGGCGTCCTGCTGGCGGCGATCGATCTGCGGACGACCTGGCTGCCGCTCCGGCTGATCCGGCCCGGCTGGTTGCTGATGCTGCTCGCCGTCGCGCTCAGCGCCGCTCTGCTCGGTGACGTCTGGGTGCTGGTCCGCGGGCTGGCGGGCGCGGTCGCCGCGGGCGCGCTGTTCGCGGCCGTCTGGGCGGTCAGCAGGGGCGGTTTCGGGTTCGGCGACGTCCGGTACGCCCTGCTGATCGGGGCCGCGCCGGCCACCGTCGGCTGGACGGAATGGATCTGGGCACTGTTGCTCGGCAGCGTCGCCGGCGCGGTGGTCGGCCTGGTCCGGCTGATGGGCGGCCGGCGGCAGGGCTTCCCGTACGCGCCGACGATGCTGCTCGGCTGCTACCTCGCGCTGGCCTGGTCGGTCGTGGTCTGACCTGCGGCTGCCACGCCGGTCCGGATGCCACCGCCGTCCTGCTGGAGGACGTACAGCAGCGCGAGCGCGTACGCGTCGGCCGCCTCCGCCCGTGCCTCGGTATGGAACGCCCGACCCGGCCCGCTGACCGTGACCTCGAAGCCAGCCGACGAGGAGTCGAGAGAGAGGAAGTACGAGCCGATCAGGTCGCGCAGCTGCTCCTCGCGCGGCAGCCAGACCACCGCGTCGGACTCGACCGAGTCCAGCGCCCACTCGACGGTGCCGTTGAAGTGGAACCGCGATTCCCCGTTTCGCACCAGCAGCTCGACCACCATGTCGCTCATCGTGAACACGGACTCGGCGATCTCCGGCCGCGGAATGTAGAAGCGGTCGCCGTTCTGCGGCTGCCAGGCCAGATAGGGGCTCAGTCGCTCGGCCAGCTCGCGCGAGATCATCTCTCAAGTATCTCCCGGCCGTCACGGCCCGGTTCGCCACGGCGCGTGATGAGTGCTGAGCCGGACGGCGAGAAACTGTGCGGCTGCGACATCCGACACCGGCGTGTCGGTGCCGCAACCCGACAGTTGCCGGAACAGTGCTCCGGTTTCCGATCCGACCGGAGGTTGCGCTCGCGAACTAGGCTCCGGGAGTGAGCGGCGCCAGACCGGGGTGGTACCCAGACCCGGGTGGCGCGAGGGGCCGTTTCCGTTGGTGGGACGGCCGACACTGGACCCGGGAGCTGACCGACTCGGCCCAGGCGCCGGCGCCGAACCGGGCCCGGCCCGTCCGCGACGGACGCCCGTTCTCGACCGCGGCGGCCTGGACGGTCGGCATCGCCCTGGTTACCGTCGCCGGCGTCGTCCTCGGACTGGTGGTCTGGCTGGATCCTGTCCAGTCGGCCGGTCCGGCCGCGGCCCGCGCCACCCCGCGGCCGTCGGTCACCAGCGTCCCGGGTGAGCTCGATTCCGACACCCGGCAGGCGACCATCGGCACCGCCACCATGGCCCTGCCCGATGAGCCGTACCGGATCCGGACCGACCCGATGACGGCCGATGGGCTGTTCGACAGCTACTTCCTGGCCGGCGCGGTCGTACACAACGACTACCGCGATCGACGCGACTGGTCGGCACTCGTCGGCATCGCGCACGTCGACTCGCACGCGTCCGGGGCCGATCCCGAGTCGACCGCCACCGCGGTAGCCCGCGGCATCGCCGACCGGTTCTTCGCCGGCCAGCCGACCACGATCAGCGGCCTGCGAGTCGCCGAACACTCGGTGGACGGCTGCTCCGGGGTGCTGCTCACCGCGGATGTCGGCTACCGGATCGACGGGCTGGCCAGCCGTTCCGACCGGCTCAGCGTGATGGTGGTCCGGCTCGACGACGGTACGCAGGTGGCCGCGTTCAGTTCCGTGCCGACCGACGCCTCAGCGGACCTCCGCGGCCAGGCCGGTTCGGCGCTGGAGTCGCTGCACGCCGGCTGAGCGAGCCGCCGCTCGATGCGTTACCCACGATGCTCAGCGGAAGGAGCGGGTCACCGCCACCCAGTCCGTCAGCTTCGCCTTGGCCGCGCCGCTGTCGACGGCATCCGCCGCCCGCTCCAGCTGCGTCGCGAACGCCTCGTTCAACGAGTCCGAGCCGACGTGACCCTCCCACGCGACCAAGGTCGCGGCGGCGTTCAGCAGCACCACGTCGCGGACCGGCCCGGTCCGGCCGTCGAGGAGGTCGGTCGCCACGGCGGCGTTCACGTCTGCGCGGCCACCGACCAGCTCCTCCGGCCGGCCACGCCGGATGCCCAGCTCGGCCGGCTCCAGCTCCGCGGTCCGGACCTCGCCGTCGCGATACAGCCACACCTGCGAGGCGGCGGTGGTGGTCAGTTCGTCCAGCCCGTCACGGCCGTGCACCACCATCCCCTGGTTGCCGCGGCCGGCCAGCACCCCGGCCATCAGACCGGCCATCCGGACGTCGGCCACGCCGACCGCCTGGGCGAGCGGTTGGGCCGGATTGGCCAGCGGCCCGAGGAAGTTGAACGTGGTCGGCACCCCGAGCTGGCCGCGGACCGGCCCCGCGTGGCGCAGCGCGGGGTGATACAGCGGTGCGAACAGGAAGCCGATCCCGACCCGGTCCACCACCGCGACCTGCTGCTCCGGGGTCAGGTCCAGCACCAGACCGAGCGCCTCCAGAACATCGGCGGCGCCGCACGCCGACGAGGCCGCCCGGTTGCCGTGCTTGACCACCCGGGCGCCGGCGGCGGCCGCCACGATCGCGGCCATCGTCGAGATGTTCACCGTATTCGCCCGGTCACCGCCCGACCCGACGACGTCCACCGCATGCTCGGTGATCTCGATCGGCGTGGCGAACTCCAGCATCGTGTCGGCCAGCGCCGACAGCTCCTCGACCGTCTCGCCCTTGGCCCGCAACGCGACCACGAACGCGGCGAGCTGGGCCGGTGTCGCCTCACCGGACGAGGATCTGACGCATCGCCCAGCCGGCCGACTCGCCCGAGATGTCCTGCCCGGCGATCAGCTCGCCGAGGACCGCCGGCCAGGCCGTTCCCGGCGAGCTCATCCCTGGCTGGCTCATCCCTGGCTGGCTCATCCCTGGCTGGCTCATCCCTGACTGGCTCATCCCTGACTGGCGCCGGCGGGCCGCCCGGCGCGCAGCAGCCCCGCCCGGAGCAGCTCCGCCGCGGCGGCCGGCAACCGGACCGGGTCGACCGGGTGGGAGACCACCCCGTCCGCTCGCGACCACGTCGCCAGCCAGGCATCGTCCGGGCGGCCGGCGATCAGCAGGACCGGCGGGCAGTCGTGGATCTCGTCCTTCAACTGGCGGCCCAGCCCCATCCCACCCGGTACGGCCTCGCCGTCCAGGATGGCCAGATCGATCCCGCCGCGGTCCATCGCGGTGATCACGGCCGGCTGGGTGGCCACCTCGAGCACCCGGACCTCGGGCAGATCGGCCGCGACCCGGCGACCCAGCGCGAAACGTACGTTCTCCCGGACCGAGCGGTCCGACGCGTACAGCAAGATCGTCAGCACCGCCCCCCGGTCGTCCGGCGTCCCCGTCGTCTGCTCGCTCATCCGCTCTCCCTGTTCCAAGCTCCGGCCGGTGAGGCCTCGGCGCCCGATGCTATCCGGCGTTGCCGGCCGGACGGCCCGAGCCCGCCGGGCGCCTCCCGCACAAGCCACTTCCGACGCGTCACGGCCCTGTCGGACGAAGATCAACAGGCCCGCACCGGCCGGCCCGCGAATCGTGATCTTCGACATCTGATCCCCAGGGGTGACCAGCCGCGATCTTGACGGCAATAATGACCCCGTGGCGCTACACACACACGCTCCCAGCGGGTCGCTCAACCGGCCGGCGGGATCGCTGCACCCGATCCCGCAGTCCCGACTGCGTGGCCGCGACGATCGGCCCGACCCGGTGGCGGTCGGCGTGATCGTCTGGCTTGCGTCGGAACTCATGTTCTTCGCCGCCCTGTTCGCGGCGTACTTCACGATCCGCAACGTGACCAACGCCCAGGCGGCTGCCGCCGGCGTGCCGTCCCTGTGGGAAACCCAGACGGCGCTGCTGAACGTCCCGTTCGCGATCATCAACACCAGCGTCCTGGTGGCCAGCTCGTTCACCTGTCAGATGGGCGTGTTCGCGGCCGAGCGTGGCCAGGTGAAGCGCACCGGCGGCCTGGCCAACATCCGCGGCTGGGGCCTTCGCGAGTGGTATGTCCTGACCTTCTTCATGGGCGCCTTCTTCATCGGCGGCCAGGTCTTCGAGTACGCGTCGCTGTGGTCCGAGGCCGGCCTGAGCCTGTCGGCGAACGTCTACGGCTCGGTGTTCTTCCTCGCCACGGGCTTCCACGGCCTGCACGTGACGGGTGGCCTGATCGCGTTCTGCGTCTTGCTGGGCCGGACCTTCCTGGCCCGGACATTCACCCACGAGCAGGCGGTCTCGGCCGTCGTCGTGTCCTATTACTGGCACTTCGTCGACGTCGTGTGGATCGCGCTGTTCGGCGTGATCTACATCCTGAAGTGACAGACCTGATGTGACCGCCCCGGCGCATCCAGTCTCCGCGTCCGGTCCGAATACCCGGAGAACCCTTCCGGACAACTGAACAGCACGGCTTACGACAATCGACCCAACCGACCGACGACCGAGAGGGCTCACCACGTGAGGTTCCTGTCTTCCAGGCGGCGCCACCCGGCAGCGAAGGTCCTGCTGCTGGTCGCCGGCCTGTTCGTGATGGGTCTGGCGTGGGCTGTGCTGGCCCCGTCGCAGCAGGTCTCCGCCGACACCAACTCGACCGAGCAGATCGCACAGGGCAAGGCCCTGTTCGCGATCGGCTGCGCCTCGTGCCACGGGCTGAACGGCGAGGGTCAGGTCACCGAGCACATCCAGGGCCCGCCACTGGTCGGTGTCGGCGCAGCCGCGGTCCAGTTCCAGGTGAGCACCGGCCGGATGCCGATGGCGCAAGCCGGGCGCCCAGGCGCCGGTCAAGCCGAACCGCTACACCGATGCCGAGGTCCTGGCGATGGCCGCGTTCGTCGAGTCGCTCGGCCCTGGTCCGGAGATCCCGACCGCCGACCAGGTCGACCCGTCGGGACTGACCGACGAGCAGCTGTCCCGCGGCGGTGAGCTGTTCCGCACCAACTGCTCGGCCTGTCACAACTTCGAAGGGGCCGGCGGCGCCCTGCCGAACGGGAAGTACGCACCGGCGCTGTTCGGTGTCTCCAACCTGCACCTGTACGAGGCCATGATCACCGGTCCGCAGCAGATGCCGGTGTTCTCCGACCAGGTGCTCACCCCCGACGACAAGCGGGCGATCATCGGCTACCTGAACACGCTGCACGCCAAGCCGAACCAGGGCGGCCTCGCCCTCGGCGGCCTGGGTCCGGTCAGCGAGGGTCTGTGGGCCTGGATCCTCGGCCTCGGGATCGTCATCTGCTTCGGGATCTGGATCGCGGCCAAGGGAGCGAAGGCACGATGAGCCACGACACGCACGAGGGTCGGCCCGAGCTCGAGAGCGCCTCGCACGGCGATCTCGCCGTCTCGTCGGATCCGGACCGCTTTCCGGTTCCCGATCCCGGGATGGAGGAACATCTCCCCCGGCTGACCGACGTCGACGAGGCGGCGGCCGACCGGGCGACCCGCCAGGTCGCCACCATGTTCGGTCTGGTGCCGATCCTCTGCGTCGCGTTCGTGGTGGTCTACTTCGCGGTGCCGAGCGATGCGACGATCGACTTCGGACTCCTCCACTCCAACCTCCAGCACGTGCTGTTCGGGCTCACCCTTGGCTTGGCGGTCCTGCTGGTCGGGATGGGTGCCATCCAGTGGGCCCGGACGCTGATCGTCGACGAGGAGATCGTCGACATCAGGCACCCGATGGTGTCCACCGACGAGGCCCGCGCGGCGGTCATGGAGGACGTCAACGAGGGTCTCGCCGAGACCCAGCTGACCCGCCGCAAGGTGATCGGCCGGAGCCTGATCGGCGCGGTCGCCGCCCTGGGCCTGCCGGTCATCGTCGGCCTCGCCGACCTCGGTCCCTGGCCGACCAAGGCCGAGCGGGCGGTCACGATCGAGAAGACGATCTGGGCGCCCGGCATTCGGTTGGTCAACGACATCACGTACCGACCGATCAAGGCCTCCGATGTGGTGATCGGCCAGCTGGTCAACGGTCAGCCGGAGAACCTGCAGGATCTGCACGGCACCGAATTCCTGCAGGCGAAGGCCAAGTGCTCGATCATCGTGGTCCGGATGAACCCGAACACGATCAAGATCCCAGACTCCCGCCGTGACTGGCAGGTCGGCGGGATCCTCTGCTACTCCAAGATCTGTACCCATGTCGGCTGCCCGATCAGCCTGTGGGAGCAGCAGACCCACCACCTGCTCTGCCCGTGCCACCAGTCGACCTTCGACCTGGGAGACGCCGGTCTGGTCGTCTTCGGCCCGGCCGCGCGCCCGCTCCCCCAGCTGCCGATCACCGTCGACGCCGAGGGTTACCTCATCGCGCGGAGCGACTTCACCGTGCCGGTCGGCCCGAGCTACTTCGAGCGCGACTCGCGGAACGATTTCAAAGAAGGTGACAACTGATGGCCAAGCCCGCACCCACGGTGGCCGACGACGGCACCGCTGTACCCGCCGAGACTCCGCCGCAAGAACTCGGACCGGTCTTCAAGAGACTCGCCGGACCGGCCAAGTGGGCCGACGAGCGACTCGGTCTGGCCACGCTGGTCCGCAACGACGGCAAGAAGGCCTTCTACCTGCGCAAGGTGTTCCCCGACCACTGGTCGTTCCTGCTCGGCGAGATCGCGCTGTACTCCTTCATCGTCCTGCTACTCACCGGTGTGTTCCTCACCATCTGGTTCAAGCCGTCGATGGGCGAACTCGAGTACCAGGGCCCCTACCAGCTCCTCCGCGGAACGGAAGTCTCCGAGGCGTACGACTCGACGCTGTTCATCTCCTTCCAGGTGCGCGGCGGTCTGCTGTTGCGGCAGGCCCACCACTGGGCGGCCATGCTCTTCGTCGCGGCGATGCTGGTGCACAGCCTGCGGATCTTCTTCACCGGCGCCTTCCGCAAGCCGCGTGAGCTCAACTGGCTGATCGGCGTCTCGCTGATCGCGATCGGTCTGATCGAAGGCTTCGCCGGCTACTCGCTGCCCGACGATCTGCTGTCCGGCACCGGGCTGAGGTTCGTCGACGGCCTGATCCGAGGCATCCCGCTGATCGGTACCTGGGCCGAGTTCTTCGTCTTCGGCGGCGAGTTCCCGGGTTCGCTGATCATCCCGCGGCTCTACATGGTGCACATCCTGCTCGTCCCGGCGATCATCCTGGGGCTGGTTGCGGCGCACCTCGCCCTGGTCTTCTACCACAAGCACACCCAGTACCCCGGGCCCGGACGCAACGAGAACAATGTCGTCGGGTACCCGCTGTATCCCGGTCTACATGGCCAAGGCCGGCGGCTTCTTCTTCATCGTCACCGGCGTCATCCTGCTGATGGGCGGGCTGCTGCAGATCAACCCGGTCTGGGTGTTCGGCCCGTACAACCCGGCCGAGGTGACCGCGGGGTCCCAGCCCGACTGGTACATGGGCTTCGTCGAGGGCGCCATCCGGATCATGCCGAACTGGGAGTCCCACTGGGGCCACACCACGTGGTCGTGGAACGTGGCGATCCCCGGCCTCGGACTGATGGGGCTGATGTTCACCGCGATGGGTCTCTATCCGTTCATCGAGCGGTGGGTGACCGGTGACAACGCCGAGCACCATATCCTCGACCGGCCGCGCAACGCGCCGACCCGGACCGCGTTCGGGGTCGCCGCGATGACCGCGCTACGCGCTGTTCTGGATCGCGGGCGGCAACGACCTGGTCGCCACCCAGTTCCATGTCTCGCTGAACCAAGTGACCTACTTCATGCGGGTCGCGGTGTTCGTCGGACCGGTGCTGGCCTTCCTGATCACGAAGCGAGTCTGTGTGGCGCTGCAGCGCGTCGATCACGAGCGGCTGCTGCACGGCGCGGAGAGCGGCATCATCGTCCGCTCCCCCTCGGGTGGCTACCACGAGCGGCACCGGCCGATCAGCCAGGAAGAGGCGTACACCCGGACCCAGCACCTGGAGCAGGATCCGCTGTTGCCGATCGCCGCCGGTCAGCTACCGGAGAAGGAGCTCAAGCGGGAGAACCTACGCCGGCGGGCGACCCGGTTCTGGTTCATCGACTCGCTGCGCAAGCCCACCCAGGAGGAGCTCGAGGACGCCGCGCATCATCACGGCGAGGCTCACGACGACGCGGGCTATGCCTCCGAGGATGCGACGGTCGGAAACGGCCATCATCACGAGATCACCACCGACGGCTCGGAGATCGACGATCGCACGGAGTTCAGGCCGGCTCGCTGAGCCGCCGCGACGCCACCCACACCCCCTCTCGCCTCGGCGGGAGGGGGTGTGTGCTTTCTCACGGATGCGAATAACCGGCCTCTTCGTACGTTGGCCCTTATGGAAGCTGCCGCGCGCCGATGCTCGGCGACCCCTGCACGTACCGATCCACGAAGGCCATGAGCACTGATCTGAAAGCACCGCCCAGTCCGCAACCCGACGATGCAGAGGAGACCGACAAGAAGAAGATCTTCGACCTCTCGCTGACCCAGATCGTCGGTGGCGCGCTCGCTGCGATGACCGCGGCGGCGCTCGGTTCGACGCTCGGGGTCGCCGGGACAATCGCCGGCGCAGCCCTGGCCAGCGTGATCGCCGGCGTAGCCGGCTCGCTCTACACGGCGTCGCTGCGGACCGGCCGCGAGCGGGTCCGGACCGCGTTCCGCGGGGCGACCGACGCGGCGACCGCTCCGCCGGCACCCGTCGACCCGGTGACCACCGTGGTCGCGGACCGGGTCGACTCGGACCGGGTCGTTTCGGACCGGGCCGTCGACGAGACCCAACTGCTGCCCGCGTGGGACCCGCTCCCGCTGGACCAGCTGGAGAAGCCGGCAAGGACGAACCCGCGGTCGAAGCAGACGGTCTCGCTGCCCTGGCGACGGGCGATCGCGGTCAGCCTGTCGGTCTTCGCGCTCGCGGCCGTGCTGATCACCGGCTACGAGCGGGTCAGCGGCGCGTCACTGTCCGGCGGCACCGGAACAACCGTCTCCGAAGTCGGTCGAGGCTCCTCGGGATCGACGCCGGAGAGCAAGCCTTCGTCGGTGACCAGCTCGAGCACCTCGCCGTCGAGCGAGCCCAGCAGCGCGGCGCCGTCGGCCGGAACCAGGGCGAGCAGCGAACCGTCGGGCAGCGCATCGGACTCGACGGCGCCGAGCGCGGCCGCCTCGACCCCCGCCGTCAGCGACACCCCGAGCGCCGCCGTCTCGCCGGCCGGCTGACCCGCCTGTCGGAACGCGCCCTGAGCTCGTCGAAGGGCAACCCGCACCCACCGGGCGCGAGAACGGTTCCGGCGGCAGGCCGGTTGCGAGCTACCAGGGGATGACACCCGCATCCTCGAAGTAGCCGCCGCTCGGCCCGTCGTCGGCGAGGGTAGCCAGCCTGATGGCGATGGCGGCACCCTGCTCCGGCGTCCGGGTGCCGCGGAAGCCGTTCAGGTCGGTCGCGACGAAACCCGGGCAGGCCAGATTGATCAGGATGTTCGTGTCGGCGAGCTCCTTGGCATACTGCAGGACGACGGCGTTCAGGAACGTCTTCGACGGTGCGTACGCCCCGGAGATCGGCCCGGTCCGTCCGTCGGCGGCGGCCTGCCGGGTCAGCGAGCCGACGCTGCTGGACATCGTGACGATCCGCGGCGACGCCGAGCGTCGCAGCAGCGGCAGCATCGCGTCGATCGTCCTCATCACCCCGATCACGTTGGTCTCCATCACCGCCCGCACCTGGTCCGCCGACACCCGGGTCGGCTCCTGCGGCATCCCGCCGGTGATCCCGGCGTTGTTGACCAGCACGTCCAGCCGCCCGGCCTGCTGCTCGATCAGCTCCGCGGCCGCGGCCACGCTGGCGTCGTCGGTGACGTCCAGCGGTACGCCGAAGGCGTCGAATCCGGCGACCCGTAGCTTCTCCACGGCCGCGTTCCGTCGGTCGTCGTCGCGGGCGCCGACCCCGACCCTCCAGCCGAGTGCTCCGAGTCCGGCGGCGATCGCGTACCCGATTCCCTTGTTGGCCCCGGTCACCAGCGCGACGGTCTCGCCGACTCCGTGTTCGCTCATCGCTGCGATCCCTTCTCGTCGTTCAGCCGCTGTTCGAGGACGGCGAGGTCTCGTTCGGCATACAGCCGGTGCAGCCATTCCTCGTTGACCACGGCGTGCAGGCACCGCTGGACCGGATAGCTGCCCGCGGGCGGATAGCCGGGGGCCGGCACCGGCTTCGTCTCGCCGGCGAGGACGTCGTCGGTGAGCTCCGCGATCACTTCGCCGACCATCCGCATCCGGTCGGCGCGCACCTCGAGCACCTCGGCCAGCGACGGCCGTACGGCGGTATCGAGCGTCACACCCGAATCCGGTTCCAACTCGTCGTGCGGCAGCCCGAGCGGACTGTACGGATCGGCGCGGCCGAGGATCGCCCGACCGACCCAGGCATCGGTGGCGAACACAAGGTGACGCAGCGTCTCGATGAACGAGTACTCGTCGGCGACTCGCTCGTCCAACAGCTCGGCCGGCAGCCGCCGGGCCCGCTCGACCGTGGCCGGCCAGGCGCCCGAGACGATCGCCCAAGCCTCGCGATAGCCGTCCGCGTCGGTCGGATCGAGCTTCGTCCGCTCCGGGTAGCGGCGGTTCAGCTCGGCCTCGACCAGAGGCCCGACGTCGACGCCGTTGATCCGGACGTTGCGGATCATGCCGTCGATCTCGACGTCCTCCAGCCAGGCGCCGCGGAGCGTGGCACCGGTGAAGTAGACATTCCGGAACCACGCCGCACTGAAATCGACCTGTTCGAACCGTGCACCGGACAGGTCCTGCTTGGTGAACTCGACCATGGGACCAGCCTGACATCGACCGCCGACACTCGTGCCAGCCCGCTGAGAAACCCTACGGATTCGGTTGGTCTCGCCGGGAGAGTGGGGCATGCTGGGGTGCCGCCGCCGGGTCGCGGGCCGCGACCTGCGTGACGTGATAGCTCAGCTCGTCCAGACATTGTGGACTGGACCTTGGCCGCGGCAGCATTCGGGATCGGCATCGTCGTCGGACTGACCGGGATGGGCGGCGGTGCGCTGATGACGCCGGTGCTGGTCCTGTTCTTCGGCATCCCTCCGCTGACCGCGGTGTCCTCCGATCTCGTCGCCAGCGCGGTGATGAAGCCGGTCGGATCGGTGGTCCACCTCCGGCACGGCACCGTGAATCTGAGTCTCGTCAAGTGGCTGATGATCGGTTCGGTGCCGTCCGCGTTCTGCGGCGTCCTGCTGCTGCGAGCCTTCGCCGACGACGCCCAGGTCCAGCAGGCCGTGAAGTTCGCCCTCGGCATCGCGCTGCTGATCACCGCGACCGGGCTGGTCGTCCGGGCCTATCTGCGGCTGATCGAGCGGGCCCGGGAACGAGACGGCCGCGGAGCCCCGCTGCCGACCGCGGCACCGGTGGTCACCGTGCGGCCGATCCCGACCATCCTGCTCGGCATCGTCGGTGGCCTGATGGTCGGTCTGACCTCGGTCGGTTCGGGCTCGCTGATCATCATCGGCCTGATGATGCTCTACCCGGGGCTGAAGGCCAGTCAGCTGGTCGGCACCGACCTCGTCCAGGCCGTGCCCCTGGTGGCGTCGGCCGCGATCGCGCACGCCCTGTTCGGCGACCTCAACATGTCCATCACCTGGCCACTGCTGATCGGCAGCATCCCCGGCGTGTTCATCGGCGCACAACTGTCGGCCCGGACGACCGGCGGCTTCGTGCGTCGGGTACTGGCCTTCGTCCTGCTGGCATCGGCGCTGAAGATGCTCGGCGTCAGCGACATCGCGACCGGCATCATCTTGGTGGTCGCTCTGCTGATCGCACCGCCGTTGTGGATGCTGATCCGTCGGCGGCACGGTTTCGCGGCCATCTACACCCTGGAGAAGCGACAGATCGCCCGGGATCGGCAGGTGGCCACGGATCCGGAGTCGGTCGTCCTCGGCGGGGCGTCCGCGAACGTCGAGCGGCCGCCCACCGGCGGTGGCAGATCCTTCCCTTCCCCCTGAAACGACTCAAATTCGTCGAATCGCCGCGATCTCTCCGAGTGGCGAGCCGCTGTAACGCTTCAGATCTGGATTCCGGCGTGCCAGACTGTGCCGCATGGCGGGCGGTCAGGTCAGCATCAAAGACGTTGCCGAGCAGGCCGGCGTCGCCCTCGGCACGGTCTCCAATGTCCTCAATCGGCCGGAGAAGGTCGCCGAGCCGACCCGGGCCAAAGTGCTCGCCGCGATCCAGCAGCTCGGCTTCGTCCGGAACGACGCCGCGCGGCAGCTGAAGGCCGGCAAGAGCACGTCGGTCGGCTTCATCCTGCTCGACGTCAGGAACCCGTTCTTCACCGATGTCGGCCGTGGGGCCGAGCAGCAGGCCGCCCGTCACGGGCTGAGCGTGTTGCTGGCCAACAGCGACGACCAGCCGGATCGGGAATACGCATACCTGGACCTGTTCGAGCAGCAGCGGGTCCGCGGTCTGCTCGTCTCGCCGCTCGGCAACGTGTTCGACCGGCTGGAGCGGCTGCGGACCCACGGCATCGTCACCGTGCTGGTCGACCGCGTGGCGGACGGCCGGCCGTTCTCCTCGGTGTCGGTGGACGACGTGGCCGGCGGTCAGCTGGCGGTGAGCCATCTGATCGAGCAGGGCTGCCGTCGGATCGCGTTCATCGGCGGGCCGGTGACCATCCGGCAGGTCGCGGACCGACTGTTCGGCGCCAACAAGGCCGCTGCCGAGCATGCCGACGTGGAGTTGGAGGTCATTCTCAAGGACGGGCTGACCGTGCAGCACGGCCGGGCCGCGGCGGACGCCATCGTGCAACGGCCGATCGCGCGCCGGCCGGACGGGGTGTTCTGTGCCAACGATCTGCTGGCCGTGGGCGCGTTGCAGAGTTTCAGCATGCTGGGCGGGACGATCGACGTCCCCGGCGACATCGCGCTGATCGGCTACGACGACATCGACTTCGCCGCGGCGACTGTCATCCCGCTGAGCTCGATCCGGCAGCCGTCGGTCCTGATGGGCCGTACCGCTATCGACCTGCTGCTCGAGCAGACCGAGTCCGATCCGGCGAACCCAGCCGAGCCGCGCAGCGTGGTCTTCCAGCCCGAACTGGTCGTCCGCGACACCACCCGCCGTCACTGACCCCGCTTCCGGAACTGTCGAGTTCCGACACCGACACGCCGGCGGCGGATGTCCCAGCTCGACAGTTCGGAACCGGGCGGCCCGGACGGAGACCCGGCTCAGACGACGACGACGACCTCGAGCGTGCGAGGGCCGTGCACGCCCTCGACCCGGCTCAGCTCGATATCGCTGGTGGCGCTCGGCCCGCTGATCATGGTGAGCGGACGCGACGGGCCCATCCGCGCGATCATCTCGGGGACGTCGGGAACGATCGCGTCCCGGGCGACGACGCACAGGTGATAGTCGGGCACCAAGGTGATCGCCCGTCGACCCTGATCCGGTGCGGCGTCGAGGACGAGAGTGCCGGTCTCCGCCGCGGCCACCGCGCAGCCGGTGATCACCCCGTCCACCGCATCCAGCTCCGCCACCGACAGCGGCGCCGCTGGATCGTCGACGACGCACTCGACGCCGCTCAGCAGGGCCGTCCATTCCGCCGGCAGCCCGGCCGGGACGACCAGCCGCGTCAGGTGCCGGGCGTGGATCGCGGCGGCCACCGTGGCCGGTACGTCCGCCGGCGCGCACTGCCGGACCAGTGCCTTGTAGTCGAGCAGCCGGTCCACCAGCAGCTCCACCACGTCGTCCAGCGATCGGGTCGGCCGTTCCCGGTAGCTCCGGTCGATCTCGGCGTACGTCGGCGCCGCCGGCGGTGCCAGCTCGTGCGCCACCCGGATCCGGTTCAGGATCTCCTGCCGCGCGCTCATGTTTGTTCCTGGTCTGATTCGTGCGAGGCCGCCCACCAGTCGCGGAAGCTCTGTTTCGGTGGCCGCGGGATGTCGCGCGACCCGGTCCAGGCCGACGCCAGCGGCAGCGGGATCGGCCCGATGGCACCCCGTTTGCGGCCGAGGACCCGGCCGGCGCGGGCCCCCCGGACCGCCGCCGTCCACCGGCTCTCGTCACTCATCACCCAGGACGCCGCGGCCATGATCGCATCCTGCGCGCTCGGCATCCGGTGCTCGGCCCGATGGGTCTCGACATGTGCGGCCCGCAGGTGGACCAGCATCGAGGGGATGTCGATCTTCACCGGGCACGCGTCGTAACAGGCGCCGCAGAGTGAGCTGGCGTACGGCAGTGTCGCGTTGTCCTCGACCCCGGTCAGCTGCGGCGACAGCACGGCGCCGATCGGACCCGGATACACCGAGCCGTACGCGTGCCCGCCCGCCCGCTCGTACACCGGGCAGACGTTCAGGCAGGCGCTGCAGCGGATGCAGTTCAGCGCGTCGCGGCCGTGCTCGTCGGACAGCACCGCGGTCCGTCCGTTGTCCAGCAGCACCAGATGGAACTCCTGCGGCCCATCGCCGGGCGTGACCCCGGTCCACATCGAGGTGTACGGGTTCATCCGCTCCCCCGTCGACGACCGCGGCAGCAGCTGCAGGAAGACTTCGAGATCGGCGAACCGGGGCACGAGCTTCTCGATCCCCATCACCGTGATCAAGGTCTGCGGCAAGGTCAGACACATCCGGCCGTTGCCTTCGGACTCCACGACGCCGAGTGTTCCGGTCTCCGCGATGCCGAAGTTCGCGCCACTGATCGCGACCTTCGCGGATAGGAACTTCCTCCGCAGATGCCGCCGCGCCGCGCCGGCCAGCACCGACGGCTCGTCGGTCAGATCCGGGTCGGCGTCGGCCATCTCGCGCAGGAAGATCTCCCGGATCTCGGCTCGGTTGCGGTGGATGGCCGGCACCAGGATGTGCGACGGCTTGTCGTGCCCCAGCTGGACGATCAGCTCGGCCAGGTCGGTCTCGATGGGTGCGATCCCGGCCGCCTCCAGGTGCTCGTTCAGCCCGATCTCCTGAGTGGCCATCGATTTGATCTTGACCACCTCGTCGGCCCCGGTGGCCTTGATCAGATCGGTGACGATCTCGTTCGCCTCTGCCGCGTCCCGGGCCCAGTGCACGACGCCGCCGCGCGCGGTGACCTTCTCCTCGAACTGGGTCAGATACTGCTCCAGGTCGGCCATCGTGTGCGTCTTCAGCTGCCGACCGGCCTCGCGCAGCAGCTCCCAGCCGGGCACCTCGCCGACCACCTGGGCCCGCTTGTCGCGGATGGTGTGCGTCGCATGCCCGAGATTGGCCCGGAGCTGGGCGTTGCCCAGTGCCTGCCGCGCCGCCGCCGGGAACGGTAGGTCGCCGCGCAGGTTGCCGACCCCGCGCGGCGAGGTAGGTGGTTTCGGCATCCCCAACAGCACCGGCTCAGTCATCGCGGGTTCCCGTCATCTCGAGTCTGGGCGAGGATCTCGGCCAGGTGGATGGTCCGGGTGCCGGTCCGCAATCGGGACAGGCCACCGCCGATGTGCATCAGACACGAACTGTCTCCCGCAGCACAGAACTCGGCCCCGGTGTCCAGCACGTTCCGCATCTTGTCGGCCAGCATGGCGGTCGAGGTGTCGGCGTTCTTGATCGCGAACGTGCCGCCGAAGCCGCAGCACTGATCGGCGCCGGGCAGCTCGACCAGCCGGATCGCGTCCACGTTCCGCAGCAGCTGCAACGGCTTGTCGCCGACTCGCAGCATCCGCAGCGAGTGACAGGTCGGGTGATACGTCACCCGATGCGGGAAGTACGCCCCGACGTCGGTCACGTCGAGCCGGTCGACCAGCAGCTCCGACAGCTCATACGTCCGCCGACCCAGATGGTCGGCCTCCTCCGCCAGATCCGCGCTGCCGAACCGGGAGGCGACCAGCGCATGCTGGTGCCGGATCGACCCGACACACGAGCCGGACGGCACGACGATCGCGTCGAAGGACTCGAACGTGCGGACGTACCGCTCGACCAGGGGCAACGCTTCCCGCTGATAACCGGTGTTCACGTGCATCTGCCCGCAGCAGGTCTGCTCGCGCGGGAAGACGACCTGGTGACCCAGTCGCTCCAGGAGCCGGACGGTCGCCTGACCGACCTGCGGGAACATGGTGTCCGCCAGACAGGTGACGAACAGCGCGATTCTCACTCGATCACCCCCTCACGACGATAGTGCCCGCTGGTGCTCGGCTGACGGCTGGTACTCCTGCAGCCGAAGTCCCGCGCGGACGCCGGCTCGCAGCGCCTCCAGGTCGCCGGACACCACGCCGGCCGCCCGGGCCTGCACCATCACGTTGCCGAGGGCGGTCGCCTCGACGGGCCCGGCGAGCACCGTATGTCCGGACAGGTCGGCGGTCAGCTGGCAGAGCAGCTCGTTCTGGCATCCGCCGCCGACGATGTGGATCACCGACACGGGTCGGCCGGCCAGCCGCTCCCCGGCCGCGACCGTCTTCGCGTAGCCGATCGCCAGCGAGTCCAGAATGCAGCGGACGATCTCGGCCTGGCCGGCCGGAACGTCCTGCCCGGTGTCGCGGCAGGCCTGCTGGATCCGTGACGGCATGTCGTCCGGGGCGATGAAGGCCGGGTCGTCGACGTCGATCGTCGGCCCACCGGCCGGTACGTCGGCGGCGGCCTCCAGCAGGATCGCCAGCTCGTGCTCTTCGCCGTCGATCGACCACTGCCGCTGCGACTCCTGGAGCAGCCAGAGGCCGCCTTCGTTGCGCAGGAAGCGGACCCGGCGGTCGACCCCGCCTTCATTGGTGAAGTTCGCGGCCCGGCTGTCGTCGGTGATCACCGGCTGGTCGAGCTCGAGTCCGACCAGCGACCAGGTGCCTGACGAGACGTAGGCGAACTCGCGATCGGCCGCGGGCACCGCGACCACCGCTGATGCCGTGTCGTGGGTACCCACGGCGACCACGGTCGTCGCCGCCGGAAGTCCTGTCCGGGCGGCGATCTCGGTGGTGATCGGACCGACTGTCCCACCGGGTTCGATCAAGGGCGGGAACAACTCCCGCGGCAAGCCGAGCGCGTCGTACGCCTCGGCCGACCATGATCGACTCCGGGCGTCGAACAGCCCGGTCGTCGAGGCGTTGGTCGCCTCGCTCCGCAGCACGCCGGTCAGCCAGAAGGCGAGCAGGTCCGGCAGCATCACCGCATGCGCGACCCGCCCCCAGTGATCTTCGCGCTGTTCGGCCGCCAGCTGGTACAGCGTGTTGAACGGCAGGAACTGCAGCCCGCTGATCTCATACTGCCGTTGCCGACTGAGCCTCGCGTCGACCTCGGCGATCACAGCGTCGGTTCGGGAATCGCGATAGGCCACCGGCTCGGCGATCAGCTCGCCATCGGCGTCGAGCAGCGCGTAGTCCACCGCCCAGGTGTCGATCCCGATACTGACGACGCTCGGATGCAGCGACGCCAAGGCCTGCAGTCCCCACTCGACCTCGGCGAACAGACCGGTCAGATTCCAGCGAAGGTGTCCGCCGCGCTGCTGCACGCCGTTCGGGAAGCGGTGGACCACCTCGGTCCGGATCCCTTGCCCGTCGACGATCCCGGCGACCACCCGGCCGCTGGACGCGCCGATGTCGATCGCCGCGAACACGTACTCGCGCTCGTTCGCTCCCCGCGCCGACAGTCCGGTCACGAGCCGACCCTCTTCACCGGAGGAACGCCGCCGCGACGCCGGCGTCGACCGGGATGTGCAGGCCGGTGGTGTGCGACAGATCGGCCGAGCAGAGCACGAACACCGCGTTCGCCACGTGCTCGGGCAGCACCTCCCGCTTGAGCAGGGTGCGCTGGGCGTAGTACTTGCCGAGATCCTCCTCGTCCACGCCGTAGACGGCCGCCCGCTTCGCACCCCAGCCGCCGGCGAAGATCCCGGAACCGCGGACCACGCCGTCGGGGTTGATGCCGTTGACCTTGACGCCGTACTCGCCGAGCTCGGCTGCGAGCAGCCGCACCTGGTGGGCCTGGTCGGCCTTGGTCGCGGAGTAGGCGATGTTGTTCGGCCCCGCGAAGATCGAGTTCTTGGAGGAGATGTAGACGACGTCGCCGCCCAGACCCTGCTCGATCAACACCTTCGCCGCAGCCCGCGAGACCAGGAAGGAACCCTTGGCCATCACGTTGTGCTGCAGGTCCCAGTCGGCGACGGTGGTGTCCAGCAACGCCTTGGACAGCGAGAGTCCGGCGTTGTTGATCACGATGTCCAGGCCGCCGAAGGCGAGCACCGTCGCATCGACGGCGGCCTGCACGGCGTCCTCGTCCGTCACGTTCGCTGCGATCCCGATCGCGACGTCACTCGAACCGAGCTCACTCGCTGCGGCCTGCGCCTTCTCCGCATCGAGGTCGGCGATCACCACACAGGCGCCTTCGGCTGCCAGTCGGGTGGCGATGGCCTTGCCGATTCCCGATGCCGCGCCGGTGACCAGCGCGATCCGGGTGGCCAGCGGCTTCGGCTTCGGCATCCGCGCCAGCTTCGCCTCCTCCAGCGCCCAGTACTCGATCCGGAACTTCTCGCTCTCGTCGATCGGGGCGTACGTCGACACGCCCTCCGCGCCGCGCATCACGTTGATCGCGTTCAGATAGAACTCACCGGCAACCCGGGCGGTCTGCTTGTCCTTGCCGTAGGAGAACATCCCGACGCCCGGGATCAGGATGATCGCCGGATCCGCACCCCGGATGGCCGGGCGTGTCCGGCGGTGGCGTTCCGGTCGTAGTAGCCCTGGTAGTCCGCACGATAGGCCTCATGCAGCTCCTTCAACCGGGCGATGCTGTCCTCGATGCTCGTCTCCGCGGGCAGGTCCAGCACCAGCGGTTTCACCTTGGTCCGCAGGAAATGGTCGGGGCAGGACGTGCCGAGGGCGGCCAGCCGCGGATGCTCGCTCGCGGCCAGGAACTCCAGCACCCGCGGGTCGTCGTTGAAGTGACCGACCATCGGCTTGTCCGCCGACGCGATGGACCGCAGCGTCGCGGCCAGGGCGGCCGCCTTGGCATGCCGTTCGACCTCGGGCAAGGCGACGTAGCCGTCCAGGGCCGGCCCGAACGGTTCCGCCTTGCTGTGCTCGGCCAGGTATGCCGCTGCCGTGTCGATGATCCACAACGAGTTCCGCTCGGAGTCCTCGCTGGTGTCGCCCCACGCAGTGATCCCGTGGCCCCCGAGAATGCAGCCGATCGCCTGTGGGTTCTCCGACTTGATCTTGGCGATGTCCAACCCCAGCTGGAATCCCGGCCGCCGCCACGGCACCCAGACCACCTTGTCGCCGAAGATCTCCTTGGTCAGCTGCTCGCCGTCCGCAGAGGTCGCGATGGCGATCCCGGAGTCGGGGTGCAGATGGTCGACATGCGCGGCGTCCACCAGTCCGTGCATCGCGGTGTCGATGCTCGGCGCCGCGCCGCCCTTGCCATGCAGGCAGAAGTCGAACGCGGCGACCATCTCGTCCTCCCGGTCCACGCCCGGGATAGACACCGACCAGCGCCCGCATCCGGTCCAGCCGCAGCGCCGCCAGTCCCTCCGCGGTCAGCGTGCCCAGGTCGCCCCCGGATCCCTTCACCCACACGAGTTCCACCGGCTCGCCGGTGACCGGATCGGTCTCGGTCCCCTTCGCCGACGTGTTCCCGCCCGCATAGTTCGTGTTCTTCGGATCCGACCCGAGCCGGTTGCTCCGCTCGATCAGCTCGCTCACTGCCTGGTTCGTCATGGGTCTTTTCTCTTCCTCGGGCTTCCGGTCGTCTTCGGATGGTGGTTGCGGGCTCGGTGGGAGTGCCATTCGACAAGCTCAGGGCACGCTTGGTTGACTTCTAGATCGCGGCAGCGGCACGAGTTCGGGGTCTCATGAGATGCCGCGAAGGCGTGGCGGGCCTGGCGGGAGCCCGAGCTTGCGAGGGCGGATGGTAGCCGAGCGGCATCTCATGAGATCCCGACCGGAGAGGAGTTACGCCCCCCAACCGGCTTGGGTGCCTCCAACGCGCTCTGTTTCGATCGTCTTCTGGTAGCCCGACTCCGCGTATGCCTGCATCGGGTCTGCCGGCAGCCCGCGCCCTTCACGCCAGGTCGCCAGATCCGGACGTACGTCGGTGTAGAACGCATCCATGAAGATCGCGTTCGCCCCGAGCACGTCACCGGCCTGCTGCGCGCCGGCGAGTGCCTCCGTGTCGACCGACAACGCCCGCGCCGTCATCTCCTGCACGTTCAGCACAGAACGGATCTGACCCGGGATCTTGTCCTCGACGTTGTGGCACTGGTCGAGCATGAAGGCGACGCCGGAGTCCTTGCCGTAGCCGCCGCCGCGAACCACCTCGTAGATGATCCGGAACAGCTGGAACGGATCCGCGGCCCCGACGATCAGGTCGTCGTCGGCGTAGAACCGAGAGTTGAAGTCGAACGAGCCGAGCTTCCCGAGCCGGAGCAGCTGGGCGACGATGAACTCGATGTTCGTGCCGGGGGCGTGGTGGCCGGTGTCCAGGCAGACCATCGCCCGCTCGCCGAGCGCGGCGACCTGCGCGTACGACGTGCCCCAGTCCGGGACGTCGGTGTGGTAGAACGCCGGCTCGAAGAACTTGTACTCCAGCACCAGTCGCTGATCCGGCCCGATCCGGTCGTAGATCCGCGCGAGGCTGTCGGCGAGCCGATCCTGTCGGCCTCGGATGTCGCCCTGTCCCGGGTAGTTCGTCCCGTCCGCCAGCCAGATCTTGAGGTCTTGCGAACCGGTCTGGTCCATGATCTCGATGCACTCGAAGTGGTGGTCGATCGCCTTCTGCCGGACCGCCGCATCGGTGTGCGTGAGCGAGCCGAACTTGTAGCTGTCGTCCTGGAAGGTGTTGGAGTTGATCGTGCCCAGCGTGACCCCGAGATCTTCGGCATAGCGCCCCAGAGCGGCGTAGTCGTCGACCTTGTCCCACGGGATGTGCAGCGCGACCTTCGGAGCGAGCGCGGTCAGCTCGTTCACCTTGGCCGCGTCGGCGAGCTTCTCCTGGACGGTCCGCGGGGTGCCGGCCGTGGCGAAGACCTTGAACCGGGTGCCGGAGTTGCCGAACGCCCAGGAGGGCAGCTCGATCACCTGGTCGGCCAGCTGGTTCAGGACGCTGTCGTTGAGTCCCATCACGCGATCCTCACTTTCTCCGATCTGCTGGCCTGGACCAGCCCGGCGACCCGACGGGGTTCGTGTCGCCTACTATAACCATGAATTGAAAGGTTTCACAAGTCAAAAAACCACGTATTTCAGGCGTGAATCGATGAGCTTCTGGAGATCAGGCAGAAACATTTCAAACGACCGACTCGAGCGTCCTGGTATGGCGCCCTGAGCCGAGCACCACGGGGTCGACGCCCGGCAGCACCAGGTCGCCCTCGACCCCTTCCGGCAGCTCGACGTCCACCCGCAGGCCCTCCTCCGAGGTCTCCCAGCGCACCGCGACGGTGCCGTGCGGCGTCTCGAGCGAGGTCGCCGCCCACGTGAGTCCGCCGCCCGGCTGCGGGGCGATCCGGACCCGCCGGTAGCCCGGCTCCGCCGGACTGAGACCACCGACGACCCGATGCATCCAGTCCGCGACCGCGCCGAGCGCGTAGTGGTTGAAGCTCGTCATCTCGCCGGGGTTGATCGACCCGTCCGGCAGCATCGAGTCCCACCGCTCCCAGATGGTCGTCGCCCCCATGGTCACCGGATAGAGCCACGACGGGCACTCCCGCTCCAGCAGGATCTGATAGGCGACGTCGAGGTGGCCGGTCCGGGTCAGCGCGTCGCTGATGTAGGGCGTGCCGGCGAACCCGGTCGCGATCCGGTAGCCGTTCTCCCGGACCAGCTCGACCAGCCGCTCCCCCGCCGCGGACAGCTGCGGCTCGTCCAGCAGCCCGAAGTGGATCGCCAGGGCATACACGGTCGGGCAGTCGCTGTGCACCCGGCCGTCCGAGCTCACGTAGTGCTGGTCGAACGCCGCCTTCGTCCGCGCGGCGAGGTCGGCGAACTCCGCGGCGTCATCGGCGTGGCCGAGGATCTCGGCGAAACCGGCGAGCATCGTGGCGCTGCGATACAGGCAGGCCGTGGCCACCACACCCTTGTCCGCGAGGGCATCGCCAGGCCGGTCCGGCGGGGCCGCCGGGTCCAGCCAGTCGCCGAACTGGAATCCGGTGTCCCACAGGCCGGTGTCGCTGGTCAGGCTCGCCTCCCGTCGGACGTGGGCCACCATGGCCGGGTACGCGGTCGCCAGCCCGTCACGGTCGCCATACGCCTGCCAGAGCGCCCACGGCACCCAGACCGCGGCGTCGCTCCACACCGCCGCAGTGTCCGGCTTCGGCCAGTCACCCTCGTGCGGCGCGTACTTCAGCACGTCGGGAACGACGAACGGGACCAGACCCTCGGCATGGGCCTGCTCCAGGTCCAGGTCGACCAACCAGTCCTTCAGGAATCCGTTCACGTCGAACAGGAAGGCCGCGGTCGGCGCGAACGCGGCCAGGTCGCCTGTCCAGCCGAGTCGCTCGTCGCGCTGCGGGCAGTCGGTCGGGACATCCACGAAGTTGCCGCGCTGTCCCCAGACGACGTTGCGATGCAGCTGGTTGAGATCGTCGTCGCTGCAGGCGAACTCGCCGATCCGGTGCAGGTCGGAGGAGACCACGATCGCCATCGGCGGGTTCCGCCGGAGCGCGTCGACGCCGCCTGGCCAGCCCTCGATCTGGACGTACCGGAAGCCGTGGAAGGTGAACGTGGGCTCGAACTCGTCGAAGCCGCCGCTCAGGATCAGCCGGTCCGTCGCCTTCGCCGAGCGCAGCGGCCGGGTGCCGAGCTCGCTGTCCTCGAGCACCTCCGCGTGCTTGATGGTGATCTCGCTCCCGGCGTCGCCCTGCACACTGAATCGCAGCCAGCCAACGAGATTCTGCCCGTAGTCGATCAGTGTGTGACCGGCCGGTGAGGTCCAGATCTCGGCCGGCGCGATCTGTTCGTGCCGCACGACCGGCGGTCCGACGTACGGCGCGAGCTTGGCGATGTCGAAGTCGACGACGTCGACCCCGCCCCACCCGTCGACACCGCCGAAGCCCGGCTGCAGCCAATCGTCCGAGACGAGCCGAGCGTCGATCGTCTCGCCGTCGTAGATGTCGTCGGCCACCACGGCCGACGGGCCGGCGGCCCAGGTCTGGTCGGTGACCGCTGTCTGGAGGTGCCCGTCGGCGAAGGTGATCTCGAGCTGGGCGATCACTCCGGCGCGCTCGGCGTAGATGTTGCGGATGCCCTTCCAGGTCAGCCGGCCGCGGTACCAGCCGTTGCCGACCGCCACCCCGAGCACCACGGGCCCGTCGGCGGCGGCGACCGCATCCGTGACGTCGTAGTCCCGATAGCGGACCCGCCACTCATAGCTCGACCAGCCCGGGCTCAGCACGTCGTCGTCGACCGGGGAGCCGCCGAGGTAGGCCTGGAAGACCCCCTGCGCGCTCACCAGCCAGCGCGCCGAGACCACGTCGCCGTGGTCCCGATCGATCGTGATCTCGGTTCGGAACAGTGGAGCATCGAGGTCCTGCAGGGGGGTGATCATGCTGGCGGACCAGACTGGCTGGGACATCTTTTCCTTCCGGGTTGGGATGTTGTGCTGCACGATGGGCGCGGATTGCCTAGTGGTGTGCCTGGCCACCTGACAGACACACCACTAACATGGCGCGCCGTGCGACATCACGAGGAGACCGTCGAGCGCTTCACCGAGTCGGAGTCGGCGCGGGCCGAGGTGCTCGGGGTGGTGGTGGTCGGCTCGGTCGCGCGGGGCGACGAACGCCCCGACTCCGACGTGGACGTCTACCTGGTGGTCACCGATGAGGCGTACGCCGCAGCCGGCCGGACAGGCCGGATCGCGTACGTCAGCCACGACGGAGTGACCTACGACCATGGGTACGTCGACGTCAAGCTGACCAGTCCCGGCTATCTCACCGCGGCCGTCGAACGAGCGGACGATCCGACCCGCGCGTCCTTTCTCGGCGCTCGGGTGAGCGCTGGACCGGATCGGCGGCCTGGCTCCGACGGTCGCGGCGATCACCCGGCCGCCGGAGGACGTCTGGGAGCGCCGGGTGCACGCGTACCGGTCGCAGGTCGCGTTGTACGGCGGCTATTTCCTGCCCCAGGCGTACGAGCGAGGAGACAGCTTCCTGCTGCAGCACGCGAGCGTGCACACGGCGCTCGCGGCCGGCCGGGCGGCGCTCGCCAGCCGCCGCCGGCTGTTCCGCGGTCAGAAGTATCTGACCGGCGACCTGGCCGCGATCGACCATCTGCCGACCGACTTCCTGTCTGCCTGGCACGCGCTGCTGGCCGAGCCGACCCCGGCCACTGCCGATGCGGTGATCGGAGTGTGCGACGCGCTCGGCGGGTCGCCGCTCGAGATCGACGAGTCCCTCTCCACGTTCATCGCCGACAACGAGCTGGCCTGGTTGCACCACACGATCCCGCCCGAGTTCTGGTGAGCTGGTCCGCATCCGGCCTCACCCCTTGACGGCCCCGCTGGTCATCCCGGCCACGATCTGTCGGTTGAAGATGACGTACATGATCAGCGGCGGGATGGTGATCAGCAAGATATCGGTGAACAGCAGATTCCACTGGTTCAGGGTCTGACTCTGGAAGTTGAACAACGTGAGCTGGACGGTGACGCCGTCGTTGCCGGGCAGGAAGTACAGCGGGCCCTGGAAGTCGTTGAAGACCGCCACCGCCTGAACCACGATCACCGTGATCATCACCGGTCGAAGCAGCGGCATGATCACCGCTGAAGAAGAGCCGGATGGGACCGGCACCGTCCACCGTCGCCGCCTCGTCGAGCTCCTTGGGAATGGTCGCCACGAAGGCCCGGAAGAGCAGGATGCAGAAGGCCAGCCCGAAGGTCACCTCGATCAAGATCATGCCCGGCATCGACTTGTAGAGCCCGAGCCGCTGCAGCACCCAGACGGTGGGAACGACCGCCGGCGGCACGATCAGCCCCGCCAGCACGAAGAAGTTGACGACGGCGTTGACCCGGGACCGGCGGCGCTGCAGGACGTACCCGGTCATCGCGGCGAACACCACCATGATGGCCACGCTGACAACGGTCAGCGTGGTGCTGTTGATGAACGCCCGGACCACGACGTAGTCGTAGCCGGTGAGCACGGCATGGATGTTCTGCCAGAGCATCCACTGGGTAGGTGGTGCCAGCCTGAAGTCCGCCGCCTCGGCCGAAGTCTTCGACGCGGTGAAGCAAGATGAAGATGAACGGGATGATGAAGACGACGATCGAGACGGCGATCGCTACCAGGCCGAGGATCCACGCCCGGGTCCGTTGCCGCCTCACTGCGCCACCTCCCGCCGGGTCAGCCACCAGTTCAGCGGCACGACGATCGCCGTGACGACGAGGAAGAGCACGACGTTGCCCGCGGTCGACAGGCCGTAGAAGCCGGCCTGGTACTGCTTGTAGATCACCGAGGCGATGACGTCGCTGCTGAAGCCCGGACCGCCGCCGGTGGTCGCCCAGATGATGTCGAAGGACCGCAGTCCGCCGATCAGCGCGAGCAGGATCACCGTCGCGGTGGCCGGCCGGAGCAGCGGGAGGGTGATCCCCCGGAAGATCTGCCAGGCGCTGGCGCCGTCGACCTTGGCCGCCTCGTAGTACTCCGACGGGATCGCGACGATGCCGGCGATGAAGATCAGCGTGGCGATGCCGACGCCCTTCCAGACGTCGATGCCGGCGATGCTGTAGAGGACGAGATCCGGGTTCGTCAGCCAGCCGGGCCCGGCGATGCCGATCTTGGCCAGCGTGGCGTTCACCGGCCCGTGGAAGGGATCGAGCAGGATCTGGAAGGTGAAACCGACGCCGATCGCGGAGACCAGGACCGGGAAGAAGACGACGGCGCGCAGATAGCCGCGGCCGATGATCGGCGCCGTCAACAGCACGGCCAGCGCGATCCCGAGGACGACCTTGGCCAGACAGGTGACGAACGCGTAGATCAGGGTGTGGACGAAGCTGGACGAGAGGCCGTCCTCGCTGAAGAACTGCTTGAAGTTGTCCAGACCGATGAAGTGGACGTCGAACAGCGTCCAGCGGGTCAAGCTGAAGTAGAACGAGGAGAACGTCGGCACGGCGAACAAGATCAGGAACAAGATGCCCGCCGGCAGATAGAACCAGAGCGGATACGGGCTCTTCATCGGCTTCCGGGTCTTCACCCGGTCTGCGGTCTGGACGGCCGGTTGGCTTGTGGTGGTCGAGGCCATGCGGCACTCCCTCCGAGAATCGACTGACGTCAGTACAACGGGGGCGGGAAACAGACCGGGACGGCCCTGAACTAGCGGCCGTCCCCGTCAGCTGACTACCAGCCGGGCAGTCCGAGTTGCTGGGCCTGCTTCTTCACGTCGTCGTCGTAGGCCGCGGCGCCCTGCTGGGCGGTCTTGATGCCGGAGCCGACCTCGACGGTGATCTGCGACAGGTTCGGGCCCTTGATCGGAGAGATGAACTCCAGGGCCGGACCCGACTTGCCGTCCTTCAGATAGACGCCCAGATCCTTCACGGCCTGCGGCACCGAGTCGGGCAGCGAGCAGGAGCTGATCGCGTACGGGCCGGCGACCGAGGCCGACCTTGTTCTGGACCGCGCAGCCCGAGCTGGAGTTGACCCAGGCCAGGAACTTCTTGGCCGCGTCCAGCTTGGCGCCCGTGGTCGTCTTCGGGATGTAGAGGGCGTTGGGCAGCCAGATGGTCGCCCTGGTGTTCGCCGCGTCCTGGGCCGGCAGCGCGAAGTAGCCGACGTCGTTGATCTTGTCCGGGTAGTTCTGCGACGATCGTCGAGAGGGCACCGGTCAGCATCGGGTAGTGCGCCGCGGTGCCGTTGGCGATCGCCTTCAACGCACTGTCGAACGTCGCCGAGGCGTAGTCCTTGTTGAAGAAGCCGTCGTCGTGGGCCTGCTGCTGGTTGACGAAGCCCTGCAGCGCCGGCTGGTCGACGTACTTCGCCTTGCCGGCGGTGTAGTTCGCGGCGAAGTTGGGATCCTGCGCCGCGACGTTGGCGAAGTCACCGAGCACGAACAGCTGGGCCGTCCAGGTGAAGGCGGAGGCGTAGCTCTGGTAGATCGGGGTGACCTTGCCGGCCGCCTTGATCTTCTCGTTGTTCGACCGGAACTCCGCCCACGAGGTGGGCACCTTCAGGCCGAGATCGGCGTACACCTTCTTGTTGTAGAGCACGCCGCCGGACGAGGTGGTCCCGATCGGGGCTCCGTAGGTGCCCTTGGTCGTGCTGACCACGGCCTTCATCTGCGGCGTCATCTGGCTGACCCACGGCTGGTCGGTGAGCGGCTGCAGATTGGTGTCGGGGTTGAGGGCCTGGAACAGCGAGCCCGGGTTGTAGAGGAAGACGTCGGACATCTCGCCGGTGGACAGCTTGGTCTTGGTGAGGTTGTCACCGTCGACGCCGCCCGGCTGGGTCTCCGAGGTCACCTTGATGTCCGGGTTCTCCTTCTCGAACCCGTCGATCAGGGCCTTGCCCAGCGTCTGGGTGGCCGAGTCGTTCTGATACAGGAACGAGATCTCGGTCGTTCCGGCCGAGCCGCCGCTGCTGCTGTTGCCGCCGATCGAGCCCGACCGAGCAGCCGGCGACCACGACGACGAGCGCGGCCGCCGCCGCGAGCGGCCGGGCGAACCGGCGGGTGCGTGCTGAGAGCACTCTTTACCTCCTCGTAAAGGTGGAGCGTGAAGTTTTGTAACGATTCACACAGCGCAACCGTAAGCGTCTACTCAGACATCGTCAAGGCATCTCGACGAAATCGTGATCCTTCGTTGGCCGAGCGAATCGCATGATTCAGATCAGGCTATTGCGCAGTGTGTAACGATTCGAGACCTGTCGACCAGTTTTACCTGAGAAATTCCGAGGTCGAGCGTCTCCGGCGGTGGTCCCCTGCGATTCGGCCGTGGATGCGTCACCGGCGGACTTCCAGGAGGAGGTCGTCGACGAGTTCGATCTCGACCGTGCCGTCCGGGTTCCGCCGCGGCGGCGGCAGCTCGCGGCCGTCGACGGGAGCGTACGCGCGCAGCTGCCCATCGTCCGCCGGCAGGTCGAGCCGGCAACGGACCGGGCCCGACGCCGGGTGGGCGCGAGTTCCCTCGGTGGGATCCGCCAGGTAGACCAGCCGGACCGCCCGCCGTTCCGGGTCGAGACCCGCTGCGATGCACACCACGTCACCGTCCACCAGCGAGACGTCTCGCGTCGCGACGGCGCCGGCCAGGTCCCAGCGGCTGCACGCCTCGCCGAGGAAGCGCGTCCACGCCCGGAGGCCGGCCGTGGCGGCGGGCGATCCGATCGGCAGCCCGGGCCGGATGGTGAAGTCGATCAGGTCGTAGTGGCAGCCCGAGAGCACCGCAACCCAGGCCCGCTTGCGGTGGATGGTCCAGCCGAAGGACTCGGTGAACTGGCTCGCGGTGTTGTCCTCGTCCAGGTTCATCGGCTTCGGGCAGCTCGCAGCGGCGGCGCAGAAGTCGCGGATCTCCGCCAGCGCCAGATCGCCGGACATGAATCGCCCGAGCTCGTACGTCCGCCCGCCGAGGGTGGTGCCGGGCAGCGGGTGCACGTCGACGATGTCGTAGTCCATCGCCGTCATCGAGCGGTCCAGCGGCTGATCCCACGGCTCGTAGCGGAAGGCCTCCTGACCGGCGATCAGGTGCCGGCCGTCGTCGACCGACCGGATCCGGGCGATCAGCCGGTCCAGCCAGTCGTTCACCTCCGGCTGCGAGGTCGCGGTGACCGGCGGATCGACCCGCGCACCCGCGCCGGGCTCGTTGCACGGCTCGAAGATCACGTTCGGATGATCACGGCACTCGGCGACGATCTTGTCGACCAGGGCGAACTGGCGCGCCAGCCGGTCCGGGTAGCGGGTCGTGAGGTGCTCGGTCCAGTGGATCGGGCTGAGCTGATTGACGTTGTTGGCGTGGTGCAGCGGGTTCAGCTCCCAGACCGGATCGGCATAGGTGTTGCTGAAGATGGTCAGCTCGACGACGACGCCCAGCGCCTCGGCGCGTCCGACGAAGTCGTGTAGCCGGTCGAAGAACCGCGGCTCCCACTGATCGAGATCGAACAGCGGCTGGCCGTCCAGCGCGGTCGGGTCCTCGCGACCGGCGTCCACCCGGACGTACGGTGCCAGGTAGTCGATGGACTCCGGCTTGCAGGTCGAGTACGGATTGACCGCGCTCTGCAGCTCGCGGAACAGCACGAAGGTGCGGGTCAGATTCGCCCCGGAGCCGGCCAGCATGTCGAGGTACGGCCGGTAGTCGAAGGCCGCGTTCAGCAGCGCGCCGTAGTGCTCCGTCGCTGTGCGCAGGACGATCGGCCGGCCGGCGCGGAGGATGCGTGCCCGGCCGTCGATCATCCCCGTGCTCATCAGCGCGGGGGTCATCGGCGCGGGGGTCATCGGCGCGGGAGTGAGGAGTCGCGTCGCGTCCGGTTGCCCTTCATCGGGTCCAGTCATCATCAGCCTCCTCGATTGGTAACGTTTCCAACCGTACCGGAGCGGAGGGAGCTCGGAATGGGTCTGCCGTCGGGTGTCTGTGAATTCGTCGTTGGCCGAACCTGCGGCGGAGTGGGTCCAGGTGGTCGACCCTGAGGGCGTGCGTGTGCTGCCGACCTTCGTCGGCGCCGACGGTCGCAGCCGGGTGCGGGTCCGCAGTCTCCTGGCCGGCGAGTACCGCATCCGGTCATTGGACGCCGAGCGGACGGAGGAGCCGCTCGCGGAGTGGCAGATCACCGCCGATCAGCCGTCGTCCGCGCCGCTGCTCCACCGCACCGGTCGCCGGCTCACGGACGAGAACGGCGACCCGTTCCTCTGGCTCGCCGACACCTGGTGGTTCGCGTTGTGCGACCGGGTCGGCGAGTCCGAGCTCGCCGAGCTGGCGCGGCTGCGGCGGGAGCAGGGCTTCACGGTGGTTCAGCTGGTGGCCGGTCTGTTGCCGGAGGTGGAGCCGTACGAGGACCTCGGCGAGCTGACCGGGCTCTGGCCGTGGACGCCGGACTTCGGCGAGATCGAACCACGGTGGTGGGACGCGGCCGACGGCCGGCTCTCGGCGATCGTCGAGGCTGGACTGACGCCGGCCGTGGTCGGGGCCTGGAGCTACTACCTGCTCGACATGGGGCGCGATCGGGTGCTCCGGCACTGGCGGGAGGTGATCGCGCGCTGGTCGGCCTTTCCGCTGGTCTGGTGCGTGGCCGGCGAGGCCGGCCTGCCGCACTATGCCCAGCTCGACGAGCCGGGCCTGTCCGAGGTGGTGGCCGCGCTGAACTCCGGCTGGCGGGAGATCGCTGCGGAGGTGGCCCGGATGGACGGCTACCGCAACGTCCGGACAGTTCACCCGTGCCCGGCGTTCGCCCAGTTCAGCAGCGTCGACGCGATCGGCAGCGCCGACGACCTCGATCTGATCTGGCTGCAGACCGGGCATGCCGATCGCTCCTCGATCGGTGACTCGCTCCGTGCGCTCGACCGCGAGCTGACGGCGGACCACGGGCTGCCGGTGATCAACAGCGAGGTCTGCTACGAGGGCATCGCGGCCGGCTCGTCGGCGACCCTGCAACGCTTCCTCTTCTTCAGCCATCTGCTGTCCGGCGCGGCCGGCCACAGCTACGGCGCGCAAGGGCTCTGGGCGTTCCGCCGAGCGGAGGATCGCGGTCCCGGGATCATGTGGGGCGACGCGTCGTGGTCGGCGGCCGCGGCGCTACCGGGCTCCGCGCAGCTCGGCCGGGCTGCCGACTTCCTGCGGGCGCGGGACTGGGCGGCGTCGGTGCCGGCCCAGGACGCGCTGTCGGTGGCCGCGTCGGCGGACTGTCGGGTGCTGCCGTACGCGGCCTGGCTGGGGCCCGAGCTGGTGGCGTACTTCCCCGCGGTCAGTCTGCTGCCGGCGGATCGCGGGATCAGCCAGGCACTTCGCGATGTCTCGTTCGTCGGCCTGTCTCCGGGACGGTGGCGGGTGGCGTACTGGAACCCGCGACATGACGACGCAGAGATCGGCTTCGAGGCCGAGGTCGGAGCCGACGGCCGGCTGCCGTTGCGGCACGGGACCCGGCGCTCGGCCGTGCCGAGCATGGAGGACTGGGTGGTAGTGGTCTCCCCCGGCGACGCGCCCTGAAGCCGTCGGCGGACCGCGGCCGCGATAATGAGGGACCGTGGCGGGCAGCACGAAGAGCGACGCGATCGCGCAGGAGATCCGCCGCCGGGTGCTGTCGGGACGCTACCCGCGCGGGACCCGGCTGCGGCAGGACGAGCTGGCCGCCGACTTCGGGGTGAGCATCACCCCGGTCCGGGAGGCACTACGGGTGCTCGAGTCGGAGCGGCTGCTGGTCGCCGAGCCGCACCGTGGCGTTCGGGTCGCGGAGCTGATCGACGTCGACGCCATCCGGGCCGGGTACGTCGTCCGCCGGCTCGCCGAGACATTTGCCGTCAGGCGCGCGGCCAGCCGGCTGTCGCGCCATGACCTCGGCGTGCTCGGTCGGCTGCTCGAGGACGCCGAGTCCGGTGCGGACTCGGCCGAACCCCAGGCCGCGAACCACGCGTTCCACTTCTATTTCTACGAGCGCTGCGGGGTGCCCGGGCTGGCCGAGCGGATCGACCAGCTCTGGGCGACCTTCCCGTGGGACGTGATGCTCGCCGACGAGCGCCGGGCCGTCGCCTCCCAGGCTGAGCACCGGGCGATCCTGGCCGCCGCGTTATCCGGCGATCCGGATCGGCTGGTGGCCGCCTTCGAGCACCACCTCGCCGCCGGGATGGCCGCCCTGGCCGCCGCCCTCGGCGCGCCCGCCGACGACCCGTTCGAGATGGACTGAGGGAGTGATTCGACAAGCTCATCGCGGATCTCCTCGGCCCGCGAGAGCCACGTGGCGCATCAGCAGGTCACCCGGCACATCGGCGCCGGTGCGCTGAGTGGCCCGCGGTTGCGCTCAGTGGAACGGGCCGGGCCGTGGGCTCAGCCGGTACGCCAGCGGGCCCGGCCCTCGTCGTACAGGTCGCCGCCGTGCAGGTCGTTGACGACGTACGCGGGGAAGTCGACGACCTCCAACCGGCGCACGGCCTCGGTGCCGAGATCCTCGTACGCGATCAGCTCGGCCGCGACGATGCACGAGGAAAGCAGCGCCGCGGTCCCCTCGACGGCGCCGAAATAGACGCAGCCGTGCTCGATCATGCTGGCCCGGACCGTGGCCGAGCGACGGCCCTTGCCGATCATGGCTCGCAGGCCGCGTTCGATCAGCAACGGCGAGTACGGATCCATCCGGGACGCCGTGGTAGGCCCGGCGGAGCCGATCACGTGGCCGGGACGTGCCGGGGTCGGACCGACGAAGTAGATCGTCTGTCCCGCGATCTCCACCGGTAGCGACCGGCCGGCGGCGATCGCCCGGGCGAAGCGTTCGTGAGCGGCGTCCCGCGCGGTCAGCACCGTGCCGGAGATCAGCACCGGATCGCCGGAGCGCAGGCCCGAGAGCTCGGCGAGGTCGAACGGCGTCCGAAGCCGGCGCGGTTCGGGTCCGCCAGTTGCGGGGGTGCTCACAGCACCACCTCCGCGACCCGGTGGGAGTGGCAGTCCAGATTGATCGCGACCGGGAATGCCGCGATATGGGTGGCCATCGTCTCGATGTGGACGGCGAGCGCGGTGACCGTGCCGCCGAATCCGGCCGGCCCGATCCCGGTCGCGTTGACCGCGTCGAGCACCTGCCGCTCCAGCGCGGCGATCTCCGGATCGGGACTCGGGTCGCCGGAGCGGCGGGTCAGTGCCCGCTTGGCCATCGCCGCGGCGCGATCGAATGTGCCGCCCAGCCCGATCCCGATGGTCACCGGCGGGCTGGCGCTCGGCCCGGCCTGCTCGATCGTCTGCACCACGAAGTCGATCATGGCCGGCGTGCCCTGGGCGGGAGTGAGCATCCGCAGCGCGCTCATGTTGTCGCAGCCCGCGCCCTTGATCAGCACGGTCAGCGCAAGCCCATCCCCCGGCACCAACCGGATGTCGATCATGGCCGGGGTGTTGTCGCCGGTGTTCACCCGGTCCACCGGGGTGCGGACCAGCGAGGCCCGCAGATAGCCGTCCCGGTAGCCCTCGGCCACGCCTCGGTTCACCGCCTCGGTCAGGTCCCCGCCAACGAAGTGGACGTCCTGGCCGACGGTCAGGTAGACGACGGCGTACCCGGTGTCCTGACAGAACGCGATCCGCTCGGTCCTGGCGACTTCGGCGTTCCGCAGGAGGTCGTCCAGCACCTGGCAGCCGATCGGTGACTGCTCGGCCGCCCGACCCCGGCGTAGTGCCGCCAGGTGGTCGTCGCGGATCTCGTGATTGGCCCGGATGCAGAGCTCCTGCACCGCATCGGTGACCTCGCCGACATCGATCTCCCGCATCCGCCCGGCACCTCCCTGCGTCGTCATCTTCTCCGCAACTGTCGGGTTACGACACCACTCACCGGCGTGTCGCCGCACCAAGTCGACACTTTCGGGAATGAGTGAGCCGGCCGGTCAGCCGCGGCACGGTGCTCATCATGCATTATCGTACGGATCATGCATCTTCCGCTCTCCGGGGTGACGGTCGTCTCGTGTGAGCAGGCCGTGGCGGCGCCGTTCGCCAGCCGGCAGCTGGCCGAGCTCGGCGCCCGGGTGATCAAGATCGAGCGGCCGGGTGGCGGCGACTTCGCCCGCCGGTACGACCGGACCGTGCACGGCATGTCCAGCCATTTCGTCTGGCTGAACCGGTCGAAGGAGTCGGTCACCCTCGATCTCAAGGATCCCGACGACCTCGCCGCCCTGCTGGAGCTGGTGGGCCGGGCCGACGTCTTCCTCCAGAACTACGCGCCCGGTGCGGCCGAGCGGCTGGGTCTCGGCGCCGACCGGCTGCGGGCCGACCACCCCGAGCTGATCTGCTGCTCGATCTCGGGCTACGGCACGTCCGGTCCGCTGCGCGACGCGAAGGCGTACGACCTGCTCGTCCAGGCCGAGACCGGACTGGTCTCGATCACCGGCAGCGAGGACGCGCCGGCCAAGGCCGGCATCCCGGCGGCGGACATCGCGGCCGGGATGTACGCGTTCTCCGCCGTGCTCGCCGCGCTCTACCACCGCGCGACGACCGGCGAGGGCGCGACGCTACACGTGAATCTCTTCGACTCGCTGATGGAGTGGATGGGCTATCCCCTTTACTACACGCGGTACGGCGGCACGCCGCCCCGGCGGTCCGGCACCAGCCATGCGGCCATCGCGCCGTACGGGACGTACCGCGCCGGCGACGGAACCGCGGTGGTGCTGTCGATCCAGAACGAGCGTGAGTGGTACGCCTTCTGCCAGGTGGTGCTCGTCCGGCCGGAGCTGGCCGACCGACAGGCCTTCCTGACCCAGGTCGATCGAGTGGCCAATCGCGACGAGCTGGACGCCGAGATCGACGCTGTGCTGGGCACGCTGGACGGCGCCGAGCTGCTCCGGCGGCTGGACGCCGCGGGCATCGCCAATGCGCGGCAGCGCGAGCTGGCCGACGTGATCGACCACCCGCAACTGGTCGAGCGAGACCGCTGGGCTCGGGTCGACACGCCGGCCGGCGAGGTCGCCGCGCTCCGGCCGCCGATCGACTGGGACGGGATCGAGGCACGGATGGACCCGGTTCCCGAGGCCGGCCAGCACACGGCATCCGTGCTCTCAGAACTGTCTGTCGGGATCGATGCGCCGCGGGATTGACGGACGGGTCAGGTTTGGTAACGTTTCCAAGCACATGCGCCCTGACCCCGGGCGGGGAAGCGGTGAACACGAGAGATGATCAACGAGACCGATCCGCGGCAGAGGAGGCGAGGATGAGCTGGGACCTCGGTGCCGGGCTGGAGGACCGCGTCGTGCTGGTCACCGGAGCCGGCGGCGGCATCGGTTCGGCGACCGCAGCCGCGTTCGTCGCGGCCGGAGCGCGGGTGGTCGCCATCGACCTCGATGCCGATCGGGTTCGCGCGGTCCTCGCCGAACAAGCCGTGGAGCCGGCTCTCGCCCTGGGCGCAGACCTCGGCAGGCTGGACGCGCACCAGCAGCTCATCGAAGCCGCGACCGAGCTCGGCCCGATCCACGCCCTGGTGCACTGCGCAGCGGTGCTGCGGCGCAAGGCCGACATCCGGGAGATCACCGAGGAAGACTGGGACGCCCAGCTGGACACGAACCTCAAGGCCTCGTTCTTCCTCTGCCGAGCGGTGGCGGAGTCGATGCGGAGCGCCGAGACGCCGGGCCGGATCGTCACCTTCTCCTCGCAGGGCTGGTGGACCGGCGGGTTCGGCGGCTCGGTCGTCTACGCCGCCAGCAAGGGCGGGATCGTGTCGATGAGCCGGGGGCTGGCCCGGACGTACGGCCCGTTCGGGATCACGGTGAACACGATCGCGCCCGGTCAGGCGAAGACCCACATGCTGCTCGACGACATCGCTCCCGACGTGCTGGAGCGGATGACCGCCGACACCCCGCTGCGCCGGATCGCCGAGCCCGAGGAGATCGCCGGCGTCGCGGTGTTCCTGGCCAGCCGGCACGCCTCCTTCGTCTCCGGAGCCACGCTGAACGTCAGCGGCGGCTTCCTGATGTACTGAGGAGCGCCGATCATGCCCACTCTCCTCGAGGACTACGCGGCGGCCCTATGGGCCGTGGCGCAGGCTCCGCCGTCCAGCGTCGAGGTACGCCGGGCCGCCATTGCTGCTCGCCGACTTCCTGCACTGCCGCGACGGCGCTGCGCCGCTACCGCCTCGACCGGACTGGGCCGGCGGTCCCGTCGAGGACGCGGCCGAGGCCGCACTCTCGGCTCGTACGGCGGACCGCGACGACGTGCACTGGGCCAGCCTGACCCATCCCGGGTCGATCGTCTGGCCGATCGTCACCGAACTCGGACCGGTCCTCGGCGCCGGCGGTGATCGGGCCCTGGCGGCGGCCCGGACCGGTTACGCGGCGATCGCCGGACTGGCCGCGGCCCTCGGGCCCGCCCACGCGGCCGAGTTCCACTCCACCGCCACCGCCGGCACGGTCGGCGCCGCGGCGACCACGGCCGTCCTGCTGGACCTCGCGCCGGGGCGCTGGCCGGACGCCCTCGGGCACGCCCTGTCGGTGGTCGGCGGCTCGCGCGGTGCCCTGCTGGAATACAGCGGGACCCGCCGCTTCCATAGCGCCCATGCCGTCCGGACCGGCATCGCCGCCACGCTGGCCGCTGCCCGCGAGGTGGGCGCGACCCGGCACGACGCTGAGCGCCACACTGGCCCGCTGACCGGGCTGGACCCGGATCGGCTGATGATCATCGAGCCTGCGCTCGAGGACAGCTCGCTGCGGGTCTTCCCGACGTCCGGCTGGAACCAGATCGCGTACGAGGCCGCGCTCGTCGCCGCTACCCGCGCCGCCGGCCCCATCACCGCGATCGTCGTCTCGACCCCCCGCTCGGCGCCACCCGGAGTGGTCGAGGCGGTGGCCGCCGCGATCGCGACCGCCGACCCGAGCCGCGTGCCGACCGAACTGATCGAGTTGCGTCCCGATACCGGAAGGACCAGCGTCCGGGTCGAGTCCGACCAGATCCCCGCCGAGATCAGCCTCACCGAGCCGCTGGACCATCCGAGCCGGCGAGCCGACGTCACCCAGCTGGCGAGCCTGAAGTGGGACTGCCTGCCGATCGACGCCGGCGCCCGCTTGGAGCGGCTCGCCGATGCTCTGACGAGTGGCGATCCGCTGCCGGTCTTCGAACCGGCCGGATCGGTCAGGGCGCCGTGAAGGTCCGATCCATCGAAGCGATCCCGGTCGCCTACCCGGAGCCGAACGACAACGGCGCGACCCGACATCTGTGCCTGGTCCGGCTCACCACCGACGACGAAGTCGTCGGCTGGGGCGAGTCGATCACCCAGTGGCCGGAGGCATCGCGAGCTACTCGGGAGATCATCAACGGACTGGCCCCGCTGGTGATCGGCCGGCCGGTGAGCGACGTGATCGCGATCTGGCAGACCCTGGTGGACCACGCCTGGTGGTACGGCTGGCGCGGCGGGATCGCGTACAACGCCATCGCCGCCATCGACATCGCGCTCTGGGACGCCAAGGGCAGGACGCTCGGCGCGAGCCTGCTGGATCTGCTCGGCGGCCCCGTCCACGATCGGCTTCCGGCGATCGCGTCCTGCCACGCGTTCAAGCCGTCGCTGGAGGACCTCGTGTCCGACATGGGCTCGTGGGTGGCGGGCGGCCTGCAGGGCGTCAAAGTCGGCTTCGGCAAGAAGGGCGACTCACGGCTGGGCTACGACCATGATCGCGACGTGCTGTTCGTCCGGATGCTGCGCGAGGCGATCGGGCCTGGCGCCGACCTGATGGTCGACCTCGGGGTGGCGGTCTACTGGGACCCGCCGACCGCGATCTCCCGGGTACGCGCCTTCGACGAGTACGGCCTGAGCTGGCTCGAGGAGCCGCTCGGTCCGTGGGACCCCGATGGCTACTCCCGGCTGCGTGCCGCGACCGGCGTCGCGCTCGCCTGGGGCGAGCGGGAGTGGGACGCCCGGGGCTACGACGAGGTGCTGGACACCGGCTGCGTCGACGTGGTCGGGGTCGATCCGGGCCGCGTGCGCGGGATCACCGGCTTCCAGCAGATCGCCGCCCGGGTGGCCGCGCACCGGCGGACGTTGAACGCGCACGCCTGGTCCAGTGCGATCGTGTCCGCGGCCAGTCTCGCGGCCTCGTTCGCCAGTCCGGCGGCCCGGCTGTTCGAACTGAAGCCGATCCCGAACCCGATGCAGGACGAGCTGGTGGAGAATCCGATCACCCATGTCGGCGGCTGGATGCAGCCGCCGACCGGTCCTGGCCTCGGCATCGAGGTCCGGGCCGATGTGGTCGACCGCTTCCGACTCGACCGATGATCATCACCAGATGAGGAGAGTCGCCGATGGCGAAGATGAGGATGAACAAGGCGATCGCTGCCGCGATCGCCGACGAGATGCGAGCCGACCCGCGGGTTCTCCTGCTGGGTGAGGATGTGGGGGCCGCGGAGGGCGTGTTCAAGACCTCGGAGGGACTGCTGGCCGAGTTCGGCCCGGACCGGGTCAGGGACACCCCGATCGCCGAGATGGGCTTCCTCGGGCTGGCGGTCGGGGTCGCCGCCGCCGGGTTCCGGCCGGTCGCGGAGATCATGTTCGCCGAGTTCCTCGGCGTGGCCATGGACCAGATCGTCACCGAGGCGGCCAAGCTGCGCTATCTCTCGCGGGGCGACTACCCGGTGCCGCTGGTCGTCCGCGCCTCGTCGGGTCCCGGACTCGGCTTCGGCGCCCAGCACTCGCAGACCCTCGAGACCTGGTTCGCCAGCACGCCCGGTCTGAAGGTGGTGGTGGCCTCCGGCGCGAACAGCGGTTACGGTCTGCTGCGGGCCGCGATCCGCGACGACGATCCGGTGGTCTTCTTCGAACCTCGCGCCTTGTACGGCGATCGTGAGGAGGTCGACACCGACCCGGACCACCTGCCCGAGATCGGCCGGATCAGGACCGTCCGGACCGGCGATCAACTGACCGTCGTCGGGCTCGGGCAGACCGTGAAGACCGCGCTCGCTGCCGTGGAGTCCGCCGGCCTCGACGCCGAGGTGATCGACCTGGCCACGCTGGTCCCGTGGGATATCGCCGGCGTCCTCGAGTCGGTGACCCGCACCGGCCGGCTCGCCACCGTCGAGGCGAACCCCTATACCGGTGGTTGGGGCACCCTGGTCGCCGCCGAGATCGGCAGCCGGGCGTTCGGCAGCCTGCGGGCGCCGGTCACTCGGATCACCGCACCCGACGTACCGGTGCCGTATGCGAAGAACCTCGAGACCGCGTACGTCCCCGGTCCGGACTACGTCGCCGAACAGCTCACCGCCCTGGTGAGCTCGGACCGAACACCCACCCCCTGGTGGAAGGAGACCGCCGGTGTCTGACCAGACACTCGCCGAGAAGGAGCTGGACCGCAGGGAGCAACTCGGCGACCCGGTCCAGCGGCTGCGCCGGATGATCGAGATCCGGCATACCGAGGACCTGATCAAGGGCCTGTTCGCGAGTGGGCTGGTGGCGGGCTCGACCCACACCTGTCAGGGTCAGGAAGCGGTCGCCGTCGGCATCGCCGCGAGTGTTCGGCCGAGCGACGCGGTCTGCTGCACCTATCGCGGGCACGGTCATGCGATGGCGCTCGGGATGGCCCCGGAACAGGTGGTGGCCGAGATCCTCGGCCGGACCATCGGCTGCGTCGGCGGGGTCGGCGGCTCGATGCACCTGTCCAGCAAGGCGATCGGGCTGATGCCGACGATGGCGATCATCGGCGCCGGGATCCCGATCGCGGCCGGGGTGGGCTGGGCCGCGCAGCTCCGCGGCGGCGACGATCTGGCGGTGTCGATCTTCGGCGACGGCACGGCCAACATCGGCGCCTTCCACGAGGGTCTGAACATCGCGGCCGTCTGGCGGCTGCCGGTGATCTTCGTCTGCGAGAACAATCTGTACGGCGAGTACAGTCCGCTGGCCAGCACGACCGCAGTCAAGGACATCGCGGAGCGGGCGAGCTCGTACGCCATGCCGGCATCGGTCGTCGACGGTCAGGACCTGGACGCGGTGACGGCGGCGATGGCGACCGCGGTCGACCGGGCCCGGTCCGGCGGTGGGCCGACCCTGCTGGAGATGAAGACCTACCGCTACTCCGGTCACTCGCGGTCCGACCCGGCGACCTACCGACCGGTCGGCGAGCTGGACGAGTGGCTCGCCCGCGACCCGATCGACATCTACGCCGCCCGGCTGCAGAGCCAGGGCCTGCTCGACGCCGACGGCCTCGCGGCGATGCGCCGGGAGATCGACGACGGCGTCGACCGGGCCGTCGAGGCGGCGAAGCAGGGTCCGGAACCCGAGCGGTCGGCGATGTTCGACCACGTCTACGCGTCCTGAGGGGGAGCAGCGTGCCGACCACCGTGAAAGTGCCGAAGCTGGCCGAGACGACCGACGTGATCGTCGTCGCCGAGTGGCTGGTCGCCGTGGGTGACCGGGTCGAGGAGGGACAGCCACTCGCCAACGTCGAGACCGACAAGGCCACCGTCGAGCTGCCGAGCCCGATCTCCGGGACCGTCGTCAGCCTGCTCGTCGCCGAGGACGACGAGGCGTCGACGGGTGACGACATCTGCGTGATCGAGGCATGACGGCTGGGTAGTGGGCTAGGGTCAGCCGACAGGACCGGACGGAGGAGGCGACCGCTGGTGACCGACGCTCCCCCGGCCAATACGGGTTCGACGAGCCCCGAGCCCAAGGTCACCATGCGTGAGGTCGCGCTCCGGGCCGGGGTCGGCCTCGGCTCGGTGTCCCGGGTGCTCTCCGGTCATCAGGCGGTCAGCGAATCGCTGCGGCAGAAGGTCCTGCTGGCCGTCTCGGAGCTGGACTACGAGCCCGACTTCACCGCGATGAGCCTGCGTCGCGGATCGACGATGACGGTCGCCTTCCTGGTCCGCGACATCGCCAACCCGCTGTTCTCCGACATGGTCAAGGCCGCGGAGGCGATCCTGCACCCGGTCGGCTACTCCGTGCTCCTGCTGAACTCCGACGGCGATCCGGCCCGGGACGCCGAGCACATCCGGCTGTTCGCCCGACGTCGGGTCGACGGGCTGATCGCCAGCCTTGCCGCCGAGAACCACGACGACTCGCTGGCGGCGCTGCGGGCGTTCAAGGCGCCCGTCGTGCTGGTCGACCGGCACGTGCCCGAGATCGATGCCAGCGTGGTGAGCTGCGACCACTACACCGGCGTTCGCCGCGCCGTGAAACACCTCACCGGCAAGGGTCACCGCCGGATCGCGCTGATCACGGGCCCGCGCGAGGTGTTGGCCTCCCGCGAGCGGACCCGGGGCTACCGGGCCGGCCTGCGCTCGGCTGGTATCCGATTCGATGCCGGGCTGCTCCGGACCAAGGCGTACGACGCCGGCTTCGGCACTGCCGGCGCGCACGATCTGCTGACGTCGGACGATCCGCCGACGGCGATCATCGCCGGCGGCCTGATGGTCGGTTACGGTGCGCTGCGGGCGATCCGCGCGTTGGGTCGGACGGTCCCGGACGAAGTGGACCTCGTGCCCTGCGACTCCTGGCCGTTCCCCGAGCTGTTCGCACCATCGCTGTCCTTCGTGCACCGCGACGCCGCCCAGATGGGTCGGACCGCCGCCGAGCTGCTGCTGGAGAGCATCCACGACGGCACCACCCGCGAGGTGGTCCTGCCGACCGAGTTCATTGTGGCCGAGTAAGCCGCGGATCTCATCCACGACAGGGATCCTTGACCCTCGTACGTCTGCCCTGTAGTTTTCGTGGAAACGTTACCAAGCAACCGCGCAGGGAGTTCTCCGTGAGTCTCATCGATGCCGTCGAGACCATCCCGATCCGGGTCCCGCTGGAGCACCTCTATCGCGGCAGCTACTACAAGATGCGCAACCGGTGCACGATCATCACCACGATCCGGACGTCGGACGGGGCGTTCGGCACCGCCTACAACGCCGACTCCGACGAGGAGCAGGACGAGATCGTGGCGATCATCCACGACGAGATCGCTCCCCTGGTCACCGGTCTCGACGTCCAGCAGACCGAGCGGATCTGGGAGTCGATGCTGCCCGTCACCTTCGACCAGCTCCGGGACCGGCGGCTGGCCATGCAGGCCATCGCCTGCGTCGACACGGCCGTCTGGGACTGCGTCGGCCGGATCCTCGGCCAGCCCCTGTGGCGGTTGTGGGGCGGCTACCGCGATCGGATCCCGATGATCGGGATCGGTGGCTACTACGGCACCAGCGAGGCCGACATCGCCCGCGACATGGCCTTCTTCGCCGAGGAGCACGGCATGGTCGGGATGAAGTTCAAGATCGGCGGCAAGCCGCCCGAGGAGGATGTCGCGCGACTGGTGCATGCCCGGTCGTTCGTCGACGACGACTTCGTCTTCGTGGTGGATGCCAATCAGGGCTACACCGTGCGCGAGGCGTTGGAGTTCGTCCGCTCGCTGCCGGACGACCTGGAGCTGCGCTGGTTCGAGGAACCGACCCGCTGGCACTCCGACCTGGCCGGGCTGCGCGATGTCCGCCTGAAGGGCAACGTCCGGGTCGCCGCCGGGCAGAGCGAGATCTCCCGGGTCGGCATGCGGTCCATGATCACCAGCGGCGCGATCGACGTCTGCAACTTCGACGCGTCGTGGGGCGGCGGTCCGACCGAGTGGCGGCGGGTGGCGGCGCTGGCCCTGACCTACGACGTCGAGCTCGGTCACCACGAGGAGGGCCAGGTCTCCGCCCACCTGCTCTCCTCGGTCCCGAACGGGACCTACGTCGAGGCGTTCACCCCGCAGCGCGATCCGATCTACTGGGAGATGGTGACGAACCGCAAGCCGCTGGAGGACGGCAGACTGGTGCTGCCGCAGGAGCCGGGGCTGGGTTGGGAGCTGGACCCCGAATTCATCGAGCGGTTCCGGGTCGATCGGTTCGGGGTCGGGCGCTGAGAGGAGGCATCAGCCGAGGTGGCCAAGCTGAAGCTGGGCGTGATCGGGGCCGGGTCGTGGGCGGTCGCCTCCCATCTGCCCAACCTCGCGAAACGGCCGGAGGTGGAGTTCACCGCCGTCTGCCGGCACGGCGCGGACGCCCTGCTGCGGATCAAGCAGGACTGGGGATTCTCCCGTGCCAGCGAGGACTTCACCGATGTGCTCGACGCGCGGCCGGACATCGTCGTGGTCTCCAGCCCGGCCGCGCTGCACTACGAGCACGCCAAGGCCGCCCTGCTCGCGGGCGCGCACGTCATGGTGGAGAAGCCGTTCACGATCAGCTCGGCCGATGCCTGGGACCTGGTCGAGACCGCGACCGCGATGGATCGGCACCTGGTCGTCGCCCTCGGCTACAACCACAAGCCGATGGTCGCCGCGGCCGCGGCGTTCATGTTCGGGGCCGGCGTCGGCGCGGTCGAGCAGCTCGCGATCGCCATGTGCTCGGGAACCCGCACCCTGCTGACGGACGCCGGCGCGTACGTCAAGGCCGCGAGCGGTTTCGCGCCGGAGCCGGGCACCTGGACCGATCCCGCGCTGTCCGGCGGCGGCTACGCCCAGGCGCAGCTGAGCCACGCGCTCGGTATCGGGCTCTATCTGACGGGGCTGCGCGCCCGCGAGGTGTATGCGCTGACCTACCGACCCGACGGCGCCCGGGTGGAGATCAACGACGCAGCCGCGATCTCCTACGTCGGCGGGGCGATCGGCACGCTGTCCGGCGCATCCGCACATCCGGGCTATCTCGCCGAGCGGGATCTGCTCCGGGTGAACATCGTCGGCAGCGAGGCCCAGCTCGACCTGGACTTCCAGACCGACACCGTCTCCTGGCACTCCTCCGCCGAGGGCACCCGCCGCGCAGATCTGCCACCGGGCGCCGGGAGCTACGACTGCGACGGGCCGCCGAACAGGCTGGTCGACCTCGCCCTCGGCCTGACCGACGACAACCCGTCACCCGGTGAGCTCGGCGCCCGGTCGGTCGAGGTCGTCGAGGCGCTGTACGCCAGTGCGGCGGACGGACGAGCGGTCCGGATCACCCCGCCAGGAAAGGAGACCAGATGACTGAGATCGATGGATCGCAACCCGCCTTCATCGACACCCACGTTCACTTCTGGGACCTGAAGCACCCGGAGCTGAGCTATGGCTGGCTGGCCCCGGACGCGGTCCACCCGATCCTGGGCGACATCGATCCGATCAAGGCGGTCCGCTACGACTCGACCGCACTGTGGGCCGAGGCCAGGTTCACCGGGCTGGCCGGCGCGGTTCACGTGCAGGCCGCCGTCGGCACCCCGGACCCGGTGGTCGAGACGGCCTGGCTGTCCGAGATGGCCGCGTCGAGCCCGGTGCCGTTCGTGATCGTCGCGTCCCAGGACCTGACGGCGGCCGACGTCGCCGACCAGCTCGACCGCCACCTCGAGCACCCGCTGGTCAGGGGCATCCGCGACTTCGGCACCGGCGACTTCCTGGCCGACCCGGCGTTCGACGCCGGCGTCGGCCTGCTGGCCGAACGGCAGCTGATGCTCGATCTCGATTGCGCCTGGCAGGACATGGGCAAGGCCCGCGACCTCGCCCGCCGGCATCCCGAGGTGACCGTCGTGCTGGAGCACATCGGCTATCCGCGAGACACCTCCGACCCGGAGTACTTCGCCGCCTGGCAGACCGGGATCAGCCTGCTGGCCACCGCGGACAACGTGCACTGCAAGATCTCCGGGCTCGGCATGAACCGCGCCGGCTGGACCGTGGACGGCCTGCGGCCCTGGGTCGAGCACTGCATCGAGCAGTTCGGCCCCGACCGCTGCCTGTTCGGCACGAACTGGCCGGTGGACCGGCTCTGGGCGTCCTACGGCGACTACGTCGATGCGTTCCAGACGCTGGTCGCGGGCTACTCGGCCGACGAGCAGCAGGCGATGCTGCTCGACAACGCCCGGGCGGTCTATCGCTGGCCGGCGGGGTGAGCGGCGCCGGCCCGAGGACGCCTGTCCGGGCGGTGATCAGCGGTGCCACCGGCACCGTGGGCCGGGCCTGTGCTGTCGCACTGGCCGAGCGAGGCTGCCGGCTCAGCCTGCTCGGCCGACGGCCGGATGCCCTCGCTGCCCTGGCCGACGAGCTCGGTGGCGCGGAGCCGGTGATCCATGATCAATCCCGGGGGCTGCTCGAGGTTCCCCGCCACTGGCGGAGCGAGCGGCTGGTGCTGGTCAATGCCGCGGCCGTCTTCGGTCCGCTGAAGCCCTTTGCCGACACGGATCTCGCAGCCTGGACCGATGCCGTCGAGATCGACTTCCTCGGTGCCGCCCGACTGATCCACACCGTGCTGCCGATCATGATCGAACGGCGCTGGGGGCGAATCGTCCAGATCAGCTCGGCGGCGGCCCGCGACGTACCCGGCCCGTTCAACACGGCGTACGCGGTCAGCAAGATCGCGCTCGACCGTCTCCTCGCCCAACTTGCGGTCGAGCTGGCCGGGACGGGCGTGACGGTATGTTCACTCCATCCGGGCGAGATCGCGTCGGCCATGCGCGACGACATCGCCGACCAGGCCGCTGCCGACCGGCGGTTGGCCGGCTGGACCGACTGGGCGGACCGGACGGCGGCCGCCGGCGACGACCCCCGGGTCGCGGCGACCTGGGTCGCGGAGCTGCTGGACGACGATGTGGCGGCGGCCCGGCACGGGCGGTTCGGATACCCGCAGCAGGGCGGTCGCACCGAGCCCCTCTGAACTGCCGGACTTGTCAGAACGTCAATGGGCTATGGCACGTTGACGTTCTGACAAGTCCGGGAGGCGTTCAGATTCCGGCGCCGGTGGTCGCGAAGTAGGTCCGCTCGTCCGGCAGACCCACCGCGCGGGCCAGCGCCTGGAGCATGCCGTGCCCGAAGTCGGTGTCCGGCAGCAGGTACTGGCCCTCGGTCCATTCGTTGAAGCAGCCGATCGTGACGATCCGATCCCGGGCCGGCCGGTCACCGACGTACTCCAGGGCCCGGCGGACGAACGCCTCGAACGCCGCCGGTGTCTCGCCCTCACACAAGGGGAAGCCGGGCCAGATCCGGCGATCGGCCGTCGGCGGCCGATCCGGTCGAGCGAGCCGGGGCGAGGTGTCCCAGCCGGGCGCCACCGACGGCCAGAACGGCAGCGGGTCGGCCGCGTCCAGCTCCGGCCAGCCGATCTCGATCACGTCGGCGACGACGTCGTCGTAGCGCGACACCTCTTCGGCGACCGGACGTCGATCGGCCATCGCGGGCAGCAGGGTGTAGGCACCGTAGGACTTGAAACCCAGCGCCTCCAGGGGCAGGTGGTCGGGCCCGGCTGGCTTCGGGTGACCGCCGGCCTCCCCACCCAGAGGCGTGTGCAGATGCAGACCGGTGTGCCCCATCGACCGCGCCAGCCCCTCGAGCTCGGCGAAAAGCCGGCGGACGTTCGCACTGCCGATGCAGCGCTCCATCCGTCGGACGTCCCAGATCACCAGCACCGGTTCGCCGTCGATCTGCCAGTAGTTGGGCTGATGGAGATAGCGGGCCAGCAGATAGCTCAGGCTGCGCCACATGTCGTGGGCGGTGTCCGGGGCCGCGAACGCCTTGGGGAAACGGGCCGATCCGTCTCCGAGCGTGGTCGGATACAGCGTCAGCCAGTGATGGTTCACCCACATCACCGCGAACGAGACGGCGTCCCGATTCGATGCGGCGAGGAAGCCCTCTTCGAGCGCCTCGTGCATGGCCGGTTCGTCGTGGTACCAGTACCAGTCCCAGATCAGGGCATCGAGTCCGTGGTCCGCAGCGAGTCGGTTGTAGACCTCCCAGGTGGACGGCAGCGCCTCGTCCAAGGCGCCGAGCAACGGCTGCCTGGGTTGGCGATGCCCCGGCCACCACGGCCGGGCACCGCGCATCAGCTCGTACTCGGTCCAGCCGGCCGCGTACTGCCGCCGATAGTGTCCCGACGGATGCCAGAGGGGACAGGTATATGCCGCTATGTCGACTCCGTCAGGCGATGACATCGAACCTCCCGCGAACCATTCCGATGATCATGATCAACTCACTGGGTGATCGCCCGAGGGCGAGCAAGAATGCGCGGCGACCGAAGATCCGGCCGCTGCAACGAATGTTGGAAACGTTACCAAGAATCGTTGACCAGGCCTAGGGATGCGTGGCAGATTCGGTTCGAAGAACGATCCCGGACACGTCACAAGGTGGTCACATGTCAACCGGTACACCGTTTTCGCCAGTTGGATCGGCACCGCTCAGCCGGCGGCGACTGCTCGGTTTCGGCGCCGCGATCGCGGGCGGGGCCGTGGGCAGCAGCCTGTTGAGCGCCTGCGGCGGATCGCCTCGACCGCCGGCCGCCTCGAGCTCGAAGTCGGCGCCCGCCCTGGTCAAACCGAGCGGGAAGGTCACGCTGACCCTGTGGACCTGGGCGTGGCCGGAAGCTCCGGCCGACACCCAGCTGCAGAACGCCTTCCAGGCGGCGGTTCCCGAGGTCACCCTGCAGGTGAAGAAGTTCCCGTACCCCGACTACACGACGGCGTTGCGGACCGGGGTGCCGAACGGCACGGCCGGAGACGTGCTGCACCTGCAGACCGGCTCGATGATCAAACAGTATGCGCAGTACCTGGTGCCGTTGGACAGTTACGCCAGTGACGCCTACGGCGCGGACTGGCGCAAGCAGTTCTTGTCCGGCTCCGTCGAGGAGATCGAGGCCAGCAAGGTGGGTCTGGTCGCGCTGCCTCAGCAGTTCTCGGTCGGCGGGGTGATGTTCGCCAACAAGACGCTGCTGGGCAGCGTCGGCGCGGATGTGCCGAACAGTTACGACCAGTACCTTGCGCTGAGCCCGAAGCTGGCCGGGAAGAACGCGGTGGCCGCCAGCTGGGGCGCCAAGGACGACTGGCCCAATACCGACTACCTGGTGCAGTTCGCGAGCCAGTACGCGCCCGGCATCATCGCCAAGGCCGAGGCCGGCGAGGCCAGCTTCGCCGATGACGCAGTGGTGGCCGCGATGAAGTTCATGCAACGCACCCTGAAGGACAAGCTGTGGAACGCCGCACCGTTTGCGACCACCGCATTCCCGGACGCCTACAACCTCTTCTTCAACGGCAAGGCAGCTTCGGCCGCGCTCGGGACCTGGGGCGTCGGCGCGCTGTACGAGGGCAGCCGGATGGACGACTGGACCGCCTTCTTGTGGCCGTCGCTGCCCGACGCGCCCCAGCAGGCATGGTTGACCAGCCCGAACCCGGACGTACCGGCGGACACCAGCACCTCGCCTGTCCGGCCGTGGCGGACGGTGAACCTGGCCACCGCGATGCGCAGCGGGCTGGATCCGGACAAGCAGTGGGCCGCCTGGCAGTTCGTCCGCTGGTCGTGCAGCAAGGAGGGCCAGCAGGCGGGCTCCAAGACGTACTCGCCGTCGCGGGTCGACGTGAAGCCCGAGGGTCTGAACGCGCGGTGGGAGAAGCTGTACGACTGGCAGAACTCCCTGTCGAACTTCGCCGAGCGGCGTGAGTTCGACTACCCCGAGACCCGGACCGCGATCCAGACAGCCATCTCCGCGTGCTGCGTGAACAATGCCGATCCAGCCACCGAGCTGAAGCGGGTGGACGCCGCGGCCGAGCGTGCTCGCGCGCGCTGAGCCGGGGCCCCGGGTGGCGCGTGCAACCAGGAGGCGACCGGCGAACCGGGAGCAGCGCGCAGTCCGGGCCCGGCAGCGTCGCGCGGCCGGCAGCGCGCGTCCCCTGCTCTCGTTCGGCTGGCTGTACGTCCTACCGGCCATCGCGCTGTTCGGGTTCTTCGTCGCGTACCCGGTCGTGAACACGATCTACCTGAGCTTCTACGATCTGGACGGGATCTCCGGCTACCAGACCTTCATCGGGCTGGACAACTACCGCGAGATGCTCAGCGGCCTGGATCCGTACTTCTGGCTGGGTGTGCGCAACACCGTGCTGTGGACCGTGGTCACCGTGCCGGTGCAGCTGATCCTCGGGCTGGGGCTCGCGCTGGTGCTGGACAACGCCGTCCGCGGACGAACGGCGTACCGGGCCGCGTTCTTCATGCCGGCGGTGCTCTCCTCGGCGGTGATCTCCTTTGCCTGGAGCTGGATCTACAGCCCACAGGATGGTGGCGCTACCAGGTTCATCCAGGCCCTCGGCGGCAGCGGTCAGACCTGGCTCGCGGATACCAGCACTGCCATCTGGGCGGCGATCGGGGTGAGCGCCTGGCGCTATTCCGGTCTGATCATGCTGTTCTATCTGGCGGCGATGCAGATGGTCCCCAAGGAGCTCTACGAGGCCGCCGCGATCGACGGCGCCAGCTGGTGGCGCCGGGTCACCAACGTCACCCTGCCGCAGCTGCTGCCGACCACCGTGTTGCTGATCCTGTTCGGCGTGATCGGCGCGCTCCGCGAGTTCGAGGTGATCTATCTGCTGACCCGCGGCGGGCCGGCCCACGCCACCGACCTGATGTCGCTGCAGATCTTCGACCAGGCGTTCAACCAGTCCCGACCGGGCTACGGTGCGACCATCTCCACCGCGCTGCTGCTGTTCACCGCGGTGCTGGCGATTCCGTTGCTCGGTCTGATCGGCACGGCCCAACGGAGGCGGGGATGAATCTCTCCGTTCCCCACGCCCGCTGGCTGCACCTCATCCTGCTCCCCCTCGCGCTGATCTGGCTGCTGCCGACTCTGATCCTGATCAACGGCTCGCTGCGCCTCTCGACCGACAGCATCGTCGACCTCGGCCCGTCGACGCTGACCTTCTCCAACGTGGTCGCCGTCTGGCGAGAGACTCCGCTGCCGACGCTGTTCCTGAACAGCGCGGTGGTCACCGTCGGTTCCGTGCTGGTCGTGGTGATCGTCGCCTCATTGGCCGGCTTCGGTCTGGTCCACTACCGGTTCCGCGGTTCGGGAGTGGTGATGATCATGTTGCTGTCCGGCATCATGCTCGCGCCGTCGGCGATCATCGTGCCGGAGTACGAGCTGATGGTCCGGTTCCGGCTGCTGAACACCTACGGAGCGCTGATCGGACCGTACTCGGCGCTCGGGATCGCGGTATCCATCCTGCTGTTCCGCAACGCCTTCGCGTCGCTACCGCGGGAGCTGGCCGAGTCGGCCCAGATCGACGGCGCCTCCAGCTTCGCGATCTACCGGAACATCTATCTGCCGCTGGCCTCGACGACCACGGTGACCATCGTCATCCTGCAGGGACTGGCCGCCTGGAACGACTACATTTTCGCGCTGCTGTTCATGACCGACCCGGGCAAACAGACCGTCCAGCTCGCGTTCATCGCCTTCCAGGGCCAGTACTTCTCCTCGCTGCCGAAGCAGTTCGCGGTGATGGCGCTGGTCACGGTGCCGGTGGTCGTCGTCTTCATCGCCCTGCAACGCGCCTTCGTCAGCGGCCTGACCGCCGGCGCGCTGCGCTGATGCCTGATCCTATCGAGAGGCTCCTGATGCCCGATGCGCTGACCCGGTTGCTGCCCGGCACGCCCGCTTCCGTCCGGGTGATCGACCGAGGGATCGTCGTCGCGGTCGGCGGCCGTGAGTTCAGCAGCCAACCACCCGTCGTTTCCACCATGCCGACCGGTCTGCTGCACCTGGGCCCCTGGCGCGTGGCGCCGGGCGGTTCGCTGGCCGAGGATGCGGCAACGGAGGCCGGATTGTCGGCCGGCTATGCCGAATCCGACCTCCACGACGACGGCTGGGCTGGTTGCTCTCGGATCAACGAGATCTCGATCGGGGCTCCGTCGTGGGAGAGCGACAGCTTCCGCGGGTGGATCTGGTATCGCGGCGAGTTCGTGGTGCCCGCCGACTGGGTCGGCGACGGACGGCTGGTGCTCGGATCGCCGACCGAGTGCCGCCGACTCGGCTGGAACGTCTACCTCGACGGTCAGGAGCTGACCGACGGTGTCCTGGACGCACCAGTGCTCGAGCTGGTCATCCAGGCGGCACTGCTGACGCCCGGTGAGCACCGGCTTGCGGTCCGGCAGCGAGTCGCCGGCGACGTCCCTATCGAACGACGCCAGGAGCTGGAGGGTTGGCGTCGGATCGATGTCTTCTGCCAGCAGACACTGACCCCGGTCGCGGCCTGCTCTCCCGGCGTCGCGCTGGACCGGGTCACTACGGCCGGCGATCTGGTGATCTTCGAGGACTCCGCCGGCGAGTGGCGGATCGAGTCACGATGGACGGTGTGCTCGGAGGGGGTGCTGGCGAGGTCGACCCTGAGACGGCTCGGCGGAGTGACGATCCTGTCCGACGTCACCATGGCCGAGATCGACGACACGGCCACGATTGTCCACCCAGAAGGATTCTGGGCGGCGCTGAGTGAGGGCGCGGTGGTCGCCGGAGCCGATCCTGCAGCCGTCACCGTACGGACCGGGACGGGCGCCGCGGTTCGGACCTGGCCCGGCCTGCGGCTCGATGCCGACCAGGACGTCGAGCTGCCGGCGGTCTTTCTCGCCGTCGATCCGGGCGGCGATCCGCGGGCTCCGATCGGTCGGTTGCTGGGCCAGCTCGGCCGACGCCGCGCGGACATGGCCATCTATGACCCGTACGGCTGGTACCAGATCTCCCATGCCAGCGAGCCCAAGATCGAGATCAGCGACGAGCTGATGGGACCGATCGGCGAGGTCCTGGCGAAGGCACGCGAGCTCGGACTGCGGTTCGACTTCCTGTCGCTGGACTGCGGTTGGAACGACCCGGACGACCTGTCCCGGTTCCATCCGGTGAGCTTCCCGAACGGTCCGCAGTCGGTGCTCGACGCTGTCCGGGCGAACGACTCGGCGCTGATGCTGTGGGTCTCGCCGAGCGATGGGCCCCGGGCCTTTCGGCACGAGCTGGGACTGGTCAATCCCGGCTTCGACGGCGGTACGTCACAGAATCCCGGTTTGCCCTGGCGGCTCTGTCCGAGCTACGCACCCTGGCGGGACGCCTTCCGGAACTCGCTGCTGCATCTGGTGGGGACGTACGGTGTGCAGGGCTTCAAGCTGGACGGCACCGAGCTGTACTGCCGGGCTGATGATCATGATCATCTTCCCGGACTGTGGAGCATCTGGGCCAACGTCCGATCGCTGCAGGCGACACTGGAGGCGGTCGCCGACGCCGGCGCGACGTACCTGATGCTCTACTGGGGCCTGCGATCGCCGTGGTGGCTGCGCTGGGCCAGCACCGTGTGGGAGCGCGGCTATCTGGTCGAGGCGGCCGCGCCGTCCGGCCGGGCCGGGTGGACCATCCGCGGCTCGGTGATGTCATCGCAGGACATCGGCACCACGGACGACTGGTGGTCGCTGCCGCCCCACCAGCAGGATTCCCTGGGCGTCTGGGTCAGCGACACCCGTTGGGCGAGTCATCAGGGTCTCGCGGGCTGGGACGACGCGGTGGTGATGGACGCCGCCCGCGGCAGCCGAGCCCTCCAGCTGTGGGGTGATCTACGTCCGCTGGTCGGCCTGGAGTCAAATCGGCTGCGCGAGCTGATCGAGCTGCTGGACGCACGGCGGACCGAGCTGAGCGGGAGCGGCCGGCCGATCGGGGCAGCGGCCAGCGGTACGGCGGCGTACGGCTATGCGTGGCGCGCAGCCGAGACCAGCTGGATCGTGCTGAGTCAACCGGGCGACGGCAGCGAGACCGTACTGAGCTGGACCGACCTCGGCGGCCGCCCCGGCGAATCGGCGGCGGCCGAGATCGACTACCTGACCCGCGGTGCCGCGGCAGCGGTCGAGGTCGGCCCGGACGGGCTGCGGATCCGTCAGTCCGGTGGCAGCGTGGTCGGGATCCACTGCGGCTCGGGGCTGACCGGATCGGCACGGCTCGGCGACCCGGACCCGCTCGGCGCGATCGTCGTCTCCGAGCCCCGTCGCAGCGACGGACCGGCACCCGACGAGCTGATGGCGCCGGCTCTGATCGGCCGCGTGCCGCACCTGGCCAACTGGATGGCCGGCGACGTCGCGGCGGTCGGTTTCGATCCGGCGATGCTGATCGGCACCCCGGCCGAGGATCGCGCACTCGGCCGGCGGGACGAGTCGTGGACGGTCGACCTGGCGGCCGGCCGGGACGCCGAGCTGGCGGTGGTGGTGCGCTTCGCCCGGGACGGCGTCGCCTGGCACCACGATCTGCTGCATGAGATCGCCTCGCTCACCGTGGACGTCGACGGTGACCCGGTCGACGGCGCCAGCTATCCGAACTTCAGACATGAGCAGGCCGGGAGCTGGTCCTGGCTGCGTTTGACGACGCGGGTGCCCGCGGGCCGGCACCGCCTCGCCGTACGCCTGGAAGCGATCTGTCCGCCAGACCTGACCACCACCCTCGACGTCTGGCTTCGCCAACCGGCCACGGCGGCGGCCGAAACGCCGATATATCGTGCTGAAGGCGGCACGGCGATCGGCGCCGGCCGCTTGGCGGCGGACGCCGCCGTGACCTGACTGGAAGGTAGGAACGTCATGGCAACACTCACCGCCTGGGTCTTCCCGGGCGTGAACGATGCGGAGCGGGCGGTCGAGACCCTGAAGGGTCTGCAGTCCCAGCAGTTGATCAACGTCCAGGACGCCGCGATCGTCAGCTGGGAACCGGGCAAGAAGAAGCCGAAGACCCGGCAGCTCAACAGCATGACCGGGGTCGGTGCCATGGGCGGTGCCTTCTGGGGCATGCTGTTCGGCCTGATCTTCTTCGTACCGCTGCTGGGCGCCGCGGTCGGCGCAGCGGTCGGCGCGCTGACCGGCTCGATGACCGACGTCGGCATCAACGACGACTTCATCAACGCCGTGAAGCAGAAGGTCACACCCGGCACGTCCGCGCTGTTCGCGCTGACCTCGGACGCGGTCCAGGACCGGGTGTTCGAAGCGCTGAAGGACTTCAAGGGTGACCTCGTCGCGAGCAACCTCTCGGCCGAGGAAGAGGCCAAGCTGCGCGAGGTGTTCTCCGAGCAGGACTGACCTCGGCGGCCAAGCACAGGGCACAGACACCAGGTGTCTGTGCCCTGTGTGCTGACGCGGCTCCGGACGTCAGCTCGCGTCCGTACGCGGCTGGATGCGGAGGCTGCTGAGGGCGGCCAGCAGAAGCAGCGTGGCGGCGATACCGAGGCTGAGCCGAAGCCCGGCCACGACGTGGTCGGGATCGGCGATGAGGGCGCCGAAAACGGCGATCGCGACGGCACCACCGACCTGGCGGAACGTGTTGAACACCGCGCTCGCCGTCCCCGCTTGGTGCGCGGGTACGCCTTCGAGGACGACTCCGGTGACCGACGGCATCGCCAGGGCACCGCCGGCTCCGATCGGGATGACGCACAGCGCGATCAGCCACGGGTTCCCGAGTGGGGCGATGACCAGCATGGCCGCCAGTCCGAGCGCCATCGAGGTCAGTCCGGCGACCACCGGAAGTCGGGCACCGTATCGGTTGGTGATCGGACCGGAGGCCAGGTTCGCGACAATCGCGAACAGGGCCGAGGGCAGGAACACCAGACCGGCGTGGAGCGGGGACAGTCCGAGCGCCTGCTGCAGGAACAGGCTGACGACGAAGACGTTGCCGTAGTTGCCGACCATGAAAGCGAACCCGACCGGAAGGGCGAGCCGGAACCCGCGGGCCTTGAACAGGCCGAGCGGCATCATCGGGTGCCGGACGCGGGACTGCACCCAGACGAAGCCGACCAGGGCGGCGACGGCGATCGTGAGGGCGACCACGACCGATGCGGAGCCGAATCCGGCGTGCCCGCCGGCGATGAGCCCGTAGACCAGGGTGGACAGGCCGACCACGGCCAGGATCTGACCGGCCCAGTCGAACGGCGCCGGCCGGGTCGGTGAGCGGGCAACCATGGTGAGAAACAGCAGCATCCCGGCACAGACCGGCAGGTTGATGATGAACACCCAGCGCCAGTCGATCGTGGTCAGCAATCCGCCCAGCGGCTGGCCGACCAGACCGGCGACCGCGCCACCGACGGCCCACACGCCCAGCGCCTTGGCCCGCCGGGCCGGGTCGGGGAACGCCTCGCGGACCAGAGCCATGGAGGCGGGCAGCATGACCGCCGCGCCGGCGCCCTGGGCGCAGCGGGCTGCGATCAGCCACCCCGTGCTCGGGGCCAGCGCGCAAGCCGCCGACGTCACGCCGAAGACGGCGATGCCCAGGGCGAGGGCCCGCTTGGCGCCGATCCGGTCCGACAGGTTGCCGGCGAACAACAGCAACGCCGCGAACAGCAGCGTGTAGCCGTCGATGATCCACTGCTGCCCCATCGTGCCGCCGCCGAGCTCGGCCCGGATCTGGGCCAGGGCAACGTTCACGATGGAGATGTCGAGGGTGATCAGGAAGAACCCCATCGAGGCGATCGTGATCACGATCCGGGCGTGTGGGCCGTTGGGTAGGCCGACAACTGCCCGAGTCGGCCGGTTCTCGATGCTGACTGACATCACGTCCTGTCTCTCCATGCCCCCGGATAAGCGGAGGCAACGCCTCCAGATGAAGACAGCGTAACATCGAATCCGGAGATTGTCTCTCCGCATCGGCTAGGATGCTGGGGTGACCGGGACGAGGGCGGCGACGAAGCCGCGAGCCCTGCGGCGTGACGCCGCGCTGAACCGGGAGCGGTTACTGGCCGCCGCCCGGGAACTGTTCGCCGAGCAGGGATTCGAGGTCACCCTCGACGACATCGCTCGCCACGCCGGCGTAGGGGTCGGCACGGCCTATCGGAGATTCGCGAACAAGCGCGAGGTGCTCGATGCGCTCTTCGCCGAACAGACCGTCGAGCTGGCCGCAGCCGCCGACGCCGGCCTGGCCGACCCCGATCCCTGGCACGGGCTGGTGACCTACCTCGAGACGTCGCTGGCCCTGCAATCGCGCGACAAGGGCCTGGCGCAGATCGTCAGCGGCGACCGGATCAGCGCCGAGCAGCACGACTGGAACCGCGATGTGATGGCCCCCAAGAATCGCGCCCTCGTCGCCCGCGCTCGGGAGGCCGGGATGCTGCGGGACGACGTCACGGGCACCGACCTCACGTTCGTCCAGGTCGGCCTGAACGCCATCATGACGCGATCCCGTGACGCGTACCCCGACCTGTACCGCCGCTACCTGCGCCTCCAGCTCGACGGCCTGCGGGCTCGGCCCGGCACTCCCACCCCGCTGCCCGTCGCCGCCCTGACCAGCGACCAGACCCATGCCGTGATGGGCCCCGCGGGCCCCGACCCCGGATAGAGCCGTCCGCGAACAATCCGGTTGCCCCCGGGAACGCTGGGAAAGGGGTCACCATCCTGTGAAACGATTCGATCCGTTGGGGAAATTCATTTCTAACCATCTCTGCGCGCGACAAGGGCGTCGTGGCCACGGCCAGCTTCTGCCGTTCGGTGGCGTTCACCGCCGCAACTGCTTCGCTGATCGGCCGGCCGGATGACGCGTCCCGCTGGACCACTCTGGCGACGAAGATCCGGACCGGCTTCGTCGAGCACTACGTGCACGCCGACGGCACGATCCTGTCCGACTGTGCGACCGTCTATGCGCTGGCCATCTGCTTCGGACTGCTCGACGACGCTCAGCGAACGGCCGCCGGTGACCGGCTGGCCGAGATCGTCGCCGAACGGGACTACCGGGTCACCACCGGCTTCGCCGGCACCCCCTTCGTCACCTGGGCGCTGTCGGAGACCGGTCACGTCGATGCGGCCTATCGGCTGCCTGCTCCAGGACGGCAATCCGTCCTGGCTCTATCCGATCACCATGGGCGCCACGACGATCTGGGAGCGCTGGGACTCGATGCTGCCGGACGGGTCGATCAATCCCGGTGAGATGACGTCGTTCAACCACTACGCGCTCGGCGCCGTCGCGGACTGGCTCTATCAGGTCGTCGCCGGTATCCAACCCGCGACCCCGGAGTACGACGAGGTCCGGCCGGTGCCGACTCCCGGCCCGGGTCTGGACTGGGCGAAGGCTGCGCTGGACACCAGGCACGGCCGGGTCGAGTGCGGCTGGCGGCGGACCGGCGCCGGGTACGTCGTCGACGCCCACGTGCCCGACGGCGTCAAGGCCGATCTGGTGCTGCCCGACGGCACGACCCAGCGGCTCGGTGGCGGTGCGCACTCGTTGGTCAGTGCGTGATCGGACTGCTCGCGGCGGACCGCCGGGCAGCCTGGAAGCGCTCGCGGTACGCCGACGGCTGGACCCCGTAGATCATCCGGAAGCGACGGCTCATGTAGTTCGGATCCTCCCAGCCGACCCGGCGGCCGATCTCGGCGATCGGCAGGTCGCTCTGAGCGAGCAGGGTGGCGGCCCGTTCACCGCGCAGCTGTCGGAGCCACTCCAGCGGTGATCGGCCGACCTGGACCCGGAACAGGCGCTGCAGGCTGGACGGCGAGACCATGACCAGCCTGGCCAGTTCGATCGCCGTCCAGGGATGCTCCGGATGTTCTTCCAGAACGGCCATCGTCTCCCGCACGACCGAGCCCACCGCCCAGCTCTCGCCGGCCGCCTCGGCCAGATCGGTGTCCACCAGCTCACCCAGAGCACAGGTCACCAAGCCGAGCTGAACCGGCGTCGGTGCCTCCTCGGCGAGCGCCTGCAACCGGTCCAGCCAGCCGACGGCGCGGACCAGGGTGGGCTCGTCGATGGTCCCGAACGACACCCCGGCGCGGAGCAGCCCGCTGACCACTGATGGCTGATCCATCAGCCAGGCCAGTTCGCGGTGGACCAGTGCCGGGCGCAGATAGGCGTTGGTGACCACCAACCCGGCGAGTCGGTCGTACGCATGCCAGCTGCCGGGCCGGACGATCACCACATCGCCACGCCGGACCATCCGGGTGCCCGCGGACGAGGTGTGCCGCGCGCGTCCGGAGACGACGAAGGCGAGCTCGATGAACGCGTGGGTATGCGGTGGTACGTCCGTCTCGACGACCATCGTCGCCGCGCCGGCCGGACGCCGGTCACCCTCGAGCACCTCCTCGATGCCGAACTCCTGCATCCCGGGTTTGCCTCTCCCTGCCGCGATTGACGTGATCGTGCTAGTGGTCGGTGGCCGCGTGCTAGCCCGACCGCCCTGCGCCGAAACATGATGGTAGCCGTGATGTCTTCATGCCCCCATGGGAAAGGTTCGAACTGATCATGACGAGTGCGACAGTCGATTCGGTCATCCAACTGGACGAGGACACCGTTTCGTCCTACCGACGCAACGGGTTCGTGCACGTCCGGTCGGTGCTCACGCCGGACGAGGTCGCCCGTTACCGGGAGGCGGCTGAGCGGGTGCACGCCGAACGCGACGGGCTCGCGTACGCGGGAGCGGTGTTCAAGCAGATCATCCAGCTCTGGACGTTCGACGACGTGCTCGGCGAGCTCACCATGCATCCCGGTCTCGCATCGCTGGCCACCCAGTTGGCCGGGGTGCCGCTGCGGATCTGGCACGATCAGCTGCTGGTCAAGGCGCCGCACAACGGGGCGAGGACCGAGTTCCACCAGGACGCGCCGTACTGGCCGCACCAGTCGCGGCACTGCCTGTCGGCCTGGATCGCGCTCACCGACGTACCCGTCGAGCGGGGGTGCATGACCTTCATTCCCGGTCAGCAGGACCGGGTCGACATCCGGCCGGTGGATCTGCTCAGCGATACCGACATGTTCGAGGCGGCGCCCGACCTGACCTGGAAGCCGCGGGTGACGCTCCCGCTGCGAGCCGGCGATTGCACCTTCCACAACGGCTTCACCCCGCACACGGCGAACGCCAACGACACCGACGAGTACCGGTGGGCGCAGGTGAACATCTACATCGACCGGGAGTCGACGTACACCGGGTCGGCGCACGTGGTGACCGACCCGCTCGGTCTGACGGTCGGTCAGCAGCTGCCGGACGCGGAGTTCCCGCCGGTCGGCTGACGCGTCGACACCCTCCCTCCCCCGCCCCCTCCGGAAACTGTCGAGCTGCGACATCGACACGCCGATGGCGGATGTCGCAACTCGACAGTTTCGGAGGTGGGGGCTGGGAGGGAGCTGACCGGGTGGCCGGCTAACCCAGACCGACCCGGGTCAGGACGGACCGATCCCCGCTGACCTGGACACCGCGTGCGACGGCGGCGGCGGTCGGCAGCGCGCCCGAGATGACGCCCAGGACGGCCTTCGGCGGTCCGGCGATCACCAGCTCGGCCGGCCGGTCTGCGATGCCGGTCCGGGCTCGTACCGAACCGTCGCCGATCTCCACCCGGAGCGGCTCGTCACCGGTCCGGATCTCCAGCGCCACCGCCGGATCGGCGGGCCGGTGGTCGGCCAGCATGGCCTCGACCGGCAGCACCATCCAGCGGGTCCGGAACTCGCCGTTCTTATCGGCCGCCGGGACCGCGGCGCCGCCCCAGACGGCCAGTGCGTCCACCGCCGGCCGGAGGGTCTCGCCGCGCTCGGTCAGCCGGAAGAGCGGAGTCGCCACCGGCGGCCGCGGTTCGTCGCGTCGCACCACACCGACCGCCTCCAGGTCCCGGAGACGATCCGCCAGCAGGTTCGTCGCGATTCCCGGCAGCCCGTCGCGGAGATCGGTGTAGCGGGCGCCGTCGGGCCGCACCAGCAGCTCGCGCACGATGAGCAGGCTCCACCGGTCGCCGATCTGGTCCAGGGCCAGGGCGAGTCCACAGAGCTGGCCGTAGGAGCGCGTCATCGTGATCTCCTCTTGACGAGCTAAAGCTACTACTTTATTTTCTCAAGTATGCCAGACCTCCTCGATCTCTTCACCGCCACCACCGCCGTCGTCGGCGAGATCGTCGCGGTGGACACCGATCCGTACGCGGCGACTCCGTGCCCAGGCTGGAACCAGGCCCAGCTGTTCAACCACCTGGTCGGCGGCGACCGGATGTTCTGCAAGATCCTGAGCGGAACCGCCCCCGGCGGGCCGCCGCCCGGTGGGCGGGTGGTTCCCGATCCGGATCAGCCGCCCCCGACGCTCGACGACTACCTTTCCGCCAGCGATGAGCTCGCCCGACTGCTGGCCGACCCGACGATCCGCGCCGCGGTACACCAGGCCCCGGTCGGTCCGGTGCCCGGTGACGGGGTCATCGTGCTGCGGTCGACCGAGCACTTCCTGCACGGCTGGGATCTGGCGAGGTCGTCGGGCGCGTCGACGACGGGGCTGGAGCCGGTCGCCGGTGCCCTGACCGGACCGGCATTGCAGTTACTCGAGCGGGTCTCGCAGGCCGTCACTGCGCGGCGGCCGTTCGGCGATCCGGTGGCCATGGGCACGGACGCGTCCGCGGTTGCCAAGCTGGTCGCGGCCTTCGGTCGGGATCCGGAGTGGGCGCCCGACCCGATCGAGGAGTACGGCCGCCTCAAGGATCGATTCGCCGGCTATCCCGACGTCGAGCTGCCCGACGGTACGCGGCGCGGTTTCGGCGCCGAGGGGATGCGGGTCGGCGACGCGATCTTCGCCACGCCGCACCAGAACCGGCTGATGATCAAGCTGCCGGAGCACGAGGTCACCGAGCTGATCGAGTCGAGGGTCGGCCTGCCGGTGAGCAAGACCGGCGCGCGGCCGATGCGCGAGTGGGTGGTGGTGCCCTTCGACGGGGCGGCGCCCGCTCGGGCCGAGCGAGCGTACGCGTTCGTGAGCGGTCTCAGCTGATCCCAGCTTTCCGGAACCTGTCGACTTGCGACATCCGACACCGGCGTGTCGCTGTCGAAACCCGACACTTGCCGGAGAAGGCGGCACCGACCGACAGACTGTGACCATGAGTCTCTTCGACCTGACCGGACGGACCGCGCTGGTGACCGGTTCGACCCGCGGGATCGGGTACGCCTTCGCGCGCGGGCTGCTGGACGCCGGTGCTCGGGTCGTCGTCCACGGTCGTGATCCCGGCGGTGCCCAGCAGTCCGCGGCCCGGCTAGCCGAGGAGACCGGCGGCCAGGTCACCGCGGCCGGCTTCGACGTCACCGATGCCGATGCCGTCGACGCGGGCATCGCCGCGATCGAGCAGACCTGGGAGCGTGCCGGACATCGTGGTGAACAACGCCGGCATCCAACGACGTACGCCGCTGGTCGACTTCACGGTGGAGGACTGGAACAACCTGGTCGCCACGAATCTGACCAGCGCCTTCCTGGTCGGCCGCCGGGTGGCGCGCGGCATGGTCGAGCGAGGGAGCGGCAAGATCGTCAATGTCGGCTCGGTGCAGAGCCGGCTGGCCAGGCCGGGCATCGCTCCGTACAGCGCGACCAAGGGTGGCATCGCGATGCTCACCCGCGGGATGTGCGCGGATCTCGGACCGTCAGGGATCCAGGCGAACGCCATCGCGCCCGGTTATGTCGCCACCGAGCTGACCAGTGCCCTGGTCGACGACGCGGAGTTCACCGCGTGGCTGTCGGCGCGGACCCCCGCCGGTCGCTGGGGCCGGGTCGAAGAGCTCGTCGGCACCCTGGTGTTCCTGAGCTCCGCAGCTTCGGATTTCGTCAACGGCCAAGTGATCTACGTCGACGGCGGGATGACCGCGGTTGTCTGAGCAGCGAATCCACTACGGGCCGGACCCGGAGCAGTTCGGCGAACTCTCGTTGCCCACCGGAACCGGCCCGTGGCCGGTGGTGGCGATCATTCACGGCGGGTTCTGGCGCGCCGGGTACGACCTCGGGCTCGGTCGGCCGCTGGCCCGCGACCTGGTCCGCCGGGGTTTCGCCGCCTGGAACGTCGAGTATCGCCGCGTGGGCAACGGTGGCGGCTGGCCGACCACCACCGCGGATGTTGCGGCCGCCGTCGATCACCTCGCAGTGATGGCTGAGGACGCCCTTCGACAGGGTGAGGCAACGCTGGATCTGGGCCGGGTGATCGCCGCTCGGCCACTCCGCCGGCGGCCAGCTGGCTGCCTGGCTGGCCGGAGTCGATCGACCACGCGTCCCGGTCGCCGGGGTCGTCAGCCAAGCCGGAGTGCTCGATCTCGCCGGTGCGAGCGCGGCCCGGCTCGGCAACGGGGCGGTCGACGACTTCCTCGGGCCGGACTGGGCCGGGGACTGGGCCCAGGTGTCGCCGGCCCATCGGCTACCCATCGACGTGCCGATTCGCTGTGTGCACGGCGATCTGGACGACAGCGTCCCGATCTCGCAGTCCGAGGAGTACGTCGCAGCCGCCCGCCGGCTCGCGGGCGACGCCGAGCTGATCACCGCTCCGGGGTGGTGATCATTTCGGGGTCATCACGCCGGGCGACCCCGGCTGGGCCGCGTGCGTCCGAGCGGTCGAGGAGCTCGCCTAGTGGTGTGTCTGCCAGGTGGTCCTGGCAAATTGGCAGCCGCACCACTATGCCTGCTGAGCAAGCTCATCCCTGATCATGGTGAGGCCGGTCAGCACCTCGGCGAAGGACGTGCTGAGCGGACTCAGACCGATCCGAAGTCCTTGTGGAGAACGGAAGTCGGGGATCACCCCGCGCCCCCAGAGCCGTTCGGTCAGCTCACGGAAAGCCGGGTGCTCGATGGTCACGTGCGAGCCGCGCCGGGCCGGATCGAGCGGGCTGGCCAGCTCGACGCCGAGCGGCGCCAACCAGTCGTGGACGATGCCGATCGCGAACCCGCCGAGCTCGATCGACTTGTCCCGGATCGCGGTCATCCCGACCGCGCCGATCAGCTCCAGACTGTCCTGCACGGCCAGCATGCCGATGACCGGCGGTGTGCCGCTGAGCATCCGCCGGATGCCGTCGGCCGGCTGATAGCCCGGTCCCATCTCGAACGCGTCCTGCCGTCCGAGCCAGCCCCAGATCGGCTGACGGATCGCGGCCAGATGATCATCGCGGACGTACCCGAAGGCCGGTGAACCCGGACCGCCGTTCAGATACTTGTAGGTACAGCCGACCGCCAGGTCCACCTTCCAATCGTCGAGTCGGACCGGCACCGAGCCGACCGAGTGGGACAGGTCCCACAAGATCAACGCGCCGGCCTCGTGGACCTGCCGGGTGATCGTCGCCGCATCCGCGATGAACCCGGAGCGGTAGGCCACGTGGCTGAGCACCACCAGCGCGGTCCGCTCGCTGAGCGCCGGCGCCAGCAGCGCGGGATCGATGCCGCCGCGCGGATCGGTACGCACCCACGACACGCCGAGGCCGAGCTCGGTCGCGATGCCCTCGACGACGTAGCGGTCGGTCGGGAAGTTGTCGGTGTCGATGATCATCTCGCTCCGTCCCGGACGGAGCGAGATCGCTGCCCGGGCGAGCTTGTAGAGGAAGACGGTGGTCGAGTCGCCGATGATCGTCTGCCCGGGGGCGGCGCCCAGCACCGTCTCACCGAGGCGATCACCGATCCGCAGCGGCAGGTCCAGCCACTCCTCGTCCCAGCCCCGGATCAGCCGACCGGCCCAGGCATCGCGGACGAACGCAGAGATCCGATCGGCGCTGGCCCGCAGCGGCCGGCCGAGTGAATTGCCATCCAGGTAGGAGATCACGTCGTCGTCGGGCGCAGACAGGAACAGTTCACGGCAGTCCCGCAACGGATCGGCGGCATCGAGCTCCGCCGCCCGCAGACCCCAGTCGATCATGAACCGATCTCCGTCCGGACGGCGAACAGCTCGGGAAAGAACGTCAGCTCCAGCGCACGCTGCAGGAAGCCTGTGCCGGACGAGCCACCGGTCCCCCGCTTCGTGCCGATGGTCCGAAGCACCGTCCGCAGGTGGCGGAACCGCCAGACCTGGAAGTTGTCCTCCAGGTCGACCAGCTCCTCGCACGCCTCGTACGCCCGCCAGTGGGTGTCCGCCCCCTCGTAGATCTCCTTCACCAGCGGCAACAGCTCGGGGTTGAACCGGTACGGCGCCGAGACATCCCGCTCCAGCGCGGAGGCCGGTACGTCGTACCCGTGTCGAGCGAGGCTGCGCCAGAACTCGTCGTACAACGTGGGAGTGATCAGCAGGTCGTGCAGCAGCTGGTACGCAGCCGGATCGGAGCGGAACACCTCCAGCATCGCGGCGTTCTTGTTGCCGAGAATGAACTCCACAGCGCGGTACTGGTAGGACTGGAAGCCGGACGCATTGCCGAGGAAGCCGCGGAACTGGGCATACTCCGTCGGGGTCAGGGTGGCGAGCACCGACCACTGCTCGGTGACCACCCGCTGGATCGTCTTCACCCGGGCGACGTTCTTCAGGGCAGGCCCGATCTCGTCGGCTGCGAGCGATCGGCGGGCCGCCTCCAGCTCGTGCAACATCAACCGGAACCAGAGCTCGGTGGTCTGGTGCTGGATGATGAACAGCAACTCGTCATGATGCTCCGGGGCGCTGACCGGATGCTGCGCGCTGAGCAAGGTCTCCAGGTCGAGGTACTCGCCGTAGCTCATCCGAGAAGAGAAGTCGCGGACGATGCCGCGCTCGACCTCACGCTCGTTGCGCAGCTCGTCGTCGGAGGTGGAAGCGCTCACCCCGACAGCATGGCAGCCCGGGCGCGCGGCGCGCCCAGCGGCGACGCCGCGACCTCGCGACCGAGAAACCGGGTCAGCGTGCAGCCGGGCTCGGCCAGCGCGCAGCGGACCGTCCCCGGCGACGCCGGATCCCGTTCGGCGGGGGCGCCGAGCCGGAGCAGCGAGTCGATCACCCGCGCGTCGCCGAGCAGACCGGGTGCCTCGCGGTCGGCAGGGTCGAGGACGAGGTCCTCGATCATCACTGGTCGCCCGTCCCGGCGGACGGCGGTCCTCGACCGCAGCCGCCCGCCCTGCTCCCGGGACCGGCCCAGTACGACGGTCTCCCGGATCACCGCCGTCGCGGTCTCGGCGAGGTCGACCGACGTCGTCCGGGTGACCTCGGCGCCGTCGGCGACCACGAACGGCTCGCCCGCCCAGACCAGCCGGGCATCGGCGGCGATCGCGATCCGGGTGGTCCAGCGGGCCGGCCGGCCGCGACCGTGGTACGCGATGGTGCCGGCGACCTCGGTCAGCTCCAGCGTCGTGCCCGGGCCGAGCGAGACCTCCAGCTCGACCTCGTCGCCACCGAGTAGCAGGGCGGTCTGCCCGACCAGGGCGACTCGCGCCAGCTGGGGCGGTCCGTGCAGCCGTTGGGCCCGGAGCTGGCCGTACCGGGTCCTCACCCGGTGCCGGCCGTCGACCAGGTCGACGGCGATCGTGGTCGTTGCCATCGGCGTACGGCGCGGCTCAGTCCGCGCGCTGGTCGCCGACGGCGTGGGCGTGGAAGCTGTCACCGCCGGCGTGGGTGTGCATCGTGCCGTCACCGTGCACGTGGGGAGCCATCGGACCCGGATCCGTCGGCTCGTGGCGGCCGCCGCGGAATGCCGCGAGAGTCTCCAGCACCCAGTCCCGGACCCGCTCGATCGAGACCGGATCGGTCCGGGACAAGGCGATCACCGGCCGTCCGTCGCGCGCCGACTCGGCATCGCGGACCATCCGCTCGACGTCGACACCGACGTACGGGGCCAGGTCGGTCTTGTTCACGATCAGGACGTCCGCGCGACCGATCCCGGGACCACCCTTGCGGGCCACGTCGCCACCACCGGCCACGTCCAGTACGAAGAACTGGGCGTCGACCAGGGCTGGGGAGAAGGTCGCGGTCAGGTTGTCGCCGCCGGACTCGACCAGCACGAGGTCCAGTGGCGCGTAGTCCTGCTCGAGGTCCTCGACGGCGATCAGATTCTGCGTCACATCGTCCCGGATCGCCGTATGCGGGCAGGCCCCGGTCTCGACTGCCCGGATCCGATCTGGGTCGAGAACGCCGGCGGAGCGCAGGAACCTGGCGTCCTCGTCGGTGTAGATGTCGTTGGTGACCACGCCGAGGCTCAGCTCGCCGCCCAGCTCCCGGCAGAGCAGCGCGATCAACGAGCTCTTGCCGGTACCGACCGGGCCGGCCACGCCGAGTCGCAGCGTGTGACGCCGGTCGGGGTTCGCCGCATCAGGCACGGAACAACCGCCTCTCGCTGATCTTGTGGAGCTGAGCCCAATGCTCGAGCTGCGGGGCCGCGTACGCCGGGATCTCTGCCGTGGTACGGGTCCCGGCGACCCGGCCGACCATCGCCTCGACCTGCTCGCCGGCAGCCCGCGCCCAGATCGCGCCCAGCACGGGGTCGAACGGCTCCAGCTTCAGAGCCGCGGCGATGGCACTCTGGACGTCCTCGAAGCCGATCAGCCGGGCGGTCTGCTCGGCGTCCAGTCCTGCCTCAGCAGCCAGCACACCGACGATCACCGGCCGACACCAGATACGTCCGCGGAGGACCTCGAGATCCCACAGCCGCAGGCCGAGCCGGAGATAGCCCCGGCCGAGCAGATCTGAGGCGTCGCGCATCGCGTCCGAGACGGTCCGGGCGCGCCAGGCGCCATCCACCTCGATCAGCGCTTCGACAGGCTCAGCGCACGTACCAGTCCAGACATGCCGAGCCACCACCGCGGTCGCGGCTTCGACCTCGGTCACGGTCCGCAGCCGGACGGAGAGATAGTCGGGCAACTGCTCCAAGGCGAGCCCGCCCTGCATCGCCGGCTCGACTCCGGCCGACTGGGTGTGGGCGCCGACGGGCAAGCGGCCGTCGGCCAGCAGCAGACCCAGATAGTCGGCAGACATCAGAAAAGCTTGTACAGCTGGGCAAGGGGCAACCGCCGGGCCGGCGCGGGCGTGATCAACTCGCCGTCGACGGTGATCGCATGGCTCTCCGGATCGATCTCGATCGTCGGCAGCGCGTCATTGTTGATCATCTGCGCCTTGCCCACCGCGCGGGTCGACCTGATGGCCACCAGTTCGCGACCGAGTCCGAGCTCCGCGGCGAGCCCGGCCTCGAGCGCGGCGGGCGCGACATAGCTCTGGGAGAGCAGCGGAGCGCCCGTACCGTACAGGGCGGGCCGCATCAGGATCGGTTGTGGGGTGGGGATGGACGCGTTCGGGTCGCCGAGCGCGCCGACCACGATACCGCCGCCCTTGATCACCACGCTCGGGCTGACGCCGAAGAACTTCGGGTCCCAGAGCACCAGATCGGCCAGCTTGCCGACCTCGATCGAGCCGATCTCATGATCGACACCGTGGCTGATCGCCGGGTTGATGGTGTATTTCGCGACGTAGCGGCGGGCCCGGAAGTTGTCCGCAGGTAGGCCGCCACCCAGGTCTCCGCGGACGTGCTTCATGACGTGCGCGACCTGCCAGGTCCGCGTGATCACCTCACCGATCCGGCCCATCGCCTGGGCGTCGGAGGACGTGATCGAGATCGCCCCCAGGTCGTGCAGATGATCTTCGGCGGCGATCGTGGTGGCCCGGATCCGGGACTCGGCGAACGCCAGGTCCTCCGGCACCGCCGGGTTCAGGTGGTGGCAGACCATCAGCATGTCGAGATGCTCGGCGACCGTGTTCACGGTGTGCGGCAGGGTCGGGTTGGTCGAGCCCGGGAGCACGTTCGGCAGCCCGGCGATGGTGAGGATGTCCGGTGCGTGCCCACCGCCCGCACCCTCGACGTGGAAGGCGGAGATCGACCGGCCGCGGAAAGCGTCGATCGTGCTCGCCACGAAGCCGGCCTCGTTGAGGGAGTCCGAGTGCAGCGCGACCTGCAGCCCCCAGCGCTCCGCACCGGTCAGCGCCGCGTCGATCGCGGCGGGAGTGGAACCCCAGTCCTCGTGCACCTTGTAGCCACCGGCACCGGCCAGGGCCTGCTCCTCGAAGGCACCGGCCGACACGGTGTTGCCCTTGCCGAGCACGAGCAGGTTCACCGGGAACTGGTCGAGCGAGCGGTGGAACTGCTTGAGGTGCCACGCGCCCGGGGTGACGGTCGTCGCCTTGGAGCCCTCCGACGGACCGGTGCCGCCGCCGCCCAGCGTGGTCAGCCCGGCGGCCAGCGCCTCGGTGATCTGGGATGGCGACAGGAAGTGGACGTGGGAGTCGAAGCCGCCGGCGGTGAGGATCTTGCCCTCGCCGGAGATCACGTCGGTGCCGGGGCCGATCACCAGCGCGGGGTCGACACCGTCGGCGATGTCGGGGTTGCCGCTCCGGCCGATCCCGACGATCCGGCCGCCGGAGATCCCGACGTCGGCCCGGACGATCCCCCAGTGGTCGAGGATGATCGCGTTGGTGATCACCGTGTCCGGCGCGCCGTCGGCCGAGGTCGCCAGCGACTGGTTCATCGACTCGCGGATGGATTTCCCGCCGCCGAACACCGACTCCTCGCCGCCGACGGTGAGATCCCGCTCGATCTCGATCCACAGATCGGTGTCGCCGAGCCGGATCTGATCGCCGGCGGTCGGCCCGAACAGGGCGGCATAGTCGTCTCGGCTGATCCTCACGGTCTCGGGCTCCTGAGCTGCAGGCCAGGCACGGACCGGCGGCCGCGCAGGGCGACGATGCCGACCGTCCGGGAGACGCCCGGCTCGAAGCGCACCGACGTACCGGCGGCGATGTCCAACCGGAAGCCCCGAGCGGCCGCCCGGTCGAACTCCAGCCCGGAGTTCACGTCCGGCAGATGGATGTGCGAGCCGATCTGGATCGGCCGGTCGGCGGTGTTGACGAACGTCAGCTCGCCGCGCTCGTCCGGCCCGCGGTCCGCGTTCAGCTCCAGCTCACCCGGCGCCACCCGGATCGCTCCGGGCCCGTTGGTCGATGCTCCGGTCATCTCACCCCTTCCGGAAACTGTCGGGTTGGTGCAGTGGTCGTCGGCGTGTCGCTGTCGCAGGTCGACAGTTTCCGGAAAGGCGGATCACTGGATCGGCTGGTGCAGGGTGACGAGCTTCCGGCCGTCCGGGAAGGTCGCCTCGACCTGGACGTCGCTGATCATCTCGGCCACCCCGTCCATCACCTCGTCCCGGGACAGCACCTCCCGGCCTGCGGCCATCAGGTCCTCGACCATCGCGCCTTCTCGGGCCCGCTCGATCACCCACGTGCTGAGCAGCGCGATCGACTCCGGATAGTTCAGTTTCACGCCGCGATCCAGCCGGTCCCGCGCCACGATGCCGGCCACCGCCAGCAGCAGCTTCTCGGCATCGGAGGGAGCCAGGTTCATCGGCGGATCCGTTCGTCGGCGAGCAGCAGGACGCTCGTCACCGTACCTGCGGTTTGTTTCGCCGAGGTTGCGACCCTGCCAACCTGCTCAGCTCCCGGGCGACCGGAATAAATGGTCAACTGGATTGACGATCTGCCTCGTGGAGCGGAGGATGGTCAATCAAGTTGACCATCAGCTATCTGAGGAGAGCCCAGTGCCTGTCATCCCCGCACCGCCGAGCGCCACCCACGAGCTGCCCGGCAGCCGGTTCACGTCGCTCGCCACGCCGAGCCGCGGAAGCTCGGAGAACGCCGTCTGGATGATCGAGGTAGCGCCCGGCGGCGACGCGGTCCCGCATTCACTGACCCGTGAGGAGATCTTCGTGGTGCTGGACGGTACGGCCACGGTGACCATGGATGGCACCACCAAAGCGGCGGCAGCTCGAGACGCCATCGTCGTGCCGGCGGGTGTCGAGTTCACGCTCCGCAACACCGGCGAGGACGCCTTGCGGCTGATCGTCTGCTTTCCGGTCGGCGGCCGGGCCGTACTGGCCGACGGAACGACGATCACCCCGCCCTGGTCGGTGTGACCGCGTCCGAGGTCCCGCTCGCTCGGCTGATGGCCATCGCGTACCGCCAGCTGATCGGGGATCTGCATCGGCGACTCGAGGAGCGGAACTGGCACGACACCCGCCCGGCGTACGGGTTCGTGCTGCTCGCCACCCGCGACCGACCGGTCACCGTTTCCGAACTGTGCGTCGATCTCGGGATGACCAAGCAGGCGGCGTCCAAGCTGGTCGACGCGCTGGTTCGGCTCGGCTATCTGGACCGGACCGAGCGCGACGGCGACGCACGCACCCGTCCGGTTGTGCTGAGCGCCCGAGGACGTGATCTGTTGGCCGAGGTCGAGGAGATCTACGCCGAGCTCGAGCGCGGCTGGGCCGAGCGGATCGGCGCCGAGGGGCTCGATCGCCTCCGCCGAGACCTCATCACCGCCGTCGCGGAACCGGACGGCTCCCTGCCACCGATCCGTCCGCTGTGGTGAGTCCGGAGCGACTACCAGGTCGGCGGCAGCGGTGCCCAGTTCTCGGTCGGCACGGTCTCCGCCGGCTGCGGTGCTTCCGGCGGCGTCCCGTCGCCGAACGGGTTGCCGCCCAGCTGCTCGCGATAGTGGGGGCTCAGCCAGTTGGCCAGGTCCGGGCCGGCAGGCACGATCCGCGTCGGGTTGATGTCGGCATGCACCACGTAGTAGTGCCGCTTGATCTGGACGAAGTCGACGGTGTCGCCGAAGCCGGGCGTCTGGAACAGGTCCCGGGCGTACGCCCAGAGCACCGGCAGCTCCGACAGTTTCTGCCGGTTGCACTTGAAGTGCCCGTGATAGACCGGGTCGAACCGGGCCAGCGTGGTGAACAGCCGGACGTCGGCCTCGGTGATCACGTCGCCCATCAGATACCGGCGGTCGCTCAGCCGGTCCTCCAGCCAGTCGAGCCGCTCCCAGAGCCGGGCGTACGCGTGATCGTACGAGCGCTGCGACCCGGCGAACCCGCAGCGGTACACCCCGTTGTTGACGTCGCGGTAGACGACCGCCATCAGCTCGTCCAGCTCGTCGCGTCCGGCCTCCGGATACAGCTCGGGCGCGCCGGGGCGATGGAACTCGGTCCACTCGGTGGAGAAGTCCAGCGTCAGCCGGGCGTAGTCGTTGGTGGCCACCGCCCGGCTCGGTACGTCCACCAGGGCCGGCACGGTGATCCCGCGCGGGTAGTCCGGGAAACGCGCGAAGTAAGCCTGTTGCAGCCGTTCGTAGCCCAGCACCGGGTCGACTCCGCCGGGGTCGAGATCGAAGGTCCAGCTCCGCTGGTCGTGCGTCGGACCGCACAGCCCCATCGAGATGGCGTCCTCCAGGCCCAGCAGCCGGCGGACGATGATCGCCCGGTTCGCCCACGGGCAGGCACGGGCCGCGATCAGCCTGTATCGGCCGGCCTCGACCGGATAGCCGTCGCGCCCGTCGCGGGTCACCCGGGTCTCGATGTAGCGGGTGTCCCGGACGAACTCCTGCTCGGCTGTGCGTCGCTCGCGGCTGCCGCTCGTCCGTGAATCTCGCCGACTCACCCGGCCGAACCTACGCCGCCGAGCCGGTCCGCCTCGCGGTCGGTCCGCTCGGCGTCGCGTGTCGTCAGGGCGTCGGTGGTCGCTCGGCGCGCCGTGGATGCTCGGAGCCGGGGCGTCGGCGGCGGCGGCGACTGAGGCCGTCGGTCGCCCGACGGCGTCGGCGGCGCGGCGAGCTGGCGACGTCGGCGTCGCCGGTGCTCGGTGTCGCGGCGCGGCTCGGCTGACGCGCGGGCACGGCAGCGGACCGTGACGCCGGCGAGCGTGACGGTGTTGCCGTCCGGATCGCTCACCGTCACCGTGTAGCTCGCCGTCGCGCTCCCGTCGGCAACCGGCCGGTGTCGAGGAAGGTCTGCGTCCGGCGGCTTCCAGAACGGATCGCGCACGCGTCTGCGTGTCGATCACCGTTCCGTTGCGACTGAGTCGATAGGTCAGCCGGAGGTCGTCGCGGTCCCAGTTGGCCGGCCAGCTCGACCGCAACGCTGCCGTCGGTCTGCAGCAGTCGCGGTCGGCGTCGTTGCCGAGCCGCTCAGCTGCGGGCCCGATCTTCCGCGGTGCCTTCGATCGGGATCGCCATCCGGACCAGGCCCTGCTGCGCGACGCCGTTCACCTTGGGGAACTCACCGCCGAGCGACGACGTAGCGTCCCGTTGCCGACCACGCTCCAGGCCGCCTGCGTCATCCCGGTGAACGTGCCGGCGGTGAGGTCCGGGAACCAGTTGTAGAGCGCCGGCGCGGGCTTGCCCCGCGAAGTTGGTGTACGTCCGGGCCGAGGTCTGCCCGTTCTTCGCCACGGTCCCGGCCGCCGACCGTGCTGACCGCCAGCGCGCGGTACCACGCCGTCCGCGGGCTGGTGTCGGGAAAGCCGCCGATGTTGGCGCAGTAGTGCGCGTGACCGACGCTGTAGACGACGCTCGCCGATCGGCGGCGACGCTGTAGACGTCGCCGTGGCAGTCCTGCAGCCAGCGCACGGTGCCGTCGGTGCCGGACGCCGCGTAGACCCCCTCGAAGTTGCCGGTGCCGTAGGTGTAGCCGGTGGCGTAGACCGTGGTGCCGTCGGTGGCCAGGCTCAGGATGCGCGGACTTCTTGCCGCCGTTCTTGACCACCCCGTTGACCTTCCAGGTCCGGGTCGCGCCGGTGCTCGGGTCGAGCGCGCCGACTCCGGAGGCCGGCGGTGCTGTTCAGCTTGGTGAACGAGCCGCCGACCACGACCAGCTTCGGCCCGGTCGGTCAGCACCAGCGCATTCACCCCGACGTTGGCCTTGGGCGCCCAGTCGGGTGAGCTTGCCGCCGGTCGAGCGTCGAGCGCGGCCAGCCGGGTCCGGGCGTGGCCGTTGACGGAGGTGAACGCAGCCGCCCACGTACACCGTCGTGCCCGTCGCCGCGAGCGCGTTCACGGTGCTGTTGAAGCGACGGCGCCGTCGAGCGGAGCGCGCCCGTCCGCGGCGTCCAGGGCCGCGAAGTGGGCGCGGGCTGTCGTGCCGACCTTGGTGAAGGCGCCGCCGACGTACAGCGTCTTCTTGTCCGTCGAGACGGCCAGGGTCTTGACCGCGCCGTTGAACGCGCCCGGCGCGAAGGCGGCGATCAGCTTGCCGGTCGTGATGTCGTACGCCAGCAGGTTGCGTCGCGCGGTCTGGTGGGTGCCGGGTGCGGCGCCGGCCGGGCGGGCCGCGGTGAAGTCGCCACCGGCGTACACGACGTTGCCGATCATCACCTGGGTCCAGACCACGCCGTTGATCTGCACGGTGGGCAGCGCGTCGGCGGTGACCGTCGGCGCCGGACGCGGCTCGCACGATCGGAGCGCGGCCGCGTGCGGTGCGGGATCGGCCGAACAGCAGCACGAGGCGTCAGCGACGCAGCCCGATCGACCGCGCCGAGCGTCACTGCCCACGAGTCGTCGATCAGCCAGCTGCGCGCGCAGACGCGCAGTCGATCCGCCAGCATCACGTGGACTTCCCCCCGAAAGTCGGCGTCGCGACACGACACAGCCGATCGAACGCCAGAATCCCCAATTCCCCGACCATCATTGTATCCGCTCGCGCGGCCGCTCGCGTGGACCGGTCGCCCGAGCGCCGGGTCGGCCGGCACGCAGGCGGTGCGCCGGCGCGGCCGGCGGGGAGAATGGTTGCCATGCGCTTCCTGACCGGCACCCCGGGCTACGACCTGACCTACTCCGACGTGTTCATGGTGCCGCGCCGGTCCGCGGTGTCGTCTCGGCTCGACGTGGACCTGACCAGCGCCGACGGTGTCGGCACCACGCTGCCGCTGGTGGTCGCCAACATGACGGCGATCTCGGGCCGTCGGATGGCGGAGACGGTGGCGCGGCGCGGCGGCGTTGCGATCATCCCGCAGGACATTCCGACCGAGGTAGTCGCCGAGCTCGGTCCGCAAGGTCAAGGACTCGCACCCCGTCTTCGACACTCCCGTGTCGGTCGGTCCGCACACGACGGTCGGCGAGGCGATGTCACTGCTGCCCAAGCGCGCGCACGGCCTGGTCGTCGTCGTCGCACGACGGCCGGCCGCTCGGCACGGTGAGTGAAGCCGACGCGAGCGGTGTGGACCGGTTCGCCCAGGTGCACGAGGTGATGTCTTCCGACCTGCTGCTCGTGTCGCCGGACCGCTCGCCGCGGGAGATCTTCGATGACCTGGCGGCGCATCACCTCGGCGTCGCGCTGGTCGTCGACGGCGACCGGCTGGTCGGTGTGATGACCCCGAAGCACGCCCTGCGTTCGACGCTCTACCGCCCGGCGCTGGACGCCGACGGCCGGCTGCTGGTCGGTGCGGCGGTCGGCATCAACGGCGACGTCGCCGGCCGCGCCGAGCAGCTGCTGACCGGTGGTATCGACGTGCTCGTGGTCGACACCGCCCACGGTCACCAGGAGAAGATGATCACCGCTCTGAAAGCGGTCCGGGAGGTGCGGGACAGCTTCGCCGACACCGGTGGGCACCGGGTTCCGCTGGTCGCCGGAAACGTGGTCGCGGCGGACGGGGTGTCCGATCTGGCGGCTGCCGGGGCCGACGTGATCAAGGTCGGCGTAGGCCCGGGCGCGATGTGCACCACCCGGATGATGACCGGTGTCGGCCGGCCGCAGTTCAGCGCGGTGCTGGAGTGTGCGACCGCGGCCCGCGAGCTGGGCAAGGCGGTTTGGGCGGACGGCGGTGTCCGCTATCCGCGGGACGTCGCGCTGGCCCTGGCCGCCGGCGCCGGATCGGTGATGATCGGTTCCTGGTTCGCCGGGACGTACGAGAGCACCGGAAACTTGCTGACCGACGCAGAAGGTCGGATGTTCAAGGAGTCGTACGGGATGGCCTCGGCCCGAGCCGTGAAGCTCCGGACCAAGGACGCCAGCGGGTTCGACCGGGCCCGGGCCGGCCTGTTCGAGGAAGGCATCTCGTCCTCGCGGATGTATCTGGACCCGGAGCGGCCGAGCGTGGAGGATCTGATCGACTCGATCGTCGCCGGCGTCCGAAGTAGCTTCACCTACGCCGGCGCGACCAGTCTGACGGAGTTCGCCGAGCTGGCGCTGGTCGGCGTCCAGTCCGGGTCCGGGTACGAGGAGGGTCGCCCGCTGCACGCCAGCTGGTGAGCCGGCCGATCAGCCGAACAACGTTGCACCCAGCGGCCGGTCGGCGTCGAAGCCGGGCAGCACCAGGAAGCTAGCGCTCGCGGTCGGCGTGACGAAGCGCATCAGGTCATCGACATCGTCGAGCCTGCGCTGGGTTCGCACGAACGTGTCCAGGTCACGCTGGAAGCAGCGGAACAGCAGCCCTCGGGAACCGTCGCTGTCGGTGAAGCTGTAGCTGCCGCGCAGCATGGTGGTGCTGCCCGTGAATGAGGGGTGAGCAGCCCGCGCATGCGACCGTGCGGGTGTCACGTAGCGCCCGTCGGGCGTCTTCGCCTCGAGATCGACGTGGGCCATCGGGCCGCCTCCGGAGAGCGGCGAGCCGTCGGAGCGGTGTCGGCCGATCATCGCGTCCTGGCGATCGACGGTCTCGGCACGGAAGCGGTCGAGATCGACCCGCAGCCGACGCAGTACACAGATGGTGCCGTACTCCGCGGGGCCGTCGGCGATCCAGACGTCGGCATCGAGCTCGGTGGGCGTCCGCGGAATCACGATGCCGTCGAGGTAGCCGATCACGTTCCGGGCGACGCCCGGCCGGCCGTTGCCGATTCCGCGGAAGCCCGGCTGCTCCCAGCGCATCGAAAGCTTCGGGTCGGGACCGGCGAGCCATGCGGTGACCGGGTCCAGCAGTCCCGCGTCGGTGCCCTGGACGGCGAGCAGCAGGTCGCCGCCCCGAGCACGCGGGTCGAGGTTCCGCTCGCCGGCGAACGCCGGCAGCGCAGCGGCGCCCGGCAGGTTGCGGCCGGCCAGCGCGACCAGCCGTGGACCCACGCCGACCGTGATCGTCAGGTCTCCGGCGCCATCGTCGGTCACGCCGGGGACCGAAGCGCCGGCAGCGGTCAGCCGCAGGGTCGCGGCACCGATCGCGAACAGCAGATCCCGCGTCTGGGTCGCGGTAGCGACCTCGGCGTCGAACACGGTGAACAGGGCGCTGCGTTGCGGGTCGGCGGGACGGGCAACGCCGGCCTGGGTCTCGCCGGTCGCCACCACCACCGCACCGCGATCCGGCGGAGGCTGAGATGCGGTCCCCGGCGACGACGGCGATGGCGGCAGCGCAGACTCCTCGGACCGTTGGCCGGCGAGATACCCGCCGACCCCGGCAACGGCGGCAACGCCGATCGCACCGCCCACGATCACCGACCGCCGTGGCAGCGGACGGGCTACCGGCGGGTCGGACGACGGCTGCTCGGTCACGACGGCGCCGCCGTCGGGGCCGTCAGCTCGGGTAGTCGTACGCCGTGACCGTCGCCGAAGTCGACGTCGACCCAGCCGCTGGAGGTCCTGACCTGCGCGCGACGGATCAGACCGGTCGAGTCCAGCCACAGGCGCAGACCTGAGGCCTCCGGATCGGTCGATCCGGGACTGGCCTGCGGCTTGTCCGTCGGCGGCGACGCGAAGATCACCAGGTGCTGACCGTCGACGTCCTGCTCACCGAGCCACAGTGCGCCCCCCTGCTGGAGCAGCAGCGGGTTCTCCGGTCGGTCGCTGCCGAGCCGGCTGATCACCAGCAGCACCGTGTCCAAGTCGGAGCGGCTGGGGTCCATCGCGCGGGTCTGCCAGCCGGTAGTAGGCATGGGCGGACTCGGCGCCGCCGCTTGCTGCGCCGGTGCCGGGCGAATGGCGACGGTCTCCGGGCTCCACCGCAGCAGTTGCGGCGCGAATCCGGCGCCGGTCGCCGTCGCGTACCCGGTCTCGCTGGAGTAGTCGACTCGCCCTTCCAGCCGCACCTGCTGCTGGCGCAGCGGCACGCGGGCCGTCACGGAGCGGCTGCCCGCGTCGTAGTTCCGGAACCGGGCGATCGCCAGCAGCTGCGCCTCCTCGGCGGTCACCGGCCGCGGGGTGGGTACCGGCGCAGACGGCTGACCTGCGCCGCACGCTGCGACGGCGTAGAAAGCGAGCACGGCCAGCGCAATCGCGAGCAGCCTCCTGTGGTGTCGAAGCGGAGGCCTCACCGGGCACCGCTCCGGTCCGCGAGCAGATCCGCCCCCGGCACGCCGACCCGATCGAGATCGGGGCCGGCGACGGTCTCGGGAAGCGGGCCGATCGGCTCCGGTAGCGCGGGTGCGTTCGGCTGGTCGGGTGGCGGAGGCACTTTCAGGAAGCTGGTCCCCGGTGGGACCGTGACCCGCGGTAGCCCGTCTGCATCGATCGCCGTCAGCCGTACGGTGGTCGAGCCGCGCTGACAACCGCGCGTCAGTTCGAAGGCCAGCTGCGCGGGCAACGTCGAGGCCACCGGGTGCAGGCAGGTGTTCGTGGCGACCGCGCGCTGGGCCGAGATGTTGGCGACGTCGACACCGTTCGCCGAGAGCCGGTTGCCCTCGAATGAGTTGCCGGAAGCTGCCAGGTCTTCGGTGTTCGCCAGTAGCACACCGGCCCGCCGGTTACCGGCGATCCGATTGCGGGCGATGACGTTGTCGACACCCCCGGCGATTCCCAGTCCCGTCCCGAAGCCGCCGTCGGCCTGTGCCGGCGACTCCGACTCGTTGTTGTCGGACAACAGATTGCCGACGACCTGGTTGCCGCGCTGCGGCCGGAACGCCTCGGTGTAGTTGGACAGCAGAGTCATGCCGACCCGGTTCCGGCTGAACCGGTTTCCCGTGATAGTCACTGGTGCCGACGCGTTGGCGTTCTCGAAGCCCACGGCGTTTCGTTCGGCGACGCTGCCGCGCAGCAGGATGTCGCACGCTTTGCACTGGCCGACGTAGAAGCCGCTGTCGGCCGAGCCGGAGGCGTAGGAGTCGGTGATCACTCCGTGCTGCGCGTCGAACGCGTAGATGCCGTACAACCCGTTGTCGTACGCCGTCACATACTCGATCGCGAATCGCTGCACCGGCGGAAACTGGGCCGGATCGAAGGACTGGTAGGTATCGCCGTTGTTGGCCCGCGGGCCTGCTCCGTCGTGCAGCCCGGTGATCAGCACTCCGTACAGCGTGTGGTTGCGCACCGTGAGGTTCTGCACCCGCAAACCGTCGGCGATCCCGACCACGCCGTACGGGCGGATACCACCGCCGTCGATGATCGTGCGGTTCCGATCCGTGCCGCGAACGGTCACGTCCGGGGTCGAGATCGTCATGCCCTCGTCGTACGTTCCCGGCGCGAGTTCGATCACCCCGCCGGGCGCCACCCGATCGGCCGCGGCCTGGAGGGAGGAGACATCGCTCGGCACCCGAACCAGAGCGCTCTTGGTGTTCGAGGGGGTGGCGCTCGAACAGCCGGCCGCGAGCAGGACCAGCAGTGCGGCGATACCGCCCGCCGCCCTCCGCCCAACCACGATCGCGAGTCTAGGTGAGCCTGTCCCAGCGGATCCGCCCTTACCCCGCAACACGGCTGCGATCAGGTCGGACGATGAGGGCGGTGTTGCCAAGTCCGCGGCCGGAGGCACAGGATGGTCACCGTTCGGTGAACCCCCACCTCATCCGCCCACCGACCGTCACAGGAGACCGCTTGTCCCGGGCAGGCCGTGCGAGGCCGCGCAGCAGCGGCGCGGTCGTCCTCGCCTGCCTCGTCCTGGGCCTGGTCGCGATCCTGCTCGGCCCCACGCCGACCGCCCGAGCCGCGGCGGGCTTCGTGACCGGGACGGTGTTCCGGGACTTCGACGGCAACGGCATCCGGGACGCCGGAAACCTCACGACCGGCGAGCAGACCGATCTGCCGATGGCCGACATCCACGTGGTCGCGTACGACGCCCACGACAACCGGGTCGGCGACGACACCACCGGTGCGGACGGGACGTACAGCATCGACACGAGCTCGGTGGTCGACGGCACGCCGCTGCGGATCGAGTTCGACGACGCCCAGCGTCCCGGCAACGCCAACGCGCTGCCCGGCGACTACCAGTCCTCCTTCCACGGCGCCGGCAACGGCACCAGCGTCCGGTTCACGACGGCCGGCTCCTCGAACGTCGACTTCGGTGTGCTCGAGCCGGAGGACTTCGGCGACGGTAACGCGCCGATCATCACCGGCATCCAGTACGCGGGCGACCGGAACAGCAGCGGCGGCCCGTTGGCTACCGTGGTCGCCAATCCGTGGGTGGTGCCGGCCAACGATCCGGCGAACGGCAACTTCCCGCTGCGGACCACGTTGGCGACGTACAGCCAGACTGGCGCGGTCTGGGGCACGGCGTTGGACCGTTCGCAGAACGCCGCGTACGCCGCGGCGAACTACAAGCGGATCTCCGACCTCGGCCCGCTGGGGCCGGGCGGGATCTACCGCGTTCCGAGTGTCCTCGACGCGACGGGGCAGATCGGGTCGCCGGGCGCGGTACAGGACTGGCTGGACGTGGGCAGCATCGGGGTGGACGTCGGCACCGTGCAGACCACGCTAGAACGCGGGCTCGGCAACCCAGACGCGCCTACCCGCGATCCGGACGCGTACCAGCAGGCGGGCAAGGTCGGCATCGGCGGCATCACCGTCTCCGAGGACGGGAACACGTTGTTCTTCGTCAACCTGTTCGACAAGGACCTGTATGCGCTGGACATCAGCGGCGGAAACGCTCCGACGAGCGCGACCCGCATCCCGCTCCACCTGCGCGCGAACCAGCGGCCGTGGGCGGTAGCCGTCCACCGTGACACCGTGTACGTCGGGTACGTCGACACCGGCGAGAGCGATGGTGCGGGCGTGTCCGCGAGCGCCGCGAACCTCCAGTTCCACGTGGTCTCGACCTCGGTCGCTTCGGCCAGGGCCGGCGCGCCGGACTGGGTTGATCGCCTCACCGGGTCCCTCGGCTACGCCAAGGGCGACAACATCACCGGCTGGCCCTGCGGCGCTGGTGGCTGCCCGCCGCAGACCAGACGGTGGAACACCTGGACCGACCAGTGGACCTGGACGGGCGCGAATGCCGGCTCGGTCGGGTTCCCGGGCTACAGCCCAACTCAGATGTATCCGCAGGCGATCGTCGGCAGCCTGGCGTTCGACGACGCGGGACGGATGGTGGTCGGGCTGATCGACCGGGCCAGCATCCAGGGCGGCAACCGACAACTCGGCACGGACCCCACCGACGGCCAGTTCTACGAGACGGTCTCCAGTGGCGACACGCTGATCGCCGCGCCATCCGCCGGCGGGTTCCAGCTGGAGGACAACGGCTCGGTCGACGGGCAGGCCGGGGCCCACGTCGGCAACGACCAGGGACCCGGTGGGGGCGAGTACTTCGACGACTCCCAAGGTGCCAACTCCCAGGGGCCGAACCACTTCGAGAACACCGAGGGCGGCGTCGTCACCTACCCAGGCGTCGCCCAGGCCGCCTCGACAGCGATGGACCCACTCAACGCCATCCGGGTCACCGGACTGGAGTGGTTCTCCCTGAACAACGGCTCGAAGGCCCGCGGCTACAACCACACCCAGGACCCGCTGGCCGCCGCGGGGGTCGGGGCGCCCGGCTCACCGCGCGCCGACACCGCGGGCGGGCCTTTCTTCCAGAAGGGTGGCGGGATCGGCGCCGTGGCGCTGCTGACCCGGCAGCCACCCGTGGAGATCGGCAACCGGGTCTGGCTGGACGCGGACTTCAACGGTCGCCAGGACCCGGACGAGCCGGCGATCGAGGGCGCCCGCGTCGATCTGTTCGCCGCCGACGCCGACGGCAACCCGACCGGGGATCGGCTCGCCACGACCGATACCGATGCGGCCGGCGAGTACTACTTCCGCAGTGACGATCCGGCCATCGACGGGTTCGAACCGGGCGGTCGCTATGTGGTGGTGTTCCGGAAGGCGTCCGGCCCGGTGACACTGCACGGACCGAACGCCGACAACCCGGGCTTCGCGGGACTCACCTGGGCCGACTTGTCGTTCACCAAGCAGCGGGCCAGCCGCACGGAGATCAACAACGACTCGAACCCGGACCCGGGCAACGGGCGGGCACCGGTGACCGTGGGAGACCCTGGCCACAACGACCACACCATCGACGCCGGCTTCAATGCGTCGGGCACCTTCGCGATCGAGAAGCTGATCGATGAGTCCGGTGGTCAGCCGGTCGACGGCCAGAAGTTCACGTTCGACGTGACGAAGGCGACCGACTTCCGCGGCGACGACGTCCTCGACACGATCAAGCAGACGCCGATCACCGTCGAGGCAGGCCAGACCGCGCCGACCGCGGCCGACCGACAACAATTGCCCCTGGGCACCACGATCACCATCGCCGAACGCGACCCCGGCCAGTACGAGAGCGTGACGTACGACCCCTCCGCGACCCAGGTGATCACCGCCAACAGCGGCCAGACGACGACGTTCCGGGTCACCGACAAGCTGTATCCGCCCGGGGCGTTCACGGTCGAGAAGCTGCTGGACGGCGACGAGGCGGCCGTCGCCGCCGCGGGTGACGCGACCTTCTCCGTCAAGTGGACCGCCGACGACGCTCAGTCCGGCACGATCGAGGTGAAGGCCGGACAGGTCTCCGCCCCCGTCGAGCTCCCCCGTGGCACCGTGGTCCAGCTGACCGAGGTCACCCCCACGGACCTGCCCGACGGGGTCGTCTGGCAGGGCTACACCTGGCAGCCGACTGATGGCGTCGCCATCTCCGACGACGGCAAGACCGCGACGTTCACCGTCACCTCGGACCAGACCGTCGGGCTGCAGCTGACCAACACCGTGACCGACGCGCCCGGTTCTTTCACGGTCGAGAAGCTACTCGCCGGTGACGCGGCCGCGATCGAGGCGGCCCGAGGTGTGTCCTTCGACGTCGCCTGGACGGCCGGCAACGGGCAGACCGGCACCCTCACGGTCCGGGGCGGAGAGACCTCCGACCCCGTCGAGCTGCCCGCCGGCACCGTCGTCGACCTCGTCGAGGCCCGACCGACAGACCTTCCCGCCGGCGTGAACTGGGACAGCTACGTCTGGAGTCCGGCCGCCGGCGTCACCGTATCCGACGACGGAAAGACAGCCAGCTTCACCGTTCAGCCGGCCGGTGCGGTCGCCCTGGAGCTGACCAACACCCTCACGTCACCGACACCGTCACCGAACCCGACACCGCCCAACCTCCCCGACACGGGGTCCACCGTCTCCTTGTCCTTGATCGTGGGCGCGGCACTCTTGCTGGCCGGCGGAGCGGCTCTGTTGATCATTGCCCACCGACGTCGGCGGATCGATCACTGATCCGAAACGCCGTGAGGGCAGTTGGGACGCTGTTCCGACCGGTCGCGAGAATAGCCGCACCTGACCCTGGTCAAGACGGTCGCCAACGACAACGGCGGTACGGCCGTGGCCACCGACTGGCCTCTGACCGCAGGCACCCTGACTGGCGTCAGCGGTAGCCCGGCCGCGACCGACGTCGCCGTTCCGGTGGGTGACTACGCCTTGACCGAGTCCGGTGGACCCGGCGGTTACACCCCCGGAGCATGGTCCTGCGTCAACGGGAGCGGGTCCACCGTCCCGGTCACCGGCGACTCCGTCGGTGTCGACCTGGGGCAGGACATCACCTGCACGGTCACCAACGACGACCAGCCGGCCAAGCTGACTCTGGTCAAGGACGTCGCGGCCAACGGAACCGGGTCGACGAAGCAGCCCGTGACGGGGAACGGCGACCCGACCTCGAGCGGAGGCGTGAAGGCCGTCGAGGTCTTCGCCGGGACGTATCAGCTCAGCGAGACCGGGCCCGCCGGCTTCGACGGCAGCCTCTGGGAATGCACGGGCGGGGCGGTGACCGGCGATCTGGTCACCATCGCGAACGGCGGCGACGTCACCTGCACCATCACCAATACCGCGATCGCCCCACGACTGACCCTGGTCAAGCAGGTCGTCAACGACAACGGCGGGACCGCACAGCCGACGGACTGGACGCTGTCGGCCGACGGCCCCACCCGATCACCGGCGCGACCGGCGACCCGTCGGTGACGGACGCGGCCGTCCAGGTCGGCAGCTACACCTTGGACGAGTCGGGACCGCCCGACTACACCGCCTCCGCCTGAGCTGTAGGGACGCGAACCAGCAGACCGTGCCCGTGACGAACGGGTCGGTCGCGCTCGCCGAGGGCATCGACGTGACCTGCACGATCGTCAACAACGACAACGCGCCGAGCTGGTCCATCATCAAGGTCAGCGATCCCGCGTCAGGGTCGACCGTCAAGCCTGGTTCGGAGATCACCTACGTGATCGGCCTGATCCGCAACCCAGGCGTCGATCCGCACAACGTCGTGGTCACCGACGACCTGAGCAATGTGCTGAATCACGCGACCCTGATCGACGGCCCGCTGACGGTGGTCGGAACGGCGAAGATCACCGGCTACCACGCTGACCTGGACGGTGCCGGTGGTTGACCAGCCGATCGCGGCGGTCGGCTACACGGTCCGGGTGGACAGCGACGCGTACGGGGTGACGCTGAAGAATGTCGCCACGTCGCTCGGCAGCTCGCCCTGCCAGGCCGACGACCTGGCCGACCTGTCGGCTCAGCGACGGTCCAGCCGAGTCCTCGCCGTCGGTCCCGCGGCGTTCACCCGCGCGGCGGCAGCCGACGACGTTTGCTTTGCCCGACCACGACGACGCACACGACTCCGCCGAAGCCCCATCCGCCCACGCCGCCGACGCCGCCGCCCAACCTGCCGAACACGGGCGGGCCGGGGCTGGACACCATCGGGATCGGGCTGGCTCTGTTGGCCGGCGGTGGTGGACTGCTCCTTCGGAGCAGGCGGCGCCGAGCCAGCTGACGCGCCCCGACGAATCGCCTGGCGATCACACGCGTCACAAGACCCACAGGAATTCATCGGCGCGTCTTTCGCGCAAATGATCACATGCGTTAGGTTGCTGACGTAAACTCGGCGGCCCAACGGGGGAGGGCCCTATGAGAGGGCTCCCCCATGCCGGTGAAAGATGATCAGCGGACTCCGCGCACGCGGGTTCTGCTCCTCATCACCGCGTTCCTGATCGCCGTCCTGAGCTTCGGGCAACCGCTGGCCGCGTACGCCGACCCGACACCGTCCATGTCCGACGCTGCCACGCCGGACGCCAAGAAGGCGGACACGTCGTCGGATCCGAGCAGCTCGGACCCGGGCAGTGGCGACCCGAAGAGCGCGACGCCGACCCAGACACCGAGCTCGAGCCCGACGCAGGAGAAGTCGGCCGAACCGACCACGACGCCGAGCACCGAGCCGTCGAGCAAGCAGTCGAGCGAGAATCCCACGACCCGGCCGTCGACGAGCCCCAGCGCCACCACGACACCGTCGAGCCGGGTCGACAAGAAGGTGGCCGTAGAGCCGAAGGTCGTACCGCCGGCCACCGGCAACAATGCGGTGATCACCGTCAAGGTCGGCGCGAACCGGGTCACACAGACCGCAGTCAGCAACCTCGCGGGAGTCCAGCTGGGCCTCTACGCGTCGTCGACCAGCACGACCGCGCTGTTCACGTGTACCTCGGATGCCGACGGCGACTGCAGCTTCACGATCCCGAACACCCAGACCGGCGGCGCGAACCGGGACGCGCGCTACTTCGTCAGGCAGAACTCGACGGCATCGGGCTACTTCACCAACCCGAACCTCGGGACGGGCACGACAGTGGCGTCCGACCAGTATCAGTTCCAGACCGGCACCCAGTTGCGCAACGGGACGGTCTACTCCTCCACCGTCGACTTCATGGTGTCTACGGGCAACACGAACAACGAGGCGTCCGGCGGCGTCTGGCAGAACTCGCTGAACAATCCGACCATCCCGGCCAAGTGCGGCCTCAACGTCGCGATCCTGCACGACCTGTCCAATTCGGTGACGCCCGACCAACTGGTCCAGATGAAGGCCGCCAGCACCGGCTTCGTCGACGCGTTGACCGGCACCCCGTCGCAGGTCGGGACATTCACGTTCGCCACTGCGGCGCCGGCCGCCGGCACCGCGAACGCGACGCTCCCGCTGACGTCGGTGTCGACCGCCGCCGGTGCGACGACTGTGAAGAACCGGATCAATGGAATGGTGCTGCCGGGCGGCGCCGACGGTGGCACCAACTGGGACCGCGGCCTGTACCAGGTCGCACAATCCTCCTCGGCCTTCGATGTCCTGGTCGTCATCACCGACGGCAGCCCGACCTACTACGGCGATCCCGTTCAGGGTCCCGGCAACCGGACCCGCTTCCGCGAGACGGAGAACGGCATTTTCTCGGCCAACGGCGTGAAGGCCAAGGGCACCCGGATCGTTGCCGTCGGCGTCGGTGACGGTGTCGGCAGCGCAGCCGCCGGCCTGAACCTGCGCTCCATTTCTGGGACGAACCTCAACAGCGACTACTACCAGACCAACGACTACGTCGCGGCCGGCGCCGCGCTGCGGGCGCTGGCGCTGGGCAGCTGCCAGGGATCCGTCACCGTCGTCAAGCAGGTCGTGCCGAATGCGACCGCACCGGGTAGCACGACGGGCGCCCAACCGCAGGGCGGCTGGGTCTTCACCGGCAGCACCAGCGCCACCGGGGTCAGCGTCAACACCCCGGCGGCACGGACGACGGATGTCACCACCGGCGCGGTGAACTTCCCGCTCACGTTCACCGGCGGCACGACGTCCGGCGCCGTGCAGTTCGTCGAAACGCCGCAGGCCGGCTACACCCTGCACCAAGGCGTCGCCGGTCAGAATGCCGTCTGCCGAAATGTCAGCACGGGAGCGAACATCGTTCCCGGCAACGTAGCCAACGGATTCACCGTGGCAGCGAGCTCGTCGGATCCTATTTCGTGCACCGTGTACAACATGGCGCCGGTGCCACTGGCCTCGGTGATCGTCAACAAGGCCTGGCGGATCAACGGCACCGACTACCCGGAGGGAAGTCAGCCAACCAACTTCGCCGCGGGGGCGACGATCGCCGGCACCCCCCAGAGCTGGGGTGTCGAGCGCACCGGGTTCCGGCAGGGCGATACTCCGGCCATCAACGAGACGGTCAACAACATCCCGCGCCAGTGCACGCTGGCCTCTAATCAAGTGGTGCTGGCCAACGGAGCCACGATCGCGCAGAACCTGCCGTACTCGCCGACGCTGGCCGCCGGGCAGAACACGTACACGATCCGCAACGTCGTCAACTGTCAGACCGAGCTCACCCTGACCAAGTCCGTCCAGGGCGGCACGGAGCCGATCACCAGCTGGACGCTCAAGGCAAATGCGCCAACCGGAGCTCTGGCTGGGCCGTCCGGCACCAGCGGCTCGGCCGGCGCAACCGGCGCCGCGGTGACTCCCGATGTCACCTATCCCCTGTCGGAGAGCACGACCATACCCAGCGCGCTCGCCTACGCCCAGTTCGTCGACCCGAACGCCGTCCTGATCCCCGGCTCGACCGGGAGCTGGACCTGTCAGGAGGTCGGTACCGACGGCACCACGGTGATCCCCGGCTACTCCGACGGCCTGAACGGCGGGGTGACCGTGCCGCTCGGCAAGTGGGTCCGCTGTAACGCGATCAACCGAACCGCGACCATGATCATGAAGAAGATCGTCCAGAACACCCACGGCGGCACCGCCGTCCCCGCTAACTGGACCCTGACCGCCACGCCGACCGGATCGTTCCCCGCCGGTCTCCCGGCCCAGAGCGTCACCGGTTCGACTGCCGGCGCCAGCTTCAACGTCCGGCCCGGCGTCAGTTATGCGATCACCGAGGCCGGGGGGCCCGCCGGCTATTCCTTGGCCTCGACCGTGTGCGACAACGTTCCGGGCAACACGAGGGCCGTCTCGGACACGCTCAATCCACTCGACACGGCAACCTGCACCTTCACCAACGTCGACACGCCGGCGACGCTGACGCTGGTCAAGACCGTCACCAACGACAACGGTGGCACGGCCGCCGACCGCCTGGACGCTCGCGGCGACGGCGGACCGACCCCGGATCTCGGGCGCGACCGGGCGCGCGGCGGTGACCAACGTGTCGGTCAGCGACGGCAACTACACACTGGCCGAGTCCGGGGGTCCGGCCGGCTATACGGCCGGGAGCTGGTCCTGCACCGGCGGCACCCTGACCGGCAGCACGGTCGCCGTCGTCACCGGTGCGAACCTGGTCTGCACGATCAACAACGACGATCAGCAGGCACACCTGACTCTGGTCAAGACCGTCACCAACAACTTCGGCGGCACCGCCACCGCGAGCCAGTGGACGCTGACGGCCACCGGACCGACCACGATCAGCGGTGCGACCGGCACGGCTTCCGTCACCAACGCAGCCGTCAACGCCGGGACGTACACGCTGTCCGAGTCCGGCGGTCCGGCCGGCTATTCGGCGAGTGCATGGTCCTGCACCGCGGGCACCTTACGGGGCCCAGCCTGACGCTGACCCCGAGCACCAGCGCCACCTGCACCATCAACAACGATGACCAGCCCGCGCACCTGACTCTGGTCAAGACCGTCACCAACGGCAACGGCGGCACCGCCGTACCGACCGCCTGGACGCTGTCCGCGACCGGACCGACCACCGATCTCCGGTATCACCGGTTCGACCGCAGTGACGAACGCGCCGGTGAGCGCCGGCACCTACACCCTGGCCGAGTCCGGCGGCCCGAGCGGCTACACCGCGAGCAACTGGTCCTGCACGGCAGGCACCCTGACCGGGTCCTCCTTGGTCCTGCCGCTGAACACCAGTGCCACCTGCACCATCAACAACAACGACATCAGTCCGAAGCTGACACTGGTCAAGACCGTCACGAACGACAACGGCGGCACGGCCGCGGCGACCGCGTGGACTCTCGCCGCAGCCGGCCCGACGAATATCAGCGGCGTAACGGGGGCAGCGACCGTCACCAACGCCTCGGTGAAGGCCGGCACGTACACGCTGTCCGAGTCGGGTGGCCCGGCCGGATACACCGCCGGGGCCTGGTCCTGTACGGCGGGCACACTGACCGGCGCCAGCCTCGTCCTGACCCCCGGCGTGAGCGCGACCTGCAGGATCAACAACGACGACCAGCCGGCCACCCTCAGCCTGGTCAAGGTCGTCAACAACGGCACCACGGGTGCAACGGCCGTCCCGTCGAACTGGACGCTGACCGCCACCGGACCGACGCCGATCACCGGCCCGGGCAACACCGCCCCCGTGACGGGTCAGACGGTGAACGCCGGAGCGTACGTGCTCTCCGAGTCCGGCGGACCGGCCGGCTACACGGCCAGCGCCTGGACCTGCACCGGCGCCACGGTCACCGGTAACAACGTCGTCGTACCGAACGGCGGCACCGTCTCCTGCACGATCACCAACACCGCCCAGCAGCCACAACTGACCCTGGTCAAGGTCGTCGACAACGGCGCCACCGGTGCGACCACCAGCGCAACCGCCTGGACTCTGTCTGCGGTCGGGCCACAGACGATCACCGGGGTGACCGGCGCAGCGACCGTCACCAGCGCTCCGCTGCCGGTCGGGCAGTACGACCTGACCGAGTCGGGCGGTCCCGCCGGCTACTCGGCGTCGACCTGGACCTGCACCGGAGCTGCGTCGACCACCGCCACCAGTGTCACCCTCGGGGTCGGCTCGAGCGCCACCTGCACCATCACCAACACCGCCCAGCAGCCCCACCTGACCCTGGTCAAGACGGTCACCAATGACAACGGCGGCACCGCCGTACCGACCGCCTGGACGCTGACCGCGACCGGTCCGACCACGGGCATCAGCGGACCCGTCGGCAACTCCGCCGTCACGAACGTGCCCGTCCGGATCGGCTACGCTACACCCTGGCCGAGTCGGGCGGTCCCGCGGGCTATCTCGCAGGCGCCTGGTCCTGCACCGGCGGCGGCACGCTGACCGGCAGCACCCTCACCGTCCCGCTCAGCGCGAACATCCGCTGCACCATCAACAACGACGACCAGCCCGCGCACCTGACCCTGATCAAGACCGTCACCAACACCAATGGTGGGACCGCGGCTGCCCACCGCCTGGACCCTGACCGCGACGGGTCCGACGACGATCTCCGGCGCCACCGGGTCGGCCGCCGTGACCAACGCCCCGGTCAGCACCGGTACGTACGCGCTGTCGGAGTCCGGTGGTCCGAGCGGCTACACGGCGGGCGCCTGGTCCTGCACCGCCGGCACGCTCACCGGGTCGTCGCTCGCCCTGCCGCTGAACACCAGTGCCACCTGCACCATCAACAACAACGACCAGCCCGCACACCTGACGTTGGTGAAGACGGTCACCAACGACAACGGCGGCACGGCCGTGCCGACCGCGTGGACGCTGACCGCGGCCGGACCGATCACGATCAGCGGAACCACAGGATCGGGCCCGGTGACGAACGCGGCCGTCCGGGCGGGAACGTACGCGCTGTCGGAGTCGGGCCCGTCCGGCTACGCCGCTGGCGCATGGTCGTGTAGCGCCGGCACACTGACCGGCAGCAACCTCGTGCTCGGGGTCGGCGTCAGCGCGACCTGCACGATCAACAACGACGACAAGCCGGGCACCCTCAGCCTGATCAAGGTCGTGAACAACGGCACCACCGGTTCGACGGCCGTCCCGTCGAACTGGACACTCACCGCCACCGGCAGCGCACAAACGATCACCGGCCCCGGCAACTCCCCCGCCGTCACCAACCAGACCGTGAATGGCGGCACCTACTCGCTCAGCGAGTCCGGTGGCCCGGCCGGCTATACCGCGAGCAGCTGGTCCTGCACGGGTGGCACGATCACCGGCAGCAACGTCGCCGTGCCGAACGGTGGAAACGTCTCCTGCACGATCACCAACACCGCCCAGCAGCCCACCCTGACCCTGGTCAAGGTCGTCGCCAACGACGGCACGGGCGGTACCGCCGTCCCGGCGAACTGGACCCTCAGCGCCGTAAACGGCGGCACCCTGGTGAGCGGACCCGGCAACTCCGCCCAGGTCACCAACCAGCCGGTACCGGTCGGCGACTACAGCCTGTCCGAGTCCGGCGGACCGGCCGGCTACACCGCCGGCACCTGGTCCTGCACCGGCGGCGCCGCGATCGCCGGAAGCACCGTCACCCTCGCCGCCGGCTCCAACGCCACCTGCACCATCACCAACACCGCCCAGCAGGCCCACCTGACCCTGGTCAAGACCGTCACCAACGACAGCGGCGGCACGGCGACGCCGAACCAGTGGACGCTCAGCGCCACCGGTCCCACCGGCGGCATCTCGGGCCCGACCGGAAGCGGATCGGTCACAGGTGTCGCGGTGAGCCCTGGGACGTACAATCTCGCCGAGTCGAACGGCCCGGCCGGCTACGCCGCCAGCTCGTGGTCCTGCACGGCTGGGACGTTGAGCGGTGCGAACCTCACCCTGGCGCTCGGCCAGAACGCCATCTGCACGATCAACAACAACGACCGGCCGGCCACCCTCACGCTGGTCAAGACCGTCACGAACAACAACGGCGGCACCGCCCAACCGACCGCCTGGACGCTCTCGGCCACCGGACCGACATCGATCTCCGGGAGCACCGGATCGGGCGCGGTGACCAACGCCCTGGTGAGCGCGGGAACGTACACCCTTGCCGAGACAGGCGGCCCGGCCGGATACACCCCCGGCAACTGGTCCTGCACGGCCGGCAGCCTCACCGGAGCCTCCCTGGTGCTGCCGAACGGCGTCAGCGCGACCTGCACCATCGACAACGACGACCAGCCCGCCACGCTGACCCTGGTCAAGACCGTCACCAACGACAACGGCGGCACCGATCTGCCGACCGCCTGGACGCTCACCGCGACCGGCCCGACCAGCATCTCCGGCGCGACCGGGTCGTCGGCGGTGACCGGGGCCGTCGTAGACGCGGGATCGTACGATCTCAGCGAGTCGGGGCCGGCCGGCTACACGCCGGGCGACTGGACCTGTGTCGGAGGCAGCCAGACGGGCTCAACCGTCGTCCTGCCCTCGGGTGGGGCCGCGACCTGCACGATCGACAACGACGACCAACCAGCGACCTTGACGCTGGTCAAGACGGTCGACAACGGCACGACCGGAGCGACCTACGGCCCCGGCGACTGGACGCTGTCGGCCAACGGACCGACCGACATCTCGGGCGCCGGTGACTCGCTGGACATCGTCGCTCGGACGGTCGACGCGGGCACCTACTCGCTGTCCGAGTCGGGTGGGCCGGACGGCTACGACGCCGGACAGTGGTCGTGCACCGGCGCCCGGATCAACCTGTCGAGCGTGGTCGTGCCCAGCGGCGGCGACGTGACCTGCTCGATCACCAACACCGCCGTGCAGCCGACCCTGACCCTGATCAAGAGCGTGATCAACACAGGGGGCGGCACAGCAGTGCCCTCCGACTGGACTCTGACGGCGTCCGGACCCGCCACCGTCACCGGTGCCGGCAACTCGGCCGCCGTCACGGAACAGGAGGTGCCGGTCGGCACGTACGCGTTGTCGGAGTCGGGAGGTCCGGCCGGCTTCAACCCCAGCGCGTGGAGCTGCACGGGTGACACAGCCTCGACCGGGACCAGCGTGACGATCGCGCCCGGGGACGCCGTGGTCTGCACGATCGTCAACTCGGCGGCGCCGGCCAGCCTGACGCTGATCAAGGAGGTCGACAACGGCGACACCGGCGCCGACACCGAGGCGTCGGCGTGGACGCTGACCGCGACCGGCCCAACCACGATCAGCGGCACGACGGGCACCAGCGGACCCGCGCTGCCGGGTACCTACACGCTCACCGAATCGGGACCCGCCGGCTACGACGCCTCCGACTGGAGCTGCACCGGTGCCGCCGCGACCACCGCGAGCTCCGTGACCATCGCGCTCGGCAACAACGCGGTATGCATGCTCACCAATACGGCGCGGCAGCCGCAGCTGACGCTGGTCAAGACGGTGGTCAACGACAACGGCGGCACCGCGGAGGCGACCGACTGGACCCTGTCCGCGGACGGCCCGACCCCGATCAGCGGCACCGTCGGCGAGCCGACCGTCACCAACGCCGCCGTCGAGATCGGCACCTACACCCTCGACGAGACCAGCGGACCGGCCGGCTACACCGCCGGCAACTGGACCTGCACCGGCGCCACCCTGACCGGATCCACCGTCGCCATCGCGCTCGGTGACGATGCCACCTGCACCATCACCAACAACGACCAGCCGGCGCAGCTGACCCTGGTCAAGAACGTCGTCAACCCCGACGGCAGCGGCGGCACCGCGGCCCCGGCCGACTGGACCCTGACCGCCGACGGGCCGACCACGATCACCGGAACCAGCGGCTCCGACCCGGTCACCGGCGCGACCGTCGACGCCGGCGACTACACCCTGACCGAGGCCGACGGCCCCGCCGGCTACACCGCCGGCAGCTGGTCCTGCACCGGCGCAACCGTGAACGGCGCCGCAGTGACCGTCCCCAACGGCGGCGACGTCACCTGCACCATCACCAACACCGCCCAGCAGGCCCACCTGACCCTGGTCAAGACCGTCACCAACGACAACGGCGGCACCGCTGTGCCAACCGACTGGACCCTGACCGCCGACGGGCCGACCACCGGCATCACCGGGCCCGTCGGCGACCCCGCGGTCACCGACACCCCGATCGCGGCCGGCGACTACCAGCTCAGCGAGGCGGCCGGCCCGGCCGGCTACGCCGCCTCCGCCTGGTCCTGCACCGGCGCCACCGTGACCGGCGCGACCGTTGCGATCGCACTCGGCGACGACGCCACCTGCACCATCCACAACAACGACCAACCCGCCCAACTCACCCTGGTCAAGACCGTCGACCACGGCACCACCGGCGACACCACACCCGCCACCGCCTGGACCCTCACCGGCACCGGCCCCACCCCGATCAGCGGGTCGACCGGCACCGGACCGGTCACCGGCGCGACCGTCGACGCCGGCACCTACGACCTGACCGAGAGCGGCCCCGCCGGCTTCACCGCCTCGACCTGGAACTGCGGACCCGCCACCACCACCGGCACCACCGTCACCGTCCCGAACGGCGCCGACATCACCTGCACCATCACCAACACCGCCCGGCAACCCCACCTCACCCTCGTCAAGACGGTCGTCAACGACAGCGGCGGCACCGCCATACCGACCGACTGGACGCTCTCCGCGACCGGCCCGACCACCGGCATCACCGGTGCCGTCGGAGATGCCGCGGTGACCGACGTACCCGTCGAGATCGGGTCGTACGATCTCGCCGAGTCCGGCGGTCCGACGGGCTACACGGCCGGCGACTGGAGCTGCACCGGCGGTTCGCTGACCGACTCGACGGTCTCCGTCGTGTTGGGCGACGAGGTGACCTGCACCATCACCAACAACGACGTGCTCGGCACCTGGGACCTGGCCAAGTCCAGCGACCCGGCATCGGGGGCGACGGTGCTGCCGGGCGATGAGATCACCTACACCGTGACCGCGACCAAGACCGGCGGCGTGAACCCCGTAGACCGGGTTGTGACCGACGATCTGTCGAAGGTCCTGGACAACGCGACACTGGTCGACGGACCGACCGCGAGCACCGGCACCGCGTCGGTCAGCGGGACGACGATGACCTGGCACATCCCGAGCCTGACCGGCACCCAGACGGCGACGTACACGGTCCGGGTCGATGCGGACGCTTACGGCGTCACCATCGGGAACGTGGCGACCGGCGAGGGCAGCGACACCTGTCCGCCGACGAGTACCCGGTGCTCGACCACCCACCACACCCCGCACTACACGCTGGTCAAGAGCAGCGACCCGGCCAGCGGCGACACCGTGCTGCCGGGAGACGCCATCGCCTACACACTGACGATGCACAACGACTCCGACGGAGTCGTGTCCGGCGCGGTGGTCAACGACGACCTGTCCGACGTGCTCGACAACGCCACTCTCGCCACGGTCGGGGCCGGCGGATCGGTCAGCGGCACCACGCTCACCTGGGCCGCGCCCACCCTCCAGCCCGGCGGTACCGCGACGCTGACCTATACGGTCACGGTGAATGCCGGCGCCTACGATCAGACCCTGCGCAACGTCGCCACCCCGGGTCCGGGTGGTGACTGCACGACGACCTGCTCGACGACCCATCCGACCCCGCACTACACGCTGACCAAGACCAGCGACCCGGCCACCGGCGAGACAGTCCAGCCCGGTGACACCATCGGCTACACCCTGACCGCGCACAACGACTCCGACGGAGTGGTCTCCGGTGCGGTGGTCACCGACGACCTGTCGGACGTGCTCGACAACTCCACCCTGGGCACCGTAGGCAGCGGCGGTTCCGTCACCGGTACCACCCTCAGCTGGACCGTGCCGACACTGCAGCCCGGCGAAACCGCGACGCTGACCTACAACGTCGTGGTGAAGGACGGCGCGTGGGGCGTGACTCTGCACAACGTCGCCACACCGGGGCCTGGAGGTGACTGCACGACGACGTGCTCGACGACGCATCCGACACCGCGATGGCTGCTGGCCAAGAGCAGCGACCCGGCCTCGGGGTCGACGGTCCAGCCGGGCGCCAAGATCACCTACACGCTGACCGCGCAGAACGTCTCCGACGCCGTGGTCCGCAACGGCATGGCGAGCGACGACCTGTCCGACGTGCTGAACCATGCGACGTTGGATTCCGTGCCGGCCGGCGCGACCATCACCGGTACGACGCTGCACTGGGCACTGCCCGAGCTGCAACCGGATCAGACCGCGACCCTCAGTTACACCGTCACCGTGAACACCGATGCGCTCGGCCAGCGGCTGCACAACGTGGCGACGCCCGGGCCGGGCGGCAACTGCGTTCCGGTCGGCGACATCGGAGACCTGAGTGCCGGCAACGCCCGCGCGGCCGCGCTCAGCGTGGACCGCGCGGCGGCGTTCAGCGTGGGCCGCGCGGCGAGCCGAGGACCCGGAGGTCTGCCAGACGACCCATCTCACGCCGGACTGGACGCTGACCAAGACCAGCAACCCGGCGTCCGGGTCGACGGTCCAGCCCGGCGGCGTGGTGACGTACACCCTGACGGCGCACAATCCGTCAGCCGCGGTGGTCACGGGTGCGACTGCCACCGATGACCTGAGCGGCGTGCTCGACCACGCAACGCTGCGGCAGCCGTTGCCCAGTGGCGCGACGCTGAGCGGAACGACACTCAGCTGGACGCTGCCGACCCTTCAGCCCGGCGGTACCGCCCGACTGAGCTATGCGGTGACGGTCGACTCAGACGCATACGACGCGACGCTCACCAATGTCGTCACGCCGGGCGGCTACGGACACTGTGCGGGTGCGTGTACGACCACCCACCACACGCCGAACAAGCCGGTGCCGCCACCACCGCCGACACCGCCGCCGCACCACGGTCTGCCGAACACCGGCGGCCCGTCCCTGCTGCCGGCCGGGATCGGCGTCGGGCTGCTGCTCGGCGGTGGCCTGCTGGTGGTCTGGAGCCGGCGCCGCCGAGTGAACTGATCCGCCCAGCACTCCCCGCGCAACTCGGAACGGGCGGCACGGGTTCCAGGCGGTGAGGACCCGGTTCAGGCGATCGGGCCGGCGTGACCGCGGACCCGGACGCCGGGCTCGCCGGCGACCAGCTCGACGGTCAGCTCACTGGACCGGCCAAGGTCCTCGCCCTGGCGGATGGTGAAGGTCACCGGCGCCCTGACCAGCCCGAGCTCGCGGAGATACCCGCCGAAGGCAGCCGCGGCCGCGCCGGTGGCGGGGTCCTCGACCACGCCGCCCGGCGGGAACGGGTCGCGCGCGTGATAGATCAGCGCCGACTCGGGCCAGACCAGCTGCAGGGTGATCAGCTCGTGCGCGCGCATCAGTCCGGCCAGTGCGCCGAAGTCGTACGCGAGCTCGGACAGCCGCCGCCTCGCGCGGACCACGAGGATGAGATGCCGGGCCCCGGCGTCGGCGATCCTCACGGGATAGGCCGGGTCCAGCTCGTCGGCGTTCCAGTGCAGCGCAGCCAGTGCCGCCTCGACCAGCTCCGGCGGCGGCTCCTCGACGGACGGCGGCACGCTGGTCAGCTCGGCGACCGGTCCGGCCGGACCGTGCGAGGTGCGGACTCGGACGTCACCGGCCTGCGTACGGAAGGTCAGCCGGTCCGGCGCGCCCCGCTCGGCCAGCGCGACGCCGGTCGCGATCGTGGCGTGACCGCAGAACGGAACCTCCTGCTGGGGCGCGAAGTAGCGGACGTCGTACGTCGCCGGCTCACCTTGTCGCGCCACCACGAACGCGGTCTCGGAATAGCCGACGTCGGCGGCGACGGACAGCATCTCCGCATCGGTCATCCCACCGGCATCCAGCACGATCCCGGCCGGGTTGCCGCCCGCGCCGTCGACGGTGAACGCGGCGTACCGCAGCACCTCACGAGCCATCGGAGCGCCGATCAGGCGGTGGCGTAGCGCTGCGCGGCCCGTGCCCGAGCCTTCAGCGCCTCCTCCTCGCGATTCTTCGGCGGTGCCGCCGTGGTCAGATGATCGAGCAGATGCTGGGTCGCGTGCGCGATCTCGTGCACCGCCTCGTCGAACGCCGCCTGATTGGCCTGCGACGGCTTCGTGGTCCCGGCGACCTTGCGAACGTACTGTAAAGCCGCCTCGTGCACCTCCCGGCTCGTCGCCGGCGGCTCGAAATTGTGGAGTTGGCGAATGTTCCGGCACATGCCCCCAAACCTACGCGGCCCCACCCCACCGAAACCTTGCACCCGCTACGAGGGTTTGCACCCCGTACAGAGAGTGCAAAGCCGCCGAGAGGGTGCAAGGTTCGGTGGTGGGGTGCGAGAGCGAGTGAGCGGATCAGCTAGTGCGCGTGGTCCCCGCGGTAGAACTCGTACACCCAAGCCGGTCAGCGCCACCCCGCCGAAGGCGAGCCCCAGGAACATCAGCCACCAGCCGAACACCGGTCCCAACACGACCAGCACGACAGTGCACGAGAGGACCAGTGGCCACGCCGACCGGGGCGGGAAGAAGCCGAGCTCTCCGGCGCCCTCGGCGATCTCGCCGTCCTTCCGGTCCTCGGGTCGCTCATCGATCCGACGGGCCACCAGCGTCAGGAACAGGGACAGCATGAGACAGAGGAAGAACGTCAGCGTGAGCGCGACGAACCCGGTCACCTCGTGGGCGATGAACCAGTAGATCGGCGTGACCAGCAGGAAGAAGATGGTGAGGATGATGAAGATCCGAGCCTCGATCCTCACGCCCTGCTCCCCTCACCCGGCTCGGGCGACTGACCGGGATGCTCCGCCTCGTAGCTGGCCGCCGGGTCGTCGGACCGTCCGTGGGTGCGGGCGACGAGTTCCTCCGCGCGCCCGCTGTCGTCGCCCGCGTCGAGCAGCGCACCCGACGGGGTGAGGTTGTCGGCGTACTCGGCGGCGGCCACCTCCGGGTGGTGCAGGTCGAAGGCCGGCGACTCGGAACGGATCCGGGGCAGTGAGGTGAAGTTGTGCCGCGGCGGCGGGCACGAGGTGGCCCACTCCAGCGACCGACCCCAACCCCACGGGTCGTCGGTGTTCACCATCGGGTTCTTCCGGGACTTGATCACGTTCCAGAAGAACGGGATCAGCGAGGCGCCGAGCAGGAACGCGCCGGCGGAGGAGATCTCGTTCAGCGTGGTGAAGCCCTCGTTCGGCAGGTAGTCCGCGTAGCGTCGCGGCATGCCCTCCACGCCCAGCCAGTGCTGGACCAGGAACGTGGTGTGGAAGCCGATGAACAGCAGCCAGAAGTGCACCTTGCCGAGATTCTCGTCGAGCATCCGGCCGGTCAGCTTCGGCCACCAGTAGTAGTAGCCGGCGAACATGGCGAACACGACCGTGCCGAACACGACGTAGTGGAAGTGGGCGACCACGAAGTAGGAGTCCGACAGCTGGAAGTCCAGCGGCGGGCTGGCCAGGATGACGCCGGTGATGCCACCGAACAGGAACGTGGTCAGGAAGCCGACAGCCCAGAGCATGGGTGTCTGCATGGATATGTTCCCGCCCCACATCGTGCCGATCCAGTTGAAGAACTTGACCCCGGTGGGTACGGCGATCAAGAACGTCATGAACGAGAAGAAGGGCAGGTTGACCGCGCCGGTGACGTACATGTGGTGAGCCCAGACCGCCATCGACAACGCGGCGATCATCAGCGTCGCGCCGACCAGCCCGACGTAGCCGAAGATCGGCTTCTTGGAGAACACCGGCAGGACTTCGGTGATGATGCCGAAGAACGGCAGGGCGATGATGTAGACCTCGGGGTGGCCGAAGAACCAGAACAGGTGCTGCCACAGGATCGGACCGCCGTTGGCGGCGTCGCAGCACGTGCGCGCCGAACCGGCGGTCGGCCTCCAGCACCAGCAGGGAGGCCCCGAACACCGGGAACACCATCAGCACCAGGATCGAGGTGACGAAGATGTTCCAGGTGAAGATCGGCATCCGGAACATGGTCATGCCCGGCGCACGCATGGTGAGGATCGTGGTGACGAAGTTGACCGCGCCGAGGATGGTGCCCAGACCCGCGATGTAGAAGCCCATGATCCACAGGTCGGAACCGACCCCGGGCGAGTTGACCGCGTCGTTCAGCGGAGCGTACGCGAACCAGCCGAAGCTCGCCGCACCCGACGGGGAGAGGAAGCCGGAGCAGGCCATCAGGCCGCCGAACAGGTACAGCCAGTAGGAGAACATGTTCAGCCGCGGGAACGCGACGTCCGGCGAGCCGATCTGCAGCGGCATGATCGCGTTCGCGAAGCCCGCGAACAACGGGGTCGCGAACAGCAGCAGCATGATCGCGCCGTGCATGGTGAAGAACTCGTTGTAGGTCTCGTACGACAAGAACTGCAGACCCGGGTGGGCCAGCTCGGCCCGGATGCCCAGCGCGAGCACGCCGCCGAACATGAAGAAACCCATCGAGGTCACGAAGTAGAGGTTGCCGATCACCTTGTGATCGGTGGTGGTCGCCCACTTCCAGATCTGGGTGCCCAGCGCCCGGGTGGGCTGGGCGATCTCCGCGGGCGACGCGGTGCGCTCGAGCGTGGTCATCCGGCGCCCTCCTCGCTGCTGGGACTTGCTTCGGGGTCGGGGTTGACCGGCGCGTTCGCGTTGGCGGCGCCCTTCGCCTCACCGGTCTGGCCCTTGGCGACCAGGGTCTTCAGGTAGGCGTTGTAGTCGTCGACGCTGACGATGTGCACGTTGAAGATCATCGCCGAGTGGTACGTCCCGCAGAGCTCGGCGCACTTGCCCGGGAAGACCCCGATCGTCGTCGGGCGTCGTGTAGAAGTGGTTGTCCCGGCCCGGCACCACGTCCAGCTTGGTGTAGAAGGACGGGATCCAGAACGAGTGGATGACATCGGGCGAGGACAGGTTGAACCTGATCGACTGGCCGACCGGGAGATACAGGTCCGGCGAGGTGTTGATCGTGCCCGCCTCCCAGACGTCCTGGCCGACCGCCGGATTGTCCGCTTCCTTGTAGTTGAACGTCCACGACCACTTCTGGCCGACCACATCGATCGTGTGCTGCGGCTGCGGGACCACCGCGAGCACCTTGTTCTGGGTGACGACGGTGTAGTAGAAGAGCACCCCGATGATGATGAAGGGCACGATCGTGTACATGATCTCCATCGGGAGGTTGTACCGATTCTGCTTCGGGACGAAGTTCGGGTCCTTGCGCCGGTAGCGGGTCGACGCCCAGCCGATCAGGCCCCAGACCAGCACGCCGACGAAGGCGGCGGCGATCCAGGCGCCGATCCAGAGGTGCTCGACGTAGGGGGTGCGGTCTCCTGCCGGCGAGGGCAGGCCGAGCCGCTTCCACTGTTGGACCTGGGCCTCCGTGCAGCCGCTCAGCGCCAGCACGCCGAGCGACAGCCCGACCAGCAGCAGCCGGCGCGCAGACCTCGGTTTCAAGCCACCCACGTCGTACCTTTCTGGTGTACCGCCGGGTCGAGATGCAGCATCACGAATCGGCCGGACGATCATGAACGCCCGACCGGGTCGTACGCACACACTAACGCAGCGATCGACGGGGTACACCGGTTGGTCAGGCGTAAGTTTCGGGTGTGGCGCGGCTGGGCGAACCTGTGTATCTGGACGGTTCCTCGCTGGAACCGATGCTGCCGGAGGCGCGTGCCGCGTGGCTGGCCGCAACCGACGCCGGCTGGGGCGATCCGCTGCGCCTGCACCGGCCCGGCAGGCTCGCCGCCCAAGCGCTCGACCGGGCCCGCGAGGTGGCCGCGGCCGCTGTCGGCGCCCGGCCGGACGAGGTGGTGTTCACGAGCTCCGGTGTGCAGTCGAGTTATGCCGCGATCGCGGGGCTGTCCCTGGGCCGGCGCCGGGTCGGTACGCGTGTCGTGACCTCCGCGATCGAGCACTCGTCCGTGCTGGCGGCCGCTTCGGCGTACGGCGAGGCGGCCGTGGTCGGGGTTGACCGGCTCGGCCGGGTGGACCTCGGGGGGTGGCGCGCCTCGGTCGGCCTGGAGGGCACGGCGCTGGCCTGTCTGCAGGTGGCCAACCATGAGGTGGGGACCGTTCAGCCGTACGAGGCGGCGGCGGAGGTGTGCCGGGCCGCGGACGTACCGCTGGTGCTGGATGCGACGAGCGCGCTCGGCCGGCTGGACCTGAGCTCTGGTGAGGCCGGCTGGTCGGTGCTGACCGGGGCGGCCGGAGCATTCGGCGGACCGGCCTCGGTCGGCATCCTCGTGCTCCGCCGAGGCACCCGCTGGCGGGCGCCGTACCCGACCGACGACTATCAGGACGCGCGCTGGCCGGGCGCGCCGGACGTACCGGCGATCGTGGCGGCGTCCGTCGCGCTGGAGACCTGGCTGGCGGACCAGGAGGCGGTCGCGCAGCGGCAGTTCGGGCTGGTCGACCGGCTCCGCCGCGGGATCTCCGAGCGGGTGCCGGACGTGGACGTCGCCGGCGATCCGGACGTACGCGTGCCGCACCTGCTGACCTGTTCGATGTTGTACGTCGACGGCGAGACCCTCACCCTCGAGCTTGACCGGGCCGGCTTCGCGGTGGCGAGCGGGTCGGCCTGCAGCGCGAGCAGCGAGACCCCGTCTCACGTGCTGGCCGCGATGGGTGCGCTGACCCACGGCAATCTCCGGATCGGCCTGACCCGGACCACGACGGCGGACGACGTGGACGCGCTGCTAGCCGCCCTGGCGCCGATCGTCGCCGAGATCCGCGAGCGGCTCGGGGCGCCCCGATGAGCGAGGCTGCGTCGGAACCGGCGCTCACCGTGGACTGCCTCGGGATGGCCTGCCCTCGGCCGATCATCGACCTGGCCCGGCGGATCGGGGACGTACCGGTCGGCGGGCTGGTCGAGCTGCTCGCCGACGACCCGGCCGCCGGCCCGGACCTGGTCGCCTGGTGCCGGATGCGCGGGCAGGAACTCGTCAGCGCGGATCCGTCCAAATTCCTGGTCCGCCGACTTACCTGACCCCGACCGGCAAGCTCGGAAGCAGCGCAGCGGCGGCCGAGTGCCCGTCCCGCGCCGAGGAGCTACGGGTCCATCACCGCTCCTCTGTCGCTACGTTCGGGCCAGGAATAGTCCTGCCTGAGGCTCAGTTCCGCCAGGCAGGCAGCTGCTGCAGGGTGAACCGGTTGCCGTCGGGGTCGCGGAACCGGACGAATCGGCCCCAGGGCTGGTCGTCGACCCCGTCGGCCTCGACGCCTTGCTCGGTGAGCAGGGCGAGCGCTTCGTCGGCGTCGGCGATCACCAGCTGGACGCAGTCGAGCGTGCCCGGCTCCATCGGGCTGATGCCCTTGCCGATGGCGATAGAGCACGCCGAGCCGGGCGGGGTGAGCTGGACGAAGCGGATCTCCTCGCTCACGGTCTGGTCATGATCCACGTGCCAGCCGAGGTTCGCCCAGAAGTCGCGGGCCCGATCCACATCGGTCACCGGCACCGCGATGAGTTCGATCTTCCAGTCCATCGGGACTTCCTCCTGTCTGAGGGGAGCTCACGCTACGACCCGCCACCGACACCACGACGATCCTCGGATGATCGCTTGCAGCGGGGAGCCGGGGCCTGAGAGCGGGCGGCCGCAAAACCAACGAACTCCCTGCCCCGGGACTCGGTCGGGGCAGGGAGTGCGCAGTCTTGTGGGCGAGAACCGACCTCAGTGGAAGCTGTCACCGCAGGCGCAGGAGCCGGTCGCGTTCGGGTTGTCGATCGTGAAGCCCTGCTTCTCGATGGTGTCGACGAAGTCGATCGTCGCGCCCATCAGGTAGGGCGCACTCATCCGGTCGGTGACCACGCTGACGCTGCCGTATTCCTTCACCACGTCGCCGTCCAGGCTCCGCTCGTCGAAGAACAGCTGGTAGCGAAGGCCCGAGCAGCCGCCGGGCTGCACCGCGACCCGGAGCGCCAGATCCTCGCGGCCCTCGCCGTCGAGCAGCGCCTTCACCTTGCTGGCCGCCTCGTCGGTGAGGGTGATGCCGTCCACCACCAGCGCGGTGGCCGTGCCCTGATCGGTTGCCGTCATATCTGTATCTCCTTGACGTCGGTCGGTGACCCCAGTCTAGCCGGGAGCCTCCCGCTCGCCGAATGTCCTGATATTCCGGCGACACGCCGAGCTGATTGCTCCGCTCGGTGAGATGGGTGCCCGACGAATGCCGCGGAATTGCCGAGCGGAACAATCTTGCTCGCGTCACCAGCGCCAGTCCGGGCGACCCGGGTGGCCAGCGCGGCCAGCTCTGGCTCCCCTGGCGCGGCTCCGCCGTCGCCGGGGCCGTCGGGCCGGATCGGATAGGCGGCTTCGATCCCCATTGCCCGCATCTCGCGGCCACCGACGTACACCTCGCCGGCGAGCAGCACGCACGGGGCGAGCAGCCGCCCGGCCAGATCCGCCACCTCGGCGACCACTCCCCCACCGCGCCGGGCGAAGTCGAAGACCGCGCAGCCGGTCAGCACCAGATCGGGGCGGTCGTGCGCGGCATCGTGGGGCAGGGTGACGCTCGGCCCGGAGACCAGCCGTCCGCCGAGCGCCGAGACCGCAAAGCCCAACCCACCGCAGGCTCCGCTACCGGGCGCCGTCGCCGACCCCGGGTCGACCAGCATCGCGAACCGTTCCAGCGCCCCGTCGATCGCCAGCATCGTCGCCGGATCGGTGTCGTACTCCCGGCCGAGCCGAGCGGTGATGCCGCGCAGGCCGAGCAGCTGGGCGGCCAGCTGCGACTGCGGCACGACCCCGACCAGCTCCACTCCGGTCAGCAGCTCGCGCGCCGGGCCGAGATCCAGCCGGGCCAGCCGGCCCAGCGGCCCGGCTCCGCCATCGAGCGGTACGTCGGCGCGGGCCCCCAGTGCGGCCAACAGACCGGCGCCCGCATCGTGCACGTACCCACCGGCGAGGTCGACGTACACCCGGCGTGGGCGACCCTCGAGCGCGCCCAGCAGGGCCTCCCCGAGGGGTGCCGAGCTGAGGCCCGAGGGGATCCCCGGTCCGGGACGGACCGCTCGCTCCCAGCCGAGCACGGCCAGTCGGTCGGTGCGGGCGAGCGTGGTGAGCCCACCCGGATCGGCGACCGTCTCCGCGACAGCCCCGGCGGACTGGGCGGCGGCCTCGACGAAGCCACGACCGGCCTCGCCGACCGGCACGACCGTTGCGTCCACCTCCGGCCAGCCGCGGGCGATCACCCGGCCGGCCCGGGCCGAGCCCAGCGCACCGATCCGGTCGCTGGCCACGAGGATCCGCACGCCGGGAATCCTCCCAGCACCGTCCGGGAAAGAATTGTCAGACCCCGATGGCAGGCTCCCGGCCATGGCTACCGGACTGGATCTGAGCGGGGAACTACTGACCCAGCTGAGCTGGCACTGGGACAGTCAGGCCCGGCCGCGGCTCGCCGGGCTGACCGATGAGGAATACCGCTGGGAGCCGGTGCCGGGCTGTTGGACCGTCCGGCCACGCGGCACCGGGCACTTTCTCGAGATCGGTCGCGGCGGCTGGGTGATCGATTACGCCTTCCCGGCGCCCGACCCGCCGCCGGTGACCACGATCGCCTGGCGATTGATCCACGTCGTCGTCGGTGTGCTCGGTCAACGGAACGCCCGCTACTTCGGCGGGCCGCCGTGCGAGTGGGACGACTACGCATGCCCGGCCACGGCGGCCGACGCGCTGGCCGAGCTGGACGACGGCTATGCGATCTGGTCGAACGGGGTCCGCAGGCTCGATGCCGACGCTCTCGCCGAGCAGTGCGGCGAGCCCGGCCACGACTCCTCGACGATGCTCGCCCTGGTGCTGCATATCCATCGCGAGCTGATCCACCACCTGGCCGAGGTGGCTCTGCTCCGCGATCTCTGGCAGGCGCGGGCCGTGATCCCCGTCTCCCCCGGGGCCGCTCGAGGATCCGATACACCATGAAGCGGATACGCTGCGAAGATGACCACGACCACCCCGCAGACACCGACGGTGCCGGGGAAACGGAGCCTTTCGCTGTACGTCCTGGGCACGAACGCCGACCTGCACTCCGAGCGAGGCGTGGAGTGCCCGGGCGACCTCCCGCCCGCCTCGGATCCGACCCTGGTGGAGCGGGCCCGGGCCGCGAAGAACGCGCTCGGCTCCCGGGTGTTCGTGCTGGGCCACCACTACCAGCGCGACGAGGTGATCCAGTTCGCCGACGTCACCGGCGACTCGTTCAAGCTCGCCAAGGACGCGGCGGCCCGGCCTGACGCGGAGTTCATCGTGTTCTGCGGTGTGCACTTCATGGCCGAGTCCGCGGACATCCTGACCGGACCCGAGCAGAAGGTGATCCTGCCCGACCTGGCGGCCGGCTGCTCGATGGCCGACATGGCCCGGCTGGCGCAGGTCGAGGACGCCTGGGACACCCTGGCCGACGCCGGTGTCGCGGACATGACCGTGCCGGTCACCTACATGAACTCCTCCGCCGACATCAAGGCCTTCTGCGGCCGGCACGGCGGCGTGGTCTGCACGTCCTCCAACGCCAAGGCCGTGCTGGCGTGGGCGTTCGAGCGTGGCGAGAAGGTGCTGTTCCTGCCCGATCAGCATCTCGGCCGCAATACCGCCGTCCTCCAACTCGGCCTGGAGCTCGACGACTGCGTGCTGTACGACCCGCGTCGGCCGGGCGGCGGGGTCACCCCCGACCAGCTCCGTTCCGCGAAGGTGATCCTCTGGAAGGGCCACTGCTCGGTGCACGGAAGATTCACCCCGGAGGCCGTGGACGACGTCCGCGGCCGGGTCCCAGGCGTCCGGGTGATCGTGCACCCGGAGTGCCAGCACGAGGTGGTGCTGAAGGCCGACGAGGTCGGCTCGACCGAATACATCATCCGGGCGATCGAGCAGGCGCCGGCCGGTTCGAAGTGGGCGATCGGGACGGAGCTGAATCTGGTCAAGCGGCTGGCGACCAATCATCCCGACCAGGAGATCGTCTTCCTCGAGCAGCATGTCTGCTACTGCGCGACGATGAACCGGATCGATCTGCCGCATCTGGTCTGGGCCCTGGAGAGTCTGGTCGCCGGTGAGGTCGTCAACCAGATCGTGGTCGACGCCGACACCGAGCGGTATGCCAAGGATGCCCTACAGCGGATGCTCGACCTGCCGGGTGAGACCTCGCGGGACTGACGCGGGCTGACGCGCAGGGGTTCGCGCTAGGACCCCACGCCGGCGCTGGTTCGATCGACCGGCGCCGGCCGGCGGAATATCGCCACGCAGATCAGTTCTCCACCGAATACTTGAAGCTGCAACCTTCGGCGTGTTAGATTACTTGAAGAAGCAACCAATTCCCGGTTCTGAGGAGGACCTCGATGAGCAGCGTCACCATCTTCGGCAAGGGCAACATGGGCAGCGCGATCGGCAGCCTGTTCGGCAAGGGCGGCGCGGAAGTCAGCCACATCACCACGAGCGACACCGGCGCCAGGGTGGACGGAGACATCGTCGTCCTGGCGGTCCCGCATCCCGCGGTCGACGCCATCATCGCGACCTACGGCGACCAGCTCTCTGGCAAGATCGTCGTCGACATCACGAATCCGCTCGACTTCGCCACCTTCGACTCGCTGGTGGTGCCGGCGGACAGCTCGAAGGCGGCCGAGATCGCGACCGCACTGCCCTCGGCGACGGTGCTCAAGGCGTTCAACACGAACTTCGCGGCCACCCTGGCCAGCGGTGAGGTCGGCGGCGCCGAGCCGACCACCGTGCTGGTGGCCGGCGACGACGCCGAAGCCAAGCAGACCCTGATCGATCTGGTGGTCGCGGGCGGCCTGCGGGCGATCGACGCCGGATCGTTGAAGCGGGCCCGCGAGCTGGAGTCCCTCGGCTTCCTGCAGCTGACCGCGGCCGTCGGCGAGAAGATCGGCTGGACCGGCGGTTTCGCCGTCATCAGCTGAGCCCGTCGACGAGAACGGCGACGCGCCGACCTCCGGCGCGGATTTCGCCTCGCCGCCGGCCGAGCTGTACCCGTTCCCTCTGATGGCGCCATCCACGTCGTCAGCGACGACGTACTCGCCGTTCGCGATCTGGTAGGTCACGAACAGGTTGATGCCGAGCGCCTCGCTCGGATCCGTGACGCCGCTCAGCGCCCGGTCCGGAGCAGCACGACCGCCGTCCAGCCGAAGCCGACCAGCCCGAACAGCAGCGGGATCAGTTCACCCCCCGGCAGCATCGGCAGCCAGTCGGTGATCCCGAACAGCAGCGCGAACACCAAGGCCGGCAGCGGTACGAACCCGGCCCGCCATCCGGCAAGCGCGAGCACGGCCAGCGAGATCGGGCCGCAGAACATGAGCGGCAGCAGGAACGGCATCACCGCCGCGTCCAGGCCTGCCAACACCTGCGTCCCGATCGCGAGAGGCTGGCTCGCGAGCACCCCGAGCAGCACATGATGAAGCGCGATCAGCACCATCGCCAGCGCGCCCGGCACGCCGAGCGCCACACCGATGTTGCCCAGCACCTGCCCACGGCTCCGGGTCCGTCCGGCGAAGGCCAGCACGACCCCGACCAGCAGGATCGAGGCGGCGACCTCGACCAGCGCGAGCGTCTGCAGCCGGGCCAGCTGTCCGGCGGCCAGCCGCAGCTGCTCCGCGTTGCTGCCGTTGTCGTCCAGCGGGTCGAGCGGGCCGGTCGCGAGCAGGGCCAGGAACATGGCGGGCAGGGTGAGGGCGCCCGCGATCCGCCGTGCGGGCGGGATCGGCGGGTCGGCGGCGAACGGGACGGCATCCGTCGCGAGATCGGACACGGAGACTGCGGTCATGGTCGATTCCCTTTCTGGGTTGGAGATCCACTGCTCCGCAACGCTAGGGATTCCGACGGGAGTTACGCGTCGTCTCGCCGGCCCGACCGGCTCCTTCGAGGGATGACACCTCGACGGGCCTGACCTACTCCCCCGGATGTACGGCACTGCATCCCGGAGCCGACGCGCAGGCTCGCCTGTTGCCCTATGGTCGAGCCGTGCGGATGGCGGTATCTCAGCGGAAAGAGGGCCGAGGGGTGTCGCCGCGGACGATCGACCTGATCGATCTCGGACTGGCCCTGGTCGTGGTCGTCGTCGGGCTCGCCGAGGTGATCACCGGCCAGGTGCCGGCGCCGCTCTGGGCGGGGGTCGTGGTGAGCTTCCTGTTCGGCGTCCCGCTCGCCGTCCGACGCAGCCATCCCTGGACCGCCTTCGTCGCGGTGTTCGCGACCCTGGTCCTCTGCTGGCCGCTCGGAGTCTCGCTCGAGAACAACCTCGCCTCAGTCATCAGCTGCGTGATCATGATGGCGACGGTCGCCATGCTGGTGCCGATCTGGCCGTCGCTCGGCGCCTTGGCCGCGGCGATCGGGGCGTTGCTTCCGGCCGCCGATGGAATCGGCGGTCTGCTGTGGGTCGTGTTCATCGCCGCCGCAAGTTGGACGGCGGGCCGGCTGATCCGGCAGCGCCGGCTGTTGATCGACGAGCTGAGGGCGACCACCGGCGAGCTGGCCGTGACCCGGGACCGCTACGCGGAGCTGGCAGTCGAGACCGAGCGCGCTCGGATCTCGCGCGAGCTGCACGACGTGGTGGCCCACTCCGTCAGCGTGATGGTCGTCCAGGCCGGCGCGGCGGAGCGGATGATCGACATCGACCCGGCCCGGGCGCAGAGTGCTCTGGGTTCGATTCAAGCGACTGGTCGGCAGGCGCTCCAGGAACTGCGCCTGATCCTCGGCGTGCTCCGGTCCGTCGACGGCGATGCCGAGACCACTCCACAGCCGGGCCTCGGCGACCTCGCCCACCTCGCCGAGGCCATCCGCCGGGCCGGGGTGTCGCTCGATATCGACCGCACCGGAGACGTACGTCCGCTGCCGGCCGGGGTGGAGTTGGCCGCCTACCGGATCATCCAGGAGGCGCTGACGAACGTCGTCAAGCACGCGAGCGCTTCCGCTGCGTCGGTCCGGCTCGACTACGGCCCGGACTGGCTCGCGCTGACGGTCACCGACGACGGGGCCGGCGGCGCCAGCCTGGTTCCGGGCGCCGGACAGGGACTGATCGGGATGACCGAGCGGGCGGAGCTGTACGACGGCCGGCTGATCAGCGGGCCGGCCCCGGACGGCGGCTTCTCGGTGACCACCCGGCTCAGGATCGAGGCAACGACATGAACGCCGCGGCCGAGGGGCCGGCGCCGCACATCTCCGTCGCGGTCGTCGACGATCAGGCCCTGGTCCGCGGCGGCTTCTCGATGATCCTCGAGGCCGAGCCCGACATCGACGTGGTGGCAGAGGCCGGCGATGGCGTCGAGGCCGTCCGGGTCTGCGCCGAGCACCGCCCCGACGTGGTGCTGATGGACGTCCGGATGCCGTTGATGGACGGGCTCGAGGCCACCCGCCGGATCGCGGCGGCAGGTCCGAGCCGGGTGCTCATGCTCACCACGTTCGACCTGGACGGCTACGTGTACGACGCACTGCGGGCCGGCGCCTCGGGCTTCCTGCTCAAGGACGTACCGCCGAGCGGTCTGGCGTCCGCCGTCCGTACGGTCGCTGCGGGCGAGACGCTGCTCGCCCCGACGCTCACCCGCCGGCTGGTCGAGGAGTACGTCCGCCGACCGCGGATGGCCACCGCCGACCCGCGGCTGGGGCGGCTCACCGAGCGCGAGCGCGAGGTGCTCACGCTGATCGGCCGGGGGCTGTCCAACGCGGAGATCGCCCGGCGGCTCCAGCTCGCCGACGCGACCGCGAAGACGCACGTCAGCCGGATCCTGACCAAGCTGGAGCTCCGCGACCGCGTCCAGGCCGTCGTTCTGGCGTACGAGTCCGGCCTCGTCCAACCCGGGACAGACTCCTTGTAGCCGGGGCCCGGGTCGATCAGCCAGGGATCAGGCCTTCGCCCTTCGGATTCAGCATCGCGCGTACGTCCGCGACGGTTGCGTCTGCGTCCGGCAGGATCAGGTCGGAGTCACGCAACGCGTCGTCGGAGAGCTGACTGCCGTGGGCGCGGACCGTGGCCAGCAGCCGGCCGAGCGCCGCGGTCAGCTGCTCCTGGTCGTCGGCCGCAACGGCCCGCTCGACCTCCGCGTCGAGCTCGTCGAGATCGGCCGCGGCACCGTCCTCGAGCTCCCACTGACCCTCGCCGAGGATCCGCGCGATCACCGCAGGTCTCCCGAGTTGGGCTGGGCCTGATCCTGCTGGACCTGGCCGGGAACCTGATTGGGCTGGGACTGCTGGCCGTCGTACGGCTGAGGCTGTTGATAGCCCCCGAGCTGACCCTGGGACTGCTGCGGCACGGACTGAGCGGGCTGGGTGCCGCCCTGGCCCTCGATCGCCGGCGCGGCGGCGCTCGACCCGGCGCCCAGCGACGCCTTCATCCGGGCCAGCTCGTTCTCCACGTCCGAGCTGGACGCCAGCTGCTCCAGCTCGAGGGTGATGTCGTCCTTCGCCATCCCGGTCGGATCTTCCAGCGCGCCGCTGGCGAGCAACTCGTCGATCGCGCCGGCCCGGGCCTGCATCTGCGCGGTCTTGTCCTCGGCCCGCTGGATCGCCATCCCGACGTCGCCCATCTCCTCGCTGATCCCGGAGAAGGCCTCGTTGATCCGGGTCTGCGCCTCCGCCGCCGAGTACGTGGCCTTGATCGTCTCCTTGCGGGTCCTGAACGCGTCCACCTTGGCCTGCAGCCGCTGGCTGGCCCGGACGAGCTTCTCCTCCTCGCCCTGCAGCTGGGCGTGCTGGGCCTGCAGGTCGGCGAGCTGCTGTTGCAGCCCGGCCCGTCGGGTCAGCGCCTCGCGGGCGAGGTCCTCCCGGCCGACCTCGAGCGCCTTCTGCGCCTGCTGGGTCAGCTTGTCGACCTGCAGATTCAGCTGGTTGGCCTGGATCTCGACCCGCTTCCGGCTGGTGGCGACGTCGGCCACTCCACGACGGACCTTCTGCAGCAGCTCGAGCTGCCGCTGATAGGAATAGTCGAGCGTCTCGCGTGGGTCCTCGAACCTGTCCAAGGCCTTGTCCGTCTTGGCGCGGAATATCGTCGACATGCGCTGAAAGATGCCCATGAGCTGTGGCGGGTCCTTCCGGTCACGAGTGCGCAGTGTTCCGACCAGCCGTCCCGATCGGGGAAGCCACGCGCTATCACAGGCTTCCAGCGTATGCCCGGCTCGGAACAGCGACACAGGGCGTCACAGGGAGTAGTTTCGTTTTGGGTCGACCCCCTGAGAGAATTCCGGGGTTCAACGGTCGGACCCTGACCCCGGCTCCCGCTCGGGCCCGCCGGTCGAACCGACGAGCGTGGTAGGAGAGGTCACCGTGGCACTGTTCGGGCGCAAGTCGGCAGCCGACGAGGAGTCGGAGGCTTCGCCGCCGCTGATCCAGGAGGTCGGTGGGGGCGCCGCGAAGACCCAGACCCCGAAGAAGGGCCGGGCCACTCCCAGCCGCCGCGACGCCGAGGATGCCCGCCGCCAGCGGTCGACCCGGACGATGACCAAGAAGGAGGCCCGCGCCGAGTCCAGCCGGCAGAGCCGGGTCGATCGTGCCAAGCAGGTGAGCGTCCGCGAGTCGGTGCCCGAGAAGGCGCTGATGCGGGACTACATCGACCATCGGTTCAGCATCGGCGAGTTCCTGCTGCCGTCCCTGGTGGTGATTCTGGCGCTCACCTTCCTGAGCACGACGGTGCCGCGGATCGCGCTGATCAGCACCGTGTTGATGTATGCGTTCATCCTGCTCGTGCTGTTCGACGGCTTCTGGATGTGGCGCGGGTTCAAGAAGGTGCTCGCCCAGCGGCTACCCAAGGCCTCGCCCAAGGGCCTGCTGCTCTATGGCATGAACCGCTCCATCCAGATCCGCCGGTTCCGGATGCCGGCCCCCCGGATCAAGCGCGGGCAAGAGTATTGAGGTTTCGGCGCCTCGCAGTCGTTGGGTCTGCTGACTCCGGCCTCCCTCATCCAGCCGCTATGCGGAGCAGCTTCGGACGGGCGCTGACGACGCGGCCTTCCGCGTTCCAGCCGAGGGTGTGGACGTCGTCGTACGGGAACGCGTAGCCGGCGGCATCGGCGCTGTTCCGATGCACAAGCCTCGCGTAGTGGTTGGTCCGCGAGGCGGCGTAGAAGTGCTTCGTCGAGGCGTCCGGCTGATGAGACTCGGCGAGCAGAGTGGTCCTGTTGAGCGCGGCGGCCAGCCGAGCGCTGAGATTGCCCCGCATGTCGTTACCGGCGCTGAACGGGGCGACGCTGCAGTTGAAGATCGCGTACGTCGACGGTCGCGCGAAGCTCCCCGCGTTACCGAAGCGGAGTCGACCGTCCGAGCCGACCCGTCCGGTCAGCCGGCCCCAGCGCGACTGGGTGTCGACCACCAGCGATGTACCGCGGTAGTGACGCCAGACGGCTGCGACATAGGCATCCAGGTAGCCGGCGAACAGGCTGTGCCCATGCAGCTCGGCGCCCTGATTAGGGCTGAGGATTCGCAGATCGCGGCCGCCCCGACGGACGACCAGCCGTTGCCAGGCCGAGCCGTCGCGGTGCCACTGGGCCTGGAGCCCGGCGGCGATCGCGGCCAGACCGCCGGACCGCAGCCCGCCCGCGTACTGACTCCGGCCGGATGTCACCAGCCGCAGCGACAGCGGCAGTCCGACGAAGTCGACGAAGCTGAGGTTGGCGTACAGCCCGCCGTAGTCGAACGTCAGCTCGCAGAAACCCCAGTCGACACCGGCGTTAGGGTCCCCCGGATCAGCCGCCGACGGCATCACCAGCCCACCGCCGGGCGGGACGGCGAACCGCAGCGGCCGGTCGCGCGAGACGAAGAGCCGGCCGCTGACCAGTCGCGGCAATCGCATCGTCCGCGCGCGACCGGAGGCGGGCACCGCGATCGCGACCTCGTCGGAGACCGCCCGCGGCGAGACCGAGCCGGCGGCCGGGAAGATCCGTGCGCCGGTGGCCGAGACGAAGCACCAGCGGCCGCTGGTCGGGTCGACACCGCAGATCGCGGCGTACAGCTTCCGGCCGTGGCGTCTGCTGACGATCTCCAACGGAAGGGTGGTCGTGGCCGCCTCGGCCGCGGGCGATGAGGCCACGAACGGCGCCGCCAGGGTCGGGGTGGCGGCGGCGAGTGCGGCGCCGGACAAGAACGTACGACGGGTCAGCATGGTTTGCTCCTGCGTCGTCGCGACCCGAAGCGGGTCGCGACGGTGGATCGATCGACGGATGACGGGCCCCTCCGAGCGGCACCCACATCGGCAACCGGAGACCAACTGAGCCGCCGATGCTGGCACGGCCAGATGAGCGCGGTGTTTCGCCCGCGTTACTGTGCATGGCGGTCCGGGCAAGGCGGCCTGGCCAGGACGGTCTCGGCCGGCCCCGCCCGGGCGAGCGACCGGAATCACCCGCCCTCGTATCCAGGAGATGAGTTCATGGAGTTTCGTTACCTCGGCAACAGCGGCCTGAAGGTGTCGGCGATCAGCTACGGCAACTGGGTCACGCACGGGTCGCAGGTCGAGGCGGACCGGGCGACCGAGTGCGTACGCGCCGCGTTGGACGCCGGGATCACAACCTTCGACACCGCCGACGTGTACGCGAACGGCAAGGCCGAGTCGATCCTCGGCGACGCGCTGGCGGGCCAGCGCCGCGAGGGGCTGGAGATCTTCACCAAGGTCTACTTCCCGACCGGCGAGCACGCGCACAACGACACCGGGTTGTCGCGGAAGCACATCCACGAGTCGATCGACAACTCGCTGAGGCGGCTGAAGACCGACTACGTCGACCTCTACCAGGCACACCGCTACGACCACTTCACGCCTCTCGAGGAGACCATGGAGGCGTTCGCCGACGTGGTCCGCTCTGGCAAGGCGCTGTATATCGGGGTCAGCGAGTGGACCCCGGACCAGCTCCGCGCCGGGCACGCGCTGGCCCGCGAGCTGCACATCCCGTTCGTGTCGAACCAGCCGCAGTACAACGCCCTGTACCGGATCATCGAGCCCGAGGTGGTGCCGACCTCGCGTGAGCTCGGGATCAGCCAGATCGTGTTCTCGCCGATCGCACAGGGGGTGCTGACCGGCAAGTACCAGCCCGGCCAGCCGCCGCCCGCCGGCTCCCGGGCCACCGACGAGGCAGGCGGTGGCGCCGCGTTCATCAAGAACCTGGTGTCGAACGACGAGCTGCTCGGCCGGGTGCAGAGGCTGACGCCGCTGGCCGAAGCGGAGGGACTGACGATGGCCCAGCTCGCCGTCGCCTGGGTGCTCCAGAACGACAACATCGCCTCGGCCATCACCGGCGGATCCCGGCCCGAGCAGGTCGAGGCGAACGCGGCGGCGGCCGGCGTCACGCTATCGGCGGAGACCATGGCCGGGATCGACGACGCGCTCGGCGACGCGGTTCAGCGCGACGGCTCGCTGGTCGGCAAGGCTTCGCCGGCCAAGCGACTGGTCTGAGGGCCGCCATGGAAACGAGGATGCCGTGAGCTGGCACTGGCAGGGCGAGCCGGCAGTCCGCGACGCCCGTGAGACCGGGCTGGACAAGACCTTCCCGACCCAGGGCGAGGCCGAGACGTGGCTCGGCGAGTGGTTCCCCGAGCTGCTCGCAGCGGGCGTCAGGGCCGTCAGCCTGTACGAGGAGAACCGCTTGGTCTACGGCCCGATGTCCCTCGAACCCGAGGTCTGACTCCCGCCCGCCCGCCCCTGCCGCTCCTCCCCTTCTCGGAAACTGTCGACTTGCGACGACGACACGCCGACGTCGGCTGTCGCAACTCGACAGTTTCCGGTCTGGCCGGAGCTGGTCCGGGCGGTCCTCGGGCCTGGGAGACTGGGCCGGTGCCGACACCGACGTACATCCTCGAGCTGCGGGAGCGGATCGGGACCGCGCTGCTGTTCCTACCGGGCGTCTCCGGCGTCGTGCTCCGCGGAGACCCGCCGAGCCAGCAGCTGTTGCTCGTCCGGAGGGCGGACAACGGACGCTGGGCGTTGCCGGCCGGCATCGTCGAGCCGGGCGAGCAGCCGGCAGAGTGCATCCGACGAGAGATCGCCGAGGAGACCCGGGTCGACGCTGTCGTCGAAAGGCTGGCGCTGCTGCGCACCGACCGGCCGAAGACGTATCCCAACGGCGACGTCTGCCAGTTCTTGTCGATGGCATTCCGGTGTGCGTACGTCGGTGGCGAGGCCGCCGTCGGCGACGAGGAATCCACCGACGTCGGCTGGTATCCGCTGGATACGCTGCCGGAGCTGAGCGAGACCGACCTCCAGCGGATCGCGGCGGCCCTCCCCGAGCGCGGCGAGACGGTGTTCTGGCCCGAGTCCGACGGAGTCGAGTCGGGAACGGAGTAAATCGTGACGGGTACTCCCGGGACGATCTACTCCAGTTCCGCGGGCTGCTCCTGTTTCCGGCCGACCAGCAGGGCGACGCCGAATCCGGCGACGGCGAGCCCGACCACGACGATGATCGGCTTCGCGGCGTTCCGGGCCGCGAGTCGCTTCTCGTACGTCTCCATCGCCGAGCCGTCCGCCTTCGCGCAGGTCTGACCCGGGCTCATCGGCACCCCGCGGCAGGTGATCGTCGACGACGCACCCAGGGTGAACGGATAGAGCACGATCAGCAGCCCGGCGACGATCAGCCCGAGCTGGGCGATCCGGGATCTCATGCCTCGCGGACCCGCGGGGAGACGAAGGGCGGCTTGCTCACCACGAACGGCTCGCGGCGGCCGCGGATATCGACCTCGACCACATCGTCCAGCCCGATCGCGGAGTCGATCAGCCCGAGCGCGACGCCGGTCTTCAGGGTCGGTGAGAACGTCCCGGACGTGATGGCGCCGATCTCCTCGCCCGACTCGCCGAGGACGGTCATGCCTGGACGGGCAATGCCGCGCCGGACGGCCTTCAGACCCCGTAGCGTACGCACCGGGCCGGCTTGCTTCTCCGCCCGCAGCGCGTCCGCCCCGAAGAACGCGGGCTTCGACCAGCCCACCGCCCAGCCGAGCCGGGCCTGGACCGGTGTGATCGCCGGCGAGATGTCCTGGCCGTGCAGTGCGTAGCCCATCTCGGTCCGCAGCGTGTCGCGGGCACCGAGCCCGGCGGGCTGCAGGCCGTACGGATCGCCGGCCCTCATCAGCGTGTCCCAGACCGAGCCCGCCGCCTCGGCCGGGACGACCAACTCGTAGCCGCGCTCCCCGGTGTAGCCGGTCCGGCAGACGGTTACCGGTACGCCGCGCTGCCCGTTCACCGCGTGCTCGACCTCGACGAAGGTCAGATAGTCGTGCCCGGCCGGGAGGCCGGCCTCGGTCAGCACCTCGTCGGACTCGGTGCCTTGCACCGCGATCAGTGCGAAGTCCGGATGCCGGTCGACCACCTGGACCCCACTCGGCGCCGCCTCCGCCAGGATCGCCACTACGGTGGCGCAGTTCGCCGCGTTCGGCACCAGCAGCAGGTCGTCGTCGGCCCGGAGGTACACGAAGAGGTCGTCGACCACCCCGCCGTCGTCGGCGCAGAGCAGCGTGTATTGCGCCCGGCCCGGCCCGATCTTGCCGAGGTCCGCGGTCAGGCAACGGTTCAGGAACTCCGCGGCGCCCGGTCCGCGGACGGTCGCCTTGCCGAGATGGCTGACGTCGAAGATGCCGACCGCGGTCCGGACCGCGGTGTGCTCGGCCAGGACGCCGGCACCGGCGTACTCCAGCGGCATGGTCCAGCCGCCGAAGGGAGCGAACTTCGCGCCGAGCGCCACCGAACGGTCGTGCAGGGGCGACTCATGCAGGGGCGACTCTCCCTCGCTCACCACTGCCACCCCCACTCCCGACTTGTCAGCCGCTCAGCACGATATGCGGTGCAGAGCGGCTGACAGGTCGGGGGTGGGGTCGGTCTAGCCTGGGGGCGACCCGCCCCGGAAGGACCCACCGTTGCCCAGCACGACCGCCCTACCTCCACTCAGCATCGCGGCGACGTCGCCGCGCGGCACCGATGTCCTCGTCGTGGGACTGACCGAGAACGGAGTGATCGGCGTACCGTCCGACCTGGACACGACGTACGCCTCGGCGTTCTCGATGGGCGTCGCGGAGATGGCACGGACGCTCGGCGCGAAGTCGGCGGCAGGGAAGACCCGCACGCTGCCGCCGGCCGGCAACGGGCCGCGGATCCTCGTGGTCGGGATCGGCGCTGCCCAACCCACCCCGGAGGACCTGCGCCGGGCCGCCGGCGCCGGGCTGCGCCACGCGGCCGGGCTGGCCGACGGGGAACCGCTGTCGGTCGCGGTCTCCTTCGGCGCCGACGAGCCGGAGACCGTCCAGGCGGTGGCGGAGGGCGCTCTGCTCGGGCTGTACGAGTACGCCCCGGTGACCGGCCGCGAGCCGAAACCGCGGACCGTCGGGCTGATCACCGTGCTCAGCGCGACCAAGCCGGACGCCGACCTGGTCGGGCGGATCGAGGTGCTCTGCCGGGCGGTGCTCACCACCCGGGACTGGGTGAACACACCGCCGAACCTGCTCTATCCGGAGTCGTTCGCCGATCAGGCGAAAGCGCTGGTCCGAGACACCAAGATCGCCGTCGAGGTGCTGGACGACGCCGCGCTGGTCAAGGGCGGGTACGGCGGCATCATGGCGGTCGGCGGCGGATCGTCCCGGCCACCCCGGCTGGTCCGGCTGGACTATGCGCCTCGCGGCGCACAGTTCCATCTGGCGCTGGTCGGCAAGGGCATCACGTTCGACTCCGGCGGCCTGAACCTGAAGCCCGGCGAGAGCATGTACACGATGAAGTGCGACATGGCCGGTGCCGCGACGGTGCTCGCCGCGACCGATGCGATCGCCCGGCTGGGTCTGAAGGTGCACGTGACGACGTACGCCTCGCTGGCCGAGAACCTCCCGTCCGACACCGCCTACCGACCGTCGGACGTGCTGACCATGTACGGCGGGACCACCGTGGAGAACGGCAACACCGATGCCGAGGGCCGGCTGGTGATGGCCGACGCGATCGCCCGGGCCGGCGAGGACGGGCCGGATCTGATCATCGATGTGGCGACCCTGACCGGGGCGGCGGTCGTCGCGCTCGGCGACCGGACCGCGGCGCTGATGGCGACCGACGACGCGACCGCCGACCGGATCCTGGATGCCGCCGAATCGGCCGGCGAGGAGGTCTGGCAGCTGCCCATCCCGCGGGAGATCAGGCCCCGACTGGACTCGTCGGTCGCCGACCTGCGCTCGACCGCGAAGGAGAAGGTCGCCGGCGCCCTGGTGGCCGCCGCGTTCCTCCGCGAGTTCGTCGTCGACGACATCGCCTGGGCGCACCTGGACATCGCCGGGCCGGCGTTCAACGACCGCTCGCCGTACGGCCACGTCAGCGCCGGTGGCACCGGCTACGGCGTACGCACGCTGGTCGCCCTGGCCGCCGCGCTGTCCTGATTGCTCCGCTCGGCATTGCTCCGCTCGGCAAGCCTCGCTCCGCGCTCCGGTGATGGTCCAGTTACGCGCTCGGAGCCGGCCGTGCGGAGCAAAGACGGCGGAGCCAGAGGCCGGTCAGCGACACCCAGGTGAACATCAAGGTGAGCACGACGTAGATCGCCCACGGAGTTGGGAGCACGATCAATAGCGGGATGAGCGCGACGAGGACGAGCGCCGTCATCGACCAACGACGCCACGCGGGGGTGCGCCACATCGCCCTGGCCCCAGAGACGCCGGCGGCCAACGCGCTGAACATGACGACGTAGAACGCGATGTCGTGGATCCAGCCGTGCCAGGTCGTCGGGCCGGGGTCGGTGTTCGGCACGTAACCGCTGAAGTCGGTCGTGAAGCTCGACAGCAGGAGCGCGATGCCGATCAGGGTGATGGCGACGCGGAACACGACCCGTGACGCGCCGCGCACCAGGGTCGGCACCAAGCCGGCGCCGAAGGCGAGCACCAGGCAGCCGGTGAGGAAGAAGTTCGCCGTCTGCAGGATGCCCTGCGGCCCGGTCGCCAGACCCGACGGGAAGCCGGGACTGCCGGTCGAGTCGTGCACGGCGCTCCAGCCGTTCTCGTGCATCCACCGCCACTCGATGATCGTCGTGAGGACGATGAGACCGATGAACAGTGGACCGGCGACGAGCCCGGCGGTGCCGCCGAGCCGGCCCCGTCGTCGGACCGCGTCGTCGGCGTCGGTGAGTGTCATGGGCTCTCTCTTGGTGATCATCGTCATGCGTCCAGCGTCGCCGGACGCGGCGTCCAGGGTCATCGGCCCCGAGGCGGATCGTGGCCGTCCACAGCGGATCCGGCGTCATCCTCCGGACGGATGCCGACTCAGCCGGCACCGGTCTAGATTGCCAGCTATGCCGGGTGGCCGACTCCCCTTGCCCCGCCCGTTCGACGTCGCGGTCGCAGCCGGTGCGGTCGTCGTGGCGCTGATCGACATCGGGGCGCCGACGCTGTTCAAGACCCATATCGCCGGTCCGTACCGGGCGGTCGTCGGGTGCTGGCTGATCAGCGCGGTCGCCCTGGCCTGGCGGCGCATCGCACCCATGGTCGTGCTCTGCGTCGTCCTCGCCCTTGTCGCCGTGCCGGCGCTGCTGTGGGGACCGTCCTCGGGCAACGCGTCGCTGCTGCCGGTCCTCGTCGCGGCCTACTCGGTGGGCGCGCTGGCGGCTCGACGGCCCGCGTACGTCGGCCTGGCGCTCCTCGTCGCCGTCATGGTCGTCCGCGAGCTGTGCAACCCGGCCAACGTCGACTGGGCGAGCACGCGAACGGAGATTGCGTTCGACCTCACCGTCGTCATGGCGTGGTGTCTGGGGTCCTGGGTACGCACCCGGCGGCTCTACGAGGCGGCCCTGCTCGAGCGCACGGCCCAGGCCGAGCGCGCGCGAGAGCAGGAGACGTCGGCCGCGATCGCAGAGGAGCGGCTGCGGATCGCACGGGACCTGCACGACTCCATCGCGCACCGACTGACGGTCATCGTCGTCACTGCCGAGGCCGCCGACGAGGCCCTGGGGCGCGACCCGGCGAGCGTACGGACACCGCTCCGCCGGATCGAGGAGACGAGTCGCGATGCGCTCGTCGAGATGCGCGAGGTCCTGGGCGGGCTGCGCGACGATCGGTCCGAGACGTCGGAGGGTGGGGTCGGGGCCATCGAGGGGCTGGTGGCCGCCGCCGGGCGGTCCGGACTCGGCGCACGGCTCGTCGTCGACGGACGGTCGCCGGTGCCGCCGCCGGTCGACCGAGCCGCCTACCGGATCGTGCAGGAGGCGCTGACCAACGTTCTCAAGCACTCCTCGGCGACGACGGTCGACGTCACCGTTGACTATGCGAGCGACCGTGTCCGGGTCGACGTCACCGATCCCGGCCCCGGCGCCGGCTCGCCGCTGCCCGGGTCCGGGGTCGGGCTGCGGGGCATGGCGGAGCGCGTGGCCGAGCTGGGCGGCGTTGTCGAGGCGGGCCAGACCCCGCGCGGCGGGTTCCGGGTGTATGCGTCGATTCCGACAGGCACAGCCCAGACAGGTACAAGACCGACAGGTATGGGCCGGGCGGGTATCGGCCAGACAGGTATCGGGCCCACTGGAGCGGCAGGCTGGTCCGGCATGATCCGCGTGCTGCTAGCCGACGACCAGGAGCTGCTCCGGGACGGGTTCGCCATGATCCTCGGCGGCCAGGACGACATCGAGGTCGTCGGGCTCGCTGCGGACGGCGTCGAGGCGGTGGCCCTGGCGGCCGAGCACCGCCCGGACGTCGCCCTGCTCGACATCCGGATGCCGCGGCTGGACGGCCTCGACGCCACGGCGCGGATCGTCGCGACGTGCCGGCGTGCGCCGTCGTCGTTCTGACGACGTTCGATCTCGACGAGTACGTCTACCGCGCCCTGCGGGCGGGAGCCGTCGGCTTCCTGCTCAAGGACACGCCGCGCGCCGGCCTGCTCGCCGCCGTAAGGACGGCCGCGTCAGGCACGACGACGTTGGCCCCCACAATTGCGCGTCGTCTCGTCGAGTCGTTCGGCACGCCGCGGGCGGACCCCACCGTCCTCGCGCCGCTTTCCGGTCGCGAGCGGGAGGTGCTCACGCTCGTGGCCCGCGGCCGCAGCAACCGCGAGATCGCCGGCGAGCTCTTCATCAGCGAGGCGACGGTCAAGTCCCACATCGCCCACCTGCTGGAGAAGACGCGGCGCCGGGACCGGGTCCACCTCGTCGTCCTGGGCTACGAGAGCGGCCTGGTCCGGCGCGGTGACTGACCACGGAGCTCCCGCCGCCTCACCGCCGAGCGAAACGGCCCTGACCCGGACGAACGCGCCTTAACGCAGATCGTCGGGGTCGCGCGGCGGCAGTCGGAACTCCTCCTCCAGGTCATCGGTGAACTCGCGATGCTCGGCGGCTCCGTCGGCGAAATCGGGTGACCAAGGGCGCGGCGGCTGGGGTGGCTGCGGGCCGGAGCCGGGCCGGGTCGGCTCGTCGATCTTCTTGGTCAGCCTGGTGTTGTAGTCGCGCATCCGCTGCGGATAGCCGATCACCAGGGCGTCGTAGCCCGGGATCTGCATGCTTTCCGCGAACGAGTACGCCCACTGCGGCGACGGCACCCGGCGCCGGGTCCACTCTCCGTCCCACGCGACCAGCAGCAGGGTCGTCTCCGTGATGATGGTGCGCGGCTCGACGTACACCTCCACGCCGCGCCGGGTGCGGACGAACTCGGTCAGGTAGACAGCGATGCCGTCGTCGACCGGGGCGCCGCTGCCACCCGAACTGCGCCCACGGGCAGGGTTCAGCTTGTCGGCGGCACGGCGGAAGAACCCCATACCTCGATTATGTCGGGTGACCCAACCCCCGGGCCTTTCCCGCTGCAGGTTCCGATCGGTTGTTCAGTGGCTATCGCGTTTCGCCTCCCGCCGCGCGCCCATGGCGCACGATGAGGCATCCTCGACAGACCGCCGGTGGTCTACGCCGTGCGGGAGCGCCTCGTCGCCGTCGACAGCCACATCCCGGATCCGCCTCGAGCCCGTCAGGAATCCTCGCCGAGCTCACGCTCGAAGAGCGCCAGGGTCCGGGCCCAGGCGTCGGCGGCGACCTCCGCGTCGTACGTATGCGGGTTGGTGTCGTTGAAGAACGCGTGCCCGACACCGGGGTAAACCTGCGCGGTGAAGTCGACCCCCGCGGCCGCCATCCGCTCGGTCACGGCCGGCAGCCCGGCGATCAGCCGCTCGTCGTTCTCGCCGTAGAAGGCGAGCACCGGACAACCGATCTGCGACAGCTGCGCCTGGTCGGGGGGCGAGCCGTAGAACGGCACCGCGACCCGGATCCGGGAGTCCGCGGCCGCCAGCGCGAAGCTGTAGCTGCCTCCGAAGCAGAAGCCGAGCACCCCGATCCGATCACCCACCCGGGGGTCGGCCGCCAGCTGGTCGACGGTCCGGCGCAGCGCACCGACCGCCCAGCCGGCGTACGCCGGATCGTTCATCGGCGCCGTCTTCTCCCGCATCAGCGGCTGCAACCGGGCCTGCTCCTCCGCCGACGCGCTGGTCCGCAGCCGCAGCAGCTCGGCGCCGACCTCCGGGGTGACCCCGGCATGGCTCAGGATGTCGGGCGCGAACACCAGATAGCCCTCACCGGCCAGGCGGTCCGCGACGTCGGTGATGTGGTCCGACAGCCCCCAGATCTCGTGGATCAGCACCAGTCCGCCGCGCGGCTCGCCGGCCGGCTCGGCGACGTAGGTGTCGAAGTCGTCCCCGTCCAGCCTGCTCAGTTCTCCCATGACCCATGCATACACCGCCGTCCTGGGAGCGGCTGCGAAGATGGCGGGCATGCCGAGAGCGGAAGCGCCCGATGACGTGGTGGTGCCCCATGACCTCATCGTGTTGGGTGCGGGCAGCGGCGGCTATGCGTGTGCGCTACGGGCGGCGCAGCTCGGATTCGACGTCGCTCTGGTCGAGAAGGACTTGGTGGGCGGCACCTGTCTGCACCGGGGCTGCATCCCGACCAAGGCGTACCTGCATGCGGCCGAGGTGGCCGACGCGGCCCGCGACGGTGCCCGCTTCGGGGTACACGCGACGCTCGACCGGGTCGACCTGGCCGAGGTCCGCGACTACGCCGACTCCGTCGTGTCCCGGCTGTACAAGGGTCTGACCGGGCTGGTCAAGCAGCGCGGGATCACGGTCGTCCGGGGCGAGGGCCGGCTGTCCGTGGACGCCGGCATCCCGACCGTGATCGTCGGGAACGAGCGGCTGACCGCGCCGGCGATCGTGCTCGCCACCGGATCCGGCTCGAAGACGCTGCCCGGTCTGGAGATCGACGGCGTGCGCGTGCTGACCAGCGAACATGCCCTCCGCCTCGAGACGCTGCCGACGTCAGCCATCGTGCTCGGCGGCGGCGTGATCGGAGTCGAGTTCGCGTCGGCCTGGCGCAGCTTCGGGGTCGAGGTGACGGTGGTCGAGGCGCTCCCCCGGTTGGTGCCGAACGAGGAGCCGGAGGCCAGTGCGGCCCTGCAGCGGGCCTTCCGCAAGCGCGGCATCACGGTGGTCACCGGCAACGGCTTCGCGGGCGTGCGGACGAATGGCTCAGGTGTAGAGGTCACGCTGGCCGACGGGAAAGAGCTGTCCGCCGAGATCCTCCTCGTCGCGGTCGGCCGGGGGCCGGTCAGCACCGGGCTGGGGTACGAGGAGGCCGGGGTCACCCTGGAGCGCGGTTTCGTGGTGACCGACGAGCGGCTCGCGACCTCCGTCCCCGGCGTGTACGCGGTCGGCGACCTCGTCGCGGGCCTGCAGCTCGCGCACCGCGGCTTCGCCCACGGCATCTTCCTGGCCGAGGACATCGCCCATCGCGCAGGCCGGCTGGACCGGGCGCCGGCCCCGGTGCTCGACCGGGACATCCCCAAGGTGACGTACTCCGATCCGGAGATCGCCTCGGTCGGGCTGACCGAGGAGGCGGCCCGGGCGACGTACGGCGAGATCGAGACGCTGACGTACGACCTCGGCGGCAACGGCAAGTCGCAGATCCTGAAGACCCAGGGCTTCGTCAAGCTGGTCCGGCGGGCCGACGGACCGGTGGTCGGCATCCACATCGTCGGCGCCCGGGCGGGCGAGCTGATCGGCGAGGCGCAGCTGATCACCAACTGGGACGCGTACCCCAGTGATGTCGCGTCGCTGATCCATGCCCATCCGACCCAGAACGAGGCACTCGGCGAGGCGCACCTGGCGCTGGCCGGCAAGCCGCTGCACTCCCACGGCTGAGGCGGCTATCGGTCGAGCGTCCACCCTCGACGAGCCTCCGCGTGCGAGCACTAGGCTGACCCTGGTCCAGCACGCGTCGAGCACGAGCCGTCCCCTCGAAGGAGTCCCAGCACCCATGTCGACTTCCGTCACCCTCCCAGCGTTGGGCGAGAGCGTCACCGAAGGCACGGTCACCCGTTGGCTGAAGCAGGTCGGCGACACGGTCGAAGCAGACGAGCCCTTGCTGGAGGTGTCGACCGACAAGGTGGACACCGAGATCCCCTCGCCGGCGGCCGGCGTACTGCTGGAGATCAAGGCAGCCGAGGACGAGACCGTCGAGGTCGGCGCGGTGCTCGCGGTGATCGGCGACGCGAGCGAGGCCGGCGGCGACAGCGGCGGTGGCTCCGACGACAGCGGTTCGGCCGACGCCCCGGCGGAGCAGTCCCAAACCGATCAGGCACAGCCTGAGCCGGAGCCCAGCTCGGACGCCGACGACGAGAAGGCGGCGGAGGCCCAGCCCGCGGCGAGCAGTGGCGGATCCGGTTCGGGTGGTGGAGGTGGTGGCGCCGCGAGTGGCACCGAGGTCACCCTGCCGGCGCTCGGCGAGAGCGTGACCGAAGGTACGGTCACCCGCTGGCTCAAGCAGGTGGGCGACAGCGTGGAGGCGGACGAACCGCTGCTGGAGGTCTCCACCGACAAGGTCGACACCGAGATCCCGTCCCCCGCGGCCGGCACGCTGCTGGAGATCAAGGTCGCCGAGGACGAGACCGTCGAGGTCGGTGCCGTCCTGGCGATCGTCGGCGAGGCGGGTGCCGAGGCCCCCGCGAGCGAGCCCGAACCCGCCCCGGAGCCCGAGGCGAAGGCCGCACCGGAACCCGAGCCCGCGCCCGAGCCGGCGAAGGAGGAGCCGAAGCCGGCCCCGAAGCCCGAACCGGCCAGCGCACCGGCCGCGTCGAGCGCACCCGCTGCCACAGCCGAGGCCCCAGGCGGCCAGGACTGTCGGCGGCTATGCCACCCCGCTGGTCCGCAAGCTCGCCACCGAGCACAACGTCGACCTCGCGTCGGTGACCGGGACCGGGGTCGGCGGCCGGATCCGCAAGCAGGACATCCTGGCCGCGGCCGAGGAGGCCAGGAAGGCAGCCGAGGCCGCCTCTGCCGCGCCGGCAGCATCGGCGCCGGCAGCACCAGCAGCACCGGCAGCGTCCGCGAAGCCGAGTGCGCCTGCGGTCGAGCCGAGCACGCTCCGCGGAACCACGGAGAAGATGTCCCGGCTGCGCAAGACGATCGCCAGGCGGATGGTCGAGTCGCTGCACACCTCGGCCCAGCTGACCGCCACGGTCGAGGTGGACCTGACCGCGATCTCGCGGCTCCGGGCCCGGGCGAAGGACGACTTCAAGGCGCGCGAGGGCGCGAGCCTGTCGTACCTGCCGTTCATCACCAAGGCCTGCGTGGAGGCGCTGAAGGTGTTCCCGAAGGTGAACGCGACGATCGACACCGAGGCCGGCGAGGTCACCTACCCGAGCGCCGAGCACATCGGGATCGCGGTGGACACCGAGCGTGGTCTGTTGGTGCCGGTGATCAAGGACGCCGGCGACCTGAACATCGGCGGCCTGGCCAAGAAGATCGCCGACCTGGCGGCACGCACCCGGGCCAGCAAGGTCGGACCGGACGAGCTGGCCGGCGGGACGTTCACGATCACCAACTACGGCTCCGCGGGGACCCTGATGGACACCCCGATCATCAACCAACCGCAGGTGGCCATCCTCGGGACCGGGGCGCTGGTGAAGCGGCCGATGGTGATCAGGGATCCGCGTCTCGGCGAGGTGATCGCCATCCGGGACATGATGTATCTCTCGATGAGCTACGACCACCGGATCGTCGACGGCGCCGACGCCGCCCGCTTCCTGTCCCATGTCAAGGCGCGGCTGGAGGACGGCGACTTCGGCTCGGAGTTCGGTCTCTGAGTCTGCCGTCGCCCCTCCGTTCCGGAAACTGTCGAGTTGGTGCATCCGACACCGGCGTGCCGGTGCAACAACTCGACAGTCTTGCGACAGCTGAGGATGGGTAGGTCAACGGCGTGAGATATCTGCTGGCCGGGGCGTCGGGCTTCCTGGGTGTGGCGCTGCGGGTCGATCTGGCCCGGCAGGGTCACCAGGCGGCCCGGCTGGTGCGTCGCGAGCCGGCGACCGCGACCGAGCACCGCTGGGACCCTGACGCCGGCTCCGTCGATCCGTCCGTGCTCGACGGTGTGGACGTCGTGGTGAACCTGTGCGGCGTCGGGATCGCCGATCGGCCGTGGACCAAGGCCCGGCGTGAGTCGTTGCGGTCGTCCCGGATCAACCCGACGCGTACGCTCGCCGCGGCCCTGGCCGACCGCCCCGATCCACGACCGTTGCTGATCCAGGCCAGCGCGATCGGCTGGTACGGCACGGCGCCGACCGACGAGCCACTGACCGAGGATGCACCGGCGGCCGAGGACTTCATCGGGGAGCTGGTCGAGGACTGGGAGCGCGCCGCGGAGCCTGCGGTCGATGCCGGGATCCGGACCGTTTTCCTGAGGACCTCGCCGGTGATGGACCGGACTGGCGGCGCCTTCGTCCCGATGCGGACCGCCTGGTCGCTTGGCCTGGCCGCCAAGTTGGGCGACGGGCGGCAGCACATGCCGATGATCAGCCTTGACGACTGGCTGCGCGTCGTGCAGTGGGCGGCCGACACCGAGGTGGCGCGCGGGGCGTACAACCTCACCATCCCGCAGCCGACCACCAACGCCGAGTTCACCGACGCGCTGGCGGCGGCACTGCACCGGCCGAGCCTGTTCTCCGCGCCGGCACGGCTCGTCCGGCTCGGACTGGGCGAGCTGGCCGAGCAGCTGGTCGGCGACATCTGGGTCACGCCGCAGCGGCTGACCGAGGCGGGGTTCGTCTTCGACGCGCCGGACGTCCGCGCGGTGATCGCGGCCGCGCTCCGACGCTCCTGAAGCTCGACGTCGGCGCTCGACCACGAGAATCGGTCCCTCGATCGCCGTCGGAGTGTTCGCGCCCCGCCGGCAAGGCTCCCCGAGACCGTCACGAGGGACCGATTGTCGTGGTCGGCCCGCACGTAGACTCCGGACCATGGCGTTGCGCTACCTGGATCTGCTCGCCGACGGGCTGACCGACTACTCCGAGGCGTGGCAGCTGCAGCGCGAGATCCACGCAGAGGTGGCGGCCGGCGACCGACCGGCCACGGTGATCCTGCTCGAGCACGCGTCGGTCTACACCGCCGGCAAACGCACCGAGCCGCACGAGCGGCCGCTGGACGGCACGCCGGTGATCGACGTCGACCGCGGCGGCAAGATCACCTGGCACGGGCCCGGCCAGCTGGTCGGCTATCCGATCGTCAAGCTGCCGGAGGCCGTCGGCGTCGTCGACTACGTCCGTCGGCTGGAGGAGGCGCTGATCCGCGCGTTCGCCGACTACCGACTCCCGACCGGTCGCGTGCCGGGTCGTTCGGGAGTCTGGCTGGCCCCGGACGGGATCAGGCCCGAGCGGAAGATCGCCGCGATCGGGGTCCGGGTGGCCGCCGGTACCACCATGCACGGTTTCGCCGCCAACATCAGCCCGGACCTGGACTGGTTCGGCAAGATCATCCCCTGCGGCATCGCCGACGCCGGCGTCACCTCGCTGGCCGCAGAAATCGCGAATGCGCCCGCCCTCGCCGAGTTCGCGGAAGTACTGAAACCCCAGCTGGACGACCTGCTCGCCTTCCGGCCCTACCAGAAGTCCCCGGACCTCCCGGAGCGTCCCGCCGCGCCCCTGGTCACCTACGGCCTCGCCGTCAGCTGACCTCGCCCGACCCCGCCGCCCCGCTCCGCCCCTTTCCCGAAACTGTCGACTTGCGACAGCGACACGCCGGCGGCGGATGTCCGAACTCGACAGTTGCCGGAAGGGGTGGACCCGAAGCGTGGGTCGGCGGAGGCCTACCAGGAGCCGGACGCACCGACCCCGGTCAGCCGGACGACAGCTTCGCCGGCCTCGTCGCTGGCCGCCAGGTCCACCTCGGCGGTGATCGACCAGTCGTGGTCGCCGGCCGGGTCGTCGAGGATCTGCCGGACCCGCCAGATCTGGGACCCGCGGTCGATGATCAACAACGCCGGCCCGCGGGCGTTCGCGCCGATCTGGATCGCGTCGTGCTCCGCGAAATACCCTTCGAGTGCGGCAGCCCACTCCTCTGCTCCCCAGCCGGCCGACCCGTCCAGCTCGCCCAGTTCGTACGAGCGCCGGCGGGCGGCCAGCTCGACCCGGCGGAACAGGGCGTTGCGGACCAGCACGGTGAACGCCCGGACGTTCGTGGTCACCGCGGGCGGCCGGCGCTCGGCCTGCGCCACGAGCTCCGCCTCCGGTGACGGGTTCCGAAGCGTCTCCCACTCGTCGAGCAGACTCGAGTCGGTCTGCCGAACGAGCTCTCCGAGCCAGGCGATCAGGTCCTCCAACGCCTCGGTCCGGGCCGCCTCTGGGACGGTCTGCCGCAGCGCCTTGTACGCGTCTGCGAGGTAGCGCAGCACCAGGCCCTCGGCCCGGGCCAACCGATAGAACGCGACGTACTCGGTGAACGTCATCGAGCGCTCGGCCAGGTCGCGGGCCACCGACTTCGGCTCGAGCTGGTGGTCCAGCACCCATGGGTGCGAGCGGGAATAGGACTGGTAGCCGACCTCCAGCAGCTCTCGGAGCGGCTGCGGATACGTGATGTCCTCCAGCAGCTCCATCCGCTCGTCGTACTCCAGCCCGTCCGCCTTCATCGCCGCCACCGCCTCGCCGCGGACCATCGAACGCTGCGCGCTCAGCACCGGCCGCGGGTTCTCCAGCGTCGCCTCGATCACCGACAGGGCATCCAGGTGGTACGTCTCCGACTCCGGATCGAGCAGGTCCACCGCGGCCAGCGCGAACGGCGACAGCGGCTGGTTCAACGCGAAGTCCGGCTGCAGCTCCACGGTCAGCCGGGCCAGCCGGCCGTCCGTGTCCGGCACCGGCAGCCGCTCCACCACCCCGGTCGAGAGCAGACCGCGATAGATCGTCAACGCGTCGTGGACGTGCCGCCGCCGACGTACGGGTGGCTCGTCGTTGTCCCTCAGCAGCCGTTCCATCGCCGTCCAGCAGTTCCCCGACCGGGACACCACGTTGATGATCATGGCGTGGCTGACCGCGAAGGATGACTCCAGCGGCTCGGGGTCCGCGGCGACCAGCCGGTCGTACGTCGGTTCGCCGTAGCCGACCGTGCCTTCCGGCGGCTTCTTCCGGACCACCTTGCGCCGCTTCTTCGGGTCGTCGCCGGCCTTGGCCAGCGCCTTCAGGTTCGCCACCACATGATCAGGCGCCTGGACCAGCACGGTGCCCGACGAGTCGAAGCCGGCCCGGCCGGCCCGACCGGCGATCTGGTGGAACTCCCGCGCGGTCAGCAGCCGCGACTTCACCCCGTCGAACTTGCTCAGCGAGGTGAACAGCACGGTCCGGATCGGTACGTTGATGCCCACTCCGAGCGTGTCGGTGCCGCAGATGATCTTGAGTAGGCCGGCCTGGGCGAGCAGCTCGACCAGCCGGCGGTACTTCGGCAGCATCCCGGCGTGGTGCACCCCGATCCCGTTGCGGACCAGGCGGGACAGCACCTTCCCGAACCCGGCCGCGAACCGGAAACCGCCGATCAGGTCCGCGATCTGGTCCTTCTCCTCGCGCGTGCAGACCCGCAGCGAGTTCAGCGCCTGAGCCTGCTCGATTGCCGCCGCCCGGCTGAAGTGGACGATGTACATCGGCGCCTGATGGGTGGCCAGCCGCTCCTCGACGGTCTCGTGCACGGGCGTGGTCACCCACTCGTAGTGCAGCGGCACCGGTCGTTCGGCGGAGGCGATCACCGCGGTCTCCCGGCCGGTCCGGCGCACCAGGTCCCGCTGGAACCGGGTCACATCGCCGAGCGTCGCCGACATCAGCAGGAACTGGGCGTCGGTGAGCTCCAGCAACGGCACCTGCCAGGCCCAGCCGCGGTCCGGGTCGGCGTAGAAATGGAACTCGTCCATGATCACGGAGGCGATCCCGACAGCGCTGCCTTGTCGGAGCGCGAGGTTGGCCAGTACCTCCGCGGTGCAACAGACGATCGGCGCGTCCGCGTTCACCGACGCATCGCCGGTCATCATGCCGACCCGCTCGGCCCCGAAGATCTCCGTCGCGGCGAAGAACTTCTCGCTGACCAGGGCCTTGATCGGGGCGGTGTAGAACGTCCGGCCGCCCTGGACCGACGTCGCGAACTCCAGCCCGGTCGCCACCAGGCTCTTCCCGGACCCGGTCGGCGTCGCGAGGATCACGTTCGAGCCGGTGACCAGTTCCAGCAGCGCGTCCGCCTGCGCCGGGTAGGGCGTCAGCCCGCGATCGCCGGCCCACCCGGTGAACGCCTCGTAGATCGCGTCCGGCTCGGGCGCGACCACGCTGGGATCCAGGAGTGACATCGTCGCCCGATCGTACGGCCGACTTGTCAGCGTCAGGGATCGCGATAGCCATCCGTGAGGCTGACAAGTCGGTTAAGGTTCGGATTTCACCCGGGGACACCCGAACGAGAGGGACCGATGAGCACGGCCACCGCGAGCCCGTCCGGGTACGCCATCGAGGCGCTCGGGCTGCGGAAGACGTACCGCAGCCGGAAGGGCCGGCAGATCGCCGTCGCCGATCTGGACCTCCGGGTCCCGGTGGGCGGCGTGCACGGCTTCCTCGGCCCGAACGGCTCCGGAAAGACCACGACGATCCGGATGCTGCTCGGGCTGATCGGCGCCGACGCCGGGCGGATGCGGCTGTTCGACACCGAGGTCCCGGAGCAGCTGCCGAGCGTGATCGACCGGGTCGGCGCGATCGTGGAGCAGCCGAAGTTCTTCCCCGCGTTCACCGCGCGGAAGAACCTCGAGCTGTTGGCCCGGGCGATCGGCGCGGAGCGAACCCGGGTCGACGCGGTGCTGGCCGAGGTCGGGCTGACCGATCGCGCCCGGAGTCGCTACCGGACGTACTCACTCGGCATGAAGCAGCGCCTCGCCATCGCGGCCACCCTGCTCAAGGACCCCGACCTGCTGATCTTCGACGAACCGACCAACGGGCTCGATCCGGCGGGCATCCACGAGATCCGGGCGACCATGCGCGGGCTCGCCGACCGCGGCAAGACGGTCCTGGTCTCCAGCCACATCCTCAGCGAGGTCGAGCTGGTGGCGGACACCGTGACGATCATCGGCCGTGGCCGCCTGCTGGCCGAGGGCCCGGTCTCGACCATCCTGGCCACCGGATCGCAGGTGGCCTACCGGGTGGCGATCGCCGAGCCGGAACGGGCCGCCGGCATCCTGACCGGCGCCGGCCTGCAGGTGGAACCCGGGCCGGACCAGACCCTGACCGTGCGGGCGCGCCGGTCCGCTCGACCCGGCCACCATCACCGCGGTGCTGGCCCATCAGCAGCTGTACGTCCGTGAGCTGATTCCGATTCGTCCCGACCTGGAGCAGGTCTTCCTGAGCCTCACGGCCGGCGACCAGCTGGGCCCGGGAGGTCAGCGATGATCCGGTTGATCGGCGCCGAGCTCGACCGGATGATCAGCCGCCGGCTCACCGTCGTGCTCGCGCTGGCCGTCGTGGCCTTGGTGGCCCTTTTCCAGTTGGCCGTAGCCAGCGCGGTCACCCCGCCCTCGGCGGCGCGAGGTCGCGGTCGCCCAGCAGGGCTTTCAGCGCGACCTGAAGGACTGGCAGCAGCACCATGAGGAGCTGCAGCAGCAATGCGTCGACGGCGGCGGCTCGGAGGCGGAGTGCACTATTCCCCAACCGACACCGCAGGACTACGGGCTGGCGCCCACACCGTTCGGCGACATCGCGAGCTCGGGAGTCGCCCTCGCCGTCGTCCTGGCCATGCTGGCCGCCTATCTGCTCGGCTCCTCGCTGATCGGGGCCGAGTACGGCAGCGGGTCGATCGGCAACTGGCTGACCTTCGTACCGCGTCGCGAATCGGTGTACGCCGCCAAGGTCGTCGCGGTAGCGGTCGGTGCCGCCGCGCTCGGCGTCGTCGCGTCCGCCTCGATGGTCGGCCTGGCCGCCCTGGTCACCGTCGTCATCGGACAACCGCTGACCGGCGCGGGTGACGTGATCGCGACCGCGGCCCGGGGCGTACCGCTGGTGGTCTGGGCCGCGCTGATCGGCTTCTGCGCAGCGATGCTGACCCGGCATACCGTCGCCGCGCTCGGCGTCCTGCTCGGCTACGGGCTGCTCTACATCGCCGCCAACATCCTCGGCTCGCTGATCCCGACCGTCAGCCGGCTTGCTCCGTGGCGGCTGGAGACCAACATCCAGGCCTTCCTGTCCTACGGCACCGACTACGACGTCTACCGACGGACCGTCACCGCCGCAGGCGTCGACTACGAGAGTGTCACCCGGCATCTCAGCTTCGGCGTCGCATCGCTCTATCTGACCATCGTCCTGGTCGTCGTGCTCGCCGCGACGCTGGTGGTCTTCCGGCGTCGCGACGTGAACTGAACAGGCCCGAGCTCGCGAGTACAGTGAGCAGGTGACGATCGCCCCCGAAGGACGCAAATTGCTGCGTCTCGAGGTGCGCAACGCGAGCGTACCGATCGAGAAGAAGCCGCCGTGGATCAAGACGACCGCGCGGATGGGGCCGCAGTATCGGGAGCTCCAGCAGCTGGTCAAGGGCGAGGGCCTGCACACCGTCTGCCAGGAGGCGGGCTGTCCCAACATCTATGAGTGCTGGGAGGACCGCGAGGCGACGTTCCTGATCGGCGGCGACCAGTGCACGAGACGCTGCGACTTCTGCCAGATCGACACCGGCAAGCCGGCGGACTTCGACGCGGGCGAACCGCTCCGGGTGGCCGAGTCGGTGCAGACCATGAACCTGCGTTATGCGACCGTGACGGGCGTCTGCCGCGATGACCTGCCGGACGAGGGCGCCTGGCTGTACGCCGAGACGATCCGGCAGATCCACGCCCTGAACCCCGACACCGGGGTGGAGATGCTGGCACCTGACTTCAGCGGCCATCGGCCCTATCTGGAGCAGATCTTCGCGACCCGGCCGGAGGTGTTCGCGCACAACGTCGAGACGGTGCCGCGGATCTTCAAGCGGATCCGTCCGGGCTTCCGGTACGACCGTTCGCTGCAGGTGCTCAGCTGGTCCCGAGAAGCCGGCCTGGTGACCAAGTCCAACCTGATCCTGGGGATGGGTGAGACCCGGGACGAGATCACCGAGGCGATGCGCGACCTGCATGCGGCCGGGACCGAGATCCTCACCATCACCCAGTACCTGCGGCCCTCTCCGCGGCATCATCCGGTAGAGCGCTGGGTGAAGCCTGAGGAGTTCGTCGAGCTCCGGGACGAGGCGCTCGAGCTCGGCTTCGCCGGCGTGATGAGCGGGCCGCTCGTCCGCTCGTCGTACCGGGCCGGGCGGTTGTATCGTCAGGCGCTGGAGACTCGCGGTGGCCTCACAGTAGAAGGACGCGAAGCAGAAGGAGTGGTCGATGGCTGACGAGAACGTCAAGGCTCAGTTGGCCGCCGCCAAGGCCCGGGCCAAGGATGCCGAGACCAAGGCCAAGGCCGAGAAGAAGGCCAAGAAGAAGAACACCACCGACCCGAACGAGATGGGCCGGCTCCGGCAGATCGCCCGCGCCTACCAGGTCACCCACGAGTACGATCCACAGCTGCCCTGGCTGATGGGCGGCGCGTTGTTGCTCCCGGTCGCCATCGGCGCGGTGGTCGGCATCTTCATCGGGCACCCGCTCTATCTGCCCATCCTCGGCGCTGACGATCGGCGTCTTGTTGGCGATGATCGTGCTGGTCCAGCGAGCCAAGAGGGCCACCTACAAGCGATACGCGGGCCAGGCAGGTTCGGCGGAGGTCGCGCTGGGCATGCTGCCGAAGCAATGGGTGTCCAAACCGGTCATCGCGGTGACCCGGCAGCGCGACGCCGTGCACCGAACGGTTGGTCCGGGCGGCATCGTGCTGATCGGTGAGGGCGAGCCCGGCCGGCTCAAGGCCATCCTGGCCGGCGAGGTGAAGAAGCACGAGCGGGTCGCGTCCGGGGTGAAGGTCACCACGATCGTCATGGGCGACAAGGAGGGCCAGGTCCCACTGCACAAGTTGGCCGACCACATCCGCAAGCTGCCCAAGGTGCTCCAGCCGCACCAGATCACCGACGTCAAGCAGCGGCTGCGGGCACTGGACGCCGTACGCCCGCAGATCCCCGTGCCGAAGGGCCCGATGCCGACCAACGCGCGGCAGATGAAGGGCGCCAAGCAGGCTATGCGGGGCCGCTGAGCCTCACTCGGCCCGAAGCTCGCGCTGGCGCACGCGTTGCTCGGCCCGCTCGACCACCGACCGGTGCATCCGGTGCAGGATCTGGCTGAGCGCCATCCCGCCGACGCCTGCAGTGATCGCGGCCAGTGCGCAGGCCCAGACCAGTTCCCTCGAACCGGACGCCGTCACGCCCAGGGCCCCCAGCAAGGCCACGGCCACCGTGCCAACCAGCGTGATCAGGGCGAGCACATCGAGCGGCGCTCCAGGTCGGCGCGACCGGTCTGGGCCGGCCGACCGGCACCGGGACCCGCACCGTCGGTGGTGCATCGGGCGGCAGGTCGACGAGCAGGGGATGCAGGTCACCACGGGTCCGGGCACTCATCGCCGCACCGACCCGCAGCTCCAGCTCGTCGTCGGAGAGCCGGCCGGCCGCGTACTGTCGGGACAGTTCCTCGCAGACCGCGGACCGCTCGACGTCGCCGACCCGCTGATCGACCGGCCGGGCAATCGACCGGGCGATCGGGCGGGCGATCGACCGATCGGGCGCGGGTCCGGGTCCACCCGACGGCTCCGGCGAGCGCGGGATCAACCAAGTCGGTTCGGGTGCTGGGCTGCTCATGTCCCTCATGCTTGCCGGTCGCCGAGACCGCTGCCCAGGGCCGCGACCCGATCGAGGACCACGGTCTTACTCGAGGGCGAGATGGTGGTCCATGGTCGTACCCGGATCGCGGGAGATGGCAGGCTTGGGGGGTCATGAGCAACCTGATCAACGCCGAGGCCATCTCGATCGCGTACGGCACCCGGGTGCTGCTCGACGCGGTCAGCCTCGGGCTGTCGCGCGGCGACGTGATCGGCGTGGTCGGTCGCAACGGCGACGGCAAGACGACGTTGCTGGAGATCCTCACCGGCACCCGCCGGCCCGACTCCGGCCGGGTGACCCGGACCGGCTCGGTCTCCGTCGGCTACCTCGCCCAGACCGACCCGTACCCGGCCCATGCCACGGTGCGTGAGGTCATCGTCGGCGGCGAGCCCGACCATGTCTGGGCCGCCGACCCGGAGCGCCGCACCGTGGTCCGGCACCTGCTGGCCGACATCTCGCTGGAGGCGACGCTCGGGTCGCTGAGCGGTGGCGAGCGGCGGCGGACCGCACTCGTTGCGCTGATGCTCGGTGGCCACGACCTGCTCGTGCTGGACGAGCCGACCAACCACCTGGACGTCGAAGCGGTGGCCTGGCTGGCCGAGCATCTCCGCGCGCTGCAGGCCCGCGACATCGCGATGCTCGTGGTCAGCCACGACCGATGGTTCCTGGATGCGATCTGCACCCGGATCTGGGAGGTGCACGACGCGGTCGTGGACGCGTACGACGGCGGCTATGCCGCGTACGTCCTCGCCCGGGCCGAGCGCGCCCGGCAGGCCGCCGGCATCGCGGCCCGCCGGAAGAACCTGCTCCGCAAGGAACTCGCCTGGCTCCGCCGCGGTCCGCCCGCCCGGACCTCGAAGCCGCAGTTCCGGATCGACGCGGCCAACGCGCTGATCGCGGACGAGCCGGCGCCGCGGGACAGCCTGGCGCTGCAACAGTTCGCGGTGACCAGGCTCGGCAAGGACGTCTTCGACCTGGTCGACGTGAGCTATTCGGTCGGGTCCGGGGCGGTCGGTGCCGGAAACGAGCGGCGGGTGCTGCTGGACGACCTCAGCTGGTCGATCGGGCCGGGCGCGCGGATCGGCCTGGTCGGCGTGAACGGGACCGGCAAGACCACGCTACTGCGGTTGCTGGAGGGGTCGGTGTCGCCGGATGCCGGCCGGGTCAGGCGTGGACGTACGCTTCGGATCGGGCACCTCAGCCAGAACATCGGCGAACTGGCCGGCTCGCAGCGGGTGCTGGACGTGGTCGAGGAGCAGCGCCGGGTGACCCGGCTGGCCGGGGGCGGCGAGGCGAGCACGAGCACTCTGCTGGAGGACTTCGGCTTCACGGCCGGCAAGCTGACCACCCGGCTCGACGACCTGTCCGGCGGCGAGCGGCGCCGGCTTCAGTTCCTCCGGCTGCTGCTCACCGAGCCGAACGTGCTGCTGCTCGACGAGCCGACCAACGACCTGGACATCGACACCCTGACCGTGATCGAGGACTATCTCGACCGCTGGCCCGGCACCCTGATCGTGGTCACCCACGACCGGTACTTCCTGGAGCGGGTGACCGACGTGACGTACGCGCTGGTCGGCGGAGGGCGGTGTGTGCTGCTGCCCGGCGGCGTCGAGCAGTACCTGGCCGACCGGGCAGCGGCCGACCTCGTCCCGATGGTTGCCCCGGCCGGGACGGTCGACCCCGAGTCGCCGACCGATGCCGCGCAGGCGCGGCAGGCTCGCAAGGATCTCGCGCGGCTGGAGTCGCAGCTCGCCAAGCTCGAGACCCGGGTGGCCCGGATCCATGCCCGGATGGCCGAGTCGGCCAGCGACTATGCGGCCCTCGCGGCGCTGCAGACCGAGCTGGACGAGTTGGTGGCCGGCAAGGACGAGCTGGAAGCCGCCTGGCTCGAAGCGGCCGAGATCGCGGGCTGATCCGGCCTCACGACGCTCCAGTTCGCCAGATCGCGCAACGACATCCGCTCCCCGGCCGCCCAGGCGCGATCGAAGTCTGCCGGGTCCATCGCCGAGCGCCGGGTCCTCGTACAGCTCTCGGGTCCGGGGGTGCTCGGGCCAGCCGCTGCCCGCCTGGCGGACGAGGACGTCCAGCTGGGGGCGAGCCAGGTCCGGTCGGAAGCGCAGCAGGAGCCCGCCGCTGAGCGGCAGCCGGGTCAGTAGGTCCTCGACGCTGCCGGGCCGGCGCGCCGCTCCGGCCCCGGAACGGGTCGAGGACAGTGTCTGCGCCGGGATTCTCGGCGCATTAGGCCAGCCTCGCTTTCCTTGAATGATTCCAGAAAATGGGCCATCGTAGGAGACGAATCACCAACATCAACGACACCTGAAGGATTTGCTCATGTCCCCGGCAGTCAAGACACCGTCCGACCTCTCCACCACGGCCGAGATCGCCGCAGGTGCGGCGCAGTTCCTCTCCCCGGTCGTGATCGACCTCGAGGCACTCGTGGTGAACGGCAAGCAGGCTCACTGGCATGTTCGCGGCGGCAGCTTCATCGGCGTCCACGAACTGCTGGACGCCGTGGTCGCCCACGCCCAGGAGTACGCCGACACCGCCGCCGAGCGCGTCGTGGCCCTCGGACTGCCGCTCGACTCGCGGCTCGCCACGGTGGCGCAGCGGACCACCCTGCCCGCGCTGTCCGACGGCTTCCACGCCTGGCCGGACACCGTCGCCGAGGTCGTGACCCTGCTCGACGCCGCCTTGGTGACAGTACGCGCCGCAGTGACCGGGCTGGACGACATCGACCTGTCCAGCCAGGACGTCGCCATCGAGATCGAGCGAGGCCTGACCAAAGACCGCTGGCTGCTCCAGGCCCACATCGCGTCCTGAGACGCCCACGCAGCAGTGAAGGCCCGTCACCTGACGGTGAGTTGAGGTAAGGCTCACCTACACTGGGATCCATGAGGCCTCACCGGCGACGCGGACCGCTCGAACATGTGCTCGTGGCCGGGGACGCCGCGGAGTTGCCGGCCATCCAGGCGCTCATGCTCCTCCTGCCCAGCACGGTCTATGGACAGCTGTTCGTGGAGACGTCGGTGGATGCCCCGGCTCCCGAGGTGAGCACCCCGCCGCGCGTCACGGTCTTCCGGTTGACCCGGTCCCCCGACGACGAGTCCGGCCGATTGCTGGCCGACGCCGTCCACGCCTGGCTCGGCGAGTGGATGCCCGATCAGCTCGATCCGCAGCGCAATGTCACGCTGTGGATGGGTGCGTCTGCCTGCGATCGGGTGGACGCCGCGGGCGCCTTCCTGGAGCGTCTCTGAGACGTGGTCCGGCCCAAGGGGCTGCATCGACATCCCGAGCTCAGACATCGGTCGGCAACCGAGGCGAACCTCTGACATCTGGAGCGGGCGGGAATCAGAGAGCCTCCGCCGCGGGCTCCCAGGTCCCGCCGGCCCTGGCGGCGTCGACCGCGGCCCGGCCGGCCTCGGTCATCAGTCCCTCGGCCTCCAGCTCGGCGATCCGCCGCCGGTTCGACTCCGACCAGCTGCTTTTGGGCCGGCGCGGGGTGAGCAGCATCTGGGTCCTGGTCTCGTCCAGACCACGGCCGCGGATGTCGACCCAGCCGAAGCACAGGCACTGGCGGACCACCTCCTCGTACGGGATGCACCGCTCGCCGGCATTCTTCTTGCCGTAGACGGCCCAGATCCCGGCGGAGCCGCCATGATGCTCGGCCAGCCAGCCGCGCAACTCGCCGGCGTTCGCGAACTCGACCTGCTCGTACTCGGGCATGGACCCGATTCTCCCCCGTTTCCCCGCTCGCCCTTTCCGGAAACTGTCGACCTGCGACATCGACACGCCGCGCGGGAGGGTCGCAAGTCGACAGTTTCCGGAAGGGGCTGGGGGCGGGACTAGGTTGGCGGCATGGTCGATGTCGACGCGCTGAGGACGTCGCTGCCGGACGGTGTGGTGGTCACCGAGGCGGCGACCCTGGACAACTACCGGTACGACTGGTCCCGCGACCCCGGTGCCGGTACGCCGATCGCGGTGGTCCGGCCGACCGACGCCGACCAGGTGCAGACGGTGGTCCGCTGGGCCGCGGAGCACAAGATCGGGATCACCCCGCGAGGTGCGGGCACCAGCCTGTCCGGCGGCTCCAGCGCGGTGGACGGAGGGATCGTGCTCTCGCTGGAGCGGATGCGGGCGATCGAGATCGACACCACGACCCGGGTGGCCGTCGTCGAGCCCGGCGCTTTCAACGCCGAGGTGAAGGCCGCCGCCGCCGAGCACGGGCTGTGGTATCCCCCTGACCCGAGCTCGTTCGAGATCTGCTCGATCGGCGGCAACATCGCCACCAATGCCGGCGGGCTGTGCTGCGTGAAGTACGGCGTCACCACCGACTATGTGCTCGGTCTGGACGTGGTGCTCGCCGACGGCGAGCTGATCACCCTCGGCGGCAAACGGATCAAGGACGTCGCCGGGTTGTCGCTGCTGAAACTGTTCGTCGGCTCGGAGGGCACCCTCGGCATCATCACCCGGGCGATCCTCCGGCTGGTCCCCGCCCAGACCCCCCGGGCGACCCTGGTCGCGACCTTCCCGGATGCCGAGTCGGCTGCTCGAGCCGTGGTCGAGCTGGGCCTTGTCGCCCGGCCGTCGATGGTAGAGCTCATGGACAACGCCTCGGTCAACATCGTGGAGGACGCGCGCCGGATGGGTCTCGACCGGACCGCCGGCGCCCTACTCTTGATCCAGTCGGACGCACCCGGCGTCGCCTGCGCGGCCGAGATCGAGGTCGCCGAGGAGGCCTGCGCCAAGCACGGCGCGACCGAGTGCTTCGCGACCTCCGATCCCGACGAGGGCGAGCTGTTCGTGGAGGCCCGCCGCGCCTTCTTCCCTGCCCTGGAGGGTCGCGGCACGCTGATGCTGGAGGACGTCGGCGCCCCGGTCCCCCAGTTGCCGGATCTGCTCGCCGGGATCGAGAAGATCGCCGCCAACCGCGCGGTCGAGATCCCGGTGGTGGCCCATGCCGGCGATGGCAACACCCATCCGACGATCATCTTCGACCCGACCGACCACGCGGCGAAGGAGCGCGCGGCGCTCGCCTTCACGGAGATCATGGAGCTCGCGATCTCACTCGGCGGCACGATCACCGGCGAGCATGGCGTCGGCCGGCTGAAGAAGGAACTGCTGCCGGCCCAGCTCGGATCGCGGGTGATGGACCTGAACCGCCAGGTGAAGGCACTGCTCGACCCCGACAACATCCTCAACCCCGGCGCCATCCTCTGACCCCCACGAGTTGTCAGAATCTCAACTGCCTGCAAGGTGTCGAGGTTCTGACACGGTGGGGGGTGAGCGTCAGAGGTGGTCGCCGAGCTCGTCGGTGATGTGCACGCGGATGATGTCGTCCATCGAGGCGTCGGCGGTGAAGCCCAGCTCGCGCGCCCGGCGAGCCTCCAGGGCCGGTGCCCAGCCCGAGACCATCGCCATGATCGCGGGATCCGGTTCGCTCCGGATCAGGGCGACCGTCGTATCGCCGGCCACCCGGCGCAGGGCCTCGATCTCCTCCCCGACGGTCGCGCTCACTCCGGGCATGGCGAGCGTACGATCCGGGCCGATGAGCGCGGAGTCGATCGTCGCCGCCAGGATCAGAAAGCCGACCGCGGAGCGCGGCGAGGCAAACCAGTGCCGTACGTCGGTGGGCACCGGCAGCACTGCCTCCTGCCCGACCAGCGGCTCGCGCAGGATGCTCGAGAAGAAGCCGGAGGCGGCCAGGTTCGGCTTGCCGGGCCGGATACAGATTGTGGGCAGCCGGATTCCTACGCCGTCGACGAAGCCGCGTCGGGTGAAGTCGGCGAGCAGCAACTCGTCGATCGCCTTCTGGGTCCCGTACGAGGTGCGTGGCGTCGTCGGGTAGTCGTCCGGGATCGGATTCGGCAGCGGTGCGCCGTAGACCGCGATCGAGGAGGTGAACACCAGTCGCGGGGTGTAACCGTCGACCAGGTGCGCCCGGCGGATCGCCTCGAGCAGATCTCTGGTCCCGTCGAGGTTCACCAGATATCCCTTGTCGAAGTCCGCCTCGGCCTCGCCGGACACCACCGCGGCCAGGTGGAAGATCACGTCCGGCCGGTCGGCGAGGACCGCGTCGGCCCGCGCCCGGCGTACCCAGCGTGACCGTGTGGCAGGCGCACTCACCCGCCCAGCCGTCCGGTCGCACGGGCTCGATCACGTCGTACAGGCTCAACGCCTCGATCGCCGACCCGCCCAAGGACCCGTCGGCGACCAGCCGCGCCACGAGCTTGCGCCCGATCATCCCGGCCGCCCCGGTCACCGCCACCCGCACGTTGCCCACCATCCCCACTCCGCGCTACTTGCGGTTGATCACCACGGTGCCGGCGGCGAGATCGTGCAGACCGCGGCGATCGGCCCCGATCACCAGCGCGGGGAGCACGAGGCAGACCAACGCCGCCCGACCGTACGCCCGCAGGGGCCCGAGCGGCTCCCGATCCAGCCGGACGACGGCCAGCTTGGCCAGCAGCTGCCCGACACTTCCCCCGAAGAACATCGTCCCGGTGCCGGTCTCGACGAAGAAGACAGCCAGGATCATCCAGCTGTGCCAGTCGCTGTCGGTGAGCACGCCGCGGCCGAACAGCAGCAAGGCGATCACCATCGAGGCCGCCCAGTCGACCAGCAGCGCCACGATCCGGGCCCGCCAGGACGTCAGAGATCCGGGCCCCGACTCGGGCATCCCGAGTCGCTGCCCCGGATAGCGCTCCGCGGAGTCCGCCGGCGTCGTGTCGGCCACCCAGCGAGGCTACCCGCGCGCACTGAGCGCGCACGACGGTTACACGCTCGACACGGGACAGCAAAGCGCGGTCAGTAGCGTCGCGCCGAACTATCGGTCCTTAAGGAGCAACCCTGATGAGTGGAAGCGAGACGCGGCACGACGCCGTCCAGGCGGTCAGCGCGTACGAGATCCCGGAGAAGGATTTCGCCGAGCCGCTCGGTCGGCTGTTCGGCAAGAACGTCTTCGATCTGACCCGGATGAAGAGCCGGCTGCCCAAGGTCGTCTACAACTCGGTGCTGGCGACGATCGAGAAGGGCGCGCCGCTCGACCCGTCGATCGCCGATTCGGTCGCCTCGGCGATGCGCGACTGGGCGCTGGAGAACGGGGCGTCGCACTACGCCCACGTGTTCTACCCGCTGACCGGGCTCACCGCGGAGAAGCACGACTCCTTCCTGGAGCCCGACAGCAACGGAAGTTCGCTGGCGCAGTTCACCGGCAAGACCCTGACCCAGGGTGAGCCGGACGGCTCGAGCTTCCCCAGCGGCGGCATCCGGAGCACATTCGAGGCCCGTGGCTACACCGGCTGGGACGTGACCAGCCCGGCGTACATCCTGGAGAACCCGAACGGCAACACCCTCTGCATCCCGACGATCTTCATCTCCTGGACCGGCGAGGCGCTGGACAAGAAGACCCCGCTGCTGCGCTCGCAGCAGGCGATGGGCGCCCAGGCGGCGCGGCTGCTGAAGCTGTTCGGACATACCGACGTCGACACCGTGGTGTCGTTCGCCGGCGCCGAGCAGGAGTACTTCCTGATCGACGAGCACTTCTACTTCGCCCGTCCCGACCTGATGAGCGCCGGCCGTACGCTCTTCGGCGCCAAGCCGGCCAAGGGCCAGCAGTTCGACGACCACTACTTCGGCGCCATCCCCGAGCGGGTGCTGGCGTTCATGATCGAGGTCGACCGCGAGCTGTTCAAGCAGGGCATCCTGGCCAAGACCCGGCACAACGAGGTCGCGCCCGGCCAGTTCGAGATCGCGCCGCTGTTCGAGAAGGCCAACCTGGCCCATGATCATCAGCAGCTGATGATGACCACCCTGAAGAAGGTGGCCGAGCGCTACGGGATGACCTGCCTGCTGCACGAGAAGCCGTTCAACGGCGTCAACGGCTCCGGCAAGCACGTGAACTTCTCGCTCGGCAACGCCAACCAGGGCAACCTGCTGAACCCCGGCGACACCCCGCACGAGAACGCGCAGTTCCTCACCTTCTGTGCGGCGATCATCCGGGGCGTCCATCTGTACGGCGGTCTGCTCCGCGCCGTCGTCGCGTCGGCCAGCAACGACTTCCGGCTGGGCGCCAACGAGGCCCCGCCGGCCATCATCTCGATCTTCCTCGGCGAGCAGCTGATGGACGTGTACGACCAGATCGCCAAGGGCGGCGCCACCGGCTCCAAGGGGGGCGGCACGCTGGAGGTCGGGGTGGACACCCTGCCGAAGCTCAAGGCCGACCCGGGCGACCGCAACCGGACCAGCCCGTTCGCGTTCACCGGCAACCGGTTCGAGTTCCGCGCCCCCGGCTCGGGACAGTCGATCTCCGGACCGATGGTGGCGATCAACACGATGCTCGCCGACTCGATCGACTTCATCGCCACCGAGCTGGAGACGAAGCTGGCGGAGGGCGTGGACTTCAACGACGCGGTCCAGGCCGTGCTGCAGGGCATCGTCACCGACCATGGCGCGGTGATCTTCAACGGCGACGGCTACTCCCAGGCCTGGCAGGAAGAGGCGGCTCAACGCGGCCTGAAGAACCTGCGCACGACCCCGGACTCGCTGCCGGAGCTGCAGGATCCCGCCGTGATGGCGATGTTCGACAAATACAAGGTGCTCAGCCCGCGCGAGCTGCACAGCCGCTACGAGGTCTACCTCGAGCAGTACGTCCTCAGCGTCCACGTCGAGGCCGTCGAGACCGCAAAGGTCGCGAAGACCTCGATCCTGCCGGCGGCGCTGCGCTACCAGGCGCTGCTCGCCGACAACGTCGCCAAGCTGACCGCGGTGGACATCCTCCCCGACCGGACCATGCTCGACGCCGTGACGAGCGAGATCACCAAACTCACCACCGGCATCGCCGCGCTGGAGAGCGCCCTGGCCCACGAGTCGGGCGAGATCTCCTCGCTGGAGCACGCGACCCAGGCGAAGGACGAGCTGATCCCGCCGATGGGCGACGTCCGGGCCGCCGCCGACGCCCTGGAGGAACTGGTGGCCGACGACCTGTGGCCGCTGCCGACGTACCAGGAGATGCTGCACATCCTGTGAATCCGCCGCTGCCGGCCGTGAATCGCTGACGACACGGCCGGGGTCCCGCGGGGCCCCGGCCGTGTCACATCCGCGAAACAATCGCGCAACTCCGCGGAAACGGAGTCTCCGTATGTTCGCGAGGGACGCGAGCGATAGTGTCAGCGCTCGTCCAGCCAGCCGTGTCCACCGGCACGGACCCGATCTCACCTGCGCGCACGCGCGCCAGTCAGCGGAGGTTCAATGTTCAACAGCGCCGAGGAGCTCTTGGCCTACGTCAAGGACGAGGGTGTCGAGATCGTCGACATCCGGTTCTGCGACCTGCCCGGCATCATGCAGCACTTCACGGTCCCGGCCGGCTCGTTCGACGAGGCCGTGTTCGAGGACGGGCTGGCATTCGACGGCAGCTCGATCCGCGGCTTCCAGAAGATCCACGAGTCGGACATGGCGCTGCTGCCGGACCCGACCACGGCGTACCTCGACCCGTTCCGGGCCGCCAAGACGCTCTGCCTCAACTTCTTCGTGCACGACCCGCTGACCAAGGAGCCCTACAGCCGCGACCCGCGCAACATCGCGCGCAAGGCCGAGGCGTACCTGGCCTCCACCGGGATCGGCGACACCGCGTTCTTCGCCCCGGAGGCGGAGTTCTACGTCTTCGACGACGTCCGGTTCGAGACCAAGCAGAACACCGGCTACTACGCGATCGACTCCGTCGCCGGCGCCTGGAACACGGGCCGGGTCGAGGACGGCGGCAACCGCGGCTACAAGGTCCGCTACAAGGGTGGCTACTTCCCGGTCCCGCCGGTCGACCACTTCGCCGACCTGCGCGACGTGATGACCAAGAACCTGGAGGCCTCCGGGCTGATCGTCGAGCGGGCGCACCATGAGGTGGGCACCGCCGGCCAGGCCGAGATCAACTACCGGTTCAACACCATGCTGACCGCCGGCGATGATCTTCAGAAGTTCAAGTACATCATCAAGAACACCGCCTGGGCGGCCGGCAAGACCGCGACCTTCATGCCCAAGCCGATCTTCGGCGACAACGGCTCCGGCATGCACGTGCACTCCTCGCTGTGGAAGGACGGCTCGCCGCTGTTCTACGACGAGGCGGGCTACGGCGGCCTGTCCGACCTCGCCCGCTGGTACATCGGCGGCATCCTGGCCCACGCGCCGTCGCTGCTGGCGTTCACCAACCCGAGCGTGAACTCCTACCACCGGCTGGTGCCGGGCTTCGAGGCACCGGTCAACCTGGTCTACAGCTCCCGCAACCGCTCGGCCGCGATGCGGATCCCGATCACGGGCTCCAACCCGAAGGCGAAGCGGGTCGAGTTCCGCTGCCCCGACCCGTCGTCGAACCCGTACCTGGCGTTCGCGTCGCTGCTGCTGGCCGGCATCGACGGCATCCAGAACAAGACCGAGCCGCCGGCCCCGATCGACAAGGACCTGTACGAGCTGCCGCCCGAGGAGCACGCCAATGTGCCGACCGTGCCGGACAGCCTCGGCGGTGTGCTCGATGCGCTCGAGGCCGACCACGAGTTCCTGCTCCAGGGAGATGTCTTCACCCCGGATCTGATCGAGACCTGGGTCGAGCTGAAGCGGGCCGACATCGACGCCGTGCGGCTGCGTCCGCACCCGCACGAGTTCGAGCTCTACTACGACGTCTAGGTCGTCGGTTCGGACGAGGCCCCCGCAGCACTGGCTGCGGGGGCCCTCGTCCATGCCGAACCGACACATCGGGGGATCCAGCCGCGTCTGGCGGCCACATCCGCCGATGTCACAGTCGGGGCCGGGTCAGAGCGCGGTGACCACGTCTGCGCGGACCGCGAGGCGCTCGCGGCGGATGCCGGCTTGGAGCGCGGCGGCCATCCGTTCGCGGGCGGCCTCGGTGAGCCGGTTCCCACCGAAGAGCTTGTACGTCTGCCTGAACAGCTCCTCGGTCCCGATCCCCATCGCCTGACCGGCGACGTACGCCATCGCGTTCGCGATCTCCAGCAGTGCGATGTCGGTCAGCGGCCGGGCCTTCTGGTCGTCGGAGGTGCGGAAGCCGATCCAATCCAGCGGATCCCGTTCCGGCGGCCAGCAGAAGCCCTCCTCGCGGTCGCGCGCGACGCTTTGCGGCACGGTGGCCCGGAGCTGGGCGAGCCGATCGCCGACCAGCCTGCTGCGGCCGTACGCCTTGACCACCCGGCGGCCCAGCCGCTCCACGCTGATCGGCCCGGACTCGGCGATGATCTGATTCATCAGCTGCTGCACCTGGTCGCGGACCCGCGGGTCGCTGTCCAGCCGATCCAGAGCGCTCGACGGATAGGGCCCGAAGTCACTTTCGGCGTAGGCGGATCCCGAGAAATCACCGCTCGACGGGTCCTCGGCCGGTTGGCCGAGCGTGTCGGGCTCGGGATCCGGGTCGTGAGGGGTGGATTCTCCGGATTCGGCCTCGACCGACCCGGCCTCCGGCTCCTGCGCTCGGGTCGTACGTCGTCCAGCTCGTCGACGCGGCACTCTCACCGACCGCCCGCGGTGCCTGCGCGGACGCCTGGGCCCGGGTCACCAGGTCGCGGATTACGGCGTCGGGATCGGTCAGCCACGCCGGCAGCCAGACCCGGGCGACGCCGGGCCAGCCCATCAGCCCGCCGAGCACACTGACCGGCGCACCGTCCCGGTCACCGGTGGTCGCCCGGGCCGCCCAGGTCGGACCGTCCAGCAGCACCGCCAGCGTCGGCGTCTCGCCCCGGCCCGGCGCCGCCACCGCGAGATCGATCCGGAAGTCCGACAGCCCGACCTCGGTCTGCACCGCGCACCCCGCGGCTCGCAGAGCGGCGGCCAACTGCTCGGCGTGGCGGTCCACGGCAACCTCGCTCCGGACCCGGGTCGGCACCCCGTCTCTCGCCTGCTCAAGGTACGTCCGCAGATGCTTGATGCCGGTCGACGACGTCTGCTCGGTCCGCAGGTCTTCGGGCTCGAAGGAGGAGAAGACCATCACCCGCCGCCGCGCGCGGGTGACCGCCACGTTCAGCCGGCGCTCGCCGCCGGAGCGGTTCAGTGGGCCGAAGTTCAGCGGCAGCACACCGTCCTCGCCCACCGAGAAGCCGGTCGAGAAGATGATCACGTCCCGCTCGTCGCCCTGCACGTTCTCCAGGTTCTTGACGAACAGCCCGTCGTCCTTCAGGGCAAGGGCTTCCCGGACGCCGTCGACCTCGCTGTCCCAGAGCATCTTCTCGATCAGCGCCCGCTGCTGGATGTTGAACGTGACCACGCCGATCGAACGCTCCCGGTTCTGCCAGCGCCGCAGCACCTCCTCCACCACGGCGGTCGCCTCGACCGGGTTGGTCCGGACCAGTCCCTTCTCGGTGCCCTTCTTGCCGCTGCGCAGGAAGGTCCCCGGGACGCGGGTGAAGCTGACGCCGGTGTCGAACAGCTGGCCGGGAAAGGCGGGGAAGGACGACAGCCGGTCTTCGTAGTACTGCGCATTGGAGAAGCTGATCAACGACTCGTCCCGGCTGCGGTAGTGCCAGGACAGCCACAGCCGCGGCAGCCCCGCCTGGACGCACTCGGACAGGATGCTTTCCTCGTCCGGAATCAGCAGGAAGTCGTCTCGATCGGTCTCCTCGGCCTCCTCCTCGCTGCCGAGCGCCGCGAAGCTGTACGGCGGCATCTGCTTGGAGTCCCCCGCCACCACCCAGGCGGTCGACCGGCCGAGTGCCCCGATCGCGTCCGGCACGGTGATCTGCGACGCCTCGTCGAACACCACCAGGTCGAAGTCCATCGCCCCGGGCGCGATGAACCGGGCCAGCGAGTCCGGGCTCACCAGCACGCACGGTGTGATCGCCGCGATCACCTCGCCGTACGTCCGGATCAACGACCGGACGCTCAGCCCACCGCGGGTGCGCCCCACCTCACGTTCCAGCGCCGCCACCCGACCGAACACCGCGCCCGTGCCGAACGGCCGCGCATCCATCAGCGCATCGGGCAGCACCGTGGTCAGCGACGTCCGGACCGCGTCGGCGGCGCTCAGGAATCTGCCGATCGAGCGGTCCTGGCCGGCCGCGTCGAAGGCCCGGAACGCGCCCGCCTCCCAGCGCTCGCGCTGCGAACCCTCGGCCAGGCCCCGGTCCAGCGCGACGACCGCTTCCGAGCTCGGTACCTGGCCGCTCAGCAGCTGCCAGCGCGCCTCCGGCAGCTCGGCGGCCAGCGCGTCGACGGCCTCCGCCGCCCGCGACCATCGACGCAGCCCCGCTCCGTGCGATACGTCAGCGACCCGGGCCCCCGCTCCCGCGTCCCAGGCGGCGAGCAACCCAGCGGAGCCCCAGGCCCGCTGATCCAGCTCCCGACTGTTTGCCGCGGCCAGGGTCGGTGCCAGTCGATCCAGCGCCTCGGTCAGCGCGTCCCGGAGCGGTCCGGGCAGCTCGGGTTCCTGCCGACGTAGCGCCAGTAGCCGGGTGGAAGTGCTCGGCGACAGCCGGCCGAACGCGTCGCGGAGCTCGTCCAGACCGGCCAGTTCGCGAGCCAGCCGATCGGCCCCCACCCGAGCTAGCAGGTCGAGATCGGGCGGCAACCAGGCCAGACCGGGCAGCGTCTGCCAGGCCTGGATGACCGCCCGGTGCTGGGCAGCGAGTGCGGTCAGCTGATCAACCCGGGCGGGCAGCTCCTTCGGCACCACAGTGCGGCCGGGGAGGAGGTGCGCCAGCACCGGCGCGGCCGCCGCGACCAGCCGGCCCTTGCGGCCGAGGAAGAACGACGCCTGGGCGACCCGCAGCGCCTGCCGCACCGGCTCCAGGTCCACGCCGAGCACCGCCGAGTCGAAGTCGGCCAGGGTCGGCCCGGCCCCCTGCGCCAGACCGGCCGTTCGGGACCGCAACTCCTCCCGGGCGTTCGCCCAGCGGGCCGTGGTCAGCTCGGCCAGCTGGTCGCCGCTGCCGGGCGCCGACAGCAGCCGCGTCAGGTCGGCCAGCTCCCACCAGGTCGTCGCCTCCCGGAGCAGGGCGGCCGATCCGGGTGAGGCCGCCGCTAGCTCCGCACTCGCCCGCGCTGTCGCCGCCTCGGCCGCCGGCAGCGCGCCGAACAGGGCAGTCTGGTCGACCGGCGACGTACCGACCCCGACGAAGCCCCAGGCCCGGACGACCTCCGGATCGAGCGCGGCCAGATCGCCGATCGCGCCGCCGATCAGCCGGCGCAGCTGGTCCTGGTCCAATCCGCCCGCATCCGATTCCTCGGCCAGCACGGCCGGCGGTACCGTCAGCGCCGGTCCCGACCCGCGCGCCAGCATCGTCGCGTGGGCGCTCCACAACGAGAGACCGGCCCGGTTCGGCCGGTGCAATCGTTCCGCGTACGTTCGCAGGCCCGACGCCGAGCCCTCCACCTCGCCGAGCGCGGCCTTGTAGCCGTCCAGATCCGGACGGACCCGCTGGGCCAAGGCGGTCTTCAACCGGGCCCGCACCTCGGCCGGCCTGGCGTTGTGATCATGCAGATCGAGGGCGTACGGCAGCAGACCGATCTCGCCGAGCCGGTGCCGCACCACGTCCAGCGCGGCCCCTTTCTCGGCCACGAACAGCACCCGCCGGCCCTGCGCCATCTGGTCGGCCAGGATGTTGGTGATGGTCTGCGACTTTCCGGTGCCCGGCGGGCCTTCGAGCACGAAACTCTGTCCGGAACGGGCGGCCGCGATCGCCTGCGCCTGCGATCCGTCGGCCGGGATCGGCGCCGCGGCCACGACGTCATCCAACGCAGCGTGGGAGGGCTGGATCGGCTCTGGCAGCTCGGTGATCGAACCGGTCAGCAGCTGCCGGACCAGCGGCCGTTCGGCGAACCGCTCCCAGTGCTCGTCGAGATCGCGCCAGAGCAGGAAGCCGGTGAAGCCGCCGATGATCAGCCGCGCCTCGCTCTCCACCCGGAAGGCCAGTCCGGACGCAGCTATCGCCTCGCGGAAGATTCTGATCGCCGCAGCCACATCGACGCCCTCGCCGTCAGCCCCCTCCCTGTGAAGACGGGGCGGCAGCTCGTCGAGACCGGGAACGGTGAAGCCGAACTCGACCCGCAGCTTTTCCAACAGGGACAGGTTGATCGCGATCCCACCAGCCGGATCGGCGGCCAGTCGGAACGGCATCACCACGCCCTTGATGTCGATCGGATACAGCAGCAACGGAGCCGCCAGCTTCCGGTCGCCGAGCTCCCAGTCCAACCGACCGAGGGTGAGCATCAGCGGGTTCGCGCCCGTCTCCTCGCGGCCGGTTCGCGCCCGATAGCGGAGCCGCGCGAACGCCCGTTCATGATCACCGCGGGCGTGCCCGGAGTAGATCGTGTTCTTGCCGATCAGCATGGCCCGCTGGACGTCGGCCGGGAGTGCGTACGCGTCGCCGGCGCCCTCGTTCACCACCGCACCGGTCAGATCGTCGACCGCCCGGACCGAGATCGTCCGGCCGTCCTGGAGCTGGTCAGCGAGGACCCCGAGATGTTCCGCCGGTAGCAGCAGCGGGACCTGGGTCATCGGCTGGCGCAGGTTCAGCAGCTTGTTACGCAGGGTCAGGTCGAGCAGCGCGTTCTTCCAGGCCTGGACCCGGGCCGGCACCGGTTCGCGGTACGGTGCCGGGTCGCGCGGCCTCGCGGAGCTCGCCGCGAATCCGTCGGTCGTGGTCGTGGTCGGCGGGGCGGCCGGCTGAGCAGGTGGGACGTACTCGATCACTTCGACCACGCCGTCGGCCCGTTCCCGCCGGGCCGGCAGCGGGTAGACGTGCAGCATCCGGGCCATCCCGACGTCGACGACGCCGACCAGTTGGGACGTACCGCCGAGGAAGTAGCCGTCCCGGGGCGCCTGCCGGGCCCGCCGGACGAGGTCGCGCGGCGGTCGGCGCTCCCGGGTGACCATGGTCGTCTCCAGGACGCCCATCAGCTCGAGGTCGACTGCGTTCGCCGGCACCGCGACCTGGGTCGTCGCCGCGTCCGGCAGGCCGTGCTCCGTTGAGCGCCAGTAGCCCAGGAACGCGTGGCCGAGTGCGATCCAGACCACCGGTGTGATCCCCACGCTCTCCAACGCCGAGGCGAGCAGCAACGTGGTGTCCAGGCAGGTGCCGACCCGGTTGGCCAGCACGTCGCCGGGCGTCCGGACCTTCTGGCCGTACCCCCAGCTGGCCGGCGGCTCGGCGTAGAAGATCTCCCGGTTGTGCAGCGCGGTGAAAATGGCGCCGACGATCTCGTCGACCCGGTCCGGCTCCGCGTAGTGCACGCCGAGCGAACCACTGCCAGTCGTAGAGGCGAGCAGCTGCGCGGCCTCGGAGATCAGCGGCGGCAGGGCCGGATGGTTCGGCTGGACGAACGCGGCAAGTAGCTCCAGGGACAGCACCGGCGAGGCCGGGTCGAGCGTCCACTGCCGGGCGGCGAGCACCCGGATCGGGTGGGTCGAGGTCACCGTCGGCGCGTCCGCCGCGGTCACCTTCACCTCGATTTCGGCGCCGATCTCCTCCTCCACCCCGGCCAGATACGCCGGGTCGAGCCGGACCGCGGGCTGCTCGACGGTCAGCGGCGTGCCCGCTTCGACCCGCTCGGCGAGATGCTGCCAAGGCCGGCTGAGCGTCGTCCCGAAGGCGTCGACCACCCGCACCTCGACGCGCACGTCCGTCAGCGGCTCGGCTCGAGCCGATCGCGATCCGGTGCAGGAACGGCAGCCCGTTGTGCGCCATCGCCTGATTCACCTGGGGCGCGGCGAGCACCTCGATCGTGATCTCCCCGGGCATGCCGACCACCCTATGTGCCGCTCGGCCCCCACCCCGCCTCTCGGAAACTGTCGGGTTGGGACGGCGACACGCCGGTGTCGTCTGCCCCAACTCGACAGTCTCCGAAGGACGCGGCGGCGCCGGGCGAATGAGATCGCGGGAGGTACGCTCGTCGGGCGGTGCCTCAGACGCGCAGGTGGTCCGTGGAGGTGGGAACGTGGCGCTCGGCTACCCGCGGCGGATCGCGATGATCAGTCTGCACACCTCCCCGCTCGCCACCCCCGGTGTCGGCGATGCCGGCGGCCTGAACGTGTACGTCGCCGAGCTGTCCCACCGGCTGGGTGAGCGTGGCCTCAAGGTCGACGTCTTCACCAGAGCCGTCGAGGACGGGCCTGCGATCACCGAGGTGAACGAGCACACCCGGGTGATCAACGTGCCGGCGGGACCCACCGGCCGGGTCGCCAAGGAGGCGCTTCCGGGACTGGTCGCAGAGTTCGCGGAGCGGCTTGACGAGCGAACCGAGCACTATGACCTCGTGCACTCGCACTACTGGCTGTCCGGGATGGCAGGTCTGGCCCTCAAGCAGCGTCGCGGGATACCGCTGGTGCACACCATGCACACCATGGCCCGGGTGAAGAATGCCGCACTCGGAGCGGACCAGCAGGCAGAGCCGGACGTCCGCGATCGGGGCGAGGCGGCGATCGTCGCCGGTGCCGACGGGCTCACCGCGAACACGCGGGAGGAGTCGACAGAGTTGATCAGCTTCTACGACGCCCGGCCGGAGCAGATCACCGTCGTTCCACCGGGGGTCGACCTGCACACCTTCCATCCGTGTGATCAGCCGAAATCGCGAGCCCAGCTGGGCGTTCCGCTCCGCGCGCAGGTGATCTTGTTCGTCGGCCGGGTGCAGCCGCTGAAGGCGCCCGACGTGTTGATCAAGGCTGTCGCCGAGCTGGTCCGGATCGAACCGGCCCGTCGCGAGCGACTGCAGTTGATCATCATCGGCAGTCCGAGCGGTCCGGACGCGGACTGGTCGCGGACCCTACCCGCACTGGCCGATTCCCTCGGAATCGCCGACCTGGTTGACTTCCGGCCGCACTCGGCGCGCTCGGAGCTGTTCCGGTGGTACTGCGCGTCGGACCTGGTCGGCGTGCCGTCGTACAACGAGTCGTTCGGGCTCGTTGCGCTCGAGGCCCAGGCCTGCGCGCGACCGGTGGTGGCGACCGATGTCGGCGGCCTGCGTCATGCGGTGGACGACGGACAGACCGGCTATCTCGTGTCCGGGCACGGACCCGGCGACTGGGCCAAGGCACTGTCGGCAGTGCTCGACGACCCGGACGAGGCGCTCCGACTCGGCATCAACGCCGCCATCCACGCATCCGCCTTCAGCTGGGACAACACGGCCGCCGCCACCCTGAACGCGTACCACGCCGCACTAGCCGGCCACGAGTAACCGGCCCCGGACCCGCCCGGACAGAGGGATTGGTTGCCGCATTTTCGCTGGACGGCTGAATGCCTTGCGCGCTCATCCCCGGGCGTAGTTCTGGAACACACACCTGAGGTCGGCTCAGCGCGGCGACGACCAGGTCGTCTCGTCGCGGGACACGACATGACTGACGGCCCCGACGACCGCGATGATCAGCAGGCCGAAGGCCAGTGACGCAGCCGGTGCGACGTACGCGACCAGGGCGCCGCCGATCACCACGCCGAGGAGGAATGAGGCGATCGCCAGCAGCCGGCGAAGCAGGACCGGGTCGTGCCGGCTCCCCCGTTCGGTGAGCACACCGATTGTGGTCATGGTCATCACGGCGGTCAGGAGATCGGGCACCTTGAGGTAGCGGATCAGGGCCAGCTGGCCACCGAAGGAGGCGGCGAGCAGAGCGGTCACCACGAGCCGGGCGGCCGTCGGCAGCGGCTCCGGGGCGACCAGGACGATGATCGTGGACGGCACGGCCAGGACCGCCTTCATGGCGGCCACGTTGCGGACCGCGCGACCACGGTGACCGGTGGACAGCCGGCAGAGCCGGTCGCCGGGAAAGACGCCGAGGACGAAAGCGGCGACCGCCACCACCGACGAGATCACCGAGAACCCGGCGGCGCCGATCAGGCCGAGACCGAGGAAGACGATATTGCCCGTGATGGTGGCGACGAAGACGTGATCAAGAGCAAGGATGCTCGTGGCGTCGACCACGCCGGCCAGCAGGGTAAGCCCCATCAGCATCGCCGGCAGCGGCCCGTCACGCTCGTCCACCACTGCGCGGCGCAGCGCGCCGTTGCCGATCCCGGCGGGCATCGACTCGGTCACGCGGATCAGTAGAGCACAGGATCACCGCCCCACGGCACGGCCGGCACGTACCTTCCATTGCTCGAACTGCCGGCACGCTGGATCATCGGAACCTGATCGCGCCAGATCCCGCCGCCCCCTGAGTCGGCAATGCGCACAAGCCTCGCTCCATATGCGCCCGCGATGGATTCGCATAACGTGCTCGCACTCATCCTCGCTACGCCGCGGGAGTTGCACCCGACCTCCGATCCCGATCCGAGCTCACGTACGCGCTCCTTTTCGGACCGATGCTTCCGCCCCGGTACCGACTCGATGGACCGGGAGCACAGCCGGGCGCTGCAGCCCGGTTCACCGCACAACTCGCGTCTTCGCCGCGAGCGCTCACCGATCCAGGCGATGTGGCCGCGCTTGACCCGCTCGGTCTGGGCGACATCGCCGAAACACCGTCAAACGCTGAGCGTTGTTACCGGCGGCCTCGTGCCGCCTCACGAGCCAGGAGGGCGAGGGTCGGGTAGCGGGCGCGAGCCCGCAAGAAATCAGTCGGCGGTGAGGGGCTTGGCGATGTCTTCGAGCGACTGGCGTTCGGCCTTCACGCCGAGGAACGCCTGGAGCAGCCCGCCGATGATCATCAGCGCGGCGCCGATGTAGTAGCCGATCGCGATCTTGGTGATGTCGCCCGAGCCGCTGGCGTTCTCGATCAAGGAACCGAACAGCAGTGGTCCGCTGATCCCGCCGACCGCCGTACCGATCGCATAGAAGAAGGCGATGCACATCGCCCGGGTCTCCATCGGGAAGATCTCGCTCGCGGTCAGGTACGCCGAGCTGGCACCGGCCGACGCGAAGAAGAAGATCACCGCGCCGGCCGCGGTCAGCGTGACCGCGGTCAGGTTGCCCAGTAGCAGACCGGCGATCGCCAGCAGCACGCCCGAGATGATGTACGTCCCCGCGATCATCGGCCGCCGGCCGAGGGTGTCGAACAACCGGCTGAGCAGCACGGCACCGAGGAAGTTCCCGACCGCGAACACTGCGATATAGCCGCCGGTCTGCTTCACCCCGAGGAACGTGGTGAGCGTGTCACCGAAGGTGAAGAAGAACGCGTTGTAGAGAAACGCCTGGCCGACGAACAGCCCGAAGCAGACCACGGTCCGCTTGGGGTACGACGTGAACACGGTCTTCGCGATCAGCCCCATTCCGATCGAGCGGCGCTGGTGGACCGTGATCGTGCCCTCGGGCTCGGCCAGCTCGTGACCGTCGGCAGTGATCCTGTGCTCGATGTCGGTGACCACATCCTCCGCTTCGGACTCGCGGCCATGGATGAACAGCCAGCGCGGACTCTCCGGTACGTGCCGTCGGACGATCAGCACGCCGACGGCGAGGACCGCACCGAGCCCGAACGCGATCCGCCAGCCGTACGCCGGGTTCACCAGGGTCGGATCGAGCAGCGGCAGGGTGAGCAGTGCACCGGCCGCGGCGCCGACCCAGAACGAGCCGTTGATCACCACGTCCACCCGGCCGCGGAAGTCCTTCGGGATCAGCTCGTCGATCGCGGAGTTGATCGCCGCGTACTCGCCGCCGATCCCTGCTCCGGTGAAGAACCGGCAGACGAAGTACCACATCGGGTTCATCGAGAAGGCGGTCAGCACCGTGGCCACGGTGTACAGCACGAGGGTGATGATGAACAGCTTCTTCCGGCCGAACCGGTCGGTCAGCTGGCCGAACACCAGGGCGCCCAGACAGGCGCCGGCGACGTACACAGCGCCCGCGACGCCGATGTCGGTGCTCGACATCCCGAGGCCGGTGGTCGGCGACTTCAGCGCCTCCGACATCGAGCCGACGATCGTCACCTCGAGGCCGTCCAGGATCCAGACGGTGCCGAGCCCGACGATCACCATCCAGTGGAATCGGGCCCACGGCAGTCGGTCCAGCCGGGCCGGGATATTCGTGGTGACGGTGCCGATCTCGACATCGGACGACATGCTGCCTCCTGGGTGGGTCGCTGGCCACTGAGGGAGGACTACCCAGGCTGATCCGTTCTACCCTGAGGCCGTGGGTGCTGTACGTCGATGCGCGGTCGTCGCCGCGGTGATCGTCGCCGTCTCCGGGTGTACCCCGGTCGCCTGCTCGGATATCGGCTCCGACCCCGGAATCAGCGTGGTGATCGCCGCAGAGCTCGCGCCCACCCTCAGTCGGCTGACCCTCGATGTGTGTGCCGGCAACAACTGTCGGACCGTACCGGTCGCCCTCTTCCCGGGGAGCAGTACACACGGCGACGACTGCCCGAGCGCATCGCCGGACTCCGTCTGCTCGGCCACGGCCGTCCCGAACGGGACGCTGACCGGCTTCGCCACGGTGACCGGCCTGCCGACCGGGGCCATCCAGATCGGGGCGACCGCGACGATCGGCGGCGTGAAGCGCCGGTTCGACCGGATCGGCGTGACGTCGACCACGACGTACCCCAACGGTCCGCGGTGCGATCCCGGTGGCAACCAGGCCCAGGTGGAGGTCCGGCAGAGCGGTCTCGTGGGCCGCTGACCAAGGTCTGCCGTCGAGCGCGGACCCGTCAGAAGACTCCCCAGAACACCCGGTCCACCACGCCACGGGCGCGCCGGGTGACCCGGCGGTAGTCGGCCAGCAGGTGCGAGGCCTCGCTCGGGCCGTAGCCGAGCAGCTCGGCCAGGGCGGCCAGCTCGCGGGTGTCGGTCGGCAGCGAGTCCGAACCGCGGCCGCGGACCAGCATGATGGCGTTCCGGATCCGGCTGGCCAGCAGCCAGGCCGCCTCCAAGTGGCCGGCGTCCTCGATCGCGATGAGCTGGGCGTCGCGCGCCGCCCAGAGTGCGACCATCGTCTTCGGCGTCCGTAGCTCGGGGTGGTCATACCCGTGCTGCAGCTGGAGCAGCTGGACGGTCCACTCGACGTCGGCCAGGCCGCCCGGGCCGAGCTTGGTGTGCTTGGCCGGATTAGCCCCGCGGGGCAGCCGTTCGGCCTCCACCCGCGCCTTGAGCTTGCGGATCTCCGACAGCTGGCCGCCGGTCAGCCCGCCCTCGGGCCAGCGCTTGCCGTCGATCAGCGCCAACAGCTCGCGGCCGAGCGCCAGGTCGCCGGCCGGCGCATCCGCCCTGATCAGCGCCTGCATCTCCCAGGTGGAGGACCAGCGGCTGTAGTAGTTGCGGTACGCCGCCGAGCGAGCGGATCAGCGCCCCGCCCTTGCCCTCCGGCCGCAGGTCGGCGTCGACACTCAGCGCCGGGTCGGCGCTCGGTCGGGTCAGCAGCTTTCGCATCTCGGTGATCACCGCGCCGGCGATCTTGGTCGGATCGCCGGTCTCGACCTGCTCGTCGTCCATCACGAACATCGCGTCCGCGTCGGAGGCGTACGACAGCTCGCCGCCTCCCCAACGGCCCATCGCGATCACCGCGATCTCCGGCACCCGCACCGCCTCGGACGACCGGCCGAGCCACCTGCAGCGCGGCGTCGATGGTCGCCGAGGCCAGGTCGGTGAGTGCCTCGCCGACCGCGAGCACGTCGAGCACCCCGAGCAGGTCGCCGGCGGCGACCCGGAACAGCTCACGGCGCCGGATCGCCCGGATCGCCTCCACCGCGGCCACCGGGTTCTCCTGCCGGCCGGCCGCGGCGTGCATCTCGACCTCGAGGTCGGCCAGCGACCGGGGCCGCAGCTCGTCGTCGTCGGCCAGCATCTGGACGGTCTGCGGGGCCCGGGTGAGCAGCGACACCGCGTACCGGCTGGAGGCCAGGATCCGGGCCAGCCGCTCGGCCATCACGCCCTCGTCGCGGAGCGCCCGGAGATACCACGGGGTATTGCCGAGCGCCTCCGACACCTGCCGGAACGCCAGCAGCCCGGCGTCCGGGTTCGAGCCGGCCGCGAACCAGCCGAGCATCGCCGGCAGCAGCTGACGCTGGATCTCCGCCTGCCGCGTCACCCCCTGGCTCAGCGCGGCGATGTGCCGCAGCGCGGCGGTCGGGTCGGCGTACCCCAGCGCCCGCAGCCGGTCGATCGCGGCGGCGGTGGTCAGCCGCAGCTCCGAGGTCGGGATCCGGGCCACCGCGTCGAGCAGCGGTGAGTAGAAGAGCCGCTCGTGCAGCGATCCGGACCCGCTGGGTACAGGACCGCCAGGTGCTCTGCACCCGGGCCGCCGGGTCCGCGTAGCCCAGCGAGCGACCGATCCGGCGCAGGTCCTCCTCCGCCTCGGGCAGCAGGTGGGTACGGCGCAGGTTGTAGCAGCTGGACCCGATGCTCCAGCGTACCGCAGGAAGCGGTACGACAGGGCGAGGCTCTTGCCGTCCTCGCGGCCGACGTACCCGTTGTCGACCAGCGCCTTCAGCGCCGGCAGCGTCGCCCGGATTGCGCAGCCGTTCGTCGACCCGGCCGTGCACCAGCTGCAGCAGCTGGACGGAGAACTCGACGTCGCGCAGACCGCCCTGGCCCAGCTTGAGCTCGCGCGTCGGCCTCCCTGGCCGGGATGTGCTCGACCACCCGCTTGCGCATCGCCTGGGTGTCGGCGACGAAGTTCTCCCGCTCGGCGGCCCGCCAGACCATCGGCGAGACCATGTCGACGAAGTCCTGGCCGAGCTCGAGGTCGCCGGCGCCGGCCGGGCCTTGAGCATGGCCTGGAACTCCCAGGTCTTGGCCCACTTCTCGTAGTACGTCTGGTGGCTAGGCCAGCGTGCGGACCAGCTGGCCGGCCTTGCCCTCCGGGCGCAGCGCCGCGTCGACCTCCCAGATCGTGCCGGCTGCGGTGTGCGCCGAGCAGATCCGGGTCAGCTCGGCGGCCATCCGGGTGGCCAGCGTGATGGCCTGGCGCGGAGGAGATCAGCGGCTCGCCGTCGTCGCCGAGCAGCCGGCTCGGCGACGTACAGCACGTCGACATCGCTGACGTAGTTGAGCTCCTGCGCGCCGCACTTGCCGAGCGCGATCACGGCGAGCCGGCACTTCAGCGCGTCCGGACCGCAGCGGGCCCGGGCGATCGACAGCGCTGTCTCCAGGGTCGCGTCGGCGAGGTCGGACAGCTCCTCGACGACGGTGTCGAACGACTCGATCGGCTCCGGCTCGCACAGGTCGCGGGCGGCGATCCGCAGCAGGGCACCGCGGTACGCGATCCGCAGCCCGTCACCGGTCAGGTCCTCCGCCACCGGAATCGCCGAGTCCGGATCGGCGCCGACCGAGCGCAGCAGCTCGGCGCGGAGCTGCGCCGCCGTCGACTGGACGACCGGCTCGGCCAGCAGCTCGACCTGCTCGGGATGGGCGACCAGCTGCCGGCCGAGGGAGGCGCTGGCGCCGATCACCCGGGTCAGCTGCGCGGCCAACGTGGCCGAGCCCAGCAGCATCGACGGCACATCGGGCCGGACGGTGGCCAGCCGGTCGAGGGTGGCCAGGGCCAGATCGGGATCGGCGACGTCGGCCAGCAGGTCGAGGATCGTCTCGGACTCCGAGCCCCACTCGGCCAGCAGCCGCTCGGCCCGCGCCGAGTCGCTGAAACCCAGCCGGGCCAGGGTGCCCTGGGTCGTCTGCAGCCGGTCCACTCCTCGATGCTATCGCTCGAACGAAGGTGAGCCGACTCACATCGCAGCGCATCCGGATGGCCCGAATCCTGAGAAGAGCCTCCGGGAACCGCTGCGGGAGCGGTTCGAGAGGAGCTCGATCGATGAAGACGAGACAACGCCTGACGGCCCTGGTGGCCGGACTGGTGCTCGCGCTGGCTACGGTCCTGGTGACCGCCGCGCCGGCCGAGGCGAAGACAAGGAACTCGCTCGGCGACCGCGAGCCTGGCCGCGCTGCTGGCCAAGGACGGGTCCGGTTTCGACCACAACTGGTACGACTACGACATCCTGGACAACGCCGTCCAGGCCGTCCTGAAGGCCGACCCGAACTCACCGGTCAAGGTGCTGGCGGACGGCATCGGTGCCGCTGACCGCGTTCCTGCCGACCGACCAGGCGTTCCGGCGGCTCGCCACCGACCTGACCCACAAGAAGTACGACAGTGAGTCGGCCGTCTTCGCCGCCGTCGCCTCGCTCGGCATCCCGACGGTGGAGAAGGTGCTGCTCTATCACGTCGTGCCGGGCGCGACGATCACCTACGGCGCAGCGCTGCGGGCCAACGGGGCCAAGCTGAACACGGCCCTGTCGGGCACCACGATCACCGTCAAGGTGCGGTACTGCTTCTTCGTCCAGCTCGTGGACAACGATCCGGACGCTGCCAACCCGTACGTCATCCAGCCCAACCTGAACAACGGGAACGTGCAGATCGCGCACGGCATCAACCGGGTGCTCCGGCCGGTGAATCTGTAGCCGTCAGACCCTCACCGTAGATTGAGAACGGTTGACTACCTCTGCGGTAGTCAACCGTTCTCGATCTTCGGGGGTACGCGTGGCGGACAGGCAGACGCGGGCGACCGAGGCCCTGCTCGCCCAGGGCCGGGCGGTGGCCAGCTGGCTCGGCGGGCTGGAGCCGGCCGACTTCGAGCAGGCGAGCGTGCTGCCGGGCTGGGACGTACGCCTGCTGGTCGGGCATCTCGTGCTCATCGTCGACGGATTCCGGACGCTCGTCGGCCGGCCCTCGTCGGAGCGGCCGATCTCGTCCGGCGAGTTGGTCACGCGCTACCGGCGCGACGTCGAGCAGCTGGAGGCGCGGACCCGTCAGGTGGCCGGCGAGTGGTCCGGACCGGAGCTGGTGGAGCGGTTCTCGGCCGGTCTGGACGCGCTGGCCGACGCGCTCGCCGGGTCGCTGCCGCCGGTGCTCGATACGCCGCGTGGCCCGGCGGCAGTCCTGGACTTCACCGAGACCCGGATCGTCGAGCTGGTCGTGCACAGCGACGACCTGAGTCGGTCGCTGCCGGATCGCGAGCCGGTGCCGCTCGAGCGCTCTGCTCTGGGAGCGACCGCCCGGACGCTGACCGCGATCCTGGCCGAGCAGTCACCCGGCCGCTCGATCGAGGTCCGGGTGCCGCCGTACGCCGCGGTGCAGTGCGGGCTGCCCGACGACCCGGGCCCGACCCACACCCGCGGCACCCCGCCGAACGTGGTCGAGACCGATGCCGTCACGTTCCTCCGGCTCGCCACCGGCCGTACGTCCTGGGTCGAGGCCCGCGCCGCGCACCTGGTCACCGCCAGCGGCCGGCAGGCCGATCTGAGTCCCGTCCTTCCCCTCTTGTCGTAGTCGGCTGAACGTCGCTCGATTCCTCGTCGCTCGCGGACGAAAGACGTGTCCGCTCGACTCCTCCTCACTCGCGACGGCCGACTACGAGCCTTCTGTCCTCGTCACTTGTTCCCGGAAACTGTCGAGTTGGGACAGCCGACATTGGCGTGTCGCTGTCGCAAGTCGACACTTTCCGGAAGAGGGGGGTCGAACAAGGAGGGTCAGAGGACGGGCAGCAGGCGGAGGAGCTCGATCGGGGTGACCTGGCGGCGGTACTCGTCGAACTCGGCCCGCTTGTTGCGCAGGAAGAAGTCGAAGACGTGCTCGCCGAGGGTCTCCGCGACCAGATCGGAGCGTTCCATCACCCGGATCGCCTCGTCGAGGTTCCGCGGTAGCGGCTCGATCCCCAGCGCCTGCCGCTCCCGCTCGGTCAGCGACCAGACGTCGTCCTCCGCGCCCTCGGGCAACTCGTACTCCCCCTCGATCCCGGCCGTCCCCGCGGCGAGCATCAGGGCGAAGGCCAGGTAAGGGTTGCAGGCCGAGTCGACCGAGCGCAGCTCGACCCGCGCCGAGGCGCCCTTGTTCGGCTTGTACATCGGCACCCGGACCAGCGCCGAGCGGTTGTTCCGTCCCCAGCAGATGTAGCTGGGCGCCTCACCACCGCCGACCAGCCGCTTGTAGGAGTTCACCCACTGGTTCGTCACCGCGGTGATCTCCGCCGCGTGCCGGAGCAGTCCGGCGATGAAGTAGCGAGCCGTCTTGGACAGGTGATATTCGGCGCTGGCGTCGTAGAACGCGTTGTTGTCGCCCTCGAACAGCGACATGTGGGTATGCATCCCGGAGCCGGCGTGGTCGGTGAACGGCTTCGGCATGAACGAGGCGTTGATCCCCTGCGACAGGGCGACCTCCTTGACCACCACCCGGAACGTCATCAGGTTGTCGGCCATCGACAGCGCGTCGGCGTACCGCAGGTCGATCTCCTGCTGGCCCGGCGCCCCCTCGTGGTGGGAGAACTCGACCGAGATCCCCATCTGCTCGAGCATGGTGATCGCCCGGCGGCGGAAGTCGCTGCCGGTGCTCTGCGGCGTGTGATCGAAGTAGCCCGAGGAGTCGACCGGGGTCGGCGGCTCGCCCGGGATCACCGGATCCTTGAACAGAAAGAACTCCACCTCGGGATGGGTATAGAACGTGAAGCCTAGATCGGCAGCCTTCTTCAGGGTGCGCTTGAGGACGTACCGCGGATCGGCGTAGGACGGCGATCCGTCGGGCATCTGGATGTCGCAGAACATCCGGGCCGTCGCCGGGCTGGTGTCGCGCCACGGCAGGATCTGGAACGTCGACGGGTCGGGTCGCAGCACCATGTCGGATTCGTAGACGCGCGCAAACCCCTCGATCGCGGACCCGTCGAAGCCGAGACCCTCCGCGAACGCGCCCTCCAGCTCGGCCGGCGCGATCGCCACTGACTTCAGGAATCCCAGTACGTCGGTGAACCACATCCGCACGAACCGGACGTCTCGCTCTTCGATGGCGCGCAACACGAACTCGGTCTGCTTGTCCATGCGCGCAAGTCTGCCGATCATCATGTTACGAAGCCATTACAACGCGGGTCGTCACGTCTCGAGCCGTCACGACCCATCGACCCTCCCTCCACCGCGTCGGCCAGTTGACCACCCTCAGGTTCGTGCGGAACTCGTCGCGAGCCAAGGGGCTTCGACAGACCGTCGCACGATTGTCACGCCGGTGACCCATGCGGCTCGGCGCCCGTCGGGCGCACAATGACAGGGTGAGCGGCGAGGCCGAGATCCGGTGAGCGGAGCAGCCGGCTGGTATCCGGACCCCGGTGGGGAACCGGATCGCTACCGCTACTGGGACGGCGTGTCCTGGTCGGTGGAGACCGCGGCCGATCCGGGTGGAGATGCGCCGGACTCCATGACGGCCGCCCGACCGGCGCCACGGCCTCGGGTCGCCCGCTGGATGGTGGTGACAACCATCGTCGCCGTGCTGGTTGCGGTGGTCGCTGTCTCGGGTCGGATCTGGAACGAGCCGGACCGGCCCGCGGTGCTCCCCGACCCGAGCGCCAGCGCGAGGGCCAGCACGGAAACCAGCGGGATCGATGACGGCAGCCCGCCGCCGAGCGCTCCGACTCCGACGCCGGTCGCCCGCAACATCGGCTGCCCCGAAGGCGCCCCGGACGCTCGGTCGCCGCATCCCGCCGACGACCGGGTCTACGGCGGCACACTGTCGTTCCTGCGCGCACCGGGCTTCGCCCAGGAGTCGTCGGAGAACCGGCTGACCTTCGCGTACGACGTGAGCCAGCAGGTGCGGACGGTCAGTCGGAACCCGCCCTGGATCGCGCAGCTGGCGGTCGGTCGACTGCTGGCCGACGGCTATCCGCGCGACGCCCAGCACGCCGCCGAGTTCGTGGCCGAATGCATCGTGGCGAGCGATCTCTACCTGCCCGTACGACCCGGTCCGGCGCGATGTGTCCAGCCGACCGATCCAGATCAGTAGTCGAAGCGGCGGTGGCCAGGACGGCTGGCAGCTGGTGACCGACGTGGACGTGACGCTCACCGGGTTGACCTTCCCCGGTGACCAGGTCACCGTCATCGTGGTCCCGGACGGCTCGGACTGGGGACTGTTCTTCGGCGCCGTACCGATCGGTGACCAGGCGCTCGACAGCGTGCTGAGCAGCACTGTTTCGTCGCTGCGCATCTCTTGAGGCGGCCCGTCAGGATCCTGTCGGAGGGCCGAGGTAGCGTCGACAGACGTGACGACTTCGACGTACGAGATCGCCGGCCGGACCGTCGGCCGGGTCGGTTTCGGTGCCATGCAGCTCCCCGGTCCCGGTGTGACGGGACCGCCCCGCGACCACGACGAGGCGGTCGCGGTGCTGCGACGGGTGATCGAGGCCGGCGTGAACCACATCGACACCGCGCAGTACTACGGACCGAACGTGTCCAACGAGCTGATCCACGAGGCGCTGCATCCCTATCCCGACGATCTGGTCATCGTCTCCAAGGTCGGCGCGGTCCGCGACGCGAAGGGCGGATGGGTGCCGGCCCAGCAACCGGCCCAGCTGCGGGAGGGTGTCGAGGACAATCTGCGAACTCTCGAGACCGACCACCTCGGCGCGGTCAACCTGCGGCTGATGGACGATCCGGGCTCGCTGCCGGAAGCCGACCGGGCACCCGTGGAGGACCAGCTGGCGGAGATGGCCGCGCTGCGCGATGAGGGCAAGATCCTCGGCGTCGGCATCTCCACCGCCAGCCTGGACCAGGTCCGGGCGGCGCACGAGAGTGTCGGGCTGGCCTGTGTCCAGAACGCGTTCTCGCTGCTCGACCAGAGCGACAAGCCGGTGCTCGACTACTGCACGGAGAACGGCATCGCCTACGTCCCCTACTTTCCGCTCGGCTCGGCGTTCGCCCATCTGCCGAAGGTGACCGACGACGCGGTCGTCCAGGCGGTGGCCGACGGCGAAGGACGCGACCCCGGCTCAGGTCGGGCTGGCGTGGCTGCTGGCGCTCGCTCCCAACCTGTGCCTGATCCCCGGTACGTCCTCACTGGCCCACCTGGCCGAGAACCTCGCCGTCGCCGACAGTCAGCCTCGACGACGCCGACCTCGACCGACTGGCCGCCGTCAACTCAGCCTGAACGTGCCCTGAGCCCGTCGACAAGCTCAGGACAGGCTCTGTCGAAGGGCACTCAGCCTTCGTCCAGGAACCGGTCCCGCAGCGCCTCCTGCTCGTCGACCGAGATCCCCAGTCCGTCCGGTCCTTGCCGGTGGTGCAGTGGAACAGTGCCGGGTGTCCTCGCCGAGCAGTCCGCGGAAGAACCGTCGGTACGACTCCCGGGCGCTGGGCAGCGTGATCAGCTGGGCATAGCTGTCGGTCATCAACTCGTTCAGGCTCTTGCCCCCCAGCACCTCCTGCGCCGCCGACAACTGGGTCGGGTCAGACAGCAGCGCGGTCAGGTTGCCCGGCACGGCGTGGGGTGCGTCCGCCAGCACGTCCAGGACGACCTCGGCCACCCCGTCCAGCCGCTCCCGGCTCCGGCACCAGCTCATCGTGCCACCCGGCTGCTGCCAAGCGTTGCGTCAGTCCTTGTTCACGGGGGTGTCCGGGTCGGCGCTGGCCGGCGCCGGTCCGTGCGGCTCGACGCCTGGGCCATTGACGAGGTCCGCGATGGCGTCGCCGACCGCCTTGTCGACGTTGCGCCAGTAGTCGAAGACCCGCTCTCGGATGTCGGCACGGACCGTGCCCAGCGTCGAGGCGACCGTCTCGACGAGCCGGTCCCGCGCGGCCTGGTCGAAGACCTGGTTGACCATCGCGTTCGCCTGACCGAAGTCGTCGTCCTCGGCCCGCAGCGTGTACGCGGTGCGGACCATGTCACCGTCGCTCTCCCAACCGTGGTCGGCGAACGGGTCGGCATGGACGGCCGGTCCGCCCTCGCTGTTCGGGGAGTACACGGGCTGGCCCGGGTTGAAGTCGTAGCGCATCGCCCCGTCGAACTCGTAGCTGTTGACCGGCACGTGCGGCTTGTTGACCGGCAGCTGCTCGTAGTTCGGACCGATCCGGTGCCGGTGCGTGTCGGCGTACGCGAACACCCGGCCGAGCAGCATCTTGTCCGGGCTGAACCCGATCCCCGGCACGACCGCGCTCGGCTCGAACGCGGCCTGCTCGATCTGGGCGAAGAAGTTCTCCGGATTCCGGTTCAGCGTCATGGTGCCGACCCGGACCAGCGGGTAGTCGGCGTGCGGCCAGATCTTGGTCAGGTCGAACGGGTTGATCCGGTAGGTCTTGGCGTCCTCGTACGGCATCAGCTGGACGAACAGCGTCCAGGACGGGAAGTCGCCGGCCTTGATCGCGTTGAACAGGTCCCGGCGGTGTGCGTCCGGATCGGTCGCGGCAGTGGCGGCCGCGTCGTCGTTGGTGAGGTTGTGCACCCCCTGATCGCTGTGGAAGTGGTACTTCACCCAGGTGCGCTCGCCAGCGTTGTTGACCCAGAGATAGGTATGCGAGCCGTACCCGTTCATCTCCCGCCAGGACCGCGGGATGCCGCGGTCCCCCATCAGATAGGTGACCTGATGCGCCGACTCCGGCTGCAGCGTCCAGAAGTCCCAGCGCATGTCCCAGTCCTGCAGACCGGAGTCCGGCAGCCGCTTCTGGGATCGGATGAAGTGCGGGAACTTCATCGTGTCGCGGACGAAGAAGACCGGGGTGTTGTTGCCGACCAGGTCGTAGTTGCCCTCGGTGGTGTAGAACTTCAGCGAGAAGCCGCGCGGGTCCCGGACCGTGTCGGCCGACCCCTGCTCGCCGGCGACGGTGGAGAACCGCGCCAGCATGTCGGTCTGCACGCCCGGCTGGAACAGCGCCGCCCTGGTGTACGCGCTGACGTCCTCGGTGGTGTTGAACGTGCCGAACGCACCGCCGCCCTTGGCGTGCACGTTCCGCTCGGGGACCCGCTCCCGGTTGAAGTGCGCCATCTGGTTCACGAAGTGGAAGTCGTGCAGCAGGATCGGGCCGTCGGGCCCGACCGTCAGGGAGAACTGGTCGCTCGGCGCCGGTGCGCCGGTGTCGGTGGTGGAAACGGTCGGCGAGAGCTCGCCGTCGGGGGTGGTCGGCTTGACCTCGGTCGTCATGGGCACCTCGAAGGGGATCGCAGATGGGCCCGCAGGACTCGTTCGGGCCTTTACTCGGACTTACCCGGTGCGGCGACGGTCGAAGCGCAGGCGGCGCAGGTTCCCCAGTAGGTCACCTCGGCCTCATCCACGACGAAGCCCTTGGTGTCGTCCGGCACCGCGCACGGGATGGTCCCGACCGCGCAGTCGACATCGACGACGTTGCCGCAGTTGCGGCAGACGAGGTGATGATGGTTGTCGCCCTCGTTGGTCTCGAACCGCATCACCGAGCCGGCCGGCTCGAACCGACGCAGGATCTGGTGGTCGGTCAGGGTGTTGAGGGCGTCGTACACGGCCTGGGTGGAGACCGTGCCGAGCCTCCCCCGCACCTGCTCGGTGACCTGATCGGCGGAGATGTGCGGATTCGCGTGCACCGTGTCGAGCACCGCCAGCCGAGGTTGGGTCACCCGCAGCCCGACGGCCCGCAGCCGGTCGGGCCAGGGCTCGTGGACCCAGGTCGTCGACATAGCTATGAGTGAAGCACGCTTTCTGGAACCACTCAAGATTGAGCGTCCGGGGGCGACGCTCAGTCCTCGCCCCAGTCGTCGTCCTCCCAGGCCGCGTTGCGCTCGTCGACCTTCTCCATGGCGTGCTCTGCCTCGACCCGGGAGTTGTACGGCCCGAGTCGATCGGTCGCCTTGCTGGAGTTCTTCGGCTCCGAGACCGCTGTCTTCGTCTTGAGGTCGAACCACCACTGGTCGTCGTCCGCCATGACCGCCTCCTCGTCGCGATGCCTGGTCCAGACGCTACCGCGACGGGCTCAGAACGCGATCAGATGGCCGACGCCGAGCGTGATCAGCATCGTGCCGAGACCGATCGCGAGGGCCCGGCCGACCGTCCGGCCGACGCTGGTTCCGCCGGTGCGGGCGGCCACCACCGAGGTGATCGCCAACGCGACGCACACCACGACCATGGTGCCGACCGTGCTCACCTCGCTGGGTAGCAGCAGGATCGCGGCCAGCGGCACGCCCGAGCCGAGCGCGAAGCTCAGTCCCGCCAGCAGCGCGATCGGCCCGGGCCTGGTCAGTTCGGTCACGCTCAGCCCGTGCTCCGCCCGCAAATGGGCGCCGAGCGCATCACTCGCGCTGAGCTCGGCAGCGACCTGGGCGGCCAGCTCGGCCGACACTCCCTGCTGACGGTAGAGCTCGGCGAGCTCGGCGAGCTCGTCCTCCGGGGACAGCGCGTGCTGGCGACGTTCCTCCTCCATCAACGCAAACTCGGCATCGCGCTCGCCGGCTGCTTCGGCGTACTTCGCGCCGGCCAGCGCGATCGTGCCCGCGATCATGGCCGAGACTGCGGCGATCACCAGGGTGATCAGGGTGGCGCCCGCGCCAGCGAACCCCTCGACGATGCCGGCGGTCGCGATGATGCCGTCGTTCGCGTCGACGGTGATCATTCGGATCCGCTCACGATCCAGGCCGAGTCTGGCCGTCCAAGGTTCGCTCGGCACGTCACCCCCTCGGTCGGTCGGATCCTCCGTCAGATCTTCTCGAGATCTTCTCAAGCCCGGTCGTGTTCGGCCCCACGCATAGGATCTCGGCGTGTCCATCCAGCCCGCGGTGATCTCGCCGCGTCGCACCGTGCCGGCGTCGATCGACCGGCCTGAGTACGTCGACCAGGCCGCCCCGCTGCCGTACCACGGGTCGGACGTGCAGTCGGCCGAGACGATCGAGAAGATGCGGATCGCCGGTCGGCTGGCGGCGCAGGCGATGGCGGCGGCCGGCGCCGCCGTCGCGCCCGGGGTGACCACCGACGAGCTGGACGCCATCGTCCACGAGTTCCTGCTGGATCATGGCGCCTATCCCTCGACGCTCGGCTACCGCGGCTTCCCCAAGTCGTGCTGTACGTCGGTGAACGAGGTGATCTGCCACGGCATCCCCGACTCCCGGCCACTGAGCGACGGCGACCTGGTGAAGATCGACGTGACGGCGTACATCGGCGGGGTGCACGGGGACAACTGCGCGACGTACTTCTGCGGTTCGGTCGACGAAGAAGCCCGGCTGCTGACCGAACGGACCCGGGAGGCGCTGGACCGGGCGATCCGGGCGGTGAAGCCCGGCCGGCCGGTGAGCGTGCTCGGCCGGGTGGTCGAGAGCTATGCGAAGCGCTTCGGGTATGGCGTGGTGAAGGACTACACCGGGCACGGGGTGCACACGACGTTCCATTCGGGGCTGATCATCCCGCACTACGACGAACCCGGGTACGACACCGTGATCGAGCCAGGGATGACGTTCACCATCGAGCCGATGATCACCCTTGGCAGCGGGCAGTCGTACATGTGGGACGACGACTGGACCGTGCTCACCGCTGATGGCAGCCGGTGTGCCCAGTTCGAGCACACCCTGGTGGTCACCCGGACCGGCGCCGAGGTGCTCACCCTCCCCTGAGGCTCGCGCGGTCGGGGCGCGAACCGCCCCGTGCGGGGTGAGCGGCGGGCACGAACCCGCCCAGCGAGGGGTAAGGGGGACGAGTCGGCCGATAAGCCGGATTCTGTGACTCGCTCGCGCGAGCCGGCGATCATCCATCTGCGACCGCTGTTGCCAGCGGCCTGGTGCGGCCTACCCGGGAGCTCGGGCGAGCAGCCCTCGTACGCTCCCGCAGGCACTTGCGTGCCCTTCTTGGTCTTGCTCCCGGTGGGGTTTGCCGAGCCAGCCCGGTCACCCGGCCTGCTGGTGAGCTCTTACCTCGCCGTTTCACCCTTACCGCCGGTTGCCCGGCGGCGGTCTGTTTTCTGTGGCACTGTCCCGCGGGTCACCCCGGGTGGGCGTTACCCACCACCGTGCCCTGTGGAGTCCGGACTTTCCTCGGTGAGCTGCTGCCCACCGCGATCGCCTGGCCGACTCGTCCGCGGACCATTATGCGGGTTCGTACCCGGGCGCGCGCTTCGAGATCACCGCGGATGTCGCCCATCGACCCGAGCCGCTCCGAAACACCCGCGGAAAGCGTTTGCCGATTTCGCGTGGGGTCGCTGGACGACATCGGGCCGTATCAACCAGCCCGCGCGGCGCCTCTCCGGGGGTGCGTGGCCGATCGAGCGGCCGCGCAGAGAGCCAGGAGCGCGCCATGCCCGAGCCGACCACGGCGACCACCCAGCCCGCCGACAACGTCCTGACCCTGCTGCCGGCCGTGGTCCGCAGGACGATCTACCTCGCGTACGGCCTGCTGTCCTTGGCCGCAACGGCGTTGACGGCGTACTTCGGTGCTGTGCCGGGTCTGACCGTGCCGCACTGGTTGACCGGCGGGCTCGCCATGCTGGGAGCGCTCGCGGCCCCGGTGTCCGTGCTGGCGGCCGCCAACGTACGTCCGTCGGGCCCCAAGTCCTCCGGCTGAGGACGGGGTCGGTCTCTTCTGTCACACGCGTCTGGTGGGTTAGCCTGCTGACTCAGCCCCCACCCCGACAGGCGCATCGTGAACGAGACACAGCCCCCGAGCCTCGGACGGACGCGGCGGGCGGTCGGCGTCCTGATCGCAGTCGCCGCGTTCGCGACCGTCGTGGCCGTCTCCCTGCCGGCCGAGGCAGACCCGTCCGCGAGCCCGTCCACGGAGACGCCGCCCGCCGGGCCATCGAGCGCCGGGCCATCGAGCGCCGGGCCATCGAGCGCCGGGCCATCGAGCGCCGGGCCATCGAGTACAGCCCCATCGCCAGCGAGCACGAGCGATTCCGGCACGCCGGGCCGTTCGACGTCGCCCACCTCGGACGGGCCGTCGTCGCCGGGGCCGAGCGCCACGCTCCGCGCCGCCTCGACCGACGACCGGGCCATCACGCTGGCCGTCTCGCCGGCCGGCACACCGATGGCCGGCCGCTACTTCGAGAACATCGGCCAGTTCGCGTTCACCGGCAAGGTCGGGGCTCCCGACGCCGGCCACACGGTCGCCATCTACCGCCGCGCGAGCGGATCGACCAGCTGGCTGAAGCTCGCCCAGCCTCTCTCCGCGACGAATGGCAGCGTTCGCCGCCTCCGTGCCGGTCACCGACCGCGGCGCCTTCACGCTGGCAGCGAGCATCGCCGGTCCGCCCAGCGACACCGACGCCATCGTCAGCAACCTGCTGACCGTGAAGGTCGAGGACTCGACCGTCCGGCTCTATTCGATGGTTCGCTCGATCGATGCGCTGAAGAACCCGACGGTGAGCGGGATGATCTGGCCGGTCCGGCCCGGTACCGCCATCGCCATCGACGCGCTGGTCTCCGACGGCTGGGCCCAGGCCGCCACGACGCGGGCCGGCAATGACGGGCGGTTCAGCCTGTCGCTCGGATGGGGCCACGGGAAGCTGCAGGAGTTCCGGATCCGGGCCCGCTACACCACGCCGAACCGGCACCTGGCCGAGACGAGCAGCACGGCCACCTTCAGCCGAGTCCCGGTGATCGACGCGGTGATCGCCGACACCACCTCGGCCGACGTGGCGAAGACCTACCGCGCCGGCTGCCCGGTCGGGCCGTCGAAGCTGAGCACGATCACCATGAACTTCTACGGCTTCGACCATCTGATGCACCGCGGCGTGCTGATCGTCCGGCGCGACCTGACCGGCAAGGTGATCCGGGGCTTCTCCGTCGGCGCTGGCCCACCGCTACCCGATCGCGAAGATGAACAACCCCAACGTGTACGGCGGCAACGACCCGACGCAGATGGCGGCCGACAACACCAGCGGCTTCAACTGCCGCAAGGTGGTCGGCAACCCGTACGCGCATGTCGCCGCACAGCTACGGCATCGCGATCGACGTGAACACGGTCCAGAACCCCTACCGCGACGCCCAGGGCAAGTGGTGGCCGGCCAACGGTCACTCCTACATCACGCGCAGCCCGCTCCGGGCCGGGCATGCTGAACACCGGGCTCAGCACTGACCAAGTCGCTGCGCCACGACACGTTCTTCTGGGGCGGGTTCTGGTCGCCGGGCAAGGACTACCAGCACTTCGAGTATCGGGGATGAGGAGTCCCCGGTTGAGGACATATCGCGGATGAGGTCCCGCGCCGGCTGGTTGCTGGCAACGTCGGTGCTGGCCGTGCTCGCCGGCTGTACGTCGCCACCGGCGACGCCGGGCCCGTCACCGAGCCCGGCCGGTCCGGCGAGCGGGACCAGCGCACCCAGCACACCGACCGCGACCCCGGCCGGGTCCTCGCCGAGCGTCTCGACGGTCCCCGAACCGACCACCACCAACACCCTTCCGCCGCCACCCGCGCCGACCAGGGCTGCGCCGTCCACCGCCGGCGACCTGACCGCAGGCTCGCTGCCGGTGCCCGACGGCTGGCGACGGGTCGTCCGCAAGGGTGGCCAGGAGGAGGGCTATCTCGGCAACGGGACGTGGGTGCACGCCCGCGATCCGCGCTACGCCGCGTACGACGTGATCACCATCGGCTGTGCGCAGGTGACTCGGGACGACTACCGCGATCCGAGCTCAGCACTGGAGGGGACGTATGACCGCAAGGGCCGGCCCGGCATCGGACTGGTGCTGGAGTTCCGGACCGCGTCGGAGGCGAGCGCCTACTTCGCGCTGTACCGCTCGCAGGCCGCCGCCTGCCACGGCAGCAGCGCACCGGTCCAGATCCAGATCCTGCCGAGCAGCGGCGGACTGGTCGACCGACGGACGTACCCGGACGGGGACTGGACCGAGGTCGGCAAGCTGGTCGACCGACGGGTCACCTTGATCATCCTCAGCGACCCCGGGCACGAGATCAGCACCGGTCAGGCGGCGTCACTGCTCGCGGCGATCCGCTGAGAGTCAGCCCTCCGGCAGGGCCCGCCGTGGTACGCCGTCGCTGGCCGGGCGGCCCGCCAACACCCGTCGTGCCACGCTCGTCGACCCGACCGGCCGGCCGCCGGACCACCAGTGCCGGCGGTTGCCGACGTCGGCCTGCGCTCCGGCCGGCATCTCCGGCTGTCGTTCCATCGCGTTCTCGATCACCATCTCAGTCCCCCCAGACCGATTTCTGCTGCTGCGTCGAGACAGCCGGGACAAGAAGAGGAGCCTCGGCGTCGACGCTTCGCGCGATCCTACCGAGCGCCGCGGCACCTCCGGGCCCGATTGCGACAACGCCAAGCTCGGCGCAAGCGGAAGCTGAGGGATCGAAGCCTCGAGGCTAGCCGGTCACGCCCGGAAGTTCGTCGGGACCAGCGCCGATGAACTTCCGGGCGCAACCACTAAACCGCCTCGAAGGTGACCGCGCCCTTCGTCGGGGTCGGCCGATGCGACCATGACCTGGATCTCCCGGCCGAGCGGGAGGTCGGTCCCGGTCACCGTGGCTTCGACCGCCGGGTCAGCCAGCACGACCCGCCCGCGGCGACGGTCGTCATCCACCTCGACCACGGTTCCGGTGAACAGACTTCCCACCCGGCCGGCCAGCACCACGACCTCCATCAGGTCGACGATCGCCCGCTCGTACGACTTCGAGCGCCGCTCGGCCGCGGACATCTCGGCCGGCAGGGCAGCCAACGCGACGCGACGCCCAGTCCGGGACGACCGACCCGGCGCAGAGCGCCAGACAGATCTCGCCGGCGTAGCGGTCCACCCGCCGGCGCAGCGGTGCAGTGACATGGGCGTAGTCAGTCGCCAGCGCGGCATGCTCGGGGTGATCGGGCACCGACCCGTCGAACGAGGTGTAGCCGGCGCCCCGGAACAGCGCCGTACAGGCGTTCAGCATCGCCGCATCGGCCGGTCGGCTCGGGTCCAGCCCGCGAACGAACTCGGGATAGCCCAGCTCGGCGGGCCAGCCGATGTGCAGCGCCCCGGCGACCTGGCGCAGCCGGCGGAGCGACCCGGGATCGGCCGGCGGCACGGTCCGCAGGATGCCGACCTTGCCGCCGATCATCAGCTGCGCCGCGGCCATCCCGGTGATCAGCGAGATCTGCGCGTTCCAGCCCTCGACCGGCAGCGGTGTGCGGTAGTCCAGCACCCACCCGCCGGGCCCGCTGGTCACTTCCTGCTCCGGCAGGTTCAGGCTGACGCCGCCGCGGTCCCGCTCCCGCTGCTCCCGCAGCGGTCCGACCTCGGCCAGCAGGGCCAGGGTCTGCCGGGCCTGCCCGCCGTCGATCTCGGCCTGCGCCTGGTCGTACGAGAGCTGGTCGCGACTGCGCACCCGCGCCCGGCGTACGTCGGTGGCCGTCAGCTCGGCCCGCTCGTCCACAGTCAGCGTCCAGAGCAGGACGGGCCGCTCCTGGTCCGGCAGCAGGCTCGCCGCGCCCTCGCTGAGCACCGGCGGATGGAGCAGCGTGCGCCGATCGGGCGCATACAGCGTCAGGCCGCGCGCCCTGGCCTCGATGTCGACCGGGTCGCCGGCGGTGACGAACGCTGCGACGTCGGCGATCGCGTACGAGATCACGTAGCCTGCGCCGTCGCGGGCGATGTGCACAGCCTGGTCGAGGTCGCGGGACCCTTCGGGGTCGATGGTGATCAGTTCCAGGTCGGTCCGGTCCAGGTCCGGCAGCCGGGGCGCGGCTGCGGCGTGCTCGGCGGCCGCAAGCACCTCCGGCGGAAACTCGTCGGGAATCTCCAACCGGGTCCGAAGCGCGGCGAGCCCGTCCACCAGCTCGGCCGGTACGTCGGTGACCGGGACCGCGAGCGCTGGCACAGCCTCACCCTACGGCCGCCGACCCGGCGCCCACGCCGCTCCCGGCGATCCCTTGGATCCCTATGACGACATGGATCCCCTCTGACGACTCAACGCGCAACAAGGGATTCCAAGGACGACAGACAGCAGAACCTGCGGCGGTTAGAGCCCCGACTCGGCGGTCCGGACCAGAATCCGGCTGCACTCCTCGCAGCGCAGCACCTCGTCGGCCGGCGCAGCGGCGAACCCCCGGAGGTCTGCGGCGTTGATCTCCAGCTGGCAGCCGGTGCAGCGCCGGCGGCGCAGCTCGGCCGCGCCGACCCCGCCGTGCCCGGTGGCGATCTTGACGTACAGGCCCAGCAGCTCGGTCGGCAACTCGGCCGCGACCTCGGCCCGCTCCTTCTGTGCGTCGGCGAGCTCGCCGCCGATCCCGGCAAGCCCGGCATCGCGGGCCTCCGTCGACGTGGCGATCCGAGCCTCCACCTCATTCATCCGGTCCCGCAGGTCGCCGCGGCCCACCTCGGCGGCCTCCAACGCCTCCATCACCTCGAGCTCGGCGTCCTCGAGGTCGGAGATCCGGCGCTTCAGGTGAGCCACCTCCTCGACCAGCCCGCCGAGGGCCTTGCCGTCGCTGACCGAGCCGTCGGCGATCCGCTGCTCGTCGCGAATCAGCCGCTGGCGGACCGGTTCAAGATCGCGTTCGGCCTTGGTCTGGTCACCCTCCAGGTCGCTGACCCGGGTGTCCGCCTCCACCAGGTCGGACGCCAGCGCGGCCCGCTCCGCCTGCAGCCTGACGAGCTCGGCGTGCTCGGGCAGCACACGGCGCCGGTGCTCGAGCTGGCGAGATCGTGCTGTCGATGGTCTGCAGGTCCAGCAGTCGCAGCTGGATCGCCGGGTCGACCTTGATGTCGGTCTCCTCTTCGTCCGTCCGCCGCCACCTTACTGAGACTGCCGCACGACGAGCACCCGAGGTGACGACCGTGTGACATCTCGGAAACTCTCGGGAATCACCCCCATTCGTGGAATGAATCCCGGGGGGGTCAGGTTGCAGCGATTCAACCGGTGTCGATCCGACCAACGACGACGCGGACGACAACACATCGCTGATCACTCTCGAGAGGCACGACCTCATGACTGCCGTCGTCGAACCGTCGACCGCACCCGCCACTCCGACCAGCACACCGGCGAACGCCGTCGAGCCTGCGCTGGCCGAGCAGTACGTCGGGAACCGCTACCTGAAGCTCGTCCTGGTGCTCGGCGCACTGAGCGCGATCGGCCCGCTGACCGTCGACACCTACCTGCCGGCGCTACCCTCGCTGACCGCCCAGTTCGGGGCGACCGACGTCCAGGCGCAGACCACGATCACCGGTCTCCTGATCGGGCTCGGTCTGGGCCAGCTGGTGATCGGTCCGTTGTCCGACGCGGTCGGCCGGCGCAAGCCCCTGCTGATCGGGCTGGCCGGCCACGGGCTGATGTCGGTGCTCTGCGCCCTGGCGCCGACCATCACGCTGCTCGCCGTCACCCGCACCCTGCAGGGGGTGGCCGGTGCCGCCGTTGCGGTGGTCGCGATGGCGATGGTCCGAGACCTGTTCAGCGGCTACCGGGCGGCCCAGCTGCTGTCCCGGCTGGTGCTGGTGCTCGGCATCGCGCCGATCCTGGCCCCGTCGTTGGGCAGCGCGCTGCTCAAGCTCACCTCGTGGCAGGGCATCTTCGTGGTGCTGGCCGGGTTCGCCGTCGCGCTGTTCGCGCTCGCCTTCTTCGCCCTGCCGGAGACCCTGCCGACCGTCCCGGCGGATCCCGGCGTCGGTCCGGAGCACGCTGGGGGCGTACCGCGCACTGGTCCGCGATCGTACGTTCCTGGTTCTGGTCGCCGTCGCTGCGCTGATGTTCTCGGTGCTGTTCGCCTACGTCGCCGGCTCGTCGTTCATCCTGCAGAACCAGTTCGGCTTGAGCCCGCAACAGTTCGGGATCGCCTTCTCCACGACGGCGATCGGGCTGATCATCGCCACCCAGATCAACCCACTGCTGCTCAAGCGCTGGGCGCCGATCCAGATCCTCTCCGCCGCGGTGGTGATCGCCCTGGCCGGCGCGCTCCTGCTGCTGGCCACCTCACTGACGGGCTTCGGCGGCCTGCTCGGCTTCATGGCGCCACTGTGGATCGTGGTCGCCTCGCTCGGGCTGTCGTTCCCGAACGCTCCGGCCGCCGCGCTCAGCCGGCACGGTGAGACCGCCGGCACCGCCGCGGCGATGCTCGGCGCATCCCAGTTCGTGCTCGGCGGGCTGGTCGCGCCGCTGGTCGGCGCACTGGACAACGGGACACCCGTCCCGATGGCCGCGATCATGGTCAGCGCGCTGTCCGTGGCCGGGCTGCTGCTGGTGATCTCGCGGAAGTCGCTGGCAGGCGTCCGCTGAGGGCTCAGGCGGAGCCGTTCCACTGCTTGATGCTGCGGCCCGCCTCGTCGTCGATGAGGATCGAGACGGTCGCGGTGTCCAGCTCGAAGTGCGCGCCGAAGGTGATGTCGAGCCCGAGCCAGACGGTCATCAGGGCCCGCAGCGCGTGCCCGTGCGCGAAGCAGATCACCCGATCCGCCTTCGTCGCCTCGACCGCAGAGATCAGCCGGCGGAACCGGGCGCGTACGTCGTCGATGGTCTCCCCGCCCGGGCCGCCGCCGTGGGTCCAGATCAGCCAGTCGGGCACCTGCTCGTGGATCTGGGCCCGGGTCAGCCCCTCGTACGCGCCGTAGTCCCACTCGACCAGGTCCGGGTCGATCCGCGGCTCGTACTCACCGGTGAAGCCGGCCAGCTCCGCGGTCATCCGGGCCCGCTGCCGCGGGCTGGTCAGGATCAGTCCGAAGCTCGCCGGATCGAGCTTGCCGAGCAGCTCGCGGGCCTGCTCGCGACCGTGCTCGGTGAGGGGCAGATCGGTGTAGGAGGTGTGCTGGCCGCTGAGACTCCACTCGGTCTCGCCGTGCCGGACGAGATACAGACTGGTCACGAGCGGAGCCTCTCGGTCGAGGATTGAGGGATCCGACCACGACGCAGCGGCCAGTGGTCACCTGCCGCCAGCCGGTCGAGCACCGCTCGCTGCAGGCTGGTGTCGCGGGGCAGCGTCGCCGTGTCGACCGGTGACCGGCGGGCGAAGGTGAAGAACAGCGCGTCGGCGTCACCCTCGCCTACCCGCTCCTCCAGGGCCCAGCGCTGCTGGAACGCGGCGATGTTGGACCCAGGCAGAGCTCCGGCGAGCTCGGGTGCCAGCAGCCAGCTGTCACACCAGAACTCGGTCGTCGCTACGTCCGGATAGTGCGCCGCAAAGTAGCCGGTGGCCTGGTCGAGGGCCTCGTCGACAGCCTCTGCGACGAGCGGGCCCGAGCGCGGGATGTGGGTGGACAGCACCCACTCCTGTGAGTCGTCCAGGAGCTGGAGATTGAACTGCAGTCGCCCCAGCCAGGCGAAACCGCCCGCCCAGGCGATCCGCAGCCAGCCCTGGGTATGCAGCCCGAACCGGCCGTACGTCAGCCGGTGCACCCACACCTGCTGGCCGAGATCCGCCAGATTCCGCCAGGCCTGCGGCTCCTCGATCCCGCGCGTCCGCTGGTAAGCGACGACGTCGTCGGCACTCGCCAGCAGGCTCAGCATCGGCCCAAGCCCGTCGTCCGGCCCGTCCGGCCAGCCCTCCCACGGATCGGGTCCGCCGACCGTCAGGTCACCGATCCCGCCCCGGAGCCGGTCAGCGGCTGCGCCGACCGTATCGCGATGGTCCGGATCGGCCAGCCATCCCGGCGCCGCGGCCCGCAGTGCGGAGACGTCGTCGTCATGGAAACCCAGCCGGGCTGCCCGGTCGAGCAGCTCGAGCACATCGATGGGGCCGACCCGGTCCTTCGCCGCCTCGCTCCGCACCCCGCCACCTTAGTGGTGGGTCTGCCAGGTGGCCCGGCGCTCTGGACCACCTGGCACACACACCACTCATGAGACGGCTCGCACTCACTCGGGGCGGTTGGCAGCCGGTCCTCCCACCTCGAACGGTGTCGTGACGCCGGCGTACATCAGGTGAGCGACCATCCCGTCGGCGGCGTGCTCGAGGTCGTGGCAGTGGTCCATCCAGATGCCCGGGTTGTCGGCGACGAACGCGACGTCGTAGCTCTCGCCCGGGGCGACGTTCAGCGAGTCGACCCACCATGGACTGCCGGTCGCCGCGACCCCGTCGCGCGCCAGAACCACCATCCGGTGACCGTGCAGGTGCATCGGGTGCTCCACAGAAGTTCGATTGTCGATGTGCATCGTCACCACATCGCCATCGGTCACGACGAACATCGGGGTGTGCGGGTAGAGGTGACCGTCGATCGACCACCACAGACCCGGTCGTCCGCCGACGAAGCCGAAGCGGTGCCCGATCACGTACGCGAAGCGCCGGTCGGGTCGGGTCGGATCGAAGCCGAGCGGTGCCGGTGAGCCGTAGTCGAGCAGATCCAGCTGCCGGGTCGGCCGCGGCACGGCTGCCGGGTCGGCCGCCCCGGGCGGTCCGACCAGCACCGCCGTCGCGGCGGAGACCTGCACCCGTGCCGCCGTTCGGGCCGATGCGCTGACCTCGATGTCGAGCCGGGCACCGGCGGCGACGGTGATCGCCTCTCCCGTCACGCGGGTCGGCGCATTCACCTCGTTGCCGTCGACCGCGACCAGGCGGTACGGAGCCGACGACCACACCTGCATCGATCCGTTGTCGGTGTTCACCACCCGCACCCGAGCGGTCTGGCCCGGCCGGACCGACACCGGGAGATCCGCGACGGAGCCGTTGATCGTGCGCAGACCGTCGTAGGTGTGCGCGACGGCCAGCGCGTCGACCGATTGCGGGATTCCGGCGCGCGGGAGCACCAGCAGAGCGCCGAACAGACCACCCGCGACCTCGGGATTCGACAGCTGGTGCGCGTGGTACCAGTAGGTCCCGGCCCGGTCCGCGATGAACCGGTAGGTGAACCTGCCACCGACCGGCACCGCGTCCTGGGTGACGCCGGCGACACCGTCCATGGCGTTCGGCACGTCGACGCCGTGCCAGTGCAGGGTGACCCCGTCGACGACGGACTCGTTGCGCAGCTGCACCTCGAGCAGTTGACCCTGGCGGACCCGGATCACGGGCCCCGGCGAGACACCGTCGAGGGTGAACCCGTCGACCCAGCGACCGCCGATGTCGAGCCGCTGCTCGCGCGCCACGAGCACCGACCCTGACGTCTGCTGCCCGGTTCGGGTCGGCCACGTAGCGGGTGATCGAGGTAGGCGCCGCGGACGATGCCGCACCGCTGACATGCGCATGCTCGTCCGTCGCCGGGCGGGTCCCGCCGCCATAGTCGGGGGTCCCCATCGTCGTGACCGAGTACGCGGCCGGCGTCAGGCTGCCGGCCCAGAACCAGCCGAGCGGACCGACGACGGCCACTACGGCCCAGCCGCCGAGCACCGCCCGGGCACGCCGCGACAGCCTCGGGGTCACGCCACGCTCGACGCGTTGTCGTCCTCGCTCGACGCCTGCTCGCTCTCTGCCGGAGACCGAGGGTCCAGCCGCCGGCGGGCGGTGATCAGCGCGACGGTGAACAGCGCCAGCGCGTTGAGTCCGTGCACCGCCCCGGCGATCGGAATGTCGTGGCTGGCAAACCCGAGCTCCGCCTGGACGGCGATCAGCACGACAACGATCACGGCCCAGCGGATCGCTCCGCGGGCATGCACGAAGAACGACGTCACCAGCAGCGCGAGACCGGCGATCGGGATGACGACAGTGCCATTGAGGCCGTGCACCGCGAATCCCAACGCCTCCGGGAACGGGCTCCCCTGTTCGCTCGACCAGCGCCTGGTCGACGACACCGCCCGTGCCGATCCAGTGGAACATGCCCGAGATGGCCCAGACGACGGAAGCGGCTTGGACCAGCACGCCGAGCGCCACCACGTATGCGAGCAGTCGGTACGCCTTCTTCATCCCTCTCTCCCTCCTACGACTTGTCGGCCGACCGAGCCAGCAGCAGTGGCCACAGCGGCAGACCGAGCCAGCCGACGGCGCCGAGGACGATCCCCGGCACGAGCAGAACGGCCTGCGCGACGGAACCGCGCGCCAGCAGCGCCGACGCGGCGTAGAGCACGATCCCGACCAGGAAGGCCGCACCAACGCAGCAACCCCAACCGGGTCAGCGGCCGCGGCAGGAGGCGGCTCGCGATGTGCCGTCGAGCAGAGCACGAGCAGCCAGACGAACACCAGGGACATCATCGGCAGCACGAGCCGGACCTGGACGTCGAACTCCAGCACACCGACGACCAGGGCGACCTGCAGCACGACGACACCGGCCATCGCCGTGACACCGACCGTGGTGGCGACGCGCATCGCCGCGGATCGCGGCAGGCACCGCGCGAGTCCGGTCGCGACCGGGACGAACAACCCGAACTGCACCGCCACCACGACGTCGTTCGCGGATCCCGACCACTCGAACGCGGCCAGCGCAAGCCCGTACGGTGCGCCGAGCGCGAAGAAGACGATCAACAGCACGTTGGCGATCAGCCCGGCGATGCCGCAGGCCGACTGCCCACCCGGCGACACCGCGGAGCGGTGCCCGGTTCGCCTCACTCAGGCGGGTGGTGGACACGAAAGCCACTGTGCGGGGGGAGCTGTCCCGAATGCACGGGACGTTGTCCCGACCGGACCGGGATTTCCTCGCCACGGGGTGTCGTAGAGGTGTCGGACGCGCCGACAATGAAGCATGTCCCGCGCGGCGGTCAGCGGCGAGCCGACGGTGGGCGGCCGAACGGCGCCCGTCCGCGCACGACGCGGACCCGCCGTGCTGGCGGCGGCACTTCTGCTGATCGGGTTGCTCGCGCTGGCCGCCCGGGTGAGCTCGCCGGACGACGGATCGGCCGTCGCCGACTGGTCGGCGGGTGGCGTGACCGTCGATGTGCCGGCCGGGAACACGGCAGGCGACGGTCAGGCGGCACAGCTGCAGACCGGCGACGTCGTGATCTCGATCGCCGGCAGGAGGCTGGCGGACGGCCTCGGGCGAGTGTCGAGCGCAGCCGTCGGTGATCGCCTGGACTACGGCATCGACCGGGACGCGGCATCGAAAGCGCTCGATCTCACGCTCGGGGCGGGCGAGGTCCTTCCCCTGTTCGCGGAGGGTTGGGGCAATCTCGTCTTCGTCTGCTCGCTGGCAGCGCTGGCCACGGCCCTCTATCTGCGCCGGCCGCAGGAGCCGGCGACGACGCCGCTGCTGATCGCCGGAGCCGGGCTGCTCGGGAGCACCCTGGCCTTCACCGCGGACATTCCGGCGATCGCCGTCGCCGCGGCCGGCCCGCTGTTCTGGCTGTATCTGCTGAACGTCCTGGTGGTCTACTCCGTGTCCTGGGGTGCCGTGGTCGCGTTCGCGATCCAGCTGTCGGGTCTGCGGCGGCAGCCGCGGGCTCGCGGGCCGGCCTGGGCGTACGTCGGTGGGCCTGCCCTCTTCGCCGTGTGGATCGCCGTCGCCGGCGTGCTCGCGATCAACGGTCTGGACTGGATCCGTCTCGCGTTCCTCGGACAGACCGTGCTGGTCGTGGCAACCCTGACCATGACGGGGACGCTGGCGATCGTCGCGTATGTCCGGAGCCCCGACCCGCTCGCCCGGGACCGACTGCGTTGGATGGTGATCGGGGGAGCCGGCTCGGTAGTGCTCGCCCTGGCCGGCTGGCACCTGCCTGACCTCATCCTCGGGCACCAGCTGCTGCCGAGCGCTGCCCTCGGACTCTCGGGTCTCCCGTTCGTGGCCGGGATCGCGATCGCGTTGCGCCGTCACCGGTTGTTCGACATCGAGCACCTCGCCAACCGGTCGCTGGTGAACGTGACGCTGATCGCGGTGCTGGCCGGCGGCTATGCCGTGATCGTCGCCCTGCTGGTGAGTTGGCTCGGCATCTCCGGGCCCGTCGCCGCCGCCGTTGCCGCGGCCGCTGCGGCCCTCGCTCTGGCGCCGCTGCGGACCATCGCCCAGCGCTGGGTCAACCACCTGATGTACGGCGACCGCGACGACCCGAGCGCGCTCCTCGCCCGGCTCGGCACCCGGATGCAGGCCGCGATGCTGCCCGACGACGTACCGCCCGGCGGTCGTCGAGACGGTCGCCCAGTCGCTGCGCCTGCCGTACGTCGCCATCGACATCGCCGACGGGGCCGGTCGGTTCCGCGTCGCGGCCGAGCACGGGGAGCGGAAGGGCGGCCTGCACAGCGAACCGCTGAGCCATCACGGCGCGACCGTCGGACGGCTCCGCGTCTCCGACCGAGGCACCGACGACCCGCTCGACCAGGCCGACCTCGCGCTGATCCGCTCGCTGGCCCGTGAGGTGGGACCCGCCGTCGAGGCCGTCCGGCTGCACCGAGACCTGCTGCAGTCCCGAGCGGAGGCCGTGGCGCTTCGCGAGGACGAGCGCCGCCGGCTCCGTCGTGATCTGCACGACGGGCTCGGCCCGACCCTGGCGGCCATCCGGCTGAAGGCAGCGCTCGCCGCGCGCGACCTGCCGTCCACGTCACCGGCCCTCGGGATGCTCGGCGAGATCGAGAACGAGGCGGCGACGAGCCTGGTGGACATCCGCCGGTTGGTCGAGGCCCTCCGACCACCGGCCCTGGACGAGCTGGGCCTGCTCGGCGCGCTCCGATCGCGAGCAGCGCTCGCTCGCCGGCGACCTCACCATCGACGTCACCGGGACCACGGGCAGAGACGGCGCTGCCGGCGGCGGCCGAGACCGCTGCCTACCGGATCGCGGTCGAGGCGATGACCAACACCGTCCGGCACAGTGCGAGCTCGGCACTGCGTGATCGACGTGGCCGCCGATCAGACCACGGTCCGGGTCGTCGTCCGTGACGACGGCCACGGACTGCCGTCGACACGGACACCCGGGAGTCGGCCTGCGCTCCATGCAGGAAAGGGCGGCCGAGGTCGGCGGAGGCCTGACGATCGAGTCGTCGACCGGCGGAACCACCGTCTCCGCCCGGCTGCCCCTCGACCTCGGGGTCCCGACATGATCGCCGTGCTGCTCGCCGACGACCACCCCGTCTTCGCCTCCGGCCTGCGGGCGGTCTTCGCGGCCGAGGCCGACATCTCCATCTGCGCTGTCGCAACCACCGGTCGGGACGCGATCGCCGCGGCGATCGAGCACCGTCCGGACGTCGCGGTCCTGGATCTCAACATGCCCGACGGCGACGGACTGTGGGTCAGCGCGCAGATCGCCGCGGTCGGGCTGCCCACCCGCGTCCTGATCCTCACCATGTACGACGACGAGGACAACGTCCTCGCCGCCCTCCGGGCCGGCGCGTTCGGCTACACCCTCAAGGGCTCAGCACCCGACGAGCTGGTCGCCGCCGTCCGATCGGTCGCCCGCGGGGAGGCCCTGTTCGGTGCGGGCATCGCGGCCCGGATGCTGCGGCAATTCGGGCGGACGGCGGCCACCTCACCCTTTCCGCAGCTGACTGACCGGGAGACCGAGGTGCTGTCGCTGTTGGCCGCCGGCAAGGACAATGCGACGGTCGCCCGCCGGCTGGCGGTCAGCCCCAAGACGGTGCGCAACCACGTGTCGAACATCATCGCCAAGCTGCACGTCGCCGATAGATCCGGCGCGATCCTGCGCGCCCGCGATGCCGGACTGGGCGACGACCGGAGTCCCTGACACCCCCCGAGCCTGCCCGGCCCACCCGCCCCGAGCCCGTCCGGCTCACGTGCCCCTACGCCTGACCGGCCCACGTGCTCGGACCCGCTCGCCTACGTGCCCTGAGCCTGTCGAAGGGCACCTGCCCACGCGCCCCGACCCTGCCCGGCGTACGCGCCCCCGACCGTGCCCTGCCCACGTGCCCTGCGCCTGTCGAAGGGCAGCACCCCTACGCAAGAATCCCGCCACCGCGAGAATCCGACCGATTCGCCGACGAGTGCAACAATGCGAACATGAGCGAACGTCAGGTCTCCTCACCCAGCCGGCAGTCGACGTTCTCCGAGAAGTTCCGGGAGTTCATCGGCACGGGCTGGGCCCCGTTAGCGGCCGGGCTGCCCGAGACGTTGCCGGCCGCCGGGGCCGGCACGCGAGCGTCGGGCGCGAGTCAGCGACGCGTTCCCCGGCGACCGGTTGGTGATCCCCGCCGGCGGGCTGAAGATCCGCTCCAACGACACCGACTTCCGGTTCCGGCCGAACTCAGCGTTCGCCCACCTGACCGGACTCGGCACCGACCGCGAGCCCGAGGCGGTGCTCGTTCTGGAGCCGAGCGACGACGGTCACGACGCCACGCTGTATTTCAAGCCGCGTGCGCCGCGCGACTCCGAGGAGTTCTTCGCCGACACCCGCTACGGCGAGCTCTGGGTGGGCCGGCGGCCGACCCTGGACGAGATGGCCGAGCTGTGCGGCATCCGCTGCGCCTCGATCGACGAGCTCCCCAACGCCCTCGGCAAGAACGCGGACGTGACGACGATCCGGGTCGTGCGCGGCGCCGACCCGGCGATCACCACGTCCGTCGACGAGCTCCGTGGCGAGCAGCCGAGCGAAGACGAACTGGCAGCCGATGCCGAGCTGGCGGTCTTCCTCGACGAGCTCCGGCTGATCAAGGACGCCTTCGAGATCGAGGAGATGCGGGAGGCCTGCGCGCGGAGTGCCGATGCCTTCGAGTCGGTGGTCGCCGAGCTCCCGGACGCGGTCCGCCGCGGCCGTGGCGAACGCTGGGTGGAGGGGGTCTTCGGTCTGCACGCCCGGCACGTCGGGAACGCAGTCGGCTATGACACGATCGCGGCCTCCGGCAACCACGCCTGCACGCTGCACTGGATCCGCAACGACGGTGATCTCGACGCAGACGACCTGCTGCTGATGGATGCCGGGATCGAGCTGGACACCCTCTACACGGCCGACATCACCCGGACCATGCCCATCTCCGGCCACTTCAGCGACGCCCAGCGCGAGGTGTACGAGGCGGTTCTCGAGGCTCAGCAGGCGGGCATCGACGCGGCCAAGCCGGGTGGAACCTTCACCGACGCGCACAAGGCCGCGATCTCGGTGCTCGCTCACAAGCTCGAAGACTGGGGCATCCTGCCCGTCACGGCCGAGGAGTCGCTCGCCGAGGACGGTGGCCAGCACCGGCGCTGGATGGTGCACGGCACGTCGCACCACCTCGGCATGGACGTGCACGACTGCGCCCAGGCCCGCAAGGAGAACTACAAGGAGGCCGAGCTGAAGCCGGGAATGATCATGACGGTCGAGCCCGGCCTCTATTTCGCCGCCGACGACGAGCTGGTGCCGGAACGGTTCCGCGGTATCGGGGTCCGGATCGAGGACGACATCTTGATCACCGGTGACGGAAGCGAGAACCTGTCCGGTCAGCTTCCCCGGACCAGCCGGGACGTCGAGGCGTGGATGGCACGCCTGATGAGCCAGGCTGCCGCGGGGGCGTCCCGACCGAGGATGCCCGCGAAGAGTGAGGAGGCAGCCGTGCCGAATGTGCCGCACGCGTCGCAGCCTACCGTCCCTGCGCGGACTGAACCGTCGCCTGCCGTACGTCCCTATCGACGTACTCTCCAAGGTCCAGGCTCAACCGGTCGCCGAGTCGAGCATCCCGACCCCGCCACCGAGCTCGGTCGTCGCCTGGGCCTGGTACGTCGACGGGGTCCGTCGGCCTAGCGACGATCTCGGCCGCGCGGCCAAGCTGGCCTGTGCCGGCGAGGGGTTCGTCTGGCTCGGCCTGAAGGACCCGCAGCCCGAAGACCTCGACGTGCTCGCCGAGCAGTTCGACCTGCACCCGTTGGCGATCGAGGACGCCGCCCACGGCCACACCCGGTCCAAGCTGGAGATGTTCGGTGACGACCTGTTCATGGTCATCTCCACGGTCGCCTACGTCGACCACGAGGAGCTCACCGACACCTCCGAGATCGTCTCCACCGGCCAGGTGATGGTCTTCCTCGGCCCGCACTTCGTGATCACCGTCCGGCACGGCGAGCATGCGCAGCTGAGCGAGCTGCGCAAGTCGCTCGAGTCGCAGCCGAGCGGCTCGCCCAGGGCCCGGCGACGGTGCTCTACTTCATCGCGGACAAGATCATCGACGACTATCTCGCCGTCGTCCGCGAGATCGAGACCGACGTCGACGAGGTCGAGGCAAGGGTCTTCTCACGGCAGGGGCAACACGAGGTCGATCAGGTCTACCAGCTGAAGCGCGAGGTGATCGAGTTCAAGCGGTCGGTGAACCCGCTCGGTCCGCCGCTGATTCGGCTCGCCACCCGGGACGTCTCGGTGATCCCCGAAGAGACCCGCGCCTACTTCCGCGAGCTGGCCGACCATCACACCGAAGCTCGCGAGGCGATCGCGGCCTTCGACGAGGTGCTGAGCTCCATCCTGCAGGCCGGGCTCGCCCGCGCGTCGGTCGCCGACAACGAGGACATGCGCAAGATCTCCGCCTGGGTGGCGATCGTGGCGGTGCCGACCATGGTCGCCGGAATCTACGGGATGAACTTCGACAACATGCCGGAGCTGCACCTGCGCTGGGGTTACTTCGGCGCCCTCGGTCTGATCGCCGCGATCATGATCGCCCTCTACATCATGTTCAAGCGCAATCACTGGCCTGAGGCTGCGCTCGCGCACGGGCGCAGTGTCTTTGAGGCTGCGCCGATCGCCTCT
>CAVOZV010000015.1:0-575367 GCA_963701355.1 uncultured Actinomycetota bacterium | reverse complement strand
CCAGCTCGTCGACTGCCGGTTGACCCGGACCGAGGTCACCGGCGAGCCCTTCCAGGTCGAGCACGAACGAGGTCAGCGGTCGTAGCGCCCGGGCCGTGATCGTGGTCGTCGCGGTGATCGACTTTGCGCTCCGGTGGTAGCTGAGCGCGATGCCGTAGTGGGTCACGTCGTATCCGCCGTTGCCGTCGGTCGGGAACAGCGAGTCGCCGGCGGTGGGCGCGCCCGGACCGGCCCGGGTCCCGCGGCCTGCGCCGGAACGGCGCCGCCGCCGATCAGGCCGATGCCCAGCAGCAACGCTCCGGCCGCACCCGCCATGCCTCACCGGACCGAACGAGCGAACCGACCCCGCCTCACATCCTCCTTGTTGACCGCGACCGGGCGACGCTAAGAAGCGCCTGTGACGAGCGCCACCCCTGCCGCGCCGAAAACCGTGCAGATAGGTTGTCAAACGTGACGGCCATCAACAAGGAGACACCGGTGAGCGCAAGCACCGACACCGCAGTCGAGGTCGAGACCGGCATCACGCTCGGAGCGCCGATCGGACGCGTCCCGGTCGCGAACGTCTCGCCGGTCATCGAAGGCGGCGCGTACCCCGCGAAGGCGGTTCCCGGCGAACGAATCCCGGTCCGCGCCACCGTGTTCCGAGAGGGCCACGACGCGGTCAACGCGTCGATCGTGACCACCGACCCGGACGGCGCTGAGAAGCGGTTCGGGATGCACCCGACGACCCCGGCGGGCTTCGACTGGTGGACCGGCCAGTTCAGCTGCGACCGCGAAGGCGCCTGGACGTTCCGGGTCGAGGGGTGGTCGGACCCGTGGGAGACCTGGGTCCACAACGCCGAGATCAAGATCCCGGCCGGGATCGACACCCATCTCGTGGTGGCCGAGGGCCGAAATGTGCTGGGCGCGTCCGCGGATCGCGCCGAGCAGGCCGGCGACGACGAGGCGGCGGCGGCGCTCCGCGTGGCGTCCGGCCTCCTGTCCGCCGGGCACGACCAGCTCGAGGTCCGGCTGCACCAGGTTCTGGAGGACGACGTCCGCGAGCTGATGAAAACGTACGGTCCCCGCGAGCTGGTCTCCCCCAGTCCGGGACTACCCGGTCTTCGTCGACCGGCCGGCCGCCCTGTTCAGCTCGTGGTACGAGTTCTTCCCCCGCTCCGAAGGCGCGGTCTTCGATGAGGAGAACGGCCGCTGGATCTCCGGCACCTTCGACTCCTCCCACGACCGGCTCGAGGCGGCGGCGGCGATGGGTTTCGACATCGTCTACCTGCCGCCCATCCACCCGATCGGGACGAGCTTCCGGAAGGGTCGGAACAACACCCTGGACCCAGGCCCGGCCGACCCCGGCTCGCCATGGGCGATCGGCGCTCCCGAGGGCGGCCACGACGCCATCCATCCCGACCTGGGCGACTTCGACGCCTTCGACCGGTTCGTCGCCAAGGCCAAGTCGCTCGGCCTGGAGATCGCCCTCGACCTCGCCCTGAACGCCTCGCCGGACCATCCGTGGGTGACCGAGCACCCGGAGTGGTTCTCCAAGCGGGCCGACGGCTCGATCGCGTACGCGGAGAACCCGCCCAAGAAGTACCAGGACATCTACAACTTCAACTTCGACAACGACCGCGAGGGGATGTACGCGGCCTGGCTGGACGTCGTCCATCTCTGGATGAGCCACGGAGTGCGGGTCTTCCGGGTCGACAACCCGCACACCAAGCCGGTCGCGTTCTGGGCCCGGCTGCTCGGCGAGATCAGGCGGACCGATCCCGACGTGCTGTTCCTGGCCGAGGCGTTCACCAAGCCGGCGATGATGCAGATGCTCGGCAAGGTCGGCTTCCATCAGAGCTATACCTACTTCACCTGGCGCAACGAGAAGTGGGAGATCGAGCAGTACCTGACGGAGCTCACCACCGAGACCGACTACTTCTTCCGGCCGAACTTCTGGGTGAACACCCCCGACATCCTGCCCAGCGTGCTGCAGTGGGGTGGCCCTGCCGCGTTCACCATCCGCGCGGTGCTCGCGGCGACCCTGTCGCCGCTCTGGGGGATGTACGCCGGCTACGAGCTGTTCGAGAACGCCGTCTTGGCGCCGGGCCGTGAGGAGTATCTGGACTCGGAGAAGTTCCAGTACCGACCGCGGGACTGGGCGGCGGCATACGAGTCTGGTGAGAACCTCGGCATGCTGGTCGGCCGGCTGAACCAGATCCGTCGCGAGCACCCGGCGTTGCAGCAGCTCCGCGATCTCAGCTTCCACCACGCCGCGCACTCGAACGCGATCGTCTACTCCAAGCGCGCCCCCGCCACCCCTGGCCCCGACGGCACAGGGAGCGCGGACGACGTGGTGATCGTCATCGCCAGCCTGGACCCGCACAACGTCGTCGAGACCGAGATCTTCCTCGACATGGAGGCACTGGGCCTGAGCAACCGCGATGTCTACCTGGTGCACGACGAGCTGACCGGACAGACCTGGCGCTGGGGCCAGCACGCCTTCGTCCGGCTGACCCCGGACGACCCGTGCCACGTGCTCACCCTGGTTCGATACGGCGCCGGAACCACCCCCGGCCGCCCGGGCCGCTGACGTGTCTTCTGCCGAGCTACTGACGGCGATCAGTCGCGCCCGCTGGTTCGCCGGCAAGGGTCTCCGGGCCGAACTGACCGGTCACACCCGGTTCGGCTGGCTGACCGAGCTGGACGAGTGGCCCGCGGTCCGGATCGAGATCGTCGAGCTGAGCTATCCCGACGAGATGGGGGTTCCGTTCGAGCTGTATCAGCTGCCGGTCTCCTATCACCGGGCGCCCGATCCGGCCATGGCGCACGCCGAATTGACCCGGACCACGGACCCGGATCTCGGCGAGGTGGTCGCCTACGACGCCGCCCAGGACCCGGCCGCCTGCCGGGTGCTGCTGGCCGCGCTGCTCGACGCCCGGCGGATCAGAGAGCGGGACAGCGAACTGCGGTTCACCCCCACCGACACCGAGGGATTGAGCGCGGCCGACGAGCCGCAACCGTTCCTCGGCCAGCAGTCCAATACCTCGGTCATGTTCGGCGAGACGGCCATGCTGAAGCTGTTCCGACGGCTCGAGCTCGGTCGCAATCTCGACATCGAGGTCCACGACGCGTTGAACAAGGCCGACATCGGCGACGTGGCCCGGCTGTACGGCTGGGTCGAGGCCGACTGGCGGCACCGAGACCGGAGCGTCTCGGCCGACCTGGCGATGGTGGTGGAGAAGCTGACGGGCGCCGAGGACGGCTGGGGGCTGGCCCTGGCCGCGCTTGCCGACGGCAAGCCGTTCGACGACGAGGCGACCCGGCTGGGCAGCGCGCTGGCCGAGATCCATTCCGCCCTGCACGACGCGTTCCCCACTGCCCGCGGCTCCGGAGGCGACGTCGCCGCGGTGATGACCGGGCGGTTCGCGGCAGCCCGGGCGATCGCGCCGGCGCTGGCGGACTACGCCGACGGCGTGCTGGCCGGCTTCGGTGCGCTGGCCGACGCCGAGCTGGAGCTGCAGCGGGTGCACGGCGACTTCCACCTCGGCCAGACGCTGCGGACCCCGTCGGGCTGGAAGATCATCGACTTCGAGGGCGAGCCGGCCAAGTCGATGGCCGAGCGGCTCGCTCCGGACAGTGTCTGGCGCGACATCGCCGGCATGCTGCGCTCGTTCGAGTATGCGGGCGCGAGCGTGCCCGGTCCCGACGCCGCGCGCTGGGTGGCCGACTGCCGGGAAGCCTTCCTGGCCGGCTATACCGGCGGCGAGCTGCGCCCCGCGGACGCGGCGACGCTGCGGGCGTACGAGCTGGACAAATCGGTCTACGAAGTCGTCTACGAAGTGCGCAACCGGCCCGACTGGGTCCACATCCCCCTGGGCGCCGTAGCCGCCCTGGCTGACCAGAAACTGGCCGACCAGAAGCTGGCCGATCAGACCCTCACCGGCGAGAAGGAGTAGATGATCATGGCGTTCGATCCGAGCGGGGGCCTGACCGGCTGGGACATGACCGGTTTCCACCAGGGCCACGACACCGAGATCTGGAAGCGGCTCGGCGCCCACGAAACGACGGTCGAAGACTCCGAGCGCGGGACGCTCTCGGGCACCCGGTTCTCGGTCTGGGCGCCCAACGCCAAGGCGGTCCGGGTGGTCGGCGACTTCAACTGGTGGAACGGCGAGGGGCACTACCTGCACCTGGTGCCGGGCTCCGGGGTCTGGTCGCTGTTCGTCGAGGGGGTCAGTACCGGCAATCTCTACAAGTTCGAGGTCGAGGGCGCGGACGGGGTCTGGCGGACCAAGGCCGACCCGATGGCCCGGTTCGCCGAGGCCGCGCCGAGCACCGCGTCGATCGTCTACGAGAGCCAGTACGCCTGGGGCGACGACCAGTGGATGTGGTTCCGCGGTGAGAAGAAGCAGTACCAGGAGGCCGTCAGCATCTACGAGGTGCACATCGGCTCCTGGCGCAAGGGGCTGACCTACCTCGACCTGGCCGACGAGCTGGTGGAGTACGTGTCCTGGCAGGGCTATACGCACGTCGAGTTCATGCCGGTCGCCCAGCACCCGTATGAGGGCTCGTGGGGCTATCACGTCACCGGGTACTACGCGCCGATGAGCAAGTTCGGCTCACCGGACGAGTTCCGGCACCTGGTCGACAAGCTGCACCAGGCCGGGATCGGGGTGATCGTGGACTGGGTGCCGGGGCACTTCGCGACCGATCCGTGGGCGCTGGAGCGGTTCGACGGGACCGCGCTGTACGAGCACGAGGACCCGCGGAAGGGCTGGCACCCGGACTGGGGGTCGTACATCTTCAACTTCGGCCGCAACGAGGTGAAGAGCTTCCTGATCAGCAACGCGTACTACTGGCTACACGACTTCCACATCGACGGGCTGCGGGTGGACGGCGTCGCCTCGATGCTCTACCTGGACTACTCCCGCGAGGCCGGGCAGTGGATCCCGAACGAGTTCGGCGGCAACGAGAACCTCGAGGCGGTCGACCTGCTGCAGCAGACGAACTCGCACTCGTACCGGCGCGAGCCCGGGATCATGATGATCGCCGAGGAGTCCACGTCCTGGCCCGGAGTGACCCGGAGCATCGATCACGGCGGCCTGGGCTTCGGGTTCAAGTGGAACATGGGCTGGATGAACGACTCGCTGCGCTATCTGGGCCGCGAGCCGATCTACCGGCAATACCACCACCACGAGATGACGTTCGCCATGGCGTACGCCTATTCGGAGAACTTCATCCTGCCGATCAGCCACGACGAGGTCGTGCACGGCAAGGGATCGATGTTCGAGCGGGCGCCGCAAGACGAGTGGCGCAAGTTCTCGACCCTACGGGCGTTCTACGCGTTCATGTGGAGCTTCCCGGGCAAGAAGCTGCTCTTCATGGGCACCGAGTTCGCGCAGCGCCGCGAGTTCAGCGAGTCCCGCAGCATCGACTGGGAGCAGAGCGCGCACTGGGGACACCAGGGCGTCCAGCGGCTGGTCAAGGACATGAACGGGATCTACCGGGACAACCCGGCGTTCTTCTTTCTGGACACGGATCCGGCCGGGTTCTCCTGGATCGACGCAGATGACGCGGGCGGCAACATCTTCTCCTACCTCCGCTACGACGGCGAGGGCCAGCAGATCGCCTGCATCACGAACTTCTCCTCCGAGCCGCGCAACGACTACCGGATCGGGCTACCGACCGACGGTGTCTGGAAAGAGATCCTGAACACCGACGCGCCGGAGTACCACGGCACCGGCCAGAGCGGGAACCTCGGTCAGGTGGTCGCCTCGACCGTCCCGTCGCACGGCTACCCGGCGTCGGCCAATGTGACGGTTCCTCCGCTCGGCGCGGTCTGGCTGGAACACCAGATCGAGCCCGATGCCGACCAGGCCGAGCCGGAGAAGGTCCAGGCCGGCGAGAAGGCCCGGGCCCGGGCGAGCTCCCCCGCCCGCCGGTCGAACGCCGACGACGCAGGCTCGAGCCAGCACCCGGGTGACAAGGCCCCAACCACCCCGCGCGGCAAGGCCTGACTGGGACTGGCACAGGGCGGGTGCGCCGACTCGTCTCGGTCGGAAGGCTCCGCGAAATCCAGGTGCGGCGAGGAGGATTCGCGTCTAGCCCACGGTGCCGTGAGCTTGGTCGTCGTCGGCCGGTGGGCTCCCGCATGGAGTTCGGCCGATCTTGGATCGGTCGTGGCTGTCGACCGCGCGAGTTCGCGTTTACGACTTAGTCGCTTGGATCATGCATCCGTCGCCAGCCCCACAGAACCAGACTGTGCGATCGAGACCGAGTTCGATGCGTCTCTGCTCGAACGAGAGGAGGGCTTACGGAGGAACTCTCGCCCGAACCGTGCCTGGCGCGGGTCGGCATTGCGGGCGCAGTAGCTCCCAACCCGGTCGAAGATGGGAGGTTCGTCCGGTGCTTGGTATGCGACGGCCTCAACTACGTCGTCTCGAAGCTCGCAAGAACGAGAGGTAGACCCACATACAGAGTCAGCTCCTTTGCTGGTAAGCGGTTCGTCGAACGACCCTATTTCCCCGCAAGGCCGAAGCTTCGAATCGGTCCCGGCCGGCCGCGCACTCCTCCGACGCGACCGATCACCGGCCGCCCCGTGACGGCGGCGCGCTACCGAGTGCCCCGACTCCGGCGAGGAACGCGACCAGCGCGTCGGTCACCGGGCCGAGGTTGGAGGGTCGCGCCGGGTGGTTCTCGTCCAGGTAGGTGTCGCGGCGGATCTCGAGCATGATCGCGACCACCCGACGGTCGGCGCGGTAGCGGTCGAGCGGGACGTACGCACCGGCGAACGGCTGGTTGACCAGGCTTGGCCCGATCCGCTGCCAGCAGGTCCGGGCGGTGTCGATCAGGGTCGGTGGGGTGTGGAAGTCGTCGGCGCCGATGCACAGCGGTGGGCGTTGCTGGTCGGCATGCAGCTCGTACGCGAGGGCCCGGCTCGGGAAGGAGTGCACGTCGACGATCACCGCTGTGCCGCACACCCGCAGCCGGTCGGCGACCAGATCAGCCATCCCGGCCGCGTACGGCTCGAAGTAGCGTTCGATCAGCAGGGTCGTCTCTTCGGCAGGAATGTCGCGGAGCACCCGCCGGTCGGAGGTGTGGGTGTACACCGCACCCATCCCTACCCGGTTCATCTCCTCCGACTCGTCCGGGAACCGTTCCGGGTCGACCACCAGCCGGGAGTACGGGTTGACGTAGGCCCACGGTCGCGGGGTCAGCCGGTCGGCCGCTCCGAGCGCGATCAGGTCGGTACGGGCGTCGGTCATCGCCACCAGTTCGGCGGCGAGCCGGTCATCGTCGAGAACGATGCCGGACCGGACATCGGCCGGGATGACGGTCGAGGCGTGGGGCACGTGCAGGATGATCGGCGACTCCGCGGCGCCAGGGACGATCACCACCGGCCCCCGTCGGAACGGCCGCCGCGACCGCGGTCCGCGTCGTCCAGAGCCGCCAGCAGATCCCGACCCTCGACCGGTCTTGCCCGCAACCGCCGCTTGACCCGGGAGTACGGCCTGGCCGGCTACCGACGCCGCCGAGCCGAATCGTGTCGCGATCATGCGTGCACCGTCCGACACGTCCGGTGGGGCGACATGGAGGAGCACTCCCCCTGTGCCGGAACGGTTCCGGTGTGGTTGTGGAGGAAGGTGAGCACCTGCTGGTACTGGTCGTAGGTGAAGCCGTCGGCCGGATCGGGCCGGACGAACATCGTGGGCTTCCCGGCGGCGTTGCGGGCGCGGGCCCACCGGAGCTGGTCGTCGGTCATGTCGTCGTCGATCCACAGCAACGGCCGGTCGCTGTCGCCGAGCGGTTCGATCAGCGGCCACTTGTAGCCGCCCACACCGACCCCGGTGCGGCGCCTCGAGGACCGTGTCCAGGCGCTGTCGAAGTCCAGGTAAGGCCAGTCGGTGCCGAGACCGGCCGCCCGGCCGAAGACCGGTCCCGCCATGGCCTGCCACATCGTGGCCCAGCAGATGTCGGCGTACTGGGCCAGCTCGTCGAACCAGGCCGGGTGGCGACGGTCCAGGGTGACGAGGTACCCGCCTACGACGGTACGGCGATGGTCCTCGGTGAGCCGGTGGGCGTCGAAGGCGTTCAAAACTCCGTCGATGTCGACCAGCAGAAGCGGGCGATCGGCAGAACTGCATGCGGGCTGGTTGGCGGCGGTCACTGTTGGACTCCTGGATCGGTCGTGATTGATGCTGTCACCCCTACAGACGGCACCGGCGGGCCGGATCTGACCGCATCCCCCACCGCCACGGACGTCGGTGCGAGAACCGGCCGGCATGCCGCGTCGAAGTAGGGCCCGCCCGTGGCCGTGGTGGCCGGCCGTGCCGGACGGCAAGTGAAGGCCCAATGTCGGCACACGCTTCGCTCGCCGCCTCGGACGCAGGGACGACGCAGATTTCGCACCGGCCGTTGGCAGCGACCCTCAGCCCGGTTGGACCGCACACGCCGATCCATTACGCGAAAACGTCGGAGACTCGTCGAGGCGCATCACGCACTCGGTAGACAGACCCGGACAACAGGCTCCCCCGAATCGACGGTGTGGGCGGGTCCGGATCCGACGGTTTCGAGTAGTGACGATGCAGGCCGGAGGCCGCGTAGTCAAACGCCATGACCACGGTTCTACGCAGCCCTGAACCTGCCAAGTTCGGTGTTTCGGCGTTTCAGGCGGCCAGCACGTACGGGTGAGTGGGGTCGATCGCGGCCACGTGCACGATCTCGGAGCTGGTGGTGGCCAGCCCCTGCACGTGCAGCGTCGGGTGCCGGGCGGTGAGCCGGCGCCCGATGCCGGCCGAACCGGTCACGGTCAGCCCGACCGAACCGAAACGGCGGACAAAGTCGCGGGCCTCTTTTGCCGGGGTGGCCACGGCCGGTGCCTGGACCGCGTCGAGCCAGGCCGCGGCAATGATGCCGTCCCAGCGGGTCCGCAAGCCGCGGGAGCGGCCGAACACCTCGGCGGCCACCACCTGGCCACCGATCCCGATCACCACCCCGCGCTGGCCCTCCAGCACAGGAATCATGGGGCGCAGGCTGACGCCGCAGATGATCGAACAGGGACGCGCTCGCCGTCCGGCCGAACCGCTGCTCGAACCGGTCGATCCGCCGCCACACATCCCCCTGGTCGACCAGGTCGGCGCCGTCGCGGCGAGCCGCCGACACGCTGTAGGCGACGCGACAACAGGTGACAAGCTGGTCCCTGCGTGCCGTTCCACCGGCCCTGCTCGACGCAGCGGGCCGGCAGGTCGTACGAGGCGCCCCCGGCCAGCAAGACGCTGGTCGCGATCATCCGGTTCTGCCAACCACCCTCGACCAGGTCGCCCTCCAACAGCACGACCGGGCCGCTCGACCGGTTCCGCACCGCCAGCTGACCGACCGACGGGCCGCCGGCGAGCTCGGACACCGACAGCTGCTGGCCGGACCAGTGCAGCCCGTGAACGCTCGGTGCCTCGACCCAGAGCGGGAACACGGTCAAGGCGCCGTGTGTGGTGCCGGCCCCGACATGCAGACGAGGCGTACGAAGAAGGTGGTTCACTGACAATCCTTTCGGATCAAGATGACGCGGCAACGCCGCGGGAATGGTGGAGGTCGCGGTTCGACCTCTCACTCGGGGAGACGTCAGGTCGCCGACGGATCTGACAGCCGGGCCCGCAAACCGACCGGCCAGGTGGCCAGCTGGCCCCGCAGATCACGCTCCAGCTGCGGGTCGTCGGCCAACGCCTGACGCAGCCGCCGCTTGGCCCGCGCGTATGCCTGGTCGACCGCTGCCCGGCTGATGCCGAACCCGTCGGCGACCTGGTCCGCCGGCGTCCCGGCGACCCGGGCGCGGAAGATCACCCCATCCCGGCCGGTGAGCTTGAGCTGAACGCGATCCATCAGCTCACGGCGGATCGCGATCATCGACGGCGAGCTGGCCATCAGGTCCCACGCCCGCTCGATGTCCGACGGCGCGTACGGCCGAACCTCGCGGGCCCGGCCATCGCCAAGACGACCCACCTCGCGGCGATGCTCGTCAATCGCCAGCCGCCGCAGCGTCGACCGCAACCAGCTGGTCACGCCGAGCGGCCGCTCGGTCTCCCCGAACGCCTCCCAGTACTTGATCGTCGCGCGCTGCGCCAGATCCTCCACATCCGGACGCCGCCCCCACTCCCGCCGTGCCAGGGCCAGTGCCCGCTCACCGATCTCGGCCAGACTCGGCACTGTGATCGGTCCGGTGATAGTGGTCTGTGTCGGCTCGGCGAAGAGTGTGGTCAACGAGGATCCTTCCAAGGGTTGGTGGTCTGACAGAAAGGATGACGCGACGGCCGAACACAAATCCGTTGACGGCCAGCGAACCTGCGCGACCGAGCAACAACCGATAGTCCACAGGGAGATCAGGCCGACGCCCTGATACATGGCCAAAGATCGAAAACTTGTTCCGGGCCCAACGTGACCCCGAGCGAACCGTGATCAGCATCGGTCAACCCCTGTCGGTGCGTCACGACCAACCGAGGGAACCGGGGCCATCGCATCCGCTGCTGCTTCGTAGCCCAAGAAACCGACATCAATGAAAGCGGCGACCACCCCGATATGCCCGAGCCGAGCATCGGGACCGGGCGCTGATCCTGGTCGGGTTCGTCGCCGCCCTCCGCCGCAGCGAACTCGTCGGTCTCGACGTCACCGACCTCGCCGAACACCCCGACGGCCTGGTCATCCAGCTCGACCGGTCCAAGACCAACCAACGCGGCGACGTCGACGAGCTCGTCGTCCTCCCCGCGGCACCCTCCCCCGCCGCTGCCCCGTCACCACCCTCCGCGCCGGCTTCGTCACCTACGCCCACGAACGCGGCCCCACCGATCGCGCCATCGCCCACCAAACCCGGCACCGCTCCCTGCACACCGTCGGCAGCTACATACGCATCGACACCGCATGGGACGACAACGCCGCGACCGTCCTCGGACTCTGACTCAGGCCGATTGAGTTCGCTACCGATCGCTACCACACGGGCCGGGCCACTCCAGTGCTCACCTACGGCGCTCTTGACAGACTCGGGACATGTCCGGCCGACCGTGATCCAGGCCGGGTAGGGTCCGGGTTCGGCAGTGTGAGCTCGGTGAGTACGCCGTGATAGCTGAGCCGTCCGATCCGGTTGGCGCCCTATCCGGTGAACCAGATGTTCCCGGCGGCCGCCGCCACGATGTCGAGCGGAAGGCGTTGGGCACCGGCAGCGGGTATTCGGTCACGGACTCGTCGACGGTCATCCGGCCAATACGGCTCGGTACGCGATCGCGTCCGTCGATCGTCGGCGAGCTACAACTCGTGGCCGCGGATGTCGGTTCGCTTGGTGTGAGCGATGTCGACGAGCTCCGCGACACCGCGAGCGCGGTTTCCCTCCACCAGCGGCCGTTCGCTGAGGTGGGCGTCGATCAGCTCGGCGATCAGATCCGGTGAGCTGTAGTTCAGCGCATGGGCGCCGGGCACCAGCACGGCGTCGACGTGCGGCAGGTCGGCCAGCACGAACGCCCTGGTGACCCGGACCAAAGGGTCGCGCGCGCCGGCGACCACCAGAGTCGGCACGGTCAGATAATGCAGCCGGTGCAGGGTCGGGTACTCCGTCATGGCCTTGAACAGCGCCAGACTCTGGAGAACCCCGAACCGCGAGTAGTCCCGCATCGCGATCGGCAACATCGACGCCGGCTCACGCAGCCCGTCGATCGCCATCTGGCGGAACGCCCGCGCCATCGGCTGGTTGTTCGGCCCGCCGGCCGGCGACACCAGCACCGCGCTCTCGATCCGGTCCGGGTAGCTGGCCGCGGTCTCCATGATGATCGGGCAGCCGAGCGAGTTGCCGACCAGGACGGCCTTCTCCACCCCGACGGTGTCGCAGTACGAGATCAGCGCGTGGGCCAGCCCGGGCAGGTCAAGGCCGCGGCGCGGCCGCATGCTGCGGCCCATCCCCGGCAGGTCCGGGACGAACGTTCGATACTTCGGGGCGAGCACGGCGGCGGTCGGCTCGAGGTAGGTCCCGGAGATGCCGAAGCCGTGGACGTGGACGATCGAGCGGGCGTCGGGCCCCGCCTCCACGCTGAAGCGGTGGTAGAGCGGCAGGTGGTCCACCACCAGGAACTCCGGCACCAGCGGTGGGACCGGTGTCCGGCCGGGGATCCGATAGGACCCGCCGGCCGTGCCCCCGCCCACCCAGGGCTCGGCGGGGACCGGGTGCGACTGTGTCGACATGGCTAGCCGGCCGCGAGAATGCGTGCCTTCTGCGTCTGGAACTCCTGCTCGGTCAGCACCCCGGCGTCCTTGAGCTGGCCGAGCTGAGTCAGCTGGTCGAGCATGCTCGGGCCGTCGTCCACCGGGTCGGTGGCCGCCGGTGCGGCCTGGACGTACACAGGTTGCTGTGGCGGCTGCTGGTAGGCCTGCTGAGGTGGCTGCTGGTAGGCAGGCTCGGCGTACGCGGGCTGCTGCTGGGGCTGCTGCTCCTGCTCCTTGGCCGCCCAGCGGTTCGCCTGACGACGCGACACCCGGTTGGACACCGCTGTGGCGGTGCCGGCGACGACGGCCGTCCGGGCCATTCCTCCGATGAGTCCCATGATCGTGTTCCCTTCTGTGGTCGAATTTTCTCTGGTCGGGCCGGTCTAGGCGTCGGCAGGCTCGGCGGCCGCGATCTCGGCCTCTGCGTCGGCGTCGGCGTCGAGCGCGTCCAGCGCGGCGATCACATTGGCGGCAGGGATCCGGCCGCTGGAGATGAGCTCCGCCCCGGCCCGGCGCATGGCCGACACGAACGGACCGGCCCAGGTGTTCTCCCAGACCAGCACCGCCACGGCGCTGCCTGGCTCGATCAGGTCGGCCGCGTCCTGCAGGTCGTCGTCGCCCAGCAGACCGGACTCGACCCCGGCGAAGACGGCGAGATCCAACAAGCCGTCGCCGTCGAAGTCTGACAGGGCGGCCGCGGTCAGGGTGCCGTCGGTCTCCTTCCGGACCACCCGCAGATCCAGCACCCGGATGATTCCCCGGTCCACCAGATCGATGATGGCCGCCAGTCCCTCGCCCTTCAGCTGCCCGTCGGGGAACTCCACGGCCAGAAAGTCGATCGGTCCGACGTCGAACTCGCTCATCTCGCACCCTCCGCTATCGCCGCCGACGGTGGATCGGCAGGCGCCTGTCGTTGTCGAGACAATGCTCGCACCGCGCCTCCAGACGCGGATCACCCCCGCCGGGTGGTCGCGCACGCCGGATCTCCGGCATGTCGGCCCCGACACCACCGAGCAGGACCAGCTCGCAGGTCCGCAGGTTTCGTGAGCCGTCCGCTCTCTACGGTCCGGCGCCGCGACCATCACAGGTTCTCGTCGGAGCCGGCCCTCGTGAGGTCGGCGATGAGACGGGTCAGGTGTCAGTTGCGCTTTCGCTGATCCAGGGCACGACGAATCCGAGTCTCACTCTGACCGGTGATTTTGGCAATCAGAGGCACTCGGTATCGATACGCCACGACGCCAGTGACGATGAGGATGAGAAGGATGATGAGTGTCATGATTGCTCCGCGATCGCCTCGGCTGGACCTTCCACGGTACGTGTGTGGGCAGCGCCTGCGATCGTGGCGCGACCCCGAGGCTCCCCTGATTTCGGCGTCCGCAGGCTGACGCTTCTGGTCACGAGTTGTCTGAGGAGCGGACAGGTGGGCCGAGAGCCCGGACAGCTGGCGCGTGGCGTTATGCTCATGCGTCGCGCGAAGCGCCCCGCACCACGCCCCCGGTGCCCGGCAGACGCGCGTATCTGACGATGGGCGGTCATTCGGGGGAATGACGGCGACAGACAGTAGGGGCCGCTTCGATGTTCGACTCGGTGGACGAGGGGAAGCTCCACCCACCGCCCGCTCGCCGAGCCTGGATCCCACGCCCGCGGCTGCTGGCCGAGCTGAGTCGCGCCACCCGGCTGCCGGTGACCGTGATCGCCGCGCCGGCGGGCTATGGCAAGAGCACCGTCGTCACCCAGTGGCTCAGCTCCGGCCGGGCGCCGGCCCGACAGGCGTGGGTCTGTCTGGACGCCGGCGACAACGATCCGACCCGGTTCTGGATCCACCTGGTGTCGGCGCTCGATCGGATCGGCTGTGCCGTCGACGATCACCCGGTCGGGTTCGTCTCGGGCAGCGGAGGCGCGATGCTGACCCGGGTCGTACCACGGGTCGCCGACGCGCTGGCCGCGCTCGGCGAGCCGCTGATCATCGTGCTGGACGACGCCCACCTGTTGCGCTCTCCCGACTGCGCAGCCCAGCTGGACGCGCTGATCGACCGACTGCCGACGTACGTCCAGCTGATCCTGATCTCCCGTTCCGACCCGAACCTGCGGCTCGGCCGGCTGCGCCTCGACGGACGACTCGCCGAGATCCGGAGCCGGACGCTGTCGTTCACCGCCGGCGAGGTGCGCGGACTGCTCCGGACCGAGGGTCTCGTGCTGGCGCAAGACTCGGTCGCGGAGCTGCTGACCAGGACCGAAGGGTGGCCCGCGGCGATCTATCTGGCCGTGCTGTCGCTGCGCGGCCGGGGTGATCCGGACGCGTTCATCCGAGAGCTGAGCGGCAGCAACCGGTTCATCGCCGACTACCTCAGCGAGGAGGTGCTCGCCCGCGAAGACCCCGACCTCCGCGAGTTCATCCTGGACATGTCGCTGTTCGCCCGGTTCAACGCCGCGCTCGGCGACTCCGTCACCGGGCGACCCCGTTCGGCCGGGATGATCCGCCGCCTGGCGCGGACGAATCTCTTCTTGATCCCGCTGGACTCCGGCGAGGGCTGGGTTCGGTTCCATCATCTCTTCGCGTCGTTCGCCCGCGGTGCGCTGGCGGCCGAGGGCTCCGGGCGGGAGCGGACCCTGCACCTGCGCGGGGCCGAGTGGTTCGGCGCCCACGACCAGATCGACGAGGCGATCCGGCACGCCATGGCCGGCGGCGCCGATGACGACGCGGCCGCTCTGGTGCAGCGCAGCTGGACCCGCTACTTCGACGCCGGTCGGGCGGCGACCGTCGCGGGCTGGATCCGTGCCCTCGACGCCTCCTCGGCCGGCGGCGGTGCACCGTTGGAGCTGACCGCGGCCTGGACCGCGGCACTCTCCGGCCAGCGCGCCGAGCTGACCCGCCGGCTCGCCGTGTTGGAGACACTGCCGGACACCGGCCCGTTGCCGGACGGCACGACGTCCGTCCGGTCGGCGATCGCCCTGCTCCGCGGCATGTTCGGGTTCGACGGCCCGGACAGGCTGATCGCCGAGAGCGCGCTCGCGGCCGAGCTGGAGACAGACCCAGGCAGCCCGTGGTACGCCGTCGCCCGCGCCTCGATCGGACACGCCGCGTACATTCTCGGGGACCTGGAGCGCGCCCGGACCCACCTCGTGGAGGCCGCCGAGGCACTCCGGGCAGCCACCACCATCCGCATCCTCGGACATGGCATGGCCGCGCTCTGCGACCTGGAGTCTGGTGATCTGGAATCGGCGCGGGAGATGGCGGACCGCACGATGGGAATCGTCGTGGACCGGGCGATGGAGTCCATGCCCTCCAGCCTCTGGGCGTTTACGGCGATCGGCGGGGTACGACTCGCCGACGGCGATCCACGTGGCGCGTTGGACATTCTCGACGAGGGACTCCAGGTCCAGCCGCCGGCTGCCGGGGCTCACGCCCTGGCCACTGATCTACCACCTGGTGGTGATGGTGAAGGCGGCCGCTCGGGCCCACCGGACGGGCCTGGCTCGGGAGTTGATGGCCGAGCTGGAGGGCCTGGCCAGCTGGCCCGACCTGACGATGGCCGCGACCTGCGCCCGGATCGCCGACGCCCGCGCCGAGCTGGAAGCCCGTCCGGTGAGCGGCGGGCGCCCCGGCGACGCATTGACCCGGCGTGAGGTCCAGGTGTTGCGCCGGCTCCGGGGCTCGCAGAGTCTGCGCGAGATCGCCGGCGATCTGTACGTGTCGCACAACACCGTGAAGACCATCACGTCATCGATCTACCGCAAGCTGGGCGCCCACTCCCGGGAAGACGCGATCGGCATCGCCAGGGTCCGAAGCCTGTTCTGAGCCGGTGAACGGTGCCGATCTCACCCGGGTGATAACCGTGTCGCAGGGTGACCGGTCACCCAAACTGAGGGATGAATACCGATCCGTGACCTTTCGGGCCGAGAATCCGTGACCATCGCCTAGGCGGCTGATCCCATGACCGACATCTTGAACATCGACCCGCCGGAAGACACCCGCTGGGTGGACCGGACACCGGAGCCATCTCTCCGCCTACTGATCGAGACGAGGGACTGGGCGGCCGCAGGCCGCCTGCTGGTCGAGAGGCCGGCGGTGCCCGGCATGCTGGCCACTGGCCGGCACCCGCTGCTCACCCGGATCGAGGTCGCCGAGGCGATCGGCGACGCGGAGCCGCTGATCCTGGCGGCGGTGGCGCTGGGCCGGTGCTGGCCGGAGGTGGCGGCTGTGGCGATCGAGCGGGCCGAGCAGGATCTCGGCCGACGAACGGCCACCATCGCCGAGCAGCTGAGCCTCGCCGTCTTGAAGATGGCCGCAGCCCGGTCGCGTGCGCAGCCGGGTCCGGGCCGGCAGTACGCGCAGCAGGTGCTCGAGTTGATGCCACGACTGAGCCTCGGCCAGCGGGACCGCGTACCGGAGCTCCTGCCGATGGTGGAGTCGCATCTCGGCCTGTTCGCGCTGTGGGAGGGCGCGCCGGACCGTGCTCTGGCCGCCTTCGGTCGCGGAGCCCGCGGCTGCCGGCTGCGGCCGGCCGCCGCCCTGGGCGAAGAATCGGCGGTCCAGCTGGTGGTGGCGGACTGTGTCGGCCAGCAGGCCTTCCTCGAAGCGGTTGCCGGAGAACTGGGCACGGCCATCCGACACGCCGCCGACGTACTGACCGCCCGGCCGGCGGACAGCACCGAACGAGGAGTGGTGCACGCTCAGTTGGCCACCGTCTGGGTCCACGCCGCGCGGGGTGAGCTGGCGCAGGCCCGGCAGCGGTTCGACAGCGTGAGTGCCCGGACCGCGGCACCCGGCGACGAGGAGCTCCGGCCCGGGCTCGCGGCTGCCGTCGCGCTGACCGGGGCCCGGTTGACCTCGATCACCGGCGACGCGAGGATCGGCCGCGACCTGACCGAGCTGTGCCGCTATCCGGCCGTCTTCGGATTCTTCGCCGACCAGTCCCGACTGATCAGGGCCGAGGCGGAGCTGACCGCCGGACGACCGGCTCGCGCACTGCAGCTGCTGGCGGAGGGCGGCACCCTCGGGTCGGGCGGCCAACTGCTGCGGGCCCGGGCCTCGCTGGCCCAGGGGGACCCGGCCGCGTCCGTGGCGGCACTCCGAGTCCGCCTGGGTACGCGGTTGTCGTTGCTCGACCAGGTGCAGCAGGAGCTGCTGGAGGCCCGACTGGCCCCGAGCGGGGCCGATCCGGACCGCCGCCGGGCCCTGATCTCTCGAGCGCTGCGCACCGCCGAGCGCGAGCAGCTGCGTACGCCGTTGCGCTGGGCCGGGCGCTGGCTGCGGTCCGTGGTCGGCGCCGATGCCGTGCTGCACCGCCGGCACGGCGCCTTCGTGGCGTCCATCCGGCCGGCCGCGGCCGGAGCCGATGCGGGGACGATCTTCGCCTCGGGACCGGTCTCCGGGCCTGGCACGGGGCCGGCCACTCCGCCGGTCGCGCCGCTGACCCGACGCGAGCTGGACATTCTCCAGCGGCTGGCCGGCATGAGCACCAACGAAGAGATCGCCGGCGAGCTCTTCTTGTCCACGAACACGATCAAGACCCACCTGAAGTCGCTGTACCGCAAGCTCGACGTCGCCCGCCGGTCCGACGCCGTCCGGCACGGCCGCGCTCTCGGGCTCTGCTGAGGCCGCCGCGATGGAGACCGGCGGAGTGAACTGGTGGGTTGTCGGACCGGCGATCCTGTGGGCGATCGGCGTGGTGATCAAGATCGTCGCGCTCGGCACCATCCCGACCAACCGGCGGCCCTCGTCCTCGATCGCCTGGCTGCTGTTCATCGTCGTGGTGCCGATCATCGGACTGCTGATCTTCCTGCTGATCGGCAGCCCGTTCGTCCGCGGCCGGCGCGCCAAGGTGCAGATCGGCGCCAACGCCCGGATCGCCGCCGCGATGGCAGGTCAACCCGCCCTGCCGTCGTCGGCGCGGATGCCGACCGGTGTGCCGAGCCTGCTGGACCTGAACCGACGACTGACCGCCTTACCGGCCGTGCTGGGCACCAGCCACGGGCTGATCGGCGAGCAGGACGAGTTCGTCCGGGTGATGGCGGAGGCGATCGACGCGGCCCGCAGCCGCGTCCATCTGGAGTACTTCATCATGGCCTGGGACGACACCACCGGACCGGTCTTCGATGCGCTGTCCCGCGCCGTTCAGCGCGGGGTGAAGGTCCGCGCCCTGTACGACCATGTGGCGACCCGCGGAATCCCCGGCTACCCGGAGCTGAACGACAAGCTGACCGCGGCCGGCATCGAGTGGTACCCGATGATGCCGATCATGCCGCTGAAGGGCCAGTGGCGACGCCCCGATCTGCGAAACCACCGCAAGCTGCTGGTGGTCGACGGGATCGACGCCTTCGTAGGATCGGCGAACCTGATCGCCACCAGCTATCTGAAACCCAAGAACATCAAGGCCGGCCGGCACTGGAAGGACCTCAACCTCCGGCTCTCCGGCGAGATCGTCACCTCGATCGAGCTGGTCTTCGCCACCGACTGGTTCAGCGAGACCGGCGAACGGCTCGACATCGAGCTGGAGCTGAACGCGGCGAGCGCCATCGCGGCGAGCCCCGACCGGGCCGGTGACGAACTCACCACCGGTCAACCCATGCAGCTCGTGCCGTCCGGGCCGGGTTTTCCCACGGCCCCGAACCTGCGACTGTTCACCGAGCTGGTCCACCGCGCGCAGCACACCTTGTCGCTGACCAGTCCGTACTTCGTGCCCGACGAGTCACTGCTGGAGGCGATCACCAGCGCGGCGTACCGCGGTGTCGCCGTCGAGCTGTTCGTCTGCGAGCAGGCTGACCAGTTCATGGTCGGGCACGCCCAGGCCTCGTACTATTCGGTGCTGCTGGACGCCGGCGTGGCGATCTGGCTCTATCCGGCGCCGACGGTCCTGCACGCCAAGCACTTCACCGTCGACGACGCCGTGGGCGTGATCGGCTCCAGCAACATGGACTACCGCTCGTTCGGGCTGGACTACGAGATCTCGCTGATGTCCACCGAGCCGTCGCTGATCACCGGCCTGCAGACCACCTCGGCGGAGTACCGCCGGATCAGCAAGCCACTGGTCCTTGACGAATGGCGGGCCCGGCCCCGATCGCAGCGCTACGTCGAGAACGTCTGCCGACTGGTGTCGGCGCTCCAGTAGTGTTCGTCGGCACGACGGTGACCGGCATCCAGACCGCGATCACCCTGTACCACCCTCGTGATGGCGACGCTGATGATCACCGGCGGCAAGATCGGCAGCATGATCGGCCGTCGTCGGGCGTTCGCGATCGGCTGCGTGATCTACGGCTGCGGGTCGCTGACCACGGCACTGGCACCGACCCTGCCGGTGCTGATCATCGGCTGGTCGTTCCTGGAAGGTATCGGCGCCGCGCTGATCATGCCGGCCATCGTGGCCCTGGTGGCCGCCAACTTCTCTGCCGAGCAACGGCCGCGCGCGTAGGGCCTGGTTGCCTCCGCGGGGGCCATCGCGGTGGCCGCCGGTCCGCTGATCGGCGGTGCCTTCACGACGTACCTGACCTGGCGGCTCGTGTTCGCCGGCGAGGTGATGATCGTGCTGATCATCCTCGTGCTGACCCGGAAGATCACCGACACCCCGGCCGAGCCTGGCCACCGCCTCGACCTCGTCGGCGTCGTCTTGTCCGCTGCGGGCCTGGGGATCGCGGTCTTCGGTGTGCTGCGGTCCGGCGAGTGGGGCTGGCTCCGGCCGAAGGCCGACGCGCCGTCGCTCGGCGGTGTGTCGCTCACCGTGTGGTTCGTCCTGGTCGGCCTGATCATCGTCCGACTGTTCCTCACCTGGGAGCGACGGATCGAGGCGCGCGGTGGCGAGCCGCTGATCTCCGTCGGAATGCTCAAGAACGCCCGACTCGCCGGCGGACTGCTCATGTTCTTCTTCCAGTTCCTGCTGCAGGCCGGGCTGTTCTTCACGATTCCGCTCTATCTGTCGGTAGCGCTCGGGCTGAGTGCCATCGCCACCGGCGTACGCCTGCTGCCGCTGTCGATCACGCTGCTGGCGGCCGCGGTCGGGGTTCCCCGGCTGTGGCCGAAGGCGCCTCCGCGACGGGTGGTGAGCATCGGGCTGATCGCCCTGCTGGCCGGGATCATCTCCCTGATCGTCGGCCTGGACGTCGGCGCCGGGCCCGAGATCGTCACCATCCCGCTGCTGCTCGCCGGTCTCGGTGTGGGCGCGCTGGCCTCCCAGCTCGGGGCGGTCACCGTGTCGGCGGTCCGGACGAGCTCACCGGCGAGGTCGGCGGCCTGCAGAACACCTCGACGAATCTCGGCGCCTCGCTGGGGACCGCGCTGGCCGGCTCAATGCTGATCTCGGTGCTGACCACGAGTGCCCTGGTCGGCCTGGCGAGCCATCCGAGTATCTCCGAGCAGGTGTCGTCGAGGGCAACGGTCGAGCTGGCCTCCGGCATCTCGTTCGTCTCGGACAGTCAGCTCCGGCAGACCCTGGAGCAGGCGGGTCTGCCCGACAGCGAGATCGAGGCCGTGGTCGAGGTCAACGCGAAGGCCCGGGTCGAGGCGCTGCGGGTGAGCCTGGCCGTGCTGGCGGTGCTCGGCCATGTTGGCCACGTTCCTCACCAGACTGCTGCCGGCCGAGCCGGCGACCGACGAGCCAGAAGAAGAGCCGCAGCCGAGCGTCGGGCGCGAGCCAGCATGATCAGAGTGTCTGGACTCCGTTGCCGAGTACGACGGTCCCGATCAGGATCATGATGATCGCGCTCGCGACCGGCCCGTCGGCGGCGAGCAGTCGCGAGGCGGCCCCGAGCCGTGGCTCCATCCGTTGCGGTGCGAACACGGTCAGCAGGATCGGGATGGTCACGGTCGAGGTGGCGAGCACGACGTAGCAGATACCGAGCGCGACGCTGACCGGCGTCTGCGTCGGTCCGACGTGCAGCTGCACGCCGACCACCGTGGCCAGCAGCAGGTTCTTCGGCCGCACCGCCATCAGGAGTCCGACGCCGAACGCGCGACCGCCGCTCAGCCCGTCCACCGCGGCGGCCCAGCTCGGCAGCTTGGGCGGCGCGTCGGAGTGCAGGTGCCGCAGCCAGCTCCGGATGCCGAGCCCGGCCAGTCCGAGGCCGACCACGATCTCGATGACGCCCAGGACCGGGCTTGGCCGGCGCGCAGGGGCGGGCGGCAGCGCATGGGCGGCGACCGCGGCCACCGTGACCACCAAGGTCATCCCCACCACACACCCGACCAGGAAGGGAATCGCTGCCGCTTGGCGCTTGGGCGACAGCAGGATCAGCAGCATGATCGTGATGGGGACCGAGCTGAGCGCCGCAGCGAGCGCGACCGGCAGCAACTGGCCTACCGCGCCGAGCACGCGACGTCTCCCCCTGGCACGGGCACCAGCTTGGCAGTACCCGTGCCATCCGACGATCTATCCACTCAGTGCCCGGACCACTCAGTGGCCAGGTCCGGTGACGATCTGACGTCGCTCCGACTCGTGCGCACCGCCCTTGCGGTCCAGCGTCGTACACGCATCGGCGATATCGCGGGCCAGCGTGTCGACATGCTCCCGGGTGAGGGTCTGCTTGACCAACGCCCGCATGATCGTCACGTCCTGGGCGTCCGGCGGCAGGGTGTACGCGGGCACCATCCAGCCGCGCTCGGCGGACAGCTGCCAGGCCAGATCGAACTCGTCGAACGGGTTGTCCCCGGTCAGCCGGAAGGCAACCAGCGGAAGCTGTTCGTGATCGGTGCCGATCAGCTCGAACCGGCCCTGGTCGGCGAGCCGCTCGGCCAGCACCGTGGCGTTCGCCTGCATGTTCCGCATGATGTAGGTGTACCCGGCTCGGCCGTACCGGACGAAGTTGTAGTACTGGGCCAGCACCATCGAGGACCCGGTCGAGAAGTTCAGGGTGAACGTCGAGTCGGTCTTGCCGAGGTAGTTCTCCTCGAACACCAGGTCCTTGGCCAGGTCGGCGGTTTCCCGGAAGATCAGCCAGCCGATACCGGGATAGACCAGCCCGAACTTGTGCCCGGACACGTTGATCGATCGGACCTGCTCCAGCCGGAAGTCCCATTCCGAGTCCGGGTAGAGGAACGGCCAGACGAAGCCGCCGCTCGCACCGTCCACGTGGATCGGGATATCGAGGTCGCGACTGCTCTTGATCGAGACCAGCAGATCGTTGATCCCGACGATGTCGTCCTTGTGCCCGGTGAACGTCGTGCCGAGTACGGCGGCCACACCAATGGTGTTCTCGTCCAGATGCTGCTCGACGTCCTCCGGCCCGATCGTGTACTTGCCCGGCTGCAGCGGCACGATCCGCGGCTCGACGTCGAAGTAGCGGCAGAATTTGTCCCAGACCACGTGGACGTCGGCGCCGAAAACCAGGTTCGGCCGGTCCGCGGGCAAGCCGGCGGCCTCCCGGCGCTGCTTCCACTTCCACTTCAGCGACAGCGCGCCGAGCATGATCGCCTCCGATGACCCCTGCGTCCGAGCGCCGGTCGTCTCACCCGGGGCGTTGAACAGGTCGGCGAGCATCCGGATGCAGCGCTGTTCGATCTCCGCGGTCCGCGGGTACTCCGCGTGGTCGATGAAGTTCCGGTGCAGGTTCGCGGCGATGAGCCGCTGGGCCTCGGGCTCCATCCAGGTGGTCACGAAGGTGGCCAGATTGCGGCCGGGGTCGCCCTCGATGGCGAGGTCCTCCGCGACCAGGCGCATGGCGTCAAGCGCCGGTGTGCCGTCGATCGGGAACTCCCGGCTGGGTACCTCCCGGATCGCGAAGCTGTTGCCGAACAGGGCGGCTGCTGCGGACTGATCGTCCATGGTGGATCGTTTCCTCTCGTCGGTGTACAGCGGGGTCGGTCAGCCTTGTTGGGCGGACTCGATGTCGGGCCGGATGTCGGTCCGGGCGGCGAGCAGTGCTGCCCGCCAGGCCGGGAACAGCAGCGCTGCCCCGATCAGGAAGCAGATAGCGCCGCCGAAGGTGCCGGCGACGCTGATCCGGGTGCTGATCAGCTGACCCGTGGGCAGGATGTAGCTGGCCAGCGCGGAGGCCATGAACAAGATCGAGCCGGTCATGTTCCACCAGCCGATCCGCCACGGCGGCGTACGTCGGCGGGTGCCGGCCACCGGCTCGACCGCCAGCAGCCCGAACCCGCTGGCCACCAGGAACAGGATCGACCCGAACAGGTCGGGTCGCCAGACGTGGCGCTGGTCCTGGGCGACCGTCGCGTTGTGGGCGAGCGCGGTCAAGGTGGAGACATTGAAGAACAGAGTGCCGGGGAACTGGGTGATCGCGGCCAGCCAACCGCGATCGTGCGGCCGCCAGGCCCACCAGCGCAAGCGGACCGGGCGCTTCGCCGCCACTTCGTCCATGCCGATCGCACCGGGAGTCTGCGCCTGCACCAGCTGGAACAGCGAAGCGGTGGTGAAGAAGATCGAGCCGACGAAGTAGGTCACCCCGTCGATCGGGCCACCGACCGCGTTCAGGTACGCCGGCACGGACCCGATCGCGAAGCACGCGGAGCCGATCATGAACAGCACCGCGATCGCGCCGTTCAGCCGGCCGGGCCGCACCTGCATCGAGCTCTCCCGTCGTCCTGCGCCGCGTTCAGTATGGCGGACGGCGACCGGGGGCTACCTCACCCGGGCCGGGCGAAAGCGTGATCAGCTCCGGACGAACGAGAACACCGTCGTCGGACCGGCCAGCGCGAGCCGATCACCGGCGCAGGCGGCGCCCAGTTTGCCGTCCAGCCCGACCACGCTCGCGACCTGGCCGAACGGCAGATCGGTCCGCTGGCCGGAGGCGTCGGTCAGGTACGCCGTGCCCTTCGCCGACCCGATCGTGAACACGCGCGGCGAGCCGCTGGTCGTGTACGTCCCGGTGATCGTGCCGTTCAGGTACAGGTCGGCCTGGGCCTTGTTCGCCAGCGTCATCGCGATCGGCTGACCCGGCTTCGCGGACAGGTCGTAGTGGCCGTCGCGGAAGACCACCGTGACATCGCCGCCCTTGCCGAGCCCCAGCCCGGAACTCCCCTGTCCCGCGAACTGCTGGAGCCGGTACTGGCCCGACGGCTGGCCGCTCGGGCACGGCGCTCCGGACGCCTGCGCTCCGGACGGCAGGATCGCTGACGGCTCGCCGCCGCCCGAGGGGGCGGAACTCGCGGGCGCCGTCGGCGCACCGTCGGCGGATGCGCCGGACGACGTCTGCGATGACGGCGCGGGCGAGGGCTGCTCACTCGACCCCGAGCAGGCCGACAACAACAGCGCGGCACCCACCGCGACCAGGGTCCAGCGCTTCATCGGTCCCACTCCAGGTCTCTCGTCCGTCGCTCTCGTCCGTTCAGGGCCGACCCAGGATAGGTGGGCTCACCAGCTGGTCAGGATCTCCTCCAGCTCGCGGCGGCGCCCGGTGTAGAACGGGATCTCCTCCCGCGTATGCCGCCTGGCCGTAGCCGCCCGGAGCTCGCGCATCAGGTCGACGATCCGATACAGCTCGTCGGCCTCGAAGGCCAGCAGCCACTCGTAGTCGCCGAGGGCGAAGGCGGAGACCGTATTCGCCCGGACGTCGGGGTACGGCCGGGCCAGCTTGCCGTGCTCGACCAGCATCGCCCGGCGCTCCTCGTCCGGCAGCAGATACCACTCGTACGACCGGACGAACGGATACACGCACAGGTGCGCCTTGGCCGCCTCACCGGACATGAACGCCGGCACATGGCCCTTGTTGAACTCCGCCGGCCGGTGCAGGGCCAACTGGGACCAGACCGGGCGCAGGCTCGAGCCGAGCGAGGACCGGCGCAACGCGTGGTACGCGTCCTGCAGGGCTTCCGAGGTGGGCGCGTGCCACCAGACCATCAGATCGGCGTCGGCGCGCAGGCCGGCGACGTCGTACCAGCCCCGGATCGCCAGGTCGCGCTCGTCGGTCGCCGCCGAGATGGCCTCCAGCGCCAGGCCGGCCGCCTTGGCGGGTTCCTGCTCCAGCTCGCGCTCGGCGCGGAACACCGACCACATCGTGTAGCGGATCGTTTCGTTGATCTCCCGGGCCTTGACCCGTGCCTGCTCGCTCATCTCGCTCTTTCCAGATCGGACTCGATCTTGTCAGCCGCCTGCTGGGCCGAGGCGAGACAGGCCGCGATGCCGACGCCGTCCAGCGCGGCGCCGCAGACGGCCAGCCCGGGTCGGTCGGCCAACGCCGAGCGCAGCTCGGCGACCCGACCGGTGTGCCCGACCAGATACTGCGGCAGCGCGCCGCCCCAGCGGGTGACGTGGCCGGTGACCAGATGCGAACGCGACCAGCCCGGCAGCTGCTGGGCCTCCGCGAACGTTCGCTGCAGCAGGGCCTCGTCCGGCAGCTGGAGCAGCTGCTCCTCCCCCACCCGGCCCACACTGGCCCGCACCACCGACACTCCGCGACCCCAGCGTTGCGACGCGGCCTGCGCGACCCATGCCCACTTCGTCGAGGAATGGGTCAGCGCCTTGATCGTCGGCAGGCCGCCCGGCGGCACGAGCAGCCCCGACCCGGTCGTCCGGGCGTCGCGGACCACCAGCGTGACCACGGCCGTCGACGCGTACGGCAGCTCGGCCCAGGCGGACGCGGACGGAAGCAGGTCGGCCAGCAGCCAGCCGAACGCGCGGGCGGGCGTGGCCAGTACGACGGCGTCCGCCTCGATCGTCTCCGCGGTCTGCTGGCTCGCCGCGGAGCCGACCGCCAGCGTGAAACCGCCACCCGGCAGCCGGGCCAGCGTGCGGACCGTCGCCTCGGCGCGAAGCGTGACGCCGCGCCGCCGGAGATCCTGGACCAGGGCGTCGACCAGCCGCGACACCCCGCCGGCGAGCCCGGCGAAGACCGGTCCCTCGTCGTCGCTGCGGGCCAGCCGCCGGGCGTGCTGCAGCAGCGATCCGCCGGTCCGCGCCTGCGCGAACAGCCCCGGCGCAACGGCGGCGAAGGACAGCTCACGTGACCGGCCCGCGTACACCCCGCCGAGCATCGGCTCCAGCAGGCGGTCGGTCAGCTCGCTGCCGAAATGCTCGTCGACCACCTCGCCGACCGCGCGGTCCCCGTCGAAGCCCGGCCAGTCACGACGCGGTTCCTCGCTCGCCCGGCCGTAGCCCGCATCGGTGAGCACCTCGGGCAGGCCGGCCAGCTCGGTCGGCACGCCGAGCAGGCTGGGCGGCAACGGGACCGGCCGGCCACTGATCAGCAGCCGGGGCTTCTCGGCGGTCGGATGAACGACCATCACCCCGAAGCCGAGTTCGTGGACGAGATCCACCGCCTCCGGCCGACGGGCCAGGAACGACTCGGCGCCGGTGTCCAGTCGGACGCCCTCCAACGACACCGACGCCAGCTTGCCGCCGAATCGCGGCGAGGCCTCCAGGACGGTGACCTGAAACTCGTTGCCCCGATCGCGGCTCAGCCGCCGGGCGGCCGCGAGCCCGGCGATACCGCCGCCGACCACCACGACCCTGTGGGCGCTCACCGGGCACCTCCGGCGGCCTCGCGCCGGATCGACGCCCCCTCCGCGTGCACCAGCTCCGTGATCCGGGTGAGCACGTCGGGATCGGTGTCCGGTGGTACGCCGTGCCCGAGGTTGAAGACATGGCCGGGCGCCTGCGCGCCGGACCGCAGCACCCGACGTACGCGTTCGGCGAGCACGGGCCAGGGAGCACCGAGGAGCGCGGGGTCGAGATTGCCCTGTACCGCGTACGCCGGGCCGACCCGGGCGGACGCCTCGGCCAGCGACAGCCGCCAGTCGACCCCGATCACGTCGGCGCCGGCCGCGACCATCGGGCCGAGCAGCTCGCCGGTGCCGACCCCGAAGTGGATGGTCGGCACGCCGAGCCGGCGGACCCGCTGCAGGACCGCCGCGGAGTGCGGCTGGACGTATCGGACGTAGTCCTCGGCGCTCAGGCTGCCGGCCCACGAGTCGAACAGCTGAACCGCGGTGGCGCCGGCTGTCACCTGCACCTCGAGGAAGGCCGCCGACAACTCGGCCAGCCTGCGACACAGCTCGTGCCACAGCTCCGGTTGACCGACCATCAACGTCTTGGTCCGCGCGTAGTCCCGGCTCGGTCCGCCCTCGACCAGATAGCTGGCCAGCGTGAACGGCGCGCCGGCGAAGCCGATCAGTGGGATCTCACCGAGCTCGGCGGTGGTCAGCCGGACCGCTTCGGCGACGAAATCCAGCTCGCCGGCAGCCGGGGGGCGCAGCTGGGTCAGGTCGGCAGCCGTCCGCACCGGTCGTCCGATCACCGGCCCGGTGCCGGCCACGATCTCCACGCCAACGCCGGTCGCGGCCAGCGGCACCATGATGTCGGAGTAGAACACCGCCGCATCGACGCCGTGCCGGCGAACCGGCTGGAGGGTGATCTCGGCGACCAGCTCCGGCCGTCGGCAGCTGTCCAGCATGTCGACGCCGTGCCTGACCGCTCGATATTCCGGCAGCGAGCGACCCGCCTGGCGCATGAACCACACAGGCACCTCGTCGCCGAGCTGAGCCCGCCGGCAGGCCGCGAGAAAGGTCGAGGACCTTTCGTCGACCACAGGTGACCGTTCGGTCGGAGCTGACGTCACGTCCGACGGCCACCTTCCTCGTCCAGTCTCGGGGTCCGGGGGTTTCTCGGGGTCCGGGGGTTTCGGCGTCCGATCCCCGGCGCGTCGAGCGGCCGGGGCCGGGCAGCTGAAGACTACCCTCGTGGCGTGGGAGCGAAATCGGACGCTACACCGGCACCGGCCGCCTTCCGCCGCGCTCTGAACGAGTTGCTGGCGGCGACCTGGCGTCCGGAACTGGTGGTGGACCAGATGCCGGCGCCGCAGCGGATCGCTCCGTTCTCGGCGGCGATCTCGGCTGATGTCCTGGTCGGCGACGAGGAGGTCGGCAGCGGTCGACTGGTGTTGCTGCACGACCCGGCCGGCAACGCGGCCTGGCAGGGCACGTTCCGCTGCGTCACCTTCGCCCGCGCCGATGTCGACCCCGAGATGGTCACCGATCCGCTGCTCGCCAGTGTCGGATGGTCCTGGCTGCTGGACGCGCTGGCCGGTCACGACGCCGACTACCTTGCGCCGAGCGGGACGGTCACCTCCGTCGCCAGCGAGTCGTTCGGCTCGATGGCCGACGAGCCGGCCCGGGCCGAGGTCGAGGTTCGCGCGTCCTGGACGCCGCAGCTCGTCGACGGTGCCGGGTTGTCGGCGCACCTCAGCGCCTGGGGCGAGTTGTTGTGTACGACGGCGGGCCTGCCACCGCTGCCGGCCGGGGTGGTGCCGATGCCGTCCCGGCGCGGCCGGTGAGCGATCCGGCGCCCACTCCCGTGCCGGCGCAGGAACCGGCGGTCGAGCCGGCCACCGACGTACCCGTCCTGACGACTCCGCGGGACGGACTGCCCGCTGTCGACGTCACCGATCCGCAGCTGCGGGCCAGCATCGACGCCCTTGCCGCCGGACACGGCCCGGTCGCCGTCGACGCTGAACGGGCACACGGCTTCCGCTATACCCAGCGCGCCTATCTGCTCCAGCTGCGCCGTGCCGGCGCCGGCACGCATCTGATCGATCCCGTGGCGTACGGCGAGAAGCCGGATCTGACCGAGCTTCGGGACGCGATCGCCGACACCGAATGGGTGATCCACGCCGCGAGCCAGGACCTGCCGTGCCTCGCCGAGGTCGGGATGTTGCCGGCCACCCTGTTCGACACCGAGCTGGCGGCCCGGCTGCTGAACTATCCGCGGGTGGCGCTCGGCACCATGGTCGAGGAGCTGCTTGGCGTCCGGCTACTCAAGGAGCACTCGGCTGCCGACTGGTCGACCCGACCGATCCCGGCGGACTGGTTGACCTATGCGGCGCTGGACGTGGAGCTGCTGGTCGAGCTGCGCGACGCGCTCGCCGAGCAGCTGGCGGAGACGAGCAAGGCCCGCTGGGCCGCGGAGGAGTTCGCCGCGCTGGTCGCCGGGGCCGGTACGCCCGCTCCCGTCCGCGAGGACCCGTGGCGGCGTACGTCGGGCATCCACAAGGTGCGCACCCGCCGTCAGCTGGCGTACGTCGCCGAGCTCTGGACCACCCGTGACGAGATCGCCCGCGAGACCGACCGGGCGCCGAGCAAGATCCTCGCCGACCTGGCGATCACGGAACTGGCCGCCGCACCCGCCCCCGGACCGACCGCGATGCGTCAGATCCAGGGATTCAGCCGCCGGCAGGCCCGCCGCTACGATGCCGAGTGGCTGGCCGCCCTCCGCCGGGTGATCAAGCTGAACGACTCGGAGCTGCCGGTCATGCACCGGCCCAGTGACGCCCCGCCGCCGCCGCGGGTCTGGGCCAGCAAGGACCCGGCGGCGGCCGCCCGGCTGAGCGCCGCCCGCGAGGGGCTGGCCGCGCTGGCCGCCCGGCTCGAGCTGCCGGTGGAGAATCTGCTCACCCCGGACTACGTCCGGCGGCTCGCCTGGAAACCGCCCGAGCCGATCGCCGCCGAGGTGATCGACGCCGCGTTGGCATCGTTCGGCGCCCGAGGCTGGCAGCGCGAACTCACCGTGCCGATCCTGGTCACCGCCCTCGCCGACTGAACCCGGCCGGGACCCGAGGCAGCGTCCGCAACGGCTCCGGCGACACGCTCGGTCAGGCAGGCGAGGTGACAGAGCCTGCCGCGTCGGAGCGGTCGGGAGCGCCGCCGGTGATCTCGCTGATCGCGATGTCGGTCACGGTCATCGTGCCGGGCCGTACCCCGGCCGCGCGGAATGCGGGCAGGAGCCGATCCGCCAGGAACGTGTCGTGTTCCTGCTTGGTCCTCCAGATGCTGATGACGTGCAGGCCGGAGTCGCCGTCGCCGGCGGCTTCGAGGATCAGTCCTTCCGGATACTTGTGGTCCAGGATGCGATCGACCGCGCGGTAGTCCTCGACGGTGAGGCCGGCGGTGAGGCTGACGGACGCGTACGGCATGTGTCCCCCTGTGGGATCGTGAAGGAATCGATGGCATCCAGGATGGGACGGGCCGTCCTCCGGAGGCATCCGCCGAATTGCTCATTCCTGCTCGTCGTGGCGTTCGCCTGACGGACGTCGCTCGCGCCACCAGGCGGCGATTTGGACCCGGTTGCTCAGGCCGAGCCTTCCCAGGATGTGTTGCACGTGGTTCTGCGCCGTACGTTCCGAGATGACGAGTCGTTCGGCGATCTGCCGGTTGGAGAGGCCCTGCGCGATGAGGTCGGCGACGTCACACTCACGATCGGTGAGTGGCGGCTCGGCGTTTCGTGCCAAACCGTTCAGGGCCTCGCCGGCGCGTTCGCCCAACGGAGTCATGCCGAGCCGGTCGGCGCCGGCCGCAGCCGATCTCAGCAGCTCCCGCCCGCGGGTGACGTCGGAGGGCGCCGGCGACCTGAGGAGGGCGAGGCCGAGCTCGAGCTGCGACTCGGCCAGGAATCCGGGCAGGCCCGCGGTGGAGCAGGAGCGGCACGCTTCGTCGAGCCACGTCACCGACTCCTGGTCACGCCCGAGCGCGTTCGCCGCGATTCCGAGATGGAGCGTCACGGGTCCGAGGAAGGACGTGGTGCCGCCGCCGGAGGCCACGTAGTGACCCGGGTAGGGGCGTAGCCGCTGGTACACGATCGCCAGGTCGGCTCGGCGGCCGAGCGCCTTCACGGCGCCGACCGCGCTGGCCCAGATCTCCAGTCGGAGGTACGGCGCGACGTGCCATCCCGACATGGGACCGGCGGAGTCGAGATAGTGCTCGGCGATCTCCGGCTGCCCGACCGCCGCGTGGACTGCGGCGGCGAGAACTCTGGCCAGCAGCAGAAATCCGGCCGGATCGTCGTCCGGCTGGCCTGCGAGGTACGCGTACGGTGCGCCACCGTACTGGCTGTGGCGGCAGGTCATCGGATTCGCTGGCACGGGCCGACAAGTCGCCGAGGATGCAGTGCGCTGACAGCGAAATTCCCGCTCCGAGAGCGGTCTCGCCAGCGCCGAATTTGCACCCCACCGCTGCGAAGGAATTCGCTGTCAGCCCATGGATCCCTCGGCGACTTGTCGGCCCGTGCCAGCGAATCGATGACCTGCCGCCACACCCAGTACGGTGGCGCACCCTGCTGCCGGGTCGCCCGTCCCCAGGCTACGGCCAATCCGCGCGACGTGGCGACGTCGGCGAGCTCCTCGACCAGCCTTGTCTTACCGATGCCCGGATCGCCGAGTACCGCAACGGCGCGCATCCTGCCGTCCGTGGCGTCGTCGAGCGCCACCGTCAGCCTCTGGAACTCCACTCGGCGCCCGACGAGGGTCAGGCGCGTCGCCCCGCCCGACGCCACCACCCCATCATCGCCGATCGTCGAGAACCACCCCGTGCAGCACCGGCGTGCTGGTCGGTTGAACCCGGCCAGGTTCACAATGCTGGTCATGCCGCACAGCAGGGCGCCCTGGAATTCCCACCGGACGGTCGGCGTCGACCGGATCGAGCTCGTCCCGGACCCGCCGGTGAACCTGCCACCCGCCGGAGCGCTCGAGCCGCCGGGCCCGGACTGGGAACCGCTGGTCGTCCCGAGCACCGGGGCCGGGATCTGGACGTACACCGCGCCGAACACCGACATCCCGCTCGAGGTGTGGCAGACCTGGCGGGATGCCTATCCCGACACGGGGTGGTGGCCGCTGCTGTTCAACGTGGAGTGGGCCTGGCCCTCGGTCAGCGAGCCGCCGGTCGGCGGCGGCGAGCCGGCCGGAAGCGGCGCCGAGTTGCTGACCAGACGACTCTGGGGCGGCACGTACCCGCTGGCCGACCAGATCCCGTGCCGTGGATCGCTCGACTGGCCCATCTTCGGCAAGCCGAAGCGCACCAAGCCGTTCAACCAGATCAGCGCCCTCGACGTGATCCTGGTGCCGGCCGCGGCGCCGTGGCTGGTCCCGGAGGTCCTCGGCTGGAACGGTGCCCGCAAACACGGGGTGTACGGGGCCCAGCACAGCCTCGTCCTGCGCCGCTGGGCCGGCCTGTACGGCGTCGAGCCGTTCGCGATGAGCCTCGCCGGCCTCATCCTGCAGTCCACCCGGCCGCCGCAGACCAAGGAAGCCGCCTGGGCAGCCACCGTCGAACTGGTCGGCTACTGCCCAGAACTGGTGGACCCAACCGACGGCGACCCGCTGGAGCAGTGGACCAGCCACGTCACCGGCGGCCAGTGGGACTGCTGGTTCGACTGGTCCACCCTCGACGGCGACGGATCTGACGACGAGGACGAGGACACCTGATCGCCGAATGTCCACTTCCGTCGTGGGGGTGCCCTTCGACAGGCTCAGGGCACATAGCCCAGCGACCGCCGACGCTGCGCGCCTGGGAGTGCAGGAGCGTTCGGTGAACACGCTTTCGTTCATCGGACGCGACGAACGAGCCGGCCTGAGGCGCAGCGGAGCGAGAGCGAGGGCTTGCCCGAGCGATGCCATGAGTCTTGTTACTCGTGAGTAATATGTGCGCGTGCCTCGTGAACTCAGAGACGTCGTCTTCGTCGACGGCGTGCGTACTCCCTTCGGAAAGGCCGGCTCGCTGTATGCCGAGACCCGCGCCGACGACCTGGTGGTCAACTGCATCCGGGAGCTGATCCGCCGCCACCCCGAGCTGCCGCCCGAGGAGGTGGACGAGGTCGCCATCGCGGCCACCACCCAGATCGGCGATCAGGGGCTGACCATCGGCCGGACCGCCGCGCTGCTGGCCGGACTCCCCCGCAGCGTGCCCGGATACGCGATCGACCGGATGTGCGCCGGCGCGATGACTGCGGTGACCACGGTGGCGTCCGGGATCGCCTTCGGTGCCTACGATGTGGCGATCGCCGGCGGCGTCGAGCACATGGGCCGGCACCCGATGGGTCAGGACGTCGACCCGAACCCGCGGATCGTCGCCGAGAAGCTCGTCGACCCGTCCGCGTTGATCATGGGCAACACCGCGGAGAACCTGCACGACCGGTTCCCGGCCATCACCAAGGAACGCGCCGACGAGTTCGCGGTGCTCAGCCAGACCCGGGTGCAGCAGGCGTACGCCGACGGCGTGATCCAGGAGTCGCTGGTCACCGTCGCCACCCCGAGCGATGAGCTGGGCTGGGGGCTGGCCACCACCGACGAGCCGCCGCGGCCCGGCACGACCACGACGACACTGGCCGGCCTGCGCACCCCGTTCCGGGCGCACGGCCGGGTCACCGCCGGCAACGCGGCCGGCCTGAACGACGGCGCCACCGCCTGTCTGCTGGCCGCCGAGTCGGTCGCCGAGGAACTGGGCCTGCCGATCGCCATGCGGCTGGTCGGCTACGGCTTCGCCGGCGTCGATCCCGAGGTGATGGGGGTCGGCCCGATCCCGGCTACCGAGAGGGCCCTCGCCACCACCGGGCTGAGCATCGACGACATCGGCGCCTTCGAGATCAACGAGGCCTTCGCCGTCCAGGTGCTGGCCTTCCTCGACCACTTCGAGATCGAGGCCGACGACCCGCGGGTGAATCCGTACGGCGGCGCGATCGCCCTCGGCCACCCGCTGGCCAGCTCAGGGATCCGGCTGATGATCCACCTGGCCCGGGCGTTCCGCGAGCACCCCGAGGTCCGGTACGGCCTCACCACCATGTGCATCGGGCTCGGCATGGGCGGGACCGTGATCTGGGAGAACCCGAACTACCGCGAGCTGGAGCTCGGCGGGGAAGAAGACGAGGCGGACCTGTGAGCACCCAGATCACCGACGACGTGATCACCGACGAGCTGGCCGGCCTGATCGCTCAGGCCTCCGAGGTCGCCACCGACGAGGTGGTCACCCGAGCCCTGAGCCGCGACATCGCGCTCCCCCACAACCCAGGACGCAGCGGCGTCTTGATCACCCTGACCAACGGCTACGACCACACCCGGCCGAACACCCTCGGCCCGCGCAGCCTCGGCGAGCTGAACGCCGCCATCGACGCCGCGCTCGCCCGCGACGACGTGGCCTCGCTGATGATCACCGGCAAGCCGTTCATCCTCGCCGCCGGCGCCGACCTGTCCGGCGTGCCCAAGATCACCGAGCTCGACCAGGCGCGCTCGATCGCCCGCATCGGCCATGCGGTGTTCGACAAGCTGCACACCGCAGAGATTCCGACATTCGCATTCGTCAACGGACTGGCGCTCGGTGGCGGCCTGGAGCTCGGCCTGCACTGCGACTACCGCACGGTGAGCGCCGCGGCGGCCGGAATCGGTCTGCCCGAGTGCTTCCTCGGCATGTTCCCCGGCTGGGGCGGGACGTACCTGCTGCCCAACCTGATCGGCGCGGACAAGGCCGTCACGGTGATCGTCGAGAACGCGCTGAACCAGAACACCATGCTGACCGGCAAGACGGCGTACGACCTCGGCATCGCCGACGCGATCTTCGACGGCGCCGACTTCCTGGAGCGTTCGATCGACTGGGCCGGCCGGATCGTCGCGGGCACGGTGGTCGTCGAGCGGCCCGAGGTCGATCGCGGCGATGCCTGGGACGCGGCCGTCACCCGCGGCCGGAAGATCGCGGACGCGAAGACCTCGGGTGCCGCGCCGGGGCCGTACCAGGCGCTGGAGCTGATCGCCGGCGCGAAGACGGCCGACCGGCTGGAGGCTTACGCCGCCGAGGACGACGCGCTCGCCGCGCTGTTGATGAGCCCGCAGCTGCGGGCCGGGCTGTACGCGTTCGACCTGGTCCAGAAGCGAGCCAAGCACCCGGCCGGCGCGCCGGACCGGAATCTGGCCCGCGCCGTGTCGAGCGTCGGCGTGGTCGGTGCCGGGTTGATGGCGAGCCAGCAGGCGCTGCTGTTCGCCCGCCGGCTCCAGGTGCCGGTGATCATCTCCGACCTGGACCAGGAGCGGGTGGACCGCGGCCTGGCGTACGTCCGCAGCGAGATCGACAAGCTCCTGGCCAAGAAGCGGATCTCGCCCGACGCCGCGAACCGGTTGCGGGGCCTGGTCACCGGCACCGTCGACCTGACCGCGTACGCCGGCTGCGACTTCGTGATCGAGGCCGTCTTCGAGGAGCTCGCGATCAAGCAGGAGGTCTTCGCCGAACCTGGAGAAGCACGTGTCGCCGGAGTGTGTGCTGGCCACCAACACGTCCTCGCTGTCGGTGAGCGAGATGGCCGAGGGCCTCGAGCACCCCGAGCGGGTCGTCGGATTCCACTTCTTCAACCCGGTCGCCGTGCTGCCGCTGCTCGAGGTGATCCGCGGCGAGTCCACCGACGACCCGACCCTGGCGACGGCGCTGTTCGTGGCCAAGGCGCTCCGGAAGAACGCGGTGCTGGTGAAGGACGCACCGGCGTTCGTCGTGAACCGGCTGCTCACCCGGCTGATGGGCGAGGTGACCAAGGCCGTCGACGAGGGCACCCCGATCGAGGTGGCCGACACCGCGTTGCGTCCGCTCGGCCTGCCGATGACCCCGTTCGCACTGCTCCAGCTCGTCGGGCCGGCGATCGCGCTGCACGTCGCGGAAACCCTTCACGCGTCCTTCGGTGATCGCTTCCCGGTCTCACCCAACCTCGCGGCCCTCGTCGCGGCGAAGAAGCCGGGGATCTACGACCTGACGCCTGAGGGGCGGCGGTACGTCTCCGACTCCACGCGGCAGCTTTTCACCGTCGGAGACTCGCCGAGCACCCCGGAACAGGTGCTGGACCGGGCCACCAGTGCGCTGGCTGAGGAGATCGGCCTGATGCTCGCCGAGGGCGTGGTCGCCGCCCCGATGGACATCGACCTGTGCCTGATCCTCGGCGCCGGCTGGCCGTTCCACAACGGCGGCATCACCCCGTACCTGGATCGCGAAGGTGTCTCCGAACGCGTCGTCGGCCGCCGCTTCCTGCCTCGCGGAATCGCGGAGCCCGCCTAGACTCCGACTTGTCAGCGTTGGGCACGCTATAGCGAGCCCTGACGCTGCCAACTCAGAGTTTCGAACCTTCCGTGTGGCCCATCTCGGCGAGGCTCTCGCCGGTGCCGAGGCGCGCCTTCCGGTGGCTGTAGCTGAAGTAGATGATGAAGCCCAGCGCCATCCAGATCACGAACCGGAGCCAGGTCTCCACCGAGAGATTGATCGTCAGGTACAAACAGATCACCGCGGACACGATCGGCAGGAACGGCACCCACGGCACCTTGAACGACCGCGGCAGATCCGGGCGGGTCCGGCGCAGCACGATGATCCCGATCGAGACCAGGATGAACGCGGTCAGCGTGCCGATGTTCACCATCTCCTCGAGCTTGCCGAGCGGGGTGAGCCCGGCGATCAACGCAGCCAGCACGCCGATCCCGATGGTGATCACGTACGGGGTCTTGAACCGGCTGTGCACCTTGGACAGCCCGGGCGGCATCAGATGATCACGCGACATGGCGAACAGCACTCGGCTCGCGCCGATCATCAGGGTCAGCACGACGGTGGTCAGACCGGCCACTGCACCCGCGGCGATCAGGGTCGCGAATCCAGGTTTGCCGACCGAGGTGAACGCACTGGCCAAGGCGGCCTTCGGGTCGATCTTGTCGTACTTGACCATGCCGGTGATCACCAACGCCACCGCGCAGTAGAGGATCGTGCAGATGATCAAGGAGGCGATGATGCCGATCGGCAGGTCGCGCTGCGGGTTCTTCGCCTCCTCCGCAGTGGTGGCCACCACATCGAACCCGATGTAGGCGAAGAAGACCAGGGCGGCGCCGGCGAAGATGCCACCAACGCCGTACGCGGTCGGCGAGAGCCCGAACGCGAACTGGATCAGCGGCTGGGTGAGCCAGCTGGAGGCGGCTTCGCCGCCGCCGGTGGCCGGCGGGATGAACGGCGAGTAGTTCGCCGGGTTGATGTAGAACAGACCGGCCACGATCACGAACAGCACGATGAACAACTTGATGCCGACCAGCACCAGATTCACCCGCATCGACTCCTTGATCCCGATGGTGATCAAGGTCGTCAGAACGGCGATCAGCAGGATGGACAACAGGTCGGGGTGGCCGCCCGGGCCGATCCCCGGCGGCCAGTTGACGCCGAGCGCCTGGAGGAAGACCACCGCGTACTGGCTCCAGCCCTGCGCGACCACGCTCGCCCCGAGCAGGAGCTCGAGCAGCAGGTCCCAGCCGATGATCCAGGCGATGATCTCGCCGAGGCTGGCGTAGGAGAAGGTGTACGCCGACCCCGAGACGGGCACGGTCGAGGCGAACTCGGCGTAGCACAGGGCCGCGAGCGTGCAGCAGACCGCGGACACCACGAAGCTGATGGTGATCGACGGTCCGGCCAGGGTCGCCGCGGCACGGCCGGTGAGGGTGAAGATGCCGGCGCCGATGATCACGCCGATGCCGAAGACCGTCAGATCGAGCGCGGTCAGGGTCTTCTTCAGCGCGTAGTCCGGCTCGTCGGTGTCGGCGATCGACTGCTCGACACTCTTGGTCCGGAAGAAACCTTGTTTGACCTCGGGTTTTGCCGTGCTCATCGCCTGATCAGCCTCCGATCGACCGCCGGTGTCGTGGTCAGCAAGATATGACGCACGGACCTGTTTTGAACAGACCCACGCCGCAACGCGTGTGACGGGAGAGACAATACGTGATGTCCGAGGCCGCCGAGCCGGTTACCTCCGGGCAGCCGGATCGTCCGGCGCCAGCTCCTCGGTGGGCTCCCGGACCATGGCCTCGACGGCATATCTGGCGATCTGTTGCGGGGTGAGCCCGAGCTCGGTCAGCAGCTCGGCCCGGCTCCCGTGGTCGAGGAACTCCTGGGCGATGCCGAACTCGCGGAGCGGGGTCGCGATGTCGGCCAGCCTGAGCTCCTGGGCCAGCCGAGCCCCGCAGCCGCCGACGATCCCGTTGTCCTCGATGGTGATCACCTGCTCATGCGCCGCGGCCAGCCGGAGCAGGGCCGGGTTGACCGGCAGTGCCCAGACCGGATCGACCACAGTCACCCCGATCCCCTGGTCTGCCAGCCGCTGGCCGACCGCGATCCCGGTCGCCGCGAACTGCCCCCAGGCCACCACCAGCACCCGCGGCTGCTCGGTCCGCAGCAGCACGTCCACCCCGTCGACGCTGTCGACGGCCGGCAGGTCGGCGGGCACCGGCTCCTTGGAGTACCGGATGGCGGTCGGTGCGTCGTCGATGCCCACCGCGGTCCGCAACGCCTCCCGGAGCCGGGGGGCATCGCGCGGCGCAGCCAGGTGCAGACCGGGCACCAGCTGCAACAGCGACAGGTCCCACATCCCGTGGTGACTCGCCCCGTCCGGCCCGGTCACCCCGGAGCGGTCCAGCACGAACGTCACACCACAGCGATGCAGCGCGACATCCAGCAGCACCTGGTCGAACGCCCGGTTCAGGAACGTCGAATACAGCGCGATCACCGGATGGAGGCCACCCATCGCCATCCCGGCCGCCGATGTCACGGCATGCTGCTCGGCGATCCCGACGTCGAAACATCGGTCCGGATACGCCTCGGCGAACCGATGGAGACCGGTCGGGTACGTCATCGCAGCGGTGATCGCGACCACCCGCCGGTTCAGCCGGCCGACCTGCACGAGCTCGTCGGCGAAGACGTCGGTCCAGGTCGGCGCCGCCGCACTGGCCAGCGACTCACCCGTCCGGGCGTCGATCTTGCCGACGGCGTGGAACCGGTCCTCCTCGTGGTCCTCGGCCGCCTTGAACCCGTTTCCCTTCTTGGTCAGGCAGTGCACCAGCACCGGCCGGCCGAACTGCTTGGCCTGGGTCAGCGCGCGCTCGACGGCCAGGATGTCGTGGCCGTTGACGGGGCCGACGTACTTCAGCCCGAGGTCGGCGAACATCCCCTGCGGCGCGACCATGTCCTTGAGCCCGATCTTGATGCCGTGCAGCAGGTCGTACGCCGCGCTGCCGATCAGCGGCGCCTTGCTGACGTTTCGCTTGACGACGTCCAGCACCTGCTCGTAGCGGGGGTTGGTGCGCAGCCCGGCAAGCTGCTTCGCCAGCCCACCGACCGTCGGTGTGTATGACCGGCCGTTGTCATTGACCAGGATGACCAGCGGCAGGTCGTCCTCGGCGGCGATGTTGTTCAACGCCTCCCAGGCCATCCCGCCCGTCAGCGATCCGTCGCCGACGATCGCCAACACCGTGCCCTCCCGGCGCTGCTGGCGGATCGCTTGGGCCAGCCCGTACGCATATGACAAAGCGGTCGACGCGTGCGAGTTCTCCACCCAGTCGTGCTCGGACTCGGCCCGGCTCGGATAGCCCGACAGCCCGTGCCGCTGGCGCAGCGTCGGGAACCGGTCACGGCGACCGGTGACGATCTTGTGGACGTACGCCTGATGACCGGTGTCGAAGACGATCGGCTCGCGCGGCGAGTCGAACACCCGGTGCGCGGCCAGGGTCAGCTCCACCACCCCCAGATTGGGACCGAGATGGCCGCCGGTCTGGGACACCTGCTCGATCAGGAACTGACGGATTTCGGCCGCCAGCTGGATGAGCTGCTGCTGGCTCAGCCCGCGGAGGTCGGCAGGCTCCGTGATCGAGTCCAGCAGCCGGGGCGGAGCAGGGCGCATGGGCCCGAGTGTACGTCCCGGTCATCTCCGCACCGTGCCGTCCGCGGGTCGCGTGCCGTGGGCGCGTCCCGCCCGGTCGGACATTCTGGGCACGAACACCCGGCCGAGCAATGCCTCCTCCAGGAGGTCGACCGCCCGGCGGTTCCGGACCAGCCGGGCCGCCTGCTCGGACCACGCATCGACCGCCGCCGCGATCACCCGCTGATCGACCCGGCGATCCAGGATCGTCCGGGTCTCGGCCAGCCCCCGCTCGGCCGCCTCCTGCTGGGCAGCCACGAACACCGCGGCGAACCGGGCCAGCACCGGCGGGTGCCGCCGCAGCACCTCGTACCCCCGCAGGTCGGGCGGGCAGCAGTCGAACAGGTACGCCACCGCGGTCCGCTCCCAGTCGGGTGCGCCGGGCGGCCTGACCTCTTCCGGCCATCCCGGTGGCGCGTATCCCTGCTGCAGCACGCATTCACTATATCAAACGTACGTTCTAATCGAAAGCGTCAGCGCGAGACATTCCTGATCGCGAAGAAGCGTCCGTACAGTCCGGCGGCCTTGAGTTCCTGCAGGGTGTAGGTGACGTAGGCGCCGGCGGGTGTCAGGCAGACGCCGATCACCTGCTGGTTGGTCCGGGCGCCGGCGCTGAGGTTCGCGCTGTTGTCCATCGGCCAGAGGTTGTGGAAGGCATCGTCGCCCTCCCACTCCAGGTCCTGCACGTGGTCGGCCTGCAGCCCGGACCAGTCGAAGCCGTAGCGCAGCAGGACGGCCCGGAAGTCGTCCGCGCCCGGTCCGCGCAGTGTCGGAATCAGCTGCATGATCTTGCCAGGGGTCGGCCAGAAGTGGCCGGCCACGCCGATCGGCTCGCCGTGCGGCAGGTGGTCCTCGCCGTCACGGGCGTAGACGTGTCCCTGGATGCGGAGCTCACGAGGGTAGAAGTCGTCGACCTGGGGCTTGAACCAGGTGATCGGGATCGGGTCGTCCGGTGTCAGACCTGTCGGCGTGCAACGCAAGCCGGGCAGCGGCGGATCGACCTCTGGGCCCTGGCCATCATCCTTCTTCTTCTTCGGATCCTGCTTCGGTTCCTGCTTCGGGACCTGTTTCGGCTGGTCGACCGGCACCGGAGTGGGTGCCACCACCGGTTCCTCGAACGCCTTCTTGAGCAGCAGGATGATCAGCAACAGAAGCGCCAGGATCAGCAGGATCTCCCAGAGGCTCAGCGCGGCCACCGCCGCGACTATGCCCTCGACGATCTCCAGGACGATCGGACCGGTCAGCGGGAACGTGGTCGCGTCGGTCACCGCAGCCCCCGGGACGGCCAGACCCAGAGTGGGGATCCGCTCGAACCCGGCGCTGCCTCGTAGCTCGGCCAGTTTCGCGTCGAGGGTATGCGCATCCGCCATGCTCAGCGCGGCCTGCGGACCGCCGGCGTATGCGGCCTCGAGTCGGCGCAGCTCAGCCGTCATCGCGCCGACCCGGCCGCCTCCCTGCTCGTCGTCGCGCTGGAGAGCCAGCCGTTGCAGAGGCGAGGGCCTGCTCCGGCCGGCCGCCACGGACTCCTCCGCCGCGGCTCGCTCATCGTTGGTGCACCCGCAGTCCGGACGGGCCGGACCGCACCTCTGCAGGATCACCGGCTCGACCAGCTCGGAACCCGCCCGATGGACTGTGAGGCCGCCGAGCCGGGCAGCGACCGCTGCGTTGCCGGCCGCCTGCTGCAGGGCCACCAGGCGCTGCGCGTCCGGCGATCGGTGAGCCGGCGCACCGAAGCTCGGAGCGGCCGGCCGGGGTCGTGCGCGCAGCGTCGGCACGCTCTGACGAGCGCTGTGCACCTCGCTGACGGCCGCCATGGTCCTCATTTCTTCGTCCCTCGATGATAAGGAGGACCGCGGTGGATCTTCGCGCATTTTCCGCTGCCCGAAGAGGCGGCCCTGCGTGCCCGGATGGCCCACCCGTAGCATCGGCTGGTGAGCGCGGACCCGCAGCACGACGATGTCGTCTGCACGATCGTCCGGGGCGAGCTGCCGGCGGCGATCGTCTGGCAGGACGAGCAGCTGATCGCGTTCCTCGATCACCGCCCCGTGTTCAAGGGCCACGTTCTGGTCGCTCCGGCCCGGCACGTCGACAACCTGCTGGACCTGCCGGCCGAGCTGTTCTCGCCGCTGCTGGCCCTGGCCCAGCGGGTGGCGATCGCGCTGCCCGCGGCGCTCGGCGCCCAGGGGACCTTCGTGGCGGTCAACAACGTCGTGAGCCAGTCGGTGCCGCACCTGCACGTCCACGTCGTGCCGCGCACCAAGGGCGACGGGCTGCGCGGCTTCTTCTGGCCGCGGACGACGTACGGCGAGGGCGAGATCGACGCCTACGCCGAGCTGATCCGCGAGGCGCTCGCCCAATAGTCGAGGTCGCCGGCGCCGATCGCTCCGCCACGCCGCCGCTCCGTCGCAGGCGGTGCCGCTCGTACTGATCATCCGGATCAGCCGCGCGGTGCCGTCCGCGCCGGAACGCTGGGCCAGTCCGGTGACACGCCGCCGGCTCGCGGCACAGCCCCATCTCGTCCCGGTGATCGAGCCACCCAGCGCGGACCTGCACGCCGATCACCTGGACCCGAGGATCAGCCCGCCTCGGCGATCTCCTCGCCTGCTCGAGTCGTGCGGGTCGGTCTCCGCGCAGGCTGCCGGGTCAGTCGATGATCGCGCTCCCGTCAGGCGCGATCCTCCGCGGCTCGCGTCGCAACTGGGTATCGATCCCTTGACAGTTTCTCAGCCCCGCTTTAGGAAGGCCAGGGCGCATGGTGCGCCTCACATGTCAAGGAGGACAGATGCAGCAGTCTCCCCGTCGCCGGTTGTTCCGGCGAGCTGCGCTCGTCTCGGCCGTCGCGCTGACGGTCGGGTTGAGCCTGGGCGCCACCGGTGCCGGAGCGCAACCCAGCACCGCCGGAACGGGTGCCGCCGTCACGGCCCAGGCGGCCAAGGCGCCCGCACTCAGCTCGCCCGATCCGGGTGTGATGGCGAACCTCTTCGAGTGGAACTGGAACTCGGTGGCCAAGGAGTGCACCGACGTGCTCGGTCCGGCCGGTTTCGGCGGGGTCCAGGTCGCGCCGCCGCAGGACTCGGTGAAGCGTACCGAGCTCGGCAACGGCAGCGACACGATCCTGCATCCATGGTGGGAGGTCTACCAGCCGGTCGACTACGTGCTGACCAGCCGGATGGGCTCCGAGGCGGAGTTCAGGGCGATGGTGAAGACCTGCCGGCAGTCGGGCGTGAAGGTCTACGTCGACGCCGTGATCAACCACATGACCGGCCAGGGCGACACGTCCTACGGCGGCCGGACCTTCCAGCGGTACGCGTACAGCGATCTGGGCGTGAACCACAATGCCAGCTACGCGAACAGCGACTTCCACAAGTACTCCGGCGACTGCCCGTCGGCCAGCGGAGGCATCGAGGACTTCAACAATGTGGCCCAGGTCCGCAACTGCGAGCTGGTCGGCCTGGCCGACCTGCGGACCGACACCACCAAGGTCCGCAAGACACTGGCGGCGTACCTGAACAAGTTGCTCGGCTACGGCGTCTCCGGCTTCCGGGTCGACGCGGCCAAGCACATCGGCCAGCCCGACCTGGACGCGATCTACAACCGGCTGCACAACACCGTCGACGGCACCCGCCCGCAGTGGGCGCTCGAAGTCTTCGGCGGCGGCCCCGGGATCCTGTCCCCACAGGCCTTCACCACCACCGGCAAGGTGCTCGGGCTGGACGGCGTCAAGCAGATCCGGGACGCGTTCAAGAGCTACCCGTCGCAGCATGTCGGCAGCCTCGCCACGCTGCAGGTGTTCGGCGCCGACTCCGGTCTGACGGCCGGCAACAAGACCTGGAGCTTCGTCCAGAACCATGACACCGAACGCAACGGGGACGCGCTGAACTACAAGGACGGCGCGCGAAACATCCTGGCCACCGAGTGGCTGCTGACGTCCGGTTACGGCACCCCGCAGGTGTACGCGTCGTTCACCTGGAACACCACCGACGACTCGCCGCCGGCCACCGCCGACGGGATGATCACGAACACCGACTGCTCCAGCGCGGCCTGGTCCTGCACCGATCGCAACATGGGCGTGATGGGTCTGGTCGGCTGGCACAACTACGTCGGCAAGGCGGCCCGGCAGAACTGGTACACCGACGGCGGCAATGTGATCGCCTTCGGCCGGGGCGCCAAGGGCTGGGTCGCGTTCAACAACGACCCGACCCCGCACAAGATCACCGTGCAGACCGGGCTGTCCGCGGGCACCTACTGCGACATCGTGCACGGCACGCGGTCCGGTGGCTCCTGCACCGGCCCGACCATCACGGTGCGGGACAACGGCAAGGCGACGGTCACCATCGGCGCCACCGACGCCGTGGCCATCCAGGCGAACCGCCGGGTCTAGCCCGCACCTAGCCGGCTGCCAGCTCGAGCTTCGCGTAGAGGTCCTCGAGCATCAGCCGGACATCGAGACCGGAGTAGACCCGGACGGGATGACCGTCCGGGTTTGCTTCGTACGCACCGTTGTCGCCGATTCGCGGACGCGGCACGAGGTCGTACGCGCTGGAGGCCGGGTCCGCCTCGAACCCGGTCTGCAGCGCGGTCAGCAGGACCAGCGGGCTGTCGCCGAGGATGTAGATCTCGCCGGCATTCAGACCCATCCGGCCGACCTCGGCATGCACGTCCAGCAGTCGTTGGTAGAGGTGTCCGCCGAGCTCGCCGTGCGGCTTCACCCGCAGGATCAGCTCACTCATCGACGCGATGCACTCGCGGTACGCGTTACGCGGCACCTGCCAGAGCGGGATGGCCGAGTCGAAGATCAGCTGACCGGCGATCAGGTCGATGTTCAGGTTGTACTCGATCGGCATCGCGTTCGGTGGCGCGACGGCGCCGAGGTCGGTGTGCTCGGGGCCGCCGATCCAGACCGCGGTCAGCCGATCGGCGATCGCCGGTTCGATCAGGTACGCGCTCGCCAGTTCGGTCAGTCCGGCGCCGAGGACGACGTACAGCGGCAGATCGGTGTCGGTCCGCATGGCCTCCGCGACGATCGCCTCGGCAGCCGCGGAGCGCCGCGGTTCGTGGTCACCGTCGAGCGGTAGCTCGCTGCCGGCGATCACCGGCACGGCGGTCTCGCGTCCCAGCAGCCGCAGGACTTGCCGAGCCGCGGTCGCGGCGTTCTCGGCGCTCCGGCCCGACCGGTCGAACGGGTCGTCGACGGCGAGGTGCGAGCCGATCACCGCCCGCAGCTCCACCGACGGCGACAGCGCGTGGTGGGCCAGCTGATACAGACCGTCCGGGTCGCCGGCGTAGTCGTTGTCGCTGATCACCCGGAACCGTGGACCGGCCGGCGGCGCGAACCGTTCCCTCACGATGCCGCCAGTCCTCGAGCGGCGTCCGCGATTCCTTCGGGTGACATCCCGTACCGGTCGAGCAGGAAACCGGCGGAGCCGGTCGGCGCGAACTCGGGCACACCGAGGATCTTCATCCGCGTGGGATGCGCCTGGACCACCGTCTCGGCGACGGCGCCGCCCAGACTCCCGACGCTCGTGGCCTCCTCGGCGGTGACGATCCCCCGGGTTTCGCGAGCCGCGGCAATCACCGCGTCGGTATCCAGCGGTTTGACGGTCGGCATCGAGATCACCCGGGCCGAGATCCCTTCCCTGGCGAGGATCTCCGAGGCGACCAGGCTGCGCCAGAGCACGGTCCCGTTGCTGATGATCGTCACGTCGTCGCCCTCCGCCAGCGTGCGGGACCGGCCGGGGACAAAGGTGTAGTCGTCCGGGTTCACCTGCGGTACGGCCATCCGGCTGACCCGGATGAAGACCGGTCCCTCGGTCTCGGCCGCCCAGCGCATTGCGGCCGCGGTCTCGACCGGATCGGCCGGCACCACGATGGTGATCTTGTCGATCGCCCGCAGCCAGGCGATGTCCTCGATCGAGTGGTGGGTCGGGCCCAGCTCGCCGTACGCCATCCCCGGGCTCATCCCGCACAGCTTCACGTTGCGGTTGCTGTAGGCGACATCGGCCTTGATCTGCTCCAGCGCGCGGGCAGTGAGGAAGCAGGATGCCGCGGAGACGAACGGGATCCGGCCGCCGGCGGCCAGGCCGGCCGCCACCCCGACCATGTCCTGCTCGGCGATCCCGACATTGATCAACCGGTCCGGGAACGCCTTCTTGAACGCGTCCAGCTTGGACGAGCCGACCGAGTCGTTCACCACCCCGACGATCCGCTGGTCGTGCGCAGCCAGCTCGGCCAGGGTAGCGACGTACGCGTCCCGGCAGTCGAAGCGAGGTCGGTCCGCGACCGATGTCGTCTCGGTCAGGGTTTCAGCCATGGTCGGTCCCCTGCAGTTCCGCGAGTGCCAATTCGTCGAGTGCCTGGGCGTACTGGTCGCGGCTCGGCACCTTGTGGTGCCAGGCCACGTTGTTGCTCATGAACGAGATCGGATGTCCCTTGTGGGTATGGGCGATCACGAAGGTCGGCTTGCCCGGTCGGAACGGCACCGCGGACAACACGTCCAGCAGCTCGCCGTGATCATGACCGTTCACCTCCACCACCGCGAAGCCGAAGGCGGCGGCCTTCGCGTCGAGCGGGTCAAGATCGTTGGTCTCCCGGGTCGTGGCGCCCTGCTGCAACCGGTTCCGGTCGACGATCACCGTAAGTGAGTCCAGCTCGTACTGCGAGGCCGCCATCATCGCCTCCCAGTTGCTGCCCTCCTGCAGCTCGCCGTCCCCGACCAGCACGTACGTCCGCCGCCGGGACACGTCCAGTTTCGCCGACAGCGCGTGCCCGACCGCGATCGGCAGCCCGTGGCCGAGCGGCCCGGTGTTTGCTTCGACCCCGGGGACGTAGTTGCGGTTCGGGTGCCCGTTCAGCCTGGACAACGGCTTCAGGAACGTGGCCAGTTCCTCGACCGGGAGGAAGCCGAAGGCGGCCAGCGTGGTGTAGAGCGCACCGGCCACGTGGCCCTTGGAGAGGAAGAACCGGTCCCGGTCGGGATCGTCCACGGTCTCCGGGGTGACGTTCAGCACCGCCCCGTACAACGTGGCCAGGATGTCGATCGCGGAGAAGTCGCCGCCGATGTGCCCGGCGCCCGCATGATGCACCAGAGTCAGGTCCTGGATCCGGATCTGCCGGGCGGCCTCGGCGATGTGGGCGACCTGCTCGTCTCGCGAGGCGTACGGCGACAGCCGGCCGAGCACCGGCAGGGTGGCGTGCTCCAGTGTCAGTGTGGGTGGACGACCCCCCACGCCCCCCGCTGGTCGGTCTTCGCTGGCGCTCGTCGCGCCCGCCGGCGCATTCATGCGGACGCCTCGGCCATCGAGCTGAGCAGCACCTTCTGCACGAGCCGCTGCGCGGCGAGCGCGTCGTGATTCGCCTGGGCCTCGGCGAGGGCGTCCTCGTCCAGCGCGTCCAGCGCACGGTGGATCGCCTTGAGGAACGTGATCGCCTGTTTCGCGGCCTGCACGCTGTCCTCCCGGAACGGGAACTGATCGAGCTGCCAGACACCATCCCAGTTGTTCCTCCGCAGCGTGTGGAAGAACTCGAACGTCTCGATCAGGTGCACCGAGCCGACCACCATGTCGTCGTCCCAGCCGCGGAAGTTGTCGTTCACGTCGATCGCGAACAACTTGCCGTGATCGATGCAGAGCTGGGCGGCATCGGCCGGGGTCTCCAATCCGTACAGCGAATGACCGAAGTCGAGCAGGATGCCGAGGTTGTCGCAATCGACCTTCTGGATGGCCAGCAGGGTGCGGGCCGCGTTGGGGAAGATGATCTTGTTGCGCGGCTCGCGTGGCTTGTACTCGATCACGAACTTCAGGTCCGGATGGGCGCTGCACAGTTCGCGCAGGTTGTCGCAGGCCAGCTGCCAGGCGTCGTGGTAGTTCACCTGAAACGGGTAGTCCCAGCCGTCCTGGCCGAACCACAGTTTCAGGTAGTCACAACCCAGCTCCGTCGCCAGCTCGGCGGCCTCGTTCAGTAGGGTGAGTGCCTTGGCGCGGACGGTCGGGTCGGGATTGGTGATCGACCCCTTGATGTAGTCCTTGTTGTAGATCTCCGGGGTGATCGCCACGGCCCGCAGGTTGTTCCGGGCCAGTGCGGCCCTGACGTCGTCGAGCGTGCCGTCGAACCCGGCGAACGGCCAGTTCAGGTCCACCACGGAGAGGTCTCCGACCGCACCGGCCTTGTCGATCTGTTCGATCAGGCCGACCGGGTCGCCGTAGCCCTCGGTCGCGTAGCGGTCGACGTAGGTCGCGAAGTGCCAGATGCCTGCGCCGAAGACCGGTAGGTCAGTCATGATCATTGCTCCGTTCTCGGTCTGTGCGGTTGCAGCCCGTTCGCTCCGTGATTGCATATTCATTCAGTCACGCATAATCTATCATGCGAATCGAGGACATCGCAAGAGCGGAATCTCGGCCGAAATGGTGGGATGTCGCAGAGCAGCGCGAGAGGAAGTGCGGTGGGCACAACACGGACCGTTCTGGCGATCGACCAGGGCACCACGAACTCCAAGGCGGTGCTGGTCCGCGCAGACGGAGGCATCTCGGCGATCGGATCGGCTCGGGTTCCGGTCGACCATCCGCGCCCCGGCTGGGTCGAGCAGGATCCTGACCAGCTCTGGGCCAGTGTGCTGACGGCGATCGGCAAGGCCGTCTCGGCCGCCCCGGGCATCGAGCTGTCCGGGATCGCACTCTCCACCCAGCGCGAGTCGGTACTGATCTGGCGGCGGAGCAGTGGCGAGCCGCTGGGACCCGTGCTGGGCTGGCAGGATCAGCGGACCGTCGACTGGTGCGCTGACCTGCTGGCCGGCGACCCGGCGGTCGGGCGAACGGTTGCCGATCGCACCGGACTCCGCGTCGACCCGATGTTCTCCGCACCGAAGCTGCGCCGGCTGCTCGACCATCGGCCGCCGGATGTACCGCTCGACGACGTCTGCGCCGGGACCGTCGACGCCTGGCTGGTCTGGCGGCTGACCGGTGGCCGGGTGCATGCGACGGACGCAGGCAACGCGTCGCGCACCCTGCTCTACGACGTGCGCGAGCTCGACTGGTCCGCGGAACTGGCCGCGACCTTCGGGGTGCCGATCTCGGTGCTGCCCGTGGTCCACCGGTCCGACGCAAGGTTGGGTGAGACGCTCGGCGTGCCCGGCGTGGTGGACGGCACCCCCGTGACCGCGGTGCTGGCCGACTCCCACGCCGCCCTGTTCGGCCAGGGCGGTGAGACCCCTGGCCTGGTCAAGGCCACCTATGGCACCGGCACGTCGGTGATGACCCCCGTGGCCGGCTATCGGCCCGGCAGTTCCACGGTTCCGCTGACTCTGGGCTGGCTGACGGACATTCCGACGTACGCCCGCGAGGGCAACATCCTCTCCTCCGGTGCGGCGCTGGCCTGGACCGCCGACCTCCTCGGGCTGGGCGGGGTCGGGGACCTGGTCGCCCTCGCGGCGACCGTGCCGGACGCCGCCGGGGTCCAGCTGCTGCCGGCGTTCACCGGGCTGGGAGCCCCGCACTGGGACCGCTCGGTCCGGGCCGGACTGACCGGCCTCAGTCAGGCGACCACAAGGGCCCACGTCGCGCGCGCCGCGGTCGACGCGGTCGCCCACCAGATCTGCGACGTGGTCGAGGTGATCGTCGCCGACGGTACGCCGGTGGAGGTGCTTCGCGCGGACGGCGGCGCCACCCGGTCCGGCCTGCTGATGCAGACCCAGGCGGACCTGCTCGGGATCACGGTCGAGGTCGCGGACGTGCCGGAGGTGTCCGCACTGGGGGCCGCAAAGCTGGCCTGGCGGGCTCTCGGGGCGGGTGCTCGCTGGCAGCAGGGGGCGCCGACCCGGACGTACGCGCCGGCGATCGCGGCGGATCTCCGGGACGAACGCCGTCGGCAATGGAGAATGAACCTCGACGCCGCCCGGCGCGCCGCCGATCGGATCTGATCGGAACCGGGCGCGGAGGAGGTGTCGACAGCGATCATGGTCGCGCAACCGGTGGGCTACGGCCGGACGGCCGGCGATCCGCAGATCCGGTTGATGACCAAGGTCGCCCACATGTACCACGAGCAGGGCATCCGGCAGACCGAGATCGCCGATGCGCTGCACGTCTCGCAGGCCAAGGTCTCCCGGCTGTTGAAACGAGCCGCCGAGGTCGGCATCGTCAAGACCATCGTGGTGGTCTCCCCCGGCCTGCACACCGCGTTGGAATCTCAGCTGGAACAACGATTCGGGCTGCTCGAGGCGATGGTCGTCGATGTCGTCGGCGAGGAGGCGGAGATCATCGCCGGGCTCGGCTCGGCCGGGGCCGGCTATCTGGAGAACACCCTCACCGGCGGCGAACGGATCGGTATCTCGCCCTGGAGCCAGACGCTGCTCGCGGTCGTCGACCGGCTCCGGCCGCTGCGCACATCGGGCGCGGAGAGCGTGATCCAGCTGCTCGGCGGGGTGGGCAACTCCTCCGTCCAGGTGCAGGCCAACCGGCTGCTCGACGAGTTGGCGACCCGGATCGGCGCCCGGCCACGATTCGTTCCGGCGCCCGGCCTGGTGGGTACGGCGACGATGCGTCGCGGGCTGCTCCAGGACTCCACGATGGACGCGGTGACCGAGGAGTGGTCCGAACTCACCATGGCCCTCGTCGGCATCGGCAGTCTGCACCCCTCACCGCTGCTCCGGCAGAGTGGCAACGCGGTCGCTCCGGACGACGAGTCCGCTCTGCTCGCGCTCGGTGCGGTCGGCGACGTCTGCCACCGATTCTTCGACGCCGGCGGCGCACTGGTCCGGGGTGATCTCGACGACCGGGTGGTCGGCATCAGCCCGGACGACTACCGGGCGATCCCCCGCCGGGTCGGGCTGGCCGGTGGCGCACGCAAGCACGCCGCGATCCGGGCCGCACTGTGCGGCGGCTGGGTGAATGTCCTGCTGACCGACGTGGAGACGGCCCGCGCCCTGCTCGCCGACTGAGGTTCGTGAGCCCACGGTCGGCCTGGTCCCCGACCAGCAGCTGCTCACCCGCCGGGCTGGCGATCACCCGGTCGACTGCCTTCATCGGTGCGCTGCAAGGAAAGTGCCTCGTCAGTGTGCCGCTGAACGGAACGCATGCAGGGTCGTCGGCGAGTCACTTCGCCGGTGATCGTGGCCGGATCCGCAACGTGGTGCTGGCTCCCGACGGCTCGTTGTGGATGACCACCAGCAATACCGACGGGCGGACGACACCCCGCGCGCGCGACGACAAGATCATCCGCGTCGCGTTCTGAGTCACGACAGGGCCGGGACCACCTCGCGCTCGAACAGCTCGATGCCCGATCGGTCGTACGCGGCCTCGGGGAAGTAGTGGATGGCGTAGCCCAGGCCGAGTTCGCCGACCCCGCGGAGCTTCTCGACGATCTGCTCGGGTGTGCCGACCGCTCCGTTGCCGCTCCGGTACTCGCCGATGAACTGGGCGGTCTTCTCCGGTCCGAGGTACGGCGCGACCCGGGCCTCGACCGCGTCGATCCGTTGCTGCACCTCGGCCTCGGTCTCGGCGATGATCGTGTTGAAGTTCGACGACCGCACGATGGCATCGAAGTCCGTGCCGACGTCCGCGCAGTGCCCCCGCAGCAGCTCGCTCTTGCGGCTGAATGTCTCGGGATCGGCACCGAAGTTCGTGTACTGGGCGTAGCGGGCCGCGATCCGCAGCGTCACCTTCTCGCCACCGCCGGCAATCCACAGCGGGATCCCGTTGTCCTGTAGGGGTTTCGGCCAGACCCGGGCGCCATCGGTGGAGTAGTACGTGCCGTCCAGCGTGGCCGAGCCGGTGGTCCAGGCCTGCCGCATGATCTCGACGCCCTCGCGCAACCGGCCGAGCCGTTCCTTGGCCGCCGGGAACCCGTAACCGTAGGCGCGCCACTCGTCCTCGTACCAGCCGCCGCCGATGCCCATCTCGACCCGGCCACCGGAGACGATGTCGATGGTCGAGGCGACCTTCGCCAGGTAGGCCGGGTTGCGGTAGCTCATGCAGGTGCACATCTGACCGAGCCGGACCCGCTCGGTGGAGGCGGCGAACGCAGCCATCAGCGTCCACGCCTCGTGCGTCGCCTGCTCGCTCGGCACCGGGACGGTGTGGAAGTGGTCGTAGACCCAGATCGACTCCCACGGTCCGGCGTCGGCGGCTTGCGCGAGGCCGCGCATCACCGCCCATTGCTCAGCGGGATCGATACCGACCAGATCGTGCCGCCATCCTTGCGGGACGAAGATTCCGAAGCGCATGAGCGCCACGCTACGCGGCGGCCCGCGCCTCCTCGTAGTAGGTCGCCCGGGCAGACTGTTGCCTCGTGACTGCCCGAGACCGATGGATCGACGCGACCCTGGCGGCCATGACGCTCGAGCAGAAGGTCGGCCAGTTATTCGTGGCGTACGTCACCGGCGCCACCGCCGACGTATCGTCTGCCGACAATGTAGCCCGGTTCGGCGTGCCGACCCCCGCCGAAGCCGTCGCCCGCTGGCAGCTGGGTGGCGTGCTGTACTTCGTCTGGAGCGACAATGTCCACGACCCCGCGCAGCTCGCAGCCCTGGGCAACGGCCTGCAAGGGGCCATCGCCGGCGCCGGCAACCCGGTCCCGCTGACGATCGCGACCGACCAGGAGACCGGAGCCGGCGGTCGGATCGGCGCGCCGGCCGCGGTGTTCCCCGAGGCGGCCGAGCTCGGCGGCACGGGCGATCCTGCGCTGACCGGACGGGCGTACGGGATCACCGGGGCCGAGCTGCGGGCCATGGGCATCAACACCGACTACGCGCCGGTCGCGGACGTGAACGTGAATCCGGCGAACCCGGTGATCGGCGTACGTTCATTCGGATCCGATCCGGCGAGGGTCGCCGAACACGTGGTGGCCGGCGTGCGCGGCCTGCAGTCGGCCGGCGTCTCTGCGGTCGCGAAACACTTCCCGGGCCACGGTGACACCGGCGAGGACTCCCATTACGCGCTGCCGGTCGTGACTCATTCCCGCCAGGAGTGGGAGCGGATCGACGCGCCACCGTTCCGAGCGGCGATCGCCGCCGGGGTGGACGCGATCATGACCGCCCACCTTGCCTTCCCGGCGCTGGAGCCTTCGGGTGATCCGTGCACGTTGAGCCGGGCGGTGCTGACCGGGCTGCTCCGTACCGAACTCGGGTTCGAAGGCGTGATCGTCACAGACTCGTTGCGGATGACCGGCGTCCGGACGCGGTACGACGACACCGAGGTGCCTGTCCGGGCGATCGAGGCCGGCGCCGACGTGCTGCTCGATCCACCAGAGCCGGTGCATCAGATCGAGGCTGTGCTGACCGCCGTCCGGTCCGGGCGGCTTGCCGTGGACCGGATCGAGGAGAGCGTCCGTCGCATTCTGATCATGAAATGGGTCCGCGGTGTCGTCGGCCGACCGCTCGCCGACGAGGAGGTGGTCGAGCTCCTGGTCGGCACCGACGAGCATCTCCGGGCGGCCCGCGAGATCGGGATGCGAACCTCAGGGATTCAGTGACCCCGGAACGCCTCCGCCAACCACCAGGAACCGCCGTCGCTGCTGATCTTGGCGTCGATCACCAGCGGACGGTCATGACGCACGGCCAGCCAGACATCCAGCTGATCGAGATCGTCGCGGGTCCGGACCGTCATCGCGTCGGCGCCGAACCCGCGAGCCGCCGCCGCGACATCACGGTCCGGGAAGATCACCGTCGACAGGTCCTCGCCGTCGGTGAAGTGGTGGACCTCCGCACCGTAGGCATGATCGTCGTACACGACGACCACCAGCGGAAGCGCGAGCCGGACGGCGGTCTCCAGCTCCGCGATCGCCATCCAGAACCCGCCGTCGCCGGTGGCCACCACCGGTAGCCGCCCCGGGCTGGCCAGTGCGGCCCCGATCCCGGTGGCCAGTCCGAGACCGATCGATTGGAAGCTCTGGGTGAAACAGAAGCCAGCCGGATCAGGCACCGACAGATAGCCGGCCGGATAGCCCATGAAATTGCCGGAGTCGACGGCGATGACGCGCTCCGCCGGAAGCCGGCGCTCCAGCTCGGCGCTGAGCAGCCGCGGATCGATCGTCTCTCCGGTGGAGAGGTCGTCGGTCTCGACCTCGGCCCAGCGGCCCTCGGCCACGATCCGCTCGCCGATCGCCCGGGTGCGGTAGCGGGTCTCGGGATCGCGGAGCAGAACCAGATGCTCGAGGGCCCGGGCGGTCTCACCGACGTCGCCGTGCACCCCGAGCCCGATCGGCCGGTTCGCACCCAGTGCAGCCTCGTCGTCGTCCACCTGGGCGACAGTCGTGTTCTCACCGATCAGCCGGCCGTGCCGAGTGGTCCACATCGTCAGACTGCAGCCCCAGGCGATGATCAGGTCGGCGCCGGTGATCAGCTCCGCGGCGAGCGGTGTGGCGAAGCCGCCGGAGATCCCGAGGTCGAACGGATCGCCGGCGAACGCGCCCTTGGCCACCGCCGAGGTCGCCAGCAGGGCGCCCGATCGGAGAGCAAGATCACGAAGTGACTTGCGATGGGCGACCGCGCCGCGGCCGGCGATGAACACCGGTCGTTGCGCGGCGTTCAGCAGGTCGGCCAGCTGGCGCGTGGCGTACTTCCCGGGCCGGACCGGAATGGTCGGCGGCAGCGGCTCGATCCGGGCCAACCCGGCCTCGGCCGCCTGGACGTCGAGCGGCACGCTGAGTACGACCGTGCGTCGTCCGTTCCGGGCGGTCCGCCAGGCCCGGGTGACGTCGGCCGCGGCGCTGTCGGCGGAATACACCCGTTCGGCGACGGCTCCGACAGAACGCGCCAGGGCGTCCTGATCGATCTTGAAGTTCGAGCGGACGGCAGCTCCGGCGGTATCCGCGGCGAGCACGATCAGCGGGGTCCGGCTCTTCGCTGCCTCGGCGATCCCGGTCAGTGCGTTGGTCAGTCCCGGCCCCTGGTGCACAGATACCAGGCCGACCGTTCCGCTGGTCCGGGCGTACGCGTCGGCCATCGTCGCCGCACCCGCCTCGTGCCGGGTGGCGACGTACGGCACACCGGCTGTCCGCAGAGCGTTCGTCATCGCCAGATTGCCGCTGCCGACGACACCGAACGCATGACCGATGCCGAGCCGGCCCAGGGTCCGACCGACAAGCTCACGGACCTTCATCGCTCGACGAGTGCGAATACCCGCGCCGGGCTGCCGGTGCCGCCGACGATCGGCAGCGGGCTGACCACGAGCACGCCGCCCGTGGCCGGCAGCCGGTCCAGATTCTGTAGCTGGGTCAGTCCGAACTTCCCTGCGCCGAGCAGGAAGTGGTGGGCCGGGAACGCCGGCTCCATTCCACCGGCGCTGCCGGCGTCGATACCCACCGTCTCCACACCGAGACCGGTGATCCCACGTTCGTTCGCCAGCCAACGGGCCGTATCAGCCGACGGACCCGGCGTGTGCGGGCCGTTCTCGTCGGCGTTGAGGAACGCCGCTTCGTCATCGGATCGCGAGCTCCAGCCGGAGCGCAGGAGCAGCCACGCGCCGGCGGGTATCGGCCCGTTGGCGGCTTCCCAGCCCAGCAGGTGATCCGGCTCCAGCAGGAAGTCCGGATCGTCCTCGACATTGTCGGAGATGTCGACCACCACAGCGGGTCCGATCAGCCGGGTCGGCGGAATGGCGTCGACGCTGAGCCCGGCTCGACCGGTCGCCCAGTGCACCGGCGCGTCGAGATGGGTGCCCGTGTGCTCACCCGTGTGGATGTTGTGCCAGCGCCACATCGGGCCGGCGTCATTGAAGTTGCTGACCTCTTCGAGGCTGAGGTGGATCGTGTTCGCGAACGGCGGCGGCAGCCGCAGCACGGGGGTCTCCGGCGACAGCGGTGCGGTCAGGTCGATCACCTCCACCGCTCCGCCGGTGATCATCTCCAGCAACTCCGCCAGCACGGTCATCGTCCCTCCGAGATTCCGTCGTCGACACCGGTACGAACACGCACAGCACGACCGTATCGCCCGAGCCGACCTTCGCCGTCGCGCCAGAGTTGTCAGAATCTCAGCTGCTTATAGCCAGCTGAGATTCTGACAAGTCGGGGTTTCGGTGGTCAGGCGGTGGGGGTCGCGACGGCTGCCGGGTTGCCCTCGACGGTGCGCCGGCAGACCTCGTCCCAGGGAGTCGGCGCGAGGCCGAGGACCTGCTGGGTCCTGGTCGAGTCGAGGACGTAGGGACGAGTCCACATGTATGACAGCTCGGCGATCTCGCGCATCAGCGGATTCACCAGGGCCAGACCACGCAGGGCGACCATCGGGATCGCGCGCACCGGCACCGGGTCGTAGCCGCCGGCGGTCAGGACGTCGGTCAAGGCCTGCCGCTGACCGCGCGGCTCGTTGCTCGGAGCGTGCCAGACCTGCCCCCAGGTCTCGGGCCGGTCGGCGACGGACGCCAGGGTCCGGGCCATGTCGAGGACGTCGGTCCAGGTGTGCGGCAGGTCCGCCTTGCCGATCACCCAGGCGCCCTTCCCGGCGGTGGCGGTGGCCAGGTGACGCGTGACGTGTCCGTTGGCGCCCACTCCGGCACCGACGTAGTCGGCCCCGCGGACCTCGACGGCGTGGATCCGGCCGGCCTCGTGTCGCGCCTTGGCCTCGGCCCACATGGCGGCCCGGAGCCGTCCCTTGTGATCGGTCGCCGCATCTGCCTGGCCCTCGACCATCGGTGCGTTCGTCGGGCCGTACGGGTAGAGGCAGGACGCCGTCACCAGCGCCGCCCCGGTCCGCTCGGCCGCCGTCAGAAGACTCTCCGCCAGCGGCGGCCAGACCTGCTCCCAGGTCGTGTAGTCGGTCGGGTTCGCGCAGTTGAACAGCGCCGTGGCGCCGTTCGCAGCCGCGGTCAGCGCGGTCGGATCGGACGCGTCGGAAGCGATCGACTCGACGCCGTCGATCCGGATCCGCCCCGACCGGGTGACAACCTTGACGTCCTCTCCCCTGTCCCGCAGGACCTCTGCGGTGTGCCGGCCGACCGGTCCTGCTCCGACGATCACGTACGCGTTGCTCATGTCGAGTCTCCTGTTCCAATTTGTGAGCGGTGCTCTCTGTTCTCCAGACTCCACCCCCCTGACCGCCAAGTCAAGAGCAGTGCTCTCTTTTCTTGTCACTGATCTCGAATATGTGCCAGACTGCCGACATGACGAACTCAGCGCCGATGACCGCCCGGGCCATCGCTCGTCGTGAGCTGACCGGTGCCATCGTGGCCAGCGCCCGTCGCCAGCTGGCCGAGATCGGACCGGCCGCCCTGTCCGTCCGGGCGGTGGCCCGGGACCTCGGCATGGCCTCGTCCGCGGTGTACCGCTACTTCCCCAGCCGCGACGAGCTGCTGACCGAGCTGCTCGTGATCATCTACGGCGAGCTGGCCGACCGGCTGGAGGCCGCGGACGCCGCTCTCGAGCGGGATGATGTGCGGGCGCGCTGGTTCACCGTGAGTAGGACGCTCCGCGATTGGGCGCTGGCGGCGCCGCACGAGTACGCGTTCCTCTACGGCTCGCCCGTGCCCGGCTATCAGGCCCCCGCCACGACGGTCGCGCCCGCGGTGCGGGTGACCGGTCTGCTGATCGTGCTGATGCGTGACAGCGATCCAGACCCGTCGGAGCAGCCGCACCCCTCCGAGATCTACGCCGGCATTCGGGAGGGCTCGGGGCTCGACCTGTCCGACGAAGCCTGCATCCGTGGACTCGAGGCGTGGAGCGGCCTGATCGGGGCGATCAGCCTCGAGTTGTTCGGCCATCTATACCGCGGCGTCACCGACTACACGGCCCACTTCGAGCTGATGCTCGACCGGTTGGATCCCACGAACTGACTCGGACAGGCCGGCGCCGGCCTATCTGAGCAGCGAACGGAGGACGTACTGCATGATGCCGCCGTTGCGGTAGTAGTCGGCCTCACCGGGGGTGTCGATTCGGACCACAGCGTCGAACGAGACATCTCCGGCGCTCACCTTCACCGTCTTGGGTGTCGTCCCGGAGTTCAGCTCGGTGATCCCGGTGAACTCGAAGGTCTCCTCGCCGGTCAGCCCCAGCGAGTCGGCGTTCTGACCCTCCGGATACTGCAGCGGAAGCACACCCATCCCGATCAGGTTGGACCGGTGGATCCGCTCGTAGCTCTCGGCGATGACGGCCTTCACGCCCAGCAGCGCGGTGCCCTTGGCGGCCCAGTCGCGGGACGATCCCGAGCCGTACTCCTTGCCGGACAACACGACCAGCGGAGTTCCCGCGGCGATGTAGTTCTCCGACGCCTCGTACACCGTGGTGACCGGGCTGTCCGCAGCCGTGAAGTCCCGGGTGAAACCGCCCTCCGTGCCCGGCGCGAGCTGGTTGCGCAGCCGAATGTTCGCGAAGGTGCCGCGGATCATCACCTCGTGGTTGCCACGTCGCGAGCCGTAGGAGTTGAAGTCCTTGCGCTCGACACCGTGCTCGGTCAGGTATTTCCCGGCGGGTGCATCGGCCTTGATCGAACCGGCCGGCGAGATGTGGTCGGTGGTGATCGAGTCGCCGAGCTTCAGCAGCACCCGGGCGCCGGAGATGTCGGTCACCGGTGTCGGCTCCGCCGGCATCCCTTCGAAATACGGGGGCTTGCGGACGTACGTCGAGTCCGGGTCCCAGGCGAACGTGTCGCCCTCCGGCGTCGGCAGGGTCTGCCACTGCTGGTCGCCGGCGAACACGTCGGCGTAGGAGTCGGTGAACATCTCGGCCCCGATCGAGGTCGCGACGATCTCGTCGATCTCCGCCTCGGTCGGCCAGATGTCCTTCAGATAAACGGGTTCGCCGGCCTCGTCCGTGCCGAGCGGCTCGGTCGTGATGTCGATGTCCATGCTGCCCGCGAGGGCGTACGCGACCACGAGCGGCGGCGATGCGAGATAGTTCATCTTCACGTCAGGATTGATCCTGCCCTCGAAGTTCCGGTTGCCCGACAGCACCGAGACCACGGCAAGATCATTGTCCTGAACCGCCTGACTGACCTCGGGGATGAGCGGGCCGGAGTTGCCGATGCAGGTCGTGCAGCCGTAGCCGACGAGGTTGAAGCCGAGCTTGTCCAGGTACGGCGTCAGGCCGGACCGGTCGTAGTAGTCGCTGACCACCTTCGATCCGGGCGCCAGCGTCGTCTTCACCCACGGCTTCCGGGTCAGCCCTCGCTCCACCGCCTTCTTCGCCACCAGGGCGGCGCCGATCATCACGCTCGGGTTGGAGGTGTTCGTGCACGAGGTGATCGCCGCGATGGTGACCGCCCCGTGATCGATCTCGGTCTCGGCGCCGTCCAGGATGATCTTGGTCTTCTTGGTCGGCCGGGCGATGTCGGCCGGTACGCCCTCGCCGTACTCGTGCGGCACGCCGGAGGTGCCGCCGTTGCTGGTCGGCGAGTCCGAGGCGGGGAAGCTCTCGTCCACGGACTCGTCGTAGCCGTCCAACTCCTCGGCGCTGACGTAGTCGCGGAGCGCCTCGCGGAAGCCCTGCTTGGCGTGGGCCAGGATTACCCGGTCCTGCGGCCGCTTCGGACCCGCGATGCTCGGCACCACGGTCGCGAGGTCGAGCTCGAGGTACTCGGAGTAACGCGGCTCGCGATCGTCGTCGTGCCAGAGCCCCTGCTCCTTGGCGTACGCCTCGACCAGGGCGATCTGCTCCTCGGAGCGGCCGGTGAGCCGGAGGTAGTCGCTGGTCTTGGAGTCGATCGGGAAGACCGCGATGGTCGAGCCGTACTCGGGGCTCATGTTGCCGATCGTGGCCCGGTTGGCCAGCGGCACCTGGGACACGCCGGGGCCGTAGAACTCGACGAACTTGCCGACCACCTTGTGCTGGCGGAGCATCTCGGTGATGGTCAGCACGAGGTCGGTCGCCGTCGCGCCCTCGGGCAGCCCACCGGACAGCTTGAAGCCGACCACCCGCGGGATGAGCATCGAGACCGGCTGGCCCAGCATGGCCGCCTCGGCCTCGATGCCGCCGACGCCCCAGCCGACGACGCCGAGCCCGTTGACCATCGTGGTGTGCGAATCCGTGCCGACACAGGTGTCCGGGTAGGCGAGAGTCTCGCCGTCCACGTCGCGCGAGAAGATCACCCTTGCCAGGTGCTCGATGTTCACCTGGTGCACGATGCCGGTGCCGGGTGGGACGACCTTGAAGTCGTCGAACGCCGTCTGGCCCCAGCGGAGGAACTGGTAGCGCTCGCGGTTGCGGCCGTACTCGATCTCGACGTTGCGGACGAACGCGTCCGCCGTGCCGAACACGTCGGCGATCACTGAGTGGTCGATCACCATCTCGGCCGGCGCGAGCGGGTTGATCTTGTTCGCGTCGCCGCCCATCTCGGCCATCGCCTCGCGCATGGTGGCCAGATCGACGACGCACGGCACGCCGGTGAAGTCCTGCATGATCACCCGGGCCGGGGTGAACTGGATCTCCTTGCTGGGCTCGGATGTCGGGTCCCAGCCGGCGAGCGCGCGGATGTCGTCGGCGGTGATGTTCGCCCCGTCCTCGGTCCGCAGCAGGTTCTCCAGCAAGATCTTCAGGCTGTACGGCAGGTCGTCGTGACCCTCGACGGCGTCGAGCCGGAAGATCTCGTACGAGGCGTCCCCGACCTGCAGCGTGGCCTTGGCATCGAAGCTGTTCACACTCATGGAGCTCTCCTCCGGGTCGTCCAGGCAAAGTATCTTGACGTCAAGATATCACGAGTCGACGAGCCCGCCCCGGCGTGTTTCCGACCCTAGTGCCACCGATCCGGCTCGGGATGGTAAGCCAACCCTCACTGGCGCCCGGCCGGCTGGTCCGTTCTCGTCGGCGAGCAGCCGCGCGATCGCGTACGGGGTCAGCGCGAGGTCGGTCGCATCCCTGTCGACGAAGGGATTCCGGCTCACCGGCACCGGTCCGATCGGCGACCCCGCGGCGATCACCTGCCGCGTGCCGGGCCACCCGTCGAGCCTGCGGAGCAGCACGTCCTGGTCCCGCGGCGAGATGGCGTCGAAGTCGTCGACGCCGATCCAGGCCGGGTGCGCGATCGTCGGCTCCGCGACCAGGTCGGCTGCCGAGATCACGACCCCACCCTCGGGCCGGAGCTCCGCCAGCAGGGCCGACTTGCCGTAGCCGGGTCCGGCGGTGACCAGCAGCCGCCAGGCAGCCTCAGTGGTCATGGAGCGCCGGACTGACGGGCGCCGCTGCGCTGCACTCACGGGGTCCAGGAGGAACCGGCCGTGGCCACTGATACCGCGCGCGCGGACCGGCAGCGGGCGGCCGTCGAGACGGACAGCCGTTCTGACGCCGTACTGATGTGCAGCTCCGATGGTGGTGCGCATCGGCCAGCACGGCCGGTCGAGGCGCAGCCAGCGGCTCGCAGATGTCCGGGCCGGACGGCCCGGCAGCACAGAAGGAGGCACCAGATGCCCACCGTCAGCAATGTCGTCCTCACCCTGACCACCGTCTCCAGCGGCGGCGCCGATCAGGTCAAGATCAAGGTGGAGTACGACGTCGAGCTCAGCACGTTCGAGCGCCAGCTCGTCGCCCTCGGACTCAGCTACGACACCCACGTCACCATCCACGACTTCGACGGTGGCGACACACCGGGTGATCAGATCCTCGACTTCTATCCGGGCCGGACCGTGCTCGGCGTGACAGTCGGGACGGGTACGCAGAAACTCACCGGCATCAAGGACACCCGTACGGTCAGCCGGTCCTCGCTCCAGGTCGACCCAACCGGGGACGACGTCGAGCTGAAGGCCTTCGTCCGGGTCCACGCCAACGGGTGGATCGAGGAGTTCACGCCCGGCACCGAGCCGGGTGCGCAGCTGTACCCCGACGACGCGGTGTCGCCCCAGGTGGTCCTGGCGGGTTAGGCGGCGGTCCGCCGGAGGTGGTGCGCCGAGCTCAGCCTGCGGGCTCGAGCACGGCCACCGCCTCCAGGTGGTGGGTCATCGGGAACAGGTCGTACGCCCGCAGGCTTGCCAGCCGGTAGCCCAGACCCAGCGCGGTGCCGAGATCTCGAGCGAGGGCGGCCGGATCGCAGGCGACGTACGCGACCGCGCGCGGACGGCGGCGGAGGAGCTCCGTGATCACCGCCTTGCCGGCACCGATCCGCGGCGGGTCGAGCACCACCAGGTCGACCCGGTCCGACATGGTCGACAGCCGGTCGTCCACCGACCCGAGCAGGAAGCGCGGATGAACACGGACGCCGGCGAGATTGCGCCGAGCGGCGTCGATGGCCGACGGCGCAGACTCGACGGCCCAGACCCGGCAGCCGGTGTCGGCCAGAGCACCGGCGAACAGGCCGACCCCGCTGTAGAGATCGAAGGCACGCTCCCCCGGCTCAGGTCGCAGACCCTCCAGCACGGCGGCGACCAGCGCGTCCGCCGCAGCCGGATGCACCTGCCAGAAACCGTCGGCCGCGACCTCCCAGCTTCGCCCGGCGGCGCGCTCGTGAACCGTCGCCCCACCGATCCGCGGTTCTCCGTCGACCAGCAGCGCGGGTCCGTCGTCGGCGGCGACCGCGACCAGCTCCGCGCCCGCGGGCCAGGTCTCGCCGGCCACAGCCGGCGTCGAGGCGTGAGCGATCAGGCAGCCGTCCGGAGGTAGCGGGACGAGGTCGTGCGAGCGGTGCACCCGCATCGCCGCGCGCCCGCCCACGTCCACCTGATAGCGCATCCGGGTCCGCCAGCCCAGCCCGTTCGCGCGCATCCGGTGGGCCCGGCACCTCCTCGACCGTGCCGTCCCACTCGATCTGCGCCGGGTCGAGCCGGGCGAGCCGGCGCAGCTGCTCGGCCAGGACCTCCGCCTTCAGCCGCCGCTGGGCGGCGAGGTCGACGTGCTGGAAGTCGCACCCACCGCAGCCGCCGGGCCCGGCGATCCGGCACGGCGTCGCGACCCGGTCCGGACTGGGCGCCAGCACCTCGACGGCATCGCCGCGCCAGAACCGGTCGTGGCCGGTGTCGGTCAGCTCGACCCGGACCCGCTCCCCCGGCAATGCGTGCCGGACGAAGATCACTCGCCCCTCGTACCGGGCGACGAAGTGGCCGCCGTGGGCGACCGGCCCGACCTCGACCTCGATCAGCACCGGGTGATCCGCCGGCCGAAGGTCAGCGGCCCAGATAGGAGCGCCGGGCCGTGGCGGCGGCATCATCCCGCTCCAAGCGCTGCTCGGCGCGGCTGGACGACTTCAGCAGATAGGGCACGGAGGTGACCATCACACCCGGCGTGAACAGCAGGCGCCCCTTGATCCGCAGCGCGCTCTGGTTGTGCAGGATCTGCTCCCACCAGTGCCCGACGACGTACTCCGGGATGTAGACGGTGACCACGTCGCGCGGGCTCTCGGAGCGGATGTTCCTGACGTACTCCAGGATCGGGTTGGTGACCTCCCGGTAGGGCGAGGCGACCACCTTGAGCGGAACCGGGATGCCGGCCTCCTCCCAGGTCTCGACCAGCTGGTCGGTCTCGTCCGGGTCGACGGCGACCGTGAGCGCCTCCAGCGTGCTCGGCCGGGATGCCTTGGCGAACGCCAGCGCGCGGAGGGTCGGCTTGTGTAGCTTGCTGACCAGCACGATGGCGCGCACCCGGCTGGGCAGCATCCGGTCCTGGCCCTCCTCCAGCGCGGTGTCGGCCGCCACGCGCCGGTAGTGCCGCTGGATCCCCTTCATCAGCACGAAGATCACCGCCATCGCGATGATCGCGATATACGCGCCCTGCAGGAACTTCGAGATCAGCACGATGATCAGCACGGTGCCGGTCATCGTCAGGCCGATCCCGTTGATCACCCGCGAGCGCATCATCCGGCCGCGCGCCGCGGGGTTCGTCTCGGTCTTCAGCAGCCGGGTCCAGTGCCGCAGCATGCCGGTCTGGCTGACCGTGAACGAGACGAAGACACCGACGACGTACAGCTGGATCAGGGAGGTGACGTCCGCCTTGAACGCGACGATCAGGACGATCGCCAGCGCGGTCAGCACGACGATGCCGTTGCTGTAGGCGAGCCGATCGCCGCGGGTGTGCAGCTGGCGGGGCAGGTAGCCGTCCTTGGCGAGGATCGAGCCGAGCACAGGGAAGCCGTTGAACGCCGTGTTCGCCGCCAGGAACAGGATGATCATGGTCGAGAAGACCACGAAGTAGAACCCGACGGCGAAGTTGGAGAACACCGTCGCCGCCAGCTGACCGATCGCGGTCTCCTCGATCACGTCGACCGGCTGCCCATTGAGGGTGTAGTGCGAGTACGGCGAGTCGATCAGCTTGACCCCGGTCAGGTTGGCCAGGGCGATCACGCCGAGCAGCATGGTCACCGCGATCGAGCCGAGCAGCAGCAGCGTCGTGGCCGCGTTCTTGCTCTTCGGCTTCTTGAAGGCCGGCACGCCGTTGGAGATCGCCTCGACTCCGGTCAGCGCGGCACAGCCGGAGGAGAACGCACGGGCCAGCAGGGCCACCATGACCACTCCGGTGAACGAGGCGTATTTCGGGTCGGGAGCGATCCCGTACTGCGCGCTGTGGGCCTGCAGATTCTCCCCGAGCACGAAGATCCGGAACAGGCCGTACCCCACCATGGCCAGGATGCCGACCATGAAGCAGTAGGTCGGGACGGCGAACAGGGTGCCCGACTCCCGGACGCCGCGCAGGTTGAGGGCCATCAGGATCAGCGCCGCCGATGCGGCGATCAGGGTTTCGTGCCCGTTCAGGAAAGGCAGCGCGGACTTGGCGTTGGCGACGCCGGAGGAGATGGACACGGCGACGGTGAGGATGTAGTCGACCATCAGGGCGCTGGCCACGGTCAGCCCGGCGTTCGGACCCAGGTTGACGGTCGCCACCTCGTAGTCGCCACCGCCGGAGGGGTAGGCGTGCACGTTCTGCCGATAAGAGGCGACCACGACCAGCATCACGATCGCGACCAGGATGCCGATCTTCCAGGAGTAGCTGTAGGCGGCCACGCCGGCCAGCGACAGGGTCAGCAGGATCTCGTCCGGCGCATACGAGACCGATGACAGTGCGTCCGAGGCGAAGACGGGTAGCGCGATCCGCTTCGGCAGGAGCGTCTCGCCGAGCTGGGTGCTGCGCAGCTTGCGCCCGAGAAGAAGGCGCTTGCCCGCGTCTGAGAGACCCACGGTCGAAGCGTAAGGCATACGTCAGGCGCCAGGGTCCGCGTACAGCCGCGGCGGCCTTCTGGCTCCGGTCGGGCCGGAGACTCAGGTCACACTAGACTCCGGAAAGTGCACATCGTGATCATGGGCTGTGGCCGGGTCGGATCGACCCTGGCCCGCAGCCTGGAGAAGCGCGGACACTCGGTGGCCGTCATCGACGTGATGCCGGACTCCTTCCGACGGCTCGGCCCGGAGTTCGGTGGTCGGACCGTCAAGGGGGTCGGCTTCGACCGCGAGGTGCTGATCGAGGCCGGGATCGGGGACGCGGAAGGCTTCGCAGCGGTGTCCAGCGGCGACAACTCCAACATCCTCTCCGCCCGGGTGGTGCGCGAGACGTTCGGCGTGCACAACGTGGTGGCCAGGATCTATGACCCGGGCCGGGCCGAGGTGTACGAGCGGTTGGGCATTCCCACCGTCGCGACCGTGCGCTGGACCGCCGACCAGGTGCTCCGCCGGCTTCTGCCGGCGGGCTCGGAGCCTCAGTGGCGAGACCCCTCCGGCTCGGTCCGGCTGATGGAGGTGCACGTCAACCGGGGCTGGGTCGGGCGGAGCGTCGAGGCGATCGAGTCCACCGCCGACGTCCGGGTGCCGTTCCTCTTTCGGCTCGGGTCCGGCATCGTGCCGAAGCGGTCGACGGTGTTCCAGGACGGCGACCTGCTGTACGTCGCGGTCGCCGACGCCCGGTTGGCCGACGTCGAGGCGATCCTCGGCGCGGCACCGAAGGGAGAATGAGCGATGAGGGTAGCCATCGGCGGGGCCGGCAACGTCGGGCGCTCGATCGCCAACGAGCTGCTGGAGAGCGGCCACGAGATCCTGCTGATCGACCGGGACCCCCATGCCATCAAGTCCGACACGGTGCCGGGCGCGGAATGGCTGCTGGCGGACGCGTGCGAGCTGTCCTCGCTGGAAGAGGCGGGTCTCGACACCTGCGACGTGGCGATCGCCGCCACCGGCGACGACAAGGCGAACCTGGTGATGTCGCTACTGGCCAAGACCGAGTTCGGCGTGCCGCGAACGGTGGCCCGGGTCAACCACCCGAAGAACGAGTGGCTGTTCAACGAGGTCTGGGGTGTCGACGTCGCGGTCTCCACGCCGCGGCTGATGTGCGCCCTGGTCGAGGAGGCGGTGACCGTCGGCGACCTGGTCCGGATCCTCACCTTCCACGAGGGTGAGGCCAACCTGGTCGAGATGACCCTGCCACCGGCCAGTCCCTGCGTGGGGCAGCGGATCGGCGGGCTGGACTGGCCCGGCGACGTCGTGCTGGTGGCCATCATCCGCGACGGGCACGCCCAGCCACCGGACTCCGACGGGTCGCTGGAGGCAGGCGACGAGCTGCTGTTCGTGACCGCCCAGGACTACGAGAAGGAGCTCGCCGAGATGCTCTCCCCGCGGGCCGCCGTCACCGTGAAGGAAGCCCAGGTCGCCCAGCCCAGTATCTGATTGCTGCGCTCGGGCAAGCCCTCGCTCCGAGCTCCGCTGCGCTTCAGGCCGGCTCGTTCGTCGCGTTCGGTGGTCGTGGCTAGGTCGGTTCGGGCGAGCGCGCCAGTGAGGACTGGTCCATCGGGGTACGGCCCTTGGACAGCATCAGACCGATCACGAAGATGGCGGCGAGCAGCAGGGGCCAGCCGAGGACCACTTTGGAGACCGCGAGCAGCACGATGTTCCCGGTCAGGAACAGCGGGAGCTGGATCACGAACCGGGTGACGTACGGGATCGCGAGCACGGCGGTCAGCTTGCTCGTCATGGTGACCAGGCCGCGGTCGGACATCCAGCCGGTCGGGTCCCCGATCGCCGCTCCGATGATGAAGCCGACCAGCGGTTTGCGGATGGCGATGGTGAACGCCGAGATGAGGGCCAGGAAGCCGTTGTAGAGGATCCCGGGCAGGAAGATGTCCTCGGCCCGGCCGGTCCGCGCCGCGATGACGGCGGCGATGGCGGTCGGAAAGACGGCCTGGAGGACGTACCGGACGCTCTGCCGTTGGATCAGCCGGATCACGCCGAGGACGAGCGCAGTGACCAGTGCGGCACCCAGCGACAGATACAACGGAGAGATGGGCAGCCCGGTGCCGTTCCGGGTCAGCACCCAGCAGAGCGTGAACGCGACGAACGGCAACGCGGACTCGATCATCCCGCGGGGACCGCCGAGGGTCTTGGACAGCTGGTGGCGGACGAACTCCTCGACGTAGCGGAACTGCGGCTCGTCGTCCGTCTGCTGATCGGGACTCTGGCTGTCGGATGCGGAGGCGCGCTCGGGTTCGGTGGTGCTCATCGAGAGCGGATTATGCCGCGAAGGTGAAGGGACTTCTGCGGCAGCGAGCTACGAGGCGGCCGGGGCGTGCAGCAGCTCATACTTCGGGTTGTACATCAGTCGGCGTCCGTCCTGACAGCTGATCCGGCCGGAGACCTTGATCATCTGACCGGGATCGATGCCGGGGATCTGGCGCCGGCCCAACCAGACCAGGGTGACCGCACCCGACCCGTCGCGGAGCTCGACCTCCAGCGCCGGGTGACCGGCCCGCGGGGCGATGGTCAGGGTGGAGACGGTCCCGGTCAGGTCGACCAGCTGGCGGTCCTCGCAGTTGCGGATGGGGACCGCTCCCTCGTGCTCGACGGCCTTCTGCAGGTCCTCGGACTCGAGCTCGGAGTTGCTCTGCGCCAGCTTGCGCAGAGCCTTTTGCAGCATGCTCTCGGTGCCCACGTCCGGACCTTCTCTATGTGAACGGGCCTCCTGCACCCGGTCGGTCCTACCTCAAGCATTCCACCAAAACGGTCCGGCCGTTAGTCCCGGCTCGGTTCTGGGGCCAGCTCCTCGGGAAGTTCCAGGCCGAGCAGGTCGCCCGGCCCCATCGCCTGGTCGCCGCGACGGACGACCACCGAGCGAAACGCGGTCAGGAACTCCGAGACCGGCGGCTCGACGCCCTCCTCGAGCGCGGCCTGCCCGTAGACGATGCCGCGGAGCAGCCAACGCGGACCCTCGACGACCCACATCCGGGACGGCTGGTATCCCTCCTCGCCGGTCGGCGTGGTGACCGGGATGATCCGGCGCAGCTCGACGCCGAACGGACCCTCGGTCAGGGCGATCGAGCCGCCCGCCTCGGTCGTGGCCTCGATCAGGTCCTGCCGGAGCTCCGGCCAGTAGCCACCGCTCCGCGGAGCGGCGTACGCACTGAGCTCCAGCGCCGAGTCGTCGTGTACCAGCATCGCTGAGACGATCGCCTGGCTGGCCTCGTCGACCTGCAGCCGCAGCTCCGCGCCGGGAAAGCCGGTGACCACGATGCTGCCGAGGTCGATCCGCGGCAGCCCCTCCGGCGGGTCCTCCTCGAGATCGACCTCGCTGACGTCGTACGGACCGGCGGAGCGCCACTCGCGCCCGTCCAGCTCGTCGGTGTCGAGCTCGACGGCGTCCGGCTCGTCGTCGTCCGCCGTCGTCGGCGTCCGGCTCGGTCTCCAGTTCGGCGTCCGGCTCGTCGGTTCGCCGTCGTCGCTCGGATCCTCGCTACCGGACTCGCTCCGGGTCGAGCTCGTCGGTCACGTCCTCGTCGTCCCGGTTCTTCCTTCGTCGGAAGATCATCGACCTGCTCCCTCCGCCGGCAGCTCACCGGTCGATCCATAGCCACCGGTCGATCCGTGACCGCCGGCTCCGCGCACGGTGTCGTCCAGGACCGGCACCGGTACGAACTCGGCCCGGACCACCGGCTGGATGACCAGCTGCGCGATCCGGTCGCCGCGGCTGATCCGGATCGGGGTCTCGACGTCGGTGTTCAGCAGACAGACCCTGATCTCGCCGCGGTAGCCGGCGTCGACCGTGCCCGGCGCGTTCACGATGGTCAGCCCGTGCCGGGCGGCGAGCCCCGACCGTGGGTGGACGAAGGCGGCGAACCCGTCCGGTACGGCCACCGCGACACCGGTGCCGACCAGCCGGCGCTCGCCCGGTCGCGAGCACGACGTCCTCGGCCGAGGCCAGATCGGCGCCGGCGTCGCCGGGATGGGCGTACGTCGGCAGGCTCAGCTCCGGATCCAGCTGCCGCACCGGCACCGCCACGGTCTCCACGGGTTCCGGAGGGGCCGGCACCTTGCGCGGGGCCTCGATCACCCGGTCACCCTACTGGAGAGCGCCTCGCCGATCGCCGCCGAGAGAGCCCGCGGCCGGCGGGTCGAGACCAGCCAGTACGGCACCGGGTCGTCCGGGTCGTCCAGGGTCAGCTCGACGGCGGTCGCGGACGTACGGCCGGAGCACCAGATAGGCCCGGGCATCCGCGTCGACCCCGCTCCGTGCTCGGGTCGCGTCGGCGTCCAGCGCGTCGGGCACCGGCCAGGTAGCCGCAGCTCGATCCGGGCCCGGCCGACGCTGCAGCCAGTCTCCGTCGAGACTGATCACGACGCCGCCCAGCCGAGCAGGACCAGCACGACGGCGCCGATCGCGAGGACGGCGACGACGGCCGCCCAGAGCGGGCCGAGATAGAACAGCACCGCGATCGGGAACGTGGCGGCCACCAGGCCGCCGATCACCCACCACAACGGCGGCGGGGTCAGCCGTTCGCGGTAGGGCACGACGGTTACCGTAGCCAACGAGACGTGCGGAACACGAACCGGCCAACGAGACGTGGGAGCACGAGGGGCCCGAGCCGGGCCGCGTGGGCGAGGAGGGACTGCGATGAGCGCAACTGGAAAGCTGATGGGCAAGGTCTACGCCGGTGTGATCGGGGCGGTCACCACGATCGTCGCGCACAAGCTGGTGACCCTTGCCTGGAAGACGGTCACCGGGGAGGAGCCACCGTCGCCGACGGATCCGAAGACATCGACCGCGGTGGCGGTCAGTTGGGTGGTGGCGAGCGGGATCGGGGTCGGGGTGGCTCAGCTGTTCGCTCAGCGGTTCGCCGCCCGGCACTGGAAGAACGACACCGGGCTCGATGCGCCGGAGACCACTGTCAAGATCAAAGCCTGAGTCATCGACGTCTGGTCATCAAAGTGAGTCGTCGACGTCTAGGTCATCGAGCTGTCTATGGGTCATCGACGTCGGGTCGTCGGATCTGGGTCGTCGGATTCTGGGTCCTCGGATTCTGAAGGAGCGACCCACCGGGCCGGGCGGATCGGCGTCGTTGCAGATCCGCTCCGGTATTCGGAAGCCAGCTCATCTTTCGGTTGCGCCGGATCAGCCCGCGCAGTCGTAGCAGAACGCGTCGCCGTTCGGCCGTTCCTCGGCCAGCTGGCTACGGTGCCGGACCAGGAAACAGCCGGCACAGGTGAACTCGTCGGACTGGCGCGGCAGCACCCGCACCGTCAGCTCTTCGTGGGACAGGTCGGCGCCGGGTAGCTCGAAAGCTTCCGCGGCCTCGGCCTCGTCCTCGTCGACCTTCCCCGAGTTCTTGTCGTTGCGACGGGTCTTGAGCTCCTCGATGCTGTCCTCGTTGAGCTCCTCGTCGGTCTTGCGTGGGGCGTCGTAATCGGTCGCCATCTTTCCCTTTCCGGGCTGGTTGACCCAGATCTTCACCATTGACTCGCTGCGCATGCCTATCACATCTGTCAAGCTCACGCGCGAGTTGGGAACCAGGCCCCTACAACGCGTCGCGACGCACAAAATTCCCCGCAATCAGCGGGGGTCAAACCACCATTCGGAGCCGTCAGCCATTCGGGATGCACGTCACCCGCTCCGAGAGAGGCACAGGCTTGGCCGATCGGGCTCTCGGAGGTTCGGACAGCAGCCCTGCAGGGCAGCGGTAGCGGCCGACCACGCCACCCTCGATCACGGCCGGCTCGACCGGCTCCGTCGCGGCCGACGGCAGCCCGTTCGGCAAGCAGGTCGACGAGCGCGGCGACGAAGGCCGGATGGGTGCCGGCCGAGGCCGCCCGGACCACCGGCAGCCCGATCTCGGCGGCGGTCGCCAGCGCCTCGGTATCGAGGTCGAAGGCGACCTCCATATGGTCGGAGACGAAGCCGATCGGGATCAGCACCGCTCCCCCGGCGCTGCAGTCCGCGGCGAGCTCACGCAGCCGGTCGTTCACGTCCGGCGCCAGCCAAGGCTGGCTGGGCGGCCCGGAGCGGGAGCAGAACACCAGCTCCCAGTCGTACGTCCTCCCCAGCCGCTCCGCGACCCCGGCCGTGACCGCCGCCGCCACCGCGCGATGCCACTCGAGGTAGCCGCCGTCTCCGGGCCCGGAGGTGTCGGACATGGCCGTCGGGATCGAGTGGGTGACGAACAGCAGCTGGACCGCTCCGGCGACGTCACCCAGTCGGCCGAGCGCCTCGGCCGTCGCGTCCACCGACGCGGCGACGAAACCCGGGTGGGTCGCGTACTGCCGGACCCGGTCGATCTCGACGTCCAGCCCGGCGGCGGCGTCGAAGAGGTTCTCGCGGTACTGCCGGCAGGACGAGTACGAGGGGTATGCGCTGGTGGTCAGCGCCAGCACCCGGCGGTGCCCGTCGGCGACGACCTTCGCCAGCTCGTCGCCGAGGAACGGGTGCCAGTTGCGATTGCCCCAGTAGACCGGGACCGTGCTGCCCGCCTCCTCCAGCTCCCTGCAAAGAGCAGCCAGCAGCGCTCGGCACTGGTCATTGATCGGACTCCGGCCGCCGAAGCCGAAGTAGTGCTCGCCGACCTCGACGAGGCGTTCCCGGGGGATGCCCCGGCCGCGCGTCACGTTCTCCAGAAACGGGACCACCTCGTCCGGCGCCTCCGGTCCGCCGAAGGAAACCAGCAGGACCGCGTCGTACGGCGACAGATCGAGGGGGGTCACACGCTCGATCATGACACGCCGTCGCGATCGCTTAATCGTTTGAGAAAATCGGCCGGATCGGGAAGACTGCCGGCCTGTCGGTGGTTGGGTCTAGCGTCGTCCTGAGTCGGACGACGACGTCTTTGCTCGAGAAGGGATGGTCGCAGCATGCGGTCGCCAAGGCCCCGATTCAGGGTGTCGCGGTTCGGCGCCTACGGGGAGGTCCTCGCGGACCCGGTGGCCCGACGCTTCACGTTCGCCGGCCTGCTGGCCCGACTGCCGCTGTCGATGACCGGTCTCGGGATCGTGCTGCTCATCTCGCTGACCACCGGCTCCTTCGGTCGCGCCGGGCTGGTCACCGCCTGCGCCACGCTGACCGCGGCGGTCGTGCTGCCCTGGTGGGGGCGGCGGATCGACCGGATCGGCCAGGCGCGGGTGCTGACCGTGGCCGCGATCCTGGCCGCGGTCGGGCTGACCGCCGTCACGCTGACCGTGCTGTTCGGTCTGCCGCTGTGGCTCACCTGTCTGGCCGCGGTGGTCGCCGGGCTCGGAGCCACCTCGGCCGGATCGGCGGTCCGGGCGCGCTGGACGTACCGGCTGCGGGATGCCGATCCGCGGCTGCTGAACACCGCATACGCCCTCGAGGCCGTGTTCGACGAGGTGGTCTTCATCATCGGGCCCGTGCTGGTCACGTTCCTGGCGACCACGCTCCATCCGGCGTTCGCGCTCGGCGTCGTCGTCGTGCTCGGTCTGGTCGGTGCGCTCACGCTGGCCGTGCAGCGCGGCTCCGAACCGCCGCTGACCCGGCGCGTCCGCCGAAGCACATCGGACCGCGGGCCGGCTGTCACTCGGCTTCCTGGTGCCGATCATGATCGCCTGCGCCGCCCTCGGAGCGCTCTTCGGCGGGATGGAGGTCGTCGTGGTGGCGTTCGCCCGCGAGCACGGCATCCTGCCCTACTCGGGCACGATCCTGATGGTCTGGGCGACCGGCTCGCTGATCGCGGGCGTGATCGCCGGCACGATCCATTGGAAGGCCAGCCCGGAGCGGCGGTTCCGGATCGGCGCGGTGCTGCTGGCCGCATCGGTCGTCCCGCTGCTGTTCGTCGACCATCCGGTCGCGGTCGCCGGTCTGCTGCTGCTCAGCGGACTCGCCGTCGCTCCGACGCTGATTGCGTCGGTTGCGCTGACCCAGTCCCGGGTGCCGGCAGCTCGGCTCACCGAGGCGCTCGGCTGGACGAGCATGGGCATGGCGACCGGGGTCGCGCTCGGCGCGGCGGTGCTCGGCCGGGTCATCGACACCTACGGTGCGGCCGGCGGGTTCACCGCGATGGTCGGCGTCGCTCTGCTGCTGGTCGGCTCGGTGATGGCGATCCGCAGCCCGAAGCAGTCCGTCGTCAGCCCGAATCAGATCAGTTCGGGGCCAGATACTCCCGCAACCGTTCCGGACCCGATGGCGGCCGAAACCCTGTCGCGATGATCTTGTCCAGCGCGAGCGCGCTGTGCCGGGGCCGCGGGGCCAGCTGCTTGCCGGCTCCGTAGCTCTCGGTGCTCACGCCGGCCACGGCATCGCGCGACCGGCCGCGGACCGCGTACACGTCCCGGGCGATGTCGGCCCAGCTCTGGACCGGCCCGTCGCTGCTCAGGTTGTACGTCCCGAACGGCGCCCCGCTGGAGATCAGGTGGACGATCCCGGCGGCCAGATCGTCGGCGAAGGTGAGCCGGCCGTACTGGTCGTCGACCACGCTCGGGTCGATTCCGCGGTCGGCGAGCGATGCCATCGTCGCGACGAAGTTGTTTCCGTCTCCGATCACCCAGCTCGTCCGGAGGACATAGTGCCGCGGGGCGCCGGCCACCAGCGCATCGCCGGCCGCCTTGGTCTGGCCGTACACGCCGAGCGGTGAGAACTGCTCGTTCTCGTCGTGCAGCTCGACCGTCCCGTCGAAGACGTAGTCCGACGAGACCTGGACCAGCGTGCAGCGGTGCTCGTGAGCCGCCTCGACCAGGGCACCGACGCCGGTCACGTTGGTCGCCCAGGCCACTCGCCGACCTGCCGGCGTCTCGGCCGCGTCGACCGCGGTATGGGCGGCCGCGTTGATCACCACGCCGTACGGCGCGAAGTCGAAGGCAGCGACCGAGGCCGGGTCGGCGAGGTCCAGCTCGGCCCGGGTCAGCGCGACGGCATCGGGCAGCGCGCGCACCAGCGCCCGGCCCAGCTGGCCGCCCGCGCCGACGATCAGCATCGGCTCCGGACGCATCGGCACGGCGTCGGCCAGCCGGGGATGTACTCGGTCGGCGTCGGAGAGCTCGGCGCGGTCGAGCGGGATCGGCCAGTCGATGGCGAGCGTCTCGTCGGCCAGGTTGACGAAGGTGTACGAGTCCTTGGCGGCCAGGCTCCAGTGATCGTTGACCAGATAGGAGTACGCCGTCCCCGGCTCCAGCGTCTGGAACGCGTTGCCCACCCCACGCGGCACGAACACCGCGGTATCGGGCCCGAGCGTGTGGGTCACCACGGTGCCGAAACTCTCCCCCGGCCGGAGGTCGACCCAGGCGCCGAAGATCCGGCCCGTTGCGACGCTGACCAGCTTGTCCCAGGGCTCAGCGTGCACGCCACGAGTGACCCCGGCGGCCGCGTTGAACGAAACATTGTTCTGGACCGGCCCGAAGTCCGGCAGGCCCAGCGCGGTCAGCTTGGCCCGCTGCCAGTTCTCCTTGAACCACCCCCGGTTGTCCCCCCGGACGTCCAGGTCGATCACCAGCAGCCCGGGGATGGCCGTCCCGTGCACGGCGAGATCACTCATGGGAACAACCTCGAACGCGGCGACTCCTGGCGACGAGCGAAGCCTCTCGGGAGTGAGGAGCGGGTCCGGACGACACGCATTTCGTCGCCTGGACCCGAGACGAACGAGCGAGACCTCGCGAAGCTCGGAGCCGCGCACGGAGCGCGGAGCGCGACCATCGAACACGGCCGCGCACGGAGCGCGGAGCGCGACCAGACATCACTGGCCCAGAGTGGCGTACTTGGCTTCGGTGGCGGCCTTCTGGGGGCGCCACCAGGCGGGGTTGTCGACGTACCAGGCGACGGTGTCGGCCAGCCCGGCGGTGAAGTCGGAGAACCGCGGGGCCCAGCCGAGCTCGGTCCGCAGCTTGGTCGAGTCGATGGCGTAGCGCAGGTCGTGGCCGGCGCGATCGGTGACCAGGTCGTACGCCTCGCGCGGCCGGCCCATCAGCTCCAGGACGGTCTGCACCACCTCGAGATTGTTCTTCTCGCCGTCCGCGCCGATCAGATAGGTCTCACCGATCCGGCCCTGGCGGGCGATCAGCAGCACGGCGGCGGAGTGGTCGTCGGCGTGGATCCAGTCCCGGACGTTGAGCCCCGCCCCGTAGAGCCGCGGCCGGACGTCATCGATCACGTTCGTGATCTGCCGCGGGATGAACTTCTCGACGTGCTGATACGGCCCGTAGTTGTTCGAGCAGTTGCTGATGGTGGCCTGCACGCCGAAGCTACGGACCCAGGCCCGGACGAGCAGATCGGAGCCGGCCTTGGTCGAGGAGTACGGGCTCGACGGGTTGTACGGCGTGGACTCGGTGAAGCGCTCCGGATCGTCGAGCTCCAGGTCGCCGTACACCTCGTCGGTGGAGATGTGGTGGTAGCGCTTCTCGTGCTTGCGGACCGCCTCCAGCAGCGTGTAGGTCCCGATCAGGTTCGTCTGCAGGAACGGCGACGGGTCGCGCAGCGAGTTGTCGTTGTGCGACTCGGCCGCGAAGTGGACCACCAGATCGGCCCGGCCGACCAGCTCGTCGACCAGAGCGGCGTCGCAGATGTCGCCCTGTACGAACCGCAGCCGGGACTCCGGAAGACCGTCCAACGACGCCCTGTTGCCGGCGTACGTCAGCTTGTCGAGCACCGTCACGTGATCGTCGGTCGCGCCGAGCACGTGCCGGACGAAGTTGGAGCCGATGAAGCCGGCGCCGCCGGTCACGAGGAGTTCAGACACCCGCCAGAGTTTAGGTGGTCTGCCGATACCCTGCCGGGATGCGCGGCATCATCCTGGCGGGCGGCTCCGGCACCCGGCTGCACCCGGTCACCATCGGAGTGTCCAAGCAGCTGGTCCCGGTCTACGACAAGCCGATGATCTACTACCCGTTGTCCACCCTGATCTTCGCCGGGATCCGAGACGTGCTGGTGATCACCACGCCGCACGATGCGCCGCAGTTCGAGCGGCTGCTCGGCGACGGCTCGCAACTCGGGATCTCGATCAGCTACGCCCAGCAGCCCTCCCCCGACGGCCTGGCCCAGGCGTTCGTGATCGGCGCCGACTTCATCGCCGGCGAGACCGTCGCGCTGGTCCTCGGCGACAACATCTTCTACGGGCCGGGCCTCGGCACCCAGCTGCGCCGGTTCGCCGACCTCGACGGCGGCGCGGTCTTCGCCTACTGGGTGGCCGAGCCCAGCGCGTACGGGGTGGTCGAGTTCGACGAAGACGGCACGGCGATCTCGCTGGAGGAGAAGCCTGCCCAGCCGAAGTCGAACTACGCGGTCCCCGGGTTGTACTTCTACGACAACGACGTCGTCGAGATCGCCCGCAACCTGAAGCCGTCCCCGCGCGGCGAGCTCGAGATCACCGATGTCAATCGGCACTATCTGCGAGGCCGGCAAGCTGCAGGTCGGCGTGCTGCCCCGGGGCACGGCGTGGCTGGACACCGGCACCTTCGACTCGCTGAACGACGCGAGCAACTTCGTCCGGACGCTGGAGTCGCGTCAGGGCCTCAAGGTCGGCGCACCGGAGGAGGCCGCCTGGCGGATGGGCTTCCTGTCCGACACCGAACTGGTGGAACGCGCAACGGCGCTATCGAAGTCGGGCTACGGGACGTACCTGCTGGCGCTGGTCGAGCGCGAGCGAACGGGCAGCCCGGCGTAGTAGCGTTCCGCGACGAGCGGCTCATCGGAGGGAACGCGCGTGTGGCAGCTGATCGCCGGCGGAATCATCGTCGTCGTCACTTTGGCGGTGATGACTGCCGGTCTCGTCCGGCCGGTGATCGCGCTCGGATGCGCGCTGGTCGTCGCGGGGATCCTCGGCATCGCCCCGGCGTCGGCCCTCTACGGCGGACTCAGCAACGGCGGGGTGATCACCGTCGGCGCCATGCTCGTGATCGCCAAGGGAGTCGTCCAGACCGGAGTGGTCGCCCGGATCACCCGGACGCTGCTGGCCAGCGTGGTGACGGCCGAACAGGCGCTGCGCCGGCTCGCGGCGCCGGTCGGCGTCGGCTCGGCGCTGATGAACACCACGCCGATCGTCGCGATGCTCATCCCGGCGACCAAGAGCCTGGAGCAGACCCGGAACATCCCGGCCCGGCAGGTGATGCTGCCGATCGCCCACATCACCACGTTGTGCGGCACGATCACCCTGATCGGCACCAGCTCGAACCTGCTGATCGCCGGCATCGCCGGTGGCGAGCGGCGTCAGGATGTCGATGCTGTCGTTCGCGCCGGTCGCCCTGCCGACGGCGGTGGTCGGTTCGGTCGTGATCTACTTCGCCGCCCGGCTGCTGCAGGCACCGGTGGCCGAGACCGAGGTCGTGCTCGACTGGCGAGTCGAGATCCCGGTCGCTGCCGGAGCCCGGGTCATCGGCCGTACTCCGGCCGACGTGGCGCTGGCGAAGGCCCGCGACTACGAGGTGGTCAGCGTCCGGCGCGACGGCGACTACCTGCCGGCGAACACCCACATCGAGGCCGGCGACCGGTTGATCTTCCGGGCCACCGAGGCCGGGATCGCCGCGCTGTGGGGCAGTCCGTTGCTCGGCCTGCAGCCGCACCGGCTCTACGCGGTGTCGATCCGGTCCGGCGATGAGAACGGCTTCCTCGCCGATCTGGAGGAGGACGGCGCGATCCAGGTCGTGGCCGCGCAAACGACCGTCTCGCTGCGTCGTACCTCGATGACGCCGGGCTCGACCTGCTATCTCGCCGCCGCGGACCCGGACGTATTGCGCGGAGTCGAGGCCATCGCGCTCTGGCAGGACGCGGCCAGCCGGGCGCCGCAGCCGCGGAAGACCTGGATCGCGCTGTCGATCCTGGCCGTCGTGGTGATCACCGCATCGATCGGGCTGGTACCGATCGAGTTCGGATCGGTCGGCGGCGCGCTGCTGATGGTGTTGAGCGGGGTCCTCACGCCGCGGGCCGCGGGCCGGGCCCTGGACTGGAACATCTTGTTCGTACTGGCCGGCTCGGTCGGCCTGGGCGCGATCGTCACGAGCAGCGGCCTGGCGGACCTGCTGGCCGGCGGCGTGCGTACGCTGTCGGCAGGCAGCAGCCTGCTGATGGTGATCGTCTTCGCGGTGATCACGACGGTGCTGACCAATCTCGTGACCAACGCCGCGGCCGCGTCCATCCTGACCCCGGTGGCGATCAGTCTGGCCGCCGAGCTGGCCGTGAACCCGGTGATCCTGCTGGCGCTGATCGGCACCTGCATCTCGTTCACGTTCATCACCCCCTTCAGCCATCAGTCGAACCTGATGGTGATGGGGCCGATGGGCTACACGACCAAGGAGTTCGTCCGGTTCGGCGTGCCGGTGCTTGGCCGCGGCCCTGATCACCGCTACCGCGGTCGCTGCGCTCCTGAAGTAGTGCGTGACCATTCCCTGGGCGACGCGTCGTCCAGCAGCTCCGCGACCAGCTTGCCGACGGCGTCGACCTCGATCAGGAACCCGTCGTGGCCGTGCACCGAACTCACCACGTGCAGGGGCGCGGCGGTCGGGATCGCCGCCGCCAGCACCCGACTCTGGCCGAGGGGATACAGCCGGTCGCTGTCGATCCCGGCCACCACGGTCCGCGCCGTGATCCGGCCGAGCGCCGCCTCGATGCCGCCGCGGTTCCGCCCGACGTCGTGGGAGTTCATCGCCTCGGTCAGCACCACGTAGGAGCCGGCGTCGAAGCGGCCGATCAGCTTGTCGCCGTGGTGGTCCAGGTAGCTCTCCACCGCGTACCGGCCGCCGTCGGCGACCGACTCGCCGGTCTGGTCCTGCCGCCCGAAGCGGAGCTCCAGCTCCTCGGCCGACCGGTACGTGACGTGGGCAATTTGTCGGGCCACCGCGAGTCCGGCGACCGGGCCGGGTCCGGTGCGGTCGAAATCGCCACCCGCCCATACAGGGTCACCGGTGATCGCCCGCAGCTGCGCCCGACACCACGCGATCTGGTCCGCAGACGCCGCGGCAGTGGTGGCGAGCAGCAGCAACCGCTGAACCCGATCCGGCACGGCGACCGCCCACTCCACCGCCCGCATGCCGCCCGCCGAGCCACCGAGCACCAACGCCCAGCGCTCGATCCCGAGCACGTCGGCCAGGGCGATCTCGGCGGCGACCTGGTCGCGGGTGGTCAGCCGCGGAAAGCGCGAACCCCAGGGCCGGCCGTCCGGCGCGGCCGAGGCCGGCCCGGTCGAGCCCTGGCAGCCGCCGAGGATGTTGGGCGCGACGACGTACCAACGGTCGGTGTCCACCCAGCCACCCGGACCGATCAGGTCGCCCCACCAACCCGGCGTCGGATGCCCCGGACCGGCCTCGCCGACCACATGGCTGTCGCCGGTCAGCGCGTGCAGGACCAGGACCGCGTTGTCCCCCTCCGGCGACAACTCACCCCAGGTCTCGTACCCGATCCGTACGCCGGGCAGCGGCTGCGGCGACCACTCCAGCGGCAGCGACCCGAGATCGGCGAACCTCCGCCCGCCGACCGGGTCACCCGGCTGCCAAGCGGGAATCAGGCCTCCTTGGCGGCCCGGAAGCCGGCGTCCAGGTCGGCCAGGATGTCATCGATGTGCTCGATGCCCACAGCGAGCCGGACCAGGCCCGGGGTGACGCCGGCGCTGCGCTGCTCGGCCTCGCTCAGCTGGCTGTGCGTGGTCGACGCCGGGTGGATGACCAGCGAGCGGACGTCGCCGATGTTCGCCACGTGGCTGTGCAGCTCCAGGGCCTCGACGAATCGCTTGCCGGCGGGTAGACCGCCCTTGATCTCGAACGCGAGCACGGCACCGGCGCCGAGCGGCGCGTACTTCTCGGCGAGAACGTGCCACTTGCTGGTCGGCAGGCCGGCGTACGCGACGCTGTCCACCTCGTCGCGTCCGGCGAGCCACTCGGCGACCCGCTGGGCGTTGGCGATGTGCCGTTCCATCCGCAGGCTGAGTGTCTCCAGACCCTGGGACAGCAGGAAGGCGTTGAACGGCGAGGCGGCCGGACCGAGGTCGCGGAGCAGCTGGACCCGGGCCTTGAGGATGTAGGCCAGGTTCGCGCCGAGGGCGCTGCCGACGCCGAGATCCGGCGCGTAGCGCAGTCCGTGGTAGCTCGGGTCGGGCTCGTTGAACTGGGGGAACCGCTCCGGGTCGGCGGCGTAGTCGAACCGGCCGGCGTCGATGATGGCGCCGCCGATCGCGGTCCCGTGGCCGCCCAGGTACTTCGTGGTGGAGTGCACGACGATGTCGGCGCCCCACTCCAGCGGACGGATCAGGTACGGCGTCGCGACCGTGTTGTCGACGATCAGCGGCACGCCGACCTCGTGGGCCAGCGCGGCCACGTTCTCGATGTCGAGGATGTCCTGCTTGGGGTTGGAGATCGTCTCCGCGAAGAACGCCTTGGTGTTCGGCCGCACCGTGCTGCGCCAGGACTCCAGGTCGTCGGGGTCGTCGACGAAGTCGACCTTGATGCCTAGCTTCGGGAAGGTGTAGTGCAACAGGTTGTACGTGCCGCCGTACAGTCTCGGGCTCGCCACGATGTGCGAGCCGGCCTCGGCGACGTTGAGCAGGGCGAGGGTCTCTGCGGACTGACCGGAGGCGGTCAGCAGGCCGCCGACACCGCCCTCCAGCGAGGCCAGCCGCTTCTCGACGACGTCGGTGGTCGGATTCATGATCCGGGTGTAGATGTTGCCGAACTCCTTCAGGGCGAAGAGGTTCGCGGCGTGGTCGGTGTCGTTGAAGACGTACGACGTCGTTTGATAGATCGGCAGCGCCCGCGCGCCGGTCGTCGGGTCCGGCTGCTGACCGGCGTGGATCTGACGGGTTTCGAAGGACCAGTTCTCGCTCATGCCGGAAAGCTAGTCCCTGTCCGGCGCCGTACTGCCGAGTGTCTCACTAGTGTGTCTGCCAGGCCACCTGGCAGACGCGCCACTAGGCAATCGCTGCGCCCGGTCCGGACGTGGACTCAGCGGCGGCCGCGCCGGGCGCGCAGGTAGTCGGCGACGACGTACTCCCCCAGCCGGCCGATGTCCGGGGTGAACACCCGCCCGCCGCAGCGCCGAGCCAGCGCGTCGACGAACCGGGCCAGGCCGGGGTCCTCGCCGAGCATGAACGTGTTCAGCGTCGCGCCGTAGCGAGCCAGCTCGTCCACTTCTTTGATGGTGGCCCGGATCGTCTCCGGAGTGCTGGGCCAGTGGAAGACCGCATTCAGATCCCCGGTGAGATGCGCCGTCGGCTCGCCGTCGGTGATCACCAGAACCACCGGCTCGGCATCCGGGTGCCGGCGCAGATGACGGGACGCGAGCAGCAGCGCGTGCTGCAGGTTGGTGCCCTGGATCCACTCCGGCTCGACCTCGGCCAGCTCGACCGGGCTGAGTCGGCGGGCCAGTCGATTGAACCCGATCACCTGCAGCGCGTCCTGCCGGAACCGGCTCTCGATCAGGTGACTGAGCGCCAGTGCGGTCTGCTTCATCGGACCCCAGCGGCCGTCCTGCACCATCGAGAACGACAGGTCCACGCAGAGCGCCACCGCCGCGCTGGTCCGCCGCTCGGTCTCGGTCACCTCGAAGTCCTCCACGGCGAGGGTGAGACTTGGCGTACGTGCCCTGATCCCGTCGAAGCGCTGCCCGTCGAAGCGCTGCGCGTCGAAGCGCGTCCCCGAGCGACGCAAAGCGTTCGCCACGGTCCGCGGTGCGTCGATCGGCAGCTCGTCGCCGAAGACCCAGGGCCGGGTCAGCCCGGTCTGCTCGTCGGCCGAACCGGTCCGGTGGTCCTCGTGGTCGCCGTGTCCGTGCGCCTCGATCTGGGCAAAGACCCGCTTCAGCGCTGTCTGGCCCAGCCGGCGTACGGCTCGAGGGGTGAGCCGGAGCCCGTCGTCGGTGCGCTGCAGATAGCCCTGCCGCTCCAGCTCGCGCTCCAGCTCGCGGAGCCCTTCCAGTTCCTGGGCGGCGCTTCGGCCGAGCCGGCGCTCGACGAGCTCGACGTCCACGTCGTCCAGCGTCGAGCCGGCGTAGTTCTGCGACAGCTGGGCCTGCAGCGCCTCCAGGTCGGCGATCTCGGCGACCGCCTCGACGGCCTCGCCATAGCCGAGCGACGGTCCGTTGCCGCGCATCTGCACCGGCGACTCGCGGTCCATCCCGGGTCGCAGCGCGCGCAGGTTGTCCGCGAGCTGAGCCATCTCCGAGGCCAGGTCGGCGTCGGCCAGGGCCTGGCTCATCAGCTGGGCCAGCTGTTCGCGCTGCTCCGGCGACAGCGACGCCATCATCCGTTGGGCGGCGGCCTGCTGCCGGGCCAGCGCGTCGATCAGCTCCTCCACGTTCTCGGGGTTCTCGGGGAAGAACTGGCCGTGTTTGGCCATGAAGTCGGCGAACTGGTCGGTGGTGTCCTCCTGCCGGGCGTGCGCCGCGAGCAACGAGTTCAGGTCGGCCAGCATGTCCTTGACCGCCTGCATCGCCGCCGAGTCCGGGTTCTCCAGCGCCTCCTTCATGCCGGCGAACTGGGACCCGAGGGTCTCCCGGCGCAACATGTCCTGGATGGACTGGTACAGCTGCCTGGCCTCCGGCGAGTGCCAGGCGTAGTCGTTCAGCGCGCGCACCGCACCCGCGGTGTCGTCCGGGACGGTGGCCAGTTCCATCTCGGCCAGCCGGGCGTCGTCGCCGTCCTCGCCGGCCAGCGTCTCCTGTTCGGCGGCGAGTGCCTGGTCCAGAGCGGCCCTGATCTGATCCAGCGCGCCGCCGAGATCGCCCCGCCGGCGCGCTGCCGCGCGCATCTTCCGGATTCGTTCCAGCAGCTTGTCCAGCCCACCACGGCCGTCCAGCCCCTCCTGCATCAGCCGTTGCAGGGCGTCGCGGAGGTTGCCGTCGGCGAGCACCTCCTCACCGATCCGGTCGAGGGCTTCCCGGACGTCGTACGGCGGTGCCAGCGGGTCGCGCCCGCCGCGCCAGGGCCCGTACCGGAATCGGCCGTGGCCGAAGCCCGATGCGTTGGGATCGGGCTCGTACGGATCGTCATCGCGTCGATCGGGCGGCATCTCAGGCCGCCCCGTAGACCGTACGTCCGTTGACGGTCTCCTTCTCCAGCCGCCGGGTCAGGTGCAGGCCCTCCAGGGTGAACTCGACCGCGGCCGCGATCTGGCCCCGGCTCGCGTCGTCGGCGTAGCCGAGCCGGTCCAGCACCTTGGACAGACCGGGCACCGTGCCGAGCTGACCGAGCAGCTCACCGGCGGGCACCAGCTCGCCGGTCTCCACCATCGCACCCTCGGCGAAGACGCCGGTGAAGCCCGACAGATCGAGCCCGGCCAACCGGTTACGGAACACGGTCGCGGTGGCCAACCGGAGCAGGTGCTCCAGCACGGCCCGCTCCCGGCCCTCCTCGCCCATCTCGAACTCGATCTTGCCGAGCAGGGTCGGGACCACCACGCCGACGTCGCCGATCCGGGCAACCGGCTCGTGGTCGCCCGTCCGGGCGGCCCGCCGGAGCGCGGCGGCCGAGATTCCTTCCACCGCAGCGATCGAGAATCGGGCCGAGACGCCCGAGCGCTGGTCGACCGACGACGACTCGCGCAGGTTGCGGGTGAGCAGGCCGATCACCTCGAGCAGGTGGTCGCCGACCTCGGCGACCGTGACCGACTCCTGCCGGAGCAGGGCCACCTCGTCGTCGACCTCGGTCAGGTAGTGGGTCCGCAGCTCGGCCCCGAACCGGTCCTTCAGCGGGGTGATGATCCGGCCGCGGTTGGTGTAGTCCTCAGGGTTCGCGGTCGACGCCAGCAGCAGGTCGAGCGGGAGCCGCAGCGAGTAGCCGCGCACCTGGATGTCGCGCTCCTCGAGCACGTTGAACAGCGCGACCTGGATCCGTTCGGCCAGGTCAGGCAGCTCGTTCAGCCCGAACACCCCGCGGTTGGCCCGCGGCACCAGGCCGTAGTGCACGGTCTCCGGGTCGCCGAGGGTGCGGCCTTGGGCGACCTTCACCGGGTCGACATCGCCGATCAGGTCACCGACACTGGTGTCCGGAGTGGCGAGCTTCTCTGTATAGCGGTCGGCGCGGTGCCGCCACGCGATCGGCAGGTCGTCGCCCAGCTCAGCCGCGAGCGCTGTGCAGCGCACGCACACCGGGCGGACGGGGTCGTCGTGGATCTCGCAGCCCGCGACCTCGGGACTCCACTCGTCGAGCAGGCCGACCATGGTCCGCATCAGCCGGGTCTTGCCCTGGCCACGTTCGCCGAGCAGCATCAGGTCGTGCCCCGCCAGCAACGCGGTCTCCAGCTCGGGCAGCACGGTGTCGTCGAAGCCGACGATCCCGGGGAAGGCGGTCTCGCCCGACCGCAGCCGGTCGACGAGGTTGGCGCGGATCTCCTCTTTGACGGTCCGCGGGGTGTATCCGGTCTCCAGCAGCTGGCCGAGGGTGGCCGGCGCCGGGTGATGAGAGTGCTGTGCCGTCATGGGCTCACGCTACGCCGGGCGCCGAAACAGTTCCGCGGGAAGCGCGGCCCGTCGACAGCCTCAGGCACGGCATCGGGTCATCGCGCCGAATCACCGGAAATGAGGCCGACACGCCGACGATCGCACGCACAATGGGGCCGAGTGTCCACTTTCATCCGGAGCGGCCAGACGTTGGCGGTAACGATGTCGGGCCGCCCGGTCACCGTACGGCGACGCGCTCAGTCGCGGAGCTCGTCGGCCCGCGGCGCTCGCCAGTGGAAGTGGATGGCGAGCAGCCGGAGCCCGAAGCAGACGCCGGCCGCGGCCAGCGGCAGCCAGGGCGGGTACCAGCCCGACTCGTACGCCACGACGACGATCGTCGCGCCCACCAGGGCCGGGACGACGTACAGGTCCTCGTGGAGGACGACCGGCGTCCGGCCGGCCAGCAGGTCGCGGAGCACGCCGCCGCCGACCCCGGTGACCACCCCCATCAGGGCCGCCGGCACCGGCTCGAGCCCGAAGAGTAGCGACTTGCTGGCGCCGGTCGCACAGAACAGGCCCAGGCCGGCGGCGTCGAACCAGTTGACGTACCGCTCGATCCGAAGCAGCCCTGGATGGAACCGGAAGACCAGCAGTGCGGCCACGGCCGGGACCAGGAAATAGCGCCAGTCCCGGAACGACGCCGGCGGGATGTCGCCGATCAGCACGTCGCGGATGATGCCGCCGCCGATTCCGGTGACCACGGCCAGCACCACGACCCCGACGATGTCGAACCGGACCCGGACCGCGAGCAGAGCACCGGAGAGGGCGAAGACGAAGATGCCGGCCAGATCGAGTACCACCTGCACGGTGACCACCCAGCGACCCTATGGCCGGACCCCGTCGCTCACTCGGAACCGGGCGCCGACAGAGTAGGTTTGCCCGATCAGGAGTTCGACGAAGGAGTGGGACGCACCACGAGCACCCGATGCGAGCGGCCACGGCTAGGACAGGTGGAGATCGAGATGGCGAGCGCACTCACCCCGCGGGAGATCCAGGCCCGGATCCGGTCCGGCGAGTCGCTGGCGGACGTAGCCGAGGTGGCGGGCCTCCCGCCGGAGCGGGTCGAGCGGTTCGCGGCGCCGGTGATCGCGGAACGGGAGTACGTCGCCGGGCAGGCGCTCGCCGCCTCGGTCCGGCGGCGCGGCGAGACGTCCGGGCACCGCAATCTGCGGACCACGGTCACCGAACGGCTGGTCGGCCGTGGCGTCGAGGTCGACGATCTGGTCTGGGATGCGTATCGGGTCGAGGACAATCGGTGGGGGGTGACCGCCACCTACCGCTCGGGTGAGACCGATCGGGTAGCGCTGTTCTTCTACGACAGCCGTGGCCGGTTCTCGGTGGCCGGCAACGACGACGCGCGATCAGTGCTGGCCGAGGAGAACGCAACCGACGACGCGGAGGACGTCGAGCCCACCCTGGATCTCGGCGACGAACTGGCGATCGTACGGGCGGTGATGGGCGATCCGGCGGCGCCGGCGGACGTCAGATCGGAAGCGGCAGAGCTGGCCGCGGCAGCGGAGCGGGACCGGTCCGAGGCGGTGGAGGACACCGTGGTGGTCGGTCTCGCCGAGGAGTCCGCGGTTCCCTACCCGGGGCTGAGCGACGCGAGCGCCGTACCGGAGTCGGCGAGCCGGCGCGGTCCGGGCTGGGAACCGGCGATCGTCGTCAACTACCCGGTCGAGCCGAGCCAGGTCGAGCCGGCCGACGAGTGGGGCGAGGAGCTGACCGGGACCGACGAGCCCGGCGCGCCGGACGCCACGGTCGAGCTCGCCGGACGCGAGGACGAGGCGGACGCGCTGGCGGACGAGCACGGGTCAGCGGCCGAGCCGGACCAGCCCGAGCCCGCGCCGAAACGGACCGGCCGGAAGCGGGCCTCCGTGCCGAGCTGGGACGAGATCATGTTCGGCGCGCCCAAGCGCCCCTGAACGCCTGCTCGACGTCAGGACCCGGTGGCGACCGGTCGGTCCGGGTCGCTGACCCAGTCGCTCCACGAGCCGGGGTAGATCGCGGCGTCGGTGCGCCCGGCGACCGCCATCGCCAGCAGGGTGTGGGCCGCGGTCACGCCAGATCCGCAGTAGAGCACCGGACCCGCCGGCAGGCCCGCGAACCGCTCGAGCAGTGCGTCGGCGGCGAGGAACCGGCCGGCGTGGTCGACGTTCTGCATCGACGGCAGGTTGAGCGCTCCCGGGATGTGACCGGCAACGGGGTCCATCGGCTCGACCTCGCCGCGGTAGCGCTCCCCGGCCCGGACGTCGACCAGAGTCAGCGACTCCCCCGCCTCTCCGGCCGCCAGCACGTCCGACGCGTCTACGGTACGAAGCCGGCCTGGTCGGGCAACGAAGGATCCCGCGGCGACGGGACGGCCCGGGCCGGTCTCGACCGGCAGGTCTGCCGCGGTCCACGCCGCGAAACCACCGTCCAGAACCCGCACCCGGTCCTGCCCCGAGTTCGTCAGCAGCCACCACAACCGCGAGGCCGCGAGTGCGGTGTCGGGGTCGTAGACGACCACCTGATCCGCTGACGACACTCCGATCCGACGCATCGTCTCGCCGAAGTCGGCCGGGTCCGGCAGCGGGTGACGACCGCCCGCGCCGTCCGGCCGGTGTGCACCGGTCAGCTCGGTCTCGAGATCGACGTACTGTGCGCCGGGGACGTGCCCGGCCTCGTACGCCTCGCGTCCGGGCGGCCCGACCAGCCACCACCGGACGTCGGCGATCACCGGCGGTCGACCGTTCTCGATCAGCCGTGCCAGCTCCTCCGGTCCGATCAGCAGCTCGCTCACCGGACCGAGTCTTTCATCGCCGCGACGTCGACCTGGGCCGGGCGGTCGAAGGACGCGCGGGCCGCGAGTGCGGGCACCAGGGTGGCGAGCGCGTAGGTCACACCGCAGATCGCGAAGGCCCCGCTCAGTCCGGCCAGCAGGATCAGCACCGGGGCGATCAGAGCTCCCAGCGGCATCGCGGACCAGGCGATCGCGTCGGTCAGCGCGGCGACCCGACCGACCAGCGGCCGCGGGATCCGTTCGAACAGGATCGCGCCGATCATCGGGTTGATCACTCCGGACGCGAAGCCGGCCACGGTATAGGTGACGATCACGACCCAGAACGGCAGGTTCAGCGCGAGCACGAAGAACGGCGGGGGTCCGGCGATCGCGAACGCCACGAAGTACGTCGTCCGGCGCGGCAGCCGGTCCCCGCGCCAGCTCGCCAGCAGCGAGCTGATCACCGACGCAGCGGCCATGCAGGTCAGGATCAGCCCGATCGCGGCGATCCCCCGCTGCTGCTCGCGCGCCCAGACCGGCAGCAGCACCGAGGTCTTCGCCACGTCCAGCAGATTGGTGATCATGATCATGATCACCATGGTGAACAGCAGCCGGTCGCCGCGCAGGAACCGCCAGCCCTCGGCCAGTCGACGACGGTAGGGCTCCATCGGTCCGTCCGGTTCCGCGGGATGGTCGAGACCGGCCGGCAGCCAGAGCCGCCCGACCAGTGCACTGAGACCGAAACAGGCGGCCGTCACGGCGATGGCCTGCGGGGCGCCGAGCACGGTGATCAACACCGCCGCCAGCGGCGGCCCGGTCAGTCCCGCGCCGCGCTCGATGGCAGCGAACAGCCCGGTCAGCCGTTCCAGTGGGAGGCCGGCGCCGTCCGCAAGGTACGGCAGCGCGGTGTGCTTGGCGGTGTCGCCCGGACCGCGCAGGCCACCGGCGACGCGCGACCAGCGCGAGCAGTACCGGCAGCCCGAGCGCACCGTAGTGGTACAGCACGGGGATCGCGGCGATCACCGCGCCGCTGGCGAGATCGGCGCCGACACTGACCCGGCGCTGCCCGAGCCGGTCGACCACCGGGCCACCGAGTCCCTTGACCACGACGTACGGCGCCAGTTCGAAGGCGGCGACCAGACCGGTCTGGGTCGCCGACCCGGTGGTCACCAAGCACGAACCAGGGCACGGCGATCGCCATCACCCGGGTTCCGGTGTACGCCACCGCGCTGAGCCCGAGTAGGGCGGCGACGCCCGCAGCGGCGCGGCCGAACGCGAGCTCACGATGGCTCGTCGATCGGGGAAACGTCGGTCATCGGCAGGATCTGGAACTGCGCCGCCACGAGCCGCGAGCCCTCCGGCCCGGTCTCCTCCGGGTCGTGTTGCCGGTAGCCGGCCAACAGCGCGTTCATCTCCGTGCCGAGCCGTTCGGCCTCGGCGGGCGTCAGCCGCAGCATGGTGTCGGAGAAGTTGAACTGGGCCCGCCACTCCTCCTCCAGGTCATAACGGTTGGCTCGGGCCTGGGTGACCCCGCGGATCAGCGCGTCGACGACGGCGTCCTCGTAGACCAGGCCCTCCCCGTCCGGGGTCGCCATCTCGAACAGCGTCCGACGATGCGCCGCGCGCCACCACCGCTCGCGGCCGTTGCCGCGCTCGGTGTCCTCGACGATGAAGCCGTACCGCTCCAGCTGGCGCAGGTGGTACGACAGTGCCCCGCTGGTGAGCCCCAGCTCGCCCGCCAGCGAGGTCGCCGTCGCCGGCCCGTACGTCCGCAGCAGGCCGAGCAGGCGCACCCGCAGCGGATGTGCCAGCCCGCGCAGGTTGTCGCTGGTGACGACGATGCTGTCCGGCTCGGTCATGAGACCGACTCTACGACTGCAAAGAATTCTTTGCAAACAGTTCTTTGCGATTGACGCAGAGGGTCCTGAAGGAACTCGCGGCGTCGTGCACCCTGTCACCTCGCACCCCATCGGTGTTCCTCGCACCCGGCATGCGAGGTGCGAGGTACACCCTGCGGGTGCGAAGTGGCGATCGGCTGACGGGCGAGGGTGCGAAGTGGGGTGCGCCTCAGCCGAACGGCTCGTCGCTCCGCTCGAACGGCAGCGGCTCGGCCCGGGCTGCATGCGCGCTCAGTCGGGTCATCCGGTGCCGATGGTGCAGCCGACACAGGACCTCGTACGCGATCACGGCGGGCCGGTCGACCGCCACGAGAGATCCTGCGGCCGGATGGGTGTCCCCGACCACCACCTGGTCACCTTCGACGACCATCACCCCGTCGAAGGTGCGCGCGTTGTGGGTCGCCCGGCGACCGCACCAGCACAGCGCCCGGACCTGGAGGATCTCGATCCGGTCGGCCAGCTCGACCAGTCGCTGCGAGCCCGGGAACAACCGGCTGCGGAAGTCGCTGAGGATCCCGAACGCGAACACGTCGATGCCCAGCTCGTCGACGACCGCGGCCAGCTGATCGACCTGGTCCGCGGTGTAGAACTGGGTCTCGTCGCAGATCAGGTAGTCCAACGGTGGACCGCCGGTCAGCTCGCCGACCACGAACGACCAGAAGTCGAACTCCTCCGCCACCTCGACCGCCGGTCGCTCCAGCCCGAGCCGCGACGAGATCGTCGCCTCGCCGGCCCGGTCCTGGCTGGTGAACAGCCGGCCCGCCCGGCCGCTCGCCCGATGGGTGTAGTCCAGCTGCAGTGCCAGCGTCGACTTCCCGCAGTCCATCGGCCCGGTGAAGAACACGAACTCCGCCACGCACGCATCCTGCCAGCGAGCACGATCAGCGGCTCGAGCGATCCGCGGACTACCGTGATCCAGTGCCGCGGACCGGGCTGATCGTCGAGGTGCCGACCGCCGACGAGATCGTCGGCGAGTGGCGGGCCAGGTTGGATCCGCGAGCCGCGCTCGGCGTCCCGGCCCACGTCACGCTGCTCTATCCGTTCGCACCGGCGGACCGGGTCGACGCCGAGCTGGAGGCGGTCCGCGAGGTGCTCTCGACGGCCGGGCCGTTCGACTACCGACTGGATGCGATCGGCTGGTTCGAGCCGGGAGTGCTCTGGCTGGCGCCTCGGCCGGCGGATCACTTCCGCGACCTCACCGCACGACTGGCGGACCGGTTTCCGGCCTACCCGCCGTACGAGGGGGCGTTCGACGATCCGATGCCCCACCTCACTGTGGGCGACAGTCCAGCGATCGATCAGCTTCAGGCAGCCGAACGAGACATCGCCACGCGGCTGCCCATCGTCGCGTCCGCCCGGTCCGTGCGGCTGATGATCGAGCAGCCCGACGGCGGGTGGCGTCGCGCCGCAGAGTTCCCCCTGGGATCCGCCCGCAGACCGTGATCAGCGGATGACGGCCACCGGACAGCTCGCGTACGCCGCGACGTGCTGACTGTCCGATCCGAGCAGCAGGCCCGCGAACCCGCCGTGCCCCCGGGTACCGACAACCAGGAGATCGGCGCCGATCGTTCCTCGATCGACGGCAAGGAGGCGGCCGAGTGCGCCATACAGGTCTCGCTGGCCGCGCTCGGCAAGTCCCCGGAGAAGAACATCAAGCGGAGGACCTGGCGGCCATGACCTCGGTGATGGAGATCAAGCCCGGCGACGACATGCCCGAGTCCAGCTAGGCCGAGGTCAGTCCCGGAAGAGAGGAACCAGCATCTCTTCCGGGGTCAGAGACCCGTGCATGCCGACCAGGCTGAGCTCGCGAGGGAGCTGCCGCGTCATCACCGCCCACGGAGTCCGCAGAGCGACCAGCAGGTGCCCGTAGCGTTCGCGGACGTCGGGCTGCACAGCTCCGAACCAGCCGTCCTCGATCGCCTCGTCCCGGGTCCGGACCCAGGCCCGGTCGCCCAGCACCTCGGTCCAACGCTCCGCGACCGCGCTCACCGGCTCCCCCTTGCCCTGATCAGGTGGGTCCACGTACAGCTGACGGAACCGGCCCTCGCCGGCGACCGCCGACACCCCGGCCATGAGCTCCGGAAAGTCCTCGATGATCACCTGGCGCTCGCCCGGCACGTCGACCATCCCGTGGTCGCCGGTGATCAGCAGGACGACGTCGTCGTCCAACGCGTCGCGCAGTCGCTCGCAGAACGCGTCGACCCGTTCGAGCTGGGCCAGCCACTCGGCCGACTCCCAACCCTTGACGTGCCCGGTATGGTCCAGCTCCCGCTCGTACGCATAGACCAGGCTGCGTGGCCCGGCCAGCGCTGCTTCGGCGACCAGCTCGATCCGGGTCTGCTCGTCCCGCTCGTTCGCGAATGCCGAGAACTCCGCGCCGCGCAGTGCCGCCTCGGTCAGACCGCTGCCCGCGAAGCGCTCCAGGCCGACCGAGGTGACCCGCACCCCGGCAGCTGCGGCCCGCTCGAACATCGTCGGCCACGGTTGGAAGACGCGGGGCGGTAGATCGGACTCCCAGGTGAGCGCGTTCAGGATCTCCCCGGTCTCGGGCACTCGCGCCGTGTAGCCGACGAGGCCGTGCGATCCGGGCGGCAGCCCGGTGCCGAGGCTGGCCAGGGTTGTCGCGGTCGTGCTCGGCACGCCCGAGGTGATCGGACCGGCGTCGCCCAGCAGGGTCGCGAGATAGGGCGCGGTCCGCAGATTCCGACGGACGGCGTGCCAGCCGAGACCGTCGACCAGCACCACGACATAGCGGTTGGCCGCCGGCAGCCCGAACACATCGCCCGGGCAGTCCGGCACGCCGAGCCGGGCGCCGATGCTCGGCATCAGGTCGGCCAGTGTCGACGAACCGTAGGCCGGAATGATCATCGGGGGCAGCGCTGCCCGAGGCACCTGGCCCGACCGCGGAGGCGAGGCCAGCTCCCCCGAAGCCGGGCTCATACGTTGGCCGCTCGCTGCAAGGTTCCACCGAACCGGGTCAGCCGAGCGACCCGGTCCGCGCCGTCGCCGCCGGTGCTCATCCGGACCGTCAGATCGTCGCCGACCATGGTTCCGGTGAAGCCGTGGTCGGCCTCGCACTGCGGGTCCCCGCAGGTGGCCGGCTCGAGATCGACCCGACGGACCGCGCCCCAGCCGACCGTCAGCCAGGCCTCGTCGGAGGACTGGTCGCCGCCCCGGAAGGTCTGCGGCTGACCGACGACCCTGGTGACCACCACGCTGTTGATCTTCGACAGTGCGACGGACTCGGTGGAGGACGCGGCGAACGACCCGGTCTGGGGCGGCTCGGCCGGCTGGTCGTCGGTGTGTCCGACGATCAACCGGGTGGGGGTCAGCGCCAGGACGGTGATGTGCCGGTGGATCTCGTCGTTGTTGAACGTCGGCTCGTGGTGCACCACGAAGTCGATCAGCTCCTCGTTGCCGAGAGCGAGCCGGATGGCGTCCTCGACGAGTTCGGGGAAGTATCCGCACGCGTCGATCTCCGCGCGCAGTTCCCGGCGTGTCGCGTCCAGCCTCATGGGCAGAATCCTGCCACGGGCCGCCGACAGGCGGAGAAACGGACGCGCGCTCACAGGCCGCGGGCCAACGGGTCGCGCTGGTCGGCCGTCGGCGCAATGGTCACCGTGCCGCCCAGCACGGCAATACCGTTGACGGAGGCGACGCACGGCCGCAGCGTCACCGATGCCAGCTGCGGAAGGTCGTCGGCGAGCTGCGACAGCCGGTGCAGGACATCCTCGACCGCGCTGACGTCGACGCCGCGGCCGCCGTGCCGCCCGAACAGCGCCGGGGCGGCCTCGCAGGTCGCGGACCATGCCGGCCGCGTCGGCGGTGGTCAGCGGCGGCACCCGGTAGGCGGTGTCGCCGAGCAGCTCGGTGGCGATGCCGTCCAGCCCGACCGAGACGATCGGGCCGAACGCCGCGTCCTCCCGGCTACCGATCACCAGCGCGACCCCGGGCGGCGCCATCGCCTGCACCACGGGCGCCGCGACCGCGACCTCCTCGGCGGAGCCGAGTCCGAGCTGGTCGACCAGCCGGCCGAGATCGTCCCAGGCCTGCCCCAACTCGGCCTCGTCGTCGAGGTTGCGGTGCACGCTGGCCTGGTCGGGCCGCCCGCGAATGGCCTGCGAGGTCGCCTTCAGCACGACGTTCCAGCCGAGCTTCTGGGCTGTCCGGACCGCCTCGGACTTGCTGGTCACGGGAAAGCTCGGCACCAGCCGGATGCCGTACGTCCCGAGCAGCTCCGCGGTCTCCTCCGGGTCCAGCGTCCGGCCGTCCGGGACGGCCCCCAGCCAGCTGTTGACCAGCCGCCGGGCCTCCGCCTCGTCCACCTCCAGCATCGGAACCGCACCGGGATCGCGGTCCCGCCAGTGGGCGTACGCGGTCAGCGCGGCGAGCGCGTGCACGGCATCGACACCTGCGTCGAAGGTCGGCAACGAACCCATCACGTCGGGCGCGTCGGAGACGGACGCGACGGGTGTGAAGTCCAGCAGGACGCCGACGATCGTCTTGCCCGCGGTGGCCGCCACCGACGACAGCGCGGCATGGGTCTCGTCGGTTCCACCGGAGTATGCATTCACCACGGCACACAGCACCGAGCCGCAGCGCTCGTCGGCCATCGCGTCCCGGGCCGCCGCGTCGAACTCGGCCGCGGTCGCGGCCGGATCGAGCAGCACCGCGTCGCCGTCCAGCAACAACCCGACGCCGTGGATCGTATGAATCAGCTGCAGCGCAAGCGTCGCGGAGTTGGTGATCAGCCGGACCCGGGGGCCACGTGGCAACGGCTGGCGGGAGGCGATCCGGGCGATGTCGAACATCGCCCCGCGGCGGTGCACCACCATCACTCCGGACTGCCGGAACAAGGCGTCGACCGCCTCGTCCGGGGCGTGGCCCAGACCACCCCGCGCGCCGAGGTGGGCGGCCCGGTGCGTTCGGCCCGGATCGAGCACGACGACCGGCTTACGGCGAGTCAGCCGACGGGCGATCCGGGAGAACTTGCGCGGGTTGCCGATCGAGTCCAGGGCCAGCAGGCAGACCCGGGTCGCGTTGTCATCCTCCCAGTACTGCATCACGTCATTGGCGGTGATGTCGGCGTACTCCCCGCTGCTGATCACGCTCGACATCCCGATGTCGTGCCGGCCCGCGTAGTTCAGCAGCCCGATCCCGACCGCCGCGGACTGGCAGAACAGACCGACCCCGCCGGCCCGCGGCATGGGTCCCGGCGTGGCGTTCAGCGAGGCGTGGGGATCGGTGTTGACCAGGCCGAGCGCGTCCGGGCCGAGCGCGCGGATGCCGTACGCCCTGGCCAGGTTCACCACGGTCCGTGCCGCCTCGATCGGCGAGTCGGTGCCGGTCAGCACGACCATCGCGTGCGCGCCTTTGTGGGCAGCGTCGATCACCACCCCGCCCAGCTCGCGGGTCGGTACCGACACCACGGCCAGGTCGATCCGGCCCGGCACGGTCGCGATCGAGCTCGCGGTCAGTACCCCGACGACCTCGACGTCGTCGGTGCTGACCGCGGTGATCTCCCCCCGGAAGCCGCCCTCGAGGAGCGAGCTGACCAGGCCCTGGACCCGGGCACCGGGGCCGAGTAGGACCAACCGCTCGGCGGTCAGCAGCCGTCGCATCGAGGCGCTCTCGGCCCGGTGCTCGCGACGCTCCATCACTCCGACCGACGTGTCGGTCGGCAGGATCGGGAACTCCACGTGCAGCACGCCGTCGTCGATGCCCTTGCTGACCTTGTAGCCGGCATCGGCGAAGACCGAGGCCATCCGGGCGTTCTGCGGCAGTAGCTCCGCGTAGAACCGGACGATCCCCCGCTCCCGGGCCGCTTCGGCGAGATGCTCGAGCAGCAGCTGCGCAATGCCGCGGCCCTGGTGTGCGTCCTCGACCAGGAAGGCGACCTCGGCGTCGTCTCGATAGGCCCGGTCGTAGCGCCCGACGGCGATCATCTGGATGCCGACGGTCAGGATGAACGCCACCCGATCGACGTAGTCGACCTGGGTGAACCGCTCGACGTCGCGCTTGCTCAGTCTCGGGTAGGGAGCGAAGAACCGCAGATACTTCGACTCCGGCGACACCCGGTCGTAGAACTCGACCAGCAGCTGAGCATCGCTCGGCCGGATCGGCCGCAGGTGGGCGACGCCGCCGTCGGTGAGCAGGACATCGGCTTCCCACTCCGTCGGATAGCCGGGCGGCAGACCGTCGCGCCGTAACACCGAGTCCAGCGCGCTCCCCGCGGTGATCTCGGTCCGGGATCCGGCGGGAGGAGGCACGAGGGTCAGCCTAGCCAGCGAACCCGTGATCGGATGCAGCACTAACCTGACCGCAGGCGACGACGCAGGAGGCGGCAATGAGGCTCAATCCCCATGTCCGGGCGGCACGCGACTTCCTCGTGCAGCACCGTGAGGACTACGAGACCGCGTACGCCGGGTTCGCCTGGCCGGAGATGGCCCGCTACAACTTCGCCACCGACTGGTTCGACGGGCTGGCCGAGGAGGATCCCGACGGCACGGCGCTCTGGGTGATCGAGCCGGACGGATCGGAGGCGAAGCTGACCTTCGCCGAGCTGCGCGACACCTCGACCGCCGCGGCCCGGCTGCTGGCCGACGCCGGACTCGGCCGGGGCGACCGGCTGCTGGTGGTGCTGGGCAACTGCGTGCCGCTCTGGGAGATCATGCTCGGCGCGATCCGACTGGGCGCGGTGATCATCCCGGCCACCCCGCAGTTCTCGCCGACCGAGCTGGCCGACCGGGTCGAGCGCGGGGCGGCCCGGCTGCTGGTCGCGCACACCGGGGACGCGGCGAAGTTCGCGGACGTGGACGTACCGCTGGGCAAGATCGCGGTGGACCCGGCCGGCACGGCCGGCCTGGCGGTCCCGGCCGGCTGGCGATCGTACGCGGAGGTCGAAAGCTTCCTCGACGGCGACCCGCTGCCCAGCGGTGGTTGCAAGGGCGACAACCCGATGCTGCTCTACTTCACCTCCGGCACCACCGCGCTGCCCAAGCTGGTCGAGCACACCAACACGTCCTATCCGATCGGGCATCTGTCGACGATGTACTGGATGGGACTGCGCCCGGGCGACATCCACCTGAACATCTCCTCGCCCGGCTGGGCCAAGCACGCCTGGAGCAACTTCTTCGCACCCTGGCTGGCCGGCGCGACCGTGCTGGTCTACAACTTCGCCCGGTTCGACGCGACCGCGCTGCTCGACGTGCTCCGGCGGGCCCACGTCACCACGTTCTGCGCGCCGCCGACGGTCTGGCGGATGCTCATCCAGGCCGATCTCAGCGCCGTCCGGGTCGAGGTCCGCGAGGCGCTGTCGGCCGGCGAGCCGCTGAACCCGGAGGTGATCGAACAGGTCCGAGCCGCGTGGGGGGTGACGATCCGGGACGGGTACGGCCAGACCGAGACGAGTGCGCAGGTCGGCAACCCGCCCGGCGCGCCGATCAAGCTCGGCTCGATGGGGCGGCCGCTGCCCGGCTACCGGGTGAGCCTGGTCGATCCGGCCACCGGTGAGGTCCGCGAGGACGAGGGCGAGCTCTGCCTGGAGCTGGAGGCCGGCCGCCCGGCGCCGCTGATGACCGGTTACAAGTCCGACGCGGACAGCTTCGACGAGGAGCAGAACGAGCGTGCGTTCGCCGGGAGTCGCTATCACACCGGGGATGTGGTGAGCCGCGACGAGGACGGTTATCTCACCTATGTCGGGCGTGCCGATGACGTGTTCAAGGCCAGCGACTACCGGATCAGCCCGTTCGAGCTGGAGTCGGTGCTGATCGAGCACCCGGCGGTGGCCGAGGCGGCGGTGGTTCCGGCGCCGGACCCGATCCGGCTGGCGGTTCCCAAGGCGTATGTCGTGCTGGCGGACGGGCACGAACCAGACGCGGAGACAGCCCGCTCGATCCTGGCATACACCCGGGAGCACCTGGCGCCGTACAAGCGGATCCGCCGGATCGAGTTCGCCGAGCTGCCGAAGACGATCAGCGGGAAGATCCGCCGGGTAGAGTTGCGCTCTTTGGAAAACGCCGGCGATCGCGGCTCGCACGAGTTCAAGGAGACCGATTTTCAGTGGTGAAGAAACGAATGGTGAAGACGGACGACACGAGTCCGACCCTCCGCGACCTGGTCGTGGCGTACGTCGTCGAGCAGCTCACCGTTCTCCTGGAGGCGCCACCCCAGCTCCGGCTGCACGAGCCGGTGATCCACCCGACCCGGGTGGCGGTCCGGCGGCTGCGCAGCACGCTCCGGGTGTTCGCCGACCTGTTCGACGTACCGAAGGCCGGTGCCCTGGAGGACGAGCTGGTCTGGTGGGCCGGGCTGCTCGGCGTGGTCCGCGACCTCGACATCCTGGAGCGCCGGCTCGACGCAGCGGTCGCGGCCCTGCCGTCGGAGCTGGTGGTCGGGCCGGTCAGCTCGGCCCTGCAGCGCGAGCTCGGCATCCGCCGCAAGGCCGGCTGGATCGAGATCGAAACTGCCCTGGACAGCGACCGCTACGAGGCGTTTTCGGTGATGCTGCACCGGTGGCGGGCCGACATCCCGTTCACCGACACGCCGGACCGGCCCGGCTCGGCGGTGAAGAGCTGTCTGAAGCGGGCGAACAAGAAGGTCGAGAAGCGGCTCGCCGCCACCGGCACCGCCTACGCGGCCGGCGACCCGAACGCCGACCACCTGGCCCACGCGGCGCGGAAGGCGGCGAAGCGGCACCGCTACGCCGCCGAGCTGGCCGAGCCGCTCTTGGGTGCCCAGTCGCGCAAGATCGTCCGGAAGCGGAAGGACCTGCAGGACGTGCTCGGCAACCACCAGGACGCGGTGGTCGCCGAGCACTTCCTGCGTGAGTTCGGCATCCGGGTCGGGGCCCGGCGAGAGCACAACGGCTTCACCTACGGCCTGCTGTACGCCGGCCAGCGGGCCGAACTGGCCCGGCTGCCCGAGCAGCTCGAGCCCTTCCTGCCCTGACGCGTCGACCCGCGCAGTCCACTGCCCCATCGACTGCCCGAAAAGTTCTCGATGGTGGCACCCAGGACGGCTAGGGTCGTGCTCGATCTGCCGGTCGAGGGAGGGCACCCGGGGATGCCAGGGAACAGGCTAGGCGCGCCACGCCAGTGCGCTCTTCCGGTCCGCACGCTCCGGATCGGGCGCGTCTCCGGCGACCGGGACGACGCAACTGGAGTACCGACGTGCAGGCCGCCCCGGCCGCCCGTGAGTCGCCGTCGCTGGGAGTGACCTCCGCTGCGATCCCCCGATCCGCCGCTCCGCTCCCCGATGACGTCCTGGTCTGGCCGCGGGTGCGTGACGGCGTCTGGGGAATCGGAACGCTGTCGCTATCCGGCCAGCAGACCACTCTGGCCGCCAGCCCTCCGCTGGACAGCAGCTTCCCGGTCCTCTCGCCCGATCGCCGCAGCGTGATCTATCTGCAAGAAACCACGGAGCAGTGGAGCCTGCGCGTGGTCGGTGTCGACGGGCACGGGGACCGGGACCTGCTCAGCTCGGTCCCGGGCTGTCGACGCGTTCAGGCACCCGCCTGGGGACCGGACGACGTCTTCGCGCTGCCCTGCCAGAAGTCGTCCGGATCGGGCACGGTTCTCGAGCTGGTGTCTGCCGACGGGAAGGTCGGGCGCATCCTCGACCGTGGCGATCTCGGCGATCCGACCTTTTCGCGGGACGGACGGACGATCGTGTACTGGCGCAGCGACGACGGCAAGGGCGACGGCGGTGCGCTCTACCGGATCTCCGCCGACGGCACCGGTCGTCAACGGCTGACCGTCGGTGGAGAACTCGACAACGACCCGGTCCTCTCACCCGACGGACACACCGTCGCCTACCGGACGACCCGCGCGAACCACTTCGTCATCGCGACGATCGACCTGCCGCCCGATGCCACCTCACGCGAGCTGCCCATCCCGCGGATCTTGTCTCCCGGCGACGTGGACGAGCAGGAACCGTCCTGGGACCCGGCCGGCGACCAGCTCGCCTTCACCCACGGCGACGGCGACAACCGCGACCTCTGGCTGATGAGGACGGACGGCTCCGACCGGCGGCCACTGACCCAGGACCGCGAGGCGGACGCCGCACCGGCCTGGACGGCTCGCTGAGCCGAGCCGAACCCATCGACAATGTCCGCAGAGTGCGCGATCCCGATCAAGAGTGCGGAGGGAGCGATCGCTCAGTCCCAGGGGAACCGGGTGCGGCCGAGGTCGACCACCCCGTGCCGCAGCTGGTCGGCGGTCGACAGGAACGTGTGCCCCTCGACGGGCTCGTCGCCGGATCTGCGCACCAGGATCAGCAGCTCGTTCCATCCGGCATCCAGCTTGACGATCGGGTTCACGTGCTCGCCGACGCCGTACGAGGGCCGGATCAGTCGCGGTCCCTCGACGTCGATCACCTGAGCGCCGTTCAGCCAGACCCGGGTGCTCGCCGTGCAGTCGACCCCGAGCCGCACCTCACGCCCCTCGGGCGCCTCGATGAAGTGCTGTAGCACGATCTGGTCGGAGTCGCCGAACAACTCAGCCAGCGGCAGCTTGTTGGCGTCCACGGTGACCTCGGTCCAGCCCGGCGCGTCGCCTGCATCACGCCCGGGCAGGGCGGCCGGATCCACCGCGACGCCCTGCTCCGGCCGGTGCGCCCGCCATGCCTGCGCGCCGGGCAGCGCGACGGGCACGGCCGGGCTCAGCGGGTGCCCGGCGATGTCCGCGGCGATCCGGACCGCGTTGCGCTGCTGCACCGACGTCCGGCCCGGCACCTCGATGCCCAGCTCCAGCTCGACCGAGGAGTCGGCCTCGATCGTGACCTGCCGATCGGGCACCGGCGGCCACCCGGCCGGCACGGTGACGCCGACGGAGACCTGCACAGGATCGGGATGCAGATTGCGCAGGGTGAGCCCGAAGCCCTTGGTCTCTCCCGGCCGGGCCGCGGCGCGACCGCGGTAGTCGACGACCACCTCGAGCCCGCGGTTCGTGTGCCGCACCTGCCACGGCGAACGCGCCCAGAGCGCGCGGACGCTGTCGTCGGCGAACAGCTCCGCCTCCTCGACCGACAGCGTGCTGCCGTCCAGTCGCGCGCCGTGGTGCCGCAGGATCTCCGGGGCCGTCTCCATCACCTGGCTGGTCAGCTCGACGACATCGCCAGGGATCGGCCGGCTGCCGTCGCTGAGGTGCCGGACACCGCCCCAGGACTCGTTGGTGGAGAGTCCGAAGCCGAACGGCTCGACCCACTTCGCCGGCAGGTTCGACAGACCTGCCCGGATCCCCAGCCAGCTGCCGATCGAGCCACCCGAGGAGTCGGTGTCATAGCCGCAGTTCACGGTCTTACAGAGCGCGTCGCCGAAATCGGTGCCGTAGAGCCAGCCGATCACCTGGAAGCCCAGGTTGATCGGCGAGTACTGGGCGATGGGACTCGGCGTCGCGGCGAGCACCGCCGCCCGGGCCTGCTTCCAGTCCAGACCGTCGGCGTACGCCTGCCGCGCGGCCACCACGGCGGTCCGGGTCGCACTGCCCTCCGGGACGTAGGACAGACCGATGTCGAGCAGCAGCTGGGCGTCATCCATCACGAACGCGGCCGACTGGATCGCCACGTTGAACAGCTCGCCGAAGACGGACTCACCGCCGGCGTGGTCGCAGATGCCGTCCTCGTACGCGTACTTGGCTGCGATCCGCGGTGAGCCCGGCGCCACGCAGGCCCAGACCTCCGACCGGATCGGGCAGCCCATGCAGTCGACGAACCAGTTGTTCCATGCGCCGCTGACCGGCGGCTGGAGTCCGAGCCGGAGATTGGTCTTGTTCAGGCCGTACTCGTCGAAGTTGTAGCCGATGTGGTCCAGCCAGGCCTGCGAAAGGTCAGCGGCCTCCAGGTCGGGACCGTGGGACCTCAGCGCCTCGAGCCAGACCAGTTGCATCTCCAGGTCGTCGTTGGGCAGGCCGCCGGACTGCAGCTCGGGGTACCACCAGATGTCGTACATCTCCTCGCTGCCCCAGGCCTGCTCGACCGGAGTGCCCAGGGTGCCGCCCGAGTTCTTGCCGAGCCAGCAGCCCATCACCTTGTCGCGGAAGGTGTCGCCGGCCAGATCGATCGTGTACATGGTGTGAGTTGTGCCTTTCGTCGGTGGGGTATCCGGGTGGGTGGAACTCAGCCCTTGACGCCGGTGATCACGACGCCCTGCATGAACCAGCGCTGGGCGATGAAGAACAGCAGCACGCACGGGGCGATGGCGACCGTGGCCGCACACATCATCAGTGCGAAGTCCTGGACCTGTTGTCCGGCGAAGTTCATGATGCCGAGCGAGATCGGGAACTTGTTGTCGCTGGAGAGATAGATCAGCGGCCCCAGGAAGTCGTTCCAGTAGTAGAGAAACGCGAACAGACCGACGATCATCAGGGCCGAGCGGGACATCGGGATCACGATCTGCAGGAAGCAGCGCAATGTGCCGGCCCCGTCGACCTTCGCTGCGTCCTCGAGCTCCTGCGGGATCGACAGAAAGAACTGCCGGAGCAGGAACGTGTTGAACGGAGTGGCGAACAGCGCCGGCAGCAGGATCGGCAGATAGGTGTCCAGCCAGCCGAGCTTGCCGAAGATGATGTAGGTCGGGATCAGGGTCGCCCAGTTGGGGATCATGATCGTGGCCAGCATGACGAAGAACATCACGTCCCGCCCCGGAAAGCGGAGCCGGGCGAACGCGTACGCGGCGATCGAGCTGCCGATCAGCGAGAACGTCACGCCGCAGACGGTGAGGATGACCGTGTTGCGCAAGTACGTCCACATCGGCGCCGCCGCGAACAGGCGTGCGTAGTTCTCCCACATCGCGGGCCTCGGCACCCACTGGACCGGAAACGTGTAGATCTGTGACGGGCCCTTCAGGCTGGTGGACACCATCCAGAGGAACGGGACCAGGAAGCCGATGCTGCCGACCAGCAGCACGACGTAGGAGATCCCGGCCCTAGCCTTGTCTCCGGAGGACCTGACACCGCGCGCCGGTGCCATCCGTTCGGCGGTGGCCATCAGGAGTCATCCTTCGCACCGGGGTAGTAGACCCAGGACTTGGAGGTCCTGAAGATGATCGCGGTGACGCCGATGATGAGCAGCGCGAACACCACCGACAGCGCAGAGGCGTAGCCGAGCCGGAGCTCGACGAATGCGCGCTGATAGATGTTGATGGAATAGAAGAAGCTCGCATAGTCGGGACCGCCGCCGGTCAGCACGTACGCCTGGGTGAAGACCTGCAGGGTGGCGATCACCCCCAGCACGAGCTGGAAGAAGATCACCGGCGACATCATCGGCAGGGTGACCGTTCGTAGGGTCGCCCACCAGCCGGCCCCGTCGATCCGGGCCACCTCGTACAGTTCGGTCGGAATGCCCTGCAGACCGCCGAGATAGATGATCACCGAGCCGCCGACACCCCAGAGCTGCATGATCACCAGCGCGGGGATGACCCAGTGCGGATCCTGCAGCCAGGGCACCGGTGGGATCCCGAACAGGCTGAGGAAGTAGTTCAGAACGCCGTAGTCGCGGTGGAAGACGAATCCCCAGAGCACCGCGACGGCGACACCGGACAGCACCGACGGCAGATAGTAGATCGTCCGGAACACCGTCATCCCGCGCAGCCGCTGGTTCATCATCAGCGCCATCCCGAAGCCGAACAGCATGCTCAGCGGCAGGTACAGGACGGCGAAGATCGCGGTCACCTTCATCGACTGCCAGAACAGTGGATCGTCGGTGAGCAGCTCGACGTAGTTGCCCGGACCGATCCACTTCGGCAGCCCGATGCCCTCCCAGTCGGTGAAGCTCAGATAGATCGCGGCGATGATCGGACCGAGGGTGAACAGCACGAAGCCGATGAACCAGGCCTGCACCCAGATCAGCCCGGTGATCGCCTCCCGGCGGGCCAGCGCGCCCTTTCGGCGCTTGGCCGGAGGGCCCGCCGCGGCGGTGGTGGGTGGCGGAGAGGTGACGGCCGTCAACGCTGCGCCGCCTTGTTCGTGTCGTCCTGGATCTGTGCCAGGATCTTGGCCGGGTCACCGCCCGCGCCGAGCGTCGCGATCCGATTACCCCAGATCGTGTCGAACTCGGTCCAGAACTTCGGGAAGGCCCAGGCCACCGCGTCCTCCCGCATCTGCTGCTCGAAGATCCCGATCGACTTCGGAGGCTGGTTGGTCGCCTTGGCCCGCACCGAGAAGTCCTTGGCCGAGGACTGGCGACCGGGAATGCTGCGCAGTGGGTCGACGATCAGCACTTGGAGGGACGGCTTGCTCGCCAGGTACTCCACGAAGGTCCACGCCGCCGACTGGTTCTTCGAGGTCGGCGGGATCACCCATGAGCCACCGGCCGCCGACACCTCGCGCTTGCCGGTGGTGCCCTTGGGCAGCCGGATCACATCCCAGTCGAACTTGTTGTTCACCGCCGTCTGGGTCTGCGCGGTCGCCCATGATCCGTTGACCTGCATGGCGACCAGACCGGCGGCGAACGGGTCGACGCCGGCCGGCGTGGCGTTCGGCGCCGGCGTGACGCCCTTGGCCATCTGGTCCGACAGCTTGGTCAGGAAGTCCACGTTGGCCGGCTGGTTGACCACACACTTCGTGAGGTCCGCCGAGAACGTGTCACCACCGTTCGACTTGAACGCGCCCATCATGAACCAGTCGTAGGTCTGGAAGCCGGCTCCCCACCGGGTCTGCCGGCTGCCGTTCTTCTGCACGAAGTGAGAGCCGATGTCGAAGTAGTCGTCCCAGGTCCAGTCGTCGGTCGGGATCGCGACGCCGGCTTGGGAGAACATCGTCTTGTTGATGTAGATGGCGAGGTTGGAGAAGTCGTACGGCAGGGCATACAACTGCTTGTCCACGCTCATCTGGGAAACCTGCGCCGGCCAGAAGTCGTCCGGATCGACGGCTGCCTTGTTCTGATCCACCTGGGGCTGGAGCGAGATGATCCGCTGCTTGTCCTGCCAGGAGGCGATGTCGAACGTCCGAGCGTAGAAGACGTCGGCCAGGTTGCCGCCGACGGCCGCGGTGTTGACCTTGGTGTAGTACTTCGCCGCGTCAGCGATGTTCAGCAGGTTGACGGTGATCTCCGGGTGCTCCTTGTTGAAGGCCGCGATCACCTTCTTGAAGTTCAACACCTCGTCGTCGGAGTGGTCGGTCCAGAACTGGATGGCGCCGGAACCGGACCCGGACGCACCGCTGGAGGCCTGGGTGCCCGGTAGGCCCTTACCCCCGCTGCAGCCCACGGCGGCGAGCGCGAGTGCTCCGCCGGCCGCACCGAGAAATCCACGGCGGGTCAGTGCACTCCGGGTCAGGGCGTCCGGGCTGAAACCTTTCACAATCGGATGGGGATCCATGTCAAGCCTCCTTGCGTCGTACTGCTGATGGGTGGTGGGATCGCGTCCGGATCAGGAACGTCGGTGGTGCGGTCGAGCTCCTGATGACGAGCTCGCAGGACAAGATCACTTCGGTCGGATCGGCGGCCGGCCCCGCGATGAGTCTGGCGACGAGCAGGTCGACGGCTCGGCGACCCAGTTCACTCTTGGGTTGGGCGACGGTGGTCAGCGGCGGCGTGGCGTGGGCCGCCAGGTCGCCGTCGTCGAAGCCGACCACGGACAGCTCGGCCGGTACCGAGACCGACTGTCGGCCGGCCTCCTGCAACGCGCCCAGGGCGACCGCGTCGTTGGCAGCGAAGATGGCGGTCGGTGGGTCGGCGAGGGCCAGCAGTGCCCGGGCTCCGGCGACTCCGCCGGCCCGGTCCAGGCTGCCGAACCGCAGCAGCTCGCGCGGGGTCCGGAGCTTCGCCGCGCGCAGCACCTCCTTATAAGCCTCGCGACGTCCGTACGCCATGGTCCGGCTACCGATCATGGCGATCCGCCGGTGTCCGAGCTCGACCAGATGCCGAACGGCGGCGACCGCGCCGGCCCGGGTATCGACCGTCGCCACGTCGGTCCGGGACGGCGTGGTGTGGAGTCCCAGTCCCACAACGGGAATCCCGCGCCGGCTGAGCATGAGGAGTGCCTCGTTCAGGACCGCGTTCTCCGGTGGGGTGACGATCATCCCGTCCACCCCATGGCTCTGCAACAGCTCGACCGCCTCCAGCGCCAGGTCCGGGTCGCCCTGCGAGTCGCTGAGCACCATGCCGAACCCGTGCACCCGAGCCTGGGCCCCGATGCTCGCCGCGACCTCGGCCGTGAACGGGTTCTGGAGGTCCGAGACGACGAATCCCAGCAGCCCGGACCGTCTCGACTTCAGACTCGCCGCGGCCCGGTTCGGAACGTACCCCAGGACCGCCACCGCTTCGGCGATCTTGTCCCGACTGGCCTGTCCGACATAACCGTTGCCGGCCAGGAATCGCGAGACGGTGGCCACCGACACGCCGGCGGCCGCTGCGACGTCGTAGACCGTCGCGGCTCGCGGAGTCGTCGTCACGAATCACCTGGGTTTCCACTTCGATGTGAGTTCTCCGGGGGATGTGGAACCGTTCTCATATGAGAACGGTTCCACACTTTAGGCAAGCTTGCCGGATGATCGTCAAGGAGCCGAACGGAAACGGTTCCATCACGATCGAAACGCTTGACAGGACGAGATCGCGCGGAGCACGATGCGTGCCTGAAGCGATTCAGAACCAACGGCTGACGGAGGTCGCTCGACGATGCGCAGGCTTCGCTACACCGGTGCCGGCGGCGTTGCGGTCGAAGAAGTGCCGGCTCCCTCGATCGGGGCCGACCAGGCTCTGATCCGGGTGCGAGCCTCCGCACTCTGCGGCAGCGAACGCGGAGCACTGCTGGAGGGGCACCCGGGCAACACCGGGCACGAGGCAGCGGGCGTGATCGAGGCGTTGACATCCGCCGATCCGAGGTTTCGGGTCGGCCAGCTCGTCGGGCTCGCCGCGGTCACCGGCTGCGGGCGCTGTGTGCGGTGCGCGGCCGGCCGGGAGACCCAGTGCAGACAAGGCCCGGTGATCGGCGGCGGCTGGCACGCCGAGTACGCGGTGGTGCCGGTCACCGCACTGCGGCCGGTGAACGGGGCCGACCCGACCGAGGCCACGCTGATCTCGGGTGACGCGCTCGGCGTGCCGGCCCGGGTCGTCCGCAGGTTCCCGCCGCCGCCCGGTGCGGACGTCGCTGTGATCGGGCTGGGCCCCGTCGGCCTCGGTCACGTCTTGGTTCAGGCGCATGCCGGCGCGCGGGTGATCGGAATCGAGCCGTCGGCCGCCCGCCGTCGCCAGGCGCTCCGGCTCGGCGCCGCCGAGGTCCACGAGCCCGACACGTATCGGGGCCACCCGCCGACGGTGATCGAGTGCACCGGATCGCCGGCCGTCATCGCGAGCGCCTTCGAGCTCGTCGACTCCGGCGGCACGGTCATCCAGTCCGGCGAGTGCCAGCGGTCGATCAGCCTGGTGCCGTCGGATCTGATGGTGCATCGGGAGATCACCTACACCGGGTCCTGGTTCTACGCCAGCGAGGATTATCCGTCGATGATCGACCTCGTGGCCGGTGGTCTGCCGGTGCGCGAGCTGTGCACCCATCAGATCCGGCCCGAGGATGCCCAACAGACATTCCGGGACTTTCTCAACGGCCTGACCGGAAAGGTGGTCGTCCAGTGGTGAGCCCACTCCGAGTCGCCTTCGCCGGGACCGGGCCGCGGAGCCGGCAGAGCGCTCGGATGCTGGCCGACAGCGGCATCGGCGCACCGGTCGGGTTCTGGAACCGGACCCGGGCCGGCGCGGCCGAGGCGGCCGCCGAACTCGATGCACGGGCCTACGGCACGGTCGAGGAGATGGTGCGGATCGAGCAGCCCGACCTCGTCGCGATCATGACCCACCCGGCCGCCCGGGCCGAGCTGGTGAGCGACGCCGTCGGTGCTGGTGCGACGTCGTTTCTGATCGAGAAGCCGATCGCCCTGACCCCCGCCGAGCTCGACCGGGTCCAATCGGCCGCCGGCGACGCCTTCGTGGCGATCAACACCCAGTACCAGTGGATGCCGCACTGGCAGGAGCTGCTGACCGACATCGCTGCCGGCCGGCTCGGCGAGATCTCCTCGATCCGCGCGTCGGTCGGCGTGGACATCCTGGAGCAGGGCCCGCACGCGCTCAGTCTGGCGATGGCCGCGGCCGGTGCCGCCGGGCTGCCGGATCCGAGCTGGGTCATCGCCGGATCGGACGGCAGTATCGACTTCGCCGGCACCGACGTACCTTCCGACTCCACCGCACTGTTCGACCTGGGCGACGCCCGGCTGACCCTCACGGCCGGGAACTGTGCTCCCCCGGTGCCGGGCGAGACCGTCCGGGCCTTCCAGCAGCAGACCGAGATCGTCGGCTCCGCCGGACGGATCTGGGTGAGCCTCAACCAAGGTGCGCAGCGCTGGCTGGCTGGCGGTCACGAGGAATTGTCGACCCGCTGGGAACGTGACGACTACGCCTCACAGACAGGTTTGTTCGCCGCGATCGCCGCGGCAATCGACGACCCGGTGCTCCGGGCGAGCTTCCCGACTCGGCTCGATACCGCAGCATCACAGGCACGGATGCTCTTCGGCGCCATCGAGTCAGCGGCCACGGGCCGGCAGGTCAGCCTCTCCTGACCGGGGGACGTGCGCCGGGCTTCCTAGACTCACCGGCATGACGTCCCCCGCTGTGTCCGCCCCCACCGAGCGCGACCTCCGCCGCTGGCGCCGCTACCTGGCCGAGGAACGGGCCGAGGCCGCCACCTATCGCGCGCTGGCCTCTCGCCGGACCGGCGAGGAACGCGAGATCCTGCTCGGGCTGGCCGACGCAGAGGGCCGGCACGAGCAGCACTGGCTGGACCTCCTGGGTGATCGGGTCGGTCGGCCGGCTCGGGTCAATGTCGGTGACGCGATCCTGATCTTCCTCGCGAAGCACTTCGGGTCGGTCTTCGTGCTCGCGCTGGCCCAGCGCGCCGAGGGCCGCTCGCCCTACGCGACCGACGCGCACGCCACCGACGCGATGGCCGCCGACGAGATGATCCATGCCGAGGTGGTCCGGGCACTCGCCGAGCGTGGCCGCAACCGGCTGTCCGGGACGTTCCGGGCCGCCGTCTTCGGCGCGAACGACGGGCTGGTCTCCAACCTGGCCCTCGTGCTCGGCATCGCGGCCAGCGGCGTGGCCAACCACACGATCCTGCTCACCGGGCTGGCCGGCCTGCTGGCCGGCGCGTTGTCGATGGGCGCCGGCGAGTACGTCTCGGTCCGCTCGCAACGCGAGCTGCTGGAGGCATCCCGGCCGAGCGAGGAGGCCGGCGCGGCCGTACCGGCTCTCGACGTCGACGAGAACGAGCTCGCGCTGGTCTACCGGGCCCGCGGGATGACCGGCGACGAGGCGGACGCCCGCGCTGCGGAGGTGCTGGCCGGCGCTGCGCTGGCGGAGGCTCGGATGGAGGGGGTGGACGAGCACGAGGCGGTCGGCAACGGACTGTCGGCCGGCCTGTCCAGCTTCTGCTTCTTCGCCTCGGGCGCGGTCGTCCCGGTGCTGCCGTTCCTCTTCGGGATGTCGGGCTATCCGGCGATCATCCTCTCGGCCCTGCTGGTCGGGCTCGCCCTGCTCGGCACCGGTGCGATCGTCGGTCTGCTGTCCGGCGCCCCGCCCATGAAGCGCGCGCTCCGCCAGCTGCTGATCGGCTACGGTGCCGCCGGCGGTGACGTACGTCCTCGGGCTCATCTTCGGCGCGTCGGCGGGGTAGCCTCACCCCGACTTGTCAGCATGAGGGACTGCCAGCGCAAGCCCTCACGCTGACAACTCGGAGGAAGGGAGAGACAGTGGCGCGGAGTGCACCGCCGGAGGACGACTTCACCGAGCACATCGTCGACGTCGACGTCACCTCGGAGATGCAGACGAGCTTCCTGGAGTACGCCTACTCCGTCATCTACTCGCGCGCCCTGCCCGACGCCCGGGACGGCCTGAAACCGGTTCAGCGCCGGATCCTGTACTCGATGCAGGAGATGCGCGTGCTGCCGGATCGGGCCCATGTGAAGTGCGCCCGGGTGGTCGGTCAGGTGATGGGCCTCTACCACCCGCACGGTGATACGGCCATCTACGACGCCCTCGTCCGCACCGCGCAGCCCTGGTCGATGCGGCTCACCCTGGTCGACGGACACGGCAACTTCGGCTCGCTGGACTCCGGCCCGGCGGCCATGCGCTACACCGAGTGCCGGATGGCCCCCGCCGCGCTCGCGATGACCGACGGCCTCGATCAGGAGACCGTCGACTTCAAGCCGAACTACGACGGCAAGGACGTCGAGCCGATCGTCCTTCCGGCCGCCTTCCCCAACTTCCTGGTCAACGGCGCGACCGGGATCGCGGTCGGGATGGCCACCAACTGTCCGCCGCACAACCTGGTCGAGGTGATCCAGGCGCTCCGGCACCTGCTCCGGCACCCGGCGGCGAGCATCGACGAGCTGATGCGGTACGTCCCCGGGCCGGACCTGCCGACCGGCGGCAAGATCATCGGCCTGGACGGCATCAAGGATGCCTATCACACCGGCCGCGGCTCGTTCCGGATCCGGGCGACCGCGCGGATCGAACAGGTCCACCCCCGCCGTAAGGGCATCGTGGTCACCGAGCTGCCCTATCTGGTCGGCCCCGAGCGCGTGATCGAGCAGATCAAGAACGCCGTCCAGTCCCGCAAGCTGCAGGGCATCGCCGACGTCAAAGACCTGACCGACCTGGCCAACGGTCTGCGGCTGGTGATCGAGGTGAAGAACGGGTTCAACCCGGACGCCGTCTTGGAGCAGCTGTTCAAGCTGACCAAGATGGAGGACTCGTTCGGCATCAACTGTGTAGCTCTCGTCGAGGGTCAGCCCCGAACCCTCACCCTCAAGGACGCGTTGACGGTCTACCTGGACCACCGGATCGACGTCACCCGCCGACGTACCCGATTCCTGCTGGGCAAGGCCACCGACCGGCTGCACCTGGTCGACGGCCTGCTGATCGCCATCGTCGACATCGACGACGTGATCGCGATCATCCGCGGCTCCGACGACGCGGCTGCCGCCCGGGCCCGGCTGATCGAGGTGTTCGAGCTGACCGAGGTCCAGGCGAACTACATCCTGGACATGCAACTGCGCCGGCTGACCCGGTTCTCGACCATCGAGCTGGAGGCCGAACGGGATCGGCTGCGGGACGAGATCGCCGCCCTGCAACAGATCCTGGACGACGACGAGCAACTGCGCACGCTGGTCGGCAACGAGCTGGCCGACGTCGCGCAGACTCACGGAACGCCGCGTCGGACCATCCTGCTGGCGGCCAGCGGGGTCGCTGCGACGGCCGCCACCACTGCGCCGCTCGAGGTGGCCGACGACCCGTGCTGGGTGCTGCTGTCCTCGGCCGGTCTGCTGGCCCGGACCGACAACGCCGATCCGCTGCCGACCGGTGGACCGCGCGCCAACCACGACGTGTTGATCTCCCGGGTGCTCGGCACCGCTCGCGGCGATCTCGGCCTGCTGACCAGCACGGGTCGGCTGATCAGGATCAATGCACTCGATCTGCCGACGGTGCCGACCACTGCGAACGCGCCGAACCTGCAGGGTGGCACCCACCTGTCCGAACTGGTCACGCTGGAACGCGACGAACGGGCGCTGGCGCTCAGCACCGTGTCCCCGGACTCCCTCGGGCTCGCGCTGGGCACCGCGTCCGGCATCGTGAAGCGGGTGAATCCCGAGGTCCTCAGCAGGGACAGCTGGGAGGTGATCCGGCTCGATCCCGGCGACACCGTGGTCGGCGCAGTCGAGCTGACGTCAGCGGAGGTCGAGCTGGTGTTCATCGCGAACGACGGCCAGCTGCTGCGTTTCCCCGCCGCCGCGGTCCGTCCGCAGGGCCGCTCCGGCGGCGGAATGGCCGGGATCAAGCTCGGCATCGGCGCCCGGGTCGTCTGGTTCGGCGCGGTTCCGGCGGGTGACTCGCTGGTGGTCACCGTGGCGGGCTCGTCGAGGGCGCTGCCCGGCACCGACGCCGGGACGGTGAAGGTCACCCCGTTCGATGAGTATCCCGGCAAGGGCCGAGCCACCGGCGGCGTGCGCTGCCACCGCTTCCTCAAGGGCGAGGACACCCTGCTGCGCGGTTGGGCCGGCCCGGCCCCGGCGCTGGCCGCGGCGGCCAGCGGCTCACCGGTCGAGCTGCCGCCGGTGGATCCCCGCCGCGACGCGTCCGGGACCTCGGCCGGTCAGCCGATCGCCGCGGTCGGATCGCGCGCGTAGGTGAAGACGAGCGCGAACTCAGCGCGGAGCGAGGGCTTGCCCGAGTGACGCCGACAGTTCAGGGCCGACCGAAGTACGACGGAGCGATCCAGCCGTACATGCTCTCGATGTTCACCGAACGGCCCGGTCGTGGCGCCTCGATCAGCATCCCGCCGCCGAGGTACATCGCCACGTGGTAGATGCCGGACGGCGAGGAGCCCCAGAAGACCAGGTCACCGGGCCGTAGCTCGCCGGCCGTGATGTGCTGGATGCCGAGGTACTGCGAGGCTGCCAGCCGGGGGATGTCCCGCCCAGCCGCCTCCCAGGCCCGCATGGTCAGACCGGAGCAGTCGTACGATCCCGGTCCAGTCGCGCCGAAGACGTACGGCTTGCCGAGCTGGCTACGGGCGAATGAGATCGCCCGCTGGGCCGCGCTCGAGGAGTAGCCGTGGTGAGCCGAGGGATAGGAGATCCGCCGGGGAGCCGAGTAGTGCCGGGTCGAATGCCGCGGGGCGGAGTAGTGCGGGGTGGACCGATGCCGAGCCGATCGGGCCCGCGCCGCCGCCGCGGCCCGCGCCTCCCGCGCCCGCTCGGCGGCAGCCGCGGCCCTCGCCTGGGCGGCAGCCCTCGCCTCGGCTGCCCGTTGAGCGGCCTCGCGGCGGCGTGCCGCGGCCTCCTCGGCCTTGCGCTTGGCTTCCGCCCGCGCCCGGGCGAGCGCCTCGAGACCGGCCTGCCGCTGGCGGACCAGAGCGACGGTCACCTGCTCAGCCTGCGCCAGCTCGACCAGTAGCTGGTCCTTGCGGCCGGCATAGTCGGCCACCGTCTGCTGGGCGACGGTCGCCGCCTGTTCGGCCGCCACCTTGGTGGCCGCCGCCTCGTTGGTGGCCCGCTGGACCGCGGCCTCTGCAGCCGTCGCCGCTTGCTGACGCTGGTCGGCGACTTGCTGCGCGCGGACCAGTTTGTGCTTCAGGCCGTCCAGGCTGGCGGACACGGTGTTGAACACCGATGCCTGGTCGATCACGTCCTGCGGACTCGCGCCGTTCAGCAGACTCGCCCACTGCAGGAGGCCGGCGTCGCTCTGGACCTGGGTCCGGACCAGTGTGCCGACCGCGCTTTGCGCCCTGGCCACGTCGGCCTGGGCGGACCGGTTCGCGGTCTGTGCGCGGTCGAGGCTCGCGCGCGCCGCGTCGAGCCGGTCCAGCGCGGCGTCGTAGGCCTGGCCGGCCATGTCGGCCTCGATCTGGGTCCGGTTCAGGTCCGCCTCGGCATCGGCCAGCTGCGCCTTGATCGACGCCACCTGCTCGGCCTTGGTCGCGGCCGCCTGCCGGGCGCCGGCGATCTGGCCGGTGGATGGGATGACCGGAGTCGCGGATGCCGTCAGCTGCGCGGCCAGGGTCACGCACAGTGCGGACACCACGGCCAGCAGCAGCGGCCGACGCCGGTTCCCACGATTCACAGGAGCAACATAAGTGCATTTTGGTCACAAATGGAACACAAATCTCAGAAATACTTTGAATTACATGCGTGTCGTCTTGACAAACCAATGAATGTTGCACCCGAGTTACACCGATGTGATTCGATGACGTCAGCCGACGGCCGTAACACGCGAGCCCTACGCTGACCCCGTGACCGACACTGCCTTCGACGACCTGCTCGCCAACAACCGCGAGTTCGCCGCCCACTTCGACCAGGAGGGATTCGACGGCGTCGCCCACGCGGGTGTGCTGATGGTCACCTGCATGGACTCCCGGATCGTGCCCCTGGAGATGGTCGGACTGACGTTCGGTGATGCCAAGATCATCCGGACTCCCGGGGGTCGGGTCACCGACTCGGCGCTCGCCGGGTGCGTCGCCGGCGTCCACCTGCTCCAGGTGAACCGGATCATGGTCATCCCGCACAGCCGGTGCGCGATGGCCGCCGCGGACGACGACGTGATCATCGAGAAGATCCGGCAGGCCAGCGGCGCCGACGCTTCCTGGGTTCGCTTCGGGGCGTCGTCGGACCAGCGCCGCAGCCTCGAGCGCGACGTGGCAAAGCTGCAACACCATCCGCTGGTCGGCGACCGGGCGGCCGTCGGCGGCTTCTACTACGACGTCGACACGGGCCTGCTGGAGCGCTGGGTCTGATTCGTGTCGCGAGATATTTGAACGTTAACCGACCGTGTTGGCGGGGTGAACACGAGTTGATACGTTTCGGTGCGTGCCGCCCGCCCATATCGGACTGACCCGCCCTGTCGGACTGATCAGTAGAGACGGCATCCGACTCAGCACGCTGCTCGTCTCGTTCGTCGGCTATCTGCTCGCGCTGAAGATCGCCCGGCTGGCGACCCGGGACGAGTCATTCGGCCTGCTGAGCCTGCTCGACGCGACGCGCTCGGACGTGCTGTTCGGACTCGCGGTTGCGGCCGGTGCATTCACCGCGGTCGTCCTCGCCCGACCCGGTCGGCCCCGCCACGTGGTGTTCGTCCTGGTCAGCGTGCTGGTCACGGTCGCCGCGCTGCTGGAGACCATCGCCCACCTGTTCTATCTGAAGACCGGTTCAACCCTGGACCTGGCGATGGCGGAGGCGGCCTGGAGCACCCGTAGCGAGATCGGCGACCTGGTCGACTCCCAGCTCTCCACGACGTACGTCGGCTGGCTGATCGCCGTCGGTGTCTGGTTCCTGGTCGGACCGACACTCTGCGCACTGCTGGCCCGCCCGCGGACGACGACCGGCGGGCCGGCACTCCCTCCCGCCGGCGGGCGGCAGCGGATCGCAGTGCTCGCCGGGGTCCTCGGCCTGGTTCTGCTCGGCCTGGCCGGCCTCCCGGCCGCCAGCGGCGGCACCAGCTTCGCCCGCGACCCATTGGTGAACGCCGCCGTGTCGCCCATCGAGGCTCGCCAGTACGCCCATGCCGCGGATGGCGCAACCCTCAGTCCGCCGGTGGACACCCATCTGGTCCGCACCGGCAGCGGCCGGCCCCGGAACGTGGTGCTGATCTATCTCGAGTCGGTGCGGGACATCTCGACCACGCTCGGCGAACCCGGACCTGCCGACCACACCGTTCCTCGCCCGGCTGGCCAGGACGAGCCTGGTGGCGGAGAACGCCTACACCGTCGTACCGCACACCTCGAAGGCGCTGACCGCGGGCACCTGCGGCGTCACTCCCCCGCTGGACATGAACGTCACCGAGGCCAAGCCCAACGGGATCAACGGCCGCTGCCTGCCGGCGCTGCTGAAGGAGCAGGGCTATTCGAGCGCGTTCTTCCAGTCCGCGACCGAAAACTACGACGACCGCCGCAACCTGGTCGACAACTTCGGCTACGACTCCTTCTATCCGGTCGACGACCTGGACAAGTCCGGGTACGTCCCCGCGAACTACTTCGGCTGGGAGGACGACATCATGCTGCCGCCCAGCAAGCAGTGGCTGACCGCCCACCGGAACCACCCATTCATCACCGGCTATCTGACCGTCACCAGTCACCACGACTACAAGGTGCCGTCGACCATCGACACCGAGCACCTCAGCGACGAGCCGGATCTGAACGCGTACCTGAACACGATCCGCTACGGCGACCGATTCGTCTCCCGGCTGATCCAGCAGTACAAGGATCTCGGGTTGTACCGGAACACCGTATTCGTGATCATGGCCGACCACGGTGAAGGGTTCGGCGAGCACGGTCTGCGCGAGCACGACAACACGATCTACACCGAGGGCACGAAGATCCCGCTGTTGATCCACGACCCGCAGCATCTGCAGCCGCGCCGGGTCGAGCAGCCGGTGCAGCCGACCTCGGTTCTGCCGACCGTGCTGGACCTCCTCGGATTCGGGGTCACCGGCGGAAGCTACCCCGCCGAGTCCCTGACCGAGCTGGCCGGTCCGCACCCGCCCGCGGCGGGCCCGGTCCGATCGGCCTGCTACGTCGACAATCGCTGTCTGGCCGAGATCAACGGCACGAACAAGTACATCTTCCACTTCGGCCAGCAGCCGGACGAGTTCTTCGACCTGGCGTCGGATCCGCGGCGAGCGACACAACATCATCAACGCCCAGAACCCCGACACGATCGCCGCGCTCCGCGCCGACCTCCTGCAGTGGCGCGCGCAGACCCGCGCCGAGACGGCCCAACGTCGCCGCTGAGTCGGGCCGCCGCGAGCCCTACCCCTTGATGCCCGGTCTCGGCCACGCCCTGGACGAGGTATCGCTGCAGGAACACGAAGACGAGGACGAGCGGAGCGATCGAGACCGCCGCGGCGAGGAACAGCTCGTGCAGATTGATCGTCTGGGCGGTGAGGAAGGTGGACAGTGCCACCTGGACGGTCCACATCGAGGAGTCCTGGCCGATCACCAACGGCCACAGGAAGGCGTTCCAGCTGGCGATGAAGGTGATCACCGCGATCGCGGCGAAGAAGGCCCCGGAGTTCGGCACGACCACCCTCCAGAAGGCTCCGAAGTAGCCGAGCCCGTCCACCCGGGCTGCCTCCTCGAGGCTGCGCGGGAAGGCCAGGAAGTACTGCCGAAACAGGAAGGTCGTGAAGCCGGAGAACAGCACCGGCACGATGATCCCCTGCAGGGTGTCCACCCAGCGCAGCTGCGAGACGATGATGAACGACGGGATGAAGGTGACCGCCGGCGGGATCATCAGCGTCACGAGGATCGCGTAGAAGATCGGGGTCGCGTAGCGGTACGGGATCCGCGCCAGCCCGTAGCCGGCCATCGAGCAGATCAGCAGCTGGCCCGCGGTCTGCACGCACGGCGATGATCGCCGAGTTGCCCAGACTCTGCAGCAGATTGACCGTCGGATCGTCGAAGAGCTCGGCGAAGTTGTCCCAGTGGATCGTGCTCGGGAAGATCGTCCAGGTGGCCGCGGTGATCTCCAGGTCGCTCGCCACCGCGTTGCGGACGATCAGGTAGAACGGGCAGCAGGAAGAGCACCGCCGCGACGACGAGCGCGAGATAGCGCAGCACGTCGACGACGACGCCGGCCGCGGTACGGCGTCGACGAGGCCGGTGCGGCACTGTCGGGGTCTCCTCGACCAGCGCCGGCGCGACGGTGCTCACTCCGCTCTCCCGAACCCGAAGATCCGGCCCTGGGCCAGCGTGACGATCATGATCAGCAGGGCCAGGATGACCGCGCCCGCCGTGCCGTGTCCGTAGTCCTGGTTGCCCTGGGCGGTGTAGTAGAGGTAGACCAGCGGTGGTCGGGCGAACGAGGAGTTGCCGAGCAGGTTGAAGAACTCGTCGAAGGCCTGATAGGCGTTGATCAGCAACAGCAGCAGGACGGCGACCGACGTCGCCCGCAGCTGCGGGAACGTGATGTAGCGGAAGGTCTGCCAGGAGTTGCGGGCGCCGTCCACCGCGGCGGCCTCGTACAGCTCGGGCGAGATCCGTTGCAGGCCGGCCAGGAACAAGATCATGTAGAAGCCGATCTGCAGCCAGAGCCGGACGCTGACGATCACCAGCCAGTACCAGGGCGGGTCGGTCGAGGCCAGCCACGGAATGTTGTCGGCGCCGAAGATGCCGATCACCTTGTTGGCCAGTCCGAACCGTACGCCGTTGAAGATCGACAACTTCCAGACCAGCGACGCGACGACGTAGGAGCAGGCGGTCGGCAGGAAGAACACCGATCGGAAGAACGCGCGCAGGAACCTGATTCCGTTGAGCAGCAGAGCGAGGCCGAGCGACAGGGCGAAGGTCAGCGGGACGATGAACGCCGCGAAGACGGTGAACGTGATCAGGCTGTCCAGGAACGGTCCGGGCTGCAACAGGTCGATGTAGTTCTGCAGGCCGACCCAGTCCCCCGGCCGCACGGTGTTCTGCGCCCGGGAGAAGCTGAGCACGACCGACCAGATGATCGGCACGTAGACGAAGATCACCAGCCCGACCAGGAACGGCCCGACGAACAGCCAGAAGGCGCCGGTGACGCCGCCCAGCCTGCTCTTGCGCTGCCTGGTCGGCGACGCGCCCGGCGCCGCCGACTCCGTGACGGTGTGCGCCGACACCACTCAGCCGAACAGGCGCTGGAGCTCGGCGTCGACCGCTTTCTCGGCCTTGGCCAGGTTGGCGTCGATGTCACCGCCCTTGCGGACGATCTCGGTCGCCGCGTCGGCGTACGCACTGTTCATCTTCGGCGTCCAGGCCGGGTTGGCCGCCACCGCGTCTTCGTTGAAGATCTTCAGCGCGTCGGCGGCCGGACCGGACTGCAGCTTCGCCGCCTTCGCGGCCAGCGACTTGCGCGGCGGGATGTGGAAGCCGTAGCTGAGGTTGAAGTCCTCCTGGTCCTTGGTGTTGTCGATCCAGAGCCACTTGACGAAGGCCTTCGCGGCCTCGACGTCGGTCGCCTTCGCGCTGACCATGGCGCCCCAGCCGCCCGCGAACGTCGATGGCTTGCCGACGGATGCACTGAACTTGGGCCAGGCGACCACCCCGAAATCGTCGCCGAGCGCCTTCTGGATGCCCGGCATCGCCCACAGCCCGCACCACTGCATGGCCGCCAGGCCCTGGGTGAACGAGGACGGGTCCCACCAGTCCGTCGGTGAGCCGAGCAGGATCGACTTGGTGTTGAACAGGTCCTGCATCTTGGCGAAGGACTGCTTGACGTCGGAGGTGGTGAAGCCGGGCTTGTTGTCGGCCGTCAGGTAGTCGCTGCCGACCGTCCACAGGATCGGCCCCAGCAGCGATCCTCCGCCGTAGGAAGGGGTCACGCCGGCGTCGTTGCCGATGAACAGGCCCTTCTGGTCCTTCGTGGTCAGGGCCTGCGACGCAGCGATCAGGTCGTCGATCGTCTGCGGCGGCTGCACTCCCGCCTTGTCCAGCAGGCTCTTCCGGTAGTAGAGCACGCCCATGTCGTCGACCATCTTGATCTGGTAGACCTTGCCGTCCACCGTGGAGGACTTCAGGTCGGCGTCGGTGTAGTCGCTCTTCACGTCCGCCATGATGTCGTCGAGGGCCACTACCTGGCCGCTCTTCACCTGGTCGATGTTCACCCCGGACTCGAAGACGTCCGGACCGGAGCTCGACAACAGACCGCTGTTCAGCTTCGAGGTGTAGTCGCCGGGCGTCCACTGGACCTTCACCGTGGCGTTCGGGTACTCCTTGGCGTAACGCTCGACGGCCTGCTGAGTGCCCGCCTCGCCGTACTGGTGATACCACTGGTTGAGGGTCGGCTTGCTGCCGCTCGCACCGCCGCCGCCCTGGTCACCGGACAGTCCCGAACTGCCACCTCCGCAGGCCGACAGCAGCGGTGCGGCACTGATCGCGGTGGCGGTCAGACCGAGGCCGGCGAGGATCTGGCGGCGGCTGAATGTGCGATTGCTCATGGCTCACTCCTTCGTGATCAAGGCGGTCGAGGTGTCGATCCCGGGGGCTGGGGTGGACTGTCTCCGACACTCTCAGCGGCAACGTACGACTTGCTCTAATGCTTGTCAAAAGGTCGCGGGCGCGTCGCAGAACATTTCTTTTTTCTCCGGTTGTCGGGCAGATCCAGTTATCGTGATGCTTATTCTTGTCCGTAGAGAAGGAACTGAGGACGAATCGTGAGCGGCCGCGTGGACGCGCTCGGGATGCGCCGGCAGACCGCGCGCGATCTGCGCACCACCAGCCGGTTCGCGGTGCTCCGCGGGATCTACACCCTCCACACGCCGACGCGCCAGGACCTCGCAGCATTGACCGGGCTCAGCTTCGCCACCGTCGCGAACGTGGTCACCGAGCTGATCGGCGTCGGGATGCTGGTCGAGGCCGAGCGCGAACGGTCCACCGGCGGCCGGCCACGAACCCGGCTGCGGGTGCCAGCCCGGCATGGGGTGCTGGTCGGTGTCGACGTGGCCGAGACGTACGTCCGGGCGGACGCCTTCGACGCTGCCCTGACCCGGCTCTCCAGCCACCGGCGCGACCTCGTCGACCGGTCCGATCCCGGCTACGTTATCGGCGAGGTGGCCGGCTGCATCCGGGAGGCGATCGTTGCCAACCCGCGGCGGGTGCTCGGTGTCGGCGTCAGCATGCCCGGCCAGGTCGCCCCGTCCGCCGGCGTCTCGGTCTTCGCGCCGAACTGGCAGTGGGCGGACGTGCCGGTGCAGCGGATGCTCCGCGACCTGTTGCCGGTCCCGATCAACGTCGACAACCCGCTCAAGGCGACCACCGTCGCCGAGCTCTGGTTCGGTGCGGGCCGGGGCGTCTACGACCTGGTCACGGTGAACCTCGGTACGGGGGTCGGTGTGGGCATCGCGTTCGGTGGGGAGCTGATCCGCGGGATCAGCAACAACGCGGGCGAGTGGGGTCACACCACGCTGATCATGGACGGCCGGCCCTGTCGGTGTGGTCGCCGCGGCTGCGTCGAGGCGTACATCGGCGTGCCCGGCATCATCGCCACCTTCGCCGAGCAGTTCCCCGGGCACCGCTATCTCGCCGACGACCAGCAGCAGTTCGTCGACGACATCAGAACAGGGCTCGAGGCCGGCGACGCCGAGGCCGGGTGGCTGATCGAGCGGGTCGGGTATCAGCTCGGCGAGGCGCTGGCGAACCTGGTCAACCTGCTCAATCCGGAGCGGATCATCCTGACCAGCTGGACCGCCGCGGCGCTCGCTCCTTGGCTGCTGCCGCCGGCCGAGGCCCGGATGCTGTCGCAGAGCATCGCCGGATCGGTGGTCGTCACCCGGCTCACGTTGAGCGAAGTCGGCGAGAACCCGGTCGGGCTCGGGATGGCGACCCTGGCCCTGGAGCACCACCTGGACCAGGTCGGGCTGCCGGCCGGCCGCCGGTTCGCGACCCCACCGGACTCCTGAGGCGCCCGGTGCTCACTCCGGGGCGAGCACCGGGGTGTCGTGGTGCAGCGACTCGCCGCGGAAGAAGACCTTCTGCTCGCCCCGTCGGGCGATCAGGAACATGATCGGAATGCCGAGCGCGATCGACCCGATGCCGAGCAGGAACACGCTGCCGACCTCGACGCCGGTGCCCGGAATCGTCCAGCCACCCAGATAGCCGTACTCGGGCGACCACATGTCGATCGCGCTCTTGATGAACGCGAACAGCAGGATCAGTCCGCCCAGCAGCGGCAGGATGCCCTTGATCCACAGGTCCTTGCCACCCCGTCGGATGTCGTTGCGGAAGTACCAGACACAGGCGAATGCGGTCGCGCCGTAGTAGAAGGAGATCTGCAGGCCGATGGCGAGCAGCACGTCGCCGTACGCGTTCGGGCCGAGCAGGCTGAGCAGGACGTACAGCACGATGGCGACGCCGCCGATGAAGAGCGTCGACACTGTCGGCGTCTTGAACTTCGGGTGGATCTTCGCGAAGTTCGACGGCAGCGCCTTGTAGACGCCCATCGCCAGCGTGCCGCGGGCCGCGGGCAGGATCGTGGTCTGGGTGGACGCCACCGCCGACACCAGAACGGCGAGGATCACGATCCAGCTCCACTGACCGAGCACCGGCTCGGCGATGGCCCGGAACACGTCGTCGGCGTTGTCGGGGTTGCCGAGCCCGATCCCGTCGGTGCCGACCCCGGCGTAGGAGACCGCGGCGACCGTGGTCAGCAGGTACGTCGCCAGCAGGATCAACGTGGCCGCGACGGCCGCCCGGCCCGGTGTCTTCTCCTTCTCCGCGGTCTCCTCGTTCAGCGACAGAATGGTGTCCCAGCCCCAGTAGATGAAGACCATCAGCAGCATGCCCTCGGTCATCGCCCCGAACCCGCCACCACCTTCTTCGAAGAAGTTCAGCGGGTTGAACCAGCTCGCCTCGACCGGGATCGCGGTCGGCGGCGGGTGCGGACCGGCCACGGCGATCAGGGCGACGACGACGAGCACGGCCAAAGCGACGTACTGGATGCCGACCAGCACGTTCTGCAGCCAGTTGGCGATCTCGATGCCGCGGTAGGAGACCCAGCACATCAGCGCGATGAAGATCACCCCGAGCGTCGTGACGTAGAGCGGGTTGTCGGCGAGCGAGTCGGCCCCGAACAGCAGGAACGTGTATTGCGCGGCGATCTGCGCAAGGTTGGCCAGCACGATGATGCCGGCCAGGGTGAGCACGTAGCCGCTGAACCAGCCCGAGCGCGGCCCGAACGCCTTGGTGACCCAGGTGAACGTGGTCCCGCAGTCGGGAATGACCCGGTTCAGCTCGCGGTAGGCGAATGCCGTCAGCAGCATCGGGATGAAGCCGAGGATCACCGCGACCGGGGCCAGCACGCCGTCGGCGCTGACGACGTACCCGAGCGTGGCGGCGAGCGAGTACGCCGGGGCGACCGAGGCGAGCCCGATCATCAAGGTGCCGGTGAAGGTCAGCGCCCCCTCGTTCAGGCCCTTGTGTTCGGACAGGTCGTGCGAGGCCGGGACTTCGTGTGCGGGGTGACCCTGACTCATCGGCCGCTCGATTCTGTGAGACGTACGGCGCCCCCGCGCCGATAGCAGGAAGGCTAGGGCGTTTGCCGCCTCTTTGGGGGACGCTAGTGTCCACAACATGTCGAGCGGATGGACGGCGCAGTCGATGCGGTCGCTGGCCGACGCGCAGCCGGCGGTCTTCTGGCTGGACGACCCCGGTGCACCGACCGCGGCGCCGGCGCTCGTCGGCGACGTCGAGGCTGACCTGGCCGTGGTCGGCGGCGGATACAGCGGACTGTGGACCGCTCTGCAGGCGAAGGAGGACGACCCCGATCGCGAGGTGGTCCTGGTCGAGGCGTCGACCATCGGCTGGGCGGCGTCGGGGCGCAACGGCGGCTTCTGTGCGACCAGCCTGACCCACGGCGAGGCGAACGGGCTGGACCGGTTCGCCGACGAGTTCGACACCCTCGAGCGGCTCGGTCGGGACAATCTGGACGAGATCGAGGACACTCTGACCCGGCATGGCATCGACGCCGAGTTCGAGCGCACCGGCGAGCTGGACATCGCCGTCGAGGACTGGCAGCTCGCCGACCTGACCGAGTTCGCCGAGACGCTGCGACAGCGTGGGACCGAGGTGACCCTGCTCGACCGGGACGAGACCCGGGCGCTGGTGCACTCACCGACATACCTGGGGGCTCGGTGGGACCCCGACGGCGTCGCGATGGTTCATCCGGCCAAGCTTGCCTGGGGGCTGCGCCGGGCCTGCCTGGACGTCGGGGTTCGGATCTACGAGCACACCGAGGTGACCTCGATCGAGTCAGGCTCGGGCTCGCGCGACTCCGGGCCGCTGGAGCTGCGGACTCCCTTCGGGTCGATCCGGGCCGGCCGGGTCGCGCTGGCCACCAACGCCTTCCCCGGCCTGCTGCGCCGGTTGGGCAACTACGTCGTGCCTGTCTACGACTATGTGCTGATGACCGAGCCGCTGTCGGAGGACCAGCTGGCATCGATCGGCTGGCAGGGCCGCCAGGGTCTGGCCGACTGCGGAAACCAGTTCCACTACTACCGGCTGACCGCGGACAACCGGATCCTGTGGGGCGGGTACGACGTCATCTACCACTTCGGCAACAAGATCGGCGCCGAGCAGGATCAGCGCTGGGACACATTCGCGGCCCTGGCCGAGCAGTTCTTCACCACCTTCCCGCAGCTGGAAGGGCTCCGGTTCAGCCACCGCTGGGGCGGGGTGATCGACACCTGTAGCCGGTTCACGGCGTTCTGGGGAAGGGCGTACGGCGGCCGGCTCGGCTATGTCGCCGGCTACACCGGGCTGGGGGTCGGGGCGACCCGGTTCGGGGCCCGGGTGATGCTCGACCTCCTCGACGGTGCCGACAACGAGCGGACCCGGCTGGAGATGGTCCGGAGCAAGCCGCTGCCCTTCCCGCCGGAGCCTTTCCGGTATGCCGGCATCCAGCTCACCCGGTGGGCGATCGACCGGGCCGACCGGAACGGCGGCCGGCGCAATCTGTGGCTGCGAGCGCTGGACAAGGTCGGGCTGGGTTTCGAGTCGTAGCAGCCCGTTTCGAGGTAGGAGGGGGAACGAACGTGGCGCGTGAAGCCGATGTGATCGTCGTCGGGGCCGGGATCTCCGGGCTGGCGGCGGCCCGGGCCGTGTTGGACGCCGGCCGGGAGCCGCTGGTCGTCGAGGCCGACGAACGGGTCGGTGGCCGGATCCTCACCGAGTTCGTCGACGGAGTCCCGCTCGAGCTCGGCGCTCAGTGGATCGGCGACACCCACCACCGGATGGAGGCCCTGGCCGGCGAGCTCGGGGTCGGGATCTACGACCAGTTCGAGGACGGCGAGACGACGTACGAGTTCGGCGGCGAGGTGCTGCGCGGGGACGCCTTCCACACCAAGTACGCCGACCAGCTGGCCGGGCTGGAGATCGTGCTCCGCCGGCTCGACGAGATGACGGACACGGTGCCGGTCGAGGCGCCGTGGACCGCGCCTCAGGCCGACGAATGGGATCGGATCACCGTCGGGCACTGGCTGGACTCCCAGGGACTCGGGCCCGTCGCTCGCGCACTGCAGGAGATCTGCACGGTCGGCATCCTGGCGATGCCGACGGTCGAGGTGTCGCTGCTCTGCCTGCTGCAGAACATCGCCGTCTGCGGAGTGACCGCCGAGCTACTCGCTGAGTCCGAGGGCGGCGCGCAGACCAAGCGGTTCGTCGGCGGGACCTCGCTGATCCCGCAGGGGCTGGCTGCGACGCTCGGTGACCGGATCGTGTTGAACTCCCCCGTGCTGACGATCGACCATTCCGCCGATCGGGTGACGGTCGGCTGCCGCGGCGGGTTCACCGCCGTCGGCCGGCAGGTGATCGTCGCGCTCGCGCCGACGCTGGCCGGCCGGATCATGTACGACCCCCCGCTGCCCGGGATCCGCGACCAGCTGACCCAGCGGATGCCGCAGGCGTCGGCCCATAAGTCGTTCATCATGTACGACGATGCCTTCTGGCGCGACGAGGGGCTCAATGCACAGCTGATCTCCGAGGTCGGTCCCGCGCGGATGTCGAACGACTCCTGCCTGCCGGACGCGTCGGCCGGGCCCGGGATCATCCTGGCGTTCCTGGAGGGTGAATCGGCACGGGTCGCCGGTCGCTGGCCCGCCGAGCAACGGGCGGATGCGCTGAAGGCGGAGCTGGGGCGGCACTTCGGTCCGCGGGCCGCCCGGCCGGTGCGGATCGTCGAGGGCGAGTGGGCGAGCCGGCAGTGGACGCGGGGCTGCTACAACGCCAACACCGGTCCGACCGCGCTGATCCACTTCGGCTCGGCGCTGGCGGAGCCGGTCGGGCCGATCAAGTGGGCGGCGACCGAGACCGCGAACGCGTGGAGCGGCTACATGGAGGGTGCCGTCGAGGCCGGCCGGCGGGCCGCGCAGGAGTGCCTGGCAGAACTCTGACTCTAGGCTCGATGGGGTGCCGGCCTGGGATCACAACGCGCACTACCACCGGAGGCTGCTCCGCCTCGTCCCGGTCGGGACGGAGCGCGTGCTCGAGGTGGGTTGCGGGCGTGGGCACCTGGCAGCCCGGCTCGCCGAGCGAGCCGAGCAGGTCGACGCGATCGACCTGGATCCGTCGATGGTCGCCGCTGCCGCGGATCTCGTGCCGGCCAACGTGCACTGCCGGCCGGCCGACGTGCTCACGGACGACCTACCTGCGGAGACGTACGACGCGATCGTCTCGCTGAGCACGCTGCATCACGTCGAGCTGCGGGTGGTGCTGCCCCGGCTGGCGGAGGCCGTACGCCCCGGGGGTGTGATCGCCGCGATCGCGCTACCTCGGACGGACCTCCGCCGGGACCTGCCGGTCGAGCTGGCAGCGACCACCGTCCACCATCTGCTGGGCGTCGGGCTGACCCTCGTCCGCCATCCCTGGCGGACCGGCTTGCCGCACCCGACCTACGACGGGCCGGTGCCGATGAAGGACCCCGTGCTGACCGTGCGCGAGGTGCGCCGCGAGGCGCAGGAGGTGCTGCCGTCCGCGACCGTGCGCAGGTTGCTGCTCTGGCGCTATCTACTGGTCTGGCGCAAGACCGTCGGTTAGCGGCGGTGCCTCAGGCCGACGGCGACAGCCAGCGCGGATCGCGGCCGGTCCGGGCGATCGTCCGGTCGAGCCGGCTGGCATCGTCCGCAGACTCGGCCGTCGGACCGAACGGGCCTTCCCCCTCATCGATCCTGGGGGCGAAGATCACGAAGAACTGGTCCACCTGGTCGAGACGCTCGTCATCGGTCCGGAACTGCTGGCCGGTGGCCCTCGCGAGGTCCCAACCGTGCGTCGTGAGCTCCTCGATGGCGACCACCGCGTTGTCCGGAGCGTCCATCTCGACTCCGCCGGCCGAGACCCTCCCTTGCCAGGCGGCGTCGCCGCGCCAGGCGACGGCCAATTCGTCGAGCTGGGCCGGGATCGCATTCCGCCAGTCGTCGGCCAAGGTCGACGGGGGACGGGTCGGCCTTTTGTGCGCATTGTCGGTGAACACGGTCGAGAACTGATGGATGTGCGCCAGCAGCTCGGCGACCGTCCAGTCCGCGCACGGTGTCGGCCAGACCAGCTGGTCAGCTGCCACACCGGACACCAATCGGCTCATCTCAGCACACGCCGGGGCCAGGTCGAACACGGTGACTCCTCTCCGAAAGCGGATCGATCACTACCGACCGCCGACGACCGCGAGCATCCGCACCGCAGTCATCGCCAGCCGTCGACGATGGGTAGCAGGTCAGCGAGCCGGTGCACGGTCGCGTCGGGCGTCCCTTCGACCGGGCCACGCTGGAGATCGGGAATGTCGCTGTGCGGCACGAAGACGGTCCGAAGGCCGGCCTGCTGCGCGCCATGGATGTCGTCCCAGAGCCGGTCGCCGACGAAGACCGCTCGGTGCGGGTCGGTCTGCCCCAACGCGGCGAGGATGGCTCGAAAGGCCTCCGGATGCGGCTTCGTCCGACGGATCTCGCTGGTGTAGACCTCGGCGTCGATCAGGTCTGCCACACCGTCTCGTCGGAACACGCGGTCGTGCTCGCTGCGCGGCCAGAGCGTGTTGGAGAGAACGCCGATCTTGAGACCGCGTTCCCGCAGCGCCGTGAACAGCGGCTTCACGTCAGCATCGGTATACGTGTGCTGCTCCCACCACGCGTAGTAGGCAGCGATCTCCGCGGGTCCGGCCGACGCGCCGGCCGCGGCGAACACCTCGTCGATGGTCCCGCTCTGCTGGGTCTTCTTCGCTCGCTGCCACACCGCGAGCTCGGTCGCGACGAGCCGATCGGCCATCTCGTCGCCGAGTCCACATGCGCGCCAGGCCTCGCCGAGGTCGATGGTGTGCCAGGGCGTCAATGTGCCACCCCAGTCGAAGATCACTGCATCCAGTTCGGCCATCCGGCGACTCTATGGTGTGCGACCGACAATGGTCATCGGTGTTTTCGCCTCAGGATCGTCGTCGGCAGACCGGTCGACTCGAGCCGGAGCTGCTCGACCGCCGTCCACCCGCATTCGGAGCAGACCGGAGCCCGCGGCGGGCGGCGAGGGGACGGGACGCACCCCAGCACCAGCCGCCCGAGCCGAGCCGGCGCCAGCCCGGTTCCGATATGCGGACAGCCGTCTCATCATCCGGGATTTCGAGTTGCTTATGGGTCAACCGAGGCGGAAGGTGTAAGGCATGCGCATCGCTTCGGAGTCGCTTGCCGGCCGTTGGCCGGTGCTGACGACCCGGTATCAGCCATCGTGGCTGACCGAGCGCCGCTTCGTCGACTTCGGTCGGACGGAGTCGATGATGTGTCATTTCATGACCCGCTGAGCTCAGCCTCGCACCCTTCTCGACCCCGCCCGCCACGCGCCGATGCCGCGCGAAGGCCCCCCGACTGAGGACCACGATGACCCAGACTCCGACCCGCCCGGCCCGGACCGCCCGCAAGCGCGGCGAGGGGCAGTGGGCGCTCGGCTACCGGGAGCCGCTGAACCCGAACGAGCAGTCCAAGAAGGACGACAACCCGCTGCACGTCCGCGCGCGGATCGAGAACATCTATGCCAAGCGCGGCTTCGCCAGCATCGATCCCGGCGACCTCCGCGGCCGCTTCCGCTGGTACGGCCTGTACACCCAGCGCAAGCCCGGCATCGACGGCGGCAAGACGGCGACGCTCGAGCCCCACGAGCTGGACGACGAGTACTTCATGCTCCGGATCCGGATCGACGGCGGAGCACTCACCACCGAACAGCTCCGGGTGATCGGCGGCATCTCCACCGACTTCGGCCGCGACACCGCGGACGTCACGGACCGGCAGAACGTCCAGCTGCACTGGATCCGGATCGAGGACGTACCGGAGATCTGGCGGCGGCTGGAGTCCGTCGGGCTGTCCACCACCGAGGCCTGCGGCGACTGCCCCCGAGTCATCCTCGGCTCCCCCGTCGCCGGCATCGCCGCCGACGAGATCATCGACCCGACCCGGGCCATCCGGGACATCGTCGAGCGCTACATCGGCGACCCGGAGTACTCCAACCTCCCCCGCAAGTTCAAGACCGCGATCACCGGTCACCCGAGCCAAGACGTCGTTCCGGAGATCAACGACATCGCGTTCGTCGGAGTGAACCACCCCGAGTACGGCCCCGGATTCGACCTGTGGGTCGGCGGCGGGCTGTCGACCAATCCGATGCTGGCGCGGCGGCTCGGCGCCTGGGTGCCCGAGGAAGAGGTGGCCGAGGTCTGGGCCGGTGTGGTCGGGGTGTTCCGGGACTACGGCTACCGCCGGCTGCGGCACCGGGCCCGGATCAAGTTCCTGGTCGCCGACTGGGGCGCCGAGAAGTTCCGCAATGTGTTGGAGACCGAGTACCTCAAGCGGACCCTGGTCGACGGTCCGGCTCCGGCCACCCCGACGTCGCCGGGCGATCACGTCGGGATCAACGAGCAGAAGGACGGTACGTTCTTCGTCGGCTTCGCGATGGCCGCCGGCCGGACATCCGGGACGGGCCTGACCGCGCTGGCCGACCTGGCCGAAGCCCACGGCTCGCGGCGGATCCGGACCACCCCGATGCAGAAGCTGCTGGTCCTCGACGTCGCCGGCGACGAGATCGACGGCCTGCTCGCCGGTGCCGAGCAGATCGGTCTGTCCGCCCGGCCCGACGCCTGGAAGCGTTCGGTGCTGGCCTGTACCGGGATCGAGTTCTGCAAGCTCGCCATCGTCGAGACCAAGGCCCAGGCCGCCTGGGTGATCGACGAGCTGGAGCGCCGGCTGGGCGCGTTGGACACCCCGATCACGGTGAACATCAACGGCTGCCCCAACTCCTGCGCCCGGATCCAGGTTGCCGACATCGGGCTCAAGGGCCAGCTGGTTCCCGGTCCCGACGGGAACCAGGTCGAGGGCTTCCAGGTGCATCTCGGCGGGGGGCTCGGCCTCGACGCCGGGTTCGGCCGGAAGCTCCGCGGTCACAAGGTGACTGCGGACGACGTGCCCGACTACATCGAGCGGCTGGCCCGGGCGTATCTGGCCGACCGCGAGACCGACGAACGATTCGCCCAGTGGGTGGCCCGTGCAGACGAAGCCGTTCTCGCGTGAGCGAGCCCGGGGGCGAGTTGGTCAGCAGCCACACCGCCACCCGACAACAGATCCTCTACTGCCCGTACTGCGCCGAGGAAACGCTGTTCCCGCTGGAACGCGGCTGGGAATGCCGGAGCTGCGGTCGAGCGTTCTCCATCACGTTCCTGGGCCTGCGACCGACGCCGGGCCGAACGGAGGAGACGTGACCACGATCGCCACCGAGACCGGCCACACCGCGACCGACACCGCATACGAGAAGGAGCAGCGCGCCTTCGCGCTTCGGGCGAGCGCCCAGTTGGAGAACGCCAGCGCCCTGGAGATCCTCACCTGGGCCTACGAGCAGTACGGCCCGAAGCTCGTGCTCACCTCCTCGCTGGCCGACACCGTGATGATCCATCTGGCCGAGCGGGTCGCCCCCGGCATCGATGTGATCTTCCTCGACACCGGCTACCACTTCGTGGAGACGATCGGCACCCGTGACGCCGTGCAGGCCGTCTACGACGTGAACCTGATCACCGTGACCCCCGCACAGACCGTTGCCGAGCAGGATGCGAGCTGGGGCAAGGATCTGTTCGCCACGAATCCCGACCAGTGCTGCGCGCTACGCAAGGTCGCCCCGCTGAACAACGCCCTCGACGGCTACGCCGCGTGGGCCTCCGGCGTCCGACGGGCCGACTCCGCCGCCCGCGCCAAGACGCCGATCGTCGGCTACGACGGCAAGCGCAAGTTGATCAAGGTCGCCCCGATCGCCCGCTGGTCCGACGCCGACGTCGCCGACTACATCGAAGCCAACTCCCTGATCGTCAATCCCCTGCTGGACGACGGATATCCGTCGATCGGCTGTGAGCCGTGCACGCAGAAGGCCGATGCCGCCGACCCCCGTGCCGGGCGTTGGGCCGGACTCGGCAAGACCGAGTGCGGCATCCACCTGCTGACCACCTCCCCCGAGAAATGACCATGACTGATATCGAAACCGCAGCCTGCGCGAGCTCGGCGGTCGCACCGTCGACCACGACCGGCGCCACCCTCTGGTTCACCGGTCTGCCGTCGGCCGGCAAGTCGACCATCGCGCACGCGGTCGCCGCCGATCTCCGCTCGGTGGGTCGCCGGGTCCAGGTGCTCGACGGCGACGAGGTGCGGCCCCACCTGTCGGTCGGGCTCGGCTTCGACCGCGAGTCGCGGGACATCAACGTGAAACGGATCGGCTACGTCGCCCGGCTGCTTGGCCGCGCACGGCGTGGTGGTCCTGGTGCCGGTGATCGCGCCGTACACCGACGCACGGGCGGCGGTCCGGGCGGACCACGCCGCCCACGACGTGCCGTTCGCCGAGGTGTTCGTGTCCACGTCGCTCGAGCTGGCCGAGTCCCGCGACGTGAAAGGCCTGTATGCCAAGGCCAGACGCGGCGAACTGTCCGGGATGACCGGCGTGGACGACCCGTACGAGCGACCGACCACGGCCGAGCTGGTGATCGACACCGGCCGGGTCGACCTGGCCACCTCGGTCGAGCTGGCCAAGGCGTTGCTGACCGCGATCGTGGACAGCGAGGAGTCATGACCGGCGCGCCCGTCGGCCTGCGGCCGCTGACCGAGCTGGAGACCCTGGAGTCGGAGTCGATCCACATTCTCCGCGAGGTGGCTGCCACATTCGCCAAGCCGGTGATGCTGTTCTCCGGCGGCAAGGACTCCGTGGTCATGCTGCACCTTGCGGCCAAGGCCTTCTGGCCGGCGCCGGTCCCGTTCGGCGTGCTGCACGTGGACACCGGGCACAACTTCCCCGAGGTGCTGGAGTACCGCGACGAGGCGGTCGAGTTCTACGGCGCGAAGCTCTCGGTCGCGAGCGTCCAGGACTACATCGACGACGGCCGGCTCCGGGAGCGGCCGGACGGTACGCGGAATCCCTTGCAGACCGTGCCGCTGCTGGATGCGATCCAGGGTGGTGAGTACGACGCCGTGTTCGGCGGCGGACGCCGCGACGAGGAGCGGGCCCGCGCCAAGGAGCGGGTGTTCAGCATGCGCGACGAGTTCGGTCAGTGGGAGCCCCGCAACCAGCGCCCCGAGCTCTGGTCGCTCTACAACGGCCGGCACCTGCCCGGCGAGCATGTCCGCGTCTTTCCCCTGTCCAACTGGACCGAGCTCGACATCTGGGACTACATCGAGGCCGAGAAGATCGCGCTGCCGTCGATCTACTACGCGCACGACCGCGAGGTGGTCGGCCGCGGCGACATGTGGATCGCCATCACGCCGGTCACCCCGTTGAAGGACGGCGAGACCTCCGAGATCCGATCGGTCCGTTACCGCACGGTCGGCGATATGTCGTGCACCGCCGCCGTCTTGTCCAGCGCCAGCACCGTAGCCGACGTGATCACCGAGGTCGGCCTGTCCACGCTGACGGAGCGGGGCGCGACGCGCGCCGACGACCGGCTGTCCGAGGCCGCAATGGAAGATCGCAAGCGGGAGGGCTACTTCTGATGCCACCGGCACCCAGCGCCCCCGTCGGGGGCCGGACGCTGCTGCGCCTCGCCACCGCCGGATCGGTGGACGACGGCAAGTCGACTCTGGTCGGCCGGCTGCTGTTCGACACGAACTCCGTGCTCAGCGACACGCTCGATCATGTCGAGCAGGTGTCGCGTCGGAAGGGTCTCGCGCAGGCCGATCTGGCCCTACTCACCGACGGTCTGCGGGCCGAGCGGGAGCAGGGCATCACCATCGACGTCGCGTACCGCTACTTCGCCACCCCGGTTCGGAAGTTCATCCTGGCCGACTGCCCGGGACACGTGCAGTACACCCGGAACACCGTCACCGGATCCTCCACCGCCGACGTGATCGTGCTGCTGGTCGACGCCCGCAACGGCGTCGTCGAGCAGACCCGGCGGCACCTCGCGGTGGCCTCGCTGCTCCGCGTACCGCATGTCGTGCTGGTGGTGAACAAGATCGATCTGGTGGACTACTCCGAGGACGCGTTCATCAGGATCGCGACAGACTTCTCCCTGCTGGCCAGGAATCTGGGCATCCGCGACAGCCACTGCATCCCGGTCTCCGCGACCGAGGGCGACAACGTGGTGACCCGCTCGCACCGCACTCCGTGGTACGACGGGCCGACCGTTCTCGGCTACCTGGAGACCGTCGACGACACCCCGACCGCGGTCGGCGCCGATCTCCGTTTCCCGGTGCAGTACGTGATCCGGCCTCAGTCGGCGAAGCTCGCCCCGTGGGCGGCGAACTCACCGGCGATGGACGGCGACTACCGCGGGTACGCCGGCAAGATCGAGTCGGGCCGGGTGAGGGTCGGCGACGAGGTCGTCGTGCTCCCCCGCTGCTCGCACACCCACGTCGAGGCGATCGACACCCCGAACGGTCCGCTTGGAGCTGGCGGTCGCCGGCCAGTCCGTGGTGATCCGGCTGGCTGCCGACCTCGATGTGTCGCGCGGCGACATCCTGGCCGCTACCGACGCACCACCGGCCGCGCTGCGCGAGGTCAGTGCGACGGTCTGCTGGCTCGCCGAGCGCGAGCTGACCGAACGGTCTCGGGTGCTCGTCCAGCACGGCACCTCGATCACCAAGGCGATCGTCCGGTCCATCGACGCGGTGCTGGACCTCGATCCCGGCGACGGCGCGCCACCGACCTGGGTCGAGCGGCGCTCGCTCGGTCTGAACGACATCGGCCGGATCCGGCTTGCGCTGGCCACCCCGCTGCCGATCGACTCCTACCGCGAGCACCGGGCCACCGGTGCGTTCATCATCGTCGACGAGGCCGACGGCTGGACGCTCGGTGCGGCGATGGCCGGCCCGACCGCGATCACCGCCGGGCTCCCCTCGTCCCAACAGCCCGCCCACCTCGACGACACCTCCATCCACGACGCCACTCACCACAACGGCAGCAATGGGGGGCCATCATGACCGCTCCTTCCCTGGTCCTGCTCGGCTTCGGCAGCGACGACCCCGGCGCCGCCCGGGTCAGCCACGGTATCCGCGACGGGCTGCTCGCCATCCGGCCCGAGCTGGACGTGCAGATCGCCTTCGTCGATCGCGGCAGCGATGCGAGCGGACCGGTCGGGAGCGGATCGCTCCGCCCGCCCAACCCGCTGCACGTGGTGAACAAGCTCGCCAAGCGTCGCGTCGAGGAGGTCGTCTTCCTGCCGCTGCTGCTGTCCTCGGCCTTCCACGGTCCGGCCGGTATCGATAGCGTCAGCAGCCAGCTGAAGACGACCCATCCGGGTCTGCGCAGCGTCGTCTCCCGGCCGGTCGGTCCGGAGGCGCAGCTGCTCGCCGTCGTCGACCGTCGGCTGCGCGAGGCGCTGCGCTCGGCCCGGGTCAGCGAGCTGGACGGGCTGGTCTTCTCCGCGGCCGGCAGCGAGGACGTCCGCAGCAACTCGCTCGTGTCCCGCCGTGCCCGGCAGTGGGCGACCCATCACAAGCTGCCGTGCATCGCGGCGTTCGCCACCGGCCCCGGGCCGACGGCGGCCGAGGCGGTCCGCTCACTGCGGTCCCAGGGCCGCCGGCACATCGCGACCGGTAGCTGGTTCCTGGCGCCCGGGGAGGTCTACGCCAGGCAGAGCGCGCAGGCGCTCGAGCAGGGCGCCGTCGCGGTCGCCGACCCGCTGGGTGCCGAGCCGGAGGTCACCGAGACCGTGCTGGCCCGCTATCTGGTGGCCGCGATGGAGCTGGTCGACCTCGACCTGCCCGAGTTGGACGAGGAGACCGAGCCCGCTCCGGTCCGCCACCTGGCCGCGGTCTGAGCCCTCAGCTCCTGGCGACCCGGCGCTGCTCGGTCGCCACGTCGAACTCCGGCGGCGGCCAACCGAGGCCGAGGGCTCGGAGGTGCTCCAGCAGCAGCTGGGCGACCGCCCAGTTGCGGTACCACTTGCGGTCCGAGGGCACGACGTACCACGGCGCGAGGTCGGTGTTGCACTTCTCGAGCGCCGCCTCGTACGCCTCGGCGTAGGCCGGCCACTTGCGTCGCTCGTCGACGTCACCCGGGTTGTACTTCCAGTACTTCGTCGGGTCGTCGAGCCGGGCCGCCAGCCGCTCCTTCTGCTCGTCGGCGGAGACGTGCAGGAAGCACTTGATGATCGTCGTGCCGCCGGCGGCGAGCTTCTGCCTCCCAGTTGTTGATCGTCCGGTAGCGGGTCGACCAGACCCGGCGCGAGACGAGCTCGTTCACCCGGACGACCAGGACGTCCTCGTAGTGCGAGCGGTCGAAGATCCCGATCATGCCGGGCGGGGGCAGCTCCCGGGTGATCCGCCACAGGAACGGGTGGGCCCGCTCCTCGGCGGTCGGCTGCTTGAACGCCTTGATCTTGACGCCCTGCGGGTCGACCATGCCGATCGCGTGCCGGATCACGCCGCCCTTGCCCGAGGTGTCCATCCCCTGCAGCACGACCAGCACGCTCGGCGCACCGGGCTCGCCGGCCCGACCGGCCGCGTACAGCCGCTCCTGCAGATCCGACAGGTCCGGCTCGATCGCCGCTCGGGCCGCTTCGGCCTGGCTCTTGTCCTTGCCCGGGAACCCCGGCGTGGCCGACGGGTCCAGCGAGCTCAGGTCGACCGGGCCGCGCGGCAGCCGCAGCAGATCGGCCAACGGCGGCTCGGTCTTGGCGTGCTTGTCGGACTTCTTCTTGGCCATGGCCGCATCATGCCGTACGTCGGACCTCCGCCACGGCTCGGCGCGGGCTCAGTCCTCACCGAAGACCTCGCGTGAGCCGCACGACGATTCCTGGCCCCAGAACCCGGCTTGGCAGAATCGTCGGGTGCAGCTGATCTATTCCAGTAACGGTGCGACCCCGGGGCCGGTCTCCGACGACGCGCTCGCCTCGCTCTATCGACAGCAGCCGCCGGCCGAGCCCGATCGGATCCATCTCCGGACGAACTTCGTGTCCACCCTGGACGGCTCGATCACCGGTGCGGACGGTCGCTCCGGCACGATCAGCACGCCGACTGATCACCACCTGTTCGCCGTCCATCGGGCCCTCGCGGACGCGATCCTCGTCGGTGCCGGCACGGTGCGGGCGGAGGGCTACCGGGCGGTCGATCTGGAACCCTGGCAGCGCGAGCTGCGGGCCCGGGAGGGACTGGCGGATTTCCCCACGCTGGTGGTGGTGACCGGCACCGGCCGGCTGGATCCGGAGATCGCGACCGCCGCCGACGGCGAGGGCGGGCCGGTGCTGGTCCTCACCGCACGACAGGCCGACACATCGTCGCTGGCCGCATTGCGGGGGGCTGGGGTCGACATCGTTCAGCAGCCGGGCGACGACCTCGATCTCGTACGGGCGGCGGCGACGCTCGCCGAACGAGGGCTGACCCTGGTTCTCTGCGAGGGCGGCCCAGGACTGCACCGGGACCTGCTGGCCGCCGGCCTGGTCGACCAGATCTCGCTCACCCTGTCGCCGATGCTGGTCGGCGGCGACGGTCGCCGGACCACCGGCGGAGCGGCGCTGCCCGATCCGCGGCACTTCACCCTGCGGCATGCGCTGCACGCCGACGACGAGACCCTGTTCGTGCTGTACGAGGCGCGGCGGTAGTCGGCCGGCTCCATTGCCGAGTGCCGATCGCCGAACGTCGGCAGATGAGCGCGACACGCCGAGAATCCGACATCACCTGGGGTCGAGTGTCCACATCGGTCGGGAGGACCGGGGCAGCAGGCGGCGACCCGCCGGCGTTGCTACCGTCGTCCGATGGACGGCTATGTGATCGACCGCGCGGACGGGCGAGACGATGGCGAGGACTGGACCGAGAACTACCAGGAGCTGCCGGGTGGCGCCGATGTCTCGCTGATCCTCGAGTCGACGAGCAGGCCGGGCGTGGGTCCGCGCCTGCACCGGCACCCGTACGCCGAGACCTTCATCATCCGCCGCGGTTCCGCGATCTTCACCGTCGGCGACGACCGGTTCGAGGCTCATGCAGGTCAGGTGCTCGTGGTTCCGGCCGGGATCGCCCACAAGTTCGCGACCGGTCCGCAGGGGTACGAGGCGGTCCACATCCACGCCGCCGATCGGTTCCAGACGGAGTGGTTGGAGTGAAACGAGAGGTCGACCCTCAGGACCAGTTGGCCTCGTTCTTCCGGCTCGGCTGAACCCGGGGTGGCTCGCCGGGCATCTTCGGGTAGTCCGGCGGGTACGGCATCTCGGCGCCTCCCTCCTGGCCGGTGCCGAGGTCGCGCTCGTCGCGGGCGTACCACTCCAGAGCCCCGTCCAGGGCACCGGCCGGCTCGGCGTAGAACTGGGCCCAGACATCGCCGCGCTCGGCGAACCGGGTCAGCATCGTCGGGATGGTGAAGTCGCCCGGTTCGACCGACGTCCAGCTCGTCCCAGGTCAGCGGCGCGGAGACCCGGGCGTCGGGAGTCGGCCGGATGGAGTACGCCGAGGCGATCGTCCGGTCCCGCGCCATCTGGTTGAAGTCGACGAAGATCCGCTCCCCCCGCTCCTCCTTCCACCAGTTGATCGTCACGTGATCGGGCATCCGGCGGGCCAGCTCGCGGCCGACCGCGATCACCGCGTGCCGGGCCTCGACGAAGCCGTACGTCGGCTCGACCGGCACGAAGACATGCACCCCGCGGCCGCCGCTGGTCTTCGGGTAGCCGGTCAGTCCGGCGTCGGCGAGCACACCGCGCAGCTCGAGCGCGGCGCGGGCGGCGTCGCGGAAGTCCGTGCCGGGCTGGGGATCCAGGTCGATCCGGAGCTGGTCGACCTTGTCGGTGTCGAACCGTTTGACCGGCCAGGGATGCCAGCGCAGCGTGCCCAGGTTGGCCATCCAGGCGACCGTGGCCGGCTCGGTCGTGCAGACCTCGTCGGCGGTCCGGCCCGACGGGAACGTGATGGTCGCGGTCTGCACCCAGTCCGGCATCCCGCGGCTCGGCGCGCGCTTCTGGTAGAACGCGTCGCCGTGCCCGTCGGACCGGGTCGACAGCACTGCGTCGGGTCGGTAGCCGCCCGGCCAGCGCTCCATCGTCACCGGTCGGTCCTGCAGGGCGGCGAAGATGCCGTCGGACACGCTGACGACGTACGACACCACGTCCAGCTTGGTCAGTCCCATCGAACCTGAACCGGAGGCCTCAGGGAAGTAGATCTTGTCGGGGCTGGAGACCCGGACAGTGCGGCCGCCGACCTCGAGTTCGGTCGCAGGGGTAGGCATGACGTGAGCGTAACGTCTGCCTCCGACGATGGACCGCGGCCGGAACAACCCTCGTGGAGGCCTTGTTGAGCAACCGCACTCGTAGAGAAGGAGAACCACCATGACCGACACCACGAACAACCCGGCCGGCCAGGTCGGCAAGATCGTCAAGTCCGAGGCCGAGTGGCGGGCTCAGCTCAGCCCGCAGGAGTTCCACGTGCTCCGCCAGGCGGGCACCGAGCGGCCGTTCACCGGGGAGTACACCGACACCAAGACCAAGGGCGTCTACCGCTGTCGGGCCTGCGGCGCGGAGCTGTTCCGGAGTGACCAGAAGTTCGAGTCCCACTGCGGCTGGCCGTCGTTCTTCGCGCCGCTGGCCGAGGATAGGGTCCGCTACATCGAGGACAAGTCCATGTTCATGAAGCGGGTCGAGGTCCGCTGCGGGACGTGCGACTCCCATCTCGGGCACGTCTTCGAGGGCGAGGGATACGACACCCCGACCGATCAGCGCTACTGCATCAACTCGGTCTCGCTGAGCCTGGAGCCGTCGACCGACTGAGTGGCCGGGCGCCCGGCTCCACAGGGCCCGCGGACAGCAGCGCCTCGCGTACGTCGGCCCGCACCCGGGCCGCCAGCGCTTGGCCTGCGTCGGTGAGGGCGACCTCGGTCGCCCTCCGGTCCTCCCGGCTGGGCGCCCGGACCAGCAGGCCCCGCCGCTCGGCGCGGTCGATCAGCCCCGACAGGGTGGACTTCTCCAGCCCGAGGTACGCGTCGCGGTCGTCACCGGCCGGGCCGACCGACGCCGCCCGCTGCGCTGGGTCGAGATCGGCTCGGTCGGCGGACCGGTTGCGGAGATCCCGTCCGCGGCGCTGCGCGCCGCCAGGTTGCAGTTGATCGGCAGCGGCCAGGGTTCGGTCGACACGGCCGAGATCCTCGCCGAGCTACCCGCCCTGGCCGGCGCCATCGACCGTGACGAGCTGGACGTGGACGCGGCCGCCATTCCCCTGGCCGATGTGGAGCGGGCGTGGCTCGACGGGGTGGCCGCGCATCGGCGGCTGGTGATCACCCCGTAGCCGGTCGAGCGGCTCAGGGCTGGGCCGCCCAGATGTCATCCGCGTCGCGCTTCCGCCCGTTCGTCGGTCATCGCGACTGCTGTGGCTCGGATCTCGGCGGAACGCACCGCAGGCTCGACGTGGCTCGGCGCTCCGACGCGTGTCGTCGTGGCCGCTTGCTCGGCCCGTATTGATCGAATCTGTGCTGAACTTGGTGGCTATGACGGACATCACGACCAGTCGGCAGCAGCCCGTACCCTCCGGACCCGAGGCAGACCCCGACCGGGATCGAGTCTACCGCTGGCTGACCTCGATCATCCAGATCCTCCTGCTCGCCGGCGTGGTCACGTTCGCGATCAGGCGCGACTGGCCGGACGCCGTCCTCACCGTCTTGGTGATCGTGCTGACCCTGATCCCACAGCTGCTCAAGCGCCGATTCAAGGTGGACGTTCCACCGGAGTTCCAGCTCGTCACGGCGATCTTCGTCTTCTGTGCGATCTTCCTCGGCACCTCGCTCGGCTTCTACGGCCGCTTCTACTGGTGGGACACCATGCTGCACACCATCAGTGGCTGTCTGCTGGGGATCGTCGGCTTCATCTCGGTCTTCCTGATCAACGGCACCGATCATCGACCCGAGGGGATGCGGGTGTCCCTGATCGCCGTCTTCGGCTTCATGTTCGCGGTCACCCTCGGCGTGTTCTGGGAGATCTACGAGTTCGTCGCGGACAACCTCGTCCCCGGACTCGACATGCAGGTGGTCGCGACCGGACCGAACGACACCATGGTGGACATGATCGTGAACCTCATCGGGGCGGCCGTCATCGCCGTCCTCGGCTACGTCTACTGCCGGACCGGACGGGACAGCTTCATCGTCGACGGCGTGTGCAAGTTCGTCAGGCGCAATCCGCGGTTGTTCGACCGGAAGCCGGAGAAACCGATGCCGCCGCGGGCGAGCGGAGGTCTCGGCGATCACCATGGCGGCTGATGTCGCCCCTCCGGATCGCCGCGAGCGATGGCAACGCGGCCGGGCGGAGCGGGACCGGCTGCCCCTCGCCGCACACGCCGAGTTCACCCCGGCGACCGACCAGGACAGCGTGGCACTGCTGATCGACCAGTCGGCGGCCCGGGTGCCCGAGCTGGTGCCGGTGCGATACGGGCGGATGCTCGTCTCGCCGTTCACCTTCTATCGCGGCGCGGCCCTGATCATGGCCGACGATCTCGGGCGTGGGCCGCGGACCACGCTGACCAGCCAGCTCTGCGGAGACGCGCACCTGTCCAACTTCGGGGTGTTCGCCTCGCCGGAGCGCCGGCTGGTCTTCGACCTGAACGACTTCGACGAGACCCATCCCGGACCGTTCGAGTGGGACGTCAAACGACTCGCCGCGAGTCTGGAGATCGCGGGCCGCAACAACGGCTTCACCCACAAGCAGCGTCGCGCGATCGTGGCGGCGGCCGTGGGTGTCTACCGAACGACGATGCGCGAGTTCGCGGACGATGACCAATCTCGCTGTCTGGTACGCACACCAAGCCGTGCAGCCCGGCATGCCCGGCCTGCGGGCGATCCACTCGAAGTCAGCACGTAAAACGGTGAAGCGGTCACTGGACAAGGCGATGACCCGGGACCATCTCGGCTCCTTGAAGTCCCTGACCGAAACCGTCGACGGCGGTCTGCGCTTCGTCAGCGATCCGCCGCTGGTGGTGCCCGCCCGCGAGCTCGAGCTGCCGCCGGAGGCGGTCCATGAGCTCAATACCTGGATGTCGAGGCTGCTCGCCGAGTATGCGCGCAGCATCGTCCGCGACCGCCGTCACCTGGTCGAGCAGTACCAGTTCGTCGACATCGCCCGCAAGGTCGTCGGTGTCGGCAGTGTCGGTACGAGGGTCTGGATCGTCCTGCTGCGCGGAGTCGACGAGTCCGATCCGCTGTTGCTGCAGGCCAAAGAGGCGACCAGCTCCGTCCTCGAGGCGTACACCGGACCGACGGAGTTCCGCAGCCACGGTGAGCGAGTGGTCGAGGGGCAGCGGCTGATGCAGGCCTACGGCGACCTGCTGCTGGGCTGGCACCACTCCCGCCGACCGGACACGCCCGACTACTATCTGCGCCAGCTCCGCGACTGGAAGGGGTCGCTGGTGGTCGACACACTCGACCCGGACAGCCTGGAGGTGTACGCCGGATACTGCGCCTGGGCCCTCGCCCGCGCACACGCGCGATCCGGTGACCGGCTCGCGATCGCTGGGTACCTCGGGTCGAAGGCGGAGTTCGACTCCGCTGTCGCCGACTTCGCGGCCGGGTATGCCGACAAGAACGAGCACGACTTCGCCGCGCTCGAACAGGCCGCTGCCGACGGCCGGATCCCGATCAGCCGGGGAGTCTGACCCGCGCGGCGGCGAGCTGGGCTCGGGATCGGACCTGGGGGTCACTTCTTGTCCTGTAGGCGGCAGGAGCGCAGTCAGCCGACCGCATCAGGACCGTCACTCCGATCGGGTGAACGTGACGAATCGGGCCGCCGCGGCCCGGCCAGATGACGAACGGACACTTCGGCGGAGGACTCGGACTCCTCGGCGAGCTCACCGGCCGCGTACCAGCCCACCAGCGGACGCGCGGACAGGCCGTGCAGGACGACACTGAGCAGCACCGTGAGCCCGATAGTCGCTACGACATCGTCGACCGGACCGGGCAACCCGTGCAGGTCTTCCGCGGCGAGGAGCGCGAACACGACCGATGCCAGACCGCGGGGGCCGAACCAACCGACGAAGGCCACCGACCGCCGGCTGAGGTGTGCGCCGATCAGACTGACCGCCACCGGGACCATCCGGATCAGCGTCAGGCTCAGCAGCGCGTACACCAGGATCCGCCAGTTCCAGTCCTCCGCCAGCAGCGGGACGGCCACCGCACCGAACAGCGTCCAGCAGAGCATCGATGCGAGCCCGCAGGTCTGTTCCACGTAGTACACCTCGGTCTCGCCGCCGCGACCGGCCGTCCGGCCGAAGACTCCGCCGGCAACGAACGCGGCGACGTACCCGTTCGCGAGCAAGAGACCGGCCACCGCGAAGGCGACCAGGGCCAGCGCGAGCAGCGCCGGGCCGGCGATCTCCTCAGCACCCCAACCGCGCCGGTGGGACCAGCGAAGCGCGATCCCGCCGCCGCCCCCGAGGACGACGCCGACCAGCACACCGAGCGGCAGCCCCAGCAGGGCCCGGACCAGCCCGATCTGCCCCTCCTGCCCGGCCGAGACGGCGATCGCGGCCAGTGCGGTGGTGACCACGGGAGTGGCGATCCCGTCGTTCAGCCCGCTCTCGACATTGAGCGTCTGCCGGATGCGGTACGGGACCCGCAGGTCGCTCATCACCGGCGCGCCCAGCGCCGCGTCGGTCGGTGCCAGGGCGGCGCCCAGGAGCAGTGCGTACCACGGGCTCAGTCCCAGCAGCCCCGCGGCGACCAGAGTGCCGAGCAGGACGGTCGCGGGCAGTCCGATGCCGAGGAGTCGCAGGTAGCGGGAGGCGTCGTGCCGCAGGACCGAGGTCCGGATCCGGCTCGCGTCGGCGAACAGCACCCAGACCAGGGTGAGCTCGGCCAGCACCTTGATCGCATGCGGATCGGGCGCGACGTGCAGCAGCCGTACGCCCTCGGCCAGCAGCAGCCCGACGGCGGTGAAGAAGATCGGCGCGGTGACGATCCTCGCCCGGGCAGAGACCAACGCCCACAAGAACACCGCACCGAGGATCAGCGCGATCGCCGACAGGTTCATCGGGTCCCCTTCGTCGAGCCACCCGCTGCGCGGTGTCCGCGGTTGTTCGACCTGTCCACCAGAGCTCCCTGACCGCCGGCCACGACGCATCGTCCCAGTCGGCTCGCGTCCGGAGAATCACCCCATCCGGGCGATCAGGTTATCGGGTCGACCAGCTAGCCTGCGCCGGTGGTCACCTCGCCGAATCCGCCACGCTGGCAGACCATGGTGCCCGGCATTGCCGTCGCCACCCATTACCGACGCGCCTGGCTCGGTCGCGACATCGTGGCGGGCCTCGTGCTGTCCGCGCTGCTGGTTCCGCAGGGGATGGCGTACGCCGAGCTGGCCGGTCTACCGCCGGTGACCGGGCTGTACACCTCCATCCTCTGTCTGCTCGGCTATGCCGTCTTCGGACCGTCGAAGGTGCTCGTCCTCGGACCCGATTCGGCACTCGGCTCGATGATCGCCGCCACCATCGCGCCGCTGATCCTGGCCGACGGCGATCCGGCCCGCGCGGTCGTGCTGGCCTCGCTACTGGCCGTGCTGGTCGGAGTGATGATGGTCGTGTCAGGACTGGCCGGCTTCGGCTTCGTGGCCGACCTGCTGTCCAAGCCGACCCAGATCGGCTATCTCAACGGGCTCGCGCTGACCATCGTGATCGGCCAGCTGCCGAAGATTCTCGGGTTCTCCGTGGACGCCGACGGACTGGTGCGGGAACTCGCGGCGGTGTTCGCCGGCATCGCGCACGGCCTGGTCAACCCGACCGCGGCCGTGATCGGCGGTGCCTGCCTGGCCGGCATCCTGCTGTTGAACCGGCTGCTCCCGAAGCTGCCGAGCGTTTTGATCGTGGTGGTCCTCGCGTCGATCGTGGTGAATGTCTTCGACCTCGGCGCGCGCGGTCTGGACACGATCGGTGTCCTGCCCCAGGGCTTCCCGCCGTTCACCGTTCCGTTGGTGCGCTGGTCCGACATCCCGCCGCTGCTCGTCGGCGCGGTCGGCATCGCCGTGGTGGCGCTGGCCGACACGATGTCCACCGCCTCGGCGTTCGCCGCCCGCCGCGGTGAGCAGGTCCACGGCAATCAGGAGATGGTCGGGATCGGTGTGGCGAACATCGCTGCCGGTTTCTTCCAGGGATTCCCGGTCAGCACGAGTGGATCACGGACGGCCGTTGCCGACCAGGCGGGCGCCCGGTCGCAGCTCACCGGACTGGTCGGCGCCGCCGTGATCACCGTCGTACTGGTCTTTGCGACGGGCCTGATGCAGTACGTCCCGCAGGCCACCCTGGGCGCCATCGTGATCGCCGCCGCCCTGTCCCTCGCCGACCTCCCCGGCACCCGCCGGCTCTACCAGCAGAGCAGGGCCGATTTCTGGCTGTCGATCATCGCCCTGCTGGGCGTCGCGTTCCTCGGTGTGCTGCCGGGCATCGGCATCGCCATCGGGCTGTCCATCCTCAACGTGTTCCGCCGCACCTGGTGGCCGTACGCGGCCGAGCTAGGCCGCGCGACCGACGTTCCGGGGCTGCACGACACCCGCAGCTATCCCGATGCGGAGCGGCTGCCGGGACTGGTCGTCTACCGGTTCGACGCCCCGTTGATCTTCGCCAACGCCCGGGTCTTCGCCGAGGCGATCCGGGCCCTCGTGGCCCAGCACGACACGCTGCGCTGGATCATCGTGGCGGCCGAGCCGATGACGGACGTGGACACCACCGCCGCCGACATGCTGGAAGACCTCGACCGCTGGCTGAACGAGAAGGACGTGTCGCTGGTCTTCGCCGCGCTCAAGGACCCGGTCCGCGAGAAGATCGAACGCTACGAGCTCACCGCGACCATCGACCCGGAGCACTTCTACCCGACCATCGACGAGGCCGTACGACGGTATGTCGAACTGACCGGCGAGTCCTGGGAGCGCCCGCCCGGGGCATCCTGACGCGCGCCGGTGGGCCAGCCCCGACCGGACGGTGTCTGTCGTCATGCTCGACTTTCCCCTGTTCCTGACCAAGCCTCGGCGTCCACCGCCTGTTGGATCCCCGCGTGCACCCGGTCCCGGCCGACCCGGTCGAGCACGCCGTCTCGCTCCAGCACCGCCAGCACCGCGGACTTGAGCCGGGCGATCCGGAAGCTCACCTCCGCCTCCCCGGCCAGCCGGACGAGCTCGGAGATCTCGGCCGATCCCTGGGCGTCGATGAAGTTCATCCCCTCGCAGTCCAGGACGAGCAGGCTCAGCTCCGGGCTGTCGTGGATCAGCCCCCTGACCCGGTCCTCGACCGCGTCGGCTGTCGCGAAGAACAGTCCGCCGTCGACGCGCAGCACCGCGACCCCCGGCAACAACTCGTCGTCGGGGTGGGCCGAGACATCGCGGAAGGACTGGGTGCCACGCTTCCGGCCCAGCAGCGGCAGGTACGGCCGGGTCGCCACGGCGATCAGCCAGAGCAGCGAGAGGCCGATCCCGATCACCACGCCGGCCAGCACGCCGACCAGCAGTGTCGCGATCACCGCGAGCAGCGCGATGCCGAAGTCGAACCGCTGGACTCTGGCCAGCCGGCGCATCTCCGGCAGGTCCATCATGCCCATCACGACCGCTTCGATGATCAGCGCGGCGAGGACCGGCTTCGGCAGACCGGAGAACAGCGGTGCCAAGAACAGCAGCGTCAGCAGCACGATCACGCCGGAGAAGATGGAGGCGAGCCCGGACCGCGCACCGGAATGGTCGTTGAGCGAGCTCGCCGAGAGGCTCGTCGAAACCGGCATCCCCTGCAACAGTCCTGAACCCGTGTTGGCCAGCGCCTGGGCGACGGACTCCTGGTCGATGTCGATCTGGTACTTGTGCTTGGCCGCGAACGTCCGAGCGTCGCCGGCAGTCTGCGAGAAGCCGATCATCACCAGCGCGACTGCGGCCGTAGCGGCCGTGCCGGCATGGGCCCACATCAGTCCGGGGTCGGGCACGCTGAACTGCGGCAGCCCGCTCGGGATGGCGCCGACCAGCGCGACCCCGCGGTCCCCCAGGTCGAACAGCCAGTTGGCGAGCAATCCGCCCACGACCAGGACCAGCGCTCCCGGAACCCGCGGAGCGACGACCCGCAGGCCGAACACCACGACCAGCGCCGCCCCGCCCACGAGCAATGACGCCAGGTGCGTCTGCGGCAACGACCCCACCCAGGAGATCAGCTCCCAGATGGAGTTCGAGCCGTCGGCGTCGGTGCCGGTGAGCTTCGGCAGCTCACCGATCACCACGTCGATCGCCGCTCCGAACAGGAAGCCGGTGACGACCGCGCGGGAGAGGAACTGGGCGATCCATCCCATCCGGGCGACGGCGAGCATCAGGAAGAAGATCCCCGACAGCAGCGTCATCCCGGCGACGAAACTCGCGACGTCGCGCTCGTCGGTCAGCCCGGCGGCGAACACTGCACTGGCTGCCACGGCCGCCAGACCCGAGCTCGGGCCCATCGAGATCTGCCGGCAGGTGCCGAAGATGGCGTACAGGATGGCTCCGGCGGCGGCCGCGTACAGACCGTTCTGCAACGGCACGCCCGCGATACCGGCGTACCCGAGATTCTTCGGGATGATCAGTGCCGCGACCGCGAGACCGGCGACGAGATCGCCACGCAGCCACGACCGGTCGTAGCCACGCAGGACGGTGATCAGCGGAACCAGGTCCCGGCGAGCGCGCCGGGTGGCCGGCTCAGCTTGTTGCCTGGTCATCCGGAGTTTCGCCCCTTGTCCGCGGCGTCGACTACCACCATCCATCAGGGTGTCGATCGTATCGTCGTGCTCCTGTCGTGGGAACGGAATGCCTCACCGGATCCAGCATGGCCAGGCCCGGCACACGCCATCCTCACCCACAACGGGTGGATCATTCTCATCGTCGCCTACGGTCCTCCCGCAGGCGAGCACGCCGGTGTACGTCGACTGGAATCTAGAGGTTGGTCAGCCCGGCGCCGGCGATGACGACGCCGACCATGAGCATGACGACTGCACTGATCACCGGGGCCTCGGCGGTCATCAGCTCCGAGGCGGAGTGGAGCCGGGGCTCCATCCGTTTCGGTGCGACCAGCGTCGCCACGATCGGGATCGTCACCGTCGAGGTGCCCACCACGACGTAGCCGAGCGCGACCACCACGCTCGGCACCAGATGCAGGTCGGCGACGTGCAGCTGGACGCCGACCACGGCCGCCAGGATCAGGCTCTTCGGCCGGAAGTCCAGCAGCAGTCCCAGGCCGAAAGCACGGAACCCGGTCAGCGAGTCGATCGCCCGGGCCCAGACCGGCAGCGTCTCCGGCGGTCTAGGCCGGTGTCGACCGCGCCAGACACGGATGCCGAGGACGACCAGGGCAAGACCGGCGAGCACCTCGATCACGGCAGCGGCCATGTTCTGCTGGCGGAGTCGCGCCTCGGGCAGCACCTGCGACAGGAGTGTGGCGACGCCGACCACGACGATCAGGCCCAGCACAGTCCCGATCAGGAACGGGACGGCCGCCGCGGAACGTCTCGGCGACAGCAGGATCAGCAACATGGCCGTGATCGGCACGGTGCTCACCGCCGCGGCGACGGCGACCGGCAGCAGCTGGCCGATCGCCCCGAGGATGTTCAGAAGAGGGCTGCCATCAGGTCGCGGCGGGCCTTCAGCACCCGCGGGTCGTTAGCGCCGACGGTCTCGAACAGCTCCAGCAACCGGGTCCGTACGATGTCGCGGTCGGCTCCCGCCGTCGTCCTGATCGCGGCGATCAGGCGGGCGAAGGCGGCTTCCGGCGTGCCGAGCACGACCTCGACGTCCGCCGCCGCCAGCCGGGCGTCGATCGTCGCGCCGGCGGCGTCGGCCGCGGCGACCGCGGCCTGCGGGTCGAGGCTCGCGGTCCGGGCCAGCAGGCCGGCCTGGGCCTTGCCGACCTTGGCCTCTGCGTCGGCCGGGTTCGCCTGGAGCAGCTTGTCGAACTCCTCGACGGCGGCCGCGAAGTCACCCCGCTCCAACGCGTCGTCGGCGGCGGCGAACCGCGGATCGGCGACCGGCTCGTCCTCGGCCTCGTCGTCCGGCTCGGCCGACGGCCCCGACCGGTTCGGCTCGGCCGACCAGTCCGCCGGCGACCGCGGCCTTGAGCACGCTGTCGATCGCCTGCTGGACCTCAGCCTTGCCCAGTACGCCCTGGAACAGCGGGGCGAGCTGGCCGCCGATCAGGGCGACCACCGTCGGCACCGCCTGCAGCTGGAGCGCCTGGACGATGGAGGGCGCCGTGTCGACGTTCAGCCGGACCAGCAGGAACCTGCCGTCGGAGGCGTTCGCGACCTCGATCAGCGCGTCGGAGAGCTGCTGTCCGGTCTGCACCCGCGGCGAATACAGCTCGACCACGACCGGGTGGGTCATCGACTTGCGGATCGCCTCCGCCTCGAAGGTCGCCTCGGTGGCCTCCACGACGTACGATCCGCCGACGCCGGTTCGCCGGCCGGCCTGGCTCGCTCCGGCCTGGCTCGCTGCCGGATTGGCTCGCTCCGGCCGCCTGCTTGGCCCGGGCGGCCAGCCCGGACAGATCGACGGCACCCGGCCGGTTGAAACTCGACGCACTCACGAGGGTCTATCTTGCCGCACCGTGCGCGGGGCGCGTAGCCGCGCACCCGCGAGCGGAACTCCTACGCCTATCGGCACAATGAGCGTCATGGCACACCCCCGCGCAGGACAGAAGGCGCTTCCCGAGGACCTGATCGACGTCGACGCGGTGCTGAACGCGTACTACGACCTCGTTCCCGACCCGACCGACCCGGACCAGCAGGTGGTGTTCGGTACGTCGGGGCACCGCGGTTCCAGCCTCGACACGGCCTTCAACGACGCCCATATCGCGGCCACCACGCAGGCGATCGTGGAATACCGCGCGGGCCAGGGCATCACCGGTCCGCTCTATATCGGCAAGGACACCCATGCGCTGTCCCAGCCGGCCTGGACCACGGCGATCGAGGTGCTGATCGCCAACGGCGTCACGGTCTGCAGCGAGGGCGACAACGACTACACCCCGACCCCGGCGGTCTCCCGGGCGATCGTGGTGCACAACGCCGACCCGGCCAACGCCGGCAACACCGCCGACGGGATCGTGGTCACCCCCTCGCACAACCCGCCGCGGGACGGCGGCTTCAAGTACAACCCGCCGCACGGTGGGCCGGCCGACACCGACGCGACCAGCGTGATCGCCGCCCGGGCCAACGAGCTGCTGGCCGACGGGTCCGCGATCCAGCGCAAGCGGTTCCGCGACGTCGAGCCGGAGCTGAACCGGTTCGACTACCTCACCCGCTACTGCGACGACCTGTCCAACGCGCTGAACCTGGAGGCCATCCGCGAGGCCGGGGTGCAGATCGGCGCCGACCCGCTGGGCGGCGCGAGCGTTCAGTACTGGGAATACATCGCCGAGTATCTCGACCTCGACCTGACCGTGGTCAACAAGTCCGTCGACCCGCAGTGGGCGTTCATGACCCTGGACACCGACGGCAAGATCCGGATGGACTGCTCGTCGCCGAACGCGATGGCCAGCCTGATCGCCAACAAGGACAAGTACGAGATCGCGACCGGCAACGACGCCGACTCCGACCGGCACGGCATCGTCACGCCGGACTGGGGGCTGATGAACCCGAACCACTACCTGGCGGTGGCGATCCAGTACCTGTACGCCCACCGCGACGGCTGGCGGCCCGACGCCGGGATCGGCAAGACCCTGGTCTCCTCCTCGATGATCGACCGGGTCGCCGCCGGCCTGGGCCGGAAGCTGATCGAGGTCCCGGTCGGCTTCAAGTGGTTCGTGCCGGGGCTGCGGACCGGCGAGATCGGGTTCGGCGGCGAGGAGTCGGCGGGCGCGTCGTTCCTGGCGCTGGACGGCAGCACCTGGACCACCGACAAGGACGGCATCCTGCTGGCCCTGCTGGCCAGCGAGATCAAGGCGGTCACCGGCTCCTCCCCGAGCGAGCTGTACGCCGAGCTGACCAAGCAGCACGGGGCACCGGCGTACGCGCGAGTGGACGCGCCGGCGAACCGGGAGCAGAAGGCCAAACTGGCCAAGCTGGACTCCTCCGCGGTCACCGCGACAGAGCTGGCCGGCGAGCCCATCACCCAGGTGCTGACCCGGGCGCCGGGCAACAACGCGGCGATCGGCGGCCTGAAGGTCTGCACCGAGTCGGCCTGGTTCGCGGCCCGCCCGTCGGGCACCGAGGACGTCTACAAGATCTATGCCGAGTCGTTCCGCGGCGCCGAGCACCTGGCGCAGGTCCAGGCGGCGGCCCGGGAGCTGGTCTCGGCGACCCTGGGCTGATCGGGGACTGGGCTGATCGGACTGGGCTGATCGGACTGGGTCAGACAGTGGTCCGGCGCGAGTCGACCAAGTCGCCGAGTACGTCAAGGAAGCCCGCGGTCTCCGCCGGCGAGGCGCCGCCGTCCATCGGATCCGGCACGGTTCGCAGCTTGCCGGCCGGCAGCTGGATGCCGGCGCCCTGGTAGCTGTCCAGGTCCAGCCGTTCGGGGACGAACACGCAGTCGTAGATCGCGTGCTCGGGGTGGCAGCCGGCGTCCAGCAGGTTCAGCCGGACGTGGGTCAGGTCGCGGCGCTCGACCAGATGGGTGTTGCCCGGCGAGTCGTCGAGATAGAGCGCGGTGCCCAGCGGCGGGACGACGACGTCCTCGACGCCACGCTGATAGGGCCGGAGCACCATCGGCACCTCCACTCCCACACTCCGGCAGACCCGGTCGATCTCGTCGAACACCGCCCGGGAGCGGGCGGCGATCAGCCACGGCCGACCCAGAGCGTCCAGCACCGGCAGCCAGCGCCGGTAGATCTCCAGAGAGCCCACCGCGGTCGGGCTGTAGACGACGAACTCGGCGCCATGCGCCCGGAGCGCCCGCTGCAGCGTCTCGGTCTCGTCATCCACCTGCTCCGCGCGGCGCAGCGCGCGCTCGACGACGAGAGCGGTCAGCGCCACCAGCACGACGGCGCCGGCCAGCACGAGCCAGCCGGCCGCTGCGGACCGGCCCAGGTCCGTCGCGACGGCCAGGATCCCGGCCGCGACCCCGAACCCGAGCCCGAGGACCGGAACCAGACCGCGTGACGGTCCGGGACGGATCGGCTGGGTCAGCCCCGGCAGTCGACGGGCGAGCAGCCCACCGAGCCAGCCCTGCCGGATCGGGTCCTCGGCGAGCAACGCCGCCAACGCGAGCACCGCGGCGAGGAGCCAGCTCACCGCCCGCTCGCCGGCGCCGACCGCGACCTGCGGTCCGACCACCACCAGCGGACCGGCGGCCAACAGCGCGACCCGGCCCGCCGGCGCCCGGTCCAGCAGCCGCACCCACTGGCCAGGATGGCGCGGCGACGCGGTGGAGGCCCAGAACAACTCGGCGGTGCCGGCCAGCACGACGAGCGCGACCAACCACCCGGGGCCGCCGAGGAGGGCGATCGACACTGCAGCTGCTGCCATCAGGGTGCCGGCCAGCTGGCCGGCCGCGACCACCATGGCCCGCCGTTTGCCGAGCGGTCCGCCAGGGTCCGGGGGTCCGCCGGGATCGGGGGGTCCGCCGGGATCGGGGGATCCGCCGGGTGCCGAGGATGCCGGGGCTCCGCTCTCGGCCGCCGGCACGACAGGCCCGAGCCGGCACACCTCGCGGACGGCGTCGACGAAACCGTCGGCGTAGTGGGCGGTGTCGAAGTCGCCCAGATAGTCGGCCCGAACGGCCGCCCGGCGTTCCGCCAGCGGATCCGCGCCCAGCATCGCGTCGAGCTGGGACTCGAGATCGGCCAGGTCGCCGCGGACGACGTACGAGGCCCGGGCGACCGGGTACTCCTCGACGAAGGCCGCCGGCTCCGCCGGCACGGCGATCATCGCGAACGGCTTGGTGGAGAAGAGGTAGTCCGAGACGACGCTGGACACGTCGGTCACCATCGCGTCGGAGTCGTTCAGACAGTCGAGGATGCCGACCTCGGTCTCGGCCGCGGCACCCCAGCGGTGCGGCCGGCCGGTCCGGGCCGCATCGGCGGCCAGCAGCGCGCCGATCCGGTTCACCGCCGCCGCGTCCTCCGGGATCGCCCGGCTCAGCGGGTGCGACCGGAACACCACGGTCACGTCCCGGACCAGCAGAGCACCGACGATCCGCTCGCCCACCGCCAGCGAGGACAGCGCCGACTCGGCGATGTGACCGCGCCAGGTCGGGGCGTACAGCACCGTGGCACGGCTCCGGGCGACGATCGGTCCGCGGGCCGGCGCGACGTCCTCCACCTGCGGCCGGCCGACCACCCGGAACTTGTCCGGGGCGATCGCGACGCCGTGCGCCGGGTAGCGCCGGGCGGCCGCCGGCCCGGCGGTGAAGATCTCGTCGTACAGCGCGTGGGTCGGGTTGAACGACGGTGGCTTGTCGGAGTCGCCGTGGCCGATATAGATGTGTCGGACTCGGCGGTCGGCGACGAGCGACCCGTTGTGCCCTGACGCGTTCACGTAGAACGCGGCCCGGACCGACGTCGGCGCCAGTCTTTTCAGCTCCGCTGCGCTGCGCGCCTCGACCACCGGCTCGGGCACGGCCTCGGCCAGGGCCACCGCCGGCAGGTGGGCCCGGGTCACCAGCGCGAACCGCAGCCCGGTCCGCCGGAAGTACTCCAACCACATCACCAGCTGGTACGAGGCGTCGTCCGGCCGTCCGGTGAACAGCAGGAAGTCCGGGGCGTAGCTCGCCAGTGCGCGCGGCAGCGCCGCCTGCTGCCGGCGCCCCGCCACCACCCGGCGGGCGGTCAGACCGACCATGGCCAGCACCGGAACGACGGCGACCAGCTCGACGACCAACCACCACCACGCGCTGGCACCGAGGGCCAGCTGGACCACCCCGACCGCGGCCGCGGCCGAGCCGGTGAGCATCACCGCGACGCCGAGATCGGGCTCCGGCCTCGGCTCCGCGATCCCCGGCAGGTGGGCGGCGACCGGGACCGTATAGCGGCCGGCCCGGCCCAACAGCGGCTCCAGTCCGAGGTAGCCGAGCCCGACGAAGGCCGCAAGGGCGGCACCGGATGCCTGGGACGTACCGCCGGCGGTGAGCGCGAACCCGGCCGCGACACCGACCAGGACGATCGCCCGTACGCCGACCGCAACCCGGCCGAGCGGGTCCCAGCGCTGCTCGGCCTCCCTGGCCGCGACCCGACTGCGAAGCAGCTGAAGCGCACCGATCGCCACCGCGATCAGGATCAGCAGGCCGACCCGGACCGGTCCGGCGACCACGGCGAGCGCTCCGAGCGTGGTGGCGAGCAGCGCGAGCAGCTCCAGGACCAGGCCGACCAGCCGGGCGACGGTCGGTGACGGGCCTCGGGGAGTGGCGGTCAGCTCCACCACCTCGACCCCCACGACCTCGACCCAGCCACCGTTGTTCGCATCCCCTGAAGTCCGATTTCGATGATCCGCCGTAAGAATCAGACGGCCCGATCCCGCGGGCAGCCTACAAAACCGCCGCCCGCGATCACGGCGTGACGCGCCAGCGCGAAGTCGGCAACCGGACGGCGTCACCCAGGTGAATTATTGGTGAACCACCCGCATCATTACCTGCCCCGACTAGCGCGGAAGGCACCGAACGAGCACGATTCACCTCGTGACCGTTGCTCTTTACCTCCTCATCGTCGTCGTCGTCACGGCACTCGCCTTCGACTTCACGAACGGGTTCCACGACACCGCCAACGCCATGGCGACGTCGATCGCCACCGGCGCCCTCAAGCCGAAGGCCGCCGTGATCCTGTCGGCCTGCCTGAACCTGCTCGGCGCCTTTCTCTCGGTCCAGGTCGCACTGACCGTGACCAACAAGGTCGTCCACATCCAGGGCGCCAACGGCGCGCCCGTGCCTGGCCTGATGGGCGCGCCCATCCTGTTGATCATCTTCGCCGGCCTGGTCGGCGGCATCCTCTGGAACCTGGCCACCTGGTTGTTCGGGCTCCCCTCGTCCTCGTCGCACGCACTGTTCGGCGGTCTGATCGGTGCCTCGATCGCCGCGCTCGGTCTCGGCGGAGTGAACTGGCAGGGCGTGATCACCTCGATCATCGTTCCCGCATTCGCCTCGCCGGTGATCGCCGGCACGGTGGCCGGCCTCGGCACCTGGATCGTGTTCCGGATCATCGCCTCGATCCCCGAGCGGCGTCGGGACAAGACGTTCCGCTGGGGCCAGGTCGGGTCGGCCTCGCTCGTCTCGCTGGCGCACGGCACGAACGACGCGCAGAAGACGATGGGTGTGATCACCCTGGCGCTGATCGCGTACGGCAGCTGGACCAGCACCACCTCGATCCCGACCTGGGTCAAGATCGCCTGCGCCCTGGCCATCGCCGCCGGCACGTGGGTCGGCGGCTGGCGGGTGATCCGGACGCTCGGCAAGGGTCTGGTCGAGATCACCTCCCCGCAGGGAATGGCGGCCGAGACGGCCTCCGCCGCGATCATCCTGTCGTCCAGCCACCTCGGCATGGCGCTCTCCACGACCCACGTGGCCACCGGCTCGATCCTCGGCTCGGGTGTCGGCAAGCCCGGCGCCACGGTCCGCTGGGGCGTTGCCGGCCGGATGGGCATCGCCTGGCTGATCACGATGCCCTGCGCCGGCTTGGTCGGCGCGCTGTGCTGGTTCATCGCGAACGCGCTGGGTGGCGGCTACCTCGGCGTCACCGTGGTAGGGGCCATCCTGATCGCGGCCGCCTCCTTCATGTTCATCCGCTCCCGCCGGACCGCCATCACTCCGGACAACGTCAACGAGGAATGGCAGGGCGGCCTGGCCATCGAGGACATCGGCGAGCAGCCGAAGGTCTCCTCCGACGCTCGCTGACTGACGCACCTACCCCGGCTAGTCCCGACCCAGAAACGAGATCTCGATGAATATCGTCATGCAGGAACTGTCGGCCCTGTTCGAGGTGCTGGTCGCCGGCATCGTGCTCGGCGCCGGTCTGCCGGCCCTGTTCGCGCTCGGCGTCAAGTCGCTCAACACCGGCCGGGTCGTCGTCGTCGCCGACGGGCCGGACGGTGAGGTGAGCAAACCGTCGACGGCCGGTTCGATCGGGGCGGGCATCTGCTTCACCGTCTGTGTGCTCGCTGTACTGTTTGGAATTGTGGTGCTCATCTGGGGCAAGCAACTGTTCGGGGCCTGATTCGTGTCGCTTCCCCCAGTTCTGTCCAACATCGTCAACTGGCTGAAGGCCGGTTACCCGAACGGCGTGCCCGAGGCGGATTACATCCCCTTGCTGGCCGTGCTGACCCGGCGACTCAGTAACGACGAGGTGCGGTCGGTCGCCAAGGCGCTCGTCGACAGCGGAACCCTGCCGGCTGACAACGTCGACATCGGCGTCGTGATCACCAAGATGACCGACGAGATGCCCCGCGAGGAGGACATCGAGCGCGTGCGGGAGAAGCTCGTCACCTACGGCTGGCCGACGACCGACTGAGCTGTCGCTGGCTGGGCTCTCGCGGCTGGGCTGTCTCGGGCTGGAGCTCGGAGGCCGGTTGCGATACCGGAGCGGCGGGCCGTCCCGGCAGGGCAACGAGCCAGCACGACCGCCAGGGTCGCGAACCCGATCGTGCACCAGAAGGCGACATCGAACGCCGAGGCCACCGATCCTGTGCTGGCGTAGGCCGCGGACAGGATGACTGCCAGCACGGCGACTCCGACGGAGCCGCCGACCTGCTGGGCGACGCGGGTGAGGATGCTGGCGTGCGGCACCTCCTCGCGCTCGAGCCCGACGAAGGCGACGGTCATCAACGGGATGACCACCATCCCCATGCCGAGACCGCGGACCAGCAGGGCGCTCATCAGCCACCAGATCGCCGTGTCCGCCCCGGCGAGCGCGAACGGGACCGTCGCCACGCCGACCAGGGCGAAGCCGATCATCGCGACCAGCCGTGGACCCAGCCGATCCATCAGGCGCGCGGCGACCGTCCGGCTGACCAGCGACCCGACCCCCTGCGGGATGAGCAGCAGACCGGCCGCGAGGGCGTCCGCGCCGCGCAGCTCCTGCCAGTAGAGCGGCAACAGAAGCATCGCGCCGTAGAGTGCGGCGCCGGACAGGAACAGCAGCGCGGTGGCCGACCAGGTCGGGCGCGACCGCAGGACCTGCAGGTCGACGAGTGCGTCGCCGCGGCGATGCAGTGCCCAGAGCACGAAGGCGAGCAGCAGAAGCGTTCCGCCGACCAGCGGAACGATCACGTCGGCACTGGCGAAGCCGCCCTGGCCGGACACGTTCGAGAGCCCCCACAGCAGAGCCACCAGGGCCGGCGACAGCATCAGCAGGCCGGGCAGATCCAACCGGACCCGCCGCCCCGGCTCATCGGCCGGGATCATTCGCCAGCCCAGCAGCAGCCCCGCAAGGCAGAGCGGGACGTTCACCAGGAACAGCCAGCGCCAGTCGCCCAGACCCAGGATCAGGCCACCGATGACCGGTCCGAGGATCGGCCCGATCGCCGTCGGCAGGGCGACCACCGACATCAGCTTGGCGAGGTTCTGGCCGCGCGCCGCCTGCATGACCATGGTCGTCATCAGCGGCATCATCGCCCCGCCACCGATGCCCTGGACCACTCGGAAGGCGATCAGGCTCGACGCGCTCCAGGCGAACGAGCACAGCACGGAGCCGAGCAGGAACACGCTCAGCGCGACCAGCCAGAGTCGTTTGGCGCCGAGCCGGCTCTGCAGCCAGCCGACGGTGGGGATCACCACGCCGAGGGCCAGTAGGTAGGCCGTGGTGACCCACTGGATCGTGCTGACCCCGACGCCGAGGTCCTGGGCCAGCTGGTGCAACGCGACGCTGACGATCGTGGAGTCGAGGATCACCGTGATGCCGCCGACGAGGACGGCGATCGTCGTCCGGAGCGTGGTCCGGTCGATCGTGCTGGAGGTCATGGTTCCGGTCCTTAAGATACGTAACTGTATCTAACAGTGACGATCGTACGCGGTCGGGTTAAGATACGCAAGTGACTCTAAGTGAGGCCGCTCCGGAACGTTCCGCGACCCGGCGCCGAGGGACGGAGCTCGAGGAGGCGATCCTTCAAGCGGCCTGGGAGGTGCTCCAGGAGAAGGGCTACTCCGGGTTCACGTACGAGGCCGTCGCCGCCCGAGCGGAGACAAGCCGGCCGGTCCTCTACCGCCGCTGGCCGCAGCGCGACGACCTGCTGCTGGCGACCCTGCGGCGCTCGTTCTGGCACCCCGTCACCGTCCCGGACACCGGCAACCTGCGCGACGACGCGCTCGGCCTGCTGCGGAACGCGAACGCCGTCCGGTCCCGGATGGACCTGCTGGTCGGCCTGCAGCTGATGGACTACTTCCGGCAGACCGGGACGAGCATGGCCGACCTGCGCACCAAGCTGCGTGGGCCCGGCCAGCCGTCGGGGTTCGGGTTCCTGGTCGACCGCGCGGTCGCGCGCGGCGAGTTACCGGACGTGCCCCGCTCGACCCGCTTGATCGAACTGCCGATCGAGCTGTTCCGGCACGATCTGATCATGACCATGCGGGCGATGGCGGACTCGTCGATCGTCGAGATCGTCGACGAGATCTGGCTGCCGCTGCTGCGACGCTGACCCGGCGGCCCTGATCCGCCGACGCGGGCTCAGAAGCGGGCCGGTTCGGTGTATTCCCCCCACTCGGCCCGCAGCACGTCGCAGATCTCCCCCAGCGTGGCCTCGGCCCGGCAGGCGGCGAGGATCGGTTCGATCATCTCCGCGTCGGAGGTCCGGGAGGCACCGACGAGCTGTGCCATCGCCCGCTCCCAGGCCGCGCCGTCGCGGGCCCCCCGGCGCTCGGCGAGCACCCGGCGCTGCTCCAGCTCGACCTCGTGGCTGACCCGCAGGATCTCCAGCTCGCCGGTGACGGTGGTGGTGTACGCGTTCACTCCGACCACGGTCTTGTCGCCCTTCTCCACGCTGGTCTGGTACCGGAATGCCGACTCCGCGATCTCGGCGGAGAACCAGCCGTCCTCGACCCCGCGGAGCAGGCCGGAGGTGACCGGGCCGATCGCGTGATCCACCTTGTCGCCGCCGCCCATCGCGATGATCCGGGCGAAGATCCGTTCCGCCTCGGCCTCGATCTCGTCGGTCAGCGCTTCGACGTACCAGGAACCGCCGAGCGGGTCGACCACGTTCGTCACTCCGGTCTCGCTCGCCAGCACCTGCTGGGTGCGCAGCGCGATCTCCGCCGACTCCTCGGTCGGCAGGGCCAGGGTCTCGTCCAGCGCATTGGTGTGCAGCGAGTTGGTCCCGCCCAGCGCCGCGGCCAGCGCCTCGACGGCGGTCCGGACCACGTTGTTGTACGGCTGCTGCGCGGTCAGCGAGACCCCTGCGGTCTGGGTATGGAACCGCAGGCTCATCGCCTTTGCGGTCGTCGCACCGTACCGGTCGCGCAGCCATCGGGCCCAGATCCGGCGGGCTGCCCGGAACTTCGCGATCTCCTCGAAGAAATCGATGTGGGCGTCGAAGAAGAAACTCAGCCCCGGGGCGAACGCGTCGACGTCGAGGCCCCTGGAGAGGCCGAGCTCGACGTACCCGAATCCGTCGGCGAGGGTGAATGCGAGCTCCTGCGCGGCCGTCGAGCCGGCCTCGCGGATGTGGTACCCGCTGACGCTGAGCGGCTTGTACGCCGGGATCTTTTCCGTGCAGTACGCCATCAGGTCGCCGATCAGCCGCAGATGCGGTTCCGGCGGGAAGAGCCACTCCTTCTGAGCGATGTACTCCTTGTAGATATCGGTCTGGCAGGTGCCGTTCAGGTGGCTCGGGTCCAGGCCCTGCCGCTCGGCGGCCACGACGTACATACAGAAGATCGGGATCGCCGGACCGGAGATGGTCATCGAGGTCGACACCGCGCCGAGGTCGATGCCGGCGAACAGGTGCTCGAGGTCGATCGCGGAATCGATCGCCACCCCGCAGTGGCCGACCTCGCCGAGGCTGCGCGGGTCGTCGGAGTCGCGGCCCATCAGGGTCGGCATGTCGAACGCCACGCTGAGCCCGCCACCGCCGGCGGCCAGGATCATCCGGTACCGCTCGTTGGTCTGCGCCGCGTTGCCGAAGCCGGCGAACTGGCGGATCGTCCAGGGCCGGCCGCGATAGCCGCTGGGATAGAGCCCGCGGGTGTAAGGGAACTCCCCCGGCCAGCCGATCCGGGTCATCCGCTCGTCGGCGGTCTCCGCGGCATCGTCGGCCGGGCCATAGACCGGGTCGACCTCGACCCCGGAGAGGGTGCTGAAGTCCGCGTCCCGGACCTGTCCACGGGCCTGCGCCGCGTCGTACGCCCGTTGCCAGCGCGCGCGGCCGCCCACTTCATCAGTGCTCACGAGAAAATACTAGGACGTCCTAGTAAATTCACCAATCGAGCTGCTCCTGCGACCCCGCCGGCGATGGTCAGGCGGCGGCCCATTCCTCCCGATCGTCATCCTCGACGATCTGCATCCGGTAGAGCGCCTGGACGCACTCGTGGATGTCGAAGGGCTCGCCGGCCCAGCCTGGCAGGATCTGGCGGGCATCGGGATGACGCGAAGCCGTCGACTCCTTCGATCACCGCGTCGAACTCCGCCACGAGCTCCGCCTGTCGCAAGAGGTCGGACTGCTCGGCGAGCTGCCGAGCCAGGGTGTCGGCGCGCCACCACGGGTACGGTGCGGTGCCGTCGGGCATCGTCACGTCCCACCGCCGGCCGGCGACCGGTTCGGCGGCGCGGACGATCGTCATGCCGCCCTCGTGGACAGCGGTGTGGTGGAACCTGCACAGCAACATCAGGTTGTCCAGGTCGGTCGGACCGCCCCGCGACCAGGCCAGCACGTGGTGCGCGTCGAGGTGTCGCAGCTGGTGGCAGCCGGGGAACTGGCACATCCCGTCGCGGATCATCAGCGCCCGCCGCTGGCCACGCGACACCAGCCGCCGGCTGCGACCCAGCGCCAATACCTCCCCCCGGGCCCCGACCACGGCCGCCACCAGGTCGGTGTCGCAGGCGATTCGGGCCGCCGTCGCAGGCTCGATCCCGCCCACACCCTGGACGTGACACGTCGCGTCCGGCGTTCCAGCGGGAACGGCGCCGGCGGGAACGTCGCTGCCGGCTGCGGCGCCAGCGGGTGCAGCGCCAGGGGGTGCAGCGCCGGCGGCGAGTTGCTCGGCGGCGACGTGGAGGACGACGAGGGTGCGGTCCTCACCGGACCGGTCCCGCGGCGCGGCCGCCAGAAAGGATCGGGCCACGTCGAGGATCGCGTCCGCGTTGCCGTACCGCGGACTCGCGTCGACCTGCTCCCGCTCCCGGTCCGACCCGGCCTGGTCCGGCCCGGACCGGTCCGGTTGCGGCGGCCCGCCGAAGTGATCCTTGGCGGCGCTCACCGCGGCCAGCATGACCGCGGCTTCCTCCTTCGGCAGCCGGATCCGCAGGTCGACCATCCCGTCCTCGCGCTCCACCCACGACATCGCCCGCCGCCGTTCCTGATCGATGCGCGAACCGATCGTGCTCCGATAAGCCCGGAGCATCCGAGCCAACTGCGACGCGGTCGCGGTCAGCGCCATCGCACACAGCTGTGCGTCGTTCAGCACACCGACCACCCGGGTCACCTCCCGCACCTTCGAGTACGACAGTCGTCCCTCCCTGAAGGCTGCTGTCACCGTCGGCATCCGCCGCATCGCCCGCGCCACCCTGACGTGCTCCCGAGCGGTACCCGCCGTCATCGAGCAGGTCCACGACAGCCAGTGCGCCAACGACTTCACGTCCAGCCACCAGCGGATCGCGCCGATGTCGTCGAACTCCCCGATCAGCTCCAACAGCTGACACTCCGAACGAGCCGACAGACTCGCAGCCGCGCAGATCCGACCCGCCAGCACATCCGCCTGCTCGCGGTCCCTCGGTGATTCGTCGACCATGACGACCTCCCCTTCACGATTCGATGACAGGTACGAATCTACGGAGAAGGTCTGACAATCCCTTCCAACCTCGCTGGCCACGCGTTGCGGCGCGATGACGTTCCCGCGGGAACGTCATGCCGAGTGGAATCAGGCGGTCTCGACCAGCCGCCGGAGCCGGCGGGAGATCAGCCGGGACGCGGACCTCAGGCCGAGTGAGCCGGACAGCCCGAGGGCATGCAGCCGGCTGGCGGGCAGATAGCGCGGCAGGAGATCCGGCTCGGCGGTGGCAATCTGGGCGGCGGCGTACCCGTAGCGGGCGTAGCCGACCGGCTGCATGGCGTACGCCACGGCCCTGACCAGCACCCCCAGCTCATCGGTCGACCGGGTACCGGCCCGGTCGCCGTACAGCTGGTCGGCGAGCAGCAAGGGCACGCGGAGGCCGTGGGCGACCGTGCCGAGACCGGCCAGTACCCGATCCGGACCGACCGCGCGAACGGGCAGACCGTAGAGGCCGCGCGCGGTAGCCAGCGGATTGCCCGCGCAGCTGCCGACGAAGCCGACGGCTGCATGGCCGAACCAGGTCTCCGGTAGCTGTGGGTCGCTTCGGAGCGACACGTCCAGGCCCTGCCGGCGGGCCGCGGCGGTCAACGCGGCAGCGCTCCCGGCAGCCGTGGACGGCACCTTGTAGACCAGTCGGCGGATCCCGGGCCGGGCGGCGCCGATCTGCAGCAACGCGAGATCGATGGCCTTCTCGTCCGTCGCCGAGAGCAGTTCCAGCCCCGCAAGGTGGTATCCGAGGACCACCCCGATCGAGCCCGGCTCGGCGTCGGCGAGCCAGTCTGGCGAGTGGTCGATGCGGGCCAGCACCTTGCGTAGCGCGTCCGACGAGACCGCGGTCGAGGTGGCCCGCCACTCGTCGCTGAACAGCGGTCGCAGGCCCGGCACGAGCTCGGGGTGGATCAGCCGGTCGAGCCGGTCACGGGTCGCGGGCTCCAGTTCCGCCCGGCTGGGGCCGTACGCGGACAGGCCGTCGGCGTACGTGTCGATCGTCGCGTCGTCGAACAGCTCAGCCAGCGAACGCGCCGGCTCGGCGTCAAGACCGGGCAGCACCAGCCGGATGTCCTCGTCGAGATCGATCCCCCAACGGTCGGACAGCAGCCGGCGCCAGATCGGCAGCTCTGCTCGCCGGGGCCGCCACTCGGCCGGGGAGAGCGGGGCACACGCCTCGTTCAGCGAGTGAATCGTGTCGAACGCCTCGAGCAGCTCGCCGGTGCCGGCGACATCGGTCGGACCGGCCGGCGAACCGGCTCCGCCCGGCCCCACACCCGGCCCTTGGGCGCTGGTCAGCAGGATCCGTCGCTCGACGTCGGCGAAATGCCCGTCGGCGAGGGCGGCACCGATCGTGACGAGGCCGCCCGTGGTGGTCGCCACGAACACCTGGGTACTCATGCTCAGACGCTAGGCGGCTCCGGCAGGCCCGCGACGACGAGCAGTTGACGCTCCGGTGAACGAGAGATGCCGAACGAGAGATGCCGAACGATGGGGATGCCGGGCGAGGGATGCCGGGCGAGGGATACCGGACGAAAGATGCCGGACGAGATGTGCCGGACGAGATGTGCCGGACGGAGGTGCCGGACGCGAACTCAGCGGTCCGGACCGCGCAACCGGGAGCGGGCGGCAGCCGCGCGGGACCGGATCCGCCGAATTCCCGCCTGCGCCGGACCGGGCAGCACAGGCCGGAGGTTGGGCCGGCTCGGCATCCGCCGCTCGGCGCCGGGTGCGGCCGATCGGTGTGGGAGGCCGTGCTTGTCCCGGGCCCGGAGCAGCCGGACGATCTGGTCGAGCCAGTCGTTGTCGCCCTCGTCGTGGAAGTAGTTGTCCCGCAGCCAGGCGTCGGCCGGCCGCCGGAACCGGCCGGCCGCGAGGTCGTCCAGGCTGCCCTGGCAGTCGGAGTGCGCGAAGATGCTGTTCGTCAGCTCCGGGCCGACCCCGAAGTCGTCGAGCACCAGGACCGACGAGCCGACCGCCATCGCCTCCAGCACCGCCGTCGAGGACACCGTGACGCAGGCCCGAGCGGAGCTCAGGCTGTCGGTCATCGGGCCGGCGACGAAGCGGACGGCGTCGGGCCGCACCCGGCCCTCGGCGACCAGCTCGTCCCAGAGCAGTCGCAGCGGGAACGCCTCGCGGGTGGGGTGCCCTTCGCCGACCCCGCTCTGCTGCTCCACCACGGCCGAACCGGCCGGCCCGACCCGGGCCAGCGCCTCGAGCACGGCCCGGCGCTGCTCGCGGGCCGGTGGTACCCGCGTCTGGGCCGCGAACACGACCTCGCCCCCAGGGTTTCGCGGTCGGGTGTCCGGGCTGATGGCCGGCAGGAACGGCAGTCGGGCGAGTCCGACCGCCAGCTCGCTGTCCAGCTGGTCGGCGAGTTCCGCGTATGCCCGGCGCTCGCGTCGGCTGTGGACGACCAGCAGGTCGCAACCGCCGCGGAACTCGAGCACCCGCGCCGAGGCGGGCAGGCTGATCCCGGGCAATCCGGTGACCAGCACCGGACGTTGTCGCGAGGTCCGCAGCCGCCGCTGGCCGGCGAGCGTCCGAACCGTCGGGCCGCTCGCCGCCAGCAGCACGACGTCCGGGCGACGGCGCTCGATCAGACCGAGCAGGCGAGGCAGACCGAGCACCTCGACGTCGCCGCCGGTCGCCTCCCGCAGCTGCGCGGCCGACGGGGTGACCGAGCTCCGGACCACTACCTGCCGCCGGGTCCAGCCCGCCGGCATGGCCGCCAGGGTGGTCGCGCTCCAGCGAAGGTACGTGTCCGAGTCTGCGACGGCGAGCACGCTCGGCGCGCCTGCCCCGTTCATCGGCCTGCCCCGTTCATCGGCCTGCCCCGTTCATCGGCCCGTTCCGTTCATCGGCGCGCCCCATCCGTCAGAAGTCGCCGGCCGCGGTCCGCGGTCCGGTCAGCAGGTCGGTAAGCCGGTCGCACTCGGCGTCGTCCAGCGAGCCGAGCGCGAACTGCGCCTCGACGATCAACTCGGTAGCCCGCTCGGTGACCTCTCGGCCCTTGGGAGTGATCGCGGCCAGCACGGCGCGGCCGTCCTCCGGATGCGGCATCCGGGTGATCAGGCCCGCCCCCTCCAGCCGCTTCACCAGCGGAGTCACCGAGGTGGCGTGCACCTGGAGCCGCTCGCCGATCTTGCCCAGCGGCAGCGCACCCCGGCGGGAGAAGGAGAGCAGGACCAGGACCTCGTACCGGGCGAAGGTCAGGCTGATCGGGCGCAGCAGCTCGTCCAGCTCGGTCAGCACGAGCTGGTGGACCCGCATCAGCGAGGTCACGGCGCGCATCCGGGGCATCTCGTCCCAGCGCTGCGACCACTGCTGCGCGGCCCGCTCGATCGGATCGAACGGGAGCCTGGGACTCACGAGTCGGTGTCTTCCACCCAGCGCGGCGAGCTCGCCCGCAGTCCGGCACGTTGGATCACAGTCTGGATCGTACGATCTCGCTCGTCCGGGCGCCCGACGTAGTCGATCTCGCGCAGCCCCTGGTCCTGGGCGGCCGACTCGAAGATGAAGTGCCCGTAGCCGAAGATCCGCCCCATCGGCGACTGGTTCACCGTGATGTCGAGGATGCGGGTCATCGGCGTTGTGGCCCGGTGCCGGGAGAACAGACCGTGCACCCGGAACGCCCGCATGTTGGTGATCACGAAGCGGTCCATCTGCTCGTCGAAGATCTTCCACGTGGCCTGCCCGATCAGGGCGACCCCCAGCAGGCCGAGCAGCCATCCGAACGGAGCCCCGGCGTACGTCGCCAGGATCAGCGAGATCACGCCGAGCAGAGTCCGGACGGCCGGCCAGAAGATCGCCATCGGGTGCTTGTGGACCTCGTCGACGATGTATTCGTCGTCGTCGACCAGCAGATACTGCTCCACGTGCGGGTCGAGCCAATGGTCCAACCCGAGCACCGCGGACCGGACCTCAGCCGGCCAGCGAGGTGAAGAACCTGAAGATGGCCGATACCGCGCCCGCGACCCACAGGAACACCCCGCGGACGGCGTCGGCGGCGTCCTCGGGCTTGGTGATCAGGTAGTAGCCGGCGAACAGGATGACGAGCACGAACACGACCTTCTTGACCCACTTCATCGCGACCCTCCTCCACGCCGTCTCATCCGTGTCATCCGCGCTCTGCCGACCTCAGATCCGGTGGACAGAACCGTCCACAGTCTCTTTCTATCCCACCGACCCCACCAGTCCCGTCCCGCCACGCCGCAGCGCGTCGGGACCGGTGACCTCGGCGACCAGCTCGTCGGCGGCCGCGTACGGGTCGAGCCGGCCGTCGCGGACCGCCTCCGCGAGAGCCGGCAGACCGGCGTGCCCGCCGACCCGGAACCGCCCCCGGAGCTCGCCCAGGGCCAGGGCCTCGACCTCGCGGGCCGATCGTGCCGTCCGCCGCCGCTCCCAGCTCCCGTTGGTCCGGGCCCGCTCGACGAAGTGCTCGACCGCGGTCAGCAGCTCGGCGATCCCGGTCCCCTCGACGGCGACCGCGGTCAGCACCGGCGGCTTCCAGCCGCCCGGTTCCAGCTTGGCCATCGCCACCATGGTCCGCAGGTCCCGGACCACGGCCTGGGCGCCGTCCCGGTCCGCCTTGTTCACGACGAAGACGTCACCGACCTCGAGAATGCCGGCCTTGGCGGCCTGGATCCCGTCCCCCATCCCCGGCGCCACCAGGACGAGCGTGACGTCGGCCAGCCCGGCGATCTCGACCTCGGACTGGCCGACGCCGACGGTCTCGACGATGACGGTGTCGCAGCCGGCCGCGTCGAACACCCGGAGCGCCTGCGGCGCGGCGGCGGCCAGCCCGCCGAGATGACCGCGGGTGGCCATCGAGCGGATGAAGACCTCGGGGTCGAGGGCATGGGACTGCATCCGGACCCGGTCGCCGAGCAGGGCTCCCCCGGTGAACGGCGAGCTCGGGTCGACCGCGAGCACGCCGACCCGCCGGCCCCGCTCGCGCAGGGCCGTGACCAGGGCGGTCGTGGTGGTCGACTTGCCGACCCCGGGCGATCCGGTGAGCCCGATCACGGTCGCCCGCCCGGTGTCCGGAGCGAGCGCCCGCAGCACGCTGCGCAGGCTCGGCGCGCCATTCTCGATCAGGGTGATCAGTCGGGCCACCGCCCGCGGGCGGCCGTGCCGAGCGGCCGCGACCAGCGCGTCCACCTCAGAGGTGTCGGTATCCGCCATCGGCCCGCGATCAGCCGGCGGTCAGGATCAGCGCGTCGCCTTGGCCACCGCCGCCGCACAATGCGGCCACCGCCGTACCGCCGCCGCGGTGGTGTAGCGCCGCGGCAAGGTGCAGCACCAGCCGCGCGCCCGAGGCGCCGATCGGATGGCCGAGCGCGATCGCTCCGCCGGCGACGTTCAGCTTCTCCTCGACGGCGCTGTCGGTCAGCCCGAGCGCCCGGGCGCTGGCCACTCCGACGGCAGCGAAGGCCTCGTTGATCTCGATCAGGTCGAGGTCGCCGACCGAGATCTGCTGCTTCTTCACCGCGGCCTCGATGGCGTTGGCCGGCTGCAGTTGGAGCGAGGAGTCCGGCCCGGCCACGGTCCCGTACGCCCCGATCTCGGCCCAGACGGTCAGCCCGAGCCGCTCGGCGGCCTCCCGGCTGGCGATCACCAGCGCTGCCGCGCCATCGGAGATCGGCGACGACGAGCCAGCGGTGATCGTGCCGTCCCTGCCGAAGGCCGGCCGGAGCCCGGCGAGCGACTCCGCCGTCACGCCGGACCGGATGCCCTCGTCCCGGGTCACCAGGACCGGGTCGCCCCTACGCTGCGGGACGGGTACGTCGGTCAGCTCCCGGGCGTACGTCCCGTCCCCGGCCGCCGCCTCCGCCCGCTGGTGGGAGCGGGCGGCGAACGCGTCCTGATCGGCGCGGCTCACCCGGACCGGGCCGGTGTTGCAGGCGTCGGTCAGGGCACCCATCGCCTGGTCGGTGAACGCGTCCCACAGCCCGTCGTACGCCATATGGTCCAGCAGGGTGACATCGCCGTACTTGAAACCCTGTCTGGACTTGGGCAGGAGGTGCGGCGCACTGGTCATCGACTCCATTCCGCCGGCGATCACCACGTCGGCCTGGCCGGCCCGGATCATCAGGTCCGCGAGCGCGACGGCGTTCAGCCCGGACAGGCAGACCTTGTTCACCGTCAGGGCGTCCACCGACATCGAGATGCCGCCCTTGACGGCGGCCTGCCGGGCGGGGATCTGGCCGCAGCCGGCCTGCAGGACCTGGCCCATCACCACGCTGTCCACGTGCTCGGGGTCCAGCCCGGCCCGCCGCAGCGCGCCGGCGATCGCGATCCCGCCGAGATCGGTCGCGGACAGTCCCGCGAAGGCGCCGAGCAGCTTCCCGATCGGGGTCCGCGCCCCGCCGACGATGACCGATCCCATGTTCGCCAGTCTGGCACGCTGGACCGGTGAGCACTCCTGCCGAGACGGCCCCGACCCCGGCCGACGCGATCGCCGACCTCGTGCTGGCCATCGACCACGTCGGCGTGGCTGTGCCCGACCTGGACGCGGCGATCGATTTCTACACTCGCACCTTCGGCCTGGTCGTCCGGCACCGCGAGGTCAACGAGGAGCAGGGCGTGGTCGAGGCCATGCTCGCGCCAGCCACCGCCGCGGCCGGCGCGACCCAGCTCCAGCTGCTGGCTCCGCTCGGTCCGGAGTCCTCCATCGCCCGCTTCCTGGACCGGTCGGGACCAGGACTGCAGCAGCTTGCGTACCGAGTTCACAATCTGGACCACGCCACGAGCGTCCTGCGAGCAAAGGGCATCCGGCTGCTTTATGATGCAGCGAGACGCGGTACAGACGATTCCATGATCAACTTCGTGCACCCCAAAGACGCCGGCGGAGTGCTCATCGAGCTCGTCCAGGCCGCCGGGTCCGCGGACGACTGAGCGGTCGATCCCCACCACGGACAACGCGCATCATCTGAGAGGACACAAGGCGTGGCACAGGCAGGCAACGACGGAATCGGGCTCTTCGAGGATGCGGCCAGCGCGGCCGGCAACTTCCCGACATCACTCCGTGGATATGAACGGACGGCGGTGGACGAGTACGTCCGGTCGCTGGAGGCCGACGCAGTTCAGCGCCGTCGGCACACGGCCGGGCTGGAGCAGCAGCTCCGAGCACTGCAGGAGGAGGTCGGCCGGCTGCGCGACCAGTCCGTCCCGGACGACGCCGTGGCCAAGGTCGGCGGCCGGACCGGTGAGATCTTGACGCTGGCCGAGGAGAAGGCCCAGGAGCTGATCGACTCCGCGGTCGCCCAGGCCGAGCAGACCAAGGAAGCCGCGCAGCGTGAGGCCGACCAGCTGCGGACCAACGCCCAGCGTGAGTCCGGCGAGCTGCAGAACAGCGGGATCGCCGAGATCGAGCGACTGCGACGCCAGCTCGAGGAGGACACCCGGAACGCGACCGAGCGCACCGCGGCCGAGTCCGCGGCGATCATCGCTTCCGCCCGCCGGCAGGCCGACGAGATCGCGACGTCGGCCGGTCACGAGGCGCAGACGGTGCGGCAGAGCGCCTACATCGAGACCGAGAACCTTCGCCGCCATACGGACGCGGAGGCCGCCCGGCTGCGCGCCGACATCGCCGCCGAGCAGGAGGCCGCGGTCGGCACCCTGCAGCAGCTGCACGACAGTCACACCGAGAAGATCAATGCCATGCTCGCGGACGCCGAGCAGCACAACACCGAGTCCTCGGCCCGACTCGAGGCCGACATCGCCGAGGCCGCCCGGATCCGGACCGATGCGTTGGCCGAGGCCCAGCAGGTGAAGCTCGCCGCAATCAAGGAGTCCGAGGAGCGGCTGGCTGCTGCCAAGGCCGAGGCCACCGCCATCTCCGAGCGCACCCAGCAGGAGTTCAACTGGCGCAAGGAACAGCTGAAGCGGGAGACCGAGCGGCTCGGCCGGCGTAAGCAGGCCGTGCTCACCCAGCTGGCCAGCCTGTCCGCGATGGCCGAGCAGACAGCCGAGTCCTTCCCCGAGCTCGAGGATCTGGATCCGAGCTCCTCATCAGCCGCACCCGAGCCGCCCGAGTCTGCCGCCGACGTGCCTGCCGACGCGACCGTGGTGATGCCCAAGCAGGCGGCCGAACGGACCGGGAGCTCAGCGGACTCCGACGACGATCTCGACGCCGAGTTGGGCGCGAACGAGCCGGCCCGAGCCTCGTGAGCATGTCCGCACCGGTGTTCCGGCGGGTGCGAGCCGGGTACGAGCCCGCCGCGGTCGACCGTCATCTGCATCAGCTCGACGCCCGGCTCGGCGCCGCCGAGGATCGAACCGCATCGGCCGAGCGCGAGATCGCCGCCCGGGACGCGGCGCTGGCCGAGGTCCGGGCCGAGTTGGCGGCGGCACGTCGACAGGCCCGCCCGGACCTGATGGCCTCGGACGTGGTGATCGAAGCCCAGCGACAGGCCGAGGAGCTGATCGCCGAGGCTCGCCGGGAGGCGGCCCAGCTGCGACTGCGGGCGCAGACCGAGGCCGAGCGGGTCGGTCAGCAGGCCAGGGACGAGAGCGGGGCTCTGGTCGCCCGTGCTCAGCACGAGGCGGCCGCCGTCGACGAACGGGCCCGTCAGGAGTTCTTCTGGCGGCGCCGGCAGCTCCAGGCCGATGCCGACGAGCTGCGGGCCGAGCAGGACCGGATCAACCGCCAGCGGACCCAGCTCAAGCAGCAGTTGAGCTCGCTCAGCGCGCTCGCCATGCAGCAGGCCACGGCTGCGCCGGCCGTCGAGTTCATGCTGGACGACGATCTGGTGGACCAGGCCGCCTCCTGAGTCGCGGCCTGCCTGCTGTCCCGGCCACGCCTCACCGTCGTCGATGTAGCGCGAACATGCGGTCCGCCTGGATCCGAGTCACCACCTGACACATGTCATGGGCACGAAGTGACGGTCGCGATGGTCCGCGGACCCGGCGTCGCGAGACGCTAAGGGCATGAGCCAGACAGCCGTCACCCAAACCAGCGGCCTCCACCGCACCGCCCGCATTCTGCCGGTCGGCGCGCTCGTCCTGTTCGCTCCGCTGATGGCCGAGTTCGTGCTCGGCGACCAGTACCTGTCCGGAACCGTCGATGCCGGCCAGCAGGTCGGCGAGTTCGTGCTGTTCGTGCTCTGGTACGGGATGGCGGCGGTGCTGATCCGCGAGGTCGCCCGGCGCACCGGCCGGGGCTGGCCGACCATCCTGCTGCTGGCCACCGGATTCGCGCTGATCGAGGAGGGCCTGCTCACCCAGTCGCTGTTCAACCCGCACTATCTGGGCCTGGACCTGATCTCGTACGGCTATGTCGGCTTCCTCGGCACGGCACTCCCCTGGGCGATCTTCGTGCTGTCCATCCACGTGGTCTGGAGCATCGCGACCCCGATCGCGCTGATCGAGGCGGTCTTCCCGGGCACCGTCACGGGGCCGGCGCCCGAGCGGTTCCGCGCTCGGCACCCGGAGCTGGGCGACCACCCGACGCCGTGGCTGGGTCGGGTCGGGCTGGGCGTGGCGACCGGCGTGCTGGCCCTCGGCGGCGCGGGGACGTACGCCATCAGCTGGGCGATGAGCCCGGCCCACTTCATGGCCCACCCGGGTCAGCTGATCGGGGCCGCGCTGCTGGCGGCGATCGCGATCGCCGCCGGGTTGCTCCTCCGGCCCGGAACCGTACGTCCGATCCGGCCCTGGCTGCCGGCCGCGGTGGTGGCCCTGGTGCTGGCCAGCGCGTACCAGCTGCTGCGCTACTACCTGCCGAACCAGGTGTCCGCCGGGGTCACCACAGCGGTCATGGTCGTGCTGATCGCCCTGGCGATCGTGCTCAGCGCCGTGCTCCGGCTCGACGTCATGGGGCTGGCGGTCGGCGCGGCGCTGACCTACGGCTGGGTCGGCCTGCACGCCGCGGCCGGCGCCGGGATCGCTGGGATCGTCGAGCAGTGCGTGATCGTCGCCATCGTGCTCGTGGTGATCGTGCTGGCGATCACTCGGCGCCGGACGATCGCGCCGGCCGACCAGACCACTGACATTCAGAACAGCCGGTCCTCCGCGGAATCCATGCCGCGCAAGGCGTCGTAGTCCACGGTGACGCAGGCGATGCCCCGGTCCAGGGCCAGCACCCTGGCCTGGGGCTTGATCTGCTGCGCGGCGAACACCCCGGAGACCTCGCCGAGCAGCGGGTCGCGCCGGAGCAGCTCCAGGTAGCGGGTCAGCTGCTCGACCCCGTCGATCTCGCCGCGCCGCTTCACCTCGACCGCGACGTACGCTCCGGCGTCGTCGCGGCAGAGCAGGTCGACCGGCCCGATCGCGGTCGGGAACTCGCGGCGGACCAGCGACCAGCCCTCCCCGAGGGTCTCCGGGTGCTCGGCCAGCAGGGCCTGCAGATGAGCCTCGACACCGTCCTTGACCAGGCCGGGGTCGATCCCGAGCTCGTGCGAAGAGTCGTGCTCGATCGTCGCCAGCGAGATCTGCAGCGTGTCGCCGTCCCGGCCGCGGACCTCCCATACCTCGGTCAGGCCGACCGCTGCCTCCGCCTCGTCCGGTGGCCGCTCGGCGAGCGTGCAGGGTGGGCTCATCCAGTTCAGCGGCTTGTACGCCCGGTCGTCGGCGTGGATCGACACCGACCCGTCGGCCTTCACCAGGATCAGCCGTCGCGCCATCGGTAGGTGAGCCGTGAGCCGTCCCGCATAGTCCACCCGGCACTCGGCAATGACCAGTCGCACGAGCGCCCAACCTACCTCCCGGTCCCCCGCGATTTGCTCTTGACGGCACGGCCCGAGTCCCACGACTCTTGCGCCATGACAGCACCGACCGCCGGCGGCATGAGCGTCGGTTCGGTCGGCGGCGGGGCGGTCGTCCTGCAGGGCCAGAACCTCACCAACCTGAACCTCCGCTTCGATCTCGCCGACGTCGGCGACGTCGCCCAGGCGCAGGCCCTGATCGATGACGTACGCGCGAAGCTGGGTGTCCGGGCCGCCTTCGGGACCACGATGCGCCGGCTGGAGCCGGCCGTCCTGGTGAACCGCAAGGCCGAGCTGGACAAGCTGTCGGAGCTGCTGAACTCCGGCGTCCCGATCGTCGTGGTGACCGGCGTCGCCGGGGTCGGCAAGTCGTCGCTGGCCCGGGCGGCGCTGGAGCTGCGACCGGCGGACGTACCGGTGATCTGGTTCGCCGCCGAGTCCACCCGGGTCGGCGACATCGCGACCCGGATCGACGCGGTCTGTGGGCTCGGGCTTGACCTCGGACCGGACCCGGCCCGGTCGACCGGGGCGGTGCTGGCCCGGCTGCAGCAGCCGCTGATCCTGGTCGTGGACGGCGTCGAGGCACTGCTCGACGACGACTTCGCACTTCTCGATCCGGAGTACGCCGCCTTCCTCGAGACCATCGCCGAGACCGAGCACCCGGCCCGGCTGATCCTCACCGGTCGGGCGTCACCACTCGAGCTCGACGGTCATCCGCAGGCTCGCGTCCTCGCGCTGAAGGGCATCTCGGCGATCGCCGCCGAGACGCTGCTGGTCACCAGCTCGACGTCGAAGGCAGGCACGGCGGAGTTCCTCCGACTCGGTCTGATCGACCGGCTGAACGGCAACCCGAAGCTGATCACCCTGCTGGGGGCCTCGCTGGACAACCTGCCGCCCGCGCTGATCGCGGCGAATCTGCCCGAAGCGAGCGACATCGGTCGTTATCTCACCCGGGAGGTGATCTCGCGGCTGGCCGACGACGAGCGCGAGCTGGTGGTCACCGCCGCGCTGATGCCCGCGACGTTCTCCGTCGACGACCTGCTCGCGTTGCATGAAGCCCGCCAACAACCCGCGACCGCCTTCGGACCGCTGAAAGCGTTGTTCCGCCGCAATCTGGTCGAACGGACCGAGGACGGCCGCTGCTTCATGCACGCCCTGATCTCGTCCAGCGCACTGGTCGGGCTACCCGGGGCCGGCCGGGCGTCGGTCGAGGCGGCCGATTGGTTCACGGCCCGCGCGGTCGAGCGCGACGATCTCGAACTGCTCGTCTGGGCGGCCGGCCTGCTGCTGTCCGCACTGGGCCGCGAACCCGACGAGGACGTGCTCACGGCGTCCACCTCCTTCATCGACGCCCAGGCCCGTGAGCTGTCCTTCGCCGGGTACGGCCGCCTGGTGATCGCCCTCGTCCGCACCGTGCGGGACCTCGTCGAGGACGAGGCTTGGCGGTTCTCACTCAGTTTCCTGCTGGCCAACGAGCTCTGGCAGCTGAACGACTACGCCGCGGCCGACATCGAGCTGAGTGCGCTCTGGGCGGAGCTGCAGACCGGGGAGGACGAGGTGACCGCGCGAACCGCCTGTCTGGTCGGCGCGAAGCTGGGCGAGACCAAGCTCGCGCTCAGCCAGGTCGACGCCGCGGCCGAACTCGCCGAGCTGCTCGAGCCGCTCGCGCTGGCCGACGGCGAGCTGCAGACGGCCGTCCGGATCCAGGAGCTCCGGTTCGGGATCGCTCGCAACCGGGAGGATGCCCCCGGCATGCTGGCCGCCGCCCGGACCCGTTTCGAGTTCGCCCATGCCTGGAACACCGAGCGTGGCGGGACCCAGCAGACGCTCGACGCGCTGGCCGAGGCCCACTTCGCGCTCGCCGTGTCCTACCTCCGAGTCGACGACGCCGCATCCCACGTCGTCCGGAACTTCGTCCAGCAGCTCAAGATCAAGCTCGACATCGGCAAGGTCGGCGGCGTCCAGAGCGGGCTGTTCAACCTCGGCCACCTGCTGGTGCCCGTCGAGCCCGGCCTCGGTGGGTTGATGCTCGGCACGGCGCGGCACCTCGCGGCCCGGATCGGCGACGAGTCCACCGACGATCTGGCCGATCATGCCGAGGAGTTCGCCGCCCTGGTCGACGATCCGGAGGCCGCGGCACGCGCGATCGAGGAGCTGGGCGAATTGGATCCCCGGCTGATTCCGTACGCCCGAGAGGCGGTCGACCGGGCCGCTGCCGCGGCGCGAGCCGCTGCCGCGAATGCGGGCGGGAGCGTCAGCCCAGCGTCGCCTTGATGCTCGCCTGCAGAGCGGCCTCGGTGATCGTGCCCAGGGTCTTCTGCACCGCGTCGCTCTTCATCGCGGTGGCCAGCACGTTCCAGGCGCCGCCGAGGAGCTTCTTGGCCTTGCTCAGCGCGCGCTTCAGCGCCGACGGGTCCTCGCCCGCGTGCGCCGTCGCCTGGAGCACCTCCTCGGCCGACTCGGCGGCGACCTGCTTCTCGTCGTCGTCCATCGAGTCGTCGGCCTCGATCGCCGCGAACACGTCGGCGAACACGGTCCGCAGCTGCTCGACCGTGACCCCGGCCGTCTGCATCGTCTGGGTGATGTTGACGCCCTGCGCCACCTGGGCGCCGGCGCCGACGTCGCCGATGTGGAACCCGCCCTGCAGACCGTCGCCCATCCTCGGATCGTAGCGGGGTTCGACGGTGTCCGCCTGCTTCGTCGACCCTTCCAAACAACCGTTCGAGACAACCCGTTCGAGACAACATGGAACACTCGTCGCGTGACTGGTGGGAGACGAGCAGCGGTGGTCGGACTCGGCACGATGGGCGCGGGCATCGCGGAGGTGTTCGCCCGCGGCGGCTGGCAGGTCACCGGGATCGAGATCACCGGCGAGGCCCTGGACCGGGGCCGCTCGATCCTGGCGAGGTCGACCGATCGCGCGGTCAGCACGGGCAAGCTGACCGCCGACGATCGGGACGCCCTGCTCGGCCGGATCAGGTTCGAGCAGGGGCTGGACGCGGCCGCCGGCGCCGATGTCGTGGTGGAGGCGGTCTTCGAGGACCTGGACGTGAAGCGGTCGGTGTTCGCCGACCTCGACCGGATCGCCGGCCCGGAAGCACTGCTGGCGACCAACACCTCCTCGCTGTCGATCACCGCTATCGCGGCGGCGACGACGCATCCGGAACGGGTGGTCGGCGTGCACTTCTTCAATCCCGCGCCGGTCCAGAAGCTGGTCGAGGTGATCTCCACCTTGCTGACCGCCCCGGAGACGACGGAGCGGGCCGAGACCGTTCTGACTGATCTCGGCAAGAGCACGATCAGCTGTGCCGACCGGGCCGGCTTCGTGGTCAACCGGCTGCTGGTGAGCTATCTGAACCGGGCCGCGCTGCTCTACGGCGACGGGTTCGCCGGCCGGGAGGAGATCGACGCGGCGATGGTCGAGGCCGGCAACCCGATGGGCCCGCTGACCCTGCTGGACCTGGTCGGCCACGACGTCACGGTGGCCGTCGGCCGCCGACTCTACGAGGAGACCAAGGACCGGCTGGTCGCACCGGCACCGATCGTCACCCAGCTGGTCGAGGCCGGCCGGCTCGGCCGGAAGACCGGCCGGGGTTTCTACGCGTACGGGCCGGACGGCGTCACCGACGAGCCCGGACCCGGCCCGAACGCCCGTGCCAGCCGGGCCGGCGAGCTGCCGATGGCGCTGCTCGCGCCGTACCTGAACGCGTGCCTGCAGATGGTCGGCTCCTGGTACGCCACCCCGGACCAGATCGACACCGGGATGAGCCTGGGTTGCCGGATGCCGAAGCCGTTCGACGTCCTGGCCCAGCTGGGCCCGCGCGAGGTGCTGGCCGCCCAGCGGCAGATCTTCGCCGAGACCGGCGAGCCCGGCGACCGGCCGGCGCTTCTGCTGGAGAAGCTTGCCGCCGCCGACGACCCGACCACCGCGCTGGTCGCCCTCCGGGAGGTCTTGTAGGTGGCCCGTCGGCCCAGCAAGCACCTGCGGCCGACCCGACCGCTGAATCCGACTCTCGGTACGTCCGCGGTCAAGCACGACGGCGGCTGGGTGGTCCGCACCGTCACCGGCCAGGCGAGCGAGAAGTCCTACCGGTGTCCCGCGTGCAACCAGTCGATCAGTCCCGGCACGCCGCACATCGTGGCCTGGCCGAAGGAGCCGCCGCTGGGCAGCGACAGCTCGGTCGCCCACCGCCGGCACTGGCACACCTCCTGCTGGCAGCGTCGGCCCTGATGGTGGTGCGCATCGACGGACCGGTCTTCGCCACCGAGCTCGGCCCCCCTCCGGAATCCGATACCGGCGGGCTCCGGATCTGCTTCCTGCACGGGCTGTTCGGCCAGGGCAAGAACTGGACAACGGTCGGCCGGGCGCTGGCCGGGCAGGCGCGGGTGCTGCTGGTCGATCTGCCGAACCACGGAAGGTCGGCGTGGACGGATACCGTGAGCTACCCGGCGATGGCGGCCGACGTCGCCGGCCTGCTGGCCGAGGTGGGCGCCGGCGAACCGTTCGTCGTCGTGGGGCACTCGATGGGCGGCAAGGTCGCGATGATGCTGGCTCTCCAGCATCCCGAGCTCGTCGAGCGGCTGTGCGTGGTCGACGTCTCCCCCGTCTCGTACGGGGGGCCCGGTTCGCTGTCGCAAGGGAGCTTCGGCACGTACGTCGAGGGCATGCGGGCGCTCGATCTCGAGACCCTGCCGGACCGGGCCACCGCGGACCGCGAGCTGACGCCGTACGTTCCCGACCCGACCATTCGCGGCTTCCTGCTGCAGAACCTGCGGCGCAGCCCACATGGTGGCAGCGGCGATGGCCCGGCCTGGCAGTGGCAGATGAACCTCGGCCTGCTCGGCGACCATCTCGACCAGATCGGCGGCTGGCCGGAGCTCGAGGTCGAGCCGTACCCCGGTCCGGTGCTCTGGATGTCCGGCGAACGTTCGGACTATGTCCGGCCGGAGTACGCCGATGCGATGCGGACCTTGTTCCCGCGGACCCAGCTGGTCACCGTCAAAGGCGCCGGTCACTGGGTGCACGCCGACCGGCCGGAAGTCTTCCAAGCCACGCTCCGGCGGTTCGCCGGGCTATGAGCCGGCGCCCCGGCCTCCCGCTGCATCCGGTGACCCCGGTCGACAGGGAAGATGTTCCCATGATCATGCCTCTGGACGTCGCCCCCAGTCCGAGCGAGCAGGCCGGCCCGCGTGGTGGTCGTCATCGTTCTGGCCCTGATCGTCGCCGCCGTCGTGATCGTCGTGGTACGCCGGGTCCGGGGCCGGAAGTGACCGCGCCGGGGCTGCTCGGCTCGCTCGTGGTGCTGCCTGTCATCCCCATGGACACCGCTCCGCATGGGGGCAACGGCTTCGCCGGCACGATCGTGGTCGCGTTCGTCGCGGTCGGGCTCCTGATCATCCTGGCCCGCTGGACGATGTCGAAGCCGAAGGGACCTAGGAAGCCACGCCGATGACGGCGCCGAGAAGAGCGGAACCCAGCACCGCGGACGCGATGTTGGCGACCGCCGCGCTGGCCAGACAGGCCACCGGCCGACGGCGCAGCACCAGCCACAACAGCGCGCCCTCGACCAGGCTGACGACGACCTCGCCGACGAGCACGCCGACAGTGCTGTGCAGGCGCAGGGCGACCGCCCAGAACGCCGGGTGGGTCACCGCGTTCAGACCCAGCACCAGCAGCGCGACCCGGCCCGGCCGCAGCTGGCCGGGCTCCCGGCCGACCAGCCCGAACAGCTCCAGCATCAGCAGATAGACGGCCAGCTCGATGACGCAGGTCAGCACGAATGCCGGCAGCCAGCCGCCCCACCAATTCAGGACGCCCCACCAGCTCGAGACTGGTGCCAGGTCGCTCACGGCACCCAGCGTGCCATCGGTCGCCCTGCTGGTGATCGGCATGCTCGGCGTCGCCGCGCTGGCGCTGCTCCTCGCCACCCGTGCGCCGCTGGCGACCACGGTGCTCGGCCTGATCGCGTTCGGAGTGCTGCACAACGTGCTGGAGATCCGCTACGTCGCCGGCCGGTTCGCACCGGTGCTGTCCGGCCGGTTCCTCGCCCTGCTGATCATCGTGATCAGCGGCATCGTGGTGTGCCGCCTCGCGACCGGCTTCTGGCCCGGTCCGGGACGGTTCGCCGAGATCGTGCTGGGCTTCACTGTGCTGGCGGTCGGTGCGGTCTTCGGGATCCGCACCCTCCCGGCGGCCCGGTCGCCCCGGGGCGTATTGATCATCGCCGGGATCCTGGTCCTGCTGGCGATGGGGGCGCTCGCCTCGCTGGCCTTCCCGGCGTACTACTTCGTGGTGCTGACCCACCTGCACAACCTCGTACCGCTGGTCTTCCTCTGGGAGTGGGCCCGGCGGATCCCGCACCGCGGCGCGCGGGCCGCGTTCCGGCTCACCCAGGTGCTGTGGATCGTCGTGCTGCCGCTGGTCATCCTGGCCGGCGGCTTCGACCGGATCGTCGCCGACGGCCCGGGCATCGTCCAGCGGTTCGTCGGTGCCGGGTCGGCGGTCGTTTCCGCGGCCACTCCGCCGGCGCTGCTCCAGACGATGGGGATCCGCTTCCTCGTCGTGTTCGCGTTCATGCAGACCATGCACTATGTCGTCTGGGTCGGCTTCCTGCCGCGGTTCGCGCCGGATGCGACCGCCTCGTTCGAATCCCGGGTCCCGTGGCTCCGCGGGCGGCGGGCCTGGGCACTCGGGCTCGGCGGTGGCGCCGTGCTGGCCGCGGTGTTCCTGACCGACTACTTCCAGGGCAAGGCGATCTATGGCGCGATCGCCTCGTACCACGCGTATCTGGAGTTCCCGGTCCTGCTCGCCCTGCTGATGGCCCCGGCCCTGGTGGTGGGGGCCGGTGGGGGCGGGACTAGGACGTCGGCTTGACCGAGATGATGTTTGCCGGGTTCTTCGGCTTGCCGCCCTGGTACGGGTCGCCGCCGTCCTGGCCGGCCGCGGTGATCTTCTTCACCACCTCCAGCGACTTCTCGTCGATGCTGCCGAAGACCGTATAGTCCGGCGGCAGGTCGGAGTCTTTGAAGACGAAGAAGAACTGGGAGCCGTTCGTGTTCGGCCCGGCGTTGGCCATCGCGACCGTGCCGGCGGTGTACTTCTCCTTGCCGGTGAGCTCGTCGGCAAAGGTATAGCCCGGTCCCCCGCTGGTCGTCCCGGTCGGGTCGCCGCACTGCAGGATGAACAGGCCGGTGGCCACCATCCGCGGGCAGGTCGTCTTGTCGTAGAAGCCCTGGTCGGCCAGCGAGACGAACGAGTTCACCGTGCAGGGCGTCTTGGACCGGTCCATGGTGAGCGTGATGTCGCCCTCGTTGGTGGTGATCACGTACTGCACGGTGCCGGTCTTCGCGACGTCGTACTCGCTCGGCGGCTTGACCGGCCGGGCCGGATCGCCGGTGTCGACGTACGTACAGTCCTTGGTGCCGGTCGGACTCGGTGAGGACGGTGTCGGGCTGGGGCTGTTCGCCGCCGCGATCGGATCGGTCGCCGGCGTGGTTCCGCAGGCCGACATCAGCGCCAGGCCGACCAGGCTGAGCGCGCCGATCCATCTCTTCATCCGGCCACCCTGTCATAGGGCGCGGGGACCCCGACGCAGCGAAACACCGCCCGGATAGGGTTTTCACCATGCAGAGGGGCAGTACGGGGGGCAGCACGCCGGGCAGCACGAAAGGTCCACCATGGTCCATCTGACGCGGATCTACACCCGGACCGGAGACGGCGGCGAGACCCGGCTGGCCGATCTCAGCCTGACCAGCAAGACCGATCCTCGGGTCGAGGCGTACGGCGACGTCGACGAGGCCAACTCCCTGATCGGGGTGGCGCTGGCCATCGGCGATCTCGGAACGGACGTACGCGCGACACTGGGCCGCGTGCAGAACGAGCTGTTCGACTGCGGCGCGGATCTGAGCACACCACTCGCCCGGAACCCGAAGTATCCGCCGCTGCGGATCACCGCCGACTACATCACCCGGCTCGAGGCCGACTGCGACGGCTACGGCGACCCGCTGCCGGCGCTGCACTCGTTCATCCTGCCCGGCGGACGCCCCGCCGCCGCGCAGCTCCATGTGGCGCGGACCGTCGTCCGACGGGCGGAGCGAGCGGGCTGGCAGGCCGTGGCGGCCTACGGCACCGAACCCGGCGAGGGGGACGCGCCCGGCGGGGTGAACCCGCTCGCCCTGACCTATCTCAACCGGCTGTCGGACCTCTTGTTCATCCTCACCCGCGTCGTGAACGGCGCCGACGAGGTGCTCTGGGTGCCCGGCGGCGACCGTACGCACGGTTCGGATCCCACCAGCGAGGAGAGCGAATGAGCGCCGAAGCAACCGGCAAGGCCGCACCGAAGCAGGACCGGCCGGTGACCCTGTTCACCGGTCAGTGGGCCGACCTACCGTTCGAGGAGATGTGCCGGCTGGCGTCGGAGTGGGGCTACGACGGGCTGGAGATCGCCTGTTGGGGCGACCACTTCGACGTGGCGAGGGCGGCGGACGACGAGTCGTACGTCAAGAACCGAAGAGACATCCTGGAGAAGCACGGACTGGGTTGCTGGGCGATCTCGAACCACCTCAACGGCCAGGCTGTGTGCGAGGCGATCATCGACGAGCGCTATCAGAACATGGTCAACCCGCGGGTCTGGGGCGACGGCGATCCGGAGGGCGTCCGGCAGCGCGCCGCGGAGGAGATGAAGACCACCGCGCGGGCGGCGGCCGCGTTCGGAGTGGACACCGTGGTGGGCTTCACCGGCTCATCGGTCTGGCACTACGTGGCGATGTTCCCGCCGGTAGGCGACGACGTGATCCAGGCCGGTTACGCCGACTTCGCCGACCGCTGGAACCCGATCATCGACGTGTTCGACGAGGTCGGCGTGCGGTTCGCGCACGAGGTGCACCCGAGCGAGATCGCGTACGACTACTGGTCGACGGTCGCCACCTTGGACGCGATAGGCCACCGGCCGGGCTTCGGGCTGAACTACGACCCGTCGCACATGGTCTGGCAGGGGCTGGACTACGTCGGCTTCCTGTGGGACTTCAAAGACCGGATCTACCACGTGGACTGCAAGGACACGAAGCTGCGGATGCACAACGGCCGGAACGGCATCCTGTCCTCGCACCTGCCGTGGGCCGACCCGCGGCGCGGCTGGGACTTCATCTCGACCGGCCACGGCGACACCCGGTGGGAGGACATCTTCCGGATGCTCAACCACATCGGCTATGACGGCCCGATCTCGATCGAGTGGGAGGACGCCGGGATGGACCGGCTCGCCGGCGCCCCCGAGGCCCTGGACTTCATCCGGACCCTGAACGCGATCACCCCGCCGACCGCCGCCTTCGACGCCGCCTTCTCGCAGAAGTAGCCCGGCTGCCTACCCACCCACCCGTTCCGGAAACTGTCGACCTGCGACAGCGACACGCCGGTGTCGGCTGCCGCAACCCGACAGTTTCCGGAATGAGTGGGCATGAGTGGGCACGCAGGGTCCAGCCGGTTCACCACCGGAGAAGGCCGGACTCGACCAGGTGCCGGAAGTTCCAGTCATCGCGGTTCTCGGTCTGGTAGCTCCAGAAGCACCAGGCCAGCGCGTCGGCGTATCCCTCCAGCTGCGCGTCGAGGTACGCCCGGGTGAGGTCGGCCCGCTCCTCCGCCGGGTGCCCGCGGAACGCCCGGTCCGGCAGACCTCCGCTCCACTCACCGACGACGACCGGCTGACGTCGGGACAGCCAGCGGATCAGCCTGCCCCGCCGGCGGGCCTTCGCGATGTGCGACTCGATGCTGCGGTGCACGTCCCACGGATAGAACGCCTGGTAGAAGTGGCTGTCGATCACCGTCGGCAGGTCCACCCGGCCGGGCAGACTCGCCCGCTGCAGCCACGGCACGAACCCGTCGGAGAACACCACCCGGGTGCCCGGGGCGAGTCGGGCGCCGAGTCGGACGTACGCGTCGCGGTGGAAGTGCCGGAGCCGCCACAGCCGCCAGTCCATCGGCTCGTTGACCAGTTCCAGTCCCCAGAGCGCGGGATGCCTCCCGTAGCGGGTCGCCAGGCCGGCGAGCGCGTCGTGGGTGTGCTCGCGGTGGTGCCGCTCGCGATACCAGCCTCGCGGGCCGACCCGCCCGCTGTGGTCCTGCCCGTTCTGCGAGCCGGACACCGCATGCAGGTCGAGCAGGACCTTCAGCCCGTACGCAGCCGCCCAGTCCAGCGCCGCGTCCAGCAGCTCAGGGGCGCCGAGATACGGCGGATCGTCGGCCAGCACCCAGTGCCCTACCGGCAGCCGGACCAGGTCCACGCCGTGCCCGGCGAGCCACGCGACGTCGGCCTCGGTGATCCAGGTCTCACGGTGCTGTCGCAGCCGCTCGGCCGCGGCCGGGGTGGCCATGAACGTGTACTCGTCGACCGCGTCCGTGCCCGCGAACAGCGACGGCGTCATCCACTTCTCCAGCACCAGCCAGCCGCCGAGATTGACGCCGCGCAGGGGTCCGCTCACCGGCTCAGCATAGGATCCACCGACGATCCCGCTGCATCGAAGACGACGGAGGGGAGGCCGGATGAGCGACGACACCGTACGGGCCGCTCTGCGCGCGGCTAGCTGGATCGGACCCGACGAGGGCGGCGTACCGGCCGAGCCGGGCCGGCGCCCGGCCTATCTGCTCCGCCAGGTGTTCGACCGGGGTGGCGAGGGTCCGGTCCGCTGCTTCGCCACCGCGCACGGGATCTACGAGGCGTACGTCAACGGCTCCCGGGTCGGCGACCGCGAACTGACCCCCGGCTTCACGGCGTACCGGAAGCGGCTCCAGGTCCAGGAGTACGACGTCACCGCCCTCCTGCGTCCGGGCTCGAACACGATCGCGGTGCTGCTCTCCGACGGCTGGTTCCGGGGACGGCACGGCTTCCAGCGGCGGGCCGACGGTTGGGGTGATCGGAGCGGTCTGCTGCTGTCGCTGGTGACCGGCGAGCCCGGGTCGCTCCGGACGATAGTCGCCACCGACGGATCGTGGGAGAGCCGGCCGAGCCATATCGTGACGGCCGATCTGATGGACGGCCAGACCGAAGATCGACGGCTGTCCGACCCCGACTGGTTCCTCGGTGGCGGCGAAGGGTGGCAGCCGGTCGAGCTGCTGGACGACGCACTGGCCACTGACCCGGTGATCGCGAACCGCGACCGGCTGGTCGCCACCAACGGTCCGGTCACCCGCCGGAACCGCGAGATCGCGCCGATCGGGACGAGCCGGCCCCGACCGGGCACGGTCGTCCTGGATCTGGGCGAGGAGCTCACCGGCTGGCTCCGGCTGCCGGACCTCGGTCCAGCCGGCACCCGGCTCACCCTGACCCACGGCGAGGTCGTCGACGAGCACGGCCTCGTCGACACGGAGCACCTCAGGGCGTTCGACTTCGCCACGGGGCAGCCGCTGCCCGCCGGCCAGGTCGACGAGGTCGTCTCCGCCGGCCGGCCCGGCGACGTGTTCGAGCCCCGGCACACCACGCACGGTTTCCGGTACGTCCAGGTCGACGGGGTCCCGGACGGACTCGACCTCTCCGGCGCCCGCGGAGTGCTCGTCCACGACGACCTGCCGCGGACCGGCCAGTTCGAGTGCAGCGAGCCGCGACTGGAGCAGTTGCACGAGGTGGTCCGGCGCAGCCTCGTCACCAACGCGTGTGCGGTGCCCACCGACTGCCCGCAGCGCGAGCGGTCCGGCTTCACCGGTGACTGGCAGGTCTTCGTCTCCACCGCCGCACTGCTCGTCGACGTCGAGGAGTTCTCCCGGCGATGGCTCCGCGACCTCGCGGCCGATCAGTGGGCCGACGGCCGGGTGCCGACCATCGTGCCGAATCCCGGCGGCGACAAGCCGGCGGGCGGCGGGTTCGAGGACGCCTCGGCCGGATCGGCGGGCTGGGGCGATGCAGCGGCGATCGTGCCGTGGGAGCTCTGGCGGGCGTACGGCGATGCGGACGTGCTCGCCGAGTCGTTCCCGGCGATGCGGCACTGGGTCGACTATGCGGCGGCCTGCGCGGCCGGCGGGCGGCATCCGGACCGTGCGGCGGCCCGCCCGGACGCCGCGCCGTACGAGGGCTACCTGTGGGACACCGGCTTCCACTTCGGCGAGTGGCTCGAGCCCGGCGTACCCCCGAACCCGGACGGCAGCGTCGACCACGGCATCGTCGCGACGGCGTACCTGCGCCGCTCGGCGCTGATCGCCGCCCGGACGGCCGCGATCCTCGGTCAGCACGATCTCGCAACCGACTACGGCACGATCGCGGACGAGGCCCGGAACGCCTGGCAGCGGGAGTACCTGCAGCCCGACGGCCGGCTGACCGAGGAGCGCCAGGCTCACTATGTCCGGGCGCTGGCGTTCGACCTGGTGCCCCCGGACGTACGCCAGGCAGTCGCCGACCGGCTCGCCGAGCTCGTGCACTCCGCCGACGACCGGCTCGGCACCGGCTTCCTGGCGACCGGCATGCTGCTCCCGACCCTGGCCGACAACGGCCACGCCGACCTCGCGTACCGGCTGCTGACCCGCACCGGTTACCCGTCCTGGCTGGGCATGCTGGACGCCGGCGCGACCACGATGTGGGAGTGGTGGGACGGCATCGCTCCCGACGGCAGCGTGCACGGCTCGCTGAACCACTACAGCAAGGGGGCGGTCGCCTCCTTCCTGCATACCCATCTCGCCGGCCTGCGGTTGCCCGAGTTCCCCACCGCGGAGGAGGCCGGGCATCGATACGTCGTCATCGCGCCGCTGCCGGGCCCCGGCCTCACCCGCGCCGCAACCCGGCAGCTGACACGCCAGGGTCCGCTGGAGGTCACCTGGTCGATCGATGGCGACACCTTCACCCTCGACGTCGTCCTGCCCCCGACAACTACCGCCGAGGTCGTCCTGCCGGACGGCACGGCTCAGGTCGTGATCGGCGGCGCCCACCGCTTCACCTGCGGCGTCGCGAAGGTTTGAGGGCGGATCCTGCCGGCACGACCCGGCACGATTCCACCATCAGAGCCGATAGCCTCGACGTCGATGAACGAGCCAGCCCCCACACCGACCCAGCAGCCGGTGCTGACCCCGCTGACCGGCGCCGCGATCTTCCTCGTGCTCGGGATGGCGGACGGTCGTGAGCAGGATGTCCGCGCGGTGCTGGGCAATGTGTCCGGCCTGCACCGCTCGGTCGCCGTCCGGGCGCCCCACCGCGGCTGTACGTGTGTGGTCGGCATCGGCTCGGACGCCTGGGACCGGCTGTTCGACGGTCCGCGGCCGTCGCATCTGCACCCCTTCCGAGAGCTCGTCGGCGACCGGCACACGGCGCCCTCGACCCCCGGCGACCTGCTGTTCCATCTCCGGGCCGAGACGATGGATCTCTGCTTCGAGCTGGCGAGCCAGCTGCTGTCCGCCCTCGGGGACGCCGTGACCGTGATCGACGAGGTGTCGGGCTTCAAGTACTTCGACAGCCGCGATCTGCTGGGCTTCGTCGACGGCACCGAGAACCCGGTCGGCGCGGCCGCCTCTCGGGCCGTGCTGGTCGGCGCCGGCGACCCGGACTTCGCCGGCGGGAGCTATGTCATCGTGCAGAAGTATCTGCACGACCTGACGGCCTGGAATGCGCTGAGCGTCGAGGACCAGGAGCGGGCGATCGGCCGGAGCAAGCTGACCAACATCGAGATGCCGGACGAGCAGAAGCCGGCGAACTCCCATCTCGCCCTCAACGTGATCGAGGACGAAGCCGGGAACCAGCTGCAGATCCTGCGCGACAACATGCCGTTCGGCTCGTTCGCGGCCGGCGAGTTCGGGACGTACTACATCGGCTACGCCCGGGACCCCGCCGTGATCGAACGGATGTTGTCGAACATGTTCCTCGGCGACCCGCCCGGGACGTACGACCGGGTGCTCGACTTCTCCACCGCCACCACCGGCAGCCTGTTCTTCACCCCGACCGTCGAGTTCCTGGACGATCTGGACTGAGGCCAGCCGATACTACTGCGGTAGCATACGGGTATGAAACTCAGTGTCAGCCTGCCCGAGGAGGATGTCGCGACTCTGGACGAGTTCGCGGCGGCGGCCGGACTCCTCTCCCGATCGGCAGCCGTGCAACGGGCCATCGGGCTGCTGCGCCTACAGGATCTGGAGCGGGAGTACGAGGCCGCCTGGAACGAGTGGACGGCGACGGACGCTGACATGGTGTGGGATGCGGCCAGTTCTGACGGGATCGGCGCTGCCGGGCCGCCGGATGCTTCGCGGTGAGATCCGGCTGGTCGACCTCGATCCGGTCCGAGGCAGCGAGGCCAGCAAGCGCAGACCGGCGGTCATCGTCAGCAACGATCGCGCGAACGCCGTCGCGGCGAGGCTCGGTCGCGGTGTCGTGACGGTCGTCCCGATCACCAGCAGCGTCGAACGGGTGTATCCGTTCCAGACCCTGCTCCCCGCCGACCTGACGGGCCTCCGCCGGGACTCCAAGGCGCAGGCCGAGCAGGTCCGTTCCGTGTCGGTCGACCGGCTGGGCCAGGCGTTGGGTCGGGTCCCGGCCGCGGTCATGGCCGACCTCGACGACGCCCTTCGGCTCCATCTGCAGCTGTAGCCGGCCAGCCGGCGGCGAGGGATCGAAATCCGCTGCCGAGCACGGAGTGCAGCGGGCCGGGTCGCCACAAACTCGGGTCAGTACTGGCTGGGCGCCAGCCCGGGCGGCGCCGACTCGAGCCAGGAGAGCAGCCCGGTTATCGATTCGGGATCCATCGCCAGCTCCCACCGGGTGTCCGCCATCTGCTGCGGTGCGGCCAGCGTGACCACCCGCTGTCCCTGATACAGCGCCATCGCCTCGATCGGGTCGGGATCTCGATGGTCGACCACCCGGACCTCGGCCCGGCGGAAGGAGAACCGCGGCCGGAAGGCGTACGAGAAGAACCGGAACCACTCCAGCATCTCGCCGTTGTACCGTGCCACCCCGAGAGCCCAGCCCTTCGTCGTCGGAGCGCTGTCCGGGCTGGCGAGCAGCAGCCGTGCACTGCACTCGAAGGCGCCGCCCTGCCTGGCCAGCCAGCGCCGTCGCGCTGCGAGCAGGAACACCGCAAGGGCGACCAGGACGACGACCGCGACGACGACCTCCAGCACCCCGAGCCAGGCAGGCACGCGCTACGCCTGAGTCTGACCGGGACAGGCGCAACCCGGCGGATACAGCTCTCTCACAGGTGCGTTTTCACAGCTTCTGGGACCTCACTCGCCCTATTGAACCTTCTGCGCCGCCAGGACCTGCGCCTGGGCTCGGCTGAAGTGCATTCGGGTCTCTTCGTCGGTCTCGCCGTCGTCCATCCGCGCCTGGGCGTCCGCCAGTTCCTTCTCCGCACGCGGCAGGTCGACGTCGTCGGCCATCGACGCGTACTCCGACAGGATCGACACTCGGCCCTGACCCACCGAGATGAACCCGCCGTCGACCGCCAGGATCTCGCGGTGGTTGTCCGGGGTGTAGATCTCGACCCCGCTCGGCACCAGGATCGCCAGCACGGGCTCGTGCCCGGGCAGGATGCCGATGTCGCCGTCGGTGGTCTTGGCGATGATGTTGGTCGACTGACCGGACCAGACCACCCGCTCCGCGGACACCACCTGGACCTCCATCGGATCGGCCATCTCCTCGCTCAGCCTTCCTTCTGGAGTTCGTCCCAGCGGCGCTCGACGTCCTCCATGTTGCCGACGTTGAAGAAGGCCTGCTCGGCGATGTGGTCGACATCGCCGTTGCAGATCATCTTGAACGACTCGATCGTCTCCGCCAGCGGCACGGTCGAGCCCGGGATGTTGGTGAACTTCGTCGCCATGTAGGTGTTCTGGGACAGGAACTGCTCGATCCGCCGGGCCCGGTTCACCATGATCTTGTCCTCTTCGGACAGCTCGTCGATGCCGAGGATGGCGATGATGTCCTGCAGCTCCTTGTTGCGCTGCAGGATCTGCTTGACCCGGACGGCGGTGTCGTAGTGCTCCTGGCCGACGTACTGCGGGTCGAGGATCCGCGAGGACGAGGACAGCGGGTCCACCGCCGGATACAGGCCTCGGGACGCGATGTTCCGGGACAGCTCGGTGGTCGCGTCCAGGTGGGCGAAGGTCGTCGCCGGCGCCGGGTCGGTGTAGTCGTCGGCCGGCACGTAGATCGCCTGCATCGACGTGATCGAGTGGCCGCGGGTCGAGGTGATCCGTTCCTGCAGCTGGCCCATCTCATCGGCCAGGTTCGGCTGATAACCCACCGCGGACGGCATCCGGCCGAGCAGCGTGGAGACCTCCGAGCCGGCCTGGGTGAACCGGAAGATGTTGTCGATGAAGAGCAGCACGTCCTGGTTCTGCACGTCGCGGAAGTACTCCGCCATGGTCAGGGCGGACAGCGCCACCCGGAGCCGGGTGCCGGGCGGCTCGTCCATCTGGCCGAACACCAGCGCAGTGTCCGCGAAGACGCCGGCCTCTTCCATCTCGTTGATCAGGTCGTTGCCCTCGCGGGTCCGCTCACCGACGCCGGCGAACACCGACGTACCACCGAAGTTGTGGGCGATCCGGTAGATCATCTCCTGGATCAGCACGGTCTTGCCGACACCGGCTCCACCGAACAGGCCGATCTTGCCGCCTTGGACGTACGGCGTCAGCAGGTCGAGCACCTTGATGCCGGTCTGCAGCATCTCGGTCTTGCTCTCCAGCTCGTCGAACTTCGGCGGGTTGCGGTGGATCGGCCAGCGCTCGGTGATCTCGATCGATCCCGGCTCAGCGTTCAGCACATTGCCGGTCACGTCCCAGACGTGGCCCTTGGTCACGTCGCCGACCGGCACCGAGATCGGCGCACCGGTGTCGCGCACCTCCGCGCCGCGGACCATGCCGTCCGTCGGCTTCAGCGCGATCGCCCGGACCATGTTGTCGCCGACCTGGAGGGCGACCTCCATGGTCATCGTCCTGGTCTCACCGCCGACCGTGGTGTCCACCAGTAGCGCGTGGTAGATGTCCGGCATCGCGTCGGGCGGGAACTCCACGTCCACGACCGGCCCGATCACCCGGGCCACCCGGCCGATCCCGCCCGAGGTCTCCTCGGTGGTGTTCTCTTCGATCGTTGCGGTCATCGTGTCCTCGTCTCGTTCCTGATCATGGTCATTCGGACCCGGCGGTGCTCTCGCTCAGCGCGGCCGCTCCACCGACGATCTCGCTGATCTCCTGGGTGATCTCGGCCTGCCGGGCCTGGTTGGCCTCCCGGGTGAGCCGCTCGATCAGCTGCTGCGCGTTGTCGGTCGCAGACTTCATGGCCCGTTGCCGGCTGGCCAGCTCCGACGCCGCGGACTGCAGTAGGCAGTACTGGATCCGGCTCGCGACATAGATCGGGAGCAGCGTGTCGAGCACGGTCTCGGCGTCCGGCTCGAACTCGTACAGCGGATAAAGCTCGCCCTCCTGGGGCTTCTCCTGGCCCTCGATGACCTCGAGCGGCAGCAGCCGGATCACATCCACCCGCTGGACGAGCATCGAGACGAACCTGGTGAAGACCACGTGGATCTCGTCCACGCCACCCTGGTCGGTCGGGGTCAGGAACGACTCGATCAGGGTGTCCGCGATCTCCCGGGCGTGTGCATACGTGGGCGCCTCGGAGAACCCGTCCCAGCGGCCGGCGACCTGCCGCTGCCGGAAGTTGTAGTACGCGACCGCCTTCCGGCCGGCGATGTACGGCTGGATGTCCTTGCCGGAGTCGCGGAGCATCCGGGCGAGCTGCTCGCTCTCCTTGAGCACCGACGACGAGTACGCGCCGGCCAGGCCGCGGTCGGAGGTGATCACCAGCATCGCCGCCCGTTTGGGATCGGGCGACTCGGTGGTCAGCGGGTGGTCGACGTTGGAGTACGTCGCCACCGCCGAGACCGCTCGGGTCAGCTCACGGGCGAACGGTGCCGCCGCGTGGGCGCGCTGCTGCGCCTTGATGATCCGCGACGACGCGATCAGCTCCATCGCCCGGGTGACCTTCTTGATCGTGGTCACCGAGTCCCGGCGCTGCCGCAGCTCGCGCAATGATGCGGGCACTTGACTACCTCCCGAGCCGATCTATGTGCCCTGAGCCTGTCGAAGGGCACACTGGCCGATCACTCATCTCTTCTGTGTCGTCTCTCTCTGGGGTCATCTCTTCTGGGCGACGATCTGTTCCTGCTCGACGGCGTCCTCGTCGAGCGGATCGTGCTCCTCGCGACCCACGAGCAGCTTGCCCTCGGACGTCTGGAAGCTCTTCTTGAACTCCGCGATCTGCTTCTTCAGCGCCTCGGCGGTGTCGTCGTCGAAGTTCTTCGTCTCCCGGATGTTGCGGAGCACGTCGCCGTTGTGCCGCAGGTATTCCAGCAGCTCCTGCTCGAACCGCAGCACGTCGTCGATCGGCACCTCGTCCAGCTGGCCGTTGATGCCGGACCAGACGCTGACCACCTGCTCCTCGATCGGGTACGGCGTGTACTGCGGCTGCCGGAGCAGCTCGGTCAGCCGGCCGCCGCGATCCAGCTGGCGTCGGGAGGTCGCGTCGAGGTCCGAGGCGAACATGGCGAACGCCTGCATGTCGCGATACTGCGCCAGGTTGATCTTGAGCGAACCGGAGACGTTCTTCATCGCCTTGATCTGGGCGGCGCCGCCGACCCGGGAGACCGAGACGCCGACATCGATGGCCGGCCGCTGGTTGGCATTGAACAGGTCGGACTGCAGGAAGATCTGGCCGTCGGTGATCGAGATGACGTTGGTCGGGATGTAAGCCGACACATCGTTGGCCTTGGTCTCGATGATCGGCAGCCCGGTCATCGAGCCGGCGCCGAGCTCGTTGGAGAGCTTTGCGCAGCGCTCCAACAGCCGGCTGTGCAGGTAGAACACGTCGCCGGGGTAGGCCTCGCGGCCGGGAGGCCGACGCAGCAACAGCGACATCGACCGATAGGCCTCGGCCTGCTTGGTCAGGTCGTCGAACACGATCAGCACGTGCTTGCCGGCATACATCCAGTGCTGGCCGATCGCCGAGCCGGTGTAGGGCGCGACGTATTTGTAGCCGGCCGGGTCGGAAGCGGGTGCGTTGACGATGGTGGTGTATTCCATCGCGCCGGCATCCTCCAGCGTTCCGCGGAGAGCGGCGACCGTGGTGTTCTTCTGGCCGATGCCGACGTAGACGCAGCGCACCTGCTGCTCCGGGTCGCCGGTGTCCCAGAACTGCTTCTGGTTGATGATCGTGTCGACGGCGATGGCGGTCTTGCCGGTCTTGCGGTCGCCGATGATGAGCTGGCGCTGGCCGCGGCCGATCGGGATCATCGCGTCGATCGCCTTGATGCCGGTCTGCAGCGGCTGGCGGACCTCCTGCCGGTCCATCACGCCGGCGGCCTGAAGCTCGAGCGGGCGCCGCTCGTCGATCGGCGAGATGTCGCCGAGCCCGTCGATCGGCTGACCGAGCGCATCCACCACGCGACCCAGGTACCCGTCGCCGACGGGGACGGACAAGATCTCTCCGGTCCGCTTGACCGGCTGCCCCTCCTCGATGCCCTCGGACTCGCCCATCACCACGACGCCGATCTCGCGCACGTCGAGGTTCAACGCGATGCCCAGAGTCCCGTTCTGGAACTCCAGCAACTCGTTCGCCATCGCCGACGGCAATCCCTCGACCCGGGCGATGCCGTCACCGGAGGTGACCACGGTGCCGACCTCTTCCCGGCTGGAGGTGCTCGGGGTGTAGGTCTTGACGAAGTTGTCCAGGGCTTCCCGGATCTCGTCGGGTCGGATCGTCAGTTCCGCCATCGTTGTCCCTTGCTCTCGATATCTGCTAGCTCTCGGATCTGCCTGCTGGTGAATCTGTGCCGCGTTAGCCGAACAGGCGCTTGGCCTCGTCGAGTTTCGACGCGACGGTGCCCTCGATCACCTGGTCTCCCAGCTCGACCCGGATGCCGCCGAGCAGTCCCGGCTCGACGATCTCCTGGATCGCCACGTCGCGGCCCGCCTGCTTGGACAGCGCCGCGCGCAGTCGCTGGGCCTGCTCCGAGGTGAGTGGGCGGGCCACCCGAACCGTGGCCAGCAGTCGGTTCTGCTGCGCCGCGGCCAGCGTGACGTAGCCCTCGATCGTGTTGTCGAACGTACGCTCCCGGGCCGCGACGGCCCGTTTGCTCAGCGCGATCGTCGCCGCGCCCGCCTTGCCGCCCAACAGGTCGTCGACGAGGGTCTGCCGGTCCGCCAGCGGCACCCGGCGATCGGCCATCGTGTTCCGCAGCTCGGGTGAGGACTCCACCAGCCGGGAGAACCGGAACAGCGAGTCCTCGGTCTCGTCCAGCTCGCCGTCGGCCTGGGCGCGAGCCAGCTCGGACCGGACGCCTTGCCGTTCCAGCGCGGCCGCAAGCGTACGTCCGCCCGGCCAGCGGTCGGCGACCGCCGCATGGACGACCGTCAGGGTCGGCTCCGACACCCGGCCGTCGAGCAGCCGGGAGGCCAGCGCCTGCCGCGCGCCGTCGCTGATGTTCGGATCGGTCAGCGAGCGACGGAGCATCGACGAGCTGTCCAGCGCGTCGACCACGGCGAACAACTCGGCGGAGATCCGGTCGCTGCCCTCGGTCTCGTCGAGCACCGCGTCGAGCGAGCTGATCCTGGTCCGCGTCGCGTTGGCCACTAGGTCGTCGTCCCTGCGGGGCTCGACTCGACGTTCTGTGACTCGAGGTCGGCGATGAACCGGTCGACGGTCCGCCGCGCCCGCTCGTCGTCGTCCAGCGACTCACCGACGATCCGGCCGGCCAGGGTGGTGGCCAGGCCGCCGATCTCGCTGCGCAGCTGGGCGACGACCTGAGACCGCTCCGCCTCGAGCTGGGACTCGGCCGCGGTCCGGATCCGGTTGGCCTCGGCCTGGGCCTGTTCGCGCATGTCGGCCAGGATCTGGCTGCCCTGGGTCTTCGCGTCCTCGCGGATCTTGGCCGCCTCGCCGCGGGCCTCGGCCAGCTGCGCGTTGTATTTCTCCAAGGCCGCCTGGGCCTCGGCCTGGGCATGCTCGGCCTTCTCGATGCCGCCCTGGATCGCCGCGGTGCGCTCGGCATAGGTCTGCTCGAAGCGCGGTACGACGAACTTCCAGATGATGAACGTCAGCAGCAACGCGAAGACGATCGAGGCGACGAACTCCCACGGGTTGGGCAGCAGCGGGTTGTTCACCTCCAGCGGGATGACGAGGGCTGTCATCGTGATCTCGATCACGCCGCCGAAGACGAAGGCGAGCGCGATACCGATGATCGCCAGCGCCTCGGTCACGGCGAAGCCGATCCAGGCCGTACCCATCATGGCGCCGCGCGCCTCGGGCTGACGGGCGGTGCCCTGGATGACGGAGGCGAAGATCAGGCCGACGCCGATACCGGGGCCGATGGCGCCGAGGCCGTAGCCGACGATGCCGAGCGATCCGGTGAGCTCCAGTGGAAGCATTGAGCGATTCCTTTCGGTTTTCCCGTGGTGGCTGGGAAGTTCGGGGTCAGTGCTCCTCGGCGATCGCCGAGGAGATGTATTGGGCGGTCAGCACGGTGAAGATGAAGGCCTGCAGCGACTGCACGAAGAGCTCCAGTCCGAAGATCGCCATGCTGAAGACCAGCGAGACGACGCCGAAGAACTTGGTGACGATGGACGGCGTCTCGATCAGCAGGAACTCCCCGCCGGTGACGAAGACCAGCACCAGCAGGTGGCCGGCGAACATGTTGGCGAACAGACGCAGCGACAGCGTGATCGGGCCGGACGATGATGTTGGAGATGAACTCCAGCGGGATGATCAGCCACCACATGTACCAGGGCACACCGGCCGGCAGGCAGGTCCGCCGGAGATAGCCCCAGGGTCCGTGCCGGCCGATCCCGGCGCCGTTGTAGATCACCCAGACCAGGAGGGCCAGTCCGTACGCCCAGCCGACATGGGCGAAGGTCGGCAGCAAGGTCAGCGGGAAGACCCCGAAGATGTTGTTGACCAGGATGAAGGAGAACAGCGCGATCAGCAGCGGCAGGTATCGCTTGTAGTCGTGGCCGAGCATGTCGCGCGCGATGCCGTTGCGGACGAAGAAGTAGGCGTACTCGCCGACGAACTGGCCCTTGCTCGGCACCAGTTTGTTCTTCCGGGCCATGATCAGCCAGAACGCGAGCACGATCACCACCGACAGCAGCGCCTGGATCATGTACTTGTCCAGCCACGGCACGCTCGGGAAGGGCGGCGGGAAGTCGAAGCTGCTGACCCCGGGCGCCTCGAACGTCCCGGAATCCAGCGGGATCAGCAGACCCACGCGGGGCCTCCCTTCGATCTGGTCGGTCGGTCAGTGATCATCGTCGGCATCCGTATCTGGCTCGTGCGGCTTCACGGGCGATCCGAGCGGCCCGCCGTCCACCCCGCCGAATCTCTTGATGATCGTGTAGCAGGCCAGGACGGCGCCGAGAATGATCCCCACCGGAGTGAGGAATCTCGTATGCAGATAGTGATCGCCCAGCCAGCCGAGGCCGCCGTAGACCAGCACCCCGCCGATCAGGTAGGAGAGCACCATGACGCCCTGATCCACGGCGTGAGCCTTGACGCTTCGCTGCGACCGCTCCGCCTCCGATGACGTGCCCTGCTCCCTCATGGCGCCTCACACGGTAGCAGTCGGTTATCGGGCCGGTCACTGGTCGTCCGCGGGTGTCGAGGGGGGTTCGTACGGGGTGTCGTAGACATCGATCCTCAGCCGGGAGAAGACATACACCTCGACGGCCAGCCAGCCGGCGACCGTCGCGATCGTGCTGACGAAAACCGCCATCGGAATCAGCGCCGGCCAGTCCGCCCGGTGCTTCCCGTACAGCACGAGGACCAGCCCGAGCGCGACCACCCGGCCGGTGTAGCTGGCCATCGAGACCGCCATCAGGGTCCGCGCGCCGGCGTCGGCGAAGGCGACCATGACCAACTGGCCGACGGTGTAGAAGAACAGCACCATGCCGGCCCCGAGGGCGACCGAGAGCAGGCCCGGCACGCCCGAGGTGAGGCCGAAGATCAGCAGGCAGATCACCGTCGCCGCCAGCCCGCCGACCAGGCCCGCGTAGAGCAGCTTGCGCGCCCGGACCACGTGAATGCTCGGCCCGGGCGTCCGCTCTCGCTGAGCGTGCTCGTGGCTGGCGGTGGTCATGTCAGGAGACGCTTTCCGTCGAGGGTGGATGGGGCCCTGGGCAGAGATGAAAGTTAACACAAGTGATACTCAGGCTGCCGCTCGGCCTCGCCCGGGGGGTGCAGTTGTGACGCACTACATTCAGGTGTCGCCCCGCCGGGTCCGGCTCTTCGAGTCCACCGGCCGACCGAGGGTGATCACCAGCAGGAGCGCGGCGAAGACCAGCAGCAGACCCGCGACGGCCAGCGGCTGCCAGTCACTGCTACCCACCAGTCCCAGGGCGATCACCCCGAACGAGACCAGCGCCGACCAGCCGTACATCAGCAGAACCGCGCGGCGCTGGCTGTGGCCGCGCTGCAGCAGCCGGTGGTGCAGGTGCTGCTTGTCGGCGACGAACCACCACTTCCCCGCGTACGTCCGCCGCGCGAACGCCAGCACCAGGTCCAGGAAGGGCAGGGCCAAGATGGCCAGCGGCAGGACCAACGGCAGCACGGACGGGAGCAGCCGGCCGCTGCCGTTCGCGAGCTGGGAGGTGTCGATCTGCCCGGTCAGGCTGATCGTGGAGGTGGCCAGCAGCAGACCGAGCAGCATTGCCCCCGAATCACCCATGAACATCCGGGCCGGGAAGAAGTTGTGCGGCAGGAAGCCGATACAGGCACCCGCGATGGCCACGGTGATCAGGCTGGACGTGGTCGCCCGGGTCAGTCCCTGGGTGACGGTGAGCAGATAGGAGTACGCGAAGAACGCGAGGGCGCCGATCCCGACCACGCCGGTGGCCAGGCCGTCCAGGCCGTCGACGAAGTTCACCGCGTTCGAGCAGAGCACGATGAAGAACACGGTGATGGCGATCGAGGCCGCGCCGTCCAGCGACACCGTCTGCCCGGGCAGCGGGATCCAGAGCATCTTCACGCCGAGCGCGACCGCGATCCCGGCTGCCAGCACCTGGCCGGCGAACTTCGGCAGCGGCGGCAGGTCGAACACGTCGTCCAGGACACCGACCAGGCAGATCACCGCTGCGGAGACCAGCACCGCGAACGAGTCCTGCTGGACCGTGGGCTGGCGACCCAGGAACGGTAGCTGCCAGGCCAACAGGATCGCCGCGATCACCCCGATCAGCATGGCCAGCCCGCCCAGGTAGGGCATCTCGATGGTGTGCACGTCCCGGTCGCGGACCTTCGCCAGCGCTCCGGTCCGGAACGCGAGCCGGCGACACAGGCCGCTGGCGAGATAGGTGACGGCGGCTGCGACCAGCAGCACCAACAGGTATTCGCGCACTCAGCGCCCCGGGTCCGGCGCGGCCGCGTCGCGGTTGTCGGAACGCGCGGGCTCCTCGGGGCGCTCGAACAGGGAGGGCTGGTCCGGATCAACCTCGGGGTGGGTGATCCGTAGCTCGTCGGTGTCCGGCTCGTGGTAGGTCTCGCCGACATGCCCTGAGCTTGTCGAAGGGCTCTCCTCATGCGCTTCGACAGGCTCAGCGCGCGTTTCGCCCTGCTCGTGCAGCTCTTCGGGCTCAGCGCGCGTGTCCTCAGGCTCGTTACGCGCGTACCCGGCGTCCTTTGACCAGACCGGCTCGGGCGTCGGCTCGGGATCGGACGTCGGCTCGGGCTCCGGCTCGTCGGGATCGACCACGTCGGGACAGGTCTCCCGGATCGTCGCCAGGCTCAGTGCGCCCTTGCGCAGCAGCACGCCGGCGTCGGAGGACGCGAAGTCGACGATGGTCGACGGCTCGCCGTGCCAGGGTCGCGCTCCCCCGTCCAGATAGACGGCCACCCGGTCACCGAGCTGGTCGACGGCCTGGTCACAGGTCGTGGCCGCCCGCTGACCGGAGATGTTCGCGCTGCTCACCGCCATCGGGCCGGTCCGCCGGAGCACGTCGCGGGCGAACTCGTGGTCCGGCACCCGTAGCGCGATGGTGCCCTCGGTCTCGCCCAGGTCCATCCGCAGGCTGGGCTGCGCCTTGCAGATGATGGTCAGCGCGCCGGGCCAGTGCTTGAGGGTGAGCTGGCGGGCGGCATCGGGAACGTCGACCGTCAGCGCGCGAAGCAGCGAGGCGTCGGCGATCAGCACCGGCGGCGGCATGTCCCGGCCGCGGTTCTTGGCGTTCAGCAGCCCCTGCACGGCTTCGGCGGAGAAGGCGTCGGCACCGATCCCGTACACGGTGTCGGTCGGCAGCACGATGCAGTCGCCGCGCTCGATCGCCTGCCGGGCGGTCTCCGCCGCCTCCTCGAGCACACCGGGATCGCCGTCGGTGCAGTCGAAGCGCCGATAACCGGTCCGCTTCCCGGTGTCCTCCTCACTCACCCGGCCCATCCTGCCAGCAACCAGGCACGACAGCCGTCAGCGCGAACGTGACGCTGCTCATCGCGCCCGCTCCCGGCGTACCGCCGTGACGAATCGTGGCCGACCGGCCAGGTCGAGCCGGTCCCGGATGGTGTGGAACTCTCCGCTGGCCAGCACCACGGCCGGCGCGGCCTCGCCCTGGACATCGGCATGCTCGAAACAGAGCAGCCCACCGTCGACCAGCAGCCGGGCCGCGACGCCGACCAGCACCCTGATCTCGTCCAGCCCGTCCGCGCCGGAGAACAACGCCTCGGCCGGATCGTGGTCACGGACCTCAGTCGGGACGCTCGCGTAGGCGTCCAGCGGGATGTACGGCGGGTTGGCGATCACCAGGTCGACGCTGCCGACCTCGTCCGGCAGCGCGTCGGCGAGGTCGGCCACCACCAGCTCCACGCCCGTGCCGGCGAGGTTGCGCTGGGCGTACGCGGCGGCGTCGGCGGAGAGCTCCACGGCGGTCACCTCGGTCGGCGGTGCCTCGGTCGCGAGTGCACCGGCGATCGCGCCGGAGCCGGAGCAGAGATCGACCGCCCGCGGCGTACGGCCGGCCGCGATCAGCTCACGGAGTCGGTCGATCGCCCAGCCGGTCATCACCTCGGTCTCGGGACGCGGGACGAAGACACCGGGCCCGACCGACAGCTCGCGGTGCCGGAAGTAGGCGACCCCGGTCAGGTGCTGCAGCGGTTCGCGGGCTGCGCGCCGCCGGACCAGCTCGGCGAAACGCTCGCTGGACTCCTCGTCGACCTCCGGGTCGAGCAGCAACCGCCCCGGATCGACGTCCAGCACGTGTGCCAGCAGCAGCCGGGCGTCGACCGCCGGCGACTCGATCCCGGCCGCCGCCAACGTCTCTGCGGCCGTACGGACGAGCGCGGAGGCTCGGCCCAGGGGTTGCGGGTGCTCGCTCACTGGCCGACGTGCGCCAGCCGCTCGCTGAGGTCGGCCTCCTGCAGCGCCGCGACCACGGCTCCGAGATCACCGGCCAGGACCTGGTCGAGGTTGTAGGCCTTGTAGCCGATCCGGTGGTCGGAGATCCGGTTCTCCGGGAAGTTGTACGTCCGGATCCGCTCCGAGCGGTCGACGGTCCGGACCTGGCTGCGGCGGGCGGCGCTGGCGGCGTCGGCGGCCGCCACCTCGGCGGCCGCGATCAGCCGGGCCCGGAGCATCCGCATCGCCTGCTCGCGGTTCTGCAGCTGGCTGCGCTCGTTCTGGCAGGAGACCACGATCCCGCTCGGCAGGTGGGTGATCCGGACCGCGGAGTCTGTGGTGTTCACGCCCTGACCGCCCGGCCCGGACGACCGGAAGACATCGATCCGCAGGTCGTTCTCGTCGATCTCGACCTCGGTCTCCTCGACCTCGGGCATCACCAGGACCCCGGCGGCCGAGGTATGGATCCGGCCCTGCGACTCGGTCACCGGCACCCGCTGCACGCGGTGCACGCCGCCCTCGAACTTCAGGGCGCCGTACGGCATCGCGTCCGGGTCGCCGGCGGAGCCGGCCTTGACCGCGATGGTGACCGATTTCACGCCGCCGAGATCGGTGTCCTGGGAATCCAGCACCTCGATCTTCCAGCCGCGCGTCTCAGCGAACCGGGTGTACATCCGGAGCAGGTCACCGGCGAACAGCGCCGACTCATCGCCGCCCTCACCGGACTTGATCTCCAGCAGCGCGTCCCCGGAGTCGTTCGGGTCGCGCGGCGCCAGCAGCCTGGTCAGCCGCTCGGTGACGGCCTCCAGCGCCCCGGCCAGGTCGTCGGCCTCGGCGGCGAACGCCGGGTCCTCGTCGACCAGCTCGCGGGCTGCGGCCAGGTCGTCGGTCAGCCGCTCGTGATCCGCCAGCGCCTTGACGATCGGGGTCAGCTCCGCGAATCGGCGGCCGACCTTGCGGGCCCGCGCGGGGTCGGTATGCACGGCCGGATCGGACAGCGCGCGCTCCAACTCCGCGTACTCCGCCTGGAGGGGCGCCGCTGACTCGAACATCGGATGAACCTTTCGAAGACGTGGAAAAGGGCCGCCCCCCGCTCGACGTACCGAGCGGAGGACGACCCAGAAGTTGCGGACCTCAGTCGGCCGGCAGCCCCTACTTCTTCTTGTCGGCCTGGGTCTTGGCGTACCGCTTCTCGAAGCGGGCGACCCGACCGCCGGTGTCGAGGATCTTCTGCTTGCCCGTGTAGAACGGGTGGCAGGCGGAGCACACCTCGGCGTGGATGACGCCGTTCGGGGAGGTGCTCCGGGTGGTGAACGTGTTGCCGCAGGTGCAGGTCACCTGGGTCTCCACGTACGTCGGGTGGATGTCGGTCTTCATTGCTTCTCCTTGGATTCGTAGCGGCACCGGGTCGCCAGCCGCGATCATTCGTTCGTCGCGAGCTTGGTCGGCGTGAACCGGCACCAACGGAGTAGTTTGCCGCACTCATCGCGCAGCTACCAAACCAACGCCGTCGTACCCCTGTTTAGTCCCGCTCCCCCGCCATCTCGGAAACTGTCGAGCTGCGCCAGCGACACGCCGCCGGGCATCGCACCAACTCGACGGTTTCCGACGGGGTCGGAGTCCACGTGGTCCGGATCCGGGACTACTTCTCGCTGGTGGCCACCCCGGGCACGGACTTGGTGATCGCCATCAGGAACTCCGCGTTGCTGCCGGTCTTGCGCAGCCGGTCGAGCAGCATCTCCAGGCCCTGCAGACTGTCCAGCCCGGACAGCACCCGACGCAGCCGCCAGACGATGGCCAGCTCCTCGCGGCTCATCAGCAGCTCCTCGCGGCGGGTGCTCGACGCGTCGACGTCGATCGCCGGGAAGATCCGCTTCTCCGAGATGTCGCGGCGGAACCGGAGCTCCATGTTGCCGGTGCCCTTGAACTCCTCGAAGATCACCTCGTCCATCTTCGAGCCGGTTTCCACCAACGCGGTGGCCAGGATGGTCAGCGAGCCGCCACCCTCAACGTTGCGGGCCGCGCCGAAGAACTTCTTCGGCGGGTACAACGCCGCGGAGTCGACGCCACCGGACAGGATCCGGCCGCTCGCCGGTGCGGCGATGTTGTACGCCCGGGACAGCCGGGTGATCCCGTCCAGCAGGATCACCACGTCGTGCCCGAGCTCGACCAGCCGCTTCGCCCGCTCGATGGCCAGCTCGGCGACCGTGGTGTGGTCGTCGGCCGGCCGGTCGAACGTCGAGGCGATGACCTCGCCCTTGGTGTTGCGCTGGAAGTCGGTGACCTCCTCGGGACGCTCGTCGACCAGGACCACCATCAGGTGGACCTCGGGGTTGTTCGTGGCGATGGCGTTGGCGATCTGCTGCATCGCCATCGTCTTGCCCGCCTTGGGCGGGGAGACGATCAGGCCGCGCTGGCCCTTGCCGACCGGGGCCAGCAGGTCGATGATCCGGCCGGTCATCTGGTTCTGGGTGGTCTCCAGCCGCAGCTTCTCCTGCGGGTAGAGCGGGGTCAGCTTGGCGAACTCCGGCCGTCCCTTGGCCTGCTCCGGATCGGTCCCGTTGATGGTGTCCACCCGGACCAGCGGGTTGAACTTCTCCCGCCGCTCGCCGTCGCGCGGCTGGCGCAACGCGCCGGTGACCACGTCGCCCTTGCGCAGGCCGAACTTCTTCACCATCGACAGCGAGACGTACGCGTCGTCGGGGCCGGGCAGGTAGCCCGACGTCCGGACGAAGGCGTAGCTGTCGAGCACGTCGAGGATGCCGGCGGCCGTGACCAGGACGTCGTCCTCGGCCACCACTGGATCGGACTCGAACCGTTCGACGCTCGCGCCGCCGGTGCGCCCCCGTCGGTTCTGCCGGTCGCGGTTGCGCCGCCGGCGACCGCGGCGGCCCCCGCCGTCATCGTCGTAGTCGCGGTTCTGGGGCTGGTTGTCCCGGCTCTGCTGGCCGCCCTGCTGATTGTTCTGCTGGCTGCCCTGCTGATTGTTCTGCTGGCCGTCGCGCGCCTGCTGGCCGCCCTGGCCGTTCTGCTGGCCGCCCTGGCCGTTCTGCTGGCTCCGGCGGTTGCGCCGGTCGTCTCGCTGGCCGGAGCCTTCGTCGGTTCGGGCCTGATCGGACCGCTCCGACTGCACGGGCAGCTCCTGCTGCTCGGCGCGCTGGGCCGGCGCTTCCTGCTGGCGTGATTCCGGCTGGCCTGATTCCTGCTGGCGCGAATCCTGCTGGCGCGAATCCTGCTGGGGTGCATCCTGCCGCTGGGGAGCGGTCTGCTGCTGCGCCGGCTGCGGGTCGGCGGCATGCTCGGCGTGGTTGCGCGCTGTGGTGTGCCCGTTGGAGCCGGCTCCACCACCGCCGCCGCCGTTCTGGCCCCCGCCCTGTGCGGTACGGATCGCGTCGATCAGCTGGCCCTTCCGCATCGCTCCGGTGCCCCTGAGTCCGAGCGTCTGAGCCAGCTGCTTGAGCTCGGGCAGGACCATGCCGTCCAGCCCGCTGCCCTTGCGCCTGCGCTCGCTGCCGTTCTCGGCAGCCGGTGCGCTCGTCGCTTCGGCGATGTCTGTCACGTGTTTCCTTTCAGGGCGGCGCAAAGTACGACTCGCCCTTGTCCAGGGCCCCGAAAGATCACGGGGTCGCTGCTGGATCGGTATTTTGTGCTCCGAGATCGATGGGAGTACGTCGGCAGGCGGTGCTCATCGGGGAAACCTGATGATCACTGCATACGGACCGCGATAGCCACGACCTCGCACTGCGCGCCTGACCGGACTCTCGTGGGATGTTCCAGACCGCCACTGGGTTCCGACTCACCGGCAGGCACCTAAAGGTTAGCACTCCCCGGAGCGCCGCGGCGTCAGGACGACGCGTTTCCGCTCACCACGCCGTGTGTCGAGAGCACCCGGACACCGCGTCCGGGGCGGAGCGGCCGGGTGATGAATCCCGGTTCGGCCCGGGCCGCCAGTGCGTCGAGCGCATCCACGGTGGTCAGGGCGAGCACCGTCGGGCCGGCGCCGCTGATCACCGCCGCGTACCCGTCGGCGCGCAACCGACGGACGAGCTCGTACGAAGCCGGCATCGCCGGACCCCGGTAGTGCTGGTGCAACCTGTCCTCGGTCCCGGCGAGGAGGAGCGACGGTTGAGCCGCCAGCGCGTGCACGAGTAGCGCGGCCCGACCCGCGTTCGAGGCCGCGTCGACGTGCGACACGCTGACCGGCAGCAGCCCTCGGGCGGTGCTTGTCGCGACCGCGCCGGCCGGCACCCAGGCCACCGCCGCGATCTCGTCCGACAAGCCCGCCGGAGCTGCCCGGACGGGGCCGCTGCCGTAGGCGAGCACGAAACCGCCGTGAATGGCCGCCGCCACGTTGTCGGGATGGCCCTCGATCGCATTCGCATGCTCCAGCAGCCAGACCGGGTCGAGGTCTCGACCGGTCAGCGCCAGCGCGCCGGCGAGTCCGGCGACGATCGCCGCCGAGGACGATCCGAGCCCGCGGCCATGAGGAATCGTGTTGTGACTCCGCACCCGCAGCCCGGGTACGCAGACGCCGAGGTCGGCCAACCCGCGCAACGCACTCGCCACGATGAGGTGCCGCTCGTCGGTCGGCAGCTCGCCGGCACCCTCCCCGGTCACCTCGGCGATGAAGCCGGACTCGGTCACCTCCAGACGGACCTCGTCGCGCCAGTCCAGCGCCAGGCCGAAGCAGTCGAAGCCGGGCCCGAGGTTGGCACTGGTGGCCGGTACGTCCACGGTGGCCGACCGACCGGGCGCGAGCTCGGTCCAGGTCGGGCCGGGCGGGTCTGGCTCGGTCATCCAGCCGACTCAGTCAACGAGGCCGCAGGCCCGGGCCACCGCCGACACGTCGGCCGAGACGATCTCGGCCGCCACCGACTGACGCCTGGACAGCGCCGTGTCGACGTCCTTCAGGCCATGGCCGGTGACGGTGATGGTGATCCGCTGCCCGGAATCGACCTCGCCGCGATCGTGCTTGGCGAGCAGGCCGGCCACTCCGGCGGCCGACGCGGGCTCGACGAAAACCCCTTCGCGGGAGGCCAGGAAGGCTTGTGCGGCAAGGATCTCGTCGTCACTGACCGCCTCGAACAGGCCGCCCGACTCGTCCTTCGCGGCGATCGCCAGCATCGTCGATGCCGGGTTGCCGATCCTGATCGCGGTAGCCACCGTCTCGGGATTGCGAACCGGGTGACCGAGCACCAGCGGGGCCGCGCCGGCGGCCTGGAATCCCCACATCCGGGGTGTGCGCGCCGAGACACCTGCCCGCGCGTACTCCGTGTAACCACGCCAGTAGGCGGTGATATTCCCGCCGTTGCCCACCGGCAGCACGTGCAGGTCGGGCGCGTCGCCCGAGCGCATCGACGATCTCGAACGCTGCCGTCTTCTGGCCCTCGATCCGGACCGGGTTGACGGAGTTGACCAGCGCCACCGGGTATTCGTCGGCGAGCGAGCGGGCCAGCGTCAGGCAGTCGTCGAAGTTGCCCTCGATCTGCACCACCTTCGCCCCGTGCACGATCGCCTGAGCGAGCTTCCCGGTTGCGATCCGGCCCGCGGGCAACAGGACGAGCGGCTGAAGACCGGCCCGGGATGCGTACGCGGCCGCCGAGGCAGAGGTATTGCCGGTCGACGCGCAGACCACCGCCTTCGAGCCACTGCCCGCGGCGACGCTGATCGCCACCGTCATCCCGCGGTCCTTGAACGAGCCGGTCGGGTTGGAGCCCTCGACCTTGAGCCAGACGTCGCAGCCGAGGATGGTGGACAGCTCTTCGGCCGGCACCAGCGGCGTACTGCCCTCGCCCAGGGTGACCACCGGATCGGTGTCGGCGACCGGCAGCCGGCTCCGGTAACGCTCGATCACGCCCGGCACGGCGTACGATTTCGGTCCCTCGGCGGGCGTCCGCCGCCCAGGCATCGCGGGATCCGATCCTGACTCGCTCATCTCATTCACCCTCGACTCGCATCACACTGGTCACCGCGCGGACGACGTCCAGCCCCCGCAGGTCGTCCACGGTCGCACTGAGGTCGGCGTCGCTGGCCCGGTGGGTGACGATCACCAGCTGGGCGTCGTCGGCCCGGCCGTGCTGCCGGACGGTCTGGATGGACACCCCGTGCTCGGCGAAGCAGTACGCGATCGTGGCCAGCACACCGGTCACGTCGGCGACCTCGAGGCTCAGGTGATAGCGGGTGATCACCGAGCCGATCGGGCTGATCGACCGGGCGGCGTACGTCGACTCGCCGGGCCCCGCCGCACCGCGGACCCGGTTGCGGGCCACGGTGACCAGGTCGCCCAGCACCGCACTGGCGGTCGGACTGCCGCCGGCGCCCGGGCCGTAGAACATCAGCCGGCCGGCCGATCGGGACTCGATGAAGACCGCGTTGTAGGCGCCGCCTACCCCGGCCAGCGGATGGCTGCGCGGGATCATCGCCGGATGCACCCGGACCGAGACGGTCTGCGCACCGGCCGGGCCGTCCGGGGCGAGCTGACAGATCGCCAGCAGCTTCACCACCGAACCCATCTCGCGGGCCGAGGCGATGTCGGTGGTGGAGACCTCGGTGATCCCCTCGCGATAGACGTCTCCGGCGGTGACCCGGGTGTGAAAGGCCAGCGATGCCAGGATGGCCGCCTTGGCCGCGGCGTCGAACGCCTCAACGTCGGCCGTCGGGTCTGCCTCGGCATACCCCAGCTCCTGCGCCTCGGCCAGCGTCTCGGCGAAGCCGGCGCCCTCGGAGTCCATCTTGTCCAGGATGAAGTTCGTGGTCCCGTTGACGATGCCGATCACCGAGCTGATCTCGTCGCCGACCAGCGACTCGCGCAGCGGTCTGATGATCGGGATCGCGCCGGCGACAGCGGCCTCGAAGTAGAGATCGACGCCTGCCGCCTCGGCGGCCGCGAACAGCGTGCCACCGTCCTCGGCGAGCAGCGCCTTGTTGGCGGTGACCACCGACTTGCCGCTGCGCAGCGCGGCGAGGATCAGCGAGCGGGCCGGCTCGATCCCACCGATCACCTCGATCACCAGATCGATGTCGGACCGGTCGACCAGGGCGCGCGCGTCGGCGGTGAAGAGCGCCGGATCGATGCCGGCCCGGTCGCGGCCCGGACGGCGGACGGCGATGCCGACCAGCTCGAGTTGCCGGCCGACCCGGGCCTGCAGGTCGTGAGCCTGCTCCAACAGCAGCCGGGCGACCTCGGAGCCGACCGTGCCGCAACCCAGCAGCGCGATCCGCAGCGCGGTCGCCGGATCGTCCCGCGAGTCGAGCGCGGGGGAGGTCACGGCAACGGTCGTCACGGCGATGCGTCCTTGGTTCCGGTGTCTAGGGGTCTGGTAGCGGGGTGGTTCGGCGAACGACGAGATCTTCGCGTGCGTACCGTCACCCGGCGACCTCATTGTTCACTATGTGGCCGGGCACCGCGGAATTCGTCTCGTCCGGGTCGCGCGCGGCACGGACAGTCCCTCGCACCCCACCCAGCCGCCCCGCGGCCACCTCGCACCCCATCGGTCGACTTCGCACCCGGCATGCGCGGTGCGAGGTGCACCGATCTGGTGCGAAGACGTGCGAGCGGGCGGCGCAGATCAGGTCGACAGCAGCACGGAGCGGAGCTCGGCCACGTTGTCGACCAGCGCGGCCGGGCCGGACGCGGCCAGCGCCGATCGCTCACCGGCTCCCCAGCTGACCGCCACCGTGCCCATCCCGGCCGCCTGGCCCGCCTCGATGTCGACGACGGCGTCACCGACGTACACGCCATCGGCGGGCACGACCCCGAGCCGGTCGGCGGCGAACAGCAGCGGGTCCGGGAACGGCTTGTGTCGCGCGGTGTCGTCCTGGCTGGCGAGGATCCGGACCGCGCCGGTCAGTCCGAGCGCAGCGAGCCCGAGCTCGATGAAGTCGATCCGCTTCGACGACACCACGCCGACGCTCGCGCCCGCATCGGTCAGCGCGGCCAGCAGGTCGGGGACCCCGGGGATCGGCCGGATCAGCTCGTCATGGTGCTCCCGATAGAACGCCCGATAGGCCGCCATGGTCTCCGCCACCCGACCGGGCCGGACCTGCTCCATCAGCAGCTGCAGCGGCCGCCCGATCCAGGAGCGCAGCTCGTCGTCCGCCACCTCACCCCCGAGGGCGGCCCGGAACGAAGCGATGATCAGGTCCACGCTGTCGGCGAGGGTTCCGTCGAAGTCGAACAGCACGACCGGCCAGCGGGGGTGGGTTTGCCCTTCGAGAGGCTCGGGGCACATCATCCGAGGGTCTGTCACCCGACGTCCAGCGCGAGCAGATCGTCGATCGTCTCGCGGCGTACGAGGGTGGTCAGCTCGCCGTTCTCGACGGCGACCACGGGCGGTCGAGGCACGTGGTTGTAGTTGCTGGCCATCGACCGGCTGTACGCACCGGCCCCCGGCACGGCCAGCAGGTCGCCGGGCGCGATGTCGGCCGGCAGGAACTCGTCCCGGACCAGGATGTCGCCGCCCTCGCAGTGTTTGCCGACCACCCGGGCGAGCACCGGCGGGGCGGACGAACGACGGGAGGCCAGCGTCGCGGAGTACTCCGCACCGTACAGCGCGGTCCGGATGTTGTCGCTCATCCCGCCGTCCACGGCGACATAGCGCCGGCTCGATCCGCCGTCCAGCAGGACCTCCTTGACCGTGCCGACCCGATACAGCGCGAGCGTGCTCGGTCCGCTGATCGCCCGACCGGGCTCGATCGACAACTGCGGCACCGCGATGCCGAGAGCCGCGCACTCCCCCTCGACGATGCCGCGCATGGCCCGCGCCAGGACCGATGGCGTGGACGGCGTGTCCGCACTGGTGTACGCGATCCCGAAGCCGCCGCCGAGATCCAGCTCGGCGAGCGCGACTCCGGTCTGTGTCGCGAAGTCCGCGGCCAGCCGGAGCGTCCGTCGCGCGGCCACCTCGAACCCCTCGGTGTCGAAGATCTGCGAGCCGATGTGGGAGTGGATCCCGATCAGCTCGAGCAGGCCGGACTCGTGGCAGGCCTGCAGCGCCTCCGCCGCCTGGCCGCCGGCGATCGAGAACCCGAACTTCTGGTCCTCGTGCGCGGTCGCGATGAACTCGTGGGTATGCGCCTCGACGCCGGTGGTCACCCGGACCATCACGCGCGGCCGGACCTCCAGATAGCCCGCGAGCCGCTCCAGCCGGGCGATCTCGTCGAACGAGTCGACGATGATCCGGCCGACCCTCGGCTTCCAGGCCGGTCCGCAGCTCCTCCTCGCTCTTGTTGTTGCCGTGCAGCCCGATCAGCGCCGGATCGACCCCGGCCCGCAGCGCCACGGCGAGCTCGCCGCCGGTGCAGACGTCGACGCCTAGGCCCTCGGCGGCCACCCAGCGGGCCACCGCCGTACAGAGGAAGGACTTGCCGGCGTAGTAGACCCGCCAGCCGGCGAAACCGTCCCGGAACGCCCGGGCCCGGGCCTTGAGGTCGGCGGCGTCCAGGACGTACGCCGGAGTGCCGACCTCGCGCGCGATCCGGTCCACGTCCAGTCCGGCGACCTGCAGCACACCCTCGGTGTTCTTGCTGGTGTTGGCACTCCACAGCTTGGGCAGCAGCGCGTTGACGTCGGCCGGCAGCGCCAGCCAGTGCGGGGCGCGAGCGGCCGGATCGACATGGATCTCGCCGGCGACATGGATGTGCGTCACGCCCGACAACTCTGCCAGACCGATCGGCATGCACATCGTGAGTGGGGAAATGGCGTGCGGGCCGCGACCAGTGAACCTGGTACAGTCCTCTTCGGCCTAGATCCGGCCCCCGTAGCTCAGGGGATAGAGCACCGCCCTCCGGAGGCGGGAGCGCAGGTTCGAATCCTGCCGGGGGCGCAATCGAGTGCACGAGCACCGGCGAAGGGAAGCATGCTGGGTCGCGTCCAGGACTGGTTCGACCGCCACGGCAGCGGTTGGACGGTGATCCTGGGCTGGATCCTCACCCGGGCAGTGATGATGCTGATCTTCGCCACGCTCGAGTCGTTCGTGATCGGCGACGTCTCCTACTACGACTTCAAGATCTATCACCTGTTCTCCGACACGCCGCTGGCCCAGACCCTCAACGAGTACCCGACTCCGGTGGTCTGGATCCTGAGCCTTCCGTACGTCCTCGGGGCCGGTACGCAGCTCGGCTACGCCATCGCGTTCATCGCCGGGATGATGGTGCTGGACGCGGCTTTCACCTTCCTGCTCTGGCGGCACAACGGACGCCGGCACGACATCTCGATCAACTTCTGGCTACTTTTCATCTTGTTCATCGGACCGCTGACCTACCTCCGGTTCGACATCCTGCCCGCGGTGCTGGCTGGCGCGGCGCTGCTGTACGCCCGCCGGATTCCCTGGCTGACCGGTGCGCTGACCGGCCTCGGCGCGGCGATCAAGCTGTGGCCGGCCCTGCTCTGGCTGGCGTTCCTGGCCCACAAGCCGACCCGCCGGCCGGTCAGCGTCGGCTTTCTCGTGACCGGCGTCGGGCTGGCCGTGATCAGCCTGGTCTTCGGCGGCTGGAGCCGGCTGGTCTCGCCGCTGACCTGGCAGTCCGGCCGCGGCCTCCAGATCGAGTCGATCTGGGCGACCCCGCTGATGATCGGACGAGCGCTCGACGCGCAGACCTGGGTGGTCGGCATGTCGAAATTCCAGGCGTACGAGATCTTCGGGCCGGGCGTGCCGGTGCTCCTGACGCTGAGCACCGTCGCCACCGTGCTGGGCTTCGCGGCGATCGTTGGGCTGTCGGTCCGCGGATTCCGGGCGAAGACGCCGGACCAGGTCGCGGTCGGGCTCGTCGTGCTGTCCATCGTGGCGATCATGATCGTCACCAACAAGACGCTCAGCCCGCAGTACCTGCTCTGGCTCGGTGGCCCGATGGCGGCGCTGCTACTGCTCAAGCGCGACGAGGTGACCGAGCCGGAGCGCCGGATCATCCGCCGGCTCGCGGTCCAGCTGCTCGTGCTGGCGCTGCTCACCCAGCTGGTCTATCCGCTGCTGTACGACGGTCTGGTCGCCCGCCCGACCGAGGCCCGGGTCTGGCTGTCCACCACCGTCACCGCCCTCCGCAACCTCGCCCTGCTCGCCTTCACCATCGAGCTGGTCGTCCAGGCCTGGAAGTTCCTGGGACGTGCTGATTCCTCCGCTCGCCCAGCCTCGCTCCGGCGCTCGTAGCTGGTGGGGGGTTACTCCTACTTATTCGTTCCCTGGGAGACCGAGCCTTGCAGCTGGCGCTGGAAGATGATGTAGACGATCAGCACCGGGGTGACGGTGATGACCACGGCGGCGAACAGCTGGCCGAAGTCGACGGCGTAGCCGGCCTGCGAGGCGAACGCCGCCATCCCCTGCGACAGCACGTAGTTGTCGACGTTGGTGTTCAGCGCGACCGGGATGAGGAACTGGTTCCACAGCCCGAGGAAGTTGAAGATCGCCACCGTGGCGAACCCCGTCCGCGCCATCGGCAGCATGATCCGGAAGAAGGTCTGCCACTCCCCCGCTCCGTCCAGCGCGGCAGCCTCGGCGACCTCGTCGGGCAGTGCCTTGAAGAAGGAGAACAGGAAGAACACGGTGAACGGCAGCGCGAAGGCCACGTACGTGATGATCAACCCGGGCAGCGTGTTCAGGATGCCGAAGTTCTTCAGCGTGAAGAACAGCGGCACGATCGCCAGGAAGATCGGGAAGGTCAGCCCGGCCAGCATCAGGTAGTAGATCGCCCGGCTGCCGAAGAACTGGAAACGAGCCAGCACGTATGCGCACATCGCACCGAGGATCATCACCAGCACCAGCGCCGAGCCGACCACGATCACGGTGTTGACGAAGTAGTTGCCGATCCCTGCGGTGGTCCAGGCGCCGGTGTAGTTCTCCAGGTGCAGCCGGTCGGGCAGCGAGAACGGCGAGTGGAAGATCTGGCTCGTCGTCTTGAACGAGGTCATCAGCGTCCACAGCATCGGAACGATGACGATCACCGCCCAGACGATCAGCACCACGTGGGAGACGCCGCCGAAGACTCGGTCGCCGGTCGTCTCGGTGGCCTTCCGGTCGACGATGACCTCGCCGGTCACCGTGGACGTGGCACTCATCGGACGTCCTTCCCGCCGAGCAACCGGCTCACCACGAAGACCAGCCCGGCGAACAGCAGGGTGACCGCGGCAAGCACGACGCCCATCGCACAGGCGACCCCGAACTGGCCCTTGGTGAAGGCGGTGGTGAACAGCTGCTGCGCCATCACCAGCGTGGAGTTGTTGGGGCCACCGCCCGGGTTCAGCGCCGCCATGTAGACGAACGCGTCGAGGGCCAGGATGCCGAGATAGATCCAGGCCGTCTGCACGGTGTCGCGGATCATCGGCAGCGTGACGCTCACCATGATCCGGAAGCGGCCGGCGCCATCGACCCGGGCAGCCTCGTAGTACTCGGCCGGGATGCCCTTGATGGCCGCCACGAACAGCACCATGTAGAAGCCGACCATGCTCCAGACGATCACGAAGATCGTCGCGGCCATCGCGGTCCGCTCGTCGCCGAGCCAGGGAAAACTCTGGAACGCATCGAAGCCCAGACCGACCAGGATGCCGTTCAGCAGGCCGTTACTCGGGTCGTAGATCAGGCTCCACATGATGCCGATCACGATGGCCGGGATGACGTAGGGGAAGAACGAGACGGTGCGGTAGAAACTCGATCCCTTGAGTCCCCGGGTCTGCCCCCGGCTGCTGCCGCTGACGGTGACCAGTGAGGCGAAGATGAAGGCGATCACGACCGTCACCAGCGGCAGAACGATCGCCAGCACGATGTTGTTGCGCAACGACTTCAGGAAGATGTCGTCGGTGAAGATGCGCTTGAAGTTCGCCAGCCCGACGAAGTTCTGGGTCGGGCTGAACCCGGACCAGTCGGTCAGCGCGTAGTAGCAGGCCTGGATGAACGGCGAGACCACGAAGATCAGATAGATCGCCAAGGGCACGCCCAGAAAGACGATCATGAAGCTCACCCGGTCGAGAGTGAGCTTGCTTCGGAACCCGCCCCGCCGCCGGGCCGGGGCGAACTCGCCCCGGTCCGGCGTCACGTCGAGCGTTGCGGTCACTGCACCGTGATCTTCGTGACCGACGGATCTTTGGCGACCTTGTCGGTGATCTCCTGCAGGCCCTTGGTCAGGTCGGCGACCGACGACTTGCCGTCCAAGAAGGTGTTCCAGAGCACCAGCTGGTCGGTGTTCATACCGTAGTAGTCGACGAACTGCCAGGAGAAGATGTTGTCACCGGCCGCCTCGAGCATCTTCGACTGGGAGACCAGCGCGGTGGACCCGAAGCCGTCGGCCGGCACGGTGCCCTTGACGATGGTCGGGGCCAGCTTGGTCTTGGCGAAGTTGGTCGCGGCGTCCTTGGAGAGCATGGTCCGCAGCAGTTCCTTGCCGCCCGCCACGTTCTTGCCCTGCGACGGGACGATGAACGGCTCGCCGGCCGCACTGTGCAGCGCCTCGAACGGCATCTTGCTGCCGCTGGTGACCGTCGGCTCCTGCGTACCGGTCATCTTGAAGCCGTCCTTGGTCTGCTTCTTCATCTCGTTCTCGATCCAGCTGCCCGACGGGTACAGGATCGCATCCTCGTCGTCGCTCCACTGCGCCTGGGCGGCGGTGAACTGGGTGCCCGAGCCACCCGGCTTGAACATGCCCGCGTCGATGATCTTCTTCATCGCGGTGAACACCGACTGGACCGCCGGCTGCGACCAGCTGTCCGGCTTCAGGTTCTCCAGGGACAGCCGGACGTCGTTGCCGCCCTCCTTGATGGCCGAGGCGATGGCGAGGGTCTGGTAGTAGGTCGCCGCCTCCTTGCCCCAGACGAACAGGTACTTGCCCTTGGCCTTGGCCTTGGTGCCGAGGTCGTACGCCTCGTCCCAGGTCTTCGGCGGGGTCCAGCCGTTCGCCTCGAACAGCGACGCGGAATACCACAGGGCGTACACCGTCAGCGCGTAGTTCAGCGCGGCCAGCTTGCCGCTGAACGTGCCCGGCTGGAGCACCCCACCGAACAGCGAGTCGCGGATCTTGGTGCCCTCGAGGTTGTTGGCGTCGATCACGCTGGTCAGGTCCTCGAGCTGGGCCACGATGGTGCTGAACCCGATCTGACCGGCACCGGAGTTGTCGACCAGGTCCGGCGGGTTGCCGGCCACGAACCGCGGCTGCAGCTCCTGGGCGATCTTGGTGGACGGCGACACCTTGACGGTGACGCCGGAGTGGACCTGCTGCATCTTGTCCGCCGCGAACTGGACGTAGTCGATGCCGTAGCCGCCGTTGAAGATGACGGCGTCGACGGTGCTGTTGGCAGCCACCCCGAACGGGTTGTCCGCCGACACCGGACCTGCTGCGGAGCTGGCACCCTGCGACGGGCTGCCGCCGGCTGCGCACGAGGCCAGGGCGCCGCCGAGCGGAGCCACCGCCGCTGCCGCCAGGGCGAAGCGGAGGAACTGGCGGCGGGCCAGCGGCTTGGAATCCATCGTCATGGTTGTCGTACCTTTCGGTGTCGGTGCGGACGACCGCACACGTGCTGACTGGGCTCGCTCAGAGCCCTGAGCGAGAGGGTGGGATCGGTGCCCCCGATGAGAAACGTTTCCCCGCGGCGTACCGTGCCCTCCCTCTTTGGTCTAAACCACACCATAAGGCAGAGTGCCCACTTTCCTCACTATCTGGGCCAGAAAATGCACAAACTTGCAACATTCGACCGTTACAAGCCTCGAACCGATGTCTGAGAAAGATACTCGTGAGTAGCTTGGTGATCGGCGCGGACGTCGGCGGGACCTCGACCCGGTTCGTCGTCGCCGACATCACGGGACGCGTGCTGGCGGGGGCCGAAGGTGGTCCGGGAAGTCCGGTGGGGGTCGGGCTGGACGTCGCGGCGGGTGAGATCCGGTCCGTGGCCGAGCGTGCCCTGCGCGCCGCGTCCGGCGTCTCGACCGCCGGCGAAGAGACCGGGGCCACGACCCCCCGGGTGGTCGGATACGTGCTCGGTCTCGCGGGCGGCTCCCAGGCCAAGGGCAACCCCCGGTTCGCGGCGGCGATCTCGCCGGCCGGAGTGGGCGTGTCGCCACAGCTGGTCTCCGATCCCGCGGTCGCCTTCTGCTCGGCGAGCCCGGAACCATCGGGGTACGTCCTGATCGGCGGCACCGGCGCCGTGGCGGCCCGGGTCGACGGCGAGGACGTCACGGCCTGGTCGGACGGGATGGGCTGGCTGCTCGGCGATGACGGCTCGGGATTCTGGCTCGGCCGCGAGGCGGTCCGGCGGACCGCACTGGCCCTCCAGTCCGGCGCTGCGCTGACTCCCTTGAACCGGGCCGTCGTCGAACTGGCCGGGGTGGCGGACTACGCCGGGCTGGTCGCCCGCTGTTATGCCGAGCGACCGACCGCGCTCGGTCGGTACGCGCCGCTGGTCAGTGCGCAGGCCGCGGACAGTCCGGACGCTGCCGAACTGATCGACTCGGCAGCCGACTCGCTGGCCGCGACCCTGCTGGCGCTCGATCCAGAACCGGGACTGCCGATCGTGCTGGCCGGCTCGCTGCTGGTCCGCCCGACACCGATCGCGGCCGCGGTCCGAGCCCGGCTGGCCGGCCGCCCGAACCCGACACTGACCGCGACTCAGGGAGCTCTCGGCGCCTGCTGGCTGGCCCTCCGCTCGCTCGGCGTCACCGACCCCGCCGTCCACGCCCGGCTGATCGAGTCCTCGGGTAGCGAGCGCGAGCCGACCGACGGGTCGGCGAGCGTCGGGTAGCGGAGCGCCGGCTCGGTCTGGACGAGTGAACGAGCAGCCCGCAGCACCGCGGAAGCGGCAGGATGCCGTGCTGCGAGTGAAGGAGGAAGACAGAGTCATTGGGGCGCGCAGCGGGCGCGAGCCGACAGACGGGTCGGCGAGCGTCGGGTAGCGGAGCGCCGGCTCGGTCTGGACGAGTGAACGAGCAGCCCGCAGCACCGCGGAAGCGGCAGGATGCCGTGCTGCGAGTGAAGGAGGAAGACAGAGTCATTGGGGCGCGTAGCGGGCGCGAGCCGACAGACAACGAGTTAGTGGGTAGCCTGACAGTCGGCGGACGCTGCTGCCCGCCCAGGTGCGATGTGAGCGCGCCGTCTGGCCGACGCCTCCGGATGCACCGATCGACAACAAGCTTGCGACGGAAGAAGGCGAAAGTGGCCACCGTGCCCGAACCCCAGCCCGGGTCGAGTCCTGTCACCGAGGACGACGACTTCGGAGCCAACGACTGGCTGCTGGAGGAGATGTACGAGCAGTACCGCAACGACCCGGACTCTGTCGATGCGGTCTGGGCACAATATTTCGCCACCCACTCGGGCCCGAGCGGCTCGGGCCCGAACGGCTCGGGGTCCGACCGAACCAGCGGAAACGGCACCAACGGGAACGGGTCGCGCGGTCACGACGCCACCGGCACACGTACGTCGCCGGCGGCCCGGCCCGCGCCCACCGCCACTCCGTCCCGACCGACCCCCACAGGGCGGACCAACGCGGGGCCTGCCCCGGCGCCCGCTCAGGCCCCAGCCAGGGCCGCGGCACCCACCGAGAAGCCCGCCGACGAACCGACCCCCGCCAGCCGCCGTACGCCGACGGTGGAGCGCCCGCTGCCCAACAAGGAAGCGCGGCCGATCACGCCCGGCGCTCGCGGCGGCGTACCGGCCGATCCGCCGAACCCGTCCAACCGGCCGAACGTGAACATCGAGGAGCCGGTCCGTACGGTGCTGCGCGGCGCACCCGCGCGGACCGCCAAGAACATGGACGTCTCGCTCAGCGTGCCGACCGCGACCAGCGTCCGGTCGCTGCCGGTGAAGCTGCTGGTCGACCAGCGGATCGTGATCAACAACCATCTGCGCCGCGCACGCGGCGGCAAGGTCTCCTATACCCACATCATCGGCTATGCGATGGTGCAGGCGCTGAAGTCGGTGCCGGCGATGAACGTCGGCTACGACGTGATCGACGGTAAGCCGACCATGGTCGAGCCGCGGCACGTGAACCTCGGACTGGCGATCGATCTGCCGAAGCCGGACGGCACCCGGCAGCTGCTCGTGCCGAGCATCAAGAGCTGCGAGACGCTGGACTTCGCCCAGTTCTGGGCCGCGTACGAGGAGATGGTCAAGAAGGCCCGCAACGGCGCGCTGACCGTCGCCGACTTCGCCGACACCACCATCACGCTGACCAACCCGGGCACCATCGGCACCAACCACTCGGTCCCCCGGTTGATGCAGGGCCAGGGCGCGATCATCGGCGTGGGCTCGATGGAGTACCCGCCGGAGTTCCAGGGCTCCGATCCCGACAAGTTGTCCCAGATGAGTGTCAGCAAGATCATGACGCTGACCTCGACGTACGACCACCGGGTGATCCAGGGCGCGCTCTCGGGTCAGTACCTGGCCCGGCTGCACGCGCTGCTGCTCGGCGAGGACGGCTTCTACGACGACATCTTCGGCGCGCTGCGGATCCCCTACGAGCCGATCCGCTGGGCCCAGGACGTCAGCTCCGATCACGAGGACCAGGTCCCGAAGCAGGCCCGGATCATGGAGATGATCAACTCCTACCGGGTCCGCGGCCATCTGATGGCCGACACCGACCCACTGGAGTACCGGCAACGTAGCCACCACGACCTCGACGTGCAGAGCCACGGGCTGACCCTGTGGGACCTGGACCGGGAGTTCGCGACCGGCAGCTTCGCGGGTGGCCAGGGCCTGATGAAGATGCGCAAGATCCTCGGCATCCTGCGCGACTCGTACTGCCGGACGATCGGCATCGAGTACATGCACATCCAAGAGCCTGCCCAGCGCAAGTGGATCCAGGATCGGGTCGAGCGGCCGCACGAGTCGCTGCCCCGCGAGGAGCATCTGCGGATCCTGGAGAAGCTGAACTCCGCAGAGGTCTTCGAGACGTTCCTGCAGACCAAGTTCGTCGGCCAGAAGCGGTTCTCCCTGGAGGGTGGGGAGTCCGCCATCGCGCTCCTCGACGAGGTCTGCGAGCAGGCCGCCGACACCGGGCTGGAGGAGGTCTGCATCGGCATGCCGCACCGCGGCCGGCTGAACGTGCTGGCCAACATCGTCGGTAAGAGCTACGCCCAGATCTTCCGGGAGTTCGAGGGCAACATCGACCCGCGGACCGTGCAGGGCTCCGGCGACGTGAAATACCACCTGGGCGCCGAGGGTCAGTTCACCTCGCTCGCCGGGGCGACGATCAAGACCTCGGTGGCCGCCAACCCGAGCCACCTGGAGGCCGTCAACCCGGTGCTGGAGGGCATCTCGCGGGCCAAGCAGGACATCCTGGACCAGGGTGAGGCGTTCCCGGTGCTGCCGGTGCTGATGCACGGCGACGCCGCGTTCGCCGGCCAGGGCGTGGTCGCTGAGACGCTCAACCTCTCCCAGCTGCGCGGCTACCGGACCGGCGGCACGATCCACATCATCGTGAACAACCAGGTCGGCTTCACCACCTCGCCGACCGAGTCACGCTCGTCGATGTACTGCACCGACGTCGCGCGGATGATCCAGGCGCCGATCTTCCACGTGAACGGCGACGATCCCGAGGCATGCATCCGGATCGCCCGGCTGGCGTTCGCGTTCCGCCAGGAGTTCAACAAGGACGTTGTCGTCGACATCGTCTGCTATCGCCGCCGCGGTCACAACGAGGGCGACGACCCGAGCTTCACCCAGCCGCGGATGTACGACCTGATCGAGAAGAAGCGGTCGGTCCGCAAGCTCTATACCGAGGCGCTGATCGGCCGCGGCGACATCAGCGTCGAGGACGCCGAGGACGTGATGACCCGCTTCCAGCAACGGCTGGAGAGTGTGTTCAAGGAGGTCCGCGATCCGGCGCTGCCGGCCCGCGACACCTACTACAACCGGGTGCCGGAGTATCCGAGCAAGGCCGCCGCCAAGCACGGCACCTCGATCAGTATCGAGGTGCTGAAGCGGATCGCCGACGCGCACACCACCTTCCCGGACGGCTTCACGGTGCATCCGAAGGTGATGCCGCAGTTGCAGCGCCGGTCCGCCGCGATCACCCAGGGCCCGATCGACTGGGCGACCGGCGAGATCCTCGCGCTCGGTTCGTTGCTGATGGAGGGACGGACGGTCAGGATGACCGGGCAGGACACCCGGCGCGGCACGTTCGTGCAGCGGTTCGCGGCCATCGTCGACCGGGTCACCGGCGAGTCCTGGGTGCCGTTGAAGCACCTGGACGACGAGCAGGGCAAGTTCCACATCTACGACTCGCTGCTCAGTGAGTACGCGGCGATGGGCTTCGAGTACGGCTACTCCGTCGCCCGGCCCGAGGCGCTGGTGTTGTGGGAGGCGCAGTTCGGCGACTTCGCCAACGGCGCCCAGACCATCATCGACGAGTTCATCGCCTCCGGGCAGGCCAAGTGGACCCAGAAGTCCGGCGTCACGCTGCTGCTGCCGCACGGGTACGAGGGTCAGGGTCCCGACCACTCCTCCGGCCGGATCGAGCGCTGGCTGCAGCTGGCCGCGGAGGACTCGATCGCGGTCGCCCAGCCGTCGACCCCGGCCAGCCACTTCCACCTGCTCCGTAAGCATGCGCTGGGCGAGCGCCACCGGCCGCTGGTGATCTTCACGCCGAAGTCGATGCTGCGGAACAAGGCGGCCGTCTCGCAGCCGTCCGACTTCACCACGGGCGGCTGGCAGCCGGTCATCGGCGACGCCTCGATCGAGGACCGCTCTGCGGTGACCACGGTCGCGCTCTGCTCGGGCAAGGTGCGCTGGGATCTGGTCAACGGCCGTTCGCAGGCCGGCAACACCGAGTCGACGGCCATCGTCGCGGTGGAACGGCTTTATCCGATCCCCGGCAAGGAGCTGGCCGCCGAGCTGGCCAAGTATCCGAACGCGACCGAGTTCCGCTGGGTGCAGGACGAACCGTTGAACCAGGGTGCCTGGACCTTCATGGCCCTGAATCTGCCGAGGCTGCTCCGCCAGGAGCTGCCGGGCCGGTCGATCGAGCTCACCCCGATCACCCGCCCGGCGTCGTCGGCGCCGTCGGTCGGCTCGGCCAAGGTGCACGAGCAGCAGCAGCGGGCGCTGGTCGAAGCGGCGGTCGGCGGCGACTGAGCAGCCGGCCGACGCGCCCGATGTATTTCACCGATCGCGGGATCGAGGAGCTCGAGTCGCGCAGGGGTGACGACGAGGTCACCCTTGCGTGGCTCGCCGAGCAGCTGCGGACCTTCGTCGACCTGAACCCCGACTTCGAGACCCCGGTCGAACGCCTCGCCACCTGGCTCGCCCGACTCGACGACCCCGACGAGGACTGACCCGCCCGCTCGGGAGAGCCCCTTTCCGGCCTCCCCGTTCCGGAAACTGTCGAGTTGCGGCACGTCCCGTCGGCGTGTCGCAGTCCCAACCCGACAGTTTCCGAAATGGGGGAGAGACGCGGGGGAGCGACGCGGCGGTCAGGTTTCGAGGACGATCTTGCCGAACTGGTCGCCGGCGAGGAGGGCGGCGAAGCCGTCGGCGACGTCGGCCAGCGGCAGGGTGCTGTCGATCACCGGACGTACGCCGGTGGCGACCAGGAAGGCCAGCAGCCTGTCGAGCTCGGCCAAGGTCCCCATCGTGCTCCCGATCACCTGCAGCGGCCGGAAGAAGATCTTGGTCAGCTCGGCGTTGGGAAGGTCCGGGCCGGAGGTGGTCCCGACGGTGACCAACCGGCCCCCCGGCCGGAGCGAGTTGATCGAGTGCGACCAGGTCGCCGCGCCGACGCTGTCCAGCACGACGTCGACCCGGTCCGGCAGCCGCTCCCCCGAGCCGAACCCGCGTCCCGCGCCGAGCTCAACCGCCCGCTCGGCCCGCTCGGGCGACCGGGACGTCACCCAGACCCGAAGGCCGGCCGCTCGGCCGAGCATGACCGCAGCCGTCGCGAAGCCGCCGCCGGCCCCCTGCACCAGCACGGTCTGGCCCGGCCGCAAACCGCCGGCGGTGAACAGCGCCCGATAGGCGGTCAGCCACGCGGTCGGCAGAGCACGCCGCTTCGGCCCAGGACAGTTCGGCAGGCTTGTCGACCACATTCCGAGCTGGCACCCGGACGACCTCGGCCAGCGTGCCCGGGTAGCGCTCGGACAGCAGCGAGCGGTGGGGGTCGTACGTCTCGTCGTCGCCGACGTACGCCGGATCGCCGATCACCGGGTAGACCACGACCTCACGGCCGTCCCCCGTTGTCCCGGCCGCGTCGCAGCCGAGGATCATCGGCAGCCGGTCGGCCGGCAGGCCGACGCCGCGCAGCGAGAACAGATCGTGATGGTTCAGGGCCGCCGCCCGGACCCGCACGTCCACCCACCCGTCCGGGACATCGGGCGGATCGAGCTCCCCCACCCGGAGCGCGGTCAGCGGGTTCTCGGGATCGGCGGCGACGGCGTACGCGGCAAGCATGCGTCGGAGTCTATGGTTCCCGTTGTGAATCCAGATGCCCGCGCTGATGCCGTCGCCGAGTCCTTCGAGCAGCTCACCGGGCGCGCTCCCGCGGGCGTCTGGGCGGCGCCCGGCCGGGCGAATCTGATCGGCGAGCACACCGACTACAACGACGGCTTCGTGATGCCGTTCGCGCTGGAGCAGCGGATCACCGTGGCCGGATCGCGGCGCGACGACGCGAGCTGGTCGGTCACCTCGCTGGACAACGACGACACCCAGACGTTCGGTGCCAACGACCTCACCCCGGGCATGGACGGCTGGCAGGCGTACGTCGCCGGTGTGGTCTGGGCGCTCCGGCAGGCCGGCCACGACGTCCCGCCGGCCGATCTGGTGCTGTCCTCCGACGTCCCGCTCGGGGCCGGCCTCTCCTCCTCGGCGGCTCTGGAGTGCGCCACACTGACCGTGCTAGCCGACCTCGGCGGCCTCGACATCGAGGCGATGGACCGGGCCAGGCTGGCTCGCCGGGCGGAGAACGAGTTCGTCGGCGCGCCGACCGGGCTGATGGACCAGGCCGCTTCGACGCTGTGCAAGGCCGACCACGCGCTGTTTCTGGACTGCCGCAGCTTCGAGGTCAGCCAGGTCCCGCTCGACCTGCCAGCGGCCGGTCTGGAGATCCTCGTCCTCGACACCAAGACGCCGCACGCCCTGGTCGACAGCGAGTACGCCACCCGGCGTGCGAGCTGCGAACAGGCGGCGAAGATCCTGGGCGTCCGCGCGTTGCGCGACGTGACACCGGCCGAGCTCGACGGCGCCCTGGCCCGGCTGGACGACGAGGTGATGCGGCGCCGGGTGCGCCATATCGTGACCGAGAACGCCCGGGTGCTCGCGGCGGTGGAGGTGCTCCGGACGGGCCGGATCGCCGATCTCGCCCCGCTGCTCGACGCCTCGCACGCGTCGATGCGGGACGACTTCGAGATCACCGTGCCGACCGTCGACCTGGCGGTCGAGACGGCCCGCACCGCCGGCGCGCTGGGCGCGCGGATGACCGGGGGCGGCTTCGGCGGCTGCATCATCGGACTCGTGCCCGCCGGAAGATCGGACCTGGTCGCCGAGCAGATAGGCCGCGCCTTCGCCGAAGCCGGGTACGGTCCGCCGGCCCACTTCGTGGGCATCCCCTCCCCCGGCGCACGGCGGGTCGGCTGAGAGCTGATCGCGACTGCGTACCAGTCGGATTACTTCGCTGTCGAACCCTGGTTCCCTCCCGTTCACGTGCAAGGATTTGAACGAAGACACGCGAGTCGGCGGCCGATCTGTCCGCCGAACCCGCTCCAGCGCAAAGGTTCGTCTCGTGGAGGAAATGTGAAGACACCAGTGAAGGTGGCGCTCGCCGCGGCGGCGATCGGCACTCTGGTCCTCAGTGCCTGCGGCTCCAACTCGCTCAGCGGCGATCAGGCGTCGCCGGCACCGAGCGTGTCGGTCAGTGCGAACAACCAGCTGAACGCGATGCTGCCCGACAAGATCCGCAGCGCGGGGAAGATCGTGATCGGCACGGACGCGAGCTATGCGCCCAACCAGTTCACCCAGGGCGACAAGATCGTCGGCAGCGAGGTCGACCTGTTCGACGCGGTCGCCAAGAAGCTCGGCGTGACCGCTGAGTTCCAGGAGGCCAAGTTCGCCTCGATCATCCCGGGCGTGACCAGCGGCAAGTACGACATGGGCGTCTCCTCGTTCACCATCAACGACGAGCGGCTCAAGCAGGTCATCATGGTGAGCTACTTCTCGGCCGGCACCCAGTGGGCGGCGCCCCAGGGCAACCCGGGCAAGGTCGATCCGAACAACCCGTGCGGCAAGACGGTGGCGGTGCAGAACAACACCGTGCAGCAGCAGGACGACCTGCCGGCTCGGCAGAAGAAGTGCGGCTCCAACCAGATCAAGATCCTTCCGTACGACGGGCAGGACCAGGCGACAGCCGCCGTGGTCACCGGCAAGGCGGACGCGATGCTGGCCGACTCGCCCGTGACGGCGTACGCGGTCAAGCAGTCCGGCGGCAAGCTCCAGCTGCTCGGTGACGCGTACGACTCCGCGCCGTACGGTGTCGTGCTGCCGAAGGACCAGACCAAGTTCGGCCAGGCGGTCGCCGAGGCGTTGAAGGAGATGAAGGCCGACGGCAGCTACGAGAAGATCCTGAAGGCCTGGGGCACCGAGGGCGGCGCGGTCGACACCTTCGAGGTCAAGGGTTCATGAGCTCGACGGCCGACGAGTCCGTCGTCGACACCGCTCAGGCGGACACCGAGGCACGGCCCGGCATCATCCAGGCCGTGCCGGTCCGGCACCCCGGGCGCTACGTCGCGATCGTGGTGATCGCCGTGCTGGTGCTGATGTTCCTGCACATGGTGATCTTCAACCCGGCGTTCAACTGGCCCTTCGTCCTCCAGGCGATGAACCAGAACGTGGTGATCAGCGGGTTCATCAAGGGCACCCTGCTCTGCACCGTGCTGGCGATGTTCTTCGGCGTGGTCGGCGGCGTGATCCTGGCCATCATGCGGCTGTCGACCAACCCGATCCTGCGGGCGGTCTCGTGGGTCTACACCTGGTTCTTCCGGGCCATTCCCCGGTTGGTGCTGCTCACCATCATGGGTGTGCTCGGCATCTTGTTCCCGCTGGCCACCGGTGGCTTGTCGTTGGGTGTGCCGTTCGACTGGAAGCTCATCGAGTGGTTCGGGCTGTCCGGGAGCTGGCGCTTCCTCAGTCTGGACGCGAACCAGCTGTTCTCAGGACTGGCCGGCGCCGTGATCGGCCTGGCCGCCTCGGAGGCCGCGTACATGGCCGAGATCGCCCGCGCCGGCATCAACAGCGTCGACCCCGGGCAGATGGAGGCGGCCCAGGCGGTCGGCATGAGCCGCAGCCTGGCGATGCGTCGGATCGTGCTGCCGCAGGCCATGCGCGTGATCGTGCCGCCGACCGGCAACGAGACGATCGCCATGCTGAAGGACACCTCGCTGCTGATCGCGTTGCCGTTGACGACCGAAATGTTCTACCAGCTGTCCCAGATCGGCACCCGGACCTTCCAGCTGTTCCCGGTGTTCGTCGCGGCCACGCTGTACTACCTCATCGCGACCAGCGTCTTGATGATCGGCCAGGCCTACCTGGAACGGCGGTTCGGCCGCGGCTTCGGGACCAAGGTGAAGTCGGACCAGGACAAGGCCGCGATCGGACTGCAGGCGGGAGCCGCGAAGTGAGCGCGGCCGAGAGCGAAAGGGCGGGCAGCGTGAGCACGCTCACCGGACCCGGCGATCACCTCGTCCGGGCGCTCAACGTGATGAAGTACTTCGGTCACAACGAGGTGCTCAAGGGCATCGACCTGACCGTCGACAGGGGCGAGGTGGTCTGCCTGCTCGGCCCGAGCGGCTCCGGCAAGACGACCTTCCTGCGGCTGATCAACCAGATGGAGACGCTCACCGGAGGCCGGATCTGGGTCGGCGGAGAGCTGATCGGGATCGAGGAGCGAAGCGGCCGGCTGCACACCCGGAACGACAAGGACATCGCGCGCCAGCGGTCGCGGATCGGGATGGTGTTCCAGCGGTTCAACCTGTTCCCGCACATGACCGCGCTGGAGAACGTGACCGAGGCGCCCAAGAAGGTGAAGAAGGTGTCGAAGGCGCAGGCGCAGAGCGACGCCATGGAGCTGCTGGAGATGGTCGGGCTGAAGGACCGCGCGACCTACTATCCGGCGCAGCTGTCCGGCGGGCAGCAGCAGCGCGTGGCGATCGCCCGGGCACTGGCCATGAAGCCCGAGCTGATGCTGTTCGACGAGCCGACCTCGGCGCTCGATCCGGAACTGGTCGGTGAGGTGCTGAGCGTGATGCGCGACCTTGCCCGGAACGGCACCACGATGATCGTGGTCACCCACGAGATGGGCTTCGCCCGCGAGGTCGCCGACCGGGTCGTCTTCATGGACGCCGGGGTGGTGGTCGAGGAGGGATCGCCGAACGACGTCCTGCTGAACCCGCGGGAAGAGCGGACGAAGGCCTTCCTCAGCCGGGTGAAGCAGGAGGCCGAGGCCGAGGCGAAGCACGCGGAGGCGCTGGCCGCGCTGGACCAGTAGCAGTCACTCCACCGGGGTACGACGCCGGCCGAGCGCAGCGGTCGAGCTCGGCAGCAGGACGCCGACCAGGGCGAGCACGGCGAGCAACCCCGGCGCGACCGCAAGCGGGCCGGCCGGCCCGCTGTACAGGCTCCAGGCGATCGGCAGCTGGATCAGTTGAGTGACCACGGTCGGGCCGCGAGACCAGCGCCGCCGGCGGACCAGGCCGGCGGCGACCAGGATCAGCAGGACGGAATATCCGGCGTACGCGACGCCGAAGGCCAGCACCGACGATGATCCACCCGATCCAGCGAGCTGGAGCACCGCCAGGAGCAGCAGACCGAGGGCCTCGAGGACGAGCGCCGCGGCCGCGACCAGCAGTCCGGGCGCGCGTCCGTTCGGGGCCGGCTGCGGCATGTCACGAGTGTATGGACCGGACCACCGGCTGAACTGGCCTGATCCGGGTATGACCAGCAAAGACGCGTCGATGGGTCCGCCACCAGGGGTGGAACCTGAGGGCAAGGTGAAATGTGAGCGACCTGACCCCGCAAACCCTTGTGCGGACCACCCGACGTTTGGAAGTCTTGGGCATGCCGAGCTCTTCAGTGTAGAGGACTGGCAGTTTTCCTCGAGCGGGGGGCCGGTAGGTTCCCCGGAGGCATCAGTAAGGAGTGAGGTTCCCCAATATGGATTGGCGCCACAAGGCCGCCTGCCTGGACAAGGACCCGGAGCTGTTCTTCCCGATCGGGAACACCGGCCCGGCCCTTCTCCAGATCGAAGAGGCCAAGCAAGTCTGCCGGGGGTGCATCGTCAAGGACGCCTGCCTGCAGTGGGCGCTGGAAGCGGGACAGGATCACGGGGTCTGGGGAGGCCTCAGCGAAGACGAGCGGCGCGCCCTCAAGCGCCGCGCCGCCCGCGCCCGGATCCGCACCGCCTGAGATCTGTTCGACTCACCGTCCAGCAACCAGCACCGAACGATCAGCGCCAGGTCACCCAACCTGGCGCTGTTTACCTGTCCGTTCCGGAGCGCCGCTCCTGCCCTTCGACAACGCTCCAGGGCACCGTCCCCGAAGGACCGTCGCAACGACCACCGACGCTGCGCGCCGGGGAGTGCAGGAGCGTTCGGTGAGACGCGCTTTTTGTCTCACCGAACGCGACGAACGACCCGGCCTGGAGCGCAGCGGAGCGCGGAGCGAGGCTTGCCCGAGCGGAGCAATTCAACTCCGAAGGACCGTCGCAACGACCGCCGACGCTGCGCGCCGGGGAGTGCAGGAGCGTTCGGTGAGACGCGCTTTTTGTCTCACCGAACGCGACGAACGACCCGGCCTGGAGCGCAGCGGAGCGCGGAGCGAGGGCCTGCCCGAGCGGAGCAATTCAACCCCGAGCGGAGCAAATCAACGGCGCGGAGCGCCGAGCGAGATGTCGATGACGGCGCGGGTGCCCTGACCGGCGGGGTTCGGGCCCAGGTCGAAGGTGCCTTCCATCTCGGCCACCAACGTACGCACGATGGACAGCCCCAGGCTGCGGCTCTTCGCCGGATCGAAGTCCGGCGGTAGCCCCACCCCGTCGTCCACGATCTCCACCCGCAGCCGGCCGTCGAGCGCAGTCGGGATGACCTGGACCTGGCCGGGCCGATCGGCCAGCCCGTGCTCGATGGCGTTCTGGCAGAGCTCGGTCAGCACCATGGAGAGGCCGGTCGCGACGTCGGCAGACACCTCGCCGAACGACCCGGTCCGCACCACCGAGGCGTGGGCGGCAGCAGCCGCCAGATCGCCCACCATCCGGAGCAACCCGTCGACCACCTTGTCGAACTCCACCACCTCGTCGAAGGCCTGGGACAGCGTCTCGTGCACGATCGCGATCGAGGCGACCCGCGACATCGCGTCGGACAGCGCGATCTTCGCCTCTGTCGACTCGATCCGCCGGGCCTGCATCCGCAGCAGCGCGGCCACCGTCTGCAGGTTGTTCTTCACCCGGTGGTGGATCTCACGGATGGTGGCGTCCTTGGTGACCAGCTCGCGCTCGAGGATCCGGAGATCGCTGACGTCGCGGCAGAGCACGATCGCGCCGACCCGCTGCGAGTCCTTGCGGAGCGGCAGGGTTCGGAGCATCATGTGCGCGTCGCCCGAGACCAGCTCGGCTCGGCGCACGTCGCGGCCGGACAGCGCCGACTGCACCGAGTCGTCCACCGGCACATCCGAGGGCGGGATCAGACCGGCCGACAGCGATGCCAGGTGCTCGTCGACGAGATCGCCGATCAGCCCGATCCGCCGGTACGCGCTGAGCGCGTTCGGACTGGCGTAGACGACGTCGCCGTCGGCGTCCAGCCGGATGAAGCCGTCGCCGACCCGCGGTCCGAGCATCTGGTTGGTTGCGTCGCACGGCACCGGGAACTGCTCCATCGTGATCATCCCGGCCAGCTGGGCGGCGGTCTCCAGGTATGCCTTCTCCAGCTGGCTCGGCATCCGCACCCCGAGTTGGCTGGTGTGCTGCTCGAGGACCGCGATCACCCGGCCGCGATAAGGCACCGGGACGGCGTGCACCGCAACCGGGATGCCGGCCTGAAGCTTGCCCTCGCTGGTCTGGGTGATCCTGCCGCTCACGAAGGCATCGGAGACCAGGTGCTCGGGTGCGTAGGCGATCAGGTCGCCGACCACGTCGTCGACCAGGCAGGTCGGCCCGGTGGTCGGCCGGATCTGGGCAGCTGCCCAGTAGACGTTCTCGTCGCGGTCGGGCACCCAGAGCACGAGGTCGGAGAAGGACAGGTCGGCGATCAGCTGCCAGTCGGAGACCAGCAGCTTGAGCCAGCGCGTACTCCGACTCGGCGAGCTCGGTGTGCTCGGCGACGATCTCCGACATCGTGGGCATGGGGAGAACCCTATTCGGCCCGGCACGATTCACTGCTGCCCGATTCAGCGCCCGCGCTCGACGTCGGCGGCGGCCGACAGCTCCGCGACACGCGCACTCCCGGAGCCTCGTCCTCACAAGTCCATTGCAGTAGCGTGCGCAAACAGGAGTGATCCGCGTCACTGAGTTCCGAATAGTTGGCCAGGAGGTCGGATGAGCACCACCCCAGAGCACGCCGACGGGGGCGACCCGCGCTGGCGGCCGACCCCGACCAGGATCGCCGTCGGGGTGATCCTGCTGGTCGGCATCGTCGTTCCGCTGCTGGTGTCGACATACGCGTCGGCGGAGCCGCGGCTGTTCGGCTTCCCGTTCTTCTACTGGTACCAGCTGCTCTGGGTGTTCATCGCCGCCGGTATCTGCGTCATCTGCTACCTGCTGCTGAAACGGGAGCGGGACCGGTTCCGGCGTGATCATCCGGATGCGACCGGCAACCCCGGCGAGAAGGTGGATCGGTCATGATGCCACTGTCGACGGGGATCGAGTGGTCCGCGCTGATCGTCCTCATCGTGCTGTTCGCCGCGGTCACCGTGGTCGGCTTCATGGCCGCCCGGTGGCGCCAGCCGAAGGACCTGCAGTCTCTGCACGAGTGGGGGCTGGGCGGCAAGAGCTTCGGCACGGTGGTCACCTGGTTCCTGCTCGGCGGCGACCTCTACACCGCCTACACCTTCATCGCCGTGCCGGCGGCGATGTGGGCTACCGGCGCGGTGTCGGGATTCTTCGCGGTGCCGTACACGATCGTTCTCTATCCGATCATCTTCTTCTTCCTCGGCCGGATGTGGTCGGTCGCCCATCGGCACGGCTATGTGACGACCGCCGACATCGTGCAGGGTCGCTACGGCACGAAGAGTCTGAGTCTCGCCGTCGCGCTGACCGGGATCCTGGCGACGATGCCGTACATCGCGCTGCAGCTGGTCGGCATCCAGGCGGTGCTGGAGGTGCTCGGGATCGGCGGCAACAGCGCACTGGCCCGCGACCTTCCGCTGTTCATCGCGTTCGCGGTGCTGGCCGCGTACACCTACTCGTCCGGGCTGCGTGCGCCGGCCATGATCGCGTTCGTCGAAGGACACCCTGATCTACCTGGTGATCATCGTCGCGGTGATCTACTTCCCGCTGAAGCTCGGTGGCTGGGGCGGCATCTTCGACGCCGCGCAGGCCAAGATGGCCGCGCCGTCGGCGGCCAACCCGGCGCTGCCGACCGGGGTGTTCATCCCGGGCCCGGCGCTGTATTGGGCGTACGCGTCGCTGGCGCTCGGCTCGGCCCTCGCGCTGTTCATGTATCCGCACTGTGTCACGGCGACGCTGTCGTCGAAGGACCGCCGCACCGGCCGGCGGAACGCGGCGATCCTGCCGGCGTACTCGTTGCTGCTGGGTCTGCTCGCCCTGCTCGGCTATGTCGCGATCAAGGCCGGTACGAAGCCGATCGGCCTGGACGGCACAGTCAATCCGCAGCTGGTCATCCCACAGCTGTTCCGGGACTCCTTCCCCGGCTGGTTCACCGGCGTCGCGTTCGCGGCGATCGCGATCGGCGCACTGGTGCCGGCGGCGATCATGTCGATCGCGGCGGCGAACCTGTTCACCCGGAACATCTACAAGGCATATCTGAAGCCGGACGCGACCGACGCGCAGGAGGCGAAGGTCTCCAAGATCGTCTCGCTGATCACCAAGTTCGGCGCGCTGCTGTTCGTCTGTTCCTGGACCGGCAGAACGCGCTGAACTTCCAGCTGCTCGGCGGGGTGTGGATCCTCCAGACGCTGCCCGCGATCGTCTTCGGGCTGTTCACCCGGTGGTTCCACCGCTGGGCGCTGCTGCTCGGCTGGGCGGTCGGGATGGCGTACGGAACGATCATCGCGTACGGCGGCTGCACGGCCTGCACCGCTCGGCACTTCGGCAACTCGCTCGCCGTCGTACCGGCGCTCGGGACGGCCGGCTACATCGGACTGACCGCTCTGGCTGCTGAACATGGTCGTCGCCGCCGTCGCGACCCTGATCTTCCGAGCCCTGAAGGTCAGCAACGGCACCGACATCACCGTGCAGTCGGACTACTTCGCCGACGTCGGCGACCGGGGCATCGATCAGGTGGTCGACGAATCCCAGCCCATCCATTGAACGTGGCACAATTGGGCGGACTCGCGGACCGCACCGTTCGCGAGCCTCGATCCGCGCGAGCGAACTGGAGAAACAGATGGCCAAGGGTGGACGGAAGAGGCGGGCGCGGCGCAAGAAGGGCGCGAACCACGGCAAGCGCCCGAACGCGTAGGTATCGCGCTCGCAGGCGTACGAAACCCTCGGCGACCGACTCGGTCACCGGGGGTTCGTCGTCTGCTCAGCGAATGATGGTGGTTCTGGTCACTGTGGTCATCTGCAGCATCACCTTGGCCCGCAGCGTCTCCGGTGCCCGATCGTTGCCGCAGCACCGATGAACCAGCGCCTTGACGGCCTGCTCGATGTCGAACTGGTCCAGGCACGGCTCGCACGCGGCCAGGTGCTCGCGGATGGCATCTCCGTCAGCAGTGTCCAGCTCGTGGTCCAGGAACTGGTACATCTGCTTGAGCACCTTGGCACAGTCGTCCTCGGTCGTGCTCCGGCCCGGTCATGCTCGACTCCCCTCCCGACGGCGCAGCAGTCCGCGCTCGTCCGCGTAGTCGTTCAGCAGCTTGCGCAACTGGGTCCGACCGCGGTTGAGCCGGGACATCACTGTGCCGATCGGCGTACCCATGATCTCGGCGATCTCCTTGTAGGAGAAGCCTTCGACGTCGGCCAGATACACCGCCAGCCGGAAGTCCGGCGCCAGCGCCTGCAGCGCGTCCTTGACATCGGAGTCCGGCAGGTTCTCCAGTGCGACGGTTTCGGCTGACTTCAGCCCGGCCGAGGTGTGCGACCCGGCGCGGGCGATCTGCCAGTCCTCGACGTTCTCGGAGTCGGAGATCTGCGGCTCGCGCTGCCGCTTCCGGTAACTGTTGATGTAGGTATTGGTCAGGATCCGGTAGAGCCACGCCTTGAGATTCGTGCCGGGCGTGAACTGGTGGAACGACGCGTACGCCTTCGCGTAGGTCTCCTGGACCACGTCCTCGGCGTCCGCCGGGTTCCGGGTCATCCGGAGCGCGGCCGCATACAGCTGGTCGAGGAAGCCGAGCGCATCGGCCTCGAAGCGCGCAGTGCGGTCTTGTTCGGTCTCGGTGGCCAGGTCGATGACCGGGCCAGCTGTCGGTTCAGCGCTCGGGTCCGTCGGAGTCGGGATGCTCATCAGGTACGAGCGTACCGGCGGGTAGGCCGGCGCCTCGCGGGTGAGCATCGTCATGGGAAGTGCAACGCCCGGCCACGTCGGTTATTCCGGGGCAGCCGCACTCCCCCGGGCCCGCCGATCCGCCGCTGCGACGGCCCGATCCAGGTCGACCGGGTCGCCGAGATGATCCCGGACCACGAACTTCGGCACCACATACCGCCAGGCGTCGACGATCAGCTCGACCAGCTCGTCCCGCTCGAGCGCCGCCAGCCGGACGTGGATCCAGCCGAACCGCTGATCAGCGATGGATGGCATGGAGAACTTGCTCGGCTCGGCCGCGACCGCGTCGGCCCGTTCCTCCTTGGGGAAGCCGCACCCCATGCTCGACTCGTCCTCGGACAGCGACACGTAGACGATCGAGCGGACTCGGAACTTCCACCGGCCGTACACCAGGTGCTCGGTGGTCCGCGGCAGCGACAGCGCCAGCCAGCGGACATCGTCGGCAGTCACCATGGCTGGACCCTGGCACGCCGCACCGACAGTTTCCGTGGCCGATACCCGACCGATGTCGGCCGAATCGCCAGTGAAACGTCAGTGGCCGATCCGGGCCGATGACGGTCAGATGTCGGCCGCTGAAGCGGTGATGAACGTGAGGACGGCGTCCAGCAGGCGGCCGCGGAGGTCGGCGGGGGTGAACTCGGCCGCCTTCGGCGTCCGATAGCTGTGGTCGGCGCCCGGCAGCTCGACGAGTCGCACGCCGGGGTCGACCCCGGCGGCCGCCCGGACCTCGTCCGGCGTCCCGAAGGTGTCGCGGCTGCCCTGCAGCACCAGCCGTGGGACGTTCGGGGTCAGCAGCTCCGCCGCTCGCGACTTCTCCGGCCGGCCGGGCAGGTGCAGCGGGAAGGCCAGGCAGACGACACCGGCGACCGGGTAGTCCGGCGCGGTCCTGCAGGCGACCCTGGCCCCGGCGCTGCGGCCGCCGAAATACAGCGCGTCGGTCAGCAGCCCGGCCGCAGCGAGCGCGTCCACCCCGCCGCGCCAGCCGATGTCGAGCTGCGGCGGCGGGGTCGCGACCTTGCGACCGGCCACCCGCCACGGCTGCTCGTACCGCATCACGGTGATCCCGGAATCCGGCAGTTTTCGGGCCAGCAGGTCGAGATCCATCGCGGTCACTCCGCCGCCGGCGCCGTGGCCGAGCAGCAGGGTCGCACGCGGCGATTCGGCTGCGTCGATATGCCAGCGACCGGGTCCGATCGGTGTCGGCACCTCCAGCACGCCGGTCCGGTTCTCCATGGCCACCGTCTCGGGCTCAGATCAGCGTCTCGGGCTCGTCGTCGGAGTCGACGGGCAGCGGCTCGAGCAGCGACGGGATCGTTGTTCTTCGACGTTGCCGACGGCCATCGAGACGGCATACGCCTCCAGCTGGTCGGCCTCGGTCACCCCGAGCAGGTCCAGTGCAGCGGCAGAGTCGGTGAGTCCCGGGTCCAGCCAGCGATCGATCGCCTCCCGGCGGATCACCATCGGCATCCGGTCGTGGACGTGACCGGCCGCGTCGGTCGCCTGGGTGGTGATCACCGAGCAGGTCCGCAGCCAGGCCGATCTCGTCGTCGCGGTCCTTCGCCGAGTCACGCCAGATCTCGTAGATGCCGGCCATCGCCAGCCGCCCGCCGTCGGCTGCGATGGATGAAGAAGGGCTGCTTCTTGGCCTTCGAGGAACTGGCCGTGCCGGTGACCCTCCGGCTGGTACCACTCGTAGAAGCCGTCGGCGGGCAGGATGCAGCGGCGCAGGCTGAAGGCCCGCCGGAAGGCGGGCTTCTCGGCCACGCTCTCCACCCGCGCGTTGATCATCCGGGCACCGCCGGTCGGCTGCTTGGACCAGGACGGGCACCAGCCCCCAGACCAGCGGGGCCAGCCGCCGACGTACCTCGCCGGTGTCCTTGACGGTCCGCTCCAGCACAGCCGACACGGCGACGGTCGGCGCCACGTTGTAGTCCGGGCCCGGCAGGCCGGGAAACAGGTCGTCGATGTCGTACTCCCGGACCAGCTCGTCGGGGTCCGCGCTCAGGGCAAAACGACCACACACGCGGGACACGGTACTTGCCATCTCGACACAGCCAGACCTGACGTTTGGCACGGGCCGGCAACAGGGTAGGAATGGTGCCATGAGCATCATCCGCGCAGCCGGTCGTACGCTTCTCGCGTCGTACTTCATCGCCTCCGGGATCAAGTCGATCCAGAACCCGACCCCCTTGGTCCCGGCCGCGGAACCGCTGGCCGACAAGGTGGTCCCGCTGGTCAAGGAGTACGCCCCCGAGCAGGTCGCCGGCTTCGTTCCGACCGACGCCAAGACCCTGGTCCGGATCAACGGCGCGGCGGAGGTGCTGGGCGGGGTCGCCCTGGCGACCGGTTTCGGGCGGCGGTTCGGCGCACTGCTGCTGGCCGGCACGTTGATCCCGAGCACGATCGCCAAGTATCCGTTCTGGAGCCGGGACGACCCCGAGAAGCGGGCCGACGACCGGGCGCACTTCCTGAAGAACGCGAGCCTGCTCGGCGGCGTGATCCTCGCCTCCGTCGACACCGAGGGCAAGCCCAGCCTCGCCTGGCGGGCCCAGAAGGGCGGCGAATCGCTCGCCAAGGACACCAAGAAGGCCGGCCGCAAGGTCGCCAAGCAGACCAGTTCGATCACCAACGCGGCGCTGGCCGAGGGCGCGATGCTCGCCGGTGCGGTGGTCACCCAGTCGCGGCGCGCCCGGAAGCAGGCCGCCCGGCAGGCGGAGGAGGCACGGAAGGCTGCTCAGCGGGCGGCGAAGCCCGTGATCAAAGACGCCAAGCACGCGGCGAAGGACGCCCAGAAGCAGTTCGCGAAGACCCAGAAGCAGGCCGGCAAGGCGGTCGGCAACATCGCCGACGACGCTGGTAAGAAGGCGGCCGAGCTGCAGAAGGCCGCGAGCAAGAAGGCCGCCGAGGTGTCCAAGAGCACTCAGCAGACCGTGCAGAAGGTGCAGAAGGCCGCGTCCGACGTCGCCTCGAACATCACCTTGGGCGACAACTGAGACGACGGGTCGGGCGCGTTCGATGACGACTCGGTGACGAGCAGTCATCGAGTTCGGTCACGGTCCGCGTTGCGGGCCGGGCAGGTTGACGGCGCTAGGTAGCCTCTCCCGGTGCGGACCACTCCACCGGACAGCGGCCGGCTGGCGAGCCGGCGCCGCGCCACGGTGGCGTACGCCGTGAGAAGTCGCCAGCTCGCCGTGGCGCCTCGCGTTGGCCGCCGTCGCGCTGATCGTGGTCAGCGTGATCTTCACCGCCTCCCCGGAGAACGCCCCGCAGACACTCGGAGCCATCCCCGCGCCGTCCGCCACCGCGTCCCACGCGAAGCCGAAACAGGGTCCGCACCGTCGGCCGAGTCCGTTGGGACCGTCCGCCACCCCCGGCACCGAACGCGCCGTCGGCCAGTCCGACGAGCGGGTCGTCCCAGCCCACGGGCTCGGCATCGCCCGATACGTCGGCGAGCCGGGTGCCCTCGCCGACCACGCGGCCGTCCGACGCCGACACGCCGAAGGTGATCAAGCCGGCGAAGACCTATCGACCCGGCTCGCGGGGCGTCGTCTACCTGACCTTCGACGACGGCCCGGGGCCGTACACCCAGCAGGTCCTGAACATTCTGACCCGGACCCACTCGACCGCGACGTTCTTCGAGATGGGCAATCACGTGCGGGCGTACCCGTCCCTGGTGAGCGCAGTCCGGGCGCAGGGCAGCCGGGTCGGCAATCACACCTACGATCACCCGGACCTGACCAAGCTGACCGCGCAGCGGCTGACCTGGGAGCTCGCGAACGGCCCCGCCGCCCGCTGCGTACGTCCGCCCTACGGAGCCACCGACGCCGCGGTCCGCGCGGCGATCGCGCGGATCGGCGCCCGTCAGGTGCTCTGGACCGTCGACACGGTGGACTGGTCGCGACCCGGCGCCGGCGTGATCACCCAGCGCGCCTCGGGACAGGGTGTCCGGGCCGGCAGCATCGTGCTGATGCACGACGGCGGCGGCGACCGGTCCGAGACCGTCCAGGCCCTGCCGGTGATCATCGCCAATCTGCACCTCCGCGGGTACGTCGTCCGCGCCCTGCCGTACTGCTGAGCACCGGCTCGTAGACTCGCGGTCGTGCCCGAGGCTCCTCAACAATGGATCGCGCCGCAAGCGCCGGTTCCGGTCAATGCGACCGTCACCATCCCCGGCTCGAAGTCGGAGACCAACCGAGCCCTGGTGCTGGCTGCGCTGTCCAGCGGCCCGTCGGCGATCACCGGCGGGCTGGAGGCCCGCGACACCACCCTGATGCGTGACGCGCTGCGCGCCCTCGGGGTGACGATCGAGCAGCAGCGCGACAGCTGGCTGGTCACGCCGCCCGAGCGGTTCTCCGCCGGCGGCACCATCGACTGCGGGCTGGCCGGCACGGTGATGCGATTCGTGCCGCCGATCGCCGCGCTGGCCGACGGCGAGGTGTCGCTTCGACGGCGACCAGCAGGCGTACGGCCGACCGATGGCGCCGCTGCTCGGCGCGCTGTCCGCGCTCGGCGCCCCGGTCGAGGCAATGGGCGAGGCGACTCCGACCGGTTGCCGTTCACGATCACCGGCGATCCCGGGCTCGCGCGGCGGCGCGGTGACCATCGATGCGTCGGCGTCCAGCCAGCTCGTCTCCGGACTGCTGCTGGTCGGCGCCCGACTGGCCGACGGCCTGGACCTGCGGCACGAGGGCGGAACGCTGCCGTCGGCCGGACACATCGCGATGACGGTGTCGATGCTCCGCCGGCGCGGGGTCCGGATCGACGACAGCACGCCGAACCGCTGGGTCATCTCCCCGGGCGAGATCGAGCCCCGGGACGTCGCGGTCGAGCCGGACGTGGCGAACGCCGCGCCGTTCCTGGCCGCCGCGCTGCTGACCGGCGGCCGGGTGACGGTGCCGCACTGGCCGGCGCACACCGACCAGCCGGCGCCGCAGCTCCGCGGCGTGCTGGAGAAGTTCAACGGCCAGGTGAGCTTCGACGGCGACGCGTTGGTGGTCCGCGGTCGCCGCGAGCTGCACGGCGTTGACGTCTGGCTCAATGACGCCAGCGAGCTGACGCCGGTCGTCGCCGCGCTGGCCGCCCTCGCGTTGACGTCCAGCCACATCCACGGCGTGGCGCACGTCCGCGGCCACGAGACGGACCGGCTGGCGGCCCTGGAGTCCAATCTGGACTCGCTCGGCGCGCGCGTCCGACAGACCCACGACGGGCTGGTGATCCACCCGCACGTGCTGGCCGGGATCGACTGGCCGACGTACGCCGACCATCGGATGGTGCACGCCGGCGCGCTGCTCGGGCTGGTGGTGGACTCGATCACCCTGGACGACGTGGCTTGCGTCGCGAAGACGATGCCGGACTTCGTGGCGCGCTGGCAGCGGATGCTCGACGACTCGGTGGAGGCCGAGCGGGCAGCCGGACGCTATGTCGAGGACGACTCCAGCTCATGAGTCACGGCTCGTGAGCTGGGAGCCGGGGCTGCGGACCGACGAGCACGAGGCCTTCGAGCGCCCGCGCCGACGGACGCGGCCACGGACCAAGGACCGGCCCGACTACACCGACGCCGTCATCGGGATGGTGATCACCGTCGACCGGGGCCGGTTCCAGACCCTGATCGACGGCCGGGCGGTGACCGCGACCAAGGCGCGTCAGCTGGGTCGCACGGGCGTGATCGTCGGCGACCGGGTCCGGGTCGTCGGCGACACCTCCGGCGACGAGGGCACGCTGGCCCGGATCGTCGAGGTCGAGGAACGGGCCACGGTGCTGCGCCGCACCGCGGACGACGACGACCCGTACGAGCGGCCGATCGTGGCCAATGCCGACCAGCTGGTGATCGTCACCGCGCTGGCCGACCCACCGCCACGGACCGGAATGATCGACCGCATCCTGGTCGCCGGCTTCGACGCCGGCATCACGCCGCTGCTCTGCCTCACCAAGGCCGACCTCGCGTCGCCGGACGAGCTGCGGGCCGCGTACGAGCCCTTGGACGTGGAGGTGTTCGTCACCTCTCCGGGCTCGGATCTGGACCCGTTCCGCGCGGCGCTGGCTGATCACCGCACCGTCTTCGTCGGGCACTCGGGCGTCGGCAAGTCGACGCTGGTCAACGCCCTGATCCCGGGCGCACTGCGAGCCATCGGGATGGTCAACGACGTGACCGGTCGTGGCCGGCACACCTCGTCCTCGGCGATCGCCCTGGAACTGCCGGACCGCGCGGGCTGGGTGATCGACACCCCCGGTGTCCGGTCCTTCGGCCTCAGCCACGTCACACCGGCCCGGATCATCGCCGCCTTCTCCGACCTGGCCGAGTTCACCGCCGAGTGCTCCCGCGGCTGTACGCACGCCGACGGCGAGCCCGAGTGCGGGCTCGACGCGGCGGTCGCGCGCGGCGAGCTGAGCCCCGTGCGGGTGGCGTCGTTCCGCCGGATGATCAGCTCCGGCCAGTAGCGTGGGCGCCATGTCCACCGCCGGCCGAGATCAGCAGAGTCGAGATCAGCAGCGGCGTCTGGGCCGCGACGACGCGGCGTTCCGCAACCTGAACGACGATCTGCGACTCGCCCACCTACTCGCCGACGACGCCGACTCGATCACCATGAGCCGGTTCAAGGCGCTGGACCTGCACGTCACCGCCAAGCCCGACCTGACCCCGGTCACCGACGCCGACACCGCGGTCGAGGAGGTGATCCGGCGGACCCTCGGCCGAGCCCGGCCGCGGGACGCGGTCCACGGTGAGGAGATGGCCGACACCGGTTGGGGCCCGCGGCGCTGGGTGATCGACCCGATCGACGGCACCAAGAACTTCGTCCGTGGCGTGCCGGTCTGGGCGACCCTGATCGCCCTGATGATCAACGACGAGGTGGCGGTCGGGGTGGTCAGCGCGCCGGCGCTGGGCCGGCGTTGGTGGGCCAGCCTCGGCTCCGGAGCGTACGTCGGCAAGTCGCTCATGTCGGCGTCGCCGTGCCGGGTCTCCGACGTCGCCGAGATCGAGGACGCCTCGCTCAGCTACTCCTCGATCGGCGGCTGGGTCGAGGCCGGTCTCGGCCAGCCGTTCGTCGACCTGCTGCGGACCTGCTGGCGGACCCGGGCGTACGGCGACTTCTGGTCCTACGTCCTGCTGGCCGAGGGCGCGGTCGATCTGGCCTGCGAACCGGAGCTCGCACTGCACGACATGGCGGCCTGCTCGATCGTGGTCACCGAGGCCGGCGGATCGTTCACCGACCTGGCCGGAGTGCCGGGTCCGAACGGCGCGGGCGCGTACGCCAGCAACGGCCGGCTGCACGACGATTTGTTGAACCGATTGGCCGGTGAAGAGCCCACGGGTCTCTGACAAGATGGCCCAATGGATCTCGTACACCGGTTCAGCGTGCAGGCGCCGATCGACGAAGCCTGGTATGCCCTCAACCATCTCGATCGGCTCGCCCCCTGCTTTCCGGGCGCGTCGATCGACAGCCTCGACGGCGACGACTTCACCGGCTCGGTCAAGATCAAGTTCGGGCCGACGCTGAACTACAAGGGCGCCGGCACGTTCCTGGAGCGCGACGAGAGCCAGCACAAGGCCGTCGTCGAGGCGCGCGGCTCGGACCTGCGCGGCGGCAGCGGCGTGCTGGCCAAGGTGTACGTCCAGATGTGGGAGAACGGCCGGCTCACCGACCTCGAGATCAAGACCGATCTCGGGATCAGCGGCCGGCCCGCACAGCTCGGCCGCGGGGTGGTCGAGGACGTCAGTAACAAGCTTCTGCTGACCTTCGTCGACCGGGTCCAGGACGGCTTCGATTCAGGCATCGGTCGACCCGGCTGGGTGCCACCGGCGCCGACACTGCCGCCGACCATGGGCCCGGAGCCGAAGCATCCGGAGCCGGCCGCCTCGGACGCCACGGCGGCCACCGCACAACCTGCCGCCGCTGCCGGGACAGACTCGACCGGCACGATCGGCCGGCACCGCCCACCGCGTACGTCCGTCGGCGCCGTGCCCGCCGCCGCTGTGTCCGGCGCGTCCGGGCCGTCGGGCGCGCCGCAGTACGGCACTCCGTATCCGCAGGACGAGCCGACCCTGAACGTGCTGACCACCGTCGTACCGTCGGTGCTCAAGCGCTACGGCTGGGTGCTGGTCGCGGTCACCGTGCTCACCTGGGTGATCACCAGGATCGTCGGACGGAAGAAGTCCTGACCTGGCTCGAAGCCGGGTGCGTGCGAACGAATTATGCGATGATGCGCAGCCGGACCGTCTCGTCCAGGCTCTCCAGCTTGCTGATCAGTTCGGCCGGCAGCGGACCGGCGATGTCGGTCACCACGTAACCCAGCTCGCCGCGGGTGGACAGCGTCTGGCCCTCGATGTTCACCTTCGAGTCGGCCAGCACCCCGTTCACGGTGGCCAGCACCCCCGGCACGTTGCGGTGCACGTGCAGGATCCGGCAGCGACCCGGCGCGGTCTCGGTCGCCTGCACCTGTGGCAGGTTCACCGACATCGTGGTGGTCCCACCAGCGACGAAGTCGCGCAGCTTGCCGGCCACGAAGCGACCGATGTCCTCCTGCGCCTCCTGGGTGGAACCGCCGATGTGGGGAGTGAGGATGACGTTCGACAGCCCTTGCAGGCTGGAGACGAACGGGTCACCGCCCGCCTTCGGCTCCTCGGGGAACACATCCACCGCGGCACCCGCGATGTGGCCGGATACCAGGCTGTCCCGCAGTGAGCCGTGGTCGACGACGAAGCCGCGGCACAGGTTGAGGAACAGGCTGCGGGGCCTCATCTGGGCGAACTGCTCGGCCCCGAACAAGCCAGCGTTCCCGGCCCGGCCGTCGACATGCAGCGAGATCGTCTCCGCCTTGCCCAGTAGGTCTTCCAGCGAGTCACAGCGCTGCGCGTTGCCGAGCGCCAGCTTGTCGGCGATGTCGTAGAAGTAGACCCGCATGCCGAGTGCCTCGGCGACCACCGACAGCTGGCTGCCGATGTTGCCGTAGCCGACGATGCCGAGCGTCCGGCCGCGGACCTCGTGCGCGCCCTTGGCGGACTTGTCCCAGACGCCGCGGTGCAGGTCGGCATTCTTGTCGGTGAGATGCCGGGCCATCGAGATGATCTCGGCGATCGCCAGCTCGACCACGCTGCGGGTGTTGGAGAACGGCGCGTTGAAGACGACGACCCCGTGCTCGGCAGCGGCCAGCAGGTCGATCTGGTTGGTCCCGATGCAGAACGCGCCGATCGCGACGAGGTCGGGCGCGGCGGCGAGCACCTCGCGGGTGACCTGGGTCTTGGACCGGATACCGAGCAGCTGGACTCCGGCCAACGCGTCGATCAGCTCGTCCTCGTCGAGCGCCCCCTTGGCGGTGATCAGCTCGATCCCCCGCTCGGTGAGCAGGCGTTCGGCCTCGGGATGGATGTTCTCGAGCAGCAGGGCCTTCATAGTTCCTCGTCGTCGACAGTCGGTCTCGGCAGGCCCAGTCTAGGAAGCACCGGGCGAGCCGCGTCCGGATATCTCACGGCCGGGCGGACGGCACCAGATCGAGGTACGCCGGCCACGGCCCGCGGGTCCTCGCCGCAAGCAGCGCATCCACACACGCCTCGGTGAACACGTCGGCGGCGGCGACCAGCAGGGCGTTGTACGCGAGCAGGCCGCCGTACGGGTCCTCCAGCGGTCTGCGGCCCGACGCCAGCGCGAACACCGCGTCGCCGTCGAACATGGTGTGCAACGGCCGGATCGCCCTGGCCATCCCGTCGTGGGCGATGGCGGCAAGTCGGGTGGCCTGCGCCTTGGACAGGGTCGCATCGGTGAGCACCACCCCGATCGTGGTGTTGAGCGTGGGGCCGTTGCGCCGGGCGGCCTCGGTCAGGGCCGCGAGCTCATCCGCGGTCGGGGCGGCCAGCCGGCCCGTCAGATCGCCGAGCAGCCGCCCGGTGACGGGGTCGACGGGCGAGCCGAGCGCATTGACGGTCACCGCGGCTGCTACCGATAACGCACCCAGATCGCGTTCGGCATAGCCGAAACCGCCCTTCAGGCCACCGCAGACCGCTCCGGTGCCGGCGCCCACGCAGCCCCGGTCAGGGTCGGAGTCGGTGCCGCCGGCCTCGGCCCCAGTACGGACCCGCTCCGGGTCGGTTCCGGGCTGAGCGGTCGCGTATGCGGCGTAGGCCGCGTCCAGCGCCGCCCGGCCGAAGCTCGCGTCGGGCCGATGGGTCGGATCGCCACCCCGGCCGAGGTCGAAGATCACCGCCCCGGGGACGATCGGCACGGCGACGTCCTGGCTCGCCGGCCAGCCCCGTCCGTGCTGCTCGAGTCCGGCCATCACGCCGTCGGCGGCCGCGAGCCCGAAGGCGCTGCCACCGGTCAGCATCACCGCGTCGACCCGGTCGACCATCGCGGTCGGATCGAGCAGATCGGTCTCCCGGGTGCCCGGCGCTCCGCCGCGGACGTCCACCCCGCCGACCGCACCCTCGGTAGCCAGCACCACCGTCGTACCGGTCAGCCAGCCGTCGCCGTCCGCCGTGCGGTGCCCGATCGCGAACCCCTCGATCATCCCCACATCCTCCCAGCCTTCCCCCTCCCTTTCCGGAAACTGTCGACTTGCGACAGCGACACGCCGGCGACGGCTGTCCCAAGTCGACAGTTTCCGAAGCGGTGGGACGACCGCCGGACCGGACGGGACTGCCTCGCCGGCCCGGACCAGGCGCAGCGATCAGGTCGCGAAGCGAGTGCCCTTGAAGCCGGTGGCAATCGTCCTGCCGGAGGAGAGGAGCCCCGACTTCGTGCCCAAGAAGAGGACCAGCGATCCGCCGGAGGTCCGGGCAATCAGGTCGGCCCGCCCGTCGGAGTTCAGGTCGCCGACCGAGGTGATCGAGGCGTACTTCGCCCAGCCAGTGCCGAGCGAGCGGCCGGCCTTGATGCCGTTCTTCGTGCCGGCGTACAGGTAGAGCCGGTCGCCGGACCGCGCGACCAGGTCCGGCACCTTGTCACCGGTCAGATCGCCGATCCCGCGGACCAGGTCCTGGTGCTTCCAGCCGGTGGCCAGCTTGATCGAGCGCTGCCGCCCGGTCCGGCCGTCGCTGGGCAGCAGCCAGACCGCGTTCGAGGTGGTCACCACGACCAGGTCGGGTCGGCCGTCCCGGGTCAGGTCGCCGACTCCGGTCACGATTCGATGATCACTCGCCGCGCCCAGATCGACCCCGGCCGACAGACCGCTGCCGGTCGACCGGAACAGCGACAGCCGGCCCGATGACCGGCCGACCACGTCCTGGTGGCCGTCGCCGTTCCAGTCGCCGGCGTTGGCCACGCTGGTCTGGGCGAAACCGTGGCCGAGCGTCTTCGCCGAGCCCAGCCCCGACGTGCCGACCGGATAGCTGCGCAGCGTCCCGTCCGCCGCGATGATCAACAACTCCGCTGCGCGGCCCGCATGGTACGTCCGTGGGAACGCTGCATACCGGCTGCTCGGCATGGTGACCGGCGCCGCCGAACCGCCGACCGTGAACAGCCGCGAACGCAGCCCGAAGGCGGACTGGAACGAGCCGCCGGTGATGGTCACGCTCCGCGAGCTGCCGATGATCTTCATCGTGCCGACCCGGCCGCCCCACGCGCCGGAGCCGTCCCGGGTCAGGATCTGGACCGCACGGACCGTGCCGACCGACCACCGCCGCCCGATCGCGGACGCGCTGATCGACTTCGTCCACGCCTGCGAGCTGATCACTCCGTCGTACGGGTCGGAATGCGCCGCGAGATAGGGATAGTCGCCGCGTGCCGTCGCGCCGCCGTCGGAGGGTGCGAACTGGGTCAGCGCGATCGCACCGCGGTAGGTCAAGATCACGTTCGCGGTCGCGGCGGCCGCCGCGTTGCCTCGAGTGGTCTCCCGGCCCGACCCGCTGTAGACCTGGCAGTCTGTGGTGTCGCAGATGTCGTAGCCGCTGGCGGTCGAGCGGGCCCGCAACTTCGCGGCGTACGTCCTCGCCGCCACCGCCTGCGCCTTCACCGCCTCCATCGCCCACGAGGTCGGCATCTCCGAGGGGACCACCGATCGGACGTAGTTCTCCATCGAGACGGTGTTCACGGTTCGCGCCCGCGAGCCGTATCTGATCAACGACAACGTCCCGCGGTAGGACCGCCGGGATCCGCTCGGCATGATCACCGTCAGCTTGCCCGACGACGCGGCAGCGGTCCAGGTAGCGGTACCCAACCCGGTGGACCGGGTCTTCCACGATCCGTCGGTGGCTAGATACTGCAGCCGGAAGCCGCTGCCGGAGCGGGTGATCCGCCAGGCCCGGTACGTCGATCCGGTGGGCAGCGCGACCGTCCGGCCGCCTGAACTGATCTGAAGACCGGCCGCCGGGGCGAGCCGCAGATCGCTGTCGGAGTCGGCGGTGAGCCAGACCCGGATGCTGCGCTGCGACAGTGTGCTGCGGGTGGTGCCCGGGTAGTAGAAGGACAGGATCTGCTGCCAGTTCTTGCCCCTGACCGCCGCGCCGTAGGCGCCGTACTGGCTCATTCCCCAACCGTGCCCGAAGCCTGAGCCGCGCACCGTGACGGTGCCGGAACTGGGCGCGACCGCGCTGTCGGCGGCGGCGGGCAGCACGGGCAGCAGCGTGGCGGAGAGGAGCAGCCCTGCGCTCAGCACGCCGGTGGAGAGCAGCTTGGGGCCTCGTCGTCGGCGCGTGGCCAGGCGTGTCGTCAGCGGCATCGTCGGTCCGATCATCCGGGGAACGATCGAAACCCTGCCGCATGTCAATGCGACACGCCAGAGGTCTGACGAAAAAATTGTGACGAATGTGAAGAGAGTGACTCGGCCGACCAGTCCCGCTGATCCTTGGATCCCCGGTTCGACCTCGGATCCTTTGCAGGGGATCCAAGACATCACCGAGGATCCAAGGATGCGGGCTGGATGAGTCAGGTGTCCCTGGTGAGGTTCCTCCGGTGCAGCTCACGGACCTCGTCCGCCAGCTCCGGCGCCGGGCCGTCGACGACCACCCCCGGGGCGATCGCCTGGACCGGCAGCGGACTCACCGGCGACGGCTCGGTGAGTCCGAACTCCGCGCGCCAGCCGACGTACTGCTCGGTGGAGACGGCGTAGACGATCCGGGCCAGGCCGACCCAGGCGTGGGCCGCCGAGCACATCGGACAGTGCTCGCCGGAGGTGTAGACGCTGGCCCGCGCCCGCTCCGACGGGGTCAGCGCCGTTGCCGCCCAGCGAGCCAGCTCGAACTCAGGATGCCGAGTCTGGTCACCACCTGAGGTCCGGTTCCGGTCCTCGTGCCGGACCACGCCGTCGCCGTCGACCAGGACCGACCCGAACGGCTCGTCCCCGGCCTCGAGCGCCTCCCTGGCCAGCTCGACACAGCGTCGGAGGTGCCGGAGGTCGTCGGCGTCCAGCGTCATGCGACCGGCGCGGGACCGACGGCGACCTCCGTACCGGCCTGGGCCGAGGCGTAGCAGGCGTCGACGACCACGGCCCGGGAGAGCGGGATCTCACCGCGGTGCTCGGCGAAGTCGCCGGACCTGACCTTCTCCAGGAAGTCGATCACGCAGCCGCGGTGATGGCCGTCCGGCGGCGGCGTCGGGCTGAGCTCGGCCGGCGACCCCGGAGATCTCGGTCCAGATCGACAGCTTGCGGTACGGCTCCTTGGGTTCGCCGCCCCACTCGAGACTGGCCCCGCCGTCCGCGCCGTACAGCGTGACGTAGCACTGGTCGTGCGGGATCCACTGGGCCCAGCTCGACTCCAGCAGCAGGGTGCCGCCGTCGGCGAGCCGGAGGAACGCCGTCGACAGGTCCTCGACGTCGAACTGGGCGTTGGCCTGAGTCCGTCTGGGGCCGTACGGCGACCCGCCCTTGCCGCGCGGGCCGAACTCGGCGTACGTCGCCGCGGTCGCCGCCTTCACCTGCGGTTCGCCGAGCAGGAACAGCGCCATATCGAGCATGTGGACGCCGATGTCCATCAGCGGGCCGCCACCGGATGCCGCGGCCCTGGTGAACCAGGTGCCGAGCCCGGGAATCCCCTCGCGGCGGAGCCAGCCGGCCTTGGCGTAGTAGATCTTGCCCAGCACGCCGGCGTCGATGATCGTCTTCAGCGACTGGACATCGCCGCGCTTGCGGTGGTTGAACGAGACGTCCAGCACCCGGTCGTTCGCCTTGGCGGCGGCCACCATCGTGGCGGCGACCGGAGCCGTCTCGGCCATCGGCTTCTCCGACAGCACGTGGATCCCGGCGTTCAGCGCGCCGATCGCCATCGGCGCATGCAGCGACGTCGGGGTGGCGATGCTGACCACGTCGAGGGCAGCCGTCTCGATCAGCTCCTGCCAGGTGGGAACCGCGACCTCGACGTCGTACTGCCCGGCCAGCTTGGCCAGCGGCTCGGCCTCCATCCCGGCGATGCCGACCAGCTCGACCTCGGGCAGATCGGCGTACGCGGCCATGTGCTGCTGGCCCGCCCAGCCGAGCCCGATCACTCCCGCGCGCAACGGGCTCATGCCGACACCGCCTCGGTGATCAGCTGGCCGTTCAGCACGGGCGCGGGCTCGTTGCGGACCGCCGGCGCGGCGATCTCCGCGCTTGCGGCCGGCGCGGCCCACTGCACCGCGTTGGCGAGCACCCGCTTGATGTCGGCATGGTGATAGACGGGATATTCCTGGTCACCGGGCGAGAAGTAGAAGACCTTGCCCTTGCCGCGCCGCCAGCAGCAGCCGGACCGGAACACCTCGCCGCCGCTGAAGCCGGACACGAACACCAGCTCGTCGGGCTCGGGGATGTCGAAGAACTCGCCGTACATCTCCTGCTGCTCGATGACGATCGGCTGCGGCACACCGGCGGCGATCGGATGGGCCGGCGACGTCGTCCAGACCAGCTCGGCGTCGGCGGAGTTCCGCCAGGACAGCGAGCAGGTGGTGCCCATCAGCTTGATGAAGATCTTCGAGAAGTGGCCCGAGTGCAGCACCAGCAGCCCCATCCCGCCGAGCACCCGCCGGTGCACCTTGTCCACGACCTCGTCCGACACGCCGGCGTGGGTCGCGTGGCCCCACCAGGTGAGGACGTCGGTGGTGTCCAAGATCTCGTCGGTCAGCCCGTGCTCCGGCTGGTCCTGGGTGGCGGTGCGGACGGCGACCGTGTCGCCGAGGAGCTCGCTCAGGCCGGCGGCGATCGCGCCGTGCATACCGTCCGGATAGCGCTCGGCCATCCCCTCCCGGTCGCGTTCGCTGTGCTCGTGGAAGTTCTCGCCCCAGACGGTGACCCTGATCGGTGAGTTCATGTCGTCCATCCTGCCCAATTCCCTCGAGGGCGCGACGGGTGGACCAAGCGCCGAACGCGCCCTGCTCCCGTCGGAGGGCCTCGCCAACCCGCCTTGAGCCTGTCGAAGGGCACCGCCCACACGACGAACGCTGCCTCGTCGAGGCGAGTTACTCATGCTGAGCGTGGAGGTGGGCAGCTCCGCACGACGGCGGAGCATCCGTCGTGAGCGCAGCCGTGAGAATGGGTCGGGTGAGCAGCATCGACCCTCCCGCAGAGCCCGCCGGCGCGTTGCCGGCGTTCCGCCGGATGACCCTGCGGGCGTACGACCTCAGCGAGCGTGGCGCGAAGGCCGGCCGGGCCTCGCTCGTGGAGCGGTACCAGCGCTGGCGATCACGCTGGTTCATCATCGGGCAGATGGCGATCACCGCCGGACTCGCCTGGTTCCTGGCCCAGGACGTGCTCGGCCACAAGCTGCCGTTCTTCGCGCCGGTGGCCGCGATCGTCACCCTCGGGGTGAGCTTCGGGCAGCGGATGCGCCGGGCCGTCGAGGTCGCCATCGGGGTGGCGGTCGGAGTGGGGGTCGGCGACCTGTTCGTGCGGATCTTCGGCAGCGGGGTCTGGCAGCTGGTCGTGGTGATCGCGCTGGCCATGTCGATCGCCACCCTGCTCGGCGCCGGGCAACTGATGATCATCCAGTCCGGGGTGCAGGCCGCGATCATCGTGGCGTTGGCGCCGACCACGGTGTACGCCTTCGACCGCTGGCTGGACGCCGTGATCGGTGCCGCTCTGGCCCTGCTGATGGCGACCATCGCACCGAGTGCGCCCCTTCGCAAACCCCGGGTGCTGGCGGCCGAGGTGCTCGCCGACATGGGCGCCACCCTGGAGGAGGCGTCCCGCGCGATGCGGGCCGGCGACCAGGACGCCGCCGACGCGGTGCTGGCCCGCTCGCGACGCGGCGAGGAGGTGCTGAACCGGTTCTCGACGGCCGCGTCCGAGGGGCTGGCCGTGGTCCGACAGTCGCCGTTCCGGCGCGGCGCGTTGCCAAGTGTGACGGCGTACGCCGACCTGTACGACCCGCTGGACCATGCCAGCCGGAATCTCCGGGTGCTGGCCCGCCGATGCGCCGTCTCGATCTGGCGCGACGAGAAGGTGCCCGGAGCCCTATCTGGACGTGATGGACCAGCTCGCCGAGGTCGTCTCGTTCATGGTGATCGAGCTGAAGGCCCGCCGGCTGCCGACGAAGGCCCGCGACCGGCTGGCCGAGGTCGGCCGGTCCAGCGCGCACGTCGAGCTGGTCGAGTCGATCTCGGCGGTCGTCATCCTGGCTCAGCTCCGGTCGATGACGGCCGACCTGCTGGAGCTGACCGGGATCACGTACGCCGACGCGCGCGAGCTGATCCCGGAGATGGACTGAGCGGTGAGGCTGCTCACACTCCCCCGCCGCGGGCCGATCTGATTTGGCTTCGCTGAAACCTTGACGTAATGTTCTTCGAGCCGACGCGGGGTGGAGCAGCTCGGTAGCTCGCTGGGCTCATAACCCAGAGGTCACAGGTTCAAATCCTGTCCCCGCTACGAACAGAACCCCTGGTCAGCGCGATTCGGACGAAAGTCCGACCCGCTCCGACCAGGGGTTTTTTGTTTGATCTGTAGCCATTATGGTAGCCAGAGGTCGAGTCTGGCCGGATTGTACGGGCGGTTTCGTAACCTCATATCGAGCGCGTTTGAACGGTGTGCCGGTGCCAGGTGACCCACGAAAGGCGCTCATGAAAGACCGGATCCTCGACTTGATCTTCCTGATCGGTGTCCTCTTCAAGGGGATCGACGGCCTGGTGGAGTTGATCGGCGGAGTTGCGCTGCTGTTCGTCGACACCGCCCGTCTACAGGGCGCTGTCGACGCAGCCACCGGGGGTGAACTTGCCGAGGACCCAGAAGACATCATCGCGAACCTACTTCGCCACGGTGTGTCGCATCTGAGCGGAAGTACGGTCCAGTTCCTCGCGCTGTACCTCTTCCTCCATGGGGTCGTAAAGATCGCCATAGTGATCGCACTGCTCATCGGATCCAAGCGTGTCTACCCCTGGGCCATCGCGGCGTTGGCCGCGTTCGTGCTGTTCCAGCTCTATGAACTACTGACGGCACCAAGCGTCGGCGTTGCCGCGCTCACCATCTTCGACATCTTCATCATCTGGCTCACGTGGCGCGAATGGCGCCAAGACCGGGAGCTCCGCGACACCTGGCGAGACACGGTCGCTTGGGTCTTCCGGCGTCCGCCCCACACCGCGCGCCAGGCCACGGGGTGAAGCTCGTCATCCTGTTCACTCGGTGCCCGCCGCCTCCGCCGCGGCCGCGATGATCTGGCTCATTTTCTCTGCGAACGGCCGATCGAGCCCCGTCGAGCGGTGCGCATAGACCTGAAGGGTGATGCTCGTGTTGGCGTGGCCGATCCGGTCACTGAGCACCTTCGGGTCGGCGCCGGCGTCCATGGCGAGCGTGGCGTAGGTGTGGCGAACGTCGTGCAGGCGGATGCGAGGCACGGCGGCCCGGTCGACGAGGCGGTTGAACCGCCGCGTAAGCGTGTCGGGGTGAAGACGGCGGCCTTCGACCCCGACCGCCAGGAACTCGTGCTGCGGCAGCTGGAACGCCTCGGCCTCGGTGTCGATCATTGCCAGGTACCGCCTCAGGTGTCCGACCGTGCACGGATCGAGCGAGATCACCGTCGTCAGGCTGCCGATTTTCCGTCGGAGTCCTCCGCGCGGCCGTCGACGACCACGCGCGTGTCTTCGAGGACCAGGACGCCGTTGTCCAGGTCGAGGAGCGAGCGGCGCATCTCTGCCAGTTCAGATCACCGCATTGCGCTGGTGGACGCCAGGACCCATAGGCCGGCGTAGCGGTCGTCCAGCGCGACCTTGAGCCAGCGGCCCAGCTCGTCGATCGTCCATGGCGCCTTGCGCTGCACAGGTCGTGACGTCCGATCCGCTCAGGAAGGACTCCAACAGGGAGGTGACGATGACAGGCGGCCGCCGAAGCCGCCGGCAGGGCAGCTCGCCCGCGGCTGCGAATCGGTACGCGCTGGCCCGGCTCAGGCCGAGGATCGCGGCCGCGCATGGGGCCGAAAGCAGAGCCGGAAGCTCGGCCAGATCCCGACGGGAGTCGACGTTGAGTTGCTGGCTCATTTCATGCCTCCGCAGTTGGGGTGGGTGTGAGTGCCGTCGTCGAAGCTGAGGGGTGCCGGCACCTGACGCAGGTGGCTGTTTCGGTTGGCTGCGCCTTCCGTCCCAGCCGTCACGCCGCAACACGAGCATGGATTTGTGATGGATCGGCGGATTTGTGACGGGTGATCCGTCACAGCGAAGCTCTGCCGTCACATTTTCACGCTCGTGTGACGCTGTGACGGCTGGGACGGCAGAGCGCCTGGAACTTCGCTCGGGGCAGTACCGGCGCCAGGAGTTCTCGAACTGTTCGCGTTTGAACCCGCGGGCCTGGGCGCCGTCCCACCGGTCCTCCACGGAGTGGATCCCGAAGTCACGCAGCAGCCCGGCAAGCGATTTCGGGTTGAGTCCGTTCTTGCCGAGGGTGTCCCACGCGCTTCAAGATCCTCCCGGAGCCGGGCGACCAAGGTGTCGGAGAGCACCCGTTCGGCGTCACGGAACGCGGTCCTGATGTCGATCAGCAGCGGGACCCGCAGTGACATGTTGTCGACGTCGACGTCGATCGGTGGCCAGGGCGAGCACGGCGGCTCGGGCATCGGCCGGCCAGGGCCGCCGGCGGCGGGGTCCGCGATCGCCACCAACGGCTCCCACGTGTCGGCGGCCCGGTCCTCGACGGGCAGCTCGGGCGCCGCGGACTCCAGCTCGTCGAGGTGGCCGCGGACCCAGGCGTGCAGCTTGGGTCTTGAGCTGGGCGAGGGCTGGACCATCACGGCGGGTCCGGAACGGCAGGACGGTCTCGTCGGGTGCCCGGCGGCGCATGCCGATGATGACGGCTCGGTCTTCGATGGTGTCGGGCATGTTCCCGATGCCGGCGAGGGCGGCCATGGCGAAGGTGGCGATCCGGTCCACCCGGCGTCGTAGCGGATGGCCGGTCGGCCGCGTTGGTGGCCGGCGTTGAGCAGGCCGCGGAGGTCTTCGTCGGCGTCGTTGGCCCGTGGTCCGAAGATGGTGTCGGCCTCGTCGATCAGCAGGGTCGACGGGTCGGTGTGGTCTTCACCGATGCACCGATAGACCGCCGACGGTGAGGCGTTCGCGGTCAGGATCGGGCGGTGGCAGAGCGCCTCGACCAGATCCAACAGCCTGGACTTGCCGCACCGCGTCGTCGTCGTGGACATCGTGCGCCACGGACCTGATCACGATTGCTGGTCCCCCGCGAAATCGGATCGCCAAAGGGGCGGGTCCTTGCTAGATCAGGCAGCATCCTAAACGTCGGGCGTCACGTCGACGTAGGAGACCTCGATCGCGTTGTTGCCGTAGCCGAGTCTGTTCCACGGTGGGACTTCGGGTTGGACGTTGCCGGCGATATCGGTGGCACGCGCGAGGATGGTGTGCCGGCCGACGTCGGTTGCGTTCCAGTCGAACGTCCAGTCTTGCCATTGGTAGGGGCCGTTGGGCGGTTGCAGCTGGGCTTGGTGCCAATCGCCTTCACCGGTGAAGCTGACGTCGACGCGGGCTACCGGTCCCGTCCCGGACCAGGCTTTTCCGCGAATCGTGTGGGTGCCGGGTTTGAGGATTGCTCCGGTGGAGGGTTCGGTGATCCGGGCGCGGACCCGCATGAGGCGTACCGGCTCGTGTGGACGGTCGGGCCACTCGTAGATGTAGTGCCCGGTCTGGAACTCTCCGCTGAACGGTTCGTTGAGCACGTCGATGCGTTTCAACCATTTCACCGACGCCACCGCATACCAGTGGGGTGCGATGAGCCGGAACGGGGCGCCGTGGTCGGGACGGAGCGGTTCCCCGTTCATCTCGTAGGCGATCAGGATCTCAGAGGACGGATCTGTCACGTCGGCCAGCGGCAGTGAACGCTCGAAACTCAGGTCTGTCCTGCTGGTCTCGGCGAGGACGGGCCGGAGGTGGTAGGCCCCGCGGTCGGCGCCCTCGAAGAGAACCTCGACCCCTTCGGCCGCCGGCTGGGCTCGGTCCAGGACGTCGCGGAGGAGAGCTCCGGTCCAGCGTGCGGTCGAGACCGCGTACGCGCCCCAAGGTTCTCCCGTCGGCAATGGTCTGGTGTCGAGCCGCCCGTTTCCTGCGCACTCGAGCGTGACGGCCCGGTGCACTGCAGGCATCGCCCGGAGGTCGGCCAGGGTGAGGGTGATCGGGTTCGCGACTGCGCCGCCGATTTCGAGGTTGCCGTCGTGGATGGGGACGGCGAAGTTGCTGCGGACGTAGTGGAACTGGGTGGGTGTGATGTCGCCGGCGAGCGCTTCCGGTGGTGCTTCGGCGTTGAAGGGAGCCGGGTTGATCAATTGCAGTGCGGCGCGTTGGTCGTCGAGATTTTGCGTGAGTGCCATGGAGAGCCTCCTTGCGGTGGGGTGTGGGTGCGGCGTGATCAGAAGTCGGAATCTCGGAAGGTCGGGTCCCGGCCTTCATTGAAGGCGCCGATTCCCTCGACCCGATCGGGATGGACGGCCGAGCGCCAGTGCGCGTCCATCATGATCGCGATCGCCTGCTCGATCGGTTGGCCTTGGCCCAGCTGAACGGCACGCTTGACTGCCTGGACTGCGGTTGGTGAGTTGCCGGCGATCTTCTCGGCGATTCGTCGGGCTGCATTCATCAGCTCGGCCTGCGGATGGATCTCGTTGACCATGCCCAGCCGGTGAGCTTCCTGAGAGCTGATCGGGTCGCCGGTCATCAGCATCTGGAGCGCCTTGCCGGGAGGAAGGAGGCGCGGGAGAAGGGCGGGAGATCCTCCGCCCGCCGCGAGGCCGATCATCGCTTCGGGTTGGCCGAAGGTGGCGTTGTCGGACGCGATGATGAAGTCCGTGCTTTGGGCGAGCTCGGACCCGCCGCCGTAGGCGATTCCGTTGACGGCGGCGAAGATTGGTTTCCGGAGTTGGCGCACCGTGTACAGGGTGTGGTCGAAGTCTTGGCGTTGACGCAGCCAGTCTTCCTTGGTCATGTTCTTGCGTTGGCGTAGATCGCTGCCGACGGAGAAGGCTCGGTCCCCGGCACCGGTGAGGATGACGACTCGAACCGTGGGCCGAACCGCAATCGTTTCGACGACTTCGCTCAGCTTGGCCCCCATCTCGGTCGTGATCGCGTTGTCGGCGTTGGGCCGGTTCAACGTGATGATCGCGATCCGGCCATCGGAGAGGTACTCGACGAGCACGGGAGAGTCGGGTTCTGCGAGGTCGGAACTCGGCGGCCCGAAGTCGAGAGCCTGCCAGCGGTCGGTGCTTGTGGAGCTCATCGTCACGTCGTCCTCACTTGTGGTCATGAATGCTGGGTTACGTCTTGAGCTCTGCGAGCCAACGCATCGCGGACAGGCTTGGGGCGAAGCAGTACTCGCCGCCGCGGGTGACGACGAACGGCGGAAGATCCTGCAGCCGGCGTCGGATCGGCCGCGCCGGAATCGTGAAGGTCCCGGTGCCGTCATTGGGTCCGACGAGTGGGTCTTTCTCACTCGGCGCGCCCAGGAAGATGCCGTCGTTCAGCCACTGGGTCTTGACGAACTCGAACTGGCGTTTCAGATGTGCGCCGGCGAAGACGAAGATGATCCCTCGATCGGCCCCATCGTCTTCGAGTGTTCCCTCCGGCAGCGCCGGGCCGTAGCTGGTGCCGCGGCGGATCATTCGATGGAGGCGAACGTTGACGCTGCCGTCCTGGTCGAGAGCATCCCGCGGGTTGGCGCGGCGCGCGTGGGCTCCGGCTGGGCACTTGAAGCCCCGAAGATCGTCGGCGTAGGTGTAGTCGTTGTTGCGGTGCGGGTCGGCGCCGAGGTCGGGATCGTCCCGGTCGGGAGCGAGGGTCAGCGGGGCTCCGCTCTGCCAGCGGCCGACCATCTTGGCACCGAGCAATGCTTCCTCTTCACGGTTCCGGGCCTTGGCGTGGAGATACTGCCGATACGCCGCCACTTTGGTGTGCAGCTTGCGGAAGACGACATAGGTGCCGTTTCGCCCCAGCACGTCCGGCGTCGGCATCGGCGGCAGCTCGCCCGTCTCATCCGGGTAGCCGAGAATGATCTCTCCCGCTTTGAGGGGCTCTTCCTTCGGGTTCGAAGCGGCCAGACCGCTTCCCTCGACAGACGGTTGGCCGATCCCGTCCTTGAACCCGAACGATGTCCGACCGGTCGACAGTTGGTAACAGTCCTGTCGCCAGATCAGCTGGACACCGAGGAGGTCCTGCTGGGCTCGGAGCGCCTTCTCGACCACAACCTGCAGCCGGGCGGCATCGGGGGACAGCGCCGCGATCGCAACGTGAACGTCCTGGGAGCCGAGCGGTTCTTCCCAGTTGGCGGGGCTGCTGTCGCCGATGTCGCCGAGCTCGCCGGCTCGTGCAGCCATCCCTTGCTGGAATTCTGGGGGGAAACTGTCGAGGGAGGTCTGCGGCACGCCGAGCGCCTTCAGACCCTGATAGGTGAATGCGACGGTGATCCAGGTGTCGTCGTTCGGGTCGGAGGTGGGTGGTCCGTGGTCGACGGCCGCGTGCAGGCGCCGCACCAGTTCGCGGCCGGCCGCACGATCGTCGATGCGGAGCAGCAGGTACGTTCCGGCGTACGGCGACGGCCGCTCGTGCAGGGCTCCCGTCTGAATGTCGTCGAGATCGAGCGCCACCTGCCGTTCAGTCACCGTGCCACCAGCACCGTCATCGCTAGTGATGCTCGGGCGGTTCGGGCGGATTCGGATTGGGTGGCGCCAGATAGGGGAACGTGCGCGTGGCCGGCCGCGACGAACCGTCGACGCCATCTCGGATGACCGGTCCGTTGCCGGCGTTGATCAGCTGGGTGAAGATCGTGTCCATCACATCGTCGTTGAGCGCCCGCCCGCCGCAGGTGTGGTGAGGCTCGTTGCGGCGGTGGGCCAGTTCGATCTCGAGGAACGATCCCTGCTCGGCGTACGGCTTGGTCAGATCCAGGGCCAGGAAGTCGCTGAGCATGATGCTCGTCAACGGGTGGTCGCCATGTCGATCGGCTTCCCAGTCGTCCTTGCCGTCGAGCCCGTCCCAGAACGCCAGGTTCGCGTTGAGGCGGGCGCGGTAGGCACCCTGGTAGGCGTCGCCGAGGTGGAACGCGTCCTCCATGTTGTAGAGGTCGCGGATCTCCAGGTCTCGGTTCACCGGATCGAACTGCTTCATCGACAGCATCATGTTCTTCACCTCCGGTCGCCCGACGCGCTCGATCCGCACGTTGAACTTGCCGCGGGTCAGCGTCTCCGCGACCACCCCCACCAGTTCAGCACCGTTCAAGAGGGCGGTGTCGAGCTCGACCACCAGGCTGAGGACATTCTTGCCGTCCATGTAGATCGCACCCGGATCGGTGAACGCCAGTTGGCCGGTCGCGATCGTCTTCAATGCCGCCGGGGCGTCCATGATGAACGGGTCCCATCGCGGGCCGGCGAACACCCGCACCCCGTGTGCCGACGCGCCTGACTCATCGTTCACACGGAACGACACGGTCTCACCGGCCGGTGTCGTGCAGATACCGTCCTGCTCGACGCCCTGCCCGTCACCGGCGACGACGGGTTCGGAGAACACACAGTCGAAGACCAGTTCCGGTGCGCCGACGCAAACGGTTCCCGATCCTCGGCCGCGGTCATGGTCAACGGGCGCAGCCTGAACCGGTACAGCAGACCGTCCGACAGGGCGTCTGAGGGCTTCGCGAACGGGAGTGTGTTCATCACGAGCACGAGGTGGCCAGGCCGCTCGGGGCTGGGGAAGGCGTAGACGTCGGTGATGTCCGCGATCGGGTCGGCCAGCGCCCTGGGTCCTGAGATGTGGTCCGACATCAGCGATTCTTGGTTCTCTTCCGGGGTCAGTCGGCGGCCTGGTCCAGCAGCGGCTGGAGCACAGGATGCTGGAGGGCCTCGCCGGCATCGGGTTCGTCGAGGATCTGCTGGAAGGCGGCGTTGACACGTTGAGCCTTCCGGATCTCCTTGACCGTGCCGCCGTAGTTCCGCGCATAGGCCGCCGCCGTCTGCTGGGCACCGTAGACGAAGGCCTTTACCGCGGCGAGATCGGGTAGACCTTCGTAGCCCTCCACGTGCTGGAAGATCTCGTTGAACAAAGCCAGTGTCGGACCGGAGGTGAAGAAGTCCTCCATGTAGGAGTCCCACGGACCGTCAAAACTCGTGATGAACGCGAGCCGGGTGTCGTCGTCGAACAGCACGAACCTGGCCTCGTGGATCGTCGCTACCGCCATGCCGTAGTCGCCGGGCCGGTAACCCGGGGTGTCTTGTAAGGCGGCGAGGGCGTCGCGCAGAATCGGGCCGTCTCCTGGCTTGACGCGGAAGAACAGGCTGAATTCACTCGTTGGGCCAACGCTCACCCCCGGACGGGTGCTCTCTGCGTCGTCTGCCGTCATGTGGTCCTTCCGCGGAGTCGCTGCGCTCGCAAAGATGACCGCCCGATGAACCGAACACCGCTTGCCGTTGCCGGCTGCAATGATCGGCTGCGTCCCGCGCTCAGCCTGTCTGCCGTAGGCCTTCGTGACCGGTGGCGGTGTTGAACACCACTGACTCCGATCAGGGGGAGGCCCTCATTTCTGACAGTACAGGACGGCAACTTCGATGCCCTGGCGACTCGGCACTGCCAATCGGCCAGGTAGCGCCACTGCTGTCGCCTCGTTCAGGCGAGGAGCTGGAGGCGCTGTTTGATCTCGTTGCGGCGGTCGGCGGGCACAGCGAGGGCGAGGTCCTCAAGCACTTTCACCATCCGCGCAGCAACGCTGGCGGTGCCACGGGCGGCTTCGATGAGCTCGTCGAAGGCAGCACCGACGTAGTCCTCCCAGGTCAGAGCGCGGAGCAGGACACGCGCGTGACTGTCGGGATCGGTGATGTCACCGATGGCGAGCTGGCGATCGGCGACGTAGCCCAAGAGACCGCTGACAGCGTCGATGGTGTGGCGGCACGTAGCTGGGTCGTTGATGGCGGAAGACTGGGCCCGCAGCCCGATGTCGACGAGCAGACGAAACGCCAGAAGCGGGTCCTGCTCCCAAGTCCGGTCGGGGCCGATCTCGATGTGACGAAGCAGGTCGTCGTTGTCCGCGTCGGCCGGATCGATGTTGTGTCTGAAGACCACATCGCCGTGGCGGACGTATTCGCCGGGCCGTCGCGGCAGCTCGATCGTGCCCTGGTGCTGAACGGCACTGCCGAAGAGGCGTTGCACGTCGATCTGGCGGATGTACCCGTCGTCGCCCAACCACAGAACGTCGACCCCCACCTCGACGGGTTGCGACGTGCGGCGGTCTCGGCGGTGCGTGGTTCGTACAACTGGTCGATGACCGCTCGCCCGCGATGAGTGATCTCCTGCACTGTGGGCCCGACCTGCACTGAACGGAAGGCGCTCATCTGCAGATGTGCCAGCAGAGGGTCGCCAGAGCGCCGGGAGCCATCTTGGGAGCCAATGCCAGATTCGAGGACGAACCTCGGCGGCAGCCCATGGACGATCCCGGTTCGCTGCGACGTACGACCGACGACCCCGGACAGCACTGCACGAGTGATGGAAACCTACGGATCAGATGATCGTCAGTGGGTCCGGACTGGCGGAGGTTTTGTAGCCAGCGATGTAGCCGAGACAACCGAGACGCTGCGGGACTTGGCGAACGTGATCCGTTCAGTTGCCGACCCCTGACTGGGTTGAGAAGCGCTGAACCGGGACAGGCCAAGCTGCGGCGGGATGCTGGTCAGTCGGCTCATAACCCAGACGTCACAGGTTCAAATCCTGTCCCCGCTACACATTGCCTGGTCAGGGCCCGGTTCGCGAGAGCGAACGCGGGTCCTGACTAGTGGTCGCGCCCAGTTCGCCGCCGGCGATCGGGATCGTCGGGCGCATCGCTGGGATCAGTTCGGGTCGTCGGCGGCGTGCTCGATCGGGTAGCCGACGTACGCGAACCGGCGGCCGTCGGGCGCCCAGCTGTTCACGTTGAGCGTGCCCTGGCCGCCGAACAGGCCGACCGACCGCAGCGGCCGGCTCCAGTCGTCGGTCCGGACGACGCTGATCGTGACGTCGAGATCCGGCGGATGGCCGAGCGTACCGGTCGGGAAACTGATGTAGCAGGCGTGCGCGCCGTCGGGAGTGAGGTGCGGGAACCAGTCGACGGTCTCGGAGACGATCAGTTGTTCGAGCTGGCCGCCGCCGGCCCGGACCCGGGCGATCTGGGCATGGCCAGGGCGCCGGCCGAACTCCTCGGTATTGAGGTAGAGCCAGGCGCCGTCCGGGGAGTACTCGGGCCCGTCCAGGTGCCGCGACCCCGCCGCCGGATAGCTGGTCTCGCCGCCGGCCGCCGGGATCAGGGCGAGCCGGCCCGCGGTCGAGAAGTCGCCGCGTGGCAACTCCACGAAGGCCAGCATGGTCCCGTCCGGGCTCACCCCGTGCAGGAAGTGGTAGCGATCCGGGTCGTGGCTGACCCGGCTGGCCCTTCCGCCGCCGAGTGGGGCGACGTACAGGTGCCCGTCGTTGGCCGACAGATAGATCAGCCCACGAGGCGCATCGAGCACGTGGTCGTTGTTGATCGCCGGCAGGTCGGCGATCGGCACCTGGGCCAGGCCGCCCGTGCCGAGCTCCAGCCGCCACAGCCGGCCGTGGCCGTTCAGCATTAGGGCGTCACCGGCTGGCGCCCAGTTCGGCGCTTCCAGCAGCAGGTCGGCGCTGGTGTAGACCAGCTCGGGTCCATCCTTGTCCAGGTCAAGCACCCAGACCTCGGTCCGCTGTCCCGCCGCCAGCGAACGGGTCGGCAGCAGCGGTAGGTCACCGTCCGTCACGCCCGGCCCTCCCCTCGCTCGGGCGGCCGATCAGGCATCGTCGGGCTGGTGGTCAGCCCTGCTCGTCGTCCGCGCCGGAGTTCGGAGAGTAACCGATCTCCTCGTCGTCGGAGTCCGCGGTCCCCGCGACGTCGGCCGGGTCGACCGTCTCGGCACCTTCGTCCTCGACCGTCAGGCTGCCGTACTCCTCGGGATCCAGACCGGTGCCGGAACTCGTCTGTTCGGGATTCGATGACTCGGACATGATGCCTTCCTCTCGCTTTCGCTCTCCCAAGGTCGTACCCCGGGCACGGTCGGCTCAGACGAGCGGACACCTCCCACGGCTAGCCTTGCTGGAGTGGACAAGGGACCGTTCTTCCACGGCACGAAAGCCGACCTCGCTGTCGGGGACCTGCTGACAGCCGGCTTCCGGTCCAACTATCGACCCGACGTCGTGATGAACCACATCTACTTCACCGCGCTTCCCGACGGCGCCGGACTGGCCGCCGAGCTCGCACCCGGCGAAGCCGCCCCACGGGTGTACGTCGTCGAGCCGACCGGCGCGTACGAGGACGACCCGAACGTGACGGACAAGAAGTTCCCGGGCAATCCCACCCGGTCGTACCGAAGTCGAGCGCCGCTCAGGGTGGTCGACGAAGTCTCCGGACTGGAGGCGCCAGACTCCCGAGGCGCTGCGGCAGTGGCGACAGCGGCTCGCCGCCCTGGGCGCCCACGAGCGCGGCGACATCATCAACTGATCTTCGAGGAGCGAGAGCCCCACTGTTCCGAACAGCGACTTCAGCGTCGCTCGTCCAGTAGACGCGTATTAGTTCCCGCGCCGCAATAGATTTACTGCCGGGTTTTGGACGCCACCCACGGGCGACCGATGAGTTCGGCCAACCAGTACGGTCTGTGCTCACGTCGTCAGCCCGCTGGGGGCCACACGAGGAGGGGATGTACGCCATGTCTCAGACCAGCCAGCCCGCCGCCGCCGATCCGGTACCGGTCTCCACCCGGACCCTGAAGGTGACCGGCGCGGAGCTGAGCTTCAACCTGCACGGCGATCCCGCGGACGCCTCAGCCGAGCGGCCGACCCTGATGATCGTCGGCACGCCGATGGGTGCGGAGGGCTTCGGCACGCTGGCCCGAAAGTTCTCGGATCGCCCGGTGATCACGTACGACCCTCGCAACGTCGGCCACAGCCGGCGCGACGACGACACCGTGACGCCGACACCGGAGGACCACGCCGCCGATCTGCAGGCGATCATGGACGAGGTCGGCGGGCCCTTCGACCTGTTCGGCAACTCCGGCGGCGCGATCAACGCCCTCGCGCTGGCGTCCGCCGATCCGCGGAACCTGCGGATCGTGGTCGCCCACGAGCCGCCGACGGTCGGCGTGCTGCCGGATGCGGACCAGCTGGTGGCGGCCTGCCGGGACATCCAGGACGCCTACCAGCGGTCGGGATCCGGGATCGGGATGGCCAAGTTCATCGCGCTGGTGAGTCAGGAGGGCGAGCTTGGTCCGGACTACGCCGAGCGACCCGACCCCGATCCGGCGATGTTCGGCCTGCCGACCACAGACGACGGCTCGCGGAACGACCCGCTGATGGAGAACATGAGCACCATTCCGGTCTGGATCCCCGACCTCGACGCGTTGCGGGCTGCCGACTGCCGGGTCGTGCTGGCGGTCGGCGTCGACTCCGGGACCACGATGGCCGCGCGGGCGCCGCGGGCCATCGCCGAGCAGAGCGGACTCGAGCTCGTCGAGTTCCCCGGCGACCACGGCGGCTACCTCGGTGGCGAGTACGGCCAGACGGGCAAGCCGGATGAGTTCGCGGCCGCGCTCCGCGAGGTGCTCGGCGGCTGAGCCTGGGTGACCAGATCGGCCGGCGGCTGGCTGCCGTCGGCGAATGGAATATAGTTAGCCTTGCTACACACTGACCGGGTCTGAGTTGGCTCGGTCGACAAGAACGTACGCAAGCACCTGGAGCCTCGTGACCACCGCACCCGATACCGACCGGAGCGCACCGGAAAGAACCGGCGTCTTCCACCGCGACCATCCGCGCTATCCGTGGGTGGCGCTCAGCAACACCACCCTCGGCATGCTGATGGTGACCATCAACTCCTCGATCGTGATCATCTCGCTGCCTGCGATCTTCCACGGGATCCAGCTGAATCCGCTGGACGCCGGCAACGTCAGCTATCTGCTCTGGATGCTGATGGGCTTCATGCTCGTCACCGCGGTCCTCGTGGTCGGATTCGGGCGACTCGGCGACATGATCGGCCGGGTCCGGATCTACAACCTCGGCTTCGTCGTCTTCACCGTCGGCTCGATCGCCCTGGCCTTCGATCCGTTCAAAGGCTCGGCGGGCGCGCTCTGGCTGATCGGCTGGCGGGTCGTCCAGGGCGTCGGCGGCGCGATGCTGTTCGCCAACTCGACGGCGATCATCACCGACGCGTTCCCCACCCACCGGCGCGGGATGGCGCTCGGCATCAACCAGATCGCGGCTGTCGCCGGGTCGTTCATCGGGTTGATCATCGGCGGCCTGCTCGCGGTGATCGACTGGCGCGCGGTGTTCTTCGTCAGTGTGCCGTTCGGCATCCTCGGCACGATCTGGTCGTACAAGTCGCTGCACGAGGTCGGTGTCCGCAAGGCCGGCAAGCTCGACATCCCGGGCAACCTTTTGTTCCTGGTCGGGCTGACCGCGCTGCTGACCGGGATCACGTACGGCATCCAGCCGTACGGCAACTCCACCACCGGCTGGGGCAATCCATGGGTGCTCGGCGCGATCATCGGCGGGGTGGCGATCCTGGTGATCTTCGTGATGGTGGAGCTGCGGACCGAGTCGCCGATGTTCGAGCTGCGGCTGTTTCGGATCCGGAGCTTCGCGATGGCGAACCTGGCCGGCCTGCTCGCCGCGGTCGGCCGGGGTGGTCTGCAGTTCATGTTGATCATCTGGCTGCAGGGGATCTGGCTGCCGCTGCACGGCTACAGCTACGAGAACACGCCTTTGTGGGCCGGGATCTACATGCTGCCGATCACCATCGCGTTCCTGATCGCCGGTCCGATCTCCGGGGCGTTGTCGGACCGTTGGGGTGCCCGGGTGCTGTCTACCGTCGGCATGATCATCACTGCCGGTACGTTCGTCGCCCTGATGCTGTTGCCGGTGAACTTCAGCTACTGGCAGTTCGCGCTGATCACGTTCGGCAACGGGATCGGCTCGGCGATGTTCGCCGCACCGAACCGCGCCACGATCATGAACTCGGTGCCCGCCTCGCAGCGTGGCTCGGCGTCCGGGATGGCCGGCACCGTCCAGAACGCGGGCTCGTCGCTGTCCATCGGGATCTTCTTCTCCCTGATGGTCGTCGGGCTGGCCGCGACCCTGCCGAACACGATGTACGAGGGTCTGATCGGTCACAACGTGCCCGGGAACGTGGCCTCACAGATCGCGAACCTGCCACCGGTAGGCAGCCTGTTCGCCGCCTTCCTGGGCTACAACCCGATCGCGACCCTGCTCGGTCCGACCGGTGTGCTGCATCAGCTGCCGGCGGCCGACGCGACGGCGCTGACCGGCCAGACGTTCTTCCCGAACCTGATCTCGGCGCCGTTCCACGAGGGGCTGCTGATCGTCTTCGGGGCCGCCGCCATCATGTCGCTGGTCGCTGCGGTGGCGGCCTGGCTCGGCGGCAAGCGGTTCGTGTTCGCCGACGACGACCCGAACGTCGTCGCCGCCATGGAGCGCGGAGACCGGTAGCGGCTCGGCGCCACCCGCGCAGTCAGCCCCCTCACGGACCGTGCGAGGAACACCGATGGGGTGCGAAGACGGTCCGGTCGCGTTGGCCAGGGGTCGCGAGATGACCGGCGCGAACTCAGCCGGGGCTACTCCTCGTCGTCGTCGAGGAGACCGGTGCGTTCGGCCTCGGCCACGATCCGGCGTACGTTCGCCAACCGCCCGCAGTCGTCATCGATCTGGGCGTTCCGGACGCGGACGAAGGCCAGTCCGAGGTCGGCCCGGGCCCGGTCGCCGACCTCGTCGCGGGCCGGATTGAGGATGGTCAGCTCCTCCTCGGTCAGATGGTGGTTGACCACCCGGGCCAGCTCCTCCACCGCGTCGTCGAACGCCTCGGTGTCGGTGCCCTTCAGCTCGAGCACGGCCAGCAGCGCCTGGTTCCCCTCGGCGTGCTCGTGCTCGCCGTGCTCGGCCTCGTGGGCGCCGACCGCACGCTTGCGACGCAGCGTCGGATAGACCTCCTGCTCCTCGGCCTCGGCATGGGCGACGTGCAACGCAGCGAACGCAAACCGGACCGCGTTCCGGTCGGAGCTGGAGTCGCGCAGCTTGCGGAGCAGGTCCTCGAACAGCCGATGATCGGCGAGGATGAGCTCGACGACGTCGCCGGCGACCGGTCGACCCAGGTCGAGTGGAGTGCTGGTCATCGCTCAACGCTATCCCGCGCCTGCCGAAGTCCTTCGCCCGAGCGCGATACAGCCAAGATGGTCCGATGCCCACCGCCCGGACCCGCCCGAGTCCCCGCGACCTCCGGCGCGTGCTGGTCGGCTACCTGGTCACGGCGCTGGCGCTGGGCTGCGGCCTTCCACTGCTGATCGCCGGGGTGGTCGGAGCCCGGCACTGCCACCGCGAGGGTTCGGCTGTCTGGGGTACGTCGTCTACGGAACGATCGCGGCCGGGCGCGTTGCGGCGGTCGCGCTGCTGCTGTTCGCCCGCCGGTTCGGGCTCGGCCTGTGGTTCTCGCTGCTGGCGATCGCCTTGATCGTCGCGCCGCTGATGCTGGCCGACGGCGGCGCGCTGGGCGGTACCGCATTCCTCGGACCGGGGCTCGCGGCCTGGATCAGCGAGCCCACCCAGCCCGATCCCGACCGAGCTGAGCCCACCCGATCCGGTCCGCTGAGACACTGGGCCCCCCGGCTGGGTGCCGCACTTGTCTTGGCCGTGCTGGTCCCGATCCTCGGCCAGCGGTTCTGATGAGCCGGCACGACCGCCCGGTAAGGTCGGTCGGTGGGGTTCACTCGAGCGGAGCTGGAGTCCTACCGCGACGCCACGCTGCCCGACCTGGTCGGAACGGGTCTCCGACTGCTGTTCGTCGGGATCAACCCCGGACTGTGGACGGCGGCGGTCCAGACTCATTTCGCGCGTCCGGGCAACCGTTTCTATCCGGCCCTGCTCCGAGCGGGCATCGTGGATCGCGCGATCGACCCGTCGCGCGGGATGACCGACGCCGACCGGGCATATTTCCGCGACCGCGGGCTCGGCATCACCAATCTGGTGAACCGGGCCACCGCACGCGCGGACGAGCTGACCCGGACCGAGCTGGTCGCGGGCCGGGCCATGCTGAACGACTTCGTCGAGGTGCACCGGCCGGTCGTGGTGGCGGTGCTCGGGGTCACCGCGTACCGGATCGCGTTCGGGGTCCCGAAGGCCGGCAACGGCGAACAGCCCGACCGGCTGAACGAGGCCCGGCTGTGGGTCGTCCCCAACCCGAGCGGGCTGAACGCCCACGACACCGTGGAGACGCTCGCCGCCGCGTACGCCGAACCGGCCCGGGCCGCCGGCCTGCTCCCCTGACGTCATCCTCGGGCCGCCACGAGACTGCGTCCCTCGTGACGACGATCGAGCCACCTCACACGTGACAGCCGGGGCGCGCACGTCAACGAGGGACCAATGATCGTGGTCTCTGGGGACGCGTGGGCACGATGAAAGCCACGGGTGGGACGGAAGCAGCCTCGTCAGGTGGTCGCCACGGCTGGTCGCCGCGGTGGTCGCTGTGATCGCCGCGATGGTGCCCCAGACCTCCTCGATGACGTCCTTCACCGCCTTGGCGGCCCAGTCGCCCGTCGCTGAGCTGCTTGGCCCGGGCGACCAGCGCCTTCTTGTCGCCGTGGACGACCTTGGGCACCTGGTTCGTCGCGCTCAGCAGTGCGATCAGTGCCGTGGTCCGCTCGGTCGGGGTCTCGCCCGCGGACCAGCGCCGCCTGGAGCCGGCGCCGGACCTCCTCCTCCGGCTCGCGGGTCGCGGGCCGGGTAGGTCCGCCTCGGGAACAGGCCGAGCACCTTGCGGTCCTCGACCGTCAGCACCCCGCTGCGCCATCAATCGCGCGATCAGCCGGTCCGGCAGGCCCTTGGAGATCCGGCCGGTGCTCATCGGGCTGATCAGGTCGGTCAGCTTCGTCGCCCTCGCGTCGGTCGAGCACTCCGAGCAGAGCGTCCAGCTCGGGATCGTCGGTCGGCGCGGGGTTGACGATCCGGACCCGCCCGCGGTCGCGGATCGGACGATCGCCGGAGCCGATCGCCGATCCGCTCGGCGAGCGCCAGCTCGACCACCAGCGCCGCGGCCAGCGCCGGTTCCAGACTCTCCCGCCATCGTCCGCTTCCCGGACCCGTCGTCCAGAACGAGCAGCAGGAACTCCTCGGCGATCAGCATCCATCGACCGTACCCGCGCCCGTGTCGGTGGGCTGTGCTGAGATGGGCCCCATGCTGAGACTGAGCGCCCTGAGATCGGCCATCCTGAGATCGGCCGTCCTGAGATCGGCCGCATGAGCGCCGGCACCGACCTCGACTACCCGATCGTCGAGCGCACCCTCGACAACGGCCTCCGGGTGATCGTCAGTCCCGACCACGGGGCGCCGTCGGTCGCGGTGAACCTGTGGTACGACGTGGGTTCTCGGCACGAGTATGTCGGTGCGCCCGGCCGGCTCGGCCGGACCGGCTTCGCGCACCTCTTCGAGCACGTCATGTTCCAGGGCTCGGCGCACGTCGGCTCGGGTCAGCACATCGCGCTGATGCAGGCCGCCGGAGCCTCGGTCAACGCCACCACCTGGTTCGACCGGACCAACTACTTCGAGACCCTGCCCACCGGTGGGCTGGATCTGGCCCTGTGGCTGGAGGCCGACCGGCTCGGCACCCTGCTCGACGCGCTGACCATCGAGAACCTCGACAACCAGCGCGAGGTCGTCAAGGAGGAGAAGCGGCAGCGCTACGACAACGTGCCGTACGGCGACGCGATGCAGCGGCTGATCGAGATCACCTTTCCCGCCGACCACCCGTACGGGCACACCACGATCGGCTCGATGGACGACCTGAACGCGGCGACGCTGGAGGACGTCGGGGCGTTCTTCGCCGCCCACTACCTGCCGAACAACGCCGTCCTCACCATCGCCGGAGACGTCGACCCCGAGACGGCGTTCGCCAAGGCAGAGCAGTACTTCGGGCACCTCCCCGCGGGTCCGCTCCCGCCCGATCCGCCGAACGACCCGTTGCCACCGATCAGCGACGGACCGCGCGCCGAGCTGGTCGCCGACGTGCCGTCCGACGCCGTCTATCTCACCTGGCGGCTGCCGCGCCGCGGGACACCCGAGTTCGACGCGATCGACCTGGCGTTCAGCGTGCTCGGCAACGGGCAGACGAGCCGGCTGCACAAGCACCTGGTCCGCAACCTGCAGCTCGCGGAGAGCGCCAGCGCATCGACGATGGGGCTGATCGGCGGCAACTCGTTCGGGTTCGCGTACGCCCGGGCCCGGGACGGCGTCACCCTCGAGGAGCTGGAGGCCGAGCTGGTCGGCCAGGTCGCCGCCCTGGCGGCGGACGGACCGACCGAGCTCGAGCTGCGTCGCGCCAAGGCCCAGTACGAGCGGGGCTGGCTGCACGAGCTGGCCCGGATCGACTCGCGGGCCGACGCGCTCGGCGAGTTCGCCACCCTGCTCGGCGACCCGCGTCTGGTCAACAGCCGGGTCGAGCGACATCGCCGCGGTCGATCTCGACGACATCGCTGCCGCCTCGCGGACCTGGTTCGGGGCCGACCAACGTGCGACGCTGCACTATCTGCGCTCGTCCGGTGTGCGCTGATCAGCGCCGGATCGGAGGTGTCGGCGTGAGCCCGACCGCAGAAACGTATCCGGCCCAGCCGGCGGTGGCGCCGCCCGGGCCGTGGTCCTTCCCGGTCCCGACCCGACCACCGGCTGTCCAACGGGATCGGGCTGGTCGTCTTCCGGCTTCCCGGGTCAGTACGTGGTGTCCGGCCATCTCGTGCTGCCGGTCGGCCTGGACAACGAGGCCCGCGCGTACGAGGGTGTGGCGACGATCACCAGCCGGGTGCTCGACGAGGGCACCGCCGCCCATCCGGGCGAGGAGTTCGCCGAGCTGCTGGAGACCGAGGGCGCCGGGTTCGGGGTGGACGTGTCGCTGTCCGGTATCCAGCTGGTGCTGGACGTCCCGGTCACCCGGCTCGCGTCGGCCCTGCCGCTGTTCGCCGAGGCGGTGATCTCCCCTGCGCTCGATCGGGCCGACGTCGACCGGCACGTGAAGCTGCGGCTGGCCCAGATCGAACAGGCCCAGGCGAACTCGGCCCAGGTCGCGTCGATGGCCTTCCGGGAGTCGGTCTTCGACCCGGCGTTCCGGGCGTCGCGGATGACCGCCGGCGAGCCCGACACGGTCGTCGGCGATCGGGGTCGACGAGGTGCGGGCGTTCCACGGCGAACGGTTCGGTCCGCGCGACGCGACGCTGATCCTGGCCGGCGACTTCGCGAGCGACCCGGTCGAGCTGGCCGAGCAGGCGTTCGGCGGCTGGCAGGTGCCGGGTCAGCCGGCGGGCGGGTTCGAGCACCCCGCGGCCGGCATCCGGCGGGCGGTCGCTGCTGCACCGGCCGGGGTCGGTCCAGGCCGACGTACGGCTGGGTGGCTTCGGGATCGACCGCACCCATCCGCTGCTGGGCCGACATCACCGTGGCCAGCTATGCGATCGGCGGCGCTTTCCTGTCCCGGCTCAACGCGGTGCTGCGCGAGGACAAGGGCTACACCTACGGCGTCCGGTTCGGCGTTCTCCCCGCTGCGCGACGGGGGCTCGTACGCGCTCCAGGGCTCGTTCCGGACCGACGTCGTCGTCGACGCCATCGAGACCGGCCGCGACCTGCTGGACCTGTCGGCGAAGCCGATCACCGCGGCCGAGGTCGCCGACGCGATCAACTACTACGTCGGGGTCTCCCCGCTGCGCTACGCCACCGCCGACGGGGTCGCCGACCAGGCGGCGACGAACATCCTGATGGGACTCGGCGACGAGCTGGGTGGACGACAACCTCGCCGCCCTCGCCGCGGTGACGCCGGAGTCCGCCACCGCCGCGTACGCCGACCTGGTCCACCTCGACGACCTCACCCTGGTGGTCGCCGGGGACGCCGACGAAGCTGGCCGATCCGCTCCGCGCGGCCGGCTTCCCCGACCTCGAGGTGCGTGCGCCCTGAGTCAGCCGGCCCTTCGACGCCTCAGGGCGCACGCGCCGTCGGCTACTCGAAGAAGTCGTCGAGGAACGAGCGCTTCTTCTTCTTGCGGTAGCTGGGGTCGTAGCCCTGGAAGCGTGGGTCGTGGCCGGTGTTGCGCGGGTCGTACACGGGATAGCTGACGTTCTCCGGCCGCGGCGCCTGCGACGGGCGCGACGGCCGCGGCCCGGTCGAGGATCTTGTCGAGCTCGCCGCGATCCGAGCCAGACTCCGCGGCAGGTCGGGCAGTAGTCGATCTCGACTCCGCTGCGCTCGCTCATCACGAGCACGGTCTGGTCGACGGGGCACTGCATGCCCCGAGCCTAGTCACGCTTTCGCTTCGGATGCTCGGTGCGACTCTCCGACGGCGGGGTCCGCGAGGTACCTCGTCCGCCATCAATGTCGCCCAGCGACCTGAGGCCGATTCCTCACGCGTGTCAGGCTCCCGATCCGTCGCGGTTGTGGTCGATGGACGACATCTTGTTCCCAGCCCCGGGACACGCAGTACGGACGTCGCGCCACGATCGGCACGCAGGCTTCGACTTCGCACCCCAACGGTCGACCTCGCACCGTGCATGCGGGGTGCGAGGAACACCGTTGTGGTGCGAAGTGCCGACGCCGGCGACGGCGTACGCGGGGTGCGAAGTGCACCCGGTACGGCTACGCGGGGTGCGAGGTGCCGGGGGTGCGCGGCGCCGCTCGCCGCGGCACCCCGAACCCGTCAGCGACCCAGGGCCTTCTGCAGCTCCTGGACGGCGGCCTGCGCGGCCTTGATCTGGGTGGCGTACATCGCGAGGTCGCCCTCCTTGAGCGCCTTGTTCGCGTTGGCGAACGCGGTCTGGGCCTTCGCCAGCGCCTTCACCGCCGCCGCGTTGTCGGTCTTGCCGGAGTCGCCGCCACCGGTCGTGGTTCCGGTACCGGTGTTGCGTGCCCTCGCCGGTGGTGGCGCCCGCGTCGCCCTGGAACACCTGGTTCAGCGCCTGCTGGAGGGTCGCGCCGATGCCGACCTCCTGGCCGAACCGGACCAGCACGAACTGCAGCGCCGGATAGGACCCGGTGTTGCCGGAGCGCTGGGTGTAGACCGGCTGGACATACAGCAGACCACCGCCGACCGGCAGGGTGAGCAGGTTGCCGTACTGCGCGCTGGACGTGCCCTGGTTCAGGAACGGTCGCAACGCCTCGGCGACGGTCGGATTGCTGGTGAACGCGTTGGCGGTCTGCCCCGGCCCGTCGATCTGGGTCGTGTCGGACATCTTGAGGACCCGCATCTGGCCGTAGTCCGGACTGGACGCGTCGGCGTTCACCGCCATGTAGGCGGCGAGGTTCGAACGGCCCTTGGGGACGTACGCGGTGGTCAGCGAGAACGCCGCGCTGCTGTCCTTCGGCCACTTGATCGACAGGTAGTACGGCTGCTCGGTGACCGTGCTGCCCGGGCCCGGCGACCGGGTCGTTCGGAATCTGCCAGGTGCCGGACTGCTGATACCAGGTGCCCGGATCGGTCACGTGGTAGCGGGCCAGGATCTGCCGCTGCACCTTGAACAGGTCCTGCGGGTAGCGCAGATGCGACAGCAGGTCGGGCGAGATCGCCGACTTGGGCTGGACGACGCCCGGGAACACCTTCTCCCAGGTCTTCAGCACCGGATCGGTGTTGTCCCAGGCGTACAGCGACACGCGTTCCGTCGTAGGCGTCGACGACCGCCTTCACCGAGTTCCGCATGTAGTTGACGTTGGTGTCCGGCTGGGCGACCACGGTGCCGCCGGCCTGGGTCTGGGAGTCGGAGGTGACCTGGTTCAGCGCGACCCGCTGGCTGTAGGGATAGCTGTTGGAGGTGGTGTAGCCGTCCACGATCCACTTGATCCGGCCGTCGACCACCGCCGGGTAGGCGTCGCCGTCGACGGTCAGCCAGGGCGCCGCCTTCTGCACCCGCTCCCGCGGCGTCCGGTCGTAGATGATCTTCGAGGCCGAGTTGACCCGGTCCGACAGCAGGATGTTCACGTCGGCGAACTTGGCGGCGTAGAGCAGCCGGTTCCACCAGCTCCCGATCGGCACGCCGCCGGTGCCGTTGTAGGTGTACGTGCTGGCGTTGCCGGCCGCGCCGCCGCTCGGGGTGTCGAGCTCGATCGGCGCGGTGCCGGCCGGTGCGCCGACGATCGAGTAGTCGCTGGGGTGCTCGCCGAGGATCTCGCCGAAGTAGATCCGCGGCTCGACCTCGTTCAGCGGGCCGGTGGTCGGGATGCCGCCGGCGATCCAGCTCGGCTGACCGCCGGACTGGCTCGTGTTGCCGTGCGCGGCCACCAGCCCGAAGCCGTGGGTGTAGACGGTCTTCAGGTTGTTCCAGTTCTGGCTCTCCTGCGGCAGCCCGGACTGGTCCATCTCGCGGACCGCCACGACCGCGTCGGTCTCCTGGCCGTTGATCGTGTAGCGGTCCACGTCGAGTGTCTTCGGGAACGAGTAGTAGCCGCGGACCTGCTGCAGCTGCTCGAAGGTCGGCGCGATCACGTTCGGATCCATCAGCCGGACCCCGGGCAGCGCCTCGGCGTCGGCCCGCAGCTGGCCGGCGGCGGCGGTGGTCTTCGCCGAGTAGTCGGTGATCTGGACCTTGTCCACCCCGTACGCCGCCCGGGTCGCGTTGATGTTGTTCTGGATGTACGGCCGCTCCTTGTCCGGCTCGTCCGGCCGGACGCTGAAGTACTGAATGCCACCGGGGTAGACGACGCCGAGCACGATCGCCGACAACACCATCAGGGTCAGCCCGATGGTCGGCACGATCCAGCGCTGCAGCACCGCGTTCGCGAAGAACAGGATCGCGCAGAGCACGGCGATCACGGCGAGGATGAGCTTCGCGGTGACCGAGGCGTGGGCGGCGGTGTAGTTGATGCCGGTCAGCAGCTGATGGTCGGCGATCTCGAGCCCGTAGCGGTCGAACCAGTAGCCGACGCCCTTGGTCAGCACCGCCAGCCCGACGAGCACGGACAGGTGCGCCTGCGCGGCGTGGGTCGCCCCGCGCCGCCCGGAGAACCGGATCGCTCCGGTCAGGTAGTGCACGATCGCGGCCGCGATCGTGCTGAGCACGAGACCGGCGAAGACGAAGGAGAGGACGAAACGCCACCACGGGTAGGAGAAGACGAAGAAGCCGATGTCCAGCCCGAACTGCGGATCGGTCACCCCGAACGGGGTGGCGTTGCGCCAGGCGAGGTATGTCGACACCTGGCCCGCCGCGGAGCCGCCGGCGAACAGACCCGATGACGACCGAGATCACGCCGACGATCAGCGCGAACCTGGACTCCAGCACTTCGCGGGAGCGCTGCAGCAGTGCCGTCGTCGGCCCGTTGCTGAACTTGGGCCGGCAGCGGAACGCGATGGCCGCATTCACCGAGATCATCGCCGCCATCAAGAGCCCGAAGCCGACGAACAGTCCGATCCGGGTCAGCAACATCGTGTTGAAGACCTCGCCGAAGTCGAACGAGCTGTACCAGAGCCGCTCGGTCCAGATGTTGGTGAAGATGGCGAACGCGACGACGATCACGGCGGCGATGACGAGAGTCGGCAAGATCGCGCCACGAGGCCGGCGCGACATGCGAAGGCTGCTCACCTGGGGTAACTCCTTGAACTAGCTCGAACTCAACTCGGACGACGGGTCCCGGCACGGACCGGATCCAGCTGGATCCCACAGCGGCCGCACGGGACATTCTCACGAACGATCCAGAGGCCGGGTGGTTTCAGCTTCAGGTCAGCGTATGCGCCAATACCTCGGCGAGCCCGGGTACGAGGTCCGCAGCACCGAGCAGCTCCTCCGGCCGGCTGCGTAGCCGGCCCACGCCGTGCCGTCGGCCGTCGCGGTCCACCCCGACCACGACCCGCAGCTCCTGCCGGTCCGGGTGGGTCGCCACCAGCTCGCCGGCGGCGACCGGATCGGCGGGTAGGTCCGGCTCCGACCCGGCCGGCAGGAACAGCCGCTCGACCGCAACAGCGCAGCCGTCGACGGAGGCCGGCCACTCGATCCCGGCCAGGTCGTCGACCAGGTCGCCGGTGGTGGCGAAGTGCTCCTGCTCGACAGCGGTCAGCGTCCGACCTGAATCGATCGCCGGGTCGGCCGGGCGCAAGCGGTCGGCCAGGCCGGGTTCGGCGGCCAGCAGCCGGTCGGTGGCGACCAGGGCGAACAGCCGGGCCGGCTGGTCCCAGCCGGCCGCGCCGACGTGCCGCTCGATCTCGAGCAGCACCGCAACCAGATCGGTGCTTGTCGGGCGTCAGGTCCTGCCCGCATCAGCACCTCGGCAGACCGGACGCGTCGGGGCCGGACGCGTCGATCGTGCGCAGCGCGCCGATGGCGGTGTGCAGGGTGTCGACCTTCACCAGCGACACGCTGGTCCGCACGCCGGCGAGGTCGGCGCAGTTGGCGGCCGGAACGAGGAAGACGGTCGCCCCGGCCCGCTGGGCGCCGGCGATCTTCTGCTGAATCCCGCCGATCGCGCCGACGTCGCCGTCCGGGTCGATCGCGCCGGTGCCCGCCACATGCCGCCCGTCCAGCAAAGCGCCGGGGGTGATCTCGTCGTAGATCGCCAGCGAGAAGACCAACCCGGCGCTCGGTCCGCCGTACTGATCGCCGAGGTCGAAGGAGATGTTCGGCTCGTAGTCGTACCCGGTGCCCACCGTGATCCCGACCACCGGGACGCCGGCCTGACCGGACGACGAGGCCGTGTTCACCTCGACCTCCGTACGCCGGCCGTGCCGGAGCACGACGAAGGGCACCTGCTCGCCGACCTCGTACCGGCGGATGGCCGTGCCGACGTCGTCGACCTGATTGATCTTGGTCGGGCCGACCGAGACGATCAGGTCGCCGGGCTGCAGCTTGCCCTGGGCCGGCGCGCCGACCGTGACGGCGGTGATCACCGGCATCTCGTGGACCGGAACGTCGGCCTGGCGCAGCGCGGCCACGATCGCGTTGTCCTGCGAGCTCGACATCAGCTCCTGGTCGTGCTGGGTCGCCTGGTCCTCGGTCGTGCCCGGTGAATAGACCGAGTCCCGCGGCAGCACGTCGCGATGCGGCAACCAGTACGCGGCCAGTGCCTCCGGCAGGCTGAGTCGGGCCGAGGCGCTGGTCACCAGGACGGTCGTCAGGTCCAGCTGACCGGTGGTCGGGTAGGTCTGGATGCCGTTGATCCGGATCATCGGGACGTTGCTCGGCTTACCGTTGATGTCGACGGTGCCGAGCGCGTTGTGGGTGCCACCGGGACTCCAGGTCACGTACGGCACGCCGATCACGGCCAGCAAGGCGGCCAGCGCGACGAAGGTCACGGCCGCGACCAGGGCGGTCCAGGTCTGCCTGGTCATGAGCGGAGCCTCTCGGGAGTGAGGAGGGATCCGCGGCGACACGCCTTTCGTCGTCGCGGATCGTGACGAACGAGTGAGATGTGGCGAAGCTCAGGACCTGGAGCGCGGAGCGCGACCAAGACGCTGGTCATGAGCGGAGCCTCTCGGGAGTGAGGAGGGATCCGCGGCGACACGCCTTTCGTCGTCGCGGATCGTGACGAACGAGTGAGATGTGGCGAAGCTCAGGACCTGGAGCGCGGAGCGCGACCAAGACGCTGGTCATGAGCGGAGCCTCTCGGGAGTGAGGAGGGATCCGCGGCGACACGCCTTTCGTCGTCGCGGATCGTGACGAACGAGTGAGATGTGGCGAAGCTCAGGACCTGGAGCGCGGAGCGCGACCAAGACGCTGGTCATGCGTGCTCGTCCAGCCCGACCCAGCCGACCTGACCGTCGGCGAAGTGTTGTTCCTTCCAGATCGGCACCTCGGTCTTGAGATCGTCGATCAGTCGCCGGCAGGCCTCCAGCGCGGGGCCCCGGTGGACGGCGCCGACGGCCACCACCACTGCCAGGTCACCGACCTCGAGGTGACCGATCCGGTGCTCGACGGCCACGCTCAGCACGTCGAAATCGGCCGCGACCCGATCGGCACAGAGCCGGAGCGCCTCCGCCGCTCTCGGGTGGGCGGTGTAGTCAAGCGAGCTGACCTCGGCGTCGGAGTCGCGCTCCCGGATGACGCCGACGAAGACGCCGATCCCGCCGACCCGGCGGTCGGCGACCCGTGCGAGCAGGGAGTCGACGCCGAGCGGGACGTCGACAATGGCCGCGTACGTCCGTGCTGCGGACCCGGACGCGGCGCCGCTCGCAGACATGCCGCGACAATAGCCCAGCGACCCCAGCCCGACCGTCCAATGCATCGACCCGATGCATCGACCGAGCCCGGATGCGTTCGCTCGCGCGCCGATTGCGCTGACAGCGATCGGTGCCGCGAGGACGTCGCGGGAACTCGACCGGCCCGCGTACCGTGGGAGTCCACCGCAACCGCCGTCCCGCGAGGAGAACCCATGGCCGACGAACGGCCGCTCGAGCCGACCGGCGACCCCGACGAGCCCGACAAGTCTGACAAGTCCGGGGACTCCTCGGGTGGCAGGCGAGCAGCCGGCGAACCCGCTGGAGGCGCTGTTCCGGTCGTTGGGCAGCGGTGATGCGGGCGATCTGAACGCGTTCATGCAGCAACTGCAGTCGACGTTCTCCACAATGTTCCCCGGGATGACGATGCCCGGTACGACCGGATCCGGGGCCGGATCGGGCTTCTTCGGCCGTGGACTGGCCGACTCGGCGACCGCGAGCTCCGGCGTCAACTGGGAACTGACCAAGGACACGGCGCGTAAGACCGTCGCGTCGCTGGGTGCGGACCCGACCCCGAACGCGGCCCAGCTCCGAGCGCTGACCGAGGCCGCCTCGCTGGCGGAGGTCTGGCTGGACGCCGCTACCACCGCGCCGCGGGTGAGCGCCGGGGTCGCGGCCTGGAGCCGCGCGGAGTGGGTCGAGAAGACCATGCCGGTCTGGCGGCGGCTGGTCGAGCCGGTCGCGACCTCCATCGCCGATGCGATGGAGGGTGCGCTGACCTCCGGCACCGACGAGGCGGCCGCGATGGCCGGGATGGCCGGCCTGGAGCAGATGCTGCGGCCGATGCTGCGGAGCTCCGGGGCCACCATGTTCGGCTTCCAGCTCGGCCAGGGTCTCGGCAAGCTCGCGACCGAGGTGGTCGGGGCGACCGACATCGGGCTGCCACTCAGCGAGCCCGGCCATGTCGCGCTGCTACCGACGAACATCGCGGCGTTCGGCGAGGGGCTCGATCAGAGCGATACCGACGTGACGCTCTATCTCGCGCTCCGCGAGTGCGCCCGGCAGCGCCTGTTCGCCCACGCCGGGCTGGCTGCGCGAGCTGATGTTGACCCTGGTCGAGGAGTACGCCCGCGGGCATCACCATCGACACCAGCGCGCTCGAGGAGGCGGTCGGCCAGCTCGACCCGAACAACCTGGAGGAACTGGGCGAGAAGCTGCAGGGCGGGCTGTTCGAGCCGCAGAAGTCGCCGGCCCAGCTGGCGACCCTGGAACGGCTGGAGACCATGCTGGCCCTCGTCGAGGGTTGGGTCGATGACGTGGTGACCCAGGCCAGCGCGCCGTGGATGCCCGCCGCGAACGCGCTCGCCGAGACGGTCCGCCGCGCTCGCGCCACGGGCGGTCCGGCCGAGGCGACGTTCGCGACGCTGGTCGGTCTGGAGCTTCGACCGCGTCGGATGCGAGACGCCGCGAACCTCTGGGCAGCGGTCCGAGACGCCCGCGGCTTCGAGGGAAGGGACGAGGTCTGGTCCCATCCGGACCTGATCCCGCGCACGGCCGACCTGGACGACCCGCTGGGCTACGTCGCCAGGCAGGGTGGCGGCGACGCTGCCGACGAGGACTTCGACGCCGCGCTGGCCAAGCTGCTCGACGATGCGAACCCGGGTCCCGAATCCGACTCCGGCTCGGACCGGCCGCCGGCGGGCGACTGACAGCTGACGCCTGACGCCTGACGCCGGCAGTTGACGGCTGACGGCTGATGGCTGACGGCTGGCGGCTCTCTCCCCGCCTCGGTCGCCCATTTCGGAAACTGTCGAGTTGCGACGGCCGACATCGGCGTGTCGCTGTCGCAGGTCGACACTTTCCGAAAAGGGTGCGGGTGGGGCGGGTGGGTCGGGTCGGGTGGTGCCGGCTCAGCGGCCGAGCAGCAGCCGGGTCTCGTCCCAGCCCTCCAGGGCGGGATCGAGGCGGGTGCGGACGTCCTCGGCTGTCCGCAGCCGGTGCCAGTCGGGAGTGATGGCCACCTGCGAGCGGCGCGGCGCGGCGGCCTGCAGCGCCCGGCGCGGGTCGGTGTCCAGGTCGGCCGGCAGCTCGAGCCAGTCGGCGATCGGCAGGTGGACCCCGATCGCGAGGCAGCCGGTCCCGCCGCGCTGTGGGGCGATCGCCACCGCGGCGCGGTACAGCGCCTTGAACAGTTTCGCGATCACCAGGCCCGGCAGATCGGGGGCGTCGCCGGGCAGGAAGACGACCTCCTCGTACTGCTGGTCGAGCGCAGCCGTGCTCAGCTCGGCGAGGGTCGCCTCGGCCGGCAGCAGCCGTACGCCCGGATAGAGCAGCTCCGCGGCCGACGCCGGTCCGGCGATGGTCGCGTCGACGCCGATCAGATCGGCCGCGACCTCGTAGCTGTCGGCGAGCGCCGCCGCGGCGAACGCATCCGGCCCGGTACCGGGCGGGGCCACGGCTGCGTGCCGGGCGAGGACGACCGCCAGTCGGCGCCGACCCGCCGGTCCGGTCAGCCCGGCCGGCTCAGTCGGCGTCGTCACCCGGACCCGACCAGCCGGAGCCGGCCTGGAACCCTTCGAGATAGCCGCGGGCGCGCTCCTCGCGCGGATACGCGGCCAGCAGGGTGCGGAACCGCTTGCCGTGGTCGGGGACGACCAAGTGGACCAACTCGTGCAGAAGGACGTAGTCCTGGACCCAGTCCGGCATCTGCTGCAGCCGATCCGAGAGCCTGATGTCGCCGCTGCCGGTGGAGCAGGAGCCCCAGCGCTTCTGCTGGTTGTCCACCCAACAGATGGTCGTCGGCATCGGGACTCGGCCGAGCTGCGGCTCCAGATAGCGCTCGCCGAGGCGGCGGGCCCGGGTCATCAGCAGCTCACCGCTCCCGGCGTCGGCTCGCTTGGCCTCGTGGGCCAGCACACGCTCGACCAGACTCTCGACGTATCGCTCCTCATCCGTCGCAGACATGCCCTGCGGCAGCAGCACGACGATCGCGTCGCCCTGCCGGTAGGCCTGGACAGTGCGTTTGCGACGCGCGCTGCGGCGGACCTCGACCCGCGCTCCGGCCACCGCACGCGACGATCCACTCGAGGCCATGCAGCACACGATAGGCGGCCGCGCCGACAACCGCGCCCGCCCGCGTCGAGTGTCCGGGAATGACGGCGACACGCCGAGAATCCCACGCAACATGAAGCCAAGTGTCCAGTTCCGTGAAGGTTCAGCCGAGACCCGATCCGCGCCGACGCTGCGCGCCCGCGAGTGCAGGAGCGTCTTGTGAACCGGCACCCTCGCTGGAACCGGGCCACGGACGGCTGCCACTACCGTTCAGTCATGGCCGTCTCACTGCGCCGGAGCAAGCTCGCCATCGTCGGTGCCGGATCGGTCGGCGCCACTCTCGCCTATGCCGCTCTGATCAAGGGCATCGCCCACGACGTCGTGCTGTACGACGTCAGCCGTGCCAAGGTCACCGCCGAGGTCCTCGACCTCAGGCACGGGCTCCAGTTCTGCCCGCCCGCCGACGTCGACGGCTCCGACGACATCGCCGTCTGCACCGGCGCGGACGTCATCGCGATCACCGCCGGGGCGAAGCAGAAGCCGGGTCAGACCCGGCTCGAGCTCGCCGGCGTGAACGTCGAGATCTGCCGCCAGCTGGTCCCGAAGCTGCTCGAGGTGGCCCCGGACAGCGTGCTGCTGCTGGTCACCAATCCGGTCGACGTGCTGACCCTCGCGGCGCTGAGGATCTCCGGACTGGACAAGAGCCGGGTGCTGGGCAGCGGCACCGTACTGGACTCGGCGCGGCTCAGACAGCTCATCGCCGGCTCGGTCGGGGTCGCCTCGCAGAGCGTGCACGCCTGGATCGCCGGTGAGCACGGCGACACCGAGTTCCCGGTCTGGAGCTCGGCGTCGATCGGGACGGTCCCGATCGCCGACTTCGTCGCCCCGGACGGTCGGCGGCTGGACGACACCGCCCGGGAACGGATCGGCCGCGACGTGATCACCGCCGCCGAGCAGATCATCCGCGGCAAGGGGGCGACCAACTACGCGGTCGGGCTGGCCGGCGCCCGGGTGATCGAGGCGATGCTCCGGGACGAGACGGCCGCGTTGCCGGTCAGTTCGTTGATCGAGGGCCAGCACGGAGTCTCCGACGTCTGCCTGTCGCTGCCGTCGCTGGTGGACAAGAACGGTGTGGCGGCTGTGCTCGACGTCCCGATGTCGGAGCACGAGGCGGCGCTGTTCCGGCGGTCGGCCGAGGCGGTCCGGGAGGTCGCCCGCTCCGTCGGCCTGTGACCGCTGGATCCGCGACCAACAGGTACGGCCGACCAGACCAGGTGACGCACAGGTTTCAACAGGGTGTCAGTCGGACAACCGGTCGATGACGGAGCGTCCTCCACAACCGTTGCGGCGGGTCTGCACACACTCTCCACAGAGTTGTCCACAGACAGTGGACAAGCCGCCGCCCGGACAGTTTGACGCTCCCCGTCGCGTGCCTTAGCGTTCGGAACACGAGGCCTCCAGAACCGGTCCGCTCGCAGGGGAAGGCCAGCGGCTCCGGACCTGGAGGTTTCGTTCTGTGTGAACGCCCACCGCGCGGCCCCCGGCGCGCCGGTCGGCGTGGTTCCCGTCACCTGAGCGACAGCCTCGCGTAAAGTAAGCCCGACCCACGGAGCCGAGGGCCTCCGCGGACCGCGGACCCGACCCGTCCGGGGAACCAGAACGAGCAAGGAGGCGGCCCATGGCCGAGAGCTACAGCGGTGAGTTCTACTGCGTGAAGTGCAAGGAGAAGCGGGAGGCCACCGGCGACGTCCACGTGAACGACAAGGGCACCCGGATGGCCAAGGCCAAGTGCCCAGTCTGCGGGACGAACCTGAACCGCATTCTCGGCAAGGCCTGATCGTCGGGGAGCCGACCGGCCGGAAGTGTCCGAGCGGTAGGTCCCACGATCTGGGGTCGACACGCCAAGGGCTCCGGCTCCTGTCGGCCCCATAGTCGATTCAGCGCGAAGGGGACGGACCGGTGCGGTCCGTCCCCTTCGTGCTGCTCGAGGATCGACTCTGAATTCCCCTGTGGATAACTTCGGGGCTGCCTTGACGAACGGCCAGACTGCCGTCATGACGACTACGCCCGCCACCGACCTCTCCTCGTCGAGTAGCCGCCCGCCCAGAGATCCCACGCCCCCAGCTGCGTTCAGGCCTAGCGATCCTGCGCCGACCCGGATCGGTCCAGCTCGGCTGGGACAACACCGACGCCGTGGTGCTCGACCCCGGATCCGGCGCACTGGCCGACTGGCTGCGCCTGCTGGACGGCAGTCGCGGCCGGCCCGAGCTGCACCGGGCCGCCCACCGGCTCGGCCTGGCAGTGGCGGATGCGGCCGCCGTGCTGGACCTGCTCGACCGCCGTGGTCTGCTGGAGCCGGCGGAGCCGCCGCCGACGTCCACCGGATACGTCCGGCTGATTGGAGCCGGGCGGGTCGGCCGAGCCGTCGCCGAGCTGCTGGTCACCGCCGATCTGGCCATGCTGGAGGTCGTCGACGATGAACCGGTCGACCGTGCCCTCTATCCGCGCCGGCTCGCCAGTGGTCGGCAGAGTGCCGCGCTCGAGGCGGAGCTGCGGGCGGTCCGCTCCGCGGATCGGCCGGGCCCCACGATCTACACCGATGACTCCCGTCGAGCCGGTGGCGAGCTGTCCCGCGCGCGACTGCCGGGCCGGCGGTGGTGCGACCGAGCCGAGCGCCGATAGGCGACCAGATGCGACGGTTGTCGCGTCGGACCGGCTCGAGGTCGATCGGATGATCACCGACGCGCTGCTCCGCGACGACCAGCCGCACCTGATCGTGCGCGCCGCCGGGAACGGTGTCGTGGTCGGTCCGTTCGTTCTGCCCGGTCGGACCGCGTGCGTACGCTGCACTGATCTCGCCCGGGCAGAACGCGACCCCGACTGGCCAGGGCTGTTGTCGCAGCTGACCCGGATCACCGGCGACGTCCCGGAAACGCTGCTCGAGCTGGGCCGCAGCCACCGCCGCCGGCCAGCTGCTCGTTCTGCTCGCCGGCGGGGGCGAGCCGCCGGAGTCAGCCGGACGTACGCTCGAGCTGGACCGCGACCACCGCCGACAGACTCGCCGGTGGTCGCTGCATCCCGGCTGCGGGTGTAGCTGGTCCGCTGGGGCCCTGTTGGCCGGCTGAGCGGCCGATGGCGCTCATCGCGGTAATTCGTGACATACCGTTGAGGCCGGGGCGGCGGCGAGGCACGAACCCGACGAGCAAGATCGTGATGGGCGGAGGGACGATGAGCGACGACCAGGACGGCATCGCCCGGTCGAGCATCCGCCGTGGCGTGAAGCTGGCCGGCCTGCCGCTCGGCTTCGCGGGCCGGGCCACCAAAGGGCTCGGTCGCCGGATGACTGGTAAGTCCGCGGAGGATGTCTCTGCCCAGTTGAACGCCGCTACCGCCGAGCAGATCTTCCGGGTGCTCGGTGAGCTCAAGGGCGGCGCGATGAAGTTCGGCCAGGCGCTCAGCCTGTTCGAGTCGGTGCTACCGGAGGACGTCGCGGCGCCCTATCGCGAGCATCTGCGCAGACTGCAGGCCGATGCGCCGCCGATGCCCACGTCGCGGGTGCACGCCGTGCTGGCCCGCGAGTTCGGCCCGGACTGGCGGAAGCGGTTCGCCTCGATCGAGGCGATGCCGGCCGCGTCGGCCTCGATCGGGCAGGTGCACCGGGCGGTCTGGCACGACGGTCGCCCGGTGGCGATCAAGGTGCAGTATCCCGGCGCCGACGACGCGCTGCGCTCGGACCTCCGCCAGATCGGCCGGCTGTCGCGGATGTTCGCGCCGCTCGCCGGTGGGATGGATGTCAAGCCGCTGGTCGAGGAACTGACTTCGCGGGTCAGCGAGGAGCTGGACTACCGGCTCGAGGCGGAGGCGCAGGAGCAGGCCGCTGTCGCGTTCGCCGAGAGCGAGGAGTTCCACGTCCCGCACGTGCTGGACGCCACCGCGAAAGTGATGGTCAGTGAGTGGCTGACGGGCGAACCGTTGTCCGTCGCCGGCGACTGGCCAGACGACGAGCGGAACGCCATCGCGCTGCGCTATGTCCGGTTCCTGTTCGCCGGACCCAGCCTGGCCGGCCTGCTGCACGCCGACCCGCATCCGGGCAACTTCAAGATCATGGGCGACGGCCGGCTGGGGGTGGTCGATTTCGGTCTGGTCGCCCGGATGCCTGACGGGTTGCCGCCGGCCGTCGGTCGGCTGCTCCGGATCGCCCAGAACGGCGATGCGCACGAGGTCGCCGAGGGGCTGCACCGGGAGGGCTTCGTGGCCTCCGACATCGATGCCGAGAACCTGCTGGACTACCTAGCGCCGTTCGTGGAGCCCGCCTCCGTCGATGAGTTCCAGTTCAACCGCGACTGGATGCGCAGCCAGTTCGCCCGGGTGAGCAATCCGCGGACATCGGGCGGGGTCGGCATGCAGCTGAACCTGCCGCCGGAGTACCTGCTGATCCACCGGGTCTGGACCGGCGGGCTGGCGGTGCTGTCCCAGCTCAACGCGAAGGCGGCGTTCGGGAAGGTGCTGGAGGAGTTCCTGCCCGGCTACGCCGAGCCGGTGGACGAGGCGACCGCGTGACCGACGCCACCCGACGCGCGACCTGTCGGTCGGCGGTCATGCAGCGCCCTGCGGACGTACGCCGCGGGCGAACGAGCCGGTCACGACGGGCGGAGTGGTGCCGTGGACCTGGAGTCTGGACATGGGGAGCACCGCTCGCGACGCGGACCGGGCGACCGTCTTGTGCGACGGCTGCTCCCGAGAACACGCCCGCAGTATCGAGGCCAAGCTCGACGCCGAGTGGTGGTGACGCCACCCAGCCAGCCCGCGCCGCGTGGCGAACCTTGCACCCCTTGCACGACTTTGCACTCGCGGTAGCGGGTGCAAAGTCGTCTAAGGGGTGCAAGGTTCGCCGGGTCGGCCGTACGAGGCACATCACGAGAGCGCCCGCCCCAGCCAGAGCCGGACCGCGTGGAGCTGTCCGATCGCGCGCTGACGGCGCGTCAGCTCGACGAACGGACGGCGGTCCGGCTCGTGCTCACTTCGGGGCCGGTGCTCACCTCGGGGACGGACTCGATCGATCACCGACGTACTCATGCGGCGACCTCATCGGGCAGCGGGTGCTTGCGCGGACGCCCACGCGGCCGCTTCCGGGCCACGACGGCACCGTGGACGAACAACTCGCCGCCCCAGACGCCCCACGGCTCACGCCGCTCCAGCGCCCCGGCCAGGCACTCGGCCTGCAACGGGCAGTCCCGGCACAGCGCCTTGGCTGCCTCGACGTCGGCCGGCGACTCGGCGAAGAACAGCTCCGGGTCGGCCAGCCGGCACGGTAGTCGGTCCAGCACCCCTCCCGGGTGCTGCTGTGCGAATGCTGCGACGGTCACGTCGCCACCTCCTGCAGATAGTGGTTCGGCCAACAGGGTTGGAGATCCAGGCATCGGATTCCTCGGGTTGAGATGGCCGGGAAACACGAAGGCCGTGGATCCCGGTTGACTGGGATTCACGGCCTCTGCAGGTCTTCGGTCGGCTAGACCGATGGTCTACGTGGAGGTGGTGGTCCCAATCGGGTGTCGTCGGTGACCTGGTCGAAACCGAAGCCGTCGAAGACGATGGAGTTGTGGATGGTGGTGACGTGCTGCCAGCTCATCGGCGACGTGTCGTCGTCGGCTTCGCCATCGAACCGGCGCCGAGCGAGGCAGAGATCACCCTTGGCCGACCCGAAGACGGGCGACAGGGAGACGGGGCGGCGATAACGGTCGAGTCGTTGCGCTCTCGCGTCGATCAGGGTGGACGTGTAGCTGACCATCTCGGTCCCCTCCTCTCGGGTCTCGTCGTGGGTACGGAGTGATCCGCGTCCGGTGTGGCTGGCCCCGGCCGGAAAAGCGCGCACGCTGTCCTGTCGGGTCCGGAGATCAGCCTAGGGAGTATCCCCCGGCGCCGCAAACCTTTTTCTGCCTTATGTGAGAGCTTCCTGCTCGATCAGTGATTTCGGCCGGGGACGGCTCGCCCGTACCGACGTGCCCTGACCCTCACCGCGGAGCGCGCCGATTGGAACTGCGAGCGCCAAGGTAAAGCGGCCCCCGCTGGACGGCCGGCCTCAGCTGCCGGGTCAGGTGATTGCGGATCGCGGCGGCGACCGGCTCGGGGGTCCGGTGGGCGAAGTCGTGGTCGTCGGCCGGCACGACGAGCGCAGCGGCAGCCTCGGATCAGCGCGGCCAGCCGGTGCGCCACCGCCGGTGGGCTGATCGGGTCGCCATCGGCCGGCGACGTGGCAGCCGGCTGACCAGCCAGTCGTACAGGCCGCTCAGCGACCGCACCCCTGGATCCGGCGACTCGTCCCCGAACCCCGGATAGCCGCGACGCCAGACCGGTCCGAGATCGGCCAGCCGGTCGGCGACCGGCGCCCAGAACGAGGCACGGCCACCGGCGCCGGGCAGGTACACCAGTCGTGGACGACTCCCGATCAGCGGACGGCATGCTGGCCGGCAACCGGCTGCTGCGCTTCGAGGATCGCGAGCACGGCCTCGCCGTACTTCTCGATCTTGACGGCGCCGATGCCGGGGACCTTCGCCAGCGCAGCGTTGTCGCTCGGCTCGGTCTCGGCCAGCGCCACCAGGGTCGCGTCGGTGAAGATGCAGTACGCCGGCAGGCTCTGCTCGGCCGCCTCCTGCTTGCGCCACTCCTTGAGCAGGACCAACGTGTGTTCGTCGTACGTCGACGGGCAGTCGGTGTGTCGGCCGAGCTTCCGCTCGGCGCCGCCGGTCAGCGGCTTGCCGCAGGACCGGCACAGGGCGGCCAGGGTGGCCCGGCGCTCCCGAGCTGGTCGGTGCCGCCGCCGGCGGTCATCGAAGGTGGCAGCACACCGTCCAGGAACCGGGAGGGCCGCCGGGTCGAGCCACCGCCGTTGCGGGTGGTCGACCAGGAGATTCGCAGTCGGCTGCGAGCCCGGGTGATCCCGACGTACAGCAGCCGGCGTTCCTCGGCCAGCTCGTCCGGGCTGTTGGCGAGCACGAACGGCAACGACCCCTCCTGCGCGCCATAGATGGCGACGGCGTCCCACTCCAGGCCCTTGGCCGCATGGATCGTGCCGAGCGTGACGCCCTGGGCGGTCGGCACGTGCTGCGCCTCCGCTCGCCGATCCAGCTCGGCGGAGATCGCGGCCAGGTCGATCCGTCGGGCCGCGGACGGGTTGTCGTCGAGCACGTTGTCGTCGAGAACGTCGTCGAGCAGTTGTCGTCGAGCAGGGTGCCGCTGGTCGACGCAGCTTCGGCGACCAGGTCCTCCGCGACGCTGACCAGGGCCGCCAGCGACTCCCAACGCTCGCGGACCGCGCCGGCGCTGTTCGGCGCCTGCGGAGTCCAACCGAGCGAGCCCAGCACGGCACGAACCTCCGCCAGCACGTCGCCGTCGGAGGTGTCGGCCCCGTTTGCCCGAGCCGCATTGCGGAGGGTCAACAGGGCCTGCCGGACCTCGGGCCGCTCGTAGAACCGCTCGCCGCCGCGGACCAGATACGGGATCTGCCGGTCGGCCAGCGCCTGCTCCAAGGCCGGGGAGTTGGCGTTGATCCGGAACAGCACCGCCATCTCGCGGAACTCGACCGCGGGCCGACCACCGTTGGGCTGCGCCAACCGAGACAGCCAGTCGGCGATCTGGCCGGCTTCGGTCTGCTCGTCCGGTGCCGACGCGTACTCCACCGCCGGGCCGGCGGGTTGCTGAGCCTGCAGCCGGACCGCCGTCCCGCTGCGGACGCCGCTGTCCATCACCTGATTGGCAACCCCGACGACCTGCGGCGTGGAGCGGTAGTCGCGGACCAGCCGGATCACCGTCGAGTCCCGGTGCCGCCGGGCGAACTCGGTCAGATAGCTGGCCCGGGCGCCGGCGAAGGAGTGGATCGTCTGGGCCGGATCGCCGACCACACAGAGATCCGCCCGGTCGCCCCGCCAGAGATCCAGCAGCGCCTGTTGCAGCGGTGACACGTCCTGGTATTCGTCGACCACGAAGTGCCGGTACGTCGAGCGGACCTGGTCGGCCACGTTCGGATGCTCCGAGATCAGCGCCGCCGCGCAGAGCAGGATGTCCTCGAAGTCGATCCGGTCCCGGTCACGCTTGGTCGCCTCGTACGACTCGAACACCCGGGCGACGGTCTCCGGATCCATCGACGAGACGCTGCGGTGGTGCGGGCCGGCCAGCCGGGCGTAGTCCTCCGGCGCGACATTGCTCACCTTGGCCCAGCTGATCTCCGACACCAGGTCGCGCAGCCGCGGGGTGTCGACCTGGACCCGGAGCCGGTTCGCGGACTCGGCGACCAGCGACATCTTGTTCTCCAGCACCCGGGGCAGCTCACCGCCGTACGCCTGCGGCCAGAAGTACTGCGCCTGCCGGAGTGCCGCCGAGTGGAACGTCCGGGCCTGTACGCCGCCCACTCCGAGTCGCTGGAGCCGGCCACGGAGCTCGCCGGCGGCCCGGGTCGTGAAGGTGACCGCCAGCACCGACGTCGGCCGGTAGACCCCGGTCGCCACCCCGTACGCGATCCGGTGCGTGATCGCCCGGGTCTTGCCCGTGCCGGCCCCGCGATCACCGCGACCGGGCCGCGCAGCGTGGTCGCCACCTCGCGCTGCTCGGGGTCGAGCGCGGCGAGGATGTCGTCGGCGGAGCTGAACACGTGAGCCACCGTACGCGGGCCCGCTGACAGTTCCGACTGCTTCGCAATCAAAGCGTCATGTCGACGGGCTGGGCGGTCTGCTCGAGCACCGCCATCCACAGATCCCCGTCCGGGGCGACCGAGTAGCGCTCGGAGATCACCAGCGAGATCGGTACGTGAATGAAGCGGTTGTGCCGCCGACCCACCACCATGTCGGTCCGGCCGGCCATCCCGGCGTGCACGGCCGACTGCGCGAGCCGGAGGCAGTAGACCGCGTCGTGCGGGTCGGGGCGGACGGAGCGGATCGCATAGCTGGGTTCGACGTACTTCAGGGTGAGACTGCTCCCCTGCGCCGCGAAGTGGCTCGCGATCTGCTCCCGCAGATGGACCCCGATGTCGGCGAATCGCGCGTTGCCCGACTCATCCGTCGCGCCGCTCAGCTCGAGCAGCTCCTGTCCGGCCCCCTCGGCCACCACAACCACCGCACTCCCCCGCTCCTTGACCCGCTGATGCAGGCAGTTGAGCAGGCCGTTCGGACCGTCGAGCCCGAACGGCACCTCCGGGATCAGCACGAAGTCGGCCTCATGGTTGGCCAGTGCCGCGTAGCAGGCGATGAAGCCGGAGTGGCGGCCCATCAGTTTCACCAGCCCGACTCCGCCGACCGCGGACTGGGCCTCCACCATCGCGACGCTGATCGACTGCGCCGCCCGGCTGAACGCGGTGACGAAGCCGAAACTCTGGCCGATGAACGGGATGTCGTTGTCGATCGTCTTCGGCACGCCGATCACCGCGATCTCCAGCGCCCGCCGCCGGACCTCCGCGACGATCTTGGCCGCGCCGCGCATCGACCCGTCGCCGCCGATCACGAACAAGATGTCGATGCCCAGCTCGCACCAGCCGGTCGACCATCAAACCGGCATCCTGCGAACCGCGCGAGGTGCCGAGCATGGTGCCGCCGTGCTGGTTGATGTGGTGCACCACCTCCGGAGTCAGCCGGATCGGCTCCTGGCCGGCCGGGGTCAGCCCGAGAAAGCCGTTGCGGAAACCGGCCGCCTCCGAGATCCCGTAGTGCAGCGCGAGCTCCATCACGATCCCCCGGATCACGTCGTTCAGTCCAGGGCACAGCCCGCCGCACGTGACGATGCCGACTTTGGTAGTGGCCGGCGGGAAGAACAGCTGTCGGCGCGGTCCACCCGGCTCGAAGCTCGGCCAGCTCCGCGGGTCGCCCGCCCGGCCGTCCAGGTCGGAGACCGTGTCGTGGTAAAGCACGCGGTCGTCCTCGGAGACGTAGTGCTCGTTGGTCTTCCGGTCCGCGACGTGCGCCGCCAACGGCGAGTCGTAGCGCGCCTCGCCCAGTCGGGTGATCAGCAGGTCATCGAGCCCGGTCATCGGCCCCGCCCCTCGCGGACGAGAAGGGATGGCGGACGTACCCAGGCATGTCCCTGAGCGTCGCACCCGACGGTGACGACGATGTGACGACGAGGAAACGATGTTCATTGCCTCGCTCGGCAAGCCTCCCTCCGCGCTCCGCTGCGCTTCCGGCAGCGTCGGTGCGGCGCACGTCGCCAGACCCGGCCCGTACGCTCGGAGAGGTGCGGCATGGGTACACGAACGCCACCGAGCGGGCGGGCGGCACGGTGACGAAGACGTACGTCGGTCCGGGGGCGGCCGACCGGCGCGCGGTCGAGCGGCGGGCGCTGGTCGCGCTGGCCGGTCGGATCCCGGTGCCCGCCGTGCTCGACGACGATCCCGACCGGCTGACCATGGCGTACGTGCCCGGTCGGCACGGACAGGACCTGCTGGACGACGGCTTCGCCCGCGAGGTCCTCGGCGGCTGCGGACTGCTGCTGCGCCGGCTGCAGGAGATCCCGCCGGCCGCGATGTTCGACGCCACCGGGAGCGCGGACGAGGTAGTGGTGCACGGCGACTTCGGACCGAACAATGTGCTGTTCGCGCCGGCCGGTTTCGCGGTGGCTGCGGTGCTGGACTGGGAGTTCTGCCACCTCGGCGACCCGATCGAGGACCTCGCCTGGTGCGAGTGGATCGTGCGGGCCCACCATCCGGCCGCGATGAGTGAACTGCCGCGCCTGTTCGCAGGGTACGGCCGAACGCCGCCCTGGCCGGACCGACAAAACGCCATGGTACGGCGCTGCGTCGAGCTGGAGCAGTTCTGCCGGGACTGGGAGCCGGCCGGTTCCGGTGTGACCAGCTGGATGCGGCGTCGCGGGCAGGTCGAGTCCTGGCGCGATTGACTCGATAGATTGAAAAGAAGTCTTTCGAAAGATACGCTTCGATCCATGCCCGACACCGTGCGTCGTCCCGAGGTCGTCAGTGACCACGGTCTACCCGTCCGCGAGCTGCAACGACCGGACCAGCTCCGCGCGTTGGCTCACCCGCGCCGGATGCAGATCATCGACCTGCTGATGGCGGAAGGACCGCTGACCGCGAGTCAGTGCGCAGCTCGGCTGGGCGACTCGGCAGCGTCCTGCTCCTACCACCTGCGCCAGCTGGCCCGGTTCGGCTTCGTCGAGGAGGCCGAGGGCGGTCGGGGCCGGAACCGGCCGTGGCGGTGGGTGCCGCTCGGCAACCGGATCCAGGCCGCCGGCTCGCCGGCCGAGCAGTCCGCCGCGGAGGCGCTCGGCGGCGTGATCGACGCCCGCAACATCGATCGGATCCGTAGCTACGCCGAGCATCGGTCCGCCGAGCCCTGGCGGGACACGGCGGTCTCCTCGGACTGGGCGATCCGGATCACCGAGGGCGAGTTGAGCGAGCTGGTCGCCGCCCTCGCCGACCTGCTCGTTCCCTTCCAACAAAGGACTTTCGACGGTAGGGCGCCGGACGGTGCCCGGTTGGTCGACGTGCTCACCTATCTGATGCCCCGGCCCGGCACGGCGAGTACGAAAGAGTCGGGGACGGGCGGTGAGCCCGATGCGTGAGCTCCTACGACACCGCGACTTCCGGCTGCTGCTGGCCGGCCAGACGCTGTCGATGTTCGGCGACTGGACGCTGCTGCTCGTCTTCGGGATCTGGGCCAAGACGTTGACCGGCAGCAACGCGATCGCCGGCCTGACCATCTTCGCGATGGCGGCGCCGGGGCTGCTCGGTCCGTTCGCCGGCGTGCTGGTCGACCGGCTGCCCCGGCGGGCGGTGCTGATCGGCCTCGACCTGGCCAGCGCCGTCGTCGTCGCGAGCCTGTTGCTGGTCCAGGGCCGCGACCAGCTCTGGCTGCTCTTCGCAGTCGCCGTCTGGTACGGCTTCAGCGGCGTGATGTTCAACGCCGCGCTGTCCGGACTGCTGCAGGCGATGCTGCCGGGCGAGCTGCTCGGCCAGGCCAACGGCGCCCTGGTGACGATCCGACAGGCTCTGCGGCTGGTCGGCCCGCTGGTCGGCGCCGGCCTGTTCGCCGCCTTCGGCGGTCGCGCGGTGGCCACCCTCGACGCGATCACCTTCCTGCTCTCCACCGTGTTCCTGGTCCTGCTCCGTCACCGCGAGACACCGCCGCTCCGTGGCCCCGACGCGCTCGGCGCTCAGCCGTTTCGGGCCGAGCTGCTGGCCGGTCTGGCGCACCTGTGGCGCTCCCCGCTGCTGCGTCGGCTGAGTGTCACGACCATCGTGTTCTCCGCGTCGATCGGGATGCTCGAACCGACCGTGTACGCCCTGGTCGGCGACGGCCTGCATCGCAGCCCGGGCTTCGTCGGCGTGCTGGCCAGCATCCAGGGGGTCGGCGCGATCATCGGCGGGATCGCTGTCAGCGCGGCGATCCGGCGGGTCGCGGAGCCGGCGCTGATCGTTGCGGGGCTGGCGCTGGTCGGCCTCGGCGCGGGCCTGGCCACCATTCCTGCACTGCCGTTCGTGCTGGCCGGATTCGTCCTGCTGGGTGCCGGTCTGCCGACCCTGTCGGTCGCGGTTGCGACCATGCTGCAGCGCACGACGCCGAACGCGATGATGGGCCGGGTCGCGGCCGGCTACGACATGGTCGGTACGGTCCCCACGACGGCGTCGATCGCGCTCGGTGCGGTCCTGGTGGCCGTGGTGTCGTACCAGGTGATCTTCGTCGTCTGCGCCGTGGGCTGTCTGCTGGCGGCGGCCTGGATGCTGCTCGGTAGGGGGCGCGCGGACGGCTCGGCCGACGCCGACCCGATAATCGAGGAATGGCGTACGTCCTCATCACCGGCTCGGCCGACGGCCTCGGCCGGCTCACCGCAGGAACCCTGCTCGGCCAGGGCCATCAGGTCACCGTGCACGTCCGCAACGATGAGCGACGGCCGGCGGTCCAGGAGCTGGTGGACCGCGGCGCGACCGTCGTGGTCGGCGATCTGGCCGATCCGGCGCAGACCAGATCGGTTGCGGAGCAGGCGAACCAGCTCGGTCGCTTCGACGCGGTGATCCACAACGCCGGGGTTTACCGAGGGCCCGAGGTGATGGTCGTGAACGTCACCGCGCCCTACCTGCTGACCGCACTCGTCGACCGGCCCGCCCGGCTGGTGTACCTGACCAGTGGCATGCAGGACGGCGCCCGACCGGAGCTGCGTCGCCGGGACTGGGCCGGCGACGCCGGCCGTGGGTCGTACGCCGACAGCAAGTTGTTCGTCACCACGCTCGCACTCGCCGTCGCCCGGCGCTGGCCCGACCTGATCAGCAACGCCGTGAATCCCGGCTGGGTGCCGACTCGGATGGGCGGCCCGGGCGCACCCGACGACCTCCGGCTCGGACACCTGACCCAGGAGTGGCTGGCCACCAGCGATGACCCCGAGGCGCTGACCAGCGGCGGCTACTGGTTCCACCAGGAACGCCATCCGGCGCCGAGGGCTGCCGGCGACTCCACCTTTCAGGACAGGCTTCTCGCCGAGCTGGAGACCGTCACCGGAGTAGCGCTGCCCTGACCTCGATCCGATTCCGGCTCAGGCCGGACGCGTCCGGAAGGACCACAGCGGCCGGCCGTCGTCGATCTCGGACTCCATGGTCACCGACTGCGGGACGCCCTGGTGAGCCGACCACGAACTTCTCCGGTTGCACGTCGAGTCGACCGCCGAGATAGCAGCCGGCGGCGAGTGCGGCGGCGACGGTCGCCGGATCGACGCCGGTTGGGCGGACCAGGTCGGCCGTCGATCCGGGCGACCGTGGCGTCCGGCGGGGTGATCAGCAGCCCCGTGATCAGGGTGTCGATCCCGACGGGGAGCTGCGCACGGTCGAGCCCGGCCCGCTGCTCCGGGGTGACCGGATCGATGATCACGGCGAGGTGATGATCACCGAGCGACACGACGAGGTACGGCAGCAGGCCGGCGACGTCGTACGGGCTCCGCTCCGACCAGCGGAACTCGCCCCGTCCCAACCCCCCCAGCCGGACCGGCTGTCGACCTCGCGGAACAACCGCCAGCGGTCAGCCTCGCCGCGCTCCTCCACCGGAGAGCTCCGAGACGGCACCCGACCATCCGGAATGATCATCGAGACTCGCGCGGACCCGGACCGGCCGCCCGTCCACCCGCACCACGGCATCGACGTGCCGGTCATCGGTGAACGCGTCGTCGGCCGCGGCACAGGCCGCGCAGAACGCGGCCTCGGCCCAGCCGACGCCCGCCGGGCGCACGAGCTCGATCTCGATCATCGGGAAAGGGTCCGGATCGGGTGTCAGGACGGTACAGACGAGCAGCGCACTCGCCCATCCCGGAACGCTCGCGTCCGCCGCCGCCCGGAGCTCGGCGATCGACAGCGGCTCGTCGACGACGATGATCGAGGAGTCGCTCATCCGGTAGACCCCACAGGGAAACCAGTCGGGGGAGATCGGGGGTGTGTCGGCCAGCCGGAGCCGTCCGTCGATCACCGAACCCGACGCCTCGGCTCGGGTCACGCTATCGAACTGCAGCATGATCATCGGCTGAACACCGGCCAGACCACATCCGGATTCGGCCCGTGCGGAGGAACTGACACGTGGGTGAAGTCGAGCTCGTCGCGCATGAGTGCACCGGTCCACGTCGCCCGGGCGGCGTCCTCGCGGCTCATCGTCGCCAGGTTCGCCAAGTACTCCCGGTAGTTGCGCTCGTAGCCGGTCCCGCGCCGCCACTCGCCCTGGAATCGGGCGATCCGGTTCTTGCCGAAGTGCTTGATCGCCGCTTGGACCAGGTACGTCCCTCCTGCCCTCGGCTTTCCGGTGGCTTTGATCGTGATCGACAGCGTCCCGTCTCCGCTCAGTTCGGCCTTGATGAAGTTTCCATCGTTGTATTGCCACTGGTACAGGGAATCCGTCGCTTTCATCGGCCGGATCGGCTCGTCGCCGACGACCGGCCAGTCAGGGTGCTCCTCACGGAGCTTCCGGTTCCGCTCCGCAGCGTCGGACTTACGCTTGGCCTCGCGTTCGGCGCGCCCTGCCCGGTCCGTCTCCGAACGGCCCGGAGCGGGCAGCCCGGCGTGGATGTCCGCTCCGAGCCGAGGGTGCGATCCATCAACGCATCGAAATCGGCCTGGGTCTGGACCTTGCGCAGGTCCGCCAGCGCTCCGGTCCGATCGCCGGCCCGTTTGACCAGATAGTCGTGCAGCACCTCCGGTGACGAGGCCAGCGGTTTGCCGGCGAGTGCGTCGGCGACGTCCTTGCCCGGCTTGGAGCGCAACGTGAACGGCTTGCCGAACGTCCCGTCGGCGGCCTGCGGGGTGATCTTGGCCTGCGGATTTCCGCCGGTCGAGAGTCTCGTCGATCGTCGAGCCCTGCTGCCGGTGCTTGGCGAGCAGCTGCGTCATACACCTCCGGCTCGGCGATCACCTGATCGCCGAACGTCTGGGTACGCTCCATCAGCAGATTGATCTCGCGCTCGGTCAGCTCGCGCGCGGCCGCCCGGGCACCGGCCGCCAGTTCGGCTCGCTCCGCCTCACCGATCCCGTACTTCTCCGCCAGCTTGGGATTCTCGGCGATCTCGCTCGCCTTGACCCGCGCCTCGGCCTCCGCTCTGAGCACCTCGGTATCCGCCCGGACGAGGGCGGCACCGGCCTTGTCGTCGCCGCTGGTGAGGAACTGGCGGGCGATCTTCTCCGCCTCGAGCTGCCGGGTGTTGAACCGGCCGACCTCGTCCAGCTCGGCGAGCTTGGGCAGCTTGGCGAACAGTGCGCTCCCGCCACGGGCGATCACCCGGCCCGCGAACGCGATCAGCATCTGATGACCGAAGATGGTCGCCGCAGACTGGGTCGTCATCTTCTCGCCGCTGTGCAGCCTGGCCTGGATCTCCTCGTTGGCCTTGGTGGCGGCGACCATGAACAGGCCTTCGACGGTCAGCTCACCGGCCTTGCCCATCAGGCTCAGCTTCTCAGCACCAGCGATGATCTTGGCCGTCCCGCTGATCGCCCGCAGCCCGCCGAAGGTCGCGAAGTTGACGCCCAGCTCGGCCATGAAGCCGCCGAACGTCTGGTCGGTCTCCAGCGTTCCGGTGATCGCGGTGAAGGTGAGTGCCTCCAGCCCGGCCCCGACGATGCTGCCCGCCAGGCCGCCGATCGCGCCGCTGGCCCAACCACCGGTCACCGCGGCAAGCAGAGCGGCAGCGATCATCACCCCGATCGCGATCATCCGCTGGTGCTTCGCCTCGTCCTCTTGGAACGACGCGACCTGCTTGATCAGGTCGGGCAACGGTGAGTCCTTGCGTAGCGCCTCCACCCGACGGCGGACGTCGACGATGGTCTGCTCGTCGCGTTCCTTGCCGGCCTGCCACAACTCGTCGTAGTGCTGACCCAGCGTTCGCCACGGTGCGATCGCTGCCTGGAGCTGGACGACGATCTCCGCCTCGCGATCCTTGTCCGGCGACCAGCTCTCGGCGCGGGGCAGGATCCCGCTCAGATCCTGGATCAGAGAGATCGTCGACCCGATGGTGCTCTGCAGATCGAGCATCGCCAGCTGCGTCTTCAGCTCGCCGAGCCGGCTCGCCGCGGTACCGTCGCCGTTGATCATCGCGGCCCGGAGCTCGGCGACCTGGCCCGAGATCTCGGCCTGCAGGGCATCCAGCCGGGCCGTGCCGTAGGACTGCGTCGAGACCGTTGCGTAGTCGTACGTCGAGGAGATCCGTTTCCGGATCGAGGCCAGCATCCGGTCCGCCATGTCGAACGGGTACGCCGTCAGCCGCTCCTTGGCTGTGGTCAGCCGCTCGCTGGCGACGTCGAGCTGATCACCGGCCGCCACCACGGACGCGAATGCGCCCGTCAGCTCGGTCGTCGGACCCACCATCGACCCGCTGACGTCGCCGACCAGCTGGTCGCCGTCCTCGGTCGAGACCGCCGGCAGACCGGCGGCGAACAGCTGCTGGGTGATCGCGTCGAAGCCGTTCTTGGCCTCCGACAACATCTCGATCTGGCGCGGCCGAGTGCGCGGACCACTTCTGGGCCTCGCCGGGGTCCGCGACACACGCGGTCAGCCGCTCCTCGATCCGGGCTCGCAGCGGCTCGACCTGGTCAGCGACCCCGAGCGGGGTGGCGGCCGCCGCGATCGCCGTGAGGTGGGCCAGGACGATCTCCAGCCGTTGCACCACCGCGGCCTGATCGCCGTCGGCAGGGAGCTGCGCCGCGGTATCGAGGGCACGCCTCTCGGCGATGTCGTCGTCGAGCCCGAACAGCGGGTCGCTCGGCACCCGGCCGCGGATCAGGTCGAGCGGGCCGCCCCCCTCGTCCAGCTCGATGTGGTCGGTCCACTCGCTGTCGTACGGCTCGACGAGATGTCCGCCGGGCGGGAAGGCGAAGGAGTAGGGGTCCCCCCGGCCGGCCACGAGATGGGCGCTCTCCGGACTGCCGTACAGCTCGTTGGCGACATCGGCGGCCGTCGCGTCGGCCGGCGAGAAAACCCGGACCTGCTTCCAGTCGCCGAGGCCACGTTGCAGCTCCAGCTTCACCGGGCGCGGGCCACCGGCCAGCTGGGGGACGTACACCGTTCCGAACGCGGCCTCGTCGAAGGTGACGAACAGCCCGCTGGTCAGGGCCTCGGCGACCGCGTGCTCGATCGTGGTCGCTGCGCCGAAGGCGTCCGACGGCGGCTGAGTCTGGGCCAGCGCTTCCGGGTCGATCTGAGGCGGCACGGGCCCGTCCGGCGGTCCGGCCGGTTGCTGTGCGCTGGCGTCGGCGATCACCTTGGCCCGCGCGAGCGCGTACGGCACGGCCAGCCGCCCGGTCGCCCGGCGAAGACCGCTGCCGAGCCGGTCGACGAGCTGCTCGGTGACGGCCGGCTCGAACGCGTCCGGACCGCGGCCCAGATCGTCGGTGATCCGGACACTGTTGACCAGCTCGAGCAGATCGGTGTCGAGCAGCTGGGATATGTCGGCCGCCGCCGAGACGCTGCAGCCGGCCGACCAGGGCGTAGTTGACGAAGGCGGCCCGCTCACCGTCGGGGAAGCTCAGTCCCGGACCGGTGATCTCGAACTCGATGCTGCTCATCGTCGTCGTCAGTGCGTCTCCGGTGTGTCTGCCGCCGTACTTCGTCCAGTAGTCGGCTGCGTTCACCGGATCGGACAGCTTGTCCTCGGACATCAAGTCCTCGGGCGACTTGTCCGCCGGCAGCAATCCGGCTCGGCCGCGGCGGACGTACTCGTTGCCGTAGCGGCGGGTCAGCTCGGCCAGTACGGCCTGTCGATGATCATCGGGCAGCGCTTCGACCAGCCGGAACTCGGCGTTCCCGATCACCCGATGGTCCTTCAGGAACTGGGCCACGGAGGGGTCGACCGGTTCCGGCGCGCGCTGTACGGCAACCGCACCGACGGTGTCCGGCTCGGCCGTCTCCCGGTCGTCGGCGGGCCTCGGCTTCCGCTTGCGCCCGGGAGGTTTCCGAGGCGTACGTCCGTTCTTTCGCTGCACCGGTGGAGATCCCGGGAAACTCACCCGACCCGCGATCAGGTCGCTGACCGCTGCGTTGCCGGCTCGTCGCTGCAGGTCCATCACGCCACCCGGATCGAGCGGGCGTGACCGGCGCGGCCGGTCGGCGGTCGCCGCCACGGGGCGGCGCCGTCTGCGTCGAACGCTCGACGCGTCGTGCCCCCATCTCCGCCCGGCCCCCGGTCCTCTCGGTCTACCCCACCCTCGACGATGCCTCGGCGCCCGCCCGCGCGGGAGGAGCGACAGCGTGGGGTTCGGGGCAGTCTCGGTTGCCCGATCGGGCAGGATCAGGACCAGCGGAACTCCATCGCCTCCTCGTGCTTCTCGGTGTCGCGCAGGGCGTCCAGCTGGGCCAGATCGGCGGCGGAGATCTCGAAATCGAGCTCGGCGTTCTGCCGGATGTGCTCGGTGGAAGTCGCCTTCGGCAGCACCACGGCGCCCTTCTGCAGCAGATAGCGGATGCACAGCTGCGGCGCGCTGACGCCGTAGGAGGCGGCGATGTCGGCGAGCTCGGGGTGGTTGACGATCAGCCCGTGGGCGAACGGGGAGTACGCCTCGACGACGATGTCGTGCTCCGCGCACTTCTCCACGGTGGCCGAGGGATCCAGTCCGATGAACCAGCGGATCTGGTTCACCATCGGCTTGGTCTCGCAGGCCGGCAGCAGGCTGTCCAGGTCGTCCGGATCGAAGTTGGAGACCCCGATCGCCCTCACCCGGCCGCTGGCCAGGAACTCCTCCATGGCCTTCCAGATCTCCCGGTTCTCGGGCCCGTAGTCCTTGCCCATCTCGTTCCACGGCCAGGGCGCATGCACCAGATAGAGGTCCAGGTAGTCCAGCCCGATCTCGTTCATGGTGGTCTCGAACTCGGCCAGCGCCGTCTCGTACGCCTTCGCCTCGGCCGGCAGCTTCGAGGTGACGTAGACGTCCTCGCGGGCCAGCCCGGAGTCGCGGAGCGCTCGGCCGACCGACGCCTCGTTGTGGTACGCCCGCGCCGTGTCGATGTGCCGGTAGCCGAGCCGCAGGGCGTCGGCCACCGCGTCGTAGCACTCCTCGCCCTCGTCGAGGAGCCAGGTCCCGAAGCCGATCTTGGGGATCGGGTTGCCGTTGCTCAGGGTGAATGTCTCGGTCAGGGCGCTCATCGCATCGCTCACTCTCGGCTGGTGGGTTCAGGTTCAGCCTAGAGAGACCCGACGGTCCGGGTAACGACGGTCACATCCGGAATAGCGGACCACCGATTCGCGCTACACGCGACGTGAGCGCCTCCGCCCTGACCATGTACACCACGAGTTGGTGTGGCTACTGCGTCCGCCTCAAGGGGCAGTTGAAGCGCGCGGGGATCGGTTTCGACGAAGTGAACATCGAGCAGGTGCCGGGCGCGGCGGAGATCGTCGAGCGCGTCAACGACGGCAACCAGACCGTGCCGACCCTGGTCTTCGCCGACGGCAGCGCGCTGACCAATCCGTCCGTCGTCCAGGTCTCCCGCCGGCTCGAGGAGCTCGCCGCCTGACCTGCGTCCGTACCGAAGGATGACATCGGTCGATCCAGCCGCATGATGCGGCCGGATCGGCCGATGTCGTGTTTCACGGAGGTGTGGAGCCGGCCCGCGAGCTGAGGGAGAAAGTGAAAGTCCCAGATGCGCGGAGCGGGCGCGAGCCGGCCAGGAAAGGAACTGTCTGCTGCTCCGCCTAGGGTGTGGCGCACCATGTCGCTCCACCTCCACCGCAGCGAACGCGGTGACGCCCTCGCCGCGGGCCTCGCCGATCTGCTGAGCCGTCCGCTGGACGACCCGTTCGCCGGCGAGGTGGTGGCCGTGCCGACCCGCGGGGTCGAGCGCTGGCTGGCCCAGACGCTGGCCACCCGGCTCGGCATCGCGGCCGGGCGAGCCGACGGGATCTGCGCCGGCGTCGAGTTCCCCTCACCGAGCCAGTTGGCCGACCGTGCCCTCGGCGGGGTGCTGCCGCTGGACGGGCGGGACGACCCCTGGCGGCCCGAGCGACTGACCTGGCCGGTGCTCGCCGAGCTCGAGGCGGCCCGCGGCGAGCCCTGGGCATCGATCGTGTGGGCCTTCCTCGACGGCCGCGGCGCCGGCCGCCCGGAGAGTTCGGGCCGACGATGGTCGACCGCCGCCCATCTGGCCGAGCTGTACGCCCGTTATGCCGTGCTGCGACCGGGCATGCTCGGGACCTGGCTCGACGGGCGTGACGTCGGCGCCGGCGGCAGCGCGCTCGGGCCGGAACTGGCCTGGCAGGCCGAACTGTGGCGACGTGTCCGGGCCCGGGTGGGCGTCCCGAGCCCGGCGGAACGTCTGCCGGGCGCATGTGCAGCGCTGGTCGCCGCGCCGGAGTCGACGGATCTGCCGAGCCGACTCTCGTTGTTCGGGCCGACCCGACTCGATCCGGACCAGCACGCGGTGCTGGCGGCCCTCGCCGCTCACCGCGACGTCCATCTCTGGCTGGCCCATCCGTCGCCTCGGCTCTGGTCCGAGGTACGGCGCCAGCTCGACGACGCCGAGGGGAGCGGCGACCCGGCCGGTCTCGCCGGTCCGCGGCGGGACGATCCGACCACAACGGTCCCCCGGCACCGATTGCTCGCCTACCTGGGACGTGACGTCCGCGAGCTCCAGCTCCGGCTGGCCGCCGGTCCCAGCCCGGCGACCGACGAGGTTCTCCCCGGGCTGCCGGATGACACTCCCGGCACCGCGCCCAGTCTGCTGACCCTGCTCCAGCGTGACCTGAGCACCGACCGGCCGACCCGGCCACCCGCCGAGCGGCCGGTCGTCGCCGCCGACGACGACTCGATCCAGCTCCATGTGTCCCACGGCCCCGACCGCCAGGTCGAGGTGCTCCGGGAGCTGTTGCTCGGAATGCTCGAGGACGACCCGACCCTCGAGCCGCGCGACATCGTCGTGCTCTGCCCCGACATCGAGACATTCGCACCACTGATCGCCGCCACGTTCGGGCTCGACGGCGCGGCCGATCCCGACGACCCGGAAGACGGCGCCGACGATCTGATCCACCCCGGGCACCGGCTCAGGGTCAGACTCGCCGACCGCTCCCTGCGCCGGGTCAATCCGCTGCTGTCCGTCCTGGACAGGCTTCTCGACCTCGCCGACTCCCGGCTGACGACCTCCGCGGTGCTCGACCTGGCGGCCAACCCGCCGGTGGCGCGGCGGTTCGGACTGGGCGAGGACGAGCTGGAACGGATGGCGCAGCTGGTCGCCGGCTCCGGCGTCCGCTGGGGGCTCGACGCGCAGCACCGTCGGCGGTTCGGGCTGGATTCGTTCGGCCAGAACACGTGGGCCGCCGGCCTCGACCGAATCCTGCTCGGCGTGGCCATGGACTCCGAGGGCGACCGCTTCATCAAGACCGCCCTGCCGCTGGACGACGTCGATTCCGGCGATGTCGAGCTGGTCGGGCGGATCGCGGAGCTGTTGTCGCGGCTCACGTCATTCTGCCGCCGGGTCGGTGGGTTCGGCGCCGCGCCCGAACGGCATTCGCTGGACTGGTGGCTGGCCACCTGTCGCGAGGCGCTCGACTCGCTGACCTCCGTGCCGCGGAGCGAGAGCTGGCAGAACGCGCACGCGTACGGCGAGCTGGCCAGGCTGGCCGAGGAGGGTGGAGCGGGCAAAGCCGACGACGAGCCCGTCGGTGAGACCGGCGGGCCCGGCGACGGGACCGGGCAGCTGTCGCTGGCCGATCTGCGCGCACTGCTCGCGGACGCATTCCGCGGCCGGGCGACCCGCGCCAACTTCCGGACCGGAACGCTGACGATGTGCACGATGCTGCCCATGCGCTCGGTGCCGCACCGGGTGATCTGCCTGCTCGGCGTTGACGACGCGACCTTCCCGCGCCACCGGGTCGCCGACGGCGACGACATCGTCGCGCTGGAGCCGTGGATCGGCGACCGCGACCCCCGCAGCGAGGACCGTCAACTGCTGCTCGACGCCCTGATGGCCACCGAGGAGCGGCTGGTCGTCGTGTACTCCGGCATCGACGCGCGGACGGGTGCCGAGAAGCCGGTCTCGGTGCCCATCGGCGAGTTGCTGGACGCGCTGGACGAGACCGCCGGGCGGTCCGTCCGCGAGCTGGTCAGCGTTCGACACACGCTGCAGCCCTTCGACCGCGCCAACTTCGTCGAGGACGACCCGGTCGAGGACGTCACGGCCCAGAACGTTGCGGCCCAGAACGTCGTGCCCGCCAGAGTCAGGGCCCGCCCGCGCAGCTTCGATCGGACCGCGCTTCGCGGCGCGCGGGCCGCCGGCGCAGAACGCCGGGCGCCGGTCGACGTGTTCGACGTCGCGCAGCTGCCGCGGTCCGTTCCCGACACGCAGGTCGCGCTCGCAGACCTGACCAGGTTCTTCACCAACCCGGCGAAGGCGCTGCTGCGTGGCCGAGCGCAGCTGTACCTGCGCGACGCGGACGAGTCGGCGGACGAACAAATCCCGATCGCGCCGGACGGGCTGGACGGCTGGGCGATCGGCGACCGGCTGTTGCAGCGCCGGCTTGTCGGGCTCCCGGCGGACCAGCTCGCCGGTGCCGAATGGCGTCGCGGTCACCTACCGCCGAAGGCACTGGGTCAGGCGACCCTCGATCCGATTCTGGGTCGGGTCGAGGAGCTCGTGGCGCTGGCCGAGCCATTCCTGATCGGCGACACCAACCCGCAGGACCTCGAGGCTCAGCTGGCGGGCGGTGACGCCGGCCCGCGAACCGTGACCGGCACGATTCCGAACGTGTACGGCGAGCGCATCGTCACGGTGACCTACTCGTGGCTCGGCGCGAAGCAGCGGCTGCAGGCCTGGATCCAGTTGCTCGCCCTCACGGTGACCTCACCCGGCACAGCGTGGCAGGCCGTCACCATCGGGCGCGGCAGGCGGTCGATCCTCGGCCCCATCGACGAGCGGTTCGCCCGGGCGGCGCTGGGCGACCTGCTCACCCTGTACGACACCGGACAAGACGAGCCGCTGCCGTTCGCACCGGCGACATCTGCCGAGTACGCGCGGATCCGGTTCGAGGACAAGTCCGTGACGACGCTCGCCGCGCGGATCCAGCACGAATGGTGTGTACCAAAGCAGCGCTCGGAGCGGGACGCTGACTACGCCCGGTTCGCGTCGACCTATCCGGAGTCAGTGGACGCCCTGCTGGCACCGAGGGCGACCGCCGACGACGTACGCGGCACGATGGGCGAGCCGAGCCGCTTCGGCAGCATCGCCCGCCGGGTCTGGCAACCCCTGTTGATGCGCGAAGAGCTCCGGGAGACGGGCCGATGACCGCGACCGACGATCCGGCCGTGCGCGCCGAGCCTGCCGAAGCGTCGACACCCAACAGCACACCCGTGCCGTTCGATATCTGCGGCCCGCTACCGAGCGGGACGACGGTGCTGGAGGCGAGCGCCGGCACGGGTAAGACGTACACCATCGCCGCGCTGGCCACGCGCTATGTGGCCGAGGGCGTGGCCACGCTGGACCAGGTGCTGCTCGTGACATTCGGCCGAATGGCGACCTCGGAGCTCCGGGCCCGGGTGCGCGAGCGGCTGGTCGCCACCGAGCGCGCGCTGGCCGTTGCGCTGCGTGGCCAGCCTCCCACCACCGCTACGGGCGCGGAGCCTGCCGAAGCGCCTTCCGGCTCTTCGACGGGCGCAGGGGACGAAGCGGGTGACCCGATCGACGCGCTCCTCGTCACCGGTCCGACGGACCAGCTCAGGAGAAGGCACCAGCGGGTCCGGCGCGCCCTGTCCGACTTCGACGCGGCCACGATCGCGACGACACACGAGTTCTGCCTGCAGATGCTGGAGGGCCTCGGCGTGCTCGGCGACCGGGAGCCCGGTCAGCGCATCGTCGAGCATCTCACCGATCTCACCCACGAGGTAGCCGGCGATGTCTTCCTCGCCCGGTATGCCGACGGGCGGCCACCGATGACGTACGAGGAAGCGGTCGAGCTCGCCGGGCGCGTGGTCTCCAGCGGCCACACCCGACTCGTGCCGGAGGACTCGGAGCGGACCGCGTACGCCCTCGCCGTGCGGACCGAGGTGGAACGCCGGAAGCGAGACCGCGGCCTGTTCAGCTATGACGACATGCTGACCCGACTCCGCGATGCGCTGGCCGACCCCGACCACGGTGAGGCGGCGTGCGAACGGCTCCGGCGACGATACGCGATCGTGCTCATCGACGAGTTCCAGGACACCGACCCGGTGCAGTGGGACATCCTGCGCCGCGCATTCCACGGCCACGCGACCCTGATCGTGATCGGGGACCCGAAGCAGGCCATCTACGCGTTCCGCGGCGCCGACGTCTTCAGCTATCTCGGCGCGGTCGGCGAGGCCGGCACCCGGGCGACGCTGGCCACGAACTGGCGGACCGACCGGCCCCTGGTCGACGCCACGCTGCGGCTGGCGGGCGGCGCCGCGCTCGGCGACGAACGGATCGTCGTCCGGCCCGTGGGCAGCGCGCACCCGGAGCGGCGACTAGCGGGCCCGGATGCCGGGGCGCCGCTGCGGCTGCGGATTCTCCCGACCGAAGACGACGGGCGTAAGCGGGCCGTCGCTCTGCTCCGGGCCGAGATCGAGGCCGACCTCGTCGCCGATGTCGCCGACCTACTGGCGTCGGGGCAGCGCTCCTCCGGGGTCAGCCTGCGGCTGGGCGCCGGCCTGGAGGGCGAATCTGACGGTCGCCCGGTCGAACCGTCCGACATCGCGATCCTGGTCCGGAAGAACAAGACGCGGCGAGTCCATCCGGGACGCGCTGATCGCCGAAGGCGTGCCGGCCGTGCTGCTCAGCGCGACGTCGGTCTTCGCCTCGCCGCTCGCCATGGACTGGCTCACCCTGCTCCGGACGCTCGACCAACCGCGGGCCGGGACGATTCGCCGGGCGGCGCTGACCTGCTTCGTCGGCTGGACGTTCACCGACCTCGCCGGTGCCGGCGAGGGGCAGCTGGACCGACTCACGGCACAGATCCGCCGCTGGCGCCGGCTGCTGGCCCGTCGAGGCGTCGCTGCGCTGGTCGAGGCGATCACCAACGACACCGATCTGAACGAGCGACTGCTCGGCCGGGTCGGCGGCGAGCGGGCGCTGACCGATCTGCGACACATCGGGCAGAGCCTGCATGCCACCATGCAGAGCGGCCAGCTCGGGGTCAACGCCCTGGTCGAGTGGCTGGCCGAACGGATCGACGACGCGCGGAGCCACGGCCTTGACGGCTCCCGCCGCCTCGATACCGAGGCCCGCAGCGTGGCGGTGCTGACCGTGCACGCCAGCAAGGGCCTGCAGTTCCCGATCGTGTATCTGCCGGAGGCCTGGGACACCTACACCGGCGACGACGAGGGCGAGGCGCTGCTGCTGCACGAGCGCGGCGACGGATCGCCCGACGACTGTCTGCTGGACGTGGGTGGCCTGGGCGGCAGCGGTCGGCGCGATCGGCTGGCCCGCGCGCGATGGGAGGAGTCGGGCGAAGACCTCCGGCTGCTGTACGTCGGGCTCACCCGGGCGCAGTGCCAGGTCGTCACCTGGTGGGCGCCGTCAGCGAGGAACACGGCGGGTTCCGCTCTGCACCGGCTGCTCTATCGCGAGCGGGCAGCGCTACCGCTCGACGCGGTCGGTCTGGGCGACGGGATCGTGTTCCAGCCGGCGGCGTCCTACCCGGTCGACGTCGACCCACTCCGCCTCGACCTCGGCCCGCACATCGCACTCGAGCCGTGCGAACCGAGGTCGCCGACGACCTGGCAGCGTGCCGCCGAACCACCGGGCGGGCTGTCCGCGCGGACGTTCGATCGCACGCTGGACGTCGAGTGGCGCCGGACGTCCTACTCCGCGCTGACCGCAGCGGCCCACGGCGTGGTCACCGCGGCGCCGGCGGTCGGCAGCGAGCCAGAGGTCGGCGGTCGAGGACGACGAGCCGATCGGCACCGACCCCACCGCGCCCGACCTGGCCCGCACGGCGGCCGGGGCGCCTGGACTGGACCAGCCGTCGCCGATGGGCGGTCTGCCGATGGGCACCGAGTTCGGCACGGCGGTGCATGCGGTCTACGAGGCGATCGATCCCGCAGACGAAGACCTGCCCGCCGCGCTCCTGCGGGCGTCGGCCGACGCGCTGTCCCGGACGTCGTACGCGCGATCCGCAGCCGCCGCGAGCGCGGAAGCGGCCGCCGGCGCCGATCCTGAGCGGCCCGCGCTCACGGCGCAGTCCCTGGCCGACGGACTGCTCCCGACGCTGCGGACGCCACTGGGACCGATCGCGGACGGCCTCACGCTCGCCGACATCGGCGCTCGCGACCGGCTCGCCGAGCTCGAGTTCGAGCTGCCGCTGGCCGGCGGCGACCGCCCGACGGCGGACCTACGACTCGGGGACGTCGCCGTTGTCCTCGCAGAGCATCTTGCCGACGACGACCCGCTGGCCGCGTACCCGGCGCTGCTGGCCGACCCGCCACTCGGTCGAGCAGTCACTGCGCGGCTTCCTCACGGGCAGCATCGACGCGGTGCTGCGGATCCCGAGCGATGGCGGACCGGGGCAGATCGATCGGCGCTACCTGATCGTGGACTACAAGACGAACTGGCTCGGGGCGTTCGACGGTGCGGAGCTGACACTGGCCAGTTACACCCCGGACCGGCTCGCGCAGGCGATGATGGCGGCGCACTACCCGCTGCAGGCCCTGCTCTACGGCGTCGCGCTGCACCGTCTGCTGCGCTGGCGTCTGCCGGGATACGACCCGGATCGGCACCTGGGCGGCATCGCGTACCTGTACGTCCGCGGGATGGCCGGGCCGGACACCCCGCTGGTCGATGGCGTGCCCTGCGGGGTGTTCGGCTGGCGACCGCCGACCGGTCTCGTGCCCGCCTTGTCCGATCTGCTCGACCGGGGCGCCGATCGGCTCGACCGCCGCACCGAGATGACCCGCCGATGACCGCCAGCGTCGATCGCGGGGCGCGGGCGCGGCGCCGGCCGTGGAGGGCTACCGAGTCGACCTACGCCCGCCGGGCGTCCGGGCTGCTCCGCCAGTTCAACGAGGCCGGCGTGCTCGGTCTCGCCGACGTGCACACCGCCGACCGGGTCGGCCGAATCTGCGACGAGCCCGACGAGCGCGTACTGCTCGCGCTGGCGCTCACGGTGAGGGCGTTGCGGCTCGGCTCGGTATGCCTCGACCTCGCCACCGCCGCCCAGACCATGTTCGACGAGGGCGAGGAGTCGATCGACACCAGCGGCCTGCCCTGGCCGGATCCCGACGCCTGGACACGCGCGAGCGAGGCGTCGGCGATGGTCACTCGTCGGACCGGACGCGCCCGGTGACCGTCCTCTTCGACTCGTCGGCGGCCGCCTGTACCTGGAGCGCTACTGGCTGCAGGAGGAGACGGTCCGGACGCAGTTGCAGCGGCGCTGGGACCGACCACTGGCTCCGATCGACCGCGAACGGGCGGCAGCCGCACTGACCAGGCTGTTCAACCGCGACGCGCTCGCCGAAGACGAGGTGGACCGGCAACGGCTCGCCGCCGCGGTGGCGGCGCTCAGCTTCGTCAGTGTGATCGCGGGCGGACCCGGCACCGGCAAGACGACCACGGTCGCGGCCCTGTTGTCGCTGCTCGCCGACCAGCCCGGCCGACCGCCGCGGATCGCGCTGGCGGCACCGACCGGTAAGGCCGCGGCCCGCCTTACCGAGGCGGTCGCCGAGGCACGCGAGCGGCTGGGACCGACCGATCGCGAGCGAGTCGGCGAGCTGACCGCGCAGACGCTGCACCGGCTGCTCGGATGGCTCCCAGCCAGTCGCGGCCGGTTCCGGCACGACGCCCGCAACCACCTGCCGTACGACGTCGTGATCGTCGATGAGCTCTCCATGGTCTCGCTCACCCTGATGTCGAGACTGCTGGAGGCGGTCCGGCCGACGGCCCGACTGGTGCTGGTGGGCGACCCCGGGCAGCTGTCCCCGGTCGAGGCCGGCGCGGTGCTGGCCGACATCGTCAAGGCTCAGGACTCCGGTGGCCCCGAACCCGGGCTGGTCGCCGCGCTGGCCGAGCTCGGGCCGGACGTGTCTGCTGCGGTTCCGGTCCGCCGGCGGGTGGTCACCCTGGACCACGTCTACCGGTTCGGTGGTGGCGGCTCGATCGACACGCTCGCGAAGGCGATCCGGGCGGGCGAGCCGGCGGCGGTGCTCGGCGTATTGCGCTCCGGCGCCACCGAGATCGAGTTCGCCGAGCTGGATCCGGGTATTGCCGGGCTCGAACTCGCCTCGCTGGCGGCGGAGGTGCGCTCGGCGGGATCGAGCCGGATCGAGGCCGCGGCTGCAGGCGATGTCGCCGGCGCGCTGGCGGCGATCGACCGGCACCGGTTGCTGTGCGCGCACCGCCGCGGGCCGTACGGGGTGAGTCGGTGGAGCGACGAGGCGGAGCGGTGGCTCGACGTCGGCCCCGGGCGGCCGCATCGAACCTTCGGGAGGGGCGGCGCGAGCGACTGGTACGTCGGCCGCCCAGTTCTCGTCGTGACCAACGATTACGAACTGGGCCTCTACAACGGCGACATCGGCGTCGTGATCGCGACCGACAGGGGGCCGAAGGTGGCGTTCGCCCGCGGCAGCCATGACGTCCAGATCGCGCCGGTTCGGCTCGACGCGGTGCAGACCGTCCACGCGATGACCGTGCACCGGGCGCAGGGCAGCCAGTTCGACTGCGTCTCGCTGATCGTGCCACCCGCCGATTCGCCGCTGCTCACCCGAGAGCTCTTCTATACCGCGGTCACCCGCGCCAGCCGCCGGGTCCAGGTGTTCGGCACGGCCGAGGCGATCGAGCGGGCCGTCCTCCGGCCGGCCAACCGGGCCAGCGGGCTGGCCGACCGCCTCTGACCCTCGTCCCTCCCCCGAGTTGTCAGCCGCTCAGGCTCGGATGCGGTGCAGATCGGCTGACAAGTCGGCTCAGAGCGGGAGCTCGCCGTCCCGCCACGCCTGGATCAGCCGCGCGGCGATCGATGTCGGCCCGGGCAGGCCCAGCCTGCCGGCGTCCAGTTCGGCGGTGAGCTGATCGCGGGTGTACCAGTCCGCCGCGGCGATCTCCTCGTTGTCCACGCAGATCGCCGAGGTCGACGCCCTGGCCGCGAAGCCGAGCATCAGGGAGCGCGGGAACGGCCACGGCTGGCTGCCGACGTACGCGACCTCCGACAGCGATATGTCCACCTCCTCGGCGATCTCGCGGTGGATCGCCTGCTCCAGCGACTCGCCGGCCTCGACGAAACCGGCGAGCACGGAGACCCGATTGCCCCAACCGTTCTGGCTGCCAAGCAGGATCCGGTCCTGGGCATCGACCACAGCGACGATCACGGCCGGATCGGTCCGCGGGAAGTGGTCCTCGTCGCAGGCCTCGCAGTGCCGCGCGAAGCCGCCGTTGATCACCCGGGTGGGTCCGCCGCACCGGGCGCACAACGGCGCGCTGCGGTGCCAATTCGCCAGCGCCGTCGCGGTCGCCGCGATGTCCCGCTCGATGTCGCTCAGCTGATAACCCACCTCGCGGAAGTCGTGCACCTCGCCCTCGGTCAGCGCCTCCACCGCGAAGATCGGCACGCCCTCCAGCAAACCGAGCAGCCGGTGCCGCTGGTCGTCGAACTCGACGAAAGGCTTCGTCATCCGCAGCTTGCTGCCGCCGGCATTGGTGGTGAACCTGGACCGGTCGTCCAGCTTCAGCAGCCTGGCGTCCTCGGACCGCCATAGTCCGGCGACCCAGCTGGTTGACCGCCTGTGGTGGTCGACCCGGTCGAGATCGCTGGCGAGGACCCAGTGCGTCACCCCGCCAGGGTAGACCGGTGGATTCAGTCGTCGATGACAACCGACTGCTCGACATGAAGGAACAGATCGAGCACCGGTGACTGTCACGGTCGCTCGAGGATCGGAAAGTCCAGCTCCACGACGATGACGGTGTCCGGCACCCGCGTACGGCCGTCCGCGACCTCGATCATCCGCCCGCTGATCAGGTCCGGGTAGCTGCCATCCGGCAGCTGGACCTCGACCAGCCGCGAGGTGGCGTCGCCCTCGGCACCGGGCCGGCCGGCCGGATCGTTGCTCACGGCGAAGATGCCGTAGAGCGCCGGACCGTCGGCGACCGGGCCCAGCCTGGGACCGTGTAGCGGCTCCACTCCGCTGGTTGGGGCAGCCAGGTCGATGGGCCGGCCGGCGCGAAGCCGAACGGCGGCTCGTCGCCTCCCCACGGCATCGGCACCCGGCAGCCGTCCCGGCCCCGAGTCTCGCCGTTGCTGCGCCGACGCCGCGCATGCGGTCGGGCTGAAGGTCATTCTCGACGTCGTCTACAACTATCTGCGCCGACTCTGCGCGGCGAACAGCGGCCGCCGCATCCACATCGTGCTCCGGCCACATCGTGCTCCGGCCGGACCCGCTTCGCGGTCAGCCCCCGGCGGTCGCCCCCGACAGGGTTACCTGTGTCGGATATCGCATCGGGCGATCAGGCCTTTTCTCGCGCGTCGGGCACCGTTCTGGCACTGTTCCACGATGAATCCCTCTTCTCAAGAATTCGATCATCTGGCACTTCATCAGGTCATACGCGATTCCGGTCGGCTATCTCACGGATCAGCATTGTTCGACAGATGGCACAGGTCATGCGACTGTTTCATGTGATAGGTATCACGCAGGGCCTGCGGAAGGAACCAGAGATTGGTTGACGAGGTGCAGGGCAAGCCGTGGCCACCCGCGGCGGGCCGGCCGGCCGCGAATATCCGGCTGGTGGCGCGCCGAGCCGGTGTCTCCCCGTCCACGGCCTCGAGGGCGCTGCGCGACACTTTGGTCACGACGGCCACCCGGGACCGGGTCCTGGCGGCGGCTCGCGATCTCGGCTATGTGCTGCCGGCCCGCGCCGGCGACGCTCACCTCGTCGCGGTGCTCACCCGCTTTCCAAGTCAGTGGTACTTCGCCGAGGCGATCACGGCCCTGGAGCTGGCCCTCGTCGGGCAAGGACGCCGCGCCGTGCTGCACAACATGAGCCAGCCGGCGAGCCGCGCCGCCTTCTTCGACGACAACTCGGGTCGCGGCCGGTTGGAGGCCATCGTCGTCGTCTCGACCTCATTCAGCGCGCGGGAGCAGGAGATCCTGGACGGGTTGGAGATTCCGATCGTCGTCATCGGCGGGCACCTACCCGGCCGGCCGACCGCGGGCATCGACGAACGGGCGGGGGCGCGGATGGCCACCGAGCACCTGATCGGGCTGGGCCACCGCCAGATCGGCATGCTGTCCTTCGATCCGGACGACCCCGTCGGTGTCGAGACCACCTCGGATCGTCGACGCGGTTTCGAGGACGCACTGGTCTCCAGCGACATCGCGATCAACCCGGACTGGATGATCAGCGCCAAGGGTTCCCGGATGGCCGGCGGTCTCCGCGCGGCGGAGCAGCTGCTCAGCCGACCGCAACTGCCGACGGCGATCTTCGCAATGAGCGACGAGCTGGCCATCGGAGCCCTTCGCGGCATCCGGCGCGCCGGCCTGACGGTGCCCGGCCATCTCTCGATGGTCGGCTTCGACGATCACGAGATGGCAGAGTTCACCGACCTGACGACCGTCCACCAGCCGGTGGAGGAGCAGGTCCGGGCCGCGGCCGCGATGCTGGTCGCCACCGATCCGGACCGGTCCGACGTACGAGTGCCGGTCCGGATCGTCGTCCGGGGCACTACGAGCCCCCCGCGCTGAGTCCGCCCCGGGGCAGAATGGTCGGATGGTCGCGACCCTGACAGCAACCTCGGTCACCATCGGATCCCCGCGCCCGAGAGAGCTGGCCCGGTTCTATGCCGAGCTCCTGGGATGGCCACTGACCGGCGAGGAGGGCCCCGAGCCCGATGAGCCGGACGAGGCGGGCTGGGCGCAGCTGAAGCCGCCGCCGGGCGAGAACGGGATGACCATCAACGTCGAGTTGGAGCGGCACTTCCAACGGCCGGTCTGGCCGGCCGAGGCCGGCCGGCCGCTCGCCTCGCAGCATCTGGACATCCGGGTGACTGGCGACCTCGACGAGGCGGTTTCCTGGGCGGTCGGCCACGGGGCCGTGCTCGCCGCCGTCCAGCCACAGAACGACGTACGCGTGCTGTTCGATCCCGACGGGCACCCGTTCTGCCTGTTCGTCTGAGCAGATGCCGGTGAGCGCTCAGCCGGCGCCGCCGAGCAGGGCCTCGAGCTCGGCCCGGCCGGCGAGACGCTCGGGCCGGACGGTCCGGTCAGCGCGGACGAAGTAGAACACGGCGTCGACCTGTTGGAGCGGCGTACCCGTCACCTCCGCCCAGGCCAGTCGGTAGATGGCCAGTTGCAGCGGGTCCGCGCCGTCGACCCGACCGGTCTTCCAATCGACCACCCGATAGCGGCACGGCTCTGACTCGCCGAGGTCGTACACAGCGTCGATCCGACCGCGGATCAGCCGACCTCCGAGCACGATGCTGAAAGGCGCCTCGACCGCGTGCGGCACCCGGTTCCCGTAGCCGCCTTCGGCGAACGCCCGGCACAGGTCGCGGAGGTCCTCGTCGGCGTCCGCACCGGCGTCGGCGCGGTCCGGCAGCTCGTCGGGGTCGATCAGCTGCTGCTGGCCGAGTCCGCCGATGCCGAGCCGGCCGGCGAACTGCCGCTCGACCCAGGCGTGGAACCGGGTGCCGAACCGGGCGGCCCGGGACGGCGGCCGCGGCATCGGCCGGGCCAGCTCGGCGGCGAACCCCTGCGGGTCCTCGGCGAGCCTGACCACCGCGCTGGCCGAGAGATCCGCCGGCAGCAGCACCTGGCGCCGATCGGACCGGCTCTCGGCCAGCTCGGCCAGCAGTCGGTCCAGATCCGCGTCCCAACCGGCGGCGATGTCCGCATCGTCGAGCAGTAGCTCGTACGTCTCGTCGTCGGCGGTGCGCCCCCCTTGCGAGATCCGACGTCGGGCTGCCTGAACGTTCGACGCGGCCTGCTCGCGGCGGGCGGCCGCGTCGGGGTCCAGCGGCTCCGGCCAGCGCGCCGGGGCGGTCGCGGCCACCAGCGGGTTGACCGGTCCGGGATCGTCCGCCACCACGGCCAGACCCCCGCTCGGCTCGGCCGCGGCCATGATCGTCCGGAGATAGCCCGACGGTTGCCGCGGATTCGCCAGATCCGCGCGCCAGTAGTGGCCGGAGCCGACCAGCAGCCGCTTGGCCCGGGTCGCACCTACGTAGGCCAACCGGTCCTCGGCCAGCAGCTGCTGGTTGCGTAATGCCGCCTTGTACGTCCCGATCGCGGAGTTGGTCGCGTCCTCGAGCTGCGGAATCGCATCTGCGTCACCCCGCAGGTCCGCGGGCAGCACAGCCGGAGTGGTGACCCAGTTGTCGGTCACCCGGTCGCTGGGGAACACACCCTGCATCAACGCCGGTAGGAAGACCACCGGCCACTCCAGCCCCTTCGCGCGATGAACGGTCAGTAGCTTCACCGCCTCCCGGTCCGACGGCACAGCTTGATCCAGCCCGGCGCCCTGATCGATCTCGGCCTGGAGGTAGGCCAGCAACCCGGCCAGCGAGGCATCCCCGTCCACGTCGACGTAGTCCGCGACCGCATCCAGGAAGGTCCCCAGCTGGTCGCGCCGCCCGCTGCGCACCAGTTCCGGGGTCGCCATCACCTCGACATCCAGGCCGAGCGTGACGATCACCCGCCGGGTGAGGTCGAGCACCGGCTCGTCGCTGTGCCGACGCAGGTGGTCCAGCTCGGCCGCGAACTGCCGGAACCGACGGACGGCCGCCGGCGAGTAGTCCGCCGTGCCCGGATCCTCCAGTGCGTCGAGCAGACAGACGAGGTCGGTCGGATCGACGTCGGCGACGGCGTCCTCCAGCGCACCGAGCAGGTCCTCGACCCGTTCCGCAGCCTGATCGGCATTGCGTGGGGCGCGGGCCAGCTCCCGGGCCCGGCCGCCGAGCAGGGCCAGGTCCCGGACCCCGATCCGCCAGCGCGGCCCGGTCAGCAGCCGGATCAGGTCCGGGTTCGCCGTGACGTCGTCCAGCAGCCGGAGCACCGCGAGCACGTCGGCGATCTCCGGCAGCTGCAGCAGTCCGCCCAACCCGACGATCTCGACCGGCACCTCTCGGCCGACCAGCTCGCCGTACAGCGGGCCGATATCGGCGTTTCGCCTGGTCAGCACCGCGATGTCGGCCCAGTGCGAGGCCGTCTTGTCCGCATAGGCGGCCACCACCTGATCGGCGATCCAGCCGACCTCGGCCGGCCAGCTCTCGTGCAGGGCGGCCCGGACCTCACCGGAGGGCGTGCCCTCCGGCGCCCGGAGCAGGCCGAGACCCTCCGGCGGCGACGCGCCGAGCAGACCGCTCGTGTCGGCCCGCAGCGGCGCACTGAGGGTGTTGGCCACCGCCAGGATGGACGGACCGCTGCGCCGGTTCACGGTCAACGCGAACTGCCGCGCCCGCTGCCCCCGGACGGTGCGGAAGTCCTCGGCGAACGCGACGATGTTGCTGGCCGCCGCACCGCGCCAGCCGTAGATCGCCTGGAACGGGTCGCCCACCGCGGTCACCGGATGCCCCAGCCCCTCGTCCGGCGTACGTCCGGAGAACAGGCCGCGGAGCAGCGCGGCCTGGGCGGCCGAGGTGTCCTGGTATTCGTCCAGCAGCACCACCGCGAACGCGTCGCGGACAATTGCCGACACCTGCGGCACCTCGACCGCAAGCCGGGCCGCCACGGCCATCTGATCGGCGAACTCGACCAGCCCGAGGCGTTGCTTCAGGGCCTGGTAGTCGCGGACCAGGCTGACCAGCTCCAGCCGCTCCTCGGCCGCGACCATGGCCCGCTTGACCTCGACGTACATGTTCCCGCGGTTGTTCAGCGGTGCCGACGCCAGCGACACCAGGTAGTCCCGCGCGTGCGGGCCGAGCTCGCCCGGGTCGACCAGATGCTGCTGCAGATCGCCGTCGAGCTTCAGCACCCGATCGGTGACCGTGGCCGGCCGCAGCCGGGAGATGAAGTCGAACGGCCCGGCCGCCGCCCTCACCACCCGCGACGCGAGCCGGTACCGGGTCGCACCGCTGATCATGGTCGGATCCGCCTCGAAGCCGAGCCGCAGCCCGTGCTCGGCGACCAGCCTGCCGGCGAACGCGTCGTACGTCATCACGACCTGCTCGCCCCCGGCGTCCACCCCGCGACCATCCACCACCCCGGCGGTGACCAGAGCGCCGCGGATCCGGGTAGACAGTTCGGCGGCGGCCTTCCGGGTGAAGGTCAGCCCGAGCACCTGTTCGGGACGGACCGCGCCGGTGCCGACGAGCCAGACGACCCGGGCGGCCATCACCGTCGTCTTGCCGGAACCCGCTCCGGCGATGATCACGCCCGGCTCGAGCGGGGCCGTGATCGCGGCCAGCTGCTCGTCGGAGAACACGACACCCAGCGCCTCGCACAGGTCGGCCTCGTCGCGCAGCGTCGCCGTCGTATCCGCCGTCGAGGCGAGGTCCGGCACCGTCCGCAGGCTCCTCACGACTCGCCCCGACCCGACCCGGCCAACCCAGACCCACTTCGCACCCCGACGGTGCGCTTCGCACCGTGCATGCGGCATGCGAAGCACACGCTCCGGGCGCGAAGTGGTGACAGAGGTCCAGAGTCCCCACCGGTCGCGCACTCACGAGACCACCTGCCGGCCCGCCGCCTGGGCCGGACAGCTGGTCCGGAACGGGCACCACCGGCAGGCCGGCCCGATGGTCGCGTCGAACCGCTCGGCGCGGACGATGGCGGCAGCGGCCGCGAGCCGACCGTGCACCCAGGTCGGTACGTCCGGGCCGCCCTCGTCGGTGCCCTCCGGCCAGCCCAGCGGGAACGGCTGGTCGTCGAGCGATGGCTGGCCGAAGACCTTCGGCAGCCCGACGCCCGAACCGCTCCCCGAGCCCGGGCCTGACTCGCCGAGCCGGAGATAGACCAGCTCGGCGCCGCCGGGCCGCGCACCGGGTCCGGCGACCTCCTCGAACGCGCCGGCGGCGACCGCCAGCTGGTAGACGCCGAGCTGGTCGTGCACCACCACGTCCGCAGCAGCGGGAGCGGCGCGAGACGTCTTGAAGTCCACGATCCTGATTCGGCCGTCGGGGTCGCGCTCGACCCGGTCGGCCGTCCCGGTCAGCCGGATCCGCTCGCCACGGGCGGTGACCTCGCAGCCGAACGACACCTCGGTGCCGAGCAGCTCGTGGTCGGCACGCGCCTCCTGCCAGCCGGCGAACCGCTCCAGCGCGGCCTCGGCCTCCACCCGCTCGGTCGCCGACAGCCAACGTGCGTCGAAGTCCAGCTGGTCCCAGACCGATTCGAGGTGGTCGGCCAGCTCGCTCGCATCGATGCCCGACCGCGCACCGTGCTCGGCCAGCACATGGATCACCGAGCCGAAGCTCGCCGCGGCCTGCCGCGGTGTCTCGGCGCTCGCTTTGCGAGCCAGGAACCACTGGCGCGGACAGCCGAGCAGGGTCCCGAGCTGGCTGCCGGACAGCGGGACGGGTTCCCCGGTCGGTTGCACCGGGTCGGCGCCGTCGCTCAGCGGCCTGGTCCCCCACCAGTTCGCCGGCCGCGCGGAGGGCACCAGCGGGCGCCCGTCGGCGTCCTCGGCCTCGGCCAGCCGGGCCAGCCGAAGTGCTGCCTGATCACGCAGGGCCGGGCTCTGCTCCGGGTCGACGCTCGTGCTCCGCAGCTCGGCCACCAGCGCGGACAGCGACAACGGGCGCCGGGGCCGGCCGGGCCGGGACTGGATGGGGACGTCCAGCTCGGCCAGGAACCGGCTCGGCTGGTCACCCTCGCCCTCGGTCCCGTCGACCGCGGTGACCACGAGCCGGGACCGAGCCCTTGTGCACGCCACATAGAACAGCCGACGTTCCTCGGCGACCCGGACCGCGGTCGGCGCCGGTTCAACCACCCCACGCCGGCTCAGCCGGTCGGCCTCGAGCAGCGACCCGCGCCGGCGGATGTCCGGCCAGCCGCCTTCCTGGACGTCGGCGACCACCACCAGCTCCCACTCCAGGCCCTTAGCCCGGTGCGCGGTCAGCAGCCGGACGCCGGTCGACCGGACCGGGGACTCGCGCAGCGTGTCGGCCGGGATCTGCTGACCCTCCACCTCCGCGAGGAACCCGGTCACCCCGCGCAGCCCGGACACCTCCTCCGACCGCGCGGCCACCGCGAACAGCGCGCACACCGCGTCGAGATCCCGGTTGGCTCGCCGGCCACCGTCACCGGCCCCCGCCGCCGTGGATCGCAGCCGGTCCGGCCAGCCCGTTCCCGACCAGAGCAGCCACAGCGCCTCCTCGGCGGTCCGGCCGGCCCGGATCGCGGCCGCGCAGTCGTGCAGCAGAGCGGCCAACCGACGGGCCGCGGTCACCTCGGGCCTGCCCATGGACCCGTTCGCGGCACCCTCCGCGGGCTGGACCGCGGTGGGCATGGGAGCGTCGCCCGTGGGCTCGATCAGATCGTCCAGCATGGCCGGGTCATGGAGCGCGGCGGCCAGCAGCTCGGCGGACGACCGGGGCAGGGCTACCCCGGCCAGCTCGCGCCGTTCGGCGTCCCGCAGCGCGCGGCCGAGCCTGCGGATCGCCATGCTGTCCAGCCCACCGAGCGGCGACATCAGCAGCGTCTGGGCCTCGTCGGTGGTCGGCCGGACCGGACCGGAGGCGACCTGCAGGGCGGTCAGCAGCGGACGTACGGCGGCTTCGGCGGCCAGCGGGATCTCGTCACCGGCGACCTCGACCGGCACTCCGGCCGCGATCAGCGCGCGACCGAGCACCGGAATGCTGCGCCGCCCGGACCGGACCAGGACCGCCATCTCAGCCCAGTCGATCCCGTCCCGCAGATGGGCCGAGCGCAGCAGCTCCGCGATCTGCTCGGCCTGCGCACCGGGGCTGGCGCAGGTGAACACCTCGACCCGGCCCTTGCTCACCCCTGGTGCGCAGATCGGCGACCGGAAGGTCTCGAACACCTCTCGCGGCAGGCTGCCCGGCACCCCGAGCCGGCCGACCAGACTGCGACTGGCGGCCAGCAGCCGCGGCCCGAATCGCCGGGTCTGACCCAGCGCGACGACAGGCGCGCGCTCGCCGGAACGGGTCCGGAACAGGTCGGGGAAGTCGAGGATGCCGCGCGCCGCCGCGCCGCGGAAGGCATAGATCGACTGGTCCGGGTCGCCCACCACGACCACGTCGCGGCCGTCCCCGGCCACCGTCTGCAGCAGCGCGACCTGGGACGGGTCGGTGTCTTGGTATTCGTCGACGAACACACAGCCGATCTCCCGGCGCAGCTGATCGGCGATCGGCGACGAGGCGAGCATGATCCGGCAGCGGTGCACGAGCTCGGCGTAGTCCAGCACCCGCTCGGCATCCAGCACGTCCAGGTATTCATCGAAGAACTGGCCGGCGCTCACCCATTCCGGCCGCTCGGCCGCGAGCCCCGCGTCGATCACGTCCTCCGGATCCATGCCGAGCTGCCGGGCCTTGGCGATCACCGACCGCACCTCGCCGGCGAAGGCCCGCGTGCCGAACGCGGCCGCCACCGAGGTCGGCCAGTCGGCGCGGCCGGTGTGCGGGCTGCCGGCGAGCACTTCACGGACCCGGAACTCCTGCTCCGGGCCGGTCAGCAGCCGCAGCGGCGCCTCGTCCAGGTTGTCCTCGCCGTAGCGCCGGACCAGGGCGTAGCAGAACGAGTGGAACGTCATCACCATCGGCGTCACCGCCGAGCGCCCGAGCCGGGCGCCGATCCGGGTTCGCAGATCGGCGGCCGCGCGCCGGGAGAAGGTCAGCACCAGCACGGTGTCGGGTGCGGCGCCGCGCCGCTCGATCCGGTCCACCACGGACTCGACCAGGGTCGTCGTCTTCCCGGTACCCGGGCCGGCGAGCACCAGCAGCGGGCCACCCGGATGGTCCACGACGGCCTGTTGAGACGCGTCGAGCGTCGGCGGCTTCGCCCTGTCGGGCGGCCGACGGATCAGTTCGTATCCATCGGCTGACACCTGGGCTGGCACTTGGGCTGGCAGATCGGCTGGCATCGTTCACTTTCGCAGGATTGCTCCGTGAGGTTACGACCCGTGAGTGTGCCGGACGCCACCGACACTCCCGGCTGCGAGGCGGTCCCGGGCTGTTGCCGGTGGAGTGCTGGTCGGAGGGTAGAACAGTGTTGTGAGCGACCTCGCTTGGACCCTGCGCTGGATCGACGGGTCCGGTACGACCACGCACGACCCGGCGGACCTGTCCGCCCTGCGCGCCCGCGACGACGGCTTCCTCTGGTTGGACGTCCCCGAGTGGAGTCCCGAAGCCGACGCACTGCTGACCGAGCAGTTCGGCTTCCACCCGATGGCCCTGCACGATTGCCGGGAACGCAACCACACCCCGCGGATACACAGTTATCACGACCACCTGTTCGTGGTCGTCCATGCCCCGCTGATCGGCACCGGCGGCCACGTCCATTATCTCGAGCTCGACCAGTTCATCGGTTCGCACTTCCTGGTCACCGTGCACGGGCCGCTGAATCCGAACGTGCCGGTCGCGGCGGCCCTGCGGGAGACCGACGAAGTGGTGGGCCGGCTGCAGTCCGGCCGGCTGCGGCCGACATCGCCGTTCGGGCTGTCGTACGCGATCGTCTCCACCATCGCCCGCGGCGAGGCGGCCATGGTGGCCGATCTGGCCCGGGACGTCGGCCTACTGGAGCAGCGGGTGATGGCGTCCACCGACGAGGAGCCGCAGCAGTTCCTGACCCAGCTGTTCAGCGCCCGGCACGAGCTGATGACGATCAAGACCATGGCCAGTCAGGGCGGTGAGATCTATCGCCGGGCGATCAAGCTGACCACGTTCGCGCCGCCGGAGGCGGTGCCGCTGCTGGAAGATCTCCTCGACCAGTACGAACGGGTCGCCCATATCGCCCAGGCCCAGCTGGACTTCCTGGTCGGGGTGACCGACTTCTACCGGGCCCGGACCGACACCAAGATGACGATCGCCGGTGAGAAGCTGGCGGTGATCGCGGCCGTCACCCTGCCGATCACCTCGCTGTCCTCCGTCCTCGGCATGAACGTGATCGTCTACACCCACACCCACTGGGTCTGGCTCAGCTTCCTGCTCGTGGTGATGATCGTCATGTCTGGCCTGCTGCTGCGCTGGGCGCGGCGCCAGGGTTGGTGGTGATCGGCCGGCCGATCGATGATCACTCGGCCCCCGCTCGCCATTCAGCCTGCTCGACGTCGCGGCCACGAAGCCCGAGCATGAACAAGATCGCATCCAGGTAGGGCACCGAGACCGTCGTCCCGACCTGCCGGCGGACCACCGGCTTGGCGTTGAACGCGATTCCCAGCCCGGCCGTGGCGAGCATGTCCAGGTCGTTCGCACCATCGCCGATGGCGACCGTCTGGCTCAGTGGAATCCCTTCCGCGGCGGCGATCTGGACCAACAGCTCCGCCTTGCGCGCCCGGTCGACCACCCGGCCCAGAACCTCACCGGTCAGCCGGCCGCCGATGATCTCGAGCTCATTGGCGAACGCGTGGTCGAGAGTGAGCTCGGACCGCAACCAGTCCGTGAACGGAGTGAAGCCGCCGCTGATGATCGCCACGGTGGCACCCAGTCGCTGCAGCGTCCGGACGAACGTACGGGCCCCTGGGGTGAGCCGGATCCGGTGTCGGGCCCGATCGATGGCGCCGACGTCGAGACCGGCCAGCAGCCGGACCCGTTCCCGCAGCGACCCCTCGAAGTCCAGCTCGCCGGCCATCGCGCGGGCGGTGATCTCGGCGACCTGGGTCTGCACCCCGGCCTCGTCGGCCAGCAGCTCGATCACCTCATCGGTGATCAAGGTCGAGTCCACGTCCAGCACGACCAGCCGCTTGGCCCGTCGCTCCAGACCTCCTGCCTGCACGGCGATGTCGAGCTGATGATCATGGGCGACCACCATCAGCGCACGACGCATCCCCGCCGGGTCCTCGACGATCACCGCCAGGTCGTACGCCGTCACCGGCCGGGTCGCCAGCCGGACGATCCGGTCGATGTTGCCCCCGCTGGCCGCGATCGCCTCGGCCACCGCGGCGAGGCCTCCGGGCGTCAGCCGTTCGCCGAGCACGGTCACCGCGTGCCGTGGCAGCTCGGCCCGCGACGAGGTCGACTCGACCTGGGCGGCCTCGACACTCAGTCCGTGGCGGGCGCCCCACTCCGCCACCCGGCGGACGATCGTCGGGCCACGGTCCCCCAGCCGGACCAGGACGTCCAGGGTGAGCCGTTCACGGACCACCAGCTGTTCCATGTCCTCCAGCTCCGCACCCGCGCCGGCGAGCAGATCAAGCAGCTCGTGGGTGAGTCGCGGTCGGTCGTGGCCGAAGATCCTGATCAACCAGGGACGGTCCGGCTCATCTCGCGAGGTCCATGATCAACAGCTCGGCGTCGGTGACCGCGGTCGCCATGATCCCGCCACATTCGTGCAGCTCGACCGCGTCCCCGGTGCCGAGCCGGCCCGCCCGTTCCAGCTCGATCTCGCCGCGCGGCGACGACGAGGATACATCGCCGCGGACTCAGGCAGCCCACGGGACAGGCCGGCACCGAGCCGGGTCGCCCACAGCGTCGCGCCCCGAGTGCCGATCCCGATCGCCGCGTCGGACTGCCGGCCGGACACGACCGGCACCAGTTCCGCGGCCAGATCTGCGCTCGCCAGCTCGCGTTGCGCATAGCCGGGAGTCGTCCCCGGCTCGTCCGGGCGGATCCACAGCTGGACGAAGGAGACCGGACACGCCGGGCGATCGGGGTCGAGCCGGTACGCGTCGTTCAGCTCCGCATGGATCAATCCCGATCCGGCGCTCATCCGCTGCGCCAGGCCGGGATAGACGATGCCCGTGTTGCCGAAGGAGTCGCTGTGCCGCAACGATCCGTCGAGCACCCAGCTGACGATCTCGGCGTCGCGATGCGGATGGTCGGGATAGCCGTGGTCGGTCTGCACGAGGTCGGTGTTGCAGACCATCAGCGGGCCGAAACCGATCCGGTTCGGGTCGTAGTGCTCGCCGAAGGAGAACGCGTGCCACGACGTACGTCCGGGGGCGGAGGTCACGAAACGCTCCTCCGCCCGCCGGACCACGATCGTCGAGTCGGTGCCGAGCACCGGACAAGTATTCCCCGTCTGATCGATGCCGCCTTGTCGACCGGCTCAGTTCGGGATGGAGAGCACGGCCGACTTCTGCCAGCCGGTCCAGGCCGAGGTCACACCATGGCTGGCCACCCGGAACCGCACGGACTGGAAGACGGCCTCGTTCCCCCGGTTCAGATCGGGCAGCGGCCGCTGCACGGTGATCTTGACGGTGCCAGCCCCGCCGAAGCTGTGCATGAGCACCGAGACACCGGTCAGCACCGGCACGCCGGCGGTGTCGAACCGGTCCTGGTCCACCGTGACCGACCGGTCGGAGGCGCATTTGATGGAGACCCCGTACCGGACCAGCTTCACCCCAGAGCTGTTGAAGCCGCCGAAGGTCGGCTTGAGCGGAGTGACGGTACAGCCGCTGCTGGTCGAGGCCTCGGCCGGCGCCGCCGCCAGTGCGATCGGTGCGGCCGCCGCTGCGGCGACCAGGCCGCCGACGACGAGTCGCTTGATGATGCTGTTCGAGATGGTTGACATCTCTCCCCCTCTGGTTGGTGTCCCGGCGTCTCCGGGATATCAACCAGGGTGCGGCTTTTGCGCCTCCGGCGAATCTGCCGCAAGACAGATCTTCGTCGTCTGCCGTGAGGCAGATCCTCGTCCGCTACCCGTAGACCAACCCGAGTGCGGCAGATCAGACCAGACCGGAGCGGTACGCCAAGGCGACAGCCTGCACGCGGTCCCGGCAGGCTGTCTTCATCAGCACCCGGGAGACGTGGGTCTTGACCGTGCCCTCGCCGACGACCAGCCGGTCGGCGATCTCCGCGTTGGACAAACCGTCGGCCATCAGCACCAGCACCTCGCGCTCGCGCGCCGTGAGCCGGCCGATCAGCTCGCCGGACGGCTCGCCGAGCCGTGGGGTCCGGGACAGTGCAGCGATCACCGAGCCGGCGACCGCCGGATCGAGCCACGCGTCGCCGGCGGCAACCCGGCGGACCGCGCTGAGCAGATCGTGCGGCACGGCGTGCTTCAGCAGGTAGCCGCTCGCCCCGGCCAGCAGCGCGCCGTAGACCGCCTCGTCATCGTCGAAGGTGGTCAGCACGAGCACCCGCGGACCGCTGTCGGCAGCCGCTGGATCCCTGTCGGCACAGAGTTCCCGGGTCGCAGTCACCCCGTCCATCACCGGCATCCGGACGTCCATGATCACCACGTCGGGGTGGTAACGGCCGACCAGCGCGATCGCCTCGGCGCCGTCGCCCGCCTCGGCGAGCACCTCGATGTCGGGTTGGGCCCGGAGCAGCAGCACGATCCCGGCCCGGATCAGCGTCTGGTCGTCGGCGACCAGCACGGTGATCATCGGACGGTGATCATCGGCGGTGATCATCAGGCGCTGTTCATCGGGCGGTATCTCATCGGGCGGTGACCATCAGGCGGTGACCATCAGGCGTGTCCGGCCTCGGCCAGGTCCGGGCTGCGGACACCGTGCCGGGGCAGCCGAGCGCGGACGACGTAACCGCCGGGCAGCGGGCCGGCCACGAACGTACCGCCGACCATGATCACCCGCTCCCGGAGACCACGCAGACCCGAGCCGGAGGACAGGGCAGCCGTCTGCTCGGCGGTGAGCTTTGGCCCACGCTCGTGATCGGTCACCTCGACCTCGAGCGCGGTCGACGTCCACCCCAGCCGAACGTGTACGTCCGCCTGCGGACCGCCGTGCTTCGCCGCGTTGGTCAGCGCCTCCTGGACCACTCGATAGGCGGTCCCCGCCACGCTCGGGTCGACCGCACCCGGGACACCGTCCTCGACCAGCTCGACGTCGCGGCCGGTCTGGACGGTCGCGCTGACCAGGTGCCGCAGATCGGCAAGGTCGGGCTGCACCCCCGGCCCGCCGCCGGCCGAGTCGGCCGATCGTGCATCCTCGGGCATCCGCAGCAGCCGGAGCATCCGGTGCAGCTCCCCCATCGCCTGGACGCCGGAGTCCTCGATCACCTCCAAGGCCTTGCGTACGGTCGGCTGCCCCGGCTCCAGCACCGCCTTCGCGCCGGTCGCCTGGATCATCATGATCGTCACGGTGTGCGCGACGATGTCGTGCAGCTCGCGGGCCAGCCGCATCCGCTCTGCGGTGACGGCGGCGGCCGCTTCGGCCGCCTGCAGCTCCCGCAGCCGTTGCGCCCGGCTGGCCGCGAGGTAGGACAGCCGTCCGACTCCCCATGCCGCCGTGGCGAGCAGCAACCAGAGCACGAGAACCTGGACGAAGGCCGTCGGCGAGCCGCCCTTGGCCAGCCCGGCGGCCTGGTAGCTCGAGGCGGCGAACGGTACGGCGGTGCTGGCCAGCGCCAGCACCGACCAGCGCGCGGGTCGCCGGGCCGCGACCGCGTTCAGCGCCAGCAGCAGGCCGGCGAACGGGTCGTACGCCGGCAGCCAGATGCAGATCAGTGGAAACGTCCACTGCGCGGCGAAGATCGTGATCGGTCGCCGCCAGCGCAGCAGAAGGGTGGAGTAGAACGCGATCGTGAGGACCGGTACGAGGTAGGCGGGAGCCTCGCCGCCACTCGTCGTGTGCGCGTCTCCGGCCCAAGCGACGAGGTCGGTGACTACAGCGAGCGCGACGATCACGACGTCGCCGGCTCGCAGCCAGCGTCGGGCGGGGCTACGCACTGTGCTGGCAGAGGTGCGGGAAAAAGACGCACCACAGGACCGCCGGATGACCGTGCGGATGAGGCGGCTTGGGCTTTGCGGGGGAGGGCGGCATCGGTGGCTGGAACGGCGGGTGACCGGGGATGTCGGGTCGGCGTGGCTGGTAGCGGTCGAGCAGCGCGGCCAGCTCCTCGGCTCGGAACGGATGATCCGCCGGCGGCCTCGGGCCTCCCGGTCCGAAGATGCTCGGCGACCGGGCGGGCTCGCCGAGCTCCAGGGCCCACATCACACCGCGGTCAAGCCGAACGGATTCCAGCACTCGGTCGACCTCGCGGAGCTCGACGAACTGCTCGCCGTCGCGCAGGCTGGCGAGCGCGACGCGGAGCACCCGCGGCGGGCGCTCGGAGCCGAGCTCGGCATCGAGCGGAGCATGCACGACGACGATCTCTGGAATCGGAAGCATTCCGCTGCCGATCCGTTGAACCTTGCTCTGACCGGCCGGAACGCCGTAGACGGCGACGACCGTTGGGGTGGCCATGACCCTCAGTGTCCCGCCGCACGCGTCGCCTGTCACCAGGAAAATCCGGCGATCAGCGAACCGTAAGCGGATGGCACGATGACCCGCATGGGTGGTGATTTCGAGGTCGCGGTCGGGGCCGGCACGCTGCGCAGCATGGCTCCGGGCGCGATCGGGTTTCCGCACCGCTGGACCGATGCCGGGGTGAGTGTCGAAGCGACGTTCACCGGGGCTCACCTGTTCCATCTGGCGGCGGCCGGCTGCGTGCTGAACGACGTCTACCGCGAGGCCCACCAGCTGGACCTGGTCATCGACGGCGTCCGGGTCACCGCCTCGGGCGGGTTCGACCCCACCTCCTGGCAGTCGGCCGGCGTCGCGTATGCGGTCGAGGTGGACACGCCGGCGTCGGCTGAGGAGCTGGCCGCACTGCTGACCCGGGTCGACGCCGTGGCGGAGATCCCGAAAGCGATCCGCGCCGGTGCCCCGGTCGCCCGGGTCACCATCGCCGATCAACCCGAACCGCACCGACCTAGGGTGGGGCCGTGACTCCGTCCGAGCAGCCGGCCCCCCGCCCGGTCCCCGAGGCCATCGCGCCCGGCGAGGAGTCGGTCTGGGACTACCCACGTCCGCCGGTCGCCCGGTTCAGCGACTCCGAGATCGTCGTCGTCCTCGGTGGCGAGGAGATCTGTGAGACCCGGACCACGTGGCGGGTGCTGGAGACGTCGCACCCACCGACGTACTACCTGCCGCGGTCGGCGTTCCGGCCAGGGAGCCTGATCTCGGCGCGCGGCGGTTCGTTCTGCGAGTGGAAGGGCTCGGCGAACTACCTCGACGTCTTCGGTGGCGAGCGGCTGGCGCGGCGCGCGGCCTGGTACTACCCGCGTCCCAACGCCGACTTCGCGATGCTGGCCGACCACGTCGCGCTGTACGCCGGGCTGATGGACTACTGCCTGGTCGACGGCGAGCGGGTGGTCCCCCAGCCCGGCGGCTTCTACGGCGGCTGGATCACCTCGACCGTGGTCGGGCCGTTCAAAGGGACGCCGGGAAGCCAGTTCTGGTGACCGCGGGTGACACCGGCCGGGCGCGTGAGGAACCCGACTACGTCGAGCTGGTGCTCCGGACGGTGGAACAGATCCCGCCCGGCCGGGTGATGACGTACGGCGACATAGCGGAGTACCTCGGTCGCGGCGGCCCGCGCCAGGTGGGTGCGGTGATGTCGCGACAGGGTGCCGGGGTGCCATGGTGGCGGGTGATCCGGGCCGATGGCCGGCCGGTCCGCGGGCTGGAGGATCAGGCGTTGACTCGGCTGGTCGCGGAGGGCTGCCCGGTGCGCGGCGACCGGGTCCGGTTGGCCCTGGCCCGGTGGAGCCCGGTCGAGGGCGACCCCGGTTCCCCGACGTAGACGCCTGTTCTGCGACCCGGGAATCGGCTCGGGAATTAGTGGATCCGACGAACTATCTTCGCCTTACGACGCGCCGCAGACACATTGGGCAGACCGGGTTTCACAGCGCCCCGAAATGTGCAAGGCTAGGTGCCGCTGTTGAGCAAATCTGTGTCGTGGTCAGTGCTACGCCCCCAGATCTTTGCGTGGGCGGCGGGGCATCCGGCGTCCGGCAGCATTGTCGAGGTCGTGAGGTGCGGCCTCGAGTGCCAGATGCTAGGAGATGTTCATGGCGCAGGGAACCGTCAAGTGGTTCAATGCCGAGAAGGGCTACGGCTTCATTGCCGTGGACGGCGGCGGTCCGGACGTTTTCGTCCACTACAGCGCGATTGATTCCGCTGGATTCCGCTCCCTGGATGAGGGTCAGCGGGTCGAATTCCAGACCACCCAGGGTCCCAAGGGACCGCAGGCCGACCAGGTGCACGCCATCTGAGTTCGCTTGATCACGACGAAGCCCCCGTACGTCCGTACGGGGGCTTCGTCGTCTCTCCTGCCCGCGTGGTGACGACTTCACACCCCGCGCAGCCTCCCCAACCACCCACCTCGCACCTCACCCAGCCGGCCCGACACCACCTCGCACCCCACCCAGCCGGCCCGACGCGACCTCGCACCCCATCCGCAGCAGCGGCGCGAGGCGCGAAGTCAGACACCGGCGACTCAGTGGGGTGCGAAGTCCCGGTCAGGTTGCCCCGGCATCACCTTGTTCGATGCGGGCTGAATGAATCCCGACTGCACCCTGCACAGCCGCCTTGCCACCAACTCGCAGCCGCTCCACCACCACCTCGCACCCCATCGGACGCCTTCGCACCCCGCGTGCAGGGTGCGAGGTGCACGGATGTGGTGCGACGACGGGCACCGGCGAGCCAGTGCGGTGCGAAGACGCGCACCGGCGACTCAGTGAGGTACGAAGCGCACCGGGGCTCACCGATGCGTGCGAAGTGACCAGGATCAGATGAGTGGGCCAGAACCGCGGTCTGGATCAGTTGGCCCGCACCAGCATCGATGCGAGTGTCCGGTTGCGAACGCGACACGCGCGGATCCGACCTCAGATGGGGGCGACTGTCTACTTCTGTCCGGGAAGGCGGCGACGCAGCAATCAGTACGACGCTTGGGTCGGGTCGATCTGGCTCACCCAGGCGGAGACACCGCCACCGACATGGACGGCGTCGGCCAGGCCGGCGTCGTGCACGATGGCCAGCACCTCGGCGGACCGGATGCCGGTCTTGCAGTACAGCACCACCTGCTTGTCCTGCGGCAGCTCGGCCAGCGCGGCGCCGGTCTGGAAGTCGCCCTTCGGAATCAGGATCGAGCCGGGGATCTCGTTGATCTCGCGCTCCACCTGCTCCCGAACGTCGATCAGCAGGAAGTCCCGCTCCCGGCTCTCCCGCTCCGAGAGCATCTCCGACAGCTGCTTCACGGTGAGCGTGTGCCCGACCTGGGCGGCCGCGGCCTCGTCGGTGATCGCCCCGCAGAAGTCGTCGTAGTCGATCAGCTCGGTGATCGGCTCTCCCTGCCGGATCCCTGCGCAGCTTGAGGGTCTTGTAGCTCATCTCCAGTGCGTCGTACACCATCAGCCGGCCGATCAGCGGCTCGCCGATCCCGGTGATCAACTTGATCGCCTCGGTGACCATGATCGAACCGATCGAGGCGCAGAGCACCCCGAGCACGCCACCCTCGGCGCACGACGGCACCATCCCGGGCGGCGGCGGCGACGGGTACAGGTCGCGGTACTGCGGGCCGTGCTCGGCCCAGAACACGCTGACCTGACCCTCGAAGCGGAAGATCGAGCCCCAGACGTACGGCTTGTTGGACAGCACCGCGGCGTCGTTCACCAGGTACCGGGTGGCGAAGTTGTCGGTGCCGTCGACGATCAGGTCGTACTGGGCGAAGATGTCCATCACGTTGTCGTTGTCCAGCCGGGTCTCGTGCACGACGACGTTCACCAGCGGGTTCACCTCGGCGATCGACTCCTTCGCCGAGATCGCCTTCGGCTTGCCGATGTCGGACTGGCCGTGGATGATCTGGCGCTGCAGGTTGGACTCGTCGACGGTGTCGAAGTCGACGACGCCGAGCGTGCCGACCCCGGCGGCCGCGAGATAGAGCAGGGCCGGCGAACCCAGACCGCCCGCACCGATCACGAGAACGCGCGCGTTCTTCAGCCTCTTCTGACCGATCATGCCGACGTCGGGAATGATCAGGTGCCGGCTGTAGCGGTGGACTTCCTCGCGGGTCAGCTCGGCCGCGGGCTCGACGAGCGGCGGGTAGGACACTATTCCTCCAAGACTCCGGTGGTGCAGGCGATCCCTCGTGGCGATCCTGAGGCGCAACGCCCTCCCCGGACGCGCTATTCCACATCCTGGTCAGCTGTCTCAGTCACCAGACCGGCAAGAATGAGGCCCGTGGCGAGCGACGACATCCTGGTCCGGGTGGGCGGACGCACGCTCGGGCTGTCCAACCTGGACAAGGTGCTCTACCCCGCCGCCGGCTACACCAAGGCCGAGGTGATCAGCTACTACACCCAGGTCGCCCCGACCCTGCTGCCGTACGTCCGTGACCGCGCGCTGACCCGGGTCCGGTTCCCGGACGGCGTCGAGGCGGCCCCGTTCTACGAGAAGAACCCGCCGAACGGCTCGCCGGACTGGATCCGGACCGTCGGAGTCAACACCTCCGACGGCCTGGTCACGTACGTCGTCGCGGACGACGAGGCGACCGTCGTCTGGCTGGCCAATCTGGCCGCGCTCGAGCTGCACGTCCCGCAATGGACGATCGCCAGCGCGACCCCCGACACGGACGGCATCGTGGGCCTCCCTGAACACGGGCCACGAAGCGGCGAGCCGCTGGCGAACCGGGTCGTCGTCGACCTGGATCCCGGTGAGGGGATGACGGTGGTCGAGTGCGCTCGCGCCGCACTGCTGGTCGCCGGCCGGCTGGCCACCGACGGTCTGCTCCCCGTCGCCCAGACGTCGGGCAGCAAGGGCATCCAGGTGTACGCGGCCGTCCGGCCGTGCCGCAGCCGGGACACCTGGGCGTACGTCAAGCGGCTCGGCGCGAGCCTGCGTGACGCGTACCCGGACTTCTTCGTGGCCACCATGTCGAAGGCCCTGCGGGCCGGCCGGGTGTATGTCGACTACAACCAGAACCTGGCCGCCCGGAACACCATCGCGCCCTACTCGATGCGCGGCCGCGAACAGCCGAGCGTGGCGACACCGGTGAGCTGGGAGGAGCTCGGTGCCGTCGACAGCCCGCACGAGCTGCGGTTCAGCCCCGAGCAGGTGCTGGAGCGGGTCGCGGAGCTCGGCGACCTGGCCGACGATCTGCTGATCACCGACCCGCCACCGCTGCCGGTGCCGGACGACGCGCCGGGCTGATCGGCCGCACCGAGCCGGATGGAACCATCCGGCCGGTGCCGGACTCTTCTCCGCGACGGCTCGCGAGCGCGGGCCCGGCGGAGGAGTCTCGTGTCCACACCGATCGATCGAGCGCCACGGCTCGACGCGCAGCAGAGGAGAGGTCCGACGCCCGAGTCCGACGCTGAGTTGTGGCTCCGGCTGGCGGACGCCGACGAAGCCGCGTTCGGTGAGCTCTTCGGCCGGCATCGGGATGACGTCTACAACTACGCGTTCCGGCGGACCGCCTCCTGGTCGGTGGCCGAGGACGCGACCCAGGGCGCCTTCACCACGCTGTGGCGGCGGGCCCGAGGGGGACGAATCGAGCCGCTGCGCCGAGACAGCGCGCGCCCGGTTCTGCTGGCCATGGCCCGCGACGAGTGCGCGAATCTGAACCGGGCCCTCCGTCGCCAGACGGCGCTCGTGGACCGGGCTGCCCGTCAGGACCCGCCGACCGACCAGCGCGACGTGACCGACCGGCTCGCGGCTGAGTCGACGATGCGCGAGATCCGCACCCTGCTCGACACGCTGCCGCGCGGGCCAGCGCGAACTGGTCGAGCTCGTTGCCTGGGCGGATCTCACCCAGACCGAGGCAGCGGAGATCCTGCACATTCCAGCCGGAACCGCGAAGTCCCGGCTCTCTCGCGCCCGAGCCCGATTGGTGCAGTCCGGCGGCGCGGCCCTACTCCACCACGACGAGGGAGATGTGTCCTGATGCCGCTCCAGCTACCGCCGCAGCGATCCGTGCCCGATCCGGACCGGATGCTCCGCGAGGTCTTGTCCGATGTCGAACCCGAGCAGGCCGGCCGAGGGAGGACCGGTCGGGTGCTCGCCGGGGTCGCGGTCGCCGCGGTCGCTGTCGGAGTCACCGCCGTGGCGGTGCCGCTGGCGATCCACCGGCAGACGACCACGGTCGCCGCGCCCACCTCTCCTACGGTGGCCGCGACGAGCGCGGAACCGAGCTCGACGGTCCACCCGACGCCGATGCAGCCGGATCGGCCGCTGGCCGTCGGCCAGACTGCCTCACTCGACCACCTCACGGTGACGGTCACGAAGATCGACCGAAGCCCGGCGTTCGGAATCCTCGTCCGGGCCAGGGTCTGCGTACGCTCGCTGCCGAAGGACGAGGTCGACATCCACGTGTCGTGGACACCCTGGTCGGTGACCACGCCTCCGGATCGGCACAGCTACGCGGAACTCAGACCGGGTCTGCCAGGCTCCGGTCTGCTGACCGATACCTTCCCCGACGGCAGGAATCTCCGGGTCGCACAGTGCGCCGAAGGCTGGATCCCGTTCAACGCCGACGAGCACACCGCATCGGTCACCGTGAACTATGCCGACGATCTCGGCAACAAGGCGGTCTGGACCGAGTAGCGGCTCAGCCGACCGCGCCGTCTTCGTCGAGCTCGTCGGCGTGTTCGTCGAGCTCGTCGGCGTCGTCGTCGATCGCATCCGGCGCGGGGACGGCGACGACCGGACATTGCGAGTGCCTCAACATGTACTGGCTGACCGAGCCCGCGATCAACCGGGACAGACCGGTGTGCGAGCGGGTGCCGACCACGACGAGGCTGGCCTCGCGGGATGCCTCGACCAGCAGTCCCCGCGGATCCTCGACGACGAACTCCAGGGTCCAGGACGGGCCCGGATCGACCGACTGCCAGATCGCGGACACGGCTTGGCGGTAGCTGGCGTTCAAGCCCTCGACCGGCACCTCGACCGACGTACCGACCAGGCCCGCCAGCGCGAACCCGTCCGGCAGGCCGAGGACGTGGATCCCACGCAGGGCCTCCCCGGTCAGCCGCGCCTGGTCGGCGGCCCAGCGCAGCGCCGCATAGCCCGCGTCGGACAGATCGACCCCGACAACGATCCCGCTCATCGTCCTCCTTGGAGAGTGTCGCCCCGGGCAAGGTCCCGGAACAGGGCTCATGATGCCGTCCGCTCATGAGCAGGTGGTAAACGGCAGGCGACGCGCTTGTTCGGCTCGCGCCCGCCGGGGTCGGTCCACGATGTGGATTCCTCCTCGTCCGGGGAATACGGCCGGACCCGATGAGTTGCTGTTGCCTTGTGACCAACGTCGATTTCTGGTTCGACCCGCTCTGTCCGTTCGCCTGGATCACGTCGCGGACGATGCTCGAGGTGGAGAAGGTCCGCGACGTCCAGGTGACGTGGCGCATCATGAGCCTCGCCTATCTGAACGAGGACAAGGACATCTCCGACGACTATCGCGCCGGGCTGAAGGACGCGTGGCGGCCGGTCCGGGTCTGTATGGCCGTCGAGCAGACCTACGGTCAGCAGAAACTCGCCGAGCTGTACACCGCGCTCGGCACCCGCAAGCACACGCAGGGCGCGGAGAAGCTGGACGCCGCACTGGTCTCCGGTGCGTTGCAGGAGGTCGGCCTGCCGACCTCCTTGGTCGACGCGATGGACGATCCGTCGTACGACGACGCCATCCGGAAATCCCACCACGAAGGCATGGACCAGGTCGGGTACGAGGTCGGGACACCGACGATCGCCATCGACGGACAGGCCTTCTTCGGGCCCGTGCTGACCCGGATCCCGAAGGGCGAGGACGCCGGCACCATCTGGGACGGGGCGGTCGCCTTGTCGTCGTTCCCGTACTTCGCCGAGCTCAAGCGGAGCCGACAGACGGAACTCTTCTTCGACTGACCGTACGGGTGAGAGCACGACCGGCCTGGTCACGGGGGCGATTACGCTTCGAGCATGGCCCGTACCCCGTCCGCTCCGACCCGGCAGCCCAGCCAGCCTCCCGGACGGGTGGCCCGGATGCCGCGCGGCCAGCGACGGGCGCAGCTGCTGGAGGCCGCCAAGCAGGTGTTCACCTCGAAGGGCTACCACGCTGCCGCGATGGACGACATCGCCGACCTGGCCGGAGTCTCCAAGCCGGTGCTCTACCAGCACTTCCCGTCCAAGCTCGACCTGTATCTGGCGCTGCTCGACGCGAGCTGCGAGCGGCTGATCGAGGTCGTCGAGGAGGCGTTGGCGTCCACCGAGCACAACGGGGACCGGGTGGTCGCCACGATGGGCGCGTTCTATGACTTCGTGAACTCCGCGAGCGGGGAGTTCCGGTTCGTCTTCGAGTCCGATCTGACCGGCGACGGTCAGGTCCAGCAGCGGCTCTGGGAGGTCAACAACCAGATCGCGGACTCGATCGCCGACGTGATCGCTGCCGACACCGACCTGCCTCCCGAACGCGCGAAGCTGCTCGCGATCTCGCTGGTCGGCGTCGCCCAGGTGAGCGCCCGCTACTGGGTGTCCGGGGGGACCAAGAAGGTGATCGCCCTGGAGGAGGCCAAGTTCCTGGTCAGCAGCCTCGCCTGGCGAGGGATCAGCGGCTTCCCCCTGCACGAGCACGAGCAGAAATACGGGCACGAGTACGCGCAGCCGCACGACCTGCGTACCAGGGTCGCACCCTGACCACGCCCTCCCCGTCACTGGGCGACGATCCGGCGCCGACCGAGCGCACGGCGGATCCGACGCTGCCCTCGGCCGGCCAGCCCTCTCCGCACCGCTGGCGGATCCTCGGGCTGACCCTGGTGATCGGTTTCATGGCGCTGCTCGACGTGACGATCGTCAATGTCGCGCTGCCATCCATCCAGTCCGGGCTCGGCGCCACCGCCCAGGCCATCCAGTGGGTCGTCTCCGGGTACGCCCTGGCCTTCGGTCTGGTGCTGGTCACCGGCGGCCGGCTCGGCGACGCGTACGGCCGGCGGATCATGCTCACCATCGGCCTGATCGGCTTCGCCGTCGCCAGCGCCGCCGTCGGCTTCGCCCCGGATGCGCGATGGGTCGTGATCGGTCGGCTGGTCCAGGGCGCTGCCGCCGGCCTGCTCACCCCGCAGAGCTCCGGGCTCATCCAGCAGTTGTTCTCCGGGCCGGAGCGCGGCGTGGCGTTCGGCTATTTCGGGACCACGGTCGGCGTCTCGAGTGCGATCGGTCCCGTGCTCGGAGGTCTGCTGATCGCCGCCCTCGGACCGGAGCTGGGCTGGCGCTCGATCTTTCTCGTGAACGTACCGATCGGTGCCGTCGCGCTCGTCCTGACCCGACTGTGGGTGCCGAAGAAGAAGCGGGTCTCCGACGACCCGAGCGCCCGGCTGGACGTGATCGGATCCGTCCTGCTCGGGGCCGCCGTGCTCTGCGTGCTGCTGCCGACCGTCGAGGCCCAGAGCGGCGTCTCACTGATCACCTGGCTGCTGATCGGGGCGCCGGTCTTCGCCGTCGCGTTCGTCCGCTGGGAGCGCCGGGTCGGCGCCCGCGGCGGCGCGCCGCTGCTCGACCTCGACCTCCTCCGGCACACCCGGGGGTACGCGCCCGGCCTCGCGGTCGGCGCGATCTACTTCACCGGCTTCACCGGCATCTTGTTGCTGATGTCGCTGTTCCTGCAGGAATCGGCCGGCCGCTCGGCGCTGCAGACCGGCCTGACCCTGACCCCGTTCGCGCTGGCCAGCGCGGTCAGCGCACCGATCTCCGGCCGGCTGGTCTCCCGCTACGGTCGGGCGGTCACCGTCTGCGCGCTGGCGATCATGATGACCGGGCTGGTGCTGCTGGCGCTGATCCTGCCGGTGGCCGACTCTTCCGGCCGCTGGTGGCTGCTGGTCGGGCCGTTGATCATCGCCGGCTTCGGCGGCGGCGCGGTGGTGTCGCCGAACCAGGCTCTGTCGCTGGCCGAGGTGCCGCCGCGGATGGGCGGCGCGGCCGGCGCCGCGCTGCAGACCGGCCAACGGATCGGTACGGCCTTCGGCGCGGCCCTGCTGGTCACCGTCTACCACGTCGCCGGTACGTCGGCGGGTGCCGTCCGTGGCCTGCAGACCGCGATGGCCTGCTCCTTGGTCGTGCTCGCTCTCGCCTTGTCGCTGGCGATCTGGGACGCGCGGCGGTCCTGATCAGATGTCCGACATCCTGGTCCGCCGTGCCCGGATCGTCGGGGCCGGCACCTGGTCCGGCGCGGCCGGCGATCCCGTGGATCTGCGGATCGCCGACGGCCGGCTGACGGAGATCGCACACGGCCTCGTTCCCGGACCCGGCGAGCCGGTGATCGACGCGGCCGGCCGCTGGGCGATCCCGGGACTGTGGGATGCGCACGTCCACTTCCGGCAGTGGGCCCACAACCGGTGGACCGGGACCCGCTCACGGCTGGACGTCGGCGCGGCCCGGTCGGCGGCGGAGGCGGCCGACCTCGTCCGCCGGTACGCGGCCGGCCTGGCCGAGTCCGACAGTCCCATCTTCGGGTACGGCTACCGCTCGGCGGTCTGGCCGACGGCGCCGACCGTTGCCGAGCTGGACGCCGCCGGCGGCCTGCACCCGGTGCTGCTGACCAGCGGCGACGCCCACAACGGCTGGTTGAACAGCGCCGCGTTCGCGCTGCTCGGCACGGAGCCGAGCCCTGGCGCGCTCGCCGAGAACGCCTGGTTCGCACTGATGCCGGCGATCACCGAGCTGGCCGGCAGACTCATCGACGACGAGGCCGCCCTCGAACAGGCCGTTGCCCACGCCGCGGCTAGGGGCATCGTCGGGATCACCGACTTCGAGTTCGCGGACGGCTTCCTCGACTGGCCGGAACGGTACGCCCGCGGGACCGACCGGCTCCGGGTCCGGGCCGCCGTCTATCCGGATGGGCTGGAGGCGGTGATCGCGGCCGGGCTGCGCACCGGCGACCCACTGCCGGGGACCAGCGGTCTGGCCACCATGGGTCCGCTCAAGATCATCTCGGACGGATCGCTCAACACCCGGACGGCGCTGTGCTACGAGCGGTACGTCGACGCGCCGCCGGACTCGCCGCATCCGGCCGGTCGGGCGAACTACTCCGTCGACGAACTGACCGAGCTCCTCACCCGCGCCCATGCACACGGGCTCGAGGTGGCCGTGCACGCCATCGGCGACGCGGCGGTCACGGTCGCGCTGGACGCGTTCGCCGCGACCGGGGCTCGCGGCGGGATCGAACACGCGCAGCTGGTCCGCCGGGAGGACGTACGACGGATGGCCGAGCTGGGACTGCGAGCCAGCGTCCAGCCGGCCCATCTGTGGGACGACCGTGATGTGACGCAGCAGTGCTGGCCGGACCGGTCCAACCGCTGCTTCCCGTTCCGCTCGCTGATCGACGCCGGCGTCACGCTCGCCCTCGGCTCCGACGCGCCGGTCTCCCCACTCGATCCGTGGCTGGCGATGGCCGCCGCCGTGCACCGGAGTGCGGACGACCGTGAACCGTGGAACCCGGCCGAGGCCATCAGCGCCCGGCAGGCCCTGGCCGCCAGCACCGACGGCCAGACCCTGAAGCCCGGCGGTCGTGGCGACGTCGTGCTGCTCGACGGCGACCCGCTCCGGCCGGTCGGCGACGATCGCGCGGTGGCCGCGCACCTCCGTGGCATCGGGGTCGCGGCAACATTCGTGGCCGGCCGGCCCACCTACCTCGCCAGCTGACCCTGCCGCCAGCTATCTCACCTCCGCCACCCGCCTCCCGCGGCCCCCGCCCCCGCCCGAGCCCGGCCAACTTTGCACTCTCTATCGCGGTTTGCACCCGGTACGGAGGGTGCAAACCGCGATAAGGAGTGCAAAGCTTCGCGGGCGGCGGGGGCGGGGCGGGGGCGGCGGTCGATCAGCCCCCGTAGCGCAGCCCGAACCCGGACACGTACCGGTTCTGGTCGGCATCGACGTAGACATAACGCCGGCCTTCCATGAAGCGCTCCTTGTCATAGCCCGGTACGTCGTTGGGCGACGCACACCGGCCGTCCTCGTCGACCGCGATCGCCGCCTCGTCGATCGGCAGGCTCAGCGGCAGCACCCCGGTCGGTGGGTACCCGCCGATGATCACCTCGAACAGTGCCTCGGTCCGGGTCTCGAAGCCCGCGACCAGGCCGTCGGCCAGCGGCTCCAGATTGCCCGGCAGCCACGGCAGCATGATGTTGAGTCCGATGATCAACTCGCCCACCGCAGAACGGATCCGCCGGATCTTCGCCAGGTTGACGTTGGTGGCCTCGCCGATCCCGAGGTCCAGCAGCCCGGTGGCGTGGAAGTAGTCACCCGTCGAGGGGTTGACGAACAGCACCGCGACATCGGCCTCGTGGTAGTCGGTGGTGAAGGAGATCTCCGGATGGGCCGTCTCCAGCGCCGAGCGCAGATCGTCCAGCTTCGCCACCCGCAGGTCGGCCTCGAACAACTCGACGTACACCCGCCGACCGGCCAGCCGGTCCGGCCTGAGCGGCAGCACCTGCGGGCGGTTCTTCAGCAGCACGACCGATCTGAGGTGGGCCTCCCGGGCGGCCGCCTCGAACTCGTCGTTGGCGACCACCTCGTCGGCCCGCGCCGGATCGACGTAGGGGTTGTCGAACAGGCCGAGCGCGAACATCTCCTCGGTCAGCAGCCGGGCGGCCTCGTCGAGCCGCTCGGCGGTGAAGTAGCCGCGGAGGAATGCGTCCCGGATCGAGCCAACGTCGTTGGTGTCGGCGAACACGTCCGTGCCGGCGGTGACGGCCTTGCCGACCCGCTCCGGTACGGTCAGCTCCTCCACGCCCCAGGCCATCTTGGACAGCACGCCCGAGTCGGAGTTGACGTAGCCGCGGTGCCCCATCGTCCGGAGCAGCCCGAGCATCCCGGCATTGAAGGCGAAGCCGACGTCCTCGAAGTCGGCCAGCGGCTCCTGCGGCATCGCCGACTTCGCCGCGGACGGGATCGCGTAGTACGGCATCACCGATGCGGTACCGGCGTCGATCGCCGCCTGGAAAGGCGGCAGGTGGTACGTCGCCAGCGAGCCGGGCGTCGGGTAGACGTTGTCCTTGCCCTCCGCGTAGTGCGGGTCGAAGCCGTTCTCCCGCGCGCCGCCTCCCGGGAAGTGTTTGGTGGTCAGCGCGATCCCGTCCCGCTCCAACCCGTGCTCTCCCTGGAAGCCGCGGACGACCGCGCCGATCGCCGCCGCGTTGAAAGCCGGGTCCTCGCCGAAGGTGCCGTTGGTCCGGAACCAGCGCGGGTCGGTCGCGGTGTCGGCCATGTACATATAGCCCTTGCGCAGCCCGGACGCCGCCCACTCCGCGCGCGAGCAGCGGGCGAACCCGGCGATCAGGTCCAGGTCCCGGGTGGCCGCCAGCCCGAGCGTCCCGGGCCACTGGGTGAAGTCCTGGTCGTCGGGCCGGGCGCCCATCTTGAACCCACCCTGCTCGTTCTTGGAGTTCGCCGTGACGAGCACCGGGATGCCCAGCCGGGTTCCCTCGGCGACCTCGTTCATCGCGTTCACCCAGGTCGCGATCAGTGAGCCCTTCGGGGTCTCCCGCATGATGAAGTGCCGCATTCCCAGCTCGGTGATCTGCTGGGTGGTGCCCTCGTACGGCAGACCGGCGCTGTTGTGCGGGTCGTTCTTGATCTTGTGGTACTGCTCGTCCAGGGCGCCGTCGTGACTGGTCTGGGCGGGGTCCGGCTGGGAGATCCCCATCGACCTGGAGTTGATCACCATCAGGCCGATCTTCTCCTCCGGCGTCATCCGGGACACCAGATCGGCGGCGCGCTCCGCCGGGCTCAGTCGCCAGTCCTCGTAGGGATCCAGCACCCCGTTGTCGTTCAGGTCGCGGAATCGCAGCCCGTCGGACTCGACGACCGGCTTGATCCGGGACCGGATCTCGACCTGCTCCATGATCGTGTTCCCTTTCTCAGCTGACCGGGATGGTGAACGCGTGTGGGGTGTCGTCGGCGGACGTACCGACGTAGACGGTGTAGTCGCCCGGCTTGATCACGAACTTGTGGGCGGCGTCGTCCCAGACGCCGAACGGGTGGTTGGTGGCGGCGGGGTCGATCATGATCGACACGGTCCGCGACTCCCCCGGCTCGAGGAACACCTTGCCGAAGCCGACCAGCCGCTTCGGCGGCTGGCCGTCGACCGGTATTCCCAGATAGACCTGAACCACCTCGGCGCCGGCCACCGGTCCGGTGTTGGTCACCCGGCCGTTCACCGTGACCGGCTCAGCTACTCCGGCCCGTGTGTGAAAGGACTGTGCATCGACGTTCACCTCGTCGAGCGCGAACGTGGTGTACGACAGCCCGAAACCGAACCCGAACCGCGGCGCGATCCGTTGCGACTGGAACCAGCGATAGCCCACCTGCAGTCCCTCGGAGTAGCGCATCGTGGGATAGCCGTCGCCCTCGTCGGTGCCCGGGTACCGCTCGGCGTGACCGGCGTAGAAGGTGTCCTCCTCACTGACCGGGTACGTCGTCGGCAGCTTCCCGGACGGGTTCACCACCCCGAACAGCAGATCGGCCACCACATGCCCGTCCTCGCTGCCCTGGTTCCAGACCTCCAGCACCGCCGGCGCGGAGTCGATCCACGGCATCAGGACCGGGTTGCCGTCCTTGAGCACGACGACCGTCGTCGGGTTCACACCCAGTAGCTCCTCGATCATGGTGTGCTGGCCGTTGGGCAGGTTCGCGTCTGCCTGGTCCGCGCCCTCGGTGGCGATCAGACCGGCCATCACGACGACCGCGGAGGCGTTCGTGGCGGCCCGCTTCGCCTCGTCCAGGTTGGACAGGTCGTCGGCGACCGTCACGCTCGACACCCTGGTCGACGAGCCTAGCCCGGCCAGCACGTCACGCAGCCCGTCCAGCGGCGACACCGTGTAGAGCGGGATGACCTTCGACGACCCGCCGCCGCCCAGACAGGCCTCGTCGACGAAGTCGGCCTGCCCGATCACGACCAGATCAGCCAGCGCCGGGTCGAGCGGCAGCACACCGCCGTCGTTCTTCAGCAGGACGGAGATCTCGGCACCGATCCGGCGAGACACGGCCCCGTGCGCGGCGGCGTCGATCTCGCCCGGCAGGTAGGGCCGCTCGAACAGCCCGAACCGGAACATCTGCGCGTAGCGGCGGACCAGAGCCCGGTCGACGGTCTCGATCTCCAGGCTCGTGTCGGCGAGCGCAGCCTTGACGTTCGTCTCGTTCAGCCACTTGGCGTCCGGCATCTCATGGTCCATCCCGGCGTGCAGCGAGGCCGCCGCGGACCGGCAGGACCAGAAGTCGGACTGGACGTAGCCGTCGAAGCCCCAATCGGTCCGCAGGACATCGGTGAGCAGATAGCGGTTCTCGGTGGCGTACGTCCCCCGGACCCGGTTGTACGCGCTCATCACCGCCGCGATGTCGGCATCCTTGACCAGCATCTCGAACGGGACCAGGTAGAGCTCGCGCAGCACGTTCTCGTCGATCTCGACACTGGTCCGGAACCGCTCGTGCTCGGTGTCGTTGACCACGAAGTGCTTGGCCATGGCGATCACGTCGTGGGCCTGGATGGCCTTCGCCACCTGGACGCCCAGCACGCCGGACAGGTACGGGTCCTCCGAGAAGTACTCGAAGTTCCGACCCCCGATCGGCACCCGGTGCAGGCAGACCCCCGGACCCTCCAGCACGTGCTGACCGAGCGTCGCCGCCTCGGAGCCGATGACGTCGCCGTAAGCCCGCGCCAGCTCCGGGTCGAAGCCGGCGGCCAGACCGATGGTCATCGGCAGCGAGGTGGCCGGCGGGCTGGGCGTACCGTCGCCCATCCCGACCCCGACCGGCCCGTTGGTGACCCGGAACCGCGGGATGCCGAGCTCGTCGATCGCTGCGACGTGCCGCTCCACCCGGATCTGGGCGGCGAGCTGGTCGAGGTCGCCCCCCTGCTCGGCGATCTGGGCGGACAGGGCATAAATGTCGATGGTCTCCATCGCCCCATGCAGCTGGGCGATCTTCTGCTCCAGGCTCATCGCGGCGACGAGGGCGCGGGCCCGGTCGCGGGGGGTCAGCTCGGTGTCGAGCCAGGCCCCGATCCTCGTTGTGCCGGGCACGACTGTTTTCTCGACGGTGGTGGCGGTGGTGGTGGTGGTCGTCATGATCGCCTCAGGCCTTCTGTTGGCTGGTGAAAAACTCTTCGGGCTTCTCGCCGTGCTCGGCGAGCAGGGCCAGCTTGCGGGCCTCGGTCTCGTCGCGGATCTCTTTGAATCGCGCGTCGTTCAGCGGGTAGCGGACGAAGATCAGCATCGCGATGATCGCGGCCAGCGCGGGTAGCAGACCGATCGTCGCCTTGATCGCGATGATGGCGGTGTCCGGCTGGACCGGGTGCGGGTTCGTGGCGTTGGCGGCCACGTACCCGCCGATGGCCAGCGCCCAGGCGCCGACCGCACCGCCGATGGACTGGGTGAGCTTCCGCGTGAAGGAGAACAGGGCGTACGTCGCACCCTCGCTCCGGCGGCCGGTCTGCCACTCGCCGTACTCCACGGTGTCGGCCTCCAGGCCGAACATGACGGTGTTGATCAGGCTGGCGCCGATGCCCTTGATCGCCAGCGTGATCAGCACCAGCCAGAACAGGCTGGCCGGGGCGAAGAACAGGCCGACGCCGCCGACCACAGTGAACACACCGCAGTACTGGAAGACGTTCTTCTTGCCGAACTTGTCGATGATCTTGGGAATGAACGGGGTGATCACCAGCGAGATGCCGGTGTTGACCAGGACGATGATGCCCACCAGGCCGATGTTGCCGAGGACGTACTGGGCGTAGAAGGCGGTGGTGCCGCCGACCGCGAACACGCCGATCAGGTAGAAGAAGCTCGACCCGCAGAGGTACGCGAGCGGCTTGTTGGAGCGCAGCGTGCCGATGGTCTCCTTGACGCTGATCCGCGGCTGGGTGCGGACCACCTGCTCCCGACAGGCCCAGGCGGTGAACCAGAAGGCCAGCGTGCCGACCACGATGAAGGCGAGGGTGACCTTGGTGAAGACGCCCTGTACCGCGGCCTGGTAGGCCAGCAGGTCGTCGGGGGTCTTGACCAGCGCCTTCTCACCGCGGAGCTCGTTGATGAAGTGACCGACCACGAAGGTGAGCACCACGCCGCCGATGCCGGCGCCGAAGGCCCGGGCGGCGACCAGCTTGGCCCGCTCGTGCACCGACTGGGTGACCGCGGAGGCCAGCGAGCCGTAGGGGATGTTCACCAGCGAGTAGACCAGCCCGAGCACGGCGTAGGTGGCGTAGGCGTAGAGGATCTTCTGACCCTGCTCGAAGCTGCTCGGCACATGGAAGACGAGGAAGCTCGTGAACAGCAAAGGGATCGCGCCGAAGATCAGGAACGGCCGGAACTTGCCCCAGCGGGTCATCGTCTTGTCGACGATGCGGCCGGCCAGCAGGTCGGCCACCGCGTCCCACAGCCGGACCACCAGGAACATGGTGCCGACCGCGGCGGCGGTGATGCCGGCGACGTCGGTGTAGTAGTACAGCAGGAACGTCGTGCTGAGACTGAACGCCAGGTTGAAGGCGAAATCGCCTGCACCGTAGCCGGCAACCGTCTTGGCCGGCAACCTCTCCATGGACCGCAGTTCTTTCACCGCAAGGTGGTTGGCCATCGGAACTCCTTCGTCGATGATGATGGCCGGAACCGGCCTCGATGACCACCATGGAATCCTGCGGCGGTGGGGCCGGTCCACGACTTGCCAGCAGTTGCAGAGTTGCCGGAAGTTGCGGCCCGTCCGGGCGACCCGACGTCGATCCGGCGGGGGTTCAGTCCAGGCCGAGCGCGCTCAGCGCGCGGTCGGCGATCTCGGCCGGGGTTGGGTCGATGCCGACCTCGACTGCGTCCTCGTCGGGGGCCGGCGGCTCGAGCGCGGCCAGCTGGGAGGCGAGCATGGAGGCGGGCATGAAGTGGTCGGTCCGGGCGCCGATCCGCGCGCTCAGCTGCTGAGGCGTACCGGCCAGATAGACGACGCGAACGCGGGCGTGCGCCCGCCTGAGCACATCGCGATAGCTCCGCCGCAGCGCCGAGCAGGTGATCACGGCGTTGCCGGGGGTGGCGTCGATCCACTGCCGGATGTGCTCCAGCCACGGCCAGCGGTCCTCGTCGGTGAGCGGGATGCCGGCGCTCATCTTCGCGACGTTGGCGTCCGGGTGGAAGTCGTCGGCCTCGGCGTACGGCCAGCCGAGCGCATCGGCCAGCACCCGGGCGACGGTGCTTTTGCCGCTACCCGCGACCCCCATCACCACCAGAACGGTCTTCTCAGCGGGCGCCTCGGGTCCGGCTGAGCGGGTCATCCGTCCAACCCGTCCGCCGCCGGCTCGCGGCCGTCCGACTCACCGCCGCCGGGGGCCGCTCCGGACCGCAGCCGGTACAGCACCTCACCCGCGTGCGGCTCGACGAAGGTGTCTGGATCCGCCTCGTACGCGGCGACGTCGACCGAGGCCGGGTCGAGGTAGTTCAGGTTCACCGATCGGACGACGTCCTCGGGGATCCCGGTCGCCAGGGTGACAGTGACCCGGTTCCGCTCGCCGCGCTCGGGGTCCCAGGTGCCCTGGCCGCGCAGATGGGTGGAGTGGGCCAGATCGCCCCAGGGCTGGTCCCGGAACCGCTCCCACTGGCCGACGAAGTAGTCCCGGTTGTGGTAGCCGATCTCGGCGATATGCGGGTGCATCACCGACACCTCGGTGATGTGCGGCGCGTAGAGGATCACCTCGCCGCCGTCCGCGACGATCGGCTCCAGCTTGTAGAAGCCTTTCGCCGCGGTCCAGATGTCCTCGTACTTGGTCGGCATGATCGACAGCACCCGCTTCACCGGTCGGTCCCGATAGCTGACGTGGGTCTCGGCCGACACGGCGGCACAGGCCGCCCAAGCGTCCTCCGGCGTACCGAATGCCGCGGCGTGCAGGGTGTCCGTGCCGGAGGCGACCACCAGGCAGAGCGCGAGTCGCTGGGCCGGGATCAGCGCGGCCGCCTCGTTGATCAGCGCCCGGACCGGGGTGACGCCTCGGCTGCCGATCATCTCGGCGCTGGTGATCAGGGCGCCGACCCAGTGCGACAGGTCGATCACCTCCTGTCCGGACACGCCCGGGAAGAAGTACTTGTTGCCACCGGAGAAGCCGACCACCTCGTGCGGGAACACGGGACCGACGACGATCGCGACGTCGGCCTCCGCGACGCGCCGGTTGATCTTCACCTCCACCGACGTGTCGTTGAGCAGACCGCCGGTCAGCTCGGCGATCCGGGCTGCGCCGATCGTGCCCAGCGAGGTGAACGTCTCGGGCAGCCACGACTCGTGATTGCGTACCGTCCAGCCGGGATAGATCGTCTCCAGGCCGCCGGCCGGGTAACCGAGGTGTCGGGCGAGGTGCTCCTCGGACATCCCCTGATGGGTGCCGAGCGCGATCACGACCTCCACCTGACGGGCTCGGCCGTCCAGCGCCTGGTGTGCGGCCCGAAGCAGCAACGGCAACGGGCAGGTCCGCGTTCCGTCGGGCACGACCAGGCAGACGCTCTTCCCGTCGAGGTCGGCCTCGGCGAGGGCTTCGGTCACGAAGCGGGTGACCGAAGCCGGGTCGAGGTGCGTCCCGACCCCGCCGATCATCGAAGTGCTCAGGGCGGAGGCGAGGGTGCTCATGCAGCCACTGTGCCGTCGTAGTCCGCGCTCTGACAAGGCCGGTCGCATCGGGTCGGCAACTCTGGGCAACAACTGGTCCGACGACTCGGCTCCGGCTCACCATGAGTCATGACCTCGACGACGTCTCTCCAGCTGGATCCCGACCGGCTGTTCCCGGCAGACTCCGCTGTTCGCGAGCTCGCGCGGCGGTTGTACGCCCAGGTCGCGGAACTGCCGATCATCTCCCCGCACGGGCACGTGCCGGCCCAGTGGCTGGCCGACGACGTGAGGTTCGCCGACCCGACCACGTTGCTGATCACGCCGGACCACTACGTGAACCGGCTGCTGCACGCCCACGGGGTGCGGCTGTCCGAGCTCGGCGTCGGCCAGGGTGAGCTGGACGAGTCGAGCTCTCGGCGGGCGTTCCGGCTGCTGTGCGAGAACTGGTCGATCTACCGCGGGACGCCCGTCCGCTTCTGGCTGGAGGCCCAGCTGGCGGACATCTTCGCCGTTTCCGTACGACCGTCGGCAGCCACCGCGGACCAGATCTACGACCAGATCGCCGCTGCGCTGGCCCAGCCGGAGTTCCGGGCCCGGGCGCTGTTCGAGCGCTTCGGCATCGAGGTCCTGGCCACCACCGACGACCCGTGCGACGATCTCGCCGCGCACCGCTTCCTCGCCGGCGACCCGACCTGGACTGGACGGGTGATCCCCACGTTCCGGCCGGACCGCTATCTCGAGGTGGGCGCCACCGACTGGCGGACCGATGCCGACCGGCTGGCGGAGGCCTCCGGGATCGATACCGCCGACTACGCCGGTTTCATCGCCGCCCTGGAGAACCGGCGCGCCTACTTCCGCGCCCATGGGGCCGTCTCGACCGACCACAGCCATGCCGATGCCCGGACCGACAAGTTGACCACTGGCCGAGCCGCCGCTCTGTTCGGCCTGGCCCGCAAGGGCGAATTGCTGGCCGACGAGGCCACCGCGCTCCGCCGGCACCTCCTCTGGGAGATGGCCCGGATGTCGACCGAGGACGGATTGGTGATGACGCTGCATCCCTCGGTCAGCCGGAACCACCATCTGCCGACGTTCGCCGAGTACGGTGCCGACGTCGGCTGCGACATTCCGGTCGCGACCGAGTTCACCAGCGCGCTCCGCCCGGTGCTCAACGACTTCGGCACGAGTCCGAACTTCTCACTGATCTTGTTCACCCTGGACGAGACGACGTTCTCACGGGAGATTGCGCCGCTCGCCGGCTTCTATCCGAGCGTGTACGCCGGCGCCCCCTGGTGGTTCCTGGACGCCCCCGAGGCGATCCGCCGCTATCGCGGCGCGGTGACCGAGACCGCCGGCTTCGGCAAGACCTCCGGCTTCATCGACGACACCCGGGCCTTCTGCTCGATCCCGGCGAGGCACGACATGTCGCGGCGGCTCGACGCCGGCTATCTCGCCGGTCTGGTCGCCGAGGGCCGGCTGCCGGAGGACGAGGCCGCCGAGACACTCGTGGATCTCGTCGCCGCGAATCCACGGAAGGCGTTCCGACTGTGAGCGAGCTGATTCCTCCCGGCGAGCTCCCCAGACTGAGCCGCTCGCTGCCGGACACCTCGCCCGCACCCCCGATCCGGATGGTCCACCTCGGCGTCGGCAACTTCCACCGCGCCCACCAGGCCTGGTACACCGCCCACGCCGCGGACGCGGCCGACTGGGGTATCGCGGCGTTCACCGGCCGGCGACCCGACACGGCGGACGACCTCGGGCCCCAGGACGGCCTCTATACGCTGATCATCCGTAGCGCGGATGGCGACTCCTTCGAGCTGATCGGGTCGGTGGCGGCCGTCCATGCTGCGACCGACCACGGTGCCTACCTCGACTATCTGCGCCGGCCGGAGACTGCCGTCATCACGATCACCGTCACCGAGGCGGGGTATCTGCGCCGCGGTGACGGACGGCTCGACACCACCGACGAGCGGGTGGCCGCCGACCTGACCACGCTGCGGGCCGACCCGTCGGCCGCGGTCGGCACGCTTCCGGCCAAGCTCGTCGCCGGCCTCGCCGCCCGGCGGGCGGCCGAGGCAGGCTCGATCACCGTCTTGTCCTGCGACAACCTGCCGCACAACGGGCTGGTCACCGCGGCGGTCGTGGGCGACCTCGCGACGCTGCTCGATCCGGAGCTGGCGGCCTGGATCGAGCGCGAGGTGGACTTCGCGACGTCGATGGTCGACCGGATCACCCCGGCCACCACCGACGGCGACCGCGCCGAGGTCGCCGAGCAGCGGCACTATCTGGACGCCTCGCCCGTGCCGACCGAGCCGTACTCCGAGTGGGTGATCAGCGGCGACTTTCCCGTCGGCCGGCCGCGCTGGGAGACAGCCGGCGCCCGGATCGTGGATGACGTGACGCCGTACGAACAGCGGAAGCTCTGGCTGCTGAACGGGTCGCACTCTCTGCTGGCGTACGTCGGCCCGCTGCGTGGGCACGAGACGATCGCAGAGGCGATCGCGGACCCGGAGTGTCGAAGCTGGGTGGAGGCTTTCTGGGACGAGGCAACCGCGCACCTCGTCCTGCCGCCGGCCGAGCTGGCCGACTACCGCGCCGCGCTACTGGCCCGGTTCGCGAACCCCCGGGTCCGTCATCTCCTCGGCCAGATCGCGGCGGACGGCTCACTGAAGCTGCCCGTCCGGATCGTCCCGTCACTGCTCGCCGAGCGGGCTGCCGGCCGGCTGCCGGTCGGCGGGGCGACCGCCGTGGCCGGATGGATCTGGCATCTGCGAGGCGCCGGTTCGCCGGTCAGGGACCCGGGTGCGTCGCGGGCCAGAGACGCGGCCGCCGGTCCGGAGCCGGTGCGCGACGTACTCGCCGTGCTGTCGGCTGACCTCGGCGCGGATCAGGAGCTGGTCGAGCTGGTGGCCGGGCAGCTCGCGGTCCTGGCACCTCGGTAGCCGGCGTCAACGCGCCTGCGGTCCGGTCGAGCCACGGATCACCAACCGGGCGGGCAGCAGCACCGGTGCGCGCGCGTCGGCGTCCGGCTGGGCGGTCCGGTTCAGCAGCAGCGCGACCGCCGTCCCGCCGATGCTCACCAGCGGCGCGGCGATCGTGGTCAGTCCCGGCTCGACGAGCTCGGCGTCGACGATGTTGTCGAAGCCGACCACGCTCACCTGGCCGGGGATGTGTCGACCGCTCGCAGCGACCGCCTGCATGAAGCCGATCGCCATCAGGTCGTTGTACGCGATCACCGCCGACGTCGGACGCTCGGTCCACGCCGCGGCGGCGTCGGCTCCGCCGCGCATCGTCGGCAGGTACGGCCCGATCCGCCGGACCGGAATGTCCAGCTCGAGCCCGGCTTCCTTGAGGCCGCGCCACCGCATACCGTTCGCGTACGAGGCCTCCGGACCCGACAGATAGCAGATCGAGGAATGGCCGAACGCCGTGAGGTGCTCGGTCGCCTTCTTGATGGCCTGGACGTTGTCGCTGACCACCGACGTCACCTCGCCGACCGTGCGGTTCAGGACGACCACGGGCTTCCGTTTGGCGAGTGCCCGGATCGCAGTGTCGCTGAGCCGGGACGAGGCCAGCACGAAGCCGTCCGCGGTGCCCTCCAGCCGGGTAATCGCCCGCTGTTCGCTCTCCGGTGACTCCTGGGTCTCCACGACCGCCAGGGTGAGCCCCCGCTGGGAGGTCTCGCGCTCAGCTCCGCGGATCATCCCGACGAAGACCGGATTGGCGATGTCGGCCACGATGAGCGCCAATACCCCGCTGCCGCGGGCCGACAGCGGCAGCTCCATCCGACCGGACCGGTAGCCCAGCTCGCCGGCGACGCGACGGATGTGTTCGGCGGTCTTGAAGCTCACCCGGCCGGGTTTGGACAAGGCCCGGGACACCGTCGAGGGGGCCACCCCGGCGACTCGCGCGACATCGTAGATCGTCGGGCCCGGCCCGTCCTTGTCCTGCATGATCACGCCCTCCGTCTCCGAACTTACTCAGGGCCCGGAAGGACGTCGGGCCCGGACGCGCAAATTCGCACGTCCGGGCCCGCTGGTCCGCCTCCGGTTCGCTCAGCCCTTCTGCAGCGTGGTGGCGCCGGTCATGATCGCCACCGCCTCGGTCGGGGTGTGCGACTTCGGGGTGATCACACCGGCACAGCCGCCCAGCCGGGCGATGTGGATCCGGTCCGACACCTCGAACACGTTCGGCATGTTGTGGCTGATCAGGATGACCGGCAGGCCCTTGGCCTTGATCTGCTGGATCAGGTTCAGCACCTGCCCGGTCTCCTTGACCCCGAGTGCGGCCGTCGGTTCGTCGAGCACGACGAACTTCGTGGCGAACGTCGCCGCCCGGGCCACGGCGACCGCCTGGCGCTGGCCGCCGGAGAGGGTCTCCACGGCTTGGGACATGTTCTGCACGGTGGCGATGCCGAGGTTGGCCATCGACTGCCCTGCGGCCTCCTTCATGCCAGGCTTGTCCAGCATCCGGAAGACGCTGCCGAGCGGGCCGCTGCGACGGCGTTCCCGACCGAGGAACATGTTGGCCGCGATGTCCAGCGCCGGCGCGACGGCCAGTGTCTGGTACACGGTCTCGATCCCGGCGCCGCGGGCGTCCTGCGGGGTCTTGAAGTGGACCTCGCGGCCGTCCATGTAGACGTGTCCCGCGTCCGGGATCAGAGCGCCGGTGAGTGCCTTGATCAGGGTGGACTTGCCGGCGCCGTTGTCGCCGATCACGGCAAGGACCTCGCCGGGGAACAGGTCGACGTTGACGCCGTCCAGGCCGACCACCCGGCCGAAGGTCTTGATCAGCCCGCGGGCAGACAGCACCGTCTGGCTGGTGTCCGCGAGCACGGGCGGGTTGCCGATGCCGACCGCCCCCTGCTCCTCGGGCGATAGATCGCTGGTTGCTGGAGTGCTCATCCCTTCACCTTCCGAATCCACTGGTCGATACTGACCGCGACGATGATCAGGACGCCGATCGCCAGCACGCGCAGCTGGGCGTTGACCCCGGCCAGGCTCAGGCCGATGTTGAACGCGTACACGATCAGGGCGCCGAGCATGGTGCCGACGATCCCGCCCCGGCCTCCGAACAGGCTGGTCCCGCCGATCACGACCGCGGTAATGGTTTCCAGGTTGGCGTCCACGATGGCGTTCGGGCTGGCCGTGCCGGCCCGGCCGATCAACACCCACGCGGTGATGCCGTAGATCAGTCCGGCCACCGTGTAGACGCTGAGCAGCACCCGGTCCACCCGGATACCGACCAACCGGGCCGCCTCGATGTCGTCACCGACCGCGTACACGTGCCGCCCCCAGGCCGTCTGGCTGAGGATGTAGGCCACGATGACCGCCATCAGGACGACGAAGACGACGCCGATGGTCAGGTTGAACGGGCCGAGCTTGAACCGGACCCCCATCAGGTTGAGGATCGACGGCAGGTCCTGCTGGCTCACACTCTGGCCACCGGAGTACATCAGGCCGACCGCGGTGTAGATGCTCAGCGTGCCCAGCGTGACGATGAACGGGGGCAGCTTGACGCGGGTGACCAGCAGCCCGTTGAGGAACCCGCAGAAGGTGCCGACCCCGATACCGAGCAACAGAGCCAGTGGGCCGGGCACCCCGTTGTGGGCGGCCAGGTTGGCCATCACCAGCATCGCCAGGATGCAGGTCGCGCCGACCGCGAGGTCGATGCCGGCGGTCAGGATGATCAAGGTCTGGCCGATCGCCAGCGCCGCGACCACGGCCGTCTGCTGCACGATGATCGAGATGGTCGCCGGCGACGCGAACCGGGGGTTGACGATCGTGAAGGCGATGAAGGCCACGACCAGCACCAGCAGCGGGCTGATCGCGGGATGGGAGTGCAGCAGGTGCTGCACGCGTTGCACCGGGGACTGCCGGCGCATCGCGAACTGTTCGGCCGCCGTGGTCGGCGCGCTTGGAGTCGTAACGCTCATTCGTGGCTTCCTTGCCGTTGGGGAGTTGGAGGAGTGACCGTGAGCCGGCCCGCTCCGGGTGGAGGGGCCGGCCCTTCGGCAGAGCCTCGGTCAGTCAAGACCCGGGGCCCCGCCGCGAGCGACTACTTGGCGCCCCAGCAGATCTTCTCCGCGTCGGCGGTGGTGATGCTCGGCACCCCGCTCACCGGCTTGTCGGTGACCAGCTGGACACCGGTGTTGTAGAAGTCCAGACCCGGGCTGACGGCAGGCTTCTCACCGGTTCGGACGTACTTGGCGATCGCCTCGACGCCCAGCTGGGCCATCTTCACCGGGTACTGCTGCGAGGTGGCCCCGATGATGCCGCTCTTGACGCGACTTGATGCCCGGGTCGCAACCGCCGTCGACCGAGACGATGGTCGCCTTGACGCCGGCGTCGTTCAGTGCCTGGGAGGCGCCGACCGCGGCCGGTTCGTTGATCGTGTAGACGGTGTTGATGTTCTTCGACTTCGCCAGGCAGGTCTCCATCGCCGTCTTGCCCTGGTCGGTCGCACCCTGGGTCGGCTCGTTACAGACGATGCTGTAGTTGCCGCCCTTCCCTCCGGTGTACTTACCGGTCGGTGCCTCGTCGCCGTTCTTCTTGGGATCGTTGACGTTGATCCCCATCCCGGTCAGGAAGCCCTGGTCGCGGTTGTAGTCGACCGAGGCGACCTTGTCGTTGAACAGGTCGAGCAGCGCGATGTTCGCGTCGCTGCCGTTCAGGGTGCCCGCCATCCACTTGCCGATCAACGTGCCGGCCTGGAAGTTGTCGGTCGCGAACGTGATGTCCGCCGCGCTCGCCGGGTTGGGCGGAGTGTCGAGGGCGATCACGTACAGCCCGGCGTCGCGCGCCTCCTGCATCTTCGGGTGCCACCGCGTCGGTCGCGGGGGTGATCAGGATGCCCTGGTCCCCACGGGCAATGGCGGCCTCGATCGCATCGATCTGGGTCTGCTCGTCACCGTCGGCCTTGCCGGCCACGGTGGTGACCTTGACGTTGTTGTCCTTACCGGCCTGCTCCGCGCCCTGCTGCATGGCGATGAAGAACGGGTTCGTGGCCGTCTTGGTGATCAGGGTGACCGACACGGGCTTGTCGCCGCCCCCGCTCGCACTCCCGCCGGCCGTGCTGTTGCCGCCGCCGCCGCAAGCGGCCAGGGCGAGTGTCGCCGAACTCAGCAGCGCGAGCGGGATCAAGATCCTGCGCGCCAGCCGTGTGCGTCGTTGCATGTACGTCTCCACATCGCTGTGCCCGCCGTCACAGTGACAACGGTGTCGGTACATTTCTAAGGCATTCTCAGCCAGCCGTCAAGTGTCTCGGCAGGCGTTTCGCAATCGAGATGCACTACGCTGGCGCCGTCAACAGGTCGTGCATCAGAAGGGTGTCGGACAACGATGTCAATGCCGGCCGATCCGCGCACCCCGCGGCCACGTGCCACCATCCGGGACGTCGCCGCTCTCGCGGGTGTCGGTATAAAAACTGTTTCGCGCGTGATAAACGACGAGACTAACGTCTCCGAGCAGATGCGCGAGCGTGTCGAGCGTGCTATTGCGGCACTGAATTTCCAGCCCAACCTCGGGGCCGGCACGCTGCGCCGCGGAGACCGCAAGACCCTCACCATCGGGCTCCTGCTGGAGTCGGTCGGCAATCCGTTCTCGGCGGCGATCAACCGGGCGGTCGAGGAGGTCGCCATCGCTCGAGGGACGGCCGTCTTCGCGGCCAGCTTCGAAGACGACGCGATCCAGGAACGCAACCTGATCAGGGCATTCACGCGGCGCCGGGTGGACGGCCTGATCCTGACCACGGTCTCGCCGGACCACGGCTATCTGCAGAGCGAGCGCGAGCAGGGCACCCCGATGGTGTTCGTCGACCGACCGCCGATCGGCCTGCTGGCCGACGCGGTGGTGATCGACAACGTCGACACGGCCCGGCGCGCCGTCGAGCACCTGGTCGGGCACGGGCACCGCCGGATCGCCCACTTCAGCGGCCATCCGGCGGTGTCGACGACCGTCGAACGCCGGCGCGGCTTCGACGAGGCGATGTGCCGGGCCGGGCTCGACCCGAGCCGGTATCCGATCGACACCGCCGCCAGCCCGCACCCGGAGGACCACGTGGAGTCCGAGCTCGACCGGCTGATGCGCCTCGACGAGCCACCGACGGCGGTCTTCACCAGCCAGAACCTGCTGACCATCGCCGCGGTCCGGGCGCTGCACCGGCTGGGCCTGGCCCACCGGGTGGCGCTGGTCGGTCTCGACGACGTCAGCCTCGGGGACCTGCTCGACCCACCCCTGACCGTGCTGGCCCAGGACCCGGGCGCTATCGGCACCCTGGCCGCGGAACGGTTGTTCGCCCGGATGGACGGCGACACGTCGCCCGAGCAGACCATCCTGGTCCCGACCGAGCTCATCGTCCGCGGCTCCGGCGAGATCCGCCCAGCCGACTGACCGGGTGTGCCCCTGGCGGCCAGCCTCGCGGCGGCGCGCCCGATGTCCAGTTCCGGGCCGACGCGCCGAGAATCACACGAAATACGGGGCCGAGTGCCCACGTCCGTCATGGGGCCGGGTGCGCAGCGCAGCAGTCAAACCCGTGGCCAGGTAGATTTAGCGCGAGTTTCGCCCGCGCCGCGACCAGCGGCGCCCGCCGGAGGAGGCCCGTACGATGACCGAGTCAACTGTCGCGTTCCGCGCTCCGCGGTCATGAGCTCCGCAAATCTCGCTCGTTCGTCGCGATTCCGGACGACGGCTCTGTCCGAACAGCTCGCTCCGCTCGCAGGGCGTGCCGCCCGGAATCGCTCCTGCACTCCCGAGAGGCTCCGCCCATGACCGAACCGACTGGCGCGGCCGGAGCCGCGGCACCCATGCCGCTCGCGCCGCCCGATCCGTCTCCGCTGACCCTGACCGCTCCCCCGCCGCCGCAGCCGGTGGCTGCGACCCAGGCACCAGCCATCGCCCCGCAGGTCGATCCGGCTGCGGTGCCCGCGCTGGACGCGCAAGGTCGACTCCTTCATGTCCGCGCTGACCACCGCGCAGACCCGCTCGCCGGAGTTCGCCGGCGCAGGCCGCGAACGTCCGCAGCATGGGCGACGCCGACGTACGCCGAGCGGCGGAGACGTCGAACCGGCTGCTGCAGACGCCGGTCCGGGCGCTCAAGGAGGGCGGCCTGGCCGAGGGCTCGAAGGTCGGCAACACGCTGCTCGAGCTGCGCCGCACGGTCGAGGACCTCGACCCGAGCCAGGCGTCGGCCAGCAAGAAGTTCCTCGGCATCATCCCGTTCGGGGAGAAGATCGACAACTACTTCCGCAAGTACCAGTCGGCCCAGACCCATCTCGACGGCATCCTGCACGCGCTGCGCAACGGCCAGGACGAGCTGACCCGGGACAACGTCGCACTGAACCTGGAGAAGCAGAACCTCTGGGAGGCGATGGGCCGGCTGAACCAGTACGTCTACATCGCCGAGCACCTGGACGCCAAGCTCGCCGCGCAGATCTCCCAGCTGGAGCTGACCGATCCGGAGCGGGCGCAAGGCGCTCGGCCAGGACGTGTTGTTCTACGTCCGGCAGAAGCATCAGGACCTGCTCACCCAGCTGGCGGTCTCGATCCAGAACTACCTGGCGATCGACATCATCATCAAGAACAACATCGAGCTGATCAAGGGCGTCGACCGGGCCTCGACGACCACCATCGCGGCACTGCGGACCGCGGTGATCGTGGCCCAGGCGCTCGGCAACCAGAAGCTGGTGCTGGACCAGATCACCGCGCTGAACTCGACGACGTCGAACCTGATCCAGCGGACCTCGGAGATGATGCGGGACAACTCCGCGCAGATCCAGCAGCAGGCCGCGTCGGCGACCATCGGGATGCCCCAGCTGCAGGCCGCCTTCCAGAACATCTACGCGACCATGGACTCGATCGACACGTTCAAGCTGCAGGCGCTGGACAACATGGCGCAGACGATCGGGACGCTGGAGTCCGAGGTCGCGAAGTCCAAGGAGTACCTCGACCGGGTGAACCGGTCCGACCAGCGGCTGGCGTCGGGCTCGCTGGACCTGGAGAGTGGCGCATCCGGCACGTTGCGCTGAGCGGTCCGCCGCTCGGCGGCCTGACGCGCTCGACGGTGATGACATGGTGAGCTGATGGGTGTGCGGGAGTGGTTCGGCCGGGTCTTCGGGAGCCCGGCCGAGGCGCCGGGCTGGGATCCGGCGGCCACCCAGTCTGTGGCGATACCGGCCGTTCCGACCGAGGCGGACCTGCTGGCTGCACTCGACAAGACCGAATCCGTGGTTGCCGGCGGGGTCGTGCCGCCGCCCGTCGTATCCCGGGTGAAGCGGATCACCGGCACGGTCCGGCAGACGCTGCCCCGACTGCGCAACCTCGGGCTGGGGAGCCCGGAGGCGTACTCGGTGATGGCGACCGCGACGGACTATCTGCCGGAGGCTGTCGGGGCCTACCTCCGGCTGCCTCGGCAGTGGGCGGACACCAGGCCGATCGAGAACGGCAAGACCTCGCTGATGCTGCTCATCGACCAGCTCGATCTGCTGGCCGGCACGATGGACAAGATCCTGGACGCGGCGTTGCGGTCCGATGCGGAGGCGCTGATCGTGCACGGCCGGTTCCTGCAGGCCAAGTTCGGTACGTCCTCCACCGGCGGTGTGCTCGGCCTTGACTCGTCCGTACCGCCGCCCGCGGCCCCGCCACCGAATACCTTGGACCTGCCATGACAGACCGATCCGACGAACTGCGAACCTGGGGAACCCGGACCCTGGCGGCGCTCGACCAGGCGATGGACAAGCTGGTCCGACAGCGTCAGGCGACCGACGGGATCGTCGCCGCCGATCCGCGTCAGCAGGACTGGTTCGACCTGAGCCACATCGATCCGGCCACCCCGGGCGCGTTTCCGGGTGTCGGTTCCTCCGGGACCGTCACGCGCGCCGACCCTGTCGAAGCGCCGGCCTCGAGCGCCGCAGGCCGACGCGCCCGAGCCATCGACGGGCAACCCACGACGCGCAGGCCGAGCCTGGCGAGGTCCAGCCCACCCGACCGCCGGCGGAGCCCGAGAAGTCACTCGATGAGCTGCTGGCCGAGTTGGACGGCCTGATCGGGCTGGCCGACGTCAAGGCCGAGATCCACCGGCAGGTCGCGGTCCTGCGGGTCGAGGGGCTGCGCAGCAAGGCCGGGCTGCGGTCCCCGACCATCACCCGGCACCTGGTCTTCGTCGGCAATCCCGGCACCGGCAAGACGACGGTTGCCCGCCTGGTCGGTGGGATCTATCGGGCCCTGGGTCTGCTGTCGAAGGGCCAGCTGATCGAGGTCGACCGCTCCGAGCTGGTGGCCGGCTACCTCGGCCAGACCGCGATCAAGACCGCCGAGGTGGTAGCCAAGGCCGCCGGCGGAGTGCTCTTCATCGACGAGGCGTACAGCCTGGCCGGCGATCAGTACGGCACCGAGGCGACCGACACCCTGGTCAAGGAGATGGAGGACCGGCGCAGCGACCTGGTGCTGATCGTGGCCGGCTATCCGGATCCGATGGCCGTCTTCATCGCCCAGAACCCCGGGCTCGCCAGCCGGTTCCGGACCACGATCGAGTTCGCCGACTACACCGATCCGGAGCTGATCTCGATCTTCACAGACCTGGCGGCGACGGCCGACTACGACATCTCGGACGACACCAGGCGGCGGTTCGAGTCGATCCTGCTGACCACTGCACGCGGGCCGCTGTTCGGCAACGGCCGGTTCGCCCGGAACCAGCTGGAGGCCGCGATCGGCCGGCATGCCTGGCGACTGCGCGACGTTACCGAGCCCACCCTCGAGCAGCTGCGCCAGTTGCTGCCCGAGGACCTGGCCGACGACGACTCGCCCGCGGAAACGCACGCCGAACCCGTCGAAGCGCAGACGACGGGTGAGCAGTCATGAGTCAGGCGACCCAGTCCGCTCCACCACCGGCACAGCAGGCCATCGCGCCGCAGACTGCCGCGGTGGCGATCGTGCCCGCCGGACCGCAGCCGAGCCAGACACCGCGGCGTCTGCGGCTGCTGAGCATCGGCGTACTGGTCGTCGGTCTGCTGTTCGCGATCGTCGGCGGCGCCTGCTTCGCGCTGCAGGCCCGGGCGCTGTCCCGGGCCGAGGCGAACGCCGGGCAGCTGGTCCGGGTGCAGCGGATCCAGACCGACCTGCTGAGCGCGGACGCGACCGCAACCAATGCGTTCCTGGTCGGCGGGTTGGAGCCGGCCGCGCAGCGGGCCCAGTACGACAAGCTGATCGCCGAGGCCTCCGACCTGATCGCGGCGGCGGCCGAGGCCCAGCCGGCCGACGCGAACGCGCTGTCGGCGCTGAACGAGGAAGTGGTGACGTACGCCTCGACGATCGAGCTGGCCCGCGCCAACAACCGGCAGGGATTCCCGGTCGGCGCGCAGTATCTGCGCACCGCAAGCGCCGGACTCCGGTCCGACGCGCTGCCGATCCTGGACACGCTGGTCGCGGTGAACGCGGAACGGGCCGCCGACGAGATGGATGCCCGCCCCGGTTGGTGGTTCGAGGCGATCGGGCTCGTCCTGCTGGCCGGTTTCGTGCTGGCGATGATCTTCGTCGCCCGGACGTTCCGCCGGACGATCAACGTCGGGTTGCTGATCGGCGGGGTGATCATGCTCGTCGTGCTGGTCGGCGGCGCGATCGCGATGGGCCAGACCGGCGGCGCCCTGAGCACGCTGAAGTCGGACTCCCTGGCTCCGCTCACCGCTGCCGCACAGGCCCGGATCCGCGGCAACGACGCCAAGGCGAACGAGAGCCTGACCTTGATCAGCCGCGGCTCCGGCGGCGCCTTCGAGCAGTCCTGGAAGGACTCGGCGACGAAGGTGGACGCCGCGCTGCAGGTGGTCGACGAGAGCCTGCTCACCCAGCGCTGGAACGCCTACACCGATGTGCACGTACGGATCCGCGCGTTCGACGACGGCGGACAGTGGGACCAGGCCGTCGGCCTGGCCACCCGGACCGGCACGGATTCCGCCAACGGGACATTCAGCGCCTTCGACGAGTACGCCGTCGGCATCGTCGACGATCTGGCCGACCAGCTCAGGTCGGGCCTCCAGGCACCGCGTGCCGGGATGATCGTCGCCGCGATCCTGGCTGTCGCCGGCGGGATCGCCGCGGCCCTGCTGGGTCGCCGCGGGCTGGCCCAACGGCTCCGGGAGTACCGATGACCGCCCGACGACGACTGCAGGTGATGCTGGTCGCCGCCGTTGCGACCCTGGCGGGCTGCTCGCTCGCCGGCTATCCCGAGACGCCGCTGCCGACGCCCAGCCCGAGCGCGGCGCCGACGTCCGGCGCAACGACGACCGTACCGACCACGTGCAGCAACGCGCTGGCCTCGTACGCCCCGACCGGGACTCAGCCGAAGGCGGGCAGCATGCCGTCCGGTTCGACCATGCGGAAGATCCAGGACCGCGGACGGCTGATCGCCGGCGTCTCCGCCGATACGTACCTGCTCGGCGCGCGTAATCCGCTGAACGGGCAGATCGAGGGCTTCGACATCGACATGGTGAAGGCGGTCGCGAAGGCGATCTTCGGCGACGAGAATCGTTACGAGCTCAAGGTGATCACCGCGGCCCAGCGCATCCCGGCGCTGCAGAGCGGCGACGTCGACATCGTCGCCCGGGCCATGAGCATCACCTGCGACCGCTGGAAGCAGATCGGCTTCTCCACCGAGTACTACCGGGCCGGTCAGAAGATCCTGGTCCGCCGCGGCTCCAAGGCGACCACCCTGGCCGACCTGTCCGGGCACAAGGTCTGCGCGCCGAACGGGACGTCGAGCATGGACACCCTGCGCAAACGGGCGCCGAAGGCCATCGCGGTCGGTTCGGACAGCCACACCGGCTGCCTGGTGCTCTTCCAGTCCGGCGCGGTCGACGCGATCACGGGCGACGACACCGTGCTGGCCGGGCTGGCCGCCCAGGACCCGTACGCGGTGGTGCCCGACCAGAAGGCGTTCACCGTCGAGCCGTACGGGATCGGGGTCAATGCCAAGAACGTCGACCTGATCAGGTTCGTCAACCAGGTGCTGGCCGGGATGCGGTCCGACGGAGTGTGGACCGCGACGTACGACCGCTGGTTGCGCGGCGCGCTCGGTCCGGCCACCGCGCCGCCGACCGCGGTCTACGGCAGGAACCCGTGACCTCGGCCAGCATCGCAGCCGGCCCGCTGGCGCCGGTCGCGCCCGGCCGGCTGGGCCAGCCGGTCGACCCGGTCGCCGCACAGACCTATCTGACCGCGCTCGGCGAGTGGCGGACCGCCCGGAAGACCGAGCTCGACCGGCTCGATCGGGCCGCCCTGGACGCCCCCGACACCGCAGCCACCGGCGACATCATGTTGTCGATGGCCCTGTGGAAAGCGATCTCGGACCGGTACGAGCTGATGCTCGCCACCTGGGACTCGGGCCGGGTCGGGCCGACCGAGCGCGAGCGTCTGTCGGCGTTGATCTGGGGCCGGATCGACACTCAGTTCGCGGCCCCCGGCGTGGACTCGTCCGGACTGGGTTCGAGGGGTCTGGCGGTGTCGACTCCGGAGGCCTGTCGGCTGTCCGACGCGCTGGCCGCCAGCCTGCGGGCCCGGCTGGGACTGGACGACGGCGGTCTGGACTTGGCGATGAGGATCCGGGCCTTGCGAGCTCAGTCGGAACGGATCCGCGACCAGGTGGGCCTCGAGCCGGCGGGCGCCGAGCAACAGCGCGCCGCCGAGCAGCAGGCCCGGCTGGCCACCCGGGTGCGGGAGCTGGTCGACAAGTCCGGACGCGGCGGTGATGTCGGTGGCCTGATCGGACCGCTGGAGACCGACGCGAGCCGGTTCGAGCGGGACCTGATCGTGCACGGCGCGCAGCGCCGCGAAGCGGGCGCGATCGTCGCCCGGGCGCGGGCGTTACGGCGTGACCTGGAGGCCCGCGAGGCGGCACTCCGGATGATCGTCGAAAAGTGCGTGGCGAGCGTCGATCCCGCGCCGAGGTACGCGGTCCCGGACGTCGACGCGCTGGGCCCGATGCCGAACACGGCCGAGCCGCTGAAGGCGTACGTCGCCCGGCTCGGCCAGGTCGACAAGGCGATGACCCTGGCCCAGAGCGCCTATCTGCAGGCGCTCGCCCGGCGCGACGAACTGGATGGCCGACTCGAGGCGTACCGGGCGAAAGCCGAAGCCGAGAACCTGGCCGACGACCCCGACCTGGCCCGGGCCTACGCGCTGGCCCGGGACGCGCTGGACCGCAAACCGACCCGAATCCCGATCGCCGACCAGCTCGTGACGCTCTATCAGAGCTATCTGCAGGTCGTGAAGCCCGCGCAGCGGAATAGAGGAAGATCGTGACCGCCTGTACCCAGCCCGGCTGCACGGGTCAGATCGTGGACGGCTACTGCGACGTCTGCGGTTCTCCTGGAGCTGACGGAGGCGCCCTTGGACAGGCTCAGGGCACGTCCGGCGCTTCCGGACCATCACAAGAACGCGCCCCGAGCCCGTCGACGGGCGGGTCCCAGGCGTGCGCCCAGCCAGGCTGCACAGGAACGATCGTGGACGGCTACTGCGACGTCTGCGGCACTCCCGGACCGGATGCCCTTCGTCGGGCTCAGGGCACGTCCGCGGCTCAGGGAACGTCAGCTGGGCCCGCGGACACCCCGCTGGCAGCAGCGGAGCTCACCCAGCCCTCGGTCCCCGCGGGCGCCGGCTCGACGATCACGCGGGCCTCCAGCCGGCTCAGCTCGACCGCGCTCGGCTCGCAACGACTCTCGGGCAGCGGCGGCACGAAGGTGACCCGCCGGGTGCACTCCGGCTCGCAACGACTGCGCTCCGCGCGGCTCGGCGCCGGGCTCACCCGGGTCCCGCCGGCGCCCACGGTCGAGCCGCTGCAGGCGATCATGAAGAACCCGATGGTGCCGGAGAACAAGCGGGCCTGCCCGTCCTGCGGCGCGCCGGTCGGTCGGGCCCGGGACGGGCAGCCCGGCCGGACCGAAGGCTTCTGCCCACGTTGCCGCAACCCGTTCTCGTTCACCCCGAAGCTGAAGGCGGGCGACCTGGTCGCCAACCAGTACGAGGTCGCCGGCTGCCTGGCCCACGGCGGCCTCGGCTGGATCTACCTGGCGAAGGACCGCAACGTGTCCGACCGCTGGGTGGTGCTGAAGGGCCTGCTGAACACCGGCGATGCCGACGCGCTGGCGGTAGCCCTGATCGAGCGGCAGTTCCTGGCCCAGGTCGAGCACCCGCTGATCGTGGAGATCTACAACTTCGTCTCCCACGAGGGCGCCGGCTACATCGTGATGGAGTACGTCGGTGGGACCTCGCTGAAGGAGATCCTCAAGGAGCGGATGCGGCTCTCCGGTGGCGACTACAACGCGTTGCCGGTGGACCAGGCCCTCGCGTACGTCCTGGAGATCCTGCCCGCGTTCACCTATCTGCACGACATGGGACTGGTCTACTGCGACTTCAAGCCGGACAACCTGATCCAGGTCGGCGACGCCGTGAAGCTGATCGACATGGGCGGGGTGCGGCGGATCGACGACGAGGAGTCCGCGATCTACGGAACGGTCGGCTATCAGGCGCCCGAGGTGGCCCAGGTCGGGACCACGGTCGCCTCGGACATCTACACGATCGGTCGGACGCTGGTTGTGCTGATGATGGAGTTCCGCGGCTATCAGACAAAGTACGTCGCGAGCCTGCCGCCGGTCGAGGAGACGCCCCTGTTCGAGGACCACGACTCGCTCTACCGGCTGCTGGCCAAGGCCTGCGCCCCCGATCCGGCGGACCGGTTCGGCACCGTCGACGAGTTCCGCGTGCAGTTGCTCGGCGTGCTGCGCGAGGTGGTTGCGGAGAAGACCGCGGGCACTTCCCTGACGTCGGCCGCCTCGATGTTGTTCGAGGCGCCGGCGATCAGCAGCGACGCGCTGACCTGGGACGAACTACCCAAGCTGCGGGCCGATACGACCGATCCGCAGTTCTCCTGGCTGTCCAACATCACTGCCGATGCACCCGAGCTAAGGCTGGCCGCGCTTGCCAGCGCGCCCGCCATCTCGGTCGAGGTCCAACTGGCCCGGGCCACCGCGATGCTGGAGCTCGGCCGGCCGCAGCTGGTCGACACCGTGGTGAACGAGATGCTGGCGGCCGATCCATGGGAGTGGCGGGCGGTCTGGATGAGCGGCCTCGCGCTGCTGGCCCGGGACGACTTCCGTGGCGCGCAGTCGGCGTTCAACGCGGTGTACGGCCAGGTACCGGGCGAGCTGGCCCCGAAACTGGCCCTGGCGCTGGCCTGCGAGCGTGGTGCCGAGGGTGGGCTGGCCGAGCGGCTGTACGCCACCTGCGCCCGGACCGACGCGAACTACGTCGCGCCGGCCGCGTTCGGGCTGGCCCGGCTGCGAGTCGCCCGGAACGACGTCCATGCCGCGGTCGAGGCGCTGGACCTGGTGCCGCCGACCAGCCGGGCCTATCCGGAGGCCCGCCGGCTCCGGGCGGTTCAGCTGTATTCCTCCGACGGCGGCCTGCCGGTGCTCGCCGAGGCGATGAACTCGATCACCGGGGTCCGGCTGGATCCGACCGAGCAGGCCGAGCTGACCGCGCAGATCCTGGAGCGGGCGCTGGCCGCGGTGACCGCCAAGGGTCCGCAGAGCCAGCTGACGATCGGGACGTACAGCGCGGACAACAACTCCCTGCGCGACGGGCTGGAACAGACGTATCGGGTGCTGGCCCAGGCCAGCGACGACGAGCAGGAACGTTACCGTCTGGTGGACCGGGCCAATCGGGTACGCCGGTGGACGCTGACCTGAGGGGTATGGACGCCGAGATGACCGATCCCCCGCCTAGCACGAATCCGGGGCCACCCCACGACCCCGCGCTCGCCGACCCACGCCCGCCCGCCGACCCCGCGCTCCCCGCCGAACCTGCCCTGCCCCCCGACCCTGTGTTGCACTGCCCGAACTGCGGCTCCGAGGTGCGGGCCACGGACAGCTTCTGCGAGGCGTGCGGCACCAGCCTCGCGTTCGCGTCGCCGACGGACGACGCGGGTGCACCGGTGGTCGGCGAAGACGAGCTACTCGAGTCGCCGATCACGCTGTCCCGGTCGGTGGTGACCGAGGAGGCCAGCGCCGACACCGTCGTGGTCGCCCGGCCGCGTTGTGCGGAGTGTGGCGGGACGGTCGGCGCTGACGGGTACTGCGAGGTCTGTGGCACCAAGGCGCCGTCGGAGCGCGACCATTACACCGAGCAGCCGGCGCCCTGGGTCGCCGCCGTCTGCGACCGGGGCGTACGTCACGACCGGAACGAGGACGCCTCGGCGATCGCGGCCGACCCGGAGCCGGGATCCCGCGCCGTGCTGGTGGTGTGCGACGGAGTGTCGACCTCGACCGACTCCGATGTGGCGAGCCTGGCCGCCGCCCGGACCGCCCGCGACGTCCTGGTGGCCCACCGGCCGGCCGGTCTCGGGCTGCCGGCCAGTCGGACCGGGGCGCTGGCCGCGGCGATCGGAGGCGCGGTCGCCGTGGCCAACGATGCGGTGATCGCCCATACCGCGCCGACCAGCAAGAACGCCGCCTCGTGCACATTCGCCTGCGCGATCGTCGAGGGCGACCAGGCGACGTACGGGAACATCGGCGACAGCCGGGTCTACTGGCTGCCCGACGCCGGAGAGGGGCGGGTGCTCAGCGTCGACGACTCGGTGGCCCAGCTGCGGATCGAGTCCGGCGTCTCGCGAGAGGAGGCCGAGGCCGGCCCGCAGGCCCACGCCATCACCAAGTGGCTCGGCCGGGACGCGCCGGACCTGACCCCGACCACCGGCTCGCTCGAGCTGACCGAGCCGGGCTGGCTGCTGGTCTGCTCCGACGGGCTGTGGAACTACGCCTCAGAGCCGGCGGAGCTGAAGACCGTGTTCGGCGAGGTCTCCACGGCTCTCGGCGGGGCGGAGCCGCTCGCGCTGGCCGAAGGCCTGGTCCGCTGGGCCTGCGAGCAGGGCGGCAAGGACAACATCACCGTCGCGCTCGCCCGCCACGCCTGACCCCATCCCCCTGTTCCGGAAACTGTCGAGTTGCGACACCGACACGCCGACGGCAGCCGTACCAACTCGACAGTTTCGCGCCCGGAGCCGAGTCGGGGAAGTGCCGACCGGGTGGAACCGGCGGGCGGCATACTGTGAGGCTCAGCGAGGAGAGAGGTGGTCATGGCCGACTTCAGTGCGGCGGTCTACCAGAACGAGTTCCTGCCCGACGGCGGCACCGACGTGAACGCGATCGTCACCGTGACCTGCACGAACGCGGGGCTTGCCGGGCAGACGGGCGGCGGTTCGGCGGGCGAGATCGTCATCGTCGATACGTCGGGCTCGATGGGCCGGACCCGGCTGGAGGCGGCCAAGGCTGCGGCCTCTGCCGCCATCCAGCAGATCGTGGACGGAACCTGGTTCGCCGTGGTGGCCGGTACGCACGTGGCGTATCTCGCGTATCCGTACGCCCGAAGCGGCGCCGGCATGGTCCAGATGAACCCCACCACCCGGTACGAGGCGATGCAGGCGATCGCGCAGTTCCGGTCCGACGGCGGCACGGCGATGGGCACGTGGCTCACCCTCACCGGCCGGCTGTTCGACTCGATCCCGATGCTGGCCCAGAAACACGCGATCCTGCTCACCGACGGTGAGAACCACAACGAGACACCGGACCAGCTGAGCGCCGCGATCGCGGCCGTCACCGGCCGATTCCAGTGCGACTGCCGAGGCGTCGGTGTCGACTGGCAGGTCGCGGAGGTGCGCCGGATCTCGCAGGCGCTGCTCGGCACCGTCGACATCATCCCGTCTCCCGAGCAGATGCCGCAGGTGTTCGCCGATCTGATGCGGCAGTCGATGAGCCGCGGGGTGGCCGAGGCACAGCTCCGGGTCTGGACGCCGCAGGGCGCGCAGATCACGTTCGTCCGGCAGGTCTCGCCCACCGTCGAGGACCTCACCTCGCGCCGGGTCGAGGTGAACCCGCTGACCGGTGGATATCCGACCGGGTCCTGGTCGGATGAGTCGCGGGACTATCACGTGGCGGTCCGACTGGCGGCCAAGGCCATCGGCCAGGAGCAGCTCGCCGCCCGGGTGCAGCTGGCGGTGGGTGGCGCCGTGGTCGCGCAGGGGCTGGTCAAGGCCAAGTGGTCGGACTCCGACGAGCTGACCGCCAGGATCAGCCCGGAGGTGGCCCACTACACCGGGCAGACCGAGCTGGCCCAGGCGATCCAGGACGGCCTGGCCGCGAAGGCCGCCGGGGACGAGGAGACGGCGACGACCAAGCTCGGCCGGGCGGTCGCGCTCGCCGCCGAGACCGGCAACGAGGAGGCCACCACCCGGCTCCGTAAGGTGGTTGACATCGACGATCCTGAGACCGGGACCGTACGGCTCAAGCGCAGTGTCGACAAGGCCGATGAGATGGCTCTGGACACCGCCTCGACCAAGACCACGCGGGTGCGCAGCTGATGGCCTCGACCTGTCCGAACGGACACACCTCGACCGCGGACGACTACTGCGACGTCTGCGGCGCCCCGATCGAAGCCGCGCAGCAGGGTGGTGCTCCGGCTCCAGCGGCCTCGGCTGCTCCCGCGGGTTCCGCGGCTGCGGCCTCCGGAGGCACGCCCGGGCTCGGGTTGACGAACGGTGGAACTGCCGGGGTGACGGCGGGACCGGTCGCATGTCCGCACTGCGGCACCGAGAACGTCGCCGAGGCTCTGTTCTGCGAGGCCTGCGGGTACGACTTCACCACCGGCACGCTGCCGCGGAGCGATGCCGAGTCCCCCGTGGACGGCGCGACCGATCAGCCGGAGGGGGGCGGCGATGCGGCGGCCGGAGCCGGCTCGTCGGATGCCGCGCCCACCGGCAGCGAGGCTGCCCAGACCGCCGTATCGCAGGGCGTGGGCGATGCCGGCGCCGACAACTTCTCCTCGGTCGCAGAGGTGTGGATCGACCCGGCCTGGTACGAGGCCCAGCAGAGCCCCGACCCGCTCCCCTCGCCGGGACTGCCGGAGGTCGTACCACTGCGGAAGCAGTCGCTGCTGATCGGCCGGGTCTCGCGGAGCCGCAACATCCATCCCGACATCGACTGCGAGCCGGACTCCGGCGCCAGCCGGCGGCAGGCCCAGCTGACCACCGACGGCACCCGCTGGTGGGTGGAGGATCTGGAATCGGCCAACGGCACGTTCGTCGCGGGCGGCAGCGATCCTCTGCCGGAGAATCCCATCCCGGTCGGCGCCAAGCGGGAGATCCAGCCGGACGACCGGATCTACGTCGGCGCGTGGACCAGGATCGTCGTACGTCCCGCGACCGCCGAGGAGCAGGAGAGCCTGGTCTGAGTGCAACGGCCGCCGGCCGGGTACGCCTGTGGTGAACGGGGCCCGGTCGACGTCCGGCCAGGTCGTAGGCTCGTCGTCGGCGCACCCGGGTGTGCGCATCCGAACGCGTCAGTCGCTGTCAGCAGGGAGTTATTCGTGGAAATCAAGGTCGGGATCGTCAACGTGAACCGCGAGGTCATCATCGAGTCGACCGCGACCGCGGCCGAGGTGGAGAAGGACTTCGCCAAGGCCGTGAAGGACGGCGGTGTGTTCGCGATCAGTGACGAGCGCGGGCGGAAGGTGCTGATCCCGGCCGAGCAGATCGGCTACCTCGACCTCGGCCAGGAGAACGTCCGGCACGTCGGGTTCGGCTCGCTCTGACGTCTGCCGGCTCGGCCCCGGCCAGTCGGCCCACCACTGCCGAAGTTCTGGCCGAGCTGAATCGGCAGCTCGGGACGTCGTGGCGGCTGACCCGGTGGCTGAGCGGTCGCTACCAGTCCGGGGCCTGCCTGCTGACCGGCGACGATCGCACGAGCTCCGTCCTGAAATGGTCGGCTGATCCGGAGCAGCTGGAGCCTGTGCTCAGCTGCGCGCCGATCGTCGCTGCGCTCCCCGACCGCGGCAGGCCAACGCCGAGCCGGCTCGCGGCGGAATGCCGACGGGTGACCGGCCCGGGCGACCTGGCCATCAGTCTCAGTGCGGTAGCGCTCGGCCTGCTCGCCTTCGGCGTCCGCCACTGGCCGGCCGACGACCTGGCGCAGATTCTCAGGCCTGCAGGCCCAGCTTGGCCATCCGCTTGGTGTGATTCGCCACCAACCGGGTGAACATCCGGCTGATGGCGGGCAGATCCATCCCCGGTCGGTCGGAGGTGCCGGTCAGCAGCGAAGTCAGGGCATCTCGGTCCGCGGCCACCCGTTGGGCCTGGCTGAGCGCCTCCCCCACCAGCCGGCGTCCCCACAGGGCGAGCCGGCCCGCCAGCTTGGGATCTGCCTGGATCCCGGCCCGCACCTGCTCGATGACGAACTCGTCGTGCCCATGGTCGGACAGCACCTCGAAGACCAGCGCCCGGGTGTCCGCGTCGACGAACGCCGCGACCTCGCGGTAGAAGTCGGCGGCGATGCCGTCACCGACGTAGGCCTTGAGCAGGCCCTCGTACCAGTCCTTGGGCTTGGTGTACTCGTGGAACGCGTCGAACGGCGCATGGAACGGCCGCATCGCCACCAGGCGGTCGACGCCGAACTCGTCGAGCCGGGCCTGCATCCGCTCGAAGAAGTCGATCTGCTGCGCCGCCATCGTCGCCATGTGGATCTTGTCGCTCAGCGTCGGCGCCTTCTGGGCGTCCTCGGCCAGCCGCTCGAACGCGGTCAGCGCGCCGTACGACAGCGCTCCGAGCAGGTCTACGGCCCCGGCTCGATAGGCATCGTCCGGCGGCGCCCCAAACGGTGCATTCGACGGCGTCGTCGAGCTGGGCGCTTCGCTCATGTCGGCAGCGTAGTGCCAGCCGCGGTAGACTGTCCTTTCAGGAGAGCCGCAACCGGGCGTGTGGAGCGCCGATTTGCGCCGCGCCATGGCGTTGGCGGCCCCGAATCGCAGGTCGGAGCCCCGGCCAGGCGACCCAGACTGCTATCGAAGGCATTCAACTGAACACCGAGCTGACAACACCTGACCCCGTCGACGAGATCATCGACGATACCGAAGACACCACCGAGAACGCTGACACCAGCGACAACACAGACGCGATCGAGGACGACGAGCGACCCGCGCCGGACACTTTCACCGATCTGGGCGTCCTGCCACCGATCGTCGAGAGTCTCGCCGAGATCGGCATCGTCCACCCCTTCCCGATCCAGGCGATGGCCATCCCCATCGCGCTGACCGGCACCGACATGATCGGCCAGGCCCGGACCGGCACCGGCAAGACCCTGGCCTTCGGGATCACCCTGCTGCAGCGCATCGTCGTCCCGGCCGAGCGCGACTTCGAGCTGCTCGCCAACCCGGGCGCACCGCAGGCCTTGGTCGTCACGCCGACCCGCGAGCTGGCCAGCCAGGTCAGCAAGGACCTGCAGATCGCGGCGACCAAGCGCGTCGCGCGGGTCCTCACCGTGTACGGCGGGGTCGGCTACGAGCCGCAGCTGGACGCGCTCGCCGCCGGAGTCGAGGTCGTGGTGGGAACACCGGGCCGGCTGCTCGATCTCGCCGATCGGGGCTCGCTCGATCTGTCCCACGTGAAGGTGCTCGTGCTCGACGAGGCCGACGAGATGCTCGACCTCGGCTTCCTGCCCGACGTCGAGCGGATTCTGGCCAAGGTCCCGGAGCTGCGCCAGACCATGCTGTTCTCGGCCACCATGCCGTCCGCCATCGTCACGCTGGCCCGCCGTCATCTGCGGCACCCGGTGAACATCCGCGCCGAGGCGGCCCACGACACGATGATCGTGCCGGCCACCGCCCAGTTCGTCTACCGGGCGCACGACCTCGACAAGCCCGAGGTGATCGCCCGCATCCTGCAGGCCGAGAACCGCAACCGGGTGATGATCTTCTGCCGGACCAAGCGGACCACCCAGCGGGTCGCCGACGATCTCGCCGAGCGCGGCTTCGCCGCCGCACCGATCCACGGCGACCTGTCCCAGGTGCTCCGCGAGAAGGCTCTCAAGCAGTTCCGCTCGGGCAAGATCGACGTCCTCGTGGCAACCGACGTCGCGGCCCGCGGCATCGACGTCGGCGGCGTCACCCACGTGATCAACTACGAGTGCCCGGACGACGACAACACCTACGTCCACCGGATCGGCCGGACCGGCCGGGCCGGCGCGTCCGGGGTGGCGATCACCTTCGTCGACTGGGCGGACACGACCCGCTGGAAGGTGATCAACAACACCCTCGACCTGCCGTTCGAGACGCCGGAGGAGACCTACTCCACCTCCGAGCACCTGTTCCACGACCTGGGCATCGACCGCTCCGCGAAGGGCCGGATCGCGCCGCCGAAGGCGGACGACGGCGGGCCCGACCGCGGTCGGCCCGAGTCGGCTGAGCGCCGTCAGCCCCGCGAGCGGGCGCCGCGCACGCGAAGCCGGCAGCGGCTGCACAACGGTGTCCCGGTCGGTCACGATCCAGCCAGCGCCACCGAGTCCGTTCCTGCGGCGAGCGACGGAGCTCAGACCGGGGCCGCCGAGATCAGGCCCGACGCCACCGGCGAGGGGGCCCCGCGGCGACGCCGGCGGCGCCGCCGGACCGGTGCCGGAGTAGCAGCGACAGCGACCTCGGCGGAGACCACCGACTGAGCTCGGCCCCGGATCAGCGGACGGCGCCGACCGGCCGGGCGACTACGACCAGATTGCTCTCGTAGCCGCCTTCGGCCGGCACGAACTCGCCGCCACAGGTGATCAACACCAGCCGGGCGTCACCGGACTGGTCGAAGGCGGCACCGTCGTCGGCCAGCGCCCGCTTGGCCGACCAGACCGACCGAGGCGACCTCGTACGTCGCCTGATGGGCGCCCGCGCTCACCCGCACCCGGTCGCCCCTCTTCAGCTTCAGCAGCCGGGCGAAGAAGCCGATCCCCTGGTCGACGGAATCGACATGGCCGGCCAGCACAGTCGCGCCGAACGGGTCGCCAACGTACGCGCCACCGCTCCACCAGCCGATCTTGCGAATGTCATCTGGCACCTGGAGGACCCCGCCGACTGTGTCGGCCGGCTCGACGACGGCGGCCGCGCCGCCGGGTAGCACCACTCGCTGCGGGATGAACCGAACCCGCTGGCTCCTTGCCGGCTGAGCGACCCGGGCGATCCCGGGCGGGGCCGACCGACGGGGCGATGGAGCTCCGTACGAGCCGGTGCCGGACGGCGCTGGCTCGGCCCGGTCCTGGCCGGTCGGCCGAGACCGACGTACACCCGGCCAGCGACGACCAGCAGCAGACCGACGAGCGACGCCCCGCCGGATCACCGGATCAGGGCCGGCAGCTCGGTGACGTGCGCGCCGACCGCCTGTCCGCCGGACCCCGTGTTCACCCGGTGGGGCTTTGGCGCGACGCGTGCTGCGAGCCTGCGAGACGTGCCAGCACGTGCACCACGACGTTCATCGTCTTCGATCCGGGGTTGCCGATCGCGTACACGGCGTTCAGCTTGGCGCCCTGGACGGTCAGGTCGACCGGCCCGAAGTAGACGGGTTTGGATTTGCCGGTCGGCACGATCGCCACTGAGTACGTCGCGACCGGTACGACCACATGGAGCGACTGGCCGTTGGCGATGTTGGAGAACAGCACCTTCCCGTTCACCGTGATGTCTGCCGGCGGCACGGCCGCGGTGTGCGCCACCGTCAGCGAGGCCTTGCCGTTCGGCACCCAGGACAGATCGTCCTTGTATGTCGTCATCACCGGTTTGCCGTTCGGGTTCGTCGGCAGATGGACGACGACATCGGCGGTCCAGTGCGGGCCGACGGTCACCATCTGGTCCACGACGGTCGCACCGTCGGCGGTCACCGTGATCCGCCGCTTGCCGCTGGCCACCTTCGAGCGGCTGGGAGATCGGCGCCGGACTTCTGGTTCGTCAGCACCGTCTTGCCGTCGATCGTGAACGACACCGTCTTGCCGGGCAGTCCCTGCACCAGATAGATGGTGGCGTCGTCAGCCGCCGCGCTGACCGGAATCGTCAGTGCGGTCGTACCGATCGCGATGGCGGCCGCCAGGCCGACCCCGAACCAGCGTCGCGCATTCCAACCCCGCATCTGTTGCTCCTCCCCGTGGCCCATCCAGCTACCGGTCCTCGGTGCCGTAGGCCGAATCTACTCCGCGTCGACGGGCGCACCGGCCGATCGCCACTCCAGAGAAGGTTCGCGACGACCGGCGGATCAGATGGGTGGCCGCTCCGGACCGTCGCCGCTCCAGGTCAGTGCTCCGAACCAGCTCCTCGGCCACCCGGTAGGCGAGGGCCAGCACGGTGAGCACCGGATTCACCCCGCCATTGGTGACGTGCAGCGCGGCGTCGCAGACCCAGAGGTTCGGGTGGCCGTGCACCCGGCCGAACGGGTCGGTCACCGACGTCGCCGGATCGTGACCCATCCGGGCGGTCCCGGCCTGATGCTGACCACCGGAGAGTCCGGTGCCGATCGGCGTCACCCAGACCCGGGCGGCCCCGCTGGCCCGCATCCACGCCTCCGCCCGGCGGCGCAGCGCCTCCGCGGCCCGGACGCTCTCCGGATGGGCCCGACCCGACAGCAGCGCCGCGGGCTGGCCCCAGGCGTCGCGCACGGTGCCGGACAGCCGGACCCGGCACTCCGAGCTCGGGACCTCCTGGATCGGTCCGAACAGGTGGCTGGTCCGCAGATAGGCATCCCGGACGTACGCCTTGCCGGCCGGGCCCCAGCGCGGCGCATCCGGCGGGAGCGCCCAGGACCAGAAGAGCGCCGGCAGCTTGACCGACCTCGTTCGCCAGCACCCCGCCGCCGATCCCCTCCCCGCCGAGGTCGTCGATCCAGTCCGCGGTGGCGATGCTCACGCCGGGTCCCTGCTGGTCCTGGACGACCTCGTCGAACAGCCCGTACGCGCCCGTGTAGATGTGGCCCTGCAGGTGCCGTCCGACCTGGTCGGTGCGATTGCCGAGACCGCTCGGGTAGCTCCTCGGTCGCCGAAGCGAGCAGCAGCCGGGCGGTCTCGATCGCGCCCGCGGACACCACGACCGCACCGGCCCGGATGTTTCGGCGCACGCCCGGACGCGAGATCCATCACCTCGACGCCGGTCGCTCGGCCGCGGGGCCCGACCAGCGACCCGTTGGACGTACGCCCCGCTGACGAGCGTGCACGAGCCGGTCGCCAGGGCGCGAGCCAGCGTGGTGTTGTGGGCGCCGTTCTTGGCGTCGCTGCGGCACGCGAAACCGACGCAGGTCCCGCACCGGACACACTCGGCACGACCATCGCGCGGCACGCTGTTGATCAACAGCGGGACGGGTCCGGTGGTCAGCCCGAGCTCGTGCGCACCTCGGCCGAGCACCTCCGCCTCCAGCGTGGCGGGCAGTGGCGGCATCGGATAGTCGCGGCTCCGGAAGCCCTGCTTGCGGTGCGCCGAGCCGTCGCCGCAGACGCCGAGCTCCCACTCGGCCCGGACGTAGTACGGCTCGAGGTCGTCGTAGCTGATCGGCCAGTCGGCGAGTGAGCTGCCGTCCGGCACGCCCCAGCGGGTGGCGAGCGCGAAGTCGCCCGGCTGCAACCGCCAGGCCATCCCCTGATAGACCCGGGTGCCGCCGCCGACCGTCATCGCGTTGTTGTGCCAGCCGGGCGCGTACGAGTGCGCGATCACGCGGTCGCCGCCGGGCTCGCGCAGCACGCGCGGATTGCCGTCGGCCTCTGGGCCGGCGTTGTGGCCGTACGCCGACAGCCGTTGGTTGGCCAGGTGATCCTTCCCGATCGCTGCATAGGAAAGGAACTCGCCGCGTTCAAGCACCAGCACCCGGGCGCCGGACGCACTGATCACCTGGGCCGCGACACCTCCGCCTGCGCCGGCGCCGACGATGATCACGTCGTACGTCCGCCGCCGCTGTCGGTCGAGCCGCGAGGTGGCCGGTTCGACGAATCTCACCGGCACGGTCGGCGGACGCTTGCCGGCGGGTCGGAAACCGATCGCCGGCCAGCTGGGACTGTCCGCCATGCCGTAATAGCCGAGATTCGCGATCCGCACCAGCTCGCTCGACGAAGGCCCGCGGCGAGACGGTCCAGCCGGGCCGCGTCGTCGCTCGCTTCGAGTTCTTCGATCAGGGCGACGGTCGGCGCGTCCGACTCAGCGGTCAGGGCGTCCAGGCCGGGTCCGATCAGCTCCAGCCAGGTCTGCCGCAGCGGACCGGTGGCGAGTCGCTCGCACCTGTTCCAGCACGCCCAGCTGCGTCGCCGACGGCTCGGTGTCGGCCGGCACCAACAGGTCCAGCAGATGCGCCGAGCAGTTCGCGTCGGCTCGCCGTCATCCGTCTGCTGCCGAATCCGCCGGCAGCAGCCCGCGGTCGTCGATCAGGCGGTTGGCGACCTCGCGATAAGCGGCCGCGCCCTTGGAGCTGCGCGCGGTGGCGAGGATCGAGCGGCCGACCGCGGGTGCCTCGGCGAACCGGACCGACTTCGGGATCGGTGGCCCGAGCACGGCCACGCCGTAGTCCTCGCCGATCCGCTCGAGGACGAGCCGGCCGTGGGTCGTCCGCGCGTCGAACAGGGTTGGCAGCACGCCGATCACGGCCAGTCGACGGTTGGTGATCTTCTTCACGTCGTGCACCGTGTCCAGCAGCTGACCCACCCCGCGGTGGCTCAGAGTCTCGCACTGCAAGGGAATCAGCACCCCGTGCGCGGCCGTCAGCGCGACCGTGGTCAGCACACCGAGGGTCGGCGGGCAGTCCAACAAGATCACGTCGTATGCGGTGAGCACCGGAGCGAGCGCGGTCTTCAGGATCTGCTCGCGGCCGGTTCGGGCGAGCAGGAGCTGCTCGGCGGTCGCCAGTTCGATCGTCGCCGGCACCAGGTCGACGCCGTCGTCGGTGCCGATCACCACGTCCGCCACCTCGGCACCGCCGGTCAGCACCTGGTGGATCGACTCGTCCACCCCCTCGGGGTCGAAGCCGAGCGAGAACGTCAGACAGGCCTGCGGGTCGAGGTCGACCAGTAGCACGCGCAGGCCGCGTTCAGCCATTGCCGCCCCGAGCGAGGCGACTGTCGTGGTCTTGGCGACGCCGCCCTTCTGATTGGCGACGGCGACCACCCACGCCTTGGGCTTGGCCGGTGCGCGTCTGGCCGGCGAGCGTTCGACCGTCCGGGGCACCTGGTCAGCCTTCTCGGGCCGGCTGGGCCAGCAGCTCACGCAACCGGTCGAACACCTCGACCGACGTGAGATTGCAGCCCAACCCATGATCGACCTTGCCGGTGCCGTGGTAGTCGCTGGACCCGGTGCCGAGCACACTGAGCCGATCGGCGAGCCGGCGCAGCCGGATCCTCGTCTCCGCGTCGTGATCTTGGTGGTCGACCTCGAAGCCGTCCAGGCCGTGCGTCGCCGACCAGCCCGGTCGAGCACGTCCTCGGTGAGATTGCCCTCCCGGCCACGACCCCAGGGGTGGGCGATGATCGCCACGCCGCCGGCATCGTGGATCAAGTCGATGCCCCGGGCGAGCTCGACCGCGTAGCGCGGGACATGGGCCGGTCCGCCGTCGGCCAGGAACCGATCGAACGCCTCCTTGCGATCCGCGACGTATCCGGCCTCGACCATCGCGTCGGCGATGTGCGGCCGACCGACCGACGGGCTGTCGCCGATGTGTACCAGGACCTGTTCCTCGGTAAGTGGCAGGCCGAGTTCCGCCAGCCGGTCCAGGACCGGCGCCAGCCGCATCGACCGGCCGGCCCGGATCTGGGCCAGCTCGGCGTTCAGCCCCGGATGGGCCTGGTCGGTCCCGTAGCCGAGCAGATGGACGCTCTCGCCACCCCGCCGGGTCGACACCTCGATCCCGCGGACCACCTCGATACCGTGCTCGGCTCCGGCGGCGACCGCCTCGTCCAGTCCGTCGTACGTGTCGTGATCGGTCAGCGCCACGACATCCAGCCCGGCCTGCTTCGCCTTCGCGACCAGCTCGGCCGGTGTGTCCGTCCCGTCGGAGACGACCGAGTGGGTGTGGAGGTCGATGCGCATGCCCTCCACCCTATTTGCCGACTTGTCAGCGTCGGGGACGGCTACAGCGAGCTGCGCAGCTGACAAGTCGGAGCAGGGGCCGGATCAGTCGTGCGGCAGCAGGCTCCGGACGACCCGGAGACCGACCGACATCCGAGCCAGGTCGGGACGTCCGGCGGTGATCGAGCGCAGCGTCTTGACCGAGTCCGGAACGCCCTTGTTGCCACGTTCCCAGTGCTTCACCAGGGTCGCCGGATCGGTGATCGGCGTCGCCGCCCGACCCAAGACGTCCGCGGTCAGCTGGGCATGCACGGCATGCAGGTCGTCCCGCAGCGCGGCCCGGGCCATGGTCTGCCAGCGATCCTCGCGCGGCAGCTCGATGATCCGGGCCAGCAGCCGGTCCATCCCGAGCTGCTGACCGAGCGCGAAGTGCACGCCGGCGACCTCGACCGGGTCGCGGCCGTCCCGGTTGGCCGTCTGCACGATGGTCAGCGCGGCGTAGACGGCCGGCAGCACCGCGACGGCCAGCGCCAGCTCCTCGGGTACGTCGGCGGCGACGTAACTCTCCAGCCGGCCCTCGTACGCCTCTTTGTCCCGGCGTTCGAGCAAGGTCGGCAGGGCGTCCTGCACCCGACGTACGCCTACGGCCAGCTCGTCGACGGCGGCGCCGATGTCCACCGGCCGGCGCCGGTTGTTCACCAGCCAGCGGGTGGCCCGTTCGACCAGGGTCCGGACCTCGAGCCGGAGCTTGGTCTGGACTGCGGCGTCGATCTGGTGGTCCAACGCCCGGATCGCGGCGTCCATCGGCTCGGCCGAGAAGATCGTCCGGGCCGCGATCTGCGCCCGGACCACGTCACCGGCGCCGGCGCCTGTCTCGCCGGAAAGTCGGTGGAAGCAGGAGATCCCGGACTGGTTGACGAAGTCGTTCACCACGACCGTGGTGATGATCTCGCGGTGCAGCCGGTGCCGCGGCATCTCGTCGGCATAGCGCTGCTGCAACTGGCTCGGGAAGTAGCCGATCAGCCGGTCCGCCAGGTAGGGATCGTCAGGCAGCTCCGAGGCGAGGATCTCCGACTCCAACGCGATCTTGGTCCAGGCCATCAGGGTGCACAACTCCGGCGAGGTCAGGCCCTTGTGGGCCGACCGCCGGGCTTCCATCTCCTCCTCGGGCGGCAGGAACTCGAGATCTCGGTCCAACACCCCTCGATCGGTCAGCCGCTCCATCCAGTCACCGTGCACGTGGGCCATCTGCGGGGACTGGTACACGGAGTTCGCCAGCGCCAGATTCTGCGCATAGTTGTGATCCAGCACGAGGCCGGCGACCTCGTCGGTCATCGAGGCAAGTGTCTCGTCGCGCTGCTCCATCGTGATTCTGCCGGAAGCAACTTCTGCGGCCAGCAGAATCTTGATGTTCACCTCGTAGTCGGAGGTGTCCACTCCGGCGGAGTTGTCGATGAAGTCGGTATTGATCCGGCCGCCGGTGCCGGCGTACTCGATCCGGCCGCGTTGGGTCAGCCCGAGGTTGCCGCCCTCGCCGACGCAGCGGGCCCGAAGCTCGCAGCCGTCGACCCGGAGCACGTCGTTGGCCTTGTCGCCGACCTGGGCGTTGCTCTCGGTGGTGGCCTTGACGTAGGTTCCGATCCCAGCGTTCCACAGCAGATCCACCGGCGCCTTGAGACAGGCGCTGATCAGCTCGACCGGGGAAAGCGCCTCGATCCCCTTGCCGATCCCGAGCACGGACCGCATCGGCTCGGTGATCGGGATCGACTTCGCCGACCGGGGGAAGATCCCGCCGCCATCGCTGATCAACGACGTGTCGTAGTCGGCCCAGCTCGACCGGGGCAGCGCGAACATCCGGGCTCGCTCGTTCCAGCTCGCGGCCGGATCCGGGTCGGGATCGATGAACACGTGCCGATGGTCGAACGCCGCGACCAGCCGGGTGTGCTTGCTGAGCAGCATTCCGTTGCCGAACACGTCCCCGCTCATGTCGCCGATCCCGACACAGCTGAAATCGTCGGACTGTACGTCCTTTCCCATCTCGCGGAAGTGCCGCTCGACCGAGACCCAGGCGCCCCGCGCAGTGATCCCCATCTTCTTGTGGTCGTAGCCGGCCGAGCCGCCGGACGCGAACGCGTCACCCAGCCAGAACCCTGCACCGGTGGAGATCGCGTTCGCGATGTCGGAGAACGTCGCGGTGCCCTTGTCGGCGGCGACCACCAGATACGGATCGTCGGAGTCGTACCTGATCACCTGCTGGGGTGGCACGACCTGCTGATCGACGATGTTGTCGGTGACGTCGAGCAGGCTGGTGATGAACAGCTTGTAGCAGGCGATTCCCTCCGCCAGCCAGGCGTCGCGATCGACGCTCGGGTCGGGCAGCCGCTTGGCATAGAAGCCGCCCTTCGCGCCGACCGGAACGATCACGGTGTTCTTCACCATCTGCGCCTTGACCAGACCGAGGATCTCGGTCCGGAAGTCCTCGGCCCGATCCGACCAGCGCAGCCCGCCGCGGGCCACCGAGCCGAACCGCAGGTGAACACCCTCGACCCGCGGGGAGTAGACGAAGATCTCGAACTCGGGGCGCGGCTCGGGCAGATCGGGAATCTCGCGTGGCAACAGTTTCAGGGCGATGGTGGCCCGGTCCGGCTGGTAGGCGTTGGTCCGGACCGCTGACTCGATCACCGCCAGGTAGGACCGGACGATCCGGTCGTGGTCGAGGCTGGCCACATCGTTCAGCGCGATCTTGATCTTGCCGCTGAGTTCGGCGATCAGATCGTTGCGCTGGGCGGGATCGAGACTACGAGCCGGGTCGAACTTGGTCTCGAACAAGGTGACCAGACTCTTGGCGAGGTCAACGTTGGCGGCCAGCGCCTGCGCCAGATAGGTCTGGCTGTAGGTCGACCCGCCCTGCCGCAGATAGCGGCCGATCGTCCGCAGCACCGCGACCTGCCGCCATTCCAGCTCCGCGCCCATCACGAGCGCGTTGAAGCCGTCGGACTCGCTGTCACCGTCGTACGAGGCCGCGAAGGCGGCCATGAACCGGTCCCTGGCCGGCTGGTCCCAGCGGCTCGCCACAGCGGCGGCGCCGCCCGGCACCCGCAGACCCAGGTCATAGATGAAGGCGCGCTGGTCGCCGGGCATGGACAACTCGTACGGGATCTCGTCGATCACGTCCACGCCCAGCAGGGTCAGGTGTGGCAACAGCTTGGACAGCGAGAGCGTCGCCTCCCGGCGGAAGATCTTCAGCCGCAGATCGGACTCGTCCTCGGGTCGGTCCGGGACGAACATCGCCATCGCCATTGCGCGCTGGTCGCCGCTCAGGGCCGCGAAGTCCGCCAGCGCCTGCTTCGGGGTGTAGTCCTCCTTGTAGCCCTCGGGCAGCACACCGACCAGGGCGACCAGCTGCTCGGCGGAGACCGAACGTCCGTCGAGAGTGGTCAGCGTGCCGCCGGCGACCAGATCGGCGAACTCGTCGTTCCAGGTGCGGGTGGCCCCGGTCAGCTCGCGCTCGAGCGCCCGGACGTCGAAGTCGGGCAGTGCATCGCCGACCGCCATCCGGACCACGAAATGCAGCCGGGCCAGCACCGATTCGGTCACCCGGGCGGTGTAGTCGATCGTCTCCCCACCGAGCCGCTCGAGCAGGATGTCCTGCATCTTGTTGCGGACCGCGGTGGTGTAGCGGTCGCGCGGTAGATACACCAGGCACGAGAGATACCGCTCGTACGCGTCGCGCCGGACGAACAGCCGGACCTGCCGGCGCTCCTTGAGATGGGCGACCTTCTCGGCGGTGGAGGCGAGCTCGGCGCACCGGCGCCTGGAACAGCTCGTCGCGCGGATAGCTCTCCAGCACGTCCATGATCGCCTTGCCGCCGTGGCTGTTCTCGTCGTAGCCGGAGCGGCGGAGCACCTCTCTCGCCTTCTGCCGTAACAGCGGCACCCGAAGCACCGACTCGGAGTATGCCGAGGAGGCGAACAGACCGAGGAATCGGCGCTCGCCGACCACGGACCCGTCCGGACCGAACAGCCGGAAGCCGAGGTAGTCCAGATATGCCGGCCGGTGCACCCGCGACTTGTGGTTGTCCTTGGTGATGATCATGATCGCTGGCCGCTCGGCCTTCGGCCAGGCGTGGAAGACATCGGACGCGTCGCGGTCGGCCCGCAGGATGCCGAGCCCGGTGGCCGGCACCGGCTCGTAGCTCGCGGCGTCGCCGGTCCCGGACCAGCGGTACTCCCGGTAGCCGAGGAACGTGAAATGGCTGCCGATCAGCCAGCGCAGGAACTCCGTGGCCTGCTCGGCCTCCTCGGCATGGCCGGGCAGCTGCGCCAGCTCGTCGAGGATCGCGACCGTCTCGTCGGCCCTGGTGATCATCTTCGACCAGTCCTGAACCGCTTCCTCGACCAGTCGTAGCACCTCGAGCAGACCCTGCTCGAGGGCCGGCACCAGGGTGTGATCGACATCGGTGCGGGCCGGCGGCAGGATCTCCAGGTGCATCCACGACTCGGGCTGTACCGACGGGTCGCCCTTCGCCTCGACCGCGGTGACCACCCCTTGCAGGGCACCGCCCAGATCGCGCCGGACCAGGAACTGCGGGTGGAAGACCTCGCGGATGCTCCAGCCCTGACGAAGCACCTCCATGGTCACCGAATCGACCAGGAACGGCCGGTCGTCGGTCACGATCTGGACGACCGTCGCCCCGCCGGCCGACCAGCCGTCCGCTGCCACGCTCGGTGTCCGGATCTCGATGGTGGCCCGGGCCGGCGGACGGCTCATCGCAGTCCGGTAGTGGCTCTCGACCAGACCCAGCAGATCCTCGACGGTGCGCTCGTCGATGTCCATCGGCTCGACGTGGCGGAAGTAGTGGTCCAGGAACACCCTGACCCGCTCGGAGTCTTGTCCGAGGTCGGCCGCGATGGCCGTGCCCCGCGAGGCCACCTCCGCCAGCTTCTCGGCCTTCTGGTGCTCCTGCTCCAGCTCGAATGTGGTCACGACGTCCTCTGTGTTGCTGTCCCGCGCCCACGGCGTCGTGAGCTGGAACCGACACTACGACGGACCGGGCGATGAGGCACGACTCGGGGACCAGAGTGTCTGATCACCGGGATGGCATGATGACGCGGTGGACATCTCCTCGACCATCGAGTTCGCCGCCGAGCCGGCCCGCGTGTACGCGATGATGACCGATCCCGACTTCCTCGAGCAGGTCTGCGAGGCGAGTGAGGCGAGCGCGTACGACGTCTCCGTGACCGGCGTGAAGACCAAGACCCATCGGACCCTGAAGTCGCCGGCGGCCGCGGCCAGGTTCACCGGACCTGATCTGCCCGTGGTCGAGGAGGTGAGCTGGGGGCCGGACCAGGGCGACGGCTCGCGGAGCGGCGAGCTGAAGCTGAGCATCCCCGGGCAGCCGGTGACGATGAACGGCTCGCTGGCGCTCGGGCCTGGTGGCCCCGGCACCCGGGTGCAGCTGACCGGCCAGCTGAAGGTGAACATCCCCTTCGTCGGCAAGAAGATGGAGGAGGCCGCCGCCCCCGCCGTGCTGGCCGGCTTCCGGGTCCAGCAGAAGGTCGGCGACAGCTGGCTCGCCGGCTAGTGGTTGCGCCCGGAGGTACATCGAGGGTCCAGCGGCGTCTGGGTGGATGCGTCGTCGCTCCGCGTCGACCCGCAAGGCCGCGGAGGCGGTCGTAGCGGTGTTCTATGGACGACGACGCGAACGCAGCGGAGCACCGCCCGGGCGGCGCTGGTCCCGACGAACTTCCGGGCGTGACCACGAATGTCGCGGACCGGCCCGGCGCGATGAGTGAGTACCTCCGGGAGGCCGGCCGCAAGCGTGCCGCTGCCGCGGGGCCACCGGGGCGGTTGGCGCGGGCCGGTGTCTCCGGCACTGTCGTCGGGCTGGGAGTGCTCGGGGTGGTGCTGCTGGTCGTCGCCCTCGTGCTCGGGCACCCGGTGGCGATCGCCGGGGCGATGGCCGCGATCGGATCGGCGCTGCTCTGGTGGCGCAGCAACCGGCGGCAGCTGTCTCGCGTCGATCAGGAGACTGCGGGACCAGCCGAGGTCCGCCTGGCCTTCGGGTCCCTCGTCGCCCTGCTCGTCGGCATGGCCAGCTGGGCCATCGGCATGATCAAGGGCTGGTGATCCCGAGCACCGCGACCTTTGCACCCCCTGCGCGGATCTGCATCCTCTATAGGCGGTGCAGACCGTTGCAGGGGGTGCAGAGTTCGTCGGGCCGGATCAAAGCATGTGGGGGTAGCGGTAGTCCGTTGCCGGGACCAGGGTCTCCTTGATCGAGCGCGGACTGGCCCAGCGGATCAGATTCCACATCGAGCCGGCCTTGTCGTTGGTACCAGAAGCACGCGAGCCGCCGAACGGCTGCTGCCCGACCACCGCGCCGGTCGGCTTGTCGTTGAGGTAGAAGTTTCCGGCCGCGTGGCGCAGCGCCTCACTCGCCTGGCGCAGCGCCGCCTGCTCGGTGGCCAGGATCGAGCCGGTCAGGCCGTACGCGCTCGCCTGGTCGACCTCGCCGAGGATGCGCGCGAAGTCGGCGTCCTCGTACACGTGGACGCCGAGGATCGGGCCGAAGAACTCGGTGGTGAAGACCTCGTTGCGCGGATTGTCGGAGACGACGATGGTCGGCCGGACGTACCAGCCGGTGCTGTTGTCGGTCGTCCCGCCGGCGACGATCTCGGCGTCGGACGACGCCCGCGCCCGGTCGATCGCGTCTGCCTGCTTGGCGAACGAGCGGGCGTCGATCACCGCCGAGGTGAAGTTCGTCAGGTCGCGTACGTCGCCGACGGTGAGTCCGTTCGTGGTCTCGATCAACTCGTCGCGGATCTGCTGCCAGACGCTGCGCGCGACGTACGTCCGGGAGGCCGCCGAGCACTTCTGTCCGGAGTACTCGAACGCGCCGCGAACCAGCGCGGTGATAGTGACGGCCGGATCCGCACTCGGGTGCACCACCACGAAGTCCTTGCCGCCGGTTTCGCCGACCACCCGCGGATAGCTGCGGTACGTCGCCAGGTTGTGGCCGACGGTCCCCCACAGCCGCTGGAACGTCGCGGTCGACCCGGTGAAATGGATACCGGCCAGCCGGGGGTCGGACAGGGCCACCTCCGAGACCGCGATCCCGTCGCCGGGGAGCATGTTGATCACACCAGGCGGTAGGCCGGCCGCCTCCAGCAGATCCATGGTCACCTGCGCGGCGAGCTGCTGGGTCGGGCTCGGCTTCCAGATCACCGTGTTGCCCATCAGCGCGGGCGCGGTCGGCAGATTCCCGGCGATGGCGGTGAAGTTGAACGGGGTGATCGCGTAGACGAAGCCATCCAGCGGCCGGTAGTCGGTCCGGTTCCAGACGCCGGGCGACGAGATCGGCTGGTCGGCCAGGATCTGCCGGGCGAAGCCGACGTTGAACCGCCAGAAGTCGATCAACTCGCAGGCCGAGTCGATCTCGGCCTGCTGCACGGTCTTGCCCTGGCCCAGCATCGTCGCCGCGTTCAGGGTGGCCCGCCACGGCCCGGCGAGCAGCTCGGCCGCTCGGAGGAACACGCCGGCCCGGTCGTCGAAGCTGGTCGCCGCCCAGTCGTGGGCCGCATCCGTCGCGGCCTCGATCGCCTCGGCCGCATCAGCCTGGCTGGCATGCCGAGCAACCCCGAGCACGTGCCCATGGTCGCTCGGCATGGTGACCTCGAACTGCTCCCCGCCGGCAGGGCGCCGATCACCGCCGATCGCGGAGGTCAGCTCCATCGGATCGGCACCCGACAGCTCCGCCAATCGGGTCTCGATCTCCGCCCGCTCCGGACTCCCCTGCGCGTAGCTCAGGATCGGTTCGTTGCGCGGTGAGGGTACGTCGGTGATCGCGTCCACGCCTCGAGGCTATCGCCGCGCTCAGCGTCCGCCCGGGCGAGGCCCGAGCACGATCCGGTGGTCGACTCGATGGCACCGAACGATGGTTGAGTCCTCCGCGACCCTGCCGAGAGACTCTGCAGCCGGCCTCAGGCACGGTCCGCGGCGGCTTCCGTACGCCGTCCGATCGACCGCGTCGAGCTCAGCCTGCGATCCTCGGGTGGTGGTGGAGATCCGTCGCGCCCGGCTTACCGAGCTGCTGGAGCTGCGCGACGCCGCGCTCACCCCGGGTCATCCGGGCAGGCCCGTGATCTGGCCACACGACGCGACGGCCGACCATCTCGCCCTGGTCGACGGGGAGCGGGTGATCGGCTGTGTGAGTGTGACCGCTCAGCAGCTGCCGGGCCAGCAGATGCCGAGCCGCGCGGCTGAACGGCCGTTCCACCTGCACTCGATGGCGATCGACGCCGCGTACCGTGGCCGCGGCTACGGACAGATGACTGCTGGAGGCATTGATCGCCGAGCTGCGGGCCCGGAACGCCGATCTGGTCTGGGCGACCGCCCGCCCGACGGCTGTCGAGTTCTATCTGCGGCACGGCTTCGCTCGCGGCGACGACCTGATCATCCCGGCGACAGGCGCACCGATGCACTATGTCTGGCGGCCGCTGGCCGGCGGATGACCATTGCAGCATGATCCGCCCGGTGGGCCGGGATCGCCGAGAACCACGATCGCTTGGAGTGGGTACTGGGTTGAACGCAGAAACCTCTCGTCGGAGGCTGACCCCGGCCGGCCGGCGTCAGGGCTCAGGACGGCCGGCCGCCCGGAGTCCGTAGGCGCCGGGCTGGGCTGCGGCAAGCCGGCCGAGCAGTGCGCCGAGGCCGTGTTCGGCGCGTCCGGGCATTCGGGCGGAGGTGCGGACCCGGGACGCGGTGGTTTGGACCGTGAGTCCCCCGGAGCGTTGGACGGCGTCGAGCAGACCGTGTTCCTCACCGTGCAGGCGATCCGGGAAACCGCCGACCTGGAGAAACCGGTCGGCGCGGACGGCCAGGTTGGCTGCATAGATATGGGAGTGTCGGCCGTTGCTGACGATTCCCGATTCGATCAGTTCGGCGTATGCGGTCCGCGCTGCGGCCGGGGCCGTCCAGTCGTCCAGGTCGGCCAGTCCGGCGACCAGGTCGGCGCCGGTGGCGGTGGCGATGGTCAGGGTGTTGACGACCCAGTCCTGGGGTACGACCGTGTCGGCATCGGTGGAGAAGATCCAGGTGTGATGGGGGTCCATCTGCCGCCCGGCAGCCAGCGCCTGGAGGACGAGCCCGGTTCGGACGAGGCCGACTCCGGAGTGTCGATCGACGACTCGGACCAGGTGCTCGACGCCTGCGTCCGCTAGCACGTCTCGGGCGATGCCGGCCGTGTCATCGGAACAGCGGTGGGCGGCGACCGCGATCCTGGCCCGCCGTATCGTCCCGCTGCCGATGGCGGCCTGGAGGCTGTCGATCACGGATCGGAGACATCCGGCGATGCTTTCGGCCTCGTCGTGGGCCGGGATCGCCACCAGGACGGCTGTACTCACGGGATCCGTTCGGGGTCGCCGAGGAGCGTGGCGTCGGCGTCGGCGTTCTGCTGGAGGACGTACAGCTCGAGGTCGGGTAGCGCGTGCGCGAGCTCGTCGTCCATCGCTACTCCGGCCGGCCCGGTCAGCAGCCGCGCCTCGGTGATGATCCGGCGAATGGCGGCGGCCGCGCACGCGCGTGCCTCGGTCGCCAGGCTCTGCCAGTCGACCGGTTCGCCGGCAGATCGCGTGTCGAGGTGCTCGGCGGCCAGCCGCACCGCCGCCGTAGCGCAGACGAGGTCGGTACGAATGGTGCCGAGTCTTCGCTGCTGGGCCGACGTCATGGTGGGGTGTCTGGAGCGGAGCAGGTCGACGATGCGGGCCGCGCCGCCGGTCCAGCAGGCCGCGACGCCGACCCCGCCGGGAAAGAAGCCGGGCCGGTGGAGATAGAAGTCGAGCGGGCCGACGATCTGGTCGGGTTGGACGATGACGTCGTTGATCGCCAGCTCGTACGTCCGGCTGGCCGCCATCGCGCCCGTCCGCCACACCGACGCGTCGACCGGCAGCCCGTCGGTCGGCAGATCGATCAGCAGGTGATGCTCGGCGTCTGTCCACACCGGCACCAGAGCCCGGTCCAGCAGTCCGGCGCCGGAGGCGAATCTGATCGTGCCGTCGAGGCGAAGGCGTCCATCGGCACACTGCTGGCCCGAGACTCCGCTCCGCATCGAACGTGAGGCCCAGACCCCGTACAGCGCGGGATCGGGTCCGGCGGATCGTGGCCGGGGCCTCGTCCCCGCCTGAGCCAGGATGCGCAGCGCGTCGATATGGCCTTCGGCCAGCCTGGACACGGGGATGTCGGTGCGACCGAGCGCGAGCAGCCGATCCACGAGATCGGTCCAGGTTCGTTCCGGCCAGTCGATCGCGGCGGTCAGCGCGGTCAGGATGCTGCGCTGCGCCTCGGTCGTCGGGTGGTGGCGGTCATACTGCGGCGGCAGGTGGTGCGCGGCCGGTAGTGGGGTGATGATCGACAGTGCTGCGGTACCGACGGGCTCGGTCGGGTGCGGCCCGGTCACCCGACGCCGCCGGAGCGGCTCAGCAGGTCGAGGGAGAACTCGGCGTCGCGGTGGCGGACAAGATGCGACCAGCCGAGCTGCGTGAGCTGCCCGACGATCTCGGCCTGGGCTCCGGCTCCGCTGAGCCAGGCGTCGTGCGGGGCATGGCGCCAGTGCACGGAGATCAGTTCGCCGTGAGGCGCGGACTGCCGGTCGATCATCTCCAGCGTCTGGCGCCGCAACGCGTCGTCGAGGTAGTAGAAGACCTCGCTCAGCACGATCAGATCTGGCCGGTCGCGAAGATCGGAGGGAGGCGGGTCCGGCAGCGTGTGTTCCCGGACGATGACATTGGACAAGCTCGCACATCGCTTCCTGGTCAGGGAGGTCGCGGTCGCGGAGGCATCCCCGGCCCAGACCAGATCGGCCCGGGCGGCCAGCCGAAGGGCCAGATGGCCGGTGCCGCAGGCGGGATCCCAGGCGAAGTCATATCGAGGTCGACTCAGGCAGGCCAGCACGATGTCGATCTTGCGCTGTTCGTACCAGTTGGTTGCCACCTGCCACGGGTCGGGATCGTTCCGATAGAGCGCCTCGAAGTCCGGCGGCCCGCTCACCGGGCTGCGCCGGAGACGAGGAGCTGGCCGGTGTGGTGGGCGAGCATCTCCCCCGGAACGACCGGGGTCAGGTCGGGACCGAGCGGCTCGAGCTGACTCGTGAAGCAGGCCACGGCCTCGCCGTACGTCTGATCCGCGAGCGTGGTCGCGCGGACCCGGAGCAGGGAGTCGGTGAAGCGGGTGGGGTCGGTCCAGTAGGTCATCCAGATCGGATAGTGCAGGACGGGCCAGCGGCGTCGGCGGCCGGCCCGCGCGACGACGCTGCCGACCGCACGATGATCGGGATGCGGATCGCGCGCGTACGGTGCGACGAGGACCGGCGGTGGACCGGTCCCCTCGATCTGACCGAGCACGACATCGATCCTCTTCCGCAAGCTGTGACGGTCCTTGCCGAGCCGGCCGTCGGCGAGGTCGAGCACCGTCGACTGGGTCACGCCGAGCCGGTGGGTGGCCGATCGCCACTCCTGCAACCGACGACCGGCGAGACCTTCCGGGCGGTCCGTGACGTGATCGACACAGGCCTCGCCCAGGGTGGCCAGGACCGCGGCGCACGGGCCGATCTGTTCGACCCACTGCGCGATCAGCCGGCCGCAGCCGATCGTCTCGTCGTCGGGATGGGCGGAGAAGACGATCAACGACGTGTTGTCGACCGCCCCGAGCCGTTGGGCCAGCTCGCGGATCGACACCTCGGGCGCGGCCTCGATCAACGGCCGCCACGCCTCCACCGGCAGCCCGGACGGTGTCACCACGCGGAGCACTGCGGGATCGTTCAACATCTGTCGATCTCCCTTCCACCGTGCGGATCGTCCGTACTCGTTGCCGGCGCGCCGAAACCGCCCGTGTCCGGTTGGAATACCGGTCATGCCGTCACCGGTCTCTTCCATCTGCGGAGGCGGGACTCCGGTGGCGTGTCGATCATGCTGGCCATCAGAGCCTCGTAGCGATCGATCATGGTCGAGGCATCGAACGATTCGGCTTGGGCGCGCACTTGTCCGCGGTCGCATCGGCGGGCAGTGTGGATAGCGATAGTTAGTGCCTCCGCGGTTTCCTCAGTGGCCAATGCTCCTGCCCGGATGCTCACGATCTCGGCCGCGGCGCCCGTTGCGAACGCCGCCACCGGCGTGCCGCACGACATCGCCTCGACCAGAGACAGCCCGAAAGGCTCGGCCCAGACCGACGAGGAGAGCACCCAGGTGCCGTGCGCCCGGTCGAGAACGACCCATTCCCATCCAGGGGTCGCGGAGCGAGCCCGCTCGACGCCTGCCGGATCGACACCCCGGCCACCGGTACCGTTCAGGACCACGACGCGCCGCCTTCCGTCGCGGGTCGCTGGCGCGGGGGCGAGTATCGGCTGAGCGCGCCCACGAAATGGGTCTTGGCAAGGTCGTCACCGGCAGCATCCCAGAGTTCACCGCACCGACGTGGCCACAAGGCGATGACGCCGCTCGCGACGTCGTACCCGAGCCGGTGCGCCGGGTCGCCGCGATGCCCCGGCTGAGCAACGACCAGCACCGGGATGCCGTGGAGCCGGACGGCCAACGCAACCTCGACCGACACGTCGACCACCACAGCGCCCGGCTGCTCCCGATCGATCCACCCGCTGATCATGGACATCCGTCGGCGCAGACCGTTCGAGGCCAACGGGACATAGTGCAGACGGCCGTTCGCGGTGATGTCCCAGTCGACTGCGGCATGGATGCCGTCGACTCTGTCCACGTCAAGAGGAAGCCGGAGCCAGTCCCCGGTCCAGCCCGACGGTCGGGGCAGACTGGACAATCCGGTCATCTCGACCCGCGCCACCCGGTTGATCGCCAGAGCACGATGCAGATGTCCGGAACCGTGGTGGTGGACGTAGTAGCCGATCATCGCGCAACCTGGGCAGTCCGGCCGCTCACTGCAGAAACCGTCGTGCGGCCCGGTCACCCGGGGTCGTGATCTTGTCCAGCACTGTCCGTGACCTGGGTGACAGCCGCTCTCGGGCGGCCCGACCCTCCACCGGGCGGGCACCCTCGATCGCGCCGACGGACCTCGGCAGCAGCCGGACCGTCAGTGCCAGCAGTGCTGCCGTCAGATTGGGTGCCAGCACCGCAAACCGGGATGCGATCTGAGCCAGCGGCGTGAGCAGCAGATTGGCCCGGCCTCGCAGGACCGCCTCGACGATCCGTCGGGCGGCGCGATCCGCGTCCATGGAGAGCAGCGGTAGCGATGCCGCCGCGGCGAACCACGCGTACTCCCGCCCATGGTCGCCGACGAAGCTCGCCCGCTGATGAGATCCGGTCCGCATCAGGCCAGGGGCCACCGTGGTGACGCTGACTCCGGTCCCGACCAGCTCCGAGCGCAGCCCGCGGCTGAAGCCGACCGCGCCGAACTTGGCCGTCGAGTAGGGCAACAGGTGCGGGGCAGCGAGTAGGCCACCCACAGAGGTGATGATCCCGATCCGACCGCGACCGCGTCGCCGCATGGCCGGCAGCACCGCCAGCGCGGTGTTCACCGGCCCCCAGAGCATGACGTCGATCGCCTCGCCGAACAGTGACCGGTCGAGATCGTCCAACGGGCCGACCTGGATGATGCCGGCCACACAGATCATCACCTCGATGGCACCGACCTCCTCCTCGACATCGCTCACCCAGCGGGTCACGCCGTCGCGGTCGGCGACATCGACCACCTCGGTATGGACCTGATGGCCGCGGCGCCGAAGGTCATCGGCGGCGCGATCAAGTTCCCGCTCATCACGTGCACAGATGGCCAGTCGATAGCCCCGGGAGCCGAGTTCGTGCGCCAGTGCCAGTCCGAGCCCGCGTGAGGCGCCCGCCAGCAGGGCGAGCGGTGCGGCGGCATCGGTCACGGTTTGAGCACGACCTTGACGCAGCCGTCCGCCTTGGCCTGGAACATGGCGTACGCCTCGGCGGCCTCGCTCAACGGCGGCCGATGAGTGGCCAACGTCTCCACGCCGAGCGGATCGCCGTCGGACATCAGGACCGGCCAGATATCGTCGATCCATCGCTTCACGTGACACTGACCCATCCGCAGTGTCACGCCTTTGTCGAACAGACTCATCATCGGCAGCGGATCGGCCTGGCCGCCGTACACCCCGCTGATCGAGACCACGCCGCCGCGCCGCACCGCCCGGAACGCCGTGTCGAGCGCAGCCATCCGATCGATCCCGACCGACTTGATCAATGGTGCCGCCAGCCGATCCGGCAGCAGCCCGACGGCCCTGATCGCGGTCGACTCGACCGGCGAGCCGTGCGCCTCCATGCCCACCGCCTCGAGGACCGCATCAGGCCCACGCCCATCGGTCAGCTCGACGAGGGCGGCGGCGGCATCATCCACCTGGGACAGGTCGAGGGTCTCGATCCCGTACGACCGGGCGAGCTCCAGCCGCTCCGGCACGAGGTCCACGCCGATCACCCGCTGGCCCTGCAGCTTCGCGATCCGGGTGGCGAGCTGGCCAACCGGACCGAGCCCCAGCACGACCAGGGTCTCGCCGCCGTCGGGATCGAGGCCCGCGTAGACCACACCCTGCCAGGCGGTCGGCAAGATGTCGGACAGATACAACACCCGCTCGTCGGCGACGTCGTCCGGCACCTTGATCGGGCCGAACTGGGCCTGTGGAACCCGCAGGAACTCGGCCTGTCCGCCGGGCACCGACCCGTACAGTGACGTATAACCGAACAAGGCCGCCCCACTGCCCTGCGAACGGACCTGAGTGGTCTCACACTGGGCGTACAGGCCGCGGCTGCACATCCAACAGGTCCCGCACGAGATGTTGAACGGCACAACGACACGGTCGCCGACCGACAGGTTCGCAACGCCGCTTCCCACCTCCTGGACCACACCCATCGCCTCGTGGCCCAGCACGTCTCCCTTGGCCAGAAAGGGTCCCAGCACCGAGTAGAGGTGCAGATCCGATCCACAGATGGCCGCCGACGTCACCTTGATCACCGCGTCGGTCGGCTGCTCGATGCGCGGGTCTGGAACCTCCTCGACGCGAACTGTCTCCTTGCCCTGCCAGGTGAGCGCCTTCATCGGCCCAGCCTGTATGTCGCGGCACTGAGCAGCAGCGTCATCGCGATGGTCGCCGCGATGATGCGAGCTGGTGCGGCTGTTCGGGTATCTGACGTCGAGGCCATGTTGATCTTTCTGGTGCGACGGGCGGCAACTCGTGGGGAAGCGGTGTTTCGAGTCGGTCCAGGACGGTGTTCTGGTCGGCGAGCCCACATTCTCGAGCCATCGCCGGCCTCGTCCTTTCGGTTGTTGCTTCGGTAGTACCCCCGATCAGGACCGTCATTCAGGTGAGTGAGCTTCGACGCGCTCGGCGGACCGGGTGATGGCCGAGGCTCGGCTGGTCAGGCGTTGGCTGGTTCGAGGTCGGCTTCGTCGCCGGGGGCGGAGTCTGCTTTGACGGCGTGGCGTTGACCGCGGGGCCGGTCTGGGCCTTTGGTGGTGTCGGTGACGGTTTGTTGCTCGGCTTCGGCGTTGATCTCTGCACCGAGCAGGATGGCGTAGGCGGTGATCCACAGCCAGAGCAGCGTGACGACGATGCCGGCGAAGGCGCCGTAGGTCTTGGCGTAGTTGCCGAAGGTCGACACGTACAGCGAGAAGCCGATCGAGGCAACCAGCCACACGATGGTGGCGACGACGGCGCCGACGGATACCCACCGCATCTTGGGGGCGGCCCGGTCGGGTGCCAGTCGGTAGAGGACGGCCAGTGCGCCGGTGACGAGGATGACGAGCAGCAGCCAGCGGCCGATCTGCAGAATCCAACGCAGCGGGCCGTCGCCGACCAGATGGTCCAGCAGCGGCGGGACGACGGCGACCAGCCCGAGCATGATCACCATGAACACGATCGCGGCGACGGTGACGGCGAGGGCGAGCAGCCGCTTCTTGACGAAGCCGCGGTCCTCGTCTTCGTCGTAGGCGATGTTGATGGCCGTCAGCAGGTTGCTGACCCCGCTGGAGGCGCTCCACAGCGCCAGCAGCACTGACGAGGATGAGGCCGATCCCGAGAGTGGCACGGCCGCGGGTGGTCTAGGTGGTGACCTGATCGGTGATGAGAGTCTGCGCCTGCTGCGGCAGCGCGGAGGTCATGGAGCCGATCTGGTGCGGCGATCGCGGCCGGGTCGGCGAACAACCCGTACAGCGACACCACCGCGATCAGCGCCGGGAACAGGGCGAGGAAGGCGTAGAAGGCCACCCCGGCCCCCAGCAGCGGCACCTGGTCGGCGCCGGATTCCTTCCAGCCGCGTTTGACGACTTGGAGCCAGCCCTTGGCTGGGATGTCGGTCGGTTTATCGGCGTCACCGCCGGGCACCCGATCGGTGTCGGTACGGGTACCCGGGCGGTGCGTCGATGCCATCGGCTGGCTCCTCGTCATCTGTTTCGGTCCGCCGCGCTTCACGCGCGGTCGGGTGTTAGCTGCGTGCGTGCTCGGCCTGCACGGTGTCCTTGGCCTGCTGTGCTTGGTCTTGGACCTGGTCCTTCGCCGGCGACGCCTTCGTCCTTGACGTTCTGGACGGCGTCGGTCGCGGTGGCCTTGACCTGCTCGGCCGCCTGCTGGGCCGGCTCTTGGAGGTTGCCGGCGATCTCCTTGGCTGCGTCGACGGCCTTCTCCTTCAACGGCTCCAGGTTCTGCTGGAGCTGCGAGACCGCCTGCTGCTCCCGCTGCGACGACGGGATCAGTGAGGAGACCAACAGTCCGGCGCCGAAGGCGATCAGACCGGCCGCCAACGGGTTGCCCCTGGCCTTCTGCTTGAGCTGGCCGGGCGCGTTCGACACGGCGTCCCGACCGCGGAGGCCCGGTCCTGGACGGCAGTCCGCGCATCGCCGACGCGTGCCGGTGTCGTAGGGGTCGTCCGGGGAGCCCATCACCTTGTCCCGGACACCGCGGGCGGCGTCCTTGACCTTGTCGACCTGCCGGTTGGCGATGTTCTTCGGATTCGCGGTGTCGGTCAGTGCGTCGACGTTGTCGCTCAGTTCGGCGCGGGTCCGTTCGATGTCGGCGCGGATCTGATCCGGGTCGTTGCTGGTGGTCATCGGTTCTCCTCTTCGTGGCCTTTCACGGCGTTCGGAATCTTGCTCAATGTCTCGGTGGTCCGGTCCAGGCCGCGGATCCGGTCGAGTTCCTTCTTGCCCACCAAAACCAGGACAGCGGCGACGACGGCCCAGATGACGGCCACGATCAGCCCGGACCACTGGTTGCCGACGAACTGACCCAGCCCCCACCACGCGCTGACGGACAGGAAGACCAGGAACAACAGCCCGGCCACTCCGGCGCCGGCGAACATTCCGACGCCCTTGCCTGCCCGGGTCGCGGACTGCCGCGCCTCGGCCTTGGCCAAAGCCAGCTCTTGCTGCATCAACGTGGACACATTGGCGGTGACGTCACTCAGCATCGCGCCGATGCTGCGGCCGTCGTCGGACTCCAGCACGGCCCGCTTTCCGTGATCGCGGGTCGTGTCGAGCAGCGTGGAGGAAATGCCTAGACACGCCCAGAAAGAAGCACCACAGGGCGCGATACAGAGCGAGCCATCGGGAGTTTGGGACCAGACGGGTTGATCAGTCCCGAGAAGACCTGGTGGCAGCGAGTGCTGACTGCAATGAGCAGCAGCGCTGAGCTGACAACGTAAAGTTTTGTTGTCCAAACACCTCTGCCATCCGGTCGGTGCGACCATCGGGCTAGGTCGGCATCCGATGGACGGTCGGCGTTCCCTCCCAACAACTGGTTGCCGAGCTCGAAGGCCTCCGCACTCGCTTGGCGAGTCGACCGATGATCGAGCCATCCAAGGGAATCCCGATGAGCCGCTACCAGATCGGGCCGGACGCCGCCTTCGAGGTACTCCGGCGCTGGTCCTCCCACACCACCGTAAAGTCCGCAACATCTGCGAAATAATCGTCACCACCGCTGGACAAACCGTGGACGGTGACTCCGGCAACCTGGACCTGCTCCACCTGATCAATCAGCTGAACCAGGGCGACATCGCAGTGCATCAGCTTGATTGACCCAGACGGTTGAGGGATTCGTCCAAGACCAGCGGAAGGTGGGTATGAGGCGGACATGAGCGAGGGCTCTTCAGCCCCAGATGCGGCAGTCGAGCACGACCAAAGCGAGCCGAACATCGACCCATCGAGCCGGCCGGGCGCTGCGCCCGAGTCCGACGACCCAGCCGCACAACCGGCGGGCAAGAACAACGACCGCGCCGGCGACCACGATCGAAGGCTGGGCCTTCGCTGACCTGTGAACTCGCCAGCCGAACATGCTTGCCGAGGTCCAAGACCTGATCGCCGAAGCCGTCAAGGGGTACTGCGGGTTCGAGTCGGGTCAGTTGCGTCGCCGCCCTGGGCGTGCGAAGTGGAGAGGCAAGGGGTGCTCGTCGGAACGACCAGGCCACGCAGGCTGTGATCCGCCGAACGGCCTCACCTCCGACGCGCTCTGCCCGTCGGCTACACCGCCTTGGCCTTCTCGGCCTCCTCGCGGCGCTTCTTCGCGGCCTCGACAGAAGCGCGGAGGGCGGCGACCAGGTCGACGACCTCGGCCTCCTTCGGCGCCTCCTCGGTCTCCTCGGCCAGCGGGATGCCATCGGCCTTGGATCGGACGACGGCATCGAGCGCATCGCGGTACGCGTCGGTGAACTCTTCGGGATGGAAGTCGCCGGCCAGCGCCTCGATGAATGACTGCGCCATCGTCACCTCGGCGTCGGAGACGGTGACGTTCTCCGGCGGCGCCGCGAACGACCCGTCGCGCAGCTCATCGGGCCAGAGCATGGTGTGCATCAGGAGCACGCCGTCCTTCGGCCGGACGAGGGCCAGCGACTCCCGCGAACGCAGCGCCACCTTCACGACCGCAGCCCGGCCGGACTTGATCAGGGCGTCGCGAAGCAGGACGTACGGTTTGGCCCCCGGACCCTCGGCCTCCAGGAAGTAGGTCTTGTCGAAGTACGTCGGGTCGACCTCGTCCTCCTCGACGAACTGGACCACCTCGACCGCTTTGGTGGTGGTCAGCGGGAGGTTGTCGAAGTCCTCCTTCTCCAAGATCACCATCCGACCGTCCGGCAGCTCGTAGCCCTTGGCGATCTCGGCGAACGGGATCTCCTTGCCACACTTCTCACAGACCCGTTTGTATTTGATCCGGCCACCGTCTTCGGGGTGCACCTGGCGGAAACTGATGTCCTTCTCCTCGGTCGCCGAGAAGAGTTTCACCGGGATGGTGACCAGGCCGAAGGAGATCGCGCCCTTCCAGATTGATCGCGGCATGGTGTAAGTGTGCCTGATCGCACCGACACGCCCGATCACACCGACACGTTCGATCACACCTACCTGACGGTGCGACCTCAGGCCCGGGGCAGCCGGTCCAACTCGTCGGGCGAAAACCAGAGCAGGTCGCTGGCGTCCAGCAGCGATTCGACCCGTACGTCGTCGACGACTGTCTCCAGGTCCGCAGCCATCGCGCGCTCCCGGGCTTCGGCGATCCGACCGGAACTTCCCGCCTCGTCTGCGAAGAGCGAGACCACCTGAGTCCAGCCGAGTCCGACGAGGTCGACCCGGCCGAACGGGTCGTCCGAGTCAGTCGGCATCGACGTCCGCCGCCAGCACCAACCGGAGCGGATCGGAGCCGGTCAGCAGCGCGGACACCCCGGCGTACGCCAGTGCGGTGTATTCCGCATCCTCATCGCTCGCCGTCAGGTCGTGGGCCCGCAGCAGGGCCGGGGTCACCGCGTGCGCTGCCACCGGACCCGGGAGCGTGCCGGAGTCGCGCAGGGACCGGGCGCGTTGACGGTCGAGCGGAACGTACGCCATCACCACGATGCGCTCAGCCCTCCGCCCGTGGCGGAGCCGTCTTCTTGGCAGGCGTTGTCTTGGCGGCCGTCTTCCTGGTGGTGGTTTTCCTCGCGGGCGCCGCCGTTACGGTCTTCTTCGCCGGCGCCTTCTTCGCCGCGCGCCTTCTTCGCCGGCCGCCTTCTCAGCCGGCGCCTTCTCCGCCGGCGCCGCCGGGGGCTCGGGCTGGGGCTGCGGTGACGCCTTCTTTGCCGGCCGCTTGCCGGCCGGTCGCAGAGTGGCCGCCCCGAGCGTGCCGGCTGTGCTGGCGAGCTTGCGGACGGCGGCCCGCTTCTGTCCGGTAGGCCGCTCGGCGGCCTCCCGCTCGCGCTGCGCCGCCTTACGCGCCGCGGCGTTCTTCGCCGCCGCCGACGCCTTCCGGGTGGGCTGCCGCAGCGCCGCGCCGCGGACCGTGGTGTCCAGCAGCTCCTCCAGCGCGTCATCGAGGCACTGGACCAGAACGTCGAGATCGCCGACCCCGTCCCGATCGGCGTTGATACCGATGCAGACGTCGCCGTCGTACGAAGTCACCCCGATCGCCAGCAGATGGCCGGACGCCAGCGGCAGCACCGGGAAGCTGCTGATCAGCCGAGACCCGGCCGCATACATCGGCAGCTGTGGCCCGGGCACGTTCGTGATCACCACGTCGTGCTGTTTGCGGACCACCTCGGCAGCCACCCGGACGCCGAGCGCGTGCAGCGTGGTGGGCGCAAAGCCCGCGATATCAGCGATCGATCTGGCGCCGACGGCGCGGCCGCTCTCCCGGTGGGCCTGGGTGCCGAACGCGACCTGGTGCAGCCGCATCAGGGCACTCGGCTCGCCGATCGGCAGCACCTGCAGGTGCGGGGTGACCGAGCTGCCGAGCGAGGTCGGTACGCCCTCGTCCTCGGTCACGCTCATCGGCACCAGCGCGGTCACCGTGGCGCCGTTGCTCAGCGACTCGCCCCGGGTGAGCAGCCAGTTCCGCAGCCCACCGGTGATCATCGCCAGCACCACGTCGTTGATCGTGTGGCTGTGCTCGCTGCGGACCGCCTTGAGTTCGGCCAGCGGTACGCACATGGTCGCCACCCGGCGCTGCTCGGACAGCATCCCGGTGAGCGGCGACCCGGACGGCGGCCGGGTGCCGCGCAGCGCGTCGGCGGCCAGTCCTCCCACGGCCGCGCCGAAGCCACCCACCGCATCGCCGACCGCGACCGCCACCCCGAGCGCGCCCATCAGCACGCCCCGGGCGTTTTGCGCCGCCCGGACCGGATCCTGGGCACTCTCCAGCAACGCGCCGGCGACCAGCTCCAGGTCGGACGGCTCGGCGAGCGGCCGCCAGGTCGACTCGTCGCGCTCACGACTCGGTGGCTCCGGCTCGCTATCCAGCAGCACCTGCCCGATGTCAACCGTGTCGACCCCGTCGACCAGGCAGAGATGGGACTTGGTGACCAACGCGAACCGGCCGCCCTCGAGCCCCTCGACGAGATACATCTCCCACAGCGGCCTGGACCGGTCGAGCCGACGGGCCAGCACCCGGCCGACGAACTCCCGGAGCTGGGCGAACGTACCGGGTCGGGGTAGCGCGGACTGCCGGACGTGGAAGGTGAGGTCGAAGTTCTCGTCGTCGACCCAGATGGGGGCGGCCAGCCGGCCGGGCACCTCGCGGATCCGTTGCCGATAACGCGGGACGAACTCGATCCGTTGCCTGACCAGCGCGATCAGCCGCTCGTAGTCGAAGCCGTCCGGGCCGGGCTCGAGGACCTCGATCGTGCCGACATGGCCCGGGAGTGTGTGCGGTGTCCAGCACCAGCATCGAGACCTCGAGGGGACTCAGCCGTAGTGGCACCGACCGTCTCCCCTCCGTCGCCTCGTCCTGTCTGCGAACCGCCTGCTCGAACCAGGCCACGGTACTACCGGCCGCGCGACCTGGATCATCCGTGGGAACCGCAGCGCTCGCTCGTTCGTGGTCAGTGCCGGACCCGGACGTCCGCCGGTGGATACGGTGGAGGCCGAACGTCCCGCCCGACCGTGTACCCCGATCTCGAAGGTAGTCAGCCGTGACCAGGCAGTCTCGTCCGCCCCGTGCGCGATCGCATGACGGCCGCGGCCTCGGCCTCGGCCCGCTGTTGGCCGCAGGCGCCCTGATGGTGGCCGGCCTGGCCGCCGGATGTACGCCCGCCCCGAGCTCGCCGTCGGTCTCACCGAGCGCGCCGGCGGCTTCCGCGAGTTCGTCGGCATCCCAGAGCGGCAAGGCGCTGACCATCGACATCACCATCGCCGACGGCAAGATCACCCCCAATGCGGAGGCGATCGACGTCACCCAGGGCACCATGGTGACGCTGAATGTGACCAGTGATCAAGACGACGAGATCCACGCCCATACCGCCGGCGACGGATACGAGCTCGAGGTGAAGGCCGGCCAGCCGGCCACCGGCAGCTTCGTCGCTGCCGACACCGGCAGCTTCGAGATCGAGTCGCACCACCTGAACAAGGTCATCGCGATCCTCAACGTGCGTTGAGAAATACTCGATGATCCAGCTGATACCCCTGCACGGGATCGGCACCCGGCACGACCTGCCGCTGCCGTTCTCGTTCGTGGTGATCGGCGCCGCGGCGGCGCTCGTGCTGTCCTTCGTGATCTTGTTCTTCGCCTGGCGGCAGCCGAGGTTCCTCGCGCCCGGCGGACGTACGCTCGCGGGCCTGACCCGGCTGGTCGATGCGCCGGCCTTCCGCTGGACGCTGCGGGCGCTCATGCTGGCGGCCTTCGTCTGGGCCGGACTCGGCCTGTTCGCGGGCCAGGACCAACTGACCAACCCGGCCTTCGGCTTCGTGTACGTCTGGATGTGGGTCGGGCTGGTCCCGTTGTCCATCCTGCTCGGACCGTTCTGGCGGGTGCTGAACCCCGTCCGGACCATCCATCGCGGGCTGGCCGCGATCGCCCGGATCGACCGCGCCGACGGCCTGTTCGAGCTCGGCGGTCGGGTCGGGGTGTGGCCGGCGACGGTGGGGCTGTTCGGGTTCGCCTGGCTGGAGCTGATCGAGCCGGACCGGACGACGCTCGCCGTGCTCCGGGTCTGGGCGCTGGTCTGGCTGGTCGCGTTGATCATCGGCGCGGTGCTGTTCGGGGACCGCTGGATCGGAGCGGCGGACCCGTTCGAGGTCTATGCGACCACGGTCGCCCAGACCTCGCCCTGGCGCCGGGTCCCGGCCGATCGCAACGGCCGGCTGCGACTGGTCCACCCGCTCGCCGGGCTGACCGCCTGGGACCCACCGCCGGGCTCGGCCGCGGTGGTCGCGACCCTGCTCGGCTCGACGGCGTACGACAGCTTCACCAACAACATCCACTGGATCCAGACCGTGCAGAACTCCAGCGTCAGCCCGCTGGTCTGGGGCACCGGCGGGCTGGTGACCATGATCGCGATCGTGCTGGTGACGTTCTCGCTGGCATCGCTCTGGATGTACCGCTACCGGCGGGACTCGGAACTGAGGCCGGCCGGGTTCCCACGGCTGATGGCCGGCTCGGTGGTGCCGATCGTGATCGGATACGCGATCGCTCACTACTTCACCCTGCTGGTCGTCGAGGGCCAGCGGACCGCGATCGACTGGTCCGACCCGATGGGACTCGGCTGGAACGTGTTCGGTTCCGCAGGGATGGGGGTGAACCAGACGATCTTCAACCATCCGACGGCGATCGCGGTGGTCCAGGTGACAGCGATCGTCGGCGGTCACCTGATCGGCATCGTCGCCGCGCATGAGAAGTCGCTGCAGCTGGTCGAGCCGCGGCACGCGCTGGTCGCCCAGGTGCCGATGCTCGCGGTGATGGTGTTCTACACCTGCTCAGGTCTGCTGTTGCTGTTCTCGCCCTGACCTTGCTAGTTTTGTCAGGACAAAGTCACTGCAACAAGGCGAGGTCATGCCATGACTGCCAGCTCCACCCCCTCCCTCGCGTCCCGGCCGCTCCGCGTCGGCATCGTCGGCTTCGGTTGGATGGGTCAGGTCCACGCCCGGGCCTACCTCCGCGTTGCGCAGCACTATCCGTCGCTCCCCGCCTCCGGCGGCTCCGTGCGGCCCGAGCTGGTCGCGGTCGCCGACAACGCGGCAGACTCCCGGCTGGCGGCGGCCGTGGCGGCGTACGGGTTCTCCGACGTGCACGCGGACTGGCGCGAGCTGGTCGCGCGCGACGATCTCGACGTGGTGAGCGTGACGGGCCCGAACTTCATCCACCGCGAGGTCGGCGTCGCGGTGGCGCAGAGCGGGAAGCACCTCTGGATCGAGAAGCCGGCAGGCCGGTCGGCGGCCGAGACACGCGACATCGCCACCGCGGTTCGAGAAGCAGGTGTTCATTCGGCGGCCGGCTTCAACTACCGCAACGCGCCGGCGGTCGAGCGGGCCAAGGCGCTGATCGCGGACGGCCGACTCGGGACGATCCGCCAGGTCCGGATCCGGCTGCTCGCCGACTACGCGGCCCATCCGGACGGCGCGCTGACCTGGCGCTATCAGAACGAGTGGTCCGGCTCCGGGGTGGCCGGCGACCTGGTCAGCCACGGCATCGACCTCGCCCGGTACGTCGTCGGTGAGATCGACGAACTGCTGGCCGATACGGCGATCTTCATTCCGGAGCGCCCGGTGCCGGCCGGGGTGGCGACCGGTCACAATGCGCGCGGTGGCGGCGAGCTCGGGCCCGTGGAGAACGAGGACTACCTGGCCGCCCTGCTCCGGTTCGCCGGCGGGGCCCGCGGAACGCTCGAGTCGTGCCGGACGGCGGTCGGCGAGCAGTGCACGTACGGCATCGAGGTGCATGGCGACCGTGGTGCGCTGGCCTGGGACTTCCGGCGGATGGGTGAGCTTCAGCTCTGCGTCGGCCAGGACTTCACCGACGCCAGCTATGTCACGGAGTACGTCGGCCCCCGTACCGGCGAGTTCGGGGCCGGGGAGTTCGGGGCGTTCCAGCCGGCCGGTGGGATCGCGATGAGCTACGACGACCTGAAGGTGATCGAGGCGCGCCGGCTGTTGGAGTCGATCGCCACCGGGGTGCCGGTCGGGGCAGGCATCGACGACGCCGTGGTCGCCGCCGAGCTGGTGGACGCCATGCTCGCCTCGGCTCGCGAGTCCCGCTGGGTGCACGTCGGCTCGCCGGTCACCGCCTGAGCTCGTCGGCCACCCTCGCCTCACCGCGTGGCCCGCGAGCGCGTGCGCGCTCGGCACGCGGGGCCACGAGGTTGGCAGCCCTTGTACTAATGTGTGTAATTTTCGCCGGGCGGCGTTAGGCTTCGGAGATGAGCGAGCCGGTGGTGGCCAAGGAGCTCGACATCAGGCTCGAGCGCAACTCACCGGTGCCGTTGTACTACCAGCTGGCCCAGTCGATCGAGCACGCCATCTCCTCCGGCGAGCTGGCGCCGGGCGACCGGCTGGAGAACGAGCTGTCGCTCACCACCCGGCTCGGGCTGTCCCGGCCGACGGCCCGGCAGGCGATCCAGGAGCTGGTCAAGAAGGGACTGCTGGTCCGCAAGCGCGGCGTTGGTACCCAGGTCGTCCGCTCCAAGTTCAGCCGCGACGAACGACTGACCAGCCTGAACGATGACCTCGTCAAGGCCGGCAAGGTGCCTGGCACCCGGCTGCTGGAGTTCGGCCGGGCCGAGCTCACCGACGAGCTGGTCGAGGCGATCGACGCGGATCTCGGCAATACCGAACTGGTGAAGGTCCGCCGGCTCCGGCTCGCCGACGACATGCCGCTGGCGATCCTCACGAACTATCTGCCCAGCCGTTTCGAGATCACTGCGGAGGACCTGCAGACCCACGGTCTGTACGAGTGCCTCCGCGCTCGCGGAGTGAACCTCAAGATCGCGCAGCAACGGATCAACGCGCGACTGATGACCGAAGAGGAAGCCGGGCTGCTCGACGAGGAGCCGCCCGCGGCCTGTCTGACCGCGGAACGGGTGGCGTACGACGACACCGGCAGCTTCGTCGAGTTCGGCCGGCACGTCTATCGCTCGGCGCACTACTCGATCCAGTCATCGCTGGTCGTCTGAGCATCCAATCCGCATCCCGCCGAACACTCGAAGCGTGGCTACGCTCCGCCGGGCGGGCCGATCGAGCGGATCAGGCCCGATTGATCAGGCGGGTCAGGCCCGGCGGGTCAGCCGGCGAAGCAGTGAGGCGAGCGCGTTCGGCTCGTCATCGACGACCGGGGCGCCGGGCTGCGCCGAGGCCACCAGGGTGCGGGTGGGCTGTTGGGTCGCCCAGGGGACGATGATCATTGGAAATGCTCCCTTCGTGGGATCGGGCCGCTCGGCGTCGAGAGGCTTCTTAATCGATTGAGTCCATCGTAACTTAATCGATTTAGACTCGCAAATCCACAGGTCATCGAGAGTTGTCCACAGATTGCCTGACGGAAGCCTGACGACGCTCTATCCCGGTCGAGGCTGGTCGCACCACCCGTGCGACCGACCCGAGGAGACCCCGATGACCGCGCAGCCACAGCCCGAACCGACCACGTACGTCCTGCGCCCCGCGCTGGACAGCCGTCCCAGCCCGGTGGAGCAGCCGACCGGTCTCCGACTGCTGCCGGACGATCCCGCCGCCCAGCCGGAGCTACCGTTCGGTCCGTTCCGGGCCGAGCCGGCACACCCCGCGGCAGAGGACTCGGGCGACATCGTCCCGGTCGCCGACGCCCGGCAGTGGGCCGCCACCCTGGCGGTCGCGATCTTCGAGACCCTGCACGGCCGCCGCCCTATCGGCCAGCTCACCCGATGGGTCGACGACCGGGTGCAGGCGGTGATCGCCTTCCACCGCCGCCGCTCGGCGCCGGCGGCCAGATCCCGACCGGCAGTGCTGCGCTCGATCCGGGTGCAGTATCCGCGGCCCGACGCCGCGGAGGTCGGCGCCCACCTGGTGCTGAACGGTCGCTCGTACGCCCTCGCCCTGCGGCTGGAGGTCTGGGGCGAGCACTGGCTGTGCACCGCCGTCGAGTTCGGCTGAGGTCGTGACACGCCGGCCCGGCCGCGGCGGCAGGAGGTGTCATGACACGAGGGCCCCCGCCGGACCACTTCGCACCCCACGGAACCGACGCCGATGCACTTCGCACCCCAGAGGTTCACTTCGCACCCGGCATGCACGGTACGACGTGCACCGTTGTGGAAGAAGTGGGGCCCGGCCGAGTCCAGATCTGTTGAGACGAGCGTGACCGGGGGCCGCGGGCGGGTCAGCCGCGAAGCAGCACCCAGGTCCGGCCGGGCTTCAATGGGATGTCCCGGCCGCTCGCGTCGGTGAACGTCAGCACTCCCGAGCTCGAGGTCCGCTTCCAGGTGCCGGTGAGCTGCTTACCGTCCCGGTAGATCGTCACCTTGCCGGTGCCGACGGTGTCCGACATCACCGACGGTGAGCCGATCACGTCCCGGTTGCCGTCAGGGTGGTCGTGGACCGACATCACCACGACGTTGTCGGTCGTCGCCTTCGCGCCGCTGACGCCGTCGGTGTACGTCCGCCCTCGCCACTTCACGACGTACGATCCGCCGGAGTAGGCGAAGCTGAACGTGTCGTTCCCGATCTTCGCCTTCGGGTCGGCGACGGTCGGCGCCGCGGCGAGTGTCGGATCGGTCGCTGCGAATGTCCAGCCGATATCGCGGGCGCGACCGACCTTCTCGCGGCCGGCCCTCGCGCTCTGGGCGATGCCGGCCAGGTTCACCGAGACGTTGTGCGGGGCGACCCGGCCGTGGTCACGGGTGGACCGCTCGATCGGCACGATCGATGAGCGTTCCAACTTCCCCTGGACATTCCGGTTCGCTCCGCTGTAGACCAGTCCCGGCTTCCCGAACAGGGGCAGCAACTGGACGTCGGTGCTCCGCGCGCTGCGGACCGGCTCGACCCGGGTCGGGAATGTCGTGTGATAAACCGCGATCAACCGCGTCTGGGCGCCCTCGACCTGCTCGGCGAACACGATGTCGGCCGACCGCAGCCCGATCTGCGGCCGGGCGGCGGCGATGTTCTCCACCTTGACCGCGATCACTTCGTTGTCCGACGGCTTCCCGCCGGTCAGGAAGTCGGCCGCCGCGCCGCTCGGGGGCGCGCTGGACCTTGGCGAGCCGCTCTGGCTCGCGACGACGGACGGGACCGTCGAGGTCACACCGGTCGAGGTCACACCGGTCGACGGCGACGACCGGGACGCACCGGCGCCGCTCGGACCGTTGCCGTTCATCGCGACCGCGGTGGCCCCGCCACCGACCACGAGGGCACCGGCGACGATCGCGGCAACGGTATGACCGCGCCGCCAGACGAACCGACCCACTCAGTGAGCCCCCGCGCGACCGTGGCACATCTTGAACTTCTTGCCCGAGCCGCACGGGCAGGGAGCGTTACGGCCGACCCCGGCGTACGGGTCGTCGGAGTCGTCCGGGCTCGACCCGCTGCGCTCCGCCTCGCCGTCCTCGCCTGGCGCGGAGTACGCGACCGCCCGCGGCGCCCGCCCGTCCAGCCCCTTCGCCTTGACGAACGGCCGGGCCGCCACGGGTTCAGGCTCCGGCTCATCGATCTCGTCCGGCTCCGCTCCGGTCCTCGTAGTCGGCGAAGTCGTCGCCGACCACGTGCAACTCGACACCGGGGCCGTCCGGGTCAGGTCCGGACTCGACGATCCGGCCGTTCTGGTGCGCGTTGCGCCCGTTCGCCCGAGAGCCGTTCCCGACGGTCAGCGGCGCACCGCCCGGGCCGGCGGCGACTCCGACCGAGGCGGCGGGCGTCTGCTCCACCTGGACGTCCAGGTGGAAGACGAAGCCGACGACCTCCTCCATGAACGCCTCCATCATGGCGTTGAACATGTCGCCGCCCTCGCGCTGGTACTCGACCAGCGGGTCGCGCTGAGCCATCGCCCGCAGGCCGATGCCCTCGCGGAGATAGTCCATCTCGTAGAGGTGCTCGCGCCACTTGCGGTCCAGCACGGTCAGCAGCACCCGCCGCTCGAGCTCGCGCATCACCTCCGGGGTGAGGCTCTCCTCCCGCCGGTCGTAGGCGGCCTGGGCGTCTTCCTTGAAGTCGGTGATCAGCTCGTCGCGGTCGAGGTCATCGCGCTCCTCGTAGTCGGCACGGCTCAGCGACACCGGGTAGAGGGTGTTCATGTTCGTCCACAGCTGCTCGAGGTCCCAGTCCTCGGCGAAGCCTTCGGTGGCCCCGACGACGTACTGCTGGACGACCGTGTCCACCGTGTTGCGCAGCCGCTGCTCGACGTCGGCGCCCTCCAGCACCTTGCGCCGGTCGCCGTAGATGGCGTGCCGCTGGCGGTTCATCACGTCGTCGTACTTGAGGATGTTCTTGCGGAGCTCGAAGTTCTGCGACTCCACCTGGGCCTGGGCGCTGGCGATCGAGGACGACACCCGCTTGTTCTCGATCGGCTGGTCGTCCGGGACCTTCAGCGCCTGCAGCACCCACTCGACGATGTCGGACTTGAACAACCGCATCAGGTCGTCGCCGAGAGACAGATAGAACCGGCTCTCGCCCGGGTCGCCCTGACGGCCGGACCGGCCACGGAGCTGGTTGTCGATCCGCCGGGACTCGTGCCGCTCCGAGCCGACGACGTACAGCCCGCCGATCTCGACGACCTCCTCGTGCTGTTCCTTGGTCTGCTTCTCGAAGCTCTTGAGAATCTCCGGATACAGCTGCTCGTACTGCTCGGAGTTCTCCAGGGCGTCGATCCCGGAGTCGTGCAGCTTCTTGTCGGCGAGGAACTCGGCGTTGCCGCCGAGGATGATGTCGGTACCGCGGCCGGCCATGTTGGTCGCCACGGTGACCGCACCCTTCTCGCCGGCCATGGCGATGATCGCGGCCTCACGCTCGTGCTGCTTGGCGTTGAGCACCTCGTGCTTGACGCCGGCCTTCTTCAGCGCTTTGGACAAGATCTCGGACTTGGCGACGCTGGCCGTGCCGATCAGCACCGGCTGACCCTTCTCGTTGCGCTCGGCGATGTCCTCGACGATCGCGGCGAACTTGGCCTCTTCGGTCCGGTAGATCAGGTCCCGATTGTCGGCCCGGATCATGTCCTTGTTGGTCGGGATCGGCACCACACCGAGGCCGTAGATCTTCTGGAACTCCGATGCCTCGGTCATCGCCGTGCCGGTCATCCCGGACAGCTTCTCGTACATCCGGAAGTAGTTCTGCAGCGTGATCGTGGCCAGCGTCTGGTACTCGTCGCGGATCTCGACCTTCTCCTTGGCCTCGATCGCCTGGTGCAGCCCCTCGTTGTAGCGGCGCCCGATCAGCGTCCGGCCGGTGTGCTCGTCGACGATCAGGATCTCGCCGTCCAGGTTCACGTAGTCCCGGTCGAGCTTGAACAGCTCCTTGGCCTTGATCGCGTTGTTCAGGTACGAGATCAGCGGGGTGTTGGCGGACTCGTACAGATTGTCGATGCCCAGCTGGTCCTCGACGACGTCGATGCCGTTCTCCAGGATGGCGACGGTCTTCTTCTTCTCGTCCACCTCGTAGTGGGTGTCCCGCTTCAGCCGCCCGACGATCCGGGCGAACTGCGGATACCACTCGTGGCTGTCCTCCGCCGGACCGGAGATGATCAGCGGCGTCCGGGCCTCGTCGATCAGGATCGAGTCGACCTCGTCCACGATGGCGAAATGGTGCTCGCGCTGGACGCAGTCCTCGATCGACAACGCCATGTTGTCGCGCAGGTAGTCGAAGCCGAACTCGTTGTTGGTGCCGTAGGTGATGTCGGCGTGGTAGGCGACCCGGCGCTCGGCCGGGTCCATCTGGGACAGGATCGCGCCGACCTCGAGGCCGAGGAAGTGATGGACTCGGCCCATCCACTCCGAGTCCCGCTTGGCCAGGTAGTCGTTGACGGTGATCACGTGCACGCCGCGGCCGCTGATCGCGTTGAGGTAGCTGGGCAGGAGAGCCACCTGGGTCTTGCCCTCGCCGGTCTTCATCTCGGCGATGTTGCCCGAGGTGAAGCGCCGCGCCGCCCATGATCTGGACGTCGTAGTGCCGCTTGTCCAGCACCCGGCGGGTGGCCTCGCGGACGGTGGCGAACGCCTCGGGCAGCAGCGCCTCGAGGGTCTCGCCCTTCTCGTACCGGCTCTTGAAGTCGGCCGTCTGGCCGCGGAGCTCGTCGTCGTCCATCGCGAGGTAGTCCTCTTCGATGGAGTTGACCTGTTCGGAGATGTGCTTGAGCTGACGCAGGATCTTGCCCTCGCCGATGCGGAGCAACCTGTCCATCAAAGCCACGAGATCGCGCTCCCTGCTTGAATACCTGTACCTGCTTGAATGCCTGTGCGGCGCCCCGATGCCGGAGCGCCCCCTATGGTAGGCCAGTCGGCCTGGCCGCCCCAGTGGTCGGCGCGAGCCGGTCGGCCCAGGCGCCAGGTGTCATGGTGGAGTCGTGCGCATTCTGTTCTCCAGTCTGCCCAGCCATGGGCACACGTTCCCGCTGGTGCCGCTGGCCGAGGCCTGCCTGGCGGCCGGCCACCGGGTGCGGTGGGCGACCGCCGGCGAGTTCCTGCCGGTGATCGCCCCGTTCGGCTTCGAGCTGGCGCCAGCCGGGTTGTCGATGCGCCAGGCGTTCACCGATCCCCGTTTGCCGACGCTCTCGGGCCGCCCGGAACCGGCGGAACTGCAGAGCCGCGGCCTGCGGGTCTTCGGCGAGATCCTGGGACCGGCCTTCGCGCGCGACCTCGGCCCGGTGATCGAGGGGTACGCACCCGAGCTGGTCGTCGCCGAGGTGGTGAACGGCGGTGCCGGGGTGGCGACGCTGGCCGCCGGGGTGCCGCTGATCTGGCACGGCTTCGGCCGCCTCACCGGTCGGGTCGGCCCGATGCTGCACGACAACCTCGTCGCCCGGCTGGCTTCGCGTGGCCGCCCGGTCCCCGCGGAACAGGTGGCCGCGATCCCGGTGATCGACGTCTGTCCGCCGTCGCTGGCCGATCCGGGATTCGCCGGTGTGGCGCCGACCATCCCGCTCCGGCCCACGGCGGTCCGGGTGCCGGGCGAGCCGCCACCGTCGGAATTTCCGGCCGGTCGGCCGCTGATCTATCTCACGCTCGGTACGGCCTTCGGGTCATCCGAGGTGCTGCGTACGGCCATGGACGGTCTTGGTGGGCTGGACCTTGACGTGCTCGTCGCCACCGGGCCGATGGTGGACCCGGATACGCTCGCGGGCGCGCCGGCGAACGTACGCGTCGAGGTCTGGGTACCGCAGGGCGCCGTGCTCGAGCGCGCCGACGCGGTCGTCCACCACGGCGGGTCCGGCACCACGCTGGGCGCCGCGGCAGCCGGGCTGCCCCAGCTGTTCCTGCCGCAAGGAGCGGACCAGTTCTTCAACGCCGCGATGATCTGCGACGCCGGGGCGGGCCGGCAGCTGGCGCCGGCGGATGTCACGCCGGAGGCGGTACGCGACGAGGTCGTCGCGCTGCTGGACGACCAGGACGTACGCGCCCGGTGCCGTTCGCTGGCGCGGGAGATCGCGGCCATGCCGGCGCCGGTCGACGTGGTGGAGCGACTGGTGGACTGGCAGCGGGTGGCGGCCGGCGCGAGCTGAGGCGCTCCGCGCCCGTGGCCCGGGTCAGCCGGGAGCGGTCGCGGCCAGCACCGGCGCCAGGTCGCCGCGCGGCATCACCTCGATCCCGGCGAGTCCCTGCCAGTCGGCCATCGACCGGAGCTCGGCTGCGAGCTCGACCGCGACCTCGGCGGCGTCGTATCCGGGTTCGAGCCAGGCCGAGTTGACCCGCAGCACCCCGGCTGCCCGATCGGCTTTCAGGTCGACCCGGGCGACGAACCGCTCGCCGAGCAGGAACGGATAGACGTAGTAGCCGTGCACCCGCCTGGGCTCGGGGACGTAGATCTCGATCCGGTAGAAGAAGTCGAACAGCCGGTGCAGCCGGGCCCGCTCGAAGATCATCGAGTCGAACGGGCTGAGCAGCGCCCGGGCCTCGATCCGCCGCGGGTGCCGGGCCGCGTGCCAGACGTAGGTCTTGGCGTTCTCCCAGCCCTCGATCTCGACCGGGATCAGCTCGCCGGACTCCACCAGCTCGGCCGTAGCGGCCTTGGTCAGGTCTGACCGGGTCCGGAAGTAGTCGCGCAGGCAGAACTCGCTGGCGACCCCGAGGGCTGCGGCCGCCCGGCGGACCAGCTCGACCACGGAGTCGTGCGGTGTCGGGCTGGGCCGGCCGAGGATCTCGCGCGACAGGACGCGCTCAGGCAGGTCGTACACCCGCTCGAACTGGCTGTTGCGGTAGGCGCTGGTGACGTCGCCGATATAGAACAGCCACTCCAGCACGGTCTTCACCGACGACCAGTTCCAGCCCCAGTTGCTGCGGTCGCGGACCTCCTCGTATTCCAGCTCGCGAGCGCTGATCGGGCCGCGGAGCTTCACCTCCTCGCGGACCTCGTCGACGAGCTGCGGGTTCTCCCGGGCGACCCGTTCGACCCCGCCCCAGACGTCGCGGTAACCCTCCTGCATCCGGAACCGAAGCGCCGGTTGCAGCCGGACGTCGATCAGGCTGGCCGCGTGCCCCCAGTATTCGAAGAGGCGGCGCGGTGGCCGGTGCGCCGCGCGCAGCAGCAGGTCCTGGTCGTAGGGCCCGAGCCGGGAGAACAACGGCATGAACTGCGCCCGGGTGACGACATTGATCGAGTCGATCTGGAACTGGCCCAGCCGGTCGATCGTCGACTGGACGTCGCGGATGGTCACCGGCCGCTGCGGCCGCGGCACACCGAAACCCTGCGCCGCTAGGGCCACCCGCCTGGCCTGGGCCTTGCTCAGCCGCTCCGTCCGCACCCGTCGGACTCTAGCGACGCCCTCCGACATTCCCGCTCCCTTCCCGGCTCCCCTCTTCCCCTCTTCCGGAAAGTGTCGGGTTGCGACAGCGACGCGCCGGCGACCGATGGCTCAACTCGACAGTTTCCGATCAAGGAGAGGCTCGGGTGTCGTTCAGGCTCCGTGGCCGGGCCGGCCCCAGGCTCGCCGTGCCCGCGCCCGGCCCGGCCGGCCGTAGAGCGAGTTGGCCACCAAGTCGTTCCACGCGGACAACCGTCGCGAGTCCCAGCTCCGGCCCAGCAACCGATCGGCGTCGGCGATGATGTCCGCCCCGTTGTCGAGCAGGTCGCCGGACGTGAACCCGTAGCGGACCCAGCCGGCGCGAGTCAGCCGTCGCTCACGTTGCAGATCGCTCTGGTGGACCTCCGTCAGCCGGTGGACCGCGCCGTCGTACTCGTGGATCCGACGGGTGCCGACCACCCACAGGTCGGCGCGCGCGACGAACAGGCCGTTATCGTCGTACAGCTTCCGCTGAGCCACCACCGGAATCTCCGCCGCCTGGTGCAGCACCCGCATCACCGATTCCCAGGCCGATTCGCTGCGCCTGTCCAGTAGCGGGATCACCTGGCGCAGCAGCGGTGCTCCACGTCGACGCCGGCCGGCCGCCAGGGCGAGATCGGTGAGCGTGCAGTGTCCCAGGCTGAGCGCGCTATCGGCCATGATCGCCAGATCGAGCACCCCGAGATCGCGCGCACAGGCCAGCAGCGTCTCGCCAGGTGTGGTGATCCGCAGACCGTCGACCAGTCGGTGCGGACCGGGCTCGGGATGCCGGCACGCGAAGAGCCCCGGTCTGCGGGGGTTGTCGCCCAGCCCGCAGGCGAGGAAGACGGGATGGTCGATCTGCGCCGGCACCCACCAGCCCAGGTATTCGGCCGCCGTCAGATGTGTGAAGGCGGCCGTCGGTGGGAGCGCGACGGACCAGGCACGCAACTCGTCGACCACATTCCGGTCCCGGACCGCGTGTCCGCCCCGCGTGACTCGTTGCCAGTCCTGAAGCCGGACCCGGCCGCCGCGGACGCGAGTCCAGGGGTCGAAATCGGAATCGTCCAGCGGTGTTTCGGCGAGTTCGCTCACACCTGCACACTGCGGAGCTGGCCCGCCGATCGTCCGCGACCGGCCCGGAGCTGTGGATATCGCCGCGACGCCCCCCGGGCTGTGGACAACTCCGGCCCCTCAACCGGGTCGCCGAACGTCAGGTGCGCTCGACCCACCGACCCGAAACTGTCGAGTCAGGACGTCCGACGCCGGCGTGTCACTGTCCCAACCCGACAGTTTCGCGGAAGGGAGAGGACTGGGGGTCAGGCGCCGGCGGGTGCCAGTGAGGTGTCGAGCCGGATCACGCCGTAGTCGTATCCGTGGCGGCGGTAGACCACGCTCGGCAGGTGCTGCTCGGCATCGATGAACAGGAAGAAGTCGTGGCCGACCAGCTCCATCTCCATCAGTGCCTGGTCGAGACTCATCGGCTCGGCGGAATGGAGCTTTTCGCGCACCACCATCGGACCGTCGCCCTGGACCTCCATTCCGGCCACGAGCCGGGTCCCGTTGCTCGATCCGTCGACGGCGGACCCGTTCACCGACGGCTCCTCGCCGTTCAGCGGGAGCTGGGCGGCGGCCGCTTGCAGCGAGGTGGGCGTTCGGCTGCCGCGGTGCACCCGCTTGCGGTCGGCCGCCTTGCGGAGCTGGGCCATCAGCTTGTCGATGGCCATGTCGAAAGCCGCCACCTTCTCCTCGGCTGCCGCTTCGGCGCGGATCACCGGGCCCTTCGTGCGTACGGTGATCTCGACCCGGCTGCCCTGCGCGTGTTGTCGTTTGTTCCGCTCCGCCGAGAGCTCGACCTCGACGCGAATCACACGATCATCCAGCTTTTCGAGCCGGGTGATCTTGTCCTCGACGTAGGAGCGGAAGGAATCCGACACCGAGCAGTGCCGGCTCTTCACGACAACATCCATCTCAACCTCCGTCTAGCGTTGGTCAGGGCCGGCGCCGACCGGGACCGAAGCAGTCCCGGAGACGCCAATGGCGCTCCGCTGCACCCCGAGCCTCGATCCCGAAGGACCGGCATTCAGGTGCATGAAGCGCCATACACAGACGCTAGTCCCCTCCCCGGACTTTTTCTACGCGGGGTCCTGATCCTCACTCAGTTCTCAGTCGTCGGACAGCGCTTGAACAGGAGCGAGCCGAGTGGTGGCGGCCACCGTCGCCGCGCCGAGCACCGGAAGGCCGGCCGCCAGCAGCACGCGTACGGCCTCGGTCAGCGTCGCGCCGGTGGTCACCACGTCGTCGGTGATCACCACGACATCACCCGGCCGCAGTCCCGCCGCCCGACGATCGCCCGCCCGCACGCCTGCGCGACGCCGGACGGCGAGCGCGCCGGACAGGTTCCGCTGCCGCTCCTCGCTGGTCAGACCCGCCTGGTCGCGGACGCGCCGAGCCTGCCGCAACCAGCAGCGGATCGCGACGGGCCGACGATCCGTCCGACGCCAGCGGCGGGCGGCCGCCTGGGCGATCGCTCGCCCGGCGTCCAGACCGCGCTCCCGACTGGCCCGGCTCGACGACGGCGCCGGGACGAGGACCAGCCGGTCCGCGTCGACTTCGGTGAGCAGGACGGCCAGGCTCGCGGCGAGAGCGCCGCCGAGCGGACCGGCCAGGGTCAGCGCCTGGCGGTCCTTGTGACCGGTGATCAGCGCGGACGCGAGTCCCGCGTACGGACCGGCGGCCACCGTTGTCGGAAAGCCGGCCGGGCACGGGGTCGGTCGGACCGGGTGCGGCCGCCACGCGGCCAGCTCGGCGCGGCAGCCCGGACACAGCGCCCGTCCCGGCCAGGCCGCAGCCGGCGCAGCGGGAGCCGAGCAGCAGGTCGGCGGCGGCGTCCAGCCCCCCGGCGAGCATCGGGCCCAGCTGAAGCTGCACGTTCCGGGCGGCGGTCATCGGCCCAGTGTGGCGACCGCGCCGGTGGCGGCCAACCCCCGAGGAGAAACTGTCGACGTGGGACGATCGCCCCCGGCGTGTCGGTGTCGCAAGTCGACAGTTTCCGGAAGGGGGGCGCGGGGCCGATCCGGGCGGGGGGCCGGAAACGCTCAGCCGGGGTAGGCGGCGGCGAGGGCGCCCGTGACGAACGGCTCCCACTGGCCGCCAGCACCCTTCCAGGTCTGGCCCTTCCGGCCGACGACCACGGTTGTCTGATCGCTCAGCAGCACAGTCAGCGCGTCGGCGTCCCAGGTCGTGGGTTCGGTGTCCAGGGTGATCGAAGAGGCATCCTGGCTGACCCGGAACAGCGCGGGCACCGGATTTCCGCTGGTCGTACCGAGCACCAGGAGGGTGGTGTCGTCGACCCAGGCCACATCGGTGATCGCGGCGATCTCGGGCAGGTTGGTCTGCGTGGTGTCGATGCTCCGCCAGCCGTTCACCACGATGTTGTCGGCGGTCCGCGAGATCTTGGCCATTCCGAGCTCGGTCTGACCATCCGTCCGGCGGACGAGCGCGAGCCGGCTGCCGTCCGGTGACACCTGGAAGGCGATCGTCTCGGTCCCGTCCAGCAGCGGTGTCTCGACGGCCACCTGTTTGTTCCCGGAGAACACCCAGAACCGTTGAGCCCCGCCGGCGGCCGGGCGGCCGAGCGCCCACAGCTCGCCGAACCGGCTGAACTGGGGCCTGAGCAGATTCTGTGCCGTGCCGGCCAGCAGGGTGGTCGGCGACCCGCCCGTCGAGGCGCTGCGGCGCAGGGTGGTGCCGTTGTCGGTGACCGCCGCCAGATCGCTGTTGCCGGCCGTGATCGCCAGCTGCTGGACCTTGATCCGGCCGTCGCCCAGCGGGCCGGCCAGCGCCCGGCCGTCGCCGGGGGCCGCCGCGCTCGGGTCGTACTGACGGACTCCGTCGGTGCGCGCGACGTACAGCTGGTCGCCCGTGACGAACGGGATCGGATCGACATCGGAACCCAGGGCCTCGGAGTCGATGGAGAAGTCCGCGCTGTTCGTCCCCGGGATCCGCATGGGTTGTTGGTTGACCATGAAGACGACGGACTCGACGCCCGGCACCTGCTTCAGCGTGTAGACCACCTGGGCCGCCATCGACGTCCGTTGCGAGTCGTTCAACGAGAGAACCTGGTCGCTGAGCGCGACGGTGGCGACGCCGTCGACGACGGTCACCGCGTCGACGCTGAGCGCGGTACCGGCCGGGATGGCGCTGGTCACCGCCGGTTTCAGCCAGGTCGACGGCCCGGCCAGCAGACCCTTCATCAGCACCGAGGTCGTCGTGGACTGGCTCCGCAGGCTCGGCAGATAGATCGGGTCCGGGACGAGCACCCCGCCGCTGCCGACGAAATACAGGTTGTACGGCTGATAGAAGGACGCGAACGAGTACTGCTCCACCAGCAGCCCGGACGGCGGCTTGCTGATCCGCCACTTCCCGTCCTCCTTGACCAGTCCGAAGTCGATGCTCTGCTTCCGGTCCCGCGCCATATACGTCCGGTCCGCGTCGAGGGTCCCGATCACGGTGGCGTCCAGGACGACCTTGTCGTCGGAACCGGTCAGCGTGCCGGTGTAGATCGAGGCGCCGTCCTCGGGGCTCCAGCTCTGCGCCGCGGCCTTGGTCAGGTACAGCTTCGCGACGGAGAAGTTCGGTTGGTAGTTCGAGTTGGCGCGGAGGTACCCCTGCACGATCTGCAGCGGGTCGGCCGTGTCCGACGGTGGCGCGACGTCGACGTTGACGCAGTTCTGGCAGGTCGGCTGCTGACCCTCGACCTTCTCGACCGGGCCCTGCGTGGGCACCGCAACGCACCCGGCCAGGGTCAGCGCGAGCACCAGTCCGAGCAGAACGCCGCGGAGCCGGCCGGTCATCGCACGCTTCCCGCGTCGGTGCGAACGTCTGGGCGAACGTCCTCGGGCGAACGTCTGGGCGAACGTCTGGGCGAACGTCCGACGAGACGTCGCCCGCGAGGTCGATCGACGCCTGCGTCGGGGTGTCAGCCCTGACATCGAGCTCGTCGGGCTGAGTCTCGGACGGGCCGGCCTGGGTCTCGGACGGGCCGACCTGGGTCTCCGAGGGGCCGGCCTGGGTCTCCGAGGGGACGGGCCGACCGTGCAGCGGCGTCTCGGTCCCGCCCAGCCGGACGTTCAGCCCGACGATGTCGCGAGGGACCAGCGGTAGCGGCGACTGCTGGAGGATGCCGCCCGCCTTGCGAGGCACGGTCAGCCGGAACTGGGCACCGAGCCCGGGACGGCCCCAGGCGGTCAGCCAGCCGTTGTGCAGATTGGCGTCCTCCATCGCGATGGCCAGTCCCAGCCCCGTGCCGCCCATCGTCCGGGCCCGGGCCGGGTCGGCCCGCCAGAACCGGTGGAACACCTGCCGCGCCTGGCCGGCCTCGAAGCCGACCCCGTGATCGCGGACCGCGATCGCGACCGCGTCGTCGTCGGCCTCGATCAGGATGTCGATCGGCTTCGCCTCGCCGTGCTCGATCGCGTTCACCAGCAGATTGCGCAGGATCCGCTCGATCCGCCGAGCATCCACCTCCGCCTCGCACGGACCCGGCGAGTGGATGACGACCTCGGTTCCGCGCCCGGGCCGCGAAGTGGGCGTGGTCGTCGACCACCTGCCGGACGATCTCCACCAGATCGACCTTGGCGGGGGCCAGCACCGCGGCGCCGGCGTCGAACCGGGAGATCTCCAGCAGGTCGCCGAGCAGCGCCTCGAACCGGTCCAACTCGTTCTGCAGCAGCTCCGCCGAGCGGGCCGACACGGGGTCGAACTCGTCGCGCGACTCATACAGCACCTCGGCGGCCATCCGGACCGTGGTCAGCGGTGTCCGCAGCTCGTGGGAGACGTCGGAGACGAAGGTCTGCTGGACGCGGGACAGGTCCTCCAGCGTGGTGATCTGCTTCTGCAGCTCCTCGGCCATGTAGTTCATCGAGGTCGCCAACCGGCCCAGGTCATCCTGGCTGCGGACCTCCATCCGATCGTCCAGATTGCCCGAGGCCAAGCTCTCCGCGGCCAGCCGCGCCTCCCGGACGGGGGTCACCACCTGACGGGCGACCAGCGCGGCGATGAAGGTAAGCAGGATGACCAGGACGGCTCCGGTCGTACCGGCCGCCGAGCGGAGGAAGCGCAGCGTGTCCACCTCCTGGTTCAGCGGGAAGACGAAGAAGATCTCGTACGTCCCCGTGCCGGGCAGGGTCAGCTGCGAGCCGCTGATCAGTCCGGGCACCGACGCAGAGCCGTCCCGGTAGACCACTTCGGTCGGGGTCAGGTAGAGATCGGTACTGCCCTGCACCTGCTGGCGCAGCACGTCCGGCACGCTCGCCACATCGGCCCGGCCGGCAGTGATCGTCTGCCCGTCGGCGATGATGATCACCTCGAACTGGTCGGTCCCGCCGGTCCGGTTGGCATAGCCGAACGCCAGGTCGGTCAGCAGCTTGTCGACGTTCGCGCCGCCCGTCGGGTCCGCTGCGTTCAGCTGCTGCTGCGCGGCGAACAGCGCCTGCCGGGACTCGTTGCGGACCGACTCCTTCTTGCCCTCCATCACCCCCTGGGTGGCCTGCTGCATGAGCAGGAAGCCACCCAGCACGAGGACGAGCACGGACGCGACGAAGACCGACGCGATCACCCGGAGCGGTAGCGATCGGCCCCAGAGGTTGACCGGCGTCTTCCACCACTGGCGACTCAGCAGCGGCGAACGGGCCGGGCTAGGCAGGGACATCGGAACTCACGGTCGACGGGCGGGGTCGGACCACAGCGTACGCGCGCGAGGGCGCGTCAGCCGGGTCGGCGAGTGGTCTCGCCCGCCTTGTAGCCGATGCCGCGGACGGTGACCACGATCTCCGGGTGCTCCGGATCGCGCTCGATCTTGGAGCGCAGCCGCTGCACGTGGACGTTCACCAGCCGGGTGTCGGCCGCGTGCCGATAGCCCCACACCTGCTCCAGCAGCACCTCACGACTGAACACCTGCCAGGGCTTGCGGGCCAGCGCGAGCAGCAGATCGAATTCCAGCGGAGTGAGTTGGATCGGCACCCCGCCCCGTTTCACCGAGTGGCCGTCGACGCTGATCGCCAGGTCTCCGATCGACAGCGTCTCGCTGGTGGTCTCGTCCTGGGGCCGGCGCAGCCGGGTCTTGATCCGGGCGATCAGTTCCTTGGCCTTGAACGGCTTGGCCACGTAGTCGTCGGCGCCCGCCTCCAGCCCGGCGACGATGTCGATGGTGTCGGACCTCGCGGTCAGCATGACGATCGGGACGACGGACTCGGCCCGGATGTCGCGGCAGATCTCGACGCCGTCCCGGCCCGGCAGCATCAGGTCGAGCAGCACCAGATCGGGCTTGGACTCGTGGAAGACGCTCAGCGCCTCATCGCCACGCGACACCCAGACCGGCTCGAAACCCTCGCTGCCGAGGACGATGGTCAGCATCTCGGCGAGCGCCGCGTCGTCGTCGACCACCAGCACCTTGCCTCGCCGCCCGGCCGAACCCGCATACTGCACTGCCCCACCCGCAACCGCACCGCCGACGTCCGACACCTGGACCTCCCCCTGTCACGGAATTGTGACAATCCTATTAGCCCTACAACGACATCCGGGGACCAAAGGTTGCGTGCGTGGCGCGCCCGACCCGCGTGAGGTCTACCGACACCCGGTCTGGGGACAGTCACGCCACGATGAGCCATCCCCCGATCCGCTCGCCGATCAGCCCCCGCCCGTCCTGGCCGCGGCCCGGACGCTGCCGCCCTTCGAGAGCCGCAAGCACCTGCCCAGCCGGCTGGCCCGGCTCCGCGAGCTGGACGGCCGGGCCAGCATCCTGCAGCGCGGCCAGGGCACCGAGTTCGACAGCCTCCGCGAGTACGTCCCCGGTGACGACGTGCGCTCCATCGACTGGCGGGGCACCGCCCGCTCCAACACCGTCGTGGTCCGCACCTGGCGGCCCGAGCGGGACCGGCACGTGCTGATCGTGCTGGACACCGGTCGTACGTCGGCCGGGCGCGTCGTCGACCAGCCGCGGCTGGACCACGCGATGGACGCGGCGCTGCTGCTCGCCGTGCTCGCGGCCCGGGCCGGCGACCGGGTCGACCTGCTGGCGATCGACCGGGACGTCCGGGTCCGGATTCTGCGGACCTCGGCGTCGGAGGTGCTGCCGACCTTCGTCGACGCGCTCGCCGGCATCGACCCGGTGCTGGTCGAGACCGACTACCGCCTGCTGGTCGTCGGAGGTCACTGCAGCGGGTCAGCCAGCGCAGTCTGGTGGTGCTGCTGACCGGCCTCGATGCCGCTGTGGTGACCGACGGGCTGATCCCGGTTCTCGGCCCGGTGCTCCGCCGGCACACGGTGGTACTGGCCGGCGTCGCCGACCCGGCCATCGACGAGCTGCGATCGGGCCGGTGCCGACGCCGATGAGGTCTATGCCGCGGCCGCCGCTGAACGGGACGTGGCGCGCCGGGCCGCGGTGGAACGTACGCTCACCGAGCTGGGCGTTTCCGTCGTCCAGGCGCCGCCGGAATCGTTCGCGCCGGCCCTGGCGGACCACTACCTGGCGCTGAAGAAGGCCGGCCGCTGGTAGCTCCTGCCCGGCCCCGGTCAGTTGGTCTGGGTCCTGCCGATCACCCAGACGTGCGGCGTCGGCGCGCGCCCGCCGGATTCGCCCGCCGAGGGGCTGAACTCAATTCAGCTCGGGGTCCTCGACCCAGGTGGAGAAGATCGCCAGCTCGGTGGCCTGCCGGCGCAGCACGCGTCCGCCACAGCTCGGTCGGCTGGGTGCCGAACACGTCCGCGTACGTCGCGCTCACCGCATGCCACATGCCCTCGTCGATCTCCGACTGCAGCTGGCCCGGCGCCCAGCCGGCGTAGCCGGCGAAGATCCGCAGGTCGGCGTACGCGCCCTTGACGATCTCGATCGGGGTGTCCAGGTGCAGCAGGCCGACGTTGTCGAACAGCGGCCGCCAGCCGGGCGGCTCCTCGCCGCGGGCCGCCGTACTGGCCAGGCAGATCGCCCCGTTCGGCGACACCGGGCCACCGTGGAACAGCAGCCGCGGCTCCGACACGGCCGAGCACCCAGTCCGGCAGCACCGACTCCAGCTGGGTCTGGGAGATCTCGTTGAGAATGACCCCGAGCGCGCCGTCGTCGTCGCAGTCCAGCATCAGCACCACGGTCTGGTTGAACACTCCGTCGGCCAGCAGGATGCTCGCCACCAGCAGGTCGCCGGCGGCCGGCTGCCGATCGGTCACCCTGGGACTTTACCGTCGGCGGCGGCGGGCCATCGATCAGGCGGTAGCCGAGCCAGCCGAGCAACAACGCCGATCCCAGTCGGCCAGCGCATCGCGCGGATCGCCGCTGCGAGTCGGGATGAACCAGTGCTGGATCAGCTCCGAGACGATCGCATGCGCGGCGAAGACGCCGACCACCAGCCACTGCCAGCCGGCTCCGGCGCGCCCGTAGTCGGGCCAGGGTGAGCAGGATCAGCAGCACCGGCAGCCCGAAGCCGACCAGGTGCTCCGCCTTGTCGGTGTCCGGCAGCCAGTCGAACATCGGCGGGCCGGTCTGCCGGTAGAGGCCGTACAGATGGACGGCGACGGCTAGTGCGCTGGCGACGACGAGCGCCGGGCCGCGTCCGATCGACCGCGCTCGGTCAGAGTGCGACCTCGGTATCGGTCGGCAGGTGCTCCGGGCCCGCCTGCCGCCCGGCGGACCGCGGCGGCGACGGTGTGGTGCACGTCGGCATGGAACACACTCGGGGTGATGTAGGACGCGTTCAGCTCGTCGTCGGTGACCACCGACGCCAACGCCCGGGCCGCGGCCAGCAGCATCGCCGGGGTGATGTCGGTGGACCGAGCGTCCAGCAGGCCGCGGAACACCCCCGGGAACGCCAGCACGTTGTTGATCTGGTTCGGGAAGTCGCTACCGGCCGGTGGCGACCACCTCGGCGTACTTGATCGCCTCGGCCGGGTCGATCTCCGGATCGGGGTTGGCCAGCGCGAAGACGATCGACCGGTCGGCCATCGTCGCGACGTCGTCGGCGTCGATCACCCGCGGCGCGGAGACCCCGATGAACACGTCGGCGCCCTTGATGGCGTCCTTCAGACTGCCGGTGAACTCCAGCTTGTTGGTGTGCTCGGCCAGCCACGCCAGCTCACCCGACAGCCCCGCGCGACCCTTGTGCACGACCCCGTCGATGTCGGCCACCACGACGTCCTCGGCGCCGGCCGCCAGCAGCAGCTTGATGATCGCCGTCCCGGCGGCGCCCGCGCCGGACATCACCACCGTACGTCGGAGATGTCCTTGTCCACCACCCGAAGCGCGTTGTAGAGCGCGGCGAGCGACGACGATCGCCGTGCCGTGCTGGTCGTCGTGGAACACCGGGATGTCCAGCTGCTCGCGCAGCCGCGCCTCGATCTCGAAGCAGCGCGGTGCCGAGATGTCCTCCAGGTTGATCCCGGCGAAGCCCGGCGCGACCGCCTTCACCACGCGTGATGATCTCCTCGGTGTCCTGGGTGTCCAGGCACAGCGGCCAGGCGTCGATGCCGCCGAACCGCTTGAACAGCGCCGCCTTGCCCTCCATCACCGGCAGCGCCGCCTCCGGCCCGATGTTGCCCGAGCCCGAGCACGGCCGAGCCGTCGGTGATCACCGCGATCGCGTTGCGCTTGATGGTCAGCCGGCGGGCGTCCTCCTTGTTCTTCGCGATCGCCATGCAGACCCGGGCCACACCCGGGGTGTAGATCATCGACAGGTCGTCGCGGTTGCGGATCGGCTGCTTGGGCTCCATCCCGATCTTGCCGCCGAGGTGCATCAGGAACGTCCGGTCGCTGACCTTGCCGATCACCACGCCCGGCACCTGCGCGCATCGCCTCGACGAGGAGGTCGGCGTGATCGGTGTCCCGGGCCGCGCAGGTGACGTCGATCCGCAGCCGCTGCGTGGCCGGACGCGGTCACGTCGAGCGCGGTGACCGCTCCCCCGGCTCCTTCGACGGCGCTGGTCAGCTGGCTGACCGCGGCACCCCCCGCGGGAACCTCGAGGCGGACGGTGATCGAGTACGACACGGAAGGCAGCGCTGTCACGGACAAGATGTTCTCACGCTCGCCCGGCGATAACACCAGTACGCATAGTGGTCTTCGTCTCGTTCACGCTCAGCTGAGAGCGGCCTCACACCGGAGCGCCCTCACACCCGGGCCAGCCCCCGTCCGGCCCCCGCGACTTGCACCCCCTGTCGCGGTCTGCACCCCCGTAGCTGGTGCAGGCCGTGACGAGGAGTGCAAGTTGCTTGGGCGGCCGGGATCAGCGGCGGCGAGGGATCATCAGTCGCGCCGAAGCCGAATCCGGCTGCCAGGCCGACCAGCGTGGCGAGCACCATGCTGTCACTCAGCCCGAGCGCGCCGCGAACCGTCGCCGGGCCGGCACGCACGGACCATGCGCCGACGATCAGCCGCCGCCGAGCCGTCGCCGACGTCACGGATCAGACCACGACGCCGATCCCGCCGATGATCAGGAACGCCAGCACGACGTGACTCTCCTACCCGCTTCGGCCCGTCATCGAACGCGAACCCCTGCTCGGAGCGGTCAGTCCAGGGCCCGCGGGGTTCGGTAGCCGGCTGCTGCTGCGCTGCCCACTGGGCGACGTCGCCGCGGCCGATCGCCACGGCGAGCAGCTCCGGGAACGCGTCCGGCGTGCAGGCGAAGGACGGCACGCCGAGCTCGACCAGGGCGGCGGCCAGCTCGTGGTCGTACGCCGGTGCGCCGGAGTCCGACAGGGCGAGCAGCGAGATCACCCGGACCCCGGACTGGACGAGCTCGTTGACCCGGCGCAGCAGCTCCTCGGCGACCCCACCCTCGTACAGGTCGGAGATCAGCACGAAGATCGTCTCGGTCGGCCGGCTGACCAGTCCGGCGCAGTAGCCGACCGCCCGGTTGATGTCGGTGCCGCCGCCGAGCTGGCAGCCGAACAGCACGTCGACCGGGTCGGTGAGCTTGTCGGACAGGTCGACCACCGCGGTGTCGAACGCGACCAGCGAGGTCTTCACGCTGCGCATCGACGCGAGGACGGCGCCGAACACGGACGCGTAGACGATCGACTCCGCCATCGACCCGGACTGGTCGATCGCGACGATCACCTCGGCCGCCAGCCCGCGCGAGCTGCGAGCGTGGCCGACCAGGCGCTGCGGCACGACGGTCTTGTACTCCGGCAGATAGTGATCGAGATTGCGTCCGATCGTGGCGCCGAGATCGATGTCGGACGGTCGCGGCCGCCGGGTCCGGCTGGCCCGGTTGAGCGCGCCGCTGACCGCCGACCGGGTGCGTTCGGCGACCCGGCGCTCGATCTGCTCGACCACGGTCCGGACCACCGCCCGCGCCGTCGAACGCGTCGTCTCGGGCATCACCTGGTTCAGACCGACCAGCGTGCCGACCAGATGCACGTCGGGCTGGATCGCGCTGAGCAGCTCCGGCTCGAGCAGCATCGCGGTGAGGTTCAGCCGTTCGACCGCGTCGCGCTGCATGACCTGGACGACGCTGGTCGGGAAGTACGTCCGGATGTCGCCCAGCCAGCGGGCCACCCGCGGGGCGGACGCCCCGAGGCTGCCGGACCGCTTCTCCGGCCGGCCCGGTTGCCCGGTGCCCGGATCTTCGTCTTCGTAGAGTGCCGCCAGCGCCCGGTCCATCCCCTGCTGCTCGGCGGTCAACGAGGCATCCAGCGGCTCCTCAGCCGGTTCGCCGAGCAGCAGCCGCCAGCGCTGCGCTCCGCTCACTCATCGCCACCGCCGAGGATCAGCGCAACGGTGGCGAGCGCCGGCCCCGCCAGCTCGAGATCCAGCTCCTCCTCGACCTGTCGGCGTCGAGCCGCCCGGCGCAGCCCGTCCACCCGCTCGGCGATCGATCCGCCGCTCCGGCACGCTGAACGTCGCGAACGTGCGGCGGACCAGGGGCAGGACGTCGACGAACTCCTGCTCGTCCAGCTCGTCCACCCAGCGGTCCAGCAGCCCGAGCAGCTCGGTGTCGTGGATCAGCAGCAGGGCCCCGTCGGAGAAGAACCCGTCGACCCAGGCGGCCTTGTCCGCGGCCGGCGAGCCGTAGGACAGCGCTCGGTGCACCCGGTCCGGAGCGTCGGCCAGCACCTCGGCGTCGGTCAGCACCCGGACCACCCGGCCGAGCAGCACCCCGTGCACGTCCCGTCGCTCGGCCAGCCCGGTCAGCATCGTGAGCCATCGCCCGCGGCAGCGAGTGCTCGGCTCGCGGCCGGCGGCTCGGGCTCGATCAGCCCGATCGAGCCGTTCACCGCGTCGAGCCGGCGGCGCATCAGCCGGGCGTTGTCGTCGTCCAGCCCGGTCACCGCGGCCGGCAGCGCGGCGCAGATCCGGACCAGCAGCGTACGGCTGACCGCGCTGAGTGCCGAGGTGTCGGTGCCGCGGACGTCGCCGTAGCGCTGCGCGCGCGCCAGCGGCGGCAGCGCGTCCATCAGGTGCACGACATCGACGTCGAGCGCGGCCCGCGCGGTCAGCCGGTCCAGCAACAGCGCCAGCGCATCGGGCAGCTCGGCGCGCAGGCAGCGCTCGCACGCCTCGGTCAGCTCGACCAGCGTGCCGTCGGCGATCGTCTCGGTGCAGCCTGGCGGTGGCGGCGGTCTCGACCGTGGTGCCGTACGCCGCCGCCTCGACGATCGCCAGCGACAGCTCCGGCCGCCAGACCGACTGCCAGCGTCTCGCGGAACGTGCCTCGGTTGGCCACCTCGCTCTCCGCCGGCTGGATCCAGTCCAGGCCGAGCACCCGGAGCCGATGGAACAGCACGGAGCGCTCCTGGTCGTACGCCTTGCGCAGGTCCAGGTCGTGCCGCGTCGGCGTGGTGTCCCGGCGGATCCGGAGGCGCCGGCAGCGGGCGTTGCAGGTCGGCCTCCAACGGCACGGTCGGTACGTCGGGGTCGACGCTGCCGAGCGCCTGGCCGACCACCAGCTCGTCGGTGACCAGCCGGACCGCCAGCTCGTCGCCGTCGCAGAGCACCGCGCGGGTCGCCTCGGTCACCTCGGCCAGCCCGGCCAGTGGGCGGCCGCGGAGCACCGCCAGTGTCTCGGCCAGCCGGACCGCCTCGATCACGTGGGCGCTGGACACCACCAGATCGCGGTTCCGCAGCGTGCCCGCGACCCTGGTCAGCCAGCGGGTGATCGGCCGGTCGGGGGCGGTCCAGAGGTGGTGGTACCAGCCGGGCGAGGTGATCCCGGCACCGTATCCGCTGGCGTACGCCAGCCGGGCGTGGGTCCACGGCACCCAGGTGGTGGTCACCTTGCGTCTCGGCATGCCGCGCAGGAGCTTGGCATCGGCGGTCGCCGGGGGCAGCGGGCCCGCGAGCACGGGGGCGTGCCAGGCTCCGCACACCACCGCGATCCGTTCGCAGCCGCGCTTCTGGGCGGCCCGGATCTGCTGCCGCATGTACGCCTCCCGCCGCGCCTCGACGCCGGCCTCCGCGCGGGTCGGTCTCGGGCAGCTGGCGGCGTAGCTCGCCCATCGCCTCGGTCAGCGCCGGAAAGGGCCGCGGCCGGTCGACGCGGCGCCGTCGCGCCGGGACTCGATCACGTCGTCCCACCAGCGCTCGGCGTCGTCGTAGCCGGCGGCGTGTGCCAGTGCCGCCAGCGGGTCGTGCCGGGCCAGGTCGCGCACCGGGTCGGTGTCGTCGCCGCCCTCCATCAGATCCGGCGACGACTGCTCCGGATCGTCCGCCGACTCTTCCTCCGCGCTCTCCTCGCGGGCGAACCGCGCGACCAGTGCGTTCGCCGCCGGCAGGTCGCAGAACCCGACCGCTACGTCGTGCCGCAGCGCCCAGCTCAGCGCCTGCCACTCCGGTGAGAAGACGGCGAACGGCCAGAACGCGGCCAGCTTCGGCCGATCCGGGGCGTACGCCAGCAGGGCGACCGGCGGCACCGTGTCCTCGCTCGCTGCCCAGCGGATCACCGGGTCGGCGTCTGCCGGCCCCTCGATCAGCACCTGATCCGGCTCGTACGCCTCGAGGGCGGCCAGCAGCGACCGAGCCGACCCCGGCCCGTGGTGCCGGATGCCGTAGACCTCGACGCTCACCCGCACCCCCTCTCCTACGCGGGCAGTCTAGGAACCCCCTCCGACACCCGCCCCTTCCGGAAACTGTCGACTTGCGGCAGCGACACGCCGGTGTTGCCCGCACCAGCTCGACAGTTTCTGCAATGAGTGACAAGCGTCCTCGACGACGTACCGGGCGACGGCGACCACGATCCCGGCGATGGCCGGCAACTGCAGCGCCGTCACCAGCCAGCGCCAGAGACTCGGCGGGTCGAAGGTCTTGAGCAGGATCAGTGCAGCGACCAGATACACCGTCAGGCTGCTGATCGCTCTCGCCGCCTACGCGGTATTAGGCGGACCATGCGCAACAGGCTGCCCGAGCTGCGCCAGGCCCGCGGCTGGAGCCAGGCCCGGCTCGCCGAGGAGCTGGATGTCTCCCGGCAGACCGTGAACTCGCTGGAAAAGGCCGCTACGACCCGTCGCTGCCGCTCGCCTTCACGATCGCCCGGACCTTCGGCCTCCCGATCGAGCAGATCTTCAGCGAAGACGAGTGACCCTCCGTCAAGACACCTCCCGGCAGGCGCTGTAGAACTCGCCCCAACCCGAGCGGTTCCGGACCACGAGCTCCAGGTATTCCGTCCAGGCCACGGCGTCCGCCACCGGGTCCTTGACGATCGCACCGACCATCCCGGCCGCTACGTCGTCGGGGCTCAGCCGCCCGTCGCCGAAGTGGGCGCTCAAAGCGAGACCGCTGGTGATCACCGAGATCGCCTCGGCTGCGGACAGGGTGCCGGACGGCGACTTCACCGTTGTCCGGCCGTCCCCGGTCACCCCGCTGCGCAGCTCGCGGAAGACCGTCACCACCCGGCGGATCTCGTCCTCGGCGGCCGGCACGGCTGGCAGCTCCAGGCTGGCCGACAGCTCGGCCACCCGCGTACTGACGATGCGGACCTCGTCCTCCGGATCGGCCGGCAGCGGCAGCACGACGGTGTTGAACCGGCGGCGCAGCGCCGACGACAGCTCGTTGACGCCCTTGTCCCGGTCGTTGGCGGTGGCGATCACGTTGAACCCCTTGACCGCCTGGACCTCGGTGCCGAGCTCCGGAATCGGCAGCACCTTCTCCGACAGCACCGTGATCAGCGCATCCTGGACGTCGCTGACGATCCGGGTCAGCTCCTCGAGCCGGGCGATCCGGCCCTCACGCATCGCGATCATCACCGGCGACGGCACCAGCGCGGCCTCGCTCGGCCCCTCGGCGAGCAGCCGTGCGTAGTTCCAGCCGTACCGGATCGCCTCCTCCTGGGTCCCCGACGTGCCCTGGACCATCAGCGTCGAGGAGCCGGAGATCGCGGCGGCCAGGTGCTCGGACACCCAGGACTTCGCGGTGCCGGGCACGCCGAGCAGCAGCAGCCCACGGTCGGTCGCCAGGGTCGCGACGGCGACCTCGATCAGCCGCCGTGAGCCGATGTACTTCGGCATGATCACCGTGCCGTCGGCCAGCTCGCCGCCCATCAGATAGGTGACGACCGCCCACGGCGACATCAGCCACTGCGGCGGCCGGGGCCGGTCGTCGGCGGCGGCCAGCGCAACCAGCTCGGCGGCGTACGCCTGCTCGGCGTGCGGTCGTAGCCGATTCGAGCTGGTGATCGCTCCGGGCATCGCGTCGGGCATCGTGCTCCTGACCTGCTCAGACATGCGGGATGGTGATCCGGAAGACACGCGGCAGCGCGGGGTCGAAGGCCCGCTCGATCTCGATCCGGTCCGAACCGGCCTTCTCGATCTCGACGAACAGGCTTCGGACGGCGCGGCGCTGCGCCGGCGTCAACTGCGGTAGCTCGAGAAAGCCGGTGGCGATCCGGCCCAGCTCGCCGTACTGATCCACCGTCAGCCGGCCGCCGACCGCCCGAGCATACGGCCGCTGGTTGCCGCCCAGTCGACCCTCCGCCAGACCGGTCAGCGCGGCGACCAACAACGACGACGGCCACGGATCGGGAACGGCGAGTAGCAGTTCGGGATCCTTCCGGACCTGATCGGGATCAGGCGACGGCCCCGGTTCGCGAGTCGGGTCGGCAACGGCCCGGTCGCTGGCGTCGAGGAGCGTCGCCAGCTTCGCCCAGTCCGGGTTCTGCCGGACGAACCACCGGCCGCGATCGCCGAGCACGCTGGCCAGCGCACCCCGGTCGTACGTCGGTGAGCGGGAGGCCAGTCCGGCCAGCCGCGCCCAGTGCTCGGGGCGGGCGCCGCGGCGGTGGCGCGCGCAGACACCCAGCCAGCGCGTCGTCGCGGCGGAGTCGCCCGCCGTCAGGTACGCCGCGAGCAGCCGGTCCGCCTCGACCGGGGCGAAGGGCAGGCGCTGCGCCGGTACGGCCGTGGCGCCCGGACCGCGCGAGCCCGGCTCGGGCGGCCGGCCCGCCTGCGCGGCGACCCGGTGCGCGGCTGCCAGGTCCAGCACCCGGGACTCCGGCGACCCACGCTCCGCCGACCCGTGCGCGTCCGGCGCGCGCTCGACCGACCCCGCCCACGCCGGTAGGTCCTCGGGCACCGGCCGCCGCCCCGTGCCGAGCAACGCGGTGGTGACGATCTCGGACCAGCTCATCAGGACGGCGCCATCGCACGCGAGGGCAGCACGTCCGCCCCAGACGGCGCGGGCGACCGAGACTGCTCGGGCGACCCGGACGCCGCGGGCGTTCCCGACAGCACCGAGAGTGCCAGCAACCGACTCTCGTGCCACTCGCCGAACACGTCGATGGGATCTCCGCAGGAGTGCGCCAGCAGGACCCACGGATCGACCCCGCCATCGGCCAGGGCGCAGCTCTCCCCCGCATCGTCGACCAGTCGCCACGGCGATCCGGCATCCTCCGGCGCCAACGGCACCCCGTGGACCACCGCCGGCAGCCGGCTCGCCCACGGGTCCGCGGCCAGCAGCTCGGCGAAACGGCCGCGGACTCCGGCCAACGACGACCCCACGGGCGGGAACGGACCGGGCTCGATGCTCCGGGCTACCCCGATCAGCGCCCTGTGCTGGCCCGAGCCGGGATAGAAGTGCAGGTCCGCGTCGATCCGCTGTCCCGGCTGGACCGCGGTATCGAACGCCTGCCCGGGAACCGCGAAGGTCAGCCACATCGCCCACCGTCCGGTGTGCTCGCCGAGCAGCCAGACCCGCCGGCTCTCCAGCTGGTAGTCGATGGTGTCCACCGCCGCCAGCGCGTGCCAGCGATCGGCCACCCCGGTCGTTCGCAGCACGTCGTCCTTGGCCACCGGATAACCGACCCTGCTACGGACGGTCGCCGCCAACCCGGCGGGCAACCGGTCGACTCGTTGGTGTGCCTTGATCAACATCCGCAGCCCGCCCAGCGCGTGCAGCGCGCGCTCCGGCCAGTCCGACCCGACCAGCTCGCCGGGCACCGCGCGCAGCGTCCCGGCTACCCCGGGCGCTTGCGCGTCGACCATCCGAGCGGCGACCGAGTCGAAGTGCTGGTAGCCCGCGCGGGGCAGGCCGGCCAGTCCGGCCCGGATCTGATCCCCGAGCCAGACATCCAACTCGACCAGTCCGAGGTCCACCCGGTGCCGACGCTCGGCGGCTCGCTTCGCCGCCGCCTCCGGATCGGCCAACCCTCCGCCGCGCTCAGCCTCCCCGGCGGACCGGCTCGCGGCTCGCTCGGCGCCCGCTGCCCGCTTCGCGAACCAGAGCGTCACGAACTCCGGCTCGGCCGCGACCCCGATCCCGTCGTCGGTCCAGAGCAGCAGCAGGGCCAGCACGTGCTTGCAGGGCCGCTTGCGACTCGGGCAGCTGCACGTCCCCGTGGTCGAGACCAGCTCGACCACCGTCTCGTACGGCGCCGCGCCGCTGCCCTGGCACAACCCCCAGATCCCCCGCTCGGATCCGCCGAGCTCACGCCAGGAGCCGGACCTCGCCAACCGTTCGGCGGCCAGCATCGACGCGCTGTCCGGAGCCAGCCGCAGCACCTGTGCGCGGGCCGGGTCGGACATGCGCGTCAGCGTAACCGCCGCTACCGACAACCGGGCGCGCTCGGCGTGCGGCGGCGCCGACTACGCGTCGGCTGAGCCGACCTCGGCGCCGGTATCTGCCCCGGAGCCGCGTCGGTGCGAGCCGCGCGATCCGGACCCCGCGGCCGACGCCGCGGCGAACTCTTCACCGTCACCACCCCCATCGCCGTTCGCCGCGGGCGCCGCCGCTGCGACGGGCGTCGATCCGAGCCCGGACCGTGCGGGAACCTCGACGGCGGGCAGCGCCGATCCGCAATAGACCCGATATCCCAGCTCCGCCTCGTATCCGTGCACCTCGGGCGTGTCCAGACTCGCCATGAACTCGAGAACGTCCGCGGTGATCACCTGACCCGGCACCAGCACCGGAAACCCGGGTGGATACGGCGTGACGAAGGTCGCCGAGACGAGCCTCTCGCCGGCCCGCAGCCGCTCCTCGACGTCTGCCTGCAGCAGGTACTCGCACGCACCGTCGGCGTACGTCCCGAAGAACGCCTTGCGCATGTCGCCCTCGGGGGTCGACGGATCCACCGGGTCGCGGAACGCCTCGTGGAAACCGCCGAAGTTCGGCAGCGGCGCGGACGCGGCCGTCAGCCGGCGTACGGCGCGTCGATGGGCGTCGAACTCCGCCGGACTCATCTCGTCGAACTTCCGCTCGAGATCACGGGCGATCGAGACGAGCGCCTCGATGAGGTACGCCACCGAGCTGCGCGAGGTGCCGATGTTGGTCATGAACAACACCGTGTTACGCGAGGTCTTGTTGATCTGGATCCCGAAGCGGTCCATCAGGTGCCGGCTCTTGAACGTCGCGCCGTCGATGCCGGTGGCTCCGATGGACAACGTGATCCGCGATGGATCGAGCACGAACTCGTCGTGCTCCCAGGCGGTGATCATGTTCCGCAGCCCGCTGCGCAGTGGCTGCCGGATGCCCGAGGGCCGGTACGCGTCCGGGATCAGGTCCGCGGTGGACAGGCAGCGCATGTACTTGCTCAGTAGGGGATGGTTGTCGATTGCGTCCCGCAGCCGCATCGCGGACTCGAGCTGCTTCTGCACCAGCTCGTAGCCCTCCAGAGCCGCCTGCCGGCGGCCGATGTCCAGCGAGGCGAGGATCTGGTAGTTGGGCGACGTCGAGGTGTGCGCCATGTACGCCTCGTGGAACGCCTCGGAGACCTTGCCGCTGAAGTCCTGGTCGTACACGTGGATCATCGAGCCCTGGCGCAGCGAGGTCAGCGTCTTATGGGTCGACTGGGTGGCGTACACCCGGACCCGCGCGCGGTCCGGATCGGGCACCAGTCGCTGGTTCAGCAGGCTGTCGTCGTCGGAGCCGATCGTGGCTGCCTGCCGCTCGAAGCGCTCCCGTAGCTCCGGGCCGCGCAGGTCCTCGGCAAGCCGCTGTGCTGCGTGCATCGCCGACCGGGTGCGATAGACCGGGTGGAAGCGGCCGAAGGCGAACCACGCCTCGTCCCACAAGAACGCGAGGTCCGGCTTGATGGCGAGGCACTCCTCCATCACCCGCTGGACGTCGTACAGGATGCCGTCGAACGTGCAGTTGGTGAGCATCAGCATCCTGACGCGATCGAGCTTGCCCGCCCGCTTGAGGGCGAGCAGCTTGCCCTTGATCTCGGCGAGCGGGACCGCCCCGTACATCGCGTACTCGTTCAGCGGATATGCGTCGAGATAGCTGACCTGCGCACCCGCCAGCATCAGCCCGTAGTGATGGGACTGGTGGCAGTTCCGGTCGACGAGCACGATGTCGCCCGGCCCGACGTTGGCCTGGCCGACGATCTTGTTCGCCGTCGACGTGCCGTTGGTGACGAAGTACGAGCGGCCAGAGCCGAACGTCTCCGAGGCCAGATCCTGCGCCTCGCGTAGCGGACCGGTCGGCTCCAGCAGCGAGTCGAGCCCGCCGCCGGTGGCCGAGGTCTCGGCCAGGAAGATGTTGAGGCCGTAGAAGTCGACCATGTCCTTGATCCAGTGCGAGCTCACCACGGACTTGCCCTGGCCGATGGGCAGCGCATGGAACGACCCGGTCGGCCGGTGGGCGTACGAACGCAGAGCGTCGAAGAACGGGGTGCGGTAGCGGTGCGCCACGCCGTCCAGGATGGACAGGTGCAGCTCGAGCAGTCCCTCGCGGGCGTGGAACACCCGGCGGAAGTGCTGGCTGAGACTGCCGGCCACCTCCTCGACCGCGATCTCGGTCATCAGGTACAGGTCGATCTCCGGCCGGATGTCGGCCAGCTCGCTCGCCAGGATCTCGGCGCGTTCCTGCGGTGAGCGCCGATCGAGCCGATCACGCACCGCCGGGTCGACGAACTGGTCGAGCCGGCTCAGATCGGTGGTCGAGGCGTGTCCGAACCGGCGCCGGATGACGCAGGCCTGGATGGTCGGGTTCATCCACATCGCGACGACGGCCTCCTCGCCGCTGCCGACCACGACGATGTCGTAGACGAACTCGTCGTCGGGGCGGCGCCAGCGACGGATGTCCTCGCGGAACGCCCGCTCCTGGTCGGCCGTCATCCGCTCGACGACCAGCACCTCGAAGTAGCGCTGATCGGCGTCGCCGAACTCGGCCCGCTCGGCGGCCTCGACAGGGTCCGAGATCATGTCGGTCGTCGTCCGCGCCTCGGTCGCACCGTAGGAGTAGTCCGCGCTGAGCATGCGCTTGACCTGGGCGGCCGCGCGAGCGAACTCGATGGGGCCACCGGTGCGGAAGAGCTCCTCGATTCGTCCGAACCCGTCCTTGCCCGGATAGGCCCAGTAGCGCTCGATGTGGGCGAGGATCTCGAGATCGTGCGCGATGGCGTCGGACATCGCCTCGGCTCGCTCCGGATCGACCGATCTCACCCGCCGGTCGGCCTCCTCCTCGACCTGCGACCAGAGGTCGAGCCGAGCCTGCCACCACGCGTTGTACGCCTGCGTCGAGAACTCCGACACGACGATCTCCTTGTCCGTCTTCCGCCGGCGTCGGCGGTAGACCCGACGCCATCGTAAGCAGACGGCGACGGAGCACGGACCGTCGGTCACTCAGGCCCGGAACGACCCCACGGGGCGGCGCGGCGAGCGCCGGGCGGCGCGGACCGGATAGCCCACCCGGAAGCTGATCAGTAGCTGCGGTACGTCCGACCCGATCAACTCCGCCACCCGCGGCGTGTACGCCGGCTGCCGACCGAGGGTCGTGTCCCGGTCGATCCGCTGCGTGATCTGGGTCATCGGGTGGAAGGCGAGCCCCCGCAGCGTGGCCGCCAGCTCCATCCGCTGCAGCAGCCGGCCGCCGGACACCCGCCGCTCGACCGAGTTCGGGTTGTCGACCAGCACCAGGCCGTACGCCGACGCGGTCGCGGTGTGCACCGTCTTGGTCTGCTCGATCCAGAAGTGGTCCACCTCGCCCCGGGAGGACGGCGGATGGAGGGCGGCGACCGCCCGGCGGACCGTGCCGAGGCCCTGGGCGTCGGTGGTCAGACCCTCCGGGTTCCGGACGATGTCGTCGCTGCCGTGCCGATACCAGCGGGCGTTGTCCGCGGACTGCTGGGCGTCGGCGGCCACCGCCCGGCCGCCTCGACCAACAGCTCGCCGAACGCGTCGCGCTCCGACCATTCGGTCAGCCAGCGGACCCCCAGCCCTTCGCTCTGGTGCGCCTGCAGGCTGAGGTCGGCGAGCAGTCCCGCCGGCACCGCGATCTCGGTGAACGGGCCACGGTTGGTGTGCCGATCCCCGATCGCGTCGTACAACACCGATCGCTCGGTCGACGGCGCCAGGTCGCCCGGTGCGGGTTCGAGGTCGACCCGGACGCGGACCGGATCCTCGACGACGCTGACCCTGGTCGCCGAGCCGTGGGCCGCGGCGGCCTGTACGAGGTTCTCCACCGCCGTACCGAGGCTGAGCTGGAGCTCGCGGCCGAGCGGATCGAGGGTTCCCAAGCTCTGGCGGCGTCCGGCAGCACGTCGATGCCGCCGTCGTCCACCCGGAACTTCCAGGGTTGGGTGTTGTGCGGGCTGGGCGCGAGGATCGCGGCGGCAAGCAGAGCGTGCACCCCGGTGGCGTTGCGCCAGTCATACCAGGCGCCGTACGCAGCCCGGTCGTTGTCGGTCATGCTGCTCATCCGCTCCACCGCCTCCAGATGGCCCCGCCCGCTGTGGCGCGCCATCTCTCAGCCTCCTCCGGCGCGGCGTACCGGCGAAGGGTCCAAGGTCCCCGGGCGACGTGACCTTGTTCTGGTCCGGTCCCTCACCGTGTGGTGCCCAGATTTCTTCGGCGGCATGGGTGTGCCCGGGTACACGGATGGACGCAACAGGGTCGTTCGCGACTTGGCGCACCAGCGGGTCAGTTCGCGCATCGGCGCCGGTGCGCGAAGTTGCCCGCGCATGAGCCAGGTCGCGCGGGAACGGGCTCCGAAGACGGGGCCGGTACATCGCCGTCAGCGGATGGTGATGTCCGGCATCCGCAGCTCGGTGCCCACCGGCAGTCCGAGAGCCCGGGTCAGGGAGCCGAGCTCGGTCAGCGAGGCGGCGACCGAGACCTGCACCGCCCGCGGATCGTCGCTGTTCTTCGGCTTGCCGAGCCGGGCCAGCGGCGGTACGTGCAGAGCCGGCCGGACCGGCGCCTCGTCGTCCAGACCCGCGCGCTCGCGAGCGATCCGCAGCGCGTCCCGCAGGCCGCCCAGCTCGTCCACGAGCCCGATGCCGAGGGCGTCGGCGCCGGTCCAGACCCGGCCGCGGGCCAGTGGCTCGATCTCAGTCGCCGGCCTGCCCCGGCCCGCGGCCACTTTGCCGACGAAATCGTCGTAGACCGCGTCCAGCCCGGCGTCCAACCGCTCGCGCTCGGCCTCGGTGAAGGTGCGCCGAGGCGACCACATTCGCGCCCGATCGCCCTGCTCGACGGCACCGGTCGCCAGGCCGACCCGGTCCAGCAGATCGGCGACCACGAACTTGCCGCCGAACACCCCGATCGACCCGGTCAGCGTGCCGGGCAGCGCCACGATCGTCTCCGCCGGGCAGGCGATGTAGTACCCACCTGACGCCGCCACCGCGCCCATCGAGACGACCACGGTCCGGCCGGCCTCGCGGAGCCGGACCATCTCCCGCCAGATCACCTCCGAGGCGACCGCCGAGCCACCGGGCGAGTCGACGTGCAGCAGCACGGCCCGGGCGTGCTCGTCCCGCAGCGCCGCGCGCAACTGGGCGGCGACGGTGTCGCTGCCGATCGAGCGTCCCATCGGCGTACGTCGGCTGCGGCCCGAGCCGATCGAGCCGCGGGCCTGGACGTAGGCCACGTGGGCCTTGGCGCGCGCCGGCACGCGGAGCCGGCGGCGCGGCTTCCACTGGTCGGCGAACAGCAGCACCGGCTCGTCGCCGACGGCCTCCCGGGCCGCCGCGTACACCTGGTCCCGATAGCCCAGCCGATCGACCAGACCGTCCGACAACGCCTCGGGCGCCGTCCGGGGACCGCTGTCGACCAGCTCTCGGACCCGTTCCGGGGTCAGCCCACGACCCTCGGCGATCGCCGCGACCGCGGTCTCGTACAGCGACCCGGTCAGTCGGTCCAGCGACTCCCGGTGCGCCTCGGTGAAGCCGGTCCGCATCACCCGATCGGCGGCGTTCTTGTACTCGTGGCGCTGCTCGAGCTGCGGGGTCACGCCGAGCTTGTCGAGCGCACCGCGCAGGAACGTCGTCTCGACGGCCACGCCGAGCAGCGCCACGTCACCGCCGGGCTGCAGCCAGAGCTCGCCGAACACGCCTGCCAGCGCGTACGCGGCCGTGCCGGAGCCGCCTTCTCCGAAACTCTCCGCCCAGGCGTACGTCGGTTTGCCGCTCGCCGCGAAGGCGGCGACGCCGGCTCGGAGCTCCTCGGCCATCGTCCACGGCAGCGCGCCGCCGACCTTCGCGATCAGCCCGCCGACCCGCGGATCGTCGCCGGCCCGGTGCAGCGCGCGCAGCGTCGGCCGAAGCAGCCGCCGGCCGCGACTCAGCAGCCGGTCGAGCGGGTCGTCCGGGCTCGGCTCGCCCAGCGGCGCGGTGAGATCCAGCTCCAGCAACAGGCGGTGGCGGTACGGCACGACCCCCATCCTGCCCCGCCCTACCGAGTTGTCAGCGGGAGAGATCGCTATAGCCATCCCTCACGCTGACAAGTCGGGCGCCGAGCTACGAATCGCCGCCCGCGTTGCCGGTGGTGCCGGCGTTCACATCGAGCAGCTGGTACCGCTCCGCGGCCTCCTTCGGCGCGCTGACGTCGACCTGGCCGGCCGCGGCCAGCTCCTGCAGCGCACGGACCACCATCGAGTGGCTGTCGATGTGGAAGTACCGCCGCGCGGCCGCTCGGGTGTCGGAGAAGCCGTGGTCGTCGGCACCCAGCGTCGCCCAGGCGTTCGGCACGTACTGCCGGATCTGGTCGGGCACCTCCGACATGTAGTCGGTGGTGGCGATCACCGGGCCGGCTGCGTCGGCGAGCTTCGTGGTCAGGTACGGCGTGCGCGGCTGCTCGTCCGGATGGAGGAAGTTGTGCTCCTCCGCGGCCAGCCCGTCACGGCGCAGCTCGACCCACGAGGTGACCGACCAGACGTCGGCGCTCACGCCCCACTCCTCGCCGAGGATGACCGCGGCCTCCTGCACCCACGGCACGGAGACACCCGGACCCGAGCAGCTGGACCTTCGGCCCCTCGCCGCCGGTGCTGATCCGGTGCAGACCGCGGATGATGCCGTCCGCGTCCACGTCGTCGGGCTCGGCGGGCTGGATGATCGGCTCGTTGTACACCGTCAGGTAGTACATGTGATTGCGATCGTCGCTGTCCGGACCGTACATCTGGTCCAGGCCGGCGCGGACGATGTGGGCGATCTCGTAGCCGAACGCCGGGTCGTACACCTTCATCGCCGGGTTCGTGCCGGCCAGCACCGGCGAGTGGCCGTCGGCGTGCTGCAGGCCCTCGCCGGTCAGCGTGGTCCGGCCGGCCGTGGCGCCGATGATGAAGCCGCGGGCCATCTGGTCCATCGCGGCCCACATCGAGTCGCCGGTCCGCTGGAAGCCGAACATCGAGTAGAAGATGTAGACGGGCAGCATCGGCTCGCCGTGGGTGGCGTAGCTGGTGCCCGCGGCGGTGAATGCGGCCATCGAGCCGGCCTCGTTGATCCCGACGTGCAGCAGCTGGCCGTGCTCGGACTCCTTGTAGGCCAGGAAGAGCTCGCGGTCCACGGAGGTGTAGTGCTGCCCGTTGGGGTTGTAGATCTTGGCCGACGGGAAGAACGAGTCCATCCCGAAGGTACGGGCCTCGTCGGGGATGATCGGCACGATCCGGTCGCCGATCCCCTTGTCCCGCATCAGATCCCGGAGCAGCCGGACGAAGGCCATCGTGGTCGCGGCGTGCTGCTTTCCCGAGCCCTTCCGGGTGGTGGCGTAGGTCGCCTCCGGCGGCAGCTCGAGCTCGCGCGCCTTGTTGCGGCGCTCAGGGACGAAGCCGCCGAGCGCCTTGCGCCGGTCGAGTGCGTACCGGATCTCCGGCGCGTCGGCACCAGGGTGGTAGTACGGCGCCGCGTACAGATCCTTCTCCAGCTCGGCGTCGCTGATCGGGATGTCCATCACGTCGCGGAAGGTCTTCAGGTCGTCCAGCTTCAGCTTCTTCATCTGGTGGGTGGCGTTGCGGGCCTCGAAGTTCGCGCCCAGCCCGTAGCCCTTCACCGTCTGCGCCAGGATCACCGTCGGCTTGCCGTTGCGGACGGTCGCCGCGTGGTACGCCGCGTACACCTTCCGGTAGTCGTGGCCACCCCGCTTCATGTTCCAGATCTCCGCGTCGGTCAGGTCCTTGACCAGCAGCTTGGTCGCAGCCGACTTGCCGAAGAAGTTCTCCCGGATGTAGCCGCCCGACTCCCCCTTGTAGGTCTGGTAGTCCCCGTCCACCGTGTCGTTCATGATCCGCACCAGGTCGCCGCTGTGGTCGCGTTCCAGCAGCTGGTCCCACTCCCGGCCCCAGAGGACCTTGATCACGTCCCAGCCGGCGCCGCGGAAGAACGCCTCCAGCTCCTGGACGATCTTGCCGTTGCCGCGGACCGGGCCGTCCAGCCGCTGCAGGTTGCAGTTGATCACGAAGGTCAGGTTGTCCAGCTTGTCGTTGGCCGCCAGCTGCAGCAGGCCGCGCGACTCCGGCTCGTCCATCTCCCCGTCGCCGAGGAACGCCCAGACGTGCTGGTTCGAGGTGTCCTTGATGCCACGGTTCATCAGGTAGCGGTTGAACTGCGCCTGGTAGATCGAGTTCATCGGCCCGATGCCCATCGACACGGTCGGGAACTGCCAGAACTCCGGCATCAGCCGCGGGTGCGGATAGGACGGCAGGCCGTGCGGCGCCTTCGACTTCTCCTGCCGGAACCCGTTCAGGTCCTCCTCGCCGAGCCGGCCCTCGAGGAAGGCGCGGGCGTACATCCCGGGAGAGGCGTGGCCCTGGAAGAACACCTGGTCGCCACCACCGGGGTGCTCGGGCCCGCGGAAGAAGTGGTTGAGCCCGACCTCGTACAGCGTGGCGGCGCCGGCGTAGGTGGAGATGTGGCCGCCGACGCCCACGTCGGCCCGCTGGGCCCGGTGCACGAGCACCGCTGCGTTCCAGCGGATCAGCTTGCGGAACTTGCGCTCCAGCTCCTCGTCACCGGCGAACTCCGGTTCCTCCGAGACGGGGATGGTGTTCACGTAGTCGGTGGTGTACGTGCTCGGCCCCTCCGGCGCCGGCGTCGCCACGCCCACCGCGTGGGCGCGCTTGCTGAGCTCGCGGAGGATGTCGGCGGCCCGGTCGCGGCCGCGGGAGGCCACCAGGTCGTCGAAGGACTCGAGCCACTCGGAGGTCTCTTCGGGGTCGATCCGCTGATCTGGACTCATCGCTGCTGGCAACTTCCTTCCTGGATCTCCGCCGGGTCAGGGGTGGTGACCCGGCGGTGGGTCGAACAGGGGTGAGCCTAGTCCGTCGTTCTCGGGCATGGCAGTGCCCGCCGGTCGGCCGAGGCCCCGTCTGCCCGGCGGACCCGTTGGTCGACCGAGGCGTCGCAACGGACGCCCCTGAGCCGAGCCACGGGCTCCTTCAGTGGCCGCTGTCCTCGGGTTCGCGACCATGACGTCCATGACCTCGCCCTCCTCACCACGGACGGGAACCGGACGGCCCTCGCGGTCGACGATCGTCCGTCCTCGATCCGGTCGCCTTCGCGGAGCTTGGTGTAGGACTTCACCTCGTCGAGACGGATGTAGCGGTCGGCCTCGACGAACGTCGATGCGGGCCTTCTGGCGGGCGAACTTGATGTGGTTGAAGAAGATGTTGAACAGCACCGCGATGATTGCCGCGGAGGTGATCCCGGAGTGGAAGATGGTGTGGAACCAGCTCGGGAAGGCGTTGCAGAACGTCGGCGCCACGATCGGGATCAGTCCAGCCCGATCGAGATGGCGACGATGATCAGATTCATGTTGCCGCTGTAGTCCACCTTGGCCAACGTCCGGATGCCGGACGCCGCGACCGTGCCGAACAGCACGATCCCGGCGCCGCCGAGCACCGGGAACGGAATCGCCGCGACGACCCGGCCGAGCACCGGCAGCATGCCGAGCATCATCAGGATGACACCGCCCGCGGTCACCACGAACCGGCTCTTCACGCCGGTGATCGCGACCAGCCCGACGTTCTGCGCGAACGCGCTCTGGGTGAAGCCGTTGAAGATCGGCGAGATGATCGAGGAACCCATGTCGGCGCGTAGGCCGTTCCCGATCCGCTTGCGATCGACCGAGTCGTCTTGACGACCTCGCCGACGGCGAGGATGTCCGCGGTGGTCTCGGTCATGATGACCAGCACGACGATGGCCATCGAGATGACGCCGGCGAGTGGTGAACGTCGGCAGGCCGAAGGCGAACGGCGTCGGGAACGCGACGATGGACCCGTCGCCGACGTTGCCCCAGAAGTCCGCCATCCCGATGATCGCGCGAGACCACCGTGCCGATGACGATCGAGAACAGCACCGACAGCCGGGAGATCGCCGGGATGTTCGCCCGACTGAGCACGATCACGACGAGCAGCGTGAATCCGGCCAGCGCGATGTTCTGGCCATCGAGCCGTACGTCGGCAGCTTCGAGTTGTTGCCCATCGCCCAGTTGGCCGCGACCGGCATCAGGCTCAGCCCGATCGTGGTGATCACCGTGCCGGTGACCACCGGCGGGAAGAAGCGGATCACCGAGCGAAGAACGGCGTGATCAGCAAGCCCGATGGAGGCCGAGGCCATCACCGCGCCGAAGACCGCCGGCAGCCCGCCGCCCTGGGTGACGATCGCCGTCAGTGACGCGACGCTGGCGAAGGACGTGCCCTGCACCAGCGGCAGCTGCGAGCCGAACCACGGGACGCCGACCGACTGCAGAGACGTCGCCAGGCCGCCGACGAACAAACAGGCGGTCGACCAGCAGGCCGAGCTCGGCCGGCGAGCACCCCGGCCGCACCGCCGACGATCAGCGGCGGGGCGATGATGCCGCCGTACATGGTGAGGACGTGCTGGGCGCCGTAGGCGAAGCTGCGACCGATTCCGAGGAACTCGTCCTCGGGGCTCTTGTGGGCGGCGCTACCGCGATTGGTGGTCGCGCCGCTGCTCTGCTGATTCGACTGGGTCATGGGGGATCTCCTCGGTTCGCGACCGGTCAGCAGAAGCCGGCGACGCCGACCCAGGCGGGATCGGCAGCCTCGGATCCGGCCCGCGCGATGGTGGCCTCGATCAGGCCGTACGGACGGTCGGCGGCGTAGAACACCTCGCCCGGGTTGTCCAGACCGAAGGGGGACAGATCGGACAGGAAGTGGTGCTTGTTCGGACAGGAGAACTTGATCTCGTCGATCTCCGGATGAGCGGTGATCACGGCCTCGCCCATCTGGTACAGGGTCTGCTGCAACGCCTTGGAGTACTCGGCGACGAACGAAGCGAGGATGATCGAGCGGACGTCGTCGTAGACGGCGTTGAAGTCGATGTCGGTGGTGTTGTAGCGCCAGCGGGTGGCGATGTCGGTGGCCAGGATCCGGTCGGTGGTCTCCTGCAGCGTGGTGTAACGGTCCTTCGGGTAGCCGACGAACCCGGAACCGGTGGACTTCAGCACGGTCAGGCCGTAGAAGCCGGTGATCATGGTGTCGGTGTCACCGTCGCGGACCAGCACCGCCGTCCGGGTCTCCGGCCCGCTCTTGTAGAAGGAATGATCATGGTCGTTGATCCGCGTCCAGCGGTACTGCTCGGCGGCCCAGCGGCCACCGGTGACCCAGTCGAAGTCGCCGGTGAAGTGGTCTGCGAGCCGGAGCAGGAAAGCCTCCGGCGAACCGACGCCGTCCCGCGCGAACGCGAAGACCGTGTTCTTCTGGGTGTCGGTGGCCACGACGTGGGCGTTGTCGCCGTCGGTATGGGCGGCCGCGAAGTCGCCGCGCAGCTGCGAGGTGACGTTCAGGTCCTCGATCTCGTGCCGGTCGGTGTCACGGGTGATCCGGACGACCCGGTTCTCGGCCTTGCCGTACTGGTTGGCGGTGAGCACGACGTCGGTCATGGCTTTGTCTCCTCGGTTGGGTTGATGGGGTGATCCAAGCAGTTGTTGCCGATTCAGTTTCTGTGAGACTCAGCTACCGCGATAGGTGGAGTACGCGTACGGGCTGAGCAACAGTGGTACGTGGTAATGGCCCTGGTCGGCGGTGGTGCTGAAGCAGATCGAGACCTGCGGGTAGAACGTCTGCTGACCGAGGCCGGCGAAGTAGTCCCCGGTGCCGAAGTCGATCCGGTAGTTCCCCGGCTCGAGCCGGTCCGGACCGAGTTCGCCGACCCGGCCGTCGTCGTCGGTGACGCCGGTGGCGATCGGCTCGCCGGACAGGTTCGCCAAGGTGACCGCGACACCGGCGGCCGGTCGGCCGGCGGTCGCGTCCAGGACGTGGGTGGTGACGTAGCTCATTCGACGATTCCTTCCAGCCGGAGCACCGCGATCTCGCGCAGTTGTTGGGCCATGATCGCGCTCTCGGTCTCGGCGTCGTTGCCGAGTCGATCCTCCAGCGCAGCGAGGATCTCCTCGCCGCTGCGGCCGGCGGCCCGGATCAGGAAGACATGGCCGAATCGATCCTCGTACGCCCGGTTGCCGTCGGCCAGCCGCTGCTGGACGTCGTCATCGGTGGACACCCCGGATTGCTCGGACCGGGAGTGGCCGGCCTCGGCACTGCCGCCGGCGGCCCGGTCGCCGATCCGCGGATGGTGCTGCAGGGCCGAGTCCAGCTCGTCGGCGGTGAACGGATCGGCTGCGGTCGCCGCGACCTTCACCAGTGCCCGCGCGTCGGTGTACGGCCGTCCGTCGACCACGGCGTCCACCCAGCGGTCGATATCCAGGCACGGCCGGACCAGCGCGACCGCGGCCGGCCGTTCAGCGGCGTTGAACTCGGCCAGACTGTGCTTGGCGGGGGGCACCGGACGACTCCTCACGGCCGACTTCCGTCGGCGGATCTTCTCTGTCTAGATTCCGTACAGTGGAATTTCATTTCCACTATGGCTAATCCTCGGATGCCAGGGCATCTTTGTCAACTGGAACTGTTCAAGATTTCAGCGGCGTTACGCATCGAAGGCTCCGCCGCAACAGATTGCGGCGGAGCCTTCTTTCCGACGTGCTGCGTCAGGCGGCGATCGGCTCCTCGGCATGGTCTGCGACCTCGTGGCCGGCCGGCCAAGGCGCGAGTAGCCGGAGGACGAGGGCGCCGGCAACCATCGCGACGAGGACGAGCGACGCATACGGCGCGAACCTGCTCACGGTCGACCCGACGAACTCGACCAGCACCGCCAGCCAGAGCAACACCGGCACCCAGATCGCGACCGCCCGCGACCGGAGGAGCGTCACGCCCAGCAGGACGAGCCCGGAGATCGTGCCGAGCATCCCGCTCAGGGCGACCAGCATGATCGGGCTGGCCTCGATGGCAGTCAGCAGCGGCGCGTACGTCTGTGGCGAGCCGGCCATCATGATCTCGGTCAGACTGATCCCGCCCCAGACGAGATGGCCGGCCGCTCCGAGGGCGACCAGGACCGCAGTCGCGACGGCGAAGCGCGGTGAGCGTGCCCGCCCGAGTGCCGCCGCGCCGATCAGACCGATGACGAACGGGAGCTGGGCGGCGACAAACGCTGCCGCGGAGATGGCGGCGGTCGGCCCCGCCAGGCCGATCGTGGTCAGCCGGGCGGCGGCGTCGCCGTTCAGATCGGGTTGCAGGAGGCTGGACAGAGTGTTCAGCAGCACGAACCCGATCAGGCAGACCGCGGCGGTCGTCCGGCCGACTCGGGACGGGCGACTCGGGACAGGGCGGATCGGGACAGGGCGGATCGGGACAGGGCGGATCGGGTAAGGGCGGATGGGGAGGGCGTGAGTCGGGACAGATCGGACATGAGGACTCCAGATGCTCGATGGCCGATCGTTCGGCCGGGTGCTCCCAGCGAACCGCCGACGAGCGTGCCGGTCATCGGCTCACGGTCCCTCCCGTGGTCGTCGCAGGGCTCGGCGCCGATCAACTTCCGGCGATCCGGCATCGACCTGGGGTGACTGCGCGCCGACTGCTGGACCCCTATCGTCGACATCGTGAACACGTTGGTCGAGCGGGTGCGCCGGCCGCCGACCCGGCGCGATCTCGTCGACCTCGGCGTCGGCCTGCTGGTCGTCGCGGTCGGACTCGCCGAGATCCTGGTCCCGTTCAGTTCCCGGGCCGGAGACGGTTCCGCCGCGGCCAGCTGCATCGGGGTGCTGGTCGCCGGCTGCTGCGTAACGGTACGCCGGCACTTCCCACTCGGCGCGCTGGTCGCGCTGTTCGCGACGTTCGCGCTGCTGCGGCTCGGCCAGGGCCTGCTGGGCGCTCCCTATGTGTTGTTCTTCGGCCAGTTCGTGCCGATCGGCATTCTCGTCTACTCGGTTGCGCGGAACGGCCGTGGCCGGGTGCCCTTCATCGGCGCCGGCATCACCGCTCTCTTTCTGGTGTTGGGGGATCTCACCATTCCCGAGCTGCAACAGCCCGGGGAGATCGTCTTCCACTGGGGCGTGATGACCATCCTGTGGTCGTTCGGCTTCGGCCTGTCCCGCTATGCCGCGTACGCCCTCAGCTGCGGCCCGGCGCGCCGTCGAGGCTGAGTCGGAGGCCGACCGCCAGGCCGAGGCCGCCGCCGAGGCGGAACGGACCCGGATCGCCCGCGACCTGCACGATGTGGTGGCGCACGCGATGAGCAGCATGATCGTCCAGGCCGGCGCGGCCCGCCAGGTCGTCCGCGACGACCCCGAGTTCGTCGAGCGGGCGCTGGACAGCCTCCGGGCGACCGGGGTCGGGGCTCTGGACGAGATGCGCCGATTGGTCTTCATGCTGCGGACCTCCGACGATGACGGTCCGCTCGCACCCCAGCCGGGGCTGGAGCGCGTGCCGGGCCTGCTGGCCGACTCCGCGAGGCGGGCTGGAACGCCGAGCAGGACGTGACCGGCGAGCCACGGCCGTTACCCGCCGGGGTCGACCTCGCGGCGTACCGGATCGTCCAGGAGGCGTTGTCCAACGTCCGGCGGCACGCCGACGCGACCCGGGTCGGCGTGCGGATCGACTACCGCCCCGACTCGCTCACTGTCGAGGTGTCCGACGACGGTCGGGGCGCCTCAACGCCGGCCTCCTCGCCGGGCTCGGCCGGTCACGGCCTGATCGGCATGCGGGAACGCGCCGCCCTGTACGGCGGCTCGGTCGAGGCCGGCCCGACCGGCGCGGGCTTCGCCGTCCGCGCTGTGCTCCCGCTCGCGCCCGTCGAGGCCATCCGGTGAACGACTCGCCGACCGCGCTGCGGGTGGTGGTCGCGGACGACCAAGAGCTGGTCCGAGCAGGCTTCGTGCTGATCCTGGAACGCGCCGGGATGATCGTCGTCGGTGAGGCCGCCGACGGCGTCGAAGCCGTCGAGGTCGGCCTGGCGAGCCGACCCGACGTGATCTTGATGGACGTCCGGATGCCACGCCGGACGGGATCGAGGCGACCCGGCTGCTGCTGGACCGGGTGCCCTCCGCCAAGGTCTTGGCGCTGACCACCTTCGATCTCGACGAGTACGTCTATGCCGCCGTCCGGGCCGGCGCGAGCGGCTTCCTGCTCAAGGATGTCTCCCCCGCCGATCTCGTCCACGCGGTCCGGATCGTGGCCCGCGGCGAAGCGATGCTCTCCCCTGCGGTCACCCGCCGGCTGCTGACCCGATTCGCTGCGACCCGCCTGCCCGGCGACCTGGGCGCGGCGGTCCGCGGACTGAGCGAGCGTCGAGCTCGACGTGCTCCGACACGTCGCCCGCGGCGAGTCGAACGCCGAGATCGGCGCCGAGCTGTTCCTCAGCGAGGCGACCGTCAAGACCTACGTCTCCCGGCTGCTCACCAAGCTCGATCTGCGTGACCGCGTCCAGCTGGCCGTGCTGGCGTACGAGTCCGGTCTGGTCCAGCCGAACGCCGCGCTGACGAGGCGCCCCGAAGTCGATCAGACGAACTGGCGGGACAGCTTCGGGTGGCGGTTGACGTCCTTGTAGAGCAGGTAGCGGAACCGGCCGGGACCGCCGGAGTAGCAGGCCTGTGGGCAGAAGGCGCGGAGCCACATGAAGTCGCCCTCCTGGACCTCGACCCAGTCCTGGTTGAGCCGGTAGACGGCCTTGCCCTCGAGGACGTACAGCCCGTGCTCCATCACATGGGTCTCGGCGAACGGGATCACCGCGCCCGGCTCGAAGGTGACGATGTTGACGTGCATGTCGTGCCGCAGGTCGTTCGGGTCGGCGAACCGGGTGGTCACCCAGCGGCCGTCGGTGCCCGGCATCTCACCCGGCACGACATCGCGCTCGTTGGTGACGAAGGCCTCCGGCACGTCCAGCCCCTCGACGCGCTCGTACGCCTTGCGGATCCAGTGGAACCGGAGCGGCAGCGGCGCCTCGTTGTGCAACGTCCACGCCTGACCCGGCGGCAGGAACGCATAGCCGCCCGGATCGAGGGTGTATTCCTTGTCGTCGACCGTCAGGCGGGCATGGCCCTCCACCACGAAGAGCACGCCCTCGGCGCCCGGATCGAGCTCCGGCTTGTCGCTGCCGCCGCCGGGCGCGACCTCGACGATGTACTGCGAGAACGTCTCGGCGAAGCCGGACAGCGGCCGGGCGAGTACCCAGAGCCGGGTGTCGTCCCAGAACGGCAGGAAGCTGGTCACGATGTCCCGCATCACCCCGCGCGGGATGACGGCGTACGACTCGGTGAACATCGCCCGGTCGGTGAGCAGCTCGCTCTGCGAGGGGTGGCCGCCGTGCGGTGCGTAGTAGCCGCTGGCGTTGGGACGGTTGCTCTGCTGGGCAGAGCCGGTCAACGAACTGGTGCTCGTCGTCACAGGTGAACTCCTTCGTCTGCTTTGTCTCGGTGATGAGCGGGGAGCATCGGGAGCCGGGGGTCCCGACACCCGTGTTTCGGGTCAGCCGGCGAGCTGCTCGGTGTCGGACTTGGGTCGGGCCAGCAGCTCCAGCTGGGTGGGGGTGGCGCCTGCGGCCCCGCTGAGCTCGTCAGCGTCGAGGGCACCGCAGACGTAGCCGCGGTAGAGGTAGCGGGCCAGCGCCCTCGCGGTCGCCGGCTCGTCCATGATCGCCGAGTCGGCCTTGCCGAGGTACGTCGCCAGCCGGTGCGCCGCAGGTGCGAAACCATCGCGGTAGAAGGCGAAGTTGGCGATGAACCGGGTCGGCAGCTGGTGGGGATGGAGGTCCCAGCCCTGGTAGTAGGCCCGTTCCAGGCCGCGCCGGACGAGGTCGTAGTGCAGCCGCCAGGCCGCGCGGACGGCGTCGGCGTCGCCGACCGGCAGGATGTTCGTCGAGCCGTCCGCGAGATGCACGCCGGTGCCCGCCGCGGCCGCCTGCATGACGGCCTTGGCGTAGTCGGCGCCGGGATGGGCCAGCGACTGGTACTCCGCCGACACCCCGAGCGACGCGCTGTAGTCGTATGTCCCGTAGTGCAAGCGAAGTCACTCGCCCGGCTCCCGCGTGGATCGCGGCGGCGACCGCCGCAGCCCCGTCGGCGCTCATGATCAACTGCGGGGTCTCCACCTGGATCTCGAAGCCGAGCCGGCCGGCGGGCAGGCCGGCGGCCGCCTCGTACGCCTCGCAGACGGCGACGAACGCCTCGACCTGGGACACCGTGCTGACCTTGGGAAAGGTGATCACGAGGCCATCCGGCAGCGAGCCGCGAGCGCTCAGAAGCGCGCTCAGGAAGAGATCCAGAGTCCGCACACCGCGCCGTCGGGTCGGCTCCTCGAAGCACTTGAAGCGCAGCCCGACGAACGCCGGCGCGACGCCCGCCTCGAGCGCGTTGGCCAGCCGGCCGGCGACCGCGACGGCGTCGGTGTCTTCCGCCGCGTCGCCCCGGTTGCCGTAGCCGTCCTCGAAGTCCAGCCGGAGATCCTCGATCGGCTCGCTGACCAGCTTCGCCTCAACCCGCGGCGCGACCTGGGCGGTCAACTCGTCGGAGAGCCCGACCTCGCCACACAGCGCGGCCATTCCGCCGTGGTCGGCGACCACGTCGAGCGCGAGCCGGCCCCACTCGGCCGGCAGCTCCGGCGTGTAACGATCCGCGGCGACATACACCGTGTGCACCGGCTGGCGACGGCCGTCCTCGCCGGGGTAGGCCCGGGCCAGGAATGCGTCGGTGTCGGCCAGCCGGGTGTCCAGTGCGGCCACCGTGTGTTCGTCGAGGCACAGCCCAACGGTGCTCGGTTCACTCATTTGACCAGCTCGTACGCGGGCAGGGTGAGGAAGTCGGTGAAGTCCTCGCTCAGCACGAGGTCGGCGATCAGGGTCTTGGCCGGCCGGTAGTAGCGCTCGAACCGCTCCGCGTCGACCTGCTCGCGCAGCTTCTCGACCTCCTCGTCGAGTATCCGGGAGACCAGATCGCGGGTGACCGTCTCGCCGGTGTCGGACAGCTTGACCTCGTTCCGGATCAGCTGCCACACCTGGGATCGGGAGATCTCCGCGGTCGCCGCGTCCTCCATCAGGTTGTGGATCGCCACGGCGCCGTTGCCCGAGATCCAGACCGCGGTGTATGCGACCGCGATCTCGAGATTGTTCCGCAGCCCCTCCTCGGTGTTGGCGCCCTGCGCCGAGCTCACGTCCAGCAGCTCGGCCGCGGTCACCGACACCTCGGGCCGCTGCCGGTCGAGCTGGTTCGGCTTCTCCCCCAGCACGCCGTCGAACACCTCCTGGCAGACGGGCACGAGATCCGGATGCGCGACCCAGGAGCCGTCGAAGCCGTCGCCCGCCTCGCGGGTCTTGTCGGCGGTCACCTTGGCGAACGCGGCGGCGTTGATCTCGGCGTCCTTGCGGCTCGGAATGAAGGCGGCCATCCCGCCCATCGCGAACGCACCGCGCTTGTGGCAGGTCTTCACCAGCAGCTCGGTATAGGCCCGCATGAACGGCGCGGTCATCGTGATGTCGGCCCGGTCGACCAGGACGAACTCCGGACCGGCGTCGCGGAAGTACTTGATGATGCTGAACAGGTAGTCCCAGCGGCCGGCGTTCAGGCCCGATGCGTGATCACGCAACTCGTAGAGGATCTCCTCCATCTCGAAGGCGGCCGGGATCGTCTCGATCAGCACGGTGGCGCGGATCGTACCGTGCTCGATCCCGACGTACGACTCGGCGAAGGTGAAGACGTCGCTCCAGAGCCGTGCCTCGAGATGGCTCTCCATCTTCGGCAGGTAGTAGTACGGCCCGTGCCCGTTGTCGATCAGCAGCTTGGCCAGGTGGAAGAAATGCAGTCCGAAGTCGACGAGCGCGCCGACACCGATCTTGCCGTCGATCAACACGTGGGCCTCGGGCAGGTGCCAGCCGCGTGGGCGAGCGACCACGACGGCGAGCGGCGCATCGGTCCGCAGCTTGTATTCCTTGCCGATTTGTCCATCGGCACCGGCGCGCGTGTAGGCCAAGGTGCCGCGGGCACCGTCGCGCAGGTTCAGCAGTGCGTCGATGACGTTCGGCCAGCTCGGGCAGCTGGCGTCCTCCAGGTCGGCGAGCCAGACCTTCGCGCCGGAGTTGAACGCGTTGATCGCCATGTTCGCTGGGCTCGCCGGCCCGGTCATCTCCACCCGGCGGTCCTGCAGCGCCGCCGGCGCCGGCGCAACCTGCCAGTCGCCCTCGCGGACGTCTTTGGTCTCGACCAGGAAGTCCAGCGACTTGTCGGCGGCGGCCTCGTCCCGCTTCCAGACCCGGGCCTCCAGCAACTCGTCGCGACGGGCCGCGAACCGCTGGTGCAGCTGCTCGACGAAGGCGAGCGCCTCCGGGGTCAGGATCTCCTCCGCGCGCGCGACCGGGGCGGCGTCGGTCAGTTCGATGCTCATGATGCCTTTCGGTGTCTGAACTGTTTCGTGGCAGATGAAGTGGCGTGCCGTCAGGCGCTGACCGAAGTCCGGACGGCCTCGGCGACGGCAGGGGCGACCCGGGCGTCGAAGACGCTGGGCACGATGTAGCTGGCGTTCAGCTCCGACGGCGACACGCAGTCCGCAATGGCCTCGGCCGCAGCGACCAGCATCGACGTGGTGATATCGGACGCGGCCGCGTCCAGCAGCCCACGGAAGAGACCGGGGAACGCGAGCACGTTGTTGATCTGGTTCGGGAAGTCACTGCGCCCGGTGGCGACCACGGTGGCATGCTGGGCCGCCTCCGACGGATGGATCTCCGGATCCGGATTCGCCAGCGCCAGCACGATCGCGTCCGTCGCCATCGTTTTCACTTCGTCGGCCCCGAACAGGTTCGGACCGGACACTCCGATGAAGACGTCGGCTCCGACCAGCGCCTCGTGCAGGGTGCCGACGAAGCCTTCTTCGTTGGTGTTCTCGGCGATCCAGGTGCGGTGCTCGTCGGTATAGCTCTCGCCGCGGTGGATGGCTCCCTTGCGGGCCACCGCCACGATGTGCGCCGCACCTTGGGCCTGGAGCAGCTGGATGATCGCGTGGCCCGCCGCGCCGACCCCGGAGATGACGATCTTGGCCTCGTCCATCTTCTTGCCCACCACGCGGAGCGCGTTGATCAACGCCGCGAGTACCACGATCGCCGTGCCGTGCTGGTCGTCGTGGAAGACAGGGATGTCCAGCTCATCGCGCAGCCGGCGCTCGATCTCGAAGCAGCGCGGCGCGGAGATGTCCTCCAGATTCACCCCGCCGTACACCGGCGCGAGCGCCTTGACGATCGAGATGATCTCCTCGGTGTCCTTGGTGTCGAGACAGACCGGCCAGGCGTCCACGCCGGCGAACTGCTTGAACAGGGCGGCCTTGCCCTCCATCACCGGAAGCGCGGCGGCCGGACCGATGTCGCCGAGGCCGAGCACGGCCGTACCGTCGGTGACCACGGCGACCGTGTTCCGCTTGATGGTCAGCCGGCGGGCGTCCTCGGGATGGGCGGCGATGGCCAGGCAGACCCGGGCCACACCTGGGGTGTACGCCCGGGACAGGTCGTCGCGGTTCTTCAGCGGCACCTTGGGCTCGACGGACAGCTTGCCGCCCAGGTGCAGCAGGAACGTCCGGTCGCTGACCTTCCGGACCGTCGTTCCGGGCCGGGCGTTCAGCGCCTCGCGGATCCGCTCGGCGTGCTCCTCGTCGGTGGTGTTGCAGGTGACGTCCACGACGATCGCGTCGTGGCTGGACTCGACGATGTCGAGCGCGGTCACCGCCGCTCCGGTCGCCGCGACCGCCGAGGCGAGGTCGGTGGTGGAGCCGGCTGTCGCGCTGACCGCGACGCGCAGCGTGATCGAGTAGCCCGGGCTGGGGGTTGCCATCGTCGTTGATCTCCTGTCTTCCGCTATACGGATACTAGTTTTTACTTAGTGGAACAGCAAGCATCTCGGTGTGAGATCTATCGCAGTGTGAAAGTTAGCTTCCGCTATGCGGAAGCAAGCAGTCCACGACCGATGGTTTCGGCGACCGCATGCAGGACCGGCACCGCCCGTTCGCCGAACGCGAGGTCCACCCTGGACAGCGGCCCGGACACCGACACCGCCATCGGCGTCGGCGAGCGTGGCACGCTCACCGCGTAGCAACGCACTCCCAGCTCCTGCTCCTCGTCGTCGATCGAGTAGCCCCGCGACCGGATCTCGGCGATGTCGGCCAGCAGCGACTCCGGAGTGCCGTGACTCTTCGGCGTCGGAGTCGGCATCCCGACCCGGCCGACGATGCCGAGGATCCGGTCGTCGTCCAGGGTGGCCAGGATCGCCTTGCCTACGCCGGTGTCGTGCAGGTTGGCCCGCCGTCCGACCTCGGTGAACATCCGCATCGCGTGGGGCGAGGGCTGCTGGGCGACGTACACCACCTGGTCGCCGTCCAGCAGCGCCATGTTCGCGGTCTCGCCGAGCTGGCGGACCAGGTTCTGCAGCTGTGGCTGAGCCACTCGGCCCAGTTGACGGCCGGCCCGCTCACCCAACGGAATGAGCCGCGCACCGAGGGCATAGCGTCGGGACGGCAATTGGCGCGCGTATCCGAGAGTGACGCACGTCCGCAGGAGGCGGTGGATGGTGGGCATCGGCAGCTCGGCGGAAGCGGCGAGATCGCTGAGTGAGATCTCTCCCCCGCGTCCGCGATGATCTCGAGCAGCTCGAACACCCGCTCGACGGACTGCACGGTGCCCGACCGGGCTTCGGCGACGGACTCGTGGGACATTCCGTACCCTTTCGACAGACAAGCTGGTTCCACCATACAGAAGCAGAACTCCACAAAGCGATAGTGAGGCGAATGTCCCGATACTTGACCTCGCCATCGTTCGATGGTTAAGGTTTCCGCATCTCAAGAGAAAACTTTCACATTACGGAATCTTGGAGTGAGATGACCCGCTACACCGTAAACGGCTCGATCCTGCTGACCGACCTGCCGCTGCTGGAGCGCCCCGCCGCAATCAGTGCCGCCGGCTTCGGCGCTGCGGAGTTCTGGTGGCCGTTCGCGGTGGCCGAGCCGGAGCAGGCTGACGTGGACGCATTCGTCGGCGCCCTCGTCGACGCGGACGTGGCGCTGACCGGGCTCAACTTCTTCGCCGGCGACATGCCCTCCGGCGACCGCGGACTGGTCAGCTGGAAGAGCCGGCAGGCCGAGTTCCTCGCCAACATCCCGGTCGTGGTCGGCATCGCCGAGCGCACCGGCTGCCGGGCCTTCAACGCGTTGTACGGCCTCCGCAACGACGAGTGCACCGCCGACGAGGCCGATGCGATCGCCCTCGACAACCTCGAGGCGGCGGCCAATGCCGTCGCCGCCGTCGGCGGAACCGTGCTGCTCGAGCCGGTCTCCGGCGCTGACGCGTACCCACTGAAAACCGCCGCCGACGCCTTGGCCGTGATCGCGAAGCTCGACGACCGCGGCGTCGACAACGTCAAGCTGCTGGCCGACTTCTACCACCTCACCGTCAACGGCGACGACGTCGACGCCGTCATCCGCGACCATGCTCACGAGTTCGGCCATGTCCAGATCGCCGACGCGCCGGGCCGCGGCGAGCCAGGCAGCGGTACTGCCCCGATCGCTCAATGGATCGCCGACGCCGAAGCTGCCGGCTACGACGGCTGGATCGGCCTGGAGTACAAGACCGCCGCGGCCGATCCGTTCGAGTGGCTCCCCCGTCCCGACCGCACCGCCTGATCGACTCGAAAGGAATCCGTCCGATCATGACCTCTCCCTCAGACAGCCCCAACTCCGAGACGCCGAAATCCGAGACCACCGTCGCCGTCATCGGCCTCGGCATCATGGGCGGCCATATGGCCGCCAACCTGGTCAAGGCCGGCTACGACGTGATCGGCTACAACCGCAGCCAGGCCAAGATCGACGCCCTCGTCGAGGCCGGCGGGCGCGGCGCGTCCTCGGTCGCCGCGGCGGTCAAGGGCGCCGACGTGATCATCACGATGGTGCCCGACTCCCCCGACGTCGAGGCCGTGGCCGAGGGCGCGGACGGGATCTTCGCGAACGCCGCCTCCGGGGCGATCTGGGTGGACTGCTCCACCATCCGGCCCGACGTCGCGGCCCGGTTGGCGCAGACCGGCGAGGAGGCCGGCATCCGGGTGCTCGACGCGCCGGTGAGCGGCGGCGAGGCCGGCGCCAAGGAGGCCAAGCTGTCGATCATGGTCGGCGGCGAGCAGGCCGCGTTCGACGAGGTACGTCCGGTGCTGGACGCCGTCGGCACCACCGTCGTGCTGGTCGGCCCGGCTGGTTCCGGCCAGACCGTGAAGGCCGCGAACCAGCTGATCGTCGCAGGCAACTACGAGCTCGTGGCCGAGGCGATCGTCTTCCTCCGGGCGTACGGCGTGGACACCGAAGCCGCGCTGAAGGTCCTGGCCGGCGGCCTCGCCGGCAGCACGGTGTTGGACCGCAAGGGGGCCAGCATGCTGGCGGGTCAGTTCACCCCCGGTTTCCGGGTCGACCTGCACCACAAGGACATGGGCATCATCATCGACTCGGCCCGGGCCAAGGGAGTGACCATTCCGATGGGCGCACTGGCCGCCCAGTTGATCAACGCGTTGCGCGCGCAGGGTGACGGTGGGTTGGACCACTCCGCCCTGCTGCGCGGTGTCGAACGGCTCTCGGGCCAGAAGGTGAGTGGAGAATGACCAAGATGCGTACGGTCGATGCGGCCGTCAAGATCCTCGAGCTGGAAGGCGCGACGCAGGCGTTCGGTCTGCCGGGCGCCGCGATCAATCCGTTCTACGACGCGATGCGCGTTCATGGCGGGATCAACCACATCCTGGCCCGGCATGTCGAGGGCGCCTCGCACATGGCCGAGGGCTACACCCGGGCGAAGGCCGGCAACATCGGTATCTGCATCGGCACCTCCGGCCCCGCCGGGACGGACATGATCACGGGGCTCTACTCCGCCTCCGCGGACTCGATCCCGATCTTGTGCATCACCGGTCAGGCGCCGGTGGCCAAGCTGCACAAGGAAGACTTCCAGGCCGTCGACATCGCCTCGATCGCCAAGCCGTTGACCAAGATGGCCGTCACTGTGCTCGAACCCGGTCAGGTCCCGGGCGTATTCCAGCAGGCGTTCCACCTGATGCGGTCCGGTCGCCCCGGCCCGGTGCTGATCGACCTGCCGTTCGACGTCCAGATGGCCGAGATCGAGTTCGATCCGGACAGCTACACCCCGCTGCCGGTGTACAAGCCGGTCGCCAGCCCGGCCCAGGTGGACAAGGCCCTGGACATGCTGCTGGCCGCTGAGCGGCCGCTGATCGTGGCCGGCGGCGGGATCATCAACGCCGACGCCTCGGACCTGCTGGTCGAGCTCGCCGAGACGCTGAACGTGCCGGTGGTGCCGACCTTGATGGGCTGGGGGGCGATCCCGGATGATCATCCGCTGATGGCCGGAATGGTCGGCCTGCAGACCGCGCACCGTTACGGCAACGCCACCATGCTCGAGTCGGACTTCGTGATCGGCATCGGCAACCGCTGGGCCAACCGGCACACCGGTGGGCTGGAGGTCTACCGGCGCGGCCGGACCTTCGTCCACGTCGACATCGAGCCGACCCAGATCGGCCGGGTGTTCGCGCCCGACTTCGGCATCGTCTCCGACGCCGGTGCGGCGCTGGAGCTGTTCGTGGCCGCGGCGAAGAAGCGGGTCGGGTCCCACGACGTGCCCGACTACGGCGTCTGGGTCAAGGACTGCCAGCAGCGTAAGCAGACGATGCAACGCCGTACCCACTTCGACGAGACCCCGATCAAGCCCCAACGGGTCTACGAGGAGATGAACCGGGCGTTCGGCCGGGACACCACGTATGTGTCGACCATCGGGTTGTCGCAGATCGCCGGCGGCCAGTTCCTGCACGTCTACAAGCCGAGGCACTGGATCAACGCCGGCCAGGCCGGTCCGCTCGGCTGGACCCTGCCGGCCGCCCTCGGCGTGTGTACGGCCGACCGCGAGGCCGAGGTCGTCGCACTGTCGGGTGACTACGACTTCCAGTTCATGATCGAGGAGCTCGCGGTCGGCGCCCAGTTCAACCTGCCGTACGTCCATGTGCTCGTCAACAACGCCTACCTGGGGCTGATCCGCCAGTCGCAGCGCGGGTTCAAGATGGACTACCACGTCCAGCTCGCCTTCGACAACATCAACGCGTCCGAGGACCTGGTGCAGGGCGCCAAGGGCTATGGCGTCGATCATGTCAAGGTCGCCGAAGGCCTGGGCTGCAAGGCGATCCGGGTGTTCGACCCTGACGAGCTGGGCAATGCGTTCACCCAGGCGCGCAAGCTGGCGACCGAGTACCAGGTGCCGGTCGTGGTAGAGGTGATCTTGGAGCGCGTCACGAACATCTCGATGGGCGTCGAGATCGACGGCGTCGTGGAGTTCGAGGATCTCGCGCTGACCGGCACCGACGCGCCGACCGCCATCTCCTTGCTGGACTGAGCAGCACACCGATGCGCGTCGTCATCGCTCCGGACAAGTTCAAGGGCTCGCTGGAGGCGCCAGAGGTTGCCGAGGCCATCGCCGACGGCTTGGCGGCCGCGCTGCCGACCGCGGACGTGCACTGCCAGCCGGTCGCCGACGGCGGGGAGGGCACGGTGGCCGCCGCGATCGCTTCCGGGTACGAGGCCGTCACGGTCACCGTCACCGGTCCGGTCGGCGAGCCGGTCGAGGCGACCTTCGCCGTCCACGGCCCAAGGGCGGTGATCGAGATGGCCGCCGCCTCGGGGCTGCTCGTGTTGCCCCGGGATCGCCGCGGTGAGCCGATCAAGGACGCGCTCGGCGCGACCAGCATCGGGACCGGCGAATTGATCACGGCGGCGCTGGACCAGGGCTGCACGGAGATCGTGCTCGGCGTCGGCGGTAGCGCGAACACCGACGGTGGGTCCGGGCTGCTGATCGGGCTGGGCGCCCGGCTGCTCGACACCGACGGGCAGCCGGTCCCACCAGGCGGCGGAGGCTTGGCCGGACTGGCCAGCGTCGACCTGTCCGGCCTCGATCCACGGCTGGCGGAGACGTCGTTCGTGCTGGCCGCGGATGTGACCAACCCGCTGCTCGGATCGGGGGGCGCCGCGTACGTGTTCGGCCCGCAGAAGGGCGCGAGCGAGGCCGATGTCGCCACCCTGGATGAGAATCTGGGCATCTTCCGCGACCGGCTCGGCGACGCGCTCGGACCGGCCGCGGTGCAGGCGGCGGACGCATCGGGAGCGGGCGCAGCCGGAGGCGTCGGCTACGCGGCGCTGGCCGTGCTGGGCGCCGAGCGGCGGCCCGGCGTCCAGGTCGTGCTCGAGCTCGTCGACCTGGCGGACCGGCTGACCGGCGTCGACCTGGTGATCACCGGTGAGGGCAGCCTGGACGCCCAGAGCCTCGGCGGCAAGACGCCGGTCGGGGTGGCCGAGCTGGCCCGCGCGCACGGCGTACCGACCGTGATCGGAGTCTGCGGCCGGAGCCTGCTGAGCGATGACGAGGCCCGCAAGGCGGGATTCGACGAGGTGATCGCCCTGCTCGACCGGCAGCCCGACGTCGCACGCGCGATGACCGAGGCCGGCCTGTTGTTGAACGAGATCGGCGGCGAGATCGGCCGCCGGTACGCAAGTATCGAGCGCTGAAGGGAAGATCATGACCGAGACCGTGCCGCGGGGCCTGGCTGCCGAGAACGAGCCCGAGCTGATCCGGCGGCAGATCGCCGAGTTCCGCGAGGCGCATCCCGAGTTGACCGTCGACGAGCCGGCCGAGCCGAGTCACGGGCACGAGTTCGACCTGGTCGTCCGGGCCCGCCGGATGATGTCGACCGCCGGCATCGCCGCCCGGGAGATCGGCATCCGGGACGGCAAGATCGTCGCGATCGAGCCGTACGGCAACAATCTCGACGGGCTCGAGGTGATCACGGTCGCCGAGGACGAGGTGCTGCTACCCGGCATCGTGGACACCCACGTCCACGTCAACGAGCCGGGCCGAACCGACTGGGAGGGATTCACCACCGCGACCAAGGCGGCCGCGGCCGGCGGGGTGACGACGATCGTCGACATGCCGCTGAACTCCATCCCCAGCACGGTGAACGCCGCTGCGCTGGAGCTGAAGCAGCTGATCGCGGCACCCCAGGCGTTCATCGACGTCGGCTTCTGGGGCGGTGCGGTGCCCGGCAACGAGCAGTATCTGCGCGAGCTGCACGACGCCGGCGTGTTCGGCTTCAAGTGCTTCCTGCTGCACTCCGGGGTCGACGAGTTCCCGCATCTGGAGCCCGATGAGCTGGAGAGCTATCTGAAGACGCTGCAGACCTTCGACGCGCTGATGATCGTGCACGCCGAGGACTCTCGGGCGATCGACCGGGCGCCCAAGCCCGAGGGCGACGTCTATGCGCACTTCCTGGCCTCCCGACCGCGCGGCGCGGAGAACCTGGCGATCGCCGAGGTGATCGAACGAACCCGCTGGACCGGCGCCCGGACCCACGTGCTGCACCTGTCGTCGTCGGACGCGCTGCCGATGCTGCGCAGCGCCAAGGCGGACGGGCTGGACATCACCGTGGAGACGTGCCCGCACTATTTGACGCTGCTGTCGGAGGAGATCCCCAACGGCGCGACGGCCTACAAGTGCTGCCCGCCGATCCGCGAGGTCGGCAACCGCGAACTGCTCTGGGAGGGCCTGGAGGACGGCACGATCGACTACATCGCCTCCGACCACTCCCCCGCCACGCTGTCGTTGAAAGACCTCCAGAACGGCGACTTCGCGGTCGCCTGGGGCGGCATCGCGTCGGTCCAGCTGGCCCTCTCGGTGATCTGGACCGAGGCCCGGCGACGCGGCGTCGGCCTGGACCGGGTGGTCGAGTGGATGGCGACCAAGCCGGCGGACCGGCTCCGGTTGCGCTCCAAGGGCCGGATCGCGATCGGCTACGACGCCGACCTGGCGGTCTTCGCCCCGGACCAGGCGTTCGTGGTGGACGCCAAGACACTGCACCACCGCAACCCGCTGACGCCGTACCAGGGCAAGGCGCTGTCCGGCGTCGTCCGGCAGACGTACCTCCGCGGTACGAAGGTGGACTTCGAGACCCCGCACGGCCGCCTGATCCGTCGCGGCATCGACTGACCCCGACCGGTCCAGCGTCAGGGATCGCCATAGCAGGCCGAGACGCTGACAACTCAGACGTTATGGGCCTCGTAGACCGGCCCGCGGAGGCCGAGGATGCACTCGATCATGGTTGCGGCGGCGACCGTGGCGGCGACGTCGTGCATCCGCAGGATCCGGGCCCCGGCCAGCGCGCAGACGGTCGCGGCGGCGATCGACGGGGCGAGTCGGTCCGGCTTGGCCAGCCCGGTCGCCTCGCCGACGAAGTCCTTGTTGGATACCGCGGCGAGTGTCGGCAGGCCGAGCGCGGCGATCTCGGCGAACCGCCGGGTCAGCTCCAGCGAGTGCCGGGTGTTCTTGTTCAGATCGTGACCGGGATCGATCACCAACCGGTCCTCCGACACGCCGGCCGCCATCGCCAGCTCGACCCGCGAGGCGAGAAACGCCCGAACCTCGGCCACCACGTCGTCGTACGTCGGCCGCCGCAGGTGAACCCGCGGTGCGGCCAGGCTGTGGGTGATCACCAGCGTGGCTGCGGAATCGGCGACGACCGCCGGCAGCTCCGGATCGCGGAGCCCGCTGGTGTCATTGATCACCGCCGCCCCAGCGGCAATACTCGCCGCGGCGACCTCGGCCCGCCAGGTGTCTACCGACACGACGATGTCGGAGGCGGCGGTCACCGCCTCGACCACCGGGATCACCCGGTCGATCTCCTCGGCGGCGCCGACGTCCGGCGTGTCCGGCGAGAAGGGCACTCCGCCGACGTCGACCCAGCCCGCTCCGGCCCGGTCCGCGGCCAGCGCTGCCGCGATCGCCGACTCCAGCCCGTACGTCCGCCCGCCGTCGAAGAACGAGTCCGGGGTCCGGTTGACGATCCCCATCACGACGATCTGGGTGGAGAAGTCGAACCGCCGCCGGCCGATCGTGCGTCTGGGCAGCCGGATCGGCGGGAGCTCGGGCAGCGGCACCGGGCCAGTCTGCCTCAAGCGGCGCTAGCTAGGCGGCGTCCGGCACCTGGACGGCCGGCGCCGGCTCGGCAGCGGCCGATCGCTCGGTCGCCCGAGCCCGCCGGGCGATCGCCTTGGTCAGCTGCGGAACGCTGGTGTGCGTGCCGGCGATGAAGCGGACCGACGGTCCGTTGCTGACCGCGGCCGGGGCACCCGCGAAGTACAGCCCGGACACCGAGGACTCGCCGGTCCGATCGAGCACCGGGTACTTGTTCAGCGTGTTGATCGACGAACGCAGCCGTGGTGAGAGGAAGCCGAGCCGCTCGACATCGATCCGGAAGCCGGTGCCGGCGATCACGTGATCGACGTCCAGGGTCTGTCGGCTTCCGCCCGAGAGGTTCAGCCGGATCCCGTCACCCTGCCGGACGGCTCCCTGCAGCTGGTGCTGCGGAAGCATTTCGACCACACCTTGGACCCGGTCCTTCAGCCACCAGGCGCCGGCCGGGCCGAGCACGCTGCGCGCCTTGTCGGTGCGGACCGACTGCGGCAGCCGGCGGAAGGCGGCGGGGCTGTTCCAGAACGTGCAGTGCCAACCCTCGCAGAGCTTGTTCACCGGACGGCGCAGGTGGCCCAGTCCGCTGATCGTCTCCGGGTTTCGCTCGAGCCAGTTGATCCCGCGGCTGCGGTAGACCATCACGGTGTTCGCACCGGCCTCGTGCAGCAGGGCCGCGGTCTCGGTCGCCGACTGGCCGCTGCCGACCACCGCCACGCTGCGACCGCGGAACCGGCCGAGGTCCTGGTGGTCTGCGGTGTGGGTGACCAGGTCGGCCGGCAGACCGGTCAGCTGCTCCGGCATCACCCGGTACGGCAGAACGCCGGTGGCCACCACCACCTGGCGGGCGACCATCGGATCGGCATCGGCGAACTCCACCCGGAACCCGTCCGAGGTCGGCGCGACCGACGTCACCGTGATGTCCCGGATGTCGGGCACCAGCTGCTCGGTGAACCAGTCGGCGTAGTCCAGCCAGTGAGCCCGCGACAGCGGACCGAGCCGCTTGACGTAGTCCACCCCGTGGATCCGCGAGTAGGACTCGACGTCGTACGCGGCGCCGTCCGGTGAGGACATGTCGGAGCCGTACGGCTCGGAGCGCAGCATCATCCCGGTCGGCATGTGCCCGCGCCAGGTGTCGACCGGCTTGCCGACGATCTGGTGCTCGACACCCTGCCGGCGCAGGTGTGCGGAGATGGAGAGCCCGAACGGGCCGGCGCCGATGACGAGGACGTCAGTTGACATCTCGTACTCGCTTTCTGGTTTGGTTGAACAAGCGGGGTGGTTGCGATCCTGCTTGGGTACGTGATCGGCCGCGCAGAGCCGCGACGGTGGTTCTGGTCTCGGCGAGAGCTGGCGACAGATCGCTCAGGTCCAGGCAGTCGTATCGGGTGGTCCGGAAGAACTCCGAGCCGAACATCCACAGTGAGTGCGCACGCGAGACGCTGTCCGGCCGGCCGGCCCGCCGGAAGTTGTCACGCAGCCACCGCATGTCGCCGCGGAGCCAGCGCATCCGGACTCCCTCGCGATAGCTCGTCACCGGGGGAACGTCCAGCCCGTTCGTCCACCGCCACAGCATCAGCGGGAAGTCGACCCCGCAGCGCGCGGCGATCTCGATCGGGCCGGCCAGTCGGGCGTTGACCTCCATCAGCAACGGCCGGCCAGCACCGTCGCGCCGGAACTCCACCTCGCACAGTCCATCCAGACCAAGGGCGGCAACCAGACGCAGCGTCGCCGAACCCAGGTCGGCCGGCACTGCGATACTCTCGCGCAGCACGGACGCCCCGCCGAGCGCAGGACTGGTCCGGTGCTCGACATGGGCGAAGAGCGCCTTGACCTCACCGGCGACGACCATCGCGCTGACGCCCTCGCGCCGGCCACCCATCCACTCCTGGGCCAGCACCAGCGCACCGGCCGCGAGGAACTCGGCGGTCACCCATTCCGCCTCGGCCCGATCGATCACCTCGACCGCCTGCAGGCGTACGGCCGACCGACCGGCCCACGAAACGGCGGGCTTGAGCACCATCGGGAAGCGGAAACGGTCCAGGACGTGATCGAGATCGGCCGGCTCGCGGATGAGCAGCGTCTCCGGGAGACCGATGCCGAGTTCGCGGGCGACGACGAGCGTCCGGTCCTTGTCGTTGGCGACCTCCAGCACGGAGTCCGACGGCAGCGCCAGCCGGGTGCCCAGCCGCTCCAGGATCGCCCGCCGAGGTCGCAGCGCAGCGATCGTGCCGTCCGAGGCCGGCAGCACGACCGGGGTGGGATGGCGGGTGACCAGCTCGACGACCGCGTCGGCGAAGCCGACCGAGTCGACGGCGAAGTTCGGAAGGATCTCGGTGTGGCAGGAGTACCGGGATCGCGAGGCCAGTACGGGCATCCCGGGATCGCAGTCGGCGTAACACTCCGCGGTGGCCACCCGCAGGCCGGCACGTCCCAGACTCCTGACCGCGCTCAGACTCTGCCTCGTGGAGGCATCGAGGACGAGCACGTCGAAGCCACCCGGTCGAGCGCTCAGGGCAGGGCTGCTCGTCGGAGCGGTGCCGGGCGTGATCGCCCGCAACATGTCCGTCATCGAGCAAGGCCCCCCAGCCGCGCCGGAGGCGTCGCTGCCCCGGCACTCGAAACTCCCGGCCGGTCGTCGCTGTTCCGGCCTTCGACGGCCAGTATCACCAATTTCGGAACGGGTGTCAGACGATACGACGATTTGCCGGGTTGAGCACGAATGGCCGGCCCTCGCGGGGCCGGCCATCGGCGTGAAGGTGGAGGTGGCGGGAATCGAACCCGCGTCCTGAAGCGACGAACCAGGTCTTCTCCGGGCGCAGCTGGTGATGTCGTTCTACTCGGCTCCTGCACTCGCGCCAGCACGTCGCAGACAAGCCCAGTCTCAGTTGATGTTCCGGCTAGGCCCCGAGACGAGTCCTAGTCGGTGAGTCTCCTTGATGAGGCCAGGATCCGGGACGGAGACGCTCCCGGTCTGACCGTTCGATCACCGCTCAGGCGGCGAGAGCGAACTCAGTGCGCTTAGAGTTGGCACTTGTTGGTTTCCAAGGGACATTAACGAGTTGACCTTGGATTCTCGGCCCGCTTCTCCTGGGACTACCGACCCCAGTCGAAACCGATCACCCCCTGTTGAGTTGTAGCTCTACAGTCTAGCGTGCTGGCCCGCGCGATGCGATCTCGTTCTCGGCAGAGCCTACTTCTCCGACAGCACCTCGAGCTTGAGCACCTGCTTCACCGGGTTCGTCCAGTCCTCACCCTGCAGCGCCTTGGCTCCGCCGACGATGGTGAAGACCAGCCAGCCGAGCCACATCAGGGGCAGGATCCAGTGGAAGATACCCAGGCCGGTGACCCCGCTGATGATCATGACCAGGACGAGCGCGATCGCCGAGATCAGCTGGAAGTTGAACGCCTTCGCTGCCTCCCGCCGACTGTACGAGCCCGGCCGGGACAGCGCGAACACCAGACCGGGGCCGAGGATCCAGGTGAACAGCGCCGAGAAGTGCGCGAAACCGGCGGTGCCGCGGCCGGCCTGCTGGCGGACCTCGGGCCGGATGAAGGGCTGGTACGCCGGGTGCACGCCGAGCGCTTGCGACGGCACGGGGACGGTGACCAGGCCGTAGAAGGCCTGGTTCAGCTCCCTCCGGGTGGTCGCGCCGAGCACCTGGCCCATCCTGGCGTCGAACTCATCCTCGGGGACCCGACCGTCGGCGTACGCGTCCTTGAGCCAGGACTCCGCCCGGTCCCGCTGATCGGCGGTGACCTGGAGTGCGAGGCTCGGATGCTCGAATGCGGCGTTCATACCAGCCAGCGTGCCCGGCTGGGTCGGCCGGCACCATCCGGCGGACCCCCGGCGTTCCCCGGACCGCTCGGGTAGGTTGGCCCACCATGAGCGAGAAGCCTGAGATCGACTTCCCCGAGGGACCGCCGCCGACCGACCTGGAGATCATCGACATCTCCGAAGGCGACGGTGTCGAAGCGGAGCCCGGCCGGGTGGTCAGCGTGCACTACGTCGGCGTCGCACACAGCACCGGCGAAGAGTTCGACGCCTCCTACAACCGCGGCGCTCCGCTGGAGTTCCCGCTCGGCGCCGGCCGGGTGATCCAGGGCTGGGACACCGGTGTCGCCGGGATGAAGGTCGGCGGCCGCCGGCAGCTCACCATCCCACCGCACCTGGCGTACGGCGACCGGGGCGCCGGCGGAGTGATCAAGCCCGGCGAGACCCTGATCTTCGTGGTGGACCTGATCGACGTCCGCTGAATCGGGCCTCACCAGCTGCCGCCCCCGCCGCCGCCACCACCTCCGCCGGCGAAACCGCCACCACCGAACGAGCTGCCGCCACCGAACCCGGTGCCACTGCTGCCCGATGACGCGACCGGAGTGGCCGCGTTGGTCAGGCTGCTGGTCAGGAACCCGGTGTTGAACGCCGCCAGGTTGTAGTTACCGACATACCAGTACGGCACCGCGTTGGGCAGTCGGCCCATCGCGACCAGGTCGCCGCAGATCTTGGCCCAGCGGTCCGCGAGCTCGAAGGCGATCGCCCAGGGGAGGTACTTGGAGAAGATGTCCTCGCCCTCCTCGAAGCGGAGCTGATCGGCCTCGGCTGTCGCCAGGTAGGTCTTGAAGCCCTCGATCTGGTCGGTCACCGCCCGTCCGTCGGCGGTGCGCTGGCCACGCCGCAGCTTGTAACGGATGACCATGATCGTGATCACGATCGGCAGCAGAGGCAGCAGGATCCACAGGACCCAGGCCCCGAGGGCGAAGACCAGGACCACGGCTCCGATGATGCTGCCGAGGCCGAAGCCATGGGTCGCGGCCGCGGACGGCACCTTGCGGAACCAGCCGCGCGCCGCGACCTGGTCGCGGACGGCGTCCCGCATCGCGGTATGCGCGCTGGTCAGACTGCCCTGCTCGGAGAGGTCGCGGACCGCGCCGGGCGGTTCTCCGTCGAACAGCTTGGTCAGCAGCACCACCTCATGCGGTGCGACAGCCACCGCGGGATTCACCAGAGTCACGGTGAACTCGTCCTTGCCGGAGCTCTCCACGGTCAACGCGCCCCGAACCGCGAGGTCGATGATCGTCGCGGCGGTCTCGCGGGTGTCGACCTGACCGTCGACCAGGAGGCCGGCCTCGGCGACCGGGATCCCTGGCGGTACGAACGACACCGGGATCGGCAGATCCGGGTCGTTGGCGACGACCTCGGCGCTCTGCCCGGGCAGCGGCACGGTGCCAGGCGGCAACCCGGCGTAACGGCGATCGCGGCCGTTCTTACGCCACCAGAACACACCGACGAGCGGCGAGCCGATCAGGATCGCACCGGCCCCGACCGCAGCCGCGCCGATGCCGACCTTCTCACCGGTGGTCAGCTTGGAACCGTCCGGAACGAGGTGCGGGGCGTTGTCGGTGATCAGGCCGGTACCGATCTTGGCACCGATCGAGACGCCCTCGTCGGCCGCCAGACTCGACGCCCTGTACGTCGCCACGCCCTTCGAGACGCTTGCCGAGCACGTGTCCTTGCTGCCGACCTTGCCGACGAAGCAGGTTGTCGCTTGGACGCCGTCGGGCACCGTGACGGTGGCTTCGACCTGCTGGATCGACGCGGCCCAGTCGAACCCGGTGACGTCCCAGTAGAACTCGTCGTAGGGCGGATTGGCGTTCGGGGAGTTCCGGATCGCTCCGCCGATGTCGTAGGAGATCACGTAGGTGGCCGTTGCGGCTGCGACGGTCTCGTTCGGATCGCCGATCCGAAGCCGAAGCTCTGCGCCGCGGCCACCCTCGCTGGTCGTGGTCTGCGTCTCGTACTGCGTCTTGACGTTCGGGTCGCGGGCTGGTGACCGAGATGTTCTCGATGGTGTAGACCGCGTCCTGGTTCTGGTCGTACGGCTCCCGGGTCACGAAGAACCGGTCGATCCCATGCCGTCCGGAGCCGCTGCCGAAGCGGTAGACGATCGTCTCTTTGGCGTGCACCACGCCGTTCTTGCCGACGGCGTAGACCACCCCGAAGGAGTCGATCTGATCTCCATCGGCGGCATGGGCCAGCGGTGCCCGGACGAGCGTCAGCGCCAGGCCGAGCAGCAGTGCGGCCAGCAGCGCCAGCGCAAGGGGGCGACGGCGGTCTTGGCGGACCGCCGCGATCACGGTCACTGCGGGCATTCGGGGCCGAAGACTCATCCGCGGCTCACTCCCCTCGTCGGCGGGCCGCCAGCGCACGCTCGGCCTCCCGCTTGCCCTCACGCTCGGCGATCGCCTGGCGCTTGTCGTACTCCCGCTTGCCGCTCGCCACGGCCAGCTCGACCTTGGCGTAGCTGTCGGCGAAGAAGATCGACAACGGAATCAGTGTGGTGCCTGCGGAGGCCAGATCACGTTCGATCCGGCTGATCTCCTTGCGATTGAGCAGGAGCTTGCGGGTCCGACGGGCGGTGTGGTTGGTCCAGGTGCCGTGGCTGTACTCCGGAATGTGGGCCTGCCGCAGCCACACCTCGCCGTCGTCGACGGTGGCGAACGCATCGGTCAGCTGAGCCCGGCCCTCGCGCAGCGACTTCACCTCGGTGCCGCTGAGCACCAGACCCGCCTCGTACGTGTCGTGGATGTGGTAGTCATGCCATGCCTTGCGGTTCTGTGCCACGAGCTTGCGGCCCTTGTCCCCGCTCCCCTTGCTGCTCATGCACTCCATCTTCCCTGAGCACACCAGGGGGTTTAGCGTTCGGGTCGTGCCCGAGCCACGAGTCTTGTACGTCCTGCGGCACCGACCCGGTCCGGCGTCGGCCGGCGGTCCGAGCGTCTTCGACGACCCGCGGATGGCCGACCATCTCGCGTTCCTACGTCGCCGGCTCGCCGACGAGACGTTGGTCGCGGCCGGTCCTCTCGACGAAGGATCGGGTCGCGGAATGACCATCCTGGCCGTGGAGTCCCTGGCGGAGGCCGTTCGACTCGCCGAGATCGACGACGCCAGCGTTGTCGCCGGTCTGCTCGCGGTCGAGGTCTCCGACTGGCAGGTGGCCATGGATCCCGGCCTCAGACCGGCCGCCCGGTCCGGAGGGCCAGATCCCGGCGAGCGTCCTTGAGCGCAGCATGCGCGAGGCGGAACCCGAAAGTCCACCGAGCGTCGGAACTTCCCGGCCCAGACCCGATCCCGGAGCCCGAAGATCCACCGGGTGCGGAAATTCGCCACTGAGCGCCGCTCGAACGAGCGCCGCGGGAACGGGCGCCGCGCCAACGTGTGCCGTGCCAACGAGGGGAAGATCGGATCTTCAGGCTCACCGCGTGCGCGAGCTGGACAGATTCAGTACAGCCAGCCCATCGGGTTGACCACGCTGCCGTTGAGCCAGACCATCAGGTGCAGGTGGCAGCCGGTGGAGAAGCCGGTGGTGCCGACGTATCCGATCACCTGGCCCTGCCGGACGTGCTGGCCGACGTGCACGATGTAGCGGGTGGCGTGGTTGTAGCCGGTGGTGACGTACTTGCCGTCGATGTAGCCGTGGTCGATCATCAGGCGGTTGCCGTAGCCCGCGTTGAAGTACCGCTCAGCGACCGTGCCGGAGTACGCGGCGTGGATCGCGGTGCCGCATCCCGCGCCGAAGTCGGTACCGTCGTGCAGCTTCCAGATGTGCAGCACGGGATGGAAGCGCATGCCGTACGGCGAGGTGATCGGCGCGCTGACCGGATAGATGAAGCCGTGGTTGCCGCCGCCGCCCCCGGAGTACGAGCCGCCACCCGACGAACCGCCCGAGCTCGATCGACCCACCTGAGCTCGACCCGCCAGAGCTCGACCCGCCGGAGCTGTGGTGTCCCGAGCGGTGCGACGCGCTCCGTCGAGCCTTCTCGGCTGCCCTGCGGGCGGCGGCCTCCCGGCGGGCGGCTTCCCGGGCTCGGCGCTCGGCCGCCGCCTTGCGAGCGGCCGCGGCCTTCGCCTTGGCGATCCGGACCGCGATCCGGTGCTCGACAGAGGCCCGTTCCTTGACCAGGCCGGCATACCGGGTCTTGTCCTGCGCGACCTCGTGGGCCGCGGCCTGCTGGTCGGTCTGCTGCTGCACCAGCAGACCGGCCACGGCGGCTTCCTGGGCGGCCGCCCTCGCCTGCAGCGTTCTCTTCAGCGCGAGGTTCTCCGCGGCCGCCTTGCGTTGTGCGGCGACCTCGGCCTCGAGCTCGGTCTGCCGGGCCCGCTTGGCCACCAGCTGGGTCTTCGCGCTCCTGCAGCCGGTCCAGCTGCGCCGCTGCGGTGTCGAACAGCGTGGTGGACCACTGCAGCCGAGTCGCCATGTCGGCCGTCGAGCCGTCGATCAGGACCGCGATCGGCAGCAGGTTGGTCTGCTGCTGGTACTGGTAGCGGACGACGGCGGTCGCCTTCTTCTGCTGCGCGTCAAGCAGCCGCTGACCCTCCGCCACGCCGGCTCGCGCCTGGTCGAGCTCGAGCTTGGCCTGCTTCAGCTTGGCGGCCATCGCGATGTCGCGCGCCTTGGCCGCGGCCAGCTCACCCTCGGTCTGGGCGAGTGCCGCCCGAGCCTCGGCCAACCGAGCGGTGGTGTTCGCCACGGCCGTGGTGGCGGCGGAGAGCGCGGCGTTGGAGTCGTCGAGATCGTTCTGGGTCTGCGCGATCTGACTCGTCACCCGATCCCGCTGATCGGTCAGCGGATCGGCGTTCGCCGACACCGCGAGGGTCGTCGACACCGCGCACGCCAGCGCAATGGCCAATACGGTCCGGCACACCGGTCGGACAGGCTTTCGTCCGATCGAGGTGTTGGCGAATCCGGGGGGAAGTTCCGGAGTCACAACTCTCCTCAGGTCGTCGTGAAGCGGTCTGCTGACGACGACCCGGGGTGTCCCAGAGGGGTAAAGCTATGGTCGAGCTATAGCCTTCTTTCTCAAACCCGAAGATACTTCCGGGTCGTGATCAGCGTCGGGATTATGGACAGAAGCAGCCCCACGGCCGCAACCCCCGCCATCGCGATCAGGGTCTGATTCCACCCGATCCAGGCTATAGTCTGAATCGAGACTTCAGCTTTGCGCTTGATAACGAAGTAAACGCCTGATGCCAATGTGACACATGCGAGCCCGATTCCCACCACTGCGGAAAATAGTGCTTCAAAGAGGAACGGCAATGTGATATAGAGGTTGCTCGCTCCGACCAGGCGCATGATGCCGATCTCCCGTCTTCGGGCGAATGCGGCGAGCCGGATCGTGTTGCCGATCTGCAGAGCGGCGGCGAACAGCAACAGCGCCGAGGCCACGATCGTGGCCCACTGCAGCAGGTTCAGCCAGCTGAAGAACGGGTCGAGCAGCTTCCGCAGGTCCTGGACGTTCTGGACGCCCTTCAGCCCGGCGACCGAGCTGACCACCCCCTGATACTGCTCGGGGTTCTTCAGCTTCACCCGGAAGGACTCCTGCATCTGATCCTCGGTCAGGCTGCTGGCGATCGGATTGCCCTCGTACGCCTTCAGGAACTCCTGGTACGCCTCGGCCTTGGTCTCGTGGAAGACCCCGCCCGGGGCGACCTCGTCGTTGTTCTCGAGGGTTTGCTGGATCAGGTCCTTCTGCGCCTGGGTGACGTCCTGCCCCGGCTCGCAGTTGTCGCCGCGGATGTCGGGGGTGCAGAGGAACACCGAGATCTCGATCTTGGAGTACCAGCGGCCCTTCATCACCTCGACCTGCTGGTTGGCCAGTATGCCGGCGCCGAACAGCGACAACGAGACCCACATCGTCATGATCACGGCCAGCGTCATGGTCAGGTTCTGCCGCAGACCGCCGGCGGTCTCGGAGAAGATGTGACGGAAACGCATCAGGTGTAGTCCTCTACTCGATCACTGGTAGCCGTAGACGCCGCGGCTCTGGTCCCGCACAACCACGCCGTCGTCGAGCTCGATCACGCGCTTGCGCATCTGGTCGACGATGGTCGAGTCGTGGGTGGCCATCAGCACGGTCGTACTGGAGCGGTTGATCCGGTCGAGCAGTTTCATGATCCCGACGCTGGTGGCGGGATCCAGGTTGCCGGTGGGCTCGTCGGCGATCAGGATCATCGGCCGGTTGACGAACGCGCGGGCGATGGCCACCCGTTGCTGCTCGCCGCCCGACAGCTCGTCGGGCAGCCGGCCGCCCTTGCCCTTCAGTCCGACCAGCTCGAGCACCTCGGGGACGACCCGCTTGATGGTGGAGCCGGGCTTCCCGATCACCTGCAGGGCGAACGCCACATTCTCGGTGACGGTCTTGTTGGGCAGCAGCCGGAAGTCCTGGAAGACGGTGCCGATCTGCCGGCGCATCGCCGGCACCTTCCAGCTGTGCAGCCGGTTCAGCTCGCGGCCGGCCACGAACACCCGGCCCTGGGTCGCCCGCTGCTCGCGCAGGATCAGCCGGAGGAACGTCGACTTGCCGGAGCCGGACGCACCGACCAGGAAGACGAACTCGCCCTTCTCGATCTCGACGTCGACATCGGACAACGCCGCACGGCGCTGCCCGTCGTAGACCTTCGACACACCCTCGAACCGGATCACTCGCTGCCTCGTCTCGACATCCCAGGTCGCCCTGCGGACGTCGGCCGAACTCGGTGGCGTCGCCCAGGACAGCGTCGAGTGTAGGTCGAGCGAGCTGTGATCCCGGGGATTTCGGGGCCTCGGGCGATGCGCTACTGCGCGGCTCAGGCCGTCTCGCCGATCTTGCGCCAGCGGATGCCGGAGTCGATGAACCCGTCGATCTCGCCGTCGAAGACGGCGTCGGGGTTGGAGGTCTCGAACTCGGTCCGCAGGTCCTTGACCATCTGATACGGGTGGAGGACGTACGACCGCATCTGCGAGCCCCAGCTGTTGCCGTCGTTCTTCAGCGCGTTCATCTCCGCCTCGCGCTCCTGCCGGACCCGTTCCAGGAGCCGGGACTGGAGCACCCGGAGCGCGGCCGCCTTGTTCTGCAACTGGGACTTCTCGTTCTGGCAGGAGACCACGATCCCGGTCGGCAGGTGGGTGATCCGGACGGCCGAGTCGGTCGTGTTGACGCTCTGTCCGCCCGGACCGGACGAGCGGAACACGTCGATCCGCAGATCCGCCTCGGGGATGTCGATGTGGTCGGTCTCCGCGGTCACCGGCAGCACCTCGACGCCGGCGAACGAGGTCTGCCGGCGGCCCTGGTTGTCGAACGGGGAGATCCGCACCAGTCGGTGGGTGCCCTGCTCGACCGACAACGTGCCGTACGCGTAGGGGGCCTTCACCTGGAACGTCGCGGACTTGATGCCGGCTTCCTCGGCGTAGGACGTGTCGTACACCTCGGTCGAGAAGCCGTGCCGCTCCGCCCAGCGGAGATACATCCGGAGCAGCATCGCCGCGAAGTCGGCCGCGTCCACGCCACCGGCCTCGGAGCGGATGGTGACCATCGCCTCGCGCAGGTCGTACTCACCGGCGAGCAGGGTGCGGACCTCGAGCGTCTCGACGGCCGCCTCCAACGAGTGCAGCTCGGTCTCGGCCTCGGCCAGGCTGTCGGCGTCGCCCTCCTCCTGGCCGAGCTCGACCATGATCCCGAGATCGTCCAGCCGGGAGCGCAGCGAGCCGACCCGATCGATGTCGGCCTGTACCGCGGACAGCCGCGACGTGACCCGCTGGGCGTTGTCGGGGTCGTCCCACAGGTCGGGCGCCGCGACCTCGATCTGCAGCTGCGCGACCTCGGCCCGGAGCTTGCCGGGGTCGATCACGGTCTCGATGGAGCTGAGCACCTTGTCCAGCGAGGAGAGCGCAACGGCGAAGTCAGGTCCGGGCATAGTTCCCCGAGTCTATGAGTCCCGCCGAAGGTCCACGACGTTCCTGCGGGAACGTCCGGGGAGCGATGGCGGTGTGTCCAGCTCAGTGAGCGGTGTCGAGATCCTCGCGGGTCAGGTCCTCGATGTGCACGAAGCGCGAGTCGGTCTGCGGTCGGACGGCCGGCCAGTCGCTGATCCAGATCACGGCGAAGGCGACCAGCGAGAGCGCCAGGGCGATCACCGGACCGAGAGTGAACAGCCAGACCGTGATCAGGCCGGCGAGGCAGCAGCCGAGCACGACCAGTGCCCTGCCGACGGTGAGATGGCCGTGCTGGGCGCGGTAGGTCGCGTACACGACCCAGGGCAGCATGGCCGCCAGCACGAAACCCACCCCGAACGCCGTCGGTCCGAAGCCGTCGATGATCAGCCGCAACATGCCGATCAGGCCCACCAGACCGGTCAGTGCCCCGAGTGCCGCCGCGACTCCGCGATTGACCATCCGAACTCCCGCCGTGCTGCCAGCCCCGACCGGCGGCCGAACGCCACCGTTGGCTAACCGTAGCCCAGGAAGGCATGCAGATCGCGGACCCGCTCCCAGTCGTCGTCGAAGCCGTTCGGACTCACCAGATCGGGAACTTCGTCGTCGCTGTTGAGGACGTATTCGATGGTTCGCACGATCTCGCGCTGCTCGCTGACACTGAACTCGTCCCATCGGGCGAGCAGCCGGGCCAGTTCGGCGTGGATGGCGAATGCGGTGCTCACGTCGACGTCTGCGCCGGCGTGCAGCGCACCCAACACGATCGACCGGTGCGCAGAGAGTGAGTCACGCAGGATGGCGACCTCGTCGTCCTCGACATCCACCGGTTGAGCCATCGATCGAGATTATCCGGCCACACTGACACGACGCTGAGAACGCGACCTGAACCAGGTCTCGATCCAGACACGGTGGGAGCAGAGGGACTCGAACCCCCGACATCCTGCTTGTCAGGCTGTGCCGGGCACCTCGCTGAAGATCACCGCGGCCCTTGACCTACACCGCCGGGGCCGGCGACATGGCCGTATCGGCCGCAACTCTCGCCTGACCTGTCCACGCTGCTTTCCGGGACCGGCCCGGGCGTCGCTCTCGCCGGGGTCAGCACCCCGCAGGTCGCCGGTCCCAAGGCTGGCTGCGACGGCAACCCGGGCGACAACGGAAACGCCCATTCGAGCCTGCTGACCGGTTCGGGTCGGCTTGCGCCGGGTGAGTCGTACACGATCACATTCGTCGCGACCCTGACCGTCAACCCGTTCACTGCGAGTTTCACTCGGGCGCTCTCCCTGGCCGCGTCCTCCGCCGGTCAGGCCGCCGACACCTCAACACCCGGTGACCTCCTGCCCGCCAAGGTGCACGACGATCAGCCCGCACCCACGCAGATCACGTCGCTCCGCCCAGCTCTGCGTCGCCCACGGCGACCCCAAGCAGCCCCACCCCGAGTAGCCCACCCCGAGTAGCCCACCCCGAGCGGACAGACTCCGAGCGGACCGACTCCGACGCCGTCCACCTCGTCGATCGGCCAGCCACCGAGCCCGTCGGCGTCGCCGACGGTCCGGTCGAGTGGTCGCCCCAGTGGGCCGACGATCTGATCGTTTTGGTGCGCGCTCGTCGGCCCGAGCCGAGGTCGTCCGAGCCGCTCCTACCGGCTGGCCACCTTCCTTGCCCAACAAGCCCGGCTGACACCACCACTACCTCGTCGCGGACCTCCGTCGCCAACAACCCCTGGTGGAATCAATCCGAGCTGCGGCTAGCGCCAGAGCAGTGAACGACGCCACCGATCAGACCCGAGCCATTGCGGCCGAGGCCTACCAGTTCGGCTACACGATGGTGGAGAACTACCGCACCCTCTACGAACAGGCCGTCGACGACACGGACCCGCGTTCGTCGGGCGCCAATCGACGGTGTGTAGTGCTGTGCGCTGGCGGCGACCCACCCCCCGGGGACGCCGGAGGTCCGTGTAGATGTGGCTGTTCAGTTTCGTCGTGACGCCCCAGACGGCTGAGTGAGGGCGACAGCAGGTCTACGTTGGGGTCGGATCAGACCCCGGACGTGATCGTTCGCTGCGGGCTGGGCCGCCCTACGGAGAGGAAAGCAGGATGAGCGATCAACAGGTGGGGCCGGAGACAAGAGGTGTTGCGGTGGAGCTATTGGCCACCGTTGACCTCGGCCCTGAAATCCAGGGTATGGAGGGGCGCCAGCTTCGGATGCGATTGGTGACCATGGAGCCGGGAGGAGTGTTCGGCCCGGTTCACGACCACAAGGACAGGCCGGGGACGGTCTACGTGCTGAACGGAACCATCACCGACCATCGAGATGGGATCGCCACGGACTACGGGCCGGGTGTGGGCTGGCCCGAGGACCGGAACACCGTCCACTGGCTCGAGAACCGGGAGACGGTACCGGCGGTGGAGATCTCGGTCGATGTCGTCATGGATCAGTAAAGGCAGGCGGGGGGCCATCAGTCACCAGATGACCTGTGCCTTGTCAGGGTCGATTGCCGGTGTCACCTGGTTGCGGAGCTGTCCCAGACCGCGTGGCCGGAGACAGCGGCTCTGCGTCAACAGAATTGCGAAGGACACAGCTCGCTGCTCTCTGCTGCATTTCCGGAGGGAACCTGAGGGGTCAGTTCGACGCGGTGGGCGCCGGAGTGCTGGCAGTCGGCGACGACGCAGACCCGCTGGGACTCGCCGGCTGACCGGCATCCGCGATGGCCTTCTCGAGGGCTGTGACGGTGGCCGCGTCGACGGTCCCCGTGACCTTGACACCCAAGTCCTTCTGGAGGGTCTCCAGGGCGGAGGTCAAGGCGTCGGTCCACACGCCGTCGACGGGTCCGTCCCAGTAGCCGGCCAGCTTAAGGGTCTGCTGCACGGCTGCTGTCGACGCCGTCTCCTCCTGAGCGGCTGCCCCTCCCTTGGCCGCGAGCTCGGTCCGCAGCGCCTTCTCGGTCGCCTTGTCGAGGGTGCCCGTCTGCGGCAGCCCGTTGGCCTTCTGCAGGGCCTCGACGGCGGCGACCGTTTTCGGCCCGTAGACGCCGTCGACCTCCGCGTCGTAGTAGCCGGCATCGGCGAGCGCCTTCTGGAGGGTCGTCGTGTATGTCTCCACGGCCTTGGCTGCCTTCTCCTGCTGGGCGTCGTTGAGGCACCCGCTGTCGCCGATGAGGTGCAGCCACGCCATCTCCACAGCCACTGCAGCCGCGTTGAACTGCTCGGCCGCCTGGGCGAGCGGTGTCTGGTCCGTGATGCCAGCTTGGGCGGCCGCGAGCTCGGACTCGGCCTCCTGCACCCTCGTAACGGTCGGCGGCGTGGGTGTCGGGCTGGGAGTCTTGCTCGGCGACGGGCTGGGCGGCGTGGTCCCGGCGGCCGAGGCCTGCGCCGTCGCGAGGTTTGCCTGCGCCTCTGCGAGCTCCTGCTCTGCCGTGGCGACGGCGGCCCTGCCGTCGGCCACTGCCTGTGTCGCACTCGCGGCGTCCTCGGCCGGCTTCGCCAGGTCGCTCCCGGCCGTCCGGACGTCTCCCACCGTGGTCGCCGTCTTGTTGAGGAGGTCACCGTAGCGGTCGACGGCGGTCACATACGCCGCGCTGGAAGAGCAGAACTCGGCTGCGGCCTTCGTCGCCGCGTCCTGCGCCTCCGTCAACGCCTTCTCCTTGGATGTCACGGCGAGTTGCGCCGCCTTGAGGGAAGCGTCGCCGCTGCTGCAGCCGGTCAGGACCAGCAGCACGACACAGATCACGGCCGCGACTAGGTGCCGCGGGCGGCGCTGAGGGCGTGGCCGCGAGCGGGGGTGCGCGGCTGTTTCCATGGCGAGTCTCCCGTTCGGGTACCGAGCGCACGACACCGTCGAGGCATCGAGACGCGATTCGTTCAATGTAGGACCGTTGGGGCAGCTGAGCGCCACCCGCAAGGGGGGAGCAGGAACCGCGCCGCGTCGGCCCCGCTGCCGTCCGCAGGCGCAGGCGGGCGACCGGACTGCGACTCTGCGGGCATTCCGTGCATCAGGTCGAGCGGGCCGGCACGGTCCGACTTCCTGCCGCCCTGCCCGACCAGCTGACGGGCGATCGCAGCGCCGATCCGTTGGCCGCTCCGGTGATCACCACCGAGACTGGGCGACTGTCGTCGTCCATGCCGCCAGGAAGAACTGTCCGCCAGTTGATCCGCGACGTGGCTAGACCCGCGCACCCACCTGCTCAACGATGACATGGTCCACCGGAAGGTTTGGATAGGTCTCCCGGGCTCGATCGACCACGTCGTAGCGCAGCCAGGCCGACTGGTCCTGCGGGAGGGTGCAGATCACGATGCGGTCGGGGGAGAACTCGGCGACGGCATCGGCCAGCGCACGGAGCGGGCGATACTCGCCGAGCTCGCCGCGGACGTTCAGCTTTTCGGCGCGGAGCAGCTCCAGCGTCCGATCCAGCCGCGCCTGGGCGGCCTCGGTCGTCTTGTCCCACAGATAGACCGCGCCCGCGTGCATGGCCTGGCCGGTGTCGATCGGATTGGCCGGCACGCAGATGAGGTACTCGGCGCTGCCGGCGCGGTCGATGGCGCGGAGCTCCTCCATCAGCTCGTGGCCCTCGACCGTCTCGTTGGCCAGCACCAGGACCCGGTGCGCGTCGCCGGTCGGAGTGGCCTCGGGCTCCTCCGCCGGCGCCCGGTCACGGAATCGTTTGGTCGCGAAGTAGATGATCAACAGCACGGCCCAGGCCAGCAGGCTCAAGATCAGCTGGATGCGGACCTCCGGGTTGAGACCCATCTGGATCAGCACCGCCACGATCGCCGCGATCACGACGATCGACAGCGCCGGGAAGAGCCACATCTTGACGATCAGTTTGTCCGGCGTGGTCCGGCGGCGGAGCACCACCTGCGAGAGCGCGATCAGCAGGTAGACGAACAAGATCACCGCACCCGAGGAGTTCAGCAGGAACAAGAAGACGGTGTCCGGGGATACCGCGGCGGCGATCACACACAGGAAGCCGACGACGCTTGAGGTGAGGATCGCGGCCCGCGGCACGCCGCTCTTGCTCACCCTCATCAGACCGATCGGGGCCTCTCGGCGAGCGGCGACGACGAACAGCATCCGCGACGCGGTGTAGAGACCAGAGTTCAAGCAGGAGAGCACTGCTGTCAGCACCACGGCGTTCATCACCTGGTCCGCGTACGGGATGCCCATGACCTGGAACGCCGAGACGTACGGCGACGCGGCCAGCTTGGCGGAGTTCCAGGGCAGGATCACCGCGAGCAGGAAGATCGAGCCGACGAAGAAGATCGCGATCCGAAAGATCACCGAGTTGGTCGCCTTGGCGATGGCGCGCGCCGGATCGGGCGACTCGGCAGCCGCGATCGTCGCGATCTCGGCGCCGACCATCGAGAAGATCACCACCACAATGGCCGCGAAGATCGCCCCGGGCCCGAGCGGGAAGAAGCCGCCGTGGGCAGTCAGGTTGCTGAAGTCCATCTGCTTGTTGGGCCAGAGCCCGAACACGTACAGGGCGCCGAGGACGAGAAAGATGACGATGGCCGCGACCTTGATCCCGGCGAACCAGAACTCGAACTCGCCGAACGAGGAGACCGAGAAGAGATTCGTCAGCGTCATCAACAGCATCAGAGCGAGTGACAGCGCCCACAACGGGATGTTCGGGATCCAGAACTGCAGGACCTTGGCGCCGGCGACGGCCTCGAAGCCGACCACGATCACCCAGAAGTACCAGTAGAGCCAGGCCGCAGAGAAGCCGGCCCAGCCACCGAGCGCTTGGCGGGCATAGTCGGCGAACGACCCGGTGGACGGACTGGCGACGGCCATCTCGCCAAGCATTCGCATCACCATGATGATCAACACACCCGTGATGGCGTAGCTGAGGAACGCGCCCGGCCCGGTGCTGCCGATAACCACACCGGAACCGACGAACAGACCCGCCCCGATCACGCCACCCATCGCGATCATGGTCAGGTGCCGTTGCTTCAGGCCCTTCTTGAGCTGCGTAGGAGGTGCACCCATGGTGTTGCTTCCTCACTGAACGGGTCAGGCGGTCCTGACAGACCATCGGTGGGTCGACAACCGCGCCGCGGGGGTACGGCCATCGGGCTTTCTCGCATAATGGCCCACTCGGCCCCGCACGTCCATGGCTGCCGCCCAGCCTGACCCGCTTTCTACTTCTTGCCCACCAGCTACTTCCTGTTGACCAGCTACTTCTTGCTGACCAGGGACCGGAGGAAGAAGACCAGGTTGGCCGGGCGCTCGGCGAGCCGCCGCATGAAGTAGCCGTACCAGTCGTTGCCGAACGGGACGTACGTCCGAACGTGCAGCCCGTCGGCGATCAGGCGGTTCTGCTCGCCGTCACGGATGCCGAACAGCATCTGGATCTCGAAATCGTCCGCGCCTCGGCCGGCCTCGCGGGCGTAGGTCTGCGCGGCCTCGATCATCTGAGGGTCGTGCGAGGCGACCATCGGGTAGCCCTGACCCTCCATCAGGACCTTCAGGCACCGAAGGTACGACGCGTCGACGTCGTCCTTCGATTGGTAGGCGACCTCGGCAGGTTCTTTGTACGCGCCCTTGCACAGTCGGATCCGGGAACCGGCGCCGGCGAGCTCGCGACAGTCGGCCTCGGTGCGGTGCAGGTACGCCTGCAGCACCGTTGCCACAGCCGGGAACTCCTGGCGGAGCTCGCGAACGATCCGCAGCGTCGAGTCGGTGGTGGTGTGGTCCTCGGCGTCGACGTTGACCCAGGCACCGATCTCCTCTGCGGCGGCGCAGATCGTCCGCGCGTTGACCAGGGCGAGCTCCTCACCACCAGGCAGGGACTGACCCAGCGCGGAGAGCTTGATCGAGACCTCGAGCGGCCGGGCACCCTCGCCCGCGGGATCGACGCCGATGCCCCGATAGGCCTCGATCAGAGAGAGATAAGCCTGGACGGTGGCCTCCGCCTCGTCAGGGTGGCTGATGTCCTCGCCGAGGTAGTCGACGGAGATGAAGCGGCCGGAGTCGACCAGCGCGCGGACGGCCGCAACGGCCGCCGCCTCATCGGCCCCCGGCACGAACCGGGTGACCAGCTTGTTGGTGAGCTTGGAGCGGCTGATGCCGCGCTCCATCTTGGCCGAGCGGGCGGCAGCCAGAATGGCGGGTCGCAGCGGGTTGCTGAGCGTGAAGGTCATCGTCACTGAATCTCTCCGTTCTTGGCGGGGCCCTGGTGCGGGTAGCGGTGATCGCGCGGCGGGACGAAGGTCTCCTTGACGGTCCGCGTCGAGGTCCAGCGCAGCAGATTCTGCGCCGAGCCGGCCTTGTCGTTGGTGCCGGAGGCCCGGGCGCCGCCGAACGGCTGCTGCCCGACGACCGCGCCGGTGGGCTTGTCGTTGATGTAGAAGTTGCCGGCGGCGAACCGCAGGGCGGCGTCGGCCTCGGCGATGGCCGTCCGATCGTCGGCGATGATGGCGCCGGTCAGCGCGTAAGCCGAACCCTGGTCGACCAGCTTCAGCGTCTCGGCGAAGGCGTCGGGCCTTGCGTCGTCGTACACATGAACGGCGAGGATCGGGCCGAAGTACTCGGTCGTGAATGCCTCGTCGGTCGGATCGTCACCGATCAGAACGGTCGGGGCGACGAAGAAGCCGACACTGTCGTCGTACGTCCCGCCGGCGGCCACGGTCAGGCTGGGGGTCGCCTTGGCCCGGTCGAGGGCGGCCGCGTTGCGGTCGAAGGACTTCTGGTCGATCACCGCGCCGCCGAAGTTGGTGAGGTCGGTGACATCGCCGTAGCTGAGCGCGGACACCTTGCCCAAGAAGTCCTCGCCCATCCTCGCCCAGACCGAGGCAGGGATGAAGGCGCGGGAGGCCGCGGAGCACTTCTGGCCCTGGAAGTCGAAGGCACCGCGGATCAGTGCGGTGGTGAGCACCTCGGGGTCGGCGGAGCTGTGCGCGACGATGAAGTCCTTGCCACCGGTCTCGCCGACCAGCCGCGGATAGCTGCGGTAGTTCGACAGGTTGTTGCCGACCTGGCGCCACAGGTGCTGGAATGTGGCGGTCGAACCGGTGAAGTGGATACCGGCCATCCGCGGGTCGTTCAGGACCACGTCGGAGACCAGCGGCCCGTCACCGAGGATCAGGTTGATCACCCCGGCGGGGAGACCGGCGGCCTCGAGCAGCTGCATGATCAGGTACGCGGCCGCGGCCTGCGTCGGCGCGGCCTTCCAGACCACCGTGTTGCCCATCAGGGCCGGCGCGGTCGGCAGGTTGCCGGCGATCGCGGTGAAGTTGAACGGGGTGATCGCGTACACGAAGCCCTCGAGCGGGCGGTACTCCACCCGGTTCCACACGCCCGGCGACGAGATCGGCTGATCGGTCATGATCTGCCGGCCGAAGGCGACGTTGAACCGCCAGAAGTCGATCAGCTCGCACGGAGTGTCGATCTCGGCCTGGTACGCGGTCTTGGACTGGCCGAGCATGGTCGCCGCGGCCAGACGCTCGCGCCACGGGCCGGACAGCAGGTCGGCGGCGCGAAGGAAGACGCTGGCGCGTTGGTCGTACGGCAGCGCTCGCCAGCCGACGGCCGCACGCTGGGAGGCCTCGATCGCGTCGGCGACATCGGCCGACGTGGCCTCGCGGTAGCTGCCGATCACGCTCGCGTGGTTGTGCGGCTGGACGACGTTGTAGATCGCGCCCCCGGCCGTGCGGTGCTCGCCGCCGATCACCTGCTTGATGTCCAGCGGGTTGTTCGCGAGCTTGTCCAGCTCGGCGGTCAGCCGGGCGCGTTCCGGCGAACCGGGGGCGTAGTCGTGCACGGGCTCGTTGACGGGCTGCGGTACTGCGGTGACGGCGTCCAACGCTGATCCTTTTGGGGAGAGGGGTCCGGCGGGGTGATGACACCATTCAACGGCTCATACGGTCTCGTCGTCTTTGTACGATCTCGCCGACACTTTATCACGATCTGATTGTAGGATTGGCTAAGTGATCACGGCCGTGAGCGAATCAGCCTCGACCGACGCAGTCACGCTCGGCTTCCTGCTCGGCGCGCTCGGCTCGACCATGGTGTCGCTGCAGGTGGCGCCCGCCGGGACGAACATCCCCATCCGTTCCGTGTCGCTGCTCGATAGCGAAGACCTCGCCGCCGCCGAACGGGGGGCCCGGATGGCCGATCTCTGCGTGCTCGCCGGTGTGTCGGCCGAGGAGGCCGATCGGCTGGATCGGTCGGCTCAGCGCGGAGGACTCGCCGTCGGCCGTGGTGATCAAGCACACGTCGGCCGACCTGTGCCGATCGGCCGAGGCCGCGGGCGTCGCGGTGGGTGCCCTGCACGCGCAGGCCCGAGTCGAGCTGGTGCTGTCGACGGTGCGCAGCCTGCTGGAGGGTGCCGCGGCGCGATCGCAACCGGATCGATCCTCCGGTGACGCGTTCGTCGAGGAGTCCGACCTCTACGGACTGGCGCAGCGGGTCGCCGGGCTGACCGGAGGGCTGGTCACCATCGAGGACGACCAGTCCCGACTGCTGGCGTACTCGGCGACCGACGGTGCCGCCGACGAGCTCCGGATGCTGTCGATCCTCGGCCGCGAGGGACCGGCCGACCACCTGCGACGGCTGCGTGAGCTCGGCGTGTTCGACCGGCTGCGGACGAGTCCTGCGGTGGTCGAGGTGCCGCCCGACCCAGAGCTCGGGTGGCACCGCCGACTCGTGGTGAGCATCCAGCCGATCGGTGGTTCCAGCGGGCGCGGTCGTGCAGGTGCGGCACTGGGCACCATCTGGCTCCAGGAGGGCTGGCGCCCGCTGGACCCCGACGCCCCGTCCGTTCTGGAGGGTGCGGCCGCGATCGCCGCCCGGTTGATCCACCGGGCGCGCAACGCCCCAACCCAGGAGGCGCTGCAGATCCAGCGGCTGCTCGGGATTCGCGGCGGTGGCGTGGACATTCCCTCGCTCGTGTCGGCGCTGGCGCTGCCGACGTCCGGTCCGTCGGCGGTGGTCGGCATCGCAGCGGCGAGCACTGCATCGCGTGCGCCGCGTCACGGTGTGGCGGTGCCGGTCGCCGAGATCGCCGCCGCGCTGCGCCTGCTCTCCGGCGCGTACGCCCGCGACTCGCTGGTGACCAGCACCGAGGAACGGATGTACGTCCTCATCCCCCGGGCGCGATCGGCCGCCCTGGCGACGTGGGTTGGTGGCGTCCTCGACCGTTTGACGGCCCGCTTCGAGACGGTGCTCCGAGCCGCCATCGCCGCACCGATCGGGGCCCTGTCCGACGTACCCGCCGCCCGGGCGGAAGTGGACCGCGTGCTCGATCGGCCGGCCGGGACCGATCGGGTGACCACCCTGACCCAGTCCCGGACACCCGTGCTGCTCGGTGAGATCGCGGAGCTGATCGGGTCACGGCCGGAGCTGCGGGATCCACGGCTTGCGACCTTGATCGACTACGACAGGGACCACGATGCGTCACTGGTCGAGACGACCGCCCGGTATCTGCTGCGGTTCGGTGACGTCCGTCGAGCGGCGGACGAGCTGCACATCCACCCCAACACGCTGCGCTATCGGGTGCGGCGAGCCGAGGAGCTGCTCGGCATGAGCCTGGACGACCCGGACAACCGGCTGCTGCTCGAGATCCAGCTCCTGGCCGGGCGCTCACCAGGCTGATCCGGCGAGACTCGGGGACACCGCCCGATAGGACGACGTGAGCTCAGACATCGCCGGTTCGGTCCGGCGCCAGTCCATCGGCGCTCATCGGCCAACTCATCCGGACTCAAAGCGGTTCGCCGCCGGCCCGATGGCACGGCTGGCCGCCCTCCGTCCCGATGGTCAGCCGCACGTCGTGGCGATCGTCCTCGCGCTGGTCGGCGACATCGAACGACAACCACAACCAGTGTTGGCGCTGTTGCTGTACGTCGGTGCAGTATCACCCGAGCGGGCAGTGGCGTGGGGAGGACCAGAATCAGCGTTCATGTGCGACGAACCGGTCGGCCGGCTGCGCGGGAATTGGGGATTCTTGAGTGCTATTGCAGGCGCGTCCTGGAATCTATGGGTGCGTGCCGGCGACTGTTGCAGGCACAACTGCCCCTGAACCAGCCACGTTTCTGACCATCTGTTGGAACTCGGCGGAGCCGACGGTTCCGACCGAGGGTCTGGCCCTGGACTCGGCGAGGCGCTCCCCGAGAGCGAAGGAAGGCCGCGGGCATCGAGTGAAGTTTGATGACGAGCGTGCGGGGCATCACCCCGGGCTTGGCGGGCGGTGTGCGGCGGGCGTCGGAAGACCCAGGCGAACGTGTCACGCCAGGTGTCGCGGAGCTCCCGGCCTTGGCGCCATTCGCGCCAGGTGAGCCAGATGATGAAGATGTCGAAGATGGTGAGGGCCGCGACGCCGACGCCTGGTGCCGTCACGAGTTCGTAGAGTTGGAACAGCACGAACGCGACCAGCGCCGCGATCGCCCAGGGATAGACATGCTCGGATCCGATGAGCAGTGCGATCACGATGGCGATCTTCACGGCGCCGTGGAGGAGCAGGTACAGAGCGAGAAACTGGACGGTGCTTCCGCTCAGATGCGACACACCGTGGCGAAGGAGGTTCGCGATGATGTCGTGTGGGTCCTCGGCGAGCTCATCCCCGGTGGCGACGTTGACAGCGCCCTGCAGATGTGCTGTGTCGACGAACAGCAGCGCCACTCCGCCGATCAACTCCACCAGGCCATCGATCCCCTTGAAGAGCACACCGATCAAAAAGATCAGGTCCAGGATCCGGTCTTTCACCAGCGCCTCCGTCGCGTTTCCCACACCGTCAGTTATTACCCCGAGGGGATGCCACCGTGCACGCTAGCCCTGCTGGCACCCATCCATGACCAGCAGCGATAGCGTCGGTCTGCTACGTCGCGGTCGCCAGCTCGAAGCAGCAACACTCGCCTGGAACGTCGTCGGCGTCATCGTGCTCGCCGCCGCCGCGGTCACCGCCCGATCCGTCGCACTCGCCGGGTTCGGGCTGGACTCCCTCATCGAGATCGGCGCCAGTACCGTCGTGCTCTGGGAACTGTCCGGCACCGGCGAACACCGGCAACGCAAAGCCCTGCACCTGATCGTGGCCGCGTTCCTCGCCCTGGCCGCTTACCTCACCATCCAGACGACCGTCGTGCTGACCGCCGGCTACCACCCACACCACAGCCCAATCGGGATCGCCTGGACCGCAATCACCGCCCTCGCCATGTTCGCCCTCGCCTGCGGCAAGAATCGCGTCGGATCGGCCCTCGGCAACCCCGTACTGACCACCGAAGCACGAGTCACCTTCATCGACGGACTACTCGCCTGCGCCGTCCTCCTCGGCCTCGTCCTCAACGCTCTCGTCGGCTGGTGGTGGGCAGACCCCGCCGCCGGCCTCGTCATCGTCTATTACGCCATCCGAGAAGCCCGCGCCATTCACGCCGGTCTGTAACCGACTCCCGCCACAGCAATCAGCCCGGGCCGCTTCAAGCCGGCACGGTGTGGCCAACCCGGTTGGCGCGGCCAGCTGGCCGAACCTGGCCACGCAGCACTTGGCCGAGCGCGGCAGCCAGTGCCTCAGCCGAGATAGCCAAACGAGTTCAAGCAGCTTTCCGAGTCGCCACAGCCTGCTTGCAAACGAGGCCCGTCTCGCCCCGGAACCGATGCGCGACTTCGATGGCTGCTTCAACGGTGACCTCGCGCTCATGACGGGGCCTCCGCCATTGTCACTCAGTGGGTCACTCAGTTGCGGCCTCTTAGAATGCCGCCGATCATTTCGAACGCTTCGTCGAAGTCGTTCATCGGGAGATTCTCCTGACAGGGTCGGGCCTTTCTGCGAGCCTAGCTGATCGGTGTAACGTTTGTTACATGGCCGACCTGTCGGAGTGGCTGCTGGTCAGCGCGTCGACGGGCAAGTCCGCGACCTTGCGAGTTTTCGTGTGGCGGCAGATGCGTCGTCTCGGTGCGGTGCATTTGGGGCCGTCGGTGGGCCTATTGCCAGATGCTGCCCGCGCTGAGCTGAGGGATGGTGACAGGTCGGATGCGCCGAGGTCCGACCGGGGGCTTGGCCGAGCGGACGGGACCGGAAAGGCCGGGCATTTACACCGAGGTCGAGAAGTCGGAGGCCGACCTGGGACGTTTCGAACGGTGGCTGGATCGATCCGATCACGCACCTTTACCAGTGCGGCGGCGGCCGTCGATGCCTGTCGGACAGCACTGGCCGGTTTCGAAGCAAAAGCAGTCGCCGCCGACACCGCGGATGAGGCACAACAGGCCCGCACCCGGGACCAGGGTCCTTCAGGGACGGGGGTGTCGTGACCGGGCGGTGGTGGCTCGACGCGGCGATCGGTGCCGCGGCCGCGTTGGTCGTCTGCTGGCTGTTGCTGATCGCGGCCTTGTTCCGGGGCAATCGCCGCCACGGTGGAAACATGGCGGAGGCGTTCCGGCTGCTGCCGGACCTGGTTCGGCTGTTGCGCCGGGTAGCGGTTGATCGTTCGTTGCCGGTCGGGGTCCGGGTCCGGATCTGGGGGCTGCTGGTCTATCTGGCTTTGCCGATCGACCTGGTGCCCGACATCATCCCGGTTCTTGGCTACGCCGACGACGCGATCATCACCATCATCGTTTTGCGTGGCGTCGTCCGTCGGATTGGTCTCGACAGGCTGCGCCGGCACTGGCCCGGCACCGAAGCCGGTTTCCATGGGCTGGCTCAGCTCGCGGGCATCAGCGGCGATGCGAGTGGCACCCCCGACCAGCGCAGGTGAGGTCTCAAGCCGGGCGCAGGACCGTCGGCCGCGAAGGATGTACGACGACGGCTGAGCACGGAAGACTGTGGCCCAACCAGCAGACGACGGGCCACGGCAAGACTGTCACGATCGTCGACGAGCGCCGAAGATGCACGGTCGAGAAGACCGGGTAGAACCACAGCGCCCACCAGGCCCAGGCCTCACGCCGGCGAAACGGAATCAGGGCAATCAGACCGCCGAACAGACCGAGACCAATCGACGCCAGCCCGGTCGCTGCGAGCAAGAGGTTGCCACCGACCACCGGCGGCAGCACCGTGGTGATTCCGAAAGATAGTCGTCCCGATGATCGGCGCCAAGCGCTTGGACAAGCTCAGCGTGCGCGACGTGAAGATCCGGCTGAATCAGGTGCGTACGACGTGCCAGTGCTGCGCACAGGGCAACGACGCCGCCCGTACGATGCCGCGGTGCTGCGCCGCCGGTCGGTGCTGCAAACAGTTCCCGAGCGACTGGACCAGCCATCAGGCGTCGCGCGTTCTGCGCAGCGCGCTCAGCGAGGCGGTTCGCGACGAGCTGGTCGGCCGCAACGTCGCGAGTCTGGTGCGAGCGACCACACCGCGAACGCCGCACCGGACGTTCTGGAGCGTTGAGGATGCCCGCCGCTTCCTGGAATCCTCCAATCGCGACCGTGACCCGCTTCACGCCGCGTACGTCCTCATGCTCGTCCTCGGTCTACGGCGCGGCGAATTGCTCGGCCTCATATGGTCAGCGATCGACTTCAAGATCGGCGAGGCGTAGATCGTTCGTCAGCTGCAGCGCGTCAACGGCAAGCTCGTCTTGCATCCCACCAAGACGAAGTCGTCAGAGTCCCCAATGCCGCTCCCCACACTCTGCATCGATGTGTGACGGCCCAGCATGCCGAGATGGAGCGTCTCTGCACGGTCGCCGGCGAAGCGTGGCACAACACCGGCCGGGTCTTCACCACGCGCCACGGGCTGCCGTACGCTCCTCGGAACTTCTACCGCCAGTTCCGGCTACGCGCGGCCAAGGCCGGCGTTCCAGTCGTTTCGGTGCATTCCACCCGTCGCACCTGAGCCTCGCTGCTGGTCGAGCTGGACGTCCATCCCCGCGTCGCCATGCAGATCTCCGACACAGCCATATCTCGGTGACGATGGACATCTACTCACAGGTGACGTCGGCCAGCACCCGCCCTGCACTCGCTCGACTGGGCTCCTGGCTCGACTTCGAACACCCGGAATAGGGGCTATTGCTGCACTTTGCTGCTGCACGTCGGCTCTCGCGCACCAAGCGCGAGGGCCGATCTGCAGTCTGACTAGGGTGGGAGCAGAGGGACTCGAACCCCCGACATCCTGCTTGTAAGGCAGACGCTCTAACCAGCTGAGCTATGCTCCCGCGACGATCGCCAACCCTAACGGTCTCGGCCGTGGATCCAGGTCCCACCAAATCTCAGACGGGCGCGCGAGGGCCGCCAGGTGGGCGTCGATGTCGCGAGGCTCGCCGATCCCGTTCACGGTGCTCCAGCGGATGACACCGTTCCGGTCGAGCACGAACGATCCGCGCAGCGCGGCCCCGGCGGCCTCGTCGAACACGCCGAAGGCTCGGGCGATCCGCCCGTGCGGCCAGTGGTCGGTGAGTAGCTCGAACGGCAGCTTCTCGGCGTCGGCGAATGCGCGCAGGGTGAACATCGCATCGCAGGAGATGGCCAGCACGCGTACTCCTGTGCCGGTCAGCTCGTCGCGACGAGACGTCAGGTCGGCGAACTCACCGGTACAGATCCCGCTGAATGCCCACGGGTAGAACATCAGCAGGGTCGGGCGGCCGCGGAGATCGACCGAGTTCACGGTCTCGCCGTGCTGGTTGCGGGTGACGAAGTCCGGTACCGACGTACCGGTCGGCGGCAGGCCGGAGCTCGGCTCGGTCGACGGCGACGCGGTCAACGGCGGGCGCCCTTCGGTCGGACCAGCTTGGTGGCCGACCAGTCCGCCGATACCCGGGCCGTCACGGTCTGTGCCAGTCCGCGGTGACCGCGGCCTCGGCGATGTCGGCCGCGTCGATGTAGCCGCCACGACCGACCTTGGGCGTCATCAGCCAGATGTGCCCTGAGCCCGCGAGATCGGTCATCGCGTCGAACAGCCCGTCGACCAGGTCACCGTCGTCGTCGCGCCACCAGAGCAGCACGACGTCGACGGCCTCGACCGCCTCCTCGATCAGCTCGCCGTTGATGGCGTCCTCGACCGCGATCCGTAGATCGTCGTCGACGTCCTCGTCCCAGCCAAGCTCCTGGACGACCAGACCTCCGGTCAGGCCGAGCTTGCCGCCTCCCGGGCTTTCGGGACTTGCCGTGCCGCTCACGCGCTCCCTCCTCGATGAAGACCCTTATCCATGAAAACTCTGCCAGAGCTTCTCAGGATCTGCGAAACCCTCGTCACCCGGCCCCCGTCATTCCGCATCGGTCAGCGCCCGCTCGGCCTCGGCGACTGCGGCAGCATTCCCCGCCAAGTGCCATCGGTAACCAGCCGCCATCACTGTCCGCGCCTCGCCGCCGGCGGCCCGGACCAGCGCGGCGCCGGGCACCCAGTCCCAGTCGTTCAGCTCCGACTGCAGGAACAGTCCCAGCCGGCCGCCGGCGACCGAGGCGAGATCGATCGAGGCCGAACCCATCATCCGCAGCGTCGCGGCCCGCCCCACGACCGCTTGCCACAGGCGTTGGCGACGCTCGTCGTCCAATCTCGGCGGATGGGAGTACGTGCAGACCGCGATGACGTTCAGCGGGCGATCGACCAGGCGTGCGGCACCGGAACCCCGTTCCGGCTGGTCGGCAGGCCCTCGCCGCCGACCCAGAGCTCGTCGACGGCCGGATAGTAGACGGCGCCGAGCGTCGGCCCGCTGGTGTCGGACAGCCCGACCGCCGAGCACCAGTAGGGCATCCCGTTCAAGAAGTTGTACGTGCCGTCCACCGGGTCGACCACCCAGCGGCGGGCGCCTCCGGGGCGCTGCGTGCCCTCCTCGCCGAGGATCGCGTCGTCCGGGCGCTCGGCCGCGAGTCGGGTGGTGATCAACTCCTCGGCCGCATGGTCGGCGGCCGACACCACGTCGGAGACCGACGTCTTGTAGTCCGGTCTCCAGACCCTCGGCGAGCATCCGTTTGGCGAGCAGGCCGGCGTCACGGACCAGCTCGGCGGCCAGAGTCGGCGTCGTCCACCTGCCCGAGGCTATCGACCCGGTGCGGCCCTCTGAGACAGTGGGCGCAAACGTGGCGGTGGAGAGGGGCGTTCGAGTGGGCGGAAGCGTACGGGCGGCGGTGCTGGTCGGACCGGGACGGTACGAGGTGCAGGAGTTCCCGCGTCCGGTGCTCGAGGACGGTGCGCTGCTGCTCCAGGTGGAGCTTTCCGGGATCTGCGGAACGGACAAGCACACGTACGCCGGGGAGACCAAGCAGTACGCCGGCACCCCGGCCGAGACCGACACGCCGTTCCCGATCATCCAGGGCCACGAGAACGTCGGGGTGATCGCCGAGATCACCCCGCGAGCGGCGGAGCGGATCGAGTTCTCCGGGCGCCGGCTGAAGGTCGGTGACCGGATCACCCACTGCCCCGACCTGGTCTGCGGGCGCTGCTACACGTGTAAGCACGTGATGGGCTACGTCTGGTGTGAGAACTCCGAGTGCTACGGCAACTCGCTGACCAGCGCGGTCGCACCGCACCTGCTGGGTGGCTGGTCGGAGCTGATGTACCTCCGGCCGGACACGTTCGTCTACAAGGTTCCCGATGGGCTGTCGCCGCGGATCGCGGTACTGGCCGAGCTGATGGCGTGCACGGCGAGCCTGGACAAGCTGAAGGAGTTCAGCTCGTACGCGATCGAGGGCTTCACCTCCGGTGACACCGTCGTGGTGATCGGTTCCGGGCCGCTCGGGCTGCTCCACATCGCCAAGGCAGATCTGATGGGAGCCGGGCAGATCATCGCCACGGATCTGTCCGGCTATCGGCTGGACTGGGCGAAACGGTGCGGCGCCGACGAGGTGCTGGACGCATCGGCGACCTCGGCGGAGGAACGGATCGAGCGGGTCCGCGAGCTGACCGGCGGCCGCGGCGCGGACGTGGTGCTGCATATGGCGAACACCCCGAAGTCGTTCGTCGAGGGCATCGAGATGCTCAAGCGCGGCGGAATGATGCTGGAGATGGGCAACTTCGCCGACACCGGCGAGACCTCGATCAACGTGCACCGGCACATCTGCAGCAAGAACATCCGGCTGATCGGGCTGACCAACCACCCGAGCACCGGGTATGAGCCGGCGCTGCGGCTGCTGGAGCGCTATGCCGACCGATATCCGTTCGAGGAGATGGTGACCCACACGTACGGCCTGGAGCAGGCCGACCAGGCGATGCGGACCTCGATGAGCACCGACAGCATGAAGGTGGCCATCGCGCCCTGACGTCGGTACGGCGCTCGATCAGGCCTTGGCGCACCAGTCCAGGAGGCGGTCGACCGGCCAGGTGGTGATGATCCGGTCGGGATCGATGCCGAGTTGCTCGGCCCGCTCGCAGCCGTACGCGACGAACTCCAGCTGGCCCGGCGCGTGCGCATCGGTGTCGATGGAGAACAGGCAGCCCATCTCGATCGCCAGCTGGAGCAGCCGGGTCGGCGGATCACGGCGTTCGGGCCGGGAGTTGATCTCGACCGCGACGTCGAAGGTCCGGCACGCCTCGAAGACCACCTCGGCGTCGAAGCTCGACTCGGGCCGGGTACCGCGCTCCCCCTCGATCAGCCGGCCGGTGCAGTGCCCGAGGACGTTCGCCCGCGGGTTGGCGATGGCGCCGACCATCCGGTGGGTCATCGTCTCGGCGTCCGAGCGCAGCTTGGAGTGCACGCTGGCCACCACGACGTCCAGCTCACCGAGTAGCCCGTCCTCCTGGTCGAGCCCGCCGTCCTCGAGGATGTCGACCTCGATCCCCTGCAGCACCCGGAACGGCGCCATCGCCGCGTTCAGGTCGCTGGTCAGCTCGATCTGCTCGCGCAGCCGGGCCGCGGTCAGTCCGCGGGCCACCGTCAGTCGCGGCGAGTGGTCGGTGATCGCGCAGTATTCATGACCCAGACGCTGCGCCGTGAGCATCATCTCCTCGACCGGGCTACCGCCGTCCGACCAGGTGGAGTGGGTGTGCAGATCGCCCTTCACCAGCGCTCGGATCGACGATCCGCCCTCGGTCAGCGGCTCGGCCTCGTCGCGGAGCTTCTGCAGATACTCCGGTACGTCGCCGGCCATCGCCTGCGTGATCACCGCCGCCGTCTTCGGACCGATTCCGACCACCTTCGGCCAGCTGTGCTCGCGCTGCCGCTCCTCGCGCTCGTCCACCGACATCGCGGCGACGGTGTCGGCGGCCTTGCGGTACGCCTTCACCCGATGGGTCTCGGACCGGCTGCGTTCCAGCAGGAAGCCGATCTCGCGGAGCGCCTCGACCGGGTTCATCGTCGGGTCCGTAGGGCGCGCTCATCGACAAGCTCGGGGGACATCAGCCGGTCCGCCTGCGGGGGCGCGGCTTGAGCGGGACGGTCGGCATCGGGGGCGCCGCCATCACCTTCTCGTCGGCGGACACGATCGGCGGGAAGCGGCCGACCGACTCCTGCCGGTGCTCCCAGGCGGCCCGGTAGCCGACGATCTCGTCGTGGCTCCGGCCGACGAAGTTCCACCACATCAAGATCTCCTCGGCGAACGGCTCGCCGCCGAGAATCATCACCTGGGCGCCGTCCGGGCTCATCATCTCGAGTGTGTCGCGACCCTGCCCGAGATAGAGCAGCTGGTCGACGCCCGCGGACGTACGTCCAACCGCGACGGAGCCGGAGATCACGAAGACGCCGTACTCGTACGCCGGATCGACCCGCAGCGAGACCGTGGCGCCGGGATCGAGGACCAGGTCGGCGCCGACCAGGGGGGTGTAGGAGTGGGCGGGCGAACGGACGCCAGCGAGCTCGCCGATCAGCACCCGGCCCCGGGCTCCGTCGAGCGCCAGGGAGGGCAGCTCGCGATACGACCGGAAGAGCGGCTCCGTTTCCCGGTCGCGATCCGGGAGCGCCACCCACAGCTGTACCCCGTGCAGCATCGGCGGCTTGTCCGGCAGCGACAGCTCGGAGTGCACGATGCCGCGACCGGAGGTCATGATGTGCAGCTCGCCGGGCCGGACCATCGCCCGCGAGCCGAGGCTGTCGCGATGCTCGATCTCGCCGTCCAGCAGCCAGCTGACCGTCTGCAGACCGGTGTGCGGATGCGCCCAGACCCGCATTCCCGGGGAGTCGCGCGATGTCCTCCGGGCCGTAGTGGTCGAGAAAGCACCAGGCCCCGATCATCCGCAGGTCGCGGTCCGGCAGCGCCCGGGCCACCTCGGTGGTCTTGCCCAGATACACCCGACGGGCGGTCAGCAGCAGCTCCTCTGGCCCGCCGGACCCGGAGCCCGTGCAGACAACCTCGTCGGGCCGCGCATCCAGATCACTCACGCCCATCACCTGTTCTCTCGCGCCCGACGCTCGCTCACATTTCCTCCCCGGGCCGCGGATCCTGCCGCCGATCGCCCACCACTACAGTCAGCCTATGGCCGCGAGCGTCCGTGGGATCAGCAAGTCGCTGCTGCCCGCGGCGCGGACCAGGGCGATCATCGCGAAGCGGCTGGCCGCCGTCACCGGCGCTATGACGACCGCGACGATCGCGGAGATGGAGTCCCGGCACCGCTGGTTCCGCGACCTCGACGCGGAGCACCGGTCCTCGATCACGCTGGTCGCCCAGGCCGGTATCGACGGCTTCGTCACCTGGTTCGCCGACCCCGAGCCCGCCGAGCCCAGCGGGTCGGACGTCTTCGGCTCGGCACCCCGGGAGCTGGCCCGCCGGATCTCCCTGGCCCAGACCGTCGAGCTGGTCAAGACCACGATCGAGGTGGTCGAGACCCAGATCGACGAGGTGATGCCGAAACCGGACCGGCCGATTCTGCACGCGGCGATCGTGCAGTACAGCCGGGAGGTCGCCTTCGCCGCCGCAGAGGTGTACGCCCGCGCCGCCGAGCTGCGTGGCGCCTGGGACGACCGGCTGGAGGCGCTCGTGGTCGACTCGGTGGTCCGCGGCGACACCGACGAGACCGTGCTCTCCCGGGCGTCCGCCTTGGGCTGGCGTTCGCCCGCCGCGATCGTCGTGGTGGTCGGCCGCACGCCCGAGGGCGACAGCAGCCAGGTGCTGGAAGCGATCCGGCACAACGCCGCGATCTCCCGGGTCGACATGCTCGGGTCGGTCCAGGGCGAGCGGATGATCGTCATCCTGGGTGGTGACGGGCTGCGCATGGAGACCACGACGCTGGCACTGGTGGGCTCCCTGGCGCCGTTCTTCGGACCGGGACCGGTGGTCGTCGGTCACCCGGTGCCCCACCTGCTCGAGGCCGCCAGCTCCACCCGGGAGGCGCTCTCGGGCTACCGGGCCGCGGTGGCGTGGCCGGAGGCGCCCCGACCGGTCAGCGCCCACGACCTGCTGCCGGAGCGCGCGCTGTCCGGCGACGGGCACGCCCGGCGGGCGCTGGCCCGCGAGCTGTACGACCCGTTGCTGGCGGCCGGCGGCGGCCTGCTGGAGACCCTTGTCACGTTTCTCGACCATGGTTCGTCGGTCGAGGCGGCCGCCCGAGCCTTGTACGTCCACCCGAACACCGTGCGGTATCGGCTGCGCCGGATCCACGAGGTGAGCGGCTACAGCCCGACCGACCCGCGGGACGCGTACGCCCTCCGGTTGGCGCTGACCCTGGGCCGGCTGTTGCGCACCGCGACGCCCGCCGTTCAGGAGGTTCGGCAGGCGTCGGTCAGCGCCTGAGCGTCGCGCGCTGGCACGATCTGCGGTATGCAGCATCTGCGCCTCTTCGTACCGACCGCGCTGTCCGACGACATCGTGGCGCTGCTGGAGAACGACCCCAGCGTCAGCTCCTATGCCGTGATGCCAGGGGCCTCTCGCCGGCCGGTCGGTGACGTGATCTTCGCCGACATCACCCGCGAGACGGTGAACGAGGCTACCGATCACCTGCTCGAGCTCGGTGTCCACAAGGAGGGCACGATCCAGATCGTGCCGGTGCCGACCTGGGTGTCACAGGCCGGGCTGGAGGCCGAGCAGGGGGCGCCGGGGAGCGCGGCGGACGCCACCAACTGGCCGGAGGTGACCCAGCGGGCGTACGAGGACTCGGAGCTGAACTGGACCTACCTCAGCTTCCTGACCATGGCCACCATGATCGCCGCGATCGGGATCGTGCTGGACTCCCAGATCCTGACCATCGGCTCGATGGTGCTCGGGCCGGAGTTCGGCGCGATCGCCGCGCTCGGACTGGGCCTGGTCAGGAAGCGGACCGCGCTGATGGGCTTCGCGTTCCGGACCCTGGTGATCGGCTTCCTGGTCGCGATCGGGATCACCACCGGGCTCAGCCTGCTGGCCCGCGCGCTCGGCTGGTTGAGCATCGCCGAGGTGACCGGGCGTCGGACCGAGACGTCGTTCATCTACTCACCGGACAAGTGGTCGGTGATCGTGGCGGTCATCGCGGCGGCCGCCGGCGTGTTGTCGCTGATGTCCAACAAGGTGGGTGGGTTGTCCGGGGTGTTCATCTCGGTGACCACGGTGCCGGCCGCGGGCAATGTGGCCCTCGGCCTGGCTGTCGGCGCCTGGTCGGAGGTCTCCGGCAGCCTTGAGCAACTGGCCGTGAACCTGGTCAGCATGACGATAGCCGGCGCGATCACCCTGGTAGCCCGAAACGCGCTGTGGAAGCGGTTCTCGCTGCGCGGCCGGTTCTATCTCGGACTCAGCGATCGCGCCCGCCGGCTCTGACCTGTGCCCGCTCATCGCCGTGAGCCGGGCGACAGTTTTGTAGGTTCCGGACAAACCGGCGGATGAGACTTCGTGGGGTCCGGGCACGCCGCAATCGTGCCGGTCAGGCCATAGTGAGGACGTGCTCGCCATCGTCGCGCCCGGTCAGGGCGCTCAGACCCCCGGCTTCCTGGCCCCCTGGCTGGCCCAGCCGACGTACGCCGACGGGCTGGAGTGGTTGTCGGCGGTCGCCGGTCTGGACCTGCGGACGTACGGCACAGAGGCCGACGCAGAGACCATCCGGGACACGGCGGTGGCTCAGCCGCTGCTGGTCGCCGCCGGCCTGCTGGCGGCCCGCGAGCTGTTCGGCAGCCCGGATCGGCTGACCGCGAACGCGATCGACACGGTCGGTGTCTTCGCGGGCCACTCGGTGGGTGAGCTCACCGCGGCCGGCCTGGACGGCGTGCTGAGCCCGGAGCAGGCGATGGTGCTGGTCCGCGAGCGCGGCCGCGGGATGGCGGCGGCGAGCGCGGTCACCCCGACGTCGATGACCGCGGTGATCGGCGGCCAGCCGGACGACGTGCTGGCGGCCATCGAGCGGGCCGGGCTGACCCCGGCCAACAACAACGGCTCCGGACAGATCGTGGCGGCCGGGACCACGGACGAGCTGGCCGCGTTGGCTGCCGACCCGCCCGTCCGGGCCCGGCTGATCGGGCTCAGCGTCGCGGGTGCGTTCCATACCGTGCACATGCGGCCCGCCGTCGAGCGGCTGCAGCAGCTCTCCCGGGCGATCAGCCCCGGCGACCCGACGGTCCGGCTGCTGTCGAACTCCGACGGGAGGGTGGTGGCCGACGGGACCGAGGCGCTGCGCCGGATCGTCGACCAGGTGGCGAACCCGGTCCGCTGGGACCTGTGTATGGCGACCATGGCCGAGCTGGGTGTCACCGGGCTACTCGAGCTGCCGCCGGCCGGCACGCTGACCGGGATCGCCAAGCGCAACCTGAAGGGCGTCCAGCTCTTCTCGCTGAACACCCCTGATCAACTCGCCGATGCCCGGGAGTTCGTCGCGAACCATTCCTGAGCGGACACGCCGGGGCCGGGTCGCCGTGCCCGTTCGGCGCCGATACGCAAGAATCCGAAGACGTGGACCCGAAATCCGACGGCCCACCAACCCTATGAAGGAGTCCAACGCATGGCCACCACCGAAGAGGTCCGCGCCGACCTCGCCGAGATCGTCAACGAGGTCGCCGGTGTGCCGGCCGATGACGTACAGCTCGACAAGTCGTTCGCCGACGACCTCGACGTCGACTCGCTCTCGATGGTCGAGATCATCTACGCCGCCGAGGAGAAGTTCAGCGTGAGCATCCCCGACGAAGAGGCCAAGAACCTCAAGACCGTCGGCGACGCCGTCGCGTACATCGAGCGCGCCGCCTCCTGACCATCGCGGGGCCATCGGCGATGCCGGTGGCCCCGGACCGCTCGCCGCCCCGACTCGCAGGAGATGAACTGATGGCCCAGGAGAACCAATGACGGACCGAAAGACGATCGTCGTCACCGGCCTCGGCGCGACCACCCCGCTCGGCGGCGACGTCGCCAGCACCTGGGAAGCCATGCTCGCCGGCACGTCCGGGGTCAGCCTGATCGGGGAGCCGTGGGCCGACGAGCTGCCGTGCAAGATCGCGGCCAAGGCGGCGGTCGATCCGGCGTCGGTCCTGGACCGGGTCGAAGCCCGCCGGCTCGACCGGGTCGCCCAGCTGGCCGTGATCGCCGGCACCGAGGCCTGGACCGACGCCGGATTCGGCTTCGGCGATGACAATCCCGTGGACCGGGAACGACTGGCCAGCATCGTGGGCACCGGGATCGGCGGCCTGCACACCCTGCTCGGCCAGTGGGACACCCAGAAGGACAAGGGCGTACGTCGGGTGAGCCCGCTCACCGTGCCGATGCTGATGGCGAACGCATCGGCCGCGAATCTCGGGCTGCGGATCGGGGCCAAGGCCGGCGTACACACGCCGGTGTCGGCGTGCGCGTCCAGCAACGAGGCCCTCGCGCTGGCGATCGACGTGATCCGGATGGACCGGGCCGACGTCGTGCTGGTCGGCGGCTCGGAGGGCTGTATCCATCCGCTGACCATCGGTTCGTTCGGCCAGATGCAGGCGATGAGCCGGCGCAACGATGAGCCCGAGCGGGCGTCCCGGCCGTGGGACGTCGACCGGGACGGCTTCGTGATGGGCGAGGGCGCGGCGATCTTCGTGCTGGAGACGCTGGAGCATGCGCAGGCCCGCGGGGCCCGGATCTACGGCGAGCTGGCCGGAGCCGGGATCACGGCCGACGCGCACGACATGGTGCAGCCTGAGCCGAGTGGCGCGCCGCAGGCTCGGGCGATGAAGCTGGCGATGAAGGCGGCCGACCTGACCCCGGCCGACATCGTGCACGTCAACGCGCACGCCACCTCCACCCCGCAGGGCGACGTCACCGAGGCCGGCTCGATCCGCCAGGCTCTCGGCGACGGTACGTCCGCGATCGTCACGTCGACGAAGTCGATGACCGGCCACCTGCTCGGCGGCGCCGGGGCCCTGGAGTCGCTGGCCACCCTGCTGGCGCTGCGGGACCGGACCGTGCCGCCGACGATCAACCTGGACAACCCGGAGCCCGATCTCGGCATCGACATCGCCGACAAGGTTCGCGGGCTGCCCGACGGCGACCTCGCCGGCATCAACAACTCGTTCGGGTTCGGCGGGCACAACGTGGCCATCGCCTTCACGAACCGGTACGCGACGCCGGCCTGACCCCGCGTTTTCCGGCAACTGTCGAGTTGCGACCTCCGACACCGGCGTGTCGCTGTCGTAGGTCGCCAGTTTCCGGAAGAGGGATTTCGGGGAACGGACAGCGGCCTCAAACCACCTGGTGCAGCCAGCGGACCGGGGCACCCTCGCCGGCGTGCCGGAACGGCTCCAGCTCGGCGTCCCACGGGCTGCCGAGCAGGCCGTGCAGCGCGTCGACCAGGTCCCGGCCGCCCAGCGCCGCCTCGGTGATGGCGTGCTTGATCCGGTCCTCGGGAACCAGGATGTCGCCGTGCAGCCCGGTCACGGCATGGAAGACGCCCAGCCCGGGGGTGTACGCGTACCGCTCGCCCTCGGTGGTCGAGGTGGCTTCCTCGGTCACCTCGAAGCGCAGTCGCTGCCAGCCCTTCAGCGCGGACGCGAGGCGCGCGCCGGTGCCGGCCGGGCCGGTCCAGGAGTACTCCGCCCGGTAGCTGGCGCGCTCGATCTGCTGCGGCGTCCAGTCCAGGTGGACGGGCATGCCGAAGACGCCGCCGGCGGCCCACTCGACATGCGGGCAGAGCGCTGACGGCGCGGAGTGGACGTACAAGACTCCACGGGTCGTACTCATCGATCCTCCAAGGACTGCGAACCGGCAGCCAGAGGGCTGCCTTCCCCGACATCCTCAGGTCATGCCCGGTAAGCGGTGGCTCGGTGGATCTGGGTCCATTCTGCCCCATCCGTCACATCGGGTCCAGCCGTCGATCGGCCCGGGTCAGCGGCTGCCGGGTGGCGCGTCGCCGCGAACGGGCGCGGTCCGGGTATCGACCGGGACGGTCAGCCGGGCCAGGAATCCGTTCGACGCGTCGCCGCTCATGGTGGCCAGCTGATGCACCCCGGCGTCGTCACCGAAGACGTTGTCGGTCTACGGGCTGGATGCGGCCAGCCGGCCTGCCGACCCGGATAGCCGCTCGACGCGTAGACCGCCGTGCAGGCGTCCCGCGGAAACGCCAGCTGGGAGGTGGCGATCGCCCGGCCCGCGTCGGCGATCGAGCCGAGATCGGGGTAGACCTCGAAGTGGACGTGCGGCCAGCGACCCGAGTACGCCGCGGGATAGACCGAGCTGAACCGGACCACTCCGTCCGGGTCGGCGGCCTGGACGCCGCGTAGGTAGTTCTCGTTACTCCAGCCCGGCGGCATACATCGAGTAGCTGCCGGCCGCGTCGCAGTGCCAGACATAGACCGCGACCCCGGCGAACGCCGCGCCCGCGCGGGCCAGGTCCAGGATCGTCAGCTCGATGCGCAGCGGCACCCCCTCGGCTGCTCGGGTGACGGCGCGTTCATGGATACCCGAGTGTGTCGGACCCAGCTGTGAACCCGGCATGCGAATCGTTCACTCGGAATGCTCCTAGAGTGACGAACGTGACAGCGTACGGTTCCTGGCCATCACCGATCACCCCCGAGCTGATGACGTCCTCCCTGGTCGGGCTGGACGCGGCGCGACTCGACAAGACCACGCTCTACTGGCTCGAGACCCGCGCCGACCAGGGCGGACGGACCAGTCTGTGGCGCCGTGAGGCGGACGGCGATCCGGTCGAGCTGACCCCCGAGCACTATGTCCGGACCCGGGTGCACGAGTACGGCGGCGGCGAGTACGCGGTGGCGGACGGTGTCGTCGTGTTCAGCAGCTTCCCGGACGGCCGGTTGTACGTCCTCCGCGAAGACTCGGCGCCGGCGGCGCTCACTCCCGACGGTGCTGATGTCAGATTCGCCGATCTCCGCGTGTGGCCCGACCGCGGCCTGGTGCTCGCCGTCCGCGAGGACCATCGCGGCGAGGGCGAGGCGGTGAACACGCTCGTGACGCTCGACCTCACCGGCTACGGAGAGGGCGACGGCTACGGCACGGTGCTGTGCGTCGGCGCCGACTTCTATGCCACTCCCGAGCTGTCCGCCGAGGGTCGGCTGGCCTGGCTCGAGTGGGATCATCCGAACATGCCGTGGGACGAGACCCGGCTGATGACCGGGCGGCTCGACACCGACACGCTCACCGAGATCGTCCAGCTCGCCGGCGGACCGGCCGAGTCGGCGATCCAGCCACGCTGGGCCGGTGCTGACCTGATCTTCGCCTCCGACCGGACCGGGTTCTGGAACCTCTACCAGACCCGCCCGGGCGACGACCCGCGAGCACTGCATCCGGCGCCGGTCGACTTCGCCGAGCCGCAATGGGTCTTCGGGATGAACCCGTACGTCGTGCTGCCCGACGGCCGGCTGCTCTGCAACCCGATCGAGGACGGCCACCGCGTGCTCGCCGTGCTTGACCGGGAGAGTGGCGCGCTGACCGGCGTACCGCTGGAGGGTGAGGCGCGGTCGCTGGCTGTCGCGGCGGAGACTCCCGGCCGGGCGGCGGCCGTGCTGACCCATTCGGACCGGCCGCCCGAGCTGACGATGGTCACCCTGACCGGGGGCGCCGAGGTGATCCGGGCGTCCGGCGGGCTGCCGTTCAGCGCCGACTGGGTGTCGGTCGCCCGTCCGGTGAGCTGGCCGAGCGACGACGGCGAGGTGTACGGCTGGTTCTACCCGCCGACCAATCCGGACGCCGAGCGGGACGTCGAGGACAGTGCCGAGCTGCCGCCCCTGATGGTCCTGTCGCACGGCGGGCCGACGGGCTTCTCCCCCGCTGACTTCGGCCTCGCGAAGCAGTTCTGGACCAGTCGCGGGGTCGCCGTCCTGGACGTCAACTACGGCGGCAGTGCCGGCTACGGGCGGGAGTACCGGGAACGACTGCGCGGTCGTTGGGGCATCGTCGACGTCCGCGACTGCGCCCAAGGCGCCGCGGCGATGGGCGACCAGGGACTGGCCGACCCGCGGCGGCTGGCGATCATGGGTGGCAGCGCCGGCGGCTACACCACGCTTCGCGCGCTGACCGCGACCCGGACATTCGCCGCCGGGATCAGCCTGTTCGGGGTCGGCGACCTGGAGACCCTCGCCCGCGACACCCACAAGTTCGAGTCGCGCTATCTGGACGGGCTGGTCGGGCCCTACCCGCAGGATCGCGCCGTCTACGTCGACCGCTCGCCCATCAACCACGTGAACGAGCTGGCCGCGCCGATCCTGCTGCTGCAGGGCAGCGACGACAAGGTGGTGCCGCCGAACCAGGCCGAGGAGATGGCGGCAGCCGCGCGGTCGAAGCATCTGCCGGTGGCGCTGGTGATCTATCCCGGCGAGGGGCACGGATTCCGGCGGGCGGAGACGATCAAGGCCTCGTACGAGGCGCAGCTGTCCTTCCTGGGCCAGATCTTCGGCTTCACCCCAGCCGGCGACATCCCTGTTCTGGCTGTGCGAGAACCTCTAGCCCGAAGAGCGCGAGCCGAACAGGGCGGAGCCGATCCGGACGGTGGTGGCGCCGTGGGCGATGGCCAGCTCGAAATCGCCGGACATCCCCATCGACAGTTCGTCATAAGCGCCGGCCGCGGCAGCGGTCTGCCGCAACTGCTCCTGGAGCGCTTGCATCCGCTCGAAGCAGCGGGCGACGTCGGCTGGGTCGTCGGAGTTGACGGCCAGCGTCATCAGGCCGCGGACTCGCAGGTTCTGGTACGGCCGGAGCGCGATCGCAAAGTCGACGGCGTTGTCCACTCCGACCCCGAACTTCTGCGGCTCGTCGGAGGAGTTCACCTGGATGAATACGTCGAGGCCTCGGGAGCGCTCGTGTAGCCGCCGATCCAACGCCTCGGCGACCCGAAGCGAGTCGAGCGCGTGGAACTCGTCGGCGAACGCGGCGACGTCCTTGGCCTTGTTGGTCTGCAGGTGACCGATCACGGCCCAGCGCAGATCAGCCATCTCGGCAAGGTCCTCCGACTTCTCCAACGCCTCCTGCACCCGGTTCTCACCGAAGATCCGCAGCCCTGCCTCGTACGCCTCGCGAATCACCTCCACGCCGTGCGTCTTGCTCACCGCCAACAGCCGGACGCTCGCCGGATCACGCCCGGCATCGGCGCAGGCGCGCTCGATCCGACCCTGCACCTCCGCGAGGTTGTCGCTCAGCAGACCCACGACCCCAACCTAACGGTGTCGGTCCGCCTCGAACGGCTCCGCGGCCACCGTGAAGCCACGGTCCCGCAGCCGCTGCGGCAGGCTCGAGCCGAGCGCGACCATCGGGGTGACCACGCCGGGAGCGCCGAGGTCGGCGTCACACGCCAGGCCGAGCCCGGACTGGGCGAGCATGACCGCGGTGCCGTCATACCCCGGATCGTGGTCGGCGGCGACGGTGGCCCGAAACGGCGCACCGCTCGTCGTCGCGGCGTGCAGCTCGACGGCGAACGCGCCGGCGGCGCGCTGCCGCTCGTCGGGTCCCTCGCCGGGGGCGGGCAGCACTCGGTCCAGCAGCCAGCGGCTCGGCGGGAGGGCCATCCCGGCCATCAGCGCACCGGTGCCGAGGGTCAGTCCGGCCGCCATCACGGCGCCGCGAGGACCGCGCCCGGTGTCGACGACCTCGCGGTAGCGGAACTCGCGGCCGTATGCCCAGCCGGACAGCGCGTTCGTCCGCTGCACGATCTGCCGGTTGTACGTCCCCATCACGAACGGCGCCTGCCACGACCCGGTCCGCTCGTCGCGATCGACGGGCAGCCGGGGCCGGCGTCCGGCGCCGGACGATCCGTACGGCCGACCCGAGGGCTCGTCCACCAGGGCCCAGCGGTCCCCGGCCAGCCGGCGCGCCGCCGGGTCGTGAGCTGACTCGATCACCTGTTGGCGTAGCGAGTCGATCGTGCCGCCACTGATCCCGCCGCGCAGTCGCCGAACGTGCAGCACGACCGAGACCAGCTCACCGGCTCCGGCCTCCGCGGCCGCTCGGGCCGCCAGCCCTACCCCGAGGTCGGAGGGGATCGAGTCGAAGCCGCAGGAGTGCACGATCCGGGCGCCGCTCGCCCGGGCCGGCTCGTCCGCCAGATCGATGCTGCGGCGGACGAACAAGGTCTCGCCGGTGAGGTCGGCGTAGTGCGTACCGGCACTGGCGCAGGCCCGGACCAGCGGCAGTCCGTAGCGCAGATAGGGGCCGACGGTGGTGACGACCACCCGGGTGCGTTCCGCGAGTGCGGCGACCGCGTCCTCGTCGAGGACGTCGACGATGATCAACGGCCAGTCGCGGGCGGGCTCCGGCAGAGCCGCGCGGACCGTCTCGAGCCGAGGGGCCGACCGGCCTGCGAGCGCGATTCGCAAGCTGGCCGGAGCCCGACGCGCCAGCTCCGCCGCCGTCAGTCTGCCGACGAATCCCGTCGTGCCGACGAGCACGAGATCGAGCTCGCGGTCCGCCGGCTGGTTCATCGCGCCGGCTGGTTCATCGCGCCAGGCTACAGCGGCTCAGCGGAGCTGAGCGGCGACCTGGCAGCGGAAGGAGTCGCGGGCAGTCAGGCCGACGTCATTGATATAGCGGGCCACGATCGCCCAGGCCGACAGCAGGTTCGTCTCGACGTAGGGGACCTCACTGGTCCGGCAGTGCTCGCGAACGAAGCGACGCGCGGCGGCCAGGTGGGGCCGCGGCATGCTCGGGAAGAGGTGGTGCTCGATCTGGTAGTTCAGGCCGCCCATCAGTACCGTCGCCCACCAGCCACCGCCGACGTTGCGCGACGTGCGGACCTGCTTGCTGAAGAAGTCCAGCTTCGCGTCGCGCGGGACGATCGGCATGCCGATGTGGTTCGGCGCGAACGAGGCACCCATGTAGAGACCGAAGACCGCAAGCTGCAGCCCGACGAAGGCGAACCCCATGCCCAGCGGCAACAGCCAGAAGACCGCGGTCAGATAGACCGCGAAGCGGGCCGCCAGGGTGAGCAGCTCGAGCTTCCGGCCGGCCGTCCGGCGCTCCGACCACAGGTAGCCGACCGACTTGACGTGCAGGTTGATGCCCTCGAGCAGCAGCAGCGGGAAGAACAGGACGCCCTGATGCCGGGTGATCCAGCCGGCCAGACCGCGTCGGGTGACCGCGTCCTCCTCGGTGAACGAGATCGTGTCGACGTCGATGTCGGGGTCCTTGCCGATCTTGTTCGGATTGCCGTGGTGCCGGCTGTGCTTGTTCATCCACCACGAGTAGCTGATCCCGACGAAGACGATGGCCAACACCCAGCCGACCCGGTCGTTGGCCTTGCCCGAGGACAGCACCTGCCGATGCGATGCCTCGTGACCGACGAAGGCGAGCTGGGTGAAGATGACCCCGAACGCGGCCGCGATCAGCAGCTGCAGCCAGGAGTCGCCGAGCAGGATGAGTCCGGTGATTGCCCCGCCGACCGCGAGCATCAGCCCGGTGAACAGCAACAGATAGAACATCCGGGTCCGGGCCAGCAGACCATGATCGCGGATCCGCTGAGCGAGCGCGGTATAGCTGTGAGTAAGCGGATTCTCCGCGCGTCCGGTACGCAGGGCCGAAGGTGCCACAGGCTGGTCCGTTCTGTCCTGTCCCGGAGGGACAGCTGTCGACTTCCCAGCCGGGGTCAGGCGACGAATCCGGACCGATGTCGGACTCCCTGAAGATGCCTCCAGCCTACCCGACCGGAGAGGCCGTGGTGCACTCCGGATCGACGGCGGCGGCGATGGTGAAAGGTGCCGGCCGGCACGGCATTCGCGATCCGGCTCGGCGATATGGGATACTCATATCAGCTGTTGCAATTCTTGAGCCGTGGTCAGTGCTACGCCCCTCGGAACATTGCGTGGGCGTCCGACCATTGTCTGCCGTCCGACAGCGGTGGGGCAATCGCAAGTGGCGATCCCCCGAGATGTGAGGTATGTCATGGCACAGGGAACTGTGAAGTGGTTCAACGGCGAGAAGGGCTACGGCTTCATCGCTGTCGACGGCGGCGGCGCTGACGTCTTCGTGCACTACAGCGCGATCGAGTCCAGCGGCTTCCGTACCCTCGACGAGGGTCAGCGGGTCGAGTTCGACACGACGGCCGGTCCGAAGGGTCCGCAGGCCGACAAGGTCCGCGCCATCTGAGTCGCGAGTCCCACGAACGAAGGAGCGCCGGTCATCGACCGGCGCTCCTTTTTCTTGTCTGCTCGGGTTTCCCCGAGCAGACAACGACCGTTGCTCCCGTGTCGGCGAACGGCCGACGGGTCAGCGGCTGCGAGCCCGCCGACTGAAGCCGGTCGCGCTGTGGTCGCGCCGCTCGCCCGCAGGGCGGCTGCTCGCCGGAGCGGCCGAGGGCCGGCTCCCACGTCGTCCGTCCTGCCGCGTCCTGGCAGCGGGGTCGCGGTCGGTCCGCGGTCCTCGCGGCCCTCGCGGGCCTCGGGCGCCGCGGGTGGCTCGGTCGGGCCGGTCGGTGGTCGGCGCGACCGGAGCGTCGAAGCGACGCTCCCCCGCGGCGAGCTCACGCAGGATGGGGTGGCCCACCGAGTCGACCACGGTCGTCGTCGGCCGGATGCCGGCCGCCCGGACGAGCGAGCGTACGTCCGAGACCTGATCGTCGGTCATCAGCGTGACCACGGTGCCGCGCTTGCCGGCCCGCGCCGTCCGGCCGGAGCGGTGGACGTACGCCTTGTGTTCCACCGGCGGATCGGCGTGGACGACCAGCTCGACATCGTCGACGTGGATCCCGCGGGCGGCGATGTCGGTCGCCACCAGGGACGTCACGGCCCCGGAATGGAACGCGTCCATGTTCCGGGTCCGGGCACTCTGGCCGAGGTCGCCGTGCAGCTCGGCGGCCGCGACCCCGCGGGCCTTCAGCTGCCGGGTCAGGCCCTTCGCCCGGTGCTTGGTCCGGGTGAAGATCACGGTCCGGCCGGGTGCCGCGGCGAGATCGACCAGAACCTCCAGGCGTACGTCGGAGGCGACGTGCAGCACGTGGTGCGTCATCGCGTCCTGCGGCGCGCGCGGCGAGTCGGCGTGGTGAACGGCCGGCCGGTCGAGGAAGCGCCTGACCAGCCCGTCGATCCCGTTGTCCAGCGTCGCGGAGAAGAACATCCGCTGTCCGCCGCGCGGGGTCAGCGCCAGCAGTCGGGTGACGGCGGGCAGGAAGCCGAGGTCGGCCATGTGGTCGGCCTCGTCCAGGACGCTGATCTCGACCGCGTCGAGGCGGCAGTGGCCCTGCTTGACGAGGTCCTCCAGACGACCCGGGCAAGCGACCAGGACGTCGACGCCGGAGCGTAGTGCCGCCACCTGCGGCTGCTGTCCGACACCGCCGAAGACGGTCTGGCTGCGGAGTCCGCAGGTCGCGGCGAGGGGCCGCAGAACGGCCTCGATCTGGACCGCGAGCTCGCGGGTCGGCACCAGGATGAGCGCCCGCGGCCGATTCGCGCGGCGGGCGGCGGTCGCCCGGCCGAGCCGGGTGACCAGTGGAAGCAAGAAGGCATACGTCTTGCCCGAGCCGGTCCGGCCGCGGCCGAGGACGTCGCGACCGGCGATGGCGTCAGCCAGCGTCGCGCTCTGGATCGGGGTCGGTTCTGAGATGCCGCGCTCGGCGAGCACCCGGTTCAGGGGTGCGGGCACGCCGAGATCGGCGAAGGTCGTGCTGGTAGTCACAGTCACACTCTCGTGAGGTTGTCTCACCCGGGTGGAATCCGGTCGTGCGCGCGGCTTCGCGGCGCAGGTAGAACTCAGGGAGGGGTGGAGCAGGAAGCTCGACATCACCGACAGCCGGCGGCGAGACCTGTCCGGCTGGTGATATCAGTCTACGGCATCGGAGAGGTCACCCCGCCCGGACTGCCCGGACGGCGCGACGTCCGGAGCACGTTCCAGGTGTTGGGCGACGGCGCGCGGGTGGACGGTTCGAACCCGGCCGCCACCAGCAGTACGTCATACCCGGCCTTCGGGCGCTCCCGACCGCCGAACATCACGAGCATGTGCAGGTCCACCAGATCGACATCGCGCTGCTGCTCGGGTGTCCGTCCCGGATCGTCGAGGACGTTCTCGACGACGAGCAGCCGGGCACCGGGCGCCATCGCGGTATGGACCGTCCGCAGGATGCCGATCGCCGCCGCGTCGTCCCAGTCGTGCAAGACGTTCGCCAAGACGTAGACGTCTCCGTCCGACGGCACCGAGACGAAGAAGTCGGAGGGCTCACCCCGCGCCCGGTCGCCGAACCCGGCGGAGGCGAGCGCCGCGGTGGCGGCCAGTGCGACGTCGGGTCGATCGGCGACGATCGCAGTGAGCTCGGGGTGATGGGCCAGCAGGCCGGCGACCATCGCGCCGCGGCCACCCCCGACGTCGACGAGCAACCGAGCTGCGGACAAGTCGGTGGCGGCGCGGATCGCGTCGACCTGAAGCGCGGCCCGCCGTCCCATCGCGGCGTCGAAGACGGTCTCCTCCGCGGGATGCGAGCTCAGCCAGCTCCAGTACGACCTGCCGTTGAGTTCCTCATACATCGCGCCGCCCCGCCGGACGGCATCCGCGAGGTGGTGCCAGGCCGTGAGATTCGGGACCACCGTCTGCATCAGGGCCAGACTGCGCACATCGCTCGGATGGCCCGTTCGCAGCACCGCGCCTCGCGGCGTCGCCGCGTAGAGCTCGCCACGCAGTTCGAGCAGACCCAGATCGACCAGGACCCGGAGCAGGCGGTCGAGCGTCGCCGGCTCCGCGGTCAGGCGGACCGCCAGCTCGGCCAGCGTCCGCGGCTGATCGAGCTCGTCGACGACGCCGAGCTCGCACGTCGCCCGGACGCAGAGCGACACCCACGCGCCTCGTACCATCCAGACGACGTCGTCGACGTCGGACACCGGGCTCACCTCGCCAGGCCTCGTCACCCAGCCATCCTCGTGCACATCCTCGCCGCAAGGACAGCCCCGTGTTAGCGTGATCACGTCTTCACGCTCTCTCGGCGTCGACCTCAACCCTTCTTGCGACTCCGGCCGGGCGGTTCCAGAGCTGCCGCACCGTCAGGTGCGATCGTGCTCGCCGCAGCCGCATCGTGGACGCGCCCGACGCGTCCATCATCGACCGCCCCGAGATCACGGCCGCCGACATCGTTGCCCAGCCGCAAGTCCAGACGCACCGACCGGGGTCGATGAATTCCTCATCGGTGTCCACCAAGGATCGTCGGGCACGTACCTGCCCGTGGAAAGGAAGTGTGGCGTGGCCACAGTCAGCTTCAAGGACGCGACTCGCGTCTACCCGGGTGCAGATCACCCCTCCGTCGACCAGCTCAATCTCGACATCGGCGACGGCGAGTTCATGGTCCTGGTCGGACCCTCCGGTTGCGGCAAGTCCACCTCGCTCCGCATGCTCGCGGGCCTGGAGGAGGTCAACGCCGGCAGCATCCTGATCGGCGACCGGGACGTCACCGACCTGCCGCCCAAGGATCGCGACATCGCGATGGTGTTCCAGAACTACGCTCTCTATCCCCACATGACCGTGGGCGACAACATGGGCTTCGCCCTGAAGATGGCCGGCATCCCGAAGACGGAGCGTCAGCAGCGCGTCCAGGAGGCCGCCCACCTGCTCGGCCTGGAGGACTTCCTCAACCGCAAGCCGAAGGCCCTCTCCGGTGGCCAGCGGCAGCGGGTCGCCATGGGCCGGGCGATCGTCCGCTCGCCTCAGGTGTTCCTGATGGACGAGCCGCTGTCCAACCTCGACGCCAAGCTCCGGGTCTCCACCCGCACCCAGATCGCCGCGCTGCAGACCCGGCTCGGCGTCACCACCGTCTACGTCACCCACGACCAGGTCGAGGCCATGACGATGGGCGACCGGGTGGCGGTGCTCAAGGACGGCATCCTCCAGCAGTGCGACACCCCGCTGAACCTGTACGACCGGCCGAAGAACCTGTTCGTCGCCGGCTTCATCGGCTCCCCGGCGATGAACCTGATGGAAGGCGACGTGGCCGCCGACGGCGTCCACATCGGTGACTACGTGGTTCCCGTCCCACGGGAGACGATGGCCAAGGCCTCCGACGACAAGCGACTGGTGCTCGGCATCCGGCCGGAGAACTTCACCCTCGGTGAGGGCGCGGAGGGGATCGGCATCGACGTCGCGGTGGTCGAGGAGCTCGGCGCCGACGCCTACCTGTACGGCACCGTGGCCGGACTGCCCGAGGACGACCGGCTGACCGCACAGCAGATCACCGCCCGGATCTCGTCCCGGACGCCGCCCCAACGCGGCGAGACGGTGCGACTCAAGATCGACCCGAGCCATGTGCACGTCTTCTCCGGGTCCGACGGACGGCGACTGTCCGACAAGGACTGAGCGTCACGACCACCGGTTCGCCGGTCGAGTCCGACTGCGATCTCGCGGTCGGATCGGCCGGCGTCGGTGTCTCGAGCGCACCGTTGCCGGTCACGCCCACTAGGGCCAGCGGGCGCCGAGGGAGACCAGGCCGAGCGCGGCGAGGATGGCGAATGCCAGCCCGAATCCCGCCCAGCGTGAGGTGACCTCCTGGTCGACCTTCTCCTTGCCGACCGAGCTGCCGATGTCCTTGTAGACCTGGCGGAGCTCACCGGCCGACCCTGCGCTGTATGCCTCGCCGCCGGAGATCCGAGACACCCGGGCCAGCTCGGCCTTGTCGACCGGCACCGGCTCTTCTCGGCCCTGGACGTTGATGGTGCCGCCCTCGGTGCCGTAGGCGATCGTGTAGATCGGGACCTTCTGGGCCGCGGCCGCCCGGGCGGCCTCGTCGGACGGCCGACCGACCTGGGTCTTGCCGTCGCTGAGCAGCACGATCCGACCGGGTACGTCGGCCTTCGGGTTGCTCGGATCCGGCGGGACCTGGTTCAGCGCGGCGAGTGAGGTGTAGATGCCCTCGCCGATCGCCGTGGACGGTTGCGGAGTCAGGCCCTGGATCGCCGCGGTCACCGCACCCCGATCCAGAGTCGGCGGTACGAGGGTGGTCGCGCTGCCGGCGAAGGACACCACAGCGACATTGAACTTCGGCGGCAGCGAGTTGACGAACTGCTCCGCCGCCGACTTGGCCGCGTCGAGCCGGTTCGGCTGGACGTCGGTGGCCATCATCGACAGCGACACGTCGATGGCGATCACCACCGTGGCGCGCTCGCGGGGGACGTACACCTCGCCCTTGGGCTTGGCGAACGCGACCGTCAGCGTGACCAGCGACAGCACCGACAGCCCGACGGCGACATGTCGCAGCCAGGTCCGGTCGCGCGGGATCACCAGGTCGAACATCGTCCGGCCGACCTGCCGGTTGCGCTGGCTGCGCCGGCGGACCAGCAGCAGATACAGCCCGACCAGCACGGGTACGAGCAGCAGCAGCCAGAGCCGGACCGGCTCCAGGAACGCGAGCATCGGCATCATCACGGCCATTTCGCCCCCAGACTGATTGCACCCAATGCTGCCAGCACGGCGAAGGCAAGGCCGTAGCCGGCGAACCGGGACGTGATCTCGCGGTCGGCCTTCTGATAGCCGACCTGCGAACCGATGTTCTTGTAGACCTTGTTCAGTTCCGACAGCGACTCGGCGTCGAAGGTCTGGCCGCCGCTGAGCTTGGCGATCTGGGCCATCAGCTGGTGGTCGACCGGAACCAGCTGCCGCTTGCCGTCGAGATCGACGTAACCGTTCTCGGTGCCGTAGGAGATGGTGTAGATCGGCACCTTCGCCTTGCCGGCGTCGGCGGCGGCCTGCTGTGGTGAGCTGCCGGACGTGTTCGTCCCGTCGCTGAGCAGCACGATCGCGCCCGGCGCCGGGTCGTTCGGGTGGGCCGGGTCCTTCGGCGCCTGCTGCAGCGCCCGCATCGCGGTGTTGATGCCCTGGCCGATCGCGGTCGAGTCCTGCAGCTTGATCGAGTTGATCGCGGTTTCCACCGTGTCGTGCTGCAAGGTGGGCGGCACCAGGATGGACACGTTGCCGGCCATCGAGATCACCGACACGTTGTATTTGTCAGGCAGCTGCTGGACGAACGTGATCGCGGCCTTCTTGGCCGCGTCCAGCCTGGTCGGAGCCACGTCGACGGCCGCCATCGACTGCGAGGCATCGATCACCAGGACCACGGTCGCCCGCTCTCGAGGCACCTCGACCGTCGCCTTCGGCCGGGCGAACGCGGCGGTCAGCGTGATCAGACTGAGCAGCGAAAGGGCGACCGCGAGATGGCGACGCCACTGGGACTGCTTGGGCACCACGACGTCCAGCATCGAGGTGTTGGTGAACCGCATCCCGCGCCGGTTCTTGCGGCGGGTGGCGAAGATGTAGGCCGCGATCAGCAGCGGGATCGCGATCAGGATCAGCAGGCGCCCGGGATCCATGAACGCCAGTTGCGGGATCGGAACGTACGCCAGGGGATCGGAACGTACGCCAGTTGCGGCATCACTTCTCGACTCCCTGGGGTGGCTGGTGCAGCAGTGCCGCCACCCGGCGGTAGGCGAGCACGAACCGGGCGATGTCCTGCACCCAGTCCCGGTCGGTCCGCAACTGGATGTGCCCGACGCCAGCACGACGAAGCGAGAGGCGAATTCGTTCCCGCTGAGCCGCGCTCGCGGCGTCCATCCTGGCTCTGGCGTTCGCGTCGGCAGTGTTCACGTACCGCTCGAAGTCGGTCTCCGGGTCGCGGATCAGCATGTCGCCCACGTCGGGGAACTCGATCTCGCGCTTGTCCACAACCTCGACGGCCAGCACCTGGTTGCGGACCCCGAGCCGGCGCATCGAGCGCTCCCACTCGGGCTCGACGTTCGGGTCCAGCTCGTGGTCCCCGGGGGTCAGGAAGTCGGAGACCACGACTCTCAGCCCGCGCCGGCGCTGGTGCCGGGACAGCTGCTCGATCGCGCTGCTCAACGACATCTCGCCGGTCGCGTGATCGGGCACGAACGGCTCGGTGAGCATGGTCCGGAGCAGGCCGTAGAGCGCGGACCGGCCCGACCGGGCCGGCAGCCGGCGGATCCGGTCGGGCCGCATGATGTAGCCGCCGAACCGGTCGCCCATCTTCTGGCTGAGAAAGCCGATGGTCGCCACCGCGGCGATACCGAGATCACGCTTCGTGACGCCCTCGGTGCCCCAGTTCATCGACGGGGTCACGTCCAGCAGCGCCCAGACCTCCAGCTCGCGGTCGGCCATGGTGTCGCGAACGTACGGCACGGTGGTCCGGGCGGTCACCGCCCAGTCGATCCGGCGTACGTCGTCCTCGCCGGGCCGATACATCCGGGCGTCGTTGGCGTCCGAACCGGGCCCCGGCAGCAGACCGAGGTGGTCGCCGTGCAGATAGCCCTCCAGCCGGCGGACGATCGCCAGCTCCAGCCGGCGCAGGGCCGCCTCGGGGGCGAGCTTGTTCAGCGGGATCGTCGGACGGGTGGGCTGGCCGACGACCGAGCCGAGCGCGCCATAGCTCTCCGGGCCGGCCGGCAGCTCACCCGTCGCCGGAGGCGGATAGGCCGGTGCGCCGGTGGGTGGCGGGAAGTTCGGGGCGCCGGTCGGTGGGGTCGACACTGCGCGCCTCAGCTGTAGTTCGACTGGCCGAACTGGTTGTTGTTCGGCGCCGGCTGGGTGGGCTGCTGCGTCTGCTGGGGCGGCGGGTACGCGCTCGGCTGGCCGTACGGGGCGCCCTGCGGCGGCGGGTAGCCGCCGGGCTGGCCGTATCCGCTCCCCTGCGGCTGGCCGTACCCGCCTTGGGGCTGACCGTACGGCTGGGTGTTCGCCGACGACTGGTGGTTCGGCTGGGGCTGGGGCTGACCGTTTTGAGGCGCCTGGCGTTGCTGTGCCCCATGTTGCTGAGTCGGGGCGTTCCAGACCGGGGTCGGCGGCGGGACCATGGCGACGATCCGCTCGATCACCTGGGCCGGGTTGATGTTGTCGGCAACGGCGTCGAAGCCGAGCACCAGCCGGTGCGACATGACGTCCTTGGCGACCGACTGGACGTCGGTCGGCAGCACGTAGTCCCGGCCGTGGATCAGGGCCAGGGCCCGGGCCGCGGCGACCAGGCCGAGGGTGGCCCGCGGACTGCAGCCGATCTGGATGACCGAGGCCAGGTCGGGCATGTTGAACTCGGCGGGCGACCGGGTGGCGAGGACCAGCCGGACGATGTATTCGGCCACGAGGTTGTGGACGAACACCTCGGAGGCCTGCTTCTGCAGCGCGATGATCTGCTCGGGGTTCAGCACGGGCTCCGAGCTCGGCGGGTCGACGCTCATCCGGCGGAGGATCTCGAACTCCTCGTTGCCGCGCGGGTAGCCGACGTCGACCTTGAGCAGGAAGCGGTCGCGCTGTGCCTCCGGCAGTGGGTAGACGCCCTCGGACTCGATCGGGTTCTGGGTCGCGATGACGATGAAGGGCTGCGGCACCGGATAGGTATGGCCGCCGATCGAGACCTGCTTCTCCGCCATCAGCTCCAGCATCGCCGACTGCACCTTGGCCGGCGCGCGGTTGATCTCGTCGGCCAGCACGAAGTTCACGAAGATCGGGCCCAGCTCGACGTCGAAGGTCTCCTCGCTCGCCTTGTAGATCCGGGTGCCGACGATGTCGGACGGAACCAGGTCGGGAGTGAACTGGATCCGCGCGAAGTTGCCGCCGACCACGGTCGCGAAGCTGCGGACGGCGAGGGTCTTGGCCACGCCGGGCACGCCCTCGAGCAGACAGTGGCCCTTGGCCAGAAGGGCGACCATCAGCTGCTCGACCATGTGCTCCTGGCCGACGATGACTCGCTGGACCTGCTCGATCGCCTCACCGAGCAACTTGGCGGTCCGCTGGTTCGTGGTCGGCTGGCTCGTCTGGCTCGTCTGGCCGTTCGAGGGACTGCTCAAGGTCGGATCTCCTGGGCGGATCTTGCGGGCGGATTCTGCTGGGCGGGACGGGCGTACGCTCCTGCGCGGATCACTCGACGATACCTGCCCGCTCAGGTCAGCAACTCATAGTGACAGCGATTGCTATGTGCCCGCTGTGGATTCGTTCGCGTCCTGGCCGGACCGGCCTGCCGCCCGGGTAGGATTCTGCAGCCGCCAACCCCCGGCTCACGACGATCTGGCCAGCACGATTTTGGCCAGCACCAGCCAGACAGGACCATGACGACGCCGCCGACCGGACCGGATCAGCCCGCGGGCCCGCCCGAGGACCGCCCGTACGTCCCGGTCAGCCCGCTCCTGCCGGACGACCCGCCACGGATCGGCGACTTCTGGCTGGACGCCAGGTTGGGCGCGGTCGAGTCCGGGGTGGCCTATACGGCGCACGACGAGGCGGGCACGCCGGCGATGGTCATCCTGCTGTCCGAGGGCGCCGCGGCCGACGCCGCGGCCCGCGACCGGCTGGCCGGCGAGGTCAACGAGCTGCACATCGACACCGTGCTGGCCCGCGGCGGGCACGGCCAGGACTACGGCCGGATGGGCCGGAAGTACCGTCCGGACGACGACGACCCGGTGACGCCGGACGAGCGGGTGGTGGCGCCGTGGGTGGCGCTGGCGTACGACGGATCGCCGGCCGCGGCAGCCGAGGCGGAACGGATCCTGAACGAGGTCCAGCTCGCCGGCGTGGCGCCGCAGGGCACCCCGGCCGGGCCGGAGTTCACCCACTACTGGATCGACAAGGTCAAACCCGGGCTGTCCCGGCTGTGGCCGCTGCCTTGGCCGGGCCGGTTCACCCGGGCCGGCTGGCGGACCATTCTGGTCTCCTGGCTGCTGATGATCCTGCTGGCCACGCTCGCCGTGCTGATCGCCATCCTGATCTTCCACAACATGCCACCGGAGACGCCACCGACCCCGACCGGCGGCTCGGGCAGTCCGCCACCGGCCTCCCAGTCCGGCGCGCCGTCGGGATCGCAGTCCGGGTCTCCGTCGGGCTCGCAGTCGGGGTCGCCGTCGGCGTCGAAGTCCGGCGGTCCGTCCGGATCTCCGACCAGCGGGTCTCCCTCGCCGAGCGGTACGCAGAGCGGTGGCGGCCAGCCGTCGGAGTCGGGCCAGCCGGCCAGCCCGTCCTCCGACTCCAGACTGTGAGCGAGTGTCGGGTAGGCGCGATCGGGTCTGCCGTGGTCGCGGCGCGGAAGACCATGCCGATCCGGGGTTGCCCTGCGCGAAGCGAGTGGGTTTTCCGCGCCGCGGCTGCGGACGATCGGACTGGAAGCGCCGGGCACGAGCGAACGAGCATGTCGTGAGTGTCGTCGAGACCCCACCGCGGCTGATCGTCAGCGACCTCGACGGAACCTTCCTCTCCCCCGACGGCACGGTCAGCGATCTGAACGCAGCGGCGGTCGAGGCCGCGTACGCCGCCGACATCCCGGTCGTCTTCGCTACCGGACGGCCGATCCGTTGGCTGGAGGTGATCGCGGATCTGCCCGGGTCGCACCCGATCGTGATCGCCAGCAACGGGGCGGTGCTGTACGACCAGCGCAGCGGCGAGACGCTCCGCCGCGCGCTGCTCGACCCGGCCGTCGTGGCGCGCGCGATCGCCGCGATCCGGGCTGCCGTGCCCGGGGTCGCGCTCGCGCTGGAGTCGGGCGTCAGCTTCGGCTACGAGGAGCACTACGTGATCTTGTGGTCCGGCGACCGGTCTGCCGACGACCTGGCCCAGCTGGGTATCGGCGTGGCCGACGTCGACGAGCTGGCCGCGAACGGGGAGCACGTCAAGCTGCTCGTGCAGCATCCGAGACTGTCCTCGGAGGAGCTGCTCGAATGCGTACGTCCTGTGCTGGGATCCGATCTGCTGGCAACCCACTCCGGGGTCACCCGGGCCGATCTCGGTGAGGCCGGTCTGCTGGAGATCAGCGCCGGCGGGGTCAGCAAGGCGACCATGCTGGCGTACTGCTGCGAGCAGCTCGGGGTGGCCGCGGCCGACGTTGCCGGGTTCGGCGACATGCCGAATGATGTCGCCATGCTGCTCTGGGTCGGCCGACCACACATCGTGGCGAACGCCCATCCGTCGCTGCACGGCCGGTTCCCGTCCGTGCCCAGCAATGCCGAGTCCGGGGTCGGCCGCACCATCCTGGGGTGGCTGTCGTGAACTCGGCTACCGACGGCCGACCGGACCGCGGCGGGCTGCGCCGGGTGCTCTCCGGAATCGCGGTCGCGATCCTGCCCGTGGTCGCCGCGCTGTACGTCGGCGCCACCATGTTTCCGGGCGGCACCCTGCTGCCCTGGCACCCGGTGATGGTCGACCTGGGTGTCTACCGGCTGGCCGGATCGACGCTGGCGACCGGTGGCGACATCTACCAGTTGCCCGGATCGCTGCCGTTCCTCTACCCGCCGTTCGCCGCCGTGCTGGCGGTCCCGCTGGCCGCGGTGCCGCAGGCCGTCGTCGAGGTGGGCTGGACGATCGCCGGCGCGCTGGCGATCATCGCGATCCTGCACCGCTGCGGGCTGACCGGTTGGGTGCTGAGCCTGGTCGCCACGGCCACCATGCTCTGGGTCACGCCGGTCAGCCAGACGCTGGCCTTCGGCCAGGTCGGCATCTTCCTGGTCGCCCTGGTGTTCCTCGACCTGGCGCCCGGGCCTCGGCTGCTGCCCGGCCGGCGGCTGCTGCCGGAGGGCGTCCTGACCGGGATCGCGGCCGCCGTCAAGCTCACCCCGGGGCTGTTCCTGATCTATCTGCTGGCGGTCCGCAAGTGGCGGGCCGCGATCGGCTGCGCGGTCAGCGGGGCGGCCGTCACCCTGCTGAGCTTCGTCCTGGCGCCGGCGGCGTCGATCGACTACTGGGGCCGGCTGCTGCACGGCGACACCGGCCTCGGCCACAGCCTGATCTACTACACCAACCAGACGGTGTACGCCGATGTGGTCCGGGTTCTCGGGCTCGGCTCGGGCGCCGCGAAGCTGGGGCTGGCGCTGTCCGCCGTGGTGGCCGCGCTGGGCGTCTGGTCGGCGGCGCGCTGGCACCGGCTGGGGGACGTACGACTCGCCGTGGTGCTCTGCGGCGTGGCCGGGCTGCTGGCATCGCCCGTGTCCTGGCTGCACCACTTCGTCTGGGTCGTCCCGCTGGCGGTCTGCCTACTCGACCGGGCGCCGGCCGTGGTCCGCCCCGGTGGCGGGCTGGAGCGGTCCGAACCCCGGCTGCCGATCTGGGTTCGGGTGCTGGGCCTGGTCTTCGTCGGCTGGGTGATCGTCGCGCCGTTCCAACGGCTGCCCAACGGCGCCGACGTCGAGCTGACCTGGACCTGGTCGCAACACCTACTGGCCTCGGTCACCGCGCTGCTCGGGGTCGCCTTCCTGATCGCCACCATCGTCACGCGGCCCGACCGGCCGGCGTCGCCCGCCGTGGAGTCGGACCACGCCGCCGCGGCGGAGGCGACCTCGTGACCCGGCCGACCAAGAGCACGGTCGAGGTCCCCGGGGGCGAGTTCTGGATGGGCTCGACCGAGTTCTATCCCGAGGAGGGCCCGGTCCACCGGGTCCGGGTCGACGGGTTCCGGATGGACGAGCACCCGGTCACCGTCGCGGAGTTCCGCCGGTTCGTGAAGGACACCGGATATGTCACGACCGCCGAGACCGCGCCCGATCCGGCCGACTATCCGGACGCACTACCCGAGGACCTGGTGCCCGGCTCGCTGGTGTTCAGGGCCACCGAGCGCCCCGTGCCGCTGAACGACGTACGCCACTGGTGGCACTGGACGCCGGATGCCAGCTGGTCGCGTCCCGAGGGGCCGGCGAGCAACGTCGGTGGCCGGGAACGCCATCCGGTGACCCACGTCTCCTACTTCGACGCGGCTGCGTACGCGGACTGGGCGGGCAAGCAGCTGCCGACCGAGGCCGAGTGGGAGTACGCCGCCCGTGGCGGGCTGGACCGGGCCCGGTTCGCCTGGGGCGACGAGGAGCTCGTCCGGGGTCGCCGGCAGACGAACAGTTGGCAAGGTCGCTTCCCATGGGAGAACCTGCTCGAGGACGGGTACGCGGGCACGTCCCCGGTGGGCAGCTTCCCGGCCAACGCGTACGGCCTGCTCGACATCACCGGCAACGTCTGGGAGTGGACGACGGACTACTACAGCCGCGACCACGCCTCCGCCGGAAAGAACGTCGCGCCCACCGATTCCTGCTGCGTGCCGGCCAACCCGCGGGTGTCCCGGGAGCACGCCGTCGACGCTGCGGAGACGTACCCGCGGCGGGTGGTCAAGGGCGGCTCGCACCTCTGCGCCCCGAACTACTGTCTGCGCTACCGCCCCGCCGCCCGGCAGGGCCAGACCGAGGAGACCTCGACCGCCCACCTGGGCTTCCGCTGCATCCTGCGCTGATGGCTCCGCTGCTGGTTCGGCGCCCGCCCACCTCCGACGAAAGTGGCCATTCGCCCCCGTCGTACGTCAGATCCTCGGCGGGTCGCCGTCAGAACCGGACACTCGTCGCAGGACGCGGCGTTCTGCGACAGCTGGCCACCTTGGCCGCAGATTTGGCACCCGACGACTGGGCGGCCGGCGGAGCATCGAGACCATCACCGAGGACGCGGTCAGCTCCGCGGGCGCCGGCCGATCAACTCCCAACCGGCGAGGGCAGCGACCAGCCAGACCGGACCCATGGTGATCACGAACGGGCGGATCGTGTCGCTGTTCGAGTGGGACTGGCTGTCGATGATCTGGAACACCAGCACGGTCCCGAAGGCCAGCGTCAGCCCGGCACAGACCACGAGCGCAACTCGCCACCACACGAGGGCGATTGTCGCGCACGCCCGCTGTGTGCGCGCTGAGAGCACCGTCGTTCCCAGTCGGTCGACCCGGCAGCCGACAGCAGATCCCCATCGTCCGCGGACTGATCGGGTCAGCTCCCCGACGGTGTCGAGTTGTCGTCGCGGGGAACAGGGACGGGGACCGGTACGGAGCCTCCACTGTCGCCCGGGCTCCCCGATCCGTTGCCGGTTCCGTTGCCAGTTCCGGTGCCCCCCGCGCTGCTCGTTGACCCGCCGGAACCACCGCCGCCGACCCAACGGTCGAGCAGCCCGAGCATCTCGACGCGTTCGGGACCCTCGGGCAGTCGCATCAGCGCGGTGCGCAGGACCGCCGCGACCTCGGGCAGCCGCGGCAGGAACCGCCATCTGGTGAGCTGCAGCTGGTTCCGGATGGATCCCCATCGGATCCGGCCGTCGTCGGCGGGCACCCACTTCGCCGTGGCGAGCTCGGCGTTCATCCGCAGCGCCTCGGCATGCTCCGGGGTGAACTCGAACGGTTCACCCGACTCGATCTGCCTGATCAGCTCGATCATCCGTGCCCTGCCGATCGGAACCCGCGGCTGCTCGCCGGTCTCGCCCGGAACGGTCTCGCCCGGAACGGGCTCGCCGGGACCCCGCTCGCCGGGCACCGGCTCACCCGGGACGCGCGCGCCCGGTCCCCGCTCCGGCACCGGTACGTTCCCCTCACCGGTGCGACCGAACAGCTTCTTCGCCCCGCCGGCGACCAGCAGCGCGAGATTGATCACCCCTTCGGTGCCGCGCTCCCAGCGCTCGAAGTCCGACATCGGCTTGGGCGCGAACGCGCGTCGGCCGACCGCCGCCTCGACGATGTACGGGATGCCGGTCAGGTCGGCGATGCCGAGCCCGACCAGGCCGACACCCTCCCAGAAGCTCGGGCCGTGGCCGCCGTGGTCCGCGCTGTATTCGCTGAACCGGTTGTAGATCCCGAGCCAGCACGAAGGTGAGCCGATCGGCACATGGTGGGCTGCTCCAGCGGGCAGGCCCTTGACCGACCGCACCGGCCTGCATCGGGCTCGGTGGGCTGGTGGGGCGGGCGGGGCTCGAACCCGCGACTGGCGGATTATGAGTCCGCTGCTCTAACCGGCTGAGCTACCGCCCCCGCGTAGTTTCCGGGCGGTGCCGGACACTCCCCCATTTGTCGTTTGACAAGGGAGTTTACCACATTTGACTTGACAGTTGATCATTGCGCTGACCAGGGCGGGTGATTCGGTGCGGAAACGACAATTCAGTCGCGGAAATGGGGTGCGGAGAGTTGGTGCGGCCCCTCGGACGGAACTGGCGCCCGTCAGGCGCGGAGAGGAGACTGGGAGCCGAACGACCCACCCACGTGATCAGACGTGGACGGGCCTGTGCCACCTGGATCTAACGAGAGCAAGCGACAGGGTAGATCCGGTCACCCTGGCCGAGCACAGCTCGACCAAGACTGTCTTGGGGACCAATCGAACTCGATGCGCTGACACTCTGGACGTCGCGCTGGCTGGCGACCGCGGCCTAGCTCAGTTCGGCGCCGGGTCCGGCGGTGCGTCCAGGGCAAACGGCACCGTGCTGGCCGAGTCCCGCGCCGGCTCGTCGGGGCCGTTGCGGCGCGAGCGGGCGAGACGCGCGTGGAAGTCTTCGCAGACCGAGCAGACGCCGTAGCCACCGCACCGGTAGCAGCGGCACTCGGTGTAGATCTTGCCGCCGGTGCAGATCTGGTCGGTCACATCGTCGGCGCGGGCGAGCCCTCGGCCCTCTCCTGGCGGCGCTGCTCGCGAGCGGCGTCGACACGCGCACGATGCTGCTCACGCGCTCGTGATTCGGGCGATCCCAGTGGTGCCGGTGGCGGTGTGGGAGGCGCAGGCGGTGCAGGCGGCACGGGAGCGGTCCCGACACCGAGGATGTTCGTCATCACGGCCTGGACGTCGGCGTCGGTGATGATCGAGTCCAGATACAACCGCTCGGTCAGCCGAGCGTGGCGCCAGCACAAGCTGTGCACGAGGGTGCCGTCGATCTCGATGTCCTCCAGCGCGTCGTCGTGCTCGACACCGTCGGCGACACGCCTCAACCCCGGCGGCTCAGCGACCCTCGGACGATCCGTCGATCTCAGGGCGGTTCCCTGCCTGTCGATCTGGGTAACAAGACGGCTAAGGACAGACACCGCGGGGGTGGAAGGCATGAGTGAGCTGGAGTGGGTCTGTGACGGCTGCGGGGGATCGCTCGCGGACGGCGGAGATTGGGACGTCTCGGCGTACCACGGTTGGCTGTGCCGACCGTGCTCGGAGTCAAATGTAGGAACCATTGGCGGCAAGGTGCCCATCGCTGGGCCGATGTCAGGTAGATCGACAGATGCAGCCGCGACGCTGGATGGATACCTGTGGCCCCTGAGGGACATCAGACGGTAAGTTGCTCGCTGGGAGACGGTTTTCTCCATTTGGCTGCGGGCCAGCCCGGCACCGCCTAGCAGAGTTGACCGTGAGTCCGGCCACACCCTCAGGGGGGAGGCGCGGGGTCGTGGCGCCGCCTAGAGTCACGAGCGGCACGTAGCCCCCGGAGTGCCTTTGCTCGGCCTGGCCCCGGTTTGTGACGACTCCCTGGGGCCAGGTCGCCCCTTGACTCGGTTCGGCTAGGCCAGCCCGGCGCCGAGACGGCCAGGCCTGGGGCAATGCGGCGGGGTCGTCTCGACGCGTTCTTGATTTTACGAGATAAACGAATATCCATTATCCTCTTTTCTGCGTCGGCCAGACCTACGGGGAGAAGGGCCGGTCGGCGCGCCAGCTTCGGGTGGCCTGGCTCCAGTTGTGTGTCCTGGGGCCAGGCCACCTCCTTCGTTGGCCGGTGCGGCTAGCTTCGGAAGGTCTCTCCAGCTGGGTGGACCACCCCAGGCCTTGGAAGCTGTGGCGCTTGTCCACAGCTGGGACCCATCCTGTGGATAGTGAGCGCCGTCGGCGCGGTATCCCCATGGTGGGCGGGTGGGATTCCCCTTTTTTTGGCGTGCGGACTCAGCCCGGAGATCCCGGCCAAGCCTGCTTCAGGGTAAGGTCCAAAAACGGCACGTAGACCTCCGGAGTGCCTGGCCTGACTCGGCCTGGTCCCGGTTGTGACGACTCCCTGGGGCCAGGCCGCTCCCCCATCGGGTCGGTGCGGCTAGCCCACCTCGGCAAATGCGTTGTTCATCGCAGCAGTCACCTGGTCGTCGCGCTCGACGATGAAATGCTTTCTGAACACCTCGATCGACTTGTGTCCGGAGATCCGGGCCACGACGTCGAGATCGGCGGTACGCGCCAGCTTGGTGAGCAGGAATCGTCGAAGGGAGTGCAGACCGGTCGGGGCGCCGCATCGCGCGGCCAGCGTACGGAAGTACGCCGACACGCAGTCCACGTGCACCCGCTCGCCGGGAACGTCCGGCCACTCGGCGATCCAGGTCTGGAACGGACGGACCCGCCGAGCGGCCTTCAGGGCGTCGACGACGAACACCGGCAACGGGATGCTGCGCCGCTCGTCGTTCTTCGGCGTGTGTTCGTACATGACCCCGCCGACCCAGGTGAGGCTGGTCCGCACGGTCCACTTGCCGGTGGCGAGGTCCACGTCGGCCCAGCGTGCCCCACAGGCCTCGCCACGACGCGCTGCAGAGCCCGCGGCCAGCAGGGTCAACAGGAGGCAGCAGGTTATTGAGTGACCCGCCGCAGGCAGACGGCGGCAGCAGCGAGGAGGTCCCTGAGCGCCTCTTGGGCGGCCTCCTGCGTGCGGGCACGCCGGGGTGACCCTCCGGGCCGGTTGGTTGCGTCTAGGGTCCGCCGGGATGCGTAGGCGGGCCTCCCATGTCCCGTCGGCCATCTGCTGGACGGTACCGCTACTGCGTTGTCTCGCCATCTTGCTCCCCCTGAATGGGTGCGCCCGTGGGTGCACTCCGCTCGCGCCTGTGCCGAACTGGTCTCTGACCAGCCGTGATAGTGGGAGTGATGTGGTAGTGCAAGGGCTTATGAGTCCGCTGCTCTAACCGGCTGAGCTACCGCCCCTGAACGACCCGGCGGACCGGGAGGCACCCGATGATGCGGCTCCCGATGATACTGGGGGGTCAGTCGGCCCCGCCGCCGCGTTCCAACCGGGTGGCCAGAGCGCCGAACCACTCGGCCACCCCGGCCGGGCCGTCCAGCACCAGGTCGGAGATCTCGGCCAGCGCCTGCTCCTCATGCGAGGCGGAGCAGATCAGCAGACCCTCGATCCCCTCGGTCCGCATCCGCTCGACCGCCCGGAATGCCGGTAGGTCGCCGAGATCGTCGCCGGCGAACACCACCTGGCGGGCCCCGGTCTCGGCCACGATCACGCGCAACGCGTCGCCCTTGTCGAACCCCGGCGCCCGGATCTCCAGAACGCTCTTGCCCGGCTCGACATGCAGCCCGTGCCGACGAGCCAGCTCGCCGAGCGGCCCGCGCAGCCGCCGGTACGCCTCCGGGTCACGCAGCTCGCGGGTGTGGACGCCGATCGCGCGGCCCTTGTTCTCCACCCGGGCTCGCTGCAGGCCCAGCCGACCGAGCAGCCCGGGCAGCTCGTCGCGAACCGCCCGCATGCCCTCCGGTTCCGGCGGAAGCTGATACTCATCGGTGCCCGCGTCCCAGCGCTCGATCCCGTACTGCCCGAGCACCACGAGCCCACCCAGACCGGGCGCCTCGGCGAACCTCCCGAGCCGGACCGCGGTCCTGGCCGGCCGGCCGGTGATCACCACGATCCGGCCGACCAGCGGACCGAGCCGGCCGAGCGCGGCGACGGCCGCCGGATCTGCGTACGCCTGGTCTGGGTCGTCGGTGATCGGCGCCAACGTGCCGTCGAAGTCGACCGCGACGAGCGTGTCGGCCGGCCGGTCCAGGATCGCCTCGAACGCCTGGTTACCTACCCCGGACTGCGGCCTCGTCGGGCTCATGGTTCGAGCCTGCCAGACGCCGACACCATCTGATGACGCGGCCACCGGCTGGGTAGGAGACTGACGAGTCGGCGCGTCCGGCTATGGTCGAGGGCGATGCACCGGGAGGTCGGGAGATGAGTTCGGATTCGGCCGGGCGGCGCGAGTCCAGGACTACCGGGCTCGCCACCGCCTCGTTCGTCGTCGTCGCCAACCGACTGCCGGTGGACCGGATCGAGCATCCGGACGGCACCGTCGACTGGCGTACGTCCCCGGGCGGTCTGGTCACCGCGTTCGAGCCGATCATGCACTCTCACGAGGGCGCCTGGGTCGGCTGGCACGGCGCTCCCGACGAGGAGCTCGAGCCGTTCCAGAGTGATGGCATGGAGCTGGTTCCGGTCTCGCTGTCGCACGACGAGGTCGAGGAATACTACGAGGGCTTCTCCAACGCGACCTTGTGGCCGCTCTACCACGACGTGATCGCTCATCCGGAGTTCCATCGCCACTGGTGGGACGCCTATCGGCGGGTCAACCAACGCTTCGCCGAACGGGCCGCCGAGGTCGCCGAGAAGGGCGCCCTGGTCTGGGTCCAGGACTACCAGCTCCAGCTGGTGCCGCAGATGCTGCGTCAGCTCCGGCCGGACCTGCGGATCGGCTTCTTCCTGCACATCCCGTTCCCGCCGACCGAGCTCTACCAACAGCTGCCGTGGCGCAACCAGCTGATCGAGGGCCTGCTCGGCGCCGACCTGGTCGGTTTCCAGCTGCCCGGCGGCGCGCAGAACTTTCTCCGGCTGGTCCGCCAGCGGTTGCACTACGAGACCCGCCGGGACCGGATCCACACTCCGGAGGGCCGGACGGTGATCGCCCGGTCGTACCCGATCGCGATCGACGCGACCGCGCTCGACGAGCTGGCCCGCTCGCCCGAGACCGAGAAGCGGGCCGCCGAGATCCGCTCCGATCTGGGTAATCCGGAGACCGTACTGCTCGGCGTGGACCGGCTGGACTACACCAAGGGCCTGCCGCAGCGGATCGAGGCGTTCGGCGAGCTGGTCGCCGACGGCTCACTGGACTCCGACAAGGTGGCCTTCGTCCAGGTCGCCACGCCGTCCCGGGAACGGGTCGACCAGTACCGCAAGCTGCGCGACGACATCGACCGGCTGGTCGGTCGGATCAACGGCGACGGCGGCCGGTACGGGCGGCCGCCGATCACGTACCACCACTCGTCCTATCCGCGCGAGGAGATGGCTGCGCTGTACCGGATGGCCGACGTGATGGTCGTGACCCCGCTGCGCGACGGGATGAACCTGGTGGCCAAGGAGTACGTCGCCTGCCGTCCCGACAACGACGGCGCCCTGGTGCTCAGCGAGTTCGCCGGCGCGGCCAAGGAGCTCCGACAGGCCTACCTGGTCAACCCGTACGACATCAACGCCCTGAAGGAGCGCATCCTCGAGGCCATCAAGGACTCGCCTCGGAGCAAGTCCCGGCGGATGCGGATCATGCGCCGCCAGGTCTTCGAGAACGACATCGAGCACTGGGCTCAGGTCTTCCTCGACGACCTGGCGGCCGATCACCGCGACTGAGCGTCTGATCGGAGGGATCAGGCGATCTTGCTCGACGCCCGCATCCCCAAGATCCCGGCGATCAGCGTGACGACACCGAAGAACACCAGGATCCAGCCGCCGAGCAGGGCGAGCACGACCACCGAGGTGACCGGCGAGACGAGCAGCACGATCGCGCCGATCACGTACACGATGCCGATCACGATCTTCCACAGCCGCTCGCCCTGCGGGTTCTGGGCGCCGACCACGATATGCATCACGCCGTCGATGAACCAGCCGATGGCGAGCACCACGAGCAGGATGGCGATGGACGCGGTCGGGTTCTTCAAGCAGAAGATGCCGGCGATAGCGACCAGCACGCCGAAGGTGATGGTCAGGCCCTTCTCCCAGCCCTCCAGGCTCTTGTCGGTGATGCCGACGACCAGCCGGATGATGCCGGTGATGATCAGCTGGAGGCCGAACAGGACGCCGATCACGAGCAGGCTGGTCTTCGGGAAGGCGATCACCAAGATGCCGAAGATCAGCGCGACGGCGCCGGAGACGATGGTCAGGATCGAGGCGGTCCTGGTGAGGTGCTGGACGGATGAGGTCGTGCTGGACATGCTGGAACTCCTGGTCTGAACGAATGAGGTCTGGTCCTCCCGACGGCGGTACGTCGGGGGTTGCGGCCCGCGTACGTCGTCGGGCGGGCCGTCCCCGCCGATGACGAGGACGGCCCGCAACCTACACCAACCAGGACCGGATCAGCGCTTCGGACCGGCCACCGGGCCGCCGACTGCCGATCGCACGGGGGCTCGCTCGTGCGCACGGTGGAGATCTGACCTGTCTGCCGGCCGACCGCGGAGCGCTGTTCCGACTGACCCTGCCGATCGCTGTCCGATAGCCGATCCGCGGGCAGGTCGCCGGAATCCGTCCAGCGCTCTGCTTCGACGATCACGGTTGTGTTCGTCCCCCTCCGTACCGTCAGCAGTACGACAGATCACCCAGCCCGGAACGCTCCGAGATGGGAGGCCCCTCGGGGCCACCACGCGAATCGCCTTGAGGAGGCCCACCTTGACCAACGACAAGATGACGAAGACCCACCCGATGCGGAAGGTGCTGGTCGGCATCGTCTCCGCCGCCGCGCTGGCGGGCGGAAGCGTTGCGCTGACCGACGCACCTGCGCAGGCGGCGACCCAGCACAGGCACCACGAGACCAAGGCCGAGCGGCAGGCGGTCGGGATGGCGAAGGACTACCTGAAGTACATGGGCTTCTCCCGCAAGGGGCTGATCGAGCAACTGCAGTACGAGGGCTTCTCCAAGAAGAATGCGACCTACGGTGTCGATCACGCCAAGGCGAACTGGAACCACCAGGCCGTCCGGGTTGCCAAGAGCTACCTCACCTACATGCACTTCTCCCGGTCGGGACTGATCGAGCAGCTGCAGTACGAGGGCTTCACCCACTCCCAGGCCGTCTACGGCGCGAACAAGGTCGGCCTCTGAGCACCGGCCGGTCGGCACGACCGTCCCGTCGTGTCGGCCGTCCACTCGTGGGCGTGACTGATCGGCTCCCCCGGTTGGACTCGAACCAACAACCTGCCGGTTAACAGCCGGCTGCTCTGCCAATTGAGCTACAGGGGACCGTGCCTGGCGACAGGCGCGGATTGAAACCTTACCAGCCGGTCGGGGTGGTGTCGTATTCGCTTCGGACCATCGCCAGGATCTGCTCGGCCTCCGCACGCACGGCCTCGCTCCGCCAGTCGGTGCCGCGAACCGGCGTGACGTGCCAGCCGATCTGGTCGGCCGGGCCGGCCAGATCACGACGAGCGCTGACCGTGACGCCACCGCCTTCGGCCAGACCCACGTACCGGTCGAGGACGAGGCTTGCCGCCACGCGCTCGCGGAACAGCTCCGGCAGCCGGGCCGGCTCGACGAGCTCGACGAACCCTCTCCGGGACCGGCCGTCGGCCGCCGGGTAGCAGATCCAGCTCAGTCGGCGGGTCTCCGCGTTCCAGCCGCCGTGCTCGATCTCGTGCCAGCCGAGATGATCGAACCCGGTCTCGTCGCCCACGGACAGCACCGCCGGGCTGCCGACGCCGAACCCGACCGGAGTACGCGCCCAGGCCAGGATCCGCGCCGGCCGCCCGGGCACCTCGGCCAACGACCTGCGCCACGCCTCGTACGCATCGGCCGGGAGCCCGCGACCCCTGCCCCACCAGCGCTCGCTCATCGGACCGCTCCGGCGCCGAGCTGCTCGGCCACGTCGCGCATCGCGGCCTCGGCGATCGCCACCGTGATCCGGCTGTTGCCCGCCACGATGTGCAGGCCGTACGAGTCCTCCAGCGCGACCAGCGTCATCGCCAGCGTGTCCACCGGCAACGCCGGCTCGAAAACCCCGACCGCGATGCCCCGCTCCAGCACCCCGCGATACGTCGCCAGCTGCCGGTCGTACATCTTCTCGACCAGCTCGTCGTGCAACTGCGAGCTGCCGGCGAGCACGTCGAACTCATACAGCAGACGCATCAGCGCGTCGTCCGGACCGGAGGGCAGACCCTCCCGGATCGCGCAGCCCAGCTGCTCCCGAGGGTCGTCCAACAGGGCCACCTCGGAGTCCCGTGCGTCGCAGAACCGCTCCAGCCCGGCCCGGTGCGCCTCAGCCAGCAGAGCCTCCAGATCCTCGTAGTAGTAGAGAATCGCGCCCCTGGTGAGCCCCGCCTTGGTGGCCACATCGGTCAGCGACACCTCGCGCAGACCGGCCTCCGACACAGCCGACAGGGCCGCATCGACGAGGTGCTCGCGACGCGCCTCCTGCTTCTTCGGTCGAGCCACGCGCTTGACAGTAGCGCAGCCCGGATGGCACTCCACTCGCATTCTTTGACGCAAGTGTCCAAGAATGCAGCCAGCACAGAGGAGTGCCCTCGATGACCGACCTCATCCTCACCGACGCCCGAGTCCGTACGTTCGACGACACCCAGCCGTGGGCAGAGGCCCTCGGTGTGACGAACGGCCGGATCAGCTACGTCGGTCCGGCGGCCGGCGCGCCCGCCGCGATCGAGACCCGAGACCTCGGTGGCACCTTGCTCACCCCGGGGCTGATCGACAGCCATAACCACCTGCTGCTCGGCTTCGACCCGGACGCGGTCAGCCTGGAAGAGGTGCGGAGACCCTGGCCGAGGTGCGTCGGCGGATCCGCGAGCTCGCCGACACCCGCCCCGATCTGGACTGGATCTGCGCGGAGAACGCGGTCTACTCGGTGGTCAGCGGCCGGCGTCCGCACGCCGACGACCTGGCCGGGCTGACCGACCGGCCGATCTTCGTGACGACGTACGACCAGCACTCGGTCTGGCTGAACGAGACCGCCCTCCGCGTGCTGGGAGTCACCCACGGCGGCGACGTCTTCTGGGGCAATCCCGAGCGCGACGCCGCCGGCAGTCCGACCGGCTGGGTGACCGACTTCTACACGAGCGCGATGACCACCGCCGGGCTGGCCGGGTTGCAGCGGGACATCCCGATGTACTCCCCCGAGCGCCGCTACCGCAAGCTGCTCTCCAGCCTCGAGATGGCCACCGCGACCGGGATCACCACCGTCGTCGAGCCGCAGGTGCCGCTGGCCGAGGTCGGCCTGCTCGAGCGGGCGCTCGCCGGGAGAAAACTCAGTTCCCGGGTGATCGCCGCGCTGTTCCACCCGATCGACGCCGACGGCGCCTTCCGCCGCGACCTGCGTACGGCCGTCGACGAGGCCGCGACCAGCGACCGGCTCCGCTTCGGCCCGGTGAAGCTGTACGCCGACGACGTGATCGAGCCGCACACCGCCTGGATGCTGGACGACTATGCGAACCGGCCCGGCCACCGCGGACACCCGAGCGCGCCGCTCGGCGAACTGACCGGCATCATCACCGAGCTGGACCGGCTCGGCTTCCAGACCCATACCCACGCGACCGGCGACGGCGGCATCCGGCTGGCCCTGGACGCGATCGAGCAGGCCGCCCGGACGAACGGCACGACCGACCGTCGGCACGGCATCGTCCATGTGGAGTGCCTGCACCCCGACGACCTGCCGCGGTTCGCCGCGCTCGGGGTGACCGCGGCGATGCAGCCCCGGCACTGCTCCCCCGACCTGGTCGCCGGCACCTGGATGGAGAACATCGGCGAGCAGCGCTGGGACCGCGCCTGGCGGTTCCGCTCCTTGCTCGACTCCGGCGCCCACGTCGCGTTGTCCAGCGACTGGCAGGTCGGCGAGATGGACCCGCTGGTCGGTATCTACTCCGCGCTGACCCGCGCCGGACTCGACGGCCGCGACGCCTGGACCCCGGACGAGCGGCTCGGCCTGGACGCCGCGCTGCGCGGCTACACCCGGGAGGGCGCCTGGGCCTGGCACGCCGAACACGACCTGGGCATCCTCCGGGTCGGCGCCCGCGCGGACCTCGTCGCCTGGTCGACCGATCTGTACGCGTACGCGAACGACCCGGCAGCCCTGCTCCAGCAGCGCGCCGAGCTGACCATGGTCGGCGGCGAGGTCGTCCACGAGGCCGAGACCGCGACCACCCCGGCAACCAACTACGCCGAGCGCCCGCTGTGCTCGGCCGCCCACTGACCACCCGCCTATCCAGAACAGAGTCGACGATGACCACCACGACCACCCATCCACCCATCACCGCACCGTCCCCGAGCAACCCACCATCGACCGGCCTGCGACGTACCCTCCGGCTGCGGCACATCGTCTTCCTCGGCCTGGCCTATATGGCGCCGCTCGCGGTCTTCGACACGTTCGGCATCGTCTCCGACGTGACCGCCGGGCACGTCCCGCTCGCCTATCTGGTGATCTTGCTGGCCGTGTTGATCACCGCGACCAGCTATGCCCGGATGGTGCGCCGCTATCCGTCCGCGGGCTCGGCGTACACGTACACCCGGGAGTCGATCAACCCACATCTGGGCTTCGTGGTCGGCTGGGCGGCCACCCTGGACTATCTGCTGCTGCCGATGATCAACGCCTTGCTCTCCTCGATCTATATGACCGTCGCGTTCCCCCAGATCGCTGCCTGGGTATGGATCCTGGCGACGATCGTGTTCTGCACGGTGATCAACCTGATCGGTGTCCAGCTGGCCGGCGAAGGTGAACGTCGCACTGGTGGTCATCCAGGTCGTGGTCGCGATCGCGTTCGTCGCCTTCACCGTCCGCTCGATCCTGTCCGGCGCGAACGGCGCCGCGTTCTCGACCGCGCCGTTCGTCTCCGCGGTCGGCCAGTTCCCGGCGGTCGCCTCGGGTGCGGCGATCCTGGCGCTGTCCTTCCTCGGCTTCGACGCAGTCACCACGATGTCGGAGGAGGCCGAGCGGCCGCGACGCGACATCCCGCGAGCCATCTTCATCATCGTCGCGCTGGCCGGGGTGTTCTTCGTCGGCGTGACCTATGCGATGCAGATTCTGTTCCCGGACGTGGCCACGGTCGGCAACATCGTCGGCGCCTCGCCGGAGATCGCCCGCTACATCGGCGGTGCGGCATTCCAGGCCGCGTTCATCGGCGGTTACCTGGTGGCCGTGCTCGGCTGCGGCATCACCCAGCAGATGACCGCCGGTCGACTGCTGTACGCGATGGGCCGTGACGGCAATCTGCCGCGCCGCTTCTTCGGTCGGCTGAGCTCCCGGGGTGTCCCCGCCGGAAACGTGATCCTGATCGGCGCACTGGCTGCGACCGCGGTCTTCCTCGACCTGGCCCAGGCCGCTTCCTTGATCAACTTCGGCGCGTTGACGGCGTTCACCTTCGTGAACCTGTCGGTGATCTTCACCTATCTGCGGTTCGACCGGCGGAGCGGTCGCCGCGAAGTCGTCCGCGGGCTCGTGCTGCCCGGCCTGGGGACCGTGATCAGCATCGGCCTCTGGTTCAGCCTGGAGCCGAGCGCGATGATCGTCGGCGCGGTCTGGGTCGTCCTCGGGATCGCCTTCCTGCTCTGGCGCACCCGGCTGTTCCGGGTTCCGCCGCCGGCCCTCGCCGGCCCGATCGAGGCGGAGCGCGATCCGATCGGCTGACTAGGTCCCTCTGATCTTCCCAAACTGTCGACTTGCGACAGCGACACGCCGACGGCGCATGCCGGAAGTCGACAGTTTCCGGAATGGGACGGCAGACAGACAGGAAGGGTCGAACCCCGGCGGAGCAATCAGACCAGGTGTGCGGCCGCCTCCTGCGGGCAGACGGCGCGCAGCCGCTCCAGCGCCCGCTCCTCGGTGCGCCTGACCCGGGCCACGGTGACGGCCAACCCGCGTGCCACCTCGGCGTAGCTCTGCGGCCGGCCGCCGGTGAATCCCAGCCGGAGCTCGAGCACCCGGCGCTCCAGCGGGCCGAGGTGCCAGAGCAGTTCTCGACCCGGTCGAGCCACCGCGTCGATCGCCTCGGCCGGATCCTGTCCGGCGGGGTCGGCTACCTCGACGGAGCCGAGCTCGTCCAGCGATCGCGGCGCCTCGTACCGGACCATGCTCAGCACCCACGACTGGCTCCGCCGGGCGGCGACCGCCAACTCGGCCACGGTCGCCGGACGGCCGAGTCGCTGGGCGAGCTCGGACTCCAGGCCGCGCAGCGCCCGCAGCTCCTCGGCCCGACTGGCCGGCAGGTCAGCGGCTCCCCGCGACCGGGCGGACGCCGCTCCGACGGTGGCCCGGAGCCAGAACAGGGCGTACGTCGCGAACCGGCAGCCGCGCCGGTGATCCCACCGCCGGACCGCGGTCAGCAGACCGACGCAGCCCTCCTGGAACAACTCCCCGTGGCCGTAGCCGGCCCGGGTGGCGAACTGACTGGCGACCATCGAAACCAGCCGGAGATTTGCCGTGACGAACCGACGCTGCGCCCGTTCACCGTCGGCGACGAGGACCGCCAGCTCGTCGGCGCTCGCGCCGGCAGCCCGCAACTCGTCCGGATCCCCGTTCAGCAGCTCGCGGGCCAGCACGCCCGCCTCGATCACCCGTGCCAGCAGACACTCCTCCTCGGCCGACAGCAGCGCTTCGGCCGGCACACCCCGATACCCAGATTTCGTCATACCGCAACTCTGCGGCCGCTCGGGCAGGGTCGGATCGACCGTCAGGTAGATCTGTGGACAACTATTTTCGACGTCAGTCGATTGTCCCCAGGGTGAGCGCCTGGAGCTCCTGCCGGCGTGGCTCCAGCGCGAGCAGCTCGGCGAACATCCGCCGGTGCGCGGTCGGGTGCTCGACGGGGTTGGTCCGCTGCAGCTTCGACTTCAGCTCCGCGATCTGCCGCATCACCGTGAGCAGCTGGAGCTTGGCCGAGTAGGCCACCGCGTCTCGGACGGCCGGTTCGCCACTGACCGGGATCCGCTCCACCGCCAGCGCCGCGACCAGCGACCGGATCGGGTCCGATTCACAGGCCGCCGAGATGGCATGCACCCATTCCGCCGACTCGCCGGACTCCTGGGCGGCCGCCTTCTCGATCGCGGTGAAGACCGCCGCGTAGGCCGGATGGGTGAAGTCGGTCGTGCTCAACTCGTTCCGGTCCGGGCCGAGCAGGTGCGGCGCCTGGACCAGCAGCTTCAGGGTCTCCCGCTCGGTGACCAGCATCCGGTCGTGCGGGTCGGGCAGCGCCGGCTTGGGCGGCCGGCGCTGCTGCCCCGCCTCGCTGCCGGGATCGTCGCCGGGGGCTCCGCCGCGCCGATCACCGGCCCATTGCTCGCCGGTCCGTTGCTCGCCCGCCCGTTGCTCGCCCGCCCGTTGCTCGTCCGAACGCCGGGACCCGCGCGAAGCGACCCGGTAGACCTCGCGCCGGACCTCCTCGACGTCCATCCCGAGCTGGCCGGCGAGCTCGCGGACGTACTCCCCGACGAGGGCGTTGTCCCGGACGCTGGCCACCAGTGGCGACGCCGCCCGGAGGGCGGCCAGCCGGCCGTCGGCCCGATCCAGGTCGTACGTCCCCAAGATGTTGCCCATCACGAACCGGTACAGCGGGACCCGCCGCGCCACCAGCTCGCGGACCGCCGCCTCGCCGTGCTGCAGCCGAAGATCGCACGGGTCGAGGCCGGTCGGCTCGACCGCGACGTACGTCTGCGCGACGAACGCGGAATCCAGCGCAAACACCTTCAGGGCCGCCGCCTGGCCGGCCGCGTCCCCGTCGAAGGTGAAGATCACCTCGCCGTGGATCGCGTCGTGGTTGCCCATCATCCGGCGCAGCAGCCGGGCATGATCATCGCCGAAGGCGGTGCCGCAGGACGCGACCGCGGTCTCCAGCCCGGACAGGTGCGCGGCCATCACGTCGGTATAGCCCTCGACGATCACCGCCTGGCTCTTCTTGCCGATCGCGGTCCGGGCCAGCTCGAGGCCGTACAGCACGTGGGACTTCTTGTAGAGCAGGGTTTCCGGGGTGTTGATGTATTTCGCGGGAATTCGGTCCGCGTCGCTCAGCCGACGCGCGCCGAAGCCGACGGTCTGCTTGCCGGAGTCACGGATCGGCCACAGCAGACGACCCTGGAAGAAGTCCCACCCGGACTCGCGCGCCAGCCCCGCGGCGACGATGTCGGCGTCGGAGATGCCGCGACCGCGGAGGTGCCGGAGCAGCGCCCGGCCGTCGCTCGGCGCATAGCCGACCCCGAAGTGCTCCGCGGCGGCCCGGTCGAAGCCGCGCTGCGACAGGAACCGCCGGCCCTCGATCGCGTCCGGCGCGCCCAGCTGTTCGGCGAAGAACTCCGACGCGACCCGCATCGCCTCGAACAGCCGGGTCCGCTTGCCCGGCTCGCCCCTGGAGGCGCCCTGGCCGTCGTCGGTGTAGCGGAGTTGGATGCCCACCCGGTCGGCCAGCCGCTCGACCGACTCGGTGAAGGTGAGGTTCTCGATCTTCATCAGGAAGTCGATGACGTCGCCGCCCTCGCTGCAGGCGCCGAAGCAGTAGAAGAAGCCGCGCGATGGAGTCACCTGGAAGCTCGGCGTCTTCTCGTCGTGGAACGGGCACAGTCCCTTCAACGAGCCGCCACCGGCCGGCCGCAGCGCGACATAGCTGCCGACCACCTCGTCGATCCGGGCCCGCTCACGGACGGCCGCGATGTCCTCCTCGTTGATCCGGCCCGGCACGCTGGCGAGTGTAGCCCCGCGCACCGACGATCCGGCGGCTCGCGGATCTCCCCCGCTCCCCGGGTCCGCGCCCTCGATCCTTGGATCCTCTGTGCTGATCTGGATCCTGTGCAAGGGATCCGAGTCGTGGCAAGGGATCCAGAGTCGCCCTGACGACTGTCGACTAGCCTGGTTGCGTGGCTCAGGAGCGCGATCGACCGATGCTGGTGTTCGACGGCGACTGCGCCTTCTGTACGTCCGCGGCCGACTGGCTGGGCGACCGGCTGGCGCGCGATCCCGCGACCGATGCCGAACTGATCCCCTGGCAGTTCACCGACCTGGCCGCGATCGGCACGTCCGCCGAGCGAGCGCGGAGTGAGGTGCTCTGGCTCGCGACGGATGGTGGGCTGTACGGCGGCGCGGACGCGGTCGCCCACTGGCTGCGTCATGCCCGCGGGGCCTGGGGTCTGCTCGGTCGGCTGATCGCCCTGCCACTCGTCCGAACACTCGCGTCAGCCGGCTATCGACTGATCGCCCGCAGCCGACACCGGCTCCCGGGTGGGTCGCCGGCGTGCGCGCTTCCGCCGCCGGCCGCCCGCGCGGACAACTGAAGGAGACCGGACCGGCGACCAACTGCTCGGAGGGATGGTCGCCGGCCCGGAATTTCGTGCCGCGCAGCGCGGTGAAGTACATCTAGCCAGCTACCGGCCAGCTCGCGTCGGTGACCCGGCCGCCGACCACGTCGACCTCGAGGGCTGCCTCACCGCCCGGCAGCGGATGCAGCCGGTACCGGCCCGCAACCACCTCCGGATAGACGAGGCTGTGCACGATGCCGCCGGACGTCGGCCGCGCCACCACCGCGACATGCGGATGGTGCCGATGACCCGGGCCGGCATGGTCATGCCGGCCCGCCCCGTGGTCATCGGCCCCCGCCTCGTCGCCGACCGCCCGGATCTCCACCTCGACACCGTCCAGCTGGGCTGGCATGGTGACGACGAGCGCCCCCACATCCCCGCCGATGTCGAGCAGGACCGGTCCCTGACCCGCGTACGGGTTCTCCCTCCGGTCGGCGACAGTCATCACGCCGCGGCCTTGCCCGGCATGGACTGGTAGCCGCCGCCAGGCGTCCCCAGGTAGGGGAAGCTGGACAGCAACGGGTTGTTGGTGTTCGTCGTCCCGTCTTTCACCGCCGACGCCGCGGCGTCCGGGGTATAGGACTTGTCCACCAACGGGATCGTCAGCCCGGCGATCGCGCGGAGCTCGACGGTGACCACGTCGTCGAACACCCGGCGACCGTTCGGGAAGCCGGCGGCATCGCCGGCCACCAGACCGAGCGGGTTCGGCTTCGACGCCGGAGGTACGGCCACGTTCAGCCGCACCAGGTCCGCCTTGAGTCCGCCGGTGTAGTTCTGGAAGCCCGGCACCACGCCGCTCGGGATCCCGGTCAGCAGGATCGCCGACAGGTCGGCGCGATCCTTGGTGTACTTCGCCAGGTTCGGGAAGACGCCCGGATACAGCACCGGCAGCAGGCCGGCCAGCTCGGGCTTGGCGACGTACTTCGCGAAGGCGGCATCGTCGAACGGAGAGGAGGCGTTCCAGCGGTCCTTCACCGACATCGGGTTGATCACCTCGTTGAACAGCGGCATTCCGAGCCGGCTGACCTGCCGCCAGCCGCCGGCGTGCGTGCACTTGCCGCTGTCGGCGTCGAACATCCGCACCCGGCGCCGGCTCGCACTGGCATAGACGCCGATCGTGGCCAGCGGATCTTCCACCTTGGACGGTCGGTAGTGGCCACGGGTCAGATCGGTGATCGGCACCTGGATCGCGATGGTGTGAACGTTCAGGCCCTGGACCCCGTTCACGCCGGCCGCGGCCGCGGAGGGGATCAGGTGCGCCATCTCGAACGGCCGGAGCGTGCCCAGGTCGAAGATGCTGCCGAGGTCGACGTTGAACGCGTCTGCCCGCTGACCGGCGAACACCATCCGACCGCCGCTCAGCAGGTGGGTGGCCGCCCCGGTGAAGGTCTTCGCGTAGTTCGGCGTGCTCCGGACGCCGACGTTGACCGGCGGCACGGTGAGCCCGGTGCCGAGCACCTGCGGATTCAGGTGGCGCTCGATCCGGGTGACCGAGTAGAACTGCGGACGGTTCCAGTTCGGGTCGTCGATCTTGGCGATCGGTCCGATGTTGTACAGGAACGTGTTGGGGTTCCTGATCTTGGTCTCGAACTCGAACTGGTAGGTGACGTCGGAGTGCGCCGCACCGTGGTTGCTGATGTTGATCTCGTACAACACCTCGTCACCGAACTCGTAGAAGTTCGGGCCGCCCTGCGGATTCTGGAACGGGATGAAGTTGGCGATGATCGTCACGGTGTCCGGCCGGTCGGGCGAGACGAACGCGTAGACGTCGGTGTTGTCGGCGACCGGGTCCTTGGAGATCTCCGGCGCTTCGCGGTGCGAGCTCATGACTTGGCCCCCTTGGTGGACAGCCGGGCGATCCGGCGGGCGAGATCGTGGTCGGTGACGGTCTGCTCGGTACCGCCGTGGACGAGCGTGACCCGGCCCTTCTTCAAGTCGTCGACGACCGCTAGCAGTGGCGCATCGCCGACCGCCTTCGGATCGACCGGTGCCTCGGCTGCGGAGGCGGTCCCGGGCACGACGGAGACCAATCCGGCCGCCGCGACGCCTGCGCCACTGACCGCGAGGAAGCGACGCCTGCTGGGTGTACCTACTGAGGTTCCCATCGGGCTCTCGCCCGCTGAGCCTTGTTCCATTCCCGATCCCCTTCCCCTGGCGGACCCGCTGGCCGCAGGTCCTATCCAGTTACGGGATCGACGCCGTTCGGCAATCGGATTGGTCCGCCTCGGCGTGTCTCGCCGCCGAGCACAGCGAGGGGGTCAGGAGCCGAGTTCGAGCTCCTCGCGATGGATCCGATCGAGCGGCACCCCGAGGCCGTGAAGGACCGCGACGGCACTCTCGACCAGCCCGCTGCTGCCGCAGACGAACGCCTCGCGGCGGGCCGCGTCGGGAACCAGTCGCCCGAGCGGCACGGCGGCGAGCGGATCGTGGCCCAGCTCGGCGCGGCGCCCGACGACCGGGCACAGCCTCAGCGGAAGCCGCGACAGCTCGTCCTGCAACGGCAGGTGGGCCGACGACGACGCGCGATGGACCACGACCACGTCGCGGCCTACCCGGCAGAACTCACGGGCCAGCGCGGCGATCGGCCCGATCCCCGAGCCGCCGGCCACGAGCAGCACCGGCGCGTCCCGGGAGCGTGGTGAGCCGAGCTCACCGAACGGACCCTGCAGGAGCACGCGGGTGCCGGGTCGCAACGCGTGAACGGCACCCGAGTGATCGCCCGACGAACCGATGGTCAGCCGCATCCGGCCGCGATCCGGCAGCCGCGAGACCGAGTACGGATGGGCGGTCCACAGCTGCTCCGGTGCGAGGAATCGGACGAAGAAGAACTGCCCGGCCCGAACCTGCAGCCGCCATAGTCCTGGCCCGGCCAGCCAGAGGCTGATCACCGTCGAGGTCTCCTGCACCACCCGCTCGACCCGGACCGGCTGGCGGAGCAGTCCGGCGGTCGGGCCGATCAGCCGGCCGATCACGATCAGCAGAGCGGTCGCGCCGTACAGGGCGATCCAGCCGATCCGCATCGCGGGGACGGCGATGAAGTGTGCACCGGAGTTCACCTGGTGGGCAAAGGATAGAAAGATTCCCACGTACACACAGACGTGGAGAACGTACCACCACTCGTAACGGAGCCGGGCGCGAGCGATCCGCGCGCTGGTCATCCCGGCGACCACGATCAGCGCGGTGCCGATCACAGCCTCAGCCAGCTCCGGATCATCGAACACGGTGTTGATCAACTCCGGCCAGGGCGTCCGCCGGCGCAGCAGCAGCTCGCCGACCACCGCCGACAGGACATGCCCGACGATCAAGATCAACACTGCGCCCCCCACCAGGCGGTGCCAGCCGACCATCGCGCCCAGCCCGATCCGACGGACCAGCCAGGGCAGCCGCGCGATCAGCAGCAACTGCAGGCAGATCAGGACCGACGCCAGCAGACCGGCCAGCTGAGCAACGGTCGCGAGCGTGTCACCCGGCGACCTAGTCGGCTGCTCCGGCAGCCCGGCCCACCAGCACGCGATGGTGGCCAGGACGATTGCCGCGATGACCCACGCGAATGCGGGCACGCCCCGGCCGCGCCGTGTCCGACCCCGGGGGAGGGTGTCGAGGTGATCAACAACTGCCATCCGTGCTTCCCGAGCTGGGGGTGGATCGGGGTGGTGTCCGGGCGCAACGCCCCGCGCAAGAACCGCCTCGTGTGCGGCGCACACTAACAGCGTCACGGAGGCCGCGTGGGCAGTTCGGAAAACTCCCGGCAATTCTCCGAATCTGCTGCGAGGCAAGAGATGAAGCTCTAGTGTTCGGCATTGGCCGGTGATCCCCGCACCGTCTGCCAGATCCCCCGGAGGCTCTGATGGCCAAACCTCGTCGTGCCGTACGTCGTCGTCGGGCGAACGGCCGGATCCTGTTGTCCGCAACGCTGATCGCGATCACCGCGGTCGCCACCGTCGTCGTCTGGCAGCTGTCCGACAGCGAGGCGTCGGTAGCCCTGTCGGCGGCCGAGGAGAGCGCGGTGATCGACGACTCGGGGCCGCCCTCGACCGGTCCGTCCGGTTCGCCCGCCGACGAAGCGTCAGACTCGTCCTCGCCAAGTCTCGCAGCGGATCCGACGACACCGACGCCGACACCGGCTGGCCCCGTGGTGAACGCGAGGGCCATCGACTGGGGTGCGGCGGTCGCCGGCTGCCAGCATCGCGTGCGGAGCCGGGACACGGTGATCGCCCGGGCGGCCACCGGCATCGAGCACTGGCATGAGCACATCCAGGCCCAGACCGATGCTGACGCGGGACGGATCACGCCGGAGGGGATGAAGCGGTCGTTCATGCGCACCCGGTTGGAGGGCCCGTCCGATGTCGCGAGCTACAGCGGCGCACTGGACATAGCGGCCTCGCAGTCGGGCTCGTGCGGGACCCCGAAGGGTGCGCCGGCGAGCGTCGCTGCGACCATGAGCCGTTGTGCGCAACGAATGGCGGCCCAACGCCCGGTGCTGGTCGCCGGCGCCGCCGGGATGGACGACTGGAGCGCCCACCTGGCCTTCATGAGGAAGAACAAGACGCACCCCATCGACCACGCCCAGACGATGTGGATCGACCAGTGGCGCGCCGCTCCTCCGCATATCGCCGCGTTCGAGAACGCCCAGTCGACCTTCGGACCGGCACCGAGCTGCTGATGATCACCTTTTCGCCGATCTGACCCCGGCCCGCCTGACGGCGCGACGGGCTGGCAGCATCGAGCCATGACCGCCGACGGGCCGACCATCCTCGCCACCTCGGGCGGGATCGGGCCCGGATCGCGGACCCGGTTCGCGTTCACCGCGCTGACCGACTACGCGGTCGAGCTGGCCGGAGTGACCGGCCGCGCACCGCGGATCTGCTTCCTGGCCACGGCGAGCGGGGACAACCCGGCGGTCATCACCTGGTTGTACGAGGCCGCCATCCTCGCCGGCCTGCACGCGTCGCACCTGACCTCGTTCGGCATGCCGAACGTGGCGGACCCGGCTGCACACCTGCTCGACCAGGACGTGATCTGGGTGATGGGCGGCAGCGTCGCCGGGCTGCTCGCCATGTGGCGGCTGCACGGCTACGACAGCGCGCTGCGGTCGGCCTGGGAGGCGGGTGTGGTGCTGACCGGGATCTCGGCCGGTTCGCTGTGCTGGCACGTCGGCGGCACCACCGACTCGTACGGGCCGGAGCTGCGCGCAGTGCACGACGGCCTCGGTCTCGTGCCGTTCTCGAACTCGGTGCACCACGACGTCGAGGCCGGGCGGCGACCGCTGTTCAACTCCCTGGTCGCCCGCGGCGAGCTGCCGGCCGGGTATGCCACCGACGACGGCGTCGGCCTGCTGTACCGCGGCACCGAGCTGGTCGAGGTGGTCTCCGAGGAGGACGGCAAGGCCGCCTACCGGGTCGAGTCCGACGGCTCCGGCGGAGTGATCGAGACCCGCCTGGAACCCCGGAGGCTCTGACTGCTCCGCTCGGGCCACGGCAAAGACTTTGCCGCACCGACGCTGCGCGCCCGGCGAGTGCAATCAGATCCGCGGAAGTCTCGATGGGTCCCAGTTCAGCTCGACGACGGCCTTGTCGAAGGCGTACCGGTCGGTCATTCCGGCGACGTACGTCACGGCTGCCCGGATGGCGGCCTCGTCGCCGGGGGCCGCATCGAGCGGGGTCGGCAGGGCGCTCGGCCGCCCGGCGTAGAACTCGACCAGCGCCTGGAGCACCTCGATCACGGCGCGGGACTGGGCGATCGAAGCCGGCCGGACGTAGATCCTTTCGTAGTTGAACGCTCGCAGCGCCGACAGCGCGGCGGCCGGTTCGCGCTCCATCCCGACCTCACCGTGCCGGTCGACGGCGTCCAGCACGGCCCGGATGAACGTCCGGAGCTGTTCGCGTCGGCCGCGCCCGCAGACCTCGGCCACGTCTGCCGGAAGGTCGGCCTCGGCAACGATACCGGCGTGCACGGCGTCCTCGAGATCGTGTGCGCAGTAGGCGATCCGGTCCGCCCAGCTGACGATCTCGCCTTCGATGGTGCCCGGCGCCGGCCGGGACCAGGAGTGGTTGCGGATGCCGTCCAGGGTCTCGGAGCACAGGTTGAGCGGCGTCAGCACCACGTCGGCACCCCACGGCCCGTGGTCGTACCCGTCCGGCAGGAAGGCGTCGAACGCGTCCTCGCTGGCGTGTCCGCCGGGTCCGTGCCCGCAGTCATGACCGAGCGCGATCGCCTCGGCCAGCGCGACGTTGGCGCCGATCCCGCGGGCGATCGAGGTGGCCACCTGAGCGACCTCGAGCGCATGGGTCAGCCGGGTCCGTTGGTGATCGGTGGGATAGACGACGACCTGGGTCTTGCCGGCCAGCCGGCGGAACGCGGTCGAGTGCACGATCCGGTCCCGGTCACGTTCGAAGCAGGTACGTTCGCTGTCCGGCTTTTCCTGCGCCGCGCGGTTCCCGGCGCCGTCGGCCCGGGTCGCACCCGGCCGTAGGGTCCGCGCCTCCCGTTCCTCGCGGCGCTCGCGGGTGACGATCGGGCCATCGCCGGTCGAGGCGCGCGAGGTGGCATGCGCCCGGACCAGATCACCGTCGGAGCCCGTGCCCGCATGGCCGTGCATCGTCTCTGCCCACTGCCGGGCTCGGGGCGATGGTTGGCTCGGCGTCAGCCACCAGAGATCCCGAGCTCCGCGTCGTCGAGGTCGAGGTCGTACCCGCTGGTGTCGTCCAGCCAGCCCTCCGGCAGCGCCACCCGGCCGCGTGGCGAGCCCTGTCGGCCGCGCGGCTGGCCCAGCTCGGACTCCGGGAACGGTGCGTCCGGGAGCAGCCCCAGCAGATCGTCGAGCTCGGCCAGGCTCGACACCATGGCCAGCCGACGGCGGAGCTCGCCGCCGACCGGGAAGCCCTTGAGATACCAGGCCATGTGCTTGCGCAGGTCCTTGCAGCCGTGCTCCTCGCCCTGGATGCCGGCCAACAGCTCGGCATGCCGGCGGACGGTCCGGGCCACCTCCCTGAGGTCGGGCAACGTCTGCTCGGTCGTGCCGGAGAACGCGGCGGCCAGGTCGCGGAACAGCCACGGCCGGCCGAGGCAGCCGCGGCCGACGACGACGCCGTCGACCCCGGTGTGCTCGACCATCCGCACGCGCGTCGGAGGCCTCCCAGATGTCGCCGTTGCCGAGCACCGGGATGCCGACGCTCGCCTTGAGGGCCGCGATGGCGTCCCAGTCCGCGTGACCGGCATAGGCCTGTTCCGCCGTACGCCCGTGCAGCGCGATCGCCGCACATCCGGACTCCTCGGCGATCCGACCGGCGTCCAGAAAGGTCTGATGGGCCGCGTCGATGCCGATCCGGGTCTTCATCGTGACCGGCACACCGTACGGCGTCGCGGCGGCGACCGTCGCCCGCAGGATCGCGCGCAGCCGGTCCCGCTTCCACGGCAGCACCGCTCCCCCGCCCTTGCGGGTGACCTTGGGCACCGGGCAGCCGAAGTTGAGGTCGACATGGCCGACCGCGTACTGCTCGCAGAGGATCGCCGTGGCGCGACCCATCACGGCCGGGTCGACGCCGTACAGCTGCACCGACCGCACCTGCTCGCCGGGGTCGAACTGCAGCATGGACAGCGTCTTCGGGTCGCCCTCGACGATGCCCCGGCTGGTGATCATCTCGCAGACGAACAACCCGGCCGGCCGGGCGCTCGTGCCCCGCTCCGCGCTCTCCCGGCACAGCTGCCGGTACGCCGCGTTGGTGATCCCGGCCATCGGGGCCAGCACCACCGGCGTACCGACTTCGATCGCGCCGATCCGCAACCCCACCCCGGACCTGTCAGAAGCACAGCTGGTCATAGCCAGCTGTGGTTCTGACAACTCGTGGGCTGTCAGCATCCGACGAGACGGGTGGCGAGGTAGTCGCGGACCTTGTCCAGGCCGACCCGCTCCTGGGTCATGGTGTCGCGCTCGCGGATGGTGACCGCGCCGTCCTCGAGGGTGTCGAAGTCGACGGTGACGCAGTACGGCGTGCCGATCTCGTCCTGGCGGCGGTAGCGGCGCCCGATCGCCTGGGCGTCGTCGAAGTCGACGTTCCAATACTTTCTCAGCTCAGCCGCCAGATCCCGCGCCTTCGGCGACAGCGCCTCGTTGCGGGACAGCGGCAGCACCGCGACCTTCACCGGCGCGAGTCGCGGGTCCAGTTTCAGCACGGTCCGCTTGTCGACGCCGCCCTTGGTGTTCGGTGCCTCGTCCTCGGTGTACGCCTCGACCAGGAACGTCATCAGCGACCGGGTGAGGCCGGCCGCCGGCTCGATCACGTACGGCACGAACCGCTCGTTGGCCGCCTGGTCGAAGAACGACAGGTCGGTGCCGGAGTGCTCGGAGTGCGTCGTCAGGTCGAAGTTCGTCCGGTTCGCGATGCCCTCCAGCTCGCCCCACTCGCTGCCCGGGAAACCGAACCGGTACTCGATGTCGACGGTCCGCTTCGAGTAGTGCGACAGCTTCTCCTTCGGGTGCTCGAAGTGCCGCAGATTCTCCCGGGAGACGCCGAGGTCGACGTACCAGCGGGTGCGCTCGTCGATCCAGTACTGGTGCCACTCCTCGTCGGTGCCCGGGACGACGAAGAACTCCATCTCCATCTGCTCGAACTCACGGGTCCGGAAGATGAAGTTGCCCGGGCGTGATCTCGTTCCGGAAGCTCTTGCCGACCTGGCCGATGCCGAACGGCGGCTTCTTGCGGGTCACCTGGACGACATTCGCGAAGTTCACGAAGATGCCCTGCGCCGTCTCCGGGCGCAGATAGTGCAGGCCGGACTCGTCCTCGATCACGCCGAGGTACGTCTTCAGCAGCCCGTTGAACTGCCGCGGCTCGGTGTACTGGCCGCGGGTGCCGCAGTTCGGGCACGGGATCTCGGTCAGCGCGACCGCGTCCGGGTCCGGCAGTCCCTTGCGCTCGGCGTACTCCTCCTGCAGGTGGTCCGCGCGGAACCGGCGGTGGCAGCTCAGGCACTCCACCAGCGGGTCGACGAACGCGGTGATGTGGCCGGAGGCCTCCCAGACCTGCTTGGGCAGGATGATCGAGGAGTCGATGCCGACGATGTCGTCGCGGCCGGTGACCACCGACTTCCACCACTGCCGCTTGATGTTCTCCTTCAGCTCGACGCCGAAAGGTCCGTAGTCCCAGGCCGATCGGGTGCCGCCGTAGATCTCGCCGGCAGGGAACACGAACCCCCGGCGCTTGCAGAGGCTGATGACGTTGTCGAGTCGGCTGGACGGTGCCACGGGGACTTCTTCTCCTACGGATGTACGTCGACCTCCCCGGCTGGGAGGGCGCGACGGCCCAGCCTAGCCGCGAGATGCGCGACGTCGGCGAAACTCAACCGCTCAGCGGATCGAAAAGCCCGCTTCGCCGACCGGATCCTCTTCGACGACCTCGATGCCCGTGATGTACGCGTGCGCCGGGCCGTTCCGGGTCCACTCGATCATCGCTTCGACGGCGTCGGGCTCTCCCTCGAACACGGCGTCGACCCGCGACTCGTCGCGGCTCAACGCCCAGCCGCGAACGCCGAGTCGCCTCGCCTCCGCCAGATAGGCCGTCTTGAAGGTCGGATCCTTCACCCGACCGGAGACGACCAGACGCCGCCTGATCGTTGCCACAGGAAGCATGATGTCACGCCGCCGCGGCGCCCGTCGCGCCAGCGCTCGCCGAGCCGCCGGTGCGCCCGCTACCCTCCACCTGAAGCGGGTGATGTGGACACGTCCGCGGGCCAACCGTGCTGACCGCGATGCCTGCCCGTTGGCGAGAAGGGAGCCGACTGAGGTGAGCAGTCCCGAGTCCGGAGTCCAGGACGACTCCGCGTCGCGTCCGGCGACTCTGCGACTCCGCGGTGCGGTGGCGAACGAGTATCGCCGGGTTCTCCGGCCGCCATGGGAGATCCCGAAGGTGCTTGTCACGAACGGCGCGATGATGGTCGCCGCCTGGTTCCTGCTGCCGCCCCGGCTCCACGATTTCATGTTCAGCCTGAACGGTCCGCTCGCTTTCCCGGTGATCCTGGCGTCCTGGATGCTGTCCGACACCTCCGCCACCAACCTGATGGGCTCGAACACCGACCACGCGCTGGCGGTGCTGGGCGATCGTTCCGCGTACTGGCGATGGCTTGCTGCCCGTTGCGTCGTGATCGGTTCCATCGTCGGTCTGGCATGCGCCGCCGGGGTGATGTACGTCGGGATCGGTCACTATTCCTGGAGCGACATCCTCTGGGCCTGCGCCATCGTCGTCGTGCTGCCCGTGGGCGTGCTCCCGGTCGCCGCCTGGCTCGGCATCGCGTTCCCCTATCACCCCCGCTCGCTGCGCTGGCGCTGGCAGCACCGACGGCTGTGGCGGACGCATCTCCGCTGGGCGGTCCTGGTCTTCGCGCCGTTCCTGTACGTGCCGGTGATCGGCGTCGGCATCCTCGCGCCCGGCGTCCAGCTAGCCCGATCGCTGAAGGCACCCGGTGCGACGTTGACGCCGTTCCAGTTCGGGCTGTCGGCCGCCCTGGCCTGCGCGACCGGATTGGTCGCGGCGGCACTGGGGCTGTGGATCGCCCGCCGGCTCCTGGAGGCCCGTGCTCCGCGGCTGGCCGGCTACCTCGCCGACGCCGACCGTGGGTAGCCGCCGGGCGACCGCAACGGGGTCAGCCGGATCGACGGTCGAGAGGTTTGACGCGGCCGGTCACAACCGCGGATCGACCGGCTCGGACTCCAGGGCCAGCACGGCGAAGACACACTCATGCACCCGCCAGAGCGGCTCGCCGCGGGCCGCCCTATCCAGCGCCTCCAGCCCGAGGGCGTACTCCCGCAGCGCCATCGAGCGCTTGTGGCCGAGCGCGCGCTGCCGCAGCCGATCCAGGTTCGCCGGCTCGGTGTAGTCGGGTCCGTAGATGATCCGGAGATACTCCCGGCCGCGGACCTTCAGCCCAGGCTGAACGATCGACTTCGCGGTCCTGGTCAGGTTCGCGGCCGGCTTGACGACCATCCCCTCGCCACCGGCGTCGGTCAGTTCGGACCACCAGCCGGTTGCGGCCGTATCGACGCGTCGTCCGTGAGATCCACGTGGCTCCGCCAGCCTGACCTGTCCGGACGACCGGACGGACAGATAGCGCGCGGCGCCCCAGCTCCGGGATCGTCGACTCGAGTGCGATCGACTCTGCCGCGATCGTCCAGCCGAGCGGCTCGAAGATCCGCCTCGCTAGGTCGATGCCGCCCGGCACGGCAGCGCGGGAGCTCGATGCATCGAACGGCAGCGCGGCCGCGGCCAACTCAGGCCGGGCGTCAGCAGCGGCCGGACATCGCGGTCCGGAATGGCTTGACGATCGCTCCGACATCAGGCTGGACGCGGCGTACGGCCGATCGTTGCCGTACTGCAGGTCAGTGGCATTCTCCTGCTCCAGCGTGAGAGTGATGATCACAGCAGCTCCGGGTCCTCGTACGCCGACGGTTCGTCGAGTGCCTCCGACAGGAGCGGAACGACGACCGTCTTCGCCTCGTAGCCCTGCAGCGCCCGACGGTAGGAGCCGACGTCGCGCCAGCGGAGCAGCAGCGCCCAGAGGTCCGGCTCGTCCAGGTTCTGCACCAGGTCCGCCTCCTCGAAGCCGGGCCGGCCGCGTAACACCGTCAACGCGGCATCGACACGCTCACCGAACGCCTCCGGCTCGGCGACCCGGAACCTGATCATCACCAGCACCGCGCCAGCGTACGGGGTCATGCCGTCCGGCCCGGCGGCATTTCCGGCGTACCGCTCGGGGCTGCGTGCGGATAATGAGCCAGCGTGATCGACGCCGAGCGCTATCTCCGCGCCTACGACGAACAACTGCGGACCGACGCGGAGACGCCGAGCGCCGCGTCGGTCACCCGACTCGGGCCGCTGCGGCTGGTTACCTTTCCCGGCGGGCGGGGATTCGTCACCTACCGCGATCTGGCCGGTGCCGACGCGACGACGATCGGTCGCTGGGTGGAGGAGGCGACGACCTACTTCCGCGACGATGCACGGATCACCCGGATCGAGTGGAAGACCCGCGGCCACGACCGGGCTCCCGGCTTGCACGAAGCCCTGCTCGGCAACGGCTTCCGAGCCCGACGAGCCGGAGTCGATCATGATCGGCGAAGCGCGGCTGTTGGACGTCGACGTCCCGCTGCCGGCCGGTGTCCGGCTGCGCCGCATCTCGGACGAGGCCGACGTGCGGGCGATGTGCGCGATGCAAGGCCGGGTGTTCGGCGGCCCGGTGTCGGAGGCCGGCGCCGACGCGGTGCTCGCCCGGCTCGCCCGGGCCGACGGGATGGAACTGTGGGTCGCCGAGGCCGACGGTGAGATCGTCAGCGCCGGCCGTCTGGAGCCGGTGCCCGACACCGAGTTCGCGGGCATCTGGGGTGGTGCGACCCTCGAGCCGTGGCGCGGCCGCGGCATCTATCGCGCGCTGACCGCTGCTCGAGCACGGGCGGCGCTGGTCCTCGGCAAGACATTGATCAACAGCGACTCGACCGAGTACTCCCGTCCGATCCTCGAACGGTCCGGGCTGATCAAGGTGTCGACGACGACGCCGTACGAGTGGCAGCGCACCACAGGCGAGCACGCTCCCGCTGAACTGAACCGGGGCTAGGTCGTACCCCAACCGAGTTGTCGAACGACCTCCCGGGCGGATGCGTGCACCGGTTGATGACCCGTGTCGACCTGGAAGTCTCTGATTCCCGCCAGATCGGTCCGTCCGCGTAGAGATCGACGAAGTCGCGGAGCGTCCGGCGCCAGTGCTCGTTCGGCTCGCGCGCCGTCACCCGGTGTTTGAGGATCTCGGCGGCCGCGGTCAGCTCGCAGACGGCGAACCTGGCGCCCGGGACGCAGACCCGCAGCCGCTCGCGCTCCGCCGCGTCCGCGATCACGCTCGGCATGAGCACCTTGAGCGGTCCGCACGCGACGTAGTTGGGCCAGATCGCGGCCAGGTTGTCGTAGGCGAACGAGCGGGCCGGGCTCGGGAAGACCAGGCTGAGCTCGTCGAGATCGATCACCGCGTGGGCAATGTCGGACGTTCTGAGGATCTCGGAGATCTCGCGAGCGAGGGTCGACTTGCCCGAGCCCGGCGATCCGTGCAGGACGAGCACCTCGACACCGTCCATGCTGCGCAACGTAGCGATCGGATCGGTTCGGGGCGAACCGTTATCTGGCGGAGCCAGTTGTCACGCCGGCGAAACCTCTCCGAAACGAGCCGCCCCTAGGTTCGAGGGACTACAGGCCCCGCGGCGAGAGCGAGGTTGATCATGTTCGAGTACGTCGACCCGTTCATCGGCACCGCCGCCACCGATCTGCCGTCCCCGCAGGGGCTCGCCGCCACCTGGTGGTGGCCGAAACCGCAGGTCGGCAACACCCACCCGGGCGCGGCGTACCCGTTCGGCATGGTCTCGGCCTGCTCCTACTCGGGCGCCTATCCGTCGGGCTACGGGCTGTACGAGCTGAACACCGAGGGCGTGCCGCCGCGGATGTTCGAGGAGCAGATCGCCTCCGGCTTCAGTCACTTCCACCAGTCCGGCACGGGCGCGATCCGCAAGTACTACAACTATTTCCGGGTCACCCCGATGCTCGATCCGCTGGACACGCTCGGCACGTCCTGGGCACTCACCGACGAGGTGGCCGAACCCGGCTACTACGCCGCGACACTCGCATCGGGCATCCGCTGCGAGCTGACCGTCGGGCCGCGGACCGCCGTGCACCGCTACACCTTCCCGGCCCATCGCGACGCCCGGATCGTCATCGACCTGTCGCTCGGCGGTCTGGTCATTCCGCACGGCGCGACGGTGCCGCTGCGGGCCCACCTGGAGACCCTGGAACCCGGCGTCGCGCAGGCGGAGGTCGTGGTGGAGGGCACTCCCCTGTCGGCCCACCTGGAGTGCGACGCCCCATCGCTCTCGGGGGAAGGCGACTGGCGCCAACTGCTCTGGTACGACCGCCGGCTGATGCAGGGCGGAACCCGGTTGGACTTCGACCGGATCAGGCCGACCACGCTGCGCCCGTTCGGTCTGATGTGGCGCGGACCGACCGAGGCCGGCCAGGTGGTCGAGCTGCGGTTGGGCTTCTCCCTCCGCGGCGTGGACCAGGCCGAACGGAACCTGCGCAAGGACTGTGTCTCGGTGAGCACGAGCGGTTTCGAGGCCCGCCGGGCCGAGACCGCAGCGGCATGGCGGCAGCACCTCGGGGCGATCAGTATCGACACACCGTCCACCGAGCGCCGGACCGTCTTCTCGACGGCGCTCTACCACTCGTTGATCAAGCCGTGCTTCGCCGCCGGGGAGAGCCCGTTCTGGCCGGCCGACGGACCGTTCGTCTTCGATCTCTGCACGATGTGGGACATCTACCGGACGCAGCTCCCGCTGATCACCGCACTGTTCCCGGATCGGGCGATCGAGCTGGCCAACGCGCTGCTGAACATCTGCGAGGAGGAGGGCAATCTGCCGATCGGCTATCGGATGGCGAAAGGCGCCGACCGGTTCTCCCGGCAGGGCAGCGCGCTGGCCCAGACGTTCCTGGCCGATCTCTGCCAGCTCGGCCTGCCCGGGATCGACTGGGACTGGGCGTTATGCCATATGGACACCGACATCCGCCGGACGTACGGCGAGGAATATCTGCTCCGCGGGATCACTCACCCGATCACCCACACCCTCGACATCTCGTTCGGCTACCACTGCACCGCGCAGGTGGCCCGGGCGGTCGGTGATCACCAGCTGGCCGATCAGTTCGAGCAGCTGGCCACCCGCTGGGTGAACGCGTACGACCCCGCGACCGGGCTGCTGGTGGACTCGACGTTCTACGAGGGCGGCCGCTGGAACTACTCGTTCCGGGTCTCCCACGACATGCAGGCCCGGATCGAGCTGGCCGGCGGGGACGAGCGTTTCCTGTCCCTGTTGGACACCTTCTTCGGTTACGGCGCCGATCCGGTCAAGCAGGTCGGCGAACGGCCGAGCGTCGAGGAACTGGCCGCCGGCTACGCGCTCAACCGGTTCGAGGGGCTGAACAACGAGCCGGACATGGAAGTCCCGTGGGCGTACCACTATCTCGGCCGTCCGGACCGGACCGCCGAGATCGTGCAGGCGGCTGTCCACAACCAGTTCGGGCTGGGCCGCGGCGGCCTGCCCGGCAACGACGACTCCGGTGGCCTGTCCTCCTGGTATGTCTGGGCCAGCCTCGGTCTCTTCCCCGTCGCCGGCCAGTCCCTCTATCTGATCAACGCGCCGTCCTTCGCCCATGCCCGGATCGATCTGGGTGGGCCGGAGCTGACGATCGACACCACCGGCTTCGTCGAGCCCGAACCCGGCGGTCCGACGCAGTACGTCCAGTCCGTCCGGTTCAACGGCCACGACCTCAAGCGCTCCTGGCTGCCCACCCGCGATCTGCATCGCGGTGGCCGGCTGGAAATCGAGCTCGGCCCGACGCCGAGTGAATGGAGCCGGCATCATCGCCCGCCGTCGGTCAGCCGAGCGGGCGCCGGCTATCCCGACCCGTCCAGTGCCCCACTTCCCGCGGAGGTGACCGCATGATTGGTTCCAGTGGCGACAACCGCCTCCGACGTCGGCTGGTGATCGTCGTCCGAGCAGACCCGGTGATCTGCGGTCACTCGGGCGAGGCCCGAAACCTGGCCGAAGCTGCGCTGGCCCGAGGCTTCACCGAGGTCCGGATCGTCACCTGGCCGATCGATCGGCTGATCGAGGCCGGTCTGCCGCTGAAGCCACTGGACGGCATCGCGCCGTACAGCGACGGCATCGTCGTCGAGCGGCCGGACGCCGTCGGCGATTACAAGGTGCCGGACGGCCGATTCCTCTCCGGACTCACCGGCCGGTTGATCGAGTTGTTCACCGACGGCGTGCCGACCGTGGCGATGTCGCTCTATCTCAGTCCGCACACCATTGCGGTGACGGACGCGGTCCGGGCCGCGGAGGCGACCGGGCTGCCCGTGAACGTGATCACCGTTGCCGAAGCGGTCGGCTCCGACGTCACCAACGTGGTGCGCTCGTGTGTCGAAGAGAACCGGTTCGGCGCGGCGGCGCACGTGCTCTCGTCCTATCTGGCCTCCGACGTACCTGTCGCGGTGTCGGACTACACCCGGCGGCTGATCATCGAGTCGGCGGAGGCGATCGATGCCCAGCACGGCACCCACTTCGCCGCCCAGTGCACCGAACGGGTCGCGATCTCCTACCCGGCGATCAACACGGGCGAGTTCCTCGATCCGGACCCGGCCGAGGTCGAGGCCCGGCTCGCGCTGCGTGGGCTGACGACCGGTTCGTACGTGCTGTTCCTGTCCAGGCTCGCCCACGCCAAGGGCGTCGACGACCTGATCGACGGCTTCGCGGCGTCGGAGTGCTGCCGGGGGTTGAAGCTGGTGATCGCCGGAAACGGGCCGCAGGCACAGTTCCTCCGGGAGTACGCGGCCGGCTCGCCCGCCGCCGACCGGATCGTCTTCCTGGACGACGTCGACGACGATGAGCGGTCGCCGCTGATGGCGGGTTGCGCAGTCTTCGCGCTGCCGACCAAACCGCGACCGGAGTTCGTCGAGACGTTCGGCATCGCCCTGGTGGAGAAGATGTTGTCCGGCGGCGGACCGGTGATCACGACCGAGACCGGCGGGGTCGGCGAGGCGGTCGGCGACACCGCGCTCATCGTTCCGGTCGAGGATCCGGCGGCCATCGCTGCCGCGCTCGATCAGGCCATAGCGATGCCCGAGATCGACCGCGCCGAGCTGGCTCGTCGCGCGCGCGACTACGCCATGCAGTTCGACCGGGCGTTCGTCCTCGATCGGCTGCTCGGCCGGCTCGAGCAGCCGGACGTCCGAGAGCTGAGTGTGGCCTAGCTAGCTTGGCCCTTGCCAGCGCCTAGCCGGAAACTGTCGGGTTGCGACGGCGACACGCCGACGGTCGCCGTCGCAACTCGACAGTTTCGGTGAGGGATGCGCGCCCTAGAACAGCGCGTCAGCTGCCGACGGCCGCCTTCACGCCGTCGGCGCTGATCCCCTCCAGCACAGAGATCCCGACGTTCTTCGACGGCCGGCCGTCAGACAAAGCGATGACTACGAGGTGATGGCCGCCGTGCTCCACCTCACCCACGCTGTTCACGATCCAGCCGCTCGAGCGAGGTAGCCAGCCGTTCTTGACATAGAACTTGTCGCCGCCTGGATCGTCCGCGGCCGAAACGCCCCACTGCTGGTCGTCGGCCACCTCGCCCATCAAGTTCTTGATGAAGCCCCGCGACTCGGCGTCCAACGGCGAGTCGTCGGTGAAGATCGCCGACATGAGCCGGAGCTGGTCGGTGACGGTCGTGGTGGTGAGACCCCAGCGGGCCTGAGTGCCCGGCTTCGTGGCTTTCAGACCGAGCTGCTGGTTGGCCTGATCCAGTCCTTTCGCCCCGCCGATCGCCTTCCACAGCGCGGTTGCGGCGTTGTTGTCGCTGTTGCGGATCATCCGTTTCGCCAAGGCCTCCTGGCCCTGGGTCGGATCGCCGTCGGTCTTCAACAGAAGCGCCGCCAGGATGTCCACCTTGACGATGCTGGCGGTCGGCAGGGCCAGGTCGGCCTGATAGCTCGTGGTCGCGCCGGTGGTCAGGTCCAGCACGCCGACGGCGGTATGGCCCGCGATCCCCTGGGTCCGGGCCGACACCGCATCGGCCAGTGCCGGCGGGGACGCGGGCGGTCCTTGTGCAGCCTTCGCGGCCGCCCCGCCACTACTCGGCACAGTCGCCGGACTACCGCTCGCCCAGCCGATCAGCCGGACGCAGCCCCAGACGAGGAGCAGCAGCACGAGAAGCAGGCCGAGCGCCCGCAGCCGGCGCACCCGCAGCGACGGCATCGGGCGTACCGCCCCGCGGACCGGTCGGCCGGACGACGCGTCCCGCTCGATCGTGCTTCTCGGCTCCCGGGTGAGCTGACCGGTCGACATGGTCCAACGCTACGGGTTGGGCCGGCCGAATCGAGGAAGCGACGGCCCGTGCCGCGCCGTCGGTAACTCGACGTTCACCTGAGTCTTGGCACCTGAGTCTTGGCACCTGAGTCTTGGCACCTGACTCTTGGCACCTGAGTCTTGCCCCGCTCTGGGACACTTGGCGAATGTCCCGCAGCACTCCCGCTCCTCGATCGGCGTTCCGGACCTCGGTGGAAGATGTGAGCCGCGGCCTGTTGACCGTGCTGCACGGCCTGCCGCGGCTGCTGATCCCGCTGTCGATCGGCATCCTGTTCGCCACCGGGGTGTTGGCTTCGCCGGCTATCGCGCTACCGGCGCTCGGCATCGTGTTCCTGTTCGTCTGCTGGCTGGCATACCTTTCCTGGCCCGCGGTCCACGGCGGCGCGCGGCTGCTCCGGGTGCTGATGATCATCCTGGTCGCCGGCCTGATCGGACTCCGGCTCTTCCACGGTTGATGCTCCGGCGGCCGAGATCGATGACGCAAACAATAACCTTGCCGCTATTCCGGGCCCTGAACTAACTTTTCAGAGAACCCGACAAGCCAGACCGGACTGTTCCGATCGGTTCTCTGCCGGGTCGCGCAGAACCCACCCCCACCACCGTCGATGCTTCAGCATGCCCACGGAAAGGAGGACGACCGGCCGGACGACGACTCCGCACCCGAGGGGACCCAGCGGCTTCTCGGAATTCGTGGACCTGGTCGGCCGAGCCTGCGACAACTCGACGGGACCGGACGGGCGAGGACAGCTGCGCGCATCAAGCCTCGGCAACGAGTCAGTCCACCGGCGATGAAGCCATCGCCCGACACGGAGGAATCACCCATGCCCACTGCCACTTCACCACGCCGCCGAGCTCGCCGGCTGTCAGCCCTCGGCGCGGTCGCCGCGACCCTCGCCTCGGCGGCGCTGCTGACGCTGCCGAACTCTGCCGACGCCGCGCCGGCCCCGACCATTCCCACGGCCAAGACCACCGTCGTCAGCCACGCGAACAGCCTGACCCCGACCGCGAAGCGGCTGATGAAGGGAACCGGTCCGGTAGCGGAGGCCAAGGCGGTCGCCAGCTACTGGACACCGGCCCGGATGAAGGCCGCGAAGTCGCTGGACAACGTCGTCGCGACCGGCACGGCCCCGAGGCAGACGGCAGGGGCTCCGCGGCGGGCCGCAGGCCCGTCGGTCAAGGTCGCTCCGGTCGACCGCGGCGAAGGCTCCGCGGACGCTCCGCAGCCCGTCGAAGATCTCAGCGCGGACGACCTACCCGAACCTGCCCTACTGGTACCCCGCCGCCCGCACGAACGGGAAGGTGTTCTTCACCAGGAGCGGCCTGAACTATGTCTGCTCTGGATCGATCGTCAACAGCGAGGGCAAGAGCCTCGTGTGGACGGCGGGTCACTGCGTCGGTGAGAGCGGTGCCTGGGACAGCAACTTCGCCTTCGTTCCCTCGTACAACAACGGATCCCGGCCCTATGGGACCTGGTACGCCCGGCAGTTGACCACGACCACTGCGTGGCTCTACAACGGTGACTTCACCCAGGACGTCGCCGGCGTCACAGTGTCCCGCAACTTCGGTTACCGGATCGCGGACTACCTCGGCGCCCAGGGTCTGATGTGGAACCAGAGCGCCAACTACTCCGCGTGCGCCTTCGGCTACCCGCAGGCCGCTCCCTACACCGGCGCCTACCTGACCGAGGCGTGCGGGTCGACGTACAACCCGGGCAACGGCACCATCTACATGTACTCCGGGCTGACCGGCGGGTCCTCCGGTGGTCCGTGGCTGCGGAACTTCGACGGCAACTGGGGTTACGTGAACGGCCACAATGACTTCATCTACACCAACGCCCCGGTCTGGATGTACAGCCCGTACTACGGCAACCAGGTCGCTTCGCTCTACAACGCGGTCCGTTACCAGACCAGCTGAGCAGTTTCCGCCTCATTCGCCGATCCGCGCGTCCTTCGTCGGGGCGCGCGGGTCGGCGTCGACGTGCCTACCCGATGGAGATCGCCTGCCCCGCAACGACGTCCGGCTACTGTCCACGGCGCGTTGATCCCGATCACGGTCGATGGGGCCGACGGACGCCAGGCTCGCTCCGCACCGCCTGATGCCAGTGACGCGGGCGGTCTCGTCATGTGGACATCGATTTGAGTTGGGTTCCCCATATTCCCTACAGTGACGGTATGCAATATCGGCAACTCATCCAGCGAATGCCCGCGTCGGGCCCGCTGCGGTGTTGCCTGCCGGGCTGTCGGCCCGGTCGCTCGTGTTGATCGACCGCTGACAGACAGTCCGTCGGGCCGGACTCCGGCCCACGCCGTCCGCGGCCGGATCGGCCGACCGTCGATCCGCTGCGCCGAGATCGTGTCGGCGCCGCGACCATCCCCCATTCTTCCCGAAAGGACCATGTCATGACCCTCACCCAGGACCGCGCCGTCTCGACGACCGACGACCGGACAACCGCCGGCGCGTACCAGCCCGGCTACCAGTGGATCACCGTGCAGAAGGTGACCGAGTCCATCGGCGCCCGGATCGGCGGCGTGCGGCTCGGCGGCGACCTCGATCCGCAGACCGTCGCGGAGATCCGCCGAGCGCTGCTCGCCAACAAGGTGATCTTCTTCTCCGGTCAAGATCATCTCGACGACGCCGGGCAGTACGAGTTCGCCTCGCTGCTCGGCACGCCGACACTTCCCCACCCGACCGTCCGCGGCAACGAGCACGCCGTGCTGCCGATCAACTCCGACCACGGCAAGGCGAACAGCTGGCACTCCGACGTCACGTTCGTCGACCGGATCCCGGCGATCAGCGTGCTCCGCGCGATCGAGCTGCCGGCGTACGGCGGCACGACGACCTGGGCCAACTCCGCCGAGGCGTACCGTCGGCTGAGCCCGGCCCTACAGGCGCTGGCCGATCGGCTCTGGGCGGTCCACACCAACCTGTACGACTATGTCGCCGAGCGCGACGAGAAGCGGATCGGCGGGATCGACGTCAAGGAACAGGCGTACCGCGACGAGTTCGCCTCCCAGGTGTTCGAGACCGAGCACCCCGTCGTCCGGGTACATCCGGAGACCGGCGAGCGAGTGCTGCTGCTCGGCCACTTCATCAAGCGACTGGTCGGGCTGAACACCCGCGACTCCGACGACCTGTTCAACCTGCTGCAGCGCCACGTGACCCGACTGGAGAACACGGTGCGCTGGTCCTGGTCGCCCGGCGACCTGGCCATCTGGGACAACCGGGCGACCCAGCACTACGGCGTGGCCGACTACGGCGATCAGAAGCGCGTGCTGCATCGGATCACCCTGGCCGGCGACATCCCCCGCAGCATCGACGGCGTCGCCTCTACCCCGCGCTCGGGCGACGCGACGCACTTTTCAAGCCTGCTCGGGCCCGCTCCGCGCTGAAAGGCTCGCTTCGTCCTCACTCGCGGCCACGATCGCTCGGCTGCGCGGGCACGGCCTCGTTCGATCGTCCAGACAGGCCGGGCTCCGCTACCCGACGCTCGCCGCGGGCAGCGTCGGGTAGCCCCCATCCGAAAGGCACCTCACATGTCCATCACGTCCCGACCGGTCAGTCGCCGGCTGTTGCTCCAGGGGCTCGCCGGCGCCGGCCTGGCCGGCACGCTGTTCGGCGCCGCGGGCTGCACCTCGGCAGTTCAGGAGGCACGCAGCCAGCAGGCGGTGCAGACGGGCGGCCCGCTGCGCGGCGGTACGATCAACGCCGGCATCTCCGAAGACCTCATCCCGGGCAACTTCTTCACCAACTCCACCGCCGGCATCACCACGGTGGTCGGGCTGGCGTTCGAGTCGCTGATTCGCTATCCCGACGACAGCGTCAAACCCACTCCCCGGCTTGCGACGCAGTGGCAGCTCAGCAAGGACGGCAAGAGCCTCGAGCTCCAGCTGCGCGACGACGTCAGCTTCCACTCCGGTCGTCCGTTCACCTCCGCCGACGCCGCGTTTTCGATCAAGACGTACGGCGACCCGTCCTGGACGGCACAGCTGAAGAGCACCGCGAGTGCCATCACGTCCTTCGACACCAGCGACCCGCACCGGCTGGTGCTGAAGTTCGCCCATCCGCTCGGCAACATCTTCGACCTGCTGGACACCGTGCCGATCGTCGACTCGCAGACGATCGACCAGCTACGGACCGGTGAGAAACTGATCGGCACCGGTCCGTTCAAGGTCGCGAACTGGACGCCCAACACCAAGATCAGCTTCGAGCGGAACGAGTCCTACTGGATCCCCGACCGGCCGTACGCCGACGCCGTGGAGACCAAGATCATCACCGATGCCAAGGCGCTGCTGGCGGCCCTGAAGTCGGGCCAGGTCGACTTCGCCGACGGGCTCAGCTATCTCGACACCGAGAACCTCGTCAAGACCGGTGGCTTCTCAGACATCCGACTGACCGGTGCAGAGACCCAGCTGTACGTCGGAGCGAACGTGACCGCCAAGCCGCTGGACGACGTACGCGTGCGGCAGGCCATCGCGTACGCCCTGGACCGCGACCGGGTGGTCACCGAGGTGCTGCGCGGGGTCGGCTATTCGGTGAACCTGCCCTGGCCGAAGTACTCACCGGCCTACGACGAGAGTCGGAACTCCCGCTACAGCAGGAATCTGTCCAAGGCGAAGGCGCTGGTCGCGGAGGTCGGCGCCATCCCGACCATCCCGTACACCTACGCCACTCCGAACCCATTGGTCGAGGCGACCGCCGCGATCGTCCAGGCCAATCTGGCCGAGGTGGGCATCCAGGTCCAGCTGGATCCGGTCGACGGCGCCCAGTTCGTCAAGCAGCTGATCGGGGCCAAGTTCCGCGGGCTGTGGACGACGTTCCACTCCTGGGCGCAGTACACCCCGTCGACACTGACGGTCAGCGCCTACCCGTTCAATGCCCACCACAACGCCTCGCAGTTCGTCTCCGCCGACTACATCGCGCACGCCGACGCCGCCTGGCAGATCGCGGACGGGACCTCGCCGGAGGCCGTCGCCGCCTATGGAAAGCTCTCCGACGACTTGCTGGACAACGTGTTCCTGGCCGAGATCGCCGTCGTGCTGCCGCAATGGGCCCGGTCGAACAAGCTGCAAGGCGCGAGCTACACCAAGCGGTCCGAGCTGCAGCTGACCGATGCCTGGGTGGATCGGGGCTGAATCCGATCATGGTCCGCTATCTGCTCCGTCGGCTCCCGTCGGCGCTGGCCGTGCTGTTCGCGGCCTCGGTGGTGATCTTCGGGATGCTGCGGCTGGTGCCGGGCGACCCGGCGACCACGCTGGCCGGGCCGGACGCCTCTCCGCAGACCATCGCGGCGATCCGGCACGCGCTCGGTCTTGATCAACCGATCCTCGTCCAGTACGTCAGCTGGCTCGGGCACGTGATCAGCGGCGATCTCGGCCGCTCCTACATGATCGGCGGACAGATCGCGGACCTGGTGCGCGCCGGACTGGTCAACACCGTCGTGCTGGCCGGCGCGGCCACCCTGCTGGCGGTCGGCGCGAGCGTCATCACGGCCCTGGTCTGGGTGGGCACCAGGAGCCGAGCGGTGGACGCGACACTGACCGGACTCAACACACTGGCGCTCGCGCTGCCGACATTCGTCACCGGAGTGCTGCTGGTCGTGGTGTTCGGCGTCGTATTCCCCGTGCTGCCGACCGGCGGAACCCCGCCGGACGGCTTCATCGCCCGACCCGATATCGCCGTGCAATATCTGCTGTTGCCGGCGGTCTGCCTGGCGCTGCCCGCGTACGCCTCGCTGACCCGTTTCCTGACCGAGGCACTGCGCACCGAGCTCGGCTCACCGTACGTCGTCACGGCGCGCGCCGCCGGCGTACGGCCCGGCCGGATCCTCCGGGGCCACGCTCTGCCGGCCGCTCTGCCGCCCTACCTGACCGCGCTCGGCATCCAAGCGGGTGCGTTGCTCGGCGGCGCGGTGCTGGTAGAGGCCGTCTTCAGCTGGCCGGGTCTCGGGCAGCTGGCGGCGCACGCCATCGACAGCCGCGACTATCCGGTGGTGCAGGTGCTGCTGCTTCTCTCGGTCGCGGTCTTCGTGGCGATCCAGCTGATCACCGACATCGTTCACGCCGCGCTCGACCCGCGGGTCCGGATCGGAGGCCTGACATGAGTGTCGCTGCCCTGCTGGAACAGAACCCGACGACGGGACTGGGCGAGGTCCGACGATCGCGCCGGGCGACACGCTCCTGGCTCGCCGCGCTCGGTAACGGGCCTGGGCTGGCCGGGGCGATCATGCTCGGCCTGGTCGTGCTGCTCGGCGTCGCCGCACCGCTGCTGGCGAACTACTCGCCGACCGATCAGATCCCGAACGCCAACCTGCTGCCGCCCAGTTGGGCGCATCCACTCGGCACCGACCAGGTGAACCGGGACGTCTTGTCCAGAACGCTGTACGGCATTCGCGCAGACCTGGTCATCGTCTTCGTCGCGGTGCCGATCGGTGCCACACTCGGCTCGCTGGCCGCTATGGCCGGCACACTGTGGTCCGGACTCGACGTCGCGTTGCAACGGCTGTTCGACCTGGTGCTGGCATTCCCCACGTTGATCTTCGCGATCGGGCTGACCGCCGTCGCCGGGCCTGGCGCGACCACGGTGATCATCGTGATCGCCGTCGTGGAGACCCCGATCTTCGCCAGGATGCTGCGCAGTTCGATCTTGAAGGTGCGCTCGCTGCCGTACGTCGACGCGGCCGAGACGGTCGGCGCAGGCCGGGTCAGGGTGCTGCGCCGGCACGTGCTGCCGAACGCGGCGGAGCCGGTCGGTGTCCAGTTCGCCATCTCGTTGTCGCTCGCAGTCTTCGTGGAGAGCGCGATGAGCTTCCTCGGCATCGGCATCCGGCCACCCGCGCCGTCGCTGGGAAGCCTGATCAGCGACGGAATCGACTACGCCGACGCCAACCTGGGAATCGTGCTCGGGCCGCTCGCCCTCGTGGTGATCTTGGTGCTTGCCCTGCAACTGCTAGCCCGCGCCCTCGGCGGGCGACGGAGGATCGTTCGATGACCAGCGCGAATGGGCATGGCGCAACGGCCAGCACGAACGGCCCAGCACGAACGGGCACAGCACGAACGGGCACAGCACGAACGGGCACAGCACGAATGGGCACGGCGCAACGGGCCAGGATGCCGCGTACACAGGGTTTCGGGGCCGGATCGGCCGGACCATCTCGGAGTCCCGGCCGGCCTGGCCGGCGGAGACGAGAGCGCCCGCTGGAGCCCCGAACATCGTAGTGATTCTGGTCGACGACCTGGGCTACTCCGACATCGGACCCTTCGGTAGCGAGATCCGGACCCCGAATCTCGACCGGCTGGCGGCCGCCGGCGTGGTCGTCACCAACTACCACACCACGCCGCTCTGCTCACCGTCCCGGGCGGCGTTGCTGACCGGGGTGAACCCGCACAAGGTCGGCTTCGCATACCCGGCGAACTCCGACCCGGGCTATCCGGCCTACACCTTCGAGCTGCCCGAGAACGTCCCGACGCTGGCAGAGTCACTCCGCGCGGCCGGTTACGCGACATACATGGTGGGCAAGTGGCATCTCACCGGCGACCGGTCACAGCACGACGCGGCCGATCGCTCGTCCTGGCCGGTGCAGCGCGGCTTCGATCGCTACTTCGGTTCGCTGGAAGGGTTCACCAGCCTGCACGCGCCGCACCGGCTGGTCTGGGACAACTCTCCCTACCAGGTCGAGGAGTTCGGCGACGACTACTACCTGACCGACGACCTGACCACCCGGGCCGAGGAGATGATCAAGGGGCTGCGGGGCGCCGATGCGGACAAGCCTTTCCTGCTCTATTTCGCCCACCACGCCGTGCACGGTCCGATCCAGGCGACGACCGCTGACATCGCGGACTACGCCGACGACTACCGGAGCGGCTGGGCCGAGCTCCGCCGCAGGCGGTTCGAGCGTCAGCGGGAGCTCGGCATCGTTGCTCCGGGAACGACGCTGCCCGACTCCGATCCCGAGGTGCCTGCGTGGGACGCGCTGAGTGCGGACGAGCAGGCGCGGTTCGCCCGCTACATGGCGACGTACGCCGGTGCGGTGTCGGCCGTCGACCGCAGTGTCGGCCGGCTGCTGGACCTGCTGAGCGCGACCGGAGACCTGGACAACACGATCATCGTGTTCAGCTCCGACAACGGCGGCACCGCGGAGGGCGGCGTCGACGGCACCCGCAGCTACTTCAGCCAGTTCGCCCATGTCGCGGGGCTGCCGGGAGCCTGGGACCGCGACGTCGACCGCGAGCTGGACCTGATCGGCGGTCCGCAGACCACGGTGCACTACCCGCGCGGCTGGGGTGAGGTGTCGAACACGCCGTTCCGGTTGTTCAAGGGCGATACGTACGCCGGCGGCATCCGAGCTCCACTTGTCGTCCACTGGCCGGCGGGTCGACTCGGCGCCGCTCGCCCCGGACACCCCGAGGACCGGCTGCGGCACCAGTATCTGCACGTCACCGACCTGACCCCGACCCTGCTCGACCTTGCGGGCGTCGCACCCCTGGCCGAGCGGGCCGGCCGAGCGGCAGAGCCGTTCGACGGGGTGAGCGCGGCGACAATCCTGCGCTCGGCGGATGCCCAGGTGGTGCATCGCGCGCAGTACACCGAGACCGCCGGCAATCGCGCCTACCAGACCGAACGCTGGAAGATCGTCACCGCGCACCGGTTCGGGGCGCCGCACGACGACTCCGAGTGGCGGTTGTACGACCTGGTGACGGATCCGACCGAGACCAGCGACCTGGCCGACCGGCATCCGGAGGTGGTGGCCGAGCTCGCAGCCCGCTGGGAGCGGGCCGCCTGGACCAACCGGGTCTTCCCGCTGGACGACCACGGGCCTGCCTCGGCGCTGCGCCGGCCGACCGACGACCGGTTCGCCGAGCCGGTCACCATCCTGCCTGGAACGCCGACACTGGAGCGGTTCCGGTCCGCGCAGCTGGTCCAGCACCGCGACGTCACGATCGTCGTGGAGTTCACGCTCGGCACCGGTGACGACGGCGTGCTGCTGGCCCACGGCGACCAGGGTGGCGGCTATCTTCTGGCGATCGACGCCGACGACCGGGGCGAGCCCCTCGCGACCGCGCTGGTGAACGCGTACGGCCTCGTGCGCAGCACTGCCCCGCTGCCGCTGGCACTGGGCGAACAGCGACTGGTGCTGAAGCTGCTGGCCCGGCCGCAGTTCCGGCTCGACGTGGAGCTCGGCGACGGCTCGAAGACGGTCGTGCTGTCCGGGCTGCCGCAGCTGCTCGGGATGGCGCCCTTCACGGGGATCAGCGTCGGCCGCGATGCGGGCGGTCCGGTCGACTGGCAGCGGTCCCGGCGGCACGGCTCGCACCCGTTCGCGGGCCGGCTGCGCAGGGTCCGCTACGAGCCCGGCCCGCTCACCCCCGACGCCCCCGCCGAACGTGCCCGGGTCTGGGCCGAAGGAGCGAAGATCTATGACTGAGTTGATCACGGCCGCCCAGCCCGCGTACGTCGATCCCCCCGGACCGCGCCCGATCCGCCCGGACGCGGTGCTACGGGTCGAGGACCTGGTGGTGGACTTCGGCACCGGCCGGCCGGCCGTCGACCACGTCTCGTTCTCCGTGGAGCGGGGCGAGGTGCTGGCGCTGGTCGGCGAGTCCGGTTCCGGCAAGACCGTCACGGCCCAGGCGGTGCTCGGTCTGCTTCCCCGGACCGCCCGGACGAGCGGGTCGATCCAGCTGACCGACGATCCGGTGGCCAGGCCGGCCGATCGGCAGCCGAATCTGCTCGGAGCGGCGGAGAAGCAGTGGCACGGCGTCCGCGGCGCCGTGGCCGCGATGGTGTTCCAGGAGCCGCAAACCGCGCTCAACCCGGTGAAGACCGTCGGCTGGCAGCTGACCGAGGCACTCCGGGCCCACCGTCGGCTGGGCCGCGCCGCGGCACGGGCCCGCGCGGTGGAGCTGCTCGAGCTGGTGGGCATCCCGGAGCCGGCGCGGCGAGCCCGGTCGTACGCACATCAGCTGTCCGGTGGCCAGAAGCAGCGAGTGGTGATCGCGCTCGCGCTCGCAGGAGATCCGGCACTGCTGATCGCCGACGAGCCGACGACGGCGCTGGACGTCACCGTACAGGCCGAGATCCTCGGTCTGCTCGACGACCTGCGTCGACGCCTCGGCACGGCCGTCCTGCTGATCACCCACAACATGGGCGTGGTCGCCGACCTGGCCGACCGGGTGCTGGTGATGCGGCAGAGCCGGATGGTGGAGCGCGGCGAAGTGGTCTCGCTGTTCAGCGAGCCGTATACCGACTACACGCGCGAGCTGCTCGCCGCCGTCCCACGGTTGCCGCCCGCAGAATCTGCCGGTGCGACGGTCTCGTCGCCCGCCGAGGCCCCGCAGGCTCTCCCCCCGACGTTGAGCTTCGAGACCGTCGACGTCGACTACCCGGGGCGGTTCGGTCGACCCGCGGTCCGCGCGCTGCACGAGATCAGCTTCGAGCTGGCGCCCGGCACGGTGCTGGGCGTCGTCGGCGAGTCCGGATCGGGCAAAACCACGCTCGCCCGCGCCGCGGTGGGCAACCTTCCTGCCGCCCACGGCCGGATAGCCCTGGCCGGCAGCGCCCTGAGCGGCGTGTCCGGACCCGCTCTGCGTGGGCTCCGCAGCCGGCTCGGCGTCGTCCACCAGGACCCGGCGTCGACTCTCGATCCGCTGCTCACGGTCGGCGAGAGTATCGCCGAGCCGCTGCTGGTCCACCGGGTGGCGACCGGCGCCGAGCTGCGGACCCGGATCCGCGGACTGCTGGACGAGGTGGCGCTACCGGCGGAGTTCGAGCACCGGTTGCCGCACGAGCTCTCCGGCGGTCAGCGTCAACGAGTCGCCCTGGCTCGGGCACTGGCCCTACGGCCAGAGCTGTTGATCGCCGACGAGCCCACCTCGGCACTGGACGTGTCCGTGCAGGCCCGGATCCTTGTGTTGTTCGCCGAGCTGCAGGCCGTCCACGGCTTCGCCTGCCTCTTCATCAGCCACGACCTGGCGGTGGTGCACGAGGTGAGCGACGCTGTCGTGGTGCTGCGGAACGGCCGCGTCGTCGAGAGCGGGCCGACCAGGGACGTCCTGCTGCGCCCGGAGCAGCCTTACACCCGGCAGCTGGTCGAGTCGCTGCCGGTTCCCGACCCGGTCGAGCAGCGAGTCCGCCGTGCGCGCTGACCCGGCGGTCCGTCCCGGGTCGCCGGCCGAGTCCGGGCTCGACCGGACCCCGATCGCGGCCGATCGACCGCTGGACGCCTGGTCCTACCGGTCGATCTTCCGCGGTCATCCCGCCGGTGTCGGGGTGGTGACCGCCGACGACGGGTGTGGTCCGGTCGGTCTGACGGTCAGCTCGATCGTGTCGCTGTCGCTGAGCTCCCCCGCTCGCCTCGTTCGCGATCGGCGAGCGATCGACCGTCCTCTCGACGTTCTGCCGCGCCGGCCGTGCGGTCATTCATTTCCTCGACGAGCGAGAGGCCGAGCTGGCGCGGCGTTTCGCCGCTGTCGGCATCGAGCGATTCTCGCCATCGGTCGGCTGGGCCCGGCTGCCCTGCGGCAGCCCGGTGCTGACCGATCCCCCCGCGTACGTCGTCGGCTCGATCGTCCATCAGATCCAGGCCGGCGACCACCGGTTGCTGATCATGCTGCTCGACCGCTGCGAGCTGCGCCGGTCGTACACTCCGTTGATCTACCTCGGCGGGCGCTACGGTGCGGCTGCGCCCGCGGCTTCCTGATCGCGCTCCAGGGCTGCCCGGGCTTCGGTCAGCGGGATCTCGGCGAACACGGCGAGCATCGCCCTGTGCGCCGACAGCCACAGGTCCCGGAGATAGGCCGTGCAGCCGTCTGCGCCGACCACCGGGACGGCCTCGTGTTCCGGCAGCACCAACGGACCGTCGACCGCCAGCACCACATCGCCGAGGGTGATCTCCTCGGCGGATCGGGCGAGCAGCAGCCCGCCGGCCGCGCCACGCCGGATCCGGAGCAGACCGGCCCGGCGCAGCTCACCGACCACCGACAGCAGATACGGATAGGAGATGTCCAGCCGATCGGCCAGCGCGGTGGCCGACGTCGGCTCGCCGCGCGCCTCGGCGACGGCGAGCATCGTCTGCAGCGCGTAGTCCAGCCGGGCGGTGACCTGCATCAGCTCGCGAGCTCGCCGACCAGGACGTTCTCGAGCGACTCGGTGTGCCCGGCGATCGCGATCTGCGAGGCGCCCTCGACCGGCTTGATCCAGACCGGTGATCCCTCCGCGAGCTGCTTCGCACCGGCCTCCGCGCGGGTCAGCGTGATCAGCACCGGCGGCGCGTCCGGGTCGTCGACGAGCGACACCTCGAGCCGGACCTCGAACCCGACCCGGTTGAGGCGGAGCACCCGACCTGCGTACGCGTCCGGGAACGGGACGGCCACCACCTCGATGTCGTGCGGCCGGACCAGTCGGCCGTCCAGCACCGTGACCGGGCCGAGGAAGCTCATCACGAACTCCGAGGCAGGCGCGTCGTAGAGCTGGTCGGGGGTGCCGACCTGCTCGATCCGGCCGTCGTTGATCACCACGATCTGGTCGGCGACCTCGAGGGCCTCCTCCTGATCGTGGGTGACGAACACGGTCGTCACGTGGACCTCGTCGTGCAGCCGGCGCAGCCACGCCCGCAGCTCCTTACGGACCTTCGCGTCCAGCGCACCGAACGGCTCGTCGAGCAGCAGTACCGAAGGCTCGATCGCGAGGGCCCGGGCCAGCGCCATCCGCTGCCGCTGGCCGCCGGACAGCTGCGAGGGCAGCCGGTCGGCGAACTGCGACAGGTGCACCAGCGACAACAGCTCGTCGACCTTGGCCGCGATCTCCTTCTTCGGCCGCTTCCTGATCTTCAGACCGAAGCCGACGTTGGCGGCGACGCTCATGTGCCGGAAAGCCGCATAGTGCTGGAAGACGAAGCCGACGTTGCGCTTCTGGGCCGGCAGGTCGGTCGCGTCGAAGCCCTCGATCTCGACCGTGCCGGTGTCGGCCAGCTCCAGTCCCGCGATGATCCGCAGCAGCGTCGACTTGCCGCCGCCGCTCGGGCCGAGCAGCGCGGTCAGCTGGCCGCTCGGGATGTCCAGGTCGATGCCGGACAGCGCGGCGAAGTCGCCGAACTGCTTGCCGACACCGGAGATCTTGATGCTCATCGAGACTCCTCCTTGGGTCGCAGACTGGTCACCACGACCAGTGCCACGACAGCGATCAGGGCGAGGATGAAGGCCGCCGTATAGGCGGTGACGGTGTTTTCGACGCCGAACTGCTGATAGCGCTCCTCGACCAGCAGGGTCGCGGTCTGGGTCCGCATCGCCACCCCGCCGGAAACGATCTTGACCGCGCCGAACTCGCCGAGCGAACGGGCCAGGCTCAGCACCACGCCGTAGAGCAGCGCCCACTTGATCGCCGGCAGAGTGATTCGACGGAAGGACTGCAGGGCCGAGGCGCCGAGGCTGCGGGCCGCCTGCTCCTGATCGGTGCCGATCTCGTCCAGCACCGGCACCAGCTCCCGGATCACCAGCGGAAGGCTGACGAACGCGGTGGCCAGGATGATGCCCGGCGGGGCGTAGATGATCTGCAGCCCGGCGGCCTCCAGGACGCCGCCCAGCCAGCCGGTACGTCCGCTGTAGACGAGCAGCAGGGCGAGCCCGACCACGATCGGCGACACCGACAGCGGGACGTCGATCATCGCCGACAGGGCCCGTTGGCCGGGGAACGTGTATCGGGTCAGCAGCAGCGCGATGATCACGCCGAAGACGGTGTTGATCAGCACGGCCCAGAAGGCGACGGACAAGGTCAGCTGGAACGCGAAGATCACGTCGGGCTGGCGGAGCGCGTCGATCACCGGCGCGAGTCCGTGCGAGAAGGTGGCCTTGGCCACCAGCGCGACCGGCCAGATCACCAGGAAGAACAGGTATGCGACCACCACGATCCGCAGCACCCAGCGGAACGGGGACCGGCTGCGTACGGTGACCACCTTCCCCCGCGTGGGCGTGGCCGATCCCATCGGCGGTAGGGCTGGGCGGGTCAACGTGTCAGCCACGGCGGGCCACCCTTCGGGAGATCACGTCGAGCAGCGACGATGACCACCAGGGCGACGACCAGCAGGATGGTCGCCACCGCCGCCGCCTGGGTCAGCTCGTCACCCTCGACATAGGACAGGATGCGGACCGAGGCCACCTCGGTCGAGTACGGCAGGTTGCCCGAGACCAGCACCAGCGCGCCGTACTCGCTGATGCCCCGGGCGAAGCTCAAGGCGGCACCGGAAGCGATGGCCGGGACCAGCGTCGGCAGGATGATCGAGCGGAAGGTCCGGATCCGGCTGGCGCCGAGCGACGCCGCCGCTTCCTCGACCTCCGGCTCGAGCTCCTGCAGCACCGGCTGCACGGTGCGGACCACGAACGGCAGCGTGACGAACAGGAAGGCCAGGAAGACGGCCATCCGGGTGTTCGCCCAGTTGACGCCCGAGCGGGCTCGACGGGCCATACAGGGTGAGCAGCACCAGGCCGGCGACGATCGTCGGCAGCGCGAACGGGATGTCGATCACCACCTCCAGGATCTGCTTGCCCCAGAAGCGGTCGCGGACCAGGACCCAGGCGATCGCCGTACCCATCACCACGTTCACGGCGGTGACCAGGAGCGCCTGGGCGATGGTCAGCCGGAGCGCCGCCGCGGTCTGCGGGCTGGTCAGTGCGTCCCAGTACGCCGACCAACCGCCCGACGACGCCTGGACCACGATGGCGATCAACGGGATCAGCACCAGCAGGCTGAACCAGATCATGGTGACGCCCAGACCCAGACCGGCGACCGGGGTCAGGGAGGTGATGCTGCGCCGCCGGCGGCGGCGACCCGGCCGCCCGGCGGCCGGGTGCCCGCCGGGTCGCTCGAGCCCTGCCGGTCCGATCAGGGGCGCGACGGCGGAACCGGTCACTGCGACTTGCCTGTGGCGGCCTGGATCTCCGGCACGATGCCAGCCTTGTCGTCGAAGTACTTGTCGGTGACCGCGGTCCAGCCGCCGAGGTCGGCGATGGTGAACAGCTTGCTCGGCACCGGGAACGGATTCTTCGGATCGTTCGCGCCCTCGACCGTGCCGACCGTGGTCCCGGCGACCACGGGCCGGAAGCCCTTCGACGCGTAGATCTGCTGGCCGGCGCTGCTGAGGGTGAAGTCCAGGTAGTCCTTCGCCTTCGGGTCGGCGCTCTTCACCACCGCGCCCGGGTTCTCGATCTTGATCGTCGCGTCCGGCACGATGTACTCGAAGTCCTCACCGGACTGCCGGGCAAGAATGGCCTCGTTCTCGTAGGAGAGCAGCACGTTCCCGGACCCTTGCAGGAAGGCGTTGGTGGCATCCCGACCGCTGCCCGGCAGGGCGACCACGTTGCCGAAGAACTTGGTCAGATAGGCCTTCGCGTCGGCCTCGGTGCCGCCGTTGGCGATCACCTGGTGGTAGGCCGCCAGGATGTTCCACCGGGCGGAGCCGGACGAGGCCGGGTTCGGTGTGATGATCTTCACACCGGGCTTGATCAGGTCGTCCCAGCCCTTGATGCCGAGCGGATTGCCCTTCTGGACCGCGATCACCACAACCGAGGTGGCGACGATTCCCTTGGTCGCGCCCGCATTCCAGTCGTCGGCGACCAGGCCGGCCTTGACCAGCCGGGTCACATCGGGCTCGAGGGAGAAGTTCACGTAGTCGGCCTTCAGCCCGTTGACGACCGCCCGGCTCTGATCGCCGGAGGCGCCGTAGGACTCCTGCCAGACCACGCCCTTGCCGGCGGGCGTCGTGGCGAACTTCTTCTCCAGCGCAGCGTTCGCCTCCTTCGGGGTCGAGAAGCCCACGAGATGGAGCGTCGTGCTGCCCGAGGCGCCAGACGCCGGCGCGGCTGCGCCGCCGACGCAGCCGGAAAGCGTGCCAGTCGAGCCCGAGTGCGAGGGCGCCGGCGGCGCCCTGGAGGAGGTGACGACGCGTGATGCTTGTCATAGGTCTATCCCCGATCTCATGGGCGGCCCTGAACGCCGCCCCTAATTCCTAGTAGATTAGCGGACAATATAGGGATAGTCGGACGATTCCGAAGAAATCGCGTCGATGAGCGAGTCCCGCGCACGATCGCACGACTTGACGAACTCGCAGTTCTAAATGAAAATCATTTCCATGAAGACCCGTCCCGCGCACGCGCTCCGCGGCCGTCACCGCGGCGGTCCTCCTCCTGGCGTCGGCCTGCGGACAGACGGCGCCGGCCGCGGATCGCTCTGCGGCCGGTCAGCTGCAGATCGTCGCCGCGTTCTATCCGTTCCAGTTCGTCGCCGAGCGCGTCGCGGGAGACCACGCCGTCGTGACCAGCCTGACCGCACCGGGTGCCGAGCCGCACGATCTCGAGCTCACTCCGAAGCAGGTCGCGAGCGTGTCCGAGGCGTCCTTGGTGATCTACGAGAAGTCGTTCCAGGCGGCGGTCGATGAGGCCGTTGCGCAGAGCGGCAACCCTAATGTCCTGGACACCGCGACCGTCGTACCGCTCGTGCCGTTGGCCCAACCGGCCGGTGGAGACGACCACACGGCCGCAGATGGCGAGGACCATGAGTCGTCGGGCCTCGACCCGCACGTCTGGCTGGATCCGAACAACATGATCACCATCACGGAGGCGGTCCGCGATCACCTCGTCGCTCTCGACCCGGCCCACGCCGCCGACTACCGGGAGAACGCCGACCGGCTCGACAACGAGCTGAAGGCTCTTGACTCGTCCTACCGCACAGGTCTGAAGAGTTGCCGGCTGAAGGAGTTCATCACCACCCACGCAGCCTTCGGCTATCTGTCTCGCCGCTACGGCCTGGAGCAGGTCGGCATCAACGGGCTGAGCCCCGACAGCGAGCCGTCGCCGGCCCGGATCGCCGAGGTGCAGCAGATCGCCGAGCAGCACCACGTGACGACGATCTTCTACGAGACCCTCGTCTCCCCGGCGATCGCCCAGTCGATCGCCGGCGACCTCGGGCTGCGGACCGACGTCCTGGATCCGATCGAGGGCATCACCGACCACTCGCGCGGCGACGACTACCTTGCGGTGATGGAGTCGAACCTCGCCGCGCTGCGAAAGGCGAACAGCTGTGAGTGATGCGACTCCCGTGCTGGTGGCCGACGATCTCACCGTCCAGCTCGGCGGTCTACCGGTGCTGCGCGGGGTCGGCCTGACCGTCCGGGCCGGCGAGGCGGTCACGCTGCTGGGTGGCAACGGATCCGGTAAGTCCACCCTGGTCCGGGCGCTGCTCGGGCTGACCGCCCACCAGCGGGGATCGGTCGAGCTGTTCGGCACCCCGCTCAGGGCCTTCCGGTCCTGGAGCCGGGTGGGGTACGTCCCCCAGCGCTCGACCGCGTCGCTCAGCAATGCGCTGGTCCGCGAGGTCGTGGCGGCCGGCCGGCTGGCCCACCGACGGCCCTTCGTGCCGCCCCGGCACGCCGACCGCGAGCAAGTGGCGGGCGCGCTCCGCACCGTCGGGATGGACGACCGGGCCGGCGACGAGCTCCGGCGACTGTCAGGCGGTCAGCAGCAGCGGGTGCTGATCGCGCGCGCACTCGCCGGGCAGCCGGAGCTGCTGGTGCTCGACGAGCCGAATGCCGGGGTGGACCTGGAGCATCAGCAGGTGCTGGCCGACGTCCTCGGCAAGCTGGTCGGCCGCGGCGTCGCCGTGCTCGTCGTGCTGCACGAGGTCGGCGCACTGGCCCCGTTGATCGACCGCGCGGTGGTCCTGCGCGAGGGCCGGGTGGTCTACCAGGGAGCGCTCGGTGAGCTCGGCCGCGGCCCCCAGCACGACGACCACCACCCAGAGGTCTCCGGCGGCACGCTGCTGGATACGGCGATCCTGGCCGGGGGCGAGTCGTGATCGAGCTGCTGCAGTATCCCTTCATGCAACGTGCCCTGCTGGCCGCGCTGCTGACCGGGCTGATCGCACCGGCGATCGGGACGTACATCGTGCAGCGCCGGCTCAGCCTGCTCGGCGACGGTCTCGGCCATGTGGCGATCGCCGGTGTCGGTCTGGCGCTGCTCACCGGGACGGCCCCGCTGCCGATCGCGGTGGTGGTCTGCGTGGTCGGCGCGGTGATCGTCGAAGTGCTCCGCCAGCAGGGCAAGGCCACCGGCGACGTCGGTCTGGCGATCCTCTTCTACGGCGGGCTGGCCGCCGGCGTGCTGATGTCCGGCATCGCAGGCGCCGGCACCGGCGCGCTCTCGCAGTATCTGTTCGGCTCACTGACCACGGTGACGACCGGCGATCTGCTGCTGGTCGCGGTGCTGGCACTTGTCGTCCTGGTGGCCACCATCGGGTTCGCCCCGCAGTTGTTCGCGGTGAGCACGGACGAGGAGTTCGCCAAGACCCAGGGGATCCCGGTCCGGTTCTACAACATCATGATCGTCGTGCTGGCCGCCGTCACCATCACGCTGGCGATGCGAACGGTCGGGTTGCTGCTGGTCAGCGCGATGATGGTGGTCCCGGTCGCTGCCGCGCAGAATCTGGTCCGCGGGCTGTTCGCCTCGTTCTGGGCGGCGATCGCGATCGGCGCGGTGGTCGCGGTCGGCGGGGCCGCCGGCTCCTTCTATGCCGACACCGCACCGGGCGCGCTGATCGTGGTGCTCGCGATCGTCGTCTTCATGATCAGCTGGCCGGTGTCGGTGCTGCTCCGCCGACGGCGCGCCCCGGTCAGTGTGCCACCGCCGGTGGTGGACGAGGAGCCCGAGCTGGTCAGTCCGCACGAGACCGTCGGCGCGGGACATCCGCACCAGCACGGGCCCGACTGCGGCCACCCGCGAGTGCGGCACGGCGATCACGACGACTTCATCCACGAGGGGCATCGACACGCGGTGCATACCGACCACTACGACGAGCACTGACGAGGATCGAGGACGATGCCATGATCGACAGCAGCCCGGACGCAGGCTCCCCGGCCCAGCGTCGAACTCGGCAGCGGGTCGCGGTCGAGGAGATCGTCCGCGACCTCGCCGAGTTCCGGACCGCGCAGCAGATCCACGACGACCTGCGGCACCGCGGCGACGGGGTCGGGCTGACCACGGTCTACCGCAACCTCCAGCTGATGGCCGACGCGGGCGAGCTCGACGCGATCCGGACCAGCGACGGCGAGACCGCGTACCGGCGCTGTTCGGGTGGGCACCATCACCACCTGGTCTGCCGCAGCTGCGGACGTACGGTCGAGGTGACCGGACCCGCGGTCGAGACCTGGGCGGCGGCGATCGCCGAACGACACGGCTTCCGGGACGTGAGCCACGAGCTGGAGATCTTCGGCACCTGCGACGCCTGCTGATCGCGGTGGAACAAGGGCCGGCGGGCGATCGCGACCGATGACGCTGTCAGCCGTGCCGCACGCGAGCGGCCGTCGATCGGACTCCGCGCGCTGACCGGTCGCTACGGACCGACGACCTCGAACGGCTGCGCGAGGACTGGAACGAGTGACGGCCTGGACGCCAGGTCGTGATCGCCCATCTCGATGCAACCGACGCCACCATCAGCGAGCCGTCGGTCTCCTCGTCCAGCTGGCCGACCGCGATCTCACGATCAGCCCGCTCAGCCCGGCCGAGGTCCTGGTCGACCTGTCCGGGCCGGCCGGTCGGCCGAGGTCCGGACGCGCTTGACTTGCTCGAGGTCGTCACCACACCGCTCCCGGCCGACGCCCCGCTGCGGCTCGCGACGCTCCACGTGGAGACCTGACCCCGACCGAACTTTGCACCCTGTGTGGGTTTGCACTGTCTATGCCGGTGCAAGGCCGACTAGAGGTGCAAGGTTCAGGGGGAGGGCCGCTCCACGCCTACCTGACTCCTCCGTAGCGGCGATCGCGGTCGGCGTACAGCTGGATGGCGTGCCAGAGGTCCCGGCGGTCGAAGTCCGGCCAGAGCCGGTCGAGAAAGACCAGCTCGGCGTACGCGCTCTGCCAGAGCAGGAAGTTCGACGTCCGCTGCTCGCCGGAGGACCGGACGAACAGGTCGACGTCGGGAATCTCCGGCTCGTCGAGGAAGTGCCGGAAGCGCTCCTCGGTGATCCGGTCCGGGTCGAGCCGGCCCGCCGCGGCGAGCCGGGCCACCTCCCGGACCGCGTCCACGATCTCGGCCCGGCCGCCGTAGTTCACGCAGAACTGCAGGGTCAGCACGTCGTTGCCGAGCGTCATCCGCTCGGCGTCCTCCAGCTCGCTGATCACGCTGCGCCACAGCCGCGGCCGCCGGCCGGCCCAGCGGACGCGGACGCCCATCGCGTTCATCTGGTCGCGCCGGCGCCGGATCACGTCCCGGTTGAAGCCCATCAGCCAGCGCACCTCGTCCGGCGAGCGGCGCCAGTTCTCGGTGGAGAAGGCGTACGCGGACAGGTACTTCACGCCGATCTCGATCGCACCCTCGATCACGTCGAACAGCGCAGCCTCGCCCATCGCATGCCCGTCGGTCCGCGGCAGCCCGCGGGCCTTGGCCCAGCGGCCGTTGCCGTCCATCACGATCGCGATGTGCTGGGGCACCTTGTCCGGCGAGATCGCCGGCGGCCGGGCGCCGCTGGGGTGGGGCACGGGTGGACGCGGCGGTCCGGTCCGGATCTGCGACGCGCTGCCCCCGCGGCCCTCGCGGTCACGGCGGGTCCTTGGCACATCAGGGACAATAGCGAGGTGCCGACGTACCGCGACGAAGCCGTGGTGCTCCGGACGCACAAGCTCGGCGAGGCGGACCGGATCATCACCTTCCTCAGCCGCGGCCGGGGCAAGCTCCGGGCGGTGGCCAAGGGCGTACGTCGGACATCCTCGAAGTTCGGTGCCCGGCTGGAGCCGTTCTCCCACGTCGACCTGCAGTTCGCCGAGGGCCGGACCCTCGACGTGGTCACCCAGGTCGAGTCGCTGCACGCCTTCGGTGAGCCGCTGGTCGCCGACTACCGGGCGTACACCGCGGGCCAGGTGATGCTGGAGACCGCGGACCGGCTGGTGGTCGAGGAGCGCGAGCCGGCGCTCCAGCAGTATCTGCTGCTGGTCGGCGCGCTCGGCGTGCTCGACCGTGGCACGACGGACGGTGCTCGACCGGCGTCGCTGATCCTGGACTCCTATCTGCTGCGTTCGATGGCCGTCGCCGGGTATGCGCCGACGTTCACCGACTGTGCCCGATGCGGGGTGGTCGGCCCGCACACCGCGTTCTCCCCCGGCGCCGGCGGGGTGGTCTGCGAGCCGTGCCGCCCGTCCGGCTCGGCCCGGCCGTCACCGGAGACCCTGCACCTGCTGGGCGCGCTGCTCGAGGGTCGCTGGGCCGACACCCGGCGACGTCGACGAGCGAACGGCGAAGGAGGCCGGATCGCTGACCGCCGGGTACGTCGCCTGGCACCTCGAGCGCGGGCTGCGGTCCCTGGTCCACGTCGAGCGGTGAAGACCGGATCACCCAGATGAGCAGCCGAGACCCACGTAGCTCCAGCTTCGTCAATCCGCACTGGGTGAGCCCGCCGGAGCCGGAGCCGCCGCGGCACCGGACGCCACCGGCGGCCTACGCACTTGCGGTGATCATGCCGATCTTCCTGCTGATGCTGCTCGCTGTGCCGATCGGGGTCGCGTTCGCGATGCGCTCGGTCCGGGCGAGCCAGCCGGCGGCTCAGGCGACGCAGCCGTCGGCCGGCGGAGCGGGTGCCGGCGACCCGTACTTCCCCGACTACGGCAGCTCGGGCTACGACGCACTGAAGTACGTGATCGCGATCCGGTTCGACCCGGCGTCGGCGACGATCACCGGCAAGACGACGATCACCGCCCGGGCCACTCAGGATCTGAGCTCCTTCTACTACGACCTGGTGCTGGCGACGTCCTCGGTGACCGTGAACGGGCAGCCCGCCGACGTCACGCAGCACGGGCTGAGCGACGTCCAGGTCACGCCGGCGGCGACCATCAAGTCCGGCACGACGTTCACCGCGGTGATCGACTACTCGGGCGATCCGGCGAAGATCAAGTCCCCGCGCGGCCAGCCGTGGTCGGTGACCAACCAGGAATGGACCGCCGCCGGCGAACCGGAGAGCGCGGCCTGGTGGTTCCCGTCCGACGACTACCCGGCCGACCCGGCGCTGATGGACGTCTCGGTCACCGTCCCGAACGGGATGCAGGCGCTCAGCGGCGGCCGGCTGCTATCCCGCGACGACGACACCGACCCGAACACCGCGACCTGGCACTGGGCGTGCGAGAAGCCGATGGCGACGTACCTGAACTTCGTCAGCATCGGCACGTACGAGATCCACGAGAGCACGGTCGACGGCCTGCAGGCGGTGTACGCGGTCAGCGATCAACTCAGCCCTGCGGATCGAGCGCAGGCGTTCGCGGCGATGGAGCCGTCGCCGCAGATCGTGCGGCGGCTGTCGACCTGGTTCGGGCCGTACCCGTTCCGCGAGATCGGCGGCGTGGTGCCGGCGCACCGGCTCGGTTTCGGCGGGCTGGAGACCCAGACCCGACCGGTGTACGGCGCCGAGTCGATCCTGGACAGCGGGTTCGCTCCTGGCCTGGTGTCGCACGAGCTGTCTCATATGTGGTTCGGCGACAACGTCACCGTGCGGCAGTGGAACGACATCTTCGACAACGAGGGGTACGCGAGCTGGGGCCAGTGGGCCTATTCGACCAGCACCGGCGGACCGAGCATGAACGACCGGCTGGAACGCGCGTACCAGGAAACGAAGAACAACCGGGACTTCTGGGCGGTGACCATGAACGACCCCGGTGCCGACCACCTGTTCGATGTGGTCTACACCCGCGGCCCGATGCTGCTGCAGGCGCTGCGCAACCGGATCGGCGACCAGGCGTTCTTCAAGCTGACCAGGAACTGGGCGCAGGACCCGGGGACCCGGAGCACCGAGGAGTGGATGATCAAGGCGCAGTCGGTGACGTCGGTCGACCTCGCCCCGTTCTTCGCCGCCTGGGTGATGGGCACGACGCCCCCGCCGCACACGAAGGCGTACGGCTTCGTCTGATCCGCCCGGTCCGATTCCCCAGCCCCCTATCCGGAACTGTCGAGTTGAGGCATCTGCCATCGGCGGGTCGCTGTCGCAACCCGACAGTTTCGGGAAGGGGCGGGGTTCAGTCGTCGGCCAGGACAGCGGCGGGGTCGGTCCGGGCGGCCCGGCGACCGGGCAGCACCGAGGCCAGCAGCCCGGCGGCCAGCGCGACGCCGATCACCAGCAGGGTCTGCGGCACCGAGACGGCCAGCCGCAGCTCGGTGGCGCCGACCGCGTCGACGAGTCCGGCCGTACCGATCACCCCGAACCCGATCCCGGCGATCACCCCGACCACGGTCGCCGCCACGGCGAGCAGCCCTGCCTCGACGGCCAGCATCCCGCGGAGCTGCCGACGCTGCAGTCCGAGCGCCCGGAGCAGGGCTGACTCCCGGGTGCGTTCCACCACCGACAGGCTGATCGTCGCGCCGACGCCCACGAGCGCGATCAGTACCGCCACGGCAAGCAGCCCGGTGGCCACCAGCAGCGTGGCGTCCACCGCCGAGCCGACCTCGGCCGCCTGGACCAGGGAGCCGTGCACCGCCAGGCCGAGCTGTCCGGCGCTCGCCCGGGTGATGTCGGCGACCAGCCGGGTCGGGTCGGAATGGTCTGTCTTCACCCACAATGTGCGCACCCGCGCTCCGGGCGCGAGCCGATCGAGGTTGGCCTGCGGGACCGCCAGCTGACCGGCGTCGGCGAGGTCGCTCTCCACCAGCCGTACGTCGATATGCCGGTTTCCCACCCGCAACCGGACCGTCTCGCCGGCGTGCGCCGAGATCGACTTCAGCGTGAACGGGTGGGCCAGCGCGACCCCGGGTTGCAGCGCCTCGAAGCCGCCGCCGACCACCCGGGCCGCGCTCGGGGCCAACCCGATCACCGTGACCTCGGACCGCGCCGAGCCCGCGCCCACCGTCGCGTCGGTGGTGGCCACCGGCTCGACCGCGACCACGCCGGGCACGGCCGCAACGGCCGAGCGGACGGCCGGTCCGATCGCCCCGGTCGAACTGTCCACGGTCACCTCGACCGGGAACCGCCGCGCCACCTCCGCCTGCACCGAGGCCTTCACGCTGGCCGCGCCGACCTGCAGCGTCACGATCAGCCCGACGGCCAGCATCAGCGCGGTCGCCGTCGCCGCTGTCCGACGGGGGTGCTGGGCCAGGTTCGCCGCAGCCAGTCTGGCCGTCGGACCCGTCCGGCCGACAACGGCGCCGAGCGCCCGGAGCAGCGGAGGGACGTACGTCGGAGCGAGCAGCAGGATGCCCAGCGCGAGCAACGCACAGCCACCGACGGTGACCGGAAAAGCGTGCCCGTGCCATACAGCGATCGCGACCGCGCCCCCGCCGCCGAGCAGCAGCAGTCCGGCGATCATGATCCGGATCCGGCCGACCCGGCGATCCTCCGCGGCGTCGGCCACCGGCTGCAGTGCCTCCACCGGCGCGACCCGGGTGGCCCGCCAGGTCGGGACCAGACTGGCCGTCAGCCCGACGACCAGGCCCACGCCGACGGCCGCCAGCAGCTGCCCAACCGGGACGACCAGCCCGGCCTCCAGGGAGTCGGACAGAGCCGACAGGCCGGCGGCCAGGCCGAGCCCGAGGACGACGCCGGCGACGCTGCCGACCAGCCCGACCAGCAAGGTCTCGGTGATCAGGCTGCGGCGCAGCTGGCCGCGGCCGGCCCCGACCACCCGGAGCAGGGCCAGCTGCCGGCGTCGCTGGGTGAGCACCAGGAGCTGGGTATTGGTGATGATCATGGCGCCGACCAGCAGCGCGATCGGCCCGAACACGAGCAGCAGCAGGTCACCGGCCTGGACTCCGCCGCTCAGCTGGTCGAGGTTGTCCGCGGCGATCTCCGCGGACGTACGGACGTCGGCGTCGGGTGACAGCCGCGTCCGGAGGGTGTCCCGCAGCTGCTCGGGCGAGGTGCCGTCGGCGGCCAGCACGAGCACTGTCGGGTACGCCCTCGGATCGTCGGCCGGATCCTTCGCCCCGGCGGCGGCCTGCTCGAAGACCGCCATCGGTACCGCTCCGCTCGCCTGGTCGTCGAACAGCGAGCGGCCATCGGCCGAGATACCGACGATCTGCAGACCGATCGGCGGCCCTGCAGACGTGACCGCGGTGATCAGCCTGCTGCCGACGGTCAGGCCGTACGCCCGGGCGGTCGACCCGCTGACCACGATCTGATCGGGGCCGGTGGGCCAGTCGCCGGCGGCGAGGCCGAACCAGCGGAGCCGCGGATCGGTCGGCAGTGAGGACAGCTCCAGCTGGCCGGCCCGGCCGCCGGCGGTGAATGCGGTCCAGGCCGTGTAGCGCGGCTCGGCGACCGCGACCCCGGGCAGCGTCCGCACCCGTGCGGCGAGCGTATGGTCGCGGTCTTCCAGCCCCGTGACCGCGACGTCGGCCGCCGAGGTCTGGGCACTGGCCCGAGCACCGATCGAGCGGATCTGCGTGGGTACGAAGACCAGCAGGGCGACCACGAAGCCGACCCCGAGCGCGGTCGCGGCGAGGGTGGCGACATACCGGGTCGGGTGACGGCGTACCTCCGCCCAGGCCAGCCGGACCATGATCATCCTGCGTCCTGGCGGCTGCGCTTCGACAGGCTCGGTGCGCGTCATCGTGGTCATCGGCCGAGGCTGGTCAGCGCCAGCAGCACCGACTCGGGGTCGGGCCGGTCGAGGTCGTCGACCAGCCGGCCGTCGGAGAGCAGCACGACGCGGTCGGCGTACGCGGCCGCGCCGGGATCATGGGTCACCATCACGATGGTCTGCCCCTGCTCCCGGCTGGCCCTGCGCAGCTGGCTGAGCAGGGTCTGCCCGGTCACCGAGTCCAGCGCGCCGGTCGGCTCGTCGGCGAAGACGACGTCGGGCCGGGTGACCAGGGCGCGGGCGATGGCGACCCGCTGCTGCTGGCCGCCGGACAGCTCGCTGGGGCGGTGGTCGAGCCGGTCCGCCAGACCGAGAGCGTCGACGACGTCGCCGACCAGGACCGGGTCCGGCCGCCGCCCCGCCAGGTCGAGCGGCAGGGTGATGTTGGCCCGTGCGGTCAGTGTCGGCAGCAGATTGAAGGACTGGAAGACGAACCCGATCCGGTCGCGGCGGACCCGGGTGAGCTCGCGATCGGACAGCGCGCCCAGCTCGGTCGCGCCGAGGAACACCTGCCCGGAGGTCGGTCGATCCAGCCCGGCCAGGCAGTGCAGCAGGGTCGACTTGCCGGAGCCCGACGGCCCCATGATCGCGGTGAAGCCGCCCGCATCGAGCTCCAGGTCCAACCGGTCAAGAGCCCGTACCCGGGTCCGGTCGGCCCCGTAGTCCCGAGTCAGGGCCACGGTCCGCAGACCGATCGGCGAGGCAGGCGACGTGACGGCCGGCGGCGCTGCCGGCGGGGCGGCAGGTGGTCGTGGCGCAGCGGCAAGAGACATGACCGCGACGCTACGGTCGGCGGACCGGGTCCCACATCGGAGCACGGACCGCGCCCGGGTCAGACCAGAGTCGGACGCTCCCTTGACCCGGAAACTGTCGAGCTACGACATCCGCCGGCGGCGTGTCGCTGCCGCAACTCGACAGTTTCCGGACGATGCGGGAGCCGTGGGGGTGGGACGATCGGGAGGTGCGGTCAGCGACCGATCAGCCCGACGTCGTACGCGAACAGCACGAGCCCGACCCGGTCCCGGATCTCCAGCTTCGCCAGCAGCCGGCCGATGTGGGTCTTCACGGTGCCCTCGGCGAGGTAGAGCTTCGCGCCGATCTCGGCGTTGGTCGCGCCGGCCGCGATCTCCCGCAGCACGTCGACCTCGCGGGCGGTCAACACCTCCAGCCGCGGATCCGGACCGCCGCCGGATGCCGGCCGCCCGAGATGCGGTACGACGTGGGCCAGCAGCCGGCGGGTCGCGCTGGGCGCCACCACCGCGTCGCCGGCGGCCACGTTGCGGATGGCCGACAGCAGCTCGTCCGGCCGGGCGTCCTTGAGCAGGAAGCCGGCGGCGCCCGCCCGGAGCGCGGCGTAGACGTACTCGTCGAGGTCGAAGGTGGTCAGCACCAGCACCCGGGCCGGATTCCCCGCGGCCGTCAGCCGCCGGGTCGCCTCGACGCCGTCCATCCGCGGCATCCTGATGTCCATCAGTACGACGTCGGCCGGGATCCGCGCCAGTCGCTCGACCGCCTCCAGTCCGTCGCCGGCCTCGCCGACCACCTCCAGGTCGTCCTCGGCCTCCAGCAGCATCCGGAAACCGCTGCGGACCAGTGCCTGGTCGTCGACCAGGAACACCGTGGTGCTCATGCTCCGACCACAAGCGAGTGCAGCGGCAGGCGGGCCCGAACCAGATAGCCACCGCCAGGGCGGGGACCGGCCGACAACGTACCGTCGTAGACCGCCAGTCTCTCCCGCATCCCGATCTGCCCATGGCCGCCCGGACCGTCCCCCGGCACCGCCACCCCGTCGTCGGCGATCTCGAGCTCGATCGCGTCGGCCGTGTAGGCCACCGTGACCCGTGCCCGGGCACCCGACCCACCGTGTTTCAGGACGTTCGTCAGCGACTCCTGGACCACCCGGTAGATCGTCAGGCCGACGGCCTGGCTGACCACCGGCGGCTCGCCGAAGACGCTGAGCTCGAACCCGTCGGAGGTCCGGCGGACCAGGTCGTCCAGGTCGTCCAGCCCGGGTGTCGGAGCGTACGTCCCGAGGTCCGCCGGCCCGGTCTCCCCCCGCAGCAACCCGACGATGTGGCGGGTCTCGGCCAGCGCCTGCCGACTGGTCTCGGCGATGGTCCCGAACACCTCGGGCGCGGTCTCGGGCCGTCGGACGGCGAGCGCCCGGCCACCCTCGGCCTGCACCACGATCACCGACAGCGAGTGGGCGACGATGTCGTGCAGCTCCCGGGCGATCCGGTTGCGCTCGCTGATGGCCGCCACCTGCGCCCGCTGGGCCTGCTCGGCCTCGACCAGTCCCCGGGCCCGCGCAGCCTCCGCGACCCGTTCACGGTCGCGCTGCCGCGACTCGCGCAACCGGCTGCCGAGGAGAAAGGCGCCGATCACCAGCGCGGCGCAGACCACGGCGAACAGCGCGACGGTACCGAGCCGGTCCTGGTTGAGATAGGGCTGCGCCCAACGGATCGGCCCGAGCAGCGACCCGACCAACCCGGCGCCGAACGCGATCCGACCCTGCGATCCGGGCGCCCAACGAGCGAGGCTGTAGACCAGGATCGGGACCACCACGATGGCCGGCTCGGGCATCGTGCTGACCACCAGCAGCGCGACGGCACCGGCGATGCCGACGGTGAGCGCCAGATTCGGGTGGCCCCGGCGGAACATCAACGAGCAGCAGAGGGCCAGCGAGGCAACGGCGACCGGCGGGTCGGAGTGGCTGGCGGTGACCAGGACCAGGGCCAGCACACTGCTCAGCGTGAGGTCGAACAGCCAGCCGCGGTCGCGGACCTCGAACGAAGACATCTCGCACGCAGCCTAGGGCCACCGTAGTCAGAAGACATCAGACCGCGGTCGTACGTCAGCGACTCCGGCGTCCGGCGCGTCGCCGGTAGATTCGGCAGGTGGTCGACGTCCCGGCAGAGTTGCGCGCCCGGGGAGCCGGGCGGCCGTCCTGGGACGACTGGCTGGCCCGGGCACCCCGGCTCGCCGACAATCTGATCGAGGAGTGGTCGCTGCGGGTGGACGGCCGGGCACTGTCCGGCCAGTGCGCCATGGTGGTGCCGGTCCGGACCGCAGACGACCGGGCCGGAGTGCTGAAAATCAGCTGGCCGCACTGGGAGGCCGAGACCGAGCACCTCGCGCTGCGGGCCTGGCACGGCGACGGAGCCGTCGAGCTGTGGCGGGCCGACCCGCGACGCTATGCGCTGCTCCTCGAGCGGGCCCGGGCCGACCGCGACCTGCGCTCGGTGGGCGTGATCGAGGCGTGCGAGGTGGTGGCCGGGCTGTACGGCCGGCTGCACGTCGCGCCGCTCCCCCAGACCCGCCGGCTCAGCGACCTGTGTCGCGAGTGGGCGGATCGACTTCCGATGCTGCTCGACACGAACCTGGTCTCCCGCCGGTTCGTCACGCAGGCGCAGCGGTTGCTCGCGGACCTCGCCGACGACCCCGCGACCGACGCAGCCCTGATCCACAGCGATCTGCACTACTTCAACGTGCTCGCCGCAACACGCGAGCCCTGGCTGGTGATCGACCCGAAACCCCTGGCCGGTGACCCGGCGTACGAAGTGGCTCCGCTGCTCTGGAACCGCTGGGACGAGGTGCTGGCCGCCGGCTCGTCGCGGGAGGCGTTGCTGGCGCGGATGTACGCCGTAGCCGATACGGCCCGGCTCGACGAGAACCGGGTGCGGGACTGGATCGTGGTCCGCGAGGTCTGCAATGTGCTGTGGGCGTACGAGGACGAGCTCACCGAAGGCGTACCGATTCCGACCGACTGGGTGACCACGGCGGTCACCATTCTCAAGGCGGTCCAGCGCTGACCCGCGGCCGTCCTCAGGCCTCGACCAGGACTGCCCAGCCGTTCGAGTTGCAGTACTGATCCTTGTAGACCCAGTGGCGGCAGGCGTTGTTGACCCAGACGCTGCCGACCAGCCGCCACTTCCCGGCGGCGACCATATGATCGACGAGAATCTGTCGAGCATGGTCGCTGTAACCGAAGTGCGCGTTGGTGCTGCTGCCCTCGTCGATGTCGAAGTGCACGGTGGCCGGTGCGTAGTAGTGCCAGTGGCCGCTGCTCTGGTAGATCTGCGTCCCCTCCCGGCCGGACGGGCCGTAGGCCCGAAGGTGGATGTCGACCCCAGTGCCGCAGTGCCCCCAGCACGTACCCGGCGGATCTTTCCGACCGGCGGCGTAGGACGTCCGGTGCTCATTGCCGGCAATGCCGGAGCGGCTCCAGCCGTAGCCCTGCATCCGCATATTGCTGCCACGCCCGTCGACGCCTTGGAGCTGAAGCTCGCTGTAGACCCGACCGACCAGTCCTGCGTGGTTCGACACGAAGATGATGGTCACCGGATTGTCGGCCCGGCTCCTGCTGGTGTCGTAGTCGAAGTTGTAGAACGCATGCGAGAAACCGCACGGACGGACCCAATGGCGATACACCGGGGACCCTGGCGCCCGATGAGGATTGAAACCCGACAGCGGACTCGGAGGGCCTCGTCGCCACTGGCCAGGACCCCACAGGCTCCGTCGGTGACAGCCCCCAGACACCCCGGACATACCGATCACGACCGCGGCCGACGAGAGCCTGACTCAGCACCCCGGCGAGCAGCGCGATGCTGTCCGGATCGGGTTCGCTGGCCGGATCGTCCAGCACCAACAGCTTCGAGCGACCAACCAAGGCCGGGCGATCGCCACCCGCTGCTGCTGACCGCCAGCTGCCGCCCGGTACGTCCAGGCGGCACCGGCCGGCACTCGCCGGGCCGCAGACCTCAGACCACGCAACGAGAACTCGGCCGGCGGAGCGGCTGGCCGCGGGCCGAGCCAGCAGCTCGCGTCGGTCGGTCTGCCGACTCGGTCCGAGGGACACGTCGGCGTGCGTCAGCTCCGCGCGCGGTTGACCGCGGAGCTGACGGCCTTGAGCGAGGCGGTGACGATGTTCGCGTCCATGCCTACGCCCCAGACCACCTGACTGTCCTCACCGGACCCGACCTCACATTCGACGTACGCGGCGGCAAGGGCGTCGCCGCCGGACGAGAGCGCGTGCTCGTTGTAGTCCAGCACCCGGACCTGGTGACCGAGCGAGGAGATGGCGTCGACGTACGCCGAGACCGGGCCGTTGCCCTCGCCGGTGATCGTCTTCTCGGTGCCATCGTTGATCACGGTCGCGGTCACCGAGTCGCGCCGCCCGCTGCCGGAGGCGCTCTGCACGTTGATCAACTTCAGCGGCTCGTCCCGCGCCAGGTACTCGCGCTGGAAGACGTCCCAGAGCTGGTCCGGAGTGACCTCGCCGCCGCCGGCGTCGGTGTGGTTCTGCACCGCCCGGGAGAACTCGATCTGCAGCCGGCGCGGCAGATCGAGGTAGTGCTCGGACTTCATGATGTAGGCCACGCCGCCCTTGCCTGATTGGGAGTTCACCCGGATCACGGCCTCGTACGTCCGCCCCACGTCGTGCGGATCGATCGGCAGGTACGGCGCCTCCCACTCCATGTCCGCGACGGCGATGCCGCGCTCGGCCGCCTGGCGCTCGAGATCCTCCAGGCCCTTCTTGATCGCGTCCTGGTGGGAGCCGGAGAAGGCGGTGTAGACCAGATCGCCCGCGTACGGATGGCGCGGGTGGACCGGCAGGTTCGTGCAGTACTCGACCGTGCGACGGATCTCGTCGATGTTCGAGAAGTCGATCTTGGGGTCTATTCCTTGTGAGAACAGGTTCATCCCTAGGGTGACCAGGTCCACGTTGCCGGTCCGCTCGCCGTGACCGAACAGGCAGCCCTCGACGCGGTCGGCGCCGGCCATGACGGCCAGCTCGGTTGCGGCGACCGCCGTACCGCGGTCGTTGTGCGGGTGCAGCGAGATCGCCACATGATCACGATTGCGGACGTTCCGGCCGAACCACTCGATCAGGTCGGCGTACGTGTTCGGGGTCGACATCTCAACGGTGGCAGGGAGATTGAGGATGATCTCCCGGCCGTCGCTGGGTTGCCAGACGTCCATTACCGCGTTACAGACGTCCACCGCGAACTCCGGCTCGGTGCCGGTGAAGATCTCCGGAGAGTACTGGTAACCGAACTCGACATCGCCCAGATGCTCCTCGGCGTACTTCATCACCAGCTCGGTGCCGTGGGTGGCGATCGCCAGACACTCGGCCTTGTCCACCCGGAACACCACCCGGCGGAACAACGGCGCGGTCGCGTTGTACATGTGGATCGTCGCGGTCTTGGCCCCGACCAGCGACTCGGCGGTCCGCTCGATCAGGTCCTCCCGGGCCTGGGTCAGCACCGAGATCACCACGTCGTCGGGGATCTTGTCCTCTTCGATCAGCTGCCGGACGAAGTCGAAGTCGGTCTGGCTGGCCGACGGGAAACCGACCTCGATCTCCTTGTAACCCATCGCGATCAGCAACTCGAACATCTTCAGCTTGCGGGCCGGGGTCATCGGGTCGATCAGCGCCTGGTTGCCGTCGCGCAGATCGGTGCTCAGCCATCGTGGGGCGTGATCGATCCGCTTGCTCGGCCAGGTGCGGTCGGGCAGGTCGACGGGGGTGTACGCGCGATAGCGCGGGTAGGGCATGGAGCTGGGCTTCTGCACGGGCGCAGGTTGTGGCCGGGTGCCGAAGCTCGACGTCGGTACGTCGGAGGTGGAGCTGGTCATTCGATCCTCGCTGCTGGTGTCGGGTGCGGGCCGGAACGTGGTGCTCGACGGCGCGGCAAGTCTCCGCAGCGAGGATGCCGGCCCTAGCGGGCCTCGCTGCGGCAGCGAAGGAGGAGCGTCACGAAACGCTCGGCGCTAGCCACGAGGCCACCATAACGCACGTCTCGGGCTCCGCCAACCACCCATCCTGACGAGATGCTGAAGACGACTGAGGATCCTCGGCAGGAAACCGGGGTGACCCGGAGGCCGTGTAAGGATACTTCGGGTCACTATCCGTGACCGGGTCAATTAGTTTCGGAAGGAGTTGTCATGGGTGATCGGGTGTTGTCGACGCCGGAGGCGAAGGCGGCGATTCAGCAGATCCAGTCGTTGATCAATGGTGGTCTGGCTGATGAGATCGGGAAGCTGGACGGTCAGGGCAAGATCTTGTCTGATCCGAATGTGTGGGACGGGGCGTTGGCGCGGACGTTCCGGCAAGACACCTGGCCGCAGACGAAGTCGGCCCTGGAGAAGGCGAAGACGGAGCTGGACGAGCTGCGGTCGCATCTGGCGCAGATCTCGCAGAACATCATGCACGCCGGCGGCAGCTCCTAACCCATGGCGCTGAGCTGGGGTTTCGTGCCCTGAGCTCGTCGATGGGCTGTTCCGAGCTCGTGCTCTGTGTCGGGGGTTCGTGCCCTCAGCTTGTCGAAGGGCGTGGGCGGTTGGTGTCGGTGTGTCAGAGGGGTTGTTGTGGCGGATCTGGGTGCCATTGAGGAAGATGTTCCGTTCGATTTCGGGGCGGCGTCGGCGTTGGCGTCGGCTTGTGATGCGGCAGCCTCGTCGGTGGATGGTCAGGCCGGGTCCAGGGCGGGGTTCGTGTCGACCGGTCTGACCGATTTCACGGGCCATTTCGCCGACTTGTTCTCCGACAATGCGGTGACCGCAGCGGGTGATGCGTCGGAGTTGTCTGAGCGTTTGCGGGAGGTCGCTTCCGGGGTCCGGCAGCTTTCCGATGAGGCCCACAAGGAGCAGCAACGCCGAGAGACCGCGCGGAAGTGGAAACACGACCACGACAATCGGAACATCTTCGAAAAGGGTTGGGACGCGATCAGCGGCGGGGATGATCCGCCGGTCGGCCCGCCGGCGTCGCCGGTGGCGATCGAGGTGGCCCCGTCGACGAACCGGTCCCGGCAGACCCCGGCCCCCGGCAGCGGGGGTGGCGGCAGCACGACCACGTCGGCAAGGCCGTCGAACCTGCGCTCCTTCGCCACCTCGTCGAAGGGGGCGAACGACGACCTCCGCCCCAAACCGGGCATCCTGCGTGCCGACTACTCGACCTTCACCGCAACCTGCCAGTGGGGAACCCTCGATGCGTCGGGGGTGTTCGCCGGGTTCGACAAGTGGCTCGCGGCGAACGATCAGGACGTCAGCTGGGCGACCGTGGTGGCGAACGCGTTCGCCGCCGCCGGCGGTGAAGGGAACGTGTCAGCACTGTCGAACTCCTCGATCGCCGCCGCGTTGACGGTGGCCGGGGTCGACGCGACAAGGGTGGATCTGACGATCGACCCGCCGCAGGCCTACGGCCATCCGCCCACGACCGGGTACGCGAACGATCCGGTGAACACCTCGACCGGCAACTTCCTGGAAAACGAAACCGACCTCGTCTTCGCCGGTGCGGCCGGGCTGCTGGGCTGGTCCCGCTGCTACAACTCCTTCGACACCAGCGTCGAACAGGGCGGTGCGGGCGCTTTCGGGCCGGGCTGGTCCTCGCTCGTGGAGGCCGGGCTGGTGTTCGACACCGACGGGGTGGCGAGGTTCCGGCTCCCCGACGGCCGGGTGCTGGTGTTCCCCCGGCTGGGTGAGGGTTGGGATCGGGCGGTCGGCGACACCACCCGACTCACCACCGACCCGGACACGGATCGGCTGCGGATCACCGGTTTGGACGGTTCGTGGTGGTCGCTCGCCGCCGACGGCACCCTGCTCGGGTTCGGCACCGGACCGGAGTCCGACGACAACCGGGTCGAGCTGGCGCGAGACGAGACGGGTCGGCTGACCGGCCTGGTCCACGGCCGCGGCCGCTCCCTGGATCTGGTGTGGGGTGAGGTCGGCGGGGATCCGCGGTTGGTCGGCCTGACCGCCTCCGACGGCCGTGCCATCTCGTACGCGTATGACGGCGAGGGCCGGTCGACCGGTGTCACCGGCCCGTCGGGGACCCGGACGTACCGGTGGGCCGAGTTCGGCCAAACCTGGCTGAT
>CAVOZV010000014.1:0-125075 GCA_963701355.1 uncultured Actinomycetota bacterium | reverse complement strand
ACTCGAAGGCGGCGGCGCGGGCGCCTGGCATGCCGTGCAGCTTCTCACGCGCTTCGGCGGCGACCTTGTGCTCGCAGAGCACCTCGTACTTGGTCGCCAGGATCTGGCTCACCGAGGTGAAGTCGCGCTTGCCGCGGGACATGGCGTAGGCGGCCGCGGAGAGGCCCACCCCGAGGGCGATGCCGATGCCCAGCGAGATGACGATCAGCAGGAACCAGCTGGTCGGCCGTCCGAAGATCAACATGATGATGGCCACCAGCAGGCCGGTCGAGATCCCCGACTGAACACCCTGGCCGAGCACGGTGCTCCAGCTCCGCCGGCCCAGCACGCGCTCGACGGAGCGCAGCTCGGTCCCCACAATCGCCATGTTCTCCACCGGGAAGCGCTCGTCGGCCAGGTAGTCCACCGCCTTCTGCGCGTCGGCGTAGCTGTTGTAGATGCCGACCGACTGAGGGAACTGCAGCTCGAAGATCTGCGACATCGCGCCGGGTTGACGGGGAAGGGACATGGTGCGGGCACCTCCTGGCTCGGGGACAAATCTACCGCTGCGATCGACCGCGCCGGGACCTCCGCACTCAGCCTTTCCAGTTCGCCAGGCTCAGCACGAGAGTGTTCTCCGCTGGTCGAGGCGAGATCGTGCGGTACTCGCTGAGCATCGAGAACACGTACAGATGGCCGTTCCGGCCGGTGACGTATCCGCTCAGCGCGGTCACTCCGGTCAGGCTCCCGGTCTTGGCGTGCGCGTTGTTCGCCGCCCGGGTGTAGTTCAGCCGATAACGCAGTGTGCCGCCGATCGAGCGTTTCGTGTTCCCGGCCACCGGCAGCGCGGCGTAGAAGGCCGGGAACCAGGACTCCCGGCGGACCGCGACCAGGGTCGCGGTCAGCGCCCGCGGGGTCAGCTTGGTGGCCCGACTGAGCCCGGAGCCGTCGACCAGCACCACGCCGGCGAGCGGGACGTGCCGCGTGGTCAGGTAGGCCCGGGTCTGGGCGATCCCACCGGCCCAGGTCCCCTTCCCTCCGGTCTTGCGGCTCATCGCCTTGCCGAGCGACTCGGCGATCATGTTGTTGGAGTACTTCAGGAACGGCCGGAGCAGCGAGGACAGCGGCATCGAGGTGTCCCGGCCGAGCAGGCGCCGGCCGGTGGCCGGGGTGGTGCCGATCACGGTCGGGCCCGCGACCCTCACTCCCACCTTCGCGAGCTCGGCGCGGAGCACGGCACCCGCGTACAGCTCGGGGCGGTCCACGGTGATCTGCGCGCTGCTCGTGCCCCGATCGGCCGGCAGGTGGCCGCTGATCGTGATCTTGTTCGAGCCGTACGTCCGGTTGATCTTGATCGTGTTCGTGCTGCCGCCGGTGCTCGAGGTGTTCGCGATCCTGACCACCGAGGCGGCCGCCGCCGGTGAGATCGTGATCTTGACCGGCTTGCCCTTCGCGCCGGGCCGGTAGTTCACGAAGATCGTGCCTGCGTCGAAGTCGGAGTTGGGCGCCACGGTCAGCGCAGTGATCGGCGCCGCATAGTAGTCGGCGGCGTAGCCCTTCGACCAGTTCGGGTTGTAGCGCTGCGAGTCGAACCAGGTCCCGTCCGCGACCAGCCCGCCGGTGAACCGGGTGATCCCGGCGGCCCGGATCTGGCGGGCCAGCGAGGCGTAGTCGGAGACCCGCGAGCTCGGATCCCCGTATCCCTTGAGATACAGGTTTCCCTGGACCACGCCCTTGCTGACCGAGGCCCGACGGATGACCTCGGTGGAGAACCGGTACGTCGGTCCGAGCACGTGCATCGCGGCGGCCGCGGTGACGATCTTGGTGTTCGAGGCCGGAGTCGTCGCCCGGGTCGGGTGGTAGCCGTAGACCTCGGCGCCGAGCTCGGTGTCGTAGACCGCTGCCGCGGTCCGGGCCTTCTTCACCCGCGAGTCCGACAACACCGTGCCCAGCTTCACCGCCAGCGCCGGATCCTTGCCGGCGGCCGAGGCGGGTGTCGCCGGGGCGATCGGGCCGGCGAGGGCGATCACGCCCATCGCGATCATGATCATCGGAACGGATAGACCGCGTCGGGTCGGTCGCTCGGGCACGGGTCAGACTCCTCTGTCCAAGCTCACTGGGCCCCGAGCGGCGACAGCGTAGCGCGCACCACCCCTGTCCGGAAACTGTCGGGTTGCGGCAGCGACGCGCCGGCGTCGGCTGTCGCAGCTCGACAGTTCCGGGCGAACCGGGCCTGGCGGACTCGGCGGAATCCGTCAGGCGGGTCAGTCCCGGCTGAACACGCAGAACTCGTTGCCCTCCGGATCGGCCAGCACGTCCCAGGAGATCTCGTCGTCGCGGCCCCTGAGCAGGGTCGCACCGGCGGCCAGCAGCTCGTCGGTGATCCCCCACACGTCCCAGTGGATGCGGTTCTTCACCGTCTTGGGCTCCGGCACCGCACCGAACACCATCTCCCAGGGCAGGCCTCCGCCCGGGCCGACAGACGCCCAGGGACCGGCCTCGTCCGCTCCGAGCTCGGCGTCCAGGCCGAGCGCCTGGGCCCACCACGCACCGATCCGTTGCGGCTCGACGGAATCCACCACGAGCTCGTACACCCGGTAGGCCGGCAGCTTCTCCGGTGTCCGGACGAAACCGCAGAGCTCGCCACCCTCGGGATCGGCGAGATCGGTCCAGGGGTGGGAGGTGCCGACCACCGTGGCTCCGGCCGCGACGAGGTCCTCGATCGATCCGGTGTGTACGTCCAGATGCACCCGCTGCTTCACCGTCTTCGGCTCGGGCACGGTGTTGATCCAGATCGCCTGTTCCGGCTCGGTTCCGGTCAGCAGCACGTTGCCGTGCCGGTCTTCCGGCTGCAGACCGAGCACGCCGGCCCAGAAGCGGCCTGCCGCGCGAGCGTCCACGGCGTCGATGCAGAGGTCCTTGTAAGCCGCCATCGGACGGATCGTGTTGGTCATCTCAGGAAGCCTACGAGGTGGGGCCCTGGGATAACCTCGCAGCGTGGCTTCCTCGACGGCCAACTCGGTCTTCATCTCCCGACTGCGAGGGCTGCCCGTGCTCGACGCGGCGGCCGACCAGGTCGGCCGGGTCCGCGACGTCGTCGTGCAACGCCGCGCCGAGGGACGTGCTCCGCGCGTGAAGGGCCTGGTGGTCGAGCTGTTCGCCCGGCGGCGGATCTTCATCCCGATGGAACGGGTTCGCAGTGTCGACCCGTCCCAGGTCGTGATCAGCGGCGTGGTGAACACCCGACGGTTCGAGCGTCGTGACTCCGAGACGATGGTGATCGACGACCTGTTCGACCTCGTCGTTCAGCGGGCCGACCAGCAGGGCAATGCGGTGATCTTCGATGTCGCGATGAAGCCGGTCCGCAGCCGGGAGTGGGAGCTGTCCCAGATCGCGCTGCGGGACCAGCCGACCAGCAAGCCGTTCGGGGTCCAACGGTTCGGCCGGCCCGGGCACGCCACCATCGTCGACTGGCACGAGGTGGCGCTGTTCGCGGCAACGCCGACCCGCAGCACCGACCAGCTGCTGGCCCTGATGGAGGACATGAAGGCGGCCGACATCGCCCGCGAGTTGCACGACATGTCGCCCGAGCGACGGGCCGAGGTTGCCTCGGCGCTGGATGACAGCAAGCTGGCCGATGCGCTGGAGGAGCTGCCCGACGACGAGCAGGTCCAACTGATCTCCGAGCTGGACACCGAGCGCGCGGCGGACATCCTGGAGGAGATGGACCCCGACGACGCGGCCGACCTGATCGCGGAGCTGACGCCGGAGATGGCCGAGGTGCTGCTGGCGCGGATGGAGCCGGACGAGGCCAAGGACGTACGCCGGCTGCTGAACTACGCCGAGTTCACCGCGGGCGGCATGATGACCCCCGAGCCGGTGATCCTGCCGCCCGATGCGACGGTCGCCGACGCGTTGTCCCTGGTCCGCGATGCCGAGCTGACCCCGGCGTTGGCCTGCATGGTGTACGTCTGTCGGCCGCCGCTGGACGCCCCGACCGGCCGGTACATCGGCGGGGTGCACATCCAGCGCCTACTCCGCGAGCCGCCGTCGACGCTCATCTCGGGGCTGATCGACACCGAGCTCGAACCGCTCGGCGACAGCGCGAACCTGCACGCGGTCAGCCGATACTTCGCGACGTACAACCTGGTGAATGCGCCGGTCGTCGACCGCCAGCACCGGCTGATCGGGGCGGTCACGGTCGACGACGTGCTCGACCACGTCCTGCCGCCCGACTGGCGCGGCACCCAGCTGGATGCGATGTCGAGCCAGGCCGAGGATCGGGGCGCACTGCTGACCGGCGGTCCGAGCCGTGGCTAGGGCCGAGGACGCCCAGCGGCTGAACGTGCCGGGCCGGCGCAAGCGATCGATGCTGCCCAAGATCAAGTTTGACCGGGACGCGTTCGGCAGCTTCGCCGAGGGCTTCGCCCGATTCATGGGCACCGCGCGGTTCCTGGTCTGGATGACGGTGATCATCGTCGTCTGGGTGCTGTGGAACCTGCCGTACGGACCGGCGCGACCACGGTTCGACGAGTACCCGTTCATCTTCTTGACCCTCGTGCTGTCGCTGCAGGCCTCGTACGCCGCCCCGCTGATCCTGCTGGCCCAGAACCGGCAGGAGGCTCGGGACCGGGTCGCCAACGAGCGGGACCGCGAGCAGGTCGTGCAGAGTCGGGCAGACATGGACTTCGTGGCCCGTGAGATCGCCGGCCTGCGGATGTCGGTCGGCGAGCTGGCCACGCGGGACTATGTGCGCTCCGAGCTCAGGACGGAGTTGCGGGCGATCCTGGCTGAGCTTGAGACGACCGGTCATCTCGAGCTCGACGACGCCGAGGAACCGGCTCCCCGTGCCGTCGCTGCGGACCTCCGTCCAGCGCCGCCGAGACCACCGCACCCCCTGACCGCCCCTCCCTCCTTCTCCGGCTGGCCCCCCTTTTCCGGAAAGTGTCGGGTTGCGACAGCGACACGCCGGTGGCGGATGCCCCAGGTCGACAGTTTCCGGAAGGGGGGCCGGGATCGGGAGGAGGGGGTGGGATCGGCACATAGGCTGGTCGGCATGTCCGCCAGTACGACCACACCGCTCGAGTCCGAGATCCGTCGGGCGCTGTCCGGTGTGAACGATCCCGAGATCCACCGCCCGATCACCGACCTCGGGATGGTCGAGAGCGTCGCGGTCGACGCCGCGGGGCTGGCAACGATCCGGGTGCTGCTGACCGTCGCCGGCTGCCCACTGAAGGACACCCTGCGCCGCGACGTGACGGCCGCCGTCGGGGGGGTTCGAGGAGTGACCGGCGTCGCGGTCGACCTGGGCGTGATGAGCAACGAGCAACGGGCCGAGCTCCGTAACCAGCTGAGCAACGGGCAGGCCGAACGCGAGATCCCGTTCGCCAAGCCCGGCTCGCTGACCACCGTGATCGCGGTCGCGTCCGGCAAGGGCGGAGTCGGCAAGTCCTCCGTCACGGTGAACCTGGCCGCCGCGCTGGCCGCCGAGGGCCGGAGCGTCGGGGTGCTGGACGCGGACATCTACGGCCACTCGATCCCGACCATGCTCGGCGTCGCGGACGCCCGGCCGACCTCGATCGAGGACATGATCCTGCCGGTCCCGACGAACGGCCTGAAGGTCATCTCGATCGGCATGCTCAAGCCGCGCCGCGACCAAGTGGTCGCCTGGCGTGGTCCGATCCTGGACCGGGCCCTGACCCAGCTGCTTGCGGACGTCTTCTGGGGCGACCTGGATTTCCTGCTGCTCGACCTGCCGCCGGGTACCGGGGATGTGGCGATCTCGCTCGGTCAGAAGCTGCCGAACGCCGAGGTGCTGGTCGTCACCACGCCGCAGCAGGCCGCCGCCGAGGTGGCCGAGCGGGCCGGCACCATGGCGTCGATGATGAATCAGCGGGTGATCGGCGTGATCGAGAACATGGCCTATCTCGAGACCAGTTGCCCACACTGCGGCGAGTCGCACCGGGTCGACGTCTTCGGCACCGGGGGCGGAGCCGAGGTGGCGAAGACGCTGACCGGCCGGCTGGGGTATCAGGTGCCGCTACTGGCCCAGATCCCGCTGGATCCGGCCGTCCGGGCCGGCGGCGACGACGGCGTACCTCTTGTCTCGTCGGCCCCGGACCGTCCCGCGGCTGCCGCGTTGGCCGGCGTGGCTCGGACCCTTGCCGCCCGCGGCCGCGGGCTACTCGGCAAGCAGCTCGGGCTGGCTCCCGTCGGCCGCTGACCGTCCTTCGGACGAAGCCCCCGCCGGACCCCCGCCTCCGTCTCGAAGCAACTGTCGAGCTACGACATCACGCTCCGGCGGGTCGCTGCCGCAACTCGACAGTTTCGGAAAGTCGGGGCTGCGGTTACGTGGCTTCGAGGTCGAACGGGGCGTGGGTGCCGGCCGGGAGCGCTACCGGGGGTTGGGCGGTCGGGCCGCCGGCCGAGATGGGCTTCTGCCCGATCGCGCCGGCGATGTCGTCCCGCGCCGTTTGACCGACCGCCGATGCGTCGCTGAACTGCTGCTTGACGTCGTCCACCACCGGCTGCATGTCGTCGAGCAGATGCTTCTGGACGAACGTCTTCGGGTTCAGGTCCCGGATGTCGAGGTCCTTGAACTCCGGTCCCAGTTCCTGGCTGAGCTGTTCCTGGGCATTGCCGGCGACGGTCCGCAGGTAGCGCAGGACCCGGGCCGCCTTGCGGGCGAACTCCGGCAGCTTCTCCGGGCCGAACAACACGATGGCGATCACCACCAGCACCACGAACTCCGGTGCATTGATGTCGAACATCGCGCTAGCCCTCTCGACTTCCCAGGGTGACGGTCGCCTCGCGCTGCTGACCGCCGCGACGATAGGTCATGGTGACCCGATCTCCCGGCCGATGCGACCGTATCGCCACGATCAACTCCTCGCTCGCATTCACCCGCTCGTTCTCGACCCGGGTGACCACGTCCCCGGTCCGCAGACCGGCCCGGGCGGCCGGCCCGTCGGCCGCCACCGAACTCAGCTGTACGCCAGCCAGATCGCCGGCATCCTTGACGTCTGCGCCGATCACAGGATAGGTCGCTTTGCCGTCGGCGATCAGCATCTTGCCGATCTGCATCGCCTGGTTGATCGGAATCGCGAACCCCAGCCCGATGCTGCCGGCCTGCTGCCGGTCAGCGCTGAGGCTGAGGATCGCCGAGTTCACTCCGATCACCCGGGCGCCGGCGTCGATCAGCGGACCGCCCGAGTTTCCCGGATTGATCGGCGCATCGGTCTGGGTGCCGTTGATGTACGCGTCCGCGTTCTGTCCGTCGCTACCGACCGCGACCGGCCGGTTGCGTGCGCTGACGATGCCCTGGGTGACCGTGCCCGGCAGCCCCAGCGGCGCGCCGATCGCCAGCACGCTCTCCCCCACTCTCGTGTCCTCGGAGTTCCCGATCGGCATCGGTACGAGGGCGTGGGAGGTCTTCACCCGGATGACCGCGATGTCGTACGTCGGTGAGCGGCCAACGATGCTCGCACCGGCGACCGTACCGTCGGCGAACACCACCCGGAGTCGCTGGCCCTGGGCGGCGTCGGCCACTACGTGGTTGTTCGTCATCACCAGCCCGCTGCGATCCAGCACGAAACCGGAGCCGATCGAGCCGTCCGAGGTGCTGCCGACCCGGATCATCACCGTGCTGGGCAACGCCTCGGCGGCGACCGCGACCGCGTTCAGTGTCTGGGGAGCGGGCGCCACGGACGGCGGCCCACTGGCACTCCCGGTGGCCGGACCCGACGGGACCGGGGTCGCGGGCGCGAGGTCACTCGGTGCGACCGCGGTCGGAGACGTTCTTTCGGCGAGCCGGGATCCGGCATAGCCGGCCCCGCCGCCGATCAGCAACGCCGTCAGCGCGGCGACAGCGATCACCGTGCCCGGCCGGACGCCCTTCCGGGTCGCCGCCGTCGTGGCCGGCGGTGTGGCGGGGGTGGGCGGCGGATACGCTGCCGGGCCGTAGCCCGGATAGCTCGGCGGAGCCGGCGGCAGCGGCTGGGTGTGATCGGAACTCCAGGCACCTATCGTGAGCGGGTCGGCCGGGTGGTCCGGGCCCGAATAGCTGGGCTGGCCCGAATAGCCGGGCTGGCCCGGATAGCCGCCTTGGCCCGGATAGCCGCCTTGGCCCGGATAGCCGCCACGCCCCGGATCGCCGGCCTGGCTAGCCGGCGGGTACTGCTGATCGCCGTAGCGGTAGTCCGGCCCGGCTCCCCCGCTCTGGCCCGGCTGCTGACCGGCATCGCCACCGACTCCGCCGGAGCGGGTGTCGTCACCATCTGCCATCAGATGCGTCAGCCTGTCACGGAATCGAGGATGCGGGACCACCCCGCGCGGACGCGCCCAATCGTAGTCCGGGGTGGCGCCGGATCATGGGGCAAAGCGGCGACCGCGGCGGCCAGCTGCTCCGGTGAACCGTCGGTCACCACGGTGAACACGGTCGACCCCGACTGCCAGCTGGCGACCTTGGCCGCGCCGCCCCTGACGTACGCCTGGAGACCGGCGTCCCAGTGCGTACCGGCCGGAGTGTGGCCCAGCGAACCGTGCTGCTCGAAGACGCTGACCGAGGACACCCCGTCGGTGTAGCCGAGATGGATCACGGTCGGCACCGTGGCCGAGTCGGTCCGGACCCGGATCAGGCTGAGCCCCGCGATCGAGTCCGGGCAGGTCCAGCCGTCCGCCACCAGCCCGCCCGTGCCGGACACGGTCATCGACGTCGTCGTCAACGGCACGCCGGATCGGGCCGGGGCCTGACTCGTCGCGTCGGCATCACCGATGGTCACCTCGGTGAATCCCGCGGAGAGGGTCGTCCGACCGGCGGAGTCGTACGTCTCGTGCCAGAGCAGCAGGCCCGTCGCGTCGTCCACCCACCAACGGGCCGCGGTGAAGCCCGACGGCGAGATGGCCGAGACGACGGTCGCCGACCGCCCGGCGACCCGGACGCCATGGGTACCGATCAGTACGTAGTTCTGGGCGAGCAGGGTGAGCTCGTCGGAGTCCACCGCCCGCGCGGCCGGGTCCGCGGTCACCGTGCTCAGCACCTGCCGCCCTGAGGCGTCCAGCACAGCCAGCTCGCGATCGACACCGCTCCGGGTCTGGACGAGGTAACGACTGCCGACCACACCCCCGTCGGTGAGCACCTGGTAGGACTGCGCACCCCGATAGCTCAGCTCACCGGCCGCCTCGGCGGAGCGCTGCAGCTCGGCCACCGACGCGGCCTCGTCCAGCTCGCGGACGACGCCGACCGACGCGAGCGGCCCGATGGCGCTGGGCGCCGAGATGCTCAGCACGACTGCGAGCGACTGACCGCTCGCCATCGCCACGCTGCCGACCGAGTCCGCCAGGGGCAACTGGGCGACCGCTGCGCCGAACTCTGCCTGGGCACTGGTCGTCGGGTCGGCGATCGTGGCCGCCACCGGCGGCGCGGCCGACAGGCCGACCGCGGCGACCAGGATGGCTCCGGCACCGAGCGCACCGACGGTGGCGCCCACCTTCGCGACGCCGTGCCGGCGTCGCCGGAGCGTGCTCGTCCCGCTCTGCCGGAACGGGGCCGCGGCCAGCGGCTGCCGGGCATCCGATCCGGCGATCGCCATCAGCCGGTCCGCGAGGTCGAGCGACGGCGGCGCGCTCTCCGGGGCACCGTCCGTGGTCAGCATCAGGCGGATCCGGCGCAACTCGGCGACCTCGGCCCGGCAGGATGGGCAATCCACCAGATGGGCGAGCACCCGCTCCCGATCGGCATCGTCGAGGGCACCGTCGACCAGCGCCGACCGTTGCTCGGCCAGCGCGTCGCAGGCTCGGGATCGGCGCTCGGACACCTTGCTACGGCCTCGCCGGCTCCAGCCCGGGCTCGACCTCGACGCCGAAGTAGCGTCCGTGGGCGTCGGTCGGACGACGGTGCGCCAGCGCGGCCCGCAGTTGCGAGCGCCCACGGTGGATCCGGCTGCGGACGGTGCCGATCTTGACGTCCAGCACGGCCGAGATCTCCTCGTACGTCAGACCCTCGATGTCGCACAGCACGACCGCGGCCCGAAACTCCGGCGGCAGCGCGGCCAGGGCCGCGGCCACATCGTGGTCCAGCCCGGCGTCCATCAACTCCTCCGATGGGGTCGACCAACGGCTCGGCAACCGCTCGGCCGAGCTGTCGACCAGCGCGGAGAAGCGGATCTTCTGCTTTCGTCGGGCGGAGTCGAGGAACAGGTTGGTGGTGATCCGGTGCAACCAGCCCTCGAAGGTCCCCGGCTGGAAACGGTGCAGCGAGTTGAAGACCCGGATGAAGACGTCCTGGGTCAGGTCCTCGGCGTCGTGCCGGTTACCGGTCAGCCGGTACGCGAGGCGATAGACCCGGGTGCCGTGGTCGCGGACCACGTCTTCCCAGGTCGGTGGCACCCACTCCACCGCGGCGGCCGTCTGGTCGCCAACCGGAGCGCCAGCAACTGGCAGGCCAGCGACTGGGTTGCGAGCGACTGGGTTGACAGCGACTGGGTTGAGATCAGCCGGCGACGCTGCGGCCGGTGCGATCGTCGGGGACTGCCAGGTCTGGGGGTTGGGAGCGGGCCACATGGCGTTCCCTACCTCCTGTCGTGTCCGAGGACCCAGTACGGGCTGATCTATCATTCTCCGGGTTCCAGCTGTCAATCTGCTGAGTGAATCCTGGACCGAAACTGTGAGGTATCGCGCAGATCACGCCTCGCACGGGAAAACGTCCGGCCGCGCGCCCGAGTTCCCACAGACGCACGATTTGCGTTCCGGAGCCGGGCCGGGTTGGCGGTAGCGTCGTCCTCGTGACCTCACCCCTCGCCACCGCCCGGGCACCCTTCGGACGGGTTCTGACGGCCATGATCACCCCGTTCGCCGCGGACGGCTCGTTGGACCTGGTCACGGCGGCGAAGGTGGCGGTGTACCTGGTGGATCACGGGAACGACGGGCTGGTGATCAGCGGCACCACCGGCGAGTCGCCGACCACCAACCCGGACGAGGACGGCCGGCTGCTGACCGCGGTGCTGGAGGCGGTCGGCGACCGCGCCACCGTGGTCGCCGGGGTCGGGAACAACGACACCCAGGCGTCTGCGCGGCTGGCCAGACAGGCCGCCGCCGAGGGTGCGCACGGCCTGCTGCTGGTCTCGCCGTACTACAACAAGCCGCCCCAGGCCGGCCTGGTGCGACACTTCCTGACCGTGGCCGAGGCCGGCGGCGAGACGCCGGTGATGCTGTACGACATCCCGGGTCGCGCGGGCGTCCGGATCGCCTTCGACAGCTACCGTCAGGTCGCGGCCGACCCTCGAATCGTGGCCGTCAAGGACGCTGTCGGCGACCTGCCCGGCGGCTGCCGGGTGATGGCGGAGACCGGGTTGGCGCTCTATTCCGGCGACGACGGGCTGAACCTGCCGTGGCTCGCCTGCGGCGCCGCCGGCGTGGTCTCGGTGGTCGCGCACGTGGCCGGGCGGGCGTGTGCGGACATGGTCGCGGCCGTCGACGCCGGTGATCTGGTCACCGCACGTCGGATCAACGTCGAGCTGCTGCCCGTGGTCGCGGCGATCATGCCGCCCACCTCACAGGGCGCGATCATGTCCAAGGCCGCGCTGCAGCTGCTCGGCGTGCTCGAGCACCGGACCGTCCGCTCGCCGTACGTCGAGGCCGACGACGACCAGGTCGCCGGACTGCGCGCCGCGCTCGAGGCCGCCGGGTTCCTGGCCCGGGTCTGAGAGATCACCGGCCGCGGACCAGTAGGCTGACCGCCGTGACTCCTCCGGCCAGCAGCACCTCCGCCCGAACCGCCCCCAAGGCGGCCTCCTGGGCGTACGCGGAGACGTTCCGACCCGAGTCCGAGGCGGCCTCCTCGGCTCGGGACAGCGCGGCGGAGCTGGGCATCAGCCCGCTGGGCCGCGGCACCGCGGCCGCGCTCACCGTGCTGGCCCGCGCGGTCGGCGCGAAGGCGGTGGTCGAGATCGGCACCGGCACCGGAGTGTCCGGCCTCGCGCTCTTCGCCGGCATGCAGCCGGACGGCATCCTGACCTCGGTCGACATCGAGCCGGAGCACCAGCAGGTCGCCCGGCAGGCGTTCGGCCAGGTCGGCATCCCCAGTCAGCGGTTCCGGCTGATCGCGGGCGCCGCCCTCAGCGTGCTGCCGCGGCTGCGCGACGAAGCGTACGACCTGGTGTACGTCGACGCCGAGAAGGTCGAGTACGCCGACTACGTCGAGCAGGCCGTCCGGCTGCTGCGCCCCGGGGGGGTCCTCGCCGTCGACAACTCGCTCTGGCACGACCGGGTCGCCGACCCGAACAACAACGACGACCAGACCCTGGTGATCCGCGAGACCCTGGCCGCCGTCGCCGAGAACGAGGACCTGATCAGCGCGCTGCTCCCGGTCGGTGACGGTCTGCTGGTCGCCGTCAAGAAGTGACCGAACCCGCCTCGGCTCCTACGCCGGTGCGGCCGACCTACCGCGGTGTCCTGGCAGGGCCAGCCGCCACCCAGTGAGCTCACCGTCGGAGTCGAGCACCCACAGCCCGCGATCCCCCGGATACGCCCGGTTGGTGAAGCTACCCGACGGTCCGAAGCACTCGATCAGGCTGCCGTCGACCAGCAGCCTGGCCGGTCCGTCGGACTGCGCGACGATCAGCTCATCGCCGGTCACCGGGTCGATCAGCCGCAGTCGGAACCGGTCCTCGGCGACCACCTCGAAGGCGGTCAGAGCCGAGAACGACTCTCCGCGAGGGTCCACCGGCTCGCGCCGTAGCCCGACCAGCTCGGCGGCAGGTCGCGAGGTCACCGTGCCGCCGTCCAGCACCAGCTCTCGGGGCGAGGTCAGCGTGCCGGCCCAGCCGGCGGCGCGGACGGCCTCCTCGCTCCGGTCGCGTCCCTCCCAGGCCCATCCCCAGAGGAGAACCCGGTTGCCGTCGACCAGCAGCTGCGGGGCGTAGAACGACGGACCGTCGTCGAGGGTGCCGCCCGCCCGGGCGCGGAAGCGCAGTCCGGCGCCGGCCGGCTCGAGTTCGCCGACGAGATAGCGCACACCGCTGAGCACGCGATCGCGCCAGAGCGAGATCAGCAGCACCCAGGAGTCGCCGATCCGGACCAGGTTGGGGCACTCCCAGATGTTCGCCGCGCAGACCTCGGCCGCGATCGGGTCCGACGTGTCCAGCAGCGGACCGAGCTCGGTCCAGCACGAGAGGTCGTCGCACCCGTACAGCAGCAGCTGCGGGGACCCGAGCGGACGACCCGCACCCTGCACGGCGTACCGGTGACCGTCGAAGGAGAAGACGAACGGGTCGCGGACCTCGATCGTCGGGTCGTCCGGTGGTCCGATCCGCCACTGGGCATCACCGATCCAGGTCCGGAGCGTACGGTCGCTGCGCGCCAGCCCGACGCCCGCGTTCCGGGCGTCGCCGCGCACCGCGGTGTAGACCGCGGTCGGCACCCCGCCGTCGTCCACCACGCAGCCCGACCAGCAGCCACCGCGATCGGGACCGTCCGGCCGGGGCGCGAGAGCCACCGGCTCGTGCCTCCAACGCAGCAGGTCCGGCGAGCTGGCATGCCCCCAGTGGACGTTCTCGTGGATGGGAGCGGCCGGATTGTGCTGGTAGAAGACGTGGTACGTCCCGTCGATCCGGCACAGCCCGTTCGGATCGTTGAGCCAGCCGTGGTCGGGGTGGATGTGCAGCCCGGGTCGATCGCGGTCGACCGGGCGCGAGACCGGATGAGCGCCGCTCGCCTGCGTAGACATGATCCGTCTCCCCCTGTGTTCCGACTTCGCAGGTCGCCGACCGATTCGAGGGGCGAACGACGAACAGCCCTGGTCCGGAAACCCTATGGGTACCGGTTCGGTGGAGGACAACCGAGCCCCATCGGTCGACGACTGTCTGGCGTCCCTCGCCAAGACCGGCTTGAGCGCACTCGGCACCGTCTTGGCCAGCCAGGTCTCCGCCTGAGATCCGGCGAGCGCGGGTTCAGGCGTGCCGGACCGAGTCGGACTCGTGCTCGCTGAGGTGATCGGTCTCGAGCTGGAACGTCGAGTGCTCGAAGGACACCGGGAAGTGGGTCGCCACGCACTCTCGGATGTCGTGCAGGATCGCGGGCGCGTGACCGTCGGCGAAGCAGCGGTCATCGACGATCACATGGGCGGTGATGGTCGGCAGGCCGCTGGCGACGGTCGACGCATGCAGGTCGTGGACGTCCTTGACGTGCTCCAGACCGAGGATGTGGTTACGGACCTCGTCCAGGTCGAGGCCGGGCGGGGTGAACTCCATCAACACGCTGACCGTCTCCCGCATCAGCTTCACCGCCCGCGGCACGATCAGCGCCGCGATGAACAGACCGGCGATCGCGTCGGCCTGCTCGAACCCGGTGGTGGCGATGACGATCGCAGCGACGATCACGCCGAGCGAGCCGAGGGCGTCGTTCAACACCTCCAGGAACGCGGCCCGCATGTTGAAGTTGGCCGACCGGCCGGACGACAGCACCGCGATCGCGGCGATGTTGGCGACCAGTCCGATCACGCCGAAGACCAGCAGCAGGTTCGCCGGCACCGCGGGCGGCTCGAACAGCCGGCGTACGCCCTCGATGGCGGCATAGACGCCGACCACCAGCAGCAAGGTCGCCTGCCCCAGCGCGGCGATCACCTCGATCCGGCGGAACCCCCAGGTTCGCGCCTTGCTGGCGGGCCGGAGCACCAGGGTGGCCGCGATCAGCGCGACCAGGAGGCCGATCGCGTCGGTCAGCGCGTGCGCGGTGTCGGTGAGCAGCGCGAGGCTGCCGGTGACCACGGCGCCGACCGCCTGGGACACGAGCACGAGCAGAGTGATCCCGAACGCGATCCACAGCCTGCGGCGAAGGTCGACCGACTGTGCCGCGTCGCCGATCCCGTGGTCGTGATCATGACCCGCGCCCATCACGTCCTCCCCGCCGAGAGTCTTTCTCCGCCGAGTCCGAGCCTAACGGTCGACCACGAGCGCAGGGCCGCGTCGATCAGCCGAGCTCGCGCAGCCCCGGTACGACCTGCTCGGCGAAGGTGGTCAGGAAGCGTTCCTGATCGTCTCCGGGCCCGTGGAAGACGAGATGATCGAAGCCGAGATCGGTGTACTGCTTGACCGCCGCGACCACCTCGTCGGGATCGGCTGAGACGATCCAGCGCGACGCGATCTGCTCGTCGCTCAGCTGCTCGCTGAGCCGTTCCATCTCGATCGGGTCCGACGTGCCGTGCTTCTGCTCCGCGGTCAGCGACAGCGGAGCCCAGAACCGGCAGTTGCGGACCGCCTGGTCGCGGTCAGGATCCCAGGACAGTTTGATCTCGATCATCCGGTCGATCGGCGCGCCGGTCCGATTGCCGGCCTCCAGCCCCTCCTCGACCGCGGGCAGCAGCTTGTCGCGGTAGAGTTCCTCGCCCTTTCCGGACGTACAGATGAAGCCGTCGCCGACCCGGCCGGCGTACTTCGCAACGGTCGGGCCGCCGGCCGCGATGTAGATCGGCACCGGTTGATCGGGCTTGTCGTAGACGGTCGCGTCGACCGTCTCGTAGTAGTCACCCTCGAAGCTGACCCGCTCGCCGGACCAGAGCGCGCGGATCAGCCGGACGGACTCCCGGAGTCGGGCGAAGCGCTCCTTGAACTCGGGCCAGGTGTCGGCGTCGACCGAGCCGACCGCTACCTCGTTCAGTGCCTCACCGGTGCCGACGCCGAGGATGATCCGTCCCGGATACAGCGAGCCCAACGTGCCGAATGCCTGCGCCAGCACCGCCGGGTTGTATCGGAAGGTGGGCGTCAGCACCGACGTCCCCAGGCGTACGCGTTCGGTCCGCTCGCCGACCGCCGCCAGCCAGGTCATCGCGAACGGCGCATGGCCGCCGTGGTGTCGCCACGGCTGGAAGTGGTCGGAGATCATCACGCTGTCCAGGCCGACCTGCTCGGCGAGCACCGCGTAATCGACGAGCTCTCTGGCCCCGAACTGCTCAGCCGACGCCTTGTAACCGATCGTCACCGTCATACGACGAGCTTCTCTCAGACCGTCTCGACCGGATCCGGCGGGGCAGCAGCCGGTGGTGGAGCGACCGTCGCGATGTGCAGGACGTTGACCTCGACCGGTCCGACGACGAGCCCGCGTCTGGCCAGGAACTGCCGGACCCGCTCGCGGATGTCGATGGCCGTCTCCCGCGCCGAGATCGAGCCGCTGGTCGAGACACTGACGTCGATCCGGACCTGAGCGCCGCGGTGCGACACCTGGACGCCGTCGACCGCACCGCGGTTCGGCAGCCAGCGGGAGCCGACCGTCGCCAGCGTCGGTTCCAACCGGATCACCGCCGGCGCGGCCAGCACCACCGCCGCGATCCCGGCCGCGAGCTCGAGGTCGGTGGGCGACAGTTCGGGCACGGGATCGAGCGAAGTCACGGGATCGAACGGCAAGCCGTCGGCTCGTTGGTCAGCCATCGATGTCCTCCACGATCACGTCGACTCGACCGACGACGAGCCCGGCCTCGCTCTGCACGGTCGCGATCACCCGCTGCCGGAGATCCTCGGTCAGCTCGATGATCGGACTGAGCCCGTCGACACTCACCCTGACCTCGATCAGGACCTCGGCCGGTTCGTCCGGGCCGCCGGCGACCAGCCCGACCGAGTCGTCGACGGTTGTCGGCTTGACGCTGCAGCGCCGGACCTGAATCCCCGGCAACCGGTCCCCGGTCTGCCGGACCAGTGCGCCGACCGCCTGCTCGGCCACGGTCAGCTCGCCCGGGTCATCGAGCCGTGCGTCCTCGAGCTGTGCGTCCTCGAGCTGGGGGCCTTCGACCCGGGGCTCGTCGAGCTGCTGATCGGCGAGACCGGGGTCAGGAACGTAAGGGCGTACCAGCGGCAGCCGTCGACCGCGCCGGATCTCCGACCGGGCGACGTCGAGGATCCGGTCCACCAGGGCCGGTGTCGCGGTCAGCTCGGCCTCGTCCAGCGCCGTCAGCTCCTCGGTGGCGACCGCCAGCTCGGCCAGGCTTGCGCGCGCCGCCTGGCAGTCGAGGCAGTCGGCCTCGTGGGTGTCCGGTGGTCGGTGGATGCCGGCCCAGACGGCGTCGATGTCGCGGCCGCAGCCCAGCTGGCGCGACCAGTTCGTCACCGCCATGTCGCCATTCCTTTCGCGAGATTCTGTCGGGCTCGGGCGATCCGTCCGCGGACCGTGGCGACCGGTACCCCGACCGCATAGCCGATCTCGGCATAACTGAGTTCGTGCAGCTCAGCCAGCACCCAGCAGGCACGTTGGTCCTCGGGGAGCTCGCGCAGTGCGCCGGCCAGACTGCTCACCTCGATCGAGCGTTCCGCCAGCCGAGCCGGATCGTCGTCAGCCGTGCCCTGCACCGGTCGGCCCAGCTCCAGCCTGCTCTCCTCGGCCACCGACGTACGGCGACGCGCTCGGAGCCGGACCAGGCTGAGACAGCGATGGGTGGCGATCCGATAGAGCCAGCCACGGAACGCCTGGGGCTCGGCCAGCGTCCGGAGCCGGCGCCAGGCCTGGATCAACGTGTCCTGGGTAACGTCCTCGGCATCGCACCGGTCGAAGACGAGCCGGTACGCCAGCCGGTAGATCGACGGCTGGTAGCGCCGGACCAGCACCTCGAACGCCGCCAGATCGCCGTCCTGAGCGCGCGCGACGATCGTGGCTTCCGTGAGCTCGCGCCTCGTGGTGGGCGGCCCGGTGGATTCGTCGGTGTCGGTCACGGTGTCCCTCAGAGCAAGACCCGGCCCGCGCTGCGATGGGCGTGCTCGACGTCGAGCGACACCGCGAGCAGGGCCAACGGGGTGCCGAGCGAACGGCTCAGGTCGGTCGCCACCCGCCGTCCTCACCTCGTCCATCACCTGGCCCACGTCGGCCTGGTCGGAGATCATCAGCTTCAGAGTCAGTTCGGGCGCGTTGCCGCTGCCGCGGAGGACCGCGGCAGCGCTGTTCACATCGTCGATCTCGGCGGCGGCAGTCTGCACCGCGCCACAGAGCACCCGCGGCGGGCAGGTCGTCACGCCCGCGCCGGCGTCGCTGTCGAACCGGTACGGCGCCGCTTCGTTCTTCCGCGGCAGCTGGGCGATCAGCCAGAGCAGGCCGAGGACGGCGAGCACGACGCCGGCGACCGCGAAGCCGACCGCTACCACTGTCGAGGTAGCGTCCAGCCCACTCAGCACCGGATCCGTGCCGGCGACCGGCGGTAGGTCCAGCCCGACGTCTCGACCGGCCTCGGCGAAGCGCCCGGTGGCCAGCAACACACCCAGGGCGGCCGCGATCATCAGCACGAGCCCGAGCACGACCAGCCAGCCTCTGTTCACCCGCCCGGCATGCTGACGCATAGTCGTCCTCCTCGGTGGTCGTCGGTGTTGATCATCATGCGACCCCGGGCGCCCGGACGGCGGACACGCTCACCCGCGGTGCCGGGCGCAGCCCGGCCGCGGCGAAAGTCTGCCCGACCAGCTCACGGACCTGGTCGGCGACCGCCGACTCGTTCGGAACGTAGGTGGTGAGCTCCATCCGGACCCGGGACCCGTCCACCGCCGCGCTGGCGGTCTCCACACCGGGCACCCGATGGGCCTGCGCGGTGGCCAGCCTCGCCAGACCGCGCCGCGAGATCACGATGTCGGTGGCGAGCGCCGGCCCCGGGTCGGCGACCTGCTCGGCCGCCTCGAGCTGGTAGGTGCGAGTCCTGCCGGGCACCGCGGCCGCGATGATCATGATCAGCCCGAGGACCGCGACCAGGACGATCACGGTCACCGTCCAGCCGTCCGCCCAGCTGCGCTGGGCGAGCCAGCCCGCCGCACTGTTCGCCCAGGCCGGTGCGCTCCCGGTGATGGCGAGCTGGAGGAACGGCCAGGCGAGTCCGACCCCCAGCGCGATCACCACGACGGCGGCGATCGCCGCCGGCACGGAGCGGCTCGGCCGCGTCTGCAGGGCACGCGAGCGTCCGTCGGAGCGACTCATTCCAGCTTCCTTCGTCCGGTGGCCGGTTGCAGGGCCGTGCCCCGGTCGAGCCAGGCGACGTCGATGTCAAGGCGGCGGACGGCGAGCCCGGTCAGTGCTTCGACCCGGGACGCCACGTGCCGCCGGACGGCCTCGGTGGATTCGCGGATCGACGCCGGGTAGGCGAGGCCCAACCGGAGCGAGAGGACCACGGTCCGACCGCTCGTCGTGACGCTCACCTCGGGCCGGGTGGCGAGATCCGCCTCCCCACCGATCCCCAGGAAACCGCCGCTGTGTCCGCCGGCCGTGGCGACCTCGCTGGCCGCCTGGCCGGCGATCTTCTCCACCACCCGGTCGTCGAGCGACACCCGGCCGCGGTGGGCCGGATCGACCGACGTACTGCCCGGGTCGGGGAGCGCGAGATCCGCAGTCATCGGCGGTCCGTACGGGTGCCCACCACCGCGCGGAGGTCCAGCTTGCCGTCCAGCACGCGGCCGATGACGAGTCCGATGGCGCCGAGGACGAGGACGATCAGGAAGGCGCCGAATCCACCGAACACGGCGACGATCCCGAGCACCAGCCCGACCAGGAGTCCGGTCTGCGACAACGACACGTCACTCACTCCAACCGGTCGGACGGCTGGACGACAACGGTGCTGTCGGTGTCTTCCCCGGGCAGGTGGACGTCGGTGATGTTCACGTTGACCTCGAGGACCTCGAGTCCGGTGAGCGACTCGACCGAGTTGATGATGTTGCGCCGGATCGCCTCGCTGACCTCGATCACCGCAGCGCCGTAGTCGATCACGATCGACACGTCGACGGCCGCCTGGCGCTCGCCCTTCTCCACGCTGACGCCGCCGGAGACATTCGTCTGGGAGCCGGGGATCCGCTCGGTGAGGTTGTTGAACACGCGGCGGGCCGCGTTGCCCATGGCCCAGACGCCGGGGACCTCACGGGCGGCGATGCCGGCCAGCTTGGCGACCACCTGATCGGCGATCGTGGTGTCGCCGCGCTCGGTGTGCAGCGCGTCCAGGCGCTTCGGCGGGGCGGCCTGGGACTGGGCGACCGACTGCTGGACCTGGCGCTCGGAGCCGGTGGCCGGCAGGGTGCTCTCTGACATTGCTGTCTCCTTCTGTGGTGCGGATGTCTTCATCCGTACAGACGCCCCGGAACGGCGGATCGTCACGGCGATCTCGACACCTGGTCGACGGATCTCGGTACGGCGTCAGGCGAGCGTCAGCCCTCAGCCCAGAATCGCTCGAGCCCGGCACCTCGATCGGTTGATGCCTGGAAGGTCTAACCGGCGACGACGGCCCAGCCGTGTGGACCGACGGCCCCGGCTTCGACAGCGGGCTCGGCCTCCAACACGTGGGCGCCGTCGGCGAGGGGCAACACCGCGTCTGACAAGTTGAGGGTCAACGACAGCGTCTCCTGGCCGTGCCTGGCCCGGGACCGGATGACGATTCGGGCATTCTCGACCTGTTCGGTGTCGATGATGGCGTCGACGAGCCACGGGTGGCGGCGGCGTAGCGCGATCATTCGCCGGTAGGTCTGCTCCACTTCGGGATGTGAGTGGGTGAACAGCCACCGTTGGTCAGGCATCTGTGGCCGGACGGCGTCGTCACCGCTGGGGCGGTCCTCTTTGACAGCCTCCAGGCCGAACTCGTCGCCGTAGTAGACACTGGGCACCCCTGGCAGAAAACTGAGCAGCGCCACCGCGTGCGAACGGTGCCGCGCGTCTCCGATCTGACTGGCGAGCCGGGTCACGTCGTGATTTCCCAGGAATGTCAGCGGTAGGAAGTGATCGACGAACGTCGCGTGGCGGCCGAGTGTCCACTGCAGCTGGTGGAAGTCGACGCTGTCGATGGATGACCAGATGGCCCACCACAGCTCGTACTCCGTGACCGAGTCGAGACCGGATGTCTTCACGTAGTCGATGTAGTCCCCGTGGATCATTTCGCCGACAAACCAGGCGTTCGGGAACTCAGCGCGCACCGCCGGGAGTACCGCGGCCCAGAATGTCGGCGGGACCGCGTATGCGGCATCGAGCCGCCAGCCGTCGATGCCGCGACGTAACCAGTGCAGCATCACCTGACGCACATGGTCCTGCACCTGCGGCGAGTCGTGGTTGAGAGTGATGAGGGTGTCGTGGCCCTCGAAGTAGTCGGCCGTGATCTCCCCGGCGGTGTCGTAGAGCCGGGCCACCCAGTCTTCGGCCGCTGATCCCGGGCCTTCGGCCAAGGCCTGCGCCACCGGCGGGAAGTCGCGGCCGGCGTGGTTGAAGACACCGTCGAGCAGCAGCCGCACACCCCGCTGCCGGCACGCGGTGACCAGGGCGTCGAAGTCGGCGTCGTCACCCAGACGCGGATCGATCTGGAAGTAGTCGACCGTGTCGTAGCCGTGGCTGCTGGAGGTGAAGATCGGGCCGAGCAGCAGACCGTTGCCACCCCACGAGATCAGATGATCGAGCCATCCCTGCAGACCCGCCAGCCGGTTCACCGCACCCCGGAACGCAGCCAGCTCCTTCTCCGCGCCGACGAAACCCAGCGGATAGACCTGCCACCACACCACCTGGTCAACCCACGACACCATGGTGACCCCCTCCTGACCGGCCCAACAGTTCCACTCCTCAGTTCCACTCTTCCCGACCAGATCAAGACCCGGCGCCGGACTGTGGTCATATCCCGAGCCCCGGAATCCAGGCCATCCGACCACCACCCATTCACCGGTCCCGGTGACCGCGCACCACCAGGTTGCTCCGGCAGGACAGCGATCGCTGCCGCGTCAACCGTCGCCGGCGGGAAACCCGTAGCGTTTGGAGAGGTCGGGATGGGGGCACCTGGATAGTGACCGTACAGGCAATACGAAAGGTTCACAGATGGAATACACCTCTCTCGGCCGCACCGGACTGCAGGTGTCGCGGCTCTGCCTCGGCACGATGAACTTCGGACCGCAGACGTCGCCCGCAGACGCCCACACCATCATGGACGCCGCCCACGAGGCAGGCATCAATTTCTTCGACACCGCCAACCGCTACGGCACCGAGCCTGGGGAGACGGAGACGATCCTCGGAAACTGGTTCGCCGGCGGCGGCGGACGGCGGGAGCGGACCGTCCTCGCGACCAAGCTCTACGGCGATATGGACGACTGGCCGAACAGCGGCAAGCTGTCGGCCCTGAACATCCGGCGAGCCCTGGATGCGAGCCTGCGGCAGGCTCCAGACCGACTACATCGACTTGTACCAGTTCCACCACATCGATCGGAACACGCCCTGGGACGAGATCTGGCAGGCGATCGAGGTGGCCGTGCAGGCCGGCAAGATACTCTACTGCGGCAGCAGCAACTTCGCCGGCTGGCACATCGCCGACGCTCAGGCAGCGGCCGCCCGCCGCCACCTGATGGGCCTGGTCTCGGAGCAGTCTCTCTACAATCTGCTGGTCCGCGAGATCGAGTTGGAAGTGGCGCCCGCCGCGCAGCACTACGGTCTCGGAATCATCCCGTGGTCGCCGCTGCACGGTGGTCTGCTCGGCGGGGCGATCAAGAAGACTGAAACGGGCGTACGTCGGTTGGAAGGACGGGCCGCGGAGAGCCTGGCCGCGCACCGCGACGCGATCGAGGGATACGAGAAGCTCGCCGCCGACATAGGTACCGAGCCCGCCACCTTGGGTCTGGGTTGGTTGCTGAGCCGGCCCGCTGTCACGGCCCCGATCATCGGGCCGCGGACGCGCGAGCAGCTCGACAGTGCTCTGCCCGCTGTCGACCTCGTCCTCGGAGACGAGGAGCTGCACCGGCTGGATGAACTGTTCCCTGGTCGCAAGACGGCTCCGGAGGACTACGCGTGGTAGTCGGATCGGTGTTACCGCGCTCGGTGCCCGCCTGAGGCGATCATCGTCGCGCAGTTCGCGATCGCCCTGCTTTCACGGTAGGAGCAGGAGCCTGCCGCTCAACGGGGCACCGTGTTCGGCCTTGACGAGGCTCGTGCGGTCGGGCCGTCGACAGCACGCTCAATCTGATCTGTAGACCAAGGACGGGAGTAACTCTCGATGCGAGTCGTAGTGACCGGAGGATCGGGTAAAGCCGGCCAGTGGGTCGTTCGCCTCCTGGCGGACGCGGGCCACGACGTCGTCAACTTCGACGTCGTCGACCGACCGGACCTGTCCCTCCCCGGTGACTTCTGCCGGGTCGAGCTCTCCGACGCAGGCAAGGTCTATGACGCGCTGTTCCAGTACCGCCCGGACGGACTCTGCCACCTCGCCGCGAACCCGGCGCCCAGTGGGCAGGCCCAGATCGATGTGTTCGAGAACAACGTGCTGAGCGCGTACCACATCATGCAGGCAGCGGGTGATCTCGGGCTGTCGCGGGTCGTGTACGCCTCGAGTGAGATGGCCACCGGCCTGTTGACCGAGGGGACCGTACCGCGACAGATCCCGTTCGACGAGACCGAGCGTCATCCGTCCCCCAACGCGTACGCGTTGAGCAAGTACATCAGCGAAGTCATCGCAGACTCGCTGGCGGTGCGCTATCCCGACACGGCCTGGGTGGGCCTACGCATCAACAACGTCATCCCGCCCGACGGCTACGAAAAGTTCCAGACCGAGTGGGACGACCCGACACTCACCAAGGGCAACTTCTGGAGCTACATCGACGCCCGCGACGTCGGCACCGCCTACCTCGCAGCCCTGGAAGGAACCAGCCGAGGCCACGAGGTCTGCCTGATCGCGGCCTCAGACACCCGCGCGCAGCGGGGGCTGCGGGAACTGATGGCCGAGTTCTACGACGGCTACGACCGCTTCGCCGACGACTACCAGGATCCGAGATCGGCGTTCGACTGCACGAAGATGCAGACCTTGTTCGGTTGGACAGCAACCCACAGCTGGCGCGACGACACGTCACGATCGCGATGAAAACCGTGTCCTGGCGTGCCCCCTCCGAGTTCTGCGCTAAGCGCAGAGTGCCTTCGATCAACGCCCATCAGACATCCGCAGAAAGCATGGTGACCTCGTGACCTCCATCGACTACACCGAACCCACCGTCCCTCTCGGTGGGCATCGGATGCCGCTGCTTGGCTTCGGAACCTGGCAGATCGAAGACGCGGACGCAGCACAGGCCACCACGACGGCGTTGGAGCTCGGCTACCGTCACATCGACACCGCCACCGGTTACGGCAACGAGTCCGGGATCGGCTCTGCGCTGGCCGACTCCGGAGTGGACCGCGATGCCATCTTCATCACCACCAAGCTCCCGCCCGAACACGCGGGGCGGGAGCGCCAGACCATCGAGGAAAGCCTGACCAAGCTCGGCGTCGATCATGTCGACCTGTGGCTGGTGCACTGGCCGCCGAACGAGCAGGCCTCTCCCGAGGTGTGGACCGAGGTCATCAAAGCCCGGCAAGACGGCTTGGCCACCAACATCGGGGTCAGTAACTACTCGCTCACGCAGATCGACGAGCTCACCGCCGCGACAGGTGTCACCCCGGCGGTGAACCAGATTCGATGGAGTCCGGGTATCTACGACGCCACCATCGCCACTGGACTGACCGAACGCGGCGTCGTCCTCGAGGGCTACAGCCCGTTCAAGGCCAGCAACCTCGCCGACCCGACCTTGACCCGGATCGCCGAAGCGCACGACGCCACCACCGCCCAGGTGATTGTGGCGTGGCACCTGGCCCACGGCTTCGTCGTGATCCCGAAGTCGGCCCGGCGCGAGCGGATCAAGGCAAACGCTGCCGGTGCGCGGGTCGAGCTGACCGACGATGACATGGCCGCCATCGACAGCCTGGGAGGTTGAACCAGAACCCGTCGGCCGGCGCGGACGGATGCGCGCCGTCTGTGCTCGATACCTCGCCGTGCTGGCGGCCCAGCGATCCTCCTCACCTCATCTCTGCGCCACGGGCGCTCTGATCTCGACCCCGGAGCGCCGGTGGAGCTGTCCCCGGCTCGCCGATCGTGGTTGGCTCTGGGTACGACTCCGGACGCACGACCGGGCCGCATACCTGCCGCACCGATCGCACCGACCGCACCGACCCGAGGATTCGCATCGTGACCGACCGCCCCAGCTCCGACGGCACCTGGACCGGACGGCTGTTCGAGGACTTCGTTCCAGGCGATGTCTACTACCACCCGTTCGGCAAGACGGTGACCGAGGCGGACAACCAGTCCTTCACCCTGATGACCCAGAACGTGGCCAAGGTGCATGTCGACAAGGCGTTCGCGACCGGCACCGAGTTCGGCCGGGTGCTGGTCAACTCGGCACTCACGCTCGCCCTGGTCACCGGCCAGTCGACGATCGACCTGTCGATGAACGTGTACGCCAACCTCGGCTGGGACGAGGTCCGGCTGCCGGCCCCGGTCTTCGAGGGCGACACGATCTACTCCCGCTCGAAGGTGCTGGCGGTTCGTCCGTCCGCGTCGCGGCCGTCGGTCGGTGTGGTGACCGTGGCGACCGAGGGCTACAACGCTGACGGGGTGGTGGTGATCAGCTTCCGCCGGACATTCATGGTCTATCGGCGCGGCTGTCTGCCGGCCGCCGTAGCCGTACGACCGGACGAATCCAGCCTGCCGCCGGTCATGGACGACCCATGATCGCGGCCCACGCGGCACGTCCGCCGCGGGAGCTCGTCGCCGACGCGGTGACTGCACTGTTCGTGCCCGGCGACCGGCCCGACCGATACGCCAAGGCCGCGGCCAGCGGGGCCGATCTGGTGATCATCGACCTGGAGGACGCGGTCGCGCCCACCGACAAGGACCGGGCTCGCGACGCGGCGTTGGGCGCGTTGGCCGACGGTGCCCGGCTGCGGGCGCTGGTCAGGGTGAACGACCCGTCCGGCGGTCTCGGCCGCACCGACCGGGACGCCCTTGCCGACCTGGTCACCCGTCCTGGCCACGGCGTTCTGGGGGTGGTCGTGCCGAAGGCCGGCGATCCCGGCGCGCTGGCCGAACTGACCGGGTCGCTCGGCCGGCAGCTGGCCGTGCTGCCAATCGTCGAGTCCGCGCTCGGCGTCGTGCGGGCGTACCAGCTGGCGAGCGTGCCGGGCGTCACCCGACTGGCCTTCGGCGCGCTGGATCTCGCGCTCGACGTCGGCTCCGACGTCGACGCGCTGACCGGTCAGGTCGCCCGGGCACAGGTGGTTCTCGCTTCCCGGGCGGCGGGACTGCCGGCGCCATTGGAGTCTCCGGCGACCGAGCTCCGCGACACCGACCGGATCGAGCAGACCTCACGCGAGGCCCGGGCTCTGGGCTTCGGGGGCCGGCTGTGCATCCATCCGGCCCAGCTCGCACCGGTCCGCGCCGGTTTCGCGCCGACCGCGGACGAGATCGCCTGGGCCCACCGGATCGCCGCGGCCGGTGAGTCCGCCGCTCGGGTCGACGACCAGATGGTCGACCGGCCGGTGCTCGAACGGGCCCGTGCGATCCTGCGCCGGGCCGGCGAGGCGCGGTAGCTCCTTCGCTGGAGCCGCTGCTCCGCCCTCCGGCGTCCGCGCTCCACCACTTGGCGCACCCTCGGCTCACCTGGCGCGCCGGCGCCGGTGCGCCAGGTGTCCCGGCGGTAAGCAAAGAGGAGGTCGGCCGGCCGCCAGCATCATCAATGTCCGATTCTGAGGGCGACACGCCGACACCGCGGCAGCAGTCGGGGCCGAGTGCGCGGTTCCGTCGGTGAGCGCGGATCCACTGGACCGGATCAGTGTCCTACCGCGAGCACGATGCGATGGCGGTTGTCGGCATCGACCCGGTCGTGTGCCGCGGCGATCTCGTCGAGCGGCATCGGTTCGGCGATCCGCACCGTCAAGGCGCCCTCGCTGGCCGCGCTCGTCAGATCGGTAGCCGCGCTCAGCTTCGCCTCGGGCGGGAAGTCGTCGCTCCCGATCAACCGGATGGTGAGGTTGTCGAAGAGCATCGGCCAGAAGTCCAGCTCAGGTCTCGGATCGCGGGTCGCGTAGGCCGCAATCACCGCCCCGTTCGCCGCGATCCGGGCATCCAGCGCGACATTGTCGGAGAACGCGACTTCGACGATCCGGTCGACGCCGCCACGGGCGTACGTCCGGATCGCCGCTTCGGCGCCCGGGTCGTCCAAAGCCACCGCACACTCGGCGATCGGCCTGCTCAGCTCCTGCGAGATCGGGCGCCCGGCGGACCGTACCGATCACGGTGGCGCCGCCCCATCGGGCGAGCTGGGCGGCTAAAGAACCGACCGCGCCCAGCACTCCGTGAACAAGAACCACCCGGCCGCGGACAGGTCCGTCCGCGAAGACGGCCCGATGCGCAGTGATCCCAGGGATCCCGAGACAGGCGCCGAGCAGATCGTCGACCCCGTCCGGCAGCGGCACCGCACAGGCATCCGGTACGGCGGTGTACTCCGCCGCCGTACCGAAGGCTCGGTAGGACTGAGCGTTGTAGACCCAGACCCGTTGGCCGACCCGACCGGGGTCGACCCCTGGGCCGACCTGGTCGACGACCCCGGATCCGTCGCTGTGCGGGATCACCCGGGGATACGCCATCGCCGATCCGAAGTAGCCGGTCCGCTTCTTCGTGTCACCGGGATTGATCCCCGAGTAGTGCAGCCGAACCCGGACCTCCCCCGGCCCGGCCGTCGGCTCGGGCAGCTCGCCGACTCGGAGCACCTCAGCGGCGGCACCCTGACTGTCGTAGTACGCGGCTCGCACCGCCTACCTCCCTTCTCCGACGCACCGGTGACCAGGATGTCGCTCACGTCGGTCCAAGCGGTACGGACACGGGCTACGCTCCCACGATGCGCGGCGGCTGGCTGGTCAGCCAGGCCGCCGCGCCACCGTCGATGGCAAGCGATGCCCCGGTGACGAACGAGGCGTCCTCGGAGAGCAACCACTCGACCGCTGCCGCGACCTCATCCGCCCTCCCCATCCGGCCCATCGGTGACAGCCACGACTCGTGTTCGCGGGCCGCGTCCGGGTCGGCGGATGCGGCGAAGAAGCCCGCATTCAACGGCGTGAGGATCGCGCCCGGACACACGGAGTTGGCGCGGATCCCGGCCCGCGCGTATTCGACGGCCAACTGCCGTGCCAAGGCTGCGACGGCGGCCTTGGTCGCCGCATAGACGAAGGCGCCAGGCATGGTCTGATCGGCCTGGATCGAGCTCAGGTTCACCACGGCTCCGCCGCGCCCATGCGCCGTCATCCGACGGACCGCCTCGGCGCAGCCCCAGACGGTGCCCATCAGATTCACGTCGACCTGGCGGCGGGCGGCGTCGACGGTCACCCGATCGGCCGGTTCGGGAATCTCGATGCCGGCGTTGTTGACCCAGCCCGAGAGTGGGGCTCGAGCATCGGCGATCTCCGCGGCGATCCGGCTCGTCTCGGGCTGGGCGACGTCACCCGAGACGTGGTGGTAGCCGGGTCGTTCCGCCGCGTCCGGCGCATCCGCGAGATCGACACCGACGACGTACCAACCGCTGCCTTCGAGCCGTGCGACGATCGCCCGGCCGATCCCGGCGGCCGCGCCGGTGACCACGCATGATCTCTCGAAGCTCATCGGGTTCCTCCGGTGATCACGACACGACGCCCCACCGCGCCGCGCCGTCGGCAGACACCGTACCGTCCCAAGCTCGCCGTCAATCTCGAAGGATTCAGCTGACGCCGGCCCGCCGAGCAGCGTCGAACAGCACGCCCGTCGCCACCTCGAGCCCCTCGATCCGCCCCAGGCTGGTGTCCTCGTGCTCGATGTTCACCCACATCTCCGGATCGACCGCATACAAGGCGGAGATCCAGGTTGACCAGTAGACCGCGTCGTGGCCCCGGCCCAGCGCGACGAAGTCCCAGGCGGCGTCCTTCGGCCACTCGTTGGCCCACTCGTCGCCGCCGAGGTTGGTCCGCGGCTCGTCCGGCGCGAGCCGGCGGAACCGGTTGTCCAGCACGCCGTAGACGGCGGCCGCCGGATTGACCCGTACGTCCTTGGCCGCGGCATGGACGACCAGCGGGCCGAGATCCTGGACCACGGCCACCGGATCCATCTGCTGCCAGAACAGGTGCGACGCGTCCAGCTCGACTCCGATCTGCGTCGCGCCGGTGCGCTCCACCAGCTCGCGGATCCCGGCCGGATTGAAGACGAGATTCTGCGGGTGCAGCTCGAGCGCGACCTTCACGCCGAGCTCGGCAGCCTCCCGGTCGATCTCCCGCCAGAACGTCTCGGCCACCTGCCACTGATGGTCGAGCACGTCCAGCGCGGCCGAGTTCCAGGCGTTCACGATCCAGTTCGGCCGCGTCGCTCCCGGTTCGCCACCCGGCAGCCCGGACATGGTGACCACCCGGGTCTGGCCGAGCCGGTTCGCGAGCCTGATGCTCCGGCGTACGTCCTCGGCGTGGCGGTCGCCGATCGCCGGGTCCGGGTGCAGCGGGTTGCCGTTGCAGTTCAGCCCGGCGATCTCCACTCCGCTGCCCTCGAACAGGCCGAGGAAATCGTCCCGGGCGGTGTCGGAGACCAGGATGTCGTCGAACGTCGGGAGGTGCGTCGCGGGCAGGAATCCGCCGGAGTTGAGCTCGATCCCGGTCGAGCCCGAGCCCGGCGACGACCTCGATCGCCTCCGGCAGCGGACGGTCGTGCAGGATCGCGTTGTAGACACCGAACTTCATCGCCCGGCTCCTTCCAGCTCGGCAGCGCGCTGCGCAGGTACGGTGACGCCGACACCAGCTGCGGCGGCCGATTCGGCAACCGCAGCGAGGATCTCCAGGTTGTGGACACCCTCGGCGAAGCTCGCGCAGCGAGGCAGCGACCGAGCCTCGTCGATCCCCGCGACCTCCTCCAGGAACGCCCGGGCCTGGTAGACGAACCCGTCGTTCTGGCCGAGGCCCACCCCGGGCGCGTCCATCGGCAGGCCGCCCGCGACGTACGGATGGTCGGGGCCGATGATCACCCGGCGGAAGCCGCGTGACCCGGCCGGCCCCTCGTTCAACATCAGCTGGAACTCGGCGGGCCGCTCCTGCTCCCAGCTCGCCGCCCCCCGATCGCCGAACACCTCGATCGCCAGCCCGTTGGGATGACCGGCCGCGACCCGTGACACCTGGACCACACCGACCGCTGCGCTGTCGGCGAAGCTCGCCGAGAAGCTCGCGTAATCGTCGTTCTCGACCGGCTCGGTCTCGTCCCCGACCTCGACAACGCCGTGACCGACAACCGTGCCGAGCGGCACCGGCCGCCGGGTGATCGCGGTGGTGAACCGGCCGCCGCTGACCTGCTCGATGTCACCGGCCATGAACTCGGCCAGATACGCCGCATGGCTGCCGATGTCGGCCAACGCGCCCGATCCGGGGCCACCCTGGTAGCGCCAGCTGATCGGCCCGTTCGGATCCGCGGCATAGTCGCACCAGTACCGGACGTCGACGTGCAGCACGGAGCCGAGCCGGCCGGACGTGACGAGTTCGCGCAGCGCGGCGATGCCCGGCGCCCGCCGGAAGGTGAAACCGACTCTGGCCACGGTGCTCGCGGCGTCCGCGGCGCCGACCATCGCCCGCGCGTCGGCGAGCGTGTCGCTCAGCGGCTTCTCGCAGAGCACGTGCTTGCCGGCCGCGAGCAGCCCCTCGACCATCTCCCGGTGCAATCGGTTGGCGACCACCACGCTCACCACATCGACGTCGGGGTCCTCGGCCAACGCCTGCCAGGACGTGTCGTTGCGCTCGTAGCCGAACCGGCGAGCGGCCAGCGAGCCGAGGTCGGCGCTGACGTCCGCGATCGATACGAAGCGCAGCGGCGGGAGGATCGACTCGTACAGCGTCGGCGCCTGTCGGTAGGCGGCAGCATGGGCCCGCCCGGCCATTCCGGCGCCGATCACGGCGATGCCAAGGGTCATCGATGGAACCTTTCCAGGTGTGGCGGCTGTCACTAGAGGGCTCTACTAGAGCGCTATAGAAGCCTAGGGTCGATCCTCGATTCTTTGTCAAGACAATCGGTACGGCGGCGCCGTCGTCGCCCGGACGTGCAGCTCGGGCGGCAACACCACCTCGCGCTCGACGACCCGGGTCTGCTCGATCCGTTCCGCGATGCGCTGCAGGGCCAGCGTGCCGAGCTCGATGGGTCGCTGGACCAGGCTGGTCAGCCCGATCGAAGAGATCGCCGCCAGCTCGCTGTCATCCCAGCCGATGATCGACATCCGCTCCGGTACGGCGATGCCGTGCTGGATGAGCAGTCCGGCCGCCGCCACCGCGACGTCGTCGTTGAACGTGATCACCGCGCTCGGCAGCTCCTCGGTGGACTCGATCAGCTCGCGGGCCGCGACATGCCCGTCACGCTGGGACTCCCCACCCGCGATCACCCGGATCTCCTCGGCCAGGCCGTGTCCCCGCATCGCCTGCAGATAGCCGGCACGCCGAGCGTGCGAGATCACCGTGTCGCCGCCGTCGATGTGGGCGATCCGGCGATGCCCGAGCGTGGCCAGGTGATCGACCGCCAGCTCCATCCCGGAATCGTCGGAGGTCCGGACCACGTCGACCCGCGGATCGTCGACGTGCCAGCCCACCACCACGATCGGCACCCGACCGGCGAGCACCGGCTGCGCGGTCGGTGGACCGAGCATGATCAAACCGTCGAAGCCGAAGTCGTGCAGCGATTCCGCCGCCCGCGCCTCGTCCCGGTGTCGGGTGACGGGAGTCAGGATCAGACTCACTCCGCGTTCCTCGGCCGCGTCGTACAGCCCCTCCAGGAGGTCGAAGTGGAACGAGCCGAAGCCGACCCCGAACATCACCCCGACCATCCTCGATCGCAGGCCGGCCAGCGACCGGGCCCGGGCGTCCGGTCGATAGCCGAGCTCGCCGGCCACCGCCAGCACCCTGGCCCGGGTCGTCTCGCTCGCCCCCGGCGCGTTGCGCATGACGATCGAGACCAGAGCCGGCGAGACCTCGGCCTGCCGCGCCACATCGCTCAGCGTGACCCGCCGGCCGCGGCCCGGCGCTACGTCGCTCATCCGCTCGTCCCTGTTCGTCTCGGGTCGGACACGGTGACGACGACCATCCGACGCGAACAGGGTAGGCGACCGCCGCCGATGGCCCGCCGGACCGACCGGCAGCGTGTCGGTCAGGCCACCTTGACGACCAGCACCGGCATCGGCGCGTCGAGGATGATGGTCTGGGTCGCGCTGCCGATCAGGAACTTGCCGAGCGGGGATCGCTTCCGGGCACCGATCACCAGCAGCGACGCGTTCTCCTCCTGCGCCGCCGCGATGATGGCGGCGGCCACCTCCTGGTCCTCGGCGCCCAGCCGCAATCGCCACCTCACGTCGGACAGCCCGGTCTCGTCCAGAACGGCCTGGACCTCGTCGGTCAGACCGGCTCGCAACGCCTCCTCCGAATCGAGGTCCAGCGCCTCGACGATGTTGATCACCACCAGCTCGGTGGAGCGGAGAGCGGCCTCTCGCGCTCCCTCGGTCAGCGCGATCCTCCCCGTCGGGGAGTGCTGGTGCGCAACGGCGACACTCATCTCGGACATCCTCCTCGTGCACGACGAACGTGCGATACGAACTTTGCGGCGGGTCAGGGCCTTGCGCAGTTGCCGGCGTGCGACCGGTGCGGATCAGCCGAAGTGCTTGTCGATCAGTGCCTGGGCCTTGTCGCGCTGCCGGGTGTTGACGGCGTCGGCGTCCTCGTCCCAGCCGAACACGCAGCTGGAGATGGTGCCGTCGAAGCCGACCGAGGCGAGTGCGGCGAAGACCTCGTCGTAGGGCACCTCGCCCATCCCCATCTCCATGTGCTGATGCACCCGAGCGGTGTTGCCCGGCGGGTTGGAGATGTAGCGCAGTCCGTTCGACGTCAGATGGTTCCAGGCGTCGGCGAGATGGACGTAGCGCACCTTCTCGGCCGCCCGCTCGATGATCTCGGTCGGACTGTGTCCCTGGTGGAAGGCGTGCGGCGTGCAGTAGAGGAAGCCGAGCCAGTCGCGGTTCAGCCCGCGGATCAGCTCGACGGCTTCGATCCCGTCCTCGATGAAGTCGTCCGGGTGCGGTTCCAGGATCAGCTGGACGCCTTCGGTCTCGAAGATCGGCAGCAGCTCGTCCATCGACCTCATGAACTGCGCCTCCGCGTGCTCGGCCGCCTCCGGCCGACCGTTGAACTCGGAGTTCATCACGTCCACGCCGAGGTCGACGGTGATCTGGATCGCCCGCTTCCAGGCCCGTACGGCGGCCTGCCGCTGATCCTCGTCCGGACCCGACCAGCGCAGCACCGGCAGCACCGACGCGATCTGCACGCCCGCGTCGGCGGTGACCTTCTTCAGCTTCCGGACCCCCGTGTCATCGATCCGCGGATATTTGAAGAACGGCACGAAGTCCGCCTTCGGCGAGAGCTCCATCCACTCGTAGCCGAGCCGAGCGACGATGTCGGGCAACTCGTACACGGTGTGGCCGGCGAAGTACATCTGCGGGTCGAGCGCCAACCTCACGGCCGGTCTCCGATCAGATCCGGGGCGTGGATGTCCGGCACCGGTTCGGGCTCCGGCTCGGGTTGCGCCAGACCGGCGATCTGGACGCGCTCCTTCCGTCCGGTGCGGACCGCCTTCACGCCGGCCTCGCAGACCGCGACCGCGGCGTAGCCGTCCCAGGCGCCCGGTCCGTCGATGCCACCTCGAGCGGCTGCGTCGACCCAGCGCTGCAGCTCGATCCGGTACGCGTCGCCGAACCGCTCCACGAATCCGGGCGTGATCGCCCCACCCCAGCGGCCGTCGGTCGACTTCACCTGCAGATTCTGATCGAGTCCGATCAGCGCGCTGCCGGACTCCCCGACCACCTCGGTCCGCACCTCGTACGCGACTCCGGTCCGGACATAGATCTCATCGGTCACGATCCGGCCGGACTCGGTCTCGAACACCACGAGCATCGGGTCGTTGGTGCCGGCCGGGGCGGCCGAGGAGGCCACTCCCTTGATCACCTGAACCGAGACCAGCTCCTCGCCGAGCAGGAACCGGGCCACGTCCACCTCGTGCACCACCGAGTCCCTGATCATGAACTCGGAGTTGAAATGCTCCGGCACGCTCGGGTTGCGGTGCGTGCAGTGCACCATCAACGGATTGCCCAACCCGCCGGACGTGATCAGCTGCTTCAGCGCGGCGTACTCGCTGTCGAAGCGGCGCATGAACCCGACCTGGATCAGCTGCCGGCCGAGAGCCCGTTCCTTCTCCACGATCGCGTACGCCGAGGCGATGTCGGTGGTCAACGGCTTCTCGCACAACACCGGCTTGCCGGCGTCCAGACACGCGTTCACCTGCTCGGCATGGGTACTGCCCGGCGTGGCGAGCAGCACCGCATCCACGTCCGGATCGGCGATCGCGGCCAACGGATCGGCCACCACCCGGGCCCCGATCCGAGCCGCCACCTCCTCCGCCTTGGACGCGACGAAGTCGTTCACCACCGTGATCCGCGCGCCGCGGACCGCGGTCGACAGCAACTCGGTGTGGAACGAACCCATCAGGCCGAGGCCGAGGACGGCCACCCTGAGGTCACTCATCGGATCGTTCTCCTCAGCGCTGCAGCTCGTGGGACAGTTCGGTCAGCTCGTCGCCGCCGGCCATCTGACGAGTGAGCTCGTCCAGGCCGACGTCGGACCGCTTCTTGTCCAGCACGGCCTGGCCGAGCTTGAGGATGATGAAGTGGTTGCCGACCAGGTAGGCGTGGTGCGGGTTGTGGGTGATGAACACCACGCCGAGGCCGGCGTCGCGGGCGGCGGCGGTGTACTTCAGCACCACCCCGGACTGCTTCACGCCGAGGGCGGCGGTCGGCTCGTCGAGGATCAGCACCCGGGCGCCGAAGTAGACGGCGCGGGCGATCGCCACGCACTGCCGCTGGCCGCCGGACAGGGTGCCGATCGGCTGGTCGATGTCCTTGACCACGATGCCCATCTTGCGGAGCTCTTCGTCGGCGATCCGTTTCATGTCGCGGATCTTCAACCCTGACAGGGCGAACTTGGATCCGGTCATCTCCGAGCCGAGGAAGAAGTTCCGCCAGACCTCCATCAGCGAGACGACGGCGAGGTCCTGGTAGACGGTGGCGATGCCGTGGCTGAGGGAGTCGCGGGGGGAGCCGAAGTGGACCTCGTTGCCGTCCACCTTCACCACGCCCTCGTTGTGCGGGTGCAGGCCGGCCATGATCTTGATCAGGGTCGACTTGCCGGCCCCGTTGTCGCCGAGGACACAGGTGACCTCGCCGGCGTTCACGGTCAGGTTGATGCCCTTCAACGCGCGGATCGCGCCGTAGGTCTTGCCCACGTCGACCATCTCGATCAGCGACTCGCCCTTGTGCAGGCTCGGGTCGGCGTGCTCCTGGAGTGTGTCACTCATCGTCTCAGCCGACCTTCCGGGTGGTGGACAGTTTCTTGATGTACAGGTTCACCATCACCGCGAGCAGCAGCATGACGCCGAGGAAGGCCTTGAACCAGTTCGGGTCCCAACCGGCGTAGACGATGCCGAGACTCGTCATACCGAAGATGAACGCGCCGAGCGCGACACCGATCGCGTTGCCGTAGCCACCGGTGAGCAGGGTGCCACCGACGACCGCGGCGATGATGTAGAGGAACTCGTTGCCGACCCCGTTGCCGGCCTGCAGGGTGTCGAACTTGTACAGGGTGTGCATGCCGATGAACCAGCCCAGGAACGACACGCTCATGAACAGGCCGATCTTGACCCGGCGGTCCGGGACGCCGACCGCCCGGGCGGAGGCCTGGTTGCCCCCGACGGCGAAGATCCAGTTCCCGATCCGGGTACGTTGCAGGATCCAGGCCGACAACGCGACGAAGGCGAACCACCAGATCACCGTGATCTCGACGGTCACGCCGCCGATCTTGAAGCTGGACGCGAAAATCGCGTCCAGGACGTTGTAGCCGTCCATCTGGTCGATGTTCGGGCTGGAGACCGATCCGGTGACGAGCTTGGTGATGCCGAGGTTCGCGCCCTGCAGGATGAAGAACGTGCCCAAGGTGATCAGGAACGACGGGATCCCGGTCCGGACCACCAGATAGCCGTTCAGGAACCCGATGCAGAGACAGAACACCAGCGAGACGATCGCCCCCACGATGAGGTTGATCCCGAGGTAGTAGCAGAACAAGGCGTTGCACAGACCGGCCGTGGTCACGATGACTCCGGACGACAGATCGAACTCGCCGCCGATCATCAACATGCCGACGGCGACCGCGACGATCCCGATCGTGGACGATTGATAGAGGATGGTGAAGAACGACGCGGGCGACCGGAACGCCGGCGCCACGATCAAGAAGAACACGAAGATCACGATCGCCGCCACCAGGGCGCCGATCTCCGGGCGGCGCCAGAAGCCGGTTCGACCAGCCCAACTTCACCCGGTTCGATGCCTCGGCCGGGGCTGCCGTCGGACTCGTCGGCGACTGTGTTGTTTGACTCATCTCAGCTCCGATGCTGTACGTGGTGCCGGGCGACCGAATTATTCGGCGCCCGACACCGGCGTGGACGTGCGGGAGTGGCTAGCGGGTGCCGGCCTTGGCGAAGGGAAGGATGGTGTCGATGTTCGTCTTGTCGACGAACGACGGACCGGTCAGGACCGGACCGCCGCCACCGATGTCGTTGCCGTTCTTCTTGTACAGATAGAGCGACGTGATCGCCATGTAGCCCTGGACGTACGGCTGCTGGTCGATCGAGAACTCGATCTTGCCGTCGGCGATGGCCTGCGCCGCGTCGGCGTTCAGATCGAAGGTGATCAGCTTGGCCGAGCTGCCGGCCTGACTCGTTGCCTTCAGTGCGTCGAGCGCGATCGGCGCACCGAGCGTGACGATGTAGTCGATGCTCTTGTCCTGGCTCAGCTTGGCCTGCAGCGTGGACACCACCGCGGAGTCGTCAGCACCGTTCACCTGGATGTTCTCGGTTCCGGGGACGCCGGCCTTGACGCCCGCACAGCGCGCCTCGAGGGCGACCGAACCCTGAGCCTGGATCACGCAGAGCGGATGCTTGGCGCCCTCGGCTGCGATGCGCTTGCCGGCGGTGGTGCCGGCCAGGTTCTCGTCGGAGCCGAAGTACATCAGGGCGCCGACGTCCTTGTACTGGTCGATGCCGGAGTTGAAGGCCACGACCGGGATGCCGGCGGCCTTGGCGGTCTGAACCGAGCCCTTCAAGGCATCAGGCGTGGCCAACGTGGTGGCGATGCCGTCGACCTTGGAGTCCACGGCGTTCTGGATCAGCGTCGCCTGCTTGGCCGCGTCGGGGTCGTTGGAGTACTTCAGGGTAGACCCGGTGTCCTTGGCCGCCTGCTGCGCGCCGGCCCGGATCTTGTCCCAGAACGTGTCGCCGGGCGTCTCGTGGGTCACCATCGCGAAGGTGTAACCGGAGTTGCCGCCGCCGCCGCCGCCACTGCTGGTGGTCGAGGGCTGCGCGCCACCGCCGCTGCAGGCGGACAGAGCGACGACGAGCGTTGCGGCCAGGGCCGAACCGACCGCAACGGCTCGGAATCGACGACGGATCATCGTTGGTCCTTTCGTGTCGGAGCAGTCCCCGACGGGTACGAGGTGGTGGCCGCGGCCGGCTCAGACTGTGAGCTGCCTCACTAGCGCGCGACAAACTACGACGATCTAATCAGCGCTCGGGTGGTATGTCAAGACATTGTGCCTAAGTTTCGTCCAGCCCGATCGGATCGTCCCGGGCGGCCAGGTCGCGCGGCGGCGCGGTGCTGGACCGGATGGTCAGCCGATCGGCGGGCAGCACGATCTCTCGTTGCTCGACTCGGCGCTGGGTGACGCGGTCGAGGATCCTGCGGACGGCCAGCCGGCCCAGCTCGGCGGGATGTTGAGGCACCGTCGTCAACGGAACCGGCGACATCGCCGATACGTCCCCGTCGTCGAAGCCGGTCACCGACACGCTGGCCCGGCACGTCCACACCGTGCTGCATCAATTCACCGATCGCCGCCACCGCCGTGTCGTCGTTGTAGGCGACGATCGCCGTCGGCAGATCGCCCGAGTCCAGCAGCCGACGCGCAGCACGCTGGCCGTCGATCATCGACTGGCCGCCGCCGAAGATCCTGACCTGATCGGCGAGGCCGTGGCGGGTCATCGAGGCGACGTAGGCGTTGCGCCGCGACGTGGAGATCGACGTCTCGCCACCGTCGATGTGGGCGATCCGGCGATGGCCGAGCCCGGTCAGGTGGTCGACCGCGGCGGCGATTCCCTGATCGTCCGACGTACGGATCACGTCGACCGACGGATCGTCGACGTGCCAGCCGACCACCACCACCGGCACCTGTCCGGCCAGCAGCGGCCGGATCGTCTGGGTGAGCATGATCAGGCCGTCGAACCCGAAGTCCTGCAGCGTTTCCGCCGCCTTCACCTCGTCGCGCAGCTTCGTCAGCGGGGCGACGAGCAGGCTCTGGCCGGACTCCTCCGCCGCCGCATAGATGCCGTCCAGCAGATCGAAGTGGAAGTTCCCCACCGCGACCCCGAACATCACGCCGATCACCCGTGAGCGCTGGCCGGCCAGCGCCCGTGCCCGCGCATCGGGGCGATAGCCGAGCTCCTCGGCCGCGGCGAGGATGCGCGCGGTCGCTTCCGCGCTCGCTCCCTCGGCGCCGCGCATCACGATCGACACCAGCGCCCTGGACACCTGGGCCCGCTGCGCCACGTCCTGCTGCGTCACCCGCGAGCCGACGCCGTAGCCCTCCGGCGACATGCGACCTCCCGCGATCGTGACCGACCGGCCGGTCGGCGTGGATGTTGCCGAGCACTATCCCAGCGGCCGGGGGATTTCTCACCCCCGACCTGTTCGGACTCGGTTCGACGGCCTGGCAGGGGCTAGACCGGTCTAGCTTTGATCGACTCGTCGAGAGGAGCCGCGGACCACCCGGTCACGGCTTTCCGGACCGGCCCCGGCGGCGCCCCGGAAGACGATCGAGACCAGCGCCTTGGATACCCCGGCCTCGCGGACGACATCACGCATCGTGGGACCGGTTCCCGCCCGATGACCACTCGGCACCGAACCTCCTCGAACGAGTTGGGCGCCCGTCTTGACCTGACAAACTCGCAGAACCCACACTAGACCGGTCTCGTGAATCCGCGTCTATTTCTGAGAACAACTGCTGGGCGTCCTGCGAGCAGGGCTGCTGGGTTGCGGCCGGATCTGTCGGCTGCACGCGGACTCGATGACGCTCCATCCTCGGGTCGATCATCAGCCGGGACCCTCAGTTGTGGAATGCCGTCCACCTCAGGCATCGGTCGCAGGGGAAGCCCCTGATCCATACCTACCGGGCCTGCACGATCCGCGACTGAGGACACTGTTCGGTGATCCATCCGCAGAAAGGCACCGCAGCCATGCCTGTCACCGACCGTCCGGTCGTCATCCTCAGCCCGGCACCGCAGCGCCGCGATCGCATCTTCGAACCCGCGACGCTGCGTCGGCTCCACGAGCACTTCGCGGTGGTCGACCTGGAAGATCATCATTCGCCCGGCGCGTTCGCCGCGGCGCTGCCGTCGGCGTTCGCGATCGTGGGACAGCCGGACCTGCCGGCCGAGGTGCTGCACGAGGCGGCCGCGCTCCGGGCGATCGTCAACGTGGAGGGGAACTTCTTCCCCAACGTCGACTACCCGACCGCGTTCGCCCGCGGGATCCGGGTGCTCGGCTGCGGCTCGGCCTATTCCCAGGCCGTCGCCGAGTACGCGCTGGGCCTGGCGCTCGATCTCGCCCGGGGCATCAGCCGCGAGGATCGTGCGATGCGGCGCGGCGGCGAGGCGTACACCGCGGACAGCAACCTCGACGCGATCCTGCTCCGCAAGGCGAAGGTCGGCTTCGTCGGGTTCGGCAACCTGGGCCGCGCCGTCCGGCAGCTGCTGGCTCCGTTCGAGCCGACGATCCGGGCGTACGATCCCTGGCTGCCCGCCGCCGTCCTCGACGACGCGGGCGTCATCCCCTCGACGCTGGACGACACCCTCACCGGTAGCGACTTCGTCTTCGTCTTCGCGACGGTCACGACCGAGAACCAGCACTTCATCGACGCCGCGAAGCTGGACCTACTCCGGCCGGGCTGCCGACTCGTCCTGGTCTCCAGGGCCGGCGTCGTCGACTACCGGGCGCTGTACGAGCGGCTCGAGCAGGACCGGTTCCTGGCGGCGATCGACGTCTGGCCGGAGGAGCCGCTGCCCCCGGACGATCCGTTCCGGCGTCTCGACAACGTGATCTTGTCCGCCCACCGGGCCGGCGGCATTCCGGCGGCGTTCCACTCGATCGGCGACATGGTCTGCGACGATCTCGAGCTGATGGCCAAGGGACTGCCACCGGTCCGGCTGCAGTCCGCCGCGCCCGAGATCGTCGGTCGCTACCGCAACAAGCCGGTCGGCTGACCGGCGTCTCGTCAAGGAAGCGAGCCGCGGACGACGCTGTTGCCGGAATGGGCGCTGTTGCCGTCGTACGGTTCCTCGGAGACGTCGACGACGGTGAACTCGCCGAGCCTGCCGTCCAGACCGGGCGGCAGGGTGAACGTGCCGGTCCCCCTGTCGTCGAGATCACCGAGTGAGTACATCCGGGTGTGGTCCGCACTGTCGAGCAGCCACACCTCGCGGTAGTCGACGCCGGGAGTCGGGGCCGCCAGCTCCACCTGCACCTGCGGAACGCCACTCACGACCACAAGTCGCGCAGTCCCGTGACCGACCTTGCCGGGCAGCGCGACGAGCTCGGCACTGGCCAACAGCTCCGACTGGCCCGCTCGCTGACCGCTGAGGGCGACGGCAGCGACGGCGCCGAGGGCCAGGCCGACGACCAGGGCGACCGCGCCGACCAGAATCGCCAGACCCTTCCGAGGCCGAGTCCGCACCGACCGCCGCGAAGGGACCGGCCGGGCCCTCAGCGATCGCTGGTCGAGCTGCTGGACCGGCGGGGATGCCACGCCGTCCATCGCCTGGATCTCCGCCCGCGACGCCACCCAGACCCGCTCGGGTGGGACCTGGAGCTCCTCGACCGGCGCACGCGCAGCACGCACGATCTGGTGCAGTGCATCGAGTTCTCGCTGACAGCTTGCGCAGCCCGCGAGATGGTCGAGCTCTGCCCGGCGGAGCTCCTCGCTGTGATCGATGGCCAGATCGGCCAGCCGCTCGGTACTCAGATGGACCATGTGCCCACCTCCTCCAGCCGAGTTCGGAGCTGAAGGAGTCCGCGACGGGCGTGACTTTTCACGGTCCCCAAGGGGAGTTGCAGCTCCTGCGAGATCTGGGCGTGGCTCAGACCGTCCCAGAAGGCCAGTCGCAGGATCGTCCCGCGGGGATGGGGAAGCCGCTGCAGCTCCTCACCGATCAGCAGCCTGGTGACCAGACCGCTGACGGTGTCCGATGGCTCCGGAGCGGCGCCATCCTGCTGAGCCATCCTCCGGAGGCTGGTCTCGCGGATCTGCATCCGTTGCAGGTCGGCGATCCGGTGCCGGGTGATGCCGATCAGCCAGCCGGGAAGGGTGCCGCGCACCGGGTCATAGCCGAGCCGGCCACGCCAGGCGCTGACGAAGACCTGCTGAGTGACGTCCTCGGCGTCGCCGGCGTTGCCGAGCACCCGGATGGCCACCGTATAGACCAGCGGCGACCAGCGGTGGAAGATCATCTCCAGCGACCGGGGATCACCGTGCCGGAACTGCTCGGCGAACTCAGGGTCGAGCGTTTCCTCCGGAGCCGACACAGCTCCGGACCGCTCGTCGAGATCCTCCAGCACGTCCTGGTCAGGACCGGTGGTGGACTCGGGCCTTTGACACGGCTCGATCACGAAGTCATCGGGGGACGGCACTGACCACCACATTCCGTTGATATCCGCCTTCGGTCGGCAGATACTCTCCGCCGCAGGTGATGAGCTCGAGACGGGCCGGCCCGCTTCGGTCGAACGCGGCCGCCAGCGCCGTGCTCTGCTTGCGGACCAGTTGAACCGCGACGATGCGGAACTGAATCCGCTTCCCCTCGCCGAGCACGACGATCGCATCGCCCGGCCGCAGCAGCCGCAGGCCGGCGAGTGGACCGGCGCCGTACTGCCGAGAATCGACATGCCCGGCCAGCACAGCGGCTCCGGAACCGTCGAACGGGCTCGGGCCGTAGGAGTACCAGCCGATCTCGGACGGATGCGCGGGCAGCGCCATCTGTCCCTGGGCAACAGTGGTGGGCTGGATCGGCATCGTGAGTCCGAGCCGCGGGATCTGCAGTCGACGCGGTACGGCGCCCGAGCTGGTCGGCGTCACCACCGGCCGGCCGGACCATCGTGGCTGCTCGCGATCCGCGGCCGGCGGCAGGTGCGTGCGCGCGCCTGCCGCCGATGTGGACGGGCTCGGCGGCGACCAGAGTTGCGCCACATCCGGCGGATCGGCCGTCTCATGGGCCCCGATCCGCCAGCCCGCGAAGATCGCGGTGAGCGCGCAGGCGATCACGGCGACCCGCCAGAACGGGCCGCCGCGATATCGCCGGGAACCGATCACCGGACCGGGACGGATCCTCTGCGACGACTCAGCTGCCAGCTGGACACCACCAGTCCGGTGACGGCGAGCATCAGCAGGCCGACGTACAGCGGGGTGTGGTCAGAAGCGGCCGCCTGTCCGCCGGTTCCGCCCGGCACGCCACCGGGTGCGCTGCTCATTCCGCTGATCGTCTGCACCGCGAGAGCGAGATTCTTGTCGTCGGCCGAGCCCCAGGCGTACACGATGGTGACCATGCCCTCGCGGAGCTTCAGCGAGCCGGGCCCGATCACGACCTTACTCGTGCCGGCCAGCACCACGTCGGCCTTGACCGTGCCGGCGGCCACCTCCGCCGAGTCCTGGTTCGGATTCGTCAGTCCCGTGAACACCGGCTTGCCGCCGGCCCGGACATCGACCGCGGGTGCCGCAGCATCATGGCGAACCACGACTCGGGCCTTCCCCGCCGGCACCATCGAGACGTCGTTGACGTACGGCGTCAGAGCCGGTTTCCCGTTGGCGTCCAGGTGCGCCACGACAGTGATGTTCGCTCCCGCCGGCACCTTGGTGCCCTTGGCCTCGACGACCGCCGCTCCGTTCGCACCCGCACCGGCCTTGACGACCTTGAGGTCGTACGTCCCCGCCGGCAACATCTGCGGGGCTGTCAGCGTTCCTGGCTTGAAGTTCTTCAGCAGCAACGAGCCGTTCGCGTAGACATCGACGGTGGCGCCCGGAATGGCATGCAGGACCGAGACGGTGGCCTTGCCCGCGGCCTGTGCCGCCGGCGCCGCCAGCAACACCCCACCACCGAGCAGGAGGAGCGCAAGTGCCGCGAACACGCGGCGGACGATGACCATACTGACTCCTGAAGCTCGAGGGGGTTTGCCCATGTTGCGCTGCCGGCTCCGCGTTTGGATGCAGCCCGCCGATTCCGATGTCGTCCGGAGGATCAGCGGTCGGATGAGCGCCGACTTCGTCCGGAGCGGAATCGTCCATTGCGGGCCAACGAGTCCGCCGCCCACTTCATGCCTGTGATGAGCCTGAGCAGGACAGGACGCTGACGCTGGATCGCATCCGGCTCGACGATCTAGTCTCCACTCTGACCGCCTGGCCATGGGCGTTTCGATCTGAAGCGCCCGATGTGCCCGAGTGCCCGATGTGCCCGAATGGGTGGTGAGGTCGGTGACGCCCATGTCGGCGATCATCCAGCTTCGGCCATCGAGACGGTCGGTCCTCCTCGCCATCGGACTGGGCGCGCTGGCCATGGCCGCCAGACTCGTTCCCCTGCTCCGTGGCGGTGGTCTGACCGGACTGGGCAACTACGACGACGGCGTGTACTACTCGGCGGGCACGGCACTGCTGCACGGCCGACTGCCTTATCGCGACTTCCTGTTCCTCCATCCACCGGGCGTTATCGTCCTGCTCGCACCATTCGGGCTGTTCGGAATGGCCGGCCATGATGCGGCCGGGCTCGCCGCCGCCCGCCTCGGGTGGATGTTGCTGGGCGTCTGCAACACGCTCCTGGTCGCGGCCATCTTGCGGCCGAGCGGTCTCCGCGCGGCCCTGATCGGAGCACTCTTCTACGCAACAGCCTTTCCGGCGATCTACATCGAGTGGACCCCTCTCTTGGAGGGACCGGCTCAGACCTGCGTCCTGGGCGCCGTTGTGCTGCTCAATCGCGACGTTCGTGCACCCGGCAGGTTGCGGCTGACCGCGACCGCCGCGGGCGTGTTGCTGGGGCTTTCGGCGACGCTCAAGATCTGGGGAGTCGTCGCCATCTTCACCGTCCTGGCGTGGTACGTCGTCCGCCGCCTCTGGCGTGACGCGGCCGCTATCGCGCTCGGCGCCGCCGGCGCTGTCGTGGCGGTCTGTCTTCCGTTCTTCGCCGCAGCTCCCGGGCGGATGTGGCAGATGATCGTCGTCTACCAGCTCAACAGAGATCGAACCGCCGGGAATCCATGGCATCGCCTGTCCGCGATCATCGGACTCGGCCTGCACGCCCGGTTCGCGGGACCGGGTCTCCCGGTGATCGCCGCTCTGTTGATCGTTCTCGCGGTTCTCGTCGTCGCCGCCGCCTGGGTGCCGCGGGCACGGCTCTGCGTGTTGCTGACCGCCAGTCTCACGGTCTTGTTGGTGGCCGGACCATCCTGGTTCCTCCACTATCCCGGCCTGGCCGCCGGCCCGCTCGCCGTCGCGCTCGGGGCCGGCATCGGGGTCGCCATCGACCGGGTCGGGCGCCGATGGCGGTGGGCCACGGTCGTCGCGACCGGTCTTGTCGCCGTGACGCTGGCCATCGCCGCCGCGCCCCTGCTCACACTTCGCCTCGGCAGACCGTTCCCCAGCTTCGAGTTGCGGACCGCGATCAGCGCGCGGCAGCCGCCGGCGACCTGCGTCGTGGCCGACGATCCGACCGCGTTGATCGCGCTGAACGTGCTGAGCCGCGATCTCGATCGAGGGTGCACGTTTGTGGCCGATCTCGGCGGTTACTCCTACCAATTCGCGGCCGAGCGGGGCCGATGGACTCCGCGGGTGCGAGACGAGCGGTGGCAGGCGACGTATCTGCGGTATCTGCGGTCCGGCGATCTGTGTCTGTCCTACCACTACACGGCGCTGGGTGCGCTCGACGACTCGACGCTGTCGACGATCTCGAGCTGGCCCGTTGTCGTCGAGTCCGGACGCTACGTGGTCAGGGTCCCGAGCTGAGCATCATGGCGCAACCGATTCGACGCAGCTGTGGCGAGCCTGAGGGTCGCGATCCGCGCCGATCGACTCAGCGACCGCTAAGCCAGAACGACGCATGCTGTCCGTGTCTCGTGGCCGACACCCGTACCCCGACAAGATCCGGTGCCGGCCGCGGGACGTCACCGAACCGATGAGGAACGCATGGACCCGACTGCCAGCCACCGCTTGATCACCTTCCAGCCACGTGACGGTCTCGATCGCCTGTTCGCCGTCAGCATCACACTCAAAGGGCTGGACGGACTGCTCGAGCTACTGGCCGGCCTGGTCCTGCTGTTGGTCAGTCCGGAGCAGGTCGAGGCTGCGGTCGGCGTCCTGGCGAACACCACGCTCGGATCGCTGCTGCCCGACTCGGTCTCGACCTGGGCGACGTCCGAGACTGAACGTCTGAGCGTTTCCGGTCTCGCGTTCGGTGCGGCGTACCTCCTCGCGCACGGCATCGTCAAGATCGTCCTGGTCGTCGCGCTGCTCCGCAACAAGCTCTGGGCGTATCCGTGGATGATCGTCGTCCTGGTCGGATTCGTGCTCTTCCAGTGCTACGAGTTCAGCCACCATCCGACCGCCGGGCTGGCGGTGCTCACGGTCTTCGACATCGCCGTGATCGTGCTGACCGGCCGCGAGTATCGGCGCCAGCGACAGCACCGCCGGCATTCCGCCGGTGACCGCGGCGAAGCTTCCGGCGCGGCGTCGACCCGGGCCGCAGCAGATCGAGATCAACAGCGTTCCGTGCAACGGGCACGCTGAGTCGCAACCTCAGAGGTGCGGTGTGCCGACGCCGGTCAACTGGTGGGATGCAACATCTGACGCGAACCGGCCCGGTCCGACGCCCCAAGATCGGCCGGGCCTGGACCTGATCGGCCGCGCGCAGCAGGCCGTCGCGGTCGCCGACGTCGGCCTCGAGCGCGACGGCGTACGGGTGATGGGTCATCGGCCGGGACTATTCTCGGTGACCCGCTCGGGCCGGCGGCTGCCGGGGATCGGAACGATGGATGGCGACTTGGCGAGCAGCCAGGCCAGCGCGACCTGGCCGGCGGTGACCCGCTTGTGCTGGGCGATCTCGACGACCAGGTCGACGATCGGCTGGTTCGTAGCCATGGCCTCCGGGGTGAACCGGGGGAACCGGCTGCGGATGTCCTTGGTGGTGAACGACGCTTCGCTGCTCAGGGTGCCGGTGAGGAATCCCTGGCCCAGTGGGCTCCAGGGCACGAACCCGATGCCGAGCTCCGCGCACACCGGAAGCACCTCGGCTTCGGGGTCGCGGGCCCAGATCGAGTACTCCGACTGAACGGCAGCGACCGGCTGGACGGCGTGAGCCCGGCGGATCGTGTCGGCGCCGGCCTCCGACAGGCCGAAGTAAGCGAGCGACCTTGCCGGCTTCGATCAGCTGCCGTACGGCGCCGGCGACGTCCTCGATGGGCATCTGCGGGCCGGCCAGGTATCGCTTCTCCATCTTTCTCCTCCGTTCGTCCGCGCCGTCCGGCGCATCGTGCTTCGTGTCGCTCGGTCGGATCAGTTCTCCGGGATGGGTCGGCCGAAGCTCTCCAGGGTGATCGCTTCGGGTTCCGGACCACCGCGGCGGTCGGTGCCGAGCCCGTCGATCGCGGCCAGCCCCTCGACGCTCAGCTCGAAGTCGAACACCTCGAGGTTCTCCGCGATCCGATGCGGTTTGGTCGACTTCGGGATCACCGAGCGCCCCTGCTGCACACCCCAGCGCAGCATCACCTGGGCCGGCGTCTTGCCGTGCCGCGTCGCGATACCGCCGATGATCGGATCCTGCAGGTGCTGGTGTGCTGTCCGTCGCGGTAGAAGGTGATCCCGCCGATCGGGGACCAGGCCTGGGTGAGGATGCCGTGCTCGGCGTTCGAAACCGTGCAGCGTGGTCGTAGCCGTAGTCACTGATCCAGATCTTGGTCTCCACGGACACCTCGTCGCGGGAGACACCCGACGCAGCAATCACCTCGCCGACCTGGCGTTCGTTGCCGTACGCGGCGGCGGTGTCGATGTGCCGTATCCCGCCTCCAGGGCCGAGATGACGGCAGCTCGAGTCTCGTCCGGAGGCGTCTGGAACACTACGAGGCCGAGGGCGGGAAGGGTGGCGCCGTTGTTCAACGTCAGCGTGGATACGTCTGGCACGGAGATCTCGTTTCTCCCGGGCGCTCGCCGGGATCGGCTGCACGGTGACCCACAACCTCGACCGTAGACATCGTCCGGCTGACAAAACAAAACCTGTCAGTACATGGCTCAGCAGGTCATCCCGCACGTGTCGGTGCTCATACCGTCCCGATAGCCCGTCCTACCCGGCGGTGGCGCGGAGGGTCATCGACATTGCCCGCTCCGCTGATGCCGATCCCGGTCGCCTTCAGCGACTCTTGTCGGCGGTGGGAGGTTGCCGACAGATCAGCGTAGGTATCCGGCCGGCGCATGATCACGAACGTGTTCGAAGGCGAGATCGAACCGGTCAGGGGCAAGCTCTTTCAGCTGGTGCAGGATGATTGCGCCGTCGAAGCCGTGCTTCTCCAGCAGGGACAGATAGAGCGTGTAGTCCAGCCGACCCTCGCCCGCGGCTCGACCACCGGCGTCTCCGTCGTGGTCGAGGTCTTTGGCGTGGGCAAGCACGACATCGTCCCCGACGAGGTCGAAGGCCTCGGCGAGATGGTTGCTCATCCGCTCCAGATCCCCTGCGTGGAAGATGTTCGCGCCGTCCATCAGCACCTTGACCGACGGACTTCCGACTTCGTCGATCAGCCGGCGAGCCTGTCGTGCCGAGTCGACGACGTTGTTGTGTTCCGGCTCGAACGCCAGGCGTACGCCCGCCGCTTCGGCAGACTCAGCCGCGACGCGCATCTGATCGACCAGGTCACGCCAGGCTTGGTCGGAGTTGTTGTCGGGGTGCGGGTGCCACATCACGTCTGCGCGACTCCCACTGCAGAGTGTGACGATGTCCGTACCGAACGTCGAGGCGAGTCCGATCAGGGTTCGGAGATATTCCAGGTTGCGGGCACGCCGGTTGGGGTCAGGATGGACCATGTTGTAGGTCCCGTCGACGGCCGCGATCTCGATGCCCTTCGCTTCGAACGCGGCAGAGCACCTCTCCGCCAGATCCTCCGTCAGGTGTTCGCCGAGGACGTCGAGACCGCTGAGCAGTGCGGCGCTGGTCGCCACGTCGCGGACCGCCGAGCCCAGCTGGAGCTGGACACAGCTGAGATTGTGCTCCGCGGCACGCGCCGCCACATCGGTCAGCGACGTTCCATCGAACTCGGTCGTCATCACGCCGATCCGGGCCATTCGGTTCTCCTTCGTCTCGGTCGGCAGGAGATCAGATCCGATCACTCCAGGAATCGACGCTCAGCAGCTTACGGCTGACTTGGTCTCCCGGCCGATCACTGCTTTCGAACGCGACGACCCAACCAGACCCAGGCCGTCGTCTTGTCCGGCCGCCGTTCTGCGTCACCGCCTTACACACACCGCGCGCAGCTGAACCGGGTGAGATGCCGCAGACCTCCGGCTCAGGGGTGAGCATGATCGGCCCGTCGGTGATCGCTGACGAGCCCCGAACCGATCGATGCCGTGGGTGGCACCGAGCGATCCCCGGGGTGACGACCGGCTGACCACTACCCTGGCTCAGTGCTCGATGCACTCTCACCCCAGCGACGACGCTTCGTGCTGGGTGTGCTCGGGCTCGTGCTGACGTTGGTGATCGCCGGCGTGGTGGTTGTGGTGGTGCGGGCGGTCGACTCGACCGCGCCGGTGGCGCAGGACCGACCGGGTCCGGTGCTGCTGGTGACCGGGTACGGCGGCGGTCTGGACTCGCTCGTACCGCTGGCGGCCCGCCTCCGTGCCGCGGGCCGCGATCCGGTCGTGGTCGATCCGGTCGGCGACGGCACCGGCGACCTCCAGGCGCAGGCGGATCACCTGGGCGATGTCGCCCGGACAGTCCTCCAGCAAACGGGTGCGCCGTCGGTCGACGTGATCGGCTATTCCGCCGGGGGGGTGGTCGCACGGCTGTGGATCCGCTCCGGCGGCGCCGCAGTGGCGCGGCGCGCCCTGACCATCGGCTCACCGCAGCACGGCACGACCCAGGCCCAGCTCGGCGCCGAGTTGGCGGGCGGCTGTCCGGCCGCCTGCGAGCAGCTCGTTCCCGGTAGCGACCTCCTCCGAAGGCTCAACGCCGGCGACGAGACCCCGGCCGGCCCGGCCTGGATCACCGTCCGCTCCACCACGGATCGGGTCGTCACGCCGGTCGACTCCGCCGCCCTGAACGGTGCGCTGAATCTCGTGGTGCAGGACTTCTGCCCCAACGCCACCACGACCCACGGTGCGCTGACCGCCGACCCGGTCACTCTGGCCGTCCTCGACTCGACGCTCTCCGCCGGACCGCCGGCTCCGCCCACGAGTGTCGATTGTTGACGCGATGCCCGTCGCTATGGGCTAGTCGAGGATGTCCTTGGAGCTGAAATTCGCCCAGGCGGCCAGTGTGAAGACCAGGAGATAGCTCACCTGCACCAGCAGCCCACGGAGCACGCTGTCCCACAGGATCGGGTTCCGGAACAGGTCGACGAAGGACAGCCAGTAGCGGGTCAGCAGGAACGGCTGCAGCGACGACGCGGCGTCCAGCCCGAGCAGCACGGCGGAGGCGATCAGCACCCCGATCGTGGCGAGCGCCGCCGCGACCGGGGACTTGGTCAGGGTGGAGAAGAACAACGCGATGGCGGCCACGCCGAGCATCGAGATGATCACGTACGCCAGGGCCAGGCCGGTCCGGCCGGCCAGCTGCTCCGGGGTCAGGGTCGAGCCGCTGACGCTGACCGTGCCGCCCGGCGTGCTCGACTTGCCGAGCAGCAGCCGGCCCTCGACGTACGAGACGAGCGCCACCACCAGCACCGCCATGATCACGAACGCCACGACCGTGACCAGCTTGGCGATCAGCAGCTGGGCGCGCCCGACCGGCCGGATCAGCAGGTAGCGCAGCGTGCCGGTCTGTGCCTCCCCGGCGATCGCGTCGCCGCCGAGCACGGCCACCGCGATGGGTAGCAGCAGCGGGAGCACGACCCCGAGCGCGGCCAGGGGGAACAGCGTGCCGTCGGTGAGCACGGCGGACAGGAACGGCGGCCCGGCGCCGAGCCGAGGACCGATGTCGGTGACGGCCAACAGCACCGCCACGATCGTGGGCAGCGCGACCAGCATCGCGATCACGAGCCAGGTCCGCGGACTGCGGACCATCTTGATCAACTCGACCACGATCACCCGGCCCGCACCGCCTCCAGCACGACGTGCTCGAGATCGCGACGGTGCGGGCCCACCTCGGTCACGCGTACGCCCTCGCTCACCAGGTACCTGTTCAGCCCGGCCGGATCGTCGGAGCGGACCAGCAGCCGGTCGCCGTCGGCCAGCGCCACCGCCGAGCCGAGCAGCGACGCGGCTCGACCCGAGTCGGTCGTCCGCACGACGACCAGGCCGTCCGGTCGGAGCAGGACGTCCATCCGTTCCTGGAGCACCAGCCGCCCGCGGTCGAGCACCCCGACCCGGGTGCACAGCTGCTCCACCTCCGCGAGCAGGTGGCTGGACAGGAAGACCGTGGTGCCGCCCCGATTGAGCTCGAGCAGGAGTAGGCGGATGTCTTGGATGCCCTGCGGGTCGAGGCCGTTGGTCGGTTCGTCCAAGATCAGTAGCCGCGGCCCGCGCAGCAGGGCGGCGGCCAGACCGAGCCGCTGTCGCATGCCCAGCGAGTACGCCCGGGTCGGCCGCCGGTCGGACGGGTCGAGCCCGACCTGATCCAGCACCTCAGAGATCCGGCCCTGCCGGCTGGCGCGACCGAGGCCGCCGCCGCTCGCGTCGAGCAGGGCGAGGTTGGTCCGCCCGGACAGATGGGGGTACGCGCCCGGTCCCTCCACCAGCGCACCGACCTGGGGCAGCACGTCACGTCGCGAAGGCGGCATCGGGCGGCCGAGCACCTCGACCTCGCCGGACGTGGGCAGGACCAGCCCCAGCAGCATCCGGACCGTCGTGGTCTTGCCGGAGCCATTGGCCCCGAGGAACCCGTACACATCCCCCTCGGCGACGGTCAGGTCGATGGCGTCCACAGCGCAGATCGGGCCGAACCGTTTGGTCAGGGCGCGGGTGCGGACCACCGCACCTGGGTGGCTGTTCTGGCTGGTCACGCGCCACCCAGCAGTTGCGCGGCCGCCTGTTCGAGGACGTCCGGGGTCACGGTGCCGGCCAGCAGGATGCCGCCGCCCTGGTGGTTGGGGTCGCGGCGGCCGGGCGTGACGAGAAGGCCGACCGGGCCGACCGGCGTGACCGTGCCGACCGACGTGTTGCGGGCGGCGCCGGTGGCGCGCAGGCGTTGGCGCAGCGGGCGGGAGACGTCGGCTCGCAGCGGCAGGGCGAACAGCAGGGTTGGTCCGCGGCCGTAGACACCGACCGCTCGCTCGTCGGTGCCTGTTCGGCTCGGCAGACCGGCGAGCGTATTCGGCAGGTCGAACGAGGCCAACGCGTTGGCAGCGGCGGCGACGTCGACCGACTGGTCGTACTGAACCGTGATGCCCTCGGGCGCCTCGAATCGGGTGACGTTCTCCGCCGGGGCCGTCTGGTCGACGCTGATCATGGTGGTAGTGACGACGGGGCGGGCGGTACGGTTCGCCGAGAGCTCCACCGACAGCGGCAGACCTGTGGTCGGGTCGGCCCAGATGTCGACGTGGCTCACGGTCGTGGGTTCGCCGGCCGGGGTCAGTCGGAGCCCCGGCGCGTCGATGCCCGCGATCCGCCGGTCCGGCAGCCGGCTCAGCTCCTCCGGTCGGGCGCCGTCCAGGACCGATCGGGCCAGGGTCGGTGGCAGCAGGTCGGACACGTCCGGCAGCCGGATCGTCGAGATCGGCGCAACCGTGGCCGTCTCGGACTCGAACACCCAGCTCACCGTCGACTCGGCCGAACGGTAGAGATCGGTCTCCCCCGTGCTGCGCAGCCGGTCGATCCGCCAATCAGTTCCGGAACGCCACCAGACCCGTAGATCGTTCTGCTGGCCCAACAGGTCGCCCAGGTTCGCGAACGAGTCGCTCTCCGGCAGGTCCAACGACCCCACACTGGTGACCCGCCCGGACCAGACCCGATCGCCCGACGCCTGGATCAGCTGAGTCAAGCGGCCGGCGTCGATGTCGGACCGCCCGGCCGGCCAGGCCTCGACCAGCAGCGGGCCGGCGACCAGGGCCGCCGCGGCGATCACCACGATCAGCCAGCGGCGCCCCATGCCAGCCACTGTAGGTGCGCGGTCGGCAGGATCCCGGGCGAGCGTACGAGGAGGGACCGCGGCTCCTGCGCCGCTCGCGGTGGGCGAGAGGATGGACGCGTTGACCTTCTCCGAGGCGGCAGCGCCGTCCCGGCAACAACTCGACAACGAACGAGGAGTGGGCATGAAGTTGGGACTGCACATCTCGGACTTCACGTGGGACGGCGGCCCCCGTGCTCTCCGGCAGCAATTGGGCGACGTTGCGGTCCGGGCTGAGCAGGCCGGGTACGACCGGGTCAGCGTGATGGACCACCTCTGGCAGATCGGGCACTTGGGGCCGCCGGAGCACGAGATGCTCGAGGCCTACACCACGCTCGGTTTCCTTGCTGCGAAGACCGAACGGGTCAAGCTGCTGACGGTCGTGACGGCGGTCGTGTACCGCGAGCCCGGACTCCTGGCGAAGGCGGTCACCACGCTGGACGTCCTCTCCGGCGGGCGAGCGATGCTGGGCATCGGCGCTGCCTGGAACGAGGAGGAGTCCCGGGGACTGGGCCTGTTCTTCCCATCCACCGCCGAGCGGTTCGAGCGGTTGGAGGAGGCGCTGCAGATCTGCAGCCAGATGTGGAGCGACGACGACGGCCCGTACGTCGGCGAGCACTACCGGCTCGAACGGACGCTGAACTCACCCCAGGCGCTGAGTCGGCCGCACCCACCGATTCTCGTCGGCGGCGCCGGCGAGCGAAAGACGCTGCGCCTGGTGGCCCAGTACGCCGATGCCTGCAACATCTTCGACACCCCGGAGCTGGCGCACAAGCTTCAGGTGTTGCGCGACCACTGCGCGCGGCTCGGGCGGGACTACGGCGAGATCGAGAAGACCGCCCAGCTGCGCTTCGACCTCGGTCCACGTGGCGAGCGCGTCGAGCAGACGATCGAGCACCTGCACGAGCTCGCCGATCTCGGTATCGAGGTTGCGCACGGCGCTCTCGCCGGCGTCAGCACACCAGGGACATTGGAGATGATGGCCGAGCGAGTGATTCCCGCCGTTGCCGATCTGTAGCTGATGCCGCCTTCTGGTGACTGGGTCTCTTCGGTACTCGACGAAAGCTGGGGCATCTCGGTCCGCAACTGCAGTCGCATGGTGATCAGCAGCCAGAAACGATCGTCTGGACGGACACATCGCATGGCGTGGGGGTGGTGAAGTGGTCACGTGACGAGCGCCGCTTCTCCGCGCTGACCGCGTCCTCGCGACTCCTCGCCCACCTCGCTCGCCGGGGATTGCCGATCGCAGCACCGATCCCCACCCTGACCGATGAGGAGCGGATCACGGTCGAGGGATCGACCGGGCCCCTGTCGATCGTGGTCCAACCTGAACTGAGCGGCGATTGGCTGGACGTGACCGACGAACCGGCGTCCGGGCAGCCGGCGCATGTCTGGCCCAGTTGCACCAAGAGCTTCTGCGGCTACGCCGACCAGCGGTTGCCGACGACGTCCCGGATCGAGGTCTCGCAGCAGGTGATCCAGCGCTGGTTGGCCGTTGAGGACCACGGTTTGGCGCCTCGAGGCACGTCTCGATTGGGTCAGTTGCTCGTCGAGCTGACCAACTGCGGCCGTGAGTCGCAGTCTGGTCGCACGACCGACTTTCGAGCGGCCAACATCCTGACGAGTGTGTCCACGATCGTCGGCGTGCTCGACTTCGACGAGGTGTCCGTCAGACAGCCGGTCGGAGATCTCGCCTACGCCAGCGTCTACCTGAGCACGTTGTTCACCGACTGGCGACCGACACCCGTCGCTGTCCGACATCAACTTCGCGCCGGATCCGAGTCCGTCCGAGCACTTACTCCCGCGGAGGGACGCTGGTACGACGCGTTGGTTCTGTGGCTCGCGATCCAGGCGATTCCCGGTGAGGTGGACCCGCATGGATGGAGAGCAGCGTTGTAACCGATCGACTCGTCGCTCCCGATGCTCGTTGAGCCCGTCCGGCCAATTGGGCCCAGCCTGCGCCCCGATCGCACACGCGCCATGCCGGACGCCCAACAACCTCAACGCGGGTCGACAACCGGAACCTCACTGGAAACCGTCTGCTCAACACACGATGGCTACCAATACCGTCGAGTATCCGAGTTGTGATTCCACCAAGCCCGTCCTCGGCGGATGGCGTAGCCGACGACACGATCGAGGTACCGACTCGAACGTCGACCAGCTCGGCGCATGGGGGCTGGAGGTTGCTGATCGTCAGGGAACACCGTGGGAAGGATGATCGCTGCCGCTGACGGGAGAAGCCCGAATCCGAAGCCGTCGAGCATTCCCTCCAGAGTTCCACCGGTCGTTGTGTGAGTCACCGGTCGACCCGAGGAGCCGCTACGGTTCGCATCGCTCATCTCCGCCGGACCTTCGAGCGGGCTGGTAGCAACATGTCCGGGCCGCCTCCTTCGTTGGTGACCCTCATCCTCGCACCACTACCGCCCCGATCGTGCCCAGTCCCGGCCGCGGTGCTCCGAGCCGAGAAGCATTGCCCCGGTGACCACCAGCCAGGCCATGAACGGCGCCAGCGCGAGACGCTCGGCCAGACCGTAGCCGACCGCTCCGCTGAGCGGGGAGAAGAAGATCACCGTGCCGGCCAGCGCGATCGCCGCACAGGCCAGCGTCCAGACCGCGAGCCCTCGGCGCGAACTGACCAGCCCGATCCCGAGCAACAACAGCGCGACCCCCTGAGCCGGGATCTGCACGACGGCGGCCACCGCGTGTACCAAGAACGCGTCGTCCTCGGGGAACAACCCGACGATGATCAACCCGGCTCCGCTGGTCACCAGCAGCACGTTCCCGGCCTTGGTCAACGCCCGCCGCGGCCAACAGCCGCGGAGCAGCACTGCGCCGACGATGATCAACAGGCCGCAAGCCACGAAGGTCGCGTTCCAACCGAGGTGCCAGGCAGAGCAGACGTAGCGGGTCGCCAGGCCGCCCCGGCCGGCGGCGGTACGGCAGCCGACGGCCCCGAGGTCGCTGACCGGGTCGGTGACGTAGTCATAGGGGCGCGGCCACGCCCCGGCGACGACCGGTTGCAACACGAACCAGACCGCGGTCAACAGCCAGCAGAACGCGCCGGCTATGACCTGTGCCGGTGACGGTCGTCGCGCGAGGTGATCCACATCCGGAGGCTAAACGAAGCCGCGATGATGAGGCACAGGCATCGGCCGACCGGTGTCGACGATCGGCGCGACACTGCGCCTCTCCCAGTGCTGATCTGGCCTTGCTGGTCACCACTCGGCCGCTGCGGCTTCCAACCCTGATCCGAGGCCATTTCTGAACTGGTGGCAGGTGTTGGGTTCGAACCTACGTAGGCGATGCCGCATTGACAGACCTCCACCAAAATCAGCCCTGACCAGGCCCGATGCTGCTCGACGCCCGTGCCAGGCGAACCGCGTCCACTGCTTGGGAGACAGGTGCTCGGCACCGGGAACAGCATCCGCCGGTTCAGCCAGATCGGGTCGGCGGTCGTCCACGACGGCCGTGCGGGGTTCCGGGTAACGGTTGCCGGAACTGAGTGACCATGGTGTTGGCGAGCGCGACCAGGTGCCACTTTGTCGACCGCGATCCGCACCCCGCGCAGGGCGGCCCGCGACCCCCTCGCTCCGCGTGTGAAGCGCTCATGATCAACTAGCGCTCACAAACTGTCCTTTTGCCCGACGCTTATTCGCCCGCGAGTGATGGCTCACTCACCAATCCTCTCCGCTTTGCGGTCCTGGTCGCTGCATTATGGTGCAAGCAACGACGGGGTTGCCGCTCGCCGGTTGAGGAAGCACCATGAAGATCATCTGTGAGGTCTGACCAAGCGGCACATCTGGCCGCGGCATCGGCGTCCCCGCGTCAGTGGCGCGCTGTCGTACCGCCCGATCCACATCCTCGGGCCCACAGTCAATGGTTCAGGCCGTTCTGACGTGGCCGATGAAAGTGTGCTTCCCAGTGCTAATGATCTGGCCGGGTCCGACATCGGGACGGGTTCGGTGCAGTTCGGTAATGGAATCGCCCTCGCGGATTCTCCCAAGGCTCATCGATGTTGCGCAGGAGCCGGATGATCTTCTGCTCTCGTGGTTTGGGTAGGTTGTTACCGGGGAGCAGGACGACGCACTTCCTGAGCTGGGCCGGGCCAGAAGCAGGAAGTAGCGTTCGGCACCGACCATCCAGAGCTCAGCCTGGGTCATCTCAGCTGTCGAGCTCGCAGGTCGCACACGAGCCGCGCCCGATCTCAGCCTCGATGAGCGGCGCAGTCGATGTGGATCCTGGTCTCCGGCTGCCGCGGACGTCGGCCCGTGTTGCGGTCAACGGGTGTGCTCGGCAACCGAGATGATGTTGCCTTCCGTGTCGGCGAGCTGGGCAATGCGGATGCCCTCCCCGGGACGATCGCGCGGCGGGTCAACAACGCGGCCGCCAAGAGACCCGGCGGTCGTCAAGGCCGCTTCGAGGTCGTCGACCTCGACGCCCAGCCCGCACTCGCTGTCACCACCTGTCCGGCCCGGATGGAGCGCGACGGTCGCCCCGGCGACGACCACCTCGCTCCAGTACGGGGTGTTCAATGAGACCGATGCGGCGAACGCGTCGGTGTAGAAGCGCACGGCGCGGTCCATCTCGACAACCATCAACATGAAGTAGGTTCTGCGAACCACTGAGCCGGGCACGTGGTGACGTTACCCCCAGATGAGCCGGGATGACACCCGAGACGGCCCGGGGTCAACTGCCGATTCGTGGCTTCCAGCCGGTGGTTCAGCGCGCCGGCTACGGGGAGAAAGCAGACCCGCGGTAGAGAGCCAACCGAGCGGCGGTGGCCCGTTCAGCCGCCCATCACGCGTTAGTACTGCTCGGAGAGCACCGCTGAGATGAGCCCGAACACGTTGCCGTCGGGATCGAGGAGGTAGCCGATGCGGCCGACCCCCGCCATGTCCGCAAGTGGGAGTGCCTCGGTAGCGCCCAGTTCCAGTCCTTTGGCGAACATGTCGTCGATGCTGCCGTCGACCCCGACGACGACGTTGCAGCCGTTGACCGGCGCACCGTTCTCCGGGCTTGGTCCCTGACGCTGGGTGAGGCCGCCGTTGATGCCGCCGCCGGGAGAGCCGCACATACCGTACTGGTCGATCGAGACTGGTGAGGGTGCCATCGCGATGGATGAGCCGCTGCGGCTCGGACCGGCGGCCGGGTGCCCCCCGTCACCCGGCTGACCACGCTAGCCGTGCACGCCGTGGCCCGAGCGCTGTGAGGCTCAGCGCGAGCTGACGATCTTCCCGAGCAGCCCGTGGGTCTCGTCGTCCGGCCCGGCTGAGAACAACAGTTCTGCAGCTTTGGCCGCGTTTCCATTCCCGAAGTGGAGGGCCCACAGCCCGTCGATCACGATGGGCTTGCCATGGGCACCGCGCAGCCGACCCAGGTATACCCCGCGGACCGGGTCGTAGGCGTTGATGTGGCCGTTGCCGAAGTTGCCGACCAGCAGCGCCCCGCCGAAACCGCCGAAACCAGCCGGAGCCAGTGCGAGTCCCCAGGGAGAGTCCAGCTGTCCACGCGTCACCAGCCGCCGGATCAAGGCGCCGTCGTTGGTGAAGACGTCGACGAAGCCGTGCCCTCGCCCGGCCATGTCATCCTTGAGCCCAGAGTCCTGCCGGGCGTAGGTGACGTAGAGCTTCCCGTCCAGCTCCTCCACATTGAACGGCGCATAGCGGGCAGGCATTCGTGGATCCACGAACAGTCCACCGGGCAGCTGCACCGGGGTGAAGGTGTCGTCGTATGCCTCGACCCGTCCAGACCGGAAGTTGGCCGCATAGAGGTATGTGTGCCCATCGGACGCCTGGGCGATGGCCAGCCCCTTGTACACCGCATTCGCTCCGTTGCGTACTGCCACCTCCGTCACGGTCGACGCGCCCGGACCAGTGGCGCCAACGGCCGGATTCCAGCCGTCGATCCCGCCGTTCTCCGAGGCGAAGATGAATCTCGCCGGACCGGAGTGACCGGCCGCGTCCCGCACGACGAACCCGTTGGCGTCGGTGTTGAACACCTGTCCGGTCGGCGCCCCGGAGGTCACTTGCACCACCAGCGCGGCCTTGCTCACGGTGGTCGGTGTGGCCCCTTGGTACAACGTGCTTCGATCGGTGCCGTTGTCCGAAACCCACAGCGGAGATCCCGGAGACTGATCCGTGCCTGGAGACGCCGACAGACCCCACGGGTTGACCAGATCCGGATCCGTCAACGGCGCCACACCCGAGACATCGGAGACGAGGTTCACCTGCCTCAAGGCCGATGGCGACGCGGCGGCCGGAGTCGCGCCGACCACCAGCCCGGTCACCGCAGCCAGTGAAACCAGCAGCGGCGCCCGCCACCGCGCGATTCGCCGCCTTCGTGACCCGCTTCCGCACGCCGAGCGCGTGCGATGGGACATCCCGCGATTCATGGATCCCTCCGTTCCGAGCGCGTCGAGGCCGCCTGTCTGGCGCCGCAAACGCGCCCACTCCGAGCTACACGTACGCAGCCGGCAGCCGGTTCACCACAACGCCGGAAGGACAGGGTCACTGCCGGCCCCTTGTGCCTGTACTCGGTGGATAGCGCTTGCTGTGCAGCTGTTGGGCAGCCGGCAATTATGTGCGACGGCGTTGCTCATCCGTACCCTCAGCGCTTCGCGCTGAGGCTCCAGAAGGGCGGGGCAGGAGGCCTCGCCTGTGTTCGCCAGGGTGGCGTTGCGACATCGCGACGGTTCGGTGGTTGCCGTTGTGGGCGACCTGATGGCCGAGATCGTGAGGTGTCTGGATTACCGGCTGGCGAGCATTCTCAGGGACGACCACGGCTTGTCCAGGCCCTGACGCAGTTCACGGCTGATCTGCTGGCTCGGTCCTGGCTGTCGGCCCGACTACTGGGGCGGCGCGGGTGGGGAGGGCCGCGATGAAGCCGAGCCTCCGACGGATGCGTAACTCGGGGCACTGACAGCTTTCCACTTCCACTCCGGAACAGTTGCCGCCAAGCCGCCACATTCGCCTTCACCCGATCGGCACGGCTCTCGCCGCCGACGACGGGACCCGGGGGCCTCAGCTCTGAACTGTCCGGGTCAGCCGCACCGCGTGTAATTGTCGAGTAGACGAAAACGATGACGACGAACTTGCCGACATCACCGGACCATCGGTCAACGGAATGGGACCTTCGGTCTGACCTTGGAGCATCTTGCCGAACGAGAATGAGGTGTCGTGGGTGCGGCACACCCGCCCGCTTCCGGAGCGTGCGGTGAGGTTGGGCCGCTCGCCCTCGGCCAGGTCGTCGCACCTCACCGTCCGGCGCGCTGGCCGCAATACGCCACCGCTCGAACGTCGCCTTCGAGATTGACGACATCGGCGCGGAGTAGGCTGCGCGGCGTCGCCCACGAGATCCACGAATCGTACGACCTGATCGAGCTCTGGAACGACGAAGGCCTCGTGCCGTTGGCCGCGGACAAGCGCCCGGTGTTCATTGAGATCGAGCCGCGGACGATCAGCGGCCGCCGGGACCACGCACCTATGACCTGACGACCATTGACGGACAGTCGAAGGTCGGTACGGGACCGACGCTCATACTTCGGCGGACGAACCGAGACCAACGCACGATCAACCGTGGCTCAACGGATCCGCAGCTGACGGGCCACCTGGCCGCCGCGGAACCCCGGATCCAGCCGGTCACCGGCCGTACACCCACCCTGGCGGGGGTAGGGGAGAACAGCCTGGTCAGGGGCTGTTTCCGCTGGTGTGGCAGGTGTTGGGTTCGAACCAACGTAGGCGATGCCGGCAGATTTACAGACCGCCAACCCACCCGCCCCTGACCAGGTCAAACGCGCGGCGCGCGGCACCGGAGGGATGAAATAGGGCTCATACTGCCGTCCGCACCCGACCCTCACCGGACTCGGCCGGACATCCGAGGCGTGGCGGTAGGGATCTGGCCTGGGCCCTTGCAAGACGTCGACGAGGTCCCTGGATGCGGCAGCTGACCGACCCGCGGCGCCAACCGAAAATGTGGGGGTGATCGCGTGGCCGCGGTCGGCGGTTTCGGCCTGTACGCGGCGATGCGGGAACCGTTGCGGATGGACCGGGACCCGTGGCTGCTGCGGCTGACCCAACGGGCCCGCAGATCGTTGACCGGCCACGACGCATACACCCCGACCGAGGACACCCCGTTCCCGCGGCCGGTCGGCGACATCCTGATCCTCGGCGTCGCCGCGTCCGACGACACGCCGGAGCAGGCGGTGATCCGGCACTCCACGACCGGCATGAAGAGTGCCTACTTCACCGCCACCGTGGAGATCGAGGGCCGCGGCGACGGGCTGCGGTCGCTGGCGGCGACCCGGCGCGAAGACAACGAGCTGGAACGCATGTTGAACCGGCTCGCCGAGGCCCGCTGCCCGGTCGATGAGATCTCGTTGATGACCCGGGCGCAGCCGGGTCTGCCGGCCGCCTACAAGGCGAAGGTCCGTCAGATGCGCGCCGACGGTCTGGAGGCGACGATGTTGGGCGACAACATCGAGCAGCGGATGACGAACCTGGACCGGGTCTCCGACAGCTACCGCATGTTCGCCACGATCCGGATCCCGGAGGCCGCGATCTACCGGTGGGCCGACGAGCACCGCGGCGCCACCGACCGGGACACGATCTGCCACGCCATCCACCACCAGGTCGGCGAGGTCGCCGACCTGTTGAACGGCGCCGGGTTCCAGGTCGTCCAAGGACTCGGCCCACGCCGGCTCGGCGCGCTGATCCGGCACCTGTACATACCGAGCCGCGGCATCGACGACCTGACCGGGATCAGGTCGGCCCGGGACGGGTTCGTCGGCTACCCACGGCCGCTGCCCGAAGCCTTGCAGGTGCCGGACTGGGGCCGGGACGTGCTCTGGTACCACGCCACCGGACACGTCGCCGCCTACGGGTGGCCGGCGGACCGGGTCTCGTCGCGGTGGATGCTGCCGGCGGTGGCGCAGGTGTTCGACACCGGATCCCCGTCGGTGATCCGCACCGTCACCGCGTCCTGGCGGCTGCTGAACCGGCGCGAGTCGCAGAAGCAGATGGCCGACCAGCTGCTCAACACCTTGACCAGGGTGGCCCGGGACGAGGGGAAGATCAGCACCGGCGAGGACCAGGAACAAGCCGACGCCGGCCATCAGGTCCTCTACGACCTGCGGCACCAGTCGGCCGGGGTGATCCCGTCGGTCCGGGTCACCTGCTCCGCACCCTCCCACCTCGGCCTGCTGCAGGCCCGTGGCCTGGTCGACTCGGCGATGGCCGACCTGAACGTCGACGGGTTCGCCTGGTGCGACGGCCGGCAGGCCGACGCGATGGTGCTGTCACTGCCGCCGAGGGGGCCGGGCGAACCCCGTCGACGGACAGGTGTGCGGGCGACCAACCATCCGGTGACACTCCCCAGCGATGTCGGTCCTGGGGGCCTGCGTGAGACGCCGGCTGCCGCGAACAGACCTGCCAGCCTTCCACGCGCAGATCGCGTCGAACGTGAGCCCGACGTGGGTGGCGTCGAGCCGGGCGTGGTAGCCGGTGATCACCTCGGACTGTTTCGCCGGACTGTTCCAGGGAGTGGAGGCGGCGGTGGCACGGCGACCTGGATAGCCCGACACGATCGGCCAGCTCGGTGAGCGTCAGCGGTCCGTCAGCCTGCAGCCCAGCAAGGATCTTTCGGTCAATCGCGTCCATGCAGGCCATGTTTCGACCGTTCAGCCTTCGTGCTGCTCCTTCTCTGCTCGTAGTTCGCTGTTCTGCGTTTCTAGGTCGAGGACCATGCTGATGCCGGCGAGGTTCAGCCCGGCGTCGAGGAGGTCGCCGATGCGGCGGAGCCGGTCGAGGTCGTCGGCGCTGTAGCGGCGGGTCCCGCCGTCGGTGCGGGCGGGCACGAGCAGTCCGCGAGCCTCATAGGCCCGCAGGTTCTGCACCCCCGTACCGACCAGCTCCGCGGCAACCGAGATGCCGTACACACCCCGCTGCGGATCGGGTCGGGACGCATCGGTCACCGCACACCTGCCTTCACCACAATTTTCTCTCGTCTCCTCTTGCCTCAGCATCCCACTGTTGCTATAAAAAACCTATAGCGCATGCCACAGATCGCAATGGGCGACTGGTGGCCTACCCGGAGCATCAACAACAACAGACGGAGGTGGAAACGATGCTGATGCGCACTGACCCTTTCCGTGAACTGGACCGACTCACCCAGCAGGTGTTCGGTACCGATGGCACGCTCGCCCGGCCGTCGGTGATGCCGATGGACGCCTGGCGCGACGGTGACTCGTTCCAGGTCGAGTTCGACCTGCCCGGCGTCGACGCGGACTCGATCGATCTGGATGTCGAGCGAAACGTGGTCACGGTCAAGGCCGAACGCCCGGCCCGCGCCAGCGACGCCGAACTGATTGCGGCCGAACGGCCCCGGGGGGTGTTCAGCCGTCAGCTGATCCTGGGCGACAACCTCGACACCGAGCGAATCGCTGCCAGCTATGACGGCGGCGTGCTCACCTTGAGGATCCCGGTGGCGGAGCAGGCCAAGCCCCGCAAGATCTCCATCACCCGCGACAGTAGCGACCAGCAGGCCATCAACGCCTGACCGCCGGGGTGACGGTGATGTCGCAGACCCATCCCGGCAGTGTCGATGACACTCCCAGCACCCAGCAGCCGTTCCTCGATCTGCTGCTGGCCGATGAGGAGTTGCTGCGGGCGGAATTCGACGCGATCATCGCCGCGGCGTGGCCAGGCTCGCCACCGAACCTGCCGCACCGACGCGTCCTCGGCGAGTCGGACCCCGGCGGGAAACGCCGACACCGAGCAACGGCGACCCAAGCGCCTGGACCCCGGCGGCGACCACGCGTGGACGGGTCGGCGCGGCAACGCTCACCGCCCGTCGAGGACCACGAGAAGACCGACAAAGAGGAGAAAGGCAGGTGATCGCCAGGAACGGACTCAATCCACAGTGACCCTTCGTCCCGCCCGCCCGTTCCACCCGTCGGCGTCTGACCTGCAACCAGTGACGCCCGCGCCGCCCGCGCACCCTGTTTTGGCGGGCCGGACGAGACGGTCCCCTCCTATCGTGGTCCCGGCCCGACCGTGGCCGGGACCACGACCACCAACCCCATCCCGATCATGAGGACCCAACCGATCGACCCGTACGCCATCTTGGGGCTGGCCCGCGACGCCACCCAGGCCCAGATCAGCGCCGCCTACCGAACCCTGCTGCGCCGCTACCATCCCGACACCCGCACCCCCGCCGACACCTCCCGCGACGTAACCTCCGATGCGGCGCTCCAGCACGTCCTCACCGCCTACACGGTCCTCCGCGACCCCGCCCGCCGTATCGCCTATGACCAGCAGACCACCCCGCGATCCTCACCCACCCCCAAACCACGTCCGACCCACCTGCCACCGATACGGACGTTCGACGATCCACCCCTCCGAGCTGGACCAGTCCACTGGACACCCTGAGCAGGTGCCGTTACCGGGTAAGACGGCCGACCCGACCAGTGCCCGTATGGGTGACCAGCGCCGTCCGCCGCGGCATCGTCGCCAACCGGTCTTGATCCCCCGCCCCGCGCGACGCCAGCAAATTTCGGCGCCAGGTCTGCTGGTCCCCGGTGCCACCAAGCAGTCCTGCCACGATGAGTGACGATGCTCGGCGACCTTTGGGTGAATCTGCTGCTCGCCTCGCTGGCCGCGTTCGGTCTGGCCGTGCTGTCCGCGCCGGGTTCGGCGGCGGTGTGCTGTTGCTGCCCGTGTTCACCGTCATGTTCGGGCTGCGGCTCGCGGTTCCGATGTTGACCATCACGCAGTTGTTCAGCAACGGTGCCCGAGTCTGGTTCAACCGCCACGACCTGCACTGGCGGTTGATCGGATGGTTCGCCGTCGGTGCGGTTCCCGCCGCGATCGTCGGCGCGGTGCTCCTTACCCGTGCCCCTCTCGCGCCGTTGCAGCGGCTCTTGGGCGTGTTCTTGATCGCCACCGTGATCTGGCGACATCTCCGACCCCACGTCAAACGACCACCGGATCCGGCCTTTGCCGGGATCGGTGCCGCGTCAGGGCTCGGATCTGCCCTCCTCGGCTCGGTCGGGCCCCTCACCGCCCCGTTCTTCCTTGCCGCGGGTCTCACCCGCGCCGCGTATATCGGCACCGAGGCCGCCAGCGCCCTCACCATGCATTTCACCAAACTCGGCGCCTACGGCGCCGGTCAGCTCCTCACCCAACAGGTCGTGGTCTTCGGCCTCGCCCTCACCCCCGCAACCCTGTTCGGCACCTGGGTGGGCAAAAAGATCGTCAACAAGGTCAGCGACCGGGTCTTCGTCATCCTGGTCGAACTTGGCCTGATCGCCGCCGGCGCCATGTCCCTCATCGGCATCTAGAGCAAAGCCACTCTCACGGTTCCCGACCGCAGCAGTGGCTCACCCGACCCAGATCACCTCCCCATTCCACCGCGAGGCGGACTTCGGATGACGGCCTCACTTCGACGCACGGTGTCGGTTCGGGTGTCCGTTCGGCGAACCACCTCCTGTCGCGCGGCAAGGCCGGCCCGTTGGGATGCCAGATCCTGATTGACGGTGGAGACTCGCGCGTAGCCGATCAGGAGTTGAGTCGCGGAACCCATTCTCACATGAAGCCCGCCCGGGTCACCGGGGGCATTTTCGCGGGTGAGTCTTGCGGCGATCACCTGCAGGCGTCGGGACTCGCAGGCCGTGGCGGCGGTGGCTGCCGTCGGACGGACGTCTTACGGCACCTCGTGGGATCGCAGATCCCGCTGGCTTGTCGATGCTGGCGATGTTGCTCAGGTACGCATGTTCCTCATCGGCGGCGGACTCGACAACCTCCACAACAAGTCGTCACCGCCGCAAAGTAAGAAGGCCCGTTGTGGCCGGACCGTGGCGTGGCGGGCAGGCGGCCTTCCAACGCTTACCGTGAGGCGGTGCGAACAAGCTGGCTCGTGGGTGCTGGGCTGACGGCGACCACCTTGTTGGTGTCCGGGTGCTCGACTCAGGTCCCCGCCGTGCCGCCGAACCCGGCTGCGGTCGTGACACAGGCGGTGACCAGTCCGACCCCCACACCCCCGCCGACATCACCTTCGACACACCTTCGACACCTCCGCTGCCGAAGGTGAAGGAGGTGGCGACCAAGGCATGGCGCATCCAGGGGAAGGACCCGGTGCCATTCGGCAGGTCGCCGGGCAGCCGCCATCGGCCGGTCGTCGAAGGCTACGCCGACCAGTCCAGCGTGACCCCCGGGCAGCGCGTGCGGATCTTCGTCGACACCTCGGCGAAGCACTGGCAGGCGACGGCGTATCGAATGGGGTGGTACGGCGGCGACCAGGGCGCCTCGGTCTGGCACAGCACCCCGCAGCCGGGTCACCGTCAGGCCGCTGCGAAGACGGTGGGCAAGACCCACACCCCGACCGCGGGATGGAAGGCGTCGCTTACCGTCAGCACCGCCGGCTGGCGCCCAGGCAGCTACCTCGTCCGCCTGGACGTTCCCGGGCACGCCGCCTACATTCCACTCACGGTGCGCTCCACCAGCACCCGCGGCACCCTCGTTCTGCTGGCCCCGGACACCACCTGGCAGGCCTACAACGACTGGGGTGGACGCAACCTTTACTGGGGACCCAAGGGAAAGGGCGACTTCGCCGACCGGGCCCGGGCCGTCACCTTCGACCGGCCCTACGTCTACGGGCACGGTGCCGGGGAGTATCTGACTCGGATGCAGCCCGTGGTGGCGCTGGCGGAGCGGCTCAAGCTGCCGCTTTCCTATGCCGACGACGTCGACCTCGAGCGTGACCCGCACCTGCTCGACGGGGCGCGCGGACTGATCTCGATGGGCCACGACGAGTACTACTCCGTGAAGATGCGGGCCAGTCTCGAGCAGGCGCGGAACCACGGCACGAACCTGGCCTTCCTGGGCGCGAACGCGGTCTACCGCCGGATCCGGCTCGAGGCCACCAAGCTGGGGCCCCGCCGGCTGGAAGTGAACTACAAGACGGCGGCAGAGGACCCCAAGAGCCGCACAGACCCGGCGCAGACGACGGCCGACTGGCCGGCGCCGCCACACCCCGTCCCGGAGAGCACGCTCACCGGAGAGGCGTACGCCTGCTTCCCCGGGCGCGGCCCTTTGGTCGTCGCGTCGCCCTCGAGTTGGCTGCTCGCCGGGACCGGCCTGAAGAAGGGCGACCAGCTACCTGGTGCGCTCGGGCCCGAGTTCGACGCGGTAACCCCCAGCACGCCGACACCCCACCCGCTGGACGTGGTGCTGCACTCACCAGTGACCTGCGGCACGTACACCCACGCCGACGCGACCTACTACTCGACCAAGTCGGGAGCAGGTGTGTTCGACAGCGGAACGACGGACTGGGTCGCCGGCCTCGACGGAAGCCACGGTGACAAGACGACCCGGCTCGAACGCATCATCACCACCACCCTGCTGCGCGGCTTCGCCACGGACCGCGTCGGGCGAAAGCACCCGGCGCACCGCAGCTGACTGTGGAGAAATCCCGCCGCAGGCAACCCAACCGTTTTCGGCGCCCTTCCAGCCGGCGGCCGGATCGCGTCTTCGAGGTCTGAGCTCCAGCTCCAGAGTGACGGGAGGCTGGTGTCGCCCTCGCTGGCGTCCTCGCGGACGGCGCCACATACGCCGAAGCCATCTGGCCGAGGCGCAGTCTCTCGAACCAGAACTCCGACGTCTCCCAATGCTTGCGTACCGCTGACTCGACTACGCGATCCATCTCTTGATCGAGAGCCGCCAACCTCTCAAGTCGTCAGCAGGTGCGACCAACAGCACCGCGACGAGCGGCGCTCCACTCAACGGTCGGCCATCGGGCGATCTGCCGGCTGCCCGGCCTCACCTTCGGCCTTGGGCTTGCCGAAGCATCACCTCAGTCGTCACCGAAGCCGCTGTCCAGGAGAGCGAAGTAGACGATGGTGAAATCTTGGCCGAGGTCGGTCAGCCTCACCCGTTGCTCGGTGCGATGCCAGAGCCCGCAGTCGTCGAAGTGGAACATGGCCAGGTCGAGGCGGGTCTGCCAGGAATCGGTCAGCACGCCAGCCAGGGCGGGTGGACACCGTCCTTGCCACCACTCGCGGATGTCGGCCATCGAAGCACCGCCGCCGGCCAGCACCGCCGGACCGAGAATGCCGACGAGCGGTTCACAAGCCCAATCGCCGAGCCGTTGACACAGGCCGGCGGCAAGAACCAGCGCCAGGTCACGCCACTCCACACCCGTCACCGGGGACCGATCGGATCGATACGCCTTGGTGCTGCCGAGGTCAATCAGACCGGCCGCCGTGCACGCCCCCCACAGCCGGTCCAGGGGCAGGCAATCGCCGGCGCTTCGCCACGAGTGAAGCGCAGTCTCGGCCCGCAGCCTTTCCGCCTCCGCCGGCAGGTCATCGAGCGCGGAGCGGGGGTATGCCAGCCTGTCGTAGGCCCGGTCCCAGGTCCACAGATCCAGATGCTGGTACGCCTCGCGAGCGATGGCCGGCCGGAGCAGACCCGCGTTCGTCACCTGCTTGCCGTCGCCGACCCAGTCCGCCAGCGCCACGCATGCCGAGACGAAACCGGAGGTCCGAGCATCCCGTCCGGATGCCTGGACATCTCCGCGCGGAATCATCTCCTGCGGCGGCCCCGGGAGGGTGCCGTTGGCCATCATGGTGAACTCGGCTGCCCGCAGGCTTTTCGGGGTGGGGTCCGGCATCAGCCTGAGCCGCTCGGCCTCCGGAAGGTTGTTCCACGATTCCATGATCAGGTTCAGCCGGGCCTGGACATCCTCGATCGACCCGGCCGGGGCGTCCAGGTCGACCCCGATCGATCGGCCGTAGCCGGCCAGCACCCGGGCCTGGGAGTGATTCGCTGGGTCGTTGAAGGCAGCGGCCATCTTCGGCAGCGCGCGCCGCATCTCCTTCCGTAGCTCGGCTGGTGTGGCGGAGTTGCTGCGCATCCGCCCGGTCGCTCGCAGAAATCCCCAGAACGTGTCCAGGGCAGCGGCCAGGCGATCGATGTCGGGAAGTTCTCGACCGTATGCCGGCATGGTGACCAAGAGCAGTCGCTCGGCACTGCGCGGCGGCCAGTAGGACGCCGGGTAGGCGTCGTGTTCCTCGCGAAGTTGCAAGATCGTGGCCAGCAGCTCAGCGTCGAACGGGCGACGGCGCTGTGCTGCCCACGCCGCGGCGGTATCGATCAACTCCTCCACCACCCCCGCACCGTAACTCCTCCAGCTCTCGACGCGTCCAGCACGGCGGTCCATCTACGGCGACGCCAGGCGCCCGCAGGCCGGACCGTCACTGGCGCGGCTCACCCCTTCGGGTATACCCGACAGCAAGGGCATCCGACTACCGTCGCCACACGGGCGCTGGGTGGCCGGGGGCGCAGCCCTAGGACGCACGATGGATCGCGCTCCCGAGGGGAAGCTGCAGGACGGCGGCCACCCGGCCCGCTATCGGCGCGGACGCGCAGCGTCGCCATTGCGACGACCGCGGCATATTGCGATCATCCCACCTCGTGAGGGGTCGCGAGCAGCTGAACCTCGAGGCCGGCGGGGCGCAAAAGCGGCGGCACTTGGCTCTTGGCGGACCGGCATCGATACGAACTCAGGCCGGGCCGTATCCCAGTCGGCGGACGCATGCGGGATGTCCACGAGCCGGGATGTCGGGTGGCACGTGGGTTCTGGTGCGACCCGACATGGCGGTTCGGTTCGGAGGCGCGATCGCTCGACGGTTGCTATCGGGGAGTCAGCCCTGTCGAGGGCCTGGGTCCCTCTCGAGGGGGACTGGCTGGATTCCGCAGGACGGCTGGAGCGCACAGCACTAACAGCAGGGGCACGGGGGCGATCGCGATCAGGCTTCGGGCGAGGATCGTCGGGTCGTGGCGGGCGATTGTGAGGGAGTACCCGACGGTGGCGATCATCAGCGCCCAGCAGGCCCACCACGCCCACATCTGCCGGCGGCGCAGCGGGATCAGGACGAGCACCTGGGTCCGCTGCCCGACCTGCTGCGGCTGCTGCGCCGGCTCGCCGCCGACCGGAACCTGCCCTGGACGATCCGCGCGCGGATCGCGTTCCTGATGATCTATCTGGTGTCGCCGATCGACCTGATGCCCGACGTCGTCCCCGTCTTCGGTTACGCCGACGACGCGATCATCGTCACCCCTCGTCCTGCGCTGCGTCGTCCGCCGCGCCGGTCTCGACGCCGTGCACCGGCACTGGCCCGGCACCGAGGACGGCTCACCGCCCTACGCCAGCTCACCGGACTGACGCCACCCGACCGCACATCAGTCGATCCGTGACCTGCCCCGCCGCGTCGACCCCCCGCAGCGCATCCGCTCGAAGCCGCCCGGTCGCCTGGACGCTCACCGAGGTCCTCCCTCGCGATGTGGTGTCCCCCAGGCGCGCCGCGGCGGTCCGGCCGGGCTCAGTGTTCGGTGTAGATGCTTCGGGCCTCGCGGACGGCGTAGTAGACGATGACCAGCCCTGCGGCGGGATCAGCCCACCACCAGCCGAGGCTGGCGTTGAGGACCAGACCGACCAAGACGGCGGCGGCGAGCACGCCGTCAATGACGGTCACGCGGGCTTCCGTGGTGAGTACCGGGTTGCCCAGAGCGCGGCCGGTGCGGTTCTTGCCGTAAGCGAGGGCGAACATGACCGCGGCGGTGAGAGCGGTCCAGGCGATACCCAACGGGCTGGGCTGCGGACGGTAGCCGAAGCCAAAGACGACCACGGTCTGCAAAATCAGGTAAGTGGCGAGTGCCAGGAACGCGGCAGCGATGAGCCGGAGCGCGCGACGCTGCCGAACTTCGCCGGCGCCGGACAGTTCCCAGAGCACGACGGTGCTGGCGCCGACCTCAATGAGGGAGTCCAGCCCGAAACCGATCAGGGCCACCGAATGCGCCCGCAGTGCCGCGATCGCGAGCACGGTGATGCCGATGACGTTCCAGCCGAGCGTGGCCGCTTCCAGCAGCCGGCCGTCACGAAGCAGCCGCGCGCCACGGGCGGTGTCACCTGACCGGTTCACCGCGCGATTGTCCCAAAGCGCCGCCGCAGCGCGGACCTGATCCCACCGCGGGCTGCACGACCACCGAGCCGCGAGGCGAGCCTTGACGAAGCCGGTGGCGTCGGCCCGGTCGTCGCGTGCAACGAGCCACCTTATGGAACGTTCCCGAAGCGCGCGGGATCGTCCCCGCAGAGGGGTCCCGTTGAGGGCACCTTGAGCGTCGTTCACCGGACAGCCAGCAGGCGGCAGGCCGTGGCCGCAAGCCGGTCGTAGAGCGTTACGTGCGATACACACGGGGCGCACCGATTGGGTGGCGGCTGGTCGGTGCTCCGCTGACTCCTCGCGCTGGCGGTGACGGCGAGTCGAACGTCGGACACGGGTACGCGAGTTCGCAGGTCCGAACGCCGCCGTAGCGTCGTCCCGGCCAACCGGTGCTCGGTCAGTCGGTGATCGCCTGGTAGACCACCGATCGGAACGCTCGATCCGGCTCTTCGGGTCCGGTCATGTACTGCGCCATGAACACCCCAACGACTTCCTCTGCCGGGTCGACCCAGTAATGGGTCTTCGCGGCCCCGGACCACCCGAATGAGCCAATCGAACCGACACCCTGGCTGGCAGCTACGTCGAGCAGCACCGATGAGCCGAGGCCGAAGCCGAACCCCGGAGTAGGCAGGCCCATGATCTCCCACGGCATCATCTCCGGGGCAAGCCGGTTGGCGTGCATCAGATCGAGCGTCTTGCGACCGACGACTCGCTGCCCCTCGAACTCGCCGCCGTTGGCAAGCATCTGCGCAAAGCGGAAGTAGTCGTCAATCGTGGAGAACAGACCCAGGCCGCCTCGGACAAACACGTCCGGCGTCGAGGTCGGATACGTGGCCGAGACGTCGATGCGCTCGTTGAAGCCGGCGAGTTCGGCATTGGCAAGATCATTGGCGTCGTAGTTCTCGCCCACCAGGTCCGGCAGACCGTACATCGCGGCCAGTCGGTCCAGCCGATGATCGGGCACCCCGAACGCAGTGTCGGTCATGCCGACGGGGCCGAAGATGCGCTCGGCGAGGAAGTCGCCTAGCGCCTGATCCGCAATCACCTCGGTAAGCCGGGCGGCAACGTCGATCCCGACCGAGTAGTGGAACCGCTCACCCGGCTGGAACCCCAGCGGTAAAGACGCGATCACATCGACGCATTCCTGAAGCGTGCGCGTCGCGTCGTCCATGACTCGATGCTCGCGGTAGAGACGGGCAGCAGGGTTGTCGACCATGAAGTCGTAGGTAAGGCCGCTCGTGTGACCGAGCAGGTCACCGATGGTCACCGGGGCCTCGGCGTCGACGACCGACCCGTCAGCCTGAAGCACCTTCGGCGAGGCGAACACCGGCAAGAAGGCACCGACCGGTTGGTCGAGTTGGAACCGGCCCTCCTCGTAGAGCAGCATCAACGCGGTCGCGACGATCGGTTTCGTCATCGAATAGATCCTGAAGATCGTGTCGTCGGTCATCTCGGCGGCCGCTTCCGCGTCGCGATGGCCGTACAGCCCGCGGTTCACCACCCGTCCTCGCCGGGCCACGAGCGTACTGATGCCACGGACGACGCCACGATCGACGTAGCGCTGCATCGCAGAACCGATCCGTTCGAGTCGCTCCGCGCTCATCCCCACCGAAGCCGGGTCCACTACATCGTGCACAGCCATGGTTACTCCAGATCTCTCAGTGTGCTGCCATTCTGACCCTCGCCAGGGTGTCGCAGCGCGGTGGCGCGTTCATCAACTGGGGTGCGATGCCAGAAGCGCTTGTCCACAGCGGCGTCCAGCGCCGATAGCGAGTTCTATGCCATCTCGACCGAATTCGATACATGAAGGATCGCCTCGTCCAGTTCGTCGGCTCCGGCCAGCCCCCGTCATGATGCGACGCCAGTGAACCATGGAACTGCAGGGAGATTGACCAGCTGTTCCTCAGGGCCGAACGTTTTCCGACGGGTTGGCTGTACACCGCCAACGACAGCTTGTTGCCGATCGGCTCGGTCGGTGTACGCGATTCTCGACTCCCGCCAGGCGGCCGACGTGCACCACGCGCTCGTCGACGCCCGTGGGCCGGTGAGCTGCATCAGGCTGCGACATGGCCGCCACAGTCCAGCCGGGCCATATGGCGGGATCCTGTGTGATTGCTGTCCTCGAGCACCTTGTTCAGTCGAGCGGCTTGTGGATACTCGTCTGCCCCGTTGAACGGACGTCTTGCCGTCTGGGGCAGCGTGATTAGAGTCGCCAGCTAGAGGGCGCTGAGTATGGTTCGGGAATCACTGAACCTAGGAGTGAGCGTGTTGACTGACGTCTGGCTCGGTAGCAGGCCCGGCAAGTCGCCTTGGTCCGAGAAGTCCGGGCGGACATACGACATCCGGACCGACACTTACGGCCCGAGCAAGTACTCCATCGCGGCGAACCGCAAGCGCATTGGACGAGGCACGACTGGATGGATCTGCCACCGAGACGGTAGCTTCGGAGCAATCGCCGGCCTGTTTGTCTTCGACGGCGGAACTGAGGTCCATGCTGAATTGCTCTTCATGACGGGCCTCGTGTTTCCGCTCCCACGCGAGTACTGGATCGACGGTGCTCGCATCCAGTTCAACCCGAAGGAGCAGTGGGAGCCTGCCGGACCGTTCAAACCATGGCCGAACAACTACGCAAATGGGGTTGCCGTCTCGACCAGCAACGCCGTGGTTCTCCGCCGCCAGTTGCACCCCGTCGTGGCGGAGTGGCTCGAGCGGCACACTGCAACTGCATCGATCCAGCTTCCCTAACGGCGACGAACCGTGTCGTCCAGCGGTCCGCTTGGGGGCAGGCCCAAGGCCGCGACGTTGCCGCGAACCATCCCACAGAGCCGAGGTCCACCGGAGCCGGGCGACCGCCGCGTCCATCCTGGTGCTTGAGAGGGATGCGGTGCGATCTTCTGGCGGCGCCTGATTCTGCTCTGGCCACGTGCCACTCTCTTGCTAAACCCAGATGACCGGAGACAACCCATGACTCTCGACAAGCGGGGCCAGGAGCACTCCATCCGGGAGGGTGCTCGGTGAACACTCCGGACAAGGTGACAAGCGCCGATCTATCGCAGATGACCCACCTGACCAGCGCTGACCGCTTCCCGGCGGTGACCGTGGACGAGATCGACCTGACGCTCATTTACAACATCAACGGAGGCTGGCCGAACCGGCCGGATGAGCGAACAGCGATGCAACGGTGGAAGATCTACACCCGGCTCGACCCAGCTCCGTGCACGTACTGCCTGCGGCTCGGCGACGAGACCTCCGCGGTCAGGTACCTCGCCCGGCTCATCGACAACGCCAACATGGACGAGGGCTACATCGAGACCCGATGCCCGAGCCATCCCATTGACCGGGACCAGACGCGCGTCCGTCGGCTGCCGAAGCGTGAGCAACGAAGCAACCCCCTGGTGCCCGATACCTGCATGTTCCCCAACCTCCACGACGACCGCCGACTTTGCGGATGCCCGAAGGAGTAGAGATGGACCCCGATGCACAGTTGGCCCGGATCAGGTCGGTGCAGCCCCATGGAATCGACTTCGGTTTGCGTAGATCTCCTCGGTAACCACATTCGGGTCGCTCAGATGGCGGCTGCGCCGACACCGTGATCACGGCCGACGCACCGGGTGGCCGGCTGCCCGCTCCGGCGGACGTCCCGCAGGAGGTTCCCTTACGGCGACGTCAGCTGTACCGCTGAACCGACGTCTGCGGAACGAACGCTGATGCGCCGGCTGACCATCGCAGTGAGAGGCTCCCTACGGCGGGCCTGGCCTGGCGCTGCATCGAGGCGGTCTACGGCGGCCAGCTCGGGGTCGCGGTGCGCATCCAGTCGACCGTCGGTGCGCCTGGGCAGTCGCTCGGGAGTGCACCTCGTAGGCTCACTCCGTGCCCGGTCTTGATCAAGTGATGGTCCTCGTCCAAGAGGCAATGCACCACTTCGACGATCCCGGAGTCACGGTCGCCTCAGCCTGGATCCACCGATCGGCGTTATTGTGTCTTGTAGTTGATCTTGATCGGTCGGGTTGGCTGGGCGGGCGTGTGAGGGCTGCCGGTCTGTCCGGCTCTTCCACTTTTGGTCTCCGGTTGGGCCGCGGGGGCGGGTGGTCAGGTCGCGGTGGCGGGTGGTCCGCAGGCCTGGGTGAACAGTTCCTGCCAGGGATGTTCCCAGGGCCAGTCGACGGGGAGGTGCAGGACGATCCGGCGGGCCGAGCTGGCGATCCGTGCGGGGATGGTGATCAGCTGGGCCCGGATGGTGCCGGTGGTCGCCTTCGCGTGGAAGGTCGACGCGAGACAGCCTGCGGCCCGGGTCAGGTTGAACGCCATCGCCGCGCAGACCAGCCAGGCACCGTTCGCGGTGAACGACCCAGACGGCAAATGGGCGATCGGACCTTGTTTCAGATCGGCGATGACTTGCTCGACGATGGCATGCCCGCGGTGGCAGTGCTCGGCCTGGACCATCGGCAGCGGTGTGTTCGGTGAACACGGCGTGGTAGCGGTAGCCCGGTACCAGCTCGTCCTGGCCGGGAGTGGTGTTGAGCCGCCGGACCCGGCGCACGATCAGCCGGGCGGTGACGTGGCGGTCGACGCGGCGGGAGGTGAACGCGGTGTAGCCGGTTTCGGCGACCTCGGCGTCGGAGACCCAGCGCTGCTCGGCCTCGTCCCAGATCGCCTCCGGGTAGCGGATCGGTGTCCAGGCCCGTTCGGGAATGCTGGCGATCGCGGCCACCACCGCCGCGTCGTGGCGGGCGGTGATGGAGAACCGGGCACCGCGTCGGCGGATCGCGGCGACCACATCGGCGTTGAAGAACGCCGAGTCGGCCCGGACCACGACCAGCCCGGTCGCGCCGCACCGTTGCGCGACGGTGAGGGTGTCGGCGACCAGCCGGGCCGCGCCCCGGGTCGAGTTGGTCGGGCCCCTGCGGAGCCGGGTGGCCGCGATCACCGGCGCCGAGACCGGGGTCGACATGATCCCGATCAACGCGTTCAACCCTTTCACCTTCGTATAGCCGTAGCCGGCGCCCTGCTTGGCGTAACCGTAGGTCGCCTTCACCGTGTCGTCGATGTCGACCAGGCTCATCCGGTCGGCGTCGCGCAGCAGCGGGGTATGAGCCGCCAAATTGGTCAGCAGGCCGGCGGCGACCTTGTCGAGTTGGCGGACATGCCCGAACCGGAACGTCCGCAGGAAGCTGCCCAGCGTCGACGGGGCCCGGATCCCGGCGAACAACCGACCCATCCCGCCGTGCCGCAACACGTCCATGTCATCGATCGAGTCCGCGTCGGCGACCATCCCCGCGATCAAAGCGGGCACCTTCACCGCCGGGTTCGCCGCGGCCGGGCCGGACACCGTCACCGTCTCCCCGACCAGCCGGTGCAGACCACACCGCTCCGCCAGCGCCAACACCGGCACCAGCCCGGCGCACGACGATCAGGTTCGGGTCGTCGAACACCGCCGAAACCTTATGAGAGACTCGCATCTACCGGATGCCCTCCTGAACGCCACGGAATCGTTGCTTCGCAACTCCGATTCTCGTTGCACAGCAGGGCATCCGCCCGTTACGACCCGGCCTCTCACACCATCAAATCGGTGGATCCAGGCTCAATCGTCCGACGGTGCTATCGGATTGCGTCGCTGCGAGGCGACGTTACGAACATGTCCTGGCTGGAGATCGAGGGCAGGGACCTCTCGCTGAAAGTCGAGGGCGACAGACAACGAAGTTTCGTGTTTGAGATGCTCGAAAAGCTGCCCGCCGAGGAGCGCGCCGCAGCGGAGGCAAAGTTCGAAACTTTCTCGCCCGTCGCCGACGCTCCCACTCGACAGACGTGTATGGAGGCAGCGTCGAGCAGGCTGAGAACGCGCTCGCGGTGCTGAACCAGGAGGCGGAGATCGCCTCTCGCATTCCTGAGGGGATGCACTTTCAGGATCTAGGATTGCGTCTGCTCAAGATTGACCGGGAACGGTCGAGTTTCATCAACGCTCGCCGGCCGTTTGAGCAGATGCTCGCGGCCACTCGCTCGGCGCTCTGGGACTTTCTGATTGAGACGGAGTACCAACTGACATTCGGTGAAGCCACCGCTCACCCGCCAGCGGGGCCACCTTCGTGCGGCGAGGCTCCGGGTCGATCTCGCTGGAGGGTCCGGCATCGGCTCATCGAGTTCCCCGCTGGGCTGCTCGATGTCGTCGAAGAGAATCTGCTGCTGCGCAGCGTGAGCTCGCCGAGGAAGTCGGATGGGCCGCCGCCGCCCGTTGGGACGGGTTGATCGACCTGTTCACAGCCCCGGCATCCTGGCCGCACGGCAGCGGATCTAGCCGTCCGAGTTGGTCGAGAGGGAGGACCGGATGGCCAAGAAGCACGGCGGCACACCGACGGTGAAGGCGCTGATCGAGGCAGGCGTCGATTTCACCCTGTATCCCCACGAGCACGGCGACGGCGAGACGAGCTTCGGCGCCGAAGTGGTCCGCAAGCTCGAGGTCGAGGCCGAGGCCGACCGGGTCTTCAAGACGCTGGACGCTGATCTCGGTGGCGAGATGGTGGTCGGCATCGTCCCCGTCCCCCGACAGCTCGACCTGAAGGCGCTGGCCGCCGCACTCGGTGCCAAGAAGGCCACCCTCGCCGCCTCGCCGGACGAGGCCGCCTGCTCCACCGGTACGTCGTCGGCGGCATCTCCCCGATCGGTCGCGGACCCCGCTGCGGACCGTGCTCGACGAATCCGCGGACGGCTTCGACACGATCTTCGTCTCGGCCGGCATGCGCGGCCTCCAGGTCGAGGTCTCCCCCCTCCCCGCAGACCTGCGAGGGTTGACCGGTGCGACATCGGCCCGCATTGCGACGCTCTGGTCGCCGCCCTCGGCGAGACGGGAACGAGCGCGATCGCTGATCAGCAGTCGGTTCAGCGACCGAGGCCGGCCTCGCGGGCGAGGATGATGGCCTGGGTGCGATCCGCCACCTGCAGTTTGGCGAAGATCGCCGAGATGTGATTGGCCACGGTCTTGGGTGATATCGACATCAGCCGTGCGATCTGTTGATTGCGATTGCCGGCGGCGATGAGGTCGAGGACCTCGCGTTCCCGCTCGGAGAGCTGGGCGAACGGGGAACGTGGTGGCGGCGCCGAAAAGAAGTGGAGCATACGGAGAGCGATGCCGGGCCCGAAGATGGCCTGGCCAGCTGCGACGGCATGGACGGCCCGCACGATCTCGTCCTGCTCGGCACCCTTGAGGAGGTAGCCACGTGCGCCCGCGCGCATGGCGCCGAACACGGACTCGTCGTCGTCGAACATCGTGAGCACGAGCACCGCGACGTCCGGCGCGGCGCGGGCGAGCTCGCGCGTGGCGTCGATGCCGTTGAGGTCCGGCATCTGGATGTCCAGCACCAGCACCTGCGGCCTTCGGGAGATCGCCTCCCGTACGGCCTCGCGGCCGGTGGTCGCGACACCGACGACCCGTATGGATCCCACCGAGGCGAAGAGAGCCGACAGTCCGCTGCGCACCACCGGATGGTCGTCGGCCAGCACGACGGTGATCTCGTTACCGGCGAGCTCGGGAGTCGTCATGTCGGCACGCCGGCGTGGCCCGCGGTGGCCGGATCGCTAGTTCGCATCGGCCCCAGTGGTAGCCGGACGCTGACCCTTCCGCCGCCGCCTTCGGTCGGCCCGGCCTGGCACGATCCACCCAGCTCGGCGGCTCGTTCGCGCATCGACGTCAATCCCATCCCCGGCGTCCAGCGCTCGCTCGAAATCGTTCCGTTGTCGCTGATCTCGATCCAGAGGTCTGAATCGTCCAGCACCGTCAACCCGATGGTGAGCTGATCGGCTGCGGCATGCCGGGTGGCATTGGTCATCGCTTCGACGACGATCCGATAGGCCGCCACCTCGACGGCTGCCGGCAACGGAGGGAGCGTCGCCGGGCCGGTCAGTTCGATCGCCATGGGTGCTCCTCGTGGATCGCGCGCCACACGGGCAGCCTCCTGCCGCAGCGAGGAGATCAGTCCCAGATCATCCAACGTGGGCGGTCGCAATCCGTACACCAGACGGCGGATGTCGGCGATCGCGACCGACACGTCCGATCGAAGATCTCGCAGCAGCTCGCTCGAACGCTGAGGATTCTCGGCCAGCAGATTCTGCGCAGCATCCGCTTTGAATGCGATCCCGGTCAGCGCTGGACCGAGTCCGTCGTGCAGATCGCGACGCAGTCGTCGGCGTTCCTCCTCGCGTGCGCCCACGATGCCGACCCGGGACTGCTGCAGCGCGGAGGACAACGAGGTGGAATGCACCGCGAGCGCCAGCGGTCCGGCCAGTAGGTCCAATACCTCGAGGTCGGGACCGGTCAGCTTGCCCTGACCGGAGCGCAGGCCCACCTCCAGACGGCCGATGGCGTGCTGTTCGTAGATCAGCGGCACGGTGTGGACCAGCTCGGTGCGACGACCGGACCGGGCGGCCTCGGTCATTCCGTCGAAGATCGCCGCGAACGGTAGCCGCAGCGAATCGCGCAGCGCATCCAACACCCCGGTCAGCCCGCTGCCACCGGCGTCGACCAATCGAGCGCCGACCAACGACATGGTCTGGCCCGGGTCGAGGCGGTCTCCGTAGAACAGCCTGTCGATGAGCCGTTGGAGCCATCTCCGGCCCGGGTTGAACGCCAGGGCGATCGCCACGGTCGCCACGATCCCACTGGCCAGGCTGATCCTCGAACGAAGCAGGGCGTCGATGGTCGCGACGAGGCCGACATACAGAGCGATGCCCGCGGCAGTCAGCAGTCCGTAGAGCAGCGCTCTGGCGACCACCAGCCGGATGTCCAGCAGCTGGTACCGCAGGATCGCGATGGTGATCGACACCGGGATCAGCGGAATCACCAGAAGTCCGAGAATCGGAACGTCGGCCAGCACCCCCCAGAGCACGCCGGCGTACCCGACGACGATCAGGAGCGCCAGCAAGAGCCAGAGGAGCTGACGGCGAAGCATCTCGTTCCCGCGGCGAAATCGAACCACGAGGCTGATCAGCGCCGCCGCCATGATCGCCACCCAGCCGATACCGCCGGTGATGTTCCACAGCCAGGACAGCTGGGTGTACCCGGCGATGGTCAGCAACGGTGTGATCGAGCGGCCGTCGACCACGTCCGGAGCCGGGTTCGCCGCAGTCAGGACGAAGCCGACGCCCTCGAGCACCGCAGCCGCCACCACCCACCGCCAGCCACGGCCGGCCGGACGCCCGTCGGGGAACAGAAGAAGTGTCAGAGGGAGGAACAGCCCGATCGCAAACGTCCACGGGTAGGCGAAGAGCGTGCCGAGCAATCGCAGCAGCTCGATCGGCCACCCTGATGCGGCACCCAATCGGACGAGTGTGATGGCGACGGTGGAAAGGGAGTCCGCCACTCCCGCGGCCAACAGCAGCCAACCCACCAGGTTGCGCGGCCGATGCCAGGCCAGCAGGACCCCGCAAACGCCGAAGCTGAGGCCCATCACGCCGTTGGTCAGCGCGAAGCTGTTCACGGCCACGGAGAACGAGGTGTCTCCGACCATCGCCGCCCATACCGCTGCGGCTAGGGCCGCTACCGCGAACCCGAACAGTCCGGCTGCCGCCACCCGGGCTCCCGGAACGGGACGCAGCGCGAGGGTCACGCACTCATCATGCCCCCGGCACCCCGCGCTGTGCTGGGTGTGCGATCCCACCCGTGCCGGGAAAAGCTCCTGCCCGGCAGCGGTCGCCGACGGTGCCGGCTGGGAGTGGTGGCGACGGATCGTGGACAACGACCACCTCGACCCGGCACAGGGACCGGGCCCCACGAAGGGAATTCACGATGACGACAACGACGATCTCCGGCCCGACCCCGACCCGGGCGTCTCCGCGGCCGGCTCTCGACCGCTGGGCCCTCGCTGTGCTGCTTCCCATCGGCCCGCTGGCGATCGCGGTGATCCGCGCGATCCTGCCGTATTACACGACCGACTCGAACACCGCAGCCGCCGCCGCAGTGGCGGCGCACCAGTCCAGAGAAACGGCGGTTCTCTGGCTGACATTCATCGCATCCCTCACCATGGTGCCCGCCGTAATCGCGGTCGGCCTCATCGCCCGGCGACGTAGTCCGTGGATCGGCACCATCGCCTTGGTGCTCTCGGTTGCGGGCTTCATGAGCCTGTTCGGCCCTTCCGTCACGGCCTCCGACTATGTGTCGCTGGGTGCGGCCACAGTGCGCATGGCACCGGCGACCGCCGGGGGTCTCATCGACGCGATCTCCGCGCTGACACCGGTGAGTGTCGCCGGCACGGTGTTCGTCGTCGGTCACATCCTCGGCGTGGTGCTGCTCGGCATCGCGCTGTGGCGAGGCAGAGTGATCGCTCCGTGGGCAGCCCTGCTGCTCGCCGTCTCGCAGCTACTCCACCTGACCTTCGCCGTGTTCGTCCCTTCGCATCTGCTCGACGGGGTGTCCTGGGGCGTGACCGCGCTCGGCTTCGCGGCCGTGGGGATCGCTGTGGTCCGTACGCCTCGTGAATGGAGTAAAGGGTGACGCGGCCGCCTACCGCCGAGCCCACCGCTCGAGATTCCCGGCAAGGAGCCAGCTGACTCCCGTGTTCAGATCGCTCGCTTATTAGCCGGTGCTTGACCGACTCCCAACTTGGAAGTCATGTAGCCCTGAGATAGCACAATCCGCTGCTTGTCGGCCGCGACCGCAACGAGATCGCACTTCTTGTCATTGCTCCCATCGGTAAGGCTGTTCGACGCGAACGCGTCGACGTCGTCAAAGCCGAGTCGCAGTTGAGCGACGAATAACAGCAGGGCGTTGCCGCCTTACGTCGACAGGTCGTCGCGGCTCTCGAAGGCCGCGTATCCCGGCGCCTCAATACCGCCCTGCTCTGCCACGTCGCTACCTCCATCTCTGCTCGGTCCGGAGCCCCACCATTAGGCCCCCAATGGACCCAGCCCGGGGGATTCGGCTAGGCGTTGGCTAGGGTCGCAGGGTGCTCCGCATGACGGGTCGGTTTGCGGTCCTCCAACGTGCCTCACACTGAGATGTGCTCGCATCACTGGCCGACCCACGGGACCAAACCAGCGAGATCGACAATCCCGCCTACCGCGCCCACTTCAGGGACAACGCTGACTCTTGTGACGAGTGGGAGCTCACCGAGGCGGACATCGACGAGGTCCTGGACTGGGTCCGAATCAACAGCAGAGGACGACCGCACTGCTTGTGGGCAGTCGTGCGCAGCGACCAAGACGTTCAACTCATCCGGCTTCGAGGCACCGATCCGACAGCTGCACCGGGTACCTGGCCGACCTGGGCCCGGGAGTCGAAGGCCTGACCTCACCGGTGGAGGGTCCCCTAATCGGATGCGTCGGGCTGCTGCGGCAGCCTGGTGCTTCGAATCGCCAGCGGGTGAGCACTGCGAGCATCCGTCATGCTCGTGGCCTCGCTGCTGGACGTTGTGAGAGACCAAACAGCATCGCGGTGCCAGGAGCCCACCAGCCGCTACGACACGAACCTCATCCCGGCCGGCGCACCCCCGCGGCGTACGGTCGTCGTTGGGGTCGGGTTGGGGTCGGATCTGACGCGACGCGACCGCTGCCTTATCAGAGTCGATCACGAGCACCACCTGGTTTGAGTTGTTTGTTTGCTGAGTCGCTGGTGCACCTCAGTTGAGCGCGAACATCTCCGTAGGTCGCGTGCTCTGCTGCCTTTCTGCGGCTTCGGAGCGTGGTTCAGCTCAGCGGCCAACGCTCCAGCCGCCAGGCCGCGTCCCAGAACATCCACTCGTAACGGGCTGTGACGGTGAAGTGGCGGCGGGCGCGGGCCTCGTCGTCGCCGCCGAGCCGCGGGCCGATCCGGTCGGCCAGGGCGAGCACCTCGGCGACAACCTCGGCGAACTCCGCACTGCCGTAGGTGCCGATCCACGCCTGGTACCTGGGGTCCGGGGAGCCGCGCCCCACCAAGGTGTCGCCGACGCGGGCATAGATCCAGTAGCAAGGCAGTACCGCGGCCAGGCCCTCGGCGAAGCTGCCGCCGTACGCGGTGGCGAGCAAGTAGCTGGTGTAGCCGAGGGTCGTGGGAGACACCGGGATGCGGTCGAGGTCTTCGTTCGCCAGCCCGAGCTGCGGCAGCAGGGCGGCGTGCAAGCTGAGCTCGACATCCACGGTCCCGGCGGCGTGCCGCGCCAGCATGCCTGCGTCGGCATGGGTGGGCGCCTTCGCGCCGATCACGGCAAGCGCACGGGCGTAGTCCCGCAGGTAGTGCGCGTCCTGCGCGATGTAGTAGGCAAATCGATCGGAGGGCAGGTCACCGCTGGTGAGACCGCGCAGAAACGGATGGCCGAGAATCGCGTCATAGATCGGCGCAACCTCGGCCCACAGGTGTTCGGTCCAGCTGCTCGACATGCGCCGATCATCGCAAGGCTGCTGGACGGACTGCGCGCGGCATCTCCGGCCTGACGCCCGACGGCCTTTCGATCGCGGAGCGTAGACGCCGAGCCTTGGCGGACCATTGTGTGCCGACCACGCTGGTGGTGGAGTCCATCGGCACGATCATCCTGGCGGTAACGGTCGCGCAGATGTTGAGGTTGCAACGAGCAGCCTGACGACGCACGTGCAGTATCGGCAGCGAGCTCGCGGCTGCCCCTGGGCGAGCCCCGCACAGCCTGGAGCGAGTGACGAGAATCGAACCTGCATAACGAGCTTGGAAGTTCTCCGCCATGCGTCCATCGATGTCCGTCGGTGTCCGGCTGGCCGCTGCGGCGGCACCGCGGGTGACTGGTGCGGCGCGCCCGGATTGTGGCGCAACCGTGCTCCGAGCTGGCCTGCTCGAACAGGTCCGCGACGAACAGGCGTTCGGCCGGGGAAATGGGCCGACTCGGTGGCCCCCGGCTATCGGGGGGACCTGCCCGATGAACCAGCTCGAATGCGTAGCCAGCGTGGCCTCGGCCAGCTTGTCCAGCGCCACTCGGGCGGCGGCCTCGTTCGGGGCGGTGTAGATCAGCTTTACCGCCCGCTTCACCGTAGATCTCGGCGAAGTGCCGGGACGGTCACGACTCGCCGGCTACACCGCTCGGCGCAGTGGGTGTCGGACTCGGAGGATGTCGCATGTCCAGCAGATGACGAACGGTCGGCAGGTCCCTTGATCGGGAAGCTGCTGGCGCTCCCAGTTTCGTCAACCAGGGCCGCGCCAGCGTGACCCACTTCGGCTGCCCGGGCGGCCGTGATCGCATGGGCGGCGGTACCGAGATCATGCTCGGCGACATGGCCTACACGCGCCGCTTGGCCAGCCGCGAAAGCCACTAACGAGCAGCTCTATACAGCGGCCGGGCCGCACCAATGGCGTGCCCGCCCGTTGCCCGGGCCTGCATCATGGGCATCAGGCCACGAGCCCATGTGCGTGCCGCCTCGATCGCCTTGCGCTGACGCAGGTCCGCGGGGCTCCTCGTCTTCGAACAGGTGCAGCACGTGCTCTGCGCACGCCGGGCGAACGGCCAGGAGCTGATGGTCTGAGTCTCCTCTTCGGCACGATCGTTGCTGGAGGTCTGGGCTGGATCACGGATTCGCGGGCCTCGCAGTCGGGAGGGGGGACCCTGGGCCAAGAGCCCGATCCGAGGTCGGTAGACATTGGGCTGGTCGACGGCGGAGTTCTTGATGATGAGTTGAGAAGTTGTAACCTTGTTCTATGACAATAGATAAAGAGTCTAGCCAGGTTGGCGCAGACGGCGATCTTGCGTCTGAGTCGGGGAGGGCGCCTATCGATTTCCGGCTCGACTCCGGGTCTGGGTTGCCGACGTACTTGCAGCTTGTGGAGCAGGTCGAGCACGCGTTGCGTTTGGGGTACCTGCGGGTCGGCGACCAACTCCCGACGGTCAGGGAGGTGGTGGCCTCGCTGGCCATCAACCCGAATACGGTCCTCAAGGCGTACCGCGAGTTGGAGTCCAAGGGCCTGGCTGCCGGTCGACCGGGGCAGGGCACGTTCATTCTGGCCGGGCTTGGGCGGGTCGACTTCGCGGAGCTGACCCAGGTTCGCCGCTCCTTGGTCGCGTGGATGGCGAGCGCCGACAAGGCGGGGCTGGACGAGGACGGGATGGCTGCGTTGTTCGCCAGCTCGCTGTGGGACTTCCGTAACCGCGTTGGGGGCGGGAAGGAGAGTGTCGCGTGAATGTCATCGAGACCAGCGGCCTGGGCAAGAGCTACGGCAGGACCTGGGCGCTTCGTGACTGCGCGCTCGCGATTCCCGAAGGCCATCTGGTCGCGCTCGTCGGCCCGAATGGTGCCGGGAAGACAACCCTGCTGAACCTCGCGGTCGGCCTGACCGCTCCAACCGTCGGGAGGATCACAGTGTTGGGGCAGTGGCCGGCGGGGTCACGCGCCGCTCTGGACGGCATCGCGTTCGTGGCTCAGGACACTCCTCTGTATAGGAGTCTGTCGGCGGCCGACATGCTGCATCTGGCCCGCAACCTGAACCGGCACTTTGACCGCCGTTACGCCGAGACTCGACTCGAAGACCTCGAGATTCCTCTGACGCGCAAAGCGGGCGCGCTGTCTGGTGGCCAACAGGCACAGCTGGCGTTGACGCTCGCTTTGGCGAGGCGGCCCAGCCTGCTCGTGTTGGATGAGCCGATGGCTACCCTCGACCCCTTGGCCCGTCACGACTTCATGGCAACCGTGATGTCAGCGATGGTCGACGACGGTGTCTCGGTGCTGTTGTCTTCGCACGTGCTGACCGAACTTGAGCGGGTCGCCGACTACCTGGTGCTCCTGTCCAGTGGCCAAGTCCAAGTGGCGGGCGAAGTCGAGGACCTGCTTGCGCACCACCGCGTGCTCATCGGCCCGACGAGCCAAGCCGACCGATACGCCGAGCGCGGAATGGTTGTCAGCGCACGACGCGGTGCCGCGCAGGCTCAGCTGCTGGTGAGAACCAACCGGAGCGACGACACGGTACCGCCGGGCTGGGAGACACACCCGGTCCGCCTTGAGGAACTCACACTCGCCTATCTTCGCGAGCCGGACGCCAGGGCACTGCCTGGCCCGTTGGGTTCAGCTGGCACCCCCCTTGAGGAGGTCACGAAGTGACGACACTGACCGCGACGTCCCGCCACGAACCACGCACGGTCCTGCGGGCGGTGCCATGGCGACGAATGGCCTGGGTCATCTGGCGACAGCATCGGCTCCTGCTCGCGGGGGTCGGCGCCACCTTCGGTGCGGTCGCCGTCTATCTGTTGATCATGGGCCTGCAGATCCACGACGCCTACGCCACGCTGACGGCCTGCCACCCGGCCGATTCATCCGCTTGCCAGCAACTGACCAACCAGTTCTTCGAGACGTACGCGCCTGGTGCCGGCATCACCGAGGGACTGCTGCAGTTGCTTCCCGCGCTGATCGGCGCGTTCGCCGGAGCACCCGTCCTAGCCCGAGAGTTCGAAACCGGCACGTTCCGCTTTGCCTGGACCCAAGGCTTCGGCCGGACACGATGGGCCGTCGCCAACCTCGTCTCGCTCGCAGTCATCGTCACTGTTCCGGCTGCTCTCATCAGCTCGCTGTTCTCCTGGTACTACCAGCCGCTCATCGCCGCCGGAGACAACAACGGCGCACTCTTCCCCACAGTCTTTGACCTGAGTGGCGTCGCCCTCGCAGCGTGGACCTTGACGGCGTTCTCCATGGGCGCCCTCGCTGGGGCGCTCATCCGCAAGGTGACTCCCGCGATGTTCGCCACGCTGGCCGTATGGGCCGGGCTCGCGGTCTTGATCGGAGGCTACCTCCGCGCCCACTATCTGGCTCCCGTGGTCACCACCAGCCTGGAAGAACCCCACCCCGCGTGGATCTTGAGCCAGCTATGGACGCTGGGCGATAAGCCAGCCAGTCTCGACATGATCAACAACACCCTCAGAGCGATCGACGCTCACGCGAACACAGTGCAGAACTTCTCGCCCGGGCCCGCTACCCCCGCAGGCGTCGACCCTTTGAACTACCTCACCCAACATGGCTACGCACTCTTCACCACCTACCAGCCGGACAGCCGATTCTGGACATTCCAATGGATCGAAGCCAGCTGGCTCCTGTGCCTGTCACTCCTCCTACTCGGAGCAACCGTCTGGCTCATCCGCCGCCGTGCCAGTTGAGCGAGGTGTGTCAGATCAACGGTGGATCTGATCTGGTTTCATGATCAGTCCCCGGCCGGGTTGATCCGGCCCTCGAAGGTGATGGCGAAAGCGTTCAAAGCTGGTTTCCACCTCATCGCCCATCGTGCCCTGCCTTTCCCGGTCGGGTCCAGCGACCGGGTGACCAGGTAGAGACACTTCAGCGCGGCCTGGTCTGACGGGAAGTGTCCTCGGGCCCGAACGGCGCGGCGGTAGCGGGCGTTGATGCTCTCGATCGCGTTCGTATCCGGTATGAAATACCGCGAGGGTCCGCTCATATCCACAATCGCCATGCAACACCCGTCACGACCGTTATCGATCAACGGTAGTCAGGTGGGACCGCGATCGCCGTTGGTCACTCAGCGCGGCGTCTTCCGAGGATGAACGACAAGTTCGGGGCACTCGCGAAGCGCGGTGGGCTTGGCGCCCGGCCACAACAGGCCGCGAGCAGAGCCCAGTCAACGGCTCCGGAAGGTTCGTGACCCCGGCAGCACCTGCAGCCAGTCGATGATGGTGGTCAGGCTCTCGGGATCGAGGTGCGTGTCGGGGTCGTTGTAGTCGTTGCCGGGCGACCGGGCGACCTCGGCCGGCAATCGGGTGTCCTCTTTGAACACGTGGTTCGCCCGGGGCGGGAACGTGAACGTCACGTACTGCATCCCGGCGGCGGCCCGCCGAAGTGGATCACCGTCGAGGTGTACATCCACCTGGACGTCCTTACCACCGATCAGCACCAGGGTCGGGACGGACACTTGGGCGAGCGAATCCACCGCCGACTCCGTCCAGAGCTCCCGTGCGAAGGGCAGGTTGGCTGGCGTGTCGAAGCTCGCCAGCATCATCCGGACGCTCTCCGGAAGCGCCGCGTCCGGGTTCATCGGCTCGCCGGCGGAGAAGCGCGCGGCGGCCTGCTCCACCTTCGGCATCAGGTCGGCACCGCCAGGGGTCTGTGAGGCCTGCAGCGTGAGCTGGGTGAGCAGCACGTCCCGGATGGGCCGCCCGGGTGGGGCGGCGAGCACGAGGCCGGCGAGGGGTACGTCTTGAGTGCTCGTCGCGTAGTGCAGAAGGTGGAGCGTGCCCTCGCTGTTGCCGAGGCCGACGATCCGGGAGGCATCGACGAACTCGTGCTCGCTCAGTGCTCCCACCGCCGCGACGAGCTCGTCGAGGTGGGAGCGCATGCTCAGGGAGCCGATCAGCTTCGGCAGGTTCTCTCTGACGTGCGGTCCGGAGGCCCGCTTGTCATAACGCATGGAGGCTATCCCGGCTCGCGCGAACGCGTCAGCGAAGAGTCGACCGCTGCCGTTCTCGCCCGGCAGCAGGGGCGAGCACCAATTCCGGTCGGTCGGACCGGACCCCGCAACCAACACGACGGCCGGGAACGGCCCATCCCCGTCCGGACGCACGACGGTTCCCTCCATGGCAATGCCGTCCAGTTCCCATGACACATCGGTCGACTCCATCACTACCCCATCCTTGCCCCACGGGAAATCGAACCGGCAGGAACTGGCGCAAGACCCGCGTCTCGGGGCGCCACGACTGCGTCGCATGTCTCCAGGCGCGCGGAGCTTCTTCTAAGATGGAGTCCCGCTGGGTGGTCGGTTATCGACGCGCGAGAAGATCGGCGAACCGTGTGTCTCCTGGGTGCTGCGGCTTTGTCCTGCGGATACCTCGAAGGTTCGAGGGCGTACACCGCCGGCAGCCACGTCTGATCAAAATCCCAGAAGACGTGGAGCCGGCCACAGTTGCGCATCTGTACGCCAGGCTGTCAGCTCAATGAACGAGGCGATCTCGGCGTCCCCTCAAGCCCAGCGACCGAGCTTGCGGCTGTTAAATCGGCGTCCGAGATGAGGTGCCACTCCTGACGATTGGGAATGCCGCCACTTGAGCGGATCCCAGCGCCGCAGGGCAGATCCACTTCGCCAGCCATGTGCCTGATCATGCACCTAAGCCGCGGCAGCGGGACAAAGTGTCAGGTGTGCCCCTTTACCGACGGACTGGTGGCGCCCGCAGCGCTTGTCCCTGAGGAGGGTCGGCTAACGAAGCATCCGATGGATGATGTGAAGGCCGACGAGTCCTCGCTCGGGATGGCGGAAAGATCTTGGGACGGTTGTCAAGATCTCGAAGCCGAGTGATTTCCACAACCGGACCGCGTGGACGTTGGTCTCGACGACAGCAATGAACTGCATGGCCGTGCACCCGTCCTCGGTAGCGACCTTGAGGACACGCTTGGCCAGTGAGCGTCCGATGCCTCGCCCTGCTGCAGCGGCAACGACCATGAATCCCCCATTTGCGATGTGACTGCCGGCGGCCGGCTGATCGGGATGGATCTCGGCGGTGCCGACGACCGCGCCATTGACGACGGCGACCAGGACCCGACCGTCGGGCTGCTCCAGCCCCCAGACTCGGGCGCCAGCTTCGCTGGTATCGACCGGCCAGCAGTAGGTGTCACCCGCGGAGACGATCGGCCGCATGAATCCCCAAATGCTGGGCCAATCCGACGCGACGGCATCACGGATCTCCATGGCTGCATCATGACAAGGGCTGAGACCCGAGCCTGGGCGGGTTCACGAGCGAGGTGCACAACCGACGGGCCCGTGTGACAAGCGGGACGCCTATCGAAACACGTTTCCGCTGGCGAGAGTCGACCGGACAAGTAGCCGATGACTGAGCGGGTGCGATGGCCTTCGGGTTGCTCGCGCGAGCGGGTATACCAGAGCTGTGAACCGGACCGCAGGCATCGCGATTCTGGTCGTCGCCATGGTTGTCCTCATCGTCGTTGTTGACGTCCTATTCCTGCGCGACCGTTTCTGGCCGCGGCTCGTCGTCAACGTCGGCATCGTCGCCCTAGCCGCCGTGGTCTATCTGGTCCTCCTGCGCCACTAGAAATCCGCGTCCGGATGCACGCAGTCTCCGTGAATTTGCTTGTCTCGCGCGGGGATCGACATCGGTGCACCGCATGAGGGTCCGCTTGCTGGCGGCCCTCAGCCCGGCAGCCCGACCTCTGGAAAGGGACCAACCGAGTCGATTCATTTGGACCGGTCTGTCCTGTCCGAGACGCGGCCGCTGAGGGGACGTCTTGCGGCGCCATGGGCAGGAGCTTCACGGACGACCTGATTTACTCGGCTAACCGGAAGGGATTGGCGTACATGATCGATATCGTCGCGCTCAGGTGGCGCTCGACGATCTTGCGGTGGACCGTCTACGGGGTCGCAGCGAACACCGTTGCGTGGATCACGATCATCATCCTGATAGCGGCCCACGATGCTCTCGACGAGTTCCAGCCGATCCCCGGGGTCCTGTTCCAGCTGATCGGAACTGGCGTCGTCGGAGCACTGCTCGGCCTCGTGGTGCGAGCCTCGTGCACCCTCAGTCGTGCATCAGTCGCCGCGGCCGTGGTCGGGCGGCTTGCCGTCTTCGCGGCATTTCCCGCCTACCTTGCCGCGATGGGAGCATGGCACGACTCGCCCAGCCTGCTCTGCATGTTCACGGTGTTTGGTGTGGTCGGTTTCGGACTGGCGCTGCTCGACCTTCGTCGGTACCGATCCGCCCACGCAACAGTGCGTGCTGCCTGACCTTCAGACGATGGCGGCGGGCACCGACCGCGAGAGGGCGGCCGCGACGTACTCGGCCTGCCGGCGACCGCGATCGGTCAGCGCTGGGTCGCCCGGCTCGCGGACCTTCTCGCCACGCTGGACGATCACCGCGACAGTAGCCACTCGCTGACTCTTCCAGGACCGACCACGCGAACGCTCGCTGGTGCCGCATGACCGTCCGCTTGCGGCGCCGGCGCTCGCCCGCAGCTCGAGGTCACCGGCGCCTCCCTGATGCTTCGCAGAGCGGACGTCATCCGACCCTGACGAACCCGCCCCGTGCGGGCCAGCCGCACCCAGACCGCGGACAACGTGTCCTATCGAGGACATTGCCTAAAGCTGACACCAAACCGGCCGCGCGGCGGCCGACAACCCCCTACGCTGAGCTTGTCGCCGGAAACTCCCCCGATCCTCCGAGCGTCAACCCGGCCCCGCGCATCAGCAAAGGGCTGGGGGAAGTTAGCCGCCGCTGAGCACTGCACGAAGGGAAATCCCCCGTCCCTTCGACAACCAGCCTCAGCCAAGGCGGCACGCACGAGTGCGCCGCGGCAATCTGAATCCCCCGACCAGACTGCCGCGGCCCACACGTTCGAGACGACCCAAATCCCCCACGCAGACCTGACGTACGCGTGCGGCGACCACCCCGACCCCGAGCTCAACCCTTCACATTCCTACCCGGTTGAACTTTAAACCGGAGCCCGGCCCCCGTACCCTTGCATGTCCGATTCCGGACATGTCCAATAGCGGCCCCAATCGTTCTGTGCGGAGGCCAGCTCATTCGCTAACGATCTGATCACCATCCCGCAACCCGCCCCAACCGGTTTACGGCGTAGACGCGAAGCTGAGTGCACGGTGCGGAGCGCCACGGCAGCACGCACGCAGGACCAAAGGGGGGACTGGATGGGACCGGGCGGAACCGCGAGCGGCCAAAGACCGCCGAAATCGGTTCCCCCGCAAGAAACCGGACCCGGCGGCCACGAGCGTGGTGGGCTGCGATCACAGCCTGCTCAATCGTCGGACTGCTGACCGGCGGCTTCGGCGGCCTCCTCCTCGCCGCCGGTCTCATTCTGCTGGTCGAGCTGCTGCCGTGGCCGTGGCGCCCCGCCCACCTGCAGACCCGAGCCATCATCGGAGGCGCCGCAGCGCTCGTCGGTCTCATCATGCTGTCCGCAAACGCCGGCACACCTGCCCCGGACGCCACCGCCGGGCTCCCGTCGCAAACCGCCACCGCACCTCCCGATGCCCCACCGAAGTCTGCGGCCACTCCGAAAGCGGACCCGTCACAGCCGGTCCCGACACCAGTCAGCTCCGCCTCCCCGAAACACGCACCGCCGCACACCGGGACCACCCGTACACACGCGTCCTCCCAACCGTCTCACCGGCCAGCGGCATCGCTGCGAACCGCGAGCCGCGGGGTGCTGCTGCCCGACGCTCACCAAACCCCCGGCGCGGTATCGCCCTCGGTGACCCGGAGCCGGGTCTGCACCCCTGGGTACAGCCGACACGCCCGGCACGTCACCGAGACCACCCGCCGCGCCGTATTCGCCGCATACGGAATCGCCTGGAGCAAACACAGCCACTTCGAGGTCGACCACCTGATCCCGCTGGAACTCGGCGGCAGCAACGCGATCACCAACCTGTGGCCAGAGCCCCAAGCCCCGGCGGCAGCGGCTACGCCAGCAAAGACCGGTTGGAAAACCATCTCCACGCCCTGGTCTGCTCCGGACAGGTACCGCTGAGCACCGCACAACACGCCATCGCAACCAACTGGGGCCGCGCCTACCAGCGCTACAACAACGTCACCGTGCACCTCTGCAGAACGAACGCCATTCGATAGCCTGAACGCCCCGCTACCGTCGCGCCGTCCGGGCTCGCGGGCACTTCCCGACCGAACAGTCCGCCATGAAGACGCTCTACCTGGTGACCCGGAGCCTGGACCCGAAAGGCACCGGTCAGACACGATGGGCCATGCGATGGCTACCCGCCCTGAACGCGTTCGCCATCACCTTCGCCGACTGCATGCCCGCAGCTCAGGATCGCTGAGATGCCAACCGCCACTTTCACCGTTCGTCGGACAGCCCCTACGCGTCGCTGATGGACGGATCGAAGCGGGCTCGGCTCAGAAGCCTCACGACACGGGATGATCTCACTTGCGCGGGGCAGCGATCCCGACGGCGGCGTGAGGCACTTCACCGGGCGGCGGGTTTCGGAATGGCATATTCGTCGATGGCTGTGGAAGCGGCCCGATGCCTGGTGTAGCGGGCGGCAAGGCTGCCGGAGGGTAATTGTGCGGCTCGTTGTCCCCCGACGATTCGCCGCCTCCCACCGTCTCAGCGGGGCGGGACGCCTTGTCGTTGTCCCGGGGCGCGGTGTTGCTTTCGAGGAAGCGCAGAAGCTCGACTGGAAACGGCAACACCAGTGTCGATGTCTTCTCAGCCGCTACCTCGACGATCGTCTCGAGCAGTCGGAGCTGAAGCGCGCCTGGTGTGTCAGCCATAGCGTGAGCGGCCTGGGCTAGCTTGTCCGAGGCCTGCAGCTCCCCGTCGGCCGAAATGACCCGAGCTCGTCTCTCCCGCTCTGCTTCCGCCTGGCGAGACATCGAGCGCTTCATGGTGTCCGGCAGTGCAACGTCTTTGATCTCGACGCGATCGATGTGAATACCCCATTCGACCGCCGGGCTGTCGATCATCAATTCCAGCCCCTGGTTGAGTCTCTCCCGGTTGGTCAGCAGATCATCGAGGTCACTCTTGCCTATTACCGACCGCAGCGAGGTCTGCGCGACCTGCAACACCGCAAAGGGGTAGTCCTCGACGTTGACAATGGCCCGTACCGGGTCGACGACACGATAGTAGAGAACGGCGTCCACACGCACCGTCACGTTGTCTCGGGTGATGCCCTCCTGTGCCGGCACCGCCATGGTGACCACCTGGATACTCACCTTGTGCAATCGGTCGACGACCGGGATGAGCATCGTCAGGCCTGGACCACGCTGTCGACCGAGAACACGGCCGAATCGGAACACGAGCCCGCGTTCGAACTGCTTCACGACTCGCATGCTCGCACCAGCAACGACGACGACACCAAGACCGACCGCCGCCAGGATCTCCCAACCCATACTGAGCCTCGCCTCCGGCCTCGCACCCGCCCGCCCAGGCAATCGTGACCCCGACCGACCTGTGCGACCTCTCAAGCCAGGCTAGGTCGCGTGCCTTCGCCCGACAACGGGTACGAGAGTGCGCGGGCCGTCAACCCGACCGGATATACCGAGGACAGCCGCAATCCGGATTCCTGATCTGGGCCGCGCCGGACCAACGGGGACCTGGACCGGCCCGCCGGTTCGTGTCGCTGCGAGACACCCGTTGGGGACCAGGCGGTACCCGAGTCTCGATGAGACGCCAGCCAGAACGGTCTCCCTCGCCTGCTTACAACGGCAGCTCGGTCAGCGGATTCCGTCGTGTCGGTCGACGATGCTGAATTGCTCTGGCCCTTGTGGTCGGTTGATCCTCACCGCGCTCGGACAGAACTGATCCGCCGGTCCGGTGTCGGGCGTCGGTGGCGGCGCGGACGAGATTCGGCGAGACGGCGATGTCAGAGGACTGCTGTGCGGGCACGTTCCGAGATTTCAGCTTCTACGCTGCCCGCCGTCGCGGGAGAGTGATCGGTGAGACACGGTCCAAAACAGGAGTCCGCGATGAGCAGCGAGCCCCCTCGGCGGTCGGGCAGCGCGACCGCCGTGTCACCGGACGATCCGGTGACGGAGGTCATCACCGGCGCAGGTCTGACGGTCGACGCGCGGGTGCACGAATGCTCCCAGCTGGCCGCGTCGGCCCATCGACAACGGTTCCGGACTCGCCATGCCGATGCACCCGCGGTCGACCGGAGCACGTTCCTGTGGGCGTTGTGGCGGATGGATGAGGCGGTCAGAGCGGCGCTGGAACAGAACTCGGCCCGTCTCGAGGACTTCGAGACGATGCTGGGGATCACCGCGAACCCGGAGCCGGTCTCCGATCCTTTTCAGCTGAGTAGGGAGCTGGCCCGGGCTCTGCGAGCCTCCACCGCGGATGTCCCAGTGACCGGAACCGCCGTCACGCCGACCATGCTGGGGGCCGCGGTCCTCCGGGATGTGGCGGTCGACGACGGCCTGCTGGGCGACCGGCTGCGTCGGCTGGGGACGGACGCCGGCCGCGTCCTCGACACCCTCCGGCGGCATCTGGCCGACCAGACCGGCCGCGACGCCGTAACGGGCGACGATCCGCTGCTGCCGGTGCGGGAGCTGACCCCGCAACGATTCGGGGTGCACCTGCCCGCCGGCGCGGACGAACCGGGACCCTACGTCGGGCGGGACGTCGACGTCGAGCTGGACCGGCTGCTCAGCGAGCGGACACCCGTCGTCGCCGTGGTGGCCCCACCCTGGAGCGGGGCGATCCGCACCGTCTACGAGTCGTTGCGCCGGACCCGTCCCGGCGACCGGGTGCTGCTCGTCCACGAACTCCTCGATCCGGCGTGGACTGGCGTGCGGCTCGACACCGGCTACCTCACCGGGCGTGGGGCGGCGACGCGGATGTCGTCTGGGTGCGTAGCCTGCGCGAGTTTCTCGACGCGGCCCCGGTGTTCGCCGAGTGGTTCGGCCGGCGGTTGAGCGAGCCGGGGTCGACCCTGGTCGGGCTGCTGCGGCCCGAGGACCTCGGCTACGTGTCGAAGCTGGGTCTCCTCCCGACCGTGGTCGTGGAAATCAACGGCGGACTCTCGCCGGAGGAGCAGTCGCGGGCACGCGAGCTGTACCGCGGTGATCCGACCAGCGTGTCAGCGGTCGCCGCGGCCGAGGCCCGACAACAAGCGGTGGTGCGCGCGAACTACGCCGCCGACTCCGCCACGGCCGCTGGGCTGCTCGACGCCGACGCCGACGACCTCGATATCCGATCCGACGTCGACATGCTGGCGAAGCTGATTGCCTCGAAGGACGTTCGCCCGCCGCTATCGATCGGCCTGTTCGGGCCGTGGGGTTCGGGCAAGAGCTTCCTGATGCGGCAGGTGCAGCTGCGGATCGGGGACCTGTGCGGGAAGTCCCGCCAGGAATCGGACCCGTCCGCCACCGGCTACCTCGGGGAGATCGTCGCAGTCGAATTCAACGCCTGGCAGTACGCGCACGGCACCGCGTTGTGGGCGGCCTTGATCAACAGGGTCTTCCAGCAGATCCAACAGAAGCTCGGTGGCGACGAGCGGTACCAAAAGGTGCTCCGTGACATCGCGGTGAAGGACGTCGGCGTCGCACACGCTCAGGCGAGGCTGGACGCCGCGCGGGTCAAGGTCGACCAGTCGCGTCCGGCGGCACAGGATCGCGCCATCGGCGAGGTCGTCAAGGACCACGAGATGCCCGATGACGCCTTGAGCAGGCTCGAGAAGGGCCTGAACCTGGACGCGGCGACCAGCCAGATGAGCGACCTCAGGGCGGAGTACGACCGGTTGACGACGACCTCGGCGCGAGTAGCCGAAGGCTGGGCCACGGCGTCGGCGTTGCGGCGGATGGTTTTCGTCGGACTTCTCCTGGTCGCCGCAGCCCTCGTCGCCGTCAGCGCTGTTTCGGCCCGGAGCCATCGGGCAGCCGGGCGCGCTGGTCGGGGTGTTCGCATCGGTCGTCGCTTCCATCGTCCAACTGCTGAGGCCGGTCAACCGGGCGCTCGAGCAGGCAGCGCCCATTCTGCGCGCCGACGATGCCGACAAACAGACACTCCTGCGGGCACAAGATGATCTTGACGAGGCGACCCGCGATCTGGCCGAGGCGAAGGCCTCCGGGCTCGCGGGGCTGTACGGCTTCGTCAGCGACCGCAGCAGCGCGGCGGAGTACCGCCGGCAGCTCGGTATGGCGCCGGTGATCCGCGACGACCTGGAGCGACTCGCGCGGCTGTCCAAGATCGACGGTGGCCTCCCCGGGATCGACCGGATCGTGATCTTCATCGACGACCTGGACCGGTGTCCGGCCGCCGAGGTGGTCCGGGTCCTGGAGGCCGTGAACCTGCTGTTCGGCTTCGAGTTGTTCGTCGTCGTGGTCGCCGTTGACTCCCGCTGGCTGCTGCGGTCGCTTGATCGAACGTTCAGCGAGGCGTTCGACGCGAAGGACGGTGCCGCGCCGACGCCACAGCACTACCTGGAGAAGATCATCCAGATCCCGTTCTGGCTTCAGCCGATGCAGGCCGACGGATACGAAAGGCTGGTCACCAGCCTGGCTGGTGCGGTGGACGACTCCGGGCGCCGTGCCGAGCCCGCGGAGGCAGACGGCGACGTATCGCCCCCCTTCTGGCTACCGGCTGACGGAGGTTCGCCCTTCCATGCCGCGGACCCGGGCACGGAGGGCAGCGCTGTCATTGAGCCGGTCGACGAGGTGAGCATTCCTGCTCCATCGGCCGGCGATGCACCACGGAGAGCCCGTTAAGCAGCGCCGCGAGGACCTGAATCCGAAGGCGATGCGACTGACACCTGAAGAACTCGATCTCATGCTGACGCTCCATCCACTGGTGGGTACACCGCGCGCCGTCAAGAGATTCCTGAACACCTATCAACTGCTCCGGGTCTCGGTCGAGGACGTAGACACCTTCCTCGACGACAAGGATCACGAACCGGTGCTGTTGCTGCTGGCAATGCTCACCGGGACAGCGCCGATGTCGGACGAGATGGTCGACGACCTGCGGTCGATGACGGAGGCGACCTTCGCCGAATTCCTCGAGCACACGCAGGCCGAGCCGGCGGACCGGGACAGGTCCGTCGCCTGGAAGCCGGTCGTATCGGCCTGCACAGGCCTCCCCACCGGCACATTGACACCTCAGATCATCGGGACGTGGTTGCCGAAGGTCGCGCGCTACTCATTCCACGCGGTTGGCCGGTGAAAAGCCTGTCCTCCGAGCCTGCTGTCCGATAAAAGCTGCCCACGGACCCCACGTCTGAGCCCCGAGGATCAGGGGAACCTGCCCGACTGCGACACCGTTGCGACTGGCAACCGGCCACCGCCACCCACCTACATCGGCCGATCGACGGGCCCGGCGTAGGACACGACGAGGATTGACGAACCCGGGCCAGACACCGGGTTCAGCCTGCGCCATCTCGTTGTCACGTCCGCGGCAGCGACCGCGATCCGCGGATTGTTCGGAACTCACTCTCGTTGCCGAGCCGTTCACTGAGCGGGCGGGGTCGGAGCAGAATTCCGGGGCGAACCACGGTGCCGGTCGCCCGGATGCTGCCGGGCGGGACTTGACGCGCCACAACCGCCGGGATCAGCGGCCGCCGTCCGTCGGTCTGACGCACTCCATGAAAGCCGGCGGGGAACGCAGCCTTTGCGAGAGCGTCCCAGACGACCGTCCCGTTGAGGGCACCCTGAGCGTCGGTCACCGGTCAGCCAACCGGCACGAGCCGTGCCCGCAAGCGGGTCGGCTTGCGGCGTCGGGCCGCCCGCAGCTCGAGGTCACCGGCGGCGCCCTGGTGCTCCGCAGAGCGGACGGCTAGCGAGACGACGATGTCGTATGGACTGTCGACCCCATATGAGGTGTCGAAGGCGCTGCGCATGTCAAGGTCCGAGGCTGCGACGGAGTAGCTGCGGGGAAGGGATCTACGCCGATTGAGACTTCGTCGCTGGCCGGCCGCCCCCTCACGGCTTGTCGGCAGGCGCGTCGGGCCTCGACGGTCGCGAGTCGTGCAGCCCGGCGAGAATGGCGTTCATGCCGAACCGGAACCGGGCATCGTCGTCCAGTGGCCGGTGTGCGAGGGCGGCCCGCAGCGTGGGGATCTGGGCAGGGTCCGCGCCCGCCAGATGGGCCTGGGCATCGGCGTGTCGAGCGGCCAGGTCATCGGGGTCACCGGTTCAACAGCAGCACCCGATTTCAACCTCCTGGAGACCCTCGTCCTTCGAGACGCCATGCGCAGTCGCATGGCTCCTCCTCGGGATGAGGGGTGTAGAGGCGACTTTCCGGCTTCAGGAGCGTGAACGGCGTCGGCCGGTGTCTCCAGGGCATAGAGCCGCCGGCCCGTGGGCGCCCAGCGGAACTCGTGCACGCCAAGGTCCGAAGATCAAGCTGTTCGCTCACAGCCCCTGCACGGCGTCGGTGACGACGATCGGCCGGGTCAGCGCCTTGGTCAGCTCAGCGGTGCGGGCGGCCTCGATCACGGCGCGGCCCACCAGCGTGAACTTCAGCCGGTCCGGCGTGCCGACATTGCCGAACACGACATCCCCGAAGTGCAGGCCGATGCCGAAGGCGATCTTGTCGGCGCCCGGCCGGCTCTTGCGCACGACCGCCGCCAGCCGGCGAGCGTGCGTCAGTGGGCGGCCTCAGCGCCTGCCCGGCAGGCCTCGTCCGGGTTCGTCTCGCCCAGCACGGGGAAGATGCCGAGCACGGCGTCGCCGAGGATATCGAGCACCTGGCCGCCGCCATCCTTCACCGCGCCCGCCGTGCACTCGAAGTAGGCGTCGAGCACCGACAGGAACTGGTCGAGCGGCAGGCCGTCGGCGAGGCCCGACGAGTTGCGCATGTCGCAGTACCAGATCGCCGTGGTGAGCCGCTCGCCGCTGCCGCGCAGGATGGTGCCGCCGAGGATGCGCTCGCCGACCAGCGAGCCGTGGTAGGTCTCCAGCGCGGTCCGCGCGATCTGGCCGTTGATCGAGACGCGCAGCGCCAGCGCCAGGGGCCGCATCAGCCAGCGGAAGGCGTATTCCTCGTCCTGCGCTGAACCTGCTCCGAGCGCGTGGCGAACGAGCTCAGGACGCCGTCGCTGTCATAGGAGACGGCGTCCCCGCTGAAGTCGATGGCGAGCGCGAGGTAGTCGCGCAGGCCCTGCTGGCGCAGCTCCTCCAACACCGGGAAAGGCTGCGGCTCGTTGCTGTCGAGCCTGGCGCGCAGGTCGGTCAGCCCATTGGTGAGCATGTGGTAATAGGGGCTCTTCTGGAAGCCTCGGTCGGCGGCGCCGGCCGGTATTGTAGCTGGTCAGCAGCCCCGTCTCTTCCGTGTAGGTCAGCGTCATCCCGTCGAAGAGGGGATGCAGCAGGCGGAACGCCACCTGGAAGCGGTCGAGCGGCAGCCCGGCCTCGCGCATGCGCCGGGCCGTGCCCGCGACCAGCGCCTCGGGCCCGAGATCGGACAGGCCGGCCTCCACGATCCAGGACGCGACGGAGGCGCGCATCCTCCAGCCCGTCGCGCGGCACGGGGTCGAACCGCCAGATCGAGGCCGAGGGCTTCCTCGGCCGGTGCGTCGCTCATCGTCATTCCAACGCCGGCGCCGCCGAGTGTCTACCGGCGTCCCATGATCACTGGCGCAAGGCCGCTTCCCGCGGAATCACGGGGACGCCCGGCGCGCCGGACCGCCATGCGACTACGGCCGTACCAGGATCGGCCCAACCAGGACTTGCCAGAACCAAGACTACCCCGGGAAGGTGTAGGCGGTCTTGACCGTCGTGTAGAACTCCTCGGCGTAGGCGCCCTGCTCGCGCGGGCCGTAGCTCGAGCCCTTCCGGCCGCCGAACGGCACGTGATAGTCGACGCCGGCGGTCGGCAGGTTGACCATCACCATGCCGGCCTCGGCGTTGCGCTTGAAGTGGCGTGGCATGCTTCAGCGCTGGTCGTGCAGATGCCGGCGGACAGGCCGAACTCGCGTGTCGTTGGCGACCGCCAGCGCCTCGTCGTAGTCCTTGACGCGGATGACGGTGGCGACCGGGCCGAAGACCTCCTCGCGCGAGATGCGCATGGCGTTGGTCGGTCTCGGTGAACAGCGCCGGCTGCAGATAGAAGCCGGGCGTCTCGCGCTTCAGCAGCTCGCCGCCGAAGGCGAGCTTGCGCGCCCTCGTCCTTGGCGATCTGGATGTAGTTCAGGTCCTGGTCGAGCTGGCTCTGGTCGACGACCGGGCCGATATGGGTGCCGGCCTTCAGCGCGTCGTCGACGACGAGCGCCCTTCAGGCGCTCGACGCAGGCCGCGACGAAGCGGTCGTGGATGCCGGCCGTGACGATCAGGCGCGAGGACGCCGTGCAGCGCTGGCCGGTGGAGAAGAAGGCGCCGTTGACGGCGCACTCGACCGCGATCTTGAGATCGGCGTCGTCGAGCACGACGAGCGGGTTCTTGCCGCCCATCTCGAGCTGCACCTTCTTCATCGGCGTGGCGGCGATGCAGGCCGCGCGCGACCTTGCGGCCGGTCGCGACCGAGCCGGTGAAGGAGATGGCGTGCGACGTCCGGGTGCTCGAGCAGCGCCTGGCCGACGACCGAGCCGCGGCCCATGACCAGGTTGAACACGCCCTTGGGCAGGCCGGCGCGCTGCGATGATGTCGGCCAGCGCCCAGGCCGCAGCCGGGCACGAGGTCGGCGGGCTTGAACACGACGCTGTTGCCGTAGGCGAGCGCCGGGCGCGATCTTCCAGGCCGGGATGGCGATCGGGAAGTTCCAGGGCGTGATCAGGCCGACGACGCCGACCGGCTCGCGCGTGATCTCGACGTCGACGCCGGGACGCACGGACGGCGAGCTTCTCGCCGCGCGAGGCGCAGGCCTCGCCGGCGAAGAAGGCGAAGATCTGGCCGGCGCGCGCCGGCCTCGCCGATGCCCTCGGGCAGGGTCTTGCCCTCCTCGCGCGAGAGCAGGCGGCCGAGCTCGTCCTTGCGGGCGAGGATCTCGTCGCGAGGCCTTCTTCAGGATGTCGTAGCGCTCCTGCGGCGTCGAGCGGCGACCAGGCCGGGAAGGCGGCCTTGGCGGCGGCGATCGCGTCGTTCAGCGTCCTCGACGCGAGCCCTGCGCGTACTCGCCGACGACGTCGTTGGTGTTGGACGGGTTGATGTTGCGCGAGGCGTTGGCGCCGCTCGGCCCATTCGCCGGCGATGAAGTTCTTGGTCATGATGGTCATGACGTGTCTTCCTGAAGTTGGGGTTTGAGATGACAGGCCGCGCGCGGCGCAGGTTGCGCATCAGGTGCGCCGGCGCCGAAGGTCCAGGGCGCGCATTCGTCGCGTGCGCTGCATGCGGTTGACGAGCGCGCCGAGCTTCGGCGCCGCGATGGTGACGATGTCGCCGACCTTGTGGGTGAAGCCCTTGCCCGGCGCGTCGCGGTCCTCGATCGGCGCGAACATGCGTGCCGAGGATAGAGCACGAAGCCGTCCGGATACTGGTGGTGCGGGCCGATCGTCTGCGCCGACGAGATCGGCCGGGTCGCGGCTGATCTTGGCGATCGAGGACGAGCCCTCCAGCCGGAAGCCGTCCTCGCCCTCGACCGTCAGCGTCACCGTCGGTCTGGCGCACGTCGTCGAGCGTGAAGGTCGTCGTCGAACAGGCGGATGAACGGGCCGATGCGCGCAGGAGGCATTGTTGTCCTTGGCCTTGCCGAGCAGCAGGGCCGAGCGGCCCTCGACGTCGCGCAGGTTGACGTCGTTGCCGAGCGTCGCGCCGACGATCGCGCCCGTCCGAGGCGACGACCAGCACGACCTCCGGCTCGGGATTGTTCCAGGTCGAGATCGGGATGGATGCCGGCATCCGCGCCGGTGCCGACCGCCGACATCGGCGGCGCCTTGGTGAAGATCTCGGCGTCGGGGCCGATGCCGACCTCGAGATACTGCGACCAGACGCCCTGCGCGATCAGCACCTCCTTGAGCTGCATCGCCTCGGGCGAGCCGGGCTTCAGCTTGGCGAGGTCGTCGCCGACGAGGCGCGTCGATCTCCGTCGCGGATCGCGGCGGCGGCGGCCGGGTCGCCGCGCGCCCGCTCCTCGATGACGCGCTCCAGCATGGAGACGGCGAAGGTGACGCCCGCCGCCTTGATCGCCTGCAGGTCGATCGGCGCCAGCAGCCAGGGCTTCGTCGGCGTCGCGGCTGTCGGGCGGCGTGTTGGCGAGGATGTCGGCTCGAGCGGCCGATCGTTCGCCGCCCGCCGTCCGCGAGCGCGCGGGCGGGATCCGCCGATTTCGCAGAGGTCGCGCATGGTCGGGAACGCTGCGGAGATGTCGAACGACGCCGCCGTCGCGGATCGCGACGACGGAGGGGCCGATGCACGTCGGGGCGCCAGACGCGGCCGGCCAGGGCGCCGCGCTGCGCCGTCCTGCGGCAGGGTGGTCGAAGGGTCCGAGCGCGAGATGGGCCAAGGTGACCTCCCAGGTATTCCGGTCCGCCTCGCCGGGCGGTTCCGGTCGATCATGTCCTCGAAGAGTACTGGTCCGACGATGCGGCCCGGCTGTCTAGCACGGCCCGCCCCCGCGGGTGCAGACGGCCCTGCACAGGGCTGCCCCGTTCGCGACGCAGGCTGATGTCCATCCCGTCGTTCTACCCGCTCCGGGGCCTGGCCGCCACGTATCGCGACACCGTCGGGTCGCCCGTGAGCCAGAACCGCCAGGGCCGGTCGGCCGCCAACCGGAGCCCCACCCGCGGTCCGGTGCTGACCTCGGTCGCTGCCTCGGGCGCCGGATTGAGCACCCCGGCAAGGTCGAGGCCGTTCTGCGTCCGGTCGATGCGCAGCGCCTGGCAGAGCCGCGCCGGACCGCGGGCCAGGTCGCGGTCGCTGCTGCGGGTACGACGGTCGCGCGCGGTCTCGAGGCCGGCGACCACCTCACCGGCGCGCACCAGGACGGCGCTCGCCACACCCTCGGGTCCGGTCACCACGTTGCAGCAGAAGTGCATGCCGTAGGTGAAGTACACGTACAGCCGCCCGGGGTGGTCCGAACATCACGTCGTTGCGTGCGGTCCGGCCACGGAAGGCGTGTGACCCCGGGTCGTTCGGTCCGTCGTACGCCTCGACCTCGGTGAGCCGGACGGTCACGCCGCGGTGCGTCAACGTGGCCCCGAGCAGCCGCGGGGCCACCTCGAGCACCGGACCGGACAGCACGGTGGCCAGCGACTCCATCGCCCGATTGTCCCGGGTGGGCCATTGCCGCGGCGCGCCGGGCGACGGTTGGATGACGCATGCCCACACCCCCGCGCGTCGCCGACGTCTTCGACTCCCTCGCCCCGACCTACGACCAGACCGGCGTGCCGTTCTTCCGACCGGTCGGTGCGCGCCTCGTCGACCCTCGCACCGCGGCCGGCGAGCGCGCGCTCGACATCGGCTGCGGTCGCGGCGCGGTCACCGTCCCGCTCGCCGCAGGCGGTCGGGCCGGAGGGCTCGGTGCTCGCGGTGGACGTGTCCGCCCGCATGGCGTCGCGACCCGGGCCCTCGTCGAGGTGCGGGCTGGAGCAGGTGTGCGTCGAGGTGGCGGACGCCGCCGACCTCGGAGCGCGTGGACCGTTCGACCGTATCACCGCGTCGCTGGTGCTGTTCTTCCTGCCCGACCCGGTGGCGGCACTGTCCGCCTGGCTGGGGCTGCTGGCCGACGGCGGCGGCTCGGGATCACCACCTTCGGCCGGCTCGACGACGCGACGCTGCGCTCGACGACCTGCTCAGCCCTACGCGCCGCCGGGTCTGCTCGACCCGCGAGCGTCGCACGCTCGCGATCCTTCGAGAACGCCGACGCCACGCGGGCGCTGTTCGAGACTGCGGCGTCACGACGTCAGCTGGTCAGGAGACGTTCGCGATGCCGTTCGAGGACGTCGCGGCCTGGGAGCGCTTCTCGCGTACGACGGGCGCAGAGTGTGATGTGGCGGCGCGTGCCCGACGCCGATCTCCCTCGCGTGCGAGCGCGGGCCGCCGAGATCCTCGACGGACCGCTGGCGTGGGAGATCCGGTTCTGGGTCGCCGGCCGCTGACCCGGCCCTCGGCCGTCAGCCCAGCCAGGCACGGTGATCCGCGAGCACCGAGCGCAGCTCCGCCAGCTGCTCGACGACCCGCGGCGGCGCCGTGCCGCCACGGCCGTCGCGCGACGCGACCGAGCCCTCGACGGTCAGCACCTCGCGCACCGCGGGGGTCAGCTGCGCGTCGATCGCGGCGAGCTGCGCGTCGGTCAGGTCGTCGCAGCTCGATCCCGAGCTCCTCGCACCGCCGCACGCAGGCACCCGCCACCTCGTGCGCCACCCGGAACGGCACGCCCTCGCGGACCAGCCACTCGGCGACGTCGGTCGCCAGCGAGAAGCCCTGCGGGGCGAGCGCGGCCATCCGGCCGGTGTCGAAGACGCAGCGTGGCGACCATGCCGGTGAACGCCGGCAGCAGCACCTCGAGCGTGTCGACGGAGTCGAACACCGGCTCCTTGTCCTCCTGCAGGTCCCGGTTGTAGGCCAGCGGCAGCGCCTTCAGCGTGGCCAGCAGCCCGGTGAGGTTGCCGACCAGCCGGCCGGCCTTGCCGCGCGCCAGCTCGGCGATGTCGGGGTTCTTCTTCTGCGGCATGATGCTCGACCCGGTGGAGTAGGCGTCGTCGAGCGTGACGAAGCCGAACTCCCTGGTGGCCCAGAGGATGACCTCCTCGGCCAGCCGGCTGACGTCGACGCCGATCATCGCGGCCACGAACGCCAGCTCGGCCACGAAGTCGCGCGCGGCGGTGCCGTCGATCGAGTTCGGCGCTGGACGCGGTGAAGCCCGAGGTCGCGCGGCGACCTGCTCCGGGTCGAGGCCGAGGCTGGAGCCGGCCAGCGCGCCCGAGCCGTACGGCGACTCGGCGGCGCGGGCGTCCCAGTCCCGGATCCGGCCGACGTCGCGCAGCAGCGGCCAGGCGTGCGCGAGCAGGTGGTGGGACGAGCAGCACCGGCTGGGCGTGCTGGAGGTGGGTGCGGCCCGGCATCGGCGCACCGAGGTGCGTCTCGGCCTGGTCGGCGAGCGCGTCGACCAGGTCGAGCACGTCGGCGCGCGACCTGCGGGCGTGGTCGCGCAGGTAGACCCGGAACAGCGTGGCGACCTGGTCGTTGCGGCTGCGGCCGGCCCGCAGGCGGCCGCCGAGCTCGGTGCCGACCTCGACCAGCAGCAGCCGCTCGAGCGCGCCGTGCACGTCCTCGTCGGACGGCTCGGGGTGCAGCTCGCCCGCGTCGTACCGCGCGCCGAGCGCGTCGAGCCCCGCCACCAGCGCCGGCCAGCTGGTCGTCGTCGAGCAGGCCGGCGGTGTGCAGCACGCGGGCGTGCGCCCGCGACCCGGCGAGGTCGTAGGGCACCAGCCGCCAGTCGAAGTGCGTCGACCGGGACAGCGCCGCGAGCGCCGGGCTGGGGCCCGCCGGCGAACCGGCCGCCCCAGAGCGCGCCGGTGTTGGTCGCCCTGCTTGGTCATGCGGTTCCTTCGTCGTGTCGGAGGTCTCGAGACGGTTGCCGCGCAACCTCCTCCACCACCGTCGGCCGGTCAGTCGGTGCCGAACTCCATGGCGCGGCTCGAGCGCGAGCTCCTCGTCGCCCGTCGACCGCCGGGGTTGGCGGTGATCCGGTCGGCGCCGCCGGCCGGCAGCTCGCCGAACAGCGTGCCGTGCTCGACGAGCACCTGGCCCTGGTCGAGCGGCTGGCCGGCGTACAGCTCGAGCTTGGCGCGCGAGTCGGCGATGTCGAGGTTGCGCATCGTCAGCTGGCCGATCCGGTCGGTGGGGCCGAAGGCGGCGTTCTCGGTGCGCTCCATCGACAGCTTGTCGGGGTGGTAGGAGAACGCCGGGCCCGTCGGTGCGCAGGATCGTGTAGTCCTCGCCGCGGCGCAGCCGGAGGGTGACCTCGCCGGTGACCACCGAGGCGATCCAGCGCTGGATCGACTCGCGCAGCATCAGCGCCTGCGGGTCGAGCCAGCGGCCCTCGTACAGCAGCCGGCCGAGCCGGCGGCCGTGCGCGTGGTAGTTCGCGATGCGTGTCCTCGTTGTGGATCGCGTTGACGCAGCCGCTCGTAGGCGATCCAGAGCAGCGCCATGCCCGGGCGCCTCGTAGATGCCGCGCGACTTGGCCTCGATGATCCGGTTCTCGATCTGGTCGGACATGCCGAGCCCGTGCCGGCCACCGATCGCGTTGGCCTCGTGGACCAGCGCGACCGGGTCGTCGTACGTCGTGCCGTTGATCGCCACCGGACGGCCCTGCTCGAAGCGGATCGTGACGTCCTCGGTCGCGATCTCGACGGCGGGGTCCCAGAACTTCACGCCCATGATCGGCTCGACCGATCTCCAGCGAGACGTCGAGGTGCTCGAGGGTCTTGGCCTCGTGGGTGGCGCCCCAGATGTTGGCGTCGGTGGAGTAGGCCTTCTCCTGGCTGTCGCGGTAGGGCAGGTCGTGCTCGGTGAGCCACTGGCTCATCTCGGCGCGGCCGCCGAGCTCGTGCGACGAAGTCGGCGTCCAGCCACGGCTTGTAGATGCGCAGCTCGGGGTTGGCCAGCAGGCCGTAGCGGTAGAACCGCTCGATGTCGTTGCCCTTGAACGTCGAGCCGTCGCCCCAGATGTCGACGCCGTCCTCGTGCATCGCGCGCACCAGCATGGTGCCGGTGACGGCGCGGCCGAGCGGCGTGGTGTTGAAGTAGGCCCGGCCGCCGGAGCGGATGTGGAAGGCGCCGCAGGCCAGCGCGGCCAGGCCCTCCTCGACCAGCTGGGCGCGGCAGTCGACGGCGCGGGCGAGCTCGGCGCCGTACTGCCAGCGCGCGGGCGGGTACGCCGTCGATGTCGGGCTCGTCGTACTGGCCGATGTCGGCGGTGTAGGTGCACGGGACCGCGCCCTTGTCGCGCATCCAGGCGACGGCGACGGAGGTGTCGAGGCCGCCGGAGAAGGCGATGCCGACGCGCTCGCCCGACGGGCAGGGAGGTCAGGACCTTGCTCACCGTGAGTTCCTTCGGTTCGTGGGTGCGTGCGGGGTCGGGTCGGCGGGCGTGGCGGTCGAGCCAGCGCAGGAGCGCTCGGCCAGGGCCGTCCGCCGTCCGGGTCGCGGCTGATCACCAGGACGGTGTCGTCGCCGGCGATGGTGCCGAGCACGGTCGGCGAGCGTCGGCCTGGTCGAGGGCCGAGGCGAGGAACTGCGCGGCGCCCGGCGGGGTGCGCAGCACGACCAGGTTGGCCGACGCCTCGGCCGACGACGAGCAGCTCGCCGAGCAGCCGGGCCAGCCGGGCCTCGGCCGCCGCGCGAGTCCGTCGGACCGCGCGGGGGTGCGGTCGCCGCCCTCGGCGGGCACGGCGTAGACCAGCGCGCCGGAGGCGACGCCGCACCTTGACGGCGTCGAGCTCGACGCAGGTCGCGCGACAGCGTGGCCTGGGTGACGACGACGCCGGCTCCTGGCGAGCAGCTCGGCGAGCTCGGTCTGCGAGCGCACCGTGGTGCTGGCCGAGCAGGTCGACGATCCTCTGCTGGCGCGCGCTCTTGGTCAGCGGGATGCTGGGCGGCAGCTCGTCACGTCGGTGCTCCAGCAGCCAGGTCAGCAGCGCCTTCTGGGCGTGCAGCCGGTTCTCGGCCTCGTCCCAGACGACGCTCTGCGGGCCGTCGATGACGTCGGCGGCGATCTCCTTGCCGCGGTAGGCCGGCAGGCAGTGCAGCACGATCGCGTCGGGCTGCGGCGTGGCCAGCAGCGTCGCGCGTCGAGCGGCGTAGGGCCGGAACGGCTCGGCTGCGCTCGTCGGCCTCGCCCTCCTTGCCCATCGACACCCAGGTGTCGGTGACGACGACGTCGGCGCCGGTGACCGCCTCGACCGGGTCCAGCGACGTAGTGACGCCGAGCCGCCCGTCGCGTCGGCGATCTCGCTGGCGCCCGGGCCAGGACCGCCGGGTCGGGCGCGAAGCCGGCGGGGCCGCTGACCCGCACGTGCATGCCGGCGGTGGCGCCGGCGAGCAGGAAGGAGTGCGCCATGTTGTAGGCGGCGTCGCCGAGGAAGGCGACGGTGCAGGCCGGCGAGCGCGCCCTTGTGCTCGTCGATGGTCTGCAGGTCGGCGAGCAGCTGGCAGGGGTGGAACTCGTCGGTGAGCGCGTTGACGACCGGGACGCCGGCGTACGCCGCCATCTCCTCGATCCGCTCCTGGCCGAAGGTCCGCCACACGATCGCCGACGACCTGCCGGCCGAGCACCCGGGCGGTGTCGGCGATCGACTCGCGGGCGCCGATCTGCGCGAGGTTGCCGTCGACGACCATCGGGTAGCCGCCGAGCTCGGCGATCGCCGGCGGTGAACGAGGCCTGGGTGCGCAGCGTCGGCTTGTCGAAGATGATCGCCGACGGCCTGCGGGCCCGCCAGCGGCGTCGCGGCGTGCCGGCGCGGCCTTCAGCCGCGCTGGCCAGCGCCAGCACCTCGGCCTGCTCGGCCGGGGTCAGGTCGTCGTCGCGCAGGAAGTGCCGCGTCATGGCTCGTCTCCTCGCGTAGGCGGTCGGCCAGGATCGCCGGCCACGCGGCCAGGAACTCGTCGGCCTGCTCGCTCGGTGAGCACCAGCGGCGGCGCGAGGCGGATCCGGTCGGGCGTGCACGCGTTGAGGATGAAGCCGGCGTCCTGCGCCGCCTGCGACCACGTCGGCCGCCTGTCGGCGTCGAGGTCGAGGCCGATCAGCAGGCCCTCGCCGCGGACCTCGGTGACGCGCGGGTCGTGCGCGAGCCCGTCGCGCAGCAGCTCGCCGACCGTGGTGGCGTTGTCGAGCAGGCCGTCCTTCTCGATCGTGTCGAGCACCGCGAGCGCGGCGGCGGCGGCGACCGGGTTGCCGCCGAACGTGGTGCCGTGGTTGCCGGGCCCGAGCAGCGTGGCCGCGTCACCGAGCGCGACGCAGCGCGCCGATCGGGATGCCGCCGGCGAGGCCCTTGGCCAGCGTGACCACGTCGGGGTCGACGCCCGCCTCGGTGGCGGCGGCGAACCAGGCGCCGGTGCGGCCGATCCCGGTCTGCACCTCGTCGAGCCACAGCAGCGCGCCGTGGTCGCGGGTGATCTGGCGGGCGGCCGCGAGGTAGCCGTCGGGCGGCGACGATGACGCCGGCCTCGCCCTGGATCGGCTCGAGGACGACGGCGGCGGTCTCGTCGGTGACGGCGGCGGCGAGCGCGTCGGCGTCGCCGTACGGCACGAAGGTGACGTCGCCGGGCAGCGGCTCGAACGGCTCGCGGTAGGCGGCCTTGCGAGGTCAGCGCGAGCGCGCCCATCGTGCGGCCGTGGAACGAGCCCTCGATGGCGACCAGGTGGGTGCGGCCGGTGCGCGCGGGTCAGCTTGAACGCGGCCTCGTTGGCCTCGGCGCCGGAGTTGGTGAAGAACACCTGCGGCCGTCGCGGACCGCCGAGCAGGGCCAGCAGCCGCTCGGCGAGCGCGACCTGCGGCTCGGTGGCGAAGAAGTTCGAGACGTGGCCGAGGGTCTGCAGCTGCGTGGTGACCGCCGCGACCAGCGCCGGGTGGGCGTGGCCGAGGGCGTTGACGGCGATGCCGCCGAGCAGGTCGAGGTACCCGTTGCCGTCGGCGTCCCAGACGTAGGGCGCCCTCGCCGCGGACGAGCACGAGCTTGGGCGGGCCGAAGGTGTTCATCAGCGACGCCGGCGTAGCGGTCCTGGTGGTCATCGCGCTGGTCATGACTTCCCTCTGGTCGGTAGTGCGCGGTCCGGATCTTGGTCGGGACACCGGGCAGCACCTGGGTGCCGACGCCCTCGTCGGTGAAGATCTCCAGCAGCACGGCGTGCGGCTCGCGGCCGTCGACGACGGTGGCGCGCGGGACGCCGTCGGTGCACGGCCTTGAGGCAGGCGCTCATCTTGGGGACCATGCCGGCTGGCCAGCGACGGCAGCAGCTCCGCGAGCGCCTCGGGGCTGATCTCGCCGATCACGTCGTCGCTGTCCGGCCAGTCGCGGTAGAGGCCCTCGACGTCGGTGAGCACGAGCAGCTTCTCGGCGCCGAGCGCGACCGCGAGCGCCGCCGCGGCCGTGTCGGCGTTGACGTTGTGCACCTGCCCGTCGAGCGTCGGGCGCGACGGTGGAGATCACCGGGATCCGGCCGGCCTCGACCAGGTCGAGCACCGCCTCGGGCCGCACCTGGCGCGACCTCGCCGACGAGGCCGAGGTCGACCTCCTCGCCGTCGACGACGGTGTTGGTGCGCTCGCGCGGTGAACAGCCCGGCGTCCTCGCCGGACAGCCCGACCGCGAGCGGACCGTGCTCGTTGAGCAGCCCGACCAGCTCGCGCTGCACCTGGCCGACGAGCACCATCCGGACGACGTCCATCGCCTCGTCGGTGGTGACCCGCAGGCCGCCCTTGAACTCGCTGTCGATGCCGAGCCGGTCGAGCATCGAGCTGATCTGCGGGCCGCCGCCGTGCACGACGACCGGCTTGAACCCGGCATACCGCAGGAACACGATGTCCTCCGCGAACGCCCGCTTGAGGTGGTCGTCGGTCATCGCGTTGCCGCCGTACTTCACCACGATCATCTTGCCGTGGTACTTCTTCAGCCAGGGCAGGGCGTCGGCCAGCGTGGCGGCCTTGTCGGTCGCGGCCTGCATGGCCGCGGGCGGAGGCGTGCTGCTGCTCGCTCGGGGGTCGGGTCGGTCATGAGCTGAGTACGCGGAGTTCTCGTGGACGTAGGCGTGCGTGAGGTCGTTGGTCCACACCGTGGCGATCGCGTCGCCGGCCTTGAGGTCGATGGTGACGGTGACCTGCGCGGCTCGGACAGGTCGACCAGGGCCGGGTCCTCGGCAGGGGTCGAGCTTGCGGCACACCCAGACGCCGTTCATCGCGACGTCGAGGTCGGCCGGGTCGAAGGCGGCGTCGGTGGTGCCGATGCAGGCCAGGACGCGGCCCCAGTTGGGGTCCTTGCCGAAGACCGCGGCCTTGAACAGGTTGCTGCGCGCGACCGACCGGCCGACCTCGACGGCGTCGTCCTCGGTCGCCGCGTTGACGCTCGGTGATCGCGATCTCGTGGTCGGCGCCCTCGGCGTCGGCGAGCAGCTGCATGGCCAGGTCGGTGCAGGCCCGGACCAGGGCGTCGGTGAACTCCTCGCGTCGGGCGTACGCCGGAGGCGCCGCTCGCCATCAGGGTCACCGTGTCGTTGGTCGACATGCAGCCGTCGGAGTCGAGCCGGTCGAAGCTGACCCGGGTGGCGGCCCGCAGCGCCCGGTCGGCGGTCGCAGCGTCGACGTCGGCGTCGGTCGTGATCACCACCAGCATCGTGGCCAGCTGGGGCGCCAGCATCCCGGCGCCCTTGGCCATGCCGCCGATGCTCCAGCCGTCCCCCTCGACGACGACCTGCTTGCTGACCGTGTCGGTGGTCATGATCGCGTGCGCGGCGGCGTCACCGCCGTCGGCGGTCGAGCTGCGGTCAGCACGGCGTCGACGCCGGCCAGCAGCGTCTCGCGCGGGTTGGTCAGGCCGATCAGCCCGGTCGAGCAGACGACCACGTCGCCCGCGCCGATGCCGAGGCCGTTGGCGACCTGCTCGGCGACCGCGTGCGTGGTCTGGAAGCCCTCGGGCCCGGTGTAGCAGTTGGCGCCGCCGGAGTTGAGGACGACCGCCTGCACGACGCCGTCCTTGACCACCTCCTTGCTCCAGAGCACCGGGTTGGCCTTGCAGCGGTTGGCGGTGAAGACGCTGCGCGCTCGCCGACGACGGGCCGTCGTTGACGACCAGCGCGAGGTCGCGTGGCGCCGGTGGACTTGAGGCCGGCGGTGACGCCGCCGGCGCGGAAGCCGGCGGGGTGGGTGACGGTCATGCGGGTTCTCTCTGTGGAGTGGTCAGACGGGGACGGCGGGGGCGACGGTGTGCCCCTGTCGTCGCCAGGCCTCGGCGGCGGCGTCGGCCTTGCCGATCGGCACCAGCACCCAGTCCGTGTCGTACGTCGACAGCGTGAACACGCTGATCTCCGCCTCGGCCAGCGGCGCCAGCAGCGCGGACAGCACGCCGGTGAGCGCGAAGTCGAGCGGACCCTCGACCTGGAACGCCGTGAACGGGCCGGCGTGCGGCACCTTCTTCGGCACGCTGCGCCCGGCGCACACCATCGAGGTCTCGGTGGCGGTCGCGGTGATCGAGAACAGCGAGGAGGACTCGGCCCAGGCCGGCACCTCGGCACCGGGCGCGAGCCGGGCGACGACGAGCTTCTCGGGGAACTGGTGCAGCGTGTAGGTGGTGATCGGCGTCATGGTGCCAGTCCGACCGTGCTCAGCCCGGTGGCCTCCGGGAGCCCCAGGGCGAGGTTCATGCACTGGACGGCCGCTCCCCCGGTGCCCTTGGCCAGGTTGTCGACCGCGCCGACCGCCACCAGCCGGCCGGCGGCCTCGTCGACGGTCACCTGCAGGTGCACGGCGTTGGAGCCGATCACCGACTTGGTCTGCGGCCACTGGCCCTCGGGGAGCAGGTGCACGAACGGCTCGTCGGCGTAGGCCTTCTCGTAGGCCGCGCGCACCTCGGCGGCGTCGGCCGTCGTCGGGCGCGGAGCAGGTGGCGAGGATGCCGCGCGGCATCGGCACCAGCAGCGGCGTGAAGCTGCACCCGCACCGTCGCGTCGGTGAGCGGCGAGAGGTTCTGCACGATCTCGGGGGTGTGCCGGTGCGTGCCGCCGACGCCGTACGCGCTGGCGTTGCCCATCACCTCGCTGCCGAGCAGGTGCGGCCTTGGCCGCCTTGCCGGCGCCGCTGGTGCCGGAGGCGGCGACGACCACCAGGTCGGCGGCGTCGGCGAGGCCGGCGGCGACGGCGGGAGCGAGCGCGAGGGTGGAGACGGTCGGGTAGCAGCCGGGTACGGCGATCCGCGCGGCGCGCCGGCCGAGCAGCTCGCGCTGGCCGGGCAGCTCGGGCAGGCCGTAGGGCCAGGAGCCGGCGTACGACGTAGCCGTAGAACCGCTGCCAGGCGGCCTCGTCGGTGAGCCGGAAGTCGGCACCGCAGTCGATCACCACGACGTCGTCGGCGCAGCTGCGGCGGCGACCGCCCCGGACTCGCCGTGCGGCAGCGCCAGGAACACCACGTCGTGGCCGGAGAGCACCTCGATCGTGGTCTCCTCGAGCACCCGGTCGGCCAGCGGCACCAGGTGCGGCTGGAGCAGCCCGAGCGGCTGGCCCGCGTTGGACGCCCCGGTCAGCGACCCGATCTCGACGTCCGGGGTGCCCGAGCAGCAGCCGCAGCACCTCGCCGCCGGCGTACCCGCTCGCGCCGGCGACCGCGACCCGTACCTTCGTGCCGCCATGTGCATGACCATACAGAGTGTGCATGGCCGCAACTTCGGTAGTCCGAGGCCGAACGGTCACCGTGCGACGTGGCGGACCGTTGACTCGGCTAGCGCTGCGAGGACGGAGCGCGAGGCGCAGCCAGGAGGACGAGGAGGATGGCGATGCCGGGGAGCCGGGAGTCGGAGCCGTCGGAGGGGTGGAGCACCGCGGCGACCATCGGGATCGTGACCACCACCAGGGCCAGCGTGAGCAGGCCGAACAGGACCGGGGAGAACCGCGGGCGCTCCGGCTTCGGGCCGCGTCCCGGGAGCTTCGAGCGCACCTTCCACGCCGCGTAGCGCAGCCCGAAGCTCCCGACGGTCACGAGGACCAGCAGGACGAGGATCGCCTCGAGGAGCTTGGGCACGCGCCCATCCTGCACCGGCGCCACCGTGAAACCGCGGTGAAACCGCACTCCCGCACGCTGGTTCCATGACCCAGGACCACACCCTCGCCGTCAGCGCGACCGGACTCGTCAAGGAGTTCGGCGACAACCGCGCCGTCGACGGCATCGACCTCGAGGTACGCCGCGGCGAGATCTTCGGCGTGCTCGGCCCCAACGGCGCCGGCAAGACGACCATGCTCTCGATGCTGGCCACGCTGCTGAAGATCGACGGCGGCCGGGCCGAGGTGTTCGGCCTCGACGTCGCCCGCCACCCGCACGAGGTGCGGCAGCTGCTCGGCGTCACCGGGCAGTACGCCTCCGTCGACGAGAACCTGACCGCCACCGAGAACCTGATGCTGTTCGGCCGGCTGCTCGGCCTCTCCAAGCGCGAGGCCGCGCGCCCGGGCGGAGATCCTGCTCGGCCAGTTCGGGCTCGAGGACGCCGCCGACCGGCAGATCGCCAAGTTCTCCGGCGGCATGCGGCGCCGGCTCGACCTCGCGGTCAGCCTGATCCGGCGGCCGCCGCTGATCTTCCTCGACGAGCCGACCACCGGGCTCGACCCGCGCACCCGCGGCCAGATGTGGACCACGATCCGCGAGCTGGTGGCCGACGGCTGCACGATCCTGCTCACCACGCAGTACCTCGACGAGGCCGACCAGCTCGCCGACCGGATCGCCGTGATCGACCACGGCCACAAGGTCGCCGAGGGCACGCCCGACCAGCTCAAGGCCTCGGTCGGCGGCTCGACGCTGCAGCTGCGGCTGCACCGACCCGGCGTACGTCGACCGGGCGGTCGCCGTGCTGCGCCCGGGTGCTGCCCGACGAGCCGGTGCTGACCCCCGAGGCGGGCGGCATCAACGTCGCCCTCGCCGACGCCGACCAGGCCGCCGAGGCGCTGATCGCGCTGCGCCAGCAGGAGATCAGCATCGCGTCCGTCAGCGTCGCCAAGCCCACCCTCGACGAGGTCTTCCTCGCCCTGACCGGTCACGACACCAGCGAGACCGAGCCGACGCCCACCGAGCCGCACGCCACCGACGACCACGGAGCTGGAGGCCGTCCGATGACCGCCCTCACGCACCACCGACTTCACCGCGGCCGACCCGGCCGCCACCGTCCGGCACCGGATCAGCCCGGCCGAGACCGTCAGCCAGACCATGACCATGGCCTGGCGGGCCACCAAGAAGATGCAGCGCAACCCCGAGCAGTTCTTCGACGTGCTCGTGCAGCCGCTGCTGTTCACCGCGATGTTCGCCTACATCTTCGGCGGCGCGATCTCCGGCGACGTCGCGCAGCTACCTGCCGCTGCTGATCCCCGGGATCCTCGCCCAGACCACGCTGACCGCCTGCATCGCGACCGGCACCCAGCTGCGCGAGGACATGGACAAGGGCGTCTTCGACCGGTTCAAGGCGCTGCCGATCGCGCGGATCGCACCGCTGGCCGGCCCGATGGTGGCCGACCTGCTGCGCTACACGATCGCGACCATGCTGACCTTCGCGACCGGGTTCGCGATGGGCTACCGGCCCGGCGGCGGCGTGCTCGGCGTACTCGCCGCGGCGCTGCTGGTGATCGTCACCGGCTGGTCGCTGGCCTGGATCTTCACCTTCGTCGGGATCATCGGCCGGAGCGCCCAGAGCGTGCAGGGCATCTCGATGATGATCATGTTCCCGCTGACGTTCCTGTCCAACGCGTTCGTCCCCGAGAGACACGCTGCCGGGCTGGCTGCGGGCGTTCGTGCAGGTCAACCCGGTCTCCCACGTGGTGACCGCGGTGCGCGACCTCGCCAACCGGGGCGCCGTGACCGCCGAGGTCGGCTGGGCGCTGCTCGCCTGCGCCGTCGTCGTGCGCGGTGTTCTCGACGCCTGTCGGTCCGGGCCTACCGGCGGGCGCTGTAGCGGCTTCAGACCAGCGCCCGCGCCTCGTCCCGCAGCTGCGACCGCGGGGCGGCCGGCGTACTCCTCCAGGAGTACGGCGAGCCGCTCCGGCAGCGTGGCGTCGACACCGGCCGCGAGCCGGACGACGTTGGGCCAGGTCATCGTCGGCAGCGCCCGGTGGTAGCCGAACCGGTCGCCGAGCGCGATCATCCGCAGCGCCGTGCTCACGGGACGCCGCGTCGCCCGCCGGGTCGGTGAGCCGCCAGGCGCCGACGCCGACCAGCGCGCCGCCGATCACGGGGAAGTCGACGTGCACGCGACTCGCCGTCGAGCACCCGGCGCAGGCTTGTCGCGCAGCCCGCTGCGCCAGGTCGGCGCCCGCCGGCCGGGCACCGTTGCCGACGTGCGCGACCAGCGCGACGGCCTCGGTGAACATCACCCACGGGCTCAGCTCGGCGCGGCACGTCGCATGCCGGGCATCCGGCGGTCGCGCGCGATCTGCGACGCACTCGCGGTAGAGCCCGCAGCCCCCGGTCGACGTCGCCGCGCGCGAGCGCCAGCTCCGCCTGCCCGGTCCGGCCGGCGATGCTCCAGCCGATCGGCGCGCTCGCTGCGCTCGTCCTCGGCGATCCGGCGCAACGCCACCTCGGCCTCGTCGAGCCGGCCGGCGCCGAGGTCGGCGAGCGCGAGCACGCTGCGCAGCTGCACGGCGTCCTCGACCGCGCCGAGCGCCTCCATCACCGGCAGCGCGCTCTCGGCGTGTCGGACCGCCTCGTCCCAGTCCCCGACCTGGGTCGCCAGGCCCGCACAGCTGCGACTGCACCAGCGCGCGGCGTCCACGGCCCGTCCGCGTCGTCGCAGCGGCGCCAGCGCCTGCCGGCCCGCGGCGAGGGCACCGGCGACGTCGCCGCCGTTCTCGCGCACCTGGCTGGCCCACTGCAGCGCGAGCCGGGCCACCTGCGGGTCGGGTGACCCGCGTCAGCGCGTCCATCACCGCCGCGTCCGGCTCGCCGCCGCCGTACACCGCGAGCAGCACCGTGCACATCGCGGCGACGCCGGGTGCCGGGGACGCCCGGGTCCGAGGGCCCGCGAGCCGGTCGACCGCCTGCTCCGGCGGCGTCCCGCGTGAAGATCGCGGAGTTGATGATCATCGCGGCCAGCACGCCGCGCCAGCTCCTGCCCGGTCGTCGCCCGGCGGCGCCTCGGGTCGACGATCAGGTCCAGCACCGGCGCGGCCAGTGCCGACCACGGTCAGGTGGTCGCCCTCGATCGTCCAGAAGCCGGCCAGCAGCCGCGACCAGCGGCACCACCGCCTCGCGCGTCCCCCGCCGCCAGCGCGGAGCGCATGACACCGGCGAGGTTGCCGACCTCGGCGCGGACGGCGTGCATGGTCGCGACCTGCTCGGGCGTGAACAGCGGCGCGATCAGCTCGCCGGCCAGGTCGACCGCCCAGCCGCGCAGCCGCGCCTCGACCGTCGTCCGTGCCACCGGCGCGGCGAGCTGCTTCAGGCCGTACTCGCGGACCGTCTCCAGCAACCGGTAGCGCACCGTGTCGCCCTCGCGCACGACGAGCAGCGACTGGTCGACCAGCTCGGTGACCGACGACAGCGGGTCGCGGCCGAGCACGGCCTCGGCACCGTCGAGCGAGAACCCGTCGGGGAACACCGCCAGCGACCGGAGCGCCGTCGCGGTCGTCGTCGTCGAGCAGGTTCCAGCTCCAGTCGATCACCGCCTCGAGGGTCTGGTGCCGCTCCGGTGCGGAGCGGTCGCCGCCGGTGAGCAGCGCGAACCGGTCGCTCAGCCGGCGCCCGATCTCGGCGACCGACATCACCCGCACCTTGGCGGCGGCGAGCTCGATCGCGAGCGGGAGCCCGTCGAGCCGGGCGACCAGGGCCGGCCACCTCGGCGTCGTCGAGGCGTACGTCGCGGCGCGCGGCCGTGGCGCGCTGCCGGAACAGCTCGGCCGCGTCGTCGTCCCCGAGCTGCGGCAGCAGGTAGACCTGCTCGGCCGCGATCCCGAGCGGCGCCCGCGACGTGGTGAGCACCCGGGTCTCGTCGGTGGTGGCGACCAGGAACGCGACCAGGCGACGCGACCGCGTCGAGCAGGTGCTCGCAGTTGTCGAGGATCAGCAGCGTCGGCGGGCCGGCGAGGTGCTCGGCGACCCGGGAGCGGAGGTCGGCCGGGCAGCGCGGCCGAACGCCGGTTGGTCACCGAGTCGCGGACCCCGAGCGCCGAGGCCACCTCGGGCAGCACGCCCTCGGGCGCGTTGACACCGGCCAGCTCCACGAAGTGCACGACCGGCTGCTCGGCGAGCCGGCCGACCAGGTGCGCCATCCGGGTCTTGCCGAGGCCGCCGGGCCCGACCACGGAGACCACCCGCGAGGTCTCCAGGAGCGCCCGGATCCGGGCCACGTCGTCGTCGCGGCCGACCATCGGGGCTGCGTCGTACTGCAGGCCCTCGCGGACCGGCGCGTCCCGGGCCAGCAGGTCGGCGTGCAGCCGGCGCAGGTCGGCGCCGGGTTCGGCACCGAGCGTCTGCCGGGTGCCCTCGACGTACGCCGCGTAGCGGGCCAGCGCCGCCGGCACCCCGCGCACCGTGGCCTCCGCACGCAGCAGGTCGACCAGCCGGGTCTCGTCGGCCGGGTCCGCGTCGTACGCCGGCTGCAGCAGCGGCAGCGCGCCGGCGCGTCGCCCCGGGCCAGCAGCGCCTGGCCGAGCAGCCGCCCGGCGTCGGCGTGGTCGCGCTCCGCGCGGCGCACCAGGTCACCGAGCGGGCCGTCCTGACGGGCCGCGCCGATCGGTCACCTCGAGCGCCTCCTGGCAGGCCAGCCGCACCACGTCGAGGTCGCCCGCGGCCCGCGCCTCGCGCGCGTCGCTGACCAGCCGGCGCAGCCGCAGCGCGTCGACCTCGTCCTCGCGCAGGCCGAGCCGGTAGCCGCTGCCGCCGCAGCGCCACCACGTCGGCCCCGGTGCGCGACCGGGTGCGGGAGACCAGCACCTGCAGCGCCTTCTCCGGGTGGTCCGGCTCGGCGTCGGCCCAGACCTCGTCGACCAGCGCGGTCACCGACACCGTGCGCGGTGCCGCCAGCGCCAGCGCCGCGAGCAGCGCGTGTCCGCGCTCGCCGGTGACCGGTTCGCCGTGCCAGCGCACGCCGTCGAGCAGCGTCAGCGCCGGTCGCTCACCGGACGGTCACCGTCGCGGCTCGGCTCCGTGCCGCTCGACGGCCAGCGCGACGGCCGCGTCCCGGGCGACGGCGGTCTCGGCCTCGGTGAGCGTGCGGTCGGGCGCCCGGAACCGCAGCGCGAACGCCAGCGACCGGCGGCCGTCGCCGACCTGGGCGCCGGTGTAGACGTCGAAGAGCCGCACCGACTCGCACAGCTCGCCCGCGCCCTCGCGGAGCGTCGCGGCGACGGTCTCGGCAGGCACGTCGTCGGCGACGACGAGCGCGACGTCCTCCTTGGCGACCGGGTAGGTCGAGAAGTCTGGGCGCCGGCGGCACCTCGGGCGCGGCCGCGAACAGGAAGTCGAGGTCGATCTCGAGCGCCGCGGTGCGGGCCGGCAGCCCGAACGCCGCGCAGACCTTCGGGTGCAGCTCGCCGGCGTGGCCGAACTCCGCGTCGCCGACGAACAGCCGGCGCAGCGGCCGGGGTGCCACGGCATCCGCTGCGCCGGCCTCCACGCGTACGTCGACCCCGAGCGCGGCGCCGAGCTCGCGGACCACCTCGACCGCGTCGGCCCAGCTCGCCGCCCGGCCCGGGCCCCACCAGCCGGCGCGCTCCCGCTCACCGGCGAGCACCGCGGCCAGGGTGCAGCGGCTGGTGCGGGCACGGCGTCGTCGAGCTTGGCCAGCTCCGCCGTCGTCGGGCCGCCGGTCGACCGGCAGGATCGGCGCGGCCGAGCCCGGTCGGGAACGCGACCGGTGCCGGTCTCGAACAGCGCCAGCCCCGGCGCGCCGCGACCGACGTTGCGGGCGGCGGTCTCGAGCAGCCCCGGCAGCAGCGTCGTGGTGCACTCAGCGGCTCCTCGGTCGGACAGCGGGTTGGCCAGCCGGACGGTGCGGCGCAGCACGTCGTCGGCGGGCAGCCCGAGCGCGTCGAAGTGGCCGGTCGCCGACGAACGGGAACGTGACCACCTCGACGCAGCCCGGCTCCGGCCAGCGCGCGGCCGACCCGGCGGCGCAGCCGCTGGCTCACGGGTCAGGCCGCGGCCGGACGGGGCGTCGGCGGGAGCACCGACGGGACGTTCGTCGTAGCCGACGATCCGGGCGACCTCCTCGACCAGGTCGTAGGGGTCGGTCAGGTCGGGGCGCCACGCGGCGGCAGGCGGTCAGCGTGAGCCGGTCCCGGCGACGCTCGACCGCGCAGCCGACCGCGCGCAGGTGCGCGACCGTGGTCTCCGCGTCGATCGGCATGCCGGTGATCCGGGCCGGCAGGTCGGTGTCGATCGGTGATCGGTCGCGCATCGCCGGCGCGCGCGCCGACGTACGGTCACGCCGGCGGTCGACGGTGCCGCCGCCGTAGCGCGACCAGCAGCTCGGCGACCCGGTCGGCGGCCGCGGCCGGGAGCGTCGGGTCGACGCCGCGCTCGAAGCGCTTGGCGCCCTCGGTCGGCAGCTTGTGCCGCTTGCTGGGTGCGGAAGATCGTCGACCGGCGTCGAAGTGCGCGGCCTCGATCACGACCGTGGTCGTGGTGTCGCCGACAGCTCGGTGGTCTCGCCGCCCATCACGCCGGCCGAGCCCGATCGGTCCGGAGTCGTCGGTGATCAGCAGGTCCTCGGTCGACAGCGTGCGCGTCGCGCCGTCGAGGGTCGTGAGCGGCTCCCCCTCGGTCGGCCCGGCGGACCACGATCGGCGCCGGCCAGCTTGTCGGCGTCGTAGCCGTGGATCGGCTGCCCGAGCTCGAGCATCACGTAGTTGGTGACGTCGACGGCCAGCGAGATCGGCCGCATCCCGGCGAGCTGGACGCGCCGGGCGCAGCCACCGCGGGGTCGGCGCGGTCGGGTCGAAGCCGGTCACGGTGCGGGTCGACGAAGACCGGGCAGCCGTCGGGCGTCGTCGACCCGCGACCGGGTAGCCGTCGTCGTTCGGCGGCCGGCGTGTCGCGGAGCGCCGGGTCGGGTACGGCAGCGTCGTAGGCCAGGGCGGCCTCGCGGGCGATCGCCGCGCAGGGACAGCGCGTAGGCGCGGTCGGGGTTGATCTCGAACTCGATCACGTCGTCGCGGAGCTGGAGCAGCCCGGACGCGTCGTCGCCGGGGGCGCCGGCGTCGGCCGGGAAGCACGATGATCCCGTCGTGGTCGTCGCCGAGGCCGAGCTCCTTGGCGGAGCAGATCATGCCGGCGGAGACGTGGCCGTAGGTCTTGCGCGCGGCGATCTCGAAGCCGCCGGGCAGCACGCCGCCGGGCAGCACCACGACGACGAGGTCGCCGACCGCGAAGTTGTGCGCGCCGCAGACGATGCCCTGCGGCTCGCCGGTGCCGTTGGCGTCGCCGACGTCGACCGTGCACCAGTTGATGGTCTTGCCGTTCTTCTGCGGCTCGGGCTCCATCGTCAGCACCCGGCCGACGACGAGCGGGCCGGTGATGTCGGCGCCGGGCTGCTCGAGCGCCTCGAGCTTGAGGCCGAGCGCGGTCAGCCGGTGCGGCCAGGTCCTCGGCGGTGACGTCGGCGGGGAGGTCGACGTACTCGCGGATCCAGGAGAGCGGGGCGCCTGCATCAGATCTCCGTTCCGAAGGCGCGTGGTGAAGCGGACGTCGCCCTCGAACATGTCGCGCAGGTCCGCGACGCCGTGGCGGAACATCAGCGTCCGGTCGATGCCGATGCCGAACGCGAAGCCGGTGTAGCGCTCGGGGTCGACGCCGCAGGCGACCAGCACGCGCGGGTTGACCACGCCGCAGCCGCCCAGCTCGATCCAGCCCTCGCCGCGGCAGGTGCGGCAGGTCTCGACCGTCGGCGGCGAGCCGCCCCGGCAGACGAAGCAGACCAGGTCCACCTCGGCGCGCGGCTCGGTGAACGGGAAGTACGACGGCCGGAAGCGGGTGGTGATGCCCTCGCCGAACATCGCCTGCGAGCAGTGGTCGAGCGTGCCCTTGAGGTGCGCCATCGTGATGCCCTCGTCGACGACGAGGCCCTCGACCTGGTGGAACATCGGGCTGTGCGTGGCGTCGTACTCGTCGGTGCGGAAGACCCGACCCGGGGCACACGACGTAGATCGGCGGCTCGCGGGTCAGCATCGTGCGCGCCTGGACCGGCGAGGTGTGCGTGCGCAGCACGATCGCGGTTCTCGGCCGGCTCGGTCCAGAACGTGTCCTGCATGGTGCGGGCCGGGTGGTCGGCGCCGAGGTTGAGGGCGTCGAAGTTCAGCCACTCGGCCTCGACCATCGGGCCCTCGGCGACCTCCCAGCCCATCGCCACGAAGACGTCGGCGATCCGCTCCGGACAGCGTCGTCAGCGGGTGCCGGGCGCCGCGCGGGCTGCGGTCCCAGGGCAGCGTGACGTCGACGGTCTCCTCGACCAGCATCCGCGTCCTCGTGCTCGGCCTCGAGCACGGCCTGGCGGGCGGCGAGCGCCTGGCTGACCGCGCCGCGGGCCTGGCCGACGCGCATGCCGGCGTCCTTGCGGGCCTGCGGCGGCAGCGCGCCGATCTCCCGGTTGGCCAGCCCGAGCGGCGACCGGTCGCCGGCGTGGTCGGTGCGCACCTGCTTGAGCGCCGCCAGGTCGGCCGCGCCCGCGATCGCGGCCAGCGCCTCGTCGCGCATCCGCACGACCTCGTCCTCCCGGAGCGGGGTGACCTCGACGGGGTCGTACTCGGTGTTCGGGCCCGACATGGCTGCCTTTCGCTGGTGGTGCCGGTCGCTCCCCGGCTGGCCCAGTCTAGGAACCGGCCGCGTCGCGCCCCCGCGAACCGGTTCGTCGCCGGAGCCAGCGAGACGTACCGTCCGAGACGTTTGGTTGCTCCAGGGCGCTCGGGACAACCGCGAACGTCTCGGACTATCCCTCGTACGGGACGGCGACGGCCAGAGGACGGTGATCCGGGCACCGCCGCCGGGGGCGTCGGAGATCTCGAGGGAGCCGCCGTGGACCTCGACCAGGCCGTTGACGATGTACATGCCCGAGGCCGGTGCCGCCGCGCTGGCCGTACTTCCAGAACTTGGTGAACACCCGGTTCCGGATCTCCTCGGGGATGCCGTCGCCCTCGTCGTCGACGATCAGCCGCACCCGGCCCGTCGTGCTGGTCGAGGGTGACCGTGGTCATCCCCTCGCCGTGGCGTACGGCGTTCTCGACCAGGTTGGTGACCACCTGCGCGAGCTTGTCCGGGTCGGCCTGCACCTGCGGCAGCGGCTCGTCGGGGTGCACCACCTCGAACTCGCGGTTGGTGCCGATCCGGCTGGACTCGATCACCCGGCCCACGCAGCGCGACCAGGTCGACCGGCCGCGGGTAGAGCGGCAGCCGGCCGGTGTCGATCCGGGCCACGTCGAGCAGCTCGGTGATCAGCCGGCCGAGGCGCTCGGCGTCGTTGTTGACGGTCGCCAGCATCAGCTGCTTCTGGTCGTCGTTGAAGACGTCCCAGCTTGATCAGCGTGGTCACGAAGCCGCGTACGCCGGTGAGCGGTGACCGCAGCTCGTGCGCGACCGTGGCCACCAGGTCGGAGCGCTCCCGGTCCAGGCGCTCACGCCCACGGGCCGAGCGCAGCACCACGCCGACCCGGTGCACGGGCCCGCCGCGGGTCTCGCCGCACCAGCCGGCCGGTGACCAGCACCTCGTCGCCGCGCGGCAGGATCCAGGACTGCTCGGTGAACGACACCCGCGTGTTCAGCCCGTCGTACGGCCGCAGGCTGGTCCACCACTCCGTGCCGTCGCGGTCCCGCAGCAGCAGCACCTCGCGCAGCGGCCGGCCGATCGCGTCGCGGTCGTCGACCAGCGAGCAGCTCGCGGGCGACGTCGTTGATCAGGACCACGGTGCCGTCGGCGTCGGCAACGACCAGCCCGTCGGGGAGGGCGTCGTGCGCACCTGGTTCCGAGTCCACGGCGCTCACCCTATGAGCCCGCGCGCACCGTCCGGTAGCCGACGTACGCCGCCAGCGCCACCAGTCCCGCACCGGCGACCAGCAGCGGGGCCACGTGCGGGGCCAGATCGCCCTCGCGTCCGGCTGCCCCTCAGCCCCCGCCGGGTCTGCCAGGAGAGCACCGACACGGTCGGACTGGCCGGAGAGCACCGAGCCCGCTGGACTGGTACGACAGCGCCGAGCCACATCGACATCGCGGACCCGGTCGAGAACAGCGACGCGAACGACCCCACGCTGCCGATCGACGCGAACGAGCCGACGCTGCCGATCGAGAGCACCGAGCCGTCGGAGCCGATCGAGAGCACCGAGTCACGCGACCAGAGGGACCACTTGTTCACGCGGCCATCATGGCCGGAGCGACACCGTGGCAGGCCTGACCCCGGAGCGCGTGCGCGCGCCCGCGACCGACCGACATTCCACGACAGCCAGTCGTCGTGACGGACCATCCGGTCGAGGCCGGCAGGGGTGAACCCGACGACCTGCAGCTCCGGCACCGCGTCCGCGAGAGGCCGTCGAGGTAGGCGAGCAGTCCACCTTCCCCGTCACCTGGTAGCGCTCGAGGTTGTGCCGGACGATCGTCGCGTCCGGGTTGCTGAGCGCCAGCCCGAGCAGCACCGCGGCGCCGGACAGAAGCGCGGCGCGCGGCAGCCACCAGCCCTGCATCAGCACGCCCGCCACGCATCACCATCAGCACGCACAACCGAGCCAGCCCTCGAACGCGTCGACCAGCAGTCGGAGCCGCGTGTAGCCGTAGGCCTGCTGGTAGAGCGACATCCGGTGCAGCGCGGAGACCACCACCACCAGGGTCAGCACGCACAGCAGCCCGAGCGCACCACGCAGCCACAGCCGGTCGGCCGCGCCGGTGTCCACTCGCCGCCTTCCGACTCGCCGCCCACACCACGAGGAACGTCAGCAGCGTCGCGACCGTCAGCTGGCCGAAGCCCTGGTGAACGTAGGCGGCGTAGGTCTGAGCCCCGTCGTACGACGAACGTAGGAGTGGCCGCCGAACGTGGCCGCGGCCTGGGCGACCAGGAACAGCACGAACACCGCGTCGACCAGCAGCACCGGTGCCAGCCACTCGTAGCGGCGCTGGACAGGTCGGCGTTCGCGGACACGCCGAGCTCGACGTCCGGCGGCTGCAGCGCGAAGTAGCTGGCCACCAGCACCAGGCCGGCGACGGCGAGCCCCACGAACACCCGGAGCCGAACGTGTCGACGTGCAGGTCCGGCGTCACCGTCGAGACCCAGCTCGCGAACAGCGCGTCCGCGGACCCGAACAGCAGCCCGAAGACCACCGCCACGTCCGAGCACCGACCACAACACCGTCCGGAGCACCGACGTCCACTGGCCGCCGCGGCCGACCATCCCCACCGATCGGCCCGGCCCGGGCGGCCGTGGATCGCGGAGACCGGCCACAGCACGCCGGCCACGACCATCCCGGCGAAGCTCCGGCCCGCGCCGAGCCGGCGACGCACAGCACCGCCGCGGCGAGCACGCACAGCGTGGTGATCCACTGCCGCGTCGCGCACGCACCATCACCAGCGTCAGCGGCACCGCCAGCGCGGCGCACGCAGCGTGAACGGGTCGCGGCGGTGGCGGCTGACACGAGCACGCAGGTGCCGCCCGCGAGCAGCACCACGACGGAGCCGACCCCGAGCGGGCGGAACGGCATCACCAGCGCGGCCAGCAGCCCGACCAGCAGCGACCCGAGCAGCAGGTCGGGCCGACCCGCCGGCTTCGTGTCCGGCCACATCCCGATGCCCAGGCCGCCGACGGGGGGCTGGCCGGGCGCGGGGGCGCGGCGCGGTAGGCGGTCGTGCTGCTCATCGCTGTCTCCTCACTCGGTGGGCTCGCCGGGCGCGCGAGGGCTGCTGGCAGCAATCTGGCG
>CAVOZV010000013.1:0-91511 GCA_963701355.1 uncultured Actinomycetota bacterium | reverse complement strand
CCGTCACCGCCGGCGGGGTGAGCCTGGCGTCGGCGACCAGACCGGCGATCGTAGTCAGCTCACCTCGCACGACGCGTTCGCCGGGCAGACCGGCGCTGGCGATGGTCGCCGCCGGGGTCTCGTCAGGCAGGCCACCCGCCCGCAGCGCGTCGCAGATGGCGGGGAGGTTCGCCATCCCCATCATCACGACGAGCGTCGTTCCAGCCCGGGCCAGGGCCCCCCAGTCCACCGTGGACGCCGGGTCGTCCGGCGCCACGTGCCCGGACACCACGGTGAATCCCTGGGTCAGGGTCCGGTGGGTGAGCGGGATGCCGGCGATCGCCGGCGCCGCGATCGCCGAGGTCACCCCGGGAATGATCTGGACGGGTACGCCGGCCGCCGCGCAGGCCTGCCACTCCTCGCCCCCGCGCCCGAAGACGAAGTTGTCGCCGCCCTTGAGCCGGACCACGAGCCGGCCGGACCGGGCGTGCGCCACCAGCAGGTCGTTGATCTGCTCCTGCGGTGTGTACGCCCCCCGCGGGATCTTCGCGACGTCGATGATCTGGGCGTCCGGCCGGGCCTGGCGCAAAGCCGCGAGCGGGGCCAGCCGGTCGACGACGAGGACGTCTGCTGCGACGATCGCGGCCTGGCCGGCGACGGTCAGCAGGCCGGGATCGCCCGGTCCGCCGCCGACCAGGATCACCCGGCCGAGCTGCCCGGGCGAGGCCCCGGCCGCCGGGGTCGGCTCGGTGCCCGGGGTCAGGCTGACGGCCAGCTGGTGGGCGGCAGCCAGCCCGCGTACGTCGGTCTGGGACTCGGCACAGATCACCAGGGCGACCCGCTCCAGGTCGGAGGGCCGGGTCTGACGGCGCGTCCAGCGCAACAGGCCCCGCTGGGCCAGATCGAGCACCGAGGTCGCCACCTCGGGAGCGATGACGTCGACGTGTGCCCCGGCCGCCAGGAGCGCGGACAGGCTTGGCAGCGCCTCGGCGCGGCCATCGGCGCAGACCACCCGCCGGCCGCGTACGTCCAGGTTGGCGTGGAACGTCATCGCAGCGGATACCTCGCCGACCCGGATCGCGCGGAGTGCGGCGATCAGGTCGTCGGTGGTGGCCGGGTCGCGGACGGCGATCCGCACCCAGTGGTCGCCGAGGCCGGGGAAGGTGTCGCAGCGCCGGACCGCGAACCCGCGTTCCCGGAGGGCAACACGTAGTCGGCCGCCGTCGCCGTCCGCCCGTGCCTCGAGCTTGTCGAAGGGCAAACCGTCCCAGCCGCGCGCATCGACCAGCACGAACGGAGTTCGCGGCTCAGCGACCACCGGCAACCCGACCTCCGCCAGCCCGGCGACCAGCCGGCCCCGCCAGCAGACCAGTTCGACAGCCGACTCCGCCGCCAGCTCGCGCGCTTTCGGGGTGAGGGTCGCCTCGATCACCGCGAGCGCTGGTGTCGAGACCGACCACGGCGGCTGCTGCTCGCGAAGGCGGGCGACCAGATCGGGGTCGCCGACGACGTACCCCGCGCGGAGGCCGGCGACCCCCCACGTCTTGGTGAGCGATCGGAGCACCAACGTCCGATCCAGCGGGCCACCGTCGAGCAGCGTCTCGGGCTCTCCCGGCACGGCGTCCATGAACGCCTCGTCGACCACGAGCACGCGACCCGGCCGGCTCAGCGCGCGGATCGTCTCGCGCGGGTGCAGGACGCCGGTCGGGTTGGTGGGGTTGCCGACGACGACGAGATCGGCGTCGTCGCCGATCAGCTCGGGATCGAGTCGGAAGCCGTCCTCGGGGCTCAGTACGACCCGGTGGACGCGATGTCCGGCTGCCCGGAGCGCGGCCTCGGGCTCGGTGAACTGGGGGTGGACGACGACGGCTCGGTGCGGGCTGATCGCCCGGGCGATCAGCGTGAACGCCTCCGCGGCGCCGGCGGTCGGCAGGACGTGTCGGGACGACAGCTGCGGGTGGGCAACGGCGATGGCCAGGGTCGCGGCCGTGGCGTGCCGGGTAGGCCGCCAGCTCGTCGATGGTGGCCGCGATCGCATCGGCGAGCCAGCCGGGCGGCGCCGGGACGCGGACGTTCACGGCCAGATCGACCAGCCCGTCGGCCAGCTCGGCGTCGCCGTGATGATCGAGATCGGGTTCGGTCGGCATCGGCTCGACGGGAGCCGGCCGCCACCGCCGGTCCGCGTCCTGGAAGGCGTGGACGGCCTCGGCGAACCGGGCCGCGAGCTGCGGGTGTCCGGCCCAGTGCACGTGCAGGTACGAGGCGTGCAGGTCGGCGGTCGGCGGTCCCGTCCGCGCGGGGCGCCGATCCGACGGAAGTCGGCCGACTCAGTAGCCAGCCGGCCTGCTCCGGGTCGAGGCCGGTGACGACGGTCCGGTGGAACTCGTGGCCGCTGACCCTGGTGCCGGCCGGCCCGAGCAGCGAGTCGTGCCCGGCCACGCCGACCCGATAGCCCAGCGTCAGCCGGTCCGTCATGGTCGCCCGGCCCGGGATCGCGCCGACCATCGGCAGCCCGTCGACGGCCGTACAGAGATAGAGCAGTCCGGCGCACTCGGCGACCGTCGGCAACCCGGCGGCGACCGCGCCGGCGATGTCGGCCCGCAGCTCGGCGTTGGCGCTCAGCTCGGCGGCATGCACCTCGGGAAATCCGCCGCCCAGATAGAGCCCGGCGGTGCGCGGCGGCAGCGCTCGATCGGACAGCGGGTCGAACTCGACCGGCTCGCAGCCGGCGGCCCGGAGCAACTCGTCGGTTTCGGCGTACCGGAACGTGAAGGCACGGCCGCCCGCCACCGCCACCACGGGCCGGCGCCCGGGCGAAACTGTCGAGCTGCGACGAGGCGCGTCGGCGTGTCGTTGTCGCAGCTCGACAGTCTCGCGGGAGAGGCGGGAAGAGGGGGTGGCGGACGGGGACCAGGGGGTGGTGTCCAGCGGGGGAGCGGTGTGGGCGAGGGCAAGCAGGGCGGTGAGGTCCAGGTGGGCGGCGACCCGCTCGCCCAGCCGACGTACGGTGTCGGCGGACGCCGGCTGCTCGGCCGCGGTGACCAGCCCGAGGTGCCGCGACGGGACCTCGATCCCGGCGTCGCGCGGCAGGGCGCCGAGCACGGGCAGCCCGGTCGCCTGCAGGGCGTCGATCACCTCGGCCGAGTGTCGCTCCGACCCGACCTTGTTCAAGATCACCCCCGCCAGGCGTACATCCGGGTCGAACGTGTGCACTCCGTGGACGATCGCGGCGGCGGTTCGGGACGCCGCCGAGACGTCGAGGACCAGCACGAGCGGCGTTCTGAGCAGGGTCGCCACCCGGGCCGTCGAGCCGAAGCCTTCGGTGCCCAGCTGGCCGTCGAACAGGCCCATCACGCCCTCGACGACGGTCACGTCCGACGGACCCGGCACGGCTGCGCCGTGCAGCAGCAGCGGCGCCAGCAGGTCCTCGCCACAGAGCACCGGGTCCAGGTTGCGACCGACCCGGCCGGTGGCCAGCGCGTGATAGCCGGGATCGATGAAGTCCGGGCCCACCTTGAAGCCGGACACCTCCAGACCCTCGGCGCGCCAAGCCGCCATCAGTCCGGTGGCGACGGTGGTCTTGCCGTGGCCCGAACCCGGTGCGGTGATCATCAGCCGGGGAAGCGATGTGGTCACCACTCGATCCCCCGCTGGCCCTTCCGCCCCTCGTCGAACGGATGTTTGATCTTGGTCATCTCGGTGACCAGCGACGCGATCTCGATCAACTTGGGATCGGCTCGTCGACCGGTGATGATCACGTGCTGGTGCCCCGGCCGGTTGATCAAGGTCTCCACCACATCGTCGACGTCGACCCAGCCCCAGTTGATCGGATAGCTGAACTCGTCGAGCACATAGAGAGAGTGGGTCTCCGCGGCGAGCCGGCGCTTGATCTCGGCCCAGCCCTCGGCGGCGGCCGCGGCATGATCATCATCGCTACCGGCCTTGCGCGACCAGGACCAGCCTGAGCCCATCTTGTGCCACTCGATCGGTCCGCCCCGCCCGGTCTCGGCAAGCGCCTCCAGCGCCGACTGCTCGCCGATCCGCCACTTCGCCGACTTGACGAACTGGAACACCCCGATCGACCAGCCCTGGTTCCAGCCGCGCAGCGCGAGCCCGAACGCGGCCGTCGACTTCCCCTTGCCGTCGCCGGTGTGCACGATGATCATCGGCTGGTTGCGGCGCTGCCGGGTGGTCAGCCCGTCGGCCGGCTGCTCCGCCACCTGTCCGCGGGGCATCAGGCGATCCGCTCGCGACGGACGACGTCGAGGATCGTGCCCGCCGCCACCTCGTCGACGGCGATGTGATCGGCGCCCAGCCGGACGCTGAGGGACTGCGCAAGACCCATCCGCAGCCGGCCCGTCTCGCAGTCGATCACCACCGATCCCACACCGGTCCGGCGAAGCTGGTCGGCGGCCAGCCGGGACCGATGGACCGGCTCCGGTCCGTACGTCGCCCGGCCGTCGGTGACCACCACCAGCAGCGGCCGCCGGCGCGGGTCCTTGACCCGCTCGATCCGCAGCGTCTCGGCGGCGCAGAGCAATCCCTCGGCCAACGGCGTACGTCCGCCCGCGGGCAGCGCTTCCAGCCGCCGGGCGGCCGCCTCGACCGACGAGGTCGGTGGCAGCGCCAGCGCGGCGCCGCTACCGCGGAACGTGATCAGGCCGACCTTGTCGCGCCGCTGGTAGGCGTCGAGCAGCAGCGACAAGACGGCGGTCTTCACCGCCTCCATCCGCCGACGGGCCGCCATCGAGCCGGAGGCGTCGACGGCGAACAGCACCAGGTTGGACTCCCGGCCCTCGGTCACCGCGCGACGCAGGTCGGCCGGCGCCAGCCGCAGTCCGCCGGTACGTCGGCCCCGGCTCAGCTGGTGCGGCGCCGCGGCCCTGATCGTCCCCGGCAGGTGGACGCCGTGGCCGCCGGCAGCGTACGGGTTCATCCCGACCGTCCGCCCGGTGTCGGTGATCGCCCGGCTCCGCCGGCCCGCCTCGCCCGCCCCGACCCCGGAGACGACGAGCCGGCGGGTGCGGTAGGCCTGGCCGGCCCGAGCGATGGTGACTCGGTCCCCGCCCGAAGGCTGCCCGTCGAGAGGATCGGGGCGCGTCGTGTCGTTGCGACCCTCGCCGGGATCGGGGCGCGTCGTGTCGTTCTGCCCTTCGCCGGGCTCAGGGCTCGGCGCATCGCTCGGACCTTCGCCGGGCTGGGGGACCGGCTCCGGATCGGGGTCCGGCTCCGGCTCGGGGTCGGGGTCTGGCTCGGCGTCCAGCAACCGGTCGAGCAGGTCTTCGTCGAGCCCGGGCGCGTCGAACGGATTCCGCCGGCGCCGGTGTGGCAGCGCCAGCCGGGCGGCGGCCCGCAGGTCGGCCCGCTCGACCAGGCTCCGGTCGTGCCAGGCCGCATGGGCCGCGGCGGCTCGTGCGGTGACGATGTCGGCCCGCATTCCGTCGACCTCGAACCCGGCGCAGACCCGGGCGATGGCGACCAGCTGGGAGTCAGTGAGCAGGACCGACCCCACCCGCTGTCGCGCGGCCCGGATCCGCTGCGCCAGCTCGGCCTCCTGGCCGCTGTACGCGGCGACGAAGGCCGCCGGATCACGCTCGTACGCCATCCGACGGCGGATGACCTCCGCCCGTAGCGTGGTGTCGCGCGGCGCGGCGACCTCGACCGTCAGCCCGAACCGGTCCAGAAGCTGCGGCCGAAGCTCCCCCTCCTCGGGATTCATCGTGCCGACCAGCACGACCCGGGACCCGTGGGCGACCGACACGCCCTCTCGCTCGACCGTCGATCGACCGGTCGCCACCGCGTCGAGCAGCAGATCGACCAGGTGGTCGTGCAGCAGGTTCACCTCGTCGACGTACAGAATCCCGCGGTTGGCCTCGGCGAGCAGCCCGGGCTGATAGGCCACCCGGCCGGATCCCAGCGCCTGCTGCAGGTCCAGTGATCCGATGACCCGGTCCTCGGTCGCCCCGACCGGCAACTCGACCAGCCGAGCCGGCCTGGTGTGCGCCGCCGCGCCGGTGACGTGCGGACCGTCCGGGCAGCTCGGATCCGGTGCCGCCGGATCGCAGCTGAACCGGCAGCCCTCCACCACCGTCACCTCCGGTAGCAGGCCGGCCAGCCCGCGCACCATGGTCGTCTTGGCGGTCCCCTTCTCGCCGCGGACGAGGACGCCACCGATCTCGGGCGAGACGGCGGCCAGCACGAGGGCCAAGGCCATGTCGTCGGAGCCGACCACGGCCGAGAAGGGATAGTCGTGCACGAGATGTCCTCCTGGCGGGTGTCCGCGCCCGCTCGTGTCCGGTGGGAAGGTCCGGTTGCCCGGATCCTGGCAGCGGCCGACGTTCTGGCTCCCGAACGCAGCACCCGGTTGACCGGGGCGTCACGCTCGGCTCACAGTGGCGGGACCGCTCCAGATGCTCGCTGGATTCCTCCGCCGCTGCCGGTGCCGATCATCCCACAGCCGGGCGCTGGCTACGCTCGCCCCGTGAGCGAGCGTCGGGTAGGCGCGATCCGGTCTTCCGTGGTCGCGACACGGAAGGCAAACCGACTCGAGCTATCTCTCCGCGAGGCGGGCGGGCCTTCCGCGTCGTGGCCGGGGACGATCGGACTGGAAGCGCCGGGCGCGAGCGAACGGGAGAAGGGATGAGCGAGCCCGGCACCGTTCACGTGGTCGGGTTGACCGCACGGGGCTGGGCCGACCTGCCCGACACCGAGCGGGCCCTGGTCCACAGCGTCCCGCTGGTGATCGGCGGTCGACGACTGCTGGACCTCGTCCCGCTCACCGCAGGCCAGCGATGCGCCGAGCTGCCCCGGCCGCTGCGGCCCGGTCTGCGATCAGTGCTGGGCGACGGCGACGCCGTCGTCCTCGCCAGTGGCGATCCACTCGTGTCCGGTGTCGGGACCACCCTGCTGGAGGAGCTGGGACCCGACCGGGTTCGGATTCATCCGGCCGTCTCCTCGGTCGCGCTGGCACGCGCGCGGCTCGGGCTGGTCCGCAGAGAGCTCGGTCGTGGTCTCGGTCGTCGGCCGCCCGCTCGATCGGGTACGTCGGGTGCTGGCCCCCGGCGTACGTCTCGTCGTGCTGTCCGCGGACAGCACCTCCCCGGACAGCCTGGCCGCGCTGCTGACCGAGGCGGGCTACGGCGACAGCGGGCTCACCGTGCTGGGCGATCTCGGCGGCGAGCACGAGTCGCGGATCGAGGTCCGGGCCCGGGACGGGGTCGAGGTGGCCCCGCAGCTCAACGTGGTCTGTGTGTCGTGCGTAGCGGACGGCAGCCGGCCGACGTACGGCTGGAGCGCGGGGCTGCCCGACGACGCGTACGAGCACGACGGTCAGCTGACCAAGCGTGACGTCCGTGCCGCAGTCCTGGCCCGACTGGCACCGAAGCCGGGCGAGCTGCTCTGGGACCTCGGGGCCGGCGCCGGGTCGGTCTCGATCGAATGGTGCCGCGCAGCGCCGACCTGTCTGGCGGTTGCGGTCGAACGTGACGACGTACGCGCTGAGCGGATCCGGCGCAACGCCGCCCGACTCGGCGTACCGGAGCTTCGGGTGCTCGTCGCCGACCTGCGCCGACCGGAGACCCTCGACCGGCTGCCGGCGCCGGATGCAGTCTTCGTGGGCGGCGGCGCCGACCACGGATCTTCTCGGATCGGGCCTGGTCGGCGCTGCGGGCCGGTGGTCGGCTGGTGATCGCCGCCGTCACCGTCGAGACCGAGCGGCTGGTGCTCGATGCGGCGGAGCGGCTCGGCGGCGAGCTGACCCGGCTCTCGGTCGAGTCGGTCGAGCGGTTGGGCGGCCACCGCGGCTGGCGTCCGGCCCGCTCCGTCGTCCTCTGGTCCGTCGCCAAGCCGGCCCCCACTCCGCCCGCCCCCCTTTCCCGAAACTGTCGAGTTGCGACACCGACACGCCGACGGGGGATGCACCAAGTCGACAGTTCCGCGCAGCAGCAGCAGCAGGCGCAGCGCAGCCGCCCAGCAGCGGACGGGGGACGGGCCGTGACGGTGCACTTCATCGGTGCGGGGCCGGGTGCTGCCGATCTGCTCACCGTCCGAGCGGTCCGGCTGATCGAGCGCTGCCAGGTCTGCATCTTCGCCGGGACGTACGTCGACGCCGAGATCCTCGCATCCTGCCCATCCGATGCCGAGTTGATCGACAGCGCTAGGCTCGGACTCGATGCCATCGCGGCCCGGATGATCAGCGCACATGAGGAAGGCAAGGATGTCGCCCGCCTGTGCTCGGGGGATCCGTCGTTGTATTCGGCGCTCGCCGAGCAGACTCGGCGGCTCGACCGGGCCGGCGTGCCGTGGGACGTCACACCGGGTGTCCCGGCCTACGCGGCGGCGGCAGCTCTGCTCGGTCGCGAGCTCACCGTTCCCGAGCTGGCACAGACCGTGATCCTCACCCGTGCTCAGCGTGACGTCGACCGCGATGCCCTCGACCGAGTCGCTCATCGAACTGGCCCGCAGTCACGCGACGTTGGTGCTCCATCTGGCGATCAGGTACGCCCGCGAGCTAGCCGAACAGCTGACGCCGTTCTACGGCGCCGATTGTCCGGCGGTGGTTGTCGCCGAGGCGACTCGCCCCGGCCAGCAGATTCTGATCGGCACACTGGCCGACCTCGGCGACAGGGTCGAGACGGCCGGACTTCGGCAAGCCGCGGTGATCATGGTCGGCGAGGCACTCGGTACCGAATCCGTACACGGCAACGGCTTTGTCGAGTCGCATCTGTACGGCACTCGGATCGCGAATCGCGACCGATCGGGTGGTGATCATGGAACCGACTGAGTTGGCGACCGCCGCGCTGCTCGACGATCCGATGTTCGTCTTCATCCAACCCGACCCGGCCGCGCGTCGACGGCTGCTGGACTGGTACGTGCCGAGGGTGATCCGGCGGACCGAGCAACGAGGCCGCGTGGACGTCATCCCGGGGCAGGCTGTGGCGATCTGGATCCCACCGGGCTCGAAACTCAAGCCCCCGCTGCTCTCGCCCCTCGATCTGGTGGTCGTACCGTTCCGCGTCGGCTTCGGCGCCACCCAGCGGGCGATGGAGTTCGCGGCTGCGGTCGACGATGCCTGGCGCGGCGTGGGTCGCGACGCCTGGCAGCTGGTCCAGGTCAGCGTGGCTCCCGGTCGGCGCAGCCTCGGACTCGGTGGCCAGGTGCTCGCGCCGGCGCTGGCCGTCGCCGATGCCGCCGGGCAACGCTGTCACATCGCCACCTACGCCGAGCGGACGCTTCCTTTCCTGCAGTCACAGGGATTCGAGGTCGACCGGCATCTCCGGGTCGAGGGACTGCCGCAGTTCTGGACTATGGTCCGCCAACCCGCGACTGACGATCGCGAGCCGGACTGCACTCGCTAGCCGCCCCGCCGATCCTTGGATCCCTTGTGTGCAGCGACCTCGCAGATCCCACTAGCGAGGATCCAAGGACTCACCAGGGATCCGAAGATCCGAGCGTGAAGACTGGTGGGCCGCGGTTCAGTCGACGCTGCGCGGGGTCCAGACCGCCCCGCGGTCGACCCGGGTCCGGCTGGCGCCGATGATCAGCAGGCAGCGCATGTCGACCGTGTCCGGGTCCAGATCGCCCAGGGTCGTCACCGTCAGCTCCTCGCCGTCCCGGCCGACGTCGCGACCCACGACCACCGGTGTCGAGGCGTCCCGACGCTCCAGCAAGAGTTCCTTGGCCTGCTTGACCTGGGTCGTCCGCGAGGCCGACGCCGGGTTGTAGATCGCGATCACCAGGTCCGCGTCGGCCAGTGCACGCAGCCGGGTCTCGATCACCGGCCAGGGCTTCAACCGGTCCGACAGCGACAGCACCGCGAAGTCACCGCCGAGCGGCGCACCCGCACGGGCGGCGACGGCGAGCACCGCGGACAGCCCCGGATGGACCTCGATCCGCACCCGGTCGTAGCGCTCATCCTGCGCGGCCTCGTACACCGCCGCGGCCATCCCGAACACCCCGGCGTCGCCGCCGGAGACGACGGCGACCCGTTCGCCCGATATCGCCAGGTCCAGAGCCACGCGGGCCCGATCGATCTCGACTGTGTTGCCCGATCGATGCTTCAGCAGCCCCGGACGATCGGGCACCCGGTCGAGATAGGGCCCGTAACCGACGACATGGTCGACCGTCGCCAGAATTGCGCTGACCTCGGGTGTCGTCCAGTTCGCCGGACCCGGCCCGAGGCCAACGACATGCAGCTGCGGGACGACCGGCGTCGGCGGCGTCATGCCGCGGGCCCGACCGGCCGCGTCCGCCCGCCGGTCCGTTCCAGGCACCATGATCATCGAGAAGTACGGCACGCTGTCCGCGGCCACCTCGCTCACCGGTCGGACGATCTCGGCGCCGGTGCTGGCGCGCTCGACGTACACCGCGTCGGCCAGCCGGCCCGCTCGTTCCAGGGCTGCCCGCACGACCGGGTACGTCCGGCCCAGTTTCATGATCGCCACTGCGTCGTCGCCCCGCAGCCGATCCAGGAGTTCCTGCTCCGGCAGGGTTCCCGGCAGCACGACGAGGACGTCCTCGTGCCGGACCAGCGGTCGGCCGACCGCTGCCGATGCCGCGCTGACCGAGGTCACGCCGGGCACCAGCTCGGCCTCGTACCGACCGGCGAGTCGATCATGGAGATACATGTACGAGCTGTAGAAGAGCGGATCGCCCTCGGCCAGCACGACGACGTCACGGCGGGCATCGAGGTGACCGGCAAGCCGTTCCGCCGAGGCATCGTAGAACGCACCCATCGCCGCGTAATAGTCGATCGCCTCGCCGGTCGTCACCGGATAGGCGAGCAGCTCCTCGATCACCCCCGGGCGGACGTGCTCGGCCACGATCGCGCGGGCGATGGACGTCCCACGGGTGCCGGAGTGGTACGCGATCACGTCGGCCGCGGCGATCAGCTCAACGGCTCGGAGGGTGAGCAAACGTGGGTCGCCCGGTCCGACGCCGACCCCTGAGAGCCTGCCCGCGACCACGGAAGGCCGGATCGCGCTTACCCGACGCTCGCTCACAGCTCGCTCTCCTGGGCCAGGGCGTTGACGGCCGCGACACAGAGCGCCGAACCGCCCCGCCGGCCGTGCACCACCAACCATGGAACGTCCCACGGGTTGTCGGCCAGGGCCAGCTTGGACTCCGCCGAGCCGACGAATCCGACCGGTATCCCGATCACCGCGGCCGGGCGCGGACCGCCGTCGGCGATCAGCTCCAGCAGATGGAACAGCGCCGTCGGCGCATTGCCGATCGCCACCACGGCCCCGTCGAGATCGTCTCCCCACAACGAAACCGCGGCCGCCGACCGGGTCGTCCGCCAGCTTCCTGCCAGCTCCGGAACCCGCGGATCGTCCAGCAGGCAGCGGATGTCGTTGTCCTTCGGCAACCGGGACCGGGTGATTCCCGACGCGATCATCGTCGCATCGGTGAAGATCGGTGCCCCGTGCTCCAGGGCCTGCCGGGCGCTGTCGACCAGCCGTGGATGCCAGCCGACGTCGTGCGTCAGGCCGGGATCTCCACTGGCGTGGATCATCCGGACCACGACGGGCCGCACCTCGGCGGGGAACCGGTCGAGGCCGGCCTCGGCCCGGATGGTGGCGAACGACCGTCGGTAGATGGTGCGGGGTTCGCGCTCGTAGGCGTATCGCGGGGTCGGTGGTGTGATCACCGGACCGCCTCCCGGGCCGCGCCGACGAGGATGTCGTCGTGGTCCTCCGACGGTGCGCCGCAGCGACGTTCGCAGCCGCTGACGTGAATTCGTCGGCCCACCGCCCCGCCGGACACCAGCTGCCGGGCCAGCGCCAGGGTGCTGCCGGCCGACTTCGCACAGCCGGGGCTGCCTACGCAGGCACTGACCGCAGACCAGGCCGATGCCGGATCGGCGATCAGCCCGGCACCGATGAGCTGAGGCAGGCCGGCCGCAGCGCCCGGCACGACCAGGCCGCGCCACGGCGTGACGACGACCGGGCCGGGGGCCACCCGGGCCACGGCCGCCACGTGGCCCGGCGTCAAGAACCCGAGCGGGACGCTCACGCCGGCCGCTCCGCCCAGCGGGCCGACCACGGAGCCCGGGTCGGTCGATCGTCGCCGGAAGTGGACCCAGCCCGTCGATCGCGGCGGCCCAACCGGGCAGCTCCCGGACGTGCCAGGCGCCGGCCGGTCGCGCCCGCGTTACGAAGTCCCGGGCCAGCTCGACGAGGGTGTCGACGACCTCGGTCGCGCCGATCGGCCGGCCGAGCTCCGGTCCGCCGACCAGCAGCTGACCGCCGCGGGCGTCGGTGGCCCGATAACCGAGGTCGTACGTCCGGCCGGACAGGTCGCCCCGCCCGTCGTCCAGCACGAAGAGGAACCGACCCGGCAGCTCGGCGAGAGCCGGTTCGCCGAGGATCGCCCGGTCGAGGTCGTGGATCAGGCCGCGCAGGTCGGCGTGGCCCCCGTAGACACCGGTCAGCGGCGAGGCGACGATGTTGCGCACCCGGTCGTGCCGTGGGGAGGGCAGCAGGCCGAGGGCGAGCAGCGTCGCGGCGACGGCATCGGGAAGAGGGTCGGGCAGCCCCCGAAGCTGGATGCCGGCTCGGGAGGTGAGCTGCAGGTCAGGGTTCCCGTAGTTCTGGGCCAGTTCGCTGAGCGCCGACAGCGTGTCGGCCGTGGTCTGGCCGCCCGGCAACCGAAGGCGGACCACCGAGCCGTCCTCCGCCGGGTGCGGGCGGAGCACGCCCGGGCAGCGGTCGGCGGCTTTCACGCCCGCCATCGTAGGCCGGAGCTCACGGCCGAAGCGCTCCCTCCGCGGGCGTGGTCGAGGTCTTCGGCCCGATCGTCGGCGTCAGCCGCTCGACGAGGGAAACCGCGGCCAGATGGGCGGCCGCCACCACGTCCTCGTCGGGGATGTCGGCGTCCGCGGCCGCCTCGACCGCCGCATTGATGCTGAGCAGCGCCATCCGGAGCAGGACGAGGTCGGCTCCGGACGGGGCGGGCAGCAGTCCGGAGAGTACGCCCGCAACGGCGGCGAGGCCGTTCCCGATCCGGTCGCCGTCCGCGGCGTTCAGGCTCCTCGCGATGACCGGGTTCGCGCCGACGAACCGGATGCCACGGAGCTTGTCGGCGGAGAACGAGTCGACCCAGCGGAGCACGGCACGCTCCAGCAGATCGGGCGTACGCGGCTGATCGCGGAGCCAAGCCAGCATGCGCTCCGCCTCGTCACCACGGTCGGCGAACAGCGATCGGAGAATCGCCTCCTTGCCGGCGAAGTGGTAGTAGAGCGACGCCTTGTTGATACCGAGCCGGTCGGCGATCTGACGCAACGACGTCGCCTCGTAGCCCTGGCGGGTGAAGAGCTCGAGCGCGACCCGCTGCGCCTCGCGACGCGTCTCCGCGCCGGTCCGGCGCGGAACGGCCGCCCCATCCGGATGATCGTTCACGACTCGTTCACGGCGGTAGCCTACCAAGCGGTAGGCTAGCTCTGACTAACGGTAGGTAGGTGTCCGGGAAGGCGTGGGTGCGATGAGCGGCTATCGGGTGGTGCAGGAGTATCCGTACCCGATCGAGGAGGTCTGGGAGGTGCTGACCTCGCCGGCGTACGTCCGGCGTTGGACGACGACCGGCCGGGGCGGTCGCGCGGACGGTTTCGTACCCGAGGTGGGCACCCGGTTTCGCTTCCTCGGCAAGCCGACGATCGGATGGGACGGGGTGGTCCACTGCGAGGTCGTCGAGGTCGAGCGGCCGGGACTGCTGCGCTACACCTGGCGCAACGAGGAGGAGTCCCCGGTCGCGACCGAGGTCTGCTATCGGCTCACCGAGACGGTGGCCGGCACCTGCTTCGTCTGGGATCACAGCGGGTTCGTCGGGCCGGGGGGATTCGCGCTGTCCAGGCTGCTCGGCCGGGTGCGCCGAACCATGCTGACCGATGGTGTACCGCCGGTGCTCGCGGATCACCACTCCGCGCAGTCGTGACGTTTGTCATTGACCCGGCGACCGTGCTTGACCCCCCGGTCGAATTGAGTTTGTCTGGAAACTAATCGCTGCGCAGCGTCCGGAGCGGCCCGTCCTCGGGCCACACCATCTTCTCGGGGCAGATAGTTCTGACAGTCCACACGGCATCTCCGCCGTCGTGGGCCCCATCTCGTGACCGATGGAGGTCCTTGCATGAAACAGAAACTGATCACGCTCCGAAGAGTCGTCGCGGTAGGGTTCGCTGCGCTGGCCCTACTGTTCGTCGTCGTCTCGCCGAGCACGGCGGCTCCGAGCAGCCTGAACATCGTCGGTGTCCGCACGCTCGGCAACGGTGTGAAGGAATACACCGTGCTGAATCCGACCCGAACGGCCACCAAGACCCAGCTCCGGAACTGGCTGAACCAGCAGGGCTATCGGACCGATCTGGTGACTGCGGCCGTCGGCTGCAGCCCGCATGTCGGCACGGCCAACGCACTCTGCGGCGCGAAGTGGGCGTACGGACCGTTCAACGATCCGCAGGTCTACTTCCTCGATCATTCCGGCAACAGCTGGCCGGTCACCGACGCCCGGGTTGACTGGTACCAGGCACCCGGGATCGACGCCTACTACCGCTACTACACGGCCGGCTGCCCCGGCGGCGGTCGGCACTGCGTCAACGTGTACGACGCGTCCTACGGGCAGACCGGCTGGTATGCGCAGACCACCTGGCAGACGTCCGGCGGCTACTTCGTGGATGGCAGCGTGAAGATCCAGCTGAACGACAGCACCACGCCGAACACGTATGCAGCCAGGCGCTCGGTGGCCTGCCACGAGATGGGCCACGCGCTCGGCCTGGACCACAACACCGGAACGACGAGCTGCATCAAGACGTACCTCTTCCAGGCGCCCGCCTTCCCGCAGCACCCGACGTCGAACGACTTCTCGGTGCTGAATGCCCTCTACCCGAAGCCCGGGACGTGAGTCGCCAGCCGATCCGATGAGATCGCGGCGGGCAGCCTGGACGATCGACCACACACCACACCGGACGATCGACCACAGTGGACAATCAACACGTGTCGCCGCTCCAGCTGCCCGTCGCCTCGCCGGTCTACGACGGGATCGTGCTCCGCGCGTTCGGGCCGGCCGACGTCGCGATGCTCCGTGACCTCGCCACGGATCCGTATCTCTCGCTGATCGGCAGCCTGCCGGCGAATGCGAGCGAGTCGGAGGCGCTGGCCTTCATCGACCGCCAGCATGAGCGCCTCACCAGCGGAGCGGGCTACTCGTTCTGTGTCGCCGACGAGGCGCGCGCAGCCGTCGGCACCGCCGGTCTGTGGGTCGCCCAGCTGGCATTCGGCCGGGCCAGCGCCGGCTACAGCGTGGCGCCGTTCGCCCGGGGGCGCGGGATCGCCGCTCGGGCGCTCCGCGCCCTGACCGTGTTCGGCTGGACCCTTCCCGAGCTGTTCCGGATCGAGCTGTACGTCGAATCCTGGAACACCGGCTCGGTTCGGACCGCCGAGACCGCCGGCTACGTTCGAGAGGGACTGCTGCGCAGTCATCAGCCGATCGGCGACCGACGGGCCGACATGTTGCTCTATGCCGCCGTCCGGCCCGGATCGGACGACCCGGCCGGCGCCGAGACTCGCTGACCGAGTTCGGATCTCAGCCGGTCGATGTGCTGGGAGGCGTCCGCCTTGATCGTCTCGGCCGTGCGTCCGGCGGGGTCTCGGGGACGTCGCGTTGTCTGGTGTGCGCATGTCTACTCCGTGATTGGGGCCATCGACAGTGCCGCATCTAGACTTCGGAACTCCGTCAGCTGAGGAGCCAAGTCAAGGAGAACGGCGTGCCCCGGATCGTCCTGCTGTCCACCTCCGACTCCGATCTGTTGTCGGCGCGGACCAGCGCGGCGGACTACCGCTGGGCCAACCCGGCCAAGGTGTCCCTCGACGAGCTGGCCGGGATCGCCTCGATCGGCGACCTGGTCGTCCTGCGCGTCCTCGGTTCGCCGGCCTCGATCCGCTCCGAGCTGGACGCGGTCCGTGGCACCGGCCGGCCGCTGGTCGTGCTGGGTGGGGAACAGCTGCCGGACGCGTCGCTGATGGCGCTGTCGTCGGTCCCGATCGGCACGGCGGCCCAGGCGCATCTCTATCTGGCCCAGGGCGGCCCGGCGAATCTGCGCTCACTGCATGCCTTCTTGTCCGACACGGTGCTGCTCACCGGCGAGGGCTTCGACCCACCGGCAGACCAGCCGGTCTGGGGCGAGCTGCCGCGGCCGGGCCGCGGGTCCGCGACCGGTCCGCGGGTCGGGATCGTCTTCTACCGGGCGCAGTACGCGGCCGGCAACACCGCGTACGTCGAGGCGCTGGCTGACGCGATCGACGCCGCGGGCGGGATCGGGGTTCCGATCTTCGCGGCCTCGCTGCGCGATGCGCCGGCCGAGCTGATCGACCACCTCGGCACGCTCGACGCGTTGATCACCACCGTGCTCGCCGCAGGCGGCACCCGGCCGTCCACCGTCGGCGCCGGTGGCGACGACGAGGCCTGGGATGTCCGGGCCCTGGCCGGCCTCGATATCCCTGTCCTGCAAGGACTCTGCCTCACCTCCGACCGGGCGACCTGGGCGAGCAGCAACGACGGGATGAGTCCGCTCGACGTCGCCACCCAGGTGGCCGTGCCGGAGTTCGACGGCCGGATCATCACCGTCCCGTTCTCGTTCAAGGAGATCGACGCCGACGGGCTGCCGCGCTACGTCCCCGATCCCGAACGGTGCCGCCGGGTCGCCGAGATCGCGGTGAACCACGCCCGGCTGCGGCGCATCCCGGCCGACGAACGCAAGATCGCGATCGTGCTGTCGGCCTACCCGACCAAGCACTCGCGGATCGGCAACGCGGTCGGCCTGGACACCCCGGTGTCGTTGATCAGGTTGCTCCGCGCTCTGCGCGGGGCGGGCTACGACCTCGGGCGAGCCGGGCGAGATTCCCGGCACCGGGCCGCTGCCGGCGGTCGAGGGCGAGGAGCCCGACACGACGGCCGGCAACGCCCTGATCCATGCGCTGATCGAGGCCGGCGGCCAGGACCCGGAGTGGCTGACCGACGACCAGCTGTCCGGGCAGCCGATCCGGATCCCGGCCGCGACGTACGAAGGCTGGTTCGGCGAGCTACCGGTCGAGCTTCGATCGGCGGTCACGACGGCCTGGGGGAACGCGCCGGGCGAGCTGTTCGTCGACCACTCGCGCGACCAGCGCGGCGAGATCGTCGCCGCCGCCCTGCAGGTCGGCAACGTCGTGATCCTGGTCCAGCCTCCGCGCGGCTTCGGGGAGAACCCGATCGCGATCTACCACGATCCCGATCTTGCGCCGACGCACCACTATCTGGCGACGTACCGCTGGATCGAGCGGGAGTTCGGCGCGCACGCCATCATCCACCTCGGGCAAGCACGGCAACCTGGAGTGGCTGCCCGGCAAGACACTCGGCATGTCTCCGGCCTGCGGCACCGACGCCGCGATCGGGTCCGTGCCGCTGATCTATCCGTTCCTGGTCAACGATCCCGGCGAGGGGACGCAGGCCAAGCGACGCGCGCACGCATGTGTCGTCGATCATCTGGTGCCGCCGATGGCCCGCGCCGAGACGTACGGCGACATCGCCCGGCTCGAACAGCTGCTGGACGAGTACGGCAATGTTGCGGTGATGGATCCGGCCAAGGCCCCGGCCCTGCAGGGCGAGATCTGGACCTTGATCAAGGCCGCGGAGCTCGATCATGATCTCGGTCTGGACGAACGGCCGGGCGACGACGAGTTCGGCGAGTTCGTCATGCACATCGACGGCTGGCTGTGCGAGATCAAGGACGTCCAGATCCGCGACGGGCTGCACGTGCTGGGTGCGGTGCCCGACGGCGAACCGTTGGTCGATCTCGTGCTGGCCGTGCTGCGGGCCGAGCAGACGTTCGGCGGCGAGGTCGGCGGCATCCCGGGCCTGCGCCGCGCTCTCGGGCTGGCCGAGGACGCCGACACCGCCACCACCGACCGGGTCGAGGCGCAGGCCCGTCGGCTGGTGTCCGCGCTGGCGTCGACCGGCTGGGACCGCGACGCCGTCGACAAGATCGTGCACGACGAGCTGGGGCAGCGCAATGCCAGCGGCGAGTGCCTCGCTCGCCTTCGCGTGCACGGATGTGGTCCCGCGGCTGCGCCGGACCGGCGACGAGATCGGCTCGATCCTGCACGCGTTGGACGGAGGCTACGTCCCGGCCGGTCCGTCCGGCTCGCCGCTGCGTGGGCTGGTGAATGTGTTGCCGACCGGTCGCAACTTCTACACCGTCGACCCGAAGGCGATCCCGTCGGCACTGGCGCACCAGACCGGGCAGGCGATGGCCGAGTCCCTGGTGGCCCGGCACCTGGCCGAGACCGGCGAGTATCCGCAGTCCGTCGGCCTGTCGGTGTGGGGTACGTCGGCGATGCGGACCAGCGGCGATGACATCGCCGAAGTCCTTGCCCTGTTGGGAGTCCTACCGGTCTGGGACCCGGCGTCGCGCCGGGTGGTGGGCCTCGAACCCGTCCCGCTGGCCGAGCTCGGCCGGCCCCGGATCGACGTGACGGTTCGGATCTCGGGCTTTTTCCGGGACGCGTTTCCGCACGTCGTGACGATGCTCGACGACGCCGTGCGTTTGGTGGTCGGCCTGGACGAGCCCGACGAGCGGAACTTCCCGCGGGCGCACGCTCGGGCCGATCTGGCCGTGCACGGTGACGAGCGGCGCTCGACGATCCGGGTCTTCGGGTCCAAGCCCGGGTCGTACGGCGCAGGCATCCTGCCGCTGATCGAGGCGGGCAACTGGCGCGACGACAAGGACCTGGCCGAGGTGTACGCGACCTGGGGCGGGTACGCATACGGTCGCGATCTGGACGGCGCGCCCGCGCGGGACGACCTGGAGGCGAACTACCGCCGGATCACCGTTGCGGCCAAGAACATCGACACGGTCGAGCACGACATTGCCGACTCCGACGACTACTTCCAGTACCACGGCGGGATGATCGCCACCGTTCGCGCGCTGACCGGAACGGCACCTCGGGCGTACGTCGGCGACTCGACAACCCCGGACAACGTCAAGACCCGTTCGCTCACCGAGGAGACGGCCAGGGTGTTCCGGGCCAGGGTGGTGAATCCGCGCTGGATCGCCGCGATGCGTCGGCACGGCTACAAGGGCGCGTTCGAGCTGGCCGCCACCGTGGACTACCTGTTCGGCTTCGACGCCACGGCGGGCGTGGTGACGGACGGGATGTACGCGGCGCTCGCCGAGAACTACGTTCTGGACAAGCAGAACCAGGACTTCCTCAAGCACGCCAACCCGTGGGCGCTGCACGGCATCGTCGAGCGGCTGAGCGAGGCGGTCGATCGCGGGCTGTGGGCCGAGCCCGATCCGGAGCTGATCGAGCAGCTGCAGCAGGTCTATCTCGAGGTCGAGGGCGACCTGGAGGATCGCGGGTGAGGCTGGACCCCGGGGAACTGCCCGGCGCTGCGCTCGAGTTTCTCGCCGAGCGTCATCTGGCCGGCCTGACCACGCTCCGGCCCGACGGAGGTCCGCACGTGGTGCCGGTCGGGTTCACCTTCGAGCCCGAGACCGGGCTGGCCCGGGTGATCACCAGCGGCGACTCGATCAAGGTCCGCAACGCGGGCCTCACCGGCGCCGTCGGCGCCCTGTGCCAGGTCGACGGCGCTCGTTGGCTGACGCTCTCCGGCCCGATCAGGGTGGATCGCGATCCGGCCGCCGTCGCCGACGCGGTCGCCCGCTACGCGGTTCGATATCGGCAACCGCGCGAGAATCCGAAGCGGGTCGCTCTGATCATCAACGTCACGACGATCCTCGGCTCTCTGCGATTCGGGGGCTGATCCTGCACGATGCAGAACGAGTTGCATCGGCCGGCGCGGCGTGATCTCGTCGCCGATCGCGGATGAGCGGCCGAGGAGGTGGGCCGCGGATCAGCTTGCGGTTCCGCTCGCGCCGGAGTTGTTCCGTCACCGTCCAGCCGATGCTCGACACGGCGAAATCCGTTGTCTCACGATGGATTCGACGCTGGCCCCGTACCGATTGGAAGTCTCGGGCGGCCGTCCGTGCCCCGCGACCTCGGGTCGGTGACGGGGGTGGAAGTATCTCCCCAGGCCGATCACCGACGGACGCCGACCGTGAGCGAGGAACGCAGTGAACAAGAGAATGCTCAACTCGTTGACCGAGCTGGAACGCAACCTCTTGGCCGAGACCAAGAAGGAAGCGATGGCCGAGCTGGACGAGGATGCGCTGCTCGCTCTCCACGATCGGATCCGTCGCGCCCGGACCAAGTACGTCAAGGTCTATCGGCGACAGGCCAGCTCGAACGTCGCCTCGCGCGGCGGCCGGGGCCACGCCTATCCGACGAACCAGCGAAGCCGCGACAAGGCGGAGGTGTTCGAGCGGGCGCTCGCGCGGGTGAGCCGGCGGGTCGACGTGGTCGCGAAGCAGGCTGCCGCGGACCTGCGCGCGGAGCGGCTCGCGGCCGCCCGCGGGGACGGCGGCAGCGGCCCGGTCAAGGACGGCACCGTGCCCGGTTCTGACGAGAAGGCGATTCGGCGGCCGAAGGCGACCAAGACCACCGGCGGGCTGAAGAAGGACGCCTCGACCCGGTCGAAGGGTGCTCGGCGACAGGCAAAACGCGACAGTCGCTGATCTGCCGTCCCCGCGGGACCGTCGAGCGGTTCGCGCGGTTCAGCGCCGCCTGGTGGGTCTCCGCAGCGCCCGAACCAACACGACGACGCCGGCCACGAACAGCACGAGCCCGATCACCAACCAGGTCCGGTCGCCGGTCATGAAGCTGCCCGGAATGAGGTTCAGGCCCTGGCCGATCCAGATGAGGCCCACCACGACGGCGAATGCGCCGATCATGATCATCACGATTCGGGCAGGTCCGCCGGTCATGGGCGCTCCCACAAGTGATCGGGACCTGCGGATACAGGTCCGGGCCGAGCCAGGCTACTGCGAGGGCCGCGCGGCACGGCGTCCGACCGGGGTCGGCCTCACTCGAGACCGGGCCTATCCGGCTTCGCTCGGTCCGGCCTCGCTCGGTCCGGCTGGGAGCCGGTGGGCGCGGCGGGCCGACGGATCCGGCGCCTGCGGAGTCGGCGCACGAGGACGGCCACTGCGACGACGAGGATGAGCCACCACCACCAGGGCGGACGTCCGGGTCTGTCGTGATTGTTCGGGCAGTTGCCCAGCACGTATCCAGGCGGCCCCGGATACATCAGATGGGTCAGAGCCGCGGAGACGTAGGCGCTCGGGGCCGGTACGTCCCAGTCGGTGGAGTTCAGCAGCTTGTACCAGAGCCCGTTCAGCCGAGGCAGCGTGCAGGTGATGTTGGCGGCCGACGAGTGGTAGTAGTCGTCGGGTCCGAGATACCCGATGATCGTGCGATTCCCGTTCCATACCGGCACGGACGCCGCCGGGTCGTTGATTTTTACTGCGGGGTAGCCGGCATCGAGTCCCATCCGACCACGGTAAGGTCCGGGACCGCCGGCGACCAGTCTTTTGCGGCTCGTTGACACAGCTCTCCGGCGGAGCGAGGCACCGGCTTGCTGGACCGCGATCAAGGTGTGAGCTTGAATGGGGTGTTGTGGGGAATACGGTCACGATGGCCTACGGACGGATCGGGCTGGAGGTGACGCTGCCGTCCGAGGCGACGCCGACCCTGATCACCAAAGCGGCGGGCACTCCACTCGCGGACCCGACCGACGCGGTCGAACGAGCCCTGGCCGGGCCGATCGGCGGCCGCCCCCTCGCGGCGCTGGCCGCCGGCCGGCGGAGCGCCTGCATCGTCGTCTGCGACATCACTCGGCCGGTCCCGAACGGCCTCTTCCTCCGGCCCGTGATCGAGACGGTGCTGAGAGCGGGCATCCGGCTCGACAAGATCATCATCCTGGTCGCGACCGGACTCCACCGACCCAGCCGGCGCGATGACCTGGCGGAGATCGTCGGCGACCCATGGGTGCTGGAGAACGTCCGGATCGTCGATCACGACGCGCGCGACGAGGCCGGGTTGGTCGACCTCGGCGAGACGCGGACGCGTCGGACTCCGGTGAGCGTCAACCGGCACTTCGTCGATGCCGAGCTGAGGATCGTCACCGGTCTGGTGGAGCCACACTTCATGGCGGGATGGTCCGGCGGCCGGAAGGTGATCGCACCAGGCATCGCCGGGCACGAGACCATCCGCACCTTTCACTCGTACCGGTTCATGGCCGATCCGGCGGCGACCCAGTGCAATCTGACGGGCAATCCGCTGCACGAGGAGCAGCTCGAGATCGCGTCGATGATCGGCGACGTGTACGCGGTCAACACGATCATCGACGACGACCGGCGACTCCTCTTCGTCAACTTCGGCGAGGTCCGTCGCTCGCATCTCGAAGCGGTCGCGCACGCGGAGAAGCTGTCCCAGGTGCCGGTCGCGCAGAGCTTCAGCACCGTGCTGACCTCGGCGGCCGGGTATCCGCTGGACAAGACGTATTACCAGACGGTCAAGGCGATGGTGACGCCGCTAGCCATTCTTCGACCGGGCGGCACGCTGATCGTCGTCTCCGAGTGCAGCGAAGGATTCGGTTCGGCGGAGTACGTCGACGCCCAGCACCGGCTGGGCGAACGCGGCCCTGATGGATTCCTGACCGACCTCGCGGCCAAGCGACTGGCCGACGTGGATGAGTGGCAGACCCAGATGCAGCTGCGGTCGCAGCAGGTGGCGGACGTGCAGCTCTTCACCGGTGGACTCACCGATCCTGAGCGTGTGGCCACCGGGGTCGAACTGATCGACGATGTTCCTGGCGCGATCGCCCGGTCGATCGCGCGGCACCAGGATCCCCGGGTCGCGGTCATCCCGGAAGGGCCCTACCTGGTGCCCGTGCGGTCCTGACCGGACCCGAGCTCGCCCCCGGCTCGGATCAGCCGGTGTCGCTCAGGACCTCGTCGAGGGTCCGCAGAACCCGCTCCGCGTACCCCTTCCAGAACCAGGCGAAGGCGGGCAGCAGTCGGTCCATCCGGTTCTTCGCCGTGACCGTCCAGGACCAGGTGACCGTCGTTCCGGTCGAATCCGCGGCGAACTCCCAACGACCCGCGACCTGGGCAACCAGCCCGCTCATCGGCCCGCGGATGTCGTCCAGCCGGTAGCCGAATCGATGCGGCGCGGAGACCTCGATCAGCGTCTCGGCGAAGGAGCCCGGCCCGACCAGGTGCACGGTCCGCTGCTGCCCGGGCGATCCCCATGGCACCGGGCCGTCGGTCGATCGAACCGGTGGCAGCGGGCCGTACCAATGGACGAAGAGTTCTGCCAACGGCAGCTGCAGCGTCTGCTCGAAGACTCGGCCGAGGTCGCCGGCCACGATCCGCGCTGCGGTCAGGTCACGAGCCATCGGTCGAGCGTCGCCTTTGGGGTCGGCGATGTCAACCGTCCGGCGATCCGCTGTCGGCGGGCGGGAGGCAGTCCAGGACCGAGCGGAGCGCCGGATTGCGGACGTCAGTGAGCCAGACCAGATGGAGTTCGACCGGCTCCGCCGGCAGGCCGGCGATCGGCAGATAGGTCACCCCGTCGATGCCGAGCAGCCGCGCCGAGGCGGGTACGAACGCGATGCCCCGACCGCCTGCCACCAGCCAGAGCATGGTCAGGATCTGACCGACGGTGGAGGCGACGTGCTGGTCGGCGAGTGGGATGAACCGGGTGATCAGGTCGGAGAAGTAGCGGGCGGTGTTCGGCGAGTGGATGATCAACGGCTGGTCGACCAGATCGGCGGCCGATAGCGGGCGGGACAGCTGCGCGAGTCGATGGCCGGCTGGAACCGCGGCCAGCAAGGCCTCGCGATGGATCAGCCGGGAGCTGAAGATCGTGCCGTCGAACGGCGGCCGGGCCAACCCGAGGTCGAGCTCGCCGGCCAGCAGTCCCGCCAGCTGCTGCCGGCTGACCAGCTCGACCAGGTCGACGACGATGTCTGGGTAGGCAGTGCCGATCCGGTCCAGCAGAGTGGTGAGCAGGCCGAATGCTGCGGTCGCGGTGAACCCCAGCCGAACCGTGCCGGCGGACCCTGACTGGACGCGGCGGGCCTCGTCGAGGGCGCCGCCGGCCAGCACCAAGAGCCGGCGGGCGTCGGCCAGGAAGGCCGCACCCGCGGCGGTCAGCTCCACCGTTCGGTTGTCCCGATCGAGCAGCCGGACGCCGACCTCTCGCTCCAGCTTCTGGATCTGCCGGCTGAGCGGCGGCTGGGTCATCGCGAGCCGCTCGGCGGCCCGACCGAAGTGCAGCTCCTCGGCGACCGCGACGAATCCACGGACCTGATCGAGGGTGAACATGATGCTCGAACGGTATCAACAGATGCCTGATTGGTGTTGGACGAGAATCATCCGCACCTCGTACGATGCCATCATCACCCCGTCTCCAGAGGATCCAGTGCGCACCATGACCGTCACCGACCGGCCGGCTCCGACCAGTGCACTGAGCGCCGCCATCGCACCGCAGGTCGCCGCCGCTGCCGGCCCGTCCACGCTGGACCGGATCGCCCATCTGAAGCTGTCCTCGATCACGCTTCCGCTGGCCACTCCGATCAGCGATGCGAAGGTGCTCACCGGTCGGCAGCGCCCGATGATCGAGGTGGCCTTCCTGTTCGTCGAGGTGACCACCCTCCACGGCGACACCGGGATCGGGTTCTCCTACGCCAAACGGGCTGGCGGCCCGGGCCAGTTCGCGCACGCCCGCGAGATCGCCGAGGTGCTGATCGGCGAGGATCCGAATGACATCGGCAAGCTCTGGGTGAAGCTCTGCTGGGCCGGGGCCTCGGTCGGCCGGAGCGGACTGGCGACCCAGGCGATCGCGGCCTTCGACGTGGCGTTGTGGGACCTCAAGGCGAAGCGCGCGCGGCTACCGCTGGCGAAGCTGCTCGGCAGCTTCCGGGACTCGGTGAGGACGTACAACACCTCCGGAGGGTTCCTGCACACCCCGATCGAGCAGGTGAAAGAGAACGCGGCCGCCGCCCTGCAGCACGGCATCGGCGGGATCAAACTGAAGGTCGGCCAGCCGGACTGGCGGTCCGACATCGCCCGAGTGTCCGCAGTCCGGGAGTTCCTCGATCCCGACGTCCCGCTGATGGTCGACGCCAACCAGCAGTGGGACCGGGCGACGGCCCAGCGGATGGGCCGGATCTTCGAGGACTTCGGGCTGGTCTGGATCGAGGAGCCGCTGGACGCGTACGACGCGGAGGGTCATGCCCAGCTCGCGCGGTCGCTGGACACCCCGATCGCGACCGGCGAGATGCTGGCCAGCGTGGCCGAACACGCCCGGCTGATCGAGGCCGGTGCCGCGGACGTCGTGCAGCCCGATGCGCCACGGATCGGCGGCATCAGCCAGTTCCTCAAGCTGGCCGCGTTGGCCGAGTCCAGGCATCTGGAGATCGCTCCGCACTTCGCGATGGAGATCCACTGCCACCTGGCGGCGGCCTACCCGATCGAGCCCTGGGTCGAGCACTTCGACTGGCTGGATCCGCTGTTCGAGGAGCACCTGGAGATCCGTGACGGCCGGATGTGGCTATCGGACCGGCCGGGTCTCGGCTTCACACTGAGCGAGCAGGCACGCGCCTGGACCGTCGACACGGCGGAGTTCGGCACCCGCCCGTAGCCTCGGCTCAGTCCTCGGCCGGCTCCCGACCGGCGACCCGCCACAGGATGGTGCCGAGCAGGACCAGCGTGCAGACGTGCACGGCCGTACACCACAGGCAGATGGCGAACACCGCGAACAACTCCACCCAGACGAGGTAGAGCACCATCAGTACGCCGAGTCCGGCGCCGATGATCCGGACCAGGTCGAGACGTCGGATCCGCCAGGCCGGCGGTGAGACGAGCGCGGTCATGGCCACGTAGTAGAGCAGCCCGAGCACCGCGACCGGCACACCGGCGATCACCGAGTAGCTGCTCGTGGTCACCTTGACGCAGTTGATCGTCGCGGTCGCCGGGCAAGCGAGGATGTTCGGGCTGGTGAAGTGTTCGATCGTCAGATACAGCGACAGCGCCAGGCCGATCAGGGCGACCACGAACGAGGCGTCGACCCGGGACCTGCGGCTCGCGGGCGCGTCGATCGACGGCTCGGTCTCACTCACTGCAACTTCTTCGCGGCCTCGGTGACGCCGGCGGACGTACAGACGTTCTTCGGGGCATCGGCAGTGGTGGCACAGATTGCGGCGGTGATCAGGTTCGCCGAGCCGTTCACGGCCTTGGCGATCTCGGAATTCGGATCCGACAGCGCGTCGGCGACTTGTTGATGGGTCTTGCCCTGCAGGACCTGCGGGTCGTACGAGGCGCCGTTGATCAGGTACTTCCCGCCGATGTCGACGAACGGGATGGACCCGGCACTGTCGGTGTACGGCGGTGAGTCGTAGGTCTCGAAGGTCTGCTCGTCCTCGGCGGTCGGTGTGTCGAGGGTCGCATACTGCCCGTTGACCTTTTCGTTGCTCTGCGTCTCGACGCCGGTGAAGACGAGGTAGTCGCTGGTGAAACTCGAGCCATGGAAGGACAGTGTCGGTGTGCTGGGATAGACGTCGTCGGCGGCCGAGGTGGTCAGCCCGAGATTGCTGAATGTCCCGAACCGGGACAGTGCGACGACCATCGCCCAGCGTTCGGCCGCACAGTAGGGGCAGTACTCGGCCCCGATGTAGAGCACCTTCGGCTTGCCGTTCTCGGTCAGTGCCGGAGCCTGGATCGCCTTGGGCGGCGTGGTCGCGGTGCCGGCGCCGATCTGGTCGAGCACACTCGCGGGAACGGAGGTGACTTTCGGGATCACCGTGTTGCCGGCCGGAGCCTGAGCGGCGGGTTGGTCGGAGGAACCGACGAGTTTCACTGCGACCAGGGCGATCACGGCGATGAGCACGACGGCGACCGGCACCGCGACCAGAATCAGCCGCTTGCGCCGCTGCTCCTGCTTCTTCTGCTCGGCGACCAGCCTCGCTCGGGCCGAGGACTGCGCAGCCGAGGGCGCCGGTACGCCCTGCTTGTTCGGCATCGGTGTCTTCCGGCGTGTATTCGAGCCACTCACGGCCCCCATGATGCCCGACGATTCCGAAGGGTCGTGGTGAGCGAACTCATACCCGGCGCAGGAGATACGTGTCCAGCACCCAGCCGTGCTCGGCCCGGACCGCATCCCGGGTGGACCGAAGATCGGCGATCACGTCGGCGAGCCGACCGCTGATCAGGGTCTGACCGGGCAGTCCGAGCTGGGCGCCCCAGAAAATCTCCAGATCCGGGTAGAGCGGGGACAGTCCCTCGCAGGTCAGATCGCCGTCGAGCATGACAAGGACGTCGCCGAGCTCCGGGGTGTATTCGGCGAGCAGCCGGCGGCCGGTTGTGATGTGGATCGGCCGGCCGATCTGGTTCAGCACGACCCGATGGGCGGCGGCCAGCAGCTGGAGACTGCTGATCCCGGGGATGACCCGGACGTCGCCGCCGAGCTCGCCGGCGACCCGGATGGTCGAGTCGTAGAAGGCCGGATCGCCCCAGACCAGGAAGCCGACCGTACCGCCGTGGGGGAGCGTCTCAGCGATCACCTCGCGATACGCGGCCGTGCGGGCCGCGTGCCAGTCCTGGACAGCGGTGTCGTAGTCGTCGGACGTACGGTCGCGGGCCGGGTCGGGCACCTCGACGACCCGGTAGCGGTCGTGCTCGATCACCGCGGCGCACAGCTCCCGGCGGACCGCGGCCAGATCGCTGGTCGCCGGTCCTTTGTCGGCCACCAGGAACACGTCGACCTGGTTCATGGCGAGTCGTGCCTCCTCGGTCAGGTGGACCGGGCTGCCGCTGCCGATGCCGATGACCAGGATGTCCGACATGTCCTAGCTCCGTCCGATGATCAGCTCGAGATCGAGTCGCTCCTCGATCGTGTCAGCCAGCCGGTCGATCATGCCTTCTCGGCGTGCTGCGAAGGACACTGTCTCGGGGTCGGGCGACCAGCCCGACCCGACGGCCTCGGCCGTCCTGCTCAGCCAGACGCGCCGGAACGCGTCGTTCTCGAAGGTCCCGTGCCACATGGTTCCCCAGGTCTCGCCGACTCGGCAGCCGTCGAGGAACTGCTCCGCGGACCCCGTCAGCTCGGCGATTCCGTGATGGATCTCATAGCCCTCGACCCGCTGCCCGCCCCACTGTCCGGTCGGCCGGCCCAGGACCTTGTCGGCGCCGAACCGGACGGTGACCGGGAGTAGACCGAGCCCGGGCACCGCACCCGAGCCGGACTCGTGCTCGTCCTGGATCGTCTCCGCGAGCATCTGATAGCCACCGCAGATCCCGATCAGCGGAGCCTCTCGCCGGGCCCGGTCGGCCAGTGCCGCTGCGAGTACCGCGCTCCCGTAGCCAAGCCAGGTCGTCCACGGTCGCCCGGGTGCCGGGCAGGACCACGAGATCGGCACCCGCCACCACGCCGGGATCGGTGGTGACCAGGACATCGACGCCGGGCTCCGCGGCCAACGCGTCGACGTCGGTGACGTTGGAGACCCTCGGCAGCCGGACCACTGCGACCCGGAGTGGGTCGGCCCTCTCCTCACGCGCGGGGGACCGGCGCCAACGGCCGACCTCGAGGGTGTCCTCGGCATCCAGCCAGAGGTCGGACAGCCACGGCAGCACGCCGGCGACCGGTACGCCGGTCCGCCGGGTCAGCTCGGCGAGGCCGGGTTCGAGCACGGCCTGGTCGCCGCGGAACTTGTTGATCACGTACGCCTTGATGCAGGCCCGGTCCTTCGCGTCCAGGATCTCCGTCGTGCCGAACAGGGCGGCGAACACCCCGCCCCGATCGATGTCACCGACCACGGTGACCGGCAGCCCGAAACGGCGGGCGAGGCCGAGGTTCACGTAGTCACCGGCCCGCAGGTTGATCTCGGCCGGCGAGCCGGCGCCCTCACACACCACGACGTCGTACGTCGCCGCCAGCTCCTCGTAGGCGGCGAAGGCCGCCTGCGCTAGATGGGCCCGGCCGGTCGCGTACTCGCCGGCCTCCAACGTGCCGGCCGGCCGGCCACGCAGCACGACGAAGGAGCGCCGGTCCGAGCCGGGTTTGAGCAGCACCGGATTGAGCAGCGAGCTCGGGTCGACGCCCGCCGCCTGGGCCTGCAGGAACTGGGCCCGGCCGATCTCGGAGCCGTCGGCGCAGACGGCGGAGTTGTTCGACATGTTCTGCGCCTTGAACGGGGCCACCTTCACGCCCCGGCGGGCGAGCACCCGACACAGCCCGGTGACCACGAGCGACTTGCCGGCGTCGGAGGACGTACCTGCGATCAGGGGCCCGGCCACGACCACGATTGTGCCAAACCCGCCGACCTCCGTGCCCTGAACTTGCCAAGGGCCGGCACTGGGCGCTTCGACAAGCGCAGCGCGCACAGGTCAGCGGCGGTCGCCGCGCTGGACGGCGGCGATGCCGATCAGCACCAGCAGACCGCCGAGCAGCTGGCCCGGTGCCATCCGCTGGCCGAGCAGGCCCGCCGCGAACAGCACGGCGAAGACGACCTCGGTCAGCGCGACGAACGACGCGAGCCCGCTGCCGAGCCGGCGGATCCCGGCGATCCCGAGCAGGTAAGCAACGACGGCGGTCAGTCCGACCAGGACCAGCACGGGCACCCACCACGGGACGTGCAGACCGCCCAGCGATGGCGCGCCGAGGGTGGCGCGAAGCGGCATCACTCCGGTCACCCCGAGCAGCAGGATCAGCACCCCGCCGACCCCGGTGCCCGCGGTCACCAGGAGCAGCGGCGGGATCTCGGTCTCCGGGTCGTCGTGCTCGCTGAGCAGGAAGTAGCCACAGGCGCACAGTGCGGCGGCCACACCCCAGGCGATGCCGATCGGCGAGATCCTGGCGTCCTGGCCCGGCTGCAGCACGAGCACCAACCCGGCGATCGCGGCGGCCGCGCCGACGAAGACGAGCCCGGCCGGACGCTGCCGACTACGGGCCCAGTGGTAACCGATCAGGATGACCGGGGCGGTGTATTCCAGGAGCAGGGCGACGCCGACGGACACGTACTGCATCGCGGAGAAGTAGCAGAGCTGAGCGCCGGCCACGGCGACCACGCCGTAGGCGACCAGCCGGCCGACCTGGCGCCGGCTGGGCAGGCCGGTCCGCCGAAGGAGGATCAGGCACGGCACGAGCAGGACGAGGAACGCGCCGCCGATCCGGATCCCGACCGCGGCGGTCGGCGACCAGCCGATCGACATCAGGGCGGTGCCCATCGAGCCGGACAGGGCGAACGTCGCGGCCGAGCCGAGGGCCATCAGCAGGCCGGTCCGCGTGCTGGTCAGTCGGCCGCCACCGCCTGCGGCGCGCGGAAACCGCGCCGCTGGCTCGTCGATCCGGTCCGCCGGCCTGACCTCAGTCATCGCTCATTCACCCGCCTGTCATTACCGAACATTGCTTACACTGGTGACACTAGCGATACCCTGGTCAGGAGTCAACATGGTTTTTGCTCATGACACTGAGCTGTTCCTCGGCGCTACCGCCGCGCTGGTGAACACCCTCAGCGACGGCGTTGACGAGCTGGACACGCAGGCCGGACTGCGGACGTACCTGACCGGGTCCAACTGGAGCGGGACCGTCCTCGGCACCGACGATGAGCTGGAGTCGGTCCGCGTGTTGCGCGCCCGGCTCGCTGAGTTCTGGACGACCACCGACCGCGACGAGGTCGCCCGGCTGGTCAACGAGCTGCTCGCCGACACCGCCGCGCAACCGTTCCTGACCAGGCACGACGGCTTCGACTGGCACCTGCACCTGACCCACGACGACGCGCCGCTGGCCGTCCCGGATCGGCGCCGAGGCGGCGATGGGAATCCTCGACCTGGTCCGCGCCGACGAACTGGACCGGCTGCGTACGTGTGCTGCCGACGACTGCGACGACGTCCTGGTCGACCTGTCCAAGAACCGGTCCAAGCGCTACTGCGCGACCGGCAACTGCGGCAACCGCGCCAACGTCGCCGCCTACCGCGCGCGCAAGCTGCAAGCCGCGTGAGCCTCGCGCGAACGGGCTCATCGATCCTCAGAACAGGTAGGCCACCAGGTCGGCGAACAGCTCCTCGGTATCCACCGGCAGACCGCGGGCGGCGAACCACGTGCAGACGTTGCGGCAGTCCCGGGCGAGGAACTCCAGCCCGTTCGGGTTCGCCACCAGATCCACCGCCTGCGGCAGATCGATCAGCACGAGGTGCTCACCGGTGGCCAGGATGTTGTACGCCGACAGGTCGCCGTGGGTCAGCCCGAGCCGGACCATGAGCCGCATCGCCTCGGTCAGCTGCCGCCAGTAGGCCTCGAGGATCTCGCGGTCCGGCCGGGTCTGGGCCAGCCGCGGCGCCGGGTCGCCGTCGGACGTGGTGACGAGCTCGAGCAGCAGCTCGGTCTCGTCGAGCTGGACCGGGTACGGCACCGGGAGTCCCTCGGACCAGAACCTGGACAGATAGCCGAACTCGGCCAGCGCCCACTGCCCGGCCTGCACGGTACGGCCGTACGCGGTGCCCTTGGCCAGCGCCCGACGGTCGCGGCTGCGCCGGATCGTCCGACCTTCGGTGTAGGAGTCGTCGCGGTGGAACAGCCGGTGGTCGGCCCCGCGATAGCGCTTGGCGGCGAGGACGACGGCCTCGGTCTCGGTCGCCCGTTCGAGCAGATGGACGTCGGCTTCCTTGCCGGTCTTGAGGATGCCGAGCTCGGTGTCGATCGCGGCGTCGGCGGTGATCACCCAGTCGGGCCACGGCTCCGGGCCGGCGATGACCCCGATCTTGTCCCAGGTGGACCAGCGTTGGCCCTGTTCGATCTCGTCGGTCTCGACGAACTCATCGAAGGTGTCGGGTAGAGAACTCTCGGACATGAGAGAAGGTGCTCCTGAATGAAGGGGTGAATGGGTCGGCGACAAGCCCACGGACCGTGGTAGCCATCGAAACGACCTCCCTTCACTCTCGACTTGTCAGCGTTACAGCTCGCTATGGCGATCCCTCACGCTGACAAGTCGGCGATGGGGATCCTGCGACACAACAAGTAGGACATGCAACTGGTTTTCCACTGCGCGGGACGTGCGCGGTACGTTGGGCCGCAAGCGGAGCGGCCGAGGACCACACCCCGGTGCCGGCCGGACCGCGGAGCTGAAGAGTTCTCCAGCCCGCACGCGCGGCGATCCCGCAGCGGGACGGACGTGATGCGCACTTCGCAGCACAGACGAGAGGATGCAGGGTTGAGCGACGTCGCCGTACCCGGACCGGCTGAGCCGGATCTGGTTCAGCTGCTGACGCCGGAAGGGGTGCGGGTCGATCACCCGCACTACACCTTCAGCGGCGACGACGAGCAGATCAAGAGCTTCTACCGCGATATGGTGATGACCCGCCGGGTCGACTCCGAGGCCACGGCGCTGCAACGCCAGGGCGAGCTCGGACTGTGGGCCTCATGTCTCGGCCAGGAGGCCGCCCAGATCGGTTCCGGCCGGGCGATGGGCGGCCAGGACTTCGTCTTCCCGACCTATCGCGAGCACGGCGTCGCCTGGTGCCAGGACATCGATCCGGTCGAGCTGCTGGCCCTGTTCCGCGGCACCGACCTCGGCGGTTGGGACACCAAGGCGCATCGCTTCCACCTCTACACGATCGTGATCGGCTCGCAGACCCTGCACGCGGTCGGCTACGCGATGGGGCTGGAGCGGGACGGTCAGGTCGGCACCGGTGACCCGGATCGGGACGCCGCGGTGATCGGGTATCTCGGCGACGGGGCGACCAGCCAGGGGGATGTCAGCGAGGCGCTGGTCTTCGCGTCCAGCTACAACGCGCCGATCGTCTTCCTCTGCCAGAACAACCAGTGGGCCATCTCCGAGCCGTCGGAGCGACAGTCCCGGATCCCGCTCTACAAGCGGGCCGCAGGCTTCGGCTTCCCCGGCGTGCGGGTGGACGGCAACGACGTGCTGGCCATGCACGCGGTGACGAGCGAGGCGCTCGAGCGAGCCCGGTCCGGCAACGGGCCGACGTTCATCGAGGCCTACACGTACCGGATGGGCGCGCACACCACCTCCGACGACCCGACGAAGTATCGGCTGGCCGACGAGCTGGAGCACTGGCGGCTGAAGGACCCGATCGAGCGTGTCCGGGCCTATCTGACCCGGTCCGGCGCGGCGGACGACGACTTCTTCGCGAGCATCGATGCCGAGGCCGCGGAACTGGCGAGAGATCTCCGGTCCCGCGTCCTGGCTCTGACTCCGCCGCCGCTGGTCGAGCTGTTCGAGGACGTCTATGCCACGACGACGCCCTTGCTGGTCGAGGAACGGGCCGCATACGCCGACTACCTGGCCAGCTTCGAGGGTCCGGAACTCCAGGGTTCTGCGGAAGGAGCGCGCTGATCATGACCAAGCTGACTATGGCGAAGGCGCTGAACGCCGGGCTGCGGCGCGCTCTCGAGGCGGATCCGAAGGTCGTCCTCGCCGGCGAGGACATCGGCAAGCTGGGCGGAGTCTTCCGGGTCACCGAGGGTCTGCAGAAGGACTTCGGCGAGCACCGGGTGATCGACTCGCCACTGGCCGAGTCCGGCATCGTCGGTACGGCCATCGGCATGGCGTTGCGCGGCTACCGGCCGGTCTGTGAGATCCAGTTCGACGGCTTCGTCTATCCCGCGTTCAACCAGATCGTCAGCCAGCTGGCCAAGATGCACAACCGCTCGCGCGGCCGACTGCCGATGCCGGTGGTGATCAGGATCCCGTTCGGCGGCGGGATCGGCGCCGTGGAGCACCACAGCGAGTCGCCGGAGTCATACTTCGCGCACACCGCCGGCCTCAAGGTCGTCGCCTGCTCGAACCCGGTGGACGCGTACTGGATGATCCAGCAGTCTGTGGCCTCTGACGATCCGATCATCTTCCTCGAACCGAAGCGGCGCTACCACGAGAAGGCCGAGGTCGACGAGACCGCGACGCCGATGCCGCTGCACCAGTCGAACGTGGTCGCGGAGGGCAACGACGTGACCGTGGTGGCGTACGGCCCGATGGTCCGGATCTGTCTGCAGGCAGCCGAGGCAGCTGCCGAGGAGGGCCGCGGCGTGGAGGTGATCGATCTGCGGACGCTGTCCCCGTTGGATCTCGATCCGGTGATCGCGTCGGTCCGGCGAACCGGCCACTTGATCACCGTGCACGAGGCTCCGGTGAATCTCGGCATCGGAGCCGAGGTCGCCGCGCGAATCACCGAGCGGTGCTTCTATTCGCTCGAGGCGCCGGTGCTCCGGGTCGGTGGCTTCGACATGCCCTATCCGCCGAGCCGGTTGGAGGACGAGTACCTTCCTGACCTGGACCGGGTGCTCGATGCGGTGGACCGGTCGCTGGCCTACTGATTCACCGGCCTACTGATTCACTGGTTGAGAGGGACCGATGGCGATCAAGGAATTCCGGCTACCCGATCCGGGCGAGGGTCTGGTCGAGGCCGACATCGTCACCTGGCACGTGAAGGTCGGTGACCGGGTCGCGGTGAACGACATCGTGGTCGAGGTGGAGACCAGCAAGTCGCTGGTCGAGCTGCCGATTCCCTTCGAGGGTGAGGTTTCCGCGCTGCTGGTGAGCGAGGGCGACACGGTCGATGTCGGCACGCCGATCATCCGGATCTCGGACGGCGCCGGCGAGCCGGCACCAGCCCTCGACCCTGTACCAGCCGACGATTCTGCACCGCCGTCGATTCTGGGCCGGCCGTCGACCTCGGTTCGGGTGCGCCGGTGGACGGCGCGAGCTCCGACGCCGAGCCTGAGGGCCGGGTGGCGAATCTCGTCGGCTACGGACCCAAGTCCACGGAGTCGAAACGACGACCGCGCAAGGCTGCTGCGGACCCGGTGACCGAGGCCGCGCACGACCAGGTCGCCGCGCGATCCTTCGCCACGGATCTGCCGGTCTCTCGCCGCGCCGACTATCGCGAATCGCTTCCGCCGGACCAGGCCGAACCCGTCGGCGAGCCACTGCCCGATCCGGGGGAGGCCTCGTCGCCTGCTCCGGTGTCCGGTGCGGCGGTGCTCGCCAAGCCGCCGGTTCGCAAGCTGGCCAGGGATCTGGGCGTCGACCTCGGTGAGCTGACCGGCAGTGGACCGGGCGGGGTGATCACCCGTGACGACGTCGAGCAGGCCGCGGCTGAACCGGCAGAACAGGCCGGGGCGCCGGTGGACGAGCAGACCGACCGGGGCCGTACGCCGCCCGGCGGCTCGCAGCTCGGCGAGACCCGGATCCCGATCAAGGGCGTCCGCAAGGCGACCGCGAAGGCGATGGTCCAGTCCGCGTTCACCGCGCCGCATGTGTCCGAGTGGGTCACCATCGACGTGACCGGGACGATGGAGCTGGTCGAGCGGCTGAAGGCGCGGCGTGAGTTCCGGGACGTCAAGATCACCCCGATGTTGATCATCGCCAAGGCGGTCTGTCTCGCACTTCAACGGACCGAGTCGCTGAACTCGGCCTGGGACGAGGCCGCCCAGGAGATCGTGATCAAGCACTCGATCAATCTGGGGATCGCGGCCGCGACCCCGCGCGGACTCGTGGTGCCGAACATCAAGGGCGCCCAGGCGTACGACCTCCGTGGGTTGGCGGGCGCGCTCACCGAGCTGGTGGCGACGGCGCGGGCCGGCAAGGCGCAGCCGTCGGACCTGTCCGGCGGGACCTTCACGATCACCAACGTCGGAGTCTTCGGGGTCGACGGCGGCACCCCGATCCTGAACCCAGGCGAGGCCGGCATCCTCTGCATCGGGCAGATCGCGCGGCGGCCATGGGTTGTCGGTTCCGGTGCGGACGAGCGGATCGAACCCCGCTGGGTGACCACGCTCGGCGTCTCCTTCGATCACCGCCTGGTCGACGGCGAGCAGGGCTCGACCTTCCTCGCCGACGTCGCCGGCCTCCTTGCCGACCCGGGCCTCGCGCTGCTCTACTGATCAGAGCCCCACCGGCCGCGACAGCGTTCCGGACGAATGCTGTCGGCACGAGGCGGGTGCTGACCCAGACCCGTCACGCCATCACGTGAGCCTGGAGACGATGGGAGCCCTGATGTCCGAACCCGTTCGACCGCCCTCTCCGGCGAAGCGACGATCGCTGCCTGCATGGCTGGCGCCAGGGCTGTCGATCCTCGCTGTACTGATCTCCATCGCTGCCCTGATCATCGCCGTGACTGCCCCGTCCGGCGGCTCCCAGATCGTCGCCGACAACCCGGCCGGGAGCGGAGGGTCGTGTGACCCGACGCAGGTGGCCGTCAAGACCATGCCCTCCGTGGTCACATTGTTCGTGCGCGGCAGCGACGGCCGGGCCAGCAACGGGTCAGGGGAGTTCCTGGATGCCACGGGTCATGTCCTGACGAACAATCACGTCATCTCGTCGGCCGCTGCGGGGGGATCCATCATCGTGATCCGACCCAACGGCGAGGAGCTGCCGGCCACCCTCGTCGGGAGGGATCCGCAGACCGATCTGGCCGTCGTCAAGGTAACGCCCGTCGCCCCGGTCCAGCCGTTCACCTTCGGCACGGTGCCGCCGATCGGCGCACAGGTCTTCGCCATCGGGGCACCCCTCGGTCTCGCCGAGACCTTCACCTCCGGTGTCGTCAGCGGCCTCGGCCGCAGCGTTCGCGTTCCGTCCGACGACAACACGACGGCGCTGCTGGTCTCGGCGCTGCAGACCGACGCTTCGATCAATCCCGGCAACAGCGGTGGCATGTTGGCCGACTGCGCCGGCGATCTGGTCGGAGTTCCCACCGCGGGCGCGACCGCGAACGACTCGCTCGGACAGCCGGTCGCCGGCAGCATCGGACTCGGCTTCGCCATTCCGGCGGCGACCGCCCGACAGGTGGCAGAAACCCTGATTCGCGACGGCAAGGTCACCCACGGAGACTTCGGGCTCGCGGTCGCTCCGGTTCTCGGCCCGGCCAGCACGGTGAACCCGTCGGGGCTCTACGTCACGAACGTCATCCCCGGCGGTGCGGCAGCCCGGGCGGAGCTACGTCGCAGCGACATCATCACCGCGATCGACGGCAGGCCGGTCTCGAGCGCGGACCAGTTGCAGGAGGTGTCGCTGACCCACCCCCCGGGCACCACCGTCGTTGTCCAGTACCTTCGCGGTGATCAGACCCGCAGCGCGAATCTGGTTCTGGGCTGACATCCCGGTCCGGTTCGGAGCCCTGCGGCGTGGGGGAGGATAGGGCGGGTGGAGGCTGCCAGCTGGACCGCGTACTGGGTGACCGGGCCTGGCCGCGGTGAGTTGCGCACCGAGCCGGCCCGGGAGGCGGGGCCCGACGAGGTGCTGGTCCGCACGATCGTCTCGGGAATCAGTCGAGGCACCGAGGCCCTGATCCATGCCGGTGCGGTGCCGGCAGCCGTCGCGCACTCGATGCGCGCACCGTTCCAGGTGGGCGACTTCCCCTATCCGGTGAAGTACGGCTATCTCTCCGTCGGCCGGGTGGAGGCCGGGCGGTCGGAGCTGCTCGGCGCCCGGGTGTTCTGCCTGCACCCGCACCAGAACGCGTACGTCGTTCCGGCCGCGGCGGTCGTCCGCGTGCCGGTCCAGGTGCCGAGCGAACGCGCCGTCCTCGCGGGTGCGGTCGAGACCGCGATCAACGCCGTCTGGGACGCCGCGCCGCGGCTCGGCGATCGGGTCGCGGTGGTCGGCGCGGGAATGATCGGGGGTGCGCTCGCCCGGGTGCTGAGTGGCTTCCCGCTGTCCCGGCTGCAGCTGATCGACGTGAACCCCGCCCGGTCCCGGCTGGCCGCCGATTCGATCATCGAGTTCGTCGCGCCCGAGGATGCGGCCGGCGACTGCGACCTCGTCTTCCACTGCTCGGCGACCGAGGCCGGACTGGCCACAGGTCTGTCCCTGTTGGGATTCGAGGGGGAGTTGATCGAGCTGTCCTGGTACGGCGAGCGGGCGCCGGCCGTCCCGCTCGGCGTCGACTTCCACGCCCGGCGGCTGAGCATCCGGGCCAGTCAGGTGGGCGCGATCGCTCCGAGCCGGCGGGCCCGGCGATCCGCCGCCGATCGGCTCCGGCTCGCCCTTGACCTGCTCCGCGACCCGGCGTACGACGTCTTGATCACCGGTCGAACCGACTTCCTGGACCTGCCGGACACCATGGCGTCGGTGATCTCGGATCCGGCGGCGCTGTGCCACCTGATCGACTATCCCGAAGGAGGCGAGCATGTTCCGGCTGACCGTCCGTGATCATGTGATGATCGCGCACAGCCTGCCGCACCCGAACTTCGGGCCGGCCCAGCAGCTGCACGGTGCGACGTACGTCGTCGAGCTCGCCTTCGTCCGCGACGACCTGGCCGAGGACGGCACGGTGATCGACATCGGGTTGGCCAGCGAGTTGCTGGCGGGCGTCCTGGCGGATCTGAACTACCGCAACCTCGATGATCATCCGGCGCTGCAGGGCATGTTGACCACGACCGAGGTGATGGCCCGTTGGATCGCCGATCGGGTCGCCGATCAGGTGCCGGGCAGCTCGCTGCGGCGGCTCGAGGTCACCCTTCGAGAGCACCCCGATGCCTGGGCCAGCTACGTCCGCGAGCTCTGAACCGGCGGGGTCTGGGCCGGCGGGGTCTGGGCCGGCGGGGTCTGGGCCGATCGGGCTCGGCCTGATCACCTGGGACGACGATTCGCCGACCGGCGGCAACATCTACAACGCGGCGCTCGTCGCGGAGCTCCGATCGATCGGTGTCGACGCCGACCTGGTCCGGGTCGGCGCCGGCTGGCCCGAGGGCACGGCTGCGGACCGCGCCCGGCTCGGGGCTGCACTCGTCGAGCGTCCGTTGAGTTTGGTCGACGGCATCGTGGCCGGCAATGCGCCCGATGAGCTCCGCGCGGCCGTCGGCTCGGGCGCACGAGTCTCCGTTCTCGTCCACCTGCCGCTGGCCGACGATCCGGGACTGCCGGCGGCCATCGTGCAGAGCCATCTCGCCCGGGAGCGGCGGGCGCTCGCCGTCGCTACAGCGGTGATCTGCCCGAGCCGGTACGCCGCCGACCGGCTGGCGTTGCGCTACGCCCGGCCCGACGCGGTGGTCGCCAGGCCGGGCACGGCACCCGCCGCGATCGCCGAGGGCAGCTCGCCCCCGCGGCTGCTCTGTCTCGGCGCGCTCACCCCGACCAAGAACCAGCTCGGCTTCGTCGACGCGCTCCACGAGGTCCGCGGACTGTCCTGGACGGCCCTGATCGTCGGGTCTTCGACCGCTGCACCCGACTACGCAGCCGAGGTCGCCCGCGCCGCCCGCCCGCTCGGTGATCGGGTCCGGGTCACCGGCACCGTGGTCGGCTCGGCGCTGGACGAGATCTGGGCGGGGACGGACCTGTTGGTCCTGTGTTCCCGCATGGAAACGTACGGCCTCGTCGTCGCCGAGGCGCTCGCCCGCGGTATCCCGACGATCGTTCCCGCCGGAACGGGTGCCGTCGAGGCGCTCGGCGACATCGGCGGACTGACGCCGGGGTCGGCCGTGCACCCTGACGAGCTGGCGGTCGTGTTGCGCGACTGGCTGACCAGGCGCGAGCTCCGGGCCGACTGGCGGCGGCTCGCGCTGGCCAGGCGCGCCACGCTGCCGACTTGGCGGGCAGCGGCCGAGATCGTCCGGGCCGCGACTCTCGACCAGATCTAGTACCGCGTTGCCGAGATTCCGTTACTTTTCGCGTCGCCCAGGCACGCACCTCGCTGCGTTCTCCTCAGTCGAGAGACGACCCGGTATCCCTCCTTCGTCGGCCTTGCGATGTATGCACCTGGACGCCGCCAAACGCCAGCGAATCTCGACAACACGGCACTAGAACGGTTGACCGGAATGGTTCCCGTCAATCGTTCTGAAGTTGTCCGTGGACGGAGCTGACCGCGACGCGGTGAGGTCGAACTCGCAACAGACGTCGTCACCGAGGACGTACCGGCGCGCGGGTGCCCGGAGTGCGTCGGCCAGCCGGTCCGCCCCGGAGAACCGGATGCCCGGCACCCCGTCTCCGATGAACATCGGGGCGGTGGTCAGCCACAGCCGGTCGAGGACGCCGGCGGTGAGGAACGCCGAGACCAACCGGCCGCCGCCCTCGACCAGGACCCGGCCGAGACCGCGCGACCGCAGCTCGCCGAGCACCGCGGCCGGGGCGAACCCGTCCCCCGCCGGCCCGAGCCGGATCACCTCGACATGCGGCTTCACCGACTCCGGAGCCGGCGCGGTTTCGCCCAGCACCCAGAGCGTGGGCGCAAGCCCGTCGTCCAGCACGCGTACGTCGGTCGGCACCCGACCGCGTGGATCCAGCACGACCCGTACCGGCGACGTACCGTCGACCGCGCGGACCGTCAGCTGCGGGTCGTCCGCCAGCACGGTGGCCGCCCCCACCACGACCGCGTCGACCAGCGCCCGGAGCCGGTGCAGGTGGCGTCGATCCTCGGCTCCGGACACGTGATCCGCGTCGCCGGTCCGGGTCGCGATGAAACCGTCCGCGCTCTGCGCCAGCTGGGCGATCGTCAGCCGCGGACCGGCCTCGACCAGCGGACCGTACCGTTCGACCAGCTCGCGGTCCGCCGAGGTCACGACGTTCGCCGGGATCCGGCCGGCCAGCAGGGCATCCCAGACATCCGGCCTCGGCGGCGTGCTGTCGTGGCCCATCCGGAGCCGCTTGGTGGTGAGGTAGGACGTGTTCTCCGGACGGTCCGGCACCGCCAGCCCGTGCCTGGCCACCACGTCGATACCGAGCTGCCGCAGCTGGACCACCTTGTCCGGGTTGGACGACAGCAGCCGGATCCGTCGGACGCCCAGCAGCCGGAGGATGTCCGCGGCGACCCGGTAGTCGCGGGCATCCGCCGGATAGCCCAGCTCCAGATTCGCGTCCACGGTGTCGCGGCCCCGGTCCTGGAGTGCGTACGCACGCAGCTTGGCCAGCAGCCCGATTCCGCGTCCCTCGTGACCGCGCAGATAGATCACGATCCCGCGGCCGGCCTGGCCGATCTCGCGGAAGGCGGCCTGGAGCTGCTCGCCGCAGTCGCAGCGTCTCGAGCCGAGCGCGTCCCCGGTCAGGCACTCGGAGTGCACCCGGACCAGCGGCGGCGGACCGCTTCCGGGACCGATCTCGCCCAGCACCAGCGCGATGTGCTCGGTGCCGTCGGCGTCGGCGAAGCCGAGCATCCGGAACGTTCCGTGCTCGGTCACCAGGGTGGTCTCGACCACGCACCTCGTGTCGCCCGGACGGAGCTGCGTCAGACTCACATGCAGGTAGACGTCGCGGCAGGGGCCTCGGTTCACCGATCCGGTCGTGGTCCGCCACACTGACTGCCATGACCGGATCCCCCCGATGACCGGATTCCCCGAGGCACTGCCCGGCCCGCGTACGCCGGACCCGCGGTCGGCACCCAGCCTGCGCTGGGGCGTGCTGGGCACCGGCTGGATCGCGCAGCGATTCGTCGAGTCCCTGCAGGGGCACTCGAGCCAGCGGGTGGTCGCCGTCGGGTCGCGGACCGACGAATCGGCGTCCCGGTTCGCGGCGGCAGCCGGCATCGAGCGGACCCACGGCAGCTACGAGGCGTTGGTCGCCGACCCGGACGTCGATGTGGTCTATGTCGCCACGCCACACAACGTGCACCTGCCCTGTGCGGTCCTCGCGCTGGAGGCCGGAAAGCACACCGTGGTGGAGAAGCCGCTCGGCCTCAATGCGGGGCAGGGCCGACAGATCGCCGAGGTGGCCCAGCGCCGCGGCCTGTTCTGTATGGAGGCGTACTGGACCGCGTTCCTGCCCAAGTTCGACGTGCTGCGCCAGCTGTTGGACTCCGCGGTGCTCGGCGAGATCACCGCGGTCGTCGCGGACTTCGGTGAGTGGTTCCCCGACGAGCACCGGATCCAGCGTCCAGAGCTGGCCGGCGGCCCGATGCTGGACCTGGGGACGTACCTGGTGAGCTTCGTGGTCGACGTCCTCGGCCCGCCGGACCACGTGCTGGCCCGCGGCGTGCCGGCCGGCAGCGGCGTGCACGGCCAGACCGCGATGATCATGACCCGTGGTCGGCAGCAGGCGGTGCTGCACACCAGCATCCTGAGCAACACACCGACCGCCGCGACCATCGCCGGCAGCCAGGCGACGATCAGCATCGACGGGCCGTTCTATCAGCCGGGCGGTTTCACTCTGTCCTCGTCGGACGGCCGTGCGCGGCTGCGTTTCGACGAGCCGCTGGTCCGGCACGAGGCGCTGCACTTCCAGGCGGCGGAGGTCGCACGCCGGATCCGGGCCGGCGAGACCGGTTCCCCGCTCCGCCCGCTCGCGGTAAGTATCGAGGTGCTGCGGGTGATGGACGAGGTACGTCGGCAGACCGGCGATCTGTACCACGAGGAGCGACAGGGCTAGCCCCGCTCGCGCCGCCGCCCCCGATCACTCGCCCGCCCGCCCGCCCGCCCGCCCCCGCCCAGCCCCGAAACTGTCGAGTTGCGACATGCGCCACCGGCGTGTCGCTGCGCCAAGTCGACAGTTTCCGGAAGGGGCGCGGGGGGTAGTTGGCTAAGAGAGGGAGCCGGCGGCCAGGTCCTCGACCGAGACGGGGCGGCGGGACTCGACCAGCTCGGTCAGGGCGTCACCGTCGTCCCACGAGTTCACGTTGAGCGCGGCGGCAACGTAGTCGTCGCGGAGCCAGAACGCGATGAACTCCCGCGCCGCCAGGTCGCCCCGGATCACCAGCCGGTCGCGGGCCGGGTCGGCCAGTCCGCGGTACTCGCAACCCAGGTCGTACTGGTCGGAGAAGAAGAACGGGCGGAGCTCGTACGGCTCGTCCGCGCCCAGTAGGTTCGCGGCGACATGCTTGCCCTGTTCCATCGCGTTGGCCCAGTGCTCGACCCGGACCCGTTCGGTGTAGTGCGGATGCTTCTGCGCGGCGACGTCGCCGACCGCATAGATGTCCGGGTCGGAGGTCCGCAGCCCGGCGTCGACGGCGATCCCTCCGGCGTCGAGGTCGAGACCGGCGAGATCGGCCAGCGCGATGTTCGGCACCGCGCCGACCCCGACCACGACGGTCTGGGCGGGGAGGGACCCACCGCCGGCCAGTCGCACCTCGCTCACCGATCCGTCTCCAGCGAAATCGGCGACACCCACGCCCAGCCGCAGGTCCACGCCGTGCTCGCGATGCAGGTCCGCGAACGCTCCACCGACCTGGTCGCCGAGCACCCGGACCAACGGCGCGGACAGCGGATCGAGCATGGTCACCGACGCACCGTGCTTCCGGGCCGCCGCGGCGGCCTCGCAGCCGATCCAGCCTGCGCCGACGATGACCACCTGCGCTTCCTCGGTGAATCGCTCGCGCAGCGCCAGGGCGTCGTCCAGCGTCCGCAGCACGACGACGCCATCGAGGTCGGCGCCGGCCACCTCGAGCCGGCGCGGTGCGGAGCCCGTCGCGATCACCAGCTTGTCGTAGGGATGCTCCTCCCCGCCGGCGCTGACGATCTTGCGCTGCCGGTCGATGGCTGTTGCGACAGTGCCGGTCAGCAACGTCGCCTGCTTCGTCCAGAAGTCGGCGCTGCCGACCCAGTCCGGTTCGTCGGTGTCGCCCAGCAGGAGGGCCTTGGACAGCGGCGGCCGCTCGTACGGCCGATAGGACTCCTCGCCGATCAGGGTCACCTCGCCGTCGTACCCCTGCTCGCGAAGCGCGACCGCGGCCGACCCGCCGGCGAGCGAGGCTCCGATGACGACGATCCTGCGAGGGGTAGTCATAAGGGAATGTCTACTCGGCCGTTCGGAGGATAGACAGGGAGGGTGACCACTCGGGGATGGTCCCGGGACCGTCGGCGGCCTGGAGAACGGAATGAACGTTTGCAACTGGGCGCGTGCGGCCGCGTTGCTGGTCGCTGTCGTGCTGCTGGCATTGCCGGTGGTCGGCTGTGGTGTCGACCCGACGAGCCGACCGTCGGCATCGCCGCTGGCGACGGCCGGAACCGCCGCCGCGCGACCGACCAGCACGGCTGCCCCCACCCGGTCGGCATCGACCTCGACCGGAGCGTCGAGCCCCACCACCACGTCCGCCGCGACGGTGCCGGCCGCCGCGCCGATCAATCCGCCCATCCTGCCGAAACCGAAGCCCTCGCCCCTGCCGCAGAATCCCAGCTATCTGCCGGCCGCGCCGCACGGATCCAGGGGCGTGGTCTATCTGACCTTCGACGACGGCCCGAGCACCTACACCCACGCGGTGCTGCAGATCCTCACCAGGACCGGGTCAACGGCCACGTTCTTCCAGCTGGGTGACAACCAGCAGGTCTATCCGAAGCTGCCCGCCGCCGTCCAAGCACAGGGCAGCACGATCGGCAACCATACGTACGACCACAAGGACCTGACCACGCTCTCGGACGCGGCGATCAGGTCGGAACTGCGCCGCGGCCCGCAGGGCGCGCACTGCGCGCGACCGCCGTACGGGGCCACGACGCCGCGGGTCCGCCGGGTGATCAACTCGATGGGGATGACCCAGATGCTGTGGAGCAACGACACCAGCGACTGGAGCCGACCCGGCTCGGACGTGATCTTCCTGCGCGCGGCCGGACCGCAGATCGTCAACGGCAGCGTCGTGCTGATGCACGACGGTGGCGGGCCGCGCGGCCAGACGGTCGCCGCATTGCCGCGGATCATCGCCGAGTTGCAGCGCCGCGGCTACCTGATCCGCAAGCTCCCCGGCTGCTGACTCAGTCGTCCGATTCGGCGCTAGAACGCGGCCTCCGGCAGGTCCATCACGGCCAGGTCCGTCGCCTCGGCGATGGCCCGCTCGGCCGCCAGCTTGGGCAGCACGGTCCGGGCGAACCAGCGGGCCGACGCGACCTTGCCCTCGTAGAACCGCTGCTCGGACTCGGCCAGGTCACCGTTCAGGCGGTCGAGGGCAACCTCTGCGCCGCGCAGCAGAAGCCAGGCGCAGACCACGTCGCCGAAGGCCATCAGCAACCGGGTCGTGTTGAGCCCGACCTTGTAGACGTCGCGCGGATCGCCGTCCGGCGCCGCCGGAGGCCTGCAGGTTCTCCACCATCGACTCGGCGATGGCGCCGGCGTCGATCAGGCCCTGCTGGAGCAGCTCGCGCTCCTCCTTCAGCTGACCGTTCCCCGCCTGCCGGCCGACGAACTGCATGATCTCGCCGGAGATCGCGCCGAGCGCCAGGCCCTTGTTGCGGACGATCTTGCGGAAGAACAGATCCTGGCCCTGGATCGCGGTGGTGCCCTCGTACAGGGTGTCGATCTTGGCGTCGCGGACGTACTGCTCGATCGGATAGTCCTGCAGGAAGCCCGAGCCGCCGAACGTCTGCAGCGCCTCGGTGCCGAGCAGCACCCAGGACCGCTCGGAGCCGTAGCCCTTGACGATCGGCAGTAACAGGTCGTTCAGCTTCTCAGCGGCGATGTCGCGCTCACCGTTCGCCCTGGCCAGCGCGACTTTGTCCTGGATGCTCGCGGTGTAGAGCACCAGCGCGCGCATGCCTTCGGTGAAGGACTTCTGGGTCATCAACGACCGTCGTACGTCCGGGTGGTGGGTGATCGTCACCCGCGGTGCGGCCTTGTCGGTCGACATGATCAGATCCGCGCCCTGGACCCGCGTCTTCGCATAGTCCAGCGCATTCAGGTAGCCGGTCGACAGGGTCGCGATCGCCTTGGTGCCGACCATCATCCGGGCGTGCTCGATCACCTGGAACATCTGCGCGATGCCGTCGTGGACCTCGCCGAGCAGCCAGCCCTTGGCCGGGGCGCCGTCGCCGATGGAGGCGTCGCCGAAGGTCAGCTCGCAGGTGCTGGAGACCTTGATGCCCATCTTGTGCTCGAGCCCGGTGACGTAGACGCCGTTCCGTTCGCCGGTCAGCTCGCCGGTCTCGATGTCGAACTCGAACTTGGGGACGACGAACAGCGAGAGCCCCTTCGTCCCGGGCCCGCCGTGGCCGCGCACACCCACCGGGCGGGCCAGCACCAGATGGATGATGTTCTCGGTCATGTCCTGGTCGCCGGAGGTGATGAACCGCTTGACGCCCTCGATGTGCCAGGAGCCGTCGGGCTGGGGAATCGCCCGGGTCCGACCGGCGCCGACGTCGGAGCCGGCATCCGGCTCGGTCAGCACCATGGTCGCGCCCCATTGCCGCTCGATCATGTGCCGGGCGATCTGACGGTCCCGTTCGACCCCGCCGTGCCACAGCACGGTCGCGAACTTGGGACCGGCGCTGTAGATGTAGACGGCCGGGTTGGCGCCCAGGGTGAGCTCGTTCATCGCCCACTGCACCGACGGCGGCGTGGTCTGACCGCCGAGCTCGCTGGGCAGCTCCAGCTGATAGAAGCCCGCCTTCATGTACGTCTCGAAGGACTTCCGGAACGCGGCCGGCAGGTGGACCTCGTGGGCGGCCGGGTCGAAGGTCGGTGGCTCCCGGTCGGAATCGGCGAACGAGTCGGCGAGCTTGGTCGCGGCCAGGTGCTCGACCTCGGTCAGGATGGCGACCGCGGTCTCGTGGTCCAGGTCCGCGTACGGCCCGGTGCCGAGGATCTCGTCGCGGTCCAGCACCTCGAACAGGTTGAAGAAGATGTCGCGCAGGTTCGACTTGTAGTGCCCCATGAACTCCCACCTCGGTGCTGCTGCCGGACCGGCGAGCTAAGTTACCAGTCAGTAACTTCGAGTATGCTACTCGCCGGTAACCTGAACAAGCCGACTGTCCGAACCGTGACCTCCGGGGGCTCCGGCGGCGACACGTCACACCTGGCATAGGCCAAACCCTTGTCATGATCATCTCAGGAGTTACATAATCCGCTGAGAGGCGGCACACTTCCCTGGCCGCTCGGCGAGGAGCGATCGGATGACTCGGCTCAGTCCCAACCTGTTCGACTACGGCGTCCTCATCGTGTACTTCGCGTTGGTCGTCACGATCGGCGTCCTCGCTCGGCGAGCCATCGCCAACAGCGAGGACTTCCTGCTGTCCGGGCGCTCGCTGCCGGCCTGGGTCACCGGTCTGGCCTTCATCTCGGCCAACCTGGGCGCCATCGAGATCCTCGGCATGGCCGCCAACGGCGCCCAGTACGGGATCTCGACGGTCCACTTCTACTGGATCGGCGCCGTGCCGGCGATGGTCTTCCTCGGCCTGGTGATGATGCCGTTCTACTACGGCTCCCGGGTCCGCAGCGTGCCCGAATTCACCCGGCGCCGGTTCAACCACGCCTCGCATCTGCTGAACGGCATCGCGTTCTCCGTGTCCTCCGTACTCTCTGCGGGGGTCAACCTGTACGCGATGGCCCTGGTCATCCAGTCGCTGGTCGGTTGGAACAAGTGGATAGCCATCCTCGTGTCGGCCGTCTTCGTGCTGGCCTACATCTTCCTCGGCGGCCTGTCCGGCGCCATCTACAACGAGGTCCTGCAGTTCTTCGTGATCATCGCCGGTCTGATCCCGATCGTCATCATCGGCCTGAAGAGCGTCGGCGGCTGGTCCGGCCTGCAGCAGAAGGTGCTGGCCCAACCCGGTCACGAGCTGTTCTTCTCGACCTGGGCCGGCACCCAGGTCGGGCACTGGACCAACCCGCTCGGTGACTGGATCGGCATCGTGATGGGTCTCGGCTTCGCGCTGAGCTTCGGCTACTGGACCACCAACTTCACGGAGGTCCAGCGGGCGTTGTCGGCCAAGAACCTCTCGGCGGCCGAGCGGACGCCGCTGATCGGCGCCTTCCCGAAGATCTTCATCCCGGCGCTGACCATCGTCCCGGGCCTGATCGCCATCGCGATCATGGAGAACTTCGGACAGCCGAGCTCGGGCCTGACCTACAACGACGCCATCCCGTTCCTGATGAAGACCTACCTGCCGAACGGCGTCCTCGGCATCGCGCTGGCCGGCCTGCTGGCCGCCTTCATGGCCGGCATGGCGGCCAACGTCAGCTCGTTCAACACCGTCTTCACCTACGACATCTGGCAGTCCTACATCAAGAAGGACATGCCGGACAGCCACTACCTCCAGGTCGGCCGGATCGTCACCGTGGCCGGCATCCTGATCGGCATCGGCACGGCCGGCATCGCCTCGCAGTTCAGCAACATCATGAACTACATCCAGACCCTGTTCTCGTTCTTCAACGCACCGCTGTTCATCGTCTTCATCATCGGGCTGATCTGGAAGAGAACGTCTCCGTGGGGCGGGTTCTGGGGGCAGTTGGCCGGCATCGTCGCCGCCGTGATCTTCCAGTACTTCATCGGGCCAGTCGTGCCCTACTTCCGGGCGGGCCAGGTGATGACCGGTGCGCCCAACGCCCAGATGATCAACTTCTACGGCGCGATCTCGGCCATCGTGTTCGGCGCCATCGTCACTGTCGTCGTCAGTGTCGTGACCAAGCCCAAACCCATGTCGGAGCTGGCCGGGCTGGTCTACGGCATACCCGATCCGGACGCCGGCGACCCGCACGAGGGCTACGTCCGCAAGTGGTACGAGTCGCCCAAGCTGCTGGGCTTCACTGCACTCGGTATCACCCTCGTCCTGTCGATCATCTTCGCCTGAGAGGAGAACACCATGACCGAGCACGAACCCACGTCGGTGGAGATGACGCCGAAGGACATGGCCAAGTCGGCCGCGTCCAAGCTGTTCGATCTGCGGATCCTGATCGGCGGCCTGTTCACGTTCTACGGCATCGCGCTGACCATCTACAGCTTCTTCACCACCCCGGAAGAGCTGGCGAAGGCGGCCGGGATCAACATCAACCTCTGGCTCGGGCTGGCCATGCTGCTGCTCGGCGTCGATCTTCCTGCTCTGGGCGCGGCTGTCGCCGGTCGATCCACGAGGCGCCGTCCGACGATGACGCCGGCGCGGCCCGGCCACCGATGCACTGACCGCTCGCCGCCGACCACCACACCGACGGCCTTCACCCGTCGGGCTTCCGAGTCTTCGCCGGGCCCTCCCGGGGCAACTGTGTAGCCGTACGCTGCAGCGCCCGCCGGCCCGACTTCGCGCGTCGTGGGGTGACTTCGTCGCGAATCGGCACCGCCGCGCGAAGTGACCCGCCGGTGCGCGAAGTGGAGTCCAAGGGCCGGCGAAGAACTGTCGGTGCCAGGGGGCAGGCTTGGGTCGTCGGAGTCACGTCGAGAGGATCCGGGTGCCCCAGAGCGAGGTCGAGCTGTCCCGCGACGGCGGGCGAGAGCTCAGCGATGTCGCCGAGGCGCGCCAGCTGATCGCCGGCCGAGCCCTGCGGCCCGGTCAGGTCGGCACGGTGGGGCTGGAGCTCGAGGGTCACCTGATCGACCGTCGCGATCCGGCCCGCCGGGTGCCGTGGACCGAGATCAGCCGGCTGCGCGCGATGACACCGACGTTGCCTCGCGGCAGTCTGCTGAGCGTCGAGCCGGGAGGCCAGCTGGAGCTGTCCACTCTCCCGGCCGTCGACATCGCCGCCGCCGTCAGGGCGCTGCAGGCCGATCAGCGGGTGCTCGCCGGCGTGCTACGCGCCGAGGGCTACGGCCTCGCGCACCTCGGGCTCGACCCGGTCCGGCCCCCGGTGCGGGTCAATCCGGCCGAGCGGTACGTCGTGATGGAGGCCTATTTCGACCGCGTCGGGTGCGGCCCGGTCGGTCGGCTGCTGATGTCGTCGAGCGCCGGACTCCAGTTGAATCTCGAGGCTGGGCCGACGGCGACGTGGGCCGGCCGGCTGGCCCGGATCCACCGGCTCGCGCCGATCCTGGCGGCGATGTCGGCGTGTTCGCCGCGATCGGGCTCGGGGCCGAGCGGGCGGCCCGACAGGGTCGTTGCGCCAGCAGACCTGGTTCGTCAATCGAGCCGAAGCGGACGGCGCCGGTGCCTTTCGGGGACCAGCCGGGGACCGCCTGGGCCGACTACGCGCTGGCCGCGCCGCTGATGGTGCTCCGCGACTCGACCGGCGAGCTCGGCCGTGCTCCCGACGGGCTCGGCTTCGGCGACTGGGTGCGGTGATAGCGGCCGGGTCGGTCGGGCGCCGACCGGTGACCGACCTGGACCTACCACCTGACCACGCTGTTCCCGGTGGTCCGGCCGCGTGGCTTCCTGGAGCTCCGCTTCCTGGATGCGTCGCCGGTCCGGTTCTGGCCGGGACTCGCGGCGATCGTCGCCACGCTGGTCGACGACCCGGTGGCAGCGGCACGGGTCGACGCCCTCGGCTCGGAGGGGCATCCGGACTGGGCGTCGGCGACGAGCACCGGACTGGGCGATCCGGACCTCTGTCGGCTGGCGACCGAGTGTGCGGCGCATCGCCGTCGACCACTGCCCAACCGAGCTCCATGACGAAGCCAGGGCCTACGCCGAGCTGATCTCGGCCGGCCGGTCACCCGGCGACCTGCTCCTCGACGAGGCGGGCGGGGACGGGTGGCGACTACTCGAGGAGGCACTCGATGCCTGAATCAGTCCGGCCGCGGCCGACCCGACCTACGACGCCGTCGCCGCCGGATTGACGGCCGCCCGCGGACGTACGCTCACGCTGAACGGGTTCGACGACGACGAGCTGACCCGGCAGCACAGCCCGTTGATGAGTCCGCTGGTCTGGGATCTCGCCCACGTCGGTCAGCAGGAGGACCTCTGGCTGCTACGCGGGGGCGACGCGGCCGTCCCGGCGGTGCTGCCGACGGACGCCGACCGGCTCTACGACGCGTTCCGGTCCACCCGGGCCGAACGGGCCGGGATGCCGCTGCTCTCGCCGCGCGCGGCACGGTCCTTCATCGCCGACGTCCGCGCTCGCGCACTGGACCGCCTGCACGCAATCCCGGACCCGGCGCCGACCGACCTCTTCCCGTACGCCATGGTCGAGCAGCACGAGCAGCAGCACGTCGAGACGATGTATGCCACCCATCAGCTCAGGGTGGGCGACACCCTGCTCGGACCTGGCGTCACGCTGCCACCCGGCCGCCCGTCACTGTCGAGCGCGATTCGGGCCGACGCGGCGCTCGTCCCGGCCGGCGAGTTCGTCGCCGGGGTCGACGCGAGCTACGAACCGTGGTCGCTGGACAACGAGCGGCCGGGTCACGTCGTCGATCTGCCGGCGTTCCGGATGGCTCGGGCGCCGGTGAGCAACGCCGAGTGGCAGCGATTCATCGACGACGACGGCTACTCGGCGCCGGGCTGGTGGTCGGCCCGGGGTTGGGCACACCGCACCGAGCACGGCCTGGTCCGGCCTCAGTTCTGGAACGCCGACGGCAGCCGGCGCCGGTTCGGGCTGGTCGAGGACATCCCGCCCGACGAACCGGTCCAGCATGTCTGTTTCTTCGAGGCCGAGGCGTACGCGGCATGGGCCGGTGCCCGACTGCCGACCGAGCTCGAGTGGGAGAAGGCCTGCGCCTGGGATCCGGCTCTCGGCCGGCGCCGCCGGTGGCCGTGGGGTGACACCGCGCTCACCGACGCGCTCGCCAACGTCGGCGGCGCGGCGCTCCGACCGGCCCCGGTCGGTGCCTACCCGGCCGGGGCGTCGGCGTACGGCGTCGAGCAGCTGATCGGCGACGTCTGGGAGTGGACGTCGTCGGACTTCGTGTCGTGGCCCGGGTTCGAGCCGATGCTCTATGCGCAATACAGCGCGCCGTTCTTCGGCGGCGACTACAAGGTGCTCCGGGGCGGCTCGTGGGCCGTCGCGGCGAGCACGATCCGACCGTCGTTCCGCAACTGGGACCTGCCGCTCCGCCGGCAGATCTTCTGTGGCGTCCGGCTCGCCTGGGACGCCTGATGTGCCGGCACCTCGCGTGGCTGGGCGCGCCCCGCTCGGTCGCGTCGCTGGTCCTGGATCCCCCGTTCGGCCTGCTCCGGCAGTCGTACGCACCTCGCCGACAGGCCCGCGGGCTGATGAACGCCGACGGTTGGGGTGCGGGGTTCTACCCGATCGGCGTCGATGCTCCCGGCCCGGCCCGCTGGCGGTCGGCCCGACCGCTCTGGGGTGACGCCTCGTTCGCCTCCGTCGCCCCCACACTCATCTCGGGCTGCATCCTGGCCGCGGTCCGGTCTGCGACGGTCGGGATGCCGATCGAGGAGAGCTCGACCGCCCCGTTCCTGGCCGACGGCTGGCTGATCTCGCACAACGGCCGCGTCGACCGGGACGTGTTGAAGTCGGACCGGATCGCGGAGTCCTCCTGCGACTCGGCGCTGCTGGCGGCGGAGGTCTTCGCGGCCGGTCCGGAGTCGTTGGGCGACCTCGTCCAGGAGGTGGCCGCCCGCGATCCCGACGCGGTGCTCAACCTGCTGGCGACCGACGGCCGGCAGATCTTGGCGACCAGCTGGGGCGACTCGCTGAGCTATCGGATCGAGGAGACGGGTGTGGTGGTGGCCAGCGAGCCGTTCGACGACGATCCGGGCTGGCTGGACGTGCCGGACCACCGGCTGGTCCGGGTCGGTGTCGACGGGGTGACCGTGTCCACGCTGGAGCCGGCATGCTGACCCGGCCGGGTGAGCTCGATATGGCCGAGCCGGACCCGGTTCTCACGCTCGCCGAGGACGTACGCGTGGGGTTGGGTGGGCCGGACAAGACGCTTCCGTCGAAGTACTTCTACGACGCGGTCGGCAGCGATCTGTTCGACCAGATCACCCGGCTCCCGGAGTACTACCCGACCCGGGCCGAGCGCTCGATTCTGGTCCGCCGCGCGGACGAGATCGCCGCGGCCAGCCGGGCCGAGACCCTGGTCGAGATCGGCAGCGGGACGTCGGAGAAGACCCGGCTGCTGCTCTCGGCCCTCCGCACCGCTGGAACGCTCCACCGGTTCGTCGCCTTCGACGTCGACCGGACCGTGCTCGCCTCGGCGACCGCCGCGATCCGCAACGAGTTCGATCCGATCGAGGTGTCGGGGCTGGTCGGCGATTTCGAGCGCCACCTGGCGCTGATCCCGGTCTATCCGCGCCGAATGGTCGCGTTTCTGGGATCGACGATCGGCAATCTCGACCGGACGGGACGCGCGGGCTTCTTTGCCGCGATCAGGTCGTCGATGTCGACGGACGGGACGTTCCTGCTGGGCGCCGACCTGGTCAAGCCGGTCGACCGGCTGCTGGCCGCGTACGACGACAGCGCCGGGGTGACCGCCGCATTCAACAAGAATGTGCTCGCGGTGCTGAACACCGAGCTGCAGGCGACCTTCGACCTCGACGCGTTCGACCATGTCGCGGCCTGGAACGCCGCGGAGTCGTGGATCGAGATGCGGCTCCGCTCGCGGCGGCGGCAGTGCGTGCACATCGGGGCCCTCGGTATGGACGTCCCGTTCGAGGCCGGCGAGGAAGTGCGGACCGAGATCTCCGCCAAGTTCACCCGAGAACGCGTCGAGGCGGAGCTGACCGCCGCCGGCCTGCGGCTCGCCGACTGGTGGACCGACGACGACGGCGACTTCGCCCTGGTCCTCTGCGTTCCCGGCGACGTCCGTCACGCGCCCTGAGCCCCTTGACGGGCACCGCGAGCGGTAGCGTCGGTCGGGTGAGTGACATCGGACCAGCCCGCGTCCTGCTCGACGATCTGTTCGACCGGGTGCGGGAACTGGTGGTCGAGCTGACCGACGACCTCAGCGACGAGGAGTCGCGGTTCCGACCCGATCCGGAGGCCAACTCGATCGGCTGGCTGCTCTGGCACGCAGCCCGGATCCAGGACGACCACGTCGCCGGGCTGGCCGGCCTGGACCAGTGCTGGCCGGCCTGGCGGGAGCGTTTCGGGCTGCCGTTCGACGCGTTCGCAACCGGCTACGGGCAGTCGGCCGAGGAGGTCGGTCAGGTCCGGGTGTCGGGCGAGCTGCTCGCCGGCTATCACGCCGACGTCGACCAGCTGACCAGGAACTATCTGGACGGGCTCACCGATGAGGAGCTGGCCCGGGTGGTCGACACCCGCTGGGACCCGCCGGTGACGGCCTCGGTCCGGCTGGTCAGCGTGATCGGCGACCTCGAGCAGCACCTCGGCCAGGCCGCGTACGTCCGTGGCCTCGCTCAGCGCCGCGATCAGGCCTGGCACGACGACACGTCGGCGGAGCACTGAGTCTGCCGAGATGACGTCTCCTGGAATGACGGGCACCGACGAGCACCGGTTCTACGGGGACCTGGCGGTCTGGTGGCCGCTGGTCTCCGCCCCCGCCGAATACGCGGAGGAGGCCGCCTTCGCCGCCTCGCTGCTGGACAGCGCCGACGGACCGACCCGGACGGTGCTGGAACTCGGCAGCGGCGGCGGGAACAACGCGTTCCACCTCAAGGCGCGCTATGCGATGACCCTCGTCGACATCGCCCCGGAGATGCTGGCCGTCTCCCGCGAGCTGAACCCCGAGTGCGAGCACCTGGCCGGTGACATGCGCGAGCTGCGGCTCGGCCGGACGTTCGACGCCGTCTTCGTGCACGACGCGATCGAGTACATGACGACCGAGGACGATCTGCGTCGTGCCGTCGAGACCGCGTTCGTCCACTGCCGCCCCGGCGGCGTCGCCGTCCTGGTGCCGGACAACATCGCGGAGAACTTCGAGCCGCAGACCGAGCACGGCGGGAACGACGCCGCGGACGGCCGGGCTGTCCGCTACCTGTCCTGGTCGGTCGACCCGGATCCGAGCGACACCACCACGCGAACCGACTACGCGTTCCTCCTGCGTGGCGCCGACGGCAGCGTGTCGGTCGCCCACGACACCCACCTGCTCGGCCTGTTCCCGCGGGAACTGTGGCTTCGGGTGCTTGGCGAAGCCGGCTTCCAGGCTCGGGTGGTGGCCGAGGTCACCAACGAGGACCGGCTACCGCGCGAATTCTTCGTCGGCCTCCGGCCCGCCGAGGCACCCTGAGCTCCAGCACGTGCCCTGAGCTTGTCGAGGGGCAGTGGCCGAGCGCGCGCTGACTCAGGCGCTGCGCGGCAGTCCGGTCGAGCGGGACCGGTGCCGGACGACACCCCAGGGCAGATCGGCCGGCGGCGGCTGCTCGACCACGCTCCAATGCAGGTCGACGCAGCGGATCGCCAGCCGTTCGGTCGTCTCGCCGATCCCGGCGATCCGGCCCGACCAGGTGATCTCGGCGGGTCGCCCACACTTCGGGCAGGTGGTATCCATCGTCGCGTTGTCCCCCCAGATGTCGCGAATGTCTGGACGTGAGGAGCACAGCGTATGTCGATGAATACGTGTTATCCGGCGATCGCGGTTAACTCTGGGCGACGAATGACCTTGCTGGTCGATGGAATGCAGAAGCGTCGGCGGAGAGGTCCGCCGACGCTCCTGGTGAGCCTCTGCCCCGGTCAGAGACCGAGCCCGCGGCGGCCGATCTCGTTCAGCTCCGCTGGTGCGAACCGGTTCGGCCAGCTCGCCTCGTAGTTCTCCTCCGGGAAGTCGTACGGGCTGTTGCCGGACAGGAACGCCTCGCGGACCAGGGCCGCGTAGTTGTCGTTCTTGGTGCACTTCGGCGCCGCCGGGATGTAGATCACATTGCCCCAGCCCTGCTGATCGCGCACCGGCGCGACCGAGTGGATCATGTCGCAGTGCCACCAGACCGAGTCGCCGGGCTGGACGCTCGGGATCGAGGACACGGCGCGCATCAGGATGGCGTGGTACTTCTCACTCGCCGGGAACGTCCGGTTCGGCTGGACCCCGCACATCTCGTCGGTGGGCACGTCCGAGAGCAACGGCCGCAGCATCAGGTACGCCATCGCCTTCGGGATCGGCACGGTGTGCAGCACGCCCTGGTCGTTGTCCATCTCACTGAGCGCGGTCCAGCCCTGGAACGTGCGGAACGCCGAGCACATCGTCGAACCCGGGTACTGCGCCGCCTCGGTCCGGTAGGCCGCGTCCCACGGGTCGTACGCCGCGAAGTCCCCGTCGAACAGGTGCCGGAAGTGCTGCTGGTAGCCCTCGGTCATCCACAGGTCGAGCGTGCCGGGATCCAGATGCGTGCCGAGGCCGCCCGAGTCGGTGCCCGGCGGGCGCCGGCGGATCCGGTCCGGGTAGAGCGAGTCGGCGTCCGGGTCGAACCACTGCCGCCCCTCCGACGAGTGCGTCCACTGGGCGTTCAGGAAGCCCTGGACGGTCGCCATCCGTGGGTGCTGACGCGCCTCCATCTGCGCGTGCGACCAATAGATCGGGTAGATCTCCGGCTTGCTCATCTCCGCGGACAGCGTGCCGAAGAAGTCGTCGGCCGGGCCGGCGTAGTTCTCGAAGAACTGGTTGGACTCGACGTAATCGACCACGTCGCGGTCCCAGGCCTCGGCCTGCGCCCGGTCGAAGTGCCCCCGAACCACCGCGCAGCCACGTCGCTTCACCAGGGCCAGTGTCTCCGCGGACACCGTGCCGGCCGCGATGTCGGCGTAGTCGACCACCGGCCAGACCTCCTCGCCGCGCGCCTTGGCCGCCTCGATGTCGGCGATCTCGGTCTCCAGATAGCTCTCGATCTCGGCGATCACGTCCTCGACGGTCCGCCCCGAGTTCTCGATCCGGGCCCGGATCGCGGCCTTGATCTCCGCGATCGCGGCCGGGATGTCGGCCGGGATGGTCTCCCAGTGCGGTAGCCCGGTGAGTGGGCTGACGGCGGTGCTGGTCTGGGCGGTGCTGGTCATTGCGGTGCCTCCGGCGAGATTGGTTAGGAGTCCTTATTCTCCGATGTCCAGGACTCTAGGCCCATCCGCAGAGATATGCAAGGGCTCCTAACCAAATAGTTCGAGCCTGCCGGTCAGGTCTGTCCGGAAGGGCCGCCTCGATATTCGACCTCCGGTTGTCCATTGCTCAGCTAGAGTTCGGCGCTCCACAACCGACTGGTGTCGGCGGTGGGTGAGGTGGCGAGATAGAGCCGGCCGGCCAGCTGGGTCGCGGCCACCAGGCCGCCGGCGGGCCCTCGCCGCGCGGTCCAGCCGTCGCCGGTCCGGGTCAGGACGTACGTGGTGTCTTCGGTGGAGTAGGCGACGATCGGCCCCGACGCACCCTGCATCGCCCGCGGGAAGGGACCTTCGTCGGCCAGGGTCGCCGGTGGGAGATCGGCGACCCGACCGGCCGTGCCCGCGGTAGTGTCCACCGACCAGAGGGCGAGCTGCCCGTCGACCCGGCCGGCCACCCAGCAGCCGGCCTGCACGCAGCTCACCGACAGCGCCTCGCTGCGTTTCCCGGCATCGGGGAGTCGCAGCAACGTCCACCGGCGGTCGCCGGTGGACAGCCAGACCGCGGCGAGCTGGTGGACGCCGCTCGACAGCTCGAACACCGAACCGGCGACGATCATCCCGGCCGGTGTGGCCGCCGCGGATCGTCCGGAGACCTGCAGCGTCGCCGTGTTCGCCAACGGTGTGCCGGCGCTGTCCAGCCTGGTCCACTGCTCGCCGTCGGGTCGCCAGATCGCGATGTCGAGTGCGTCCTTGCCCTGCCAGCTGCCGAGGATCCGCGGACCGGCCGGCGTGGCGACGATCGCGACCAGGATGCCGGCCTCCTCGCCGCCGAACGTCCAGAAGACCTGGGGATGATCGACGACGCTCGATGTCGTTCCGCGCCAGGTCGTCCAGCGCGGGTTGGCGTGAGCCCCACCGTGGGCCACCCCGAGGGTCTGCAGCCCGGTCCCGACCGTCGCGACGGAGAAGATGTCCGCGACCGCCGCGTACGGCTCGTGCGGGGTCAGCGGGATGCTCCGGCTGCCGCGCGCGTCGAGCACGGCCATCGCGGGCCGGCGGTTCGCCGCCGTCGTACCGAGGTGGCCGGCCACGATCAGCCGATCGACGTCGACCGCCAGTGTGGACGGCTGCAGCCCGGCCGGCAGGTCGATCGGCCGGAGGTCCGCGAGTTCCTCGGTCGCCACCGGCGCGCTCGCGTTCGTGCTCGGGACAGGTGAGGGTCCGCTCGCGGGCGTACATCCCACCAACGACGACAGGGTCACCAATGACAACAGGGCGGCGGCGATGATCGCCGTCCACCCTGTCGTCTTCAAGTCCACGTCCAGCGAGTCTAGGTCGGCTCACCGGACGTCACCTCCAGGCTATGGCTGCACGGTGGCCTGCTGGTACGGCTTGCCGCCGGTGATCTTGACGATCGTGCCCGGTGCCGGCGGGTCCTCGTTGCCCAGCGTCGCGGCCCACAGCTCGCCGCTCCGACTGGTCTCGACCGCGACCACGCCCGGCAGGTCGAGGAAGTCGGACTTGTGACCGCATCGGACGACCGAGATCTTGCCCGCGTAGAACTCCGCGACGTAGATCTCGCCGTGCCGGCCGATCGCCAGGTTGGTCGCGCCCGAGAATCCGCTCGCGATCACCCAGGCCCGGCCCGAGTACGGGTTGACCTTCCACAGCTGACCGTTGGCGCCGAGCGATCCGTCCTCCGGACCGCCGGGCAGGGTGGTCACGTACAGCCAGCCATCCGGGCCGACCTCGACGTCGGTCGGCACCGGCTCGAAGTTGTAGGTGACGTCCTCGCAGCCCGGCAGACCCATTGCCTTCTGCATGGCGGTGGTCACGACGACCGGCGTAGGCGGCAGCACCGCAAGGGTCTTGATGTTGCCTTGGTTGTCGATCTTCCACAGCGTGTTCGCCCCCGCGTCGGCGACGACCCACTTGTTGTGGAACGCGGCCACCGAGTAGGCGTGCGAGTCCTTCTCACCCGTGTACGAGACCGGGATCTGAGCCGCGTTGAGCTCGTCGCTGACGCACTGGCTCGGATTCTTGACCCCGTAGGTGTTCACCTGATCGGGATTGTTCGCCTGCTCGTACGCGTAGGTGTCGGCGAACACGCGCTTGCCGCGCGGCCCCCAGAGGTTCAGCCCGCTTGCGGTGTTCTCGAACGTGGCCTGGTCGGTGACCGTGGTGGTGAAGGCCAGGAACCTGCCGTCGTCAGATGTCGCGACTCCGGAGGCGCCGGGCTGGTCGGCGGCGATGGTCTTGATCGTCCCGTCGCTCTTCAGCTTGCCGACGAGATTCAGGCCACCGTCGGCGACCAGCACGTTCCCGTGCCGGATGTCGAGGTTGAACGGCGCGGCCAGCGCGCTGGACTTGACCACCGGCGTCGGCGTCCGGCCCGGATGGGCCGCGGCGATGGACGGTGTGATGAGCACCAGGCCGGCGGCGACGGCGCCGGACATGGCGAGCAGCTTGGACGTGCGCATACGACTCCCCGAGGTCGGACCGGGGCATGTGGTCCCCGATCGGAACGTGAGTTTCCTGACGCTCCGGGCCTCCCAACCCTGAGCGTCTGGCGCTGGAGCCGGGCCACATCCGGTGGCCCGCCGTCGCTCATCATCACCCGAGTTCGCTGATCGGGTCAATGAAATCCGAATGACTTCTGAGGTCAATTGTTTACGTCGTACGACTCACGGCCTGGTGAATCGCTCACCCGACTCCTCCTACCATTCGTCCATGGCAGTGACCGACGAGGCGATCGGCAAGATCCGGGAGCTGATCCGCTCCGGTGGACTCAAGCCGGGTGATCGGCTGCCGCCGGAGAAGGTGTTGAGCAGCTCGCTCGGGCTGTCCCGGAACTCGCTCCGGGAGGCGGTCAAGGCGCTGGAGATGATCAACGTGCTGGACGTCCGGCGCGGCGACGGGACGTACGTCACGAGCCTCCGGCCGGGCTCGGCGATGGACGCGATGTCCTTCGTGCTGGAGCTGCAACGCGATGAGACGATCCTGGATCTGCTGGAGGTTCGGCGAGTGCTGGAGGCCGCGGCCGGATCCCGGGCGGCGGCTCGGATCGAGCCGGAGCAGATCGCCGAGCTGCGCGAGATCCTGGCCCAGGTCGGGCCGGACTCGGAGGTGGAGGATCTCGTCTCACATGATCTGGCCTTCCACCACCGGATCGCCGAGATCGGCGCGAACGAGTTCCTCTGCGATCTGCTCGACGTCGTCGCCGGCCGGACCACTCGGGTCCGAGTCTGGCGCGGCATCTCCGAGCGAGGCGCGAGCGAGCGCACCCTCGGTGAGCACGCGTCGATCGTCGACGCGTTGGAGCTGCACGATCCTGCACTGGTCGCCGGTCGGCTCACTGCGCACGTGTCAGGTGTCGAGGACTGGGTCCGGCACGCGCTGCTCGAGCGGGCGGCCGAGCCGGAATGATCCCGCTCCCGAATTTTGCACTCTCTATCGCGGTTTGCACCCCGTACAGGGAGTGCAAACCGTCACGAGGGGTGCAGGGTTGGGGATGGGGCCGTCAGGCGGCCGGCGACGCGGCCGATAGACCGTGTTCGCGGTGCGGGTCAGTGCGGCGCTGACCTCGGCGTCGGTCCAGTCGTCGAGCAGTCCGCGCAGCCTGGCAAGGGTGCCCGCGTAGCTCGCGCTGCCGCGTACCATCGGCCAGTCGCTGCCGATCATGATCCGATCAGGGCCCGCGATCTCGCGGACCAGCCCGACGACCCGGGCCAGCTCGGTCGCGGTGGCTGGGGTCGTCGAGCCGCTCCCGCCGAACAGTCCGGACAGCTTGATCACCACATTCGGGTTGGCGGCCAGGGCTCGAAGCTCGGCCTCCCAGCGCGGCCAGGCGGCGCGATCGCCGAACGGTGGCTTGCCGGCGTGGTCCAGCACGAATGTCGTGCGCCGGAGCCTCACGGGCCGCGCGCGCGAGCGCCGGCGAGAGCCGCGGCCAGGCATCGGGGACGTCCACCGCCAGACTCGTGTCGCCGAGCACCCGGAGCGAATCCAGCAGAGCCGGGTCGGCGAGCTCGCCCGGGTCGCCGTGGTCATGCCACAGCTGGCGGACACCGACCAACGGCCGGCCCGCGTACGTCGCCAACAGCTCGCGTAGTCGAGCCGGTTCGGCGAGCGGCAGGTAGCCGACCACCCCGACCACCCGCGGATCGGTCTCGGCGACGGACAGCAGCCAGTCGGTCTCGGCAAGGGCATCGGCGGCCTGGATGAGAACGACACCTTCGACCTCGGCGGTCGCGAGATCCTCGGCGATCTCGTCGACCGCGGAGTCTGCATGCACCGGGCCGAGGGCCGGAGTGTTCCAGCCGTGCCAGCCGCGATCGAGCTGCCAGATGTGCAGATGGGTGTCGATCATGCCGACTCCGCGTCCACCACCTCGGCCGCGATACCCGCCAGGGCGGGCCAGATCGCCGGATCGACCGGCCGCGACATGCCATCCAGAGAGCGGCGGACCTGAGCGGCCGACGAGGCTCCGACCGTCACATTGACGACCGCCGGGAGCTGCCAGGAGTATTGCAGCGCGGCATCGGCGACCGTGACGTCGAACCGTGCACAGACCTCGTGCACCCGCTCGAGCTCGGCCAGTCGCTCGGGCGTGATCGGCGCGTACTCGAAGTGCAGCTCCGGTCCGGGTCGGGTTGCAGCCAGTGCGCCGGAGTTGAACACACCGACGTTGACGATGCCGACGCCGTGCTCCTCGCACAATCCAACCAGCGCGGCGCCGGAGGAGTCGAGGATGGTCAGCCGCCCGGCGACCATGATCAGGTCGCAGAGCCCGGTGTGAACGGCCCGGGCCAAGGCGGCCACCGACTTCGAGCCGATCCCGATCGCCCGAACGAGTCCTGCGTCCTTGGCCCGGGCGAGCGACCGGAGACCGATGTCGACGCCGGACTCGAGGTCGTACTCGTCGGGATCGTGCAGGTAGCCGATGTCGATCCGGTCGGTGTCCAACCGTTCCATGCTCTCCAGTAGCGACCGCCGGACGCCGGCGGAGCTCGGATCCCAGACCCGGCGGTAGGCGGCGGGCACGACGAAACCCGCGTCGTCCAGACGATCGACGCGCTCCGGGGTCGGGTCCAACAGCCTGCCGACCTTGGTGGACAGCAGATACTGCTCGCGGGGGTGTCCGGCGAGCGCGGCCCCGAGTCGGCGCTCCGACAGCCCGAGCCCGTAGTGCGGCGCGGTGTCGAAGTAGCGGATGCCGCCCTCCCAGGCCGCGTCGACGGTCGCCTGCGCGTCCGCGTCGGAGACCGCGTGAAACAGGTTGCCGAGGCCGGCCGCACCGAAGCCGAGCCGGCCCAGATCCGCCGGGATATCCATGCTGACCGAGGAGACGGGGCTCATCGCAGGAACAGCTCGACCACCGGCACGGCTACCGGGGGCTGTCGCACCGGCAGGGTCAGCGTGAGGGTCTGCGGCGGTAGGCCACCCATGCTGGTGTTGTGGGCCGGCGCGTCCGGATCGATCGTGCTCATGGCGATCTCGGATGCGTCGTTCAACAGCTGGGCGTACTCGACCTTGCCGGCCAGTCCTGGCAGGTGGATGTGTTCGAACGGCCAGGCGAACAGGTGCAGATAGAGCCGGTTGCCGCGCTGGGTGTAGCGACAGTCCTGCGGTGCCATGTACTCGCTCGGTCCGGCCCCGATCACCGACCGGGCGTGCAGGTCCATCCATTCGCCGAGCTGGTCCAAGATGGCGGCCGAGGCCGGGTCGATCAGTCCTCGTCCGGTGGGACCCACGTTGAACAACAGGTTTCCGCCCTTGCTCACTCCATCGACGAGCATCCGGACCAGGAGCTCCGGGGTCTTGAACAGCGTGTTGTCCCGGAAGTAGCCCCAGCTGCCGTTGATGGTCTGGCAGGCCTCCCAGGCCACCGGCTGGCCGTCTCGTCGCATGGGTTCGGACGGCTGGTACTGCTCCGGGGTGACCAGATCGCCCGGAATGCCCAGCCGGTCGTTGATCACGATGCCTGGCTGCAGCTCTCGGGTGAGCGCCATCAGGTCCGCGCCCGCCCAGGCGTCCGTGCCCTTGTTCCCCCAGATCGCCGGCTGTAGCTCGGCCGGATAGGAGAAGTCGTAGAACAGATAGGAGATCTCGCCGTAGCCGGTGAGCAGCTCGCGCACCTGATCATGGAGGTAGGTCCGGTAGCGGGCCAGGTCGCGGCCCGCGTTCAGCTCGGCGGCGTTCGGGTCGTCCCGCAGCGGATGATGGCCGTCGATGGTGAAATCGGGATGATGCCAGTCCAGCAGCGAGTGGTAGAAGCCGATCTTGATTCCTTCGGCCCGGAAGGCGTCGACGAACTCGGCGACGAGGTCCCGGCCGAACGGGGTGTTGGTGATCTTGTAGTCGGTGAACTCGCTGTCCCACAAGCAGAATCCCTCGTGGTGCTTCGTGGTCAGCACGGCATATCGCATGCCGGCGCGCCGGCACCGCCGAGCCCAGTCCGCGGCGTCGAACAGATCGGGATCGAAGTGGTCGAAGTAGCGTCGGTACTCTTCGGGTGTGATCCGCTCGCGGTTCTGCACCCACTCGTGCCGGCCGGCGAGGGCGTACAGGCCGAAGTGGATGAACATCCCCAGCCGGTCAGCCATGAAGCCGGCCAGGTCCGGCGGCGCGAGCTGCGTCGTCGAGGTCATGCGGATTCCCTTTCCCGGTAGCGGAACTGCTCGATGGCGGCCCGGGTCAGTTCGGTGCCGGCGCCAGGCGCCTGCGGCGCGAGGTAACGACCACCGCCCATCCGGACCGGGTCGACGAAATGTTCGTGCAGGTGATCGACGTACTCGATGTATCGGTCCTCCGTCGTCCCGCTGACCGCGACGAAGTCGATCATGGACAGGTGCTGGACCGCTTCGCACAGCCCGACGCCACCGGCGTGCGGGCAGACCCGGACACCGAACTTCGCGGCCAGCAGCAGGTTCGCGATGTTCTCGTTCACCCCAGCCACCCGTGCCGCGTCGATCTGCATGACGTCGATCGCCTCGAGCTGGAGCAGCTGTTTGAACATCACCCGGTTGGCGGTGTGTTCGCCGGTGGCGATCGGGGTCGGCGCGAGCGCCCGCCGGATGGTGGCGTGGCCGACCAGGTCGTCGGGGCTGGTCGGCTCCTCGATCCAGGCGAGATCGAACTTCTGCAGCTGCCGGACCCAGTCGATCGCTTCGCCGACATCCCAGTGCTGGTTGGCATCGACGGCGATCTTGACGTCCGGACCGACGGTCTCCCGCGCGAGCGAGAGCCGCCGGACGTCGTCGCTCAGCCGGCCGCCGACCTTCAGCTTGATCTGGTCGAAGCCGTCCGCCACCGCCTCGCGGGCGAGCCTGACCATCTTCTCGTCCGAGTAGCCCAGCCAACCCGGGGTCGTGGTGTAGGCGGGGTATCCCTCGGCGAGCAGCCGCTCCGCTCGCTCCTCACGTCCCGGAACGGCCTTCTCGAGGATCTCCAGAGCTGAGTCCGGGGTGAGCGCGTCGGTCAGGTAGCGGAAGTCGACGAGGCCGACGATCTCCTCCGGCGGCATCGCCGAGACCAGCTGCCACAGCGGAAGCCCGGCCCGTTTCGCCTTCAGATCCCAGAGGGCGGTGACGACCGCGCCGATCGCCATGTGGACCACACCCTTCTCCGGCCCCAGCCAGCGCAGGTGCGGGTCGTAGACGAAGCGACGGTAGGTCGCACCCATGTCGGCCAGCAGATCGTCGACGGACTCACCGACCAGGTCGCCCGCGATGGTGCGGATCGCCTCGACGGCGATGTTGTTGCCGCGTCCGGTGGTGAACACGAAGCCCGCACCGAGCAGGCCGTCACCGGCGTCGGTGGACAGGCTGAGATAGGCCGCCGAGTAGTCGGGGTCGGGATTCATGGCGTCCGATCCGTCGAGCTGCTGCGAGGTCGGGAAGCGGATGTCGACGGTCTCGGCTGCGGTGATGGTGGGCACGATGGTCCTCTCCTCGAAGCGAGGTGCTTCGACACTAAACATCCGATCTCTGCTGCGTCAAGCCGGTCCCAATCGGACCACTCGGCGACAGCCTGGCACGATGGTCCGATGTATGGTGACCCGAGAATATCGGGCGGCGCACCCTGTACGCCGCCGGTGGTGAGACGACGAGAAGCGCGGGGTGGAAGATGAAGTTCGCTCGGCTGAGGACGCCGCAGGGCGCCCGGCCCGTGGTGATGTCCGGTGACCAGACGTACGACCTGTCTGAGTTCCTCGGCGACATCACTCCGAAGACGATCGGGCTGTTGGACGATGCGGCCGTCGCGGCGGCCGGCGGCGGGCTGGACGCGGTGGACCTGGCCGGGGCGACGTTCGAGTCACCGGTCGAGCGACCAGGCGCGGTGCTCGCGATCGGGATGAACTATGCGGCCCATGCGGCGGAGTCCGGTTCAGCGCCGCCGAAGATGCCGGTGCTGTTCCTCAAGACCCCCAACACCATTGCGGCTCCCGATGATCCGTTCGAGATCCCGACCCGCTCGGAGAAGATGGACTGGGAGGTCGAGCTGGCGATGGTGATCAAGAAGCGGGCCTACCAGCTGAGCGACGAGGACGACCCGCTGGCGTACGTCGCCGGCTTCACCGTTGCCGACGACCTGTCCGAGCGGACGTACCAGATCGAGGAGTCAGGCGGCCAGTGGAGCAAGGGCAAGTGCCTGCCGGGCTCGACCCCGCTCGGTCCGTGGCTGGTCACCCCGGACGACGTCGACCACGCGAGTCTCCGGCTGCGGAGCTTCGTCAACGACGAGCCCCGGCAGGACTCCACGACCGCGGACCTGATCTTCGACTGCCCGACGATCATCCGGCACCTCAGCCGCTATCTCGCGCTGGAGCCGGGCGACGTCGTGCTCACCGGCACACCCGCCGGAGTTGCGCTGTCCGGCCGGTTCCCGTATCTGAAGGCCGGTGACGTCGTCCGGATGGAGATCGACGGCCTCGGTACCCAGACCCAGCGGATGGTCGGACCGTGACCGGGCGATGCCGGATCGGCGCGAGCGAACAGGAAAGAGTGTGAGCGAGCGTCGGGTAGGCGCGATCCGGTCTTCCGTGGTCGCGGAGCGGAAGGCAGACCTAGGCGATCGGCGTTGCCGTGAGGGGAGCGGGCCTTCCGGGCCGTGGCCGCGGATGATCGGACTGGAAGCGCCGGGCGCGAGCGAACAGGAAAGAGTGTGAGCGAGTTCGAGGGGCTGGTCGCGCTGGTGACCGGCGGGGCGTCCGGGATCGGCGCGGCGATCGTGGCCGAGCTGGCCGCGGGTGGCGCTGAGGTGGCGGTGCTCGACCTGCGCACGGAGGACGTACGACCGCCGTTGCTCGCGGTGCCCTGCGACGTCACCGACGACGCCTCCTGCCGGGCCGCTGTGGCGGCCGTGGTCGACCACTACGGACGGCTGGACATCGTGGTCAACAACGCCGGAATCGGAGCGCAGGGAACGGTCGCCGACAACTCGGACGACGAGTGGCACCGGGTGTTCGACGTGAATGTGGTCGGGATGGTGCGGATCTCGCGCGCCGCGCTGCCGCAGCTGCGGAAGTCGCCCGCGGCGGCAATCGTCAACACCTGCTCGGTCGCCGGCACGGCCGGACTGCAGCAGCGGGCGCTGTACAGCGCGACCAAGGGCGCCGTGCTGGCGCTGACCCGGGCGATGGCGGCCGACCATCTGCGCGAGGGGATCCGGGTGAACTGTGTGAACCCGGGCACCGCGGACACCCCGTGGATCGGCCGGCTGCTGGACAGTGCAGACGACCCGGCCGCGGAGCGAGCGGCGCTGGAGGCCCGGCAGCCGCACGGAAGGTTGGTCAGCGCCGAGGAGGTCGCGGGCGCCGTCGCCTACCTCGCGAGCCCGCGCTCGGGATCCACCTCCGGCGTCGACCTCGCGGTGGACGGCGGTATGCAGGCCCTGCGGCTGAGACCGGCCTGATGGAGATCGCGCTGCACACCGTGCTGACCGAAGGGCATGAGGCGGACTACGACGCGGTGCACGAGGTGATCCCGGAGGCGGTGGCCCGCAAGCTGCGAGCAGCGGGCGTCCGGGACTGGCGGATCTGGCGGGACGGGCGGCACGTGTTCCACCTGGTCGACGTCGAGGACTACGCCGCGATGCGGGCGGCGCTCCGCGACGATCCGGACAACATCGCCTGGCAGGAGACGGTCGGGCCGTTCTTCGACCAGCCCGACTCCTACGAGGGCGGTGACTCCGGCATCGCTCGACTCTGGACGCTGTCGGATCAACTGCAAGACGCTTCCCGCGAGCGGCCCTGATCCGTCCGACCCTGTGTGCCCGTTCCTCCGGCCGGATCCTCCTCGCGGACAAGGCGGCGTCGTGCTTCACCCGGATGGGGTGGTCCCGTGACCAACCGCAGGGCTCGCCGGTGGTCAGCCTCTCGCTGAGCGGGGCCGGACCAGACATGATGGAACCATGGAGTCGTCCTCAACAGCTGTTGCAGCCCCCGAGGCGTGGTACGCACAGGAGGCTGAGCGGGCCGTCGCGGCCCTGGAGACCGACGCGTCGGATGGGCTGAGCGCAGCCGAGGCCGCCGGTCGACTGGAGAAGTACGGCCGCAACGAGATCGCCGCGGAGCCGCCGCCCTCGATGTGGGCGATAGTCCTGCTGCAGTTGCGGGATCCGATGAGCCTGATGCTGATCGCGGTCTCGATCGTCAGCTTCTTCATCAACCAGATTCCCGTCGGAGTGCTGGTCGCCTGCCTCGTCGTCCTCAACGTCGTGCTCGGCACCCGGCAGGAACTGCTGGCCCGGGCCAGCGTCGATGCCTTGGCGAAGATGCAGGTGCCGCAGGCCAAGGTCATCCGGGACGGGTCGCTGAGGCAGCTGCCGGCGACCGAACTGGTTCCTGGCGACCTGGTCAACGTCGAGGCCGGCGACCTCGTCCCGGCCGACGGACGGCTCCTGCGGAGCGCCACCCTGGAGACCCAGGAGGCGGCGCTGACCGGGGAGAGCGCGCCGATCGCGAAGGACCCGGCGCCGTTGGACGGCGCCGACGTGGCGCTGGGAGACCGAGTGAACATGGTCTTCCAGAACACCTCGGTCACCCGCGGCACCGCGACCCTGGTGGTGACCGAGACCGGGATGCGGACGCAGATGGGTCAGATCGCCTCCATGCTTTCGGCCGTGGCGCCGACCAAGTCTCCGCTCCAGCGGGAGATGAACCAGCTCACCAAGGTGCTGGGCGCGATCGCCTGGTCGGCTGTCGCGGTGATCGTCGTGCTGGGCCTGGCCCGCGGGCAGAGCGTGTCGGAAGTGATGCTGCTCGGCATCTCGATGGCGGTCTCAGCGATCCCGACCGGTCTGCCGACGTTCGTCCAGGCCCTGCTGGCCTACGGTGCCCGGCAGCTGGCCGAGGCCAAGGCCGTGGTGAAGAACCTCAACGACGTCGAGACCCTCGGTGCGATCAGCGCCATCAACTCCGACAAGACCGGCACCCTGACCATGAACCAGATGATGGTGCGGCGGCTCTATGCCGGCGCGACCTGGTACAAGGTCACCGGCGACGGTTACGGCAAGTCCGGCCAGATCCTGCATGCTGCCGGTGGTGATACCCCGCCGTTCACCCGGCTCGCGTACGGGCTCTGCCTGGACAGCGACGCCACGGTCTCCGACGACGGCGTGGTGGTCGGCGACCCGACCGAGGCGGCGCTGGTCGTGCTGGCCGCCAAGGTCGGCGTGGACGCCGAGGTGACGCGCCGGACGTACCCGCGGTTCGCCGAGGTGCCGTTCGACTCCGCGTACAAGTACATGGCGACCTTCCACCACATCGAGCTCGACGGCGAGCAGCAGTTCGTCGAGCTGGTCAAGGGTGGTCCGGACGTGATCATCGACCGCTGCTCCCACGTCCAGGCTGCCGAAGGGCAGGTGGTTCCGCTGGACCAGGCCAAGGACGAGCTGCTGGCCGCGAACCGGGAGATGTCGGAACAGGGCCTGCGGGTGCTCGCGTTCGCCGTCCGCCGACTGAACGGCCAGGAGGACGCGGTCACCGCGGATGCCCAGTCCTTCGTCTCCGAGCTCACCTTCGCCGGCATGGTCGGCATCATCGACCCGCTGCGTCCGGAAGCGGTCGAGGCGGTCACCACGGCTCACGCGGCCGGGATCGACGTCCGGATGATCACCGGCGACCACGCGATCACCGCCTCGGCGATCGGGGCCGACCTGGGCCTCGGCGCCGGCGCGATCAGCGGTGCCGAGCTGGCCGCGATGTCGGACGCCGACCTGAAGGCCGCGCTGCCGAACCTGCACGTCTTCGGCCGGGTCACACCCCAGGACAAGCTCCGGCTGGCGAAGCTGATGCAGGAGAGCGGCGACGTGATCGCGATGACCGGCGACGCCGTCAACGACGCCGCGGCACTGAAGCAGGCCGACATCGGGGTGGCGATGGGCTCGGGCAGCGAGGTCACCAAGCAGGCCGGCAAGATGATCCTGACCGATGACAACTTCGGCACGCTGGTGACCGCGATCCGGCTCGGCCGCAGCATCTACGACAAGATCGTCTGCTATGTCCGCTACCAGATGACCCAGCTTCTCTCACTGGTCCTGCTGTTCTTGGCGGCGAGCATCTTCGGGATCAACGGGGGCGCCGCGCTGACCCCGATGATGGTGCTGTATCTCAACTTCTTCATCAGCATCTTCCCGGTCGTCGTGATCATGCGCGACCGGCCGGCTCCGGGCATCATGACCCGGGCACCGCGGGATCCGAAGGTCACCATCTCCAACCGCCACTCGGTGATCGAGTGGATCGCGTACGGCTTCCTGCTGTTCGTCTTGACGCTGATCCCGCTGGTGTTCGTGAACAACGGCGGTGCCACCGGGGCGGACAACGTCGGGATGACGATGGCCTTCGTGGTCCTCGGGTTCGGCACGATCGGATCGGGCCTGGTGCTGCGCCGCGACCCGGACTCCGGCCTGAGCGCACCGGTGCTGGATGCGGTCAAGATGCTGACGATCCCGGTGCTGCTGGTGATCGCCGGGGTCGAGCTCGGGTTCATGCAGCGGTTGCTGGAGTCCACCTCGCTGACCGCTCCGCAGTGGCTCGTCTGCATCGGCCTCGCGATTGTCCTGCCCATCGTGATCGAGCTGAAGAAGCTCGTCGTCCGGCGTCGCTCGGCCCATCCGAACACCCTGCTCGCCCCGCAGGAGGCCCTCGAGCCCGAGCGCGCCCGGGCCTGAAGCCACCGGAGTTGTCAGCCGCTCTGCGCGAAATACGCTGCTGAGCGGCTGACAACTCGGTGGTGGGAGTGGGCTAGTAGCGTGCCGGGGGAGCATGCGGGTACAGGTCGGAAAGGGGTTCGGGTGGACGACGTCACACGGGGCGATGTGTCGCCGGATTTTATGACGGTCGAACGAAGTACGGAGCCCGAGTCGGCAGTCGAGATCACCGGTGAGATCAGCTTCGACGAGCTGCTCTATCCGGCCCGGCCGAAGCGACTCCGACCGCGGGCCCGGCTGCGAGGCTTGTTCCCTCGCCGGGCGCGGCCCGAGCGGAAGGGCTCGCCGAGCGGCGACAACCCGGAGTACGTCGCCTGGCTGACCGAGAAGTCGATGCTCTCCGACGCGATCACCATCGCCACCCAGTTCTCCGGCCAGGGAAGCATGTGGCAGAACCCGTTCGCTCATCCCGACCCGCGGGCGGCGATCGAGAAGGCGTCGGTCTGGTTCACGGCGTACCCGATCTCCATGATCACCAAGCCGGGTGCGTCGTTCCTCGGCTCGCTCGGGGACCCGGACCTGTGGCAGACCTTCCAGCAGATCGGGGTCGAGGCGATCCACACCGGCCCGGTGAAGGTGTCCGGCGGGCTGTCGGGTTGGGACTCCACGCCCAGCGTGGATGGGCACTTCGACCGGATCAGCACCCATATCGACGACGCGTTCGGTACCGAGGACGAGTTCCGAACGGTGTGCGAGGTCGCCACCACCCACGGCGGCACCGTGATCGACGACATCGTCCCCGGGCACACCGGTAAGGGGGCCGACTTCCGGCTGGCCGAGATGAAGGTCGGCGACTATCCCGGCATCTACCACATGGTCGAGATCGACCCCAAGGACTGGCACCTGCTGCCCCGGGTCAGCCGAGGTCGGGACTCGGTGAACTGCGACGCCGAGACCGAGGACCTGCTGGAGAAGTCCGGCTACATCATCGGCAAGCTGCAGCGGGTGATCTTCTTCGAGGAGGGGGTCAAGGAGACCAACTGGAGTGCCACCGGACCCGTGCTCGGACCGGACGGGGTGGAGCGGCGCTGGGTCTATCTGCACTACTTCAAGGAGGGCCAGCCCTCGATCAACTGGCTGGACCCGACGTTCGCCGGCATGCGGTTGGTGATCGGGGACGCACTGCACAGCCTCGGCGACCTGGGTAGCGGTGGACTGCGGCTGGACGCGAACGGCTTTCTCGGGGTGGAGAAGACCGGCGAGGGCGCGCCGGCGTGGTCGGAGGGGCACCCCCTGTCGGAGGCCGCCAACCAGTTCATCTCCAGCATGGTGCGCAAGGTCGGCGGGTTCACCTTCCAAGAGCTGAACCTCACCATGGACGACATCCGGCAGGGGTCGGTCCGCGGGGCGGATCTGTCGTACGACTTCGTCAACCGGCCCGCGTACCACCATGCGATGGCCACCGGCGACACCGAGTTCCTCCGGCTGACGCTGAACTTGGGGGCCGAGCTGGGCGTCGAGCCGGTGTCGCTGGTGCACGCGTTGCAGAACCACGACGAGATGACCTACGAGCTCGTGCACTTCGCGACGCTGCACGCGACCGATACGTTCAGCTACCACGGGGCAGAGATCTCCGGCGGGGAGCTCGCGGTCCGGATCCGGCAGGATCTGCTGGACCATCTGACCGGGGAGTCGGGGCCGTACAACGCGACGTTCACCCAGAACGGGATCGCGTCCACCACGGCGACGATCATCGCCGCCTCGCTCGGCGTCACCGACCTGACGGCGCTGACCGACGAGCAGGTCGAGCTGATCAAGGACGCGCACCTGCTGCTGGCGATGTTCAATGCCCTGCAGCCGGGCGTTTTCGCCTTGTCCGGTTGGGATCTGGTCGGCGCGCTCACCCTGGACCGATCGCAGATCAAGGCCTTGCTCGCCGACGGCGACACGCGCTGGATCCATCGGGCGGCGTACGACCTGATGGACTATCGGCCGAACGCGACCGAGTCGACGTCGCAGATGCCACGGGGCAAGAATCTGTACGGGTCACTGCCCGCGCAGCTCGCGCGGGAGAACTCGTTCGCCCGGCGGCTGCGCGACATTCTCGAGGTCCGCAAACGGTACGGCATCGCGAGCGCGATCCAGCTCGACGTGCCACAGGTCTCGCACCGCTCGATGCTGGTGATGGTCCATCAGCTCGCCGAGGCGGAGCAGGTGACGGTGCTGAACTTCTCGGGCAGTGAGATCACCGGTACGGTCCGCTCCGAGGCGCTGGTGCCCGGCAGCGGGCTGGTGGACATGATGACCGATGCCGAGCTGGGCGAGGTCGACGACCTGCAAAGCTTCGCCCTGACCCTCGGTCCGTACGAGGGCCGGTCGCTGCTGGTCATGTGTCCCGGTGATCATCCGGTGACCGGGGCCGGCTCACGGCCGAAGCGGGCTCACCGGTAGTCGATCACTAGAGGTGACCACTAGCTCGTTCCCGACACGAGCAGGTCGGCTCGGTCCTTCGTGCTCTCGATCAGGTCGGCATTGCGGCCGTCGACGTGGTGCGCCCAGTCGGTCGCGGCCTCGCGGGTGCGGCCGTGTCGGGTGTGCCGATCGACGAGCCGATCGAGCCGGTCGGCGTCCGGGGTGACGCAGAACCAGACCTCGTCGAGCAGGTCGCCGACCCGGCTCCATGGCTCGGCGTCGACCAGCAGGTAGTTGCCCTCTACCACGACCAGCGAAATGCCGGCCGGGATCTCGATCTCACCCGCGACCGGCTCGTCCAAGCTGCGCCGGAAGCTCGGCGCGTACACCGGGTGGTGCTGCTCGTCGCGGAGTCGGGCCAGCAGCGCGACGAATCCCCAACCGTCGAAGGTGTCGATCGCGCCCTTCCGGTCATGCCGCGCGAGGCGGTCGAGGGTCGCGTTGGCCAGGTGGAAGCCGTCCATCGGGAGATGCACGGCGACCGGTTCGGCGCTGGTCGCGTTCAACGCCTGCGACGAGCCGGATCGCCAGCGTGGTCTTGCCCGCGCCGGGGCTGCCGGTGATGCCGAGCAGGCTCCGGTGGCCGGTCTCGATCAGGCTGCGAGCGCGGGGAATGAGCTGGTCGAGCCCGCCGATCGGTCGGCCGTCGCTGATCACGACGGACAGTGTCGCCCATCCCGCTCCGGCGTCGGCCCCTCGGTTGCCTGTCGGGTCTCCGACGATTGTCGTACGAGCGCAGTCACTCGTCGTGCAAGATCGATTTCTGACGGAAGAACGGCCCCTGTCCTGGACATTCGAAAAAGTTTGCGCATAGTCTTGGTTCGAACGAATGTTCGACTAGGCTTGTCGCATGTTGGCGTCGGACAGCGCGGTGGAGTCGCCGATCCGGCATGCCTTGGAGGGCTTCTCGGCGGCGTTGGATCTGCTGATCAAGGTGGCCGACGACGGCGGTCTGGACGATCTGGATGCCGATGAGGTGATCGGGTTCGCACAGGACCTGGAGCGGGTGCGGAACCGGATATCGCTGCTCGATCATCGGATCATCGCCACGGCCACGGTCCGCGATATTCCGGGCCGGCTGTGTCAACGCTCGATGACCCAGGTGCTCACCTCATCCCTGCGGATCTCTGCCGCGGTAGCGCACCGGCGGGTCCGAGCCGCAGACCACCTGGGGCCACGCCTGACGATGACCGGCCAACCACTCGACCCGTACCGGCCGGTGATGGCGGACGCGCAGCGGCGGGGTGAGTTGAGCCCGGAACAGGTTGCGGTGATCGACACCGAGCTCCGCAAGGTCGACGGCCCCGGGCACGATCCGGCCCGGGTCGAACACGGTGAACAGTTCCTGGTCGCCCAGGCAGCCACCTTCGGGCCCGAAGACCTCCGCCGGATCGCGGTCCGGGTGGTCGACGCGATCGACCCCGACGGCAGCCTGCCCGACGACGAACACCACCAGGCCCGCCGATACTTCCTGCTCCGCGGCGCCATGGATGGATCGTTCCGGGGCGAGTTCCGGCTCACCCCCGAAGTCGGACACAAATTGAAAACCGTCCTCGACTCGTTGGCGGCGCCGGTCATCACCCGCTACCAGACCGGCGACGACGCCGATGGGCAGCTGACCCCGCAGGTGGAGGCAGATCTACGGACCCGACCCCAACGACTCCATGATGCGCTCGGCCTGATGTGTGACCGGCTGCTGCGGTCCGGGACGCTGCCCGACACCGGCGGCATCCCCACCACCCTCGTCATCACCATCGACGCCGACGACCTCGCCACCCGCACCGGGACCGGCCGGTACGCCGACGGCACACCTATCCGGGGCCGTCAGGTGGCCGACGTCGCCGACCAGGCCGGGCTCGCCTGGTGCGTCCGCGGCACCACCGGCGAGATCCTGATCTTGGGCCGGTCGCGGCGGCTCGCGTCACGCGCCCAGACCCTCGCCCTGTATGCCCGTGACGCCGGCTGCTCCTTCCCCGGCTGTGATGTCGAACCAGCCTGGTGCGAACGGCACCACATCATCTCCTGGATCGACGGCGGACCCACCGATCTGAGCAACCTGACACTGCTGTGCCGATACCACCATCACCACTTCGCACACCGCGGCTGGCGCTGCCGGATCACCCACGACGGGCTCCCCGCCTGGATTCCGCCGAAGTGGGTCGACCGCGCCCAGCGGTCCATCGTGCACCCCAGAATCCGCACGAAGAACTGGACCACCACACCGCCACTCCCCACACCGCCACTCCCCACACCACCACTCCCCACACCACCACTCCCCACAGGGGCCGACCCGCCGTGACGGAACTCCGGCGAACAGAATCCGCGGTGATCAGCCACCTTTCGGCGACGGCCGATTCCGCAGCCATCCTTGTCATCGACGACGATCCCGGCGGTGACCAGTGGTCACCAGGACAGGGCCAGATAGTCCTTGCCGCGGTCGCGAGCCAGCGAGAGCACGCACTCGTCGGCCGACCACTTGGAGATCCTGCGCTCGGCAACGTCCATCGCCGGCCCGAACAGGTCCACGGCGTGGCCGCTGGTCCGCACCATGGCCAGCGGCATCCGCTCGACCACCGTCACCGCGAACCCGTGTCGGCTGAGCCAGTACGCAGCCGTCGGGCCGGCAACGCTCGCGCCCGAGATCAGCACACGGAGCGGCTGCCTGGACATTCCTACCAGCCGCCGGTCGTGGCGAGCAGGCGGGCGAAGCGCGCCGGGTCCGCTAGGTGCGGGAAGTGCGTATGCCCCGGCCACACCTCGATTGCGGCCTGGGGCAGCTCAGCAGCCAGCCAGGCGCGGTAGTCCGGCGTTGGCTCGTCGCCGAAGACAGTGCGGTACGGCATGCCAGACGTGCGCAACTTGTCCAGGACGGCTGTCAGCTGCTGCGACAACTCCGGAAGCGGACCGTCGAGCAGCTCGGCCCAACCGGCGGCGAAGATCTCCGGTGTGGGTGTGCAGTGCGCAGCGAGGAGACGTTGTGCCGGCTCGGGAAGCTGATCGACTCGCAGTGACGGCAGCAGCACGTCGTCCCACATCGCGCGATAGTCGCGGTGGTAGCGGGCGGCGAGCTGGCGCAACATCGTCACGGTGCCCTCGATCTGTAGGGCGGTATCCACGTTCACGACACCGCGGGTGGGATACTCGCCGGCCGCGAACGTAGCCTCCATGGCGGCCGCCGAGTGCCCGACCAGCACGGGAGCGCGGAGGCCACTGTCGCTCAAGCCCCGCGCGATCGCCCGGCTACCCTCACCGAGCTGCGGCTCCGCGGCGGCGGGCGAGTCGCCGTGGCCGGGCAGGTCAACGGCCAGGACGTGCCGTCCGGGATCGATGGCCTGTAAGGCATCTACTGTCGGATACCACATGTGCCGGTCGAAGGTGAGGCCGTGCATCAACACCAGAGTCGGGCGGTCGTCGGGAACACCCCACTCGTCGGCGGCGAGCTGGCCGAGTCGGGTGGCCTGGGCGGTGAGATTCATAGCTGCTCCTTGGTCGAGGCTGTCGACTCTGGGGCGTAACTCGGCGTGGAACGAATTGTTCGGTCGCCTCCTTCGCCCGCCGCCGGACCGCCTTCTCGTCCAGGGTGTATACGAGCTCGGCCGGCTTCACATCGAAGCGCTTCCGCCGAGAAGAAACTCCGGCGGCGGTTGTCGATTCGGCCGGCCGCGGACGACGGAGGGGTGTAGGAACGATCTTCAACCGGAAGGAGAGCCGGCATGGCTCAGTACGCCGTCCTCATCTACGCGTCCGACTCCGCCCACGCGCCGGACGCTACCCAGGCCGATCTGGAGAGCTGCGACGAGCACGCAGAGGAGCTGGCTGACGCTGACGCGATGCTGGTCGCGTACGCGCTGACCCCACGCGACATGGCCACCTCGCTGCGCGCCGGATCGGTCACCGATGGGCCGTTCGTCGACGCGAAGGAGATCGTCGCCGGCTTCTACATCATCGAGGCGCCGCATCTGGACGCCGCGCTCGCGATCGCCAGGACCAACCCCGTCCTGCGTGAGGGTGGCGGCGTGGAGGTCCGGCCGGTGCACAGCGGTGGTGTCATCCGCGAGCCTCGGGAGTGACCGGACGACGGGACCGATCGCCCGGTCCGGCGAGCGCTGCCGGCACACCCGGACCGGGTACGAGCCATGAGCTGGTCGAGGCCGCGCTGGCAGAAGCGCACCGCCGCGAGTGGGCGTTCGTGGTCGCCGCGACGGTGCGCACCGCGCGCGATCTCGACCTGGCCGAGGAATGCGTCCAAGAGGCGTACGCCGCCGCGGTGACCGCCTGGGCCCGAGACGGGGTCCCGGCCAGTCCGGCGGCCTGGCTGACCACGACCGCTCGTCGTCGGGCCGTGGACACGATCCGGCGCGACCGGACGTTCCGCTCGAAGCTCCCACTGTTGATCGAGCCGGACGACGACCGGACCTCCGTCGAGGACGCCGCGATGAACGATCTGACCAGGTCGCCGGACGGAGCGGCTCCGGAGCCGATCGCCGACGAACGGCTCCGGCTGATCTTCCTCTGCTGCCACCCCGCGCTGGCCCCGGAAGGTCAGGTCGCTCTGACCCTCCGCCTGGTCTGCGGGATCAGCACCTCCGACATCGCGCGCGCCTTCTTGGTGTCGGAGCCGACGATGGCGGCCCGGATCACCCGTGCCAAGAAGAAGATCGCCGGCAGCCGGATCCCGTTCCGGATGCCGTCCGGCGCCGAGCTGACCGATCGGCTCGAGCCGGTGCTGCAGGCGATCTATCTGTTGTTCACCACCGGCCACACCGCCCCGGCCGGCCCGGAGCTGGTCCGCGTCGACCTGTCCGACGCGGCGATCCGGCTGGCACGTACCGTGCGGGAGCTGATGCCGGACGAGAGCTCCGTCGCCGGCCTGCTCGCCCTGCTCCTGGTCACCGACGCACGCCGCGACACCCGCGTCTCGGAGTCCGGCCGACTGCTTCGGCTGGAGGACCAGGACCGGTCCCGCTGGAACGCCGTGGAGCTGGCCGAGGGACACGAGCTGATCGTCGGCGCGTTGCGCCGCGGGAGGCCCGACCGCTACACCCTGCAGGCCGCGATCGCCTCGCTGTACGCCGAGCCGCCCACGTTCGCCGAGACCGACTGGCCGCAGGCGCTCTACCTCTATGACCAGCTCCTCCAGGTCTGGCCTACACCGGTAGTGGCGCTGAATCGGACCGTCCCGCTGTCGTACGTCGCCGGGCCCGCCGTCGCGCTGGCCCAGATCGAGGACCTCGAACGCGACGACCGGCTCGCCGGCTACCCCTATCTGGCGGCGGTCAAGGCGGAGCTGCTCACCCGGCTCGGGCGGACCGTCGATGCGGCGGAGCAGTACCGGCGGGCCCTCGAACTGACCGACAACCCGGCAGAGCGGGAGTTCTTACTCGGCCGGCTCGAGTCGTTGGATGACTCCACTGCGTCGACCGACTCTCAGGTACGGCTCAGCTAGACGACAGGCCACGAGGTCCATGACGTACATGTCGGGCGACAGGCCCGAGAACCGCTAGTCTTTTGGGGATCGGCTTCGGCCGACTTTCGGCCAGAGATCCAGATCGGTGGGGAGCGTCGATGGAAGGCCCGGCCCAGCTGCGGTTCACCGTCGTCGTGCCCGCGTACAACGAGGAGGGCTTCCTCGCCGAGACCCTCCGCTCGTTGCGCCACCAGGACTACAAGGGCCCGTACGAGATCGTCGTCGTCGACAACAACAGCACGGACGCGACCGCCGAGATCGCGCGGAGTTTCAATAGTCAGGGCTTCAACAGTCAGGGCTCCGATGTGGGGGGCTTGGATGTCCGGGTGGTCAGCGAGATGGAGCCGGGGGTCTGCCAGGCCCGGCAGCGCGGGCTGACCGAGGCCCGCGGCGAGATCGTCGTGTCGGTCGACGCCGACACCCTCTATCCGCCGAACTGGCTCTCCCGGATCGATGCGTCGTTCCGCTCCCGCGAGGGTGTGGTCGGGGTCGGCGGACCGTGCCGGTACCGCGAGGCCCCGTGGTGGATCGGGGGCTTCACCACCTTGCTGTTCGGCCTGGTCAACAGCGTCTACCGGGCCACCGGCTGGCTCGGCTACGTAACGGCGACGAATACCGCGTTCGTCCGCACCGCCTTCGGCGGCTACGACCTGAACCTCAGCCAGGGCGGGGACGAACTGGATCTGCTCCGCCGGCTCCGCAAGCGTGGCCGGCTGGTCTGGGACGCGGAGAACGAGGTCTCCACATCCCCTCGCCGGCAGGAGAGCGGCGTCGTCCAGACGTTGTTCGTCAGCTTCTTGTGGTTCTACCTCGCGGCGTACTTCCTGAACCGGATCGCGAAGCGGCCGGTACTCGGCCGGGCGCCGGTGTTCCGGGTCGAGCACGGTCGGCGGCGGCGGGTCCGGTGGGGGGTCGGGGTCGGTGTCGCGCTCCTGCTCACCACCTCGCTCGGGGTCGCGCGCTATCTGCTGAGCTCGTAGTGGTCGCGCCCGGAAGCGTGATCCGGACCGACGTCGCGGAGGCAGTCCAGCGTCGGCGACGCCGAGCGGCGGCCCTGGCCGGGTTGGGGGCGCTGGCCGGTGCGTACTGGGCGGGATTCGGTGGGCGCTCGCAGCAGTTCGGCCGGTTCCCGTACCGCGGCGATACCGACCTGCCGCTGGTCGCGCTGACGTTCGACGACGGGCCCAACGAGCCGTACACCTCCCGGCTGCTGGACACCCTGGCCGATCGGGACGTGCCGGCCACGTTCTTCCAGGTCGGCCGCTGTGCCGAGCGGTTCCCCTCGGCCACCCGGCGGGTGGTGGAGGACGGGCACGTGCTCGGCAACCACAGCTACCACCACAGCTTCACCAGCTATTTTCGTGCCCCGGCCCAGGTGGAGGAGATCTCTCGGGCGCAGGATGCGCTCGGCTCGATCAGCGGTGTCACCCCGGCGCTGTATCGACCACCGTGGCTGTGTCACTGGCCCTGGGTGCTGCGTTCGGTCGAGGCGGCCGGGCTGCAGGTCGTGTCCGGCGACTTCGCCCACCCGCTGGAGATCTTCCAGCCACCGGCGGGCTGGATGACCCGGTCCGCGGCCGGTTTGTCGGCGCCGGGTGCGATCCTGATCTTCCACGACGGCTACGAGTCGTACGGCGGCCGGCGCGACCAGTCCGTCGGCGCGATCGGCCCGCTGATCGACACGTTGCGGGAGCGCGGGTTCGGCTTCACGACCGTGGACCGGCTGCTCGGCGTTCCGGCGTACCGGTCCTGACCCGGCCGGCAGTGCGCCGGGACTGAACTCCTGGCGGGCGTACGTCGTGTGATCTTGTGGGGGCCCGGAGGGCGGTGAGCCCGGGTTGTGAGTGGGGAGGTGCGGTGGCCGGCAAGGAGGCGGCGCTGCAGACGCTGCACGACCGGCATGCCGCCGAGATGTGGCGCTTCGCGATGCGGCTCACCCACGACCGCGAGCAGGCCTCCGACGTGGTCCAGGAGGTCCTGCTGCGGGCCTGGAAGGACCCCACGGTGCTGGACCGTGACGATGCGGCCGCCCGGGCCTGGTTGTTCACCGCGACCCGCAATCTGGTGATCGACCGCTGGCGTAGTGCCCAGTCGAGGCACGAGGTCACGGCCGAGACCATGCCGGAGCAGTCGGAGGCTGACGCCACCTCGCGGGTGCTGGATCGCTGGCTGATCTCTGAGGCGTTGAGCACGCTGTCCGACGAGCACCGGGCGGTGATCGGCGCGGCATATTTCGAGGGCCGAACAGTCGCCGATATCGCCGGTCGGCTCCGAATACCGGAAGGAACGGTGAAAAGCCGGTTGCACTACGGGTTGCGAATGCTGCGGCTGCGGCTGCAGGAGCAGGGGGTGACGACGACATGAGCGAGCATCGGGTAGGCGCGCCGGTCTTCCGTGGTCGCGGAGCGGAAGGCGTTGCCGAGATGGTTGGTGTGTTCGTCGGGGGGTGGGCCTTCCGGTTCGTGGCCGCGGATGACCGGGCTCGAAGCGCCGGGTGCGAGCGAACAGGCGAAACATGAGCGAGCCGAGCTTCGGTCCGCGGGCGGTGCAGTCCGAGCCCGACCGCTTCCTGGAATGGGACGGCGCGTACGTCCTGGGCGCGTTGTCGCCGAGCGAGCGACGCGAGTACGAGCGCCATCTGGCCGGCTGCTCGGCCTGCCAGCGCGCGGTCTCCGAGTTGGTCGGAATGCCCGGCCTACTCGCCCAGGTCGCGGCCGAGGACGCTGCCCTGCTGACAGGGTCAGGTGAGGCGATCGAGGAGGGACCTTCACCGGAGCTGATGGGCGCGATCACGACGCGGATCCACCGGCGGCGGCGCCGGGTCCTCCTCGCGGTCGGCTCGATCGCAGCCACTCTCGTCCTCGTGCTCGGCGGGCTCGGGGTGCTTGTCGGGCGCGGGATCGTGCCGATCGGGACCCAGCCGACGTATCGGGTGGCGTTCACCCCGGTCGTCCAGAGCGGGATCACGGCCAACGTCGACGTCACTCCCGGCCGCTCGGTGACCGGGTTGCAGCTGGAGTGCCAGTATGCGCGGACCGAGACCGGCGAATACACGTCGCAGGTCGCCATCTGGGTCCGGCAGCGCTCAGGGGACGACCGGGAGGTCTTCAGCTGGTACGCCAAGCCGGACAAGGTGATGCGGCCCATGGCCACCGCTCCGGTCGCGACCTGGCGGATCGACCAGATCGAGCTCCGGGACGCCCGGACCGGCGAACTGCTGTCCACGGCTCCGGTGCGCTGACCTGCGGAAATACGCCCCGGGACTTGTCAAAGGCCGCCCGATGAGAATGCCACCCTCGCCGAGTCGAAGTCTCCGGTAGTCCAGACACCAGGAGGAGCAATGGCACCATCCATCGTCGAACGCCCAGCGCGGCCGTACGTCTCGATCACCACCCGGGTGCCGATGAGCCGGATGGCCGACGAGGTCCCCCCGCTGACCGGGGAGGTGTTCGGCTGGCTGGCCGCGCACGGTGCCCAACCGGACGGTCCGCCGTTCTGGAAGTACAACGTGATCGACATGGCCGGCGAGCTGGAGATCGAGGCCGGCGTCGCGGTGGCCGCACGGGTCGAGGGCGACGACCGGGTGAGCGCCGGCACGCTGCCGGCCGGACGTTACGCGTACGTCCGCTATCACGGCCATCCGGATGGTCTGGAGCAGGCCACCGGCGATCTGCTGCAGTGGGCCGACGGACAGGGGCTGTCGTTCGACACGACCGAGGTCGACGGCGAGGAGCGCTGGGCCGCGCGGCTGGAGGAATACCTCGACGATCCGGCCGAGAAGCCGGACATGAGTGAGTGGGACACCGATCTGGCGTTCAAGCTCACCGACTGAGCGGTCCAGGAATCGTGACGACCAGTCACCACTACGAGCTTTCGCTCGAATGGACGGGTGACCGCGGTTCGGGCACGAGTAGCCCGCGCGCGTACGGGCGCGGGCACCTGGTGGCCGCGCCCGGCAAGCCATCCATCCCAGGCTCCGCCGACCGCGCCTTCCGGGGGGACGCTGACCGGTGGAACCCCGAGGAGCTGCTCGTCGTGTCGTTGGCCCAGTGCCACATGCTCTGGTACCTCGACCTGGCCGCCCGGGCCGGCGTCGTGGTGACCGCCTATACCGACAACCCGCTCGGCACGATGGTGGAGAACGCCGACGGTTCGGGTCAGTTCGAGCGGGTCGTCCTGCGCCCGGCGGTCACCATCACCGACCGCGGACAGCTCGGCCTCTCGCACCGGCTGCATGAGCGCGCCCACGATGTGTGTTTCATCGCCAGATCGGTGAACTTCCCGGTCAGCTGCGAGCCGGCAGTCCAGGTGTCGCCGCCCGGGTGACACCTTCTCCTTGCCGATCGGCCACAGCGGTCGTCACCGGCCGGTTGCTCCGGATCGTTCCCAAGGGGTCTGTTTCACCCTTGATCGCCGCGCAGCCCCGCGATCTCGCCCCGCAGCGTGCCGACCAGCCGGTCGGTGTCCGGAAGTCCCGCGAAGCGGCCCTGCTCCGGGTGAGGGACGACCTCGACCGCGCGCCTGTAGATCCCGGTCATCTCCTCCAGGGAGACGACGCTGCTCCGCCGGTGCAGCCGGAGCGCGGCGTTCCCGATCTCGCGGGCCTGGGGGTCGTCCCGGGCGACGGCCTGCATGAACCGGAACCATCCGAGCGGCACATCGGCGGCCGTATGTCGAAGCCGGGCCGCTGCCGCCAGACATCGGGCCATCATGGCGTCGGCCTCAGCCGATCGACCGGCCTGGACCAGTGCGCTGCTGTATTGCCACAGGGCGCTCACCTCAAGCTCACCCGACAACGGGAGCGTCAACATCTCTGCACACAGGGCGATGCGCTCGTCGAACGTGCCGGGACCCCAGATGCTGAGGGCACGCATCAACAGCACGCGCAGCAGGACGGCCTGGTCCCCGGCCGTACGGGCCATCTCGACCGCGGCCCGACCGCACTCATGTGCCTGGTGGGCCTGCCGGGCGGTGAGATGTTCCGACTGCAGGCTCGCCAGGACCAGCGCGGCCAGGGGGCCGTCGGGCAGCTGGGCGACGCACTCGGTCAGCACCGCGATGATCTCGTCGTCGGCCACGCCGTCGTCCAACCAGCGCCAGCCGCCGACGTTGCCGAGCGCGGCGCCTGCCTCGCCGACGAGGTCCCAGCGATGCGCGGCCCGGGCGAGGAAGATGGCCTCGCTGACGTGCCCGCGGGCCCCGGCCATGGCCCCGATCCGCATCTCGGCCGAACCCTCCGCGATCAGCAGTCGGCACCGTTCGAGCGGATCCGGAGTGCTGATCAGCGTGCTCGCCGCCGCGGCCTGCGCCCACAGGGCGGCCGACTCAACGTACGCGTGGCGGGAGTCGGCGACCTGCGCAGCCCCCTGCAGATGGCGCAGAGCCTGCGCCGCATAGCGCGGGTCGAGCGGCGCCGCCAGCCAGTAGTGATGGGCCAACTCGGTGCGAATCTCCGGATCGGTGGCGAGTCGGGGTGCGAGCGCATCGGCGACAGCTGCGTGGAGCCGGACCCGTTCGCCGACCGGAAGATCGCTGTAGATCGTTTCCCGGACGAGGGCGTGGACGAACCGGTAGCGGCCTTCTCGCTCGATCAGCAAGCCTGCCGTGAGGCCCTGGTCGAGCGCGGCGAACACCTCCGCCGTTGCCGTCCGAGTGACGGCCGAGATGAGCTGGGGGTCCACGGTCCCCGCGACCGCCGCGACCGCCAGGGTGGGCCGGACGGACGCCGGCAATCGGTCGAGGCGCAACCGCAGCACGTCGCGGATGCCGTCCGGGACGGCCACCTCGCCGACCTGGCGGGGGTCGGTGATCAGCTGGCTCTGGAGCAACCGACCGAACTCGATCACGTAGAACGGGTTGCCGCCGGTCCGGTGCGCGACCGCCGCCGCGACGGGTCGCGCCGCGGGACCGACCTCGGCATCCAGCAGCCGTGAGACGTCCTCGACCCCGAGGCCGTCCAACCGGATCCGCCCGGTCCCGTGACGGGCCATCGCCGCCAACGCCGCGGTCAGCGCCTCGGGCGCGCTCGCCCCCGCGGATCGGCGTGTGCAGAGCAGCAGAACGTCGCGCTCCAGCGTCTCGATGACGAAGGTGAGGAGCCGCAGCGAGGAGGCGTCGGCCCAGTGCAGGTCCTCCAACACCACCAGCAGCGGCTGGCGCTTCCCAGCCCCGGACAGCAGTCGGGCCACCGCGTCATAGCTGCGCAACGCCGATGCACCGGCTTCGGTCGAGGGCGGGGTGGGGTCTGCGTCCAGCAGCGCCCGGACCTCGACCGGGGCGTCGCCCGTCATCAGTCCGCCCGCCATCAGCGTGCGCAGGACAGGGAGCCACGGCCAGTACGCCGGGGCGACGTCGGCCTCGTGGCAGCGCCCCACCGCGACCGCGACGCCATGGGCGGCGGCGTAGTCGGTCGCGGCCATCACGAGGCGCGTCTTGCCGATGCCCGCGTCGCCGGAGATGATCACGGACCCGCCCCGCCCGGTCCGGAGCCGGTCGATGGCCTCGGTCACCGTCGCGAGGCTCCCCGTGCGGCCGATCAGCTGGTTCGCCGACTCCACCGTGGGCGGTGGTCGCGAGGGGGTCCGAACGGTGAGAGCCACGGCTGGGCGCGCGGCGAGCTCCGGGGACTGGTTCAGCACGGCCGACTCGAGCGTCCTCAGCTCGGGGGACGGATCGACGCCCAACTCGTCAGCGAGCCGTTCGCGCAGCGTACGAAGGGTGGTGAGCGCATCGGCTTGGCGCAGGGTCTGGAACTGGCCGATCGCCAGGCTCGACCACAGCCGTTCCCGGAACGGGTGGTCCTCGACCAGGGCCCCGATCTCGGCGGTCACGATGTCGGGGTGGCCGAGCTGGAGCAGCGCGTCGGCCCGTGCTTCGATCATCGCGATCCGCAGCTCCAGCAGCCGGGCCACCTCGGACTGGACGAGGTCGGTGTCGGCGCTGTCGGCGTACGGCGCTCCGTTCCAGACCTCGAGAGCGGCGGCGCTCGACGCGACGCAGTCGGCTGCGGTCGCCGCCATGGCGTGCCGGGCCCCCGCCTCGAAACGCCACACGTCGACCGCCTCAGGGTCGGCCCGGAGCGCGTAGCCGGCGGCGCTGGTGACGAGGTGCACGGCGGGAGCGCGTCGGGCCCGCCGTGGCTCGAGCACGCCGCGCAGCTGGGAGATCACGACCTGGAGCGATGCGTCGGCCGTTGCGGGCGGCTCGCCCCGCCAGAGCTGATCGACGAGCCGCTCGGTCGGCACCGGCCGAGCGTGGCTCGCCACCAGCATGGCCAAGACGTTACGTTCACGGCGCTGGGTCAGCGGGTGATCAGTCCCGTCCACGGAGACGGTCAGCGACCCGAACAGCCGATACGTCAGTGCTGACACAGGTTGCCTCGTGGCCCGTCGACGCCGATCTCCTCGACCCGGGACGTCGAGAACATCTCCGATGTTATCGAAGGCCGCCGCGGGCGAGGCCCACGGCGATACCGGGAGCTGATCCCGCACTCGGCGTTCCTCCGCTCAGCAGTGAGCCGCCGTCCACTTGGCCTCATCGGAGAGCGCCGAGGTGAGCTCGGGAGTCTCCTTGATCTCCGGCCGGCGACCGGCGCGCAGCTGGTCGAGTACGTGCTGGTCGAAGTCGGCGATGACGGTGAGATCATTTCCCAGCTGCGCCGGGGCGACCGTGGATAGTTGCCGGATTCTGGCCAGGCCCTGATCCAGGGTCGGGTCGTCGGGTGAGGTGGCTGCCGTGGTCAAGAAGGCCAGGTTGAGCGAGATGGCCTGGCAGAACTGTTGGTCCGACGTCCGATCGCCAGTGCTCGTTGCGGGCGATCCCACGTTCGGGCTGGGCGCGGTGCTCGAAGCTGACCCCGGGTCCGGCTCACTGGGCGTCCCGTTCGCACCGGACGGTGCGGCCTTGGCCGGCGCGGCGACGGCCGGCGGTTCGGCGGCACCGCAGGCGGTGGTGAACCCGCCGACGACCAGGACGAGCGTTGCGGCGCTGGTGGCCGCCCGCAGTCTTCGGCGCGCCGCGGGATCACACATCGATCCACACCGAGTAGTCGAAGCTGCGCGTCGGGTTGTGGGCACCTCCGGCTACGCAGACTCCCTGTGACGGGCCGAAGTAGAGGGTGTTGCAGTCGAAGCAGGCCGTCCACTGGTGCTCGGCGTTCTGCACGATCGGCTGGTCGAACGGGACCGTGTACGCGAGGCTGCCGGTTGGTAGATGACTTCCGCCGGCCGGGCAGGGACCCTGTGCGGGGAACCCGCCGTAGTACAACCCGCGGCACTTCGAGCAGGACTTCCAGTCGTGCTGGAGCAGCACCGACCCGCGGCCGTCGTACAACATCGCGTACGGGACGTTGCCGGCCGTGTGCCGGCCTCCGGCCGGGCATGCGCCGGGATCTGAGAATCCGCCGAAGAAGAAACTCTGGCATCGGGTGCAGCGTCGCCAACCACCCTGCAGCGTCGGAATGGGCTGGGACACGACGGCGTCGTCGGACTTCTCGGTGACTTCGGACATGCTGATCTCCTCGATGTGAACGGCCCGATCTCGTACCGGGCCTGGATCCAAGGTCCCCGAGCGGACTTTCTCGGCACTTCTGTGCGACTAACGCGACCGCCGGTCGCCGCGGACCCTTGCGCGGTCGCGACAACTGGTGAATCGTCGGCGGAGCAGGACCGGCGGCCGTTCGGCCGGAGGCTGTGACCCGGGGAGGGCTCGATGGCGACCGATCTCACGTCGTTGCGGCAGGCCGCGGAGGGCGGCCGGCTGACCTGGCAGCCGGGGGAGACGTCGCACACCGGGATGTCGTTGCTCCGCGCGCGGTCCCGGCTGGGCGCCGTTCCACCCGGCGGACTCGACGAGCTCCGGCAGCGGGAGCGGTCGGCAAGCGCCAAGGCCGCGGCCGGCGCAGTGGGCGCCGGGGCGGCGGCCACCCCGGCCGCGTACGACTGGCGCCACGTCGGCGGCGCGAGCTACGTCTCGCCGGTGAAGGACCAGGCCGGCTGCGGGGCCTGCGTCGCCTTCGCCGTGACGGCCATGTTCGAGTCGATGGTGCGGATCGCGGCGAAGGAGCCGGGCCTGCGGGTGGATCTGTCGGAGGCGTACGCGTACTTCTGCCTCGGGCCGGATCACGGCGCCGCACCGTGCCCGGACGGCGGCTGGTGGCCGGACGACGCGCTGACCGCGATGCACCACGGCGGGATCACCGACGAGCTGAACTACCCGTACACCGACGTGGACCAGCCGTGCCGGCGTGGCTCGGACTGGGCGAGCCGGCTGACCACGTTCGACCACTGGACGACGCGGGACACGGTCGCGGCGATGAAGACGTACCTGTCGACGGTCGGACCGATGTCGGCCTGCTTCACCATCTACGAGGACTTCTACTACTACTACACGGGCGGGGTGTACACGTACCACGCGAGCACATCCGGCGACGTGATCGGCGGCCACTGCGTCCAGATCATCGGGTACGACGACGCCCAGCACTGCTGGCTCGCCAAGAACAGCTGGGGCACCGGCTGGGGTGAGAACGGGTTCTTCCGGATCGCGTACGGCAGCGCGGGCATCGACGAGGAGATGTGGGGGATCGACGGCGCCATCGCCTCGCCACTGATCCGGACCACACTTCAGGTCGTGGCGGCCGGAGGTGGCAACGTCTGGCGCACCGAGCGGAGCGGGACGGGGGGCTGGCAGCACGCGGTGGAGCGACTGGACACGCCGACGCCCGGCGACCCGGGCACCTTCACCGTCGTCAGCACCGCGGCGTCGATCAACCGGCTGCACGTGGTCGGGCTGGTCGGCGGCCGGCTCTGGTACACGCGGCGCCGGACCGGGGCCGGCTGGGCCGCCTGGGAGAAGCCGGCGGTGCCGCTGCCGAGCGGGGTGAGCTCCTGGTCGGCGGTGAGTTGTGCGGCGCTCGGCGACAGCCTCGACGTGGTCGCCCTGGCCGGCGGCGCGATCTGGTATCTCCGGCGCAACGCCGACACCACCTGGCAGTCGTCGTGGAGCCGGGTGACGCCGACCAGCGGGGGCCCGGGATCGTTCGCGGCGGCGTCGTGCGTGAGCATCGGCTATCAGACCAACGTGGTCGGGGTCGCCGGCGGCCGGCTGTGGCTGACCAGTCGGAAGAGTGACGGCACCTGGACCACCTTCGCCGAGATCACCCCGGGCAGCGGTCCGGCGCCGGGCACCTTCTCCTCGGTCTCGGCCGCGAGCGTGGACGGGCGGCTGAACCTGGTCGCGCTGTGTGGCGGGCGGCCGTACCACCTCGAGCGATCGACGGCGGGAGTCTGGGGGAGCTATCGCCAGCTGACGTCCGCGAGCTCGTCGGCACCGACCTCGTACGCAGTTGTGGCCTGCGCCGATGTGGGGAAGTCACTTCAGGTCGTCGCGCTGTCCGACGGCTCGCTGTGGCACACGTTGCGCAACGCCGACGGCAGCTGGCAACCCTCGTTCGGCCACCTCGGCGCCCTGCTGACCGGCGGCCCGGCGACGTACGGATCGGTGGACTGCGGATGACCTCCGAAGCTCCGCCGTCGGCGTTGGCGCTCAGTGTCGGCGACAGCCACGAGGTGACGCTGCCTGGCCTCGGGACGTCCGGCTATCGCTGGGACTCCGAGCTCAGCGGGGACACCGAGGCGCTCGCGCTGGAGTGGCGGCGCGGGATGTCCGCCGAGGAGGCGCGCGGCAGACCGGTCGGCGCCAGCGCCCCGGAGCGGCTCTCGATCACGGCGACCTCACCCGGTCACGTGACCGTCCGGCTCCGCCAGGCACGGCCCTGGGAGACGGGGCCGGCCCGCGCCGAGCACACCATCGAGATCGACATCGCCCCCTGACCCCGGATCCACCGACTTGTCAGAAGGAGAACTGGCCATAGCCAGCTGAGATTCTGACAACTCGGGTCAGGGGAGTTCCCAGACCACCTCGTCGGGCGACTTGTCGTGGCGCCAGCCCTTCCACACCGGATGCCGGAGCTTGCCGGCGGACGTGAGTTCGCCGTACTCCACCTCGCCGACCTGCGACGGGGTGATCCAGTGCGCATCGCGCGCGTCCTCGTTCGGTACGTCGATCATCGGGTTCGTCTTCCGCGCCAACCGCGCGACGATCGCGTCGATCTCGGCCAGCGCCTGGTCGCTGAAGCCGGAGCCGACCCGGCCGACGTACCGCAGCCCGTCCGGCGACGGGACCGCGACCAACAGCGACCCGACCCCGCCGTCGCGCCGCCCCTGCCCGGGCCGCCAGCCGCCGACCACCACCTCCTGGGTCTGCTTGTGCTTGATCTTCAGCCAGGTGTGCCCGCGCCGCCCGGTCTGGTAGATCGACTCCCGTCGCTTCGCGACCACGCCCTCCAGCCGGAGCGCCCGGCTGGTCTCCATCGCCGCGGTCAGGTCGCCGTCGAACACCGGCGGCAGCTGGACCCGGGATCCCGGCCGGTCGCCGATCAGGTCGGTCAGCGCGTCGCGTCGTTCGGCGTACGGCCGCTTGGTCAGTGAAGTGCCGTTCAGCGCGACCAGGTCGAACAGCATCAGCTGAGCCGGGTAGCGCTTGGCCGCGGCGGCGATGTCGCCCGGCCGGGTCAGGTTGATCCTCGGCTGGAGGAGACCGAATCGGGGCGCGCCGTCGCTGTCCAGGACGACGATCTCGCCGTCGAGAATGGCGGACTCGCACTCGATCGCGGCCAGGTCGTCGATCAGATCCGGGTACGTCGGAGTCTCGTCGCGACCCTTGCGGGACTGCAGCCGGACCCGGCGTGGCTCGCCGTCGCCGGCGGCGGCGAGATAGATGACCACCCGGACGCCGTCCCACTTCATCTCGAAGGCCCAGTCGTCCTGCTCGCCGACGTCGGCCGGGGTCGCCAACGTCGCGAGCATCGGGCTGATCGGCTCCGGGAATTCGTGGCCCGAAATGGTCGCGGTGTTCGCATCATCGGGGTCCAGCGCCATCCGGTGCATCAGCCAGTTTCGCTCCGCCTTGCCGCCGCCTTTTCCGGTGTGGATCAACGCGAACTTGGCGGTCCCGTCCAGGCCGCCACCTTCCCGGCCGGTGAGCGTGACGATGACCTCCTTGCCGTCGCGCCACTTCTGGGTGGTGTACGTCCCCGAGTCCCAGATGCTCACCTGCCCACCGCCGTACTCACCACGGGGGATCGAACCCTCGAAGCTGCCGTAGTCCAGCGGGTGGTCCTCGGTCTGCACCGCGAGATGGTTCACCTTCGGGTCGGTCGGTGGCGACTTGGGCACCGCCCAGCTCACCAGCACTCCGTCGCGCTCCAGCCGGAAGTCCCAGTGGAGCGCCCGGGCGTGGTGCTCCTGGATGACGAAGGTCGGCAGTTCATCTGGTCCCCGGACAGTGATCGACTCACCGGCCGACGGCACCGGCTCCGGGGTCTTGCCGGGATCCCGCATGCCGCGGTACGTCGACAGCCGGTCGGGCTGGTCGGCCCCGGTCTGCAGAGTGGCGAAGGGGTCGAGTCCATCGGCCACTCGGGCCAGCACCTCGTCGTACTCCAGCTGGGCCAGGTCCGGGTCCGCCAGCTCGTCCCAGGTCCGCGGGGCGGCGACCGTAGGCCGGGCCCGACCCCGCAACGAATAGGGCGAGACCGTCGTCTTCGCGCCGTTGTTCTGGCTCCAGTCGATGAACACCTTGCCGCCGCGGCCGGCCTTCTTCATCACTGCCGTCACCCGGTCGGGCTGGTCTGCTTCCAGTGCGAGCGCCAGCTGGCGGGCGAGCTCGGTCGCCTCGACCGAGGTCTGCGACCCGTCCAGTGCGGCGTACAGGTGGATGCCCTTGCTGCCCGAGTGACGGGGACCGGCTCGTGCCCGATGCCGGCGAGGATCTCGCGGACCCAGCGCGCGACCTCGGCGCACTCGGCAAGCGTGACGCCGTCCCCGGGATCCAGATCGAGCACCAGGCCGATCCGGGTTCTGCGGGGCGCCGTCGGCGTCGAAGCGCCACTGCGGGACATGGATCTCCAGTGCGGCGAGCTGGCCGAGCCAGGTCGAGGGTGGCCAGGTCGTTCACCACCGGATAGGCGTTGTCGTGCTCGCGATGGGCGATCAGGAAGCGGGTCACCCAGTCCGGGGTGCCCGCGGCCAGGTCCTTGTTGAAGAAGACCGGCCCCTGGTGGTCGGCCGTGCCGACCCCGTCGGGCCAGCGTTTCCGCGTGGCCGCCCGCTGCCGGAGCAGGGGCAGCATGACCTCGGCTACACCGGCGTAGTAGCCGATCACGTCCGCTTTGCTGGTGCCGGTCTGCGGATACGAGCACCTTGGACAGGTTGGTCAGCTTCACCGGGTGACTGTCGACGACGACGGTCTGGTTCTCCGGGTCCGCGGGCATGACTCCATCCTGCCGCCACGAAAATCCGTCCCTCGGGGGCTCGCGGCGACGCCGCCACGCTCGGCGCACGGGCCGAATCATCGACGAGGAACCGGTTCTCGTGTCGATCGGTCGAGAACGGGGCACTGTGAGTTCATGCGAGCGATCTGGAAGGGCTCGATCACGTTCGGGCTGGTGAGTGTGCCGGTGAAGCTGTACGCGGCGACGGAGGCCCACGACGTGCATCTGCACCAGGTGCACGACGCGGACGGTGGACGGATCCGCTATCAGCGACGCTGCGAGGTGTGCGGCAAGGTCGTCGACTACGAGCACATCGACAAGGCGTTCGAGGAGGGCGGCACCACGGTAGTGCTCACCGAGGACGACCTCAGCGCGCTGCCCGAGGAGCGGAGCCGGGAGATCGAGGTGGTCGAGTTCGTGCCGTCCGCCCAGATCGATCCGATCGTGTTCGACCGGAGCTACTTCCTGGAGCCGGACAAGGCGGCGGTCAAGGCGTACGCGTTGCTGCGCCGCACGCTGGAGGAGAGCGACCGGACCGCGATCGTCCAGTTCTCGTTGCGCCAGAAGACCCGGCTCGGAGCGCTCAGGTCCCGCGGGAAAGTGCTGATACTGCAGTCGCTGCTCTGGGACGACGAGGTCCGCGAGGCCGACTTCTCGGTGTTGGACTCCGACGTACGCGTCTCGGCGAACGAGCTGAAGATGGCGTCCTCGCTGGTGGACAACCTCTCGAACGACTTCGCG
>CAVOZV010000012.1:0-78193 GCA_963701355.1 uncultured Actinomycetota bacterium | reverse complement strand
AGTGGTCCGTCTCAGTTTTGGCTGATCCGTTCGTCCAGGGCGGTTCGGGCACGGGCGACCTTCGTGAGGATGGACTCGGCTGTGGCGGTTCACACGTAGGGCTTGGGCTCGGCGTTGCCAGCGTCGATGAGGTCGGGAACGCTGGCGATGAGGTCGGGAACGCTGGCGAAAATCCCGCGTCGGAGGTTCTTGTCGGTGAGGTCGCGGAACCAGCGTTCGACTTGGTTCAGCCACGACGATGAGGTCGGGGTGAAGTGCAGGCGGAACCGCTTGTGTCGCTTCAACCAGGTCTGCACTGCGGCATGCTTGTGCGTGGAGTAGTTGTCCAAGATCATGTACCTGCAGCCCGCGAGGAACCTCGCGGTCGATGGTCTTCAAGAAGATCAAGAACTCCTCATGCCGATGCCGTGGCAGGCACTGGCCGATCACCGTGCCGGTCAGCACGTCCAGCGCGGCAAACAACGTGGTCGTGCCATTGCGCTTGTAGTCGTGGGTCATCGTCGCGGCCCACCCCGGCCGGATCGGCAGCGACGCCTGGGTCGACCTTGGCCGACTGCCGCTGACGGCCCACGATCCCGGTCATGATGAAGACCACCTGCACCGTTCATTGAGCAGACCTCGCTCAACTGGCACGGCGGCGGATGAGCCAGACGGTTGCTCCGAGTAGGAGGAGTGACAGGCACAGGAGCCAGCTGGCTTCGATCCATTGGAATGTCCAGAATCGGCTGTCCGGCTGGTAGGTGGTGAAGAGTGCGTAGCCGTGTTGGGTGAGGTAATTCAAAGGGTCGACGCCTGCGGGGGTAGCGGGCCCGGGCGAGAAGTTCTGCAGTGTGTTCGCGTGAGCGTCGATCGCTCGAGGGTGTTGTTGATCATGTCGAGACTGGCTGGCTTATCGCCCAGCGTCCATAGCTGGCTCAAGATCCACGCGGGGTGGGGTTCTTCCAGGCTGGTGGTGACCACGGGAGCCAGATAGTGGGCGCGGAGGTAGCCTCCGATCAAGACCGCGAGCCCGGCCCATACGGCCAGCGTGGCGAACATCGCGGGAGTCACCTTGCGGATGAGCGCCCCAGCGAGGGCGCCCATGGAGAACGCCGTCAAGGTCCACGCTGCGAGGGCGACGCCACTCAGGTCGAAGACTGTGGGGAAGAGTGCGCCGTTGTTGTCTCCGGCGGCGATGAGCGGCTGGTAGTACCAGGAGAACAGCGAGCTGATGAGAGCAGCCGGAACAGTGACGATGACTGCGAGCGAGACGAGGTTGGCGACGGCCCATCGTGTCCGGCCGAAGCCTTGGTTCCAGGCAAAGCGGAACGTGCCGGTTTCGAACTCTCGGGCTAGGACGGGTGCTCCGGCGAACGCGCCGATCAGCGCGGGAAGCAACTGCAGCAGTCCCTGGGTGATGCCGGCACCAGGCGCGTACGTCTCGAAGAACTGGTTGGTCAGTTGCTGGCAAGCGGATGAATCGGCCGGGTGGCAGGCCGTCAGCGTGGCGTAGGCGTCGTGGATCTGCAGGCCCATGATCAACAGATAGACGGCGACCGCACCGAAGGTGGCGCCGACCCCCGCGAGCAGGAGCCGATGCTGTCGCCAGATGACCCAGGCCATTCGTCGCCATGGCACCGCCCGCAGGACCGTGCGTGGTTCGTGGCGGGACGTCGCGGTCAGTGTCGTCACTTCGTGACCTCCTCAAGGGGGGTGCCAGCTGAACCCAACGGGCCAGGCAGTGCCCTGGCGTCCGGCTCGCGAAGATAGGCGAGTGTGAGTTCCTCAAGGCCGACCGGGTGTGTCTCCCAGCCCGGCGGTACCGTGTCGTCGCTCCGGTTGGTTCTCACCAGCAGTTGAGCCTGCGCGGCACCGCGTCGTGCGCTGACAACCATTCCGCGCTCGGCGTATCGGTCGGCTTCGCTCGTCGGGCCGATGAGCACGCGGTGGTGCGCAAGCAGGTCCTCGACTTCGCCCGCCACTTGGACTTGGCCACTGGACAGGAGCACCAGGTAGTCGGCGACCCGCTCAAGTTCGGTCAGCACGTGCGAAGACAACAGCACCGAGACACCGTCGTCGACCATCGCTGACATCACGGTTGCCATGAAGTCGTGACGGGCCAACGGGTCGAGGGTAGCCATCGGCTCATCCAACACGAGCAGGCTGGGGCGCCTCGCCAAAGCGAGCGTCAACGCCAGCTGTGCCTGTTGGCCACCAGACAGCGCGCCCGCTTTGCGCGTCAGAGGAATCTCGAGCTCTTCGAGTCGAGTCTCTGCGTAACGGCGGTCAAAGTGCCGGTTCAGGTTGCGGGCCAGATGCAGCATGTCGGCCGCCGACAGACTCCTATACAGAGGAGTGTCCTGAGCCACGAACGCGATGCCGTCCAGAGCGGCGGGTGACCCCGCCGGCCACTGCCCCAACACTGTGATCCTCCCGACGGTTGGAGCGGTCAGGCCGACCGCGAGGTTCAGCAGGGTTGTCTTCCCGGCACCATTCGGGCCGACGAGCGCGACCAGATGGCCTTCGGGAATCGCGAGCGCGCAGTCACGAAGCGCCCAGGTCCCGCCATAGCTCTTGCCCAGGCCGCTGGTCTCGATGACATTCACGCGACACTCTCCTTCCCGCCCCCAACGCGGTTACGGAAGTCCCACAGCGAGCTGGCGAACAACGCAGCCATCCCGTCCTCGTCCAGCCCCGCCTTGTCGGCGCTCGCCATCCACGCGACCAAGGAGCGGCGAACCTGGGTCAGCTCCGCGAAGTCGACCCGCCCAAGCCCGGCCAGAATGAACGTGCCCTGCCCCGGTCGACCGGCAGCCAGGCCCTTGGACTCCAACTCGCGGTACGCCTTGAGGACCGTATTCGGGTTGATGGCCAGCGAGGCCACTACCTCCCTGACCGTCGGGAGTTGGTCGCCGACCCGCAGGTACCCCAAACGCAACGCGTGCTCGACCTGCTCCACAAGCTGCAAGTACGTCGGCAACCCAGACCCGGAGTCGAGCCGGAAATCGATAGGCGCCCTCCCCGACCCAGACGCAAGATCGCCGTCTGCGCCAACCTGGCTAGACCCTTTATCTATTGTCATAGAACAAGGTTACAACTTCTCAACTCATCGTCAAGAACTCCGCCGTCGACCAGCCCAATGTCTACCGACCTCGGATCGGGCTCTTGGCCCAGGGTCCCCCCTCCCGACTGCGAGGCCCGCGAATCCGTGATCCAGCCCAGACCTCCCAGCAACGATCGTGCCGAAGAGGAGACTCAGACCATCAGCTCCTGGCCGTTGGCCCGGCGTGCGCAGAGCACGTGCTGCACCTGTTCGAAGACGAGGAGCCCCGCGGACCTGCGTCAGCGCAAGGCGATCGAGGCGGCACGCACATGGGCTCGTGGCCTGATGCCCATGATGCAGCCCCGGGCAACGGGCGGGCACGCCATTGGTGCGGCCCGGCCGCTGTATAGAGCTGCTCGTTAGTGGCTTTCGCGGCTGGCCAAGCGGCGTGTGTAGGCCATGTCGCCGAGCACGATCTCGGTGCCGCCGCCCATGCGATCACGGCCGCCCGGGCAGCCGAAGTGGGTCACTCTGGCGCGGCCCTGGTTGACGAGACTGCTGCCGCGTGCGCATGTCTGCGACGTGTGCCTTCACCGTCGGGATCCCTACCGGTCGTCGATGCGGCGCAAGCTCGCTAACCGGAACGTGACAGCCGATCCGCGAACGCCAGCCGATGGATAGAGCGGGAACGAGCGATCGGATGGCACTCCGATCGCCGCATGGGCGACCAGCATCATCGACCCGGTTCAGTCGGGCTCCTTCCCTCAGATCTCCAGGCCAGGATGTCCAGAAGCCGCACGTTGGACAGTCGAACCGACTCACCGGCGGCGTCGTCAAGTTCGGCGAAGGCGGTGCGCTGAGTGCGGATATCGGCACCGATGGCGACGCTGACTTCGGTCATGTACTCGGGCCCAGGAGCGCCTTCTTGCCCTCCAGACCGGACCTCCATCGCCGGCATAGCAGGATCGGACCCAACGGTAGTGGAGCACCAAGGTGTGAGGCACCTTGCGGTGCAGCACCTCCGATAGCGTCGTCCCGTTGACCCTCCACGGTTTCGTTGCTGGGTCATCCAAGACCGCGGTAGCGGCCCCCTCGCTAGAGGCTCGCATGTGCTCGGGCGGGACATCGTCGCTAGTGCCCAGCCCAGTGAACGCACCTCGTTGACGCGTGACCGCGGCTAGGAGGGGTTGCCGTCTCGCGGCCGACGGCGCCGTGTCACCCCAACGAGAATGAGGCCACCCATCAGGAGACCATCCCGACACTGTCCAGAGATCCGCCGACCATACCGATAGCCGCGATCGCTTCGTTGGTTTCCTCAGCGACCTCGATGGTGGGTCGGGTGATCGTGTCCGCCAGGGCCTCCCTGCTTCGGAGCGGCAGTGGTACTCCGGCAAGGACTGCTTCGGCGGAGATCTGATCTGCTTCAGGCCCTGCAACCCGCTGAGGGTGTCCTTGATCGTCGATGACGTATCGGTCGTCGCCGTCGACGGCGATCGCGGCCAGAACGGCACCCTCGGACCACCGGGTGTGGAGTTTCTTCATCGCCTGCACGCCGTTGTCGAGGTCTGTGCTGCACGCGACGAGGACGACCGGGTTGCCAGTGCCGTGGGTGTCAGCACCGTGACGGCCTGGGCGAGATCGGCGTTGCTGCCCGGTAGGTCCATCCTGGCGACGAGCCGCACGGAGTGGGCGGTCGCTGTTTCTGGTTGGAGGAAGATGGCGACCAGACTCTGGTCCGGGACGAAGCCGAGCATGATCGGCACGACGTCGACGAAGTCGGACTCCCGACGGACCGTGATCTTGGGTACGCCAACGCAGGCCCAGCGCCTCACCTCTGCGCAGCCCGCCCAGGAGCAGCAGCCGGAACACCGGCTCCAACTCGTCGCCCTCGATCCCAGTGAGGAACCTCTGGGCCTCCGGGAACGACCACGTGGTCCGCTCCGACGGCACCGCATTCGGTAGCTCCACCCAGGCGGTCGGACTGACCTCGATCAGACCCCGCCGAACGGCGGCGTTCAGCGCCGACGACAGCATGGCGTGGACCCGCTGCACCGAAGCCGAACTCAACCCGCCGCCCTCCTCGGCGGCCAGCGACGCGTAGAACTGCTGCAGGTCGCTCAGAGTCAGGTCCCGCAGCGGTACCTGTCCGAGCCTGGGACGGATGTGGCGCTCGACGTGGATCACGGTACGCCCGAGCCGTTGACGCCCGCAGCCTCTGTTTACCCGTCAGCCAGACGTCGAGGAACTCACCGACCGTTGGACCGGTCTCGCGACGGCTGATCCCAGCCAGCCGCCGCCTGATCCTTCGTGTGTGATGAACCTGTTCGGTCATCAATACCCCCTTAGAGATGACAAAACCCGCCGCGAAGGTCGCGACGGGCATACTGCATCGGGGTTCTCCAGCCCACCCCCTGTGCGGCGTGTCATCCCCTTGGCACCTCGAGTTGTACCATATTTGATATGGAGAGCGAAGGAATCGTTCTGGACCGGCCTCCCTCTGTCACCGGTCGACACGAACACCGCCCTTGCGGCCTGGCGACGACGTACCGCGGTCGAACTCGTCCTGTCCGGGCACACCTACCAGAAGACTGCCGACGAGTTGGGTTACTGGCCGCGGCACCGTCCATCGAATCGTGCAGCAAGCTCTTGCCGACCATGAAGCACAAACCGTCGATGAACTCCGTGCCCTGGAGGTTCCCGCCTCGACGCCGTCCAGCGAAGCTACTGGGACGCCACGCTCGCCGGAGACTACGACGCTGCTCGGATCGTCCTGCGCGTCAGTCGAACAGCGTTGCCGACTGCTCGGGCTCCTCGGAGCCCCTCGACCCAGCGGTCACGCCCACGGCGGCGAGGATGTCGTGTACACCTTCGACGAAGCCGCGTCACTCAGTGCTCGCACACGACGTCTCGCTCTGAAGACTCGACATGCGACGGGCACTTTGGAACCAGCACCTAAAGGTGTGGGTCGTTGCTGGCTCAGGCCTCACGGTGTTTGCTGAGGTGTTGTCGTTGCCTTCCCTGGGTTGCCTGTCGCTCGAAGGTTCTCGTGAGATGTTTCGCGTACAAATGATCGGGCGGACCGCAACCACACGCACTTCGATGTCGTGGCACGCGGTCGGCGACGACCGAAGAGAAACGAGACTAGTGCAGCGGGGAGCACGCGAGAGCTGGACCAGTTGCTCAAATTGCTCTGACAAGGTGTGATGCTTGTCGGGCTGACAGGATTTGAACCTGCGACCCCGTGACCCCCAGTCACGTGCGCTACCAAGCTGCGCCACAGCCCGTGGCTGGCCCGCTCCGTCGGGAAGTGGACCTCGGACACTATAGCGGCTAGGCCAACAGGTCGAAGGCGGCGACGACTGCCCGAGCGAGTTCGCGCTCCTTTGACTCGTCAACCGGCCGATCCTGGGAACGGCTCTCACGCGTCGAGATCCCGCCAGAGCGCGTTATCTCCTCGTCCCGAACTCGCGGAGCGGGAAACGACAGGCTCAGCGGGCGCTTCCGCAACGGCCGGATCAGACCTTCCTGGGCGACCGAGCCGATCAGTACGCCGTCCTGGAAGAGCCGGCCGGTGGACAGCCCCAGCCCGCTCGACGCCGACGGCGAGACCTGGTCGTAGAGCAGCCAGTGGTCGGCCCGGAACGGCCGGTGGAACCACATCGCGTGGTCGATCGACGCGGCCTGCACGTTCAGCCCGATGAACACCCCGTGCGGCACCGTGCTCGCCGACAGCAGGGTCAGATCGCTGAGGTAGGCCAGCGCGGCCTGGTGCAGCCGGCGCTCGTCCGGCAGCGGCGCGTTCGTCTTCACCCACATCCGGGCCAGCGCCGGATGTGCCGGATCGTTCAGCGAGCCGCCGGGCCGAGAGTCGCCGACGTACCGCACGTCCAGGACACCCCACTCCCGCTCCCAAACCGAGATCGGCCGGCCGGACACCTTCGACAGCACCTCGCCGAGCGGCGGGCACTCCTCCGGCGGCGGTACGTCCGCGGGCACCGGGTCGGCATGCTCGAAGCCCTCCTCGGTCTCGTGGAACGAGGCGGACAGGTAGAAGATCACCGAGCCGGCCTGCCGGGCGACCACCCGGCGGGAAGAGAACGAGCCGCCGTCGCGAACGGACTCGACGTCGTACACGATCGGCACGTCCGTGCGTCCCGGTCGCAGGAAGTACCCGTGCAGCGAGTGCACCACCCGGATTACCGGAGCCGTCCGGGCGGCCGCCATCAACGCCTGGGCGAGCACCTGGCCGCCGAACACGCGTTGTAGCGAACTGTCCGGCTGACGAGCACGGAACAGGTCACTCTCGATCTCCTCCAGGTCGAGCAGATCGATCAATTCGTCGACGGACGCCACCACGGGCCAGAGCCTAGGGGTTGCCTAGACTCACCCTCGTGCCCTCCACTTCGCAGCGTGAGAATGCCCTGGCCGGAACCGTCGCTCTGATCACGGGCGCCTCCAGCGGGATCGGCCGGGCCACCGCGACCCGGCTGGCCGAGCTGGGCGCCGATGTCGCCGTGGTCGCGCGCCGGACGGATCGGCTCGACGAACTGGCGCACGAGCTGGACGGCCTGTCGGTACGGATCGTGCCGATCGAGGCTGACGTCACCGACCGCGACCAGGCCACCGCCGCGGTCGCCCGAACCGTCGACGACCTCGGCCGGCTCGACATCGTGATCAACAACGCCGGGATGATGCTGCTCGGCCCGATCGTCGACGCGCCGGTCGAGGAGTGGGACCAGATGCTCGAGGTGAACGTCCGGGGCGCCCTGTCGGTGGCGCACGCCGCGCTTCCCCACCTGCTGGCCGCTGCCGAGCAGGGGCCGCGCAACGTCGCGGACCTGGTGAACATCTCCTCCGTCGCCGGCCGAGTGCCGCGCCTGAACAGCGGGGTCTACAACGCGACCAAGCATGCCCTCGGCGCGTTCAGCGAGTCGCTCCGCCAAGAGGTCACCCAACGCCACGTCCGCGTCTCGCTGATCGAGCCGGGTGCCGTCGCCACCGAGCTGGCCGGCCACAACCGACCGGAGATCCTGCCCGGTCTGCAGCAGCGGTTCGCCGACATGGAGCGGCTGGCCGACGTCGACATCGCCGACGCGATCGCGTACGTCGTCACCCGGCCCCGGCACGTCGCGATCAACGAGGTGCTCGTCCGCCCGACCGAGCAGCAGCAGTAGCCGGGACCCGGGCAGATGGCGCTCAGACCGTTCGTCGGCAAGCGGGGTCGACAGCGGACCGACCTCCCGCCCGGCCAGTACGACGTCGGCCGCGACTTCCCGGTGCTGACCGCCGAGGTGACCCCACGGCTCGACCCAGAGCGCTGGACGATGAGTGTCGATGGGCTGGTCGAGCGCCCGACCAGCTGGAGCTGGGCCGAGCTGCATGCGATGCCCGAGACGACGTACGAGGGGCCGATCCACTGCGTCACCACTTGGTCCAAGTTCGACACCAGCTTCGCCGGGATCGGCGTCGATCTGCTGCTGGACGCGGTCGGCCCGCTGCCGAGCGCAAGCCACGTGCTCGCGACCTCGACGACCGGCTATACGACGAATCTGCCACTCGACCACCTGCGCGGCGGGCAGGCGTGGCTCGCCTGGTCGTTCGACGGCAGACCACTACCCCGCGATCATGGTGGCCCGGTCCGCTTGCTGGTTCCGCACCTCTACTTCTGGAAGTCGGCCAAGTGGGTGACCCGGCTCACCCTGCTCGACCACGACGAGCGCGGCTTCTGGGAGCGCAACGGCTACCACGACCTGGGCGATCCGTGGCGCGAGCAGCGCTACTGGGGGGATTGAGAGGGGCAGCGAGTGCTGAATCCGGTCGGCCGTTGGTGTCGGGGGCGCGTCGCCTCCGTCGTCCATCCGAGTCCCGATGCGGTGGTCCTCCGACTCGAGGTTTCGGACCGGCTGCCGCACCTGCCCGGCCAGCACTACGTGATCAGGCTGCGGGCCGAGGACGGCTACACCGCGTCCCGCTCCTACTCGCTGGCCTCGGCGCCGGATGACGAGCTGCTGGAGTTCTACGTCGAGCGGCTGGCCGACGGTGAGGTCTCGCCGTACCTGGCCGAGGCGGTCGAGGTCGGCGACGCCCTGGAACTGCGCGGGCCGATCGGTGGCTGGTTCGTCTGGGACGGACGGACGCCGGCGGTCGGGATCGGCGGCGGAACCGGCGTGGTGCCGCTGGTCTCCATGGTCCGACAGGCCCGGGCGCTCGGCAGCGAGCGCATGTTCCATCTGGCGGTCGGCGCGCGCCGGCTGACCGACCTGCCGTACGCCGACGAGCTGACCGCGTACCGGGCCACCATCGCGCTGTCTCGGGAGAGGTCGTTGAGCGGGCGCCCGGCCGGGCGGCTGAGCGCCGCCGAGCTCGGCCCCTACGTCGACCCGGACGCCACCTACTTCGTCTGCGGATCGGCCGGCTTCGCCGAGTCGGCGAGTGAGCTGCTGATGAGTCTCGGCGTACGGCCCGGGGCGGTCCGGGTGGAGCGGTTCGGCCCCAGCGGCACCTGAGCCCGGATCACTGGAGCCGGATCACCCAGACCAGCTCACTCGTCCTTGTCGTGCTCGGCCAGGAACCGCTCGAACTCGGCCCCGATCTCGTCCGCGCTCGGCATGCGGGACTCTTCGTCGCCGGCCAGCGCGTCGTACTGCTGCTCCAGCGTGGCCACCAGTTCCTGCACCTCGGCCGACCCGGACATCTCCTCGGCGATCTCGCTCATCGTCGTCGCGGACGCCTTCTCCAGCGGCTCGACCGGGATCGCCAGCCCGGTCGCGGAGTTCAGCGACCGGGTCAGTCGGAGAGTCGCCTCCGGGAAGGCCGCCTGGGCCAGATAGTGCGGCACGTGCGCGACGAAGCCGAGCGCGGACCGGTCCCGCTGGCCGAGCCGGAACTCGAGCAGCCCGGCGAAACTACCGGGCACCTCGACCCGGTCGATCCAGCTGCGGTAGCCGGTGACCAGCGCCGGGTCGGTGCTGTGCGCGGTGAGCATCACGGGCCGGGTGTGCGGCACGGCCATCGGGATGCCGTGCAGGTTCACCGCCAGCCGGACGTCGAACCGCTCGACCAGCCCGATCACCGCCGCCGCCATCCGCTCCCACTGGGTGTCCGGCTCCGGCCCGTTGAGCAGCAGGAACACCTCGCCGTGCTCGTCGACCATCCGGTAGAGCCGTAGCTGCAGGTCCGCGTACGACTTCCACTGGTTCGTGTCGTAGATCATCACCGGCCGCCGGGACCGGTAGTCGTGCAGCTGGTCGTGGTCGAACACGGCCAGCACCTCGTGCTCGAGCTGCTCGATCACGTGCGCGGTGAACAACCGGCCCGTCTGACCGGCGTCGATGAAGCCGTCTAGCTGGTACACCAGCACCGGCCGCTGGCCGGCGAGCTTGGCGGCGACCTCTTCGTCGAGCGAGTAGAGCCCGCGGGGGTCGCTGATCATGCGCCAAATCTACGCGACCGACCTACCCAGCATCCGCACGCGCAGCGGCGATGGCGCTCAGCACCCGCTTCTCCGAGGCGGGGACCTTGGTGCGGAGCTGCTGCGCGAACAGGCTCACCCGGAGCTCCTCGAGCAGCCAACCGACCTCCTCGATCGGTTCCGGGAGCCGGCCGGGCGGCGCGGCTTCGCAAAGCTCCGCGTAGCTCTCCTCGCAGCGGGCGATCACCGCGAACCCGGCCCGGTCACGGGCGGGAGCGAGCCGCAGCCCGATCAGCCGCTGCCGGGCCGCGGCCAGATAGCGCGGCAGGTCGACCAGGTGCGGGTACGGCGTGGCGGCCAGGAAGCCGGCGAAGACCAGGTTGCCGATCTGTTCGGTGACGTCCGCGGCGGCGGCCGGGTCGAGCCGGAACGCATCGGGCAGCTCGGCCAGCAGCTGCTGGTGCAGTCGGAGGATCTCCGCGGCCAGGCTCACGATGGTGCGCATCAACTCGGCGTTGTCGACCCGGACTTTGTCGCAGAGCGCCTTGAAGGCTGCCTCGGTCCGAGTGTCCTCGCCGCCTGCGCGGCCGATCAGCTCGCCGACCGAGGCCAGCCGGGCGTCGGCCAGCAGGGCGGGGACGTCGGCGTACGGGCTGTGCGCCAGCGCCAGCTTGTCGGTGTTGCCCAGATGGCCGACGACCCACCGGGTGGGGTCCGGGGTGCTCAGCAGCACCAGTCTGCGGATGCCCGTCGGATGGCTGCGACGCTGGCGTTCCGGTGTCTCCAGCACCCGCAGGCCGGCCGTCGTGCCTTCGTCGACCAGCGCCGGGTAGCCGACCAGTCGCTGCCCGGCCCGGTCCAGCTCCAGCTGGTCGGAGATGGTGCCGAACACCCAGCTCGTCGCGCCCGATCGGGCCAGCTCCGCGCCGGCCCGGGTCAGGCTGGCCCGCACCTGACCGGCCAGTCGCTCCTTCAGCTCGGCCAGGTCCCGTCCGGCCTCGACGAGCGAACCGTCCGCGGCGGTCACCACGAACCGGACCCGCAGATGCCGGGGTACGTCGCTGGTTCGCCAGTCCCGGGCCTCCAGCCCGGTCAGCCCGCGGACGGCACGGCCGAGCGCGGCTCGGCAGGTCGTCGTCAGCCGGCCCCGGATGGTCGTGCGAGCCAGTCCAGGGCCCGGCCGGCGAACTCGGTCGCGGGCACCAGCTGCCGACGGACGTCCTTGGGCAGCGTCCTGATCAGCTCGGTGGCCAGCTCGCGACGCAGTCCTGGCACCTGCCAGCTGAACGGGGCCGGCTCGATCTGGTTGAGCAGCGCGAGCGGGATGGTCACGCTGACCCCGTCCGCGTCCGCGCCGGGATCGAAGACGTAGCTGACATCGAGCTCGTGGCCGCTGACGGTCCAGCTCGTCGGGAACGCGTCCTCCCCGGTCACCGCGCCGACCACCAGGTCGTCCAGGGTCAGATCCAGCAGTTCAGGGGTGGCCTGGCGGGCGGTCTTCCACCAGCTGTCGAACTGCACCCCACCGGTCACCTCGGCCGGGATCCGGGCGGCGTAGAAGTCGAAGATCACCTCGTCGTCGACCGTCAGGTCGCGCCGCCGCGCCTTCTCCTCCAGCTGCTCTGCCTCGGCACGGACCTCCGCGTTCCGCGCGAAGAACTGGTGCCGGGTCCGCCAGGCGCCCTCGACGAGCGCGCTGCGGATGAAGATGTCCCGAGCCTCGGCCGGGTTGATCCGGGCGTAGCCGACCCGGCGGCCGGCGACGATCGGGACGCCGTACAACGTCACCTGCTCGTACGCCAGCACCGAGCCCGAGCGGGACGACCAGTGCGGTTCGGAGTACGTCCGTTTCAGCAGGTGGCCGGCCGACCTCCTCGACCTGCTCGGCCCGGACCTCGGCCACGGTCCGGGCCCAGAGCCGGGTCGTCTCGACGACCTCGGCCGCCACCACCAGCGGTGGCTGGACCCGGGCCAGGCTGGATCCAGGGTTGATGGCGAACCGGGTGCCCCGGGCGCCGAGGTACTCCCGGATCGGAGCCCGTCGGCGCCCCTTCGTCGGCCGGGTGCCGGGTTTCGGCTTCTCCTCGCGCAGATCGGCCAGCCCGACGTGGGACAGCAGCCCGGCCAGGGCGGCGGTGTGCACCCGCTCCGCAGCGGCCGGTTCGGTATTGCGGTTCAGGCCGAGATCCCTGGTGATGTCGCGCAGCTGGGCGTGCAGGTCCTGCCACTCGCGGATCCGCAGGAAGTGCAGGAACTCGTCGCGGCAGAGCCGGCGGAACGCATTCCCGGACAGCCGGTGCTGGGCGTCGCGGACGTACTCCCACAGCCGGAGGATCGCCATGAAATCCCCGTCGGCCGCCACGTCGTCGGAGCCCGCCGGAGGGCTTTCCCCGCTCTCCCCCACGGGCGCCCAAAACCGCCGGTGCAGCTGGTCGGCCTTCTCGCGAAGCTCGGCGGGCCGTTCCCGCGGATCCTGGATGGACAGCCCGGAGACGATGACCAGCATCTCCCGCAGGCAGCCCTGCCGTTCGGCGGCGAGCAGCATCCGGCCCATCCGGGGGTCCACCGGGATAGCGGCCAGCTTGCGTCCGATCCCGCTCAGCCGGGGGTGGTCGCGATCCGACCCCTTCAGCGCGCCGAGCTCCTCGAGCAACCGGATGCCGTCGGTGATCTGGGTCCGGTCCGGCGCCTCGACGAACGGGAACGACGAGATGTCGCCGAGATCGGCCGCGGCCATCTGCAGGATCACCGCCGCCAGGTTGGTCCGCAGGACCTCCGGTTCGGTGAACTCGGGACGACCCAGAAAGTCCTCCTCGTCGTACAGCCGGATCGCCACACCGGGCGCGACCCGGCCGCAGCGGCCGGCCCGCTGGTTCGCCGACGCCTGCGAGATCGGCTCGATCGGCAGCCGCTGGACCTTGGTCCGGGCCGAGTAGCGGGAGATCCGGGCGGTGCCGGCGTCGATGACGTACCGGATCCCGGGGACGGTCAGCGAGGTCTCCGCCACGTTGGTGGCCAGCACCACACGGCGACCCGGATGAGCCTGGAAGACCCGGTGCTGTTCGGCGGCGGACAGCCGGGCGTAGAGCGGAAGGACCTCGGTGAACCGCAGCTGCAGACCGTTGATCGCCTCGGCGGTGTCGCGGATCTCCCGCTCGCCGGACAGGAAGACCAGGATGTCGCCGCCGCCGAGGGCCGACAGCTCCGCGATCGCGTCGGTGATCCCCTTGATCTGGTCGGCTTCGCCGTCGACGAGCAGCGGGCGGTAACGCATCTCCACCGGGTACGTCCGCCCCGACACCTCGATGATCGGCGCCGGTGTGCCCGTCGCCGTCGGCGAAGTGGGCGGCGAACCGCTCGGTGTCGATGGTGGCCGACGTGACGATGACCTTCAGATCGTCGCGCCTGGTCAGTAGCTGTTTCAGGTATCCGAGGAGGAAGTCGATGTTCAGGCTGCGCTCGTGCGCCTCGTCGATGATGATCGTGTCGTAGCGGCGCAGCTCCCGGTCGTGCGCGATCTCGGCCAGCAGCACACCGTCGGTCATGATCTTCAGCCGGGTGTCCCGCCCGGCCCGTCGGGTGAAGCGGACCTGATAGCCGACCTCCGCGCCGATCTCGGTCTTCAGCTCCTCGGCCACCCGCTCGGCCACGGTCCGCGCCGCGATCCGTCGCGGCTGGGTGTGGCCGATCGACCGGCGACCGAGCTCCAGGCAGATCTTCGGCAGCTGGGTGGTCTTGCCCGACCCGGTTTCGCCGGCCACGATGACCACCGGGTTGTCGCGGATCGCGTCAGCGATCTCGTCGTGCCATCCGGTGATCGGCAGCGACTCGTCGTAGCTGATCTCCACTAGCCCAGGATCTCTACTAGCCCAGCGTGAGCGGATCGGTTCCGGCGGCAAGCAATGTCTTGGCGATCAGCTTGTGGCCCTCCGCGTCGGGGTGGTCGCCGTCGTCGGCCAGGAGATCGGTCGGGTCCGACGACCCGTCGGAACCCTTGAACGGGGTGTAGATGTCGACGTACGTCGCATCCTGGCCGCCGGCGACATGCTCCTCGATCTTGTTGACGGCCTGGGTCAGCGCGTCGCTCTCTTCTCGCCCCTGCTTGTTCATCGAGTCGTCGGCGACAGACCCGTCCTCGAACACGTTCCAGTACCCGGTCATCAGGATCGCGGTCGAGCTGTCGCTGCGGAGCGAGCGGATCTGGTGGACGATCGCGGTCAGGTTCTTCTGCAGCTGCCTCAGCCCGTCCTGGGCGCAGTCCAGGCCGTCGTCACCTCCGCAGGTGCCGCTGGTGATCTGGTCGTACTGGGGACCGAAGTCGTTCGCTCCGATGGTGATCAGCACGATGTTGGCGTCGGAGATGTCGTCCTGCTCGCCGTTGTCGCTGTTCAGGTCGTTCAGGACGTCGGCGCTGGTCTCGCCGCCCTGGCCGTCGTTCTCGACATAGCTCTTCACGCCGTACGTCGTGGCCAGGTCGGTCCCGTACAGCTCCGGGAACGGTGTGCAGTTGCAGTTCGACCCTGCCGTCACCGAGTCGCCGACGGCGACCACCCGGACGGTGCCCAGCCTCGGCACCGACGGCGCGGTGGGCGTCGGCAGCGGGGTCGCTGTCGGCGTGGGAACCTGGGCTGCCGCGGGTGGGTCCATGGCCACGAATCGGCGGCCGACGCCGCCGGTCAGCAGCGCGCCGCCGACGGCCACCACCACAGCGATCATGCCGATCAGGGCGAGGACCCGAGCAATCGGCCGGATCAGTGACCTCAAGGCGGGTCGCCGTGGTCGGAGAAGGTGGTCCGACCCTTGAGCTTGGCGGCCAGCTCGTCGTCGATCCCGTCCGCAACATCGGACATGATGGCCACCGCCTGGTGCAGATGCGCCGCGACGAACGGCCGGGCGGGCACGGAGTACGTGACGAACACCCGGTCCCGGACGAGTTGGAACTTCACCCAGCGTGCCTCGACGTTCAGATCGTTCAACACCTCGGCGGCCCGGGATCGACCCTCCAGGTCGTGGACCACCGCGGCGAAGACGACGACCTCCTGAGCGTCGGTCGCCGTCCGCAGAAAGATCATCGTCGAGCCGACCCGGATCGCGACGTCGCCCTCCTCGTCGCGGATCGGCGGGTGGCCGTAGAGGGCGGTGAGTTCGGCGTCGACCAGATCGTTGAGGTGGCGGCGGTCGCGGGGCAGGATGCACCGCAACTCGACGGATCGCGCGGTCCGCTCCAGTCCGCTGCCAGGCGCCGGCCCGCTGCCCGGACCGCCGATGACCGGATCTTCGTGCGGGCCGACGGGTTGCAGCACCTCGGCGAGCTGGTCGGGGGCCAGGAACACCGGGTGCTGTACGCCGTAGACGTCGCGCAGCGCGGCCACCGCCAGCGCGGCCAGACGGTCCGACTCGTCCTGGGGCACCTGCGCCCAGAAGTTCGGACCGTGCTCGACCGCCGGCGGCTGCCAGCCGAGGTCCTCCATCACGGTCAGATCGGCCGCGTTCAGTTGGAAGTGCTCGCCGAGCTCGGCGTTGCTGGCCGCCTCGGCCCGCAGGGTGTCCCGGCTGGGTGAGCTGAACCGGACGTACGGCCCTCGCTCGCTCCCCCCGGTATCCGTGCCGATTGTGAGGTCGCCCGAGTCGTCGATCATCGACACGACCTCGGCCAGCCGACCCTCGAACTCAGCCCAGGCCTGCGCCGTGCTCCGGTCGAGGTCGAACCCGTCGATCTCCGCCATCTGGCACCTCCCTTCATTGCTCCGCTCGGCAAGCCTCGCTCCGCGCTCCGCTGCGCCTTTGGTCGGGTCGTTCGTCGCGGTTGGTGAAACGGAAAAGCGTGTTTCACCAACCGCTCCTGCACTCCCCGACGCGCAGCGTCGGCGGTCGTGGGTCACTGACCACGTCGGCCCAACGTGCCTGAGCATCGGATCGTGCCGAGCGCGCGCTCGGCACAGCCTTGCGCGAGCGCAGCATTCAGACTAACTGCAACCGCTGGTCGACCCGCAGCCCTCGCAGACATAGCAGGAGCCGCTCGGGCGCATCTTCGTGCCGCAGGTCAGGCAGAGCGGGGCGTCGACGCTGGTCCCGGTGATCTTCTCGAACAGCTCCGACGTAGTCCGCGCGGTGATCGGCTCGGCCGTCCCGGTGATGGGCGAGTCGTACTGGTCGGTGTCCACCTCGTCGCCGGCATCGTTCTTCAACGACTCCGCCTCGCTCAGCTCCGCCTCGGCCTCGATCGGCAGGTACGACCCGGTCTCCACCTGCCGCGCACGCTCGGTCGCGGTGTAGATGCCGAGCTCGGCCCGCTCGTCGAAGGTCAGGTAGTCCAGAGCCAGCCGCCGGAAGATGTAGTCGGTGATCGACTGAGCCATCCGGATGTCCGGATCGTCGGTCAGACCGGCCGGTTCGAACTTCAGGTTGGTGAACTTCTGGACGTACGTCTCCAGCGGCACGCCATATTGCAGCGCAACGGAGACCGCGATCGAGAACGCGTCCATCACTCCGGCCAGCGTCGAGCCCTGCTTGCCGAGCTTGAGGAAGACCTCGCCGAGCCCGTCGTCGGGATAGGAGCCGGAGATCATGTAGCCCTCGGCCCCGCCGACCGAGAACGACCGGGTCTGGCTCGGCCGCGCCTTCGGCAACCGCTTCCGGGTCGGCCGGTAGATGATCTTCTCGACTTCGACGGTCTTCGGCTCGGTCGCGGCCTCCGCCGTTTTGCTCTCTCCCGCCTTGCTCGCCTTCGCGTCGGCCAGCGGCTGGCCGACCTTGCAGTTGTCTCGGTAGACCGCCAGCGCCTTGAGGCCGAGCTTCCAGCCCTGCAGATAGACATCGGCGATCTCGGCCACGGTCGCCGACTCGGGCAGGTTCACCGTCTTGGAGATCGCGCCGGACAGGAACGGCTGGGCGGCCGCCATCATCCTGACGTGTCCCATCGGCTTGATCGCCCGCTGGCCCATCGCGGTGTCGAACACCTCGTAGTGCTCGGGTCGCAGGCCCGGTGCATCGACCACGTGCCCGTGCTCGGCGATGTATTCCACGATCGCCTCGGCGGTCTCGGCGGCGTAGCCGAGCCTCTTCAGGGCCCGCGGGATGGTCTGGTTGACGATCTGCATCGACCCGCCGCCGACCAGCTTCTTGAACTTCACCAGCGAGAAGTCCGGCTCGATCCCGGTCGTGTCGCAGTCCATCATGAAGCCGATAGTGCCGGTCGGCGCGAGCACGGACGCCTGGGCGTTCCGGTAGCCGTTGGTCTCGCCGAGCTTGATGACGCCGTCCCAGGCCTTCGTGGCGCGCTTGTGGACGGAGCTGTCGAGCGAACCGACCGGCCGCAGCGCGTCATTCGCGGCCTGGTGCTTGCGCATCACCCGCTTGTGCGCCTCGGCGTTGCGGGCATAGCCGTCGTACGCCCCGACGATGCCGGCCAGCTCCGCCGAGCGCCGGTAAGACGTACCGGTCATCAGCGAGGTGATGGCAGCGGCGAACGACCGGCCGCCTTCGGAGTCGTACCCGTTGCCGGTCGCCATCAGCAGTGCGCCGAGGTTGGCGTAGCCGATGCCGAGCTGGCGGTAGGCCCGGGTGGTGTCGCCGATCGCCTCGGTCGGGAAGTCGGCGAAACAGATCGAGATGTCCATCGCCGTGATGATCAGCTCGACCGCCTGCTCGAACTTCTCCGCGTCGAACGTGTCGTCGTCACGGAGAAACTTCAGCAGGTTGAGGCTGGCCAGGTTGCAGGAGCTGTTGTCCAGGCTCATGTATTCCGAGCAGGGGTTGGACGCGGTGATGCGGCCCGTCTCGGGGTTGGTGTGCCAGTCGTTGATGGTGTCGTCGTATTGGATGCCGGGGTCGGCGCACTCCCAGGCCGCATCGGCGATCTTGCCGAACAGCTCGCGTGCGTCGACGGTCTCGATCACCCGGTTGTCCAGCCTGGCGCGGAGCCCGAAGTCCGAGCCGTCCTCCACCGCCCGCATGAACTCGTCGGTCACCCGGACGGAGTTGTTGGCGTTCTGGTACTGCACCGAGGTGATGTCCTTGCCACCCAGGTCCATGTCGAAGCCGGCGTCGCGCAGCGCCCGGATCTTGCGCTCCTCGTGTGCCTTGGTCTCGATGAACTCCTCGATGTCGGGGTGGTCGACATCCAACACGACCATCTTGGCCGCGCGCCGGGTGGCGCCGCCGGACTTGATCGTGCCGGCGCTGGCGTCCGCTCCGCGCATGAACGAGACCGGGCCGGACGCCGTGCCGCCGGAGCTCAGCAGCTCCTTGCTGGACCGGATCCGGGACAGGTTGAGCCCGGCGCCGGAGCCGCCCTTGAAGATGAAACCCTCCTCGCGGTACCAGTTCAGGATCGAGTCCATCGAGTCGTCGACGCTGAGGATGAAGCAGGCGCTGACCTGCTGCGGCGACGCGGTGCCGACGTTGAACCAGACCGGAGAGTTGAAGCTGAAGTACTGGTGCAGGAGCATCCAGGTCAGCTCGTGCTCGAAGATGCTCGCCGACTCAGGATCGGCGAAGTAGCCGAAGTCCTCACCCGCCTTGCGGTACGTCGTCACCACCCGGTCGATCAGCGTCCGCAGGCTCTGCTCGCGGACCGGGGTGCCCAGCGCACCGCGGAAGTACTTCGTGGTGACGATGGTGGAGGCGTTGACGCTCCAGGAATTCGGGAACTCCACGGCCCGCTGCTCGAACACGACCTCGCCGGTCTTCCAGTTGGTCTGGATGACGTCGCGCCGCTCCCAGCTCACCTCGTCGTACGGGTGCACGCCGGCCGTGGTGAAGACGCGGTCGATCCGCAGTCCGCCGGTCCGCACCGTGGCTGACTGGCCCGGGGCTGACTGGCCCGGGGCTGACTGGCTCGTGCCGCGACCCCGCTTGTCGGCGCGGCCGTTGGTCGGACGAGTGGTTTCGGTCATGCTCTGCCTCTCTTGGTGCGGGTGGGTTCGGGGTGAACCCGCGCAGGCCTTCCCCTGCCGCGCGGGCCCACCCCGAGATCGTGGGTGAGGGGGATCAGCGGTTCCAGACCGGTGGGCTCGGACTCGACCCGCAACAGGGCGATCTCGGCCTCGAAGTCGTCGACGGAGGCGAACTGTCGGTAGACGCTGGCGAACCGGAGATAGGCCACCTGGTCGAGCTCGCGTAGCGGGCCGAGGATGGCCACCCCGACCTCGTCGGCCGGCACCTCCGGCTGGCCGCCGGCCCGGAGTGAGTCCTCGACGAGCTGGCCCAGCCGGGCGAGCTGGTCCTCGGTCACCGGACGGCCCTTGCACGCCTTCCGGACGCCGTTGATCACCTTGTCGCGGTTGAACGGCTCGACGACACCGCTTCGTTTGACCACCACGAGCTGCATCTGCTCGATCGTGGTGAACCGCCGCTCGCAGTTCGGGCACTGCCGACGGCGCCGGATGCTGCTGCCATCCTCGGCGACGCGCGAATCCAGCACCTTGGAGTCGTTGTGCCGGCAGTACGGACAGTGCATGACCGGCTCCTCTCGAGGTGCTGAACTGGGTCCGGCTGGGGACAAGGTTGGGGATGAACTGTGGGTAATGCTGTGGATCAGTGTGGATCATCGACCACAAGCTGTGGATGAATGACACCTTTGTAACTACTAGATGTGGCAACCGTACGTCTGAAGACTATTGTCCGCAAGACCTCTGACAGAAAACTCGAATCGTGTCGCGGAGGGCATGCGTACGCTTCCGCGAGTCGCGGAAAGCCATCAGGAAGCAGGACTCAGAGGGTGTTGCGGAGCACCGTGTAGACGGCGGCGACGATCAGCCCGAAGACCAGCCACCGGGTCGGGTGCACCCGCACGAGACGCTCGGCGAGCTGCCGCGGCGGCCTGACCTTCGGGCCGCCCAACGCCTCGACGATCCAGAGCAGGCCGAGCACCGTGATCACCGCCAGACCGATGAACGCCAGCGGGTTGAACGCGAACGCCGCCACCGGATCGCCATGCAGGATGGCCGCACCCATCCTCGTACCGCCGCAGAGCGGACAGTTCCAGCCGGTGATCGCGCGGAACGGGCACGGTGCGCCGACCCCGGCCGTCGCGTAGACCGTGCTGAGCCCGACACCCACGGCGAAGAAGCCGCCGACGTAAGTGAGCGCCGACCGGGCGCTGAACGACTTGGCCCGGAAGGCATCGACGTGCGACGCCGCTATGGCAGTTCGCTCGGGCCGGCTGTCCAGGGTCACGGGCCCATTCTGCCGCGTCACGGAGTCACCGCACCTCTTCCGGTCGTTCCCCGATGCCTACACTGCCGGCATGACCGGCGAACCCCCCATCTATGGCCGGGTGACTCGGCGGTACGGCGCTGCGCCGCCGCCGACGTACGCGAACGACACGGGAGTGCCGACGGGTGCCTCGACCGGTGCGGTCGACGCGGCCCTCGCGGACCGGCCGGTCACCATGCCGGGTGCAGACCTGGCCGTGGCCGACCGCGCGAGCTGGGGGCGACGAGCGGCTGGCTTCGCCATCGACGCTGCGCCAGGCATCCTGGCCGTCATCGCGCTCGCCGTGGGCTATCTGCTGTTGCTCGCCGCGATCGCCGGCGACGACGCCCCGTCGGCCACCGGCAGCCTGCCGCCCCACGGTCGTGCCGCGGCCATCTGGCTGGCTGTCGGCGGCGCGTTGTTGCTGGTCATGCTCGGCTGGGCCATCCCCAACCGCTGGCTGGCCGGCGGTCGAACCGGGCGTTCGCTGGGTCGTCGCGTGATGGGCCATCGCCTGCTGAGCGAACAGACCGGCGAGCCGATCGGCGCCGGGAATGCCTTCCTCCGCGATCTGCTGCACTGCATCGACCTCGTCAGTGTGGTCGGGTTTCTCTGGCCGCTGTGGGATGAGCGACGGCAGACCTTCGCGGACATGATCGCCCAGACTGTCGTCGTCGACGATCAGCGCCCGACGGCCGTGACTGGTGCCGACCGGCTGGTAGTTGTCCCCGGTCACCCGCAGCGCCGTCGGCACCACGACGGCGAGCGCGGACACCGTCAGCATCGCAGCCACGACCAGCACGAGAGCGATCCCTCGGTCGGTCAGCCGCCAGGCCGGCGTCGACTCGCGACGACGATTGCCCATCGACTCGGCGGCTGCGCCGCGCAGCGGCCGGCAGGCTCGGGTCCTGGCGGCCGCGACATCGCCTCGCCCGGTGCTCGGGCTCGAGCGCAGCCGACGGTCGGAGGCCAGGTGTCGCTGCCCGACCGCGACCGTGGGCCGGGCGGCGGCGCGCCGGCAGGGCCGGTCGTGCGGGTCGGCGTCGGGCAGGGCCGTCGGTATGAGCCGGCGACTTCCAGATCGAGAACGCTCATGGCGGGCTCCTTCTGCGGTAGAACGTCTGTTTGATTTATATCGCACGAACGTGCGAATGCCAAGACCTGCCGATCACTTTTTCGAGCATTCGTTCGATCCGGACGACTCATGGTGAGAGCTCATCACCTGGCACTGACACTTCTGCGCGACCGCCCGAGCGCCGACTGAACTGGTCTGCTCGGTTACCTCGCCGTCATCGAGTCGTCCACATCTCGGACGTCTGGGCGCGTGAGCCCGGTCACGATCGTGGACGAAGCGCGGCGCTGGACTTCGGTCGGCCGCGATCAGAATGTGACGTACGCCATTCGCACGGTATCTAATACCAGTAGCGATAGTGGACTACATTCATGCCAGTTCATTCACTGGTCTACCCACCACGACGAGACGGAAGGAGGTGCACCGTGGCATCCGACCCGACCCGCCCGGCCGATCCGCCCGCGGTACCGGTGTTCTTCCTGTCCGACAGCACCGGGATCAGCGCCGAGACGATGGGCAACGCACTGCTCATCCAGTTTCCCGACCTCCGGTTCGAGCGACGGGTCATCCCGTTCATCTCCACGGTCGAGGAGGCTCGTCGGGTCGTCGCCGTGCTGGACGAGGCCATGAACGGCCCCGTCACGCCGCTCGCCTTCTCCACCACCGCGGTCACCGAGATCCGCGACGAGCTGCACAAGACGACCTGCCCGTTGATCGACTTCTTCGACCTGCACATGAGCCGGGTCGAGTCGATCCTCGGCACCCAGGGCCTGCGGGTCGCCGCCCGGCTGCACGGGGTCGGCGACATCAAGCGCTACAACGCCCGGATGGCCGCGGTCGAGTACGCCATCGAGCACGACGACGGCCAGAGCCTGCGCGCCCTCGACAAGGCCGACGTGATCCTGGTGGCCCCGTCGCGCTGCGGCAAGACGCCCACCACGATGTATCTCGCCCTGCAGCACGGCGTCTTCGTCGCGAACTATCCGCTGGTCGAGGAGGACTTCGACGACCAGCGACCTGCCGCGGCCGATCCGTGGGCTGCGCGAACGTTGCTTCGGCATCACCACGAATCCGGCCCGGCTCAGCCAGGTCCGGCAGGAACGCCGGCCGAACTCGCGCTACGCCTCGCTGGAGCAGTGCGCGTACGAGCTGCGGCAGGCCGAGGCCCTGTTCCGGAGCCACCGGATCCCCATGATCAACTCCGCGACCAAGTCCGTCGAGGAGATGTCCACCGTCATCCTGCAGACCCGCAACGCGGGTTGAGCCGCCACCCACCTCCGAAAGGTCCGCCATGAGCACCGACGTGATCGTCCCCGCCGACCAGCAGTCTCGACCACACCAACGTGATGTGGTTCTCCGAGCTCGGCCTGGCCGACCTGGAATCGGTCGGCGGCAAGAACTCCTCGCTGGGTGAGATGGTCAGCAACCTCGCCGGTGCCGGCGTGCGCGTACCGGACGGCTTCGCCACCACGGCCGACGCCTACCGCCGGTTCATCGGGCACGACCGGACTGGCCGAGAAGATCAACTCCTTGCTGGCCGGGCTGGACACCGACGACACCCGGGAGCTGGTCCGGGTCGGGCTCGCAGATCCGCCGGCGGTCGTCGAGCAGCCGTTCCCGGCCGACCTCGAGGCCGACATCCGCGCTGCCTACGCGAAGCTGGCCGGCGAGAACCCTCAGGACGGTGAGAACGAGGACGCGTCGTTCGCTGTCAGGTCCAGCGCCACGGCCGAGGACTCTGCCCGACGCGAGTTTCGCCGGTCAGCAGGAGACGTTCCTCAACGTCCGTGGCATCGACGCGGTGCTGACCGCGATCCGAGAGGTGTTCGCCTCGCTCTACAACGACCGGGCGATCGCCTATCGGGTGCACCACGAGTTCGCCCACGAGGCGGTCGCGCTGTCGGCCGGCGTGCAGCAGATGGTCCGCTCCGACATCGGGTCGTCGGGCGTGATGTTCACCATGGACACCGAGTCCGGCTTCCGCGATGCGGTCTTCATCACCGCCAGCTACGGCCTCGGTGAGGCGGTCGTCCAGGGAGCGGTGAACCCCGACGAGTTCTATGTCTACAAGCCGTCCCTGCAGGCGGGCCGCCCGGCGATCCTGAAGCGCGGGGTGGGCGGCAAGGCGATCAAGATGATCTACACCACCGATCGGACCGTCGGCAAGACCACCGAGTTCGTCGACGTCCCGGTCGCCGAGCGGGGCAAGCTCAGCCTGACCGACGACGAGGTCACCGAACTGGCCCGCCACGCACTGGCGATCGAGGACCACTACGGCCGGCCGATGGACATCGAGTGGGGCAAGGACGGCATCGACGGCAAGCTCTACATCCTGCAGGCCCGGCCGGAGACCGTGAAGTCGCGGCAGTCCGCCGGCAGCCTGCAGCGGTTCAAGCTGACCGGGAAGGGTACGTCGCTGATCGAGGGCCGGGCGATCGGCCAGAAGATCGGTGCCGGTCCGGTCCGGGTGCTCACCTCGCTGGAGCAGATGCACGAGTTCGTGCCCGGCGAAGTGCTGGTCGCCGACATGACCGACCCCGACTGGGAACCGATCATGAAGCGGGCCTCGGCGATCGTGACGAACCGCGGCGGACGTACCTGTCACGCGGCGATCATCGCCCGCGAGCTCGGCATCCCTGCCGTGGTGGGAACCGGGGCCGCCACCCGGACCCTCGCCGACGGTCGCGAGGTGACCGTCTCCTGTGCCGAGGGCGACACCGGCTACGTGTACGAGGGTCTGCTCGGCTTCGACGTCGAGGAGACCCAGCTGGACGCGATGCCGGACATCCCGGTGAAGATCATGATGAACGTCGGCACCCCCGACCAGGCCTTCGCGTTCTCCCGACTTCCCAACGCGGGCGTCGGTCTGGCCCGGTTGGAGTTCATCATCAACCGGCAGATCGGTATCCATCCCAAGGCCCTGCTGGACTTCGACACGCTGACCGGCAGTCTGCGCGACCAGATCGGCGAGGCCGTCGCGGCGTACGCCAGCCCGCGCGACTACTTCGTCCAGCGGGTCGCCGAGGGCGTCGCGACGCATCGCCGCCGCATTCGCGCCGAACCCGGTGATCGTCCGGATGAGCGACTTCAAGTCCAACGAGTACGCGAATCTCGTCGGCGGCGAGCTCTACGAGCCGCACGAGGAGAACCCGATGATCGGCTACCGGGGCGCGTCGCGCTATCTCTCCCCCGACTTCGCCGACTGCTTCGCGATGGAGTGCGAGGCACTGAAGTTCGTCCGGGACGAGATGGGTCTGACGAACGTCAAGATCATGATCCCGTTCGTCCGGACGCTCGGTGAGGCCGAGGGCGTGATCGATCTGCTGTCCCGGCACGGACTACGGCGTGGCGAGAACGACCTGCAGGTGATCATGATGTGCGAGCTGCCGTCGAACGCCGTGCTGGCCGACCGGTTCCTCGACCACTTCGACGGATTCTCGATCGGCTCGAACGACATGACCCAGCTGACGCTGGGTCTCGATCGCGACTCCGCCCTGGTGGCCGCCACCTTCGACGAGCGGGATCCGGCCGTGAAGTTCATGATCGAGGCCGCGATCACCGCCTGCAAGGCCCGCGGGAAGTACGTCGGCATCTGCGGTCAGGGGCCCAGTGATCACCCGGATCTGGCCGCCTGGCTCCTGGAGCTGGGGATCGAGAGCATGTCGCTGAACCCCGACACGGTGGTCGAGACCTGGCTGGCGCTCAGTCGGCCTCCCGCGAGCGTCGGGTAGCCCAGCGCGGGCTCTGCCTGGACGAGCGAAGGAGCAGCCTGCTCGTCGGCGGCGGCGGCACTCAACCGTGCTGCGAGTGAGTGAGGAAGGCAGAGTCTGATGGCCGGAGCGGGCGCGCGCGGGACTACGAGCTGACCAGGAGGAACAGCTCGACCTTGGCGCCGAAGGTGTCGAGGTCGAGGTCGAGCAGATCGCCGGCCCGGCGTACCTGGGCCTTCAGGGTGTGCCGGTGGATGCCGAGCTCGCGGGCGGCCGGATCCCAGGCCGCGTTGTGCCGCAGCCAGGTCTCGACCGCCCGGCGTAGCTCCTGGCCGTCGGGGTCGGCCATCAGCGGCCGCAGCTGACGTTCGGCGGCCGCCGCGACGTCCGCCCGGGCCAGCAGACCGAGCAGCGGATCAGTGCCCAGGTCGATCACGTCGATGCGGTCGGTCACGGTCGGGTCCGACGCGGTCCAGTTCGGAGCGGCCGTCGCGGAGCGCGCCGCCGACTCCGGTCCAGTCGACCGGACGCGAGACGACCACCGGTGGATTGCGGGCGACCAGCAACTCGGTCGCCGCTGGCACCGCGGCCAGCTCGACCACCGCCACGAAGCCGTCCCGCCAGCGGGCGGCCAGCACGGCGTTGCCGTCGGCAGCGGCCCGGACGCTGAGCGCATGCTCGAGCTCACCGTGTTCGCCGTCCGGACCCAGTCTCGTCTGCAGCACCCGCAACGGAGCCTCGGGGAGCCGACGCCCCCCGACGGCGAGCACTCGACGGGCGGGGGCCAGGCCGCCGGACCCGGCCAGCTCGAGCAGCTCGCCATTGAGGGTCAGCCGCGATTCCTGCTGGCGGGCCGCATCCTCGACGGCGAACTCGGCGAGCGCGACGGCGCTGGTGATCACCGCGGTGGCAGCCTGGTCGGGGCGGCTCTCGGTCGCCACCGCCAGCACGCCGCGCAGCTCGTGCCGCCGACCCAGGGTCTGCAGATTGATCACCAGGCCGGTCACCTCCAGCGCCGATCCGGAGCGAAGACGACGGTGCAGCAACCGCTTGGCCTCGGTAGCGATCGCCGCCAGATCGGCCGCGCCCAGCCGGCGAGGGCCGTGAGCCGAGGTCTGCCTCGCCGTGCGGGTCCAGCAGGACGACCGCGGCGTCCAGCCGGCGGGCGAGCTCGTCCAGCACCGCAACGATCCGGTCCCGAGACAGTGCGGCCAGCGAGATCGAGCGCTGCGCCTCCAGCGCCCAGATGTCGCGGGCGTGCTCCAAGGCGGCCTGAGCGTCGGCGATCCGCCGGACCACGGCGAGGAACGGCGTCCGGAACGGCACCTCGACCAGCGGAAGCTCCCGCTCCGCGCACGCGTCGACCAGTGGCTCCGGGGTGCCGGAGCGGACTACCTCCGTACCGAAGCCCACCGCCGAGACACCGACGCTCGACCAGCCGGTCAACATAGTCCTGGTACGTCGTCGGCGGATCGTCGTCGGCGAACTGCGTGCCGGTGGTCAGCAGCAGGTTCTCGGCCTCCAGGAACGGGGTCGGATCCGTCAGGTCGGAGCTGTGGGCCCAGCCAACCGCCACCGTGTCGGAGCCGGTCAGCAGGCGGAGACCCAGTGCCGGATCCCCGATCAGCTCGGCCAACCTGGTGCTCATCCGTACACCGTACTCGGCGCTCTGCCAGATCGGCAGACTACCTGCCGGTCTGGCATTAGTAGGGGGGCCTAGCGTGGTGCCCACGAACTCGCACCCGAAGGAGCCTTTCGATGTCTGTTGTGTCCGACACGGTTCTCGGTGGCCCGGCCCTCCCGCAGGAGCGTCGCCTGGTCACCTCTCTGCCTGGCCCGCGTACCCAGGAGCTGCAGGCTCGGAAGGCAGCGGCGGTGTCCTCGGGCGTCAGTGTCACGATGCCGATCTACGCGGCCGCGGCCGGCGGCGGCGTGGTGGTCGACGTCGACGGCAACTCGCTGATCGACCTCGGCTCCGGGATCGCCGTGACCACTCTCGGCAACGCCGACCCGGCCGTCGCGGCCGCGGTGGCCGACCAGGTGGCCCGGTTCACCCACACCTGCTTCATGATCAGCGGGTACGAGGGCTACGTCGACGTCGCCGAGCGGCTGAATCGGCTGACGCCCGGTGAGCACGCCAAGCGGACCGCGCTGTTCAACTCGGGCGCCGAAGCGGTGGAGAACGCGATCAAGATCGCCCGGATCGCCACCAAGAAGCAGGCGGTCGTCGCATTCGACCACGCCTACCACGGGCGGACCAACCTGACCATGGGCCTGACGGCCAAGTCCATGCCGTACAAGAGCGGCTTCGGACCGTTCGCCGGAGAGATCTACCGCGCGCCGATGTCGTACCCGTATCGCGACGGCGGGCTGTCGGGCGCGGATGCGGCTCGTGCCGCACTGCTCCAGATCGAGAAGCAGGTCGGGGCGAACAATCTCGCGGCGATCATCATCGAGCCGATCCAGGGTGAGGGCGGCTTCATCGTGCCCGCCCCCGGCTTCCTGGCCGAGCTGTCCGCCTGGTGCACGGCCAACGACGTGGTGTTCATCGCCGACGAGATCCAGACCGGCTTCGCCCGCACCGGTGCGATGTTCGCCTGTGAGCACGAGGGTGTGGTGCCCGATCTGATCACCACCGCCAAGGGCATCGCCGGCGGTCTGCCGCTGGCCGCGGTGACCGGCCGGGCCGACCTGATGGACGCCCCGCACGCCGGCGGACTCGGCGGGACGTACGGCGGCAACCCGGTCGCGTGCGCCGCCGCGATCGCTGCGCTGGACGCGTTCGAGAACGGTGGCCTGATCGAGCGGGCCCAGCAGATCGGCGAGATCGCGTTCGCCCGGCTGAACGCGGCCAAACAGGCCGATCCGCGGATCGGCGAGGTCCGCGGCCGCGGCGCCATGATCGCGATCGAGATCGTCGATCCCACCACCGGCGATCCGGATGCCGCGCTGACCGGCGCCGTGGCGAAGGCTGCGCATGCCCAGGGCGTCATCGTGCTGACCTGCGGGACGTACGGCAACATCATCCGGCTGCTGCCGCCGCTCTCCATTCCCGATCACCTGCTGTCCGAGGGCCTGGACGTGCTGCTCGACGCCCTTTCCAAGAACTGACGCGGAAGAACCGAGGATCGCCATGAGCACCGACACCAGCACCACGGCCCAGCTGCCGGCCGACCTGCCGACCGGCCTGTTGATCAACGGCGAGTGGACCGAGTCCGCCACCGGCGGCACCATCGGCGTGGTCGACCCGTCGACCGGCGAGGAACTCACCTCGATCGCCGACGCCACCCCGGACGATGCCGTCGCCGCACTGGATGCGGCCGCGGCGGCGCAGGCCGATTGGGCAGCCACGGCACCGCGCAAGCGGGGAGAGATCCTGCGTAAGGCCTTCGACGAGGTGACCCGGCGCAAGGACGACTTCGCCCGGTTGATGACCATGGAGATGGGCAAGCCCCTGGCCGAGGCGTACGGCGAGGTCACCTACGGGTCGGAGTTCCTGCGCTGGTTCAGCGAGGAGGCGGTCCGGATCAACGGCCGGTACGGCCTGAACCCGGAAGGCACCGGCCGGATGGTCGTCTCCTCCCGGCCGGTCGGTCCGGCCTACCTGATCACGCCGTGGAACTTCCCGCTCGCGATGGCCACCCGCAAGATCGCGCCGGCGCTGGCGGCCGGCTGTCCGGTGATCATCAAGCCGGCCGCCAACACGCCGCTGACCACCCTGCTGCTGGCGAGCGTGCTGATCGAGGCCGGCGTCCCGGCCGGCGTGCTCAACGTCATCCCGGCCTCGGACTCGGCGGGCGTCACGAAGCCGCTGCTGTCCGATCCCCGGCTGCGGAAGCTGAGCTTCACCGGGTCCACGCCGGTCGGCCGGCTGCTGCTCACCCAGGCCGCCGAGAACATCCTGCGTACCTCGATGGAGCTCGGCGGCAACGCGCCGTTCCTGATCTTCGACGATGCCGACCTGGACAAGGCCGTCGAGGGCGCGATGATCGCCAAGTTCCGCAACATCGGCCAGGCCTGCACGGCCGCCAACCGGTTCATCGTGCACTCCTCGCTGGCCGACGAGTTCGTCGCCAAGATCACCGACCGGGTCCGGCAGCTGAAGATCGGCTCCGGGCTGGTCGAGGGCGTCACCATCGGCCCGCTGATCGATCGAGAAGGCCGTCGCCGGCACCGAGGAACTCGTGGCTGACGCTGTCGACCGCGGTGCCCGGGTGACCACCGGCGGCGACCGGGTCGACGGTCCGGGATACTTCTACGAGCCGACCGTGCTGAGCGGCGTGACGCCCGGCACCCGGCTGCTCCGGGAGGAGATCTTCGGCCCGGTGCTCGGGGTGACCACCTTCGACACCGAAGACGAGGGCGTGGCGGCCGCCAACGACACCGAGTACGGCCTGGTCGGCTACGCCTACACCCGCGATCTGGCCCGCGCCCATCGGCTGATCGACTCCCTGGAGACCGGGATGATGGGCCTGAACACGGGTCTGGTGTCCAACGCCGCGGCGCCGTTCGGCGGAGTCAAGGCGTCCGGACTGGGTCGCGAGGGCAGCTCGGAAGGCATCGAGGAGTACCTGGAGACCAAGTACACCCTCATTCCTGCGTGACAGGGATCCCCGCCTGAGGGGATCCCACTACTTGATCGTGCTGTTGCCCGCCGCCCACTGCGGCGGGCGGACGTCCCGCAGGGGCAGACCGACGTACTCGTTGCGGATGGCCTCGATCAGGTGCTTGGCTCGGATCGTCAACGCGTACGGCCCGTTGCCCACCGAGTGCTGCAGCCGGCCCTTGGTGACCACGACGCCGAGATCCGCGCCCTTCCAGCGATAGTCGCCGGCGCCGTAGATCCGCAGGAAGAACGCCTCGGAGTCGTTCTGCAGCTGGTGCCAGTCCAGCGCCGCCCGTTGGTACACGAGCGCGCCGGACCGGTCGATGGCGTACTGCCCGGTGGGTGCCGAGGAGGTGATCAGCTCGACCACCGGTGAGGTCTCCTTGATCACCATCTGGCTCCAGAGATCGGCGGAGGCCAGCTCCAGCCAGCGCTCGTTGATCTCGTCGACGTCCAGCTCGAAGTCGATGTCGGAGAACTCGAGCAGGTGGAACGCGAACAGCGGAACATCCGCGTACGCGCCAGCGGTCACGTTGGTGATCGACGACGCCCCGCTGATCCGTGGATTCAGCTCACCCAGATAGGCCTCGCCCGTGTCGACGTCGATCAGCACGTCCACCTCGAAGAAGCCGCGATAGCCCTCCTGGCCGAGCCGGTCGCCGAGTCGACGGACCAGCTCGCCCGCGCGCCTGCGCAGCTCGTCGTCCAAGACACCGGGGAACATCTCGTTGCCGCACCAGCCGCCGCGGTACGGGGTCAGCGCCGGGTGCCCGGTCAGCTCGGTCATGAACGGACCGACGATCGTCCCGCAGCGGGTCAGCACGGCCTCGACGGCGACCGGGCGGTTGTTGATCCGCTTCATCACCTTGATCTCGGTGCCGACCACCTGCTTCGCGCACCGCTTCCAGCCGGCCTCGTCGTCGACGAAGAACGTGGTCTTTCCGGAGTCGCCGTACGCGGTCTGGATGACCAGGTCCGTGCCCAGTCCGGCGGCCGTCGTCTTGGCCAACAGATCGTCGTAGCTGTCCACGGTGGCGAGGATGTTCGGCACGCTGGGCGCGCCGACCTCGTCACCGAGCCGGGTGGTGACCAGTTTGGAGTCCAGGTGCTCGCGCAGAGCTGCCTTCGGCAAGATCAGGTCGTAGCCCAGCTCCTCGCAGATCCGCTCGGTCTCCTCGTCGAAGAAGACCAGGCAGATCCTCGGCCGGACGCCCGCCGCGGAGCGCTCGGCGATATGGGCGATCACCTCGGCGTTCGTCAGCAACCAGTTGTTGATCTCCTCTCCGGAGGAGAATTCGATGTAGGGCCGGCGCTTCGGGGTGAAGACCCGCGGATGCGCTCCGTCCCAGCCGTCGTAGTAGGCGATGTAGGAGAAGTTCCGGACCCAGCGGTCCAGCCCGAGCAGGTTGAACGGCGTCGCGCCGACGAAGTAGATCGGCGTGTCGTTGGTCCGCAGATAGTGCCGGACCTCGGAGATGTTCCGCAGCGGCCGGCCCATGATCAGCTCTCGCCGGCCTCCGGATGATCGTGATCCGGGTGGTCATGGCCGAGATGGGTGTGGTGGTGGCCGTGGATCTCGCCCTGCGGGATCGGCGCCGTTCGCTCGCTGAGCAGCGGCAGCGAAGGATCCCACCGGGTGCCGTCGCGCTCGTCGCGGCGCTTCCGGGCGATCGCAGACAGTGCCTCCAGCACGACCCGGTTGGCCAGCGCCGCGGTGATGTCGGCGTGATCGTACGGCGGGCTGACCTCGACCACGTCCATCCCGACCACCGGCAGCTCGAGGCACAGCCGGCGTACCGCGTCCAGCAGCTCCCGGGCCGACAGTCCGCCGGGCTCCGGGGTTCCGGTGCCCGGCGCATGACCCGGGTCGCAGACGTCGATGTCGACGGACAGGAAGACACCCTCGCACTCGTCGGTCGCGATCGCCGAGGCGTCGGTCAGACAGGCATCGAGCCCGCGGTGCACCACCTCGGTCATCTCGAAGCTGCGCATGTTCTGCTCGGCCATCCACTCCAGGGTCTCCGGTGGCGGCCAGTAGCCACGCAGCCCGACCTGCAGGAACCGGTCGCCCCGCAGCGCGCCGGACTCGATCAGCCGGCGCATCGGCTGCCCGTGCCCCCAGAGCGAACCGAACTCGATGTCACCGGTGTCGGCATGGGCGTCGAAGTGGATCATCGACACCCGGCCGTGGCCGAGCACGTTCGCGCAGCCCTTGGCGTCGGGATAGGCGATCGAGTGATCGCCGCCGAGGATGATCGGGATCGCACCGGATCGGGCGGCCTGCTCGACGGCGGCCTCCAGCGCCGGCAGGGCCACCTCGATGTCGCCGGAGTACATCTCTACGTCCCCGGCGTCATAGACGTTCAGGTCCTGCAGACCGTCGGTCCGCAGCGCCAGCGACGGCCGGGACCCGTCATGCGGGAGGTAGTCGGTCATCCGGATCGCCTGCGGTCCGAACCGGGTGCCGGCCCGATAGGACGTACCGCCGTCGAACGGAGCTCCGATGATCACCACATCGGCGTCGGCGTAGGTATCCGGTTCGTCGAGATCGCAGGGCCGGACGCCGAGAAAGGTGATGTCCGGGCCGAACTGTGGGCCGTACCGCGTCATCGAAACTCCAAGGGTCGGGTCAGAAGTCCAGGTGCTCGTGCTGCTTCATGTTGTGCGCGGCCTCGTGCTTCAGCGTCTCGTTCTTGAAGAAGGCGGGCTGCCGAGCGCGCATCAGCAGCATGAAGACGATGCCGATCAGGATCAACCCGAGGCCGAGGACGAGGACCAGCCCGATGCCGAAGACGCTGGCCCCGCTGCCGTACGCCGGGTCGGCGCTGTCGTGCAACGTGATGATCAGCACCGCGAACAGGCCGATCCCGCCGAGCAGCGGGAACAAGAACTTGAAGACGAAGTTGAACCCGTTCTCGAACAACATCTTGCGGAAGAACCAGATGCAGCCGAACGCGACCAGGCCGTAGTAGAAGCAGATCATGATGCCGAGCGACAAGATGGTGTCGGTCAGCACCTTCTCGCTGAGGATGGTCATCACGGTGTAGAAGACCGCCGCCCCGATGCCCGCGGCGAAGGTCGCAGTGCTCGGCGACTTGTACTTCGGGTGGATGTGGGCGAACCGCTTGGGCATCGCGCCGTAGGACGCCATCGCCAGCAGGGTGCGCGAGGTCGGCAGGAAGGTCGTGATCAGGCTCGCTGCGGAGGAGGCCAGCACGGCGAGATACAGGACGAGGCTGAGTGGGTATCCCATCACCGGCTCGGCGAGGTTTCCGAAGACGTTGTCGGAGACCTCCTCGTTGCGCAGCCCGAGCCCGGTCTCCCCCATCCCGGCGAACATCTGCATGGCGATCGTCACGATCAGATAGGTGGCCAGGATGGACAGCACGCAGAGCAGGGCCGCCTTGCCGGGAGTGGTGTCGGAGTCCTTGGACTCCTCGTTGACCGTGAGGGCGGTGTCCCATCCCCAGAACCCGAAGATCGAACCCGACAGTCCGACGATGAACGCCGACAGCGTCAGCCCGGCCGGTGAGAACCAGGACCAGGAGAAGTCGGTCCCACCGCCGGTCGTCTCGTGCTTCGCGATCGCCATCACCGCGAAGACCAGCAACACGATCATCTGGAACGAGACCAGGACGATCTGCACCTTCTCGGTCGCGTCGATGCCGCGATACGCGACGTAGGTCGCGATGGCCAGGAAGGCGAGGCAGGTGATCACGTTGATCAACTTGTGGTGCCACAGGTCGCTGATCGTCGCCGAGTGAACGATGGCGCCGATGAACTGGTAGAGGAACTGCACCGCCACCCCGGCCAGGTTGGACAGCACGATGATCGTCGCGATCACCGCCGTCCAACCGCCGAGCCAGCCGATGTAGGGGCCGAACGCCTTGCTCGTCCAGGTGAAGGACGTACCGCTGTCCGGCATGACCTTGTTGAACTCGCGATAGGCGTACGCGGCGAAGAACATCGGCAAGAACCCGGCCACGATCACGACCGGGGTCTTCTCCCCCACCGCCAGCGCCAGGATGCCGACGGTCGCGGTGAGCACGTAGGCCGGTGCGACCGAGGAGATCCCGAGCAGCGTTCCGCCGAACAGGCCGACGGAATCGTGCTTCAAACCCTTGTCTGCCATCGGATGACCTGCCTTCTCGCCGCCGCCTCGATCAGTCCCGGTCGATCAGCCTGCCCCGATCAGTCAGTCGTCCGGGTGGTGCTGAGATGATCATGGCGCGTCGTGGCCGGGGTGGCAATGCTCGCCGCCGACCTTGCTGGTCGCCGCCGCGTCCAGCGTCGGGTTGGCGTCGAAGAAGCCGAACGGCTTGAGCCAGAAGGAGATCGTGTCGACGGGCATCATCGGCCAGTCCTCGACCCGGGTGATGTGATGGATGCCGAAGACGTACCACAGCACGACATCGGTCCCGACGAGTGGCGCGTCGTCCTCGATCCAGTGCGCGACCCCCTGCTGATGGCGCTCCGGCCCGCTGCCGGCGCCGCCGTCGGTCTGGGTCGGGTAGTCACCGGCCGGCCAGCGCTCCTTGTCATCCTGCGCGGTCACCCATAGCGTGTGCCCGATCACGGGTGCTCGCTCGAGAATCGCCGCACCAGGGTGCATCACGGTCGGGATGGCTGCGCCCGGCACGAGTTTGTACGCGGTGTTCGTGCCGTGGCGGTTCTTCCGGCTCGCGCTGGTCACCTTCCAGGCACGCTGGGTCTCCCACTTGAAGTCGCGTGCGCCGGCGCTCTCGGACTCGATCGTGGTCGCCTGCGTGGTCATCGCCAGGCCGTACGGGTTCTCGGCCGAGATCGGCGGTGCCACCGAATCGACCTCGACGACCGTGTTGTCCTCGCCGTCGATGTCCAGGTCCAGCTTGGCGATCAGGAAGTGCTGGTGGAACGGCGCGTACGTCCGGGTGTCCACCATCGTCCCGTACGGCGAGGTGTCGCCGTCGTTCTCCAGCGGCGTGGTCACCATCAGCCCGGTGGCCCGGACCTCGCACTCGATGTTGCCGTCGGTGTAGAACCGCCAGTAGATCAGGTACTCGTAGTTGGCCACCGTGGCGTGGGCCGAGACGACCATCCGGCGCATCCGGCGGATCAGCGCGCCGGTCTCGGAGTCCACGTGCTTCCAGAGCACGGCGTTGTCCTCCTCGTGCAGACAGATCGCCTGCGGGATGACCTGCGGTTCGCCCTGGGAGTCGGGCACCACGGCATCGGCGTAGACGATCTCGCCCAGGCAGTCGCAACCCAGCTCGAGCGAGGTCGTCATATAGCCGAGACCCCACTCGCCGATGTCGTACGCGGTCCGCCGGTAGTGGTCGTAGCCGGGATCGCGGTAGGGCACGACCATCTCGGCGAAACTCATCCGGTACGCGACGTCGCGCTTGTCTCCGGAGATCGGGTCGTCGAACGCGACCTGATAGATCACCGGACCCTCGCGGAAGTTGAAGCCGAGCCGCATCGACCAGTTCTGCCAGCGCAGCTCGTTGCCCTCGACGGTGAACGAGACGCCCTCGGGCTGGGTGATCTCCAGCGGCTTCAGGTCGGTCCGCGGCGCGATCCCGGTGAGCTTCGGGTCGTATTCGGCGTGGACCTCCGGCAGGCCGTAGTCGTGGTGGTCCTCGATCTCCAGCAGCTCGAGGGTGTTCATGTCCACGATGATCTTGAGGCCCGGAGATCGGGTGGGCATAGGGATTGCCCTCCGGGGTCTCCCGCATCCACAGGTCGCACCAGCCCAGTCGGCGGTCCCGCCACTGCTCCGGCATCACCGCGCGGCCGTAGGTCCAGACGTCGAACAGCACCAGGGAGAGATCGGTGATCCCGCGCGCGGCGAGGGCGGCGATCACCTCCTCGTTCTCGTGCAGCGCGTGGTCGCAGTCGTGGTACTCGTCGATGGTGAAGTTCGGGCAGACTCCCGGAATGTGGGTCCAGGACTCGACCGAGTCGGCGACGAGGTCGACGACGGCCTCGTACACGTCGTTGGTGGCCTTCTCCCAGAGCACCGACAGCGACTTGCGCGGGATCGGGTCGCCCGCGCGCCAGGCCTTGACCTCGGCCTTCGGCGGCTCGGCGAGCTCGATGCCGGCGAACCGCCAGGCGTCCGACACTCCCCGGTCCCGGCGCAGGATGGCCGCGGTAGCGCGGTACTCGTCCTCCGAGAGCGGATCGAGCGGGTGTGCGGACATGGGCGGACGCCTCCTCGGCTGACTGGAATCGAGAAGATCACTCTGTCAATCCCGACATCGGGGGTCAATGACGCCGCGCCTTCAATGATCAGCGGGCCGCTGTTCGTGCCTCCGTCGGGAAATGATCACCCGGTCACCGACGCCGAGACGTCTGAGCTGATCGCGTCGAAGGCCGAGACGGTGGAGAACAGCCGCCAGGCGTCCTGTGGGGTCGGCCAGCTGGACAGCTTGACGGCCACCACTCGGGCGGCGGTGTTGACGTAGATCATCTGGCCGTGGATGCCGAGACAGAGCAACACCGGCCGCGACGCGTCCGGGATCCAGAACTGGTTGCGATAGAGACCGCCCGGCATCCGGTTGTCCCCGGGTGAATCGGCGAAGGCGCGGATCGAGTCCGGGCCGCCGGCGAAGCTGTCCTCGATCCACGCAGACGGCACGACCTGATCACCGGTGATCGACGTCCCCCCGCGGAGGATCATCAGGCCGAACCGGGCCAGATCGCCGAGGGTCGCCGACATGCCGCCGTCGAACATGCCGCTGCCCTCGGAGTCGATCCCGATGTTCGCGTCGAACTCGGCACCGATCCGCGACCAGACGAGATCGCTGGCCACCTGGGCGAACCTGGCACCGGTGGCGGCCTCGACAATCCAGCCGAGGACGTCGCTCTCGCAGCTGCGGTAGTCGAACGCGCCGCCGTGCGGACGCTCCTGGCGCAGCGAGAGCAGGAAGTCACGCAGGCTGCCCGGTACGTCCGGGGAGAGCCGCGGCGCCCAGCCGAAGGCCTGCTCCAGCACCCGGACCTCGGCCCTCGGATCGAGATAGTCCTCGGAGAACTTGATCCCGGACCGCATGTCCAGCAGGTTCCGGACGATCGCCCCCGCGTACCCGCGATCATGGAAGGCCGGGATGTACGTCGTCACCGGGGCCTCGACGTCCACCAGGCCCTGGGCCACCAACGATCCGATGGTGATCCCGACCACCGACTTGGTGACCGACATCATCAGGTGCAGGCCGCTCGGCTCCATGCCCGACGGATAGCGCTCCACCAGGACGGCCGGTCCCTGCTGCGGGTGGTCGTGGACGACCAGCCAGCCGTCGGTGTCGGTGTTGGCCATCACGTACTCGACGTCGGCGGTTCGCCCGTCGTTGCAGACCACCGCCAGGCTGCTCGGGTCGTAGTCGCGAGACGGGATGCGCGGGGCCGGGCCCGCGCCGCGCGCGATCGGCACGGTCGGGAAGATCTCCGCCATGTGCTGGAACGTCCACTCCAGCTGCCCCGCCGACTGCCAGTTGTCGAGCGTGACGGGGAACTGGGGACGACTTGCGCCGGAACCGATCACCGTGACGATCCTTCACACCCTCGCTTCACGAGGCGTCAGGCTACCTGCGGAGCAGCGTTCCCGTGACCTCCGCGGGTGGGCGAGACACCGGATGGGGCGGAATGTCCGATTTCGTACGACACTGCGACACACCTCGAACAGATGTTTGAATCTCATCGCGGGTCGGTCTATGGTTCGAATATGCCCGAAAGCAAGGACGCCACCAGCACCGACACCCCGACCGCCACGGACCAGTCGGCAGCGGCGCCGACGCGCAAACGGGGTCGGCCGAAGGCCGCCGACGTCGTCGCCCAGCTCGCCGAGCTCGGCGGGGTGACCTCGCTGCCCGATGGCCCGACCGATGCCTGGGGCCTGACGCCACGGCAACGACGCATCCTGGAGACGATCAAGGAGACCGTCGAGCGCCGGGGATATCCACCGAGCATCCGGGAGATGGGCGACGCGGTCGGGCTCGCCAGCTCGTCGAGCGTCGCGCACCAGCTGAAGATGCTGGAGCAGAAGGGCTTCTTGCGTCGCGACCCGAATCGCCCGCGCGCGCTGGAGGTGCTTCTGCCGGCTGCCGTCGGCGCACCCTCCGTGCGGTCCGCGTCCGACGGCGAGAGCGACGCCACGGGCTTCGGGGACAAGGCGCCGCAGCCGATCCTGGTGCCGGTGCTCGGCCGGATCGCGGCCGGCGGTCCGATTCTGGCCGAGGAGCGGATCGAGGATGTGTTCGCGCTGCCCCACCAGCTGGTCGGGGACGGCACCCTGTTCCTGCTGGAGGTGCGCGGCGAGTCGATGATCGACGCGGCGATCTGCAACGGCGACTGGGTGGTCGTGCGCCAGCAGTCGAGTGCCGACAACGGGGACATCGTGGCCGCCCTGCTCGACGACGAGGCGACCGTGAAGACGTTCAAGCGCACCGACGGCCACGTCTGGCTGCTGCCGCACAACCCTGCTTACTCCCCCATCGACGGCGACCACGCCTCGATCCTCGGCAAGGTGGTCGCGGTCCTCCGCAAGGTGTAGCTCGCTACAAACTGCTCGCCTCGGCAGTCACCATCTGGGTGCGGAAGCGGGCAACCGCGCGGAGCTTGTTCGCGACGTCCAGGCCGGCGACCTTATACGCCTCGGAGAGGGTCGGGTAGTTGAAGACGGTGTCCACCAGATAGTCGACCGTGCCGCCGCAGCCCATGATCGCCTGGCCGATGTGGACGAGCTCGGTGGCGTTGGTGCCGAAGACGTGGACGCCGAGGATCTCGCGGGTGTCAGAGTGGACGATCAGCTTGAGCATGCCGTACGAGTCGCCGGTGATCTGGCCGCGGGCAAGCTCGCGGTAGCGGGAGATGCCGACCTCGAACGGGATCGAGTCCGACGTCAGCTCGGCCTCGGAGCGTCCGCAGTAGGAGATCTCCGGAATCGTGTAGATGCCGATCGGCTGCAGGCCGCGCAGCTCGTTGGCCGGTTCGTTGAAGGCGTGCGAGGCGGCCAGCCGGCCTTGGTCCATCGAGGTAGCGGCCAGCGCCGGGAAGCCGATCACGTCGCCGACCGCGTAGATGTGATCGACCGGGGTCCGGTAGTGCTCGTCCACCGCGAGGCGCCCCCGGTTGTCCGCGGCCAGGCCGGCGAGGTCGAGATTCAGGCTGGAGGTGTTGCCCTGCCGGCCGGCCGAATGTACGACGACCTCGGCCGCGACCCGCTTGCCCGAGGCGAGGGTGGTGATCGTGCCGCGCGGCCCGCTTTCGACAGAGGCGACCGTCTCGCCGAACCGGAACGACATCGAGTGGTCGCGGAGGTGGAACTTGAGCGACTCGATGATCTCCGGGTCGCAGAAGTCGAGCATCTGCGGCCGCTTCTCCACCAGCGTCACCCGGGTGCCGAGGGCGGCGAACATGGACGCGTACTCGACGCCGATCACGCCGGCCCCGACCACCACCATCGAGTCGGGCACCTTCTCCAGACCCAGGATCTGGTCGGAGTCCAACACCCGCATACCGTCGAAGTCGACGTTCGCCGGCCGGGCCGGCACCGTCCCGGTGGCGATCACGATCTTGTCGGCGGTAAGGGTGCGGTGGATCGAGGTGCCCTCGAGGTCGACCGACAGCGTGTGCGGGTCGATGAAGCTGGCGTATCCCGGCATCAGCTCGATGTGGTTGCGCAGCAGCTGGGCGCGAACCACCTCGACCTCGCGGCCGACCACGTGCTGCAGCCGGGCGAGCAGGTCGGAGATGGTGATCTCCTCCTTCACCCGGTAGCTGGCCCCGTAGAGGTCGCGCTGCTGCATCCCGGTCAGATAGAGGACCGCCTCGCGGAGCGTCTTCGAGGGGATCGTGCCGGTGTTCACGCAGACGCCGCCCACCATCGACTTGCTGTCGATGACGCAGACCTTGTGTCCCAGCTTGGCGGCCATGATCGCCGCCTTCTGACCGCCCGGACCCGAGCCGATCACGGCCAGGTCGAAATCGTACGAGTGCTCCATAGTCGCAGACTCGCACACGATTGTTACGACGGCTAGAGTTCGCCGGTTTCGCCACCGCACTGATGACCCAAACGCGCCGGCGACTCAGCCCATCAGGCCGAGCACCTTCTCCACCGTCCGGATGTTGCGGACCGTGGCGCTGACCCCGACGGTCTTGCTGAACTTCTCAGCCAGCTCGGACCTGCCGAGACCGTTGCCGTAGTGGACGTAGACCACGGTTCCGGCGATGGTGAAGGGCTCATGATCCTTGGCCAGCCCGGCAATCCGATCGGCGGCGCCCGCCGGCGGTGCTGCGGTCAGGAACGCGACGGTCACCTTGCTGGGATCACCGTCGGGATACGGATTCGCGGCAAGGATCTTCTTCAGCTCCGCCTGTGAACGTACGCAGACATCGACCGAGTGCCCGAAGGTCGACTTCAGGCCCGTGGACAGCTCCTTCTCCAGCGTCGCGGGCTTCTTGGCGGAGGCGAAGACCAGGTTCCCGCTGTTGATGTACGTCGCCACGTCGGCATAGCCGAGCTCGGTCGCCACCGTGCGCAGCTCAGCCATCGGGATCTTCTTCTTGCCGCCCACGTTGATCCCTCGCAGAAACGCCGCGTACTTCATGGGCTCCATCCTCACACCGGATCTCCACACCGGCAGCCCGGTGCGGGGAGCGCGATTACAGTGTCTCCATGGGCCGTAGCGACGGCCTGGCGATGCCGCCGGGGACCGATGTAACGACCTTGACGCGCTTCCTGAACGGCGCTCATGACCGGTTCGTGATCACCGGCCAGACCGATCTCGCGCTCCGCCAGGTGGTCTCCGAATCATGGCTTCGCAGTGTCGAGGCGGGCCTGGACCCCGAGGGCTCGATGGCCCGGATCGGGCTGGACGACGGACGGCTCGCGGAGATCCGCGCGGGACACCCGCTCGCCGTCGCGATGCCGGTGATCCGGCGGCTGTTGCTGGCCAGCCTGACCGATGCCGGCATGCTGTTCGCGGTCAGCGACGCCGCCGGCCAGCTGCTCTGGGTCGAGGGCGACCCCGATCTGCGGGCCCGTGCGGAGAACATGCACTTCCTGCCGGGCGCGGACTGGAGCGAGGCGAGCGCCGGAACCAACGCTCCCGGCACGGCGCTGGCGATCGACGCGCCGGTCCAGCTGCTCGGACCCGAGCATCTCGCCCGGCAGGTCACCCCGTGGAGCTGCGCCGCATCGCCGATCCACGACATCGACACCGGCGCGATGCTCGGTGTCCTCGACATCACCGGCGGAAATGACGTTGCCGCGCCGCAGACGCTGGCGCTGGTCCGGGCCACGGTTGCCGCCGTCGAGGCGGAGCTCCGGCTGGAACGGCTCACTCCGCGACGGCCGGAGCTCACCGCCGTCGAGTGGGAACGGCCGCGGCTGTCGACCCTCGGCGGCCGGGCAGCCCAGCTCCGGTTCGGCGGCCAGGCCACCACGTTCAGCCCGCGACACAGCGAGATCCTCGTCCTGCTGGCCGAGTCCGCGACGGGCTGACCGCGGCCGAGCTCGCCGTCGGGATCAGCGAGACCGAGCAGGCCGACGTCACCGTCCGCGCCGAGTTGTCTCGGCTCCGCGGACTGCTGGGCCGCTCCGGCTGGACTCGCGGCCGTACCGGCTGGGCGGAAGTTCGCCACCGACATCGCCGATGTCCGCCACCACCTGGCCGACGGCCGGCTGCGGCGGGCCGTGCCGCCTACCGCGGCCCGCTGCTGCCGTGGTCCGATGCCCCGGGCGTTGTCGAGCTGCGCGAGGACCTGCACGCCGCGCTCCGCTCGGCCCTGCTCGCCGGCGACGACGCCGACGCGTTGCTGGCGTTCGCCGACACCCCGCACGGTCGCGACGACTTCGAGATCTGGGCCGCCGCACTGGATCGGCTGCCGGTCAGCTCGCCGCGTCGGCCGCAGGTCGCGCCCACGTCGAGCGGCTGGACCGGATCTTCGGCTGAGTTCTTCGGCTGGCGACCGGGCTGCAACGTCGCCGCAACTGTGACGCACCTAACGTCGGCACTATCTACCCTTGCCGCCGGGGGCGGCCGGACGAAGGAGCCTGATCGAGACAATGACGGTCTACGCGCAACCGAACACCGAAGGCAGCGTCGTCAGCTACAAGTCGCGCTACGACAACTGGATCGGCGGCGAGTGGGTCCCGCCGGTCAAGGGCCAGTACTTCGAGAACCCGTCACCGGTGACCGGCAAGACCTTCTGCGAAGTGGCCCGGGGTACGGCCGAGGACATCGAGCTGGCACTGGACGCCGCGCACGCAGCCGCGCCGGCCTGGGGAAAGACCAGCGTGGCGGAACGAGCCAACGTCCTGAACAGGATCGCCGACCGGATCGAGTCGAACCTGGAGATGCTCGCCGTCGGCGAGACCTGGGACAACGGCAAGTCGGTCCGCGAGACCCTGGCCGCCGACATGCCGCTCGCCGTGGACCACTTCCGCTACTTCGCGGGTGCGCTGCGCGCCCAAGAGGGCCACCTCTCGCAGATCGACGACGACACCGTCGCGTACCACTTCCACGAGCCGCTCGGCGTGGTCGGCCAGATCATCCCATGGAACTTCCCGATCCTGATGGCGACCTGGAAGCTGGCCCCGGCGCTGGCCGCGGGCAATGCGGTGGTGCTGAAGCCGGCCGAGCAGACCCCGGCGTCGATCATGTTGCTGATGGAGCTGATCGCCGACCTGCTGCCGGCCGGCGTGTTGAACGTCGTCAACGGGTTCGGCGTCGAGGCCGGCAAGCCGCTGGCCTCGTCGAAGCGGATCGCCAAGATCGCGTTCACCGGTGAGACCACCACCGGTCGGCTGATCATGCAGTACGCCAGTCAGAACATCATTCCGGTCACCTTGGAGCTGGGTGGCAAGAGCCCGAACATCTTCTTCGAGGACGTGACCCGGACCGAGGACGCCTTCTACGACAAGTGTCTCGAGGGTTTCGCGATGTTCGCCCTGAACCAGGGCGAGGTCTGTACCTGTCCGAGCCGGGCCTTGATCCAGAACTCGATCATCGACTCGCTTCCTGCCGGCCGCCACAGATCGGGTGAAGAAGATCGTCCAGGGCAACCCGCTCGACACCGACACGATGATCGGCGCCCAGGCCAGCAACGACCAGCTGGAGAAGATCTTGTCCTACATCCAGATCGGTGCCGAGGAGGGCGCCCGGATCATCTGCGGCGGTGAGCGGGTGGATCTCGGCGGTGACCTGTCCGGCGGCTACTACGTCGCGCCGACGATCTTCCAGGGCCACAACAAGATGCGGATCTTCCAGGAGGAGATCTTCGGTCCGGTCGTCTCGGTGACCGGGTTCGACGACTACGACGACGCCATCGAGATCGCCAACGACACCCTGTACGGTCTCGGCGCGGGCGTCTGGTCCCGCGACACCAACACCGCGTACCGCGCCGGCCGCGACATCCAGGCCGGTCGGGTCTGGACGAACTGTTACCACGCCTATCCCGCGCACGCCGCCTTCGGCGGCTACAAGGGATCCGGCATCGGCCGCGAGAATCATGCGATGATGCTCGACCACTACCAGCAGACAAAGAACCTGTTGGTGTCCTACTCGCCGAATGCCCTCGGCTTCTTCTGATCGGAGCTGGATCGACATGGTCGATCGTGTCGACGTGACCCCGGCGGCGGCGGAGTTGTTGCGCCGCCTCCGGGACATGCACGGCCCGTTGATGTTCCACCAGTCCGGCGGCTGTTGCGACGGCTCGTCGCCGATGTGCTATCCGCTGGGGGACTTCATCACCGGCGACGCCGACGTGCATCTCGGCGACCTGGACGCCGGCACGCCGGAGCCGGTGCCGATGTGGATGAGTGCGAGCCAGTTCGGCTACTGGCGACACACCCATCTGACCGTCGACGTGGTGCCCGGCCGCGGCGCCGGCTTCTCACTGGAGGCCCCCGAGGGCGTACGTTTTCTGATCCGCTCCCGGCTGTTCACCGACTCCGAGTACTCCGAGCTCGGCGAGATCCCGCCCGTCCGCCCGCAGGTGATCGGTTCCCCCACTGATCACCGCGGGCGGGCTTCACTCGCCCCGTGTCATCTCCTGCCCCGGTCTCATTTCTTGCCCCGGGTCACCGTGCCGCGGGCGAGCACCTGCAGGCGGCTGTAGCCGGCGCTGAACTTGTCCTGGTCGATCGGGCTCGCGCTGTATTGCCAGAACGTGTAGAACGGCCACTTCCCGGGCAGCGTGCCCGGGCTCGACGTGCCGTAGCGGGCGACCCATAGCGGGTTGGTCTGGCTGAACTTCGTGGTGTCCTTGGTGCACCGCTTCCACCAGTCGGCGGTGGTGTAGATCACGGCGTCCCGCTTGGTGAGCTTCTTGTACTCGGAGAGGAAGTCGCCGATCCACTTCACCATCGCGGTCGAGGACAGGCCGTAGCAGGTGTTGCCGCCGTACGGGTTGTACTCGATGTCCAACACACCCGGCAGGGTCTTGCCGTCGGCCTTCCAGGCACCGCCGTACTTCACGAAGTAGTCGGCCTGTCTCTTGCCGCTCGCACCGGACGGGTTGGCGAAGTGGTATGCGCCCCGGATCAGGCCGGCACTGGCCGCGCCGTTGTACTGCGAGTTGAAGTACGGGCTGCGGTAGCTACTGCCCTCGGTCGCCTTGACGTACGCGAAGACCCGCTTCTGCGACTTGTAGCTGGCCCAGTTCACCGTCCTCTGGTAGCTCGACACGTCGATGCCCACCACGCCCGGCATCGTTGCGAGCTTCTTCGTCGATGTCGTCACGTTCGTGGACTCGGTGCCGAGCAGGGGCTGCAGGCGCCGTGCGGCGGTGGCGAGCTCGGCTGTGCGCCAGCCCATCGGCGCATTGCCCGGCTGGACGCCGGCCGCGCGCGCCTCGGCATTGGGGACGGACCGAGTCACGGTCCGTGAGACAGGTCGCGGGGTGGCCTTCGCGTGCGTGGCGGTCGGTCGATCCGCTCGGACGGCACGACCCGCGCCGGGTTGCGGCTGAGCGTCCGCGGTCGGTGCCAGGCCGAGGGCCAGCAGACTCAGGATCGCGGCGCCGACGAGGCCCACGAGTCGGGTGCGGGTGGTCGGTCGGGAGATCATGCTGGTCCTCGCGATCGTCGGGCGGGCGGATCACGAACCTCACCATCACAGGTGTCCCCACAGGCTCGTGCCGCACTCTAGGTGAATCGCGTCACATCGTCCACAGTCGAGATGCCGGCCCTCGACCGCCACTTCACCCTCGGAGGCGGGTCGAACTCAGCGGCGGGGGCCGCTGTTTCGCGGAGACCGACTTGATGATCAGCTCGAAGCCCGGCGACGTCGCCATCGGGACCGGAGCCAGGCCGACCTCGGCATCGATCAGCGCACCGATCTCCGGCCGCTCGAGATCCGCCGGCTCGGCCGGCCGGACCGAGCGGACAACGTTCCCCGCGCCGCGCAGCAGACCGCTCGGATCCGGCAGCTCGGGCCCTCGCTGCAGGAAGCACAACGTGACCCCGTTCCGGTCGCAGGCCAGCGAGAACAACGAGTCCGAGGACGGTTCGTCGACCCGAACCCGATGACGAGGAAGTTGTAGTTGTCGTACACCAGCTGGATCGCGTCCGGGAACCGCGCCTGCATCGCCGCTCGGCAGCCGCGGATGCGTTCCTGCATGTCGGGCGCGAACTTCGCGATGAATCCGGCCAGCTCGTCCTCGGCGGTCACCCGTCAACGGTAGGGGTCGCCCGATGCCCGTCGACGCCGCTCAGTGCCCGTCCGTCGTCAGACCATCATCTGGCGGGCGCTGGGCGGGATCGGTCGGGGCAGTTTGGTGGAGCCCGAGAGGTACGCGTCCACGCCGGCCGCGCAGGCCCGGCCTTCGGCGATCGCCCAGACGATCAGCGACTGGCCACGCCCGGCGTCACCACAGGCGAAGACGCCGTCGACGTTGGTTGCGTAGTCGTCGTTGCGGGCGATGTTGGTCCGGGGGTCCCGCTCGACCCCGAGCTGGTCGACCACCGTGTCCGACTCGGGGCCCGTGAAGCCCATGGCCAGCAGCACCAGCTCCGCCGGGATCTCCTGCTCGGTGCCCTCGATCGCCACCAGCTTGCCGGCGTCGAACTTCACCTCGCTCATCCGCAGGGTGGACACCTTGCCGTCGGCGCCGAGGAACTCCGAGGTGGACACCGAGTAGACCCGCTCGCCCGACTCCTCGTGGGCGGAGGAGACCCGGTAGATCATCGGGTACGTCGGCCACGGCTGGTTCGCCGGCCGCTCGTCGGGCGGGGTCGGCAGGATCTCCAGCTGGGTGATGGTCTTCGCGCCCTGCCGGATGGAGGTGCCGAGGCAGTCAGCACCGGTGTCGCCGCCGCCGATGATCACCACGTGCTTGTCCTTTGCGGTGACCTGGTTCTCGATCTTCTTGCCGCGGGCGACCCGATTGGCCTGCGGGAGAAAGTCCATCGCCTGGTAGATGCCCTCGAGCTCGCGGCCCGGGACGGGCAGGTCGCGGCCGATGGTCGAGCCGACGGCGATCACCACCGCGTCGTAGCGCTCTTTGAGCTGGGCCCAGGTCGGGTTCACCCCGACGGTCACCCCGCACCGGAAGTTGGTGCCCTCGTCCTTCATCTGCCGGATCCGGCGATCGAGGACGTACTTCTCCATCTTGAACTCGGGGATCCCGAACCGCAGCAGGCCGCCCGGCTCCTCGGAGCGCTCGAACACCGCGACGGTGTGCCCGGCCCGGGTCAGCTGCTGGGCCGCGGCGAGCCCCGCCGGCCCGGAGCCGACCACGGCCACCGTCTTGCCGGTGTGCCACTCGGGCGGTTGCGGCGCGACCCGGCGCTCGTCCCAGGCCTTGTCGATGATCGAGACCTCGACGTTCTTGATCGTCACCGGGTCGCGGTTGATGCCGACCACGCAGGCCGTCTCGCACGGAGCCGGACAGAGCCGCCCGGTGAACTCCGGGAAGTTGTTGGTGGCGTGCAGCCGCTCGAGCGCCTCGTCCCAGTCGCTGCGCCAGACCAGGTCGTTCCACTCCGGGATGAGGTTCCCGAGCGGGCAGCCGGTGTGGCAGAACGGGATGCCGCAATCCATGCAGCGCCCCGCCTGCTTGGTGATGATCGGCAGCAGCGCCCGCCCCGGCGTACCGGGATAGACCTCTTTCCAGTCGTGGATCCGCTCGTGCACCGGCCGCCGCTCGGCGACCTCTCGCGGCGTGGTGATGAACCCTCTGGGATCAGCCATGTCGTCGCACATCCTTCTGCTGGTGCCGCGGTGGGCCGGACTGTCGCTCGCCGTTCGCAACCATCCGCCCTCGCAGGCTCGGGCTCCCGCCAGGCCCGTCCGCGCTCCGGGCGAGCGACATTCCGGCCCACCGCTCGGTTCGGTTGGTGCTCCGCTTCGGTCGCAAAGGACGATGCGCGCTCATCCGTTGGCCGCTTCCATCATGCGAGTAACCGTCTCTGCTTCGTCCAGACCGTCGCGCTCGGCCTCGTCGCGGGCGGCCAGCACGCGGGCGTAGTCCCTCGGGAGCACCTTGGTGAACCGCCCGACAGAGCTGCCCCAGTCGGCGAGCAGCCGCTCGGCGACGGCGGACTCGGTCTCCTCGAAGTGACGGTTGACCAGGTGCTTCAGCTGGTCCTGGTCGGCCGGGGAGAGCTCCAGCGCGTCCACCATCTCGGTGTTCAGCAGGCTGGTGTCGAGATCGAGGAAGTACGCGGTCCCGCCCGACATCCCGGCCGCGACATTGCGTCCGGTGGGCCCGAGCACCACGGCCAACCCACCGGTCATGTACTCGCAGCCGTGGTCGCCCAACCCCTCGACGACCGCGGTCGCGCCGGAGTTGCGGACGCAGAACCGCTCACCCACCATGCCGCGGATGAAGATCTCGCCCGACGTGGCGCCGTACCCGATCACGTTGCCGGCGATGATGTTGTCCTCGGCCACGAAGCTGGCCGCCCGGTCCGGCCGGACCACGATCCGGCCGCCGGACAACCCCTTGGCGCAGTAGTCGTTGGTGTCGCCCTCGAGCCGGAGTGTCACCCCGGCCGGCAGGAACGCGCCGAAGCTCTGCCCCGCCGACCCGGCGAACGTGATGTCGATCGTGCCGTCCGGGAAGCCCTTGCCCTGGGTCGCCTTGGTCACCTCATGACCGAGGATCGTGCCGACCGTCCGGTTCACGTTCCGGATGGGCAGCGACGCGCGGACCGGGTCGCCCGTCTCCAGCGCGGGCTTGCAGAGGGCGATCAGCTCCTGATCCAGCGCCAGCTCGATGCCGTGGTCCTGCTTCGTGGTGTTGTGCAGCGCGGCGCCCTCGGGCAGCTCGGGCTGATACAGGATCGGCCGCAGGTCCAGCCCGTGCGCCTTCCAGTGCGCCTCGGCGGTGGCCGTGTCGAGGACCTCGGCATGGCCGATCGCCTCGGCCATTGTCCGGAAACCGAGCGCGGCCAGGTGCTCACGGACCTCCTCGGCGATGAACTCGAAGAAGTTCACGACGAACTCCGGCTTGCCGGTGAACTTCTTGCGCAGCTCCGCGTTCTGGGTGGCCACCCCGACCGGGCAGGTGTCCAGGTGGCAGACCCGCATCATGATGCAGCCGGAGACGACCAGCGGTGCGGTCGCGAAGCCGAATTCCTCCGCCCCGAGCAGGGCGCCGATCACCACGTCCCGGCCGGTCTTCAGCTGGCCGTCGACCTGGACCACGATCCGGTCCCGCAGTCCGTTCAGCAGCAGGGTCTGCTGGGTCTCGGCCAGGCCGAGCTCCCACGGTCCGCCGGCGTGCTTCAGCGAGGTGAGGGGAGCCGCTCCGGTGCCGCCGTCATGGCCGGAGATCAGGACGACGTCGGCCTTGGCCTTCGAGACGCCGGCGGCGACCGTGCCGACCCCGACCTCGGCGACCAGCTTCACGTGGACGCGGGCCGACGGATTGGCGCACTTCAGGTCGTGGATCAGCTGCTTGAGATCCTCGATCGAGTAGATGTCGTGATGGGGCGGCGGCGAGATGAGCCCCACTCCCGGCGTCGAGTGCCGGGTCTTGGCCACCCAGGGATAGACCTTCTGGCCGGGCAGCTGGCCACCCTCCCCCGGCTTGGCGCCCTGGGCCATCTTGATCTGGATGTCGGAAGCGTTCGTCAGGTAGTCGCTCGTGACGCCGAAGCGGCCCGAGGCGACCTGCTTGATCGCGCTGCGACGGGACGGGTCGTGCAGCCGGTCGACGTCTTCGCCGCCCTCGCCGGTGTTGGACTTGCCGCCGATCCGGTTCATCGCGATGGCCAGCGTCTGATGCGCCTCCAGGCTGATGGAGCCGTAGCTCATCGCGCCGGTGGAGAACCGTTTGACGATCTCGCTGACCGGCTCGACCTCCTCGATCGGGATCGGGGTCCGCTCGCCCTTGAACCGGAGCAGACCGCGTAGCGTCATCAGCCGCTCGGACTGGTCGTCGATGTGCCGGGTGTACTGCTTGAAGATGTCGTAGCGGCCGGTCCGGGTGGAGTGCTGCAGCCGGAACACGGTCTCCGGGTCGAACAGGTGCGGTTCGCCCTCCCTGCGCCACTGGTACTCCCCGCCGACCTGCAGGGTGCGGTGGGCCAGCGGGATGCCGTCCGCCGGGTACGCGACCAGGTGCCGGCGCTTGACCTCTTCGGCGATCTCGGTCAGGCCGATGCCGCCGAGCTTGCTCGTCGTGCCGGTGAAGTACTGATCGACCAGCTCTCTCGACAGACCGAGCGCCTCGAAGATCTGCGCCCCGGTGTACGAGGCGACCGTCGAGATGCCCATCTTGGACATCACCTTCAGCACGCCCTTGCCGAGCGACTTGATGACGTTCCTGATCGCCTTCTCGGGCTCGATGTCGACGTACACCTGTGACCGAGCCAGGTCCTCGACCGACTCGATCGCGAGGTACGGGTTCACCCCGGCCGCGCCGTAGCCGATCAGCAGCGCGACGTGGTGGACCTCGCGGACGTCGCCCGCCTCGACCACCAGACCGACCTGGGTCCGGGTCTTCTCCCGGACCAGATGATGGTGGATCGCCGAGGTCAGGAGCAGCGTCGGGATCGGCGCGAGCTCGGCGGTCGAGTGCCGGTCGGACAGCACGATGGTCCGGGCGCCGTTCTCGATCGCCTCGGACACCTCCGCACACAGCTCGTCCAACTTGCCGGCGAGCGCCTCAGCGCCGCCGTGTACGTCGTACAGACCCCGGGCGACGTGCGTCGCGTAGCCCGGCAGGTCGCCGTCCCGGTTGATCTTGACGATCTTGGTCAGCTCGTCGTTGTCGAGCACCGGGAAGGGCAGCACCACCCGACGGCACGAGGCCGGACCCGGGTCGAGCAGGTTCCACTCCGGGCCGATGGTGTTGTAGAGCGAGGTGACGAGCTCCTCGCGGATCGCGTCCAGCGGCGGGTTGGTGACCTGGGCGAACAGCTGGGAGAAGTAGTCGAACAGCAGCCGCGGTTTGTCGCTCAGCGTGGCGACCGGGGTGTCGGTGCCCATCGACCCGATCGGCTCGGCGCCCTTCGCGGCCATCGGCGACAGGATCAGGCGGAGGTCCTCCTCGGTATAGCCGAAGATCTGCTGCCGGCGGGCCACCGAGGCGTGGCTGTGCACGACGTGCTCGCGCTCGGGCAGGTCGGAGAGCAGTAACCGGCCGCCGAGCAGCCACTCGCCGTAGGGCGCGGCGGCGGCCAGGCTGTCCTTGATCTCGTCGTTGGAGATCAGCCGGTGCTGACGCAGATCCGCCAGGAACATCCGGCCCGGCTGCAGCCGGCCCTTCTCCACCACCTTCTCCTGGGGGATGTCGAGCACGCCGGCCTCAGAGGCCAGCACGACGAGGCCGTCGTCGGTGACCCAGTAGCGACCCGGCCGCAGCCCGTTGCGGTCCAGCACCGCGCCGACCTGGGTGCCGTCGGTGAAGACGACGCCGGCCGGCCCGTCCCAGGGCTCCATCAGGCAGGAGTGGAACGCGTAGAACTCCTTCCGCCGCTGATCCATCACGGCGTTGTTCTCCCAAGCCTCCGGGATCATCATCAGCATCGCGTGCGGCAGCGAGCGACCGGCCAGGTGCAGCAGCTCGACGACCTCGTCGAACGAGGCGGAGTCGGACGCGTCCGGCGTACAGATCGGGAACAACCGCTCGAGGTCGCCGGGAATGACGTCGGACTTGAGCAACGCCTCGCGCGCCCGCATCCAGTTCCGGTTGCCCTTGGCGGTGTTGATCTCGCCGTTGTGGGCGATCATCCGGAACGGGTGGGCCAGCTCCCAGGCCGGGAACGTGTTCGTCGAGAACCGGGAGTGGACGACCGCCAGGGCGCTGGCCATCCGGTCGTCGACCAGCTCGGGGAAGACCAGCGCCAGCTGCTCCGTGGTCAGCATCCCCTTGTAGACCAGGGTGCGACACGACAGCGACGCGAAGTAGACGCCGGCCTCGTGCTGGGCCCGCCGCCGCAGGCAGTACGCCCGCCGCTCGAGCGCCAGCCCCTGCAGCGGCTGCCCCTTGCCGGCCACGAAGAGTTGCTGGAACAACGGCATGTTGCCGCGGGTCACGTCGGACAGCGAGCTGTCGTCGGTCGGCACGGTCCGCCAGCCGAGCACTGCGAGGTTCTCCTCGTCGGCGATCCGCTCGATCGTCTCCCGGGCGCTCGCGGCGGCCGACTCGTCGGTCGGCAGGAAGGCGTTGCCCACGGCGTACGCTCCCGCGCGCGGTAGCTCGAACCCGGGCTGCTCCAATGCGGTCTGGGCGCGCAGGAACGCATCCGGAACCTGGAGCAGGATGCCGGCGCCGTCACCGGTCTTCGGATCGGCACCGGTGGCACCGCGATGGTCGAGGTTGTGCAGCGCCTCCAGACCCTTCGCCACGATGTCGTGGCTGGGTTCGCCGGTCAGCGTGGCGACGAAGGCGACGCCGCAGGCATCGTGCTCGTACGCGGGGTCGTACAGGCCCTGTCGTGCCGGCAGTGCGGCCGATCCGAACTGAGTGCCAGGAGCGAGCGTCATCAAGAACTCCCGTCGTCATTCACGAGCACGGGACGCCAGCGGCCCACGAGTTGGCTTAGGTTAACGCACGCCGAGCGGCCCGACACCACACCGAAACCAGGCCTGACCTGGCATGGAGCACGGTCGCCGGACGACGCGCGAGGGAACGCGGTTGGGGGGCACCGGAGCCACGAATTGCGCGGCCATCGATGCTTTTCGCGGCGCAACATTGCGCGGAAAGGCAGTTGTGGGACAGATCACACCATCGTCGGTGACGATCTGACGTCGGTTCCGGTGCGGTGGCACCGGATGGCCGGTGCTCGATCGGTGGCCGAGTCCCGTATCGCACAGCGTAGTGGACCGGACGGGCTGCTTCGAACGGTGTTTCTTCTGTCAGGGTTTTCGGCGATCAGGGGCGGGTGGATGCTCGTCGACCGGTTCCGAGCTCGTCTCGCGATTCACCTCGTTTGGATCCTCCGCCCCGTCGACCGGCTCAGGACCCGATTCCGGGCCGGTCTCGGGTTGCGGTTCGACGATCTCCTCACGGCCGGGACGGTACTTGACGAGCCACAAGAACCAGGCCAGCGCAATCACGAACACGATCAGCGACGTGTAGTTGTTCAGCCGGAAGCCACCGACGTGGTTCACCGTGTCGATCCGTAGCGACTCGATCCAGAACCGGCCGAGAGTGTAGAAGACGACGTACAGCGCGAAGACCTTGCCGTGACCGAGCCGGAACCGCCGGTCCAGCAGCACGAGGACGCCAGCGCGATGAGCAGGCACCAGATCAGCTCGTACAGGAACGTCGGGTGGAAGGTCGCGTACTGCTCGTAGCCGAGCGGGCGGTAGCTGCTCGGCGATCTGGAGCCCCCATGGCAGCGTGGTCGGCCGGCCGAACAGTTCCTGGTTGAACCAGTTGCCGAGCCGGCCGATGGCCTGGGCGACGGCGATTCCCGGGGCGGCCGCGTCCAGCAGCGCCGGGAAGGCGAGCTTGCGATGCCGGGCGACGAGGTAGCCGGCGAGCACACCGAAGGCCACCGCGCCCCAGATGCCGAGGCCGCCGTGCCAGATCTTCAGCGCGTCGATCGGTTTCATCGGGGCGGACGGGCCGAAGTACAGCTCGTAGTCGGTGATCACGTGATACAGCCGGGCGCCGACGATGCCGGCCGGAATGGCCGCCACGACGCACATCTCGAGGCTCTCCGAGGTGCCGCCGCGGGCGACCCAGCGCCGCGAGGCGATCACCATCCCGACGACGATCCCGGCGATGATGCAGAGGGCGTAGGCGCGGAGCGGGAACCCGAAGACGTACCAGATCCCGGTCGGTGGGCTCGGGATGAACAACGGTACGAGGGCTGTCACGACCGGGCCAACTCCGCGGCATGACCGGCTCCCTGACGTACGCCGGCGGCGAGGTCGGCGACGACCGCGCGGAGCCCCGACAGGTCGTCCGGCGTGCCGGCGTCCTCGGCGTCCAACAGGGTCTTGACCAGGGCGGATCCGACGATGGCCGCGTCGGCGTAGCCGGTCACCTCGAGCGCCTGCGCGCCGTTGGAGACGCCGAGACCTACCCCGACGCCGAACGTCCGGATCGATCGTGCGGATCCGGGCGACCAGCTCCGGCGCCGCATCGGAGACCTGGGCGCGGGCACCGGTCACCCCCATCACGGCGGTGGCATAGACCCAGCCCCGGCAGGCGGCCAGGGTGCTGGCGAGCCGCTCGTCGGTCGAGGACGGGGAGACCAGGAAGATCCGGTCGAGGCCGTGGCGATCGGAGACCTCCAGCCAGACCTCGGCCTCGTCCGGCGTCAGATCGGGGGTGATGATGCCCGAGCCGCCTGCCGCGGCCAGGTCGCGGGCGAAGGCGTCCGGGCCGTAGTGCTCGATCAGGTTCCAGTACGTCATCACGACGGCCTGGGTGCCCGCGCCGGCGACCGTCTCGGCCGCCCGGAACACGTCGCGGGTGCGTACGCCTCGCTCGAGCGCCCTGGTGCCCGCTCGCTGGATGGTTGGGCCGTCCATCATCGGGTCGCTGTAGGGCAGGCCGATCTCGACCAGGTCGACGCCGGGCGACTCACCCTCTCCGGTCAGTGCCCGCAGAGCGGCCAGCGAGATCTCGACGTTCGGGTAGCCGACGTGCAGGAAGCCGACCAGGGCGCCCCGGCCGTCCGCCTTCGCGGCCGCGAAGGCGCGGCCGCTGTTGCCGATCCTGGGTGTGCCGGTACAGCTCGCTCGGCCCGCTCACTTGCCGCTCCTGCACCGGCCCGACCGAACTCGTCCCCTTGGTGTCCAGACCGAAGTACGGATCGCGGTGTCCACATCCTTGTCGCCGCGGCCGGACAGGCTGGTCAGGATGATCGGCGGCTCACCGTCCGGTCCGGGTCAGCCGCTTGCCGAGCTTGATGCGCGCCGGCCAGCGCGTGCGCCGACTCGATGGCCGGCACGATGCCCTCGGTCCGGGACAGCAGCCGGAAGGCCTCCATCGCCTCGGCGTCGGTGATCGGCTCGTAGTGCGCCCGCCCGGTCCGGGCCAGCCAGGAGTGCTCCGGCCCGACGCCGGGATAGTCCAGCCCCGCCGAGATCGAGTGCGACTCCTTGGTCTGGCCGTCCTCGTCCATCAAGACGTACGTCCGCATGCCGTGCAGCACGCCGACCTCGCCCTCGGAGATGGTGGCGGCGTGGCGGCCGGTGTCCAGCCCGTCGCCGCCGGCCTCGAAGCCGTAGAGGGCCACGTCGGCATCCGGGATGAAGTCGGCGAAGATGCCGAGCGCGTTGGACCCACCGCCGACGCAGGCGGCGACGGCTTCCGGCAGCCGGCCGTACCGGTCCAGGAGCTGGGCCCGGGCCTCGGTGGAGATGATCCGCTGGAACTCGCGGACCAGCATCGGGAACGGGTGCGGGCCGGCGACCGTACCGATCAGGTAGTGGGTGTTGTCGACACTGGCGACCCAGTCGCGCATCGCGTCGTTCATCGCGTCCTTGAGCGTCTGGGTGCCGGACTCGACGGCGATCACCTCAGCGCCGAGCAGCCGCATCCGGGCCACGTTGAGGGCCTGCCGCTCGGTGTCGACCTTGCCCATGTACACCGTGCAGTCCAGCCCGAACAGCGCGGCCGCCGTCGCGGTCGCGACGCCGTGCTGACCGGCGCCGGTCTCCGCGATCACCCGGGTCTTGCCCATCCGCTTGGTGAGCAGCGCCTGGCCGAGCACGTTGTTGATCTTGTGCGAGCCGGTGTGGTTGAGGTCCTCGCGCTTGAGCACGATCCGCGGGGCGGGGCCTTTGTCGGGGCGGGCGTGCTCGGCGAACCGGGGCACCTCGGTGATCGGACTGGGGCGTCCGGTGTAGTCGGTGAGTAGCCCGCTCAGCTCGGCGGAGAAGGTGGGATCGGCCTGCGCATCGCGGTAGGCCTGCTCGAGCTGGAGCAGTGCCGCCACCAGCGCCTCTGGCACGAACCGGCCGCCGAACTCCTCGAAGTGGCCGCTCGCGTCGGGCAGCCCCGCGGTCGGGATCGGCGTGCTGGTCTGGGACACGGCAGAGCTTCCGTTCGTCGGTGACGGGGTCGCGGTCGAGACTAGTCGCTGGCACCCGCCGGTCGCCTCCGGTTTGCCTCCGGTGGACTGGCCCCCGCCGACGGCCGCCGTTCGCCCTGGGGTGCGAAGACGCGAGCGGACGGTCGCCGGGCAGGCGTACGGGACGACCCCGACGCTGCGCGCCCGCGAGTGCAGGAGGTTCTCGTGAAACACGCCTTTCCGTTTCACGAGAACCGACGAACGACCGGGCCTGAAGCGCAGCGGAGCGCGGAACGAGGGCTTGCCCGAGCGGCAGCGATCGAACCCGCAGCAATCAGATTCGCGCGATCAACCCTTGTGGATCGCGGGGTGGGCACCGGCGGCGACGAGGTCGGCGACGCCGGCCCGGGGGTCGCGGCCGGTGACCAGGGCCTCGCCGACCAGCACCACGTCGGCGCCGGCCCGGGCGAGCTCGATCACGTCGTGCGGGACCGCGTACGCCAGACTCGGCGATCCGGATGATGCCGTCCGGGATCTGCGGGGCGAGCTTCGCGAACGTGGTCGGGTCGACCTCGAGGGTCTGCAGGTTCCGGGCGTTCACGCCGATCAACCGGGCCCCGGCGGCGACCGCGCGGCTGACCTCTTCGGCGGTGTGCACCTCGACCAGCGGGGTCAGCCCGATCGACTGGGCCCGCTCGATCAGGCAGACCAGCTCGTGATCCGACAGCGCCGCGACGATCAGCAGCACCAGATCGGCACCGGCGGCGCGGGCCTCGAACAGCTGGTACGCGGTGACGACGAAGTCCTTGCGCAGCACCGGCACCGACACCGCGAGTCGGACGCTGACCAGGTCCTCCAGTGAGCCGCCGAACCGGCGGCCCTCGGTGAGTACCGAGATGGCAGCCGCGCCACCGCCCTCGTACTCCGCAGCCAAGGCGGCCGGGTCGTCGATCGGGGCCAGCTCGCCCTTGCTCGGGCTGGACCGCTTCACCTCGGCGATCACCGCGACGCCGGGACCGGAGAACCGCGGCATCGGGTCGATGGCCGGCTCGACCTGGACGACCCGCTGCTTCAGCCGGTCCAAACTCACCCGGGCCTGCCGGACCGCCAGGTCCTCACGTACTCCTGCGACGATCTCGTCGAGGACGCCCACCGGTGCTACCCGCCTTCGATCAGTCGGCGCCGTAGCCGAGCTTGCGCAGCACGAGCGTGGCGATCATCGCGATCACCAAGATCACCGCTCCGATGATCACGACGACCCAGTTCGGGTGCGGCGGGATCACGAACCCGATGCCGCCGACGAGGAAGCCGAGCAGGGCGATCAGCGACCCGGCCCACGAGGCCGGCGTCCGTCCGTGATGGACATGCTTCACCGGCTGCTGGCCGGTGGCCGTACGGGCCCCGGTCGAGGGTGTCGATGCCATGGCGTCCTTCGTCCAGCGCCACACTCCGGCCCGAAAGGCCTATCCGGACGGCTCGCGGCGGGTGTCTGTTGCTCCCTGCGGACCCATTGTGTCCCCTGGGGAATCGGATTGCACATCGGGGTGCGGCGAGTCCGCGGTCGGATCGATGCCGGCGTCCAGGGCCTTCCAGGCGCTCGCCGGATCGTCGGCCAGGTCCACCTCGGTGGGTGTGGCGGCGCGGTCGAATCGGGCGGTCCTCGCCGGCCAGCCGGCCGCCCGGAGCAACATGGTGAGCGCGGCGACGGTCCCGATCACCCCGGCGACGGCATAGATCCAGGGCCAGGCCGTGGCCGTCAGCGCGAAGCTGTCGGCCAGGGTGACCTGGGCCAGCCGGTCGAGCACGCCCTGGCTGGTCGGTCGCTGTCGGAGAACTCCGGTGACGACCATGCCGAGGCCGATCAGGGCCAGCAGTCCGCCGACCACCTGACGCCCCCGCGTACGGAGCACGAGGGCCAGCAGGACACCCGCCAGCAGCACCGCTGGCAAGGCCCAGGTCAGGCCGCCGCTGGCCTGATTCCCGGTGAAACTGACGCTGGTCCCGCCGCCGCTGGCCCGCCACCAGGCCTGGCTGCCGGCGACCAGCCCGAGGCCGCCCGGCCAGCATCAGGCCGGCGAACGCGAGTGCCCGGCTGCGCGCGCCGGGCCGCGTGGCGACAGGTTGCGCCGTCGGACCCGGCTCGCTCATCCGGCGGGCTCGAAGGTCTGAGCCACGGCGATCGCGCGGATCACCGCGGCGGCCTTGTTCTGCGATTCCTGGTCCTCGGCTGCCGGCTGGGAGTCGGCGACGATGCCGCCGCCGGCCTGGACGTACGCGGTGCCGTTGCGGAGCACCGCGGTCCGGATGGCGATCGCCGCGTCAGCGTCGCCGCCGAAGCCGAAGTAACCGACCGCGCCGCCGTACAGCGCCCGGCGGGACACCTCGAGGCCGTCGATGATCTCCATCGCCCGGACCTTCGGGGCGCCGGACAGGGTGCCGGCCGGGAACGCGGCGAGGATCGCGTCCAGCCCGGTCCGGCCGTCCGCGAGCTGGCCGGTGACCGTGGACTCCAGATGCATGATGTGGCTGTACCGACGTACCTCCATGAACTCGACCACCGAGACCGTGCCCGGCCGGCAGACCCGGCCGAGGTCGTTGCGGCCGAGGTCGACGAGCATCACGTGCTCGGCCCGCTCCTTCGGATCGGCGATCAGCTCGGCCTCCAGCGCCGCGTCCTCCTGGGGCGTCGCGCCTCGGGGCTTGGAACCGGCGATCGGGTGGGTGACCGCGGTCTCCCCCTTGACGGTGACCAGGGCCTCCGGGGACGAGCCGACGATGTCGAACGGCACGCCGGCGGCATCGGTCAGCCGGAGCAGATACATGTACGGGCTCGGGTTCAGCAGCCGCAGCACCCGGTAGACGTCCAGCGCGTCGGCCGTGGTGTCCACCTCGAACCGCTGGCTGACCACGATCTGGAACGCCTCGCCGGCCCGGATCTCCTCCACCGCGGCCGAGACGGCGGCCTGGAACTGCTCGGGCGTCCGCTGCCGGCGGACCGGCAGGGTCTGGGTGAAGTCGGCGCCGACCACCGCTGACGGTGTCGGCCCGGCCAGCTTGGTGGTCATTGCCTCGACCCGGGCCACGCCGTCGGCGTACGCCTCGTCGACCCGGTCGTCGCTGGCGTCCCAGTTGTAGACGTTCGCCACCACCCAGACCTCGCGGTCGTAGTGGTCCAGCACGACCAGGTCGGAGGCCAGCAGGAACGCCAGCTCCGGGATGTCGATGTCCTTGGGATTGGCGTCGGGCAGTCGCTCCAGCCGGCGGACCACGTCGTACCCCAGATAGCCGACCATCCCCGACACCAGCGGGGGCAGGCCTTCGCCGTGCGGGGTCCGGAGGATCTCCAGGGTCTCGCGGAGAGCCTCCAGCGGATCGCCCTCGGTCGGCAACCCGGCCGGCACCTTGCCCTGCCAGGCGACCTTGCCGTCGACCTCGGTCAGGACGGCCGCGGAACGGACGCCGACGAAGGAGTACCGCGACCAGACGCCCTGCTCGGCGGACTCCAGCAAGAAGGTGCCGGAGCGGTTCGCGGCCAGCTTGAGATAGAGGCTGATCGGCGTCTCGGCGTCGGCCAGCAGCCGCCGGTAGACCGGGATCACCCGGTGGGTCTTGGCCAGCTCACGGAACTCGTCCGGGCCGGGGGTCAGCCGGCCGATCATGCGGTCGTCTCCCGGCTCGGCAGCAGCACCCGGGCATCGAAGCAGGTCCGGTCGCCGGTGTGGCAGGCCGCGCCTTCCTGGTCGACCTGCACCAGCACGGTGTCGCCGTCGCAGTCCAGCCGCACCTCGCGAACCCACTGCCGGTGGCCGCTGGTTTCCCCCTTCACCCACAGCTCCTGGCGGCTGCGGGACCAGAACGTGGTCCGCCCCGTGGTCAGGGTGGCCTGCAACGCCGCGTCGTTCATCCAGCCCACCATCAGCACCTCGCCGGTGTCGTACTGCTGGATCACCGCGGTGACCAGGCCGGCGCTGTCGCGCTTGAGCAGGTCCGCGACGGCGGGTTCGAGGGTGTCGGCCGGAGTCACGGCGCCATTGTTCCCGGCCGCCGCGCGGATGGCGAACCGGTTCTCGCGACGCGGTCCGTGCCGTCCACACTTGTCCGGAGGGGGTGGCCCGATGGTCGACGCGGACGACGTACGCCGGATCGCGCGCAGCCTGCCGTACGCGGTCGAGATCGACAGCGACGGCTTCGACTTCCGGATCGGTGGCCACGGGTTCGTCTGGTCCTATCCCGAGTACGTTCCCGGCCGGCGCCGGACGATCAGGACCGACATCGCCGTGCTCTACGTCGGCGACGAGGCGGAAAAGCAGGCGCTCCTGCTCAGCGAACCGGACGTCTTCTTCACGACGCCGGCGTACGACTGGTCTCCGCTGGTCATGGTGCGGCTGGCGGCGCTGGACCTCGACCGGCTGACCGAACTGGTCACCGATGCCTGGCATATGCGGGCGCCGGCCGGGCTTCATCTCGACCATCCCTGATCCGATGTCGGATTCGGGCCGGCCGGTTCGTCGTGGCAGTGTCAGAGTCTCCGAGAGGCGGAGGCGGACACGAGAAGGAGCCGAGATGAAGTACCTGATGTTCGTCGCGACCGACAGCGAGCCGGACACCGATCCCGCACCCGAGCCCGATATCGAGAAGTGGGTCGACGGCAATCAAGCGCGTGGCATCTGGCTGCTGGGCGATCGGCTGCGGCCGCTCGAGGACGCCACCACGGTACGGGTCCGCAACGGCGAGCTGCTGGTCACCGACGGCCCCTTCGCCGAGAGCAAGGAGTGGATCGTCGGCTTCGACCTGCTGGAGTGCGACAGCCTCGACCAGGCGATCGAGATCGCCGCGGCCCACCCGATGGCCCGCCGCGGACGGTTGGAGCTCCGGCCGATCTGGCCGTTCGAGGACTGACCGGACGCGTGGGAGAGGATGGGGCGGCGGTCGGCCCGATGCCGACCGAGACGGCGTTGACCGCCGCCCTCGCCGCCGAGCGATTGCAGATCGTGGCCGGGCTGATCCGGCGGACCGGGGACTGGGAGCTCGCGGAGGACTGTGTCCAGGACGCGATCGAGCGTGCGCTCGCCCGCTGGCCCGTTGACGGGATCCCTGACAACCCGGCCGCCTGGCTGACCACGACCGCCCATCGGCGGGCCCTCGATCTGATCCGTCGCCGGCAGGTGGAGGCAGGCAAGCTCAGGGAGGTCGCGGCGATGAACAACGAAGGGCCGGGTCCGGAGCCGACCGGCGATGTGCTGATCGGGCCAGGCGGCGCGGTTCTCGACGACCGCCTCGTGCTGCTGTTCACCTGCTGTCATCCCGCGCTCCCACTCGCCGGTCGGGTGGCGCTGACCTGCAAGACCGTGACCGGGATGTCGACCCGGCAGGTCGCCCGCGCATTCCTGGTCTCCGAGGCGACCATGGGTCAGCGGCTGCTACGCACCCGGAACAAGATCGCGCACGCCGGGATCGGCTTCGCGGCGCCTCCACCGCACCGGCTGGCCGAACGTACGTCCGCGGTGCTGGCGGTGCTGTATCTCCTGTTCAACGAGGGGTACGCGGCATCCGAGGGCGCCGCCGCCGACGATCCCGACCTGGCCCGGGAGGCGATCGAGCTCGCCGTCCTGGTCAGCCGGCTGCTGCCGGACGACCCGGAGACCCATGCGCTGTCGGCGCTGCTCCAGCTGCAGCACGCACGGCGGCCGGCCCGGATCGACGAGCACGGCGACCTGGTGCCGATGGAGGAGCAGGACCGGACCCACTGGGACCGGGCGTTGATCGCGTCCGGGCTGGCGGCGCTTCGCGAGGCTCGGGTCCGGACGGGCGGCAGTGACCGGCCCGGGCCGTACGTGCTGCAGGCCGAGATCGCGGCTCTGCACACCACTCCGGCAACGGCGGCCGACACCGACTGGCCGGCGGTGGTGGCGACGTACGACGAGCTGCTCCGGGTGCAGCCCTCCCCCGTCGCCGCGCTGAACCGGGCGGTCGCGGTCGGCTTCGCCGACGGGCCGGACGCCGGGCTGGCGGTCCTGGCGGAGGTGGCCGCCGACCCCCGGCTGGCCGGCTACCGCTATCTGCCGGCGGTCCGGGCCGACCTGCTGCGCCGGGCCGGGCGGACAACCGAGGCGGTGGCGGCGTACCGGGAGGCGCTGGCGGTGATCGACGGCGACGCCGAGCGCCGATTCGTCGAGCGCCGGCTGGCCGAACTCGGCGGCTGAGCTGCCCTTCGCCAGACTCAGGGCACGTACTCCGACGAGGCTGGCACTCAGCCGGATGCCTCTGACAGGCTCAGGGCACGGACTCAGCGATCGACGACGCTGCGCGCCCGCGAGTGCAGGAGGTTGTCGTGAAACACGCATTTCGTTTCACGAGAACCGACGAACGAGCGGGCTTGGAGCGCAGCGGAGCGCGAAGCGAGGGCTTGCCCGAGCGGAGCAGACAACACAGCTAGCATCGATGGTCGTGACCTCCCCGGCGAAGACCTTGGCGACCAGCGAGCGCGCCCAGTTGTGCGATCTGTTCGACGAGGTCGGGCCGGAGCATCCGACGCTGTGCGAGGGCTGGCAGACCTACGACCTCGCGCTCCATCTGTGGATCCGGGAGAACGACCCGCTGGCGAACGCCGCGATCCTGATCAAGCCGCTGAACGGCTGGCACGACCGGCGAGCGGCCGCGACGAAGCAGCGCTGGACGTACGCCGAGCTGGTGGACAAGCTGCGAGTCGGTCCCCGATTGCTGTCCCCGTTCTCGATCCCCGGCGTCGACGCGGCGGCGAACAGCCTGGAGTTCTTCATCCACCACGAAGACGTACGTCGGGCGGGCGATCAGTCCGGAGCGCCGCGCGAGCTCGAGCCGGAGATCGAGGACCTGATCTGGAGTCGGCTGAAGGTGCTGGCGCGCTTCCTCTTCCGCCGGGCCCAGGTGGCCATCGTGCTGGAACGCCGCCCGGCGGCGACGCCCGAACCGCAGACCATCCGGCACGGCTCGGGTCCCTCCATCGTCACCCTGGTCGGCAGCGCGTCCGAGCTGCTGCTCTTCTCCCAGGGACGTACGTCGGTGGCCGATGTCGAGATCATCGGCGAACCCGCGGCGGTCGACATCCTGCATGCGACTGATCTGCACGTGTGAGGCGATCTGCACGTCTGACCGGTCCGGCACAGGGGTAGTTCCGGTCACCTGCTCGTAACAGCACGTGGTTAGGGTGGTTGAGGATGAGTGCCGAACTGAGCGGAGTCGAATCGGCTGGGGCCGAATTGACGCTGGGGGCCGAGGAGGAGTTGCACCTCATCGACCTCGAGAGCGGCGAGCTGTCCGCCCGGGCGCCGCAGCTGTTGTCCAAGCTGCCGGGTGACAACTACTCCGCGGAGATCCAGCGGACCACGGTGGAGACCAATACCGACGTCGTCGACACTCTCGACGGGCTGCGTGCCGAGTTGCTCCGGCTGCGCCACGGCCTGGTCGAGGTGGCCCGGCCGGAGGGACTCGGCATCGCCGCTGTCGGCACCGCCCCACGGTCGGTGTTCTCCGACTTCGAGCTGACCACCACCGGCCGGTACGGGCGGATGCAGGAGCAGTACCGGATGCTGGTCGACGAGCAGCTGATCTGCGGGCTGCAGATCCACGTCGGCGTCTCCGACCGTGACCTCGCGGTGGAGATCACCCAGCGGATCGCCCGAGACCTGCCGATCTTGCTCGCCCTGGCGGCCAGCTCGCCGTTCTGGAACGGCTCCGACACCGGGTACGCCAGCATCCGGACGATCATCTGGCAGCGCTGGCCGACCGCCGGCGCGACCGGCACACTGCGCTCTGCCGCCGAGTACGACCGCCTGGTCGCCGACCTGATCAACACCGGGGTGATCGCGGACGCCAAGATGGCCTATTTCGACGTCCGGCCGTCCTCCCACGCGCCGACCCTCGAGCTGCGGGTCTGCGACGCCTGTCCGGTCGTCGACGACGCCGTCTTGGTGGCCGGCCTGTTCCGGGGGCTGGTGGCCGCCGCCGAGCACGAGATCGCGGCCGGTCGGCCGTTCGCGCCGGTGCCGCCGCCGATCCACCGGGCGGCGATCTGGCGGGCCGCCCGCGGCGGCTTGTCCGGCGACCTACTCGACCACTCCCGCCATCCGCGGCCGATCCCGGCCGCGATCGCGGTCCAGTCGCTGGTCGAGCGGCTGACCCCGCAGCTGCGCCGGCTCGGCGACTACGAGCAGGTGTCGGCGCTGACCGAGGCCATCCTGGCCCGCGGCAACTCCGCCGACCGGCAACGGGCGGCGTTCGCCGAACGCGGCCGGCTGGAGGACGTCGTCGAATTCGTCGTGAACGAGACCGAGGGCGACAGCGGCGGGGTGGTCCCGGACGCGCCGGTGCTGAGGACGTACCGGATTCGGGCGGGCGACGAGGCCGTCGGTCTCGGCGGACACACCAGGCCGGTCTACGCCGACCTGGTCGAGGCGTACCGCGCGATGGGGATCGACGACATCCACCGCTGCGAGCAGGCCAGAGACGAGTGGATCGCCGACCACGGGGTCACATTCGGCGTCGAGGGCTCCCAGCAGGATTTCGCCGTCGACCTGATGCCGCGGATCATCAACCCGCACGAATGGGCCGCCCTCTCCGAGGGGCTGATCCAGCGGGCCCGGGCGCTCGAGGCGTTCCTGCGGGACTGCTACGGCGAGCAGCGGCTGCTGGCCGACGGCGTCCTGCCGCCAGATCGGGTGGTCGGCTCGCTCGGCTGGCGGGACGAGGCGAAGCGGTTGCCGGCCGACACCGTCCGGGCGCCGATCATGGGGTTCGACCTGGTCCGCAACGAGTTCGGCGGCTGGCGGGTGCTGGAGGACAACGTCCGGAACCCGAGCGGGGCGGCGTACGCCATCGCCATCAGGGACCTGATCGACGACATCCTGCCCGAGCTCCCTCGGCCGACCGGACTGCTCGATCCGGCCGACGCGCTGGCGATGATCCGGTCGACGCTGCTGGCCAACGCCGCAGCCGAGACGGCGACCGGGGTCGCGGCCCTCTTCAGCAGCGGCCCGGACTCCTCCGCCTGGTACGAGCACCGCACCCTGGCCGAACGGGCCGGACTGCTGCTGGTGCAGCCGGCAGACCTGGAGGTCCGAGACGGCGCGGTGGTCCGGGTGCCGGGCGATCAGCGGATCGACGCCCTGTATCTCCGGCTGGACGACGAGCTGGTCGACACCTGCGACGGCTCCGGTCGAGCGATCGGGGCGCAGATCTTCGAGGTCGCCGCGGCCGGCGGGGTGGTGCTCGCGAACGCGCCCGGCAACGGGATCGCCGACGACAAGGCGATGTACCCGTACATCGGCGAGTTCATCGGCTACTACCTGGACGAACGGCCGCTGCTGGAGTCGGTCCCGACGTATCGCACGGTGGACAGCGCCGAACGCCGGGTCGTGCTCGAGCGGATCGGCGAGGTGGTCACCAAGCCGGTCGACGGGCACGGCGGTGCGGGTGTGCTGATCGGTCCGGACGCGAGCGCCGCGGAGGTGTCGGCCCGGCGGGCCGAGATCGCGGCCGACCCGGACGCCTGGGTCGCCCAGGAGGTGGTTGCGCTGTCATCCCATCCGACGTTCGTCGAGGGTCGGCTGCAGCCGCGCCGGGTGGACCTGCGAGCCTTCGTGTACGTCCGCGGTACCGAGCCCGACGACTGTGAACTGGCCCCCCTGGCGCTGACCCGGGTCGCGCCGGAGGGCAGTCTGGTCGTCAACTCCTCGCGGGGCGGCGGGGCGAAGGACACCTGGATCGTCACCCACGAGACCTGACCCCACCACCGACAGAGGAGACCCAGCGGCATGTGTGGATTGGCCGGCGAGATCCGGTTCGACGGGCGGGCGGCGGACGTCGCAGCGCTTGGCCGGATGTGCGACTGCATGGTCCCGCGCGGCCCGGACTCCTCCGGGGTCTGGCAGCGGGGCCCGATCGCCCTCGGCCACCGCCGACTGTCGATCATCGACCTCAGCGCCGCCGGCTCGCAGCCGATGGTCGACTCCCAGATCGGGCTGAGCGTCGCGTTCAACGGCTGCATCTACAACTACAAGGATCTGCGGGCGGAGCTGGAGAGTGCCGGCTACCGGTTCTTCTCCACCTCCGACACCGAGGTGATCGGCAAGGCGTACGCCCACTGGGGGATGAACTTCGTCGACCACTTCCTCGGCATGTTCGCGTTCGCGATCGTCGAGCACGTCTCCGGCCGGGTGATCCTTGGCCGGGACCGGCTGGGCATCAAGCCGTTGTACGTCGACCACACCGACGAGCGCCTCCGGTTCGCCTCGACGCTGCCGACGCTGCTGGCGGCGGGCGGCACGGACACCTCGATCGACCGGGTGGCGCTCGCCTACTACATGAGCTTCCACTCGGTCGTACCGGCGCCACGGACGATCCTGAACGGCGTCCGCAAGCTGCCGCCGGCGACGCTCCGGTTGGTCGAGCCGGACGGATCGTACCGGGATCGCCTCTACTGGGAGCCGCGCTTCTCCCGGGACCCGTCGCGCGCGGACTGGTCCGAGCGGGACTGGGAGGACGCGCTGATCTCGAAGCTGCGGACCGCGGTCGAGCGCCGGATGGTGGCCGACGTACCGGTCGGGGTGCTGCTGTCCGGCGGCATCGACTCCTCGCTGGTCGTCGCGCTGCTGGCCGAGGCGGGCCAGCACGGGCTGCAGACGTTCTCGATCGGTTTCGAGTCCGCGGGCGGGGAGTCCGGCGACGAGTTCTCCTACTCCTCGCTGGTGGCGCGCGAGTTCGACACCGATCACCACCAGATCCCGATCGAGAGCTCGAAGCTGTTGCCGGGCATCGATGCCGCGATCAAGGCGATGAGCGAGCCGATGGTCAGCCACGACTGCGTGGCGTTCTACCTGCTCAGCGAGGAGGTCGCGAAGTCGATCAAGGTCGTCCAGTCCGGGCAGGGCGCGGACGAGGTGCTCGGCGGGTACGACTGGTATCCGCCGCTGGTCGGCGTCTCACGGGAGGACGCGGTGGAGGCGTACTCGCGGGTGTTCTTCGACCGCCGCTGGTCGGCGATGTCGGGGCTGCTGCAGCCGGACTGGCTGATCGATTCGGACGCGCCGACCACCTTCATCGCGGAGCGGTTCGGCCGGCCGGGAGCGGCGACCGCGGTGGACGCGGCGCTGCGCAACGACACGACGATCATGCTGGTCGACGACCCGGTCAAACGCGTCGACAACATGACGATGGCGTGGGGGCTGGAGGGCCGGGTGCCGTTCCTCGACCACGAACTGGTCGAGTTCGCCGGCACCATCCCGCCGGAGCTGAAGCTGGCCGACGGCGGCAAGGGCGTCCTGAAGCGGGCCAGCCGCGGGTTGATTCCGGACGCGGTGATCGACCGGACCAAGGGGTACTTCCCGGTGCCGGCGATCCGGCAGCTGGAGGGGCCGTACCTCACCCGGGTGCGCGACGCGCTGACCGATCCTTCCGCGAAAGCCCGGGGACTCTTCGTACCCGCTACGGTCGAGGCCATGCTCGCCGACCCGAACACCACCCGGACTCAGCTCGGGTCCAACGCCCTGTGGCAGCTCGGCCTGCTGGAGATGTGGTTGCAGGATCAGGGCATTCGGTGACGGCGGCCCCGACCGACGTCACCGACGGCCGGAGCCCTTGCTGAACGACTGGTCGGTGCATGGGGCAGCTGGGGTCCGACGCTGTCCCCCGACGCGGAGTGTCTGGCGTTCATCAGCGACCGGTCCGGAGCGCCGGAGATCTATGTCCAGGATCTCGGTCTGGCGCCGGGCTCCGATCACACCGCGGAACCTCGCCGGATCGTGATGTCGCCGGACCCGGTGGTGTCGATCAACTGGTCGGCCGACGGGGCCTGGCTGGCGGCAGCGGTGGCGACCGGGGGCGGGGTGCGTACCCAGGTCTGGGTGGTGCGGCCCGACGGCACCGACGCGCGGCGGATCGCGGGCTCGACGGACGTGCACGCGGAGCTGGGGCCGTGGACCCGGTCCGGGCACCGGGTCTCGGTCTGCTTGCCGCGCGAGGAGGGTGGGACGGACGCGTTCCTGGCCAATCCGGCAACCGGCGAGCTGACCCCGCTGGCGACCGGTGAGCTGATCCACGTGCTGGACATGTCGGTCGACGAGGATCTGGTGATCCTGCGGGACGGGCAGCGCTCGAAGCAGTTCTGTGTGGTGGTGGACCGGGACGCCGACGCCGATCATCCGTTGCTGCCCTACCCGGCCATCGGCGACACGGAGCGGGCGATCATCCGGCCGGCCCCCGATGCCCAGGCACGCAGCGGCGGGGGTCCGCTGATCGCCTATCTTGCGACCGATGCGGCGCTGCCCCGCAAGCAGTGTGTGGCGCTGCCGCTCGGCTCGAACGGCTGGCGCGGCCAGTCGGGCGTCCTGGCGCCGCGCGAGGACGCCGAGCTGGAGGGGTTGGACGCCGACGACGCCGGGCACCTGCTGCTGCTGGTCTGGAACGTGACCGGCGGCCGCAGCGAGGTGGAGTTGTACGACACCCGGACGGATTCGCGGCGGACCCTGCCCGAGCTGCCGGGCCAGGTCGTCACCGGGGCGCTGCTCAGCCGGGACGGCTCCCGGGTCGTGGTAGCGGTAGAGGGTCCGGACCGGCCGCGCCAGGTGTGGTCGCTGGACGTGGCGACGGACACCTGGTCGGCGGCCACCGCGCGGTCCCCCGTGCCGCTGCCGGACGGCTTGGTGGAGCCGGAGCTGGTCACCTTCCCGGCCCGGGACGGGCTGGAGCTGTCCGGCTGGCTGTACCGGGTGCCCGGTCGGACGGAGCCGGGACCGGCGATGCTCTCGCTGCACGGCGGCCCCGAAGCGCAGGAGCGGCCGACGTACCACCCGCAGCACCAGGCGATGCTGGCGGCCGGGATCGCGGTGTTCGCGCCGAACATCCGGGGCTCGTCGGGTTTCGGACGTACGTTCGTCCGGGCCGACGACGTCAACGGTCGCCGGGACGCGTTCGACGACGTGATCGCCTGCGCGCAGTGGCTGATCGGCGCGGGAGTTGCGGACCCGCGACGGCTGGCGGTGACCGGGCGTTCGTACGGCGGTTATCTGACGCTGGCCTCGCTGGCGTTCACGCCGGGGATGTTCGCGGCCGGGGTGGACATCTGCGGGATGTCGGACCTGCTGACGTTCTACCGGGACACCGAGCCGTGGATCGCCGCTGCGGCGGTCAGCAAGTACGGCGACCCGAAGCGCGATCGGACCCTGCTCCGGGCCATCTCGCCGCTCCGCTTCGCGGTGAACATCAACGTGCCGCTGCTGGTCGTGCACGGCGAGCTGGACACGAACGTACCGATCGGTGAGGCGCACCAGATCGTCGCCGCCCTGCGCGCCCTGAACCGGCCGGTGTCGTACCTGGAGCTGCCCGGTGAGGGCCACGAGTACCGGCGGGCCGACTCCCGGCTGCTGCTGATCCGGACCATGCTGGACTTCCTGACCCGGATCCTCTGAGCCCGCCCGCTTTCCCCCGGCCCCCGGGAACTTTGCACCCTCTGTGCGGGTTTGCACTCCCTGTACCGGGTGCAAACCGCGCACAGGGGTGCAAAGTCTGGTGGGCAGGACGGCGGGCCGTCAGGCGGCGAGGTTCCGGCCTCGTCGGAAGGCGGCTCGGAGTCGGTCGGTCAGCTCCTGCTGACGCGCGAGATCGGCCCAGGACCAGCGGACCACCTGCCAGCCGAGCTCTCGGATCCGGTCCTCGCGGCGCTTTTCGTCGAGGATCGCCTGTTGGGCGGTCTGACCAGGCCTGAGGAACTCCGGCCCGTACTTCGCGTCGCCGTCGAACTCCCCGATCGTGCCCAGCTCGGGCCAGCCCATGTCGCCGCGCGCGACGAACGTCCCGCGGACGTCGCGGACGACGTACTGCAGAACGGGGATCGGCAGACCCCAGCGCCTGAACCGGACCCGGCTGACGGACTCGCCGGGGCTCTCGGCCGCGGCGTCGATCAGCGCCGCGGTCTGCCGCGCGCGGGCAGCGCCGTGCCGCCCCTTCGCTTCGTCGACGAGGCGTACGAGGTCTTCGGGTGGCATGCCGAGCCGGAGCGCCGCGTCACCGACCGCGACGGCCCGTTCGAGCGCGCCGGCGCAGGCGAGGTCGAGGACGGTCCGGGCGAGGGTCGTCACGGGCAGCCCGTCGACGACAGTCGTCTCGGACGCGGCGAGCCGGGTCCCATGCACCCGCAGATCCTGCTTGATCCGACCGCCGCCCGCCCGGTCTCGAGTGATGTGGACGCGGTCGAGCTGATCGTTCCAGGTCGGCAGCCCGTGCAGGATCGCCGCGGAGACGTGGCTGACCACCGCATGGTCGGAGACCTGCAGGACGGCCGCGGAGATCAGGGCCCGGTGCCGCACCGACGGTGTGGAGTCGGGCGGGAGGGGAAGCGCGTACGCGCCTCGGCGCAGCTTGGCGAGTCGTTCGTCACGGACCAGTCGGGCGATCTCGGTGGCAGTGAATCCACGAGCGATCAGTTCCGCATGCAGGGCGATGTCGGGCATAGCGCAAGCCAATCGCCTCCGCAAGGCCCGGTAGGCCGTCGTCAGGAGTTATCCACAGAATCTGTGGATAACTATTTTCCGACTGGAGCCTGTGGACGCCGCCGCACGGTCCCACCTCGCACCCCCAACCGAAACCTTGCACCCTCTGTTCGGCTTTGCACTCCGTGTGGAGGGTGCAGAGCCGCACACAGAGTGCAGAGTTGCGGATGGGGTGCGAAGTGGGCGCGGGGTGAGTCAGCGGGCGGTGGTGGGTGAGGCGGCGGGGGTGAGTCAGCGGGCGGTGGTGAGTGAGGCGGCGCGGCGGAGGATCAGGCCCAGCCAGATGAACCAGGCGGCCTGGCAGGCGATGCCGACCGGGGCGGTGAGGGCGAGCCCGGGGAGCAGGAAGTAGCCGAACTCGACCAGCTGGAAGAACACCGCTACCGCGGCCAGCCACCGCAGCCCCCTCGGAAGAACCCCACCCGCCGAGACAGAGCTGCGCCTCATCACCGGCAGCCAGGCGATCATCGCCGTCGCCGTGGCCGCGATCGCCAGGTAGTAGCTGGTGTCGCCCAGCCCGTGCAGGGTCTCGTACAGCCGCTCGGCTTCCATCCGCTCCTCGCCGGTCAGCTTCGCCAGCGACGAGACGTATCCGCCGTAGACCCCGTGGAAGAGCCCGCTCAGCCCGAAGAGCAGACCCGAGACCGCGAGCATCGCCGTCCCGAAGATCAGCGGCACCCGAGGGCCGGTCGGGGTCAGCCCCCAGACGCCCAGGACGACGAAGACCAGCAGTGGCTGCTGGACGATGAACAGCAGCTGGGCCAGCTGCCACGGCACCTCCAGCGTGGTGACGTCGGCGACCAGGTCCGCCGGCGAGACGATCGAGAAGTCCACGACGATCGCCTCCAGCGTCGCCGCGAGCAGCGAGGCGATGCCGTACGCGATCGCAGCCGGACCCGCCACCCGCAAGCCCGGCGGACAGTACGTCGGCGACTCAGTAGGCACCGGCGACCTGGTCCGCGAACAGCTGCTGGCCCTGCTCGGTGGCCAGGTCCAGGGCGATCCGCCGGTGCAGAGTGACCTCCTCCTCGTCAGCGCCGCTCGCCAGCAGAGCGTCGACGGTCACCCGGTGCACGTACGGCAGGAAGAACCGTTCACCGGTCTCCTCCGCCATCGCGGCCGCGGTGCGCAAGCGGGTCAGCGCCGCGTCTGCCCGGCCGGCCAGCAGCTCGGCCGACGCCGCCAGCGTGTTGAAGTACGGCAGCAGCTGACGGACGTCCGCGTTCGTCGAGATCGCCTCCTCCACCACGGCCAGCCCCTCCTCCGGGTTCCCCTGCACCGCAAGCGACCAGCCGAGCAGCGCCTGCCCCCAGACGAACCACCAGATCGGTGCCCAGCTGCACGGCGAGCGCCATGGTGTCTTCCGCCAGCTGCTGGGTCCCTGCGGCGTCACCCGCAAGCTGGAGCGCGACGCCTTGGGTCGCGTCCGCCAGGCAGGTCGAGTGCAGCAGATGCGAGTGCCGGGCCAGGGTCCGGGACTGGTCGAAGAACATCCGGCTCTCGTCGGGATGGCCGCGGGTCTGCGCCACCAGCCCGGCGAGCGACAGACCCGCGCCGCCGCTGAGCAGCCGGGCGATCAGGAGTGAGGGCTCCGACGCCGGATCAGGACGGAAGTCCGTCGGATCGTGAACAACGCTGGCCTCGTCGAGCCGGCCCATCCAGATGAGGGTCGCCGCATGCACCTGGCGGATCCACTTCTCGCCCTCCGGCTCACCGGCCCGCCGGGCGATCTCGAGTGCCTCCGCCCCGCGCAGCACGGCCTCGTCGTAATGACCGATCGCCTGCAGGGTGGCGATCAACCCCGGATAGAACAGCACCTTGAGGCGCAGGTCCGGCGAGGCGTCCAGCAGCTCATAGGCGCTCCGCGACACCTCGACCAGCTCTTCGTCCGCGAACACGGTCATCTTGATCGCGGTCGCCAGCAGGAGCTTGGCCATCATCAGCATCCGGTCCGTTTCGGGTCCGGTCGGGAGCTGCGGTACGGCGGCGAGCGCGCGCCGGGCGTACTGCTGTGCCTCGGCGAAGCTGGTGGCCTGGAGGGCGGTCTCGGAAGCCTGGATCCAGCCGAGCACAGCCGGCAGCAGCTGTCCGGCCGCCTCGAGGTGCTCCGCGAGCTGGGCGGTCGGGCGGTTCGCCGGGCCGGGCGAGCCGGGCGGCGACCCGCTGGTGCAGCTCGACCCGGATCGATCGCGGCAGTGATGCGTACGCCACGTCTTCGAGGAGGCCCTGGGCGAACACGTACCGGCTCGCCTGCACCGGGCCGCTTCGCCGCAGCACCCCGTCGGAGACCAGCGCGTCCAGCTCGGCGGACAGCTCCGACTCGGACAGCCCGAGATCGGAGCTGACCAGCGCCGCCAGCTCGAGGTCGAACCGGTCGCCGATCACCGCACAGCGCTGGGCCAGGGCTTTCGCCGGCCCGAGCCGGTCCAGCCGGGCAAGCAGGGAGGCGTTCAGCGTCGCCGGCACGTCCTCGGTCCGATAGCCGACCGGACCGGCCGCGGACTGCCTGGACAGCTCCCGCAGATGCAGCGGATGGCCGGCGGCCAGCTCGACGATGGTGTTGACCAGCCCGAGCCGCAACCGGACCGGTGCGGCGATCTGGCGGACCAGGACCCGGGCCTGCTCGACGGACAGCCGGTCCAGCTCGATCCGTTGGGCTGCCGCCGCCATCCGCGACGGCAGCGTCTCCTCCCGCGACGTGACCAGCACCAGACCGTGGTTCAGCTCGTCGATCGCGTCATCGAGCGTGGTCACCGTCTCGGTGTCCAGATACTGCAGGTCCTCGACCACCAACCGGAGCGGCCGGCTGGCCGCCAGGGCAGCCAGCCAGGTGGTCACGGCCGCCTGCCGAACCGTGACCGCCTGCAGCGGAGAGCGCCGCTCCGGTGCCGACCAGCCGGCCAGCTCGGCCAGCACCGTCGAGGTCTCGGCCAGCACCGGCTGCGGTACGCCGTGCAGACCCAGGTCCAGCTCCAGCTCCTCGCGACCCGCGTAGCGGGCGGCCAGTGCCTGGCCGATCGGATACAGCGCCTCCGAGCGGCGGTGCCGGTCGGCCCTGATGATCATCGCCCTGGCGCCGGACCGGCCGAGCTCAGCCAGGTAGGCCCCGACCAGGGCCGTCTTGCCGATCCCGGCCTCGCCGAGCACCGCCACCACGACGGGCTCCGGGGCCGAGTCCAGGGCCCGCAGCCGGGCCAGTTCGACCTCCCGGCCGACCAGCCCACCCAGCTCGTGCTGTTCGTACTCGTCGAGCGGGGGCGGCAGCTCGCCTACGACCGCAACGGCGGTCAGCTCGCTGGGCAGCGCGATCGGCCCGGCCGCCCAGGCAAGCGTGAACTCGGCGGCGACCAGGGTGGCGGTCTGCGAGGACAGCAGCACCTGCCCGATCGCCGCTGCACGCTGCAGCCGGACGGCGATGCCGGGTGCCTGACCGGTTGCCCGACGTGGTGAGCCGCGGAACAGGCTCAGCCCGGTGTGCACGCCGACCCCGACTCCGACCCCCGCCGGCAGATCCACGGCGGGAAGCGTCCGGGAGGCCGCCAGGGCGGCCCGAACCGCCTGCTGCGGATCGTCCTCGGCGGCGTTCGGGTAGCCGAACGCCGCCACCACGCCCTCCTCGCCGCTGGTCAGAACGCTCCCGCCGTGCTCACCGATGACCGCACCGACCCGCTCCCGCAGCCGGTCGGTCAGCTCGGCCAGATCCTCCGGATCCAGCTCCTCCAGCAGACTCTCGGGGTCGGCCAGCCCGACCGCGACCAAGGTCGCGGTCCGCCGCTCGTCGGCGGGAGGCAGCGCGCCTCCCGACGGGCGACCGACCGGCGGAGCGCCCGTCTCCGGTCAGCGAGTCGCGCCCGACGAAGCCCGACCGGAGCCTGTCGAAGGGCTCGGGGCACGTGGATCGGTCGACTCAGCCGTCAGCGACGGGTCCTGGGCGAGGATCCGCTGCTCGAGCTCGCGCAGCTCCGGACCCGGCTCCACGCCCAGCTCGTCGATCATCAGCTTCCGCACGCGCTGATACGTCTCCAACGCCTCGACCTGCCGGCCGGTGGCGTAATAGCCCTGCATCAGCAGACCCCAGAGCCCCTCCCGCCACGGGTCGGCGGCGATCAGATCGGGCAACGCGGCCACCGCCGACCGGGCCGATCCGTGCCGGACGCGGAGGCTCATCAGCTCCTCGACGACATCGGCCCGAGCATCCTCCAGCGGTCTGACGAGCCGGGCCACGGCCGCGTTGCCACTCAGATCCGCCAGCGACCGAGGACCGGACCAGACCTCCAGCGCGGACTCGAAGTCGCGGATCGCCGCCAGCGGCTCGGCCACCCCTCGCGCGCGGGCCCGAGCGACCAGAGCCTCGTAGCGGGCGAGGTCCAGCTCGTCCACGCCGGCCCGCAGCTGGTAGCCGAACGCGCCGCTGCTGATCCGCCGGTTGCGGACGGCACCGTCGGAGTTGGCGCCCCCGGACTCGGAGGCCGCCGAGTCGCCGAGCTCGCGGCGCAGGTTGGCGACGTACACCTGGAGGGTCTTCCGCGGCCGGCCGGGCGGGTCGTCCTCCCAGACGTCGTTGATCAGGTCCTCGACGCCGACTGTGTAATTCGCGCGGAGCGCGAGCAGCGCGAATACTGTCCGCTGCTTGGGTCCACCGAGGTTTGCCGCTCGCGTGCCCAGATCAGCGGAGACGGGCCCCAAGATCTGGATCCACATCGAACGCTCTTCGTTTCCCCCTGCCGGTGGACGCGGGGGCGTCGACTTATCCGGCTAGGGACGAAAAAATACCAGACAGCCTCCCGGCGACCTCGCCCTCATCCCCCGACCAGAAGGCGGACACCAATGCCTCGACCCCGATTCGACGACGCGACCCTCGACCAGTTCCGGACCGAGGGCGACCCCGACGCCGATGCTGTGGTCGAGGCCCACTTCGGCGATGGCGAGCGGAGCGCCGGCCAATTGTTCCGGGCTCTTGTCAACCGTCCCGACGCGCCCACGCCCGATGAGCCGGTCGCCGGGTTCCTCGCCGACCGACCACCGTGGCCGGACTGGGCCGATCCCGAGCAAGTGGCCCGCGGTCAGGTGTTCTTCGAGCGCTGGGGGGTGCAGATCCTCGCCGCCTTGATGATGGCCTCGCTGCCCCAGGCGTACGCGGCCGCCAAGGGGGTCGAGGTGCTGCACTTGACCGCCCGGCTGGCCACCGACCCGCGCCGCAGGGTGGCGGAGACCGGCCAGATGACCGTCGATGTGATGACGGTCGGTGGGCTGGCGGTCGGCGCATCGGGCTATCTGACGACCCGGCGCGTGCGGTTGATGCACGCCGCGATCCGCCATCTGATCGCCAATGATCCGCTGGTCGAGAAGACCTGCGACGCATCGGTCCCTCGGCGCTGGTGTCCCGACTGGGGCCTGCCGATCAATCAGGAGGACCTGCTGGGCACGCTGCTCACCTTCACCACGGTGATTCTCCAGGCGCTGGACCGGTCGGGAGTGCGCTACCAGCGGGCCGACGCCGAGGCGTACCTGCACGCCTGGTGCCTGGTCGCCCACTTCCTCGGTGTCCGACCGGACGTGCTCCCGCTCGGCCTGGACGAGGCCTCCGCCCTGAACACCCTGATCACCCACCGTCAGGACGCGCCCAGCGACGCCGGTCGGGAGATGACCGCCGCCCTGGTCGAGCTGAGCCAACGGCAGATGCATCCGGCGCTGCTCCGAGGCCTGCCACCGACCACCACGCGATACCTGCTCGGCGACGCCACCGCAGACCTGACCGGCGTGCCGGCCGCGGACTGGACGCGGGTGCTCTTCCGACCGACCGCTCGCCTGTTGTCCCGGCTGTCGATGGCCGAGCGGCACGACGCGCTGCTACGTCGGATCACGACCCGGGTCGGCCGCCAGTTGGTCGAGGGACTGGTCGAGATCGAGCGCGGCGCGGACCGGCCTAGATTCGCGCTCCCGGATCACCTGGCAGATCGGTGGCGGATTCCGGCCGCTGCAGCAGGGTCGCGTCCTGCTGTCGAGACCGGAACAGATTGACGATGTAGTTCATCCGGTCCTCAAGCACCGCCCAGTCTCGGGCGCCCGAGCCCAGCAGGGGGCCGCGGGACCGGTCGAACCGGCCGATGATCGTCGCCGGATCGGGGTCGACCAGCGTCGCCAGAGCGTGCGGCCACGGGGTGCCGTCCGGCAACGGCGGCACGTCCTCGCCGAGATCAAAGACCTGAGAGGGCGTACGCAGGCTGGTGGCGTGCCGGGTCAGCGCCCGGTTCCAGGCGTCGTCGATGGCCTGCAGGACGCGACCCAGATGCGGCTCGAGGTCACGGGCCAGCCGACCGGTCAGACCGTGCTCGGTGAGCTCGTGCAGGACGTCGCGGATGCTGGCGTCCAACGCCGCGGTGATGTAGGGCTGCAGCCGCTGCTGCTCGTGATAGACCGCCAGCACGTTGCCCGCCAGGATGTCCTGGGCCGAGTGCACCGCATCGGGGTCGACCAGCGCCCGCCGGTAGCGCTCGAACGGCTCCGCCAGCGGCGGTTGGACCGCTCCGTCGATCAGGTCGACGCTCCGGTCGGCCGGCAGCGGCTCGTCGTTCAGCAGCGCCACGAAAACCGGCGCCAGCTCGGCGAAGACCAGCGTGTTGCCGTCGGACAGCGCGTCGCTGATCTGCACCGCCACCAGCTCGCCGGCCCGCACGATGGCGGTCTCGTCCAGCACGTGCCGGATGTGCGGAAAGTGCCGCGCGTAGTCGTCGGACTGACCGAGCAGCCCGCGGAACAGGGCGGGCACCTCGCGCATCGCGATCATCGTGCCCGCCGTCGCCGACGCCCAGGTCGCAAACGCACACCAGGTGAGGTCGGGCCGTCCGGTCCGTTGGGCCATCGCGTTCGCGAGCCGGTGGTAGACGTCGGTCACCCCGAGATTCCGCTGGACCCGGTCGGCCCGGGCGATCACGGCGGCGATCTCGGTCATGCTGACCGGAGAGACCGGTGCGACCGGCGGGACGCTCACCCGGGTCATCGTAGACATCCGGCCCGCTCCCGCCCATCCGTCGTCCGTGACCGACAGGCTGATCCATCGGCGGTCGGCATCCCCCCGATGCCGACCGCCGACGACCATTCCCCTGTGCAACGACGCTGAACGAGACGATGACTGGGACGAATGAGGGTTCGATCGACGGACGCCCCCCAGACGCCCATCTCCCCCGAGGCGCCCATCTCCCCCGAGACGCCCATCTCCCCCGAGACGCTCATCTCCCCCGAGGCGCCCATGTCCCCCACGGCGCCCGTTCCCCCATGGCGCCCGGTTTCCCCCCGACGCCCCGGGTGCCCCCAGCGGCCATCGCTCCCCGATCCCTTCGCGTCGGCCGGACCTCGCGTGTGCTGGAGCCCGGTCGCGGACTCGTTCCGGTGCTCCGGCAGGTCGACCAGTACGGCATGCAGGAAGCCTGGTGGACGCCGGTTAAGAGATGGCTGGATCGGGCGTTATACCGCCAGCGGTGGTTGACCAGGCACGATGGGCCGGGCGCAATGGGTAGGGCCCAATGGGTCGGGCGCAATGGGTCGGGCGCAATGGGTCGCCTGGGCGTCAACCCAGGGTGCGGCGGTAGACGGGCGTCTCGTTGCCGGCCAGATCGGCGCCGACATAGCAGTAGGTCACGGGCAGATCCCTCGCCGGGATGAACGCCGGCACCCGCAGGAACGGCCGGTAGCCGGTCGGATCGTCGCAGTCCGTGCTGGCGGGCGGCCCGTACTTGATCCGGAAGTGGAGAAGCTCCGGAACCGAGAACACCGGCTGCGCTCGGACCCCCTCCGACCCCTCCTCGACCGAGAGTCGGGGGGTCCCGGCTGGCGGCGTCAGGTCGCGCTCGAGCACGACCCTGGCCGGTTGTGTCGGCGCGGCAGTGTCCTGTAGGCACCAGACATAGAACCCTTCCGCCTTGGGGACCGTCGCGTGCGCGGTGGCGGTTCGGCCGGCGGCGATCGTCCCTCCGCCGGTCGGTCGCTGGCATAGGTCGCCGGGTCGGCGCAGCTGTCGGCGTCGGTCAGCGGGGCGACCCCGGTCCGGATCGAGGCGGCGCGGGGCGCTGTGAGTTCGGCCGTCACAGTGTCGACATCCGCGTTCACCGCGGTCACGCCGAGGGCGGCCACCACGCCCGGGACCGGCAGTGAGCAACCGGCCGTCAGGGCGAACACCCCGTCCGGGAAGCAGCCGGCCAGCCCGGTGACCGACACGGCATAGCTGGTGTCGGGCACCGCGCGAGCT
>CAVOZV010000011.1:0-37039 GCA_963701355.1 uncultured Actinomycetota bacterium | reverse complement strand
TCTACCTGTTGTTCGCGTTTTCGTATTGCTCTGCACGCCTCGTGCCTGGTCGCCACTTCCTCGGTGTCCGACCGGACGTGCTTCCGCTTCGGCCTGGACGAGCCTCTCCGCCCTGAACACCCTGATCACCCACCGTCAGGACGCGCCCAGCGACGCCGGTCGGGAGATGACCGCCGCCCTGGTCGAGCTGAGCCAACGGCAGATGCATCCGGCGCTGCTCCGAGGCCTGCCACCGACCACCACGCGATACCTGCTCGGCGACGCCACCGCAGACCTGACCGGCGTACCGGCCGCGGACTGGACGCGGGTGCTCTTCCGACCGACCGCTCGCCTGTTGTCCCGGCTGTCGATGACCGAGCGGCACGACGCGCTGCTACGTCGGATCACGACCCGGGTCGGCCGCCAGCTGGTCGAGGGACTGGTCGAGATCGAGCGCAGCACGGACCGGCCTAGATTCGCGCTCCCGGATCACCTGGCAGATCGGTGGCGGATTCCGGCCGCTGCAGCAGGGTCGCGTCCTGCTGTCGAGACCGGAACAGATTGACGATGTAGTTCATCCGGTCCTCAAGCACCGCCCAGTCTCGGGCGCCCGAGCCCAGCAGGGGGCCGCGGGACCGGTCGAACCGGCCGATGATCGTCGCCGGATCGGGGTCGACCAGCGTCGCCAGAGCGTGCGGCCACGAGGTGCCGTCCGGCAACGGCGGCACGTCCTCGCCGAGATCAAAGACCTGAGAGGGCGTACGCAGGCTGGTGGCGTGCCGGGTCAGCGCCGGTTCCAGGCGTCGTCGATGGCCTGCAGGACGCGACCCAGATGCGGCTCGAGGTCACGGGCCAGCCGACCGGTCAGACCGTGCTCGGTGCGGCTCGGCGTGCAGGACGTCGCGGATGCTGGCGTCCAACGCCGCGGTGATGTAGGGCTGCAGCCGCTGCTGCTCGTGATAGACCGCCAGCACGTTGCCCGCCAGGATGTCCTGGGCCGAGTGCACCGCATCGGGGTCGACCAGCGCCCGCCGGTAGCGCTCGAACGGCTCCGCCAGCGGCGGTTGGTTCGCTCCGTCGATCAGGTCGACGCTCCGGTGAGCCAGCAGCGGCTCGTCGTTCAGCAGCGCCGCGAAAACCGGCGCCAGCTCGGCGAAGACCAGCGTGTTGCCGTCGGAGAGCGCGTCGCTGATCTGCACCGCCACCAGCTCGCCGGCCCGCACGATGGCGGTCTCGTCCAGCACGTGCCGGATGTGCGGAAAGTGCCGCGCGTAGTCGTCCGACTGACCGAGCAGCCTGCGGAACAGGGCGGGCACCTCGCGCATCGCGATCATCGTGCCCGCGGTCGCCGACGCCCAGGTCGCAAACGCACACCAGGTGAGGTCGGGCCGTCCGGTCCGTTGGGCCATCGCGTTCGCGAGCCGGTGGTCGCGTCGAGTCACCCGAGATTCCGCTGGACCCGGTCGGCCCGGGCGATCACGGCGGCGATCTCGGTCATGCTGACCGGAGAGACCGGTGCGACCGGCGGGACGCTCACCCGGGTCATCGTAGACATCCGGCCCCACTCCCGCCCATCCGTCGTCCGTGACCGACAGGCTGATCCATCGGCGGTCGGCATCCCCCCGATGCCGACCGCCGACGACCATTCCCCTGTGCAACGACGCTGAACGAGACGATGACTGGGACGAACGAGGGTTCGATCGACGGACGCCCCCCAGACGCCCATCTCCCCCAAGGCGCCCATCTCCCCCGAGCCGCCCATGTCCCCCACGGCGCCCATCTCCCCCATGGCGCCCGGTTTCCCCCCGACGCCCCGGGTGCCCCCAGCGGCCATCGCTCCCCGATCCCTTCGCGTCGGCCGGACCTCGCGTGTGCTGGAGCCCGGTCGCGGACTCGTTCCGGTGCTCCGGCAGGTCGACCAGTACGGCATGCAGGAAGCCTGGTGGACGCCGGTTAAGAGATGGCTGGATCGGGCGTTATACCGCCAGCGGTGGTTGACCAGGCACGATGGGCCGGGCGCAATGGGTAGGGCCCAATGGGTCGGGCGCAGTGGGTCGGGCGCAATGGGTCGGGTTGGGCGTCAACCCAGCGTCCGGCGGAAGACCGGCGTCTCGTTGCCGGCCAGATCGGCGCCGACGTAGCAGAAGACGACGGGCAGATCCCTCGTCGGGATGAACGACGGAATCCGTAGGAACGGCTGGTAGCCGGTCGGATCGTCGCAGTCCGTGCTGGCCGGTGGCCCGACCTTGATCCGGAAGTGGGAGAGCTCCGGTGGCGAGAACACCGGCTGCGCTCGGTAGCCCGCGTCGGTCTCCTCCTCACCGACAGTCGAGGCGTCCGCGGCGGCGGCGTCAGGTCGCGCTCGAGCACGACCCGGGCCGGTTGTGTCGGCGCGGCCGTGTCCTGTGGCACCAGACGTAGAACCCTTCCGCCTTGGGGATCGTCGCGTGCGCGTGGCGGTTCGGCCGGCGGCGATCGTCCCTCCGCCGGTCGTACCTGTATAGGTCGCCGGTCGGCGCAGCTGTCCGCGTCGGTCAGCGGCGCGACCCCGGTGCGGAGCGAGGTCGGCGCGGGGCGCGTGACCTCGGCGGTCACGTGTCGCCGTCGGCGTTCACCGCGGTCACGCCGAGGGCGGACCACGACGCCCGGGACGCGGCAGTGGGCAGCCGTCCGTCAGCGCGAACACGCCCGTCCGGGAAGCAGCCGGCCAGGCCGGTCGACCGACACCGCGTAGCTGGTGTCGGGCACCGGCACGAGCGCCGTCGTCGGTCCGCTCGCACGGCTTGTTCAGCCAGCAGTCGCCGCCGGGCTGGGCGCACCGACGGTCGTCGTGTTGATCATGCCGACCACCTGATCGGTCCGGTCGAACAGCGGCGAGCCGGAACTGCCGCCGAGCACGCCGGGACAGTCCACGGCCTGTGCGTCGTCGAAGAACCAGCCGAACTCGATCACCCCGATCTGGTGACCGGTGACGCACTGTCCGAGCCGCGGCGCGACCTGGCCGGCCGGTACGCCCTGCGACCGGGATCGCGACATTGCTCACCAGCCGGCCTGCGGGCAGCAGTGCGGCCGGGCGGTAGGCCGCGGACCCCGTCGTTGCGGCAGCTCGGGCAGGGTCGCGGCCAGCTCGACGACCGCGACGTCGGTGCCGTTCATCGCTCGCGTACGCGATCTGCTTGGTTCGCACGCTCAGTGCGGAGTCGCGGCCGCCGCGACCGAACGATGACCGATCCCGGTCAGCGGCTGGTCGACGGCGACGGCGGTCGAGGGCGATGTTGCGGCCGCGGTGCAGTGGCCGTTGGTGATCAGGTACGCCGGGCCCGTTCGACCGGGTGTCGAGCAGCCAGCCGGTGCAGGCGGAGTCGTCGGTGATCTGGGCGACGCCGGAGTATCGCTTGGCCTGGTCGTTGTCCAGCTGCGGCGCCGGCACCACCGAGCGACGCGACCTGGACGGTGAACGGCCACCAGCCGCCGCGCCAGAGGGTGAACCCGATCCCGATCGCCGCGATCAGCGCGGCCACGGTCACCGAGGCCAGGGCGACATGCAAGGCGTTCGGGCTGCGCACGATGCTCACCCTAGTGACCCGCACCCCCCACCGGCTGAACTTTGCACCCGTTGTCGCGGTTTGCACCCGGTACGGGGGGTGCAAGAGACGGATAGGGGTGCAGAGTTCCGGGGATGGTTCAGGACGAGAGCTTCTCCAGGATCAGCTCGCGGACCCGGGCGGCGTCGGCCTGGCCGCGCATCTGCCTTCATCACCGCGCCGATCAGCGCGCCGGCGGCCTGCACCTTGCCGTCCCGGATCTTGTCGGCCACGTCCGGGTTGGCCGCGATCGCCGCGTCCACCGCCGCGCCCAGCGCGCCGTCGTCGGAGACCACCGCCAGCCCGCGGGCGGCGACCACCTCGGCCGGCGTGCCCTCGCCGGCGATCACGCCGTCGAAGACCTGCCGGGCCAGCTTGTCGTTGATCGTCCCGGCGTCGACCAGGGCCTGGATCTCGGCGACCTGCTGCGGGGTGACGCCGACCTCGGCCAGCTCGACGCCGGTCTCGTTGGCCCGCCGGGCCACCTCGGTCAGCCACCACTTCCGGGCGGTCTGCGGCGATCGCCCCGGCCGCGACCGTCTGCTCGATCACGTCCACAGCACCGGCGCTGACCACGTCGCGCAGCTCCAGCTCGGTGAAGCCCCAGTCCGCGCTCATCCGCGTCAGCCGCGCGGCCGGTGGCTCCGGCAGCGTTGCCCGCAGCTGCTCGACCCACTCCCGGCTCGGCGCGACCGGCACCAGATCGGGCTCCGGGAAGTAGCGGTAGTCCTCCGCCTGCTCCTTGCTCCGGCCCGGCGCTGGTCGAGCCGCTCTCCTCGTTCCAGTGCCGGGTCTCCTGCTTGATCGTCTCGCCGGACTGCAGCCGGGCTGCCTGCCGGGTGATCTCGTACCGGATCGCCCGCTCGACGCTGCGCAGCGAGTTCACGTTCTTGGTCTCGGTCCGCGTGCCGAGCGGCGACGTCCGGGGTCGGCCGCAGCGAGACGTTCGCGTCGCAGCGCAGCGAGCCCTGCTCCATCCGGACGTCCGACACGCCGAGCGCGCGGAGCAGGTCGCGCAGCATGGCGACGTACGCCCGGGCGACCTCCGGTGCCTTCGCCCCGGTCCCCTCGATCGGCTTGGTGACGATCTCGATCAGCGGCACGCCGGACCGGTTGTAGTCCAGCAGCGAGTGGTCGGCACCGTGGATCCGGCCGGTGGCGCCGCCGACGTGCAGCGACTTGCCGGTGTCCTCCTCCATGTGGGCCCGCTCGATCCCGATCCGGTAGACCTCGCCGTCGACGACGACCTCGGTCCAGCCGTCGTACGCGATCGGCTCGTCGTACTGGGTGATCTGGTAGTTCTTCGGCATGTCCGGATAGAAGTAGTTCTTCCGGGCGAACCGGCACCACTCCGCGATCGAGCAGTTCAGCGCCAGCCCGATCCGGATCGCGGACTCGATCGCCGTGGCGTTCACCACCGGCAGCGAGCCGGGCAGGCCCGAGGCAGACCGGGCAGGTCTGGGTGTTCGGCTCCGCGCCGAACTCCGTCGAGCAGCCGCAGAACATCTTCGACGCGGTGTTCAGCTCGACGTGCACCTCGAGCCCGAGCACCGGGTCGAAGTCGGCGATCGCCTCGTCGTACGGAAGCACCGGCGCGCTCATCGTCGCGATCTCCTCGATCTGATTCAAGCAGGGGTCCATCCCAGCGGGACACGAGCTCGCGCTCCACCGCGGCGCCGACCCGGTACACCCGGTCGTCGGCCAGCGTCGGCGCCATCACCTGCAGCCCGACCGGCAGCCCGTCCTCCGGTGCCAGCCCGATCGGGAACGAGCCGGCCGGCGTTGCCCGACAGGTTCGACGGGATGGTGCACAGGTCGTTGAAGTACATGGCGAGCGGGTCGTCCACCTTCTCCCCGATGCCGAACGCGGTCACCGGGGTGGACGGCGAGACCAGCACGTCGACCTGCTCGAAGGCGGCGTCGAAGTCGCGGCTGATCAGGGTGCGGACCTTCTGCGCCTGGCCGTAGTAGGCGTCGTAGTAGCCGGACGAGAGGGCGTACGTGCCCGAGGATGATCCGGCGCTTCACCTCGTCACCGAAGCCGGCCTCCCGGGTCATCGCCATCACCTGCTCGGCGCTGTGCCCGCCGTCGTCGCCGACCCGCAGCCCGAACCGCATCGCGTCGAACTTCGCCAGGTTCGAGGACACCTCGCTCGGCATGATCAGGTAGTACGCCGGCAGCGCGTACACGAAGTGCGGGCAGGACACCTCGACGATCTCCGCGCCGAGCCCGGCGAGCAGCTCGACCGCCTCGTGGAACCGCTGCTCGACACCGGGCGCATAGCCGTCGCCGGCGAACTCGCGGACCACCCCGATCTTCATCCCGGCCACGTCGCCGTCGCGGGCGGCCCGCACGATCGGCGGGACGGGCGCGTCGATCGAGGTCGAGTCCATCGGGTCGTGGCCCGCGATCACCGCGTGCAGCAGGGCGGCATCGAGCACCGTCCGGGCACACGGGCCGGGCTGGTCGAGGCTGGAGGCCATCGCGACCAGGCCGTACCGGGACGTGCCGCCGTACGTCGGCTTCACCCCGACCGTGCCGGTCACCGCGGCCGGTTGCCGGATCGAGCCGCCGGTGTCGGAGCCGATCGCCAGCGGCGCCTCGAAGGCGGCCAGGCTCGCCGCGGAGCCGCCGCCGGAACCGCCCGGGATCCGGTCGGTGTTCCACGGGTTGCGGGTCGGGCCGTACGCGGAGTTCTCCGTCGAAGAGCCCATCGCGAACTCGTCCATGTTGGTCTTGCCGAGGATGACGATGCCGGCGTCCAGCAGCCGCCTGGTGACCGTCGCGTCGTAGGGCGGTATCCAGCCCTCGAGGATCTTCGAGCCGCAGGTGGTCGGCGCGCCGGCGTACGTGAACACGTCCTTCAGCGCCAGCGGCACCCCGGCCAGCGGGCCGACGCTCTCGCCCGGCCGCGACCTTCGCGTCCACCGCGCCGCGGCCTCGAGCGCGCGCTCGCCGTCGACGTACAGGAAGGCGTGGATCGTCTCGTCCACAGCGGCGATCCGGTCCAGATGGGCCTGGGTCACCTCGACGGAACTGATCTCCCCGGACGCGATCGCGGCGGCCAGCTCGGTGGCAGTCTGACGGATCACGCCACCGACATGCCCTGAGCCGGTCGAAGGGTCACTCACCTCACTCACGCCTCCTCCTCGAGGATCCGCGGCACCCGGAACCGGTCCTGCTCCGCTGCCGGCGCGCCGGCCAGCACGGCCTCGTGCGGGCAGCGACGGGCGTACCTCGTCGGTCCGGAACACGTTCTGCATCGGCAGCGCGTGCGACGTCGGCGGGATGTCGTCGGCGGCCACGTCGGCCACCTGCATCACCGACTCGAGGATGACGTCGAGCTGCGGCGCCAGATGCGCCAGCTCGTCGTCGGTCAGCTCGATCCGGGCCAGCCGGGCCAGTGCGGCGACGTCGTCGGGGGTGAGCGCCACGCGGTGCACTCCTTCGTTCTCGGTTCTGAGGCGTGGTCATCCTAGGAGGTCGCCCGCACCCCGACCTCCGCGACTTGTCAGAACGTCAACCGGCTATAGCACGCCCACGTTCTGACAACTCGGGGTCACAGCTCCCGGAGGACCAGGCCGGTCTTCAGCTTCGGGGTGAAGAACGTCGACTTGGGCGGCATCAGCAGTCCCTCCCGCGCGGTCCGCTCGATCTCCTCGATACTCACCGGTCGGATCAGCACCGCCGCCTCCGCGCGTTCCTCGTCGACCGCGGCCAGGGTTTCGGCGAGGCCGTGCTGATAGGTCACCGGGACGTCGCCGAGCGTCGCCTCCAGCCACGCCCCGTCCAGCGCGCGTACGTCGTCGAAGGCCCCAGGCAACGGCGTCATCCGGTACGTCCGGTCCCGGTTGTAGAGCACCAGGAAGCCGTCTTCCTGCATCGCCAGCAGCGTCGCCGGCGTCGGCCGCTCCGTCTCGGTGAGGTCGAAGGCGTGGCTGAACATCGGCGTACAGCCGATCGTAGAGCCGGTGGATCGCGGCGATGCTCAGCTGCTCGGGGACGAGCTCGTTGACGAAGGCCAGGGTCTGCTCGGCCGGCGTGTCGGTCCGGCCGGTCGCGGCGCGGACCTCGTCGCGGTAGATCCGCGACACCCCGTAGCGGTGGTGGCCGTCGGCGATCAGCACGTCGTCACTCGCCAGCACCGCCTGGATCGCCGCGATCCGGCCCGGGTCGGTGAGCCGCTCCACCACGTGGGTGACGCCGTGCTCGGTGACCTCGCCGACCGGCTCGCCCGGCTCGCGGAGCAGGTCGGTGAGCCCGCGGGCCAAGGACAGTCCCCAGACCGGGGACAGGTTGGCGTTGGTGGCCCGGGTCAGATCCAGCCGGTCGGTCGACGCCTTCTTCGTGGTCCGCTCGTGCGGCAGCACGCGAGTCCGCTGCGAGCTGGGGGCCGCGCCCTCGTCGACGACCTCGAGGCCACCGAGTACGCCGACGATGTCGCGCTCCCGGCCGGCGTCGTCGGTGAACCGCAGCCGGTAGATCGTCAGGCTGGGTGACTCGTCGCGGACCAGCACGCCACGCTCGATCCAGTCGGTCAGGGTCGCGGCCGCCTGTTCGTAGCGGTCGGCGCCCCCGCGCGGGACGTCGACCACGGTGATGTTCTCCGCCGCGCCGGCCTGCAGCTCGTCCACGTCGGCATCGGAAAGGACGTCGTACGGCGGGGCGATCAGCGGAGCCAGGTCGCCGCCCTGCGACGGCGGCGGCGTAGCGCAGAGCGCGGAACGGTTCGAAGACGGGCACCGGCCCAGGCTTCCATCCCTGGCGGCGACCGAGTACCGCGTCTCGCCTTGGACGGCCGACATGTCCCCGCAATACGCCGGTAACGGCCCATACGAGAAGATGGTCGCCGTGTTCTTGATGCGCGTCCTGCTCCCGGACCGTCCTGGCTCGCTCGGTCGAGTCGCGACGGCCCTCGGTGGTGTCGGCGCGGACATCAATGCTGTCGAGATCGTCGACAAGGGCGACGGCGAGGTGGTCGACGACTTCATCGTCGACCTGCCGCACGGCCAGCTGCCGGAGATGCTGGTCACCGCCTGCCACGAGCTGGACGGCGTCAAGGTGCAGTGGATTTCCCGCTACCCCGAAGGCGGCGGACTGCAGTCCGACCTCGAGGCGCTGGAACGGATGACCGCCCACCCGGCGGAGGCGGCCGAAACGCTGGTCGGGCTTTGCCCGGTGGTGTTCCGCTCGCACTGGGCGCTGTTGCTCGACCTCGCCGGTTCCGCTCCGCAGCTGAGCCGGTCCACGACCCTGGCCCCCGATCTGAGCGACACGCTGCTGGAGCGGCTGGCACCGTTCGACCGCACCCACCGCACCGATCTCGAGCACGGCTGGCTGCCCGGCTGGGGCGACTCCACCGTCGTGCTCACCCCGCTGACGCGGGACCGGGCGATCGTCATCGGGCGACTCGGCGGGCCCGCGTTCATGGACTCCGAGATCGCCCGGCTGCATCACCTGGCTGCGCTGGTCAAGTAGCCGGCTCTCGAATCGCCCGGTCGCCCCGGCGCCGGTCCGGTAGGTTCCGGCCATGGGCGACGGAGACTGGGCGGCGTTGATCGCCTTCGTCACCTCGATCGGGTACGGCGTCGCTTCCGCCCTGTTCCCGGTCGCGAACGCCGAGGCGTACGTCGTGCTGTCGCAGGTCTCGAAGGTGATCGGGCCCCTGCCGATCGCCATCGGGCTGGCCGTCGGCCAGACGGTCGGAAAACTGGCGCTGTTCTACAGCGTCCGGGCCGGTCGGGAGACCAGGTTCGTCCGGCACCGCCGGGAACGGGCCCGGACCCGGCCGAAAAGACCCTGGCGGCAGAAGTTCGACGTCGCCGTCGCCTGGCTCCTGCGCCAGCTCGGTCGGAAGCGATGGGGCCTGCCGATCGTCCTGGTCTCGGCGATTCTGGGTTTCCCGCCGCTGTACGCCGTCGCGCTGCTCGCGGGCGCCACCAAGATGAAGGCGTACTGGTTCGGACTGATGGTGCTGATCGGCCGGATCACCCGGTTCGTGCTGATCGCCGAGGGCTCGCTGAACCTGAGCCACCTTTTCTAGGCGGGTTCGCGCGCCGCTCCCGCTGCCGGTCGAGCCCGCTCCGCTACCGCGGTTCGCGCGCCGGCGGGTTCCGCGAAGAAGCCCCAGGAGCCGGTCATCGCGTAGTAGACGAACCAGCCGAGCAGGAAGATCGCGATCATCGCGACGAGCAGGACCAGGCCGACCCAGATCCGCATCCGCTTCTTCGCCTTGGTGCTCGGCACCTTCTCCGGGCCCCACTCGCCGATGTTCGGCTGCACCCGCGGCGGCGTTGCGCCGTTCAGGTTCAGGTCGGAGAAGATCTTCGGCACGCGCCAACTGTAGCCGCGGACCGGGGCTGTGGCCCGGTCGCGCGACGGCGCGAGGCTCAACGGAAGCGGCCGACGTGCACGATGACGGTGGCGCCGTCGCCGCGCCGATCGAGAGCACCAAGGTGTAGTCGCCCGGGTGCGGGAACAGGGCGCGGCCCAGTCCCGACCAGCTCGTCGTCCAGCTCTCGCCGGGGGGAAGCGGCGGCGTCGGCGGACGTACGCCGTTGCCGGCGGCAAGGGCGAACGCGACCGAGTCCACGCCGTCCACCGAAAGCCGGGCGTCCTTCAGCGCCGGTTCGACCGGTGTTCGTTCCCCGGTTGGTCAGCACGGCGTTCACCCTCTCGTAGCGCGTGCAGATGCTCGTCGCGGTCTGCTGCTCACTCTGGCCGCCGTCGGCCACGATCTGCTCGGCCTGTCGTTCTGGCGAGTCGGTCGGCGACCCGCCACCGGTGCCGCCGTCAGCCGATCCACCGCCGCCCCCGCCGCCACCGTCGCCGACCATGACCGAGGTGGGCGCGCCGCCGTCGCCGTCCGACGTCGGTAGCTCGACCGACTCGTCGGCCGGCTCCGGTCGCGGTTCGGCGGAGTCGGTGTCGTGGTCGCCGGCCAGCCGCTGGAGCGGGACCGGCGCCGGTGATGCCAGCCACGTTCGGGGTGCCTGGGCGGCCGCACCGACCTGCTTGGGCCGATCGTCGTCACCGGCGCCGCCGACGCCTGCGGCCGCAGCCGCGACCAGCAATCTGCGCGCGGCCGGCAACGGTTGCTCGGGAACGACCGCGGCCGGATCAGCGGCGACAGGCTCGGCCGCGGACTCGGAGCCGCGGGTCGGCGCGCCGCGAGCCGGAGGCCCGGGCAGCTGCTGGCGTTGGACGGCTGCGACGCGGCTTGCTGAGTGCGCCCCGGTCCGCAGGAATCTGTTGGCCGCGGCGTTCCCGGCCGTTCGTCGGATCGCCGAGACCGCCCGCAATCCAGCGAGCGCGGTCAGCGATTCGGATCCGACGCCGTTGGCCTTCCCTGGCCCTCGCTGCTCCCCGGCCGACTCGGCCGTGTCGGCGTGAACCCCCGCGTAGGGCACGGACGTTCCTCCCACAGCCAGTGACAGTCGCCTCACACTGCGCCGGAGGCCCACCGCCGCGCGGACGGGGTCGGCGGGCAGCGCTCGGGGCGGACGACGCTGCCCGATCGGGCAACGGACCGGCGGTCGAAGGTGGTCAGGCGTCGCCGGCCGTCGCCACCTTCGCGGCCGCCTCGGGCCCGTTGTCGAGCAGCACGGTGAATGCTTCGGCGCCACGCAGGATCGGCACCTTCAACTCGACCGCCTTGTCGAACTTGGACCCGGGTGACTCCCCGACCACGACATACGACGTCTTCTTCGACACCGAGCCCGCCACCTTGCCGCCGCGCGAGGTGATCGCCTCGGCCGCGCTGTCCCGGGTGAAACCGTCGAGCGAGCCGGTGACCACGATCGACAGACCGGCCAGGGTCTGGTCGCGCTGCTCCTTCGGCTCGTCCCGCATCGTCGCGCCGGCGGCCTGCCACTTCGCCACGATCTCTCGGTGCCACGGCTCGGCGAACCAGTCCTCGATCGCCGTCGCCAGGGTCGGCCCGAGCCCCTCGACCTCGGCCAGCTGTTCCGGCGTGGCGGCCTGGATCGCGTCGATGTCACCGAACGCGTTGGCGAGGTCCGGTGCCACGCCGGGGCCGACGTGCCGGATCGACAGCGCGATCAGGAACCGGTCCAGTGGCTTGGTCTTGGCCTGGTCGAGATTGGCGAGCAGCTTGGTGCCGTTGGCCGAGAGCCGGCCGTCCTTGGTGGTGAAGAACGGCACGCCCGCGAGCTTCTCCTCGGTCAACGTGAACAGGTCGCCCTCGTCGCTGAGCAGGCCCGCGTCCAGCAGCGCCATCGCGCTGCGGTACCCGAGCACCTCGATGTCCAGCGCCGACCGGCCGGCCAGGTGGAACAGCCGCTCCCGCAGCTGCGCCGGGCAGGACCGCGCGTTCGGGCAACGGATGTCGGCGTCGCCCTCCTTCTCGGGCCGCAGCTCGGTCCCGCACTCGGGGCAGTGGGTCGGCATCTCGAACTCGCGCTCGGTGCCGTCTCGTAGCGCCGCGACCGGCCCGACGATCTCGGGTATCACGTCGCCGGCCTTGCGCAGGACGACGGTGTCGCCGATCAGGACGCCCTTCCGTTTCACCTCGCTCGCGTTGTGCAGGGTGGCCATCCCGACCGTCGAGCCGGCGACGAGCACCGGCTCCATCACCCCGTACGGCGTGACGCGGCCCGTCCGGCCCACGTTCACCCGGATGTCGAGCAGTTTGGTGTTCACCTCCTCCGGTGGGTATTTGAACGCGATCGCCCAGCGCGGCGCCCGGGTCGTCGAGCCGAGCTGGTCCTGCACGTCACGCTCGTCGAGCTTGATCACCACGCCGTCGATCTCGTGCTCGACGGAGTGTCGGTGCTCGCCGTAGTAGGCGATGTAGTCGCGCACCTCCGCCATCGTGCTGGCGACCTTGTAGCGGGTGCTGGTCGGCAGACCCATCGCGCGCAGCAGCTCGTACGACTCCGACTGGCGGGCCGGCGCGAACCCGTCGGCGGCGCCGATCCCGTGCAGGACGAAGCCGAGCCGGCGGCTGGCCGTGACCTTCGGGTCCTTCTGCCGTAACGATCCGGCGGCCGCGTTGCGCGGGTTGGCGAACGGCGCCTTGCCGTCGGCCACCAGGTGTTCATTCAGCGCGGCGAAGTCCTCGACCGCGAAGAACACCTCGCCGCGGACCTCGAGCAGCGTGGGTGGTTCGTCGACCGACAGCCGCTCGGGGATCACCGAAATGGTCCGGACGTTCGCGGTGACGTCCTCGCCGGTCCGGCCGTCGCCGCGGGTGGCGGCGGTGACCAGCCGGCCGTTCGCGTACACCAGATCCAGCGCCAGGCCGTCCACCTTGAGCTCGCACAGATAGCCGGACTGCTCGATCCGCTTGTCGCCCAGCTCACGAGCGGCCCGGGCCGCCCAACGATCCAGTTCCTCGTCGGTGAACGCGTTGTCCAGGCTCATCATCTTGACGAGGTGGTCGACCGGGGCGAAGGTCGCGGACGGCGCGCCGCCGACCTGCTGGGTCGGCGAGTCCGGGGTGCGCAGCGATGGGAACCGGTCCTCCAGCGCCTCCAGCTCGCGCATGGTGGTGTCGAAGTCGGTGTCGGACAGCGTCGGCTCGTCCAGCACGTAGTAGCGCCAGCGGGCGTCCGTGATCTTCTCGCTCAGCGCGGCGTGCTGCTCCCTGGCCTTCGCGTCGGGCTCGACCTGCGCGGGCGAGGAGTCGTCGGGCAGATCAGTCGGGTCGAGTCGATCGGGCACATTCCGCACCATAACCGGGACCGCCGACAGTGTGGTCCGGCTCGCGCCCTACGGCGTAGCCTTCGGCACCCGGAGCGCGAATCCGAAGAACACGAACGCGATGCCGACGGCCAGCGCCATCGCGGCGACTCCAAAGGCCACCACCGACGTGAACAGCGAGGCCTGCAGGAACGACGAGGTCATCGCCGTCTGCCGGTTCGGGTCGTCCTGCGCCAGCTCGGCGTACGTCTTGCCGCCGGTGATCTTCATCGTGTGCTGGTCGATCACCGTTGCCTGGCAATACGCGCTGACCGGCCCGGCGACCGGGCGTCCGGCGCTGCACGGCGCATCGGCGGACACGGTGATCTTCTGACCGGACAGCGTCGTCGTGATCACGATCCAGGTGACGATGCCGGCCACGACGAAGATCGCGCCGAAGATGATGCCGATGAGGGAGGCTGCTCTGCGCATGGTCGGTGAACCTTCCGACGGAGATGGGACACAGATGTCGATAGCGGACAGCCCGCATCCCGAACAAGCGGGGCGCACGCGAGGTGCCCAGAATTCACCCAGATGTGGCCAATCCGAGACCCGATCAGACCGCGGTCTCGGGTGCCTCCTCGGCGACTGCGGGCTCGATCGGGGTGAGGCGCCAGGTGTACGAGCACAGCATCGTCACCGCGCACAGGAACAGCACCCCGAGGAAGACATGAGCGCCCTTCACCTGGGCGAAGCCGAGGGTCATCTGCACACCGACCACCAGCACCAGCAGCAGCGGAAAGTAGAAGATCCAGCTCGGGCCGCCCGCTCGTCGGTAGGCGAACCCGAAAATCGCGCTGAGGACGGTCAGGACGAGCACCGCGAACGCGTTCGTGGCGTGCGCGATCAGCAGCCCCTTCTGACCGCCCAGGTAACCGGAGCCGAGCCCGGCCTGGGCCACCGCGAACGCGAACAAGATGGTCGTCAGGACCCGCAGATGCTTCAGCTGCATGACGCAGATATACCCGACGTGTTGATTGCTCCGCTCGGGCAGGCCCTCGTTCCGCGCTCCGCTGCGCTCCCGGCCGCCTCGTTCGTCGCGTTCGGTGAAACGGAAAAACGTTGTTTCACCGAACGCTCCTGCACTCCGCGGCGCGCAGCGTCGGCGTGGGGACAGTGCCAACATGGCCCGAGTGTCCAGCTCTGTCTCAAGGCATGACTCAGCGCGCGAGATCGTCGGTGACGTACCGGGCGGCGTCGGCGACCGCGCGGAGGGCGGCGACGGCCGACGTACGGTCGAAGCCGGCCAGGCCGCAAGCCGGGGTGATCAGCAGCTGTCCCATGATCGACGGATCGAGCCCCAGCTGGCGGAGCGGTCGGAGCGCTCGGTCTGCTACCTGCCGGGCCGTCATCGGCGCGCCCCGATCGGGACCGGTCGGCAGCGCGCCCAGCCCGATCAGGGTGCCGGCCTCCAGCGCCTCCGCGACCTCGTCCCACGTAGCCGAGCCGGCGAGGTCCAGGTCGAGTAGCACGCCCGAGAGCCCGGCCCGCCGCAACATCTCGACCGGTACGTCCGCGGCGCAGCAGTGCACGACCATCGGCACCTCCACGGCAGACCCGATCGCCGAACGGACCCGCTGGACCAGCCAGGTGTATGCCCCACCGACCTCTGGGATGTCCACCGACCGGTGCCGGCCGAGCCCGCTCGCGGTCGGCACCCCGCCCCCGAGCACCTCCGGCAGCAGTGGCTCGTCCAGCTGGACCAGCCAGTCGATCTCGGGCAGCCGACGCCGGAGCTCGACCAACAGCTCGACGATTCCCTCCGCGAGCGACTGACCGAGCTCGCGCCGCGCGCCCGGGTCGGCCAGCACCCGGTCGCCGCGCGGACGTTCCATGCTCGCGGCCATGGTCCACGGGCCCGCGACCGACAGCTTGACCGGGCCGGCGTACTCCTGCGCCTGCTCCTCCAGCTGATCCAGGTCGGAGCGCAGCATCGACACTGCCCGCCGATGATCGCGGCCGGAGGTGTCGCTCAGCCGCCAACCTGCCGGCTGTAGGTCGACCGGTAGCTCGTGCAACCAGGCCGTCGACCGTCCGACCAGCCCGGCCCACGGTCCGCGGGCCGGCAGCTCCGGTAAATAGGGCAGCTCAGGGCACAGCTCGAAGGCGATCTTCACCGCCTCGCCGACGTCGACGCCCGGCCAGGAGCCGATTCCGGTGCTCCGCACCGGCCGTGGATCGCTCATCGGGTGCCGCGGCTCAGAACGTCCGGGCGATGGTCGTGCTGCCGACCACGCGGCTGCCGTCGTACAGCACCGCCGCCTGTCCGGGCGCCACCCCGGTCAGCACGTCGTCGAGCTCGATGGTCACCCCGGCGGCGTCCGCGCCGATCGACGCCGGCACCGGCTCGCCGTGCGCCCGGACCTGGACCAGGCCCGACCACGGTCCGGCGGGCGGTGGACCGGCCCAGAACGCTCCGGTACCGACGATCCGCCGCACCCCGAGCTCGTCCCGGGAGCCGACAACGACGGTGTTGCTGACCGGGGAGATGTCCAGGACGTACCGCGGCCGGCCGTCGTCGGCCGGAACGCCGAGCCGCAGCCCGCGGCGCTGGCCGACGGTGTAGTGGTGCGTGCCGTCGTGGCTGCCGATCGTCCGGCCGGCGGTGTCGAGGATCTCGCCGGACCGGGTGCCGAGCCGGCGATCCAGGAAGCCGGAGGTGTCGCCGTCGGGAATGAAGCAGATGTCGTGGCTGTCCGGCTTCTCGGCGACCGCCAGCCCGCGTTCCGCCGCCTCCGCGCGGACCTCCGACTTCAGCGAGCCACCGAGCGGGAAGTACGACCGGGCCAGCTGTGCGGCGGTCAGCACCCCGAGCACGTACGACTGGTCTTTGGACGAATCGACCGCCCGATGAAGTTCGACCAAGGGCAGCTCCACCCCGTCCGAGATCCGCATCAGCCGCGCGTAGTGCCCGGTGCAGACCGCGTCGAAACCGAGCGCGACGGCCCGGTCCAGGACCGCGGCGAACTTGATCTTCTCGTTGCAGCGCAGACACGGGTTCGGGGTCCGGCCGGCGGCGTACTCCGCGACGAAGTCGTCCACCACATCCTCGGCGAAGCGATCGGAGAGGTCCCAGACGTAGAACGGGATGCCGAGAGTGTCGGCCGCCCGCCGCGCGTCGTGGGCGTCCTCCTTGGAGCAGCAGCCGCGGGCGCCGGAGCGGAACGACTGCGGGTTCTTCGACAGTGCCAGATGCACCCCGGTGACGTCGTGGCCGGCGTCGACCGCGCGGGCCGCGGCCACGGCGGAGTCGACGCCACCGGACATGGCGGCCAGGATCCTCATCGCCGGGTCACCCTACCCGCGCACCGGTCACCGAGCCGGCGAGTTTTGCCCGCTCGACCGTCTCCGGCAAAGCGCCGAGCAGAGCGTCGACGTCCAGGGCACCGCTGCTATGACCGAGCGAGAACCTCAGCGTGCTCCGGGCTTCCCGCTCGGTCCGGCCCATGGCCCGCAGCACGTGGCTCGGCGCGGCGACGCCGGCCGAGCAGGCCGACCCGGTCGCACAGTCGATGCCCGCCGCGTCGAGCAGCATCAGCATGGCGTCGGCCTCGCAGCCGGGGAAGGTGAGGCTGAGGATGCCGGGAAGGGTCGGTACGTCGTCGGGAGTGTTCACCTGCACATCCGGTACGAGGGTGCGGACCCCCGCGGCCAGGTCCGCCCGCAGCCGCCGCAGCCGTAAGTCCTCGGCCTGCCGGGTGTCATCGGCCACCTCGAGGGCTGCCGCGAAACCGGCGATCGCGGCCACGTCGACCGTGCCGGAGCGCAGGTCGCGCTCCTGACCACCGCCGTGCAGCACCGGGGTCAGCTCGAGCCCGCGGCGGACGACCAGCGCGCCGATCCCTACGGGCCCACCGAGCTTGTGGGCCGTACAGCTCAGCAGGTCCAGACCGCTCGCGCCGAAGTCGACGGCGACGTGGCCCACGGCCTGCACGGCGTCGCTGTGGCTCAGCGCACCGGCGCCGGCGGACAGCGCGGCGACGTGCCGGATCGGCTGAACGGTGCCGATCTCGTTGTTGCCCCAGAGCACCGAGACGACGGCAGTGTCCTCGTTCAGCAGAGCATCCAGCGCGGTCAGGTCGAGGGCGGCTCGCCGGTCGACCGGCGCCAGTGCAACCTCGGCGCCCTGCTGCTCCAACCACTCGGCGGTGTCCAGCACCGCATGGTGCTCGACGGCGCTGACCACGACCTTGTTACGCCGCGGATCACGCGCCCGCGCGGACCACCAGGCACCCTTGAGTGCGAGGTTGTCGGCCTCGGTCCCGCCCGAGGTGAAGACGACCTCGACCGGCAGCGCCCCGATCCGGGAGGCGATCGACTCGCGGGCGTCCTCGACGATCCGACGGGCGGCCCGACCGGACCCGTGCAGGCTGGACGGGTTGCCGACCCCGCCGAGCTGACGGGTCATCGCCTCGATCGCCGCCGGGACCATCGGCGTGGTCGCGGCGTGGTCGAGATAGACGCGGTGCACGGTCACCAGTGTGCCGTGTGTCAGGCCGGGACCGCGCGCCGCAGCCGGGTCGCTCCGAGCCGGCTGCGCCGCAGCCGGGCCACCTCAGAGCGGCCGGCCGTCGGGCAGGTCGACGACCGGTGGGTACGCACTCGTCCGGTCCCACGGCATGTCGATCTCATCCGCCGAGCCCTTGGACCAGAGCTCCTCGAACCAGCGGGTCGGCTCGCCGTCGGCCTTCGCCCGCGATCTGTAGCCGGGCGGCCCACTCGTCCCAGTCCCGCCCGGGATCGTCGCTCTCGGCCACGACGCAGCTCAGGCCTTGCGGGCGGCGATCTCGCTGGTCACCGCGGGCAGCACGGTGTGCAGATCACCGACCACGCCGAGGTCGGCGAGCGCGAAGATCGGTGCCTCCGGGTCCTTGTTCACCACGACGATCGACTTCGAGGTCTGCATCCCGGCCCGGTGCTGGATGGCGCCGGAGATGCCGGCGGCGACGTACAGCTGCGGGGAGACGGTCTTGCCGGTCTGCCCGACCTGGTACGCGTGCGGGTACCAGCCCGAGTCCACCGCGGCCCGGGACGCGCCGACCGCCGCGCCGAGCGCGTCGGCCAGTGCCTCGACCGGGGCGAAGTCGCCGCCGGTGCCGCGCCCGCCGGAGACCACGATCGCGGCCTCGGTCAGCTCCGGCCGGCCGCTGGCGGCCTTCTCCTCCACCTTGACGATCCGGGCGCCCTTGGCGGCGTCGGAGATGGTGACCGAGCCCTGCTCGACGGTGCCGGCCGCGCTCGCCGGCTCGGGCGCGACCGCGTTCGGCTTGACCGTGATCACCGGCGTGCCGTGCGTGACCGACGCGCTGACCGTCCAGTTGCCGGCGAAGACGGACTGCACGGTCGAGCCGTCGGAGGTGAGGTCGACCGCGTCGGTGATCAGCCCGGAACCGAGCTTGACCGCCAGCCGGCCGGCGATCTCCTTGCCCTCCGCGCCTGAGCTGATCAGCACCGCGGCAGCACCGGTCGACTCGGCCAGCTGGGCCAGCGCCTCGGCCTTGGGAGCGACCAGGAACTCCTCGATCGCCGGGTCGGCGACCTCGATCACCCGCTCGGCGCCGTACTCCCCCAGCTTTGCGGCGATCGCGTCGGCGGCGCCGAAGACGACGGCGACGGGCGTACCGATCCGCCCAGCCAGGGTGAGCAGCTCCAGGGTGGGCTTGGCCACCGCGCCGTCGACGACCTCGGCCACGACCAGAACGTCAGACATGTGTGTATTCCCTTCTCAGATGTACTTGCCGGCGGCGAGGAAGTCGACCAGGGCGCTCGATCCGGCGCCGTCCTCGTCGGTGACGACCTTTCCGGCTTCCTTCGGCGGTCGCGGCGTCGTCTGCTCGACCTTCGTCCAGGCGGCGTCCAGGCCGACCTCGCCGGCGTCGATCCCGAGGTCGTCCAGGGTCAGCTCCTCGACCGGCTTCTTCTTGGCGGCAAGGATGCCCTTCATCGACGGGTACCGGGCCTCGCCCGACTGGTCGGTGACGCTGACCACGGCCGGCAGGTCGGCCTGCACGGTCAGGCTGGCGGTGTCGGTGTCGCGCCGGATGGTGACCATCCGTCCGTCCAGCGACAGCGTCGCGCCCATCGTGGCCGCGGGCCAACCCAGCCGTTCGGCGACCATCACCGGTACGACGCCCATCGAGCCGTCGGTCGAGGCCATCCCGCAGACCACCAGGTCCGGCTCGGCGTGCTTGATCGCCGCGGCCAGGATCGCGCTCGTGGCGAGGGCGTCGGAGCCGTGGATCGCGTCGTCGAGCACATGGATGCCTGCACTCGCGCCCATCTGGAGAGCCCGTTTGATCGCGTCGGCGGCGTCGTCCGGGCCGACCGTGAGGGCGACCACCTCGACATCCTCGTCCGCGCTGTCGGCAAGCTGGAGGGACTGCTCGACGGCGTACTCGTCGAGCTCGGACAGCAGCCCGTCGCTCGCCTCCCGGTCGACGGTGTTGTCGTCGGCGAAGCTCCGTTCGCCGGTCGCATCGGGGACGTACTTCACACAGACGACGATCTTCATGTTCCTCGCTCCATCGGGTGGTCTCGATCGGGACGACGCCATATTACTCGTCAGTAACTTAGCGGGCCAACCGTGCTCCACTCAGCGTATCGGCGCGCTCGCACGGGAACGATCGACGGCCCTTGCGGATCGGTAACCTGACGGTTACGGTAATCGTGTGGTTACTGATCCGGGGCTCGCTTTGGAGGCGCTGGCCGACCCACAGCGCCGGGAGATCCTCCGTCTCCTCGGCGCCGGAGAGCGGTCCGTCCGCGAGGTGGCCGACGATCTGCCGATCAGCCGGCCGGCGGTCTCCCGGCATCTCCGAGTGCTCCGGCAGGCCGGCCTGGTCAGCGAGCAGCCGGCCGGGACCCGCCGGATCTACCGCCTCGAGCATGCCGGCGCGGAGGCGGTCCGGGCTTATCTGGAGCAGGTCTGGGGTGAGGCGGGCGCCCGTTTCCGACTGGTGGCCGAGAACACGGCCGTCGATCCGACCGAGCGCGACCGCTGATGGAGCCGCTCCGCTTCGACCTGGACCTCACCTGCGGGCCCGATCACGCCTTCGCGGTCTGGACAACCCGGATCGACACCTGGTGGCCCGCCGACCACACCGTCAGCGGCGACCCGACGGCGACGGTCGTCCTCGAGCCGTACGTCGGTGGCCGCATCTTCGAACGTATGCCCGACGGCGTCGAGCACGAGTGGGGCTCGATCACCCGCTGGGAGCCGCCAGACAGGCTGGACTACCGGTGGCACCTGCGGACCAGTCCTCAGCGGGCGACGGACGTCTCGATCACGTTCACGCCGGCAGGCGGCGGAGGCACCCGGGTCGCGATCGAACACGCGGGCTGGGAGCGACTGGGTGCCGACGCGAGCACCTGGCGGGATCGCAACATCGGCGGCTGGAGCACGCTGCTGCCGCACTACACCGAAGCGCTCGACCAGAAGGAGAGGACCAGCTGATGGCCGGAACCAAGGAAGATCCCTGGCAGCTCAGCACCGCGCCGGGCACGTCGGACTACACCATGTGGGCCGACGACACCCTCGACGAACCGACCCTGTTCTGCCAGGTCGGCTCGACCCAGCTGCGGTACCGGCTGCAAGCGATCGACGACCTGCACGCCTGGCTGCTGGAGCAAGGCGACTGGGTCGATCTCGGTGCTGCCGACGAGCAGAAGCCGACCAAGCCGGGCACCGTCGAGGCGTTCGGGCGGGCCGAGGACAACCCGGTCGGGGGCTGGTACGGCCTCCGCAAGGGCTATCGCGGCCGGTTCGGGATGTACCTCCCGCCGCTCCTCGAGCACCTCGGACTGGTCGAGCTGACCCACCAGCCGCGCAACAACACCGTCCGCGCGCTCCCGAGCTGACGCCGGCCGATTGGGCCGCGGAGGGCCGGCGCTCAGCGGCCGACGAACCGGGCCTTGCCAGGCCCCTGCGCGACGAACGAGGTCATCCCGATAGTCCGGTCCTCGGTCGCGAACAACTCCGCGAACAGGGTGCGTTCCAGCTCGAGCCCGGCCGCGAGATCGCGGTCCAGGCCGCCGTCGATCGCCGTCTTCGCCGCCCGCAGCGCGACCGAGGCAGCCCCGACGAACTGCCGGGCCCAGGCCGTTGCCGTCGGGATCACGTCGGCCGGCGGAACCACCTGGTCGACCAGCCCGATCCGGAGTGCCTCCTCGGCCGCAACGAACCGGCCGGTGAAGATCAGCTCCTTGGCCCGGGCGGGACCGACCAGCCGGGACAGCCGTTGCGTCCCGCCGGCGCCCGGGATGATGCCGAGCTTGATCTCGGGCTGGCCGAGGACCGCCTCGGTCGAGGCGATCCGGATGTCGGCGCAGAGCGCGAGCTCGCAGCCGCCGCCGAGGGCGTACCCGTTGATCGCCGCCACCACCGGCTTACCGATCCGGGCCACCGCGGCGAAGGTGTCCTGCAGCACGACCGAACGTTGGCGCATCTCGTCGGCGCTGAGCTCGACCATCTCCTTGATGTCCGCTCCCGCCGCGAAGACCTGGTCGCCGCCGGTCAGCACCACGGCGGCCACATCGTCGCGGCCGTCGAGTTGCACGGCCGCCGCACCGATGTCACGCTGGATCGAAGCGTTCAGCGCATTCATCCGCGGGCGGTCCAATCGAAGCACCGCGACCCCGTCGGACACCTCGATCCGAACCTCGTCTCCCATGGCCGCAGACTCTCACGAGCCCTGGGCGGCGACTCCATCGCGTCACAACTCACGTGAGATCCGGTCGGGCCTGCTGAATATGAAAGCTTCCAAACCGCGTCCCGGAGGGCACAATGGTGTCCTGTCTCGGGACGGTACGTCCGAACGTCAAGACAAGACGTACGCGCGCCATCCCACCAGAAAGCACCCGAAAGGGCGATTCCGATATGACGACATCCGACCCGACCGACGCCCGGCTGGGCGCCCGGCCCCGTGACGATGGCACCGAGTTCCGGCTCTGGGCGCCGCGCGCCAGCCGCGTGGAGCTGGCCCTGGTCGCCGAAGACCGCAGCCAGCGCAACTACGACCTGACCTGCGCCGACGATGGCGTCTGGACCGTCCACGTACCCGGTGTCGGTCAGGGCCAGCGCTACGGCTACCGGGTACACGGCGAGTGGGCGCCCGAGCGCGGCGCCCGGTTCAACCCCGCCAAGCTGCTGGTCGACCCGTACGCCCGGGCGATCACCTCCGGCGTCGACTATTCCGGCCCGATCCTGGACCACACTCCCGAGTCCGACTACGTCCCCGACACCGCCGACTCCTTCGCCGCGGTCCCGCTCAGCGTCGTGGTCGGCGACAGCCCGCCGCCGACGCCGATCGCCCGCCGCCGCAAGCTGGCCGAGAGCGTCGTCTACGAGCTGCACGTGAAAGGTTTCACCCAGCTGCATCCGGCGGTCCCCGAGCACCTGCGCGGGACGTACGCCGGACTGGCCTATCCGGCCGTCATCCAGCACCTGCTCGACCTCGGGGTGACCGCGGTCGAGCTGCTGCCGGTGCACCACTTCGTCTCCGAGCCGTTCCTGATCGGCCGGGGGCTCGGCAACTACTGGGGCTACAACACACTCGGCTTCTTCGCCCCGCACGGTGCGTACTGCTCGGTCAGCACCATGGGCGAACAGGTCCGCGAGTTCACCGAGATGGTCTCCGCGCTGCACGAGGCGGGGATCGAGGTCATCCTCGACGTGGTCTACAACCACACCGGCGAAGGCGGCCACGAGGGTCCGACGCTGTCCTTCCGCGGTATCGACCACGCCGGCTACTACCGGCTGACCGACGACCTGCGCACCGACTACGACGTCACCGGCTGCGGCAACTCGGTGGACAGCGCCGAACCCGGCACGTTGGCGCTGATCATCGACTCGCTGCGCTACTGGGTGACCGAGATGGGGGTCGACGGCTTCCGGTTCGATCTGGTCACCACGCTGATCCGCGACGAAGCGCACCACGTCGACCAGGACCACCCGTTCCTGCAGATCCTGCGCAACGATCCGGTGCTGTCCCAGGTGAAGCTGATCGCCGAGCCGTGGGACCTCGGGCCGTACGGGTATCAGGTCGGCGCGTTCGGCAACAACTGGAGCGAGTGGAACGACCGGTTCCGCAACCACCTGCGTGACTTCTGGCGCGGCAACACCCATGGGGTCGGCGAGCTCGCCCAACGGCTGGTCGGTTCGCCGGACATCTTCGACCACGAGAACCGGCCGGCCACCGCCAGCGTCAACTTCGTCACCGCCCACGACGGGTTCACCCTGCGGGACCTGGTCACCTACAACGTCAAGCACAACGGGGCCAACGGCGAGTCCAACCGGGACGGGACCGACGACAACCGGTCCTGGAACTGCGGCTCGGAGGGCGACACCGACGACGCGCAGGTCGTCGCCCTGCGGCACCGCCAGGTCCGCAATCTGATGGCCTGCCTGGCCCTGGCCAAGGGTGTGCCGATGATCACCGCCGGGGACGAGCTGGGCCGGACCCAGCTCGGCAACAACAACGCGTACTGCCAGGACTCCCACATCTCCTGGGTGCACTGGGACACCGTGGCGGAGTGGGCGGACCTGACCGAGCTGACCCGGACGCTGCTCGGGCTCCGAGCGACACACCCGGTGCTTCGCCGGACCTGGTTCCGGCACGGCGAGACGATCCTGGACGGCACCGGGACACCGACCGGGCGCAAGAACCTCGCGTGGTTCGGCGGCCGGACCACCGAGATGACCCAGACCGACTGGCACGACGGCACCCGGCGCACGCTGGGGATCTATCTCGCCGACGACTCCCCCGATCGGGAGGCCGACGACGCGTTCCTGATCTGGATCCATGGCGGCAGCGACCCGGTCCAGGTCGCGCTCCCCGACGGGTTCTGGGCGAACACCTACCAGGTGCTCGCACACACCGGCCTGCCGGGCGAGCTGCCCGTCGGCAAGCTCACGGCCGGTACGTCCCTGGAGCTCCCCGGCCGGACCGTCGCGATCCTGCAGGTGGACTGAGCTCTGTAACCGGCCGGGCGCAGGCCCGGCCGACAATCCACGAGCGCAGACTCAGCAACTGTGGAGCAACTTTCGAGCAACAGAAGCCGGGTTGAGGATCGGACGACGCCAGTTAGCGTGATTCTCCGTCGCATCGACGAGGCACGGCGACGCAGCTGGAGGGATCATGTCCGACGCAGGTTCGACCTCGGCGCAACTCGCCGACACCGCGCTCGCGCGCAGGGGGCTGTTGAAGCGGACGGCGCTGGTCGCCGGAATCGCTGCCGGCGCCGCGACGGCTTTGGCCGCGCGGCCCGATGCCGCGCTCGCGGCCGACGGCGACCCGCTGGAGCTCGGCAGTGCCAACGAGGCCGGCTCGACGAGCACACTGAGAATCGGGGGTGGAAACGGCGCTGCGGCGCCCGCCCTGGCGTTGGAGAATGCGGACGGTCCGTCGCTGAAGCTCCAGCCGCTGTCGGCGGTCTGGCCCGGCCAGCTCGACGTCGGCGAGATTGCCGGCACCGATCTCGGGCCGCTGGTCGGTGTCGACCTGCCGGGCGGGGTGACGACCACCTACCTGGCGACGGGCGCCGACCTGGCCGGTCTGCCGACTCCGTTCGCGACGTCTCCGGTGCGCAGACTGGACCTCCGGACCGCAGCCGGCCGGTCCGCCGTCATCCGGCGGTCGTCGGCGAACGCCCTGACCGCGGCCGGGAAGCTCGCGGCCGGCCAGTGGATCGACATCGGCCTGGCGGTCACGGGTGAGGACTATTCGCTGCAGGCCGTCTTCGCCAACCTGACGGTGACCGGGGCCGCCACCAACGGGTTCGCAGCGCTCTACCAGCCCGGCGTCCGACCGGTCTCGAGCACGATCAACTTCGTGACAGGACAGACGCTGGCCAACTTCGCGTTCGTCGGCGCCGGTGTGGTGCAGGGCTACCACACGGTACGGCTGTACAGCTCCAGCGAGGCGTGGTTCCTGCTCGACGTATCCGGCGGCGTCAACATCGGCAACAGCATCACGCCGCTGTCCCGGGCGGCCCGAGCGAAGGGCGTCCGGACGGCGCTGATCGCCAAGGTGCGCAACGCACTCTCCGCCGCCGTCCGCTGACGACGCCGGACCACTACGCTCATGCCCTCCCCGCTGCCCGCCGCGACCCGTCGCCGCACCCTTGCCTGGGTTGTCCCCGTCATCGCGCTCGCCCTGCTCGCCGTCTACCTCCGCGCCCTTCGACGGGCTCTCAGGCAGGTGATCCACCGGCTCCCGGACGGCGACTACCCGACCTGGAACAGGTCTGTAGGATCCCGTGGGTCACCAGGTTGGCGACCACCGTGTTCCCGCTCGTGTAGTTGTCCAGCACCAGCTACGGCGCCGACGGGGCCACGGTCACCGCAACGGACCAGGCCGGACGCACGACCACCACGACGGTCGACGCGTTCGGGCGCGTCGTCAGCAAGGTCGGGGCCGGCGGCGTCACCCAGCTGAGCAGTTACGACGACGGCGCCGCCCATACCTCGACCAGCGCGGTGGTGCCCGACGGCGCCGGCACGGCGCCGAGCTCGATGGTCACCAGGTACGACGACCGCGGCCGGGCGATCGGCACCGACACGCGCTACGCGGCCGGCTCCGCCGTGGCCAAGACGCTGGCGTTGCCGGCGGAGCAGATCGCCGCCACGACGTACAACGGGATCGGGCAGCCCACCACCACCACCGACAACGATCTCGAGCTCACCAACGACCACAGCGGGCCCGGAGGTCTCGCCGTCACCTCGACCACCACTCCGCAGGCGACCGGCGACTTCCCGGGCGGTGCGATCACGGCCAGCACTGTCCGGAGCCTGAACGGCGACACGATCTCTGGACCTTGCCCACCATCAAGACGCCGATCAGCGGTCCGGCCACCGCGCCCTTCGACGGGCTCAGGTCACGTGATCCACCGGCTCCCGGACGGCGACTACCCGACCTGGAACAGGTACGGCTGCAGGATCGCGTGGGTCACCAGGTTGGCGACCACCGTGTTCCCGCTCGTGTAGTTGTTCGGCGTCCCGATGATCACCACGAGCACCGGCCGTCGGATGCGGCACGGCGCAGGTCTGGTTGAGCTGCGGTCCGCTGACTTCGATCGAGAACTGCAGCTGCACGCTCTTCGACCACGGTGGTCGGCGGCTCGCTGGGCGCCGCGGTGGTGGAGCCGAACAGCTACGGGCCCCCGTTGGGCTCGGCCAAGATCGACATCAGTAGTCCGGTCGAGCCGGTGGGGACCGATCCGCTGAGCGTCTCCGGCGTGCAACTCGATCCCGCCGGTACCGACCGTCCGGTCTACCGGATCGACGTGGCCGCCAGCACGTGGACGCTGCCGACCTCGAATCCGAAGCGGATCGCCACCGTGCTGCAACCGATCCAGGTCACCGGCACGACCGACGGCGGAGACCTGATCCCGCTCGGCTACCTCGTCCCGCAGGGCCTGCCGAGCCGGGCGACGAGCTCGGGAACGATCACCCTGGCGCCGGTGAGTTTCTACTGGCAGAACCCTGCGGCAGGAGCCGGACCGCAGATCAGGGACTTCCTGATCGGCAACGGTCGCGGGCTCGCCATCGTCCAGCTCAGCCGTTTGACGCCGATCACCGGGGGTGCCCAGGTCAGCGGGGTCACCATCTGCCCGATCAGCGGTTCGGACGCGTGCGACGGAACCGCGACCCCGTATGCGAACGGCCTCGACCAGTCGCCCCTGGCGGTGAAGATCTACTCACCCACCAGCTCCGCGCCGCTGCCGCTGTCCGACCTCGCGTACCAGAAGCTGTACTACCGCGATGCCGACGGTGACCTGATCACCGGGCTCGTCCCCGAGGACGGCTCGAGCTATACCCGGGTCAGCCCGTACCGGGGTGCGTATCCCAACGACGGTTCCGACGCCGCCCCCAGGAAAGCCGGAACCCCGGTCGGTGGCCGGTACGGCTACCTGTCGACCACCGACACCGGCGTCCAGCAGATCCACGGCTTCGTCGGCGGCTACGCCGGGGGCAACGGAGGCAACATCGCCGTCGACGGAAAGGTCTTGCTGACCCAGGTCAGCGCAGCTCCCAGCACGAAGCTCTCGGTCACCAACGGCTTCTACCTGACCGGGTGCACGGGCGACTACACCAACACCAACGTCTGCCGCCTGGCGAACCCCGTCGGTACGAGCACGACGTCGAATCCGGCCACCTACCTGACCACGGACCCGGTCAGCCACGATCTCCGGATCGGACTGCAGTTCAGCTACACGGCCCAGACGGCAACCAACAGCCTCCCGCTGGAGCAGAAGGCCAATCAGGGCGAGCACACCGTTGCGGCCGCCCCGCTGTCGGTGAACAACGGCGAGGTGACGTTCGCAGACGCGGCCACCAACTTCCAGCCTGCAGACAACATCGACACCTTCGTCGTCACCCACGGTCAGCAGATACCGGTCAGCAACATCAACGTCGGCGAGGCCAACTGAACCCCACCGACGAAGCCCACGGCCGCCGCCACTCACCCGCTCGCCCCGGGGGCCACATCTCACCTAGGCTGTACTGCGAAGCATCGATGCCATCGGACGCAGTGAGCCCTGACTGAGAGGTGGCGGTGGCTGACCTCGTGACCTTCCGGGAACGCGTTCGTACGGCCAGACGCACCGCCGGCCGTACCCAGCAGCAGCTCGCCCGGGAGATCGGTCTGCACCCTCACGTGCTGAGTCACAAACTGAACGGCGCACCGGGCGCGGTCCTGAACAGCCGTGAGGCGATGGGCATCGTGGTCACCCTGGCGGCGTGGGGCGGCATCGCCAGTCGTCGCGACGCGGAAGACTTGCTGCGACTCGCCAGCGTGCCGCCGCTCGTCGTCGCGCAGGCGTGGGAACGGCCACCACTGAGCGAGCTCGGGCCCGCCCCGAGCGCGGACTCGCCGGCTGTCTCGCCGTGGTGGACCGGGGAGCATGTCTCGACCCTGCGTCCGGCCCCCGTGCCCGAACCGATCACCCCGCTGGTCGGGCGTGAGGCGGAGCTGCGGACGGTCCTGGACCTGCTCCGGGAGTCCCGGCTGGTGAGCTTGCTCGGCGCGGGCGGAACCGGCAAGACGCGGCTCGCTCTGCGGGCGGCGCAGCTGAGCGCCGACCGGTTCCCGGACGGCGTCGCCTTCGTCGATCTCGCACCGCTGGCGGACCCGGAGCTGATCGCCGCCGCGATGCTGCGGAGCCTCGGCATCGCCGCCAACCCGGTCGAAGGCACCGAGGACCAGCTGAAGCGGGCCCTCCGTCCGCGTCGGATGTTGATGGTGGTGGACAACCTCGAGCACCTCACGGCCGGGGCGTCCCTGCTCTCCCGGCTCCTGGCCGCCGCCCCAGGGCTCGTGCTGCTGGCCACCAGTCGAGTGGTGCTGAGGCTGTACGGCGAGCAGCAGTTCCGGGTCCGCCCGCTGCCCCTGCCGGACGACTCGATGGCGGCCACCGCCGAGTCGATCTCCGCCAGCGACGCGGTTGAGTTGTTCAAGCAGCGTGCTCGCGCCGTTCGTAGCGACTTCGAGCCGATCGGTGCCGAGCTGATCGCGGTCGCCGAGATCTGCCGCGTGCTCGGTGGACTGCCGCTCGCCATCGAGCTGGCCGCGGCCCAGATCCGCACCTTCTCGGCCTCCGACATCTTGGAGCGTCTCGACGGACGGACCCAGCAGCTGGGCGGCGGCCCCCGCGACCGGCCCCACCGCCAGCAGAGTCTGACCGCCGCCCTGGCCTGGAGCGAAGGCCTGCTGACCGCCGAGCAACGCCGATTGCTGGCGTATCTGGGAGTCTTCGCCGGCTCGTTCGACGCGGCGGCGGCAGCTGCCGTCACGGGATTGCCGGTCGAGCACGTTCTCGCGCTCCTGATCGAGCTGGACGAGCAGAGCCTGCTCGAACCGTCCGACCGGGCGATCGTCGCCGCACCACGGTTCCGGCTGCTCGAGCCCGTGCGGGAGTACGCACTGACCAGGCTCGGTGAGTTCGTCGACGTCGACGACGTCCGGCGCGCCCACCTGAGCTACTTCTGCCGGACCGCCCAGCTGATGGGTCCGCCGCGGCCCGGGGCCGACTCCGACCCCGACCTGTACCGGCTGTACCTGGACCAGGCCAACATCAGAGCGGCGCTCGACTGGGCTGTGAGCCGCGCCGCTGACGACGACGACTGCCTGCTCGACGCTCTTCGGCTGGTGACCGCCTCCGGGCGGATGTGGAGCCGGCGGTCGCTGATGGCCGAGGGCATGGCCTATCTCCAGCACCTGCTCGCGATCGAGGCCGACACCCGGGCGGCACCACCGGAGCTGCGGATGGTGGCCCTGCTGCAGGCCGCGTCCTTCGGCTGCATGAGGAACGACCTGGACCAGACCCACCAGCTGGCCGGCGCCGCGCTGGCCTTGGCCGGCGAGCTCGACGACGCGAAGGTGGCGAGCAAGGCGCACCGGCTGCTGGGCGAGGCGGCCCTGGCGGCGGGCAGCATCGACGAGGCGATGGCCCACTTCGACCGGCAGCTCGAGCTCGGCCGCCGCGCCGGGGATTCGGCGCTGACCGGCGATGCCCTCAACATGATGGGCCAGGGCTACGCCCGGATGGGACGCCTGGCCGAGGCACGCACGACCCTGCTGGCGGCTCTCCCCGAGATGGAGTCCGCGGGTGACCTCGACCTCGTCGGCGCGGTGATCGGCAGCCTGGCCGACGTCGCCTTCCGCGCGGGCGACGTCGACGAAGCAGCCGAGTGCTGGGTCGCCATGCTGCAGATTCATCGCGAGGCCCGTACCTACCGCGGGATGGCCTACGGCCTCGAGGGTTGTGCCACGGTCGAGGCTCGACGCGGCCGGGCTCGGAAGGCCCTGGAGTTCGCCTCGGCCGCCCAGCGAGTGCGCGATGCCGGCGGATGGATCCTGCCCGAGCCCGAACAGCGGATGCTCCTCGCCGCCCTGGCTCAGCCGGTCGGGCTACTGGGCGAGGCCGAACGACGACAGGCGATCTCGGACGGCCGGCGACGAGACCTCGAGGAGATCGTCGACGAGGCCGTCGCCATCGACCGCCCCGACGCCTTGCTACGCGAGCTGGGTATGGTGGCGGGCCGTCAGTAGCCGGCCGGCCGTTCGGCGACGTACAGCCCCCGCTGCGCGACCAGCTCGTCGACTGCCGGTTGACCCGGACCGAGGTCACGGTGAGCCTTCCAGGTCGAGCACGAACGAGGTCAGCGGTCGTAGCGCCCGGGCCGTGATCGTGGTCGTCGCGGTGATCGACTTTGCGCTCCGGTGGTAGCTGAGCGCGATGCCGTAGTGGGTCACGTCGTATCCGCCGTTGGCGTCGGTCGGGAACAGCGAGTCGCCGGCGGTGGGCGCGCCCGGACCGGCCCGGGTCCCGCGGCCTGCGCCTGAACGGCGCCGCCGCCGATCAGGCCGATGCCCAGCAGCAACGCTCCGGCCGCACCCGCCGTGCCTCTCCGGACCGAACGAGCGAACCGACCCCGCCTCACATCCTCCTTGTTGACCGCGACCGGGCGACGCTAAGAAGCGCCTGTGACGAGCGCCACCCCTGCCGCGCCGAAAACCGTGCAGATAGGTTGTCAAACGTGACGGCCATCAACAAGGAGACACCGGTGAGCGCAAGCACCGACACCGCAGTCGAGGTCGAGACCGGCATCACGCTCGGAGCGCCGATCGGACGCGTCCCGGTCGCGAACGTCTCGCCGGTCATCGAAGGCGGCGCGTACCCCGCGAAGGCGGTTCCCGGCGAACGAATCCCGGTCCGCGCCACCGTGTTCCGAGAGGGCCACGACGCGGTCAACGCGTCGATCGTGACCACCGACCCGGACGGCGCTGAGAAGCGGTTCGGGATGCACCCGACGACCCCGGCGGGCTTCGACTGGTGGACCGGCCAGTTCAGCTGCGACCGCGAAGGCGCCTGGACGTTCCGGGTCGAGGGGTGGTCGGACCCGTGGGAGACCTGGGTCCACAACGCCGAGATCAAGATCCCGGCCGGGATCGACACCCATCTCGTGGTGGCCGAGGGCCGAAATGTGCTGGGCGCGTCCGCGGATCGCGCCGAGCAGGCCGGCGACGACGAGGCGGCGGCGGCGCTCCGCGAGGCGTCCGGCCTCCTGTCCGCCGGGCACGACCAGCTCGAGGTCCGGCTGCACCAGGTTCTGGAGGACGACGTCCGCGAGCTGATGAAAACGTACGGTCCCCGCGAGCTGGTCTCCCCCAGTCCGGACTACCCGGTCTTCGTCGACCGGCCGGCCGCCCTGTTCAGCTCGTGGTACGAGTTCTTCCCCCGCTCCGAAGGCGCGGTCTTCGATGAGGAGAACGGCCGCTGGATCTCCGGCACCTTCGACTCCTCCCACGACCGGCTCGAGGCGGCGGCGGCGATGGGTTTCGACATCGTCTACCTGCCGCCCATCCACCCGATCGGGACGAGCTTCCGGAAGGGTCGGAACAACACCCTGGACCCAGGCCCGGCCGACCCCGGCTCGCCATGGGCGATCGGCGCTCCCGAGGGCGGCCACGACGCCATCCATCCCGACCTGGGCGACTTCGACGCCTTCGACCGGTTCGTCGCCAAGGCCAAGTCGCTCGGCCTGGAGATCGCCCTCGACCTCGCCCTGAACGCCTCGCCGGACCATCCGTGGGTGACCGAGCACCCGGAGTGGTTCTCCAAGCGGGCCGACGGCTCGATCGCGTACGCGGAGAACCCGCCCAAGAAGTACCAGGACATCTACAACTTCAACTTCGACAACGACCGCGAGGGGATGTACGCGGCCTGGCTGGACGTCGTCCATCTCTGGATGAGCCACGGAGTGCGGGTCTTCCGGGTCGACAACCCGCACACCAAGCCGGTCGCGTTCTGGGCCCGGCTGCTCGGCGAGATCAGGCGGACCGATCCCGACGTGCTGTTCCTGGCCGAGGCGTTCACCAAGCCGGCGATGATGCACATGCTCGGCAAGGTCGGCTTCCATCAGAGCTATACCTACTTCACCTGGCGCAACGAGAAGTGGGAGATCGAGCAGTACCTGACGGAGCTCACCACCGAGACCGACTACTTCTTCCGGCCGAACTTCTGGGTGAACACCCCCGACATCCTGCCCAGCGTGCTGCAGTGGGGTGGCCCTGCCGCGTTCACCATCCGCGCGGTGCTCGCGGCGACCCTGTCGCCGCTGTGGGGGATGTACGCCGGCTACGAGCTGTTCGAGAACGCCGTCTTGGCGCCGGGCCGTGAGGAGTATCTGGACTCGGAGAAGTTCCAGTACCGACCGCGGGACTGGGCGGCGGCATACGAGTCTGGTGAGAACCTCGGCATGCTGGTCGGCCGGCTGAACCAGATCCGTCGCGAGCACCCGGCGTTGCAGCAGCTCCGCGATCTCAGCTTCCACCACGCCGCGCACTCGAACGCGATCGTCTACTCCAAGCGCGCCCCTGCCACCCCTGGCCCCGACGGCACAGGGAGCGCGGACGACGTGGTGATCACGATCTCCAGCCTGGACCCGCACAACGTCGTCGAGTCCGAGATCTTCCTCGACATGGAGGCACTGGGCCTGAGCACCCGCGACGTCTACCTGGTGCACGACGAGCTGACCGGACAGACCTGGCGCTGGGGCCAGCACGCCTTCGTCCGGCTCACCCACGACGACCCGTGCCACGTGCTCACCCTGGTTCGATACGGCGCCGGAACCACCCGCCGGCCGCTCGGGCCGCTGACGTCGGCTTCTGCCGAGCTACTGACGGCGACTCAGCTCGCGCCCGCTGGTTCGCCGGCAAGGGTCGCCGGGCGGAACTGACCGGTCACACCCCGTTCGGCTGGCTGACCGAGCTGGACGAGTGGCCCGCGGTCCGGATCGAGATCGTCGAGGTGAGCTATCCGCGACGAGATCGGGGGTTCCGTTCGAGCTGTATCAGCTCCCGGTCTCCTATCACCGGGCGCCCGATCCGGCCATGGCGCACGCCGAACTGGCCCGGACCATCGAACCCGGATCTCGGCGAGGTGGTCGCCTACGACGCCGCCCAGGACCCGGCCGCCTGCCGGGTCCTGCTGGCCGCGCTGCTCGACGCCCGGCGGTTCCGAGAGCCGGACAGCGAACTGCGGTTCACCCCGACCGACACCGAGGGATCTGAGCGCGGCCGACGAGCCGCAACCGTTCCGCGGCCAGCAGTCCAATACCTCGATCATGTTCGGCGAGACGGCGATGCTGAAGCTGTTCCGACGGCTCGAGCTCGGTCGCAATCTCGACATCGAGATCCACGACGCGCTGAACAAGGCCGACGTCGCGCGACGTGGCCCGGCTGTACGGCTGGGTCGAGGCCGACTGGCGGCACCGAGACCAGGAGCGTCTCGGCCGACCTGGCGATGCTGGTGGAGAAGCTGACGGGCGCCGAGGACGGCTGGGGGCTGGCCCTGGCCGCGCTTGCCGACGGCAAGCCGTTCGACGACGAGGCGACCCGGCTGGGCAGCGCGCTGGCCGAGATCCACGCCGCGCTGCAGGACGCGTTCCCCACTGCCCGCGGCTCCGGAGGCGACGTCGCCGCGGTGATGGCCGAGCGGTTCGCGGCCGCCCGGGCGATCGCGCCGGCGCTGGACGGACTACGCCGACGGCGTGCTGGCCGGCTTCGGTGCGCTGGCCGACGCCGAGCTGCGACGTGCAGCGGGTGCACGGCGACTTCCACCTCGGCCAGACGCTGCGGACCCCGTCGGGCTGGAAGATCATCGACTTCGAGGGCGAGCCGGCCAAGACGATGGCCGAGCGGCTCGCTCCGGACAGCGTCTGGCGCGACATCGCCGGCATGCTGCGCTCGTTCGACTACGCGGGCGCCAGCGTGCCCGGTCCCGACGCCGCGCGCTGGGTGGCCGACTGCCGGACGGCCTTCCTCGCCGGCTACACCGGCGGCGAGCTCGGCCCGCGCGGACGCCGCGATGCTGCGGGCGTACGAGCTCGACAAGGCCGTCTACGAAGTCGTCTACGAAGTGCGCAACCGGCCCGACTGGGTCGACATCCCCCTCGGCGCCGTCGCCGCCCTGGCTGACCAGAAACTGGCCGACCAGAAGCTGGCCGATCAGACCCTCACCGGTGAGAAGGAGTAGATGATCATGGCATTCGATCCGAGTGGTGGCCTGACCGGCTGGGACCTGACCGGTTTCCACGAAGGGCCACGACACCGAGATCTGGAAGCGGCTCGGTGCCCATCGAAACGACCGTCACCGACTCCGAGCGCGGGACGCTCTCGGGCACCCGGTTCTCGGTCTGGGCGCCCAACGCCAAGGCGGTCCGGGTGGTCGGCGACTTCAACTGGTGGAACGGCGAGGGGCACTACATGCACCTCGTGCCGGGCTCCGGCGTCTGGTCGCTGTTCGTCGAGGGGGTCAGTACCGGCAACCTCTACAAGTACGAGGTCGAGGGCGCGGACGGGGTCTGGCGGACCAAGGCCGACCCGATGGCCCGGTTCGCCGAGGCCGCACCGAGCACCGCGTCGATCGTCTACGAGACCCAGTACGCCTGGGGCGACGACCAGTGGATGTGGTTCCGCGGTGAGAAGAAGCAGTACGAGGAGCCCGTCAGCATCTACGAGGTGCACATCGGCTCCTGGCGCAAGGGGCTGACCTACCTCGACCTGGCCGACCAGCTGGTGGAGTACGTGTCCTGGCAGGGCTACACGCACGTCGAGTTCATGCCGGTCGCCCAGCACCCGTATCGAGGGGTCGTGGGGCTACCACGTCACCGGCTACTACGCGCCGATGAGCAAGTTCGGCTCACCGGACGAGTTCCGGCACCTGGTCGACAAGCTGCACCAGGCCGGGATCGGGGTGATCGTCGACTGGGTGCCCGGGCACTTCGCCACCGACCCGTGGGCGCTGGAGCGGTTCGACGGCACCGCGCTGTACGAGCACGACGACCCGCGGAAGGGCTGGCACCCGGACTGGGGGTCGTACATCTTCAACTTCGGCCGCAACGAGGTGAAGAGCTTCCTGATCAGCAACGCGTTCTTCTGGCTGAGCGACTTCCACATCGACGGGCTGCGGGTCGACGGCGTCGCCTCGATGCTCTACCTGGACTACTCCCGCGAGGCCGGGCAGTGGATCCCGAACGAGTTCGGCGGCAACGAGAACCTCGAGGCGGTCGACCTGCTGCAGCAGACGAACTCGCACTCGTACCGACGCGAGCCCGGGATCATGATGATCGCCGAGGAGTCCACGTCCTGGCCCGGCGTGACCCGGAGCATCGATCACGGCGGCCTGGGCTTCGGGTTCAAGTGGAACATGGGCTGGATGAACGACTCGCTGCGCTATCTGGGCCGCGAGCCGATCTACCGGCAGTACCACCACCACGAGATGACGTTCGCCATGGCGTACGCCTACTCGGAGAACTTCATCCTGCCGATCAGCCACGACGAGGTCGTGCACGGCAAGGGATCGATGTTCGAGCGGGCGCCGCAAGACGAGTGGCGCAAGTTCTCGACCCTACGGGCGTTCTACGCGTTCATGTGGAGCTTCCCGGGCAAGAAGCTGCTCTTCATGGGCACCGAGTTCGCGCAGCGCCGCGAGTTCAGCGAGTCCCGCAGCATCGACTGGGAGCAGAGCGCGCACTGGGGACACCAGGGCGTCCAGCGGCTGGTCAAGGACATGAACGGGATCTACCGGGACAACCCGGCGTTCTTCTTTCTGGACACGGATCCGGCCGGGTTCTCCTGGATCGACGCAGATGACGCGGGCGGCAACATCTTCTCCTACCTCCGCTACGACGGCGAGGGCCAGCAGATCGCCTGCATCACGAACTTCTCCTCCGAGCCGCGCAACGACTACCGGATCGGGCTACCGACCGACGGTGTCTGGAAAGAGATCCTGAACACCGACGCGCCGGAGTACCACGGCACCGGCCAGAGCGGGAACCTCGGTCAGGTGGTCGCCTCGACCGTCCCGTCGCACGGCTACCCGGCGTCGGCCAACGTCGACGGTTCCTCCGCTCGGTGCGGTCTGGCTGGAACACCAGATCGAGCCCGATGCCGACCAGGCCGAGCCGGAGAAGGTCCAGGCCGGCGAGAAGGCCCGGGCCCGGGTGAGCTCCCCCGCCCGCCGGTCGAACGCCGACGACGCAGGCTCGAGCCAGCGCCCGGGTGACAAGGCCCCAACCACCCCGCGCGGCAAGGCCTGACTGGGACTGGCACAGGGCGGGTGCGCCGACTCATCTCGGTCGGAAGGCTCCGCGAAATCCAGGTGCGGCGAGGAGGATTCGCGTCTAGCCCACGGTGCCGTGAGCTTGGTCGTCGTCGGCCGGTGGGCTCCCGCATGGAGTTCGGCCGATCTTGGATCGGTCGTGGCTGTCGACCGCGCGAGTTCGCGTTTACGACTTGGTCGCTTGGATCATGCATCCGTCGCCAGCCCCACAGAACCAGACTGTGCGATCGAGACCGAGTTCGATGCGTCTCTGCTCGAACGAGAGGAGGGCTTCACGGAAGGAACTCTCGCCCGAACCGTGCCTGGCGCGGGTCGGCATTGCGGGCGCAGTAGCTCCCAACGCGGTGGAAGATGGGAGGTTCGTCCGGTGCTTGGTATGCGACGGCCTCAACTACGTCGTCTCGAAGCTCGCAAGAACGAAGAGGTAGACCCACATACACGAGTCAGCTCCTTTGCTGGTACGCGGTTCGTCGAACGACCCTATTTCCCAGCAAGGCCGAAGCAGCGCCTTGCGGCGCTCTCCTACCATGATCAACTTTTGTTCATGATCAAGTACTGGGTGCGGGCTGCGCCGCTGACGCGGCTTCCGCCCACCCCCTGGGCCTGCCGGCCCTCACACCGCTGGCCCCTGGCGGGGCTGCACTACCTC
>CAVOZV010000010.1:0-110434 GCA_963701355.1 uncultured Actinomycetota bacterium | reverse complement strand
CCGTTGCCGGCCGAGGCAGCCACCCTGCTGACGGCCACCACCCGGGTCCGGATCCACAAGTCCGCCAGCAGTAGCTCGGCGACGGTCGGCTATCTCGATCGTGGACAGCGGATCGAGGCGGTCAGCACCCGGCACGGCTGGACGACGGTCCGGTTCGCCGGCGGCCACGGCTACGTCGCCCAGAAGTACCTCAGCAAGCGCAGCCGGTCTCTGCGCGTCCACGTCGGGGCGGGTTCGGTGCATGTCACGACCGGCTACATCGCCGTGCTGTCGGCTGCGCGGTCGTCCGCGCGCAGACTCGGCGGGCTCCCGCCGAACGCACGGGTGACGATGACGGGCTCGAGCTCCAAGGGCTACGGCCGGATCGTCTATCGGGGATCGACGGGATGGGCGAGCCTGCGCTACCTGCCGACCATGACGGGCGTCCTGCCCAAGGTCGTCGGCACCAAGGTGGCGACGACCCGGCTCATCCTGCGGAGTGATCCCGACACCAGAAGGTCGTTCGGCTCGATCGCGGACAACACGCGGGTCGGGGTGACCGGGGTCGTCGCACACGGCCGGGCCCAGATCGTCTATGCGAACAAGGCCCGATGGGTGACCGCGAGCTATCTCGAGAACCCGGCGCACAGCGTTTCGGGCGAGGTGGTGCAGTCCTGCCGGACGGCCGGCGGAACCGGCCCGCGTACCCTGCCGAGCGGGGCGGTCCAGGTGTCGACCTCCGCGAATCTCGGCGAACTCATCGACTCCCATCCGACGGGCACCACGTTCTGGCTGACGGCGGGCACCCACCGGCTGAGCAGCGGTCAGTACGACCAGGTCATCCCGCGGAGCGGCGACACCTTCATCGGTGCGCCCGGGGCGGTCCTCGACGGTCAGCACAAGAACCTGTACGCCTTTGGCGGCGCTGCCACCGGGGTCACCATCAAGTCCTTGACGATCCAGAACTTCGGCGCAGCGGGCGACAACAACAACGAGGGCGTGGTGAACCACGATTCCTCGTCCGGGTGGACGATCGAGTCCACCAGGATCCAGTCCAACGCCGGCGCCGGGGTCATGATCGGCTCTGACAACACGTTGACCGGCAACTGCCTGCGCGACAACGGCCAGTACGGCTTCAACGCGTACAGCGTCAACGGCGTCAGGAACATCGTCCTGAAGCACAACGAGATCTCCGGCAACAACACCGACAACTGGGAAGCCAAGATCTCGGGCTGCGGGTGCACCGGCGGCGGCAAGTTCTGGGCGACCCGCGGCGCTCAGGTCATCGAGAACTACGTCCACGACAACGCCGGGCCGGGTCTCTGGGCCGACACCAACAACACCGGATTTCTGTTCCAGGGCAACTACATCGCCGACAACGACGGCGAGGGCATCTTCTACGAGATCAGCTACAACGCGGCCATCCTCGACAACACCTTCGTCCGCAACGGGCTGGTGGCCGGACCGAAGAATCCCGGGTTCCCGACCGCGGCGATCTATCTGTCGGAGTCGGGCAGCGACAGCCGGGTCTCCGGTCCGTACGGCGACCACCTGCGGATCGCCGGCAACGTCTTCGTCGACAACTGGGCCGGGATCGTCGGCTGGGAGAACGCCGACCGGTTCGCCGGCTCCGACGCCAACACCAGCTCGGGCTCGACGACGATGGTCGACGCGAAGGCGACGGTCGCCAACTGTCAGGTGGACAGCCTGGTCGCCGTCAAGCCGTTGTTCGACGACTGCCGCTGGAAGACCCAGAACGTGCTGGTCGAGAACAACGATTTCTCCCTCGACATCGCTCACGTCCCGGGTTGTACGACAAGCCAGGGCTGCGGATACAACGGCCTGTTCTCCAATTGGGGCAGTCTCGCGCCGTATCAGGGGACGGTGGTCGAGAACAACATCACGTTCCACCAGAACAATGTCTGGCGGGACAACACCTATCGCGGACCGTGGCGCTTCATGGCCAAGGAGATGGGCACCGTGGTCAGCTGGGACGCGTGGCGGGCCGCACCGTACGGTCAGGACGCGGGCAGCTCGAAGCGCTGAGGCTCAGGCGAGCGCCGAGGCGGTCGCCCGGATCCTCAGGTTCGCGAGATCGAGTCGCCCCTGGTCGGCGAGCTGCTGGATCTTCTTCAGCCGGACGTACCGCGGGCCCTCGAAGTCGTCGGTGACAGTCCGCGATCATGCGCGTCGCGCCAGATCTCCTCGATCCCCGCGCGCACCGTCCAGCTGCGGGCTGGAAGTCCGGCACCAGCCGTCCGATCTTGGTGAAGTCGACCTGGTAGTTCCGGGTGTCCGCGGCCCGGCCCCGGGCGCGAACGTGACCGGTGCGCCGGTGATCTCGCTGACCTGCTCGGCGACGGTGCGGATCTGCATCACGTCCTCGTCCCGGCCGACGTTGAACGCCTCGTCGTGGACGACCTCGCGCGGGGCGACCAGCAGCGCGGCGAAGGCCCGGGAGATGTCCTCGACGTGCACCAACGGGCGCCAAGGGCTACCGTCGGACTGCAGCCGGACGCTGCCTTGGGTGAACGCGGTGCCGGTCAGGTTGTTCACGACGATGTCGGCGCGGAGCCGGGGCGAGGAGCCGTAGGCGGTCGCGTTCCGCAGGTAGGTCGGGCTGAAGTCGTCGTCGGCGAGCTCCGACAGGGCCCGCTCGGCGATCGCCTTGCTCTCGCCGTACGGCGTCACCGGGTTGAACGCGCGCAGTCTCGTCCACCGGAGCGTCGCCGGCTGCGCCGTACAGCGAGCAGGACGAGGAGAACAAGAAGCGCGGCACGCCGGCGGCCTTCGCCATCTCGGCCATGTGTACCGCGCCGTGGGCGTTGACGTCGATGGTGGCGGCCGGATTGAGGTGACCGATCGGATCGTTGGAGATGGCCGCCAGGTGGATCACCGCGTCGAACCCGCGCAGATCCTCGACGTCGACATCGCGGATGTCCATCGTTCGCTGCTCGTAGCCCTGCGGCTGCGGCGCCGAAGTCGCAGCCGTCGTACCAGCCGACGTCGAGACCGACGACCTCGTGGCCGGCCTGCTGCAGGAACGGCACCAGCACGGCGCCGATGTAGCCGCGATCTCCGTCGACCAATACCTTCATTTGCTTTCTCCAGTCTGATTGAGCGTGCTGTCCGCGTCCTGGTTGTAGGGTGCCGCCCGCCAGGCCTCCCAGTCGATGATCTTGCCGGCCTCTTCCGGCATGAAGCTCCAGCTTCCGCGGTAGGTGTTGTCGCCGAAGCGGTTGTTCTGCTCGAACGTGATGTTCTTCTCCACCACGGTGCCCTTGAAGGGCGACCACGCCGGATAGGTGCCGAAGTTGGAGAACAGGCCGTTGAATCCGCAGCCCGTGGAGCGGACGCACAACGGGATGTTCACCGGGTTGGACTCGAAGTCGTTGCCGACCACGAGCAGGTTCTGGGTCTTCCAGCGGCAGTCGTCGATGTAGGGCTTGGTCGCGACCGACGACGACGAGCAGACCTTGACCGAGGCCAGCGGATTCACCAGCGTCGTCGAGTCCGTGCTCGTGTTGGCCGGCGAGCCGACGAACCTGTCGGCGTTCTCCCAGCCGACGATTCCGGACCAGTTGTCGATGAAGCGGTTGCCCGAGATCAGGAAGTCCTGACCGTACGGGCCGGGCACCCGGCTGTCGCTCCCGGACTCGGAGACGTAGATCGCCGGGGTCGGGAACGTCGGATTACTGGGTCCCTTGACGATGCCGTTGCGTTCGAACGTATTGTGCAGGATCGCCGCGTTGTAGGAGATCTCGTAGATGATGCCCTGGCCGTCGTTGTTCGAGATGTAGTTTCCCTCGAACAGGAATCCGGCGTTGTTGGTGTCCGCCCACAACCCGGCGCCACGGTTGTCGTGGACGTAGTTGTCGACGACGGTCGCGCCCTGGGTGTTCCAGAACTTGCCGCCCCCGGTGCAGCCGCAACCCGGTTGGCGCTTCTCCCAGTCGTCGGTGTTGTTCTGCGTGACCTCGTTCTGCCGGAGGACGACATCGCTGACACCATCGGTGTGATAGGCGCTGAAGCCGTACTGCCCGTTGTGGCGCAGGCAATTGCCGGTGAGCACGTCGCCCGAGCCGAGCATCACGCCGGCACCGGCGTTGTCCTGGACGACGTTGCGCGATGAGCTTCCAGCGCTCAGCCGAGTCGTGGTTCACCACACCCTCGTTGTTGTTGGTGCCGCGGGCGCCGAAGTTCTGGACGTGAGCGACTGGATCGTGACATCGGTGGCGTGCCCGCCGAACGCGTACTGGTTCTCGCGGCGCCCGTCCAGCACGGCGCCCGGCGCACCGATGAAGGTGTCGCCGTCCCGCGGAATGATCTGGGCGTACTCGCCCTGGCTCAGCCGGTGCACGCCGCGGAGACAGCCAGAATGTCGCTCGCCTACCGGGATGAGCCGCGACAACCTTGTCGACGCAGTTCGGTGGTGGAGATGACGACCGCTCCGATCGGCGGCCGGTCCACGCCCGGTGTCATCGCGCGTTCTCGCAGGCTTCGCGACCGGTGCGTCAGCGGTGCGGTACGTTCGGGTGTCGACGCCACCGGCGTGGTCTGATGCAGACTCGGCCGCGATCACGAAGACGTAGCCGGCGGTGCACGGCCAGGACGACGGCAACGACCGACGATCAGCAGCGCCACCGATCCTGGCGAGACGATCGCCGCGTCTTCATCTGAGCCCACTCCGCTACGTCGTCCGGCGGGGACGGTCTCGGCCGCGACCGAGCAGACCTCGCCCACCTCCTTCAACAGCGCTCGACCTCCGCGGCGGAGGCGCAGATGTCGGCCGATGAGCTCGTGTCAGTTCGTCGCGATGGGTGCGGCCATTCGAACGAGTGAGACCAGCCGAACTCGGCGTCGAGGTCGATCAGATCGACTGGCAGTAGCCGCCGAACCCATGGTCTGCATCAGATGTCGGCTCTTGGGTGCGTACCCGAGCGACACGGTGGGTCGACGCGACGCGGAGGGCGGCAATGAGTTGTGGAACCGCGACACCGCGACGACCTCGGCGCGGGCCATCTCCTCGGTCAGCTCGGTGAACGTCGTGCACCGGCGGATCTGCACGGCATCCGTCTGCCATGGCGTGGATCCAGCCGTCAACAGCCGGTCTGCACCTCATTCGGCGACCTTCGTCGTCGGCCCGGTCTCCGCCGACGAGGACCACGCTGCATACCGTCGCTGATCAAACGGCGATCGCGTCGGCCAGCGCTGCCAGGTATCGCTGGTGGATCCCTGCGCCGGTCACCGGGTCGTCGGTGGGACCGTAGTAGGCCATCACACCGACCACCAACCGGCCGGGCTCGGGCTCGCTCACCCGTGCGCCGGATGGGCGAACGCGAGGTCCGGCGCGATGGCGTCCGGCTCGGCGTGGACGTCAGGTGGCCATCGCATCGGCGGATCTCTCGATCACGGTAGCTCACGTGAGGACCAACGACGACGGTCCGGCCGTTCAGCCAGCGGACGACGCGGCTGTCGGCGACGTCGGCGCCGACGTCGAGCAGGATGAACGGACAGTCCGCGAAGCCGGCAGGCCACCGACAGCCCGAACAGCCAGCCCGGCATGCCCCAGGGCTTCGGTGCCGAGGGAGCTCTCGAGGACGCCCATACCGGGCACGATCACCGCGTCCGCCGAGCCAGCCAACCGGAACGTTCGGACCAGGTCGAGGAGCGCGACCGACCAGCAGCTGCGAGAAGCCGGCCGATCGGGTGCTCGGCTTTCTCTCCGCGGACGCCAAGCCAGACGCTTCGGCTTTCACTCCGTAGCGTGCCTCGACCGCTTCCGGCGCAATAGTGATGCACTGCAGCGCGATCTCGGGATGATGCGATCGCCACCAGTGGAGCGACGGTCTCGAAACTCGCGTCGTTACCGATGTTGCCGCTGCCCAGGAAACCCGTAGAGCGCTAGTCGGCGCATCGAGCGGCCGTTCACGTCTGACCGCGCCTGATTTCGCGAATTGCCCCTTTCAACTGCCGGCCCACCCGAAGGAGGCCATTGCTGACCCGCGTCGCAAGATGCCTCGTTGCCAATCGCTCTGAACGCAGGGTCGGGGCTGTTGCAGCAACTGTCGTCGATGGATCGGATTGAGTGCCCGAGACCCCAGACCAGCAATTCGCGATAGCAACCAATCGCTCGCCCAGGCTCAGGGGCGCACGATGAATTGCCGAAGTGTAGCCGAGGACGTACTCAGCGAGCAGCCGAACAGTCGGATGACGCCAACGATTCGCCCGGGCCGGGTCGAGCCGCATGCAGCGTTGCCGGATGTCTTGAGTCGCCCGAGAAGTTCGCTGCGGGATGGTCACGGCGGAAGTAGAGGAAATCCGGCACGTTGTAGAACGGGCCGTGGAGCGACGAGGTCGCCGACGAAGATACGGTCCGCGAGGTGATAGCTGCCGTCAGCGGCATCTTGTCGCAGGACCGACTTCCGGATGACGCCGTAGATGTCGTCGCCGCCCTGGGTGTACAGCAGGCTGCGGAACCGCGTCACCGGGCGGGGGTCGTCGGTCGGTCAGCGGGTACGGCGAGCCGGTGCGTGATCGTGCCCGGTGTCGTCGATGTAGGCGGTCCAGGCATGAGCGAGCACAGCGTCGGGACGTTTGCGAAGTCCCTCCATGCAACGCCGAGCAGGTCGGGTGCGTAGAGGTCGTCGTCCGACAACCACTTGAAGAACTCGCCACGGGCGTGCTGAACCGTGACGTTGTGGTTGTACGCCGATCCCCGATTGCGCGGCTGGCGGACGTAACGGATCCGCGGATCGGCGGCGGCGTATCGACGCGCGATCTCTTCGGTGTCATCGGTCGAGCAGTTGTCGGAGATGATCAGCTCGAAGTCGGTGAAGGTCTGGGCCAGCACCGAGTCCAGAGCCTCGGCCAGGTAGCGCTCGCCGTTGTAGGCGGGCAGCCCGAGGGTCAGGACCGGGCACGTGATTGCACGGAGTCACGGACTCAGTCACCTCTGCCGGTCGGTGGGCGGTCAGCGCCGAGCGGAGCTGAGACCACCACAGCAGCGCCGAACACGACTGCGCGATCGTCACACCCCAACTGGAGCCGAGAGCACCGCCGACCATCGCTCCGACGGAGCCGGCGATGACGTACATGCTAGAGGCGATCAGCTGTGTCCGCAGGCTTCTTCGCGCAAGTCCCATCGCCCGCAGGCCGGCGGTGGCCGCAGTGATGAACGAGGCCGCAACGACGGTCAGCGTGATCGGCGGGATGAGCGGATGGTGGGTGCCCAGACGTCCTTGAGCAGCGCCTGGCCGATGCCGAGCGGGAAGACCGTCCAGATGAAGATGCCCCAGAGCAGCGGCGGCGACGGCCTGGGCTGCCGCCGAGCGTCAGACAGAACCTGCTGAGCCGTTGCGCGTTGCGATGGAAGACCCGCGACGCCTCCGGCACCGCGACCTGGCTGAGTCCCATCAGCACCACCAGGAACGGGCCCATCAAGATCTCCGAGGCCCGGACGTAGCCGACGGCGGCCAGGCCGGCGACCGCGCCGAGCACGAAGGACCGGATCTGGGGCGCTCCGCTGTTGCTGACGTTCTCCACGAGATAGCGCAGCGACGAGGTCGCGATTGGCCCGTAGCCATGACCGGCGCCTGCAGCACGCGCGGGACGGTACGCGCCTGGATCGCATCCGATGATGCCGGCGATCGTCGCCGTCGCGCCGAACACGAGCAGGCACGTCCACCGCGCTGCCGATGCCGAGGTGGCGCATGACCAGCAGGGTGCCGATCAGCAGGATCGTCCAGATCAGGTCGTTGACGAAGGCGCGCGAGCCGCGGCCGCACGCGAAGAAGGCGAATCGCCAGCTGTCCTGCAGCGTCAGTCCAGGCAGGCCGACGCCGAGCGCGACGAAGACCGGTCCGACCGGACGCCGGGATCAGCAAGCCCGCGACGACGCAGATCAGTCCGGCCGCGAGACCGACCGCGAGAGCCGTCCCGGCCGCCTGCGATGACGCCCGACGCCACTGCGGCGTCGCCTCGCCGCTGTGTCGGACGAGCAGCGGATCGGTCGCGACGCCACGGGCCGCGTTCAGCACGAACGAGTAGGTGAGATAGGCGAGGGTGAACGCGCCGAACTCGGTGGCGCCGAACGAGCGGGCGACGAACAGGCCGAGCGCGAAGTTGCTGAGGCTGGAGATCCCCTGATCGCCGACGCCCCAGCCGAGCCGGCGGATCGACTGCAGCGCGCTGCCGGCTCGGCAGTCGGCGCAGGGGCGAGCGAGGGCTTTTCCGAGACGGTGGTCACTGCGGCGCCACCTCCGGTCCGATCGCGGCTGCCGGGGACGATCCGCGCTGCCGACGGACGCGGACCGGGTCACCGGGTGCTGGACCGCGTAGCGGTAGATCTGGACCAGTCGGTCGAGGCTGGCCTCGCGCGGTGAAGCCGGCGAGGTACGTGGCCCGTCCGTGAGTGCCGTAGCTGCTGCCAACGAGCCGGATCGTCGTCCACCGACCCGATCAGGTCGACCAGCCCGCCGACGTCGGTCGGGGCGAAGACCGCACCGTCGGACCCGGCGGTGATCAACTCGGGGAACGCGCCGTGACCGGCGGCGATCACCCCGGTGCCGGCGGCCATCGCCTCGACCGCCACCATGCCGAACGTCTCCTCCCACTGGGACGGGACGATCACGGCGCGCGAGCCCGCCGAGGATCTCCGACACCTCCGGCCGGGGACGTGGCCCGGCGAACGTCACCGATGACGTGTCCGGCGGCCCAGTCGGCGACCGCATCGGCCAGCTTGCCGCCGCCGGCCATGACCAGCCGCAGCGGCGACTCCGGTCGGCGCGCCCGGAACGCGTCCCAGGCCCGCATCAGGAACGGGACGCCCTTCGCCTCGTCGAGCCGGCCGACGTAGGCGACCTGGTGCTGCTTCGCAGTCGACCCGGGCCGCCGGTTCGGGAACGAAGTTGTACTTGACGAAGCTGCGCTCCGCCGGGATCGCCGACCGGAGCCAGGATGCTCGCGCTGGGCCTCGGAGATGAAGGCGTACGCGCTGATCATGCGTCCGCCAGGCCCGGGCGTGCAGCGGCGGAGCCGATCGCCACCGGCGTCGTCGCCAGCCGCGAGCCGCGGTAGCAGCCGTGGGCCACGCCGGTGACCGACGATCGGCCGAGGCAGTCGTGGCAGACCGCACCGTCGCGGAAGAGCTCGCCGCTGGCGCAGCCCAGCCGGTAGTTGTGGATCGTCGCGACCACCGGTACGCCGGCGTCGCGCACAGGCGTAGAGCACCGACGGCGTGATCAGCGGGAAGGTGTTGTGCAGATGCACGACGTCGGGTGAGAAGTCGTCGAGAGCCGAGCGGTGATCGCCCGACGCGACTCGCCGCTCCACAGCACCCGGACCGGCAGCGTGGCCCGCTTGGCCAGCGACCAGCTGCGCGATGTCCTCGCTCAGCCGCTGGAACAGCTGCACCTCGTGGCCGCGCTCGGCGAGCGCCGCCGACTCCTGGTCGACGACGGCGTTCTCACCGCTCGGCGCCGTCGGCCGGTAGCGGTTGTGGACGATGAGGATCTTCATAGTCGCGCCTCTCGCGCCGGGGCGGCGAGCAGCGACGCGGCGACGACCAGTTCCAGGAGATACGGCGAGGCGTCGCCAAGTCCGGTCTCGGTGATCGATGCGACGATGCAGTACGCCACCAGGAACAGGGCGATCGCGCGGCGCACGCCGCGCTGATGAGTGATCGCGAGCAGGATGACAGTGAGCAGCAGGGCGACGTCGATGGCCACCCCGAACCAGCCCTGATCGAGATAGACCGCGAGCCAGTTGCTGTCGATCGGGAGTCCGTTGAACGACTTGTTCGACAGCCCGGAGCCGAACAGCTCCTGCAGATCCGCGGGCGCTGCAGCTCCGCGATCGCCGACCAGACCTTGGTCCGGCCGGTCAGCTGGGAGGCCTCCTGGAGCGGACTGGCCGCGATACAGCCAGGTCGTGATCAGCGGGCGCGAACAGGGTCGCCCCGAACACCCCGATGACGGCGATCATGGCCGAGGTCCGGCGAACCCGGGCATGGCCGAGGAACATGCTCGCCCCGGCCACGGCGAGCCCGATGCCCAGTCCCAGCAGAGCAGTCCGGGTGTGGGTGCCGACCAGGGCCGCACCGCAGGCCACCAGGGTGATGATCGTGGCGCGCCCGCTGACCAGACCGCCGAACCAGAGCACCACCGTGCAGCCGAGCAGGACCGCCGAGTAGTGGGCGACCTGGGTCGGCGGGACCGGCCAGAGCGCGCCGGACAGCCGGCCGCCGTAGGAGAACGCGGCCCCGGGCGACAGCACGGCCCCGATCAGCACCGTGGCGATCAACGACCCGGAGACAGGTCAGGTGCGAGCGCAGCAGGTCGAACTCGGGCCGGCCCCACCATGGCGTCAGCAGCCACAGCACGACGACGAACTCGATCAGCCGGACGGCGCGGAAGGTCGAGCCGAGCATGAACTCGTTGTGGATGCTGACCATCAGCGAGACGATCGCCAGCATGGTCAGCAGGACCAGGAAGAGCGTCGGCCGGACCACCGCGCGCGGATTGGCCAGCAGGGCGAGCACGACCGCCAGGATCAGCGAGCCCTGGGTCACCAGCTGACCGACGCTGCCGGGAATCGGAATGACCGTCGGCAGACCCGAGAAGGCCAGCACGTTCACGAAGAGTGCGGCCCACGACCAGGCCCGGCCCGGGAATCAGCCCGGCCGTGCCTGGCACACCGGGCACGACGTCGCTGAGCCGCTCCTGCGCGAGGACGCTCATCGTGCCTCCGACCTCCGGCTCACCGAAGGCTGGCTCTGCTCCTCCCGTCCGGGGCAGCTGGGTGCCGGTGCCAGCGGCGACCCCGGACGAATCGTCGCTCGACTCGGCGTGAATCGAGCGCTGCCGCCCGGAGATCGAGCCGGGCGGACCGGATCAGGTCGCCGACGGTTCGCAGCCGCTCGGCATTGGAGCGGCCGGCCGTGACCACCACCAGCGCCCGGTCGGTCCAGATCTTCAGATGGTCTGCGCCGACCGACGGGATCCATCTCGGCGAGCACGAGCGTGACGTCGGCGGTCTCCGGGCGAGCTGGCGATCCCTTCCCGGTGGCTGCCGCCGACCACAACCAGGTCGGCCGAGCCGGCCGCAAGCGCCGGCACGCCTTTCGGTCGCAGTATCGTCGCCGGACCCGCTCCGCCGCCAGTCGGGTCGCCGACCGGAGCTGGATCGATCACGCCGTTCGCACTGAGATCGATCGATCAGGTCGATCACCACGGTGACCGCGCCGCGGGCGCTCAGCTCGGCTGCTGCGGTCGCCACCGCGTAACCGACCTCGGCGGCATTGTCGACGCAGGCGATACCGATCGAGCGACGTCCGGAGGCGTTCAGCTGCGCGGTGATCGCGTACGCCAGCCGCTCGCGGTCGGTCGCCCGCCGCCGCTCGATCGCGGCGCAGGAACGGCAACCGTAGCCACGTCGCGCGGAGTGGTGTCAGCCGGCCGACGCTGATCGTGACCGGCACGCCCAGCGCTTCCGCGACATCGGAGCGTCGCCGGATCCGGTCGGACACGATCGCGAAGAACAGCACCGTTCCGCAACCGAGCGCCAGACCGCCGATCAGCCCGGAGGCGAGCCCGAGCGCGAGGCCGCGCAGCGCAAGACCCGGTTCGACGGCGGCTGGGTCGACCACCCGGCTGGACGCGACGATCGAGCTGGTCTTCAGCTCGGCGTCCTCGATCGATTGCGTCAGGGTGTCGATCCGGCCCTGCGCGTTGGCCCGCTGCGAGATGGCGTCGCCGAGCTCACTCGAGTTCGCTGCCGTCGCGGACAACTGCTCGATCCGCTGCGACAGCGTCTTGACCTGGGCATTCAGGTCGTCGATCTGCTTCTGCAGACCCTGGACCGTGCTGTCGGACTGCAGGGTCAGCTGTTGCCCGCGGAAGTCGAGGTACGTCGAGGACAACGTCTCCAGCCGCCGGACGGCCTCGTCCCCGGTCGGCGCCTTCAGCTCGATCGAGAGCAGCTCGGAGCTGATCGGGACGACGGTGAGTGTCTGCTGGAAGTCCTCCGGCGTCATGTCCAGGCCCAGCTTGGCAATCGTCTCCGCGGCAACGGTCCGGGTGTCCAGCAAGGCGACGTCGGTGGACATCGCCCGGGTCGGATCCAGCTGCGGGTCGTGGCTCAGGATCAACGTCGTCTTCGCTGCGTGCGAGGGCGGGAAGACCAGCAGGTAGCCTGCCGCGGCAAGCAGCCCGACCAGGGCGACCACGACGCAGACGACCCAGCGCCGGCGCAGGGCCGCGACCAGGAAGTGCAGACTCACCAGAATCCGGACGCGTGTCCGGGCCGTCTGCCTCGGCCGGATGCTCTCCTCAGGTCGCAGCCAGGACGGTCTGTTCATCGGCCGCTTCCTCCTTGCCCGTCGCGGGCGAGTCGCCGACTCGGCGCTGATCCCGGTGATCCGGGTCGGCAGCGCCGCTTGGTGGGCACGCTCGTCCATGGTGTGCCGACCCGTGTCCGGTCGGTCTGGTCCGGATCGGCGACGATGATGCCGTCGATCCGACGGCCGGCGTCGTCGACCGCGACGGCCACCCGGGCCAGCTCCTCCTCGGTGGCCGTGCCTGCGCCGACGGCCAGGACCGTGGCCGACGCTGGCCGGGCGTCGCGCTCAGGCTCGGCTTCAGCCGATCGACGACGGTCAGCACGACGTCAGGTCGATCGCTCCTCGCCGGCGCTCTCACCCAGGTGAAGGCCTGGCCGGGCGAAGCTGGAACGCTTGGCCGAGGCAGGCTGCCCACGAGGGCGGCATTCGCGTTCGTCGTCGTCGCTCGCCGGCACGACCTGGGTCGAGATGCCGAGTGTCGAGGCGAACGCGGCCAGCTGCGGGCCGATCGCCAGACCGCGGCCGTCGCCGCCGATCGAGACGATCGTCATCGACGACGGATGATCCACCCGGCCCCGGCACGGAGCTCGCCCTTGCGATCGCTCGGGACGAGACCGCGAAGCGAGCTGGCGATAGGCCCAGGACTCGACCGGAGTCGCCTCGTAGGTGCCGAACAGGGTCGACCAGCCCGCGACCGAGACCTGCGGCCGGCTGCGGATCGACGGCCAGCACGGGGCTGCCGACCGCGTCGGCGATGTCGTCGCGGAACCGCATCCGGGCGTCGCGACGAGCGGCGATCAGCAGGACGACCGCGGTCAGGATCGCGGCCGCCAGGGCGCTCAGCGGCGCCCAGATCAGCAACCGGATCGGCGTCGAGCGGACCCGTGGCGACCGTGGCCTGCTGGATCACCGACGTACCGGCGCCGGAGGCCTGAGTGGTCGGTGCGCCGGTGGCGATCTTGTCGTCGACCTTGTCGAGCTGCAGCGAGAGGTTCGCCTGCTGGGTCCGCAGACCGGCCAGCAGCTGGGCCTCTTCGCGCGCCTGTGCCGATCGAGGGTCGTCTCCGCGTTGCCGGGTCATGGTCGCGTCGATCTCGGTCTGCAGCTGGTTGATCTGGGTCTGCAGGGCGTCCTTGCGCTGCTTGAGATCGGCCAGCGCAGCCGCGGTCACCTCGCGGGCGGTATTGCTGACGTATCCCACATAGGAGTCGGCCACGGCCTGGGCCAGCGTCTGGGCCTGGGTCGCGTCGGTGGACGTCGCATCGATCTGGACGAGCTGGTCGGTCGGTGCCGTGATCTTGATCATCTTCTCGACCTGACGCGCGGTCAGGCTCGGCGTGACCGTCTGGCCGGCCTGCTCGAGCACCGTCGTGCTGAGCGCGATTCGGACCTGGGTGTCGACGTCGGAGCTACTGCTGTCGGCCAGTGCCGGTGTAGGCAGCAGCACGATCGCTGTGCTGGTCAGCGGCGGCGGGAGGATCAGGACGTACGCGATCCCGGCGGCGAGCCCGAGCACGGCGGCCGCCGCGAGGATCCGGGCGCGCTGCCGAAGGGTGGCGACCGTGGACCGCATGTCCGCTCGTCCGGCGCTCATGGCAGCTCTATCTCGGTGACCAGGGCGGTTGCCGAGTCGGCAGCGCCACGCCCGAGCAACGTCCAGGACGAGACCTTGCTGCCGAACCGGGGGGCGTACCAGCCGACGATCGGATCGAGCTCGCCCCGGTGCGCAGACCAGTCGAGGCCGGCGGGCAGGAGCAACCGACCGCGCCCGACACCGTTCTCGGTCTGCCAGGACAGCTCGGCCACTCCCTCGGCGAGGCTGACCTCGACCTCGGGGCCGAGCTGCCAGGCCAGCGTGACCGGCACCGGCTGGTCAGCGTCGAGGCTGTCCTGGACCACCAGGCGGCGGCTCACGGAGTCCAGAGTCACGCTCCGTCGATGAGTAGTCGGGGTGGCGAGCCGGCGGTAGCCGTCGTGCTCCGCAGTCCAGACCTGGCGGGGTCGATCGCCGACCTCCGCGGCCAGCGTGGTGGTGTGGACGGTCGTCGTCCACAGGAACGGACCGCCGGACTCCGCCTGGTCGACGCCACCGACCTCGAGCGTGTTGTGAGCGGCCGTCGAACGGAGCCAGGTGCCGCCAGGCCGGCTCGCCGTGATAGCAGTACGTCCCCGGGTCGGCGAGGATGTCGATGCCGTCGTGGCGGAGCTCGATCGACAGTGCGTCGGCGTGCGCGTGCGCAGCGATGGACAGGAAGCCGTGCGGGCCGCCGTCGCAGCGGCACCAGATCTCGGGTCCGTCCGTCGGACGGGAGCGCAGCACCGTCAACCCGGCGTCGGGGAAGGTCTCCGGCCGAGATGTCGCGCGGGCCACTCGCCGCTGCCGCCCGATCGCCCCGAACAGCGACGGCCTGGACCGACGCCGCCGGCAACTCGGTCCAGTCGGGCGCGCCGAGCAGCGCAACCCCGGAGCCGACCGCGACGGCCCACGGGTCGAGCTCCGGGTCGTCGACGACGATCGCCCGGCCCTCGTCCCCGTCGTTCTGCCGAGGTGACCGGCCGCGGACATCCACGACGGCCAGCGCCGCGTCCAGCATCCGGGTCAGCAGCTGCCAGGTCTCGGCCGACAGCGGCCGGCCGGCGGCGTCGGCCTCGACGGCGGCCACCAGACCGAGCTCCAGCACGAATCGGTGGTAGTCCGAGGCCAGTTCGCGATTGATCCCGTCCGGAAAGGTGTTCGCCGCGAGCTCGCGCTGCAGCAGCGCCGAGGCGTGCGTGGCGCCAGCTGTCGCTCTGGGCGAACCACGGAAACGCGCAGGCGCCGCAGAGCAGGCCGGCCGCCTCGGCGATGACGTGGTTGTTGGCCGAGGAGCCGCGGCTGCGGAAGCCGGCCAGGAACTGCTGGTGCCAGCCGATCTGGCGGACCGCGTCGTCGTTGTGCTCGAACAGGTCGCCGACCTTCGGCCAGTCGTCGAGCAGCCGTCGGATCCAGGTCCAGGCGATCAGCCGGACGCCGACCTCGATGCCGCTGGTCCAGTGCACTCCGGTGAGGAACGGATTGGCCCGCCACCAGGACCGCAGCTGAGCGGCGACCGCCTCGGCGTAACGCTCGTCCCTGCGTCAGCCACCAGGCGCTCGCGAGCACCGTCAGGTGGTGATGCCGGGACATCTCCCAGATCTGCTTGATGTTGCCGGTCTCGGACTCGTCGCGGTGGTGGATCCGGAACGCCAGCTCCTGGTCCGGTGCACGCCGCCCGGTGACCGGGTCGGCGAACCAGTCGGGGTCGGCGCTGTCGGTGCGGGCGACGCCGAACACCTTCCAGGCGCCCGTCCAGCACCCGGTCGGCCGCGCCGACCACCGCGGTGGCCGCTGCCGGGTCGATCAGGTCGCGGACCTGCCGCTCGCGGTCGACACCGCGCAGCGGTGACGACGAAGTCGCGCTCCGGACGGGTTCCGCGCAGCGGTCTCACGACATCTCCGGGGCGGACCTGGCGCGAGCGCCACGCGGTCGCCGGCCCACGTCCACCGTGCGGTGGACGATCTCCGAGGGCGACATCGACCGCAGCCGGCGGACGTACCAGCCGAGGTCTGGACCGCTCACACCGACACCGGCATTCCGGAGGCGAGGCTGCGCTCGACCGCCAGCGTCGCGCGAGTCGTCGCGACCAGCGAGTCCAGCGCGATCGGCATCGGCGGACCCGGTCCGGACCGCATCGACGAACAGCTCGAGCTGCGCCTTCTGTCCCTTGTCCTGACCGGACAGCACGCGGTGCCCGCTCTTGCCCTTGGCGTCCCACGACGGTGACCCGCTGGAAGTTGTCCAGCCGCCCGGTCCGGCCGTCGGCGCTGACGTCCAGAGTCTCCTTCGGGGAACGTCGGGCTGCCGCTGGTGACATAGCCGAGACGTGGCGACCGATCCGTCGGCGAAGCGCAGGGTGGTGTGCAGGTCGGCGCTCGGTGCCCATCGTCGAGACCTCGACCGGGGGTCAGCCCCACCAGCGCGCTCAGCGTGTCGATGAAGTGACCGCCCTCGCCGGCGAATCGCGAACCTTCCAGCTCCTCGTTGAGATACCAGCTCCTCGGGTCGAGCCGGCCGGCGTTCACGAGATAGCGAGCCGACAGCGGACCGCGCCAGGCGCCCATCCGGTCGCGCAGATCGCGTGAACAGCGGTGCGAACCGCCGGTTGAAGCCGACCATGAGTCGGTCGTTGCCGGTCTGCTGAACGGTGTCCAGCACCTGCGCGAGCTGTTCCTCGCTCAGCGCGAGCGGCTTCTCGACGAAGACGGCGAGGCCGCGCTTCGAGCGCCTCGGCAGACCAGACCGGCGTGCGAGTTGTGCCGGGTGACGACGAACACGGCGTCGAGCGACTCGTCGTCGAGCACCGTCGTCGACGCTCGTGGTGATCGTCGCGAAGCCGAACTTGCGTTGCGCGTTCACCCCGGACAGCGACTTGGTCGTGGCCACCGTCGCGAGCTCGACGCTCGGCGTTGTCGCGCAGGTGGGGCAGCAGCATCGAGGTGGCGTAGTTGCCCGCGCCGATGAAGCCGATCCGGACCTTACCCGTCCGTGTCCGTCCGTGTCTGGGTGCGCCGCACCGGTGCGCCCGGCGTATGCGGCGCGGCCAGCCGGTCGACGCGCTGCGGGCTGCTCGAGCTCCGGCACGTCGCCGTAGGAGAGCAGGAACCCGATGCCCGCGCAGGACTGCCGTCGCTGAGCTTGCCGTAGACGTCGACCGCGTCCTCGATCGGATGGATGCCGGACACCAGCGACGCGACGTCGACCGACCGCTCGCCGAGCAGGTCGAGGAAGCAGCCGAGGTTGCGGCGCTCGGTCCAGCGGACGTAGCCCGGCGGGGTAGTCGATCGCCCTCCAGCTCGTACCGGTCGTCGTATCGACCCGGGCCGTAGGACCGGGAGAACCGGACGTCGAGCTCCTTCTCGTAGTAGGCGTTCCACGGCAGGTCGAGCTTGGTCTTGCCGATGTCGACCACCCGGGCCCGGTCGCGGGCCAGCCGGGCCGCGATCTCGACGGGTCCGTTCGAGTCGCCGCCGGCGGCCAGCAGGATGTGGTCGGCGCCGAGGCCGCCGGTGCGTTCGAGGAGCAGTCGCTCGACCTCGCGCACGCCGGCCTCGTCGGGCTCGGCGCACGAGCAGCGCGCCGGCCTTCTCGGCGGCGCGGCAGCGGGCCTCGACGATGTCCAGGCCGACCACCGGCGACGCCGGACGGCGACGAGGAGCCGCACGACGAGCTGACCGATCAGCCCGAGCCCGATCACGACACGCGGTCTCACCGAGCGCGACCTCGGCCGGCGGACGCCCTGCATGGCGATCGCGCCGACCGTGGCGAAGGCGGCGTGCTCGGGTGCCACACCATCCGGCACCGGGACGCACGAGATTGGTCGGCACCCAGTTGACGCTCGGCGTGCAGGGCGAACTCGTTGCCGGCGGCGGCGACCAGCTGACCGACCGAGAACTGCTCGGCACCGGCGCCGACCTCGACCACCACGCCGCACAGCGAGTAGCCGAGCGGGGTGTAGCTGTCCAGCCGGTTCATCGCCTTCTGGTACGTCGCGACGGCGCCCTGCTGGGCGACCGAGTCGAGCAGCTTGCGGACCTGGTCGGGACGCGCCCGGGCCTTGCCGAGCAGCGACATCCGGGCCTCGCTGACACCTTCATCATCTCGGTGCCGGTCGAGATGAGCGAGTACAGCGAGCGGACCAGCACGCCACCGGGCTTGCAGGCCGGGACCGGTACGTCGAGAACCGCGAGCTCCCCGGACTTGTAGTTCTGCGCGACTTGCTTCATTGGCCTTCCTCCAAGACGGCAGTCGTGCCGCTCCCGTCGTCCGATCACGGACGGCGAGACCCCGGCGGCAATCGCGCTGCGATACCAAAGCTCCATCGAGAGTAACTGCCAGAGCTGCTTCGATTGGTCGCTTCGGCCAGATGCGCTGCTCGGACGACCATCCGGCGCAGCGGCTCGCGGCGGAGGAATCCTGACGACGACCAGCTCGCCGTCGAGCAGGACGTCGTCGATCAGTTCGCCGAGGTCGTTGGTCACCCACGCTCGCAGCGGTGCGCCGAACGAGGCCTTCGGGCGGTCGATGACTCGCGTCGGCATCCAGTCGGCGGCGACCGTCTTGCAGCGGCACCTTCTGGGTACGGCCCTTGATCTTCTGCGCGCCCGGGATCGCTGAAGGCCGCGGTGAAGACGACCGGGATCGACGAACGGCACCCGGACCTCGGTCGACGCGGCCATGCTCGACCGGTCGGTGTAGGCGAGGTTCAGGCCGGACATGAACAGCCGGCTGTCGGTCAGGCACATCCGGTTGACGTGGTCGGCCAGACTGCCCGTCGTCGTACATCGCGTCGGTGGGCGTCGATCACGTCGTCCGACCAGCGGGGCCAGGTCCGGGTCGAGCAGACCCGTCAGCTCCGCCGGGTCGTACAGCGTGTAGCTGCGTCGGAAGGCGCCGCCTCCTCGGCAGCTCGGCGAAGCTGAGGAACCGCTTGGCCCAGCGGCTGTACCGCAGTCCGCGCCCGCCGGCGACGACCGGCAGCTCGTTCCACACGCGGGCGCCGACGGCCTCGCGCACGGAAGCCCGGCAGCGTCTGCGGTACCGCGCGCCGAGCAGGCAGGCCAGGTGCTTGCGGTAGCCGCCGAACAGCTCGTCGGCACCCATCCCGGACAGCAGCACCTTGACGCCCGCGTCGCGGGCGGCCTGGCACATGAGCACGGTGTTGATGGCGGCCGGGTCGCCGATCGGCTCGTCGAGGATGTCGACGATCCGCGGCAGCATGTCCACCACGTCCGGGCTGATCTCGATCTCGTGCAACCGGATGCCCAGGTGCGCGGCCATCTTGCGGGCGTAGACCGCGTCGTCGGGCATCGCCTCGAGCCGCTGGTCCTCGGCGCGGAAGGTGATCGTGTAGGCCTCGATCGAGGGGTCGCGACTGGCCGCCATCGCGGTGATCAGGCTCGAGTCGAGACCACCGCTCAGGAACGACGCCACCGGTACGTCGGCGACGAGGTGGGCGGTCGACCGACTCCTCGAGCACGGCCGCCAGGTCCGGCGCCGGACCGGCCGCGGCCGCGCAGGGCCTCCTCGACCGCGCTCCCAGTAGCGACCGGCTCCGGCTGGTGCCGTCCAGCTCGCCACTGGGCCCACGACTCCAGGCGGGCAGCTTGAACACGCCCTGCGATCGCGCAGCGTTCCTCGGGCAGGAAGTAGAACAACGTCGAGGCGACCAGCGCGCCGCGGATCGACGGTGAGCTCCGGGCCGACCGCGCGTCACCAGGCCTTGAGCTCGGATGCGAACAGCACGCCGTCGCCGCGCGGCATGACGTACAGCGGCTTGATGCCCAGCGGATCGCGGGCGAGCGCGAGCGACGACGTGCCGCTCGTCGTAGATCGCGAACGCGAACATGCCGCGGAGCCGGGCGAGCGCGTCCGTGCCCCAGTGCCCGCCAGGCCTCGAGCACCACCTCGGTGTCGGACTCCGTGCCGAACCGGACACCCGTGCTCTCGAGCTCGTCGCGCAGCTCGCGGTAGTTGTAGAGCTCGCCGTTGTAGCTCAGGTGCAGACCGTCCTTGACTCGAACGGCTGGTCCGCCGCGGTCGACAGGTCGATGATCGACAGCCGGCGATGTCCCAGCTGGACCGGCGCCATCGGCCGGCAGGTCGACTCGAGTCCGTCGGCGTCCGGGCCGCGATGGCTGATCCGGTCGAGCATCGTGCCGGACGAGCTCCGGCACCGTCCGGCTGGCAGAAATGCTCCGGCTACGCCGCACATGTCAGCCTCGCAGCTCGTCGGACCGGCGGGTCCGAGTTCCGAGACGTGCGCGTCCGACGAGCCGGTCGTAGACGCCGACATAGGCGTCGCGCTGGTAGCGGCCAGCCGAGCTCCTGCTCGATGCGCTGCGCGCCCGATCTTGCCCATCGCTCCCGCGCGTGTCGGCGTCGTCGAGAAGCTCGACGATCGCCCGGCGTAGGCCGGCGATGTCGCCGCTCGGCACGTAGCGGGCGGCGTCGCCGGCCGAGACCCGGGTCTCCTTGAGGTCGAACGCGACGACCGGCAGCCCGAAGGCCATGTACTCCAGCGTCTTGTTCATCGTCGACACGTCGTTCAGCGGGTTCTTCGGGTCGGGCGACAGACCGAGGTCGGCCGTCGACAGCACGTCGAGCACGGTCTCGTCGGGCACCCGGCCGGGCAGCTCGACGTAGTCCGGTCAGCCCGAGCTCGTCGCGCAGCGCCACGAGCTCCGTCGTAGCAGTCGCCGCCGCCCATGAAGGTGAACGAGACGTCGTCGCGACCGAGCTCGTGCACGACGTACGCGGCCGCCCGGATGGCCAGGTCGACGCCGTCCTGCGGGCCCATCACGCCGATGTAGGCGACCAGGTGCCGCCGACCGCGGCGCAGCGTCGGGCCGGGCTGCCGGCGGCGCAGCCGGTCCGCGTCGGGCCCGGTGCGCACGACGGTCACGTCGGTCGCGGCCCTTGTCGCCCCGCCGCATCGCGATCTCGGCGTAGGAGGAGTTGGTCGAGACCACATGGTCGGCGGTGCGGAAGGTGGCGCGCTCGAGGGCCAGCAGTCCCCGGCGCGGCAGCGATGCGCCCCTCCGGGAAGCGCGACTCGTACAGCTCCGGGCAGAGGTCGTGGTGATCGAACACGAACCGGGTCCTGTCCCGCCAGCGCAGGAACCGGGCGATCGGCCAGAAGATGTCCGGCGGGTTGCACGCCTGGAGCGACGTCGAAGCGGTCCCCGGCCCGACGGGCCCGCAGCACCAGCCGCGCCGTGGCGAGGAACGAGTAGGCGTACTCGAAGACGAAGCCGAGCGCGCTGCCGCCCGGGGCGTACGGGCGGTACTTCAGCAGGGTGACGCCGTCGAGCACCTCGAAGGCCCGGTCGCCCTTGCCCTTCGGGCAGACCACGGTGACGTCGTACCCCGCGGCGGTCAGCGCCTGGCACTCCAGCCAGACCCGCCGGTCGAACGGGACCGGCAGGTTCTGGACGATGATCAGGACGCGGGACGTGTCGCCCGCGGTCGCGCGGTCGTGGCTCATACGCGCCCACCCGATGCCCTCGTAGCCGGCCAGCCGCTCGACGTCGGCGCCGAGCCGGCCGTGCAGGTCGATGATCAACTCCGGCGGCAGCGGCCGCAGCGCGCGCAGAGCGTCGCCGTCGGACGGTGCTGACGCAGGGCGACGTCCGCACCCGCCAGTGCCTCCTCGGGCGAGCCGACCAGCAGTCGACGCAGGTGCGGCAGCCGGCTCTCGATGTAGCGCAGGTTGGAGCCGATCAGTCGCTCCGGGTTGACGATCGGGTCGTAGATCCGGACCTCGAATCCCTTGCCCAGCAGCCGCTCCGCCAGCTCGACGTTCGGGCTCTCGCGCAGGTCGTCGGTGTTCGCCTTGAAGCTCAGACCGAGCATGGCGACGCTGCGGGCCGGGCTCGCGATCACCCGGTCGACGACGTCGGCGACGACCAGCTCGTTGGTGTGCAGCGTGCCGGCGAGCAGCGGGACGTCCAGCGACGTTCAGCCGGGCCATGTCGAGCAGCGCGCGCAGATCCTTCGGCAGACACGAGCCGCCGAAGGCGAAGCCCGGGCATCAGGTAGGCCGGCGAGACGTTCAGCGATGCGTGTCCTCGCACGAAGACCTTCATCACCTCGCGGGAGTCGACGCCGTAGGACTTGAAGACCCGGGCCATCTCGTTGGCGAAGGAGACCTTGGTCGCGTGGAAGGCGTTGCAGGCGTACTTCAGCGCCTCGGCGCTGCGCACGTCGACGACGGTCAGCTCGTTGTCCAGGAAGGCGAACAGTTCGGTGACCGCGGCGATCACCCGCTCGTCGTCGGCTGCCGAGCACGACGAACGGCGGGTCGAAGAAGTCCGTGACGCCCGATGCCCTCGCGCAGGAACTCCGGGCACATCGCGTTCGCGACGCGCCAGCCGCTCGGGATGCTCGGTACGGCGAAGGATCGGCGGCACGACCCGTCGCCGGTACCGGGCGGCACGGTGCTGCGGACGACCACGGCATGGAAGCCCGAAGCCGGCGGCCGGGCCACCGCCATGGCCGTGCTTGATGTCCTCCAGCGCGCGCTCGCAGGTAGGTCAGGTCGGTGCCGCCCTGTGGCCTTCGACGGCGTGCCGACGCAGAGCAGGGAGATGTCGGCCTGGTCCAGCGCGACCGCCGGATCGGTGGTGGCGCTCAGCCGGCCGCTGGCGACGCCCGTCCTCGACGAGATCGTCGAGGCCGGGCTCGACGACCGGGCTGATACCGGCCAGCAGCTGGCCGACCTTGATGCTCGTCGACGTCGACGCCGTAGACGGTCGTGGCCCTGCGAGGCCAGGCCCGCGGCGGTGACGGCACCGACGTAGCCCAGGCCGAAGATTGCGATCTTCATTCGTTTCCCCAAGTGATGTGAGTTGTCGGACGTGTCCGGTGACGCGGCGCTGTGCCGCGAAGTGACGAGGGTCAGCGGCTCCGTAAACCGCCTGCCGAGGTGTGACCGGCGGTCGGCCGGGCGGTTGCCGCTGCGGGCGGGCTTCGCAGGGAGTGCCGGTCTCGGCGGCCCGCTCCAAGGGTGACGAGGCCTCCGCGAACGGCCGACAGCACGCCGCCGGCGAGCAGCGCTCCGCCGACCACGTCCGTCGCCCAGTGCGCACTCTGCAGCAACAGGCAGCCGCCCATCACGGCACCGGCCAGGACAGCCGGGACGAAGAGGATCCAGCCACCTCCCTGCGGATGGACCATCAGCACCGCCAGACCGACCGAGACCATGATCGTGATCACGTGACCGGACGGGAAGCTCCCGCTGTGGGGAGCGAGATAGCCGTGCGGGTCGGCGCGGCCGACGGCCAGCTTCGTCGCCAGCGTCGATCCAGCCGCTAGGACGAGCCCGGCCGCACCAATCGCGGCCGGCAGGAGCGATCGACGGACCAGGCAGCAGGTCAAGGTGAGGATCGCCATCGCGATCACCAGCAGGGGTGGCCGCATACCTTCGACCACGACGTCGGCCCGCAACTGGGCGGTCCCCCAGACGTCGTCGGGTCGGGCGAGCTCGCGGATCCGGTCGTCGAAGGTGTTCAGCAGACCCAGTTTGACGAGGATCGCGAGCACCACGAAGACGAGGCCGAGGGCGATGGCTGAGACCCACCATCGTTTTCCGGGGGAGGACATCGCTCAGCGCCCTGCCGGATGTCTGCCCGAGATCGGAATGACCCTGCCCTCGGCCGGTCCGGCATCCCGGCTGGTGGCCGGCTCCACGCGGGCAGTCGATGCTCGATCACGATTCTGCGCCGACACAGAGGTGCGTCTGGAGGGAGAGTCGCCCGAATCGCTGATCGTGCGAGGCGGCCGTGAACTACGTCGACCGTCACCGACCGTGACATCGGTCGACCGGTCCGATGGCAGCACAACAGCGCGCTCACTCATGCCGGAATCCCCCTTGCGCGCTCACGTTCGCAAGCACAGGCCGGCCGATGGCGAGCGTCCCCTCCCACAGGTGCACCCCCGCGGACGTCACTCTCCCCACGAGTTCGGTCCACACCTCGACAAGCCGCTGCGAGCGTAGCGCCGCACCAGAGGACAGATGTGGGAGTTACCAATTCGTAACAATCGGCCCGGCTACCGGGTTTGATGAACCTACGGAGGGGCCATTTTCCCAACCTGGCAGGGATTTCGGGGGAAAGTCACCAAATCGTCATCGGGACGTCAGGGCTCGGGGTGGCGCGAGTCGTAGGCCAGGAATCGGGGCACCAGGAGGCAGGCCACCCAGAGCAGCACGACACAGGTCAGCCCGCCGACCACTGCCGCCACCGCCTCGTTCCACCAGTCGGCTTCGGTGCCGAGGACGAGATCGCCGAGCCGGGGACCGCCGGCCACCACCACGATGAACACGCCCTGCAGCCGCCCGCGCATGTCGTCCGGCGTCGCGCTCTGCAGGATCGTCTGCCGGAAGACCGCGCTGACCGCGTCGGAGCCGCCGGCGATCATCAGGAACGCGCAGGTGGCGATCAACGCGCCGATCGCGACTTCGCTCGGCGTGGTCGCGCCCAGCCAGAGCAGCACCAGGCCGAATCCGGTGATGGCGAGTCCGAAACAGGTGATCGCCGCGACGATCACCCGTCCCTGGTGATGGATTCGGACCAGGCCGCCGGAGAACACGCCGGCCAGGAACGATCCCGCGGCGAAGGCGGCGCTCAGCCAGCCGGTGGTGGTCGCGCCGCCGCCGATGAACAGCACGCCGATGGCCGGGAACAGCACCCGCGGCATGGCGAAGACCATCGCGATCAGGTCGACCGTGAAGGTCATCCGGACGTTCGGCCGGGTGGCCAGGTAGCGCAGCCCCTCGAGGACCGACGCCAGCCCGCGCTTGCGCTCGCTTTCCGGCGATCCTGAGCTGATCGGCGGGAGCGCTGGGAGCCGCCAGAGCGCCCAGAGGGCCGCGCTGAACAGCACCACGTCGACGGTGTACGCGGCGCCGAAGTCCGCGGCCGCGACCAGTGCCGCGCCGAGCAGCGGGCCGGCGGTCAGCGAGACGCTCCAGGCGGTCGTGTTCAAGATGTTGGCGGCGGGCAGCATGGCCGGCTCGATCAGCCGGGGGATGATCGCGGTCCGGGCCGGGTTGTTCACGGCGAAACCGGCCGACTGGAGCGCGACCAGGGCGTACAGCAGGCCGACCGAGTCGACGTGCAGCCAGGCCTGGACCGCGAGCGCGATCGAGACCAGCCACAGCCCGAGCGAGGCCAGCAGGGCGACCCGCCGGCGGTCGTACGCGTCGACCAGAGCGCCGCCGTAGAGGCCCAGGAGGACCAGGGGCACCAGAGCGAAGAGACCGACGATGCCGACCGCGAGAGTTGAGCCGGTGACCGAGTACACCTGCAGCCCGACGGCTACCGCGGTCAGCTGGGTACCCACGTTGGCGATGCCCAGGCCCCACCAGAGCCGGCGGAAGTTGGCGCTGACCCGGAGCGGCGTGAGGTCGAGAAGGAGAGCCATGACGGTGCTCGACGCTACCTGCCACAACGTGGGCGCTGGTGGCCCACTTGCCCAGCGGGAGCAAGTGGGCCAGCTGTCGTCCCTGCGATCATTCGCCGAGACCGTCCCAGTGCAACCGGGTCGGACGACTGCCTGTCGTTCGTCGCCTGGCTAGGTGCCCTGGCCGGTGACACCTGCCGCAGCCGCGGCGAGTGAACTATGCTTGCGAGCAACCCAGGCAGGTCGTCCGAACCGTGCTTGGACGAATGTATACCAGCTTGTTTACCTTGTAAACACCCAGTGCAGAGAGCCGTCGGTGAACTCGAAGAGCATTCGACCAGTCGGGCGGCGTGATGTCGCACGACGGCGGCCGCTCAGCCAGTCGGCGATCCTCAACGAAGCCATCAGCTTCATCGACGAGCAGGGCCGTGACCGGCTGACGATGCGTCAGCTCGGCGCCCGGCTGGGGGTCGAGGCGATGGCGCTCTACCGCTACGTTCCGGGGCGCGAGCAGCTGCTCGACGGGGTGGTCGAGGTGCTGATGGACGAGCTGTACCGCGACACGATGGTCGACAACCAGGCCACCACCTGGCAGGACTATCTCCAACAGCTTGCCTTCGGCGTACGTCGGCTGGCGCTGGCCCATCCGCAGGTCTTCCCACTGGTGGCGTCCCGGCCGGCGGCAGCGCCCTGGCTCCGGCCGCCGCTGCGCAGCCTGCGCTGGGTGGAGGCGTTCTTGGAAGGACTGGCCGGCTACGGCTTCTCGCAGTCGGCCAGCGTGGCGGCGTACCGCGCGTTCGCGACCTTCCTGCTCGGTCATCTGCTGCTGGAGACCGCCGCCTCGACCGGGCTGCCCAAGCGCCCGGAGGACGACATCGAGTTCATCGAGAGCAACGACCTGGCGGACTACCCGCTGATCACCGAGCTCGGTCCGCAGCTCGCCGAGGACATGTTCGGCGACGAGTTCGACGCGGCCCTGGAGGATCTGATCAACCGGTTGACCGTGGATCTGGCCTGAGGGGTGTTCCGAACCGATTCACCAGCCGACCCGCCTGCCGACGCCAATGCCGATGCTGATCCGGGCGACGGGCGCGACGAAACCCTGAACCAGCGGCTCGACCGGAACTGGATCGAGATCCTGCAGGAGCTCCGGGTCACCCAGACCGGGACCCAGATCCTCACCGGCTTCCTGCTGACCATCGCGTTCCAGCCCACGTTCAAGGGCCTCACCCCGTTCCAGCACACGGTTTATCTGATCCTGGTCTCGATCGCCGTTCTGACCACCGCACTCGGGCTGGCGCCGGTCAACCTCCATCGCGCCCTGTTTCGCCGGCACGCCAAACGGGTAGTCGTCGAGACGGCTCACCTGATCCTGCGGATCGTGTTGGCCGGGGTCGGGCTGGTGCTGACCGGGACGGTGTTGTTGATCTTCGATGTCACGGTCGGGCGGACCGTGGCCTGGATCGCGGCCGGGCTGACCGTGCTGGCCCTGCTCGTGATCGCCGCGCTCCCGTTCCTGGTCGGTGCCGGTCGGCGGGGCCGCGGTCCGAACCCGACCTGAGGAGGCGCGATGCCACCCGCGAAGAAGACCCCTGGACCCAGCGTGCTCGACCCCGAGACCTACGAGGCCCTGCGCGAGGAGGGCGCTTCCAAGGAGAAGGCGGCCCGGATTGCGAACGCCGGCGCGGCCCGCGGCCGCTCCGCCGTAGGCGCGAAGGGCGGCCGGTCCGGCTCGTACGACGACTGGACCGTCGAGGACCTCCGCCAGCGGGCCCGTGAGCTGGGCATCGCCGGCTATTCCGGCAAACGCAAGGCGCAGCTGATCGAGCTGCTCCGCGACCACTGAACCGCAACCACTGAACTTTGCACCCCTGGCACGGTCTGCACCCTCTGTAGCGGGTGCAAACCGTCACAGTGAGTGCAAAGTTGCGCGGTAGGCCGAGGCCCCGAGGTGCTGACCGGCGGGAAGAGGGTCAGGGCGTATAGACGGTCAGCGCATTCGGTTTCAGGACCGCCTCGAAGCGGCGGAACGGGCCGATCACGTCGCCGTCCAGCTGGTAGTCATCCTGCTCGGCGACCTCCACGACGACCCGAGAGCCGCTGAAGCTGTCGATCGTGTCGCCCTTGGCGCCGCGGCGGGTGACCAGGTGCGCGCCGGCGCGCAGCCAGTCCCGGATCCGGTGCGGGGAGGCGACGAAGACGTGCAACAGACCGTCGGAGGCGCCGGCCCTGGGCATCAGATCGATGCCGCCGACCAGCTGGCCGACGTTTCCCACCAGGACGACCATCGCCCGGCGGTGGTGGGGGTGGTGCCCGTCCACGGTGATCCGGGCGTCCATCGGCAACCGGCCGAGGGCCTTGCCGACCGAGAAGAAGTACGCGGCCGGTCCCAGCTTGGCCTTCAGCCGCGGGTCGGCGTCGTTCATGATCGCGCTGTCGACTCCGGCCCCCGCCATCACGGCGAAGTGTTCCGGCGCCCGGTCGTCGGCGGTGATCTCGATCAGGTCGATCGGGCTGCTCTGCTTGGCGAGGATGACGTGCAGCGCACCCTCGCGGTCCAGCGGCAGGCTCAGATTGCGGGCGAGCAGGTTGCCGGTGCCGGACGGGATGATCCCCATCACGACCGAGCTACCCGCGAGCCCATCGGCCACCAGCCGGACCGTGCCGTCCCCGCCGGCCACGACAACCGCTTCCACGCCCGCATCCAGGGCCTGCCGGGTCATCGATCGGCCGGCGTCGTCCTTGGTCGTCTCCAACCACAGCGGCCGTCCCCAGCCGTTGGCGAAGAAGGTGTCGGTCACCACGCGCTGGAAGTCGTCGCCGACCTTGATCGGATTGACCACCACCGCGTAGCGGGGCCCGCGGCTGGCCTGCGTCATGGCGAGGATCGTAGCGGTACGGTCCGCTCGGTCCGCATCCGCCGGCGCGATACGTTCAGTGCGACACACCAGTGCGGCGCACCAGTGCGACACAATGGCGCGATGGGCGATCACTGGTCGGCCGCGACACGCAAACCGTTCGTCACGCTGACCGAGGCCCGACTCCGCCGCCGGACGAGTACGAAGTGGCGCAGGTTCCCGCCCGACGTCCTCCCGCTCTGGGTGGCCGAGATGGATGTCGAGCTCGCCGAGCCGGTGAGCCGGGCACTCTTCCGAGCGGTCGGCGAGGGGGACACCGGCTATCCGTACGGCACCGGCTACGCCGAGGCGTACGCGGCCTTCGCCGCCGACCGCTGGGGCTGGGAGCCGAGGGTCGGCCAGATCCGATTGGTGCCCGACGTGATGATCGGGATCAGCGAGGTCGTCAAGGTGCTCACCGCGCCCGGCGACTCGGTGATCATCACGCCGCCGGTGTACCCGCCCTTCTACTCCTATCTCACCCATCTCGGTCGCCGCGTCGAGACGGTGTCGCTCGATCCGGGGCGTCGGCTCGACCTCACTGCGGTGGAGCACGGGTTCGCCCGGGCCACGTCCGCCGGCAGGGGAGCGGCGATGCTGCTCTGCAGCCCGCATAACCCGACCGGCACCGTGCACACCGCCGACGAGCTGGCCGCTCTCGCCGCGCTGGCCGATCGGCACGGCGTCCGGATCGTGGTGGACGAGATCCATGCGCCGCTGACCATGCCCGGCCATCGGTTCACCCCGTACCTGGCGGTGCCGGGTGGCGAACGCGGCATCGTCGTCACCTCGGCCGCCAAGGGCTGGAATCTCGCCGGCCTCAAGGCCGGGCTGGCCGTCCCGGGTCCGGCCGCCGTCGACGACCTGCGCCGGATGCCGGACGAGGTCGGTCACGGGGCGAGTCACCTCGGAGTCATCGCCCACACGGCCGCGCTGCGCGACGGTGGGTCGTGGCTGGAGGCGGTGCTGGTCGGTCTGGACACCAATCGGGAGCTGCTCGCCGGACTGCTGGCCGATCGGCTGCCGGCGGTCGGCTGGCAGCCCGGAGCGGCGACGTACCTGGCCTGGTTGGATTTTCGCGCCCTGGGCCTGGGCGACGATCCGGCCGCTGTCCTCGTCGAACGGTCCCGGGTGGCGCTCACCCCCGGACCGCCGTTCGGCCCCGAGGGCGACGGATATGCCCGGCTGAACCTGGCGACCAACCCGGCGATCATCTCCGAGGCCATCCGGCGGATCGCGTCCGCGATCGGCTGATCCGCGGCGTATCAATCCGGCCCGCGCGTGCTCCAAACCCGACAGGAAGACAACCGAGCTGGGAATCGATGATGACTGAACGCCTCGACATGCGGCAGGATCGAGACGATGCGCGGCGGGTGGCGCCGTATGCATCGGCTCGAGGAGGACGGTCGGCGATGGAGGCAGGCGTCTGCAGCGTCTGCGGCGAACACAATCCGCCGGGGACCGAGTTCTGCGTGGTGTGCCAGAACTACCTGGGCTGGGACAAGTCGGTGCTCGCACCCCCCCCAGACCGGCGGCCCCCAGACCGGCGGCCCGCAGTCGGGCGGCCCCGCAGAGCGGGAGCTCCGCAGACCGGTGGACGGCCGCAGCCGTCCGACGACGATCAGGCGATGCTGCGCACCCAGATGTTCGCGAGGGTGCCGGTCGACCCGAGCCGCCCCGGTCAGGTCCCGAGCAGCTCGAAGGCGGCCGAGCCCCTGCTCGCGCCCGATCGGTTCCGGATCTCCATCGCCGACCCCACGGTGACCTTGGCGCCGACCGGCGCGATGGCCGAGCTCCAGTTGCGGGTCTTCAACATCTCCATCCGAGTGGACGGCTACCTGGCCGAGCTGGCGCCGGGCGCGCCCGAATGGCTGAGCGTTGACTCGACGCCGGTCGAGCTGCTGCCCGGCACCGACGACCTGCTCCGGGTCCGCTTCCAGATCCGCTCGGCCCGCCTGACTCCGGCGCAGCAGCTGAGCGTCCGGCTCCGGATCCGGGCCATGAACGAGCCCGCGGTGTACGTCGAGCTGCCGGTCGCGGTGACCGTTTCGGTGGTCGACGCGCCGCTTCAGCTGCGGGCCGAACCGCGGCTGCTCCGGGTGCACGACAGGCCGGACGGAACGTTCACGCTGACCGTGGACAACACTCAGTGCAATCGCCCGGTCCGGGCCGAGCTGGCCGGCAGCGATCCCGAGCTGGCCGTCCGGTACACGTTCGAACCGGCAATCGTCGAGGTCGGCCCGGTCGCGGTGGCCACCGTGCGGGTCACCGTGTCGGCCGACCAGCCCGCCGCCGGCCGGGAAGCGTCCCGGCTGCTGACGGTGAGCGTCCGCGAGGGCGAACGGTCGGTGGAGACCGCCGTGACCTTCGTCCAGACCACCAGCGTGCAGGTCGAGGATCCGGCGGTCGGCCTGCTGCTCGAGCCGGCGACGATCAGGGTGCGGGACAATCCGGTCGGCCTCGCCCGGCTGACCCTGGACAACCGGAACGGCAAGGACTGGGCGCATCTGCAGCTCAGCGCGAGCGACCCCGAACAGGCGGTGTACGTCGGCTTCGACAATCCGCAGATGCATGTCCCGCCCGGCCAGACCGTGCAGACCCAGGTCCGTCTCCAAGCGCCCCTGCCGGAGCTCGGCACCGACGCGAGCCGGACCGTGACGATCACCGCCACCGACCCCAAGCGGCGGACGTCGACCGCTGTCGCCACCTTCGTCCAGTCCGCGAGCGCCTCGCCGATGACCACCCTCGCGGTGAGTCTGGAGCCTGAGGTCACCAAGGTCCGAGACGCCGACGGCGCGGTCACTCAGCTCGTGCTGGACAACCGGAAGGGTCGGTTCAAGGTCCGGCTGCAGCTCAGCGGCGTCGACCCCGAGCGGGCGGTGTCCTTCGAGTTCGTACCGCCCGTGGTGGACGTCGAGGCCGGCATGGTGCGCCGGATCGAGGTACGGATGGGATCCTGGCGACCGCCGGCCGGGCAGGAGTGGAGCCGACAGATCACCGTCACCGCGGGCGACGGGAGGTCCAGCGTCGAGGCCACCGGCAGCCTGGTCCAGACCTCGTCCCGCTCCTCGATGGAGACCCTGTCCATGCGGCTCGATCCGAGCGTGCTGCGGATGGACGGCCGGCGCGGCGCGTTCGCCGCGCTGATCGACAACCGGAACGGCAGCCAGCCGATCCGGGTCACGTTGTCCGGAAACGACCCGGAGAACGCAGTCCGGTTCGCGTTCACCCCGGCCGTTGTGGACGTACCGCCCGGGGGAGTGGTCCGCTCGACGGTCAGCGTCTCGGCGCCCGGCGCCGGGTCGGGGCGTGAGGTGAATCGCAACATCACGATCCTCGCGACGGACGGCCGGGCCGAGATCCAGAGCAGCGGCACGCTCGTCCAGGCCGGCGGCGACCGGCGGCCGATCGCCCGGGTCCTGTTCACCCTGATCGGCGCGCTGTTGATGTTCCTCGGTGCGTTCCTGGTGTGGACCACGGAAGGTCAGACCGGCTTCGGGCTGTCGGCCCGTCACCTGACCCAGCGGTTCGGTTTCGATCTCGTGCTGCCTCGGCAGTTCGACGGGTTCACCTCGGCCGGCGCGGTGGTCGCGGTGCTCGCCGTGCTGATGGTGTTCGGTCTGACGGGGCGGTCGGGACGGCTGACCCAGGATGGCCGCGCTGGCCGCTGCCGCGGTGGTGGTCGGGGTGTTCGTCGCCTCGGCGTTCAGCAGCGCCGGGATGCTGGTGCCGGCCCTCGGCGCGATCGTGGTCGTGCTGGGCTGCGTCCTCGGGTACGTCGGCGGCCTGCTGGTCAAGCACTGACCGCTCGCGACTCGGCGCCGCAACCGGCGCCAGGGCGGACGTACCGAACGCCGCCCCGGGAGGGGGGGGCGGGGTCCAGTGGTCGGTCGGCTACTTGGAGCTGGTCAGGTCATAGACCGTCACCCCGCCGACGGTGGTCGAGGTGAAGTTCGCCTCGACCCACTGGGTGATCTCGCTGGACGAGGAGGTGCCGCCGCCGCCACCCATGCCGCCACCACGGCCGTCGCCGCCGGCGATGAAGTACGTGATCTCGCCGTTGGCGACGTACGCCTTGAACTGGGCCAGCGTCGGGGAGTTGTCGCTGCCGGTGAACCCGCCGATCGCCATCACCGCGGTGTCGGTGGACAGCACGTATTCCGCCGCCGTCTGCGAGCCGACCGTTGCCGCCGACCAGCGAGTGGTGGTCTGGTTCAGCAGGCTGGTCAGGTCGAGCGTACTGCTGGTTCCGGTCGAGCCGCCCGCGGTCGTACCGCCCGAGGTGGTGCCGCCCGAGGTCGTTCCGCCCTGGGAGGTGCCCCCCGGTGCCTGGCCCATGCCACCGCCCGGACCGCCGCCAAGCCGCCATGGCTGGCCGAGGCCGGTCCGGAGGTCGGGGTGGAGCCGGTGTGGGAGGTGGCCACGGTAGCGATGGTGTACGCCGTCGTGCCGCCGAGCGCGGACAGCGAGCCGATCAGCGCGGCCGCCACCGCGAACCGCTTGAACACACCGCCGGACATCGCCAGCACGGCGGCGCCGAGGACACCGCCGATCAGCATGGTCCAGCGGACCCAGCTCATCCAGCCGCTCGCGTACGTCCCCATCAGGTAGCAGCCCAGGATCGCGGTCGTGGCGATCATCACCGCGAGCACGCCGCGAGCGGCCGTGTTGTCGCGCTGCTTCCAGAGCAGGGTCGACACGATGCCGATCAGAGCGCCGATCGCCGGCACCAGGGCCACCGAGTAGTAGGGGTGGATCGTCCCGGACATGAAGGAGAAGACGAGCACGCTGACCACCAGCCAGCCGCCCCACAAGATCATCGCGGCCCGGGTCTTGTCGGTCCGCGGCGCCCGTCCGGCCAGCACGAAGCCGGCGACCAGCGCAATCATCGCGGCGGGCAGCAACCACGCGATCTCACCGGCGAACGAGGAGTTGAACATCCGGAGCAGGCCGGCCGTACCGCCGAAGCCGCCGCCCCCGCCGCCGCCGCCCCCGTTGCCCGAGCCGCCGAGGATCCGGCCCAAGCCGTTGTAGCCCAGTGCCAGCTCCCACAGCGAGTTGTTCGTGGAACCGCCGATGTAGGGCCGTGCCGACGCCGGCCAGATCTCGACCAGAACGACGAACCAGCCGGCCGAGACGATCAGCGCGACCGCTGCGCCGAGCAGGTGGAGTAGCCGCTTGCCGAGCCGGTTCGGTGACGCGATCAGGTAGACCAGCGCGAACGCCGGAAGCACCAGCAGACCCTGCAGCAGCTTGGTGAGGAAGGCGAAGCCGAGCGCGATGCCGACCAGCACCAGCCAGCGCAATGCCCGTCGAGGGGTGTCGACGGCGCGGATCACGGCGTACGCGGCCAGCGTCATGGTGAAGACCAGAAACGCGTCGGGGTTGTTGAACCGGAACATCAGCGCGGCCACCGGGGTCAGCGCGATCAGCGCGCCGGCGATCAGACCGGCGACCGCGCCGAACCAGCGCTTCACGCCGGCGTACGTCAGGGCGACCGTGCCGACCCCCATCAGCGCCTGGGGCACCAGCATCGAGGCCGAGGAGAAGCCGAAGATCCGGGCCGACAGCACCATCACCCACAGCGCGCCGGGCGGCTTGTCGACGGTGATCGCGTTGCCCGAGTCGAGCGAGCCGAACAACCAGGCCTTGAGCGACTCGGTGCCGGACTTGACGGCCGAGGCGTAGAAAGTATTGGCCGTCCCGTTGCTGGTGATGTCGACCAGGTAGAGGGCGGCCGTGCCCAGGATGAGCGCCCAGAGCAGCGGGCGCGCCCAGCGCGGGTCCTCGGGCTTGCCGAGAAACAGCCGACCGACCGCGCCGCGCCGCTGAGGTGGCTGCTCGACGGGGGCGCCCTCTGCGGGAGCGGGGGTTGGGGGCGCCTCGGGCGGCGTCGACGCTGCCTGGCGGTGCAGCAGGCCGGCCAGCGAACGCCGGGACAGAGTCGTCGATTCGGTCATGGGAAGAGCCTCTGCCAACAGGCTGTGACCCGGCCCAGCTGCGCTGTGGCACCTCTATGGAGTCTCTGTGAAGGTCAAGATCAGCCCGTCAGCGACCTCTGGCGCGTGCGTGATGGTGCCACTGTCCTGGCCACCTTTCACGACTTCGCGCATCGGCGGGTCACGTCGCGCATCGGGGCCGGTGCGCCAGGTGCGCCGTCGGTGAGCGAAGTGGCGGGAGGAGTGAGCTCGGGCGGTGGATGAGGCTCGGGGCGGTGGATGAGGCTCAGGGCGGCCGTTTCCGCGTTCGCCACCACCCCCTTGAAACGCTTCATGGCACTCGGATAGGTTCAGAGGACCATGCCTCCCGCACCTAGCAGCCTCTCCGACCTCCGCCGTACATTCGCCGAACCGCCGGCCGACGCGCGGCCGATGATGCGCTGGTGGTGGTTCGGGCCGGACGTGACCCGGGCCGACATCGACCGCGACCTGACCGCGATGGCATCGGCCGGGATCGGCGGCGTCGAGGCCGCCTGTGTCTATCCGTTGTCCGCCGACCCGCCGCGCTATCTGTCCGAGGCCCACCTCGCGGCACTGCACTACGCGGCCGAGCGGGCCGCCGAGCTCGGCCTGCGATTCGACCTGACGCTGGGCACCGGCTGGTCGTTCGGCGGCCCGCACATCACCCCCGCGTACGCCGCCCGCAAGCTGGAGTGGACCCGGCGCGAGATCGGTCCCGGGGCCTTGGAGGCGCCCCGTCACGGTTGGCCGGAGGAGGACATCGTCGGGGCGTACGTCGGTCAGGGCTCGCTGCAGGAAGAGCCCGAGGCGTACGAACCGGTGCCGATGACCGATGAGCAGATCCAGGTGCCGGCCGGGGTCGGGCCGCGGGTGCTGCTGACCGCGACCGCCCGGCCGACCGGGCAGAACGTCAAGCGGGCGGCGTACGGCGCGGAGGGGCCGGTCTTCGACCACTACAGCGCCGAGGCCACCCGGCTGCACCTGGATGCGGTCGGCGCCCCGATGGTCAAGGCGGTCGGAGTGGAGCGGATCGGCTCGGTGTTCTGCGACAGCCTGGAGGTGTACGCCGCCGACTGGACCCCGGCGCTGCCGACCGAGTTCGCCGCCAGGCGTGGCTGCCGCCTCGAGGACCGACTCTGGCTACTGGCATCCGCTCACCCGGACGCCGCCGCGTTCAAGGTCGACTACTTCCGCACGTTGACGGAACTGGCCGAGGAGAACTTCCTGGCCACGATGGCCGACTGGGCGCACGAGCACGGCGTACGGCTGCGGGTGCAGAGCTACGGCGAGCCGCCGGTGTCGTTGAGCAGCTATCGGCACGTGGATCTGATCGAGGGCGAGCAGTGGGGCTGGACCCGGCTGCCGATGACCAAGTGGGCGTCCTCGGCCGCTCATCACCTCGGGGTCGACACAGTCTCGTCGGAGACCTGGACCTGGGTCCATGCGCCGTCGTTCCGGACCACGCCGCTGGATCTCAAGGGCGAGGCGCACGAACATGCGCTATCCGGGATCAACCAGTTCATCGGCCACGGCTGGCCGTGCCGGAGCGAGGCGACGCCTGGGATCGGCTGGATGTTCTATGCCTCTGGCGCCTTGGACGACCGCAACGCCTGGTGGTCGGCGATGCCGAGCCTGATGCGCTATCTGACCCGGCTGAGCTGGCTGCTCCGGCTGGGTGAGCCGGTCCGGAACGTGCTGCTCTATCTGCCGACCACCGACGCCTACGCGAGGTTCCTGCCCTCGATCGACCTCTACACCGTCTCGACGCGATTGATCCCGGCTGAGCTTCCGCGGCTGCTGCGGCAGGCCGGCCACGACTTTGACCTGGTGGACGACTATTTCCTGGCCCAGCTGCCGCCAGACCGGGCGCGGGTCGTCCTGGTGCCGTTCGCGGCCACCATGCCCGAGGAGACCCGGCAGCGACTGGCGGCGATCGAGGCCGCCGGGGCCCGGGTGATCACGGCCGATGTGACCGCCGGCGACGGCTGGCTCGCCGAGGTGTCCGCGGCCTGTCCGCCCGATGTCACGGTCTCTCCGCGGCCCGACGATGTCGGCGCGGCGCATCGTCGGCTGGCCGAGGCGGACGTCTGGTTCGTCGCGAACACTGGGCCACACCCGCGCGAGGTTACTGTTCGGCCGGCGACCGAGCGGGCGACGTATGAGCGTTGGGACCTGGCCCACGGCACGACGCATCTCGTCGAGGTCCGTGACAGCATCGAACTGTCCCTCGCGCCGTATGAGGCCGCTGTGCTGGTCGGCCACGACGAGCCGGCCGAGTTGGGCGAGGTCGGTGCGACAGCCCATCGGCCGGCTGAGACCGAGGTCCCGCTCGACGTTTGGCGGCTGGAGTCAGCCGAGGGCGAGGATCTCGGATCGGTCGAGCTACCGCACCGCTGGGAGGACGACCCGAGGATCGGGCCGGCCTTCTCGGGCACGGTCAGCTACCGCTGCACGGTCCCGGCTGAGGGACCGCCGGCCGCCCGCTGGCTGGACTTCGGCCCGGGCACGCCCGACGAGGCCGAGATCGCGCTCGGTGCGATGGAAGTCGGGGTCTACCGGGCCCGGATCGCTCCGCCCGTCCGGGAGGTGGTCGAGGTGTTGGTCGACGGTGAGTCGGTGGGGATCGTCTGGGACGCGCCGTGGCGGATCGACCTCGGGCGCAGCGTGCGCCCGGGCAGCGTGGTCGAGCTCCGGGTCAGCAACACGACGGCGAATGCGCTGGCCGCTGACACCACGGTCACCGAGTGGGCGACCGAGGCCGAGCGGTTGCACGGCCGCCGCTTCCGGATGCAGGCCCTGGACCGCACGCTGGATGGGATCAGCTCGGGCCTGACCTGCGTACCGGTGCTGCGCGGCTGATTGCCCCGACCACGAAATGTGGTCCCTCGTGGGCCGCCGGAGCGACTCGCCACGCTCAGCCCCGCCACCCGCCCGCTGTTGAGGGACTGATTTTTCGTGGTGGACCCAGGATCTTCCGGTCTCGACGCTAACATCGGGGCCTCCCCGCGGGCCATCTAGAGGTGTAGGCATTCGCATCGAGTCGTCGGGCAGATCGTCGCCAGCCGCCGGGTGATCGTCCGTCGAAGAGCATCCCGAGCTGTCCGGCACGCTCGGCCATCTCGTTGCCACAAGTCAACTGCGCCGTGCTCCCTGGCGTCTACGGCACTTCTCCTGGGACGGACCTCGACGTCCGGATCGCGGCCGTGGCGGCGTGGAACAAGATGTTGGTAGAGCGCGACCCCGCGGAGGTGAAGCCGCATCATCAGTCCCATGAGCCCATCGGTCAGCGGCACAGTCGAGTCGCATCCTGCTGGGTCAGTGGGTCACTTTTGGGCTGTGGTCGCCATGGTCCAGCCAGGTGAGTACTTCATCGAGGGAGGGGCCGATGGCGGGTGGGCTGTCGGGGGTGTGGGGTCGGACAGTCCGGTTGACGGCGTCGACGAGGAGCTGGCTGATGTGGCGGAGTTTGATGTTGTTGTGGGAGGACCAGCGGCGGAGCAGGGCGAAGGCGGTGTCGGTGTCGATCTGGTAGCGCACCATCAAGATGCCTTTGGACTGCTCGATGATCGGCAACGAGTCGAGCCGGGCCCGGAGCTGGTCGTTCTCTTCCACCAGTGCCGCAAAATCATGCGTGTCGGCCGGGTCGGCCTCCCCGTCCAGGTGGAAAGGGCGGTGACCGTTGCGGAGATGGTGACGGTCAGCGTGGCCGTCGGCGCCCTCGAAGCCGATGCCGGATGGTTGGTCGGAGGTCGTCGTCAAGGCGCATCCTCGGGGGTCCAGGAAGCCTGTCGCGCGGTGCAGCGCTGGCTGTGTCCCCAACCGAAACCGGCTCTAGCCGATCGGTGGGAAACAGCTCCGGTCCCGCCAGAAGGCAGGAACCTAGAGCCGTCCCGGAGTCGGATGCTGTTTCCTAACACCCGGTCCTTGGGCTGGCGTCCGGCCGGCCGGCCGCAGCCCGTGCGATCTAGTGGTCACGCCCGGATGTTCGTCGGGACCAGAGCCGCCTGGGCGGCGCTCCGCTTCGTTCGCGTCGTCGTCCGTAGAACACCGCTACGACCTCCTCCGCGGCCTTGCGGAGCATCCACCCAGACGCCGCTGGACCCTCGATGAACTTCCGGGCGCAACCACTAGTGTGACGCGGACGGGCGACTCGGCACCGCCCCGGTGTGCGCTGTGGCCTCGGCGCCGGCGGTCCCGGTCCGACAGGGACCTCAGGTGCGGTGGAACGGGCGGCCGGGTTGGGGTGGTTGGTCGGAGACGCGGGTGATCAGGTCGGCGGCGACATCGCGGAGTTTGTGCTGGGCCGATTGGGACCGCATCCGCAGCAGCGCGAAGGCCTCGTCGGCGCTGCAGTGTTGCTGGCCCATCAGGATGCCGATGGCCTGGTCGATGACGGTCCGGGAGGCGAGCGCCTGGTCGAGCTGGTCGAGGAGTTGCTGGTCGGCGGCCCGGCCCAGGGTGAGTTGTAACGCTCCGGAGGCTTGCGCGGCGAATAGTTCGCAGCGGTGCCGGACCGCGCCGGTGAACATGCCCGGTCCGGCGAATCCGTACAGGTTCATCGCACCGACGGTGGTGTGATCCACGTTCAGGGGCAGGCTGAGTGAGCAGCGCAGACCGGACGATCTGGCCCGGCCGAGGTAGGCCGGCCAGCGGGTTTCCTGGTCGAGATTGTCGATCAGCACGATCTCGCCGGTGGCGAGGCTGTGCAGGCACGGTCCCTGGTCGGCCGCGTACTGGGATTCGTCCAGTCCGCTGGCCCGGGTGTCGCTAGAGGCCACCGTCAACGGCTGCCCGTCGCGGTGGGAGGTGATCCCACACGACATCGGCTGGTCGGCGGCGGTGGTGGCCAGCTCACTGAGTTGTTGCAGGAACGACTCGATCCCGCTGGTCGAGAGCACCACCGATTGGAGGCGTTGGAAGACGCCGACAAGGTCGGAAGATTCGGGCTGGGTCACGGCTGCTCGGGTCCATCCGGTCGAAAATCGACCACATTGGTGTGAACCGAAAGCGACCCGACTTTGACCAGCCGTGCCTAGCGGACCCGCGGCACCACCGACCCTACCCCCGCGCCCAGGACACCAACGTCGGCCGGAAAAGCGGGGAGCGTGTTTCGGTTTCTGAACCGGCGGGCACAGTAACCATCATGCGAGGGTTGCAGTGCCGGCACAGACATCCTCGCCAGGTTCGGGCGGTCCACAAGCGCGGCCGCCCGAACCGCTACAAGCAGCATGGGCGACACCAGTCTGTTAGCGCGATGGCGCGGACCGGTCTCGCTGTTCCGGTAGCCGGAGCCCGACCTGACCGAGTTCGTCGTTGCGCCAGATCAACTCGTGACCGAGGCGGTCGATAGAACGCCAAACCTTGGTCCAAGTCTGGAACGAGCAAGGTCCAGCATCGACGATCCGCAGAAAGGGCTCGGACTCAGCTTCACAGTCGCCATGCAACACCCCGCGCCCGTTCTCGCTCAACGTCGGTCCTGTCAAGAGGACATCGCCGCAAGCCGACCGTCGTGGGAGAACGACGTGCACACGCTCCTGGAGCCCTTTGGCGGATCAGCGTTGAGGCTCACATGCCGAAGCGGCCGGATCGCACGGCTTCGATGGCCGGGTCCGGCCCGGTAGTTTCGACAGACGCTGCCTCTCGCCGGCCGAACAGGTACAGCAGGAGCTCGCCCGGGAGCCCGGTGATGCGCGCCGTTGGCTCGGCCCGCCGGACTATGACCGTTTGGGCGGTCCCCGCCCACTGAAGCACCAGTCCGGCGCCCCGGAGGCGCCGCGCGAGATAGGGACCTCCCATACAGACGTTGCGCCACAGCGCGTCGTTCATCGCCTTCTCGTAGGCCCGGGACGCGTAACCGTTGGCCCTGCGAAGGTCTTCGTGGTGCACGAAGAACTCGTTGAGATTCGGACCTCGGCGCACCCAGGGGAGGCGGAAGAAGCCCCGTGGAGGTCCCTGTCGAATGGTGGCGGTGAGCCAGTCGAACTCTCGCAGCGCTAGCCGCCGCTGTCGCCGCTGCGCCAGGTCGCTCCACCAACCAGGAACGACGAGACCAGGAGCAGCGAGAAAGTCGTGCTCGCGGAGGACAAGATGCGCGGCCAGGTCACGGGCAGTCCACTGCTGCAGAAGCGTCGGCGCCTGTGGACCCAGCTCATCCAACAGGTCACTGAGTCGGGACCGCTCGAGATCGTCCGGCCAGGAAGCTCCCAGAGTCGCCACCCGGCAAGTCTGCTCCCGGCCAGTCTCCTCCCGCGCGACGCGGAGCGCATCTGGATGGTTTCACACGCCGTCGGTCCTGCAAAGAGGACATCGCCGCAAGCCGACCCTCCATCGACGATGCCGTGGTGGATGTGGCGGTGGTTGACCGTGGAAGGTTCAGTCCGGGTAGATCGGGTAGGCACTAGACGGCATCAACGTCGGCAAGGGAAAGGTCAGTTCCCGTGAAGATCACCTATGACACTGTCAGCGACTCCATCAGCTGCCCGGACCTCACCGCTGAGCAGAGCCGGGCCCTGCAGTCGGAGCTGTCGGCTGCGCTGATGCGTAACGATCCTGTGCAGACGGTGGCTGCCCGGATCATGGCGGCGGTCAAAGCAGCACAGCAGGCCTGAGCTGCACCCGGCATGGACGAGTCGACAGCGCCGACGCGGCCGATGAGGCCCGATCTGCGCCCAGAGCTGCCAGATCGCCAGGTCCCGGCTGGGAACGTCTCTCGCAGCGTCCTGGTCACTGGAGCTAGCGGCGGCATCGGCACGGCAACGGTCGAAGCACTGTTGCGGAAGGGTTACCGCGTCTGGGCTGTCGCCCGCGAGGAGATGGGTCGTCAGCGACTCCGCGAGCGTTTCGGAGAGTCCGTTCGCGCCCTGGCCTTCGATGTGACGGACAGCCACGCGGTCTTCGAGGCTGCGGAGGAGGTCATCTCGGCAGGTCCGCTGTTCGGGCTGGTCAACAACGCCGGCGCCGCTCTTCCTGGGCCGTTGGAGTATTTGCCCGTCGAGCAGTTTGAGCGGCAGATCGACATCAACCTGACCGGACAGCTCCGCGTCACTCAGGCACTGCTGCCAGCGCTGCACGGTGGGGTTGGTACTTGGGGTGAAGCCCGCATCGTGTTGATGGGCTCGTTCGATGCACGACTGGTGGGGCCTCTGTTCGGCCCGTACGCGGCGTCTAAGCACGGCTTGGTGGGACTGGCCGACGGGCTTCGCTGTGAGCTGTACCCGGCGCGGATCAAGGTCATGCTGCTCGAACCAGGCGCTGTCGCTACGCCGATCTGGCAACGCGGAACGGGTGTGCTGGCTGAGCTGGGACCCCAGCTGCCGGACGAGGGCGGACCGTACCGCGCGGTGATGGAGTTCGCCCAGCGGCACGTGTCGACTCTCAGCCGCCGAGGCGGTTCACCCGACAAGGTGGCCACGGCCGTCGTGGAGGCGATGGAGACCAGTCATCCGCGGCCGCGTCGCGTCGTCGGTGTCGATGCCGCCATTGCCACTGCCCTCGTGCAGGTGCTGCCTCCTCGCCTCATCTATCGGATCACTGCGCTGCCCGCGGTGTGGTCGGCGGCTCGCTGGCACCCGCGCCAGTCCCATCGGCGCTGACCGGACCCGGCCGTACCGCAAGCGGACCGTCCATTGAGAACGATGCAGTGCGCCAGCGACGGATGGCCTTGCCGCTGTTCCTGCTGACCGAGTGGACCTCTATGGATCTCAGACTGGACGGAGGTTGTGGCTGGTGGTGGGTAGAGCGGGGCGTCGGGTGCCAGCGAGGTGGTCCATGACGCGGATGACCTGGCAGCTGTAGCCGTGCTCGTCGTCGTACCAGACGTAGACGAGGCGTTTGTGTCGTTGGCGATGGTGGCGAGGCCGTCGATAGGGCCGGTTGTGGCGGGTGCCGAGGACGTCGGACGAGACGACTTCGGATGAGTCGGTGTAGGCGATCTGGCGCCGCAGGTCGGAGTGCAGGGAGGTGCCTGGAGGTGCTGGTTGAGCGTGTCCCGGTCCACGGGGGTGGCAAGGGTGAGGTTCAGGATCGCTAGGGACACGTTGGGGGTGGGGACGCGGATGGAGCTGCCGGTGAGTTTGCCGGCCAGCTCGGGCAGCGCTTTGGCGACAGCCTCCGCGGCGCCGGTCTCGGCGATCACCATGTTCAGCGTCGTTGATCGCCTTCAGCACGGGGTGATGGCGTGGTGGTGCAGGACGCGGCGGAGACGATCCGGTCCTGGCCGGTGAGCGAGTTCATCAACCGGGCCAGGAGTCGGCCGATGCGCCGAAGCCGGAGAGGACGACGTCGGTCGTGGCCGGCTGGTCGCCGGTGTCGAGGATGCTGGCGAGCTGGTCGTGGAGGAGGTCCTCCCAGGAGGTGGCCGGTGTGGCTTGGTGGAGCCGGTGCAGCTCGGCGATGTCGACGGTGGCCGGGCTGAGCGGCAGCCGATCCAGGGCCCCGACGATCGGCAGGGTCTGGGCGATGGGCAGTACCTGCACGTCGACGTGCCGGGCGAAGCGGTGGAGTTTCACGATCTTCCGGGTGGACTTGTTGACCAGGCTGCGGCCGTAGATGGCGATGATCACTCCGGTTCACGGAACAGCCGTCCGACCAGCGGGATCAGGGCTTCGGCGAGGGCCTCACGCACCTACCAGTCGTCGTCGCCACGGATTGTGCGGGGCTCGCTGACGGGCTTGGAAGACGTGGCGGTCATGACGCTCCTCGGAGGGTGGGGATGGGGGTCGGCACGGTGGTCAGCTGGGTGGCGATGGCCCGGCCGAGCTGGGTGAGGATCCGCGCGGTGAGGTCGGGGTCGTGGCGGGTGTCGGCGGCGGTGAGGTCGCTGATCTGGTGGATCCGGGTGAAGGCGAGCTCGAGCGGCGATCCGGGGGTGATCTGGTTGCGGCCGACGACGGCGTAGGTGGGTCGGGGGGCGGCGTGCTGGGCGACGACGTAGGGCAGTTTGCCGTGCAAAGTCTGGTCGTCGATGCGGCCCTCTCCGGTGACCACAGCGTCGGCTTCGGCGAGGTGGGTGTCGAAGCCGAGGAGCTCGAGGAAGAACTCCGCCCCGGAACGGATCTCCGCGCCGAGTAGGAGGGCGGCGAACCCGAGTCCGCCGGCGGCGCCGGCGCCCGGGGTGGCGGCGGCGGTGCGTCCGCGGGGTCCTGCCAGGTCGGCGAGGCGGGCGAGGCCACGGTCGAGGCGATCGATCTGGGCGGCGGTGGCGCCTTTCTGGGGCCCGAAGATCTGGGCGGCGCCGCGCGGGCCGTGCAGGACGGCGTCGACGTCGCCGGCGACGATCCACCTCACGACGGCCGGCAGGCCGGTCAAGTCGAAACGGGCAACCCGGTCCAGCTGCCCGCCGACCGGCTCGACGGGGTGGCCGTCAGGATCGGTGATGGTGGCGCCGAGGGCGGTGAGGAGGCCGAGGCCGCCGTCGGTGCTGGCCGAGCCGCCGAGGGCCAGCACGACGGTGGTCGGGTGCAGGGTGAGGGCGGCGTGGACGGCTTGGCCGAAACCGAGGCTGGACGCCGCCAGCGGTTCCAGCCGGCCCTCGGGGAGGAGGGCGATACCGCAGGTGTTGGCGACCTCGACGATGGCGGTGGTGCCGTCGAAGGCGATCGTGGTCTGGTGTGGCCGACCGGTGGGGCCGGCCACCGTGACGGTGTGGGGTTGGTAGCCGGTGGCGACGGCGGCGGCGACGCTGCCGTCGCCACCGTCGGCGAGAGGGAGCCTGGTGCACCGGATGGCGGGCTCGTGTTCGAGGCCGGCGGCGATGTGGTCGGCGACCTGGGTGGCGGTCAGGCTGCCCTTGAACTTGTCCGGTGCGACCAGGACCTCCACGGTGGTTGTCCTTCCGTTCGATGTGGGTTGGTCTCGGACGGACTCAGCGGTTGGTGCCGGCGGGTTCGTGGTCGAAGCGGTGCCGGTCGTACTCGTCGTCGGTGATAATCGGCTCGGGGGCTTCGATCTCGGGTTGGCGGAGCGGGGTGTCGCCGAGCTCTGGGACTGCTTCCTTGTTGAGGACGGCCCGGGCTCGGTCGATGTCGAGGGTTTTGGTCCAGCGGCCGATGAACAAGGTGGCGACGGCGTTGCCGCAGAAGTTCACCAGGGCCCGGCACTCGGACATGAACTTGTCGATGCCGAAGATCAACATGATGCCGTTGGCCGGGATGTGGCCTGCGGTGCTCAGGGTGGCGGTGAGGGCGATGAATCCGCCGCCGGCGACCCCGGCCGCACCCTTGGAGGTGAGCAGCATGATCGCCAGGAGTCCGATCTGCTGACCGATCGACAGGTGGGTGTTGGTGGCCTGGGCGATGAACATGGCCGACAAGGACAGATAGATCGCGGCACCGTCGAGGTTGAAGCTGTAGCCGGTCGGGACGACCAGGCCGACGGTCTCCTTGCGGACTCCGGCGAACTCCATCTTCCGCAGCAGCCCGGGCAGGGCCGGTTCGGCGGTGGAGGTGCCGAAGATCAGCAGCAGCTCCTCCTTGAGGTAGCGCAGCAGCTTGAAGATGTTCAACCCGACGTAGAACCGTAGGGCTGCGCCGAGGACGACGGTGACGAACAGGAACGACGTGACGTAGAACAGCAGGATCAGGCCGCCGAGGCTGGTGAGGGAGGAGACGCCGTACTTGCCGACGGCGTAGGCCATGGCGCCGAACGCGCCGATCGGGGCCGCCTTCAACACGATGTTGAGAACCTTGAACACGATCGCGATCAGCCGCTGGACGCCGTCGAGGACGGGCGCACCGTACTTGCCGGTCGCGTTGAGCGCGATGCCGAACAGGACGGCCATGAAGATGATCTGCAGGATGTTGCCCTCGACGAACGGCTCGACGACGCTGGTCGGGACGATGTTGACGAGGAACTCCCACCATTTCTCGGACTGCCCGGTCTGGATGAGCTGGTTGACCGAGTCCGATGGCTTGATGGCGCTGGCGTCGGCGTTGATGCCCTCTCCGAGTGGGAACAGGTTGATCGCGAGAAGCCCGAAGGTCATCGCAATCAGTGTGCCGACCTGGAAGTAGATCAGAGCCTTGATGCCGACGGAGCCGACCCGTTTGATGTCGGCGACGGAGGCGATGCCGTTGATGATGGTGAGGAACACGATCGGGCCGATCAGCATCCGCATCGCGGCGACGAACGTGGTGCCGAGCGGCTCCAGGCCGGTCGCGAAGTCGGGGGCGAGCCAGCCGACGAGAATGCCGGCCACGATCGCGACCATGACCCAGAAGTAGAGGTGACGGTAGAGGGGTTTCTTGACGACCGGGAGCACCGGCGCGTCGGGATGAGCGTGCATGGTTCCTACCTCGTTGTGGAAACGGCGACCAGGACGACGACGGTCGCGGGCCGGGATTGTCTGTGGGTGACCCGGGACCGGGCCTCTCGGGACTGCGCGACCGGGACCGACGTGCGAGCCGGTCCCGGAGCAGGAGAATCAGGCGGGCTGCAGGCTCTTCTGCAGGGCGGCGACGATGGCGTCGGTGACCTCGTCTGTGGTCGCGGTGCCGCCGATGTCGCGGGTCTTCACCCCGGCGCCGGTGACCTCGGCGATCACGTCTTCGAGCCGGTCGGCCTCGGCGTCCAGGCCGAAGTGGCGCAGCATCAGCGCACCGGAGGAGACGGTGCCGACCGGGTTGGAGATGCCTTGCCCGGCGATGTCGGGGGCCGAGCCGTGGACCGGCTCGAACATGCTCGGGAACCGACGCTCGAGGTTGATGTTGGCGCTCGCGGCCAGGCCGAGGCTGCCGGCCAGCGCGGAGCCCAGGTCGGACAGGATGTCGGCGTTCAGGTTCGAGGCGACCACCACGGAGAGGTCCTCGGGCTTGAGGACGAACTTGGCGCTCATCGCATCGACCAGCACGCTCTCGGTGGTCACGTCGGGATAGTCCAGGGCGACCCGGGCGAACACCTCGTCCCACAGCACCATGCCGTACTGCTGGGCGTTGGACTTGGTGACGGAGGAGACCTTCTTGACCTTCCGGGTCCGGGCCAGGTCGAAGGCGAACCGGATGATCCGCTCGCAGCCCTTCTCGGTGAACAGGGCGGTCTGCAGGGCGACCTCGTTGCCCGGGCCGCGGCCGGACAAGTTGCGGCCGCCGAAGCCGGCGTACTCGCCCTCGCTGTTCTCCCGGACGACGACCCAGTCGAGCTCGACCTCGTCGGCCTTGCGCAGCGGGCTGACCACACCGGGCAGGAACTTGACGGGCCGGACGTTGGCCCACTGGTCGAAGTTCTGGGTGATGTTGAGCCGCAGACCCCACAGGCTGATGTGGTCCGGGACGTTCTTCCAGCCGACGGCGCCGAAGTAGATCGCGTCGAACGGCTTCAGCGTCTCCAGGCCGTCCTCGGCCATCATCCGGCCGTGCTGGGCGTAGTACTCCGAACCCCACGGGAACTCGGTCCAGTCGAACGCGAACGCGCCTCCTGACTGGGCGGCGACCGTGTCCAGCACCTTGATCCCGGCCGCCACCACCTCCTTGCCGACACCGTCGGCGGGAATCGAAGCGATCTTGAAAACCTTGGCGGCAGTCATTGGCGGGCCCTTCTCTGGGGGTGGATTGAAGTGGTAAATCAATCCTCACCCGGCAACCGGCGATAGGTCCAAGACTAGAAACCGATGAGCCGAATAGGCTCGGCCTATCAGTGTTCGCTTGCGTACCGGCGCGCCACCGTCAGGAACGACTCGGCCGCCGGGGTCAGACCCGTCGGCCGGGACAGCAAGGCAACGTGCAGCATGACTTCGGGAGTGAAGGTCAGCGTCCGCAGACCGCTTCGTTCGGCAAGCTGCCGCCACGACGACGGCATCACCGCATGCCCGACACCACTCATCACCATCGGCAGGATCGAGGTCCGGTGGGCGACCTCGGCCACGATCGCGCAGTCCACCCCACCCGCCAGGACGTCGTCGACCATCCACCGCATCAGCGAACCCTGCTGGGAGGCGACGATACGGTGCCCACTCAGCGCCTCACCGCTGATGGACTCGACCTCCCCGAACGTGTCCCGGGTGGGGCTGACGAGCAGGATCAGCGGCTGGTCCTCCAGGGCGAGCACGTCGACGCCGGCGACCTTCACCGGTTCCCGCGCACCAGTCAGGCCGAGCTCGCAGCGGCCCGAACGGACGGCCTCGACAACCTCCTCAGGAGTGAAGACTCCTTCGACGTTCAGCGTGACCAGCGGATAGCGGGTGGTGAACTCCGCGATCAGGGTGGTCAATGGCTCAATCCCCGGCGACGGCATCGTTGCCATCTCCAACCGGCCACTGCGGACCCCGCGCAGCGCATCCACCGAGGACCTGGCGGCGTCGAGATCCCGCAGCACCAGCCGGGCAGGCCCGACCAACGTCCGGCCAGCTTCACTCAGCACCACGGTGCGACCCACGCGATGGAAGAGGGTGACGCCAAGCTCTCGCTCCAGCCCGGCGATCGTCTGCGACAACGACGGCTGCGCGATGAACAATCGCTCGGCCGCCCGGCCGAAACCGCCCTCATCCACGACCGCCAGGAAGTAGCGCAACTGCCGCGCGTCCACCGGACTCGTCGCCTCCTCTGAATCGCTGCACACATCCAACCAGGAGCCCACTTTCCGCCGTGAACCTCGGGTTGCTCAGCAGAGAGCCCTCGGGCAAGTCGAGCAGCCGTGTCCGCAAGACATCGGTCGTGCGGGACACCGCACAAGGGGTCGGTCGTGCGGAGCACGCGCAAGGGTCCCCGCATGCGAACGTCCACGTCTAAATTGACGTGACCCCTCGCGCTCGGCGGTGTGACACTGCGACGACTCACTGGCCTCAATTGGGGGACGTGCATGAGCAGCGAGCTGGTCATCGCCGCGGGCGGCCTGCTGGTCGCAGCGCTGTCCGTTGTCACCTCTGTCCTTGTGGCAGGCATGTCGCTCCGGAGCCAGCGACAGTTGGCGCGTGACGAGTGGCTCTGGGACAAGCGCTCCGAGGCGTACATCGCGCTGGTCCAGTATCAGAGGACGGATCCAGGATTTGCCAAGCTGCTGCCGCCCGACGTGGCCTCCCAGCTGATCGCCTTCGGTTCGGAGGAGATCAACCGCGCGCTCGACGCGGTGCGTCGATCTCCGAAGCCTCAGTCGGACTCGATCGACGCGCTGGTCGGCCAGATGAGGCGCGAGCTGCAGGGGCGGCCGGACAGCGACCGTCTCCACGTCACGACTCGATGGACGAGGCGCGGAGATCCTGCGTCTTGACGGCGGTCGAGCATCGTCAGAAGTGGACCCGCTAACGGTCCCCGGCTACCGCGGACCGGCTGCCCGACACCCGACGCTCATGGGGCCCGTCATTGACGCCAACACCGATACGGAGGACATTGACGCAGCCGGCGTCCACACGATGGGTGCCGCAATCCGGATGCCGACGGACGGATCCCATGTCGGGGTCAACCTTGCCCACTTCACGGGTGGCCCATGTGCTGAGCTCGTCGCTCTGGGCGCCGCCCGCGCCAACGGTGCACGGCGGATAAGTGCGATCGTGGCCGTGGGCAACCACGGCCGAGGCGTCGTCGGGCCTTGCGGCCGCGACCGCCAGATCCTGTTCGACTTCTACCCCGGCACCCGGGTGCTGTTGCCGACGCGGGACGGTGTGATGGTGCGACCATCGAAGCGTTGATGCCATTTGCCGCGTCGTGGACAGCGACGGCTGGGACTCAAGTCTTCGAGCCCACTCGATTCACCCGCTAGCCGACCCCTCTTGCGGAACCGGCCGAAGGCACCGTGGCAGGAATATTCGTCAGCAGAACGCGATTGATGCATCCATTGGATCGGTTCTGGAGGTTTGATGACCCTGGACGAAGCTGTCGAAGCTGTACGTCGGACTCTGCCTTTCGGACAGTTGAGGGTTGATCGCAAGCTCGCTCGGCACGATCAGACGGCCTACCTCCTGATCGTCCTCGACGCTCGGCGAGATCTCGACGACGGTGACGTCCCGATCGAGAACGGCCCCCGGCTTGTCAGCAAGGAGAGCGGTGTGGTCTCCAGGTTGGCCGTCCCTGAGGCAATCGCCCGGGCGCACGGGATGGAGCTCGTGCGGGGGTGAGCGCAGTCCCGCAGGCCGGGTTTCGCTCGGGTCGTGTACACAAGCAGACCCCCCGTGCGGAGCCTGCAGGCCGAGGATTGGCGGAAGGCACGCATTAGCCCACACTCGTCTTAGGGCTGACTGCGCTGGGTGGGCTCGCTTGATCAGGGGCTGGAACGTGTGGTCGGCGTAAGGCATCGGTCAGGCGGACGCGGAGGCGACGCGCCGCCCAGCAACTACGGGAGCCGTTCAGCGGTCGCCCTGGTCGTCGACGTAGGTCATGATGTACACCGCCTCGTAGGCGTGGTTGCCCCACAGACCGGCTGACGCGGCGGCCGTCCGCTCGACGTAGCGGACCCTCGGGTCCTCGAGCTTGAACCGGATCGTCGAGGGCGCCGACTTCGAAGAAGTCGAGGTTGTAGTCGAACACGTGCATGGTCAGCTTCCAGCCGTTCACGATCGGGCTGCTGCCTCCGCTGGCCAGCACCTGTTCGAGGGTCGTTTCCCCGTCCTGTCGCCCCTCTCGCAGCCAGGTCGCGAACTCCGCGTCCGGGTTCGCGTATGGAGAGTCCGCGGTCTGGGTGATCCCGGTGTCGGCGAGAGATTCCTGCACCGGAAGGTCCCGCGCGGCCGGCGGCAGCGCTTGAGACCAGACCCGCAGCTTCTCGAAGAACACCAGGTCCTCTGGCACGTCGGGATCGATCGCCGGCAGCCCCGACGCGGTCGCGTCCGCGTCGAGCGGCTGCAGCTCGGCGGCGTCCTGCAAGGCGTGCACCGCCGGGAGGTCGTCGGCGCCCGCACAGGCCCAGCGGCCGACGATGCTGGCGACCCTGGTCGGGACGTGGATCACGGTGGCCGCCCCGGCTTCGCCGGACCAACCGGACGGCACGAGCAGGTAGTCACCCGCTGCCGTACCGGTGGCCCGGTGGCCGACGTAGGCGAAGTTGTTCGTCCAGGCGTCGACGAACTGCAACACGTAGTACCGGCCGTCGGTGTCGGGAACGTGCAGCCGGTAGGGGCCCGACGCTGAGGTCGCTGGGCCATCGAGTACACGGTGTCGTTGTTGATAGTGACGAACGTGTCCTGCGGGCCGGCGAGGCTGCGGCTGTGGCTGACTGGTTGAACGGCGCCTGAGGGTTCGACCCGACACCAGTGGTGACGAAACGCGTCACCTGGTCAAGGTTAAACACCGAGGGGGAACCCGTAGAAGAACGCCGAGGTCGCCTGCTGGCGGAGCTGCGGATCGCTCACCCCCTCACCATACGAACATGTCGCGCGAGGGGATCACCCCGGCGCAGTAGGCGACGGCCTCGCGACTCACGCGCGCTGCTGACCGGCACCGCACCATTGGTCAGCACCGGACCAAGATCGCCAACAGCCGGTCATAAGCCGACCCTCTTTCGCGACGCCCGTAGTGTTGGTGAGGTGGAGCTCGTCGGAGTTCAGAAGACGCTTAGTCCGGTCCTCAAGGCCAAGGCGCTCGACAACAGGCTTCCCGACCCGATTCTCGGAGACCCCTACGCCGAGCAGGTCATGCGCCGTCTAGATCCCCACTACGACAAGGGCATCTTCGGCACGAGTCAGATCGGCCTCGCCGCTGTCGAGCGCGCCAGAGCCCACGACGTCTGGGCCCGAGCATTTCCTTCGCGATCATCACGATGCCGTGGTCCTCCACCTGGGTTGCGGCCTCGACGCGCGGGTATTCCGGATCGACCCGCCAGGAACCGTTGACTGGTACGACCTCGACTACCCCGCCGTCATCGACCTCCGGCGACAGTACCTTCCGACCCGGGAGCACTGTGCCTTGATCAGCTCCAGTGTCACCGACCTGAGCTGGCTGGACCGCATTCCCCGTGGACGGCCCGCGCTGATGGTCGCCGAAGGACTCATCCCCTACCTGACCGAGCCCGAGGCCAGGCGGCTACTAACCAGCATCGTCGACGCCTTCCCGACCGGTCAGCTTCAGCTCGACACCGTGGCAGTCTCCGCGTGGCGCTTCTCCCGATGGGATCCCGTGGGCCGTCGCTACAACGCCCAGTTCCACTGTGGCTTCGACGACCCCGCGGCATTGGCCGCCTGGCACCCCCGCCTCACCTATGTCGGCGAGGCACCGATGAACGACTCGCCGGTGTTGTTGGCTAAGGCACCTCCGACCACCCGCCGGCTCTATCACCTGATGAACTTGCTGCCCGGTTTCACACAGTCCAGCCGGATCGTCAGGTTCCGCTTCTGATCAGGGTCCCGAAGGATGTCCCCCCACCGGCGACAGGCGAGGACGGGCGGAACCGCTGAGGTGTATTGATGGACGTGCCCCCCACGTTCGTGAATGTCTTGGGCATTGTTTCGCGACATCGCTGTTCGATAGTGCCGGTCCAGGCTAGCGGCGAGGGCCGCCGCGGGCCGCCCGCAGCTCCCCGGCAATCGTCACCGCGGCCGTCACCACCAGGAATCCGATCGCCCAGAGCACCTCACCGGACACGGCGAGGGAGCCCGCCGCCGTGGCCAAGAGACCCAGTTTCACGATCAGCCGGGCCGGGTGCCGGAGCCGGCGCGCGGCCCGGGGCGCCAGCAGCAGCCCCCAGAGCACGGCGGTGACCAGCGGCAGCGCGATCGCGAGCACGACCGCCCAGGCTCCGGTCCCGAGCCGGGCGCCGGCCCAGGCAAGAACGGCGAGCAGGCACAGTTCGGTGAGGAACACCACGGCGTCGAGCGCGTCGACCCGATCGGGAGGGCTGTCGTTCATCACATCCATCGTGCAGCACCCGTTCGGCACCGCTGGTGAGGTGTCATCACGCGTGGTGGTGGGCAAGTACCGCCAACGCCGGGTCGAACGGGTTGCCCGAGCAGGGACCGGTCGGCGACAGTCAGGTGGTGTGTCGCCGTTCCCACCGGCGCTTCGCGGCGTGGTGCGCATCGCGTAGCCGATTCTGCAGTTCGGCGGTACTGCTGGGCCCGGGCTGCACGACGCAGATCCAGCCCAGGTGGCCATAGCCGGGGTGGGGCATCACCTGGTCGCGCCGGGTCGGGTCGTCGGCGGGGGGTTGTCCTCAGCGTCCGGTGTCGACGTTGACCCGGAACTCTCCTGGCGCCAGGGCGGAGTACGGCTCGCCGGGGTAGTCCTTGGTCACCGCGGTGGCGAAGGGCTGACCGTTCGGCACCACTCCGTCGGGGGCGTAGTAGAAGAACAGGTCTCCCCACGCCACCTCAGGGGTGCCGTCACCCGGCGCGGGGCGCATCGTGAGGACGCAGCCCATCGACTCGACGTAGGCACTGATCTCCTCGATAGTCATGGTTCAAGCGAACCATTCATGTGCGTCATGGAGGGTTGGGGTGCGTACCATCGACATCGCCCGCCGGGCCGGGTGCTCGATCCAGCAGGTCGGCAAACTCGAAGCGGCCGGCGTGCTCCCGCCCGCCCCGCGTACCGCGGCCGGTTACCGCGAGTGGGACGACACCCACCTCGCCGGCGTCCTCGCCTACCAGCAGCCACCCTGGCCCATTGGGCCGGTCGAGGCACGTCTGCTCGTGGCCGAGGCCCGTCGCGACGAGACGGCCATGCTCACCCGACTCGACGCCGCACACGCCCGCCTGCACCAGGAACGCCGCGAGATCGAGCTGACGCGGTCCGCGGTGGAGTCCATCAGCGCCGAACCTCTCCGCGACATCGACCCGCCGACTCGATGTCGGTGGGTGAGCTTGCCATTGCTCTCGGGGCACGGCCGTCCACGCTCCGGCACTGGGAGGCCGAACGGCTCCTCAGCCCAGCGCGTTCGAGCAACGGGGCCCGCACCTACAGCCCGGTTGACGTCCGCGACGCCCCCCTCATCCACCAGCTACGCCAAGCCGGCCACCGGATCAACCCGCTGCGAGACCTGCTGCCAACGCTGCAGACAGGAGGCGCCTGGGCTGAGGTGCTCGCCGGGCGGGACAACAGCGTCCGCACCCGATCCCGTGCGCTGCTGAACGCCACCGATGCCCTCCTGCGGTACCTGAATGCAACACCGTCAGCTGCTACCGCCGAGCGAAGGACGACGTAGCCAGCCTGCAAGTGCGGCACCTCTCGCCCGCGCACTACGGCACCAGACCGTCGTCGTAAGCCGTCCCTCCTGTGATGCCGATTTCGGCTCTGCTGTCTCGGCTGGAGAGCGACCGCTCGATCGTCAATAGCCGACCGGCTTGCGGAGAACTGCTGGCCGATGACAGGTGTCTCACATGTGACGCTCAACCACCCTCTTCTGAGGGTGCGGAGCCCTTGAGTGGCGGACCTTGTCAGGAGATTGTGGTGGTGGTGTTCGCGGTCGGGCTGGTCCAGGAGGCGAGTAGGTCGAGGGCGTGGGCGGTGGATGAGGCGGGTTCGGCGGCATACAGGGTGAGGGTGAGGCCGGGGTCGGAGATCATGTCCATACTCTCGTAGGCGAGGACGAGTTCACCGACGTCTCGGTGTCGGAACGTCTTGGTGCCGGCGCCGTGGTAGCGCACATTGTGGGTGCTCCACCGGCGACGGAACTCGTCGCTGCGGGTCGACAGCTCGCCGACCAGGTCGTGGAGCTGTTTGTCGTGGGGATCGCGGCCGGCTTCGGTGTGCAGGATCGCCACACAGGTGTCGGCGGCGGTGTCCCAGTCGGGGTAGAACTCCTGGGCGGCGTCGAGGTGCAGGAAGGTGAAGCGGACGAAGTTCGGGGGTGTCGCGTCGGGGACGGTCTCATACATCGCGGTGTGCATGGCCCGGCCGAGGTGGTTGGTGGCCAGGAGATCCATCCTGCCGTTACGGACGATCGCCGGGGCGGTGAACCGGTTGAGCACCCACTGCAGGGCCGGTCTCGGTGTCCACTGCTTCGAGGGTCGGCGGCGGGGACGCATGCCCGCGCTGGTGCCATCGGCAGCGTGGGCGAGGTGGAACAGGTGTGCCCGTTCGGCGTCATCGAGGCGCAGGGCGCGGGCGATGGCGTCCAGCACCGACGCCGAGACCCCGGCGATCGCTCCGCGTTCCAGCTTCGCGTAGTACTCGACGCTGACCCCGGCCAATGTGGCGACCTCACCCCTGCGCAGCCCCGGCACACGGCGGACACCAACTACCGGCAGCCCTGCCTCGGCGGGGCTGATGTTGGCGCGTCGCGAGAGGAGGAACTCGCGGACCTCGGCACGGTTGTCCACGCCCCGACGCTACGACGAAGGTTCGCCCGGGTGGGATGCCCTATCGGTACACCCCTCGACAGGGACTTCCTCACCGAGCCCGCACCGGGTTGTCTGAAGACAGCACGACACGACACCCAAACTGTGAGGAGACCGCGCCGATGCGTGGAGTTGTGATGCATGCCCCCGGCGATGTTCGGGTCGAGGAGCGGGAGGATCCGCGGATCCTCGAACCGACCGACGCGATTATTCGACTGACTGCCACCTGCATCTGCGGTTCGGACCTGTGGCCCTACCGCGGTGTCGAGACGCTGCAGGGGCCGACACCGATGGGGCACGAGTACGTCGGTGTCGTCGAGCAGGTCGGTGAGCAGGTCACCACCATCGAGATCGGCGACTACGTGGTCGGGTCGTTCGTGGCGTCAGACAACGTCTGCGAGATCTGCCGGGCTGGCTACCAGTCCCGCTGCATCCACAACGTGATGATGGGCTCGGTCGGCACTCAGGCCGAGCTGGCCCGGATTCCATGGGCTGACGGCACTCTGGTCGCCACGCCAGGTGTTCCCGATGCCGAGCTGTTGCCGTCATTGATGGCTGCCTCTGACGTGCTCGGCACCGGCTGGTTCGCGGCTGTGGCCGCAGAAGCCGGCCCGGGCAAGATGGTCGCCGTCGTCGGTGACGGCGCGGTCGGCCTGCTCGCGGTCCTGGCGGCGAAGCAGCTCGGCTCCGAGCGGATCATCGCGATGTCTCGGCACGGCGACCGGCAGGCCCTGGCTCGCGAGTTCGGCGCCACCGACATCGTCACCGAACGGGGCGACGAGGGTGTGGCCATGATCAAGGACCTGACCGGCGGGTACGGTGCGCACTCGGTAGTCGAAGCCGTCGGCACCCAGGAGTCGATGTGGCAAGCCATCAACGCAACCCGACCCGGTGGCCATGTCGGCTATGTCGGCGTCACCCACGGTGTCGAGCTCAACGGCCTGGACCTGTTCTTCACCGGCGTCCACCTGCACGGTGGACCTGCACCCGTACGCCGCTTCCTGCCGGAGCTGATCCAGCTCATCTGGGACCGCACCATCGATCCCGGTAAGGTCTTCGACCTCACCCTGCCGCTGGCTGACGCGGCCGCCGGCTACCAGGCCATGGACGAGCGGCGCGCCACGAAGGTGCTGCTGCAGCTGTGACCGAGCCGCACACGACTCTTGAGCACTTGGGCTACTGCCCGGACTGCGAGTACCTCGGCGACAACCCTCATGCGCCGGCCTCGACGGTCGAGGTCCGAGCCCCGGTCGGCGCGGCCGTGGTCGCGACCGTTGTGTTCTTGACCGCCATCGCACCGTTGGCCACCGACATGTACGTGCCGGCGTTCCCGGCCGTCGCGGCCGAGCTGTCCGCTACCGCCACCCAGGTCCAGCTCACCCTCACCACGTTCTTCGTCGGCATGGCCCTGGGCCAGCTCGTCGGTGGCCCGGTCTCCGACCAGCGAGGTCGGCGGATTCCTCTGCTGGCCGGGATCATCGCCATGACGGTGGCGTCGCTTCTTTGTGCCTTGTCTCCCACGATCGCCGTGCTGGCTGTCGCTCGCCTCGTCCAGGGCTTCGCCGGCGGGTGGGCCATGGTCATCGGCCGGGCCGTGATCATCGACCTCGCCCGCGGAGCCCAACTGGTCCGGGTGCTGAACGTGATCGCCGCCGTGGGCGGTATCGCCCCGATCGTGGGGCCGCTGCTGGGTGCGGTCATCCTGCAAGTGTCGGGTTGGCGGGTGTCGTTCTGGGCCGTTGCCGGACTAGGCATCGCGATGATCATCGCCGTCCTGGCGGCTGTGCCGGAGACGTTGCCCGCGCAACGTCGCCATGCAGGCGGTCTTCGGACCTTCGCGACAACCGGGCAGCAGGTGCTGCGTAACCGCCGCTATGTCGGCTACGTGATCGTGTCCGGTGCGGCGATGGGAGCGATCTTCGCGTACGTGTCGACGTCGGCGTTCGTCCTGCAGTCGATGAACGGGCTGTCCCCGATCGCGTACTCCGTCGACTTCGCCGCCAACGCGGCCGGCATGACCCTCGCCGCCCTGGTCGCCGCCCGGCTCGCCGGGAACATCGCGACCCGCAAAGTCATCCTGGCCGGACAGGCCGCCGCGCTCGCGGCAGGGATCACCATGCTGATCGGGGCGATCTGGTTCGATGCGCCGCTCCTGGTCGCGCTGATCTGCTTCTTCGTGCTGATGACAGCGCAAGGCCTCATCGGGCCCAACGGCGGCGCACTCGCCGCCGCAGAGGTCCCCGAACATCCCGGCACCGGTTCGGCGCTGCTCGGCTTCGTCCAGTGGATTGCTGCCGGCACCATCGCGCCACTCGCCGGGCTGGGCGGTGAACACACCGCCATCCCGATGGCAGCACTCATGATCGCCACGATCGGCGTCTCCATGATCGGACTCCTGTACATCGCCCGACCCACCAGCTCCAGGCGAACCTGACCAGTACCGAACAGCAGGTCATCAGTGTGACTGCCAACGACTCGATAGCCCGCTAGGCGTCGGTCGTTCGGTACACGCAAATAGTTCTCCTCGCAAATCCGCCTCAGGAGCGTGCCGATCTTCGGGGGAGGCTCCGGAGTCGCGTGCCTGGCGAGCCGGCGGAGGAAGTCCGCGTCGAGCAATTCGGCGGGTAACGATCCGGTCATATCGCACAGAGCTAAGGGTCGGCTGCCGTGAAGGCTGGGCGCGGATCGGTCCGCTGCCGCACGTCGAGCCCGGCTGATCTGCCGCGACGCTAGCGACGACGTGTGCGGAATGGACTACCTGATCGGCCTCACCCCGGAGAGTCCCACATCGCCGTCGCCCCGCGGATGCTCGGTGACGGGTCGTGGGCCAACCTGCTCCGCGTACCGCTGAGCTCCGACCCGCAGGTAGTGCGGGGCGGTAGCGACCGCGATCACCCACCACCCCCACGCCGACGTCGACGCCCACGAGGCGGCGGCCCGGCTGAACCCGGAAGGCCGGATCCAACTACCACCGAAACTCCCGCCCGGCTGGCTGGCTGGCCGGCAGGGCTGGCCCCGCGACGCCGAGCATCTGCTGCGTGCCAACGGCGCCGAGATCGTCACCCATCCGTCATAACGCGACAGCGTCAGCTGATCTTGAAGCAGACTGCTCTACGAGAACGGAATCGATGTTTCTGCGTGATGTCCGTGTCCTATCGGCTGAGCGGCTGGAGTCGCAGACGCTGCCCTAGCTCGTAGGCGAGGGGTTGATCCTCGTCGCTCTCGACGAAGACGCGGCCGATTATGAGCGCTGAGCGGCTCCTTGTGGAGATGCGGATCATGCAGTCTGGCGTTGTCCCATTCCAGTGGGGGCCGGTGATGAGAAACTCCCCGGCGCCAGTGCCGGTGGTGCGCGTGCCGACGTAGGCGAAGTTCGCGCCGGTGGCGGGATCGGTGAATTGCAGGCTGTAGTAGCGGCCGGCCATGTCCGGAACCTCCAGGACCTGGGGTCCGTCCTTGAGGTCGAGCCAGCCGATGACGTAAAGCACGTCGTCCGTCCCCGTTCCCATCAGGTTCCCGGTCGATGCCGACGCAGACGATCTTGAGGGTTCGGCGTACAGCGAGTTGGCCGGGATCGGGCCACCGCTGAACCCACGCTTGACAATCGCTCGCCGGAACCCATCGACAGTGATGCGCGGCCAGAAATAGATGAACGCCGGCGCGCCGAGCAGCCACACGATGACCGCTGCGACGGCGAGAGGGATGACTTCGTTCCACCCGCGGGAGATCCGCTGGTAGAGGACCCATGCGAAGACCAGCAGGATGACGACGGTGAGTGGGTAGGCGTACTTCAGGATGAGCCGGTTCATCTCAGTGCGCCCTGACAACCGGCGGCAGGTGGTAGCTGCCATCCAGGACCGCCGCACCGGGAAGGTAGGCGCGCAGCATCAGCTTGAATTTTCGAGAGGGGGTGGGCAGCCAGTTCTGCTCGTGCCCGGTCGGGACCGTCTGTTGGAGGTAGATGTCGATGGAGCCGTCGGCGTTCATCGCAAGGTCGGAGCGGTCGTCGAAACTGGAGCGGTTGATGGGATTGCTCACCATGTATCCGACGGCATCGGTCACGGTCAGCGACCAGAACGCATCGTTCGGAGGCAACTGCCCTGGTGCAAAGCGCAACACGTATTCGCTACTGCCGACGAGCGGGCGCCCTGACCCGTCCGTGGTGGCCGTCCAGTATGCGGCTTCGTTGAACACGTTCACGACTGGCAGCGCCTTGGCGCAGGCAGCCCGCACCAGAACTCCGTTATCCTGTTGCCCGCACCGCGAGATGGCGCTCCAGCCGTTGACGGTCGTCGTAATCGTGCGGGTAACGCCGTTCAAGACAAGGATCGCCGTCAGGAACGCCATCACCGCACCGATAATGATTCCCTGGACGACCCCTGAATGCGCAACCCACCCGAGCGCACTTCCCATGCCCGGCACACTAACGGCGTCTATCAGCCGCCGACACCCTCACAAAGCCCCGTTCAGGAACTCCACCAAGAGGCCCCTCAGGCCGTCGAGCGACCCGGCGTGGTGGCGAGCAGGCCGCGACCGATCCGAGAGCGCCGACGATCGGCCGGCGGCCAAGCCTCGGGACTGTGTCGCTATGCCTCGATCCGTGGGCTGGCTCGGATGAGCGTGATGCCGGTCGAGGGTGATCAGGTGTGGCCAGGTGGGCAGGCTGGGGCCGCTGGTCTGCCCAGCGTTTCCACTGTTCGGCGGTCCTCAGGGGTGGGGGCTCGTGCGGGCTGGGTGGATGGGTCAGGCCGCGACGGGTGGTGGCGGGCCGTCGCCGAGGACGCGGTCCCATAAGGTCGCTTGCGGGCCCGGCCTGCCGCCGGCCTGATGACCGGTGACCGACGCTCAGGGTGCCCTCAACGGGACCGCCGTGCGGAGCACGCAGTGGCCGACCGTCCAACGGGCAACGGGTGATGACTGGTTGCTCTCTCACATGCTGCGCTCAGCCTCGGTGCTGCCGGACTCAGCGCGATATCGCCTACGAGGTCACCGCGGATCGCCAACAGAGCCGGCCGCGCGAGCTGGCTGCGTAGCGACCTAGATCGCGGTGCACTCCTGTTCGAGCGACTCGGGGCTGCTGTTCTCCATCCTGGTACGCATGCAGGCTGACGGTCACTACCAGCCGACAGCGGTATTTGCCCAGCCTGCCCGACTGACGTGCGTGGCCGTCTTGTTCATGTCCTTCCAGACGCCGTCGATGCGAAGCAAGGCGTGAATGTCCACCCAGCCCATTCCGGGCGAATCATCGGCAGTATGCATCTCGAGTAGCAGAGACGCGACGTCACCTGCCTGCGTCACGGAGAAGATGCGGTGTGTCCAGCCCTTGGGGAAAGAGTCACTGGTCCAGTCGCCAAGCACCTCCTGGACTGGATGCTGCACCAGGCCGCCGTCCTCTTCGGTCGTCCACGCCGCCCACGCGTTCTCGTGGAAGCACTCTCGGAGCTTGTCTACATCGGCCTGATTGAGTCCATCGATGTACAACTGGATCACTTCAGCGATCGCCTCAAAGTCGCTCGCAGGTGGCAGGTCAGCGTTCTGCACTGGCGATTGAACGGTCATGCTTCGCAGCCTCCCCTGCCATCCGATAGTTGGGAAAGGTACGCTCTTCGGCGGACTGGCGTCCAGATGCCGGCGCGGGCGGTGACTACCGCACAAGCCGTCGGTCGTCCGGAGCACGCACTGGGTGTCCCCTCGGCGGTGCACGAGCAGCCCCGCGAGTGACTTCGAGCTGCGGGTGGGCCGGCGCCGCAAGCGACCGGCTTACGGCCCAGCGAGGGTCCAGGTCCGATCCCAGCATGGTTGACAGGACGGTCGAGCCGACTTTCGAGGACCAGCCGGTCTTCCGCCGGGGCATTTCTGGCCTCGCCGTAACTACACGTACTGCACCGATCGAGCCGATCTATCGTGCGCTCGATACGTCAGTCGCCACCAAGACCTACATCCCGAGCACGCAGGATCGCTCCGGAGCGGTCGGAGACGTGCAACTTGGTGATGATGTTCGAGACATGGTTACGGACCGTTTTTGCGCTGACCCCGAGCCGGCGCGCCACCGCGGCGTTGTCCTTGCCTGACGCCAGCAGGGTCAGCACCTCGGTCTCGCGTTCGGTCAGCTGTGGAAAGGGCGAGATGGACGCCGCCCGTCCGAACTGGCGCAGCATCCGCGCGGCGATTCCAGCTCCGAACAGTGCCTCGCCCCGCGCGACCGCCCGGACCGCGGCCACGAGCTCGTCCGGGCCGGCGCCTTTCAGCGTGTAGCCGAACGCTCCCGCTCGGAGCGCGGCTAGCACGTTCTCTTCGTCGTCGTACATCGTCAGGATCAGCGCCCGGGTCGGAAGTCTGGCGCTGGCCAGCTGCGCACAAACCCAGAGCCCGTCGCCGTCGGGCATGTTGAGGTCCAGCACCGCGACGTCTGGTCGCTGCTCGACCGCCGCCGCAACAGCGTCACGTCCGGTCGCCGCCACCGCGCAGACCGTCATGTCCGCTTCGGCTGCAAAGACCGCCCGGAGGCCGGATGCGAACACGGGATGGTCGTCGGCCAGCAGAACGTTGATCATCCCGAGGCCTCGAGATCCAGCGGCAGTCGCGCGGTGACGGTTGTCCCGATCGCTGTCGATTCCAGGACCAGGCTGCCGCCGACCTCCTCCGCGCGTTCCTGCATGGACCGGAGCCCGACCCCTGGGACGTGCCCGGCTGCGAGGCCGTGTCCGTCGTCGCGGACGACCACGGTCAGGTCCCAGTCGTCGGTCGCGACGCGGACCGAGCATCGGTGGGAATCGCTGTGCCGGACGGTGTTCGTCATTGCTTCGACGGCGATCCGGTAGCAGGCTGTCTCGACCGCCGCCGGCAGCGCGGCGCCCTCGAGGTTTCCGGACACGTCGAAGGAGACCTGGCCGGCCAGCGAGTGGGCTCGGGAGCGTAGTGCGCCGATCAGCCCGAGCTCGTCGAGCGCCGGCGGTCGCAGCGCATCGACGAGCCGACGGATGTCGCCGACGCTGGCTTTCGCCTCGGACTCGATCTCGCCGAGCAGGGCGTGTGCTGTGGACGACTCGGGCACGTCGCGCGCGGCCAGCGCGGCCTTCAGCCCGATCGCGGCCAGGGTAGGACCGAGGCCGTCGTGCAGGTCGCGTCGCAGACGGCGCCGCTCGTCCTCCCGAAGGGCGACTGCCTCGGCGCGTGACTGCAGCAGGTCCCGATGGAGCCGGACCGCCTCGACGGCAGGCCCGACCTCGCGTGTCAGCGAGCGGATCAGGTCGAGATCGGACTTGTTCAGAGGGTCGTCACTGCCGCGGTCGGAGGCCCGGAGCCTGCCCACGGTCGTGCCCCGATGGGTCAGCGGCTCGATGTGCATCTCACCTTTCGGCACGCCATGCTCCGCCGCGACGCGAAACTGGCCGGAACCGTCGGCGACGTCGATCGCGACGTAGGGCAGTCGCAGTGACTGGGCGACGGTCTCCACCACCGCGGGCGGTACGTCGTCGGGCAGCATGGTCGCCTGCATCCGGGTGCCGAGTCGGGACAGCAGAGCGCCTGGCTCGTCGCGATCGCCGTACATCATTCGGTTCACCGCACGCTGGGCGACGGAATGCAGTGGTGCGAGGGCAAGGGCGGCGGCGGCGGCGGCCAGGGCCGCCGCAACCGGGCCCGAGATGCCCAGCCAGCTGACCAGCCCGGCGACGATCACCGCGTAACCGCCGGCCAGCACGGCGATCAACGAGACGCTGACCAGCGAGCGGTTCACCAGACGTTCGAGGTCGAAGAGGTGATGGCGGCGCAGTGCAATGGCCAGCCCGGCGACGAACGGCAGTCCGGACAGCCCGATCCATTCTGGCGGCAGCAACGGGTGGCCAAGGATCAGGTTCGGCAGATGCCAGCCGATCAGACCGAGCACTGCCGATGCGCCGCCCCCGATCGCGACCCAGCGGAGCCGGTCCCTGGTGATCGGATCGCCGCTCCGGACGTAGGCGAGAATCGCCAGCACGACGGTCGCGAGCAGCGTTCCAGCGACCAGAGCCGTCTGGCCGGCGAACCCGAGCCGGATCCAGTCGAGGCCGTTGGTCGCCACCGCCGCGGTGATCGCCACCCAGCCGAAGTACAGTCCCGGGCCGAGCAGATACGCGCAGGCCAGCACCCCCCTTCGACGGCCTGGTAGCAGCCCGGACAGTCGGAGGGCGAACGCGAGCACCGCGCCCCAGGTCAGCGCATAGATGACGCCGGTGTTCAGCAGGTAGACCCACAGCCCGGGTCCGCCAGTGGCGACCGCTAGCGCCGGGACGCCGACGGTGAAGACCAGGGTGCTACCGAGCAGACCCGTCGCCGCGATCAGGAACGGCGTCGTGGTCGGCTCGAGCGGCCGGCGAAGATAGAGCGCGGTCGCGAGCGCGGCGAGCGAACCGACGAACACGAGGTTGCCCCACCCCAGGGCGAGCAGCGGATCGAGGTCGGCCGAGACGACGGTCACGTCCAGTCCGAGCCAGGAGCCGGCTCGGTCGACGCGATACTCCAACTTCTCGCCCGGAACCCCTCGCCCGAGGGTGCCGATGCCCCGTTCGAGGACGTGGCCGGCGATGGCGGCAACCCGATCATCGGCCTGCATGTCTCCGGCCGAAGGTCCCGAGACCACCCCAACCACGACATCTGATGAGTCCCACTCCGAGACCTGGGTCCCGTCGTCGGGCGTGCTCAATCGCACGGCGAGCCCGATCAGCCCGATCAGCACGAAGGCGACGGCCAGCACCGCCGTCCCGCGGCGGGCCCGCCGGCCCCGGCGCAGCCGAGCGGCGTCCTCCTCGCTGGTGCCGGCCGTGAGGCTCATGCTTCATTCTGGCCACTGCCGCGCCTCATCGGCAGCCTCGTCATCGAGAATCCTGGGTTGAACGGGACATCGTCCCGTGCCATCGGGACAGGCCCCCACCCAGAGTGGGGGCCATGACGGCAACAGAGTTTCGTAAGTCGGGGCGCCAGGAGGGCACCGCATCCGCCGGCTGGGCGTTCGGCTGTGCCGTCGCCGGCCTGATCGCGAACGTGCTGCTGATCATGTTCTTCGCGCTGAGTGCGCCGTACGGCGCCGGGCTGCCCGCATTCGACTGGTCCGGAACGGCCAACGATGTGATGGTCGCGGTGCAGTTCGGCACGTTCGTACCAGTCGCGCTCGGGACCGCGGTCCGGTTGCCCCGATCGCGAGCCGTGGTCGGCACGACGGTCGTCGGTATCGCGGCGATGCTGATGGTCACTGTGCTGCAGCTGCTGCTGGTTCTCGGGGCGCTGAGCTTCGAGGTCCAGATCGAGCTGGTGATGCCCGCCATGATCGTGGTGTTCGTCTGGCTGATCACGGTCAATTCGGTGGCTCACCGGCACCGGAGCCTGCCATGTGTCATCACGCGCTCGGGTCTGCTGATCGGAGCCGCGTTCCTGGTCGGCATGGTCTTCTACGGAGCGGCTCAGCTGATGACCGAAGGGACCTTCGGTCGGCTCGCGATCCTGGCCCCGGGCATCTTCTTCGGTGCCCTCGGCTGGCTGGCCCTGCCGGCGTGGCCCTGGCTGATGTCGCGGCGGGTGTTCAACTCATCGGGAACCGTCGAACGGAGAGCATCATGAGGAAGGCGTACCGCGTGCTTGCGTACGTGATTGCAGCCGGGGTGGTCGTCCAGGCAGCAGCGATCGCCTGGGCGGTCGCGGGACTCGGTCACTGGATCGACGGCGGTGGGGTTGCCGACAACACGCTGTTCGAGGGAACGTCCGCCGCGTTCGTCGAGGAGACCGGCTTCGTCGTCCATGGCATAGTCGGTGGCATCGTCATTCCGGTCGCGACGCTCGCCCTGCTGATCGTGTCGTTCTTCGTCCATGCCAAGGGTGCGATCAGGTGGGCCGCCATCGTGTTCGTGCTGACCGCGGTGCAGGCCGAGCTGGGGTACCTGAGCCACGACGTCCCGATCAGCGGCGCGGTACACGGTCTCAACGCGCTGGTCCTATTCGGCTGCGCATTGATCACCGCCCGGCGACCGCTGGCACCCAAGTCGTCGTCCGCCGATGCTGCGGCCGAGCCCGAGAGCGCCACGCGGGCCGGCTGATGGCACGGATCGGGGCCGGCGGATGGTTGGCCGCTTGCCGGGGCTGTCGCCGCTGGCGCGGACTATCGTCGCGGTCTGGGCGGCGGTCCTCGTGATCGGACGGTTGGTGGCCGATCCCGATCGGCCCGCCGACGTCCGGTTCGACCTCGTGGCCCGCGAGCAGAACGGCACCTCGCCCGGACCGGAGCTCCGCGTCCGACAGGGTCAGCTGGTAGAGGTGCGGGTCCACAACGCTTCGGTCGCCGACGGGACGACCCTGCCCTAGCACGGCGTCGACGTCCCGAACTCGATGGACGGCGTCGCCGGGGTCACCCAGGACACCGTGCAGGTCGGTCGGGAGTTCACCTACCGGTTTGTCGCCGACCAGGTCCTACTGGTACCACGCGCATCAGGTCTCGAACCCGCAGGTCACCGGTGGCCTGTTCGGGTCACCGACAACGGGTTGATGGCGGTCTGGGCGACCGCACCGTACCGGGTCGTGGCGATCGACGGCACCGAGGTGAACGGCCCGACCCCGGTCACTGATCGGTCGGTCACGGTCTCGGTCCCGGCAGGCGGGCGGGCGGACCAGAGGTCGCCGAGCCGGTCGACGGGTCTGCGCTGACCGTCCAGTTGTCGAAGGCGACGAGGGTTGTGGTCGGGCTCCGCGAGGCCGGATCTCCCTCTGGCGGGCCCACATCGAGATTCGCGGAGCGGGTTGGAAGGCCTATTCCGACGTGGCGTTCGAGGATGTGCTGCTCGATGTCGAGGTCGACGGCCGCGAGCATCACGACACCTGAGCCGCCTTCGAGAACGACCGGTTGCGACAGAACCGGCTGGTCCGGGCCGGCTGGACCTGCTGCGATTCACCCCGACGATGATCGATACCGACCCCACGGAGGTCGTCGACTCCATCCGGGACACGCTCGAGGGTTTGCGGGCTCGCGGCGACTGGATGCGCGCGGCCACGACGACGAGAAGTGGTCCCTCGTCGGTCCCACGCACCGTCGCCTGAGCGGGCGTAGCCGCCGCGGATCGCGACGAGGGACCGCTTCTCGTGGCGACCGGCCGGATCGGTCTCGATAGGGTGCCCATATGGCGACATCTCGACGGCGAGTAGCAATTCTGGGTGCCGGGATGATCGGGGAGGTGCACCGCCGAGCGGCCCTGCTGGCCGGCGCCGAGCTGGTCGGCGTGATGGCGTCGACGCCCGAGCGGTCGCGAGCGGTGGCCGATTCCTGGGGCGTCGAGCACGCCTTCGCCGACATCGACGAGGTCGCGGCCAACGACGTGGAGATCGTCCACATCTGCACGCCGAACGCCTCCCACGTGCCCTACTCGATCGCGCTGATGCAGGCCGGCAAGCACGTGCTCTGCGAGAAGCCGCTCGGGGTCAGCCTGGACGACGCCAACGCAGGCGGCGCAGGTCGCGGCGGACACCGGGGTGGTGAACACGATGCCGTTCGCGTACCGCTTCCACCCGATGGCGCGCGAGCTGCGGGCCCAGGTGCAGTCCGACGCGTTCGGCGCCGTGAACCTGGTGCACGGCAGCTATCTCCAGGACTGGCTGCTGAACCCGCTGGCCACCAGCTGGCGGGTCGACCCGAACGCCGGCGGCCCGTCGCGCGCGTTCGGCGACATCGGCTCGCACTGGTGCGACCTGATGGAGTGGGTGACCGGTGACCGGATCGTCGAGCTGGTCTCGACCACCTCGATCATCGATCCCGCAGCGACCCGGCAGCGACGGCTGCCAGCTTCAGTCCGCGGTCGCGAGCGACGCCCCGCTGATCGACGTGACCACCGAGGACAGCGCGCTGATCCTGTTCCGGACCCGCGGCGGGGTGGCCGGCTCAGCGGTGATCAGCCAGCTGTCGGCCGGCCGGAAGAACCGGCTGTGGATCGAGGTCGACGGGATGAAACAGAGCGCGGTCTTCGACCAGGAGCTGGCCGAGCAGCTCTGGATCGGGGCCGAGGATGCGGTCCGGCTCCTGGTCCGCGATCCCAACCGGCACTCGCGCCGAGCAGCGCCGGCTGGCCACCATCCCGGCCGGTCACGCCGAGGGGTACGCGCAGTGCTTCGAGAAGCTTCGTCGCCGACTCGTACGCAGCGGTCGACGCCCACGACGGCGAGGGTGCGGTGCCGGACGGCCTGCCGACCTTCGCCGACGGCGCCCGGGCCGCGGCCATCTGCGACGCCATGCTGCGCTCCGACGCCGAGAAGTCCTGGGTCGCCGTCTGAGCCCCAGCCCCACGCCGACTTGTCGGCGTGACAGCTCGCTATAGCGATCCCTGACGCTGACAAGTCGGGGGAGAGTTGAATGGGGGCCGTGCCACTGACCCGGGCCTCGGCCGTATGGACGCTGGCGGAAGCGGCGCCCGAGCTGGCCGAGCTCGGTGGCAAGGCGGTCGGTCTCGTCCGGCTGATCGCGGCGGGGCTGCCGGTTCCGGACGGGTTCGTGGTGACCACCGCCGGCGTACCGGGACTACATCGAGCGCCCATCGGCTCGGCGCCGCAGATCGAGCGCCATCGCGACGACCCCGATCGGATCGCCCGGTTGTTCGACGAACATCCGCTGCCGGACCGGCTGGTCGCCGAGATCATCGAGGCGTACGCCGACCTCGGCGAGCCGCCCGTCGCGGTCCGATCCTCGGCCACCGCCGAGGACCTGCCGGACGCCTCGTTCGCGGGCCAGCAGGAGACGTACCTCAACGTCACCTCGCCGCTCGCCCTGCTGGAGGCCGTACGCGGTGCTGGGCCTCGCTGTGGACCGGCCGCGCGATCGCGTACCGCGAGCGGCAGCGGGTCGACAGCCTCCGCGCTCGGCATCGCCGTCGTCGTCCAGGAGCTGATCGCCGCCGATGCCGCCGGGATCATGTTCACCGCCGACCCGGTCAGCGGCGCCACCGACGCGATCGAGATCGACGCCGCCTGGGGCCTCGGCGAGGCGGTGGTCGGCGGCGAGGTCACGCCCGGACACGTACCGAGTCGGCGCACCGGCGGCCGGCTGCTTCCAGCACGATCGCCGACAAGACGGTGATGACCGTACGCACCCAGACCGGCACCCAGACCAGGCCCGTTCCGTCCGCGGCGGCGGCACAAACCGTCGCTCGACACCGGCGCAGGCCGAGCGGCTCGCAGCGCTGGGCAGCGAGATCGCCGAGCTGTACGCGCGTCCGGTCGACGTCGAGTGGGCCCGCCGCGGCGACGAGCTGCTACGTCCTCCAGGCCCGACCGATCACCACGGCAGCCAGCCGGGACCGCCGTCCGGACCCGTGGAACGACAGCCGGCACGGCTACTTCTTGTGGACCAACACCAACGTCGGCGAGTCGATGCCGGACGTGCTGACGCCGGCCAGCTGGTCGATGGTCGAGCTGTTCCTGCACGACGTGATGGCGACCTCGTCGGTGCCGCCCTATCTCAGCTACGGCCGGGTGGGCGGTCGGATCTATCTGAACCTGAGCGTCGCCGCCACCCTGGCCGGCGCCGTCGGGGTCAGCGAGAAGCGGCTTCCGCCGGCTGACCGAGGAGGTCTTCGGCCGGATCCCGGACGACCTGCCGCTGCCGTACGTCGACGCGCCGCGGCTGACGATCGTCTCCCAGGTCGCACCGGTCGCGATCCACGTGTTGCGCAGCGCGGCGCGCGACCTGCGGCGGTTCGACCGCTATCTGAGCGGCAACCCGGCAGCGCTGCCTGAGCGCATCGGGACCAGATCGCGGCGATCCGGCGACCGGGCCGGAGCTGGCCCGGCTCTGGCGCAGCACGATCCTGCCCGACTTCCACAACGTGTCGCTGGATGCTGTCCGCCGCGACCCGGTCGAGCGGCATCTCGTTCGTCACCACCCGGCAGCGACTGCAGCGGCTGGTCGGCGACGCCGATGCGAACGCGATCACCGCCGGGCTCGGCGCCCACTCCGGCGAGCTGGCCAGCCTCGGTCTGCTGGACGGTCTGGAGCAGCTCGGCGCGGGCCGGATCGACCGGGAGACGTTCGCCACGACGTACGCCCATCGCGGGCCGCACGAGTTCGAGATCGCCACGCCGCGACCGGGCGAGGATCCGGACTGGATCGACCGGCAGCTGGCCCAGCTCGACCCGGCGGCGAGCTACCGCGACCTGATCGAGCGGCAGAACGCTGCCCGGGAGGCGGCGTGGGAGCGGCTCACCGAGCAGCATCCGGTGACTGCCGTGACGGTCCGTCGCCAGCTGAAGATGTGGGCCACGATCGCCCGCAACCGGGAGTGGGCGCGCAGCGAGATCATCCGCTACTTCTGGGTGCTGCGAGCCTTCGCGCTGCGCGCGGCGGAGCTGACCGGACTGGGTGACGACGTGTTCTTCCTGACCTCGACCGAGCTGGTCGCGGTGCTCGACGGGAGCCCCGCCGAACGCGGACCGGATCGCGGCGACCCGTTCGGCGTACCAGGCCTATCTGGCCCTGCCGCCGTATCCGGGCCTGATCCTGGGCCGGTTCGACCCGTTCGCCTGGGCGGCGGACCCCGACCGCCGCATCGACCGGTACGTCGAGGGAGGCACTCCGCGGCGGGCTCGGCGACAGCGCGATCGGCGGGTTCGCGGGCTCCGCGGGGGTGGTCGAGGGTCCGGTGCGGGTACTCACCGACGCGAGCCAGGGTGCCGAGCTGCGGTCCGGCGAGGTGCTGGTCACCACGATCACGAACGTCGGCTGGACGCCGCTGTTCCCGCGGGCCGCGGCCGTGGTCACCGACGTCGGTGCGCCGCTCTCCCACGCGGCGATCGTGGCACGCGAGCTCGGCATCCCGGCGGTGGTCGGCTGCGGTGACGCGACCACGCGGCTGCGCACCGGCGACCGCGTCCGGGTCGACGGCTCCGCGGGCACGGTCACCCTGTTGGAGCGCCCGTGACCCGCCGGGCGCGAGCCGAAGGATGCGTGAGTCAGGACTCTGGCGCTGCCCCGCCTGCGGACGGACCTTCGCCAACCGCAACCAGTCACACACCTGCGCCGCGCTCGGCGAGCTGGACCGGCACTTCGCCGGCAAGGACGTCGTCGTCCGGCAGACGCTTCGAGGCGGTGCTCTCGGTGGTCGTTGCACTCGGCCCGGTCGAGGTGCTCGCCGAGAAGAGCCGGATCGCCCTGCACGTGCGGATGAGCTTCGCCGCCTTCACCCCGCGACGCCATACGTTGCCCGGTCACCTCGTGCTGGCCCGCCGGGTCGAGTCGGCACGTTGGGATCGGATCCAGATCTTCTCGCCGCGCAACGTGCTGCACGCGTTCACCCTGACCGGACCGCGCGAGGTCGATGCCGAGTTCGCAGGCTGGCTCGCCGAGTCGTACGACGTCGGCGCTCAGCTTCACCTTCACCGGCCGGCGGGCCCGTGAGCGAGCATCGGGTAGGCGGACTGGAAGCGCCGGGTCCGAGCGAACGGAAAACGGGGTGACGTGGGACCTCGAACGGCCGGTCTGGGAGGTCGCCCCGACCCTGCTGGGCGCGGTGCTCAGCCATGGACCGGTCAGCGTCCGGCTGGTCGAGGTCGAGGCGTACGACGGTGCGAACGACCCGGCCTCCCATGCTTATCGCGGGATGACCAGGCGAAACGCGGTGATGTTCGGTCCGCCCGGGCATCTGTACGTGTACTTCACCTACGGCATGCACTGGGCCGCGAACATCTCGTGCGGACCCGAGGGCACCGGCCGCGGGGTGCTGCTCCGCGCCGGTGAGGTGATCGCCGGCGCCGAGCTCGCGCAGGCCCGCCGGGGCCGGAGCACGGTCCGCGACCTGGCTCGCGGGCCCGGCCGGCTCACCCAGGCGCTCGGGATCGACGGCTCGCTGGCCGGCGCTGACCTGCTGGCCGGCGGCGAGGTGAGCCTGCGTTCCGGTCCGGCTCCGGAGCGGATCGAGGCCGGGCCGCGCGTCGGGGTGAGCTCGGCGGCCGACGTCCCCTGGCGGTTCTGGATCGCGGGCGACCGGTTCGTGTCCGCCTACAAGCGGTCGCCACGGGCGGCCGCGTCTCACGAGCGGCCCGAGCGAGCCCAGGATCGAGGGGATGAACTCCGCCATCGTCGGGTGGATCGGCAGCGCGTCCCGGATCTGCGGATAGCGGACGCCCGCCTGCATCGCGAAGCTCAGGATCTGGACCAGGTCGTCGCCGTGCAGCCCGAGGATGGTCGCCCCGAGAATCTCCTCGCTGTCGGCGTCGACCAGGATCCGCATCAGCCCGTCGGTCTCGCCGTCCAGCACGGCCCGGCTCACGCTGCTCATCGGGATCTCCGCCTTGAGCACCCTCCGCCCGGAGTCGCGCGCCTCGGCGACCGTCATCCCCACCCGGCCGAGCGGTGGATCGGTGAACATCGCGTACGTGGTCACCCGGCCGGCCAGGCTGCGGGACGGGGCGAGCAGGATCTGGCTGTCCTGGTACGCGGTATGGGTGAACGCCCCGTGCCCGTTCACGTCGCCGAGCGCCCAGACGCCGGGGACCGAGGTGGCGAACCGGTCGTCGATCTGGATGAAGCCGCGCTCGTTCACCTCCAGCCCGTGGGCGTCGCCGAGCAGATCGACGTTCGAGGTCCGGCCGGTCGCGACCAGGACGTGGCTACCGACCACGGTCTCGTCTCCGGCGCTGACCGCGACGCCGTCCGGGTGGGACGCCACCGAGGACGTACGACCCGAGACGATCCGGATCCCCTCCGCGGTCATGATGTCGGCGACCAAGGAGGAGATGTCCTCGTCCTCCCGGCCGGCCAGCCGGCCGCCGGCGAAGATGGTCACCTCGGAGCCGAACCGGCGGAAGATCTGGGCGAACTCGCAACCGATGTAGCCGCCGCCGACGATCACCAGGTGCTCGGGCAGCTCGGTCAGGTTCAGCAGCTCGACCTCGGTCAGGTACGCGACGTCGGACAGACCGGGGATCGGCGGCACGGCGGCCCGGCCACCGAGGTCGAGGTAGACCTCCGGCGCGCTCATCGTCACACCCTCGAGGTGGACCAGATGAGGACCGTCCGCCACGGTCTCCAGCCGCGCCACCCCCGCGAACTGCTCGAGGTTCTCGACGCCGTCGAGCCAGTCCTGCAGCGACTGCCGCAACGTGTCGATCGTCGTGTGCACTCGGCCGATCGCCTCGCCGAAGTCGACCCGGACACCCTCGACATGGACGCCGTACTCGGCCGCGCGCTGCACGTGCCGGGCGATCACCGCGCTCGCCCTGAGGGCCTTGGTCGGCTTGCAGCCGTGATTCAGGCAGGTCCCGCCCGGCCGGTCCAGCTCGATCAGCGCGGTCCGCTTTCCCTCGGCAGCCCTCGCGGCCGCGACCCCGGGCCCCGCCTGACCGGCGCCGATGACGATCGCGCCGAACTCCTCGATCTCGCCCATTTCGACTCCCTTCGACCCCGGTCAAGCTACGCCGACTGCGCCGACGGTCGGGTCGCGGTCGTCCCGAACGGATTTGGCACGAGCGTGCCCGGTCTGTTTGACTGCTGTCTGGTAACGACTTGATATCTATAATTCGGGGAGTGATGTAATGTCCGGGCCGGCACCTCGGCGGGCGATCGACGGACCGCGGTGTCGCACACGGATCGCCGTTCCGGCGACGATCGTGGCGGGCCTGGTCGCGACCGGCCTGACGCTGGCCGCTATCCCCAGCCCGACCCAAGCCACCGGCGCCGCTTCGTCGGCCGGTACGACCGCGGCCGCCACCCGTTCGACCGACACGTCGCTCGCCCGGCACGCGCGGACCGACGTACTCGATCTGACGCTGGCCAAGCGCGAGACTCGGACCAATCGGAGCGCCGCCCGATCCGCACTGGTTCCGGCGAAGAAGAAGGCGCCGAAGCCGGCGTCCGTGCCGCGCCCGACCGCCGTCGGCACCCGCTATGCGACGGTCGCCCTGAACGTCCGCACCAAGGCCGAGGCGGACGCACACCTGCTCACCGTGCTGAAGGCGGGCAGCAAGGTCTCGATCACCGACACCACCCAGGGCCCGTGGCGACAGATCGTTCGCGACGGGAAAGGGATGTGGGTCAAGAAGCAGTACCTGGCGACCAAGAAGCCCACGCCGACCACCTCCGGCGCGCTCTCCGGCGCGGCTTGCAAGAGCGGTTCCGGGATGGAGCAGGGGCTCACTCCGGACGCGATCAAGGTCCATCGGGCGCTCTGTGCGCGCTACCCCCAGATCACCGCGTACGGCGGTGTCCGGCAGGGTGACGGCGGCGAGCACGGCTCGGGCCGGGCGGTCGACGCGATGATCTCCGACACCACGGCCGGTTGGGAGGTCGCCAAGTGGGTTCGCGCCAACGCGGCCCGGCTCGGTGTCAGCCAGGTGATCTACTCCCAGCACATCTGGACCGTGCAGCGCAGCAGCGAGGGCTGGCGGTCGATGTCCGATCGCGGCTCTGCCACCGCCAACCACTACGACCACGTTCACGTGACCGTCTACGGCAACTCCGCCGGCTGAATCTCGGATCTGACCCGCTCGAACGGGTCAGCGTAGCGCCCCGCGCTTGTGCCTGGTACGAGGCCGCCTTAGGGTTTTGTCATGGTGGACCTCGCACAGCTGGCGATGGGGCTGTTCGCCCTGACGCTGGTGGTGCTGTCGCCGCTGGCTCTGCTCACCCTGTTCGATCTGCTGGCGGGTCGGTGGGACGACAGCCTCAGGCACTTGGGCCGGAACCGCCACGAGGCGCGGGAGCACCGCCGCAACCTGAAGGCACTGCGCCGGCAGCACGGCATCCCGATCGAACAGCTGGCGGCGGATCTCCGTCGGCTGCGTACCGCGATCGCCACCGACGAGCACCGTTCCGCCGCCCATCAACTGGGCAACCGACTGGCCTACGACCGGGTGCTGGTTCAGGCATGCACCATGCTCGGCATCGAGCACGAGCTGGACGCCGACACCTCCGGGATCGAGCGGGACATCGAGCGACTGCGGGTCGAGGCCGACCTGGAACGGGTCGGTGTCGTCATCTCCACGAAGCGGTTCGGTCAAGCCGCCTGAAGGCCACGCCCAGTTGCGTGACGAATCTCATCATCGCAGGAATAGCTGCCTCGGGTGTTGCGTTGCTAGAATAAGTTCGAAATCGAAGGTTTCGATATCGAATAATTGTGAGGAGTAGCACATCATGTCCCGCCTGGCGGAGTCCTTCCGCGATCGTCGTCGAGCCACTCGAGATCGGCGCGCCATCGAGCGCGCGATCAGCAACGCCGCGACGCCGTCGATGCGCGACGAACTGATCATGGTGTCGCAGCGTTCGGGCGTTCCGACGATTCGCTGAGCCGCATCGATCAGTCCAGCACCAGCTCAACTGGTCCAGGGGCCGCCGAGCCATGCGCCGGCGGCCTTGGTCATGCCCGGTAGCAGCCAGCAGACCGCGAGGACGAGGCCGGCTAGATTCGCGACCAGGAAGAACGACAGCCAACCGGCAACTGGGATCCGGGTGAGCCGGGCCAGCTGATCGGGGTCGGAGTCGCCAACCCGTCCGCGACGCCGTTGCCGGCCAAGCTCGATGACCGGCTTCGGGGCCGCGATCAGCAACAGCCAGGTCACCAGGTACGCGATCGCGGACACCGCGCTCGCCGACAGGAACCAGCTCATTCCGACCAGTAGCACCGCGCAGCCGACCACCACGGCGAAGCCGTGCAGGTTCCTGATCTGAACCAGCAGCAGCGCCAGCAGGACGACGAACGCCCAGAGCACGCCGAGGGCGTACCCGTGCAGGAGGAGTGCGGCCGCACCGAGGCCGACGATCGCCGGGCCGAGATAACCGGCCGCCAGCGTGACGACCATGCCGGGTCCGGCCGGTCGGCCGCTGGAGACCGTGAGACCCGAGGTATCGGAGTTCAACCGGATGCCGTGCAAACGACGGCCGGTGAGCAGAGCGCCGACTCCGTGGGCCCCCTCGTGGGTGATGGTGACGAGCATCCGGACGACCCGCCAGGTGGTCGGCCACATGACCAGGAGGAGCGCCAGCAGGCCGCAGACCGCGACCACCGCCGGGCTCGGCGTGGGCTGGTGCGACGTGGCCCGGTTCCAGACCTCTCCGATCAGCTCCACGGATTCGAGTGTGCCGACCGGGGCAAGGGCGGGCGATCAGCCGAGCAGGACGACGTCCTTCCGGGCGCTCTGCGCGGTGCGCATCACGAGTACGGCGGCGACGGCCAGCACGCCGACCAGGGCGACGATTCGGACGGCGGGCTGCGACGTACCGATCGCGATGGCGATCAGCGCCCAGCCCGCGGTGAACGCGAAGCCCGCCAGCGCGTCCAGCCGGAGCACCACCAGCAGGCAGCCGGCGACGGCCAGCACGACGACGGCCAGCGAGATGCCGATCGCCAGGGCGTCGGCCTCGGACGTACCGAACCAGCGGATGGTCAGCGCCAGACCGGCCGCAGCCGCACAGATCGCCCACCCGAGATAGATGCCGACCGGGACCCGCAGACACCAGCGTTCCGCGGCCGAGCGGGCCGATCCGAGCGCGGTCAGCCGGGCCATCGCCACGACCAGGCAGCCGACCAGCGCGAAGATCACCAGCTGGGCGAGCCAGATCAGCCCGGCGCCGAAGATCGGCACCCAGACCGTGCTGGCGGCGAATGCGGCGACCAGCCACCACCCGCTCCGTCGGTTGGCCTGGCTCGCCGGCGCGTTGCCGATCAGCTGCCAGATCGCCAGCACCAGGCTGGCCAGGTAGATCAGCCCCCAGATGCTGAACGCGTAGCCGGCCGGGGTCGCCGCGGTGTGGTTCGCGTCCGAGATCGGTCCGGTGGTCGCCTGTCGACCGAGCAGCAGCGGGGTGAGCGGTGCGGACGCCACCTGGGTGATCGCGGTGACGAGGACAGCAACGCTGCGGATCCGGTCCGCCGACGTGGGAGAGTCAGCCATGCTCTGACTTCTGAGAGGCGTACGTCGATGGATGCAGTCGCCGCCCTGCCCGCCCCGCCTCCCCCAACTTTGCACCCGCTATGACGGTTTGCACTCCCTGTAAAGGGTGCACACCGTGATACAGGGTGCAAAGGTCGATTCCGCGCGCCGAGTTGGGTATTGCACAGTGAAGAGGACCGTTTGAGGAGGGCACCATGACCGAGACACAGACCAAGTTCGACCAGCCCGACGCCGCACCGGCGGTGGTGGACCGGGCGGCGTTCGACGCCGCGCTGGCCGAGCAGGTCGTACGCGAGAAGGAAGTCACTCGGCACGGCGACCGGGTGTCCGCGGCCCGGCGCCGGCTGCCGATGGTGGAGGTGGAGAACTACGCGTTCGACGGCCCGGATGGCTCGGTGACCCTATTGGAATTGTTCGGCGATCGCTATCTGCTGATGGTGCAGAACGTGATGTTCGCCCCTGACTGGGACGAGGGCTGCCCGAGCTGTACGTGGGCGGTGGACAATCTGCCGGCGAACATGGGCCGGCTCGCCGACGAGGGGATCGCGTTCGCGATGATCTCCCAGGCGCCGATCGAGAAACTCGAGAAGTGGCGGGCCGCGCGTGGCTGGGACCATCTGTGGGTGTCGTCGGGGCGCACCAGCTATCACGACGACTGGGGCTGGACGCAGCGCGACGATCAGGGCAACGAGGGTCCGGTGCCGGGCTACTCCTACTACCTCCGGCAGGGCGACAAGGTCTATCTGACGTACATGACAGGAGCTCGCGGCACCGAGGCGATCCTGCCGGTCGCGCACATCATGGACCGGACGATTTACGGTCGCCAGCAGGACTGGGAGGACAGCCCGGCGGGCTGGCCGCAATATCCGACGTACGGCTGATCGCGCTCAGCCTGCTGCGAGCGGTTGCGTTCCGGCGGAGGGGCGGTCGAAGCGGGCGCCGGCCGGATTCGGAGCCAGGATGAGGAAGACGAGCAGGATGATGCCTCCGACGCCGCCCAACAGGGAAAGCAGCGAGCCGGCGACGAGCGGAGCGAACGCGATGCCGCCGAGATCGCCCTCGGACAGCCGGGTCATGTCGATCGAGGCGAGCCCGGCGAGGTAGAACGGCAGACCGACGTACGTCGGCAGAACCAGCAGATACCACCAGCCGGACCGGTTGGTGTCGTGCAGCCGGCGGACGGCGACCGCGAGGGTGCCGATCAGCGTCGCCAACGTCCAGACCAGGGACGGGATGAGCACCGGCAGCAAGGCCCGGAAATCCAAGACCGGCGCGCCGCTCCTGGTCGCCATGCCGACTCCGAAGATGATCGAGCCGATCGTCTGCAGCACGAGCGATACCAGGCCCGCCACCAGGGCCCACCACCAGTACTCGCTGCGGCTGGCCCGACCGGAGAAGACGAAGTACTTCTTCCAGAACCGGACCACGGCCTGGCCGATGGTGGCGTCGTACTGCGGCTGGTCGAGGGGCGCCGGCCCGGTCGGAACCGTCGGCGCGGGCGGATAGCCGGGTGGTCCTGGATACGGCGGTCCGGCGTACTGCGGCGGTGGATAGGGACCGGGGAACTGTTGCGGCGGCGGGTTCTGACCCTGGCCGGAGGGCGGGCCCCAGCCCGACGGCTGATCACTCATGGGGAAGAACCTCTCAGGGGACGCTGACCGTCCGATCCTTTCACCAGCCGGGTGCAGCCTTTCGGGCAGACACTCTGCCAGCTCAGAGTGCGCCGTTGGTCCAGAGCAGTCCGCTGGCTCCGCCGAGCCTGGCCGCGAAGGAGACCGCCTGCGCGTCGGTCAGCCCGCTGACGAAGTCGACGATCCCGCGACCCCGGCCCATCCGGGCGATCTGCACCTCCGAGACGAGCCCCCGGAGCCAGTCGGGATGCTCCTGAGCGATCCGTCGATAGCCGTACATCGCCGCGTTGACGAGGTCGATCAGCCGGCGGGGCGCCCGGGCCGCGTCGTTGCGGTCCAGCAGCCACTCGTCGAAGCCGACCACCAGCTGCTCGATCGTCTGCTCCTGGCCGCGCTGGAACATCGCCAGGTCCGGCCGCTCCAGGATGAAGTAGGAGTTCACGAACTTCAGCACCTGGACCTCGTGCCAGGCCCGGCAGCTCATCGCGACATAGCCCGAGCGGGCCGGCGGGTCCGGCGTCACCTCGACCGAGTCGACCAGGTGGTCGATCCAGCGCGAGACGAAGCCGGAGATGGCCCGGTCGGCGGTCATCGACCCGTCGTACGGGCTGGCCAGCACGCCCTCCACGAACTCCTCACCGACGGTGTCGACGGCGGTCGCGAAGACGTCCTCGTCGAACATCCAGTCGTCCCGGGCGGCCAGCCGGCGGCGCAGCCGTTCCAGGCCGGCACCGGGCTGCCGATCGGCGCGGGCCAGGTCACGCGGATCCATCAGCGAATAGTGGTCACGCCCGATCAGCCAGGCCCGGAACTCGCTCGACACCGGTGAGAACTGGAGCACGCCGGAGCGATGGAAGTCCTCGACATCGTGCAACGAGTACGCGATGTCGTCGGCGAGGTCCATCACCGAGCACTCCAGCGTCTGCCGGCCGGGCGGCAGGTCCGGGAACGCAGTGAGCACCTCGATCATCTCCGGCACGTCGACCAGATACGCGGAGAACTTCGCCGCGCCCGTTCCCTCTCGGCCGTGGCCGGCGCCGCGGGGTGGGAACTCCCAGCCGGTCGGGTGCGGATCGGGCACGTCCATCCGAGCCCACGGATACTTCAGCACCGCCGCCCGGACTGCGGCGGTCAGGTTGAGGCCCTCGTCACTCGGGCCGTGCACCTCGATCTCAGTGAGGATCCGAAACGTCTGTGCGTTGCCCTCGAAGCCGTCCACCAGGCCGAACCGGGTTCGCGCCAGCCGGTCCAGCGCGCGCTCGCCGAGGTGCCCGAACGGCGGGTGGCCCAGGTCGTGGGCGCCCGCCGCCGCCTGGACCACGACGTGGTCGAGGCCGCCCAGGCTCCGGAGCAGGTCCCGGTCCTCGGTGCGCAGCAGCCGGACAGCGACCGCCCGGGCGACCGCGGTGACCTTGATGGTGTGGGTCAGCCGGTTGTGCACCACGCCCGAGGTGGCGCCGGCGGTGACCACCTGGGTGACCTCGGCCAGCCGGGAGTACGACTGCGCGAACCGGATCCGCTCCAGGTCGGAGCGGAACTCCGAGTCGCCGACGGCGTACGGCCGCTCCGCGTTCGGGCGTGCCCTCGCCAGCCGCGGATCCATGCCGCTCAGGCTATCGGCGCGTTCGGGGGTGCTGCGGGGCCGACCGCGAGAACTGGTCCCTCGTGGCACCGCCCGACGCATCGCCACGCGTGACGCCCGCCCCCGAGAGTCAACGAGGGACCAGTTCTCGTGGTGATCGAGCGGACCCACCTCGTCGGCCGTAGCCCGACCGCGCTCAGTAGGCTGCCGGACGGACCATCCCCCCAGCGGATGGGCGGCCGCGCGAAGAGAGTTGATCATGAGCGATCCCGTGGATCCGACCACCACCTCGGCCTGGGCCGAGCTGACTGAGCTGAAGGCGTCCTTGGAGCCGGACCTGCGCGGCTGGTTCGCCGCCGATCCCGGCCGAGTCGACGACCTCAGCTTCACCGCGGGCGATCTGCACGTGGACCTGTCGAAGAACCTGATCAACGGTGGCGTCCTGGCCGCCCTGGTCCGGCTCGCCGAGCAGGTCGACCTGCCCGGTCGGCGGGCGGCGATGTTCGCCGGCCAGCACATCAACGTCACCGAGAACAGGGCCGTGCTGCATACCGCGCTCCGCCGGCCGCGCGGCGACGTCCTCGAGGTCGACGGCGCGGAGGTGGTCGCCGAGGTGCACGACGTGCTGACCAGGGTGTACGCGTTCGCGGACTCCGTCCGCAAGCGGGGACTGGACCGGGGTCACCGGGGCACCCATCGAGACCGTCGTGAACATCGGGATCGGCGGCTCCGACCTCGGCCCGGTGATGGTGTACGAGGCGCTGAAGCCCTACGTGAAGCCCGGGCTCGAGGTCCGGTTCGTCTCCAACATCGACCCGACCGACGTATACGAGAAGACTCACGACCTGAACCCGGCCACCACCTTGTTCATCGTTGCGTCCAAGACGTTCACCACGCTGGAGACCCTGACCAACGCCCGGTTGGCGCGCTCCTGGCTGCTGTCCGGGCTGCTCTCCGCCGGGGCGATCCTGGAGGGCGAGGACGCGGCCCGGGCCGCCGTCGCCAAGCACTTCGTGGCCGTCTCGACCGCGCTGGACAAGGTCGCCGCGTTCGGCATCGACCCGGCGAACGCCTTCGGCTTCTGGGACTGGGTGGGCGGCCGCTACTCGGTCGACTCGGCGATCGGCACCAGCGTTGCGGTGGCGATCGGGCCGGAGAACTTCGGCGACTTCCTGGCCGGCTTCCATGCTGGTCGACCAGCACTTCGTCGAGACTCCGCTGGCCGAGAACGTCCCGGCGCTGATGGGTCTGCTGAACGTCTGGTACGTGAACTTCTTCGACGCCCGGACCCACGCCGTGCTGCCGTACGCGCAGTATCTGCACCGGTTCGCCGCGTACCTCCAGCAGCTGACCATGGAGTCCAACGGGAAGAGCGTGCGCTGGGACGGGTCGCCGGTGACCACCAGGACCGGCGAGGTGTTCTGGGGCGAGCCGGGAACCAACGGGCAGCACGCGTTCTACCAACTGATCCACCAGGGAACCCAGGTGATCCCGGCCGACTTCATCGCGGTGGCGAACCCGGCCCGGGCGCTGGTCGACGGCGACAAGGACGTCCACGAGCTGTTCCTGGCGAACTTCTTCGCCCAGACCGCTGCGTTGGCGTTCGGCAAGACCGCCGACGAGGTGCGTGCCGAGGGGACTCCGGAGGCGATCGTGCCGGCCCGGGTGTTCTCCGGGAACCGGCCGACCACCTCGATCATGGCGCCGGCGCTCACCCCGTCCGTGGTCGGTCAGCTGATCGCGCTGTACGAGCACATCACCTTCACCCAGGGTGTTGTCTGGGGGATCGACAGCTTCGACCAGTGGGGTGTCGAGCTCGGCAAGCAGCTTGCCCTGAAGGTCACCCCGGCGGTCGGCGGGGATGACTCCGCGTTGGCGGAGCAGGACGCCTCCACGCAAGCCCTGATCCGCTACTACCTCGACCATCGTTCTTGATGGCGCCGCTCGGCAAGCCTCGCTTCGCGCTCCGGCAAAGTCAGGTCTGAACCAAAGCCCACCTGCGGTGGGCTTGTCGAAGGGCAGCTCTCGTCTGCCCCCGGGGTCAGGCCGGGGTGTAGAGGCGGAGCACGGAGGGCCGGGCCAGCATCGGCTCGAGGGTCTGGTTGCCCTGCTTGTTGTGGTCGGTCTCCATGTGCTCGTCCCAGGCCGCCCGGCTGACGAACTTCTCCAGCATCGTCAGACAGCCGGGCTCGTCGGCCGAGGCGACCAGCGTCTGGTACTCACACCCCGGCTCACTCGTCGCATTGGCCGCCATCCGCTGGAGCTGGGCGGTCGCCTCGGCGAGCTGCTCCGGATGCGGGTAGATGGTGACCACCAGAAACAGCGGTGACTCGCTCAACGCTCAGCTCCTTTACTTCCGCTGCTGAGCTAACCACCTCGGGCTGCCCGGTTGGTCACCGGGTCGCTCGACTACAGCTCGGGACCGGCGGCGCGGAGCTTGTCGACGTCCTCCATCGCCTTGCGCAGGTCGGCCAGCCAGGACTCGGTGTGCTCGCCGACCAGCTTCACGGCCCAGGCCAGCGCCTCCGACCGGGAGCGCGCGACGCCGGCGTCCACCAGGGTGTCCAGCACCTGCCGCTCGGGTTGCCGCAACCGGGTCATCACCGGCACGGAGATGTGCGTGAACAGCACCCGTACGTCCCCGAGCCGGGCTCCCCACGAGACCTTGCGGCCGTAGCGAGCCTGAGCCTCCTCGGCGATCTCGATCCGGCGGGCCCGAGTGTCGGCCCGGAACCGGCCGATCCGTCCCTCGGCCGCAGCGCCGTCCTCGATCGCCTCGTCCGGGAGGCTGCCGATCACCGTGATCTCCTCGCGGTCGACCGTCACCGCGACGTCGGTGAACCACTCGCTCGGTAGCCGGCCCTCGAACCACGCGGTGGCGTCGTCGGCCGGTGGTACGTCGACGTTCTGCCAGCCGCCCGGCCGCCCGAACCCTCGTCCCCGCCCGCGCCGCGGACCGCGATCTCCTTCTGCTTCCCAGTTCATGATCTGCCTTTCGCTGTATGTGTGATTACAGCATTACACTAGCGAGCGCGCGTACGGAAGAGCAGCGCTGACGGATGCTGTTCGCTACGCGCGGACTCGGTGCAGGATGTCCAGCTCGGCCGGACCGGCCGGCTCGAGCACGGGCGAACGCCCGGTCATCAGGTCCCAGACTGCCTTGACGCAAGCGAGCCGGTCGCGGATCGATCCGCTCACCCATGGCTCCCGACGGCCGCGGACGGACTCGTCGCCGACCCCGTACGCATCGAGCCCCAGCCGGCGAGCCGTGCCGACCGCACGCGGGAGGTGGTAGCTCTGTGAGACCAGGACGATTCGGTCCAGTCCGTAGACATCCCGGGCCCGCGCGCACGAGTCGTAGGTGTCCAGACCGAACGGGTCCTCCACGATCCGGTCCGCCGGTACGCCGGCGTCCTCGAGATAGGCCCGCATCGCGCGCGGCTCGTCGTACTCGGGCGCGTCGGCCGCACCGGACACCAACAAGACCTCGACCCGACCGGCCTCGTACAGTCGCCGGCCCAGGTCGAGGCGGGCCCGTAGGAACGCCGACGGCCATCCGCTCGGGTAGACCTGGGCGCCCAACACGATGGCCACCGGGATAGGGGGAACGTTGTGCTCGTTGAGGATCCGGCCTCGCGACGGCGCCCTGACCCAGCCCACGCAGCCGGCGAACAGAGCGGCACCGAGCAGTACCGCACCCCCCGTGGCCGCGCCGACCCGTCGCAGGCGTGAGGCTGGCACCGACCCAGGCTAGGCGGTCTGTCAGTGGCGGCAGCGACGATGTCGACATGACGACAACAACAGAGGTCGGTTCGGGGACAGGCCGCACCCGGACGAAGACGATCGATCTCCGCGGCCCGTACGATCTGCGCGAGGTCGCGCTGATGGGCTTCGGCCACCGCGACGAGAAGAGTTTCGACGGCGTGATGCGGCTGGCCTTCTGCGTCGACGGCAGCTACGACGACCAGGTCGGGGTCGAGGTCCGGCAGCAGAGATCGACCCTCGAGCTGACGGTCCACGACCGACCGGGTCAGACCGCCGACCTGGACATGGTGACCCGGCAGGTGGCGCGAGCGTTATCGGCCGATGCCGACGGCGAGCTCTGGCAGCAGGTTGCGGAGCGCGATCCGGCGCTGCGGACCCTGTTCGAGCGGGCGCCCGGGTTCCGGCCGGCACTTTTCTATTCGCCGTACGAGGCGGCCGTCTGGTCGATCGTCAGCGCCCGCCGAGCCAGACCGCAGGGGATCGTGCTGCGCAAGCGACTGTCCGAGGCGCACGGGTACACGTTCGAGCTGGCGGGTGAGTCGGTGCCCGCGCTGCCGACCCCGCAGGTGCTGGCGAGCATCGATGCGTTCCCCGGATTGCCCCAGGACCGGGTGCCGCGGCTGCACGCGATCGCCGAGGCGACCCGACAGGGCAAGCTCGACGTAGAGCGGCTGCAGGCGATGGATCCGGAGGAGGCGAAGCTGGATCTCCAGCAGCTGCCCGGGATCGGTCCGTTCTACAGCGCCCTGGTGGTGGTCCGTGGGCTCGGTCTGACTGACGTCCTGTCCCCCGAGGAGAGCCGATCGCGGGAGGGGATCCGTCAGTTGTACGGCCTCGACCATGATCCGACCGACGCCGAGGTCGCTGCGCTCGCCGAGAACTGGCGCCCCTTCCGCACCTGGGCCACCGTGATGATCAGAGCGGTGGGGAGCAGAGACGCCTGCCGCGTGATCCCGGACGGTGTTCTGAGCTCGTCGGGAGCAATCGGGTATGACCTGACCGGAGACACGGACGGGAGGTGAGGGATGCCGGAGGGTGATGTGGTGTTCCGGGCCTGCTATCAGCTGAACCAGGCGTTGGGCGCTAAGGTGCTCACCCGGTGCGAGTTCCGGGTGCCGACCCTGGCCACGACCGATCTGACCGGCGTCGAGGTGCTCGAGGTGCTGGCGCGCGGCAAGCATCAGCTGTTCCGGTTCGGCAACGGATTCACCCTGCACAGCCACTTCCGGATGGAGGGTGCCTGGCGGATCTATCCGGTCGGACGTCAGTGGACCGGCGGCCAGGACTGGCAGATCCGCGGTGTGCTCGGCACCGACGAGCACAGCGCGGTCGGCTACCGGCTGCCTGTGCTGGAGCTGCTGCCGACCGCCGACGAAGACAGCGTGGTCGGGCATCTCGGGCCGGACCTGCTCGGGCCCGACTGGGACCTGGACGAGGCGATCCGCCGGATGGAGCGCCACCCCGAGACGTCCATCGGCGAGGCGCTGCTCGACCAGCGCAACCTGGCCGGCATCGGCACCTTCTACCGAGCCGAGATCTTGTTCCTGCAGGGCATCCATCCGCGGACCCGGGTGGCCGACGTACCGGATCTGCGCCGGCTGGTGATCCGCGCCCAGAAGGTGCTGGCCGCGAACCGCTGGCAGGTCGCCCAGACCACGACCGGGAATGTCCGGCCGGGCGCGCGGGCGTACGTCTTCGAGCGCGTCAATCAGCCCTGCCGCCGCTGCCGGACCCCGATCCGCAGCGAGGAGTTCGGCCCGACCGGCCAGGAACGTCGCAGCTACTGGTGCCCACACTGCCAACCCGCCGCCACCTGATACCCCCGCACGCCCTATCCCGCGTCCCCATCACCCTCCTCCACCCGGAAACTGTCGAGTTACGACAGCGACACGCCGCCGGCGGCTGCACCTACTCGACAGTTACCGGGGCTCGACAGTTACCGGGCGGGTGCGAGCGGGCCGGGGCCGTCAGCCCAGGAACTCGTGAACCACCACGGCAGCGGCGGCCGACCAGGCCTGCGGCCGGCAGGCGGACGGATAGGGCACCGGCCGACCCTCGCCGGACCACAGCTCGGGCACCCGCTGCCCGAAGGCGACCGAGGCCCGGAGCAGACCCTCCGCCAACCCCGCCCCGTACGCCCGCAGTCCCGCCCGCTGCAGTCCGGCCAGCACGATCGCCGTGTCGTGCGGCCAAACCGATCCGCAGTGGTAGCTCAGCGGGTTGTACCCACCGTCGAGGTCGGACATCGTCCGTAGGCCGAGCCCGGAGTCCAGCGCCGGACCGGCCACCCGGCGGGCCACCAACAGCTCCTCCTCGGCGCTCAGCATCCCGGTGCCCAGCAGGTGCCCGATGTTGCTGGTCAGCGAGTCGACCCGGCGTTTCTCGCCGTCCAGCGCGAGCGCCGGATAGGCGTCGGCTCCCGATCCGCACCAGAAAGCGGCCCGGAACCGCTCCGCCAGGTCCGCAGCCGCATCCCGGTATCGAGTCACGGCACTCGGGTCGCCGACGAACGACTCCAGCAGGTCCGCACCGCCCCGCAGCGCCTCGTACGCGTACGCCTGCACCTCACACAACGCCACCGGACCGGTGGCAATCCGGCCGTCGGCGAACCGGACCGAGTCGGCGGAGTCCTTCCAGCCCTGGTTGGCCAGCCCGTGCCCGCTGCTGTCGATGTACTCGAGGAACCCGTCGCCGTCCGCATCGCCGTACTCGACGATCCAGTCGAGCGCGGCCCGCAACGGGTCGAGCAGCTCGGTGACCACCTCATCGTGGCCTCCGCGCCGCCACAGGTCGAACAGCAGGCAGACCCAGAGCGGGGTGGCGTCGATGGTGCCGTAGTACAGCGGTGGCAGCGACATCTCGCCGAGCGTCGAGGTCTGCCGCCGCAACTCGTGCGCGATCTTGCCGGGCTGCTGCGCGCTGTCCGCATCGGTCGTGGTCCCGGCCAGCCGCGCGAGGACGCGAAGGGTCGCGATCGCCGGCGCCGGATCCAGCGGCAGCACCATCCGGGCCGCCCACAGGCTGTCGCGCCCGAAGAGCGTGAGGTACCAGGGCGCGCCGGCGGCGAAGAACGCCTCCTCCGGCAGCTGCCGGATGGTCATCCGAAGCGCGTTGAGGTCCTCGACGGCCCGGTTGAGCCAGGCACCGAGTCGGGGGTCCGGCACGGCCGCAGGGTCGGGCGCCACGAGTCCGGCGCCGGCCGCGGCCGTCACCGCACCGGCGGTGTCGGCGATCTCGATCGTCCAGGACACGGTGCGGGCCCCAGCCGGACCGAGCGTGAACGACCAGCCGAGCCCGAGACTGCGTCGATCCTCGCACGTCGCGGTGCGGCGCGCGTCGCTGGACACCCGGACGGTGAGCTCGTCGTCGCCCCAGACCAGCGGTTGATCGCCGAAGGGGACAGCCACCGCCGGCTCTCCGGAGCGCGGGATCTGCATCAGAGCCAGGTCGGCCGCCAGCCGGACCTCCAGATCGACGGTTGCGGGTTCGGGGTCTGCCGAGGTGACGGTGATGGTCTCGGAGACCCGGCCCGGCTCGACCCGCCGGATCCGATCGATCCGTGCCGCCGTGTCCGGGTTGGCCTGCCGGTCCACCGCGTACCGCCAGAGATAGACGAACCGGTTGCCGTCTGGTTCGTCCAGCGTGGCGATGTGTTCGGGCGGCTGCCCGCCGGCGAGCAGCTCGGCCGCCGCCAACACGCGTACGTCCGCATGCAGCACACCCTGGATCCCGACCGCCTGCCCGGCGGACCCGATCTGACCGTCGTACCCACTCCAGGCCTGGGTCGGCGCGGCCAGCGTGCAGACCAGATCGTGCAGGAACGGCTGGCGCGGTTGCGGCATGCCGATCAGCCTACGGATCGCCCGGGCGTCTGCGACGGGAAACTCGGTCGGACCGGTTCGCACCGGATGGGATAATCGGTGCTCGTGTCATCCCTTCCTTCGCTGCTGAGCGAGCGCATCCAGGCGGTCGCCGGGGTGGATCCGGAGCTGCGTCCGGCCACCAAGCCCCAGTTCGGCCACTACCAGTCCAACGTGGCGCTCCGGTTGGCGAAGAGCGAGGGACGTCCGCCGCGCGAGGTGGCCGCCGACATCGTCGCCCGACTGGAGATCGACGACCTGTGCGAGCCGCCGGAGATCGCCGGCCCCGGCTTCATCAACCTGCGGCTCAAGACCGACGTCCTGGCCGGTGCGGTGAACGACCTGCTCGCCGATCCGCACACCGGCATCGAGCAGACCGGGCAGCCGCAGATCGTGGTGATCGACTACTCCGCACCGAACGTCGCGAAGCAGATGCACGTCGGCCACCTGCGGACCACGATCATCGGCGACTGCTTCAACCGGGTGCTGACCGCGGTCGGGCACCGGGTGATCCCGCAGAACCACATCGGCGACTGGGGCACCCAGTTCGGGATGCTCGTCGAGGAGACGCTGGACGAGGCGATCGACGCGTCGCAGCTGTCGTTGCCTGAGGCCGAGGATCTCTACAAGCGCGGTTCGGCACACTTCCGTGAGGATCCGGACTTCGCCGGCCGGGCTCGCCGTCGGGTGGTCGCGCTGCAGTCCGGCGACGAGCAGACCCGTCGGATCTGGCGCGACCTGGTCGCCATTTCCCTGGTCGGTTTCAACGCCACCTACGACCGGCTGAACGTCAAACTGACCGACGATGACCTGGCCGGGGAGTCGACGTACAACGACGATCTCGCTTCGGTCGCTGCCGAGCTGGAGGCCGACGGCACCGGGGTGATCGACCAGGGCGCGCTGGTGGTGTTCGTCGAGGGCTTCAACGCGCCGATGATCGTCCGCAAGTCCGACGGCGGCTACGGGTACTCGATCACCGATCTGGCCGCGATCCGGCACCGGGTGCGGGATCTGCACGCGAACCGGCTGATCTACGTCACCGATGTACGCCAGGGTGATCATTTCGCCCAGGTCTTCGCGGTCGCCCGGTTGGCCGGCTGGCTGCCCGGTGACGTCGAGGCCGAGCACGTCGGCTACGGGATGGTGCTCGGACCGGACGGCAAGCCGTACAAGACCCGGGACGGCAAGGCCATGCTGCTCGCCGACCTGTTGGACATGGCCGAGGAGAAGGCCGCGCCGGCCATCGCGCTGGCGGCGATCAAGTACGCCGACCTGTCCAACGGGCTGAACAAGGACTACGTCTTCGACGTCGACCGGATGGTGCAGACCACCGGCAACACCGGCCCCTACCTGCAGTACGCGCACGCCCGGATGGCGCAGGTGCTGCGTCGCGCGGAGGCGGAGGGCCTCGGCTCGCCGGACAAGATCATCGTGCTGGAGCAGCCGGCCGAGCAGACCCTGTCGCTCCTGCTGTCCCGCTACGGCGAGGTGGTCGCCGAGGTGGCCGACAGTCTGCAGCCGCACAAGCTGTGCGCCTATCTGTACGACGTCGCGGGCGCCTTGTCGATCTTCTACGAGCAGTGCCCGGTGCTGAAGTCGGACGGTGTCGTCCGAGACTCTCGGCTCGCGCTGTGCCTGGCGACCAAGCGGGTGCTGGCCACCGGCCTGGATCTGCTCGGCATCGAGGCGCTCGACCGGATGTGAGCTCTTCGATCCGCGTCGGGCGTCGGAGGGACCGTCCCGCCCTCCTCGCTCCGCGACGCACCGCTCCGCAGGCTCCGCCGTGCTCTGCTGCGCTCGAAACGCCCGCCACACCCGGACGGTCCCTCCGACGTCCGACGTTCGCTCGGCTATCCGTACTCGGCCTCGATGGGCCTCGATCCGCCTAACCGAGGGGATCTGGATGCTGCTGGCGGTCGGCGGCGAGCCAGGCGGCACCGACGATGCCGGCCGTGTTCCGTAGCTTGGCCGGCACGATCTCGCACTTGAGGTCGAGCAGGGGCAGGAACTTGTCGGCGTCCTTACTCACCCCGCCGCCGACCACGATCAGGTCCGGCCAGAGGAGTGCCTGGACCGCGGAGTAGTAGCGCTGCAGCCGCTTGGCCCACTTCTCGTACGACAGACCCTCGGTGTCCTTGACGCTGGAGGCGGCCCGCTTCTCCGCGTCATAGCCGTCCAGCTCGATGTGACCGAGCTCGGAGTTCGGGATCAGCACGCCGCGGTAGACGATCGCCGTTCCGATCCCGGTGCCGAGCGTGGTCATCAGCACCAGACCGGGATGGCCCTTGGCGGCGCCGAAGTGCACCTCGGCGATGCCGGCCGCGTCCGCGTCGTTCATCAGATAGATGTCGCGGCCGAGGACGTCCTCGAACACCTTCTCGGCCTGGCAGTCGATCCAGGACTTGTCGATGTTCGCCGCAGAACGGGTCTGGCCGTGGGTGACTACGGCCGGGATGGTGATCCCGATCGGCCCGTCGCCGATCTGGTCGGCGAAGTTCTCCACGATCTGCGCGACGAGTTTCGCGACGTTCTCGGGCGTCGACTTCTTGGGGGTGTCGATCCGGAGCCGCTTGTCGGCGAACTCCCCGGTGTTCAGGTCGACCGGCGCGCCCTTGATTCCGCTGCCGCCGATATCGATGCCGAGCACCGGACGATCGGTCTTGGGCGTCCCTACCAGCAGAGCAGCTTCGGTCATACTGCGGAGCCTATCCAGACCCGGCGTCCGCGGGCGAGGGGCTCAGGCCGGTACGTCCTCGGCCACGGGCGGTGTCCGGCGCAGCTCCAGCAGCTCCGCCACCAGCAGCAGGGTCTGCTCGTCGCGCGGCGAGATCGATCGTCCGTACGGACCGCGGGCCCGGCCGAGTGCAACACCGATCCGAAGCAGAGCGATCTTGTAGTCCGCGGCGGTGGTCGGATCGAGCCGGTCCATGGCGGTGAGGGTATGGGTGAGACCGGTCACCACTGAGCGGTCGTCGAGCTCATAGTCCAGCACCAGCCCGGTCCGATCGGCGGCCAGCGAGCCGAGGATCTCCCGCGCTCCGGACGGAGTCCGCAACGACACCTCGACCACGGCGTCCCAGAATGCCTCGAGCTCGTAGCTGGGGAAGGACGCGTGGGTGCCGCTGAGCGAACTCAGCACCCACAGGGGCGCGAGCTGCAGGGTCCGCAGGTCCTCCGAGGCGATCATCGACATCGTCCCTCCTCCGATGCCAACTATCCGCCCGGGCCCGGTCACGAACAAGCCGTACGACGTGGCCGCCGACGGTCTGGAACCGTCGACGCCCAGTTGATCGGCACCTCGACCCCTGACCCCGCCCTTGGCCGTGCGTCGGCGACCCCGAACGAATCCCGAGATCGTGGAGCCGTCTCCGCACAGTGCCACCACGGTCCGACGGCACCCCGGCCGCCCGGGCCAGGTCGCAGTCCCGTCCGACCCCCAGCGGACCGCGTTCCGCATCCGCCGGGCATCCCCCAGCGGACCGTCTTCGCACCCCGGAGGTGCACTTCGCACCCTGCATGCGGGGTGCGACGTCGACCGATCGGGTGCGAGGTCGTGGCTGGTCGGTGGTGCAGGGTGCGAGGTCGAACGGGCCGATCGAGTGGGTACGGACCGCGAAGGCCGGCTCAGCCGGAGAGCGGGGTGAGCTGGCTCCGGCACCAGACGTACAGATCTTCGTCGAACGCGTATGCGGAGGAGAAGTAGAAGCCGTAGAAGCGGCGGTAGACAGCGATCCAGTGCGCGAGGTCGGTGCCCCAGCGCTCCACCGCTCGTTCCTCCAGCCAGCGGGCGTCATCGGCCGCCTCGTCGTAGCGTTCCAGCTCCAAGAACATCACCGCACCGGCCACATCCATCGCTGGATCAGCGAGCAACGTGTGCGGGCTGAAGTCCCCGACGCCGGTCAGCAGCGGCCGGCCGTCGACGACCTGGACGTACGTGTTCGGCGGGCAGTAGTCGCCGTGCACGACCGCAGGCCGGACCGAACGCGCCGACAGCGCCGAGAACAGCTCGTCCCACACCTGCGGCACGTTCGGCAGGTCGGCCTCGAGCCGGGCCCGGCTGATCTCGATCTGGGGCTGGAGCTGGGCGTTGAGCAGCTCGGTCAGTGAGCCGAAGGACTGCGGTGCGCCGCCACCGACCAGCCGCGCGAACCCCGGCATCGGCGCGGGCAGAGCGGAGATCGACTGGGCCGCCGCTAGGTAGCCCAGCAGTGCGGTCCGGCGGTCCTCGACACCCGCTGTGGGCAGCCAGCGATCAAGGCTCTGGCCGTGCAGCCGCGACGTGACCGTATAGATCCGGCCCGCCCGCTCGCCGTTCTCGAGGACCATCGGGATCTCGAACGGACCACCCGACCACAGCCGGTAGAGCCCCTGCAGTTGCGCGATCGTCTGCGTTGTGGACTCGTGTCCGGCGTGATAGATCCGCAGCACCCGGTCCTCGTCCAGCCCGTACGCGTTCGCCTCACCGCCGTGCCCCAGAAGCGCGGCAGAGGTGATCCCGAACTGGTCCAGCACCTGGTGCTCGGCCCGTTGGTCGGCCGGCAGCGCGGCCCGGTCCCGATCGACGCGGCGGGCGGCGCGGGCCCGGTCCAGCTGGGTCATCACGAACTCGCGGGCGAGTGTCGCGTCGACCTGGTGGGCGGCGGCATGGACGGGACCGTGGGGAGTGTCGACATGGACGTCGGCCAGCCCGAGACGGCGTTGCAGCGGCCCCTGACGGAGCCGCACCGACTGGGTCTTCGCGTGCGGCACGATGTCGCGCACCTGAGTCAGCCAGCCGTGCTCGGTGATCAGCACGTGCTCGTCCATGCCGTAGGCGAGGGTCCAGAAGTCGTACGGCCGCAGCCAGGCCGCGCGCCGCGGCGCCCGGATCAGCGCGACGGCGTCCAGGGCGACGCCGGGCAGGATCCGGTCGAGGCCGAGCCTGACCTCGTCGAGGGTGGCGACCGGGAGTAGCACGCTCGAGGACTGGTCGTCGTTGTCCTCGTCGCTTCCGGCGTAACCGAGGATGTCCATGTCCACCCGGTACCAGCCGAGCGGGCGCCAGAGCAGGGGCTGGCTGATCCGGATGCCCTGGATGCGGTTCACCGGCACCGATTGGCTGCTCAGCGTGGTCAGTCCGCGCGTGATCCGGAGGCCCTTGGCGGAGTCGGCCAAGGTGAAGTGGAACATCGCCACCAGACGATTGCTGATCAGGGTGAACAGGCTGATCACAGCCGGGATCAGCGCGGTCAGCGCGAACGCGGAGCCGGTCGCGGAGATGATCAGAACGACGACTGTGTAGAGCGCGGTGCCGATGAACTCGCTGGACAGCAGGAAGGCGCCGAGCAGTCGCTGCGGGCTGGTGGTGAGCAGCGGCCGGTCGGCTCGGCCCAGGTCGGTCAACCGGCTGGCCGGTTGTCCGGCGTCGGACTGGGCGATCGATGCGCGAGTGCCGTGGGCCCGGGTCAGCAGGTAGTCCCGCAGCCGGCTCGCCTCGGGTTGGCTGAGATAGCGCAGCTTGATCCCGTTGCCACCGGCGCCGGCCTCCAGACGAAGCTCGGCGAGCCCGAACAGCCGGGCGGCGAACGGTTGGAAGATGTCGACGGACTGCAGCCGCTCGAACGGCACCTTCTTGGACCGCTTGAAAACGGCGCCGGTCTCGATCCGTAGCTCGTCGTCGTCGATCACGAATCGGGTGAAGTACCAGCTGACCAGGCCGGCCAGCGCCGCCAGGATCACCACCGCGGCCGCCACCGGCAGGATCCAGGTCAGATCGCTGCGGTCGAAACTCTCGTTGCTGGATGCTTGGTCGACCACCTGTCGGCCGAATCCGAGGATGATCGCCACCAGAATGATCCAGCCCCTGATGAACGGGGTCAGCGGGTGCGGCCGCCGGGTCTGCTTCGCCTGACTCTGCCTCGCGATCTCGCTGAGTTCGTTCGAGCTGTCCTCGGCTGTGTCCTGCTGAGCTCGCAGGGCAGGCCCGCTCCCTGGCTGCCTCATATCCCGGAGGCGCGCGCCTCGCCCAGTTCGGTCAGCCGGTCGCGCAGCCGGGCAGCCTGATCCGGCGCGAGGCCGGGAATCCGGGCGCCGGTGTCAGGACTTGCGGTGCGCAGGCTGACTGCGGCCAGCCCGAAGGCCCGCTCCAGCGGACCCGACTCGACCTCGACGAGCTGCATCCGGCCGTACGGCACGGCCACCAGCTTGCGGAACCAGACGCCGTGGGTGACGTAGAGGTCGTCCTCGCGCTCGACGTATCCCCAAGAGGTCCAGCTCGGGCTGCTTCGGATCAGCCGGAACAGGCTGTAGCCGCAGGTGCCTGCCCAGATCGCGGCCGAGACCCACCACCAGCCGCCACCGATCACGAGCCCGAAGATCAACGCCGGGATGGTCCCGATCAGTGGCGGCGCTACGCAGGCGACGAGCTTGCGCATCGTCTTGTACCGCGGCGACAACCGTTGCCAGTCGTACGCCGGCGGTGCGAACAACTCGTCCATGGTGAGACCAGGCTAGTCACCGGGTCCGACAGGAGCCGGTGACGCGTGTCAGCGGTGGTGGCGGCGCCGCTCCGACTTCGGCGGCTTCGGGCCGTGCACGGAGACGCCGCCGAACAGGGTCAGGCCCTTGATCACCAGAACCGGCGCTCGCGGGTCGCGCTCGCCGAGGTCCTTGACCTCGGTACCGCCGAAGATCCCGACGGTCTGATCGCGGACCTCCATGCCGACCGGCACGGTGATGTCGAGTCCGCCGAAGCTCCAGGCCCCGTTGATCTCGACCTCCGGCCCTTCGAAGGTCGCCTCCCGCAGATCGAGGTCCATGCCCCCGAACAGGGCGTACGCCCGCGTCTGTCGGCGCATCCGCCACCGCCCCTTGCGGGTCACCCCGCCGAAGATCGCGACCATGTTGTCGACGTCCTCCGAGGCGTGCGCGGTGTCGATCTGGTACGGCGACTCGGTCTGGCTGGAGATCGACGTCACTTTCGGCGGGGTGACCACGACCAGGTCATGAGTCAGCGGGATGAGCTCGTCGAAGGTCCGGGCCGACATCGCGCGACCGAGCCGCTCGTCGTGCTCGTCCTTGGTCAGCCGGCCTTCCGCGTACGCCGTGCTGAGCACGGTGGCGACCTGGTCGCGGTCGTTGTCGGAGGCGCGCAGGCTACCGCCGGCGATCGGGCCGACGTTCAGCGGTTCGGGACGAGCATCAGTCATATCGCCACGCTATGCCCGCTCGCCGGGCCGATCCATGGCTCGGCGTCCGTTCCAGGGAGGCCACGGTCACAGATCCGGGTGATCCCTGACCCGTGACGGTCGCTGAGGCCTGTCGCCGGGCGAACGCTCCTACGACGAGACGTGTCCGCCGATGTCGAACACGTTCCCCTCCGGGTCGGTCAGGGTGGACCAGACCGCACCGTACTCGTCGAAGTCCCCTAATCGGCTCGCCCCGAGCTCGATGGCCCGGGCGATCGCCTCCTCCTTGTCGTCGGTGACCAGATCGAAGTGCAGCCGGTTCTTCCCGTTCCGCGGTTCCGGCACCTGAAGGAACATCAGGTTGGGGAAGGGCGGGTCTGCGCTCCCGGGGATGACGGCGAAGAACTCGTTGGTCCCCTCGCCGATGGGGCGGCCGAGCAGCTCGGAGTAGAACCCGGCGAGCTTGGCGGCGTTCTCGCAGTCGACCACGACCTGCGCGAACCTGAGCGTCGATGTCACGATGACCTCCTGTCGTACGGGATCCGCTAAGCTAGCGCGGCGGTCCGACAGTTCTGGCTGGCCCGGCCGCCCAGCGGATGTAGTTCAATGGCAGAACATCAGCTTCCCAAGCTGATAGTGCGGGTTCGATTCCCGTCATCCGCTCCAGCACATTTCCCCTAGTCACGGCTCAGTTCTCCGTTCCAGCAGTATTGGCCCCAACCTCGGCGGGCCCCACCCGGGCCCCATCGGTCTTCCGAGACCCAGTCTCAGCCGCCTCCGCCCGCGCCACCAGACGAGCGTCCAGCGCCGCCGCGATCGCCGCGTCCGCTGCCCGACTGCTGTGCTGATAGATCAGCGCCGCCGCCGGCGAATCATGCCCCATGCGGGTCATCAGATCCCGCAAACTCGCACCCGACTGGGCCGCCAACGTATTCCCGGTATGCCGAAGATCGTGCAGGTGCAGATTCGGGATACCGAGCTGCTCCCTGATCGTCGACCAACCAACCGTCGGGTTGAAGTTGCCACGATGCAGCGGATTACCGTGCTCGTTCGGAAACAGCAACCCGTCCGGGCCCTCACCCGAGAACTCGGCCAGATGCTTGACCAGAGCGGGCGCGATCGCCCGAGGAAACGACACAACCCGCACGCCCGCGCGCGACTTCGGCGGCCCGACCTGCATCCCGCCCCTCACCACCAGGAACTGCCGGCGGATCCGAACCGTGCACAACTCCAGATCAACGTCAGCCCTGGTCAGCGCAGTGATCTCGCCCCATCGCAGCGAGGCGAACGTCTTCAACAACATGAACGCCTGCCATCGCTCCGGCACCAACTCGACCAGCTCGTACAGCTGATCCAGGCTCAGCACTGGCCGCTCGGCTGCCCGCTCCTCGCCGGCCCCACGGATCCGGCACGGATTCACCGAGATCAACTCGTCCTCGGTCAACGCCGTGTTCAAGATCGCACGCAACAGCCGGTAACTCTTCGCCACCATCGTCGGCGACACACCCTCCGTCAGCAGCGCCTCACGCCACGCCCGGACCGTCGGAGTGTCCAATCGACCCAGCGGCACCGGACCAAGCCGCGGCTCCAGATGGCGCCGAAGCAGGGACCGATAGACGTCAGCCGTTCGGGGACGAAGGCGAGGATGCTGCTCGATCCACTGTCCCGCGTAAGCGCCGAAACTGATCCGCGCACCACCCGGATCCGACAGCCCGCCCGAACCCGCCTGACGCTCCAACTCCGCCAGCACCCTCGCGGCATCCGCCCGGCGGGCATACGTCGTCGGATACGACACCCGCCGACCATCCCTCGTCCGATAACGGATCTGCCACCGACCCGACTCGCGCCGCCTCAACGAACCGAAATAGCGCTTCGACATCAGCCAAGCCTCCGCGCAGAGAACCACACCCGGTCCGCCAGCTCCGTAGCCCCGGCGGCGACCTCCACCGTCTCCGCCATCGCGTCCAGGTCCACCGCGTCGAACCGAAGAAACTTTCCGACCTTGTGGAACCGCACCCGGCGCTCCGCCACCATCCCGCGGATGAACCGAACCGACACATTCAGGTACGCCGCAGCCTCGACCACGCTCAAATACGTCGTCCGAACACGCCGCGCCGTTGGACGGCGCAGAACAAGATCGTGGTCGTGTCTGCGCGCCATCCCCCGCCACCGGAATTGTGTGGTCGCCGGCCCGGGCGTCAAGAGCGCCTTCGGCGTCACTTCGTGATTCGCTGCGCTCACCCCTGACCCCCGGGCCGGCGACCACAAGATTGGCTGGCTGTCGGGGGATGCCGAACTGTGCTGATGCCGTCATGACCGATCCCTTCACAAGTCGTCCGGGTGAGGAGGCACATCTGCCAAGGCGACCGCTTCACGCTGGGCCCGGGATCGCGCGGCCGCGGAAGCCGCCAGCGCCGCATCGCCGGAGGTCAGCCAGCCGGCACCGTCGAACGTCCAGCCGCGGACCACGACGAGCGTGCTGTCCTCGAGCTGGTCCAGGTCGAAGCCGAGATCATCACGGGCGGTGCCGCGGTCTGTGCTTCCCGCCAGGCCCGCCGCTCACCACGCAAAGCACCCATCGTGGTCGAGTAGGCCCGCGACTTCGTCGAGAAATGCCCGCGGAAACCGAGCATGTGAAGCCACTTCACGATCGGCAGCCACGACCGAGCATCCGCGATCACCTGCGCGTTGTCGGTGTCGTCCAGACCGACCGCATCGGCATCGTCGCCGAGGGCGGTGATCACGGCCGGATGCCTGACCGGTGATCGCGAGCCGCGGTCCGCAACAGCCGCAGCGTGTGGTCCGACAGGTTCAACCGGTCCAACGACCCACCCTCCGGCAGACGGCGGTGGAGCAGGCCGAAATCGTCGGCAGCCTTCGTGGCGTACTTCGCGATGTACGCGGCCACCATCTCCGGATGCATCGGCCCCGAGCCCGCGTCACGGTTCGCCTGCCCGTGAACCGGACGCACGTCACACTGATCGCCGAACGCCGAGATCCCAGACCGGACCACCCCACGTGTACGGATCCGTCGTCACCCGCACCGAAGCGGCGGCCTCCACGATCAACCGGCCCAGCTGCCGCAGCGTCGAGCCCGACCGACGGCGACGAGTACGCGTCGCCGGGCCCGTCGAGCCGGATCAAGGCATGGAAGTGGACGATCCCGCGGCGTTGGAACTCGGCCACCTTCGCGAACGACACCACCAGGTGCTCAGCCAACCGCGAACGGGAAACACCGAGGTGCGAGGCGATCCGACGGCGCAGCGCGATCGTGAACCGGCGCCACAACTCCGGCGCATACCAGTTGAACGCCAGATGACCCGCATAGTCGTAGCAGTCCGCGCACAACGGAGTCCCCAACTCGGGATCCGATCCTCGGCGTGCACCACGAGCAGCTCGTCGGCCGGCCGTGCAGACAAGTCGTCACGCGCCGACGGCGGATGGCAGCGGCGGCCACGGCCGCGGGTCGTGTGCACAGCACCGAAACTCGGTGCGGTCAGCGTCGCGAACACCATCGGATGCTCCGCGACCGACTCCGGGACACCCTTGATGCCGCCGGCGACCCCGGCGTACAGCAGATGCCACATGTCGCCCTGATACTCATGCGAACACGACTGGCACACCGCCGCGCGCCGGTTCCCGCACCGCACATAAGCGACACCGTCAGGCTCATTCACCGTGCTGTAGCAGTCGACCAGCCGACCGTCCGACAGGTGGGTCCGGGTCGAACCCCGCAACCGGATCGGATGAGCACAATGGCCGCAGCCCTTGCGCCTGCGCGGCCCAACGATCGAAATCCGGACGACCGGCACGGGCAGCCATCTCCGCCACCGTGCCCGGCAGCAGCTCACCCAACCGAGTCGGCCCGGACATCACTGATCGCCTCCCGCGATCACCCGAACGCTCGCCCGCGACCGGGTCGACGAACGACGTGCCGGCATCTCCGAATCGGCATGCACGACGACAGGGATCTGATGCGGCGCTGGAAAACGGTCCGCCGCAGTTCTGATCATGTCGTCGCTGACGAAGCCGGCCCGGACCCGGACCGGATGGCCGTCCTCCTCCGAGCGCGTAGCCGACACCAGGTGTCGTATGCGGGATCTTGTGACACCTCGCGCCCCTGCGGAGCGCTCCGTCGCCGAGCACCATCGTGACCTCCTCGCGATCACGAAGCCGCAGGCCGATGCTCTGCGTGAACAGGTGCCGCATCCGGACGGTCTCCTTCCGCGGATCCTGCAAGAACGCGAACACCACATACCCGACCGCCCGGCCCTGCGACAAGATCACCGAGAGCGCCGCCTCGGCCCGCCGGGTCAGGTCACGGTCGGGGGAGTAGGCGATCAGCGCCGCCAGTTCGTCGATCACGATGATCACCATCGGCTCATCGACGGACTGGACATGCTGCCTCGTCTGTGCCGGCCAACCGTTCCGCTCGGGCCTGCAGCTCGCGCGCGTCGTCCTCGAGCATCGCCACCGCGCAGTTCGGCGGTCTGCGCGTAGCGGGTGAACAACGGTCGACCCATCGACGAGTTCCATGCCGCCCTTCAAATCGATGCCGTGGAGCTGGACCAGGCCGGCGCTGTTCTGCGGTCCAAGGCCGAACACCAGTCCCCACACGAACGACGCCTTGCCCGAGCCAGAATCGCCGGCAACCATCGTCGAACTGCGGATGCGCAGTCGCCATGTCCGGCCGTCCTCGGTGCGTCCGATCGCAACGCACTCGGCCGAACCGAGCGGCGCCGTCCGCGTCGGGAACGGTCGCGTCGAACGGCTCCGTCAGCGGATCACCGAACGACCAGACGATCCGGCACTCAGTCGCCGATGGGTTCGGCACGATCCGGCACCCGTGAGCGCCGAGTGCCACCCGGAGCCGATCGGCCGCGAGCTCGACGTCATCCACCGTCTGACCGGTCAGCAGCCGCGGCCACGCGGTCAGCTGCCGGTGCGACCAACGAACCTTCCTCAGGCCAGGAACCGCGACCTCACGGTGCCGATGACCGACGCCCGTGTCTCGACGTGCGCGCTCGAGATCTGTGGTCAACCGGGCCAGCCCGACGGACTCCATCAGGTGTGGCCAGTCATGCCGCAAGACCGCGCGCTGTGCGGTACCGGCCCAGCGGTTCGGCGAGGCAGCGGCGGTACGAGTCCGACCAACCGCGAGCCCACGCCGCCACCGCCATAACCGGAATCACCAACACCGCGAGCACCGCGAACTGCTGCTGCCACCAGGCGATCAAGCTGGCCGCCAGGTGGACGGTTGCCGCGATCCTGTGCCGCCACCACAGACGACCGGCGCCGCCGACCCACCAGCCGACCTCACGACCGACGACAGCCAGCACACGACCCACTCGGCGACCCAACTCCCTGATCATTCGCAGTTCCAACCGATCAGCGGGTCCAGTCGCTGCCAACGCGCGGACCCGTCCCCGTCCCGCCGGAACACCCGATGCGTGTGACTGCGACCCGCGTGAGCGAACGCAGCAAGAACCAGCTGCAGCGTTGCCCGGTCAAGAAGCGCGAGGTGATCGGCGAGCTGGCCGATCGGCCGACCAGAAGCCAGAGCGTCGACGATGCCCAACACCTGGCGCTCCGGCTCGACAAGGTCGAGGTCGCTGCCACTCAGTTGATCGGTGTCCAGCCACAGACAGCCGTCATCGACGCGGATCCACGGCCACCTGGGCTCAGCCAGCCTGCCGTGACAGGAACGCACCAGCAGCTCGACCGCCGCCTCCAACGAGGGAAGCCCGCAGGCCCACCGACGAAGTGCGGCTCGGGAGTCGATCGAAGCGACAGTCGCGCTGTTCATAGTTCGCGCTCCTGCCCAGACTCGCGACCGAGCAACGCGTGACGCGCCTGGGCGGTCCGCAGGGCGCTCTGTGCCCGAGCGCACGCGACAGCAAGACGGCCCAGAGCCATCGGATCCCGTGCCACCAGCACGACATCGCCGCCAGGAAGCGCGATGGTCACGTACGGGCCGTGATCACCCAACAGCATCCGAGAACGCACCGGGCCCGGATCGAGCGCGAAATGCCCCACGATCCGCGCGACCTGCCACTTGGCCGGCATCGATCAGCCGATCCGGGACGGTTCGGCTGGCCAACCGAAGAGGGTCGGCAGCTGAACCAGCCTGAGCTGGCCATTGTCGTCGGACAGCCCCGAATGCTGATGCGAACCACTCGCGTGCGCGATCGCAGCGAGGATCAGCCGAAGGTTGCTGCGGTCCAGCCCCGAAAGGCTCAGACCGAGCTGCTCCACCGGCACGTCCGCGATCAAGCCGGCGACCAAAGCCAACACGCGACGCTCGCCACGCGACAGCACACCCCAGTTCGCCGGCATGCACTCGGCGTCGACCCAGTACCAGCCGGGCCGATCACACGCCTGGATCCACGGCCACCCCGGGTCGGCGAACCGCCCGCCGAACGCCCGCACGAGCAACTCGACGCCCGCCTCCTCGGCGTAGTCACCGCGCGCCCAAGACCGAAGGCCCTCCACCACGTCCAGATCGGCCATGATCAGGCGGCCTTCCCGGCGTCGCCTGGCTTGGCGGCGTTCGACGGAAGAGATCCGGCCGGCGCGGAACGAGACGCCAGACCGCTCACCCTGGGACCAGGGCATCGCCACGAGGTTCTCGACGCGGACGAACTCACCGACCGGAAACGCCGGCTCCGCGTCCACGACCACCGGGAGGATCTCCCCGCCCGACTCGTCCAACGCCATGAGCTGGATCTGCCACATGAGCGCGCCGGTCCGCCTGTCGACCTTCTGAGCCTTCGTCTCGAAGTCGACCTTGGGCTCGTGTGCCTTGGTGACCATGAACCGCACCCCGGCCACGTCTACTCGAAGCTGCATCGAAAGGGCTCCTAACCCTCGGTGGCCTGAGCGGCCAAGTGGTGGGCGCTTCGTCAGCGCCGGACTAGGTACTGGCCTATGCCACTTATGAGGATAGTGGCATAGGCCACATTGTCAATAGTTTTGTCCGTGCGTGTCGAAATCGACTGCTATCGGAGCGTGTACTCCGAGTGGAAGGTCCACTCGCCCGGCGGGTACACGGCGTCGTCGCACTGGATGGGCTCATCCTTCGCCCCATAGATGACGACCGCGTACACCAAGACCGCGGCGGGGTCGGCCAGGCCAAGAAGCTCCCGCTCGTCGGGCTCTGCGAGCCTAGCTGCGACCTGGTCGCGAGCGTACGACGGATTCTGGCCTGTGATTCCGGCCAGGTACTTGGCCGTTCCTCCGACGAGCCGTTCGGCGATGAGGAGCCCGGGAGCGGCATCGGCCAATGTCGCGTCGAACCACGAGGTCGAGAGCTCGATCGGACGACCCGACGCGGCTCGCAGCAGACGTGATCGCCGTATGACGCGGGAGCTTGGCTCAAGTTGCAGCGACCGGGCGACATGTTCGGGGGCTGCGGTGATCTCGGTGGCCAGAAAGTCCACGGACTCGGCCGCACCGTACATCCCGCCGAGATCAGCCGCGCGACGGTAACGCTCAGGAGTGCGCGGCACGGCATTGGAGTTACGCACGTAGGTGCCAGACCCACGCTCGGCGACTACCAGCCCCTGCGCCTTTAACGCTTCCAGCGCTTTTGCTGCGGTCGGACGGGCAACCTTCCAGTCTGCGGCGAGCTGTCGTTCAGACGGCACCTCGTCGCCGGCGTTCAGGTCACCTCGCACTATCTGGTCGCGAATATGAGCCGCGATCTGGAGGTACTTCGGAAGCACCTCCCTGATCTCCGGCATCCGCCCTCCGTCTCGCCGCCCTAGGCCACTAGCCACTGTATCGACTCCTGCCGTGCCTTGCGGGGTACGGTGGCGAGAGTGGACACCTTGCTGGTCGCAGTTGGCGGCGGAGGCGACGTCATCACCAGCGCGGCTCTTAAGCGCCACCTTCACTACTCGGATCCGCCACTCATCCTGACCTACTCGTGGGACCGCCTCATGGTCGATCCGCTGCCAGGCCCGCGGTCCGCAGAGGATTTCATCGGGCTGCAGGAATTGGTGCCGTTCGTGCACCAAGTCACCGGCGAGACGACGATGAGGCCACCCGCAGGCTCTTCGCTGCCACGCCTTGCCCGCGAACTGCCGGCCCGCATCGTCCTTCTCGATCCGACCGACGGCGCCGAAGGTATGGCTCAGCAGATCGCGGCCGCGGCCCAGCTCGTGGGTGCTGGCCGCATCATGGCCGTCGACGTCGGGGGAGACGCGCTCACGGACGGGACCGAGCCGGGGCTACGCAGCCCACTCGCCGACCAACTGGCGCTGGCAGCATGCCTCCGAACACATCTTCCGACGACCCTGCTTGTCGTGGCGGCCGGCCTTGACGGTGAACTCTCCGAGCGAGACCCTCACTGCTCGCTTCGAGAAGTTCGGCAGCCATTCTCATTCGGTTCGGTTGCCGCAGAGGACGTCGCTGGCGTGGACTCGGTCCTCCGCTGGCATCCGACAGAGGCATCGGGGCTCCTCGCCGCCGCGGCACTTGGCCTGCGCGGAAAGGTAGAGGTCAGAGACGCTGGCGACCAAGTCGAGTTGACGGACGCTACGCCGGTGATCCATGCAGTCGATTTGGCGATGGCCGCTAGCGCATTGCCGGCGCGCGAACTCGTGGACACGACGTCGCTCGAGCAGGCGGAGAAGCGCCTCTTCGACCTCACCGGGCTCTCCGAGCTGCAGTACGAGACTGAGAAGGCAGACCGGCTGAGCCGGTCACGATGCGCACGTGCCGACCGTCGACGACTTGCCGGCGGTCGACGTGCTGGCGCGCGAGGCGGCCGCGCGAGACGCCGATTACGTCAGCATGCGTCGACTCGCCGAACTCCTCGGGTCGACGAGCCTCGACGCGTTCGCCGCGCTTTCGCAGTTGCTCTCCACGAGCGGCCCGATCAGTACGCAGTCGGTGCCTATCGAGTTCGCTTCTAAGCTTAGGAAGTCGCGACTTTGAAGGTCAGCGTCGTCGTGTTGTATGGTCCGGCGGCGCCGCTCAGGACGTAGTCGCCGGGTTGGCTGGGGGCGGTGAAGATCACCGCCGGCGCGTTCCTCGTACTCTCCGAAGTTCCCGTTGGGGTCGAGCGTGACTGCCGGTTCGTTCCACAGCACGGTGCCGCTGCCGATGGGGGTGAGGATCAGTTCGACGCTGGGCTGGCCCATCCCGAAGTACTTTCCGGTCACCGTCACCGTCGATCCGGCGGTTGGCGTCGCCGAATTGATTCCGAGCAGCGGGACTGCGTCGTAGGTGATGACCTCGTACATGATCTTCCACGGACCGCTGCCGGGGGAGACGGTGATCGGGTCGAGCAGCTTCTGGCTGGCGATCAGGGGCAGCGGGCGGCCCGGATTGGTGAGCCCGGCCAGCAACTCGGTGGTCCAGTAGTTCGGGGGCAGGTTTGATGTCGACCCGGGGGGTGGGAGGAGGTAGATCCGGAACGTGTAGGTGCTCATCGCACCCGCCGGGGTGGCGCCCTTCGGTCCCGGCGGCCCCCAGGTGCCGGCGAAGTTGGCACCGGTCAGGGCCACGCCCCAGGTGGCACTTCTCGTCTGTCGAGTCTGGGTGGCCGCGTGGATCGAGGCCCCGATCATGAGGGTGAATGCCGTATTGGACATCACGCCCCCTAACGAGTACGAGGCCAGTCGCGGAGCCGGTGCCCCCGTATCCGACCCCCAGGTACAGCGAGCCGTCGAGCGTCCAATCGTGCTCCGTGTAGCTCGTCTGGGCACTGACGTAGCTGGCTTTGTTGGTCTGCGTGTTCGGTCCCCAGGTCGCCTCGAGATAGCCGACGGGTTTGCTGTCGGTGACGAACTGGTAGGCGTTGGGCAGCACGATGTCGTTGATGTAGTCGCTGCACGACTGCAGATCGGATTGCGGATTGGCCTCGGCCAGCCGATTCATCCGCTGGGTCCATGACCATGCCGTATATGAGGTGATGTCACCGGGAGTCGGTCCGAACACCTCGTACGACGCGGGTGTGTCGGTACCGATCGTGGTCGGCACGACGGCTGAGCAGGATGCTGCCTGTCCTGCCTGTCCGCTGGTGCCGTCGGCGATGATCACAGCCGACCCGGAGCTGGCGACGCCGAGATCGGTGGTCACCCAGGCGTTGTTGCTGCAGACGAAGGCGAGCAGGTGGCCTGCGGTGTCGACGGCATAGATGTGTTCGCCGTCGGGCATGGTCGGATCGCCGGGAGGTCGGCATCGTGGACTGGCCGGGTGCGCTGGCGGAGAAGGTACTGGTCCGGACGTCCAGCCTGTACCGGCTGCCCGACGCGATCGACGACCGGGCCGGTGCCCTGGTGGAACCGGGCGGCAACGGCTGGCGCGCCGCCTCCGCCGCCCACGCCGGGCCGGGGAAACGGATCCTGGTGTGCGGGCCGGGCACCATCGGGCTGCTGACCACGGCGTTCGCCACCGCGATGGGGGCGGAGGTGCACATCTGGGGGCTGGCCAGGGACCGGGAGGAACTGGCCGCGGGCGTCGGCGCCTCCGGATACTGGGCCGGCGCTGACCCGCCGCCGGGGAGCTACGACGCGGTGGTTGACTGCACCGACGATCACCGGATGCCCGCGGCCGCCCTGGCCCGGGCCGAGCCAGGCCGGGCGGCTGGTCTACATCGGCATCGCGGGCGCGCCGAGCCCGATCGACAGCCGCAACCTGGTCCTGGGCGACCTGACCGCGGTGGGCATCCTCGGCGCGTCGGCCGGGATCGGGCCGACGATCGAGCACTACGCCGACGGCCGGGTGGACCCGTCGCGCATCGTCGCGGTGACGGTCGGACTGGACGACGCCGCCGAGGCGCTGGCCGGGAAGATCGGCACCGGGACGGGCACCAAGATCCACGTTGACCCATGCGGCTAGGACCGCCGCTGGGCCGCTAGGCGAGGCCCTGCGCGCCGCGCTCGGCTCCCCGGCCGTGATCCGGCGGCTGCCGAGCAGTCCCCGCTCGCGCGTATGGCTGGTCGAGTTCGGCCGCTCCCCCGCGATCGTCAAGCAGATCACCGGCGGCTCCGAAGCCGACGCAGGCGCGCGCTTCGCGCGCGAGGTCACGGCGCTGCGACTGGCCCGGCGGGTCCGACCGGCGGTCGTGCCCGACGTGCTGGGTACCGATCCGGGCGGCCGGGTCATGGTGCTGGAGTACCTGGCCGAGGCGGGCCGCACGCCCGCACCCGACTGGATGATCGAGTACGCGACGGCGCTGGCCCGGCTGCACAGCGCGACCGGGCCGGGCGACGCGGACGTGCTGCCCGCCTGGGCAGGCCCGGGCCGGGCCGACGCCCGGGCGTTCACCAGCCTGGCCGAACGGCTCGGGGTGCCCGTTCCGGCCAGCCTGGCCGCGTCCCTCGACGGCATGGTCGAGCGGCTGAACGCGACCGGGCAGCACGCTCTGCTGCACGGGGATCCGTGCCCCGACAACGCGGTGCGCACCGGCAGCGGGATCATGTTCGTCGACCTCGAGCAGGCCGCCCTCGGTGATGGCCGCGCCGAGTTGGCGTACCTGCGGACCGGCTTTCCCACTTGCTGGTGCGCCGCGTCGGCTCCCGGCCTCGTGCTCCGGCAGGCCGAGGCGGCGTACCGGTCAGCCTGGCGCGCCTACACCGGGACCGACGTGAGCGGAGACCTGGCGGAGGCGTGCGCGGGCTGGCTGATCTGGGGCGACGGGCTGGTCGAGCGGGCCCACCGCGGCCAGGCGGACCAGCTGGCGCGGCTGCCGAAGGAGGACTGGCGCTGGGGCACCGCGACCGCCAGGCAGCGGTTGCTGCACCGCCTCACGGTGGTGGCCGCGCTCGGCGCGGACCATCCCGGCCTGGCCGACCTGGCCCGGGTCAGCACGGCCATGCGCGACCGGATACTGGCGTCGTGGCCCGGTATCCGAGAGCTTCCGGTCACCGACGACGATCCGCTGCGCCTCTACTGACGAGCGCGGCGGGCCAGGCGGAACGCCGTGAAAACCTGCTTCCAGTGCGCTCTGACGCCTTGGATCCCCGGTTTCAGGACGTCCGGCGGACGTCCGGCGGCGGCCCGGGGCCGCTGAGGTGGGTGTGCTGGAAGCTCACGTCGTACTTGAGCCCATAGCGAGCCAGCCGGTCCATGCCGATGTGCGCCAGCCAGAGCAGGCCAAGGGCGAGCGTTAGCGGATGGTGGCCGACGGCGCCGACGAGGGACATAGCGGCTGGCAGTGGGTAGGCGTGCCCGAGGTTGTACACGGCCGCGCCTATCCGGGTGTCGCGTAGGTAGCCGAGCATGAACAGGTCGGGCAGCAGGATCACCGCGGGGACCAGCCACCACGGCTGGTGCGTGGACGCGAACAGGATCAGCGCCGCCGCGAGCATCACGAGGCCGTCAAGCTGCAGCCAGCGCAGCGGTTTCCCGGTTACTGCGGGAGCCGGGTCGGTCATGACCTGGAATCTAGCGTGCGCTCGCCGCGGGCGTGTATCGGACGGATGACTGGCGGACGGCGGCTACGGCGTGTCGTCCGGGCCGGTGAGGTCGAGGCGGGCCAGCGCGGTCCGGTTGGTCACGCCGAGCTTGGGGAACGCGCGGTACAGGTGGTGGCTGACCGTCCGGGGGCTGATGAACAGCTGGGCGGCGATGTCCCGGTTGGTCGCGCCGGAGGCGGCCAGCCGAACGACCTGGAGTTCCTGCGGTGTGAGCGGGCTCAGCCGGTCCGGCTCCGGCGCCCCGGCGGCCGCGGGCTCCCCGGCCGCGCGCAGCTCGGCCCGGGCCCGTTCGGCCCAGGGCGCGGCCCCGGTCCGATCGAAGAGCGCGAGCGCGGTGCGCAGGTGAGCGCGGGCATCCGTGCTCCGCCGACCGCGGCGCAGCCATTCGCCGTAGAGGAGCTCGGTGCGGCCGTGGTCGAACGGACGGCCGCTGACCGCGTGCTGCCGCAGCGCCTCGCGGTAATGCTCTTCCGGGTCACCGTCCCCGGTGAGGGCCTGGCAGCGGTGCAGCACGGCCCGTGCCCACGGCTGACCGGTAGCCCTGGCCCAGGCGGCGAAGCGGGCCAGCGGCTCGGCGGCCCGGTCGGCGGCACTGGCGCCGACACCGGCGCCCTCGTGATCAGCCGGGCCGAAGCGCACGGCCGCCTCGATCTGGTCCGGCGCGAACAGAATCGGCTGGATATAGTGCCGGAGCGCCCCGGTCGCGGTCATCTCGAACCGGTTGAGCGCCGCACCGTACCGGCCCAGGCCGAGGTCGAGCAGTCCGAGCGCCCACTCCGCCATGGTGCTGACGTTCGCGACCTCCTCGGCGGCGAACTGGCGCAGCGCGCTGGCGGCTAGTTCGCGGCAGCCCGGCCCGTCGCCGCCGACCGCCGCGAGCAGGGCCAGCATGCTGTACAGCCCGGCCTCGCGCACCGGCTGGCCGGTGTCCTGGGCCAGCCGCAGTCCTTCTGTCGCGCTCTCGGTGGCGGCGCGGAACCTGGTGAGGCAGAAGTTCGCGCACGACAGGCCCAGGGACAGCGGGGCGAGGAAGCGGATCACCCCCTGGGTACGGCAGGCCTGGGTCGTCGACAGCATCAGGTCGCGCGCGCTGTCGAAGTCGCCGATCAGCAGGGCCATGTTGGCCGCGTAGAACCTGACGGCGAGCTGCTCCGGCGGGAGGTGGCGGGCCGCCGCCACCACCTCGGCCAGCCGGGGTACCGCCGCGGCTGGCCGGCCGGCTAGCAGGTCGGCCATGGCCTGCATGGCGCCGGGCCCGGGGATCAGCTCGCTGCGACCGAGCCCGGTCATCCGGTCAGCCGCGTCCTGGACGAGCTTGGCGTCGCCCGCCCACCACCCGGCGACGGCGCCCAGTCTCAGCAGGGCCGCGGCGGCCAGGGGATCGGATCCGGCGATCGGCCCGGCGCCGGCCACCACGAGCTCGTGCACGCGGTGCATCTCCCCGCGTTCCATGGCCACCCAGGCCCGGACCCGGGCGATCTCGGCCAGCGCACCGGGTTCGGCGGTCTGGCTTTGCCCCTGGCCGGCCAGCGCGGACGCCGCGTCCGGGCGGCCGGCGTCCAGGGCCGCGCCGGCCGCGGCGATCAGCCGCCGGGCCCGATCCGGCCGCGTCGGGGTGAGCCGTGCCGCGCGTTCCAGCGCGGCCGCGGCGGCGGCGTGCCCGAGGCGCTGCCGGGCGCGGTCGGCGGCTTGCTCGAGTGCGGCCGCGACGCCCTCGTCCGGGCCGGCCGCGGCGGCCGCCTGGTGCCAGGCTTGCCGGTCCGCGTCCGGCGCGCCGCCCATGGGATCGTGCAGCGCGGCGGCCAGCGCGGCGTGCGCCGCGCCGCGTTCGGCAGACGTCGCGCCCTGGTAAACGGCGGCCCGGACCAGCGGGTGGCGAAACGCCACCGCCGGCGCGTTCACGACGATCAGCCCGGACCGTTCGGCCGCGTCGGCCGCGGTCGCGGGGACGCCCAGGGCCTGCGCCGCACGCCGCACCAGGCCCAGGTCGCCGGTCTCCTCCGCCGCCGCCACCAGCAGGAACGTCCGCGTCGGAGCAGGCAGAGCAGCCGCCTGGCGGTAGTAGGACTGCTGCAGGCGGCGGGGCAGCGGCAGCGGCGCAGGGAGTTCCAGCGACGCCGCCAGCGCGACCGGGACCCCTGAACTCTCGGACAGGGCCGCGGGTAGCTCGAGCAGGGCGAGCGGGTTCCCGTCCGCCTCGGCCAGCACCCGGTCGGCCAGCCCTGGCGGCAGGCCGGGGGCGCGCTCAGCGAGCAGCGCGCGGGACGCTTCGCGGCCGAGCCTGCCGAGCGGCAGCTCGGGCAGGCCGGGGGCTTCGAAGCCATCCTCACGGGCGGAGATCGAGCAGGACAACTCCCTCGGATTCCAGCCGCCGCGCCGCGAACAGCAGCGCGTCGGCGGAGGCCCGGTCCAGCCAGTGGGCGTCGTCGACCACGCAGAGCAGGGCCCCGTCCCCGGCCAGCTCGGACAGCAGCGACAGGGCGGCCAGGCCGATCAGGAACCGGTCCGCGCCCGGCGTCCCGGCCAGGCCGAACGCGCCGCGGAGCGCCTGCGCCTGCGGCGGCGGCAGCAGGTCCAGCCGGCCGAGCCCGGGCCGCAGCAGCAGCTGCAGCGCGGCGAACGGCAGCTCGGCCTCGGACTCGATGCCGGTCCCGCGCAGCACCCGCATCCCGGCGGCCGCCGCCGCGTAGTCGAGCAGGGCGGTCTTGCCGACCCCGGCCTCGCCCCTGATCACCAGCGCGCCGCTGCGGCCGTCCCTGGCCGCCGCCAGCAGTTCGTCGATGCGCGCCGTCTCGGCGGACCGGCCGTGGAGCATAGGCCGAACGTAGCAAATCAGGAGGGAGGTAAGCCGGAACGGCTCGCGCCGCCGGGTGAGCGCGAGGGTCAAGGTGACGCCGGCCAGGACGAGGGCCAGCCCGGTCAGCTGCCCGGCCGCCGGCCACTGCTGCCGGGCCGCGTAGACGTAGCCGAAGCCGCTCACGGTCTCGAGGTTGACCAGCAGCCCGGCCACGACGGGCGACAGCCGGCTCGAGGCCAGGTTCCACAGCCACGTGCCGGCCCAGGAGACCACGACGCCGAGGAAGACGACCCCGGCGACCAGCCTGGCCGGACCCGGGTGCGCGCCCGGCGGCGTGGTGAGCTGCCCGGCCAGCGCGGCCACGGGCAGCCCGGCCAGCGCCACCGCCCCTGTGGCGACGCCGACGGCCGTGGACCAGGCCGCCGGCGAGACTGCGCGCTGCCGGGCCAGGAACCGGGCGTTGGCCAGGGCATACCAGGTCCACAGGACGACCGCGGCGCAGGCGGCCAGCAACCCGGCCGCCTTCTCGGCGGGCGGAACGGCGAGGTAGGCGTGGACTCCGGCTATCTCGAGCGCGCCGACCAGGACGAGCCCGGCGATGACCAGGGTGAGCGGCAAGGCCAGCCGCCACCACGGCACCGCGTCTGCGGCGGGGATGAGTACGTTGCCCGCCACCGCGACCACGACCGGGATAGCGCCGATCACCATGTCGGTCAGGGGCGCGCCCGCGGCCCGGACCCCGATCACCAGCAGAAGGTAGTACGCGGCGTTGCCGGCCAGGGCGAAGGCCAGCGCGGTGCGCCAGTGCTCCCGCAGCACCCGGCGCGGGCCAGCGCCGCCGAGCGTGAACAAGATCGCGGACAGCAGCCCGTAGACGAGATAGCGGCCGAGCGTCACGATGACCGGGTTCCAGCCGCCGAGCAGGACGGGGACCAGGAACGCTGATCCCCAGATCAGGCTGGCGCTGACCCCGGCGGCCGTCCCCGCCGCGCCAGCGCCCGAGGGGCCCGGCGCCGCGGGTCCGGCCCGCGCGTGGGACTGATGCGAGTGCGTGGCGAGCGCCATGCGTCGACTCCTAACTGCCGAAATGACTTTTAGACGGTTAGATCTACCCGCCGTACGGGAAGGTAACCTGCTAAACTCTGAATTGATGGTTAGGAGACGCCGGTGACAGAGATGCCGAACTTGATCGGGGGCGTGCTCTGCCTGGACTTCGTGAACACGGTGGACCCCAGGCACGAACCAGGGCGGCGCGAGTACCTGGATGACTATGCCGCGCTGGTCGCGTGGGGCGTCCACGCCGGTGCCGGTTCCAGCCGCCGAGCAGGACGGGGACGGCGAAGGCCGATCCCCAGACCAGGCTGGCGCCGACCCCGGCCGCCATCCCCGCCGCGCTAGCGCCCGAGCGGCCCGGCGCCGTGGTTCCGGCGGTCCTGCGGGAGTTTCGCGAGTCCGTGGCGAGGGCCACGATCAGCTCCTAACTGTCGAAATGACATTTAGATGGTTAGGTCTACCCGGCGCGAGGGAGGTAACCCGCTAAACTCGAATTGATAGTTAGGGAGGCGCCCGCTGACGGAGATGCCGCACCTGGTCGGGGGCGCGCTCTGCCTGGATCTTCGTCAAGGCACCGTGGATCCCCGGCACGCGCGCGGGCAGGCGCGAGTACCTGGACAGCTATCCCGCGCTGGCCGCCTGGGGGCAGCCACGCCGGGGTCATCGGCGCGGAGCGGGGAGACCGGCTGCGATCGAGGCCGCGGCCGGTCCAGCCCGCCGGGGCCGGGCGGGTACTGGAGCCGCGCGATCAGGATTGCGCGAGGCCCTCTATCCGCTCTTCCGCCGGGCCGGACTGGGGGACAGCTCGCCCGGCGCCTGACGACCTCGGCGTGCTGCAGGCCGAGGTTACCGGCGCCCTGGCCCACTTCCGGGTCGCCTGGTCCACGGCGGGCTTCGGCTGGGAGTGGGATCAGGC
>CAVOZV010000009.1:0-213278 GCA_963701355.1 uncultured Actinomycetota bacterium | reverse complement strand
GACCCCTCGGTCGTGTGAGGATGTTTACGGTCGCAACTGGCGGCCACTGTTCGATGGAAGGAGTTGTCATGGGTGATCGGGTGTTGTCGACGCCGGAGGCGAAGGCGGCGATTCAGCAGATCCAGTCGTTGATCAATGGTGGTCTGGCTGATGAGATCGGGAAGCTGGACGGTCAGGGCAAGATCTTGTCTGATCCGAATGTGTGGGACGGGGCGTTGGCGCGGACGTTCCGGCAAGACACCTGGCCGCAGACGAAGTCGGCCCTGGAGAAGGCGAAGACGGAGCTGGACGAGCTGCGGTCGCATCTGGCGCAGATCTCGCAGAACATCATGCACGCCGGCGGCAGCTCCTAGACCCATGGCGCTGAGCTGGGGTTTCGTGCCCTGAGCTCGTCGATGGGCTGTTCCGAGCTCGTGCTCTGTGCCGGGGGTTCGTGCCCTCAGCTTGTCGAAGGGCGTGGGCGGTTGGTGTTGGTGTGTCAGAGGGGTTGTTGTGGCGGATCTGGGTGCCATTGAGGAAGATGTTCCGTTCGATTTCGGGGCGGCGTCGGCGTTGGCGTCGGCTTGTGATGCGGCAGCCTCGTCGGTGGATGGTCAGGCCGGGTCCAGGGCGGGGTTCGTGTCGACCGGTCTGACCGACTTCACGGGCCATTTCGCCGACTTGTTCTCCGACAATGCGGCGACCGCAGCCGGTGATGCGTCGGAGTTGTCTGAGCGTTTGCGGGAGGTCGCTTCCGGGGTCCGGCAGCTTTCCGATGAGGCCCACAAGGAGCAGCAACGCCGAGAGACCGCGCGGAAGTGGAAACACGACCACGACAATCGGAACATCTTCGAAAAGGGTTGGGACGCGATCAGCGGCGGGGATGATCCGCCGGTCGGTCCGCCGGCGTCGCCGGTGGCGATCGAGGTGGCCCCGTCGACGAACCGGTCCCGGCAGACCCCGGCCCCCGGCAGCGGGGGTGGCGGCAGCACGACCACGTCGGCAAGGCCGTCGAACCTGCGCTCCTTCGCCACCTCGTCGAAGGGGGCGAACGACGACCTCCGCCCGAAACCGGGCATCCTGCGTGCCGACTACTCGACCTTCACCGCAACCTGCCAGTGGGGAACCCTCGATGCGTCGGGGGTGTTCGCCGGGTTCGACAAATGGCTCGCGGCGAACGATCAAGACGTCAGCTGGGCGACCGTGGTGGCGAACGCGTTCGCCGCCGCCGGCGGTGAAGGGAACGTGTCAGCACTGTCGAACTCCTCGATCGCCGCCGCGTTGAAGGTGGCCGGGGTGGACGCGACAAGGGTGGATCTGACGATCGACCCGCCGCAGGCCTACGGGCATCCGCCCACGACCGGGTACGCGAACGATCCGGTGAACACCTCGACCGGCAACTTCCTGGAAAACGAAACCGACCTCGTCTTCGCCGGTGCGGCCGGGCTGCTGGGCTGGTCCCGCTGCTACAACTCCTTCGACACCAGCGTCGAACAGGGCGGTGCGGGCGCTTTCGGGCCGGGCTGGTCCTCGCTCGTGGAGGCCGGGCTGGTGTTCGACACCGACGGGGTGGCGAGGTTCCGGCTCCCCGACGGCCGCGTGCTGGTGTTCCCCCGGCTGGGTGAGGGTTGGGATCGGGCGGTCGGCGACACCACCCGACTCACCACCGACCCGGACACGGATCGGCTGCGGATCACCGGTTTGGACGGTTCGTGGTGGTCGCTCGCCGCCGACGGCACCCTGCTCGGGTTCGGCACCGGACCGGAGTCCGACGACAACCGGGTCGAGCTGGCGCGAGACGAGACGGGTCGGCTGACCGGCCTGGTCCACGGCCGCGGCCGCTCCCTGGATCTGGTGTGGGGTGAGGTCGGCGGGGATCCGCGGTTGGTCGGCCTGACCGCCTCCGACGGCCGTGCCATCTCGTACGCGTATGACGGCGAGGGCCGGTTGACCGGTGTCACCGGCCCGTCGGGGACCCGGACGTACCGGTGGGCCGAGTTCGCCCAAACCTGGCTGATCTCCGCCGTCATCGATGCCGACGGTGTGGTCGAGGCGGAGAACGGCTACGACCAGCAACGCCGCGTCGTGCGGCAACGGTCGCCGTTCGGCCGGACCACCCGGTTCGCCTACCTGCCGGGCCGGGTCACCGTCGTCTCCGACGAGGACGGATCCAGGTCGAACACGTGGATCGCCGACCATCGGGGCCGGCTGATCGGTGTCATCGACGCGAACGAGCGTCGCCAGTCCACCAGCTACGACACCGCCGGCAACCCGGTCCTGGTCACCGAACGCGACGGTGCGACCACCGTCCACGAATACGACCGTCGGGGCCGCAAAGTAAGGACCGTCACCCCCATCCGGCGCAGACCTGACCTGGGGCTACGACGAGCAGGATCGGGTCACCACCGTCGTCACCGAAGCCGGTGCGGTCACCGAGCTCGGCTACGACGGCGAGCAGCGGAACCCCTCGACCATCCTCGACCCCGAGGACGGTCTCACCCGGCTCGACTGGCAGGCTGGCCTGCTCACCCAGGTGACCGACCCGACCGGTGTCGTGGTCCGCTACGGCTACGACACCCACGGCGACCTGATCGCCACCACTGATGCGGACGGCAACACGGCCCGGCTGGAACGCGACCCGATGGGTCGGGTGGTTGCGGCGGTCACCCCGTCCGGGCACCGCACCACCTACCACTACGACGAGAAGTCCGGTCTGCTCGCGTCACGGATCAACCCGGACGGCGGCACCTGGTCCTACGAATACACCACCGGTGGCCGGCTGACCGCCACCGTCGACCCGATTGGGCGCGCGGACCACCATCGAACACGGGACGCACGGTGAGGAGACCCGCACCATCGACCCGCTCGGTCGGGCGGTCGACCCGGCACCCTGGACGACCTCGGCAACCTCGCCAGCGTGAGGTTGCCGGACGGAGCCACCTGGCGGTTCGGCCACGACGCCCTCTCCCGGCTGGTGTCGACGACGGATCCGGACGGCGGGGTGTGGCGGCGGGAGTACGACCCGGCCGGCATCCTGACCGCCACCCTCGACCCGACCGGCAGCCGCCGCGGCGTCACCCTCGACCAGGCCTCAGGCCGGGTGTCCGTGGACGACGGCGATGTGTCGATCAGCACCGGGTTCGACCCGCTCGGCCGGGCGAAGTCTCTCGGTCAGGCCGACGGATCCGCCGCCCTGGTCAGCTATGACCTGTGCGGGCGGCCCGTCGAACTGTTGGACGCCGAAGGCGCCCTCACCCTGATCAAACGAGATGCCGGTGGCCGTCCGGTTGAGGTGACCGGCCCGACGGGCGCGGTCACCCGCTATGCGTATGACCGGTGTGGCCGGCTGGTCACGGTCACCGACCCGTTGGGTGCGGACACCCTGATCTCCTATGACGTGGACGGGCATGCTGTCGTCCAGACCCTGCCGACCGGGGAACAGGTGACGTCGGAGTTCGACGTGTGCGGCCGGGTCACCACCCATCACCGGCCCGGCGCCGGAAACCTCAGCTATGTCTACGATCTGGCCGGCCGGGTGATCGAAACCCATGATCCACGGAACGGCCGCCGCCTCTTCTCCTACGACCAGGCGGGGCAGCTGGTCGCGGTCACCGACGGCAACGGCGGCACCACCCGCTACACCTACGACCCGAACGGGCGGGCGGTCGAGATCGTCAACCCGATCGGCGGAGTGACCCGCCGCGAGTTCGATCCGATGAACCGGTGCGTCGCCGAAACCGACCCGCTCGGCCGGACCACGACCGCTGGCTACGACGGCGCCGGTCGGCTCGTGTGGCAGGAGAACCCGGACGGGCGCCGGCTGACCTGGACCTACGACCCGGCCGGCCGACCGACCGGGATGGCCGTCGACGGCAAACCGGTCACCGCCCTCACCCGGGACCTGCGGCGCCGCACCCTCACCATCGCGGACACGACCGGCGACACCCCCTGCGAGCACCAGCTCGAGTGGAACGGCCGCGGCCAGTTGCTGCGCCGCAGCCGCGACGACAAGTCCGTCGCTTGGACGTACGACCAGGCCGGCCGCCGCACGTCGATGACCACCCCCGACGGGAACACCACCCGCTACGGCTGGGACAACGCGGACCGGCTCGCCTCCGTCGAACACCCTCTGTTGGGCCGGGCCAGCTTCGACCGCGACCCCTCCGGTCGCCTCATCACGGCCGTGGCGGGCGGGATCCTGCAGTCCTGGGACCACACCGATGGGTATGTCACCGGCCACACCATCACCGACCGTGATGGCGCCACCCGCACCCAGATCGGCCGCGACACCGATGGCCGGATCACCTCCATCACTCGCAACACCGGCGACAGCACCGGCACCGGCACGGTCGTCACCGACTACACCTACGACGGCGCCAACCAACTGATCGAGTCACGTGCCCTGAGCTCGTCGAAGGGCACCACGACCGCCACCTGGCGCTACGACCCGGCGGGTCGGCTGATCGCCGAAACACTCGACGACGCCACGATCCGGCACGCGTACGACCTCGCCGGACAGCTCCTCGAAACCGTCGCCGCCGACGGCACCCGGACCACGTACTCCTACGACCGGGCCGGCCGCCGCACCGAAACCGCCGACAGCACCGGGAACCGGCGGACGTACACGTGGAACGCGACCGGCTACCTGGCCGGCATCACCGACCACACCAGCGATCCAGACCCGGCACACCCGGGTGCACGCCGACGCGCTCGGCGAGCTCGCCCAGGTCGACGGGACCCCGATCTTCTGGGACACCGCCGCCTACGTCGGCGCCCCCGTCCTGATCGGCGACACCCCCATCCTCGCCGCCGGACCCGTCACCGGCATCGATTCGGACTGGACGGCCCCCGGCTGGCGCACCCAACGCCCCACCGACACCACCGACCCCTGGACGAGCGCCGGCAGCACGGACCTGAGTCCGGTCGGCATCGGCGCCGCCGGTGACCTGAGCATCGGCGGGTTGGAATGGCTCGGCGCCCGGGTCTACGACCCGGCCAGCCGCGGCTTCCTCACCACCGACCCCCAAGAGCCCACCACCGGTGCCGGCTGGTCCGGCAACCCCTACAGCTACGCCGGCAACGACCCGATGCACGCGTTGGATCCGACCGGGCTGCACCCCGTCACCGACGCCGAGCTGCAGGCCTACCGCGACAGCAACGGCATCGGCGGCACCCTCCATGACATCGGCAGCGCCGTCGGCGGCTGGCTGAAGAACAACTGGGAATACGTCGCCGGCGGCGCCATGGTCCTCGCCGGCGGCATATTGATCGCCACCGGAGTCGGCGGACCCGTCGGCATGATGCTCGTCTCCGCCGGCGCCGACACCATCATCCAAAAAGCCACCACCGGCCACGTCAACTGGGGCGAAGTCGCTGTCTCCGGCGCCCTCGGCGGCATCGGCGGAGCAGGCATCGCCGCCCGAGCCGGCCTCACCGGCATCAAAGCCACCATCGTCGCCGGCGCCGCCTCCGGCGCCATCGGCGGCGCCGGCACCAGTGCCTACACCTACACCACCGGCCCCGGCCCCCACACCGTCGGCGGCTTCCTCACCGCCACCGGCGAAGGCGCCGCCGCCGGCGCAGCCCTCGGCGGAGCCGGTGGAGCAGCCGGCCACGGCATCACCAACGGAATCGCCGCACTGCGTGGAGGCGCTGGTACCGCTGCCAGCCACGTAGGTGGCGAACTCGCCGACTCAGGAGTCGGCACGGCAACCAAAACTCTCGACCACATCCCGCCGACCCCCCCGACTCCGGAGCCTCCGACTCCCGTCACGCGACCGTCCTTCATCGCCAGTTCGGACGGCACGGTGATCCCGACCAGTAAGAGCCGACTGGTCGGCGGATTCGACGACGCCGGCTTCCCGAGCCAGCCGACCTCGTCGCCCGGAACTCAGTACACGATGCCAGACGGCACCCACGTACGCGTGATGGAGCAATCCGGTCAGGCACCTCTGCGGGCGTCCTTCACCAACGCCAACGGTGGCCCGATCAGTCCGTTCACTGGCAAACCAGTTCAACCTCCATCCGGACTCACCAAAGCGGACCGAATGGACTACATAAGGTCGCGTACTCATATCGAGCTGGGTCCGTGAGCGTCCTCGGAGCAATCACGTCTGCGCTGCCGCTCGCGATCCGCGGCTTCGAACTCACCGATCCAGTACTCACTCTGTTCGGTGACACGTGGTCGCTCAACGTGATGTGTCCGTGGACGGTCGACGGGCCGGAGGTCACCACATCATGGGAATCGGACAACATCGAGGACGAGGTGTGGGAACTCGTGGGGCAGTCCATAGTCGACGTGATCGCCGGTCCGGACGTCGTCGATCCGACGTTCTTGCTCAGCGGAAACACGAAGCTGACGGTTCACGCCGACACCGATCTAGATCCATGGACGCTGTCGTTGCCGACGATCGTCGTCACCGGACGACGAGGTACCCAAGAATGACGTGCTCAATTCAAGTGCACGACCTGTAGAAGCCCGCGCCACTCCGCACCGCATCAGGCTCAATGCCACCACAGGCGAGATGGAGAACGTCCATCTGGAGGATTCGTGGTAAGGCGGCTCGAACCGTTCGCGCTCCCATACACCGATATAATGGATTTCGAGCGCATCCGCTTCGGCCGATTCGTTGCCCAGAGAATGGCGAAGCATGATCGCGCGGTAGCGTCGAAGCTCCGCGATGATCATGGCGTTCATGGAGTACACCACCGACCAGATCGGCGACAAATTCGCGCTCGAACAAGCTTCTTCGATCTCGGGCGAGCCGTTGATTCCCATGTACGTTCGGGACGAAGGCGATCAGATGTAATGTTGCGTCCCCCGATCGGTCCGGCCGATAGCATCGTCGACCTGCCAGGGCCCTTCTTACCTGCGGTGAGGATTGTCGAGTCCTCCGCCGAAGGCATCATCACGATGCACCCACTCTGATGGCGACTATCGAATGGGATGGTCTCCTCGGCTCAATGCGCGCCGTCATCATTGCCGTGACTGACCTTCTCCCCGCACAGGACCTCACCAACGCGTGGGAACTCACCGACGCCTACGAGCCGGGGATTGCGCTCGAGAATCTGTGCACTCAGCTTTGCGAGTACCACGCCATCCTCACCCCGGACGTCTTTGATCAGATCCGCCGGCTGGCGATCGTGATGAAACTGGATGCGGATCATCTGTTGAGCGGTCTTGGGCAGTATTGACCCCCGCTGGCGATCGATGTGTCGCGTCCAATTTGTCCAGCCTGCCAGGAGTTCCTGGAGAATTCAGGCGCTACGCTCACAAGCCCAACGACTGCAGGGTGGTTCGGTTGAACCTGAGGACGTACGACGAGCAGCCCGTGTCGAGCGGCTCGCCCGACTCGATCGACCATCGAAGACCGCGTTCGCTGCCGCCTGCGCTCAGCGCCTAGCACCTCTGTTCGATCGGTACGCCCAATCGATCGGCGAACCACAGTCGGCTGAGCGGCTCCACCGGCGCCGTCCTCGGCGGAGCCGGCGGCGCCGCCGGACACGGCATCACCGCGGGCGTACGGGCGCTTCGAGCTACGTCCGAAGCTACCGCCGACGTCGGCGGGGCGGCAGGTGGCGTCTCGTCATCAGGTGTCGGCACAGCTACGCACACACTGAACGCCGTGCCGCCAACACCTGCGACTCCGAACGTCGCTCGGCTGCCCCAAGACGTGAACGTCAACCCGACCGCTCCTGCACCGCTGCCGCTGAACCGACCGGTCGGCGGGAGCCCGACACAGAACGCATTCGTTCAACAGCGAATCTCCAATCTCCAATCTCAGGGCGCCGCCGACTTCCGCGTGAACCAGCAGCAGGTGGACATCAACGGCACTCGAGTCGGAGTCAACCGGCCAGATCTCCAGTACACGCATAATGGCCAGCGTGTCTATGAGGAATTCGATGTGCCTTCGTCCAATCGCGGGCCTGTTCACCAGTCGCGGATTCTGGCCAACGATCCGACCGGAGTCGTCAATCTGTTCACGGTGCCGTGAGAGCTGAGGATCTGGTCCTGGCGGACGACCGATGGGCCCCGGTCACGTCCCGGATCGGCTTCCTCCGTACACCGCTCGACGAGGTTGCCGCGGCCCTCCTGGCCTGGCGTCGGTCCATCCACGGCACGGCCGACCGTGAGGACCTGCCGGGTGGGCTGTCGGCTCATGTCCACCGGCTCGAGCCACTCACGGGCGGCGTACGCCCGCGTGAACTACTCGTGGCCACGGCCTCCTCCGATTGGACTGCCGTCTTCGACTGTGGGGTCGGTGGCGGGGACCAGGTCACCACCGTCGGTTATCTGGCTCGTACCATCCGAACGAGTGGCGTCTGCGTGGCCTCCATTCCCGATCGACCCGCTTCCTCTGAACGGGCTCCTCGCTACGGCTCGCGCCAGCTCGAGATCTTCGCCCCTTTTGCGACCGACTTCATGAACTACACCCGTACGATCTCGGTCATTCGCGACGGCAGCCGCTGGCGCTTCGATGCGAACGGCACCGTCCAGGATTTCGAGGACACCACCGCATACTCTCAGCGCAAGATCGCAGACCGGTTCAGCCCTCAGCACCTCAGCGACTACGCGACCGCCCTCGGCCTGCGCCCGTGGGATCTCGACTTCTATCCCGGCAGCAGTGTGCTGATCACCAATCCGGCAACCCCACCTGACCAAGCCTGGGTTCTGACCATCAGCGAAACGCAACGACGCATCGGCATCACGACCGGCTGAGCCAGTTACCCGATGTGCTTTGGCGCTTCGATCAGGACCCAGCGACGTCGGCGCCGCCGACGAGCAACAGGCGGAGAGCCGAGCGCTGGTCGACCCTCGGCGGTGCTCCGTGGTCGACGCCGTCGAGACCACCATTACGGCGTCAGCCACCAGTCCCCTGACAGTCGTCTCGCTCGAGCAGTTGTCCGACGCGCTGGGGCCGATCGATCCGGAGTGAGGTCACCGCTGAGTTTCGGCGCGACGATCGGTCGATATGGTCCGAGCGCCCACCCGCATCCGAGGAGCACCACATGCGCAATCTGATCGTCACCGCCTTCGTTTCCGCCGACGGGGTCATGGAGGCGCCCGGCGGGGAGGCCGGATATCGCAACGCCGGCTGGACCTTCACCGACGTACCGTTCGACGAAGCCGCGTACGAGCTCAAGGGCCGCGAGCAGGAGGAGGCCGGTGCGCTGCTGGTGGGCCGCCGGAGCTACTCGGCATTCGCGCCGGTGTGGGGGTCGATGAAGGAGTTCGAGCGCTACAACTCGCTGCCGAGGTACGTCGTCTCCACCACGCTGACGCAGGACGACGACCGCTGGCCGGCGACCATCCTGCGCTCGCTCGACGACGTGGCCGCTCTCAAACACACCGACGGCGGTCCGCTGCTGGTGCACGGAAGTGCGACGCTCGGCGCGAGCCTGGCGGACGCCGGCCTGGTCGACCGCTACCACCTGCTGGTTTTCCCGCTGCTGCTCGGCGCCGGCAAGCGGCTGTTCAGCGCGGCCGACAAAGACGTGACGCGGCTCGACCTGGTCGAGCAGGAGGCGTACGGCAACGGCGTGATGAAGGTCGTCTACGACGTCCGGCACTGAGTCACCGGTCGGCTGCTTCCGCCGGGTCGCCGTCACGGGATAGGGTGCAGGAGTTCGTACGAGGGATCGGAAGTCGGTGAGAATCCGACGCGGTCGCGCCACTGTGTGAACTCCCGGCCCGGGTGTTCGAGTCAGACCTACCCCCGTCGAGCTCCGCCACAACAGGGTCGCCGAAACCCAGAGGAGAAACCCGATGTCCGATTCCGAAGTCCGGGCGGTCGCCGCGCCGGAACCCGTCGCGATCCCCCCCATCTCGATTCCGACCGTCTCGGTCCGCCAGCTGCTGCCGTGGCTGGTGTTCGCCGCGCTGCTGGCGATCGTCGCGCTCTACTTCGTCTCCGCCGAGCAGGGCGCCACGTCGGTGTTCTCCGGCACCGGCGTCCACGAGTGGGTGCACGATGCACGCCACCTCCTTGGCTTCCCCTGCCACTGAGCGGCGGCCCATGTTGAGCGCACGTACGTTCCTGGTACGCGGCCTGCTCGCCGGACTCCTCGCCGGATTCGTCGCCTTCGGGGTGGCGTACGTCGTGGGTGAGCCCAGCGTGAACGCCGCCATCGCGGTCGAGGAGGCAGGCGACGCCATGCACTCCCACGACCAGGCCGGTCAGCCGGCCTCGACGACCGACTCCCACGACACCGTCGTGCCCCGAGACCTGCAGTCGACCCTCGGTCTGATGACCGGCACCGTCGTGGCCGGAACCGTACTCGGCGGTCTGGTCGGCATGCTGAGCGCCTTGGCGCTCGGCCGGCTCGGTCGGCTGAGCCCCCGGGCGAGCACACTGAGCGTGGCCGCGCTGGGCTTCATCGGGGTCTATCTCGTTCCGTCCCTCGGCTATCCGCCGAACCCGCCCGCGGTCGGCCACCCGGACACGATCGGCTATCGGACCGCCCTGTATTTCGTGCTGATGGCGATCTCGTTGATCGCGATGATCACCGCAGTGCTGGTCGGTCGCCGGCTGGCGCCCCGGATCGGCGGGTGGCACGCGTTCCTGCTCTGCGGACTGGGCTACCTCGTGGTCTGCGTCGCGGCGATCGCCCTGATGCCGACGTACAACGAGGTGCCGGACGACTTCCCCGCCACCGTGCTGTACACGTTCCGCCGGGCCAGCCTGATCACCCAGCTCGCACTGTGGGGCACGATCGGGATCGTGCTGGCTGAGTCCGTCGGCCGGCTGACCGGGCCCGGATCGGCGCAGTCCGACCGCCGGCCGGTGTCGGTCTCATGACCGGCGCGCCCGTCGTCACGTCGCCGAACCGGGCCGCCGAACGCGAGGCCCGGGACCGGCTCGCCGCGCTCGCCAAGCCGACCGGCGCGCTCGGTCGTGTCGAGGATCTGGCCGCCTGGCTGGCGGCCTGTCAGGGCATTTCTCCGCCGCGCCCACCGTCGAACGTCCGACTCACCGTGCTCGCGGGTGATCACGGGGTTGCCGCTCGGGGCGTGTCGGCGTATCCGCCGCAGGTCACCGCCGCGATGGTGCATGCCTTCGCCGGCGGTACGGCCGCGGCCGGGGTGCTCGCCCGCCAGCACGGGGTGGCGCTCCGCGTGCTGGACATCGCGGTCGACGCCGACGTGGACTCGCCGCCGGGCGTGGGGGCGTACAAGATCCGGCGCGGGTCGGGCTCGATCGATGTCGAGGATGCGCTCAGCGATGCGGAGCTGGAGTCAGCGCTGGCGGCCGGGGAGGCGATCGCCCGCGAGGAGATCGCGGCGGGCGCGGACCTGCTGATCCTCGGCGACATGGGGATCGGCAACACGACCCCGGAGGCGGCGCTGATCGCGGCGACGTACGGGCTGACAGCCGACGAGGTGGTCGGCCGCGGCACCGGGATCGACGATGACGCGCTGGCGCGGAAGACGGCCGTACTTGGCGCGGCACTGGAGCGGGTGGGTGACCGCGCGCTGGAGCCGCGGTCGCGGCTGCAAGGACTCGGGTCGGCCGATCTGGCCGCCGGCGTCGGGTTCATGATCGCCGCGGCCACCGCCGGCGTACCGCTGCTGCTCGACGGGCTCGCCACCCTGGCCGAGTTGTCGGTCGCCGACGAGCTGGCCCCCGGAACCGCCGCCTGGTGCGTCGCCGGTCATCGCTCGACCGAGCCCGCTCAGCGCCTCGCCCTGGAGAAGCTCGGCCTGCTCCCGATCCTGGATCTCGACCTCCGGCTCGGTGAGGGATCCGGTGCTCTGCTGGCCCTGCCGGTGCTGCGGTCGGCGGCACTGCTGACGGCTGAGATGGCCCTGCTCTCCGACCTCGGCTGACCGTCGTCGACTGCTGACCATGCTCGACTCGGTACGTCTCGCTGTCGGCACCCTGACTGTGCTGCCGACCGGGGCCGTCGAGGTAGACCGCCGCGTCGCCGGGCGGGCCATGATGCTCGCGCCGCTCGCCGTCGCTCCGCTGGCGGCGGTCGCGGTCGGCGCCGGCTGGCTGGGTCGGCTGGCCGGCTGGCCTTCGCTGGTGTCCGGGCTGCTTGTCGTCGCCGCCCTCGTGCTTGGTACGCGGGCGCTGCATCTGGACGGACTTGCCGACACCGTCGACGGGCTCGGCAGCGGCCAACCGACGGAGCGGGCCCTGGAGATCATGCGGCGCGGCGACGTCGGCCCGATGGGGGTCGTCGGGTTGGTCCTCGTGCTCGGGCTGCAGGCTTCGGCCGCTGGGGCACTGCTGGCTCACGGCTCCTGGTTGGCACTCGGGCTGGCGATCTGCGGATCCCGGCTCGCGCTGACCGTCTCCTGCGCGGCCGGTGTGCCGGCCGCCCGGCCGGACGGCCTCGGATCGGCGGTCGCCGGCACGGTCCCGCGGAGCGTCGCTCTGGTCGAATGGGCGGCCTTCGCGGTGCTGCTGGCTCTGCTGCTCCGGCCCTGGTGGCTCGGAGCCGCCGTCGCGCTGGCGGCCCTGCTGACCGCCGTGCTCCTGACGGCGTACGTCGCTCGTCGGCTCGGCGGCATCACCGGTGACACCCTCGGCTTCGCCATCGAGCTCACCCTGACCGTGCTGCTCCTGATGGCTCTGCTGTGACCCCGCCCCGGCCCGTACCGGCGCCACCCGCCTCCCGGAAAATGTCGGGTTGCGACAGCGACACGCCGACGCGGGATGTCGCAAGTCGACAGTTGCTTCGCCGGGCTGAGCAGAGACCGGGCCGCCGGACCGGAGCGCCTGCGGACAGCTCAGAGCCTCAGCGGCCGACCGGCCACCAGCAGCACGACTTCGTCGCTCGCGGCGGCCATCTCCTGGTTGAGCCGGCCGAGCAGATCGGCGAACAGCCGACCGGAAGGGTATGCCGGGACCACGCCCCAGCCGACCTCGTTCGTCACGACGACGGCGGTCTGGTCGAACGCCCGCCAAGTGGTGACCAACTCGTCGACGGATGCCCGCCAGTCGGCCGCCCACGCTTCGCGCGGCCGGTTCCAGCCGTCCAGCTCGTCGACGAACCGGGTCAGCCAGGTGCCGAGACAGTCGACCAGCACCGGCTGCCGGGCGATCCGCAGTGCCCCCGCGATCTCGGCGGTCTCCATCGTCGTCCAGTGCGCCGGGCGCCGCTCGCGATGAGCCCGGATCCGCGCTGTCCACTCCGGATCCGATCCCGGACCGGGCACCGGGCCGGGGGCGACGTACGTGACGCCGGCTCGTCGGCCAGCAATCGTTCGGCGTACGCGGACTTGCCGGACCGTACGCCGCCGGTGACCAGGATCCGACGTGACATCGCGCTCGACCCTAGCCGCTGCCGCCGGTCTGGCCGCTCGGCTTCGGGCTGGACCGGATGCTCGGCGATCCCACGACGGTTCCACCCGGTCGCCGGGTTCGGCCGGCTCGCCGGCGGGCTCGAGCGGCGGCTGTACGCGGACAGCCGCGTCGCCGGGGTGGCGTACGTCGGCGTCGCTGGTCGGTGGCGCCGCCGGCCTCGGCCGTCGCGCTGACCGGACGACTCGGGCCGGCCGGTCGCCCGGCTGCTCCGTCACCGCGGCGGCGACGTGGACCGTCCTCGGCGGCCGGTCGCTGCGAGCGCGAGGCGTCGGCGCTGGCCGCCCAGCTGGCGACGGCGACCTCGCGGCGGCGCGGGTCGCAGATCACCCACCTGGTCGGTCGCGACCCGACCGGCCTGGACGCCGACGAGCTGGCCCGCGCCTGCGTCGAGTCGGTCGCCGAGAACACCTCCGACGCGGTCGTCGCGCCGCTGTTCTGGGGCGCGGTCGCCGGAGTGCCCGGTCTGCTCGGCTATCGCGCGGCGAACACCCTGGACGCGATGGTCGGCCACCGCTCGCCGCGCTACCTGCGGTTCGGCTGGGCCGCGGCCCGGCTGGACGACGTCGCTCAACTGGGTCCCGGCCCGGCTCGCGGGCCTCGCTGACCGGCGCTGCTCGGGGACGACCCCGGCGGTGCGCTCGCGGGCGATCCGGCGCGACGCCCGACGCACCCGAGCCCGAACGCCGGGGTGGTCGAGGCGGCGTTCGCCGGCGCACTCGGGCTCCGGCTGGGTGGGGTCAACCGGTACGGCGACACCGTCGAGGACCGCGGTCGGCTCGGACTCCGGCGCGTCCTCCCGCGCCGGCGGACATCGCCAGGACCACAGCGCTGGCTCGCCGAGTCGGCACTCGCCGGCGGTGTGCTCGGCCGCGCTGATCCGCCTCTCGTCTGCGGACATAGTCGATCCCGAGGCTCCCTCGGCGTAGTGCTGACAGGCGAGCCGGCGATGATCCTCATCCTCGGCGGCACAGCGGAGGCCCGCGAACTCGCCGCCGTCCTGGTCGAGCGCGCGACATCGACGTGCTCAGCTCGCTGGCCGGCCGGGTCAGCGAGCCGGCCCTGCCGGCCGGCCAGGTCCGCATCGGCGGCTTCGGCGGAGTCGACGGACTCGCCGCATTCATCGTCGAGCAGCGGGTCGGAGTCGTGGTCGACGCAACCCACCCGTTCGCGGCCCGGATCTCCGGCCATGCGATCGCGCGCGACCCAGGCGACGGGCGTCCCGCTGATCCGGCTCGTCCGTCCGAGCTGGCGGGATCACCGCGATGCCGCAGCCTGGACCTGGGCGCGATCGAGCGCGGCGGCGATGGGGGCAGCACCGGGCGCGACCCGACCGCTGCTCACCACCGGGCGACAGTCGCTCGCCGAGTTCCTGCCCTGGGCCGATCGAGCCGTCGTCGCCCGGGTCGTCGATCCGCCCGGGTTCGAGGTGCCGGTGGCGTGGACGATCATCCGGTCGCGGGGGCCGTACGATCTCGGGTCCGAGCGCGCGCTCATGCTCCGGTACGGCGTCGATCTGCTCGTCACCAAGGACTCCGGCGGCACCTTGACCAACGCAAAGCTCGATGCCGCCCGCGAACTCGGAGTCGCCGTCGTCGTGATCGACCGGCCGACCTCGGGCTCGGGGCTGAGCACTGTCGACGAGGTGCTCGTGGCGCTCGACCGAACCGCGGCCAGATCCTTGGATCCTTGGTGACTGCTCGGATCCCTTGCGGGGGTCCAGGTCGTACCAAGGGATCCAAGGATCGGGTGGCAGGCTGGATCGGGTGGTCGGGCTGGATCGCAGCCGAGGGCCCGCGGGGCAGGTCAGGCCAGGGAGTCGATCCAGGCCTGGTGCAGGGCCGCGTAGCGGCCGCCGCCGGCCATCAGCTCGCGCGGCGAGCCGTCCTCCAGCACCTTGCCGTGTTCGAGCACCAGCACCCGGTCGGCGATCTCGACCGTGCTGAGCCGATGGGCGATGATCACCGCGGTCCGGTCGGCAAGAATCGTCTGCAGCGCGCGCTGGACCAGCCGCTCGCTCGGAATGTCGAGGCTGGAGGTCGCCTCGTCCAGGATCAGCACCGCCGGATCGGCCAGGAACGCCCGGGCAAACGCCACCAGCTGCCGCTGGCCGGCCGACAGCCGGGAGCCGCGCTTGCCGACGTCGGTGTCGTACCCCAGCGGCAGCGCACAGATGAACGAGTCCGCGCCGACCGCCGCGGCAGCTGCCTCGATCTCTGTCCGACCCGCGTCGGGCCGGCCGAACGCGATGTTGTCGGCGACGGTCCCGTCGAACATGAAGTTCTCCTGGGTCACCATCACCACGGCCCGGCGCAGGTCCTCGTCGGTCAGCTCGCGCAGGTCGACGCCGTCGATCCGGACCGCCCCGGCGGTCGGGTCATAGAACCGGGACAGCAGCTTGGCGATCGTCGTCTTGCCGGCGCCGGTGGTGCCGACCAGCGCGACCGTCTGTCCGCACGGTACGACCAGGTCGAGGTCGTCGATCACCAGCCGGTCCGCGACGTAGGAGAAGTCCACGTGGTCCAGTACCAGCCCGCCGCGGGCCGTCGACAGCTCGGCCGGCTCCGACGGCGGGGCCACGTCCGGCTCCTCCTCGAGCACCCCGGACAGCTTCTCCAGCGCAGACGATGCCGACTGGAAGGTGTTGTAGAACTGCGAGATCTCCTGCATCGGCTCGAAGAACATCCGCAGATAGAGCAGGAACGCCGCGAGCGCGCCGACCGTCATATCGCCCTCGATGGCGCGGTAGCCGCCGTACAGCAGCACCACCCCGATCGTCAGGTTGCCGATCAGCCGGACGCTCGGCATGAAGATCGCGACCAGCCGGAACGAGTCGACGTTCGCGTCCTGGTATCGCTCCGACAGCGAGGTGAAGATCTCCTGGTTCCTCGGCTCCCGGCGATAGGCCTGGACCGCCTTGATCCCGGTCATGGTCTCCACGAAGTGGACGATGACCAGGGCGGACGCCTCCCGCACCCGACGGTACGTCCGCGCCGAGTTCCGCGAGAACCAGCGCACCAGCAACATCACGACCGGGAAACAGATCAGGCAGACTGCGCCCAGCTTGAGGTCCAGCGTGAGCAGCAGGATGCCCACCCCGACCATGGTCAGCACCGCGGTCACCAGACCGTCGAAGCCGCCGACCAAGAGCTCCGCGATCGCGTCGATGTCGCTGGTCAGCCGAGACACCACGCGACCCGAGGTGTAGCTGTCGTGGAACGCCACGTCCAGCTTCTGGAAGTGCGTGAACACCCGACGCCGCAGCTCGAGCAGCACGTCCTGGCCGACCCGTCCGGAGTTCCGCAGGAAGGCGCGCCGGCAGACCGCCTGGACGCAGAGCGCGGCGAGCATCACCCCGACGATCTCGTACAGCACGGTCGCGCTACCGGACGCCACCAGCGGCGGGATCCCGACGTCGATCCCCTGCTTGACCAGGTACGGGATGCTCAGCCGGGCCGCGCTGCCGATCACGACGATCACGCCGAGCAACCAGACCGTCCTCAGGTACGGCCGCAGCAGGTCGGCGAGCAGAGCCCGGCTGCGCTTGCGGAGCAGGACGTTGGCCCGGTCCGAGAGGTCGCTGTTGTGCTCCGCGGCGACCCCGCGCCACGCCTCGATCGCGTCCCGAGGCGCGTCGGTGGCGCCGGTCCGTTCTGTGACGTCCGTGCTCACCGAGCCACCTCCTCGACGTCGGCCGACAGCAGATCGCGGTACTCAGGAACGGTCGCCAACAGCTCGGTGTGGGTGCCGACGTGCTTGATCGTGCCGTCCACCAACACAGCCACCCGGTCGGCGAGCAGCACCGTCGACGCCCGGTGTGCGACCACGATGCCGGTCACCCCGACCAGCACCCGCTGCAGCGCCTCCTCGACCAGTGCCTCGGTATGGATGTCCAGCGCCGACAGGGTGTCGTCCAGCACCAGGATCGTCGGCCTGGCGAGCACGGCGCGGGCCAGCGCGAGCCGCTGCCGCTGACCGCCGGACAGACTCATCCCCTGCTCGCCGATCCGGGTCGACAGACCCCACGGCAGGTCGTACACGAACTGGGCCTGGGCCACCTCGATCGCCTCGGCGATCTCGGCGTCGGTCGCGCCCGGCCGGCCGAGCGTGATGTTCTCCTTCGCCGACATCGAGAACAGGGTCGGGTCCTCGAAGGCCGTCGCGACGATCGTCCGCAGCTCACCGAGCCCGAGATCTCGGATGTCGACCCCGTCGATGCTGATCGAGCCGGCCGTCACGTCATACAGCCGCGGCACCAGCGAGGTGAACACACTCTTTCCCGACCCGGTGGCCCCGACCAGGGCGAGCGTCTCGCCGGGGTCGAGCTCGAGATCGATGTCGTGCAGGACATCCTCGTCGCCGTCCGGGAAGCGGAACCCCACTCCGGAGAAACGCAGCCGGCCGCGTACGTCGTCCAGCGACTCCGTGCCGTCGGTGATCACGTTCTCGGCGTCGAAGATCTCCGCGATCCGGTCCGCCGCGGTCATCGCCTCCTGGGCCATCGCGAGCAGGAAGCCGAGTGCGGCGACCGGCCAGACCAGCGACAGCATCAGCGTGATGAAGGCGACCAGGGTGCCGAGCGTGACGATCCCGCGACCGGCGGCGACCGCGCCGAAGCCGAGCACGATGATCAGCGTGACGCTCGGGATGATCTCCAGGAACGTCCAGAACCGGGCACTGAGCCGGACCCGATCCATCGACGTCTCGTACAGCTGCTGGCTGCGCGAGTCGAACTTGTCGAAGATCCAGCGGGCGCGGCCGAACGCCTTGATCACCCGCAGCCCGTGGGCCCCCTCCTCGACCGCGGACGCGACGTCGCCGGTCTGGTCCTGGATCCAGCCGGGACAGCCGGGTGTACTCCTTCTCGTTGTGCAGGCAGGCCCAGGTGATCGGCACGATCGAGGCGACCACGACCAGCCCCAGCGGCCAGTACATGTGCAGCAGCAGGCGCGGTGACCAGCAGGATCTGCAGGATGTTCATCACGATGAACAGCAGCCCGAAGCCGAGGAACCGGCGGACGGTCGACAGGTCGCTCATCATCCGGCTGAGCAGCTGGCCGGACTGCCAGCGGTCGTGGAAGGCCATCGGCAGCCGCTGCAGCTTGGCGTACATGTCCGAGCCGGATGCCGGTCTCGGTGCCGACCGTGCCGACCGACGACGATCCAGCGGCGCAGGAAGGTCAGCAGCGCCTCCAGCACACCGAGCCCGGTGGCGAGCAGGCCGAGCGCCCACAGCCCCTGGTGATCGGACGTCGCGACCGGGCCGTCGATCACCGCCTTGGTCATCAGCGGGATCACCACGGTCACCCCGACGCCGAGGAGCGCGAAGAAGACCATCAGCACGAATCGACCGCGGTACGGCCGCATGTACGTCCGCAGCCGCCACAGCGACGCGCTGTGCGGCGGTTTGCGCGGATCGCCGACGCCGGTCGTACCGGACCCGGGGCGGCGGCGCGATCAGGGCAGGCCTGTCCAGCGCGCCGGCCTCGAGCGGTTGCTCGGGTCGCACGCTCGCGCGAGGCGCGCCCGATCGATCAGAAGTGGGGCGGGCCGACACGTCGGCGGACATACAGACAGATCCTCTGGTTTGCTGAGGTTGCATTGGTGCTCTATGCAGTGAAACGCATCAAGTCCACTATGCAACTTCATGCCCGGTTCAGGTCAAATGAGATTACGACCGGCCTCCGACAGTTCGGGCTCTCGCTGCCGTCCGCCCCCGGCCCGGATCGGGGTGCGGTGTCGCCCATCGACCGCGCGCCGGCCGAATCGGCGCCGCGGAAACGATTTCCCGAAGAGTTCGGGTCGCTGGACGACAGCGCCCCTCCCAGACCCGACCGAACCAGGGCCCGGTGCCGCCCCCGGGCTCGCACCGCTCGCTACGATGCGAACCCGGAGAGCACGAGGTATCGAGCAGGGGAGCGCGCATGCCACAGCAGGTGCAGGGAGTCATCTCCCGGAGCAAGGACGCGCCGGTCGAGCTGGTCACCGTGGTCGTCCCCGACCCCGGCCCCGGCGAGGCGGTGGTGCGGATCCAGGCCTGCGGGGTGTGCCATACCGATCTGCACTACAAGCAGGGCGGGATCGGCGACGACTACCCGTACCTGCTCGGTCACGAGGCCGCCGGCATCGTCGAATCGGTGGGCGAGGGCGTTCGCGATCTGGCGCCGGGCGACTACGTGATCCTCAACTGGCGTGCCGTCTGCGGCAGCTGTCGGGCCTGCAAGCGGGGCCGGCCGTGGTACTGCTTCAACACCTTCAACGCGACCCAGAAGATGACCCTGGAAGACGGCACCGAGCTGAGCCCGGCCCTCGGGATCGGCGCCTTCATCGAGAAGACGCTGGTCGCCGCGGGCCAGTGCACGAAGGTCGATCCCGAGGCGCCGCCGGAGGTCGCCGGCCTGCTCGGCTGCGGGGTGATGGCCGGGATCGGCGCGGCGATCAACACCGGCGAGGTCGGCCGCGGCGACAGTGTGGCGGTGATCGGCTGCGGGGGCGTCGGTACGGCGGCGGTGATGGCCTCCGCGTTCGCCGGCGCGGGCACGGTGATCGCCGTCGACGTGGACGAGCGCAAGCTCGCGACCGCCAAGACCCTGGGCGCGACCCACATCATCAACTCGCGCGAGGTCGATCCGGTCGAGAAGATCCAGCAGCTCACCGGCGGCAACGGCGCGGACGTGGTGATCGACGCGGTCGGCCGGCCGGAGACGTACCGGCAGGCGTTCTATGCCCGCGACCTCGCCGGCACCGTCGTGCTGGTCGGCGTACCGACACCGGAGATGACGCTGGAGCTGCCGCTGCTCGACGTCTTCGGCCGCGGCGGCCGACTGAAGTCCAGCTGGTACGGCGACTGTCTGCCCAGCCGCGACTTCCCGATGCTGATCGAGCTGTTCCTGCAGGGCCGGCTGCCGCTGGACGCGTTCGTCTCCGAGACGATCGGGATCGGTGACATCGAGGCGGCCTTCGAGAAGATGCATCGCGGCGAGGTGCTGCGGTCGGTCGTCCTCCTGTGAGCGAACCGACCACGACGACCCGGATCGATCACGCCGTCGCCTCGGGCACCTTCTCGCTGGACGGGCAGACGTATGAGGTCGACAACAACGTCTGGGTGGTCGGCGACGACGCCGAGTGTGTGGTGATCGACGCGCCACACGACGCCGCCGCGATCATCGAGCTGATCGGCGACCGACGACTGATGGCGATCGTCTGCACCCATGCGCACGACGACCACGTCCGCGTGGCGCCGGCCGTCGCGGACTCCCTCGAGGCGCCGATCCTGCTGCACCCGGACGACCGCGACGTCTGGGCGCTCACCCACGCCGAGCCGCCCGACGCGGGCATGCGAGACGGCCAGCTGATCGTGATCGGCGACATCGCACTCCGGGTGATCCACACGCCCGGGCATACACCAGGTTCGGTCTGCCTCTACTCCCCCGACCTCGGCGTGGTCTTCACCGGCGACACCTTGTTCAAGGGCGGCCCCGGCGCGACCGGCCGCAGTTTCAGCGACCATGACCTGATCGTCCGGAGTATCACCGAGCGCTTGCTGACCCTGCCCGACGACACGATCGTCAAGACCGGGCACGGCGACGACACCACCATCGGCGCGGAGCGCGACAACATCTCCTGACCGCGCCACCGCACCAGGGTCGGCTCAGGGGTGCGCCTCATAGGGAGTCGTCGTCGCGCGTGGAACGATCGAAACCATGCGCTTTCTCCTTCGCGTTCTCGTCAACGCCGCCGCGCTCGGCGTCGCCACCTGGCTGCTCAGCGGCATCACCCTGAGCGGCAGCTCCGATACCCAGAAGATCGTCACCGTCTTGCTGGTGGCGCTGATCTTCGGCGTGATCAACGCCATTGTGAAGCCGCTGTTCCGGATCGTCACGATACCGATCATCCTGCTCACACTCGGCATCTTCCTGCTGGTGATCAATGCCCTGCTGCTGATGCTGACGAGCTGGTTGTCAGGGGTGTTCGGGCTCGGCTGGCACGTCGACGGCTTCTGGACCGCGCTGTGGGGCTCGATCATCATCTCCATCGTCAGCTTCATCCTGAACGCCTTCCTGCCGGACAAGGACGAGCACCGCTGACGGCCGCGCGCGGGTCGGCCCGGGAAGGTTGGTCGGACGGGTAGGTTGGCCGCCGTGCGTGCCGAGCCGTTCCGCGTCGTCTTCGTCTGCTGGGGCAACATCTGTCGTTCGCCGATGGCCGATCGAGTGGCCGAGAAACTGGCCGCGGACCGCGGTCTCACCGGGATCGAGTTCAGCAGCGCGGCGACCAGTACCGAGGAGCTGGGGGCACCGATGGACCCCCGGGCCGAGCGGGTGCTACGAGCCCACGGCTACCGGATCGGCGGTCATCGGGCCCACCAGATCACCCGGGACGAGATCGAGCGGGCCGACCTGGTGCTCGCGATGGAGGACATCCACCTGCGGCGGATGGCGAGCATCGACCCTGGTGCCGACAACCTGCGGCTACTGACCGGCTTCGATCCGTCCGCCCCGCCGGGTAGCGGGATCGACGACCCGTGGTACGGACCCGCCGCCGGCTTCGAACGTACGCTCGCCTCGATCGAGGCCGCCATGCCCGGCCTGCTGGACGCCGTCTCCGAGCTGGCCGCCGACCGGGCCGACGCATGAGACGCCTGGTCGTGGGCCTGCTGGCCGCGGTGCTGCTGCTCACCGCCGGCTGCACGATCGGCGAGCAACCGCCGCTACCCAACACGTCATGGAAGCTCACCGGCTGGGCCGAACCGACCCCGCCGCCGCCGAACCTCACCATGACCGTGCAGTTCGGCGCCGGCAAGCTGGACGGGTCGGCGGGGATCAACAACTACAACGGCACCTTCGTCAGTGAGATCGACGGCAGTCTGACGATCCGGCTCGGCCCGATGACCATGATGGGCGGACCGGAGGCCGATATGCAGGCCGAGTCGACGTTCCTGGCCCGGCTCGGCGCGGCCCGCGGCTACCGGATCACAGGCACCACGCTCGTGCTCAGCGGCGCCGATCGGAAGGACTCGCTGACCTTCGTCCGGGCCTGATCCCCTGAGCCGGCCCGATCCTGGTCAGCGCCGGGCGGCGGGAGCGCCGACCAGGGCGGCGAGACCCAGCACGCTCCGCGGTGCGTAGCCGATCCGCCAGAGTCCGCCGTGGACGGCGGCGGCGGCCTCGTTCCGCCACGGCTCGGTGGATTGCGGCCCGCCGGTCTGCAGGTCGTGGACCAGCAGCGCGGCCATCAGCACGTTCGAGGTGGTCGGCTCGAAGATCTCGACGCCGAACCGGTGAGCACCGGCGTACGCAGCGGCGAGCGCACGGTTCTTCAACACCGAGCGGGTCCGGGTCGGCGGAGCGACGTTCAGCGAGACCGGGGTGCCGTCGGCCCGGGCGACCGTCGCCCGCCAGCGCTGTAGTCGCTTGGCGAGCGCGTAGTTGGGTCCCTGCTGTGGAATCAGGCTGTCGTTGATGCCGGGATCCGAGCCCGGGACGTACGCCCGCCGGAGCAACCGGCCACCGCTCACCGTCCGCATCGGCCGGCCGAGGATCTTCGCGACCCGGGACCGGGCCCCGTACGTCGCCACCGACTGCGCGACGGCCTCGCCCGGCACGGCGAACACGTCCGTCGGCGTCGCCAGGAACGCGAGCGCCGTATCGGGCCGAGCTCCCACCAACCGGGTGCTCAGCGCGTCGACGGCTACCGACACCCGGACATTGGTGGCACCGTCGGCGTACACATAGTTGCCCACGACCAGCTGGTCTTCGCCGGCCACCTCGGCCAGCCAGTCGGCGACCGCGGGCGCAGCGGCCAGCAGATCGACTCCGGCGCCGGCCGGATCCGGAACCGTCGATCGTCCGGGCAGCAGCAGCCTGCCACCGCCCCGTCGAGCCGCGTCGAGCACCCGGGTCCAGATCGCCGGCCGAGGCAGATCGACGGCCGCCACCCTGGCCCCCCAGGACAACAAGGGGACCAGCGGACCCATCTCGGCGCCCGCTCCGAGGACCGCGACGAGCCGGCCGTCCAGCCTGAGCCAGTCCGGATGGTCGAGCACCGCACGGACAGCGTCGGCCGCGCCCGGTTCGGCGACTCCCGCATCCACCCAGGCATCGAGTCGGCGTCGGATCTCGTCGCCGCGGAGCCGCTTTCCCTGGTACGGCAGCAAGAGCTCAGTCTCGCGTTCCGCCGTGCCGACCAGCTCCGCGGTCTGCGTCGCGCCCCCGATCGACGGCCACTCGCCCAGCGGGCGGTCCGTCCCGTCATCACGGAAGACCATCCGGTCCAGCAGTGCGTCGGCACCGGCCCGGGCGATCGCGATCGCGTCGTCCGGGTTGCCGACCTCGGCCTCGACCAGTCGGCGGAAGTGCACCAGATAGTCGCTGCGCCAACCGGTCTCCTGTGCGGCGGCCGTGGCGCCGGTCGGATCCACCGCCCGCAGGGCGTCGGCGACCACCGCCCGGCCGACCGCCGACGTGCTCCGCCGACCGGCCGAGTCGCGCTGGAAGACCACGCCGTGCTGTTCGTCCGGCTCGCTCACCGGCCCATCATGTCGGACTCGCCCGTTCGCCGACAGCTTCAGAACGGTTGACCGGAACCAATCCGGTCAACCGTTCTGAATCTCGTCAGGGCGTGCCGGCCCAGGCCGGAACCGGCGCCGGGGCGAGCCGGCGGCGCGCGACGGCGAGCACCCCGGCCGCGACGCCCGACCACCAGCCAGATGAACAGCAACCCGCCGGTCCCCAGCGCGCCCGTGCCGCCGCTGGCGATCGCCCGTGCTCCCTCGAGCGCCGGGCTCGGCGGCAGGAACGGCACGATCGAGGACAGTGCCTTGGGTACGGCGTCGGTGATCGCAGCGGCCGCGAACAGCACCCCGACCACGACCGAGACGAACCGGCCGACGCCACCGAGCCAGCCGACCAGCGCATGGTTGATCGCCACGAAGGCGAGCGAGGCCAGGACCAGCAGCAGGGAAAGCTCCAGCGTCTGGCGCACCGTCAGGTCGAGCAGCCACTGGAGAGTGACGCCCAACGCGACCGCCTGGATCACCCCGATCCCGGCCGCCGGCAGTAGCGCGTCCGCTGCGAGTCGCCAGGACGGCTTCGACGAGGTGAGCACGCGGGAGGGTACGGCCCGCAGGATGAGGAAGCTGGCCAGCCCGCCGAGCCAGAGCGCCAGCACGGACAGGAACGTTGTGTTGGCGATGTCGGCGAACAGCGACGCCGGCCGTGCCTGGTCCACCGGGGTCGCGACCACCGTCGACAGGGCGGTCCGCTCGGCCGCGTCGTACGTCGGGATCTGCTTCGCGCCCTTGGCCAGCCCGTCGGCCAGCTTGGTGGAACCGTCGGCGAGCTTGTCGCCGCCGTCGGCCAGCTTCACCACACCGGCACTCAGCTGTTGCGCGCCGCTCGCGGACTGCGACGCGCCGTCGGACAGCTGACTGGTCCCGGACGCCAGCTGCGGCCCGCCGGCGGCCAGCTGGGCCGCACCGCTCGCGGCCGACCCGATCCCGCTCGCCAGCGGCTTCATGCCGGCCGCCAGCTGATCGGTCCCGCTCGCCAGCTTGCCCAGGCCGGTCGACAGAGACGTGACACCGCCGGTGTACGTCTTCAGTCCGCCGGCGAACTTCCGCACGCCGGCTGGGAAGTCCTTCAGGCCCTCGGTCTTCTCGGTCGTCGGCGTCTTCTCGGTTCCCTCGATCGCGGCATTCAGCACGCCGTTCGTGATGCCAGCCGCCCTGGCCAGATCGACGGCCTGCCCAGCCGGCTCCGCCAGCTGCGCAGCAGCCGATCCCGCGGTGGCCTGCACGGCGGCGTCCCACGCCACGCACTGATCGGCGGTGAAGCCGGTCGGGCAGCCCAGACCTACCTGCGCCGGAGGCACATCCCCCTTGGCGATCGCGCCCATCGTGCCGGCAACCGTACCGACTCCCTTCGCGACGTCCACCGACTCCGAGGCGACCTTCGCGGTGCCGGGCACCTCGACCCTTCCGGCCTTGCCACCGTCCCGGACCAGGGTCACCGCCGAGAGCACACCGTCCGCTCCGGTGACCAGCTTGTCGGCTCCGGCATCGAGCTGCTTCCCGCCGGCGCTGAGCTTGTCAGCTCCGTCGGCTGCCTGGCCGGCGCCGTCGGCGAGCTGACCGACCTGCGACGGGAGGTTCTTCGTCCCGTCGGACAGCTTGCCCAGACCGCTGGACAGCTGCGAAACGCCGCCGGTGTATTGACTCACGCCGGACGACAGCTTGGTGGCCCCGGTGGAGAGCTGCCCGAGACCGTCGGCCAGCTGCGTCGTCCCGTCCGAGGTCTTGTCCAGCCCACCCGACAGCTGGGTCGCACCGTCGGCGAGCTTCCGCGCGCCGTCGGCCACTGTCTGGAACTGCTTGCCGGTGTCGTTGAAGCCGATGTAGATGTTGTCGAGATACTGCTTGGTCAGCTCGTTGTTCAGCGTGCTCGTCGCCGCGGCGGTGATGAACTGGGCGACCACACCGTCGGCGATGCCACGGATCTGGGACACCTGAACGTCGATGGTGGCCGGCTCGATCTGACTGCTGTCGCTCTTGGAGAACGACGTTGCCTGCTTGGAGAACTCCTTCGGGATGGTGACGACCGCCGCGTACTCCCCCGACTCCATGCCGGACTTCGCGTCGGCGTCGTCGGTGAGCACCCAGTCGAAGTTCTGCACCCCGTCCTCGCCCTTGACCAGACCGCCGGCGAGCTGCCGGCCGAGCGGTACGAACTGGCCGTTCAGCTTCACCCCGTCGTCGTTGTTGACGATCGCGGCCTGGACCCGGTCCAGCCGGTCGGATGAGTTCCAGGTCGCCCACAGGAATCCACCCGCGACCAGCAACGGGATCAGCACCAGTCCCAGCAGGGTGAGCCAGCCGACCCGACCTCGGGCCTGGGCGCGTTCGAGTCTGAACATCTCTATCGGATCCCCTTGAGTTTCTAGATTCGGGCGTCGGCGAGATCCGGCACGGCGCCGAGACTCAGATACCGATATGGCCGGTTGATCCGGTCCTCGACCAGCGCCCGGTCGCGCGCGGTCAGCACCACGGCGCGCCCGTCGGCGACCGTCCGCTCGATCAACGCGGCAAGGGCGGCGGTGTCGTCCCCGCGTTCCAGCACGTCGGCGTGATCGATGAAGATCACCGCCGGTTTCGCCTTGTCGATCACGGCGAGCTCGGCCGCCGGCTCCTGCGTCCGGACGCAGTCGATCGCGGCGGTACATCGGCGGACGGCCGAGGACTGCTGCGGCAGGACCAGCCCGGCGATCTTCACCCGGGCTCGATCTCCCCGGCCGCCGCGCAGCTTCATCCGGCCGGCGAGGGTCAGCAACAAGGCGCTCTTCCCGGCCCCGACCTGGCCGTCGATCACCAGTACCTGGCCGGGACGGACCGCGACTGCCAGCTCGTGCTCGGTGCCGGCCACCCGGATGCCCTCGGCCAGCACGAGATGATCATCGTCCGGCGATGGCCAGTCCCGGAGTGCCAGCTGGTGGGCGAGCCCTTCGCCCTCGACGTCGAACGTCGGCAGGATCTTGTCCAGCCAGCGCGGCAGCCACCAGGCCGACCGATCGAGCACCGCCAGAACGGCGGGGACGAAGGTCATCCGGACGATGAACGCGTCCACGAAGACGCCGACCGCAAGCCCGAACGCGATGGTCTTGATCGGCCCCTCGCCCTCCGGCACGAACGCGGCGAACACCGAGAACATGATGATCGCGGCGGCCACCACGACGCGCGCGGACGCGGCGAACCCGTCCGAGATGGCGGCCTTCGCGGAGTCCCCGTGCACGTACTCCTCGCGGATCCGGGAGACCAGGAACAGCTCGTAGTCCATCGCCAGACCGAACAGGATGCCCATCAGCAGGATCGGCAGGAAGCTGATCACCGGACCGGTCTGGGCGACGTTGAAGATCTGCGATCCCCAGCCGTACCCGAAGACCATCGCCGTCGCCCCGAACGCCGCTCCGACACTCAGCAGATAACCGATGGTCGCCTTGATCGGCACCGCGATCGAGCGGAAGACCATGGTCAGCAGGAGCAGCGAGATGCCCACCACCAGGATGCCGAACGGGAGCAGGGCCGAACCGAGCTGGTCGGAGATGTCGATCGCCACCGCGGTGAAGCCGGTGACCGCGGTCGGCACCCCGTACTCCTGCTGCCAGTGCGGCTCCATCGCCCGCAGCCGCTTCACCAGGTCCTTGGTGGCCGGGTCGTCCGGACCGGTGGTCGGCACCACCTGGACGATGCCCATGCTGGCGTCCTCGTTCGGCGTCGCCAGCGGCACCTTCGCCACGCCGGGCATCTTCTTGATGTCGTCGGCGATGCCGTCCATCACGCCCAGCGGGTCGTTGCTGGTGACGATCGTCGCGGCGACCACCAGCGGGCCGTTGTAGCCGACCCCGAAGTGCTCGTCGATCAGGTCGTACGTGACCCGGGCGGGACTGCCCGGGTCGGCCGTCCGGTTCGACGGCAGGGCGAGCTCCAGATCCTTGGCGGGCAGGGCCATCAGGCCCAGCCCCAACACCACGACCGCGATGGTCAGGGCCGGCACCTTGGTCGCGATCGCCACCCAGCGGCGCTGCCAGCCGAGCCGCTTCCGCTTCGGGGACGCGGGCGGTTCTCCCTTCGCTGCCTCATGCGTCAGCCCCAGGATCTCGTCCTCCGACTCGTGCCCCGACACCGTCCGCTGAGCCGGTCGCGGGGCTTCCGCCTTCTTGCGTGCCTTCTTCGGGGTGAGCTTGGCGCCGGCGAAGCCGAGCAGGGCAGGCAGCAAGGTGATGGCGATCGTCACCGCGATGGCGACCCCGACGGCCGCGGCCACACCCATCGTGGTGAGGAAGGGAATACCGGCCACGGCGAGGCCGGCGAGTGCGACCATCACCGTCAGCCCGGCAAAGATCACCGCAGAGCCGGCCGTCGCGACGGCCCGGGCGACCGACTCCTCGGGCTCCAGCCCCGCGGCCAGTTGATCACGGTGCCGGGACACGATGAACAGCGCGTAGTCGATGCCGACCGCGAGACCGAGCATCAGGGACAGCAACGGTGTGGTCGATGACACGGTGGTGAAGCCGGTCGCGGCGAAGATCAGTGCGGTCGTGATCCCGACGCCCAGCAGCGCCGTCAGCAAGGGCATGCCAGCAGCCCGCAGCGAGCCGAGGGTGATCAGCAAGCACGAACAGCGCGATCACCACGCCGAGGCCCTCGACGAGGCTCAGTCCGGGCGTGTTGTTGCTGTACGCCTCGCCGCCGATCGACGTCGTCGACCCGGGAATGGCCTTCTGCAGCGCGGCGGTCTCGGCCTCCATGGCGTCGTACGTGGTGTCCTTGATCTCGCCTTGCCCGGCGCTCAGCCGGACCGTCATGATGCCGGCGCTGCCGTCGTCGGAGATCTGGTCCTTGGCGTACTTGTCGAACGGTGTGGTCACGCCGTCGACCTGGTTGATCTTCTCGAACCTCTTGCCGCTGTCCAGGATCTGCTGCTTGACGTCGGCGTCGCGGACCGTTTTCCCCTCGGGCGCGACGATCACCACCTGGGCGGTGGTGCCCACCGACTGGGGGAACGTCCGCTTCAGCGTGTCGAGGGCGGCCTGGGACTCGGTGCCCGGCAGGCTGAAGTTCTCCTGGAACTTGTCGGCCGCGACGGCGGCGAAGGCGCCCACCAGCACGGCGACGGTCAGCCAGATGGCCAGGACGACACCGCGCCGGCGGTACGCGGACCGGGCCAGGCCGTACAAGAAGGAAGACAACCGCTTCGCCCTCCGGGAGTGTCATCGGATACAGATCTGTATCCGATACAGTACTGTATCGAGACCGGGACCCAAGATGACCGAGGAGCCAGGGTGAGCCAGACCACTACCGCCGGCGCACCGGTCAGCGCGCGACGTGCCCTCACCCGGGATCGGCTGATGGTCGCGGCCCGCACAGTGTTCGCCGAGCGTGGCATCCCCGGCGCCAGCGTCGAGGAGATCTGTGAAGCCGCCGGTTTCACCCGCGGCGCGTTCTACTCCAACTTCGCCGACAAGTCGGAGCTGGTGCTGGCGATGATCCGGCAGCGGGTCGAGACCCAGTACGCGGCAGCCGAGCGAGCGGTCGCCACGATGAAAGCGGCCGGCGACCTCCCGCCGGAGGAACTGCTGGCGATCGCGCTCACCGCCTTCGAGCTGTGGGGCGGCGAGGAGCCACGCGAGGTGGTGCTGGCCGATCGGGAACTGTTACTGCACGCGGCCCGTGAACCGGAACTGCGCGAGCCGTATCTGGACTTCTTCGACGACTGCATGGAACAGATCGCCGGTCTGGTGCGAGACGCGGTCTCCCACGCCGGGCTGGAGCTGACCGTTCCGGTGGATCACGCCGTCCGGCTGCTGGCCGCAACCCACGATCACCTCCAGGTGCTCGATCTGCTCGGCGACCGGCACACCGACCGGCCGGCGATCTTCGGTTCGCTCGTCTCGCTGATCACCCGTTCCGTGTGAGTTGAGATCGCCGGACTTTTCTCCGGGGCGCTCCCGCGGTTTGATGTCCACATCGGGCGATCAGCCGTCCCGGGGAGTGGAGCATGGCGGAGGCAGGCGAGCAGGCGGAGGGCGATGCGGAGGCAGCCGCACCGCCCGAAGGGCGTCCGTCGAGGCTCGACGGGGTCAATCGGCGCCTGGCCGCGCTGACCCAGCGCCGGCAGGTGGCCTTCTTCGTCGCCATCGGCCAGCGCTTCAACGAGGTCGACGGCGGCAACCAGTCCGTCGTGTTGTCGGTCACCCTGTTCACCACCGTTCTGCCGTTGATCATCATCAGCTTCAGCCACGCCAGCGGCTTCGCCGACAACGTGAACGTCGGCACTCTGTTCGACCGCGAGGCGGGACTGAGCGGGTCTACCTCACAGGCCGTACGAGCGGCGTTCGGGACCGCGAACGGTCTCCACTCGTCCTGGTCGGTGATCGGACTGGCCGGCTTCTTGGTCTGGGGCATCCCGATGGCGGTCAGCGTTGCGGCCATCTTCGCCAAGGCCTGGCGGCGTGAGCAGCTGGGGTTCGGGCATCGGCTCTGGCGCGGCACGGTGTGGTTCCTGCTCTACATGCTCACCATCACGATCCGCGACCGGATCGCCTTCAGCGGTGACCATGGCGTCGTCGAGCAGATCGGGCTGGCCGCGCTGTCACTCGTGCCGATCTGGCTGTTCTGGTCGGCGACACCGGCGCTCCTGGTCCGGGAGGGCTGGCGGGGCAAGCGATTCCTGCTGATCGCCGGACTCGCCGGGGTGGCGGTCCAGGGCGTACTCCTGCCGATCGGCCTGCGGCTGGCCTTCCCGCCGATGCTGGCCGGCTGGACCGGTTTCGGGCCCATCGGCGTCGCCATGGCGATCATCACCTGGTGCGGGGTGATCGGGATCAGCTGGGTCCTGATCGCCTGTGTCGGCGCTGTGCTCTGGGAGAGATCGGCACCTGCAGCGACCGTGGTCGCGGTCGAGGCCGAAGACGTAAGCCACTCCCCGGGGCCGGACGAGGCCGCGCCGGCGTAGACGTACCGTTTTCTGATCCAGACCACGGAGGGTCGGTCGGGCGCCGGGACCGAACCCTTGTCCGGTCAGAATGGGCCGGCGTAGGCCGCCTCCAACTCCTGCACCAGGTCGTCGGAGTCGGTGATCGAGATCGGCCGGCCGTCGAGCAGCGCCTCGAGTGCGGTCAGACAGACGTGGTAGCCGGCCGCGGTATTGGCGGCACCCTCGGCGCGGGTCTCGACCAGCCAGCTGGTGAACGTCAGAGTGGTCTCGACGATCGCGACCGGCTCCAGCTCGAAACGCAGGACGTCGCCGCCCCAGGTCCACTGGAAGATTCGTGGCGGCTCCCAGACCTGGATCTCACCGGTCATCACCGGCTCCGGGATCGAGTATTTCGCCACATGCGCCGGCCAGAACTCGCAGGCGATCTCCGCACCCTCGGCCCGCTTCCCGACGATGTCGCAGGGGAACCAGGCCCGCAGCTGGTCGGACTCGGTGATCGCCCGCCAGACCCGCTGGATGGGATGGGGATAGTGCCGCACGAACCGGACGCCGACCAGGTCACCGTCGTAGACGATCCGGCCCAGATCTCGCTCGCTCATCCGATCTCCTCCTCGTGGCTCGAGTGTTCTTGCTCTGCCTGCACATCCAGGTCTGCCTGGGCGTCGAGGTGTCGACCGAGCTCGTCCAACCGGTCCGCCCAGGCCTCTCGATAGGGCCGGAGCCAGGTGTCCAGCTCCCGCAACGGCTCCGACCGCAGCCGGTAGTAGCGCCGCTGCGCCTGTGGGCGGACGGTCACCAGTCCGGCCTCGCGGAGCGCCTTGAGGTGCTTCGACACCGTCGGCTGCGCGAGCTGGAGCAGCGGGACGAGCTCGCTCACCGAGCGGTCTCCCTCGCGCAGGGCGTCCAGGATCGCCCGACGGTGTGGCTCCACCACTACCTCGAACACGGCCGCGCCCATGACCAGCGATCATAGCCAGTGGGCAATATTGCTGTCCAGCAATCCACGTGAGTTGTCAGAACGTCAACGGGTCCGGGCCCGTTGACGTTCTGACAACTCGGGGGGATGGCAGTCTTGGGGGCATGCACATCCTTGTCGTCGACGATGATCAGGCCGTACGGGACTCGTTGAAACGCTCGCTGGAATACAACGGGTACGAGGTCAGCACCGCCGAAGACGGGATGTACGCCCTGGCCAGGCTCGCCGCCGCTCGTCCCGATGCCGTGGTGATGGACGTCATGATGCCGCGGCTGGACGGCCTGGAGACGACCCGGATGCTGCGGGCCGCGGGCAACGACGTACCGATCCTGGTGCTGACCGCTCGGGACGCGGTCGGCGACCGGGTGGACGGGCTCGATGCCGGCGGCGACGACTACATGGCCAAGCCGTTCGCGCTCGACGAGCTGCTGGCCCGGCTGCGCGCCCTGGTCCGCCGGGCGGGCACGGTGGCGGACTCGGCGGACCCGTCGACGTACAGCCTGACGTTCTCCGACCTGGTGCTGAACACCCATACCCGTGAGGTGTTGCGGGGCAGCCGGGCGATCAACCTGACCCGGACCGAGTTCGCGCTGCTCGAGGCGTTCATGGAGCACCCGCGCCGGGTGCTCGATCGCAGCTGGCTGCTGAACGAGGTCTGGGGCTTCGACTTCCCGACGACCGCGAACAGCCTCGAGGTCTACATCGGCTATCTGCGCCGCAAGACCGAGGCCGACGGCGAACCGCGGCTGATCCACACCGTCCGCGGAGTCGGGTACGTCCTCCGCGAGACTCCGCCGTAGCCATGACCGTGTCATCGGTCGCGCTCCGCGCTCCGGGTCCTGAGCTTCGTCACATCTCGCTCGTTCGTCACATCGCGCTCGTTCGTCACGAGAGACTCCGTTCATGACCGTCGACGATCGGACCCAGTCCGACGGCCAGCCCGAGGCCCTCGGCCATGAGCCGAACGGCGAGGCGGACACCGAGAACGGCGGCGGGCGGCGGCCCGGCCTGGTCGCCCGGATCAGAGCCTGGTTCGCGGAGCTGATCGCCGGGCTGCAGCGTGCCCAACGCTCGTTGCCGCTGCAGCGCCGGGTCGCGTACCTGACCGCGATCGCCGTCGCGCTGGCGGTCGCCGGGACGAGCGTGGCCGGCTATGTCACCCTGCGCTATTCGCTGTACCGCGCGCTGGACCGGGAGATGGTGGAGACCGCGACGTCGCTGGCCGGCCCGACCGCGCAGGACATCCGCAGCCTGAGCGGACTCACCGAGGGTGCACTCCGCGCCGGCAACATCAGCGCCGCGGCGGTCCGTTCCGACGGCACGATCTTCTACGTCCCCGACGAGCGGGCGCACCTGGTGCTCGGCGAGGACGAGGTGGCGATCGCCAAGACCCAGCAGGGCTACTCGGCCCGCAACGGGTACGCGACAGACGGCACGCCGTACCGGATCGTGGCCGTGCCGATCACCGAGCTCGGCAACTACGCGATGGTGCTCGGCCGGCCGCTGGAGGCGACGAACCGGATCCTCAGCACGTTCTGGCTGGTGCTGATCGTCTTCGGCGGCGCCGGCGTGGCGCTGGCCGCGGTCGCCGGCGCCGCCGTCGCCCGGTCCGGCCTGCGACCGGTCCGCGAGCTGTCCGCCGCGGTCGAGCACATCGCAGTGACCGACGACCTGGCGCCGATCCCGGTCACCGGCAACGACGAGCTGAGCAAGCTGGCCGAGGCGTTCAACCGGATGCTGACCTCGCTCGGCTCGTCGCGGGACCGGCAGAAACAGCTGATCGCCGACGCGGGCCACGAGCTGCGGACTCCGTTGACCAGCCTGCGGACCAACATCGAGCTGCTCGGCGCGGACGCCCGGACCGGGATGCTGCGGCCCGAGGACCGGGTCGAGATCCTCCACGACGTGTCCGCCCAGCTGGTCGAGTTCACCAGCCTGATCGGTGACCTGGTCCAGCTGGCGCGGGACGAAGAGGTAGCCGCGGCGCCGGAGCCGATCGACTTCCGCGACGTGGTCAACGCCGCCCTGGACCGGGTCCGGCTGCGCGGGCCGGGGTTGACCTTCGACGTCGAGCTGAACCCGCTGTACGTCGTCGGCGAGTCCGACACCCTGGAGCGGGCGGTCACCAACCTGCTGGACAACGCGGTGAAGTGGAGCCCGCCCGGCGGGGTGGTCCGGGTCCAGCTGGAGGGCGACCGGCTCCGGGTGGCCGATCAGGGGCCGGGGATCAACGAGGCGGATCTGCCGTACATCTTCGATCGGTTCTACCGCGCCGACACCGCCCGGAACACGCCCGGCACGGGGCTCGGGCTGTCCATCGTGGCGCGCACCGTCGAGCGGCACGGTGGCTGGGTGACGGCCGGCCGGTCGGCCCAGGGTGGCGCCGAGTTCACCCTGTCGCTACCGGGATCCACCACCCTGGAGGGTCTGGAGCAACGGTCGGTCGAGACCACCGGCCGGATCCCCGCCGCCGGCCCCTGACCTCCGCACCCGTCCGCCCCTCCGCCACCCCCGGAAACTGTCGAGTTGGGGCACCCGCCGCCGGCGTGTCGATGTCGCAGCTCGACAGTTTCCGGAAGGGGCAAGGCAAGGACAAGAGGGTCAGGACTTGCCGCGGGTGGCGTACGGGGTGTGGGTCGGCAATGTCATCCGAGGACCTCGGCGGGGCGGCCCGGGGACACTCATCATCAACAGCGACTGGACCCGGAAGCGGTGCCCGCGGTACGGCTCGATCATCGCCAGGCAGGCGTCGTCGTCCAGCGCCTCCCCGGTCAGCGCGTACGTGATGTGCTTGCCCACGTGATAGTCGCCGATGCTCCAGGCATCGGGATCGCCGTGGGCCCGCTGACGGACCTCCGCCGACGTCCAGTGCCCGACCCCGGGAATGCTGCGCAACGCCCGATCGGCCTGCTCCGCCGATCCGGCCAGCGTCCGCTCGATGGCCGCCGCCCGCTGTGCGCCGCGGACCAGGGTCCGGCTCCGGCGCTCCTCGACCCCGGCCGCCAGGAACGTCCAGCTGGGCACCCGCGTCCAGACCTCCGGGGTCGGCGGAATCCGCATCCCGTACGCCGGCGAGTCCGGGTCCTGCGCCGGTCCTGGCGCCGGCTCGCCGAACTGGGTGACCAGCAGCCGCCAGGCCCGGAACGCCTCCTTGCCGGTCACGACCTGCTCGATACAAGCCGGCGCGAGCGCCTCGAACGCGGCACCGGTGGCCCCGACCCGGAACGTCGGCCAGCGGCGATGGGCTGCGACCAGCGGCTGGTGCTCGGGCAGCGGCCGGAACTCCCTCGCCGTCTCGTCATCGGCTCCGGCCAGCCGCGGTAGCTGGTCGAGCGCCCACTCCGCGCCCTCACCCCAGGCCCGGGCGCTCACCACGTCACCGGCCAGCAGCAGCTTCAGCAGCGCCGGGCCGGCCGGTGTCCGGGTGGCCCGAAACCACAGCTGGCCGTGCCGGCGGTGCGTCGGGTCGCCGGGTCCGCGGCGCTGCAGCGTCAGGGCCGCAGACAGACTCGTCGGTCCGTCGAGTCGCAGCACCCGGTCGCTCCCACCGGAGGTGCTCACCGACGTACCTCGAAGACTCCGTCGGGCCGCGGCACGAAGCCACATCTGATCAGCACCCGCCGTGAGGCGACGTTGTCGGGCTCGGTCTCGGCGATCACCGTCCGGGCGCCGTCGGTCCAGGCCACCTCGAGCACCTCGGCACACGCCGCGGTGGCGATCCCCCGACCATGCACGGCCTCCACGAGGGCGTACCCGATCTCGACGATGCCGTCCTCCGACGCCGGGCCGTGGAAACCGATGTCGCCGACGACCACACCGTCCGCGACGATCTGATGGATCCACCACCTCGGGAGCGCAGAGCCGTCCCAGCCCGCGAAGCGGTGGGCGTCGGTCAGCATTCGCAGACCGACGAGCGTGTCGGCCAGCGGATAGTCCGGATGCCACGGCGGTCCGTCGTCGGAGATCGGATCGCCGCCCAACAACGCGGTCGCCGTAGCCAGCGGCATCGAGCGCAACCGCACAGAGTCCGCCCCGGTCATCGGCGGCCCACGGCGGGCCACGGATTCGGCCGGCAGCCGTCGAGGCCCTTGGTCTGCTGCATCATCACCGGCGCAGGGCGTCCCTTGCCCGGGCAGTGGACGTGGTTGTAGCCGAGCGAATGACCGAACTCGTGGTTCACCAGGTATTCCCGGTAGCCCACGAGATCCGAGCCGTAGGCCTTCGCCCCGTGCACCCACCGCTTCGCATTCAGCACGACCCGGTTGCCGTTCTGGCACGAGACGGCTCCCCGGGTCAGCCAGGGATAGCACAGTCGATCGGTGGTGCCGGGCGTGACGACGTACGCGTGCAGCCGGGCCCGGCGCGGATTCGACACCAGCTGGAACCTGACGTGGTCCGTGGTCCGCCACGAGTGTGGATCCGCCAGGGTGCCGGCGATGTTGCGGGCCACCTCGTCCGGCTCGAGGTCCAGGCCACGCTCGATCCGGACGTCGAAACGGACCACCCGGCCGTGACCCGGCGGCGCGGGCAGGTTCAGCTTCGCCGTCCGGTACGTCCCCGGCCCGTGACTCGGTACCTCGATCGCCGTGACCGCGCCGAGCACCGGTGAATGGGTCTCGCCGGCGGCGGTCTGATCGGTGTGGCCGGAGACGGCGGGCCGACCGGCGGCCGGCGACGGACGGGCGGTCGATCCCGGGCGGACGACCGGCCCCGCCGCGGCCGCCCGGACCGGCCCGACCTGATCAAGGGCTTGGATGCCGATGGCGGCGACCCCGACAACCCCGACCACGGCCCCGGCGACGACCGCGATCAAGCCCGGGCGTCGACCGCGACGCGATGTCCCGGCGGCGGCTCCTTCGGCCGCCGGCGTCGGGTCGGCTGGCTCATCGGGTGTCGGCAGGTCCGCCACGCTCCCGGATATCGGGTTCAATGGGTTCGGACCGTGGCCTCCTGTCCACCTCGATGGGCTCACGAGGCACAACAGTAGGCGGAGAACGTTGACCCATACGCACATCAGCGACACCGAGTTGTCGGCCGCCGAGCTGGCCCGGCACCGGCGTGCGCTTCGGATCATGGTGATCGTCCTGATCCCGCTCGCGATCTGGACGGCGGTCGGACTGATCGCGCTATGGCCACACGACGTCAAGAGCCACATCAACTCCGACGTGGCCGGCTACAGCGTGCCGGGAGTGACCTATCCGACCGGTCGGGTCACCACGGTCACCCCGATCTCCTGCGACGGTCTCGCCGGCTCGACACCGGACAAGTCGACCGCGGGCTGCGCCAACATCTCCGTCCAGGTCCTCGACGGACCCGACAAGGGCCAACAGGTGCAAGGCATACCGCTGACCGAGCCGATCGTCTCGTCCGGCGTTCAGCCGGGCCAGAAGGTCGTCCTGGTTCGGATTCCGCCGACCGGAGGCCAGCCGGCGCAGTACCAGTTCTCCGATTTCGAACGCAGTTCCCCACTGGCCGTGATCGCGATCCTCTTCGCGATCGCGGTGATCGCGGTCGCCCGATGGCGTGGCTTCGCCGCGCTGCTCGGTCTGGGGTTCGCCGGCTTCATCATGATCGAGTTCATGTTCCCGGCGCTGGTGGTCGGGACCAACCCGATCGCGGTCGGACTGATCGGCTCGTCGTCGATCATGTTCGTCGCGCTGTATGCCGCCCACGGCTTCTCCGCCCGCACCACCACTGCCCTGCTCGGCACGCTGTCCGGGTTGGTGATGGTGGCCGCGTTGGGTTGGGGGGCGACCCGCTGGGGCCATCTGACCGGCGTGTCGTCGGAGGACGACTACGTGCTGTCCGCGGCCGCTCCCGATCTGCAGCTGACCTCGGTCGTCGTCTGCGGGATCATCGTGGCCGGTCTCGGCGTGCTGAACGACGTGACGATCACGCAGGCCTCCGCGGTCTGGGAGCTGGCCGACACCGATCCCGATCAGCGCCGGCTCTTTTCTCGGGCGATGCGGATCGGCCGGGATCACATCGCCTCGACGGTGTACACGATCGCCTTCGCGACTGCGGGTGCTGTGCTGCCGGTGCTGCTGCTGATCGCGATCTATGACCGGCCGCTGCTCCAGGTGGTGCAGACCGAGCAGTTCGCCGGCGAAGTGATCAGAACCCTGGTCGGTTCGATCGGACTGGTACTGGCCGTTCCGCTGACCACGGCGATCGGGGTAGCGGTGGTCCGGGCCAGCGGTCCGCGCCGCCGCGCCGCCCTGGCCGCGGCCCGCGGGGGGACATCCTCACGGACCCAGCGAGCCGCTCCGGCGACCGAGCGCTCCCGGGACACGTCGGATCTCGAGACGCTGGACACCGAGCCCGACGCCGCCCAGACGACCCAGACGGCCCAGACGGCCCAGACGACCCAGACGACCGAAGGAAACTCCGACATCGGCGCCGATCAGGAAGTCCCGCTTCCGGAGCCCGCTGAGAACCTCTGGGGAACGGATCCGGAGCTCGGGGACGGGCCGGATGTGCGCGCAGCGGGCAGCCGGCCCGGCGACGGGTCAGAGGCGGGTCACGAGCCCGGCGCGCCGGAAGTGCCGGAAGCGCCGGATGCATCGGAGGCGGGCCCCGAGTCCGGCGACGAGCCGAAGCCGTCCACCGTACGATCCCGATTCCGGCTGCGCCGGCGGACCAGAACCGAGGACGACTTCGACTTCTCCGATCTGCGCGACCCCGACGGCGACACCACCCCTCCGGCGAGGGGTTGAGCGACATGGCGAGCGCACCCGCGACGATGCGAGCGGTGGTCTACAAGGCGTACGGCCGGACACCCAAGGTCCGCGAGGTGCCCCGGCCCGACCCGCCGCCGAACGGTGCGTTGATCGAGGTGGCGGCGACCGGGGTCTGCCGATCGGACTGGCACGCCTGGCAGGGCCACGACCCGGTCGAGTTGCCGCACATCCCCGGCCACGAGTTCGCCGGGCGGGTCGCCGCCGTCGGATCGAAGGTCAAGAAGGTCCGGATCGGCGACCGGGTGACCGCGCCGTTCGTCCTCGGCTGTGGTCGCTGCGACTACTGCCGGCGCGGCGAGGCGCAGGTCTGTCCGCACCAGACCCAGCCCGGTTTCAGCCAGCCGGGATCGTTCGCCGAGTACGTCGTGGTGGACGCCGCGGACAGCAATCTCGTGCCACTTCCCAAGGGTGTGCAGCTGACCGCGGCCGCCGCTCTCGGCTGCCGGTTCGCGACCGCCTACCGAGCCCTCGTCACGCACGGCCGGATCGGCGCCGACCAGACCGTCGCCGTGTTCGGCTGCGGCGGCGTCGGGCTGTCCGCGGTGATGATCGCGACCGCGCTCAAGGCCCGGGTGATCGCCGTCGACGTGTCCGCCCGGGCGCTGGACGCGGCGGCCGAGCTCGGTGCTGCCGAGACCGTACGGGCCGACGCATCGGACCCCGCCGCGGTCATCCACGACCTGACCGACGGTGGCGCCCACCTGAGCATCGATGCGATCGGCGCCCCGGAGGTGGTCGCGGCCGCGATCCGCAGCCTGCGTCGCCGCGGCCGTCATGTCCAGGTCGGCCTGTTGCTCGGCGACGACGCGATGACCGGGGTACCGATGGACGCCGTGATCTCCCGCGAGCTGGAGATCTATGGCTCGCACGGCATGCCGGCGGTCGACTATCCGGCCATGTTGGATCTGATCGCGCGCGGCAAGCTCCGCCCCGAGCTGCTGATCGGCCGGACCATCACCCTGGACGAGGCGCCCGACGCGCTCGGCCGCCTCGGCCGACCGAAGCCACCCCCCGGGCTGACCGTGATCGACCTCGACCAGGACCGGGACCGGGAGGACCAGGCCGGCCGCCCCTAGCCGCGCCCTCGCCCCATCCCCCGTTCCCCGTTCTTCCGAAACTGTCGACTTGCGACAGCGACACGCCGGCGGCGGATGCCCCAACTCGACAGTTTCGGGAAGGGGCGAGGGTCTGGGTCACGCCGGGCGAGGCGACCCGGCCGCCGTGAACGTTCACGGCAGGCGTACGCTGTCGGGTGTCGTGAACGTTCACGACCATGTCCGTCGAAGGAGTCGAGCTCATGTCGAACGCTGTTCCCGCCCTCCGCTGGGCCGTGCTCGGACCGGGTGCGATCGCCGCCCGCTTCGTCGGCCAGCTGCCTGCGTGTCCCGGCGCGTCACTCGTCGGGATCGGCAGCTCGGACCCGGCCCGGGCGGAGCGGTTCGCCGCTGAGCATGGACTCGACCCGGACGTACGCACCGGGACATACGCCGACGTGCTGGCCGACGGCTCGGTCGACGCCGTCTATGTCTCGACGGTGCACACCAGTCACCCACGGCTGGCCATCGCCGCGCTGGAGGCCGGCAAGCACGTGCTGTGCGAGAAGCCGCTGGCGGCGAACCACGCCGCGGCGATGACCATGGCCGAGACGGCCCGGACCACGGGCCGGGTCCTGCTCGAGGCGTACATGTACCGGTTCCATCCGCAGACCGTCCGGGTGCTCGAGCTGATCGCCGCCGGGGCGATCGGCGACGTGCTGCAGATCGACGCCTCGTTCTCGTTCCGAGCCGGCGAGCGGTCCGGCCGGCTCTTCGACCCGGCGATCGCCGGCGGCGGCATCCTCGACGTGGGCGGCTACCCCGTCTCCTTCGCCCGGGCGATCGCCGGCGCCGCCATCGGCCGTCCGGTCGCGGAACCGGTCGCGGTCGATGCTCTGGGCACCGTCGGACCGACCGGGGTCGATGAGTGGGCCGTGGCCCGGCTCGACTTCCCGGACGGGATCACTGCCTCGGTCCGTTGCGCGATTCGGGTCGACGATCCGCAGCGGCTGGTCGTGCAGGGATCCCGAGGCACGCTGCGGCTTGACGATCCGTGGACGCTGACGGACCGGCAGCAGCTGACGATCGCCGGCCCCGGCGCCGAGCCGAGCGTGGTCGAGTTCACCGGCGACCTGCCGTACGCCTTGGAGGCGGCGGGTCTCGCCCGGGCTGTCGCGGCCGGCGGGAGTGCCGAGATCAGCCTTGCCGACTCGCTCGGCAATGCCGCGGTGCTGGACACCTGGCGGCAGCGGATCGGTCTGCGCTATCCGTTCGAGGCCGACGACATCGATCTGCCCACGGTCTCCGGCCGTCCGCTGGACGTGCGCTCCGACGTCACGATGCCGACCGGCCCGATCGAGGCGCTCGAGCTGCCCGTATCCCGGCTGGTGATGGGCTGCGACAACCAGCAGACGCTGGCTCACGCGTCAGCCATGTTCGACCACTTCTTCGCCGCCGGCGGGAACGCCTTCGACACCGGCTACATCTACGGCGACGGCCTGCAGGAACGACTGCTCGGCCGCTGGATCGAGAACCGCGGCATCCGGGACCGGGTGGTGATCATCGTCAAGGGCGCGCACACCCCGCACTGCGATCCGGCGTCGATGTCGGCCCAGCTCACCGAGTCGCTGGACCGACTCGGCACCGATCACGCCGACCTCTATCTGTTGCACCGCGACAATCCCGAGATCGCCGTGGACGAGTTCGTGGACGCGCTGGACGCCGAGGTCCGGGCCGGCCGGGTGCGCGCGTACGGCGGTTCGAACTGGACGCCGGCGCGGATCGATGCCGCCAACGCATACGCCGAGCGGACCGGCCGGCACCGCTTCTCCGTGCTGAGCAACCACTTCGGGCTGGCTCGGGCGTACGACGTGCCGTGGGCCGGATGCGAGCACGTCACCGACGATGCCTCCCAACAGTGGCTTGCGGAGCGCCGGATCCCGCTCTTCCCGTGGTCCTCGCAGGCCCGCGGCTTCTTCACCGGACGGGCCCAGCCGGACGATCTCAGCGATGCCGAGCTGGTCCGCTGCTACTACAGCGATGACAACTTCGAGAGACTGCGCCGGGCAGAGAAGCTCGCCGCCGAGTTCGGCGTCGCGCCGACCGCTATCGCGCTGGCGTACGTGCTCCATCAGCCCTTCCCGACCTTCCCGCTCTTCGGGCCGCGGACCATCGCCGAGGCATCGTCGTCGATGGCAGCGCTCCGGATCGAGCTTTCTCCGGAACAGGTTCGTTGGCTCGATCTCCGCGACCCCGCGTGACCCACAAGTCCGCTTCTGATCGGCGCGCGGCCACGATCAATGACGTCGCAACGCTGGCCGGGGTCTCCCGGCAGACCGTGACCCGCGCGATGAACGAGATGCCCGGGATCAGCGCGCAGACCCGCGACCGGGTGCTGGGAGCCGCCCGCGAGCTGCACTATCGGCCGTCCCGCTTCGGCCGTGGGCTGGTCAAGGCTGATCATCGGATGCTCGGCCTGGTGCTCGACGATCTGACCAATCCCTTCTATCCGCAGTTGGCGGCCGCCGTTACAGGAGCGGCCGGTCGGGCCGGCTGGAACGTGCTGCTGAGCGACACCAAGCATGCGGCGGATCAGCGTTCCCTGCTGCGCGACCTGTCCCATCAGGTCGATGCGGTGATCGGCTATCTCTGGCTGGAGCCGGCGATCCAGCGCTCGCTGTTCGAGGGGCTGCCGGTGGTCGAGATCGATCCCGCGCGCCGGCAGCCGACGGGCGGATCGGTCGGCCTGGACGTCCGGCCGGCGCTCCGTGATCTTGTCGACCACCTGGTCTCCGTCGGCGTACGTCGCCCGCTCATGCTCGACCAGGCGCAGTCGGGCCGGCGGTCGGACCGGGCGGCGATCTTCCTCGCCGAGCTTGCCCGCCGAGGTCTGCCCGGAGAGTACGCAGCGGTCGCCACCGGGTCGACCGAGACCGATCTGGCGGCGATCGGCGACGTACTGGACGCGAACCCGGAGCCGGACGCGATCCTGGTCTACAACGACCTGCTCGCCATCGGTGTGCTGGGCGCACTGCGGCAGCGCGGCCGACGAGTGCCCGAGGACGTACGCGTGGTGGGAATCGACGGGCTGGACATCGGCGAACTGATGGTCCCCCGCCTCACCACGCTCGCGGTGGACATGGCCGAGGTCGGTCGGCAGGCGACCGAGCTCGCGCTCGGCATGCGCGCCGGTGATCTGCCGCCGTCGGGGCCTGCCGTCCGGCGGACGGTCCGGCATCGCCTCCTACTCCGCGACTCGGGGTGACGCGGCCGAGCCCGTCGAAACGCGCGCGTACGCCCGACGACGCGCCCTGAGCTTGTCGAAGGGCATCCACACTTTCTTGCCGAGGATCCTTGAAGTGAAGTTCACTTCAAGTTCAATACTGGGTCCATGAACCAGACACCGCACTACGTGCCGGCCGCCATCGTCACCGGCGGCTCGGCCGGGCTCGGCCGGGCGTTGGTCGGCGAGCTGCTCGCCGCGGGTTGGCGGGTGATCACCGACGCCCGGCACGAGTCCCCATTGACCGACCTGCGCACCGAGCTCGGCGTCGGCGATCGGCTGACCACCATCGTCGGCGACATCACCGATCCCGAGCACCGCGCGGATCTGATCCGCGCGACCGGTGGCCGGATCGACGTCGTGATCAACAACGCCAGCACCCTCGGCCGCAGTCCGCTGCCGCCGGTCCGCGATCTCGACCAGGAGACCCTGAACAGCCTGTGGAGCGTCAACGTGACATCCCCGTTGGCCTTGATCCAGGCCGCCTGGCCGATCCTCGCACCCGACGGTGTGGTGATCGCCATCTCCTCCGACGCGGCCGTCGAGCACTACGAGACCTGGGGTGGCTACGGCGCATCGAAGTCGGCGCTCGACCACCTCACCTTGACGCTGGCCGCCGAGGAGCCCCGGATTCGCTGCTACGCCGTCGATCCCGGTGACATGCGGACCGCGATGCATCAGGCGGCCTTTCCCGGCGAGGACATCAGCGACCGGCCCGCGCCGGAAGCGGTGGCCCCGAAGCTGATCGACCTGATCAGCTCGCAGCGGCCGAGCGGTCGGTATCGGGCCGTCGATCTTCCCGAACCGAGTCGTCCGGGGCTGATTCATCTCGGGGCGGAGCTGGAGGCGAGCCGGCGATGAGCGTTCTGCAGGTCCGACCGACGACCCGGCTGTCGCCCCCGGCCGACCTCACGGCCGACGCACCGCCCGAGGCGCGCGGCGTGCCGCGCGACGGCGTACGGCTCTTGGTGGCTACGCCCGGTGGGATCACCCACACCAGCTTCGACCAGCTCGGCCGGTTTCTGCGCGCCGGGGACGTCCTCGTGGTGAACACGTCGGCCACCGTGCCGGGCCAGCTGGACGCCCGGTGGGACGGTCGGCCCGTCGTCGTCCACGTCGCCAATCGACTGGCCGACGGCAACCGGGTGCTCGAGCTGCGCACGTCCCCCCAGGCGGCGGCCCCGATCCTCGATGCGCGACCGGGTGATCGGTTGATCATCGCCGACCATGGGGTGGTCATCCTGCTCGAGCCCTATCCACACGAGGGATCGTCGCCGGCCGGGACCGGGAACCGGCTCTGGCGGGCGCAGATCGATGTCGACGGTCCGTTGGCGGACTACCTTGCCCGCCACGCGCGCCCGATCAGCTACGGCTATCTCCGCGAGAGCTTCCGGATCGAGGACTATCAGACCGTGTTCGCGCTGCATCCGGGGAGCGCGGAGATGCCCAGTGCCGGCCGACCCTTCAGCCCGGCACTGGTCACCGAGCTGGTGAGTGCCGGGATCGGTTTCGCACCGATCACCCTGCACACATCGGTCTCCTCGCAAGAGGCCGGCGAGGGCCCGCTGGCCGAGTGGTTTCGGGTCCCGGCCGAAAGCGCTGAGTTGATCAATGCTGCTCGGCGAGCCGGGCGCCGGGTGATCGCCGTCGGCACCACAGCCACTCGGGCAGTCGAATCGGCCAGTGACACAGACGGATTCATTCGGGCGCAGACGGGCTGGACCGAAATCGTGATCTCATCGTTACGGCCGATTCGTACGATCAGCGGACTGATCACCGGTTGGCATGACCCGGATGCCTCACATCTCTTGCTGGTCGAGGCTGTCGCCGGATCCGAGCTCACCCAACAGGGCTACGACGCCGCTGTAGACCACCGCTATCGCTGGCATGAGTTCGGGGACTCGGGCCTATTTCTGCCGTGACCTGGGTCACCTGAGTTGATCACAGGAAGCTCACAGGTCGACGGGCTCCCTTGGCTGGCGGCACATCCGCCCTTAGCCTGAGGCTCGTGGGCACTGCGAGAGTGCTGGGATTTCCCAACCCGGTGAACGAGAAGGCGGCGCGCGCCGTGGCCGGCGGCGTGGCGCTGCTGTGCATCCTCACCCTGCTCACGGGCTGGGACTGGCTGCTGGTGGTGATCGCTCTCGGCTTCGGTGCCCGGGTGCTGAGCGGCCCTCGGTTCAGCATCCTCGGCCAGCTCGCCACCCGGGTGATCGCGCCCCGGCTCGGTCGTCCGGTCCTGGTGCCCGGACCTCCCAAGCGATTCGCCCAGGCGATCGGGCTGACCCTGACCGGGGCGGCGGCGATCATCAGCCTCGGCTTCGGCGCCTCGATGGCGGCGGCACTCCTGGTGGCGATCGTTCTCGTCTTCGCACTGATGGAGTCGGTGATCGGATTCTGCGCGGGCTGCTGGCTGTTCGGCAATCTGATGCGGATCGGGGTCATCCCGGCGTCCACCTGCGAGGCATGCCAGGACGTCCAGCGTCGCTACAGCCGTGAGCCGCGCGACGTCGGTCCGCTCAGCACGCCGACCACGGCCTGGAAGGCCAGCTCGACCTCGCAGGTCGAATAGCCGCCTGACACGTCAGGCCCGGCGTTCAGTCCTCCGGACGGAGCAGCGGGAACAAGATCGTCTCCCGGATGCCGGCGTGCGTGAACAGCATCACCAAACGGTCGATGCCGAGCCCGAGACCGCCCATCGGGGGCGCCCCGAACTCCAGGGCGGCGAGGAAGTCCTCGTCCAGCTGCATCGCCTCGGGATCGCCGGCGGCGGCCGCCAACGACTGGGCGGTCAGTCGTTCGCGCTGGATCACCGGGTCGATCAGCTCGGAGAAGCCGGTGCCGCGCTCGACGCCGCCGATGATCAGGTCCCACGCCTCGATCAGGTCCGGGTCACTGCGATGTGGCCGGGCCAGCGGCTGCGCGATCGGGGGATAGTCGCAGACGAACGTCGGCTGGATCAGCGTCGGTTCGACCAGCTCGCCGAACAGCTCCATCACGATCTTCTGCGCTCCCCAGCCGGGATCGAGGGGAACGTCGTGCCGATCGGCGAGCTTGCGGAGGTGTTCCTCCGAAGTGGCCGCCGTGATCTCCTCGCCGACCGCCTCGGACAATCCTGGATAGACAGCCAGCCAGCGCCACTCGCCGTCGAGGTCGATCAGCCCGGCCGGACTTTCGATCACCCGCGAGCCGAGCCGGTCCGCGACGTCGAGGATAACGGTCTTGATCACCTCTGCGATGGTGTGTTGATCGCCCCAGGCCTGATAGACCTCCAGCATCGTGAACTCCGCGCTGTGAGTGGAGTCGATCCCCTCGTTGCGGAAGATCCGGCCGATCTCGTACACCTGCTCGACACCGCCGACCACCGCTCGCTTGAGAAACAGCTCGAGCGCGATCCGTAGCGTCATGTCGATGTCGAAGGCGTTCAGGTGGGTGTTGAACGGGCGCGCGTTGGCACCCCCGTGGATGAGCTGCAGGACCGGTGTCTCGACCTCGACGAATCCCAGCGTGTGCAGGGATTCGCGAACGGTCCGGGTGATCGCGGCACGGGTCCGGACCATCTCCCGGGCCGCCTCGCGCACCAGCAGATCGGCGTAGCGCCGACGGACCCTGCTCTCGTCGGACAGCTCCTTGTGCAGCGTCGGCATCGGTCGCAGCGCCTTGCTGGCCAGGACCCAATCGCCGGCGAACACCGAGAGCTCGCCCCGCTTGGACGAGATCACCCGGCCGGTCACCGAGACGAAGTCGCCGAGATCGACATCGGCCTTCCAGGCCGCCAACGACTCCTCACCGACCTCTGCCAGGGACAACATCACCTGCAGCCGCTCGCCGTTGGACTCCAGCGACAGGCCCTCCTGGAGGGTGGCAAAGCACAGCTTGCCGGTGTTCCGGACGAAGATCACCCGGCCGGTGACCGAAACCACGTCGGTGGTCTCCTCGCCGGTGTCGAGCTGTCCCCACCGCTCGCGGATCTGCGCCAGGGTGTGCGTCCGCGGCACCTCGACCGGAAACGGCTGGCGCCCCTCGGCGAGCAGCCGCTGCCGCTTCTCCTGCCGGATCCTGATCTGCTCCGGCACGCTCTCCTCTGGCACCGGGCCAGCCTAGATCACGCAAGCGCCCGGCGGTCGTGTCGCGAATCGACCACGCGCGCGTTTGAAAGCGCTTCCCGACGTCGTTTCGGAGCGCGCGGGGTCGATCAGCGACAGCCCGAGCCGGAGACCCAACCCAAGCCAGGGAGCCGGCGGCGCCGGGCTGAGGTGTTACGCCCCGGTAATAGCGGGCTGAGTAAGGTCAGCCGCATGAAGGACGTCTTGGCGAGCTACCGTCCGGGGGTCGCGTTCGACGAGATGATCGACGAGTCCGGTGAGGTCCGGCCGTCGTACCAGGCCGTCTTCCGCTCGCTCGAGCGGGCCACCAAGGACGAGCTGAAGGTGATCGCGGAGTTCCTCGCGAACAACTACTTCCAGGCCGGGGTCACCTTCGACGTCGGCGGCGTGGAGCGACCGTTCCCCCTCGATCTGGTGCCGCGGGTGATCGCCTCGGCGGAGTGGGAGACGATCGAGTCCGGTGTGGCCCAGCGGGTGAAGGCGCTGGAGAAGTTCCTGGCCGACGTCTACTCCGACGCCCGGGTGATCAGCGACGGCGTCATCCCACGCCAGCTGGTCACCTCCTCGACCCACTATCACCGCGCGGTCTGGGGGATCGAGCCGCCGAACGGCGTCCGGGTGCACGTCGCCGGCGTGGACCTGGTGCGGACGCCCGCCGGGGACGTACGTGTGCTGGAGGACAACGTCCGGGTGCCGAGCGGCGTCTCGTACGTGATGACGAACCGGACAGCGATGCTCACCGCGATGCCTGCCGCGTTCAGCAACCAGCGGATCCGCCCGGTCGGCAGCTACCCGCAGCGGCTGCTGACCGCCCTGCGCAATGCGGCACCGCCCGGCGCCGACGACCCGAACGTCGTCGTGCTGACCCCGGGCGTCTACAACTCCGCCTACTTCGAGCACACGCTGCTGGCCCGGACGATGGGAGTCGAGCTGGTCGAGGGCCGCGACCTGGAGTGCCGGCGAGGCAAGGTCTACATGCGGACCACCGAAGGCCTGCAACGGGTCGACGTGATCTATCGCCGGCTCGACGACGACTTCATGGACCCGGTGCACTTCCGCAGCGACTCGATGCTCGGTGTGCCCGGCATCGTCAACGCGGTTCGCACGGGCGGGGTGGCGCTGGCCAACGCGATCGGCAACGGGGTGGCCGACGACAAGCTGATCTACACCTATGTCCCGGACCTGATCCGCTACTACCTGCACGAAGAGCCGATCATCCGCAACATCGACACCTGGCGGCTGGAGGAGGAGGAGGCCCGGACCGAGGTGCTGGACCGGCTCGACGAGCTGGTCGTCAAACCGGTCGACGGCTCCGGCGGCAAGGGCATCGTGATCGGCCCGCGCGCCAGCCGCGACGAGCTGGACGCATTGCGCCGGCGGGTGATCGCCGACCCGCGCGGCTGGATCGCCCAACCGTTGGTCCAGCTGTCCACCGTGCCGACCTTCATCAACGACACGCTCGCCCCCCGACACGTCGACCTGCGTCCGTTCGCGGTGAACACCGGCGACGACGTGTACGTCCTGCCCGGCGGGCTGACCCGGGTCGCGCTGCCCGAGGGCGAGCTCGTGGTGAACAGCAGCCAGGGCGGCGGGAGCAAGGACACCTGGGTGCTCAGCTCGCCGCTGCACCATCCGCCGCGCGACGATGAGGCGGAGGCGGAGGTCCCGGACCAGCTCGAGGTCGAGGCTCGACCAGGCTGCCGATGTCGCTGCCGGAGGCCAAGCCGGTGCCGCCCCGCCAGCCGGTGGTGCCGATGGTGATCAGCCGGCCACCCGGACTCGCCCCGGATCTCGTCCGGCGGAGTGAACCCCAGCAGGAACAGCAACAGCAACAGCAGGGACGCCGCTCATGCTGAGCCGGATCGCGGAGGCGATGTTCTGGATCGGCCGCTACGTCGAGCGGGCCGACGGCACGGCCCGGCTGCTGCAGACCCACCTTCGGGTGATGATCGAGAGCAATCCGGCCTCGGAGAGCGACTCCTGCGCGAACCTGCTGGCCCTGATGGGCATCGACGACATCGAGAACCCCGGCAAGGACGATCTGGTCCGGGTGCTGGGCTACGACGCCCGCGAGTCCAGTTCGATCTTCGCCTCCTGGGCCGCGGCCCGGGACAACGCACGGCGGGCCCGGGAGGTGATCCCGGCCGATCTCTGGCAGTGCATCAACACCACCTGGCACAACCTGCCGTCCGGCCGGCTGCAGCTTTCCCAGGCACACGGCTTCTGCGACTGGGCCCGGGAGCGCAGCGCGCTGTTCGCCGGGCTGGCCCGGCTGACCATGGTCCGCGACGACGGCTGGCAGTATCAGCTGCTCGGCCGGAGTCTGGAGCAGGCCGATATGACGTCCCGGATGGTCGCCTCCGCCGCACCGGCGACCGGGACGACGCAGTGGCCGCAGGTGCTGCGTGGGGCGGGCGGGCACGACGCGTTCCTGCGGACCTACCGCGGGGTGCACTCCGACAGTGGCGCCGCCGAGTTCCTGATCGTCGACGCCCGGTTCCCGCGCTCGGTGATGCACGGCCTGATCGCCGCTTCGCACTGCCTGGCCAGCGTTTCGGGCTCTCGAGTCTCCGGCTCCGGGCCCGGTCATCTCGCCGTGGGCGAGGCCCAGCAGCTGCTGGGCCGGCTCCGGGCCCGGTTGGAGTACACCCCGATCGACGACATCCTGGCCGACCTCAACGCGGAGATGACCCACGTCCAGGACGTCTGCGCCGAGGTGGCCGAGATCGTCGCCCAGACGTTCTTCGCCGCGGCCGACGCCCGGGCCTGGATCAGAGAAGGGACGCGGTGACGGATGCGGATCAGCATCGACCACAAGACCGGCTTCCGGTATTCATCCGCGGTCGCCTCGTCCTACAACGAGGCGCGGATGACGCCGGCCGCGACCAGTCACCAGACCGTCTGGACCAGCCGGGTCGGCATCGAGCCGAATGCCTGGAGCTTCGGTTTCACCGACTACTGGGGCACCCAGGTGACGACCTTCGAGCTGCACGAGCCGCATCAGCGGCTGACCGTGCACGCCCAGTCCGTGGTGGAGACCCGCGGCGACGAACAGCCGTGGGACACCGGGGGGACGGTGCCCGGTAACGACCTCGGCTGGGCCGCGCTGGACGACCGCGGTGTGATCGACTCGATGGCGGAATTCCTCACCGTCGAGGCGCGCACCGCACCGCCGCCGGAGCTGGCCGAGCTGGCGCGCCGAACACCGCTCGCAGCCGCCGCGCCGGGCGGCGTTGGAGATCTGCCGGCAGATCGCGGAGCGGCTGAGCTACGAGACCGGCTCGACGAGTGTCACGAGCAGCGCGGCCGAGGTCTGGGCGCAGGGCCGCGGGGTGTGCCAGGACTATGCGCACGTGACCCTCGGAGCGCTGCGTTCGATCGGTCTGCCCGCCCGATACGTCTCGGGCTATCTGCATCCCGGCGGGTCGCGGCCGAACACCACCATCACCGGTGAGAGCCACTCCTGGATCGAGTGGTGGTGCGGCAGTTGGGTGGCGTACGACCCCACCCTCGGCTGTCGGATCTCCGATTCCTACGTCCGGGTCGGGCACGGCAGGGACTACGGCGACGTCGCGCCGCTCCGGGGGACGTACGCGGGAGGCCGGTCGGAGATGTTCGTGACCGTCGAGATGACCCAGCTGGGCTGACCGCCTCCGGATCGGTCGCGCGGATAGGTTGGCGCCATGAGCAACTACGGCCAGCAGCCCAACCCGTACGGGCAGAACCCGCAGCCGGGTCAGAATCCCTATGGGCCGCCGGGCCAGCAGCCGCCGTACGGCCCGCCTCAGGGCCAGCCTCAGCAACAACCGTACGGCCAACCACAGCAGGGTCAGCAGCCGTGGGGTCAGCCGGCTCGCCCGCCCCAGCCGGGGCAGCAGCAGCCGCCGTACGGCCAACCACAGCAGGGACAGCCCTCGGCCAACAGCCCTGGGGGCAGCCGGGCCAGCAGCCCCCGTACGCCCAACCCGGCCAGCCGGGACCACAACCCGGACCCCCGCCCGGCGGCCAGCCGGGCCAGCCGGCCGGCTGGATGCCGCAACCGGCCAGCGTCGCGCGCCCTGTGCTGCCCTCTCGGGCCATCGCCGTGACGACCACTGCAGCGGTGCCCGGCCGGGAGGTCGCCGCGGTGATCGGCGACGTGGTCGGAGTCGTGGTGCGCCCCCGCGAGCTACCGCCTGAGCTGCGGGTCGGCAACCCGATCGACGGGTACGCCGCCATGCTCACCCGCTCCCGGCAGGACGCGGTGACCAAGATGATCGACATGGCGGTCGGGGCCGGAGCCGACGCGGTGATCGGCTTCGGCTACGACTCCAGCGAGATCACCCAGTCGCTCAGCGAGGTCGCCGCGTTCGGCACCGCGGTCAAGCTGGCTCCCGAGGCCGGATTGGCCTCGACGGCAGACCGCACAGCAGCAGGGGCGCACAGAGGAGGACCACGCAGCGGAGGACCTGGCGGCGGCGGAGCAGCGCACCGGGAAGGTGTCGGCCTCGGTTGGCGATCAGTCGTCGGCGGCCACTCCCTCGGCCGTCCCGCGGCGACCGACCGAGCAGGAGGCCTCCGTCCGCGACCAGGCCGCCGAGGCGACCACGCTGAGCCGGCCGGCATCGAGCTCGGCCGGCGGCGAGTCGGGAGGGAACGGCGACGACCGATCGTGGCCGCCGAGCAGCTGGCCCTCGCAGAGCTGATCCTCGGGCGGTGCCCGAGGACACCTCGGCGCCGTCATGGACAATAGGGTCCATGAGCGCTGAGGCGAACGACAAGAGCGTCGATCCGGCCGAGGAGACGAAGCGGAAGTTCCGCGAGGCGTTGGACGCCAAGAAGGGTCGTCAGGGCGAGGACCACGTCGACGACGGGTCCGGGCCGGTTCACTCGCACGGTCCGGTCGACGCCAAGCGGACGTTCCGCCGCAAGACCGGCTAGCCGGCGGACCTCCGCTTTCGCGACCCGGATCGCGGGGCGGTTTCGGCACGTCCGAACGACACAGGAGTGATCGTGAATCCAACCGACGCGTTCGGGCCCGTCCGCGCGCGCAGCCACGCACACAGCGCCCTGCGCCCTGGCAACGGCGGTGAGATCACCGGCGGGCTCTGGCACGAGCGCCGGCGGATCAATCGTCAGGTGAGCGTGCCGGCCGGCTGGGACCGGCTGCACGATGCCGGAAACTTCCACAACCTGGAGCTGGCGGCCGGTCTCGCCACGGGCGACTACGTCAACGAGTTGCCGTTCCTGGACAGCGATGTCTACAAGTGGCTGGAGGCGATCGGGTGGGTGCTGGCCGACCCGGAGCTGACCGCGGAGTCGGCGAGTCTGCTAGGCGATTGGGTGCGCACGACCCGGGAGCTGTTGGCGGCGGTCCAGCAGCCGGACGGCTATCTCGACTCGCACTTCCAGGTCCGCTTTCCCGGGGAACGATTCGTCCAACTGCCTTGGGGCCACGAGCTGTACTGCGCCGGCCATCTGATCCAGGCCGCCATCGCCCTGCACCGGACCAGCGCCGACGAGGAGCTGCTGGCGCTGACCCGCCGGATCGCCGACCTCGTGGTGGCGAGCTTCGGGCCCGGGCCGGACCAGATCGACGGGGTCTGCGGTCACCCGGAGATCGAGACGGCGCTGGTCGAGCTGTACCGGGAGACCGGCGAGCAGGCCTACCTGGACACCGCGAGCTTCTTCGTCGACCGGCGCGGCCACGGTCTGCTCGGCGACGGCCGGTTCGGCCGGCATTACTGGCAGGACCATCTGCCGATCCGCGAGGCTCCGGGCGTCGCCGGACACGCGGTTCGCCAGCTCTATCTGCTGGCCGGCGCGGCCGACGTGTACGCCGAGACGGGCGATCCGGCGTTGCTCGCGGCGCTCGAACGACTGTGGACCGAGATGGTCGCCACGAAGACCTACCTCACCGGTGGGATCGGCGCGCACCACACCGACGAGGCGTTCGGCGACCCGTACGAGCTGCCCAGCGAACGCAGCTACTGCGAGACGTGTGCCGCGATCGCCTCGATCCAGTTCTGCTGGCGGATGCTGATCATCACCGGTGAGGCGAAGTACGCGGACCTGCTGGAACGCACGCTGTACAACGGATTCCTGGCGGGTACGTCCTTGGACGGCCAGTCCTACATCTACGCCAACCCGCTCCAGGTGCGCGATGATCATCTCGGTGCGGGAACGGACCAGGACTACAAGCGGGTGCCGTGGTTCGCCTGCGCGTGCTGCCCGCCGAACGTGATGCGACTGCTCGGCTCGCTGCAGCATTACGTGCTACTGGGCGGCGACCGCCGGATCGCCCTCCACGCGTACGTCGCCGGTCGGTTCTCCGCACCGGTCGCCGACGGTCAGGCGATCCTCGAGGTGACGACGGACTATCCGTGGGACGGCACGGTGATCATCCAGCTCATGGCTGGCCCGGACGCCGAGTGGGAGCTCGCGCTGCGGATCCCGGCCTGGGCGGACGATGCGACGCTGACCGTGAACGGAGCCTCGGCCGACGGCTCGCCGAGCGAGGGCTGGTGGGTCGTGGCGCGGCGCTGGTCGATCGGCGACGTCATCCGGCTCGAGCTGCCGATGACAGCCCGGTTCACCGCCGGGGATCCGCGGCTGGACGCGGTCCGGGGCGCCGCCGCGATCGAGCGCGGTCCGCTGGTCTATTGCCTCGAGTCGGTCGACCAGGGTGGCCGCCGGCTGGACGACCTCGTGCTGGACCCGGCTTCGGAACCCGTCGCCGAGACCGACGCGGACGTACTCGACGGGGTGCTGACACTGCGGGCCGCCGGACGGACCCGGACCCGTTCCGCGGAACCGTGGTGGCCGTACCGGCCGGTGCGTGGGGCACAGCCCGATCGGGGTGAACCGATCACCCTGACCGCAGTTCCGTACTTCAGCTGGGGCAACCGCGGCCCCGGCGCGATGCGGATCTGGATTCCGCTGACCTGATCGCTCACCCCGAAATACCGCGAGCCTGAGTCGACACCGGCGGAGCAACCTTGGGGGTGTGATGACCGGTACCGAGCAGCTCGCCCGACGACGGCCCCCGGTTCGGCGACCGCCGGCCAAGACTCCCGATCCGGCTCCCGGCGACGTCCTCAGTCCAACGGCGCGGATCCTCGCGCTGCAACGGAGCGCCGGGAACCGAGCGACCGCCCGGCTGTTGGCGCGGCCCACCTCGGCCGCCTCGCCGGCCGTGAGGCACGGTCGATGTCGGACAGGCTGTCGGACCGCGTTCAAGGCAGACCAAGGCCGCGTCCACCTACGACAAGGTGTCGCTGGCCGGCAAGATCATGTCCCTGGAGTCCGTGCACAAAGAGCTCGCCGCCAAGCCGGAGATCTTCCATCGACTGCTCACCGAGGGCTCTCCACGCCGAGCACACCGATCCCGACAAGCCGGGAGAACTGGGGCCGCAGGCCGGATCTGCAGTTCGCGATCGACGTCACGAACGCGTACAGCGGGTGGTTCCAGAACCCGTTCGTACGGCTCTGGATCGATCGCGACGCCACCGGCGGGGTGCGGCTCCGGGGCCGACGACGACGACAAGGAATGGCTGGGTTCGTACTACTCGGGGATCACCCGCGAGCTGACCGATGACGAACGGAACAGGTACGCGCCGCTGGGTGCCGCCAAGTTGTACGAGGCGATCAAGGGCAAGCTCATCCACCGTCCGAAGAACGCCGACAAGCTCGTCCCCGACTGAGGCGGGGCCAGCCGGGTCAGGCCGGGAGCAGCCGGATGCCGTCGGGGCCGGGAACGAAGCGAACTGCGGTCAGATCAGGGATCACCAGGTCGGCGGCGGTCAGTTCGTCCGCACCGACGGTCGTCGCGACGGCCAACGAGGCACAGCCGGCCGCTCGGGCGGCCTCGACGCCCGCAGGCGCGTCCTCGACGACCAGGCAGCTGGCGGGATCGACCCCGAGCGCCTCGGCCGCGGCCAGGAAGGGATCCGGGTTCGGCTTGCCGCGTTCCACGTCAGACGCGGTGATCATGACGGGCGGCGGCACGATCCCGGACAGCTGGATCCGGGCCGCGGCGAGCGGGCGGGTGCAGGATGTGGCGATCGCCCGGGGAGCGAAGGCGAGCGCGTCGAGTGCCTCCCGGGCGCCCGGCATCAGTTCGATCGCATCCTCGTCGGCGAGCTCGAGCTCGTTGATCCGAGCCAGCGCGCTCTCGTGCCGGTCCTCGGGGAGCAGCGCCGCGACCACGCCGGCCGCCGGCACCCCGTGGTGGAAGGCCAGCTCGTCCGCCGTGATCCCGTGCTCGACCGCCCACCGCGTCCAGGACCGGATCACCGCGGGCAGGGAGTCGATCAGGGTGCCGTCCATGTCGAAGACGACGGCGGCGAACGTACGATCGGCGAGCGGGCCCAGGTCGGTCACGACGCCATTTCTACCGGACGCCGGATCCTACCGCCCCCTACCGCCACCCCCGCCGCCCTACCGGAGCGGAAAACGGTCGGGTTACGGCACCGACACGCCGCGGACGATGGACCAACTCGACAGTTTCCGAGAGGTCGGGGGCACGCGCGTCGGGCCCACCGCGAACTCGGACCGAAACCCGCTTGTCTGAGTGAGCACTCACTCATACGCTGGTCGACGTGGTACGAGCAACTCCGCTGCCGCCGGACGAACGACGGGCGGCGATCATCACCGCGACCGTTCCGCTGCTCCGGCAACGCGGGCGCGAGATCAGCACGCGCGAGATCGCTGAGGCGGCCGGGATCGCGGAAGGCACGATCTTTCGGGTCTTCGCCTCCAAGGAGGAACTGATCGACGCGGTGATCGACGACGCCTTCGACCCGACGACCAGCTACCAGGCGCTGGCCGCAATCGACGACACGCTCGATCTGGACGCCCGGATCAGGTGCGCGGTCACCATCCTCCAGCAGCGCCTCAACCGCGTGTTCGGGCTGGTCCACGTGCTCGGTTTCCGGCCACCCGGCGGTGAGCCGAGGCGCGGCGGAGCCGACCGCTCGCTGGAGACCAGCGCGCTCGTCGCGGTGCTCGCTCCCGACGCGAGTCGACTGAAGGTGCCGACGGATCGGGCCGCCACCATGCTCAGTGCGCTGGTTCTCGCGCTCAGCCACCCGATCATGCGCGGTGACTGCGGCACCAAGCCGCAACCGGAACCGGACGAGATCACCGATATCTTCCTGCACGGCATCACTCGATCGATGGAAGGACGCTGATGCTGATCCGCACGCTGAGGACTTTTCTGCAGCCGTACAAACGGCTGCTTGCCGCGGTGTTGATCTTGTCGCTGATCGGCACCATGGCCGCCCTCTATCTGCCCGCTCTGAACGCTTCGATCATCGATGACGGTGTGGCCAAGGGCGACACCGACTTCATCTGGCACACCGGCGGCATCATGCTGGTGGTCAGCGCGATCCAGGCGGTCGGCTCGATGACCGCTGTCTACTTCGGCGCGAAGGCGGCGATGGCGTTCGGCCGCGACGTCCGCGGCGCGATCTTCCACCGGGTGATGTCGTTCTCCTCCCGCGAACTGAACGGGTTCGGGGCACCGTCGCTGATCACCCGCAACACCAATGACGTGCAGCAGGTGCAGATGCTGGTGCTGATGTCCTGCACCATGCTGCTATCGGCCCCGATCACCATGATCGGCGGGATCGTGATGGCCATCCGCGAGGACGCCGGGCTGTCCTGGCTGGTCGCCGTCGCGGTGCCGCTGCTCGCCGGCGCGGTGGCGCTGATCATCACCAGGATGCGGCCGCTGTTCAAGGTGCTGCAGGGTCGGATCGACACGGTGAACCGGGTGCTGCGCGAGCAGATCACCGGCATCCGGGTGGTCCGGGCCTTCGTCCGCGAGCCGTACGAGACCGAGCGCTTCGCGCGGGCCAACTTCGACGTCATGCAGACCACGACCTCGGTCGGCCGGCTGATGGCGTCGATGTTCCCGATCGTGATGTTCATCCTCAACCTGTCCAGTGTCGCGGTGCTCTGGTTCGGCGCCCACCGGATCGACGCCGGCGAGATGCAGATCGGTTCCCTGACGGCGTTCCTGACCTACATGATCCAGATCCTGATGTCGGTCATGATGGCGACCTTCCTGCTGGTGCTGGCACCGCGGGCGATGGTCTGCGCCGAGCGGATCCAGGAGGTGCTGCAGACCGAGTCGACCGTTGCGGACGCGGCAGCGCCGATCACGATCACCCCGAAGCGTGGCACCGTCGACCTCGCGAATGCGACGTTCACCTACCCCGGCGCGGACCATCCGGTGCTGCGAGACATCTCGCTCACCGCCGGCGCCGGCCGGACCACAGCGATCATCGGCTCCACCGGAGCCGGCAAGACAACGCTGATCTCGATGATCACCCGGCTCTTCGATGCGACGAGCGGCTCGGTCCGGGTGGACGGGGTCGAGGTCCGCGACCTGGACGCCGAGGTCCTCTGGAGCCGGATCGGCCTGGTTCCGCAGCGGGCGTACCTGTTCTCCGGGACGGTGGCCAGCAATCTCCGCTTCGGCAATCCCGCGGCAACCGACGAGGAGCTCTGGACCGCCTTACGGATCGCCCAGGCCGACGATTTCGTCCGGGACATGCCGGAGCAGCTCGAGGCCCCGATCAGTCAGGGCGGCACGAATGTCTCCGGGGGCCAACGACAACGACTGTCGATCGCCAGGGCGTTGGTGAAGAGACCGGAGATCTACATCTTCGACGACTCGTTCTCGGCGCTCGACGTCGCGACCGATGCCCGATTGCGGGCAGCCCTGCGGTCGGAGATCACGGACGCGGCGGTGATCATCGTCGGCCAGCGGGTCGCCACGATCGCCGACGCCGACACCATCCTGGTGCTGGAGGACGGACTGATCGTCGGAAGTGGCACCCACGAGGAGCTGTTGGAGAGTTGCCTGACCTACGCAGAGATCGTGGACTCGCAACTGAGCGCGGAGGAGGCGGCAGCAGCATGAGTGCTACCAAGTCGTCGACCACCGAGGAAGCGACGGAGGCCACCCGGGCGTCCGCGGAGCGCCCCAAGTACGCACCCCAGCAACGCGGGCACGGCCCGTTCGGCGGACCCGGTGCGGTGGAGAAGTCGATCAGCTTCGGGCCCTCCCTGCGCAGGCTGGTCGGCCACCTCGGACCCGAGCGGCTGGTCATGGTCGGGGTGATCGTGCTGGCCGTGATCGGGATCGTGATGAGTGTGCTCGGCCCGAAGATCCTCGGTCGGGCCACCGATGTGATCTTCACCGGCGTGGTAGGCAAGCAGCTGCCGCCCGGCGCGACCAAGGAGCAGGTCGTGGAGAGCCTGCGGGCTCAGGGCCAGGACACGTTCGCGAACATGGTCCAGCGGCTGAACGTGACGCCCGGGGTCGGGATCGACTTCCACCTGCTGGCCGAGATCCTGCTGCTCGCTCTCGTGCTGTACGCGGTCTCCAGTCTTTTCCTGTGGTGGCAGGGCTATCTGCTGAACGGTGCCGTCCAGCGCTCCATCTACCGGATGCGCGAAGAGGTGGAGGCGAAGCTGAACCGGCTGCCGCTGGCGTACTTCGACAAGCTGCCGCGCGGCGAGGTGCTGAGCCGGGTGACGAACGACATCGACAACATCTCCCAGGCGCTGCAGCAGACGCTCAGCCAGCTGCTCACCTCCTTGCTGACGATCATCGGCGTGACCGTGATGATGTTCTCGATCTCGCCGACCCTGGCACTGATCGCGCTGGTCACGATCCCGGTCGCGGTCGGGATCACGACGGTGATCGGGAGGCGGGCGCAGGGCCACTTCGTCCAGCAGTGGAAGACCACCGGCGAGCTCAACGGCCAGGTCGAGGAGGCCTACAGCGGACACGCCCTGGTGAAGGTCTTCGGCCGGCAGCACGAGGTCGAGGAGCGGCTGCGGGTCAAGAACGAGGAGATGTACAAGGCCAGCTTCTCCGCCCAGTTCATCTCCGGTCTGATCATGCCGTCGATGATGCTGATCGGGAATCTCAACTACGTGATCATCGCGGTCGCCGGTGGACTTCGGGTCGCCAGCGGCACGATGAATCTCGGCGACGTCCAGGCCTTCATCCAGTACACCCGGCAGTTCACCCAGCCGCTCACCCAGGTCGCGTCGATGGCGAATCTGCTGCAGTCCGGCGTCGCATCGGCGGAGCGGGTGTTCGAGATCCTCGACTCCGAGGAGCAGACGCCGGAGGAGGCCGGCGCGCTCGCGCCGACCCGCGGCCGGATCGCATTCGAGCACGTTTCGTTCAGCTACGAGAAGGCCCAGCCGTTGATCACGGACCTTTCGCTGGTGGCCGAGCCGGGCAGCACGGTCGCCATCGTCGGGCCGACCGGCGCCGGCAAGACCACCCTGGTGAACCTGATCATGAGGTTCTACGAGCTGGACGGCGGCCGGATCACCCTGGACGGCGTGGATATCGCGTCCGTGCCACGCTCCGGGCTGCGGGCCAATGTCGGCATGGTGCTGCAGGACACCTGGCTGTTCAACGGCACCATCCGGGACAACATCGCCTACGGCCGCCCGGACGCGACCGAGGCCGAGATCCACGCCGCCGCCGAGGCGACGTACGTCGACCGGTTCGTGCACTCGCTGCCCGACGGATACGACACGGTGCTCGACGAAGAGGGCAGCAACATCAGCGCCGGTGAGAAGCAGTTGCTGACCATCGCGCGCGCCTTCCTCGCCGACCCCGCGCTGCTCATCCTGGACGAGGCGACCAGCTCCGTCGACACCCGGACCGAGGTTCTGGTGCAGCGGGCGATGGCGGCGCTGCGGACCGATCGCACCAGCTTCGTGATCGCCCACCGGCTGTCGACGATCCGTGATGCCGACGTGATCCTCGTGATGGAGAACGGCGCGATCGTCGAGCAGGGCAACCACCACGAGCTGCTGGAGAGCCGCGGCCACTACTGGGCGCTGTACAACTCCCAGTTCGCCGCCGCCATCTCCGACGAGGAGGAGGCCGCTCGCGCCGGTGCCCCGGTCCCCGCCGGTGCCCGGATGCGCTGAGCTCAGCCCTGCCCACTCCACTTCGCGCACCGCTGCCTGGGGTCAGGGACGGTTGGCACAGCGAGGGCGGCCCGAGTGCGAGGCGGTCGGTGGCCCCGGAACTGTCGGAGGTGCGTGCGAGGCTCCAGCCATCGACGATGAGGAGCCGACCCATGAGCGTGATCGTGAACGACCAGCGGCGCTACCCGGCGGGCGTGCCGAGCTGGGTTGACCTGGAGCAGCCGGAGCCGGAGCGGACCACGGAGTTCTACTCACGCCTGTTCGGTTGGGAGTTCCGCGACGTGATGCCGCCGGGCGCACCCGGTCGCTATCTGGTCGCCACCCTCGACGGACACGACGTCGCCGGCGCGACCGATGGCGACGGCTCGTCGCCGAGCTGGAACACGTATGTCGCGACCGATGACACCGACCAGACGGCGGAAGCAGTGGTCGGGGCCGGCGGGCGGATCCTCCAGGCAGCCCGGGATGCCGGACCGGGCGGTCGCTGGGCCGAGTGCGCCGATCCGGACGGCGCGGTGTTCCGACTGTGGCAGGCCCGGCGACGGCTCGGCGCGCAGCTGGCCAACGTGCCGGGCGCGTGGAACTTCAGCGATCTGCTGACCCCCGACCCGGCCGCGGCGATCGGCTTCTACGCGACCGTGTTCGGCTGGCAGGTCGACGCCGGCCAGGGCGCCGGAATGATCCGCCTGCCCGGCTACGGAGACCATCTGGCGAGCACGATCGATCCGCAGATCCTCGAGCGCCAGGCGTTCGCACCGCCCGGGTTCGCCGACGTCGTGGCCGGTATCGCGGCCGATCCCGGTCCACCCCGCTGGCAGCTCCGCTTCACCGTGGCCGACCGAGACGCCTCCGCGGAGTTGGCCGGCTCACTGGGCGCAGCCGTTCTCGCCAGCACCGACACCCCATGGACCCGCGAGGCACTGATCCGCGACCCGCAGGGCGCCGAGCTCACCCTCAGCCAGTTCGCACGCTCCGGCTGAGGCCCAGCCCTTCCGAAACTGTCGAGATGAGGCCGCGACACGCCGGGGATCGCTGGCTCAATTCGACAGTTTCGGACGCAGAGGGGGTCAGATCGCGTCGAGGATGCCCTGCAGCTTGGCGAGGGTGAGTCCGAGCGGACCGAACGCGGCCAGGGTGCTCATCGGCATGGTGCCGACGACCTTGATCAGTTCCTCGTTACCGGCCAGCATCTCGGTGGCCTCCTCGGCGATGATCTGTCGCACCCGGGAGTGACCCAGCCACTCCTGCAGAGTGGACTCCATGGTCAGTGGGGCGGCCAACGAAGGGGCGTGGACGTGCACCCGACTGCGCAGCGGCAGGTCGCGGGAGGACGTACCGACCGCGATCTCGAAATCGCCCGCCTCGACCGCCCAGCGGCTCCAGCGGACCGACCAGAACGAGAAGGCGCGCTGGTCCAAGGTCAGCTCGACCAGCCTGGTCTCCCCCGGCTCCAGCCAGATCTTTGCGAAGGCCTTCAGCTCTCGGTCCGGGCGGACGGCCTCGGACTCGACGTCTCCGACGTACGCCTGAATGACCTCGGCGCCGGCCATCGGTCCCGTGTTGGTCACCGACAGCGTCACCGCCGCCGCCAGGTCGCCGTCCTCGACCTTGCCGCTCAGCTCGACCGTCAGCTCCGACAGCTCGAACGTCGTATAGGACAAACCGTGTCCGAACGGGAAGCTCACCTGCTGGTCCGCGGCGTCGTACGCCCGATAGCCGATGAACAGGCCCTCGCCGTAGCGGACGACCTGGGTGTCACCGGGGAAGTTCAGGTACGAGGGGTTGTCCTCCAGCCGGATCGGTACCGTCTCGGCGAGCTTGCCCGACGGGTTGATCTGCCCGGTGAGAACGTCGGCCATCGCCCCGCCCGCGGCCTGACCGGAGAGCCAGCACTCGACGATCGCGCCGACCCGGTCGGCGAAACCACTCAGCTGCACCACCGATCCGTTGGACAGCACGACGATCAGCGGCTTGCCGGTCCCGGCCAGTTGGTCGACCAGGCTGAGCTGGCTGTCGGGCAGCCGGATGTGCGTCCTGTCGTAGCCCTCCGACTCGGCCGCGGGCGGCAGTCCGAGGAACACCACGACGTGGTCGGCCGCCTTCGCCGCCGAGATCGCCTCCACCGACAACCTGGCGTCTTCGGGCGCACCGTCGATCGTGAATCCGGGCGCGAAATCGACCGCGATCTCCGGGCCGAGCGCGGCCACCAGCTCGTCCAGCGGCACGTCCAACCGGGTCGGGCTCACCTGCGACGATCCGGCCCCCTGATAGCGCGGCGTCCGCGCGAACTCGCCGATCACCGCCACCCGGGCCCCTTGCTCCGGCCGAAGCGGCAGCAGGCCGCCGTCGTTCTTCAGCAGCACGATCGACTCACCGGCCGCCCGACGGGCCAGCGCGTGGTGATCGGCCACGTCGAACGGCTCGCGCTCGGCCAGCGCCGGCTGCGCCTTGTCGACCAGCCGGAGCAACCGGCTGACCGCGAGATCGACGACCGACTCGCTCAGCTCGCCGGCGCGGACCGCATCCACGATCGCGCCCGGGCTCACCGCGAGGTTCGGCGGCATCTCCAGATCCAGGCCGGCCCGGAGCGCGGCGACCCGGTCGTGGACCGCGCCCCAGTCGGAGACGACCAGCCCGAGGAAACCCCACTCGTCGCGGAGGATCTCGGTCAGCAGCCAGCGGTGCTCGGAGGCGTACGTCCCGTTGACCTTGTTGTACGCGCACATCACCGTCCACGGCTGCGCACCCGTGACCACCCGCTCGAAGGCCGGCAGATAGATCTCTCGGAGGGTCCGTTCGTCGACCTCGGCACTCACCCGGAGCCGGTCGTCCTCCTGATTGTTGGCCGCGTAGTGCTTCAACGAGGTCCCGACACCGTGCTGCTGCATCCCCTGCACCATCGCGGTGGCGAGCTCACCGGCGAGATACGGGTCCTCCGAGAGGTACTCGAAGTTCCGCCCGCACAACGGCGACCGCTTCATGTTGATGCCGGGGCCGAGCACCACCGAGACGCCGAGCGAGCGCGCCTCCGCGGCGAGTGCCTCGCCGATCGACGCATAGAGCCCCGGGTCCCACGACGAGCCGATCGCCGACGCCGTCGGGAAACAGGTCGCCGGCTCACTACCGGCCAGTCCGACATGGTCGGACTCCGCCAGCTGGGCCCGCAGGCCGTGCGGACCGTCGGACACCATGATCGAACCGATGCCGAGCCGCTCGACCGCGACCGTATGCCAGAAGTCCGCTCCGCAGCACAGTGCCGACTTCTCCTCCAGGGTCAGCTGGCCGATCAGCGCCGAAATGTCGGAGTCGGCTGCGGCAGTCTGGCTAGGCGCTTGGGTCATCGATGCTCCTCGTCGAGGCGGTGGTCGTGACTTGTTCTAGCACCGCCCGGATCGACTACGTCATCGACCGGTAACCGCACCGGGGAGAGCGGGCCGTTGCCCCGCGGCGTTCGCCGACGCAGGATGGGAACGTGACGCAGCTCGCGTCCGACCGCGGCGGACCGGCTGACACTCCCGGCCCGGGACCGCGGACGGCCCCTCATGACGATGCGCCTGGCCGCCCGCGCGGCTGGGCCTGGCTGTCGGGCGCGATCGCGGGACTGAGCGGGGTCGCCATCGCCGACCTGACCGCCTGGTTCGTCGCGCCGGCCGGCGCACCGATCCCGGCCGTCGGGTCGGCGATCATCGATCTCTTACCGGCGGCCCTGGTCAACTGGGGCAAGGAGACCCTCGGTACGGCCGACAAGCCCATCCTGCTGGTCATCGTCTTCCTCGGGGTGATCGCCCTGTGTGGGCTGGCCGGGGTGCTGGAGCTGCGCCGGCCGTACGCGGGAGGTGCGGTCTTCGGCGGCGTCGCGGTGATCGGGCTGCTCGCCGTGTTGACCAGCGCGCAGGCCTCGATCGGGGCCGTCCTGCCGACCGTGCTCGGCCTGCTGGTCGGCTATCTGCTGCTCCGGGCGATGATCGAGCGGCTGCGCCGCTGGCAACCCCGGCGCGCGATGCCGGACGACGAGGTTCGCCAGTCGGCTCGCCGGATCTTCCTCACCTGGCTCGTCGCGCTCGGCGTGGTGTCGGCGGCCGGGGCTATCGCCGGCAGGGTGCTGACCACCGCTGCCGGGGCCGCGCAGGACGCCCGCTCCCGGCTGAAGCTGCCGACCCCGGTGAAGACCGACCCGGTGCCGAGCGGGGCCGAGCTGGGCATCGACGGACTGTCGACGTACATCACGCCGAACGACGACTTCTACCGGATCGACACCGCCTTGCAGGTGCCGTCACTGGACACCGCGGACTGGTCGCTGACCATCACAGGGATGGTGGAGAAGGACGTCACGATCAGCTGGTCGGACCTGATCGCCAAGCCGCTGGTCGAGCACGTGGCGACCCTGACCTGCGTGTCCAACGAGGTCGGTGGCGACCTGATCGGCAACGCGACCTGGCTGGGTTATCCGATCCGGGAGCTGTTGGCGCAGGCCCGGCCGAAGGCCGGCGCGGACATGGTGCTGTCGCTCAGCGAAGACGGCTGGACGGCCGGCACTCCGCTCAGCGCGCTGACCGACCCGAACCGGATGGCCCTGCTGGCGGTCGGCATGAACGGCGAGCCGCTGCCGGTCGAGCACGGCTACCCGGTCCGGATGGTCGTACCGGGGCTGTATGGCTACGTCTCGGCCACCAAGTGGGTCCGCGAGATGAAGGTCACCACGTTCGCGACCGACCAGGGCTACTGGACGCCGCTCGGCTGGTCGGCGAAGGGGCCGGTCAAGACGGGCTCACGGATCGACGTACCGCGCAAGCGCCATGTCGATGCCGGTCAGGTCGTGGTCGCCGGGGTGGCCTGGGACCAGCACACCGGCATCTCCAAGGTCGAGGTCGGCATCGACGGCGCCTGGAACGAGGCGCAGCTCGCCGGGGAGGCCAGCGCGGACACCTGGCGGCAGTGGGTCTATCGCTGGGACGCCACGCCGGGGAGCCACCAGGTCGCGGTCCGGGCGACCAACGCCGACGGCCAGGTACAGACCGCCGACTCGGCGCCGCCGGCACCCGACGGGGCGACCGGCTGGCATACCGTCACCATCACCGTCGGCTGAGGCGCGCCACCACCGGATCGGGCCCGCACCCGCTGGTAGGTTCGGCGGGTGCGGATCGCAGTCGTGCGCGAGGTAGCGCCTGGGGAGTCCCGGGTGGCGCTCGTCCCGGAGGTGATCGGCAAGCTCGTCAAGGCGGGGTACGAGGTCGCCGTCGAGCCCGGCGCGGGCCGTGCAGCGCTGCTCGCCGACGACGATTTCGCGGCAGCCGGGGCGGTCGTCACCGAGACGCCGGTGACCGGTGCGGAACTGGTCGCCAGTGTGCAGCCGTTGCCGCCGGACCTGCTGCCCAGCGGTTGCGCGACCATCTCGTTCTTCCCCGCCGGCGCCCGGCTGGCCGAAGTCGCCGCGCGTCGGGACCGGCAGATCACGACCTTCGCGATGGAGTACGTCCCGCGCATCTCGCGCGCCCAGTCGATGGACGCGCTGAGCTCGCAGGCGCTGGTCGCCGGCTACCGGGCGGCCATCGTCGCCGCCGGCCGGCTCCGTCAGTTCTTTCCGCTGAACATGACTGCCGCCGGCACGATCCCGCCCGCCCAGGTGCTGGTGCTCGGTGCCGGTGTCGCGGGGCTGCAGGCGATCGCGACCTGCAAGCGGCTCGGCGCAGTGGTCAAGGGATACGACGTCCGAGCAGCGGCGGCCGAGGAGATCCGGTCGATGGGCGCGGTCGCGATCGAGCTGGAGCTGCCGACGCTGGAGGGCGCGGGTGGGTACGCCCGGGAGATGACCGAGGACCGCGCAGCTCGTCAGCGCGAGCTGCTGACGCCGTACGTCGCCGCCGCCGACGCGCTGATCACGACCGCGGCCGTACCCGGCCGGCAGGCGCCGATGCTGGTGACCACCGCGATGGTCGAGCAGATGAGCCCTGGCTCGGTCGTGGTGGATCTGGCCGCCGACTCGGGCGGGAACGTCGAGGGCGTGCAGGCCGGGTCGGTGCTGACGATGGGGAATGCTCAGGTCTGGGGCGGCTTCAACGTGGCCAGCCAGCTGCCGGCGCCGGCCAGCCGGCTGTATGCGACCAACGTCGGGAACGTGATCATGCTGATGACCCGCGACGGCGCGTTCGACCCGGATTTCACCGACGAGATCGTCGCCGGGATGTGCCTCACCCACGCCGGCGAGGTGCGGCACGAGCCGACCCGAGAAGCCTTGCTCGCCGCGGGCGCCGAGGCTGGTGCCCGTGTCGACCGCTGACTCACCCCTCTTCCGGAAACTGTCGAGCTGCGACAGCCGGCCCCGGCGTGTCGCTGTCACAACTCGACAGTTTCGGGAAGGGCGGAGCAGGTGCGGGCGAGAGGTCGGGTGAGGTCGGGTGAGTGAGCCACTGGTCTGGCTGACCATCTTCGTGCTATCGGTGTTCGTCGGCATCGAGGTCATCTCGAAGGTCTCGCCGACCCTGCACACCCCGCTGATGTCCGGGGCCAACGCCATTCACGGCGTCATCCTGGTCGGTGCGATCCTGGTCGCCGGGTCAGCCGACTCGACCCCGATCCTGGTGCTGTCGCTGGTCGCCGTGGTGCTGGCCGCGATCAACATGGCCGGCGGGTTCGTGGTGACCGACCGGATGCTGGTGATGTTCGCGCCGCGCAAGAAGCTGCCGGCCGGCGATCAGAAGGCCGTCGAACCGCCGAGCGCCCAGGGCAGCGGCCGGTGACCACACCCGTCTGGGCGCAGCTGGGCTATCTGCTCGCCGCCGTCGCGTTCATCCTCGCCCTGAAAGGCCTGTCCTCCCCACGCACCGCGCGGCGCGGCAACCTGGTGGGCGCGGCCGGCGCGGTGCTCGCCTGTGTGGTGACCTTCGCATCGGGCCACCTGCACCACGTCGTGCCGATCCTCATCGCGGTTGCCGTCGGCACGGTCGTCGGCGCATTGGGGGCCTATCGGGTGCAGATGACCCAGATGCCGCAGCTGGTGGCGTTGTTCAACGGGGTCGGCGGCGGCGCGGCCGCGATCGTCGCGCTGGTCGAGCTGAACGAGATCACCGGCCGCTCCGGTCATCCGCCGGTGTTCACCCTGGTGGCGACCGCGTTCACCATCGTGGTCGGCTCGGTCAGCTTCGCCGGTTCGGTGATCACGTTCCTCAAGCTGCAGGAGCTGATGACCACCCGGCCGGTGATCTTCCCCGGCTACCCGATCGCGTACGGGCTGGCGATGGTGGCCACCCTCGGCCTGCGCGGTCTGGCTGGTGGTCGCGCCCTCGATGCTCGCCGCCGTCCCGCTGGCGGTCCTCGGGCTGGCGCTCGGCGTGCTGCTGGTGCTGCCGGTCGGCGGCGCGGACGTACCGATCGTCATCTCGTTGCTGAACGCGTTCACCGGGCTCAGCGTCGCCGCCAGCGGGTACGTCCTGGAGAACACCCTGCTGCTCGTCGCCGGCACGCTGGTCGGCTCGGCCGGCACCTTGCTCACCCGGCTGATGGCCAAGGCGATGGGCCGGTCGCTGGCGAACACCCTGTTCGGCGCTTTGCGCGGCGGTTCGACGCTGGGCGGCGGCGAGGCCAGCAACCGGCCGGTCCGCTCGTCCAGCCCGACCGACGTGGCGATCATGCTCGGCTACGCCGACCGGGTGATCATCGTGCCCGGCTACGGACTCGCAGTCGCCCAGGCCCAGCACACGCTGCGCCAGCTGGTCGACGAGCTGACCGCCCGCGGCACCACGGTCGACTACGCGATCCACCCGGTCGCCGGCCGGATGCCCGGCCACATGAACGTGCTGCTGGCCGAGGCGCAGGTGCCGTACGAGCAGCTGAAGGAGATGTCGGAGATCGACGCCGACTTCGACACCGCCGACGTCGCCCTGGTGGTGGGTGCGAACGACGTGGTCAACCCGGCCGCCGAGACGACCCCCGGCGCGCCGATCTACGGGATGCCGATCCTGCACGCCGACCACGCGAAGCAGGTCGTCTTCATGAAGCGGTCGATGCGACCCGGCTTCGCCGGGATCGAGAACGAGCTGCTGTACCAGCCCCGCACGACGCTGCTGTTCGGCGACGCCAAGGAGACCATGGGCAAGCTGCTCGCGGCGGTCAAGGAGCTCTGACCCGTCGTCGCCGCGTGTCCCGGAGGTATCCGGGGCTGGGACTGCGACTCTCTCTCTGAGGGGTTTCGGGGAGGAGTCCAGAGATGGCCGTCAGCAGTCCGTGGCATGCCCGGCAGACCTTGCATGCGTTGATCACCGGCGCGGCGCAGCCGATCCGCGAGGTGCTGCGCGATCCGTACCTCCCGCCAGGAATGACCGCGATCGCCGACCAGCCCCGGACGATCGACGACGATCTCCTGGTCGGCGGCTACGGTCACGATGAGCGGTACGACTTCGATGCCGACGTCGCGGCCGTGATCGCCGCCGCGCCGGGCCCGGTGCTGGCCGACCCGACCGTCACGCCCGAGCAGCGCGAGGCGGTCGTCACCACCAGCCTCGACCTGACCATGCAGGGCGGTACGACCTCGGGTGTCGTCTATCCGCTCGCCGTCTGCGAGCTGGCCACCAGCTTCCGGTTCCGCAATGTCGGCGGCGCCTCAGCCGGTGCGATCGCGGCCGCGATCACGGCCGCCGCCGAGCTGGGGCGGGTCGGCCGGATCCTCGGCGTACCGCTCCCGCCGGCGCCCGAGGGGCCGGAGGGCCCGGACGTGCCGGACGGCACCGACGCAGGCACCCTGCGGGTCGGCCGCGGCTTTCCCGGCCTGGCGGACCTGATGGCCTGGCTGACCCAGACCGGGCCTGCGTCCGGAGACGGCGAGGAGTTCAGACTCGCCCAGCTGTTCCGGCCGGGACCGGCGACCCACAACGTGTTCCGGTTGGCCATCGCCGCAATGCGGCGCCGGACCTGGACGATCCCGCTATTGGCGCTGTCCGCGTTCGGCCTGGTCACGCGGATCGTGGCCATCGTGCTGATCGTGCTGACCGTGGTCGCGACCGGCCGGCTGGGTGCCGAGCTCAGTGGTCGGCACGGCGCCTGGTGGACGACGATCGGCTTCGGGCTGCTCGACATCGCCGCCTATGCGCTCGGCCTGATCGGGGTGATCAACCTCGCCCAGGTCCTGACCGGTGCGGTTCGGGCCAGGCGCGCGGGTCGCACGGCCCGGGCCGCGGTCGGCACCCCGCTCGAGGCGCTCGGCACGGTCACCAGCGGAGCACCGCTCGCGCCGGCCCGGCTGCTGCCCGCATTGATCGCAGGCGTGCTGCTGATCGGGCTGGCCGCGCTGGACGCGATCCTGCGGCCCGCACAGTTTCTGGGTGCGCTGCTGGTCGGGCTCAGCGCCACTCTGCTGCTCGCGGTCTGGCTGCTGGTCGGCGCGTTGGCGATCGTCGACCGGTTCGGCCGGCACTGGTACGGCCTGATCGGTGGCACTGCGGACCGCCGCCCGCGCGGACCGCTGGACCGGTTGGCCGGGGCACCGGCGCCGACCGTTCGACCGTCGCTCGTGCCCTGGCTGAACGGGCTGCTGAGTCAGCTGGCCGGCCTGCCGGATGGCGAGGTGCTGCTGTTCGGACACCTCTGGTACGGCGCCGACTACGTGGCCGACCCGGCTGCGACGACCGCGCCGCCCAGCGACCATCGGCTGGTGAACCTCCAGCTGATGACGACCGACCTCACCCGGCGGCGGCCGTACACGTTCCCGCTGACGCCGAGCCAGGATCCGTCGGACGAGCTGTGGCTGCGGATCGACCAGCTCCGGGACGCGGCGATCTTCCCCGAGGAGGTGCTGATCGTGTTGGGCAGCGGCGAGTCCCGTCGAGCGCAGGACCGGCGCGGCGTCGAGCGGCTCTATCACAGGCTGCCTGCGCCGGCCGAGCTGCCGGTGATCTTCGCGGTACGGGTCAGCATGGCGCTGCCGGCGCTGTTCCAGGCCGTGCCGATGCACCGGTTCGTCACCGATACCCCGATCCGCGACGACCTCGGGCGTCAGCTCCTGCTCGGCTCGGCGCCACTGACCGCCTTCACGGTCGCCGAGCGCTGGGTCGGCGGGGCTCCGCCGGCCTCGCCGGTGGCGCGCGCCGAGGAGCTGTGGTTCTCCGACGGCGGGATCACCTCCAACTTCCCGGTGCACTTCTTCGATGCGCCGCTGCCGCGGTGGCCGACGGTCTCGCTGAACCTGGGGACGTACCCGGCGACCAATCCGATCCAGGACGTCTGGCTGCCGCAGGACTGGGACCCGAACCCGACCCCGGTCGTACCGCTGGGACGGTCCGGGCTGGCGCTGCCCGGCGCGATCCTGGACACCGCGATGGCCTGGCGCGACAGCATGCAGTCGGCGATGCCGGGCTATCGCAATCGGATCGCGCAGGTCCGCTCGCGGCGCGACGAGGGTGGCACCAATCTGTTCATGACCAACGAGACGATCGCGTCGATGGCGTTGCGCGGGGTGGTCGCCGGCGCGCGGCTCCGGGCCCGGTACGACGATCGGCCACAGTGGGATCGCTTCCGTTGGCTGCGGCTGCGGGTGGCGATGAGCAACCTGGACCAGCTCCGGGGGTCGACCGGGTCGCGGCGGGAGACCTATGCAGAGCCTTTGGCCGGCCGGGCGTGGCTGACCACCCTCGCGACTCAGTTCGAGACCGCCGCGTTGCCCGGGCCTCCGCCGGAGCCTCTCCCGCTGCTGACGAGGGAGCCGGCCATCCCCTGGTACGACCCCGGAGATCCGTTCTGGCCTGCGGCCGGGGACTTCCTGGACCGGTTCGCGGCGGCCGGCTCGTCCGACCCTGCGACCCTCGGCACCCAGCTTCCGCTGCCTGAGCCGCAGTTCCGCCAGGTGCCGCAGGAGTAGTGCTGATCTGGACAGGACAGAATTGGCCTCGTGATCGAGTACCGCACGCCGACCGAGATCGAGCAGATGCGCCCGGCCGGCCGGTTCGTCGCCGACGTGCTGACCGTGCTGGAGGCGAAGGCGGCGGTCGGGACCAACCTGCTGGAGCTCGACGAGCTGGCCCATCAGATGATCCGCGACCGGGGTGCGGAGTCGTGCTACATCGACTACCACCCGTCGTTCGGCGCGAGCCCGTTCGGCAAGGTGCTGTGCACATCGGTGAACGACGCCGTGCTGCACGGTCTGCCGCACGACTATGTGCTGGCCGACGGCGATCTGCTCAGCGTGGATTTCGCCGCCTCGGTCGACGGTTGGGTGGCCGACTCGGCGCTCTCTGTGGTGGTGGGCTCGGCCGATTCCCGGGACCAGAAGCTGATCGACACCACCGTCGCGGCGCTGGCCGCCGGGATCGACGCGGCCCGGCCCGGCAACAAACTGGGCGACATCTCCTTCTCGATCGCCCGGGTGGCGAGCCAGGCCGGGTACAAGATCAATACCGACTTCGGCGGGCACGGGGTGGGCCGGACCATGCACGGCGACCCGCATGTCCCGAACAACGGCCGGCGCGGTCGCGGCCTGCTGCTCCGGCCGGGGCTGGTGATCGCCATCGAGCCGTGGTTCCTGCAGTCGACCGACAAGATCTATACCGATGCCGACGGCTGGACCCTGCGCAGCCGCGACGGGTCGCGCGGCGCCCACTCCGAGCACACCATCGCCATCACCCCCGACGGCCCCCTGGTGCTCACCGCCCGCTGACCCACCCTCCAGATCTAGAACGGTTGACTACCTCCCACGTAGTCAACCGTTCTAGATCTGGCCGAGCTGTCCACAGCCTCGGGCGACGCTGCGAGGGCTGTCCACAGGATCGGGGCTCGAGCGGCACGATCGGGGGCGAATCCGGAGTGTGCAGCGTGAACTCGCGACACGACTCGCACCGAACGATGCGCTGCCAGTCCGGCGTCATCTCGCGAGCCGCAGGCCGTCGCTGCCGGTCTGTCTCCGCGGCCAGTCGCACTACCGACTCACCTCGGGCGAGTGGATCGGTGTTCATCCCGGGGTGTACCGGGCCGCGTCAGCGGTGCCGACGGCCGAGTCGGCTCTCCGCGCCGGAGCCCTCTGGGTCGGTGACCGGGGTGTGCTGATTGGGCCTGGCGCGGCGTGGTGGTGGGAGATGCTCGCCGATCCACCGGCCCGCTGGCAGTTCAGCACCGGCCAGCGGTTCACCGTCCCGTCGCGACCGGGTAGTCGGCGTCATCCGGACCTTCGTCGACCCGCGCGACACCACCACCCGGCTCGGCGTGCCTGTCGTCACCAAGCCACTCGCGGTCCTTCGCACGGCCGTCGAGCTGGAACGCCGCCGTCCGGGCGACGGGATCACCCTGATCGACCGCGCGAAGCAGAAGCGCTGGGCCAGCCACGCCGACCTGGCCCGGACGTACGAGCGGCACCGTGGAACGGCGGGCTCCCGATCCATGGCGCTACTCCTCGAACGGACCGGCGATCGGGCCCACTCTCAACTCGAGCGCGCCGGTGTCGGCCTGCTCCGCGCCGCCGGCATCAGCGGTTTCGTGCTCAACTACGCGACGGTCCTACCCACCGGGCGCAAGGTCGAGCTGGACGTCGCGTTCGTCGAGCTGAAGGTCGGGCTCGAGTTCGACGGCTTTGCCTTCCACTCGAGCCCCGAGCAGCAGCGCTACGACCTGAATCGGGCGAACGAGATCATGGCCTCCGGCTGGGCGCTGCGGCGGTTCAGCTGGTCCGACGTGCTGGCCGACCCCGACGGATTCGTCCGAACCGTGCGCGGGGTACTGGCCGATCGCGAGGCGATGCGGTGAACTGATCCCGATGAACTGGCATCCGTCGACGCGTTCGGAGGTCCCCCCGTTCGCCGTGATGAGCGTGCTGCAGCGGGTCGCCGACCTGCGCGCGGCGGGCCGGGAGGTGATCTCGCTCTGCGCCGGCGAGCCGTTGCAGGGAGCCCCGGCGGACGTACGCCGGCGGGCCGCCGAGCTGATGAGCGGGGACATACCGCTGGGGTACAGCGAGACGTTCGGGATCCGGCCGCTGCGCGAGCAGATCGCCGAGCACTACCGGCGCTGGTACGACCTCGAGATCGAAGCCGGCCAGATCGCCCTCACCACGGGCTCCTCCGGAGCATTCCTGCTCGGGTTCCTGGCGGCTTTCGATCCCGGTGACCGGGTCGCGCTGACCCGGCCGGGCTATCCGGCGTACCGGAACATCCTCGCCTCGCTCGGCTGTGAGGTCGTGCAGCTGGACTGCGGCCCGGCCGAGCGCTTCCGGCCGACGATCGAGCAGCTCGAGGAGTCCGCGCCGCTGGCCGGGCTGGTGATCGCCTCGCCGGCCAATCCGACCGGGACGATGCTCGGCTCGCGCGAGCTGGCGGCGATCTCGGCGTGGTGCGCGCGGGCCGGGGTACGGCTGATCAGCGATGAGATCTACCACGGGATCAGCTACACCGACTCGCGTGGCGAGTGCGCCTGGAGTCACGACCGGAGCGCTCTGGTGGTCTCGTCCTTCTCCAAGTACTGGGGGATGACCGGCTGGCGGCTCGGCTGGGCGCTCGTCCCGGACGATCTGCTGACGACGTTCGACGCGTTGGCGGGCAACTACGCGCTGTGCCCGCCGGTTCCGGCGCAGCATGCGGCAATCGCCGCGTTCACGACCGCCTCGTACGCCGAGGCCGACGCCGCAGTCGCCGAGTTCGCCGCCGCTCGCCGGGTCCTGATCGACCGGCTGGATGACCTCGGCTGGACCGATGTCGCGCCGGCGGACGGCGCCTTCTATGTCTACGCCGGCCTCGGGGACCGGCTCGGTGGGCACCCGGACTCGGCCGCCTGGTGCGCGGATCTGCTGGAGACGACCGGCGTCGCGCTGACTCCCGGCAACGACTTCGACCCGGTCGCCGGTGGAGGGTCGGTCCGGGTCTCACTCGCCGCCGGTGCGGCGGCCGTGGCCGCCGCCGTGGAACGGATCATTGCCTTCCAGGAGTCCGAGCGCGATCCGGAGGGGATCGACCGCGGTCGCTGACCGTACGAACGACGCCGGAACGGACAACACCCTCGGCGTGCCGGACAACAGGTCCGCCAACACCGTTCCGGGATTCTCGGGGCATCGCCCGACGATCCCGAGGAGTGCTCGATGAAGCCGGTCCACTCGTTCCGACAGTTTGGACTGGCCGCCGCCCTCAACGTCGACTGGCACCGCCTCGTCGACGCCGAGGATCCGCGCAGGCGGTGGTACCTCTGCCCGGAACTCCGCCGGTGCGGCGATCTCGACGAGGTGCTGAACTCGATCCGACGATCGCCGGATCCTGTTCTGGCGGTCCTGCTGCGGCTCAGCATCGACGGTGACCAACTCGCCGGCCGAACCGTGCTGCAGTCCATGCTCGGTCGGTTGGTGGGCTTCGCGCGGGTCGATCCCCACGCCGGGCTGGACGACTACGTGACGGCGATGTGGCTGCGGATCCGGACGTACCCGCTGGCCGAGCGGCCGACCAGGATCGGCGCCAACCTGGCGCTCGACACCCTCAAGGCTGTCAAGCGACGCGACCGGGTGGCCGGTGCCGTCGACGTCTCGCCCTATCCACCGGAGCTGCTCATCGAGTTGCTCGACGGTGTGCAGCCCGCGGAGGCGGATGTCGTTCGCGCCGGTCCTCTGCTCGACGCCGCGGCGCGGCTCGGCGTCATCTCCGCCGAGACTCGGGCGGTCCTGACCAGTGTGTACGTCGACGGGCTGACCGGCGTCGCCGCGGCCGAGCGCCACGGCAAGTCCGCCGGTGCCATCCGGGTCCAGTGTCACTCCGCGCTCCGCCGGCTGGCGGTGCATCGGGCAGCCCTCGCTGAAGCCGCCTGATCCGTGTCGCGGACACACCGATCCGTGTCGCGGACAACACCGATCGGATCTGGACAACACCGGTGCCGCGCCGGACAACACCTCGGACAACACCCGAGCGACAGTCTTGGACCGCTGAGATCCCACCGCAGGGATCCGGTCCCAGATTCGAGCAGAGGTCGACAACCGATGAGTCAGCGCGAACGTTGGAGATCCGCATTCATGCGTACGCCAAAAAGAGATCTTTGTCACATCCGGAAGAGGCGCAGGCGCACACGCGCCAGGCGCGATCCTCGCCGGAATCAGTTACCACACCCACGCGGCCGGCGCCCGGCGACATGCCGACCGCATTCCATTCAATTGGCAAAGCCGGCCCGGCGTATGCGAGGGTGGCGCCTTCCGCCTCGGACGGGCTCAGGTTGCTCTCAGGAGACGGCGCGCAGTCACCGGGTCACGACCCGGATCCGACCAGGCACGGAAGGTTCCCCCGATGAGGCTCAATCAGCTCAGTGCAGTACTGCTCGGCACATTCTTGTTCCTGCGCCACGGCGACCGCGACGAACGCGGCCTGACGCAGTCGACGGAAAATGCCATTCTGCTGGCGGGCGCGGTGGCCGTGGCACTTGCCGTGATCACTGCCATCACCGCCTACGTCAAGAGCCATCTGCCCTGACGCCGACTACCCCCGATGTCGGTGTCCAAGCCGCGTGACGAACGCGGACTGAGCGAGTCCGTGCAGTATGCCGTGATCTTCCCGCTGCTCATGCTGCTCACCCTCGGCGTGATCCAGGCAGGGATCTGGATCCACGGCCATACCGTCGCCAGTCGGGCCGCGGCGGCCGGCGTCGACATCGCGCGCGGCAGCACCGGGCAGACGGGCGAAGCGAGGGAGACCGCGACCCGGCTAGCCGTGGCAGGAGGTCTGCACGACGTGATCGTGCAGACGACCCGGTCCGGCACGACGGCGGAAGTCGTGGTCAGCGGCCGGGCTCCACTGATCCTCGACCTCGGCCTGGCCAGAATCACCGAGCACGCATCTGCACCCGTCGAGAGAGCGACCAACCCATGATCATCAAGCTGCCGGCCGGACCGCGGCGTGACGAGCGAGGCGCCGTTGCGCTCGAGCTCGTCATCGTCGTGCCGGCGCTGATGATCATGCTCGGCCTGATGATCGCCGGCGGCCGGCTGTGGTTCGCCAAGAGCACTGTGGAGCAGGCGGCCCAGTCGGCCGCCCGGGCTGCCTCGCTGCAACGCGATCCTGGGTCGGCCCATGTCGCCGGAGTCGATGCCGGTCGGGCTTCACTACAGACCGAAGGCCTGGCCTGCGGCGGCCAACAGGTGTCGATCGACACCACCGGCTTCGCGGTCCCGGTCGGCACGCCGGCGACGCTGCACGCGACGGTCACCTGCGCGGTCTCTTTCAGCGACATCCTGTTGCCCGGGACGCCCGGTTCGATGACGATCAGTCGGACGTCCGCGGCGGCCCTCGACACCTACCGGAGCCGGTCATGATGTCTGGCCGAGCACCTGGCCCGACCGACGAGCGCGGTCAGTCGATCAGCCTGCTGACCCTGTTGATCATGGCGGCGCTGATCCTGACCGCCGGGCTCGTGATCGACGGCGGCCAGAAGGTGGACGCCGAGAGCCGCGCCGACGCTGCCGCGGCCGGTGCCGCGCGGGCGGCGGGCAACGCCGCAGCGACCCAGGAGCTGGCCGACCGCAGCCCGGCTTCGGCGGCCGTTCTCGCCGCCAAGGCCTTCCTGGCCGGGCAGCCGGACGTGACCGGCAGCGTCTCGATCACCGATGGCGTGGTGTCGGTCTCCACCTCGGCCAGCGCCGACACGATCTTCCTCTCCGTGATCGGGATCAGCACCCTGACCGGGCACGGTTCCGCCACCGCCGACATCGTTCCGACCCCGCACTGACGACCCGCACTGACCCCTTACCGGCCACGACCCCCAGGCAGAGATGAGTATCGACACCAGACCGAAGAACGGCACCCGAATCGCGTTGCGCCCGCCTCCGCCGTGGATCGGCGGAGCAGACGGCTCTCGACGCGCCGGCCCAGGCGTCGGCGCCGCGACTCCCCGAGCCGCCGCACGTGGCGGGACGCCGGAACCCGCGCTGGATCGCGCTCGGCGTGATCGCGCTGTGTCTGGGCGGACTCTTGTCCTTCGTCATCTATACGCAGGTCGCGGCCCAGACGGCCGTCGTCGCGATGGCTGCCACGGTCCACCGCGGCGAGGTCATCCAGGCGACCGACCTGACCACGACCACACTCAGCGGAACCACGAAGGTCAGCACCGTTCCCGCAGACCAGTTGTCGAGCCTGGTCGGCAAGCGGGCCGCGTACGACCTGGTCGAGGGTTCGCTGGTGCCGGCGGCCGCGGTGACCGACGTCCCGCTGCCCGCCACCGGTCGGGCCGTGGTCGGCGTGAAACTCGAGCAGGGGCGAGCACCTGCTGGGCTCCTGGTGCCGAGCGCGCCGGTCCGGCTGGTCGGCCTCCCGCCGGCCGACCAGAGCCAGTCGGGCGCGTCGGCCGCGCAGGCAAAGCCCGCGGCGCCGACGTATCTCGGCAGGGTGGTGGACACCTCGGACGGGGCGGACGGCACCTCGATCCTGGTCAACGTCGACGTTTCGGCGACCGACGCACCCGCGATCGCCCTGCTGGCCGCCCAGGATCGAATCGCCCTTCTCCGCGACGCGGACGAGTGAGCCGATCATGGCCATCCTCGTCCTGACCTCGACCTCCGGCTCGCCGGGCGTGACGACGCTCGCCGTCGGACTGGCCCTGGCCTGGCCACGATCGGTGCTCGTGGCCGACTGCGACCCGGGGGCACACCAGGCCGTGCTCGCCGGTTATCTGGGTGGCCGCGGGGCCGGCGGCAAAGGACTGCTTCGTGTCGCGGAGGCCCACCGCGACCGGCGGCCGCTGGCCGAGGTGGTGATCGACCAGACCGTCCCGCTGACCGACGACGCCCAGCCCAGCCGGCTGCTGCTACCGGGCTTCGGTAAGCCGGGCAGCGCCGCGTTGTTCGCCGGTGTCTGGCCGGATCTGGTCGGCACCTTCGACCGGCTGGACGATGCCGGATTCGACGTCATCGTCGACGCCGGCCGACTCGGCGCGCACGGACTGCCGCTGCCGCTGGTCGAGTCGGCGGCCACCATCGCCGTCGTGCTCGGCTCGAGCCTGCGGGCCATCACCTCGGCCCGGGTGCATCGCGGCACGCTGGTCGAGCAGGCCCGATCGACCACGGCCGAGGCGCCGCCCGGGTTGGTCGTGGTCGGACCGAACGAGCCGTACAGCTCCGGCGAGATCGGCCGCGCACTCGAGGCGCCGGTGCTGGCGACCATCGCCCGTGACCCCGCCGCCGCGGCGCATCTGTCCGACGGCCGGCCCCGGCCCCGCCGCTTCGATCAGTCGGCTCTGGCACGCTCGATCGCCGATGCAGCGGCGGCCTTCGCCACGGCACTTCGGCGCAACGCCGACCGGGTGCGAATCTGACCATGGACGAACTCGAGCACCCACGGATCGCGCTGGAGGACGTACCGCTGCTGGCGGAGCACGTCGAGCTGACGCCGCCGACCACCGACTTCGGGGTGTTCAGCGCAGCGCAGGTCGCGGACCGGATCAGCCAGACCGTCGACGACGTCGACTGGGGCGAGGTCGTCGACCTCCGCCGGCGTGCGTCCGCGATGATCACCGACGACGCGGAGAAGCTCCACCGGCAGAGCGGGCGGACACTCAGCCGCGACGACCGGGTGCTGATGGGCCGAGCCGTGATCCGACGAGTGGTGGCCGATCACGTCCGCTCCTTGCACCACGACGGTGCGGATCTCTGGTCGACCGGCAAGGAACTCGCGTACGTCCAGGCAGTGGAGGATGCCGTCTTCGGGTACGGCCGGCTCCAGCCGTTGCTGCAGCTGCCGGCCGTCGAGAACATCGAGATCCACGGCTGCGACTCGGTCGTCGTGCAGTACGGCGACGGTCGCCGCCGGACGATGCCGCCGGTGGCCGACAGCGACGAGGAGCTGGTCGAGGCCATCCGCTTCCTCGGCCAGAACAGCCATCCGTCGCGGCCGTTCGACGACACCCACCCGACGATGACCATCGCGCTCGGCGAGCGGTTCCGGTTGCACGCCATCGGCTTCGGCCTGTCCTACCGGCCCAGTGTGGTGATCAGGCAGCATCTGCTGACCCAGGTCAGTCTGTCCGATCTCGCCCAGACCGGCATGATGCCGCCGGAGGTCGCCCGGTTCCTCGACGCCGCAGTGCTGGCCCGCAAATCGATGGTGATCGCCGGCGATCAGGGCGCGGGCAAGACGACCCTGCTCCGCGCGCTGATCAACTCGATCCCGTCCAACGAGCGGTTCGGCACGCTGGAGACCGACTACGAGCTGATGACCCATCTCCAACCGGGCCGGGAGAACATCCTCGCGCTGCAGGCCCGGACCGGTCACGGAGAGCTGTCCGGCGGCTCCAGCATCGGCGAGTTCGGCATCTCGGCACTGATGCCCGAGGCGTTGCGCCAGAACCTGTCCCGGCTGATCGTCGGCGAGGTCCGCGGCGGCGAGGCCGCGGCAATGTTCGAGGCCATGCAGGCCGGCACCGGAACGATGAGCACGACCCACTCCCACTCGGCGGCGTCGATCATGGACCGGCTGGCGTCCCGGGTCGCCCAGGGCGGCGTGCTCAACATCGACGAGGCGTACCGGCAGATCGCCCACAACATCCACCTGCTGATCTTCGTGGCACTCGCTGACGACACCTGGCGAGGCGGCACCCGGCGCCGCTACATCTCCGAGATCCGACAGGTGACCGGGGCGATCGAGGCCGGGCGGCCGGTCACCCACCTGACCTACCAGGTGCACCCGGGGCGGGGTCGACCAGCCGGCTTCTTCCCCGACGCCGACTTCGAGGCCGAGCTGCTGCCGTTCCACCGCGAGCTCTCCGCCGAAGGCGGGACGACGTGACGCCGGTCGCGATCATCGCCGGGATGCTGCTCGCCGGCGGAGTGGCGGCCGTCATCCTCGGGCTGCGGCGGAGCTGGGCGCCGAGGCCGACCGCAGCCCCGAGCACCGAGTCACCGGCCGCCCGGTGGGCCCGGCTGACCAGACGCCCAACCGGTGTCGCCGGATCGTCGCCGTGATCTCCTGCTGGTCGGCAGTCTGCTGGTCGGAGTCGTCCTCGCGGTGATCACCGGTTGGATCCTGCTGATCGTCGCCGCGCCCGCTGGTCGCGCTTCGGCCTGCCGGCCCTGCTCAGGCTCCCGGTCCAGCGTGACGTCGCGCTGATGGAGGCGCTCGAACGCTGGTTGCGTTCACTGTCGGCCACGCTCGCGACCGGGAAGTCGATCACGGACGCGATCCGGACGTCGTTGCGGACCGCGCCGCCCGGGCTTCGCGAGCCGCTGGCGGCGCTGATCGCCCGGCTCAACAATCGCTGGGAGACCGACGACGCGCTGCGGCGCTTCGCCGACGACCTCGACTCACCGGACGGCGACGCCGTGGCCGCTGCCCTGATCCTCGCCACCCGACGCGGTTCGGTCGGCGCCTCGGCGACCATGCTGGCGCTCGCCGACTCGCTGCAGGACCAGCTGCGGGCCCGGCGGGCGATCGAGACCGAGCGAGCCAAGCCGTACATCGTCGTTCGACAGGTCACCGTGATCACCGTGTTGACCCTTGGCGCTGGTCGTCGTCTTCAATCCGGGCTTCTTCGCGCCCTACCGGACCCCGGTCGGTCAGTTGATCCTCGCCGTTCTGGTGGCGATGTACGTCGGTTCGCTGCTGCTGCTCCGACGCAAGGCCGCGCCGCCAGCCGCGGGCCCGGATCCTGATCGCCCAGGAACCGATGGCCGACCCGGGCGGTGCGCCGATGACCGCCTCGTACGCGGTGCTGGCCGGTGTCCTGCTCACCGGCGGTCTGCTCGCCTTCGCGGTGGTCGCGCTACCCGCCACTCCGCGGCTCGCCGAGGCGCTGGAGCGGCTCGACCCGCAGGGCTCCGCGACGCCCGCCCGAGGATCTCGACCTGAACGCGGTCAACCGCTCCGACCGGCTGGGTCGCTATCTGGTGCAGCGGCTCCGACTGCGCGTCTCGGACCGAACCCGGACCGCGTTACGGCTGCAGGGCCGAACGGTCGCAGAGTTCTACGGCGACAAAGCGGCGCTCACGGTCACCGGCTTCATTCTGCCGATCCTGCTGGGCTTCGTGGCGCGGTTCGCGCTCGGCCTTCCCTCTGTACGTCCCGGCAGTGGCGGCGCTGATCGGCGCGGTGATCGGCTTCTTCGTCCCGGATCTCCAGCTGCTGCGCACGGCGAGCGCTGCGCAGTCGTCCGCCGTCGAGTCGCTGCTGACCTTCATCGATCTGGTCACCCTGGAGCGGTTGGCAAACGCCTCCGCGACCGAGGCGCTGCACAACGCTGCTCGGGTCAGCGACGGCCCGTTGTTCGTCCAGCTCCGAGCGGCCTTCGAGCGGGCCCGCCTGGAGCAGCACTCGCCGTACGGCGAGCTTCGTCGGCTGGCCGCCGAACTCAACCTGCCTCAGCTGGACGATGTCGCCGACGTCATGCAGCTGGACGAGTCCGGCGCCGCGCTGTCGGACTCGCTGCGCGCCAGGGTTCGCGAGCTGCGCGACGCCCATCTGTCCCGGGAACAGCTTGCGGCGAGCGCGGCGGCCGAGGGCATGACGATCTACATGACGCTGCCGGCGCTGATCTTCGGCGCGATCTTCATGGTCGCCGCCTTGCTGCGGTTGGTCGGTACCTGAGATGGGCCGCGACGTATCGGCGGCCCGGCGCGACCGGTCGGGAACCGTCCAGCCCAGGACAACAGGGACGGAGGTGGCACCTCGATGAGACGAGCTGCCGCAGGCCTCGGCGCCGTCACCGGCCTCCTGCTCGGGCTGGTCGGCGTGCCGATTGCACTGTTGCTGATCGGCACCTCCACCTGGCCCGACTCGTGGTCGGTGGCCGCCGTGCTGGGTGCCCTGACCCGGCCGGACGACGGCCAGCTGCTGGCCGTGCTGCTGATTGTCGTCGGCTGGGTCGCCTGGGCCGTGTTCGCCGTCTCAGTCGTGGCTGAGGCAATCCAGTTGCTGCCGCGGAGCCGGGTCCGGATCCGGATTCCCGGACTCGGTGCTCCGCAACGTCTGGCGGCGATGTTGCTGGTGGCCGCGATCGCGCTGGTCCCGACCGCATCGCCGGCGCGGGCCACCCCACCGAGCCCAGCGCCGGCCCCGACCATGCCGGTCAGCCAGGCCGCCCCGATCGACGTCACCCGACCCACCGATCAGCCACCGACCGAACCACCCGCCGCACCGGCCGCGCAATCCGGTCCGTCAAAGCGGTCCACACCGGCAACCCGTGAACGGGACGGAGTCGTCCATCGGGTCGTGGCGGGTGATGACCTCTGGAGTCTCGCCGAGACGTACTACGGCGACGGACTCCAGTGGCGAACCATCGCCAAGGCGAATGGACACGTGCTGACCGGCGGTCCCGACCGACTCCAGACCGGATGGCTGCTCGCGATTCCCGGCGTCAAGTCGTCGCACCCGAGTGCCGAGCACAGCGACAACGCGCGCCAGGTGATCGTGCACGGCGGCGACACCCTGTCGGCCATCGCCCACCGTGAGCTCGGCAGCGCGTCGCGCTGGGCGGAGCTGTACGAGGCCAATCGGTCGGTCCTCGACGATCCGGACGAGCTGACCATCGGTACGTCCCTGGTGATTCCGTCCACGGGCGCCGAGCGGGCGGCGACATCTGATGCGGCCCGCCAGCGGACGGATGAGCACACCGGCTCGGAACGGCCGCCCCGGTCCGAGCGCCCGGCCCAACCCGAGCACCGGACCCAAGCCGGGCAGCAGGCCCAGGCGGGACATCAAGCCCAAACGCAGCACCGGGCGGAATCCGGCACCTCGGACGACGACCCCGCAGAGAACTCCTCGGGCAGCACCGACTCCGACGGCACCGATTCCGACGGCACCGTCTCCGACAGCACCGACTCCCACAGCACCGACTCCGACAGCACCGTCTCCGACAGCACCGACTCACACAGCACCGGGTCGGTCGCCGGGGCCGGGCCGGCCGAGCAGGCGAGCGCACGCCCGGCATCACCCGGCCGAGCCCAGGCACCGGCAGCGCCCGGCACCCAGGCACCGGCGACAGCCAGGCCCGACGTACCGGCCGCGGGAGCCGACTCGGTGCCGCCCTTGCCGCTGCTGGCATTCGCCGGGGTCGGCGGTCTGCTGGCCGCCGGACGTGATCGGCGGCCTGGCGCGGCGCCGCCGGATCCAGCTCCAGGCGCGTCCGATCGGCCGGCGGATCCTGCATCCGGATCCGGAGACGGCGACCGCCGAGGTCGCGCTGGGCGCCGCGCAGCGTCCACTGGATGCGGAGACCATCGACATCGCGCAGCGGGCCGTGGCCGCGCACTGCCGGGCGACCGGCGCCGCCGGTCCCGTCGCTGACCGTGGCGACACTGAACGACGCCGAACTCATGCTGACCCTCGCGTCCGGCTCCGCCGCAGCCGCCGCTCGGCTTCCGCGCTCATGCAGACGGCTGGCGGGTCACGGCGTCCGAGGCGCGTTACCTCTCGAGCGTGCCCGGCATCGCGGAAGCGATGCGCCCCTATCCAGCCCTGGTCGGGCTCGGCCATGACCGGGCCGGTCGGCGGATCCTCGTGAACCTGGAAGAGCTGGGTGTCCTCGACCTCGCCGGTGACGGCCCCCGTGCTACCGAGCTCCTGGCCGCGATGACCGTCGAGCTGGCCTTCGGGCCGGCGGCCGACGAGCTGATCCTGACCGTGGTCGGCGACCGATCTGGACTGCCCGACGCGCTGGACAAGCACAACGTCACCACGACGGACGGACGTCGACGGGCTGTTGCAGCGGCTCGAGGCCCGTGCCGATGCCCAGCAGACAGAGCTGCCGGCCGGCCCGGCCGGCCACTACCGAATCGATCCCGACCTGAGCGATCCGTGGGCACCCGAGATCGTGGTCGTTGCCCAGCAGCTGAGCCCGGAGCAGCAGCGACGGATGCTCCGGTTGATCGAGCGCCGACCCAGGCCGACGGTTGCCGTGGTGACGTCCGGGGGTTTCGACGACGCGCCATGGACGCTGCAGCTCAACCCTGACGGCGCCGTGCTGCAGCCGATCGGCCTGGTGGTCGACGCGCAATCGCTGCCGCGGCCGGCCGAAGACGCCGTGGTCCGTCTGGTCGCCGCCACCGGACGGCTGGACACGACCCCGGCTCCCTGGTGGAGCGAGGATTCCGATCCACCGGATCCGCCACCGGACAACGTCGCCTACCTGGCGAGACGATCCGCCGGCTGGGCACCGGCAACCGACGAATCCGACAATTCCGACGACACAGAGAACGGGCAGCAGATGACAGAGCACCAGGTGATCGGGCGGGACCTCCCGCCGGACCACCCCGTGCTGCTGATGCTCGGTCCGATCGAACTGGTCGGCGCCCAAGGCACGCTGCCGCCCCGCGCCGCGAAGCAGTGCTTGGAGTACTGCGGCTGGCTGCTCGAGCATCCGGGCACGACCGCGCAGGCGATGGGCGCCGCACTGGCCGTGGCCGAGGGCACCCGGCGGTCGAACATGAGCCGGCTGCGCACCTGGCTGGGCAGCAGCTCGACGGGCGAGGCGTACCTCCCGGACGCGTACACCGGCAGGATCCTGCTGAACGCCTCGGTCAGCTCCGACTGGCTGCGGCTGCGGATCCTCACGGCGGGCGGGATCAATCGGAGCAGCGACGGTGGTCTGCGCTCGGCGCTCGAGCTGGTCCGAGGGGCACCGCTGGCCGATGCGGCGCCGGGACAGTGGCACTGGGCCGAGGAGCTCCGGACGGACATGATCTCGGCCGTCCGCGACATCGGCGTCGAGCTGGCCCGCCGGGCCAACGAGGCCGGCGACCTGGATCTCGCGCGATGGGCGGCATCCCGCGCGCTGGCGGCTGCGCCCGGCGACGAGTTGCTGATGGCGACCCGGATCCGGACCGAGCACCTGGCGGGAAACCGACCGGAGACCGAGCGGCTCACCCTGCAGGTCGCGGCCCAGGCCCGCACCCTCGGCGTCGATCTGGAGCAGGAGACCGTCGAGCTGCTGCAGCAGGTGATGGAGGGACGAGTACGGGCCCGGATGGCCTGACTAGCCAATATGCACCTGTCGGCGCGCCCGTTCCGGGCTGAAAATGGTGGCGTGGCCGTCCGGTAACGCCGTCGTTCTATGGTCCCGTGAGGCCGTTGACTAGCCGGGCGGGAGCTGCGTGAAGGGCCCTTCATTGTTGCCCCGCATCTGGGAGCACGAGGATTAGTTTCGCTAGCCTGCCCGGCAGCTCCCCGGACGATCACGTGGTTGAGGTCGTAGCCACGGCCCCACAAGCGGTGATGCCTCGAGAGGAGGGATCGGTGCTCACAGAGTCCGACAGGGATGACGAGCAGATCATCCAACGGGTTGCAGCACCGGACATCGGCAAGGTCGAGATCGTGTGCTGTGTCCGGCTCCCTGCGGCCGGTGACGGAAAGCGTCGTGTGCAGGAGGTATCCACGCACTCGACGATGGTTCCGTCATTGTGTGAGTTGGCGAACCGGTTGGTGGAACTCGGCGTGACCCGGGTGGTGATGGAAGCGACCAGCGACTACTGGCGGCCGCCGTTCTACTTGTTCGAGGCGCACGGTCTGGATCCGTGGCTGGTGAATGCCAAGGATGTCAAGCACCTGCCGGGTCGACCGAAGACCGACCGATTGGACGCAGTGTGGTTGTGCAAGGTCGCCGAGCGGCAGATGCTGCGGCCCAGCTTCGTGCCGCCCGCTGACATCCGCCGATTGCGGGACTTGACCCGGTATCGAGTCGATCTGGTCGGGGTCCGGACCGCGGAGAAGAACCGGGTCGAGAAGCTGCTCGAGGATGCCTGCCTCAAGCTGTCGGTCGTCGCTTCCGACATCTTCGGTGTCTCAGGCCGAGCCATGCTAACCGCGCTGATCGGCGGCGAACGTGACCCCAAGGTGCTCGCCGCGATGGCCCGGGCACGGATGCGGATCAAGATCCCTCGTCTGGAGGAAGCTTTCGCCGGGCTGACGCTGGGGACGTTCGACGACCACCACCGATTCCTGCTCGAGCGGATGCTGGCACGGGTCGACGCCGTCACCGCCGACATAGCCGACCTCGACACCGAGATCGGCGACCACCTAGCCCCTTTCGCTGACGCGGTCGCCCGGCTCGATCGAGATCCCCGGGATCGGGCCGACCGCGGCCGCTGTCATCATCGCCGAGATCGGCTTGGACATGAGCAGGTTCCCCACCCCCGCCCATCTGGCGTCGTGGGCGAAGTTCGCGCCCGGGATCAACTCCTCGGCCGGCAAGACCAAAGGCAACGGCTCCACCGGCCACGGCGAACCGCTACCTCGCCCGCGTCCTCGGCGAGGCCGCCGTCGATCGCCGGACGGACCGACACCTTCCTCGGCGCCCGCTACCGACGGATCGCGCGCCGACGCGGGAAGAAGAAGGCCATCGTCGCCATCGGCCGCTCGATCCTGGTCATCATCTGGCACCTGCTCGCCGACCCCGACGCCAGCTTCCACGAACTCGGCGCCGACCACTACGACCGCCACGTCAACACCGGCGCCAAACGCCGCACCCATATCCGCCAGCTCGAAGCCCTCGGCTACAAAGTCACCCTCGAACCCGCAGCCTGAGCGCTGGGCACAACCCAGGTCCCTGCCCGGTCAGGACCATTTTCGGATTGGATCGTTCTGACGAGGAAACTCCATGACGACTGAGGACAGACCTGCCAGGAGTGACTCTCGACTTCGTACCCGAGCTCGACTGGTCGGATCGGATGACGCCGAGCGAGGCGCTGACTCCGATTCAGGCCTTGCACGCCGGGTCCGGCCTCGAGCTGGAGGTGTCGGCGCCCGCCCGTCTTCGGCGGGCTGCACGATAAGCACGACTCGGCTGACGAATGGGGTGTCCATATCGACACGGCGAGCGGCGACCCCCTGTGGTTGGGACGCATCGTGAGGACGCTCGATCGGTCTGTACCCAACCGAAGGCTGAGCCGTTCGAGCCAGCCGGGGAGGTTGCGTGGCGATCGCTTCGGACACTGCTCTCGAGAGTGTCGGTGCCGTGTGGTCCGCTGTCGGCGTGAGCACCGTGTACTACACCGCCACCAGCCTGGACGGGTTCATCGCCGACCCGGTCAACTCACTGGACTGGCTCCTGCAGTTCGGTGACGGAGCGGACACGGGCTATGAGGAGTTCATCGCCGGGATCGGGGCGCTGGCGATGGGCTCGACGACGTACGAATGGGTGTTCGGTGAACTCGGTCTTGCCGACCAACCGGGTGCCTGGCCGTACGCCCAGCCGACCTGGGTGTTCAGCAGCCGACGGCCGCCACGAGTTGCGGATGCAGACATCAGATTCGTGTCTGGTCCGGTCGCCGACAGTTATCCGGATCAGCGCCGAGCGGCCGGCGGACGGCGGATCTGGATCGTCGGCGGTGGTGATCTCGCCGGACAGTACGCCGATGCCGGTCTGCTGGACGAGGTGACCGTGGACATCGCGCCGGTGACGCTGGGCGGCGGTGCACCGCTGTTCCCCCGCCGCCTCGCGATCCCACCCCGGCTGCGGCTGATGGAGGCCAGACCCAACGGCGCGTTCGCCCGCCTCCGCTATTCGCTCGAGTCACCCGGCTGATTCGGCCGGATTCCTATCGACCACGTCGCGAAATGCCGGGGCGCACGCGGCGACCCCCGTGCCATTCTGCTCAGCGTGACGACCACGGACCCCCGGACCCGGCGGCGGACCGGGATCCATCCGGCCTGGTGGGTCGCCGCGGTATCGTTCCTGACCCTGCTCGGTGCGGCGGGATTCCGGGCCGCGCCCAGCGTGTTGATGATCCCGTTGCAGGACGAGTTCGGCTGGCCGCGGACGGCGATGTCGGCGGCGGTCAGCCTGAACCTGATCCTGTACGGCACGATGGCGCCGTTCGCCGCGGCGCTGATGGACCGGTTCGGAGTCCGCCGGATCGCGACCATCGCGCTGCTGTTGATCGCGGCCGGCAGCGGCCTCTCCGTCTTCGTCACCGCCAGCTGGCAGCTGCTGCTCACCTGGGGCCTGTTGATCGGGATCGGCACCGGCTCGATGGCGATGGTGTTCGCAGCGACGATTGCCAACCGCTGGTTCGTCGCCAAGCGCGGCCTGGTGATGGGCATCCTGACCGCGGCCGGTGCGACCGGCCAGCTGATCTTCCTGCCGGTGATGGCGTACGCGGTGACCCAGGCCGGCTGGCGGTATGCCTCGCTGATCGTCTCCGCCGCCGCTCTTGCGGTCGTCCCGTTCGTCCTCGTGGTGATGCGCGATCGGCCGAGCGACTACGGCGTCCAGGCGTACGGTTCCGGCCCGCTCACGATGGACGAGATCGCCCCGGCCGCTGCCGGGACGGATGCGCCTGAAATCGGGGCGGCCCGCCGCGCCGTCCGCGCGCTGCGACAGGCCGCCCGGACCAAGACGTTCTGGGCTCTGGCCGGCGGCTTCGCGATCTGCGGCGCGACGACGAACGGCCTGGTCGGCACGCATTTCATCCCATCGGCCCACGACCATGGGATGCCAGAGACGACCGCCGCCGGGCTGCTGGCGGTGGTCGGTGTCTTCGACATCGCCGGCACCATCGTGTCCGGCGCCCTGACCGACCGGATCGATCCGCGGATCCTGCTGGTGGCGTACTACTTCTTCCGTGGCGTCGGGCTGCTCGTCCTGCCCTGGCTGCTCGGTCCGACGGTCCACCCGAGCATGGTCGTCTTCATCGTCATCTACGGACTGGACTGGGTGGCCACCGTCCCGCCGACCGCCGCGCTGTGTCGGAACGCGTTCGGCAGCGAGGGCACCATCGTGTTCGGCTGGGTCTTCGCATCACATCAGATCGGCGCCGCGATCGCGGCCACCGTGGCCGGGATCATCCGCGACAGCACCGGCCAATACACGCTGGCCTGGTTCGGCGCCGCCGGCCTGTGCGTCGTCGCGGCAGCTCTGTCGCTGAGCATCCGACGACGCTCCGCCACACCGTGACCTGGTCGGTCGATCGACCGCTCAGGAACGGACCAGCCGCGCGATGGCGGCCGACGCCTCGCGCAGCTTGGCGTCCGCGTCGTCGCCACCGTCGGCGACCGCCTCGCGGACACAGTGCTCCAGATGGTCATCGAGCAACCCGAGCGCGACCGACTGGAGCGCGCTGGTCATCGCCGACACCTGGGTCAGGATGTCGATGCAGTATTTCTCGTCCTCGACCATCTTCTGCAGCCCGCGGGCCTGGCCCTCGATCCGCCGGAGCCGGCGCAGATACTCCTGCTTGCCGCTGATGTACCCATGTTGTGTCTGATCGTGTTGCGTCTGATCGTGTTGCGTCTGATCGTGCTGTGTTTGACCGCGCTGGGCATGCTCCTCGAGCACCGGACCTCCCGACCCTGATCTTCGCCACCAACCCGAACCCGTTGATACCCCCCTAGGGTACATGCTCCCGAAGTCAGCAATGACCGGCCGAGCAATTGTCATCCACCGGCTGTCCATAACGAAGTACCTGGTCATAGGCGGTTTCGCTGATTCTCTGAGGAGTTGTCCCCAGACTTGTTCCCAAGCCGCGCACAACGGCCGCGCGGACCCTGTCCGCGTTGTCCACTGCTTGTGCACAGCCCCTGTGGACGGCGATCTGTCGATCGGGCCGGGTAGCGCGTACGTTGTCCCGAAGCCCAGCAAACCCGCTCGCGCCGCGGATCGACAGAAACTGTCGGTCCGCGATTCTAGGCTGCCCGTAATCGAATCGTAGTTCGATGATCGGCTCGTCCGGGGCGTGGGGACGGGTGGATGCCGGACCGGCCGAGAAGGAGCAGTTCAGTGAGCGTTGCCGAGGTGGCCTTTACCGAGGACTCACCCCGATCACTGGATCGGACGCCTCCGCAGGACCTGGCTGCCGAGCAGTGCGTGCTCGGCGCGATGCTGCTCAGCAAGGACGCGATCGCCGATGTCGTCGAGGCTCTCCGAGCCGCCGACTTCTATCGGCCGGCCCACGAGATGATCTTCAACGCGGTCCTCGACCTGTACGGCCGCGGCGAGCCCGCCGACGCCATCACGGTCAGTGACGAGCTGACCAAGCGCGGCGAACTGACCCGCACCGGTGGTCTTACCTATCTGCACACCCTCTTGTCCGCCGTGCCGGTGGCCACGAACGCCGGCTACTACGCCGACATCGTCCGCGAGAAGGCGATCCTGCGCCGGCTGGTCGACGCGTCGGTCCGGATCAACCAGATGTCGTATGCGGCGGAGGGTGACGTCGACGAGATCGTCGACCGCGCCCAGGCCGAGGTGTACGCGGTCACCGAACGCCGAGCGAGCGAGGACTTCAAACCGCTGGCCGAGCTGATGCAGCCGACTCTGGACGAGATGGAGGCGATCTCGTCCCGAGGCGGCCAGTTGGCGGGGGTGCCGACCGGTTTCGCCGATCTCGACGACCTGACCAACGGTCTGCACGCCGGGCAGATGGTGATCGTGGCCGCCCGGCCCGGCGCCGGCAAGTCCACGCTCGCGCTCGACCTGGCCCGCTCGGCATCGATCAGGCATGGCATGGCATCGGTGATCTTCTCCCTGGAGATGAGCCAGATCGAGATCACCATGCGACTGCTGTCGGCCGAGGCGTCGATCCCGCTCTCGCACATCCGCGGCGGCAAGATGAGCGACGACGACTGGGCCCGGGTGGCCACCAAAATGGGCCAGGTCTCCGAGGCCCCGATGTTCATCGACGACTCCCCGAACCTGACCATGATGGAGATCCGGGCCAAGGCCCGCCGGCTGAAGCAGCGGCACGACCTGAAGCTGATCCTGATCGACTACATCCAGCTGATGACCTCGGGCAAGAAGGTCGAGTCCCGCCAGCTGGAGGTGAGCGAGTTCTCCCGGCAGATCAAGCTGCTCGCCAAGGAGCTCGAGGTGCCGGTGGTCGCGCTGTCCCAGCTGAACCGCGGCCCCGAGCAGCGAACCGACAAGAAGCCGATGCTGTCCGACCTGCGCGAGTCAGGATCGCTGGAGCAGGACGCGGACATGGTGGTCCTGCTGCACCGCCCCGACCTGTACGACCGCGACTCCGAGCGGGCCGGCGAGGCCGACATGATCGTCGCCAAGCACCGAAACGGCCCGACCGCCGATATCACCGTCGCGTTCCAGGGCCACTACAGCCGGTTCAGCGACATGCAGGGCTGAGGATGCCGTCACCAAGATGGTCGACGTGAACGTCCGAACCGAGCTCGTGTCCGCCGTGGCGGAGCACCTCATCGGTTCGCGAGCCGACCATCCTCTCCGGGTCGGCATCGACGGTCCCTGCGGGTCGGGGAAGTCGACGCTGGCCGCCGAGCTCGTCGGCGAGATCGCATCGCGCGGGTGCCCGACTCTGGCATTGGACTCCGACGACTTTCACCAGGCGGCCTACGACATCTACGTTCGCGAGGAGAACCGGGAGGCCGGGCCAGCATCGTCATCGACCAGGACGACCTGGAACGACCTCGGCTCGTCCGAGGGCTTGGACGTCGGACCACACAGACGAGGACCGACACATGAGCATTGCCACCATCGACGGCTTCGACTAACGCCCGACTCGCCGGGCGGACGGCATCGGGCTGAACGTCGCATACGACGGCGAGGGACCGCCGGTCGTCCTGCTGCACGGCTTTCCGCAGACCCACGTGATGTGGCGGAAGGTCGCGATCGTCCTGGCCGCGGACCACGCGGTCGTGGCGCCGGGATCTTCGCGGCTACGGCGCGAGCGACAAACCGCCGGAGAGCGACCGGCGACATACTCCAAGGCAACGATGGCGCGCGACATCGTCGAGGTGATGAGGGCGCTCGGCCATCACCGGTTCGCCCTGGTCGGCCACGACCGCGGCGCGCTGGTCGGGGTCCGCGCGGCACTCGACCACGGCGACGCGATCTCCCAGCTGGGCATTCTGGACGTCCTGCCCACCATGGACACCTGGGACGTCCTCCGCGGTGTCGACGCCAAGGTCGCCTGGCACCTCTATCTGATGGCCCAGCCGATGGGCCTCCCGGAGAAGATGATCAACGCGGTGGCCGAGGAGTTCTTCGCCTCGTTCCTCGACGGCTGGGACCCCACCGGCACCACGTTCAGCCCGGAACTCCGTCGGCACTACATCGACAGCTCCACGCAGGCCGTCGACTCGATCGTCGCCGACTATCGGGCGAGCGCCGGGATCGACCTCGACACCGATCGCGCGGATCGCGCCGCGGGCCGTCAGCTGACGATGCCGGTCGGCGTGATCTCGCAGGACTGGGGCACCCGACTCGGCTTCGACCCGACCGCGATCTGGGGTGCCTGGGCGCCGGATCTCGTCTATCAGACGATCAACGCCGGCCACTTCATGGCCGAGGAGGATCCCGTTGCCATCACCGATTTCATCCGGCGTCTGCTCGCTCGGTGACCGATCGAACCCGGCAGCAGGATCACGGGTGGCGTCGGAACAGGCCGCTTCGGCGTCGGGCCTCGACGTGCGCCGATCACTCCGGCTGCCAGAGCTCGACCCGGTGGCCCTCCGGGTCGGTGACCCAGCCGAACCGGCCGACGCCTGGCATGTCCTGGACCTCGTCCGCGACATCGGCGCCGGCCGCCCGGAGCTGGGCGAGCATGGCGTCCAGGTCGGCGACCCGGAAGTTCAGCATCGTCTGTTGGGCGAGCGCGCCGAAGTAGTCGGTGTCCGGGTCGAACATGGCAACGACGGTCGGGCCCTGCTGCTGCTCCCAGACCCCGTTCTCGTCCAGTCCGAGCCCGAGGCAGTCGCGGTACCAGGCCGTCAGCGTGGCGGGGTCCTTCGCCCGGAGGAAGTACCCACCGATCCCGAGCACGCGCTCCATCTCGTCAGGATGCCAGTTCTGCTGGTCGGCGAACACCCGGTGTCGGCGGCCGGCCAACCGTCACACCCACACGCCACAATCAGACCCACACAGCCGGCCGGGTGGCTGATCTTGGTGGGCGACGGCACGGCACCGAGCCGAAGCCAGGCGCCGAGCCGAAGCCGGAGCGCACATTCGGCGTACGTCCGGTGCCCGGTAGATGACCGCGAGGGTCCGCCATAGGCTTGAGAGCGGGGAATAACAACCGATCGCAGCCGATTTCAGGTGCTTGCTGCGGCGAAGCGGCCGAAGCTGCGGAGTCTCACCCCGTGGGTACGTCCGTCAGCAGTTCGGCGGCCAGTTGCCACGGGAACGCCACACAACGCCGGCGGAGCGGCACCAGTTCCAGCGCGGCGAGCACACCGAGCTCGCCGTCGGGTGCCGGCCCACCCGCCGGTCAGCCGGTGCCGGACCGCGCGGTCGATGAGGTCGCGGCCGCCCCCCGGGTCTTGGCCGGTCAGCGATCGGATGGCCAGCACCGTGGCCGCCGTGGACAGCGAGCAACCGCTGACCGATCCACCGAGCCGGATCCGTCCGTGCTCGTCGAGCCCGAACCACAGCCGGACCGAGTCACCGCAGGTGGGGTTGACCCGGGCCAGCTCACGGGCACCCGGATCCGACGGGATCGCATCCATCGCGGAGGCCGCGCCCGCCAGCTCCTCGATCCAGGCGATCGTGGCTACTCGGTCCATCGCGGTCGGTCCTTCCGGCGAGTGTTGCCGAGTGTCTCAGGAGGTCGGCAGTCCGAGGGTCACGGGGTGGACCCGTCAGGCCACTGGAGGCCGTACGCCAGTGCGTCTTCGGGCCGGTCCAGATCCGCTCCGTCGCCGATGTCGTCGCACGGCACGGCCGTGGTCTCGTGCTGCGCGACGTAGGCCCGAGCACCGCTCGACGGATCGAGCGGGTCGAGGATCGGTCGCCAGTGATCGCGCCCGATCACCACGGGATGACCCGGCCGACCCGCGTAGGTCGCCCGGGCCAGCGTCGCCCCCGTCGCACCGGCCGCGGTCCGCTCGACCACCGCAGGCCCACTCCCGGGCAGATCGACCCGAAGCACAACGGCTGCCCGGACCTCGTGGGTCGAGGTGTCGCGGAGAGCGAGCAGACCGGTCCGCAGCGAGGCCCCCTGGCCGCGCGCCCAGTCCGCCGCCACCACCGACCGGACCCGCTCATCGCCGGCGAATCCTTCGGACGCGAGTGCGGCGGCCACCGCCGCGGCCCGGGCGCCGAGCACGGCGATGACCGACGTACACCCGCCGTCGACCAGCACCACCACCGCTCGCGCGGCCAGGCTGCGCCCCGACTCATCGATCAGCAACGCCTTCGGACCACCCATCCGCCGACCCTCACCGGCCGCCAGCAGCAGTCCGGCAAGTCCCCCGGCCCGCACGCGGCCCAGCGAACTCAGCTCGTTCCGCCGATCCGGACGTCCGGGCTCGCGAGCACCGCAACGACGGTGGCGTCATCGGCTGATCGATGATCGATCCAGTGCTCGACCCCCGGGGGCACGATCACCGCGTCGCCGGCACCGCCGGTCAGCTCCGATCCGTCGACCACGAGAACGCACTCACCCGACACGACGATCAAGACCTCCTCGACCTCATGGGTGTGGGGCGGGACCGACTGGTGCCCGGCGAAGTGGTTGACGAGGACCGTGACGGCCGAGGATCCGTTCTCCCGGTCCACCAGGCGTTGCAGCGTGGGGAGCTCGGGACCGCGTTCCTGGACCGGCCGGTCCGTGCTTCGGATGATCGACGTCACGCTCGGCCCTCCTGATCCGGCCGGTTGCGGTAGTCCTTCACGCCGGCCTCCAACAGCTCCACCATCGTCGCGATCCGTTGCTGACGAAGCTCGGGACTGCGTTTGGTGGCGTCGATCCAGCGCAGATAACCCTTTCGATAGAACTGGGCCAGACCGTCGAAGAAGCTCGCCGCCTCGGGGTGCTGGGCGAGGGCTTCGGCGACGTCGGCGGCGAGGTCGTCCCGCTGCGGACCTTCCGGCGCGATCTCGACCTCGACCTGCGTACCGGCGGCGAGCGGGCGACCGCGCAACCAGGCCGGCCCGACCGTGAAACCGGGGTGGCCGTCGTACAGTTCGACGCTGCCGCGGACCCGGGATCCGTCGATCGTGCCAGCGATCGGGTGTCGCGGTTTCGCACCCCACTCCGCATCCGGGTCGAACGGCACCCGAATCAGCAGGCTGCCGCGGCCGGCGTCGGCCAGCGTGGCGGTGAATCGTCGACTCCCCACGCCTCCGATCCTCGCATGCCCCGCCCGCCGGCCCGGTGGACTCAGTCGGCGGCGGCGAGATAGACCCAGGATTGCGTGCCCGAGGCGAGAGTGACGAGGGTTCGCGCATAATCGTCGACCTCGTACGCGTCCGCGGCGAGCAGCTCCGCATCGTCCAGCTCCAGGACGGCACCCGGAACCGAGTCGGTCGGTCCGCCCCGACGGAGGATCGGGTGGCGACCGCTGCCGCTGGTCTCGATCACCGCGGCATCGGTGATCTGCAGCCAGTCCAGCCGGAAGCCGGGCAGCTCGTCCGGCACGGTCGGCACCGCGCGCCCGAACACCGCGGCCTGGACGCCGGGCTGCCGAAGGGTGCCGTAAGAGAACACGAGCTGCGGCATGTCGCGAACGCTAGCCCCGCTGCCCGCTGCCCGCTGCCCGCTGCCCGCTGCCCGCTGCCCGAACTTTGCACCCGCTATCTGGGTCTGCACCCTCTATAGCGAGTGCAGACCCAGATGGGGGGTGCAAACTTGCAGCCTGCCCGGCGCCGGGCGACGTACGATCGCGAGCCATGAACTATCGGCGGCTGGCCGCGCTGGGAAGTTCGTTCGCGGCCGGTCCGGGCATCGAGCCGATCGTGGACCGGGCGGCGAGCCGGTCGGGTCGCAACTACGCCCATCTGCTGGCCGAGCGGCTGGGCGCCGAGCTGACCGACCTCACCGTGTCCGGAGCGACCACGGCCACGATCCTCGATCACCCCCAACGGGTCCGTCCGTGGCGTTCCGTTCCGCCTCAGCTCGACGGCCTGCCGACCGACGCGGACCTGGTCACGCTGACGGCCGGCGGCAACGACCTGGGCTACATCGGCGGCATGATGAAGGCCGCACTGACCGGTCGGCTCGATGATCATCGGCCGACCGCCCCGCTGGCCCGGCTGCTCCGACGGAATCCGCTGCAGCCGGTCACCGACCAGCAGGTCGAGGCGGCGGCCGACGGGCTGGTCCGGATCGTCGAGGAGACCCGCCGACGGGCGCCGAAGGCCAGGGTGATCTTGGTCGACTACCTGACCGTGCTCGGCCCGGAGACGCACCGGACCGCGCAAGTTCCCTTCACCGACAGCGAGATCGCGACGCTCCGGAAGACCGGTGAGCGAGTGATCGAGGCCTTCGCGACGGCCGCCGGACGGACCGGCGCTGATCTGGTCGAGGTGTCCGTGCCGAGTCGGGACCACGCGCTCGGGTCGGCCGACCCGTGGATGAACGGGTTCCACCTGTCGATGCGGCCGACCCCGTTCCACCCGAATGCGGCCGGCATGCGTGCCGTCGCCGACGCGATCGTCGAGCATCTCGAGCGGAGCACTCCGTCCGGCACATGATCAACAATGCGCAGCCGTGTCCTGGTCTGCACCGGTCTCGGCCGGCACGTGTCGGCTCTGCGGCGACCCGCTGACGTACGGTGCGACAGATTCCTCCAGCTCGCGTGTCACGGCGAGGTCAGCGGTCCGCGGCGGAACTCGCCCGATCCGGCAGGTTGGTCGCGGCCCAGCTCGCGAGCAGGGCCAGGTTGTCGGCATCCGTGGTCCCCGGTGTCGCGCTGTAGGCGGTCAGCGTCCAGCCGGGCTCGCCCGGCACCTCGAGCGCGTCGAAGGCGAGGTTCAGCTCACCGACCGCCGGGTGGTGGAAGTGCTTGTCGCCGGTCCGGTGCAGTCGTACGTTGTGCGCGGCCCACCGGGTCCGGAACTCCTCGCTCCGGGTGGACAGCTCCCCGATCAGGTCGGAGAGCGACTTGTCGTACGGGTCGCGCCCCGCCTCGGTCCGCAGAATCGAGACGGTGGTGTTGGCGGACAGCGCCCAGTTCGGATGGAGGACGTACGCCCGCGGGTCGAGGAAGACGAACCGGGCCAGGTTCACCGGCCGCATCGGAGAGGCGAACGCCAGGCTGTAGAGCGCCTCGCCCATCGTGTTGATGCCGAGGATGTCCAGCCGCCCGTTCCGGACGAACGCCGGGATGCCGACCATCGAGTCCAGCAGCCGCTGCAGGCTGGGCCGCAATTCATGGCCGCCACGCTTGGGCGAGCGCCGCGGGCGGTCCGGCGCCGAAGCCGCCCGGGCCAGATCGAACAGGTACGCGCGTTCGGACTCGTCCAGCCGCAGCGCGGCGGCCAGCGCGTCGAGCACCGACTCCGACACCCCGCTCAGGTTGCCGCGCTCCAGCCGGGTGTAGTACTCGATGCTCACCCCGGCCAGTTGCGCGACCTCGGAACGCCGCAGACCCGGCACCCGACGTACGCCGAAACTCTGGACGCCGGCATCGTCCGGGGTCAATCGGGAGCGACGGCTGGTCAGGAAGTCGCGCGCCTCGGTCCGATTGTCCATACGCCAGACGGTAGAGCGTGCGGCGAGGCGCGCGGGAGGCACTGCCGGTACCCCTCTCGCCAGGGTCTCCCTGCGCCCGCGTGGATGCGGTGGGATGGTCCCAGACCCGATCGAGAGGACCGGAACGACCGGCGGCTCGGTCCGGCCAACTGAGACCCGGCCAACAACCCTTCGGGAGGAAACGATGGAGTATCGACGACTCGGGAACAGCGGACTGCGGATCAGCCGGATCGGGATGGGCTGCATGAGCTTCGGCACCCGCGGCTTCCACCAGTGGACCCTGGAGGAGGACGAGGCCGCGCCGTTCTTCCGACAGGCCGTCGAGCTGGGGGTGACGTTCTGGGACACCGCCAACGGTTACGGCGGCGGCAGCTCGGAGGAGTTCGTCGGCCGGGCGGTCAAGCGGTACGCCCGGCGCGAGGACATCGTGCTCGCTACCAAGGTGCACAACACGATGCACGACGGACCGGGCGGCGCCGGGCTGTCCCGGAAGGCGATCCTGGAGCAGCTGGACGCGTCGCTACGCCGGCTCGGTACCGACTACGTCGACCTGTACCAGCTCCACCGCTTCGACGACGACGTGCCGGTCGAGGAGACGATGGAGGCGCTGCACGACGTCGTCAAGGCCGGCAAGGTCCGCTACCTCGGAGCCAGCTCGATGTGGGCCTGGCAGTTCGCGAAGCTGCAGCGGGCCGCGGACCTCGGCGGCTGGACGCGCCTGGTCTCGATGCAGGACCAGTACAACCTGCTCAAGCGCGAGGAGGAGCGGGAGATGCTGCCGATGTGCCTGGACCTCGGCGTCGGCGCGATCCCCTACTCCCCCCTCGGCAAAGGCCGGCTGGCCCGTCCGTGGGGACAGCAGACACTGCGCGGTGACGTCGACCAGGTCGCCAAGAGCTTCGATCTCGACGTGGACGAGCCGGTGGTGAACGCGGTCCAGGCGGTCGCGGAGGAGCGCGGCGTGCCGATGGCCCAGATCGGCATCGCCTGGCTGCTGACCAAGCCGGTGGTGACCGCGCCGATCGTGGGTGCCACGAAACCGCACCACCTCGCCGATGCGGTCGGCGCCCTCGACATCACCCTCACGGAGGAGGAGATCGACCGGCTGGAGGCGCCGTACACCACCCAGCCCGCCTACTGGTGGTGAGCCGCCGCCGCGGATCGACGTTCCACCGGCCGATCCTGGTACGCCGGGTGCAGCTCGGCCATCCGGACGCCGGAGTCGCAGCGGCCCCGGCCCGCGAGGTGCGCGGCGAGGTCCTCGAGGTGGATCTGGGTTCCCGCCGCGTACGCCGCGATCCACTCCAGCGGGAGCCCGCGATGCTCGAGCTCGAGCCGGGTCCGGTCACCCTCGGCGGCGAGTCGGATCCAGATCAGCTCCTCGGTCGCGTTCTCGCTCCGGTTCGCGATCGCCAGGCTCGTCCGGGGTGTGCACTCTGTGACCCGGGCCGTACCCTCCGCGCCGCTGGCATGGAACCGGCTGTGGAACTCACCACCCAGCCGCAGCTCGCCCTGGAAGACCCCGAGCCAGGCAGCCAGCCGGTCGCGGTCGGTCAGCGCGGACCACACCTCCTCGACGGCGACCGGGTAGCGCTCCTTCAGCCGGATCGACGCGGTGTCGCCGTCGTCCCACATGGTGGCCAGTAGCCGCAGCTCCTGCTGCTTGCCGACGCTCATGCGGGACCGACCGGCAGGACCTTGTAGGTCGGCACCAGTTCGGTCCAGCGCTCCTTCCAGACCGAGCCGTCGCCGTCCAGCGAGCCGCGCAGATCCTCTAGATGCGCCTGCCAGCCCGCGGCATGGAAGTGCAGCCGTTCGAGCGGCAAGCCGCGCTCCTCGACGACGAGCCGGGTCCCCTCTCGCTCGGCGCTCAGCCAGGCCTCGAGCTGGGTCTCGTCCTCGGTTCCCGGCTCCATCACGGCCAGCACGTGGTGCGGTCGTTCGCAGACCTCGATCCGGCCCGCCCCGGTCCACGTGCTGACGAACGCGGCCTGGATGGTGCCGCCGACCCGCAGGTCGCCGGAGAAGTCGCCCAGCCAGCGGGCCAGTCGCTCCGGCGTCGTACAGGCCGCCCAGAGGTCGTCGATGTCGGTCGCGTAGACGTCCTCCACGCGGACCGTGCCCAACCGGTCGTCGATGTGTCGCATCGTGGCCGTGGTGGTGCCACTGGTCGTGCTCGTCATGCTCGGGTTCCTTTCCCTGGTACGGATTTGGACTTGCCTCGGGCGATCTCGGTATGCAGCGCGGCCAGTCGGGACTGCCACAGGGCCCGGTAGTCGGCCAGCCAGTCGTCGACCTCGGCGAGCGGCTCGGCGCGCAGGCTGTAGACCCGGCGCTGCGCCTCCTGCCGAACGTCGACCAGACCGGCCTCGCGCAACACCCGGAGGTGTCGCGACACCCCGGGCCGGGCGATCGGCAACGCGGCCGCCAGCTCGCCGGCCGCCGCCGGGTGGTCCCGGAGGATCGCCAGCACGGTCCGTCGGTGACCATCAGCCAGCGCCTGCAGTACAGCGTCCATGGGTTGAGCGTATCCGATCGGTTACGTAACCACAAGGGTACATAGCGTGCGGTTACGATCGACCCGACGACGGAGGAGGTGCGGTGGCCCAGCTGCGGAAGATCGACTGCGTACTCATCAGGGTCACCGACCTGGACCGGGCGGTCGACTTCTATGGCCGGGCGTTCGGGCTGAGCGTGCAGTGGCGAGACGAGATCTCCGTCGGGCTCGGGATGCCGGAGACGGATGCCGAGGTGGTCCTGCAGACCCGCGACATCCCGGCCGACCGTGCGGTGAACTATCTCGTCGACGACGTCGTGGAGGCCGTCGCGGAAGCTCGCGCCACGGGCTGTGCGGTGTTGGTGGAGCCGTTCGAGATCGCCGTCGGTCGGTGCGCCGTGCTGGCCGACCCGGACGGGAACCCGATCTCGGTGCTCGACCTGAGCAAGGGCGAGCGGCCGCCCCCGACCCACGCGCCCCCGACACATGTGCGCTGAACCACGGATCGGGCGTCGATCGAGCGCCGACCAGGCAGCGAGCAGGGGTGATACCGCTCACGAGTTGGTCGTACGCTTCGCTGGGGCGTGCCACCATGGGATGGGCGTACGTTCGCGCTTTGGGGATCCGATCCGGCGTCCCGGGCAAGGAAGGGACACTGATGAGCGGAAACGCGAGCTACACGGTCCGCGACGCCGTGGTGCTCTCGGTCTGTGCCGTGGAGGCGCCGATCGTGATGACCTCGGCCGCGTTCGACGAGCGCCTCACCGACACTTTTCGACGAGTCGGCTCCAAGCCGGGCATGCTGGAGCGGCTGGCCGGCGTCGTCGAACGCCGCTGGTGGCCGGAGGACGTGTCGTTCGCCGACGCTGCCGCGATGGCCGGCGCGAAGGCCCTTGCGGAGTCCGGGATCCGGCCCGAGCAGATCGGGCTGATGATCAACAGCTCGGTCTCCCGGGCCTACCTCGAGCCATCGACCGCGGTCGCCATCCACCACCAGCTGGGCCTGCCCAGCGGGTGCCTGAACTTCGACATCGCGAACGCCTGCCTCGGCTTCGTCAACGCGATCCAGCTGGCGAGCACGATGATCGACGCCGGCCAGATCGACTACGCCCTGCTCGTCGACGGCGAGGGATCCCGGCATACCCAGGAACGCACCCTCGCTCGACTCCAGGGAGCCGACGTGACGGCGGACGAGCTGCGTGAGCAGTTCGCGACGCTGACGCTGGGCTCGGGGGCGGCCGCGATGGTCCTGGGCCGCGGTGACCGGCATCCGGAAGGCCATCGGGTGGTCGGCGGCGTGAGCCGCGCCGGGACCGAGCACCACGATCTCTGCGTGGGCGATCTCGACCGGATGCGGACCGATTCCAAGGCGCTGTTCAGCGCCGGACTGGAGCTCGCGGTCGCCACCTGGCAGGACGCCAAGCTGGACTTCGACTGGAACGACGTGGCGTGGTTCGTCGCCCATCAGACCTCGGTGGTCCACATCAACGCGATGGCCCGGGCACTCGGCGTCTCGCCGGACCGGTTCCCGCTGACCCTGACCCACTTCGGCAACATGGGCCCGGCGGCGGTGCCGTTCACTCTGGCCCGCTATGCCCAGACGTTCCGGGCGGACGAGCGGGTCCTGCTGCTCGGCATCGGTTCGGGCCTGAACACCTCGTACGCCGAACTCATCTGGTGACCGCACCCACCGACCTGCCCGGGATCGAAGCGGGCTGGTCGCGTTTCGTCGACGTGCCCGACGCCGACGGGGTGCCCCGGCGCTGGCACCTGCTGGACAACGGCGCCGCCGCGGACGTCGGGACGATGGTCTGCGTCCACGGCAATCCCACCTGGTCCTATCTCTGGCGGCGCTTCCTCGCCGAGGCGCCACCGGGCTGGCGGGTGGTCGCGATCGACCAGCTCGGGATGGGATTCTCCGAGCGACTGGACCGGCCGCGGGTATTGGCGGAGCGGATCGACGACCTGGACCGGATCATCGCCGCTCTCGGGATCGCCGGCCCGATCGTGCTGGCCGCCCACGACTGGGGCGGCCCGGTCGCGCTGGGCTGGGCGGGCGCGCATCCGGACCGGCTCGTGGGAATCGTGCTGACCAACACCGGAGTCGCCCTCCCGTCCGGCGATCAGGCGCCCGGTCTGATCCGGCTGGCGCGGAGCGCGCCGCTGCGAGACAGCGTCTGCGTTCGGACGTCGGTGTTCGTCCGTGGCACCGCCGCCCTCTCCCGGCCAGGTCTGGCTAGATCGGGTCTGGCTGCGGACGTACGAGCGGGGTTGCGGGCGCCGTACGCCACCGCCGAGCGGCGGCGCGCAATCGGCGACTTCGTCGCCGACATCCCGCTGGAGGCCGATCACCCGAGCCGGGCCGCGCTGGACGGTGTGGTCGCTGGGCTGGAGCGGCTGGCCGACGTACCGGTGCTGATGATGTGGGGGCCACGCGACCCGATCTTCGGCGAGGGCTATCTGCGGGACCTGTCGGCACGGCTGCCGCACGCCGACGTCCAGCGCTACCCCGGAGCCTCGCACCTACTGGTCGAGGATCGGCCGGAGGCGGCTGCCGACGCGTGGCGCTGGATACGCGATCTCAGCCTGCCGAAGGGCACCGCGCACGACCCCTCGACAGGCCCGGGGCACGGATCGGGGCACGTGTCGGCGGCGCTGCGGGAGCGGACCAACGACCCGGACGTGGCGGTGGCCGAGCTCGGCGGCGGCCGTACCGAGCCCCGGCTGACGTCGTTCGGTGAGCTGGCCGAGCGGGTCGCTGCGCTGGCCGGCGGACTGCTGCGGGCGGGCCTCCGGCCCGGCGACCGGGTCGGTCTGCTGGTCCCGCCGAGCCTGGACCTGACGACCACGGTGTACGCGTGCTGGCGGATCGGCGCGTCCGTGGTGGTCGCCGACGCCGGGCTCGGGCTCAGGCCGCTCGGTGACGCCCTGCGCAGCGCGGACCCGGGCTGGCTGATCGGGATCCCGGCCGGTCTCGCCGCCGCCACGGCACTCCGGGTGCCGGGCCGGCGCATCGTCGTCGGATCGCTACCGTCCCCGCTGGCCCGGACGCTTCGGGTCGAGCAGTCGCTGGCCTCGCTGATGACCGGTGACCGGGCCCCGGCGTTCGACCCGGAGGACGATGCGGAGGCCGCGGTGCTGTTCACCTCCGGGGCGACCGGGCCGCCGAAGGGGGTGGTCTATCGGCATCGCCAGCTGCGGGCGCAGCTCGAGCTGGTCCGCGCGCTCTGTGGGATCGGCCCGGACGACCGGTTGGTGGCCGCGTTCGCCCCGTTCGCGCTGTACGGTCCGGCGCTCGGCATCGGCGCCTCGGTGCCCGACATGGACGTCACGAAGCCCGGCACGCTGACCGCCAGTGCGCTCGCCGACGCGGCCGCCGCGATCGGTGCCACCCTGGTCTTCGCCTCGCCGGCCGCGCTCCGGAACGTGGCCGCCACCGCGGCCGAGCTGTCCGCCGACCAGCGCCACGCTCTGGACCGGATCCGGCTCGTCCTCTCGGCCGGCGCGCCCGTCTCGCTCGCCCTGCTGCACCGGGTGGCCGACGTGCTGCCGAACGCCGACCTGCACACGCCGTACGGGATGACCGAGGCACTGCCCGTTACCGACATCTCGCTCGCCCAGATCGAGGCCGCCGGGCTCGGGAACGGGGTCTGCGTCGGGCTGCCGTTGCCCGGCGTCGACGTCGCGATCAGCACGCTGGACGATGGCGGAGCCGCGACCGGCGCTATCGGCACCGAACCGGGCGTGACCGGCGAGATCTGCGTCTCCGCGGCCCACGTCAAGGACCGGTACGACCGGCTGTGGGTCGCCGAACGCAGCAGCTCGCGCAACCCCGGCTGGCACCGGACCGGCGATGTCGGCCATCTCGACGAGCAGGGCCGGCTGTGGGTCGAGGGCCGGCTGGTGCACGTGATCACCGCGGCTTCCGGACCGGTCACCCCGGTCGGCATCGAGCAGCGGATCGAGGCAGCGACCGGTGTCGGATCGGCCGCGGTCGTCGGCGTCGGCCCCGTCGGCACCCAGCAGATCGTTGCCGTGCTGGCGCTGCCCGACGCGGCCCGGCGGCGTCCACTCGCGGACCCGGCGCTCGCCGCGGCGGCGCGGGAGGCTGCCGGGGTGCCGTTGGCGGCCGTCCTGGTCTCCCGCGAGCTGCCGGTCGACATCCGGCACCAGGCCAAGATCGACCGCCGGCGCGTCGCCGACTGGGCCACCCGGGTCCTCGCCGGCGAGCGGGCCGGCACGCTGTGAGGGTGCTGGTCACCGGTGCCAGCGGGATGCTCGGCGGCGGGGTGGCCCGCGCGCTGGCTGCCCGGGCCGACGAGGTGACCGTGCTGCAGCGCCGCCCGGCCGGGCTCGGACTGCGCGAGATCCTGGCCGACGTCAGCGATGCCGACGCCGTCCGGCGGGCCTGCGCGGACCAGGATGCCGTGGTCCACCTGGCCGCCAAGGTGAATGTGGTCGGGCCGCTGGGACGCGTACGAACGGGCGAACGTCGGCGGCACCCGGGCGATCGTGGACGGCTGCCGCGCGGCCGGGGTGCCGCGACTGGTCCACGTCTCGTCGCCGGCCGTGGCCCATGCCGGCAGCTCGCTCACCGGTGACGGTGCCTCCCCGGCCGACCCACAGACCGCGCGAGGACCGTACGCCCGCAGCAAGGCCATGGCCGAACAGCTGGCGTTGGCGGCGAACGACTCCGAGCTGGCCGTCGTCGCCGTCCGGCCGCACCTGGTCTGGGGGCCCGGCGACACGCAGCTGGTCGGCCGAATCGTCGACCGCGCCCGGACCGGCCGGTTACCGCTGGTCGGCAGCGGCGCGGCCCTGGTGGACAGCACGTACATCGACAACGCGGTCGACGCGCTGGTGGCCGCGCTCGACCGCTGCCGGCACGCCGCCGGGAGTGCGTTGGTGGTGACCAACGGGGAACCACGGCCGATCGGTGAGCTGATCGGCGACCTGTGCGCTGCCGCCGGCGCGCCGCGGCCGGCCCGGCACGTCCCGGTCCCGCTGGCGCTCGCGGCCGGCACCATCGCCCAGACGGCGTGGGGCTGGGCCGACCGCCTCCGCCCCGGACGCACCGGCGACCCGCCGATGACTCGCTTCGTGGTGGAGCAGTTGTCGACGTCGCACTGGTTCGACCAGCGCCGGACCCGCGAACTGCTGGGCTGGACGCCGCGGATCAGCCTCGACGAGGGCCTCGAGCTCCTCGCCCGCTGGTACGCGAAGATGTCGGCGGATCCGTCCGGGTAGTTCCGGCCCGATCCGCCGATGTCGCGATCCGCCGATATCTGAGGCGAGCCCGGCGTCCGTGCGGCGCTCAGCCGGCCGCTTCCGGGAGGGGGTCGAGGACCACGAGCGGGATGACCCGGGCGGTCCGTTCCTGGTAGCCGGCGTAGTTTCGGTGGTCGGCGATCACCCGCGGCCACAGCTCGTCGCGCTCGGTCGGGCCGGCGACCCGGGCCAGCATCGGACGGGCCGGCCGGCCGGCCAGCGAGACCTCCACGTCCGGATTCGCGGTCAGGTTGGTGAACCAGGCCGGATGCCGGTCGTCGCCGCCACGGGACGCGACCACGACCAGGGACTCGCCGAGCTGGAGCGGTGAGGTGAGGATGACGGTCCGCGGCTCGCCGCTGCGCCGGCCGATCGTGGTGAGCTCCAGCACCGGCATCTGGGCCACCCGCCCACCGACCCGTCCGCCACTGATCCTGAGGACCGTCCGATGGAGGGCGTTCATGGCCTTCAGGAAGACGTCGCTGGGCACGAAAGCCACGCTACCTGCGTCGTCGAAGGCACCGGTTCCGCGCAGCCCTCGACCCGTCCGGCGCTGGGCCCTAGGCTGGACCCGGGCTCGGGGAAGGCACAGCGGGAAGGCCTGTAAAGATGCCCTGGCAGTTGGAGATCTCGACCATCGACGTCGGTCAGGGCGACAGTTCCCTGATCATCGCCAGCGATGGCGCCGGCCAGGTCCGGTCGATGCTGATCGACGGCGGCCTGGTCGGCTACGCCGAGACGGTTCACGACTATGTCAAGGTCCGGCTGGCGCGAGCCGGCAGCGACAGCCTCGACCACATCGTGGTGACCCACTACGACGCCGACCATGTCGGCGGAGTGCGCGGAATCCTGCTCAGCGACAACCTGACCGACATCAGCCGCTGCATCGCCACCGCGGCATCGACCGCTTGGGATGCCGCCGCGACCAGCTCCGACGCCCAGCGGACCGCGGCCGCGGCAGCCGCCGCGGCGGCGTGCGCCTGGGGCGGCTATCCGGGCGGCCACGACTACTCCAGCCTGGCGGTCAAGGCCGGCGCGGAGGCCGCCGCCCTGAAACTGCCCGGGACGAACACGCCGGAGGACAATGCCGGCGCCGGAGCCGCGCTGGGCATGGACCTCGCCGACGGCTCGTACGCGAACCCGAAGCTGATCCGGACCCCGCGGTCGTGCCGGCCGGCGGCGGTGGTCGCCGGGGTGAGCACGTACCACGGCAAGGACAACCTGAACCCCGCGCGGCGCCAGCTACTGACCGAGATCCGGATCATGGACCAGATCCGCGGCGCGCTCCAAGGCTGCTTCCACACCGGTGGGCTCTATCGCGCGACGGAGGTGATCGACACCGGGGCCAGCCCGGGCATCCCGGACAACTGGGCCTATTTCGTCGGCGGCGCCGTCCCGATGTGGTCCGACGGAATGCCGCTCGCGCCCGGGGTGAACCGAGTCCGGACCAGCATCAGCGCGCAGTCCCTCGGCAGCGAGGTGCTGTGGCGCAGCGGGCCACGCGGGACGAACGCGCCGGACGGTTCACCGGCGGCGTTCCTGGTCACCGGCCTCGGGTACGTCTGGGGCCGGCAGAGCGGCGCCCCGCCGATCAACAGCGGGCAACGCCAGAACGACGTGGCGATCGGGCTCGCGATCCGGTTCGGCAACTTCTTCTTCTTCACCGCCGGGGACCTGCCGGGGCAGGGTGAGCTGTTGGTCGCGCCGCGACTGCTCGGCACCGGCTTCCCCAACCCGCAGGGTGGCCCTGCGTTCGCGCCGGCCACCCGAATCGCGGCGTTCAAGGTCAGTCACCACGGCGCGGCCAGCTCGACGCCTGCCGCCTTTCTGCAGGCGATCAACGCGCGGGCGGCGTTCATCTCGTGCGGCAAGAACACCTTCGGCAAGGACACCGACCCGCATCCGACCCAGGCTGTGGTCGATCGGCTGAACGCCGGCGTGCCGCGGTTCTTCCTGACCAACTGCAAGTACACGACGCAGTTCATCCCGGCCAGCGACGGCGAGGACCAGTTGGTGCTGGTGGGCAACCGGTCTCGGGTCTGTGGCGACAACGCCGACGTGAACCTGGCGGTCCACCGCTACCGGGGCGACGCGGTGCTCTATCTGGACGAGGCGGAGTCCACCGGGACGGGGGTCGCCCGGCAGTTCCACGTCATGTACTGGGAGTCCGACGAGCTGCCCCACGGCGGCGGCCGGCAGACCGGCCTTCGGGTCGAGAACCTCCCCTTCTGACGGTGCGGACCTCTCACCTTCTCTCGGGGCCCCGGGTCAGGGATGCACGCTTGGGATGACCTCCGCGGCCTTGCCCGTGTACGTCCCCCGCTGGCCGCGGTCGCCGGGGTCGCCCTGGCCGCCCTTGCCGGCGTCGGACCCACCGTCGTTGTGCTTCCCGCCTGACCCGCCGGTGCCGCCGGTGCCGCCGTCGCCTCCGGTGCCCGGGGTGCCGGCATCGCCGGGCGGCGCGCCGACCTGGGTCTTCTGCACCTTGCCGATGTCGGCGACGACCGGCACGTACACGGTGATGTTGCCCAGCGCGTCCGTACCGTTCCCGCCGTCGCCGGCCTTGCCGCCCTTGCCGCCCGGCCCGCCGGCCTTGCCGCTTCCGCCGGCGTTGCCGGTGCAGCCGCAGCTCACCCCGTTGCCGCCGTTGCCGCCCGGCTGACCGAGGCCGCCGTCGCCGCCGTCCCCGCCCTTGGCGCCCGGTCCGGACTGGGTGTAGAACACCAGCTGCGGTGCGGACAACGCCTTCTTGATCCAGATCGTGGCGCCCTGGCTGCCGGTCCCGTTGTCGCCGTCGGTGCCGTCGGTACCCTTGGTGCCGCGGTCTCCCGTCGTGCCGTCGCGACCGCCGTGGCCCGCGATCCCGGCCGAGGAGCACTCGCCCGGCCCCCCGCTGCCGGCCCGACCGGCCTGTCCCGGCTTGTCCGGCTTCTTCGGGGTCGTGGGGGTGAGCCCGACGATCTGGAAGTCCGAGCCGTTTCCGATCGAGTCGGCCCGGGTGAACGTGTCACAGGTGAAGGTCAGATTGGTGGCCGCACAGTAGAAGTAGCCACCAGGCTTCATCGTCACGTCGGTATAGACCGCGAGGTTCGACGTGCCGTCGGTATGGCTGAGATCCTTCTTCCCGTCCACGGTGATCGGCTGCGGATCGGCGCTCACGGCCAATGTCAACGGGAACGCCGGCGCGATCGCCTCGCGCGCGTTGTCGGTCAGCGCCTCGTTCCCGACGGCGTACCCGGCGACGTTGCGGACCAGCTCGTCGGAGAATCCTTCGCCGCGGCCGGTCGAGGCGAACAACGACGCATAGTGCTCCGCCCGGCCCTCGTCGTCCAGACCGATGTCCAGCAGCCACTTCAGCTGGTCGATGTCCTTGACCGTCACCGTCGTCTCGACGGCCTGGTCGTCGTTCGCGCCGAAGTCCACCCCCAGCTGGCGGAGCTTGTCGATACTGGTCACGCAGTCCTCCTCGTCGATCTCGTCGAGATCTCGTTGATGTACGTCGGCGGCGCCGGTCGCGACCGCCCGTCCTTCCCATCGTCACCGTCGCGGCCGTCCCGGCCGTTCCTGCCGTCTCTCCCGGCGCCCGCGTCAGGGCCGCCCGCCCCGCCGATTCCGCCCGACCCGCCGATTCCGCCCGGCCCCCCGCGCCCGCCACGCCCGCCGCGCCCGCCCGTGGACTCCAGCGCCCGGACATCGACCCGGCCGGCCTGGTCCGGGGGAACCGTCAGGAAGACGTTCGACGAGATGCCGCCCGATCCGCCCGGGGCGCCGCGACCCCCGTCGCCGCCGTCGCCGCCGCCGCCCCCGTGGCCGGCGGGGACGCACTGGGCCACCGCCCTCACCGCCGGAGCGCCATCGCCGCCCCGGCCCCCGTCGCCGCCGTGGCCGCCGGCTCCGCCGGGCAGGCCGCGGCCCGCCCCGGCGCGGACGACCACGGCCCCCACACCGTCGGCCAGCACGATGTCGGCGAGGTAGAGGTCGGCGAGCTTGCTGGGCCCGCCGCTCGCCCCCGGTCGGCCGTCGGTGCCTGCCGTGCCATCGGTTCCCGGGCGGCCATCCTCCGCTCCCGGCACCGGCGGCTGCAGCAGGCGCGGCCCGACGAAGGTCGGTGTCGTCCGGGCCACCCGGCCATCGGCACCGTCGATCCCGGGCAGGCCGGGAATGCCGTCCGGCGCCCGGGTCCGATGACGGCGCGGATCGACCGAGAACGGCGTCGGCAGGATGCCCAGGTGGAAGTCGTCCGAACCGCCGGCCGGCGCCCGGACGACGAGTCGCTGCACCACCAGCACGAGCAGGTTCCCCTGGACGGCCAGCTGCGCACCGGGCTCGAGGACGAGTTCGCCGACGTTGACCAGGACGAGCAGGTCGTCCAGATCGTCGAGCCCGAACTCGGCACCACGGACACTGACGTCCCAGCACTCGCCCGCGGCGACCGTCCGGCTGAGCACGCTGGTCGCCTTGGCGGGGAACGGGAAGTGCCGGTTCGCGCCGGTCTCGTCCGTCGGATCGATCTCCCCGTCGGCGAAGACGGCCGCCTCGAGCCGGTCGTGGACGCCCTGACCGATGCTGCGCCGGAGGGCGATCTCCGGCGCGAAGAAGATCGACTGGCGACGGCGGCGCTGGGCCGCGGACAACGGCATCAGATCTCGCGCCGCGGCGACCGAGTCGATCACCGGGTAGCCGACCTCGGTCCGCCCCGCCAGCAGCGCATCGGCAGAATGGCCCAGCCGCTCGGCTTGGTCCAGGAACGCGGCCGGCCAAGCGGTCCCGTACCCCCGAGCGGGCCCGGGCCGCAGCTGCACCTCAGGCGGGGCGGACATACCGCACCGCCAGCTGGATGTCGGAGCCCGCGGTCCACGGAACCAACTGGACAGTCTGGCTCGAGCTGCTGAACTGGCTGAACTCGTTCGTGGTCCCGGTCCAGTAGTAGCCGCCCTGACCGAAGAAGCTGTAGCCGCCGAACGACCGCTGGCCGGTCAGGTTCGCCTCGAAGGTGGCCGCCCCACCCAGGAGCAACGCGGTGTACGCGGCCCCGCCGTAGATCGCGATCAGCTCCTGCCAGACGGCGACGCTCGGCAGCGCCCATCCCGAGGGGGCGTTATCGATCGCCGCCTGCTGCGAGTAGAGCCGGCCGTTGCCGGCCGGCGGACTGGGCGCGTCCCCGTAGACGTACGACTCGGGACATCTGTACAGGTAGTCCGCCAACATCCAGTAGTGGCTGCCGAACCGGGCGGTCGGATAGGAAGTCCCGCCGGAGTCGCGGACGTAGGACAGCTGCAGGAACGACGTGTACTGGCCCGATCCCAGATAGTTGTCCCTGCTGTCCAGCGCCTGCAGGGTCATGAAGAACGCCTGGCTGACCTCAGGTGCCGGCAGGGTCACGGTCGCACTCCCGTACGCCAGCAAGCCGGCTCCCTGATCCTTCTTCACGTTCGTCAGTCCCGACGCGGCCGAGGAGGTCAGCACGTTCACCGAGGCCGCGCCGAACGTGGTCCAGCTGACCGGGATCTGCACGGTCGCGGACGGGTCGGTCACCGCCACCACCGGGTTCGTCGCCGAGAACGCCAGCACCCCGAGCGTCGGCGGCGCGGGCTGCTTGTTGATGTCCAGGACGTACAGCTGGTCGTCATAGGCCTTGCTGGAGTCCTTGGCGAAGCCGGTGCACAGCACGAGCAGCTGGGTGTGCCCCGGCACGGTGTTGGTGATCACCTGGTTGAACACGAACGTCACGTTCGCCGAGTCGGTCCGGACCCCGTCGAGGAGCTTGACGTTGCCCTCCGAGGGCGTGAACAGCCACTCCGGATGCGGCTTGCCCTTGGTCGGCGGCCCGGGCGGCGTCCAAGGCGCCTTCGGCGGCTGCGCCTGCATGGCGGCGTTGATCGACCATGCGGAGTGCGCCGACTTGTCGTCCGGCGCCAGCGCACCACTGGTGTTGCCGTAGATGAAGGACACCACGACCTGCGGTGTGCCGGCCAGGGTCGATCCGGTCGCCAGCGGCGTCTCGCCGACGTTCTTCAGGGTCAGCACCAGCTGGTTGACCAGGACGTTCGACCGGTCCCGGCAGTAGACCAGTCCCTGGTTGTCCAGCGACACCTGCAGTACGTCGTCGAGCTTCAGGTTCCCGGGCGTGGGCGGCAGGGTCACCGCCAGCTTCGCGTTCACCTGGGACGGCGTGTTGCCCGTCATGTTTTCCGGAGCCAGCGCCCAGGTGAAGTTCGGCGCCGGCGTCGCGGTGGTCACCGCTCCGGTGATCGGGATGGTGATGGTCGCCCCGACCGCCCACGAGCCGGCGGCCGTACAGGTCAGCGTCAACGTGTTGGCGTCGGTATCCACGGCCGGCTTGGACCAGCCGGTCACGCTCACCCCGAGCCCGCCCAGCTGGGTGGCGTTGAACAGGTCGGCCGGCAGGTAGAAGGTCAGCGTCGACGGCGCGTCGGTGTCCGCGGTCAGCCCGACGGCGCCGCCGGTGTTGTTCACCAGCGCCACGTTCAGCGTCGCCGATACCCCGCAGTAGAGCACCGCCGCCTTGGCGTCGGGGTTGACCAGGCTGAAGCCGATCAGGTCATCGGTCATCACGAGGCCTTCGGGTCGGGCTGCAGCAACAGCCAGCCGTCGGTCAGCGTCTGCGGTCCGTGTCCGTAGACCGGCGACTCCGGCTGGGTGGTCGGTGATAGCAGCTGCGCCGGCCGGCCGGGAGCCACCCAGGACCACAGATAGCCCGGCTCCGCGGGCAGCGGCAGATGCAGCCCCAGCTCGTCGGACAGCACCGGGCGGGTGGTGAAGGTGACGCCGAGACTCTGCAGCGCGCCGATGTACTGCCCGGGTGGGATCTGCAGGGCCTGGGTCGGCAACACGCCGCTGGTCAGGTGGATCGGTGCCCGCGGGTCGATGAGCGCGGTGAACAGCTGCTGGGTCGCGGCCAGGCTCGCGTCCACCGGGCCGAGCGGTTTGAGCGCCGGATCGGTGCCGATCGCGGCTGACGAGAGAACCACCGTGTACGGGTCGGGTTCCGACGACTCGGGCAGCAGCGCCACCAGCCCGTCGTCCAGGTCGCTGTGGTCGCCGACGGTGATCGCGAACCGGACGTCGCCGAGCGCAGCACTGGCGCCCGCCTGCCGGTCCGCGTACGTCGTCCAGGTCTGTGTGATCGCCTGGGTCAGCGCGGCCTCGGACTGGCTGACCGGCAGCGTGCCGCCCGCGGGGCTCAGCCCGAGGGCGAACCGGACGATGGCCAGCGGCCGCCCGATCAGCACCGACAGGGCGACGTCCTGCGCGGCGTGGGTCGGCGCGATGAAGGTATTGGACGCGTCGACGGTCGCCAGCAGATCGGTCAGGAAGGCACCGGTCCGGGCGGACAGGAACCACATCAGCGCGGCCAGGTGCTCGTTCACCGGCCGCTCCGGCGGCGGCCCGGCCTGCGGCGCCGGCCCGACGTCCTGGCTCAGGTCGCTCCGCGGATTCGCCGTGTTGCCGGCCACGGTCTGGTAGCGGAGCTGTTCGCCGATCCGGGCGAACGAGCCGACCGGGCGGCCGTCGGCGTCGTAACACATCAGCGAGGTGTCGAGGTGGTTCGGCACCAGCCAGCCGCAGACCGGCGAGGTCGCGGGCTGGTCGCCGGACTCGACGAAATCGCCGTCGATCCCCGGCACGTCGTCTTCGAACGCCGCTGACAGCCAGTGCGCCTCCACCCGGGTCGGGGTCAGCAGCCGCGGCGGGAGGTAGAGCTTCTGCGCGTTCGCTCTGTCGTCGGGTTCGGGAGCCAGCGTGCCGGCTGCGGTCACGGTCAGTGCGCCGGCGCTGGTCAGCTTCGCGGTGGTCAGCGACATCGGCTGGCCGAACACGTCGACCAGCGACAGCCCGTCGAGCTCGAAGAAGCCGGCCCGGAGCGGTCCGAAGTTGCCGAGCGCCTGCGGGCCGGTGGGAATGGCCTGCAGGGCGTTGAACCCGAGGTCGTACCAGCTGTCGCCGGGAGTAGCGTTCGCGGCCTTCGCGATCTGGCTGGTCGGGATGTCGGGGCTGACGGTCAGGTCCATCACCGGCAGCTGCGGAATGGTCCGGCGCAGCGTCTGGGCCAGCCCGAACGTGTCGAGCGCCTGGGACATCACCCGCTGGCCGCTGAGGTCGTCGCGGGCGCTGGTCAGCTCCGGGTCGGCCGGGTCGGCGGCGAACTCGGTCAGATAGCCGTCGATCTGTTGCACGAGGCTCTGCATCGGCGTCTTGGACAGCACGACCTCGCCGCTGTACTCGACCGACGTACCGGTGGTGAACGTCGCCGGAACGGAGTAGCCGAAGTCCAGCGAGGTGCCGTCCAGCTCGAACGTCTTCGTCACCGTCGTCGGGTCGTACGTCCCCTGCTGGCCGCCCTTCGGGGCCAGCGGATCCAGCTTCCCCGACCACAGCATCCAGACCGGCAGGTACGGGTCGAACCGCTCGGCGGAGAACTCCGGCAGCGCCGGCTGGCTGTTCCAGCCGACCGGGTCCGGGGCGTACGCCTGCCGGCTCGCGTTGGTGAACGTGATGGTCAGCGCGCCGCCGCCGGAACCGACCTCCTGCTCAGGGTTCTCCCCTCGGGCGGGATTGGGCGTTCGGCCTGCCCGGACTCCGGCGTACAGACCGGGGCTGACCGGTGGATCCAGCGGACTCTGCCCGCCGACGGCGGCCGACACCCCGGCGGGCAGCCCCGCCGGGGCGCCCGGGCCGGCCAGCGCGGCCAGCTCCGCGCTGCGCTGCGGGTCCAGCACGGCCGCCTCGCGCAAGGTCGCCGGCACCTCCGCCGGGACGGCGGAGGAGACGGCCGGGAGGTCGGTCAGCGCGGTTGCGGCGAGCGTCCAGCTGCCGGACTGTCCGCTGACGGCGAGCCGGTCGACCAGCTCGGCGTCGGTACGGACCGCGATCGTGGTGCCCGGTCCGTTCCGCCGGGCCGGCTCGATCCGGTCTCCCTCGATCACCAGCACCGGATCGGTCGGCATCCAGAACGCGGGGGCCGGTACGGCGTCCAGCTGCCAGGGCGACGCCTGACCCGACCCGGCGAGCCCCGAGCCGGCGAGTCCGACTCGGCCAGCCCGACCAACGCGTCGACGACCTGTTGGTGGGCGGCCACCAGGGTCCCGGCCGCCGTCTGGGCGCCCGACGTCGTGGTCACCCCGGTGATCTCCCCGGTCACCGGATCGGTCTGATAGCTCACCAGACCCGCGATGCTGCCCGCGGCCTGGACCGCCTTCAGCTCGCCGGTCTGGCTCGCGGTCAGGAAGCCGCTCAGCGCGTTGGCCAGCGGGTCCTTGGCGACCAGGTTCTGGACATAGATCACCCAGTCCATGAAGAGCTGCTCGCGCAGCGTCACCAGCGCGGTCCGCGCCCGGTCGTACGCGCTCTGGGCCTGGTTCAGCACGGCCAGCTGTTCGGCCAGCTGCAGCGGCAGCGTTACCTCCCCCGAGCTCGGCCGGCCCGGCGCCGACGTGGTCTGCACGGTCCACAGATGACCGCCGTCGACGCTGGAGAACCCCTTGTCGTGACGGGCCCGGCCCAGCCCGACGAGGGCGTTGCCGTCGCTCTCCAGATCGCGCAGCAGGCCGAGCTGCAGTGCCTCCAGCAGTGTCTCGTACGTCTCCAGCACCACCGGCTCGCCCGATCCCGACGGCGCCGGGAGCTGGCTGGCCACCAGCGCGGCGACCGCCTCGGCCGTGGTGTTGCCCGCGGCGATCTGGACCTGGTCCGACCAGCCGCCCGAGCGGTCCGGAGGAGCCAGGAAGCCCCCGGCACCGTTCCAGACGACGTCGCCCAGCGTGCCGGCGCACAGCGTTCCGGTCGGTGCGGTGAGAGTGTCCAGGGTCGAGTCGGCATTCAGCGTGAAGCTGACCGCGTCGGTCTCGAACAGCCAGCCGAGATCCTGTTCGGCCAGCGAGCAGAACACATCCGACGGCTTCCGGGCGACCGGAACCTTCTCCTTGGCGCACTGGGCGACGTAGGTGTTGTACGCGGTCTTCACAGTGGCGGCGAAGTCGTGCAGCGGATCGGTGGTCTCGTCGGCCAGCCACCCGGTGACCGCGTACGAGGCCGCGAACGTGATCGCATTGCCCGCCGAGATGGCGGTGAACACCGGTTTCTTGTCCTCGAACGTGTCCCAGTAGCCGAAGACCGTGCGGCAGTCCGGGTAGTAGCCGGAGAACGCCGCCCCGGTGAAGCCGATCGAGGTGAGATACAGCGGCTGCTTGTCGGCACCGGAGTAGCTCGGCAGGTAGTCGGTGGTCGGTGTCGAGGACGGATCCCAGTCCGCCGCGCCGAGCACGCGGCCCATGTAGAGGTAGGGCATCTTGCTGCTCGGCGCCTGCAGCGGTACGGCCACCGGCAGCCGGGTGACACCGCTCGGGTCCCGGGTCGGCGGCTGCGCGGTGAGGTAGTCGCTCTCCACGATCCAGGCGGTGGCCTGCGGCGGTCCCCACGCCTTCGTCCCGGCGTCCTGGACCCGCAGCGTGCGGCTGACCAACCAGCGGTTCGGTGCGGCCGGGAACCGGATCCGGCCGGTGGCCGGATCCTGCACGCCGCGCTTGAAGTACTCCGGCAGCTCCCAGTGCAGGTGGATGCCCGGCTTCAACGACTCCGCGGCCGGTTGGTCGAGGGAGCGCCAGATCTGGTCGCCGGTGCTGGGCAGTGGCGTGCCCAGCTGGTGCGGCAGCTTGTCGAACATCGCGGTCCGACCGGCGAAGTTGCTGGTCAGGCCGCTGTCGTCGGCGCTGGAGACCCGCACCCCGGCGACGTTCAGCGGGACGACCGCCCTCACGATCCGGGCTCCGGCGTCGGGCGGCGGAGGAAGCTGACCATGCCCACCCCGGCGGTCATGGCGAAGCCGAGCTGGGCCGAGTCCAGCGCGGCCGGCTCGTGGGGGTTGTCGGCGGTGCCGATCGCCAGCGCGGCCGCAGTGAGGTCGAGCACTCGGGTCGCCCCGGGCCGCAGCGACCCGGCCAGGTCCACGTCCAGGATCACCGGCTGGTGGTTCGCGGTGCGGAAGGTGATGGTGCCATCGGCGGCTCCGGTCGAACGCGTGCACGTTCTTCGACGCGACCGGCGGCGCGGCGGCGGGGTCATAGTCGTCCAGGCCGTAGTGCAGCACTTCCGGCGGCTCGTGCACGTCCACCCGAGAGATGTCACCGACCACCAGACAGAACACGGTGTCCGAGCCGGGTCCGAGCCGGTCGAGCCGCTTCACCTCCAGCGGCTCGGGGTCGGGGTCGTCCGGGGTATGGCCGGCCGCGTACGCGTTCACGCCCAGGCCGGGGCACGCCTGGACCACGGCGGATCGGAGCAGGAAGCCGTTCCAGCCGGGCGGCGGGTCGACCAGCACGTCGTCGCCGTCCTGCTCGCCGCGGACCGGCGGCTTCAGGTGCAGCACCGGCGGACCGGCGGACCTCAGAAGCTCGGCCCGGCGGTGGGCCGGCAGCCGGTGGACCGGCGCGGCGGCCCGAGCCAGCGCGGTGACCGGCCCGATCAGCACGGAATCGATCGCGACGCTCGGGTGTCGCGCGTCAGCGGTTCGGGGCGCATCGGTCGATCGGGGCGCATCGGTCCGCGCGGGGGCGCCGGCGTCGGCGGTCAGGTCCCGGCCGAGACTGAACGCGCCGTCGAGCAGCGCCTCGACCCACGCTTCGTCCAGCCGGAAGAACCGGATGGACTCCGGCGGCAGCATCTCCTCGTCCGGCAGCAGATAGCCGAACGGGACCCCGAGCAGGGTGTGCAGCCGGCCGAGCCAGTCCACGATCGCGGCGGGCACCGGAACCTGGTCCAGCGCGTCGGCGATCAGCGCAGGCTCGGTGAGTGCGGCCCGGACCCGCTGGGCGCGGGCCGCGCGGGCGTACAGGGCGGTCATCGGGTCCTTCCTCGGGTGAGCAGCCGCATCGTCGCGTCCAGCAGGGGTTTGGCCGCCGTGGTGTCGGTGAGCCCAGGGTCGATCAGTGCAGGGTCGCCGAGCACCTCGGCCAGGATCTGCCGCTCGGCGGTGTCCACCACCGTCTGGCCGAGACCGCGCTTCCAGGCGTACAGCGCGGTGGAGAATCCCTTGTCCTGCAGGGCGATCAGCCGGCCGATCGTCCACGCCGCTGCCAGGCTGGCGTCGAACAGGCCGGTGGTCGGGTCGAAGACCAGCGCGGCGTCGGAGCAGCTGTACGGAACCGGCAGGTCGGCCGGCGGCGGTACGTCGTCGGGCGACAGCGGACCGCGGAACCACGACGCGGTGGTCTCGCCGGTCCGGACGGTGTGGCCCAGCGGCGCGTACCCACGGGTCAGCGCGGCGCCGATCGCATCGCCCGCCGGAGTCGTCGGCAGATCGTCGCGGACGATCCGCAGGGTGGTGACGGCCGCGTCCGGACCCTTCGGATCGGACCGCTGGTTGAGCCCCGCGAGTGTCGTGGTGAAGTCCAGGGGCTCGCCCTGACTGACGAAGGTCCAGTGGGCCAGCACCGCGAGCCGCAGCATGCCGGTGGTCGGACCGCTCGGTGGCAGGAACGGCGCGAGCGCCTCGACGCAGACCAGATAGGCGTGGCTGGTCTGCACGTTCTGCGGCAGCCGGTTGCCGATCACGATGGCGTACGTCCCGAGCGGGTCGGTGGGTGGCTCGGCTCCGAGCAGAGCCGGGCTGGCCTGCAGCGACAGCTGCCGGACGTGGGAGTTCAGCGCCAGGTCGTCGATCGTCGGGGCGATCTCGGTGAACAGGGCCAGCGGCAGATCGAGCACCTGGACGTGGTCGCCGAGCTCCTCACCCGGCTGCAGCCCGTCGGTGTCGGTGGCGCCGTCGAAGTAGCTGTGGGTGCCGGCCGGCAGGTGGCTCTCCTTGTTCGCGGCGACCGGGAAAAGATCGCCCAGCGTGACCTGGACCGGGTCGAGCCCGGTCATCGTCGGGTTCGCGGCCAGGTCGTCGGAGTCCAGGGTGAGCACCGCGAGCCAGCTCGGCACGTCGACATCGGCGTCGAGCTCGTCGCTCGCGGCTTCGGCCTCGGTCGCCGCGTCTCCTCCCGCACGCTGGGGCGACCGGATCCACGGCAGCACCGGGGTGGACAGCACGACGTGCGGCAGCACGGTATGGAAGTCGCCGGTCGCATTCGGGGCGGGAAACAGCGACGAGATCGTGCCGGCCGGATCCGGCAGCGAGAACCGCGGCCCACCGACCGCGAACTCGTAGTCCCGGCTGACCGGTGCGGTGTTGACCGCTGTCTTCTCGTCGGCCTGCAGGATGTGCTGTTCGACGCTCAGCCGATAGACCGCGGAGTCCAGACCCGGCAGCTGGTGCTGGACGAACGTGACCCGCTCGCGAGCGGGATTCGGTGGCGTCGGTGTGCTCATCAGGGCTGTCCGATCATGCTCGCTGGCCGATCATGCTGGCTGGCCGATCAGGGCGACCCCGGGCCAGGCGGACAGCTGAGTGGTGGCCAGCTCGGACAGGTCGACCGCGCTGCTCGGTGGGGTGGCGAAGCCGAGAGCCTGCAGCTCGTCCAGCACGGCGACCCGCTGCTGGTCGACCCAGCTGTCGGTCAGGGCGGAGAGCACGTCGCCGGTGTTCCGCAGGTCGGCCACGTGCGCGCCGCCGACCGTGATGTCCAGGGACGTGGCGTCGCCGCTGACCGTCCCGTGGACCGTGTACGTCGACGGCAGGGCGGCCGGCTGGAACACGAAGCCCGTGCTGATCCCCTCGGCGAAGATCAGCTCGAGCAGGGCTACCGCGTTGATCGAGCTCGGGTTGTCCGGAACGGGTGCGAGGTCGAGACCGACCAGGGCATAGGGAACCAGCCGCTCACCGTTCACCGTCGTACTGGCCGTGCCGTCGCCCCACAAGGCGGCGTTGGCGCCGCTCAGCTGGGGCAGCACGGTCAGATCCGTGACGTACGTCGACCAGCCGTCACCGTCCACGTCGCGACGGCACAGGGTGATCGTCAGATAGGACAGCACGCCGTGCTGCGCCATCGGCGCCACGCTCAGCTTCGGCTGCCAGACCTCGTCCGGTGAGAACGTCTCGGTGGTCGGGTCGAGCGCGAGCCGCAAGTCGCTCGGCAGCAGGTCGGTCAGCGGGAGGTGTGTTCCCGTGTCGCGTGCTGGGTCGTCCGCGGGGGCGGCCCGGAGCGCGGCGACCACCTCCCGGGTGTAGTCCGCGACGATGTTCGGGAGCTCGGCGGTGCTCGTGGCGCCCGCTCCCGTCTCGCCCGTGCCGAGCCGCGGATGGTTCGCCGGCACGGTGGTGCGGACCGCGATCCGGAAGTGGTTCCCGTCGACGATCCAGTCCAGCCCCGGTGTGGTGGTCGAGATCAGCCCCTGGGTGACCGACGCCGAGACCACCCCGCTCACCGTCGGTTCGTCGGCGAGCATGCCCTGGGCCTGCCCGTCCGCACCCTGGGTCTCCGCGCTCTGGGCTGGTCGAAGGGCCCGCTCCGCCGCCAGCCGCGCGACCACCCGCGGCGGCGCCGGAACCGGCGGCGGCAGGAAGCCGGCGGCCAACGACTCCCAGCCGACCGGTGCCGGTGCCGTGGCCGGCGCCCCGAACGCGATGGTGAAGGAGACCACGTCCAGGTCGACGATCGCCCGGCCACCGAACGGTGGGCCCCAGATCTGCAGATCGGCGCCGATCTGCAGCCGGATGCTGAACAGGCCGAGGTCCACCTTGCAGCCGATCGCGACCCAGGCGTGCGCGAGGTAGCTGAACGGCGCCCACGCGATCAGGAAGTCCAATCCGGCGGTGAACCAGGCCGAGACCGGGCCGGCCTCGAAGGTCGCGACCAGCGCGATGCCGGCCATGAACGCACCCGGGGTGAGTGCGACGTACGCCTGGCCGGTGACCTTGATCGGACCGAGCGAGAACGCGATGCCCAGCCGCGGCACCACCGGGTAGCTCTTCGGCTTGTCGAACGCCGGGTGGTAGCCGCCCACCGTGACGACGAAGTCGCCCGCCGACCCCCCGTCGGTGGTGTCCTTGAACCACGCGCACAGCGCGAACCCGCCGGTGAGCTTGACGAACCCGCCGAAGATGTACGACGCCGGCGACAGCTTGCCGATGATCGACAAGAACCCCGTGGACGGGGTGTAGGAGGCGACGACGTCGAGCTCGATGTAGGCGACCGGCTCGGGCTCACCGCTGGGCAGCGTGATCGAGCCGGTGCCGACCACGCCGATCTGGACGTCCACCCCGAAGCCCACCGAGACGACCGCCTGGACGGTGATCATCTCGAACGAGCTGGCCGCGATCCCGGCCGCGACCCAGTACTGCCCGGCCTGCACCTGGAACGTCGACTGCAGCGCCGGCAGCACGTCGCTGATCACCTTCGCCGGGTCGCTCGGCTGCGCCGGCGCCTTCGGGCCGGGCAGCAGCGCGTAGCTGCCGACCTTGTCGATCTCGGGCAGCACCAGCCGCGAGTTGATCCCGAAACCACCGGACAGGCCGGTGATCTGCAGGAACGGCGGCCCGCCGATCGGCGCGTCGACCGCCAGATAGATGAAGAACATCGCCGGGTCCGCGTCCGGCGCCCAGCCGCCGACCGCGGTCAGGCTGAACTGCGGGAGCTGGACCATGACCTGGCCGTAGTACGCGTCGTAGGGCTTGCCGTCCTTGCCCTGCTGGCTCACCCGGAGGAAGGCTCCACCCAGCAGGATCGGCGGCCGGTCGAAACTGAGCGCCAGCCCGTCCAGGCTGAACGCGGGCGCGAACCTGTCCAGTGGCGAGCCCACCGTCAGACCGGTCATCGAGAAGGCCAGCGGGCCGACCGCCACCGCGGCGTCGAGGGAGAACAGCAGCTTGTTGTCCGCGTAGCCGATGCCGACCCGGCGGAAGTCGAAAACGCCGAACTGCTTGTTCACATCGATCCAGTGGATCGGGTCGGTGGAGGTGGCCGGCGGGCTCGCCGCGGCGCGGAGGACCAGCTCGGTGCCGGGGGACTCGGCGAGCACGTCGGCGGGAGCCGGCGCTTTCGCCTGGGTGACACCCGTGCCGATGTCCATCGTCGCGCCGCCGAGGGTCAGCGTGCCCTGCAGCGCGATCCCGGCGGCGAGCGTGTCCGGCAGCTTGCTGACCTTCGCCGGCAGCACCGCGTTGACCTGTTTCAGCTGGTCGTCGGTGAAGGCGGCACTGGCATACAGCGCCTGCAGATTGTCCAGACCGAGGGTGAGATCCGGCGGTAGCTTGGACCCCACCACGGGCAGCTGACTGAGGTCGATCGTCGTGCCCAGCCGCAGCCCGAACGCCCAGAGCGTGTCGGAGCTCTTGTAGAAGCAGAACTTGACCTCGGTCAGGTCGATCTCGATCCCGTCCGGCACACCCCCGGCCAGCGTGCTGGACAGGGCGGCGACGAGCGCCTTCAGCTCGGTCGACGTGTTCGGTCCGAGGTAGTCGGCGACGAAGATGTCAGCGTCGTCGGTGAGGTCGAAGACCAGGTCGAACTCCAGCCCGTCGAACAGCACCGTGCCGCCGAAGCGCGCGCTGTAGCCCTTCGTGCCGACCGTGGTCGCCGGGTCGGCGGCGTCCTTCGGGGTCGTGGTCGTGACGTCGATGGTCGCGATCAGAGTGACCTTCTCGCCGTTCACGTCGAGGGTGGAGGTGCAGCTGAACGCGAACGCGCCGTTCGTCGTGGTGTAGCCGACCGACAGCTCGACCAGGATCAGGCTCTTCAGCGCGGTCGGCACGGTTTCGATCCCGAACTCCGTGCCGAGATCGGCGATCAGGGCGCCGATCGACGCGGTCGACCCGGGCGGGGTACGTCCGAGGAACACCCAGCCGGCGTCGTACGTCGCGGACAGGTCCAGCACGACGCCGGCGATGCCGAGCTGGGCGTCGAACACGCCGTTCCAGCTGCCGGCCGCGTAGCCGACCGTCATCCCCAGCTCGTTGAGCTGCAGCGGTCCGCTCGGCCAGATCCCGTCGATCACCACCGACGCGGTGTAGCTGCTGTTCGGGCCGTCGGCGCTGAACGAGGCCGTCTCGATCGCCAGGCCGGCCGGCACGACCGAGGCGTCCAGATCACACTGGGCGAGCATGTCGACGACCTTCGTGCCGGGCCGGGCGAGCGACCCGGCGAGCACGATCGCCGGCAGGGTCAGCACGAGGTCCAGCTGCAGACCGATCACGGTCAGCACGCTGTCGATCTCCAGCGCGACGACCTTCGCGGCCTCGGTGTCGAAGCTCAGCTGGACGCCGGCCAGGGCCAGGTCGAACGTCGCCGGGTCGAGTTTCAGATCGGTGAAACCGGTCTGGGTCTGCGGCCCGAGCGAGCTGCCGGAGCTGAACCAGTCGGCGAGCTCGACGATGCCCGGGAACGTCTTGGTGCCGTCCGGCAGCAGGGAGGCTGTCCAGACCGGGGACGTACCCACGCCGATACCGAGCGTCATCGCGACGCCGCCGACGCTCAGGTGTCCGATCACGGTGACCGACCAGGAGCCCGTGGTGATCACGGCAAGCACGTCGAGCCCGGTGAAGTCGACGACGTCGGGGATCAGGTGCCAACTACCCGTGGCGACGCTCACACCGAACGCGAAGTACGCGCTGGAGTCGGCGTCGTTCGGCGCGAACCGGATCGCGAACGCCGACGGGTCGACCGTCGCGATCTCGCCGAACACATCCAGCTTCTGCGGTACGTCGAACGGCAGCGGCCCGCTGCCCAGGCCGAGCGCCAGCAGCTCGGTGGGGCTGATGCCGTTCGTCGGCCCGGTGAGCGCGACGGACCAGGCGCCGGCCTGACCGGCGGTCGGCGTGACACTCACCGCGGGCTTGACGGTCTGCGTGATCGGCAGCGTTGCGGCGACTGTTGCGGTGGTGGCGTCCGCCGTGGTCACCGTGAGAGTGACCGAACTGAGCGTGAGCGTGGCCTGGCCCAGTCCCTGGATCGGCCAGCCGGCGGTGCTGGTGCCCTGCACGGTCAGCGTGTCGCCGTCGATCTTCACCGGCGTCGCGCTGATGTCGAGGGCGATCGTGCCGCCGGGCATGCTCGCCACGACGGCCGCCAGCGGCCCCAGGCCCGCGTCGCTGCCGGCCAGTTCGAGCGGGTTTCCGAGACCGCTCAGGTATTTCTCCAGCGCGCCGAGATCAGTGCTAATGGCCGGACCACCCATAAGGGTGAGGTCTGCCAGGGAGAGGTAATTCACCACGCCTCGCCATCCACGGTCGTATGAACGATCCCTGGCCCCCCGGTCCAGACGCGGCCGACGCTAGACCCGGCGGATTCCGGCGTCAATAGTGATCTTGCGGATTACGAAGTAAACCACCCGTTCCGCGGCTCAGTCGACGGTGACGTCGGCCTTCGCGGCGAGCTGTGCCTCCTCCTGCTCTACGTAGCCGTACAGCTCGGGCAGGATGAACTTCGCCGCCAGGAAGCCGGTCAGCGACAGCAGGGAGACCGCGAGGGTGGACCAGAACTTGCCCCAGTGCGCGTTCATGATCGGGAAGATGAAGGCGCCGAAGAACGACGCTGCCTTGACGAACACGTAGGCGAAGCCGGAGGCCGTCGCCTTGAAGCGCGGCGGGGCGACCATCGAGTTGATCGTCATCCCGTTGGACGCGTCCCAGTAGTGCCCCCACATCAGCACGCAGGCCGCCACCACGATGATGATCTTCCAGTCCTGGGACAGCGCGAAGGCCCCGACCACCAGGCCGACGAAGGCCAGCCCGAACCCCCACATGGCCAGCCCGCGGTGCCCGATCTTCGGCAGCATCAGCGGGGCGACGAAGCCCGAGATCGTCGCCAGCACATAGATCCCGGCGGTGATCAGATTCGTCCCGACGATGTTGCCGCTGCTGGAGACACCGACCCCGGCGACCACCAGGATCACCGGCAGATAGAACGCGAAGGCGGCGAACTCCGCGCCCTGGCAGGCATTGGAGATCCAGCCGAAGATCGTCGCCTTCTTCTTCACCGGGTCGGCCCACATCACCGCGAGGAAGTCCTTGACCTTCGGCTTCTCGATCTCGACGTCGGTGTCGGGCAGCATCTCCAGCGGATCGTCGAACAGTCGCTCCGACGTCTCCTTGGCCTCGACGAACCGGCCGCGGTTGATCAACGAGAGCGGGGTCTCCGGCAGATCGAGCCGGGCCAGCAGCAAGATCACCGCCGGCACGGCGCCGAGCGCGAGGCCGATCCGCCACAGCAGATCGGTGTTCATCCCGGAGGCGTACATCACCGTGATCACCAGGATCGCGAAGACCTCGCCGAGGCCGAACATGAACTGCCAGCGGGAGCCCATCTTCTCCCGCTTGCCCTTCGACATCGACTCCATGATGTAGGCGTAGCCGTTCGCGATGTCGCTGCCGAGCGGGATGCCGATCAGGAACCTGATGATGATCAACGCGACGATGCTCTGGGCGAAACCCTGGGCGACCGCGAGCACGATGAACAAGATCATCGTGAGCAGGAAGACCCGCTTGCGGCCGAGTCGGTCCGCGACCAGGCCGCCGATCAGGGCGCCCACCAGCGCGCCGGCCTGCACCGCCGCGGTGGTCAGCCCGAGCTCCACCGGCGTCGGGTTGAACTCGGCCTTGATGAACACCAGCAGGAACGAGATCGCGTACAGGTCCCAGGCCTCGATCAGGATCGTCGCGATCATCATCCAGCCGCCGCGACTGCTGGAGACCGTGCCGTCCTTGTTCAACAGCCGAGCGGTCGCCTGGTCCGCCAGGTCCCGAAGTCGAGCTTGGTCCACGATGACCTCCCGAACGCACTAGTGACGCAGTGGCTTCGCGGTCTCTACCCGTCGTCGGCGCGGTGAAACAGATCAGCATGGTGATGGCGGCGGACGGGAGAGGGGGAAAGGGCTCGGCGGTGAGGCTCGAACAGCTGTACCGCCGGGAGTCAGCGGACCGCGACCTGCTCCCAGGCGAGCCAGTTCCCCACGATCGAGGGGAGGTCGGTGGACTTGATCAGCGGCGTACCGCGGGAGGAGTCGGCGGCGCCGAGCTGCCAGACCACGCCGCGGAGCTCCGAGACCAGCGCGAGCGCGGGAACCGCGGCCTCGTCGGCGGCGGAGAACTCACGGATCGAGCGATATCCCTCCAGCCAGTCGGCGAAGTAGCGCCGGGAGAACCGGAGCACGCCGGCCGGCTCGATCGCCCGCCAGGACTCGCCCGCGCTGTCGAAGTCGAAAACGGTGAGCACGCCGTCGTCGGTCAGATGGACGTTGTCGAGGGTGAGGTCCATGTGACAGACGCCCCAGTCGAGATCCGGATCGTCCAGCCGGACACGTAGCCGGTCGGCGAGGCCGTGCAGCTGCCCACGGACGCCGACCGACGTCAGGTACGGATCCATCCGGCGGAGCTGGTCGTCGATCATCGTCGCCGCGCCGTAGCGATCTCGATCCGGACCGGGCGGCAGACCAGTGGCAGCGGCGTGGATCAGGGCGGCGGCCCGGCCGAGCGCGACGTACGTCGGGCGGCTCGGCACCGGCTTGCGGCCGGCCGCCCAGTGCGAGAGCACCGCGATCCGGGGCCGGCCGTGCTCGGTCAGAAGCTCCACCGAGCCCACCGGCGCCGCGGACGACGGCGGCCACCGGCGCGCCGCGGGCGACCAACCGGTCGACCAGCTCGGTCTCCCAGACGCACCGCCGGCTCCGTCCGCCCGGCGTGGTACAGCTTCAGCGCGAACCGGCCCTGCGCGCTGCGGACGTCGACAACATCGTTCACCAGCGTGTCGAGCGGTGTGAGCGCGACGTCGGTGAGCCCGTACCGCCGCTCGAGCTGGCGGCCGAGCCCGTCCGGATCGCCGATCACGATCACTACCTTGCCCGGGCCGGGCAGACCTCGATGCGGGGATGGCGCAAGCTGTCCGGGTGCTGGGAATACGAGTGGGATGAGCGGTACGCCGAGCACGACCGGATCTGGAGCGGTCGGCCGAACGGCGCCTTGGTGGCGGAGGTCGCGGAACTGCCGACCGGGCGCGTGCTGGACGTCGGGTGCGGAGAGGGCGCGGATGCGGTCTGGCTGGCGCGGCAGGGCTGGCAGGTGACGGCGCTCGACGTCTCCCAGGTCGCGGTGGAGCGGGCCCGGCGGCACGCCGCCGACGCCGGGGTCGAGATCTCGTTCGTCCACTCCGGGCTGGTCGAGGCCGACCTGCCGGCCGGCGGATTCGACCTCGTCTCGGCACAGTATCCGGCGCTGTTGAAGACCGCCGACCATGCTCCGGAGCGCGTGCTGCTCGAGGCGGTGGCGCCCGGCGGCATCCTGCTCGTCGTGCACCACCTGATCGAGTCGGGGCACACGTTCGCCGGCGGCGTCGATCCGGCGGACTACGTCCTCCCGGCGGACGTGGTCGCGGCCCTGGACGAGGCCTGGGTTCTGGAGGTCGACGAGGAACGATCGCGGCACGTCGTCGGTGGTGCCGGCGCCGGTCACACCACCGACATCGTGGTCAAGGCCCGCCGGCTCGACTGACCGAGCGCCAGGCGGAGAAGACACCGGCGGATCCGTCCGGGACTACCCGGCCGGATCCGCCGACATCCCTGTCGGGGCGGGGCCTACTTCGACTCGACGGTGACCCCGGCCGGTGGGTTTCCGGGAGCGGCGCCCTTCAGCAGCTGGTCGAGCAGTCGCCGACCACGGCGTCGCTGATCGCGAGCTGCGTCCAGCGCGATGGACCCGAAGTCGCAGCCCAGTCCCAAGAACGACGACGAGTCCAGGAAGCCGCAGTGGTAGCCAGCAGCGCCGCCCCGCCGCCCATCGAGTGCCCGAGGAACGCGAGGTGGCCCGGATCGGCGGTCCGAACGTGGCCCCCGGCCCAGTCGGCCTCCGCGATCAGGTCGTTGGCGAACGCGCTGTGGTCGGGGAAGAACCCGGTCTGGGTGTTGGGGGCGATCACGACGTATCCGCGGGCGGCGATCGACTGCAGCGTCGAGTCGTAGCGGAACGTCGACCGGACGAAGCCGTGTCCGAAGGCGACCACCGGGTACGCGTGTGCCGCGCCCGTCTTCGGCTTGACCACCCGGGCGGAGAAGGTCCGGCCATCCTGCTCGACGGTGACGGTGCTCGTCGTCGTGGCCAGGGTGCCCGGCGCCGCGCCGGGCCCCGCGTCGCGACCGATCAGGCGTGCTCGGCGGCGTACCGGACGAGCAGTCGGTCGAGCAGCGCTGTGAGTTCTCGGGCCAGGTCGTCGTCGAGCGAGGTGAACCCGAACGTGGCCCGACCCGTCCGCCGGGCCTGCAGCTCGGCCGACGCGACAGCGAGATCGTCGGGGTATCGATCGGCCAGGATCAGATAGATGCTCACCTGCTTCGTGCCGCGCTTCACCGCGACGAAATAGTCATGGCCGCTCGCCCCCGGCCAGGTGAGCGACGGCACCCCGTAGATGGTTCCGTCGACCAGCTCGTGCCGGTAACGGTCGAGCAGCGTCCACAGCTTCGCCTCGACCGGTGCGAGATCTGTCGTCATCGACTGCCGATCAGGTGTAGAGGCTCGGGTCCAGCTCGTTGATCTTGATCAGCAGACCGTCCGGGGAGGCCACCTGGAGCTGGCGGCCGAAGCCTTCGTCGGTAGTCGGCGTGACGATCCGGACGCCGGCCTCGGAGAGCTGCGCCTCGAGCTCGGCCAGGTCGGTACCGGCCTCGAAGTTCAATTCGACCGTGCCCTCGTTCTGCTCCGCGTTCGGAGGGTGGGCGAGCAGGGAAAGCTCGGTCGTGCCGAACCTGATCAGCGCGAAGTCGCCGTCCCGGCTGCCGTGCACCACCTCGGCCCCGAGAGCGTAGATGTCTAGGAATTGGTCAAGGGCCACCCCAGCCCAGGCGAGATCCATGTCGAGAACCGGCAGCGAGCACCGTCCCAGGGTCGAGCGCGGCCACAATGGGCCGCAGCACACCGAGGAGATCGAGATGGCCAAGTACCTGCTGCTCAAGCACTACCGTCGCACCAGCCGGCCGGAGGACCTCGTCGGCACCCCGATGGAGGAGTGGTCGCCGAACGAGATCGACGCCCATATGGCGTTCATGAACGACTTCGCCGCCGAGCTGGAGCGCAACGGCGAGTTCGTGGACGGCCAGGCGTTGTCGCCGGAGGGCACCTTCGTCCGATACGGCGGGCCCGGCCGGCCTCCGGTCACCGACGGTCCGTTCGCGGAGACGAAGGACCTCATCGCCGGCTGGATGGCGATCGACGTGGACAGCTACGAACGCGCGATCGAACTGGCCGGCGAGCTGTCGGCCGCCCCGGGCAAGAACGGCGAGCCGATCTATGAATGGCTGGAGGTCCGGCCGTTCCTGGCCGAGCAGGCCCAGACCGCTGACTGACTCGGACCACCGAGTGAGCGACCGGCTTCGGCCCGCGGACGAGGCGCTGCTGCGCGAGCTCGCCCCGAACGTGCTCGGTGTTCTCGTCCGTCGCGGAGCCGACTTCGCGACGGCCGAGGACGCCGTCCAGGAGGCGCTGCTGGCCGCGGTGCAGAGCTGGCCGACCGACCCACCGCGGGATCCCAAGGGCTGGCTGGTCACCGTCGCCTGGCGGAAGTTTCTCGACCTGGTCCGGGCCGACACCGCGCGCCGGGGACGCGAGGATCGGGTCTTCGCCGAACCCGATCCGGGTGCGGCGCACAGCGCCGACGACACGCTGGAGTTGTATCTGCGCTGCGCCCACCCGGCCCTCACCCCGGCGTCCGCGGTGGCCCTCACCCTGCGGGCGGTCGGTGGGCTGACCACGAGGCAGATCGCGGCCGCCTATCTCGTTCCCGAGGCGACCATGGCGCAGCGGATCAGCCGGGCCAAGCGGACCGTCGCCGATCTGCGGTTCGACCGGGCCGGCGACCTGTCGACGGTGCTCACCACCCTGTACCTGGTGTTCAACGAGGGCTATGGCGGCAGCGTTGATCTGGCTGCGGAGGCGATCCGGCTGAACCGCCAGCTGGCCACGCTGAGCGCCGACCCGGAGGTCGCCGGTCTGCTCGCGCTGATGCTGCTGCACCACGCCCGCCGCGACGCGCGGACCGACGCCGCCGGCCGCCTGATTCCGCTGGCCGAACAGGATCGCAGCCGCTGGCGGACGGATCTGATCGCCGAGGGCGTCGACATCCTGCAGGACACGCTGGCCCGCGACCGGCTCGGCTCGTACCAGGCGCAGGCGGCGATCGCCGCCCTGCACGCGGACGCGCGAACCGCGGCGGAGACGGACTGGGTGCAGATCGTCGAGTGGTACGACGTCCTGCTCGGCTTCGGCGACAACCCGGTGGTCCGGTTGAACCGGGCGGTGGCGGTCGGTGAGGCCGACGGCGCACCGGCCGGTCTGGCGGCCCTGGCGACGGTCGACCCGTCGATCCCCCGGCATGCCGCGGTGGCCGCGTACCTGCACGAGTTGGCCGGGGACGTACCGGACGCCGCCCGGCTCTATGCGCAGGCGGCCCGGCAGGCGCCGAACCTCGCCGAGCGCGAGCACCTGACCCGGCAGGCGGCCCGGCTCAACCAGTTGCTCCGCCAGCAGTCGGGGGAGCCTCGTGAGACGGCGTGAGGTGCTGGCGGAGGAACAGCGGGTCCGGTCCAACGCCGGCTGCGGAGAACCGAGCGAGAACGAGCCGCCGTGCAGATGGAGGATCACGCCCAGCAGCGGATTCGTGACGGACTCACCGGCTCGCCGGCCGCCTCGAGCAGCGCGGCGGGACCGATCTCCCAGCGCCGTCGGCGTGACGATCGCTGTCGGCAGCGGGAGCCCCGCCGTCAGCCGGTGACGGACCGCACGCAACCGGCGGAGCCGGAAGCTTGTGGACCGTCGCCGGAACGCCTCGATCCAGACAGCGCGCGGCTACAGGTCCTCGATCGTCGCCGGGTACGGTCCGCGAGCCGATATCGAGCGATCGCCGAGAATCCGGGCCTGACGACCGGATTCGCTGACCCGGCCGGCGACTCCTCGACTACCGACCGATCACCGCGTCTCGCCGGCGGGTGACGCGGCCTCGACAGGGGTTCGGTTGGTGTCGAAGCTCGCGCCGTAGATCACCTGGTGGTATTTCGCACCGGAGGTCGGCGGCTTGCTGGAGACGGCCCAGACCGCGTACAGACGGCCCTTCGTGATGGCCGTCCCGACGTAGTCGCCGGGGAAGATCCCGTCGGCGACGGCGGCGTACTTGTAGTCGATCTGCGGTCCGACCGCAGTCGGCGGTGCGAAGTGCCGACCGCCGTCGCGGGAGGTAGCGACGAACTGTCGGCCGAAGCGACCCGACCCGGTGGCGGCGTTGGTCAACCCGTAGGCGACTGTCACGGTCCCGTCGTACGCCGAGACGTCCGAGCTGACCCCGAGCTGGGCCTTGTCGGGACGGTTGACCACGACCGGCGCCGTCCAGCGTCTTGCCGTCGGTCGAGGAAGACAGCTTGACCTTGGTCGCGTCGACGGAGTTCCAGCTGGCGTGGAGCTGGCCGGTCACCGGGTCGGCAGTCGCCGAGGTCAGGCAGCAGCGGAATCCGGGCGGGCCATCGCCGAGGTCGCGGGTGACGGTCCCGCCGGTCGACCAGGTCGCACCGCCGTCCTTGGAGATCGCGGTGACCATCGCCGGATAGACCGCGGCGGCAGATGCCTTCGGGCTCGCGGACGCCCGGGCCGGCACGGTCTTCTGCTCGGCCCCGCGAGCGTCCCCGGCCTCGGGCCCCTCCGCGGCGCCGTTCGGTCCGTAGTCCAGGTAGGAGTCGACGATCGTCCCGTTCGGCTTCAGCATCGGCTGGGAGTTCTGGGTGTTCGCGTGCGGCGGGCTGACGTTGACCGGGGCGCTCCAGGTGGCACCGCCGTCGTCGGAGTAGACCAGCGCCTGCGGTGAGCCGTCGGCGTTGCCGAACAGGTCGGTCAGGAACGGGGTCCAGAACTGGTACAGGCGCCCGCGGTGGGGACTGGTCGGCGCCGTTGTCGACGACCAGCCAGTTCTTGTCGTCGGATACGTCGCAGGTGGCGCTGCGGTGCGCGACCGTCGGCTTGGCGAACGTCTTGCCGCCGTCGACACTCTTCGAAACGAGCACGCCAGTGTCACAGCCGGTGTTGAACACCAGGGTCGAGACGTAGACCACCCCGTTCGGCGCGAAGGCGACGACCGGGTCACTGGCCCGTTCCCAGACCGCGGGGCCGCCGGTTGCCTTGGTCACGCCCGGCAAGGGCTGGTGATGCCAGGTCGCCCCGCCGTCGGCGGTCCAGCTGGTCTCGATCCCGACCGCGCCACCGTCGGGATAGCGACCGTCGTGGGAGACCGCAACCGCGACGTCGGAGTGGATCGGTGAGACACCGACATCGGGCTCGACCAGAGTGTCGGCTTCGGATCCGGGCAGCACGGGTACGTCCTGGCGGGCGATCTGTCCCACGTGCAGAACGGCCGGTGGCCCCGCGGTCAGCGCAACCGCCGGCGACCCGCCCAGCGCCGCTCCCACCAGACCCACCGCAGCACCACGCCGAGCGATCTGACGGCCCGCCATCGGCGAGCGGTTCCTGATCGAGACGAGCTGATCAGCGAGAGTCCTGTCATCATCCCCTACCTCCCTGCGCGCTGCAGACTGTTGCAGTCTCTACCCGCTCACCCCGCGAAGGCCACCCCTCGAACTGATCGAGAACTGGTCGGCGGCAGGATGTCCGATTGAGCCGCGGCCGCTCGTGGAGATGGTGAGCGGCGGACCGGCCGCCGACCCCGAGAGGAGTACACCGTGGCTCAATATCTGATCGCCTTCAACGACGAGTGGGTGCCCGAGCACACCCCGGAGCAGATCCGGGCGAAGAGCGTGGCCGGCAATGCCGTGATCGACGAGATGCGGACCGCCGGGGTATTCGTCTTCGGCAACGGCGCACTGGACGCGTCGACCGCGATCTGCAGCGTCGAGGCCCGAGAGGGCGCGCCGATCTTCACCGACGGGCCGTACGTGGAGACCAAGGAGCATCTCGGCGGCTTCACCGTGATGGACGCCCCGGACGACGAGACCGCCCGCTATTGGGCCGGCCGGCTCGCTGTCGCGCTGGACTGGCCCCAGGAGGTGCATCGGTTCCCGGACCGAGCCCGCATCCAGGCCGGGAACCGAGCCTGAGCTCCCTCCGCATAACCCGAGTTGTCAGCGTCAGGGCTTGCTCTAGCGATCCTGCCGCTGACGAGTCGGAGTAGGCAGTGGCGCTACTGGCCGACCCGGCCGTCGATGCACTCCCGAAGCAGGTCGGCATGACCGCAGTGCCGGGCGTACTCCTCGATCCGGTGGACCTGGATCTCGCGGACCGCGATTCCGTCGCGCCCGAGCCGTTCGCCGAGGTCGGGGTGCTCGGCGAGCGCGGCGTCGGTCGCTGCCTGCTCACGGGCGAGATCGGCGTACGCACCCGCCAACATCGCTTCGTCGGCCACCGCACCGTCGAAGTCGGCGTCGCGGACGCCGTACAGCTTCGGCAGTGGGTCGCCGACGGTGATCCAGTTCCGCCAGTCCCGCTCCGCCGACGCGAGATGGCGGAGTAGGCCGAGCAGGGACATCGTCGACGGCGGCACGGACCGTCGGGCCAGCTGGTCGGCGCTCAGCCCCTCGCACTTCATCAGCAGGGTCAGCCGATAGTGGGCGACGTAGTCCAGCAACGTCGGCAGCTCGCCGTCCGGGCTGACCCCCTCGGAGTTGCGCGGGTCGTCATCGGGGTCGAGCCACATGTCGGCGTACACCGTGGACCTGGTCCACCGCTCCGGTCGGGCTGCTTCGTTCATGCCGTCCACCCTCCCCCGAGTCCGCGTACGGTGGCCCGGTGGGTAGCTCCCGACCGAGCCTGACGCCGGCGGATGCCGTCCGCCGGCGGCCGGTGTGCTGGGCTCGGAGGTGGCCGCCGTACGTCCGTTGACCGGCGGGATGTCCGCCTGGCGCCGCGGGCTACCTGCTCAAGGACATCGCGCCCGACGCACTCGCCGCCGCCATCCGCTCCGCCGCCCGCGGTGAGACCGTGCTCGCCCCGGCCGTCCAGTCGGCGCGCTGACCCGGATACGCCGGCCGAGTCGGGCCGAGCGGCTGCACATCAGCGAGACGACGGTGAAGACCTACCTCGGCCGGGCGTACGAGAAGTTGGGGGTGGGCGATCGGACCTCCGCCGTCCGCCGCGCGATCGAGCTGCGACTGATCGACTGAGCGTCCCTCGGGAGTTGTCAGAATCTCAACGTGCCATGACCCGTTGAGATTCTGACAAGTCGGGGTCAGGCGGGTCAGGAGAGATACGGGTCGGCCCAGGCGCTGATCAACCGGGCGGCGCGCTGAGCCTGGTTCCGACCGGTCAGCAGGTGGTCCGCGCCCTCCAGCGACACGAAGCTGCGCGGGTGCCGGGCCATCCGGAAGATCTGGCTGGCGTTCTCGATCCCGACCGTGTTGTCGGTCGGCGAGTGCATCACCAGCAGCGGCCGGTGCAGGGTCCGGATCTGCTCGCGCAGGTCCGCCGATCGGACGTCCTCGATGAAGTGCCGGCGCAGCGTCAGGGCCTTGCCGCCGACCATGAACGGGGCCTCGCCGTCGGCCATGATCCGGGCGATCAGGGCGTCGTAGTTGTGCTCGACGTGACCGGGATCGTACGGCGCGCCGATGCTGGCGACCGCGCGTACGTCCGGGGTCTGGTGCGCGGCGGCCAGCACGGCTGAACCCCCGAACGAGTGGCCGACCAGCAATCGCGGCTCCCGGCCGGTCGAGCTCATGAACTCGACCGCCCGCGCCGTGTCGTCCACCTTGTGGGAGAACGACCCGTCGCCCCAGTCGCCCTCCGAGTCGCCGAGTCCGAGGTTGTCGAAGCGGAGCATGCCGATGCCCTCGCTCGCCAGCTGTTTGCAGATCCTGGCCGCGGCCGGACTGTCCTTGCCGAGCGTGAAGCCGTGCGAGAACACGCCCCAGCCACGCACCGGCACGGTCGGGAGGTCGACCAGCCCGGCCAGCCGCGGACCCGACGAGCTCTCGAACGTCACCCGTTCCGCCACGCGCAGACCGTATCGCTTCCGGTGTCGGAGGTCTGGCAGCATGCCCCGGGTGACCGTGATCGCCGCCGCCGACGGCTCCGCGCTCGGCAACCCCGGTCCGGCCGGCTGGGGCTGGTACGTCGACGCCGACCACTGGGCGTCCGGCGGCTGGCCGCACGGCACGAACAACATGGGCGAGCTGACCGCCGTGCTCGATCTGCTCCGGCAGACCGCGCAGCTGGACGACGAGCTGCTGGTCTACTGCGACTCGATGTACGCCATCAACTCGATCACCAAGTGGATGGCCGGCTGGAAGCGCAAGAACTGGCGCAAGGGCGACGGCAAGCCGGTTCAGAACGTCGACATCATGAAGGCGCTGGACCAGGCGATGCAGGGCCGCCGGGTGCGGTTCGAGTGGGTGAAGGGCCACGCCGGCCACGAGCTGAACGAGGAGGCCGACCGACTGGCCAACGCCGCCGCCGTGGCCTTCAGCACGGGCGGTCTGCCCGATCCGGGTCCCGGCTTCGGTGCGCCGGCGAGCGACTATCCCGTCGCCCCGGCCGAGGAGCCGGAGCCCGACGACCTGTTCTCCGCGTACGAGGCCCCACCGACCGACGAGGAGCACGTGGTCGCCCTGGAACGCTCGTTGCTGAGCGACGAGGTGCGGTCCGACCCGGCGGCGGTCGCCGCGCTGCTGCACCCCGACTGGTCCGAGATCGGCCGGTCCGGCCGGCTGTGGACCCGGGACGCGATGCTGGCGTCGATCGGGCCGGCCGAGTCGCCGGTCGCTCTCGAGGTGCTGAACGTCGACCGGATCGACCCGGACACCATCCTGCTGGTCTGGCGGGCCTCCTCCGCCGACCGGAACACGCTGCGCTCGTCGCTCTGGGTCCGGACGAACGGGGACTGGCGGCAGCGGTTCCACCAGGGCACCGATGAGGGCTGACGCCGGCATGACCGTCACCACTGTCGCGCTCCGCGCTCCTGGTCATGAGCTACGCCACATCTCACTCGTTCGTCACGATTCCGAACGAGGAAAAGCGTCTCGCCCGGAATCCCTCCTCACTCCCGAGAGGCTCCGCTCGTGACCGGCACCACTGTCGCGCTCCGCGCTCCTGGTCATGAGCTACGCCACATCTCACTCGTTCGTCACGAGAGGCTCCGCTCGTGACCGGTCCGAACGCGGGACTGCCGGCGACGGTGGAGACGGTCGTGGACCGGCTCGCGGCGATGCCGGGCGTCGTCGCGGTCTCGCTCGGCGGCTCACGGGCCGCCGGGACCGCGACCGAGACGTCGGACTGGGACCTCGGCATCTACCACCGGGGCACTCCCGACCTGACCGACCTGGCCGCGCTCGGCGAGGTCCATCCACCGGGGTCGTGGGGCCGGCTGATGAATGGCGGCGCCTGGCTGAGCGTCGACGGCGTGCGGATCGACGCGTTGCTCCGCGACCTCGCCGCCGTCGAGCTCTGGACCGAGGAGGCAGGCCAGGGCCGGTACGAGGTCGACGGGCTGTTGGGCTACCTCGCCGGCATGCCGACGTACGCCCTCACCGCCGAGGTCGCCTCGTCGATCGTGCTCCGCGGCGAACTGGCGATCCGGACCGATTTCCCGCAGCCGCTCGCGGCCGCCGCCCCCGAGCGCTGGCGGTTCCGCCGCGATTTCAGTCTGGCCCACGCCCGCCGCGCCGCGGAGCTCGGGAACAACGTCGTCGCTCTCGGTCAGCTCGCCAGGGCCTCGGTCGAGGAGGCCCACGCCCGGCACTGCGCACAGCGCAACTGGGTGCTCAACGAGAAGAGGATCTTCGCCGGCACCGGACTGCCGGAGAGGCTGCCCTGGCCGAGTCCTGATCGAGCCTCGGACATACGCGCCCTGGTCGAGCAGGTCGCCGAACGCCTCCGCGCGAGCTGACCACTCGGGCCGACGCTCAGGCCTGGGCCCGATCCAGGCCGTCGACCGTGACCCGGTATCGGTCGAGCCACAGCGGCCAGCCGTTGCCGGTCCAGACCACGCGATGAGCGACGGCGGGTCTCAGTAGCGCACCTGGAAGACGAACACGCGGAGCGCGAGGAATGCGAGGAACAGGAACGCTCCCAGCGCGACGATCACCCGGTCCAGGATCGCGACGTCGACCACGCGCGCGACGAGGCGATACAACGCGATGCCGATCAGTCCGCCGAGGGTGTTCGTGACCACATCCGTCGCGTCCGTCGTACCGATCGCCAGGACGTACTGCAGCGTCTCCACGGTCACGCTGAAGGCGAGGATCACGACGACCAGGCGCCACGACGACGCCCGCTTGACGTTCAGCCCCAACAAGATCCCGAACGGGATGAAGGTGACGACGTTGGAGACCGTCTCGCTCAGCCCGGTCTGCCCGAACGTGACGAACGGGATCAGATTGAGACTTCTGGTCCGGTAGTCGGCAATGACCCCACCGATGTCGTAGGACAGCTTGAACAGGGTCAGCCACAGCAGGCAGATCAGATAGAGCCCCAGCAATACGCGCGATGCGATCCTCATCGCTCGTCGATCATCCCGGCCGCCGCATCATCATCTAGCCCGACCTCGGGATGACCTGCAGCGGCAGCCGACCGGTCGGCAGCAGGGTGATCGCGGCGTGCACCGGCGTCTGGGCCAACGGCGTCCGCAGCTCGAAGGCCTGCAGGACCGTCGCCACGGTGATCGAGACCTCGGTCAGCGAGATCTGCCGCCCGATGCAGGCGCGCGCGCCGGCGCCGAACGGCAGCCAGGCGTACCGATGGCCGCCGGGCAGCTCGTCTCCGGCGAGCGCGAACCGCGTCGGGTCGAACCGCTCCGGGTCGGGCCAGACCCGCTCCGAGTGCTGTATGCCCCAGATCGAGACCTCGACCCAGGAACCGGCCGGAATCCTCGCGCCGGCGAGGAACTGGTCGCCGGAGGTGCTCCTCCCGACACCGTGCGCTGCCGGGAACAGCCGGAGCGTCTCCCGGACCGCCCGGTCCAGCCAGGGCAGTGCGGCCAGGTCGGCAGCGGTCGGCGGCCGCCCGCCGAGCCGATCGTCCACCTCCTCCCGGAGCCGGTCCTGCCACTCGGGGTGCTGGGCCAGCATCAGCAGTACGCAGCTGAGCGTGACCGCGGTCGTGTCGTGACCGGCGAGCAGGAACAGCATGGCCTGGTCGGCTACCTCGTCGTCGGTCAGCCGGTCCGCCTCGTCGTCGGCGTCGCGCGCCGCGCACAGCAACCCGAGCATGTCGTCCGCCGTCGCGCCCGGCCTGGCCCGGCGGTCGGCCACCAGTCCATCGACGATCGCCCGGGTCTGCGTCAGGCCGCGTTGCAGCCGTCCGTTGCCGGGAGTCGGCAGCTCGGTCGGCATCGGGCGCGGGGAGACGGCGCGGCGGAGCAGCTGGTCGTTCACCCGCCGGAACCGGGTCAGCAGCTCGGCGGCGGCCGACATGTCCGCGCCGAAGAGGATGCGGCCGCTGACCCGGGAGGCCATCCGGACCATCTCCGGATAGGCGTCGACGGTCTGCCCGCCGGGTTCCAGCGCCCGCCACCGGTCGATCAGTCGCCCGGCCTCGTCCGTCATGACCGGCGCATACGACTCCGTCAGTCGGCGCCGGGTGAACATCGATGCAAGGAAGCGCCGTTGGCGGTGCCAGACCTCACCCTCGCTGGTCAGCACGTTGTCGCCCAGCGCGTCGCGCAGCTCGCGATAACCCGGATGCTGCTTGCCGAATCGCTCCGGGCTGCCCAGCACCTCCTCCGCGAGCCCGGGCGAGGTCACGGTGTAGATCGTCAGGCGCCAGCCCGGCGGTCCGGCGACGATCCGGGCCAGGCCGCCGATCTCGCGGTCCGCGCGGCTGATCGTGCCGAGATAGTCCGCTCGCAACCCGCGCAACGACCCGACGACTGGCCAGCCCCGGAGGGTCGGAACCTCCAGATCCGCGGTCTGCGTGGGCATGAGCGAAGCCTCTCGGGAGTGAGGAACGATTTCTGGCGACACGCCTGCGAGCGAAGCGGGCGTCTCAGGCACCGTCGTCGTCGGAAATCGCGACGAACGAGTGAGATGTGGCGGAGCTCAGGACCCGGAGCGCGCAGCGCGACCACGGCTTCGGGCATGAGTCGAGGCTACGCGGCGCGCCCCTCCGACCCCGCACGTCAGACTCAGAACGGTTGACCGCGATAGGCCGGTCAACCGTTCCGAATCTCGGGGCAGGCCGTGCTACCAGCCGGGGTAGCCGGCCCGCGGAGCCGGCGCCGCGACGGCCAGCAGCTGCCCGCCGCTCGCGGTCAGGTCCGCGGACCACGAGTTGGCGGTGATGTAGAGGGTCGGCTCCGCGACCGTCCCGCCGAGCACGCAGGCGAACGCGCCGCGATCCAGGCGTACGTCGGCCAGCACCTCGCCGCCCTCCGCAACCCGCACGCAGTGGGCGCTACCGACGTCGGCGTACCAGGCGGCACCGTCGGCATCGAGGGTGATCCCGTCCGGGTGATCGCCCGGCATGCTCGCCCAGAGCCGCCGGTTCGCCAGACTGCCGTCCTCGGCGATGTCGTACGCGGTCAGGCAGTCCGCGTACGACTCGGCCACGACCAGAGTCGCATTGTCGGCGGTCACCGCCATCCCGTTCGGGAAGGCAAGGCCCTCGGCCACCCGCCGGACCGTGCCGTCCGGGGTGACGCAGACGACGAAGCCGGGCGCGAACTCCCCGCCCGGGAAATCGAATCCGATGCTGTTCACATACGCGTTCCCGCGGCCGTCCACCACGATGTCGTTCCACGGGTGGACGCCCTCCGCGCTGAGGTCGCCGAATCGCTCCAACCCGCCGGCGGACGTCCGGCGCAGCAACGCGCGCTCGGTCGAGGACACCACGAGCAACGAACCGTCCGGCGCGAAGTCGAAACACAGAGGCAACGATCGGTGCTCGACGACCGCCTCGGCCACTGCTCCCTCGGGATGGTCGGCGACCGCGACGATCCGTCCCGCCCGCCAGTCGGCGAACCAGATCCGACCGTCGTGCCAGCGCGGCGACTCCCCCATCGCGATGCCGTCCAGCACCAGCCGGGGCGCCTCGTCCATGTCGTCCTCCTCTGCTCGCCGTTCCTACTGGCGCCGACGACCAACTCGTCGGCCGCCCGCTAGTGAGCGTGACCACTCGTTTCCCTACGCCACTATGGTGGCCGCCGTGGATCAGGCGATCGCGAGGATGCGGGCGGCAACGGCAGCGCTGGATCCGCCGTTCGCGGTGGTGGACCTGGACGCACTCAACGCCAACGCCGACGATCTGGTCCGGCGAGCCGCCGGCGTACCGATCCGGTTGGCGTCCAAGTCCATCCGCTGCCGAACCGTCCTGGACGACACCCTGGGCCGGCCGGGCTTCGCCGGGATCATGGCCTATTCGCTCCGCGAGGCGAGCTGGCTGGCGGCCGCGGGCCACGAGGACATCCTGATCGGCTACCCGACCGCGGACGCCGGAGCCCTGGCCGGACTGACCGAGGAGCTGGCCGCCCGGTTGACCCTGATGGTCGACGGGCCGGACCAGCTCGAGCTGATCCGCGATCACGCGCCGGTCCCGGTCCGGGTCTGCCTGGATGTCGACGCGTCGCTCCGGATCGGGCCGCTCCATCTCGGGGTTCGCCGATCGCCGGTGCATACCGTCGCCGAGGCGCGGGCCGCGGCCGAGACGATCGCCGCCACGCCGGACGTGACGCTGGTCGGGCTGATGTTCTACGACGCGCAGATCGCCGGCCTGCCAGACAGCTCCGCCGCGGTTCGGCTGGTCAAGCGGCGGTCCGCGGCCGATCTGGCCCGGCGACGGTCGGCCGTCGTCGCGGCAGTTTCGGCGATCGGACCGTTGACCCTGGTCAACGGGGGCGGCACCGGCAGCCTGCACGTCACCGGCCGCGACCCGGCGCTGACCGAGCTGGCCGCCGGCTCCGGCCTGTACGGCCCCACCCTGTTCGACGGCTACCGCGCGTTCCGGCCGCGGCCGGCCGCGTACTTCGTATCGTCGGTCCTGCGCCGGCCCGGCCCCGGGTACGCGGTCACGTACTCCGGCGGCTATGTCGCGTCCGGGCCGCCCGGCTGGTCGCGGGTGCCGACCCCGGTATGGCCGCCCGGGCTGAAGCTGCTCGACAGCGAGGGGGCCGGCGAGGTGCAGACGCCGCTCCGGGGTCCGGGCGCCCGCGATCTGCGGGTCGGCGATCGGGTCTGGTTCCGGCATGCCAAGGCCGGCGAGCTGTGCGAGCGGTTCGACGTGCTGCATCTGGTCGACGGCGACGGGTCGGTGCGGTCGGTGCCGACGTATCGGGGTGAGGGGATGAACTTCGGATGAGCGAGCCCAGCTGGCGGAACTGGGCCGGCAACCAGCACTGCGAGCCGTCGAGCGTGGAGTCCCCGGCCAGCATCGACGAGCTGGCCGCGGTCGTCACCGCCGCCGCGCAGCGAGGGCTCCACGTGAAACCTGTCGGCGCGGGACACTCGTTCACCCCGATCGCGCTGACCGACGGTGTGCAGGTCCGGTTGGATCGACTCGCCGGCATTACCGAGGTCCGCCCGTCGGCGGGCTCGGTAGCCGGATCGCTGGTCACCGTCCGGGGAGGCACCCGGATCGCGGATCTGAACCGTTCCCTGGCCGCGCTCGGCCTGGCGATGGAGAATCTCGGCGACATCGATCGACAGACCATCACCGGCGCGTTGGCCACCGGGACGCACGGCACCGGCGCCCGGCTCGGTGGCCTGGCCAGCCAGGTCGAGGCGCTCGCCCTGCTCACCGCGGACGGCAGCGTGCTGCGCTGCGACCGCGAGCATCATCCGGACGTCTTCGCCGCCGCCCGGGTCGGTCTCGGCGCGCTCGGCGTGGTGGTCGACGTGACGCTGCGCTGCGTGCCGGCCTTCCGACTCCGGGCCACCGAGCGGCCGGCCCGGCTGGCGGAGACGCTGGAGTCGTTCGCCGCGACCGCGGAGGCCCACGACCACGCCGAGTTCTACTGGTTCCCGCACACCGACCGGGTGCTGACCAAGGTGAACGACCGGGCCGACGACGGTCCCGGTTTGTCCAGGCTGCGGTTCCTGATCGACGACGAGCTGCTCTCCAACGGCCTGTTCCGGGTCGTCAACGAACTGGGCCGGCTCCGCCCGGCCGCCATCCCGACGATCAACCAGGTCTCCGCGCGGGCACTGTCGGCGCGGACGTACACGGCACCGTCGTACGAGGTCTTCACCTCACCGCGCCGCGTCCGCTTCACCGAGAGCGAGTACGCGGTCCCGCGCGCCGCGCTGGCCGACGTGCTGACCGGCTTGCGGACCTGGATCGACGACCACGACGAGCGGATCGCGTTCCCGGTCGAGGTCCGGGTCGCGGCCGCCGACGATGCCTGGCTGTCGACGGGCTTCGAGCGGGAGAACGCGTACATCGCCATCCACCAGTTCAACAAACGGCCCGGCCAGCGCTACTTCGCGGCGTTCGAGGCCATCGTCGCCGAGCATGCCGGCCGGCCGCACTGGGGCAAGCTGCACACGCTCGGCGCCGACCGGCTGGCCGAGCTGTATCCCCGGCACGCCGCCGTCGTCGCCGTCCGAGACCGCCTCGACCCGGGCCGTACGTTCGACAACGGCTATCTGCGCTGCGTGCTCGGCTGACCCTTCCCCGCTCCACACCCCTCTTCTTTTCCGGAAACTGTCGACTTGCGACACCGACACGCCGTGGTCGGCTGTCGCAAGTCGACAGTTGCGGAGCTGGGTGGGCCGGTCTGGGTCAGCCGGGCAGCCGGGTCCGGAGCAGCGCCCGCTCGGCGGAGCTGCCGGCCAGGGCCAGCGCGCGCTCGTTCGCGACCCGGGCGCCGGCAGCATCGCCGAGCCTGGTCAGCAGTGCGGCGCGGGTGGCGTGGAACAGGTGGTAGCCGCCGAGTCGGTCGGCCAGCCCGTCGACCTGCGCCAGCGCCGTCTCCGGACCGGCCACTTCGGCCAGCGCGATCGACCGGTTGAGCCGGACCACCGGCGACGGGTCCAGGCCGAGCAGCATGTCGTACAGGATGAGGATCTGCAGCCAGTCGGTCTCGGCCGCCGTCCGGGCCGAGGCATGGCAGCCGGCGATCGCCGCCTGCAGCTGATAGCGGCCGGGTCGGCGCATCGCCGCCGCGTGGGTCAGGTACCCGTCGGCGCGTGCGATCGCCACCGCGTCCCAGCGGCCGCGGTCCTGCTCGGCCAGCACGAGCAGCCGGCCGTCGGCGTCGAAGCGGGCCGACGCGCGCGAGGAGAGGAAGGTGAGCAGCGCGAGCAGACCCCAGCCCTCGGGCTCCTCCGGCAGCGAGCGGGCGACCAGCTCGGCGAGCCAGATGGCGTCCTCGGCGACGGCCGCGGAGGCCGGGTCCAGGTAGCGGGCGTCATAGGCCACCGCGATGGCGGTCAGCACGTCGTCCAGCCGATCGGCCAGCCGCTCGTCCTCCGGCACCGCGAACGGGATCCCGGCGGCCACGATCTTCCGCTTCGCCCGGACCAGGCGCTGGGCCATCGTCGGCTCGGGAACGAGGAAGGCGCGGGCCAGCTGGGCGGTGGTCATCCCGACCACGGCGCGCAGGCTCAACGGCACGCGTACGTCCGCGGCGAGTGCCGGATGGCAGCAGGCGAACAGCATCGCCAGCCGGTCGTCGGCGGCGCCGAGCACCGCGCCCGAGTCGGGCACCTCGCCCGGCCGCAGCCACGATCCGGGCCTCATCGCCCAGCGTCTCGACCAGCCGCCGGTCCCGGCTGCGGGCGCGGAGCAGGTCGATCGCCTTCCGCCGCGCGGTGACCGCCAGCCAGCCACCCGGGTTCGGCGGCACGCCCCCACTGCGCCAGACCCGCAGCGCGGTGCCGATCGCCTCCTGCACCGCCTCCTCGGCGACGTCGAAGTCACCGAGGCGGCGGTTCAGAGATGCGACGATCAGACCGGCCTCGGCCCGGACCACGCGGGCCAGCGCGGCATCGGTCGGGTCGCTTGCATCCGTCGGGCTCGGCTGGTCCGGCAGATCCGGTGGGACCGGCTGGCTCGGCGGGTCCGGAAGGTCGACCGGGGTCACATCCCCATGTCGTCGCTGTGATCGACGACCGGCCGGATCTCCACGGCGACGCCGGGGAAGGAGAGCAACGGCCACTCCTTGGCCATCGCGATCGCGGCATCGAGATCGGGGACGTCGACCACGCTGAACCCGCCGATGCTCTCCTTCGCCTCGGAGAACGGCGCGTCCACGACCACCGGAGTGCCGTTCGAACCGGACTTCACCGAGGTGGCCGTGGTCGGCGGCTCCAACTCGGCGCCGGAATCGGTGATCACCGATCCGAACTTGCCGAACCAGCCGAAGACCGCCTGGTAGAGCTCGTGCTGGGTCTGCTCCGGCACATCCGCCATGAGCTCGGGGGTGCTGGTGTACAGCAGTACGTACTTCATGGGACTACTCCTCCTGCTGAGGGAACTCTGACATCCCCTTCTACGACCACCGAGGGCGCGGATCGACAGCTCCGGACTGAAATCTTTCTATTCAACAGAAATCTTCCTATTCAATTGACTACCTCGGGTGGTCAGGGGCCCATCGGCCCGAAAAAACACGAAAAGTGGTCCCTCGATCACATTCAGCTGTGGCCTGACACGAGTGAGGACAACCTCGCTCTTCACGCGGGACCGATTGTCGTGACGACTCAGTCGATCCGGGGTTCGGCGTAGGCTGCCGGACGTGCGTTGGCTGAGGTTCCCGCGACTGCTGGGGCTGATCGCCTGCCTCTACCTGATGGCGATGGCCGTGCTGTTCGGCTACCTCTCGGTCCAGAACTACCGTTTCGTGCACGATGCGGCGCGCACCACCGGAATCGTGATCGCCTTCGATGCGCGCCCACCCGCCGGCGAGACCCGGAGCCAGCGGGATGCGACCCAGGCGCCTCGGGTCCGCTACGAGGTGGGCGGCCGAACGTACGACTACACCGCGGCCCACGGCACCTACCGGCAGACCCATCGGATCGGCGACCAGATCGTCGTGCTGTACGACCCGACGGATCCGAGCCAGGCCCGACTCCGTGGCGAGGGTCGATTGATGGTGCCGTTGATCACATCCGGCTTTGCGACGGCGGCGCTGCTGATCGGCTTCGTCCTCTTCCGCACCCGCCACCTCGGTACGCGGCAGAACGGCCCTTCGACGCCGCTTCAGGCCGATCGAGTGGCGGTCGGAGCGCGGAGCCGGTCGGACCAGTGAGCCCGGTGGGCTCCTCGGATGATGCCTCCGACGGGGGCTCGACACGCTCATCGGCGGTCTCGAACATGGCAGACTATCCCCTGGCCCGGAGACGGCCGGGCCCGAGATGCGAAGGCAGGTGAAGGCTGTGGCGATGGTGCAGGGCAACGAGACCGACACCGAGTTCGAGCCGGTCTACCACCATTACACCCCACACCGCGCCGGCCTTCCGCCGCTGGTCCCCTACTTCCGCGAGCTGTGGCACCGCAAGCCGTTCGCGACCGAGATGAGCAAGGCCACCATGCGTGGCGCGAACACCTCGACGTTCTTCGGCCAGGCGTGGCTGGTGATCAACCCGCTGCTGTCGGCCGGCGTCTACTACCTGCTGGTCACCATCCTGCGCGGACAGCACGACCCGACCCTGTTCCTGCACCTGACCGCGACGCTGTTCGTCTTCACCATCATCCAGAGCTCGATCAACGGCGGCGCGGTCTCGATCACCACCTCGGGCGGGCTGCTCATCAACACCGCCTTCCCGCGGTTGCTGATCCCGCTGTCCACCGTCCGTACGGCCTTCTTCCGCTTCCTGCCCACCATCCCGGTCTACCTGGTCCTGCACCTGCTGCTGGCCAAGATCACGAACTGGCACATCATGATGCTGGGGTCGTTGTACTTCCTGGCGATGATGGTCATCTTCAGCATGGGGCTGGCCGCGTTCTTCTCGGCGCTGACCGTGTACTTCCGCGACACCTCGCAGTTCCTGCCGTACTTCACCCGGTTGTGGATGTATCTGGCTCCGGTGCTCTGGCTGCCGGAGATGATCAGCCACTTCAACCGTGACGTCCAATTGGTGATCATGGCGAATCCGCTGTACTCCTACCTGGCCGGCTACTCGATGCTGCTCCAGGAGCACAAGGTTCCGCCGGCCTGGATGTGGGTCACCGCGGCCGCCTGGGCCTTCGGCGCGATCATCGTCGGCTTCTGGTACTTCATCTCGAGGGAGCGTGAGTTCGCTGTCCGCATCTAGCAAACCCGTGGCCGGCGCCGGCGCCCTCGCCGTGAAGGTCGAGAACCTGCACATCACGTACCGGACGACCTTCGAGCGCAAACCCACCCTCAAGTCGGCGCTGACCCGACTCGGCCGCGGCGAGCGCGGTGTGTTCGAGGTCGAGGCCCTGAAGGGCGTCAGCTTCGATGTGCCGGTCGGCGTCTCGCTCGGCATCATCGGCTCCAACGGCGCCGGCAAGTCCACCCTGATGAGGGCGATGGCCGGCATCTTGCCGCCTACCAAGGGCTCGATCGAGGTCTGGGGCAAGGCGAGCACGCTGCTCGCGCTGGGCGTCGGCTTCAACCCCGCCCTGTCCGGCCGGGAGAACATCGTGCTGGGCGGTCTGGCGACCGGGCTGACCCGCGAGGAGGTCGAGGAGCGGGCGGACGAAGTCGCCGAGTGGACCGAGCTGGGCGAGTTCATCGATATGCCGATGAAGACGTACAGCTCGGGCATGGGCGCCCGGGTCGCGTTCTCCGTCGCGGTCCACATGAAGCCCGACATCTTGATGATCGACGAGGCGCTGTCCGCCGGCGACGCGAAGTTCCGCGAGAAGGCCAACGCGAAGATGGCCGAGCTGCGGGAGAGCGCCCGGGCCATGTTCCTGGTCAGCCACGGCCTGAACAGCATCGTCGAGATGTGCAATCAGGCGATCTGGCTGGACAAGGGCGAGCTGATGATGCGCGACGAGCCCGAGACGGTGATCGACGCCTACATGGACTTCATGAAGGTGAAGAAGAACGCCACCACCACCGAAGAGATCTAGGGCGCGTTGTTCGGCTCGCGCACGCGGGCCGGGGAGTCCACGTGGCGCATCGAGAGACAACTCACTCCGTACGGCCGCGGCGGTCCAGGGTCCACTGCAGGAAATCCGCCAGTGGACCTGACTCGCCGTCCCGACCACCCTTACCGATCTCCAACGGTGGCGGGCTGGGCTGCAGCCGGACGCCGCGGAGGCGTTCCTTCCAGCCGCCGGGCACGGTGAGAACGTAGAACGATCCGTCGTCGCCGATCGCGAGCGACCGGTTCCGCCGGACGTACCAGCCGGTCTTGTCCGTCCTCACCGTCGCGCCGTCGAACAGGTTGGCCTGCAACCGTTCCGGCTCGATCCCCGCGGCCGCGGCGTCGATGAGGAACTGGTCGACCAACAGCTGGGCCTTGGCCGACTCGCCCCGTTGCTGGTTGGCCGCAAGCTCGGCGCGCCGGGCCGCCTCCTCCGCACGACTCATGTGACGAAGCGTATACTCGTTCGTTTGGATTCGGGCCGGCAGTGACCGCTTACGACTAGATCACTTAGCCGACCGAAGGAATCTCACACTTTGTCCGCCGTCGATACACCTGTCCAGCCCGCGCCCGGACGTCAGCCGGATGAACCGCGGAAGCGACGACGCACGCTCAAGATCGTCCTGATCGCCCTGGCCGTGCTGCTCGTCGGCACCGCCGGCGCGGGCGCGTTCTACGCGTACTCGATCAATCGCAGCGTCAGCCAGAACATCCAACGGGCCGACACGCTTCCCGGCGACGACCCGTCGACCGGGACGGCGAGCGAACCGCCGGCGACACAGACCGGCGCACTGGACTATGTCCTGCTGGGGTCCGACAGCCGCGATACCGATCCGGGCGACGGCCGGAGCGACTCGATCATGGTCGTCCACCTGGACAAGGCCCGGGACAAGGCCTACATCGTCTCCTTCCCGCGCGATATGTACGTCCCGATCCCCGGCCACGGCATGAACAAGATCAACGCGGCCTACTCGTACGGCGGCGCGAAGCTCACCGTGGAGACGCTGCAGAACCTGCTCGGCTACAAGATGGACCACGTCGTGATCGTGGACTTCCAGGGCTTCATCGACCTCACCAAGGATCTCGGCGGGGTCACCGTGCCGAACAAGACCTCCTTCACCTCGCACGGCTACAGCTATCCGAAGGGCGAGGTCACCATCTCGGGCCAGAAGGCGCTCTGGTTCGTCCGCGAGCGGCATGCGCTGCCCGGCGGTGATCTGGACAGAGCCGCCAACCAGCGGAACGTGATCAAGGCGATCGTCGCCAAGGGGCTCAGCGTCGACAACGTCGCCGACCCGGTGAGGTTCACCTCGTTCCTCGGCAACATCGCCAAGAACATCACCGTCGACCAGACCCTGACCGACGGCGACATCCGCGACACCGCCCTGTCGCTGCGGCTGAACGCGAGCGACATCGTGTTGCTGCAGGCCCCGCTGAACGGGTTTGCCTCGGTCGGCGGGCAGGATGTCGATGTGGTCGACGAGGTCAAGCTGAGCAAGCTCGCGCACGCGCTGCGGACCGACACCATGGACGACGTACCTGAAGAAGTACCCGAAGGGCTGATGTGGCTGAGCGCCGGACCGAGCCCGGACCCGTCGGCGAGGTCTCGCCCGGCGAGCCGTCGGTAGGAACGACCGGCGGCGGACGGTCCTCCGGCTTCATCCCGGCCCTCCGGCAGTTGTGGCGGCACCGGTACTTCCGCCGGCTGATGGCGGTTCGGGTGGCGACCCAGACCAGCGACGGCATCCTGCAGATCGCGCTCGCCTCGTTCGTGCTGTTCTCCCCGGAACGCCAGCCGGACGCGGCCTCGATCGCTGCCGTGCTCGCGGTCACCCTGCTACCGTTCTCCTTCATCGGACCGTTCGTCAGCGTCGTCCTCGATCGCTGGTCGCGACGCCAGGTCATCCTCGTGGTCGACTCGTGCCGATGCTGTGCTGGTGCTGTCGCTGGCCGCCCTGGTGGCCACCGGACTGCGGACCGGACCGGTCGACGCGCTCTTCTACGGCGGCGTCCTGCTGGCGATGAGCCTGAATCGGTTCCTGCTCGCCGGCCTGTCGGCTGCACTGCCGCACACCATCGACCCGGGCGAGTACATGGTGGCCAACTCGGTGGTGCCCACGATCGGCCCGGCGGGCGCACTGATCGGAGCGGCCGTCGGGACGTCGCTCCGGCTGGCGCTGGGCGCAGTGCTGCCGGACTATCAGGCGAACGCCGTGGTGTTCGCGCTGGCGGCCGTCGGGTTCGCGGTCAGCGCGTCGCTGTCGTTGCGGATCCCGCGGCGCCGGCTCGGTCCGGACGAACTCGCCCCGGCCTCGCCCCGCGACATCGTCGGCGGGCTGGTCGCCGCGATCCGGCATCTCTCGGAGCGCCGGGCGGCCGGCCTCGGACTGCTCACCATCGGTGCCCAGCGGATCGTGTACGGAGTAGTCACCGTCGCCACCATCCTGGTCTACCGGAACTACTTCCACCCGGTGACCGAGGTCGAGCCGGCGATCGCGGATCTCGGGCTGCTGGTCGGGTTCACCGGCGCCGGCTTCGTGCTGGCCGCGGTGGTCACCCCGCCGATGACCGCCCGGATCGGCGTCCGGGCCTGGATGATCGGCTGCCTCTTCGGGTGCGCGGTCTTCCAGCTCGCTGCCGGGCGCGATCTACACCAAGGTATGGCTGATGGTGGCCGCCTTCCTGCTCGGCGTGACGGCGCAGTGCGTGAAGATCTGTGTCGACACCCTCGTCCAGGCGCACGTCGACGACGAGTTCAAGGGCCGGGTCTTCGTCATCTACGACATGATCTTCAACCTCGTTCTGGTGGCCGCCGCCGCGATCGCCGCGCTGATCGTGCCGACCAACGGGAAGTCGGTGCTGGTGCTCGCCGTACTGGCCGGCTGCTATCTGCTGGTCGGGATCTGGTTCACCCTCGCCAGCCGCGGGCTGCCGATGAACGCCGGCACCGAGTCGCTGCACTCCTGACCCAGCCGGCCCAACGCGCCCAGCCACCCCGACCGGGGAAACCGATCCGAACGGCACTTCCGGGGCCGACTCGCGCATCGGCGGTCCACCTGGCGCATCGGCGGGCCACTTGGCGCATCGGCGCCGATGCGCTAGGTGCGCCGGCAATGCGCTGAGACGACCGGCGGAGTCGGCTGGGTCACGGGCGGAGTCGGGCTGGGGTCCCCGGCGGAGTCAGGCTGGGTCGGCGGTCGGATCGACCGATCTCAGCGGGACCCGGTTCGCCGCCGACCTCCCTAGACTGTCCATATGCGGGCCGACGGGACCCCGGCCGGCCCGGGGACGATCACCCCGTCAGCCGCACCCGCGCCATCCAGGCGACGCGAGGCGATCCTGCTGGCCGTGGTCGCGGTCGCCGTCGGTGGCTCCATCGCTCTGCTCGCGCTCGGACTCACCGGCGGGCTGATCGCCGGCGATCCGCTATTCGACCCCGGGGCACTCGTCCGCTTCGGCCTACCGATCGTCCGGGTCGTGCACGACCTGGCCGCGGCCGCCACGGTCGGCTGCCTGATCACGGCGACCTGGATCGTCAGTGCCCGTCCCGATCCGGCTGCCGACAGCCTGGCCGGCGCGCGCGATCCCCTCGCCCGCGCCGCCGTGGTCAGTTCGGTGATCTGGGCGCTCGCCGGCGTCGCGGGGTTGGTGCTCACCGCGGCAGACGTGTCGGGCCTGCCGGTCGGCTCGCCCGGTTTCGCCTCCGTGGTCGTGAGTTTCGTCGGCCAGGTCGATCTGGGCCGCGAGCTCGGCGTCAGCGTGCTGGCCGTGATCGTCACCGCGAACCTGGCGATCCTGGCCACCCGGCTCACCACGCTGGCCTGGGCAGCGCTGTTCTCGATCGCGGCCCTGCTCCCGCTGGCGCTGACCGGCCACGCGGCCGGCTCCCGCGACCATATGAATGCCGTCGACAGCCTCGCGTTCCACCTGGTCGGCGTGTGTTTGTGGGTCGGCGGCCTGGCCGCCCTGCTGTACGTCGCCGGCCGGCTCGGCGACCAGTTGCCGACCGTCGTCGCCCGCTACTCGCGCCTGGCCGGCTGGTGCTTCCTGACCGTGGCGCTGTCCGGGATCGTCAACGCTGCGTTCAGGCTCGGCTCGATCGCCGGCCTCGCGACGACGTACGGGCTCCTGATCATCGGCAAGACCCTCGGCCTCGGCGCGCTCGGGCTGGCCGGCCTGGTCCACCGCCGCTACACGATCCGGCGGCTCGACCAACACGGCGCACAAGCACTGGTTCGCCCGGCTCGCGACCGTCGAGCTGGTCGTGATGGCCGGCACCATCGGGCTGGCCGTCGCGTTGTCGGAGTCCGCCCCGCCGGTCCCGGACACCGCCCTCGACCCGGTCTCGGCGCTTCTCGGATTCCCGGCGCCGCCGCCGGCTGACCGCGGCGACGTACCTCACCGAGTTCTATCCGGATCTGCTCTGGCTGATCGTCGCCGTCGTCTTCGCGGGCTGCTACCTGGCCGGCGCGATCCGGCTCTGGCGGCGTGGCGACCGCTGGTCCAGGCCGCGTACCGCGTCCTGGCTGGTCGGCTGCCTCGCCCTGGTGCTGGTCACCAGCGGCGGCATCGGGGTCTACAGCCGGCTGCAGCTTCAGCGCCCACATGCTGCAGCACATGATGCTGATGATCGTGGTGCCGTTCTGCTGGGTGGTCGGCGCGCCGATCACGCTGGCGCTGCGTTCACTCCGGGCGCGTACCGACGGCAGCTTCGGACCGCGCGAGACGCTGTTGCGGATCGTCCACTCCCGAGTGCTCCGGGTGCTCGGCCACCCGCTGTTCAGCGAGGCGTTCTTCATCGTCAGCCTGGTCGCGTTCTACTACACCTTCTTGTTCCCGGTCGCGATGTTCACCCACGGCGGCCACGTGCTGATGACCGCACACTTCCTGCTGGTCGGATACCTGTTCGTCTGGTCGCTGATCGGCACCGATCCCGGCCCGGCCCGGCCGCCGTACCCCTTCCGACTGTTGTTGTTGCTGATGGCCATGGGGTTCCACGCGATCTTCGGGATCACTCTGATGTCGTCGGGGACCCTGCTGGCGCCGGACTGGTGGCACGCGCTGGGCTATACCGACGACGCGGCACTGATCGCCGACCAGCAACGCGGCGGCGGCATCGCCTGGGGCGCCGGCGACCTGCCGAGCTTCGTGCTGGCCATCGCCCTGCTGGTGGAGTGGTTCTCCAGCGACCAGCGGGAGAGCCGCCGGCTGGACCGGCGCGCCGACCGGGACGGCGATGCCGAGCTGCGCCGCTACAACGAGCGGCTGGCGGCGATGCACCGCCGAGACACGGGTACGTCCGATGAGCCCTGAGCGGCCCTCCGTCCTGCCCTTCGACAGGCTCAGGGCACGTATCCGTCGCGGCCCCTGCTGCCGATCGGGCGTGGCACGCGGTTCGGCGCCGGTACGGACGGTCTCGCTCGGCGGTGCCTCGCTGCTGCTGGCGACGGGCGCCCACCTGGCCGGCGGCGGCCGGCTGCCGTCGGCCGGCGTGCTGGCGGTCGTCGCGTTCCTGGTCGGCCTGACCGCGGTCACGCTGACCGCGCGCCGGCTCCGGCTGGGCGTCGCTGGTCGCCGTGCTCGGGATCGAGCAGGCGGTGCTGCACGTGGTGTTCGACGCGGCCTCGATGACCGGCGCCGGCTGTGCGCCGAGTCCGCTCGGGGGTCATGCCGCGACGATGGCCGGCTGTCTCGGCGCGGTCCCCGGCACAGGCCGGTCGCCGCGGCCCCGATCGCCGCGGCCCTGTCCGCCGGCCGGCTGATGCTCGTCGCCCATCTGGTCGCGACCCTGGCCACCGCCTGGTTGCTGGCCCGCGGTGAGCGCTGGTGGTGGCGGCAGTGGGATCGCGCCGTCGAGGCGGCGACCTGGACCGCCACCCCGCGGGTACGTCGGCCCCGCCCCGCGCGTCCGCTCCCGGTCCGCGTCCTGCTCGGCGCCGACCGGCCGGCCGCCGCCGCCCCGCGCGGTCCACCCGGCCGTGGGCTGGCCCGGCTGAGCGCAGCCTGAGCTCGGCCGGACGTACCGCCGTCCGGTCCATCCGAGTCATCTGCCCAGAAAGCGAACACCCATGACCACAGTTCTTCCGCTGCGCCCGCTCGCCCGGGCGGCAGCGGCCGCCGCTCTCGCCGGCGGCCTGCTGCTCGCCGGCGCCCTGCCGGCCGGCGCGCATGTCCACGTCGAGGCCGACGACGCCACCGCCGGCGGCTTCGCGGTCCTCACCTTCCGCGTACCGAACGAGTCCGACACCGCCGGCACCGTCGCCGTCGAGGCCACGCTGCCGAACGACAATCCCTTCCTGTCCGTCAGCAGCAGACCCGTGCCGGGCTGGACGGTGAGCACGACCGAGGCCGACGCTGCCGAAGCCGGTCGAGGTGGAGGGCACCACCGATCACCAAGGCCGTCCGGACCGTCACCTGGAAGGCCGACAAGGGCAGCCAGATCGGGCCCGGCGAGTTCCAGGAGTTCGAACTGTCCGTCGGTCCGCTGCCGGCGCGCGGGCCAGATCGCCATCCCGGTGGCCCAGACCTACTCCGACGGCAAGGTCGTCGACCTGGAACCAGCCGACCCCGGCCTCCGGCGACGAGCCGGAGAATCCGGTGCCGACGTTCACCGTCGGCGCGGCCGCGGCGGACGACCACGGCACGGGCAGCGCCTCACCGAGCGTGATCGGCATCCACGGCGGACGGCGGGACAGCCTGCGCCGGCTGCCCAGGCCGCGGCGAGCGGGGGCAGTGACCCGCTGGCCCGAGTGCTCGGCGGCCTCGGTCTGGCGGCCGGGGTCGGGGCCTTGGTGGTCGCCCTCGTCGGCCGGCGCCGCGGGGCGGCGTGAGCCGGCTGACCCGAGCGCGCCGGCTGGGGCTGCTCGTCATCGCCGTGCTGGTCGCCCTCGGCGGCCGGCTCGCGATGGCGAGCACCGCCTCGGCCCACAACGTGCTGCGCTCGACCAGTCCGGCGGACGCCTCGACGGTCGACCGGGTCCCGGCCGAGGTCGTGCTCACGTTCGACGAGCCGGCGCTGGCGATGGGCACCGCGATGATCGTCACCGGGCCGGCCGGCCAGGTGCAGACCGGCCCCGCTCGGCTGGTGGACAACACGGTCGCCCAGTCGATCGGTCCGGACGCGCCCGCGGGGACCTACACGGTGCAGTGGCGGGTGACCTCCGCCGACGGCCATCCGATCTCGGGCACGTTCGGCTTCATTGCCGAGAAGGCCGGCGGCGGCAGTGCCGCACCGACCGATCGGCCCGAGCAGCGATACGTCCTCGCCGGCCTCGATCCCGTCGGCGCCTGCCCGAGGGGTGCCCGGCTGGCTGTGGCCGGTGATCGCCGTCATGCTGCTGCTGTCCGCCTGGCCTCGACCCTGATCGCCCGCCGCCGCCCGCCGTCGCTGAGCCGAGCGCCCAGTGTCGCAGTCGCTGCCAGGCGACACGCCGAGAGCCCGAGGCAGGATGGGGCCGAGTGTCCGGTTCCGTCGCAGGACCCCGTCTCCGCAGTGTGATCGGTCGGTGAGAACTGTCGGCGGTCCGGCGTAGCGTTTCGCCGGTGACGAGACGGGGGTGGCTGCTGTTCGGGACGCTGGGTGTGTTCTGGGGAATCCCGTACCTGTTCATCCGGATCGCGGTGACCGAGCTCGATCCGGTGGTCGTCGCCGGCGGCCGGACGCTGCTCGGCGCGCTCCTCCTGCTCCCCTTCGCGCTCAGGTCCAAGGCGCTGGCCCCGGTGCTCGCCCGCTGGCGCTGGCTGCTCGTCTATACGGCGGTCGAGATCGTCGTGCCGTGGGTGCTGCTCGGCCATGCGGAGACCCGGCTGACCAGCTCGACCACGGGTCTGCTGATCGCCATGGTTCCGATCGTGGCGGCGATCATCCTGACCGCCACGGGCCAGGACCGTCTCGGTCCCCGGCGGATCGCGGGCCTGCTGATCGGGCTGGCGGGCGTGGGCCTACTGGTCGGCCTGGATCTCCGCTTCGACGATCTGCCGGCGATCCTCCAGGTGCTCGGGGTGGTGATCGGCTATGCCATCGGCCCGATCATCATCACCCGCAAGTTGGCCGACCTGCCCTCGATCGGGGTGATCACCGCCTCGCTGATCGTGGCGGCGGTGGCGTACCTGCCGTTCGCGATCTGGCTCCGGCCGTCGACGGTCAGCGCCCAGGCGATCGGCTCGGTCGTGGTGCTCGCGGTGGTCTGTACGGCCGCCGCGTTCATGGTGATGTTCGCCCTGATCGCGGAGGCCGGGCCGGCTCGGATGACCCTGATCACCTACGTCAACCCGGCCGTGGCGGTGGTGCTCGGCGCCCTGGTGCTGAACGAGCCGATCACTCTCGGGCTGATCGTCGGTTTCCCGCTGATCATCCTCGGTTCGATCCTGGGCACCTGGCGCAATGCGCCGCCTCCGGAGGCGATCGCTGAACCCGAGGTGACCGCCGGCGAGACCACCTGAGCCTCTCCCGGCACACTCCTCCGCCCCTCCCCACCCCCGAGACAACTCAGTCCCGAAACTGTCGAGCCCGAAACTGTCGAGCCCGAAACTGCCGCTTCGAGCCCGAAACTGTCGAGTTGGAACAGCGACACGCCGGTGGCGGCTGTCGCAAGTCGACAGTTTCGGAAAAGGGGGGCGGGCGCGGCCGGAGCGGGTCAGGGTCGGGTGGCCCACCAGGCCAGCAGCACCTCTCGCGCCTCCTGCTCGCCGATCGGGCCGTGCTCCAACCGATGCTCCAGCAGCATCCGGTAGGCCTCGCCGACCACCGGCCCGGGTGGGATGGCGAGGATGGTCATGATCTGCTGGCCGTCCAGGTCCGGCCGGATCGCCGACAGCTCCTCCTCCTCGGCGAGCACGTCGATCCGCTCCTCCAGGTGGTCGTACGCGGCCCGCAGCCGGGCGGCCTTCGCCTGATTCCGGGTGGTGCAGTCGGCCCGCGTCAGGATGTGCAGGCGGGCGAGCTGGTCGCCGGCATCGCGGACGTACCGGCGGACGGCGGAGTCGGTCCACTGACCGTCGCCGTACCCGTGGAAGCGCAGGTGCAGCTCGACGAGCTTCGCGACGTCGCGAACCACTTCGGTCGGGAAGCGTAGGGCCGTCAGCCGCGCCTTGGCCAGCTTCGCGCCGACCACGTCGTGATGATGGAAGGTGACCTTGCCGCCTGCTTCGAACCGACGGGTCTTCGGTTTGCCGATGTCGTGCAGCAACGCGGCCAGCCGGAGCGTGAGATCCGGCTCGCCGAGCCGCTCCTGCTCGAGGTCGATGGCCTGCTCCAGCACCGTCAGCGAGTGCTCGAACACGTCCTTGTGGCGGTGGTGCTCGTCGCGCTCCAGCCGCAGCTCGGGCAGCTCGGGCAGCACCCTGGAAGCCAGTCCGGTGAGCACCAGGAGCGCCAGTCCGGCTCGCGGCCGGTCGGCCAGCAGCAGCTTGGCCAGCTCGTCACGGACCCGCTCGGCGGAGACGATGTCGATCCGGTCCGCCATCGCCGTCATGGCCACGATCACCTCGGCGGTCGGGGTGAACCCGAGGGTCGCCGCGAACCGGGCGGCCCGCATCATCCGCAACGGGTCGTCGCTGAACGACACCTCGGGCGCGGCCGGAGTTCGGAGCACACCGGCGGCGAGATCGGCGAGCCCGCCATAGGGGTCGCTGAACGTCTTGCCGGGGATCGCCACCGCCATCGCGTTCACCGTGAAGTCGCGCCGGACCAGATCGCCGTCCAGGCTGTCTCCGAACGCCACGACCGGCTTCCGGCTGTCCCGCTCATAGGCGTCGGCCCGGAAGGTGGTGACCTCGATCAGCCAGCTGGTACCGCCCTCTTTCACCGCACAGCCGATCGTGCCGAATGCCTTCCCCACCGTCCACACGGTGTTCGAGAACGAGCGCAGCAGGGCTTCGATCTCGTCCGGGCGAGCCGAGGTGGTGAGGTCCAGATCGTGGCCGAGCTGACCGAGCAGGGCATCCCGGACGCTGCCGCCGACCAGGTAGAGCTCGTGACCGGCCCGCTCGAACAGTGCGCCGAGCCGGTCGACCACGGGGGCGATCCGGAGCAGTTCCGCGACGGCGCGCGTCTGCGCCTCGCTCAGCCGGGCCTTGGACACGCTGGCCAACTGTAGTCGGCTCGCCGACCGCGTCGACCACGAAAAGTGGTCCCTCGACGACCGCCGACGTCGTCGACCACGCGGGCGGTAGCCGCTGGACGGCTGACGAGGGACGGATTTTCGGGTCGAACGCCGACAACCGCCAGACTGGGACGGTGCAGAACGGTCCCGATCCGCGACCCGGCGCGAGCCGAGCCGTCTACCGCGACGACTACGGGATCCCGCACCTGTGGGGTGAGACCGTCGACGACCTGGCCTACGTCCAGGGCTGGCAGGCCGCGTACGACCTGGCGTGGCAGCTGGAATACGGCCGGCTCCGCGGGGAAGGACGGACGGCAGAACTGCTCGGCCCCACCGCCGTGGAATGGGATGTCTTCGCCCGCCGGGCCCTGATCGTCGACACGGCACGCCGGGCCTTCGACCGGCTCGACGGCCGGACCCGCAGCTGGTGCACTGCCTACGTCGAGGGCGTCAACGACGCTCTCCCGCTCGGCGCCGCCGGCTCGGCGGAGTTCGCGGCGCTGGACGCAGCGCCGCGACGCTGGCAGGCCTGGACCCCGTTGGCGGTCTTCGCCGGCATCCACGTGCTGTTCGGCACCGGCCAGTACAAGCTGTGGCGGGCGCACGTCGCGTCAACCATCGGGTCGGAGCTGATGGATCTGCTCGGTATGGAGGGAACGGCCGACGATGGCGGCGCGGGCGGCAGCAATGCGTACGCCGTCGCCGGGCCCCGCTCCCCGACGGGGCTCCCGATCATCGCCGGCGACCCGCACCGAACGCTGGAGGTGCCGAACGCGTACCAGCAGGTCCGGCTCGCCTGCGCGGAGTTCGACGTCGTCGGCCTCGCCTTCCCGGGCGTCCCCGGAATCGCCCACTTCGCCCACGCCGGCTCCGTGGCCTGGGCGACCACCAACGCGATGGCCGACTACCAGGACCTCTACGCCGAGGAGCTCGGCGACGGGGAGCTCGGCGACGGGGAGCTCGGCAACGGGGAGCCCGGCGACGGGGAGCCCGGCGACGGGGAGCCCGGCGACGGGGAGCTCGGCGACGGGGAGCCCGGCGACGGGGAGCCCGGCGCCGAGGAATTCCGCGGCGAGCAGTCCGCGCCCGACCGGCTCCGGGTCCGTGGACCGTCCGGCTGGGAGCCCCCGGTGGCGGTACGCGGCGAGCGAATCATCGTCCGGGACGCCGAGCCGATCGACATCACAGCGGTCGAGACCGCCCGCGGGCCGATCGTGCTGGACCTGGCCGACGGCCGGCGCTACAGCCTGAGGACCCCGTCCCGGGTCGAGCTCGACCTCGGGTTCGCCGCCCTCCTCCCACTGCTCCATGCCAAGACTGTCCACGACGTCACCCGGGCCATGCGCGACTGGGTCGAGCCCGTCAACGTGCTGGTGATCGGCGACGCGGCGGGCAGGCTTCGCGAACAGGTGATGGGGCTGGTCCCGGACCGGACCCCGGCCAATCGCGTGCTCCCGGCCCGGGCCACCGACCCGGGCGCCGTCTGGACCGGCCGCTACCTGCATCCGGCGCCGATCGAACGTGACCTGGTCGCCAACGGCAACGACCGGGTGAGCGGGGCCGGGCTCGGCTACGACTACGCCTCGACGGATCGGGTCGCCCGGATCCGCCGGCTCGTCGAGGCGGGCGCCGCGTTCGGCGCCGGCCAACCAACCGGCCAACCGGCCGGCCCGGGACTCGGCCGGGTCTCGCTGGACACCGACCAGCCAGCCGCCGCCACCGTACGTCGGCTGCTCGCCGACCCGGCGCTCGCCGAGCGGCTGTCCCCGGCCGGGGAGACGATCCGCGCAAGACTCTCCGCCTGGGACGGCCGGGCCGACGCGACCAGCCACGACGCCGCGCTCTTCGCGGCGTGGCGTTCGGCATTCGTCCGCTGGCTGTTGATCCAGCCCGGCGTGGCCCCGCTGAGGGGCGAGTCCGGGCTGCCGAGCCTGTTCGCCCGCTGGCTCGACCCGATCGTCCGGATCGGCACGTCCTGGTCCGGGATGGTCGCCGCCGCGGACCGGCTGGGCCTCGACCTCGCCACCGGGAGCGCCGGCGCCCTCGAGCACCTGGCGGCGAACCCGCCCACCGGCGACTGGGGCGAGACCCATCGGTTCCGCCCGCTGCATCCCCTGACCGGCCGGCCAGGCGCTCCCGAACTCCCTGACGTCGGGCTGTCCGGCGACTACGGCTGCGTATTGGCCGCGCGCAGCGTGCCCGGCCTCACCGACGAGTGCAGCTTCGGCCCGGTCGCCCGCTATCTCTGGGACCTGGCCGACCGGGAGCACAGCTGGTGGGTCGTCCCGCTCGGCGCCTCCGCCCGCTCCGACAGCCCGCATCGTGTCGATCAGCTCCCACTATGGGTCCGTGGTGAGACGATTCCCCTCGTCACGGCCTGGCCGCGGCTCCGACTGGACGACGTCCAGCCCGGACCGGCCCCGGTGAACGGAGCGAGCAGCAACCGATGAGCGAGACGACGACCGGCGTCCCCGACGCCACCGCTCGGACGCTGCCGCGCGCCTTGCTGATCCTGCTCGCGGCCGCCGCCGCCGGCGTCGTGATGATCGCCCTCCGCGAGGTCGGTTGGCTGGTCGGGCCGGTCATGTTGGCGCTGGTGCTCGTCATCTTGTTCCAGCCGGTCCACGGCTGGCTGCGCCGCAAGCGGGTTCCCGAAGTGCTGTCGCTGATCGGCTTCTTGCTGGTCGTCTTCGGTGCACTGGTCGCGATCGTCACGATCATCGGACTGTCGCTCGCTCGGCTCGCCGGCCTGCTGCCCGGCTACGCCTCCAACGCGCAGAACCTGGTCGCCCGCCTCGCCGACCGGTCGGGTGCGCTCGGCGTCACCCGGGAGCAGCTGACCACCGCACTGTCGGGCTTCGACCTGAGCCGGCTGAGCGGCCCGCTGGCCACCCTGATCGGCCATCTGACCAGCGTGATCGCAACCTCGGTCTTCTTGTTCAGCCTGCTGGTCTTCCTCTCCATCGAGGCGACCAGCGCCGGTCCCCGGCTCGCCGAACTGGCCCGGCTCAAGCCACAGACCGCGGAGGCCCTGCACGGCTTCGCCCACAACACCCGGCGCTTCCTGGCGGTGACGGCGATCTTCGGGCTGATCACCGGGACCGCGAACACCCTGCTGCTGGCCTGGCTGGACATCCCGCTCGCCATTCTGTGGGGGTTGCTGGCAGCGGTCTGCAACTTCATCCCGTACGTCGGCTTCGTGATCGGACTGGTCCCGCCGGCGCTGCTCGCCCTGCTCGGCGGCGACTGGCGGCTGATGATCGTCGTGATCGTCGCGTACGTCCTGCTGAACTCGCTGTTCACCTCGCTCATCCAGCCGTACTTCATCGGCGACGCGGTCGGCGTCTCGGTCACCGTGACACTGATCTCGCTGGTCTTCTGGGGCTGGGTGCTCGGTCCGCTCGGCGCGATCCTGGCCATCCCGATCACCCTCCTGGTCAAGGCGATCCTGGTGGATGCCGACCCGCGAGCGGGCTGGGCAGAGGCGCTGATCGGCTCCACCCGCCAGCACCGCAAGGATGCCGCCCCCGACACCCCTGCCTGATCCCCGTCTGCGTGATGGCTGTCAGGCGACCGTGATCTCGCCCCGGTCGGCCGACGCCTGCAGGCTCGCGTAGTCCACCGCATTCTTGTCCGCGTACGCCTCGGCGAACGCCAGCATGGCCCGGTCGAACGCGTCGCCTCGGCCGAGGTACGCCGCGATGGCCGCGCGATCGCCGGAGCGGGCATGCGCCCGGGCCAGGGTCCTGCCGCATGCCTCTGCATAGACACCGAGCTGGCGGAGCGTCATCGCCTGGCTGTCGAAGGACCCCTTCCAGTCCCGGAACTGCCGCAGGTAGTAGTCACGCCGGTTCCCGCTCGGACTGATCGCCTCCTTCCAGCCGAGCATCGGGTCGCCGAACGCCTGCATCAGCCGCTGGCCCTCCACCACCCGCTGACCCTGGTGCTCGATCGGCCGTCCGGCCCCAGGCAGGGACGGTTCGGACAGGTAGGGCGCCAGCACCGACTCCTGGGCCTCCTTGGCCTGCAGGACCAGCGGATCCGCGTCATTGGCGCCGATCAGCAGCGCGACCCAGGCGGCGGTCCCGACGCTGCCGACGCCGACGACCCGGCGGGCGACCTCGACCAGGTGGTACTGCTGCAGGAGTCGTCGGCGATCCGGCGACAGCGTCCGGGCGTACTGGGCCAGCAGGGAGGCGATCCAGCTCATCACCTGCTGCTGGTCGGCATCCGGCAGCAGGTGCGAGATCGGGACCAGCACGGGCGGCTCGTGCCGGAACCTCAGCCGGCCGTCGACGGTCGTGGTCAGCTTGCGAACCGCCTGCCGGGTATCGCGGCCGCGAGCCTTCGTCACGGCCCGGCTGGTCACCGCGTACTCCTTCGCGGTGGCCTTCGCGGGTTGCTCGGCCAGCAGAGCCTCGGCATCGATATGGGAGTAGAACACCTCCAGACCCGTCCGTCCCGCGTAGTAGTGCATCCGCTCCCGGTACGCCGCGGCGGCGGTCCGCACCACGTCGGCGCGATCCGACGCACCCCAGCTCGCCTGGCGCATCGCGATGTCGAAGCTCGCCACCAGCCGTTTCACGTCCCACTCGAACGGCCCGGGAAATGTCTCGTCGAAGTCGTTCAGGTCGAACATCAGCCGTCGTTCCGGCGAGGCGAACAGCCCGAAGTTGTCCAGGTGCGCGTCGCCGCAGAGCTGGACCGTCAGGTCGCTCCGCGGGCCGGCGGCGAGGTCGGCGGCCATCACCGCAGCTGCCCCACGGTAGAAGGTGAACGGCGAGACGAGCATCCGGCTGTAGCGCAGCGGGATCAGCTCAGCGATCCGGTTCGCCTCCTGCCCGCGCAGGATCGAGACCGCGTCGGCCTCGCTCGGGACCAGCTCGGCCAGCCGACTCCGCGGCACGAGACCCCGCTGCTCCCGCCCGTACGCCCGCTGCTCGGCCTCACTCGCGTACGCCAACGGCCAGTCGCGCGCCGACGGCCCGCGCCCGGCCCAGATCCCCCGCTCGGTCCCGCTACTCGTCACGGGCCCAGCCTGTCGGACGGGGCCCGCTCGCGCGATCCGGGATACCACAGCGACCGCCGTTAGGATGTCCGGATGAGGCAGGCACACCCGTGAGGGCGCTGCGTGCCGTCGTGGCGGGGGTGCTCGGTCTCCTGATCGCGCTCGGCACGGTCGTCCTGGGGGCGGTCTGGGCCGCGCCGCCGGCGGCCGCCGCTGCCGACCCTCAGTCCTGGGTGTCGATCAGGTTCACCGCGATGACGCCCAGCCTGCCGACCCGGACCGCGGACGACACCATCACCCTGCAGGGCGTGGTCACCAACACCAGCAAGGTCGACCTGTCCAACCTGCAGGCCATCTTCTGGCGCTCGCTCGACCCGATCCAGGACAGCGAGGGGATGGCTGCGGCGCTGGCCTCGCCGGCCGATGAGCCGCTCGGCGCCCGGAAGTCGAAGAACTACCAGAACATCCCGTCCGAGACCGACCGGACGCTGGCTCCGAACGAGTCGGCCACCTTCTCGGTGCCGGCGAAGGTCTCCGCGCTGCAACCTGCCGCCGATCGACGCGATCTACCTGCTCGGCATCCACGTCCGTGGCCGGCTCACACCGGACGGCCCGGACATCACCCTGGGCCGCGGCCGGGTGTTCGCGCCGGTGGTGGACACGCCGCCGCAGAACGCGGCCCAGCTGAGCACCCTGGTCGTGCTCGACAGCCGACCTTCGCTGATCCGCAAGGGTGTCTTCGCCGATGAGCACCTGGCCGCCGAACTCGGCCCGGACGGCCGGCTGACGGCGCTGCTCCAGGCGGCCGACAACCCGGACAGCAGCTTTGCCGTCGATCCGAGCCTGATCGAGGAAGTGCAGACCATGCGGGCCGGCTATCAGGTGCTCCGGCCCGACGGGACGACCGTCGCCGGCACCGGCGGCAGCGACGCCACGCGTTGGCTGACCGACTACACCCGGATCGCGCAGACGCACTCGGGCTTCCGCGAGCTGTACGGCCACCCGGACGTCAGCGCGCTGGTGCACGCCGGGATGAGCTCGGTGATCGACGGCGGCGAGCTGGCGGCCAAGGCCATCACCACGACCTCGGCCCTGCCGCTGCTCGCGATCCCGGCGAGCGGCCAGGCCGACGAGCAGACCGTCGACGTCTTGGCCGGCCTGAAACCGGCCGCGATCGTGCTCGACGACTCGACCACCGGTCAGGACAGACCACTGCTGAAGGGGCCGGACGGGATCAAGCTGCTGAACACGGCGGCGACCAGCTTCAGCGGTGGGCCCGGCCCCGAGCCCAGCGACACCGCTGTCCAGGTCCGGCAGCAGACCCTCGCCGAGACCTGGCTGGACGCGAACTCGGCCAAGCCGGACGACACCATCGGCCAGCTGCGGATCATCAAGACCCTGGCCCAGGCCCGCGGCAACGCCCACCAGGTCACCGCTCCCTGGCTGGAGCGGGAGCCGCTGAGCCAGCTGCTCGACTCGGCCCCGGCCGACTGGTCCCAGCAGTACCGCTACCCAGCCTCGGCGGCCGGCAAGGAGCTGACCGGCGTCCAGATCGACGGCGTACGTCGGCTGGTCACCGGATACCAGACGATGGCCGACCTGCTGGCCAGGCCGGGCGATGTCGAGCTGGACGCCGGCGCGGCCGCGGCCCGATCGGCCAGCATCGCGTGGCGGGGCAAACCGGACCTCTGGACGCAGTTCGTGCGCCCTCAGCAGCAGGCGCTGGACGACGTCCGGCTGAACGCGGTGAAGATCATCACCACGCCGCGGGTGGTCACCTCGGCACACAGCGTCTATTTCCCGGTCACCGTCCGCAACACCCTCGCCCCGGTCGAGGACGACCCGCTCCGCAACGCCATCAAGGTGAAGCTCGAGTTCAGCTCGGCGAACGGCCAGCGCCTGACCGTCACCCCGTCGTCGGACATGGCTGACGGGCTCCAGGTCCCGGCCGGGGCCGGGGTCACCGGCAACGCCCAGGTGGACGCCCAGGCGAACGGCATCGTCAAGGTGACCGCGCAGGCGTACACCCTGAGCGGGACACCCGTCGGCGAGCCGATGCCGATCGAGGTCAAGGCCACCCAGGCCGGCACCATCGGCTGGCTGATCGCCATCGCCGCCGGCATCGTGCTGGTCGGTTCGTCGGCCCTGCGGATCCACCAGGTCACGAAGGAACGGGCCAAGGCCTCCGCCGGGGGATCGGCCGGCGCCTCGGACACCCCCGGTGGATCCGAGGATTCCGCCGGCCAGTCGGGGGTACCGCCGCACCCGGCCCAGGTCGTACCGCCCGCCTCCCAGACCGATCACTCGACCGATCATCGCGACCAGCCTCGCGACCCGGAGAGCCTGGATGTCTGACCGCTCGTCCGGCTCCGCGACCGCGAGGCCCGAGCCCGATCCGGCGTCCGGCGACGCCCCGGCTGATCAGCTAGAGGCCGACCAAGCCCAGGCCGCCCGGAGCACCGCCCGGCTGGTCTCGGCCAGCGTTCTGATGGCCGGCGGCACCCTGGTCTCCCGGGTGCTCGGCTTCGGCCGGCTGATGCTGCTGGTCGTGCTGTTCGGAAACGGCACCCGGCAGGCCGAGATGTTCACCCTGGCGAACACGGTGCCGAACAGCATGTACATCCTGCTGGCCGGCGGCGTGCTGAACACGGTCCTGGTGCCGCAGATCGTCCGGGCGATCAAGGGCGACAAGGACCGCGGCGAGGCCTACACGAACCGGATCATGACCGGTGGCCTGATCGTGCTGGCGCTGATCACCGTCCTGCTCACCGCGGCCGTCCCGCTGATCATCGGGATCTACTCCGCGCACGGCTGGAAGGACCCGTCGCTCTCCGCCCAGTACCAGTCGATGATCATGCTCGGCTACTACTGCATGCCGCAGGTCTTCTTCTACGGCGTGTACGTCCTGGCCGGCCAGATCCTCAACGCCCGGGATCGGTTCGGCCCGATGATGTGGGCCCCGATCGCCAACAACGTGGTCTCCATCGCCGTGCTGGTGATCTTCCTGGTCGTCTTCGGCAAGGGCGACGCCGCGAGCGCGTTCACCTCCGGGCAGGAACTGCTGCTCGGCCTCGGCTCCACCCTCGGGATCGCGATCCAGGCACTGGTGCTGCTGCCCTTCCTCCGAGCAGCCGGCTACCGGTTCCGGCCGCGCTTCGACTTCCGGCACACCGGCCTCGGCAAGACCCTTCGGCTGGCCAAGTGGACGTTGGGCTTCGTCCTGGTCACCCAGCTCGCCCTCATCGTGGTGAACCGGCTCGCCACCAGCGCCACCGTTGGCGGCAACGGGGCCGGGCTGACGGCCTACTCCAACGCGTACGCCGTCTGGATCCTGCCGCACTCCCTGATCACCGTCTCGCTGGCGACCGCAATGCTGCCCTCGGCGTCCCGGCTGGCCCACGCCGGGGACTTGAAGGGTGTGGCCGAGGAGTCGTTGCGGGCGATCCGGCTGGCGGTCACCGCACTGCTGCCGGCCTCGGTCGGTTTCATTGCGCTCGGCCTGCCGATCGCGCAGTTCGCGTTCGGCTTCGGGCGAGGCGCCGAAGACGCCCCCTACGTCGGCTGGGCGTTGATGGCGCTCGGCGTCGGACTGGTCCCCTTCACCGTGCAGTACCTGTTCCTGCGCACGTTCTACTCCCTCGAGGCCAACCGAACGACGTTCTTCCTGCAGGTGCTCATCTCCGGAGTGAACGTGGTGGCGGCGGTGGCCGTCGTGGCCGCGGTGCACCGGCCGTCGTTGGTCGCCACGGGCCTGGCGGCGGCGTACTCGCTGGCCTACCTGGTCGGTGTGATCGCCTCCTACTACGCGTTGCGCCGCAGGTTGCCCGAGCTGCACGTACGCGGCCTGGTCCGGCTCTGCGTCCGGCTGTTCGTCGCCGCCGCACCGGCCGGCGTGCTGGCCTGGGCGATCACGTACGCGATCGGGCTGTGGTCCGACAGTCATCTCACGAAGCCGGTCGAGCTGACCATCGCCAAGGTCGTCGGGCTGGCCATCGCGGGCCTGTCCGCCGTGGGCGTCTTCGTGCTGCTGGCCCGCCTGCTGCACATCCAGGAGGTGTCCGACGTCCTGGCCCTGCTCCGCCGTCGGCAGCGCAGGCCCGCCGAGGAGGGAGCCGATCCCGGCCGATCCGGCGATTCCGCCACCGCGGAGGCGATGCTGGGCTCTACCATCGACCCAGGTTCGCAGCCCGCCACCGACGCCGAGGACGTACCCGTCGTGGTGGACCGCGAACTCACCGACCAGGTCTCTGACGAGACCGCCCCGACCGGAACAACGAGCATCATGGCAACCCAGGCCGGCGCCCTCAGCGCCCCACAGCAGGACAGTTCTGAGCAGGACGGTTCTGAGCAGGGCGGTTCCGGGCTGCCTACCCCCTCCGAGACTGCCGATCAGCCGTTGAGCGCTCCGGCGGCCGGACTGCCGGCCGGCACCGTGCTCGGGGCTCGCTATCGACTCGAGGAGCTGCTCGCCGAGGCTCCCGGCACGGTCACCTGGCGAGCCTTCGACCAGGTGCTGTCCCGCTCGGTGCTGGTCCATCTGCTGCCGCCGACCGAGGGCGAGGCCCCGGATCTGCTGGACCTGGCCCGGCGTGCGTCGATCGCGACCGACGCGCGCTTCCTGCGGGTGCTCGACGTGGTCCACGTCGACGGCGCCGAGAGCCCGGCGACCGGTGACTACATCGTCTGCGAGTACGCCAACGGCCAGTCGCTCGAGGCGATCCTGACCCACGGTCCGCTGTCCGGGCTGGAGGCGGCCTGGGTGGTCCGGGAGATCGCCGATGCGCTGGCCGGCGTGCATTCAGCCGGCCTTGGCCACGAACGGATCAACCCCGACACGGTAGTGATCACTCCGACCGGGAATGTCCGGATCGTCGGACTGGTGATCGAGAAGGTGCTCCGGCCCGATGCGAACGCGCCCGCCGACGGAACAGAGCTGCCCGAGCGCCGGACCCCCGAACTGACCGACGTCCGCGACCTCGGCCGGATCCTGTATGCCTGCCTGGTCGCCCGCTGGCCGGGCGGTCCGGCGTTCGGCCTGCCTCCGGCGCCGACGTCCGGGCACCGCTGGCTCACGCCGCGCCAGGTCCGAGCCGGGGTCGCGCCGGCGCTGGACAACATCTGCGACCAGATCCTCAGCGATCCGCCGCGGCACCGCACCGACCAGCTCACCAGCGCGGTCGGCGTGGTGAACGCCCTGACCAAGGTGCTGGGCCCGGCCGACGCCTCAGCCGACCTCGAGCGCCGACTCCGCCAGCCCGTACCGCGGGTCCGGAGCACTGTCCGGTTGGACGACGACCCATCCGAGAATGCCCGGGCAGGCGTCCGCCAGCGGACGGCACCGTCGGGAGCAGCCTCCGCGCCGCCGCCGGCCCCGGTCCAACCGGCGGGATCCGCCGAGGCGGCACGAACCACGCTGATTCGACAGCCGATCCCGCCCAACCAGTTGAAGGCGAGCCGGCGGACCTCACAGCAGGTCCGCGATCGGCGCGGCCGGACCGGGCTGCTGGTGGTGATCGTGCTGCTCTGCCTGGCACTCGTGGCGGCCGGCGTGGTGGCCCTGCTGGGCCTGCGGCAGCACTCCGCGAGCAGCGCTCCGTCGCCCAGCGTCGCCGCCTCCGCACCCGCCACGACCGCGGCGACGCCGGTGCCGGTGCCGATCGTGGCGGCCCGCGACTTCGACCCGCAGGGCAACCCACCCGCGGAGAACCCCGGCGAAGTGAAGTACGCCTACGACGACAACCCGGCCACCCGGTGGCGCACCAACCGTTACCTCGGCAGTCCGAAGCTCGGCAACCTCAAGCGAGGCGTCGGGCTGGTGGTCGACCTCGGATCGCCGCAGACGGTCGCCTCGGTAGCGGTGTCCCTGAGCGGCGCCGGGACAGACCTCCAGATCCGGGTGCCGAAGGGCGACCCGAGCACGGTGAGTCAGCCGCCGATGGGCTCGGACTCGGCCTGGCACTCGGTCGGCAAGGCCGACAACGCGACCAAGACCACCACCATCGACCTCGCGTCTGCGGTGAAGACCCGGTACCTGCTCGTCTACCTCACCTCGTTGCCGGCGGAGGGGGGCGGCTACCGGGGCGGCGTGTACGAGATCGACGTCTTCTAGTGGCCACGGGGCGTCCCGACGACGACGCCGCCCTGCTCGCCGCACATGTCGCCGGCGACCCGCAAGCCTTCGCGACCCTGGTCGCCAGGCACCGCGATCGGCTGTGGGCCGTTGCCCTGCGGACGATGCGCGACCCCGACGACGCGGCGGACGCCCTGCAGGACGCGTACATCGCGGCGTTCCGCCGGGCCGGTACGTTCCGGGGCGAGTCGGCGGTCACCACCTGGCTGCACCGGATCGTGGTCAACGCCTGCCTGGACCGGCTCCGGCGGGCCCGGAGCCGGACGAGCGAGACCCTGCCGGACGATCCCGACCGCAGCCCCGAGCTGTCCGCGCCGATGATCGAGGACCCGATCGAGGCGAAGGAGCAGCAGAGCATGGTCGCCGCCGCGTTGGCCACGCTGAACCCTGACCAGCGGGCGGCCCTGGTGCTGGTCGACATGGAGGGCTATTCGGTCGACGAGGCGGCCCAGCTGCTCGGCTGTGCGCCGGGCACGGTGAAGAGCCGGTGCGCCCGCGGGCGAGCAAGACTGTTACCGCTGCTGGTCGAGCTGCGCGATCCCGATGGAAGAGGACAGGACTGATGGCCCATCCGCTCGAACTGTCCTACAACTGGCGGACGCCGGTGGGAATCGCGACGCTGGCGGCGCTCGGCTGTCTCGGGGTGGTGATCCGCGGCCGCGCCGACGGCTGGCTGCCCGTGGTGCTGCTCGTGCTCGCGCTCTGGGCGCTGTTCGCCTTCGTCATGGTGCGCCGGGCCCGGTCGTATCTGATGGTCGACGGCGAGACCCTGGTGCTCCGGCCCTGGCGGACGTACGTCCGGGTCGAGGGTGACCAGGTCCGGGCGGTCCGTCAGGTGATGACCGCCCGCGGGCCGTCGTACCGGCTCACGGTGGCGCAGCCCGACGGGAGCACCGTCCGCTGCCTCGCGCCGACCGCCTGGCTCCGCGGTGGGCATCCGGTGCTGTTCGGCTGGCTGCAGACGTACGCCCCTGCGGCGGAGCTGGACAAGGGCTCGCGCCGCACGCTGGAGTTCCTCCGGCAGCGAGGGCTGGTGGCCGATGCGCCCTGATCCCCCGAGACTCCACTCGCTCGAATCTGGGCCGGCCGGGAACCGGAACACCCCCGTCGTACGTCCAATCGGCGGCCCGCGCCCGCCTCGGGCCGGGCGGGCCATGTCCGGATCCGCCGACGGCGAAGGAAATCCAGGTGTCTGAGCACATCGGCGTCGAGGAGCTGGCCGATCAGGCCGAGCAGCTCCTCGATGCTGCGCGCGCCCAGGCCGTCCGGGCGCACCTGGCCGAGTGCCCGATCTGTACCGAGACCGCCGGGCTGCTCGCCGCGGTGCCCGCCACCCTCGCGGCCGAACCGGCGCCCGCGATGCCGCCGGCCGTGGTGGCCCGGCTCGACGGGGTGCTCGCCGAGGAGCAGGCCCGCCGGGTCGCCCAGACCCTGCCCCCGCCGGCCGCCGGACTGCCCGGGACGGCCGGCGGGAACCTGATCGCCGACGACGGCTCGACCCGCTGGACGCCGCGCCCCCTCCTCGAACCGGCCCGGCCCGACCCGACCGGGCTCAACCGGACTGGGCCCGGCGCGTACCGACCCGCTCGGCCGCGGCGCGGGCGGGCCGCCGGCTGGGTGCTCGCGGCCGCGGCGCTGGCGACGCTTGCCGGTTTCGCCGGCTATGTGGTGAGCGCCCGGGCCGGCCTCGACGAGCCGCCGAACGGATCAGCCGCACTGAGCAGCAACTCGCTGCCCCAGCAGGCGAACGCGCTGGAGAACACCGGCACCGTCGATCCGCACCGCTTCTCGCACGCCTGGTCCTGCGCCCGCGAGGTGACCGACGGACGGATCACCGGCCTCGCCTCGGTCACCGTCGACGGCTCGCCGGCGCTCCTGGTCTATCTCCGCACCGACGACCAGGACCTGGCCGTGGTGGTGCAAGGCTGCGAGACACCCCAGCCGCGGGTCGTCCGGACCATCACGCTGACCCGCTGACCCGCTGACCTCTCCGCGAACTTTGCACCCGGTGTGCGTCCTTGCACCCGATACGAGGGGTGCAGACCGCCCTGAGGGGTGCAAGGTCCCCGGGCGGTCGGCGCGCGGAATAGCGCGCCGCCCGTCCCCGTTGCGCCCAGGTAAGCTGCCGCGACGAGGCAGCGCACCCTGAACAGGGCACGACGAAGAGGACACATGAGCACAGCTTCTGCCGGCACCCCCGAGCATCGCGACGTCATCATCGTGGGCAGTGGCCCGGCCGGTTACACCGCCGCCATCTACGCCGCCCGGGCCGAGCTGAAACCGCTCGTCTTCGAGGGCTCGATCACCGCCGGCGGCGCGCTGATGAACACCACCGAGGTCGAGAACTTCCCCGGCTTTCCCGAGGGCATCCAGGGCCCGGAGCTGATGGACAACCTGCGCGGGCAGGCCGAGCGGTTCGGCGCCGAGCTGATCACCGACGACGTGACCGCAATGGACCTGACTGGTCCGATCAAGTCGGTCACCGATTCCGAGGGGAACACCTTCACCGCGCGCTCGGTGATCCTCGCGATGGGCTCGAGTTACCGCAAGCTGGGTCTGGACGAAGAGGATCGGCTGTCCGGCCACGGCGTGTCCTGGTGTGCGACCTGCGACGGCTTCTTCTTCAAGGGCAAGGACATCGCGGTCGTCGGCGGCGGTGACTCCGCCGTCGAGGAGGCCACCTTCCTGACCCGGTTCGCGGACTCGGTGACGATGATCCACCGCCGCGACGAGCTGCGGGCCAGCAAGATCATGGCCAACCGGGCGCACCAGGACCCGAAGATCCGGTTCGCCTGGGACTCCGCGGTGGACGAGATCCACGGTGACAAGTCGCTGTCCGGGGTCACCCTCCGCAACACGACGACCGGGGAGACGTCCGACCTGGAGATCAAGGGCCTGTTCATCGCGATCGGCCACGAGCCGCGCTCGGAGCTGGTCGTCGGGCAGGTCGAGCTGGATCGCGCCGGCTACGTGCTGACCGACGGCAAGAGCACCCGGACCAACGTGCCCGGTGTCTTCGCCTGCGGCGACCTGGTCGATCACACCTACCGGCAGGCGATCACCGCCGCCGGCACCGGCTGCTCCGCGGCACTGGACGCCGAGCGCTACCTGGCAGATCTGGACGATGGGAACGCGTTACAGACCGGCGAGCACGAGGCCGTGCTGGCGGCCAGCCATACCGCCTGACGAAGAACTGTCGGTGGCCAGCGGGACAATCGAACGTACGTTTCCTCACCCGAGATCAGGAGAAGCAGATGGCAGTCAACGAGGTCACCGACGACACCTTCGACGAGGTCGTGCTGAAGTCCGCCAAGCCGGTGATGGTGGACTTCTGGGCCGACTGGTGCGGCCCGTGCAAGCAGGTGGCGCCGATCATCGAGGAGCTGTCCCGCACCCACGGCGACAAGGTCACCTTCGTGAAGATGGACACCAACACCAATCCGGTCACGCCGGCGAACAACCACGTGCTCGGACTGCCCACCATCCAGCTGTACGTCGACGGCGAGCTGGTGAAGGCGTTCAAGGGCGCCAAGTCCAAGTCCGTGCTGCTCGGCGCACTCGAGGAGTACCTCTGACCCACGGAGCCGCGCCTGGGTGGACTGCCCCGTAGGGTCATCGCCATGGAGCTCGAGGTCACACTAGACGTCGGTCGGACGGCCTGTTCGGACTCTGTTCGGACGTTCGTCGAGGCTGCCTCCGGTCTGGACGAGTACGAGCTGCTCGGCGCGTCGCGCTGCCACGGCTGGACACGCCTCGACGTCGTGGCGCACGTGATCGGCGGGTGGCAGGAGATGCTGGGCGGTCTGGTGTCGCCGATGGACGAGCCGCCGACGGTCGACGCCGCTTCGTACTGGACGGCATTCGCTGACGAATACGGCGGCGCCGACCAGGTGCTCACCCTGATGTCGCAGCGCCGTCGGACGGCGGCGTATGCGCGACCGGCGGCGGCCATCGAGCAGCTGACCGACGTCGCGGACGCGCTCTTGCGCGGCGTGGCGGCGTTCCCGGCTCGGGCCTGCTTCTGGCAGGGCCATGTCTTCGCGCCGGGCAACTATCTGACCATCTGGACCGTCGAGAACGTGGTGCACCAGCTGGACCTACGCACCACCCGACCACCACAGTCCAGCGGGCTGAAGCTGGCGCGGGCCACCATCGAGATACTGCTCGGCGAACCACTGCCACGCACCTGGACCGACGAGCAAGCGACCCTGATCGGTGCCGGACGAGTGCCCGCGCCGACCGAGCTCGGGACCGCTGGCCGACCGGCTACCCGTCCTCGGCTGAGTCTCGGCCTCTCCTCAGCAGGCGACCAGGCTCAATAGGCAATCAGGCGATCGCGATAACGATGGGCCACCTTGCCCGCGAGCCGCTTCGGCACGGTGACGTGGCCCGGGTTGCCGGCGCTGACGTACCGCTCGTGGGGATGGGCGTCGAGGTAGTCCAACCAGTAGGTGCCGGTCAGCGGCGTCCGACCGCCCTGGTACGACGTCCCCCGGATCCTTGGTACGGCGTGCCGATCGAAGGCGGCCGCGTACGGCGACGGACTCGGATTGGCGCCGACCAGCAACACGATGTCGAAGCGGTACGAGCTGCCGTGCCACGACGCCTGCTCGGCCAGCCGATAGGGCCGCGGCGCGACCCCGAACGGCAGCGCCATCGTGTTCAGCCGCGCGTTCGGCGCGGCGCGGACGACCAGTTGCTGCAGCCGGACGAACTCCTCGGCCACGGCTTCGTCAGACAGCGTGGCGAGATTCGGATGGTCCAGGGTGTGGTTGCCGAGCTGGAAGCCGAGCTCCAGCAGGCCGGCCAACCCGCGGTGCTGCTGGGGTGCCGACTCGAGTCCGAACGGGTTCTCGTTCACGTAGAAGGTCGCCTTCGGCTCGGCGCCCGGCACCTTGGCGCACTCCGCGACGAGGATCCCTGCCGAACAGTCCGGGTCGAGCCGCCCGTCGGAGCGAAGGGCGAACTGATGCGGCGACCCGTCATCGAAGGTGAGCACCACGGGCGTCTTCCCGGCGGGCACGCTGATCGAGCCCGTTGCCAGGTCGTGGGCGTCGACCGGGCGATAACCCGAGTGCAACAGCCGACGGACCTGCGCACGGAAGGCGGTGGGGCTCATGTCGTACTCACCGGGGACATCGGTCAGCCGGTGATACATCATCACCGGCACCAGGCCCAGCTCGTTGGCCTTCACCGACGCCGGGTCGGGCGGCCCGGGAACAGTCGAGGCCGAGGGGCGCGGACTGCCGGGCGCGGCGGCAGACGTCGACGGGGACGATCCGGTCGGGTTGCTGGAGTCCGGAGTACGCGTCGAGCCCGAACCAGCGGCCGACGACGAGCTCCGGGACACCGACGGAGCGGCTCCGCACCCGGCGGCGGCCGCGACCGCGGTGGCCGCCGCACCGGCCAGCAGCACACGACGGGTCAGTTGCCGATCGGTCACGCGCTCAGACCGGCCGACCATCGAGCTCGGCTTGGATCGGGCTGGCGAGTTCGACGGTCCGGCTGACCGTGCACAGCCGGTCGTGGGACCGGACGATGGCGGTCTCCAGTACCGCCCGGGCGGCGTCGCCGGCCTCGCCGGTCGGGAACTCGACCGCGAAGTCCACCGCCAGGTCGGTCAGATGGTTGCCGCCGCCGTCGCGGACCTTGCGGCCTCGAGCGGTCACGTCGAACTGTTCCGGCTCGGCCCGTTTGCCGGTGATCGCGTCGACGTCCATCCCGGTGCAGCCCGCGATGGCGACGAGCAGTAGCTCCACCGGGCTGAACAGCTCTCCGTCACCGGCTCCCAGCTCGATCGTGGCGCCCCGGTCGTTCGTCGCCCGGAAGGTGAGCCGGCCGGTCCGGGTCAAGCTGACGGTTCGAAGCGAGTCATCGGCGTTCACATCCGCCAGTGTCTCCCGGCGCCGAGCGGCACGTGTCAGGCGCGCTCGTGCGGGACGTACGAGGCCGGCTCGGGTGAGCCCGGCTGGCCGACCAGCTCGGTCAGCCGGTTCCAGGCAGCCCCGAGATCGGGGATCCAGCGCAGGGCGGACTGCAGATCCATCCGCAGCCGGGGCGTGACCGGATGCTCTCGGACCACGACGAAGCCGACGGATTCCAGGAAGGGTGTCGGGATCATGCAGGACGGACCCTCCCGGTTCGTCCCGATCGCCTCCAGCGCCCGGATGTCCCGGCGCACCAGCAGCGCCGCGGCCGAGGCGACCAACTGCCGTCCGACGCCCTTGTTTCGCCAGCCGTCGATCACCTGGACCGACATCAGCACCGCGGCGTCCGGGCTCATCGGCGTGGTCGAGAAACCGCCCAGCCGCGGCACCAGACTGGTCGGCGCCATGGTGAGATAGCCGATCGGCTCCCCGTCGTTCAGCGCGAGCGCGCCGCAGTAGCCCCAGCGGGCGGTCACCGCCTCCGCCCACTCGAGCTTGACCTTGGAGTTGTCCCGGTGATCGGCGGGATAGGCCAGATCGCTCAGACTGGTCTCCCAGAAAGCGCAACGCGCACACGGTTCCGGCAGGGTGGGAATGTCGGCCACCCGCAGTGGCCGCAGCCGGCGCGACGCCATCAGGGTGTCTCGATCCGCGGTGTCTGGATCGGCGGTGTCTGGGTCGGGGGTGTCTGGATTCGGGGTGTCTGGGCGCGGGGCCGAGCCAGGCCGACCGCGAACCCGAGCAGAACCCCGGCCAGCACACCGAGGCCCAGCCAGGCCACCCAGCCCGCCGGGCCCCGCCGCGCTCCGGACTCCGCCATGACCACATCGTAGAAGGTGGATCCGACGGACCCAACCGTTGCCGCTGCAAGGGTCTCACCGGCTACCGCCGCCAGGGGTTCGGCACAGCCTCGGGCGCGGCCGGATCGCATACCCTGCTGTCTGTGAGTGCTTCGGAGCCGTCGACGCCGGATTCATCCGGCGCCCCGTCAGCGCCGGACCGTCTCCGTCGGACGGACACCCGGCTGGACAACTACGTGGACCGCTACGCCGTGCGGACCCACGGGATGACCGCGTCGGCCATTCGAGCTCTCTTCGCCGTCGCCAACCGACCCGAGGTGGTCTCGCTGGCCGGCGGCATGCCGAACATCGCGGATCTGCCGCTGGACGTCGTCGGCTCGGTGCTGGATCAGTTGGTCGTGGAGCACGGCCGGCAGGCTATGCAGTACGGCTCGGGCCAGGGCGAGCCGGCCATCCGCGAGCAGATCTGCGAGGTGATGCGGCTGGAGGGCATCTCCGCGCATCCCGACGATGTCACCGTCACCGTCGGCTCGCAGCAGGCGCTCGACCTGGTTACCCGGATCTTCTGCGATCCCGGCGATGTGGTGCTCTGCGAGGCGCCGAGCTACGTCGGCGCACTCGGCGTGTTCCGCGCGTACCAGAGCCAGGTCGTCCATGTGGCGATGGACGAGCAGGGGCTCGATCCGGTCGCCCTGGCCGACGCCATCGAGGTCGTCCGCCGCTCGGGGCGGACCGCCAAGTTCCTCTATACGATTCCGAACTTCCACAATCCGGCGGGTGTGACGCAGTCGTTGGAGCGGCGGGCGGAGATCCTGCGGGTCGCCGAGCGGGCGGATCTGCTGGTCGTCGAGGACAACCCGTACGGCCTGCTGGGCTTCGACGGCGACCCGATTCCGGCGATGCGGTCGCTGGACGCCGACCGGGTGGTCTATCTGGGCTCGTTCTCCAAGACCTTCGCCCCCGGCTTCCGGGTCGGCTGGGCGCTGGCTCCGCACGCCGTCCGGGAGAAGTTGGTGCTCGCCCAGGAGTCGGCGACGCTGTGCCCACCGGTGTTCTCGCAGTTCGCCGTGTCGGCCTATCTCTCCGCCCACGACTGGCGCGGCCAGATCAAGGTGTTCCGCGAGATGTACCGGGAGCGCCGGGACGCCATGATCTCGGGTCTGCGGGAGCACATGCCGCCCGGATCGAGCTGGACCGAACCACAGGGCGGCTTCTTCGTCTGGGTGCAGCTGCCGCCCGGCCTGGACGCCCAGGCGATGCTGCCGCGCGCGGTCACCGCCCGGGTGGCGTACGTCCCGGGCACCGCGTTCTACACCGACGGCTTCGGCACCCGATTCATGCGGCTGTCGTACTGCTTCCCGACCCCGGACCGGATCCGGGAGGGAACCCGGCGACTCGGCGACGTGCTGGCGTACGAGGCGTCGGTGAACGAGACCTTCGGGATGACCGCGTTCGGCGACGGCCGCGACCGGTCGGTCTCCCCCTACGAGGCGCCCGGCGCCGACCTGAGCTGACAGGAACCCGATGGCCGACTTCCGACCGACCGGAGACGAAGACTCCGCTCCGGACCGTCCCGACCCGACCGTGCTGGTTCTCGCCGGCGGGCTCTCGCACGAACGAGACGTCTCGCTGCGCTCAGGGCGGCGAGTCAGCCTCGCGCTGCGGTCGCGCGGCCTGGACGTGATCGAGGCCGACGTCGACTCCTCGTTGGTCTCCCGGCTGGCCGAGGCCGAGGACACCGTCGTCTTCCCGCTGCTGCACGGCGAGTCCGGGGAGGACGGCTCGCTCCGCGAGGTGCTGGGACTGCTCGGCGCCCCGTTCGTCGGCTCGGCGGGCCCGGCCTCGCGGGTGGCGTTCGACAAGTCGATCGCGACCACCGTCGCCGCCGAGGCCGGAATCGCGACCCCGGCTCAGGTAGCGCTCCCCCACGAGATCTTCCGCGAGCTCGGCGCCCAGGCCCTGGTCCGCGCGCTCGGCGACCAGCTGGGCTTTCCGATGATGGTGAAGCCCTCTCGCGGCGGCTCAGCGCTCGGCGCGAGCAAGGTCGACCGGCCCGAGGAGCTGCCGGCCGCGATGGTCGGCGCATTCGCGTACGGCCAGGTCGCCGTCGTCGAACGATTCGTCACCGGGACCGAGGTCACCGTCGCGGTCGTCGACCGTGGCTCCGGCCCGAACGCACTGCCGGTCGTCGAGATCCGGCCCGACTCGGGGGTCTACGACTACACCGCGCGCTACACCGCCGGCGAGACGCGGTTCATCTGCCCGGCCGAGCTGCCCGCCGAGATCGCCGATCGCTGTGCGCAGACCGCCCTTCGGGTGCACGAGGTCTTCGGGCTGGCCGACCTCTCGCGGACGGATCTGATCATCGACGGGGAGGGCCTCCCCACCTTCCTGGAGGTCAACGTGGCGCCAGGGATGACCGAGACCTCCTCGGTTCCGTTGGCCATGGAGGCCGCCGGCTGGAGCCTGGGCAAGATGTGCGCCGATCTGGTTCGGGTCGCGGCCGCCCGGGGCAGTCGCCGGCTGGCCGCCGTCCAGGGGGCCTGAGCCGGGCTCGGAGCATGTTCCGTCTGCAGCAGGTCCTCGTCATCACGGCCGGCCTTGCCGTCGCCGGCGTGATGGTCGCGCTCGGGCTCTGGCAGCTCGGCGTCTACCGGTCCTCCGGCAGCGCATCCGCCGAGCAGCGGGTCGACGCGCCGGCGGTGGCGCTGAGTCAGGTCGCACCGGCCGACCAGGCCATCAGCGACGGTTACGGCCGCACGGTCGTGTTCACCGGCAGCTACGACCCGGAGCTTCAGCTGGTCGTCGGCGGGCCGGGCACCCGGCGGATCGTGACCGGATTCCGGCTCGCCGACGGCCGAGTGCTCGCGGTGGTCCGCGGCGTGACGGCCGGCGCCCCGCCGCCACCACCGACCGGAACCCTGCAGCAGACCGGGGTGCTGCTGCCGTCCGAGGACAGCGGCGACCCCGGGACGTCGCTCCGTGTTCCGCTGTTGGCCCAGACCTGGCCGGGACAGCTGATCGAAGGTTATGTCAACCTGACGGCGGCCGAGTCCGCCGCGCAGGGCGTCCAGCCGTCGCCCCTCGCTCTGCCGGAGGCGCCCGGTCGGCTGCGCAACGGCGCGTACGCCCTCCAGTGGTGGCTGTTCGCCGGCTTCGCCCTGATCCTGGCGGTTCGATTCGCCCGGGACCTCGATCGTGGCCGCGACCTCGAACTCGCCGCCGAGGCCGACGTCGACCGAGCGACCGCCGGTCGGCAGGAATCCGAGGAGAGGTCCACGACGACGTAGGCTCGCTGTCGTGCGCGCCGCTCTGCTCCGCTACCGCTTCATGGCCTATCTGGTCGGCACTCTGCTGATCGTCCTGGTCTGCATCGGGATGCCGCTGAAGTACATCTGGGACAACGACTCCGTGGTGATGTACGCCGGCATCGCGCACGGCTGGCTCTATATGGTGCTACTGATCACCGCCTTCGACCTCGGTCGTCGCGCGCGCTGGGGCTGGAAGCGGTTGCTCCTCATCGCCTTGGCCGGCACGGTCCCGTTCCTCTCTTTCGTCGCCGAGCGGTCCGCCACCAAGGACGTCCGAGCGAAGCTCGCGATCTACCCCGAGTACGAGAACCAGCCGTCCCTGCCCCCCGAGGCCGCCGGCGTACACGCCGCCTCTCGGCCCGGCGCCGACGACAGCACCGCGACCGCCGCCCCCGACGTGCCCTGAGTCCGCGCTCACACCTGAGCCGCACCCACGAGTTCCTGAGCCCGACTGCATGCGCCTGAGCCTGCGAAGGCCAGCCCGCCAGCTCATGCGTACTCGCCGAAAACCCGCGGGTTTCACGGGGAACAGCGACAGATCGACCTAGCAACTCATCGACAAGTCATCACGACGACTTCTCGATCAACCAACATATCGCTATGTCGACAAATCCCCAGATCGATTGATCTGCATCGCCAGCACGATCCGCTCCAGGTCCTCGGCGGTGGCGAACTCGATGGTGATCCGACCCTTGGATCGGCCCTGGTCCACCCGGACCCGGGTCTCGAAGTGGTCCGACAGCACCGATGCGAGCTCGCTCGCCCGTGGGCTCGGCGACCGCTGCACCCGTCGCCGGACGACCGGCTCCGAATCCGCCTCACCGAGCGCGACGATCTCCTCGACCGCCCGAACCGACAGGCCCTCGGCCACGATGCGCTGCGCGAGTCGCTCCTGGGCCGCCGGATCGGCAAGACCGAGTAGAGCGCGCGCATGCCCGGCACTGAGCACGCCGGCGGCGACCCGCCGCTGCACCGACGCCGGCAGCTTCAGAAGCCTGATCGTATTGGAGATCTGCGGTCGGGAGCGCTTGATCCTGGTCGACAACTCGTCCTGAGTGCAGCCGAAATCCTCCAACATCTGCTGATAGGCAGCCGCCTCCTCGAGCGGGTTCAGTTGGACCCGATGCAGATTCTCCAGCAGCGCGTCGCGGAGCAGATCGTGATCCTCGGTCCGCCGCACGATGGCCGGGATGGTCTGCTGTCCGGCCAGTCCGGCGGCTCGCCAGCGTCGCTCCCCCATCACCAGCTCGAACCGACCGTCGTCGACCGGCCGGACCACGATCGGCTGGAGCAGACCCACCTCGCCGATCGACTCGACGAGCTCGCTCAGGGCCTCCTCGTCGAAGACCGCTCGTGGCTGCCGCGGATTCGGGGTGATCGTCTCGATGGCGAGTTCGGCGAAGTACGAACCGGCCGGCACCGGCACCGGCTCGACAGCCGAGGGCGAGGCCGACCCCGGCACCTCCTCGGGGCGCTGGGTCACCTGAATGGCCTCGGTGCGCTGGAACAACTCACCCAGTCCGCGGCCCAGCCCTCCACGACGTTCGGTCGACGTGCTCATGACTTCTCCTTGGCGCCCCTCCGGGCGATCTCTGCGGCCGCTTCCAGGTAGCAGACGGCGCCGGCCGAGTCCGGGTGATAGGTGAGCACGGTCTGTCCGTAGCTCGGCGCCTCCGAGATCCGGACCGACCGTGGGATGACGGTCGGCAACGTCTCATCGGCGAAGTGGGTCCGCACCTCGTCGGCCACCTGAGCGGCAAGCCGGGTCCGGGCATCGAACATGGTCAGGAGCACGGTGCTCAGCTCGAGCTCGTCGTTCAGCTCGCGCTTGACGATGTCGATCGTCCGCAGCAGCTGGGACACCCCCTCCAGGGCGTAGTACTCGCACTGGATCGGGATCAGGATCTCCCCGGCGGCGACCAGCGCATTCAAGGTCAGCAGTCCGAGCGACGGCGGACAGTCCAGAAACACGTAATCCACCGGATGGTCCCGCAGGTACGCCTTCAACGCACGCAGCAGGCGGTTCTCGCGGGCCACCACCGAGACCAGTTCGATCTCGGCGCCCGCCAGGTCGATGGTCGCCGGCAGGACCTTCAGATTCGGTGCCTCGGGGGAGTCGTGCAGATGCCGTTCGATCGGATCGCCGCCGATCAGCACGTCGTACGTTCCAGGGCTGCCAGGCGGATGGTCGACGCCGAGCGCCGTCGACGCGTTTCCCTGCGGATCGAGGTCGACCAGGAGAACCGAGAGTCCGCCGAGCGCGAGCCCGGCCGCCAGATTCACGGCGGTCGTCGTCTTCCCGACGCCGCCCTTCTGATTGGCCACCACGAACACTCTGGGGTGGTCCGGCGCAGGGAGACGTGGCCGCTTCGTTTCTGGTGCAGTTCCACGTGAAACAGGCGGTCGCGGCTCGGCCGTCTCAGCCGGCTCGAACTCGTCCCGATCGAACCGCGCGCGCCGCGGACCGGGCGGTCGGACGATGGCATCGCTGGACGCCGCCGGCTCCACACTGGACGCCGGCGCCGCAACCTGCTCGCGGCTCTACGTGCTCCGGCCCGACCTGGTCGTCGGCGACCCGATCAGCCGTGTCAGCCGCCGCGGTCGAACTCACCGGATCGACCGGATCAGGAGTTTCGCCCGGTTCCGGCGAGGGATCCGGGGCCCATCCTTCCGACACCGTTTCACGTGGAACGCCCGGCCAGCCGAGCTGGTTGGCCGCCAGCCGTCCAGCTCTGGGCCAGCCGAGACCGGGGGCTGTCGTCGGTCGCTCGTCCACGGACGTACTCACCTGTGATCCTTCTACGCTCGGAGCCGGAGGTCTCCCACCGTATCGAGCACCACCGACGATTCCCCGACGGCGCGCTCAGCTGCTGCTGACGGACCTCAGCGGGCGGTGGTGAGCCGGACCACGGTGGTCGGTTCGGCGAGCGGGTGCGCTCTCAGTTGCAGCACCTCGGCCTTGCAGCCGCGATGCCCTCAGCTCGGTGGCCGCCGCCCTGATCTCGTCGGCGACCGAATCACCCTTGAGGGCCAGGATCTGTCCATCGGGCTCGCGGAGCGGTGCACACCAGGGAACGAGCCGGGGGAGAGGTGCGACGGCACGAACCGTCACCACCTGATACGTCTCCCGATGCTCTTCCGCCCGCCCGCGGACCACCCGGACCCGCCCACCCAGACCCAGGTCCTCGACGGTCTCGTCGAGGAAGGTCGAGCGACGCAGCAACGGCTCCAGCAACGTCACCGTCAGGTCCGGACGCAGGATCGCCAGCGGCACCCCCGGCAGACCGGCACCGCTGCCGACGTCAACCAACGAGGCCGACGCGGGGATCAGCTGAGCGAGCGCCACCGAGTTGAGAATGTGCCGGTCCCAGAGCCGGTCCGCCTCGCGCGGGCCGAGCAGGCCTCGGTCGATTCCTCGATCTACCAATATGTCGACATATCGACTGATCGACCCAAGTCGGTCACCGAAGATCTCGACCGCGGCCGGCGGCGGCGTCAGGGGATGATCACCACGCACCGGGCCGGCTCCTCGCCCTCCGACTCGCTGGTCAGCCCGGCAGCCGCCACGGCATCGTGCACGATCTTGCGCTCGAACGGGTTCATCGGCGACAGCTTGACGCGGACAGCACCACTGCGGGCCTCGGCGACGGCGTCCGTGGTGAGCGTCGAGCAGCTCGCCGCGGCGCTTGTCCCGGAATCCCGCGACATCCAGCATCAGCCGGCTTCGCTCGCCGGTCTCGGTCATCACGGCCAGTCGGGTCAGCTCCTGCAGGGCATCAAGGACCGATCCATCGGGGCCGACCAGCGCCACGGACTCGGTGATCACCGAGACGTGGGCCCGCTCGCCCTCGATATAGGTGTCGATGTCGCCGTCCAGATCGGCGATGTCGAGCAGCTCCTCGAGATAGTCCGCGGCGATCTCGGCCTCGGTGTCCAGCGGGCTGTCCGACGAGTCATCGGCCGGATCCTGGGCCGAGTCCTCGGCGGAGTCGCCAGCCGGCGGGTCGTCGGCCGAGTCCTCGGCGGAGACGTCGGTCGGATCCTGACCCGGATCGTCGGTCGGATCGTCGGTCTGGGCCCTGTCGTCCGCCGGCGCCGACTCGTCGGGCTGCTCGCCCAGATCGGTCACCACCCGGCCGGTTTCGTCCTCCTCGGCACCGACCACGGTCGCGTCGGCGACCTCAGCGGGGCGTACGTCCTCGCTCACCTGTTACCTCCTCAGGACGGGATCGTCCCGCTCACCATGACCATCGGGACTCAGGCCCCGATCGGTCGGATCGTCGTGCCACGCAATCCAGGAGGATTCGCGGCGCTCTGCTCTGGGTTCCTCTGACGCTCGTTATCTCTTGCGCGCGGAGCGCGACTGACTCCGGGGCTGCTGGCGCACGACCCGCGGAGTGGCTGGGGCGACGGTTCCGCCGTCGGTCGGTTGCGCTGGCTCGAGGGCGGGATCCGTTTCCGCCGGGCAGCGGCTCGGACTCCTCAGCCACTGGGGCCGGCCGCTGAGCCGCCTTGTGCGCGGCCTTCGCCTTGCGCCGGATCTCCCAGGCCTCGTACGCCGGGGTGCCGGGCGCCGGGTTGCGCCGGATGATGTAGAACTGCTGCCCCATCGTCCACAGGTTGGAGGTGAGCCAGTAGATCAGCACGCCCACCGGGAAGTTGATGCCGCCGATCGCGAAGATGACCGGGAAGATGTAGAGCATCATCTTCTGCTGCTGCGCGAAGGGCCCCTCCAGCGCCTGCGCGGGCATGTTCTTCCGCATCAGCTGGAGCTGGGTGATGAACAGGGTGACCGTCATCGCGATGATCAGCAGGATGCAGACGATCTGGACACTGCCGAAGGGGATGGCCGGCAAGAACTTGTCGGAGATCCGGGCGCCGAAGATCGTTGCCTGGCTCAGCGATGTCACCAGATCGGGGTTGATGACCAGCCAGTGGCCCTTGGGGACGCCGTCGGCAGCGCTGTTCAGCACCCGGAACAGGGCCAGGAAGATGGGCATCTGGAGCAGCAGCGGGAGGCAGGAGGCGAGCGGGTTCGCCTTGTTCTCCCGGTAGAGCTTCATGGTCTCCGCGCCCAGCTTCTCCCGGTCGTGGGCGTACTTCTTCTGCAGCTCGCGGACCTGCGGCTGGAGCAGCTGCATCTGCCGGGAGGAGTTGATCTGCTTGACGAACAGTGGGATCAGCGCGACTCGGATGCAGACGGTCAGACAGACGATCGACAGGGACCAGGTCCAGCCGCTGTTGGTGCCGAAGACCGGTGTCCAGACTGCATGGAACAGCACCAGGATGCCGGACACCACCCAGTACAGCGGCGCCATGATCGCGCTGCCGACAGTGATGAACGGATCCCAGATACTCATCGGGATCAGCCCGAATGCCTCGATCACTTGACACCTCGTCCTTCAGGGGCTGATTGGCCGCCGGCCACCGCATCGGCCGCTTGCGCGGCCTGCAGGCGTAGTTCGTCGGCGTACTCCGGTGTGCCGGGGACCGGATCGTACCCGCCCAGCGCCCACGGGTGGCAGCGCAACAGCCGCCGGGCGGCCAGCCAGCTGCCTTTGACAGCGCCGTGCACCTCGACCGCGCGCAGGGCGTACGCCGAACAACTCGGGTAGTACCGGCAGACGTTGCCGTACAGCGGACTGATCACCAGCCGATATCCCTTGAGCAGCCAGATCAGGAGGTATTTCACGCCCGACCGCCTCTCCGGCTCAGCTTGTCCAGGGCCGACCGCCACGCCTCGGATACGTCGCGTCCCAAGTCCGCTGTCGGCGCGCCGGACGCTGGCAGAGCGCGCAACACGATCCGGCTGCCGGGCGGGGTGTCGACCAGAGCGCCGCGGGCCAGGTGACGCAGCCGCCGCTTCACGGAGTTCCGAGTGACCGCGTTGCCGACCGACTTCGCGACGACGAATCCGACCAGGACGTCGGGAGCAGGTGACTGGTCGGCGTGCACGACGATGCTGGGGCGACCGGCTCGGACTCCGCCACGCACGGTTGCGCGGAAGTCGGCAGCTCGGCGCATCCGCGCCCGCCTCGGCAGCACGGCCGGCGTTGACTCAGGCAGACAGCGCGCCGCGGCCCTTGCGGCGCCGAGCGGAGATGATGCTGCGACCTGCGCGGGTGCGCATGCGCAGGCGGAAGCCGTGGGTACGGCTGCGGCGCCGGTTGCTCGGCTGGAAGGTGCGCTTGCTCACGGAAAGCTCCGAAATCGTCGATCGTTGGCAGACAGGGCTTGGAATATGCCGATGTGGAATACGCCAATGCGGATCGCCGGACAGACGGCGACCTTCTAACGGTACGGGGCACGGCCAAACCGGTCAAACTCGTCCGGCAACGTTCGCCGACCGACGATCTGGATCTGATCGTACGCCCGGGTCACGGCACCACCCACCCGCGCCGCGAGCCTTGGCCCGAGCCCGCTCGATCGCGGAGTGAGGCGGCCGTTCGATGCGCGCCGCGAGTGCCGCCGGAGCAAGCATCCGCCAACGTCAACGCGACACGCCGACGATCTGTGAGAATCTCCGGGATCGCCTTGCACGATGGGCGGAACCGTTGCTAACTTCCCTTTCCTGCCCTAGCTCATCGCGGCCTCCCGACCGGCGACGATCTTCGAATCGTGAGAGGTCTACACCGAGCCATCCACACGATGTGGATAACTCTGTGGACCGCTAGGGTGAATGGTTCCTGCTGCATGAGATCGAGGCAGCCCGCGGACGACTTCCGGTCGACACGCGGCCACCTCGGCCGACGATATGGTCCGGAGAGCGCGTGACTGATATTCCCGAGGCTGCGGACAAGTCCACCGATCTCGCCTGGGAACAGGTCCATTCCGCCTCGCCGCCCGAGTTGCGGCGCTGGCTCAACACCGGCCGGCCGGTCAGTCTCCATCGCGACACCCTGATGGTGGCGGTCCCGAACACCTTCACCCGCAACCAGCTCGAGGGCCGGTTCCGGGAGCACATCGAAGACGTTCTGACGGGATTCTTCCAGCGCTCGGTGCACTTCGCGGTGATCGTCGACGACAGCCTCAGTCAGCCGATCAGCCAGCCCGGTTACGGCCAGCCGGATCAGTCCGGGCCGACGGGGCTCGACCATCCGATGCTCGGGCAGCCGATCGTCAACGGCCGCGAGCATCCCGGCGACGATCCCCGGGGCGGCGATCTTCGGGGGCAGGAGCATGCCGACGGTGGTCAGTTCGGCTGGTTGGGCTCGGCGCGGCTGCCCGCCCCGGACGTGCGCCTGCAAGACCCGCTGACCGATGCCGGCGGGGGACTGGCCGAGCCGCGCAACCTGGCCGACTACGCGCGGACCCGGCGCGACGGCGAGCCGCGATTCAACCCGAAGTACTCCTTCGACACGTTCGTGATCGGCTCGTCCAACCGGTTCGCCAACGCGGCAGCGGTGGCGGTCGCAGAGAACCCCGGCAAGTCCTACAACCCGCTGACCATCTACGGCGAGTCGGGACTGGGCAAGACCCACCTGCTGCACGCGATCGGGCACTACGTCCGGAACTACTTCGAACGGGTCCGGGTCCGCTATGTCTCCACCGAGGAGCTGACCAACGACTTCATCAACTCGATCAGCCAGAACAAGGGCGTGGAGTTCCGCCGGCGCTATCGCGACGTCGACGTGCTGCTGATCGACGACATCCAGTTCCTGGAGGGCAAGGAGCAGACCCAGGAAGAGTTCTTCCACACCTTCAACACCCTGCACAACGCCCAGAAGCAGATCGTGATGACCTCCGACCGGCCGCCGAAGCTGCTGGAGAACCTGGAGCCGCGCCTGCGCAGCCGGTTCGGCTGGGGACTGATCACCGACGTCCAGCCGCCGGACCTGGAGACCAGGATCGCGATCCTGCGGAAGAAGGCGGCCGCCGAACGGCTGTCGGCCGGTCCGGAGGTGCTGGAGTTCATCGCCAGCCGGATCCAGACCAACATCCGCGAGCTCGAGGGGGCGCTGATCCGGGTCACCGCGTTCGCCAGCCTGAACCGGCAGCAGGTGGACCTGGCGCTCGCCGAGATCGTGCTCAAGGACCTGATCCCCGAGGGTGGTGACGCCCAGATCACCTCCACCGCGATCATGGCGCAGACCGCCGCGTACTTCGGGCTCACCATCGACGACCTCTGCGGTCAGAGCCGGACCCATACGCTGGTCACGGCGCGGCAGATCGCCATGTACCTGTGCCGCGAGCTGACCGACCTCTCGCTGCCCAAGATCGGCCAGCAGTTCGGCGGCCGTGACCACACCACGGTGATGCACGCCGACCGCAAGATCCGCACCCTGATGGCCGAACGACGCAGCGTCTACAACCAGGTCACCGAGCTCACCAACCGGATCAAGCAGTCCGCCCAGCGCTGACCTCGGCCCGCGCGCTATCCGAGACCCCTCTGCCCTGCGACCTCCGGCGGTCCGGGTTCAGTCGCCGACCGTGTCGCGACCACGCTTCACGATGGCCGGATCCGGCGGATAGACGACGCCATCGTCACGGCCGTCGTAGTCGAACTGACTCAGGAAGAACCGCATCGCATCGATCCGGGCACGCTTCTTGTCGTTGCTCTTGATGGCCGTCCAGGGCGCGGAGTCGGTGTCGGTATGCCGGAACATCCCCTCCTTGGCGTCGGTGTAGAGGTCCCACCGGTCCAGCGACTCGATGTCCATCGGCGACAGCTTCCAGCGCCGGACCGGATCGATCTGACGGATCGCGAACCGGGTCCGCTGCTCCGCCTGGGTCACCGAGAACCACAGCTTGGTCAAGGTGAATCCGCTGTCCACCAGCATCTTCTCGAACAGCGGCGCGTGGTCCAGGAAGCGGGCGTACTCCTCGTCGCTGCAGAACCCCATCACCCGCTCGACGCCGGCCCGGTTGTACCAGGACCGGTCGAACAGCACGATCTCACCGGCGGTCGGCAGATGGGTCACATAGCGATGGAAGTACCACTGGCCGCGCTCGGTCTCGGTCGGCTTGGTCAGCGCCACCACCCGGGCGGCGCGCGGGTTCAGGTGCTCCATGAACCGCTTGATCGTGCCGCCCTTGCCGGCTGCGTCCCGGCCCTCGAACAAGACCACGTGGCGGCCGCCGACGTCCTGGGTCCAGTACTGGAACTTCAGCAGCTCGATCTGCAGCTGGTACTTCTCTGCCTCGTACTCGTCGCGGTCCATCCGCTCCTCGTACGGATAGCCTTCGCGCCAGGTCTCGACCGCGCTGCCGCCCGGGTCGATCAGGTCCGGGTCGGAGCCGTGCTCGTCGTGCCGCACCGTGAAACCGCTGCCGATCAACTGATCGAGATACTCCCGGAAGTTCTCCCGGATCACGCTGCTCATCGCACCCACTCCCGCCTCGACCGCCCACCCCGCTGCGGGGCCCCGGACCAGCATTCCGCTACCGGATGACGTCAGGGTAACGCCAGGGCGAACCACCGGTACCGGTGGAGAGGACCAGCCAACGAGACACGAAACGCCGACCTGACGTGCGACTTCGTGATCCGAACGGGTGGCGTCTTGTCAGCCAGGGTGACGTTGGTGTAACGGCGTCCGCACAGCTGGGGAGAAGTCTGTGGATAACTCGAGCCTGATCGCCGATCACGGACGGCGACGGTGGACGACCAGCCGGCCGCTGGTACGTCGTCCGCATCTACTCCCCGTGTCATTCGAGGTTGTCCACAGCACCCGACCCAGCACCGATCGAGTGCTGGTCAGGCCGTCCGATGGTTGTCCACAGAACCCACAGCAGCTACGACGACGACGAATTGATAGACATCTCTGATGAGGTCTAAGCATCCTCGGCCCGACCGGTGTGGATGACGACCCTGACCGAGCCGGAGGCCGGACGATGAGCTTTCTGAAGAAGCTGTTCAAGCGTGAAGAGCCGGAAGAGGACGACGGCACACCGATCGTGCTCGATTCGGCCAGCATCGCTCCCCGGCTGCTCCGACTGGAGAGGGCCCTGGACGCGGTCGCGGCCGAGATGCGCAGGGACCAGTCGATGGACAATCCCGGCTGGCGCGGTCGGGTCAACGAGTACTCCCAGCTCGCCGGCGAGTGCATGCAGCTGCGGCGCGCGTCGACGATTACCAAGGAGGGTGTGCTCGACATCGTGTTCGCGGTCCGGCCGGTGTTCTCCGGACCGATCCCGGCCGGGCTGGAGGAGATCGGCCCACTGCAGGTCGCGATGATGGCGGCCGCGGAGGATCTCCGGGCATGATGCCGGTGACCTGCTGCCCTCGGGCCGGGTCGCGGACAGGCCGAATATGATGCACGGGCACTGCGGGTCCGCCAGGCCTCGCTCGAAGGAGGCACGGTGAAGATCCGGCTCGAACGTGACGTGCTGGCCGAGGCTGTCCAGTGGGCCGCTCGCAGCCTGCCCACCAGGCCCAGCGTGCCGATTCTGGCCGGACTGCTGATCCGGGCGAACGCGGACGGCGTGGTCTTCTCCGGCTTCGACTACGAGACCTCGGCCCGGATCTCGGTCAAGGCCGACGTGAGCGACGAGGGCGAGGCTCTGGTGTCCGGCCGACTGCTGGCCGATATCTCGCGCAGCCTGCCCACCAAACCCGTCGAGATCACCGCCGACGACACCCGGATGCAGCTGGTCTGCGGCAGCGCCCGATTCACCCTGCAGACTCTCCCGGTCGCGGACTACCCGTCGTTGCCGGAGCTGCCGGAGTCGACCGGTGCGGTGACCAGCGCGGAGTTCGCCCAGGCGGTCAGCCAGGTCGTGGTCGCGGCCGGCCGCGACGAGTTGCTGCCCGTCTTCACCGGTGTCAGGGTCGAGATCGAGGGCGACACCATTTCGCTGCTGGCCACCGACCGCTACCGGATGGCGCTGAAGGAGCTGACCTGGCGGCCCGGCTCGACGAACGTCTCCGCGGTAGCACTGGTGCCCGCCAAGGTGCTGTCCGACACCGCCCGTTCGATGACCGCCGGCGAGGAGGTCGTGCTCTCGCTCAGCCCGGGGTCCGGTGGCGGTACGCGCGGTGAGGGCCTGATCGGCTTCGAGGGCCACGGCGCCGGCGGCGATCGGCAGACCACCACCCGGCTGCTCGACGGCGAGTTCCCCAAGGTCAGGCACATCATGGAGACTCCGCCGCTGATGAATGTCCGGCTCAACACCGCCGAGCTGGTCGCCGCGACCCGTCGGGTCGCCCTGGTGGCCGAGCGCAACACCTCGCTTCGGATGTCGATCGGCGACGAGTCGGTCACCCTGGAGGCCGCGACGGGCGACCAGGCTCAGGCTTCCGAGGCCCTGGAGGCGGTGATCGACCAACCGCCGAGCGACGACCGGCCGGTGTCGGTGGTCGGCTTCAACCCGACGTACCTGCTGGATGCGCTGGGCGCCTTCGACACCCCGTACGTGAACTTCGGCTTCACCGCACCCAGCAAGCCCTGTCAGCTGACCGGGCTGGCCGAGCCGGACGGCGAGCCGCTGACCGACTACCGGCACGTGATCATGCTGATGCGACTCCCCGGCTGACCGCGTCGGAAGTTGCACGTGGAACGTGCTGCCCGGGGTTTTGCTGATCTTGTGGCCCTGATAGAAACGTCTGCGACGTGCTGATCGAGACGTCTTCGACGTAGCCACGACTCCGGGAGCTCGCAATGCAGCTGGGAATGGTCGGTCTGGGCCGGATGGGCGCCAACATCGTGCGCCGACTGATGCGAGGCGGACACGAGTGCGTGGTGTTCGACGTGAATCCCGAGTCGGTGCAGCAGCTGGCGGGTGAGGGCGCGGTCGGCGCCGAGAGTGCCGAGGACTTCGTGGCGAAGCTGCAACAGCCGCGCGCCGTGTGGGTGATGATCCCGGCCGGGCTGACCGGCAAGATCGTCGATCAGTTCGCCGCGCTGCTGGACGAGGGCGACATCATCATCGACGGTGGGAACTCCAACTACCGCGATGACGTACGCCGGGCGAAGAAGCTGCGGGAGCAAGGGATCCACTACGTCGACATCGGCACCAGCGGTGGCGTCTTCGGGCTGGAACGCGGCTACTGCCTGATGGTCGGCGGCGACGACGAGGCCGTGGGCTACATCGACCCGGTGCTGAAGACCATCGCGCCGGGGCTCGGTGAGATCGAGCGGACTCCGGGCCGGTCGGGCGAGCCGGCGGCGGAGGAGCAGGGCTATCTGCACTGCGGCCCGTCCGGCGCCGGGCACTTCGTGAAGATGGTCCACAACGGCATCGAGTACGGCATCATGGCCGCCTTCGCCGAGGGCCTCAACATCCTCGACAACGCCGACGCCGGGATCCGCGAGGCGGCCCACTCGGCCGAGGTGGCGCCGCTGGAGGAGCCGGAGTACTACCAGTTCGACGTGGACACAGCCAAGGTCGCCGAGCTCTGGCGCCGTGGCTCGGTGATCTCGTCCTGGCTGCTCGACCTGACCGCGGCCGCGCTGCAGGCCAACCCGACCCTCGACGGCCTGGCCGGCCGGGTGTCGGACTCCGGCGAGGGCCGCTGGACGGTGAAGGCGGCGGTCGACATCGGCGTCCCGGCGCCGGTGCTCGCCGCGTCGCTGTTCGAGCGGTTCGCCTCCCGCGACGAGGACCACTTCGCCAACCAGGTGCTGTCGGCGATGCGGCAGCAGTTCGGCGGCCACCAGGAGCTGCCGGCCGGCGACTCGCTGGAGGCCGGCGGCGAGAAGGCCGACAAGATCGAGTCCACCGCAGGCGAGCGCTGAACCCTGACCCGAGCGCACCACCAGCGACCGCGCTTCGACAGGCTCAGCGCGCGCCAGCCTAGGCTGACCTCGTGTACGTCGATCACCTCCAGCTGGCCGACTTCCGGTCCTATGAGGTAGCCGACGTGGCGCTCGGCTCCGGAGTCACGACCTTCGTCGGGGCCAACGGACAGGGCAAGACGAACCTGGTCGAGGCGGTGGAGTATCTGTCCACGCTGGGCTCGCACCGGGTGTCGACCGACCAGCCGCTGGTCCGGGCCGGCGCCGAACGGGCGATCGTCCGGGCCCGCGTCAGCGCCGGGCTGGACGACGACCGTCAGTTGCTGCTGGAGGTCGAGATCACCCCCGGCAAGGCGAACCGGGCCAAGCTGAACCGGTCCCCGGTCCGGCGACCGCGGGAGATCCTCGGCCTGCTGCGGACCGTGCGTCTTCGCACCGGAGGATCTGGCGATCGTCAAGGGCGACCCCGCCGAGCGCCGCCGGTTCCTCGACGAGCTGGTCACCGCGCGCTGGCCACGGATGGCCGGGGTCCGGGCCGATTACGACCGGGTTCTGCGGCAGCGCAACACGCTCTTGAAGTCCCTGGTCGGCCGGCCACGGATGTGGGACGACGCCGCCACGACGCTCGACGTCTGGGACAGCCACCTGGCGGCCGCCGGCGCCGAGCTGCTGGACGCCCGACTCGCCACTCTGGATGCGCTGATGCCCCAGGTCGCCAAGGCGTACGCCGACATCGCCCCGACCAACAACGAGGCGATCGCGGACTACAAGACCTCGCTCGACCTGGCCGCCGGAGCGTCGCGCACCGACCTGACCGAGCTGCTCGCCGCGAAGCTGACCGAGCGCCGGACCGACGAGCTACAGCGCGGGCTGACCCTGGCCGGACCGCATCGCGATGACGTCGCGCTCTCGCTCGGCACACTGCCGGTCCGGGGGTACGCGAGCCACGGCGAGTCCTGGTCGTACGCCCTCGCGCTCCGGCTCGGTGCCTTCCAGCTGCTGCGGGCCGACGGGGTCGAACCGGTGCTGGTGCTGGACGACGTGTTCGCCGAGCTGGACACCACCCGGCGGGACCGGCTGGCCGGCAGCGTGGTCGGGCGCCGAGCAGGTGCTGGTGACCGCGGCCGTCGGCGCCGACGTACCCGAGCTGCTACAGGGCCGGCGCTACGAGGTGGCCGCCGGCCGGGTCAGCGCCGCCGCGTGATGCCGGACCAGTCAGGCGCGGGGGCCGGGAAACGGCCGGAGGAGCCCCTGCATGATCCGGCCCTGCATGATCCGGCCCTGCATGATCCGGCCCCGCATGATCCGGCCCGCATGATCCGGCCCCGCACGATCCGGCCCCGCACGATCCGACCGGGTTGAACCTGGCGCGCTCGATCGCCCGCTCGACGGGGAAGCCGGGCCGGCGCAGACGGACCCGGAACCGCGAGCGCGGGCAGGTCGAACCGCAGGTCTCCGGCGCCCGTCCCGACGACCGCGACCCCAAGACCCTGGGCGCGGCGATGGATCGGTTGGTCGAGAGCAAGGGCTGGTCGACCGAGGTCAGCGTTCACATCCTGCTCGGACGCTGGCCGGCGCTGGTCGGTCCCGAGCTCGCGGCGCACAGTCGACCGGAGAGCTATTCCGACGCCGTGCTGACCGTGCGGACCGACTCGACGGCCTGGGCCAGCCAGGTCCGGCTGCTCGCCCCGAACCTGGTCGCCAAGCTCAACGAGCAGCTCGGCGACGGCACCGTGGTCCGGGTGAAAGTGCTCGGACCCGACGCGCCGACCTGGAAGAAGGGCCGGCTGTCGGTCCGCGACGGCCGGGGGCCCCGCGACACCTACGGCTGAGAGCTTGACGGACTGGTGCGGCGGTCGCCTCTCGGCGAGTGGCGCAAAGCGGCTCCAGCCGAACTGGTATTCCGACAGCGGCGATTGGTGAGGCCCGGGGACACGGTCCGCACCAGTCCGCGCTTGACAACCGCGGCAGCACGTCGGCTATTCCCCGACCGGCCGTTCGGCGCGGCCCAGGGGCAACCAGGGTTGTACCCCGGACTGTTGGGGATCGGCTGAGAGGAGTTTGTGCGATCCGATTACTTTCGTCATGCTGCGACGGTTGCCCGGCCGACGAGGATGGGTCGCCGGCTCCGACCAGAAAGAGGACACGACAGTCATGACGCACCTGACCAGGTGGAGCCTGGCCAACCGGCTGATCGTCGGCCTCGCCACCATCGCGATCGTCGTGTTCGGGCTGATCTCGACGTTCAACCTCAAGCAGGAGCTGCTCCCGTCGACCACGGTGCCGACTGCGGTCATCACCGCGGTCTACCCGGGCGCCACCCCGCAGATCGTCGCCGACGACGTGTCCAGCCCGATCGAACGGGCAGTCACCGGCGTCTCCGGCGTGACCGACGTCAGTTCCACCTCGTCCAACGGCAATGCGACGATCACGGTCCAGTGGGACTACGGGCTGGACGACGACAAGGTCGTCTCGAACATCCGCAACGCGGTCGACTCGGTGTCCTCGACCATCCCCGACACCGTGAAGACCAATGTCATCACCGGCAGCACCGACGACATCCCGGTGCTGCTGCTGGCCGCCTCCACCGACCTTCCGCTTACCGAGTCCAGCCGGCTCGTCCAGAACGTGGCGGTACCGGCTCTGAGCGCGATCAAGGGCGTACGCCAGGTGAATGTCACCGGCGAGGACACCACCCAGCTGTCGGTCACACTGCGGCCGAGTGACCTGACCAAGCACGACATCAGCGCGCAGGTCGTCCAGCAGACCGTCCAGTCCCAGCTCCAGGTCATCCCGGCCGGCAGTGCGTACGACAAGACCCTCGAGCTCGCCGTCCAGGTCGGCACCGCACCGGGCTCGGTGGACGCGGTGAAGAACCTCGCGGTCGCCACCAGCGACGGGCCGATCAAGCTGTCCGACGTCGCCGACGTGAAGGTCGAGTCGATGTCCTCGACCTCGATCGCCCGGTCCGACGGCCGACCCGCGCTCAGCGTGTCGGTGCTCAAGGAGTCCGACGGCGACTCGGTCGCCATCTCGCACGCTGTCACCGCGCAGCTGCCGAGCCTGGAGAAGACGATCGGCCACAACGCCACGTTCAACACCGTCTTCGACCAGGCGCCGCTGATCGAGCAGTCGATCCACGACCTGGCCGTCGAGGGCGCGCTCGGCCTGGTCTTCGCGGTGCTGGTGATCCTCTTCTTCCTGTGGTCGGTCCGGTCCACCCTGATCACCGCGATCTCGATCCCGCTGTCGCTGCTGATCGCGCTGATCGGGCTATACGTCGGCAGCTACTCCCTGAACATCTTCACCCTGGCGGCGCTCACGGTCGCGGTCGGTCGGGTGGTCGACGACTCGATCGTCGTGTTGGAGAACATCAAACGCCACAACACCGGGCACGCCGAGCTGACCGCCGCCGACATCGTCGAGTCGGTCAAGGAGGTGGCCGGCGCGGTGACCGCGTCGACCGCCACCACGATCGCGGTGTTCCTGCCGGTGGCGATCGTCTCCGGAGTCACCGGCGAGCTGTTCCGGCCATTCGCGATCACCGTCGCCGTCGCCCTGATCGCCTCGCTGATCGTGTCGATGAGCGTCGTGCCGGTGCTCGCGTACTGGTTCCTGCGCCGACGCGCCCGGACCAAGGTGCCGGCCGGCGTCGCCGCGGTTCCTCCGGCGGCGCCGCCGCCTGTCATGGCGGCCGGCGCCTCGGCTCCGTACGTCCCGGCCGCCGCTGCCGCGAGCCTCACGACGCCGACGGTCGCCTCGGCCGCACCGGTGTCGGTCGCCGCGACCGAGCGTCCCGACTTCGACCACCCGTCGGAGCACATCACCGACGAGACCCGGGTGACCAGGCTGCAGAAGGGCTATCTTCCGGTGCTCCGCTGGGGGCTGCGGCACCCGGTCATCACGTTGGCGATCGCCTTGGTGGTGTTCGTCGGCACGCTCGGCGCCTCCACTCTGCTGAAGACCGACTTCCTGGGTTCGGTCGCCGACCAGTCCACGCTGACCGTGCAGCAGGAGCTGCCGGCCGGCACGTCGCTCGACGCGACGAGCGAGGCGGCGAAGAAGGTCGAGGCGGTGCTTGCCGACGACCCGCAGATCAAGCACTACCTCACCACGATCGCGGGCAGCATCTACTCCGCGGTCGGCTCCGGCGCGAACACGGCGGAGTTCACCGCGCAGCTCGTCGAGGGCGCCAAGGCCGAGGACATCAAGCCCGACCTGACCAACCGGCTCGCCGAGCTCGGTACGTCCGCGGGCAAGATCACCGTCACCCAGGCCGCCAACGGCTCGACGAACAACAACGTCACGGTGACCGTCAAGGGCGACAACAGCGACGACGTCCGAAAGGGCGCGCAGGTCGTCGAGGACCAGCTCGCGACGATTCCCGGGTTGACCGATGTCACCAGCAACCTCGCCGAGCAGCGCAAGCTGCTGCAGGTCCAGATCGATCAGAAGAAGGCGGCCGCCCAGGGCTTCACCCAGGCGGACATCGGTCAGGCCGTGGCTGGCGCGATCACCGGGACCAAGGTCGGTGACGTCACGCTGTCCGGTGAGCAGCGCGACGTCTGGGTGCGCACTCAAGAGGCCACCGATCCGAGCCCGACCGACATCGGCAACATCATCCTGCCGGTCAGCCAGCTGCAGCAGACCAACGCCCAGAAGAAGGCTTCCGACAAGCTCTCGGACCGCTCCGACAACCTGCAGAACCAGCAGCAGTCGCTGCAGGACGATCAGCAGGCCAAGGCCGACCAGGCGACCGCCGACCAGATGAGCGCGCTGAAGAAGCAGCGGGCCAAGCTGGTCAGCAGCCGGTCCGACACGGAGAAGCAGCTGAGCGACACCAAGGCCAAGCTCGGTCCGGCCCAGAGCCAGCTGGCGAGCGCGAACGCCAGTCTGGCCAAGGCACAGCAGCAGCTGAAGGCGGTCAGCCCGGTCGCCGACGGAACACCCGCCAATCCACCCGCCTCGGTGAACTTCATCGCCGCCCAGCAGGCGGTCGCCGGGGCCGCCCAGCAGGTGGCCGGGGCGAGTGCCGCGGTCGCCCAGACCCAGGCGGGCATCAAGCAGATCCAGTCCGGGCTCGACTCGATCAACGCCTCGATCGACCAGCTGGACAAGCAGATCAGCTCCGCGAACGACTCCGCCGCACAGACCGCGACGGCTCGAGCCAAGACCCAGAAGCTCACCGACGAGCAGAAGCAGCTGGCGAAGGACCAGAAGAAGCTCACCGACGTACGCGCCTCGGCAGTCCGGGTGAAGGACGTCGCGACCGTGAAGGAGGTCCAGGCGCCCAGCACGGTCACCCAGATCAAGGGCGACCCGTCGGTGACCATCACCGGAACGCCGTCCGGCACCGATCTCGGCACGGTGACCACCGAGATCAACGCCAAGCTGGCCACCATCACCGATCTGCCGGCCGGTGTGTCGGCCGAGATCGGCGGGGCGGCGACCGATCAGCAGCAGGCGTTCAGTCAGCTCGGACTGGCCATGCTGGTGGCGATCGCGCTGGTCTTCATGATCATGGTCGGTACCTTCCGCAGCCTGGTCCAGCCGCTGATCTTGATGGTCTCGATCCCGTTCGCCGCGACCGGCGCGATCGCCGCGCTGTTGATCACCGGAACACCCCTCGGGGTGCCGGCCATGGTCGGCCTGCTGATGCTGATCGGCATCGTGGTGACCAATGCGATCGTGCTGATCGACCTGATCAACCAATATCGGGCGAAGGGGGAGGACTTGAGGACCGCGATCACCGACGGCGCCCGGCTCCGACTGCGGCCGATCATCATGACTGCGACAGCGACCATCTTCGCGCTCATCCCGATGGGTCTCGGGCTGACCGGCGGTGGCGCGTTCATCTCCCAGTCGTTGGCCATCGTGGTGATCGGCGGGCTGATCTCCTCGACGATCCTCACCCTGCTGCTGGTCCCCGTGCTCTATTCGCTCGTGGAACGCCGCAACGAGAAGAAGCGGCTGCGCGACGGGGCGGGAGCGGCGCCGGGGCGACCAGCCGACGTACCTCCGCACCCGCCGGCCGGACCCGCGCCGGCGACCGCTTGACGACGTAAACAACCGACGTCCTGTCTCGCCTAGGATTCGCGGGTGCTGCTGACCGACCTGCGCATCTTGGTGACCGACACCGGTCGCCTGTGCTGGCGGTTGCTACCGAGGCTGCTGACCATCTGGCTGCTCGGCTGGCTGGGGCAGCGGTTGTTCAGCAATCTGGCGGTGATCGCGGGCGACGGGTCGGCGTGGCTGACCCTGATCCTCTTCCCGCTGAGCATCGTCAGCGAGCTGGTCGCGATCGTGCTCATCCTGCAGGTCTGCGGCCGCGAGCTCGGCACCCGCAGCCTGATCCCGACCAGCGAGCTGGTGCAGGACGACCGGGACGCCGGCATCACCCAGCTGCTGGCCATCACGCTGCTCCCGTTCATCGGCATCTACGCAGCCTTCGGGAACATCAACAACGCCGCCTACGGCCTGTACGTGCAGCAGCTGGCCCGCTACGGCGCGGTCAGCGACCAGCAGACGGTGCTGGGCCTGCTGAACGACCTCGCGACCAAGCACACCTGGCGGCTATTGGCGATCATCATCGCGCTGTATGTCGCCCGCCGGCTGCTGGATGCCCTGCACGAGCGCACCGAGTGGCGCCCGCTCGGGCTGCTGGTGGCGTTGGTCGAGGCGTTCTTCATCCTGCTGGTCGTGATGGGGGGCATCCGGGTCTACCAGCTCGCCGAGTTCTGGGTCGAGGACCGCGCCTTCGCGCGCTGGCTGGACGTCGCCATCGACCCGCTGCGCAGCATGTTGGCTGCGATCACGGCCAACCTGCCGCAGCTGCTGGTCAGCGCCGCGGACTTCGTCACCGCTACGATCTGGCCGGCCCTCGCCGAGGCGGTCGTCCAGCCGCTGGCCTGGCTCGCGGTGGCGGCGATCATCTTCGGGTCCAACGTGATGTCGCTGGCCGAGCTGAACCGCACGGTCCGCGACCAGCTACCGACCCGGCACAGGGCACGCTCACAGCAGCGGACCGTGCGGCGGGTCGCCCGGCGGGAGGCGCGCGTCGCCACGACCGCGGCCGCCAGCGGCGTCCGCCGGGTGGGCGCGGAGGCCCGGGAGGCGTTCCTCGGCGACGTGGACGACAAGTACCTCCCGACGCTGCACGCGCTGCGCCTCGTGATCCGCTCGGGCCCGCTCTTCCTCGGTTCGTTCGTCCTCAGCTATGCAGCGATCGAGATCCTGAGCAACTATCTGCATACCGCAGTCCGGTGGCTGCTGGGCGGCCATCAGGTCGACTTCTGGCTGACCATCGATCCGCTGATCGACCTCGTCCAGACGCTGCCGATCGAGCTGCTCCGGCTCTGCCTGCTGTCCGTGGCGTTCCGTCGCTGCCTGGAGCTGTTCGCCCAGCGCTCGGACGTGCCGTCGAGCGATCCGTCGATGTCGCCGGCAACCGCTCCGCCGCCCGGCTCGGCCTCGCCGGCCGCCGACGAGGATCCGGTGGACCGGGCGCTGGAACCGGTGGCGCCATGACGGGTCCGGCCGCTCCCCGGCGGGCGGGGATGCGCCGCTCGACCTTGGTGGGCTGGTTGGTCGCGTTGTGCTGCGTCGTGGTGTCCACGGTCGGCCTGCAGGTCAGCGATCGGCCCGACGACACCCAGGACATCGTCGGCGTCCGCGACGAGCCGATCGGTTTCGGCGACGGAACCGTCACCGTCGGCGACGTGCGGGTGGGGCAGGCCGTGGACCGCTTCGACGAGGTGACGCACACGCCCGGTCTGTTCGTGGTGGTCCGGATCTCGCTGTGGGCCCGCGGCACGTCGAAGCTGAGTCTCGGAACGTTCAAGCTGCGCAGCGGCGACCGCACCTACGATCCGTACGAAACGGCCGCGATCGGTGTCGAGCCCGGGTTCGAGCAGACCAGCGACCTCAGTTTCGAGGTGGATCCGGAGCGGATCGACGGGCTCACCCTGCAGATGTCGCAGTCCGAGATCGTCTCCGGCTATCACCAGGAGCTCAGGGTCCAGCTGGGCATCACCGCGGAGAACGCACAGGCCTGGCGGGACGCCTCGATCGGTCAGGTGGTGGCCGTCACGCCGGACAGCATCCGGGCACCCCGATGACGGCCGCTGCCGATCAGCGGGCGAAGGGGGGTGCCGAGACGACGACCGCACTCCGCGGACTGTCGGAGCGGGCCCGGGTCTGGCTGGTGTCCGCCGCCGTGCTGGCCCTGGTCGCCGCGTACGTCCTGGGCTGGATGACGTACGCGTACGTCCACCTGAACAGCAACGTGCGGTATGCGACCGTGCCCCCGGGCGGCGAGGTGCACACCCGGTCGGCGACCATCCGGCTGGTCGGGCTGAGCGTGGCGGACAGCCTCAGCACCACGGTGCGCGGCGACCCGCCGACCGCCCCGTATCCCGGCGCCGTCTGGGTGGTGGCGGTGACCGAGGTGACCGTCGATCCAACCGCGGATCATCCGTACTGCCTGTTCGACCTGATCGGACCGCGCGACCGACGCTGGGAGCCCGACTCCACGGGAGCCTCGCGCCAGCTGCCCAGCAGCTGCACCGACGACTCGGTGCCGAAGGGCCGTCCGACGAGGATCGAGACGCTGTTCCAGGTGCCCGCGGCCGACGCCGATCAGCTCCTGGGCGTCGCCGTCCACGACGACTCGACGTGGCACCGGATGCCGCTGCTGCGGCCCTGAACAGACGTGCCCCTGATCGGACGGGGCCTGATCGAGAGGTCCGGCCGGGTCGTCAGTCCTTCTCGGGAGGCAGCTGGGACAGCGGGAGCTCCATCCGCCAACCGGTGTCTGCGTTGTGCCAGGTCTTCTCGTTGTTCTGGTCGGTCTGGATCAGCGCGTTGTTGCTGTACACCTGGTCGGCCACGGCGAAGACCAGCCGCTCGCCGGACGGGAAACTGTCGGAGAAGGTGAACGTCAGCACGACGGCGACCGGGGGCAGTCCCGGTGTGAAACCGCTGCGGGATCCCTCGCCGTAAGTGGCGTCGCTCGGGCCCTGGACCTCCGCCGACTGCGGATTGCGGGCGAGGAACATCGTGCTGTCGATGCTCAAGATGTCCGGCTGCGATCGTCTCGTTGCCGGTGGTCCGGCCGGTGCCGATGACCTTGACCTCCCACGACCCCTTCCGGTAGTCGTTCTTCAGCAGGTGCTGGGCGGTGGCCTTGGTGAAGCTCAACTCGTATGGACCGGGGGAGATCAGGGTGCCGGCGCTGACGACCTGGTACGACCGCTGCTTCTTCTCGAAGCCGCCGAGTCGCCAGACGGTGACCAGCAGCGCGGCGATCAGCAGCAGGACGGCGATGGTGACCAACGGCCGGCGAAGAGCCGGTCGCGGCGCCGGTTCGGCGGGCTGATCACTCACCGGCTCAGTGTAGGCAACTCCGGCCGACCGGTCGGCTGCTGCGGGATCGTGGCCGGATCCGGAGCGGCGCTCAGAGGCCGTAGTCGGCCGCCGCGCGTATGGGACCACTCGGAATACCCTCCTCGACCGGCAGACCGGGCTTCTGAGCGCTGCTGGAGGCATCGTGGCCGCGTTCGACGGCTTGTCCGAACGCGACACCGGGGTAGGACCGGCTAGACTGGACAAGAACACAAGACGACCAGTTCGACGTAGTCGAATCCGACCGAAATTCCACCGCTGACTCGTGCCGCCCACCGACCCCTCCGGCCGGTCCCGGGCGGCGCGCGTGTGACAGGAGCCCCGAAGCCCGTGGTTGACACGCCCGAACCGAACCACCGCGAGGTGCGGACCGACGAGGTACCGATCGCGGAGGTGGTCGACAACCGGCCGCAGACGTACGACTCGGAGTCGATCACCGTCCTGGAGGGGCTGGAGGCGGTCCGCAAGCGGCCCGGCATGTACATCGGCTCGACCGGCGAGCGCGGCCTGCACCACCTGGTGTACGAGGTCGTGGACAACGCCGTCGACGAGGCCCTGGCGGGTTTCTGCGACACGATCCTGGTCCAGCTGCTGCCCGAGGGCGGCGTCGCGGTCACCGACAACGGCCGCGGCATCCCGGTCAAGGAACACCCGACCGAGAAGATCCCGGCCGTCACCGTCGCGCTGACCGTGCTGCATGCCGGCGGCAAGTTCGGGACCGGCGGCTACAAGGTGTCCGGCGGGCTGCACGGCGTCGGCGTCTCGGTGGTGAACGCGCTGTCCGCGCATCTGATCGTGGATGTGAAGCGGGACGGGTACCGCTGGACTCAGTCGTTCTCGCTCGGCGATCCCGACGGGCCGCTCGCCCGGCATGAGGCGACAGACGAGACCGGCACCCTGGTGACGTTCTACGCAAGCCCGGAGATCTTCGAGACCACGATGTACTCCTACGAGACGCTGTCCACCCGGCTGCGGGAGTACGCCTTCTTGAACAAGGGCCTGACGATCACCATGGTCGACGAGCGGCCCGACCGGGTCGACTCCGACGGGAAGCCGCTGACCGACACCTTCCGCTATGACGACGGGCTGATCGACTACGTCAAGTACCTGACCGGCAGCAAGGACATCATCAACCCGACGATCATCTCGCTCGAGGCGGAGCGGCCCGAGTCGGGGATGACGCTCGAGCTGGCGATGCAGTGGAACACGTCCTACACCGAGTCGGTGCACACCTTCGCGAACGCGATCAACACCCACGAGGGCGGTACCCACGAGGAGGGCTTCCGGGCGGCGCTGACCAACACCGCCAACAAGTGGGGCGAGACCTGGGGACTGATCAAGAAGAAGGAGGATCGACTCTCCGGCGACGACATCCGTGAGGGACTGACCGCGATCATCTCGATCAAGCTCGCCGAGCCGCAGTTCGAGGGCCAGACCAAGACCAAGCTCGGCAACACCGAGGCCCGCTCGTTCGTGCTGCAGGCGACCTACGACAAGCTGGGCGACTGGTTCGAGCAGAACCCCACGGAGGGCAAGCTCGTGATCCGCAAGGGCCAGGCGGCCGCGATCGCGCGACTCGCGGCTCGCAAGGCGCGCGAGGCGGCCCGCAACCGGAAGGGTCTGCTCGGCGGCGGTGGGCTGCCGGGGAAGCTGTCCGACTGCCAGTCGACCAACCCCGAGGAGTGCGAGGTCTTCATCGTCGAGGGCGACTCGGCCGGCGGGTCGGCGAAGGGTGGTCGAGATCCCCGGATCCAGGCAATCCTGCCGATCCGCGGCAAGATCCTGAACGTCGAGAAGGCCCGGATCGACAAGATCCTGCAGAACAACGAGGTCCAGGCGATCATCTCCGCCCTCGGCACCGGGGTCCACGAGGACTTCGACATGGACAAACTGCGGTACCACAAGATCGTCATGATGGCCGATGCCGACGTCGACGGCGCGCATATCCGGACCCTGCTGCTGACCCTGATGTTCCGGTTCATGAAGCCGCTGATCGAGAACGGCTACGTGTATCTGGCCCAGCCGCCGCTGTTCAAGATCAACTGGAGCGGTGGGGCGGCGGAGCTGGCCTATACCGACGCCGAGCGGGATGCGCTGCTGCGGGTCGGGCAGGAGAGCGGCAAGCGGCTGCCGCGGGAGAACGCGATCCAGCGCTACAAAGGGCTGGGGGAGATGAACCCCGACCAGTTGTGGGACACCACGATGGACCCGGACAACCGGATCCTGCTGCAGGTGACGCTGGACGACGCGGCCCGCGCCGACGAGATGTTCTCGATCCTGATGGGCGAGGACGTCGAGCAGCGACGGAACTTCATCCAGCGGAACGCGAAGGATGTCCGCTTCCTTGATATCTAGATCTGAACCTGCGGTTTCGGGGCTTGTCGATGGGCGCCCAACTGACCACCAGCACGACGATGACGAACGAGCAGGAGCTGACGCATGACTGAGACGCCGACGCAGGGTCCGGCGGACCGCAGGCAGCCGGTGGATCTGCAGGACGAGATCCAGAAGAGCTACCTCGACTATGCGATGAGTGTCATCGTCGGGCGTGCGCTGCCGGACGTCCGCGACGGGCTGAAGCCGGTGCACCGGCGGATCCTCTACGCGATGTACGACGGTGGCTATCGGCCCGACCGCGGCTGGAACAAGTGCGCGCGCGTGGTCGGCGAGGTGATGGGCGTCTACCACCCGCACGGCGACAGCGCGATCTACGACACCCTCGTCCGGCTGGCGCAGCCGTGGGTGATGCGCTATCCGCTGGTCGCCGGCCAGGGCAACTTCGGCTCGCCGGGCAACGACCCGGCGGCGGCGATGCGGTACACCGAGTGCCGGATGGCGCCGATGGCCATGGAGATGGTCCGCGACATCAGCGAGAACACCGTCGACTTCAAGCCGAACTACGACGGCAAGGAGCTGGAGCCGGTCGTCCTGCCCGCCCGGTTCCCCAACCTGCTGGTGAACGGCTCGACCGGTATCGCGGTCGGCATGGCGACGAACATCCCGACCCACAACCTGCGCGAGGTCTCCTCCGCGGTGCAATGGCTGCTGGAGCACCCCGACGCCACGTCGGAGGAGCTGCTCGAGGCCGCGATCGAGCGGATCCAAGGCCCGGACTTCCCGAACGGCGCGCTGATCGTCGGCCGCCGAGGGATCGAGGACGCGTATCGGACCGGTCGGGGCTCGGTCATCATGCGGGCGGTCGTCGACATCGAGGAAGACCGCTCCGGCCGGGCGATGCTCGTGGTCAGCCAGCTGCCGCACATGGTCAACCCGGACAATCTGGCGGAGAAGATCGCCCAGCTGGTGAACACCGGCAAGGTCTCCGGGATCGCCGACATCCGTGACGACACCTCGGCCCGGACCGGGCAGCGGCTGGTCATCGTGCTGAAGCGGGACGCTCAGCCGAAGGTCGTGCTGAACAACCTCTACAAGCACACCCAGCTGCAGGACACGTTCGGCTGCAACATGCTGGCCCTGGTCGACGACGTGCCGCGGACGTTGCGGTTGGACCAGTTCATCTCGAACTGGGTGACGCATCAGATCGCGGTCATCCAGCGGCGTACGCAGTATCGGCTCGACCAGGCCGAGAAGGACGCCCACATCTACCGGGGCTTGGTCAAGGCCCTGGACGCGCTCGATGAGGTGATCGCGCTGATCCGGCGCTCGCCGAACACCGAGGAGGCCCGGGACGGCCTGATCCAGCTGCTGGAGATCGACGAGATCCAGGCCAACGCGATCCTGGACATGCAACTGCGCCGGCTGGCCGCCCTGGAGCGCCAGCGGATCATCGACCGGCTCGCGGCGATCGAGCTCGTCATCGCCGACCTGCAGGACATCCTCGCCAAGCCGGAGCGGCAGCGGCAGATCGTCAGCGACGAGCTCGGCGAGATCGTCGCGAAGTACGGCGACGAGCGGCGGACCCAGATCATCGCCTCCGACGGTGACCTGTCCGACGAGGACTTCATCCCCGATCGCGAGGTGGTCGTCACCATCACGCGCGGCGGGTACGCGAAGCGGACCAACACCGACGAGTACAGGGTGCAGAAGCGCGGCGGCACCGGGGTCCGCGGTGCCGCGCTGCGCGCCGACGACGAGGTGGACCATCTGTTCGCCACCACCAACCATCACTGGATCCTGTTCTTCACCAACCAGGGCCGGGTCTACCGGGCAAAGGTCTGGCAGCTGCCAGAGGCCGGTCGGGACGCGCGGGGCGGTCACGTGGCCGGGCTGCTGTCGTTTCTGCCCGGGGAGGAGATCGCGCAGGTCCGGGCGATCCGGAACTACGACGACGCGCCGTACCTGCTGCTGGCGACCCGGCACGGGCTGGTGAAGAAAACCGCGCTGAGCCTGTACGACTCGCCGCGGCAGGCCGGCATCATCGCCGTCCACTTCCGGGAGGACGATGACGAGCTGATCGGCGCCGAGCTGTGCTCGGCCGACGACGACGTCCTGCTCATCTCGACCAAGGGCCAGGCGATCCGGTTCGATGCCGACGATTCGCAGCTCCGGCCGATGGGGCGGGCGACGTCCGGAGTGACCGGGATGAAGTTCCGGGACCGGGACGAATTGCTCTCGATGTCCATCATTCGGTCAGATGCCGGCGAGGACGACCTCTATGTGTTCACCGTCACAGACGGTGGCTTCGCCAAGCGTACGGCGGTGTCGGAATACCGGGAGCAGGGCCGCGGCGGGCTCGGCATCAAGGCGATGAAGCTGAACGACGCCCGCGGCTCTTTGGTCGGCGGGCTGGTTGTGTCGGACAATGACGAAGTCATCGCCATCAAGGCAAGTGGACAGATCACCCGCAGTGCTGTCAGCCAGGTTCCCGTCAAGGGACGTGACACCATGGGGGTGAAGTTCGTCGGGGTGCGGGACAGCGACACGGTCGTGGCGATCGCGTTGAATCCGGAGATAACTGCAGAAGAGTCTGACACGGATCCGGCGTCCGAGGGCGAGGTGCCCTCGGGCGAAGGGTCCGTGGCCAGCGAACCGACGGCCGAGGATCGGGCGCCGGCAGATCCCGAGCCGCCCGCGCCCGGGGTCGAGGAGGACGAACAGTGAGTGACGCCGACCGGGGCCCCGGCTACGCCGGTCCGACCCGGACTGACCAGGACACCGACCGCGCCGACGACGCGGGCCGGGGTTCTGACGCGCCCACCAGTCCGCAGAGCTCGAGCAGCGCCGACGATCAAGAAGAGTACGGCACGACCACCCAGACGATGCGGGCGGTGGCGCCCGACTCGCCGGCTCCGGCGAACGGATCGACCAACGGGTCGCCGAGCTCCGCGAACGGACCCGGCGGTTACTCGCCATGGGGACCGTACCGGGGCTCGACGTACGAGTCCGGGTCGCCGCAGGGTCAGCCTGGCAACGGGAACGGCTACTACACGCCGGGGCCTGAGATCAGCGGCAGCGTGGACGCACCCGGCGACGGCCTACCGGACGGCGGCCAGGCGGCGCCGACCTGGGAGCCGGTGGCGTCCCGGTCGAAGAAGCCGCTCAAGGAGCGGTGGACCGATTTCACGGCGAAACTGACCGGACGCGACGAGGCGACCGCCGCGGAGACCGACAGCCAGGCCGCCGAGAGGTTGTGGGCGTCCTCGGCCGCTGCCGGCGGTTCCGCGACTGCTGTGGCGGTCGGGTCTGATGAGCAGCCGGTAACGTCGCCGGACCAGGAGTCCGAAGCCGCGCCGGCACCGCAGGCTGCGACCGAGGTCCCCGCGCCTGAGGCTCTGGCCGGGCCCCCCGCGCCGCAGACTCTGGCGCCAAGCGGAGCGATCCCTGACGTGGAGGCGCCGACCGCGCAGACCGGTGGTGGCCCGAGAAGACTCGGTGGGCAGCCCGCTGCCGCCGGCCAGCCCCTGGGCTCCCGCGCCTGAGCCGTCCGAGCTGGCCGGCCCGCCGACCGGTCCGCAGACGGCGGTGATTCCGGTGGTGGAGGGCCAGCAGACCGCGCCGGACTTCCCCCAGGCGTACGAGACTCTTCAGACCCCTGCCCCGAAGCCGAAGGCCGGTACGCCGCACCGGACCCGGAAGGCACGCCTCCGGCTGTCCCGGCTGGATCCGTGGTCGGTGATGAAGACCTCGTTCCTGTTCTCGATCGCCGCCGGCATCATGCTGGTCGTCGCGGTGTACGTCGTCTGGACCGTGATCGGCTCGTCCGGCCTGTTCAGCTCGGTGAACGACATCGTGAAGAGTGTCATCTCGACTCCGAACGACACCACCCCGTTCCGGATCGAGGAATACATCAACACCCAGAAGGTGCTCGGCGTGGCCGCCCTGCTGGCCTGCGTCGACGTCATCATCTTCACCGCGCTGGCGACCCTGGGCTCGTTCCTCTACAACCTGGCCGCCACCATGCTCGGCGGTCTGGAGATCACCCTCGCCGAAGACTGACGCACCTCGCCCCAGTGGTCACTTCGGCCGACTACGGTCGCATATCGGCCACTGAAGCCCGCGCGGTCCGCAGGCGGGGGATTCGAACTTGGACCCTGCCCGGATGATCGGCTAGCCTTGCTCCTCGTGCCCGTCGCCAAGCGCAGGCGGCGAGGCGCACCAGCGGGCCTATAGCTCAGTCGGTTAGAGCGCTGCCCTGATAAGGCAGAGGTCAGTGGTTCAAGTCCACTTAGGCCCACCCATCTGACCAGGTCAAACACCATTGAACGCGGGTCCTCAGGCACGATGACCTGAGTGACTAACTGCGTGACAACGACCCTGGTCGTCGGTGCCCTGAGCCCGTCGATGGGCCCTCACCGCGTGCTCCCGAACAGCTGATCCATCACCGTCGCACCGGTCTGGATCACGGGCTTGAGCTGGTGCCGGTAGACCAGCTCGGTCACCGTCGTGCCGCTGTGCCCGACGAGTCGCGAGATCTCCTCCAGCGGCACGCCGGCGTCCGACAGCACGGAGACGAACGAGTGCCGCAGCTCCCGCGGAGTCCACTCGTCCGGATCGAGACCGGGTACCAGCTTCAGCGCGCGCCGGAAGTCGCGCCGCACGTTGGCGGCATCCATCGCCGTCCCGAGCTTGGTTGTGAAGACCAGGCCGGTGTCCTGCCAGTCCTCGCCGGCCGCCAGCTTGTCGGCTGCCTGCAGTGCCCTCTGCTTCCGCAGCGCATCGACACAGCGGGCCGGGAGTGCGAGCGTCCGCCGGGACCGGCGGGTCTTCGTGTCGCCACCGATGCGCACCGACCGCCAGACCTCGACGTACGGCGGCAGCGGAGGGACGTGGTTCGGGATAGCCGTCCAGGTGGACGTGATCCCACCGCAGCGCGCGCAGCTCCTCCGTCCGGCCGCCGGTCAGCAGCGACAAGACGATGTAGTTATGCATCCGATCCGGCGCGGTCTTGGTCAGCACGGCGTCGACCTGCTCGGGAGTCAGTGACTTCGACGGCCGACCGTCGCGACCCGTCGGAACCTCCGCCAGCTCGACCACGTTCCGCCGCACCAGATCGCGGGCCATCGCGCGACGAACCGCCCGGTTGAGGCAGGCATGGGTGCGGTGCAGCGTCTCCGTGCTCAACTTCGACGCCAGGCCGGCCAACCAGGCATCGACCTCACGAGCGGTCAGGTCGCGGAGCTTGCGAGCGCCGAGCTGCGGCACGATGTGCGTCGAGCACAGGATCTTGTACTTCGGAGACCGTCGCAACGGACTGACGGCCGAGGCCGAACGCCAGCCAGTCGTCGACCGCCTGGGCCACGGTGTAGCCGTCGCGGCCGCGAGCGAACCCATTCTCGTGATCACGGAGGATCTGCTTCAGCTTGTCCTTCGCCTCGGTCTTGTTTCGACCTGAGCCTCGACGGACGATCCGCTTGCCCCGGCCGTCATAGCCGACAGTCGCCGTCGCGATCCAGCGCTGCCGCTTCTCGTCCCAATGGAGCCCGCCGTCACCACGGGATCGACGCTCGGTCATGCTGCACCATCCAGCGAAGCAACGTACTCAGCCAGCGCGGAGACCGGGACGAGTCGACGTCGACCAGCCTTGACGGTTCGCAGCTGACCGGACCGGATCAGCTCGTACAGCAATGAACGACTGAGCCGCAGCGCCTCGGCGGCCTCGTCGACGTCGTACAGCACCGGCACGACTGCCGGTCGAACTCGGGTGTCAGCCATGACTTCGCCTCTCTGCGTGGTTGCGGTGCTGGCCTCCCCCGATTTGGATGGTTGGGTCTCCGGCCCGGTCGTCAAGGGCGCCTGCGTCGTCACTGCGTGATTCGCTGCGCTCACCCTTGACAACCGGTCCTGCGACCAAGGGCGGGCTGGTTATCGGGGGAGGCCGAGCTGTGGTCGGCTTCACCAGTCCGCGTCACGTCGGAACACGCCAGGCGCGGGTCAGTCATCGCGGGCCCGGGCAGCGGACGCGGCGGCGAGGGCGGCGTCTCCGTTGGTGAGCCAGCCGATCCCGGCGAACCGCCACGACCCGACCACCAGCGTGGGCTCCAGGTCTGCGTCGAGGTCCTGGCGTCGTGGTCGGCCCACTCCGCGGGCCGCTGCTGCCGTTCCCGGGTCTGGCGGCGGACGTGATCACGCCGGGCCTGCCGGAGCCGGCCCGAGGGTGGTGGAGTAGCGGCGGGACTTGGACGCGAAGTGGCCGCGGAAGCCGAGCATGTCCGCCCAGCGTCGCCAGCCCTTGTACGGAGCGTCCGGCCCGGTCTGGCCGGCGATACGCGGCCCGGACAGCCACATCGGCTCAGTCGACCTCCGAGTCGGCGTAGATGCGGACTCGTGCGGTCCGCCGGCACCGAGATCGGCGGCGGCCTTGGTGGCGTACTTCGCGACATACGCGGCGACCGTCTCCGGGTGCAGCGCTACCGCCGGCCGTGTCATCCCGGTCGGCCTCGTCGTGGACGGCACGGACGTCGATCTGGGCGCCGAATCAAGCCGGCGAACTCGTGTCCGCGGCGTCGACCGGGGCGGCGTCGCAGGCGACCTGACCGGCGGCCTGCATCGATCAGATCGGCCAGTACGTCAGCCCCGAGATCCGACCCGGGCGGAGCGGATACGGATCGGTCGGCGGTGGGTGGGCCGTCGAGCCGGATCAGGGCGTGGAAGTGGACGACGCCGCGGCGTTGGAACTCGGCCACCTTCGCGAACTGCACCCGCACCAGGCCCGGCACGCGGTCTCGGCGATGCCGAGCTGCTGGGCGAGCTGCCGGCGCAGCCCGATGGTGAACCGTCGCCACAGCTCCGGCGCGTACCACTGCCACACCAGATGGCCGGAGTAGTCGTAGCACTCCTCACACAGCGGCTGCCCGACGCGGGATCGGTATGTTGATGGGTTGCCATGCACCACCGGGGCCGGCCGTGTCGGCACAGCTGCCGGCCTCGACCCGACCTGCGGGTCGACACCGCAGAGTGCCCCGGGCACCCGGCTTCTTCGCGGCATGGACCAGCCCGAACGACGGCGCGGTAAACGTGGCGAACACCAGCGGATGCGTCACCACGTCAGCGGGCACGTCCTTCATGCCGCCCGCCGCGCCGGCCATGATCAGGTGGTAGACGTCGCCCTGGTACTGGAACGAACACGGCTCACACACTGCCCGGCGCCGGTTCTTGCACCGCAGATACGTCACCCGGTCCGGCTCGCTGCTCGAACGGTATGAGGACAGAACCTCACCGGTGACCGGATTGATCGTGTCGCAACAGCCGCTGAGCCGGATCGGGCGGGCGCAGTGACCGACCTGCTCCACCTGGGCCAGCCACCGACCAAGATCACCCCGGGCGAGCCGTGTCGAGACTTCCTGTCGGACCGGCACCGGTAACGCGTCGACCACCAACATCAGCCGGCCGTCCCATCGCCGGTGAGCAGCTCGACCTCGGCGACGACGACCGGTTCCACCTGCGCGATCCACGCGTTCATCGCCGCGGCCTGGAGCCGGTACTCCTGGTAGATCGCGACCCGCAGCGTGCGGGACTTGCCCGCCACCCACGGCCGGGAATCGTCCAACCACAACGCCAACGGGAGGCACAGCTCGACCCGCGGACACCGCTGCTCGACCTCGCCACCACACGGACAACCGAGCGCTTCGGCGATCAGATCGGCGGACTGCAGAAACGGATCCCACAATGCCAACAGGTCACTGTCCAGCGTGTCCAAGATCAACGCCCGCAGCGACAGCCGGCGATGCTCCGCCACCCGCGTCATGATCATCCGCGGATCGACCGGGACGCCGTTCACGTGTCCCTCCTCGACCGCGTCGCTCGTGGAGTTCGCGACGCCGGACCACCGGACCCGGCCGGCTCGACGGGTTCCGGCCGGGTGAGCGGGATCTGGATCGGGCGGGGAACCGGGCCGCGAGCTGACGGATCTGCTCGTCGGTGACGTAACTGGTCCGGCAGCGACGGATCACACCGTCCTCGTCCATGGCGTAGCAGACGCCTTTGCTGTCGAGGGGGATCTTGTGCGGTTCGACACCGGCCGCGACCACGCCGTCGGAGAACACCATGGCCGCTTCTTCGCGTTCGCGGAGCCGATAGGCGGTGGCCTGGTTGAACAGGTGCCGCATCGGCACGGTGTCCTTGCGCGGGTCCTGCACGTACCCGTACACCAGATACGCAGGGCACGGCCCAGGGCGAGCAGCGACCGCAGCGCCGCATCGGCCCGTTTCGACAGGTCCCGGTCGGTCAGATAGCCGGTCAACATGGCCAGCTCATCGATCAGCACCAACACCAACGGCTCGGCAATCGTGGCGGTGTGGAGCCGGACCCGGCCCGCCATCGCCTCGGCCCGGGCCAGCATGCCCGCCACCGCGTCCTCCAGCAGGAGCACGGCGTCGGCGGGGTTCGTGGCGGAACGGGTGAACAGTTCCGGACCCATGGCCTGCTCCGCGCCGCCCTTCAAATCGATGCCGTGGACCTGGACCAGACCGCAGCCGATCGCCGGCCCCAGCTCGCACAACACCGACCACATGTCGCCGGCCTTCCCGGTCCCGGACGCGCCGGCGACCAGGGTCGAGACCTTCGTGTCGCGGTAGAAGGGCCCGCCGTCCTCGGTCACACCGAGCCGCAGCCGGTCCAGTCTCGGCAGGGTGGTCGGCAGTTGCGGCACGGTCGCGAGGATCGGTGTGGCGAGGGGGTCGGTGAACAACCACCGGATTTCGCATCCGGTCATCGCCGGGTTGGGGACGATCCGGATCTGCCGGGAGCCGACATCGACCCGGAGCCGTTCCGCGACCGCGGTCACGTCGGTCACCGTCTGGGCGCGCAGCAGCTGCGGCTGCCCGACCAACACGTCTCCGGACTCCCAGCGCAGTCGGCTCAGCCTGGGCACCTGGACCACACTGGACCCGTCCCGGTCACGGCTGTGGCGGGACAGGCCGGCGGCCTCCATCAGCTCCACCCATCCCTTGCGGGTCGACCGGAGCATCCGATGCCGCCACAACGGCACCGCGATCCGCCGGTTGTAGGACCGGGGTCCGATCCGTGCCCACAGCGCCGGCACCAGAACGACGGTGACCAGGCCGGCCAGGATCGTCCAGGCGTCCAACCAGCACGCCCCGGTGATGCCGACCAGCCAGCCGACCGCACCGCCGCGGAGCCGTCCGCAGGAACCGCCAGGCACCACCCAACCACCACCGCGTCTCGGCCACGCCCACCCGGACCGTCTGCCCAGACCATCGGCAACAGCTGCACCCGGCTCACGGCAGCACCGCGCCCGCGGAGGCATGTGGCCGCGATTCGCGCCTGATTGGGGCCGGGTCGCGGCGCGGGGAAGTCGGCGCGCTCGGCACGTCCTCTGACTGCGCAGCGAGGTTCGACTGGTAGTCCAACACGGCGGCCACCGGCAGCCGGCGACACCGACGGATCCGGACACTGGCCAGTTCGCTGTCGCGGATCAGCCGATACACCCGAGCCCGTGTGACGCCGAGCAGGGCGGCAGCCTCCGCCGGCGTGGACATCAGCGGTTCCATCGCGTGCTCCTTCCGGTCGCTCATCGCGCACCTGCTTCCCGCGCTGTTCGTGCCGGCGCCGTCGCGAGCAGGCGCCAGTGGATCGTGGTGAACTGGCGCGGATCACCGCGGCCAGCCGTGTCACCGACCACAACCGTGGGTCCTCGGCCCACAGCGGGCCGCCAACTCGTTGCGGTCTTTGATCAGCGACGCCCGGTCCGCGGGCCCCTGCAGGCCGGCCAGCTCGCCGCACCAGGCCGAGCAGCAGCGCCACCCGCGGATCGTCCGACGCGGCCGCCTCCGCCCGGTACCGGTCGCTGCGCTCAGCCCACGACTCACCCGATCGTTGCGGTGGGGGCTGCCCGTGTGTGGGCAGGTCGCAGTCCCGGGCCCGGCGGATCGCGTCCGATCCGCCTCGACGAGCACCCCGGCCATCCAGGCCAGCCGTTTCACCGTCCAAAACTCCCGGTCGGTTTCCCACACCTCGGCCAGCAGCACGTCCCGCCGCAGTCGGGTAGCGTCCCCGTGCGGGCCGTAGGGGATCGACCGATCGCGCGCAGCTCACGCAGCCGTGGCCCGTTCCGCCGGGTCAACTCCGCCACCTCGGCCTCCGTGCGTTGCCGGGCCACGCCGCGCCGGGCCCACAGGCGAGACACTGGCTGACCCCGACCCCGGCCGCATCGGCCAACTGCCTGGACGACCAGCGTCGACTCCGGCCAAACTCGACCAGCAGCTCGTCACGCTTTACCCGCGCCGCAGCGCCAATCGGCCCGGCACTGCTGCGCACCGAGCTGGCGAAGCTCAGCCAGCTCGGTCACGGTGGCTGTAGTCACGGCCACCGAACACTCCCCAGGCCTGGGACGGGACCGCGGTCGCGATCGCCCCGCACTCGGTGATCACCGGACACGACTCACAACGACGGACCGCCACCTGGCGCTCCATCGCGTCGTCGGACAGCCACAGGTTCGGGCCCGGCACCAGACACGGCACCGCCCGATCCGCCGCCCCGTACCGCACTACCCAGGGCCTCTGCGCCTGTTCCAACGCGGCCCGTTCCCGCCGGTCGACCCCCGCGAACAACAAGCCCAGACCGGGATAGGCGTCATCTTCCGTTCCCACGACGGCGGGCGTCCACCGGGAGGTCACCACCTCCCAGCGGCGCGAACACACCGCAGGTCCGGGCAGGCCACGCACGTCAACCGGCGGCCGGTGTGCCCGCTCGGAGATGATCAACCGGGCCTCCTCGGCGTCATCGGCACGGCAGTCGTACCGGACCGACACACCCCACGGCCCATCCACCGTGCCCGTCCAGCTCCGGCAACCCGCGGCCAAGATCACGACGGCCGAGCCTCGGTCGGCTTCTTTCCGTTCGCCGCCGCGAACGTCCACTCCACAAAGCTCCCGAGCGGAGTCAACCGCTCACCGGTCACGGACGCACCGATCCCGCCGTACTCCCGACCCGAGAGGCGCACCGACAGCCGGCCCTCCAGCCGGATCGCCGCACCCGGCTGCCCAGCCCGGTCATCTGCACATCCGGCAACGACACCTGAGCATCACCCAGCAGACCCAGGGCCAGCGATCACCACCGCCGATACCGCCGACACCGGCCGGCCCTCCGCATCCGTCGCCCGACCCGTCTCCCTACGCGCATCACCACGACCCTCGTAGGCTCCTCTCGCACCTCTCCAATCACCAACGCCACCGCGGACACCAGCTCGAGCTCGATTGCCATGAAGACTCCTTCAGCTGCACATGCACCCGATCTCGGGTGATGTAGGGGAAGCATCCTCCCAACAGAGGACGCAAACAGCACTATAGAGGCAGATTGAGTCCGATGCAAGGACTACCAGTATGCTGCACCAGGAGGAAGTTCTGTGCACCCTCAGTTGACAGAAACGTCCTCGGAGGAGGTGGTCGGGCGTGGACATGGCAGAGGTGCTCAAGCAGCGACGCGCAACCCTTGGCCTACCACAGGCTAACCTCGCGGCCGCCATCGGCGTCGACAAACGGCAGATCCGTCGATACGAGGCGGGAGAGGCCCAGCCAACCCTCCCTGTCGCGAAGGCGATGGCCAAGGAACTTGGGATTAGCATCGACGAGCTCGCTGGAGGCCCCGAGCAACGGCTGACGTTGGCCGGCGAGTGGTGGGCGGGCTGGCAGGCGTGGAAAGACCGAGTCAGACGCATCGTTGCCAACCCGTCGAGATCAAGCAGCGCGGCAACGATCTTGCATCGCCTGCGCTCCGCCGCGGCGC
>CAVOZV010000008.1:0-697438 GCA_963701355.1 uncultured Actinomycetota bacterium | reverse complement strand
GAGCTTCGGCGAGCATCGTGGGTTCAGCGATGGTCGCTGAGTGAGGAAGAGGCCGGGCCGTTCTTCGCCGGGGCCGTCGAGCTCGGGATCACCTTCTGGGACACGGCGAACGTCTATCGGCAAGGGAGTTCGGAGGAGATCGTCGGGAAGGCGATCACGACGTACTCCCGGCGCGAGGATGTCGTGCTGGCCACCAAGCTGCACTTCCCGATGCACGACGGTCCGGGCGGTTCCGGGTTGTCCCGGAAGGCGGTGATGGAGCAGATCGACGCATCGCTGACCAGGCTCGGCACCGACTACGTCGACCTGTACCAGATCCACCGGTTCGACCCGGACACGCGCGTCGAGGAGACCATGGAGGCGTTGCACGACGTGGTGAAGGCCGGCAAGGTCCGCTGTCTGGGCGCATCGTCGATGTGGGCGTGGCAGTTCGCCAAGATGCAGCACGCCGCCGAGCTGGGCGGATGGACGAAGTTCGTGTCCATGCAGGATCTCTACAACCTGCTGCAGCGCGAGGAGGAACGCGAGATGTTTGGCCTGCTTGCTGACTCCCGCGTCGGGGCCATCCCGTGGAGCCCTCTCGCGAAGGGCCGGCTGGCCCGACCGTACGGCGATCATCACACCACCCGAGGAGACATCGATCCGGTCGGTAAGCGCTTCTTCGGCGACGGCAACGCCGAGATCATCGGCGCCGTCGAGCGGATCGCGGCCGACCGCGGTGTCTCGATGGCCCAGGTCGCGCTGGCCTGGGTGCCGAAGAACCCGGTGGTCAGCGCGCCGATGGTCGGGGCCACCAAGTCACATCACCTGGCCGATGCCGTTGCCGCACTCGACATCCGGCTGACCGAGGACGAGATCGGCTGTCCGGGAACTGCTTCGGCGATCACCTGACCCGGACAGGACTGGACCTGGCCACTCGCGAGCTGATCACGTTCTCCTTCCTGATGGCACTCGGCGGCTGCGACCCGCAGGTGAAGGGTCACATCCGCGGGAATCTCAACGTGGGAACGCTCGGTTGATCGAGGTGATCACCCAGCTGTTGCCGTTCATCGGCTACCCGCGGACGCTGAACGGGATCAACGCCGTCAACGAGGTGGCCCCGCCTGCCTGAAGGCTCCCGGCCCCCCATGAGACGGCTGGTGGTCACGCCCGGAAGTTCGTCGGGACCAGCGCCGCCTGGGCGGCGCTCCGCTTCGTTCGCGTCGTCGTCCGTAGAACACCGCTACGACCTCCTCCGCGGCCTTGTGGAGCATCCACCCAGACGCCGCCGGACCCTCGACGAACCTCCGGGCGCAACCACTGACCGGCTAGCGCACCTTGCGGATGGGCACGATGAACGCGGCGCCGATCAGACCGGCGACCGCCCCCGCCAGGAACAGCGCCGAGAAGTTCTGCGGTTGGGTGGCGGAAGCGCCGATGGCGAGCAGCGCCGGAGCGATCGCGGGAACGATCGAGGACGGCAGATTGTTGGCCAGGTTCATGATCCCGAGATCCTTGGCGGCGTTCCGCGCGTCGGGCAGCACCTGGGTGACCAGGGCGAGGTCGACGGCGAAGTAGACGCCCTGGCCGAGGCCGATCACCGCGATGGCGAGCAGGAACGAGGAGTAGCTCTGCGCCATTGCGACCAGCACGAGACCGGTCGCGAAGATCAGCGCGGCGCCGATCACGAACGGCTTCCGACGGCCGATCCGATCCGAGATCTTCGCGACCAGTGGAGCGAAGATCAGCGAGATGCCTGTCAGCACCAGCGTTGCCAGGAAGATCTTGGTGGCCACGTCGGCGGCCGGCACGTGCAGCACGATGATCAGGTAGAAAGCCTGGTACGCGTTCACAGCCGCCACGCCGAAGAAGATCAGCAGCCGGCTCCACCAGGCCCACGCGAAGTTCGGATGCTTGGCCGGGTTCACCCAGAACGTGGCCAGGAAGTCGCGCAGCTCGAAGCGTGGCCGGTCCGCCTTGTCCAGCCGGCGGTCCTTCAGGACCAGGGCGAAGGCGAGGATGCCGACGGTGGCCAGCGCAGCGGGGATCAGGATCATCGGCGCCAGGTTCGGGGCGACGGCCTGGGCGATGAACAGTCCGACCAGGGCGCCGACCGGCGCGCCGAGACCGACGATCGCCGAGGACGATACCGCGGCGTTCCGGGGCGAACTGATCCGGGATGGTGGACGTCGCCGCGACGATGGTGGCGGTGCCACCGAGCGTGGTGATCACGTGCGCCGCGGTGAGCGCGAGCGTGGTCTGGCCGAGGAGCGTAGCGACCGCGCCGATCGCGATCAGCACCGCGCCGATCAACAGGAACGGCTTGCGGCGGCCGAGCCGTGACGAGCAGCGGTCACTGAGCCGGCCGAAGACCGGGTAGCCGATCAGCGCGAACAGCCCGGACACGCCGACGATGATCGACAGTGTGGTGGTCTGGTTGGCCGGGTCGATGGCGGCCGACTTCAGGGACAGGGTGAGAATCGCGGCGACCAGGATGGCCATGTTCGCGCCGACCGCGGCGATCGCCAGAAAGGCGAGGAACAGTCCGCCGGGATTGCTCCAACCGCCGGGCGGTTCGTGCTGGACGGCGGCCGCCTCGAGCTCGGACTCTTCGGCGGCGGTCGCTCCCTGGAGGGGTGAGGTGGACAAGATGGGCTCCTTTGCTCATGCTCGATGGCAGGAGCTGGATGGCTGGGGCTGGATGGCTGGGGCTGGATGGCTGGGGGCTGGTCGATCAGGCGCGTTCGATCCGTCGGTCGGGACGGCGTGCGCCGAAGGCGCGGGCAATCGCTCGCGCCGCCGTATGCAGGGCCGGAACGACCAGCCGGGGATCCATCTGCGTCTCCGGAACGACGACGGACAGACCGGCGAGGACCGTGTCGTCGGCACTCAGCACCGGCACGGCGACACTGAGGATCTCCGACGGGACCAGCCGGTGGAAGACCACACTGCGCTGCCTGCGGGCCTCCGCCAGGGTTCGTTCCAGCGCGCCGCGGTCGACCGGGGTGTGCTCGGGTTCGCGGGTGAGTGGCCGGGACAGATACTGCTCACGGAAGGCCTGATCGGCGAATGCGAGCAGGACCAGACCGACGCCGGTCGAGTGCAACGGCATCCGGCCGCCGACCTCGTACAGGGTGGGAATGGCTCGTTGGCCGGACAACCGCTCGACCAGGATCGCCTCGTCGTCGGCCCGAACCGCCAGCAGCACGTGCTGCCGGGTGGCGTCGGCGAGGTCGCCCATGAACGGCAACGCGATGTCGCGGAGGTTGCGTCCACGCGGGGCGAGCGAGCCGATCTCGAACAGCCGGATGCCGATGCAGAACGTCCCGTCGACGGTGCGTTCCAGGGCACCCCAGGCGACCAGTCGGTTGGCGAGGCGCAGGGCGCTGCTCGCCGGGATGCCGCTGCGCCGGCTGAGCTCGGCCAGGGTGAGATAGCGCCGGTCGGCGTCGAAGCAGTCGAGAAGGGCGAGTGCCCGGTCGACCACCGGGGCGCCGTTCGGCTGCCGACCGCCGCGGCGCACGCTCGACTCGGTCACGACTCGCCTCCCCGGTTGCCGGCCACTCGGTCACTGGTGCGGGAAGTTCAGCAGAACGGGAGTTCTGGACCCGCATCGCTTGCCATTCAACGGCAAGCGACCGGTCCAGTCTCGAGAGCCTTGCCGCTGAACGGCATAGATGGTTCATCGAGTGGCAGAGATCGGCCATATTCGGACCACCGATCCACGACCTGGGAGGCCGCCGATGTCCGCTGTCAACCCTGCGTCCGCTGTCAACCCGGCGTCCTCTGGCCCGATCGCTGACGCGGAGTCGGTGCCGCTGCCTTCCGACGTCGAGGTGCTGATCGCCGGCGGCGGGCCGAGCGGGCTGTTCCTGGCCGCCGACCTCGCCGATCGAGGTGTTCGGTCGCTGGTGGTGGAGCCGCGGGTCGAGCTGGACTGGTTGCACCCGCGCGCAAAGACCACCAATGCCCGGACGATGACCCACCTGCGCCGACTCGGGCTGGCCGACGAGCTCCGGGCCGCCGCCCCGTTGTCGACCGACTACGCCGACTGCGTGATGTTCGCGACCTCGTTGGTCGGCCATGAGCTCATCCGGTTCCGGAATGCGTTCCAGCTGCAGACCGGCAGGTACGAGCCCCAGCCTGAGGCCGGGCAACAGGTGGCCCAGCCGGTCGTGGAGCAGGTCCTGCGGAAGGCCGTGCGGCGCAGCGATCGAAGCTGCCTCGCGATCGGCTGGTCGTTCGTCCGGGCGATCGATAGCGGCGACGGGGTGGAGGCGGTCGTCGCGGATGCGGCCGGGGTCGAGCACACCATCAGAGCGCGGTTCCTGGTGGGCGCCGACGGCGTGACGTCGACCGTCCGCAAGGGGTCTGGGTGTCCGACTGGAGGGCAGCTCGGCGGCGAAGTCCAACCTGGGTGTGCTGTTCCGGTCCGCGGGCCTGGCCGATCGGGTTCGGCTCGATCCCGCGGTCCAGTACTGGGTGGTCGGGCGGACGTACGCCGGGATGATCGGCCCGCTCGACCTTGACGGTCTGTGGTGGGCGATCGTCCAGGGGTACCGACCCGACGCGCCGCAGTTCGCCGGGGTGTCGTCGGCCGACATCGTCCGGTCGATGATCGGCGCCGAGGTCGACGTCCACGTGCTGGCCGAGGATCCGTGGACGGCCAGGATGCTGCTCTCGCCGACGTATCGGGTGGGCAATGTCTTCCTGGTCGGTGATGCCGCGCACGCCAACCCGCCGTGGGGTGGTCACGGCTTCAACACCTGCATCGGCGACGCAGCCAACCTGGCCTGGAAACTGGCGGCGACGATCGACGGTTGGGCCGGCCCCGAGCTGCTCGACAGCTATCAGGCCGAGCGACGTCCGGTGGCCCGGCGTACCGTCGACGAGGCGGAGGCCAACGGCAGCGTACTGGCCGACGATCTGATGGATCCGGCGCTCGACGCCGACGACGGGTCGGGGGAGCGCGCCCGGGCCGATGCGGCAGATGCCCTGCGGGTCAAGGAATCCGAGTTCCACTCACTCGGTCTGGTGCTCGGTTACGACTACGCCTTGACCCCGTTGATCATCGGCGACGGAACAGCCCCACCCAGGGACCCGATCCACTACCGACCGTCGACGGTGCCCGGCTGTCTGCTGCCGCACTTTTGGTTGGACAACGCCACCTCGCTGTACGACCTACTGGGCCGAGGATTCACGGTCTTGGTGGACGCCGCAGCTGGCATCCACGAAGACCGGGTGGCGGACGTGGTCGCCGGGCCGGTGCCGGTGTCGGTGCGGTCGGTGGAGCTGCCGGTGGCGGCACGTGAGCTCTGGCAGGCTCCGCTGCTGCTGGTCCGGCCCGACCAGCACGTGGCGTGGCGGGGGAGCGATCCGGCCGCCCTCGCCGCCGCCGTGTGCCGCGCGTCGGGCGGCGTCGCGTGACGAGGTCCGGGTCAGCCCAGTCGGGCGGAGCCGCCGACGATCGGCGTGCTCAGCACACCGAGCCGGTCCACCTCGACCTCGACCACGTCGCCGGGTTGGAGCAGCCAGGGTGGCGTACGGGAGTAGCCGACCCCGGACGGGGTTCCGGTCGCCAGCAGATCGCCCGGTCGCAGAGTCAAGGTCCGCGAGATCAGCGCCAGTGTGTCGCCGACGGTGTAGACCATCTCATCGGTCCGGCCGTCCTGCACGACGCTGCCGTTGACCCGGGTCTGCACCCCCAGTCCGTCACGCAGGTCGCCCACCTCGCCGGCCGCCACGATGGGGCCGAGCGGCCCGGAGCGGTCGGCGTTCTTGCCCAGGATCCATTGCGAGGTGAGCTTCTGGGCTCGTCGGGCGGTCAGGTCGTTGAACGTGGAGTAGCCGATCACTGCGTCCAGAGCCTCGTCCGGCGTCGCGTCGACCAGGGTGCGGCCGACGTACGCCATCACCTCGCCCTCCCAGTCCAGACCGTCCTCGTCCGGCGGCACCGGAACGCCGACCCCGCCAACGGTCAGCGACGCGGTCCAGCGGGCGAAGAGCGTCGGGTACTCCGGAACGCCGGCCTCGGCGTACGAGCCTTCGGCCACGTGCTTCAGATAGTTCAGCCCGATACAGATCACCCGGGCACCCGGCAGCACGGGCGGGACGAGCGTCACATCGCCCAGCCGGACCGCCGGTCCGGCGGCCTCGGCAGCCAGCAGCGCGGCCGGCCGGCTCCAGAACTCGTGCAGACCGGCGATGACGGCAATCTCGGCGCCGTCGTCGGTCAGGGCACCGACCGATACCGAGCCGTCGGTGCTTTGCAGTCCCACCACCCGGGTCGCCATGGTGACCATCTATATCAGGCGGAGTCGCGATCATGACAGCGGAGAGCTTCCGGCAGTTCCTGTTCCCCCATGATCATCCCCGGCTCGCGGAGATCCGCGGCTTGGACGCGTACGCGTATCGCGAGGCCGCCCACCGCGATCGGTTCACCGGTGGCCTGATCGAGGGCTGGAAACCCCTGTACCGCAACGAGTTCCGGGGGATCACCGAGGACGGAACGATCCGCCCGGGGCTCTTTCCGCTGAAGCCGGCGCGGCCGGGCGAGGCCGTGCCGGTGGCCCAGATGATCACCGCGGCAGACCGGCTGCTGGCGCTGCTCGACGACGAGGCGCGGGCCAAGATCAGCCACCCGGTCGATGCGGTCGAGTGGCAGACCTGGGCCAACCCGGAGTTCCTGCAGTTCGACACCGGGCTGCGGCTGGAGTTCCAGCCACCCGCCGTCAGGGCAGCCGCGCTCGACCTGGTCCGGGCTTCGCTCAGCGCGGAAGGTTTCGAGCTGGTGCACCGGATGATGGTGATCAACGGCTTCCTCGGCGAGGTGGTCGATCTGGCGTCGATTCTCAACGAGTTCAGCTACAACGTCGCGCTGTACGGCGATCCGGACCCGGTCGCGCCCTGGGGCTGGCAGCTGTTCGGTCACCACTGCGCGGTGAACTGCCTCGTCGTCGACGGCCGGATGGCACTCGGACCGGTTTTTCTCGGTGCGGAGCCCGATGCGATCGACGAGGGCCCGTCGGCCGGCGGCGGCCATTTCGCTGAACGGATCCGGCTGGCCCGGCTGATCGCCGACGGACTCACCGCGGAGCAACGGTCGCGCGCGGTGCTCTACTCGGAACTGGTCGATCCGGCGATGCCGCCGGGCCGCGTACACCCCGGCGACGAGCGGCACCTGGCCGGTGCGTTCCAGGACAATCGGGTGATCCCGGTCGAGGGCGTGCCGGCTGAGGAACTCTCGGCCGATGCCAGGGCGGCCGTGCTCGCGTTCTGTACCGAGTTCGTGGCGCTGCTTCCGCCGGGTCCCCGACGGGCCCGGATGCGGGAGATCGCCGACCACCTGGACGAGACCTGGGTCTGCTGGATCGGCGGCTGGCAGCCCGGCGACGTGTTCTACGTCCGGGTCCAGTCGCCGGTGATCATCGCCGAGTTGGACCACCACTGCGGCGTGTTCCTCGACTACGACGTACCGAAGCCGTTCCACATCCATACCGTGCTGCGGACCCCGCACGGCAACGACTACGGTCGATCCTGGGTCCGGCAGTGGCAGGCCCATCATTCGGGAGAAGGCCATCCGGGGGAGTGAGCGCCGTGCAGGTGAGCTTCGGGATCGTCACCGCGCCTCAGCAGGTCGATTACGCCGACATCCAGCGGGTCTGGCTGGAGGCCGACGAGCTGCCCGAGATCGAGCACGCCTGGCTGTTCGACCATCTGCTGCCGATCGGGGGCGACCGGCGCGGGCCGATCTTCGAGGGCTGGACGCTGCTGGCCGCGCTGGCCGGGCAGACCAGCAGACTCCGGCTCGGGCTGCTCGTCACGAGCAACCGGATCCGGCCGCCGGCGCTGCTGGCGAAGATCGCGACCACGGTCGACATCGTCTCCGGGGGCCGGCTGGTCTTCGGGATCGGCGCCGGATCTCGGCCGAGTCTGCCCTGGGCCCGCGAGGAGTACGACGCGCACGGTCTGCCGTACGACGACTTCGGCGACTCGGTGGACGCGCTGGCCGAGGCCTGCACCGTGATCAAGCGGCTGTGGACCGAGACCGAGCCGTTCGACTACGAGGGCAGTCACGTCCGACTGAGCGGCGCGTTCGGCAACCCGAAGCCGCTCCAGCGGCCGCATCCGCCGATCATGATCGGCGGTCGCGCCGCCCGGACGCTGCGGGTCGTGGCCGAGCATGCCGACCTCTGGAACGTGGCCGGGATCGACATCGACGACGCCGCGTCGCGGAGTGCCCTGCTGGACCGCTACTGCGCCGAGATCGGGCGCGACCCCGCCGCGATCGTTCGATCGACCAATGTCGGCGTCTCCTACGACGACCCGTCGGCCACTCGTGCCGCGATCGACGCGGCGGTGGTTGCGGGCTTCGGGCATCTCGTGCTCAGCCTGCCCGCGCCTTACCCGGACGGGGTCGCCCGCTGGCTGGTCGACGAGGTGATCGTCCCTACCCGCGGGGGATCTCGCGAGAACGTGCCGCCGGCGCGGTGATCCGAACCCCAGGCCGACCAGGCATGGAACCCGAATCCGGAAATCTTCGGGCGGTCGGACGAAATAACCGTGACCTTAGAGTTTTGGGTACCCCTTAACAACGGATTCTTTGGGTAGCTATCGTTCGTCACGTTCGCTATCCAGGATGGAGTGGAGTACATGCCAGGTAGAACCAGAACCGTACGAGTCGGGGTGGCCGTCGGGGCCGCCCTGGCCGTCGTCGTGGCCGTCGGGTCACCGGCTGGGGCGGCGCCGCAGCGTCACACGGTACAGAGAGCGTCGAGCTGGGTCGCCAAGGCCCATGCCACCGGTCGAGCGCGAAGTTCCCAGCAGATGTCGATCAAGGTCTATCTCGCGCCGCAGGGCGGCGTGGATGCCCTGAAGGCCGACGTCGCCTCGATCTCGGATCCGAAGAGCAGCAGCTACCGGAAGTTCCTGTCCGCGGCTCAGTTCCACGCCCGCTACGACGCCAGCGACGCCGCCGTCCACTCCGTGTCGACCGTGGCTGCGTAGCAACGACGTGATGGTGACCGGCGTCGATGCCAACCACCGCTACGTCTCGGCACAGGGCTCAGTCGCCTCGCTGCAGCGGGCGTTCGGCGTGACCATCAACACCTACCAGCACAACGGCCAGACGGTGCAGGCCAACACCACCCCGGCCACCGTGCCGGCGACCGTGTCCGGCTACGTCTCGGCGATCGGTGGTCTGGACACCACTCCGGTCAAGATGAAGCACAACGACGTCGCGCCGCCGCCGGCCGGGTTCCGCAACGCGCGGCCGTGCTCGATCTACTACGGCCAGATCAAGGCGAGCCAAGCAGGCCGACTACAAGACCCCGCTGCCGAAGTTCAAGGGCAAGACGTTGCCGTACGCGGTGTGCGGCTACACCGGTCCGCAGTTCCGGGCGGCGTACGAGGGCAGCGACCCCGACCTGACCGGCAAGGGCGTCACGGTGGCGATCACCGACGCCTACAACGCCCCGACCATCAAGAAGGACGCGAACACCTACGCCGAGCGGCACGGTGACGGCAGCTACGTCGCCGGGCAGTTCAGCCAGGTGAAGCCGGCCGCGTACAACAGTGAGGACACGTGCGGCGCCGTCGGGCTGGTACGGCGAGGAGACCCTCGACGTCGAGGCCGTGCACGCGATGGCGCCCGAGCGCCAACGATCCGCTACTACGGTGCCGCCAGCTGCTTCGACAACGACCTGCTGGACACCCTGACCAAGGTGGTCGACGAGAACAAGGCCTCAGATCGTCACGCAACTCGTGGGGTGACGTCGAGGAGTCCGCGTCGTCGGCGCTCGATCGTCGCCTACGAGCAGGTCTTCCTGCAGGGCGCGATGCAGGGCATCAGCTTCATGTTCTCCAGCGGTGACAACGGCGACGAGCTGGCCAACACCGGCATCCGGCAGGCCGACTTACCCGACCTCGGATCCGTACGTCACCGCGGTCGGCGGCACGTCCGTCGGCGATCGGCGGCGACGGCAACTTCGCCTTCCAGACCGGCTGGGGCACCGAGAAGTACTCCCTGAACGCGGCCCAGAACGGCTGGACCGCCGTCGGCTTCCTGTACGGCGCCGGCGGCGGTACCTCGGCGCTGTTCGACCGGCCCGCGTACCAGAACGGCGTCGTGCCGGCCAAGTACGGCTCCGGCCGGGCCGTGCCCGACGTCGGCCTGGACGCCGACCCGACCACCGGCATGCTGATCGGGCGAGACCCAGACCTTCCCGGACGGCGTCTACTACGAGCGAGTACCGGATCGGCGGCACCAGCCTCGCCAGCCCGCTGTTCGCCGGGATGACCGCGCTGACGAGCCAGCACGCGGGTGGCCGGCTCGGCCTGCTGAACCCGGTGCTCTACGCCCAGGCGAAGGCCGGCAGCAAGTCGTTCACCGACATCAAGGGCACACCGCCGGATGCCGGGAACGTCCGGGTCGACTACGTCAACGGCATCGACTCGAGCAACGGTCTGCTCTACAGCGGTCCGGACGTTCAACCAGGACTCCTCGCTGACGCATCGCGCAAGGGTTGGGACGACGTGACCGGCATCGGCTCGCCGAACGCGAACTGGCTGACCAGCATTCCCAGCGGTAACTAACGCGGTCGGCAAGACCGAAGCACACGGCGCCCACCGGGATTGCCGTACGTTGGTCCTCGTCCCGTCAGGGACAGGGAGGCGTACGCGATCCTGGTGGGCGCCGCGGTCTTCAACACCGTCGTGGCCCGGTACCCGGGCCAGGCAGGTTCGATTCCTGTCCGCCTCCGCCGAGCCCTCACCCGGGCGAACAGAAGTGGGTCGACCAGGAGCATCGAGGTGTACGTCGTCGCCACGGCCGGGCATGTCGACCACGGCAAGTCGACGCTGATGCGCGCGCTGACCGGCATGGACCCGGACCGGCTGGCGGAGGAGAAACGGCGGGGGATGACCCTCGACCTCGGCTTCGGCTGGACCACGTTGCCCAGCGGTGCGGTGGTCTCCTTCGTGGACGTACCGGGTCATGAGCGGTTCGTGCCGACGATGCTCGCCGGCGCCGGCCCGGTGCCTGCCGCGCTGCTGGTGGTGGCGGCGGACGAGGGCTGGCGGGCGCAGACGGCCGAGCACGTGGCGATCCTCGACTCACTCGACGTCCGGCACGGCTTGGTCGCCGTGACCCGTAGCGATCTCGCCGATCCCGGGGCTGCGCTGGCCGAGTCCGTCGATCGGCTCACCGGGACCAGCCTCGGCTCGGTAGAGGCGGTTCCGGTCAGCGGCACCACCGGGCAGGGACTGGACGAGCTTCGGGCCGCGCTGGACCGGCTGGTGGGCTCGCTGCCCGCTCCCGATGCCGGCGCCCGGGTCCGGTTCTTCGTGGATCGCGCGTTCACGATCCGGGGCAGCGGCACGGTGGTCACCGGGACCCTCGGTGCGGGCGCGCTGGCGACCGGTGACGAGTTGGAGCTGTTCCCGGGCGGGCGGCGCGTCCGGATCCGCGGACTGCAGTGTCTGGGTGAGGCGGTTCCGCAGGTCGGCCCGGTCGCCCGGGTCGCGGTCAATCTGCGGGAGATCGGCGCTGACGAAGTGGGCCGGGGAGACGCGCTGGTGACCCCGGCCGCGTGGCTGTCGGTCGACGAGGTGGACGTCCGGCTCGCATCGCTGGATCCCCGTGAGCTGCCGGGAGATCTCATGTTCCATCTCGGCAGCGTTGCGGTGCCGTGCCGCCTCCGCCCGTTCGGCGCCGACACCGGCCGGCTCCGGCTGACCCGTCCGCTGCCGCTGAAACTCGGGGATCGAGCCGTGCTGCGCGATCCGTCTCGCCGGGTGGCGAGCGGGGTGATCGTGCTCGATGTCCAACCTCAACCGATGCGGCTTCGCGGGGCGGCCCGGCAACGCGCCGTCGAGCTGGCCGCACTCAGCGGGGAGCCCGATCCGAGCCGGGAAGTCCGGTCTCGAGGGGTCACCACCCGCGCGCAGCTGGCAGCCGTCGGGGCGCTCGGCGAACCCGGCGATCCGCTGCCGGGCGACCTCCTCGAACTTGCCGGGCACATCGTCGATCCGGACGCCTGGCGTCGGTGGGGCAGTGAGCTCGAGCAGGCGGTCGACGTCGAGCATCGGGCCCGGCCGTTGGAACCGGGACTGCCGATCGAGGCGGCCCGGCACCAGCTCGGCTTGCCCGCACAGGGGCTGGTCCTCGCGCTGGTCGCGGGATCTTCCGGCCGGTTGGCGGTGACGGGCGGGCGGATCGCCAGACCGACGGCGACACCCGAGTTCTCGGCCGGCGTACGGGCCGGCCTGGACCAGCTCAGGGACCGGCTGGACCGGAACCCGTTCGACGCGCCGGACAGCGATCGGCTGGTGGCGGACGGATTGACTCCGGAGGTCACCGCGGCGGCCGCGCGGGCGGGGTTGATCACTGCGGCTGCCGGGCGAGATCCTGCTCCATCCGCGGGCCGCCGAGCTGGCGGTCGACGCATTGCGATCGCTGCCGTCACCCTTCACCCTGTCCGAGGCGCGCCAGGCACTCGGCACCACCCGACGGGTGGCCGTGCCGCTGCTGGAGCATCTGGACGCGATTCGCCTGACCATCCGGCTGGACGGCAGCCACCGCAGACTCCGTGACGCCTGATCACGCGCCCCTGAGCCTGTCGAAGGGCACGATCCAGCGCTTCGACAGGCTCAGCGTGTGTCTTGACCGAGCCAGGACCGGATGTCGGCCGAGTCTTCGTCCAGCACGGGCGGCGCTTCGTGGTCGCGCCGGGTGACCTCTGACCCGTCCGCGGCGAAGAAGCGCAGCGGCGGCCCGGGCAGCGTGATGGGGCCGAGCGTGCTGTGCTCGACGTCGATCAGCAGGCCCTGACTCGCGGTCTGCTCCCACTGGTACACCTCGCGGAGGTCGCGCACCTTCCCGGCCGGGACGCCGAGCTCGGCCAGCCGGGCCAGCAGTGGTTCGGCGTCCCAGCCGGCGAACGCGGCTTCGACGATCTCGATCACCCGCTCGCGCCGGGCGACCCGGGCAGGGTTGGTGGACAGCCCCTCGATGTCCGGGTCGATCCCGAAGCCGGCGCAGAGTCGTTTCCACAGCCCCTCACTGCCGACGGAGATCTGTACCGAGCCGTCTCGGCAGTGGAACAGGCCGTACGGGCAGATCGACGGGTGATGGTTGCCCTGCGCCCGGCCGACCTCGCCGGCGACCGTCCACCGGGTGCCCTGGAAGCCGTGCACGCCGACCACCGCGGCCAGCAACGAGGTCCGGACCACGGTGCCGCGGCCGGTCCGGTGCCGCTCCTCGAGCGCGGCGAGCACACCGTACGCGCCGTACATCCCGGCCAGCAGATCCGCGATCGGTACGCCGACCCGCTGCGGATCGTCCGGCCCGGATCCGGTCAGCGACATCAGGCCGGCCTCGCCCTGGGCGATCTGGTCATACCCGGACCGGCCGCCCTCGGGCCCGTCGTGCCCGAAGCCGGTGATCGACAGCACGACCAGGCGCGGGTTGCGGGCCATCAGCGACTCGATGCCGAGTCCGAGCCGGTCGAGTACGCCGGTCCGGAAGTTCTCCACCAGCACGTCGGCCCGGTCGACCAGGGCCAGCAGGGTGTCCCGGCCGTCCGAGCTCTTCAGGTCGAGCGCGATCGACTCCTTGTTGCGGTTCGCCGACAAGAAGTACGTCGCCTCCCGCGCATCCTCCGGCCCGACGAACGGCGGGCCCCAGCCGCGGGTGTCGTCGCCATGACCAGGAGCCTCGATCTTGATCACCCGCGCGCCGAGGTCGGCAAGCATCATCGTGGCGTGTGGCCCGGCCAGGGCGCGGGACAGGTCGACGACGACGACGTCGGAGAGCGGCGGCATCCAGGTCCTTCTTGGTCGGCGGTGTTCGGCGTGCAGGATATCGGCGGATCCGACCGCGTGGCGCGGCCGAATCCGCCGACGTCTACTTGGCTGGGGCCGGATCGGGGGTCACCGCGACGACCACCCACCCGGGCCGGCGTCGATCCACGAGCCGTCCGCCAGCCGGAGGCGGAACGGGACCGGACTCTGCACGGAGACCTCCGGTCCGTGCACCTCGACACTGATCAGGCCGGCCGGCGTCGGCGCCGCGCCGGAGAAGTCGGCGACGACCCCGTACGCCGGTGCGATCCGGGCTCGGGCGAAGCCCGGCGCGTCCGGAGTGACGCCGAGCACCGCGGTGACCAGATCCTTGGTCGGCGTCGAGCTCCAGCCGTGCACGGGCGTACCCCAGCCCCAGCACTCGCCGAACGTGTCGTAGCCATCGACCAGGAATTCCGACCACTTCCGGATGGCGGCGGTGAGCAGCTCGGGCCGGTCGCAGAGCCGGTACGCGTCGTGCACGTGGTACGCGGCGAACGGCTCGGCCCGGACGACCTCGTTCTCGGCATCCCAGTCGATCCGCTGGATTCCCTTGATCTGGTCCGCGATCTTGGCGACGTCGTAGCCGCCCGAACCGCCGATCCAGGAGCGGGTGACGAGACGGCCCGGATCGCTGATCCAGGCCAGCACCCGGTCGACCCGGTCCTCGGGGACCAGGCCGGCGAGGATCGCCGTCGCGCCGGCCAGCTGGGAGGCGGGTAACTGCTGCCGGCCGTCCACCAGCTGGTCGACGTACGTTCCCCGCCGCTCGTCCCAGAAGACGTCGAAGCCGTCCGTTACCCGCTGCCGCAGGGCGTTCGCCCACTCGGCGTCGGCCCGGTTGCCGAGGTCCTCGCTGATCTCCGCGTACTCGGCCAGACCGCGCGCCCAGAGCGCGGTCAGGATCGAGCTCGCGCCGGTCAGCAGGATGCTCGACCAGTCGACCAGATTCCATTCCGGTACGTCGGCCAGCACACCCCCGCTTTCGAGATCAGCGGCATCCGTGAGGTAGGGCCGATACCAGTCCAGCACGCGGCGCACGGTCGGCAGCGCGTGCCGGACCAGGTCGTCGGCCGCCGGGTCGTAGTCGAACAGCGTATGGACGCCGTGCACCCAGTTCAGCGACCAGTCGGCGATGGTGTGCTGCTGGCTGTGCTCGATCTCGCCGACCACGCTCATCGGCAGGATGCCGTCGGGGCGCGGGGAGTCGGCGAGCTCGACATACCAACGGGCCAGCCGCCAGTCGGTCGATGTGGTGAGGTGCACGTGCTGATGCACGATGCCGTCACCGACCCAGGCCCGCTGCTCGCGGGTCGGGCAGTCGGTGAACGCGTCGGAGGCATTGGCCGCGACGGTCCGCCGGCCGGCCCGGTAGAGCCGGTTCAGCTCGGCGTCGCTGCTGTCGAAGAAGGCCTCGCCCGCCTCGGGATAGAGGTACTCCCGCACGGCCAGGTCGCGAACGATCACGGTCGCGGCCGCATCCCCCGGCGCGGTGATCACCAGCTGGGCCAGCCGGAAGCCGTTCACCTCGCGGGCCTCGAAGACGTCGTGGTGGCCGCGGGCGACGTACCGGGCGCCGATCCGGGGAATCGACATCAGCGCGGCGTCCCCGGAGCCGGCCGGCTTCTCCCGGTAGAGGAGGTCCAGCACCGTGCCCTCGGGCGCCTCGACCGCGAACCGGACCAGGCCGACGACGATCCGGCCGAAGTCGATCTCGACCCCCCGGCTCTGCCCGGCGCCGACCTCGACCGTGATCTCGGCCCGATCGGTGTCACCGTCGGCGTCACTCCGGGCATCGGATCCGTCGGCGGCCAGCTCGGGCCACACGGCGAGGACACCGGTCACCGGCGAGTCGGTCGGCTTCGCGGCAGCCGCGCCGGCCAGGATCGTGGCTCGCGTCGGCGTCACCAGCGCACCGCCGAGCGCGCCGATCGGGCGCGGCAGCAGGGGGCCGTACGGGTCGGTCGGTGGCTGGGACCGGGCCAGCGCGCCGAGGTGCCCGGCGGGACGGATGGACGCGCTGTGCCAGCCCGAGCCGGCCCCGGTCCGCCAGTCGGCCGGCAGCAGCCGGGCGTCCAGCACCTCGACCGGTACGCCGTCCAGGCCGTCCCGGGCGGGCGAGGTCCAAGCGGTCGCGGCCAGCACGTCCCAGCTCTGATCGGTGACGACCCACTCGGTTCCGGTCTCCTCCGTTCCGGTCTCTTCCGTTCCGATCGCCTCCGTTCCGATCGCCTCCGTTCCGATCGCCTCCGTTCCGATCGATGGGGGGCCGAGTCGGACCTCGAGCGCGAGGATGCCGGCGTTGCCGAGATGCTCGTTGACCGCCGAAGGCTGCCAGTACGAGTTGGCCGTGCCGTAGTAGGTGACCAGCACGACGATGGTGTTGTCGCCCTCGATCAGCAGTGGTGCGATGTCGTAACTGTCGTAGCGCATCCGCCGCGGTTGGGAGCGGACCGGCCCGCGGCCGGCCTCGACGCCGTTCACGTACAGCGCGTAGCGCGAGTCGGCCGTGACCCGGAGCGGAGCCGACCCGGGCACGTGGGTGAGCGCGAACGTACGCCGGAACAGGTGCCGGGCGAACTCGCCGCCGACGGCGGCATCGAAGTTCGGTCCCGCGTGCGGATTGCTGGCCGGCGGCTCGGCGCCCAGCCAATGCGCCCGCCAGGCGCGCGGCCAGTCGTAGGCGGCCAACAGGTCGCCGGGTCGATCCGCCGGTGTCGTCGGTGATACCAGGGTCGAGGTCATCGGTGTCCTTTCGTCGTCGCGACCTACCCACGCGGCCACGGTCGTTGCCTTGGGGGTCGTGATGTAATCTGGAGAAATACCAACAGGTTGGTAGGTGAATGAATCGTATCAATCGGGCGGCGAGTGTCAAGGGCCCGGATCGTCCAACGGCTGCCATCCCACTGGACGGCCCGGCTCGGGATACTCGTCCGGTGTCGGTCTCCGCGAACGCGTCCGCGCGGGCTCGCGAGCGCATCCTGGACGCCGCCCAGAAGGTCTTCGGGAACCGCGGGTTCAACAGCGGCAGCCTGAACGAGATCGCGAAGGGCGCCGGGCTCACCCGGGCCGGCGTACTGCACCACTTCCCGAGCAAGCAGGCGATCCTGATCGCACTGTTGGACCGGCGCGACGCCGAGCTGGCCGAGCTGGCCCCGGTCGAGCCGCAGGTCGTCCCCCTCGATCAGCTGCTGACCGAGATCGCGCCGAGCATCCGGGTCATCCTGGCCGACCGCCAGCTGGTCCAGCTCGCTCACATCCTCACCGCGGAGGCATCCGGGGACGAGCATCCGGCGCACGAGTGGGTCGCTGTCCGGCATCGCCGGTTGCGGGCCACCATCCGCGCAGCGGCAGCCCGTTCGCTCGAGCTGGGGCAGCTCGATCCGACGTTGGATCCCGACGTGGTCGCCGGCCTGGTGCTGGCGGTGGTGGAGGGTGCCGAGAACCAGTGGCTGCTCGATCCCGGCAGCGTCGACCCCGAGCAGATCATGACGACACTGCGCAGGCTGTTGGGCCCGCCGGGCTGAGTCCTCGGAGCAGGATGTCGGCGGACTGGTCCGGGATGTCGCGGCTCGATCCGCCGATGTCTTCAGCGGCTGTCGAGCTCGGTCTGCAGGAACTGGATCGTCCTGGCCAGCGCGCTGTCGGCCGCATCCGGCGAGCCGAGCCACATGTGGTCGGCGCCCGGGTAGGTCTCGTACTCGACCCGTGCGCCGGCTGCCCGGGCCGCCGCCGCGAATCGCTCGCTCTGGACGCACGGGATGAGCCGGTCGTCGCGGCCGTGCAGCAGCAGGACCGGTGGTACGTCCGACCGGAGGTACGTGATCGGGCTCGCTTCGCGCACCCGGTCCGGCACGCTGTCCAGCGGAGCGCCGATCATCAGCGCTTCCCGGCTGTCGGCGGCGGCCGGGTCGGTGCCGAGGTCGCCGGGGAGCGCGGCCAGGTCGGAGGGCGGATACCAGGCGGCCACCGCCGCGACTGCCGAGCTTGCGCCGACCACGCCGACCTCGCCGTCCTCCTCGTCCAGCCCCGGACCGGTCAGACCCAGCAGCAGCGCCAGCTGCGCGCCGGCCGACTCGCCCCAGGCCGCGATCCGGCCCGCGTCGACGCCGGCCTCGTCGGCACGCGATCGGAGCCAGCGGACGGCCGCCTTGGCGTCGTGCAGCTGGACCGGCCAGGTCTGTTCACCGCTCAGCCGATAGTCCACACTGGCCACCGCGATCCCCGCCAGGGCAACCTGTTCGAACGCCGGTGGAGCGGTCCGGACGTACGCCGGACCGAGCGAGCGCCGGCTGCCGAGCCGCCAGCCCCCGCCGTGCAGGAAGACGACGGCCGGCGTCCGGTCTCCCGAGGGCGGGAGATAGAGGTCGAGCTCGAGCGGCCGGACGCCCGGCAGCGCGGCATACGGGACCCCGGACAGCACGCGTACGCCTTCGGCGGTGGTCCGGGCCGGTGGCAGCGGATGCTCGTGCGCCGGCGGCGGCAGGGGTGGACCGGGCGCCACTCAGGCGTCCGGCCAGTCGAAACCGGGCATGAACTGCATGTCGTGCGCCTGTGCCGCGGCCTGCATCCGTGGGAAGTCGGGAATGAACGGTGGCGACGCCGGGTCGATCCTGTCGGCGAACGTCCCCATCTCCTGGAAGAACCGCTCGAACCCGCCGTTGGAGACCCCGAGCATCCGGGTCGGCGCCTCGACCCGGTACGCGTGCGCGAGGCCGGCCGGCACGAAGCCGAAGTCGCCCTCGCCGAGCAGCCGGGAGACCTTCTCCCCGTCGGCCAGCTGGACGAACAACCGGACGCTGCCCTCGACCACGTAGAACGTCTCGTGGGTGCCGGCGTGGGAGTGGGTCGGGATGATGTCGCCGGGCGGGCAGTCGGCGGTGAAGATGCCGAACCGACCCCCGGTCTCGTCGCCGCTCAGCAAGACGGTGAAGGTGTCGGCGAACAGCTTCGCGTGCTCGCCCTCGCCGCGGTTCAGGAAGAGCGGTTCGGGCCGGCCGGGCAACACGCCCGACCAGGCGGGACGGTTCGGATCGGCGAGATACTCGAAGCTCACCTCAGCCTCCCTGCTGCGGAATGGTCTGCTCAGATCGTGCCAGCCCAGCTCCGCCGGAGCGGATCGGGGCCGCATCGATCCCGGGACCAGTGGTCACGCACTAGGCTGCCTCGCGTGGCGGGGGGACGAATGGACGGCCTGCGGCGCCGGCTGACCAGGGCGATCGACCGGCGGGCGATCGGCGGCGCCGAGCCCGGACCGTACGAGATCGTCGTCCGGCGGGACCTTCAGGTGCCGATGGACGACGGCGTCGAGCTGCTGGCCGACCTGATCACCCCGATCGACGCGCCGGCGGGATCGCCGACGATCCTGATCAGGGGGCCGTACGGCCGCCGCGGCCTGGTGGCCGGCTCGGCCCGGGCCCTTGCGTACGAGGGTTGCACGGTCATCTATCAGAGCTGTCGCGGCACCTTCGGCTCCGGCGGTGTGTTCACCCCCTTCGTGGACGAGGAAGCCGACGGGCTGGCCACCCATCGCTGGGTCCGTCGGCAGCCGTGGTTCACCGGCACCCTGGTGACGTACGGCCCGAGCTATCTGGGCTTCACCCAGTGGGCGGTCGCCGGTCGTCTGCATCGGGAGCAGCCCGCCGAGGCGCCGGACGCACTCGTGCTGTTGATCACCACACCCGAGTTCGGCGACCCGACCTGGATGCGTGGGGTCTTCACCCTGGACACCGCGCTCGGCTGGACGCGGATGATGGACCGGATCACCAGGGGCGGTGCTTCGATGATGCTGATGCTGGTGCCGGATCCCAAGCTCCGTAAGGCGCTCGACGTCCTGCCGCTGAGCCGAGCAGATACTGCGGCGACGGGGCACCCGGTTCACTGGTATCAGGACTGGATCGCGCACGAGCGACCGACCGACGACTACTGGGGCCGGATGTCGCACGCGGAGACCGTGCCGGACGTCACGGCGCCGGTGCTGATGGTGACGGGGTGGTACGACGTCTTCCTGCCCTGGCAGCTGCGCACGTACGCGGCCCTGGTCGGAGCCGGCAACCAACCCCGGCTGACGATCGGGCCGTGGGGTCACGTCTCGCCAGAGATGGCCGGCCCGACCCACGCCGACGCCGTGGCCTTCCTGCGCGAGGAGATCGGCGGGGCGGCGTCCACTCGGCCGGCCCCGGTCCGGGTGTTTCAGACCGGCGCGGAGAGCTGGCACGAGCTGTCGGAGTGGCCGCCGGCCGGGGTCGCGGGCCAGGAGTGGTTCCTGCAGCCGGGCGGCGGCCTGGATCGGACGGCCGCGGCCGGCGGTCTGACGAGCTATGTCTACGAGCCGAACGATCCGACGCCGTCGGTCGGTGGTCCGACCCTCGGTCCGGAAACCCTACCGATGGACAACACCCGGCACGAACGCCGGCGCGATGTGCTGGCCTTCCGGTCCGCTCGGCTCACCGCGCCGGTCTCGATCGCCGGCAGCCCGGTGGCCCGGGTGCGGGTCCGGGGGTCAGCGGCGAGCTTCGATGTGTTCATCCGGCTCACCGACGTGACCCCGAACGGTCGGGTGATCACGGTATGCGACGGCATCCGGCGGGTGGGCTCCAGCGCCATCAGGGCAGACGATCCGGCGCCCGACGACGACGGGTTCCGTGAGGTCGAGGTCGAGCTCTGGCCAACGTTGCACCAGTTCGCGGCCGGGCACCGGATCGGCGTCCAGGTCAGCTCAGGCGCACATCCGCGTCTCGCGCGCAATCCGGGCACCGGCGAGCCGGCGACAACCGCCGGCCGGACTGTTCCGTCCCGGCAGGAGATCTCGCACGACGGCCCGCGGGCGTCCCGGGTCGAGCTGCCGATCTGGGTGCGCTGACCCGGAGCCGCGCGGGGTCCACCAATTGGGGGACGGGAGGTTCATCCGGTCGTTCGGCCGGTCGGCCGACTGTGCCGGCCCGAGATCATCAGCAGAGTTGATCACGTCGGAACGGATGGTCCGGGCCGAACAGGAAGGAAGATCAACTCCCATGTCCACCACCCTCACCGACGAGCGCCAGGCTCCGGCTTCCAAGACCGCGCCGGCCAAGCGGCCTACCGGCTGGATCATCGCCACCGTCACCACGGCCAGCCTCGCCCTGGTCGGCATCATCGCCGCCGTGCTGATGACGTTCGCACCGGCGGCGACGCCCGCACCGGCCCCGGCCGCGCCGGCCAACCATGCCGCCGTGATCACCCCGACCCACAAGGTGACTCCGGCGAACGTCACCCCGGCGCACCCGGTGAACCCGCACACGACCCCGTCGGCCTCGATCGAGCTGCTGCAGCGCGAGCTGGGCCAGCTGAACCACTACGAAGGCCCGATCACCGGCTACGAGAACCACGCCACCGTCCAGGCGATCACCTATCTGCAGCGTGACGCCCACCTGCCGCAGACCGGTCAGATGAGCGCTGCCACCCAGCAGGCGCTGGCAAGCATGCTGGCCAGTGGCAGCAACATCATGGGCGCCGGCAACTGACTCTGACGGGCTGAGTCTCCGGGCTCCGCCAACCGCGCCGACCAGAACCCGAGTGGCCACCATGGCCGCCCGGGTTCGGTCCGTCTCGGGGCCTATCGATGCCCGTGCTTGGATGGCGGATCGTCCGGCCGCGCCGGCCGGCACCGAGCAGGAGGACGACAGATGGCGGAGCGGTTCAGCGCTGAGATCGAGCTCGGCGGCAAGACCGCCACCGGATTCCGGGTGCCGGCCGAGGTGGTCGACGCGCTCGGCTCCGGACGCAGACCGCGGGTGGTGATCACCATCGGGCCGCATACGTACCGCAGCACGGTGGCGGTCATGGGTGGCGCCTATCTGTTGCCGCTCAGCGCGGAGAACCGGACCGCCGCCGGGGTGGCGGCCGGCGACATCGTCGAGGTGACCCTGGAGCTGGACACCGCAGAGCGGACCGTCGAGGTGCCCGTGGAACTGGCGACGGCTCTAGCGGCGGCGCCTGGCGCTCGGGCAGCCTTCGACGCGTTGTCCTACACCGCCCGCCGGGAACGTGCCCTGGCCGTCGAGTCCGCCAAGCAGGCCGAGACGCGGGAACGCCGGATCGCCAAGATCGTCGCCGAACTCACACCGTGACCCTTGCCCCTTCCGGAAACTGTCGAGTTGGGGCACCGACACGCCGGTGGCGGCTGTCCCAGCTCGACAGTTGCCGGAAAGGCCGGAGTCAGGCGGTCCGGAGATTGCGGGCCACCATGCCGGCGCAGCCGAGGCAGATGACGGCGAGTCCGGCCAGCAGCCACGAGTACGCGATCAGCTGGGACAGCGCGGCCAGCAGGACCGGCAGCGCGAAGCCGAGATAGGTGAGGGAGTAGTAGATCCCGGTCAACCCGGCAAGGCTGCGCGGGTCGGCCATCGCCTGGATCTCGACCAGACCGGCCACGATGCAGATGCCGTACGCTCCGCCGAGCAGGGCCGCGGCCACGGTGGCCAGTGTCGGCGAGGCCCGGCCGGCGGCGAGGGCCAGCAGCACGATCCCGACGGTCAGCAGGCCGAGTCCGACCACCCCCTCCCGGCCCCCGGTCCGGCGAGCTATCGCCGGGACCAGTGGCTGGATTCCCGCGCCGACCGCGAGCGCGACCACCGCGGCCAGCGTCGCGAAACCCACCTGGTTCGTACCGACCGCGCGGCTGACCAGCGCCGGACCGACCACGAACGCCAGCGCGGGCGCACCGAACACCCAGGGTGCGAGCGGAACCACCACGCCGTAGAACCGACGCCGACCCGCGGCGGGGATGTGCAGATCGGCGGTGCGGGATGGTTGCGGACCGTCCGGTCGGGTCCCGAGCGTCCCGGTGGACCGAAGCGTCTCGGTGGCCCGAAGCAGCAGCACCAGGGCGATCAGCGATAGTCCGATCTGGACGGCGTACGGCAAGAGGGTCGGCACCGGACCCCATTGGGCGAGTGCGCCGGACACCGCGGCCCCCAGCCCGAAGCCGAGCGTCAGGGTGAGCGACGCCCGCCGGGCTCGAGTGGCCGGCAGTGCGTCACTCGACAGCTCCTTGATCCAGGATGTCCCGACCACCATCGCGACCGCGACGCTGACCCCGCTGATCAGCCGGCCGACGCACATGCCGATCGCGCTCCCGCCGCCGAGCGCGAGCACCACACTGCCCAGCATGCCGAGCAGCAGCGCGATGATCACCGGCTTCTTGCGGCCCCGGGCATCCGACATCGGACCGGACAGCAGGAAGCCCGGGATGAGGCCGAGCACGTAGCAGGCGAAGAACAGATCGACCTGGACCGCGGTATAGCCGTCGATCCGGCGATACATCAACAGCAGCGGGGAATAGTGGTTCCCGCCCCAGGCGGCCATCGCGACGGCCGGCGCGGCCCAGCGCCAGTCCGCCCGTTCCATGATCACCGCTCGACGCTACCTCTCGGTTCGCGGTCGGATCGGCGCGTGTTCAGGTCTGGGACGTTCAGACCTGCGAGACGGGACTGATCACCAGCTCGTCGATCCGGACGTACGCGGGGGAGTCCAGTACGAACGCCACGGCGCGGCCGACGTCGTCGGGGGTGAGCATCGTGGCCCGCGCGTCGGCGCCGGGGATCACCGGCCGCAACTCGAGGAAGTCGCTGTCCACGTCGCCGGGACACAGATGACACGCGCGGACGCCGTGGGCTGCCTCTTGTGCGTTGATCGTCTGGCAGACCGCGGCGAGCGCGGACTTGCTCGCGCTGTAGGCGACCCCGGCGTAGGGGGTGAACCGCCAGGCCGAGTACGAGGAGATCACCACCACCTGTCCGCCGCGCCGCCGGAGCGATGGAAGAGCGGCGTCGACGACCCGGGCGACGGCGATCAGATTGGTCGCGACGATCTCGTCGAGCTCGGCGATCGACTGGTCGGCCCAGGTCCGTCGCGGCGTGTTCAGCCCGGCGGACAGCACGAGGTCGTCGATGCCACCCCACGCCGCCACGATCGAGTCGCGCGCCCCTGCGATGGCCGTCGGATCGCGCACGTCCAGCGGTAGGACGAGCGCCTCGCCGCCGGCCCGCTCGACGAGGTCGGCGGTCTCCTCCAGAGCGTCGGGTCGGCGGCCGCTGAGTGCTATCCGCCGGCCAGCAGCGGCCGCCGCGGCGGCCGCCCGGCCCATCCCGGAGCCGGCTCCGGTCACCCAGAGCACACGGGGGTCGTGAGTCGTCGTGGAATCGTCGGTCATCGGCGCAATCCGGCGAGTTCGTACGCCCGCTGGGGAAGCTGGGTGGCGAGCTTGCCGCCGCTGACATCGATCAGGGCGCCGGTGATGTAGCGGGCTGCATCGCTGGCCAGGAAGCAGATCACGTCGGCCACCTCCTGCGCCTCACCCCAGCGGCGCAGGGTGAGAGTGTCCAGCAGCCGGTCCTGATCTGCGGTGGACTGCTCGGCGAACGTATTGATGCCGCTCGGGATCATCCCCGGTGCGTACGCGTTCGCGGTGATGTTCCACGGCCCGAGCTCGCCCGCCAGGGTGCGGGTCAGCTGGACGACCGCCGATTTCGAGGCGGCGTACGCGGCGGTGCCGATCGCCGGCACGATCGCGGCGAACGAGGCCGCATTGACGATCCGGCCGGAGCCCTGCGCCTTCATGATCGGGATCACCGCGCGGCAGGTCCGCAGCGTTCCGGTCACGTTCACATCGAAGCAGCGTTCCCACGTCGCGTCGTCGATCTCAGAGACCAGTCCGTCGCCCGCGATCCCCGCGTTGTTCACCAGCACGTCGATCCGGCCGAAGTGCTCCGCGGCCTCGGTGATCAGGGCGTTCACCGCTGACGTGTCCCGGACGTCACAGGCCCGGGCAATTCCCTCGGCGCCGTGCTGCGCCGCCAGCGGCTCGAACCACTCCAGCGCGTCCAGCGCCAGATCGCAGGCCACCACCCGGCATCGTTCGCGGACGAACGTCTCGGCGATGGTCCGGCCGATCCCGCTGGCCGCACCGGTGACCACGACCACCCGGTCGCTCAGATCCAGAAGCATGATCGCCAGTCTGGCAGCAGCGCCTACCCTGGTCGGAGGGCCACCGGCTCGCAATTCCAGCTCGTTCGAGCCAAGCAAGGAAGCGGAGGAGCGATGTTCGAAGAAGCACAGCTGTACTCCGAAGTCACCCGGTCCGAGACCGGCGAGGCGACGGTCCATCTGGATCAGGGACATCCGGGCGCGTCCGACCCGGACTACCGGGCTCGGCGCAACGCGCTGGCCACGCTCGCGATGGAGTGGGAACCCGGTCAGCCGATTCCGGCCGCGCCGTACACCGAGGCGGAGCACGAGGTCTGGCGCACGGTCTGCACCGAGCTGCACCGGCTGCATGAGCGGCATGCCTGCTCGCTCTATCTCGAGGGCAAGCAACGGCTGGCGCTGCCCGAGGACCACATTCCGCAGCTGACCGAGGTGAATGAGCACCTCGTCTCGTTGACCGGGTTCTCGTACGTCCCGGCGGCCGGCCTGGTGCCGCTGCTGGAGTTCTACGGCTCGTTGGCTGACGGCCACTTCCACTCCACGCAGTACGTCCGCCACCACTCGGTGCCGCTCTACACGCCGGAACCCGACGTGCTGCACGAGGTCGTCGGGCACGGCAACTGTCTGGCTCACGACCGGTTCGCCCGGCTCTACCGCACAGCGGGGGAGGCGGCCCGGCGGGTGGAGACCGACGAGGCGCTGGAGTTCGTCTCGAAGGTGTTCTGGTTCTCCTTGGAGTTCGGGGTGGTCCGCGAGAGTGGCGAGGTGCGCAGCTACGGCGCGGGCCTGCTGTCCTCGTACGGCGAGATCCAGCAGGTCGCCGATGCCGACCTGCGACGACTGGAGGTCACGCGGATGGGCGTCCAGACGTACGACATCACCCATTACCAGCCGATTCTCTTCTGTGCCGAGGGATTCGGCGAGGTGGAGGATGTGGTCGGCGCATTCTTTGCCGATGTCGACGACGATCTGGTACGTCGGCTGCTGCACGAAGCCTCCACACCGGCTTAGCCGGCCGGCGTTCGGGTGAGCGGGCACGGATCGGTCGCCGACCTGGAGATCCAAGCGGTCGGTCCGGATCAGATCGGGCTGCTGAGGCCGCTGTTCGAGGCGTCTCGCTCGACCCGTCACTGCTGGTGCATGGCGTTCTGCTCGACGTCACGGCAGTTCGCCACCGGTTGGTACGGCGGTGGCAACCGGCGGCGATTCGAGACGCTCGGGCGGACCGGACCCGACCCTCTGGGCGTGGTCGCGACCTCGGGTGGTGAGCCGGCGGGCTGGTGCGCATGCGGACCGCGAGCCCGCTACGCCGTGGCGCTGAACGGACGCAGCAGTCTCCTCGCCGAGCGTCCGCGCGCGGACGACGACGACGTCTGGCTGATCCCGTGCATGATCGTCCGACCGGGTGAGAACGCCGTCGGTCTGGTGGTTCCGTTGCTCCGTGGCGCCGTCGAGCTTGCTCGCGACGCGGGAGCAACGGCCATCGAGGCCTGGCCGCTTGCGCGGGGAGTCCGACGAGCCGCCGATCTGCACGTGGGCCGTCAAGGAATGTTCGCTCGGCTCGGTTTCAGCCTCGTCGAGCAGCCCACGCCCGACCGGGTGATCATGCGCCGGCAATTGTGAGGTACGCACCTACTTCGAAACTGTCGGGTTGGGACATCGACCGGCGGCGTGTCGCCGTCGCAACTCGACACTTGGCACCCACACGGGGCCGCTGTCAGCTGTTCAGGTCCTGAACAAGTGCGGCCGCGCACCGGCGGCCGCAGCGCAGGCCGCGCCGCCGAGGCGCCGGACAGGGCGATTGTCGCCCAGGTCATGGCGAGCACGGCGATGCCGGCCACCACCAAGCCGAGCGTCGAGGTCTGAAGGGTCTCGCCGAAGATGCCTGCGGCACAGATGGCGGCCGAGACCGGAGTGAGCACGGTGATGGCGGGCTGGGACGCGGACAGGTCGCCGGCCTGGAACGCGAGCTGCTGGAGCGCGACACTGGCCACGGCCATCACCAACCAGGCATAGGTCTCCCAGCTGATCAGCACGGCGGGCAGATCCAGCTCGCCCGACGTACCGATCGAGAGTACGGACTTCGACAGAGCCGCCTGGATGCCGAACATGATCCCGGTCCCGATGGCCAGCGCGAGCGCCCGCCGCGGCCCCTGCAGCCGGCGACCGACCAGGCAGGCGGCGACGACCACCGCGAGCAGGGGCACGGCCACGACCAGCCAGGATCGCAGCGGCTGCACCGGATCTCCTGGGATCGGGCGCCCGACGACGACGAAGGCCGCCAGCGCGACGGTGAGCACGACCGCCGCGACCCACTGCCGCCGGGTCAGCCGCTGACCGGCGTATCGCGCCGCCAGCGGCAGCGCGAACAACAGCACCGTGACCCCGACGGGTTGCACGACCAGCAACGCGCCGAGGGCCAAGGCTCCTGCCTGGAGGCCGACCGCGACGACTCCGAGCCCATAGCCGATCAGCCAGCGCGGTCGCCTGATCATCGCCTTGAGCAGATCGACGCCATGGTCCTCGGCCGTCCGGGCCTCGGTCTGCTGCAGCACCATGCCGACCGCACCGACCAGTGCCGACGTCAGGGAGAGGACGACGGCCAGCCAGGTCATCGGCGACGATCGTTCGCGGTCATGACCGTGGATTGTCCTCCCCGCCGCGACTCATCGGGCCGAGACCTGCCAGCGGCCCAGAAACTCGATCGCCCGGTTGAACCCCTCGACGCGGGCGACGTAGCCATCGTTGTGATCACGTCGACAAGTCCTCGGAGCAGGCCCGGCTCAGTGTTCGCCGGCCAGGTGGGCCAGCAACTCCAACGCGATGACGACAACTCCCAGCGCGAACTCCGCGAACAGGACGACGACCCGGGTTCGCAGCGGCAGCTGCACCCGGCGCGCCGCCAGATAGCCCATCACCACCAGGGTCACGCTCAGTGCGATCGCCCCGGCCCGGAGCGCCCTGGCCAGCTCGCCATCGGCCGATAGCGGCCAGCCCGATGAATACCAGCGGCAGCACCAGCACCCCGAGCGAGCCTGAGGACACCCGGATCATGTGGACCAGCTCGCCGCGGCTCGGCAGTTGGGCATGAACCAGGATGTGGGCGATCAGGTCGGCAACGAAGACGGCGAGAAGCGTACCGACCACGGTGATCGACAGGGTCAGCGCGGCGCTGCTCGGCCGCAGTTCGTCGGCTCGCGACGCGAGCGCCAGCACCACGGCCAGACTGGTGAACGTCACATAGATCCGTTCCTTCAGACGATCCGCGCGCTGGGTCGTGGAGGTCGCCGAGCTCGGTCCGGCTCGCTGCTGGTGCTCACGCGGTCCAGTGGATGCGACCCGACCTGATCCTGGCAAGATCATCGCAAGACGGCGCACCGGCGATCGGTGGGCCCGAGCAGACCGGACCATGAGCGTGGTTGTCGAACGCAACCGAGGAAGGTCGCGCTCGACCGTGCCCGACGGTTTGGGCCGATGATTGGACCCGACAGTGGGCTCGACGCGCTGGCGCTGGTGTCGGTGTTCGTGGCGTTGGTCCTGCCGGACCGGCTCGCCGAGCTCGAGCCGATCGCGTTCGTGGCCCTGCCGCTCGAACTGCTCGCGTTCGCCGCGCTCGTCCTGCTGCTGCCGATCCGCGCGGGCCGAGTCGTCGCGGCCGCGCTGGGGGTGGTGCTCGGCATCCTGACCGTGCTCGGGCTGCTCGACATCGGTTTCCGGCAGGCTCTCGGCCGGCCGTTCGATCCGGTGCTCGACGCCGGCCTGCTGGGCGATGCCGTGCGGCTGCTGGTCTCCTCGCCGAACGACTGGGTGAATCTCGCCGCCGGGATAGGCGCGGTGCTGGTCGTTGCCGGTCTCGTCGTCGGGCTCACCGCCGCGGTGCTCCGATTGTCGTCGGCGATCCGAGTCCGCCGGACACTCGTCACCGGACTGCTCACCGTCGGCCTGGCCGGCTGGCTCCTGCTCTCGGTGGCCGGGGTCCAACTCGTTCCGGACCGGCCGGTCGCCACCCGGCAGACCTCGACATCGGTCGTCGCAAGGACGGTCGGCATCGTCGACGGCCTGGCGGATCGCCGGCGCTTCGACGAGCAGGCGGGTACCGACCCGTACGCCGCCGTACCGGCGAACAGACTCCTCACCGGCCTGCGCGGCAAGGACGTGCTGCTCGTCTTCGTGGAGAGCTACGGTCGGTCGGCGGTCGAGGACCCCGGTCTGGATCCGAAGATCGACCGCCTGCTGGACGACGGCAGCCGGCAGCTCGCCGCCGACGGCTTCGGTGCCAGGAGTGCCTATCTGACGTCGTCCACGGTCGGTGGCGGCAGCTGGTGGGCGGAGTCGAGCGTGCTGTCCGGGCTGTGGATCGATTCCCAGGCGCGCTATCGCGAGCTGACCGCCGGTCATCGGCTGACCCTGACCGGCGCCTTCGGCCGGGCCGGCTGGGACACGGCCGCGGTCGAGCCGGGCACCAGCGGCCCGTGGCCCGAGGCGGGTTTCTTCGGCTATCGGCAGGTGGATGACCAGAGTCGGCTCGGCTACCGCGGGCCGCCGTTCAGCTGGGCCGCGATGCCCGACCAGTACGCCCTCGCCTGGTTCCAGCGCAACCTGCGACGGCCCGGGCACCGGCCGGTGATGACGGTGCTTCCGCTGGTGTCGAGTCACGCTCCGTGGTCGCCGATCCCGCGGATGATCGACTGGAGTGCGGTCGGCGACGGGTCGGCCTATGACGCGATGGCCGCTCCGGGCTACCCACCGGAAGCCATCCTGACCAGGGACCCGGCTGTGGTTCGGGCCGATTACGCGGCGGCTACCGCCTATTCCCTGCAGGCGCTGATCTCCTACCTCCGGACGTACGGCGACGATGACCTGGTCGTGGTCTTCGTCGGTGACCACCAGCCGTCGCCGATCGTGACCGGCGACGACGCGAGTCACGACGTACCGATCACCATCGTGGCCCGCGACCCCGCGGTGCTGGCCCGGACCTCCGGCTGGGGCTGGACGACGGGTCTGCGGCCGGCCCGGGATGCTCCGGTTTGGCGGATGGACGCATTCCGCGACCGCTTTCTGGCGGCCTTCGGGCCTCCGCCCTGACCCGATCGCCCGGACACGAGGCGCGAATCGCGGATCGCAGCCGTGATAGACAGCGAAGGAACACTCACTCACTGCGGAGGAGTCGAGGCGATGACACTGGACGTCGACGAGCAGGCCCGGGTCGGACGTACGCCGTGGGAGGGCAAGCTCTTCTCCGACGGTTGGCGGCCGGGCTCGGCCGGCACGATCGGCGTCCGGGCGCCGGGCTCGGGTCGGCAGATCGCCACCGTGGCCGCGGCTTCGACCGATGACCTCGACCGCGCGGTGACCGCGGCGCTCGGCGCCCAGCGAGAGTGGGCGGCGCTACCGTACGACCAGCGGGCCCGAGTGATGATCGCCGCCGCGGGGTTGCTCGCCGCCGCGCCGGAACGCCTGCGGGACGTGCTGGTCGAGGAGTCCGGATCCGCCCAGGGCAAGGCCGCGTTCGAGGTCGGACTGGTGATCTCCGAGCTGCAGGAGGCCGCCGCGCTGGCCTCGCACCCGCACGGCGAGCTACTGCGCTCGGTCAAGCCGCGGATGTCGCTGGCCCGCCGGATCCCGCTCGGCATCGTCGGGGTGATCGCCCCGTTCAACTTCCCGGCCATCCTGGCGATGCGCTCGGTCGCCCCGGCACTGGCGCTGGGCAACGCCGTGGTGCTCAAGCCGGATCCGCGGACGCCGATCAGCGGCGGCCTCGCGCTGGCCGAGCTGCTCGAAGACGCCGGGCTGCCGGCCGGCGTGCTGCACGTGCTGCCCGGCGACGGCGAGCTCGGGGCGGCGCTGGTCGCGCACCCCGACGTTCCGTGCATCTCCTTCACCGGCTCGACCGCCGCCGGTCGGCGGATCGGTGCGGCGGCCGGTCCGCTGCTGAAACGGGTCCACCTCGAGCTCGGCGGCAACAACGCCCTGCTCGTCCTGCCGGACGCCGACGTCGAGGCCGCGGCGTCGGCCGGCGCCTGGGGCTCGTTCCTGCACCAGGGCCAGATCTGTATGACCACCGGCCGGCACCTGGTGCACCGCTCGATCGCCGACGCGTACGTCGCCGCACTGGTCGGCAAGGCGAAGGGGCTTCCGGTCGGCGATCCGACCGACCCGTCGAACGCGCTCGGCCCGCTGATCGACGAGGGCCAGCGCGACAAGGTCCAGGGCATCGTCGACGAGTCGGTGGCCGCGGGCGCCACGCTCGCCGCCGGGGGCACGTACGACGGGCTGTGCTATCGGCCGACCGTGCTGACCGACCTCACTCCGGACAGCCCGGCCTGGACGCGGGAGATCTTCGGCCCGGTCGCTCCGGTCTTGGTCTACGACGAGCTGGACGAGGCGATCGAGATCCTCAACGCCAGCGAGTACGGGCTCTCGGTCGGCATCCTGACCGGCGACCCGTACCGGGCATTCGAGCTGTCGAGTCGGATCGTCAGCGGCGCGGTGCACATCAACGACCAGACGGTCGACGACGAGGCGGTGATCCCGTTCGGCGGTTCCAAGGCGTCCGGGGTCGGTGGCCGGTTCGGCGGTCCGCACGCCAATCTCGAGACGTTCACCGAGATGCAGTGGGTGACGATCCAGGCCGACATCGAGCGGTACCCGTTCTGACCGGGCCGGTTTCTGAAACGGAGTCGGCCGGGTGCGTGCCTTCGAGCTGACCGGTCCGCGGCGGGGGATCGTCCGCGAGGTGGAACCTCCGGTCGCGGTGCCGGGCGAGGTCGTGGTCGACGTGGAGCGGGTCGGCCTCTGTGGGACGGATGTGGAGTTCTTCACCGGCGAGATGGCCTATCTGAAGTCCGGTCACGCGAGCTACCCGATCCGGCTGGGGCACGAGTGGTGCGGCCGGGTGTCGGCGGTGGGCAGCGGGGTCGACCAGGGATGGGTCGGCCGCCGGGTGGTCGGCGACACGATGCTCGGCGACGGTGTCTGCCGACGCTGCCGGCGCGGCCACCAGCACGTCTGCGAGCAGCGCCAGGAGGTCGGCGTCCGCGGCGGTCGACCGGGCGCGCTGGCCGAGCAGGTGGCGGTGCCGGCCTCGTCCCTGCACGTGCTTCCGGACGGCATGGATCCCGCTGTCGGAGCACTGGTCGAACCGGGCGGCAACGCCTGGCGGGCCGCGTCCGCCACCGGCGCCGGTCCGGGGGACCGGGTCCTGGTGCTCGGGCCGGGCACCATCGGCCTGCTGACCGCGCTGTTCCTCCGTGCCGCTGGTGCCGAGGTGGGGCTGATGGGTCTCGAGCCGGCGTCGCTGGAGTTCGCCCGCTCGCTCGGGTTCGACCGGGTCGGGTCGGCCGGGGATCCACCCGCCGGGCCGTACGACGCGGTGGTGGATGCGTCCACCGCGGCAGAGCTGCCCGGCCTGGCGCTGCAGCTCGTCGAACCCGCCGGCCGCGTCGTCTACATCGGGCTGTCCGGCTCGCCGAGCACGATCGACACCCGCGACCTGGTGCTCGCCGACGTCACGGTCGTCGGTGTTCTCTCCGGTTCGCCGGGTCTGCCGTACGCGATCGAGGCGTACGCGTCCGGTGCCGTCGACCCGCGCCCGCTGATGGCCGCGACGGTTGGGTTGGAGGGGGTGGCCGACGTCCTCGCCGGTCGGCGACCCGCCGGCGCCGACCCGGGCCCGAAGATCCAGGTCGATCCCGCGGCCCGGTCGCGGTAGCGGAGTAGATCGTCACGGGAGTGACCGGGACGATCTGCTCCAGACCTCGCTCAGCGAGTCCGATCGGCAGCTGCACCTCTACGACGGTGCCGTGCGGCTCTGCCCGCGGAACGCGATCGTGCCGCCGGCCGCCTCGATCCGGATCCGCCGGGACGCGAGACCGAGGTGCCCCGCGCCGAGCCGGGCCTCCAAGTCGACCTCGCCCATCCCCACTCCGTCATCGGCGACGACCAGCCGCGCGAGGTCGTTGGTGCGGCCCAGCTCGATTCGGCCCAGGTCGATCCGGCCCAGGTCGATCCGCACGGAGCCGCCCGGGCGTGCTTCACCACGTTGGTGAGCAGTCGCGGGTCGTGGTCAGCAACAGCTCGTCGGCCTCGGTCCGCAGTCCCTCGTCCCAGCCGTCGCAGTCGAGCTCGACCCGGAACCGGCCGCGGGCCCGGAACGACTCGGCCGTGTCGCGCAGGGCAGGAGCAGACCGGCCATGTCCAGCACGGCCGGGTGCAGCTGGCTCATGGTGCCGCGGAGCAGCCGGCTGGCCTCGCCGAGCGCCTGGTCGATCCGATCCGCGGACTCCTGGTCGCCGTCGATCGCGTCGTCGAGCTCCTGGCGGGCGCCGAGGACGTACTGCAGCGCGCCGGCGGACTCCGAACCTCGCCCGCGGTTGATCACGATCTCGTATTCGGTTTGCACGACTCAGACGGGAGCTGCGACCGCGGAGCCGAGCGCGATCGTGGCGGTCTCCAGATAGTCCTCGGGGGTCATCCAGCCGAGCAAGCAGCGGTTGGCGAGAAATCCCTGACCCATGATCAGGCAGGCGCTCGCGGTCCGGGCGGCGAGCTCGGCGCCATCGCCACCGTCGGTCGTACGGCTGACGGCATCGGCCCATGGCCGCAGAGCCCGCTCCAGACTCGCCCGCAGCGTGCTCACCTGCTCGACCAGCACCTCGTGCAGTTCTTCGTCCACGATGGCCTTGCTCCAGAACTGCAGGATCACCGTCAGCGGTGGTCGGTTCGCCTCCGCCATCGACGCCAGCAGCGGCTGCATCAGCTCGGCCGGAGGATGGATCCGGCCGTCCGCCGCCATTGCCTCGAGCCCCTCGATCCGCCAGGCGAACAGCCGGCTGGCGAGGTAGCGGGCCAGCGCCTGCTTGTTCTCGAAGTTCACATAGATCGCGCCGATCGACAGCCCGCACTCCTCGGCGATCTCCGCGATCGAGGTATCGGAAAGTCCGTTGCGCTTCAGCACGCGCAGGGCCGCGTCGGCGATCTGGTCGCGCCGGGCCTGCCGGTGGGCGTCGCTGACTCGCGGCATGACAAGGACTATATCGGTTGACTATGCTCAACCAGAACGACCATTCGTTTTGGAGTTTCGCTCGAGGAGTTTTCGATGTCCGACCTTCGGGTCTGTTTCTGTGGCGGGGTCTCATGAGTCGCGCCCTCCGACGACGTCCGCTGCTGGTGGCCGCGGCGCCGGCTGCCGCCTTACTGGCCCTGAGCGCGCTCACCGCGTGCTCGACACCCAGCGCCGTGGCCGCCAACACCGCGACGGTCAGTACGCGCCGACGTCACCGACGGCGTCTCGGCCAGCGGCGCACTGTCCGCGATCGGCACCGAGAATCTCGGTTTCGCGACCGGCGGCAAGCTGACCTCGGTCAAGGTCCGGGTCGGCGACAAGGTGCACGCCGGCCAGGTGCTGGCGACGATCGACTCGACCACGGCCAAGGCCACGCTGGCCCAGGCCAAGGGCAGTCTGGCGGCACAGGTGGCCGGGCTCGACCGGCTGATCGCCGCGACCACCGTGACCGGGGCCCAGAACTCGGTGAACCAGGCCAACGCGGTCGTGTCGGCGACGAGGTCGCAGGTCGCCGCCACCGCCACCGCCGACGACGCGGCGATCAGCCGGGCCAACGCCCAGCTGTCGACCGACAACGACGCCAAGGATCAGGCCGAGAGTGCCCTCAAGGCTCTGCAGGCCGCCTGCAAGGCGGCGTCCGGCCACGCCGCGAGCAGCGGCGCCGCGACCGCCGCGCTCGCCCAGCAAGCGCTGGCCCAGCTGCAGTCCGGCAATTCGGCGGGTGCACAGGCCACCCTGGCCCAGCTGAACGCCCAGCTGGCCGCAGCCTCCGGTGCGGGCGACTCCGCCGCCTGTACGGAGGTCCTCACCGCGCAGTCCGCGGTCACCGCGTCGAAGCAGAAGATCGAGGCGGACAAGACCCTGCTCGTCTCGGCCCAGCAGAAGAAGAAGGTCGACGCGGCGGCCGGTCAGGTCGCCGTGGCCGGCGCGCAGTCCGGCGCGGTCGCGGCTCAGAACGGCCTCTCGGCCAGTTCTGCGGACCGGCCGCACGGCATCGAGCAGCAGGAGGGCCTGGTGGCCACCGCCCAGGCCGCGGTCCGCAGCGCGCAGAAGATGGTCGACGACACCACCCTGACCGCGCCGTCCGACGGCACGATCGAGGTGATCAACGGCAGCAAGGGCGAGTACGTCGCGCCCAGCAGCGGGACGACCGCGCAGGCGCCGGGCAGCTCGGCGGAGATTCCTGGGCTCGGCTGCGGCGGCCAGCGCCACCGGCGCCGCCCGCCCGGGCGGGACCCAGTTCATGGTGCTGTCCGACGTCAGCAAGCTGCAGCTGGTGCTGCCGTTCGAGCAGTCCGACGCGGCCCAGCTGAAGCCGAACCAGAAAGTCGACATCTCCTCCGACGGCGCACCGGACGCGCAGCTGACCGGTCACGTGGTCTCCATCGCACCGTCGGGAACGGCGACCTCCGGCACGATCAGCTACTACGCGACGATCGCGCTCGACCGGACCGACTCCCGGCTGCGCGACGGCCAGACCGCTCGCGGCATGGTGCGGACCGTGGACAAGCAAGGCGTACTCAGCGTGCCGAACGCGGCCGTGCATCATCAGGGCGAGACGACCACGGTCGTCCTGCTCGAACCGGACGGTTCGCAGCAGAGCGCCCCGTTCGAGGCCGGCGTGGTCGGGTCCGACCGGACCCAGGTGCTGTCCGGACTGAGCGAGGGTCAGCACGTCGTGCTGCCCTCGGGTGCATCCTGATGTGGGGAAGTGAGAGGAAATGACTGAGCAGGCGACGACCGAGGTCCAGCCGGCGGCCCAGCCGCCGGAGGCGGCAGCGGAGCCGGCGGCTCCGGCGCAGACCGCAGCCGGTCCGGCCCCGGCGGCAGGCGGCCGCCGGCCGATGAAGAAGGGCACCAAGCTCCGGCTGCTGGTGATCGGCGGGATCGCGCTGATCGTCGCGCTGGCCTTCGTCGCGTACTACGTGATCGACAGCCGGACGTATGTGACCACCGACAACGCCCAGATCGACGGCAACCAGATCTCGATCAATGCGCCGGCCACCGGCACGCTGACCGACTGGAAAGGTCAGCAGGGCACCCAGATCTCCAATTACGAATCGGTCGGCCGGATCGCCATCCAGGCCGGCTACTCCCAGCCGCAGATGGTCATCCGGGCACCGGGTGCGGGCACGATCGCGGTGAACAACGGGGTCGAAGGGGCCTTCGTGACGGCGGGCACCCAGCTGGCGGTCGCCTACGACAGCGCTGGCGTCTTCGTCACCGCGCGGGTCGACGAGACCCAGATCGACGCCGTCCACCCGGGTGCCGAGGCGAAGATCGACGTCGACGCCTTCCCCGACGCCCATCTGACCGGTCACGTGTCCGAGATCAAGACCGGGGCGGCGGGCGTATTCTCGATCTTCGGACAGTCCAACACGACGGGCAACTTCCAGAAGGTGACCCAGGTGATCCCGGTCAAGATCACGATCGACGACCTCGACGGTCTGTCGCTCGTTCCCGGCATGAACGTCACGGTGAAGATCCACCGCTAGTGAGTACCGACACCGCGGCCCCGGCGACCGGTACGGCGAGCCCGCCGTCACCGGTCGAGGCGCGGGTCGCCACCCCGCCGCCCACACCGGTGCGACCCTCCCCGGCCCCGGCGGCAGCTGCGCCCACCGCGCCGCCGTCCACCGAGATGACGCACTGGCTCGTCCCGCTCGCGGTGCTGATCGCCGGCATGTTCATGTCGATCCTCGACACGAGCATCGTCAACGTCGCGGTCGCCACCATCCAGACCGAGCTGGGCGGTAGCACGTCGCAGGTGCAGTGGATCTCGACGGCGTACTCGCTCGTCCTCGGTGTCGTGGTCCCGGCGAGCGCCTGGCTCGGCAGCCGGTACGGGCTGAGCCGGGTCTACATGTTCGCCCTGGCCGCGTTCGCGGTCGGCTCAGCACTCTGCGGTATTGCCTGGAGCCTGAACAGCCTGATCGCGTTCCGGATCATCCAGGCTATCCCCGGCGGCCTGCTGCCGGCGATCACGCTCACCATGGTCTACCGGATCGTGCCTCGTCGAAAGATCGGCACCGCGATGGGCCTGTACGGCCTGGGCATCATCTTCGCCCCGGCCATCGGCCCGGCGCTCGGCGGCTATCTGGTGGAGTACGTCAACTGGCGGCTGGTCTTCTACATCAACGTCCCGGTCGGGATCGCCGGGCTGATCGCGGCGATGATCGCGCTGCCACGCTTTCCGGCCATCAAGACCGAGAAGTTCGATCTCTGGGGCTTCCTCACGGTCGCCACCGGGCTGGTCTCGCTGCTGCTGGCGTTCTCCCAGGGAACGTCCTGGGGCTGGACCAGTTACCGAGTGCTGATCCTGATCACCGTCGGCTTGCTCAGTCTGGCGCTGTTCGTGGTGATCGAGCTCGAGGTCGACCATCCGCTGCTGGACCTGCGGGTCTTCCGATACCGGATGTACAGCTTCTCCCTGGTCGTGATGAGCATCATGATGACCGGGATGTTCGCGACCCTGTTCTACGTCCCGTTGTTCCTCCAGTCGGCGCTGGGCTACGGCGCACTACAGGCCGGCTTGCTGATTCTGCCGCAGGCGCTGGTGATGGGCTTCCTGACGCCGATCTCGGGGCGACTCTACGACAAGATCGGCCCGCGCTGGCTGGTCTTCTTCGGCCTGTTGATCGCCGCCTTCGGCACCTATCTGCTGACCGGGATCGGTCCCGACGTGACACGCGGCGAGATCATCGGCTGGATGTGCATCCGATCGGTCGGCGTCGGAATGTCGATGATGGCGATCATGACGGGCGGCATCTCCGCCCTGCCGAACGTGCTGACCACGACCGGCAGCGCGATCAACACCGTCGCACAACGGGTCAGTGCCGCACTGGGTCTGGCCGCACTGACGGTGCTGGCCACCACCCAGCAGGCGGACCTGTCGGCCAGCCGACTGGGCGCCGTCACGTCGGGAGAGACCGCCCACATGGGCACGACGGGTCTTTACGCGGTGTACCAGCAGATCCACGTCGCGGTGTTCGCGCAGTCGCTGTCCAACGTCTTCCTGGTGACCTCGATCCTGACCCTGGCTGCCGCGTTCCTCGGGCTGACCCTGCGCTCGGGCCCGCAGCACCACGACGACGACGGCCCGGTGATGATCGAGTGACCGGGTCCCGAATCGACCGGTGACGACGGGTCCGACTGCCGCCCGCGAGCCGCGATAGGGTCCGACGGTGAGCGACGACGCCGTCTACACCGGTCCAGCTGCCGGCATCGAGGAGCGGGTCGCCGATCTGCTGGCCCGGATGACGCTGCCGGAGAAGATCGGGCAGATGCTCCAGCTCGACGCCCGTCAGGACCTCACGGACCTGGTCCAGCACAGGCTGGCCGGCTCGATGCTGCACGCGTCGCCGGAGCGGATGATCGAGGCGCTCGAGCTGGTCCGGCAGACCCGGCTGCAGATCCCGCTGCTGACCGCCGACGACTGCATCCACGGCCACTCCTTCTGGCCGGGCGCAACGATCTTCCCGACCCAGCTGGCGATGGCCTGCAGCTGGGACCCGGAGCTGATCGAGCGTGGCGCCCGGGCCGCCGCCGTCGAGATCGCCGCCACCGGCATCCACTGGACGTTCTCGCCGGTGCTCTGCATCGCCCGCGACCTGCGCTGGGGGCGGGTCGACGAGACGTTCGGCGAGGACCCGTACCTGATCGGCGAGCTGGCCACCGCGATGATGCGTGGCTACCAGGGCGCCGGTCTCGGCGATCCGACGGCCGTGCTGGCGACCGCGAAGCACTTCGCCGGCTACTCCGAGACCCAGGGTGGCCGCGACGCGAGCGAGGCCGATCTGAGCCGGCGCAAGCTCCGGTCCTGGTTCCTGCCGCCGTTCGAGAAGGTGGCCCGGGCCGACATCCGCACCTTCATGCTGGGCTACCAGTCGATGGACGGCGTACCGATCACCGCGAACCGCTGGCTGATCAGCGATGTGCTGAAGGGGGAGTGGGGCTTCACCGGTCTCCTGGTCACCGACTGGGACAACGTCGGCCGGATGGTCTGGGAGCAGAAGGTCTGCGCCGATCTGGTGCAGGCGGCGGCGCTGGCGATCAGGGCCGGCAACGACCTGATCATGACCACACCGGGCTTCTTCGAGGCGGCCCAGGATGCGGTGGCCCGTGGGCTGGTCGAGGAGCGGGAGATCGACGAGGCCGTCCGGCGGATCCTCCGGGTGAAGTTCGAGCTCGGACTCTTCGAGGATCCCCGCTCTCCCAGTGCCGAGCGTCAGCGGGCCGTGATCGGCTGCGCCGACCACCGCGAGCTGAACCTCGAGACGGCCCGCCGCTCGCTCGTCCTGCTCCGCAACGACGGCACGCTACCGCTGCCACTCGACGGTGGCCCGCGGACGGTCGCGGTGATCGGGCCGAACGCCGACGACCCGCAGGCGTCGCTGGGCGACTGGGCCGGTGCGTCGGGCCAGGTCGACTGGATGCCGGACGGACATCCGCGGGAGACCGTGCAGACGGTGCTGGACGGCTTCCGGGCGGTCGTGCCGGCGGACTGGACGATCACGTACGCCCGAGGCGCGGGCATCGCCGAGCTGGAGTGGGACCCGGACGCCCGGCTGCCGGACGGCCAGCCCGTGCCGCCGGTTTTCCGCCCGGAGGCGGCCGACCCGTCGATGATCGAGGAGGCAGTCGCGGCGGCCCGGGAAGCCGACTACGCCGTGGTGGTGGTCGGCGACAACATCGTGCTGAGCGGTGAGGTCCGCTCGACCGCGACCCTGGAGCTGCAGGGCGGCCAGCTGGCCCTGCTGGAGGCGATCGCCGCGACCGGTACGCCGATGATCGTCGTGCTGGTCCAGTCCAAGCCGAGCACGCTGCCCGACTCCGTGATGGGTGCCGCCGCGATCGTCGAGGCGTTCAATCCGGGGATGCGTGGCGGCCAGGCGGTGGCCGAGCTGATTCTCGGGATGATCGAACCGAGCGGCCGGCTGCCGATCAGCTTCGCCCGGCACGTCGGCCAGCAGCCGACGTACTACAACCAGGTGCGCGGCCAGCACGGCGATCGCTACGCCGACCTCACCCAGGAGCCGCTGTTCGTGTTCGGCGAGGGGCTGAGCTACACCAGGATCGAGTACGCCGACCTCGTCCTGGAGCACGGCGACCTTGCTGTGAGTGACACGCTGCGGGCAACGCTCCGGCTGACCAACACCGGCACCCGGCCGGCGCTGGAGACCGTGCAGGCCTACGTCTCCGACCTGGTCGCGAGCGTCACCTGGGCCGAGCAGGAGCTGAAGGGGTTCACCCGGATCGAGGTGCCACCCGGCGGGGCGGTCGAGGTCCGGCTGGAGATCCCGATCGCGGCGTGCACCCTGGTCACGCCCGATGGCGACCGGATCGTCGAGCCGGGCGAGTTCGAACTCCGGGTCGGCCCGAACTCCCGCGAGGCCCGGACCCTGACGGCCCGCTTCCGCGTGACCTGACCCCCACCCCGCCCCTTTCGTCCCCCTTTCCGCAACTGTCGACTTGCGACAGCGACACGCCGACGACGGATGCCCCAACTCGACAGTTTGCGCAGAAGGAGAGCGACCGGGGGCGGGCCGACTCAGGGGATCAGCGGCCGCAGCGTCTCGCCCAGCAGCGCGACCCGACCCTCGATATGACCGTTCGCCGGCGCGTTCACGGTGATGCCGTCGATCCCGGTCCTCATCAGCCCGGCGACCTTCTCGCCGACCTCGTCGGGGCTGCCGATCAGCACGCCGCCACTGCGCGACCGCTCGACGACGGCATCGGGCTTGCCGACGAGATAGGCGTCGACCTCGGCGACGGCCTGCTCGTGGGTCGGCGCCACGCAGGCCGAGATCTGGTAAGAAACCGTGATCTCCGAGCGGTCCCGGCCGAGCGTCTCGCAGTGTCCGGCCAGCGCCTCCAGTTTGCGCGGGATGTCCGCCGGCGCGCAGATGATGTTGGACTCGTCGGCGTACTGCGCCACCATTCTGAGGGTCTTCTTCTCCCCGCCGCCGCCGATCATGATCGGGATCCGGCCGACCGGCGCCGGGGAGTTGATCGCGTCGTGCACCTCGTACCACTTGCCGACCACGGTCGGCCGCTCACCGCGCAGCATCCCGATGATGATCTGCAGCGCCTCCTCGAGCTTCTCGAACCGCTCGGTGAACGTGCCGAACGGATAGCCCAGCGAGTCGTGCTCGAGCTCATACCAGCCGGCGCCGATGCCCAGCTGGGCGCGGCCGTGCGAGACGAGGTCCAGTGCGGTGACGACCTTGGCGAGCAGGGTCGGGTTCCGGTAGGTGTTGCCCGTGACCAGCGCCGACAGCCGGACGGTCGAGGTGTGCTGGGCGAGCGCCGAGAGCAGTGTGTAGCACTCGATCATCTCCTGCTCGGGCCGGCCGAGCCCGGGCAGCTGATAGAAGTGGTCCATCACCAGCACGGTGTCGAAGCCGCCCTGCTCGGCTTCGACCGCCTGTCGCGCGACGGCGTCGAACAGGCTCGCTGAGTCGGTGTCGGGATAGCTGAAGTTGGGGATCTGATAGCCGAGTCTGGTCACAGTTCGCGACTGTACGCCGGGCCCACCCAGCCCGGCGAGGTGTCGTCGACGAAGGCCGGCTGATCCGCTCGCCGCGGGTGGGATTGACTGGGTCCGTGACTGGGACCGCCGGCACGCGCGCCGGGATCGACTCCCGGGTCGGACGGGCCGCCGCGTGACGACCGCCACCCGCCGGAGACCATCGCTGCCCGAGCTGATCGAGGCTCGCGCCGACGGGATCGTGTTGTTCGGGATCACTCCGCCGAAGCGGAGTGCGACGCCCGACGCCGTGGCCAAGATCGCCGCCGTGACGCTGCAACGCCTGGCTTCGCTCGATCTCGACGGCCTGATCCTCTACGACATCGACGACGAGAGCGACCGAGCGGTCGACGAGCGTCCGTTTCCGTACCTCCCGACGATGGACCCCGGAGCCTTCCGAGCGGGCCACCTGGCGGGCTACCGGGGTCCCGTGATCGTCTACCGCTGCGTCGGCAAGTACGGCGAGGAGGAACTGGCCGAGTGGCTCTCCTCGGCCGACACCGACCAGACGCTGAGTGTGTTCGTCGGGGCGTCGTCGAGCGCCAAGCGGGTCCGTACGACGCTGTCGCGCGCGCAAGCGCTCCGTGGCCTGCTGCGGCCGGAGCTCGTGCTGGGCGCGGTCGTGATCACCGAGCGGCACGCCGCCCGCGGCGACGAGCATCTGCGGATGCTCGCCAAGCAGGACTCCGGATGCGCGTTCTTCGTCTCCCAGGTGGTCTACGACGTCGATGCGACGAAGAGCGTGCTGTCGGACTACGCGTACGCCTGCCGCGATCGCGGTGTCGAGCCGCGACCGGTGGTCCTCACCCTGTCCGTCTGCGGCTCGACCAGGACGCTGGAGTTCTTGAACTGGTTGGGTGTGGTCGTGCCGAGATGGCTGGAGAACGATCTTCGTCGCTCCGACGACCCGCTGCCCGTCTCCTACGAGCAGTGTCTGCACAGCGCGCAGGATCTGCGTGCGTTCGCCCGTCGGGTCGGCGTGCCGATCGGCTTCAATGTAGAGAGCGTCTCGATCCGCCGGGTCGAGATCGACGCAGCAGTCGCGTTGGCCGGTGAGCTGCGCGGTCTGCTGGACGGGGGCCTCAGCACCGACGGAAGCCTTCCTCGACGACAGTGATCAGTCAACGCCCGAAGGAGATCCGATGCCCACGTTCCGCACCGGTGACGACGTCACCCTGAGCTATACCGACGAGGGGGAGGGGCCGCCGGTCGTCCTCATCCACGGGTACGCCGCGCCGGCCAGTGCCTGGGTGCTCACCGTGGATGCCCTGCTTGCGGCCGGCTATCGGGTGATCTCCTTCGACCGCCGGTCGCACGGGGACTCGGAGACGCCGCCGTACGGCAATCGAATGGCCCGGCACGGCCGGGACCTGGGTGAGCTGCTCGACCATCTCGGGCTCGACGACGTGAGAGTTGTCGGCGCCTCGATGGGCGGCAACACCATCTGGGCGTACGTCGACCAGTACGGCCCGGCGCGGCTGCGGTCCGCGGTGATCGTCGACCAGACGCCCAAGATGTTGAACAGCGCCGACTGGCCGTACGGCTTCTACGGCTTCGACGCCGGTAACGCGGGCACGATGTTCGCGGCCGGCGTGCCGGACACCGGTCGGGGCCGGACGGTCGACCAGTCCGCTCCGCAGCTGCTCCGGCTGGTCGAGCGGCTCGGTGCGCCGCCCGCGTTCCGGGACGGCGCCGCACCGGAGACCCTTCCGCTGCTGAACGACCACGCACTGCAGGACTGGCGGGACGTGGTGGCACGGTTCTCCCGGCCGGTGCTGATGATCGCCGGGCGGGAGAGCCAGGTCTGGCCGTGCGAGCACGCCGCGGCCGCGGTCGCCGGCAACCCGCACGGCCGGTCCGCGATCGTCGAGGACAGCGGCCACGCGGTCAGCTTCGACCAGCCCGACCTCTTCAACCGGCTCTTGCTCGACTTCCTGCACGACACCGGTCGGAGCGTGGCATGATGGCCGGCCGATCCCTCCGGGATGATCTCGCCGCGGAACTCCGCGATCTCGACGTGATCGTCAATCCGGACTCGCTCGAGCGGTACAGCCACGACGAAGCCGAGTGGGCGGCGTACGGCGTGCCGCTCGCCGTCGTCCGGGTCACCGACGCGGAGCAGGTCAGGTCGGTGGTCCGTTGGTGCATCGCCCACGAGACACCGGTGATCGCGCGCGGTGCGGGCACGGGCCTGTCCGGGGGCGCCAACGCGACCGACGGAGCGATCGTGGTCTCCTTCGAGCGGATGAACGCGATCATCCGAATCGACCCGGTCGAGCGGCTGGCCGTCGTCCAGCCAGGTGTGGTGAACGACGATCTGCGGGCGGCCTGCGCGGAGGTCGGCCTGTGGTATCCGCCCGACCCGGCCAGCGCCCCGTGGTCGACGATCGGCGGCAACGTGGCGACGAATGCCGGTGGCGTCTGCTGCGTGAAGTACGGCGTCACCCGCGACTACGTGCTCGCCCTCGAGGTCGTCACCGGGACGGGCGAGCTCGTCCGGGTCGGCCGGCAGACGGCGAAGGGCGTTGCTGGCTACGATCTCGCGTCGCTGATGGTCGGTTCGGAGGGCACCCTCGGCCTCGTCACCGAGATCACTGTGCGGCTGCGGCCGGCGCGGCCGGCGGAACACACCGTCGTCGGGTTCTTCGACTCCGTGGTCGCGGCCGGCGAGGCCGTCGCGGCGGTCGCTCGGCGCGGGGTGATCCCGTCCGCGCTCGAGCTGCTGGACAGGCACTGCCTGACCGCGGTCAACGACTGGAAGAACCTCGGGCTGGAGGCCGATTCGGAGGCCGTCCTGCTCGGCCGGCTGGACTCGCCCGGCGCGGCCGGCGACGCGGAGGCCGATGCGGTGCTCGCGTGCTTCGAGTCTGCCGGAGCGACCTGGGCGGCCCGGTCGAGCGACGCGGACGAGGCGGACGCGTTGTTCGCCGCGCGTCGGCTGGCCTATCCGGCCGTCGAACGGCTCGGTCCGGTGCTCACCGAGGACATCTGTGTCCCGGTCACGAAAGTGCCGGAGATGCTGCAACGGATCGGAGAGATCGGGGTCGAGCACGACGTCCTGATCGCGAACATCGCGCACGCCGGCGACGGCAACCTGCACCCGTTGCTGATCACCGATCCGGGGGACGAGGCCGCCCGGATCCGTGCTCAGCAGGCGTTTGCGGTGATCATCACCGAGGCGCTGGCCCGCGGCGGGACGGTCACCGGCGAGCACGGGGTCGGCCTGCTGAAGATGGACGGACTGGCCGCCGAGCTGTCGCCGGCCGTCGCGGAGCTGCACCGGGCGATCCGCCGAGCGCTGGATCCGCACCGCATCCTCAACCCCGGCAAGGTGATCGCCGGCTGACGACTCGGGTCCGTCGCCTGAGCAGCCCGGGCCCGATCGTCGTGATCGTCACGTGGGCCGAGTCCGGATCGGGGTCACCGGCTTCGATCACCACGTGCACCGGTGCACCGGCGGGCTCGGTCACGACCGCGAACGGCCCCTGCCGTCGTACGTCCGCAGCGCCGGCGTGCACCGCTCGTTCGGTCCGCAGCCAGACCTCCGTACGCCCGTCGAGAGCGGGACCGAAGCCGATCGACTCGCCTCCCGCGTGGCTGACTTCGACGTTCGCGGAGGCGATGACGCTCCCGTCTGGCAGCGTGAGCCCGAGCGGCAGCATCCGACCGGTCCGCGCGGGCAGCGCGAGCGGTCGGTCGAGCAGTCCGGTGGGGTCGTCCACCGACACCTGGACGATGGCGTCGAAGCCGGTCGGATTGATCGCATGGAGCATCCGCTCGCCGCGCGGCGTCCGGCCGGTGGTGACCACGACGCCGGGTACGTCGGTGCGCAGTCCCGACCCGGGCGACGTGCCGAGCCAGCCGAGCAGCCGGACCGCGAGCCCGGGATGCGCCGGTAGCTGGGTTGTCGCGACGATGGCCCGGCCCCCGCCCACTTCGACGGCGGATGCGCACACCCGATCGTCGACGTCGGTAAGGACCGGCGCCGATCCCGGCGCGGACAGGTCGGCGAGCCACGACGTGCGAGTCTCGGCCAGCGGCGCCGCAATGTCCCGTGCGACCAGCGACGGATGGTAGCGGGCACTGGCCGCCCGAACCCCGCTTTCGGCCAGACCGAGCGTGTCCGCCAGGATCGTGCACGGCCGACCCTCGGTGTCCAGCGCCGGAAGACGTCCGGCCAGCAGCAAAGAACCGCCGTCGAGGACGTGTGCCGCAAGCCGGCCTTGGACCCCGGCGTCCAGCACCCGTCCGGTGCTCAGCACCACGGTTCGGGGGAGCGCTGACGCCGCGTTCTGCAGATCGACGGCGCCGAACCGGAAGCCGGCGAACAGCAGCGCGCGCCACAGTGTCTTGCCCTCGCCGGGACCGCGGAACCGGGTCAAGTCGTCGGCCAGCTCGGTCATCGTCGCGCTGCCCGGATGGTGATACTCGGTCATGAACGCGTCGGGCCAGAAGCCAAAGGCCAGGTCGTCGTGCTCCTCGTCGAGATCGGCGAGCCAGCGGGCGTTCGAGATCGCGGCGCGCGCGGCCGCCCGGGTGGCGTCGAAGGTCAGCCCACGCTCGCCGAGCGGACCGATCGGCGCGGCCACCCCGTGCCGTTCGCCGGTGAAACTGATCCGGTCGTTGCCGTCGCCGACGGCCTCGTCCAGCAACGGGTTGACGCCGCCGGCAAGCAGGTAGTAGTTGATCATCCGGTTGCCCTGGGCCAGGAACAACCGGGTCTTCAGCTCGACGGTTGACGGGTCGTAGCCTGGTCCAGATTGCCGCCGTAGTCGCCGGTGCCCGCCTCGAACTCCAGCGACGTCAGCGGCTGATCGGCCGTGTTCACCGCGGCCATCGCGGCGTTGACGAAGTGCAGATCCGTGGTCACCGAGCGACTGAGCTCGCCGAGATAGTGGTCTGATCCGGCGACGAAGCCAGCCCGGGCGTACGTCCGGCAGAGCTGGCTCACCCCGATCGCGAACGGCACACCGTTGCCGCCCTCGGTGCCGTGCATGTTGATCATGAACGGTACGTCGACGATCCCGTGCCGAGCGCCGTGGTCGCGAGGTGGTCGACGTAGCGGGCGAATCGGTCCCGCATGAACCGCCCGAGATCCACCCGCAGCGCCGCCGCCCAGGCCTCCGTCGGCGACCCGACCGCACTCCGCCACGCCCTCGGGTCGTCGAGGTCCACCGGATAACGCGTGTGGACCAGAGATCCGTGGCTGGTCCGGCACCAGCCCAGCAGGTCCGCCAGCAAGTGGTCGGTCAGATCGGGGGAGTTGGAGACCCAGGCCAGCATGCCGATCTCGTTGTCCAGCTGGACGCCGAGCACCGGGCCGCCGGCCGGTTGCAGCCGAGCCGCGAGCATCGGCATCACCGCGCCGTACCAGCGATCGACCTCGGCCAGGAAGGCCGGCGCGAGATAGTCGACGGTCCTGGTGGTCGCCGGAATCCGGTCCCAACCGGTCGGCACGATCTCGGGATGGTCGACGTAGAGCCGGTACGGCAGCCCCTCGTTCTTCAGCTCCGCCATCACGAACGGACCGGGCCGGGCCAAGAAGCTCAGGCCCCGCGATGCGCACAGGTCGACGTAGGCGGCCAGGTCGCGCTGCGGCCGGGTCTCGCCGGTGAGGTCGATCGAACCGTCCGGCAACTCGTGAAACAACCATGGGATGTAGCTCGCCACGGTGTCGCAGCCGATCTCCGCCAGCGCGTCGAGCCGGTTCGCCCACTCGGTCCGCGGGGTGCGGAAGTAGTGCACCTCGCCGGCCATGATCAGCACCGGCTGCCCGTCGCGCAGGAGTCGGCGACGTCGGATCTCGATCATGGTCTCCTCGAATCAGCGGACTTCTCGAAACGCCTGCATCCCAGAGGATGCCGCGATTCTGACCCGTCAGCGGGTCAGGGTGAGTCGGGCCGAGCTGCCGAGCGCCGCGTTCGGGCCGATGATCACGTCCACTGCTCCCGGGTCGATCCGCCGGCGGAGGTCCCGATCGGCGTAGGCGAACAGATCCGGGGTGATCTTGAAGATGACCTGGGTCGACCGACCGGGCGCCAGCTCGACGGCCTGCCAGTCGGCAAGCTCCAGCTGCGGACGTACGACGTCGGCGACCAGGTCGCGGAGATAGAGCTGGACCACCTCGCGACCGGGACGGTAGCCGGTGTTCACCACGTCAACGCTCGCCCGGACCACACCGGCCCGGAGCGGCAGCCGGTCGCGGCTCAGCTCCAGATCGGAGTACGCGAACGAGGTGTACGTCAGCCCGAAGCCGAGCGAGAGCTCCGGATTCACCATGGCGTTGAGATAGCGGCCGAAGCTGGTGTCCCGGGAGCGGCCGAGCCGCCGGCCGACGGTCCGCTCGATGGTGCCGAGCGCGGCCGGCCGAGAGGTCTGCGGCAGGTTCACCGGCAGTCGGCCGGTCGGTGCGACCTCACCGAGCAGCACGTCGGCCAGCGCCGGCCCGGCCTCCGCGCCCGGATACCAGATCAGCAGCACCGCATCGGCCAGCTGGAGCACCGGTCGAAGCTCCAACGGGCGCGCGGTCGCGACCACCACGACCAGGGGCTTGCCCAGGCCGGCCAGCTCACGGAGCAGCTCGAGCTGTCCGACCGGTAGCTCCGCGGTCGGCAGACAGCGATCCTCACCGCTGCGGCTCGGGTGCTCGCCGACGAGAGCGATGGTCAGGTCCGCGGCGTCGGCGTTGCGCACCGCCAGGTCGGCGAATCGTCCGTCGGAGATGATCAACTCGTCCGGATCGAGCCGGGCGGCGAGCGCGTCGGCGGGGGTGACGGTGTCCCTCGCCCCGCTCGTACACCCAGCTGCCCAGCAGGCCGCCGGCGTCCTCGGCGAACGGTCCACACAGATGCAGCACGCCGAGATTGCTGTGCAGGGGAAGGAGATCGGCATTCTTCAGCAGCACCATCGAGGCTGCCGCGGCGCGCCGGGCCAGCGCGGTGTCCCGCTGGAGGATCGAGGAGGGTGCGTCCCCGGGCGCGTCGACGCGAGAATCGCTGACCGGCGACTCGGACCGCTCGAACAGCCCCAGCCGGAACTTCAGCCGCAGCACCCGGCGAACCGCGTCGTCGATCATCCATGCCTCGATGTCCCCGGTGGCAAGCAGGTCCGGAAGATGATCACGGTAGGCGCCGGAGACCATGTCCAGGTCGATCCCGGCGATCATCGCCTGGCGGGCGGCGTCGCGGAGGTCGGCGGCGACCCCTTGGTCGACGAGCTGGCCGATCCCGTCCCAGTCGCTGGTGACGACTCCGGTGAATGACCACTCCCGCTTCAACAGGTCGCGGATCAGTCGACGGTGGGCGTGCATCGGCGTGCCATCCACGTCGTGCAGGCCGACCATGATCGCCCGGCAACCCGCGTCGACCGCGGCCCGGAACGGCCGCAGATGCACGTTGTACAACGTGTTCAGACCGACCGACAGGGTCTGTTGATCACGGTCGGCGTCCACCAGACCGTAGCCGACGAAGTGCTTCGCTGCGGCGCCGAACCGGCCGCCCGACTGGAACCCGTCGACCAGGGCCGCTGCCATCCGCGAGGTCAGCTGGGGCTCGCCGCCGAGCGTCTCGCCGATCCGGCCCCAGCGATGTTCGGTCGCGATGTCCACCATCGGCGCGAAGGTCAGGTGCAGCCCTTCGGCCGCGGCCTCGGTCGCCGCCCGGGCGGCCGCCGCCCCGACCAGCTCCAGGTCCCAGCTGGCAGCCAGACCGATCGGAATCGGCAGGGTGGTCCGCATCCCGTGCACCACGTCGCTGCCGAACAGCAGCGGGATGCCGAGCCGCGACTCCTCACGGGCGATCCGCTGGCACGCGGCGATGGTGGCAGCCATCGGTCCGGGCAAGGCTCCGGGCGCCGCGTTGGCGCCGTGGGAGTAGATCCCGGCACCGACCTGGCCGGCGGCGATCTCGGCCGAGTTCTCGATCGGGTCGAGATCGAATCCGAGATGCAGCTGGCCGACCTTCTCCTCGATGCTCAGCTCGCCGAGCAGGTCGTCGACCCGCGCCTCCAGGCCGGCGTCCGCCGGCGACCGGCGCGGAGCGTACTGACGGGTCGACGTGGTCATCGCGTCACGATCTCAAGCCGGCATTCCGGGTCGGTCAGCAGGGTGCCAAGTCGCCCGGCGTCGACCAGCGCACCCGGCGAGCGGTAGGGATTGCTCAGCTCTGTCGTCCGGAGCACGTGTCCGGCGGCACGGACCTCGCTCACGCCGTGCCCGCGCTCCCCGACCCGGAAGGTGAGCAACGCCCGTCGACCGAGCAGCGGAAGGCCGACGGTGAGGCCATCGAGGTCCGGGTCGAGGACCGGATCGAACTCGACGTCGGCGCCGCGCTGCCGGACACCCAGCAGGCGCTGGACGACGAGCTGCACGAACAGCCCTGGGCCGGACGAGTAGATCCGCCAACCACCCTCGAAACCGACGTCGCCGTCGCCGATCCGGTCGTAGCCGGCGGCCGCCGCGGCCCGGTCCGGGAAGGCGGCGTCGGAGGAGGAGAAGTAGCAGGTCGACTGTCGGGGCCGGGCGCCCGGCACCCGGTCGGTGATGCCGATCGGATGCGCCAGACCCAGGGCCCGGAGCAGCCCCGGTCCGTCGCCCACCCGGGCCAGCGCCTCCGCGTAGCGCAGCTGGGCGTGCATGTACATCAGGCCGATCTCGCGGCCGAAGAACGTGCTGGCCTCGGCCCGCTGGAACAACTCCATCGGACCACCGCGATAGGGCGCCGGCCGGTCGAACAGCCGGGCGCCGTCGGGACCGGTCAGCTGCTTCTCGATCAACGCCAGATGATCATGGGCCTCGGCCGGGGTCAGCTGGTCGCCGGCGATCGCGTGGATCATCGGCAGCAGGCTGAGGCTCAGCCCGGTCTCGTGGTCGCTCGGGTGGATCAGGGGTCGGACAACGCTGCCGTCGAAGGCCCCGGAAACCTCGAACGCTCCGTAGCCGGCCAGTACGCCGTCGATCAGCAGCAGCCGCCGGAGATCCTCCAGTCCGTCCTCGGCCAGTCTCCGGGCGCGATCGGCGATCGGCGCGATCTCCGCGCCGTCCGGCAGCGCATCCGCGAGCGAGCGCAGCGCATGGGTCTGCAGCACCGCTGTCCAGGTCGATACCAGCCGGCGGGCGAGGCCGGCGTCGACCGGCTGCAGCGAGTCGTTCCAGTCCCCGTGGCCGTACGCGGGCAGGGCCGTCCCACCGATCAAGGTCGCGGCGATGTGGTCCAGTGCGCGGCCGACGTGGTCGAGCACCGAATGCGGTCCGGTCGGGCCGTCGTCGCCGGCGAACGGCACCCGTTCGGCGAGGATCGAGGAGTCGCCGGAGGTGGCGAGGTAGTCCGCCAGCGCGGCGATCGGCCAGTAGACGACGTCGCCGTGCGAGTCGCCCTGCCCGGGCCGGGCGTGCCGGGGCAGGAACTCGAAGGCCTGCGGCCAGTCGCCACGGGCGTTCTGGGCCGACATGATCAGCAGCACCAGGTCGCGCAGCTCGTCGTGGGCGCCCAGCGTGAGCAGCAGACCGACCGGTCCCTGCGAGACGTCCCGAGTGCCCCAAGCACCGCCGGTGAACTGCTCCAGGCCACGGGGCGACAGGTAGTGCACGAGGGCGTCATGGACGTACCAGGGGAGGATCGCGCCGATCCGGCCGAGATCGCGGCCGGCGTCCGTCTTCGGTGTCGCGAGCTGGATCGCGTCCGCGGTTCGGGTCCGTGCTGAACGGCGGCCTGTGGTCGAGCAGGGTCCCGCGCTGGAGGTGATCCGCAACCCGACCGACGACTACACCAAGCTCCTGCTGGACGCCGTGCCCAACCCCTTCGCCGACTTGTCAGCATGAGGGATCGCTGTAGCCGGCCGTGACGCTGACAACTCGGCGAGTGAGCGGACGGACGAGACGAGCAGGAACACGGCCAGCGGCAGTTCGACGACGAGCGCGGTGACGATCGCCCAGGTGTGGTCGGTGCCACTGCTGGTCGTCACATCCAGCCAGGCGTCGCAGAGCAGCAGCACGCCGGTCGAGAACGCGGTCACCGCCACCAACGGGTGACGCCGGTAGCCGAGGACGGCGGTCGTGCCCAGCAGCGCCAGCAGCAGAACGTCGAAGCCGGCCCACGCGACATTCCAGTTGTCGGCGCTGTACGTCGTCGGCAGATTCACCGCCAGGTAGGCGATCCACGGCACCAGAGACACGGCGCCGATCGTGACGATGCCGAGACCGATTCGGCGGGGGAGTCTTGGATTCCGATCTCGTGTTCCGGTCATGAGAGCACCCTTGCAGCATCGGCTGTCGCGTGGCCCGGCTGAGCCTGTGGACTCCCTGTGGGCTGGCGATTCACGGAGGCTCCGCCGCCACAAGTGGACGAGCTGGTCGACGAGACGATGAGTTCGTGACGACTGGCCCTCGATTCCTCGGTGGCCGGCCAGGCCGGCTCGGCCACCGTGGAACAGGCGCGTTCGGACGTCGCCTCGCTGCTCTACCGGGTCCGTCGGCAGATCACGGTCAAGGCTCCGCCCGAGATCGAGAATCACCTGATCCGCGATGCTGCGCGTGTTCTCGGGTCGGGCGCGCGCTGGCTGATCCCCGCCCTCGCCGGAACGGCAGCCGGCCTTGCCGTCGAGGCCCAGCTGCCAGGTCCGGCGTCGCACTGGCCGTCGGCAAGGGCGCTCAGAAGCTGACCGAACGCGGAGTCGAGAAGTTTGTCGGGATCGGTACCGAGTTCGCCGCACGGGTGCTCCCACGACGGTTCGCCGTTGCCTCGAAACCGGTGGCCGAGTCGGAGAGGACAGTGGACGTCTCGGATCCGGTCGCCCTCCACCTTGCGGCGGTGACCGACCAGTTGAATACCCTGCGGAACGCCGATCCGTATCGCGACGAGCCACTCGAGCCCTATCTCGCTCTGGTCCGCACCAGCCGCCGGCACCTGATCAGACTCGGTGAGCTCGCCGCCGACCACGACCTGACGGACCTACAGAACACACTGCTTCCCCAGTTCGAGGCCGAGCTGAACGCCGCGAGCGACTGGGCGGTCCGCGGTGGAATCGATGCGCCCCCGTTCCAGCAGCGCAAGGATTCGAAAGGGTCGCCGCTCCGGAATATCTGCCGTTCGGCCGCGATCTGATGACGTCAGAGCGGCAGGCGGCACTCGGCAAGAAGAAGGTCCGGATCCGGCTGGGCCCGGCCAGCTGAGCCGTCCGTGTCAATCCGCAGCGATCCCGGACCACCGTCGTCACCGAATGTTCACCCGGCGTTGCCCCGCCGGCTCCGGCGTCTGCCGGTGAGGGGACGAAGACTGTCGGCTATGCGATCTCCTGCTCATCCGACGAGCGTCGACGAATACGCCGAGTGGAACGCCGGCCTGCTGGCCCGCGAGCCGGTCACCCGACGGACCCTGCTGAAGGCGGTCGCCGGCGGAGCCGGCGGGATCGCGCTGGCGCAGTTCGGGCTGGCGCAGCGCCGCCTTCGCGGCCGGCGGCGGCACGGCCGGGACCAGCGGTGTGGTGATCTCCGGCCGGCACCTCTCCTTCGTGCAGGGTCGGGACGGCCGACCGTACTTCGGCGATGGCGATGACCGCCCAGCTGGTGAGCAAGGACGGGTCGCTGCCCCGCCGGCTGCAAGGCGTACGTCGACGTCGGCACCGCGCCCGGGCCGCTACGGCACCCGGATCGAGGCCGAGATCGTCCACCTGGTCGGCCAGTACGCGATCCCCGGCGGCCCGATCGGCAGCCAGTTCTACGCCAAGGCCAAGATCGACCGGGCTGCGGCCGGACTCGGTCCACCACTACCGATTCGCGCTGTCCGACGGCGCGACCACCGGCGACGCGTACTTCACCACCGCGCCGCGCGCACTCGGGCCACGTCGGCCGAGGTGGCGCCGCGCCGTTCACCTTCACCGCCTTCGCCGACGTCGGCACGAACAACGCGCCGACCGACCCGAAGTACGCCTGGGGCCAGGACCCGGCCGTCGTCACCGGCGCCGGCGGCACCTGGCCGCGTGGGATCTTCGACGACAACTACTACTCCGCCACCGACCCGATCGCGGGCACGAACGGCACCGACCCCCGGCCGGCGGTCACGCAGACGTCAACCTGATGGCCGCGCAGCGACCGGTGTTCACCCTGCTGGCCGGCGACATCTGCTACGCCGACCCGGGCGGCAGCGGCCTGCCGGCCGACGACTCCGGCGCGATCTCGGGCAACGAACGCCGCCCGGCACGAACCTCTACAACCCCTACGTCTGGGACGTCTTCCTGAACCAGATCGAGCGCGCAGGCCGCGTTCACGCCGTGGATGTTCGCCACCGGCAACCACGACATGGAGCCGCTGTACGGCAAGACGCCGTTCCTCGGCGACAGCCCGACCACGGGTACGGCGGTCACGCGGCCCGGCTCGACCTGCCGGGCAACGGGCCCGCGGACCTGCCCGTCGGTCTACCAGTTCGTCTACGGCAACGTCGCGGTGATCTCGGTCGACGCCAACGACCTGTCGAACGAGATCCAGACCAACAAGGGCTACTCGGACGGCGCCCAGCTGCGCTGGCTGACCGAGACGCTGCACGCGCTGGCGGACCGATCCCGACGTCGCGCCGGGGATCGACTTCGTGGTGGCGTTCTTCCACCACTGCGCGTACTCGACGACGAACAACCACGCCTCCGACGGCGGGCTGCGCGGCGCGCTCGACCCGCTGTTCACCAAGTACCAGGTCGACCTCGTCGTGCAGGGTCACAACCACCTGTTCGAGCGGACCGACCCGATCAAGAACGGCAAGAAGACCCGGTCGGCCCCGGACGGCTCGGTCGATCAGCCCGGCGGCCGACGGCGTCACCTACATCTGCGCCGGCTCGCGGCGGCCGGCCGCGCTACCCGTTCCGGCCCGCACCCGAGCGCCAGCGCGCCGCCGCCGGACGGCGTCACGCCGATCGGCCCGCAGGCTGCTGCCGGAGGGCCAGCGCTACCGCGGCTACGCGCCGGCGGGCGGCGAGAACACCGCCGAGAACAACACCGAGAACGTGGTGAACAGCTACTACTGGTCGGCGGACGGCACGGCGGTGAACGCCTCCGGCTATCCGCAGGGCACCAAGGTCCCGGAGGTCGATCGAGCTGGTCGCAGGTCCGCTACGACGCGTACGCGTTCATCGCGGTCGACGTGGTGCCGGCGGCGCACGGACTGCCGACCACCTTCACCATCCGCACGCTGGCCGACGCGCTGCCGGGCAGGAACGAGCCGTACAGCGAGATCGACACGATCACCCTGCGCCGGATCTCCGGTCGGAGCCGGATCAAGAACCTGAGCTAGCCGGCGTGCCTAACCCACGTGCACGTGCGGCCGCCGGGCCCGCTTGGGCTCGGCGCGGCGCAACACCTCGCGAGTGACCGGGGCGACCTCGCCAACGCCGAACAGCAGGTAGCGCAGCAGATTGGTCAGCGGGCTTCCCTCGGTCCATTCGAAGTAGATGTGCGGGCGCTGGCCCGTCCGGTCACGGACGTACAGCAGCAGGGCGGCGATCGCGTTCGGCACGGTGGAGCTGGTCATCGTCATGACCCGGTAGCGGCCGTCCCGGATCACCCCGTGCACGTCCAGCTTGCTGGTGAAGTCCGACGGGTCGCCCACGGTGACCTCGATGAAGATGACGTTGCTGTCCTCGTCGAGGTCGTTGTCACGGTGCATCTGGCGCAGCTTGCTCCGGTATTCGGCGTCGTCGCCCGCGTCCGACTCGTTCGAGATGAACCGGATCGTCCGTCGGGCGCACTCGCGGACGAACTGCTGCGCCCGAGCATCGAGGGTGACCTCGGTGACCCGGAGCTCGAAGGCGCGGACCACCCGGGAGATCAGCGACACACCCACGATCACCGCGATGAACACGGCGGCGATCCGAACGCCCTCGGGACGTTCGACGATGTTCGCGCCGGTGGTGTACAGGAAGATCACCGCGACGATGCCGAAGGCGATCGTCTGGGCGCGTTGCCCGGCCCGTCGCGCGGACAGCGTCACCGCGATCGCTGCGGAGGTGATCAGCACCAGCACGCCGGTCGCGTACGCTCCGCCCTGGGCGTCGACGTCCGCGTCGAAGATCACCGTGATGATGAACGCGCCGAGCAGCACGACCAGCACCAGCGGGCGCGCCCGCGTCCACTGCGGCGCCATCCCGTAGCGCGGCAGGTAGCGCGGGATCAGATTGAGCAGACCGGCCATCGCCGACGCACCTGCGAACCACAAGATGGCGATCGTCGACGCGTCGTAGACGCTGCCGAACGCGTTGCCCAGATTCTGGTGCGCCAGATAGGCGAGCGCCCGACCGTTGGCGGGACCGCCGGGCTGGAACGCGGGTGCCGGGATCAGCACCGTGGTGACGATGCTGCTGGTGATCAGGAAGACGCTCATCGTGATCGCTGCCATGGTCAGCAGCCGTCGGGCGCCACGGATCCTGGCGGCCGGCTTGGCCGGGTCGTCGTCGGGTGCGCCGTCGATGTGCGGCATCACCGCGACCCCGGTCTCGAAACCGGACAGGCCGAGCGCGAGCTTGGGGAAGACGACCAGGGCGATCGCGACAACCATGATCGGGCTGCCGTGCTGGGTCGTCAGCGCTGTCCACCAGTCGTCGACCTGGAGCGGCTCGCGGAACATGAGGAGCAGTCCGTCGCCGATCACCACGACGTTGAGGGCGAGATAGACCCCGACCAGAACGACGGCAATGCCGATCGCCTCCCCGAACCCGCGGAGGAACACCGCGCCGAGCAGAGCCAGCAGGAGCAGGGTGATCACCAGCTGCTGGCCGCCGAGGAACGGCTTCAGGTGGGGGTTCTCGATCAGGTGGGCGGTCGCGTCGGCGGCCGACAGCGTCATCGTGATCATGAAGTCGGTCGCCGCGAAGCCGAGCAGGGCCAGCACGAACAGCTTGCCCTTCCAGAACGACAGGAGCCGTTCCAGCATGGCGATCGAGCCCTCGCCGCGCGGGCTCTCGGCGGCCACCCGGCGATAGACCGGGAGCGCTCCGAACAGGGTCAGCGCGACCAGCACGATGGTCGCGATCGGAGAGATCACGCCGGCGGCCAGCGCGGCGATACCGGGCTGGTAGCCCAACGTGGAGAAGTAGTCGACACCGGTCAGGCACATCACCTGCCACCAGCGATGCGTCTTCTCCGTCCGTTCCGGCCGGGCGTGGGCGCCGAGCTGATCGGACGCCTGCTCGGTATCGGCCAGCAGCCAGGCGCGGAGCCGGTTCGGACGACTGCGCGTCGGCGTGGTCTCGGGTCGGGGAGGCTGACGGGTCGCCGTCGTCGACACCTGCCAACTCCCTTCACCGATCGGTCTTCAACCATTCAACCCGGTCGAGGAGTCTCCGGAAGGGCAAGCGCCCGGATCTTGACGACGTCTTGACGCGGCGCACCCGCGCGAGCATCTGCGCGCCCGGCACACCGTGCGGCAGAGCCTCGGGGTAGCTCAGCCGGCCGAGCTGAAGGTGACGACCACGGCCCGGTTCTTAGGGTTGGAGCCGGGCTGGACGAGCGGCTTGCTGGCGCCGTAGCCGACCACCGAGACGATGTTCTTCGCCGGTACGTCCAGCTCCTTCAGCAGCGCTGCCACCTCCGTCGCCCGCTGGGTGGACAGACTCTTCGCGAACGTGTTGTCCTCGCCGGCGACGCCCGCGGTGTGGCCCTCGACGGTGATCTTGGTGCTGGTGTCGATGGCGCCGACGCACTTCTTCAGGGCCGCCTTGGTGGCGTTCTTGTCGATCAAGGCCGGCTGGTCGGAGACGAACAGCGCCGGCGCGGGCAGCGTGCACGTCCGGGTCTTGCCCGACGTCGTGGAGTCGAAGGTGTCGTTCGGATCGGGAACGGTGACGGCGCTGATGGTGCCGGTGGACGGAGACGTACCGGTGCCGTCGTAGAACGTCACCCGCTTGGCGCCGCCCGCCCTTGCCACGCCTTCCCAGATTGCGTGCTGGTAGCCGACCTGCAGCTTCGACAGTGCGTGCTGGTCCCCGGCCACCGGAGTGATCACGAAGCTCACGTCGCGACCCTTCAGGTTGGGCAGGTCGCCGCTCTTCTTCAGTCCCTTGACCACGGTCGTCGGGGAGGTGTCGAAGGCGAGTTCGTCGCTGTCCAGCGGTCCGGTCGTGTCGAGCAGCGGCGAGAAGACCCACACCGGCGAGCCGGCCGGGGAGTCGAGATTCTCCAGCCCGGCCAGGGCAGATCGGCCGTCCACCGTTGCAGCGTTGTCGTTCATCGTCGTGGTCAGCGCAGTGGCTGCCTGGTCCGGCTGGCTCGCCAGGTCGACCGGCGTCGCGGCGGTCTTGGTGTCGCCACCGACCTTCACCAACGCGACGCCTGAGCCTTTCTGGCCGAGCGCGGTCCAGCCGGCGGCCACCGGCGCAGGCACGGTGACCTGCATCTCGTTGGTCGAGGTCGAGGTGGCGACCACCGAGCCGGCGATCTTGACGTCCGCGGGCGGGGTGGACGCCGCCGGCTGCTGGCTACCGCCGCCGCAGGCCGCGAGCAGGCTCGATGTCGCGACCAACAAGGGCAGCGCCAGCAGGGGCGTGGCGAGGCGTGCTCTGATTGTGGTCATGTCTTCCAGGCAAGCATGATCCGGCGCACGCTCCAAGCTCACGCTGTGATAAGTGGTCGAGGTCATGAGACCTGTGGGGGAAGTGGAGCGCTCTGCTCAGGAAGTCTGCGGTGCGCTGCACCCGCTTCAGCTCCGGCTGGCCGCGGTTGATCATCTCGCGAAGGTCGCCGAACAGCCTGCACACCTCGTTCTCCGGCGGCACCACGTCGAACGAGAGCGTCTGGTTCGCCTCGTCGTACGCGATCCAGAGCTCGCGGTCGTACAACGCGAGGTCGCGCGGCACGTCGCGCCGCGGGAAGGCTTTGCGGAACTCGCTGACGGTCATCCAGAACGTCTCGGTGTCGCCGGTGTGTCGCCAGTAGTAGCCCATCACCTCGGGATCGGCGAGGTCCTCCCGCATCGCGTCGACGTCGGCGTCGTCGATCAGCACCAGCCTGGTCATCACCGTCATCGCCTTGTCCCGCAGGCCGCTCAGATAGTGCCCCGCCTCGCGCTCGAAGAACCACGGAACGTCGTCCGGTGGGTCCCCTCGTAGCCATCGGCGTGTGAGATCGCCAGGCCGAGCATCTTCAGGTAGGCGGGCACGCCGACGTACGGAATGCTCCGGAAGCTGTCCGACAGCGAGGCCTTGATCATCGCGGTCAGCGCCTGGTTGTGCCGCGGCGCGCCCGACAGCAGGGACAGCGCCTCGTCGGCGTACGACAGCCGCCTGGTCAGCTGTTCGACCTTGTCCTGGACGTCGGTCAGCGAGCGGAGCGACTCGTCGGTCACCTCGGTCTGGGCCTTGAACAGCTCGAACAGCCAGCCGCCCGCGAAACCGACGATGCCGAACGCGACGTAGCTCGGCACCTGGCCGAGGCTGAACGGGCTGCCGGACCGGGTCAGGAACGCCACGGCGAGGTCGAACACGATGCCGATCAGCGCGCCGACCAGCGCCGACTTCACCAGCCGGCGATAGCTCAAGTGGTCCGGACGCACCGGCACACCATAGGCCGTCCGGACGGTCCGGCCGGCAATCCGGTGGCGCGCGACGAGCTCGGTTCGTCAGGATGAGCCGGGGCGACAGCCGTGGATCGCCGATGGGGGTTGTGGAATGAGCAGCGAGCGCGAGGTCTTGGAGCGGGTGCTGGCCGAGGCAGAGGAGTTCCTGACCGGACTGGGCGACCGGCCCGTCCGGGCGACCGCCGATGTCGACGGGGTCTCGGCGGCGCTCGGCGGACCGTTGCCGGAGAGCGGAACTGCAGACCTCGCGGTCGTCGAGGAGCTGATCGCCGGCGCCACCCCCGGCGTGGTGGCCACGCCCAGCAGCAGGTTCTTCGGCTGGGTGATCGGCGGCGTGCTGCCGGCCACGCTGGCCGCTGACTGGCTCACCTCGACCTGGGACCAGAACGCCGGTCTGCTCGCCTCATCGCCGGCCGCGGCGGGGGTCGAGCGGGTGGCCGCCGGTTGGCTGCTGGACCTGCTCGGTCTGCCCGACACCGCGGCCGTGGGCTTCGTCACCGGCGCGATGATGGCGAACTTCACCTGCCTCGCGGCGGCCCGACATTCCGTGTTCGCCCGGGCCGGCTGGGACGTCGAGGAGCAGGGTCTGGCCGGCGCCCCGCAGCTCACGGTGATCGTCGGTGAGGAGCGGCACGAGACGATCGATCTCGCGCTGCGGTTCCTCGGACTCGGCCCGGCGCGGAGCGTCATCGTGCCGGCCGACGACCAGGGCCGGATCCTCCTGGACGGGCTGGCCGACGTGCTCGCGGCGGTACCGGACGGTCCGACGATCGTCTGCCTGCAGGCCGGAAACGTGCACAGCGGCGCGTACGACCCGCTCGGCCCGGCGATCGACCTCGCCCACCGGCATGGCGCCTGGGTGCACGTCGACGGCGCATTCGGGCTGTGGGCAGCCGCCTCGCCCGACCTGCGAGCGCTGGTGGCCGGGGTCGGGCGCGCCGACTCCTGGACGACCGATGCGCACAAGACGCTGAACGTGCCGTACGACAACGGGCTGGCGATCGTCGCCGATGCTCCCGCGCTCTACGCGGCGATGGGGATCCACGCCGCGTACCTGATCCAGGACGAGCGGCCGGCGACCCCTTCGCGACCGTGCCCGAGTTCTCCCGGCGGGCTCGCGGCTTCACGGTCTGGGCCGCGCTGCGTTCGCTCGGCCGGAGCGGCGTCGTCGAGCTGGTCGAACGACTCCGCGACCGGGCCCGGCAGTTCGCCGACGGGTTGGCCGCGATCGACGGCGTCGAGGTGCTGAACGAGGTGGTGTTCACCCAGGTGGTGGTCGCCTTCGGCGCGGACGAGGTGACCCAAGAGGTGGCCCGGCGGCTGCTCGCCGACGGCACCGCCTGGATGACGCCGTCGGCCTGGCACGGCCGGGCGGTGCTGCGGATCTCGGTCTCGAACTGGCGTACCACCGAAGCCGACGTCGAGCGGACGCTCGCGGCCATCGCCCGGGTCCTGGCCGACGTACGCGGCGGGGAATGAGTCGTCCGCGGCGGGATCCTGCCGGGAGTATCCGGCAGGATCCCGCCGCCGGAGGTGACCGGACTGACCTGGGCTCGATCTCGGCTGACCGTCAGGGCCGTTGAGTAGGCTGAGCCGAGCATCACCGCGACCGACACACCTTCGAGGACTCAGCAGTGTTCGACACTCTCCAGGACCGCCTGGCGGCGACGTTCAAGAGCCTGCGCGGCAAAGGCCGCATCACCGAGGCCGACATCGACGAGACCGCCCGCGAGATCCGACGTGCCCTGCTGGAGGCCGACGTCAATCTGGCGGTGGTCAAGGACTTCGTCGAGGCGGTCCGGGAGCGCGCCCGGAGCGCGGAGCTGCACGCCGCCCTCAACCCGGCGCAGCAGATCATCAAGATCGTCGACGACGAGCTCGTCTCGATCCTGGGCGGCGAGACCCGGACGATTCGTTACGCCAAGCGGCCGCCGACGGTCATCATGCTGGCCGGCCTGCAGGGCGCCGGCAAGACCACCCTGGCCGGCAAGCTCGCGCTCTGGCTGAAGGGGCAGGGGCACTCGCCGTTGCTGGTAGCGGCCGACCTGCAGCGGCCGAACGCGGTCAGCCAGCTGCAGATCGTCGGCCAGCGGGCCGGGGTCCACGTGTTCGCGCCGGAGCCGGGCAACGACTCGTCCAAGGCCGACCTGGACAGCCCGACCGGCGACCCGGTCGAGGTCGCCCGGAAGTCGATCTGGGAGGCCGAGCGTCGGCTCTACGACGTCGTCATCGTCGACACCGCCGGCCGGCTGGGCATCGACGAGGCCCTGATGAAGCAGGCCGCCGACATCCGCGACGCCGTCCATCCCGACGAGGTGCTGTACGTCGTCGATGCGATGGTCGGTCAGGACGCGGTGAACACGGCGAACGCGTTCCTCGGCGGCGTCGGCTTCGACGGCGTCGTGCTCACCAAGCTGGACGGCGACGCCCGCGGTGGTGCCGCGCTGTCGATCGCCCGGGTGACCGGCAGGCCGATCATGTTCGCCTCCAACGGCGAGGGGCTGAAGGACTTCGACGTCTTCCATCCCGACCGGATGGCCAGCCGGATCCTCGGCATGGGCGACATGCTCACGCTGATCGAGCAGGCGGAGAAGACCTTCGACGCCGAGCAGTCGGCCAAGGCGGCCGCCAAGCTGACCGGCCAAGGCGGCGAGTTCGGCCTCGGCGACTTCCTGCAGCAGATGCAGATGGTCCGCAAGATGGGTCCGCTGTCGAAGATCTTCGGGATGCTGCCCGGAATGGGTGAGCTGAAGGACCAGATCAACAACATCGACGAGTCCGAGGTCGATCGGATCGAGGCGATCATCCACTCGATGACGCCGACCGAGCGGGACAACCCGAAGATCATCGACGGGTCCCGGCGGGCCCGGATCGCGAGGGGTTCCGGTACCGAGGTCAGCGAGGTGAACTCGCTGGTCAACCGGTTCTTCGAGGCCCGCAAGGCGATGACGGCGATGGCCACCGGCAAGTTCCCCGGAATGCCCGGGCTGCCTGGCGCCGGGGCGAACCGCAAGCAGCAGGCCAAGAAGCCGAAGAAGAACGCGCGCGGAGTCTCAGGCAATCCGGCGAAGCGGGCCGCGGTAGCCTCGGGCGCTCCCGATCCGGCGACCGATCCGGCCGCCGCATTCGGCCAGCTCGACGAGGCCGCGCTGCAGGACGCCATCAAGGACTTCGAGCTGCCCGCCAACCTCGGCAAGATGTTCGACCAGGGCAAGTAGCCCCGTTGAACTCTGCGGGGCGGTTCCACGTCAGCGGGTGTGTGCTGCCTGACGGGAACCGGCGCGATCTGTGGATCGCGGACGGGGTGATCCGGACCGAGCCGGTGTCCGACGCCGAGACGCTCGCGACGGGCGGCTGGATCTTGCCGGGTCTGGTGGACGCGCACTGTCACGTCGGGTTGGAGGCGGCCGGTGAGGTGCCGCCCGAACGCGCCGAGGAGCACGCGCTGGCCGATCGGGACGCCGGGGCGCTGCTGCTCCGCGACGCCGGCAGCCCGGCCGACACCCGATGGATCGACGACCGGGAGGACCTGCCGAAGATCATCCGGGCCGGCCGGCACATCGCCCGGCCGAAGCGCTACATGCGCAACTTCGCCGACGAGGTCGAGCCGGCCGACCTGGTCGCCACCGTCGAGAGGCAGGCGGCTCGCGGCGACGGCTGGGTGAAGATCGTCGGCGACTGGATCGACCGGGAGGTCGGCGACCTGACCCCGCTCTGGCCGGCCGACATCGTGGCCTCGGCGATCGCGCGGGCGCACGAGCTGGGTGTCCGGGTCACCGCGCACGTGTTCGGCGAGCAGGCCGCCGCCGAGCTGGTCGGGGCCGGGCATCGACGGGATCGAGCACGGCACCGGGCTGGACCCCGACACCCTCGCGGTGATGGCCGAGCGCGGCGTCGCGCTGGTTCCGACGATGATCCAGCTCGACAACTTCGAGGGGTACGCCAGCGCCGGCGAAACCAAGTTCCCGGCGTACGCCAAGCACATGCGGGCGCTCTACGCGCGCCGGCACGAGACGTTCCGGACCGCGTACGAGCTCGGCGTGCCGATCTATGCCGGCACCGATGCCGGCGGCTCGCTGCCGCATGGCCTGGTCGGCTCCGAGATCGCCCGGATGGCCGAGTTCGCGCCCGCCGAGTACGTCCTGGGCGCCGGCTCCTGGCGGGCCCGGGAATGGCTGGGCCGGCCGGCTGAGCTGACCGAGGGCGTGCCGGCCGATCTGGTCGTCTTCGACGCCGACCCGCGGCGTCGACCTCGCCGTGCTGCGCGCACCCCGGCTGGTGGTCCTGCGCGGTCGGCCGGTCGGCCGCCGGTGAGCAAGGCTCGGCCGATGACCCGGCTCCGGCCGATGACCACGCTCCGGGCGGTCGTGGCTGCGCTGATCGCCGCCCTGTTCCTCGTCGCGCCGGTCACCCCGGCCGCCGCCGAGACACCCGTGATCGAGACCGCGGCACGGGTCGCCACCGTCCCCGAACCGGACGGCACGGCGGTCAGCCTCGACGTCTCACTGTTCACCACCGACCCGGGCCAGGAACGGCCGGCGATCGTGCTCGCCCACGGCTTCGGCGGCACCAAGGCGGAGAGCCGCGGGCCGGCCGAGACGCTGGCCCGGGACGGCTACACGGTGATCACCTACACCGCTCGCGGGTTCGGCCGGTCCGGCGGCCGGATCCACCTGGACGACCCGGCGTACGAAGGTGCCGACACCACCAAGCTGGTCGACTTCGCCGCCTCCCGGCCGGAGGTGGCCAAGACCGGAGCCGACGATCCCGTGATCGGCTTCGCCGGCGCGTCATACGGCGGAGCGGCCACCTTCCTCGCGGCGGCGCTGGACAAGCGGGTGGACGCGATCGTGCCGGCCTTCACCTACCACTCGCTGACCCAGTCCCTTTTCCCGCAGTACGCGACCGGCTCCGCAACACCGACCTCGCTGGCGGGCTTCACCCCCGACGAGCAGGCGGGCGTGTTCAAGCAGCGCTGGTCCGCGCTGCTGTTCGGCGGCGGTGGCGGCACCGCCGGGCCAGGTGTGCGGGCGGTTCGATCCGGCACTGTGCGCCGGCTATCTGGCGACCGCCCAGTCCGGACGGCCGGCCTCGCAGCTGCTTTCGCTGCTCGGCCGCTCCGATCTCGGGCCGCAACTGGGCAAGATCACCGCGCCGACCCTGATCGTCGCCGGCCTGCAGGACACCCTGTTCCCGCTCGATCAGGCCGACGCGAACCTGCGCGGCCTCCCGGCGACCACCACGGCGAGCATGTCCTGGGTGAACGGCGGCCACGATGCAGGGATCTCCGTCGACGACCTGCTGCCGCAGCTCGAGGCCTGGTTCGCGACCTATCTGAAGCACCAGCCGGTGCCCGTCGGATCGTCCGGCGCACAGGTCGTCAGCGCGCCGTTCAGCCTGGTCGTTCCGCAGACCTCGCTGGTCGGCAACGTCGGGGATCGGCGCAACCGGCAGTCCTGGACGGCGACCGGCTATCCCGGCCGGGCTGGCGCACCGGTGCCGACCCGTGCGGTGCCGATCACCGGCGACACCCAGCAGCTGACTTCTCCGCCGGGCGGCACCCCGGCCTCGCTGACCAGCCTGCCCGGTACCGGCAGCGTGCTGGCCACCGCGTCGAGTGTCGCCGGATATCCGCTCGGCGTGCTGCGCGGCCAGTCCGCGACGTTCACCAGCGAGCCGCTGGCCGCGCCGCTGCAGCTGGTCGGCAGCGGGCGGGTCCGGCTGGCGGTCACCTCGTCCGTGTCGACGGCGACCCTGTTCGTCTCGGTCTGGGATCTCGGTCCGGACGTGACGCAGAATCCTTCGGCGAGTGGGAGCGGATCGGCGAGCGCGGGTGGCTCGGACGACGGGGGTGGCGGCGGCCGGGCGACCCCCGGCAGTGCGGTCCTGCCCGGGCTGGCGGTCTCGCCGGTCCAGCTGTCCGGTCTCACCCCCGGCACCGCGACCGACGTCGATGTCGCGCTGCCGGCGGTGTCCCACCAGGTTCCGGTCGGCCACCGGCTGCAGCTGGTGGTCTCCAGCACCGACCAGGCGTACGCGGTGCCGGCCCGCGCGGCCGCGTACCGGGTGGGGCTGGCCGGTCCGGCCCAGCTCACCCTGCCGGTGCTGGATGCGACCCAGGTCGGGGCCGGCGCGCTGGACGTACCGCTGCCGCTGGTCATCGTCGTCGCCGCGCTCGTGCTGGCCGCCGCGGCGGCGGCCATCGTGTTCTGGGTCCGGCAGCGCGCCGCGCGCCCGCGGGAGGATCTGCGGGACGTACCGCTGGTGGTGGAAGGCCTGGTCAAGACGTACGGGCTCAAGACCTTCAGATCGGGCCGCCGGGGCGGCCTGAAGGCCGTCAGCGGGGTCTCGTTCGAGGCACGGCCGGGCCAGGTCGTCGGGCTGCTCGGCCCGAACGGTGCGGGCAAGACGACCGTGCTGCGGATGCTGGTCGGCCTGATCCGGCCGGACACCGGCTCGGTCTACGTCAACGGCGAGCCGGTGCACGCTGGAGCGGACGTGCTCGGCAGCGTCGGCGCGTTCATCGAGGGTCCCGGGTTCCTGCCGCACCTGTCCGGGATGGAGAACCTTCAGGCGTACTGGGCGGCCACCGGCCGGCCGATCGAGGAGGCGGCGATGGACCAGGCGCTGGCCATCGCCGGGCTCGACAACGCGATCGACCGGAAGGTCCGGGGCTACAGCCAGGGCATGCGGCAGCGGCTCGGCATCGCCCAGGCGATGCTCGGCCGGCCGGACCTGCTGCTGCTCGACGAGCCGACCAACGGCCTGGACCCGCCGCAGATCAGGGCGATGCGGACCGTGTTGCACGACTACGCCGCGACCGGTCGGACGGTCGTGGTGTCCAGCCATCTCCTGTCCGAGGTGCAGCAGACCTGTACCGACGTCGTGGTGATGCACAAGGGCAAGGTGATCCTGACCGGTTCGATGGAGGAGCTGACCGCCACCGACGACGTGACCGTGCTGGGACTGGCCGGCGACGCCGACCGGCCACGGGCGCTGGAGGTGCTGTCCGGGCTGGGGATGGACACCACCGCGGATCCGGGTCTCGACGATCGGGGCGGTCTGATCCGAGCCCACGGTCCGGTGCCGCGGCCGGACCTGGTCGCCGCGCTGGTCGAGGCCGGGATCGGGCTCGACTTCGTCGATGGTCACCGTCAGCTGGAGGAGGTCTTCATGACCCTGGTCGGACCGGGCGGGATCACCGAGCCGGGAGCGTCGGCGGATGACTGAGACGACCACTGCACCGCGACCATCGACCGGTCGGCGCGCTGCCGATCCGGGCCGAGCTGATGCGCCAGCTGAAGCGACGCCGGACCCAGGGCATCTTCATCGTGCTGACCCTGCTCCCGCTGATCCTGGTCCTCGCGTTCTGGCTCGGCAGCGACGACAGCGGCGGCGGTGCGACGACGACCCGGAGCTTCGTCGACCTGGCCCAGGACAGCGGCGCGAACCTGACGGTGTTCACCATGTTCGCCTCGACCGGCTTCTTGCTGATCGTCATCGTCGCGCTGTTCGCCGGCGACACCGTGCCGTCGGAGGCCAGCTGGTCCAGCCTGCGCTACCTGCTCGCCGCTCCGGTCCGTCGCGAGCGGCTGCTCCGGCAGAAGATGATCGTCGCGGCCATCTCGTCGGTCGTCGCGCTGATCTTCCTGCCGGCCTGGACGCTGGTGGTCGGCGGCATCGCCTACGGCTGGGGGCCGTACGTCGGTCCGACCGGTGATCAGCTCGGCCTCGGTACCTTCGTCGGCCGGTTGGCGATCATCGTCGGTTACTGCCTGGTGAGTCTGCTCGTGGTCGGCTCGTTCGCCTTCCTGCTCGGGGTCTGGACCGATGCCCCGCTGGCCGCGGTCGGCGGGGCTGTGCTGCTGATGATCTTGTGCGCCATCCTCGACTCGATCCCTGCGCTCGGCAACATCCGGCAGGGCCTGCCCGGGCACTACGAGTACGACTGGTCCGACGCGCTGTCGCCGACCATCGACTTCTCCGACATGGCCACCGGTGCGCTCTGGTCCATCGGGTACGCCGTCGTGCTGACCACGGCTGCGTTCTGGCATTTCCTGCGGAAGGACATCACCAGCTGAGGGTTGCTGCCACGTGATGGAACTCCGGTGCCTTAGCGTGTAAACACGTTCCTTCCCCCAGAACGGAGTTCTCGTGACCCCCATCGTGTCTCGCCGTACCGCCCTTCGGGCAGGTCTGGCGACCCTCGCCGTCGGACTTTCCGGGATCGGCCTGGCCGGCTGCGGCAACGACAAGAGCGCACTGTCCGGCAACCAGACCAACACAGGCGACTACGACAAGATCATCGCCGACGCGCCGGTGGCCGACGCCGGAACCGTCGACGGCAACGCCTGGGCCAAGAAGATCAAGGACCGCGGGCAGCTGCTCACCGGCGGCTCCGACTCCGGTCCCTTGTTCTCGATGAAGGATCCCAGCACCGGCAAGATCACCGGCTTCGACGCCGGTATGGCGCAGATGCTGTCCCACTACATCACCGGCAAGGCGGACGGCCCGATCGCGCTCACCGTGACCACGGTGGACACCCGGGAGACGGTGATCGAGAACGGCACGGTGGACACCGTGATCGCGACGTACTCGATCACCCCGGCGCGCGCCAAGAAGGTCGCCTTCGCCGGTCCGTACTATCGCTCGGGCGACGGAGTGATGGTGAAGTCGGACAACACCACGATCACCGGCGTCAAGGACCTGGGCGGCAAGAACGTGGTCACCCAGCAGGGATCGACGACGGCGGACCGGATCAAGCAGGTCGCTCCCGAGGCCAAGGTCACCCTGCTGCCGGACGACGCCCAGTGCCTGCAGGCCTTGAAGACGGGCCGGGCCGATGCGTACGTGATCGACGAGTCGATCCTGGTATCCAACGCCAGCGCCGACAAGACCCTGAAGGTGGTCGGCGAGCCGTTCTCCAACGACTACTACGGGATCGGCGTCACCCGCTCCGACCCGCAGGCGAAGGAGTTCGTCAACGACTGGCTGAAGAAGATCTTCGCCGACGGCAGCTGGGCGAAGATGTGGAAGGCGACCGTCGGCACGGTGGTCACCGGTGACGCCCCGAAGCCGCCGGCGATCGGCTCCGCCGACGGCTCATGATCCCGCCGATGATCCCCCTCCGATGATCCCAGTCCCATGATCCCAGTCCCATGATCTCGGTTCTGGTGCAGAATCTCGGGGCGCTGTGGCACGGCCTGCTGACCACGCTGGCGCTGACCGTGCTGGCCTTCGTCGGGGCACTCGTGCTCGGCACGCTGATGGCGGTCTTCCGGGTCAGTCCGCTGCCGCCGCTCCGAGCGGTCGGCGCGGTCTTCGTGGAGCTGTTCCGCAACGTCCCGCTGCTCAGCCTGCTGATCCTGTTCGCGTACGGCCTGCCGTATCTGGGCGTGGAGCTCTCGCTGTTCAGCACCGCCGCGGTATGTCTGCTGCTGGTCTCGGCCTCGTTCACCTGCGAGGCCGTCCGGGGCGGGATCAACGCCGTCCCGGTCGGCCAGGCGGAGGCGGCCCGGGCGATCGGGCTGACGTTCGCCCAGTCGCTGGCGACGGTGATCCTCCCGCAGGCGCTGCGAACGATGGTCCAGCCGCTGGTGAACGTGTTCATCGGGGTGGCGCTCGGCTCCTCGCTGGCGGCGGCGATCGCGGTGCCGGAGCTCACCTACACCGCGCAGCAGGTCGGCAACCAGACGGCCGAGTCGATGCTGATGTTCGTGGTCAGCGCGCTGGTCTACATCGTGATCGCGCTCCTCGGCGGCGACCGCCGGATCCGTGCTCGAGCGGCGGCTGGCGGTGCGGAGATGATCGGGGAAGGGGTGAGCTCCCAGGCGGTGCGGGTGCTGTTCGACGAGCCGGGCCCACGAGGCCGGCTACGGATCCGGGTGCTGACCGTGCTGATCATCCTGGCCGTCGTGGGCGTGGCGGTCTGGGCCTGGCAGGTCCTGTCGGCGACCGGCGAGCTGGCCTGGCCGAAGTGGAAGCCGTTCGTCCAGCAGTGGGCGGTGTGGTTCATGCTCGACGGCCTGAAGGGGACGCTGATCGTGGCGGTGGTGGCCTCGATCGTCGCGTTCCCGGCCGGGGCGCTGCTCGCGGTCGGCCGGTCCAGCGAGCTCCGCCCGCTCCGCTGGCTGTGTACGGCCTATATCGAGATCTTCCGCTCGGTGCCGACCCTGCTGCTGGTCTACATGTTCTTGTTCGCGCTGCCGGGGATCGGTATCAACCTGGGCATCTTCGGCAAGCTCACCGTACCGATCATCATGATCAACGCTGCGGTGATCGCCGAGCTGGTCAGGGCCGGGATCAACGCCCTCGACCGCGGGCAGCGGGAGGCCGCGTACGCCGTCGGGATGACCGGCGGGCAGACCATGCGACTGGTGATCATGCCGCAGGCGATCCGGCTGGTGATCCCGGCCCTGGTCACCCAGCTGGTCGCGATCGTCAAGGACTCGACGCTCGGCTACGTGGTCAGCTATCCGGAGCTGATGAAGCAGGCCAATCTGCTGGCCAACAACACCAAGCTGCTGCTGCAGGCGTTCGTGGTGGTCAGCGCGATCTACGTGGTGATCAACTTCGCCCTCACCCGGCTGGCGATCCTTGCTCGAGATCCGGCTGCGCCGGGCGCCGGGAGCGGGTCGACGCGGCCAGGCGGAGGCCGCCGAGGACGAGATCCGGCGCGACCTGCCGTCAGCCGTGGCGCCCCACTGATCGGTTCGGATGGGCCTGGTGGGAGAGGGTGAGGGTATGACCGAGGCTGATGGTCGCGCTTCGCGCTCCGCGGTCATGAGCTCCGCAAATCTCGCTCGTTCGTCACGATTCCGGACGACGGTGAAGCGTGTCGCCCGGAATCGCTCCTGCACTCCCGAGAGGCTCCGCTCATGACCGACCACCTACCTCGGATCGCTCTGCTCGGCCTCGGCACGATGGGTGCCGGGATGGCCCGCAACATCCTGGCTGCGGGTCTGCCGCTGGCCGTCTGGAACCGTAGCCACGACAAGGCCGCACCGTTCGCCGACCTCGGCGCGACGGTTGCGCCGAACCCCGGGGCAGCGGTGGCCGGCGCCGACCTGGTGGTGACCATGCTGTTCGACGCCGAGTCGGTCATCGAGGTGATGACGGCAGCGGAACCCGGGTTCGCTCCGGGGCAGATCTGGGTGCAGACCAGCACGGTCGGCGTCGAGGGCGCTCTATCCCTGCAGGGGCTGGCCGACCGGCTGGGCCTGCGGTTCGTCGACGCTCCGGTGCTCGGCACCAAGAAGCCGGCCGAGGACGGCACCCTGGTGGTGCTGGCCGCCGGAGCCGAGGAGGACCTGGCCGTCTGCGTCCCGCTGTTCGAGGCGATCGGCTCGCGGACGGTGCCGGTCGGTGAAGCGGTCGACGCCAGCCGACTCAAGCTGGTAGCCAACGCCTGGGTGCTCGCCGTGCTCGAGGGCGTCGCCGAGTCGCTGACGCTCGCCCGGGGAATGGGCCTGGATCCGGAGCTGTTCCTGGAGGCGATCCGGGGCGGCGCGATGGACGCACCGTACGTCCAGCTCAAGGGGGCCGGGCATGATCGCCCGCGACTTCACCCCGGCATTCACCGTCGATGGCGCAATCAAGGACGCGAGCCTGATCCTGGATGCCGCCGATGTCGTGGGGGTGCGGATGGACGTCACGGGCACCGCGCTGCGCCTGCTCCGTGCGGTCGCCGAAGCTGGTCATGGCGACGAGGACATGTCCGCCATCGCGCTCGGCGCGCGAAGGCTCTGACCCGGTTCTGACGTAACGTCGCGCGATGGCCAGTTCCGACCCGACCCCGCCACCCGCGCCCGAGCCGACGTACGGCTACGGGCCACCGCCCGGCTACGGGCCACCGCCCGGTTACGCACCTCAGCCCGGTTACGCACCCCCGATGGGCAACGCTCCGACCCGACCGCCGCAGAGCGGGGCCGTCGCCTGGGGCCTCGGGCTGCTGGCCATCGTCCCGTTCCCGTTCGTCTCTGCCGTCGCAGCCTCGGTCACGATGGCCGCGGTCGGTCGCGCGCAACGCAAGAACGGCCCGATCGCCGCAGCGAACGGGCGAAACGCCGCGAACTGGGGGCTGACGTACCTGGCGCTCAGCGTGGCGCTGATCGCGGTCCACTTCCTGGTGCTGCATCTGTTCACCCAGGGGGCGCCACAGACCCACTTCTTCCCGATCGGCATCCCGATCACGATCTGGGGTCTGGTCAGCCTGGTGTTCGTGATCGTCTGCATCGTGGGTCTGTCACGGTCGAACAAGGGCGCGGTGTTCGCCGCGCCGGCCATTCCGTTCGTCAGGTCGTGACCTCGGCCACCGGTTCACCGAGGTAATGGGCGAAGAATGCCTCGATCCGTTGCCAGGCGTCGGCGGCCGCCTCGGGATCCGGCCCGGCGTGCATGATCCGGGCGAACGGCCGGAAGAAGGCCGGGCCGTTGCGCTCGTCGTTGAGGAAGCTGTGCCCGGCGCTCGGGTAGGTCTTGACGTCGTGCGGGATACCAGCCCGGACCAGCGCGTCCTCGAGCTCGGTCGCGTGCGGTGCGAACTGGCCGTCCCGGCCGCCGTACGAGCCGACGACCGGGCAGGCGCCGCGTAGCACCTCATCGACGTCGTCCGGGACGAGGCCGTAGTTCACCGAAGACACGTCGAACCCGCGCGATGCGAGCACCAGCGCGAAGCCGCCGCCCAGGCAGAATCCGATCACGCCCGTCCGGCCGGTGCAGTCAGGCTGCTCGATCAGCCAGTTGCGGCAGGACTCCACCACCTCGTACGGCCGGCCCTGCCGGGTCTGCAGTGCCTTCATCGCCGCCGCGAGACAGCGCACCCGCAGGCCCTCGCCGATCAGGTCCGGCGCCATCACGAGGTAGCCCACGCCGGCCAGTCGCTCGGCCTGACGACGGAGCACGTCGTCGATGCCCCAGGCCTCGTGGATCATCACCACGCCCGGCCAGGGACCTCGCTCGACCGGTCGGGCTGAGCACCGTTCGTCGCCCGTCGACGGTGAGGTCCTCGCTACGGGTCTGCATGAGCGGCCAAGCTACGGCGCAGGTGCTGACCGGCGCCGGAGGCTTGCGGTCCCGGCCGCCGAGATTCCGGTCGACGGATCTACGGGGTCGGTGGCAGGTTCGCGGGCTGCACGCCGCCGAGTGTCGGAATCGTCGGGGATCGGGAGCCGAGTTCGCGTCCGGGCGGATCGATCTGGCATCATGGTCTGCTGGTCTGTGAGTTCTGGTGCCCTCTCACGCCTAGCCACGGACCTCCTCTGGACTGACCGAGTGAGGACCCACCCGCACCGGCCCGTCCGTCCGTCGGCATGAGTACGAACACAGGAGTGTACCACTCTCGTGGCTGTCAAGATCCGTCTGAAGCGACTCGGCAAGATCCGCTCGCCGCACTACCGCATCGTCGTCGCCGACTCGCGCAACCAAGCGCGACGGCCGGTCGATCGAAGAGATCGGCAAGTACCACCCGAAGAACGACCCGTCACGTGATCGAGGTCGATTCCGAGCGGGCCCAGTACTGGCTGTCCGTCGGCGCCCAGCCGACCGAGGCCGTCGTTGCGCTGCTCAAGCGGACCGGCGACTGGCAGAAGTTCTCCGGCGACACGTCGCCGTCCGGAGTGCTCCCGCAGAAGGAGAAGTCCGACAAGACCGCCGCATTCAATCGTGCGCTGGCCGAGTCGGGCGACGAGCCGACCCATTCGGCGATCTCGTCCCGGTCCAGCCGGTCCAGTTCCGAGGGCACCCCGGCCGAGACCCCGAACCCCGCGAGCAAGGCCGATGCCAGCAGCGAGGACGCGGCCGCTGACAGTTCGAGCAGCGAGGCCTGATCGTGCTCGCTGACGCCCTGGAGCATCTGGTCCGGGGCATCGTCACCCATCCGGACGACGTCGTCGTCACGGACAAGGACCTGCGCCGCGGGCGGACTGCTCGAGGTCCGGGTCAACCCGTCCGATGTCGGCAAGGTGATCGGCCGCTCGGGCCGGACCGCCGGCGCCCTCCGGACGGTCGTCGGCGCGCTCGCCGGTCGGGAGCAGATCCGGATCGACTTCGTCGACGTCGACCGGCGCTCCAGCGGCGACGACCGCCGCCGGGACCGTCGTCGCTGAGTCCGTGCCCGAGGCGCGAGCCGACCGAAATACTGGTCGGCGAGCGTCGGGCAGCGAAGCGCCGGGCTTTCTCTTCCGACCGAACGAGCGGCCGGAGGGGTCGGCGGCAGCGGGCAGTGTGCTCGGCCCGTGAGCTGAGGGAGAAAGTGAAAGTCTCAGAGGCGCGGAGCGGGCGCGAGCCGACCGAAATACTGGTCGGCGTCATCGGGCGGGCGCACGGGCTCAAGGGCGACGTCGCGATCGACGTGCGCACCGACGAGCCCGAACGTCGTTTCGTCGGGGGTGCGATCCTGCGGGTCGAAGACAGCGAGCGGACGTTCCGGGTGGAGTCGGTCCGCTGGCACGGTGGGCGCTTGGTCGTCCGCTTCGCCGAGCTCGCCGATCGGACGGCCGCCGAGCAGGCCCGCGGCGCCCGGCTGGTCACCGACGTCGACCCGGACGAGCGGCCGAGTGATCCCGAGGAGTACTACGATCGCCAGCTCGTCGGGCTGAGCGTGCTCGATGCCGCCGGCTCGACGATCGGAACGGTCGGTGCCGTGCTGCACCTGCCCGAGCAGGATCTGCTCGAGATCGTCGTGGCCGGTGAGACGCGGCTGGTTCCGTTCGTCGGCGAACTCGTGCCCGAGGTCGATCTCGCCGCCGGCACGTCCGGCTGGCCGACGTACCGGGTCTGCTCGGCGATCTGGACTGAGCCGCCGGACCCGGCGGGGACGTCGTAAGCCATCATGCAGTAGCGTCGGCAGACACGCGGCGAGGCGAGTTTCGAGCGTCACGCGGCCATCGGGGGATGGTACCGACGAGGAGGTCCTACGCGATGGCTCAGACTGTGTCGAACGAGAGAGACCCGGCCGCCTACGGGCGAGCCGGCGAAGAAGGCCCGGTGGGTCTATCCCGGGATGGGGCTGCTGTTCGCGGCGATCATCGGCTGTTTCACCGCGTGGGGGATCGCCGCCGACCTGACCACGCCGATGGTGGCCGGCTTCAAGCGGATCTTCGAGATGAGCACCGTACAGGCCAGCACTGGTCCAGCTGGCGTACTTCGGGGCGTACTTCCTGCTGGCCCTGCCGGCGGCCTTCATCAACGAGCGGTTCGGCTACAAGGTCGGCCTGCTGACCGGGCTCGGGCTGGCCGCCGCCGGGGCCTTCCTGTTCTACCCGGCCAGCAAGATCATGACCTTCTCGGCGTTCCTGGTCGCGCTGTTCGCGATGGCGGCCGGCTGCTCGATCCTGGAGACCTCGGCCAACCCGTACGTGATGTCGCTCGGTCCGGAGGAGACCGCGACCCGGCGACTCAACCTCGCCCAGGCGTTCAATCCGGTGGGCACGAACATCGGCGTTCTGCTGGCCTCGACGCTGATCTTCCCGATGCTCGACGCGCCGGTCGATCTCGCCTCGGCCACCCCCGAACAGGTCCACGTCGATCCGAGCCGGTCAGCTCGCGGCGGTGATGGGTCCCTACATCGGGCTCGGGCCTGCTGCTGCTGGTGATCTGGATCCTGATCGTGGTCCAGAAGGCGCCGAAGATCGTGGAGGAGTTCCCCGACGTCGGCGACCTGAGCAAGGGCGCGATGTTCAAGATCCTCTGGAGCGAACCGGCGGTACCGGTTCGGGGTGGTCGCCCAGTTCTTCAACGTCGCCGCGCAGGTCTGCACCTGGACCTACATCATCGTCTACGTCCAGCAGGTGGTCGCACGGCTCGCTGAAGCTCGGCGGCCTGATCCTGCAGATCAGCCTGCTGCTGTTCCTGGTCTCCCGCTTCGTGATGACGTACGTCATCGGCCGGATCCGGCCGACCAAGGCGCTCGCCGCGCTGGCGGTGCTGGCCGTGCTGCTCTGCGTCTACGCGATGATCGCGGCGAACTGGAGCGGCGTGATCGCGCTGATGCTCGTCTCGTTCTGCCTCTCGCTGATGTTCCCGACGATCTACGGCGTAGCGCTGACCGGTCTCGGCCCGGCCACCAAGTTCGGCGCCGCCGGCCTGGTGATGGCCATCGTCGGCGGGGCGATCATGCCGGTGATCCAGGGCCGGCTGGTGGACGCGACCAGCGCTCCGTTCTCGTTCATCGTGCCGGCGATCTGCTTCGCCGTGGTGGCGTCGTTCGCGTTCTACGACCTGAGAGCGAAGCCCGACATCCACATCAGCTCCGCGGCCGAAGAGGAGCTGGCCCGATGACCGTTCGTCGGAGGATCAGGCGGCCGATCGCCGCCGCCGCTCTGGCGCTTACCCTGCGTCGCGGGTCTGGCGGCCTGCGGCAGCTCGAGTCCCAGGCGCAGCACCGAACCCACCAAGCAGCTCGAGCTGATCTCCTGGTGGACCTCCGGCTCGGAGGCGGAGGCGCTGAACGTCCTGATCGAGGCGTACCAGGCGAAGGATCCCGGGGTCGACGGTCTCGAACGCTCCGGTGGTCGGCGGCGGCGGGTCCAACGCCCAGGTCGTGCTGACCCAGCGGCTGCTGGCCGGCGATCCGCCGGACGTCTGGCAGACCTTCCCCGTCGGGCGCCCTGCAGAGCTATGTGGCGCAGGGCCAGGTGGCCGACGTCAGCTCGATCGTCACGCAGACAGGACTGGACAAGACGCTGCCGCAGGCGATCCTGGACGGCCTGACGATCAGCGGCAAGCAGTACGGCGTGCCGACCAGCTCGCACCGCGGCAACGTGCTGTTCTTCAATCTCGCCCTGCTGAAGAAGGCCGGGGTGTCGGTGCCCGGCACCGGCTACACCGTCCAGCAGTGGATCGCCGACCTGAAGAAGGTGAAGGACTCCGGCGCGGTGCCGCTCTGCCTCGGCGCGAAGGACTCGTTCACCACCCCGGCGCTGTTCGAGAACATCCTGCTGTCGGTGGTCGGCCCGCAGGGCTGGGACGCAGATCGTCGCGGACCGTTTCGACTGGAACGGAGCCCAGGTCCACCAGGCGCTCGACGCTGTTCGGCCAGGCGCTGGACCAGGTCGATCCCGGCGGCGGCCGGGCTCTGTCCTGGGACGCCGCGACCAAGAAGCTCGGCGACGGCGGGCTGCGCGTTCGAGACGATGAACGACTCCGCCTTCGGTGAGCTGATCAAGGACGGGAAGGTCGACGGCAACGACGTTCCACGAGGTGCCCTTCCCGCGGCACCGAGGCGAGCTACGTCGCCGTGGTGGACACCTTCGTCCAGGCCCGGTCGGCGACGAACGCCAAGAACGCCGCCGACTTCTTGGCCGTCATCGCCGACCCGACCGTGCAGCTGGACTTCAGCAAGGCCAAGGGCTCGGTGCCGGTGCGGACCGACGTGGACGTCAGCTCCCTGACGCCGTACCAGCAGTCGGCCTCGACTGCGCTCCGCAACTCGCGGATGCTCTGGTCGATCGTGCACGGCGAGGCGATGAGTCCGGCGTTCCAGCAGGGCTTCTACGACGGCGTGAACGCGTACGTCCGGACCCGGGACGACGAAGGCGTTCAGTACGACCCTGGTCGACGCCGTCGCCGCCGCTCCGCCCCAGCGGTGAGCGCTCGGACTCCCGCCGCACTCCGTTCCGGAAACTGTCGGGTTGCGACAGCGACACGCCGGTGCCGGATGCCCCACCTCGACAGTTGTCGGCATGAGCCGGGTCGGGCGAGTGAGTTGGACGCCGGGTGTGCCGGTGCGCGCCGAGCGGATCAGGGCAGACTGCTCGGGTGCGTATCGACGTCGTCTCGATCTTCCCGGACTATCTGGCGCCGCTGCGGTTGTCGCTGGTCGGGCGGGCGATCGAGTACCGGCCTGGTCGGACTCGAGGTGCACGACCTGCGGGAGTGGACCCACGACCGGCACCGGACCGTCGACGACACCCCGTACGGCGGCGGCGCCGGGCATGGTGATGCGGCCCGAGCCGTGGGGTGAGGCGCTGGACACGCTGCTCGGCGCAGACTCCCGGCTGCTGCTGATGTCGCCGTCCGGCCGGCGGTTCGACCAGCGACTGGCCGAGGAACTGGCCGGCGAGAACCACCTGGTGCTGGCCTGCGGCCGCTACGAGGGGATCGACGCCCGGGTGGCCGGCGTACGCCCGGACGGTGGCCCGGGTCGACGAGGTGAGCATCGGCGACTACGTCCTGAACGGGGGAGAGGCCGCCGCGCTGGTGGTCGTCGAGTCGGTCGTCCGGCTGCTGCCAGGGGTGATCGGCAACCCCGAGTCGCTGGCCGAGGAGTCGCACGCGGCCGGTCAGGACCGGCTGCTGGAATATCCGCTCTACACCAAGCCGCCGAGCTGGCGCGGGCTGGACGTGCCCGAGGTCTTGTTCTCGGGGCATCACGCGCAGATCGCCGCCTGGCGCCGCGAGCGTGCGGTCGAACTGACCCGCGACCGCCGACCCGATCTGCTCTCCGACGCCGAGCGAACGGTGGTCATCGAGGCTGCGACCCAGGCTGATGCGGGGGAGATCTTCACCCTGCAGCGGGCGGCCTACGTCCCGGAGGGCCGGATGCACGACTCCTTCGACATGCCGCCGCTGACCGACGACCTCGCTGCGACCGAACGGATCGTGGAGTCGAGCACCGGGTTGGTCGCACGTCGGGCCGGCCGGCTCGTCGGGTTCGTGTTCGGCGCGCTGCAGCACGACAGCGACTGGTTCATCGGTCGTCTGATGGTTGCCCCGGACCTTCAGGGCGCCGGGCTGGGTCGTCGGCTGCTGGCCGAGATCGAGTCCGCCGCGCCGCCCGAGGCCGTCCGGTCGGTGCTGGTCACCGGATCAGAGAGCGCCGCCAACCAGGCCTTCTACGCGCGGCACGGCTTCCGGGTGGTCGGCGAGGACGTCCGCGGATCGGTGCCGATCGTGGTGATGGAGCGCCCGCGGACGGTCGAGGCGTCCGGCGACGACCACGAAAAGGGGTCCCTCGACGGCTCCTGAGCCGAATGTCCAGGCGTGCGAATGGACCGTCGGCGATCACGAGGGACCGATTCTCGTGACGACCGCTTGATCACTCCCGGCTCGACGGAGACGGAGAAAGATAGCTGCACGTTGAATGATTCGCCGGTGAAGGACTAGCGTCGGAACGGAACGTCCGCCCCCACAGACGACGCCCCGGCGCCGCCGGAAATGCGAGGTCCAGCCGTGTCCGAGCGCTCCGACCGCACAGATGATCGTGGCAGCAGACTGAACCAGGATCAGCGCAACTCGTTCATCGCCGCCTTCCTCGGCTGGACGATGGATGCCTTCGACTACTTCATCGTCGTGCTGGTCTATGCCGATATCGCCAAGGAGTTCGGCGTACCGCTGACCCAGATGGCGTTCATCACCACGGTCACGCTGCTGATGCGGCCGGTGGGAGCGCTGATCTTCGGCACCTGGGCGGACCGGGTCGGCCGGCGGATCCCGCTGATCGTCGATGTCTGCTTCTACAGCCTCGTCGGTTTCCTGTGCGCATTCGCGCCGAATTTCACCGTGCTGCTCATCCTCCGGCTGCTGTACGGGATCGGAATGGGCGGCGAGTGGGGTCTCGGCGCGGCCCTGGCGATGGAGAAGATCCCGACCCATCGCCGGGGCTTCTTCTCAGGGCTGCTGCAGGAGGGCTACTCGTTCGGCTACCTGCTGGCGGCCGTGGTCTATCTGATCCTGCACGAAGCGTTCGGACTGGGCTGGCGCTGGCTGTTCGCGTTCTCGATCCTGCCGGCGCTGCTCACCCTGGTCATCCGCAGTCGGGTCAAGGAGTCGGAGGTGTGGGAGACCGCGAAGCAACGCAAGATCTCGACCCAGACCTCGGCGGCGAAGGTGTTTGCGAACCCGGCGATCGTCCGCCGGTTCATCTTCCTGATCCTCCTGATGACCGCGTTCAACTGGATGAGCCACGGCACCCAGGACGTCTATCCGACGTTCCTCAAGGCGACCGACGACGGCGGCGCCGGGCTGGGCGCCTCGACCGCGCTGATCATCGCGATCATCTACAACATCGGTGCAATCATCGGCGGTCTGTTCTTCGGCTCGATGTCCGAGCGGTTCGGCAGGCGCCGGATCATCGTGTTCTGTGCGGTGCTGGGGCTACCGATCGTGCCGATCTTCGCGTTCTCCCACACGGCCGGGATGCTGGCGCTCGGCTCGTTCCTGATGCAGCTGATGGTGCAGGGCGCATGGGGCGTCATCCCGGCCCATCTGACCGAGTTGTCGCCGGACGAGATCCGCGGTTTCTACCCGGGAGTGACCTACCAGCTCGGCAACTGTCTGGCCGCGTTCAACCTGCCGATCCAGCAGGCGCTGGCGGCCTCGCACGGATACCCGTTCGCGCTCACCGTCACCATCGTCCCGGTGCTGATCGCGGTCGCGCTGCTGACCTGGTTCGGGCCGGAGGCGCGCGGCGTACGCTTCGGGTCCGCGGAGAGTTCCGGGCTGGCGATGGCCGGCTCGAAGCAGGGCGGCGGAGGCTGAGCTTCGAGTGGCTGCCCGACCACAACCGACTTCGGGTCAGGGGTCCGTCGCCGGGGCGGTGAACAGACCGGCGACCTCGGCCGGGAGGTCGGATTCGGTCAGGATCACCACGGTGTCACCCGCCCGGAGCCGGGTGTGGGCGCGGGGGGTGAGCAGCCGGCTGTCCCGGACCACCATGCTGATCCAGATGTCGCCGGCGAGATCGGCGGTGTCGGCGACCGACCGCCCGTCCACCGCCGATCCGCGGGCGACCTCGACCTCGTACGCTCCCTCGGGTTCGTCGCGCAGCCGGACACCGACCGCCCACGGCTCCGGGGCGATCCGGCGCATCGGCAGCCTGAGGCGCTGAGCCACCCAGGGAACCAGCGTGCCCTGCACCGCGACGGAGAAGATCACGACCACGACGACGATGCCGTAGAGCCGCTCGGCCTCGGGGACGTGGGCCACCCGCAGCATCTCCCCGAGCAGGATCGGTACGGCGCCCTTCAGTCCCGCGAACAGCACGAACGTCAGCTCGTTGCGCCGGAGCCGCGCCGGCACCAGGCACAGCCCGACCAGGAGCGGCCGGATCAGCACCGCCAGCACCACACCCAGCACCAGCCCCGGAATCCAGACATCGGGTCGGACGATGACGCGCAGGTCGATCGTCAGGCCGAGCACCACGAACGCGACGATCTCGGCCAATGCGGCCAGCGCGGAGTGGAAGCGCTCGATCTCCCGCTGGAAGGGCGCCCGCTGATGGCCGACCAGGATGCCCGCGACGAAGACGGCGAGGAACCCGGAGCCGTGCGCCAGCGTGGCGACGCCGTAGAGCAGAAGTGCGCAGGCCAGCGTCCGTAGTGGATACAGGCCCTCGCTGGGCAGCGTGACCCGGCGCATGAACCAGAGCAGGGCGCGGCCACCGACAAGCCCGACGAGGCCACCGATCACCATCTGTAGCAGGAACTGGATACTCACCTGGCCCATCGCCGACCAGGTCAGCGCGCCCGCGGTGAGCAGTCCGCCCATCAAGGCGATGCCGACCGGGTCGTTGGCGCCCGACTCGCCCTCCAGGATGGTGCCGCTGCGACCGGCGACCTCGCGCTGGCCGAGCACGGAGAACACCACGGCCGGATCGGTCGGCGAGACGGCCGTCGCCATCAACAGAGCGAGATACCAGGGCACCCCGAACGCCAGGTGGAGGACCACCATCCCGCCGGCCGCGGTGAGGAACGTGCCGATCAGACCGGCACTGGCGATCGGGCCCGCGGCCTGACGGAACCGCTCCCAGCCGATGTGCATCCCGCCGTCGAACAAGATGAGCACCAAGGCAACGCTGACGACCTGCTCGACCATGCTCTCCGGGGGCACCGGAAGTCCGGGGAACAGCGCGACCACGCCCGCCGAGACCACGAGCATCAGCAGCGGCAGGGGGATCCGAAGTCGAGCGGTCAGCCGTTGGGTCACCACCGCGAGCAGAACCACGCCGCTGGTCAGCGCGATGACTGCGGCGAACTGATAGGTCTCGGACAAGGCACCCCTTCTGGCCGGCACGGCGAATCGCGCGCCGACCAGGCTTCCCGGCTCACCGATCCGAACCCTACCGTCGACCACCCGCGGGCCGACCGACCCAGATGGGGGTCGGCCGGCATCAGGGGATCGGCCGGGCCGTGACCGATCAGCTCACTCGGAGGGTGACCGAGTTCCCGCTCCGAGCGGCCACGGTGCTCGAGCCGGCGTACCGCGTCGTGATGGTGTACGTCCCCCTGGCCAGCTTCGGCAGGGCGAACGTGTGCTTCCCGTGACTGCTGCCGGACAGCGTTGCGGTCAGGGTCTTGTGGACCTTCGCGATGCTGACGGTCACTTGTCCGGTGGGAGTGGTGTTCCGGGCCGCCACCGTCACGCCGAGACTGCCGTGCGCGGTGTGCGACACGCCAGTGTGCGCGAGCTTCGCGGACACCATCGGCATCGCCTTGCCGATCGTGACCGTCGCGCCGGCCGAGCAGGCGCGGAGGTTGCCTTGGACAGCGAGCACGGTACGCAGGCTGTGTCGTCCCACGGTGAGGCTGGCCGGCAGCCGAACGAGAGCCCGGCCACTACTCAGCTTCACGGTGGCGAGCCGGCGGCTGCAGTCGTACAGGCTGACCTGGGCGCCCGTCGTGGCTGCGGAGGACCCGACGGTGAGCGTGGCGACCGGTCGGTTCTCGTAGCCGAAGGACTTCGCGACCGACAGACCGCACCAGGTCAGGTACGTCGGCCCCGGCTCCCAGATCCACGGCTGGTAGTACGGCCCGTCGGGCAGATCGAACAAGACCATGCCGGCCAGGTAGGACGGGTCGATGCCAGGGTTCTGGATCCAGGGGCCGGTGAGCTGGTGGGTGCCGGGATCGGTCCCGTCGGTGACGAAGAGACGTCGGCCCAGGTTCGGGACGATGGCGTCGAAGAAGCCCAGCGGGCATGACAGCGCCGTGTGCGCGTGATGTCAGCGAGTGATGTCATCATGATGTCATGAACGTGATCGAAGCGTCCGGACTGAAGAAGAGGTTCGGTACCACCCAAGCCCTGGACGGGGTCGACCTGGCCGCCCGGCAGGGCAGCGTGCTCGGCGTGCTCGGCCCGAACGGCGCCGGCAAGACCACCGCCGTCCGCATCCTGGCCACCCTGCTCCAGCCCGACGCCGGCACCGCCCGGATCGGTGGCTACGACGTTGTCCGCGACCCGCAGAAGGTGCGCAACATCGTCGGCCTGACCGGTCAGTACGCCTCGGTCGACGAAGACCTCACCGGCACCCAGAACCTGGTCATGATCGGCCAGCTGCTGAACCTCAGCACCCGCCAAGCCAAGACGCGGGCCAAGGAGTTGCTGGCCTGGTTCGACCTGACCGATGCGGCCGGCAAGATGGCCAAGACGTACTCCGGCGGCATGCGCCGACGGCTCGACCTGGCCGCGAGCCTGGTCGGCCGGCCGGCCGTCATCTTCCTCGACGAGCCCACGACCGGTCTCGACCCGGCCAAGCGCGAGGACATGTGGGACGTCATCCGCAACCTCGTGACCGAAGGCTCGACGGTGCTGCTGACCACGCAGTACCTGGACGAGGCCGACGCACTGGCCGACGAGATCAGCGTGATCGACCACGGCCGGGTGATCGCCCATGACACACCCGAGGGCCTCAAGCGGGTGGTCGGCGGTCAGCGGATCGCTGTCCGTCCGAGCGACCCGGCCCGGCTCGACGACGTCGCGAGCATCCTGGCCGAGATCGGCTCCGGCGTGCCCGAGTCGTCGGGCCGCAACCAGCTGTCCGTTCCCGTGCCCGGCGAGGAGAGCCTGCCCCGCGCGGTTCAGCGGCTCGGCGAGGAGGGCATCGGCGTGCTCGAGCTGTCGCTCCACCTGCCGAGCCTGGACGAGGTCTTCCTCACCCTGACCGGCCGCCGCGCCGGCGACGACGAGCCGAGCGCAACCGAGATCGAGACCGAGAGGAGTGCGGCATGAGCACAGCAGTTGTTTCACGACGCCGACGCCCGGCCGACCGCCACGATGACGCCCGAAGGACCGGCCGCCGGCAGCCTCGTCGGCTATCTGCGTCATGTGCTGGTAGTCGCCAAGCGCAGCCTGATCAAGACCTGGCGGACACCCGAGGCGCTGATCGATGTCACCGTGCAGCCGGTCATCTTCCTGGCGATGTTCACCTACATCTTCGGTGGCGCCATCGCGCCGAACGGCTCTCAGCAGCAATACCTGCAGTTCCTGCTGCCCGGCATCCTCGGCCAGACGATCGCGATGGCCGGCATCGCGCTCGGCACCAACCTGAACACCGACATCGAGAAGGGCATCTTCGACCGGTTCCGCTCGCTGCCGATCGGCCGCGCGGTACCCCTGGTCGGGGCCGTCACGGCCGACGTCGCCCGCTACATCACGTTGTGTGTGGTGACCATGGGCGCCGGCTACCTGATGGGCTTCCGGGTGCAGACGGACGCAGCCAAGGCGTTCGGCGCGATGGCACTGTGCATCGGATTTGCGCTCAGTTTCTGCTGGATCTCGGTGTTCATCGGCATGGTCGCGCGTACGTCCGGGTCGGTCCAGGCGCTCGGCTTCCTGATCGTGCTGCCACTGAGCTTCGGCAGCAACACGTTCGTGCCGACCGCCACCATGCCGGGCTGGTTGCAGGCCTTCGTCAACGTCAACCCGCTGTCCCATCTGGTGTCCACGGTCCGGGCGCTGATGCTCGGTGGGGCGTACGCGAATGACCTGGCCTGGACGCTCGGCTGGATGGCCGTGCTGCTGGTTGTCTTCGTTCCGCTCGCCCTGTGGGGCTATCGCAAGCGCGCCTGATCCGCGGCTGATCACGCCCGACCAGCCGAGAACGCGCGGCGGCCGTCGACCGATGGGTCGACGGCCGCTTCAGCGTTTCGTCGGCCGGATCAGCTGCGTCGACGCGGATCCACTCGGTGAGCGGACAGCTTTCAGAGGTATCCCTCCGGGTCGAGGCGTTGCCGCGCCTCGACGCGGTCCAGAGTGCGGCCTTCCGCGTACAGGTCCGGAAACCGGGGGCCGAGCTCATTCCGCAGCCGCTCGCCGATCGTTGCGATCGCCCGGTCCGTGGGGTCGTCCGCGCCGCGGACGACAGCCGCAGCGCCGAGCACCCTGGCGGCGTCGGCAGATCGGCCGCGGGCCATCAGCCAGCCGGCCACCGCCGTACCGGCGGCCGCGACGATCGGCTGATCCTCGGTCTGGATCGCCGCGGGATAGGCGGTCAGGAGATCGGCCGTGGCCTGCTCGACATTGCCGGCGAGTGCCGAGACGAGCGCGGTCGCCGCGAGGATCACGCCGCGGAGATGTCCGAGCATCGGGGTCGAGACAGCGTGCTCGTCAAGCTCGGCGCGGACCTCCTCGGCCAGTTGGAGAGCGCGCTCATGATCTCCGGTGTGCCAGGCGATCAGCACCGTGCTGGCGGTCGCGAACAGGGCGCGTTCCGAGTCGCCCCCGACCGGGCGGAGCTGGCTGAGCTCGTCCAGCTCGGCCCGGGCCGCATCGAACCGGCCGCGGCGGACCTCCAGATCAGCCAACCGGATGTGAAGATAGACGTCCTCGTCGGTCGCGTTGAGCTGGCGGGTCTGCTCGCGGGCCTCCCGATATGCCGCCGCGGCGTCGTCGAGCCGACCGTCCATGGTGGCGAGCTGGCCCATCGCGACCAAGGTGGTGGACAGGCCCCAGCGATCCCCGATGGCGACGAACTCCGGGTAGGCGATGTCGATCGCGGCCCGCATCTGGTCGAGGTCGCCGGCATTCTCGAACAGGCCGGCGGCCGCGGCGTGGACGGCCGCGTGCAGCCAGGGATCCTCGAACTGCGCGGCCCGCTCGAGCACGCCGACGGTCGCGTCCGTGTCACCGCTGAACGAGGCGAGCATGCAGCGCAGCACCTCCAGACCGGGGAAAGGCGGTTGCGGCGCGGCCATGAGCGATCCGCTGATCTCCGCGAGCCGGGCTCGGACCTCGTCCCAGGTCAAGGTCTCGGCCCCGGGGCCCTCGGCGAGATCGGTGAGCACCAGCGCCGCCCGGGCGTACGCCAGCTCCGGAACGTCGGCCCCGGCGTTGGCCTCGAGAACGACACTCGCCCAGGCGGCCATCTCGGTGTTCCGGTCGAGCACCGCCCAGTACCAGGCCAGGGCGAGCATCATCCGCAGCGCCTGCTCGCCGCGGCCGGACTCGGCCAGATAGCGCAATGCCGCCGCGATGTTGTCCCGGTCGAGGTCGAGCCGGGCCAGCGCCGCCAGCTGATCGGGACCGCGGAGCAGCGGCTCGCTGGCGACCGTCAGCTCCGCGTAGTGCTCGGCGTGAGCCAGCCGGGCCGCAGCCAGCTCGCCGCGCTCGGCCAGTCGCTCGACGCCGTACTCCCGGACGGTCTCCAGCATCCGGAAGCGTGCGCCGCCGAGGGCGCCGGGATCGACCTGCAGCAAGGACTTGTCGACCAGCGCAGCGAGTAGTTGCTCTACTACTCCGGCCGGGATCCTGTCGTCGGCGCAGATCTCGGTCGCACTGGCAGCGTCGCAGCCGGCCGGGAACACTGCGAGCCGCTCGGCCAGCAGCCGCTCGGTCGGCTCGAGCAGGTCCCAGCTCCACTCCACGACGGCGCGCAGCGTTCGATGCCTGGGCAGGCTGGTCCTGCTCCCGCCGGTGAGGAGCCGAAAACGGTCGGACAGCCGATCTGCGATCTCCGCGGTGTGCAGGAATCGCAGCCGGGCCGCCGCCAGCTCGATCGCCAGCGGCAGTCCGTCCAGCCTGCGGACGATTTCGACGACGGCCGGCAGGTTCGTCTCGGTCAGCTCGAAGTCGGGCCGCGCTGCCGCCGCCCGGTCGAGCCACAACCGCACGGCGGGGTACGTCGGTGCGTCCGCCGGCGCGACCGTCCGCCGGCGGCAGGGGGAGCGGAGCGAGCGGGCACAGCGCCTCGCCGGTCAGCCCGAGCAGCTCCCGGCTGGTGGTCAGCACCCGGACGTCCGGGGCTGCCGCGAGGATGTCGTCGACCAGCCGGGCGACCGGATCGACCAGGTGCTCGCAGTTGTCGATCACCAGTAGGCAGGAGGCATCCCGGAGCCGGTCGAGCAGCCGGTCGCGGGTGTCCTGCGGCAGCCGTTCGGCCCGTTCGCCGACCCTGGTGTCCCGCCCGCCCAGGGTCGCCAGCAGCACGCCCGGCAGCGCCTCCGGATCGGTGACCGGGGCCAGCTCGATCAGCCAAGCGGCCTGGTCGTGCGCGGTGAGCCAGCGGCGGGAGGCCTCGATGGCGAGCCTGGTCTTGCCCGCCCCGCCGGCGCCGATCAGAGTGGTCAGTCGGTTCGCCTCGACGGCGGCGACGACCCGGGCCAGGTCGTCCTCCCGGCCGACGAAACTGGTCAGCGCCGCTCGCAGGTTGCTGCGTCTGGCCGGCCGGGCGGCTACAGGTTCAGCCGCGGCCGCAGCCGCAGCCGCCGTCGCCGTCGCGGGCGCGGCCGGCGGAGTCAGCTCGCCGCGCAGCAACCGGACGTGCAGCGCCTGGAGCTCCGGGCCGGGATCCGCGCCGAGTTCGTCGTCGAGGTAGCGCCGGACAGCCTCATATCGGGCCAGCGCCTCCGACGTACGGCCGGCTGCGGCCAAGGCGCGCAGCAAGACCACGACGGCGGGCTCGTTCAGCGGGTTGGCCTCGACCAGCGCATCCAGTTCAGGGATCGACTCGCCGGCCCGGCCCAGGGCGATCAGCGCCTCGGCACGATCAAGCACCGAGCCGAGTCGTAGTTCCTGCAGTCGGGCCCGGCGCGGCCCGGCGAAGTCCGCGTCGGCCGCATCGATGAGCGGCTCGCCGCGCCACAGCGAGCCGGCCTCGGTCAGCGTGGACAGCGCAGCGGTGGGGTCTCCCCGGCCGAGCGCAGCCCGGCCGGTCGCGACCCGCTGTGAGAAACGCACGCCATCGATCGCCTCGGCGTCGATCAGCAGCCGGTAGCCCGATCCGTCCTGGACGACCAGCCGGGCATCACCGAGCGCCCTACGCAGTCGGGAGACCAGGGACTGCAGCGCGTTGCTCGGGTCGGTCGGCGCCGCATCCGGCCAGAGCGTGGTGACCAGCTCCGCGCCCGAGACCGTCAGCCCGGGATCCACCGCCAGCCGGATCAGCAGCAGCTGCAACTGGCGACCGGCGACCCTGATCGGCCGGCCGTCGTCCCCGGCGACGACCAGCGGTCCGAGCAGTGCGACCCGCAGACCGGACGGGCGCGACCACCCGTTCGCAGGAGTTGCGTCCCGGCCCCCAGTCACACCCGCCACCCTAGATCGGTCGGCCGACAGAAAACGCGTCGACGACCGTCGTACCCGGGCTGCCCCCACGCTCCCGAGCGTCATTCACCGGTCGAGCCGTCGATCGCCTCGCGCAACAGGTCGGCGTGGCCGTTGTGCCGGGCGTACTCCTCGAGCAGGTGCAGCAACACCCAGCGCAGGGTGCGGCTCCTCGACCGTGGTCCGCTGGTGGCCCGGCTCAGGTCGTCGGCGGTCGCGAAGGTGGCGAGGACCCGCCGCGACTCCGCGATCTCGCCGAGGTAGTGGGTCCAGACCTCGTCGACCGTCGCACTGTCGAGGTCGTCGAAGTCGCCATCGAGGTTGTCGGGGGTGCAGTAGTAGTCGTCGACCGGCCGACCGTCCAGGCACGCCCCGAACCAGTGCCGTTCGACCTCCGAGAGGTGCCGCATCACACCGAGCAGTGACAGGCCCGACGGCGGTGCGGCGCGCCGCTTCAGCTGCTCTTCGGTCAACCCTGCGCACTTCCGGGTGAAGGTCAGCCGGTGGTAGTCCAGGAACTGCGTCAGGTTATCCAGTTCCGTGCCCACCAGATCCGGGTCCACCCGTTCGATCGCCGCCGGGTCGCGGGGAAAAGTGATGCTCATCCGCCGCAGCGTAGAGGGTGGGTCGGATACCCGGCGCGATTCGCCGAAAGTGGCGAAAAACACCAGTTGACAGGGTGGCCTTACGTAGATCGAGGTGCCGATGAGTTCTAGGGTGAAGCCGTGGCTCTCTCAACACTGACCCCGGCGCAGAAAGCGGCCAGGTCGACGGTGGCGCTCAAGGCGCTGATGGCGGTCAGTGGGCTGATCATGATCGGCTTCCTGCTTGCCCATATGTACGGCAACCTCAAGGTCTTCGCCGGCCAGGCGGCCTTCGACGAGTACGCCGACCACCTCCGCACGATCGGCGAGCCGATCCTGCCGTACGGCGGCGCGCTCTGGATCATCCGGGTCGTCTTGTTGGCGGCGATCATCGCGCACGTCTACTCGGCGGCGACGCTGTGGCGCCGGACGCGGCGGGCGCGCGGCGGCGAGTCACCGACCAAGCGCTACCAGAGCACGAAGGGCCGGCGCGGAGTGCAGCGGACGTACGCCTCGTTCACCATGCGTTGGGGCGGGGTGACGGTGCTGTTGTTCCTGATCTTCCACCTGGCGGAGTTCACCTGGGGCTGGATCCATCCGGGAGGCGGCTCGGCCAGTCCCTACCAGCGGGTGGTCAACGGCTTCGACGTCTGGTGGGTGGTCGTGCTCTACACGATCGCGCTGATCGCGGTCGGCTTCCATCTGCGGCACGGCACCTGGGGCGCGATGATGACGCTGGGCGCGAACACCAGCTCGGTGGCCCGTCGCCGGCTGAACCTGCTGGCCTACGCAGTGGCCCTGATCATCGTGATCGGCTTCCTGCTTCCCCCGTACTCGATCTTGTTCGGCCTGGTTGGCTGAGATGGCTGGTGAGCTGAGATGACGACGACGACCGATCCCACCGAGCTGGACGACACCCTGATCAACTCCGTCGACGCCGATTCGCTGTACACCCTCGGCGACGACATCGCCGACACCAAGGCGCCGAATGTGGAGATCGACCGGCGCTGGGCGGAGCGGAAGTTCAAGGCCAAGCTGGTCAACCCGGCCAACCGCCGCAAGTTGTCGATCATCATCGTCGGCACCGGACTGGCCGGCGGCTCGGCCGCCGCGACGCTGGGCGAGGCCGGGTATCAGGTGACCAGCTTCTGCTACCAGGACACGCCTCGCCGGGCCCACTCGATCGCCGCCCAGGGCGGCATCAACGCGGCCAAGAACTACCGCAACGACGGCGACTCGACGTACCGCTTGTTCTACGACACGGTGAAGGGCGGCGACTTCCGGGCCCGCGAGTCCAACGTCTACCGGCTCGCCGAGGTCAGCGCCAACATCATCGACCAGTGCGTCGCCCAGGGCGTCCCGTTCGCCCGGGAGTACGGCGGGATGCTCGACAACCGTTCGTTCGGCGGCGTCCAGGTGTCGCGGACCTTCTACGCCCGCGGCCAGACCGGCCAGCAGCTGCTGATCGGCGCCTACCAGGCGCTGGAGCGGCAGATCGCCGCCGGCACGGTCACCATGCACACCCGGCACGAGATGCTCGAGCTGATCATCGTCGACGGCAAGGCCCGCGGCATCGTCGTCCGGGACATGCGGACCGGCGAGATCGAGACCCACTTCGCCGACGCGGTCGTGCTGGCGAGTGGCGGCTACGGCAACGTGTTCTTCCTGTCCACCAACGCGATGGGCTGCAACGTCACCGCCACCTGGCGGGCGCACCGCAAGGGCGCCCTGTTCGGGAACCCGTGTTACACCCAGATCCACCCGACCTGTATCCCGGTGTCCGGTGACTACCAGTCCAAGCTGACCTTGATGAGTGAGTCACTCCGCAACGACGGCCGGATCTGGGTGCCGTTGTCGGGTGAGGACAAGCGCGATCCGCGGCAGATCCCGGAGGACGAGCGGGACTACTACCTGGAGCGGATCTATCCCAGTTTCGGCAACCTGGTGCCCCGCGACATCGCTTCGCGGGCAGCGAAGAACGTCTGCGACGAGGGTCGCGGCGTCGGTCCCGGCGGGCTCGGAGTCTACCTCGACTTCGCCGACGCGATCACCCGCCTCGGCCGGAAGGCGGTCGAGGCCAAGTACGGCAACCTGTTCGACATGTACGCCCAGATCACCGGCGAGAACCCGTACGAGACGCCGATGCGGATCTATCCCGCCGTGCACTACACGATGGGCGGGCTGTGGGTCGACTACGACCTGGAGTCGACCATCCCTGGGTTGTTCGTGGCCGGCGAGGCGAACTTCTCCGACCACGGGGCGAACCGGCTGGGCGCCTCGGCGCTGATGCAGGGCCTGGCCGACGGGTACTTCGTGCTGCCCTACACGATCGCCAACTACCTGGCCGACGGCCCGTTCCCGAAGGTGGACGCGTCGCACCCGGCGGCGGTCTCCGCGGTCGACGCGGTGCGGGACCGGATCGACACGCTGCTGTCGATCAACGGTTCGCGGACCGTGGACTCCTTCCACAAGGAGCTCGGCCACATCATGTGGGACTACTGCGGGATGGAGCGGAGCGAGGAGGGCCTGCGCAAGGCCATCACCCGGATCCGTGAGCTGCGCAAGGAGTTCTGGTCCGACGTACGCGTGCTGGGCACGAACGAGGAGCTGAACCAGGCGCTCGAGCGGGCCGGCCGGGTCGCTGACTTCCTCGAGCTCGGCGAGCTGATGTGCATCGATGCGCTCGTCCGCCGCGAGTCCTGTGGTGGCCACTTCCGGGCCGAGTCCCAGACCGAGGACGGTGAGGCGTTGCGGCACGACGACGAGTTCGCGTACGTCTCGGCCTGGGAGTGGGGCGGTGACGGCGGGAAACCCGTTCTGCACAAGGAACCGCTGGTCTACGACTACGTCGAGCTGAAGCAGAGGTCGTACAAGTGAAGATCACCGTCAGAGTGTGGCGGCAGGCAACACCCGATGCCTCAGGCCAGATGGTCAGCTACGAGGTGCCGGACGTCGTCGGAGCACATGTCGTTCCTGGAAATGCTCGACGTGCTCAACGAGCGACTCACCATGGAGGGCGAGGATCCGGTCGCGTTCGACTCCGACTGCCGCGAGGGCATCTGCGGCATGTGCGGCCTGGTGATCAACGGAATTGCGCACGGCCCGCAGCAGACCACGACCTGCCAGCTGCACATGCGGTCCTTCTCCGACGGCGACGTGATCGACATCGAGCCGTGGCGCGCCGAGGCGTTCCCGGTGATCAAGGACCTGGTGGTCGACCGCGGCGCGTTCGACCGGATCATCCAGGCCGGCGGCTACATCTCCGCGCCGACCGGGACAGCTCCGGAGGCGCACGCCCAGCTGGTGCCGAAGCGCGACGCCGATCACGCGTTCGACGCCGCCACCTGCATCGGCTGCGGCGCCTGTGTGGCCGCCTGCCCGAACGGGTCCGCGATGCTGTTCACCGCCGCCAAGATCACCCATCTCGGTCTGCTGCCGCAGGGCCAACCGGAGCGCCACTCGAGGGTGCTCGGCATGGTCGCCCAGCACGACGACGAGGGCTTCGGCAACTGCACCAACATCGGTGAGTGCACCGCGGTCTGCCCGAAGGGCATCCCGCTCGAGACGATCTCACGGCTCAACCGGGACCTGCTCGGCGCGCTGACCAAGGGCAACAACTGATCGTCGTCGGATCGTCATCCTACCGAGACCTGCAGGATTTTGTGAGGAGTCCCTCAGCCGGGTTAGTTTCGTGCGCCGCTGCGTTCCGCGGCGGACAACAACCACCCATGGGGGACCCGAGGATGAGCGACGAGACTCAGGTCGTCGGACGGCGCGGCGTTCTGCGCGGCGGAGCGATCGCGGCCGGCGTAGCGGCGGGGGCGGTGATCGCCGGTGCGACGGCCCAGACCGCCAGCGCGGCCAACGGCGACGCGATCACGGTCGGTGGAAACTGTCACCGGTACCGCCGCCACTCAGCTGACGATCACCGGCAGCACCACCGTCCCGACGCTGAAGCTGACCAACGCCACCGGTCCGGCGCTCCAGCTGCCCCCCGGTCGCCAGCGATCCGAGCGGCAACCTCGCGGTCGGCAGCATCCAGAACAGCGACCTCGGCCCGTTCATCGGCATCTCCGACGGCGCCGGCGGATCAACGACCACCACACTCGCGACCGGGAACGACCTCGCTCAGGTCACGGTGCCGATGGCTTTCTCCCCGGTGCGGCTGCTGGACACCCGGACGTCGAGCGGGCGCCAGAACATCGTGCATGCTTCGGCGGGAGCATTCGACAGCGCCTTCCGGCTGAAGGACGGCGCCTGGATCGACGTGTACATCGACGACGCCAACTCCCCCGACTACACCGTGTCGGGCGCCTACCTCAATCTCACGGTGACCGGCTCGCTGGCCGGTGGCTTCGTCACGGTCTGCCCGTCGCCCCAGCCGCGCCCGGCCTCGTCGACGATCAACTTCGCCAAGGGTCAGACCATCGCGAACGGCGCGTTCATCGCCGTCGGCCAGCTCGACACGGTGTTCGCCGTCCGCATCTATGCAAGGGCAACGACCCACGTCCTGCTCGATCTGACCGGTGAGGCACTGAACTACCTTCCGGGACCGGCGGTGACGTCCGCGGCGGCTGTGAAGGCGAAGCGCAGCAACTCGAAGCTCCGCCCGGCAGCTCGGTTGGCCCGCGTCCGCGCCCGCAAGCGTCCCTGATCTGTCAGGCGGCCGCGGACACGTCTCCGCGAGCAGCCGGCTGGGCGACCAGCGGGTGCTTGCGCGGACGTCCGCGGCCGCGCTTGTGCGCGACGATCACGCCCTCGACGAAGACCTCGCCGCCCCAGACGCCCCATGGCTCGCGGCGCTCGACCGCGCCGGTGAGGCAGGCCGCCCGGACCGGACAGGACGTACACAATGCCTTGGCCCGGGCAATATCGTGCGCCTGCTCGGCGAAGAAGAACCTGTTGTCGGCCTGGCACGGCAACTCCTGGCGTGGTGTCGGCATCCCGAGAGCCCGATCGTTCACCGCTGATCATCTCCTCCGGCGGAGGTTGCCCACCTCCGTCTCCGTGATGGATGGATCACGCAGACGCCGTCCTGATACATCCGTCGGCCGAAAGTCGACGTACCTGCGGCGATTACCGCCCGCTCGATGCGATGTGGCAAACTTGCTCGCTGTTGTCCTTCGCGACCGTCCCGCCTGCCACAGGGGGATCGGGCCGGTCCGGAACCGAGAAGAAACATCGACCGTGGTGACCTGTGGCACCGACGAGGTAATGCAATGAGCAAGCTCATCTCCGAGCTCGACCAGGCGTCGCTGCGCAGCGACGTGCCCGTCTTCCGACCCGGTGACTCGGTCCGAGTCCACGTCAAGGTCGTCGAGGGCAATCGGGCGCGGATCCAGGTCTTCGCCGGCGTCGTGATCGGCCGTGCCGGCGAGGGCGTCCGCGAGTCCTTCACCGTCCGCAAGGTCAGCTTCGGTGTCGGCGTGGAGCGTACGTTCCCCGTCCACAGCCCGATCATCGACAAGATCGAGGTCGAGCGGCGCGGCGACGTCCGCCGGGCGAAGCTGTACTACCTGCGTGGTCTGCGCGGCAAGAAGGCCAAGATCAAGGAGAAGCGCGACGCCTGACGCGTCGACCCGGTCGACACGCCCGGATCGATCGATCGTCCGGCTAGTCTTCTTCGGTGACTGAGCGCGAGCCGGCGACGGACGCCCCGGAGTCCGACCAGCCGGCCGGGCCTCGACGGATGACGTTCGGTGAGCACGCCTGGGCGTTCGTCAAAGAGCTGGCGACCGTCGTCATCGGCGCCATCGTGGTCGCCTCGCTGGTGCGCTATTTCGTCGGCCAGATGTTCATCATCCCTTCGCAGTCGATGGAGAACACACTGCAGATCAGTGACCGGGTCGTGGTGGAGAAGCTCAGTTCGATCAAGCGCGGCCAGGTGGTGGTCTTCAAGGATCCCGGCGGCTGGCTGTCCGAGGAGCCTCATGGCTCCGAGCGCGGACCGGTGGGCCGTGCGCTGGAGTTCGTCGGCGTGCTGCCCGACTCCAGCGCCGATCATTTGATCAAACGCGCCGTGGGCCTGCCCGGCGATCAGGTCATCTGCTGCGACGCCAAGGGCCGGATCACCGTCAACGACCAGCCGTTGGACGAGACCAGCTATCTCTACACCGATCCCTCGACGGGCCAGCAGAGTGTGCCGTCCGACATCCGATTCGACGTGACCGTGCCCGCTGGAAGGATCTTCGTGCTGGGCGACAACCGCGAGGAGAGCCGCGACTCGCGCTGCCATCTGAACGATCCCGGCACGCAGAAGGGCGCGAACGCCTTCATCCCGGAGAATCTGGTGGTCGGCCGGGCCATCGCGATCGCCTGGCCGCTGTCCGACGCCAAGGCCCTGCACATCCCGGCCACCTACGCGAGCGTTCCGCCCGGCAAGAATCCGCCGAGCACGCCCGTGATCCACGCCGGCGCGGACGCGAGCTGCTGATGGTGGCCACCAACGACCACGTCGATGCCCCCGGCGCCAAGGGGTCCGGGGCGAGCGGGTCCAGAAAGAGCTCGGGCGGGTCCTGGCTGCGCGAGTTCGCGATCGTGGTGATCGGCGCGCTGCTGGTATCGATCGTGCTCCGGGCCTTCGTCGGCCAGATGTTCATCATCCCGTCCCAGTCGATGGAGAACACGCTGCTGGTCGGCGACCGGGTGGTGGTGGAGAAGATCACCGACTTCAAGCGTGGCGATGTCGTGGTGTTCGCCGATCCGGGCGGCTGGCTCGGCGAGGCCGGGAGCGCGAAGCCGACGCGCGCTGGACAAGCTGCTGGAGTTCATCGGCATCCCGACCGCGGCCAGCGCCGGTCACCTGATCAAGCGGGTGATCGGGATGCCGGGTGACAAGGTCGTGTGCTGCGACCAACAGGGCCGGATCACCGTGAACGGGCAGGCCCTGGACGAGACGTCGTATCTCTACACCAGTCCGGACGGCACCCAGGTCGCGCCGTCGGAGGTGAAGTTCACCGTGGTCGTACCGAAGGACCGGATCTTCGTGATGGGCGACCACCGCGACCTGAGCGCGGACTCGCGCTGCCACCTGTCCGATCTGTCGCTGGGCCAGGCGAAGGGACAGATCGCCTTCGTCCCCGAGAACCTGGTGGTCGGTCCGGCGGTCGCGATCGCCTGGCCGCTCGATCGGGCGAAGATCCTGCACCGGCCGGCGACGTTCGACGACGTGCCGCCGCCGGCCGCACCCGCCCCCGCCGTCGGGGTGATTCAGCCGGAAGGGGTCAGCTGTTGACTCGCCCGAGCCGACCGGGCCAGAACGTCGGACGTTCGGGTCTGATCGTTCGGGGCCTGATCGTTCGGGGCCTGTACGTCCCGGGCCGGGCCTGTACGGCTACGAGCGTGCCCTCAAACGCGTCGGGCTCGGCCCGGTGGCCGGCGCCGACGAGGCCGGTCGCGGCGCGTGCGCAGGACCCCTGGTCGCGGGCGCGGTGATCCTGGCCGACACGAAGGCCCGCCAGATCACCAACCTTCGCGACTCCAAGCTGCTCAGCCCCGCGCAACGGGAGCGCTGCTACGCCGAGATCACCGCGAAGGCGGTGGCCTGGTCCGTGGTGGCCATCGAGCCGGGCGACTGCGACCGGATGGGCATGCACGTGGCCAACATCGAGGCGCTGCGCCGGGCGCTGCTGCGGCTGGACGTACCGCCCGGCTTCGTGCTGACCGACGGCTTCGGCGTGGACGGACTCGGCGTGCCCGGGCTGGCGGTCTGGAAGGGCGACCGGGTGGCGGCGTGTGTCGCGGCCGCCTCGATCATTGCCAAGGTCACCCGGGACCGGATCATGTGCCGCCTGCACGAGCAGTATCCCGACTACGGCTTCGACATCCACAAGGGCTACTGCACCGAGCTGCACCAGGAGCGGCTGGACCGGCTCGGGCCGTCGGCCACCCACCGGATGCGCTTCGAGAACGTGTCCCGAACGGCTAGAGTCGGTGCGCCATGAGTGAGAACGTGCGAGCGAAGCGAGCTCCAGTCCCAGCGGCGAGCTGGGTATGAGTGCCGAAGACCTTGAGCAGTACGAGAGCGAGCTGGAGCTGCAGCTCTACCGCGAATACAAGGACGTGGTCGGTATCTTCACGTACGCGGTCGAGACCGAGCGCCGCTTCTATCTCTGCAATGCCGTCGACCTGAAGGTCCGGACCGAGGGCGGCGACGTCTACTACGAGGTGTCGATGGGTGACGCCTGGGTGTGGGACATGTATCGGCCGGCCCGATTCGTGAAGAGCGCCAAGGTGCTCACCTTCCGCGACGTGTCGATCGAGGAGATCGCGCACAGCGACCTGCAGGTCCCCAAGAGCGTCGGCGAGTAGGCCCACCGCTCGCACCCCGAACGGGTCGATGTGCTGGCTGCTGGATCCATGCCCTGAGCCTGCCGAAGGGCCGGGTTGTCCACAGGTTCGGACCGACCAAAACGATATCCACAGGTTTTTCGACGGCCCGGCACGTTCGGTCGCCACCTCCCCATGGTGTGAGGTGGAGGTGGGAGATGACCGATCAGGCAGCCAAACGGCTGGGAGTGCGCGGCGAGGAGCTCGGGGTCGCCGAGCTGGAGCGCCGGGGGATGGTGATCCTGGACCGGAACTGGCGGTGTCGGCTGGGCGAGATCGACATCGTCGCGGCGGAGACGGTCGGCCGGCGAACGACGGTAGTGATCTGCGAGGTCAAGTGCCGCGCCGGGCTCGGCTTCGGCGACCCGCTGGAGGCGATCACGTACGCCAAGGTCCGCAAGCTCCGTCAACTGGCGGCCGAGTGGCTGGCCCAGACCGAGAGCCGGCCCGACGCGATCAGAATCGACGCGATCGGCATCGTGCTGCCGCGCGGCCAGGCCCCGACCGTGCGCTACGAGCGCGGGATCGGCTGATGAGCATGGCCACGTCGTGGTCCGTCGCCCTGGTTGGCCTGGACGGTCGGATCGTCCAGGTCGAGGCCGACATCGCCGGCGGACTGCCGCGGACCGTGCTGGTCGGGCTGCCCGACGCCGCGCTGTATCAGGCGCGGGACCGGTGCAAGGCGGCCGCGGCCAACTCCGGTCTGGGCTGGCCGCAGTCTTTGCTGACCATCAACCTCGGGCCGGCCACCCTGCCGAAGACCGGGTCGCACTACGACCTGGCTATCGCCTCGGCGGTGCTGGCGGCGGCCGACGCGTTCAAGGCCGACGAGCTGCACGACACGGTGCTGCTCGGGGAGCTGGGACTGGACGGTCGGGTCCGATCGGTGCGCGGCATCCTGCCCGCGATGCTGACCGCCGCTCAGCAGGGCTTCCGTCGGGCGATCGTGCCGCGTCGACAGTCCGGCGAGGCCCAGCTGGTCGACGGGATCGAGGTGTTCGGGGTGAGCTCGCTCCGGCAGCTGATCGCCTTCTTCCGCCACGAGCAGGTGCCCGATGACGACGCCGTAGCGGAGGGCTGTGCGACGACCGGCTCTGCCCGCGACGGCTCCGCCGATCCCGACCGGCCGGATGGCCTGACGCGGATCGACCTGGCCGACGTGGCCGGTCAGGCCGAGGCGAAGTGGGCGTTGGAGGTCGCGGCCGCCGGCCGGCACCATCTGATGTTCTACGGCCCACCCGGAGTAGGAAAGACGATGCTCGCCGAGCGGCTGCCGAGCCTGCTTCCCGATCTGGACCTGACCGAGGCGCTTGAGGTCTCCGCCATCCACTCGATGGCCGGAGTCGACCTCGACGAGGGGCTGATCCGCCGTCCGCCGTATGCGAATCCGCACCATTCCGCCTCGATGCCGGCGGTGATCGGGGGCGGTCCGAGGATGGCCAGGCCGGGCGCAATCTCGCGGGCCCATCGCGGAGTGCTGTTCCTGGACGAGGCACCGGAGTTTTCGAGCGATGTGCTGGAGGGGCTGCGGCAGCCGCTGGAGTCCGGCGAGGTGTTCTTGCACCGCAGCCAGTTCCATACCCGCTATCCCGCGCGGTTCCAGCTGATCATGGCGGCGAACCCTTGCCCGTGCGGAAAGGCGGCGACGCCGGGCGCCGACTGCCGCTGTCCTCCGATGGCGATCCGGCGCTATGCCCAGCGGATCTCGGACCCGATCCGGGATCGGATCGACATCTCGCAATCGTTCCGGCCGCCGCGCCGGAGTCGGATCGAGGCCGGGATCAGCGGTGCCGAGACCTCTGCCCAGGTGGCCGACCGCGTGCTGGCGGCGCGGGATCGCCAGGCTCGCCGGCTGGCCGGCACCGAGTGGCGCTACAACGGCGAAGTGGCGGGGCCGTACCTCCGACGGCGCTTGCCGCTGCCCGACGGGCTGGATGCGGTCGACGCTGCGCTCGATCGGCATCTGATCAGCCCGCGCGGCGTCGACAAGGTGCTGCGGGTTGCCTGGACAGTGGCCGATCTGGCCGGGGTGGATCGCCCCCGAGCCGAGGACGTCGGGGTCGCGCTGGCGATGCGGCGTGGAGAGCCGTCGCCGGCCTGGCGGGCGGTCGGCTGATGACCGAGTTGACTGATCGCGCCGCCCGGCTGGCGCTGTCCACGGTGCTCGACGCCGGCGACCCCGCCTCCGCGGCGATGGTCGCCGAGCTGGGCGCGGTGGAGACCTGGGCCCGGGTGCAGCGCAACGCGCTCGGTGAGGCGATGGCTCGCCGGGCGGCCGCGGTCGACCACCGGCAGGTCGCGCTGCTGGCCCGGCACTACAAGATCCGCTTCGTGGTGCCGGGCGACGAGGAGTGGCCGGCCGGGCTGGACGACCTGCGGTTCGTCGCACCGATTCAGCGGCGGGCGGGCATGCCGATCGGGCTCTGGTTGCGCGGTCCCGCCCATCTCGGGCAGCTCTGCGAACGATCGGTGGCGATCGTCGGATCCCGGGCGGCGACGGCCTACGGGACGGAGACCGCGACCGAGCTCGCCCAGGATCTTGCGGAGCGGGGCGTCGCGGTCGTCTCGGGTGGTGCATACGGGATCGACGCGGCCGCGCACCAGGGCGCGCTGGGCCGGGACGGTGTCACGGTCGCGGTGCTGGCCAACGGGGTCGACATCCCATACCCGAAGGGCAATGCGCCGCTGTTGAACGCGATCGCCCGAGACCACGTGGTCGTGTCCGAGCTGGCACCCGGCGAGACGCCGAGCCGGGTCCGCTTTCTGGCCCGGAACCGGATCATCGCCGCGATGTCGCGGGGCACCATCGTCGTCGAGGCGGCCCAGCGGTCCGGGGCGCGGAACACCGCAAGTTGGACCGTCGACTGCGGACGGCCGCTGATGGCGGTGCCGGGCCCGGTCTACTCGGCGCTGTCTGCCGGTCCGCACCAGCTGGTCCGCGACGGCCAGGCCAGCCTGGTCACGTCGTCCAGCGACGTCCTGGAGCTGATCTCGGGCATCGGCGAGTTCGCGGCCACCGCTCCGCGCGGCGACGAACGCGACACCGACGGCCTGAACGAGCGCGCGCTCACCGTGTTCGAGGCACTGCCATCACGCACCCGGCTCGCCGTCGGCGACGTCGCGACGCGAGCCGGGCTGGACATCGCCGCGACGCTCGCCGAACTTGCCGGTCTGGAACGGGCCGGGCTGGCCGAGGGTGACGACAGTGGGTGGCGAATGTCACGCATACCGGCGGCGATGGCGCCGAGATGATCGGCCCACCGGGCGTGCCGCGTCGATATCCTGCGGTCACAACGGCGGGGGCCGGCATCGTGCAGGGTAGGAGGACGGGTCGTGAATCGGGTCCGCGAGTCGGAGGAACGCAGCCTCGATCTGGTGCAACGGCTGGTCATCTCGGCGCTGTGCATCGTGGTCTTCGGCGCGCCGACCTTCGCTCTGGCTGCCTACAGCGCGTTCAGCACCGCGATCGGTCACGACGACGCGATCGGGTTATGGGTGATGAGCGGGCTGGTCGGCATGCTGGCCGCGGTCGCGATCCTGCTGATCAACCGGCGCCGGCCGTGGTCTCCGTTCGTACTGATCGGTCTGCTTCCGGCCGCGGTGGCCGCGTACTGGGTCTTCTGAGTCGGCTGACTCGGCCTTGGCGGCTGAGCCTGGCGTCCGCCGGCGCGACGCCTGGGGCGGCAGGCTCAGCGAGCCCCGACCAGGAACCGCTGGAGCAGCGGGCCCGCGGTCTGCGATCCGGTGGCGCCGTCGTTGACGAAGACCGCGACCGCCAGGTCGCCCTGAGCGGCGATCATCCAGGCATGAGTCTGCGGGGGCTGCTTCGTTCCGTATTCGGCGGTTCCGGTCTTGGCGATCGCGGCCGGTCCGGCGAGTCCGGCGAGCCGGCGACCACTGCCGTCGGTGACCACCGAGCGCATCATCGACTGCAACGCCGCGGCCTCGGTGGCACTCAGCGGACGCCCGGTCGGCTTGGCGACGGTGCCGTCGATCAGGTGCGGTACGACGGTATGCCGAGCCTGCACCGACGCGACCACCGACGCCATCGCCATCGGCGACGCCTGGACGGTGCCCTGGCCGATCATCGCGGCGGCGTGACCGGTCGCGCCGTCCGACGCGGGAACCGAGCCGAAGTAGGACTGGAAACCGACGGCATAGTCGGTGCCGAGACCGAGAGAGCCGGCCGCCGCGGCGAGATCGCTGTCGCTGACCGTTCCGGCCTGGGAGATGAACGCAGTGTTGCAGGACTGCGCCAGCGCAGTTCGCAGGTCGATCCGACCCAGGTGGCTGCTCGGATAGTCGTTGTAGTTCACGAACGTGCGGCCGTCCACCTGGATCTTCGCCGGGCAGTTGAGTCGCGAGTTCGGGGTCAGCCCGGCGCGCAGCAGGGCCAGCGACGTCGCGACCTTGAACGTGGAGCCCGGCGCGTACTGGCCGACGGTCGCGATCGACTGGCCATCGTTGCCCGGCCCGTTGGCCATCGCGACGATGGCGCCGGTGGACGGCCGGATGGCGACCAGTGCGCTGGCCGGTTTGGTGCCGGCCAGGACGTCTTCCGCGAGCTTCTGGAGGCCGACGTTCATGGTCGTGGTCAGGTCGCGGCCCGCTGTGGCGCGGGACTCGAAGAGTGTCTGGGCCGGGCCGGAGGCCGCGGGCGACGAGCCCGCTGTGGCACCGCCGGCCGGGGAACCGCCGGCCGACGGGGTACCGCTCGACGGGGAGGGGCCGGCGGACGGGTCGGCGGACGGGGTCGCGCCGCTCGGCGTTTTCGCGGCGACCAGCTGGACCTGCACACCGGGGGTTCCTCGCAGCAGTCCGTCATAGCGTCGTTGCAGTCCCGACAGACCGACCTCGTCGCCCGCCACGACGGCCCCGTCGGAGGCTTCGACGATCTCCTTGGTCGCCTCGCCCACGGTGCCGAGGACCGGCCGCGCGAACGTCGCTGACGGGGCGAGGCTCTGATCGCCGTCGACTGCCAGCCCGCCGGGAATCTGGCCGACCGTCCGGTCGGCCGGACGCTTGGGGTCGGTGGCCCGAAAGACGATCGCCTCGACGAACGCCTGCGGCCCGGCCGCCTGCACCAGGGCGGTGTATGCCTTGGGGTCGATCCCGACCAGGGCAGCCAGTTTGCGCGCGGACGGGGCCAGCTGGTCGGTCTTCAGCGCGCTCTTGTCGAGTCCGATCCTGACGACGGGCCGGGAGGTGACGATCACGTCGCCGTCCTCCCCGAGAATCTGGCCGCGCCGCGGATAGAGCCGGTGCTGGCTCAGCCGATTTCCGCCGTCCAGTCCCGGTTGGACGATCGCCGGGGTCCACCGGGTCTGCCAGCCACCGGCCTCGCGGGCGAAGTCGGCGGTGGTGTCGTATACCCATGTGGTCGGCACTCCGGGGAACTGCCAGGTGTAGCGCAGGGTCGCGGTGGCCGACGAGCTCTGGGCGTTCAGCGAGGCGACGCCGACTGCCGGGTGGACCGGTCCCATGCCGGCCACGATCGCCTTGAACTCGGTGTTCACGTCGCTGCTCGAGGCGCTGGCGAACTGGACCTGCCCGACATCACCCTTGGACAGGCCGTCGGCCAGCTCGGCGGCGGCCTGCGCGGGGCTGTCCAGCGACGGGCTGGGGGTGGGACCGCTTCCGCCCGTGCAGCCGGCGAGGAATGTGGCGACGACCAGGGCAAGGACGACGTACATCGTCGTTGGCGGTCGGCTGGACATTGCGCACCATCATGGCACTGCTGTTCAAACGGTGATGTCGGCGTATTCGGGGTGTTCGGCGAGATAATGACGGGTGTAGCTGCAGCCGGCCCGGACCCGCAGTCCACGGTCGCGGATGTCGTCGAGCGCCGTCCGGGTGATCCGCGCCGCCACTCCGCAACCGCGCCAGCTCGGGGTCGTCCCGGTGTGCGTCACGAACAGCACCGGCCCCTCCGGCACGAAGTCGATCTCCGCCACCTGATCCGGACCGAAGCGCGCGACATAACGGCGTTCCGATTCCAGCAGGACGACGGGCAGTGGTACGTCGGCGAGCAGACGGCGCTTGGCGGCCGGCCACTCCGCGGCGAGCATCGAGTACGTCACCGTGTCCCGCCAACTGCCGTCCCGCCTGATCCGGTGGTGTCGCAACACACCCTCCCGGAGTGCGCCGAGTCGTTCGATGGCGTGCTGTGACCGGTCGTTGCGGATGTCGGTTTGCCAGACCACCCGTTCCGCACCGAGCGACTCGAACGCGTGGCGGAGCAGCAGCAGCTTCGACTCCGAGTTCAGCCCTGTTCGCCAGTACGGCCGCGCCAGCCACGTGTGCCCGATCGCGATCGCCCGATTCGCCCGGGTCGATGTCGTAGTAGGAGGTGGTGCCGATCAGTCCGCCTTCGGTTCCCGGCGCCGGTCGGAGGCGCTGGGCATACACCACTCGCGCCGGGTCGGCGACCGCCCGCTCGATCAGCCTCTGTGCCTCGTCGACCGTCCGCGGCGCGTCGACGGACAGGTGCTCGGTCACCGCCGCCGCGGTCGGCGGGTCGCCGAGCGCGGTCAGGTACGCCGCGGCGTCATCGACCGTCAGCGGGTCCAGGCGCATCCGCGGTCCGTCGAGAGTCGCCGGGGCGAACCAGTCCAAGCCGACTGGGTTTTCCGGGCCGACTGGGGTTCCCGGGCCGACTGGGGCTCCCGGGCCGATCGGGCTTTCCACGCCTGTCAGGGTTTCACGGCGATCGCGAAGACCCGCCGGTAGGGCAGCACGGTGCCGTAGGGCTGAGCCTGATACGCCTCGACCAGCCGCTGCTTGTAGGCCGCCTCGAATCCGGGCCGCAGTTCGTCCGGTAAGGCGGCGAGCACGGGGCGCGCGCCGGTCGCCGAGATCCACCTGAACACCGGGTCCGGGCCGTCCAGCACGTGCAGGTACGTCGTCTCCCAGGCCTGGACGCGACAGCCGAGCCCGGCCAGGTCGGCCAGGTAGGTCTCGGGTCCGAAGGCCGCGGGTCGTTCGAGGCCGCGGGTCCAGGTCCGATACGGCGGCTGATCGGCGAGTTCGTGCAGCAGTCGGTGACTGGGCTGGTCGAAGTTACCCGGCACCTGGAAGGCGAGCCAACCACCGCGACGCAGCATGCCGAGTAGTCCGGGCAGCAGGTCGCGATGGCCCGGCACCCATTGCAGGGTGGCGTTGCTGATCAACACGTCGACCGGACGAGCCGGTCGCCACCGGCGCAGGTCGGCGAGGGTGAAGTGCAGCCGCCCGTTCATCGGGTGCTCACCGACGAGCGCCGCCGCCCGGGCGATCATGGCCGGAGAGGAGTCGACGCCCTCGACGTCGGCACCGGGCCAGCGGTCGGCGAGCAGCGCGGTCAGATTGCCCGGTCCGCACCCGAGATCCACGACGAAACCGGGCGATCGGGCAGCGATCGGCCCGGTCAGGTCGGCGAACGGCCGGCCGCGCTCGTCGGCGAATTGCAGGTAGTCCGCCGGATTCCAGTCCGCCATCGCACTCTCCCAAAGTATCTTGATATCAAGATACTTTATCCCAGCCTGAATGAGCTAGTGCGGAATAGGCGAGGAAGCCGGCCGCTCGCTGCCAAGTACCTTCGTGTCATGAGCGAGCAGCGGAGCGCCGGACCGGAGCTGATCGAGATCCAGACCGCCGACGGCCGGCTGCCGGCGTACCTATGGCATCCGCCGGCACGCTCAGGCCCGGCGGTCGTGGTCTTCCAGGAGATCTTCGGGGTGACCGACTATGTCCAGGCTCGCTGCGCCGACCTCGCCGAGCTGGGGTTCGTCGTCTGTGCGCCCGAGATCTATTGGCGGCTCGGCGAGGACATCCGGATCGAAGACGGTCCGGACGCCCTCGAGCAGGCGATGGGCGTGATGGGCCGGCTCGACTGGCCGGCCGCCGTCCGCGACGGAGCGGCCGCGCTGGAACACGTCCGCGGCCTGATCGAGGTGAACGGTCCGGTCGGGCTGCTCGGATTCTGCTTCGGCGGGGGCCTGGCCTTCAACGTGGCGGCCGAGTCCGACCCGGATGTGCTGGTCAGCTACTACGGGTCCTCGCTGCCTCAGCTGCTCGACCGGGTGGACGATGTGTCGGCGCCGAGCCTGCATCACTTCGGTATGGCCGACGCCTATCTCCCGCCGGCAGTGGTCGAGGAGGTCAGCTCTGCGCTGTCCCGGTCGGCGACGACCTGGATCGAGACCTATCCCGGCGCAGGTCACGCGTTCGACAATCCCAATCCGATCTTCCACCACCCGGAAGCCTCGGCGGCGGCCTGGAACACCACGACCCGGTTCCTGCTCGACCGGCTGAGCGGAACCGGCAGGGATGCGGAATCGTGATATTTCCGGTGCGCCCGGGCCCGGCCGAGTAGGCTGCCGCGCACGAGCACGCCTCGACTGAGGGCGGCCGCCGGCTGATGCCATCAGGTAGGGCGGACAGGTGGGAAGGGTGGCTGAGGTGAGCACCACGATCGACGGCCAGGCCGGCGAGTTGTCGTTGGCCGGACAGCATCGACCGGCGTTCTCGGTGCTGATCCGGGTCCGCGGCGCGATGCCCAATCTCCGACCGGCCGAACAGCGGGTCGCCGAGGCCGTGCTCGCCGATCCGGCCGGCATCTCGGAGAGCTCGATCACCACGGTCGCCCGGCGCTGTCAGACCTCGGAAACCACGGTTCTCCGGTTCTGTCGCGCGATCGGGCTGAACGGCTATCCCGAGCTGCGGATCGCGCTGGCCCGCGCGGCGCAGTGGGAAGAGACCGATCACGCGGCCGGTACGCCGGTGACCGGGCAGATCTTCGCCAGCGACAGCCTTGCCGACATCGTCGCCAAGATGACGCATGCCGACGCCCGCGCCATCGAGGAGACCGCCTCGGCGCTGGATCTGCAGGTGCTCGAGCGGGTAGTCGACGCGCTGGTCGCGGCCACCCGGATCGACATCTACGGGATCGGGGCGAGTGCGCTCGTCGGGCAGGACCTGCACCAGAAGCTGCACCGGATCGGCATGGTCTCATTCGCCTGGAGCGATCCGCATCTCGCGCTGACCGCCGCTGCCGTGCTCGGCGCAGGCGACGTGGCAGTCGGCATCTCCCATACCGGGACGACGATCGACACGGTCGACGCCCTGCGGGTGGCTAAAGGCCGTGGCGCGACCACGATCGCGATCACGAACTTCGAGGGCTCGCCGCTCGTCGCCGAGGGTGCGTTGACGCTGCTGACCGCGGCCCGGGAGACCACGTTCCGCAGTGGGGCGATGTCCAGCCGGATCGCTCAGCTCGCGCTGATCGACTGCGTGTTCGCCGGGTGTCGCCCAGCGCTCGTACGAGCAGGCGATCTCGGCGTTGGAGGACACCTACGCCGTGGTCCGCAGCCGGCACGCCAACCCGCGTCGGCACGGGCACGACACCGAGCACTGACCCCTGAGGCGTTGACGCAGGGGCCGTTGACCCGGGTGCCCCGGCGGTGCGCGGCGAGGTCGTGGGCGGACGGAAGCCCGCACGCCGGTACCGTGACGCCGTGAGCGCCGAGCCGACCCCCGCGCCGGCCGACCCGACGCCGGCCGACCCGACGCGCGCGGCACGCGGCGGGCGCGACGGGCGCGACGGGCGCGACGGGCGCGACGGGCGCGACAGACGCGACGGGAGTGCCGACGTATGCGCGGGGCCGGCTGATCGTCGTACTCGGGCTGCTCTCGATGTTCGGGCCGCTGTCGCTGGACCTCTATCTCCCGGCGCTGCCGCAGCTCGCGGATGACCTCGGCACGGGCGCATCCGGTGCGCAGCTGACCATCACCGCCTGCCTGATCGGCCTGGCCGCCGGACAGATCGTCGCCGGCCCACTGTCCGACCGGTACGGCCGACGTCGTCCGTTGATCATCGGTCTCGCGTGCTTCGTGCTGAGTTCCCTGGCCTGCGCACTCGCTCCCGGAATCGCCGTACTGGTCGCCGTGCGGCTGGTCCAAGGCCTCTCCGGCGCCGCCGGCCTGGTGATCTCCCGCGCGGTCGCCCGAGATCTGTTCCATGGCCCCGAGCTGGTCGTCTTCTTCACCCGGCTGATGCTGATCAACGGATTCGCGCCGGTGCTCGCTCCCGTGCTCGGCGGGCAGCTCGCCCGGGTGATGAGCTGGCGCGGGATGTTCATCGTGCTGGCGGTGGTCGGACTCGGCCTGTTGCTGGCCGGCGTACTCGGCGTGCCGGAGACACTACCGCCGCAGCGTCGGTCGACCGGCGGCCTGGGGGACACTCTGCGCGGCTTCGGCGTCCTGGTCCGAGATCGGCTCTTCGTGGGTTCGGCTGGCGCGGCCGGGCTGGCGTTCGCGTCCATGTTCGCCTATATCGCCGGTGCCACGTTCGTCCTGCAGGACCTGCACGGGTTGTCACCGCAACAGTTCTCCTACGTCTTCGGGGCGAACTCGGTCGGTATCGTCGCAATGGGTCAACTCGGCGGCCGATTGGTCCGCCGGCTGGGGACGACGACCGTGCTGAGCATCGGTCTCGGGCTGAATCTGCTGGGCGCGGTCGGTCTCGCGGTGAGCATCGTCGCGGATCTGGGACTGCCCGCGCTGTTGGGGTCGCTGTTCGTCATGGTCAGTGCGGTCGGATTCATCTTCCCGACCGCGACCGCGCTGGCCATGGCGGACTATCCGGAGCGGGCCGGCGCGGCATCGTCGCTGCTCGGTCTGTTCCAGTTCTCAGCGGGTGCGATCGCCGCTCCGCTGGTCGGCATCGGCGGCCAGGCGACGGCGCTTCCGCTCGCGATCGTGGCGCTGACCGCGAGCGGACTCGGCGCGCTCGTCTTCCTGCTGGTCGCCCGACCGGCGATCCGCGCCCGCGGGCAGCTTGCCGACTGACGGTCGCACCGGCGCTGCTCAGGTCCGGAGCACCCGCCGACCCGGCGGAATGCTCTGGATCTGCTTCCAGGTGGGCACCACGGGCCGGATCCGGAGCACCATGGCGGCTTCCTCCGGCGTACGGTTCGCCTTCCGGTGGTTGCACCGGGTGCAAGCCGCAACCGTGTTCAGCCAGGTGTTCCGTCCGCCGCGGGACTGCGGCAGCAGGTGATCCACGGTCTGCGCCGAATCGCCGCAGTAGGCACAGCTCTGCCCGTCCCGACGCAGCACGCCGCGCTTGGACCAGGCCGGCGTCCGCGCGTACCGGAACGCCGTCTTCACGTAGCGCACCAGGCGCAATACGACCGGCCACGGGTACGGCCCGATCATCCGATCGGCGTGTGCCTCTTCGACGATGGCGACCTCGCGGACGAGCATCCGGATGGCGTGCTGCACCGACACCGTGTGCAACGCGGTGTTGTCGGTGTTCAGCACCACTACGCCCGACATGGCTCGCTCCCGTTGGCCGGCCTTGCCCCCGGTGGCAGGCCCATGCCGAGCGCCGGGCGGCGCTCAGCCCCCACAGGCTGCATGATCACACGCCCTTGTGTCATCCGGATTACGCCACGCTGCACACTCGACCGCGCGGAAAGGGGCGGTCGCTGCGATGATCGGTGTCATGGCCTCGGACCGGATGATCTCACTCGGCTTCGGCAAGTATGCGCGGGCGGACCGAATCTTCGCCCTCGAGCCGCTGGTCGGTGACGAACGCGGCGGGGGTCGTCGGACGAAGGTCTGGGTCGAGGGTATCGCCGATCCGATCATCGCCTCCCGGACCGAGGGGACGGTGCTCCGCGACATGGGCCAGGAGAGCGCGGTCGACGCGTCGTTGGTGGACGAGGCGATCGACCTCGCCGCCCGGCTGGCCGCCGCGGCGGAGGCCGGCCGGGTCGACCTGAGTGACCTCGGCCGGCGGGCGCGCCGGATCCTGGCCGCGACAACCGACGGTGAAGCAGCATCGGAACACACGCTGTTCGACGGCTGAGAACCAACGGGCCGGTTCGGTTGACCTCGCTCAGCCCGTCCGGCTCCCTTCCCCGAGCCTCGCGGCGAGCTCGGCGATCTCGGTCAGCTGCCCTTCCGCCACCGCCATGATCAACTCGTACGCCTGGTCGTTGGTGAGCGTCAACGGACGGCCGTTGACTCCGAGGAAGGCGATCGTGGCCGCCAGTTCCGGTCGCTTGTTCCCATCGAGGTAGATCACTGACCGAGCCGCTCCAGTGCCTCGGCGTAGCGGGGAGCTCCTCATCGAGGACTCGGTCGAGCAGCTGGCGCGGCTGTGGGTCTCGATGTATTCGCGAACGGCCTGCCGGGCAACATCCTGAATCGAGCTGGACTCACGTTCCGCACGGAGGCGGAGCGCTTCCGTCTCTCATCGGATAGCCGCAGAGTCATTGCCAAGAACTGCTGGTGTCACCGGTGATACCGGATGGCTGCTGGGTCGGCCAGACCAGGTCGAAGCGTTCGAAGACGCACGGCTCGGCCGGATCGAACACCTCGCCACGGGCGGCTGCGGTCCGCCTGAAATAGCGCTGATGGGCCGTCATCCACCACTCGCGGGTCCGGTCGCCCTCGCCCTCGTCCCAGGCGAAGCGCTCGTCGACCTCGATCAACGGCTTGATCTCGACGTCGGTGGTCAGCAGCACGCAGGCGGGCTCGGCCCGGCCGTCCAGGACGACTGCATGCGCACCGACCTCCGGCAGCTTCTCGCCGTCACGCCGGTAGTCCGAGACGAGTCCGGCGGTGGCTCGCTTGGGACCATGCAGCACGAGGTCGAGCAGCTCGTCGGCCAGTCCGGCGGAGTCGCCGAACGCGTATACGTCGTAGCGCGATCCAGGGTCGATCGACGACGCGGCGCAGTATTCCTGCCACATCGCGGCGACCGCTGGTGTTCGATCAGGGGGCTCGGGCACAATAGACACAGACCTTCGAATTGGGTCGGATTGACCTCTTGACTTTCTCGAACACGAGTTCGAATATAGCAGCATGACGCTCACCGCAACATCCCCCAGCATCGAGGAGCTGCGGCAGCGCGTCCAGCGGATGGAGGGGACGGCGCTCGCCCGTCGGCTGCCGGTCCTCGACGCGTTCGACGGCCTGGTCCGGTTCCGCACCGGCAGCGCCTATGCGGTGGACAGCCCGAGCCTGGCGATGGCTCTGGTGGCCGGTGCCTCCCGGGCCGGGGAGTGGGTCGCGATCGTCGGCGCGCCCGACTTCGGCTACGAGGCGGCCGCGGCGTTCGGTCTCGACCTCGGCCGGACGATCGCGGTGCCCGATCCGGGCGAGCACTGGCAGAGCGTGACCGCCGGACTGATCGACGTGGCCGGGGTGGTCCTGCTGCACCCAACGGCCCGGGTGGCCGAGCAGCAGGCGGCCCGGCTGCGGGCCCGGCTGGTGCAGAAGGACGCGGCGCTGGTGGTCTGGGGGGAGTGGCCGCGCTGCCACCAGCGGCTGTCGGTCCGGTCCTCGTCCTGGGTCGGGCTGGGGCAGGGCCACGGCCGGTTGATCGGCCGTCAGGTCGAGGTGGCCGTGTCAGCGGCGTCCTCGCCGGAGCGGACCACCTCGATCTGGCTGCCCGACTCGGATCAGCGGGTGCGTCGGCTCGAGGAGGTGCCCCGGTCCGCAGGTATCGCCCAGACCCGACTGGAGGCTCCTGTCCCGCTCGTCCGACGGGCGGGCTGAGATGGTGGCTGAGCTGCTCGAGCGGACCGGTGCGGACACCGGCGGCGACATCGGGGCCGGGCGGGTGATGGTGGTCTGGTGCCCGGACTGGCCGGTGATCGCGGCCGCCGCCGAGGCTGGGCTACCGGCCGGCACGCCGGTCGCGGTGATCGGCAAGGGTGCCGTGCTGGCCTGTTCGCCGGCGGCCCGGACCGAGGGCGTACGCCGTGGGATGCGCAAGCGGGACGCCTCCGCCCATTGCCCGGAGCTGGTCGTCGTCGACGACAGCCCGGAGCGCGATCTGCGCTATTTCGACCAGGTGCTGGCCGCGGTCGAGGACGTCGCGTCGGCCGCCTGCCCGATCCGGCCCGGACTGTGCGCTACCGGGGTGCCGACCCGGTTCTACGGCGGCGAGCGCGAGGCCGCCGCCGTGCTTGCCGAACGGCTGGTCGAGGTCGGTGTCTGGGACTGCCGGATCGGGGTGGCCGACGGCATCTTCGTCGGCGAGCAGGCGGCCCGCCGGGCCGCACCGCAGGAGTGCCTGGTGGTCGAGCGGGGGACGGCGCCGGCGTTCCTGGCCGGCCTGCCGGTCGGCGTGATCGGGGACGCCGACATGGTCAGTCTGCTGCGTCGGCTCGGGATCCGGACGCTCGGCGACTTCGCCGTGTTGTCGCCCCGGGACGTCCTGACCCGGTTCGGCCGGAGCGGGGAGTGGTGGCACCGACTGGCCCGCGGTCTCGACGTCCGGGTGGTGTCCGGTCGCCGGCCGCCGATGGACGTCTCGGCGGCGGTCGCCTTCGAGCCACCGCTGGAGACCATCGAGCCGATCGTCTTCTCCTCGAGGCGGACCGCGGAACGCTGTGTCGCCGATCTCGCCCATCACGGCCTGGTCTGCACCAGCGTCACGGTCGAGGTGAGCGGCGACTTCGGCTGGAGCGGGGTTCGGACCTGGGCGCACTCACGCTGGTTCGGGGCGAGCGACCTGGTCGACCGGCTCTACTGGCAGTTGCAGGCCAATCCGGCCCCCGAGCCGGTGACCGGCATCCGGTTCGTGCCGGAGACCGTCGAGTCGCTGGCCGACCAGGGCGAGGGACTGTGGGGGAGCGCTCCCGACGAACGACTCGAGCGGGGCATCGCCCGGTTGCAGGGCATGCTCGGTCCGGAGGCGGTGGTGGCGCCCGGTGTCCAGGGCGGCCGGTCAGCGGCCCGCCGGCAGGCGAGCAGCCCGTGGGGTCAGAAGTCGGCGAGGCATCGGCCGGCCGGGCTGCCGTGGCCGGGCAGCATTCCGCCACCGGCCCCGGCCCGGGTGTTCGCCGAGCCGCAGCCGGCCCGGGTCACCGGTGCCGACGGCGGACCGGTCCGGATCACCGAGCGCGGCATCCTGACCGCCGACCCGGTGCATGTCTCCCCGCAGCCCGGGATCGGTCCGATGCCGGTCGTCGGCTGGGCCGGCCCGTGGCCGATCGACGAGTTGTGGTGGGACGAGGCCGGCGCCCGGCACGTGGCCAGGTTCCAGCTGGTCGGCGGCGACGGCAGCGCCTGGCTGATGATGGTCGAGGGCAGCCGGTGGTGGAGCGAGGCCCGCTATGACTGAGGCCGGCTGACCATGGGCTGGGAGAATCCGCCGATCCCGTGGGCAGAGCTGGAGCGGAGAATGTCCGGGCGGTCGGGAAACCGCCCGCAGCCGACCGGCAGTCATCCGCTCGACCGGCCCGAGTTCGTGAACTGCGACGGCGGCGACGCTCCGGGCTGGAGCCGCAAGCGGCCGGCGTACGAGACCCAGCCGGTTCCGCGGCCACTGGCGCCGGTGGTCGACTATGCCGAGCTGCACGCCCATTCCGACTTCTCCTTCCTGGACGGGGCGAGCGACCCCGAGAACCTGGTCGAGGAGGCGGTCCGGCTCGGGCTGAAGGCGCTGGCGATCACCGACCACGACGGGCTGTACGCGGCGCCCCGGTTCGCCGAAGCCGCCATCGCGTACGACCTGAACACCGTCTACGGCGCCGAACTGTCGCTGGGGCTGACCGTCCCGCAGAACGGGGTCGCCGACCCGGAAGGGTCACATCTGCTGGTGCTAGCCCGGGGAGTCGAGGGCTATCACGCGCTGGCCGGGGCGATCACCGTCGCCCAGTTGCGGGGCGACGAGAAGGGCCGCCCGGTGTACGACCTCGGACGAGCTCGCCGACTCCGCCGGCGGCCACTGGCAGATCCTCACCGGTTGTCGCAAGGGCAGCGTCCGGCAGGCGCTGATCGCCGGCGGACCGGAACAGGCGCGCGCCGAGCTGGACCGGCTGGTCGCCCTGTTCGGCGCCGACAACGTCGCCGTCGAGCTGACCGACCACGGGCTGCCCACCGACGACGAGCACAACGACGCTCTGGCCGAGCTGGCGGCCGCGGCCGCGCTCCGCTGCGTGGCGACCGGCAACGTGCACTACGCCCGGCCGAAGGACTACCGGCTGGCCAGTGCGATGGCGGCGGTCCGGGCCCGGCGCAGCCTGGCCGAGATGGACGGCTGGCTGCCGCCGCCGACTGCCCACCTCCGGGCCGGGGTGGAGATGGCCCAGCGGTTCCGGCGCTATCCCGGCGTGGTCGCCGAGGCGGTCCGGCTGGCCGACGAGCTGTCGTTCAACCTGCGGCTGGCCAAGCCGAAGCTGCCGAAGCAGAAGGTGCCGCTCGGTCACACCCCGATCAGCTGGCTGCGCGAGCTGTGCCGGACCGGCGCCGACGAGCGCTACCTCACGAACCGGGCCGAGGCGGAGGAGCGGCTGCAGCGCGAGCTCGCGGTGATCGAGCAACTGGACTTTCCGGGCTACTTCCTGATCGTGCACGACATGGTCGCCTTCGCCCGGGAGCGGGGGATTCTCTGCCAGGGCAGGGGATCGGCGGCGAACTCGGTGGTCTGCTACGTGCTCGACGTCACCGCCGTCGACCCGGTCCGCTACGGGCTGCCGTTCGAGCGGTTCCTCTCCGCGGCCCGGGAGGAGGAGCCGGATATCGACGTCGACTTCGACTCCGACCGGCGCGAGGAGGTGATCCAGGAGGTCTACCGCCGCTACGGCCGGCAGAACGCGGCTCAGGTGGCGAACGTGATCAGCTACCGACCCAAGTCGGCGATCCGGGACATGGCCAGGGCGCTCGGCTACTCCACCGGCCAGCAGGACGCCTGGTCCAAGCAGATCGACAGCTACGGCTCGATCCCGTCCGACGCGAGCGAGGACACCACCGCCACCGGCGGCGGGCACGGCATCCCGACCGGTGTGGTCGACCTGGCCCGGCAGCTGCTCGCCGCGCCGCGGCATCTCGGCATCCACTCCGGCGGCATGGTGCTGACCGAGCAGCCGGTCGGTGAGGTCTGTCCGATCGAGCGTGGCCGGATGGACAACCGGACCGTGCTGCAGTGGGACAAGGACTCCTGCGCGTACATGGGGTTGGTCAAGTTCGACTTCCTCGGCCTCGGCATCCTGGCCGCGATCCAGTACACGTTCGACCTGGTCGCCGACGCGATCGGGGAGCGCTGGACGCTGGACACCGTTCCGAAGGAGGAGCAGGGCGTCTACGACATGCTCTGCCGAGCCGACTCGATCGGGGTCTTCCAGGTGGAGAGCCGGGCCCAGGTCGGCACCCTGCCCCGGCTCCAGCCGCGCCGGTTCTACGACCTCGTGGTCGAGATCGCGCTGATCAGGCCCGGCCCGATCCAGGGCGGTGCCGTGCACCCCTACATCCGCCGGGCGACGGGCAAGGAGGAGGTGACGTATCTCCATCCCAAGCTGGAGCCGGTGCTGGCGCGGACCAAGGGCGTACCGCTGTTCCAGGAGCAGCTGATGCAGATGGCGACCACGGTCGGCGGCTGCACCGGCGAGGACGCCGACCTGCTCCGGCGGGCGATGGGTTCCAAACGCGGGGTGGAGAAGATCGAGCGGCTGCGGGCCAAGCTGTACGCCGGAATGGCCGAGAACGGGATCACCGGCGAGCTGGCCGACGACATCTACAAGCGGATCGAGTCGTTCGCGAACTTCGGGTTCGCCGAAAGTCACGCGATCAGCTTCGCCCTCCTGGTGTATGCGAGCTCCTGGCTGAAGCTGCACTATCCGGGCGCGTTCCTGGCCGGGCTGCTGCGCGCCCAGCCGATGGGTTTCTACTCACCTCAGTCGCTGACCGCCGACGCCCGTCGGCACGGAGTGCGAATGCTCCGGCCGGATATCGCGGTGTCCGGAGTGGACGCGTCTCTGGAACCGGTCGAGCCGGACGGCACGACCGGCAGCCGCGGACGCGACCGGACCGACCGGGCGGGACGCGTGCCGGGAACGAGAGCAGCCGCCGATCGGCGCCGTACGTCCGCACCGACCCGGACCGGACCCGCGAGCACCGCCGGGACGGCAACTTCGCCGTCCGGCTCGGGCTGGTCGAGGTCGCCGGGATCGGGAGGCCGGCGGCGGAACGGATTGTCGCCGAACGGGAACAGGCTCCGTTCACCGATCTCAACGACGTGATCCGACGGACCGGGATCACCACCGGCCAAGCGGAGGCGCTGGCCACCGCCGGTGCGTTCGACACGTTCGGGCTGAGCCGGCGGCAGGCCTTGTGGCATGCCGGCTATACCGACAGCACCGACACCATCCCGGGCAGCGCCATCGACGCCGCGCCGCCGACGCTGCCCGGGATGAGCCCGGTCGAGCTGACCATGGCCGACCTATGGGCGACCAAGATCTCGCCCGACGACCATCCGATCGGCCACGTACGCCGGTTGCTGGACGACGCCGGCATCCTCGCCGGTCTCCGCGCTCGGCCCCGAGCACGACACCCGCCGGGTCCGGGTCGGCGGGCTCGTCACCCACCGGCAGCGGCCGGGCACCGCCGGCGGGATCATCTTCATCAACCTCGAGGACGAGACCGGGATGCTCAACGTGGTCTGCTCCCAGCCGCTGTGGCAGCGCTACCGCCGGGTCGGCCGGCAGTCGTCAGGGCTCGTCGTCCGCGGCACGATCGAGCACCGTGACGGGGTGACCAATCTGGTGGCGGACCGTCTCGAGCCGCTGGCCGCCGTGCTGCCCGAGACTGCTCAGGTGGTTGCCGGCCATCGGTCCCGGGACTTCCGGTGACGATCCGAGCGCCGTCCACGACGCGGTGCCGATCGCCCGCACCACACGGACAGGCACCCGGCCAGGCAGCCGGACGTCGAGCAGCCGGGCTGATCGCGGGTCAGCCCGGCTGCTCGTCCCGATCGCGTACGGAGGTCAGGCGGCCTCGGTGAGCGAGTCGAGCACTGTTGTCCTGCCCTCCACCGTGACACTCAGGGTCGCGGTCGAGCCCTTGGCCAGGGTTGCGGTCGGCAGCGCCTGCCAGCCGCTGGTCAGCTGGATCGACTTCGTGCTGGTCGAGCCGCCGGCGTCCTTGACACTCAGCGTCACCGTGTAGCTCCGCTTGCTGCCTGCCGGCGCCTGCACCTCGTAGGTGATCTGCCGGTCGGTACCACACGGGCAGGTCGCGGAGAACCGGTACTCCGGCAGCGGCGGGCAGTCGACGGTCAGGCTGCCAGTGTTGGCGACGGCCGCGCTCGAGCAGGCCTTGGCCGCGTTCAGGTAGCAGTAGCTCGTGGTGACCACGGCACCGTCGTCGACGGTGAAGGACTTCTTGCCGGTCGTGCCTCCGGCAACGTCCAGCGTGCCCCCGCTCAGGGCCTTGCCGTCGATCAGGACGATCTCCCGCAGGGTGGCCGCACCGGACGGGTTGCTGGCCGACACGGTGACCGGCGCGGCGCCGCCGCAGTTGCCGCTGCAGGCGCTGACCACGCTCGGACCGCTGGGGCTGCGGTGGCTCGACACCGTCGCGGTGGCCGACTCGGTCGTCGTGAGGCTCAACACCAGCCGCTGGTGACCCGGGGTCGGCCGGTTGATCAAGACACTGCCGGAGGACGGGCTGACCAGCTTGGCGTCGACCCGCACGGTTCCGGTGCCGGTGACCTTCACACTGAAGTGCAGCTGGCCGGTGCTGCTGCTGGTCCGGTCGGCGTGCACCAGGACCGCGTTCGACTGGGCGGTGATCACCACGGCCCGGCCGGGAACCAGCTGGTGGTGGGCCGCCGCCCGCACCGTGACGGTGCCGCTCACCGTCTGCCCGGGCAGCCCGGCGCCGAGGCTCATCGTCAGCTTGTACGGGCCGTGGTTCGCTGCCTCGGCGGCGATCTGGGAGACCCGGTGCTGGATCGTGGTGGAGATCTTGTGCTTCTTCAGCAGCCCCGCGTAGTAGTTGTTGAAGCGCGACGTGTTCTGGACCTTCCAGACGTAGATCGCGGCCGCGGCGGCGTCGAGGTTGGAGTGCGTCGTGCCGTAGTGGTTGGCCACGTACTTGACTCGAGCAGAATCTTCTGGGCCCATGCCCGGGACGTTCCCGTGCACGTCGCCGCCGCCGAGGCTGTCCGGATGGCCCTTGTCGAACTCGAAACAGAAGCCGGTGCCCTCCGGCACCCGCCAGCTGCCGAACCACTGGCCGTCGATGGTGTAGCCGGCGCCGTGGGTGCCGTGCGCGAGCTTGTGCGAGGTGTCGGCCGCAGCTGTCTGCGGTTGCAGCGACTCGCGGGTCAGGAAGGCGGCCAGGCCGGAGATCAGCATGGCGAGGACGATCACCAGGATCGTCGCGGTGGTCCTACGCGGGGTACGCGCAAGGGCGGTCTCGGGGGACATGGCGTGCTGCTTTCTCCGGCTCGGCCGGCGTTCTCAGTGCCCTTGTGCGGGCTTTCTCTGGTCGGATGAGCACCGAAGTCACCGAGAAGTACGTCGTATCGAGTTGGACTGGCCCCCGGTGACCGCGACGTCGAGAGAACGATACGTCCGGTTGGCAAGGAATGGCTGGAACCGTTTCCGGAATCCAGCCACGAGGATCCAGTCGTCGGGATCCCAGCCGTCGTCGATTGTCCGGGCTCAGCGACGACCGGGAAGCAGCACCGCGGCCGGGCCGTCGGTGATCTCCTCGACGACCACCTCGATCCGGCCGTCGACGGAGGTCGCCCGCCCGACGGCACCGCGCAGTTCGACCGGTCCGTCGTCGACGACCGGCAGTCGGCCGGCGAGCGTCGTCTCTCCGATCCGGTCGACGAAGCCGACCAGCTGCGTCGTCGGTCTCGAGCCAACGGATCCAGGGGTCGTCGGACGGCGTCGCCACCGCCGGGTCGACGGGCCGGCTCGAGCTGAGCAGGTGGCCCAGCTGGTCCATCCAGCGACCGAGCGAGCGGAGCGATCGCTGCTGGATCGCCGGGATCTCGCCCGCGGCGGTCGGCCCCACATTCAGCAGCAGCCGGCCGCCGCGCGAGACGACGTCGGTCAGGTGCCGGGCGAGTTCTGCGCCGGTCAGGATCTGGCGCTCGTCCTCGATCTGGTTGAAGCCGAATGAGAAGCCGATCCCGCGGCAGTTCTCCCAGGCGGCAGCGGACTCGTTCTCCAGCCCGTGCTCGTACTCGCTGGTCTTGTAGTCGGCGTACGGGATTCCCCAGCGGTCGTTGACGACGCCGTCCGGAACCGCGGAGTAGTAGTCGGCGAACAGCTCGTGCAGCGACCATCCGCCGGTGCGCTTGCCGGCGTCGGGCCACTCGATGTCGTTCCACAGAACGTCCGGCCGGTAGCGCTCGATCAGGTCCCGGACGTGCAACATTGCGTACGCGTTGTAGGCCGCATCCCGGGGGCGGACCTCGCTGACCTCGCGGCCCGACCGCAGCGCGGGGTAATCGGTGACGTGCCAGTCCAGGCCGCCGGAGTAGTAGACGCCGAACCGCAGCCCGGCCGCCCGGACCGCGTCGGCGATCGGCGCGATCAGGTCCCGGCGCGGCCCGCGACGCACCGTATTCCTGCGTCCCGGTCGCCGGCGCGTCCCAGAGCGCGATCCCGTCGTGGTGCTTGGTCGTCGGCACGACGTAGGAGGCGCCCGCGGCGGCGAAGAGCTCGGCCCAGGCCGTCGGGTCGAACCGATCCGCGGTCCAGGCGTCCAGGAAATCGTCGTAGGGCGCATCGTGGTAGGTGTCGCGATGATGCTCCGCCGCCGGGCTGTCCGGCGATCCGGATCGTGTTGGCGTACCACTCCGCATAGGGATTGTGGGCGAACCACTCGTCGTCCGGCACCGCTCCGAGCGCGCCGGTCGGCTCCGCCCAGGCCGGGACCGAGTACGCGCCCCAGTGGATGAAGATGCCGAGCTTGGCTTCGGTGAACCAGGCCGGCAGCGGACGGGCGAGATCGTCCCAGAGGCCGGAGTCGTCCATGGGCAGGTCCTTTGCTGACTGAGATCTTGCTGGATCGGAGCTTGCTGGATCGGAGTGCGCTGGCTCAGGGTGTGCGCCAGGCAACGCCGGTCGGGAAGGTATGGTCGGCAACGCTCTCGGCCCGCATCTCTGCGCCGGATCCCGGCGCGGCCGGTGCGCGGTAGCGACCGTTCTCGATCACAACGGGCTCGACGAAATGCTCGTGCAGATGATCGACGTACTCCAGATATCGCCCCTGCCAGCTGCCGGACACCGCGACGAAGTCGAACATCGCCAGGTGCTGGACCAGCTCGCAGAGCCCGACACCACCGGCATGCGGGCACACCGGAATACCGAACTTCGCCGCCAGCAGGAGGATCGCGACGTTCTCGTTGACGCCGCCGACGCGGCAGGCGTCGATCTGCACGACGTCCACCGCACCGGCCTGCAGGAGCTGCTTGAACATGACCGGGTTCGCGACGTGCTCGCCGGTGGCGACCCGGATCGGCGCGACGGCGGCCCGGATCGCCGCATGACCGAGGATCTCGTCCGGCATGGTCGGTTCCTCGATCCAGTACGGATCGAACGGCGCGAGCCGCCGGATCCACTCGATCGCCTCCGGCACGCCCCAGACCTGGTTGGCGTCGATGGCGATCGGCACGGCGGGTCCGACCGCGGCGCGGGCGACCGCCGAACCGCCGGACGTCCTCGGCCGGGTCCGCGCCGACCTTGAGCTTGATCAACTCGAAGCCGTCGTCCACCGCCTCGACGCAGAGCCTGGCGAGCTTGGCGTCGTCGTAGCCGAGCCAGCCCGGCGTCGTGGTGTATCCCGGGTGGCCGACCCGCAGCAGTTCCTCGGTCCGGGCGGCCCGGCCGGGTTGGGCGGCGCGAAGGATCGCCAGCGCCTCGCTCTCTGTCAGCGCATCGCGGAGATAGCGGAAGTCCACCAGGCCGACGATCTGCTCCGGCGTCAGCTCGGCCAGCAATCGCCAGAGCGGCATGCCCGCGCGCCGGGCGGCGAGATCCCAGACCGCGTTCACCACCGCGCCCGCCGCCATATGGATGGCGCCCTTCTCCGGGCCCAGCCAGCGCAACTGGCTGTCGCCGACCAGCAGCCGGGCGAACGACCGGGTGTCCGCCACGGCATCGTCGATCGAGACGCCACGGACCAGCGGCTCGAACGCCTTGATCGCCGCGCTCTGCAGGTCGTTGCCGCGGCCGACGGTGAAGACCATGGCGTAGCCGGTCTCGCCGGACTCCGTGCGCAGGATCAGATAGGCGGCCGAGTAGTCCGGGAACGGGTTCATGGCGTCCGACCCGTCCCGGTCGACCGAGGTCCGGAAGCGGACGTCGTGGACCTCCAGAGAGGCGATCCGGTCCGGACCGGCGGACTCGCTACCCGGGCGATCCAGCGCCGTCTGGCTCATCGCGACTCAGTTCCGGACTTCGAGGCGGCGGGCAGCGGGGTCGCGCACCGCCGGCGTGATCCGGAGAACGGGAAGGGTCGAGTCTGGGCCGGCCGGCGGCAGACTGACGGCCAGGCCGTGCGGGAGCTGCCGGAGCGGTAGGGGATCGGGGCTGCCGAGCAGTTCCACCCGAGCGATCTCCGGGTCGCCGACCAGGCTTCGGATGAGCAACTCGCCGTCGGCGGGCCAGCGCAACGCGGCGGCGTAGATGATGTCGCCGCGCCGGGTGAACCGGAGGTCGGCCGCGGTGAAGTCGACTCGGTGCTCGTCGCTGAGGAACGAGTCGTCGACCGCGGTTGGCCCCTCGCCGCTGACCGTCCACGGGGTCGAGCCGTAGACGGCCTCGCCGTTGGTCCCGAGCCAGTCCCCGATCCGGTGCAGCAGGTCGACCTCCTCGGGCTCGAACGATCCGTCCGGGCGTGGTCCGACGTTGAGCAGCAGGGCGCCGTTCTTGCTGACCACGTCCATCAGATCGCCGAGGATCACCCGGATGTCCTTGTACTGCTGGCCTTCGATCCAACCCCAGGACGCCACCGCGACCGACGTGTCGTTCTGCCAGAGCATCGGCCGGGCGGCGGCCTGCTGGCCACGCTCGACGTCGTAGACGGCGGACCCGGGGGCGAAGGCGTCGAACTTGTAGTTGATCGCGACCGGCCGCCGGTTCGCGACACCCCAGTTGTAGTACCACGCGGCGAACCGTGCGAGCCACGGCTTGAAGACGTCCTGTTCGATCCACCAGTCGAACCAGACGAGCTGAGACTGGTTGTGCTGGACGATCTCGACCGTGCGGGCCAGCCAGTCCTCCAGGAACGCGTCGCCGGGACGGAGCTCCTCGCGCTGCGCGGGGCCGTACAGGTCGGCGTACGCGGGGTCGCGGACGTCGGAGTCGAACTTCATCCCTCCGTTGAAGAACCACCAGTGCTCGGCGCGGTGAGTGGAGGCTCCGGCGATCATCGACTGGGCGCGGACCGCGTCGGACAGCTCCTTGACCACGTCGCGCCGCGGGCCCATCCGGGCGGCATTCCACCGGCTCAGGCCGGTGTCGAACATCACGAAGCCGTCGTGGTGCTCCGCGACCGGCACCACGAACTGGGCGCCGGCCCGCCGGAACAGGCTGGCCCACTCGTCGGGATCGAACGCGGTTCCGGTGAAATCCGGGATGAAGTCCTTGTAGCCGAAGCGGTCGTGGGCGCCGAAGGTGGCCCGGTGGTGCTCGTACGCGGGTGTGCCGGCCCGATACATCTCCCGCGGATACCACTCGCTGCCGAAGCCCGGGACCGAGTACGGGCCCCAGTGGATGAAGATGCCGAACTTGCCGTCGACGTACCAGTCGGGAACCTGATATCCACCGGCCAGGGATTCCCAGTCGGCGCTGAACGGACCGGCGGCGATGCCGGCGTCGATCTCCTGGAGGATGGCTTCTCGCCGGTCGTCGGCTCCGGACCACTGCGCCACCATGGGCCACCTCTTTGTCGGACTCAATCAGACGGAATCATCGGACCTCTGATGACATGATGGGGTCATCGACGAGTGAAAAACAAGTCCAACACGAGCGCACTTCTCAACAACGATTGCGATCTAACCGTCAAAATTGATGAATGATGATCGGACCATTGACAAGCGTTGTCGACTAGATAAGCATCAGACCTACGAGGTCTCGGTGCCGATAAGTGGTTCGCAACCGCGCCGCCGGACCAGACAACGACGTCAAGCGCGAGGAGTGCCATGCGACTCTCACGACTCACCAAGGTCATGGCGGCGGCGGCCGCGACCATCGTGTTGGCTGCTTGCAGCAACACCAGCGGAAGCACACCGAGCTCGTCCGGCTCGGGTAGCAACGGCCCCGTCACGCTGACCTGGTTCATGTGGTCGGGTTCGGACGTGGAGAAGAACGCCTGGCTCCACGTGGGCGACATGGTCACCCAGAAGTATCCGAACATCAAGATCGACTTCCAGACCGCGCCGTTCAACGACTTCTGGACCAAGCTGACTACCGAGGCGGCGAGCAACAACGCGCCCTGCATCATCGGCCTCCAGGGCCAGCGGGCGCCGCAGTTCGGCAACCTGCTGGTGCCGCTGGACGACTACATGAGCAAGGCCGGGATCAGCGCCAACGACTACGTGCCGAGCATCACCAAGGGCCTGCAGTTCCAGGGCAAGCAGGTCGCTCTGCCCTACGACGTCGGGCCGTTCATCATGTTCTACAACAAGGATGCCTTCAAGGCGGCCGGCCTCAAGGAGCCGGCAATCGGCTGGACCACCGACGACTTCATGAAGGACGCGCAGGCTCTCAACAAGCCACCGAAGTACGCGTTCTGGGCACAGAGCGACATCGGCCAGCTCTATCCGTGGGTGCTCAGCTCCTCGGGCAAGCACAACCTGAACGACCAGGGCGATCTGGACGTCGACAACCCCGCGTGGCACACCAGCGCGCAGTGGTACACCGACCTGGTCAGCAAGGACAAGCTGGCCGCTCAGATCCCCAGCGCGAACTCGTCCTCGGCGAGCGCGAACCAGTTCCTGGCCGGCAACGCCTACATGTCGCTGGACGGCCCCTGGGACCTGATCAACGCCCGGGCCCAGGCCAAGTTCCAGGTCGGCATCGCGCCGATGCCCGCCGGCGCGGCCGGCTCCCAGACCTGGTCGGACGGCTCCGGGTTCGGGGTGACCAAGGACTGCAAAGATCCCGACGACGCGTTCAAGGCGGTCAGCGTGATGGTGGGCTCCGACGCCGAGAACTACCTCGGCCAGCAGGGCCGCGCCTATCCGGCGCTGATCTCCGCCCAGGACTCCTGGTACAAGGGCAACAAGACCGAGGATGTCAAGCCCGTGATGGACGCCGCGCTGGCGAACGCCGTCCCGTACACGACGACCCCGACCTGGCAGCAGGTGGTGACCACGTTCTCCAAGCAGGCAGTGCTCACCTACAACGGGCAGGGCTCCGTCGACGACCTGCTGAGCCAGACCCAGGCCGCGGGCGGGTCATAACCTGACCGACGGACGACGCCGAGGGATGCCGGCCGCGACGAGCGCGTGCGGCCGGCATCCCCGTTGCCTCAGCGAAGGGAGAGTTCATGGCCGTCCCGGTCAACGTCGCCGGCGCGCCGAGCGCCACCCCAGTCCATAGTGGCCGCCGGGGCGATGGTCGGGTGGCGGCCGGGTTCCTGGCGCCGAGCATGATCGGTCTGCTCGCCTTCACCACGTTCCCGATCATCGCGTCGCTGTTGCTCGGGTTCTTCAACTGGCCGGTGATCGGCGACCACAAGTTCACGGGTGCGAAGAACTATCAGACCCTGTGGCACAGCAAGGAGTTCCGGACCGCGATCATCAACACCTTGGTGTTCGTGGTCGCCTACGTACCGATCAACATCGTCATCTCGCTCAGTCTGGCGACCTGGATCTCCAGTCCGCGGATCAGGCTGCGCGGACTGTACCGGACGGTGTTCTTCATTCCGGCCGTGACTCCGGTGGTGGCCAACGCCGCGATCTTCTCGTTGATCCTCGCCCCGAACGGCCTGATCGACTCGCTGTGCCAGACCTGGTTCGGGGTCCAGGCGCCGAACTTCCTCGGTGACAAGAACTGGGCGATGCCCGCTGTGGTGATGCTGTCCATCTGGCAGGGCTTCGGCTACAACATGCTCGTCTTCTCCGCCGCGTTGGATGCGGTGCCGAGCAGCCTGGTCGAGGCGGCCGCGATCGACGGCGCCAGTCCGGCGGCACGCTACTTCCGGGTCGTGCTGCCGCTGATGACACCGGCGATCTTCTTCGCCGTCGTGCTGACCCTGATCTCCTCGTTCCAGGTTTTCACCCAGGCGTACGTCCTCACCGGCGGCGGCCCCGGCAACGCGACCACGACGATGGTGGTCTACCTGTACGAGCAGGGCTTCCAGTTCTACAAGCTCGGTCTGGCATCCTCGATCGCCTGGGTCTTGTTCGTGATCATCCTGATCATCACCATCGTCCAGTTCATCGGCCAGAAGCGGTGGGTCAACTATGACCAGTGAGGTGCAGACCGCGGCCGATGCCGAGGAATCGATCCTGGCCGCCTCGCGGTCCGGGCGGGGACGGCGCCGCCCGGGCGGCGTTCGAACCGTCATCTCGCAGACCCTGCTCAGCCTGGTCGCAGTGCTTTTCCTGGTGCCGATCATCTGGATGGTGCTGTCCGCGCTGAAACCGAGTGCCGAGGTGTTCACCGTCCCGCCGACCCTGTTCGGTTCGCAGATCATGTGGGGCAACTTCGCCGAAGCCTGGAACTACCTGCCGTTCGGGCGGTTCATCTTGAACACGTTCTTCGTCGCCGCAGTCGGCACCTTGATCACACTCGTCGCGTCCGCGATGGCAGCGTATGCCTTTGCCCGGCTGAACTTCCGGTTCCGCGGTGGGCTCTTCGTGCTCTACCTGAGCACCCTGATCGTGCCGCAGGAGGTGATCGTCATCCCGATGTTCCTGGTGATGCAGAAGCTGGACTGGGTGAACACCTTCCAGGCGCTGATCCTGCCGTGGGCGTTCACCGCCTTCGGCACCTTCCTCCTACGTCAGTTCTTCCTCACCATTCCGATCGAGCTGGAGGAGGCCGCGAAGATCGACGGCGCAGGCCACATCCGAATCCTGCGGAGCATCATCGTGCCCATCGCGGCACCGGCCTTCGCGGTGCTGGCGGTGTTCACCTTCATCGCGTACTGGAACAGCTTCCTCTGGCCGCTGATCATCATCAGCGACACCAACCGGATGACGGTGCCATTGGGTCTCCAGCTGTTCCTCGGTCAGCAGGGTCAGCGCTGGGAGTTGCTGATGGCGGCGGCTAGCATCTCGATGGTGCCGACCGTGATCTTGGTGATCGCGCTGCAGAAGTACCTGGTCAGAGGCATCGCGCTGTCGGGGCTGGGAGGTCGATGAGGATGCTCGCGGAGCCGGCCCGGCTGGGCCCGCCGGGGATCGGGCGACGCGGCCGGAAGAGCGTCACCGACGATGCGATCACCAAGATCAGGCGCATGATCCTGAGCGGGCAGCTCGCCCCCGGTGACCGGCTGCCGCCGGAGGCCGACCTGGCTGCGGAGCTCGGGTTGTCGCGTACGTCCCTGCGGGAGTCGGTCCGCGCGCTCACCCTGCTCGGCGTGATCGACACCCGGCAGGGCGACGGCAGCTATATCACCGGACTCGGCCCCGAGCTGCTGCTCGGCGCCATCGGCCTGGCGGTCGACCTGCAGCGGGAGGAGTCGGCGCCCGACCTGGTCGCCGTCCGCCGGATCCTCGAGCCGGCCGCCACCGCTTTGGCCGCCACCCGAATCACCGCCCCGGAGCTCGAGCACGTCCGGTCCTTCATCCCCTCATCGACCCTGGACGACGTGGGCAACCTGGTCGAACTCGACTGGGAGTTCCACCATGCCGTCGCGACGGCGTCGGGCAATCCGTTGCTCGTCGCGCTGCTCGATGGTCTGGCGGCGCCGACGCTGCGGGCCAGGGTCTGGCGCGGGATGTCCGTGCCGGGCGCGCTGGAACGGACCGTCGATGAGCACCGGTCGATCGCCGACGCCCTGCAGGCCGGCGACGCCGAGCTGGCGGCGGCCGCAGCCACCCTGCACATCGCCGGTGTCGAGGGCTGGATCCGTGCCCTGCCACCGGGCTGGAGCGCGGTCGCCGCGCAGGAGGTCCACGGCGTTCCGGGCGCAGACCACCGCTAGTTTGGCGCTGACCCGCCGCACCCACGGCCTGATTCGCGTTTAGGCTCGACAGCTATGGCGAGGAAGCGGGTGCGGCCCGTCGCTGAGCGGCACAGTGCGGAGCGGATGAAGGTCTTCACCGATGCCGTGGTGGCGATCGCCATGACACTGCTCATCCTCCCGTTGCTGGAGAGCGTGGCCGAGGGCTCGCGGGAACGGATGACCACCGTCGAGTATCTGAGCCAGAACTCCGGCCAGCTGTTGGCCTTCGGGTTGAGCTTCGTGCTGATCGCCACCTTCTGGCTCAGTCACGAACGCCTGTACAGCGTGATCGGGAGCTGGCGCGGTCCACTGATGGTGCTGAACTTCGGCTGGATGCTCACGATCGTGTTCTTGCCGGTGACCACCGCGATGGTCGGCAGCATGCCGAGTGACGATCTGCAGCTGGTCATCTACGTCGGGACGATGCTGCTGACCAACGTGCTGATGGCAGCCATGAGCGGCTACGCGCTGAGGCACCCCGAGATCTGGCAGGAGGGCGCACGACCGACCCTCTCCGGACTGGCGGCGGCGCTGGCTCAGGTGGTGCTGTTCTCGCTCTCGATCCTGCTCGGAGTGCTGGTCCTCCCGAACGGCTCGAAGTATCTGATCCTGCTCATCTTGTTCTTCAGCGGGCCGGTGCAGAAGCTGATCGAGCGCACCATCGTTCGTCTCCAGCCGAGTCTGCTCTGTCCCGATCCGGAGCTGCCCGACGCGGACGGCTAGCCGATGTCGCGACTGACCAGTACCGGTGCGGCCGGCGATCTGCTTCGGTGGCGGCCAGCGACTTCGTGAGCCCCTGACCGGCTACGCGGGCGGCCGAGCCGTCCGGGGTTCTACTGTTCCAGCTTGTGCATCTTGTTGTAGGGGCTGGTGACGCGGACCTTGCGTGGGTCGAAGTCGACCGTCGCCGCGTTCGGCTCGATACCTGTCACCCAACCCAGACCGTACGTGTCATGCGTCACCCTGTCTCCGACCGCGAACCGATCGATCGACGGTTCAGCCGGGCGCGTGAAGGGGCTGGTGGCGAGGGGTGCGCGTCTAGGTCCAGGTGCGGTAGTCATTTCTTCCAGTATGCGCCCACCAGACGAATTTCGCCGAGATCGCTGAGCGCGCTTGAGACGACGGGGGCGAGATGATCCGGCACGATGGTGGCTGTGATCGTTCCCGCGGCTGGGGAGCCCGTCGCCATTTGGCGGTCGGTGACGTTCGGTTGGTTGGTCGATGATCTCCTCGGACGGTTGGCGCCGGGTGGGACGCGACAGGTCCTCGCGGTGGACGGCCGAAGCGCGAGCGGCAAGACCTCTTTCGACCTCCGCTTGATCGAGGCGCTGCCGGACGCAGCCCTCGTCAGTACCGACGACATCGCGTGGAATGAGTCGATGCGACAGACGATCGGCTTCAGTCGGGCTGGGCCGGGCGGAGCGCCGCATCCGCGATCATCGCGTCGCCAGCGCGAACGAGCGCGACATCGACCTCACGCCGTCGCGGGCACCGCCCCGACCACCACCGCCCCGACCACCACTGGACGGGCAGACATTCACGTTTCTGCGCGCGAGCCTTTCTGACCGGATGCCTTATGCCGACGGTGACACCCCGGCCACAGGCTCAGTAGGCCACCCGATCGCGATGCTGGATACATCGGTTCAGGGAGAGCCGTTGGATCAGTGTCCAGTTCTGATACCCGTGAGCGGCGTCGACGGTCCGATCTAGCCTGGGTCAACGAGTGGGCGGTCGAGCTTGGCGAGAAGTTCTGTCAGCGTCGTGCGTTCGGCCGCGGTCAATGTCGCGAAGTGTTCGTTGGCCGCGGCCCCGCGGGCCGCGTCGACCTCGGACAGGATCTGTCGCCCTCGATCGGTGAGGGCCACGCTGATCGCCCGGCGGTCGGACTCGTCGGGTTGACGGACGATCAGCCCGGTCGCCTCGAGGGCGTCGACCACCTCGGTCGCCGATCGCGGCGCGATCCGCAGTCGATCGGCCAGCGTGCCCAGCCGTGGGCTGCCGAGCTCACCGACGACGTGCAGCGCGCGTACCTGGTGAGGGGTGAGGTTCCACGGCCCGAGCGACTCCGCCCAGCGCCGGCGCAGCCCGCGGGTGGATCTCATCAATAGCTCGCCGAGGTCGGTCGTCGAAGCCTTGGGCGACATGGTACGAGCCTACCCCAGCTGTAGTCAACCTCATAGTGTGGTAACCTCAGTAATATGAGAACAGACGCCTCGGAGCCGGACACCGGACCACCACCCCGACGAAAAGAGACCCATCTTGGCTGACACCTTCGACCAACCCGAACGTTCCGGGGGTCGCGGCCCACGCCGCCTGGACCCCGCCGACAAGGCCCAGCTCGCCGAGTCGCCCGTGTCGTGGCGGCGGGTAGCCGCCCTCTTCACTCCCTATCGCTGGCAGATCCTCGCGGTGATGGCCCTCCTCGTGGTCTCCTCGCTGGTAGGACTCGCCACCCCCTTCCTCACCCGAGCGGTGATCGACGACGCCCTGCCGGCAGCCGACCTCCACCTGCTCCTTCTGCTCGTCGGCGCCATGGTGCTGGTCGCTGTCGCCACCTCCATGTTCGGTGTCCTGCAGACCTGGATCTCCACACTCGTCGGCCAGCGCGTGATGCACAGCCTTCGGACCGACGTCTTCACCCACCTCCAGCGTCAGTCGCTGGCGTTCTTCACCCGAACCAAGGGCGGCGAGGTCCAGTCCCGCCTGACCAACGACGTGAACGCCATGCAGTCCGTCGTCACCAACACCGCTACCTCGATCGCGACCAACATCACGACGGTCGTCGCGACGGCGATCGCCATGGCCGCATTGAGTTGGCGGCTGTCGCTGTTGTCCCTGATCGTCCTGCCGCCCGCGATCTGGCTCACCCGGCGGGTCGCCACGCTCCGACGCGACGTCACCTCGCGACAGCAGCGCCGGCTCGCCGACCTGCTGTCCCAGGTGGACGAGGGCCTGACCGTCAGCGGAGTCCGGCTGACCAAGACGTTGGGTGCCGCCAAGACCGTGTCCGACCGCTTCGCCGCCACCTCGACCGACCTGGTCGACCTCGAGGTACGCGCCCAGCTCGCCGGGCGCTGGCGAATGGCGACGATGAGTGTCGTCTTCGCCGTCATTCCGGCGTTGCTGTATCTGGCAGCCGGTTTCCCGGCGACCTCCGGTGGCATGACGATCGGCACCCTGGTCGCGTTCGTTGCACTGCAGTCGGCCGTGTTCCGACCGGTGATGGGCCTGCTGAACACCGGAGTGCAGGTGGTCAGCTCGGCGGCTCTGTTCAGCCGGATCTTCGGCTACCTCGACCTGACCGTCGAGGTGACCGAACCCGAGCATCCCGTCCCGATCGACCCGCAGAAGGTACGCGGCGAACTCGTTCTGGAGAACGTGAGCTATCGCTACCCGGGTGCGGATGGGGCGGCGCTGACGCAGGTCGGCCTCCGGGTCGCGGCCGGGGGATCACTCGCCCTGGTCGGTCAGACCGGCTCGGGCAAGAGCACCCTCGCCGGACTGGTGGCCAGGCTTGCCGACCCGACGACTGGACGGGTGCTCATCGACGGCGTCGACCTCCGCGACATCGACGCCGACACCCTCGCCGGCATCGTCGGGGTGGTCTCCCAGGAGACCTATCTGCTGCACGCCTCGATTGCCGCCAACCTGCGCTTCGCCAAGCCTGGTGCGACCGACGCTGAACTGTGGAGCGCGCTCGAGACAGCGCGGATCGCCGACCTCGTGGCCGCCCTGCCGGCCGGTCTGGACACGGTGGTGGGAGCCCGCGGGCAGCGCTTCTCCGGCGGTGAGCAGCAACGGATCGCGATCGCCCGTACGGTCCTTCGCGACCCCAGGATCCTCGTCCTCGACGAGGCCACCAGCGCCCTCGACAACGACACCGAACGCGAGCTCCAGAAAGCTCTCGACACGCTCGCCAGCGGGCGGACGACCGTGACGATCGCCCACCGGCTGAGTACCGTCCGCGATGCCGACCAGATCGCCGTGCTCGATCATGGCCGGGTTGTCGAGACCGGCACCAACGCCGAACTCGTGGCCGCCGATGGTCGCTTCGCAAGCTTGGCCGCGGCCGACGAACTGACACCGGGCCTGCGGACGCTCGCCGCCTGAGCCGGGCACCAGCAGAAGTAGTGAGTGACCTGGTCAGAGTCACATTTCCGGTGTCCGAGGGGGGACTTGAACCCCCATGCCCTGTAAGGGGCACTAGCACCTCAAGCTAGCGCGTCTACCTATTCCGCCACCCGGACAGGGTGTGCCCAGGATTCCTGGACGTTGCGTCCAGCCCCGGCTGGACAGCGGAGAGAACTATAGCAACTCGGGGCCGATCGCCAAGCCGACTTCCCAGGCGTACGTCCGGAGCACGGTTCAGTGCCGCTGCCGCCAGTGCCGGGCGATGGCGTGGGGGAGCGGGTCGATCGACGTACCCTCGGCGGCCAGCTGGGCCCGGGCCAACCGGCGAGTACGGCGCAGGCTCCAGATGCCGAAGGCCCAGACGACGTACTGGAAGGAGAACGCGACCTTGAAGTCGACCAGGGTGTACGCGCCCCCGTTCGCCAGCAGGTCGAGCACGACCCCGATCACGAAGATCGTGGTCAGCGAAGCGACGAAGCCGCCCATGTTGACGATCCCGGTCGCCGCACCGAGCCGGGTCGACGGATTGAAGGTCCGGGCGAAGTCGAAGCCGACTGCCGAGCCCGGCCCATATGCCGCCAGGACCAGGATCAGGACGACGAACACCGGCAGCGGCGGCGCTCCGGGCCACAGCAACACGATCGTCCACATCCCGATGGTCGCCACCAGGATGCCGAAGATCAGATTCGACCGGCGCAGCGGGAACTGGGCGGTCAGCCGGCCGAGCACCGGGCCGATGACCATTGCGGCCAGCACCATCATGGTCAGCAGGGCGCCGGCCAGCCCCGGGGAATAGCCGAGTCCGACCGTCATGAACGGGAAGCCCCAGAGCAGCGCGAACACCATGCCGGAGAACTGGGTGGTGAAGTGCGCCCAGAGACCGAGCCGGGTGCCGGGAGCCTTGAACGAGTCGATCAGGTCGCTGCCCGCCTGCCGCCAGCTGCCGACCGTGACATGTGCGGACGAGCCGGCCGGGACGTTGCGGACCGCCGCCAGCACGAGCACGGCGATCAGGACGCCGATCGAGGCGGCGCCCAGATAGGTCGCGGTCCAGCCCGGTCCGGCCAGCGCGGCCACCAACGGAATCGTGCTGGCCACCTGGCCGGCCTGACCGAGCAGCCCGGTCAGCTGGGTGATGATCGGCACCTGGCTGACGCTGAACCAGGCGGGGATCAGCCGCAGTACGCAGATGAACGTCATCGCGTCGCCGGTGCCGACCAGGATCCGCGCGACCAGCGCCCCCGCCGGGTCGTAGGTGAGCGCGAGCAGGGCCTGCCCGGCCGACATCACCAGCGCTCCCGCGGCGATCATCAGCCGGGAACCGAACCGGTCGACCAGCACTCCGACCGGAATCTGCATGGCGGCGTACATGATCAACTGCGCGACGGCGAAGATCGACAGCATCGCCGCGCCGATCGCGAACCGCTCCTTGGCCGGCTCGGCGGCCACGCTCAGCGAGGTGCGCTGGAAGACCGCGACCGCGTACGCCAGCACGCCGACACCCCAGACGAGCCAGGAGCGTCGGGTCGAGCGGACCATGATGCCGCCCATTCTCCCAAGGCCGGGATGCCAGACTGGCCGCCATGACCGAGGCTGAGACGAGCTACGACCCGGCGGCGGAGGTCGTCGAGCTCTGCCGCGAGCTGATCCGGATCGACACGACGAACTACGGACCGCAGCCGGGGCCTGGGGAGCGCAAGGCCGCGGAGTACGTCGCCGGGCTGCTCGACGAGGTCGGCATCGGCTCCGAGCTGTTCGAGTCCGAACCCGGGCGTACGTCCTTGGTTGCCGACTGGGTGCCGGAAGGAGTCGACCCGGACGCGAGCCCGCTACTGATCCACGGCCACCTCGACGTCGTACCGGCGAACGCCGCCGACTGGAGCAAACCTCCCTTCGAGGGCGAGGTCGCGGACGGCTGCGTCTGGGGCCGCGGCGCGGTCGACATGAAGGACTTCGACGCGATGGTGCTGAGTGTGGTTCGGGCCCGCGCCCGGGCCGGGATCGCGCCGCGCCGCCCGATCCGGCTGGCCTTCACCGCCGACGAGGAGGCAGGCAGCGGGCTCGGCGCCACCTGGTTGGTGGAGGAGCATCCCGAGTTGTTCGACGGCTGCGAGGAGGCCGTCGGCGAGGTCGGTGGGTTCTCGCTGACGATCCGCGACGACCTCAGGCTCTACCTTGTGCAGACCGCCGAGAAGGGGATGGCGTGGCTGGACCTGATCGCCGACGGGCGGGCCGGGCACGGCTCGTTCCGCAACGACGACAACGCGGTCACCGAGCTCGCCGCGGCGGTGGCCCGGGTGGGGACGTACGAGTGGCCACACCGGATCACTCCCGCCCAGCAGGCATTCCTGGCCGCGGTGTCGGAGGCCTTCGAGATCGAGCTCGATCCGGCGGAGGCCGAGCAGACGCTGGCCCGGTTGGGCTCCATCGCCAGGATGGTCGGCGCGACCATGTCGAACACGGCAAACCCGACGATGCTGCAGGCCGGCTACAAGCACAACGTGATTCCCGGCCGGGCGACCGGCGCAATCGACGCCCGGTTCGTCCCGGGCGGCCGCGAGGAGCTGCTTGACACGATCACCGAACTGCTCGGTGACAAGGTGCGCTACGAGATCGCGACGGAGAACGTCGCGGTCGAGACGGAGTTCAGCGGAGCGCTCGTCGAGGCGATGCAGGCCTGCCTGGCGGTGGAGGATCCGGGAGCCCGCGCGGTGCCCTATCTGATGAGCGGCGGGACCGACGCGAAGGCCTGGACCAGGCTCGGCATCCGCTGCTTCGGATTCGCCCCGCTCCGGCTGCCGCCGGACCTGGACTTCGTCAGCCTCTTCCACGGGGTGGACGAGCGGGTGCCCACCGAGTCGCTCGAGTTCGGTGCCCGGGTGCTGGACGGGTTCCTGACGCAGGCCTGAACGCGCGGTTACGCTGGGCCGCACGATGAGGAACGTCGAGTACGTCGTCGAGCGGGTCCGGGTGGAGCGGCACGTCCCGCGTACGGCCGTCCGCCAGCTGCTGACCGAGCAGGCGGAGTACGGCGGCTGGGAGCTGACCAGGCTTCGCCGCTACCGCGACGGCACCCGCGACATCTGGATCCGCCGCAAGATCATCCGCGTGACGCCGTCCATTTGAGTTAGTCGGTCCGACCGCTGGCCTTCCGGCACTGTCGAGTTGCGACATCCGCTAGCGGCGTGTCGCTGTCGCAGCTCGACAGTTTCGGAGCTGGGGCCGGTCAGTGCAGACCGCCGGCCGGGCAGTCAGCCGACCTGACGGGCGGCGTTCGGGCCGCCGGACACATCGTCGAGCGCGGAGGCGATCTCGGGGGGCAGGCTGAGTTCCTCGGTGGCGAGGGCCGGCGCGAGCTGACCGGCGGTTCGGGCGCCGAGCAGGGGAGCGGTCACCCCCGGAGCGTCGCGGACCCAGAGCAGCGCGATCTGCAGCGGTGACATGTCCAGCCCGTCGGCCGCCCGGGCGACCGCCTCGACGACGCCGCGCGACCGCGGCTCCAGATAGGGCTCGACGAACCAGGCGAAGTGGTCCGATGCCGCGCGCGACCCGCGCGGCACCCCGCCGCGATACTGCCCGCTCAGCACGCCACGGGCCAGCGGTGACCAAGGGAACACGCCCAGTCCGAACGCCTCGGCGGCCGGCAGCACCTCGACCTCGGCCCGCCGGGCCAGCAGCGAATACTCCACCTGGGCGCTGACGATCGGCGCGCGGCCGGGCACGGCCCGCTGCCAGGTCGCGGCCTGCGCGGTCTGCCAGCCGACGAAGTTGGACACTCCGACGTACCGGGCCCAGCCGCGTTCGACCGCGAAGTCCAGTGCGCTGAGGGTCTCCTCCAGCGGCGCGTCGCCCCAGGCGTGCACCTGCCACACGTCGACATAGTCGGTGCCGAGCCGTTCCAGCGATCCCTCCAGGTCGCGCAGCAGCGCCCGCCGCGAGGTGTCGACGATCCGGTTCCCGGCGCGGATGACGAAGCCGGCCTTGGTGGCGATCACGACGTCCTCGCGCCGGGTCAGCTCGCGGACCAGCTTGCCGATCAATCGCTCGGCGTCGCCGGCGCCGTAGGCCGCCGCGGTGTCGATCAAGCTTCCGCCGGCCGCGCAGAACATCTCCAGCAGCGCCCGCGCCTCCTCGTCGGTGGTGTCCCGGCCCCAGGTCATCGTGCCGAGGCCGAGGCGGGACACCCGCAACCCACTGGCCCCGACCCGCCGGATTTCCATGCAGGCGACAGTAACGGGGCCGACCCGACGATGCCGGTCGGGCCGTTACGGTGGCGTCATGCGTCTCGGACTCAACCTGGGGTACATGGTCGGTTCGGACGATCCCGGGGCGCAGCTCACCCTGACCAGGCACGCCGAGGACCTCGGTTTCGACGTGGTCTGGGCGGCGGAGGCGTACGGCTCGGACAGTCCGACCGTGCTGGCCTGGTTGGCCGGACAGACCAGTCGGATCGATGTCGGGGCTGCGGTGATGCAGATCCCGGCCCGCAGCCCGGCGATGACCGCGATGACGGCCGCGAGCCTTGACCTGCTCAGCGGCGGGCGGTTCCGGCTCGGGCTGGGGGTCTCGGGGCCGCAGGTGTCGGAGGGGTGGCACGGCGTCCGGTTCGACAAGCCGCTGGCCCGCACGCGGGAGTACGTCGACATCGTCAAGACAGCGCTCTCCCGCAAGACCGTGGCGTACGAGGGCGCCCACTACCGGCTGCCCCTGCCGGACGGTCCGGGCAAGCCGCTGAAGCTCATGATCGCGCCGACGCGGCCTGACATCCCGATCTACCTTGCCGCGGTCGGACCCAAGAACCTCGAGCTCACCGGCGAGATCGCCGACGGTTGGCTGGCCGTGTTCTACGCGCCTGGATTCGCCGACGATCTGCTCGGCCGGATCCGTGCCGGTCGCAGCCGGGCGGGCAAGACGATGGACGGCTTCGACGTGGTGCCGACCGTTCCACTGGTGGTCGGCGACGACCCGGTTGCCTGCGCGGACCCGATCAGGGCCTATGCCGCGCTCTACGTGGGCGGCATGGGCAGTCGCGAGCAGAACTTCTACCACGCGCTGGCGGTCCGGATGGGCTTCGAGGATGCGGCGAACGAGGTGCAGGACCTCTACCTGGATCGGCGCCAGCGCGAGGCGATGGCCGCCGTGCCGTACGAGTTCATCGACGCCACGTCCCTGCTGGGCCCGGTGGAGCGGATTGCCGAGCGGCTCCGTGTCTTGGCGGCGTCGGGGGTCACCACCTGCGCGCTGGCGCCGTACGGTCGGTCGGTCGAGGAGAAGTGCGCAGCGCTGACGGTCGCCGCGCGGGCGTTGGAGCTCTCGGAATCAGCCCTGGGGTAGTGGCTGCAGAACCCCGGTGAGCAGCAGGATCGCGGTCAGCGCGGCCACCGCCAGCCGGTAGATCACGAACGGCATGAAGCTGTGCGTACTGATGTAGCGCAGCAGCCAGGCGATCACCGCATATCCGATGACGAACGAGACGATCGTGGCCAGTGCGATCGGACCCCACGCAGGCGGCACCGGGTCTGAGCTGATGTTGAGCAGCTGGAACAGGCCGGAACCGACAACCGCGGGAATGGCGAGCAGGAACGAGTACTTCGCGGCCGCCTCGCGCCGGTAGCCCATGAACAACCCCGCGGTGATCGTCGCCCCTGAACGAGAGACGCCCGGGATGAGCGCGAGGGACTGGGCGAGACCGTAGATCACGCCGTGCGGCCAGGTCAGCCGTTCCAGGGTGCGCTCGTTGCGGGCCGTCCGGTCCGCGATGCCCATCACGATGCCGACGATCGCCAGCATCGCGACCGTGATCCACAGGTTGCGCAGACTCGTCTCGATCTGCTTCTGGAACAGCAGACCGAGGATGATGATCGGGATCGAGCCGACGATCACCATCCAGCCCATCCGAGCCTCGGGATCGTCCCGCGGAATCCGGCCCAGCAACGCCAAGAACCAGTTCTTGATGATCAGCGCGAGGTCGTGCCGGAAGTAGACGATCACCGCCGCCTCGGTGCCGAGCTGGGTGATCGCGGTGAACGCCGCACCCGGATCCTGGCCGCCGAAGAACTGACCGACGATCGACTGATGTGCGCTGGAGGAGATCGGCAGGAACTCGGTCAGTCCCTGCACGATGCCCAGCACCAAGGCCTCGAGCCAACCCACGATCCACTCCTACCTGCACCTCGACACAAACGGGGACCACCCTAGACGAGGTAGGCCGCCTCCGCGGGCAGCGCGCGGAGGTTCGCGCTCAGCCTGGTCACAGGGGGCACACTTTCGGCTGTGAGCATCCACAGCGAACACCCGTTCCTGACGCCGGAGGGCGAGCGCGATCCGATTCGGCGGTTCCGTGGCCGGATGCCCCAGCCGGTCACTCTCTGGTGCGCCGGGGACGACGACCGCCGGGCCGGCTGGACGGTGTCGTCGTTGCTGGTCGCCGACGGCGAGGCGCCCGAGGTGCTGGGTCTGGTGGACGAGGACTCCGATCTTGCCGAGCTGGCGGAGCGGACGGGACGGGTCGCGGTCAGCCTCCTCCGGGCCGGCCATCAGCGGCTGGCGGACGCCTTTGCCGGCGTCACGCCCGCCCCTGGGCGGTCTCTTCCGGCTTGCGGAGTGGTCCGAGACGCGGTGGGGACCGGTGTTGTCCGGAGCAGCCGGCTGGCTCGGAGTCGAGCTGACCGACACGACGTCGGTCCTCGGCTGGTCGCGGATCCTGCGCGGGCGGTGTGCGCATGTGGAGATCGACCCGACGGACGCCGGGGCGCTGGCGCACCTCCGGGGTCGCTACCGCGAGTTGGGCGGCTGACCCAGCACACGACGCATCCGCAGCTCGGCGAGCTGCTCACCGCCGAGCTCCTCCACCCCGGTGTGTCCGTCGAACCGCCAGCCCTCGCGGGTGTAGAAGGCGATCGCCCGCGCGTTGCTGTCCAGCACCCACAGAACCGCGCTGTCGAAGCCAGCCGCCACCAGCGCTGCCAGACCCGCCGCGTGAAGTCGGTGACCCACGCCACGACCCCACAGCTCGGCCAGCAGATAGATCACGTAGAGCTGGCCGACCTCGGCTGGACCGCCCTGCAGCTCGGGACCCACGCCGGCGAGCCCGACCACCCGCGAGCCGTCGACAGCGACGAACACAGCGCTCCGCGGACCGGACTCGGTCAGCCAGGACAGCCAGGTGTCCGACTCGATCACCCGCTCGGCGAGCGCCGTCGGCGCGACGAGCCCGGCGTACGTTTCGCGCCAGCTCTGCGTGTGCACCCGAGCCATTCCCGGAGCATCGTCGAGCGTTGCCCGGCGGACCGCGATCATGCTCATCGGCCCAGTCTGGCCACGGCGCTCGGCCCGGCGCCACCGAATTGGCCACTAGGCTCGGAGCCGTGACAACGGTGGTGCTGATCCGGCACGGGCGGACGACCGCCAACACCTCGGGTGTGCTGGCCGGCCGGACGCCGGGTGTCGAGCTGGACGAGGTCGGTCGGCGGCAGGTGGCCGATCTTGGACTGCGGCTCAGCGACGTTCCACTGGTCGCCCTGGTGAGTTCGCCGCTGCGCCGCTGCCGGCAAACCGCCAACGCCGTCGTGTTGGCCCACGGGATCCCGCTCGAGGTGCAGTCCGAACGCAACCTCACCGAGTGCGGGTACGGCGACTGGACCGGCCGCAAGCTGTCCGAGCTGGGCAAGGAGAAGCTCTGGGGGACGGTACAGACCCAACCGTCCGCCGTACGCTTCCCGAACGGCGAGGCGATGAGCGAGATGGCGGCTCGGGCGACCACCGCGATCCGCTCGTGGGACACCGAGTTGGCGGCCCAGCACGGCGCACACGCGGTCTGGGCGGCGGTATCGCACGGCGACGTGATCAAGGCCATCCTGGCCGACGCGCTCGGCATGCATCTGGACGCCTTCCAGCGCATCCTGGTCGACCCTGCATCGGTCTCGATCGTGACCTACACCGACTCCCGTCCGTACGTGATCACCACCAACTCCACCAACGCCGACCTCGGCAAGCTGCTCGCCCCGCCGCCCAAGAAACCGCGCGGGCGGCGGAAGCCCGCCGACGATCAGGCCGCGGTCGGCGGCGGCCTCGGAAGTGCGGATCACGCACCGGCCAAGCCGGTCTGAAACGCGGACACCCGCCCTGCGGAGCGGGGTTAGTCTGGCCGCATGGCGATCCTCGTTCACCGTTACGACGCCCCGGACCGCTTCGTCGCGGGCACCGTCGGGCAGCCTGGCGAGCGCGCCTTTTTCCTGCAGGCGCGGGAGGGCAACCGGATCACCAGTGTCGGTCTGGAGAAGCAGCAGGTCTCCGTGCTGGCCGAGCACCTGGACCGGGTGTTGGATGAGGTCTCGCGTCGCGGAGCCAGCGACGCCGACGTGCCTCCGGCGAGCTCGACCCCGTCGGACAGCAAGCCGCTGGATGCCCCGATCACCGAGGAGTTCCGGGTCGGCACGATGACCATCGCCTGGGATCCGACGATCGACCGGATCGTCATCGAGCTGTTCTCGAACGTGGAGGGCGAGGACGAAGCCGCGGAGGCCGAGCCCGACCCCGGGCTGCCGGCCACGGCAGAGGAGGCGGAGAGCCAGATCGACGCGGACGAGGTGTTCGTGGTCAAGATCACCGCCTCGTACGCCCGCGACTTCGTCGCCCGCGCCAATGCCCTGGTCAGCGCCGGTCGCCCGGCCTGCCCGTTCTGCCTCCAGCCGCTGGATCCCGACGGGCACATCTGCCCGCGGGCCAACGGCTATCGCCGGCCGCTGTTCTGATCCCCGTGTTTGCGAGCACCTGGTGACCCAGCCCGATCGCGAGCCGCGGCCGGACCACCCGGCGCTGAGCGCCGTACTGGCCGACGGCGAGCTGGACGTCATCGGTCGGATCGTCCAGGCATCGAACGCGACCTTCCTGGCCCGGCTGACCACCGAGACCGGCGAGCTGGAGTGCGTCTACAAGCCGATCAACGGCGAGCGACCGTTGTGGGACTTCCCGCGGAGCACCCTCGGTCTTCGCGAGGTGGCGGCGTACGAGTTGTCCCGCGCCGCCGGCTTCGACGTCGTCCCGGTGACCGTGCTGGCCGACGGGCCCTTCGGGACCGGCTCGCTCCAGGTCTGGGTCGAGACGACAGGCGAGGACAACGAGACGCTGGTGGACCTCGTGCCGAGCCGTTCGCTGCCTCGGGCGGGCTGGTTCGCCTGCGTCAGCGGGTACGACGCCGACGAGTCCGTCCGTCTCGGTCGTGCACGCCGACGATCCGGAGCTGCGCCGGCTCGCGGTGTTCGACGTGCTTGCCAACAACGCGGACCGCAAGGGCGGGCACATCCTGTCCAGCGGGGGCCGGGTGTTCGGGGTCGACCACGGGATCTGCTTCCACGTCGAGAACAAGCTGCGGACGCTGCTCTGGGGCTGGGCCGGGACCGAGCTGACCGAGGGGGAGCGGGGCCTGGTCGCCCGGGCCCGGGACGACGGTCCGGACGCGCTCCGCGAGCTGTTGGCCGAGGACGAGATCGAGGCCCTCGTACGTCGTTGCGAGATCCTGCTCCGTCGCGGCACGCTGCCCCGCGCGCGCGGCGAGTGGCCGTCGATCCCCTGGCCGCCCTTCTGAATTGTCTCGGCGGCTCAGACCCCACCTCGCCCGGTCCGCCTGAACTTTGCACTCTCTGTGCGGCCTTGCACCGCCTGTAAGGGGTGCAAGGCCGGATATCGGGTGCAAGGTTGCTGGGCCGGGGTCAGGGGAGCAGGCGGGTCTTCAGGTCGGCGGGGAGCAGTCGGGCGGTGCGGATCAGGAGGCCGGCGACGACGACGGTGATCGACTGGGTGGCGAGCAGCCCGATCAACACGATGATCTGGGCCGCGCCGGCCTGGAGCGGGCTGCCGCCGCCGAGCAGGACGCCGACGAAGGCGCCTGGCAGCGTGACCAGGCCGACCGTACGCGTCTGGTCCAGGCCGGGCACCAGGGCCTCGGGCAGGTGCCTCTCGATCACCTCGGTCACGGCCGCCGAGCGGGGCAGGCCGATCGACAGCGCCGCCTCGTACGTCCCGTGCTCGTCCCGCAGCGCGGCGAAGGCCCGGCGTCCCGACAGCGAGGTCGCGGTCATCGCGCCACCGATGATGATGCCGGCCATCGGCACGAGTCCGGCGCCGGTGAACGGCACCGCGCCGGAGAGGAAGATCACCGCCAGCACCGGCAGCACCCCGGCCGCGATGGCCAGCGCCACCCACGGCCACGATCCTCGTGCCCCGATCCGCCCGGCCGCGGTGGCCACCGCGACGCCGAGCATGACCAGGGCGAATGCCGCCGACCAGGCCACGTGCACGAGCACGGCGGCGATCACCGTCGACACCACGGCCAGCTGGACCACCGCCCGGACAGCAGCGGTGGCGAACCGGCGTTCGAGCCGCAGGCGGCCGAGCCAGGACGCCGTCAGCGCCATCGCCAGGAGCACGATCAAGGCGACGACGAGCGCCGGTCCGGGTTGGTTGGGCACGGGACTCATTCTGGGGCGGTCGGCTCGGACCTCACGGATAGGGTGGCGGCATGCAGGCCTGGCAGACGCGCCCGTACTCACGACTCGAGGACACGGGCGAGCGACCGAGGCCGCGGATCTTCGACACCGCCAGCCGTGCCCTGCTGCCGGCGGGCCCTGCCGATGGCACGGCCCGGATGTACGTCTGTGGCATCACCCCCTACGACGCCACGCACGTCGGCCACGCCAATACGTACGTGTCCTTCGACCTGTTGCATCGGGTCTGGCTGGACGCCGGTCTCGACGTGCACTACGTGCAGAACATCACCGACGTCGACGACCCGCTGCTGGAACGCGCCACCGCCACCGGGGTCGACTGGACCGAGCTCGCCGAGAGCCAGATCCAGCTGTTCCGGGAGGACATGGCGGCGCTCAACGTGCTCCCGCCGCGGGACTACATCGGTGCGGTGGAAGCGATCCCGATGATCACCCAGCTGATCGGCGAGTTGGTGCAGCGCGATGCCGGCTACCCGGTCGACGACGAGGACTACCCGGACCTGTACTTCCCCGAGTCGGCGGACCCGCGACTTCGGTTCGGTCGCCCACCTGCCGGAAACTGAGGCGCTCGCGCTGTTCGCCGAGCGCGGCGGCGATCCTGATCGGCCCGGCAAGAAGCAACCGCTGGACAGTCTGCTCTGGCGACTCGAGCGACCGGGCGAGCCGAGCTGGGAATCACCGTTCGGGCGCGGTCGCCCCGGCTGGCACGTCGAGTGCACCGCTATCGCACTGAACACTCTCGGCGCGGGGTTCGACGTCCAGGGGGGCGGCAGCGACCTGATCTTCCCGCACCACGAGATGTCGGCCGCGCACGGTCGGGTGGCGACCGGGGAGCCGTTCGCCCGGGCGTACGTGCACAGCGGCATGGTCGGCCTCGACGGCGAGAAGATGTCGAAGTCCCGGGGCAATCTGGTGTTCGTCTCCAAGCTTCGGGCGGGCGGGATCGACCCGATGGCGATCCGGCTGCTGCTGCTCGGTCACCGCTACCGCGACGACTGGACCTACACCGACCAGCAGCTCGATGCGGCGACCGAACGGCTCGCTCGCTGGCGGGAGGCGGTCGCCCTGGACGCGGGGCTCGACGCCGGTCCGGTGGTCGCCGCCGTCCGGGCCGCGCTGGCGAACGATCTCGACGCCCCGGCCGCCGTTGCCGCGATCGACGGCTGGGCCGGTGCCTCGCTGGCGATCGACGGCGACGACGCCGAGGCGCCGGCGTTGATCGCCCGGGCGGCAGGTGCCCTGCTCGGCGTCACCCTCTGACCCGCGCCCCCTTCCCTCCTCGTCCCCCCACGCTTCCGGAAACTGTCGACCTGCGACATCGACACGCCGCCGAGCGCTGTCGCAACTCGACAGTTTCCGGAAGGAGGGGGCCGGACGTCGGGCGTCAGACCGGGGCCTCCACCGGCGCGGCCGCCTTCGGCTGAGCGAGCAGGACGTGATCCTTGAGCTTGTCGGTGCTGAGGCACAGTGAGCAGATGACCGAGTCGTGGGTCTCGCAGGCGACCATGTCCGGGCGCTCGTACTCCTGCCGGCAGACGTGGCAGACCAGCACCGCGTCGGAGGGGTTGCCGTTCTCGTCGTACATCGGCAGGTCGATGCCGTCGTCGGTTCGGCGTAGGTAGTACTTGCCCTTGGTGGCGATGGCTAAGACCGGCGGCAGGATGAGTCCGAGGCCGATGGCGACCAGCGGTGAGTACGGCTGGATGGCCGAGCCGAGCAGGCCGAAGAAGGCGGCGATCGACACCCCCGCGGAGATGAGCATCGAACCGAAGCCGACCGGGTTGATCGCGTACAGCATGCCGCGGCGGAACTCCGGCTTCTTCGGCGACAACTTGAGGACGTACTTGTTGAACACGATGTCGGAGGCCACGACCACGATCCACGACATGCCGCAGTTGGCGTAGAAGCCGAGGATGGTGTTGAGGAAGCTGAACATGTTCGCCTCCATCAAGACCAGCGCGATCAGCAGGTTGAAGGCCAGGAAGACGATCCGACCGGGGTAGCGCTTGGTGACCCGGGTGAACGAGTTCGTCCAGGCCAGCGAACCCGAGTACGCGTTGGTGACGTTGATCTTCACCTGGCTGATCACCACCAGGATCACCGCGAGCGCCAGTGCCACCGGGGCGGGCATGATGTCCCGGTAGATCTCCAGGAACTGGTGCACCGGCTGGTTGGCGATGGCCGCGCCGCCGGCCACGTTGGCGATGATGTACACCGCGAGGAACATGCCGATGATCTGCTTGAGGGCGCCGAAGATGACCCAGCCCGGGCCGGCGAGCACGACCGCGGTCCACCAGCGCCGCTTGTTGTCGGCGGTCCGCGGCGGCATGAATCGCAGGTAGTCGATCTGCTCGGCTATCTGGGCGATCAAGGACAGGCAGACGCCCGCCGCGAGCATGATCGAACCGAGGTTCGTCGCCCCGTTGCCGTTCTCACCCTGATAGGCGAAGAAGCTGTTGATCGATTCCGGATGGCTGACCAGGAGGTAGACGAACGGCAGCACCATCAAGATCAGCCACAGCGGAGTGGTCCACAGCTGCAGCTTGGACAGCACCTTCATGCCGTAGATCACCAACGGGAAGATGATGATCGTGGACACCGCATAGCCCGCCCACAAGGGAACCCCGAGGCCGAGGTTCAGGCCCTGGGCCATGATCGAACCTTCGAGCGCGAAGAAGATGAAGGTGAACGTGGCGAAGATCACGTTGGTGACCACCGAGCCGTAGTAGCCGAAGCCGCTGCCCCGGGTGATCAGGTCGAGGTCCAGGTTGTAGCGGGCCGCGTAGAACGCGAGCGGGAACGACGTCAGGAAGATCACCACCGCGAAGACGGCGATCCCCCACAGCGCGTTCGTGGTGCCGTACGAGATGCCGATGTTCGCGCCGATCGCGAAGTCCGCGAGGTAGGCGATGCCACCGAGCGCGGAGATCGCGACCACCCCCGGCGACCAACGTCGGTAGTGCCGCGGGGCGAACCGGAGGGTGTAGTCCTCCAGCGTCTCCTTGGTCGCCTCGGCGCCGACCAGCACGTGGTGCTCGTGCCCCTCGGGGTCACCCGGGTGATCGTCGTGGTCCTGGTCGGTGATTGCCTGGTCGGTCATCAGGAGCCTCTCTGGGCACACAGCAATCGGGGGCAGGCTGCGGCTCCGGGCAACAGTCTTGGAAACGCGCGGTTCAGATGGGTGTCGCCGCGGTATCAGTCAGGTTTCGAGGTCCTCGCGCCCGAGGTCGCTGGCGCTCCATGAACCGCTAGGTTGCCGGCGAGGCCGTGCGGTGTCCGCCGAACGGTCGTCACAGTGACGACCCTTGCCGGCAGTGGCAGAATGACCCCTGACGAGTTTTTGACGAACTCGCGCGTGTTCCGGGGTCGGTGCAAGTCCGAACCGGCGGTGACAGTCCGCGACCCTGCTGCAGCCAGTGGCAGGTTGACCTGGTGGAACTCCAGGACCGACGGTGAAAGTCCGGATGGGAGGTTCACGCGAGCGCTTCGGCGCGACGGCCGCGAGCCCGGGATCTCCGGGCGGACGGACTCGTCGCGGTGAGGTCTCTTCAAGCCCCGGTATCCGTGCGACCGGACGAGTGGAGGAGACCACCATGGATCTTTCCAACCTGCTGACCCGGTTGCTGGAGGCCAAGATCGACATCGGCCCCGGCATCTTGTGGCGAGAAGTAGTCGGCAACCTCTTCGGGCTGGCCAGCGCCGTGCTCGGGATGCGGCGCCGGGTATCGGCCTGGCCGGTGGGCATCATCGGCAACATCTTGCTGTTCACCGTCTTCGTCGGCGGCGCGATCGGCGGCGCGTTCGCAACCCCACAGAAGCTGGACATGTGGGGCCAGGCCGGGCGTCAGGTGTTCTTCCTGATCGTCAGCGTGTACGGCTGGGTGAAGTGGTCCCACTACCGCAAGACCTCCGGCGGCACCGAGAACGTCGGGGTGAAGCCCGGCTGGGCCGGTCGCAACGGGCGGCTCCAGCTGCTGATCGGAGCCGTCGTGCTCTGGACGGTGTTCTACTTCGTGCTGAAGGCCCTCGGCTCCTGGGGACCGGTCTCCGACGCCTGGATCCTGACCGGCTCGATCCTGGCGACGTACGGCATGGCACGTGGCTGGACCGAGTTCTGGTTGATCTGGATCGCCGTCGACGTCGTCGGAGTCCCACTGCTGCTGATGGCGGGCTACTACCCGTCGGCGCTGATGTACATCGTCTACGGAGGCTTCTGCATCGTCGGCTTCATCTCCTGGTGGCGGATCGAGCGGCGCGACCGGGACCTGGTGACGCCGGTGGCGGTCGACTCGCCGGAGATCGAGACGGTCGGCTGAGCGCTGCGGACGTGCCCTGAGCCTGGTCGACGGGCTCAGGACACGCTCTGTCGAAGGGAGCGCCGGCCTAAAGGCGCGCGTACACCTCGGCCAGGTCGAGGTCCAGCGCGATCATCATCACCTGCAGGTGATAGAGCAGCTGGCTGATCTCCAGAGCGGCGTCGGCACGGCTCTGGAACTCCGCCGCCATCCAGACCTCGGCGGCCTCCTCGACGATCTTCTTGCCGATCTCGTGGACGCCGGCGTTCACCCGGGCCACGGTCGCGGAGGAGGGGTCGGCGGCGGCTACCTTCGCGGTCAGCTCGGCATAGAGGGAGTCGAACGTCTTCGCGGCGGTCACGGCCGCCAAGCGTAGCCGTCTCTCGGCCACGCGCTCCGGATCCATCGACCCACCGCCGCTGCGACCCGCCGATCCGACGCACGGCGGAGCCGTGGCCGCAGTTGACGGCGGCCGTCGCACTTCGCTCGCGGGCCTGCTGAGACCAGCCGGGTCACCACTGCGGGCCGACCTAGGATGGCCGCCGTGACTTCGACCTGGGCGGCTGAGGCCGGCAAGCGGCTGATCAGGATCGCCGTGCCCAACAAAGGTGCGCTGGCGGAGGCCGCGGCCCAGATGTTGCACGAGGCCGGTTATGCCCAGCGCACCGACAGCAAGGAGCTCGTGCTGCTGGACGAGGCGAACGGCGTGGAGTTCTTCTACCTACGGCCGCGCGACATCGCCCTGTACGTCGGTGAGGGCACCCTCGACGTCGGGATCACCGGCCGCGACATGCTCCTCGACTCGGGCGCGTCGGCCGTCGAGCAGCTCGCGCTGGGCTTCGGGACCAGCCGGTTCCGGTTCGCCGCTCCCGCCGGCAGCGACCTGACCGTCGAGAAGCTCGAGGGTCTGCGACTCGCCACCTCATATCCGGGTCTGGTCGGCGGCTACCTCGCCGGGCACGGCGTCTCGGCTCGGCTGATCCGGCTCGACGGCGCGGTGGAGACCGCGATCCGGCTGGGCGTAGCCGACGTGATCGCCGACGTGGTGGAGACCGGTACGACACTCCGGCAGGCCGGGCTCGAGCTGTTCGGTGACCCGATTCTGCAGTCCGAGGCGATCCTGATCACGCGGACCGGCTTCGAGCCGCCGCGCGGCTTCGATCAGTTCGTCCGGCGGCTGAACGGCGTCCTGGTCGCCCGCAACTACGTGATGATGGACTACGACGTGGCGGCTGACCGGATCGCTGACGCCTGTGCGATCACCCCCGGTCTCGAGTCGCCGACCGTCTCACCGCTGGCCAAGGAGGGCTGGCACGCGGTCCGGGCCATGGTGCCGCGGCGTCAGGCGCAGCAGATCATGGACGACCTGTGGACCGTCGGCGCACGCGCCATCCTCGTCACGGACATCGCGGCATGTCGGATCTGACGCCTATGACGCCAGAGACGGTGGTCTACCGGCCGCGGCTGCTGCGGCTGGTGGCGATCGTGACGTCCTGCTCGCTGCTGGTGCTCTCCTTCGTCGGCTGGTTCGGGCTGCCGGCGAGTCTGCGGGATCAGTTCACCCCGTCCCAGATCGTCACCCTGCTGATGATCCTGGCCTTCATTGTCGGCTTCTTGTGGGCGCTCGCGGCGAGCTACGTCCGGGCCGATGCGGCGGGCCTGACGTTCCGCAACGGGCTGCGTACGCACACGATCGCCTGGGCGGACATCCACCGGATCCTGCTCCGACCGGGCGACGCCTGGGTGCTCCTGCTGATCCGTCCCGACGACGGACCGATGGAGAGTGACGTCGACGCCGAACGGCGGCACCTGCTCGGGATCCAGGCCGGCGACGGACCCAGTGCCCAGGCCGCCGTGGAGGATCTCCGTCAACGGTGGGCCGCCGCTCGCGCGCATTGATCTGCTCCGCTCGGCAAGCCTCGTTCCGCGCTCGGCTGCACTCCCTGGCACGCAGCGGCGGTGACAACCGAGTTCTCCGGACTCATCCGGCCGTATTGCGGATTCGGGTCCGTGGGGTGCGGAGCAATGACTACGAGATGCCGCGCTTCTTGAGCAGGGCCTCGATCTCGGCGAAGTCGTCGTCGACCGGGGGCGTACCGGCCTTGGCAACCGACGTACCGGAGGCCTTGGCGGGTCGGCTCGAGACCTGAGTCTTGTTGCTCGAGCCGGTGGCGACCGCCTTGCCGGCCGAGCGCCGGGCGACGATCCCGCCGACCACCCAGAGCACGATGCACAGCGCGAGCAGGCCGAGGCCGGACCAGACGGCGGGGGTGAAGATGATCCGGCCCGCCCAGCCGACCACCGCCACCACGAAGTCCCAGACGATCCGCAGCAGCCCGGTCAGATAGAGCGCCAACGGCGCGAGCGCGAGCCCGACGCCCTGCATCGCCCGTCCCTTGTTGCCGCGTCGCCACGCGATCCCGGTCACGACGATGCCGAGCAGCCCGAGGGCGACGCAAAGGGGGAGCAGAACCGTATCGGCGGCGGGCATTCTTCTACGGTGCCACAGCAACGGACCGCATCCCATCGGTGAGACCCCTGATCCGGTACCGCCGGAAGCCGCGGCTCGTGGCGGAATTCCGCCGGGCGTTCCCGGCTGGATCCCGCCGTCAGGTCCGCTGCGCGGCGCGAGGCGGGCCCGTACAGTGTCCCGGTGCAGCACGAGCGGACCCTGAGTACGTCGGCCTTTCCCGGTGACACCGGCGAGGCGACCGCGCACACCCGTGAGCTGCTGGCTGCATTCAGCGCCGCGCCGTCGCCGGAGGCCTATCTGTCCGCCGTCGAAGCGCTGTGCGGCGACCGGGTGCTGGTGCCGGTCGTCGCCACGGCCACCAGGATCGGCCAGACGGGCGGAGGACCGCCATCCACCACGTTGCCCTCCGACAAGGAGGCCGAGATGTCGGTGGTCGGCATCCGGGCGGCCGATGGCCGTCGGGCGTTACTCGCCTTTACCGGGCTGGACGCGCTGGAGGCGTGGGACGCCACCGCACGACCGGTGCCCGTCACACTGGACAAAGCGGCCGAGGCCGCGCTTTCCGACGGCGCCGCCGCACTGCTGATCGACGTGGCAGGTCCCCATCCACTGGTGATCGACGGCGAGGTGCTGGCTCAGCTGGCCGCCGGCAGCCGCCTGGTCGCCCTCGACGGCGGTTTCGGCTGGGCCGTTCCGACCTCGGAATAGAGCAGGTGGGCGACACGTTGATCAGTGTCGGGAGCGGACGTCGCCGACGTCTCGATGTGTGTCGAGTACGTCCCGGGTGATAATCTCTTCCCCGACCGGTTCAGCTTCGAGCTGGATCCGCCAAGCGGAGACCTGATCTCCCACCCGTACGACCTACGGTCGTCGGGTTCGTCACCAGTAGGGCGTCCCGGGGGACGGCCGGCTGCGGCACGAGTTCAGGCCTTCGCATCTGCGAGGGCTTTTGTGCTTCTCGGGGCGGTGCCAGCTGGCGGCTGAGCCGATCGAACAGTTCACCACCAACCCTCATGGAGGACAGATCAGCACCGAACCGCGCATCAACGACCGCATCCGCGTACCCGAGGTCCGACTCGTCGGACCCGCCGGGGAGCAGGTGGGGATCGTCCGGATCGAGGATGCCCTGCGCCTGGCGCGCGAGTCCGAGCTCGACCTGGTGGAGGTGGCCCCGATGGCCCGTCCGCCGGTGGTCAAGCTCATGGATTACGGCAAGTTCAAGTACGAGAACGCCCAGAAGGCCCGTGAGAGCCGGCGTAATCAGACGAACACCGTGATCAAGGAGATGAAGCTCCGGCCGAAGATCGACAGCCACGACTACGAGACCAAGAAGGGTCACGTCGTGCGCTTCCTCAAGGCCGGCGACAAGGTCAAGATCACCATCATGTTCCGGGGCCGCGAGCAGTCGCGTCCCGAGCTCGGCTACAACCTGCTCAAGAAGCTGGCCGACGACGTGGACGAGTTCGGTTTCGTCGAGTCATCGCCCAAGCAGGACGGCCGGAACATGCTGATGGTGCTCGGTCCGCACAAGAAGAAGACCGAGGCACGTGCCGAGGCTCAGGTCGAACGCGACCGTCGAGCGGCCGAGCGACAGGCCGACGCCGATGCCGAGCAGAAGGAGCTGGCGGAGCGTCGGGCCCAGGCCGCGGCGGAGGCGGAGACCGCACCGAAGCGGCGCCGGGGACCGGCCGACAACCTGGATCCCGACGTCGACCTGAACTGAGCCGAGTTGAACTGAGCCCGGGGCGGACATCCCGGGACGACGTACGACCCCGCGGGCCGAAACCGGCCCGCGGGCGGAGATGATGCCGCCCGACCCGGCGGTGGAGATGAGATTGGAGCGGCGAGCAGATGCCGAAGATGAAGACGCACTCCGGTGCGAAGAAGCGGTTCCGGATCACCGGGAGCGGCAAGATCATGCACCGGCAGGCCGGGAAGATGCACCTCAACGAGCACAAGCCCAGCACCCGCACCCGTCGCCTGGACGGCGACAAGGCGCTGGAGCCCGGCGACGCTCGCAAGGCCCGCCGTCTGCTCGGCAAGTAACCCCGCTGACCCACCGATAAGCACAAGGAGTATCAGATGGCACGCGTCAAGCGCTCCGTCAACGCGCACAAGAAGCGCCGCGAGGTCCTCGAACAGGCCTCCGGCTACCGGGGTCAGCGGTCCCGCCTGTACCGCAAGGCCAAGGAGCAGTTGCTCCACAGCTCGGTCTACGCATACCGTGACCGCCGGGCCAGGAAGGGCGACTTCCGCAAGCTGTGGATCGCCCGGATCAACGCCGCCGCGCGGGCCGAGGGGATGACCTACAACCGGTTCATCTCCGGGCTGAAGACCGCCGGTGTCGAGGTCGACCGCAAGATCCTCGCCGATCTGGCCGTGACAGACCCGACCGCATTCGTCGCCCTGGTCGAGATCGCCAAGGCCAACCAGGCCCCGGCCGGTCAGCCGGCCGAGGCCGGCGCGGCAGCCTGAGGATCCTGAGCACCACCAGCGAGCCGATCGCACACGCCTTCCGCCTCCGCGGGAGTGCTGCGGTCGGCTCGTCGGCTGCTCCGGCGCAAGGACCGGGCCGTGCTCGGCCAGTTCCTCGCCGAGGGTCGGCAGGCCGTCGCCGAAGCGCTCTCCACGACGTACGTCCGGAGGCTGCTGGTCGACGAGGCAGCGGTCGGCGCAGCACCAGGATCTGCTGACCGTTGCCGCCGGGGCCGGCGTACCGTGCGCAACGGTCGCGACCAGGTCGTTCGCCGAGCTCACCGATACCGTCACGCCGCAGGGCGTCCTGGCGGTGTGCGATGCGCTGGACGTTTCGCTGGCGGATGCGTTGGGCCGGGCAGCGCGGCTGGTCGTGCTCTGCGACCAGGTGCGGGACCCGGGCAACCTCGGGACCGTGATCCGCTGCGCCGACGCGTTCGGCGCCGATGCGGTGCTGGTCTCGACCGACTCGGTCGACCTGTACAACCCCAAGACCGTCCGCGCGACGACTGGCAGCCTGTTCCACCTGCCGATCAGCGTCGAGGTGGACCTGTCCGAGACCGTCGCGGCGGCTCGCGCAGCCGGCCTGGCGACGTACGGCGCGGACGGCGCGTGCGGACCGCACGATCGACGACCTGGCGACCTCGGGCGATCTCGCCCGGCCGATCATGTGGGTCTTCGGCAACGAAGCGTGGGGACTGCCGGCCGAGCATGCCGCGCTGCTCGACGGCCTCGCCGCGCTCCCGATGTACGGCCGCGCCGAGAGCCTCAACCTCTCCGCCGCCGCCGCCGTCCTGCTCTACGCGACCGCTACGGCCCAGCGCACGATGCTCCGCTCCAAGCCTCCTCCGCGCTCCGCTGCGCCAGGCCACCTCGTCGCGCGTTCGATGAACGGAGGCGTGTTTCATCGAACGCTCCTGCACTCCCCGGCGCGCAGCGTAGCTGATTGCTCCGCTCGGCATGCCTCGCTCGGCGCGCTCAGGCCGGCTCGTTCGTCGCGTTCGGTGAAACGGAGCGTGTTCACGAACGCTCCTGCACTCCCCGGCGCGCAGCGTCGGCGGTGGTGTGGTTATTCGTGAGGCAACGAGTCGGGACCTAGACTGTCCAACCGTCCCAGCCGACCCGATGTGAGCAGGAGCAGATGTCCGGGCCCAACACGAGCTACGACCCCGTCCAGGTCGCGCCACTGAGCGCCGAGAACGTCGAGGCGATGGTCGCCGACGCGTTCGCGGCCTTCGCCGCGGCGACGACGGTCGCCGAGCTCAAGCAGGCCCGACTGGCGCACGCCGGCGACCGGTCGCCGATCGCGTTGGCCAACCGCGAGATCGGCGCACTGCCGCCGCAGGCCCGGAAGGAAGCCGGTGCCAGGATCGGCCAGGCCCGGGGCACGATCAACAAGGCCCTGCAGGAGCGGGAGACCGAGATCAGCGCCGCCGAGCTGGAGCAGCGGCTACGCGACGAGCGGGTCGACGTCACCCTCCCGGTCGAGCTGCACCCGCAAGGTGCCGTGCACCCGATCACCGCGCTGATGCAGCAGATGGAGGACGTCTTCGTCGCGATGGGCTGGGAGGTCGCCGAGGGTCCCGAGGTCGAGGCCGAGTGGCTGAACTTCGACGCGCTCAACTTCATCCCCGACCACCCGGCGCGGACGATGCAGGACACCATCTTCGTCGAGCCGGCCGACGGCGGGATCGTGCTGCGCACCCACACCTCGCCGGTCCAGGCGCGCGCGCTGCTCACTCGAGAGCTCCCGGTGTACGTCGTCTGCCCCGGCAAGGTCTACCGCGCCGACGAGTACGACGCCACCCATCTGCCGGTCTTCCATCAGATCGAAGGCCTGGTGGTGGACAAGGGGATCACCCTCGGTCATCTGCGGGGCGCACTCGACCACTTCGCCCGCGCCATGTTCGGCGACACCCGGACCCGGATGCGGCCGAACTACTTCCCGTTCACCGAGCCGAGCGCCGAGGTCGACCTGCAGTGCTTCGTCTGTCACGGCGCCTCGGTCGGTGACCCGGACAATCCGTGCCGGACCTGTCGCAGCGAGGGCTGGATCGAGTGGGGCGGCTGTGGGGTGGTGAATCCGCGGGTGCTCGAGGCCTGCGGCGTCGACTCCAGCGTCTACTCCGGCTTCGCCTTCGGAATGGGCGTCGACCGCACACTGATGTTCCGTAACAACGCCGAGGACATGCGCGACATGATCGAGGGTGACGTCCGGTTCAGCCGCTCGCTGACGGGACTCGCGCGATGAGCGCGACACGGGTCGGAGGGGCGCGATGAGGGCGCCGCTGGGCTGGCTGCGGGACTGGGTGGCGCTGCCGTCGGAGACCACGGGCCGCGAGCTGGCCGAGAAGTTGATCAGTGCCGGGCTGGAGGTCGAGACGGTCGAGGCGGCCGGCTCCGACGTGACCGGTCCACTGGTGCTGGGCCGTGTCCTGGGGTACGAGGTCGAGCAGCACTCCAACGGCAAGTCGATCCGCTGGTGTCGGGTCGACGTCGGCCCGCGGTTCAATGGCGACGAGGGCTTCCGCGGCATCGTCTGCGGCGCGCACAACTTCTCGGTCTGGGACATCGTCGTCGTCGCGCTGCCCGGAGCCGTGCTGCCCGGCGGGTTCGAGATCGCCGCCCGGAAGACGTACGGCCATGTCTCGGACGGGATGATCTGCTCGGCCCGCGAGCTGGGGCTGGGTGACGACCACACCGGCATCCTGGTGCTGAAGGGCCCGGATCTGGTTCCCGGCGCTGACGCGGCGGAACCTCTGCACCTGCGCGACGACGTCCTGGACATTGCCGTCACCCCCGACCGGGGCTACTGCCTGTCGATCCGCGGGCTGGCCCGCGAGTCCGCCCAGGCCAGCGGGACGACGTTCGCCGATCCGGTCGACCGCCCGACGCCGGCGCCGACCGACCGGGGCCACCCGGTCCGGCTCGAGTCCGCGGCCTGTCCGCTGTTCGTGGCCGTCGGCGTGACCGGCATCGACCCGGGGCAGCCGAGTCCGCGCTGGCTGGCCCGCCGGGTCCAGCTGGCCGGCATGCGATCCATCTCGCTGGTCGTCGACATCACCAACTACGTGATGCTGGAGACCGGCCAGCCGATCCATGCGTACGACGCCGACCGGCTCGTCGGGTCGATCGTGGTCCGGCAGGCCGAGCCGGGGGAGAAGCTGACCACCCTGGACGACGTGGCCCGCGACCTCGATCCGGCCGACCTGCTGATCACCGACGACTCGGGACCGATCGGGTTGGCCGGCGTGATGGGTGGCGCATCGACCGAGATCTCCGGCGCCACCACGGACGTGGTGATCGAGGCCGCCAACTTCGACGCGATGACGATCGCGCGCACCTCGCGCCGGCACAAGCTGTCCTCGGAGGCGTCCCGGCGGTTCGAGCGGGGAGTGGATCCCGACGCGGCCTACGCAGCCGCGCACCGCGTGGCCGGCCTGCTGGTCGAGCTGGCCGGCGGCACCCTCGTCGCCGACGAGACCGTGGTCGGCGCGATCCCGCCCGCACAGACCACCACACTGGCCGCCGACCTGCCCGAACGGATCCTCGGCACCCCGGTCGAGTCGGATCGCGCGGCCGAGCTGATCCGGGCGGTCGGCGCCGAGGTCGAGCTGCGCGACGGAACGCTCACCGCGACCGCGCCGAGCTGGCGGCCGGACCTGCGCGATCCGTACGACTATGTCGAGGAGGTCGGCCGGCTGGTCGGCTTCGAGACGATCGAGGCGGTCGTCCCGCGCGCGCCGGTCGGCCGCGGGCTGACCCGGAGTCAGCGCGCTCGTCGGGCCGTGAACGCGACCCTGGCCGCATCCGGGTTCGTCGAGATGCTGAGCTTCCCGTTCGCCGCGGCCGCCGACCTGGACAAGCTGGGGCTGGTCGCCGACGACCCGCGCCGCGACCTGGTCCGGATTCTCAACCCGCTGGCGGAGACGAGTCCCTACCTACGGTCCACCCTCCTGCCTGGCCTGTTCGCTGCGGTGGCCCGGAACACCAGCCGCGGCAACGACGACCTCGCCCTGTACGAGACCGGACTCGTCTTCCACGCCCGGCGGCCGGCGATCGCCGCTCCGCGCCCGGCGGTACCGCGGACCGGACCCGTGACCCGACCCGCCCAGGAGATCCTCGACGCCATGGACGATGCGCTGCCCGACCAGCCGCGGCACTGTGCCGTGGTGCTGGCCGGCCAGTGGCGGGCGGCCGGCTGGACCGGTCCGACGGAGCGCGCCAGCTGGGTCCACGCGGTGGCCTTCGTGGAGACGACGGCGGCGGCACTCGGTGCGACGCTGATCCGCGAGGCTGCGGAAGCGCCGGGGATGGCTCCCTGGCATCCGGGCCGGTGTGCCGCGTTCCGGTTCCCCGGCGACGAGCAGCCGATCGGATACGCCGGCGAGCTGCACCCGAGTGTCTGCGCGGCGTACGGACTGCCGGCCCGGACCTGTGCCGCCGAGTTCGATCTCGACGCGCTGATCGCCGGCGCTCCGGACGGCGGTGAGGTGGCGGCCATCTCGTCCTTCCCCGTCGCGAAGGAAGACGTGGCGCTGATCGTCGGCGCGGACGTACCGGCCGAGCTGGTGGCGGACGCGCTCCGGGCCGGTGCCGGGGAGCTGCTGGAGTCGGTCCGGCTGTTCGACGTCTACACGGGCCCGCAGGTCGGTAACGGCAAGAAGTCGCTGGCCTTCGCGCTGCGGTTCCGCGGCACCGATCGCACCCTGAAGGATGCGGAGATCGCGGCCGCCCGCGACACCGCCGTCGCCAGGGCGGCGGCCAGCCTCGGCGCTGTCCAGCGCACCGACTGACCCGGCCCGTCCAGGCAACTGCCGGGTTGCGACAGCTTCCCGCGGCGCGTCGCTGCTCCAACTCGACAGTTTCGGAGAAAGGGTGGAGGGGCCGGGGTCGGACGGGTTACGGGGTCGCGGTGAGCAGCACGACCGGGCCCAGCCGGGTGAGCGGTTCGACCGTCAGTTGGACAGCCGAGAAGCCGGCCGACCCCACCGACGCACGAAGCGCTTCCTCCGACGGCTCGCCGTTGGAGGCCATCTTCCGGCCCAGATGACCCCCCATCCGATGATGGTGCCCGCCCGTGGAGTGGGCCCCGCGTCGATCAGCACGAACCGGCCGCCGGGTCGGAGCACCCGATGCGCCTCGGCGAGCGCTCGCGCCCGGTCGGCCGGATCCAGATGGTGAAGCATCATCGAGGACAGCACCCGGTCCAGGCTCGCGTCCGGATAGGGCAGCTCGTCGGCGAAACCGCGATCCAAGCTCACCTGTACGCCGGCCCGGGCGGCCTTGCGCCGCGCCCGTCCCAGCGCCGCCGGGTCCGGATCCAGGCCGGTCAACACCGCGTCCGGCTCCTTCCGGCCGAGCGTCACCAGCAGACTGCCGGTGCCACAGCCGATGTCGAGCACCCGGTTCCCGGGTCCGACCTCCGCACGGGCCAGCAGCGCACCGTGCACGGCGGCTACTCCGGCGAATCGCGTGAACGGGTCGTAGAGCGGCAACAGCCATCGTTTGCCCATCGCCGGCAGGAACCGCCGGTCCGGGGCCGGCGCCAGATTCTCCTGAGTCATGCTCTTGTCCTCCATGTGATGATCTTCGGGTGGCTGGTTCGAGCGTTTCTCGTTCAGGCGTGGCAGACAATGGAGGATCCGATGCCACGACCCGACGATCTTCGGTCGGTGGTACGGCGGCCTGGTCGCCGCGGCAGCGGGTGCACCATCGCGGCGACGGAATCCCGATCGTCGGATTCGACGCCGTACCCGGCGTACCTCTGCTGGACCTGCACCGCCTGACCACCGGGCTGGCCGATCCGCCGTTCCGGGCCCGGCGTGACTCACACGCGCACGAGTTCGTCATCCTGATCTACGTCGAGCAGGGAACCGGCGAGGTCGCCTTGGACCGGCGGCGCTGGACGGTGACTGCGGGTCAGCTGCTGCTCATCGCGCCCGGTCAGGTCGTCTCACCGGTGGCGCCGGACTCGCTCGACGAGCTGGTGGCCTGGTGCCTGGTCTTCTCACCGGAGGCCCTCCGCGACTCGGTGCCCCGGGCGTTCAGCTCGTGGCGCACGCATCCGTTGCTGCTCCCGTTCGTGGCGGGTCCCTCGGGCGGGGCGCAACGGCTGACCGTGCCGGATGTCGACCGCGCCGAGTGGGGCCGGCGGTTGGACCGGATCGACGCCGAGCTGCGCGAGCCGCTCGCCGGGTCGGCCGAGGCGACGGCGGCCTGGCTCACCCTGCTGTTGGTGGAGGTGGGCCGGCTGACCGGAACGGCGGGCGAGGAGCTTCGGTCGGCCGACGAGCCGGTGCTCGCCGCGGTGTTCGACCTGATCGAGAGCCGGTACGCCGAGCCACTCAGCCTCTCCCGGGTGGCCGCCGAAGTTGGCCTGACCCCGGGCTACTTGACCACGCTGGTCCGCCGCCGCACCGGCCGGACGGTCCAGCAGTGGATCACCCAGCAGCGGCTGCGGGTCGCGCGGCGGCTATTGGCGGACACCGACGACACGGTCGCCTCGGTCGGCCGGCGGGTCGGCTGGCCGGACAGCAGCTACTTCAGCAAGCAGTTCCGGGCCGAGCACCAGCTGACTCCGCTCGAGTGGCGCCGCCGGACGCGCCCCGCGGCAACCGCTTGACCAGGCAAGATAGGCCCGTGCGCGCAACGGTACGAGACGTCGCGGTCCGCGCCGGGGTGTCACCGAAGACGGTGTCGAACGTCGTCAACGGGACCGTGCCGGTCAGTCCGGCGACCCGGGAACGGGTCGAGCGCGCGATCGCGGAGCTCGACTACGTCCCGAACTTCTCGGCCCGCGGGCTGCGCAACGGGCGCAACGGGATGATCGCGCTGGCGCTTCCCGACCTCGACACCGCGTACTCCTCCGAGATCGCCCACCACGTCGTCGAGGTCGCGGAGAGCCGAGGGCTGTCCGTACAGATCGAGGAGACCCACGGTGCCGCCGACGGCGAACGCCGGCTGCTGTCCCGCGCACGCGCCCAGCTGGTCGACGGCTTGATCCTCAACCCGACCCGGCTGGAGACCAGTGCGGTACAGGCCGATGTGGCGCTGCCCCCAGTGGTGCTGATCGGCGAGGTCGACCAGCCGATCGCCGATCACGTCTGGGTTGACAACGTGACCGCCGTCCGGGAGCTCACCGCCCGGCTGATCCGGCTCGGCCACCGCCGGATGGCTGTGCTCGGCGGGCTGGCCACCGCCTCGAGCCGGCTGCGGCTGGAGGGCCATGCGCTGGCGCTCGCCGCAGCGAAGCTGCCCGGCTCTGAGGAGTTGATCATCGCCGCGGAGTGGAACACCCGCGGTGGGGCGGAGGCGCTGAGCCGTTGGCTGGCCGATCACGAGCCGCCTGATGCCGTGCTCTGCCTGACCGACTCGATGGCCATCGGCGCGCTGCATGCGCTCTGGAGCGCCGGGCTCCGGGTCCCCGACGATGTGTCGGTGGTGGGTTACGACGACATCGCGGAGGCTGCGTATCTGACGCCGCCGCTGACCACGGTCGGGTTCGACAAGCGCGAGTTCGCCGAGGCCGCGCTGGGCCTGCTGGTCGAGCGGATCGTCGATCCGGGCCGGCCGATCAGGAGTGTCACCGTGCCGTACCGGATCGTCGATCGCGAGAGCGTACGTCCGCGCTGAGTCGAGCGGACTCGGGACCTTGCGCCGTGCCTATTACAACGATGTAGCATGCTGTTCCAACGTTGTATCCACCCTTCGGGAAGGACCCGCCCCGTGCCCTCCGCCAAGCTCGTCCTCGACTCCGCGTTTGCTCTCGCGCCGGTGCCCCGCCGGCTGTTCGGCTCCTTCGTCGAGCACATGGGCCGCTGCGTCTACACCGGCATCTACGAACCCGGACACCCCACCGCCGACGAGGCCGGTCTGCGAACCGACGTGATCGACCTGGTGCGCGAGGTCGGACCGACCGTCGTGCGCTATCCGGGCGGCAACTTCGTCTCCAACTACCGCTGGCAGGACGGCATCGGAGCAAAGGAGGACCGGCCGCGCCGGCTCGACCTGGCCTGGCACTCGATCGAGACCAACCAGTTCGGACTGCACGAGTTCATGGACTGGGCCGGCAAGGTCGGTACCGAGCCGATGATGGCCGCCAATCTCGGCACCCGCGGTCTGCAGGAGGCCTGCGACCTGCTGGAGTACGCGAATCATCCGGGTGGGACGTACTGGTCGGATCGCCGGATCGCCAACGGTGCAACAGATCCGTTCGGGATCAAGCTGTGGTGCCTGGGCAATGAGATGGATGGTCCGTGGCAGGTGGGTCACAAGACCGCTGCCGAGTACGGCCGGCTGGCCAACGAGACCGCCAAGGCGATGCGGCTGATCGACTCCGACATCGAGCTGGTCGCCTGTGGTTCGTCGAGCTCGGCGATGCCGACCTTCGGCGCCTGGGAGGCCGAGGTGCTCGGCCACTGCTACGACGCGGTGGACTACGTCTCGCTGCATGCCTACTACGAGGAGCGCCGCGATTCGAAGGGGGAAAGGGACCCGCTGACCTTCCTCGCCTCCGCGGTGAACATGGACCACTTCATCGAAGACGTGATCGCCACCGTCGACGCCGTCCGGGCGAAGGGCGGCCACACCAAGCGGCTCGGGCTGTCCTTCGACGAGTGGAACGTCTGGTACACCGAGCAGTTCCATGGCGACGGTCCGCAACCCAAGGACCGGCCCTGGGTCGAGCACCCGCGGCTGATCGAGGACGAGTACAGCGTCACCGATGCCGTGGTCGTCGGCACCTTCCTCAACTCGCTGCTGCGGCACGGCGACCGAGTCACCGTGGCCTGCCAGGCCCAGCTGGTCAACGTGATCGGGCTGCTCCGCTCCGAGGAGGGCGGCGAAGCCTGGAAGCAGACCATCGCCTACCCGTTCGAGCAGATGCGGCGGTTGGCCACCGGCCAGATCCTCCAGCTCGTGGCGAGCGGTGACCGCTTCGACTCACCGGACTACACCGACGTACCAGTCGTGGACGCAACCGCGACCTACGATGCCGCGACCGGGCGCGCCGCGGTCTTCGTGGCGAACCGCAGCCTGGACGAGACTGCCTCGCTCGACGCAGACCTGCGGGGGATCGGTGGCACCGCGCTGCTCGCCGCGACCACCTTGCACGCCGGCGACGGCCAGGATCGGCACGCCACCAACCGCGACCACCACACCGCGGTCGTTCCGGGGGCGCTGAAGAATGCGCAGGTCACCGAGGGCAGGCTGACCGCTCAGCTGGCTCCGCTGTCCTGGACCGTGTTCGAGGTGGAGGCCCGCCGCGCGAGCTGACTGCTCCGCTCGGCAAGCCTCGCTTCGCGCTCCGCTGCGCTCGAGGCGCGCAGCGTCGGCGTGTCGAGATCGTCCCCTGTTGAAGCCACGCGACAGGGTCAGGGCACGTCTGCGCTCAGGGCAGGGTGACGGCGGGTTCGGTCGCCGCGATCACATCGTCGGTGCTGATCCCGGGCGCAAGCTCGACCAGGCGCAGCGGGGCCCCGCCGGCGTCGCGCTGATCCGCGGGCACCACGTCGATCACGGCCAGATTCGTGATGATCCGGTGCACCACCTGCTGGCCGGTGAGCGGCAGCGAGCACTCGTTCACGATCTTGTACGTTCCATCCTTGGCCGTGTGCTCCATCAGCACGATCACCCGTTTCGCGCCGTGCACCAGATCCATCGCGCCGCCCATCCCTTTGACCATCTTGCCGGGGATCATCCAGTTCGCGATGTCGCCGCTCGCCGACACCTGCATCGCGCCCAGGATGGCGGCGTCGATCTTGCCGCCGCGAATCATCCCGAAGCTGGTGGCGGAATCGAAGAACGACGAGCCGCGGCGCAGGGTGACGGTCTCCTTGCCGGCGTTGATCAGATCGGGGTCCACGTCGTCGTCGAACGGGTACGCGCCCACCCCGAGGATCCCGTTCTCCGACTGCAGGACCAGCTCGACGTCGTCGGCCACGTAGTTCGGAACCAGGGTGGGCAGTCCGATGCCCAGATTCACGTACGACCCGTCGGTCAACTCCGCCGCCGCCCGGGCCGCCATCTCCTCCCGGCTCCAGCCGTCCCTTTGTTGTTCGCTCGCACCCGGCGCTTCGAGCCCGGTCATCCGCGATCACCGACCGGCAGGCGTCCTCGACTCGCGCACACCAGCTCCACCTCGGCCATGCCTTCCGGTCGGTGAGCACGGAAGACCGGCGCGCCTTCCCGATGCTCGCTCACGTGTTGTTCGCTCGCACCCGGCGCTTCGAGCCCGGTCATCCGCGATCACCGACCGGAAGTCCTCCTCGACTCGCGCACACCAGCTCCACCTCGCTCATGCCTTCCGGTCGGCGAGCACGGAAGACCGGCGCGCCTTCCCGATGCTCGCTCACGTGTTGTTCGCTCGCACCCGGCGCTTCGAGCCCGGTCATCCGCGATCACCGACCGGAAGGCGTCCTCGACTCGCGCACACCAGCTCCACCTCGGCCATGCCTTCCGGTCGGCGAGCACGGAAGACCGGCGCGCCTTCCCGATGCCCGCTCACGTGCCATCCTCCGACCGCTGCCGGACCGTCCGCCTCTCGATCCGCTTGTCGGCGGCCTGCGCGGGGGTCAATGGAACGACGCGGTGGACGTACACGCCCGGGGTGTGGATCTGGTCCGGGTCCAGCACACCGGGCTCGACCAGCTCCTCGACCTCAGCGATCGTGATCCGGCCGCACATCGCGGCCAGCGGGTTGAAGTTGCGGGCCGAGCGGCGATACACCAGATTGCCGTGCCGGTCGCCCCGCCAGGCCCGGACCAGGCCGACGTCGGCGACAATGGCCCGCTCGAGGACGTACGGCCGGGTGCCTTCGGCGGTCTCGAACTCGCGCACGTCCTTGGCCGGCGAGGAGACCGCGATCGAGCCGTCCGGGCCGTAGCGCCAGGGCAGCCCGCCGTCGGCGACCTGGGTCCCGACCCCGGTCGCGGTGTAGAAGGCCGGAATCCCGGAGCCGCCGGCTCGCATCCGCTCGGCGAGCGTGCCCTGTGGGGTCAGCTCGACCTCGATCTCGCCGGACAGATACTGCCGCTCGAACTCCTTGTTCTCCCCGACGTAGCTGGCCACCATCCGCCGGATCAGCTTCGCGTCCAGCAGTCGGCCGAGGCCCCAGCCGACCACACCGCAGTTGTTCGAGACGACCTCCAAGTCGCCGATCCCGGCCTCGAGCACCGCCTCGATCAGCACCGAGGGGATGCCGCACAGGCCGAATCCGCCGACGGCCACGGTCGATCCCGGTGCGATGTCGGCCACGGCTTCGCGGCCCGACGAGACGACCTTGTCCACCAGACCTCCTGACAGCGTGACGAGCGGCCTCGACCCTAGCCCAACCCGGTGGGATCAGTCCTGGGCGCGGACCAGCGCGAACAGTCTGCCGACGTTGACCGCCCAGCCCAGTCCGAACGTCCGCGGGGTCAGGATCCGCGGGTCGTCGGGGTTCCACCAGCTGGCGAGGAACCGGTCCACAGTCGGGATCCGGAAGTCGTACGGGACCAGGGCGATCTGACCGTGCCAGGTCCGCTCGTCGGCCGGCTTGGCCAGCTCCTGGACCACAGCCGCCGCCGTGAGGGCCGCAGCCGCGACCCCGATCACCTTGCCCAGCGGGCCCTTCTTCTTCTTCGCCATCGCCGTGCCTCCTCGTTCGTCCGGCTCAGCGTACGCGGCGGCTCGCGGCGAGGACCCCGGCCCGGGTCGGCACGAGCACGCCGGAAAGCCGCCGAAGCCCTCTCGTATTCGTGCACCGAGAGTGCGACGATCTGAGCGGAGGCTCGGTGCCGATCAATGGCACCGATAGCCTGACGACGGGAGCCTTTACCGAGGGCCTACGAAGCCGCCTCTGCGCCAGCGGCTGGACACTGCAGCATGCATATGCATGCGACATATGGCATACTCATGCATCGTGACAACCGTGGCAGTCGCCGGGGCGACCGGGTACGCGGGGGGAGAGGTGCTCCGCCTGCTGCTGGCCCATCCTGAGGTCGAGATCGGCACGGTCAGCGCGGGTGCCAGCGCCGGCTCGCTGCTCGGCGAGCACCAGCCGCACCTGGTCCCGCTGGCCGACCGGGTGGTCGCCGACAGCAGCGTCGCCACTCTGCGCGGACACGACGTGGTCTTCCTGGCGCTACCGCACGGGGCCTCGGCTCAGGTCGCAGCCGAACTCGACCCGGAGACGGTGATCATCGACTGCGGCGCCGACTTCCGGCTGATCGACCCGGCGGCCTGGGAGAAGTTCTACGGTACGTCCCACGCCGGGACCTGGCCCTACGGTCTGCCCGAGTTGCCCGGGCAACGCGAGAAGCTCGCCGGCTCGCGGCGGGTCGCCGTGCCCGGCTGCTATCCGACCACCGGAACGCTCGCTCTCCTTCCTGCCGTGACCGCGGGTCTCATCGACGTCGGCCAGGTCGTCATCGTGGCGGCCAGTGGACCGTCGGGGGCCGGCCGCAGCCTGAAGCGGCACCTGCTCGGAGCCGAGCTGATGGGCTCTGCCAGCGCGTACGGAGTCGGCGGCGTGCACCGGCACACCCCCGAGCTGGTCCAGAACCTCACGGCCTGCGGTGGCACCCACGTCGCCGTCTCGTTCACCCCGATGCTGGTCCCGATGTCCCGCGGCATCCTGGCCACCTGCTCGGCGCCGCTGCTCGATCCGGGACTGACCACGGAGCAGGCCCGCGAGGCCTACCGGGAGGCGTACGCCGACGAGCCTTTCGTGTACGTCCTCCCCGACGGCCAGTGGCCGCAGACCCAGGCCGTGCTCGGCAGCAACGCGGTGCACATCCAGGTGGTGGTCGATCCCGCCGCCCGCCGGCTGATCGCGGTCGCCGCCCTGGACAATCTCACCAAGGGCACGGCCGGCGGTGCGATCCAGTGCATGAACCTGGCGCTCGGCCTGCCGGAGGCGACCGGACTGAGCACGGTCGGGGTGGCGCCCTGATGATCTGGGAACTCACCCGGCACCCGGGCGAGCTCGCGCTCGTCCAGCTGCCGCCGCACGCGAATCTGCCTCGCTGGGCCTTCGACGACGAACGCGAGGCGCCGTTCTGGAGCGTGGCCCGGACCGCGGACGAGTTGTCGGTGATCTGCAGCTTCGAGGCCGTGCCGGGCAGCGTCAGCGCCTCGGGTCCCTATCTCGCCTTCAGCGTCGACGGGCCGCTGGACCATTCGCTGATCGGCGTGCTGGCCGGACTGCTCGGCCCGCTCGCCGCGGCCGGCATCTCGGTGATGACCCAGTCCACGTTCGACACCGACTGGATCTTCGTGCCCACCCCGCAGGCCGAGACCGCCGCCGACGTCTGGGCGGCCGCCGGTCATTCGATCACGATTCTCGAGGAGGACGAGTGAGCATCACCACGCCGCAAGGCTTCCGGGCGGCCGGGGTCTGTGCCGGCCTCAAACCGAGCGGCAGAGACGATCTGGCCCTCGTGGTCAACGACGGGCCGACGTACGCCGCGGCCGGGCTGTTCACCAGCAACCGGGTCAAGGCGGCGCCGGTGCTCTGGTCCGAGCAGGTGCTACGGACCGGGACGCTGCAGGCGGTGATCTTGAACTCTGGCGGCGCGAACGCCTGCACCGGACCGGACGGCTTCGCCGACACCCATCGCACTGCCGAGGACGTGGCGGCTGCCCTGGGGATCGGGGCGATCGACGTCGCGGTCTGCTCGACCGGACTGATCGGCGAACGACTACCGATGGAGAAGATCAGAGCGGCGATCCCCGGGCTGGCGGGATCGCTGGCCACCGACGGCGGCCGACAGGCCGCAGAGGCGATCATGACGACCGACACCGTGGCCAAGGTCGCCGCATACGAGGCCGACGGCTGGTCGATCGGTGGGATGGCCAAGGGCGCCGGCATGCTGGCGCCCGGACTGGCCACCATGCTGGTGGTGATCACCACGGACGCGCTGGTCGCATCGCCGGCGCTGGCCGGCCATCTCGACCGGGCCTGCTCGGTGAGCTTCGAGCGGATCGATTCCGACGGCTGCATGTCCACCAACGACACCGTGCTGCTGCTCAGCAGCGGCGCGTCGGGGATCGTGGTGGACGACGACGTCTTCGAGGCAGCGCTGGCCGGGGTGTGCCTGGACCTCGCGCTGCAACTGATGGACGACGCCGAGGGCGCCGCGCACACGATCGCGATCACCGTCCGGGATGCCGCGAGCGCCGATGACGCGGTCGAGATCGGCCGGGCTGTCGCCCGGAGCAACCTGCTGAAGTGTGCGATCTTCGGTCGCGATCCCAACTGGGGAAGGGTTCTGTCCGCCGTCGGGACGTGCTCCGCGAGCTTCGAGCCCGACCAGCTCGACGTCGCGTTCAACGGCGTCCAGGTCTGCCGGTCCGGCGCGATCGGCGAGCCGCGCTCCCTCGTCGATCTCACCTCGCGCGAGGTGCGGATCGACATCGATCTGCACGCCGGAGTCAGCCGAGGCGACGATCTGGACCAACGACCTGACGTACGACTACGTCAAGGAGAACGCGGAGTACTCGACATGACGGTGTCTGACGGTCGCGCAGACGAGCATCGACTCTCGCTCATCGAGAAGGCGCAGATCCTGACCGAGGCGCTGCCCTGGTTGGAGACGTACGCCGGCAAGATCGTCGTGATCAAGTACGGCGGCAACGCCATGATCGACGAGGACCTGAAGCGCGCCTTCGCCTCCGACATCGTGTTCATGAAGCGCTGCGGCGTGCACCCGGTGGTCGTTCACGGCGGCGGCCCACAGATCTCTGCGATGCTGAACCGGCTGGGGATCGCCTCGGAGTTCCGCGGTGGCCTGCGGGTGACCACGCCGGAGGCGATGGAGGTCGTCCGGATGGTGCTGGTCGGCCAGGTCGGTCGCGACCTGGTGAACCTGATCAACGCCAACAGCACCCTCGCGGTCGGGCATGTCCGGCGAGGACGGCGGGCTGTTCACCGCGGAACGCCGCGGCGCCCTGATCGACGGCGAGCTCGTCGACATCGGCCTGGTCGGCGACGTCACCTCGGTCCAGACCGAGGCCATCTCCGGGCTGATCGCCGCCGGCCGGATCCCCGTGGTGGCGAGCATCGCGCCCGATGCGGCCGGTCAGGTGCACAACGTGAACGCCGACACCGCCGCCGCCGCGCTGGCGATCGCGCTCGGCGCCGAGCGGCTGGTCGTGCTGACCGACGTCGAGGGTCTCTACCGCGACTGGCCGACGAGCACGGAGATCATCAAGGACCTGTCGGCCTCGGAGCTGCGCGAGCTGATGCCGACGCCTGTCGTCGGGCATGGTGCCCAAGATGGAGGCCTGTCTGCGGGCTGTCGAGGGCGGCCTGACCCGGGCCACGGTGACGGACGGCCGAGTGCCGCACGCGCTGCTGCTGGAGATCTTCACCAATGCCGGGATCGGCACGATGGTCACCCAGGACGGGCTGATCCGGCTGGGCAGCCGGGTGTTCTCCGCCGAGACCGGCATCCCGCCGCACGAGCTGTACAACGGCGAGTTCGTCATCCCACGAAAGGATCCACGGTGAGCACCCCTGTCGTCGTCGGTGGTCAACCGCATGGTGATCAACTGAGCGGTCTGACCGGCGTCGGACTCGGCTCGACGGCCGTCCTGGACCGTTACGATCATGTGCTGATGAAGACCTTCGGTGCGCCGAAGCGCGTCTTCGTGCGCGGCGAGGGCTGCTATGTCTGGGATCCGGAGGGTCGGCGCTATCTCGATCTGCTGGCCGGGCTTGCCGTCAACGCGCTCGGCCATGCCCATCCGACCGTCCTGTCGGCCATCACCGGCCAGACTCGCCACGCTCGGTCACGTCTCGAACTTCTTCGCCACTCCGGCCCAGGTGGCGCTGGCCGACCGGCTGGTCGCCCTGGGCTCCGCCGACGGCCACGGCCGGGTGTTCTTCACCAACTCCGGGACGGAGGCCAACGAGGCGGCCTTCAAGATCACCCGGCTGACCGGCCGGACCCAGTTCATCGCCGCTGAGGGCGCCTTCCACGGCCGGTCGATGGGTGCTTTGGCGATCACTCACTCGGCCAAGTACCGCGAGCCGTTCGAGCCGCTGCCGGGCGACGTCACCTTCATCCCGTACGGCGACGCAGAAGCGCTGGCCGCCGCGGTCGACGACCGGACCGCGGCGGTCGTGCTCGAACCGATCCAGGGCGAGAACGGCGTGGTGGTGCCGCCCGCCGGCTACCTGGCCCGGGCCCGCGAGATCACCGCCGAGCACGGCGCCCTGCTCTGGATCGACGAGGTGCAGACCGGTGTCGGCCGGACCGGCGACTGGCTCGTGCATCGCGCCGAAGGCGTGGACGCCGACATCGTCACCCTGGCCAAGGGCCTCGGCAACGGCTTCCCGATCGGGGCCTGCGTCGCGAACCGGGCCGCGGCCGATCTGCTCGGGCCGGGCTCGCACGGCAGCACGTTCGGCGGCAACCCGGTCGCCGCGATCGCCGGACTCGCCGTGTTGGCGGTGATCGAACGCGATGGTCTGCTCGCCAACGCCAGGACGATGGGCGACCATCTGGTCGCGGCGGTCGATGGATTGGGCCATCCGCTGGTCGCCGGAGTCCGGGGCCGTGGACTGCTACGCGGGATCGTGCTCACCGAACCCGTCGCGGCCGCGGTCAGCGACGCCGCCCTTGACGCCGGTTTCGTGATCAACGCCCCGCGACCGGACGTGCTGCGGCTGGCGCCGCCACTGATTGTCACCTCCGGTCAGCTGGACAGTTTCGTCGCGGTGTTGCCCGGTCTGCTCGATGCCGCCGCCCAGGGACCTCGCTCGTGACCATCCGACACTTCCTCGCCGACGACGACCTGTCCGCCGGCGAGCAGGCCCTGGTGCTGGATCTCGCCGCCCGGATGAAGGAGGAGCCGTTCGCGGTCCGAACGTACGAAGGGCCGCGGAGTGTCGCGGTGCTGTTCGACAAGCCGACGCTGCGCACGCAGAGCTCGTTCGCCGCCGGCATCGCCGAGCTCGGCGGCTACCCGATGGTGGTGGACTCGCGGCTGGCCGCGATCGGTACCCGGGAATCGGTCGCTGACGTCGCCCGGGTCCTCGGTCGGCAGACCGCGGCCATCGTCTGGCGGACCTTCGCCCAGGCCGATCTGGCCGAGATGGCTGCGTACGCGGGGGTTCCGGTGGTGAACGCGCTGACCGACGACTTCCACCCGTGCCAGGTGCTGGCCGACCTGCTGACAATTCGGGAGCACGCCGGTGCGCTCTCCGGGGTCACCCTCGCCTACACCGGCGACGGCGCCAACAACATGGCGAACTCCTATCTACTCGGTGGCGCCCTGGCCGGACTGCAGGTCCGGATCGCCGCACCACAAGGCTTCCAGCCCGATCCGGAGATCGTCAGCCGAGCTGCCACGGGTGGCCGACCGCACCGGTGGCAGTGTGGCGGTGACGGACTCGCCCCAGGAGGCCGCGGCGGGCGCGGATGTCCTGGTCACCGACACCTGGGTGTCGATGGGGATGGAGGACTCCCGAACCGACCCCGATGCCGTCTTCCGGCCGTACACCTTGGATGCCCAGCTGCTGGCCCGCGCGAACCGGGACGCGATCGTGCTGCACTGCCTCCCGGCGTACCGGGGCAAAGAGATCAGCGCCGAGGTGATCGACGGACCGGCCTCGCGGGTCTGGGACGAGGCCGAGAACCGTCGACACGTGCAGAAGGCCGTGCTGGCCTTCCTCGACGAGAAGTCGACCTCGACAGGTCGGCCCAGTTCCGGTCAGCACAGTTCCGATGAGCACAGTTCCGGTCAGCACAGTTCCGGTCAGCAGAGCGCGACAGTGGCGCGGTGAGCACCATGATGTCCGCGCCGCTCACCAAGACCGCCCGTCAGGCCAGGATCATCACCCTGCTGGCGCAGCAGGAGGTGCGCTCGCAGACCGAGCTCGCCGACCTGCTCGCCACGACCGGGGTGCAGGTCAACCAGGGCACGCTGTCCCGCGATCTGGTCGAGGTCGGCGCGCTCCGGGTCCGGGGGAGCGAGGGACACCTGGTCTATGCGGTCCCCGGCGAGGGCGGTGACCGCAGCCCGCAGGCCGGGGAGTTCGCCACCTTCGAGGCCCGGCTGGTCCGGTTGTGCGGTGAGATCCTGGTGTCGGCGCAGGCGTCGGCGAACCTCGTGGTTCTGCGGACCCCTCCGGGCGCGGCGCAGTACTTCGCGTCCGCGGTCGATCGGGTCGGTTGGCCGGAGATCCTCGGCACGATCGCGGGCGACGACACCATCCTGCTGATCACCGACGATCCGGCCGGCGGGCGGCGATCGCCGCGCGGTTCCTGGCGATGAGTGGGCGCGGCGGGGGCGCGGACCAGTGAGCGAGGGAACGCATGAGGGACGGCTGTGGGGAGGCCGGTTCGCTGGCGGCCCGGCCGAGGCGATGTTCGCGCTCAGCAGGTCCACTCAGTTCGACTGGCGCCTGGCGCCGTACGACCTCGCCGGCTCCCGCGCACACGCCCGCGCGCTGCACCGGGCCGGTCTGCTGACCGACGACGAGCTGGCCCGGATGGTCGGCGGGCTGGAGCGGCTGGCCGCCGACGTGGCGTCCGGCGCGTTCGGGCCGGCCCCGACCGACGAGGACGTGCACGGCGCGTTGGAGCGCGGACTGATCGAGCGGATCGGCCCCGAGCTGGGCGGCCGGCTGCGCGCCGGCCGGTCCCGCAACGACCAGATCGCCACACTGATCCGGATGTATCTGCGCGACGCACTCTCTGCGGTTGGCGACGCGGTGCTCGAGGTCGTCGATGCCCTCCGGACGCAGGCCGATCGGCACCTCGGTGTGCCGATGCCCGGCCGGACCCATCTGCAGCACGCCCAACCCGTGCTGCTGTCCCACCACCTGCTGGCCCATGCCTGGCCGCTGATCCGGGACCGGCAGCGGATCGCCGATCTGGACCGCCGGCTGGCGATCAGCCCCTATGGCTCGGCCGCGCTGGCCGGGACATCGCTCGGCCTCGACCCGGAAGCGGTCGCCGCCGAGCTCGGCTTCGCCGGCAGCGTGCCGAACTCGATAGACGGGACCGCAGCTCGTGATCTGGCCGCCGAGGCCGCGTACGTCCTGGCCCAGATCGCGGTCGACCTGTCCCGGCTCAGCGAGGACGTCATTCTGTGGGTGACGCACGAGTTCGGCTTCGCCACACTGGACGACGCCTGGTCGACCGGCTCGAGCATCATGCCGCAGAAGAAGAACCCGGACGTGGCCGAGCTGTCTCGCGGCAAGGCCGGCCGGCTGATCGGCAACCTGAGCGGTCTGCTGGCCACGCTGAAGGGTCTGCCACTGGCCTACAACCGCGATCTGCAGGAGGACAAGGAGCCGGTCTTCGACTCGATCGACCAGCTCCTGGTGTTGTTGCCGGCGGTCGCCGGCATGGTCGGCACGCTCGCCTTCCATCGCCGAACGGCTGGCCGAGCTGGCCCCGCGTGGCTTCTCGTTGGCCACCGACCTAGCGGACTGGCTCGTCCGGCATCGGGTGCCGTTCGCGCAGGCGCATGAGATCGCCGGCAGCGCTGTCCGCTACTGCGAGCAGCACGACATCGAGCTGTCCGATCTCACCGAGCCGCAGCTGACGGAGATCTCGCCCCTGCTGGGTGCCGAGGTGCTCGGCGTGCTGACCGTGACCGGCTCGATCGACAGCCGCAACGGGCGTGGCGGCACGGCTACCTCCCAAGTGCGTGCCCAGCTGACGGAAATCGCCGCCGCCGTGGGCGAGTGGACCCACTAGGGTTGCTGCGGCCGGTCGATCGGTCGGCCTCCGACGAACTGGTGACGGTGATGAGCGCAGTCCTCGACGAGCTGAAGTGGCGCGGTCTGGTGGCGAACTCCACCGACGAGGCCGAGTTGTCCGCGCACCTCGACGCCGGGCCCGTCACGTTCTACGTGGGCTTCGACCCCACGGCGCCGAGCATCCACTTCGGCAACCTGGTCCAGCTGATGGTTGCCCGCGCGCTGCAGCGGGCCGGCCACAAGCCACTGATCCTGGTCGGCGGATCGACCGGCATGATCGGTGATCCCAAGGCGGCCGGCGAACGGGTGTTGAACAGCAAGGACACGGTTGCCGACTGGGTCTCGCGGATCCGCGACCAGGTCGAGAAGTTCGTCTCGTTCTCCGGCAACAACGCCGCCCGGGTGGTGAACAACCTCGACTGGACCGGCCCGCTGTCGGTGCTGGACTTCCTGCGCGACGTCGGCAAGCACTTCCCGGTCAACCGGATGCTCGGCCGCGAGGTGGTCAAGGCGCGGCTGGAGGAGGGCATCTCCTACACCGAGTTCTCCTACGTACTGCTGCAGTCACTGGACTACCTCGAGCTGTTCCGGACCTACGACTGCACGTTGCAGTTCGGTGGCAGCGATCAGTGGGGCAACATCACCGCCGGCGTCGAGCTGATCCGCAGGGCCGACGGCGGCCACGTGCACGCGCTGGCGACGCCGCTGCTGACCAAGGCCGACGGGACCAAGTTCGGCAAGACCGAGGGCGGCGCGATCTGGTTGGATCCGGCGATGACGTCGCCGTACGCGTTCCATCAGTACTTCCTGAACGCCGAGGACTCCAAGGTGATCGAGTACCTCAAGGTGTTCAGCGAGCGGCCACGCGCAGAGATCGAGGAGATCGAGCGGGAGACGCTCGAGGCGCCGGAGCGCAGGGTCGCCCAGCGTGCGCTGGCCGACGACATCACGGCGCTGGTCCACTCACCGTCCGACCGGGACGCCGCCGTCGCAGCGGCCGCCGCGGTCTTCGGGCGCTCCGACCTGGCCGAGCTTCCGGCCGCCGTCGTGGCCAGCGTGGTCGCCGAGCTCGGCGGCGGCGAGCTGGTCGCCGACGGCGCGCCACCGAGCGTCGTCGACGTGCTCGAACGCAGCGGGGTCGTAGCCAGCCGATCGGCCGCCCGCCGCGCCATCGCCGAGGGCGGCGCCTACCTCAACAACGCCCGGGTGACCGACCCCGACGCCCGGCTGGGCTCGGACGATCTGCTGCACGGCCGATACGTCGTCGTCCGACGCGGCAAGCGCACGGTCGGCGCCGTATCGATCACGATGTGACGCGCACCACCCGCCCCGGGAGTTGACTCCTCAGGCGTGCCGGCGTAACGTTCTCTAGGCCCCGGGGATGCGGGACGCGGCAGGGAAACTGCGGCGGCCGTCACCGGGACTCCAACCACTTCAGGCAGAGTTGGCCGATCCAGGTCTTCGACCGGGACTCGGCGGGCATCCTGCGGAGTGACAAGGGATCGGCCCGGAGTTTGACTCCGGAACGTCTCCTGCGTAACGTTGGTCGGGTTGCTCCGAGCCGGATGTGATGTCCGGCCAGTGGCAATCCAACGGTAGATGAAATCGCCGATTTGACTCGGCGAGATCAACTCCGTAAGGTTGATCGAGTTGCCCCAAACCGGGAAATCAAGTCCCGGTACGGTGTGCACCCGAAGCTTGAGAACTCAACAGCGTGCTAAAAGTCAATGCCAAATAATGCACAAAAACCCCGTGCTCAGGCGTTGAAGAACTCGAGGTGACTCGAGGGATTCTCCATCTGGGTTCGGATTCCTTTGATTGATTGACAGATAGATCCAGCATTGGGTCTTTCGTCAGCGATCGAACTAGTTGATGACGATAACCTCGGCGCGACAAGCGTCGAGTGCATCGATAGATTTCAACGGAGAGTTTGATCCTGGCTCAGGACGAACGCTGGCGGCGTGCTTAACACATGCAAGTCGAACGGTAAGGCCTCTTCGGGGGTACACGAGTGGCGAACGGGTGAGTAACACGTGAGCAACCTGCCCTTGACTCTGGAATAACAGCTGGAAACAGCTGCTAATACCGGATATGACCTCCTGCGACATCGCACGGAGGTGGAAAGCTCCGGCGGTCAAGGATGGGCTCGCGGCCTATCAGCTAGTTGGTGGGGTAACGGCCCACCAAGGCTTCGACGGGTAGCCGGCCTGAGAGGGCGACCGGCCACACTGGGACTGAGATACGGCCCAGACTCCTACGGGAGGCAGCAGTGGGGAATATTGCACAATGGGCGAAAGCCTGATGCAGCAACGCCGCGTGCGGGATGACGGCCTTCGGGTTGTAAACCGCTTTCAGCTTCGACGAAGCGCAAGTGACGGTAGAAGCAGAAGAAGGACCGGCCAACTACGTGCCAGCAGCCGCGGTGATACGTAGGGTCCGAGCGTTGTCCGGAATTATTGGGCGTAAAGGGCTTGTAGGCGGTTTGTCGCGTCGGAAGTGAAAACTCAGGGCTTAACCCTGAGCCTGCTTCCGATACGGGCAAACTAGAGGGATGCAGGGGAGAACGGAATTCCTGGTGGAGCGGTGGAATGCGCAGATATCAGGAGGAACACCGGTGGCGAAGGCGGTTCTCTGGGCATTTCCTGACGCTGAGAAGCGAAAGCGTGGGGAGCAAACAGGCTTAGATACCCTGGTAGTCCACGCCGTAAACGGTGGGCACTAGGTGTGGGACTCATTCCACGAGTTCCGTGCCGAAGCTAACGCATTAAGTGCCCCGCCTGGGGAGTACGGCCGCAAGGCTAAAACTCAAAGGAATTGACGGGGGCCCGCACAAGCGGCGGAGCATGCGGATTAATTCGATGCAACGCGAAGAACCTTACCTGGGTTTGACATATGCCGGAAAGCTGCAGAGATGTAGCCCCCGCAAGGTCGGTATACAGGTGGTGCATGGCTGTCGTCAGCTCGTGTCGTGAGATGTTGGGTTAAGTCCCGCAACGAGCGCAACCCTCGTCCTATGTTGCCAGCGGATAATGCCGGGGACTCATAGGAGACTGCCGGGGTCAACTCGGAGGAAGGTGGGGATGACGTCAAGTCATCATGCCCCTTAAGTCCAGGGCTTCACGCATGCTACAATGGCTGGTACAAAGGGCTGCAATACCGCAAGGTTGAGCGAATCCCAAAAAGCCAGTCTCAGTTCGGATTGGGGTCTGCAACTCGACCCCATGAAGTCGGAGTCGCTAGTAATCGCAGATCAGCAACGCTGCGGTGAATACGTTCCCGGGCCTTGTACACACCGCCCGTCAAGTCATGAAAGTCGGTAACACCCGAAGCCGGTGGCCTAACCCCTTGTGGGAGGGAGCCGTCGAAGGTGGGACTGGCGATTAGGACTAAGTCGTAACAAGGTAGCCGTACCGGAAGGTGCGGCTGGATCACCTCCTTTCTAAGGAGCATGTGGCGAGCTTGTCTCGTCCAAGTCTCGGTTTGCCACGCGAACGTCGTGGCGCCGGACGCTCTGGAATGTGGAACATTGACCAGTCAGCCGGCTGCTCGATCACGCATCGTCAGTACAACCCGCTTGGCGGGTGTGGAACCTCGATCGTGGGGGAGCAGGCGGCAAGCACGCTGTTGGGTCCTGAAGTTTCGGTTGCGTCGGCAACCGTCGCTTCTCGCGGACCGGTGTCCACCTCGTCGCAAGACGAGGCGGGCCCGCGTTACCGCCCGTATGTTGAGAACTTCACAGTGGACGCGAGCATCTTTGTAGTAACAACAAGCTACTAAGAGCAATCGGTGGATGCCTAGGCACCAAGAGCCGATGAAGGACGTTGTAACCTGCGATAAGCCCCGGGGAGCTGGTAAACGAGCTTCGATCCGGGGATCTCCGAATAGGGAAACCTCGAAGGAAACCGGAGTAATGTCCGGCGACCCTCACCTGAACACATAGGGTGATGGGAGGGAACGTGGGGAAGTGAAACATCTCAGTACCCACAGGAAAAGAAAACAACCGTGATTCCGTAAGTAGTGGCGAGCGAACGCGGAAGAGGCCAAACCTCATATGTGTGATAGCTGACAGGCGTTGCATATGAGGTGTTGTGGGGCCGCCCTGATCGATCTGTCAATCGGTCAAGCAGTCATAAATGATTCAGGAAGTCGAAGCACTTTGGGAAAGTGCGGCATAGAAGGTAACACCCCTGTAGACGTAAGTGAATCACTGCTGGGCGCCACCCCAAGTAACACGGAACCCCTGAAATTCCGTGTGAATCTGGCGGGACCACCCGCTAAGCCTAAATACTCCTTGGTGACCGATAGCGGACAAGTACCGTGAGGGAAAGGTGAAAAGTACCCCGGGAGGGGAGTGAAATAGTACCTGAAACCGATTGCTTACAATCCGTCGGAGCTTGATCTTCGGATCGGGTGACGGCGTGCCTTTTGAAGAATGAGCCTGCGAGTTAGTGGTACGTGGCGAGGTTAACCCGTGTGGGGAAGCCGTAGCGAAAGCAAGTCCGAATAGGGCGATTTAGTCGCGTGCTCTAGACCCGAAGCGGAGTGATCTATCCATGGCCAGGGTGAAGCGACGGTAAGACGTCGTGGAGGCCCGAACCCACCAGGGTTGAAAACCTGGGGGATGAGCTGTGGATAGGGGTGAAAGGCCAATCAAACTCCGTGATAGCTGGTTCTCCCCGAAATGCATATAGGTGCAGCGTCGCGCGTTTCTTGCCGGAGGTAGAGCACTGGATAGCCTAGGGGGCCCACAAGCTTACCGAAGTTAGCCAAACTCCGAATGCCGGCAAGTGAGAGCGCGGCAGTGAGACTGCGGGCGATAAGGTTCGTAGTCGAGAGGGAAACAGCCCAGAACACCAGCTAAGGCCCCCAAGAGATTGCTAAGTGGAAAAGGATGTGGAGTTGCGGAGACAACCAGGAGGTTGGCTTGGAAGCAGCCACCCTTGAAAGAGTGCGTAATAGCTCACTGGTCAAGTGATTCTGCGCCGACAATTTAGCGGGGCTCAAGCAATCCGCCGAAGCTGTGTCATTCACGCGTGTACTCGGTTTCGATCCAAGTGCGTGGATGGGTAGGGGAGCGTCGTGTGCGCTATGAAGCGGCGGGGTAACCCAGCCGTGGAGAGCACACGAGTGAGAATGCAGGCATGAGTAGCGAATGAGGAGTGAGAAACTCCTCCACCGAAAGACCAAGGGTTCCAGGGTCAAGCTAATCTGCCCTGGGTAAGTCGGGACCTAAGGCGAGGCCGACAGGCGTAGTCGATGGACAACGGGTTGATATTCCCGTACCGGCGCTAGAACGTCCCTGCCGAGGCGAATAATGCTAAGCACGCGAGCTCGTCAAAGACCTTCGGGTCGACGACGAGTGAGTCTGCGACCCAAGTTCGTATTAGGCAAGCTGCGGAGTGACGCAGGAAGGTAGCCCATCCCGGGCGATGGTTGTCCCGGGTCAAGCGCGTAGGGCGAGGTGTAGGCAAATCCGCACCTCATCAGCCCGAGACGTTAGGACTAGGTCGTCTACGGACGGCGTGAGTGGGTAATCCTATGCTGCCTAGAAAAACTTCGTGAGCGAGTTCTAGAGCCGCCCGTACCCTAAACCGACACAGGTGGTCAGGTAGAGAATACCAAGGTGATCGAGATAACCGTGGTTAAGGAACTCGGCAAAATGCCCCCGTAACTTCGGGAGAAGGGGGGCCAATGTTGTGAAGGGACGTACGTGCCCGGAGCAGCGGCGGCCGCAGAGACCAGGCCCAAGCGACTGTTTACTAAAAACACAGGTCCGTGCCAAGTCGCAAGACGATGTATACGGACTGACGCCTGCCCGGTGCTGGAACGTTAAGGGGAAGGGTTAGCGCAAGCGAAGCTCTGAACTTAAGCGCCAGTAAACGGCGGTGGTAACTATAACCATCCTAAGGTAGCGAAATTCCTTGTCGGGTAAGTTCCGACCTGCACGAATGGCGTAACGACTTGGGCGCTGTCTCGACCGCGGACTCGGCGAAATTGCACTACGAGTAAAGATGCTCGTTACGCGCAGCAGGACGGAAAGACCCCGGGACCTTTACTATAGTTTGGTATTGGTGTTCGGTACAGCTTGTGTAGGATAGGTGGGAGACTTTGAAGCAGCCACGCCAGTGGTTGTGGAGTCAACGTTGAAATACCACTCTGGCTGTTCTGGATATCTAACCTAGGTCCATTATCTGGATCAGGGACAGTGCCTGATGGGTAGTTTGACTGGGGCGGTCGCCTCCCAAAAGGTAACGGAGGCGCCCAAAGGTTCCCTCAGCCTGGTTGGCAATCAGGTTTCGAGTGTAAGTGCACAAGGGAGCTTGACTGTGAGAGAGACATCTCGAGCAGGGACGAAAGTCGGGACTAGTGATCTGACGGTGGCACGTGGAAGCGCCGTCACTCAACGGATAAAAGGTACCCCGGGGATAACAGGCTGATCTTGCCCGAGCGTCCATAGCGACGGCATGGTTTGGCACCTCGATGTCGGCTCGTCGCATCCTGGGGCTGGAGTCGGTCCCAAGGGTTGGGCTGTTCGCCCATTAAAGCGGCACGCGAGCTGGGTTTAGAACGTCGTGAGACAGTTCGGTCCCTATCCGCTGCGCGCGTAGGAGTCTTGAGGAGGGCTGTCCTTAGTACGAGAGGACCGGGACGGACGAACCTCTGGTGTGCCAGTTGTTCTGCCAAGAGCACGGCTGGTTGGCTACGTTCGGAAGTGATAACCGCTGAAAGCATCTAAGCGGGAAGCACGCTCCAAGATGATGGCTCCCACAGGGTTAACCTGGTAAGGCCCCCAGCAGACCACTGGGTGATAGGTCGGATGTGGAAGCACAGCAATGTGTGGAGCTGACCGATACTAATAGGCCGAGGGCTTGTTCCTACAAAGATGCTACGCGTCCACTGTGAAGTTCCCGAGATACGGTCGGGCTTGCGCTCGTGATTTCGAGTGCACCGCAGAAATCTCCATAGAGTTTCGGTGATCACAGCGAGAGGGAAACACCCGGCTCCATTCCGAACCCGGAAGTTAAGCCTCTCAGCGCCGATGGTACTGCACAGGGGACTGTGTGGGAGACTAGGACGTCGCCGGACAACACAAACAAAAGGGTCAGCCCGCGAGGGCTGACCCTTTTGTGTTTTCCCGCGACATCGCCCTGATGCCGGCTCCGGCGGCGCGGAAGCTTTGTTCAACAACGGCATCGATCCGGCCGGCCACCATAATCTCATCGATTTCCGATAATGCGGCGTATCTGACGAAGCTCGATCGGCCCACCGTGCTGTTGTGGCAGGCCACGATCCGATGGCCGGAGCAGGCAACGGCAGCTTGCGAAATCGCGGCAGCCGCGGGCGTCGACTCGCTCAGACCGTGCTCGACGCTGACTCCGGCGGGTGACAGTACGGCGACGTCCACGCGGAGGCGGCTCAGTTCCTCGATGGCCCAGTCGCCTTCCTGCGCCCGAGACGCCCGGGACACCGTGCCACCGATGTTGTAGACGGTCAGTGTGGGGACGCGGGCGAGATGAACCGCGGCGTCGAGGGAGTTGGTCACCACCGTCAGTCCGCTGTCGTGGGGAGGCGCCGCGGCGATCGCGGCGATGACGGCGACGGTCAGCGGACCGCTGCCGATCAGCAGGGTGCCGGTGCGGGGGAGCTCGGCCCATAGCCGGCTGGCGAGCTCAGCCTCGTCGGCTGCCGGCGTGTCCAGCGTCGGGATCGGGATGCGGTTCACGTCATCGAGCGCTATCGCGCCACCGTGTACCCGGCGGAGCACGCCAGCCGTCTCGAGGCTGCGGAGATCACGCCTGATGGTTTCCTGGGCGACGCCGAGCAGTTCGGCGCACTCGGCCACGTCGAGCCGACCGTGCTCGGCCAGGAGCCGCGTGATGACGGACTGGCGTTCCTCTGGCGTGCTGACGTGCTCGATCATCGATCCCCCGCTGGCGCTGCCCGAACCGTTCGGCTACAAGAGTTCCATCGATCGGCTGCTCTGGGGCCGGATCTGGACCTTTCGGCCACGGCCGGCCCGGAACTGCTCGATCGCGTCCGGGTAGTCGTCCAGACAGTACGCGTGGGACACCATCCGATCGGCCCGAAGGGCGCCGGCGGCGAACATCTCGACGGCGCGGCCGTAGGAGTTCAGCACCGCCATCGATCCGACCATGGTGATCTCATCGTTGTAGACACCGAACGGCGAGAACGTCGCCCGCGCGTCGACCGGTGCCACCCCGAACTGTTGGAAGATCCCGCCGCGCCGGACCCGCGATAGGGCGTCTTCGATGGCAGCTACGGCGCCGGTGCAATCGATCACGACCTCCCAGCCGCCGCGGCGGGAGACGTCGTCGGGCGACTCCGCGACAATCTCTACGCCCACCTCCTTCGCCACGCCGAGCCGGTCGGGATTGCGGTCGATCACGGTCACGCTGGCGGCGCCGGCCCGCGGCGCGAGCTGGGCCATCATCAGGCCCATCGTGCCCGCGCCGTAGATCAGATAGTGCTCGCCGAGTCGGCGGGGCAGTAGGTCGTAGCCGTGAATCGCGCAGGAGAGCGGCTCGATCAGCGCGGCCAGCGCGAGGTCGACACCGTCCGGCAGCCGATGCACGTTGCGGGCCGGCGCGAGTTGCAGCTCCGCCGTGGACCCGTCGGTCCGGGCTACGCCGGAACCGTTCCAGTTCTCGCACAGATTGGACCGGCCGATCGCGCAGAAGCTGCACTCGCCGCAGGTGAGCGTCGGATCGACACTGACCAGGTCACCAGGGGCGACCTCGGTCACCTCGTCGCCGACCGACTCGACGATCCCCGACGTCTCGTGCCCGGGGATGATCGGGAAGACGGTCGGCGCGAACTCGCCGTCGAGGACGTGGAGATCGGTGCCGCAGATGCCGACCGCCTCGACCCGGACGACGACCTCGCGCGGCCCTGGCTCCGGGTCGGGGCGCTCCTCCAGCGCCAGCTCACCCGGAGCGCGGAAGACGACCGCTCGCATCTACTTCACCGCTCCCATCGCCAGGCCGCGGACGAGCCGCTTCTGGGCGAGCCAACCGGCCACGATCACCGGCAGGACGGCGATCGTCGAGGCGGCGGACAGGACGGCCAGGAACTGGCCGCGGCCGTCCACGAAGCTGCCGAGGAACGGTGGCGTGGTGCGGGCGACGACGGCGGTCAGCAGGTTGGCCAGGAAGTACTCGTTCCAAGCGAAGATGAAGCAGATCAGGGCCGCGGCCGCCGCACCGGGCGCGACGATCGGCAGCGAGACCCGCCACAGCTCGCGGCTGTAGCTGGCTCCGTCGATCTGGGCCGCTTCGACCACCGCGATCGGCACCTCGGCGAAGAACGACCGCATCATCCAGACCGCGAGCGGCAGGTTGATGCCGAGGTACAACAGGCCGAGCGCCCACAGGTTGTCCAGCAGCCCGAAGGTACGAAGCAGCAGGAACACCGGGATGATCGAAGCCGCCACCGGCATGAACTTGGTCGAGATGAAGAAGAACAGCCCGTCCTGCCACCTGATGATCGGCCGGACCGAGAGCGCGTACGTCTTGCGCTTTCCCGCGCTCTCCGCCGTCTGGATCGTCGGGGTCTCCTCGACCGTGCTGGTCATCTCAGCCCTTCTTCTGTTCGTCACCGGCACGTTGAGCGATCTTCTGCCCCTGGTCCAGGGCGAGGTTCAGTGGTCTTCGTCCGGCGATCGTGTCGGCCAGGAGCTGGGAGACCTGGTCACCGACGTCCTGAAACTCGGGGATGGTCACGTACTGGATGCCGACCCACGGCTGCGGATTCATCCCCGGTTGCTTCGGGTTGACCTCGTTCATGATCTTGGCCGTGAGCGGTGCGAACTCGCCTCCTGCCTTGATGTACTCCGGGATCTCATACGTCGACTTCCGCGTGCCGGGTGGCGTCTTGGACCACCCGAGCTGGGAACCGACGAGCTGGGCGTACTGCTTGGAGGTCGCCCAGTCGACGAACGTCCAGGCCGCGTCCTTGTGCTTGGACTCCGCGTTGATGCCGAGGTTCCACGACCACAGCCAGCCGGAGTCCTGGGTCTGCTTGACCGGCGCCCGGACATAGCCGACCTCGCCCGCGACCTTGGAGTTCTTCGGGTCCTCGACCGAACCGGCGGCCGAGGTGGCGTCGTACCACATGGCCGCCTTGCCCTGGCTGAACAGGTTCAGGCACTCGGTGAAGCCGAACGAGACCGGGTCGCCCTCCCCGGAGGCGGTGAGGGTGTTGATGTAGAACTTCACCGCGTCGGTGTAGCGCAGGAGAGTTGACCTGGGCCTGCCAGTCCATGTTGTACCACTGGCCGCCGAACGTGTTGACGACGGTGGTCAGCGGGGCGAACATCTCACCCCAGCCGGGCTTGGCCCGTAGGCAGATCCCGGCCCGGTCCTGGCTGGGATCCTTCAGCTTCGCCGCGTACTGAGCGATCTGGTCCCAGGTCGGACGCTCCGGCATGGTGATCCCGGCCTGCTTGAAAAGGTCCTTCCGATACATCAGGAACGAGGACTCGCCGTAGAACGGGACCGCATACAGCCGGTTGTCGTAGGAGACACCGTCCCGGACCGGCTTGAAGAAGTCGTTCACGTCGTAGCTCGGGTCCTCGGCCGCCTTGTCGGTGAGATCCATCAGCCACCGGTTCTGGCCCCAGATGGGCACCTCGTAGGCGCCGACCGTCATCACGTCGTACTGGCCGCCCTGGGTGGCCACATCCTTCGTGGTGGCGTTGCGGAGGTCGTTCTCCTCCATGAAGATGATGTTGACCTTGATGTCCGGATGCAGCTTCTCGAACTCCGGCAGCAGCTGCGCCATGTCCTGCATCTGGGGGTTGTTCACGCTGGCCAGCGTCACCGTGGTGACACCCGGCGCCGTCCCGAGATTGCCGAAGCCGGCGCAGCCGGACAGCACCAGCGCGAAGCCGAGGCCGAGACCGGTCGCGGCGGCGCGCCGGCGCCGCCGTCGGGTTGCGGACGGGGGAGTGGTGAGGGGCACGATCGTCGCTCTTCTCCGGGGCTGAGGATGGACGGTGTGGGATTGCCTGGCATTGATGCCCGAGTGGGTGCCTTGCTGCACCATAGCTCAACCGATTGAGCCTGGTCTAGAGGAAAATGTGACCGAATTGGCCCATTTCGTGACCGTTTGGTTGCGGCGCGAGCCGTCAATCGCTCGTCCGTGCTTGAATACTTCCCGTGGGCGGTCTGGAAGCGCCGGGCGCGAGCGAACAGGCGAGAGGGTGAGCATGTACCCGCCGGAGCGGCAGCGAACCATCACCGATCTGCTCGCTGGTCGAGAGGGCCGCCGGGCGAGCGTTGGTCAGATCAGCGAGACGCTGAACGTGACGACCGAGACCGTCCGTCGCGACCTGGACGTGCTCGAGCGGCGTGGACTGATCCGCCGGGTGCGGGGCGGGGCCGAGCTGCTCCGGGCCACCCCGTTCGAGCAGGCGCTGGCGGCCCGGCATGCGGAGCAGTACGCGGACAAGCTGATCATCGCCGAACGGGTGGCGACCGAGCTGCCGGACGACGGGGTCGTCGTGCTCGACTCCGGTTCGCTGACCTACGTCTGTGCTCGCGCGATGCCACGAGATCGGGCCCTGGTCGTGGTCACCAACAACCTGCCGGCCGCGCACTACCTGGCCGGGCTGGACAACCTTCGGGTGATCACCCTGCCCGGCACGCTGCGGGGCGTCACTCACCTCGGCGGCCGTCGACGTGTGGACCAGCCGCCGGCTCAGCACACTCACCGTGGACCTGGCCGTGATCGGCACCAACGGGCTGACCGTCAGCCACGGGCTGACCACCACGAACCCGGAGGAGGCGGCGGCCAAGCGGGCGATGGTGCTGGCCAGCCGGCGGCGGGTGCTGCCGGTCATCTCGGGCAAGCTCGGCCGTAATTCGTTCTGCTCGTTCGCCGCCGTGTCCGAGATCGATCTGATCATCACCGACGCCGGAGCGAGCGCGGAGGCGGTCCAGGAGCTGGCCGTGGCCGGTCCGGAGGTCGTGGTGGTCGGGCGCAGCGCGTCCTGAGCCGTCTTTGCGTCCGGGGAGCCGACCCGACAGGATTGAGCGGTGGCAGACGACAGGCAGTCCGGCGGCTCGCGACCACCCGGCCGGGGGTCGCGACCCAGCGGCAGCCAGCCTCGTCGGAGCCAGGGTCCATCCGGGCCGCCGGCCCGCGGTAGTGGCAAGGGGTCCGGGCGATCCGGCCAGTCGGGGCGTACGTCGGACGGACCCGGCCCAGAACGGCGTGGCCCGGAGAAGAAGTCCTCGGGGCAACGGTCTTCCGATCGGGCGGGGTCGGATCGCAGGCCGTCCGGTGCTTCGTCGGCGGAACAACGGACCTCGGGTTCCCGACCCGGGGACGGACGGGACTCGGGCGGACGAGCCGACGGGCGGACTTCGTCGGGTCGCGGCTCGGACGGGCGCAGCTCGGGTGGGCGCAGCTCGGGTGGGCGCAGCTCGTCGGGACGCCCGACGGAGGGCCGGAGTTCGGGAGGCCGGAGCTCGGGCGGCCGGAGCTCGGTTGGACGTTCGTCGGATGGGCGTAGCTCGTCGGGACGTCCGGCGGAGGATCGAAGTTCGGGCGGGCGGTCGTCGGGCGGGCGCTCGTCCAGCGGGCGGTCGTCGGAAGGACGGAGTCCAGCGGGACGGCCGACGGAGGGTCGGAGTTCGGGCGGGCGCAGCTCAGGCGGGCGGCCACCGGAACGGCAAAGCTCGGCCGGTCGCCCAACCGAGCGTCGGGGCGCGGGCGCGCGGAGCGCGGGAGGCCGCGGTTCCGATCGCGGTAGGCCCGATCGCGGGTCATCCGACCGCGGCGCGTCAACTCAGCGAGAGCCGGACCGGCGGCCTCGGGCAGACCGTGCCGCAGAGCCCAGGACGGCACCACCGGGGCTGGAGCGACGGGCCGGCGAGCCTGCCGTGCCGACGGACGTGGACACCCGGGCGCTGCACCGGGCGGTCCGGGCCGAGCTGCGTGGTCTGCCGAAGGACCTGGCCGAGACCGTCGCCGGGCATCTGGTGGCGGCCGGCTCGTTGATCGACACCGACCCCGATCTGGCGCACGAGCATGCGGAGGCGGCCAAGCGACGGGCCGCACGGCTGCCGATCGTCCGTGAGGCGGTGGCTGAGACCGCGTACGCCAGTGGCCGGTTCGATGTTGCCCTGCAGGAGTTCCGGGCGCTGCGTCGAATGACCGGCACCCAGGACTACCTGCCCGTGATGGCGGACTGCGAGCGGGCGCTCGGCCGGCCTCAGACGGCGCTGAAGCTCGCCAAGGAGGCGCACCGCTACGACCTCGATCCGGCGCTGCAGATCGAGATGATCATCGTCGAGTCGGGCGCCCGCAGCGATCTCGGCCAGCAGGCCGAGGCGCAGCGGCTGCTGGCGGTGGCGGTCGGTCGGTTCAACGGTGGCGGCGGCGAGACCCTCCGGCCGGCGCGCGGTCGGCTGTTCTACGCGTACGCGGAGGTGTTGCTGCGCGCCGGGCGTGAGGTCGAGGCGCGGCAGGCGTTCGCGACCGCAGCGTCGCTCGATCCCGATCAGGAGACCGACGCGGCGGCGCGGGTCGACGAGCTCGACGGGTTGGTGATCGACTACGACGACACCGAGGACGACGAGCCCGGAAACGACGAGGCCGGAGACGAGGCGACCGGGGACGAGACGGCGGGGGACGACGGCGACGACGCGGACGAGGCGACGAGACGGCCGGGGACGAGACGACCGGGGACGAGACGGCCGGGGACGGCGATACCGATGACGGGGCGGTCGACCGGACGGGGGATCCGGCCGGTGAGTGAGGCCGCGCTGGTCGACTCCTACGACGCGGCGCTGTTCGATCTGGACGGCGTGATCTATCTGGGTCCGGAACCGGTGCCCGGGGCCGCGGACGGGATCGCCGGACTTCGCGCTCGAGGAAGCAAGATCGGCTTCGTCACCAACAACGCGGCCCGGACGCCGGCCAGCGTCGCCGAGCATCTCCGTGATCTGGGGATCCCGGCCGAGACCGGTGATGTGGTCACCTCCGCCCAGGCCGGCGCGCACCTGCTGCGGAACCGGTTCGGAGCGGGGGCGAAGGTGCTCGTGGTCGGTGGCGGCGGGGTCTGGGCCGCGCTCGCCGAGGCCGGCCTGGTCGGCGTACGGTCGGCCGATGATGATCCGGTCGCGGTGATCCAGGGCTGGTCCACCGATCTGATGTGGGAACAGATCAACGAGGCCGCGGTGGCGATCCATCGCGGCGCGCACTGGCTGGCCACCAATACCGACCTGACCCGGCCGACCGATCGCGGCATCGTGCCTGGCAACGGGGCGGCGGTGGCCGCGGTTCGAGTGGCGGTCGACGTCGACCCGGAGGTGGCGGGCAAGCCGTACCGTCCGCTGTTCGCCGAGACCATCGACCGGTTGGGGGCGAACCGGCCGATCTTCGTCGGAGATCGACTGGACACCGACATCAATGGTGCGGTCGCGCTCGGCATCGACTCGCTGATGGTGCTCACCGGAGCCCACGGCGCGGTCGAGCTGTTGGCCGCCGGACCGGACGCACGGCCGACATACCTCGGTTGGGACATCCGGGCTCTGCTGGAGCCGGCGGCGACGGTCGAGCTGGGGCAGGACCGGGCGTCGTGCGGCGGAGCCGCCGTCGTCGCGACGGACGGGGTGTTGAGCCTGCTCGCCCCGCCGCGCAGCCGGGCTCAGGCGGTGGCCGCGCTGTGGTCGGCCGCGCAGCTGACGTGGCAGTGCACCGACGCCGGGATCAGTCTCGACACGAGTCGCGGTCCGCGCCGCACTGGCCGGAGCGCTGGCCGACCCGGACCCGGCGATACGGTAGGCGACACGCCGAAGGAGAAGGAGACCGACGATGGTCATCGAGGCCCTGCAGAGTTATGCCCAGCTGGCGAGCGGGCTGACCAAGACCACCCGCGAGAAGGCGCTGGCCACCGCCAAGGGCCTGCTCGACCAGGCCGGGCTCGGCGACGTGGCGGCCGACACGACCGACCGGGTGAGCAAGCTGGCGGACGAGCTGCTCGCGGCCAGCAAGGCCAACCGGCAGGCGCTGACCCAGTTCGTCGACGCGGAGGTGACCAAGGCGGTCGATCGACTCGGACTGGCCAAGGCCGAGGACGTCGAGGCGCTCCGGGCGGAGGTCGCCACGCTGCGGACCGCGACCGTCGCGGTGGCGTCGTCCGCCGCTGCGGCGACCGACCGCCGCGAGCGCACCCAGTGCGCCGGCGGTCAAACGCCCGGCGAAGAAGGCCCCGGCGAAGAAGGCCCCGGCGAAGAAGGCCCCCGCCGCAGAAGTCTGCTGCCGCGACAGCTGACGACAGCGGCGACGACGGCAGCGGCGGCGAGCCCGGCGAAGAAGACGACCGCGAAGAAGACGACCGCGAAGAAGACGACCGCGAAGAGCGCCCCGGCGAAGAAGGCCTCCGCCAGGAAGGCCCCCGCCAGGAAGGCGCCCGCCAGAAGGCCCCGGCCAAGAGGGCCCCGGCCAAGAAGGCTGCCGGCACCACCGGAGACGGCGACTCGTGACCGAGGCGTCGGAGCCCGTACGGCCGACGGCCGCCTCAGGCGCGGAGCCGCCTCGCCAGACCGATCTCGACCAGCTGGTCCGCGGTCTGGACGACCTGGCCGACCGACCGGTCGGTGAGCATCACGACCGGCTGGCCGAGGTGCACGAGGCCCTGCACGGCGCTCTGCACGAGCCTTCGCCCGGGTCCTGACCGGCCCGCGACGAGGGTGTACCGTCCGGACGCCTCGACCGGGTCCTCGTCGGGCGTGACCTCGCGCGGTCCCGGGCCCAGGCGCAGCAACTGATCGCCGACGGTCAGGTCCGGCTGAACGGAACGGTCGTCCGGCGGCCGGCCACCACGGTCGACGCGGACGATCGACTCGAGGTCGCCGACCCCGACCGGTACGTGTCCCGGGGCGCCCACAAGCTGATCGGAGCCCTGGACGACCTCGGTCTCGAGCTCGGTGGCCGGGCGCTGGACGCCGGCGCGTCGACCGGCGGCTTTACCCAGGTGCTGCTGGAACGCGGCTGTCGGCCGGTGTACGCGGTCGACGTCGGTACCGATCAGCTCGCCCCGGCGCTGCGCCGCGACCCGCGGGTCGTGGTCCGGGAGCAGACCAACCTCCGCGAACTGACCCTTGCGGAGCTCGACGACGAGCCCGTGCGGGTGATCGTCGGCGATCTGTCGTTCATCCCGCTCGGTCTCGTGCTGCCCCGGCTGGTCACCGTCGCGGACCCGGTTGCCGACGTACTGCTGCTGGTCAAGCCGCAGTTCGAGGTCGGCCGGAGCCGGCTCGGCAAGAACGGCGTCGTCCGCGATCCGGCTCTGCGCCGCCAGGCGGTCGAGGGCGTGGTCGCTGCCGCCGCCGAGCTGGGCTGGGGGCTCCGGCGCTGCGTCCGCAGCCGGCACCCGGGACCGAGCGGCAACGTCGAGTTCTTCGTCTGGCTGCGGGGTGGGCCGGTGGCCGGGGACGACGCGTACGCCGGGGTCGAGTTCGGCTGAGGCGCTCCGGCCGACCGTGGCCTCCTATGCTGGCCCGGTGACCTCGCTGCCGACCGGATCGTCGCTCGGACCCGCGTGCGCGCGGCGGGTCGCGGTACTGACCCATATGGGCCGGCCGGAGGCGATCGACGCCGCCACCCGGCTGGTCGGGTGGGCTGCTGGCCGCGGGCCTGGAGGCCGCCGTACCGGCCGAGGACCGGCCGATCCTGGAGAAGCGGCTGGGTCGGCAGATCGGCGAGCTGGAGCCGCCGCAGACCGAGGACGCCGAGCTGTCGACGACCGAACCGCTGCCGTTCGAGCTGATGGTCGTGCTGGGCGGCGACGGGACGATCCTGCGCGGCGCGGAGTGGGTGATGAGCTCCGACATCCCGTTGCTGGGAGTGAACCTCGGCCATGTCGGGTTCCTGGCGGAGGCCGAGTCGAGCGAGATCGACAACATCGTGGCGCATGTGGTCGCCTGCTCGTACAGCGTGGAGGAGCGGTTCACCATCGAGGTGACCGTGCGCGAGGACGGCGAACCGGTCTGGTGCTCGTACGCGATCAACGAGGTCTCGATCGAGAAGGCCGCCCGCGAGCGGATGGTCGAGCTGCTGGTCGAGGTGGACGGGCGTCCGCTGTCCCGCTGGGCCTGCGACGGCATGCTGGTGGCGACGCCGACCGGCTCGACGGCGTACGCGTTCTCGGCCGGCGGTCCGGTGATCTGGCCGGGCGTCGACGCGTTCCTGGTCGTGCCGCTGAGCGCCCACGCGTTGTTCGCCCGGCCGCTGGTGCTGGGGCCGAGCTCGGTCGTCGTGGTCGAGCTGCTCGCCGCGTCGACGACGAGCGGGCTGATCACCTGCGACGGGCGGCGGAGCGTCGAGTTCCGGCCCGGGATGGAGATCGAGGTGGTGCGGGGCGCGCCACCGGCTGCGGCTGGCCCGACTGTCGGAGTCGCCGTTCACCGATCGGCTGGTCCGCAAGTTCGGGCTCCGGGTCGAGGGCTGGCGCGGCCTGGCCGAGCTCGAGGAGGAACCGCGACGAACTGCCGTCCGGCGCGCTCGCCATGCCGACCCATCTCCGCTCGGCCTGACCGTTCTGCCTGATCCGCCGGCCGGCCGGGTTCCCCTTCGGCTGCGCCCGGCATGGATCGCCTAGCCGCCCTCCCCATTTGGCGCATCGTCGGGCCACTCCGCGCACCGGCGCCGGTGCGCGAAGTGCCCCGACGATGCGCCAGGTGGGGATCGGACGCGAGGACGTCGGTCGGCGGCCGGTTGGGCGGGCCCGGTTGGGCGGGCGGTTGGGCCGGGCGGCGGCTTCAGGTGTGGAGCGGGCGCGAATCGGCAGACCTGGCCAGCAGCGTGGCGGTCATCGGCAGGGCGAGCACGGTGACGGCGCCGCCGGCGACCAGCAGCGAGGCGTTGCCGGCGCTCATCTGGCCGGCGTTCACCGCGGTAGTGGTGACCGCGACGATGATCGGCAGGCCGGTGGCGCCGTACAGCCCGAGCCGGACGCTGTCCCGGGTGTCGAACTGCCGCTCGCCGGTCAGCGGGTTGCGCTGCAGCCGGCCGGCGACGTACACCGGGACGCCGCGGACCAGCATGATCATCACCACGAAGGCGACCAGGCCGAGCGGATGGGCGGCGACCGCGGCCGGGTCGATCGCCATCCCGGAGGTGACGAAGAAGACCGGGATCAAGAAGCCGAAGGCCAGCCCGTTCAGCTTGTGCTCGAACTGCTCGTCGCCGTCCGGCAAGCGCCCGCCGCAGGATGAACCCGGCGGCGAACGCGCCGAGCACCGAGTCGAGCTGGAACGCACCGGCCAGCACGAGCAGCGCCACCAGCAGCAGCACGGTCAGTCGGACGGTGGTCTGCCCGGTGGTCTCCGAGCCGGCCCTGATCAGTTGCATCACCCGTGTCGTGCCGTGCCGCAGCCGCGTCCACGGCAGTGTCATCACCACCGCCAGCACTGCGAACGCGGCCAGTACGACGATCGAGATCCCGGGCCGCCGAGCACTGAGCAGGACCGCCATCGCCACCACCGGGCCCAGCTCGCCGAACGCTCCGTGGTTCAACACGGCGCCCCCGAACGGGCTGCCCAGCATCCCGGCGTCCTTGAGAATCGGCAGCAGTGTGCCGAGCGCGGTCGAGGTGAGGGCGATGGCGACGGCTACCTCGGCATGGACGGCCCCGGACAGCCCGACGAGCCAGACGGCCACGAATGCCAGCGCCAGACAGATCAGCCAGGTCGTCAGTGCCCGGCGACCGCCCCGACCGGTCAGCTCCTTGAGCTCGAGCTCGTAGCCGGCCAGCAGGAACAGCATGCCGAGGCCGAGCTCGCGGAGCAGGCCGATGGCCTCGTCGGTGGTGGCCAGCCCGAGCACGTTGGGCCCGATCAGCACCCCGAAGACCAGCAGCAGGACGACCTCGGGCAGCAACCGGCGCGGCACCAGACCCGCCAGCAGCGGCGCGACCACGGCACACAGCGCGATCCAGAACAGAGACACGGCCGGATCGGGGGTCCCCATGGCCGAACTCTAGGCAGCACGGCTGCCGGTGGCTCTCGGGGATCCCGATCGATGCGCCCCGGTGTGCCGAGTTCGGCATGACGGCCCGCGCCGGATAGGCTGGAGGCCCGTGGGACCGCGCGCGAAAACGACCAAGCATCTATTCGTCACCGGCGGGGTCGCCTCCTCGCTCGGCAAGGGGCTGACGGCGTCCAGCCTCGGCAGCCTCCTCGTGGCCCGGGGTCTCCGGGTCACCATGCAGAAACTCGACCCGTACCTGAACGTCGACCCGGGCACGATGAACCCGTTCCAGCACGGCGAGGTGTTCGTCACCGAGGACGGCGCGGAGACCGACCTCGACGTCGGCCACTACGAGCGTTTCCTCGACGTGAACCTGACGCGCCGACGCCAACGTGACGACCGGCAAGGTCTACAGCTCGGTGATCGCCAAGGAGCGGCGCGGGCGACTACCTCGGCGACACGGTCCAGGTGATCCCGCACATCACCAACGAGATCAAGGACCTGATGATCGGGATCGGTGGTCCCGACGTCGACGTGGTGATCCACGAGATCGGCGGCACGGTCGGCGACATCGAGTCGCTGCCGTTCCTCGAGGCCGCCCGCCAGGTCCGGCACGACGTCGGTCGGGAGAACGTGTTCTTCGTGCACGTCTCGCTGATCCCCTACATCGGGCCGAGCGGTGAGCTGAAGACCAAGCCGACGCAGCACTCGGTCGCCGCACTGCGCCAGGTCGGCATCCAGCCGGACGCGATCGTCTGCCGCTGCGACCGGGAGATCCCGGCGTCGGTGAAGCGCAAGATCTCGCTGATGTGCGACGTCGACGTCGAGGCGGTGATCGAGAACACCGACGTACCGAGCATCTACGACCTGCCGAAGATGCTGCACTCCGAGGGCCTGGACGCGTACGTCGTCCGCCGGCTCGACCTGCCGTTCCGCGACGTCGACTGGACCGTCTGGAACGAGCTGCTCGACCGGGTGCACAAGCCGAAGGAGGAGGTGACCATCGCGCTGGTCGGCAAGTACGTCGACCTGCCCGACGCGTACCTCTCGGTGGTCGAGGCGCTGCGTGCCGGCGGCTTCGCGAACCGGGCCCGGGTCAACGTCCGCTGGGTGCCGTCGGACGAGTGCGAGACCGCCGAGGGCGCTGCCCGCGTGCTCGGCCACGTCGACGGTGTCTGCATCCCGGGCGGATTCGGGATCCGCGGGGTGGAGGGCAAGGTCGGCGCCATCCGGTACGCCCGCGAGCACCAGATCCCGATCCTCGGGCTGTGCCTCGGCCTGCAGTGCATGGTGATCGAGGTGGCCCGGCACCTCGCCGGCCTGGACGGCGCCGACTCGTCGGAGTTCAACCCGGACACCCCGCACCCGGTGATCGCCACGATGGCCGAGCAGATCGCGATCGTCTCCGGGCGACGGCGACCTGGGCGGCTCGATGCGGCTCGGTGCCTATCCCGCCGAGCTGGTCGGCGGCTCGCTGGTCGCCAAGCGGTACGGCCAGGGCCGGGTCAGCGAGCGGCACCGGCACCGCTACGAGGTGAACAACGCGTACCGCCAGCAGCTGGAGGACGCCGGTCTGGTGATCAGCGGTACGTCCCCGGACGCCCGGCTCGTCGAGTTCGTCGAGCTGCCGACCGAGGTGCACCCGTACTTCGTGGCGACCCAGGCACACCCCGAGCTGAAGTCGCGTCCGACCCGTCCGCACCCGCTGTTCGTCGGGTTGGTCGAAGCCGCGCTGGACCGGAGCCTCGCCACCCGGCTGCCGGTCGACGGGACCCGGTGAGCCCCGCGAGTCGGTCAGCCCCGGATCGGTCACCGGGCGGCGGGTTCTCGAGCGCGCGGAGCTGCGCGACGAGCCGGCCGACTGGTCGGTGGTCGCCGAACGGGTGCTCGGGTCGGGCAAGTTCACCAGCCTGCTGCAGGACGACATCCTGGCCCCTGACGGGAGCACCCTGAGCCGGGAATACCTGAAGCACCCGGGCGCGGTCGGCATCATCGCCCTCGACGATGCCGAGCGGGTCGCGGTGATCCGGCAGTACCGGCACCCGGTCCGGCACCGGCTGATCGAGCCGCCGGCCGGGCTGCTGGACAAGCCCGGCGAGGATCCGCTGGCCGCGGCGAAGCGCGAGCTCGCCGAGGAGGTCGGGCTGGTCGCCGGCTCCTGGCAGCCGCTGGTCGACCTGTTCACCACGCCGGGGATCATCGGCGAGCGGCTCCGGCTGTTCCTGGCTCGCGACCTTGCGCCGGTGGACGCTCCCGACGGCTTCGTCAAGGAGGGCGAGGAGATCGAGATCGAGCTCAGCTGGGCGGCTCTGGACGACCTGGTCGACGCCGTGCTGGCCGGCGAGCTGCACAACCCGACGATGGTCAGCGGCGTGCTGGCTGCCCGGTTGGTGCTGGACCGGTCGAGCGGCGAGGATTGATCGTTCGCGAGCGAAACGTGCCAGGTCGGCGGAATAATGTGCTGATGGGTCAGCTCTGATCCAGTGGGCACGCGACTACCGAGGGTGATCGACATGTCGCAGCAGTATCCGGGCTCCGGCCCGGACCCCAGCGGGTCCGACCCGACCCAGCCGTTCCCGACGTACCCGCCCTCGCCGTACGTGCCGCAGCAGGAGCCGGCGACCTATCAGCCGTATCCGCCGCCGCCGAACACGGCGCTCCAGCCGTACGGGCAGCCGCCCCGACCCGTGCCGGACTACTCGTCTCAACCCGCGCCGGTCTATTCGGGTCCCGGTCTATCGCCGGCCCGGTGTACGCGTACCCGCAGAAGTCGCGGATGGCGGCCGGACTGCTCGGCATCTTCCTCGGCGCGCTCGGCATCCACAACTTCTACCTGGGCCGGACGGGTATCGCGGTGATCCAGCTGCTGGTCACGCTGCTGTCGCTCGGGATCCTGGCGACCGCGGTGTGGATCTGGGCCCTGATCGAAGGGATCATGATCTTGTCGGGCAGCGCAAGTTTCCGCACCGACGCGCGCGGCATCCCCCTCCGCGACTGAGTGTGAGCGGCGTGCTGCCGAGTGGCAGACTCGGCCGGGTGATCACCTTCGCGCGAGCGATCCCGGTGCTCCGCATCTTCGACGAGGCCAAGGCGCGTGAGTTCTATCTGGACTTCCTCGGCTTCAGCCTCGACTGGGAGCACCGGTACGACGACAACGCGCCGTTGTACGCCCAGGTCAGCCGGGGCGACCTGCTCCTGCACCTGAGCGAGCACCACGGCGACGGCACCCCCGGCTCCGCGGTGTTCTGCGAGATGACCGGCATCCGGGACTTCCACCAAGAGCTGCTGGACAAGAACTACAAGTACTACCGACCCGGACTGGAGAGCGAGCCGTGGGGGCTGAACGTCACCGTGCAGGACGGGTTCGGCAACCGGCTCACCTTCTGCGAGCGCCCTGCTGACTGACCCCGCGACCCGACCCACCCTACGACCCCCGAGTTGTCAGCGTCAGGGATCGCTCCAGCCATCCCTAACGCTGGCAACTCGGGGGTGGGGGGTGGGTCCGGGGGTTCGTCGATGCGGTGGCAATGATCCGCCCGGCAGCATCCAGGGCATGATCACTTCCGCGAGCGCGCCGACCGCACCTGCCGGACCGTTCCCGCCGCACCCCGTCGGCCGCCGGATCGGCTGGGGGACGATGACCGTGCTCGCGCTGCTGGTCGGGGGGTACGCGCTGTTCCTGGTGGTGACCGGGTTCCGGTTCGTGCCCGCCGACGTCGCCGGCAACCACTTCCCGACCGCGCTCGGGCTGCGGACGCACATCACCGCCTCGGCCTTCGCCCTGATCACGGGGCCGTTCCAGTTCCTCCGGCCGCTGCGTCGGCGCTTCCCGGTGGCGCACCACGTGATCGGTGGCGTGTACATCACCGCCTGTCTGGTCGGCGGCCTGGCCGCGGCCGCGATTGCGCTGTTCAGCACCGCCGGACTGGTAGCCGGGGCCGGTTTCCTGGCGCTGGCGTTGTGTTGGCTGGGGTGCACGATCACCGCGCTGGTCGCCGTCAAGCGCCGGGACTTCCGAACCCACCAGCGTTGGATGATCCGCTCCTTCGCGCTGACCCTGGCCGCCGTGACGCTGCGGATCTATCTGCCGGCCGCCCTGATCGGCGGTCTGTCGTACGCGACCGCGTACCCGGTGATCGCCTGGCTCTGCTGGGTACCGAACCTGGTGGTTGCCCAACTGATCGTTCGGCGCGCTCGCGGCGCCGCCGACTTCTGATCTCATTCGAGCAACCTTCGGCACTATGCTCCGAAGATGCTGGTCGGCGTGCCGAGCGAGGTCAAGAACCACGAGTACCGGGTGGCGCTGACACCGGCCGGTGCGCACGAGCTGGTCCGGCACGGGCACCGGGTGCTGGTCGAGACCGGTGCCGGGCTCGGCTCCTCGATCACCGACGAGGAGTACGCGGCCGCCGGTGCCACGATCGCCGCCGGTCATGATCAGGTCTGGGCAGCAGCCGAGCTGATCGTCAAGGTCAAGGAGCCGGTCGCCCCCGAGTACGAGCGGCTGCGCGAAGGGCAGGTGCTGTTCACCTATCTGCACCTGGCCGCAGGGCGGGACTGCACGCGCGCGCTGCTGGAGCGCGGGGTGACCGGGATCGCGTACGAGACGGTGCAGCTGCCCGGCGGCACGCTGCCGTTGCTGGCTCCGATGAGCGAGGTCGCGGGTCGGCTCGCGGCTCAGGTCGGCGCGTACCACCTGATGCGGCACGGCGGCGGTCGCGGCACGCTGATGGGCGGCGTCTCCGGCGTCCACGCGGCCAAGGTCGTGGTGATCGGTGCGGGCGTCGCCGGAATGAACGCCGCCGCGATCGCGCTCGGCATGCAGGCCGAGGTGCTGCTGCTGGATACCGATGTGGACAAACTGCGCGAGGCAGACAAGATCTACCGCGGACATCTGCAGACCGTCACCTCGAACACGTACGAGGTCGAGCGGGCCGTGCTGGATGCGGACCTGGTGATCGGCGCGATCCTGGTGCCGGGCGCGCGGGCGCCGATGCTGATCGACAACGCGCTGGTCGCGCGGATGAAGCCGGGCAGCGTGCTGGTCGACATCGCGATCGACCAGGGCGGGTGCTTCGCCGACAGCCGGCCGACCACCCACGACGACCCGACGTACCGGGTGCACGGGTCGGTGTTCTACTGCGTCGCGAACATGCCGGGCGCGGTGCCGCACACGTCGACGTACGCGCTGACGAACGTCACGCTGCCGTATCTGCTTCGGCTGGCCGATCGCGGCTGGAAGAGCGCGTTGAGGGCCGATCCGGTGCTGGCCCTCGGGCTGAACACCCACGACGGACAGCTCACCAACGCGCACGTCGCGCATGCGCATGGGTTGCCGTACCGCCCGCTGGCCGAGGTGCTGGCCTGACCGGCGTGGCGGAGGCGGTCGAGGGCTATCTGACCCACCTCCGGGTCGAGCGTGGGGCGTCGCCGCATACCCAGGCGGCGTATCGCCGAGACCTCGCGAAATACACCGCGTTCCTGGCCGGTCGCGGGATCACCGACCTGGACTCGATCGACAGCCGGCAGGTGTCGGACTTCGCCGCGGACCTGCACGCCGGGCGGCCCGCGGCCGACGGCGAGGGCTGGGAGCGTGCGCCGCTGGCCAACGCGAGCGTCGCGCGCGCCGTCGTAGTGGTCCGTGGGCTGCACCGGTTCGCGCTCGAGGACCGGGCGAGTGAGCAGGATCCGGCCCGGGTGATCCATCCGCCGCGACCGCCGAAGCGGCTGCCGAAGGCGCTGCAGCTCGATCAGGTCCAGGCGATGCTCGACACGCCCGATGTGAACGGCGAGCTGGGGCTGCGGGATCAGGCGCTGCTGGAGCTGCTGTACGGCACCGGGGCCCGGATCAGCGAGGCGACCGGGCTGGACGTGGACGACGTGGCCCGGGTCTTGGACAGCGACCCGGAGGAGCGGGTCGCGCTGCGGCTGCTCGGCAAGGGGAGCAAACAGCGGGTGGTTCCGCTGGGCTCCTATGCGCGGGCGGCACTGGTGAACTACCTCGTCAGGGCCCGGCCGACGTTGGCCGGCCGCGGCCCCATTATCGGGAGGCTCAGCACGCCGGCCCTGTTCCTGAACTCGCGCGGGTCGCGGCTGTCCCGGCAGAGCGCGTGGGCGATCGTGCAGACCGCGGCCCGGCGGGCCGGCATCGCGACGGAGGTGTCGCCGCACACCCTGCGGCACTCGTACGCGACCCATCTGCTGGACGGTGGCGCCGACGTACGCGTGGTGCAGGAGCTGCTCGGCCACGCCTCGGTGACCACCACCCAGCTCTACACGTTGGTCACCGTCGACCATCTGCGCGAGGTGTATCTGGCCGCCCATCCGCGGGCCCGATGAGACCCGCGAAGATGGGTGGCATGTCGTTCCCGTCTCTCTACGCTCACGGCTTCGCCCGGGTCGCCGCGTGCACGGCCGACGTGTACGTTGCCGATCCGCTCCGCAACGCGGCCGGCGTGGTGGATGTCGCGCGCCTGTTGTCCGACGACGGCGTCGCCGTGGCCGTGTTTCCCGAGCTGGCGCTGACCGGGTACGCGATCGAGGACCTGTTCGGCCAGGACGCGGTGCTGGACGCGGTCCAGGCCGGCCTCGGCGACGTCGTGGCCGCGAGTGCGGACCTGATGCCGGTGTTGATCGTCGGCGCACCGCTGCGCCAGGGCGGGCGGCTGTTCAACACCGCGGTGGTGATCCACCGCGGCCGGGTGCTCGGCGTGGTCCCGAAGATCCATCTGCCGAACTACCGGGAGTTCTACGAGCGGCGACAGTTCGCCTCCGGCGACGGGATCGTGGGCCAGACGATCGAGGTAGCGGGGGAGCGGGTCGCGTTCGGGACCGACCTGCTGTTCGCGGCCGCGGACGTACCCGGCTTGGTGGTCGGGGTGGAGATCTGCGAGGACATGTTCGTCCCGGTCCCGCCGTCCAGCGGGCTGGCGCTAGCCGGGGCGACCGTACTGGTGAACCTCTCCGGCAGCCCGATCACCATCGGCCGGGCCGACACCCGCAGCGTGCTGGCCCGAACCCAGTCGATGCGCTGCCTGGCCGCCTATCTGTACGCCGCGGCCGGCCAGGGCGAGTCCACCACCGACCTGTCCTGGGACGGCCAGACCAGCATCTTCGAGAACGGTCTGGAGCTCGCCCAGGGGGCACGCTTCGAGGATGACCCACAGCTGACCGTCGCCGACGTCGACCTGGACCTGCTGCGTCAGGAGCGGACCCGGCAGGGGACGTTCGAGGACAACCGGCGAGTGGTCTTTCCCGGCGGCCCGGCCTACCGGACGATCGCGTTCGAGCTGGACCCGCCGGACGGCGATCTCGGCCTACGCCGGGTGGTCGAGCGGTTCCCGTTCGTGCCGGCGGACGAGGCCCGGCTGGCTCAGGACTGCTACGAGGCGTACAACATCCAGGTCGACGGGCTCGCCCAGCGGCTGCGGGCGATCCACACCGAGAAGGTGGTGATCGGGGTGTCGGGCGGGCTGGACTCGACCCACGCGCTGATCGTCGCCGCGCGGGCGATGGATCTGCTCGGGCTGCCCCGGACCAACATCCTCGGCTACACCATGCCGGGCTTCGCGACCGGCGACGCGTCGAAGTCGAATGCCTGGCGGTTGATGCGCGCCTTGGGCATCACGGCGACCGAGCTGGACATCCGGCCCGCCGCCCGGCAGTTGCTGGCCGACCTCGACCATCCGTTCGCCCGCGGCGAGGAGGTGTACGACGTCACGTTCGAGAACGTCCAGGCCGGGCTGCGGACCGACTACCTGTTCCGGCTGGCCAATCAGCGCAGCGGGATCGTGCTGGGCACCGGTGACCTGTCGGAGCTCGCGCTGGGCTGGAGCACGTACGGGGTCGGCGACCAGATGTCGCACTACAACGTCAACGGCGGCGTGCCGAAGACCCTGATCCAGCACCTGATCAGGTGGGTCAGCGGGCTGGAGGTGTTCGCCGGCGAGGTGTCGGAGGTGCTCACCTCGATCGTCAACGCCGAAATCTCGCCCGAGCTGATCCCGGTCAAGCCGGGCGAGGTGCCGCAGAGCACGGAGAAGGCCGTGGGCCCGTACGAGCTCCAGGACTTCAACCTGTTCTATACGTTGAGATTCGGGTTCCGGCCGTCGAAGATCGCGTTCCTGGCCTGGCACGCCTGGCACTCGGTGGAGGACGGGCCGTGGCCGGTGGGTTTCCCGGACGAGCGTCGGCGGGCGTACGACCTGGGGGCCATCCGGGGTTGGCTGACCGTGTTCGTGAAGCGGTTCTTCGGCTTCGCCCAGTTCAAGCGGTCCGCGATGCCGAACGGTCCGAAGGTCTCGCACGGGGGCTCGCTCAGCCCGCGCGGGGACTGGCGGGCGCCGTCGGACGGGAACGCGGCGGTCTGGCTCGCCGACCTCGACGAGAACGTGCCCGACGGCCTCGACTGAGACCGCCGGACCGCGCGGGCCGGCTCGGCTGCGGCGCTGCTTGTCGCTGATCGACCCGAGAACTCGCCGAATAGCGTTTTCCGAGTGCATTTCGGCGTTGCGGGGTCGCTGAGCGACACGAGGCCGGCCGGCGCGCTGGTCGGCGGTGTGCTCGACTGGCTTGGTGAGCAGCCCGCATCCGGAGGACGCCCGGCCGTCCGACGTACTCGTGGTGGATGCGGCGAACGTCGTCGGCTCGCGGCCCGACGGCTGGTGGCGGGACCGGGCCGGTGCCGCCGCGCGGCTCTACCACCGGCTGACCGCGGCGGAGCGTCTCGGTCCGCACATCGTGCTGGTGCTCGAGGGGCGCGCCAGGGCCGGCGTAGCGGAGACCACGGGTGCGGCCGTCGAGGTGGTGCATGCCGGCGGGTCGGGTGACGACGCAATTGTCGGGGCCGTGGAGCAGCTGGCGGCCGACGGACTTCGGGTCGTGGTGGTGACCGCCGATCGCGGCCTGATCGCTCGCGTCGAGGCAATCGGCGCCGGCACCCGACGCCCGGGCTGGCTGCTCGACCGGCTCCCCGACTGAGCGGACGCGACGCTTGTCGCGGATCGACCCGAGGTTGTGCGGGATAGCGTTTTCCGGGTGTCTTTCCGGCCGCGCGAGGTCGTTGGGCGACATCCGACCGTCGGTGTGGGAGCGAGCCGGCGCAGGCCAGGAGATTTGTCGACTTTTCCCGGCGCGCCGGAAGGGTACGCCGGGCCGGGCGATCTACGCTCGCGACGTCACCAGGCCTTCCCCGCCCGCGACGTGCCGACGTACTCCCAGGGAGATCGCATGGACCATCAGGACTATTCCGACGTAGGGCTGCCGGACTACGGCGGCTCGATCGCCGTCGAGGAGCGTCCCAACGAGCCGACCGTCGAGCCGGTCGCCGCCGCAAAACCAGAACTGGGACCCACCGGCCGACCCTGGCCGGACCTGCCGGAGCCGGGACCGCGGACGACGACCGGCCCCGCGCTGGTGATCGCGATGTGCAATCAGAAGGGCGGCGTCGGCAAGACCACGACGACCATCAACCTCGGCGCCACGCTCGCGGAGACCGGGCGCCGCGTCCTGCTGGTGGACTTCGATCCGCAGGGTTCGCTGTCGGTCGGGCTCGGGGTGAACCCGCACACGCTGGAGCACAGCATCTACAACCTGCTGCTCAGCCGCGACGTGACCGTCGACGAGGTGATCACGCGCAGCCCGGTCGATGGCATGGACGTCCTGCCCAGCAACATCGACCTGTCCGCCGCCGAGGTCCAGCTGGTGTCCGAGGTCGCCCGCGAGCAGACCCTGCTGCGGGTTCTGGAGAAGGTGAAGGACCGCTACGACATCATCCTGATCGACTGCGCGCCCTCGCTCGGGCTGCTCACCATCAACGCGCTGACCGCTGCCGACCGGGTGATCATGCCGCTGGAGTGCGAGTACTTCGCGCTGCGCGGCATCGTGCTGCTGACCGACACGATCGCCAAGGTCCAGGACCGGCTCAACCCGCAGCTGGAGATCCTCGGCATCCTCGGCACGATGTACGACCCGCGCACCCTGCACGGCCGCGAGGTCCTGGAGCGAGTGGTCCAGGCGTTCGGCGACGAGGTGTTCCATACCGTCATCCGGCGGACCATCAAGTTCCCGGAGACCACCGTAGCCGGGGAGCCGATCACGACGTACGCGTCGAGCTCACCGGGCGCGAGCTCGTACCGGATGCTGGCGCGGGAGGTGCTCGCCCGGTGCCCCGGCGCGTGAGCCTGCCCGGCGCCTCGGAGCTGTTCCGGCCGACCCACGACTTCGACGCACCGTCCGAGCCGCCGGGCCTGGCGGCGGTCCAGCAGTCGGCCGAGGAGTCCGCCGAGAAGTCGGCCGGCGGAACCGGACGGGTCCGGCACGACGAGAAGATCACGGTGTACGTCTCGTCCGACGAGCTGCTCGCCCTGGAGCGCGCCCGATTGGAGCTGCGCGCCCGGCACGGTCTCGCGGTCGACCGGGGCCGGATCGTCCGGGAGGCGATCGCCGCGACGCTGGCGGACTTCGAGGCCGCGGGCGAGGAGTCCCAGCTCGTCCGGAGGCTGTCGTAGCGTGGTGGTCCTCACCATGCCCGAACCGGTTCAGCAGCACCCGATGGCGGAGGACGCGAACGTCTTCCGCGTGCACCTCGACAACTTCGAGGGACCGTTCGACCTGCTGCTGCAGCTGATCTCGCGGCACAAGCTGGACGTCACCGAGGTGTCGCTGTCGAGCGTCACCGACGAGTTCATCGCCCACATCAAGGCGGCCGGCGCGGACTGGGACCTGGATCAGACCAGCCAGTTCATCGTCGTCGCGGCCACCCTGCTCGACCTCAAAGCGGCCCGGCTGATCCCGTCCGGGGAGGTCGACGACGCCGAGGACCTGGCGCTGCTGGAGGCGCGGGACCTGCTGTTCGCCCGGTTGCTGCAGTACCGGGCGTACAAGCAGGTGGCCGCCTATCTGGCCGACTCGTTGACCCGTCAGGGCCGGCGGTTCCCGCGCGATGTCGGGCTGGAGCCGCGGTTCGCCCGGCTGGCGCCCGAGCTGACGATCGCGGTCAGCCCCGAGCGATTCGCGGCGATCGCCGCCAAGGCCCTCACCCCGAAGCAGGCCGACGTCTTGTCCCTGGCCCACCTGCACGCGCCGGCCGTGAGCGTACGCGAGCAGGCCGCGTTGGTCGTCGACCGGCTCCGCCGGTCCGGGACCGTCACCTTTCGTGCGCTGACCGGCGATGCCCCCGACGTGCTGACCACGGTCTGCCGATTTCTCGCGCTGCTGGAGCTGTTCCGGGAGGCGGCGGTCGCGTTCGACCAGCTGACCCCGCTCGGCGAGCTGACCATCCGCTGGACCGGGTCCGACGCCGGCGAGCTGGATATCTCCGACGAGTTCGACGAGGCGGCGGCCTCGGCTGGTCAGGACGAAGGGACGAGCGAGTGACCGACAACGTGGCCGGCGCGCTGGAGGCGCTGCTGCTGCTGGCCGAGGAGCCGCTGAGCGAGCTGACGCTGGCGGCCGCACTCGAGGTACCGGTGCCGGTCGTGCACGAGACCCTGCTGGAGCTGGTCGCGTTCTACGACGAGACCGGTCGCGGCTTCGAGCTGCGTGAGCTGGGCGGCGGCTGGCGCTACTACACGCGCGAGGAGCACGCCGAGCTGATCACTGCGTACGTCCTCGAGGGCCGCGAGTCCAAGCTCTCCCAGGCCGGTCTGGAGACCCTGGCGGTGGTCGCCTATCAGCAGCCGATCTCGCGCGCCCGCGTATCGGCCGTCCGCGGGGTGAACGTCGACGGCGTGATGAAGACCCTGCTGACCGGGGGCTCGTCGAGGAGACCGGGGCCGACGAGGTGTCCGGGGCGGTGCTGTTCGGGACGACCAGCTACTTCCTGGAGCGGATGGGCCTACGCACGCTGGACGAGCTGCCACCGCTCGCGCCACACCTGCCCGAGGTGGACGAGCTGGAGGCGGAACTGAGCCGGCTCGCCGAGCCGGCCCGAGCTTTCGTCCGGTGACCGACCACACTGAACCCCATGAGTGAGGACGAGTTCGTCGAGGACACCGAGGGTGTCCGGCTGCAGAAGGTGCTGGCCGCGGCCGGGATCGGGTCGCGGCGGGCCTGCGAGCAGTTGATCAGCAACGGCCGGGTCGAGGTGAACGGCCGGATGGTGCTGGAGCAGGGGCTGCGGGTCGATCCGGAACGGGACACCATCCGGGTCGACGGCTCCCGGATCCCGCCGCCGCGTCGGCACGTCTATCTCGTGCTGAACAAGCCGAAGGGCGTGGTCTCGACCCTGGAGGACCCAGAGGGTCGGCGCGATCTCACCGACTTCCTCAGCGAACGCCGGGAGCGGCTGTTCCACGTCGGCCGGCTGGACACCGATACCGAGGGTCTGATCATCCTGACCAATGACGGCGAGTTCGCGCAGAAGCTGGCGCACCCCTCGTACGAGGTGCCGAAGACCTATCTGGCCGAGGTCGAGGGCGTACCGAACGCGCGGACGCTGAAGCGGCTGCGCGACGGGGTGAGGCTGGACGACGGACCGGTGCAGTTCAGCCGGGTCAAGCTCGTCTCCAGTACCGCCGACAAGGCCCTCGTCACGGTCACGTTGAACGAAGGCCGGAACCGGATCGTGCGCCGTACGATGGACGCGGTCGGGCACCCGGTCCGCAAGCTCAGTAGAACCGCGATCGGGCCGGTCCGGCTCGGCCGCCTCAAGTCGGGCGAGCTGCGCGAACTCACCCGCGAGGAACTGGGCGAGTTGCTGGACCTGACCGAGCGCTGACGGGCAGCAGAGGAGAGTGTGGCGTGGATCGGCGGATCTTCGGTCTGGAGACCGAGTACGGCGTCGCGTGCACCTCGGGCGGCGCGCGCCGGCTGACCCCGGACGAGGTGGCCCGCTATCTGTTCCGCCGGGTCGTCACCTGGGGCCGGAGCAGCAACGTGTTCCTGCGCAACGGATCCCGGATCTATCTCGACGTGGGCTCGCACCCGGAGTACGCGACGGCGGAGTGCGACGACCTGATCCAGCTGATCAACCACGACCGGGCCGGCGAGCGGATCCTCGAAGACCTGATCGTCGACGCCGAGCAGCGGCTGGCCAGCGAGGGGATCAGCGGCGACATCTACCTGTTCAAGAACAACACCGACAGCCACGGCAACAGCTACGGCTGCCATGAGAACTATCTGATCTCGCGGGTCGGTGAGTTCGCCAAGATCACCGACGTGCTGGTGCCGTTCCTGGTGTCGCGGCAGCTGATCTGCGGCGCCGGCAAGATCCTGCACACGGCGCGCGGAGCGGAATACAGCGTCAGCCAGCGGGCCGAGCACATCTGGGAGTCGGTGTCCTCGGCGACCACCCGGAGCCGGCCGATCATCAACACCCGCGACGAGCCGCACGCCGACCCCGAGCGCTACCGCCGGCTGCACGTGATCGTCGGCGACTCGAACATGTCCGAGACCACGACGTTGCTCAAGGTGGGCAGCGCTGAGCTGGTGCTGCGGCTGATCGAGGCCGGCGTACCGATGCGGGACTTCAACCTGGACAACCCGATCCGGGCCATCCGGGACATGAGCCGGGACCGGACCGGCCGGGTCACCGTCGCGCTGGCGAACGGCCGGAAGATCTCGGCGCTGGAGCTGCAGACCGAGTACTACGAGAAGGTGTCGGAGTTCGTCCGCCGGGAAGGGCTCGGCACGCCGAGCATCGACCGGGTGCTGGACCTCTGGGAACGTACGCTGCGGGCCGTTGCCGAGGACAAGCTCGGCCTGGTCGACACCGAGATCGACTGGGCGATCAAGTACCGGCTGCTGGAGCGCTACTCGGCGAAGCACAACCTGAGCCTGGCGGATCCGCGGATCGCCCAGCTGGATCTGGCGTACCACGACATCCGGCGCAACCGGGGGGTGTTCGGGCTGATGGAGGCGCGGGGGCTCGCTGCCCGGGCGACCACGGACCCGGCGATCTTCCGGGCCAAGATCGTGCCGCCGCAGACCACCCGGGCGAAGCTCCGCGGCGACTTCATCAAGGCGGCCCAGGAGGGCCGGAACGACTACACCGTCGACTGGGTGCACCTGAAGCTGAACGACCAGGCCCAGCGGACCGTGCTCTGCAAGGACCCGTTCGTGGCCGTCGACGAGCGGGTGGATCGGCTGATCGCGTCGATGCGCCGAGGCCCCGGTCTGTGAGGTCCGGCTGTCCGCCCAGTTCCCCCGGCCGTCCGTCGCCCACCCTCCCGGAAACTGTCGAGCTGCGGCAGCCGGCGCCGGCGTGTCGCCGCACCAGATCGACCCTTTCCGGAATGGGGGATGGGCAGGATGCGGTACTGGGCGATGAGGGTGGGTGAGTGACGTGTTGCCGGACGGGGAGCGGACCAGGGTCCGGCGGCTGCCGGAGCGGCAGGTGTTCGACCGGGCTGCGCTGGACGCGATCCTCGATGAGGCGCTGATCGCCCACGTGGCATACGTCGACGTGCTTCCCGGAGGCGAGGACGTCGACGAGGTCCCGCTGGTCCTCCCGTTCGCCTGCGCCCGGGACGGGGACTGGCTGCTGCTGCACGGCTCGACCGGCGCCGGGCTGCTCCGGGCCTGCGCGACCGGAGCGACGATCTCGGCCGAGGTGACCCATCTGGACGCGCTCGTGGTGGCCAGGTCGACGTTCGACCACTCGATGAACTACCGCTGTGCGGTGGTCATCGGCGTGCCCGAACTGGTCCCCGAGGAGGACAAGGCGGCCACCCTCGACCGGCTCGTCGACCACCTGCTGCCCGGTCGCTCGCGGGAGGTCCGAACGTCCACCCGCAAGGAGCTGGCGGCCACCACAGTGGTCCGGCTGCCGCTGACCACGGCCAGCGTGAAGGTCCGGGCGAAGGGAGCCGGCAGCGATCCCGCCGACGGCGAGGACCGGTCGGTCTGGGCGGGCATCCTGCCGCTCGCCCTCGTGTCGGGCGAGGCGCGGGCCGAGGACGACGTACCCGACTCGGTCCCGGTCCCCGCCTCCGTCCGCCGAGTTGTCAGCGCGAGAGATGGCGATCGCAAGCTGTGACGCTGACAAGTCGGGACGGGAGATAGCGTGGAGCGGTGACCAGCCTGGCCGACCCGCGACTCGACGCCCTTCCCCCGGAGCTCGCCGAGCAGGTCGAGCGTGCGGGTGTGGTGATCGAGAGTGCCCTTCCACGGGCTCAGGGCACGGTGCCGGGCGCTCAGGGCAGTTCCCGGTTGGGGGTGGCGTTCTCCGGCGGGGTGGACTCGTCGGTCCTGCTGGCGCTGGCGGCCCGGACGCTCGGGGCCGAGCGCGTCGTCGCGATCCTCGGCGTCTCGCCGAGCCTGGCCGCCCGCGAGCGGCGGGAGGCGCACGAGGTCGCGGCCGGCATCGGGGTCGAGGTCGTCGAGCTGGAGACGTACGAGGGGGAGCGGCCCGAGTACCGGGCCAACGGCGCCGACCGCTGCTTCTACTGCAAGGACGAGCTGTTCGCCCGGATCGACGACACGTTGGTAGCCGAGCACGGACTGGCCGCGATCGCGTACGGGGAGAACGCGGACGACGCGCGCCGCCCGGACCGGCCGGGTGCCGCTGCGGCCACCACCCACCGGGTGCTCCGGCCGCTGGCCGACGCCGGTCTCGACAAGCGGGCCGTCCGGGAGCTGGCCCGGTCCTGGGGGCTGTCGAGCGCCGACAAACCGGCCGCACCGTGTCTCGCATCGCGGATCCCGCACGGCGAGGAGGTCACCCCCGAGAAGCTCCGGCAGATCGACCAGGCCGAGGACGGGGTCCGCGCGCTCGGGTTCCCCGAGCTTCGGGTTCGACACCATGGCGACCTTGCCCGGCTGGAACTGCCCGCGGACGATCTCGCGCGGGCCGTGTCCGAGCCTCTCCGCAGCCAGGTCCAGGCCGCCATCCGGCGGGCCGGATTCCGTTATGCCGTGGTCGATCTCGCCGGGCTGCAGTCGGGCCTGTTCACGCTCACCGCGCTCAGTATCGGCGGCACGCGGAGCGCCGGTGTCTGAGTCTGCGGCGGAGCTCGACCAGATCGCGACGCTCGACCTGGACCGAGCCGCGCGCCGGGGATATCCCGAGGCGGTGTTCTGCGCGGGCAAGAGCGTCCATCAGGTCGCCGTGATCGCCGCCGAGCTCGGCAGGGTCGGCCAGCCGACCCTGTTCACCCGGGCCGATCCCGAGCAGGCGGCGGCGGTGCTGGCCGAGCTGCCCGACGCGTACCACGACCCGGAGGCCCGGCTCGTGGTCTGGCCGGCGACCCCACCGAAGCCGACCGGTGGCCTGGTCGTGGTCGCCACGGCCGGCACGTCCGACCTCCCCGTGGCCCGCGAGGCCATGCTCACCGCCCGGCACCTGGGCCGCGACACCGAGCTGATCGTCGACGTCGGGGTGGCCGGGCTGCACCGGATCCTCGCGAAGGTCGAGCTGCTCCGCAGCGCCCGCGCCATCGTTGTGGTCGCCGGCATGGACGGCGCGCTGCCGAGCGTGGTCGCCGGTCTGGTCAGCGCACCGGTGATCGCGGTCCCGACCTCGGTCGGGTACGGCGCCGCGTTCGAGGGGCTGGCCGCCCTGCTCACCATGCTGAACGCCTGCGCGCCCGGAGTTGCCGTGGTCAACATCGACAACGGGTACGGCGCCGGGCACCTCGCCGCCCAGATCGCTGAGGAGCCGGGTGCCTGACCCTGCCCGGGCCGCCTTCACCGGCCGACATCCGACCGTCATCGGCCGACGATGACCACTCAAAGAATGACCACTCAAAGAATGACCACTGAAGACCGACCACGGGCGATCGGCTGGATCGACGCCTCAGCCGGCGTCGCGGGCGACATGCTGCTCGGCGCCCTGATCGACGCCGGCGCAGACCTGGCAATGATCGGGACAGCGGTCGACGGGGTGATACCGGGCTCGGTCGAGATCACCGCCGAGCAGGTCACCCGGGCCGGTCTGCGGGCGATCAAGGCCGACGTACGTCCGCTGGTCGACGACCCGGAACCGCGCACCTGGGTGAGCATCGAGGCGATGCTGCGCGCCGCCGAGCTTGCCGAGCCGGTCCGGGACAGGGCGCTGGCCGTCTTCGGCCGGCTGGCGGCGGCGGAGGCCCGGGTGCACGGCATCCCCGAGTCCGACGTGCACTTCCACGAGGTCGGCGCGCTGGACTCGATCGCCGACATCGTCGGGGTCTGTGCCGGCGTCGCCGCACTCGGTCTGGACCGGCTGCTCGTCGGGCCCGTCGCGCTGGGCTCCGGAAGCGTACGCACCGCGCACGGCCGGCTCCCCGTCCCGGTCCCTGCGGTTCTCGAGCTGTCGCGCAGCTGGCCGGTCCTGGCCGGCGGCGACGGCGAGCTGACCACACCGACCGGGGCGGCCCTGATCACCACGCTCGCCGACCAGGCGCCGGAGCTGCCGCCGATGACTGTTCAGACCGTCGGCGTTGGAGCCGGCAGCCGGGACACACCGGGCCGGGCCAACGTGACCCGGCTGGTGGTGGGCTCCGCGCGCGAGTCCGAAGCGGTGACCGAGCCGATGGTCGTCCTGGAGACGAACGTCGACGACCTGGACCCGCGGCTCTGGCCCGGGGTCCTTGCCGCCCTGCTCGACGCGGGCGCGGCCGATGCCTGGCTCACCCCGATCCTGGCCAAGAAGGGCCGGCCGGCCCACGTGCTGAGCGTGCTGGTCCGGCCGGACCAGCGAGCCGCGGCCCGGGACGTCGTGCTCGCCCGGACCAGCACGATCGGGATCCGCGAGCAGGCCGTCGGTCGTTACGCGCTGCCGCGGACGATGGTCGACATTCAACTGCCCGGCGGCCCGGTTGCGGTCAAGATCGGCCATCGGGACGGTCTCGTGCTGCAGGTGACGCCGGAGTTCGGCGACGTGGCGACATACGCCGCCGAGCATCGGCGGGCCGAGTCCGAGGTGATGGCGGAGGCTCTGGCGGCCGCTGCGGCCCTCGGCTACCGGGCCGGCGCACGCCTTCCGAACCGGTAGTCGTAGGACCGCACCGGCCGGCCGCCCACAGCGGAGCCACAGCCGAGCGCAACCATTCTCTTGGGCCGCACCGCTATCGTTCTTCGGTGCGTTCACTCCCCAAGGGCATTGCGGTCGCCGGTCTGGCCTGCGCCGCACTCGCCCTGGCCGCCTGCGGCGGCACGTCCACGACCGCGTCCTCCACCTCGCCGTCGGCCTCTGCCGCGCCGAGCAGCGCGGGCTCGGCAACTCCGTCGGCCAGCCCGGCGCCGAGCATCAAGGCGTCGGACAACCTGGACGCGATCAAGGTGACAGGCGACTACGGCAAGGAGCCGAAGGTCAGCTTCAAGGCGCCGTGGGCGATCGACAAGACCCGGACCCGGGTGGAGATCCCGTCGACCGGGCCGGTCGTGGCGGCGGGCTCGATGGTGACGGTGAACTACTACGGGGTGGACGCGCGGACCGGGAAGGTGTTCGACCAGTCGTTCAAGCGCGGCCAGCCGGTCTCGTTCAGCCTGGCCCAGGTCGTACCCGGCTTCCAGAAGGGCCTGGTCGGACAGCACCAGGGCAGCCGGGTGACCATCGCCATGCCGGGCTCGGACGGCTACGACTCCTCCGGCGGCAACGCTCAGGCCGGCATCAACGTCGGCGACACGCTGATCTTCGTGGTCGACATCACCCAGGCTCAGCTGACCGGGCCGTCGGGCCAGGCGCAGCCGCAGAAGCCAGGGCTGCCCACCGTCACGGACAAGAACGGCGTGCCGACGCTCACCGTGCCGAAGACCGCGCCGCCGAAGACCACCACCTCGGAGGTCGTGATCAAGGGCACCGGCCCGAAGGTCGGTGCCAGTGACACGGTGACGATCAACTACCTCTGGCAGACCTGGGACGGCCGCAAGCTGGAGACGACGTACGGCGACAAGCCCGCCCAGCTCGCGATGGCGCAGGCACTCGCCGGGTTGAAGAAGGGCCTGGTCGGCCAGACCGCGGGTAGCCGGGTGCTGATCGTCGTCCCACCGGGCGCCGACGGCTATCCGAACGGCAACACGAAGCCGCCGATCTCCAAGACCGACACCCTGGTCTTCGTCGTCGACATCCTCTTCACCGCCGCCGGCCAGTAGATCGCTGCCCTCCGGCACCCTTCCGGCAACTGTCGACTTGAGGCAGCCGACACCGGCGTGTCGTCGTCGCAACTCGACAGTTTCGGGTCAGGCGACCACCCAGGGTCCGCGCGGGAGTGCGGCCGGGTCGAATCGGGCGAGCAGGTCGTCCGGCGTCACCGGTTCGCCCGGTCCCGTCAGGCGCAGCGAGACCGCGATCCGGCTCAGCACCTGCCCGGCGCCGACCCCGGCCGCGCGCAGGTCGGCGAGAGTGACTGCGCCGTCGCGTTTGGCGAGCCGCCGGCCGTCGGAGTTCACCGCCAAGGGCACGTGCGCGTACGTCGGCGGCTCAGCTCCGAGCAGCATCGCCAGATAGCCCTGGTCGATCGCCGAGCCGAGCAGATCGTCGCCGCGGACCACCTGGTCGACGTCCGAGGCGAGGTCGTCCACGACGACCGCGAGGTTGTACGCGGCCACGCCGTCATTGCGGCGCAGCACGATGTCGTCGACCGGCCCCGAGACCGCGCCGTGCAGCAGGTCGCGAATCGTCATCGTGGCGCCGTCGGCGCGGAGTCGCAGGGCGGGAGTGCGAGTCGCCCGGCGCTCGGCCCGCTCGGTCTCGGTCAGGTTCCGGCAGGTGCCCGGATAGCGTCGCCGCGCCGGCAGCCCGTCAGCTCCGGGGTCCGGGTGCGGCGCCGAGGCGGCCTCGGCGATCTCGCGCCGCGTGCAGAAGCACTCGTATGTCCGTTCCGCCAGCGCCGCGAGCGCCGCGTCGTAGGCAGGGGTCCGGGTCGACTGGACCACCACCGGCGGATCGAATGTCAGCCCCAGCGCCGCCAGGTCGGCGGCCTGCTGCTCGGCCAGCCCGGGACGTACCCGGCCGGTGTCGAGGTCCTCGACCCGCAGTAGCAACCGACGCTCGGTAGAGCGGGCGAACAGCCAGGCCACGACCGCGGTCCGCAGGTTGCCGAGGTGCAGCTCACCGGTCGGGCTGGGCGCATAGCGCCCGGCGCCCTGACCGTCGGCGCTCTTCACAGGTTCTCCTCGTCGTTCACAGGTCGATTGTCCGATGGCTGGTAGCGTGATCGGCCGGTAGCACACACGTTCGAGAAAGCGATACCGATGGCGCCCCGGAAGACGGAGAGGATCCTCAACCTCACCATCTGCCTGTTGGTGTCGGGCCGCTTCGTGCCGAAGAGCCGGATCCGGCAGATCGTCGAGGGCTACCACGACCTGAGTGACGCGGCCTTCGAACGGACGTTCGAGCGGGACAAGGACGACCTGCGGGCTCTCGGCGTGCCGATCGAGGTCGGCAGCTTCGACCCGTTGTTCGATGACGAGCCGGGCTATCGGATCCTGCCGTCGGAGTTCGAGCTGCCGCCGATCGACCTCGATCCGGAGGAGGCGGCCGTGCTCGGCGTCGCCGCGCGGGTCTGGCAGCACGCGAGCATGGCCGAATCGACGCACAGTGCACTGGCCAAGCTGCGAGCTGCCGGGATCGAGCCCGACACCTCGCAGCTGGCAGACCTGCAGCCGTCCGTCCAGGCCTCCGAGCCGGCGTTCGAGCCGCTCTGGAACGCGGTGATCACCCGGACCCGGGTCAGTTTCATCTACCGCGACGGCGCGCTCCGCACCGTCGAGCCGTGGGGGATGACCTCCCGCAAAGGCCGCTGGTACGTGATCGGCTGGGACCTCGACCGCAAGGCCGAGCGGATGTTCAAGGTGTCGCGGATCACCGGTCAGCCGCGAAAGATGTCTCGCGCCGGGGCGTACGAGGTGCCCGAGAACCTCGACCTGCGCCGGCTTGCGCGCTCGCTGGCCCCGCCGGAGCCGACAGCGACCGCGGTTCTGGCGGTCCGGGCGGGGAAGGCGCCGAGCCTGCGCCGGCGCGGAACTCCGGCCACCACCGAGGTCGAGCTGCCGGCGGGGTTCGAGGTGGTCGAGGTGGGGTTCTCCGAGATCTATCCGATGGCCGAGGAGATCGGCCGGCATGCAGCGGATGTCGTTGTGCTCGATCCGCCCGAGCTGCGCAAACAGGTGATCGCCGGTCTGCGAGCCATCGCCGAGAGGCTTCGCTCGTGACGTCGTTTTCTGTCGCGCTTCGCGCTCCGCGTCTCGAGCTACGCCACATCTCGGTCGTTCGTCGTGATTCCGGACGACGAAAAGCGTGTCGTCCAGAATCACTTCTCACTCCCGAGAGGCTTCGCTCGTGACGTCGTTTTCTGTCGCGCTTCGCGCTCCGCGTCTCGAGCTACGCCACATCTCGGTCGTTCGTCGTGATTCCGGACGACGAAAAGCGTGTCGTCCAGAATCACTTCTCACTCCCGAGAGGCTTCGCTCGTGACGTCGCAAGCCCAGCTGCGCCGGCTGCTCAGCCTGGTGCCGTACCTCCGCGAGCACGACGGAGCGACCACGACCGACGTCGCGGAGGCGTTCGGCATCTCGGTGAAGACGCTGCGCGACGACCTCAGTGTGCTGTGGATGTGCGGGATGCCAGGGTTGACTCCGGGCGACCTGATCGACATCGACATGGACGCGGTGGATGTCGAGGGCAAGATCCATCTGAGCAACGCCGACTACCTGCCGCGGCCGCTCCGGCTGTCGGCCGACGAGGCGCTGGCCCTGATGCTCGCGCTACGTACGCTCCGCGAGCTGGCCGGTCCTGGCCGCCGGGACGCGATCGACCGGGCGCTGGTCAAGCTCGAGGCCGCCGCCGGCCGGCAGCCGACCGACCGCGCCGAGGTCGACGTGGCGGCCGGTCGCGACGACATCCGGGCCCGGGTCGAGGAGGGTCTGCAGCGCGGAATGCGGCTCGATCTGACCTACGACGTCGCGTCCCGAGCCGAGACCACCCGCCGCCAGGTGGACCCGCTCCGGCTGTTCGTGCTCGACGGAGCGGGCTATCTGGACGCCTGGTGCTATCTGGCCAACGACCTGCGGACCTTCCGGCTGGACCGGATGGCCGACATCGAGGTCACCGGGACCGAGGTCGTGGCGCACCCCGACGTGGTGCTCAAGGACTTGTCCGGTGGATGGTTCGCCACGCTGGCGGATGCGCCGCTGGTCACCCTCGAGCTGGACCCGGCCTCGGCCTGGGTGGCGGAGTACTACCCGACCGAGTCTGTGGCGAGCGGCGTCGACGGGAGCCTCGAGGTGTCGCTGCGGGTCAGCGACCCGGCCTGGCTGACCGGTCTGGTGCTCCGGCTCGGCGGCGGGGCACGGGTGCTCTCTCCGGCCGAGGCTGCCGATGCCCCCGTCGAGGCAGCGGCCGAGGCACTGGACCAGTACGCCGCGCTCGGGTTCGCCGAGTAGCCGCCCCGCTGAGCCTGCTGGGCGGGGGGGTCGGGATAGGGTGACGGGCGTGTGGTTGTGGGTGTTCGTGTTCGGCGGGATCGCCGTGGCCGGGCTGGTCATGCTGATCTGCTACGCGGTCTGGCTGGCCCACAAGACCGCCGACGTGATGAGCGAGCTGTCCGTCCTGGCCGAGCGCACGGGCCGGATCGCCGACCTGCTGAGCCAGATCCAGCTCCCGGACTCGACCCTGGGGCCTCGCTTCGATGACGCGCGTATCGTGGGGGACCGCGACGACGAGTTCGTCTAGCCGTGTTCGCGTGGCACAGTTCGCCTGGCGGCCGAGTTCGCCTGAGTCCCGACCCAGTTCGTCTGACCAGGCCGACCCGCGGCGGGCTACGAACCGTGCTGCGAGACGACGACGGACGTACGATGGCGAAGAAGCCGCGTCGATGCCGACGTCACGACGAAAAGAGGACCCGATGTTGACCCACTGGCGATGTTCGGCCTGGGCGTGCCCGAACTGCTGATCATCCTGGCGGTTGTGCTGCTGCTGTTCGGCGGGTCCCGGCTCGCGGGCCTCGGCAAGAGCACCGGTCGTGCGCTGAAGGAGTTCAAGGAAGAGACCAAGGGTTTGGGCGAGAAGGACGATCAGCCGCAGGTTGCGGGCGCCGAGACGCCGGCTCCGGCGCAGCAGACGTACGCCCAGCCGCCGGTCGCACAGGCCCCCCAGCCGCAGAGCTACCAGACGCCGGCTGCCGCTCCGCAGCAGCAGGGGTATGCCGAGCCCCAGGGGTACCAGCAGGCACAGCCGCAGCAGCATCAGCAGCCCGTCTACGACCAGCCCCCCGCCCAGCACCAGCAGCCGCAGAACTTCCAGCAGCCTCAGAACCACCAGCAGGCCCCTGGCTACCAGCAGGCCCCGGGCTACCAGCAGGCCCCGCAGCAGCATCAGCAGCCCGTCTACGAGCAGCCGCCTGCCCAGAACCCGGACGGCAGCGAGCTCCGTAAGGACGTCTGAGCGGATCTCGGTCCACCACCGACCCGCCCAGCACCGAGACATCCAGCACCGAGACTCCCGGATCCGGATCGCACTGTGCCGCTGACCATCAAGGGGCGGAAGCTCAGCTTCGCCTGGCTCAAACCGCCGCCCGCGCCGCCCGACGGCTCGATGACGCTCTTCGAGCACCTGAAGGAGCTGCGCTATCGCCTGGTGGTGGCCTCCCTGGCCATCATCATCGCGACGATCCTGTCCTTCACGTTCAACGGTTTTCTGTTCAGCCTGCTGATCCGGCCCTATACGGAGGCCGTGGCGCTGGCCAAGGTGACCCGTCCCGATCTCCAGGCCGACCTGGTGATCCAGGGCGCCACCGCACCGTTCACGGTCGCGATGAAGATCTCCTTCCTGGCCGGCCTGATCCTGTCGGCACCGGTCTGGCTCTACCAGGTCTGGGCGTTCATCGTGCCGGGCCTGTTGGCCAAGGAGAAGAAGTGGACGCTGATCGTCGTCGGAGCGGCCACTCCGCTGTTCATCGCCGGCATCGGGCTCGGCTACTACGTGATGCCGAAGGGCATCGCGGTGCTGATCAACTTCACCCCGGACGCCGGAGTCGCCAACCTGCAGGACCTGGGTGACTTCCTCAGCTTCATGACCCGGCTGATGATCGTGTTCGGACTGGCGTTCGAGGTGCCACTGTTCATCCTGCTGCTGAATATCACCGGTGTCCTGCCGGCCAGGCTGATCAGCAAGTACCGCTCCTACATCATCTTCGGCGTGTTCGTGTTCGCCGCGGTCGCGACGCCGACCCCGGACGCGATCACCATGCTGCTGCTGGCCGTGCCGATGGTGCTGCTGGTGATCGCCGCCGAGGTGATCGCCCACGCGCTCGATCGGTCGCGGCTGCGGCGCAAGGAGGCCGAGGGTGACGTCGTCGACTACACCAAGCAGGACACCGCCCTCCAGGCGATGGAGGCCGAGGATGAACGGCGGGCCATCGAGGGCGGCGGGCAGCCGAGCCAGAACGGCAGCGCACCAAGTACCAACGGGCACCGGACCGACAGCTCGGACGCCGTGACCCAGGCGGTCGATCCCAGTCGGCCGGAACCGGGCCAGCCAGGTCAGGATCAGCCCGAGCGCGACGAGGACCGTCGGTGAGGGTCACCCTCGTGGTGAATCCGTCGGCCGGCAAGGGTCGCGCCCAGGAGCAGCTGCCACAGGTTGCCGGTCGGCTGCGAGACGGCGGGTTGGACACCGCGATCCTGCTCAGCCGCAGCTTCGACGAGGCACTCGGGTTGACCCGCAATGCGGTCGAGTCCGGGTGCGACGTCCTCGCCGTGATGGGCGGCGACGGCATGATGCATCTGGGCGTGAACGCCTGCGCCGGCCAGCAGCGTACGTCCCTGGCCCTGATCCCGGCCGGCACCGGCAACGACCTGTGCCGCGGACTCGGCGTGCCGTCGTTCGACCCGGTGGCGGCCGCCGCCCTGATCGTCGACGGCGCGGTCCGGCAGGTGGACCTGGCGCGGGTGAACGACGACCGCTGGTTCGGCACTGTGTTGGCCACCGGTTTCGACGCGATGGTGAACCGCCGGGCGAACCAGATGCCCTGGCCGAAAGGCGGACTGCGCTACGCGCTGGCCGCGCTGGCCGAGCTACGGGTGTTCTCGCCGCTGTCCTACCGGCTCACCCTCGACGGGAAGACGACCGAGCTGGAGGCCATGCTGGTCGCAGTCGGCAACACCAGGTCGTACGGCGGCGGGATGAAGATCTGCCCGAACGCCGACCCCACCGACGGCGTACTGGACGTGACGATCGTGCATCCGGTGAGCCGGGCGAAGCTGCTCCGGCTGCTGCCGGAGATGTATTCCGGCCGCTTCGTCCGGGAACCCGCGGTCGAGCTGACCCGGGCGACGGAGATCTTGGTCGACGGACCCGGCCTGGTCGGCTATGGCGACGGTGAGCTGATCGCGGCGGCTCCGCTGCATGTCCGCTGCGAGCCGGCGTCGCTCTGCGTCTACGGGCTTGCCTCCGCCGAGTCATAAGTACGGCTGGAGGTGGCCGACCCGCCGGTAGGCTGTCCAGGTGAGGGAAGAGCCACGCTACCGGGGGCACGGCGGGCGGGCGAACATCGTCGACGTGGCCGAGCGCGCCGGTGTGTCGCCGGCGACGGTGTCGCGCTCCTTGCGCGGTGTCGCGAAGGTCTCGGCGGACACCCGGCGGCGGGTCCTGGACGCGGCCCGTGAGCTCGACTACGTCAGTCTGCTGGAGGCCAGCAGCATCGCGGCCGGCCCGCGCCGCTCGGTGGCGGTGATCGTTCCCTACATCACCCGATGGTTCTTCAGCGCGGTCACCGCAGGCGCGGTGGACTATCTGCGCACCCAGGGTTTCGACGTCACGCTCTACCACCTGGGCAGCGCCGAGGTCCGCGACCGGTTCTTCGAGCGGATGCCGCTCGATCCCCGGGTCACCGGGATCTTGACGCTGTCGATGCCGCTCACCGAAGAGCACACCCTCGCGCTGCGGGCGATCGACCTGCCCTTGGTCAGCGTCGGTACGTCCGTGCCGGGCTCGCCGTCCGTCGGCATCGACGAGACGGCCGCCGGGCGCAGCGCCGTTAACCACCTGCTCCATCTGGGGCACGAGCGGATCGGGATGATCGCCGGCCGGGCGGACGAGCGGGGCTTCGACTTCGTCTCATCAGACGGCCGCCGGGGAGGCGCGAAGGCCGCGCTGGAGGCGGTCGGCCTTCGGCTGGATGACGCGCTGGTCGCCGAGTGTCCACACGGTCCGGAGGGTGGTGCGTCGGCGATGGCGGAGCTGCTGTCCCGGCCGGTCCTGCCGACCGCCGTGTTCGCCGAATACGACGAGCTCGCGATCGGCGCCCTCTGGGCGCTGCGACGCTCCGGTCTGGCGGTGCCCGGCGATGTCTCGGTGATCGGCGTCGACGATCACGAGATGGCAGCGATGCTGGACCTGACCACGGTCGGCCAGTCTGTCCCCGAGCAGGGCGAGGTCGCCGCCCAGCTGCTGCTCGGGCTGCTGGACGGCATGCATGCCGACGGCGCGACGAACGACGACGCGCCGGTGATGCTGCCGACCCGGCTCGTGCTGCGCGGCACGACCGCGCCGCCGGCCGTTCGGCGGGTCGTCGAGCACAGTCCGCGTCGCCGCGGCCGGCGCCGGCCCGCCAGGTAGCCTGGCCGTTCGGGCGGAATCACCGCGGCCCCCCGGAACCTGGGACGAGACGCCCCGGGGCAGACAGACCTGGTCCCCTAGGACAGGAGCGATGAGCACAGAAGCGTCGGGCCCCAGCCCCGCCGAGGCGTACGCGCGCTTCCGCGAAACCCAGGCGACCCCCCTGCTCGCGGAGTTCGCGGCCCACTACGGGTTCTTGTTCGACGACTACCAACGCGAGGCCTGCGCGTACGTCGAAGCCGGCTCCGGCGTGCTGGTCGCCGCCCCGACCGGCGCCGGCAAGACGATCGTCGGCGAGTTCGCGGTCTTCCTGGCGCTGCAGCAGGGCCGAAAGTGCTTCTACACAACCCCGATCAAGGCACTGTCCAACCAGAAGTACGCCGACCTCGTCGAGCGGCACGGCGCGTCCAACGTCGGCCTGCTGACCGGCGACTCCTCGATCAACTCCGAGGCGCCGGTGGTGGTGATGACCACCGAGGTGCTCCGCAACATGCTGTACGCGGGCTCGGCCACCCTGCGCGGGCTCGGCTTCGTGGTGATGGACGAGGTGCACTACCTGGCCGACCGCTTCCGCGGCGCGGTCTGGGAAGAGGTGATCATCGGGCTGGCCGAGTCGATCCAGGTGATCGCGCTGTCAGCCACCGTGAGCAACGCCGAGGAGTTCGGCGACTGGCTGGCCGAGGTCCGCGGCGCGATGGGCATCGTGGTCTCCGAGCGCCGGCCGGTGCCGCTCTACCAGCACGTGCTGGTCGGCAGCCAGCTGTACGACCTGTTCGCCGGCGTCGCGCCGACCGCGGCGGTGAGCGGGGAGCCGACCCCGAAGGCGGATGTCAACCCGGCCCTGCTGCGGATCGCCCGGGACGAGTCGCGGCAGGTCCGCGACGACTCCCGCCGACCACGGGGACGGAACGGCAAGGGACAGCGGCGGGTCAGCTACGGAAGCGGCTCGTTCGGGGGCGCAAGCCGCAACGCCGGCGCCCGGGCCGACCTGGCCGGCTCGGGCGGGCGCGGGCCGGGCGGGCAGGGCCCGGGCGGGCGCAGTTCGGAGCAATCAGGCTCCGGTGTCGGCGGGTCCGACCGGCGCTGGTCCGACGCCGGCGGATCGGCTGGACGCGGTTACGGCGGCAACGGCTCGGACCAGGGCGCGGGCGACCGCGGCTACCGGGGACGGTCGGCCGGTGGCCCGAACTGGTCGGGCGTCGGCCGGTCGACGATGGTCGAGGCGCTGGATCGGGACGCCCTGTTGCCGGCCATCGTCTTCATCTTCTCCCGGGTCGGCTGCGACGCCGCGGTGAGCCAGCTGCTCGGCTCCGGGACGATCCTGACCAACAAGCCGGAACGCGCCGAGATCGCCGAGATCCTCGGCCGGCACACCGCGAGCCTGGGCGCCGCCGACCTGCGAGTGCTGCGCTACGACGCATTCGCCGAGGCGCTGTCCCGCGGCATCGCCGCGCACCATGCCGGCATGCTGCCGGCCTTCAAGGAGTGCGTCGAGGAGGCCTTCGTTCGCGGCCTGGTGAAGGTCGTCTTCGCCACCGAGACGCTGGCCCTGGGGATCAACATGCCGGCCCGGAGTGTGGTGATCGAGAAGCTGGTGAAATACAACGGCGAGACCCATGCCGACATCACTCCGGGGGAGTACACCCAGCTGACCGGTCGGGCCGGTCGGCGGGGGATCGACGTCGAGGGACACGCGGTCGTGCTCTGGCGGGCCGGCCTGGACCCGCGGGCGCTGGCCGGACTGGCCTCGCGCCGGACGTACCCGCTGCGGTCGTCGTTCGCACCGACGTACAACATGGCGGTGAACCTGGTCGGCAGCCTCGGCCGGGAGCGGGCGAGGACGCTGCTGGAGCAGTCCTTCGCGCAGTTCCAGTCGGACCGGTCGGTGGTCGGCATCGCCCGTGGGGTGGACCGCAACGAGCACGCGGTCGCCGAGTACTGGGCGGCGGCGGAGTGCGACCTCGGCGATTTCGCCGGGTACGCCCGGCTACGGACCCGGATCGCCGATCTGGAAGCCGATCAGTCGCGGGCTCGGCAGGCTGACCGGCGGAGCGAGGCGGCCGGCTCGCTGGAGACGCTCAAGCCGGGCGACATCATCAAGGTGCCGAGCGGTCGGAGTCACGGCTTCGCCGTGGTGCTGGATCCGGGGACCAGGACCGAGCGCGGCCAGCACGGGCAGCACGGGCGCAGTCGCCCGGAAGGGCCGCGGCCGCAGGTGATGACGGAGGACCGGCAGATCCGCCGGCTCTCGATGGTCGACTTCCCGACCCCGGCCCTGGTCGTGGGCCGGGTGAAGATCCCGCGGCACTTCGACTCCCGGGACGCGAGTTCTCGGCGCGGCCTCGGCGCGGCCTTCCACGCCAAGCTGGCCACGCTGGACTCCGACGCGTTGCGGCACCGGCCGGTGCCGGTCGATCCGGAGACCTCAGCCCAGATCGCCGAGTTGCGCGACGAGCTGCGGGCCCACCCGTGCCATCGCTGCCCGGACCGCGAGCAGCATGCCCGCTGGGCCGAGCGGGCACTCCGGCTCGAGCGCGAGACCAGTGGCCTGGAGCGGCGGATGGCGGCGCGCACCAACACCATCGCCGCGCACTTCGACAAGATCTGCCTGGTGCTGGCCGGACTGGGTTATCTGTCCGACGACGGCGGGCAGGTCACCGACGACGGCCGTCGGCTGGCCCGGATCTACACCGAGCTGGATCTGGTTGCCGCGGAGTGTCTGCGGGCCGGGTTGTTCGACGGGCTGACGGCGCCGCAGCTGGCCGCGGTGCTGGCGTCGTTCGTCTACGAGGCCCGGCGCTCGGACGGGTTCGAGCACCGGCCGCGGATGCCGGATCAGATGACCGGGCACGTGATGAGCGAGATCCGGGCGACCTGGAAACAGGTCTCGCTGCTGGAACGCGACCATCGCCTCGAGCGGGGCCCGGAGCCCGACATCGGGTTCAGCGAGGCCGCGTACGGCTGGGCCGCCGGCAGACCGCTGGCGACAGTCCTGGGCGAGTCCGGGCTGACCGCCGGCGATTTCGTCCGCTGGGTCCGCCAGGTGCTCGACTTCGCCGACCAGATCGGTCAGGCCGCCGGCCGGGGTCCGCTGCGGGACACCGCCCGCGAGCTGGCCCGCGCGATGCGTCGCGGCGTAGTCGACTTCACCCCGGACGACTCCGACGAGCCGGAGGGCTGACTCCGGCCGGGTTGAAAAATCACCTGTCTACTCGACACACTTGTCTGACGGCCATCGTTCGGGTAACGATTCGCCTCAACCGATCAGCTTCTCCACGCCCTGCGCTTCCAGGGCCGACCTTCCCGAAAGCAGTTCCCGTGGTCCGATCAGGCATGATGCCGCGCGCACGGCGCGGACTGAGGCACGCCCTCGGGATGCTGCTCGCCTCGACGCTCACCGCCGTCGCCGGGATCGCCGGGACGGTCGTCCTCGGCTCCGGCCTCGCAGCCGCGTCCGCCGCAGGGCAGATCGTCGTCGACGACTTCGCGGGGACCACGCTCGGCACCCGGACGGTGACCCGGACGCCGGCAGCCGATGGCACGGGAGCCCGGTCCGCCTTCGCGCAGGGCGGTCGAGCCGCCGCGGTGATCCTGATGGGTGGGGACTCCGCTGCGGCGGTCCAGCTGGACTACGCGTTCCCGGCGACCGACCTGACCTCGGGCGGATCTGATCCGCGGCTGCTGGTGGAGCTGACCGGCATGGATCAGTCACCGGCCGGCGTGGCACCGGTGACGGTGACCCTGTCGGTCACCGACAGCACCCGTACGACTGGCAGTTACGCCACGACCGTGCCGGCGTCCGGGTCGACGAGCCTGGCCGTCGAGCTGACTTGCGCGGCGGGATCCGGGTCCGGCGCCGGTGGGACCGGCGCGGCGGCGTCCGGCGCCGGTGCGACCGGCGAGCAGGAGACGGCCGGGGCTGGCTCGGGTCCGGCCGGCTGCTTGACGCCGACCGTGGATCCGACCCACGCCACCGGGCTCCGGCTGGTGATCAGCGATGCCGCGGCTGATCCCGGGACCCGGACCACCGTCGGCCTGGCTGTGGTCCGCGCCGACTCAGCACCCGGCGCGCCGGCGGCCAGCGCGAGCGGCACTCCGGCGGCTCAGCCTTCGGTTGGGCAGACGCCGACTCCATCGGCGGCTCCGAGCTCGCCGGTCACCGCGTCCGCCGCTCCGTCCGCGGCGGTCCGGACGTCCCCGCCGTCGCGCCCGAGCACGGCTCCGGCGGGAGCGGCGAGTGCCACCGCGACGATCGAACCGCGACCGCTGTCACCCACCCGGTCGGCGGTCCCGGCGGCCCCCGTGTTCACGAGCGCGGGACGGGCGGAGTTCGCCCTGGGTCAGCCTGGATCGTTCGAGGTCGCGACCACCGGCGGACCGGGCACCTCGCTGTCGGCCGAAGCTCTGCCGACCGGTCTGCAGCTGACCGACAACGGCGACGGCACGGCCACCCTGGCCGGCACACCGGCCTTCGACGGCGGCAGCACGGTCCGGGTAGTGGCGACCGGCGCGCGCGGTACGGCGACCCAGCGGTTGGCCATCGAGGTCCGGTCGCTACCGGCGTTCACCAGCGACAGCACCGCGACGTTCGTCCGCGGAGCGCCCGGCTCGTTCGACCTGACCACCACCGGCGTACCGACCCCGAAGCTCGCCGTCAGCGCCGGCCGGCTGCCCGCCGGGCTGACCCTGACCGACAACCACGACGGCACCGCCACCATCGCCGGCACCCCGACCGCGGCATCCGGTTCCGTCTCGGTCGGTGTCACCGCGAGCAACGCCGCCGGCAGCACCGACACGACACTGACCGTTCAGATCCAGGACGTACCGGCGTTCACCAGCTCCGACACCGTGCTTCTCGCCGGCACGGGCGGCAATTTCACGGTGACCACGTCGGGTTTGCCGGCCCCGGCGATCGTGGTCGACCAGCCGTTGCCCGACTGGCTCGCCTTCGACGACTTCGGCGACGGTACGGGCGTGCTGCGGACGGTCGGCTCAGTGCCGGCCGGATCGTCGACGGTCGTCGTGCTACGGGCGCTGAACGCGGTCGACGCGGACGCGACGCAGGCCATCTCGGTCCGGGTCGACTGATCCGTCGCCGGTCCTGGGCTGTGATAGAGCTCGGGGCATGGCAACTGAGTACGAACACAAGCTGCTGGTCGCCGGCGACGGCTGGCGCGCAGCGGTGGAGTCGAGCAGCTCATTGAGTCAGGCGTACCTCTGCACCCAGCCCGGGCTGACCGTACGGGTCCGGGTGGTGGACGAGCGGGTCGCCTATCTCACGATCAAGGGCAAGCAGGCCGGCATCGGCCGACCGGAGTACGAGTACGAGATTCCCGTCGGCGACGCCCACGAACTGCTCGGCCTGGCTCAGGACGGCTACCCGATCTCCAAGACCCGGTACGAGCTCGCTGAGCCCTGGCCGGGCTGGATCGTCGACGAGTTCGACGGGGAGAACGCGGGGCTGGTGGTCGCCGAGCTGGAGGTGCCGAGCGAGGACACTCCGTGGGACGTGCCGGAATGGGCCGGCGACGACGTCACCGCCGACAAGCGATACACCAACGCCGTTCTCTACGCCACGCCGTACACACACTGGTGAGCTGAGTTGTCAGCCGCTCGACACCGCATACGGGTGCCGAGCGGCTGACAGCTCGGGTGGGGGCGCGGCTCTTCAGTCGCCCTTGACGGCCTTGCTGGCGTCCCGCAGGGCGTCCTTCACGTTCTCGCCGGCCTGCTTGGCGTTCGCGGAGCTCTGATCGGCTACGCCCTCGGCCTGCAGGCTCTCGTTGTCGGTGGCGTCGCCGACGCCCTCCTTGACCTTGCCGCCGGCCTCCTCGGCCTTGTTGCTGATCTTGTCGCCTACTCCCATGGTGATCTCCTGGCCGGCGGCGAAGGCGGTCTCCGCCGCGGACTTATCTTCTGCTTACCCAGCCGCTCGCGTCGTCAACCTCGTTCAGCGGGCCACCGCGTCAAGAAAGTGCCAGCGGCCGTCAGATCCGCGTCAACGACCCCGTCCGGGGCCCGAGGCGGAGCTTCGATGGGGACATGTCCACCGATCGCCGGCCGTTCCGGCAGGGCCGTCTGCTGCTCGTCCTGGCCGCGCTCCTCCCGCCACTCCTCGGCTGGCTGTTGAGCCTGGTTCCGGGGCTCGTCGCCGGGCCGGCCGCCGCTCTGCTGTTCGTCCTCGTGGTGGTGGCGGTGGCCTCCACCGGCCGGCGTACGGCCGGCCTGCTCGCAGCCGCGTCCGGTGCGTTGAGTTTCGACTACTTCCTGACCGCGCCGTATCGCACCCTGCAGATCCTGGATCCGGCTGATGTCGAGGTCGCGGTCGGCCTGCTGCTGGTCGGTGTGGCGGTCACCGAGCTCGCCCTCTGGGGCCGCCGCCAGCAGGCCCGGGCCAGCGAGCAGGCCGGCTACCTCGATGCGATGGTCGAGGCGGCCCAGCAGCTGCGGTCCGGTTCGGCGTCACCCGAGGCGGTGCTGGAGCAGATCGAGCACCAGCTGGTCGGCGTACTCGAGCTCGACCGGGCCCATTTCGAGCCGGTTCCCGGCACCGACCTGCCACGACTGGAGCCCGACGGACGGCTGCGTGACGCTGACCGGCTGGTCAACGTCGTCCGGGACGGGCTGCCGACCGACACCGAGATCTCCCTGCCGATCCGCTCCGGGCAGCACGTCCTCGGCGAGTTCCGACTGATCGCTGCCACCCACGTGGCCCGGCCGAACCGCGAACAGCTGCGAGTGGCCGGGCTGCTCGCGGACCAGGCCGGGCTCGCCCTGAGCTACGAAGGCAACTGACCCGATGACCCTGCTCTCGCTCGTCCTGCTGGTCCTGGCTGCCGCCCTGGTCGGCTATCTCGTCTGCACCCTGATCTTCCCGGAGCGCTTCTGATGCCCGTCCCGCTGCTGACCGACAGCCCGTTGTCCGATCTGGGCGCCGGTCTGCTGAGCGTCGCCGCCCTGCTCGGCCTGCTCGCCCTCGCGTACGTCCCGCTCGGGGACTACCTGGCTGCGGTCCTCACGCCGACCCGGCACACCCGCGTCGAGCGGGGTCTGTACCGGCTGGTCGGGGTGAACCCCGACGGCCAGCAGAGTGCCCGGAGCTACGCGATCGCGGTGCTGGCCTTCTCCGGGGTCTCGATCCTCGTGCTGATCGCGATCCTGATGGGTCAGAGCCACCTGCCCTACAGCCGCGGGCTGGCCGGTATGTCGCTGCCGATGGCGGTCAACACCGCGGTGTCCTTCGTCACCAACACCAACTGGCAGTCCTACGCCGGTGAGTCGACGCTCGGCTACACCGCCCAGATGGCGGGGCTGGCGGTGCAGAACTTCGCCTCCGCGGCGGTCGGGATCGCCGTCGCGGCGGCCCTCATCCGAGGCTTCGTCGCCCGCCAGGCCGACGAGGTCGGAAACTTCTGGGTCGACCTCATCCGGGTGAACCTCCGGCTGCTGCTGCCGCTCGCCACGGTGTTCGCCGTCGTCCTGATCGGTCTCGGGGTGATCCAGAACTTCGCGCCGGACCACACCATCACCACCCTCGCCGGTGGCAGTCAGACCCTGCCGGGCGGGCCGGTCGCCAGCCAGGAGGCGATCAAGGAGCTCGGCACCAACGGCGGCGGGTTCTTCAACGCGAACTCCGCGCACCCGTACGAGAACCCCGGCCCGGTCTCGAACCTGCTGGAGATCTTCGCCCTGCTCCTCATCCCCGTGGCGCTGACCAGGACAGCCGGCACGATGCTCGGCAACCGCCGCCAGGGCTACGCGCTGCTCGGCGCGATGGCGGTGCTCTGGGGCCTCGCACTGGCAGCGACCGGCTGGGCGGAGAATCTCGGCGCAGGCACCGCCACCCGAGCCGCCGGCGCCGCGATGGAAGGCAAGGAGACCCAGTTCGGGATCTGGTCGAGCGTCCTGTTCGCCACCAGCACGACCGGGACGTCCACCGGTGCCGTGAACAGCATGCACGACTCGATGACCGCGGCCGGGGGCGGCGTGGTGCTGGTCAACATGCTGCTCGGGGAGGTGTCTCCGGGCGGCACCGGCTCCGGCCTGTACGGCATCCTGATCGCCGCGATCGTCGCGGTGTTCGTGGCCGGTCTGATGGTCGGCCGGACACCGGAGCTGCTCGGTAAGAAGATCGGCGCCGGTGAGATGACCTTCGTCTCGCTGTACGTGCTCACCACCCCGGCGCTCGTGCTGATCGGCCTGGGGGTCGCCATCGCCCTGCCGCAGACCGCGTCGGCGATGAACAACGGGGGCGCCCACGGCTTCTCCGAGGTCTTCTACGCGTATGCGTCCGCGGCCAACAACAACGGCAGCGCGTTCGCCGGCATCACCGTGACGTCCGTCTTCTTCCAGCTCACCCTGGCGGCGGCGATGCTGCTCGGCCGGCTGGTGCCCATGGTGCTCGTGATCGCGTTGGCCGGTCGGCTCGCCCGGGCCCGCGTCGTACCGGTGACCGCCGGCACGCTTCCCACCCACACCCCGTTGTTCGTCACCTTGCTGATCGGAGTGATCGTGCTCGTCGGTGGTCTCACCTTCTTCCCGGGTCTCGCGCTCGGGCCCATCGCCGAGGCGCTGTCGTGAGTGTGCTCACCCCACCGAGTACGTCGGTCGAGCCGGCGCCGCAGCACCGTCATGACCGGGTGGCTCCGCCGAGCTCGCTGAGTGCCCGCCAGCTGCGGACCGCGCTGCCGGGGGCGTTCGCCAAGCTCGATCCGCGGCACCTGTGGCGCAGCCCGGTGATGTTCATCGTCTGGATCAGCTCGATCGTCAGCACCATCGGCGCGATCGCCCGGCCCGGCGCCTTCACCATCGGCGTCGCCGTCTGGCTCTGGCTCACCGTCCTCTTCGGCAACCTCGCGGAGTCGGTCGCGGAGGGTCGCGGCAAGGCCCAGGCGGCCACCCTGCGCGCCGCCCGGACCGATACCCAGGCCCGCCGCCTGCTCGATGCCGGCGAGAGCGAGGAGCTCGTGCCGAGCAGCCAGCTCCGGCCGGGCGACCGGGTCCGGGTCAGCGCCGGTCAGGTCATCCCCGGCGACGGTGACGTCGTGCTCGGCGTGGCGAGTGTCGACGAGTCCGCGATCACCGGCGAGTCGGCACCGGTCATCCGCGAGGCGGGCGGCGACCGTTCGGCGGTGACCGGCGGCACCACCGTGCTGTCGGACCAGATCGAGGTCGTGATCACCGCGGCGGCCGGCGAGTCGTTCCTGGACCGGATGATCGCTCTGGTCGAGGGCGCCTCCCGGCGCAAGACGCCGAACGAGATCGCGCTGTCGATCCTGCTGTCCAGCCTGACGATCATCTTCGTGCTGGCCGTGGTCACGCTGGCACCGATGGCCGCGTACGCCGGACAGCGGCCGTCCGTGGTCGTCCTGGTCGCCCTGCTGGTCTGTCTGATCCCGACCACCATCGGCGCGCTGCTCAGCGCGATCGGCATCGCCGGCATGGACCGGCTGGTCCGGAGCAACGTACTGGCCATGTCGGGTCGGGCGGTCGAGGCCGCCGGCGACGTCAGCACCCTGCTGCTGGACAAGACGGGCACGATCACGTTCGGCAACCGGCAGGCGACGGCCTTCCTGCCGGCCCGCGGAATCGACCCGGCCCGGCTGCGGGACGCGGCCCGGCTGGCGAGCCTGGCCGACCAGACCCCGGAAGGTCGCTCGATCGTCGTCCTGGCGCTGGCCGAGGGCGCGGCCGACGACGACCTTCCGGGCGGCGCCACCTTCGTCGAGTTCAGCGCCCAGACCCGGATGTCCGGCGTGGACCTCACGATGCCGGACGGGTCGCTCCGGCAGATCCGCAAGGGCGCCGGCTCGGCCGTCCGGGAGTGGTTGGCGACCGACGAGGGCCCGGCGGATCGGGGCTGGGCGGATCGGCGGCTGATGGCGGCACGGCCGAGCTGATCCGGACCATCGACGAGATCGCGTCCGCCGGCGGCACCCCCTTGGTGGTCGCGGAACGGACCGCGGACGGCGCCCGGGCCCTCGGCGTCGTCCAGCTGAAGGACGTGGTCAAGCCCGGCATGCGGGAGCGTTTCGCGCAGCTCCGGGCGATGGGCATCCGAACCGTGATGATCACCGGTGACAACCCGCTGACCGCCCGGTCCATCGCCGCCGAGGCCGGGGTCGACGACTTCCTCGCCGAGGCGACCCCCGAGGACAAGATGACGCTGATCAAGGCCGAGCAGACCGGCGGCCGGATGGTGGCGATGACCGGGGACGGTACGAACGACGCGCCGGCCCTCGCCGCCGCGGACGTCGGGGTCGCGATGAACTCCGGTACGTCCGCGGCCAAGGAGGCCGGCAACATGGTCGACCTCGACTCCGACCCGACCAAGCTGATCGACGTCGTCGAGATCGGCAAGCAGTTGTTGATCACCCGCGGCGCGCTCACCACGTTCTCCATCGCGAACGACATCGCGAAGTACTTCGCGATCATCCCGGCGATGTTCGCCATGGTCTACCCCGGCCTGGCGGCGCTGAACGTGATGCGGCTCCACTCGGCCCAGTCGGCCGTGCTCTCCGCGGTGATCTTCAACGCCCTCGTCATCGTGGCCCTGATCCCGCTCGCCCTGCGCGGCGTCCGCTATCGACCGACCAGCGCCAGCCGGCTGCTGCGCCGCAACCTGGTGATCTACGGCGTCGGCGGGATCGTCGTGCCCTTCGTCGGGATCAAGATCGTCGATCTCCTGCTCGTCGGCCTGGGGACCGTCATCCCGGGCCTGTCCGTCTAGAAGGCCAGGAAACCCATGCCAGAGACACTCCGTCAGGCCCTCACCGGCCTGCGCGTGCTGATCATGCTCACCGTCGTCCTGGGCATCGCGTACCCGCTCGTCGTGCTCGGGCTGGGATCGGCGTTCCCCCACCAGCGAACCGGATCGCTGCTCAGCGCGGACAGCCGGATCGTCGGCTCTTCGCTGATCGCGCAGAAGTTCGACGGCAACCAGTGGTTCCAGTCCCGCCCGTCGGCGGTGGACGACAATGCGGAGGCCAGCGGCGGCAGCAACAAGGGCCCGAACAACGACGACCTGACCGCCGCCATCACCAAGCGCCGGGCCGAGGTCGCCGCCCGCGAGCGCGTCGCGCCCGCCGACGTTCCCGCCGACGCGGTGACGGCATCGGGCTCGGGACTGGACCCGGACATCTCCCCGGCGTACGCAGACCTGCAGATCGACCGGGTGGCCCGGGTCCGCGGGCTCAGCCAGGACCGGGTCCGTAGCCTGGTCGCCGCCCACACCCAGGGCCGAGCGCTCGGCTTCCTCGGCGAGCCGCGGGTCAACGTGCTGGAACTGAACCTCGCCCTCCAGCAGCTGCCCTGAGCGGCCAGCCTGACGGACACGGCGAGGGGGACACTGTGAACATGGTGCGAGGCACGCTGCGGGTCTACCTGGGCGCGGCGCCCGGGGTCGGCAAGACCTTCGCGATGCTGCAGGAGGGCCAGCGCCGGGCGGAGCGCGGGACCGACGTCGTGGTCGGGTTCGTCGAGTGCCATGGACGGTCCAAGACCGAGGAGGCGATCGGCGGCCTGGAGGTGGTTCCGCGCCGGATGATCGGCTACCGGGGACTGAGTGTCGGCGAGCTCGACCTGCCCGCGCTCCTGGCCCGCGCGCCGGAGGTGGCCCTGGTCGACGAGCTCGCCCATACCAATGCGGTCGACCCGAGCGAGGCGTACGCGCACGGCAAGCGGTGGCAGGACGTCGAGGCCCTGCTGGACGCCGGCATCGACGTGATCACCACGGTCAACATCCAGCACGTGGAGTCGTTGAACGACGTGGTCACCCAGGTGACCGGGGTCCGGCAGACCGAGACCGTGCCGGACCGGGTGGTCCGCGCGGCCGAGGCGGTCGAGCTGGTCGACATGAGCCCGCAGGCTCTGCGCCGGCGGATGGCCCACGGCAACATCTACCGGGCGGACAAGATCGACACCGCACTGTCGCACTACTTCCGGGAGGGCAACCTGGCGGCGCTGCGCGAGCTGGCGCTGCTCTGGCTGGCCGACCGCGTCGACGAGGGCCTGGACCGTTACCGCGAACAGCATCACATCGGGGCCACCTGGGCGACCAGGGAGCGGGTCGTGGTCGGCGTCTCGGGCGGCAAGGAGTCGCAGGTCCTGATCCGGCGGGCGGCCCGGATCGCGAGCCGGACCGGGGGCGGCGAGTGGTCGGCGGTGTACGTCAGCCGCCGCGACGGACTGACCGGGGTGTCGCCGAAGACCCTCGAGGCACTGCGTACGGTCTCGGAGGAGATGGGCGGTAGTTTTCACGCGGTCGTCGCTCACGACTCGGCGGACGGCCTGCTCGACTTCGCCCGGGGCGTCAACGCGACCCAGGTGCTGATCGGCGCCAGCCGCCGGTCACGCTGGTCGACCCTGTTCAGGCCCGGCATGGGGGAGACCGTGATCGCCCGCTCGGGTGACATCGACGTCCATGTGGTGACCCACGACTTCGCTCGGCAGGGAGGCTTGCGCCGACGCCGGCGGAGCGCGCTGACCCGTCGCCGGCTGGTGCTCGGTTATCTGCTCGCCACCCTCGGTACGGCGCTGCTCACGATCGGCCTCTATCTGACCCCGAGCCTGCACGGGCTGCCGACCGAGGCGCTGCTGATGCTGGCGGTGGTGGTCGCCACGGCTCTGGTCGGTGGGTTGTGGCCGGCGGTGGTCGGCGCGGTGCTGAGCGGAGTCGCGCTGAACTACTTCTTCGTGCCGCCGACCGGGACCCTGTCCATGGCAGATCCGGAGAATGCGTTCGCGGTGGTGCTGTTCGTGCTGACCGGGGTCGCGGTCGCGTCGGTCGTCGACACGTCCGGGCGTCGGACCGAGGAGGCGATCCGGGCGAGGACCGAGGCGAACGCGCTGGCCGTGCTGGCCCACAGCATCGTGCACGGCAGCGACGACCCGGCCGACCTGCTGGCGCGCGCCGGCACGGTGTTCGGGATGACCGGCGCGGCGTTGGTCCGGACCGATGGTGAGACCCCTGGCCCCGAGGCGTCCGGTATCGAGGCGACCGGTATCGAGGCGTATTGGGGCGACGAGCCGACCACCGAACGGACCGCCGACGCCCGGATCGAGGTCGGGCCGGACCGGCTGCTGCTGCTCCGCGGCCGACCGCTGCGTGCGGAGGACCAGAGCCTGCTGACCGCGTACGCCGCCCACTTCGCCGTGCTCGAGGAGCGTCGCGCGGCCGAGGCAGAGGCGTCCCAGGTCCGCGAGCTCGCCGAGGGCAACCGGACGCGTACGGCGTTGCTGGCGGCGGTCTCTCACGATCTCAGGAGTCCGCTGGCGGCCATCAAGGCCGCGATCAGCAGCCTGCGCAACACCGACATCAGCTGGTCGGCCGAGGACGAGCAGGAACTGCTGGCGACCATCGAGGAGTCCGCCGACCGACTGGACGCACTGGTCGCCAACCTGTTGGACATGAGCCGGCTGCAGACGCACAGCATCACGCCGCTGTTGGCCGAGGTGGACCTGATCGCCGCCGCGGAGTGGACTCTGGCCGGCGTCGCGGACGGCGACCGGGTGCGGATCGGCGCCGACGATCCGCAAGCGATCGCGAGCGCCGATCCCGGGCTGCTCGACCGGGTCATCGCGAATGTCGTCGAGAACGCGATCAAGCATGCGGGTACGTCGCCGGTGGAGCTTCTGCGGCTCGACCTGGGACGGCCCGGCGGGGGACCGCTGGGCGTCGCTCCGGGTGATCGACCACGGGCCCGGGGTGCCGCCGGAGTCGCTGGACCGGATCTTCGAGCCGTTCCAACGGCTCGGGGACGTCCCGCGCGGCGACGGGGTCGGGCTCGGGCTGGCCGTCGCCCGTGGTCTGCTGGAGGCGATGGGCGGCACGCTCGGCGCCGAGGAGACGCCCGGCGGCGGGCTCACCATGGTGATCGATCTGCCGGCGGCGCCTGCTCAGGACATGTCGGGACCAGCTCTCCCGGAGCCGGTCGAAGGACGATCGGGGTCAGCGGTGCCACAAGGCCAGCGCACGTACTCGGCCAGGTCTCGATGACGACGATCCTCGTCGTCGACGACGACCCGGCCATCGCCCGGACGCTGCGGATCAACCTGCGGGCCCGGGACTACGCCGTCCAACTCGCGTACGACGGCCGGACCGCCCTGCAGATCGTGGCCGAGGACCCACCGGACGCCGTACTGCTCGATCTCGGGCTGCCCGACGTGGACGGCGTCGGCGTGCTGCGCCGGCTGCGGCAGTTCAGCGACGTACCGGTTGTCGTGGTGTCGGCCCGGCACTCATCCGACGACAAGGTCGAGGCACTCGACCTCGGAGCCGACGACTACGTCACGAAGCCGTTCGGGATGGAGGAGCTGCTGGCCCGGATCCGGGCGGCGCTGCGGCACTCGGGCGGCGAGTCGCGGCCCGAGTCGAGGGTGGTGACCACCGAGACCCTGCGGCTCGATCTCGGCGACCACGTGGCCACCCGCTCCGGCGAGCCGGTCCACCTGACCCCGACCGAGTGGCGGCTGGTCGAGGTGCTCACCCGGCATCCCGGCTCGCTGGTGCGGCAGGCCGACCTGCTGCGCGAGGTCTGGGGTCCGGCGTACGCGGGTGAGAGCAACTATCTCCGCGTCTACCTCGCCCAGCTGCGCCGCAAGCTCGAGGTCGAGCCGGGCCGACCACGGCACTTCATCACCGACCCCGGCGTCGGCTACCGGTTCGTGCCCTGACGACGGCCACCAGCGGACGGTGCGAGGGTGGGCCGGTGCAGATCGAGCGTGTTCGGGCTTGGGTGGAGCGTTACGCGCCGTCCCGGGTGGTCGATCTCGCGCCGATCACCGGTGGCGGGATCACGAACACCAAGTGGATCGTCCGGCTGGCCGACGGCGACCGATTGGTGCTGCGCTGGGCCGACCCGGAGACCTGGGGTGACGTCGGGCGGGAACACGTCCGGCGGGAGGCGCTGGCCTGCCGGGTATTGACCGGCTCGGGTCTCCCGATGCCGCGGCTGCTCGGGCTGGACCCGGACGGCTCGGCAACCGGCGGTCCCGCCGAGCTGCTCGAGCTGGCTGCCCGGCCGGACCCGGTACGACCCGCTCGGACCCGCCGCGATCGAGGCGCTGGCGGCGGTCGCGGTGACGGTCCACCGGCAACCGGTGGCGCTGAACGACCGGCCGCCCGCGTTCGGCTACCGCGGGCCGGCCGAGCCGCAGGTCCCGGACTGGTCCGCCCGGCCGGCACTGTGGCGGGCGGCGATCGACCGGTTCCGGACCGGAGCTCCGACCACGACGTACGTCCTCATCCACCGCGACTTCCACCTCGGCAACGTGCTCTGGCAGGACGACACCGTCGCCGGCCTCGTCGACTGGGCCGAGGTCTCGTGGGGACCGGCCGACCTGGACGTGGCCCACGCGTGCTCCGACTTCGCGATGCTGCACGACATCGCCGACGCGGACGCGTTCCGGGCGGCGTACGTCCGGCTCGGCGGGCGGCTCGATCCGGACCATGCGTTCTGGCAGCTCGCCGACATCATCGGGTTCCTGCCCGACCCGGCGCACATCCTGCCGGCGGTCTCGGCCACCCGCCCGGATCTGACCGCCGACCGGGTCCGGACCGGCCTGGAAGACCTGCTGTCCCGAACGCTCGGTTGATCGGCTCGCAGACCGCGCGGCATTAAGATCGTCTCCCGTGAGCGTTGCCGTCCGTGTGATCCCCTGCCTGGACGTGCACGGCGGCCGGGTGGTCAAGGGCGTCAACTTCTTGAACCTGCGCGACGCCGGCGACCCGGTCGAGCTGGGTCACGTCTACGACGCCGAGGGCGCCGACGAGCTCACCTTCCTCGACATCTCCGCGTCCAGCGAGGGCCGGGAGACCACCCTGGACGTCGTCCGGCGGACCGCCGAGACCGTCTTCATCCCGCTCACCGTCGGCGGTGGCGTCGGCTCGGTGCACGACGTGGACGTGCTGCTCCGGGCCGGCGCGGACAAGGTGGCCATCAACACCGGCGCGATCCGCCGGCCCGAGGTGATCGCCGAGATCACCCGGCAGTTCGGCAACCAGGTGCTGGTGCTCTCGGTCGATGCCCGGCGGGTCGTCGACCAGCCGTCCGGTTTCGAGGTGACCACCCACGGCGGCCGGAAGAGTGCCGGACTGGACGCGGTCGACTGGGCCCGGCGCGGCGTCGATCTCGGGGTGGGGGAGATCCTGCTCAACTCGATGGACGCCGACGGCACCACCGGCGGGTTCGACCTGGAGATGATCGCCGCCGTCCGGGCGGTGGTCGACGTACCGCTGATCGCGTCCGGCGGCGCGGGCCGGGCCGAGGACTTCCCGCCGGCGGTGGCGGCCGGCGCCGACGCCGTGCTGGCGGCCAGCGTCTTCCACTTCGGGACGGTCCGGATCAGCGAGGTGAAGTCCGCTCTGGCGGCCGCCGGGTATCCGGTCCGGACCGCCACGGACGGAGCAGCGGCGTGAGTGCCACGGTAGGGGGCAGGCGGCTGGCCTGGCTGCCGTACGCCGACCGCGCCGAGGCCGAGCGCCGGCTGGGCGGCATCCCGGACGGGGTCGACGTCGACTGCTACGACGCATCGGGCGATCTCCCGGACTCCGTCGCGGAGGTGAACTTCTACGTCATCCCGTATATGACGGGTGCCGAACAGCTGGACCGGGTCGCCGACATGACGGCGCTGGAGGTCGTGCAGACCCAGACCGCCGGCGTCGACAACTTCAAGCCGGTGATCCCCGAGGGCGTCACGCTCTGCAACGCCGCCGGCGTGCACGACGCCAGCACCGCCGAGCTCGCCGTAGCCCTGATGCTGGCCAGCGGCCGCCACCTCGACGTGTTCGCCAGGCTGCAGCCGCGCGGTGAGTGGGGTTTCGAGTTCGGCAACTCGATCGCCGACAAGCGGGTCCTGATCATCGGGTACGGCCGGATCGGCGCCGCCATCGAGCGCCGGCTGGCCGGCTTCGAGGTGGCCTCGGTGACCCGGGTCGCCCGGCGCGCCCGAGACGGCGAACCGACGGTGCATGCGATCGCCGACCTCCACGACCTGTTGCCCGCCGCCGACATCGCCGTGGTGATCGCCCCGCTGACCCCCGAGACCGACGGGCTGATCGGGGCGGCTGAGCTGGCCCTGCTGCCTGACGACGCGCTGCTGGTGAACGTCGCCCGAGGCCGGCTGGTCGACACCGAAGCGCTGCTGGCCGAGACGAGCAGCGGTCGGCTGCGAGCTGCGCTGGACGTCACCGAACCGGAGCCGTTGCCCGCCGACCACCCGCTCTGGCGAGTGCCGAACGTCCTCATCTCGCCGCACGTCGGCGGCGCGAGCACCGCCTTCTTCCCGCGCGCGGACAAGCTGATCGCCGCCCAGCTCCGCCGCTGGGCGGCCGGCGAGAACCTGGAGAACGTGATCCGATGAGCGTCGATCCAGCCTGCTTGTTCTGCAAGATCGTCGCCGGCGAGATACCCAGCCGGAAGATCCACGAGGACGCACACGCGTACGCCTTCCTCGACATCGCGCCGTGGCACCGCGGGCACAGCCTGGTGATTCCGAAGCGACACGTCGACGACCTCGTCCACGGCCCGGCGGTGCTCGGCGATCTCGCGCCCGACGATCGACGCCGTGTCCCGGCTGCTCGTCGACCGGCTCGGCGCGGACGGACTGAACCTGTTCTCCTCGGCCGGCGCGATGGCCGGTCAGGAGGTCTTCCACCTCCACGTCCACCTGGTGCCGCGCTATGCCGACGCGCCTGGCGCACGCGCGATGTTCGATCCGCACGAGACGTCGGCAGCCGAGCTGGACGACGTACACCGCCGGTTGACGGAGACCGGATGACCACCGGACCGACCCCGGACCATGACGATCGGACAGCGGCATCGGTAGGACGGCGGTGGAGTTCCTGCCGCCCTTCGTCGTCGCGCTGGTGATCCTGCCGTTCATCATCGCGTACGGCCATCTCTGGCCATGGCAGCCCTCGACCATCGACCTTCAGGTGTACGTCTACGCCGTCAAGGACATGCTGGCCGGCAAGGACATCTTCGCCACCACCACGCCGTTCTGGCACCTGTTCTTCATCTATCCGCCGATCGCCGCCGTGCTGATGACGCCGCTGGCGTTCGGGCCGTACGCGATGTGGCAGGTGATCTGGACCGCCGCCCTGGTCGGGCGCACAGCAGTCGGTGCTGAAGCGCTGCCGGGCGCCGCGCGGCTGGAAGCTGGGCCTGATCGGAATCGCCGTCGTGATCGCCGTCGAGCCGATCCGGACCACCCTCGGCTACGGCCAGGTGAACACGATCCTGATGGCGCTGGTGGTTGCGGACCTGCTGCCGGACCGGGGGGGCCGCTGGAAGCGGTTCCCGCAAGGAGTGCTGACCGGCCTGGCCGCCTCGATCAAGCTGACCCCGCTGCTGTTCGTCGTCTTCGACTTCTTGGTCGGCAAGAAGAAGGCCGCGCTCTGGGCGATCGCGGGCTTCGCCGCGTTCACCGCCGTCGGGGCGGTCTTCCTGCCGCAGCAGACGCTCACCTTCTGGACGGGGCTGGCCGGCGGCGACACCCGGACCGCCGGGCCGATCTACGTCGGCAACCAGTCGCTGCTCGGGGTCTTCTTCCGGCTGGCCGGCGGTGGCGGGACGAAGCTGACCCTGGTCGGGCTCGGGTTCGCCGGCCTGGTCGCCCTGATCGGGGCGGTCGTCGCCTCGGCCTGGTGGCGGTCGGGCCAGAAGGTGTTCGCCGTCGCGATCGTCGGGATGTGCACCTGCCTCGCATCGCCGCTGTCCTGGACCCATCACTACGTCTGGGTCCTGCCGCTGGGGATGGCGGTGCTGGTCGACCGGCTGCCGCTCTGGATCCGGGTCTGGGCGGGTGCCTGGGTGATCTGGATCTGTGCCTGCCTGCCACTGGCGGTGCTGCCGTACGGCGGCAGTTTCGAGCTGCACTACACCGCGTTCCAGCAGTTGATCGCCAACCTCGGCCCGGTGATGGGTGCCGGGCTGATCCTCGCTCTTGCGGTCCGGATGGTGCTTCGGGCCCTCGACCGGGTGCCCGCGCCGACGACCCCGGTCGAGTCCGCGGCATGATCCGCCGGCAAGTCGCGGGTCAGCGTGCCGGCGACTCGACTGGAGGAGTTGAAGACTTCAGGTCACGGTTTCAGTCGTCCAGCAGGTCAGCGGTCCGCTCGAGCACCCGGAACCCGTCCGACGGCGAGCGGCGGCCCAGTCCACAGGCTGCCGAGACGTCCGCGGTCCGGCCCAGTTGCTGCTCGATGAGGTGCTGCACCCGCCGCTGGTCGGCCAGCTCCTGCGACTCGTGGGCGAATCCGGCCACGAAGTCCACCTCGCTCGGTAGCCGGAGCGCGCCGAGCGGGGCATAGAAGCCGGGGTCGGTCGGTGCAGGCCGGTCGGCGGCGGCGAAGGGCGCATGGACGTACACCAGGTCCTGCGTCGTCGGCCACCGCTCGATGACCGCATTGGCCAGCTCGGTCAGCGGAGTGACATCGCCCATCGTGCCGAACGCCTTGTTGTTCATGTCGCCCAGGCACAGATGCAGCCCGAACCGGGTGCCCGGCGGCGACGCCTGGACCAGGGTACGGACGCCGCCGGCCATCAGGGCGGCCAGCGGCCGGAGCGCCGTCCGGGGAGCCTTCGCGAGCAGAACCAGCTCCACCGGCAGCTCGATCTGGAAGATGGTGCCGGGTCCGGCGAGCTCTCGAATCCGACGGATCTCGGTCAAGGTGGCCTCCGTGAACGGCCGGCGATGGCGCAACGCGCCGACCGGGCCGAGGGTGAACATGGCCAGATCGAAGTCGCCCGGCACTCCGGACTGGAACACCAGACCGGGCAGACCGGCGGCATCGCGGAGCTCGAGGAACACCGGGTGACTCGCCTCGACCGCCGCCACGTGGCCGAAGTCGAGGCTCGCGCCGAACAACTGGTGGCCGGGTCGGATCTTCAACGTCGGCGTCTTGTCGTAATCCGACCAGTCGCCCGCTTTGACCAGCTCCAGATCGGCATGGTCGCGGAGGCCCTCCACGATCGAGATCACCCAGTTGCGTCTCTCGCCGGTCTCGCCGTCGGGCAACGAGCGCAGTCTCGGTCCGAGAACCGCCAGTGCCGTGGACATGGCCTCACGGGCATCGTCGCCGGGCAGGCTGCCGACCAGGTGTGCGATCCGTCCGGTCACCGTCGTTCTCCTCCTGTGGGCTGGGCCCAACGCGCTGCCATCGTGTCAGGAAGCCGGTCGCCTCGAGCTGCGGGCGTGAATTTGGTCACCCGGACCCGCTGCGGGCCAGAATGTCGAATGGGTCTGTGCGGGGACTGTCGGTAGAATCCTTCGTGGCGGGTCATCAGCCGCCCGTGAATCTGATGCCCGGAACACGACGACCCGAGGGGAGCCCCGATCACCGAGTCAATCCTCGCTCCCGGCTTTCACACCAGCGCTGAGACGCCGCGGACGACGCGCCCGGCCTACCAGGCCCAGCGGCTGCTGGAGTCGGTGCCGGCGATTCTGCTGGTGCTGCCCATCGTCATCCCTGTCGTGGTGTTCGAGGCCTCGCCGCGCATCGCGTACATCGCGTTCAGCGCCTATCTGGCGTTCTGGCTGGCGGCGTCGCTGAGTCTCGCGATCCGCCAAGCGGTCGAGTACCGGACGATGAAGCGTTATCGCGAGCTGGACTGGGACGCCCGGCTCGCTCACCTGAACGACCCGTATGCCCGGATGCACGAGCTGGTCGACCTGCCCCGATTGAGCCCGTCGGAGGCCGAGGAGCTGGAGGCACTGCACGTCTGGGCGCACAGCGGCCCGGAGGTTCCGGCGCCGCATGAGATCCATCACCTGGTCGTGGTGCCGGTCTACAGCGAGAGCCGGGACATCCTCGAGCAGTCACTCGAGGCGATCCTCGCGGCCGACTACGCGGCGGACCGGTTGATGATCTGCCTGACCTTCGAGGCCCGTTCGCCGATCTGGACCGAGGATGAGATCGACGACCTTCGGGCGGACTTCGCGCCCCGGTTCGGTCGGTTCCTGACCACCCAGCACCCCGACGGACTGCCGGGCGAGGGCCGGGTCAAGGGCGCCAACATCAGCTGGGGCGCCCAGCAGGCCCGAGAGGCCCTGGTCCGCGACGGCATCCGCGACGAGCAGGTGATCGTCTCCGCGTTCGACGCCGACACCCGGCCGAGCCCGCACTACTTCAAGGTGCTCAGCTACACCTACCTGACCAACCCCAACCGCGACGTCGATAGCTACCAGCCGGTGCTGTTGTTCCACAACAACGCCTGGGAGGTGACCTCGGCGTCCCGGCTGGTCGGCTACATCGCGAGCATGTGGACCCTGGTCGACTCGACCCGGCCGAAGCGGCTGCGGATCTTCTCCTCCCATGCCATGGGCATGCGGGCCCTGGTCGGCGTCGACTTCTGGTCGACCAACGTGATCCCGGACGACTCCCGGCAGTACTGGCGGATGTATTTCGGCACCAACGGCCAGGCCAAGACCGTGCCACTGCACGTCCCTGTCTATCTGGACGCGGTGCAGTCGCACAGCTGGTGGGCGACGATGCGCGAGCAGTACCGGCAGATCCGGCGCTGGTCGTACGGCGTGATCGATTTCCCATACATCATGGAGCAGAACCTCGGCTCCAGGGGGCTCGGCATCCCGCTGCGGGCCCGGACCATGCAGACCTTCCGCCAGCTGTCCCAGTTCCATCTGTGGGCGACCGTTCCGCTGCTCCTGATGTCGCTCCGCGTGGTCGTGAACTATCTGGCCCCGACAGTCACCCTCGGCACCGAGAACATCGTCGAGCTGGCCGCGCGGGCCACCCCGACCGGTCCGATCTTCACCGCGATCGAGATGGCATCCAACGCCAACGCGTTCGCGCCGATCCTGACCGGGATCAGCTTCGTGATCTCCGCGGTCGTCGCGCTCAAGCTCCTGCCGAAGCGCCCGGAGCACAAGCCGTCGCACGCCTGGGTGAAGATGGTGCTCGAGTTCGCGTTCCTGCCGCTCGTGGCGCCCATCTTCTTCTGCGTCCCGGCGATCGACGCGCAGCTCCGGCTGCTGTTCCGTCGCTACCTCGGCTTCCGGGTGACGGTCAAGATGCGCTCAGAGCAAGCCCACCGCATCTCATAATTTCTGCGTCGCTCGGCAAGCCTCGCTTCGCGCTCCGCTGCGCTTCAGGTCGGCAGCGTCGGTCACGATTCGCCCAAGTGGGGGGACGCTCACCCCGCGCTCACGTGCCCTGAGCCTGTCGAAGGGCTGATCTACCGCCCGAAGACGACGGTACGTCCGGGCTGAGCGGCGCCGTACGTCACGTGATCGATGGTCAGCCCGGTGGCGTCGGCGGGTCGGTACGCCCGGGTAGACGAAGCCGATCAACCGGCCGTTGGCGTCGATCCCGTTGCTGAGGACGTACCCACCAGCTCGTCGGCGTCGGCCGACTGCACCCGATTGGGCTGGTCGGGGAAATAGACGACGTTGGTGAACCCGAGCCGGGCGAGCAGCGCGTCACGGGCCGCATTCGCGCCGGCCAGGTCCTGGTGGGTCTCGGCGAAGTGGGTCTCCAGCGCGTCGATCGCCTCCAGCCGGACCGAGATGCCGCGCGCGTTGAGGTCCGGCGGCCGGCCGGATGGCCGGGGGATCGTCTCGACCAGACCGGGGGTATCGGGCCTGAACTTGATCGTGTCGCCGTCCGACTCGGGTCCTGGGTCGGCAGATCGGGATAGCGGATCACGAAGTGTCCGCGAAGAACCGTGTACGTCATCGGCGGAGCCTCTCAGGAGGACCGAGCGAGCGGGCTGGCGCACACACCCCGACACCAGTAGATCAAGGCCGGCTGACAGCTGCCCGACTGCACGGTGAACGCTCGCCGGCCGGCCCGCCTCGTCCTACTAGATTGACTCACATGACGATCACCGACGACCCGAATGTGACCACCGCCGCCGCAGGTGACGGCATCGACATCAAGCCGCGTTCACGGGTGGTCACCGACGGTCTGGAGGCCACCGCGGCCCGGGGCATGCTCCGCGCGGTCGGCATGGGCGACGAGGACTGGCCGAAGCCGCAGGTGGGTGTCGCGTCGTCCTGGAACGAGATCACCCCGTGCAACCTGTCGCTGGACCGGCTGGCGAAGGCGGTCAAGGACGGCGTGCACGCGGCCGGCGGGTACCCGCTCGAGTTCGGCACCATCTCGGTGTCCGACGGGATCTCGATGGGCCACGAGGGGATGCACTACTCGCTGGTCAGCCGGGAGATCATCGCCGACTCGGTGGAGGCGGTGATGATGGCCGAGCGGCTGGACGGAAGTGTGCTGCTGGCCGGCTGCGACAAGTCGCTGCCCGGCATGCTGATGGCCGCCGCCCGGCTGGATCTGGCATCGGTGTTCCTCTACGCCGGCTCGATCATGCCCGGCCGGGTGGGCGACAAGGACGTGACGATCATCGACGCGTTCGAGGCGGTCGGCGCCTGCATGCGCGGACTGGTCACCCGCGAAGAGGTGGACCTGATCGAGCGCGCGATCTGTCCCGGCGAGGGCGCCTGCGGCGGGATGTACACCGCGAACACCATGGCCAGCGCAGCCGAGGCGCTCGGCATGTCGCTGCCCGGGTCCGCCGCGCCGCCCGCGGTCGATCGCCGCCGGGACGGGTACGCGCGCCGGTCCGGGATGGCCGCCGTCGAGCTGCTGCGGAAGGGGATCACCGCGCGGCAGATCCTCACCAAGGAGGCGTTCGAGAACGCGATCGCGGTGGTGATGGCCTTCGGCGGCTCGACCAACGCCGTCCTGCACCTGCTGGCGATCGCCAACGAGGCCGAGGTCGAACTGACCCTCGACGACTTCGTCCGGGTCGGCAAGCGGGTGCCGCACCTGGGCGACCTGAAGCCGTTCGGGCGCTATGTGATGAACGACGTGGACCGGGTCGGCGGCGTACCGGTGGTGATGAAGGCCCTGCTCGACGCCGGCCTGCTGCACGGCGACTGCCTGACCGTGACCGGCAAGACGATGGCCGAGAACCTGGCCGACATCGCCCCGCCGGACGTGGACGGGGTGATCGTCCGGGCCCTGTCGAACCCGATCCACCCGACCGGCGGGATCACCATCCTGCATGGCAGCCTCGCGCCGGAGGGTGCGGTGGTGAAGAGCGCCGGCTTCGACACGTCGGTCTGGGAGGGGACCGCCCGGGTCTTCGACGGCGAACGGGCCGCGATGGACGCCCTCGAGGACGGCACGATCACCGCCGGCGACGTGGTGGTGATCCGGTACGAGGGCCCGAAGGGCGGCCCAGGCATGCGGGAGATGCTCGCGATCACCGGAGCGATCAAGGGCGCCGGCCTCGGCAAGGACGTCATGCTGATCACCGACGGCCGGTTCTCCGGCGGCACCACCGGCCTGTGCGTCGGTCATATCGCGCCGGAGGCGACCGAGGGCGGTCCGATCGCCCTGGTCCGGGACGGGGACCCGATCACCCTCGACGTCGCCAACGGCACGCTGGAGCTCGGTGTCGACGAGGACGAGCTGGCCCGCCGCCGCGAGTCCTGGACCCCGGCCGTACGTCCCAAGCGGCGCGGTGTCCTCGCCAAGTACGCCAAGCTGGTCAAGTCGGCCAACGTCGGCGCGGTCTGCAACTGACCGGCGCCCCCGGCCCTCAGACCCCGGCCCCCGGCAAACTCTGCACCCCTTATCCGGCTCTGCACCCTCCGGAGAGGGTGCAAAGCCGGACAGTGGGTGCAAAGTTGAGAATCGGGTGCGAGGACTGAGGAGAACGCAGCGAGGTGCGTGCCTGGGCCACGCGAAACGTAACGAAATCTCGGCAACGCGGTACTGGTAGGTCAGCCGTGCAGATCGGCTGGACCATCACAAAGGCCCGCCGGGCGGAGAGTGCCAGCCGGACCGCCGAGGAGCCTTGCCGAGCAGTCGGTCGTGCATGGCGCCGGGGAACCGGACGCTGAACCGGGTGTCGCCGATCATCGCGCGCAGCTCGGCCAGCCGTTCGTCGACCTCGTTGCGCCGCCGGCGGGCAACCGCCTCGAAGTAGTGCACCGAGATCTCCCGCGTCGGATCCTGCGCCCAGACCCCGACGATCCGGCCGTCGACCCAGATCGTCGGACCGCCGTTGCCGACCGAGTCGAACGCATCCGCGGCAGCCTGGGGTAGGTACCAGCCGCGCTGCTTCCACCCCATCGTCGTCGGGTCCAGGCTGGGCAGCACGGCGATCCAGGATTCGGCGTCGCCGACCGGTTCGTCACCCGCCGAGATCCACGCCGCGGTGCCGTCCTCCAGCCCGACCGGCACCGCGCCAGACCCGGCCAAGGCCTTCCGGGTCAGGCCCAGCGTCCAGCCGGCCCACCATTGCACGTCGGCTGTGGTGGCCGGCCCGAACCGCCGCAGGTAGGCGTCGGCCAGCAGCGTCGCGGCGGCTTCCTCGGTCAACCCGGTGTCGTTCACGCCGCCGGGCAGCCAGTCCTCGGCGGCCGCGTATGCGTAGGCGCCGGTGATCCAGCTGGTCGGCCGGGCCCGCAGGATCCGGCCTTGGAACCCGAGCAGGGTGATCACCCGGCTGTGCGCGCCCTGGACGGCGGCGTACGGCTTCCCGGCCGCCAGCTGCAGCGGCTGGCGGAGCTGCGCGGTCCGAGCGCCGATCTCGCGGGCCGTGCTGGCACCGTGCTCCCGCAGGTCCGCGACGATCTGCTCCTCGGCGTCCTCCAGCCAACGCTCCGGGGCGGTGACGCCACTCTCGGCCAGCATCTTGATCAATCGGTTCCGCTCAGGCCCGACGAGCTTGCGGCTGGCCCCGGCGTGCATCAGCCGGACCGTCTCGGGCGGCGCGAGCCACAACGTACGCCGCATCGCGTGGTGCCGGATCAGAGCCCGGTCGTGGTAGACGACCTTCTCGACCGCGGCGATCGAGGGATGCTCCATCCGCAACAGGACCGACAACACGGCGCTGACCGGATCGGTCGAGTGCAGCGCGACGAGGTCGTCGGCGATCGCGACCACGTCGTCGGTCCGCAACCGGGCCAGCAGTCGGTGCCGTTGCGCAAGCCGCGCCCGACGCTCGGTGTCGGTGATCGTCGGAGTCACGACGCCGAGTGTGGCACCCCTTGCCGACACCCACAGCTGGCACCGAGGTTGTTCGCTTACCCGATCGTCGTCTCTCAGGGGAGTTTGCTTTGTGCATCCGAAACGCTCGATCCTCGTCGCGGCCGTCGCGACCGCCTTCCTCACCGGCGTGATCGGGGCGGCCACGCCGCTCGCCACCGCCCAGCCGACCGAGGAGGCGACGTACCTGGTGCTGTTCAAGGGCACCAGCATCGACGCCGCTACCAAGCAGGCGATCATCAAGGCCGGCGGCACCGTCACCGAGACCAACACCAAGATCGGCTACGCATAAGTCCGCACCCGCGATGCGTCTTTCGCGCAGAAGGTGGCGAACGTCGCCGACGTGGCCGGGGTGGCCAAGGCTGCCGTGACGCCCGAGCCCCTCGCGAACCGGCAGTGGGACATGCGCCAGATCGGCGCCACGGCAACCGGCTCGTACGCGAAGGACCAGGGCAAGCGGAGCGTCAGGGTCGGCATCATCGACACCGGCGTGGACGGCAGCCATCCCGACATCGCGCCGAACTTCAACAAGGCGCTCAGCCGTAACTTCGTCACCGACATGCCGGACATCGACGGTCCGTGTGAGCACCCGAACTGTGTCGACCCGGTGGACGAGGACGACGACGGTCACGGTACGCACGTGGCCAGCACGATCGGTGCCGCGATCAACGGGATCGGGATCGCGGGAGTCGCACCGAAGGTCACGCTGGTCAACATCCGGGCGGGCCGGCTACTTCTTCCTGCAGCCGACCTGGACGCGCTGACCTATGCCGGCGACGTCGGGATCGACGTGTGAACATGAGCTTCTACGTCGACCCGTGGCTCTACAACTGCACCGACAACCCGGCGGACACGCCCGCCGAACAGACACAGCAGCGGGTCATCCGGCAGGCGGTCCAGCGGGCGATCAACTACGCCCGCAATCACGGCGTGCTGCCGGTCGCGGCGCTCGGCAACGAGGCCACCGATCTGAACAACCCGACCTCGGACGACACCAGCCCGGACTACCCGGCCGGTGCGGCGAAGGACCGGACGGTCGACAACTCCTGCATCTCGGTGCCGACCGAGACCCGCGGCGTGGTGGCGGTCAGCTCGACCGGACCCAGCACCCGGAAGGCGTACTACTCCAACTGGGGCACCCAGGAGACCGACGTCGCGGCACCGGGCGGCGACGTCTACGACACGCCCGGCAACACCCGTGACATCGGCGCGGCGGTGCTGGCCGCGTACCCGAAGAACGTCGCCGAGGCCGAGGGCACGCTGAACCCGGACGGAACGCCGAACACCACCGCCGTGGTGCGCGACTGCTCGGGCAGCACCTGCGCCTACTACCAGTACCTGCAGGGCACCTCGATGGCGTCGCCGCACGCGGCCGGGGTGGCGGCGCTGATCGTCGGCCGTCAGGCCGTCACCCGCTAGGCGGGCCTCCCACTCTGAGCCCGCGGTCGAGATACGACCCGGTATCCTCCTTCGTCGGCCTTGCGATGTACGCACCCTGGACGCCGCCGAACGCCAACGAATCTCGACAACACGGCACTAAAGGTGATCGGCGTCTGTGGGGTCGAGGACCGTGGTGTGTGCAGCCCAGTGCGGCAGTAGAGCGGCGGCGAACTCGCCGGCCCGCTCGTCGGGGAAGAAAAGCCGTGCACCGGTGAGTTCGACGACCTCGCCGGCGCCGGGGATCAAGTCACGGAGCCGGTAGGCGTCAGCGAGTGGGAAGAAGACGTCGTCGGTGCCCCAGACGATCAACGTCGGAACCTGGAGCCGAGCCAGCTGCGGCTCGACCGCCAGCAGATCGTCCGGGCGCAGGCCCGCGACGAGACGCTGGTACTGCCGAGCGGTGTCGCGTGTGGCCAGGTTCGCCACCCAGGCGCGTACCTGGTCCGTCGGGCAGCTTGTCCGGCGCCTCGTAGCTGGTCGTGAACATCCGTTTGCGGGCGCGGCCCGGGTCGCGGCTGATCCAGCGTCCGATCGGCGCCAGCAAACCGGCGCGAGCCAGCCGAACCACCGGCCTGAACGCCTTCGGTGGCACCTGGTCGTGGGTGTCGCAGTCGGTCAACGTGAGGGTACGCAGTCTGGACGGTTGGCGGGCCGCGAAGATCTGGGCGACCGCGCCACCGGTGTCGTTGGCGACCAGGTCGATCGTGCCGAGCCCGAGGGCATCGCACAGGTCGGCGACGAACGTCGCCAGTCCGCCGAGCGTGAGGTCCTGCGCCGGCCCCGCGGGCGTGCACCCGTGGGCCGGTAGGTCGACAGCGATGCACCGGCGCGGGGTCGACCCGGCGGCAATCAGCCGGATCACTCGTCGCCAGAGGTAGCTGCTGGTGCCCACCCCATGCACGAAGACAGCCGGCGGCCCGCTGCCCATGTCGACATGGCTGGCCGGGCCCGAGGCGGTCTCGACCAACCGCCGGTGCCTGTCGTAGTCGGTGAATGTCGCTGGGGCCATGTCTTCCTTCGTTCTCGGTACTGTCGGTCTGAGCGAGACCGACCGTCGGTCCGTCCCGCCTGATCCCGTCAAGATAAACGGACCGTCGGTCTATCTGTCAAGAGGAAGGGCTGCCGATGAACGGCAACGTGGCTCGCGGCCAGGCGACCCGGCGCCACATTGTCGAGGCGGCGACCGAGTTGTTCGCCACGCTCGGCTACGACGGCACCTCGATCGAGGCGGTGCTGCAGGCGGCGGGCGTGAGCAAGGGCTCGCTGTACCACCATTTCGACGGCAAGGACGTGTTGTTCGAGGCGGTGCTGGACCGGATGACCGAACGGATCGAGGCGGCATTAGCGGCCGCGGCCGTCGGGGTGACCAGTCCGACCGAGCTACTGCGGGTCGGCTGTCTGGCCTGGGTCCGACAGGCTGTGGACCCTGCCGTGCAGCAGATCATGCTGATCGACGCGCCGACGGTGCTCGGTTGGCAACGTTGGCGGCAGCGCGATGAGGCCAATACCTTGGGCGCCATCCGTGCGGCCCTGACAGCAGCAGCCGAACAAGGCATCCTCGACTCGCGCCAGGTAGACGCGTTCGCGCACGCGTTGCTGGCGATGGTCAACGAGTTGTCCCTGATGGTCGCCCGGGCCGACCGGCCGGCGGACGCATTGCTCTGAAGCCGAGATCGCTCTTCGGGAGTTGCTCGACAGGATGCTGCGACCGGTGAACCGATGAGCGACCGGCCGAGCGGACGGTCCGGGGGCGTCCTCAAGGTGGGTCCTGAGGGGGACGCCGCCGAGCGGGGACTGGTTCGACGCCGGACGACGACGGCGGTGTTCGAGAACCGGCGCTACCCGGCGGGCGCCGGGCTGGAGCGCTGGATCGAGCACTTCTGGTCCGTGCGCTGGGACCTGACCGGCGAGCCGCCGCGGCGGTCGCGGGTGATCTCGTACCCGGCGATGCACGTGACCGCCGAGTGGGGTACGCCCCTCGAGGTCCGGCACGGGATCCGGCTGCCGGCGACCATCGTGCACGGCGTCGTCAGCAAGGTCTTCGACGTCAGCCTGAGCGGGCACGGCGAGGTGGTCGGCGCACGGTTCACCCCGGACGGTTTCGCCGCCTGGACCGGACTGGACGCCTCGGCGTACACCGACCGGGCGATGCCGGCGGCCGACCTGCTCGGGGCCGAGCTGGGGAGTCTGCACGAGCGATTGGCCGGCGGCAGTCTGGACGGGCGAGTGGACGAGCTTCGGGAGATCCTGCGCGCCCAGCGCCCGCGGCCGAACGGGACCGCGGACGACGAGCTCGCCGTGCTGATCCAGCAGATGGCGGCCGACGACACGCTGGTCCGGGTCGAGCAGCTGGCCGAGCTGACCGGACGTTCGATCCGGACCCTTCAGCGACGGTTCCGGCGCGGCATCGGGGTCGGACCCAAGTGGGTGCTGGCCCGGTACCGGCTGCAGGAGGCCGCGTACCTGCTGGAGACCGACCCCGATGTCGATCTGGCCGACCTCGCGGTCCGGCTCGGCTGGTACGACCAGGCCCACCTCACCAACGACTTCCGCCGGATGCTCGGCGAGACCCCGGGCCAGTACGCTGCGCTCGCCGGCGGCGGATGACCGGCGAGCCAGTCCACGGCCGCCCGATCCGGCTGCAGCCGCTGACCCGGGCCAAGGTCGGTTCGCTCGGCGCGGCCGGGGAGGGCTGGCTGGCCGACCTGCCGAGCCTGCTCGGCGAGCTGGCCGAGCGCTGGCGGCTGGAGGTCGGCCGTCCACTGCCCGGCGGCAGCGCCTCGTACGTCCTCTCCGTCACCCGGCCGGACGGCGGGCCCGCCGTGCTGAAGGTGGCGATCGACGACGAGGGACTGGCCGAGCAGGTGGACACGCTGCGCCGCGCCGACGGGCGGGGGTACGTCCGGCTGCTGGGCTACGACCCGGTCCGCAAAGCTCTCTTGCTCGAGGCCCTCGGCGACTCGCTCGAGCAGAGTGGGTTGCCGCCGGAGACCCGGCTCGATCTACTCGCGGACACCTTGGCGCTGGCCTGGCTGACGCCGCCGCCCGGCGCGGCCGACGCTGACAAAGCCGGCCGGCTCGCGGCGTCGATCGACGCCTGGTGGAAGCAGTTCGACCGGCCGTGTTCGGCGGCGGTCCACCGCCAAGCGCTGGACTTCGCCGAGCGCCGCCGCGCCGACCCGGGTGAGCCGGTCGTCGTGCACGGCGACCCGCACCCGGGCAACCTGCTCCGGGTCCGCGAGCCGCGGCCGGGGGCCGAGACCGGCTGGTGCTTCGTCGACCCGGACGGCTTCGTCTGCGACCGGGCGTACGACCTGGGCGTGGTGCTGCGCGACTGGACCGGCCAGCTCGACGGCCCCGACGCCGAGGCAACGCTACGGACGTACGCTCGACGGCTGGCCGAGCGGACAAGCGCGCCCGAACAGGCGATCTGGGAGTGGGGCTTCGTCGAGCGGGTCTCGACCGGGCTCTATCTCAAGTCGTTCGGCGCCGACGGCCTGGCCGACCGCTTCCTGACCAGCGCCGAGGCCCTGGTCGGTCACTAGTGGTGTCGTCCCGCGCAGGTCGTCGGGACCAGCGCCGCCTGGCGGCGCTTCGCTGCGTGCATCGCAAGGCCGACGACGGAGGGATACCGGGGTTCGTATCTCGACCGAGGAGAACGCTCGCGAGGTGCGTGACCCAGGCGTCGCCGAGCGCCTGGCCAATTGAACCAGACGCACCACTAGCGCGGGCGCGGATCCGCGAGAGGCACCGAGGCGAACAGGTTCAGCCCGAGCCGCTCGGACAAGAACTTGGTCACCAGCTGCCCGCGGACGCTGTTGCCCGCCCCGTCCAGCGGCGGCGAGTACGTCGCCATGCCGCCCTTGCCCGGCGAGACCGTCACGATCCCGCCGCTCACCCCGCTCTTGCCTGGCATGCCGATCTCGTAGAGCCAGTCCCCGGACAGTTCGTACAGGCCTGCGGTGGCCATCACCGCCAACACCCGCCGGCAGACGCCCCGACTCACGACCTGCTCGCCGGTGATCGGGTTCATCCCGCCGTCGGCCAGCGTCGCGGCCATCACGGCGAGGTCGTGCACGGTGACCGCCAGCGAACACTGCCGGGTGTAGACGTCGGTTGTCTGCTCGGGGTCGAAGTAGATCCGCTCATAGCTGGCCAGCAGCCGCGCGATGCCGTGATTGCGGAGGTTGGTGGTGGACTCGGAGGCGTACACCTCCGCGTCGAGCGAGAGCTCGCGGCCGGCGAACCGGGACAGGCCGGCCCGGACCGCTTCCCACTTGTCGTCAGCCGTGTCGCCCGGGACGAGGCTGGTGCTCGCGATCGCGCCGGCGTTGACCAGCGGGTTCATCGTCCGGTCCTGGTTCAGCTCGACCGCCATCAACGAGTTGAACGGAAAGCCGGTGCTGTTGACGCCCAGCTTCAGCCGGGCCTGTTCGTAGCCGATCGCCTCGCAGACCAGGGCGAAGACGAACGGCTTGGACACGCTCTGGATGGAGAACGCGGTCTCGACGTCGCCGATCTCGACGTAGCGCCCGCGTGCTCCGACCACGCAGATGCCGAACAGGTCCGGCGACGCCTCCGCCAGGACGGGGATGTAGTCGGCCACGGCCCCGTCGTCGACGCTGCGATAGCGCTCGTACGCCTCGACGACCAGGGCCTGCACCAGCTCCGGGTCGGGCAGTTCGCCGGTGGACACCAGGGACGGCGCGGTGGCCTCGTCGAACGGAAGGCGCTCATGCATGGTGAGCTTGCTCATGGGCCCGCAGCCTACGACCGACGCCGACACAGTGGAGTAGATCGTCACGGTCAGTTCCGTGACGATCCATCCAATCTCCCAGGAGGCCCGATAGTCGGTGGTCCTAGCGTCCTTCCGGATGGCAAGACACCGGCCCGTCGACGACCGAGCCGCCGCCGAAGCCGAGCTAGAGTGCAAGACGTGCGTTACGCATCGCTCCTCGTCGTAAGCCAGCGTGTCGGCTGAGTCCACACTCACCACCGACACGCTCCCTCGTCTGCCACCCGGCGGCGGGGGTTCTTTTTTGTCGACACAGTTTTCTTGGTCGACACAGCTTCCCGGCCGACGCGGTCGGGGAGCGACGAGGAGCCACGGGCGTAGCATCGCGAGACGAAGGGAAAGACGATGGTGGGCAAGGAGAGGCTGATGGTCGACGACGACGTGACCGCCGAGCCACTGACCGGTGCACAGTCGCTGGTGAGGTCGCTGGAGAGAGTGGGCGCCAAGGACGTCTTCGGCATTCCGGGCGGGGCGGTCCTCCCGCTCTACGACCCGCTGTTCGACTCCCAGGCCGTACGCCACATCCTCGTCCGGCACGAGCAGGGCGCCGGTCACGCGGCCGAGGGCTATGCGGTGGCGACCGGCAAGGTCGGCGTCTGCATCGCCACCTCGGGACCGGGCGCGACCAACCTGGTCACCCCGATCGCCGACGCGTACATGGACTCGGTGCCGATCGTCGCGATCACCGGTCAGGTGGCCAGCCCGGCGATCGGTACGGACGCCTTCCAGGAGGCCGACATCCGCGGCATCACGATGCCGATCACCAAGCACAACTTCCTGGTCACCCGGGCCGAGGACATCCCCGAGGCGATCGCCAGCGCGTTCCACATCGCGGGCACGGGCCGCCCCGGTCCGGTGCTCGTCGACGTCACCAAGGACGCCCTGCAGGGCCGGGCGCGATTCGTCTGGCCGCGCGAGCTGAACCTGCCGGGCTACCGGCCGGTGCTCAAGCCGCACGGGAAGCAGGTCCGCGAGGCGGCCCGGCTGATCGGCGAGTCCCGCCGCCCCGTGCTGTACGTCGGTGGTGGCGTGGTCAAGGCGGCCGCCTGGAAGGAGCTGAAGGAGCTGGCCGAGCTGACCGGCATCCCGGTCGTCACGACCCTGATGGCCCGTGGCGTGTTCCCGGACAGCCATCCGCAGAACATGGGCATGCCGGGCATGCACGGCACCGTGGCGGCGGTCGGCGCGTTGCAGCGCTCGGATCTGCTGATCTCGCTCGGCGTCCGGTTCGACGATCGGGTGACCGGGAAGCTGTCCAGCTTCGCGCCCGGCGCCAAGATCATCCACGCCGACATCGACCCGGCCGAGATCAGCAAGAACCGGCAGGCCGACGTCCCGATCGTGGGGGACGTCAAGGAGGTCCTGATCGAGCTCCTGCTGCTGCTGAGGAACGCCCCGCAGCCGGACGTGGCCGACTGGGCGACGTACCTGAAGGATCTCAAGGGTCGCTATCCCACCGGGTACGACCTGCCTGAGGACGGCAGTCTCTCGCCGCAGTACGTGATCAAGCGGATCGGCGAGCTGACCGGACCGGACGCGTACTATGCCGCGGGCGTGGGCCAGCACCAGATGTGGGCCGCGCACTTCCTGCCGTTCGAGCTGCCGGGTCGCTGGCTCAACTCCGGCGGTCTCGGCACGATGGGCTACTGCGTGCCGGCCGCGATGGGGGCCAAGGTCGGCCGGCCGGACAGCATCGTCTGGGGGATCGACGGCGACGGCTGCTTCCAGATGACCAACCAGGAGCTCGTCACCTGTGCGCTGGAAGGGATCCCGATCAAGATCGCGGTGATCAACAACCAGAGCCTGGGCATGGTCCGGCAGTGGCAGACGCTGTTCTACGAGGGCCGGTATTCCAACACCGACCTGAAGACCAACCGGGTGCCGGACTTCCAGAAGCTGGCCGAGGCGATGGGCTGCGTCGGGTTGCGCGCCGAGGAACCGGACGACGTGGACTCGGTGATCGAGAAGGCGCTGTCGATCAACGACGTACCGGTGGTGGTCGAGTTCGTCGTGCACAAGGACGCCATGGTCTGGCCGATGGTCGCCGCCGGCACCAGCAACGACGAGATCAAGGTCGCCCGCGACATGGCTCCCAACTGGGGAGATGAGGAACTGTGAGCTCCGCTGACGGGATCACGCCGCGCACGCTCAGCGTGTTGGTGGAGAACAAGCCCGGAGTCCTGGCCCGGGTCGCGGGGCTGATCTCGCGTCGTGGGTACAACATCGAGTCGCTCGCGGTCGGGCCCACTGAGACGCCCGAGATGTCCCGGATCACGCTGTCGGTGGCGGTCGATGAGGTGGTGCTGGAGCAGGTCACCAAGCAGCTGAACAAGCTGATCGAGGTGATCAAGATCGTCGAGCTGGAGGACAGTGCGGTACGCCGCGAGCTGGCCCTGGTGAAGGTCCGGGCCACCGCGGAGACGCGTGGTCAGCTGATCGAGATCATCGGTCTGTTCCAGGCGAAGGCGGTCGACCTGACCGCCGACGTGATCACCGTCGAGGCCACCGGAAGCCCGGCCAAGCTGGAGGCGCTGCTCAAGCTGCTCGAGCCGTACGGCATCCGCGAGCTCGTCCAGTCCGGCCTGGTCGCGGTCGGTCGCGGCAGCCGGTCGATCAGCGACCGGACCAGCCGGACCGACCGGCCGAAGACCATCCGCGTCGTCTGACAACACCGACCGCCATAATGGCGGGCGATTCAATCATCCGAAGACTCCCGAGGAGAACCAAGCCCGTGCCCGCAACGATGTTCTACGACTCCGACGCCGACCTCTCCGTGATCCAGGGCCGCAGTGTCGCGGTACTCGGTTTCGGCAGCCAGGGGCATGCCCACGCCCTGTCGCTGCGCGACTCCGGCGTCGACGTACGCGTCGGGCTGGCCGAGGGCAGCAAGAGCCGGGCGAAGGCCGAGGCCCAGGGTCTGCGGGTGCTGACGCCGTACGAGGCCTGTGAAGAGGCCGACCTGATCATGGTGCTCACTCCGGACCCGTCGCAGCGCGGGCTCTACAAGGAGGCCATCGAGCCGAACCTGGTGCCGGGCGACGCGCTGTTCTTCGCGCATGGCTTCAACATCCGCTATGACTACATCACCCCGCCGGAGGGCGTCGACGTCGCGCTCGTCGCGCCGAAGGGACCGGGTCACCTGGTCCGCCGGGAGTACGCGGAGGGCCGTGGCGTGCCGGTGCTCGTCGCCGTCGAGCAGGACGCCAGCGGCAAGGCCTGGGACCTCGCGCTGTCCTATGCGAAGGGGATCGGCGGGCTCCGCGCCGGCGGCATCAAGACCACGTTCACCGAGGAGACCGAGACCGACCTGTTCGGTGAGCAGGCGGTGCTCTGCGGCGGCGCCAGCTCGCTCGTGATGGCCGGTTTCGAGACCCTGGTGAACGCGGGCTACCAGCCCGAGGTGGCCTACTTCGAGTGCCTGCACGAGCTGAAACTGATCGTCGACCTGATGTATGAGGGTGGCATCGCGAAGCAGCGCTGGAGCGTCTCCGACACCGCCGAGTACGGCGACTACGTGTCCGGTCCGCGGGTGATCGACGACCACGTCAAGCAGAACATGCAGGGTGTCCTTACCGACATTCAGAACGGCGCGTTCGCGCAGCGGTTCATCGACGACCAGGACGCCGGCGCACCGGAGTTCAAGCGGCTACGGGCCGAGGCCGAGGCGCACCCGATCGAGGAGACCGGCCACGAGCTCCGTGGCCTGATGGCCTGGGTGAAGAGCCACGACGACGACTACGTCGAGGGCACCGCCGCCCGCTGACCCTCACCTGCTTCCGAAACTGTCGAGTTGAGACGGCGACACGCCGATGTCGGTTGCCTCAACTCGACAGTTTCCGGGCTGGCACGCGGATCAGCGCGACTTGATGCTCATCCCGATCACCAGGTTGCCCTCCGCGGTGAGCCCGCTGCCGACCACCCAGAGCCGGCTGCTGGTCTGGTTCGATTCGGTGACGGCGTCGTCGTTGGCCATCACACATACCGACTTCAAGCCGGTGGTGTCCATCGGCGCCGGTGAGGATCCGCACTTGCCGAACGCCTTGGCCAGCGACTTCTGGGCGGCCGCGGCGTCGTGCGCCGGGACCAGCAGCGACGCGTCGAGTGAGTAGTCGTGGGTCGAGGTGTACGTCCCGCTCTTCACCACCGTCGAGCGGGGCAGCGACACGTCGGCCCAGTGTTCGACGTCGGCCAGGTCGAGCGGCGTGCAGACATACCCGGTCAGGGTGTTCTTGCAGGCCGAACCGCGGTCGGAGGTGAACGAGAAGTACGGCACTCCCCACCCTCCGGCGCGCTGGACCAGCAGCAGCAGCACGATACCGACGAACGCGGCCATGGCGACGATCCCGATCAGCACGCGTACGGGCTTCGGGAGGGCGGACATAGCACCGGAGCCTAGATCACAACCGGACGGACACCGGAATCCGACGCGAGGTCGGGCGGGGTTGCCCTACCTGCGCACCGCGATGATCACCGAGGTGTCCTCGGCGACCATCACGTCGACACTGGTGAAGCGCTCGTCGGCCAGCCACTCCTGGCGGACCAGGTCGACCCGGCCGCCGGCGATCGGCGGCCAGCCGGGACTCGGCACGAAGTCGTCCAGCACGATCATGCCGCCGGGCTCGACCAGGTCGATGATGTCCTCGCGCGGCCACGTCTTGGCGCTGGCGGCGTCCAGGAAGATCAGCGAGAACGGGGCGTGCTGGGCGAGGCTCGTCCAGTCCGCGTGCATCACGTCGATGTCGTCGTCGGAGAACATCGCCATCACGCCGTGCGCGAGCCCCGGATCCAGCTCGGCGGTGATCACCCGGGTGTCCTTGGGCGCGCCGCTGCGCAGCCAGGCCGCGCCGACCCCGCAGCCGGTGCCGCACTCGGCGATGGTGCCGGTGCGGGTGGCAGCGAGGGTGGCCAGCAGCCGACCGGTCTCGCTGCGCGAGGTCTGGACGTATCCGCGTTCCAGCGACATCCGGAGAGCGCGGATCACCAGCGGGGGCAGATCGGGGGGCGCGCTCACCACAGCAGGGTCGGTCAGATCGGCCGGTTCTGGACACTCCGTCCACCATGCAAGACTCCGCGGAAACTCGGTCGCCCGAGATAGTCGGGCGTCCTACTATCTTCTGGAAGCTACCGACGAGTAACGGAAGACGATCATGTACGAGATGTACCCCGATGCCTGGACGGACGAGCAAGCCGCCCGTCAGCGCGCGCACGACGGCGACCAGCCGCGGCGCCGCGCCCGCAAGCCGCACTCGGTGGTCCCCGTCGTGATCCTCGAACAGGTCGAGAGTCGCCGCGCCGATCCTGCGTCGTAGGCACCTTCCAACCGCGACGTACGGTCACCGGTCCGGATCGGCGACCAGCTCGACCTCGATCTGGTCGCCGGCACCACGTCCGGTCCGCTTGCGTGTCTCGGCATTGAACGAGACCAGATAGCGGCCGCCCATCACACCGATCGTGGTCTGGTAGGTGTAGCCGCCGTCGATCGTGACGATCACCGGGACCCGCTTGCCGCGGCCGAAGGACAGCACGAGGTCCTCGGGAACGACGATCCCGACATTGTTGCCGCCGGTCGCCTCGAGCACGGTGGTGAAGATGGTCATGAGTGAAGCCTCTCGGGAGTGCAGGAGCGATGCTGGCCGACACGCTTCACCGTCGGTCGGAATCGCGACGAACGAGCGAGATTCGCGGAGCTCATGACCGCGGAGCGCGGAGCGCGACCATCGAACATGGTCATGAGTGAAGCCTCTCAGGCGAGCTGCTGAGTCGCCCGGTAGGCGGTGGCTGGGGTGCTGAGGACGACGAGTAGCAGAATGGCGACATGATCCCTGTACAGCCTTTCGGACGGACCGGCCACCAGAGCACCCGCGTGATCTTCGGGGCGGCGGCGTTGGGCTCGGTCAGCCAGGACGACGCCGACCGCACCATGGCGTACGTCGCCGAGCGCGGTATCAACCACATCGACACCGCCGCCAGTTACGGCGACGCGGAGCTGCGGCTGGGCCCGTTCATCGAGCGCCACCGCGACGCGTACTTCCTGGCCACCAAGACGGGCGAACGGACCCGGGATGCAGCCTGGGCCGAGATCAACCGATCGCTGGAGCGGTTGCGGACCGACCACGTGGACCTGATCCAGCTGCACAACCTGGTCGACGAGGACGAGTGGCGGACGGCGTACGCGCCGGGCGGTGTGCTGGAGGCCGCCGTCCGGGCCCGGGACGAGGGTCTGGCGTCGAACATCGGAGTCACCGGGCACGGGGTGACCGTGGCTCGGCAGCACCTCCGCTCGCTGGCCGAGTTCGACTTCAGCTCGGTGCTGCTGCCGTACAACTACCCGATGACCCGCAACGAGCAGTACATCGCCGACTTCGAGGAGCTGCTCGAGATCTGCGAGGAGCGCGAGGTCGCGGTCCAGACGATCAAGTCGATCACTCGGGCGCCGTGGGGCGACAAGGACCAGACGGCCACCACCTGGTACGAACCGCTGGAGGACCAGGCCGCGATCGACGTCGCCGTCGCCTGGGTGCTCGGTCGGCCGGGCATCTTCCTGAACACCGTCGGCGACATCCGGATCCTGCCGATGGTCGTCGAGGCGGCCGAGCGGTTCGAGCACCGACCGGGCGAGCACGAGATGGACGAGCTGGAGCGGGCCTGGGGCATGGAGCCTCTCTTCGTCTGAAGTGGACCGTTCGGCTGAGCGGGGGAGGTCCGGATGGTGGAGGAAACCTCCGATCGGCGCGACGTACGGAAGGTCATCGTCGCCAGCCTGATCGGCACATCGCTCGAGTGGTACGACTTCTTCATCTACGGCACCGCCGCCGCGCTGGTCTTCAACAAGCTGTTCTTCCCGACGTTCGATCCGCTCGTGGGCACCCTCCTGGCCTTCACGACGTACGCCGTGGGCTTCATCGCCCGCCCGCTCGGCGGGGTGATCTTCGGCCACTACGGCGACAAGCTGGGCCGCAAGAAGGTGCTGGTGGTGACCCTGCTGCTGATGGGCATCTCGACGTTCGCGATCGGCCTGCTGCCGACGTACGCCGTGCTCGGGGTGGGTGCGCCGCTGCTGCTGGTGCTGCTCCGGTTCGTCCAGGGCATCGGCCTGGGTGGGGAGTGGGGCGGCGCGGTGCTGATGACCTTGGAGTCGGGCGATCCGGACCGGCGTGGGCTGAACGCGAGCTGGCCGCAGGTCGGGGTGCCGATCGGGTTGTTGCTGGCCAACGCGGTGCTGTCGCTGGTCGGTGCGCTCACCTCGGACCAGGCGTTCCTCAGCTGGGGCTGGCGGGTGCCGTTCCTGCTCAGCGGGCTCCTGGTCGTGGTCGGGCTCTGGATCCGGCTGACCATCGCCGAGAGCCCGTTGTTCACCGCGGTCGAGGCCGGCGACGACAGCGCGCCGGCCCCGATCGTGGAGGTGCTACGGCGCTACCCGAAGCAGGTGCTGCTGGCGATCGGCGCCCGGGTCGGGGTGGACGTCGCGTTCTACACGTTCGTGCTGTTCATCACGACCTACATCGCGACCTACCTGAAACTCCCCCAGTCGTACGCCCTCAATGCGGTCCTGATCGCGGCGGCGGTCCAGGTGGTCGCCATTCCGTTCTTCGGTCATCTGTCGGACCGGTTCGCCCGGCGGCCGGTCTATCTGGCCGGAGCGATCGGTGCGGCGGTCTGGGTGTTCGTGTTCTTCGCCCTGATCGACACCGGACAGTTCGTGCTCATCGTGCTCGCCGCGGTGGTCGCGCTGATCTTCCATGCCGCGATGTACGGCCCGCAGGCCGCCTTCATCGCCGAGATGTTCCCGACCCGGGTTCGCTACACCGGCGCGTCGATGGGCTATCAGCTGGCCGGCATTCTCGGCGGCGCGCTGGCGCCGATCATCTCCGTCGCACTGCTGAACCATTTCGATACCTCGGTGGTCGTCTCCGTGTACGCCGCCGCGATGCTGCTGGTCACCATCGTCTGTGTGTTCGTGGCGCCGGAGACCGCCCACACCGAGCTGCAGGCCGACGTCGCTCCCGGGCGAGCCTGATGGCGGCCCGGATCGACCTGAACAGCGACCTCGGCGAGGGATTCGGGATCTGGCGGCTGGGCGACGACGACGCGCTGCTCGATGTGGTGACCAGCGCGAACGTCGCCTGCGGCTTCCACGCCGGCGACCCGGACATCCTGCGCCGGGTCTGTGCCCGGGCTGCGGAGCGGGGGGTGGCGATCGGGGCCCAGGTGAGCTACCGGGATCTGGCCGGTTTCGGCCGGCGTTCGATCGACGTACCGGCACAGAGTCTGACCAACGACGTGATCTATCAGCTCGGGGCGCTGGACGGGTTCGCCCGGATCGCCGGATCCCGGGTGCGCTACGTCAAGCCGCACGGGGCGCTCTACAACCGGATCGTGGCCGACGAGGAGCAGGCGGCCGCGGTGGTGGCGGCCGTGCTGGCGTACGACGCCGCGCTGCCGGTGATGGGACTGCCGGGCTCGGCGTGGCTCCGGCTGGCGGCCGAGGCCGGTCTGACGACGGTCGGCGAGGCGTTCGCGGACCGCGGGCTACACGGCGTCGGGGACCCTGGTGCCGCGTTCGGCTCCCGGCGCGGTGCTGACCGATCCCGGGCAGGTAGCGGCCCGGGTGGTCCGGCTGGTCACGTCCCGGACGGTGACCGCGGTCGACGGGTCCGAGGTGCCGGTCGAGGCGCGGTCGGTCTGCGTACACGGTGATTCGCCGGGTGCGGTGGCGATGGCCGTCGCGGTCCGGGATGCGCTCCGCGATGCCGGATGTCGAGCTCGCCCCGTTCGTGGGGTCGGCCGGCACCTGACCCTCGCCGACGCGCGCCCATTTCCGAAACTGTCGAGTTGCGACATCCGACACCGGCGGGTCGCTGTCGCAACTCGACAGTTTCCGGATGGGGCGGGAAGGGGTCAGCCGGCGCCACGGGACCGGACGACTCCCCAGCCGACCAGCAGGCCGGCCATCGCGGTCAGCACCAGTCCGCCGACGGTGGTTGCTGTCGTGAACTCGGCGGACTGTCGGGTGGTCCAGTGTGCGGTGGCGATGCTGCCGGTGAAGATCGCGGCGAGGATCGTCCCGGCGACCGCGATGCCGACGCCGGAGGCGACCTCGGTCGCCGTGTCGGTCAGCGCGGCGCCGATCGTGGTCCGGTTCTCCGGCAGGCCGCGGAGCACGTTCACGCCCGCGACCACCCCGACGACGCGCATCCCGGCCGCCTCGATGACCAGAGCGATCGCGACGAAGACGTACCCGTGGTGGCCGAGCACGGCGTACACCCCGAGGCCGACGACGACCGCCGCGGCACTGAGCCAGGCCGCCCGCTCGAAGCCGAAACGCTGGACGAACGGATCGACCCAGACGCTGCCGGCGATCAGCACCACGACCTGGGGGAGCATGCCGATAGCGGCCAGCGCCGGCGGCCAGCCCCACTGCAGCTGGAGCTGCAGGGTGACCAGATAGCCGAGACCAGCGGTGGCCAGGCCGGCCGCAGCCTTGTACGCCAGACCGCTGGAGACCAGCGGACGGGCGATCAGGCCGAGGTCGAGCAGCGGATGCCGAGCGGTCCGTTCCCGGACCACGAAGCCGGCGGCGGCGAGCACGGCCACGGCGGTGGCCGCCCACGGCTGCCAGGAGCCGGCGCCCAGATCGACGAACAAGGTCGGGGCGACCAGCGCGAAGACGATCGTCACCGTGCCGAGCAGGGCTCCGACGACGTCGATCGGGTCGCGATGCAGGTCGGCGGCGCGGTCGGCGTCGATGCCGAACCGGACACCGACGAAGGCGAATGCCGCGATCGGTACGTTCACCAGCAGCAGCACCTGCCACGGCGCGACCGCGAGCACGAGTCCGCCGACGATCGGCCCGACGGCGAGACCGATCAGGCCGACCGCGGAGATGATGTTGATCGCCCGCACCCGGAGCCGGTCGTCGCCGAACAGCCGGAACGCGAGCGCCATCGAGCCCGGGGTGGTCATCGCGGCGGCGACGCCCATCGCGACCCGGACCGCGATCAGCTGTGCGGCGGTGGCGACGAACGCGGTCGCGAGGCTGGCCAGAGCGAGCAGCACGAGCCCGATCAGCATCATCCGGCGCCGACCGAACCGGTCGGCCAGGGCGCCGAAGGCGAGCATCAGGCCGCCAAAGGTGACCGCGTATGCCCCGGTCACCCACTGCAGCGCGGTGGTCGAGGCGTGCAGCTCGCGGCCGATGGTCGGCAGCGCGACGTTGAGGATCGAGTTGTCCAGCATCTCGAAGAGGAACACCGCGGACAGGCCCGCAAGCGCGACCCAGGCCTCGCGCAATGATCGGGGCGAGTGAGTCGAGGTTGTCGGGGTGCTGGACATAGCTCTATGTTAGCTCACTAAGTTTAGTCACACAAGTAAGTGAGGACGTATGGCGCGAACCGATCAGCGCGGCGGCCCGCAGACCCGGGCCAGGATCGCGGAGACCGCAGCGGGGCTGTTCCTGGAACGTGGATTCGACGACGTGACAGTGGCCGAGATCGCCCGTGCCGCCGGGGTCTCCAGCGTGACGGTGTTCAACCACTTCCCGCGCAAGGAGGACCTGTTCCTGGACCGCTCGGTCGACGCGGCGGAACTGCTGCGCACAGCGGTCCGCGACCGCGGAGATGTCGACGTGCTCGACTCGCTCCGGGCGAGCGCCGACCGGCTCGCCGAGGACGGGCATCCGCTGTCCGGCACCGACCCTCGGTCGGTCGCGTTCTTCACCACGCTCAGCGGCTCGCCGGCGCTGATCGCACGCGCCCGGGAGATCGCCGCCGAGCTTGCGACCGTGCTGTCCGACGAGCTCGACGACGACCGTCGGTTCACCGGGGACGCGGAGCTCGTCGGCGCGCTCTTCGTGGCTGGCTACGGCACCGTTCTGGTGCGTACCGCCCGGCAGTTGCTGACCGGGGCATCCGGCGAGGAGTTGATCGCCGACCATCGCGCGCGGCTCGACCGGATGTTCGACGCTCTCCGGACCGGCGTTCGCGCGGGCGGCGGCTAGACCGCGGCGGCGATCGCGTCGCCGATCTGGGTGGTGGTACGCGGGCCGGCGAGACCGGGGCGCTCCGCGATGTCGGCGGTGACGACCTCCTCGATCCGCCGGGCGGCGGCACCCAGGCCGACGTGGTCGAGCAGCAGCGCGACCGAGAGGATGGTCGCGGTCGGGTCGGCCTTGCCCTGGCCGGCGATGTCGGGTGCGGAGCCGTGCACCGGCTCGAACATCGACGGGTACGACCCAGACGGGTTGATGTTGCCGCTCGCTGCCAGGCCGATCCCGCCGGTCACGGCCGCGGCCAGGTCGGTCAGGATGTCGCCGAACAGGTTGTCGGTGACGATCACGTCGAACCGGGCCGGGTCGGTGGCCAGGAAGATGGTCGCCGCGTCCACGTGCAGATAGTCGGTCGTCACGTCGGGGAACTCCTCGCCGACGGCCTCGAAACAGCGTCGCCACAGCCCGCCCGCGTGGACCAGCACATTGTGCTTGTGCACCAGGGTCAGCTTGCCGCGCCGCCGACTGGCCCGTTCGTACGCGTCCCGCACCACCCGCTCGACCCCGTAAGCGGTGTTGATGCTGACCTCGGTGGCGATCTCCGCCGGGGTGCCGCCGCGGACCACGCCGCCGTTGCCGACGTACAGGCCCTCGGTGCCTTCCCGGACCACGACGAAGTCGACGTCCCTGCCGGCGACGACCGAGTCGGCCAGCGGGGTCGGCACACCGGGGTAGAGCTTGCTCGGCCGGAGATTCACGTAGTGGTCGAAGGCGAATCGCAACTTCAGCAGCAGCCCGCGCTCCAGCAGCCCGCTCGGGATGGTCTTGCCACCCGGCGCCGCACCGACCGCGCCGAGCAGGATCGCGTCGGCACCGGCGAGTTCCGAGAGCACCGAGTCCGGCAGCACCTCCCCGGTCCGCTGCCAGCGTTCCGCGCCGAGGTCGTAGGAGGTGATCGCGAACTTCGCCGGGGTGTCGACGGCCTCCAGCACCTTCAGACCCTCGGCGACCACCTCGGGGCCGATGCCGTCGCCACCGATCACGGCGAGGTCGTACGTGGTCTGCCCTGCGTCGCTGGATTCCGGTGCGCTGGTCACCCGCCGCATGTTATTCCCGGGCCATCACCGCCGGCATCGCGTCTCATCGCACCAGCCGACCGCCACGAAATCCGGTCCCTCGACGGCCGCCGGCGGGCGTGTCCACGCGTGGCGGCCGGCTGGGAAGGTCCGCGAGGGACCGCTTTTCGTGGTTTCTCATTGGCTGATCTGGAGATCGGCGCAGATAGTAGGACGTCCTATGATTTCCCCATCACTCCAGAAAGGCTCCGCCGATGACTCTTCCGTTCGAGCTGCGACCCAATCCCCATCCGCGCAGCGAGGCCGAGCGGGTACGGATTCTGGAAGATCCCGGCTTCGGGGTGAACTTCACCGACCACATGGCGGTGGCCACCTGGACCTCCGCGGACGGCTGGCACGACTCGGCGATCGTGCCGTACGGGCCGTTCAGCATCGATCCCGCGACCGCGGTCTTGCACTACGCGCAGGAGATCTTCGAGGGGCTCAAGGCTTATCGGCGCGCCGACGGCACCGTCTGGACGTTCCGGGCCGAGAAGAACGCCGAGCGGTTACTCCGCTCCGCGCGAGCGGCTGGCCTTGCCGGTGCTGGACCCGGACGACTTTCTCGGCAGCATCGGCGCGCTGGTCGCCGCCGACGCCGACTGGGTTCCCTCCACCGGTGAGGAGAGCCTGTATCTGCGGCCGTTCATGTTCGCCTCCGAGGCGTTTCTCGGGGTGCGGGCCGCGCACCGGGTGACCTACTGCTGCATCGCGAGCCCGGCCGGGCCCTACTTCTCGGGCGGGGTGAAGCCGGTCAAGATCTGGATCTCGACGCACTACACCCGGGCGGCCGCGGGCGGCACGGGGGCGGCCAAGTGCGGCGGCAACTACGCCGCCAGCCTGGTGGCCCAGCAGGAGGCCGCCGCGAACGGCTGCGACCAGGTGATGTTCGCCGACGGCGCCGAGCACCAATGGCTCGAGGAGCTCGGCGGGATGAACGTCTACCTGATCACCAGCGACCACGAGCTGATCACCCCCGAGCTGTCCGGCTCCATCCTCGAAGGTGTGACCCGGGACTCGATCCTCGAGCTGGCCAAGGAGTTCGGGCTGACCCCGGTCGAGCGGCGGGTCAGCGTGCCCGAGCTGCTGGACGGGATCGGCAGCGGTCTGGTGACCGAGCTGTTCGCCTGCGGTACGGCGGCGGTGATCACGCCGATCGGCGAGCTGCACCTGCGCGACGGCGTCTACACCGTCGCCGACGGCGGGACCGGCGAGACCACGGCGGCGCTGCGCAAGACGCTGCTCGACATCCAGTACGGCCGGGTCGAGGACACCCACGGCTGGATGACCCGCATCCTCTGAGCTGCCGTCCGCCGGTCCAGAAGCTCGCGCGTCCTACGTTTCTGGATTTTCGGAAACGACTGGGGTAAGAATGGGGTCATGCGGTTCCTGGTGGTGATTATCTGCTAGCGCGCTGAGCTTCGGTCAGCGCGCAAACCTCTCGTGTTCCCGCGAGAGGTTTTTTCATGACCGGAATCTTTCTCCGAACGAAGGAAATGCCATGTCCCTTCAGCTCAGGCCGAAGCCGCCGGAGTTCCACGTGTTCGACACCACCCTGCGTGACGGTTCGCAGCAGGAGGGGATGAACCTGTCGGTCGCGGACAAGCTGACCATCGCCGGCTACCTGGACGAGCTGGGCGTGCACTACATCGAGGGCGGCTGGCCCGGCGCCAACCCGAACGACACCTCGTTCTTCCAGGCCTTGGCGAGCGGCCAGCAGACCCTGCGCAACGCCGAGCTGGTGGCCTTCGGCTTCACCCGGCGGGTCGGCATGAAGGCGGCCGACGATCCGCTGACCGCCGCGCTCCGCGACTCCCGCGCGCCGGTCGCCTGCGTCGTCGCCAAGAGCCACGACCGGCACGTCGAGCAGGCGCTGCGGACCACGCTGGCCGAGAACCTGGAGATGATCACCGACACCGTCCGGCATCTGAGGGCCGAAGGGCAGCGCGTGTTCGTCGACTGCGAGCACTTCTTCAACGGATTCCTGGAGAACAAGGCGTACGCCCTGGAGTGCGTCAGCGCCGCTGCCGAGGCCGGTGCCGAGGTCGTCGTGCTGTGCGACACCAACGGCGGGATGCTGCCGCCCTGGGTGGGCGAGATCGTCGGCGAGGTCGCCGAGCTCGGCGTCCAGCTCGGCATCCACTGCCACAACGACACCGGCTGTGCGGTCGCCAACACCCTGGCCGCCGTCGACGCCGGGGCGATGCACGTCCAGGGCACCGTGAACGGCTACGGCGAACGGACCGGCAACGCCGATCTGGTCTCGGTCGTGGCGAACCTCGAACTGAAGTACGGCTGGCCTCTCCTGCCGGCCGGTGCGTTGCAAGAGGCGACCCGTCTCGCGCACGCCATCGCAGAGGTGACGAACGTGCCACCCAGCGCTCGTCAGCCTTATGTTGGCCTGTCGTCCTTCGCCCACAAGGCGGGGCTGCACGCCAGCGCGATCAAGGTGGACCCCAATCTCTACCAGCACATCGATCCCGCGATCGTCGGTAACGACATGCGGATGCTGGTCTCGGACATGGCCGGCCGAGCCAACATCCAGATCAAGGGCGAGGAGATGGGGTTCGACCTGTCCGACCGCGAACTCGCGGCTCGGATCACGGAGAAGGTGAAAGAGGCCGAGGCAGCCGGTTACACGTACGAGGCCGCGGACGCCAGCTTCGAGTTGCTGCTGCGCCGTGAGCTCGGGCTGTTGCCCGAGCTGTTCACGGTGCACTCGTGGCGGGTGTTCACCCAGCTCACTCATGACCAGCAGACCGACACCGAGTGCACGGTGAAGATCACCGCCCGGGGTCGGAGCGAGCGGGTCGTGGGGGAGGGCAACGGTCCGGTGAACGCACTCGACCACGCCCTCCAGCTGGCCCTCGAGCCCGCGTACCCGATGATCGAGCGGCTTCACCCTGGTCGACTACCGGGTCCGGATCCTGGACCAGGGGCACGGCACCGACGCGACCGTGCGGGTGCTGATCACCACCACCGACGGCCGCCGCGGTTGGACAACTGTCGGGGTCGGCCAGAACATCATCGAGGCCTCCTGGGAGGCCCTGGTCGAGTCGTACGTCTACGGCCTGTTGCACAACGATCCGGCCCTGCGCGCCGCCGATCGGGTTCCGGCCATCGCCGAGCCGGTGCACGCCGGCGTCTGACCCAGGGCAGCCCGCAGCGAACCAGTCGGCGCGCGCAGCTGGTTCGGGCCGAACCCGTTCAGGCGATCCGGTCCCGGATCAGCGGGGCCCGTACGGCGACACCGTCGGCGATCTCGATGCCGCCGGTCAGCGCCTCCCGGGCTCGCTCGAACCGCTCAGGGGTGTTCGTGTGCAGGGTGAGCAGTGGCTGTCCGGTCCGGACCCGGTCGCCCGGCTTGGCGTGCAGCTCGACACCGGCCGCGGCCTGGACGGTGTGGTGTTTCGCCGCCCTGCCGGCGCCGAGCCGCCAGGCGGCGACGCCGACCGCGAGGGCGTCCAGTCGAGTGAGCGACCCCGTCGCGCCTCGGCGACCACGACCTCGGTGTCCCGGGCACGCGGCAGAGCCGCGGACGGGTCGCCGCCCTGAGCGCTGATCATCGGCCGCCAGGCGTCCATCGCCCGGCCGTCGGCGAGCGCGTCGGCCGGGTCGACGTCCGTCCGTCCGGCGGCGGCCAGCATCTCGCGGGCAAGCGCCAGCGTCAGCTCGACGACGTCGGCCGGCCCGCCGCCGGCCAGCACCTCGACCGACTCGGCCACCTCGAGCGCGTTGCCGGCGGTCAGTCCGAGCGGCGTCGACATGTCGGTCAACAGCGCGACCGTGGTCACGCCGGCCTGCGATACCGAGTCCGACCATCGTCTCGGCCAGCTCCCTGGCCCGGTCGGCGTCCTTCATGAACGCGCCGCTGCCGACCTTCACGTCCAGCACGAGCGCGCCGGTGCCCTCGGCGATCTTCTTGCTCATGATCGACGAGGCGATCAGCGGGATCGACTCGACGGTGCCGGTGACGTCGCGCAGGGCGTACAGCTTCGCGTCAGCGGGCGCCAGACCGGAGCCGGCCGCGCAGATGACCGCTCCGACGTCCTCCAGCTGGGCCAGCATCTCGGCGTTGGACAGGCTCGCCCGCCAGCCCGGGATGGACTCGAGCTTGTCCAGCGTCCCGCCGGTGTGGCCGAGCCCGCGGCCGGACAGCTGCGGCACGGCCACCCCGCAGGCGGCGACCAGCGGCGCCAGCGGCAGGGTGATCTTGTCGCCGACGCCGCCGGTGGAGTGCTTGTCGGCGGTCGGCCGGGACAGCCCGGAGAAGTCCAGCCGCTCTCCGGAGTCGATCATCGCGGCCGTCCAGCGCTGCAGCTCGGCCGGCGCCAGGCCGCGGAAGAACACCGCCATGGCCAGCGCCGACATCTGCTCGTCGGCGATCACGCCGCGGACGTACGCGTCGATCAGCCAGTCGATCTGCTCAGGTTCGAGCGTGCCGCCGTCGCGCTTGGCCGTGATGAGTTCGACGACGCTGTACGGCTCGCTCATACCCGCGAGTATCCCGGCTGCTGCGTCCGGGCCGGCGACGCCCGTGTCGCGCATCGACCGCGCGCGTCCCAATCGATGGTTGGAAAAGGATTTCTCGTCGCGGCTCGGGTCGATCGGCGACACGCGAGCATTCGAGGCGGCTGCCGTTCGGCAGGTTCAGGGCACGAGAGCGGGTCGGTACGCTGACCGGGTGCGTGTAGCCAGGTTCGTCGTCGCCGGAGGCGACCCGCAGTACGGGGTGGTCGAGCTCGCCGAGGACGGCGGCCAGCACCCGGACACCGTCGCGGCGCTGACCGCCGACCCGTTGGCCGGGCCGGTCCAGCTGACCGGCGAGCGACGCGAGCTGGACAGCGTCCGGCTGCTGGCCCCGGTCATTCCGCGCAGCAAGGTGGTCGGGGTCGGCCGGAACTTCGCCGCGCACGCCGCCGAGCTCGGCAACGAGGTGCCGGAGACACCCCTGATCTTCTTCAAGCCGAACACGTCGGTGATCGGGCCGGGGGAGCCGATCGGCTATCCGCCGACCACCAGCGAGCTGCAGCTATCGAGGGCGAGCTCGCCGTGGTGATCGGCCGGATCTGCAAGGAGGTCCCGGCCGAGCGGGTCGCCGAGGTGATCTTCGGCTACACGGTGGCCAACGACGTGACCGCCCGCGACCTGCAGAAGTCCGACGGGCAGTGGGCGCGGGCCAAGGGCTACGACAGTTCTGCCCGCTCGGCCCGTGGATCAGCACCCATCACACGCTCGACGAGGTCGCCGACCTGATGATCACGACCACGCTCGACGGCGAGGTCAAGCAGCACGGCTCGACCGCTCTGATGGTCCGCTCGATCACCGAGCTGATCGTCTACATCACCTCGCTTCACCACGCTGCTGCCGGGTGACGTGATCCTGACCGGCACGCCGGACGGCGTCGGCCCGATGCTGCCCGGTCAGGAGGTCAGTGTGACCGTGGACGGCATCGGTACGCTGACCAACCTCGTCACCCGGCTCTGACGACTCGACTCGCAAGACCAGAACCGAACCCACACAAGGAATCTGAGTGAACTCGACAGACATCGTCGCCGGCTCGCACCGGAGCAGGTGCGGGTCCGCTTCCCGCCGTCGCCGACCGGCAACCTGCACGTCGGGAACGTCCGGAGTGCCTTGTTCAACTGGGTCTTCGCCCGTCACTACGGCGGCACGTTCGTGCTCCGGATCGAGGACACCGACGCCGCACGCAACCTCGACGCGGCCTACGACGTGGTCTACGACTCGCTGAACTGGCTCGGCCTGACCTGGGACGAGGGTCCCGGCGTCGGCGGCCCGTACGGCCCGTATCTGCAGACCGAGCGGCTGGACATCTACGCCGAGGTCGTCCCGAAGCTGCTCGAGGGCGGACATGCGTACCGCTGCTTCTGCACGCGTGAGGAGATCGAGGAGCGCGAGGCGAAGCGGCCGAAGGGAGCGCCGTCGGGCTACGACGGCTTCTGTCGGGATCTCGCCGTCGGAGATCGTGGCCGAGCAGCAGGCCGCCGGGACGCCGTTCGTCGTCCGGATGCGGGTCGGCGACGGACTCGATCACGTTCCACGACCTGGTCCGCGGCGAGGTCACCTTCGAGCCGGAGCACGTGCCTGACTTCGTCATCGTGCGCAGCAACGGCGAACCGCTCTACACCCTGGTCAACCCCGTCGACGACTCGCTGATGAAGATCACCCATGTGCTGCGTGGCGAGGACCTGCTGCCGTCGACGCCTCGCCAGATCGTGGTCTACCGGGCGCTGAACGACGCTCGGCATCGGCGACGGTTCGATGCCGACCTTCGGCCATCTGCCGACCGTGCTCGGCGAGGGCAACCGTCGGCTTTCCAAGCGGGACAAGGGAAGCGGTCTGGCCGAGTACATGGAGCTGGGCTATCTGCCGCAGGGTCTGCTGAACTATCTGGCCCTGCTCGGCTGGGCGATCGCCGACGACCGCGACGTCTTCACCCTTGAGGAGATGGTCGAGGCCTTCGACATCCGACGGGTGAACGCCAATCCGGCCCGGTTCGACCCGAAGAAGTGCGAGGCGATCAACGCCTCCCACATCCGGCTGCTGGATCCTGCCGAGCTGACCGACCGACTCGTCCCGTTCTTCGTCGCCGCCGGCCTGGTCAGCGATCCGCCGCTGCCCGACGAGGCGGCAACCCTGGCGGCGGCCACCCCGCTGGTCCAGGAACGGATCCAGACCCTCTCCGAGGCGGTCGACATGCTGGCCTTCCTGTTCACCGCCGACGAGAGACTGACCGTCGACCCGGCGGTCGCGCCCGGTCCGGACGCCGCGCCGGTGCTGTCCGCCGCCTCCGCGGCGCTGACCGTCGTCCAGCCGTACGAGCACGCCGAGATCGAGGCCGCGCTCCGCCAGGCATTGATCACCGACCTCGGGCTGAAGCCGAAGCTGGCCTTCGGTCCGGTCCGGGCCGCCGTCACCGGGAAGCGGATCTCGCCGCCGTTGTTCGAGTCGCTGGAACTGCTCGGTCGCGAGTCGTCCCTTGCCCGACTGGCGACGGCGTCGGGCGCCGTCCGCGAGGCCGCCGACACCGACACCGACGCCTGACGCCGTGGCCAAGCCTGCGAAGAAGTCGTCCGGCGGCCGGGGACAGCAGGCCCGGCCGGGCCGTTCCGGCAATCCGGCAGTCCGGGCCACACAGCCCGACCAGCGAGCCACGCCGTCAGCGAGCGCCGGCCAACGCATGGGCCGGAAGGCGTCCGCCGGCCGAGCGTCCCGGCCGACGGCGGACGTACCGGCGCCGAGTCTGCCGCCGAACGGTGTCGGCTACCCGCAGATTCTGCGGACCGCGGACTACGCGCCGTGGCGCTCTATCGTCGGCGTGCTGATGGGGCTGTCCTTCTTCATCCTGCTCACCGGTCTGGTCAGCCAGGTCGTGGTGTTCTTGTCCTGGGCGCTGTTCGCCGCCGGGGCCGCCTATCCGGCCTACTACGGCTCGGCGATGGCCTTCGAGCGGCCGAGCGGGATGCTGGCCGCGAATCTCGGCATCGCGACGCTGATCCCGGTCTCCTGTGTGTTGATGATGTTCCTGCACCGGATGCGGCCGGCCTGGCTGCTGTCGGTCGCCGCCAGCGTCCGACGGACCTACTTCGTCGTGTGCCTGGGCGTTGCGGCGGTGGCGCTCGGCGGCGTCCAGGCGGTGTCGATGCTGTTGGGCGGTTCGGCGGCATTCCACCCTCAGCAGGGATTCTGGGGCTTCCTGGTGGTCATCCTGCTCACCTCGCCGATCCAGGCTGCCGCCGAGGAGGTCTTCTTCCGGGGCTATCTGATGCAGGCGCTCGGCAGTCTGTTCGCCAAGCCATGGATCGGAGTCGTGCTGTCGGCCGCTGTCTTCGCGTTCTTCCACGGCGCTCAGAATCTGCCGCTGTTCCTCGACCGGTTCGCATTCGGCCTGCTGGCCGCTCTCCTGGTCTGGTGGACCGGCGGGATCGAGGCCGGCGTTGCCGCGCACATCGTGAACAACATCTTCGCGTACGTCCTTGCCGGGTTGACCACCTCGATCGCCGCGGTCAAGGCGGTCCAAGAGATCACCTGGGTCTCAGCGGTCGCGAATGTGGGCGGTTTCGCTGTGTTCGCGGCCCTCGCACTGCTGGTGGCACGCAGGCTGAAACTCGCCACTCGGGTCGACCTGACGGCCAATTCTCGGCGCGACCTGACAAGATCATCGGACCGGCGGAGACACCCGGGATAGCATCCTTCGTCGAAAGGGGTTGTCATGTCGGTTCTTGCCGGGGTGGGTGGCTCGCGATTCGATGACGTTCCGCCGGCCCTACGGCCGCGACGTCGGCGACTGACGGAACGGTTTCCGGTGCTCTATCCGGCGGCGGTCGAGGTCCTCCGGTTGCGCAGACGGTTGCGTTGGCTCGTCGCGCCGACCAGGATCGCGGCCGAGCGGTCGCCGGAGAGTCTGCCCGTCCGGGTGAAGCCGCACAAGTCCCTGCTGCTGAGGACCCTCGGCGACTCCGACATGTGGATGCAGCACAACAAGGTGCACAACCTGCGGCTCGCCGCGGCAGAGCTGGACGGCCTGTTGATCAGGCCGGGCGAGGAGTTCTCGTTCTGCCGGACGGTCGGCCGGACCAGCCGTCGCAAGGGCTACGTGGAGGGCATGCTGCTGGACAACGGCGAAGCCTCCCCGGGGGTCGGCGGCGGAATCTGCCAGCTCGCCAACCTGCTGCACTGGATGGTGCTGCACAGCCCGCTGGTGGTCACCGATCGGTCGGAGCACTCGTTCGACCCGTTCCCGGACAACGGTCGGGTGCTGCCCTGGGGGGTGGGATGCACGATCTACTACAACTACGTCGACTTCTGCTTCCGGAACGACACCGACGCCACGTTCCAGCTCCGGGTCCGCGTCGGCAGCCGCTATCTGGAGGGCGAGCTGCGCGCCGACCGGCCGCTGGCCCACTCCTACCGGGTCGGCGCCCGCGACGAGCGGTTCTTCACCCGCGACGGTCAGTGGTACCGGCAGAACGAGATCTGGCGCGACGTGATCGACCGGCGGACCGGTGACACGGTCCGCAGCGAGCGGATGAAGAAGAACTGCGCCCTGGTCCGCTACGTCCCCGACCTCGACCGGCACAGCATCGGCCCCCGAGACATTGGCCCCCACGACACCGGTTTGGCCGACATTGGTTTGGGCGACCCCACGGACGTGCAGTAGAGTTGTTGGTCGGCCCGGAAGGGTCGGACCTTTGGGGTATAGGGTAATTGGCAGCCCGACTGATTCTGGTTCAGTTAGTCTAGGTTCGAGTCCTAGTACCCCAGCTGGAAGTCGATTCGACCGGGTCACAGCCCGCTTGGTAGGCTTCCGCGGCGATCGTCCCGGACTCCGGTTCGACGATGATCTCCAGCTAGGGCCCCGTTGTGTAGCGGCCTAGCACGCCGCCCTCTCAAGGCGGTAGCGCGGGTTCGAATCCCGTCGGGGCTACTCATTCGCAGGTGGTGATCGGTGATCGCCGTCGGCAGGCCTTGTCGGCCGGACCATTGCGCCTCCCGTCCAGCGACGCGTACTCGTGTGACGATCGCGTCATGCCACAGCGCGATGCCCTCGATCTGACACTTGCCGAGCGGCGAGGACGGCGGGGTGAGAACCGGATCCCGCCTGCTGTCGCCGTCCTGGTCGCGGCCGCAGCGTACGGACTGCTGCCGGAATCGTTGTTGATCGGGCCGCGGTTCATCATCCCCGCTCTCGAGTGTGCCCTGCTGGTCGCCTTGCTGATCACCAATCCGGTCCGGATGGTCCGGCAGACCCGCTGGTCCCGGATCGTCGCGACCGTGCTCGCCGCGATCGTGATCGTCACCAATCTCATCGCGCTCGGGTTTCTGATCGGAGATCTCCTCACCCCGAGTCCGTCGGCGCCGTCGCTGCTGCTCGCCGCGATGCAGGTCTGGCTGACCAACGTCATCGGATTCGGCTTGTTGTACTGGGAACTCGATCGCGGCGGACCGGTGGCGCGACGTGCCGAGGAACGCTCCGCGCTCCCGCCGGCGGACTGGCGCTTCTCCCAGGACGAGAACGACGATGCCGTGACCGAGGTCGCCATCGGGTCCAGCGGCAACAGCGGCTGGATTCCGATCTTCATCGACTTCCTCTACCTGTCGGTGACCAACTCGAGCGCATTCAGCCCGACCGACACGATGCCGCTCAGCTCCCGCGCGAAGGCGCTGATGGCGCTCGAGGCCACCGCCGCACTGCTGATCACCCTGATCGTCATCTCGCGCGCCATCGGATCGATCCAGACCGGCTGAGGTGCCCGAGCGGGGGTCTGACCCCGCGTCACGGCCGAGGGGCGTCCACCGGCAGGCCCTTGGCGATCTGCTGGGCGAGGGTGAGCGGCGCGTGCGTCACGATGTCATGCATGAAGCCGAGCTTGGTGCGGACCGGGGCGGGTAGTTGGAACGGATAGAGATCGCCGAGTCCCATCGCGCGATTGATCCGATTGAAGGCCTGCGACATCCAATCCCAGTCGCTCAGCAGCCGCTGCACGGACTCGGCGCGATAGGACACCAGCGGATCGACGTCGATGTCCCGGAGATTCGTGGCGTCCGCGTCGAGGTGGATCCCGATGGCCGCGGCCGTCTGCAGCGTGCCGGTGATGTGCAGATAGTGCGCGAACGTCTCGGCGAAGTCCTCCCAGGGGTGCATCGTGGCGTACTCGGAGATGAACGAGGACTGCCAGTCCTGCGGCGCGCCCAGTGAATAGTGCCGCTTGATCGCGTCGGAATAGCTCGCCCGCTCGTCGCCGAACAGCTCGCGACAGGTCGCCCAGGCCGGGTCGTCGGTGAGCAGCACGTTCTGGTAGTAGTGCCCTACCTCGTGGCGCAGGTGGCCGAGCATGGTGCGATACGGCTCGCCGAGCCGGATCCGGAGCGCTTCGCGCCGGTCGTCGAGGCTTTCGGCGAGATCCAGTGTCACGATCCCTCCGGCGTGCCCGATGGTGACCCGTTGGCCGCTGGACAGGCTGGACAGCAGATCGAATCCGAGCCCACCGTCGCGGACGTCCCACGGCACGATCGGCAGTCCGAGGTCGGCGAGCTGGAGGACAAGTCGGCGTTTCGCCTCCTCCGTCTTGGCCAACTTCTCCAGCGCGATCGTGTCGTCGAGTTCGGGCTGGCGCCGGGTCAGCCGGCAGGAGAAGCACCGGCCCGCGGGGGCGTCCTCCCAGACCAGCCAGTTGCAGTCCCACTCGCGGTTGGAGCAGGTGTACCAGGTCCGCTCGTCGATGATCGTTCGCCCGTGGCGGACCCCGTAGAACTGCCGGGTCAGCAGCTGGTAGCCGAGCTCGCCGTCACAGCTGGGGCAGCGCAGCGCGTCGAGATAGACGAAGTGCCGGCAGTGCGGGCACCTCGGTTGGGCGATCACGTCCACACCGTAGTGCGTCTGGTCGGCCCGGCCGGACTCCGGTCGAAGGGGAAGCTCACGACGGCTCCGGTCGTCGACCGGAGCTGATCATGGTGAGCGTGGAGCGGGGCCATCGTCTCCCGCGGCGGAGCAGCTGTCGTCCGGTTGTGGCTTGATCAGGTGCCCCGACGAGCCTGCAGCCGGCCCCGATCAGCGCCGCTGCGCTCCGGCGAGCGCCCTGTCCGCGATCTGCTCTCGGAAATCGTACAAGAACAGTTGCACAAGAGTTCTTGTAGATCTATTCTCGGATCATGCCCGAGTCACAGCCACCCGCCGCCGGCGACCCCCGCGTTCGGACAGTCACCGAAGTCAAGGCGCTGTCGGCGATGGCGAACCCGTTCCGGTCGAGGATGCTCGACGCGCTCGCGGTGGACGGACCGTCGACCGCATCGGCGCTGGCCCAGCGCACCGGTCAGGCGGTCGGGAGCGCCAGCCACCATCTCAAGGTGCTCGCCGAGGCCGGCTTGGTCGTCGAGGTGCCCGAGCTGGCTCGGGACCGTCGCGAGCGCTGGTGGCGACTGGTCGCGCCCGGCACCCGCTGGTCGCGGGCCGAATTCTCCGAGGATGCGAGCGCGGTCACCGCGGCGCTGGCCGCCGAGGCGCTGGGCCTGGAGCGGCAGTTCGAACGCGCCCGGGACTGGCTGGCCAATGCCGAGTCCGCGGGGGACTGGGACGACGCGGCCTTCGCCACCCAGAACTGGCTCACCCTGAGCATCGAGGAGCTCCAGCAGCTGTCCGAGGAGCTGATCGCGGTGACCCAGCGCTGGCGGCATCGCGAGATCGCCGACGACGGCGTCGAGCGGGAGACCGTGTTCGTCTTCGCCCGGGGGTTCCCCGCGCAGCCCTAGTGGTCACGCCCGGAAGTTCGTCGGGACCAGCGCCGCCCGGGCGGCGCTCCGCTTCGTTCTCGTCGTCGTCCGTAGAACACCGCTACGACCTCCTCCGCGGCCTTGCGGAGCATCCACCCAGACGCCGCCCCTCGACGAACTTCCGGGCGCAACCACCAGCCTCGGCGCTTCCACCAGATCCTTTCATCACCGGAGCGGTCCGGCCGGTACCGGCTGCCCGCGAACGGAGGTACGACCATGCCTACCCACCCGCCCAGCACCCGTCGGAGCCCGGCACGACTCCGACTCGGCCGCGACTTCAACCGACTCTGGATCGGCGAGGCGGCCTGCCTGCTCGGGAACGCGACCTCCTCGGTACTGCTGCCGCTGCTCGCGGTCACCCACTTCGACGCCGGCCCGGGCTGGATGGGACTGCTCACGGCGGCGGCCTGGCTGCCCTGGTTGCTGATCGGTCTGCCGGCCGGAGCCTGGGTCGACCGGCTCGACCCGCGCCGGGTGATGATCACCGCGGATCTGCTGGCGGCCGGGGTGCTCGGCAGCGTGCCGATCGCCTGGTGGCTCGGCAGCCTGTCGCTGACGCAGCTGCTCGTCGTGGCCCTGCTGGCCGGGGTTGCCGCGGTCTTCTACCGGACGGCGTACGCCAAACTGCTGCCGGCGGTCGTCGCGGACGACGCGTTGGAGAGTGCCAACGCGCGGCTGTTCGGCACCGAGTCGGTGACCCAGGTCGCCGGTCCCGGACTTGCCGCCCTGATCGTCCAGGTGATGGCGGCCGCCGTCGGCGTACTGCTCGACGTGATCGGCTTCTGCGTCTCCGCGCTCTGTCTGGCCGGGATCCGCACCGCTCGGCCAGATCGCGGATCGAGCGCCACCGAGCGAACCGAATCGTTGCGGCGGCAGATCGGGGAGGGAGTCCGGACCGTGTTCGCCGATCGACCGCTCCGGCTGTTCATGATCATCGGTGGGCTGTCGAACTTCGGGCTGACCGGTCTCGCGGCGTTGCAGCTGCTGTTCCTGGTGGACGATCTCGGCTTGTCGGCGGCCCGGCTCGGCGTGCTGTTGATGATCGGCAATGTCGGCGGCCTGCTGGGCGCCGTGATCGCCCCGAGATTGGCCCGGCGGCTCGGCACCGGTCGGGCGTCGACAGTGTCGTTCGTCGTCGCCGGGCCGGCCGCGCTGCTGATCGGCGCTCCGGTGGGTGCCGGCCGGGTGTGGCTGGCCGGCGCCGGACTGTTCCTGCTCGGCGCAGCAGTCGTCGCCGGCAACGTCATCCGCGGCGCCTGGCGACTGCGCTACGTCCCGCCTCGGTTGATGGGCCGGGTGCTGACGACCATCCAGGCGGTGAACTTCGGCACCATGCCGTTGGCCGGCCTGGCGGCCGGCGCCCTCGGTGCCCGGCTCGGCGTGGCGCCCGCGCTGGAGCTGATGGCCGCCGTCCACTGCGTGGCCTGCCTGGCCGTTCTCGGCACCCGGATCGGACGGGCCCGCTCGCTCCCCGCACCCCGGTCGGGGGTCGATCGGGACTGTGCCGACCATGCGGCGGAACTCCGGGCGTGACCCTAGTACTTCACCCTTCCGCACCGGTCTGGAGATCACCGAACCCTGTCCAGGAAGCCACCAGCCGCCCACGTCGATAGAGCAGATCGAGCTTCTCCGGGGTGCCCGACCCGGTCCGGCCCGTGCTCACGAGGAGCATGGAGCCGAGACGATCGGCCGCCGCATCCGGGTCGGTCTCGGTCGGATCGGATCCGCGTTGGTGGGAGATGTTCCAGACGATCCAACCGAGAAAGGCCCAGTACATGGCCGAGGTCTGCTATATCTCCGGCTCACGCTGCCGTTCCGGGACCAGTCCGAGGCGAGCGAACTCGACGGCGAAGGCCGCTCCGTCCGGCGCGTGGATCCACGGCACGGAGCTGGCGGCGCCGCGCGCTCGCTCGCGATTGCTGCCGCCGGCCAGCACGGCCTCGCCCGGACCCAGCTGGCGGATACCGACCGCGGCCACGTTGTCGGGATGGACGGTGACGAACTCGCCGTACAGGTCCGGGTCGTGCTGGCCGTCATCACCCATCAGCAGCCAGCGGACGTTGGGGAACTCCTCCGCCAGTCGGCGGAGCTGGGTTCGTTTGTGGGCCCGCCCGCTGCGGAACCAGCGGTCAGCCGTCGGACCCCAGTCGGTGAGCAGCAGCGGCCCGGCCGGATAGAGATTCCTGGACAGGAAGCGGGTCAGCGTCGGGGCGACGTTCCAGGCCCCGGTGGACAGATAGACGAACGGCGCTCCCGGTTGCACTTCACGGATCCGCTCGTAGAGAACCGGCATCCCGGGGGTCGACGTCCGGGCGTGCTCGTTGACCACGAAGGTGTGCCAGGCGGCCAGCATCGGCCGTGGCAGCGAGGTGACCATCACGGTGTCGTCGATGTCGGAGACGACACCGAACGTCACGTCGTCGCCGATCACATAGATCTGCGCGGGCGCCGGCTCGGAACCCTCACTGCTCAAGGTGATGGTGTGCCAGCCCGGTTCGAGCTGGACCGGCAGCTGGACGTCGACGATACCGGCCCGATCGGCGGTCAGTTCGAGCTCGGCGCCGTCCACGACGACGCTCACCACGCCGCTCTCCACCGGGATCGCGGTGAAACTCCGCCACCCACGTACGCCGCTCGGATCGGCGCCGCGCAACCGGCCGAACGGCTCGGTCGTCAGCAGCACCCGGCCGAGAGCGCGGATCCAGCTCGTCGTGCCGTAGCCGGTATAGGGGATGACGGTGGCCCGCGATCCGCGAGACCTCGCCTGCCTGGCCCGCCAGCGCGAGATCGCGTAGTCAGCCCGAGCGGCCCGGTGCACGGACGGTTCGTTCGCGGTGGAGGCCACTGTCGCTCCGGCTTCTGTGCGTTCTGGGGCGGGAACTCCGGGCTCGATCCGCAGAACAGCGGTGGAGACGCCCGTGCGCTACTCGGCGCCGCTGCGTCGTAGGACCTCGCTCAGCCTCTCGGCGGCGGCGACCACCGCCGGCGCATGCAGCCTACCGGGCTGACGGGACAGCCGTTCGATCGGGCCCGAGACGCTGACCGCGGCGATCACCTTGCCCGACGGCGAGCGAACCGGTGCGGAGACCGACGCCACGCCGGGCTCGCGCTCGCCGACCGAGTGGGCCCAGCCACGACGACGGACCGCGGCCAACGCGACGGCCGAATAACGACTGCCGCGCAAACCGCGCTGCATCCGCTCCGGCTCCTCCCAGGCCAGCAGGACCTGGGCGGCGGAGCCGGCGCTCATCGTCAACTGGGTGCCGACGGGCACCGAGTCGCGCAGTCCCGACATCCGCTCGGCGGTCGCCACACAGACCCGGAAGTCGCCCTGCCGGCGGAACATCTGGGCCGATTCGCCGGTGATGTCGCGCAGCCGGGCCAGCACCGGACCGGCCGTCGCGAGCAGCCGGTCCTCACCGGCCGCCGACGCCAGCTCGCCGAGCCGGGGGCCGAGCACGAAGCGGCCCTGCAGGTCGCGGCTGACCAGTCGGTGGTGCTCGAGCGCTACCGCGAGCCGGTGCGCGGTCGGCCGGGCCAGCCCGGTCGCCGAGACGAGTCCGGCCAACGTGGTAGGCCCGGTTTCGAGCGCGCTCAGGACGAGGGCGGCTTTGTCGAGAACGCCGACACCGCTAGAGTTGTCCATGCCTTGATACTGCCGTCTCGCATGTTGGAATGCAAATCAGATCGGTGCCAGTATCAGACGGGTCCCGGCAGTCACACCCGCTGTCAAACGGTCAAACAGGGAGGCGCTTCCAGCCATGGGCAAGACACTGAGTGAGAAGGTCTGGGACGCCCACGTCGTCCACTCCGCCGCCGGAGAGCCGGACCTGCTGTTCATCGACCTCCACCTGGTGCACGAGGTGACCAGCCCGCAGGCATTCGATGGCCTGCGGCAGGCCGGCCGCCCGGTCCGTCGGCCCGACCTGACGATGGCCACCGAGGACCACAACACCCCGACCCTCAACATCGACCAGCCGATCGCCGACCCCGTGTCGCGGACCCAGGTCGAAACCCTGCGCCGCAACGCAAAGGAGTTCGGAGTCCGGATCCACAGCCTGGGCGATCTCGATCAGGGCATCGTGCACATCATCGGTCCGCAGCTGGGCTTGACCCAGCCGGGAATGACGGTGGTCTGCGGGGACTCCCATACCGCCACCCACGGCGCGTTCGGAGCAATCGCCTTCGGCATCGGTACGTCCGAGGTCGAGCACGTGCTCGCCACCCAGACCCTGCCGCAGGCCAAGCCGAAGACGATGGCGGTGAACGTCGACGGCGAGCTGCCGCCCGGCGTCACCGCGAAGGACATCGTGCTGGCGCTGATCGCGAAGGTCGGCACCGGCGGCGGCCAGGGCCACATCGTGGAATACCGCGGATCGGCCATCGAGGCGCTCTCCATGGAGGGCCGGATGACGATCTGCAACATGAGCATCGAATGGGGTGCCAAGGCCGGCATGATCGCGCCGGACGAGACCACGTTCGCCTATGTGAAAGACCGTCCGCACGCACCGACCGGCGATGACTGGGACGCCGCGGTCGCGTACTGGACGACGCTGCAGAGCGACGAGGATTCGACCTTCGACGCCGAGGTGTTCCTGGACGCGTCCCAGCTCACGCCGTTCGTCACCTGGGGAACGAATCCCGGCCAGGGCGTACCGCTCGGGGCCCGGGTGCCTGACCCGGAGACTTTCGCCGAGGAGTCGGACCGCACCGCGGCCAGCAAGGCACTGGAATACATGGCGCTGACGCCGGGCACACCCATGCGGGAGATCTCTGTGGACACGGTGTTCCTGGGCTCGTGCACGAACGGCCGGATCGAGGACCTGCGGCTCGCGGCCGGAGTGATCGAGGGCCATCGGATCGCCGACTCCGTACGGATGCTGGTGGTTCCGGGATCGGCCCGCGTCCGGCTACAGGCCGAGTCGGAAGGCCTGGACGTGATCTTCAAGGAAGCCGGTGCCGAGTGGCGGGCGGCCGGTTGCTCGATGTGTCTGGGGATGAATCCGGATCAGCTGGCGCCGGGCGAGCGGGCGGCCTCGACCTCGAACCGGAACTTCGAAGGACGGCAGGGAAAGGGCGGCCGTACCCACCTCGTCTCGCCCCCGGTCGCGGCCGCGACCGCGATCCTCGGCCACCTCGGATCACCGGCCGACCTGCCCGACCTGGCCACACGACTCACTGAGCAGCGGAGGAGAACGACGATGGAGAAGTTCAGCAGCCACACCGGGACCGCGCTTCCGTTGCGGCGCAGCAATGTCGACACCGACCAGATCATTCCGGCCGTCTATCTGAAGCGGGTCACCAAGACCGGGTTCGAGGACGGTCTGTTCGCCGCCTGGCGGAACGATCCGGCGTTCGTCCTCAACCAGCCCCAGTATGCCGGCGCGACGATCTTGATCCCGGGCCCCGACTTCGGCACGGGTTCGTCCCGCGAGCATGCGGTCTGGGCGCTGCAGAACTACGGTTTCAAGGTCGTCATCGGATCGCGGTTCGGCGACATCTTCCGCAGCAACTCGGGCAAGGCAGGACTGCTGATCGCGGTCGTCGACCAGAAGATCATCGAGGAGCTGTGGGACTTCGTGGAGTCGAATCCAGCGGCCCCGCTCACTGTTGATCTTGCCGAACGGACGATCACCGCGCCGGGTTTCGAGACCCCGTTCGAGATCGACGACTACACCCGGTGGCGATTGATGGAGGGCCTGGACGACATCGGATTGACGCTTCGTCATGTCAGCGAGATCGACACCTTCGAACAGACTCGACCGGCATTCCTGCCGAAAACCCTGCCCGCCAAGGTCGCTTCGGCCTCCTGATCATCGATCTGGGCACGTTTTTCCAAGGACACCAGCGATTTTGTGCGCGTGGTGATTGTCTCGGCGCGTCTTTCTCCTTAGCGTTGTGCTCGCAGGCGTATCGTGCGGCTGCCCGAAAGCCTGATCAGGCACCAGAGCCCCGATCAGCTTGGCAACTGTAGAGAAGGGTTCGGCGTGAACAAGGCAGAATTCATCGAGGAGCTCTCGTCGCACTACGACGGCAACAAGACCGAGGCGGCGAAGGCGCTCAACTCTGTCGTGCAGACGATCACCTATCAGGTCGCGGGCGGTGAGAAGGTCTCGATCACCGGGTTCGGTGTGTTCGAGAAGGTCGCACGGCCGGCCCGGATGGTGCGCAACCCCCGCACCGGCGAACGCAAGCGGGCCAAGGCGACCGCCGTGCCGCGGTTCCGCGCCGGCTCGGACCTGAAGGCGTTCACGTCGGGGGAGAAGAAGGTGCCGCGGGCGGCCAAGAAGGCCGCGACGAAGGCCCCGGCCGCCAAGTCTGCGGCAACCAAGGCCGCGCCCGCCAAGGCCGCAGCCACCAAGGTCACCGCGACCAAGGCGCCGGCCGCCAAGTCGCCGGCGACCAAGGCGCCTGCCGCCAAGTCGACCGCGGCGAAGGCCCCGGCCACCAGGGGCGCGGCGAGCAAGGCCACGCCGGCCAAGAAGGCGACCGCGACCAAGGCGCCGGCCAAAACCACCGCCAAGAAGGCCACGGTCGCGCCGGCGGCCAGCAAGGCTGCCGCCAAAAAGGTGACCGCAACCAAGGCACCGGCGAAGACGACCGCCAGGAAGGCGCCGGCCGGCCCGGCAGCGAAGAAGACGGTGACCAAGGCGAGCCCAGTCAAGGCGAGCCCAGTCAGGACCAGCGCAGCCAAGACCAGCGCAGCCAAGACAAGCCCGGCAAAGAAGGCGCCGGCCAAGCGGACCGCCAAGAGCTGATCGTCAGCCGGCGGCCCGGACGTCCTTGAGTCGTCCGGTTCGCCGGTCGAACAGCGCCGCGCTACGTTCGCCGAGACCGATCCGCTCGGCGGCGTAGAGGTCGGTCAGGGTGTCCACATCGCGGCGCGTGTCGGCCAGGTCATCGGCCTCGACGAGCGGGACGGCACCCGAGCCGCGGTGCGCGGCCGCGGATGAGCCCTGGAACCGCGGGTCAAGGCTCACGCCACGCGCGAACAGCATGGTGGTGCCGATTCCGCTCGCGTCGGCGACGTACGACCGCGGGTGCGATGACGCGGCGGCGACCAGCCGACGCACACTGTCGGGCCGCAGGCACGGCAGATCGGCGACACACGCCGCGACCAGGGCCGAGCCGGCTCGGGTGAGTTCAGCGGCGCCGGCGGCCAGTGCCGCGTTCATACCGAGCGACGGACCCTCGGAGAGGATGCGCACGGACCAGGGGGCCGGGGCGAGCCGTTCGGTGAGCGACGGCTCGTTGCTCACCACGACGACCTGATCGACGGCGGTCGCCAGTGCCGCGATGGTGTCGTAGGCCAGGCACCAGGCGATCTCCTGCCGAAGGCCTGTCGGGATGCCGCGCAGCCGGGACTTCGCGGTCCGCAACGACTTCAGGGCCACCACAGCGCCGATCGGACCGGGCTGGGCCGCAGCCGGCAGCCGGGACGACCCGGCCGTCCCGGACAACGTCGGGCCGGACACCGTGATCGGCTCGCTGGGCTCGGTCGGCTCCATGATCACCCGATGCTGTCACGATCCTCTAGATTGTTGCTACTCGTCGCCGCCGATGAGACGACGTCCGAGCTGGGAGCGTGCATGAAGGATCCGTCCCGGACCGACCAGACCGTGCTCCTCCCGCTGCGTCGGGCCAACCAGGAGTGGGTCGAGCCGGCCTACCGGCGAGCGGTCCGGTTCGTCCATGCGATCGCCCGGCCGCTGACGCACCGAGACTGGCGCGACCAACAGAAGCTGCCACAGACCGGCGGCCTGGTCGTGGTGGCCAACCACATCTCCAACGTCGACCCGATCGCGCTCGCGCAGTATCTGGCGTACTCAGGACGGTGGGGCCGGTTCCTGGCCAAGGACTCGCTGTTCGCCGTACCGCTGCTCGGTCGTCTCCTGCGGGCGACCGGGCAGATCCCGGTGCATCGCGGCACCCGGTCGGCCGCCGACGCGCTGAGCGCGGCGATCCAGGCGGTCCGCGACGGCAAAGCGGTGGTGATCTATCCCGAGGGGACCATCACCAGCGATCCGGAGCTCTGGCCGATGGCCGGCAAGACGGGCGCGGCCCGGATCGCGTACGCCACCGGCTGCCCGGTGATCCCGGTGGCCCAGTGGGGCGCCCAGGACATCATGTACGGCAAACGCATCGAGTTCCCTCGATTGCTGCCCCGCAAGACCTTCCGGCTGATCACCGGCGACCCGATCCCGCTGGAGCCCGGTGAGGGAGGCCAGGTCACATCGGCCATGCTGGTCCGGAGCACCGAGCGGATCATGGCGACGCTGACCGACCTGCTCGCCGAACTGCGTGAGGACGAGGCCTGATGACGAGCGCGACCCCCGACCTTCCCGGCCGGGCCGATCCGGGCCCGACCCGGGTGGCGGTGATGGGCGCGGGCTCGTGGGGGACGGCGTTCTCGCTCGTGCTTGCGGACGCGGGCTGCCGGGTGGCTCTCTGGTCGCATCACGCCGAGCAGGCCGCGGCCATCAACCGGGACCGGATCAACTCCGCGTTCTTCCCCGACCTGCGACTACCGGACTCGATCGTGGCGTTCTCCGATCCGCAACAGGCGATGGCCGGCGCCGAGTTCGTCGTGCTCGCCATCCCGTCCCAGGCGCTCCGGGAGAACCTCGCCCGCTGGCAGATCCCGGCCGACGCCGTGCTGGTCAGTCTGGCCAAGGGGATCGAGCTCGGCACGGGCCTGCGGATGAGTCAGCTGATCGGCCAGGTGACCGGCATCGCGGAGGATCGGATCGCCGTCGTCTCCGGCCCGAACCTGGCCAAGGAGATCGCGGCCGGGCAGCCCGCGGCCAGCGTCGTCGCGTGTACGTCGGAGGAGACCGCCACCCGCCTCCAGGGCGCTTGCCACACGTCGCGTTTCCGGGCGTACACCAATACCGATGTGGTCGGCGTGGAGCTCGGCGGAGCGACCAAGAACGTGATCGCTCTTGCCGTCGGGATCGCCGTCGGATTCGGATTCGGCGACAACTCGACAGCCTCGGTGATCACCCGCGGGTTGGCCGAGACGACCCGGCTCGGCGTCGCGCTCGGCGCGGATCCCTACACCTTCTCGGGTCTGGCCGGGCTGGGCGACCTCGTCGCCACCTGCTCGTCACCGTTGTCGCGCAACCGGACGTTCGGTGAGGGGCTGGGCCGGGGACGTACCGTCGCCGAGATCGCGGCGTCGACCCGGCAGGTGGCCGAGGGCGTGAAGTCGTGCTCGTCGATCCGCCAGCTCGCCCGCGATCACGAGGTCGAGATGCCGATCGTCGAGGCGGTCGACGCGGTGATCGCCGGACAGCTCAGCCCGCAGACCATGATCGACGCGCTGATGGCCAGGGCGGCGCGACCGGAACGCTACTGATCGCGCACTTGTCCGGCGGCGCACACTGGTCTCCATGGGGCGGCCCCGAATGCATCTGACCCGCGAGCAGTTGATCTTCGTCCGGGACTTCCTCCGCGAGCGGGCCGGGATCCGATACGGCGCTCACATTCGGCACGACCCGTTGTGCCGGATCCATCTCGAGCAGGGCCGGCTCGATCCCTATCCGCTGTATGAGGAGGTGCGTGCCAAGGGTCCGCTGGTGCGCTCCTCGCTGGACGCCTGGACCAGCGTCGATCACCACACCGTCAACGAGATCCTGCGGAGTCGGTCGTTCGGCCCGACCGCCGACGAGAAGAGCGGACTGGCCGGCTCGCCGCAGCTGTCGTTCCTGGAGATGAACCCGCCCGACCACACCCGGTTGCGGCGGTTCGTCATGCCGTCGTTCGGACCGCGGGCGATCTCCGCTTTCGCGCCGATGATCCAGGGCGTGGTCGACGGCCTGCTGGACAGGGCCGCCGGGCAGGGCGGTGCGTTCGATCTGGTCAGCTCGCTGGCGTCACCGATGCCGATCGCGGTGATCACCGAGCTGCTCGGCATCCCGGACGCGGACGCGGCGGAGTTCGCCCGGTACGGCGCGACCTTCGGCAGTGCGCTCGGCGGCCTGCAGTCGATCCGGCACGCCGGCGAACTGATGCGGGCCCAGCAGGCCCTGCGGCGGATCTTCGAGTCGGTGTTCGAGGCCCGGCGGGTCGACCCCGGGACGGATGTGATCAGCCGTCTGGTCTCGGCCGATGGCGAGACGGTCAGCGCGGAAGAGATGGTGCCGCTGTGCACCCTGCTGTTGATCGCCGGCTTCGAGACAACCGTGAACCTGATCGGCAACACGACTCTCGCGCTGCTCGATCACCCCGACGCCTGGCAGCGGGTGGCCGCCGATCCGAACCTGATCGACGCGGCGATCGAGGAGACCCTGCGTTGGGACCCGCCGGTGCAACGGACGGCCCGCTTCGCGCTGACCGACGTCACGATCGCCGGACACCGGTTCACCCGCGGCGACATCGCGGTCCTGCTGCTCGGCGGGGCGAACCGCGACCCGGCCGTCTTCGCCGAACCGGCCCGGTTCGACCTCGACCGCCCCAACGCCGGCGAGCACCTTGCCTTCTCCGGCGGCATCCATTACTGCGTCGGCGCTCCGCTGGCCCGGCTGGAGGCCACGATCGCGGTCCGTTCCCTGGTCGCCCGCTTCCCCGATCTGCATCTCGCCGGGCCGGTCAGCCGGCGTCCCGGTTCGCTGATCCGGGGCCTCAGCAGCTTCCCGGTCGCCGGCGCGTCGGCCAGCGTGGCGGTCGGCTGAGTCTGCTGACAGGATGTCCGCATCCGATGATCTTGGATCGGGGAGCGGGAGGATCGGATGGCGGAACGGGTCGCGCTGGTCACCGGCGCCTCCTCGGGGATCGGTGCGGCGACGGCCGAGCGGTTGCTCGCGCTCGGCTTCGTGACCTACGCCGCGGCGCGGCGGGTGGACCGGCTCGACGGGCTGGTGGCGGCCGGTGCCCGAGCGCTGTCGCTGGATGTCACCGATGAGGCGTCGCGGTGCGAGGCGGTGCGCGCGATCCTGGCCGAGACGGGCCGGATCGACGTGCTGGTGAACAATGCCGGCTACGGCTCGTACGGTGCGGTGGAGAGCGTGTCGGCGGAGGAGGTACGCGCGCAGTTCGATGTGAACCTGTTCGGCGCCGCCGAACTGATCCGGCTCGTGCTGCCGCAGATGCGAGCGCAGGGATCCGGCACAATCGTCAACGTCAGCTCGATGGGCGGCCGGATCTACACGCCCTTCGGTGGCTGGTACCACGCGACGAAGTTCGGTCTGGAGGCGCTCAGCGACTGCCTCCGGCTGGAGGTCGCGCCGTTCGGGATCCGAGTCGTCGTGATCGAGCCGGGAGCGATCCGGACCGAATGGGGTGGAATCGCCGCCGAACGACTGCGGGCGACCTCGGCCGGCGGGCCGTACGAGCGGGAGGCCGAGGCGACGGCCCGCAACCTGGCCGCCGGTTCGAAGGACAACACGCTGCTCGCTTCGCCGCCGAGCGTGGTCGCCGACGCGATCGGCAAGGCCGTCACAACGCGCCGGCCGAAGACCCGCTATGCGGTCGGCGTCGGCGCCCGCCCGCTGATCTTCGCCCGCACGGTTCTTCCGGACCGACTCTTCGACCGACTCATTCGCTTGGTGATCGGTTCGCTGGTTTGAAGGTGTTCGGCCGGTTGATTGCTCCGCTCGGGCAAGCCCTCGCTCCCGCGCTCCGCTGCGCTTCAGGCCGACTCGTTCGTCACGTTCGGTGAAACGGAAAGACGTGTTTCATCGAACGCTCCTGCACTCGCCGGCGCGCAGCGTCGGTGTCGACTCACTCTGTCCGACCCAAGGCCTGCTTCAAATCTCTCCACAAGTCTTCGACGTGTTCGATGCCGACCGAGAGGCGAAGCAGGCCCTCCGGGACGGTGATCAGCTCGCCGGCCCAGCGGCGGCGGCGCTCCAGGCTGGACTCGACCCCGCCGAGGCTCGTGGCCGGCGCCCAGAGCCGGACCCGGTCCACGACGGCGTCGGCGCTCGCGGCGTCGGCCAGCTCGATCGCGATCATGGAGCCGTAACCGTCCATGGTCCGGCTTGCGACCTCGTACGCGGGATCGGACGGGAGCCCCGGATAGCGCACTGCCCGCACGTGCTGATGCCGGCTCAGCCGCTCGGCCAGGACCAGCGCATTGTGCTGGGCCCGTTCGAGCCGTACGCCAAGGGTCCGCAGCCCACGCAGCACGAGATACGCCTCCATCGGACCCGGCACGGCTCCGCGCAGAGAGCGGGCGGCCAGCAGCCGGTCCAGCCGTCGATCGCCGGCGGCACAGACCAGGGCACCGAGCAGGGCGTCGGAGTGACCACCGATGAGCTTGGTCGCCGAGTGCAGGACGACGTGCGCGCCGGCGGCCAGCGGTCGCTGCAGCAGCGGCGTGGCGAACGTGTTGTCCACCACCAGCGTCACCCGGTCGGTCAGCGCGGCACCCAGCGCCGGTAGGTCGGCGACCTCGATGGTCGGATTGGTGGGCGACTCGAGCCACACCATATCCGCGCCGTCGGCGGCGGCCAACACGGCCGCGGTGTCGGCCACGTCCGCCCGGCGCACGCTGATCCCGTCTGCGGCGACCCGTTCCTCGATGGCGGCGGACACGCCCGGGTAGCAGTTGGTCGGCATCACGATGGTGCCACCCGGCGGCAGGAGGTCCAGTGCCGCGTACGCCGCCGCCATGCCCGCCGAGTAGACCAGCGCCGTACCGCCCTCCAGCGCGCCGATCGCATCCTCGAGAGCAGTCCAGGTCGGGTTGGCGTAGCGGCCGTAGCCGAGCGAGCCGGCCGGATCGCCGCTGCCGATGTACGTCGAGGCGAAGACAACCGGCGGATTCAACGGTGCGTCGACGACCTTGTCGGGTCGTCCGGCCGTGACAGCGATGGTGTCGAGATGTTCGGACTGTCCGGGCTCTGAGGGGTGTTCGGTGTGTTCCGGGCTCATGACGGCATTCTGCCGAGTCGCCCGGGTAGGGTCGGGACCCGATGACTGACCTTGGCGAGAACCCCGGCACCGGCACCGCGCGTGTCCGGGTGGCCCTGGTGTTCGGTGGGACGAGCAGCGAGCACGGGGTCTCCTGCCTGACCGCGGCAGGCGTGGTCGGCGCGATCGACCGCGATCGGTACGACGTGGTCGGGCTCGGGATCACTCCGAGCGGTCGCTGGGTGGTGCTCGAGCCCGAGCGCATCGGCCACCTCGGTGTCACCGACGGCAAACTCCCCCAGCTGACCGAGGACAGCACCGACGCCATGTTGCTGCGGGGCGAGGCCGGCTCGGAGCTGGCCGTCCGCGACACCGGAGCACTGACCGCGCTCGGCCCGGTGGATGTCGCATTCTCCTTGCTGCACGGGCCGTTCGGTGAGGACGGCACCATCCAGGGGCTGTTCGAGATGATGGGCACCCGATACGTCGGTGCCGGCGTCCTGGCCAGCGCGGTCGGCATGGACAAGCACTACATGAAGCTGGTGCTGGCGGCGTCCGGCATACCGGTCGGTCCGTTCGTGGCGATCACGCCGGGGGAGTGGCGACGCGACCGGGCCGCCTGCATCGAGGCGGTCGATGCGATGCACTATCCGGTGTACGTGAAGCCCGCGCGCGGCGGGTCCAGCCTCGGCATATCCCGGGTGGAGACCAGCGCGGAACTGGCAGCGGCCGTCGAGTTCGCCCAGTCGTACGACCCGAAGGTGATCGTCGAGCAGGGGTTCGTCGACGCCCGTGAGCTGGAGTGCGGAGTTCTCGCCGGCTTCGGCGACGAGCCGCCGGTCGCCAGCCAGATCGCCGAGATCCGGGTGCACAGCGCGTCCGGCTTCTACGACTTCGAGGCGAAGTACCTGCCGGAGGAACAGGTCGATCTCGACGTGCCGGCCCAGGTGGATCCCGACCTCGCCGACCAGGTCCGCGCGCTGGCGATCAAGACCTTCACCGCGATCGGCTGCGAGGGCCTGGCCCGCGTCGACGTCTTCCTCACCCGCGATCTCCGCATCGTGATCAACGAGATCAACACCATGCCCGGCTTCACCGCCCACTCGATGTTCCCCCGCATGTGGGCCGCCTCCGGCATCGACTACCCCGAACTCGTCGACCGCCTCCTGCAACTAGCCCTCCAGCGCCCCGTGGGTCTGCGGTAGCCCTGAGGCGCAGGGTGGGTTGTTGGCATTGGGCGCATAGGTAACGACCACCGACGCTGCGCGCCGGGGAGTGCAGGAGCATTGTCGTGAAACAACGCTTTTCCGTCTCACGAGAATGCGACGAACGAGCCGGCCTGAGGCGCAGCGGAGCGCGGGAGCGAGGGCTTGCCCGAGCGGAGCAAAACTAGATGTGCACCACGGGGCAGGTGACCGTACGGGTGATGCCGGGGACGTTCTGCACCTTGGCCACGACAAGCTGGCCGAGCTCGTCGACGCTGGAGGCCTCGGCCCGCACGATCACGTCATAGGGGCCGGTGACGTCCTCGGCCAGGGTCACGCCCTGGATCGAGCCGATGGCGCTCGGCGACCTCGGCGGCCTTGCCGACGTTGGTCTGCACCAAGATGTACGCCTGAACGACCATTCGCTGGGGTCTCCTTCGCCCGATGTGACGCCCGGTGCGTCTGCGTGCGAGACGCACCGAGGATCGAGAGGACCACCGCGTACGCTCGCCGTTGTGCGTCACGCTACAGGTACATCTGCGCGCACGTTAGCCGAGGTCGGGGAGTTCGCGCTGATCGCGGCGATCACCGAAAACCTGCCCGCTGACGATCATGTGCTCGTCGGTCCTGGCGACGACGCGGCGGTGCTGGACCTCAGTTCCCCGCTGCTCAGCTCGATCGACGTCCTGGTCGAGGGTGTCCATTTCCGCCGGGACTGGTCGGACGCGACCTCGGTCGGCCGCAAGGCGGTCGCGGTCAATGTCGCGGACATCGAGGCGATGGGCGGCACCGCACGAGCCATCGTGGTCGGTTTCTCCGCACCGGGCGACCTGCCCGCGGACTGGGCGCTCGAGTTCGCGGCCGGCCTGCGCGAGGAGGCCGCGTACGCCGGCGTCAGCCTGGTGGGCGGCGATCTGACGAGGTCCCGCGACGTGACCGTCGCGGTGACCGTGTTCGGCGAGGTCGCCGGCCGGGTGGTCCGGCGGACGGGGGCGAGGTCGGGCGACGTGGTGGCGCTGATCGGCCGGACCGGCTGGGCGGCGGCCGGACTGACCGTGCTCGGCCGGGGGTTCCGGTCGCCTCGGGCGGCGGTCGAGGCCTACCGGATGCCCGAGGTGCCGTACGGTGCCGGCGCTGTCGCGGCGGCGGCCGGGGCAACAGCGATGATCGACGTCTCCGACGGGCTGCTCGCCGATCTGGGCCACGTCGCCGACGCCTCGGAGGTGACGATCGATGTCCGGCGGGACACGTTCGAGGTGCCCGAGCCGTTGCAGGTGGTGGCGGCCGCGACCGGGATCGATCCGTACGCCTTGATCCTGACCGGTGGCGAGGACCACGCGCTGGCGGCCACGTTCCCGACGGATGCCGTGATCCCGGCCGGCTGGCGAGTGATCGGCTCGGTGGGCGATCTGTCCGACGAAGGTCCGCGGGTCCTGGTGGACGGGACGGCCTGGGAAGGTGCCACGCGGTTGGGACCACTTCGGTTCCGGCCAGCGTGGTCGTCGATGAGCGTCGGTCCGACCGAACAACTGCTGCCGACGGCGCGGGTGCTGACCATCGCCGGCTCGGACTCCGGCGGAGGTGCGGGCATCCAGGCGGATCTGAAGACGATGCTGGCTCACGGCGTCCACGGGATGAGCGTGCTGACCGCGATCACCGCGCAGAACTCCGTGGGGGTGCAGGGGATCTGGGCGCTCCCGGTCGAAGCCATCGAGCGGCAGTTCCGCAGCGTGGTCGACGACATCGGGGTGGACGCGATCAAGATCGGCATGCTCGGCAGCCCGGAGATCGTCGAGTGCGTGGCCGAGTGCCTGACCGGGGTCGACGTACCCGTCGTACTGGACCCGGTGTCGGTCAGCAAGCACGGCGACCCGCTGCTGGCCGATGCCGCGGTAGCGGCGTTGCGGGACCGGCTGGTCCCGCTGGCGACCGTGATCACCCCGAACCTGCCGGAGGCCGAGCTGCTGGCCGGGACTGCCGCCGGCGCGTTGGTGCCGGAGGAGCTGGCCGTACGGCTGATCGGGCTGGGGCCCCGCTGGGTGCTCGTCAAGGGTGGGCATCGGACCGACGAGCCGACGGACGTGCTGCTCGGCTCGGACGGTCGGACGTACACCTACCCGGGAACGAGGATCGACACCCGGCACACCCACGGCACCGGTTGCACGCTCGCGTCCGCGCTCGCCTGCCGGCTCGCGCTCGGCGATCCGGTTCCGGCGGCTGTCGAGGCGGCGAAGGCGTACGTCACCGGCGCCATCCGCGCCGGGTTCCCGCTCGGCGCCGGGATCGGCCCGACCGATCACCTCTGGCAGCTCCGCCCCTGCCTGCCGTCAGCTTGAGCCCTGCCGGACCACGAAAATCGGTCCCTCGGCGACGGCTGGGCGCGATCTGCCCGCGGCAGGTGGGACGTCGGTCGTTCACGAGGGACCATTTCTCGTGGTGACGCGGCCGCCGGGCGGCGCGTCGAGGTTCCCGGCTCGGGCGAACCAAGCCTCCGCCCGATCGGCGTGGAGTCGGGCCCCGCGGCAGCCCGGATCACGTAACCTCACCCTCATGGCGACCCGCGCGTCTTCCCCACCGCGGTCTCGTAGCAATCCCGGTACGTCCGGGAGCAGCCCGCGGTCGTCCGGAAGCAACAAGTCCTCAGCCCGGCCTGCCTCGGCCCGATCGTCAGGGGGCTCCCAGGGTCGATCCGGCTCGAGCCGGAGCACACCGCAGCGCGGAGGGGCGCCGGCCAAGGGCAAGAAGCCCCAGCCCCGCGGCGGGCAGCGCAAGCCGGTGAACCGGCGACCGACGCGGACCCCATTGCTGACCAGGGTCGGCCGTGGCCTTCGTACGGGGTGGCTCGGCCTGGCCCATGCGCTCGGCGGGGCGACCCGCAGTGTCGGCGGCCCGGACGGTGACGTAGCTCCCGCGCTGCGCCGCGACGGCGTCGGACTGTTCCTGGTGGGCTGCGCGATCGTGGTCGGCGCCGCGTTCTGGTTCGGGCTGCCCGGCGCGGTCGGCTCGGCGATCCGATCCGGAGTGTCGAGCGTGATCGGCGCGCTCAGCTACGTCGCTCCGGTCTTCCTGCTCGGTATGGCCTGGCGGACGATGCGCCATCCGGACCGGAACGGGCCTGCCGGTCGGCAGCTGGTCGGCTGGAGTGCAATCACCGTCGGCCTGCTCGGCTTGATCAACATCGCCCACGGACTGCCCCGGACGAACGACCCGCAGGCGCTCCGCCAGGCCGGCGGGATCATCGGCTACATCGCGTCGAGCCTGCTGTCGGACCTCCTGTCGGTCTACGTCGCAGTGCCGCTGCTGGTGCTGCTGTCGATCTTCGGGATCATCGTGGTGGTGGGCATCCCGCTGTACCAGATCCCTGAGCGGTTGCGTGTGGTCCGTGATCGACTCCGGCCGGAACCGAAGGTGCTCGAGGGCGAGGTGATCGAGCCCGGTCAGCGATCGGGGTGGATCGGGCGTACGACACGCCGATGATCACCGAGCCCGAACCACCGGAGCTGGAGGCCGCGCCGTTCCCGGACCTCGAACCTGACCCGGAGCCGGAATCCACTGGTGAGCCGCGGCCGGTGACCGCCGGCCTGCCGAAGCGCAAGGGCGACGGCGGCAAGGGTCAAGAGCGGCCCGGCCGCCGAGATCCTGGAACCGCCACCGCACACCCCGATCCCGCAGCGGGTCGAGCAGCTACAGCTGTCCGGCGACGTGCAGTACGTTCTGCCGGACTCCGAGGTGCTCAAGCAGGGCAGCGTGCACAAGACCCGGACCACGGCCTCCGACGCGGTGGTCGGCCGGCTGACCGAGGTGCTCCGCCAGTTCGAGATCGACGCCGCGGTGACCGGCTACACCCGGGGCCCGACCGTCACCCGATACGAGGTCGAGCTCGGCCCCGCGGTGAAGGTCGAGAAGGTGACCGCGCTCAGTCGCAACATCGCGTACGCGGTCGCGAGCGCGGACGTACGCATCCTGTCGCCGATCCCCGGCAAGTCCGCGATCGGCATCGAGATCCCCAACACCGACAAGGAAGTCGTCTCGCTCGGCGACGTCCTACGCAGCCCGACGGCACGGAACGACCACCATCCGATGACGGTCGCGCTCGGCAAGGACGTCGAGGGCGGCTTCGTGGTCGCGAACCTGGCGAAGATGCCGCACCTGCTGGTCGCCGGGGCCACCGGTTCCGGCAAGTCGGTCTTCGTGAACTCCATGATCACCTCGGTGCTGATGCGCTCGACGCCCGACGAGGTGCGGCTGCTGCTGGTCGATCCGAAGCGGGTCGAGCTGACCGCGTACGAGGGGGTGCCGCATCTGGTCACCCCGATCATCACCGTGCCGAAGAAGGCGGCCGAGGCGCTTCAGTGGGTGGTCCGCGAGATGGACCTGCGCTACGACGACCTGGCCGCGTTCGGGTTCCGGCACGTGGACGACTTCAACAAGGCGGTCCGGACGGGGTCGGTGAAGCCGCTGGAGGGTTCGGGGCGGGTGCTCGCGCCGTACCCCTATCTGCTGGTGATCATCGACGAGCTGGCCGATCTGATGATGGTCGCGCCGCGCGACGTCGAGGACTCGATCGTCCGGATCACCCAGCTGGCCCGGGCCGCCGGCATCCACCTGGTGCTGGCCACCCAGCGGCCGAGTACCGACGTGGTGACCGGGCTGATCAAAGCCAACGTGCCGAGCCGGCTGGCCTTCGCGACCAGCTCTATGACGGACTCCCGGGTCATCCTGGACCAGCCCGGCGCGGAGAAGCTGGTCGGTCAAGGCGATGGACTCTTCCTGCCGATGGGCGCCTCGAAGCCGATCCGGATCCAGGGTGCCTGGGTGACGGAGAACGAGGTCCGCAAGGTCGTCGCACACGTCAGCGAGCAGCTGAAGCCGAACTATCGCGAGGATGTGGCGGCGGCCACCGGGTCGGCGACCAAGGTGGCCGAGGACATCGGCGACGACCTGGACCTGGTGCTCCAGGCCGTCGAGCTGGTGGTCACCCTGCAGCTCGGCTCGACGTCGATGCTGCAGCGCAAACTGCGGGTCGGCTTCGCCAAGGCAGGCCGACTGATGGACATCCTGGAGACCAGGGGAGTGGTCGGGCCGTCCGAAGGCTCGAAGCCGCGCGAGGTGCTGGTCAAGCCGGACGAGCTCGACGAGGTGATGGACAACCTCCGCGCCGGCTGACGCCCCAATCCCCCGACCTGTCAGAACGTCAACTGGCCATGACCAGTTGACGTTCTGACAACTCGGTCGGGAGACCCCTGATCGCCCCTGATCCCATCGTTATGGGCTGGCACCCGTATATTCGTCGGCGTATATTCGTAGACGAGTAGACGGAGGTGGGTTCGATGACCCGCAAGGTGAGCAACCTGCTCGGTCTCGCCGTGCTCGCGACGCTCGCCGAGCGTCCGATGCACCGGTACGAGATGGCGACCGTGATCCGCGAGCGTGGCAAGGATCGACAGCTGTCGGTCAAGTGGGGCTCGCTCTACACCGTCGTCGACAACCTGGCCCGGCACGGCTTCATCACCGTGGTCGGCACGGACCGGGACGGCGCGCGGCCCGAGCGCACCATCTACCGGATCACCGACGCCGGGGTCGACGAGCTGCAGGACTGGGCGCGCGAGCTGCTGTCCGAGCTCGGGCCGGACGTGGATCCGTTCGTCGCCGGCCTGTCCGTGCTGCCCGTGCTGTCCCCGGACGAGGCGGCCGAGCTGCTCGGTCACCGGGCGCGTGCGCTCACCGACCAGGCCGACGCGTTGCGCCACCAGCTCGCCGAGGAGTCGGTCCAGATCCCGCGGCTCTTCCTGATCGAGGACGAGTACGCCCTCGCCCGGCTGGACGCCGAGCTCGGCTGGGTCAGCCGGCTCCGCGATGAGCTGGCCGACGGCACGTTCCCCGGGCTGCCCGGGTGGCGACAGGTCCAGGCGTCCGGGTTGCCCGGCCTCAGCTCCGAGTCGCCCCGCGGCACCCTGAGATCCGACGCGGAGGAGACATCCCGATGAGTTGCTGAACGCCGACGGGCGGTCGAGGGGCCGGCGGTGCGCCAACACCGCCGGCCGACGCCCTCGGACCAGCCCGACCCGCTGCATGAAAAACGAGCAATGATCGAATCCGGCCGTGAGACCGCACCCTTCACAGTATCCGGATTCGCGTGATCGCCCGCTCGATCGAGCACACCCGTACGAATCCCGAACTGAGGAACACACATGCCTGAAAGCAACCATCAAGTCCGCACCGCCATCGTGATCGGCGGCGGCATCGCCGGCCCGGTCACGGCCACCGCGCTCGCCGAGGCCGGCATCGAGGCGGCCGTGTACGAGGCCTATCCCGAACCCGACCGCGGCATCGGCGGCAGCCTGGCGCTGGCCCCGAACGGCCTCGCCGCCCTCGAGATCATCGGCGCCGCAGACGCGGTCCGCTCGCATGCGCTGCCGATCACCGCGTCGTCGCTGTCGATCGCCGACCGGTGGCTCGGCGAGACACCGAGCCTGCCGGACCTCGAACCGCTGCAGATGATCGAACGCGGTCCGCTGCACGACGTGCTCCGAGCGGCGGCCCGCGACGCCGGGGTCCCGCTGCATCACGGGAAGCGTCTGGTCGCCGTCGACGACCAGCCCGGTCAGGTGACCGCCCGGTTCGCCGACGGCTCGACCGCCACCGCCGACGTCCTGATCGGGGCCGACGGAGCGCGCTCGACGGTCCGGAAACTGATCGATCCGGACGCACCGGACGCGGCGTACACCCGGATGCTGGGCTTCGAGGGCTTCGTGCCGACCGATGAGCTCCCCTCCGGCCTCGAGGTCGGAGAGGTCGGCGAGATGATGTTCGCGTTCGGCCGTCGCGCGTACTACCTGTACTGGCCGACCCCGGCCGGCGTCGGCTGGGGCGTCAACCTGCCGTCGGAGACCTATCTGTCGCTGACCGACGCGCGCCGGACGACCACCGGAGGAGTGGCTGCGGATCATCCGCGAGCGGTACGCCGACGACCGGCCGGGTGCCGCGCTCGCCGCCGCGACGACGCCCGAGACGCTGCAGGTGACCGGCGCGCTGCACATCATGCCGCCGGTGCCGCACTGGTCGCGAGGCCGGCTGGTGCTGGTCGGCGACGCCGTCCACGCACCGTCCAACAGCACCGGCCAGGGTGCTTCGCTGGCGATCGAGAGCTCGATCGAGCTGGCTCGCTGCCTGCGCGACCTGCCGGACGCGAGCTCCGCGTTCGCGGCGTACGAGGGACTGCGGCGGGAGCGGGTCGAGACGATCGCCCGGCGCGGCGCGAAGCTGAACCACGCCAAGACACCGGGCCCGGTGGCTCGGGCGATGATGCGGCTGATCCTGCCGCGGATGCTGAACCGGACCAGCACGCTGGACGTGCTGGCGAGCGAGCAGCGCTTCCGGATCGACTGGTCCACGACCGTCGCTCCCGTCCAGGTGAGCGAACCTCAGCGGGCCGCCACCCGATGAGGTTCTGAACACTCCGCTGACGGCTAGGCTGGCGCGGTGATTCCGGTCCACCTGGTCAGCCTCGGTTGCGCCCGTAACGAGGTCGACTCCGAGGAACTGGCCGCCCGGCTGGAAGACGGCGGGTTCGTGCTGGTGGACGACCCGGCGGATGCGACCGCGGTAATGGTGAACACCTGTGGCTTCGTCGACGCGGCGAAGAAGGACTCGGTGGACACCCTGCTGGCCGCGGCTGATCTGAAGGATCACACCGGCGTTCGCGCGGTCGTCGCGGTCGGCTGCCTGGCCGAGCGATACGGCAACGAGCTCGCCGAGGCGCTGCCGGAGGCCGACGCGGTGCTCGGTTTCGACAGCTATCCCGACATCGCCGCCCGGCTGCAGGCGATCATCGCCGGCGACCGGCCGGTCGCCCACGTACCGCGCGACCGCCGCACGTTGCTGCCGATCGCACCGGTGGACCGGCCGGCCGCGGCGCTCGGAGTCAGCATCCCAGGGCACGCCGGCGCAACGTCTGACCTTCCGCGCGGGATCGCTCCGGCCAGCGGCCCGCGGACGCCGCGGCGCCGGTTGGTCGGCGGCCCCAGTGCACCACTGAAGATCGCGTCCGGCTGCGACCGGCGGTGCACGTTCTGTGCGATCCCGGCGTTCCGCGGCTCGTACGTCTCCCGGCCGGTCGACGAGGTCGTCGCCGAGGCGCGCTGGCTGGCCGGGCAGGGCGTCCGCGAGCTGTTCCTGGTCAGCGAGAACACCTCCTCCTACGGCAAGGATCTGGGCGATCTGCAGGCGCTGGAGAAGCTGCTCGGGCGGCTGGCCGAGGTCGACGGGATCGACTGGATCCGGGCCTCGTACCTGCAGCCGGCCGAGACCCGGCCCAGCCTCGTCGAGGCGATTGCCGGCGGTGAGAAGGTCGTGCCGTACTACGACCTGTCGTTCCAGCACGCCTCCGCGCCGGTGCTGCGCCGGATGCGCCGCTTCGGCGACGCCGAAGCCTTCCTCGGGCTGATCGGATCGATCCGGGCGCTGGCGCCGCAGGCGGGGATTCGGAGCAACGTCATCTGCGGGTTTCCCGGTGAGACCGAGGAAGACGTACGCGTGCTGACGGACTTCCTCTCAGCCGCGAGGCTCGACGCGATCGGCGTCTTCGGCTACTCCGACGAGGACGGTACGGCCGCGGCCGGGTTGGCCGGGCAGCTACCGGCCGACGAGATCGAGGCTCGGCGGGCGGCGGTCGCCGACCTCGCCGACGAGCTGATGGCCCAACGGGCCGAAGACCGGATCGGCGAGGTCGTTCGTGTGCTGATCGAGTCCGAGGGCGACGACGGGATGGGCAAGGTCGGCCGGGCGGCGCATCAGGGCCCGGAAGTGGACGGGTCGACCGAGCTCGTCGGTGACCTTGTCGCGCAGGTCGCCGTCGGGGCGCTCGTCGATGCGGTCGTCGTGGACTCGGTCGGAGCCGATCTGCTGGCGGAGCCGATGGCCGGCGGCGCGCGATGAGCGCGCAGCAGCCGGCGCCCGCGGAGACGACGCCGTGGAACGTACCGAACGCTTTGACGACCTTCCGGCTGGTCCTGGTACCGGTGTTCGCCTGGATGTTGCTCGCCCACCCGACCGGAACGGGCTGGCAGCTGGCCACCGCCGCGGTGTTCACCATCGCGATCCTGACCGACTTCCTCGACGGCTACCTGGCGCGCAAGCACGACATCGTCACCAAGTTCGGCAAGCTGGCCGACCCGATCGCGGACAAGGCGCTGACCGGGATGGCATTCATCGGGCTGTCGATCAACGGCGAGCTGTGGTGGTGGGTGACCATCCTGATCCTGATCAGGGAGTGGGGGATCACCCTGCTCCGGTTCGCGATCCTCAAGTACGGCGTGATGGCAGCCAACCGAGGCGGCAAGCTGAAGACCGTGACCCAGGCGGTCGCGGTCATCCTGTATCTGCTGCCGTTGCCGGGCTGGGCCCAGCCGGTCGCCTGGGTGGTGATGGGACTGGCGTTCTTGCTCACCATGGTCACCGGGATCGACTATCTGTGGCAGGCCTGGAAGCTGCGCAGGGACGCGCTGCGGGGTCATGCCGGCTGAGGTCGCGAACGGCGGCGGCGATCAGGTTTCCTCGTTGTCGGCGGAGGTGATCGCCGCGCTGGTCTCCTCGGCCACGACCCTGGCAACCGCGGAGTCGCTGACCGGAGGGTGGATCGGAATGGCGCTGACCGGCGTGCCGGGCGCCTCCGCGGTGTATCGCGGTGGCCTGATCACGTACGCGACCGAGCTGAAGGCGACCCTTGCCGGGGTGAGCCCGGAGACACTGGCGTCCGACGGCCCGGTTGCGCCGACCACGGCCGGCGAGCTGGCCCTCGGCGCCGCGAGACGCTGCGGCGCGGACTGGGGACTCGCAGTGACCGGGGTGGCCGGGCCGGATCCGCAGGATGGGCACCCGGTCGGGCAGGTGTACGTCGGGATCTGCGGGCCGGACGGTTCGGTGGCGGTCGAGGAACTGTCCCTGGATGGCGACCGGCGCGAAATCCGACAGGCGACCGTTGAGGCCGCCCTCACCGCTCTACTGAGGGCGATCCCGGACCCGGTCTGACCGCTTCGCGCGGTCGTGGGAATGCCGACGTGTGGCGTGGTTGTTCCACTTGCGTGACAGACGAAGCGAGCCGCACGCTGCCGGGACGACCCTGGCGTTCCACCCCGGCCGGGTCGGCGCCGCGTGGTGGTCGAGGTGAGTACAGTTTGGTCATGGAACACGACGCGCCGGTGAAGCCGATGCTGATGCGCGAGCTCGTCGGTGAAGCGCTGCGTCAGGAGCGGGTCGCCCAGAGCCGTACGCTCCGCGAGGTCTCCAAGGCCGCCCGGGTCAGCCTGGGGTACTTGTCCGAGGTCGAGCGCGGCCAGAAGGAAGCGTCGAGCGAGTTGCTCGCCGCCATCTGCCGGGCGCTCGAACTGCCGTTGTCCGTCGTGCTGACCGTGGTCGCCGAGAAGCTTGCCCTGGCCGAACAGCTGGCCACCGTGCCGACCATCCGGCCGATCGCCCGCGCCGCCGCCTGATCTGATTGCTCCGCTCGGCAAGCCTCCCTCCGCTGTGTCGGGATGCGCTCCGCGGCGCTTTCAAGCCCGTTCCCGAAAACGCCCTGAGCTTGCCGGACGGCAGTCGCCCGACCTCGTTGCAACGGACGTGGACACTCGGCCCCATCTGATGTCGGGTCCTCGGCGTGTCGGGCTGATTTGCGGACACCCTCGCGATTCGGTTCCCCTCAGGACATCGAGGCCGAGGGCCGCAGGCGTAGACCTTGCGGGGTCATCTTGAAGCCGGCGCCCTGGAGCGCGTGACTGACCGGGGCCGAGTCGAACACGTGCTCACCGTCCGCCCGCTCCACGGTCAGCTTGCCGAGCAGCCCGCGGGTGACCGCCGATGCCAAGGACTCGGCGGCCGGGTCGAGCACCGCCGGATCGTCGGTGAAGGACAGCAACGTCCGGCCGCCGCGCTCGACATAGAACGTGAGCTCACCGTCGACCAGGACCACGAGCGCACCAGCCTTGCGGCCGGGACGATGACCCTCCCGTTCGGGCCAGGGCAGCGCGGCGCCGTACGGGTTGGCGGCGTCGGTCGCCGCCAGCACCATGGGCACGGCATCTCGGTCGGGATCCGACGCCCTGCGCAGTCGGTCCACCGCGCCGGGCAGCGCGAACTGGGCTGCTCCGAGACCCTCGACGAAGTAGCCGCGGCGGCACTGACCGGTCTCCTCCAGACTGCTCAGCGCACGGTAAGCCGGTCCGAAGCCGCCTGTCGGGTTCTCGGTCAGCACGCTGCCGCGGGTGACCAGCCCGTACCGATCCAGCTGCGCGAACACCTCGCCGGCCAGTCGCTCGGCCTCGCCGAGCGGGCTGCGCTCGACCAGCGACCACCGCCCGACCGTGGTCGGTGAGCTGACCCGTGGCGTACGGACGCCGGCCCGGGCAGCGAGCCGCGACCGGTGTGATCGCGAGGTGGACCGGGGCGGCCGCCGCAACGTCCCGCCGACGGTGAGATGCCGGACCGGGGCGAAGGTGTCGGAGCTGACCAGGCCGCACCACACCAGGTCCCACAGCGCCGTGACGTACTCGGCCCGGTCGGCGGTCGCCAGTCCCGACGGCAACAGGCCATCGAAGAAGTGCGCGCCGCCGCCGCCGAGCGCCGCGAGCAGCTCGTTGCCGCGGTACGTCGCCGGCAGCGATCGGGCCGGCACCGGCTCGATGTCGGCGGGGTATAGCCGGACCCAGCCGTCCGCGTCGGACACCGGACCGTCGCCGACCCAGCGCACCTCCCCGGAGCTCAGCAGCTCGTCGAGCATCGCCGGGTTGTAGTCGGCGACCCTGGCCGGCAGCACCACCGACTCCAGTGAGCTCGCCGGGGTCGGATAGCCGGCGAGCTGCTCGATCGTGGCGAGCACCGCGTCGGTGCCTCGGTTCTTGCCTCCGACGCCCTGCCAGGCCGGCAGGAACCGGGCGTACGCCACCTGCTCGACCGGCTCGACCTCCTTCCGCAGCGCGGCCAGGGTGCGTCGCTTGATCAGCGCGAGGATCTTCCCGTGGCAGTACTGCCGGCGGTCGTGCTCGGACGCGCCGGGCAGCTCCGTGAACTCGCCGGCGGTCAGCGTGCCGCTGGCGGTGAGCGCCTCGCAGCTACTCTCGACGACGGAACGGCCGAGCCCGTAGCGGCGAGCCACCGCGGACACCACGAACGGCCCGTGGGTGCGTGCCCAGCGCAGCACCAGGTCGTCGATCGGACGCTCGGCCGGCTCGTCGAAGCTGGCGGCGACGCCCGGGGGCACCGGGATACCGAGCCCGTCGCGCAGCCGTGGCACGTCCTCGACCACGGCGATCATCTCGGCACCGGCGATCCGCAGCTCGACCAGCCGGCGGGCTCGGACCAGCGCGTCCAGCGCGGGCCCCAGCGGCAGTTCCGGGTCGCTCCGGGCCGCCAGCTCGTCGCGGGTGAATGGACCCGCCGTCCTGATCAGGTCGAACAGCTGCTCGGTTGTGGTGGCCCGGCGTTCCTCGCTGAGCCCCTGCAGATCCGCCTCGGTCGCCGCGATCACGGCCGGGTCGAGCAGCTGCTTCAGGCCGTCCTTGCCGAGCAGCTCGGCGAGCAGGGTCGCGTCCAGGGCCAGGGCCGCCGCCTTCCGCTCGGCCAGCGGGACATCGCCCTCGTAGACGAAGGCACCGACGTACCCGAACAGCAGAGACTTGGCGAACGGTGTCGGCTCCGTCGTCTCGACCTCGACCACCGACACCGAGCGGGCCGCGATCCGGCGCTGCAGGTCGAGCAGGCCGGTCAGGTCGAACACGTCGCTCAGGCACTCGCGCATGGTCTCCAGCACGATCGGGAACTCCGGATAGCGGGCCGCCACGCTGAGCAGTTGAGCCGAGCGCATCCGCTGCTGCCAGAGCGGGGTCCGGGCCCGCGGATCGCGGCGGGGCAGCAGCAGCGCACGGGCCGCGCACTCCCGGAACCGGGCCGCGAACAGGGCAGACGAGCCGACCTCCTCGGTGACGATCGCCTCGAGCTCCTCGGGGTCGACCAGCAGCAGGTCCGCACTCGGCGGATTGGTCTCGGTGTCCGGGATGCGCAGCACGATGCCGTCGTTGGTGGCGGTCGCCTGGACCTCCATCCCGTATCGCTCGCGGGCTGACCGTTCGATGGCCAGCGACCAGGGCGCCAGCACACCGGAGCCGAGCGGGGAGTGGACGCACACCCGCCAGTCGCCGAGCTCATCGCGGAACCGTTCGAAGACGATGGTCTGGTCGGTCGGCAGCGCGCCGAGAGCGGCCTGCTCGCCGAGATAACTGACCAGGTTCGCGGCGGCGAACTCATCCAGACCGGCCTCGGCGAGTCGCGCCAGGGCGGCATCGGGCGGCATTGCCGCGACCCCGCGGACGAACTCCCCGAACGCGACGCCGAGCTCGGCCGGCCGAGCCGGCGAGTCGCCCTTCCAGAACGGCAACCGGCCCGGACTGCCCGGCGCAGGGGAGACCAGCACCTGGTCATGGGTGATCTGCTCGACCCGCCAGCTGGTGGTGCCGAGGGTGAACACGTCGCCGACCCGAGTCTCGTACACCATCTCCTCGTCCAGCTCGCCGACCCGGCGACCGGGCTCATGCTTGCCCGACGCGCTGCCCTCGCCGACCAGGAAGACCCCGAACAGCCCGCGGTCGGGGATGGTGCCGCCCGAGGTGACGGCGAGTCGCTGGGCGCCCGGCCGGGCGGTCACTATCCCCGTGTCGCGCTGCCAGACCACCCGCGGCCTGAGCTCGGCGAAGTCCTCCGACGGGTAGCGCCCGCTCAGCATGTCCAGCACCGCGTCGAAAGCGCTGCGGGGCAGGTCGGCGAACGGGGCGGCGCGGCGGCAGAGGGCATAGAGCTCGTCGGTCGAGTGCTCCTCGAGTGCGACGGTCGCGACCAGCTGCTGGGCCAGCACGTCCAGCGGATTGCGGAGTTCGGCGACCTCCTCGATCGCGCCCGCACGCATCCGCTCGACCACGACGGCGGACTCGACCAGATCGCCGCGATGCTTGGGGAAGAACACGCCCTGCGAGGTCGCGCCGACCTGGTGGCCGGCCCGGCCGACCCGCTGCAGCCCGCTCGCCACCGATGGCGGAGCCTCGACCTGGACGACGACGTCGACAGCGCCCATGTCGATGCCGAGCTCGAGCGAGGAGGTGGCCACTACGCAGGGCAGGACGCCGGACTTGAGGTCCGCCTCGATCTGGGCGCGTTGCTCCTTGCTGACCGAGCCGTGGTGGGCCCGGGCGATCACCGGAGCCCGGCTGCCGTCCTGCCCGGACGACGCGCCGGACTGGGCCATGATCTCGGCCGGCGGCTCGAACTCCTCGGCCTGCTCGCCGAGCCGATCGGCGTGCAGCTCGTTCAGGTGGGCGGTGATTCGTTCGGCCAGCCGCCGCGAGTTGGCGAAGACAATTGTGGACCGGTGCGACTCGATCAGATCGAGGATCTTGTTCTCCACGTGCGGCCAGATCGACGGTCGTTGGGCGGGCGGTCCGTCGTCGTCCAGCTGGGGAGTCGGCACCGATGCGGTGGCGCCCAGCTCGCTCATGTCCTCGACCGGCACCACGACCCGGAGGTCCCATGACTTCTCGGCCGGCGGAGCAATCACCCGCACCGGCCGCGGTCCGCCGAGGAAGCGGGCGACCCGTTCCGGCGGTCGGACGGTGGCCGACAGACCGATCCGCTGGACGGGCACGGGTTCCGTCCCGGCCTCCCCCGCGGTCTCGGCGATCAGCGTCTCCAGCCGTTCGAGGCTGAGGGCGAGATGAGCCCCGCGCTTGGTCCCCGCCAGCGCGTGGACCTCGTCGACGATCACCGTCCGGACGTGGCGCAGCGAGTCGCGGGCCGCCGAGGTGAGCATCAGGAACAGCGACTCCGGGGTGGTGATCAGGATGTCCGGCGGACGACTGGCGATCGCTCGACGGTCGGCCGCCGAGGTGTCCCCGGAACGCACGCCGACGGTGATCGACGGCGGCGTCTGACCGATCCGGACCGCGGTCTGGGTGATCCCTGCCAGCGGGGCCCGTAGGTTCCGCTCGACGTCGACGGCCAACGCCTTGAGTGGTGAGACATACAGCACCCGACAGCGTTCCTTCGCCGGCACCGGGGCGGATCGGGTCAGGTCGTCGAGCGCCCAGAGGAAGGCGGCCAGGGTCTTGCCGGACCCGGTCGGTGCGATGACCAGCGCGTTGTCGCCGGCCGCGACCGCATCCCAGGCACCGCGCTGGGCAGCCGTCGGCGCGGCGAAGACCTCCCGGAACCACGTCGCCGTGGCCGGGGAGAACACCTCCAACGGGTCGTCGACTGACATGCCCACCATCTTGCATCGGGGCACTGACAGTTCTTCCCGCTCGCCGTCGATCCAGGGCCGCAGCTTGGCCTCCTGGCCGTCTTCGCGCTACTTTCGCCTACTTCGCGCGAGCTCGACGTGGCGCGAAGTTGTACGACTCGGCGCGAAGATGCGGTCGGGTCCAGCTGATCAGCGGCGGGGCCGGTGGTGGACGAGGGACGGGCAGGGATCGGTGAAGGAGACGGAGCTCTGGCAGCGAATGCGCCAGCACCTGGGCGACGGCTACTACCGGGTCTGGGCCGGCGAGCACCAGCTCGCAGCCCTCGGTGGGCGGACCGTCGACCGGGCGATCGCCGACGGGCTCCCCGCGAAGACGATCTGGCGCGCGGTCTGGGCGGCACTCGAGCTGCCGGAGCGCGAGCGCTGAGTACCCGCGTAGGTCCGAAACCTCACCCGCCACGAATCTTCGGATCCCGTCCGAGGTCTTGGACCCCAGGAGAGGGACTCGACACGTTGCGCGGGATCCGAGTTCGCCGGGTGCGGGTGGAAGTCAGACCGACGAGGCGGTCCAGTTCGGGTTCCGGCCGGCCGCGGCCAGCGCCCGCTCGAAGCTGCTGGCCGAGTCGGGGATCTCGACCGCCGGCCCGTACGCCTTCATCTGCCGGCCCAGCTCGACGGAGCCGGTGACGGCGGTCAGCAGCTCGTCGCCGACCGCCTCGGAGACGACCGGCACCACACCTGCCCCGCTGGTCACGTCCCAGCCGTGCATCATCACTTCGACGAAGACCATTTCGCCGATCATCGTCGCCGGCTGCTCGGCGCCACCGAGGTCGACCGACCCCTGCCACGCGCCCTCGGCGTCCCAGGCCGCCGCGGTGGCGGTCAGCTGATCGGCGAGCCGCTGCGGCCAGTCCGGGGAGTCAGTGACGTCGGTGTTGTTGCCCCATGGGTGGTCCTGGTCGAGCGGCTTCTTTGCGGCCAGCCGGGCTAGCGCCGCGGTGGTGCCGAGCGCGTGGTCGACCAGGGTGGCCAGATCGAAGTCCGCACACGGAGTCTCGGCCGACGGCTCGGTGTCGGACGGGATGTCGCGGATCGCGGCCGCCATGGTCGCCGCGCCCTCTGTCATGGCCTGTCGGATGTCCATGTGGGTCAGTCAACTCCTTCGTCGGATACGCCACTTGGAGATTCGCGACGGCGGCGATTCAGCCGAACTTGCGGCGTGGCGCGCTGTCCCTTCGAACACTTGTTCGGGTAAGTTGTCCACCGGATCGACGGTTCCGAAACGTTTTCCACAGGTAGCTAACGAGGCCGAACGATTGTCTGTGCTGGTTCCTAGAGTGCCAGTAACGAAGTTCCCCGAGGAAGGACGAGCAGGATGGCCGTAGAGGATCGCGAGAAGGCGCTGGAGTCCGCTCTCGCCCAGATCGACAAGCAGTTCGGCAAGGGCTCGGTGATGCGGCTCGGCGACGAGGTCCGCGCACCGATCGAGGTGATCCCGACCGGTTCGATCGCGTTGGATCTCGCGCTCGGCATCGGCGGTCTGCCGCGTGGCCGGATCGTGGAGATCTACGGTCCGGAGTCGAGCGGCAAGACCACGGTCGCGTTGCACGCGATCGCCAGTGCACAGGCGGCCGGCGGGATCTGTGCCTTCATCGACGCCGAGCACGCGCTCGACCCGGAATATGCGGAGAAGCTCGGCGTGGACACCGACTCGCTGCTGGTGAGCCAGCCGGACAACGGCGAGCAGGCGTTGGAGATCGCCGACATGCTGGTCCGGTCGGGCGCGCTGACGCTGCTCGTCATCGACTCGGTCGCCGCCCTGACGCCGAAGGCCGAGATCGAGGGCGAGATGGGCGACAGCCACGTCGGTCTCCAGGCGCGACTGATGAGTCAGGCGCTGCGCAAGATGACCGGTGCTCTCAGCGGCGCCGGAACGACCGCAATCTTCATCAATCAGCTCCGGGAGAAGATCGGGGTGATGTTCGGTTCGCCGGAGACCACCACCGGCGGCAAGGCGCTGAAGTTCTACGCGTCCATGCGGTTGGACGTGCGACGGATCGAGACGCTCAAGGACGGCCAGGAGATGGTCGGCAACCGGACCCGGGTCAAGGTCGTCAAGAACAAGATGGCCCCGCCGTTCAAGCAGGCGGAGTTCGACATCATCTACGGCCGGGGCATCAGCCGCGAGGGTGGTTTGTTGGACATGGGTGTCGACACCGGTTTGGTGCGCAAGGCCGGCGCCTGGTTCACGTACGAAGCAGACCAACTCGGTCAGGGCAAGGAGAACGCCCGCACCTACCTCAAGAGCAACCCCGATATCGCTGACGAGCTCGAGAAGCGGCTCAAGGAACGGCTGGGGATCGGTCCGCAGGTCGACGTCCCCGCCGGCATCGATCCGGTGACCGGTGAGGTCGAGTTCTGAGCCGGTGCCCGACGACCCACGACTCGACCATCAGGCACGCCCGGCTCCGGCGGTCACCGACGACCCGGTCCAGCAGGCTCGTGTCTGGCTGATCAGCCAGACCGGTCGTGTGCCCGCGGATTCACCCTGGGTCGCGACCGGCGGCGTGCCCCTGCCGGCGCAGGACGAAGCAAAGCCGACGAGCGGTCCAGCCGAGGACTCATCCGACGTCGGGCACCGGCAGGGCGGTCGGGTTCGGGAGCCGGATGCCCGCGACGCGGACTCCGATGTCGATCCGGCATCGGTGGCTCGCAGCGTCCTGGTCCGCAAGCTCGCGGCTCAGGACCGGACCCGGCACGAGCTGGCCAGCGCGCTGGCGGCGAAGAATGTGCCGGGCGACGTTGCGGAGGAGGTGCTGGACCGGTTCACCGAGATCGGACTGGTGGACGACGAGTCGTTTGCTCGGCGCTGGGTCGAGTCGCGGCAGGGTCGTCGGCACCGGTCGAGGACGATGCTGCGGCGTGAGCTCGCCGGCAAGGGGGTCGCCCGCGAGGTGGTGGACGAAGCCCTGGCCGGCGTCAGCGCCGAGGACGAGGTGACAGCAGCGACGGCGTACGTCGGCAAGGTCGCGCGAGGAATGTCGAGTCTCGATCCGGCCGTCCGGCAGCGGCGACTAGCCGACCGGCTGGCCCGCCGCGGTTTCAGCCCGGAGATAATTCGCCGGGTTCTGAAAGATATAGATGACGAGGGCATCTAGACGAGCGCGGATGTGCTTGACCCCATCGCGGGTGCCACCTAGTCTGCTTTTCAGCGAGGTACCGCTGCAACGTTTGTCTGATATGACCTGAAACCGCGGAAAGACGCCGCGGCTGAGACTGCTACAACGTATTTCCTATCGTCCCAGAGGCGCGAAGTCGCCTCATGACTCGTCGACCGGACCGGTCGGCCGGGGTTGCCGGAGCTCGAGCCGGCCGTCTCGCGTTGCTGCGATCCCTCGTCCGAGACACGCGTACGCGTGTGGACAGGAGCGCAGAGATATGACTGGGGCTTTCGAGGCACTGGTGCTCGGCGGCCTTGCTGTGCTGATAGCCGTGGTGGTGACGATCGCCGTCGTGGTGATCCGTCGCCCGTCGGGCGGTGCACCGGGCAAGCGTGGACTGGTGAGTGGGAGGACCGCCGGTGAGGCGGCTCTGCGCGGTCCGCGTTCGACGGGCGCGGAGGGCTCGGCCGACCCGTCGCAGGTGAGCCGCACCTCGGCCGACGTCGCGGATGGCGAGGCACGGTCGGCCCAGATCGCAGCCGTCGCGGAGCGCGAGACTCAGCTCACGGTCGCCGAGCAGAAGCTGTTTACCCGGCGCGAGACGGCCGAGGCCGAGATCGCGGAGCTGCAGACCCGCGCCGAAGACCTGATGCGGACCGCGCAGGCATCGCGCGCCGAGACCGAGGCCGAGGCGGCGACTCGGCGCAACGAACTGCGGGAGCAGCGCAACGACCTGGAGCGTCGCGAGCAACGGCTGGCCGACCGCGAGGAGCGACTGGATGCCGAGGCCCGGGGCCTCGACGAACGGGCGCACCAGCTCGACGACCAGAAGAGTGACCTCAAGCGGCAGCGCCGCGAGCTGGCCGACGCCGAGAGTGAGCAGCTCGCCGTCTTGGAGCGGGTGGCCGGCCTGACCGCCGAGCAGGCCAAGGCCGAGCTGGTGGCGGCCGTCGAGCACGAAGCCAAGCGCCAGGCGGTGCTGGTGGCCCGCGACATCGAGCGGCAGGCGGTCCGCGAGGCCGAAAGCAAGGCCCAGACGATCATCGTCGACGCCATCCAACGGACCGCCTCGGAACAGACCTCGGAGTCGGTGGTCTCGGCCGTCCATCTGCCGGGCGACGAGATGAAGGGCCGGATCATCGGTCGCGAGGGTCGCAACATCCGGGCGTTCGAGCAGGTCACCGGAGTGAACGTGATGATCGACGACACCCCTGAGTCGGTGCTGCTGTCCTGCTTCGACCCCGTCCGCCGCGAGACGGCCCGGATCACCCTGACCGAGCTGGTCAAGGACGGCCGGATCCACCCGGCCCGGATCGAGGAGGTGCATGAGCGGAGCAAGGCCAAGATCCAGCAGCTGTGCCTGACCGCCGCCGAGGACGCGCTGGCCGAGGTCGGCATCTCGGATCTGCACCCGGCACTGGTACCTGTGATCGGCAAGCTCCGCTACCGGACCTCGTACGGCCAGAACGTGCTGAAGCATCTGATCGAGTGCGCGCACATTGCCGGGCTGATGGCCGCCGAGCTCCGGCTCGACGTTGCCCAGTGCAAGCGGGCGGCGTTCCTGCACGACATCGGCAAGGCGCTGACCCACGAGGTCGAGGGCTCGCATGCGCTGATCGGTGCCGACCTCGCCCGCAAGTACGGCGAGAACCCCGACATCGTGCATGCCATCGAGGCGCACCACAACGAGGTCGAGGTGCAGTCGGTCGAGGCCGTGCTGGTCCAGGCCGCCGACGCGATCAGCGGCAGCCGGCCGGGGGCGCGCCGGGAGAGCGTCGAGGCGTACGTCCAGCGGCTCGAGCGGCTGGAGCACATCGCCGGCACCCACGACGGGGTGGACAAGGTGTTCGCGATGCAGGCCGGCCGCGAGCTGCGGGTGATGGTGGTCCCCGAGCAGGTCGACGACATCGCGGCCCAGGTGATGGCCCGCGACATCGCGAAGCAGGTCGAGGAGGAGCTGACCTACCCCGGTCAGATCCGGATCACGGTGGTCCGGGAGTCGCGGGCCACCGAGACCGCCCGGTGACCGAGCCGGTCGCCGAGCTCGACGTCGGGCGGATCCGAGCGGACTTCCCGGCGCTCGCCTCCGGCTGGGCGCACTTCGACGCACCCGGCGGCACCCAGACGCCGCGCCCGGTGATCGACGCGATCGCGACCACCTTGGCGGGCCCGCTGGCCAACCGGGGTGCTGGATCGCCGGCCGCTCGCAACGGCGAGCGAGCCGTCGCCGAGTTCCGGTCTTCCGTCGCCGATCTGCTCGGCGCCGACCCGCGGGGCATCGTCTTCGGCCGCAGCGCGACCGAGCTGACGATGAGCCTGGCCCGGACGATCGCGCGGACCTGGGCGCCGGGGGACGAGGTGATCGTCACCCGGCTCGACCACGACGCCAACATCCGGCCGTGGGTGATCGCTGCGGACCGGGTGGGCGCCCGGGTTCGGTGGGCGGACTTCGATCCGGCGAGCGGAGAGCTGCCGACCGAGGCGGTCGGGCGGCTGATCGGCGAGCGGACGCGGCTGGTCGCGGTGTCCGCGGCGAGCAACCTGATCGGCACCCGGCCCGACGTGGCCACGATCGCCGATCTGACACATGGGGCCGGCGCGCAACTCTGGGTGGACGGGGTGCATGAGGCGTCGCACTCACTGGTCGACCTGGCCGCGCTCAGGGCCGACTTCTTCGTCTGCTCGCCGTACAAGTTCTTCGGTCCGCACCATGGGGTGCTGGCCGCGGCGCCGGAGACGCTCGAGAAGCTCCGGCCGGACAAGCTGCTGCCGTCGACCGACGACGTACCCGAGCGTTTCGAGCTCGGGACCCTGCCGTACGAGCAACTGGCCGGCACGGTCGCGGCGATCGACTATCTCGCTGGGCTGGTCGAAGGCACGGGTGACCGCCGGTCGCGGCTGATCCGCTCGATCGGCGCGGCCGAGCGGCACCAGGTGCGGCTGGGCGGGACTCTCCGGTCTGGTCTGGCGGAGCGCGGTGCGAAGCTGCACGGCGCCGACGCGCCGAGCCGCACCTCGACCTTGTTGTTCGACCTGCCAGGTCGGGCGGCGGCCGACGTCGAGCGACACCTGGCGTCGCGGCAGGTCGCCGCGCCGGCCGGCAGTTTCTATGCCGTCGAGGCGGCCCGGCACCTCGGTATGGGCACGGGGGGCGCGGTCCGGGTCGGGCTGGCCGCGTACAACGACGACGAGGACGTACGTCGACTGCTGGCCGCCGTAGACGAACTGACCTGAGCGATTCAGCGCTGTTCGGCCGGGGCGACAACGCCCTCGTCCGCCGCGGTCTCCTCCATCACCACGAAGCCGGCCTCGGGGCCAGCCTTGATGCCCCGCTTTCCGACCCGCAACCGCTGCTCGACGAGACCGGCGAGCCTGCTCAGGCCGAAGTTGATGACGATGTAGATGGCCGCCAGCACGATCAGCGTCGGAATCAGATTCCCGCGGTACGTGGCGAGGTTCTGGCCCTGCCGGAGCAGCTCGAGATAGACGATGTTGTAGCCGAGCGCGGAGTCCTTGAGGATGACGACCAGCTGGCTGATGATCGAGGGCAGCATGGCGGCGACGGCCTGCGGCAGCTGAACGCTGATCAGGGTCTGCGTGGAGCTCAGGCCGAGCGCAAGACCCGCCTCTCGCTGCCCGCGTGGCAGCGCGTACACCCCGGAGCGGACCAGTTCGGCGATCACGCACGAGTTGTAGAAGGTCAGCCCGACGATCACCCCGAACAGCGGCAGTGCGTCCCCGGAGATCTGCAGCCCGAACAACCCGAAGAAGTACGCGAAGAGCATCATGATCAGCACCGGCACCGCGCGGAAGAACTCCACGAACGCGCCGCAGAGCCAGCGCACCGGCCGGAGCTCGGACAGCCGGCCCATGCCGAGCAGAACGCCGAAGACGATCGAGAGCACCACGCTGATCGCGGCGGCGGTCAGCGTGCCCAGCAGGCCCGGGATGAGGTACGCCGTCCAGGAGTCGACCTGCAGGAACGGGGACCACATGGCCGCGGTCAGCTGATCCTGGGCGGCCATCGCTCGGATCAAGACGACCAAGGCCACCGCCAGGACGACGGCGCCGACGAGGGCGACCACGAGGTTCCGCAGCCGTGCCCTGGGTCCCGGTGCGTCATAGAGCACCGTTGCGTCACTCATCAGTCACCTCGCTTCGCTCGGCAGGACTCGTCGAGCTGCCTCGCGTCGCTCGGCGAGCGTCATCGTCGGACCACCAATCGGCGCGACAGCCAGGTGAAGAAGATCCCCATCGGCAGAGTGAGAACGACGAAGCCGGCCGCGATGATCACGAAGATCGCGTAGATCTGGGAGATGTCGAACTCCAGCATCTGCCGCATCATGTAGGCGGCCTCGGCGACGCCGATCGTGGCGACCACCGTGGTGTTCTTGGTGAGCGCGATCATCGTGTTGCCGAGCGGCGCGATCGCCCCGCGGAAGGCCTGCGGGAGGACGATCGCGGTGATCGTGGCCGCGAAACCGAGGCCGATCGCCCGGGCCGCCTCGGCCTGCCCCCTCGGCACGGTGTTGATGCCGCTCCGGATCGCCTCCGCCACGAACGACGCGTGGTAGGTCGACAGGGCCACCACGCCCCAGCGGAAGTTGTTGTCGATGATCGACGTCGGCGATGCCGGGTCGGCGAGGTTCAGGTCGAGCACCTGCAGCAGGCCGAAGGCACAGAAGAAGACGATCAGGGTCAGCGGCGTGTTCCGGATCAGCGTGACGTACGCAGTCGCGGCTCCGCGCAGCACGCCGACCGGCGAGACCCGCAGAACCGCGATCACGGTGCCGATGATCAAGGAGCCGACCGCGCCGGCCAGTGCCAGCTTGATCGTCATCCAGAACGCGGCGAGCACGCTGTACTCGCCGAGCAACGTACGCAGGCCCTCCATCGTGCGCCGTCCGTCAGGAGCAGGCGTCAGGCTTCGGCGGGTTGGTGCTCGTGTCGTACTTGAAGCCCGACGCGCCGACGGTTTCGTTCAGCGCCTTCTTCCACGATCCGTCGGAGACCATCTTGCCCAGCGAGGTATTGATCTTGGTACAGAGATCGGTGTCACCCTGTTTGATGCCGACGCCGTATTTCTCGGTGGAGAACGGCTTGCCGACCACCTTCAGCTTGCCCTGATATTGCGGCTGCGCCGCGAAGCCGGCCAAGATGACGTTGTCGGTCGTGACCGCGTCGATGCCGCCGGTGTTCAAGGCTGCGACGCACTTGGAGTAGGTGTCGTACTCCTGCAGCTGCACCTGGTTGGCGAAGTTGTCCTTCACCTTCTTGGCCGAGGTGGAGCCGGTCACCGAGCAGAGCTTCTTGCCGTTCAGGCTGTCCGGCCCGGTGATGGTGGAGTTGTCCGATTTCACCAGCAGGTCCTGGCCGGCAACGAAGTACGGCCCGCCGAAGGACACCTTCTGCTTGCGGTCGTCGGTGATCGAGTAGGTGGCGAAGATCATCTTCACCTGGCCGCTCTGTAGCAAGGTCTCCCGTTGCGCCGACGGAGACTCCTTGAACTCGACGTCGGTGTAGCCGAGGTCCTTGGCGACGTACCTGGCTACCTCGACGTCGAATCCGGTGTAGTCGTCGCCGGCCTTGAGGCCGAGGCCCGGCTGGTCGAACTTGATGCCGACGACGACCTTTCCGCCGGAGCCCGGCGCACCGCCGGCGGCATCGTCGCCACCGCCGCCGCAGGCCGCCAGTGGCAGGGCGAGCATGGCGCCCGCCGCGGTGAGCAGCGCTCGTTTGCTGATCTTCATTCTGCTTCCTCCGTGACTCGGTACGCGGACCGGGGGTGAGCCGCGCCAGTGGGTGGGAACTCAGCGGGTAGGGACTCAGTGGGTGAGGATCTTGCTCAGGAAGTCTTTCGCCCGGTTGCTCTGCGGAGCGGTGAAGAAGGACTCCGGATCGTTCTCCTCCACGATCTGGCCGTCGGACATGAAGACCACCCGGTTGGCCGCCTTGCGGGCGAATCCCATCTCGTGGGTGACCACGATCATGGTCATCCCCTGCCGGGCCAGCTCGACCATCACGTCGAGCACCTCGTTCACCATCTCCGGATCCAGGGCCGAGGTCGGTTCGTCGAACAAGATCACCTTCGGGTCCATCGCGAGTGCCCGGGCGATGGCGACTCGCTGCTGCTGACCGCCGGACAGCTGGGCCGGATACTTCTCCGCCTGGTTGTCGACGCCGACCCGCTTCAGCAGCTCCATCCCACGCTGCCGGGCGTCGGCGGCCGACTTCTTGCGCACCTTGATCGGTCCCAGCGTGACGTTCTCCAGGATCGTCTTGTGGGCGAAGAGGTTGAACGACTGGAACACCATGCCGACATCGGCGCGGAGATTCGCCAGGGCCTTGCCTTCCTCGGGCAGCTTCACCCCGTCGATCTCGATCGTACCGGACTGGATCGTCTCGAGCCGGTTGATGGCCCGGCAGAGCGTGGACTTCCCCGATCCGGAGGGGCCGAGCACGACGACCACTTCGCCCTTGCGGACCGACAGATCGATGTGCTGCAAGACATGTAGTTCGCCGAAGTATTTGTCCACATCGGTCAGCACGACCAATGGCCCGCCGACGTGATCCGGTGCGACCGAGCGACCCTGCGGAGCATCGGGTTCTGGTTCACCCATGCACAGACCTTAGTGGAAATCCTTGCCAGGTGGGAGAAGAGCGACGTTGAGATTTGGTTACGTCGAATCGACCGGCCGATTTCCCAAGCCGGCAACGGATCTACCGAGGACCGACACGCAAGATTCGGATCATGCGCCGTCGATGCCCCAGCGGCCGTGGAACGCGCTCCCTGGCTGGAGCACGATCAGGTCGTCGTGGGTCGGGCCTTCGTTGAAGGCGTCCGGTCCGCAGGACATCGGCTCGACGGCGATCGACGCGTCGCGGTGCGGGCCGCCGGTGAACACCTGGGTCCAGCCGAACGCATCGTCGCCCCACAGCTCGGCCCAGCGCTCGCCGAGTTCCAGCCGGACCCGCCAGCGGCCGTCCTCGCCCCGCGCCAGCCGGGTGAATGCCGTGTCCAGCAGCCGGTCGCCGAGGAGGCCGCCGGTCCGCCGGTCGTACGCGGTGCCCGCGACGTCGAGCACCGCCACCGGTAGCAACCGGTCGTCGACGTCGAGGTAGGCCGAGGCCGGGATGGTCAGGGCGACCTTGTCCACCGTGCTCTCGCCGACCGTCAGATAGGGATGCGCGCCATATCCGAACGGCACGGGCGTGGAGCCGATGTTCGTCGCGGCCACGTCGACGGCCAGCCCGCCCGGGCCCACGGAGTAGCGGAGCGTTGCCTCCAGCACCCCGGGCCAGCCGGACTGAGGGAAGATCCGCAAGGTCAGCGTGACCGACGACTCGGCCAGCTCGGTCAGCCGCCAGACGGCGTGCCGGGCCAGGCCGTGGCTGGCGTTGTGCCGGGCCGGCTCGGTCAGCGCGAGCTGTTGGTCGACACCGTCGAAGGTGTATTTTCCGTCCCGGATCCGGTTCGGCCAGGGGATCAGCTGCTGCCCGGCTCCGCCGGAGGGCGAGACGTCGGCGGCGAAGCCGCGCAGCACGTCGCGGCCGCCGTTGGTGAACGAGCGCAGCGTGGCGCCGAGCTCGGTCACCACCGCTCGGTACGGGCCGGCGCTGATCTCGTACTGCTCTCCGGTGGGCAAAGTAGTGGCCATGAGCAGGATCGTAGTTAGGCTGGTGCGGCCATGACTGCCACCCTGCCCAGTGACCCCCTGAGCGACGAGTTCACACGGACGTACGAGATCAGGACGTACGGCTGCCAGATGAACGTGCACGACTCCGAGCGACTCGCCGGGCTGCTGGAGAACGCGGGCTATGCCCGGGCCGGCGAGCACACGCAGGCCGATGTCGTGGTCTTCAACACGTGCGCGGTCAGGGAGAACGCCGACGACCGCTTGTACGGCAACCTCGGTCACCTGCGGCCGACCAAGAAGGCCACGCCGGGCATGCAGATCGCGGTCGGTGGGTGCCTCGCGCAGAAGGACCGCGACACCATCGTCCGGCGCGCACCCTGGGTGGACGTCGTGTTCGGCACACACAACATCGGCTCGCTGCCGGTGCTGCTGGAGCGGGCCCGGATCGAGCAGGAGGCGCAGGTCGAGATCGCGGAGTCGCTGGAGCGGTTCCCCTCGACCTTGCCGACCCGGCGCGAGTCGCCGTACGCGGCGTGGGTGTCGATCAGCGTGGGCTGCAACAACACCTGCACGTTCTGCATCGTGCCGTCGCTCCGCGGCCGGGAGACCGACCGCCGACCGGGGGACATCCTCGCCGAGATCCAGGCCCTGGTGGCCGAGGGTGTCCAGGAGGTGACGCTGCTCGGGCAGAACGTGAACGCGTACGGCGTCGAGTTCGGCGACCGGTCCGCGTTCGCCAAGCTGCTCCGCTCCTGCGGCGAGATCGACGGGCTCCGCCGGGTCCGCTTCACCTCGCCGCACCCCAAGGACTTCACCGACGAGGTGATCGCGGCGATGGCGGAGACTCCGAACGTGATGCCGTCACTGCACATGCCACTGCAGTCCGGGTCGGACTCGATCTTGCGCTCGATGCGGCGTTCCTATCGCAGTGAGCGCTATCTCGGCATCATCGACCGGGTCCGCACGGCGATGCCGGAGGCCGCGATCACCACCGACATCATCGTCGGCTTTCCGGGCGAGACCGAGGAGGACTTCCAGGCGACGCTGGACGTCACCCGGGCGTCTCGGTTCGCGGGGGCGTACACGTTCCAGTACTCGATCCGGGCCGGTACGCCGGCGGCCACCATGCCCGACCAGGTGCCGAAGCAGGTCGTTCAGGAGCGGTACGAGCGGCTGGTCGCGCTGGTCGAGGAGGTCAGCTGGGCGGAGAACCGGCGGCTGGTCGGGCGATGCGTCGAGGTGATGTTCGCCGACGGCGAGGGTCGCAAGGATGCCGCGACCTCACGGATGTCCGGCCGGGCGGAGGACAACCGGCTGGTGCACGTCCGGGTGCCTGACGAACCGGCCCTCCGGCCGCGGCCAGGGGATCTTGCCGACGTCGAGATCACGTACGCCGCACCCCACCACTTGGTGGCGGACGGGCTGACCGCCGACGCCGGGCTGACCAGTCTGCGTCGGACCCGGGGTGGCGACGCCTGGGAGAATCGCCAGGGTCAGCCCACCGACACCCGCCCGACCGTCACGCTCGGGATGCCAACTGTCGGGGCTCCAGCGCCGCTAGGCCCTGCCGTGTCAGGCTGCGCGGTTTGAGCCTCGAACCGACGCTGCGCGCCTGGAGCGCAGCGGAGCAGTCAGCTACGCCGCAGGTTTGAGTTTCGCTTCCTTCAGCGCCTTGCGGTTGCGGGCATCGGCGAAGATCCTGCGGGCCACGTCGGGGTCGAGCTTGCCCTCGGAGAGCATCCGGATCGGGCAGCGTTTGCAGCGTGGCTTGTCGCGGCAGCACTTCTTCTTGGGCTTCGCCGGCACGACGGCGACCGTAGCAGAGGTTAGGACAGGCATACCTGACCTGGACGACGAGGAACGTACGCCCATGGCTGAGACCGCGCACCGGTGAACCCCTCGTCTGCGCACACTTTCCCGAGCAGGGATTCGACGTGACGGGAGATGTGATGAGTAGCGACTGGGGCTGGTACTTCACCAGTGCCGAGCGGCGGACCACCATGCTGCGCGACGAGCTGGACGCCGTAAGCGCGATAGCGTCGACGCAGAACGTCCGGCTGAGTAGCCAGCTGCGGACCCTGCAGGGCTCGATCGAGACCAGGCTGAACGCTTTGTCGGCGGCCTTCGACGCGTACGTCGAGCTGGGTGACATCCGCGAGCAGCTGGCCGGCTTCCCCGACACGACCGTGATCAGGCGCGATGTGGCCGCGGCCGTCGACGCGCTGGCCCAGGGACGGGAAGCGCAGCGGGTCGACGACCGAGGTCAGACGTACTGGCTGCCCCATGCCGCGAACGCCGTCATCGGGATAGTCACCGGCCGGCCGGACGCTGGACGAGGAGACCACGGCCCGGTCGTTGTCGCCGCAGGCAGACCTGTTCGTGGTCGCCGCCTGCGGCGCGCTCGGCCACGGCGAGGCGGTCGCCGACCGGGTGGCCGGCCTGCTCACCTGCGACACCGGACTCAACCCCGATCAGCTGGCGCTCTGGGACGGTGTGACCGAGGGCCGTTTCGGGTCCGGCGCAATGCCGGCCGTCCGCTCCGTCTGGTCGCCGGCTCTGGACGAGGCCAATGCGGACGTCGCGAGCTGGCGGACCTGGATCCACGATCAGGCGACGACTCGCGACGTGGAGGCCATGCTCGACTGGGTAGCCCAGCTGCTCGGGGCCGGCGGTGAGCCGCTACCGGCCGTCGCGGCCGCCGCCGATGGGGCGCAGGGCGTCGGCAGCACGGCGGGCCTGCGGGCCGTCGTCACCGGACTGGTCGCCCGGGGCACCGACCAGGAGGCGCCGCTGCTGAGTCGGGCGCGCGAGCTGCGCGAGCAGATCGAGAATCCCGGCCGGGTCTCCGGCCAGGACGCCGTAGACCAGCCGGGTACGCCGGTGGTCGAGGTGGTCCGTCGCTCGGCGCTCGCCTCCGCACCGGATACCTCGGAGCGCGCCGAGCTGGTGTCCTGGATCGCCCCCGGGATCCGGGCGGCCGCCGAGGCGGAGGCGGCCACCCTCGCCACGGAGGTCCCGATCAGCGAGCAGATCCGGACACCCGAAGGGACCATCGACGTCGGCGCGACCGGACCGGGCCGCGGCCAGGTCGAGCGCGCCAAGGAGGGTATCCAGGTCCGGTATCCGACGTCCCCGATCGTCGGCGGCCTGCTCGGCGGCGCGGCCGGGGTCCTGCTGGTGGTGACCATCGTGCTGTTCGCGATCGGGTCGGGCTGGGCGTTCCTGACCCTCGTCCTCGCGATCGCGGCCGGGGTGGCCGCGGTCCGCGCGGAGATCCAGCGTCGCGGCCGCATTGCCACCGCCGCAGACGCCGCAAGCCGGCTGGACGAAGGCCTCGCCAACGCGAGGCGGCGGGTCGAGGCACGGATCGACGCCCGGGAGATCACCCGGACCAAGGCCGGCAGCGCGCTGGCCGCGATCCGGGCCGGTCACGACGCGACCGAGCCGGTCGCTCGGACCGCGCCTGAGCCGGCCGCTCCGAAGGCGGAGATCGTGGCGTCCGAGTCCGGGGCGGTCCAACCCGGTGACCCGGAGCGGGCCTGATCCGGGTCAGTCAGCCCTCGGCCGGCGGCTGTGCCGCGCTCTTGTCGAGTTCCTCCTTGACCTGTTCCGCGCCCTGGTCGATCTGCTCGGTGTATTGCCCACCGGTCTTCTGGTCGGCCATTTCGGTGGTCTTGTCGATCGCCTGGTCGACTTCGGCGTTGTGATCGCCGACCAGGTCCTTGGCCTTGTCGAAGATGCCCATCGCTACCTCCTGGGGGTTTTCGGTCGGCACCGACACTATCCGCCACCTGCGACAAGCCGGCGGGCGATCGCATCGACGTCATAGACACAGCCGCCCCAGGTCCCGCCGCTGGCCTCCTGGAGAGCCGCCCAGAGCCGGGTGTCGGCCGGTAGCTCCGGATGCGGCGCGAGTCCCGGAGTCGGTTCGCGAGCGGCCAGCTCGGCCGCACCCTGTTCCGGCGTCAGCTCAGCGTCCGGACGGCCGACGTAATCGACGCGACCCGGTCAGCCGAGCCGTGTCGACCCGGACCCGGACCAGGTCGCCGGTCCGCAGCTTGCCGAGCGGGCCGCCGGCCAGCGCCTCCGGCCCGACGTGGCCGATACAGGCGCCGGTGGAGACACCCGAGAACCGGGCGTCCGTGATCAGCGCGACCTGGCGGCCGTACGGAACGTGCTTCAGCGCCGAGGTGAGCTGGTAGGTCTCCTCCATCCCGGTCCCGGCCGGTCCACAGCCGACCAGGGCGATCACCTCGCCGGCCCGGACCGTACCGTCCTTGATCGCCTCGATCGCGTCGTGCTCGGACATGAAGACCCGCGCCGGGCCGGTGAGCTCGTAGACGCCGTCCTTGTCCACCAACGTTGCGTCGATCGCGGTCGCCTTGACGACCGATCCGTGCGGCGCCAGATTTCCGGTCGGGAACGCGACGGTGCCCCGCATCCCGATTTCGGCGGCCCGATCGGGGGAGAAGATCACCTCGTCGGGGTCGAATCCGCGTCCCGCGAGGATGGCTCGGAACCGCCGCCGCCGCTCGCTGGCCTCCCAGGCATCCAACCGTTCGCCGAGCGTCGTCCCCTCCACCACGCGTACGTCCTCGGCGAGCAGGCCGAGGCGGCGCAGGTGGAGCATCACCTCCGGTACGCCGCCGGCCAGATAGACCCGGACCGTCGGATGCTGCACCGGGCCGTTCGGCAGCACCGAGACAATCCGCGGCGTCTCGCGAGCGACGGAGAGCCAGTCCGCGGCGGTCGGCCGCCGCAGCCCGGCCGCGTGGGCGATCGCCGGGACGTGCAGCAGCAGATTGGTCGAACCGCCGAAGGCCGCGTGCACGACCATCGCGTTGCGCACGGAGTCGTCGGTCAGCACGTCCTTGGCCTGTTGCCCGCGCTCGACCGCCCCGGCCAGGGCGCTCACGGCGCGCAGCGCCGCCCTCCAGCCAGACCGGCTCGCCGGACGGCGCGAGCGCGGTGTGCCCGACGGCCAGTCCGAGCGCCTCGCCGACCACCTGCGCGGTCGCCGCTGTGCCCAGGAACTGGCAGCCGCCGCCCGGACGACGCGCAGGCTGCGCAGCCGAGAGCGGCCGCATCCTCCAGACGAGATCAGCCCGTGGGCATAGCGGGCGCCGAGCGTCTGGACGGTGCCGGCGTCCTCGCCGCGGGCCGGCGGCAGGGTCACCCCGCCCGGAACGAGCACGCTCGGCACGTCGCGGCGAGCCGGCGAGCGCCATCATCATCGCCGGCAGGCCCTTGTCGCAGGTGGCGATGCCGACCACGCCGACCCGGTGCGGCAGCGAGCGGATCAGCCGGCGCATGACGATGGCGGCGTCGTTGCGGTACGGCAGCGAGTCGAACATCGCCGTGGTGCCCTGGGACCGGCCGTCGCACGGGTCGGAGACGAAACCGGCGAACGGCAGGAAGCCGCGATCGGTCAGGTCGCCGGCCACGGTGCTGGCGATGGTGCCCAGCTCGTAGTGGCCGGTGTGATAGCCGAGCGCGGCCGGCGACCCGTCTGAGTTCCGCATGCCGCCCTGAGTGGACAGGATCAGCACCCCGGGGTCGTTCGAGCGGGCCGGATCGGCGCCCATCCCGACGTTCTGGGTCAGCCCGAAGATCGTGCCGCTCGGCGCGTGCCGGAGCAGCTCGTCGGTGAGCGGCAGGCTGCCCGCGGGTCCGTCGGCCTGGCTGCGGACCTCGTACAGGTCGTCCCGGGCGGGCGCGAACGGGTCCTGGCTCATCGTGTTGCGCCGACCTCGACGACAGTGTTGGTCAGCGTGCCGATGCCGTCGATCCCGACGGTGACGAGGTCGCCGGGCGCGAGGGTGAAGTCCTCCGGCGGCACAATCCCGGTGCCCGTCATCAGGTACGCCCCGGTCGGGAACGTGTTGGCCCGGAACAGCCAGGTCGCCAGCTCCGCCACGTCGCGATGGATGGCGGCACCGCTGATGCTCTCGTCGAACGCTGTCCCGCCGCCGCGCTCGATGGTCAGCCGGATCGTCAGATCGCCCACCGAGACGTCACCGGCGGGGACCAGGCACGGGCCGATCGCGCAGCTGAGGTCGTACACCTTCGCCTGGGGGAGGTAGAGCGGGTTCTCGCCCTCGATGCTGCGAGAGGACATGTCGTTTCCGCAGGTGTACGCGGCGATCCGGCCGGCGGCGTCGAGGGCCAGAGTCAGCTCCGGCTCCGGTACGTCCCAGGTCGAGTCCGCCCGGATCCCGACCGTGTCGCCGGGTCCGCGCGCAGTGCCCGGCATCGCCTTGACAGAACAGTTCGGGACGCTCGGCGATGTACACCAGGTCGTAGACGTCCGGTGTCGCGGACTCGGCGTTCCGGGCGGCCCGGCTGCGCTCGTACGTCACGCCGGAGGCCCAGACCGGCTGACTGCCGAGCGGCGCGAGCACCCGGAACCCGGCCGGGACCGGACCGGTCGGCTCGGTCAGCGCGGCCCGGATCGCGTCGGCACCCCCCGTGATCAGCGCATCGAGATCGGTAGCGGCGATCACCCCGTCCGGACCTGCGTCCGGCGGGCCGGCGGCGAGCACGACCCGGCCGTCCACCTCGAGCTTCCACATTGCTGTTCGAGAGGCCATGGACCGATTCTCGCCGAGTCCCCATCTGACTCGTCGGCGGATGCTCCGTCGTGGTCGATCCAGACCCCGATCCACGCTCACCATGATCGACATCGGTCGACCAGGGAGCAGCGGGTCGTCGGGAACGCCGGCGACCGGCAGACTTGGCGGGTGATCATCGCCGTTGTCGGACCGACCGCGGCCGGGAAGTCCGGTCTGGCGATCGCGCTGGCGGAGCCGCTGGGCGCGGCGGGCCGGCCGGCGGAGATCGTCAACGCCGACTCGATGCTGGTCTACCGCGGGATGGACATCGGCACGGCCAAGCCGACGCCGGCCGAACGGGCGGCGGTGCCGCACCACCTGATCGACATCCTCGACGTCACCGAGAGCGCGACGGTGGCCGACTTCCAGCGGCTGGCGCGGAATGCGATCGCGGACTGCCACACCAGGGGAGTGATCCCGATCGTGGTCGGCGGCTCCGCGCTCTATCTCCGGGCGGTGCTCGACGACTTCCGCTTCCCGGGCACGAATCCGGATCTCCGGGCGGCCCTCGAGGCCGAACTTGCGGAGCTCGGACCGGAGGCGCTGCACGCCCGGCTGGCCTCTCTCGATCCGGCCGCGGCGGCGGCCATCCTGCCGGGCAACGGCCGCCGGGTGGTCCGGGCGCTGGAGGTGAATGCGCTGACTGGAGCACCGTTCAGCGCCTCGCTGCCGGAGCGGCGCTATCTGCTTCCCGATGTGGTGCAGATCGGCCTCGACGTCGACCGGCCGACCCTGGACGCCCGCATCGCCGAGCGGGTGGCTGCGATGTGGGCGGCCGGGTTCGTCGCCGAGGTGGAAGGGCTGGCGGACCACGGACTGCGCGACGGGCTGACCGCATCCCACGCGCTCGGCTATGCCGCAGCTCCTCCGGTTTCTCGATGGCGAGCTGTCCGAGGACGAGGCCCGGGCCGAGACGATCGCCCGGACCCGGAAGTTCGCTCGCCGGCAGGACTCCTGGTTCCGCCGCGACGAGCGGATCGCCTGGTTCGGCTACGACCGACCGGATCTTGTCGAGGCGGTGCTGGCTGAACTCGGGCCGTCCCAGCTCGGCCACACGAGAGCTGCTCCGTCGTGACGCGCGAGGACCCGCCGCCACGCTCACCATGATCAGCTCGGCCAACGGCGGAGCAGCTGTCGCGCGGGATCGTCTGCAAGACTGCGGCCCATGCGGAGGTGGACGTATCGCCAAGGGTCACGGCACGGAGAACGACTTCGTGCTGCTGCTGGACCGCGACGGCGTGCTGGACCTCGGCGCCGAGGAGGTGCGCTATCTGTGCGACCGGCATGCCGGAATCGGCGCGGACGGAGTGCTCCGGGTCGTCCGGTCCAGCCATGTTCCCGAGTGGGACGGTGACCCGCATCTGTGGTTCATGGACTACCGCAACGCGGACGGGTCGATCGCGGAGATGTGTGGCAATGGCGTCCGCGTGTTCACCCGGTTCCTGCTCGAGGAGGGGCTGGCCGACGGCCACCACGTGACGATCGCGACCCGGGCCGGGCTCCGCCCGGTCGACGTATTGCCCGACGGGTCCGTCCGGGTCCAGATGGGCCCCGCCCGGCTCAGCGGGCCGGACGTGGTGGTCACGACGATGGACGGACGGACGTACCAGGCGGTCGGGGTGGACGTCGGCAACCCGCATGCGGTGAGCTTCGTCCCCGACCTCGACGAGCTGACCGCACTACCGCTCTGGACCGCGCCGGTCTGGTCACCGGCCGAGGCGTTCGCGGACGGCGTGAACCAGGAGTTCGTCGCCGTGCTCGGCGAGCGGCACGTGGCCATGCGCGTGTACGAGCGCGGGTCCGGAGAGACCCGCTCCTGCGGCACCGGTACGGTCGCGGTCGCGGCCGCCGCCCACGCCCGGACCGGCGTACCGCTCGGACCGGATCCGGTGATCTATCGGGTGGACGTGCCGGGTGGCACGGTCGAGGTCGAGCTGACCGAGGCGACCGCGTACCTCACCGGGCCGGCGGTGTTGACCGCGCACGGCGAAGTGGCGGTGCCCGGCGCCAAGCGGCACACCCTGGACGACTGAACTCAATCGGCCTGAACTCAATCGGACTGAACTCAATCGGACTGAACTCAATCGGACTGAACTCAATCGCACTGAACTCACTGGGAAAGGCAGGACCGGATGGCTGTCCTCGACACGTTCTCGCTCGCCGGCAAGGTCTCGGTGGTGACCGGCGCCAACCGGGGCATCGGCCGGGCGCTGACGCTGGCGCTGGCCGAGGCCGGCAGCGACGTCGTGCTGCTGGTCCGCAACCCGGAGTCGGCGGTGCCGGTCGCGGCCGAGGTGCTGGAACTGGGCGGCCAGGCCGCGGTCGTGGCCGGCGACGTCACCGAGCCCGACTCGATCGTCGGCGCCGTGAACGAGATCGTCGAGCAGTTCGGCCGGGTGGACGTGCTGGTGAACAACGCCGGGGCCTGCATCCACCGGCCGTCGCTGGAGGTCCCGCCGGAGGAGTTCGAGCTGGTGATGAACGTGAACGTCAACGGGGTGTGGAACTGTGCCCAGGCGTTCGGCCGGCAGATGGTGGCCCAGGGCAGCGGCTCGATCGTGAACATCGGCTCGATCTCCGCGTTCATCGTGAACCGCCCGCAGTGGCAGCCGGCGTACAACGCGTCGAAGGCCGCCGTCCATCAGCTGACCCGCTCGCTGGCCGCGGAGTGGGCGCCGCACGGGGTCCGGGTGAACGCGGTCGCGCCCGGCTACACCCGGACCGAGATGGCCCCGGTCGACGAGCCCCGGTTCAAGGCCCGCTGGATCGACGACGCCCCGATGCAGCGTGCCGCCGACCCGGCCGAGCTCGGTCCGGCCGTGGTGTTCCTGGCCTCCCAAGCGGCCAGCTTCGTCACCGGTGAGGTGCTCGTGCTCGACGGTGGATACAGCCTGTTCTGATTGCCTTGCGATGCACGCGCCTGGACGCCGCCAAACACCACGAATCTCGACACACGGCACTGGCGTGGTGTCGGTGCGGACACCACCGGGCGACGCGCTGCGCCATCGAGCTAAACCCGTTCGATTTGTCGCCGGCGCGTGACATGCTGGATGGAATATGACTTCTGCTGAATTTGCGTACGAGGCCGACGCGCACGACGACGGGGACCAACTCGACCTGGAGGAGCGGCACTCGCTGCGCCGGGTGGCGGGGATGTCGACCGAGCTCACCGACATCACCGAGGTGGAATACCGCCAGCTCCTGCTGGAGCGGGTAGTGCTGGTCAGCGTCTGGACCACCGGCAGCGAGGTGGACGCCGAGAATGCGATCGCCGAGCTGAAGCTGCTGGCCGAGACCGCCGGCTCCGAGGTGTTGGAGGGGCTGATCCAGCGGCGCACCAAACCGGACCCGGCGACGTACATCGGGCGCGGCAAGGTGGAGGAGCTGCGCGAGGTCGTGCTCGCGACCGGCGCCGACACGGTGATCTGCGACGGCGAGCTCGCACCCGCCCAGCTGCGCAACCTGGAGGACCGGGTCAAGGTCAAGGTGATCGACCGGACCGCGCTGATCCTCGACATCTTCGCCCAGCACGCGAAGAGCGCGGAGGGCAAGGCACAGGTCGAGCTGGCTCAGCTGCAGTACCTCAAGCAGCGGCTCCGTGGCTGGGGCGGCAACCTGTCCCGGCAGGCCGGCGGTCGCGCGGCGGGCGGTGCGGGCATCGGTGGCCGTGGACCCGGCGAGACCAAGCTGGAGACCGATCGGCGGCGGATCAACCACCGGATCACCCGGCTCCGGGCGGATCTGCGCGGGATGGACAGCACCCGCGAGACCAAGCGGGCCGAGCGGCGCCGGCACCAGGTCCCGTCGGTGGCGATCGTCGGCTACACCAACGCCGGCAAGTCCAGCCTGCTGAACCGGTTCACCGACGCCGGCGTGCTCGTCGAGAACGCCCTGTTCGCCACCCTCGACCCGACCACCCGCCGGGCACAGAGCGCGGACGGCCGGGTTTATACGCTGACCGACACCGTCGGGTTTGTCCGGCACCTGCCGCACGACCTGGTCGAGGCGTTCGCGTCCACGCTGGAGGAGACCGCGCAGGCGGATCTGCTCGTGCACGTGGTCGATGGCTCCGATCCCGATCCGACCGGACAGATCACTGCGGTCCGCGGTGTGCTGGCCGACGTCGGCGCCGGCGAACGGCCCGAGCTGATCGTGATCAACAAGGCCGACCTGGCCACCGAGACGACCCTGACCACGCTCCGCAGCCAGTATCCGGGCAGTGTCGTGGTCTCCGCTCGGACCGGTCGCGGCCTCGACGAGCTGCGGTCCCGGATCGAGGCCGGCTTGCCGCGGCCGGAGGTCGAGGTCCGCGTGCTGATCCCGTACGACCGGGGCGACCTGGTCGACAAGATCCACCGGACCGGCGAGCTGGGCGTGCTGGAGCACACCGAGCACGGCACGCTGCTCACCGCTCGCGTTCATCCGAGCCTGGCGGGCGAGCTCGAAAGGTACGCTCTCGCGGGTGACGACCGCCGCTACGCCTGAGGGCCACGGCGCCGGTGTGCCCATCAACGGGCTCGAGGCGCGTCGGTGAGTACGCGCGCCGAGCCCGGAACACGTGCCGAGCCCGCTGAGGCGCCGACCGAGCACGGGCACCGGGCCGTCCTCCACGCGGCGGTTGCCGAGATCGGCGGTGCCGAACGGCCGGGCCAGGTCGAGATGGCGGACGCGATCGCGGAGGCGTTCGAGACCGGCCGGCATCTGCTGGTGCAGGCCGGCACCGGCACCGGGAAGTCGCTCGGCTACCTCGCTCCGGCCCTGGTCCGGCTGGTCGACGACCCTCGCTCCCGGATCGTCGTCGCCACGGCCACCCTCGCGCTGCAGCGGCAGCTGGCTACCAAGGACATCCCGGCCGCCCTCGACGCCGTCGAGCAGGTCACCGGAAAGCGACCCCGGCACGCGATCCTGAAGGGCCGGACCAACTACGTCTGCCGGCTCAAGGCGAGTGATGGGGTCGCCGAGGAGCAGGGCAGCCTGCTCGGTTCCGACGAGCTGAGCACCGGGCTGGCAGCCTCGGCGGCCCCTGGTTCGGTGCTGGCCGCCGAGGTGCTGAGCCTGCGGACCTGGGCCGACGACGAGCACCGGACCGGCGGACTGGCCGACCGCGACGACGCGCCGACCCATACCGAGCGGAGCTGGCAGCAGGTGTCGATCCCGGTCCGGGAGTGTCTCGGCCGGGACCGCTGCCCGCTCGGTGACAGCTGCTTCGTCGAGCGCTCCCGCGACCAGGCCCGGACCGCGGATCTGGTGATCACCAACCACGCGCTGCTCGCGATCGACGCGATGCACGGCGGGACCGCCCTGCCGGAGCACGATGCGGTGATCATCGACGAGGCACACGAGCTGGTAGCCCGGGTGACCGGCGCGGCGTCGGCCGAGCTGAGCCCGCAGCTGATCGAGCGGATCGGTCGGCGGGTGCTGCCCTATCTCGCCGACGAGACCGCGCTGGAGCTGCTGGAGTCCGCCGACACGTTGCGGACCGCCCTGGACGAGACCGATCCGGGCCGGATCGAGGACCCTCGATCGGCGCTGGGCCAGGCGTGCGAGACCGTCCGGGTTGCCGCCCGCAAGGCGGTCAGCGGAATGACCAGCGGCGACACCAAGAACGAGCCCGAGCAGCGGCAGGCCGCGGCGGCGGTCAAGGAGGTGTTCGACGTCGCGGAGCGCCTGGCCGCGATGAGCGAGTACGACGTGGTCTGGGTGGCCGAGAGCGAACGCGACGGCCGGGACGTACGGGTGGCTCCGCTGACCGTCGCCGGCCTGATGCGGTCGCGGGTGTTCGGGCAACGGACGACCGTGCTCACCTCCGCCACCCTGAAGCTGGGCGGCGACTTCGACCGGGTGGCGGCGTCGGTCGGGCTGCGGCTGGATGAGCGCGACGCCGAGCCGGGTGTGACCGAGATTGTCGAGCCGGACGACGACGAGGACGATGATCCGGACGAGGAAGGGCTGGCCGGCGATCCGGGCGAGCTGCCACAGCCCTGGCACGGGCTCGATGTCGGCTCGCCGTTCGACTACCGCCGGCAGGGCATCCTGTACGTCGCCCGCCGGCTCCCCCAACCCGGTCGCGACGGGTTGTCGGACGAAACCATCGCAGAGATCGCCGAGCTGGTCTGGGCGGCGGGGGGACGTACGCTCGGGCTCTTCTCGTCCCGCCGCGCGGCGGAAACTGCGGCCGTCAGGGTCCGCCGGGAACTGCCGAAGCTCACGGTGCTGTGCCAGGGCGATGCCCAGCTCAGCGAGCTGACCCGGCGCTTCGTGGCCGAGCAGGACGCGAGCCTGTTCGGGACGTTGTCGCTGTGGCAGGGCGTGGACGTACCGGGGGAGACCTGTCAGTTGGTGATCATCGACCGGATCCCGTTTCCGCGGCCGGACGACCCGTTGATGACGGCCCGCTCACGGGCAGTGGCCGAGGCCGGCGGGAACGGCTTCATGGCGGTGGCCGCGACCCATGCCGCGCTGCTGCTCGCCCAGGGTTCGGGCCGGCTGATCCGGCGGACCACCGACCGCGGAATGGTCGCCGTGCTCGATCCGCGGCTCGTCACCGCGCGCTATGGGACATTCCTCCGCGCGTCGATGCCGGACCTGTGGCAGACCACGGACCGCGAGGTGGCCATCGGTGCGCTCCGCCGCCTGACCGGACAAGCCTGACCGGGCCAGCCTGAAGCCGGCCAGCCTGAGATCGGCCCAGCCTGAGATCGGCCCAGCCTGGGCTCGCGCGCAGGATCTGTGGGGCGGCGACACTCATGAGGGCGACGGCGCGCTCGGCGTCCGGCCGACGGCGCGTCTGGGGGGATAGACGACGTCGTCATCAGGGCCTATGTGGTGTGGCAGGTTGGGGAGCCTGCCGTGCCGAGCGGCCGCGCTCATGATCAAGTGTCCAGGGAAGCCTCGACCGCGTCAAGGGCGGCGATCGGCAAGGTGAAACAGACACGTTACGTCGGCGTCATCGGTTGAGGGATCTCTCAGGAATAGCGTCGTGCTCGGACATCCGGCCGCGCCCCCCAGGAAGGCTTCCTCATGACCGAGTCAGATGGTTGCTCTCCGCGCTCCGCGGTCATGGGCTCCGCACGGTCTCGCTCGTTCCTGGCGGTTTTGGACGACCGTGACTTCTGGCTCGCCGGTCAGGCTCGTCGTCCGAAACCACTCCTCATTCCCGAGAGGCTCCGCCCATGACAGATACCGCCGATCTCGGCACGCATCACGAGTTCGAGGACACGCCTGGTCATCCGGCCGGTGAGGCGGTGTTGAAGGATTTCTACGACGACCGGCTGGCGAACTCGGATCTGGCGCCGTTGAAGAAGCAGTCCTGGTCCAGCTACAACATCTTCGCGTTCTGGATGTCGGACGTGCACAGTGTGGGCGGCTACGTGACGGCGGGCGCGTTGTTCTCGCTGGGGATCGCCAGCTGGCAGGTGTTGGTGTCGTTGGTGATCGGGATCTTGATCGTGATGGTGTTCTGCAACCTGGTCGCGAAACCGTCCCAGGTGACCGGGGTGCCGTATCCGGTGATCAACCGGGCCATCTTCGGGGTCCGGGGGGCGAACCTGCCGGCCATCATCCGGGGCTGTATCGCGATCGCCTGGTACGGGGTCCAGACCTATCTGGCGTCGACCTCGTTGATGATCATCTTCTTGAAGTTCTTGCCGTCCAGTGTGGCGCTCACCACACCCAGTTTCCTCGGTCTCTCCGCGCTGGGCTGGATCTGTTACGCCATTCTCTGGATCGCGCAGGCGGCGGTGTTCTGGCGGGGCATGAACGCGATCCGCAAGTTCATCGACTTCGCCGGCCCCGCCGTCTACGTGGTGATGGTCGCCTTGTGCGTCTACCTGGTCGTCAAAGCCGGCGGCCTCGGCGCCATCTCGCTGAACCTGTCCACCGTGCACCGCTCCTTCATCGAGTCGATCCCGGTGATGATCGCCGCGATCGCCGTGGTCGTGTCCTACTTCTCCGGCCCGATGCTGAACTTCGGCGACTTCTCCCGCTACGCCAAAAGCTTCAAAGCCGTCCGCAAGGGCAACTGGTTGGGACTGCCGCTGAACTTCCTGTTCTTCTCCATCCTGACCGTGGTCACCGCATCGGCGACGGTACCGGTGTTCGGTGAGCTGATCACCGACCCGATCGAAACGGTGCAGAAGATCGACTCCGGGTTCGCCATCCTCCTGGGCGGGCTGACCTTCGTCATCGCCACCATCGGGATCAACATCGTCGCCAACTTCATCTCGCCTGCGTTCGACTTTTCCAACGTCAACCCGCGCAAGATCTCCTGGCGGATGGGCGGCATGATCGCCGCCGTCGGCTCGGTCATCCTCACCCCCTGGAACTGGTACAACTCCGACGCCGGCATCCTCTACACCCTCGGCATTTTGGGCGGACTGATCGGCCCCCTGTTCGGCGTCCTGATCGCCGGCTACTACCTGATCTCCAAGCAACGGGTCTGGGTCGACGACATGTTCGTCATGAACCCCGCCGGCCGGTACTGGTTCAAAAACGGTTGGAACCCCAACGCCGTCGCCGCCGTCATCATCGGCGCCGTCCCCGCCATCGCCATCGTCCTCACCACCGGCACCCTATGGGCCAAATCCGACAACGTCGTCCTCTCCCACGGCGGCGACTTCTCCTGGTTCGTCGGCTGCGGACTCGGCCTCCTCGCCTTCTGGCTCCTCGAACGCAACAACCCCCGCATCGGTAGGCTCGACGAGGAACACGAGCTCGCCACCGACGGCAGCGGACACTGACCGGCTGGCACACGTACTGACCCCGAACTCCCTGACGGCGGGATCGTGCCGCAAACTCACGGCTGGATCCCGCCGCGAGCTCGCTGATCGTGGCTCACTGCTGGCGTTGAGCTGGGTGCAGTTCTTGTACGACTTCGCCGACGCGGCCGTGGCCGGAGCCGGAGCCAGGACGGAACCGGCAGGTGCGGCGGTGCCGAGTCCGAGGCCGACGTGGCCGTCAGGGCCGCGGTGCCCAGCAGGGCGCGCTTTGAGAGATGCATGGAGCTTCCTGATGATGCGGCGCGGGCGTGGCCCGCTGTTCGAGTGCTGCGGTTGAAGGATCGCAGCGAGCCAGAACATAACCGGGATACCGCGGAACCGCCGGCCGAACCGACAACCGACGCCGGATCGTCATGGCTTCCCACCTTCGGTGACCGGTCTCTGGTGTCTTCGCACCCCGGGCGACCGTCGGCTCGCGTCCTCGCACCCTCTGCGACCGGTCTCTCGTGTCCTCGCACCCCATCGGTGGACTTCGCACCCGGCATGCGCGGTGCGAGGTGCACCTTTGCGGTGCGAGGTGGGCTGGCGCTGGGCTGGGTGGGGTGCGAGGTGGGCTGGGTGGGGTGCGAGGGCGGCCGACCTCGGTGCGCCCGCGCCCGGACCGCCACCCGGGCACCCCAAGCACTCGCACCCCGCACTGCGTGCCGGAGCCCAGGACTTCGCTGCGCGTCGCTCATGGAAACGTCGGTGACCGGGATTAGCCTGGCTCTCTGCTGACTTCCCCCAGCACACCCGGCGGTGACGCCGGTGTAGGTTTTCGTGGCCCGCGCATCGGATCCTGGTGCCCGGGGTCGATGGGCCGGTGTGGCCCGCGGGAGGTGGGGCTGGTCATGGCGGAGGGTGCGACGGGTCGCGGCGCTGACACATTCGTCCACCTCCACGTCCACTCCGAGTACTCGATGCTGGACGGCGCCGCCCGGGTCGCCGACCTGTTCCAGGGCTGCGCCGAGATGGGCATGCCGGCCATCGCGATGACCGACCACGGCAACCTGTTCGGGGCGTACGAGTTCTACAAGGCCTCCAAGGCCACGGGAGTCAAGCCGATCATCGGCCTGGAGGCGTACGTCACCCCCAAGACCCATCGCTCGGAGCGGAAGCGGGTCCGCTGGGGCGACTCCGCCGACAGCTCGGGCGACGACGTGTCGGGCGGCGGCGCGTACACCCATATGACGATCTGGGCCGAGTCGACCGTCGGGCATGCACAACCTGTTCCGGCTCGGCTCGAAGGCCAGCCTGGAGGGCTTCTTCTACAAGCCGCGGGCCGACGAGGAGCTGCTGAACACCTACCACGAGGGGCTGCTGGCCACCACCGGCTGCCCGAGCGGGGAGGTCCAGACCTACCTCCGGCTCGGCAAGTACGACGAGGCGATCGCCAGCGCCGCGAAGTTCCGGGACATCTTCGGCCAGGGCAACTACTACGTCGAGCTGATGGACCATGGCCTGTCCATCGAGAACCGGGTCCGGGCGGACCTGCTGAGGATCGCCAAGGACCTGAAGCTGCCGCTGGTCGCCACCAACGACCTGCACTACGCGACCCGGGCCGACGCGGCGGCCCACGAGGTGCTGCTCTGCGTCCAGTCCGGCTCGACGATGGCGGACGCCAACCGGTTCAAGCTCGACGGCGACGGTTACTACCTGAAGTCGCCGGCCGAGATGCGGGCGCATCTGGGCCGAGCTGCCCGAGGCCTGCGACAACACGCTGGCCATCGCGGAGCGCTGTGACATCTCCTTCGCCGAGGGCGTGGGGACGTACATGCCCCGCTACCCCTGCCCGGTGGGGGAGAGCGAGCAGTCCTGGTTCGTCAAGGAGGTCGAGACCGGCCTGCAGCGCAGGTTCCCGAACGGGATCCCGGACTCAGTCCGTGAGCAGGCGAATTTCGAATCCGAGGTCATCGCCTCGATGGGGTTCGCCGGCTACTTCCTGGTCGTCGCCGACTTCATCAACTGGGCGAAGGAGAACGGCATCCGGGTCGGCCCGGGGCGTGGGTCCGGCGCGGGCTCGATGGCGGCGTACGCCATGCGGATCACCGACCTCGACCCGCTCGAGCACGGCCTGATCTTCGAGCGGTTCCTGAACCCGGACCGGGTCTCGATGCCGGACTTCGACATCGACTTCGACGAGCGTCGGCGCGGCGAGGTGATCCGCTACGTCACCGAGAAGTACGGCGACGACCGAGTCAGCCAGATCGTCACGTACGGCACGATCAAGGCCAAGCAGGCCGTCAAGGACGCCTCCCGGGTGCTCGGCTACCCGTTTGCGGTCGGGGAGAAGCTGACCAAGGCGATGCCGCCCCCGGTGATGGGCAAGGACGTCCCGCTGACCGGGCTGTTCGACCCGGAGCACAAGCGCTACAACGAGGGCGGCGAGTTCCGGGCGTTGTACGACTCCGACGCCGACGTCAAGACCGTCGTCGACACCGCGATCGGGCTGGAGGGCCTGAAGCGGCAGTGGGGTGTGCATGCGGCCGGAGTGATCATGTCGAGCCACCCGCTGATCGACATCATCCCGATCATGAAGCGCGAGCAGGACGGCGCGATCATCACCCAGCTCGACTACCCGACGTGTGAGGCACTCGGGCTGATCAAGATGGACTTCCTCGGGCTGCGCAACCTGACCGTGCTGGACGACGCGCTGGAGAACCTGACCCGCAACCGCGGCATCGATCTGGTGCTGGAGGACCTCACCCTCGACGACGCGAAGACCTACCAGCTGCTCACCCACGGCGACACCCTCGGCGTGTTCCAGCTGGACGGCGGCCCGATGCGCTCGCTGCTCCGGTTGATGCGGCCGGACAGCTTCGCCGACATCTCCGCGGTGCTGGCGCTCTATCGCCCCGGCCCGATGGGCGCCGACAGCCACACGAACTATGCGCTGCGCAAGAACGGCCGGCAGCCCAACAACCCGATCCATCCCGAGCTCGAGGAGCCGCTGGCGGAGATCCTGGGGGAGACGTACGGCCTGATCGTTTATCAGGAGCAGGTGATGGCGATCGCCCAGAAGGTCGCCGGCTACACCCTGGGCGCCGCAGATCTGCTCCGCCGGGCGATGGGCAAGAAGAAGAAGGCCGAGCTGGACGCCCAGTTCGAGACGTTCTCGGCCGGCATGCTCGAGCGTGGCTACTCGACCGCGGCCGTCACGGCGCTCTGGGACGTCCTGCTGCCGTTCTCCGACTACGCGTTCAACAAGGCCCACACCGCGGCGTACGGTCTCGTTTCCTATTGGACCGCCTTCTTGAAGGCGAACTACCCGGCCGAGTTCATGGCCGCGCTGCTCACCAGTGTGGCCGACGACAAGGACAAGATCGCCATCTATCTGGCCGAGTGCCGGCGGATGGGGATCGCGGTGCTGCCGCCGGACGTGAACGAGTCGGAGGCGAACTTCACCGCCGTCGGCACCGACATCCGGTTCGGGCTGACCGCGGTGCGCAACGTCGGCCGGAACGTGGTCGACGGCGTCGTCGCCGCCCGGACCGAGATCGGCAAGTCGGTCAGCTTCCACGGCTTCCTCGACGCCGCGCCGCTGGTGGTCTGCAACAAGCGGGTGATCGAGTCGCTGATCAAGGCCGGTGCGTTCGACTCGCTCGGCGACACCCGGCGGAGCCTGCTGGCGGTCTACGACCGCAACGTCGACGAGATCATCGACATCAAACGCAACGAGGCGATCGGCCAGGACGACCTGTTCGGCGGCGACGCGGCGATCGGCGACCGGATGCTCTCGCCGGTGCCGGACCTGCCGGAGTGGGACAAGCGGACCAAGCTCGCGTTCGAGCGGGAGATGCTCGGGCTGTACGTCTCCGACCACCCGTTGCAGGGCCTGGAACACATCCTGGCCGCCGAGCGGGACATCTCGATCGGGACGCTGCTCGGCGACGACGGTCCGCGCGACGGTCAGGTGACGATCGCCGGGATGATCACCCAGGTCACCCGGAAGACCACCAAGCGCGGCGACATCTGGGCGGTGATCAGCGTCGAGGACCTGGAGGCCAGCGTCGAGGTGCTGCTGTTCCCCAAGGCGTACGAGCAGGTGGCGACCGTGCTCGCTCCCGACACCGTCGTGAAGGTACGCGGCCGGCTGAAGGTCGACGAGGACGCGGTCAGCATCAACGCCTCGGAGCTGAGCCTGCCCGACACGACCGATGCCGCCCACGGCGGACCGGTGGTCATCTCGCTGCCGGCGACCCGCTGCACGCCGCCGGTGGTGGCCCGCCTGCGTGAGGTGCTGAGCGCGCACCGCGGTGCGACCGAGGTTCGGCTGAAACTGCTGTCCCAGGGTAAGACGACGATGATGAAGCTCGACGACCAGCTGCGGGTGACCCCGTCGCAGCCCTTGATGGCCGATCTCAAGGCCCTGCTCGGGCCGTCGTGTCTCGCGTCCTGACCCCGCAGGATCCGGCAGCGGACGGCGGGCCGCCGTCTCGGGCCGCGCTGGTGCTCCGAGGCCTGCTGTTCGTGCTGGCCGGCGCCGGTCTCGGCGCCCTCTGCGGAGTGATCTGGTGGGCGGTGGTGCCGCTACCGGAGTACGTCGTCGAGGCGAACGGCGGCGCGAACACGACCCAGGAGGGACTGACCCAGTACATCGCCGGCGACGCCTGGTTCAGCCTGATCGGCTTCGTCGCCGGGCTGGCGATCGGATTCGCGGCCTGGCGCATCTTCCGGCGGATCGGCTGGCCTGTGGTGCCGCTCGTGCTCATCGGCACGGTGGTTGCGGCCCTGGTCTGCTGGTGGGTCGGCTGGGAGCTCGGCCCCGGTCCCTTCCCGCCCCGGCTCGCCGACGCCGCTCCGGGGTCGAGCGTGCCGATCGAACTCACTCTTCGTGCTCCCGTGGCCGTGCTGATCTGGCCGTTCGCCGGCGTGCTGGTGATCCTGCTGGGCTCCTCGCTGGGCCGCGACGAGGAGGAGCCCCGGCCGATCTTCGGTCGGGGGCCGCGTCGGTCGGCGACCTGATCCCGGCCGTCCGCAGATGGTGGACGGTCGCGGGCCCAGCCGGGGGTCAGCCGGCGGCGATCGCGGCGGAGGTAGCGCCGGTGATGGTCCGCAGGTCGGCGGGGGAGAGCTCGACCTGGAGCCCGCGCTTGCCGGCCGATACGAAGATCGTGGCGAAGGCGTTGGCGGAGTCGTCGAGGGCGGTGCGCAGCAGGGTCCGTTGGCCGATCGGGGAGATGCCGCCGAGGACGTACCCCGTGGAGCGGGCGGCGTCGTCCGGCGCGGCCAGCGTGGCCTTCTTGGCACCGAGCGCGCCGGCCAGGGCCTTGAGGTCGAGCTGCCGTGAGACGGGGACGATGCCGACCACCAGCTCGTCACCGAGGTCGGCGACCAGAGTCTTGAAGACCCGGTCGGGCTGCACGCCGAGCTTGCGGACCACCTCGTCACCGAAGTTGGTCTCGCCGTCGCTGTGGGCGTACGGCTGAAGGGTGAAATCGACACCCGCCGCGATCAGTGCCTTCACGGCCGGTGTGCTACCGGACTTCTTGGCCACGCGACTCCTCCCGACTGGTCTGCGACGGCAACGAGAGTAGTACTCGCCCGCCCTCAGAACAGCAGCCGGAGCAGGGCGGTCACGCCGACGGCGGCCACAACGAGAGGCCGGCCGGCGCGACCGTCTCATTGCGTACCCGCTACTGGAGCGAACTGGTCGTCGGCGGAGCTACGGTTGCGCTGCATCCCGGAGGACCGGTGGAGACCTCGAGGTCAACGATCTCGACGCCGCGCTGGAGACGGCAACTTCCCTCGGGGCGCACGACCGACCCACCCCGCGAACCGCCGAGTGATGGCATCCGGAGCGCCCAGCTCGCCGACATCGAGGCGATATTCTCTCGATCGCCAAGACCACGCGCTGAATCTCGACCAGCGGCGGCGGGGCAAGCTGGCGGTGATAGCGATAGCGTCCATACCACACCACACCCTGGAGGTCGCGATGAGCACGTCAGACGGGCGCGGCGATGTCGTCAGTGGCACCGCGGTCGCGAGAGTTGACCTCAAGCTCGAGGCGGTCGTCATTCCCGTCTCCGACGTCGATCGAGCGAAGGGGTTCTACGCGGGCCTCGGCTGGAGACTCGACGCCGACTTCGCCTTCGACAACGGTTTCCGGGTTGTGCAGTTCACCCCGCCCGGCTCAGGTTGCTCCGTCCAGTTCGGCGCCAGGATCACGTCGGCTCCGCCCGGCTCTGCGCAGGGTCTCTATCTGGTTGTTTCCGACATCGACGCTGCGCGGGACGAGTTGGCCGGCCTCGGTGTCGGAATCAGTGAGGTGTTCAACCCGGGAACTCCGGGCGCCCAGTTCCAGCCCGCCGCCACGAGCGGTCGGGTGATGGGTCGGGCGGCCGATCAAGCAAGCTACGGTTCGTTCGCCACGTTCACCGACCCGGACGGCAACGCCTGGTTGCTACAGGAGGTCACAACACGTCTGCCGGGCCGGATCGACCCCGCGGAAACGACCTTCGCCTCGACCGAAGATCTGGCAGCGGCGCTGCGGCGGGCCGCGGTCGCCCACGGCGAGCACGAGAAGCGCACCGGTGAGGCGGACGAGAACTGGCCCGACTGGTACGCAGAATTCATGGTGCGTGAGCAGGCCGGCGCGGAGCTGCCGTCATGAGCGGACCACAACCAGGCGGCGAGTTGGCGGGGCAGCCTGTCGATCAGGCTCCGCTCTGCGTCTCGTGCCGGCAGCGGCCGGCGGCGTACGTCCTGGACCGCCTGGGCCGTATTGGCCATGTCCTGACCTCCCAGCCTGCGATCGCGTTCCCGGTCTGGGCGTGCGAGAACTGCGTACAGAATCTGCTCGGTCAGGTCCTGGACGCGGCCTCGGTCGCCTCCGTCTGCCGGGTCGAGTCCTACCAGCAGGCCCGCGCCTCGTTGTAGGAGGCCCATCCCGGCGGGCGCTCGGGCTCAGGAGACGAACTGCTGCCCACGGTCGACGTCGTACGTTGCGCCGGTGAGTGCGGTGTTGATCATGATGTGAACGGCGAGTGCGGCCACATCCGCCGGGCCGACTACGCGGCGGATGGATAGCGTCGCCCGAAGCTCGCTGCGGCGCTCTTCGATCCGGCCTCAGAGCAAATGACGCCGACGGCGGGGTGTCGACGAAGCCGGCGGCAGTGCGGTGCGCCGGCGGTCACCATCACGTGATCGATCGGCCGCGGCAGATCCTCGAAGGTCCCTGCAGGGCTGCTGTGTCGTTGGCGTCGAAGGCCACGGTGCGTCGTGCGCCCACGTCTCGTGCGGCTTGATCGAGCCGCTCGGGATCGCTCGTCATCGGCGGTCCCAGCCGTGGAACGGTGTGTGGTCTCCGGCGGCCCAGGCCTCCCGGAGGCCCGGTGCGCTCAGATCCCAGTCCGGCCGGATCTTGCTCGTCACAGTTCGCAGGTCCCGCCACAGATCGTCGACGGATGGGCGACCCCAGAACCAATAGCCGTTGTACACACTGTGGATCACCAGCCCGGGCTCGAGGACGAGCGTGTGGGGGATCATCGGATCGTGCTCGGGGTCGGTGTACTCCTGGATGTCGAGATCCTTCTGAACGGTCCGCCCCGGGTCGGAGAGAAAGACCCACTGGGCGCCGACGGATGCGCGGAACTCCTGCAGCGTGTGGTGCTCGTCGGTCGAGATCGTGACCAGTTGGGTGTAGGCGACGGCGATCTTGGACTGGAACGCCACCAGGTCCAGGTGCTGCTGGTGCTCCTTCGGGCAGTAGTGACCGCGCGACAGCAGGAGGATCAGCGGATCACGACCCTGCAGCTCGGCCAGCGTGCGCACGGATCCGACGTGGTCAGGCAGTGCGTAGTCGGGGAAGATCCCACCGGGCCTGATGTCTGAACGCATGAAACGACAACCTTTCGCGTGGCACTCCGCCGCGGCCGCTTCGATGTCGCATCCGCTGCAAGAACGTGCGTCAATCAGGAAAGCAGCTTGGCGTGGTCGCGTAAACCCCACGCGACGTCGTTCGTCGGCGAGACTCCGTCATGGCACTGGCGCGGCCAGGCCGGAGGCGGCAGTCTGTTCAGATGTCCCCGGCCCCCGAAAGCGAGCGTGGGTTGAGATGCCGTGGTTCCCTGACTTCGTCGGCGCCGCCGAGCTGGCCCGCCGGCAGACCCGCGCCCAGGGCAGAGCCGATCCGGTCGGGCAGTACCTGACCGCGCTGAGTCGGGGCGACACCGGGGCGCTGGAGTCGATCTGGCCGGGCGAGGTGGTCGTTCACGATCCGCGGGCCGGCGAGATCCGCGGTCACCGGAGGCTTCGGCGCTTCGTCCGCGAAAATCAGGTCTGGCTCGCGAACCATCAGGTCAGGATCGAGACCGTGGCCGTGACCTGTGCCGACGATCGGGCTGTCATGGAAACGCTCGCCTACCTGGGCTCGCCGGGTGGCGAGGTCGGGTGGCCGGTGGCCGTGGTCGCTGAGTCACCTGATGACCGGTCGGTCGTCTTCCGCACGTACTGCAGCCAGTGGCCGGTGGACGGACGGCGTCATCTGAGGCATCCGATCCTCGAGCCGGCGCCGGTTCACCCGGGTGATGTGGTCGGCCGTTACCTGGCCGCGTTGATCGGCGGGGATGTCGGCGCTGCACTTGCGGTCTTCGCACCGGACGGATACCTGCGTGAGCCGACCGGGTCGGCTCCCGTGCACCGTGGCGTGGACAGCCTTCGCGGACGCCTCACCGAATGGCTCCGAGCCGGCGGCATCGGTCTCCAGTACTGCGCAATGACGGATGACGGGGTGCGCTGCGCCGTCGAGTACAACTGCGTCGGGTGGGGTGATCACGAGCTACCGGCCCAGGCGGGCCTCGGCGTCTATGAACGCGGGCCGAGCGGACTGCTGGCGGCGGTCCGCCTCTACGACGACATCGAACCGCCCGCCGCACGGCTCTGAGCTCGTCTCGTGCGGACACGGTCCGGACTCGCCGAGCGATGACGCAGACGGTCGGTCACAGATCGACCGCGACGTCGGTGCCAGGTCGAGAGCAGCACACCAGGAGATCTCCCGTCGCCGGGGGCTCGAGCGGTTCGGGACCATAGGCCACCGTGCCCTCGAGCAGGCCCGTTTCACAGGTATGGCAGACGCCGGTGCGGCAGGACCAACGAACCGGTACGTCGCAAGCTTCGGCGAGTTCCAAGATGGAGGCGAATCGCTCGTCCCAGCGGACGTTCAGGCCGCTTCGCACAAATGAGACGAGGGGCCCCGTGGTCGGACCACCCTCGGGCGCGTGCGGTGGTCTGGCGGACTCTCCCACGATCCCGGGGGTGATGGGAGCCGCGGCGCCGAATGCTTCGGTGTGGATGCGGGCGATGGGCACGCCGAGCGCGACGAGGCCGGTGCGGATCGCATCCATGAACGGGGTCGGTCCGCAGACGTAGAACTCGCTGTCCAACGGCGCTCCGGCCGCCTCGATCCCCTCGGCGCTGAGATGTCCGGTTTCGTCGAAGTCGGTCCCGATCTCGTCCTCGAGACCCGGTCGGCTGTACCACACCCGGCTGCGCGCACCGGGCAGCATCGCGATCAGCGACCGTGCCTCCGCCGCAAAGGCGTGTTCGGCGCCATTCCGCGCGCTACGCAGCCACCAGATGTCCCGCGTCGAGCGTCGGGCCTGAAGTGCGTACAGGATCGCGAGGACGGGGGTCACACCGATGCCGGCGCTCACCAGGGCGACGGGGCGGGTGCCCTCGTCAAGGGTGAACTGCCCCCGTGGGGCTGCAACCGCTATCCGGCTTCCGACGTCGACCGCCGAGCGAAGGCGTTGACCGGCCGCTCCGTGCGGTTCGATCTTGACGGTGATCCGGTAACGCGCGTCGTTCGGCGGTCCTGACAACGAGTAGCTGCGAACGAGGGGAGGTGCGCCGTGCCCGTCCGAGAGCTTGAGCGTGACGTATTGCCCTGGAAGCGGGCGTCCCAACGCCGCGCCGTCGGCGGCGAGCTCCAGCGACACCGTGTCGGCGGTCTCGCGATGCTTGGCGACCACCTGCAGGTCCCGGAACCCTGACCATGCCGGTGGCGGCCCCAGTGATGTCAGGGCCGCGTTCCCGCCGCCCGCCGTCGGGTTGGAGTGTTGCTCGAGGAGCGCACCCATCGAGTCCTGCCAGCCCGGGCTCAAGGCAGGGATCCGCAGCGCGCGTCGAAGCAGCTCGGGGTCGGGACGACGGTCCAGATACAGCAGCGCGTTGACGGAGGCAACGGTCATTCGCTCAGGTCCGGTGGCGACCTTCACGACGTCGTCCGCTGCCTTGACGGTGCCTTCCTCGAGCACTCGGAAGTAGAACCCTGGGCGACCGCGACCGGTGAGCAGCGCGGCCATCCGAGGCTCGCCCATCCGGATACCGACCCGATAGCAGGTCGTCCTCGGCTGCGTCACCTCGAACAGCGCCGAGCCGATGCGGTACCGGTCGCCGATGCAGACCTCGTCGTCGCCGAGCCCGTCGACGGTGAAGTTCTCACCGAACTGGCCGAAGACGAAGTCATCACGGTGGAGTTCGTCCGACCAGTAGCGGTACGAGTCGAGCTGATAGACGAACACGGCCCGCTGCTCGCCGCCATGCCCGGCGCGATCGCCTTGGCCGTCGCCGTCGACGTTCAGCCGGCGGACCTGGACGGGCGCCTGAACGGCGTCCTTCCAGATCCCGGTGAGGACGGTCCGTCCCTGCCAGCTGACCTCGCGTGGCATGCCGACGTTCACCGACACAAGTCGCGCGACGCGCTCGGACATCTGGATCGGACACCTTCCGTTCGACGCAAGTCTGGCGTGATCCCGGGGGATTTCCTAGACGGGATTTCCTCGTTGCTATGAGCAGACGGGCCGCTAGCTACCGTGGACGGAGCTACGTCAGTGCTCGCTGTGATGGTCGCCCGGCGTGGGAACGTCAGAACAGCAGCCGGAGGAGGGCGGTGATGCCGACCGCGACCAGCAGTACGACCAGGACTCCCTGGCGCAGCAGCAAGCGCGAGCACCCCGGCCGCGACGCCGGCCAGCACGAACCAGTCCACGCCGTACCGGCCGTTGTGGTCGAACAGTCCCACGGCGACCAGCGCCGCCAGCATGGCGATCGGCAAGAACCCGGCGGTCCGCTGCACCCGCGGATGGTTCAGCACCGATTCCGGGAGCGAGACGCCGGCGAGCTTGAGCGCGTACGACCCCAGCGCGGCGACGATCAGCGCGACCCACAGCCCGGTCATCGTCCGGCCCGCTTCGTACGATCGCCGGTGAAGCCCGCGATCACCGCGACGCCGGCGGCGGCCAGCACGGGTATCCCGGCCGGCGCGACGGGCACCAGGACGAGCGCCACGGCGACTCCGCCGAGCGCGACGAGCTTCGCCTCGGTGCGCTTGAGGTTCGGCCAGAGCAGCGCCAGGAAGACGGCCGGCGCGGCGGCGTCCAGACCGAGCGCCGTCGGGTCGACAGCGGAGCCGACCAACGCACCGATCAGGGAGCCGACCTGCCAGAGCGCGCAGAGGATCAGTCCGGTCGACCAGAATGCGTAGCGGCGCGCCCGCGGTGTGGCCTGACCGAGCGCCATGGCGGTCGTCTCGTCGATCACGAAGTGCGCGGTCCACAGCCGGGCCAGCCCACGCGGCGACACGATCTCGGAGATGGCGAGGCCGTAGAAGGCATTGCGGACGCCGAGCAACAGTGCCGCGGCCACCGCCGCCGCGGGGGCCCCGCCGGTCGCCACCACGCCGGCGAACGCGAACTGCGACGCGCCGGAGAACATCACCAGGCTGAGCACCATGGTCTGCCCGACGCTCAGACCCGAGGCGATCGAGATGGCGCCGAAGGAGGCGCCGAAGAGCCCGGCGTACACCCCGAGGCCGATCGCTGCCCGCAGGATCGCGGCCCGCTCCGGAGGGGCGGGGACCTCGGACGGATCGGCAGCCGGTGCCGGTTCTGTGGTCATCGCAGCGCCGCCACGCCGGCGGTGAGCAGGGGCGCGACGAGCAGGGCCGGCAGCAGGTTGCCGACCGGGACCGCCTTCAGCTGCAGCAGCCGGAAGCCGACACCGAGCAGCAACAGCCCGCCGGTCGCCGTGATCGAAGCCAGCTCGGGCGCCGGCAGCGCGTCGCCGACCAGGAATCCGACGAGGGTCAGCGTGCCCTGGACCACCGCGACCGCGACCGCGGCGGCCATCACCCCGGCGCCGAGTGACGCTGCGAAGGCGATCGACGCGAACCCGTCCAGCGTGGCCTTGAGAATCAGCTGCTGCGAGCCCAGCCCGATCCCGTCGAACAGTGAGCCGAGGATGGTCAGCGGGCCGACGCAGAACACCAGCGAGGCGGTGACGAAACCCTCGATGAACCGTTCCCGCGACGCGTGGTCAGCCGAGCTCGCCTCGTCGGTGCCCGAGTGCCGGGTGAGCTTCCGCCTCAAGAAGCCGCCGAAATCCTCCAGCCGCCGCTCGATGTCGAGCAGCGACCCCGCGATCCCGCCGATCAGCAGCGCGCCGAGCACGATCAGGACCGGCGCCGACGCCCCGACTGCGCCGGTGAAAGCATCGGAGGTGACCGCGACCGCCGACAGCCCGCCGATCAGCAGGGTGACCAGGCCCAGCCCGTCGGTGACCGTGTCCCGCGTCCGCTGCGGAAGCCGCGCGCCGACGAGCAACCCGATCCCCGAGCCGACCACGATCGTGGCGACGTTGACGACAGTGCCGAAGCCGGGGAACACGAGCGTCGACGCTACTTCAGGCGGCCCCGTCTCCATCCGTTCGGGAGATTCTGCGAGACTCACAGCAAACGTGGAACCTCACTCAGCGAGCGGACGGGGTCGATGGCGGGACGTGCCGGTCGGGACCAGATCGGGCCGATGGAGCGGCTGGTCCGGATCCTGATCTGCCTGTCGGACGCCGGTCCCCGGGGAGTCCGGGTCCGCAAGCTGCTTCGGATGGCCGATCTGGACGACGACACGGAAGCCAACCGCGCCCAGCTCCGCCGTCAGCTCGGACTTCTCCGGCAGGGCGGCTGGAACATTCGCAACATCGCCTCGGACGGCGTGGACGCTCGGTACGCCCTCGACGTCGACGACAACCGGTTGGCGGTGCTCCTGACTCCGGGCGAGCGGGCGGCGCTGCGGCAGGTGCTGATGGACGCCGAGATCGACGTCTCCGCACCGCCGGACTTCCTCGGGGCGCTGCAGCACAGCGTCCAGGACCGGCTGCCTGCTGCGCTTCACCTACAAGGGCGTTCGGCGCACGGTGCATCCGGACGCGTTGTACACGGGGGAGTCCGGCTGGGTGCTGGTCGGACGGGAGGCCGGGGGCACGTTCACGAAGGAGTTCGTGGCCGCCCGGATGAGTCGGGTCCGGATCGACGACCCGGGAACCGCCGAGCCGGCATCGGAGGTCGGGTCTCGGTCGCTGGACCCGATGTCCTGGCAGATCGACGCGCCGATGATGGTCCGGCTCGGCGTGCCGGCCGACTTCCTGACCGACGTCCTCGGACTGATGTCGGGCGGCGAGGTCGTCGGAAGCGATCGCGGCGAGCTGGTCGTCGAGCAGGTCGTGACCAACCAGGCAGCGTTCCGGAGTCGGTTGTTCGAGCTCGGCCTGCGGGTGCGGGTGCTGGGTCCGCCCGAGCTCGTGTCGGAGATCGAGGCCAACCTGCGGGCCGTCGCGGGAGGTGTCGATGGCGATCTACGGTGACCGGGTCGCCGATCTGCCCCGGATCCTGCAGGTGCTCTACTACCACCCGAGCGGGATGCGCTTCGCCGATCTGGCGAGCGAGGTCGGACGACCCGAGGACGACGTACGCGAGATCCTGCGGGTCTACTACCTGACCGACCTCGCCAACTATCTGCCCGATCTGGTGGCCCGTCCGGAGACGCTGGAGTTCTTCGGCGGAGACAGCGACGACGAGGGGGACGACGACGGCGACCCGGTGCGGGCGCCGATGGTGCGGCTGACCTCGCCGGACCCCGGCGCCGAGCTCGGCGTGGCGTACACCTCGGCGTCCGAGCTCGGCAGGCTCTATCGCATCGCCTACGACGCGTCCGTGCTGCGTCCCGAGGACGAGGTGCTGGCCTCGGCCGTGCACAAGCTGCACGCGGGTCTGCTGCCGAGCCTGCGCATCGTCGCGCCGGAGCCGTGGGATCGGCTCGCTGTGGCGCGGGCCGCGATCGCCGAACATCGTCGGGTCCGGTTGGTCTACGCGCTGCTGCGGGCCCCGATCATCGAACACATCGTCGTCGAGCCGTACTCGCTGATCCGCACCCACCGCGGCTGGGAGCTCGACGCCGGCACCCTCGACGCGCCGGCGGACCGGATCGCGTCGGTCGGTGCGATTCGTACCTTCGTCGACAGCTACATCCGCGAGTTCGAGGTGCTCGACGAGACCTTCGTTCCGCCTGCCGATCTGGCGACCTTGATCAGACAGTTCCGGACCGAGACCGCCGTGGTGATGGATATGCCGCACGATGCCCGCTGGGCGGTGGACAAGTGGGCCGAACGCGTCGAGCTGCTCGACGACCGGTTCGACGGCGCGACTCTGCGGGTCCAGCTGCTCTGGCCGGTCCGGTTGAAGGTGGGGCTGATGCTGATGGTCGGCGGGCCGCACGCGCGCGTGATCGAGCCCGCGGAATTCGCCGACGCCGGGCGGGAGGCGGCCCGCCGGATGCTGCGCCGCTACGAATCCGAAGGCTGGGTCACCGATCGGACCGCGGTCGAGGAAGTGGCGGCCGAACAGCTGCGGACCGGGATCGATCGGTAGCGGCAGCACGCCAGTTCCGCGGTTCGGCGTCGGCGCGGCAGTTCTGTTCGCCGTTGTTCCTAACGTATTCACATCGGGTTCGATCCGGCCCGAATCCCTTGTTCTCCAGGAGTCTCAGCATGTCCGCGTTCCAGGTACCGGCCCATCTTGCCGCGCCACGATGGCTCGAACGCCGCCGCATCAGGCGTGCCGGTCGGCGCGACCGGGTGACGTACCGCGCCGTGCCGTTCAGCCAGCACACCCCGTGGACGCGACAGGCGCACGCCTACTACGTCGCATCGGCGCTCGACGCACGGCGAGAGCTGCTCGACCGACGCGACGAGCTCGAGCAGGAGCGCGATCGCCTGCAGATCCTCCTTCGTCAGCCGCGCTCGACGCGGACGGCGGAGCGGCCGACCGAGGCGAGCGACCTGCGTGAGCGACACCGCTGGGCAACCCAGACGCGCCGGCTCGCCCAGGAGGCCGAACGGGTCCGGACCGCGCAGGTCCGGCTGGGCACGATCGCCGCCGAGCTGGAGCAGCTGTCCGAGCGCGAGGCGTACGTCATCGAAGTGCACGAGCAGGCCTTCCTGCTGCGGGCGCACGGCTACAACGCCTCCCGTGCCGTGCGCACCGACGCCGACGCGTCCATCGAGCCTCCGCTGTTCGTCGTCCCATCGCCGACCGGCGCCGTCCACCCGCCCCTGTTCGACTACATCACCGCCGCCTGAGCGCGACACCACCTCGAGAGAAAGCAAGAAGAGAGAAAACCGTGTCCACCAAGAAGATTCTCGACGCAGACGTCATCGAGCTCGGCCTGCGCGACGGCATGCCGCCGACCCTGGCGCTGCCCGCCACCTTCCAGCTCGAGGCCCGCAAGGCCGAGGCCGAGCAGCAGGCCAAGATCGACGCCGCCAGCGGCGCATACGACCAGATCGCTGTCGAGGTGCTGACCAAACTGCCGTACGAGCAGCTGATCGATAACGAGATCGAGATCCTGCGTCGCAACGCTGCTCAGTCGCTGCCGACACCGACCGATGACGACCTCGAGCCGGACGCGGGTGTCCGTCAAGCGAGTGCCCGCCGCGCCGCCGAGGAAGCGGAACTCGACATCGAGCGGGAAAAGCGTCGCGAGATCAGCCGGGTGCTGGCCGGCGACAAGCGGACGCACGACGATGTCGAGTGGAGCGGGACGGACCCGGCCGCTCCGACGAGCGACGGCCGGCTGAGGACGATCCTGCGCGGTGAGGTGGTCCGCACCTGGCTGCTCAGTTTCGGCCTGACCGCCGTGCTGCTCTGCGCGGAGACGTACGTGATGATGCGCAACGTCACGATCTTCATCCACGGCGAGACCCCGATGTTCTCGCTGATCCTCGCCCTCGTGCTCGCCCTGATCATGACCTCGCTTCCGCATGCAGTCGGTGCGGCCGTGATCACCAGCCGCCGACGCGAACGAACGACGGGCAAGGAGAAGCTGACGATCTTCCTGCTGACGCCGGTCTGGCTGACGATCGGTGTGCTGGTCGGCCTGCTGCGGACGTTTGCGACGCAGCGGCTCGCGGTGCTGGCCGCGGCCGATCAACAAGGAATCCCGCTCGACAAGGTCGACGTCGCCTCGGCCTTCCACTTCTGGATCAACCTCGGACTGTGGACGTCGATCGCCCTGGGCGTCGGCTTCGCGCTATTCGCGGTGAAGACCCTGACCTACAACCCGTACCGGGCCCAGGCCGTCAAGCTCGACACCGCCATCGCGCTTCGCGAGTCGCGGCTGCGGGCGTTGGCCTCGGACGAGGATGCGGTGCTGACGGCCCGGTCCGTCCGGCAGCGCGAGGCGACGGCGACCTTCGACGCCTACCGACGGATGTACGGCGATGCGCTGCCGGCTGCCGGCGAGCTGGTCAAGACGCACTACCGTGCGTCGCTGACCCGACTCGTCGGACGCCCGGACTTCACCACCGCCCTCGCGATCTCCGGGAGCCACTGAGATGCCGACTTCTCATCGCGTGAGCGGACGGGTCTGGGCGTGGCGGACGACCGCCCTGACGGCGGCGATCGCCGTCCTTGCCGGTGTCGGTCTGACCGGCTGCGGCGGACCCACCCAGCCCGAACAGCCGGTCGGTTTGGCCATTGCGGTCAGCAAGCACGCGAACGGGCCCGCCGTTCCGGTTTCTGAGCTGCAACAGGTCATCCCGGACCGGCTGCCCGGCGGGTCGCGGGTCGTGATCATCGGCATCGACGGCAGCGCCGCCGGGGTGCCCATCGACGACAAGTCGATCAAGAAGCCCGAGGACCCGTCCGCCGCCGACCCGCTGGCGCCGGAGGAGGACGCGGCGTCGCTCCGTGGGAGGCTGCCCGCCAAGTACGAAGGGGCCGTCGCGGACACCCCGGAATCCGACCCGTATGCGGCGATCTCCCGAGCCGCGCTCGGCATCCGCGATGTCGCCGGCCCGAAGAAGCTGGTGATCATCGACTCCATGCTCTCGACGACCGGCCTGCTCGATCTGCATCGGCTCGGGCTCGAGGGCTCGGCCGAGGATCTCTGGGGCAGCGTTGCGGACAGCCGGAATGTGCCCGACCTGAGCGGCATCGACGTCGAGGTGCGGGGACTCGGCGAGACCAGCAAGCCGCAGCAGCCGCTCGACGAGGCGCACCGCAAGGCGCTGGAGGGTCTCACCCGGTACGTCCTGACCCAAGCCCACGCGGCGTCGGTCACCTTCACCTATCCGTCCTACGCGGAGGCTCCCGCGGCGGGTCTGCCAAAGGTTTCCACGGTGGCCGTGACCACTCCTCGGCCCGTCACCCCGCGTCCAGCGGCGAAGGCCTGTGCGCCGTACGTGGTGTCCCAGACCAGGATCCAGTTCGCCGGCGACAGCGCTCAGTTCGTGGATCCCGAGCAGGCGGCCGCGGTCGCCGCGGACGTTGCCGCGTCGATGCGGAAGTGTCCGGGTGACCTCGTGGTGACCGGAACGACCAGTTCGTGGGGGACCGCGGACGGGCGGAAGACGGTCTCGCTCCAGCGCGCGACCTCGTTCCGGGCGGTGCTGGCCAAGGCCATGAAGGTCGATCAGGACTCGATCGGGGTTCGTGGCGCCGGCTACGACTTCCCCGAGCACGTCCAGGACCGACGCAGCGACGGCAGCCTCGACCCGGCCAAGGCGGCGCGAGAACCGCACCGTGCGGGTGTCTGTCGCCACCGACTGACACCCACCGCCGGTCCGGGGCGCCGGGCGCTCCCGGCCTTCCGTACTGCCAGCCATCACAATCGATCAAGGAGATCTGTCCGTGACCGCGCAGCTACGCTCCCGCGTCCAGTACGAGTCGAGCCCGATCCGGCTCCGCTCGGAGTTCGGCGCTCGGGCCGAGTCGTCACCCGGACCCCGGCATCGGCGTTGCCGTGGGTATTCGCCGGGATCGCTGCTGTGGTTGCGATTTTGGCTGCGATGGTGGCGGTGCTCGGCGGAGCCGGAGCCGAGTCCGGGCCTGCGGCCACGGCCGCCGGACCCTCGGCGAGCGCGTCCGCCGAGCCCACCGCCTCGACCGGCGCCGGGGCGGTGGGCAGCGCGTCGACGGCGGTCGACCACCTGACGGTCAAGGGCCGGGCTCCGATGACGGGCTATACCCGCCATGCCTACGGCGACGGCTGGGCGTACGTCGACGGCTGCACGACACGGCAGACCGTGCTGCGTCGAGACCTCTCCGACCTGACCGTTTCCGGCCACAGCTGTGCTGTCCTCGCCGGCACCCTCCATGACCCCTACACCGGCAGCATTCTCCGACTGACGGCCCCCACGATGCGGACGGTGCAGATCGATCATGTGGTTCCGCTCGGGGACAGCTGGCAAAAGGGTGCCCAGCAGTGGAGCGCGGCCGAGCGGATCCGGTTTGCCAACGATCCGTTGAACCTGCTGGTCACCACCGGATCGGTGAACGAGCGCAAGGGTGACGGCGATGCGGCGACCTGGCTGCCGCCGAACAAGAGCTTCCGCTGCGCGTACGTCGCCCGTCAGGTCACCGTGAAGGCGAAGTACGGACTCTGGGTCACACCCGCCGAGAAGCAGGCCATGATCCGGGTGCTCAGCAGCTGTCCCGATCAGAAGCTGATCACTGCTCAGCAGGCCCGGCAGCCACTCGATCCGCACGCCGCGACGGATGCGTCGACCACCGGCACGTCGGTGCCGACGGGATCGCACGCGACCCGCGCGACCGGGGCCACCGACCGGCGCTATCCGACCTGCGCCGCCGCCAAGCGTGCCGGCCTCGGCCCGTATCGGCGCGGGATCGACCCGGAGTACGCCTGGTATCGCGACGCCGACGGCGACGGCATCGTCTGCGAACCCTGAGTCGCGGACGTTACAGCGAAAGCCAGCGGGTCACGCGGAGCGGCAGGCGGCGCGCCACAGCTCAGGATCCGGGTGCGACCACCGCATCGCGGTCAGCGCCTCCCGCGGATCCCGGTCGAGCAGGATCGAGTAACGGGCGGCGACCGAGGGGGTTCGGCTGCGGCCCACGACACAGTGCAGCAGGACCCAGGTCGGCCAGGTGATCCGCGCCTTGCGGTAAGTGCTGAAGCTCCCGCGTCCGCAGCACGGCGCGCGCAGGCGGGGCCGCGGCGCAAGCAACCGATCAGCGGTCGTCGACCTCGTCAGCCAGCAGGTCGACGAGATGCGCAGGCGACACGAAGAAGGTGTCGTCGTGCGTGCCGTGGTAGGCAGTGGCGAAGGTGATCATGATGTCGGCGGCCACGCAGCCCAGATCGACCGGGTCGTCGTAGAACCGGAAGAAGTTCGGCATCGGCCCGGTCGGTGGTTCCCAGCCGAGCTCGAGCAGGACGCATTCGTCGTCGACGGTGAGTTGCGTGTGCCCGGGCAGATAGTTGTTGCTCACCGCCTCGACCAACCAGCCGTCGTCCTCGCGCCGGGCCTGGATGTAGACGACGTCCTCGTCCGGGCCGAGCTGGATGCTGATCGGACCGTCGTCGGCCGCCAGCATTGCGCGGAATTGTTCGGCCCGGCTCCACCAGCCGGCGAGAAATGCCTCGGCCCCCCGCTCCGCACCGCGATTTGGGCCCGCCTCATCAGCTGTCATCGACTCTCCTCATTCCTTGACTGCAGGCACGGTACGAAGAGGGGCGAACAGATCCGCTGCGTGAGGAGGGCCGACGTGCGAAGGGCCGACATGGCACTACCGCCCGAATGGGCGGACGATCTCCAGGGAAGACAAGAGTAGGGATCTCGGCCCGAAAGGCGACGCGATGGATCAGATGCAGCTGAGCTCCTCAGTGGTCAGTGCGAGGGAGACCTCGCAGCCGGAGCTCGATCGTGCGGTGGACGACCTGCGGGCCGGAGCGGTCCGGTTCTCGCGGACGAGTCCATCGGCCAAGGCGGCGCTCGTCCGCGAATGCCTGGCCCTCGTGCGTGGGCTGATGCCGGACTGGTCCAGGCTCGGCCTGGCGGCCAAGCGGCTGCCGCCGAACAGCGCCGAGGAGTGGTTCGCCGGTCCGTTGCCGGTGGTCGGTCAGTTGCGCGGGCTAGCGAACAGCCTCGATCAGATTGCCGTCCGCGGGCGGCCCAGCCTGGGCGTCGGTGTCCGCGAGCGTCCGGACGGCCGGCTCTCTGTCCGGCTTCTGTCTCGCGCTCCCTCGCTGCTGGAGTTGTCTTCTCCTATCTTGATGCGTCTGATGTCCCTCCGATGACCTGCGCGCTGGCTTCTCGCGATCTCGTGCCGGTGTCCCTCGTGCCGTGTCGGCGTGCGCTTTCGCCTGGGCTCTGCCGGCTTTGCGCGATCTGGTCTCTCCCGCGTCCCCCTCTAGAGGTCCGGGTGCTGCCCGCCACCGGGTTCGACCGGGTGCTGATGAGCGGCGCGTCCGCCCACGTGCTGCTGCGGCCGGGCGTCGATCGAGACGCCGCAATCGAGGCCCAGGCGCCGCTCTACCAGGTCGCCGATCCCGAGCCGGCGGTGGCGCTGGTGCTGGGCGCGGGCAATGTCTCGAGCCTGCCGGTGACCGATGTGCTGACCCAGCTGTTCGACCACGGTCGAGTCTGTCTGCTGAAGCTGAACCCCGTGAACGAGTGGGTCGGGCCGCTCCTCGAGCGAGCGCTCCAACCGTTGATCGACCAGCGTGCGCTGCGGGTGGTGTACGGCGGTGCGGACGTCGGCTCGTACCTGACGACTCATCCGCGGATCGACTGGGTGCACCTCACCGGTTCGGCCGCCACCCACGACAGCCTGCTCTGGGGTCCGCCGGGGGAGGACCATGATCGTCGGCGGCGCGGTGAGCTCCCTCCGCTGCTCGGCATTCCCGTGAGCGCCGAGCTGGGCAACATCACCCCGGTGGCGATCGTGCCGGACACGTACCGGCCTGCCGAGCTCGCGTTCCAGGCCCGCAACGTCGCGACGATGGTGACCAACAACGCCTCGTTCAACTGCCTGTCGGCCCGGATGCTGGTCACCGCGGAGGGCTGGCCGCAGCGCGAGGAGTTCTTGCGTCTGCTGCTCGGCTTTCTGGCCGAAACGCCGACGCGGTACGCCTACTACCCGCGAGCGCACGACCGCTATCGCCGCTTCACCGAAGGCCGCGAGGTGCGCCGGGTGGGGGAGCCCGGACCGGACGAGCTGCCGTGGACCCTCGTTCCGGCTCTCGATGCCGCGGAGCCGGACGACCCGCTGTTCCGGTTCGAGCCGTTCTGCAGCCTGCTGGCTGAGGTGTCGGTCGGGGGGCCCGACCCGGTCGAGTTCCTGCAGACGGCGACCGACTTCATGAACGACGTGCTGTGGGGGACCCTGTGTGCCGCCATCGTGATCTCGCCGCGACTGGAACGTGATCCGGCGATCGCTGAGGCGCTCGACCGGGCCGTCGTTGATCTGCGGTACGGCAACGTCGGGATCAATGCCTGGCCCGGGATGAACTTCGGACAGCCGGCGCTGCCGTGGGGCGGCCATCTCGACGGCTCGGGCCGGACGCCGACCCAGAGCGGGACCGGCTTCGTCCACAACGCTTACCTGCTGGGCGCCGTGGACAAGGGTGTTCTCCGTGCGGGCCTCACCGTGCGCCCGACGCCATCGTGGTTCACCGACAACCCCAAGGGCGGACGGGTGGCTCCAGTCTTCACCGATCTCGTCGCCGAGCCGCGGTGGCGGCTGGTGCCGCGGCTGCTGGCCCGGGCGTTCTGAGCATTGTCTGCTTGGGTCTCGTGTCGCTCAGCGACCGCGCAGGAATTCCTCACACGAGTCAGGGCGCCCGTTGGCGAGACTTCGGGTCGCTGGACGACACCAGCACCGGGTGACTCAGAGAATGGGCTGCGGGGTGAGATATCGCGAATCGGTGCCGGGGTGGGTTCGTAGACTCGCACCCGTGCTTTCGGTGATCGATCTCCGCGGGACGGCGGGCGAGCGGGTGGACTACGCAGCGGCGGTGCCGCGGGCGGAGTTCGACGTGGCCGCGGCGGTGGAGCGGGTGCTGCCCATCTGCGAGGCGGTCAAGGACCGCGGGGAGGCCGCGCTGGCCGAGTTCAGCGAGCGGTTCGATCATGTAGTGCCGGAGCACTTCCGGGTGCCGGAGAGTGCGCTCGACGACGCTGTGGCCCGGCTGGATCCCGACCTGCGCAAGGCGTTCGAGCTCTCGATCGCGCGCCGCCGGACAGTGTCGGCGGCCGAGCTGGGCGAGGCCGAGGTCCGGGTCGATGTGGCGCCGGGCGCGGTGGTGACCCAGCGGATGATCGCGGTCGACCGGGTCGGGCTGTACGTCCCGGGCGGCCTGGCGCCCCTGGCCTCCAGCGTGATCATGAACGTGGTGCCGGCCCAGGTCGCCGGGGTCCGCTCGATCGCGCTCGCGTCGCCGCCGCAGCGCGAGTTCGGCGGGCTGCCGCATCCGAGCATCCTGGCTGTCTGCCGGCTGCTCGGCGTCGAGGAGGTGTACGCCGTCGGCGGGGCGCAGGCGATCGCCATGTTCGCGTACGGGGTCTCAGGGCCTCTGCCGCCGGGTCGACCTGGTCACCGGGCCGGGCAACATCTATGTGGTCGCCGCCAAGCGGGCGCTCAAGGGTCGGGTGAACATCGACTCCGAGGCCGGGCCGACCGAGATCGCGATCCTGGCCGACGCGACCGCCGATCCTGTGCACGTGGCCGCTGACCTGATCTCCCAGGCCGAGCACGACCCGCTGGCGGCTGCCGTCCTGGTCACCGACAGCGAACAGCTCGCCGACGCGGTGCAGGCCGAGGTCGAGCGGCAGGTGGCGGAGACCAAGCACAGCGAGCGGATCGGCATCGCGCTGTCCGGCCGGCAGTCCGCGATCGTGCTGGTCGAGGACGTGGAGCAGGGGATCGCGGTGGTGGACGCGTACGCCGCGGAGCACCTGGAGATCCAGACCGCCGACGCCGCCCAGGTCGCCGCCCGGATCCGGAATGCGGGGGCGATCTTCGTCGGGGCCTGGTCGCCGGTCTCGCTCGGCGACTACGCGGCCGGCAGCACCCATGTGCTGCCGACCGGCGGCTGTGCCTGCCACAGCTCCGGGCTGAACGTGAAGAGCTTCCTCAAGGCCGTCCACGTGATCGACTACTCGCGGGCAGCTCTGGAGGAGATCGCCCGCGACGTCGAGGTATTCGCCGACGCCGAGGATCTGCCGGCGCACGGTGCCGCGGTCAGCCGGCGGTTCCCCACATGAGTGCCACACTCGCGGACCTGCCGTTGCGGCCAGAGCTGGTGGGGGAGCAGCCGTACGGTGCCCCCCAACTCGACGTGCCCTATGCACTCAATGTCAACGAGAATCCGTACCCGCCGAGCGAGAAGGTGGTCGCCGAGATCGCGGCGGCGGTCGCCGACGCGGCTCGGACCATGAACCGCTATCCGGAGCGGGACGCCGTCGAGCTCCGTGCCGATCTGGCGCGCTACCTCGGCCATGGCCTGACGGCAGACAACATCTGGGCGGCCAACGGCAGCAACGAGGTGATGCTGCACGTGCTGATGGCGTTCGGCGGACCGGGACGCAGCGCGCTGTCGTTCGCACCGACGTACTCGATGTATCCGGAGTACGCCCGCGACACCCACACCACCTGGACGACCTTCCCGCGGCGCGACGACTTCACCATCGACCCGGATGAGGCCGTGGCCGCGATCCGCGAACAGCGCCCCGACGTGATCTTGATCGCCAGCCCGAACAACCCGACGGGTACCGCGGTGGACCTGGACGTGCTGGCGGCGATCGCCGAGGCGGCCACGGGCGTGGTGGTCGTCGACGAGGCTTACTTCGAGTTCGCCCGCTCCGGCACCGCCAGCGCGCTGGACCTGCTGCCGGACAACCCAAGGCTTGCGGTCACCCGGACCATGTCGAAGGCGTTCGCGTTCGCGGGCGGCCGGCTCGGCTATCTCGCGGCGACGCCGGCGTTCGTGGACGCGCTGCGGATCGTCCGGCTGCCGTACCACCTGTCGGCGGTCACCCAGGCCGTCGCCCGGGTCGCGCTGGCGAACGCCGACGAGCTGCTGGCCGCGGTCGGTCGGCTCCGCGAGGCCCGGGACGATCTCGCCGCCTGGTTGGCCGACCGGGGGTTCGAGGTCGCCGCGTCCGACGCCAACTTCGTGCTGTTCGGCCGGTTCGCGGACCGGCGGGCGGTCTGGCAGGGTCTACTCGACCGCGGCGTCTTGATCCGGGTCGTCGGTCCGGATGGTTGGCTGCGGGTATCGGCCGGTACGCCGGAGGAGATGGCGGCCTTCAAGCTGGCGCTGGACGAGGTATGGGAAGCGGGAGTGCGATGAGCGACCGGATCGCCGAGATCGAGCGGAAGACCTCGGAGTCGTCCGTCCGGGTGCGGGTGGACCTGGACGGCACCGGTACGTCCGACATCGTCACCGGGGTCGGGTTCTACGACCACATGCTGACCGCGTTCAGCAAGCACTCGCTGATCGACCTGACCGTCGAGACGATCGGCGACATCCACATCGACGCGCACCACACCGTCGAGGACACCGCGATCGTGCTCGGCCAGGCGATCCGCGAGGCACTGGGCGACAAGGCCGGGATCCGGCGGTTCGGCGACGCGCTGGTCCCACTGGACGAGGCGCTGGCCCAAGCGGTGGTCGACGTGTCCGGGCGGCCGTACTTCGTGCACACCGGCGAACCGGCCGGCCAGGAGTACGCGCTGATCGGCGGCGGCAACGTCGGTGTGCCGTACCTTGGCTCGCTGACTCGGCACGTGCTGGAGTCGCTCGCGTTCCACGCGCAGCTCTGTCTTCACGTCCGGGTGCTCGCCGGCCGGGACGCGCACCACATCGCGGAGGCCCAGTTCAAGGCGGTCGCCCGGGCACTGCGGGACGCGATCGCCTCCGACCCGCGAGTCAGCGGCATTCCGAGCACGAAGGGTGCGCTCTAGTTCTGTGAGCAAACGGATCGTCGTGCTCGACTACGGGTCGGGCAATCTGAGGTCCGCGGAGCGGGCGATGGCGCGGACCGGCGCGGAGGTCGTGGTGACCGCGGACCGGGACGAGGCGCTGGCGGCGGACGGGCTGGTGGTGCCGGGCGTGGGGGCGTACGCGGCGTGCATGGCGGGGCTGCTCGCGGTCGGCGGTCGCGAGCTGATCGCCGATCGGATCGCCGCCGGCCGGCCGCTGCTGGCGATCTGCGTCGGCCACCAGGTGCTGTTCGAGGCGGGCATCGAGCACGGCGAGCGGACCGCGGGCTGCGGGGTCTGGCCGGGCGTCGTCGAGCAGGTGCGGGCCGAGCGGCTCCCGCACATGGGCTGGAACACGGTGTCCGCGCCCGAGGGCACCGGGCTGTTCGCCGGAGTCGCCGACCAGCGGTTCTACTTCGTGCACAGCTACGCGGTCCGCGAGCTGCCCGAGACGGAGGGCCGCAAGGTGACCTGGGTCGAGCACGGCGGCGACCGGTTCGTCGCCGCGGTCGAGGACGGGCCGGTCTGGTCGACTCAGTTCCACCCGGAGAAGTCCGGCGACGCCGGCGCCCGGCTGATCGCCAACTGGGTCGCCACCTTCTGACCGGGCGTGTGCCCTTCGACAGGCCCTGGGCACGGGTGCAGTCAGAGACCGGCGCGCTCGACGGCTTCGAGGTAGTGCTCGCGCAGCTCGGCGCCGGCCAGCCCGTCGGCCTGAGCCTGAGTCCAGACGGCTGACAGCTCGGCCTCCTTCGAGCGCCAGCGGGCCAGCCACTCCTCCTTGCGCACCCGCCAGTAGCCGATCACCTCGAACCGCTCGATCGGCCAGCCCAGCTCGCGCCGGACGTATTTGCGGACGTCGCGGGAGACGGCGGCCTCGGCGGCCAGCCAGAGATAGCCGGGCCCTTCGGGGATCGGGTACATCCGCAGCTCGTTCAGCAGAGCGCTCGGCCCGAACTCGTGGCCCCTACCGGGAATCCAGTGATACGTCACGTCGGCCGCGGTCTCGAACGTCTGTACGTCGTCGGGGGAGATGATCTCGACGATCGCGTGCGCGCGGGCGCCGGCCGGGAGCTCCTCGATGATCCGGCCCAACGCCGGCAGCCCCGTCATGTCGGCCAGTAGCAGCTGCCACGGGGTGCCGGGCGGCGGGGCGTACCAGCCGTCGGTGGCGCTCAGTCCGACCCCGTCGCCGATCTGGGCGTCGAGGGCCCAGCGGGATGCGACCCCGCCGTCGTGGACGACGAAGTCGATCTCCAGCTCCGACTGCTCGGCGTCCCAGCGGCGGACCGTGTAACTGCGGGCCTGTGGCCGGCCCGGCCGCTCGGAGTAGTCGAGCTGCCCGTTCACGAAGACCGGGTCCGGCGTGTGCCGATCGCCGCGTAACGGGAAGAAGATGCAGATCCGCTCGTCGGCGTACCCGCTGGAACGGAACCGGCGGAGGTCGTCGCCGCCGAACCGGATCCGCACCATGTTCGGAGTCAGCCGCCGGACGCCCACGACCTCGGCCCGGTAGTACTCCTCGTGCGGCTTGCTCACGGATCTCCTCGACTGGAAGTTCTCTAAGGCTACCCTAACCCGCCCGCGAAGGCGCGATCGACTGCCGCGGCAGGCGCTACGATCGGGTCCCGTGCTCTCGGCGGTGATCTTCGACCTCGGCGGCGTCGTGCTCCAGTGGGAGGCGGAGCGGGCGTTCGAACAGGTCCTGCCGGCCGACGAGGTCCCCGAGTTCCTGGACCGGATCGAGTTCGCCGCCTGGAACCGCCGCAACGACGGCGGCCACAGCTTCGAGGCGGCCGAGGCCGAGCTGATCGCGCGCTTCCCGGCGGACGCGGAGGCGATCCGGTCGTATCGGACGTACTTCCACCATGCGCTGACCGGCATGGTCCCGGGTACGTCGGCGGTGATCGCCGAGCTGCAGCGGGCCGGCGTCGGGCTGACCGCGCTGACCAACTGGTCGGGCGAGACGTTCCCGCTGGCGCACCAGCGGTTCGGCATCCTCGGCAGGTTCGCCGACATCGTGGTGTCCGGCGACGAGCGCCTGCTCAAGCCGGATCCGGCGATCTTCGCGCTGGCCTGCGAGCGCGCCGGGATCGAGGCGGAGGAGGCGGTCTTCGTCGACGACAGCTCGGCCAACGTGGCGGCCGCGACGGCGTTCGGCCTGACCGGACTGCTGTTCAGCGACGCGGGGACGCTGCGCGCCGACCTCGGCCGGCTCGGGCTGCTCGGCGATCGACAGGCGCTCGGCCGACCGATCTTCCACTGGGCGCTGCGGACGGAGTGGGAGGCCGCAACGGCCACCGGGGAGTACGTCTGGTCGAGCCGCGGGGCGACGTACGACGCGGAAGGGTTCGTGCACTGCTCCTTCGCCGACCAGCTCGACGGGACCCGCCGTCGCTACTACGCCGACCTCGCCGACCAGGACGTCGTGCTGCTCGAGCTGGACCCGGACGATCCGGAGCTGCCGGTCGTGGTGGAGCCGGGCGGCGACGCGGAGTTCCCGCACGTCTTCGCGCCGCTCCCGGTGGCGTCGGTCGTCGTCCGCCCCGCGGACTGGCGTCCATGAGGACTGCGGCATGAGCGGCCAGCCGGACTGGCACGCGTACTGCCTGGCCAAGCCCGGCGCCTGGCCCGACTCGCCCTGGGAGGGCGACACCGTGGTCAAGGTCGGCCCGAAGATCTTCGTGTTCCTCGGCGCCGACCGGCCCGCGACGAGCATCGGGCTGAAGTGCGGCGACCGTGAGGCCGCCGACCTCTGGTTGGAGCGCTATCCCGATCACGCCCGGAAGATGGCGTACATCGGCGCCCACGGCTGGAACACGTTCACCCTCGACGGGACCATCGACGACGAGGAGGTCCGTGAGCTGATCGACACCTCGTACGACCTGGTGGTCGCCAAGCTGCCGAAGTCGAAGCGGCCCGGCTGAGCGGCGGCGCTCGCCGGAACGGCGTACGCCCCGGTTTCGGATAAGGTTCCCGTTCGTGGGTTCCTTGGTGCTGCTGCCGGCCGTCGACGTCGCGGACGGACAGGCGGTCCAGCTCGTCCAGGGGGTCGCAGGGACCGAGAAGCGGTTCGGCGACCCGCGGGCGGCGGCGAAGCGGTGGGCCGATGCCGGCGCGGAATGGCTTCATCTGGTCGACCTGGACGCCGCGTTCGGTCGCGGCAGCAACGCCGAGATCATCGCCGAGGTCGCCTCCCATACTCAGCCTGTTCGTCGAGCTGTCAGGCGGGATCCGCGACGACGACAGCCTGGAGCGGGCGCTGGCCACCGGCGCCCGGCGGGTGAACATCGGCACCGCGGCGCTGGAGCGGCCGGAGTGGTGCGAGGAGATCATCGGCCAGTACGGCGACAAGATCGCCATCGGTCTGGACGTCCGCGGCACCCGGCTCGCGGCCCGGGGCTGGACCCGCGAGGGCGGCGATCTCTGGGACACCCTGGAGCGGCTGGACGCGGCGGGTTGCGCGCGTTATGTGGTGACCGACGTGAGGTCTGACGGGATGCTGTCCGGGCCGAACCTGGAGCTGCTCCGCGACGTCTGCGAGCGGACCGACGCGCCGGTCGTCGCGAGCGGTGGCATCTCCAGCCTGACCGATATCGCCGACCTGGCCGGCCTGGTCGACGAAGGGGTGGAGGGTGCGATCATCGGCACCGCGTTGTACGTCGGCAACTTCACTTTGCAGGAGGCCTTGGTCGCGGCGCAGCGGCCGGCCCTCCGACAGGCTCAGGGCGCGTGATGTCGGCACCCAGCGAGACGTTCCGACGGGCGGACGGCGAGTCCACCGGTCGCGATCATGCCGTGCAGAAGCTGGACGGCCGACTGCGAGACCTGCTGGCCGGCAAGAAGATCCTGATGACCGGAGTGACCGGGTTCATCGGCGAGCAGCTGTTCTGGAAGATCCTGACCGAGCTGCCCGACACCACGCCCGCCGTCCTGGTCCGCAAGAAGCGGTCCCAGGGCGCCTGGGAACGGATGGTCGCGGTCGTCAAGAAGGACATCTTCAAGGACTTGCGCGAGTCGGCCGGTGGCCCCGAGGAGCTGCTGAAGGCCCGGGTCGAGGTGATCGAGGGCGACCTGCCGAACGTGCCGAAGCTGCCCCGGGACATCGACATCGTCGTGCACTGCGCCGGCGACGTCAGCTTCGATCCGCCGATCGACCAGGCGTTCACCACGAACGTGATCGGCACCAAGGCGCTGATGGACCGGATGATCGAGGCCTGCTCCGACGAGCACGGGGCACTGGTCAAGATCCCGCACTACGTGCACATCTCGACCGCCTACACCGCGGGCCGGCGGCGCGGCGCGATCCCCGAGGCGCCGCACGTCCACACCATCGACTACGACGCGGAGACCGCGGCCGGGCTGGCGATGCGGGACCTGATCGAGTCCGAGTCGCGGACCTCCGAGCGGCTGACGAAGCTGCGGAAGGAGGCCGAGCGGGAGCACCGCGCGGCCGGCTATCTGACCACCGCGGCTGACACCGAGCGTCGCCGGCTGGAGTGGGTCCAGGCCGAGTTGGTCAAGGCCGGCACCGAGCGGGCCCGGTCGCTCGGCTGGACCGATGTCTATACCTTCACCAAGGCTCTGGGGGAGCGCGCGGTCGCCGATGTCGGCCGCGATGTGGAGGTCTCGATCGTCCGGCCCGCGATCGTCGAGTCGTCCTGGAAGCACCCCTATCCCGGGTGGATCGAGGGCTTCAAGATGGCTGAGCCGCTGATCCTGGCGTACGGTCGCGGCGAGCTGCCGGAGTTTCCAGCCAGCCCCGACTCGGTGGTCGACATCGTGCCGTGCGACTACGTGGTCAACGCAATCCTGGCGGTGTGTGCCACGAAGCCGGTGATCGGCGAGCCGGAGTTCTACCACGTCAGCTCCGGCGCCCGGAACCCGCTGACCTTCCGCGGTCTGTACGGCCTGATCCGCGAGTACTTCCTCGAGTTCCCGTTCGAGGGCGGACCGCGGGGGGCCGCCCGGCTGCCGCAGTGGCAGTTCCCCGGAGCCGGATCGGTCGAGCGGCTGCTGTCCACCTCGGAGCGGGCGCACAAGGTCGCGGACCGGGCGCTGGCGTACGCACCGCGCTCGAACCGGACCCGCAAGCTCGCCACCGACCTCGACCGGTTCCGCACCCGGCTGGACTTCCTGCGCCGCTATCTCGGCCTCTACAACGAGTACGCCCAGTCCGAGCTGCACTTCGTCGACGACAACACGCTGGCCCTGACGAACAATCTGCACCGCGACGACGTGGAGGACTTCGCCTTCGACTCCGCGACGTACGACTGGCCGACGTACATCCAGAAGGTGCACTGCCCCTCGATCACGGCGCCGGTCCGGCGGATGGACGCCATCCGGCGCAAGCGCGGCAACCGGCCGACCACCATGAAGGACCTGACCCGGGACAAGGCCGGCTCGACCGCGCTGGCGGTGTTCGACCTGGACGGCACCGTGATGTCGGCCAACGTCATCGAGCAGTACCTGTGGACCCGGCTGCCGGAGCTGTCCGGGATCGAGCGGGTCGCCGAGTTCGGCCGGGTGCTGCGCCGGGTGCCCTCGTACGTCCGGGCCGACCACCGCGACCGCGGCACCTTCCTGCGCGCGGTGTACCGGCGCTACAAGGGCGCCGACCTGGCTGCGTTCGAGGAGGCGGTGGACACCAGCCTCGCGCCGCACATGCTGAACCGGCTGTCGCCGGAGGCGGTCCGCCGGATCCGCGAGCACAAGGCCGCCGGGCACACCACCGTGCTGGTCACCGGCGTGGTCCGGCCGCTGACCCGGCCGCTGGCGCCGCTGTTCGACACGATCGTGGCCGCCGATCTGGAGGTCGACGCCGACGGCCGCTGCACCGGCTTCCTGACCGGGCCGCCACTGGTCGGGGAGTCCCGTCCGGCGTGGCTGCGGCACTACGCCAGCCTGCACGGGATCGACCTGGAGGCGAGTTTCGCGTACGCCGACTCCCACTCCGACCTGCCGATGCTCCAGGCGGTCGGCAACGCGGTTGCGGTCAGCCCCGACATCGCGCTGATGCGGGCCGCGAACGCGAACCGCTGGTCGATCGTGGAGTGGAAGATCAAGCCCAGCAGCCCACGCTGGATCCTGCCCGAATGACGTCGCCGAACCCACAGATGACAGGACGCTAGGTAGCAGATGGCCCGCCCAGGTTTCGTGCTCGAGGTCGACGACCGGACCCCACCGTTGGTGGTCCCCGCCGGCGATGGTTTCCGGCTGGAGCGATTCCCGCTCGGCAGCCGGGTGGTCTATCCGGGCGATCCGATGGATCAGCTGCCGGACGTCCGGGAGGCGATTTCGGCCGCCCTCGACGCCCCGCTGGACTCGGAGCCGCTGACCCAGCGGCTGCGGCCCGGGATGCGGCTGACCATTGCGTTCGACGACAACACCGCGCCGGTGCCCGACATGCCCGGTCCCGACATCCGCGGCCGGATCATCGAGGCCGTGCTGAGCCGGGCGGCCGCCGCCGGCGTGGACGACGTCGCGCTGGTCTGCGCGAACGGGCTGAACCGGCGGCTGACCCCGGCCGAGCTGGCTCGCCTCGTGGGGGAGCGGGTCTACCGGTCCTTCTTCTCCGACGGCTTGCTCACCAACCACGACGCCGAGGATCTCGACGCCCATACCGCGGTCGGCTCGACCGAGGCCGGTGTGGTCAGCCTGAGCTCGCGGGTGGCCCAGTCCGACCTGCTGGTGTACGTCCGCGTCGCGGTCTCGGCGGCCGGTGGCGGTCTGGCCGAGGTTGCGGAGCGGTTGACCGCGAGCGGCACGGTGCGCCAGATCCGCGGCCTGACCGGTTTGCAGACCCGCGATGAGAACGGCCGGATCGGCGTGGCCGAGGCGATCGGCTCGGTGGTCGGCGAGGCGGTGTACGTCTTCGAGGTCGACGCCGTGCTCGACAACAACACCTACCCGGCCGGGCTGACCGATTTCCTCGGCCGCCGCGAGTGGGAGTGGCGCGTCAAGGACCGGGTCCGGGCCGGAACGCTCCGGCAGGGACTCCGGCTGGCGCCGGCCGCCTCCCGACGCCGCGCCCTGGATGGGGCGCATGGCGGCTACCGAACGATCGGGATCTCGGCCGGTGACCCGACGGCGGTCCGCGACCGGAGCCGGGAGCAGGTGCTGGCCCAGCAGCGGGTCGAGGTGACGGGGCAGACCGACATCGCCGTCGTCGGGGTCCCCTTCGCGAATCCCTATGCCGTGGACTCGGTCGTCAACCCCGTGCTGGCCGCGTGGTCGGCGCTCGCGTCGACGCTGTCGTCGAATCTGGGGACATCAGTGGTCCGGGACGGCGGTGCGGTGATCGCGTTCCACCCATTGGCCGCGGACTTCTCGCCGCTGCACCAGCCCTCGTACGTCGACTTCTTCGGGGAGGCGCTGCTGTCGGCGACCGACCCCTATGAGGTGCAGGCCGAGGTCGAGCAGAAGTTTGCGACCGACGCCTGGTACTCGCATCTCTACCGGACCAGCCACGCCTTCCATGGCGTGCATCCGGTGCACCGCTGGTACGAGATCGCCGCGGCACGCGAGCGACTCGGCGACATCGTCTGGGTCGGCGCGAACCGGACCAGCGCGGAGCGGATGGGGTTCCGGGCCGCCTCGACGCTGGCCGACGCGCTGGAGATCGTCGGGTCCGGGGTGGGGCACGACCCGAGCATCACGTTGCTGCACAGTCCGCCGGCGGTGGTGGCCGATGTCCGATGAGCTGACCCCGGCCGGCGACCGGACTCCGAGCCGAGGCTCCGACGGGGCACTGCCGGCGGCCCCGCGGGACGGCTCGCGGTTCCGGACCGGGTGGGCCCGGACACCGGTCGCCAACGCGGTCCGCGACGTGGTTCAGGTCGCCGGCCTCGGAACGATCGTCCGTCGCGAGGTCGACCTCGACGTCCACGGTCTGGAGTACGTCCGCGAGCTCGACGGGCCTGCGCTGTTCGTGGCCAACCACTCCTCGCACCTCGACACCGCGGTGCTGCTGACCACGCTGCCCACCGAGCGTCGCCGGAAGACCGCGGTGGCCGCCGCGGCCGACTACTTCTTCGACGTCTGGTGGCGGGCGGCCGGCTCCTCGATCGTGTTCAACACCTTCCCGATCGAGCGGAAGGGCGGCTCGCTGTCCTCGACGCCGGCCGACCTGATCGCCGACGGCTGGAGCATCGTGGTCTACCCCGAGGGCACCCGCTCGGTCGACGGGGTGATGGGCCGGTTCCGGATGGGTGGGGCCTGGCTGGCGGTGCACAACCAGGTGCCGGTGATCCCGGTCGGGCTGCGCGGGACGTACGCAGCGATGCCGCGCGGCCGCGGCTGGCCCGTCGACGGCCGGCCACGGGTGAGCGTCCGCTACGGCCCGCCGATCGTGCCCCGGCCCGACGAGACCCCGCGGGAGATGCAGCCGAAGATCGTCAAGGCGGTCCGTGGCCTGATGGCCGAGGACGAGGCCACCTGGTGGGAGGTCCAGCGGCACGGCGAGGACGCTGTCGCCAAGCCGCCCACGGCGCGCTGGGCGCGGATCTGGCAACAGGCCGCCCCGCCGGTGGCCGGTGGCCGCAAGAAGCTGCCGCGCATCTGGCGGTCGTGACCTCATTCCGGCGGGGGTGCCGGGGGTACGTCCCGCTATGCCGGGCTCGGCTATCACCCACGGTTCGCGGTCGGCCTGTTCACCCGGATCGAGCCGGGGGTCCCGCCGCAGCGGAGTCGGTAGGATTCCCCGCATGTCGGGACACTCCAAGTGGGCAACCACCAAGCACCAGAAGGCCGTGGTGGACGCCCGGCGAGCCAAGTCGTTCGCCAAGCTGATCAAGAACATCGAGGTGGCCGCGCGGGTCGGCGGCGGCGATCCGGCCGGCAACCCGACGCTGTACGACGCGATCCAGAAGGCCAAGAAGACCTCGGTCCCCAAGGACAACATCGACCGGGCGGTGAAGCGCGGCTCCGGCGCTGAGGGCGGCGGGGCCGACTACGAGACCCTGATGTACGAGGCGTACGGTCCGGCCGGTATCGCCCTGCTGATCGAGTGCCTGACCGACAACCGGAACCGCTCGGCCTCGGACGTACGCGTCGCGGTGACCCGGAACGGCGGCACGATGGCCGACGTCGGCTCGACGGCCCGGATGTTCGCGCGCAAGGGCGTGGTCACCGTCGCCAAGGAGCAGGGCGGCAAGACGCTTTCCGAGGACGACCTGCTGGAGGCGACGCTGGACGCCGGCCCGGAGGACGTCAGCGACCTGGGCGACAGCTTCGAGATCATCGCCGACCCCAACGACACCGTCGCCGTCCGCCAGGCGGTCGAAGCGGCCGGGCTGGACTACGACTCCGCCGAGGTCTCGTTCGTGCCCGAGTACACCCAGGACGTCGACGCGCCGACCGCCGAGAAGCTGTTCAAGATCATCGACGCGCTCGAGGACTCCGACGACGTGCAGAACGTGTACGCCAACTTCGACGCCAGCGACGACGTGCTGGAGGCGGTCGGACGGTGACCGAGCCGACGAAGGCGGTACACAGTTGGTCGTTGTTCAGGGCCATGGGCCGGTACGTCGCGCCCGGTTCCATGCCGCTGGGCGGCCTGCCGGAGCGTTCGTCGCCGGGGACCGGGGGCCTTGGCGTGCTCGAGCTGCCCGCGGCGCTGGCCGAGCATGGCTACCGGAGTGCGCAGCTGTGTCACTTCTATCTGCCGAGCCAAGATGCTGCCTTCCTCGGCGACGTGCGGGCTGCCTTCGACGATGCCGGTGTCGAGCTGGAGTGCTTCCTGATCGACGACGGTGACCTGACCGACCCCGACGCAGGCGACGAGCAGGAGGCGTGGATCTCCCGCTGGCTGGAGGTGGCCGAACAGCTCGGGGCACCCCGGGCCCGGGTCGTCGCCGGGAAGCGACCGCCGACGCCGGCGACCTTGGACGCGAGCGCAGCACGGCTGAGCCGGCTGGCCGACCGGCACACCGACGTACGCCTGGTCACGGAGAACTGGCACGCCCTGCTGCCGGATGCGGCCTCGGTGAACGCGCTGTTGGACCGGACGGACGGCCGGGTCGGTTTCCTGGTCGACCTGGGCAACTGGTCCGGGCCGACCAAGTACGCCGAGCTGGCCGCCGTCGCCGGCCGCGCCGAGACCTGCCAGGCCAAGTGCCGCACCGACTCGTCGGGCGCCCTGGAGCTGACCGACTACCGCGCCTCGCTGCAGGTGCTGGCCGACGCCGACTACGCGGGCCCGCTCGCCCTGGTCTACGACGGCCCCGACCCGGACGAGTGGGGCCACCTGGAGACCGAGTACGGGGTCATCGGCGAGGTGTTCGCGAGCTGATCCCGAGCTGATCGGCCGGTGCGCGGATCGAGCGCTTGCCCGGGCGGGCCATCAACGCGCGTGTCGGAGGGCGAACTGTCGGCAGCTGCCCGTATGGTTGCGAACATCTGTTCGAGTCGCACAAGTGGAGGCTGGTGACATGCGGGTGCTCGGCATCGACCCGGGTCTCACCCGGTGCGGCCTGGGCGTGGTGGACGGCCGGCCCGGCCGGCCGCCGACGATGGTCGGCGTGCACGTCATCCGCACTCCGGCCGACCTCGATCCGGCGCGGCGGCTGCGGCTGCTCGAGGAGGAGCTGGAGGGCTGGCTGATCGAGCACCGGCCCGAGACCGTCGCCGTCGAGCGGGTCTTCGCCCAGCACAACGTGCAGACCGTGATGGGTACGGCGCAGGCGGCCGGGGTGGCCATGCTGGCTGCCGCCCGGCGCGGGATCCCGGTGGCGACCCACACCCCGAGCGAGGTGAAGGCCGCGATCACGGGCTCCGGCCGAGCCGACAAGGCGCAGGTGACGGCGATGGTCACCCGGATCCTCCAGCTCGACGCGCCGCCGAAGCCGGCCGACGCCGCCGACGCGCTGGCGCTCGCCATCTGCCAGGTCTGGCGCGGCGGGATCGCCGACCGCTACCAGACCGCTCAGCAGAGCACAGCGACGGCGGCCGCCGCACAACGCCAGCGGGCCGCGTACGCCCGTGCCCGGTCGGCCGGCTCGACCCCGTCCCGGATCGCCACGCCCACGACAACGCGCAGGAGAGTTCCGTGATCGCCCAGGTCAGCGGCACCGTCATTCAGCTCGGCCCGACCTCGGCCGTGATCGAGATGGGCGGATTCGGGGTGCTCGCCCTGGTCAGCCCCAACACGGCCGCCGAGCTCCGGGTCGGTCAGCCGGCCACGCTCGCCACCAGCCTCGTGGTCCGGGAGGACTCGCTCACGCTGTACGGGTTCGCCTCCGTCGACGAGCGCGAACTGTTCGAGCTGCTGCAGACCGCGACCGGGGTCGGCCCGAAGCTCGCTCAGGCGGCCCTGGCGGTGCTCAGCCCGGACGAGCTGCGGCAGGCCATCGCCACCGAGAATCTGCTCACCCTGACCAAGGTGCCGGGTGTCGGCCGCAAGGGTGCGCAGCGGCTGGTGATCGAGCTGAAGGACAAGATCAACACGGTCGGCCTCGCTGCGCTCCCGGAGTCGGCGGCCGGTGCAGGTCGGAGCGCGGGCCGGCGGCGTCTGGCGCGACCAGGTCACCCAGGGTCTCCAAGGTCTCGGCTGGTCGGCCCGCGACGCCGACGCCGCGTGCGGTGAGGTGGAACACCTGGTCCGCGACGATCCGCAGACGACGGTCGCGAGCCTGATGAGGGCCGCCCTTCAGACCCTGGCCCGTCCGTGAGGGCCCACTCGTGCGCGCCGAGCTCGTCGAAGCGCGGTCGAGCGCGCGACGAAGCGTGCCCGACAAGCTCAGGGCACGTTCAGCGATGACCGGGGACGCCACGAGTGTGTCCGATCTCGTCCGGCCGGACGCGAGTCCGACCGAGCGGGCGGCCGAGTCGGCGCTCCGGCCGACCAGCCTGGCCGAGTTCGAGGGACAGCCGCGGGTCAGCGATCAGCTGGGGCTCGTGCTGGAGGCGGCCCGGCACCGCAACGCAACCGCCGACCACGTGCTGTTGTCGGGACCGCCCGGGCTGGGCAAGACCACCCTGGCGATGATCATCGCCGCCGAGATGTCGGCACCGCTGCGGATCTCCAGCGGGCCGGCCATCCAGCACGCCGGCGATCTGGCCGCCATCTTGTCGGGGCTGGTCGAGGGCGAGGTGTTCTTCCTCGACGAGATCCACCGGATGTCTCGTCCCGCCGAGGAGATGCTCTATCTCGCGATGGAGGACTTCCGCGTCGACGTGGTGGTCGGCAAGGGGCCGGGCGCGACCGCGATCCCGATCGAGATCCCGCCGTTCACCCTGGTCGGCGCCACCACCCGGGCCGGACTGCTGCCCGGACCGCTGCGCGACCGGTTCGGCTTCACCGCCCAGCTCGACTTCTACGACACGGCAGGCGCTGGAGCATATCCTGGCCAGGTCGGCGACGCTGCTCGGCGCTCAGCTACGACCCGAGGGCGCCGCCGAGATCGCCCGACGCTCCCGCGGCACACCGCGGATCGCCAACCGGCTGCTGCGCCGGGTCCGCGACTTCGCCCAGGTCCGGGCCGACGGCCTGATCACCCGTGAGCTCGCCGCCCGCGCCCTGGAGTTGTACGAGGTGGACGAGATCGGTCTGGACCGGTTGGATCGCGCCGTCCTGGACGCCGTCTGCCGGCGGTTCGGCGGGGGTCCGGTCGGCCTGTCGACCGTCGCCGTGTCGGTGGGGGAGGAGCGAGAGACGGTCGAGGAGGTCGCCGAGCCGTTCCTGGTCCGAGAGGGATACCTGATGCGGACTCCGCGCGGCCGGGTCGCCACCGTCGCCGCCTGGCGACATCTCGGTCTCGGAGCCCCCGGCGGGGACGATAGGCCTGATCTCAGCCTCCGACACCACCCCCGATCTCTTCGAGGATTCGGGCTCTTAGGGAAGACTGGGTACGCTACCCCGGATCGCCGGTGCCGTCGTGCGCCTGGCGAAACGACCGACGTACGACCTCAACTGGACGCTGGAGCCATGTCATCACAAACGCTGACCACCTTCGGACTGATCGCGCTGATGGCGGTCGCCTTCTACTTCTTGATCCTGCGACCCCAGAAGAAGCGGCAGCAGCAACAGCAGAAGACGATGAACGCCATCGAGCCGGGTGCGCGGGTGATGACGGGCAGCGGCCTGTTCGGCACCGTGGTCTCGGTCGGTGAGAAGCAGATCGTCATCGAGATCTCGCCCGGGGTCAATCTCACGCTGCTGAAGCCGGCCGTCTCTCGGGTCGTCGGGCCCGAGGATGAGGACGGAACCCAGGTGACGACCCAGCTGATCGAGCCCGGGAGCCACTTCGAGCCCGACACCTCCGAGCTGGACCTGCCGAACGGCCACCCGGTCGAGGGGTACACCGGCGGGTCCTACTCAGCGGATCTGGGCCCGACCGCCACCGACGTCACACCCGGCCGCAGCCAGACCCCGGGGAACGACCCCTCCACCAAGGAGTAAGACCCGGCCGTGGCAACACCTTCCGGACACCCGGGCCGGACCCTCATCATCCTGGGCGCGTTCATCGTCGCCCTCTACGGGTTGATGGCGCTCAGCGGCACCTGGACGCCGAAGCTGGGTCTGGACCTGCAGGGCGGCACGACCATCACGCTGACCGCCAAGAACACGACCGGCGCCGGTCAGGTCGACCCGACCAGCCTGCAGCTGGCGAAGACCATCATCCAGAGCCGGGTCGACAGCCTCGGTGTCGGCGAGTCCGAGGTGACCACCTCGGGCAACGACCAGATCGTGGTCACCGTGCCGAACGTCCAGCAGGACGAGCTGGTCCGACTGGTCGGGCAGACCGCTCAGCTGCGCTTCCGGGCCGTGTACGACGTCCAGTCCGTCACCCCGCCGGCCACCGCGAGTCCGTCGCCCACGGCTGCCGCGCCGAGCGGCGGGGCCAGTAGCGAGCCCAGTGCCACCGCAAGCGGCGGCAACCCGAGCGCCAGCGAGAGTGCGGCCGCTGAGCCGAGCGGGACCGCGACCGGCAACGGCCGGCCCGCCCCCGCGGCGAGCCCGGGCGCGAAGGCTCGAGCGCGGCCGCCGACCCGAGCGCGGCGAGCTCCAGTGAGAAGCCCTCGGCTGCGCCGACAGCGGCGCCCACCGGCAACGGCCGGCCGGCGCCGGCCCTGCCGACCGCGCCCGGCACGCCGTCCTCGCCCCGGCCGTCCACCGAAGGGTCCGGGACGCCCCCGGACAAGGCGATGGCCTGGCAGCCGAGCGCCCAGGACCAGGCCGACTTCGCAGCCTTCACCTGCGACGAGGCCGACAAGCAGACCGACGTCTCCGACCAGCCGCTGTTCGCCTGCAACCAGGACAAGACCGAGAAGTACCTGCTCGGCCCGACCATCATCGAAGGCAACCAGCTCACCGGGGCACAGGCCGGCGTACCGCAGAACAACCTGTCCTGGGTCGTCGACCTCCAGTTCAACTCCGCCGGCGCGACCGCGTTCGAGACCGCGACCGGTCAGCTGGCCAGCCGGACCGACCCGCAGAACCGCTTCGCCATCGTGCTCGACGGTGAGGTGATCTCCGCGCCGTCGGTCAGCAGCGCGATCGCCGGCGGCCAGGCGCAGATCTCCGGCAGCTTCAACCAGCAGTCCGCCACCCAGCTGGCGAACGTGTTGAAGTACGGCGCACTGCCGCTCGCCTTCGACGTCTCCGAGGTGTCCAACGTCTCCGCCACCCTCGGTGGCGAGCAACTGCGGGCGGGGATCATCGCCGGCATCATCGGACTGATCCTGGTCGTCGGCTACTGCTTCCTCTACTACCGCGGCCTAGGCATCGTGGTGGTGGCCTCGCTGATGGTGGCGGGCGCGATCACGTACGCGGCCATGGTGCTGCTCGGCGGCTCGGTCGGCTTTGCGCTGAACCTGCCCGGCATCGCGGGCGCGATCGTGGCGATCGGCATCACGGCGGACAGCTTCGTCATCTACTTCGAACGAATCCGTGACGAGGTACGCGAGGGGCGGAGTCTGCGGACCGCGATCGAGACCGGCTGGCGGCGAGCCCGGCAGACCGTGCTGATCGCCGATGCGGTGTCGATGCTGTCCGCGGTGGTCCTGTTCGTCCTGGCCATCGGCTCGGTCAAGGGCTTCGCCTTCACTCTCGGGCTGACCACACTGATCGACGTGCTGGTCTGCTTCACGTTCACCAAGCCGCTGATGACGATCCTCGGCCGGACCAAGTTCTTCGGCGGCGGCCACAAGTGGTCCGGCCTGGATCCGGCTCACCTCGGCGTCAAGGCGCTGCCCGGCACGCGGTCGCGCCGGGGCGGAGTGCAGACGGCCCGGAGCGCGGGCGCGCGGACCGGCGGGAGCCATCGGGTCGGTGCCGAGCAGGGTAGTGGCCGGCCCACCGCACGACCGATCGGAGAGGAGGCCTGATGTCCAAGCTCTCCAATATCGGGCACCGGCTCTACACCGGCGAGGTCTCCTACGACTTCATCGGCCACCGGCGGATCTGGTACACCATCTCCGGCGCACTGATGGTGATCTCGATCCTGGCCGTGGCCATCTTCGGCCTCAAGTGGGGCATCGAGTTCACCGGCGGCGCCGAGTTCCAGGTGCCGACCACGGTCACCTCGAGCACGGTCTCCGACTTCCAGACCGCGATCGAGAACTCGGGCGTACCGAACCTCCAGGACTCGACCATCACCACGGTCGGCAACAGTGGCGTCCGGATCCAGACGCGGTCCCTGGACCCGACCCAGGAGGTGCCGAAGGTCCGACAGGCGATCGCCCAGGAAGCCGGCACGACGAGCGACAACGTCGCGTACAGCCTGATCGGCGCGTCCTGGGGCGGCCAGATCACCCAGCAGGCGCTGATCGCGCTCGGTGTCTTCCTGGTGCTGGTCACGCTGGTCATCTGGGCGTACTTCCGGAACGGCAAGATGTCGGCCGCCGCGCTGATCGCCCTCATACACGACCTGGTGCTGACGGTGGGCATCTACGCGCTGTCCGGCTTCACGGTCACCCCGGCCACCCTGATCGGTGTGCTGACCATCCTCGGCTATTCGCTGTACGACACGGTGGTCGTCTTCGACAAGGTCCGGGAGAACACCCGCGACATCAAGTCCTCGACGACCAGGACGTACGGGGACGCGGCGAATCTCGCCGTCAACCAGGTGCTGGTCCGCTCGATCAACACGACCATCATCGGTGTGCTGCCGGTGGCCGCGCTGCTGTTCGCGGGCACCTTCATCCTGGGCGAGGGACCGCTGAAGGACCTGGCTCTGGCGCTGTTCGTGGGCATGATCTCCGGCGCCTACTCCTCGATCTTCATCGCGACCCCGCTGCTGGTGCAGATGCGGGAGCGTGAGCCGGACATGAAGAAGCTGAGTGCCCGGGTCGCGAACCGGCGCGCCCGGGAGGCGAGCAAGCTGACCGGCGACAGCTCCGCCGGGGCGGGTGCAGGGAGTACGTCGGCTGCCGCCAGGCGGTCGCGGTCCGCGGTGGCGACGCTGGAGGCCGAGGACGACGAGGACCGCAGCGAACCCGATGTCGTGCCGTCCGCATCGGACGGCACGGGCCCGTCGGTCCGGGTGTCGGTACAGAACGCCGAGGACGGACCGCCCGTGACGGTCGCCCGGCCGGGCGACGGCGCGGCGCGCCGTCCGCAGCCGCAGCACAAGCCGCGCAGCCAGCGGAAGAAGTAGCCCTCGATGCCCGCCGGCCCCTCCGACGCCGAGGTGATCGCGGAACTGATCCTCGACGTGCCGGACTTCCCGAAGCCGGGCATCGTGTTCAAGGACATCACTCCGCTGCTGGCCGATCCGGCCGGTTTCCGGACCGCGGTCGACGAGCTGGCGGCGCTGGCCCCGGCCGCCGTCGACCTGGTGGTCGGGATGGAGGCGCGCGGCTTCCTGTTCGCCGCGCCGGTCGCGCTCCGGCTCGGCGCCGGGTTCGCGCCCGTCCGCAAGCCCGGCAAGCTGCCGCGCGAGACGATCGCGGCCAGCTACACCCTGGAGTACCGCTCGGAGACCCTCGCCATCCATGCCGACGCGGTCCGTCCCGGCCAGCGGGTGCTGATCGTCGACGACGTACTGGCCACCGGTGGCACGGCTCGGGCAACCGCCGACCTGGTCACCCGACTCGGTGGCGAGGTAGCGGCGGTCGTCGTGCTGCTGGAGCTGGCCTACCTGGACGGCCGGGCCAACCTGTCCGGGGCCGGACTGACCGACGTACGCGCACTCCTGAGCGTGGAGGCCTGACGGTGGTGAGACACCCATGAGCGAGCGGCACGGAGTGTTCGGCCGGCGCCAGTCCGGCGGGTCCGGGAACTGGTCCACCCAGGCGCTGGTCAGCCTGCCGGACCGTCGCTCGACCCCGGCTCGCGAACTGGGCAAGCGGATCCTGATCGCGCTCGGCATCCTGGCGGTCACCGTGGCGATCGTCTATGTCGACCGCGACTCCTACACCGACAGCGCCGACGGTGTGGTCTCGTTCGTGGACGCCATCTACTACTCGACGGTCACCATCACCACGACCGGCTACGGCGACATCACACCTGTCACGCCCCACGCCCGGTTGATCAACTCGGTGATCATCGCCCCGCTCCGGGTGATCTTCCTGGTTCTGTTGGTCGGGACCACCCTGCAGGTCCTGGCCAACGAGGGTCGGCGGATCTTTCGGGACAACCGCTGGAGGAGACACATGCGGAACCACGTCGTCGTGATCGGTTATGGCACCAAGGGCCGGGCGGCGGTGGGCACCCTGGTCGACAACGGCGCCAGCCCGTCCCAGGTGGTCGTCATCGACAACCGGCCGGCGTCGATCAGCGAGGCGAACCTGAAGGGGTACGCCGCGATCGAGGGCGACGGCACCCGCCGAGAGATCCTCCGACGGGCCGAGATCATCAAGGCCCGCGAGGTGGTGGTCACTCTCGACCGCGACGACTCCGCGATCCTGGTGACCCTGACCGTCCGGCAGTTGAATCCGAGTGCGCATGTCGTGGTCGCGGTCCGCGAGGACGACAACGCGCCGCTGCTGCGGCAGTCGGGCGCGAACGCGGTGATCACCTCCTCCGAAGCGGTCGGCCGGCTGCTCGGCCTGTCCGCGGTGTCGCCGAATCTGGGGATCGTGATCGAGGACCTGCTCTCGTCCAAGGAGGGCCTGGAGGTCGGCGAGCGGCAGATCACCAGCGACGAGGTCGGCAAGTCCTCCGACGAGGTACGCGGCGAGCGCGTCGTCGCTGTCGTCCGGAACAGGACGCTGCGCCGGTTCTACGACCCGACCGTGGCCACCCTGCAGACCGGCGACCAGGTCGTGGTGGTCCGCCACGCCGACGAGTCCTGATTGCTCCGCTGCGCTCGAGGCCGGCTCGTTCAAGTGGGCGCCCAGCCCCGACAACCGAGGTGGACACTCAGCCCCATGTTGCGTGGAATTGTCGGCGTGTCGGGCTGGTTTCCGGACAATGGGCGACTGGCTGGCGATGCGAGGGTGCCCTTCGACAGGCTCTGGGCACGTTTCGCCAGAACCCGACCGCCCTCGCAGCGTCGCCGGTTCGGCCATCCCGCCTCGCGACACTAGACTGAGGCGAATCCCGAGGATGACGCTGCCGGGGAGGCGGACGTGAGCGAGCGGAGCGCTGCGGTCGACACCGGCTCCGGCACGCCCTCGAACCGCTCGGGCGCCTCGAACGGTTCGAGCAAGGCCGCCGCCGGCTCCGATAAGGTCGGCGCCGGACGATCGATGGCCGCCTCCGCGCCACCGCCGACCCCGTCGCCGCCGACGATCGCACCGCCGACACCAGTCTCGCCAGGTGTCGCCGAGCCTGCGCGCGGGATGCGGCACCGGATCGCCCGGCTGGGCAGCAGCCGGCCGCAGACGCCGGTGCTCGACCCGCTGTTCCGGGTGCTCCGGGCCAACCACGCCAAGGCCGATGTCGCGCTGCTGGAGAAGGCGTACAAGATCGCGGAACGCGCCCACCGCGGCCAGATGCGGGCCAGCGGGGACGCGTACATCACCCATCCGCTCGCGGTGGCGACCATCCTTGCCGAGCTCGGCATGACCGAGTCGACGCTGTGCGCCGCGCTGCTGCATGACACGGTCGAGGACACCTCGTACACGCTGACCCAGCTGAGCAAGGACTTCGGCGAGGAGATCGCCCAGCTGGTCGACGGGGTGACCAAGCTGGACAAGGTCAAGTACGGCGACACCGCCAAGTCCGACACCATCCGCAAGATGGTGATCGCGATGAGCCGGGACATCCGGGTGCTCGTGATCAAGCTGGCCGACCGACTGCACAACATGCGTACGCTGCACTATCTCCGGCCGGACAAGCAGTCCCGGATTGCCAACGAAACCCTCGAGATCTTCGCCCCGCTGGCTCACCGGCTCGGCATGAACACCATCAAGTGGGAGCTGGAGGACCTGTCCTTCGCCACCATCCACCCGAAGATCTACGACGAGATCGTCCGGCTGGTGGCCGAGGCCGCGCCGAGCCGCAACGAGTTCTTGGCCGGCGTGATCGAGGAGGTCCAGACCGACCTGAAGGCCGCCAAGATCAAGGCGCAGGTGACCGGGCGGCCGAAGCACTACTACTCGATCTATCAGAAGATGGTGGTCCGCGGCCGCGAGTTCTCCGACATCCATGACCTGATCGGGTTGCGGGTGCTCGTCGAGAACGACCGCGACTGCTATGCCGCGCTCGGCGTCGTCCACGTCCATTGGAACCCGCTGCCCGGCCGGTTCAAGGACTACATCGCGATGCCGAAGTTCAACATGTACCAGTCGCTGCACACCACTGTGCTCGGCCCCCAGGGCAAGCCGGTCGAGCTGCAGATCAGGACCGTGGAGATGCACCGCAAGGCGGAGTACGGCGTCGCGGCCCACTGGAAATACAAGGAAAGCAACGGCATCGAGCCCGACACCGAGGCGCACGACCTCGTCTGGGTCCGCCAGCTCCGCGACTGGCAGCGGGAGACCGCCGATCCGGGCGAGTTCCTGGACGGCCTGCGGTTCGAGATCAACTCCACCGAGGTGTACGCGTTCACTCCCAAGGGCGACGTGATGACGCTGCCGCAGGGGGGGACCCCGGTGGACTTCGCGTACTCGATCCATACCGAGGTCGGCAACCGGACCATCGGCGCCCGGGTGAACGGCCGGCTGGTGCCGCTGGAGTCGGAGCTGGTCAACGGCGACGTCGTCGAGATCCTCACCTCCAAGTCGGAGGGTGCCGGGCCGAGCCGGGACTGGCTGGCGTTCGTCAAGAGCCCGCGGGCCCGGAACAAGATCCGCCACCACTTCACCCGGGAGCGCCGCGAGGAGTCGATCGAAACCGGGAAGGACGCGCTGGCCCGGCAGCTACGCAAGGCCGGCCTGCCGATGCAGCGGCTGCTCACCCTGGAGCACCTGACCGCGGTCGCCGGCTTCATGAACCTGACCGACGTCTCCGCGCTCTATGCCGCGGTCGGCGAGGGCACCGTCGGCGCGCAGGCGGTGATCAACCGGCTCGTCGCCGCGGAGGGCGGGGAGGACGCCGCGGCCGACGAGACCAGCGAGGACCGGCTCGTCACCGGTCACCGCCGGGTCTCCGCCGCCGGCAACGGGGCCGGTATCGAGGTCCAGGGGATGTCCGACGTCCAGGTGAAGCTCGCGAAGTGCTGTACGCCGGTGCCGGGGGATGAGATCCTCGGCTTCGTCACGCGCACGCTCGGGGTGTCGGTGCACCGGGTCGACTGCGTGAACGCGGCCAACCTGCGGCTGACCCCGGAGCGGCTGGTCGACGTGTCCTGGGCGCCGACCGCCTCCAGCTCGTTCCTGGTGCACGTCCAGGTCGAGGCGCTGGACCGAAACCGCCTGCTGTCCGACATCACCCGGGTGCTCTCGGATCAGCACGTGAACATCCTCTCGGCCGCGCTGACCACGTCGCGCGACCGGATCTGTAAGGCCCGATTCATGTTCGAAACTGCCGACCCGACCCATCTTGATCACGTGCTGCGGGCGGTCCGCCAGGTGCCCAGCGTCTTCGACGCGTACCGCATCAACTCCTGAGTCGCCGGCGATGAGATGGTCGCGGTCCGAGCCCGACCCCGACAACACCGCCGCCAACGACCCGATTCTGCCGGCCGATCGCGAGGACGAGCCCGACGAGGGTGAGGACCCGCGTGGACCACGGCCGCGGCGGACGATCGTCATCGCGCTGGTGCTGGTCGTCGCCCTCGCGCTGGCCGCGACCAGTCTGTTCTGGCTCGTGGTGTCGCCGGCGTTCCGGATGAGCACGACCAGCTCGACGCAGGTCGGGGACTGCCTGAACTACGACCCGAGCGGATCGGCGTACCAGCCGGCGGACTGTGCCGATGTGACCGCCCGGTTCCGGCTGGTCGGGCAGGCGACCGACCGCGAGGGCTGCGTCGCCATACCCGGCGCCACGCGTGCGGTCGCCGTCGGTTCCGGGTTCTCCTGCGTCGGGGAGAAGTCGATCGATCCCGCGACGGCGCTGAATGCGGTGGACCGGGGCGACTGCGTCGCGGTCGCGGCCGATCACCCGCAGTTCGCCGACTGCGAACGCGGAACGTTGCCCGTGCTGGCGGTCGTCCCGGACGTACCGAAGTCGGCGGGGGAGTCCGCCAACGGGCTGATCTCGATGTGTCAGCACGCCGGCGCTGGGGACGTACGCCAGACCTACGCATGGGCCCTCGGTGCCGCCGATGGTGCGGAGCCGGCGACCTGGGACCGGTTGCTCTGCCTCGGCGCCCCGGGCAGCTGATTTCGCCCCGGCAGTGAACCGTGGTGTCGCTCAGCGACCCGAACTTCTGAAGAAAGCGCTTCCCCGAGCCTGTTGGAGCCGCACGAGGTCGATGGACGACACGATCGGCCAGCCGCGGGTCAGCCGCTGAAGTCGGAGGCGGCGCGCTGGGCCTGGGTCAGCCACTCCTGGTACGTCGCCGCGCTGTCCCGCGCCTGCTGCGCGGCCTTGGCGTCGCCTCGGGCCTCGGCCTTCGTCGCCTTCTCCAGCAGTCCGTCGATCTGGGTCTGCAGCTTGGCCGCGGTGTCCTCGGCCCGAGCCCGGGCCTCGGGGTTGGACCGACGCCACTTCTCCTCCTCGGCATCGCGGACCGCCGTCTCGATCGCCCGCAGCCGGTTGTCCAGCGGCCGGATCGGCGTCCCGCGGCACCTTGCCGATCGCGGCCCAGCGCTCCAGCAGGTCCCGATAGGCCGCCCGGGCTGCAGCCAGGTCGCGGACGGGCAAGATCGTCGCTTCGGCCTCGGTGAGCAGGGCCTCCCTGGCGACCTGGTTCGCCTTGAACTCGGTGTCCTGCTCGTCCTGGACCGCCTGCCTGGCCCCGAAGAACGTGTCCTGAGCCGCCCGGAACCGCTTCCAGAGCGCCTCGTCGACGTCGCGCGGCGCCGAGCCGGCCGCCTTCCACTGGGTCATCAGATCGCGATAACCGGCCGCCCCGGCCGCCCAGTCGGTGGTGTCCGGCCAGCGCCTCGGCCTCGACGACCAGCTTCTCCTTGATCTGTCTGGGCTGCTCCGCGCTGCTCGTTCTGCTGGGCGAAATGGGCCTTGCGCCGCCGGGTGTACGTCGTCCGGGCGCTGGAGAAGCGGTGCCAGAGCTCGTCATCGGTGGTCCGGTCGAGCCGGGGCAGTGCCTTCCAGTCGTCCAGCAGCGACCGGAACCGGTTCACCCCGCCTCGCCAGTCGTTGCTCTGCGCCAGCTTCTCGGCCTCGACGACGAACTGCTCCTTGCGGGCCCGGGTCTGCTCGCTCTGCTTGGCCCGCTCGGCCTTCCGGGTCGCCCGCTGGTTGGCGATCACCGGCCCGAGCGCGTCCAGCCGCGCCGACAGGGACACCAGGTCGCCCACCGCGTGGGCGTCGACCAGCGATTCCCGCACCTTGGTGACCGACGACAGCGCATCGTCGGGGCCGAGCGCGCCGGAGGTGATCCGGCGCTCCAGCAGGGACACCTCGAGCTCGAGTGCCTCGTACCGCTTGACGAAGAAGGACAGCGCCTCCTCCGCGGGTACGTCCGGCACCTGACCGACCGCGCGCTCGCCATCGGGTGTCCGGACATAGACGGTTCCGTCGCTGTCCACCCGACCGAACGCGGCCGGCCCTGCGGCCTCAGTCATGTCCCCCATCCTGCCCGATACGCTGATCCGAGTGTTCATAGCCTCATTCCCGGCCGGCCCGTGGCAGACCAACTGCTATCTGGTCGCGACCGGAACCGGCGAGGAGTGCGTGATCGTCGACCCCGGCATGGACGCCGCGCCGACCGTCGCGGAGGTGATCGCCGAGCACCGGCTGAAGCCCGTCGCGGTGCTGCTCACCCACGGGCACCTGGACCACACCTTCAGTGTCACCCCGTTGTGCGCCGAGTACGCCTCCAGCGCCTGGATCCACAGCCTGGATCGAGAGCTGCTGATCGACCCGTTGCGCGCGATGAGCGAGGACACCCGTCAGCTGCTGGCGCAGGCTCGGTCTACCCGAGCGGATGACCGAGCCCGACGACGTCCGCGAGCTGACCGACGGGTCGCTCGTCGCGCTGGCCGGGTTGGAGTTCCGGGTCGATCACACGCCGGGTCACACGAAGGGCTCGGTCCTGTTCCGGACCGATCATCCCGACGACGAGATCGAGCAGCTGGTCTTCTCCGGCGATGTCCTCTTCGCGGGCTCGATCGGCAGAACCGACTTGCCCGGCGGCAGCCCGGTGGACATGCTGGACAGCCTGCGGACCAAGGTCGCGACACTGCCGGACTCGGCGGTGGTGCTGCCCGGTCACGGCCCACAGACCACCATTGCCCGGGAACGGGCCACCAATCCCTATCTGCGAGCGGAGTTCTTGATGTCTGGGGACAGGAGCACCTTGTGAGTCGCCCGCGCCCGCTGTCGGGCTTCCCGGAGTTCACCCCGGAGCAGCGGATCGATCGAGCAGCAGGTGCTCGACCGGCTGCGGGAGACGCTTCGAGCTGCACGGCTTCGGCTCGATCGAGACCCGGGCCGTCGAGCCGCTGGACCGGCTCGCCAAGCAGGGCGAGATCGACAAGGAGGTGTACGTCGTCCGCCGGCTGCACGCCCCCGACGACGGCCGCGACTCCGGCCGCGGGGACGAGCTCGGGCTGCACTTCGACCTGACCGTGCCGTTCGCCCGGTACGTGCTGGAGAACGCCCACCAGCTGGCCTTTCCGTTCCGCCGCTACCAGATCCAGAAGGTGTGGCGCGGCGAGCGGCCGCAGGAGGGCCGGTTCCGCGAGTTCACCCAGGCCGACATCGACATCGTCGACGCCGGCACGCTGGCCGCCCACCACGACGTCGAGCTGCCGCTGGTCACCCTCGGCGCCCTGGAGCGGCTGCACGTCGACCTCGGCATCCCGCCGGTGCTGATGCGGGTGAACAACCGCCGGCTGGCCCAGGGGTTCTATCGCGGGCTGGACATCGAGGACCCGGCCGAGGTGCTGCGGCAGGTCGACAAGATCGACAAGATCGGGCCGGAGCGGGTCCGCGACACCCTGGTCGAGCAGGTCGGACTGTCCACCGCGCAGGCCGACGCGTGCGTACGGCTGGCGGGGATCTCCAGCGCCGACGAGTCGTTCGTCGATGCCGTCGCCGCGCTGGGGGTGCGCACCGACGAGCTCGATGCCGGCATCGAGCTGCTGGCCGACGTCGTCCGGACGGCCGGCCGGTACGTCCCCGGCCGGCTGGTCGCCGACCTCAAGATCGCCCGCGGTCTGGACTACTACACCGGGACCGTGTACGAGACCGAGCTGGTCGGCCACGAGAGCTGGGGCTCGGTGTCGTCCGGCGGCCGGTACGAGTCGCTGGCCAGCGACGGCCGGACGACGTACCCGGGAGTGGGGCTGTCGATCGGGGTGACCCGGCTGCTGGTCCCGCTGCTGTCCCGCGGGATGCTGACCGCCTCCCGGCCGGTGCCGACCGCCGTCCTGGTTGCGGTCGATTCCGAGGACGTGCGGGCGCACTCGATCGACGTCGCCGAGCGGCTGCGGGCGCGCGGGATCTCCTGCGAGGTGGCCCCGAGGGCGGACAAGTACGGCAAGCAGATCCGCTACGCCGACCGGCGGCGGATCCCGTACGTCTGGTTCCCCAGCTCCGGAGACGGCGGTCCCGCGGAGGGGGGTTCGGGCGCGGGCGGCGAGGTGAAGGACATCCGGACCGGTGAGCAGCTGCCCGCCGACGCGGACCGGTGGACTCCGCCGGCGGGCGACCTCCGGCCGGTGGTCGCGCCCGCTCCTTGATCTCGTTCCGGGCGGTGCTGCCCTAGGGTAGGCACCGCTGACAGATGACTGGGCAGGAGGTGATGGTCATGACGGCAACCGTGCAGCGGCCCGGTCATACGGTGCTCGCCAGCGCCGACAGCGATGCCTTCACCTCGCTGCGTCGCCGTCCGACGTCACGCCAGGAGCGCAAGGCGATCGGCAAGGCGCTCCGGCACGAGGTGCCGCGGTCCTCGCTGGGGGAGTGGCGGCCGCCGCCCGGCCGGCCCGACCCGATCCAGTTGATCATGGACTCACACGTCGGCCGGGTCGCCTGGGCTGATCCCGATCCGGGTGGCCCGGATGGTGACCAGCCCGTACGGCTTCCTGCGGGGCACCGCGATCGTGATGGCCGAGGATGTCGCCGGGCTGCCGGCCACCGGGATCATGCCGGTGATCTGCGGCGACGCGCACCTCGGCAACTTCGGCTTCTACGCCTCGCCCGAGGGCGAGCTCGTGATCGACCTGAACGACTTCGACGAGGCCCACCCCGGCTCCTGGGAGTGGGACCTGCGCCGGCTGGTCGCCAGCATCTGGGTGGCCGGCCGGGAGAACGGGTCGACCGAGGAGGAGTGCGGCGACTCAGTCCGGGCCTGTGTGGAGGCGTACCGGTCCGAGGTGCGGTTCCTGGCCGAGCAGCCGCTGCTGATGCGGTCGTACAACCGGCTGGACGTCGGCCGGCTGCACGAGACCGCGACCGAGAAGAGCCTGCGCGACGAGATCGAGCGCTCGGCGAAACGAGCCCGCAACCGAACCAGCGACCGCGCGCTGCCCCGGTTCACCGAAGAGCATCACGACGGGTCCCGACGGATCGTCGAGGAGCCACCGCTGATCACCCGGCTGCCGGATGCCGAGGCCGACGAGCTCGGGGCCGCGCTGGACAAGTACCTGGCGACGATCGCCCCGCACTGGCGCCGGGTGCTGGGCGGCTACACGATGCTCGACGTCGCGCACAAGGTGGTCGGGGTGGGCAGCGTCGGGCTCCGGGCGTACGTCGCGCTGCTCGAAGGCAGCAGCCCCGACGACGTGGTGTTCTTGCAGCTGAAGCAGGCCCGGCGCTCCGTGCTGGCGAAGTACGTCCACGGTGACTCCGCCTGGCACGCGCACCAGGGCCACCGGGTGGTGGAGTACCAGCAGGCGTTGCAGACCGTGAGCGATCCGCTGCTCGGCTGGACGACGTTCGGCGAACCGCCAGTACTACGTCCGGCAGTTCCGGAACATGAAGGGCACCATCCCGCTGGACTCGATGGACGCGGCAGCGCTGACCGACTACGCCGGGATCGTCGGGCACCTGCTGGCGAAGGGCCACGCCCGGACCAGCGGTGCGTCGATGATCGCCGGGTACGTCGGTGCGTCGGAGAAGCTGGACGACGCGATGGCGCAGTTCGCCCGGCTGTACGCCGACCAGACCGAGGCCGACCACGCGCTGCTGGTGACGGCGGTGAAGAACGGCGTGCTGCCGGTCGACGAGGAGATGCTGGCCCGCGGGAGTTCCTTCCGCCCGGCCTGACGGACGACCGGAGCTCAGTCCCCGATGCCGGACCAGGACTTCCGGCCGCCGGGGTGCCGACCGGGATCTTCGGGGCCGAACCCCGTAAACGCTGGTCCCGCACCAGTTGGCGGAGGCTGATCACGGCGCCGATGTAGGCGAGATCGGGTTCACCGACCTGGTTCGCGATCAGCTGGACGGGCGTCGCCAGAGCAGCAACAGCGCGACGCCACCGATCAGCACGAGGCCCAGCGCGCCGAGCCCGGCGACCTGGAGCGTGCGGCCGATCCGCTGGTCGGCGCGCACCGAGCGCTCGACGGTGTCGGAGGAACCTGGTTCGGGGTACCCGCCGCGGCCGAGCACGGCCGGAGTCGTCGCGGAGCCGGGGAGGCTTCCGCTGCACAGATCGGACGTCAGGTGTGAGACGAGCTGGTCGCCACTGCCGTCGTAGACCGTGGTGGCGAAGATCAGCCAGCTGCTGCCGACCTCGGCTTCGAGACCGCAGCCACCGCCGTCCGGCGCAGTGAACAGGACCTGGTCGTCGTACACCTGACCCTTGAACACCCGGGACACGTCGAAGCGGAGCTCGAGCCGGGCATCCGCGCCGTAGCCGTTGCGAGCGCTCCGGGTGACCGTTCCCGTGAACACCGCGTCGGCTCGGTCCAAGGACTGCTGGACCGAGGTCGGCGCGCACGAGCAGGCCCAGGCGGGCGATGGGTCGACCAGTGCGACGGCACCGGCCAGCGCGGTCGCCGCCGCGACCAGCAGCAGCCGCCAGATCAGACGTGGCACCCCCTCATCCTCACCCGGAGCCGGAGCCGCCGGAAGAGCGGGTCGGTGTCGCTCAGCGACCCGAGCCGCGGCGGAAAGCGCTTACCGCGGCCGGCTCGCGACGCGTCGGGTCGATGGACGACAGCGGGTCGGTGAGCTAATCGGTTTCGTCCCAGTCGGCGGCGGCACCTAGGATCGATCCTCGGTATTCACCGTACGAAGGGAAGCTCGTGATCCGCACCCACGGCGCCGGAACGCTGCGCGCCGAACAGGCAGGAACGACCGTCACACTGGCCGGCTGGGTCGCCCGCCGACGCGATCACGGCGGGGTGGCGTTCCTGGACGTGCGGGATGCGAGCGGGGTCGTCCAGGCGGTGGTGCGGGACGAGATCCTCGAGGCGTCGGGCGCCCATGGGCTGCGCAACGAGTACTGCATCGCCGTCACCGGGGTGGTCGAGCCGCGGCCGGAGGGCAATGCGAACCCGGACCTGCCGACGGGCGAGGTCGAGGTCGTGGTGAGCGAGATCGAGGTGCTCAACGCGGCCGCGCCGCTTCCGTTCCAGATCGACGAGCGGGTCGAGGTGGGCGAGGAGACCCGGCTGAAGTACCGCTACCTGGACCTCCGCCGGCCCGCTCCGGCGGCGGCGATCCGGCTGCGCAGCAGGGTCAATCAGGCTGCCCGCGAGGTGCTGCTGGCCAGGGACTTCGTCGAGATCGAGACCCCGACGATGACCCGGTCGACCCCGGAGGGGGCCCGCGATTTCCTGGTGCCGGCACGTCTCCGGCCAGGCAGCTGGTATGCGCTGCCGCAGTCCCCGCAGCTGTTCAAGCAGCTGCTGATGGTGGCCGGCATGGAGCGGTACTTCCAGATCGCCAGGTGTTATCGCGACGAGGACTTCCGGGCCGACCGCCAGCCGGAGTTCACCCAGCTCGACATCGAGATGAGCTTCGTCGACCAGGACGACATCATCGAGCTGACCGAGGCGCTACTCCGTGAGATCTGGGCGCTGATCGGGGTCGAGGTCGCGACGCAGATCCCGCGGATCACGTACGCCGAGGCGATGGAGCGGTACGGCACCGACAAGCCCGATCTCCGGTTCGAGCTGGAGCTGACCGACGTCACCGCGTTCTTCGCCGACACGCCGTTCCGGGTCTTCCAGGCGCCGTACGTCGGTGCCGTCGTGATGCCCGGCGGTGGCTCCCAGCCGCGCCGCACATTCGACGCGTGGCAGGAGTTCGCCAAGCAGCGCGGGCACCGTGGGCTCGCGTATGTGACCGTGGCCGAGGACGGCGAGCTCGGCGGCCCGGTGGCCAAGAACATCTCCGACTCCGAGCGTTCGGGGATTGCCGCGCAGGTCGGCGCGAAGCCCGGGGACTGCATCTTCTTCGCGGCCGGCGAGCGGCGCGGCGCGCAGGCGCTGCTCGGCGCGACCCGGCTGGAGGTCGGCCGCCGCGTGGGGCTGATCGACCAGGCGGCCTGGTCGTTCGTCTGGGTGGTCGATGCTCCGCTGTTCGAGCCCGCCTCGGTCGCGGTCGCCTCCGGTGACGTGGCGGTCGGCTCGGGGGCCTGGACCGCGGTTCACCACGCTTTCACCTCGCCGAAGCCGGAGTCGATGGACAGCTTCGACACCGATCCGGGCGCGGCGCTCGCGTATGCGTACGACATCGTCTGCAACGGCAACGAGATCGGTGGCGGCTCGATCCGTATCCATCGCCGCGACGTCCAGGAGCGGGTCTTCGCGGTGATGGGCCTGTCCAAGGAGGAGGCGAACGAGAAGTTCGGCTTCCTGCTCGACGCGTTCGCCTTCGGTGCCCCGCCGCACGGCGGGATCGCGTTCGGCTGGGACCGGATCTGTGCGCTGTTGTCGGCCAGCGAGTCGATCCGCGACGTGATCGCGTTCCCCAAGTCCGGCGGCGGGGTCGACCCGCTGACCGACGCACCGGCGCCGATCACCGCGCAGCAGCGCAAGGAGGCCGGCATCGACGCCAAGCCCGCCTGAGTAGCCCGCCCGGACGCTAGCCGGCCCGGCTGAGCCGGCCCGGCTGAGCCGGCCAGGGCTGAGCCGGCAGGGGCTGAGCCGGCAGGGGCTGAGCCGGCAGGGCAGGCCGCAGGGCTCAGTCGGCGAGACGCAACACGGCCAGCAGGAGCGGCCCGTCGCTACCCGGCCAGCTGCCGACCAGATGAGGTTCCGGCGCCGACCTGTCGGCGGGATCGATGACCCGGCGCACCACGGTTTCCGGGTCGGCGCCGGGGTCGGAGCCTGCTCCGGGAACTCCCGAGCCGCGGGCGGTGCCGCGGGACGGCAGCTCGTGGCCGTCCGATCGCACCAGCTTCGCCTCGGTGCCGCCGGTCAGCACGGTCCGGCGGAGGACGCCGACGTACACCGGGTCGTCCGGACCGTCGTACACCCAGCGTCGGCCCAGCACCGAGTGCTCCATGGTGGTGACGGGCTCGGGCGGGTCGGGCTCTCCGGCGAGTGGCTCTCCGCGGTAGGTGAACGGCACCTGGAGGACCGGGCCGTCGCCGAAACGGACCAGGAACGTCTCGATCCCAACCTCGCCGTCGGGATCGTCGAACCGGTAGCTGCCGACGATCGTCGCCCCCGCGCCCGCATCGCCGGCGAACCAGGGCTGCCGGGGCACCCAGGCGGACAGCACCTCGGGCTTGGACGGACTGAGCTGCGCGTCGTAGATCAGGGCCATTCGATCACCGTAGTGACCGCTGCGCCGGAGGCGTAGTCTCGGGCTCGGCGATGGTGTCCGCCGGAGGTCGCCCTCGAACCGCCGTACGGCTGATGACTCCTGTGACGACAACGGATGATGTCGTGAGGAGTTGCCGTGTCCGTGTCACCCGGCGACCCGGCCGGCTCGAGTTGCGTGGTGGTGGGAGTGACGCCACAGCAACCGGACCGGGTGGTGCGCGAGGCCGCTCGGCTGGCCCGGGCGTACGGCGTCCGGCTGGTCTGCGCGCACGTCGATCCGGGGGCGTACGTCGTCGGCGAGCAGGCCGACGGCTCGGTCGAGACCCGGCCGGTCGACCCGGACGCGGTCGACTGGGAACCCACGGCATTCGACCCGGAGCTGGCCGGCCGGATCGAGAGCTGGGCCGCGGAGGAGTCGGTCCCGGTGGAGTTCCGGGCACTCGGGGGCGACATCGCGAAAGCGCTCGGTCGGCTGGCGGAGACCCTGCAGGCGGAGCTGATCGTGGTCGGTAGCCGGCGCGGCGGGCTGCGCTCCAGCGTGCACGAGTTTCTCGGCGGCTCGGTCGCCGTCCATCTGGCCCATCGGCAGCCACGACCGGTCGTCGTGGTGCCGCTGACCCCGAGCCTGGACGGTCCGCTGCCGTGGGAGGACCATTGAGCGAGCGTCGGGTAGGCGCGATCGAACAGGCCGGGACGTGAGCGAGGCGGCATCCGGTGAGACCGCGGAGGCGGTCGACCTCGGGCCTCGGTCGAGACCGCTGCACCTGTCGCCGGCCAACATCGCCCTGGTGGCCGCCGGCGGCGCGATCGGCACCGCGCTGCGCTACCTGATCACTCTGATCTGGCCGGCCGCCTGGGCGGCGCCGCTCGGCATCCTGGCGATCAACGTCATCGGCGCGTACGTCCTCGGCCTGCTGCTCGAGCTGCTGATCGCCCGCGGCCCGGACGTCGGCCGGCGCCGAGCCCTGCGGCTGGGGGTCGGGACGGGAGTGCTCGGCGGTTTCACGACGTACAGCACGCTGGCGCTCGACACGACCGTTCTGACGGCAACCCATCCGACCCTCGGGCTGGGCTACGGCCTCGCCACCGTCGTTCTCGGGTTCGCGGCATCGGTCGCAGGCATCTGGTCGGCGAAGCTGCTGGATCGGCGCCGGTCGGCATGATGACGCTCCTGATGGTGCTGGCCGTCGCCATCGCCGGCGGGATCGGCGCGGCGCTGCGATTCGTCGTCGACGGGATCGTCAGGCAACACACGTCGGGTGGGTTCCCGATGGCGACCATGGTCGTCAACGTCTCCGGCTCGCTGATCCTCGGGCTGCTCACCGGGCTCGCGCTCGCCGGTCTGCTGCCGGCGCCCTGGCCGGCCGTGGTCGGCACCGGTCTGCTCGGCGGCTACACCACGTTCAGCACCGCCAGCGTGGAGACCGTCCGGCTTGCCGAGCAGGGGCGCCGACTGGCCGCCCTGGTGAACGGCGTCGGGATGCTGCTGCTCTGTGTGCTGGTCGCTGCAGCCGGCTATCTGGTCGGCCGGTCGGTGTGATCGGTCTCCGCGACGTGTGATCAGGGGCGTCGGTTGCTGACCGTAGGCTGTCCCCGCGATGAGTGAGGACCTGTTCGGCGGCCAGATCGGCCCGACCAACGGCGCTAGCCCGTCCGGTGGCGGCGCGTTCGGTGGCGGCCCGCCCGGCACCGGCGGCAGCCTCACCGACGCGCGCCGGCCGGGGGAATCGAACCGGCAGCTGCCTCTTGCGGTCCGGATGCGGCCGCAGACGTTGGACGAGATCGTCGGCCAACGGCACCTGCTGGCACCCGGGTCGCCGCTGCGCCGGCTGGCCGCGGGCGAGCCGATGTCGGTGTTCCTCTGGGGACCGCCCGGGGTCGGCAAGACCACTATCGCGGCCGTGGTGTCGCGGCAGACCGACTCCCGATTTGTCGAGATCTCGGCGGTGACTGCCGGGGTCAAGGAGGTCCGGGCCGTGCTGGACCAGGCGCGGCGCGACCTCGGCGCAGGCCACCAGACCGTCCTGTTCGTCGACGAGGTGCACCGGTTCTCCAAGACCCAGCAGGACGTCCTGCTGCCCGCCGTCGAGAACCGGCTCGTCACCCTGATCGCCGCCACCACCGAGAACCCGAGCTTTTCGGTGATCTCGCCGCTGCTGTCCCGCTCGCTGCTGCTCACTCTCAGGCCGCTGACCGACGAGGACATCTCCGGCCTGCTCGACCGGGCACTGAGCTCCGATCGTGGGCTGTCCGGCGAGTTCGAGCTGCAGCCGGACGCGCGGGCGGCCATCCTGCGGCTGGCCGGCGGCGATGCCAGACGGGCGCTGACCTATCTGGAGGAGTCCGCCGCAGGTGCGAGCGCGCTCGACTCGAGCGCGATCACCACCGACGTGGTGGAACAGGCGGTGGACAAGGCGGCGATCCGCTACGACCGGGACGGCGACCAGCACTACGACGTGATCAGCGCGTTCATCAAGTCGCTCCGCGGGTCCGACGTCCAGGCCGCGCTGCACTATCTGGCCCGGATGATCGCCGCCGGCGAGGATCCGCGGTTCATCGCCCGTCGGCTGGTCATCCTGGCCAGCGAGGACATCGGGCTGGCCGATCCGACCGCGCTGACGACCGCGGTCGCGGCGGCCGAGGCGGTCGCGTTCATCGGGATGCCGGAAGGCCGGCTCAATCTCGCCCAGGCGGTGATCGCGCTCGCCCTTGCACCCAAGTCGAACGCCGTCGTGACGGCGATCGACGCGGCCCTGGCCGACGTACACGCGGGGAAGATCGGCCTCGTTCCGCCGCACCTGCGGGATGCGCACTATCCGGGCGCGAAGACCTACGGCCACGGTCAGGGCTATCAGTACGCGCACGACCACCCGCACGGCATCGCCGGTCAGCAGTATCTGCCGGACGAACTCGCCGACGCCCGCTACTACGAGCCGACCGACCACGGCGCCGAGGCGGCAATGGTCGTCCGGCTGGCCCGGATCGAGGAACTGCTCGGCCGGCAGTGAGCCGATCTCGGCCGAGACATGACACGAGATCGTCACGCGGATTTCCGTAGACTCGCGCACGCCCGTTCCCCGTCCGACCGGAGAAAGCAGGATCCATGGCCCGCACCGTCGCCCGCCGACCGGTCCGCGATCTTGCTCAGATCGCGGTGTTCGCCGGCATCGTCGCCGCGCTCGGACTGATCCCGCCGATCCCGCTGCCGATCATCCCGGTCCCGATCACCGCCCAGACCCTCGGCGTGATGCTGGCCGGACTTGTACTCGGAGCGCGGCGCGCATTCTGGTCGCTGCTGCTGTTCGTCGGTCTGGTTGCGGTCGGGCTGCCGCTGCTGTCCGGCGGCCGCGGCGGCCTCGGAGTGTTCGTGGGCCCGAGCGCCGGCTTCGTGTTCGGCTTCCCGTTCGCGGCGTACGCGGTGGGCTGGTTCACCGAACGGTTCTGCCGGGACGGGCGGTACCGGCTCGGTTGGGGGATCGCGGCCGCCCTGCTCGGCGGGGTCGGCGTGCTGTATGTCTTCGGTGCCGTCGGTTTCATGCTGGTCACCGGCCTGTCACCGCTGCCGGTGCTGGTCTTCATCCCTGGCGACATCGTGAAGGCGGTGATCGCGGCCCTGATCGCCAAGGGCGTCCACGCGGCCTATCCGGGTCTGCTCGGTTCGGCCCGCCGCCGCGACCGCGTCCCAGCCGCCTGACCCGCCCGCCCCTGACCCCACCCCTTCCGGAAACTGTCGACTTGGGACAGCGACACGCCGACGGCCGGCGTCGCAACCCGACAGTTTCCTGACGTGGCGAGCGCGGACGTCGTGAGTGCGGAGGATTGAGGAGGCGGAGGAGGTGGGGGATGGGCGGTGAGCACAGGATGGGCATGAGGGTTGGGATGCGCGAGCCGGTGCCGGTGCTGGACGCTGACGATCCGGTCGTGGCCTTCGGCGAGGTCGCCGCGGCCGGCGGCCGGTTGGCCCTACCGACCTCGGGTACGTCCGGGCCGGCCCGGGTGGTCGTCCGCTCGACGCGCTCCTGGACCGATTCCTTCGAGGCGGTCGCCCGGCTGACCGACCTGTCGTCGACGTCCCGGGTCTGGATCCCGGGACCGCTGACGGCGACCATGAACTTGTTCGCCGCGGTCCATGCGGCCGCCGCCGGGGCCACCCGGGTGGAGTCACTAGCTACGGCCACGCATGCCCAGCTCACCCCGGCCGGCCTGCGCCGGCTGCTGGACGCGGGCGCGGACCTCCGAGGACGTACCGTCGTGGTCGCCGGCGACGCGCTGGACCCCTCGCTCCGGCTGCGGGCCGAGGAAGCCGGAGCGCGGGTCGCCCACTACTACGGGGCGGCGGAGCTGTCCTTCGTCGCCTGGGGCCCCGATCGGGACGAGCTGCGGCCCTTCCCCGGCGTCGACATCGAGGTCCGGGACGGCGAGATCTGGGTACGGTCGCCCTATCTGGCCAGCGGCTATCTCCGCACCCCGCACCGGCAGCCCCGGTCGCCCCTCCCGGAAACTGTCGGGTTGCGACATCGACACGCCGATGACACCTGCCCCAAGTCGACAGTTTCCAGAGGGCCCGGGTGGCGGGGCAGCGCAGGAGCCAGGACCCCCGGACGATCGCGCGGAGGCCGGCCCGCTGAGGATCGGCGCGGACGGCTTTGGCACGGTCGGTGACAGGGGCCGCCTGGACGGTGACCGGGTCGTCGTCGACGGACGTCCCGACGCGATCACCACCGGGGGTGCGACCGTGCTGATCGCCGACATCGAGGCGGTCTTGCGCCCGGTGATCCGCGGTGAGCTGGCGGTCGTCGGCGTGCCGCACCCGACCCTCGGGGCGGTGGTCGTCGGGATGCTCACCGACGAGGCGGACCTCGGTCCCGTCCGCCACGCCGCCATGGATCTCGGAGCCGGCCGGCCACGGCGCTGGTACGTCCGCGCCGACCTTCCGCTGACCGACGCCGGCAAGGTGGATCGCGCCGGCCTCGCCGCCGAGCTCGCTCCGTCGACGGATGTCGGCAGGCGGGTAGGTGGGTCCGAGTGATCTCAGAACCGAAGTGGACACTCGACCCCAGGTTGTGCACGTTTGTCGGCGTGTCGGCGTCGTTTCCGGACACTCGGCGAGGCGACACTCTCGCTTGGACCGAGGCGTGACCGGAACTGGCCGTGGGCGGCCGGTGATCGTCGAGGCGCTGCGGACCCCGATCGGGCGCCAGGGTGGTGCGCTCCGTGGCGTGACGGCCGCCGAGCTGGCGGCTCCGGTGCTGGCGGAGCTCGCGGCGAGGCTCGAGCACCCCACTCCGGACGAGGTGATTCTCGGTAACTGCATGGGTCCGGGCGGCGACGTGGCCCGGGTGGCCGGTCTTGCTGCCGGTCTTCCCGTCAGCGTGCCGGCGCTGACCGTCGACCGGCAGTGCGGCAGCGGGTTGGCCGCGGTCGTGCTCGCCGCCGACCAGGTCGCCGCGCGAGGCGGAATCGTGTTCGCCGGCGGGGTCGAGTCTGCTTCCACCGCGCCATGGCGGTTCTGGCCGCCGGTCGGCGACGGGCCGCCGCGCCGCTACCTGCGTGCGCCGTTCGCGCCCCTGGATATGCCGGACCCGGAGATGGGGGTCGCCGCCGACCGGCTGGCCGCCGACCACGGAGTCACCCGCGATGAGCAGGACAGCTACGCCGCCCGCTCTCATGCCCGCGCGGTCGCGGCCGCGGCGGCCGGAGACTTCGCCGAAGAGCTCGTTCCCGTCAGCGGGCTGACCGCCGACGAGCGACCGAGCCCCCGGTTGACCGCTGACCGCCTGGCCCGGCTCGCCCCTGCGTTCGGGCCGGACGGGTCAGCCACCCTCGGCAACTCCTGTGGGATCAACGACGGGGCGGCGGCGGTCGTGGTGGTCGACGCCGAGACTCACGCCCGCTGGGGACGGGCCGGGTTGGAGATCGTCGCGACCGCGACCGCGGGCGTACCGACCGACCGGCCCGGCCTCGGCCTGGTCCCGGCTACCGAGCAGGTGTTGGAACGCAGCGGCCTGACGCTGGACGATGTGGACGTGATCGAGCTCAACGAGGCGTTTGCCGGCCAGGTCCTGGCCTGCTGCCGCGCGCTCCGGCTCGATCCCGAGCGGGTCTGCCCGCAGGGCGGCGCGATCGCGCTCGGTCATCCGTGGGGCGCGTCCGGCGCCGTGCTGCTGGTGCGACTGTTCAGTCAGCTGGTCCGTGTCCCGCGCCTCGGTGCGTACGGCCTCGCGGCCATTGCCGTCGGGGGCGGGCAGGGCGTCGCGATGGTGGTCCGCTCGTGCTGAGCGGCCCGTCGACGGAGTCGGCATGCTGATCCAGATCAGCGGGGTGACCCACCGGTTCGGCGAGCGGATCGTGCTCCGCGACTGGACCTCACCCTCGCCGAGCGCCGGATCGGTGTGATCGGCGCCAACGGGTCGGGCAAGTCCACCTTCGCCCGGCTGCTGAACGGGCTCGTGGTGCCGGCGCAGGGCCGGGTGAGGATCGACGGACTGGACACCGTCCGCGACGCGCGAGCGATCCGGCGCCGGGTCGGTTTCTGCTTCACCGACCCGGACGCCCAGATCGTCATGCCGACGGTCGCCGAGGACGTGGCCTTCGGGTTGCGCCGGCTGAAGCTGCCGACGGACCAGGTGCAGCGACGGGTCGGCGACGGCGCTGGCCGGGCCGGTCTGGCCGATCACGCCGACCATCCCGCGCACCTGTTGTCCGGTGGCCAGAAGCAGCTGCTGGCGCTCACCTCGGTCCTGGTCACCGAGCCCGACCTGCTGGTCCTCGACGAGCCGACCACCCTGCTCGACCTGCGCAACACCCGCCGGATCGCCGCGGTCGTCGACGGCCTCCCGCAGCAGGTCGTGCTGGTCACCCACGACCTCGATCTGCTCGACGGCGTACGACCGGGTGCTCGTCTTCGACGACGCCCGGCTGGTCGCCGATGCGGCCCGCGCCGAGGCGGTCGCGCACTACCGGCGGCTGATGAGTCAGGAGCCGGTCCCATGATCGGCCCCACGATCGGCCCCACGATCGCCCCGGATCTCCCATGATCGGCCCGGCCCCCCGTGATCGGCCAGGATCTCCCATGATCGACCCGGATCTCCCGTGATCGGCCTGTACGTCCCCGGCCGCTCGCCGATCCACCGACTTCCGGCCGGCGTCAAGCTCGTCGCGCTGTTCCTGCTCGGCGCCCTCGCGATCTGGCTCGACCGACCCTGGCAGATCGCGGTCGCCCTGGTCGTCGTGCTGGCCGGCTACCCGGTGGCCGGCCTCGGACTGCGCGTCGTGCTCCGGCAGCTGAAACCGCTCTGGCTGCTACTCGCCGTCACTCTCGTCCTCCAGCTGGCGCTGGTCCGGCTGGCAGCGGGCGGCCACGGTCACCGGCACGCATCGTCGTACTCGTGCTGCTCGCCGCGCTGGTCACCCTGACCACCCGGACCACCGCGCTGGTCGACGTCGTGGTCGCGGTCGCCGGGCCGCTCCGCGGGGTCGGTCTCGATCCCGACCGGCTCGGGCTGATGGTCGCGCTCGGCATCCGCTGCGTACCCGTCGTGGTCGAGATCGCGACCCAGATCAGAGACGCTCAGCGTGCTCGCGGACTGATCAGCCTTCGCGCGTTCGCCGTCCCGTTCGTGGTCCGTTCTCTCCGCCAGGCCGACGCCCTCGGTGACGCCCTGATCGCCCGCGGCGCCGACGACTGACCCGCCGACCCCGCTCGATCCCCTGCCCGGCGCGGCCCACCCATTCCGAGAACTGTCGAGTTGCGACAGCCGACACCGGCGTGTCGCTGTCCCAAACCGACAGTTCCCGGAATGGGGGGCGGGGTATTACTCCGGCGGGCGGGCGGCCGGCGCAGGGTAGGGTCATCTGCGCACGATCAGAGCACGTCATGAGCACAAACGAGGAGTCCGATGACCGCAGGGGAGATCGCCGGCCTGATCGCCGCCATCGCCTTCGTCGCGCTGGTGGCGTTTGCGGCCGTGCCGCTGCTCAAGCTCGGTCGGGTGCTCGAAGAGGTGCGGCTGGCGGTCCGCGACGTCGGGCACGAGTCGGTGCCGATCCTGACCGAGCTGCAGGGCACCGTACGGGCCACGAACGCCGAGCTGGAGAAGCTCAGCCTGGTCACCGAGGACGCCTCCACCGTGACCCGGAACGCGACCGTGGTCAGCCAGAACGCCGCCCAGCTGACGACATTGTTCTCGGCGACGCTGGGTGGTCCACTGGTGAAGACGGCCGCGTTCACGTACGGGGTCCGCAAGGCGATTCGCGGCGGCGACGGCAGCACTCCGCGCCGGAAGAAGGGCTGAGTCGTGCGCAGAGTGTTCTGGGTCGCCGTCGGAGCCGGCGTCACAGTCTTCGTCATCGTCAAGGGTCGTCAGCTGCTGGCAGCAGGCGACCCCGCAGGCCCTGGCTCAGCGTGTCATCGGACTCAGCGCACGGGGTGAGCGAGTCGGTGCCAGGACTTCGTCGTCCGGCTTCGAGCTGCCATGGCCGAGCGCGAGGAGGAGCTGCGTGCGGTCTTGAACGACCCGGAAGCAGCCCCCGGAGCGCTCGGCCTGTCCGATCCGGCCTGACCGCCGGGCTCGACCGACCAGCACCCATCGTTCGCAACATCAGACGCAAGGAACAACCCAGATGAAAACCGCCGAGATCCGGCGCCGGTTCCTCGACTTCTACTCCTCTCGTGGGCACGAAGTCGTGCCGAGCGCGCCGCTGCTCTACAACGACCCGACCCTGCTGTTCGTGAACGCCGGCATGGTCCCGTTCAAGCCGTACTTCACCGGCGTCGAACAGCCTCCGTTCGACCGCGCCACGAGCGTCCAGAAGTGCGTCCGGACCCTCGACATCGAGGAGGTCGGCAAGACCACCCGGCACGGCACGTTCTTCCAGATGAACGGCAACTTCTCCTTCGGCGACTATTTCAAGGCCGAGGCGATCAGCTACGCCTGGCAGCTGGTCACCGGCACACAGGAGGCCGGCTTCCTCGGCTTCGACCCCGACAAGGTCTGGGTGACCGTGCTGGAGTCCGACGACGAGGCGGCCGCGCTCTGGCGCAGCATCGCCGGGTTGCCGGAGGAGCGGATCCAGCGCCGCGGTCTGCTCGACAACTACTGGCACATGGGCATCCCCGGTCCCGGCGGCCCGTGCAGCGAGATCTACGTCGACCGTGGGTCGGAGTTCGGTCCGGACGGCGGCCCGGTCGTCGACGAGGACCGGTTCCTGGAGATCTGGAACCTGGTCTTCATGCAGGAGGAGCTGTCCGCGGTCCGGGCCAAGGACGACTTCGACGTGGTCCGCGACCTGCCCCGGAAGAACATCGACACCGGGATGGGGTTGGAGCGGACGGCCTACCTGCTGCAGGGGGTCGACAACCTGTACGAGATCGACGAGGTCTTCCCGGTCATCGCCCGCGCCGCCGAGATCTCGGGCAAGACGTACGGCGCGAACCACGCGGACGACGTACGCCTTCGGGTGGTCGCCGACCACGTCCGGTCCGGGCTGATGCTGATCAACGACGGGGTCAGCCCCGGCAACGAGGCCCGCGGGTACGTCCTGCGCCGGCTGCTGCGGCGGGTGGTCCGCTCGATGCGGCTGCTCGGCGTGCAGGAGCCGACCTTCGCCGAGCTGTTCCCGGTCAGCCGAGACGCGATGAAGGCGTCCTATCCGGAGGTGGACTCCGGCTTCGCCCGGATCAGCGACATCGCCTGCTCCGAGGAGGAGGCGTTCCTGCACACCCTCACCGCGGGTACGTCGATGTTCGACCTGGCCGTCGGCAACGTCCGGCGTTCCGGCTGCGCAGACGCTGAGCGGGGACAAGGCGTTCCAGCTGCACGACACGTACGGCTTCCCGATCGACCTGACCCTGGAGATGGCGGCCGAGCAGGGCCTGAGCGTCGACGAAGCGGGCTTCCGGACGCTGATGCAGGAGCAGCGGTCCCGGGCCAAGGCGGACGCCAAGGCCAAGAAGGGCAGCGGGGTCAATACCGAGGTCTATACCGAGCTGCGGGCGCTGGGCGAGACCCCGTTCCTCGGCTTCGACACCCTCGGCTCCGGCGGGACGGTCCGCGGCATCGTGGTCGACGGCGAGCTCGTCCACAGCGCCCAGCCCGGCCAGGAGGTCGAGCTGATCCTGGACGAGACCCCGTTCTACCCGGAGTCCGGGGGCCAGTCCGGCGACCACGGCCGGATCTTCTCCGCCGAGGTCGAGCTCGACGTGACCGACGTGCAGCGGCCGGTCAAGGGACTGATCGTGCACAAGGCGACGGTCGCGTCCGGCGAGCTGCGCACGGGGCTGGCGCTGGACGCCGAGGTCGACCGCGACTGGCGACTCGGCGCCTGCCAGGCGCACTCGGCGACGCACGTCATCCACGAGGCGCTGCACCAGATCCTCGGGCCGACCGCGCTGCAGGCGGGGTCGTACAACCGGCCGGGGTACATGCGGCTCGACTTCTCCTGGGGTCACGGCGTCTCCGACGACCAGCGCGCGGAGATCGAGAACCTGTCCAACGTCGCGATCCGCTCGGACTACGGGGTCAGCGCGAGCCTGATGCCGCTGGCCGAGGCAAAGGCCCTCGGCGCGATGGCACTGTTCGGCGAGGTGTACGGCGACATCGTCCGGGTGGTCGACATGGGCGAGGGCTGGTCGCGGGAGCTGTGCGCCGGTACGCACGTGGCACAGACCTCGCAGGTCGGGCTGCTCGCGGTGAACGCCGAGGCGAGTGTCGGGTCCGGGATCCGGCGGATCGAGGCGTTCGTCGGGCACGACGCGTTCTCCCAGCTGGCCAAGGAGCGATCGCTGGTGCACGGGCTGGCCGACACGCTCAGGGTGCAGCCGGACCAGCTGGCGGACCGGGTGGCGAAGATGGTCGCGCAGCTCAAGGAGGCGGAGCGGGAGATCGCCTCCTTGAAGTCCGCGAACCTGATGACCCTGGTCGACCCGATCGTCGCCCGCGGGCACGAGATGTGGGGCGTGGAGTTCTTCTCCCACCAGGCCGACGGGGTCGGCGGGAACGATCTGCGCTCGCTGGCGCTGGCGGTCCGGGATCGCGTCGCGGCGCGCGCTGCGGTGGTCGCCGTCGTCGGCGGCACTCGCGACAAGCCGAGCCTGGTCGTCGTGACGACCGCCGGGGCTCGTGACCGGCGGCTGAAGGCCGGCGACCTGGTCCGGGCCGGCTCGGAGGCGCTCGGCGGTCGCGGCGGCGGCAAGGACGACATCGCCCAGGGCGGCGGCAGCGACGGGTCGCAGGCAGGCGCCGCGCTGACCGCGATCGAGCACGCGATCGGGCACGTCCTGCAGTCCTCGTGACGCCCCCGCGGCGACCGGTCGCGACGATGACCGGCCGACCGGCCCTTCCGCAAACTGTCGGGTTGCGACATCCGCGCCCGGCGTGTCGGTGTCGCAACCCGACACTTTCCGGAAAGGGCGGGCGGCATCGTGCGTGAGGGGGTCCGGCTGGCCCTCGATCTCGGCGACGCGCGGATCGGGGTGGCGGCCTGCGACCCGGCCGGCACGCTGGCGTTCCCGCTCGACACGATCCCGGCCGGGGACGGCGAGCTGGACCGGATCCTGGCCGTGGCCAGCGAGTACGAGCCGATCGAGATCGTGGTCGGGTTGCCGCGCAGCCTGTCCGGCGGCGAGGGCCCGGCGGCGACCAAGATCCGGGCGCGGGCGCAAGCCCTGGCGGACCGGTCAGCGACCCGGCAACCGGCACCGGACGTACGCCCGGGGGCGTGGTTTTCCGTCCGGCTGGTGGACGAGCGACTGACCACCGTCGACGCGGCTCGGCGACTACGCGAGGCCGGCCGTACCAGTCGGGAGCAGCGCTCGCGGATCGATGCGGCGGCCGCCGTCAGCATCCTGGAACACGCCCTGACGACCGAACGAAACCTAGGATTTCCGCCCGGGGAGTTAGTATCTCCGACAGTGCCGTCTGACTGACGCCCCTAGGTGGGGGCTATTCGGCCCCCGATCCAGCGACCGAACGAACCCGAGGAGCCCGCCGCGTGACGCAGATCCTCGACCCCGAGGTCAAGCCGAGCCCCGGCAAGGAGTTCGTCCACAAGGGCAAGGGTTGCCTGGCCGTCATCGTCGCGCTCGGCGTCCTGGTGTTCGGTGGCTACTTCCTCTTCGACCGGGCGCACGAGTTCATCTCCAGCTTCGGCGAGGTCCCGGACTACACGGGAGCAGGCAAGGCCGCGGTCACGGTGACGGTGCCCGACGGCGCTTCGCTCGACCAGATCGGCGGCATCCTGGTCGGCGCCGATGTGATCAAGTCCACCAAGGCGTGGGACGCGGCGGTGCAGAGTGAGGCACGGGCCACCAGCGTCCAGGCGGGCCGCTACATCATGAAGACGCAGATGGCCGCCAAGGACGCACTGGCACTTCTGATCAATCCGGGCGAGTCACGCGTCAAGGTCCAGTTCACCATCAAGGAAGGTCTCCGGCTCACCCAGCAGCTCGACGCGCTGGTGGCCGGCACCAAGATCCCGAGGGCCCAGTACCAGGCGGCCCTGAAGAACACCAAGAGCCTCGGACTGCCGCGCTATGCCGGCAACAACCCCGAGGGGGTGCTGTTCCCGGACACCTACGAGCTGACCTCCGAGGCGACCGCCACCTCGACGTTGCAGCAGATGGTCAAGGAATACAAGTCGGTGGCCGCCGACGTGAATCTCGTCGGCCAGGCGAAGAAGCTGCACCGCAGCCCGGAGCAGGTGCTCGTCGTGGCCAGCATCCTGGAGCGCGAGATCCGCAATCCCGACGACGGGCCGAAGGCCGCGCGGGTGATCTACAACCGGCTTGACAAGGGCATGAACCTCGGTCTCGACTCGACGGTGATCTACGCCGGGAACCTGAAGACCAACACCACCACGCCGCAGGACCGGGCGAACCCGTCGCCGTACAACACCTACAACCACAAGGGTCTGCCGCCCGGCCCGATCTCGTCGCCCGGCAAGGCCGCGCTCGAGGCGGCGGCGAATCCCGCCGCGCGGCAAGTGGCTGTATTTCGTCACGGTGAACTACGACACCGGGGAGACCAAGTTCGCCGACACGCCGCAGGAGTTCGAGAAGTACCGGCAGGAGTTCGTCGCCTGGTGTGGCGCGAACCCCGGCAAGTGCGACAGCTGACCCTCGCGTGTCTGATCTCCGCGTGTCGGGGCAGATTCATCGCTGCGCCGTGCTCGGTTCACCGATCGAGCACTCGCTGTCGCCGGCGTTACACCGGGCCGGGTACGCGGCGCTCGGGCTGGGCGACTGGAGCTACGACCGGTACGAGGTCGGCTCGGACGACCTGGCCGGGTTCGTCACCGTCTGCGACGACAGCTGGCGCGGGCTCAGTCTGACCATGCCGCTCAAGCTGGCGGCGCTCGACGTCGGCCGCCCGGACGAGCTGGCCGCGCTGGTCGGCGCGGCGAACACGCTGGTCTTCGACCACTCGAGCGGCATGCACCGGGTCCACAACACCGACGTCGACGGGATGGTGAACGCGGTCCGTGCGGCCGGTGTCGATCGGATCGGGTCGGCGGTGCTGCTGGGGGGCGGGGGAACCGCGCGAGCCGCGCTGGCTTCGTTGAGCCGGCTAGGCGCGCGCCGAGTGACGCTGGTGCTTCGTACGGTCGAACGGGCCGAGCCGCTCCGCCCGCTCGCCGACGCGCTCGGCGTCGAGCTGACGGTTCAGCACTGGTCGGACAAGCTCCCGGCCGTCGACCTGGTCGTCTCGACAGCGGTCGCCGGTGCCGCCGACGCGCTCGCCGAGCGAGCGGCGGCCTGTGCGCCGGTGGTGTTCGACGTGATCTACGACCCCTGGCCGACCGCGCTGTCGGCGGCCGCCGAAGCGCGTGGCCGACTGGTGCTGAGCGGGCTCGACCTGCTGGTCCACCAGGCCGTCCTGCAGTTCGAGCTGTTCACCGGCCACACCCTCGATCCCGAGATCATGCTCCGAGCCGGTCGCCTCGCCCTCGCCGGCTGACTCGACCAGGACCGACGCTGCGCGCCCACGAGTGCAGGAGGTTCTGGTGAAACACGTCTTTCCGTTTCACCAGAACCGACGAACGAGCGGGCCTGAAGCGCAGCGGAGCGCGGAGCGAGGCTTGCCGAGCGGAGCAGTCAGAAACGAGCGGGCCCGAAGCGCAGCGGAGCGCGGAGCGAGGCTTGCCGAGCGGAGCTGTCAGAACCGAGCGGAGCAGTCAGAACCGAGCGGAGCCATCACTCCGTGACAGGGCCGAGAAGGCGGAGCTCTTCGACGTCCAGGCCAGCCTGCAGATCCCGCAGCACGTAGTCGTCGATCCGGTTGGCGTCGCGCAGCCCGGTGACGGCGTCCCGCTTGCGTTGCAGCACGGCCAGCCGCAGCTCGTGCTCCTGCTGCTCGTAGCGCACGGCAGCCTGGTCGCGGTCGCCGTCCGCGCCCTCGGCGCGCAGCTGCTCGAGGTGGTCCTCGTACTCGCTCCGCAGCCGGTCCACCATCTCGTGGGGCGCACCGACGTCTGCGGCCACCTCGGGTAGGGCAGTCAGGGCCGCCTCCGTCGCCTTCAGCCGCGCATTCCGGGTCTCGGCATCGCGCTCCTGATCGCCGTCCGTCAGCCCGGCCCAGCGCAGGACGTACGGCAGGGTGAGGCCCTGGACGAGGATGGTCACCACGATCACGGTGACCGTGGTGAAGACGATCAGGTTGCGGTCGGCGTACGGCGTCCCGTCGGCCAGCACGCTCGGCACCGCGAGGGCGGCGGCCAGCGAGACCGCACCCCGGAAGCCCGCCCAGCCGGATGCGGTGCGGACCTTCCAGTTCACCCGGCGGGCCCGTTGCGACTCCCGCCGGTCGACCAGCCGGATCACCCCGGCGGTGACGTGGACCCAGACCAGCCGGACGACGATGGTCACCGCGGCCGCCAGCAGCGCGATCAGCAGCGCGTGCCCGATGGTGGTGCCGTCGATGCCGTGGATCGCCTGCGGCACCTGCATACCGACCAGCACGAACAGGCTGCCGTTGAGGAGGAACGTCGACAGATCCCAGAACGCGAACGCCCAGAACCGCGACCGCGCCCGGATCACCCGCGGCCCGTAGTAGGACAGGATCAGGCCCGCGACGACCACGCCGACCACACCGCTGGCGTGGAGGAGCTCGGCGAGTCCGAACGCGACGAACGGGGTGAGCACGGACAGCCCGCCCTCGATCAGGGTGTGGTCGATCCGGCGGCGGATCAGCACGATCACCGTGCCGGTCAGCGCGCCGGCGAGGATGCCGCCCACGAAGGACCAGACGAAGAGCCCGGCGACCTCCGGCGCGGCGGGCAGCTGCTGACCGCCGAGCATGGCGAGCGCGATCCCGAACAGCACCAGCGCCGTCCCGTCGTTGACCAGGCTCTCCGCGCGCAGCGTGGTCAGCGTCCGGCGGGGCATCCGCTTCGCCAGGCCGGCGACGGCCGCGGCGTCGGTCGGGGCCAGCACCGCGCCGAGGATCCAGGCAGCGGTGGCCGGTACGCCGACGGCCTGGAGGGCGTACGAGATGGCGATCATGGTGGCGATCACCAGCACGATCGCGCTCAGCAGGATGCCCCGGAGGTTCGCCCGGATCTCGCGCAGGCTGGTGTTCTGGCTCTCGTAGTACAGGATCGGCGGCAGGAAGAGCAGCAGCACGGCCTCCGACGGCAGGGTCACGTGCGCCAGAGCGGGGACGATGGCCAGCAGCGCGCCGAAGACGATCAGCAGCACCGGCGGCGCCACGCTGTAGCGGCCGCCGATCGCCGTCCCGACCAGCACGGTCGTCCCCAGCAGTACGACGAGCAACAGGGCTTCCACGGGGATATATTGCTCCGCTCGGCAAGCCTCGCTCCGCTGCGCCTGAGGCAGGCTCGTGCGTCGCCGGCGCCCAACTTTGCACCCTTTGCGACGGTCTGCACCCCGTGTACGTGGTGCAAGGCGTCGGGAGGAGTGCGAGGTTTCCGGCGAGCGGACGACATCCGGGCCCGGGCGCCGGACATGGAAGACTTGCCCGGTGCTCAGATGGTTGACGGCGGGTGAGTCGCACGGGCCGGCGTTGGTCGCGACCCTGGAGGGGCTGCCGGCGCATGTCCGGATCACCACCGACGACGTCGCCGGCGCGCTGGCCCGGCGCCGGCTCGGATTCGGTCGCGGGGCGCGGATGAAGTTCGAGGCCGATCAGGTCACGATCCTCGGCGGGGTCCGGCACGGCGAGTCCCAGGGCGGCCCGATCGCCATCCAGGTCGGCAACACGGAGTGGCCCAAGTGGGAGACCGTGATGTCGGCCGATCCGGTGGCCGCCGAGATCCTGGCCGAGCAGGCCCGGAATGCCCCGCTGACCAGGCCGCGGCCCGGTCATGCCGATCTGGTCGGCATGCAGAAGTACGACTTCGACGAGGCCCGGCCGATCCTGGAGCGGGCGAGCGCCCGGGAGACCGCGGCCCGGGTCGCGATCGGCTCGGTGGCCGCCGCGTTCCTGCGGCAGGCGTACGGCGTGGAGATCCTCAGCCACGTCATCGAGCTCGGCCCGGTCCGGGCGCCCGCCGGCCTGCTGCCGACGTACGCCGATCTCGGTGCCATCGACGACGACCCGCTGCGCTGCTTCGACCCGGCAACCGCGGCCCGGATGCTCGACCGAGGTAGAGGACTGCCAGAAGTCCGGCGACACGCTCGGCGGGGTGGTCGAAGTGGTGGCCTGGAACGTACCGCCCGGGCTCGGCTCGCACGTGATGGGCGACCGCCGGCTCGACGCGCGGCTGGCCGGCGCGCTGATGGGGATCCAGGCGATCAAGGGGGTCGAGGTGGGTGACGGGTTCGAGCTGGCCCGGACCCGCGGCAGCCTGGCCCACGACGAGATCGTGCCGGCTCGGACGGGTCAGGGTGCCGACGGGATCGCCCGGGTGTCCGGCCGGTCGGGCGGCACCGAGGGCGGGATGAGCACCGGCGAGGTGCTCCGGGTCCGGGCCGCGATGAAGCCGATCGCGACCGTGCCGCGGGCGCTGCGGACGATCGACACGAGCACCGGCGAGGCGGCCGTCGCGCATCACCAGCGCTCCGATGTCTGCGCCGTTCCGGCGGCCGGTGTGGTGGCCGAGGCGATGGTCGCGCTGGTGCTGGCCGACGCAGCGCTGGAGAAGTTCGGCGGCGACTCGGTCGGGGAGACCCGGCGGAACTGGGAAAGCTACCTGGCCGACATCGCCGGCCGCGGGTTGGCGCTCGGCGCGCTGTCCGACGAGACGGTACGGGCCGAGGCGAGCAGCCGGTGAGTGCGAATGTCGTCCTGGTCGGCGCGCCCGGCTCGGGCAAGTCGACCGTCGGACCCCTGCTGGCGGAGCGGATGGCGGTGCCGTTCACCGACGTCGACACGGTGATCGAGGACCGGGTCGGGCGCAGCGTCGCGGAGATCTTCGCCGACGACGGTGAGGCGGTCTTCCGGGCCTTCGAGGAGGCGACGACCGCCGAGCTGCTCGACGTTCCGGGCGTGCTCGCGCTGGGCGGCGGCGCGGTGCTCTCCGCCGCCACCCGGTCCGCGCTACGCGGGCACCACGTGGTCTGGTTGCGGGTCGAGGCCGGCGAGGCGGCGTCGCGGGTCGGGCTGAACACCGCGCGTCCGCTCCTGCTCGGCAACGTCCGCGGCCGGTTGGTCCAGCTGCTGGCTCAGCGCCGGCCGCTGTACGCCGAGGTGGCCACCCAGTCGGTGGACACCGACGACGTACCGCCCGAGCTGGTGGTGGACCTGATCGTGGAGCAGCTGGCGGAGACACCGTGAGTGGCCACACGCTGATCGAGGTCCGGGCCGAACGGCCGTACGACGTCGTCGTGGGCCACGGCGTGCTCGACCGGCTTCCGGGGCTGGTCGAGGGCGCGCAGCGGGTGGCGATCATCCACCCGCCGACCCTGATCGCGACCGCGGCACACGTCACCAGCCTGCTGGAGCAGGCCGGATTCGAGGTCGTCCGGGTAGACGTACCGGACGCCGAGGCGGCCAAGACCGCGGAGGTCCTGGCCCGCTGCTGGTCGGTAGCTCGCCACCGCCGGCTTCACCCGCTCCGATGTCGTGGTCGGGCTGGGCGGGGGAGCGACGACCGACCTGGCTGGTTTCGTCGCGGCCAGCTGGCTGCGGGGGGTGGGTCTGATCACGATCCCGACTTCGGTCCTGGCGATGGTGGATGCGGCGGTGGGCGGCAAGACCGGCATCAACATCCCGGAGGGCAAGAACCTCGTTGGCGCGTTCTGGGAGCCGCGCGGCGTGCTCGTCGATCTCGATCTGCTGGCCGGGCTGCCGGCCGCGGAGCTGACCGGCGGGCTGGCCGAGGTGGTGAAGTGCGGCTTCATCGCCGATCCACGGATCCTGGAGCTGGTCGAAGCCGATCCCGACATCGCCCGCGATCCGACCTCGGCGGTGCTCCGCGAGCTGATCGAGCGGTCGATCCGGGTCAAGGCAGGCGTGGTCTCCGGAGACCTGCGCGAGTCCACCTCGGTCGGCCGGGTGACCGGCCGCGAGTTGCTGAACTACGGGCACACTCTCGGGCACGCGATCGAGCGCCGCGAGCACTACCGCTGGCGGCACGGTGAGGCGATCAGCGTCGGCATGGTGTACGTCGCCGAACTGTCCCGACTGGCCGGCCGGCTGGATGCGCCGACGGCCGATCGGCACGGAGCGATCCTGCGCCGGCTCGGCCTGCCGACGACGTACGACGGTGATGCGTTCGACAACCTGCTGGCGGGGATGGCGGTGGACAAGAAGACCCGAGGCTCGACGCTGCGCTTCGTCGTGCTGGACGGGCTGGCGGAGGCGTCCATTCTGGCCGGGCCGTCGCCGGAGCTGCTGCGCGAGGCGTTCGCCGGGATCGCAGCCTGACCGGTCGATTGGGGCCGCAGTCGTCAGATCTTGCCCACCGAAGCGGCATGAGCGACGATCTGGGCCACCGCATCGGGCGCGCCGAGGTTCGCACCGTGGCCCTGGCCGGCCAGCTCGACCCGCTCCGGCGGATTCGGTAGCACGGCCGCGAGCCGGTCGGAGCGGTCGCGTAGGTGAGCCGGACTCTTCTCGCCGGTGATCAGCACTACCGGTAGCTCGAGCGTGGCGAAGCGCTCTACCCCCGTCGGCAGCGAGTCCAGCATCTCGTTGTCGGCGATCTGGCCGTCCGCGAAGCCGCCGAAGAACCTCCGGGCGGGCGGCAGCACGGTGATCGGCACGCAGATCAGCCACGGCAGCCGAACGAACTCGGTCAGGTGGATCCGCATCGCGGCGACGGGCCGTCCATGATCGACCGCGGCCCGGGCTCGGCGGAGCGCCTTCCGACCGGCCGGTGTGTGGGTCGCACCCAGTGGTGGCTCGTACAGCACCAGCCCGGCGAACGCTTCCGGATCGACCAATGCGGTCTGCAGGGCGACGACGGCACCGGACGAATGGCCGACCATCAGGACGGGTCCGCCGACGCTCCGGGCGACGGCCGCGGCATCGGCGACCTCGGCGGTCGCTGCCGCCGCACCGCGCGGGGCCGGCCGCCAGCGGTAGGTCGGCCGGGTGTACCGCAGCACCCGGAACTCCCCGGCCAACCGGTCCGCCACGCCCGTCCAGGCCGTCAGGTCGCCGGTCCCGCCGTGCACGATCACAACGGCCGGTCTCCCGGGGTCGGTCGTCGGGCCCTGCTCGACCACCGGGATCGGACCACCCGGGCCCTCGACCTCGTACGCCCGCTCTGCCGGCCGGGTCACTTCGCCGACGGGTGCGCCAGGCGCGATTCGACGGACTATCCGGCGGACGAGCGGCTTCCGGGCCATGCCGGCGAGCCTACGACCGGCCCGTACCGTGGCCAAGGTGAGTACCTTCGCCGACGCTGCCGTGGCCTACGCGGACCTCGTGATCAGGATAGGGCCCGACCAGTGGGCGGGTCCCGGCTTGGGCGACTGGTCGATGCGCTCGCTCGTCGGTCATGCCAGCCGGTCGCTGATCACCGTGGAGAGCTATCTGAACCAGCCCGCCGAGCGGGTCCAGGTGGAATCGGCGCCGGCCTACTACCTGGCGATCCGGAGTGCGCTGAGCGCCGACCCGGCCGCGGTGACCGAGCGTGGGGTCCAGGCCGGTCTGGCGCTCGGTGACGACCCGGCGGCGGCGGTGGCAGACCTCATCGATCGGGTGCTGCCCCTGGTCGAGCGGGACGACGACCCGATCATCACCACCATCGCCGGCGGGATGCGGCTGAGCGCGTATCTCCCGACCCGGACGTTCGAGCTCGTCGTGCACGGGTTCGACATCGCCCGCGCGGCCGGTCTGCCGGATCCGGCGTTCGGCGTCGCGGCACTGACCGAGGTCGCCACCGTCGCCGCCGAGACCGCCGTGCTGCTCGGACGCGGGCCGGAGCTGATCCTGGCCCTCACGGGTCGCGGCGCCCTGTCGCCCGGGTTCTCGGTGGTCTGACCGGTCTGCCCCGGCCCCCCTTTTCCCGAAAGTGTCGACTTGGGGCACCGACACGCCGCCGGTCGCCGCCCCAACTCGACAGTTACCGGTCGGGCCTCGGCCTTCGGAGCCGGAAAGCGGTTCCGCACGGTGGTCTAGACTGGGCCGCTGCCCGCTTCCTGGGCGGCCCCCGAAACCTGGGTGGCTCGTGTGAAAGGTGACGTACGCGTGGTCTCGACGAACGATCTGAAGAACGGCATGGTGCTGGACCTCGACGGCCAGCTCTGGTCGGTGGTGTGGTTCCAGCACCACAAGCCCGGCAAGGGCAACACCGTGGTCCGGACCAAGCTGAAGCATGTGCTGTCCGGGAAGGTCGTCGACCGTACGTTCAACTCCGACACCAAGGTCGACACCGCGAGCGTGGACCGGCGCGAGATGCAGTACCTCTACCACGACGGCGACGGCTTCGTCTTCATGGACACCAGCAGCTACGAGCAGGTGTCCATCCCGGACGCGGTCGTCGGTGATGCGAAGAACTACCTGCTCGAGAGCCAGATGGCCACCGTCGCGCTGCACGAGGACAACCCGCTCTATATCGACCTACCGGCCAGCGTCGAGTTGGAGATCACCTACACCGAGCCTGGTCTGCAGGGCGACCGCAGCACGGGCGGTACGAAGCCCGCCACCGTCGAGACCGGACTGCAGATCCAGGTCCCGCTGTTCCTCACCACCGGTGAGAAGGTCAAGGTCGACACCCGGACCGGCGATTACCTCGGCCGGATCTGAGGTGCCCGCTCCCCAGCCGGGCCCCCACCAGCCCACTTCCCTTCAACACGGCTCCCAGCAGCACAGCTCTCGCAGCAAGGCCCGCAAACGCGCGCTCGACGTGCTGTTCGAGGCGGAGCTGCGCGGCACCGACCCGCTGACCACCCTGGCCGAGCGGAGTGCTGACGGCGATCCGCCGGTCCGCGACTACACCAAGACACTGGTCGAGGGTGTCGTCGCGCACCAGCCCGAGATCGACGCCCGGATTGCCGGCGCGCTGGCGAGTGGCTGGACGCTGCCCCGGATGCCGCGGGTCGACCGCAACACGCTCCGGATCGCCGTCTTCGAGATCGATGATCTCGGTCTGCCCGAGGCGGTCGCGATCTCCGAGGCCGTCGCCCTGGTCACCGATCTGTCCACCGACGAGTCGCCGGCCTTCGTGAACGGGGTGCTCGGCACCCTGGTCGGCAGCAGGCCCGCCTCCCAGGCCGGCTGAGCCGGGCGACCGCCGTACAGTCAGTGCATGGGTAGGGTCTCTCTCCGCGCCTTCCCGGGACGTGATCGGCTACGAGACGGCTCCGGTCGCCGTGCTGCCGACGTGCGTCGGCCTGGGAGGAGAATCGCCATGACCGACCCGATCGAGCTACTGCGCGGTGTGAAACACGTAGTGCTGCAGGACTTTCCGGATCCGGACGTGCCCGAGGCACTCGTCCGGGCCGGGCTGAGCGTGACCGTGTACGGCGGCCCCGAGCCGACCGACGTCGTCGAGCTGCGCCTGCAGGATGACGCTGTGAACGCGACCGAGTCCGGTCGCAAGCCAGACGCGGCCGACCTGCTGTCGGTCTACCGGCCGCTGAGCGAGATCGACACCGTGGTCGCGGAGGCCACCCGGTTGGGGGTACGCGCGGTCCGGCGTCAGCCGGCTGCGAACGAGCTCGCCGACACGCCACGGCGCTGGCGCGATGCCGTCACGGCCGCCGGGCTGGACTATCTCGACAGTCCGCCGATCGTCGAGGTCGCCAGGAAGGGCTCCGGAGGATCGCGAAGGACCTGAGATCGACCCCGATGATCGGCGTCCCTGCGATCCCGGGCACCAGGATCCTCGGCCAGTGGAAGCCGACCTGACCCGGCGAGCCACCTGGATCAACTGAGCCAGTCGAGCAGATACCAGGCCGCATAACCGAAGGTCGCCAGAGCGCCGAGCACCAGGCCGGCGACGCACAAGCCGGCACGGTGCGGGCCGTGCCGGCCCGAGGAGCCCACCAGCACCGCGGCCACCCCGAGGACGAGCGACAGGCCCGACCAGAATGCCGGCACCACCAGCCCGGCGGCCAGGATCCCGAGCACGAGGGCCGCCGGACCGGAGCTCGGTCGGCCGAGGCAGCGGGGCACCAGGAACCCGTACACGAGGATCGCGGTCGGTACCAGCACGCCGAGCACGATCGCGATCTCCGCCGCATCATGCGCGTTCAGGATGACGATGGTCGCAGCGATCAGCAGGGTGGCGGCACCGATCGCGATGCCGGCTCGGCGCCCGACGGTGTTTGGCCGGTCCGCAACGGTCTGGGTTGGGGACGGGGTGGTCGATCGGATCTCGGTCATGGTCTTCGGGCCTCTCTGTCGACGAACTGGACACCTCGGAGTCTTCAGCCGAGCGGGCCGTCGCGTCGTCCCTCGCCCAGGTGAATCTGCCGTCACCTCCGGGGACGACGCGTGCTCATTCCCAGGGGTGACCCGCTGAGCGCGGCGGAGCCCCTACCGTTGCCTCGTGACTGTTCGGCGATGGTTCGCCCGCTGGGGCGACCTCGCGCTCGCGGTGGTTCTGCTCCTGGTCCTCGTCGTCGAGCTGGCCGGGCACGACGGCACGCCGCCGACCGCGTACGCAGCCGCGCTACTGTGCGCGGCCCCCCTCGCGCTGCGCCGCCGGCTCCCGGTGGTCGCCTGCCTGCTGGCGATCGTGGGAATGGCGGCGATCTCGTTGCTGGTGTCCTCGTTCATGAACACCTCGTTCGGCATGATTGCAGTGCTGGCGATCGCGCTCTACTCGATGGGCCGCTACGCCCGCGGCGTCGAGGCGGGTATCGCCGCCGGGGTCGTGCTGGTCGTGATCGTGGCCTTCCTTGCCAGCGAGCAGCAGGCGTCGTACGAGCCCGGGGACATCGCATTCGCCGTGTTGTTCGTCGGCGGTCCATGGGCCGCGGGCCTCGTCATCCGGCTCCGGGCCGACCGGGTGCGGCATCTCGACGACCGCAACGCCGAGCTGGTGATCGAGTCGACCGAACGTGCCCGCAAGGCGGTTGCCGACGAGCGATCCCGGATCGCGCGTGAGCTGCACGACGTCGTCTCGCATGCCATTGCGGTCACCGTGCTTCAGGCCCGCGGCGCACGTCGCACGCTCGGCGTGGACGACGCCCAGGTGGGTGAAGCCCTGGATGTCATCGTCGACACCAACACGGCTGCCCTCGGCGACATGCGGCGACTGCTCGCGCTGCTCCGGGACACCGAGGACAACGGCGAGTTGCCTACCGACCCACAGCCCTCGTTGCTCCGACTGGAGGAACTGGTCGATTCGTTTCGGCGGTCCGGGCTGCGCGTCGAGCTGGTCCTCACGGGCCCGGTCGACGGCGTACCGCCGGGCGTGGGCCTGACGGCGTACCGGATCGTCCAGGAAGCGCTGACCAACGTACTCCGGCACGCCGACTCGTCAGCGACCGTCGAGGTGAGGGTGGACTTCGAGCCGGCCTCGCTGCGGCTTTCGGTGTCGGACGACGGGGGGTCGCGGATCGGCGGCGTTGGGTCCGGTGCGGGATCCGGCAACGGACTGACCGGGATCCGGGAACGGGTCGCGGTGGTCGGCGGAACGATGGACGCCGGCACGACGCCGGAGGGTGGGTTCGTCCTCCGGGCCGCGCTCCCGTATGCGCTGGGCGGCATTCCGACGGAGGCGGCATGACGGTGCGGGTCGTGCTCGCCGACGACCAGCCGCTGGTGCGGGCCGGGCTGCGGATGATCCTCGCCCCGGAGCCGGACATCGAGGTGGTCGGCGAGGCGTCCGACGGTGCCGCGGCGGTCGAGCTGTGCCGCCGGGAGCATCCTGACGTCGTCCTGATGGACGTCCGGATGCCGGGCATGGACGGTCTGGCGGCGACCCGGCTGCTGACCGCGGACCCCGACGGGCCGCGCGTGCTGGTGCTGACCACATTCGACCTGGACGACGTGGTGTATGAGGCGCTGCGGTCCGGTGCCGGCGGCTTCCTGCTCAAGGACGCCAGCGAGGAGCGGCTCGTCACGGCGATCCGGGTGGTGGCCGAGGGCGGCTCTCTGTTCGCGCCCGCCGCCACTCGACGGCTCGTCGCAGAGTTCGCCGGCCAGGCCCCGAGCGCTCTACCACCGAGCCTTGCCGCGCTCACCGAGCGGGAGACCGACGTGCTGCGTCAGGTGGCCCGCGGGCTGTCCAACGCCGAGATCGCGGCCGAGCTGTTCGTCAGCGAGAACACCGTGAAGACCCATGTGGCCAGGATCTTGATGAAGCTGGGCCTGCGGGACCGGGTGCAGGCCGTTGTGGTCGCGTACGAGTCCGGTCTGGTCGCGAGCGAGCGGCGGAACCGGGCCCGATGACTCCGGCGAGGCCGATGAGATCGGGACCTGCGACCGAGGTGGTGCGGATCGACGGGCGCCGGATCGAGTACCGGCTCACTCGGCCACCGGCGCCGACGGGCCGGCTGGCGCTGATCCTGCACGGCGCGCACATGTCGGCGCGGTGCCGGTTCGGCGAGCAGAGCTATCTCGACGCCGGACATTCCGTGCTGGTCGTCTCACGGCCGGGTTACGGACGAACGGACGTTGCGGCCGGACCGTCGATCGGGGAGTTCGTGCCCCGGGTCTCGGGCCTGATCAGCGAGCTCGGGTTCGAGGTGCCGGTCGTCGTCGTCGGCGTCTCGATCGGGGCTCGCACCGCGCTGACGCTCGCGGCGCAGTTCCCGGACCTGGTGGATCGGGTCTTATTGATCAGCCCGGTGAGCTTTGCGCCCTGGCCGAGCCTGCAGGCCCGGCGGCTTGCCGTGGTCGTGTTTCGGCCGACGACCCAGGCACTGACCTGGGGCGCGGTGCATACGATGCTGCGCCGAGATCCGGTCCGAATGCTGCCCAAGGTGATCACCAGCCTGTCCACGCTGCCAGGCGAGGAGGCGGTCCGCCGGCTCGGTACCGATACGGCCGCCATGATCGAATTCCTGCTGACCTGTCGATCGGCGGCCGGCTACCTCCCGGACCTCGAGCCCCCGACCGACGTCACCACCGACGTACGCCAGCCGGTGTTGATCATGGCGACCCGACTGGACGCTGCCGTCGAGTTCGCGGATCATCCGCTGCGGTTGGCGAACGCGCTGGCCGACGCCCGGCTGCTGGACGCGAAGTCCCCCAGCCATCTGCTGTGGCTGGGGGACTGGGCGACGGAAGCCGCCGAGGAGATCGGCGGCTTCCTGTCGGCGTGAGTTGCTGCTGGAATCAGGCTCCGACCGGCTCCAGCTCGTGATCACCGAGCGCCCGCCGCGGACCCGCGTCGATGCTCGCGGTCGTAGTGCTCGCCACGATCTCCGCCGAGGCTTCCGGAGCCGGCTTCGACTCCATCGCCACGGTCTGCCGCAGCGGCACCTCCTTGATCAACAGCACGGCGATCAGCGAGATGGCAGCGAAACAGGCGCCGATCAGGAACAGGTGACCGGTCGCATCGCCGTACGCCCCGCGGACGATCGCGAGGATCGGCGCCGGCAGCTTGGTCAGATCCAGGTCGCTCGGGATCGACGCGCCGGCGGCCGCCGCGCCCAGTGCCTGGACGCCGGCGATGATCTTGGTCTGCACCTGGTCGGCCAGGATCGCGCCGAGCACCGAGACCCCGATCGCACCACCGAGCGAACGGAAGAACGCGACGCTGGCCGAGGTGGCGCCGATGTCCTTGACGTCCACGGTGTTCTGGACGGCCAGCACGAGGTTCTGCATCATCGCACCCAGGCCAAGACCCATCAGCGCCATGAAGATGCCCAGCTGCCAGGTCGGCGTGGCGTGGTCGATCGTGCCGAGCAGAGCCAGCCCCGCGGTGAGCAGGATGCCACCGCCGACCAGGAAGGGCTTCCAACGCCCGGTCCGGCTGACGATCTGGCCGCAGATCGTCGAGGAGGCGAGCATGGCGGTCATCAGCGGGATGGTCATCAGGCCGGCGTGGGTCGGGCTGTAGCCGCGGGCGAGCTGGAAGTACTGACCGAGGAAGGTCGTACCGCCGAACATGCCGATGCCGACCGCGACGCTGGCGACGATCACGAGGATCGCGGTGCGGTTGGCGAGTAGCCGCAGCGGGATGAGCGGCTGCGGGGTCTTCAGTTCCCAGGCAACGGTGGCCACCAGCAGGAGTGCGGTCGAACCGAGGAAGGCGGCGGTCTGCCAGCTCCACCAGCCGAAGTCGCTGCCGGCGAAGGTCACCCAGATCATCGGCAGGCTGGCCGTGACGGCGAGCAGCAGGGCGCCCAGGTAGTCGATCTTGGGGTTCCGGCGGACGGACGGCACATGCAGGGTGGCCCGGATGACGAACAGCGCGATGACCGCGAGCGGCACGCAGACGAAGAACGTCCAGCGCCAGCCGAGCGCGGTGTCCACGATGAGTCCGCCGAGCAGCGGGCCGGAGACGGTGCTGACCGCCATCACCGCACCCATGTAGCCGGCGTACCGACCGCGTTCACGCGGAGCGATGATCGAGCCCATGATCGCCTGGACCAGGGCGGTCAGGCCACCCATGCCGAGACCCTGGACGACCCGCATGGAGAGCAGGAACGGCACGGTGTGGGAGAAGCCGGCCGCGACCGAGCCGGCGACGAAGATGCCGATCGCGATCTGGACCAGCAGCTTCTTGTCGAACAGGTCGGCCAGCTTGCCCCAGATCGGGGTGCTGACGGTGGTCGCGAGCAGTGCCGCGGTGATCACCCAGGTGTACTGCCGCTGGGTGCCGTGCAGATCGCCGATGATGGTCGGCAGGGCGACCGAAACGATGGTGGAGGACAGCATCGCGGTGAACAGCGCGGCCAGCAACCCGGTCATCGACTCGAGGATCTGGCGGTGCGTCATCGGCGCGTCGGTGTCGGCCCGGCGTGGGGCGACGGTGGTGGACATGCGGTAGTGCCTTCTTCTACTCGTGGTGTGGTTCTCTGGTCGGAATTCAGTGGTTCATGGCGTACGTCGGTGGGACAGCCTCGCCCGCATCGGCGGCAGGAATCAGAGCTCGGGTCAGCTCGGTCGCCGACGCGAACTGGTCGCCGTCGCCGAGCGATCGGCCGAGCGCGGCGACGATGCCCGTGGCCGCGATCGCCTGGTCGTCGGTCCAGTCGGCCAGTCGGGCCCGGACCCGGTCGACGTACGCGTCCTGGATGGCGCTCAGCCGCTCGCGGCCGAGGTCGGTCAGGCTGAGCAGGCAGGCGCGGGCGTCCTTCGGATCGCGCTTGCGTTCGATCAGCCCGTCGCGCTCCAGTGGCACGATGGCCCGCGAGACTCCGGAGGCGCCGACCTGCAGCCGGCCGGCGAGATCGCTCGGCCGAGCGTCGCCCTCGTTCAGTGCCTTGAGCACGCCGAGCCCGGTGCCGGCAGCACCCATCTCGTTCGCATGCCGGTGGGCGGCGGCCCGCCCCGCCCGCAGCAGCGAGCTGAGCGCGCCGAGGAGCTGCGCCGCGTTGTCGTGCTCGATCGTCATGCCTCGTTCCTTTGCTTGTGTAAAGCAACTATATGACGAAAAGCATGCATAGCGCAACTAAATCCAAATGTGCGCATGGTCACAGAGTCGTACTGTCCGGTGGTCGGCCAGCGTGCGAGTGGGCTACCTCGCCAACAAACCCCGGGAGAGCGCGGTCGCCAGGGTCGGGGCCAAGGGGAGCCGGGGGAACAGGGTTGCCTGGTACGCGTGGTAGATGTCCGGCTTGCCCGGCCAGACGGTCGCGATCGGGCGGTTCGTCTCGTCGAGCTGGTGATGCCAGGAGCCCCGCTCACGGTCGATCAGAGTCGCGGCGATGTAGTCCCACCAGCGCTCGTACGAGGCCGCGTACGTCGGGTCGCCGGTCCGCGCCCACAGCGCGGCCGCGGCGGCGGTGCCCTCGGCGGCCACCCAGTGCATCCGGTCGCGAACCACCGGTGTCCCGGTCCAATCCGTGGTGTAGACGAAACCGTCCGCGCCGTCGACCGCCCAGCCGTCGGTCACCGCGTGGGCGAACAGCGCCTGCGCCGCACCCGACCAGTCCGCCGCGTCCAGCACCGACCCAAGGTCCGCCTCCCGGGCCGCCGCCTCCAGGTTCAGCAGCAGCCGCGACCACTCCAGCGCATGCCCGACGGTCGCCCCGTACGGCTTGAACGGGTCGTCGCGCCGGTCGTCGTTGTAGTCCGGCAGCGGCGTCCACGCCTCGTCGTAGTGCTCCGGGATCCGCCAGCCGTTCCCGCTCGCCTGACGGACCACGAACGCCCCGATCCGACCGGCCCGCTCCAGCCAGGCCAGGTCGCCGGTGACGTCGGCGGCGGCCAGCATCGCCTCGACGGCATGCATGTTGGCGTTGATCCCGCGATACGGGTCGAGGGCCGAGAACGAGGCGTCCCAGGTGTCCACGCAGAGCCCGGCCTCGTCGTCCCAGAACCGCTCCAGGAACACCGAAGTCGCCTCGTCGAGCAGCGCCGACCCGCCGTCCAGACCGGCCCGGACCGCCGAGCTGGCGGCGAGCACGACGAACGCGTGGGCATAGCAGACCTTCGCCGAATCGACCGGGCCGGAGTCGTCGACGGCCGCATACCAGCCGCCGGCGTTCGGGTCGCGCAGCCTGCCGATAAGTCCCGCGAACGCCCGCTCGGCGACCGGCCGGCAGCCGGGGATCCCGATCAGCTGACCGAGGGCGTACACGTGCACCATCCGAGAGGTGATCCAGGTGTGGACCGGCTGATCGGCCATCGGCACGCCGTCGTCGTCCAGGTAGGCCGCACCTCCATCGGGCAGTCCGCAGCGCAGCCCGAAGGCAAGCAGCAACTCGCCCTCCACCTCGAGCCAGTCCCGGTGCTGCGGCAGTTCCAGCCAGGGCTTCATCGCGAGTCTCCTTCCTGGTCGGCCTGGTCGGCCTGGTCGGCGTGGTCGGGTGCCGGCCGACCGGGTGCGGTCGTCGAGCCGCGCAGCCGGACCTCGGGCAGCGGTGAGTCGTACGTCGCTACGCGCTCCCCGCGGAGCACCGCCAGCACAGCGCGGGCCACCGCCACCCCGAGTCCGCGCACGTCGACGGCGACCACACTCAGCCCGGGCGGGGTCAGCCGGGACAGCGCGGTGTCGTCCCAGACCATGATCGACATGTCGTGGGGGACACTCAGCCCGTGGTCGGTGAGCGCCCCGAGCCCGCCGACCGCCATCACCACGTTGTCGTAGAAGATCGCGGTCGGCGGCTCGGTCAGCGCGAGCAGCTCGATCGTCGCCTCTCGCCCGGAGGTCTGGTAGTAGTCGCCCTCGACGATCGTCCCGGTGCAACCGCGGGACGCGCACCGGGCAAGGAACGCCTTGGACCGGGTCTGGCTGTGCAGCAGGCGGCGCGGCCCGCCGACGTACGCCAGCCGACGGTGGCCGAGATCGGCCAACGCGTCGACGGCCTGTCGGGCACCCAACGCGCTGTCGACGTACACGTTCGAGAACGGCAGCGCGTCGCGCGGGCCGCCCAGCAGGACCGCCGGCAGCTGCAGCTCGGCCAGCACCGCCAACCGGTCGTCCGCCGGATACAGGTCGAGCACCACGACCGCGTCGACCGCGTCATGCTCGACCCAGCGCCGCCAGACAGCGATCTCCTGCTCGTGGCTGGTGGCGATGTTGAACATCACCGAGCGGTCCAGCGGGGAGAAGACGTCCTCGATGCCCTCCATCAGCTCGACCAGGAAAGGCTCCAGGCCCATCAGCCCGGCCGGCCGGTTGATCACCAGCCCGACCGGGCCGTCGAGCTCAGCCACTGGCGGCGGGGGCGGATGGCACGGAGGCGCGAAGACCGTTCGCCGAGCAGAGCACGGCAGGCCCGGTCAGCTGCTCGGCGAGGTCGGGCTCGGCGGTGGAGACCAGGAAGCTCGCCGTCTCGCCGGCCAGCAGGGTGACCAGCCCGCGGTCCGCGGTCGCGTCGGGCGCCGCGATGTCGGCCAGCAGCGTGACGTCCTTGGCCAGCGAGCGTGCGGTCACCTCGACCCGGTAGCCACCGTCGACGGGTTCGACGACCGCCGACAGCGGGTCCGGATCCAGCGCGAGGTCGACGTCCTCGACGAAACTGTGCGCAGTGCGTACCTCCCCGAGCTCCGCCACCAGCACCTCCCTCGCCGGATCGTCCGGAATCGCGGCCGCCGGCGGGACCGCGACGGTGAGCACGCTCCGGGCCGGCACCGACACCGTAGCCGTCCCCGATCCGAGCACGTGACCGTCCAGGCTGTCTCGGACGAAGTCCAGCTCACCGGCCCACTCGTCGTCGGTGTCGTTGACCACGGACACCGACAGCACGCCGTCCCGCTCCACGACCGCGAGCAGCCGGGGGGCGAACGCTGCTCGGAGGGCGTACCACAGCGGTTTCGGCCGTTCCTCGGAGTCGATCGCGGCCCATGACGTGACCGGCCAGCAGTCGTTCAGCTGCCAGACGATGGCGCCGGCGGTCCGTGGCCACCAGGACCGGTAGTGCTCGATCGCGTACCGCACGGCGCGCGCCTGGTTGAGCTGCCCGGCCCAGTGCCAGTCCGCGAAGTCGGCGGGCACACCGAGGTGGGCCGCCATGCCGTGGTCCAGCTTGGCGTTGCCGTGGTCCGCCTTCTGGTGGACGAGGAAGTTCGCGTCCTCCTTCGGGTCGGCGGACGCCGCCAGCGGGCCGCCGTCGACCGCATGCACCCAGTCGGTCAGCGTCCGCCAGGCCGGCGGGCCCTGGAAGCCGAACTCCGAGCAGAACCGCGGGATCTCGCTGCGATACGCGGTGTAGTCGATCCGGTTCCACACCTCCCACTGGTGGTGGCTCCCGTGGTCGGGGTCGTTGGGATGCCGCTCGGCCGGCGCTCGAGCCGGGCGAGCACGGGCTGTTGTCGCTGTACGTCCGGGTCGGGTCCAGCTCGGCGACGATCGCGCGGGAACAGCTCGCGGGCATAGGACTCGCCCCAGCGTCCGGCCGTCCAGCACGCTCCTGCCAGCCCCAGTCCTCGTGGCCCCAGAGGTTCTCGTTGCCGCCGTTCCAGTGGATCAGCGACGGATGCGACATCAGCCGGACGACGTTCTCGCGCGCCTCGGCCTCGATCTCGGCGGCCAGCGGCTGCTCCTCCGGATAGGCGGCGCAGGCGAGCAGGAAGTCCTGCCAGACCAGCAACCCGCGCTCGTCGCAGGCCTCGTAGAACGTCGTCGGTCTCGTAGATCCCGCCGCCCCAGACCCGCATCAGGTTCAGGTTCGCCTCGACCGCCTGATCCAGCCGGCGGGCCAGCCGATCCGGCGGTGATCCGGGTCAGGAAGTGGTCGTCGGGGATCCAGTTGGCGCCCTTGACGAAGACCGGGGCCCCGTTGATCGAGAACCGGAACGCGCTGCCGAACTCGTCGGCGCCGGTGTCCAGCTCGACCGTCCGGAAGCCGATCCGGCGCTGCCAGCGGTCCAGCTCCTCGTCCGGGGTGGCCGCCAGGGTCAGCGTCAGGTCGTACAGAGGGTGCTCGCCGTAGCCGGCCGGCCACCACAGCCGCGCATCGGGAACCTCCACCGTGAGCACGGCGCTGGCCTCGTCCGGCTCCAGTCCGATCATCGCCGAGGACGGGCCGATCTCGGCACCGAGGGTGAGCGGGCCCTCGGCGGCGCGCTCCAGCTCGACGTGCAGCTCGACCCGACCGGTGCCGTCCGGGTCCACGGTGACCAGCGGTCGGACCGAGGCCAACCGGGCGGTCCGCCAGCGCTCCAGGCGGACCGGCTTCCACAGCCCGGCGGTCCGCAGATCCGGACCCCAGTCCCAGCCGAAGCTGCAGGCCATCTTGCGGAGGTAGTTGAACGGCGTGGGGTACGGCGCCGGCCGGTCACCGAGCCGCGCCTTCTCCGCCTCCGCGTACGTCGTCGCCGAGGCCAGGTCGACGCTCAGCTCGAGCGGCTCGCCGGTGAGCAGCTGGGAGACGTCGAAGCGGTACGTCCGGTGCATGTTCGCCGTCCGGCCCAGCTCGGTGCTGGTCGAGCCGGGCGCGCCCATCGCGATCGTGGCCATCGTGTCGACGCCCTCGAAGACCACGTCGACCCGCTCGCCGGCGTCCGTCGCTGACAGGTCGAGCCGGGTCGGGTCGAGCGTGGTCCGGTACTGCCAGTCGACGTCGAACAGCCAGCGCAGCTCGAACTCGTTGCCGTCCAGGTACGGGTCGGGGATCAGCCCGGCGGCCAGCAGGTCGACATGGCTGGTGCCCGGCACCGCGGCCGCGATCTCGTCGGGCAAGCGGCCCTCCGGGTCACCCCCGGTCGCGGTCAGCGTCCAGCCGCTGGTCAGCTCGGTCGACTTCATCGTTGACACCTCTCAGGGCCCCGCTGGGTCTGAAGCGCTTAAGCTCCCGCGATGGCGGGCTCCTCATGGCTGGTGAGCATAGGCGAGTGATCACTGACCGCGCGAGCTACCCCGCGTCCCGGCGGTCCGCCCCTCTATCGCGAACCGCCTGGGTCCGTCCGGTCACCCCGAGTGGGTGCCGCGCCGCCGACTGACCACGTACGCGACCACGCCGGCGATCACCAGCACGCCTCCGGCCACCGCGATCCACAGCGACGGACCGCCGGTGCTCGCGAGACCGCCGCCGGAGGTGGTCGGTGCCGAGCTGCTCGGCGATCCGGATCCGCCGCTGGGGGTCGGACTGGTGGACGGACTGGGCGTCGGGCTGCTCGGGGTGGGCGTCGGGCGTCGGAGTGGGCGCCGGAGTGGGCGTCGGGGTGGGCGTGGGCGTCGGGGTGGGGGTCGGAGTGGGCGTGGGGGTTGGAGTGGGCGTGGGGGTCGGAGTCGGAGTGGGCGTGGGCGACGGACTCGGTTCGCACGCCAGCGTGTCGTTGAACGGGAGATCGTGGATCTCGCGCAGTCCGCCGCCGACCCCCCCGGACGGACCGTGCACGAACGACTTGCTGATCACGTTTCCTTCGATGTTCTGCGTGATCAGCCACTTCAGATCGGCGTTGGGTGCGTACAGGGTGCCTTCGACCGTGTCGCCGCCGGTCACGGTGACGTCGGTGGCGTCGGGAAAGTTCCACAGCATGTACGGCGCATTGGTCCCGCTGACACCGGCCTGGTTCGGCCACTTCCCGGCGTACGAGCCCCCGGTGACGTTGACCAGCAGCGGTGTGCCGGGTGCCGGCTCCTGGCCGGTGAAGGTGAACTGTCCCAGGTTCGCCAGCTCGTCGGTGGTGAGATTCAGCACGTTGGTCTGACCGGGGGTCAGGGTCAGGTAGACGTTGCTCCCGGCCGGGATCGGGCTGGCCAGTGGGTCGCCGTTCGCGTTCTTCGGGACGACCGTCTGGGGGCACTGCGCCAGCTGGGTGGTCAGTGCCCGGTACTGGCTGAAGGCTCCGGGGACGTCGATCAGGTCGCCGACCGGCGTGCCGATCGATGTCGGCGTCTGGCCGACCGTGCCCTCGATCCGCGGTGCCGAGTCGACGCCCTGGCCCGGCCGGACGATCTGGTAGTCGTTCGGGTTCTTGTTGAGAGCGGTGAAGGTCGTGGTGTCGGCGATCTTGGTGGTGTATCCGTTCAGGACCTTCAGCACCGGCTGGTTCGCCGGCCAGCTGATGCCGCCGCCGACGTACAGACCGATCGGGGAGGGGTCGCCCGGCGCGGTCGGCGTCGTGAACACCCCCGACGTCTTGGCGGCCACGTTGTAGTTGGTGACGAAGGTGAGGTCGCCGCCGGCCGCGACGGTGCCTTCCGACTCGTCGTCGCCGAGCGTGATGTTCCCCTCGACGAACACCAGGAAGTCCGAGTTGGCCGGATCTGCGCTGTCGATCCGGACCGGGTTGACCGGGCTCAGCGCCTGGGCGGGACTGACGAGCAGGACGCTCGCCAGCCCGGCGATGCCCAGGGCAAGGACAGCTACCGCGACCGTTCGAACGCGCGCAAGAGGCGGTGGGGGCACACCTCACAATATGGTCGGTCGGCGGCCCGCCACCACGGGTATGGCACGGAATCGGGATTGTCGCCTCCGGCTGATAATCTTCGACGCGGTCAAACACCAACCTTTAAGACCTGTCCTGTGAGGCAGGAAAGGACGGTCATGCTCGCTGACGCTCGCGCGCCCGAAAGCACCTCCCCTCCCGCGATCCTCGTTCTCGAGGACGGCCGGACCTTCCGTGGACGAGCGTTCGGAGCGGTGGGCGAGACGTTCGGCGAGGCCGTCTTCTCCACCGGCATGTCCGGCTACCAGGAGACGCTCACCGATCCCAGCTACGACCGCCAGGTGGTGGTCGCCACCGCGCCGCACATCGGCAACACCGGCTGGAACGACGCCGACGACGAGTCCGGCCGGATCTGGGTCGCCGGGTACGTCGTCCGCGACGCCGCCCGGATCCCGTCCAGCTGGCGCGCCCGGCGCGGCCTGGAGGACGAGCTGCGCGCCCAGGGGATCGTCGGCATGCGCGACGTCGACACTCGTGCGCTGACCCGGCACCTGCGCGAGCGCGGGGCGATGCGGGTCGGCGTGTCCAGCGTCGAGCCCGACCCGGCGAAGCTGCTGACCCGGGTGCTCGAGCAGCCGGCCATGCACGGCGCCCACCTGGCCGACGAGGTCAGCACGCCCGCGCCGTACGTCATTCCCGCGCAGGGTCACAAGAGGTTCACCGTGGTGGCGCTGGATCTGGGCATCAAGTCCATGACGCCGTTCCGGATGGCCGAGCGGGGGATCGAGACCCATGTCCTGCCGGCCACCGCCAGCTACGCCGAGATCGTCGCCCACGCTCCCGACGGGGTGTTCTTCTCCAACGGCCCCGGCGATCCGGAGGCCGCCGACGCGGCGGTGGAGGTGCTGCGCGAGGTGCTCTCCGCCGGCACGCCGTACTTCGGGATCTGCTTCGGCAACCAGCTGTTCGGCCGGGCACTCGGGTTCGGGACGTACAAGCTGGGCTACGGGCACCGCGGGATCAACCAGCCGGTGATGGACCTGACCACCCGGAAGGTGGAGATCACCGCCCACAACCACGGCTTCGCCGTGGACGCCCCGCTGGACTCACCGACCGAGACGCCGTTCGGGATCGCGACGGTCAGTCACGTCTGCCTCAACGACCAGGTGGTCGAGGGCCTGGAGCTCCGCTCCGACCACGGCGACCTGCTCAGCTTCTCGGTGCAGTACCACCCCGAGGCAGCTGCCGGCCCGCATGACGCCAGCTACCTCTTCGACCGCTTCACCGACCTGATGTCGGCCGACCGCGCGACGAAGGAGCGTCTGGTCGGGCGAAACGGACCAGGCGCGAAGGCGGAGCCTTCCCTTCGCCTTCCCGGCGGTGAAGCCGCCGAGGCGACCGAAGGGAGCCTGTGATGCCCCGCCGTACCGACATCTCCTCGATCCTGGTGATCGGCTCGGGCCCGATCGTGATCGGTCAGGCGTGCGAGTTCGACTACTCCGGCACCCAGGCCTGCCGGGTGCTTCGGGCCGAGGGGTTCCGGGTGATCCTGGTCAACTCCAACCCGGCGACGATCATGACTGACCCGGAGTTCGCCGACGCGACGTACATCGAGCCGATCACGCCCGACTTCGTCGAGCAGGTGATCGCCAAGGAGCGTCCGGACGCGCTACTGGCCACGCTCGGCGGCCAGACCGCGCTGAACGCGGCGGTCGCGCTGCACGAGGCCGGCATCCTCGAGAAGTACGGCGTCGAGCTGATCGGCGCCTCGATCGAGGCCATCCAGCGCGGTGAGAACCGCGAGCAGTTCAAGGCGATCGTGCAGAACTTGGACCTCGCGCCGGACTCGACCGTGCCCGATGTGGGGGTCGCGCGGAGCGTCGTCTGCCACACGATGGACGACGTGCTCGGCGCGGCCGCGGTGCTCGGCTATCCGCTGGTGGTCCGGCCCAGCTTCACCATGGGCGGGGTCGGCTCCGGGTTCGCGCATACCGAGGACGACCTGCGCCGGATCGCCGGCGCCGGACTGGCCGCCAGCCCCACCACCGAGGTGCTGATCGAGGAGTCGATCCTGGGCTGGAAGGAGTACGAGCTCGAGGTCATGCGCGACCGCGCCGACAATGTCGTGATCGTCTGCTCGATCGAGAACCTCGACCCGATGGGCGTGCACACCGGCGACTCGATCACCGTCGCGCCGGCGATGACGCTGACCGACCGGGAGTACCAGCGGATGCGTGACGTGGCGATCGCGATCATCCGGGCCGTCGGCGTGGATACCGGCGGCTGCAACATCCAGTTCGCGATCGACCCGGCCACCGGCCGGATGATCGTGATCGAGATGAACCCGCGGGTGTCTCGCAGTTCCGCGCTGGCGTCGAAGGCCACCGGCTTCCCGATCGCCAAGATCGCCGCCAAGGTGGCGATCGGCTACACCCTCGACGAGATCCCCAACGACATCACCGGCGAGACACCGGCCAGCTTCGAGCCGAGCCTGGACTACGTCGTGGTGAAGGTGCCGCGATTCGCCTTCGAGAAGTTCCCCGGCGCCGAGGACACCCTCACCACGCACATGAAGAGCGTCGGCGAGGCGATGGCGATCGGCCGCAACTTCACCGAGGCGCTCGGCAAAGCCCTGCGTTCGCTCGAAGATCCGAAAGCTCCCTTTGTGCTCACGCGCCCCTCGACAGGCTCAGAGCACGAAACGCGCGCTGAGTTTGTCGAAGCGCTGCTGGACAAGGCCTCCCGGCCGCACGACGGCCGACTCGGTGTGGTGATGCAAGCCCTGCTGGCCGGGGCCACGCCCGAGCAGGTGCACGAGGCGACCAAGATCGATCCGTGGTTCGTCGACCAGCTCGTGTTGGTCTTGGAGGTGGCCGACCGGGTTCGGGAGGCACCGGAGCTGACCGCCGACGTACTCCGGCTGGCCAAGCGGCACGGCCTGTCCGATGCTCAGATCGCGAGCCTTCGTAACCTGCGCGAGGATGTCGTCCGTGGGGTCCGCTGGGCGCTCGGCATCCGACCCGTCTACAAGACGGTGGACACGTGCGCCGCCGAGTTCGCGGCCCGGACGCCCTATCACTACAGCAGCTATGACGAAGAGACCGAGGTCGCGCCGCGGACCAAGCCGGCGGTGTTGATCTTGGGCAGCGGACCCAACCGGATCGGTCAGGGGATCGAGTTCGACTACTCCTGCGTGCATGCGGCGATGACGCTGTCTGAAGCAGGCTTCGAAACCGTCATGATCAACTGCAATCCGGAGACCGTCTCGACAGACTACGACACCGCCGATCGGCTCTACTTCGAGCCGCTCACCTGCGAGGACGTGTTGGAGGTCTATCACGCGGAGGCGGCGGCCGGCCCGGTCGCCGGCGTGATCGTCCAGCTCGGCGGTCAGACCCCGCTCCGGCTGGCCCAGCAGCTGAAGGACCATGGCCTGCCGATCGTCGGCACCAGCCCGGAGGCGATCCACCTGGCCGAGGAGCGCGGCGCGTTCGGGAAGGTGCTCGCCGACGCCGACCTGCCGGCGCCGCGGCACGGGATGGCCAGCTCGTTCGACGAGGCCAAGGAGATCGCCGACGAGATCGGCTACCCCGTGCTGGTCCGGCCGAGCTACGTGCTCGGCGGGCGCGGGATGGAGATCGTCTACGACGAGAGCACCCTGAGCTCCTACATCGAGCGGGCGACCGAGGTGACTCCGGATCATCCGGTGCTGGTCGACCAGTTCCTCGACGACGCGGTCGAGATCGACGTCGACGCGCTGTACGACGGCACCGATCTCTACCTGGGCGGGGTGATGGAGCACATCGAGGAGGCCGGTATCCACTCCGGTGACTCGGCCTGCGCACTGCCGCCCATCACCCTCGGCGCGGAGGTCGTCGACCGGATCCGGCACTCCACCACCGCGATCGCGGCGGGCGTCGGCGTCCGCGGGTTGATCAACATCCAGTACGCCCTCGCCGGCGACACCTTGTTCGTCCTGGAGGCCAATCCGCGCGCCTCGCGGACGGTGCCCTTCGTCTCGAAGGCGACCGCCACCCCGCTGGCCAAGGCGGCAGCCCGGATCATGCTCGGCGAGTCGATCGCCAAGCTGCGCGCGGAGGGTGTGTTGCGAGCGGTCGGCGATGGCAGCGACGAGCATCCCGGGCCGATCGCGGTGAAGGAGGCGGTCATGCCGTTCAACCGCTTCCGTACGGTGGAAGGGATCTCGGTCGACACCATTCTCGGCCCGGAGATGAAGTCGACCGGCGAGGTGATGGGGCTGGACCACACGTTCGGCGCCGCGTTCGCGAAGAGTCAGGTGGCCGGTTTCGGCCCGTTGCCGACCAAGGGGACCGTGTTCATCTCGGTGGCCAACCGGGACAAGAGGTTCGTGATCTTCCCGGTCAAGCGTCTCGCCGATCTCGGCTTCGAGATCCTGGCCACCGCGGGTACCGCGTCGATGTTGCGCCGGCACGGGGTGATGGTCACCAGCGTCCGGAAATACAGCGAGGGTCCGGGTCCGAACGGGGAGAAGACCATCGTCCAGGCGATCCTGGACGGCGAGGTGGACCTGATCTTCAACACCCCGCACGGACTCAGCCCGACCGGTCGGCCACGCTTCGACGGCTACGAGATCCGTACCGCAGCGGTCTATCGGAACGTGCCGTGCGTGACCACGGTGCCGGGGCTGGCCGCCGCCGTCCAAGGCATCGAGTCGATCATGGCCGGCAGCGTCGGAGTCCGTTCGTTGCAGTCCTGGTCCGCCCAGCTCGCCGCCGACTTGTCAGCGGCACAGCTCGCCAGAACGATCCCTGACGAAGACAACTCTGAGAAGTGAGCGCGTACGAGCGGCTGCTCCGGCCGGCCCTGTTCCGGTCCGGCGGCGGCGACCCGGAAAAGGTCCACGAGGGCACGCTCCGAACGCTGGCCCGGCTGGGCTCGCTGCCGCCCGCCCGCGCGGCCGGGGCTCGCTGGTTGGGTAGGCACCGGAGGCCTGTTCGACTCGCGGGCATCGCTTTTCCGGGCCGGGTCGGACTGGCGGCCGGGATGGACAAGAACGGCATCGCGGCCCGGTCCTGGGCCGGTCTCGGATTCGGCTTCGCCGAGCTCGGCACGGTGACCGCGCTCGGCCAGCCGGGCAACGAGCGGCCGCGGTTGTTCCGGCTGCCGCAGAGCGCGGCCCTGATCAACCGGATGGGCTTCAACAACGAGGGCGCCGGCACCCTGGCGGCTCGGCTCGGCGCAGCCGGCATCCGCCGGGGCAACGGCGCGGCCGGCATCCCGCTCGGCATCTCGATCGGGAAGACCAAGATCGCCAGGATAGAGAACGCGGTCGAGGACTATCTGGTGAGCTTCGCCGCGCTGGCGCCGTACGCCGACTATCTCGCCGTCAACGTCTCCAGCCCGAACACGCCGGGGCTGCGCCGGCTGCAGGACGCCGAGCTGCTCAGCGAGCTGGCCGGCAGCCTGGTCGGTGCCGCCCGGTCGGATGACCCCGTGGACCCGGTGCCGATCTTCGTCAAGATCGCCCCGGATCTGGGCGAGGCGGCGCTGGAGGACTTGCTGGACGTCTGCCGGGCCGCCGGTGTCAGCGGGCTGATCGCCGGCAACACGACGCTGCGCCGCAGTGGCGTGTCGTTCGCCGAGTCCCGCCTGGCCAAGGAGGCCGGGGGACTGTCCGGGGCGCCGCTGACCGCGCGGGCCCGCCAGCTGGTCCGGTTCCTGCGCGAGCGCACCGACCTGCCGATCATGGGTGTCGGCGGCATCATGACCGCCGACGACGGCCGCCGGATGCTGGATGCGGGCGCCGACCTGCTGCAGGTCTACACCGGTTTCGTGTACTCCGGCCCGGCTCTGGTGGACGCTTTGAACCGGCTGGATGCCGCCCCCCGGGGCGCGATCGAGGCCGATCGGGAGGCCTTGTGAGCGAACCGAGAGTCGTGAGTTCCGCCACCGACGGCTCGTCGTACGGCGCCCGGCTGACTCGGACCGTTGCCGAGCGCGGCCCGCTGTGCGTCGGGATCGACCCCCATCCGCCGCTGCTCCAGGCCTGGGACCTGCCGGTAAGCGCGGCAGGCGTCGAACGTTTCGCTCGCAGCCTGATCGAGGCGATCGGGTCGGAGGTCGCGGTCTTCAAGCCGCAGTCGGCCTTCTTCGAGGCGTACGGCTCGGCCGGGATCGCCGTCCTGGAGCGGGTGCTCGGCGACCTCAGAGACGTCGGCGCGCTGTCCCTGCTCGACGTGAAGCGCGGCGACATCGGCTCCACCATGGACGCGTACGCCGCTGCCTACCTGGCCGACGGGGCCCCACTGGCCGCGGACGCGATCACGCTGAGCCCGTACCTCGGGTTCGGCTCGCTGGACGGCGCGATCGAGCTGGCGCGCCGAACCGGCCGCGGAACGTACGTCCTCGCCCTGACCAGCAACCCGGAGGGCCCGCAGGTGCAGCACGCCCGGGCCGCGGACGGACGGTTGATCGGCCAGGTCGTGCTGGATGAGGTGGCGAGCCGCAACGCCGGCACCCAGAGCTCGGACGGGGGGCCGGGCACCATCGGCCACGTCGGCGTCGTGGTCGGCGCCACCATCGGCCAGGTAGGCGCTGACTTCTCGGGACTGAACGGCTCGATCCTGGTGCCCGGGCTGGGTGCCCAGGGCGGCACTCCGGAGGGTCTGGCGGAGGTGTTCGGGGCCGCCCGGAGTCTCGTACTGCCCTCATCGAGCCGGGAGATCCTGTCTGCCGGGCCCCAACCGGAGGCCCTGCGGTCGGCGGTCCGGCAGGTCCAAGGCGCGGTCAGGGGTGTCATCGGCGTGAGGTAGGTTCTCGTCACAGCCGAACTTCCCTGCGCATAACGGATGAGGATCGACCCGGTGACCATTCCTCCGCTGAGCAACGAGCAACGTCTCGAGGCCCGACTCGCGGCCACCGAGGCGCGGCGGAAGCGTGCCCAGGTCAAGCAGTCGCTCCGCTCGGGTGAGCTCGATCTGGCTCAGGTGCTGGACCTGGCCGAGTCCGACGACGTGATCGCCCATACCAAGGTTGTGGACGCTCTGAAGGCGTTGCCTCGGGTCGGCGCGGTGCGCGCGGACAAGATCATGACTCGCCTCGACATCGCCGCCAACCGGCGGTTGCGGGGTCTCGGCAAGCACCAGATCGCCGCCCTGATCGAGGAGTTCGGGCGCCACTAGTGGTTGCGCGGAGGGTGGCCGCGCCGGTCTTCCGTGACCGCGGCGCGGAAGGCAGGATCGAAGCAGCAGGCTGCATGGGTCGCCACCGACGTACGGGGTGGTGCGGAGTCGGCCACCCGCGAGCTGTCGAGGTAGCGGATGACCGGACCTGAGGTGCCCGGCGCGAGCGGACACGCCACGGGAACCGCTGCACTCACCGTCGTCTCCGGCCCGACGGCGGTGGGCAAGGGAACCGTGGTAGCCCGGCTGGCCAAGGAGCACCCCGAGTTGTTCGTGTCGGTCTCCGCGACCACCCGACCATCGAGACCCGGCGAGCAGAACGGGGTGCATTACTGGTTCGTCTCCGACGCCGAGTTCGACGCCATGATCGAGCGCGGCGATCTGCTCGAGTGGGCGGTGGTACACGGTCGGCACCGCTACGGCACGCCGCGGGCGCCGGTGGCCGAGGCGCTCCACGACGGGAAGCAGGCCATTCTCGAGATCGATCTGCAGGGCGCCCGGCAGGTCAAGCAGAACTGGCCGGGTGCGACGTTCGTCTTCCTGGCCCCACCGAGCTGGGACGAGCTCGTCCGCCGGCTGGTCGGCCGGGGCACCGAGACGGCCGAGCAGCAGGAACGCCGGCTGGCCACCGCCCGGACCGAGCTGGCCGCGGTCTCGGAGTTCGATCACGTGGTGGTGAACGGCGAAATAGGCCAAGCGGTCGGCGACTTGGTAGCCTTGCTGGGTCTGTAGTCGTACAGGCCTGCTGTGCTCTGCCTTCCCCAAGGCTCGACCGGGCCCGACGCCAACCCAGACGCTTCCCAACCCGAAGGATCACAGTGCCTGTAAATCCGATCGTCGCCGAGGGCATCACCAACCCGCCCATCGACGAGTTGCTGACCCGCGCCGACTCCAAGTACAAGCTCGTGCTGTTCGCCGCCAAACGGGCCCGCCAGATCAATGCCTATTACTCGCAGCTCGGTGAGGGTCTGCTTGACAACGTCGGGCCGCTGGTCGAGACCGGTGTCCAGGAGAAGCCGCTGTCCATCGCACTGCGCGAGGTGAACGCGGGTCTGCTCACCTGTACCGACATCGACGCCGACGAGACGGACGAGAGCGCCGGCGAGGCCACGTCGGGCGGTCCGGCGAGCTTCGACGCCCCGGCCTGAGCCGCCACGGCCGATGAGCCGCATCGTTCTGGGGGTCGCCGGCGGCATCGCGGCTTACAAGGCCTGTGAGCTGCTCCGACGGCTGCTGGCCGACGGCCATGAGGTCACGGCCATTCCGACCGAGGCGGCGCTGCAGTTCGTCGGCGCCGCGACATGGGAGGCGCTGTCCGGCCGACCGGTCCATACCGGGGTCTTCGAGCACGCGTACGAAGTCCCGCACGTGGCGATCGGCCGTCAGGCCGACCTGGTGATCGTCGCGCCGGCGACCGCCGACCTGCTCGCCCGGGCGGCCACCGGCCGGGCCGACGACCTGCTCAGCAATGTCCTGCTCACCGCGACCTGCCCGGTCGTGTACGCCCCGGCCATGCATACCGAGATGTGGCTGAACGCCGCCACCCGAGCCAACGTCGCCACCCTCCGGAGCCGCGGCGCGGTCGTCATCGACCCGGCGTCCGGCCGGCTGACCGGTGCCGACACGGGGCCTGGCCGGCTACCCGAGGCCATCGAGCTGCACGCCGTCACGGCCAGCATCCTGGCCGACCCGTCGATTGCCGGCCGGGCCGCAGGGCGCGATCTCGCCGGGCTCCGCATCGCGGTCAGCGCCGGCGGCACCCACGAGCACGTGGACCCGGTCCGCTTCCTCGGCAACTCTTCGTCCGGGCTGATGGGCTGGGCGCTGGCCCGGGCCGCCGCGTTGCGTGGGGCGGAGGTCACTCTGGTCGCGGCCAACGTCGGGCTGCCCGCTCCGGCCGACCTGGACGTGGTGCCGGTCACCTCGACCGCGGACCTGGCCGAGGCCATGACGACGGCTGCCAAGGACGCCGACATCGTCGTGATGGCGGCGGCTCCGGCCGACTACACACCGGCCGCTCCGAGCGCGACCAAGCTGAAGAAGTCCGGGGACGACGGACTGCGGCTCGAGCTGATGCAAACGACCGACGTTCTGGCATCGCTGGTCGAGCAGCGCAGCGACCCGCACCAGGTGCTGGTGGGCTTCGCGGCCGAGACCCCGGCCGACGGACAGGACCTGCTCGAGCTCGGCCGGGCCAAACTGGCCCGCAAGGGTTGCGACCTGCTGGTGCTGAACGAGGTCGGTCCCGGCCGGGTGTTCGGCCGCCAAACCAGCGAGATCACCATCATCTCCGCCGATGCGTCCCAGCCTGCGGTCGCGGGCGGCAAGGACGAGTTGGCGCACCGAATCTTGAACGAAGCGCTCAAAACCCGGTCGGCGAAAGTAGAGTGACCCGACCGCCCGATCGCACACAGGAGACAGCGGCTATGTCTAACAGACTCTTCACCTCCGAATCCGTCACCGAGGGACACCCGGACAAGATCGCCGACCAGATCAGCGACTCGATCCTGGACGACCTCCTCTCGAAGGACCCGGCCAGTCGGGTCGCGGTCGAGACGCTGGTGACCACCGGTCTGGTGATGATCGCCGGTGAGGTGACCACTGATGCGTACTCCGAGATTCCGGGGCTCGTCCGGCAGCGGATCGTCGACATCGGCTATGACTCCTCGACCAAGGGCTTCGACGGCTGGTCCTGCGGGGTCCAGGTCGCCATCGGCCAGCAGAGCAAGGACATCGCCCAGGGCGTCGACCATGCCTTCGAGGAGCGGACCGGAGAGGCGCACGACCCGCTGGACGCACAGGGCGCCGGCGACCAGGGGCTGATGTTCGGCTACGCCTGCGACGAGACACCGACGCTGATGCCGCTGCCGATCGACCTGGCGCACCGGCTGGCCGAGCGGCTGTCCGCGGTCCGCAAGGACCACACCATGCCGTACCTGCGGCCGGACGGGAAGACCCAGGTCACCATCGAGTACGACGGTGACCGGCCGGTCCGGCTGGACACCGTGGTGGTCTCCAGCCAGCACGCGTCCGACATCGACCTGGAGGCGTTGCTCACCCCTGACGTCCGCAAGCACGTTGTCGACGCCGTACTGGAGCGCTATGACCTGGACACCTCCGACTACCGGCTGCTGGTCAACCCGACCGGTCGGTTCGAGATCGGCGGCCCGATGGGTGATGCCGGCTTGACCGGCCGCAAGATCATCGTCGACACGTACGGCGGGATGGCCCGGCACGGCGGCGGCGCGTTCTCCGGTAAGGACCCGTCGAAGGTGGACCGCTCCGCGGCGTACGCGATGCGCTGGGTCGCCAAGAACGTGGTCGCCGCCGGTCTGGCCCGACGCTGCGAGGTCCAAGTCGCGTACGCGATCGGAAAGGCGCACCCGGTTGGCTTCTACGTGGACACCTTCGGCACCGAGTCCGTGCCGGCGTCGCAGATCCAGGCCGCCGTGCTGGAGACGTTCGACCTGCGGCCGGCCGCGATCATCCGCGATCTCGATCTGAAGCGGCCGATCTATGCCAAGACCGCCGCGTACGGCCACTTCGGCCGCGAGCTGCCCGAGTTCACCTGGGAGCAGGCGAGCCGCGCCGAGGCGCTGACGGCCGCCGTCCGCGGCTGACCGGCTAGGCGAGATGCGCGGGACACGTTGACCACGAAAAAGTGGTCCCTCGATGCGCCGAACGCGACTCGCTACGCAGGGCGAGCCGGTCGCTGCCTCGGCGAGGGACGGCTTTTCGTGGTGGACGCAGTCGGATTCCCGGGGTGCCGCCGTCAGGTTCCGGCGCCGAAGCGTTCCTGCCCGATCAGTGGTCGGATCGTGCGCTCCACCACGCCACGGCTGAACGCCCGCCGCACCAGGTCGCCGGCCAGCACGTTGCCGAGCACGCCCATGATCATCGCCTGGTCGAGGGAGAGATAACGCTGGGCGATCTGCCCGGATCCAACGGCGACGGCGTCGAAGAACCCGCCGTCGGAGTAGCAGTCGAACTCGCGCTTCAGCTTCGCCAGATTGTCGTACGCGGCCCGCGGCTCGTGCAGCATCGCCAGGAACGCGGCGTGTGGGGTGACCACACCGTCGCCGTACATCGGGTGCGGGTTCGTGCCCACCCGGCAGTCGCCGAATCCAGCGTCCAGATTCGTCTTCTCCACATCCGAGAAGTAGCCGTCGGGATTGAGCCCGACCGCGTCCACGCCGTACTCCCGGTAGCCCGGGTGCAGGGTGGGGTCGCTGGCGGGGGAGAAGCCCCAGAATCCGTACTTTGCCTCGTCCAGACCGTGCTCGCGGTGCGCCCGGACCATCAGCGGGTGGTTCACGCCCCACGAGTGCGGCGCCCAGCGGTCCTCGGGCACGAAGACGTTCGGCATCAGCGACTCGAACATCGACCCGCCCCAACCGGGCACGACTCGGAAGCCGCGGTACTCGTACGCGCCCTCGTACACATCGACGCCGAGATAGGTCCTGGTCGTGCCGACCGGCTGAGACTCCTGCCAGGACCAGTCGCAGCTGCTCGGGAAGGTCCGCCAGGTGCCGAAGTAGTGGCCTGCCGGGATCTGGCCCCGCGCGATCCCGAGATAGGAAGCGATCCGGGTCTCCGAGACCGTCGTGTCGTAGTGGAAGTTCGTGTAGAACACGTCCGGCCCGACACCGAGGTAGTTCCCCTCGACCGCGTCCGGCTGGGTCGCCGGCTTCTCCGGCCAGAACCCGCCCCGGAGCAGGCCGACCGGCAGATCGGGCCGCGGCGTCGGGTCGTAGTAGGCCTTGAAGGTCATCGGCTCCAGCAGCCGCCGAGCCTGCCGGGCGATCGACGACTCGGCGGCGTTGCCGAGCACGGTGAAGGCCGCGGCCAACCAGCCGTTGTCCACGCTGGACAGGAATGGATACACGGTGCTGCCGTCGTCGGGCCAGGTGGTCAGCAGGTCGCCGGTGCGCTCGTCGTACCAGTTGTAGAACATCCCGCTCGGTGCGTGTCGGTCCATGCCGGCCAGGGTGTGCAGGGTCTGCGCCTGTCGTACGCTCGCCTCGCGCCGCGAGATGATGCCCAGCTCGGCGGCGACCACGGTGCTCCAGAGATAGCCGCCGATATTGGTCGGGGAGGTGTAGCCGCTGCGGTGCGGCGAGCCGAGCGGTCCGTCGATGTTGTCCGCCGATAGCCCCGTTCGTTCGTCGGTCATTGCGACGAGGCTGGCCCAGGTGTCGCGGGCCCAGCGGTGCAGGAGGCGCCGGTCGATCGGCGCGGGCCGGGATGACGGCCGCGCCCCCGGGCGGGTTGCGGCCGCGGTGAATGCGGGTGGGGTGACGGCAGCGGCCGCGATGGCCGTACCGCCTATCAGCAGGGTTCGTCGGGAAAGCGCGGGCACGAATCTGACTCCTTCGTCGTCGTGGGGCATTCTCTCGACTCTGCCCTGATGTCCATCTGTCAGTCAAGATCTGACCCCAAAATGGCTCAAGATGTGGATTTCCACCCCAATGTGGTCGCCTAATCTCGATATATGGGACCCCCAGTGTGATAGCACGACTGGATCTGGGCCTGCTCCAATGGTTCCCATGAGTCAACCGAGGAAGATCCTGCTCGACTGCGACCCCGGGCACGACGATGCGATCGCCATCCTGCTGGCGCACGGCAGCCCGGAACTCGACCTGATCGCGATCACCACGGTGGCCGGCAACCAGACCCTGGACAAGGTGACCCGCAACGCGCGGGCGGTGGCCGAGCTCGCGGGCATCCGGGGTGTGCCGATCGCGGCGGGGTGTCCGCGTCCGCTGGTCCGGGAGCATCGGTCGGGCGCCGAGATCCACGGCGAGTCCGGGCTGGACGGTCCGGACCTGCCCGAGCCGGTCGAACCGCTGGACCCGCGGCACGCCGTCGAGGTCATCATCGAGACCGTGATGACCGAGCCGGTCGGGACGGTCACCCTGGTACCGATCGGCCCGCTGACCAACATCGCGCTGGCGGTCCGGCGCGAGCCACGGATCGCGGAACGGGTGCGCGAGGTGGTGCTGATGGGAGGGGCCTACCACCGCGGCAATCAGACCCCGGTCACCGAGTTCAATATCGGCGTCGATCCCGAGGCGGCGCACATCGTCTTCAACGAGCCCTGGCGGCTGACCATGGTCGGGCTGGAGGTGACCCACCAGGCGTTGGCCACGGCGGACGTCCTGGCGCGGATCGAGGAGATCGGTACGCCGCCGGCCAAGCTCGTGCTGGACCTGCTGGAGTTCTACGGCGGGACGTACCGGGATCGGCAGGGGTTCGCGGCGCCGCCGGTGCACGACCCGTGTGCGGTGGCGTACGTGATCGACCCGGAGGTGCTGACCGTCCGGCCGACCGTCGTCGACGTGGAGCTGTCCGGCGGACTGACCACCGGGATGACCGTCGCCGACCTGCGTTCGACGGCGCCGGAGTCGTGCAACACTCACGTGGCGACGGGTCTGGACCGCGACCGCTTCTGGGACCTCGTGGTCGATGCGTTGGCGCGGATCTGAGGGATGTCGATGACGGATCAGTCAGGCCGGGTGACGGTGGTCGGTTCGCTCAATGCCGACCTGACCGTGCGCGTGGCGCGTTTCCCGCAGCCCGGCGAGACCTTGCCCGGCTCTGAGTTGGTGGTCGCACCGGGCGGCAAGAGCTCGAACACCGCGGCTGCGGCGGCCGTCCTCGGCTCGACCGTCCGACTGGTCGGGGCGGTCGGATCCGACGACCACGGGGACTTCCTGGTCGACCGGGCGCGGGCGGCGGGCATCGACACCGACGGCGTACGTCGGTTGTCCGATCACGCCACCGGCACGGCGATGATCGTGGTCGACGAGGCGGGGGAGAACACGATCATCGTCTCGCCGGGGGCTAACGGCGCGCTCAGCCCGGAGCTGGTCACGGCCGAGCTGTTCGGCACACCCGCGGTCGTTTGTCTCTGCCTGGAGGTCCGGGTCGAGACCGTGCTCGCGGCGGCGCGGGCGGGTCGCGCGATCGGTGCGACGGTGATCGTCAACCTCTCGCCGTACGCAGTCGTGCCCGACGAGCTGCTCGAGCTGACCGACGTACTGCTGGTCAACCGGAGTGAGGCGGCGCTGCTGCTCGGCATCGACGGGCTGCCGGACGACCCGGCCGATTGGCCGGAGCTGCCGGCGGCCCGGGCCGTAGTCACCCTGGGCGGCGACGGTGCGGTGGTGCTCGACCGGACCGCGCGGGGTGCCGGCGCCGTGACGGCCATCCCGCCTACCTCGGTAGACGTGGTCGACACCACCGGCAGCGGCGACGCGTTCACCGGGGCTCTGGCCCATCGACTGGCCGCCGGCGACGCCTTCGTCGAGGCGGCCAGATTCGCCGCGCGGGCCGGCGGGCTGGCCGCCACCCGGCCGGGTGCCCAGTCCAGCTACGCCGTGCTCGCCGGCCTGGAGCCCTGACCCCGCACCCACCCCACCGCCCCGCTTTCCGGAAAGTGTCGGGTTGCGACACCGACACGCCGACGACGGATGGCTCAACTCGACAGTTTCCGAATCGGAGCCGGGACCGGGCTTATGCGAGCCGGACGATGTGTCCGAGGCGTCTGCCAGGATCCGGTGTGTGCCCGAGTCCGAGACCCCGACGCTTCCGGTGGCCCGCGTGGCGCTGGACGTGCCGCTCGCGCACCTGGACCGGCCCTTCGACTATGCCGTCACCGCCGACCAGGATCTGGCGGCCGTGCCGGGGGCTCGGGTTCGGGCTCGCTTCGCCGGGCGGTTGCGCGACGGGTTCGTGCTGGAGCGGCTGGCGGCGAGCGAGCACGACGGCGAGCTGACGCCGCTGCACAAGGTGATCTCTGCCGAGCCCGTGCTCACCGCAGAGGTGGCCGCCCTGATCCGGTCGGTGGCCGACCACTACGCGGGGACATTCGCCGACGTGATGCGGCTGGCCGTCCCGCCGCGACATGCAGCCACCGAACGGGCCGCGCGAGGCGAACCGCCGCCGGCGCCCGAGGTTGCCGGACCGACCTCGCCGCTGCTGGACTACGCCACCGGTGGCGGCTTCCTCGATGCGGTCCGCCGAGGTGCCGGGCCGCGGGCGGTCTGGCAGGTCGTGCCGTCGACGGATCCGGACGGCGACTGGGCGACCGGCCTGGCGAGCGCCGCCCGGACGTGCCTGGAGAGCGGTCGCGGCGCGATCCTCGTGGTTCCCGACCATCGCGACCTGGCCCGACTGACCGCCGCCTGTACGGCCTGGGTCGGCACCGGCCGGTTCGTCGTGCTCAGCGCGGAGACCGGCCCCGCGGCCCGCTATCGGGCCTTCCTCGCCGCGGCCCGCGGCGACGTCCAGCTGGTCATCGGGACCCGAGCGGCCGCGTTCGCCCCGGTCGGCAAGCTGGGTCTGGTCGCGGTCTGGGACGACGGGGACGACCTGCTCGCCGAGCAGCGGGCGCCATATCCGCATGCTCGCGACGTGCTCGCCCTGCGGGTGGCGCAGACCGGGTGCGCCGCGCTGTTCGCCGGCTACGGCCGGACCACGGAGGTCCAGCAGTGGCTGGAACGCGGCTGGCTGGGTGAGCTGGCCGCGGCCCGGGCGGAGGTACGACTGCGGGCGCCGGCTGTCCGGGTGAGCGCGGACACCGACCGGGCGCTGGCGCGCGACCCCGCCGCCCGGCAGGCCCGGCTACCGCACGACGTGTTCGAGCTGATGCGGGCCGCGCTGCCCCAGGGTCCGGTGCTGGTTCAGGTGCCGCGCGCGGGTTATCTGGTTTCGCTGGTCTGCCAGGACTGTCGCGAGCCGGCCCGCTGCGCCTTCTGCGACGGGCCGCTGCACGCCACCTCCACCGACGCGGAGGGCGCTGACCTGCGGCTGGTGCGGCCGACCGCAGGGGGAGTGGCGCTGCCCGATCTGTGACGGCCGCCGGGTCCGGTCCCCGGTCGTCGGCGCGAGCCGGACGGCGGAGGAACTCGGCCGTGCCTTCCCGCAGACCACCGTCCGGCGCTCGTCGGGCGGCCAGGTGCTGACAGACGTTCCGGCCGGGTCGGCGATCGTGGTCGCGACGCCCGGCGCCGAGCCGCCGGCCGACGGCGGTTATGCGGCGGCGGTCCTGCTGGACACCCAGCAGCTCCTGCTGAGACCGGACCTGCGGGCCGGTCGAGGAGGCGTTGCGGCGCTGGCTCAACGCGACCGCGCTGGTCAGGCCGGGCGCGGACGGCGGCTCGGTGCTGGCGGTCGGCGACTCGTCCGGCCGCGCGCTACAGGCGCTGGTCCGGGTCGACGCGGGCGGGTACGCGGCTCGCGAGCTCGCCGACCGGTCCGAGGCTCGCTTTCCGCCGGCCGCGATCGCTGATCAGCGTCGAGGGCCCGCCGACGTGCCGGCTGCGCGGAGCTGCTGGATCTGCTCGGACCTAGCCCGAGGCCCGGTCGAGGCGTTGGGCCCGGTCGAGATCCGGCCGGCTGCCGAACGGAGAGGTCCGGCACCGGCTCCTGTTGCGAGCCCCGGGGTCGCAGCGGGCGGCGCTGGTCCGAGCGGTCAAGGGTGCGCTCGGGGTGCGCAGCGCGCGGAAGAGCGAGGGCGGGCTCCGCTGCCAGGTCGACCCGGTGGCGATCAGCTGATGCCCGGTCGGTCGACACGCGCGGTCGACACCCGTTCGGTCGACACCCGTTCGGTCGACACCGTTCGGTCGACACCCGTTCGGTCGACACCCGGTCCGACGCCGGCAGCGGTCTGTACACTCCCCGGGTGCGTATCGTCTTCGCCGGAACCCCGGATGTCGCGGTCCCCGCCCTGGAGGCGCTGCTGGCCTCCAGGCACACCGTGATCGGCGTGCTGACCAGGCCGGACGCCCCGAGTGGCCGCGGTCGTACGTTGCACCCGAGTCCGGTCGCCGAGGTCGCTGCGCAGCACGGCCTGGAGGTGCTCAAGCCGGCGAAGGTCCGCGACGAGGAGTTTCTGGCCCGACTCCGCGAGCTCGCGCCCGACTGCTGCCCGGTCGTGGCCTACGGCGCGCTGTTACCGCAGGTCGCGCTCGACATCCCGCCCCGAGGCTGGGTGAACCTGCACTTCTCGGTGCTGCCGCGGTGGCGCGGCGCGGCGCCGGTGCAGCACGCGGTGCTGGCCGGCGACACCGACACGGGCGCGACGACGTTCCGGATCGTCAAGGAGCTCGACGCGGGCCCGGTGTTCGCGATGCACTCCGAGCGGATCGCACCGACCGACACGTCGGGCGACCTGCTCGGCCGGCTGGCGGTCAGTGGCGCCCAGTTGCTGGTCGACACCCTGGACGGGATCGAGGCGGGCCGGCTCGAGCCGATCCCGCAGCCGGAGCACGGGATCACCATCGCACCCAAGATCACCGTCGATGACGCGGCCGTCGACTGGTCCCGGACCAGCGACGAGATCGACCGGCTGATCCGCGGCTGTGCGCCGGCGCCCGGGGCCTGGACGACCTTCCGTGGCGAGCGGTTCAAGATCAACTCCACCCTCCCGGCGGGCGGCGACGACCTGGCGCCCGGCTCGGTCGAGGTGACCAAGCGGGCACTCCGGGTCGGGCACGGCCGACGGATCGCTGGTGCTGGGGGAGGTCAGCCCGCAGGGCAAGAAGCCGATGGCCGCCGCCGACTGGGCGCGGGGCATCTCCTGGACCGCGGACGACCGCTTCGGCGGATGACCGTCCTGGCGATCTTGGATCGCGCGGGACGCCCTGGATCCGCTGTGATGGATCCGAACGCCGGAGTCGCAGCACCGACAGCAGGATCCGACATCAGGGGATCCGACATCAGGGGATCCGACAGATCGCACGAGATCCGAGATCCACCGGATGGGTGGGTCGCGCCTGTGAGGGCAGGGAAGCCGGATCGGGCTCGGCGGCTCGCGTACGACGCACTGCGGGCGGTGAACGGCGACGGCGCGTACGCGAACCTCGTCCTCGGCCGACTCCTCGACGAGCGCCGGCTGCCCGCGCGCGATGCGGCGTTCGCCACCGAGCTGCTGGCGGGCACCTGCCGGCGGCAGGGGACGTACGACCTGATCATCGAGCTGGCCGCCGGCCGGACGACCGGTTCGCTGCAGCCGGCCGTGCTGGATCTGCTCCGGCTCGGCACCCATCAGCTGGTCGGCATGCGGGTGCCCGTCCACGCCGCGGTCGCCGCGACCGTGGACCTGGCGGCCGCGACGGTCGGCCAGCGGGTCCGTGGGCTGGTCAACGCCGTCCTGCGCAAGGTCGCGGCCCGCGACTGGGACGAGTGGGTCGGCGAGCTGACCGCGGGGCTGGAGGCGAACGCCGCGCTGGCCATCGAGTACGCCCACCCGCGCTGGATCGTCGACGCCTTCGCTGAGCTACTGCCGGCCGACGAGCTGCCGGCAGCGCTGGCCGCCGACAACGAGAGCCCCGTGCCGACGCTGGTGGTTCGACCGGGCCTGGCCGAGGTGGCCGAGCTGACGGCGGCCGGCGCGACCCCGGGCCGCTGGTCTCCGTACGCCGCCGGCTGGTCCGGCAACCCCGCGACCCTGCCTGCGGTGGCCGAGGGCCGGGCCGGCGTCCAGGACGAGGGATCCCAGCTGGTCGCCTGGGGACTGACCCGGCCGGACGCGCCGGCCGGGCGCTGGCTGGACCTGTGCTCCGGTCCCGGGGGCAAGACCGCCCTGCTGAACGGGCTCGCCGACGCCGACGGCAGCCGGCTGCTCTCGGTCGAGCTGAGCCGGCACCGCGCCACGTTGGTCGCGGACGGCCGTCCGGGCCTACCGCCGGCCGCCGGACGTGATGATCGCCGACGGGACCCGGCCAGCCTGGCGACCGAGTTCGTTCGGTCGGGTGCTCGCGGACGTGCCATGCACCGGGCTCGGCGCGCTGCGCCGTCGGCCGGAGTCGCGGTGGCGACGGACGCCCGCCGACCTCGACATCCTCGTACCGCTGCAACGGGCCCTGCTCGAATCGGCGCTGGACGCCGCCGAACCCGGCGGCCTGGTCGCGTACGTCACCTGCTCGCCGCACCGCCGCGAGACCGTCGAGGTCGTCGAGTCGGTGCTCTCGACCCGCGACGACGTGCAACTCGTCCCGGCGGAGCAGATCCTGCCGGGGATCCCCGGCGGCTATCTCGGCCCGTACCTGCAGCTCTGGCCGCACCGGCACGGAACCGACGCCATGTTCGGCTGCTATCTCCGCCTGATCGGGCCTCGATAGAGTCCAGTCGTGGTCACCCGGATCCTGCCGAGCATCCTGTCCGCGGATTTCGCGAACCTGCAGCGCGACATCGAGGCGATCGGCAGCGCCGACGGCGTGCACGTGGATGTGATGGACAACCACTTCGTGCCGAACCTGACGCTCGGCCTGCCGGTGGTGGAGTCGATCCGCAAGGCGACGCCGGCGCTGCTCGACATCCACCTGATGATCGAGAACCCGGACCGCTGGGCGCCCGCCTTCGCCGAGGCCGGTGCCGAGTCGGTCACCTTCCACGCCGAGGCCGCGTACGCACCGATCCGGCTGGCCCGTGAGCTCCGCTCGAAGGACGCCCGGGCCGGGATGGCGCTGAAGCCGGCGACCCAGATCGAGCCGTACGCCGACCTGCTGCCCGAGCTCGACATGGTGCTGATCATGACGGTGGAGCCGGGCTTCGGCGGTCAGAAGTTCCTCGACCTGTGCCTGCCCAAGATCGAACGCACCCGGAAGCTGATCGACGGATGCGGTGGCGACATCTGGCTGGAGATCGACGGTGGCGTCTCGGTGGACACCATCGAACGCTGTGTCGCCGCCGGCGCCGACACCTTTGTCGCCGGCTCCGCCGTCTTCGCGGCCGACGACCCCGACGCCATGATCGCCCGTCTCCGCGAGCTCGCCGGCTAGCTCGGGCGGTGCTCAGCTATCCCGGCGGCGGAGATAGCGCTCGAACTCGGCGGCTATCGCCTCGCCCGAGGCTTCCGGTAGCTCGGTAGCGTCCTGGCTGGCCTCGAGGTTGCTGACGTACTCCGCCACCTCGGTGTCCTCTGCGGCGAGCTCGTCGACGCCGCGCTCCCAGGCCTTGGACAGCTCCGGCAGGTCGCCGAAGTCGATCGGCGCGTCGACCATCCGTTCCAGCTGGGTCAGCAACGCGTACGTCGCCTTCGGGCACGGTGGATGGGCGACGTACGCCGGGACGGCCGCCCACAGCGACAGGGTCGGTACGCCGATCCGTTCGAGGGCGTCGGCGAGCACGCCGACGATGCCGGTCGGACCCTCGTAGGTCGATGGCAGCAGCCCGAGCTGTTCGCCGAGCCGGACCGACGAGCTCGACGTTGAGACCGGGATCGGCCGGGTGTGCGGGATGTCGGCCAGCAGCGCGCCGAGCAGATGCACTCGCTTGACCCGGGCCGATGTCAGCGCCGAGGTCAGCAGCGCGGAGAACTGCCGCCAGCGCATGTTCGGCTCGGGACCGCGGACCAGCAGGAGGTCGCGGCCGGAGGCCAGCCGGCCGACGTGCAGCTCGGTGGTCGGCCAGAGCACACTGCGGCGCCCGTCGGCGTCCAGCTCGACCATCGGACGGTTCACCTGGAAGTCGTAGAACTCGTCCGGATCGAGCGCGAACGCGAGCTCCGCGTCGTAGATCTCGGCAAGGTGGTCCACCGCCGACGAGGCGGCCGAACCGGCATCGTTCCATCCCTCGAAGGCGGCCACCACGACCGGGTCGTTCAGGTCGCGCAGCTCGCGCTCGATCGAGGGCTCCATACCCTCCACCCTAATAGGACCGGCGTCCCCGGGCCGGTGAGACTTCCTACCGCGCGGACGCTCCACGTCCTATCCTCGACGGGTGCCCGAGGACCTTCGTTCCGCCCTGGCCCGCCGCGTCGTGATCGCGGACGGGGCGATGGGCACGATGCTGCAGAGCTACGACCTGGGGCTGGACGACTTCGAGCAGCTGGAGGGCTGTAACGAGGTGCTCAGCGTGACCCGTCCGGACGTGGTCCGGGCGATCCACGACGCCTACTTCGCGGCCGGGGTCGACGCGGTCGAGACCAATACGTTCGGGGCGAATCTGTCGGCGCTGGGGGAGTACGACATCTCCCACCGGATCACCGAGCTCGCCGGGGCCGCCGCCCGGATCGCCCGGGAGGCCGCCGATGCGGCGAGCACGCCCGACCGGCCGCGCTGGGTGCTGGGCAGCGTCGGACCCGGCACGAAGCTGCCGACGCTTGGTCACGTCCGGTACGCCCGGCTCCGGGACGCCTACCAGGAGCAGGTCGAGGCGATGCTCGGCGGCGGCATCGACGCGGTGCTGATCGAGACGTCGCAGGACCTGCTCCAGACCAAGGCCGCGACGCTCGGCGCCAAGCGGGCCGTCGCAGCCTCCGGTGTGGACGTCGCGGTGATCGTCAACGTCACCGTGGAGACCACCGGCACGATGTTGCTGGGCTCGGAGATCGGTGCCGCGCTGACCACCCTCGAGCCGCTCGGCATCGACCTGATCGGGCTGAACTGCGCGACCGGGCCGGCGGAGATGAGCGAGCACCTGCGCCATCTGGCCAAGCACGCCCGGATCGGACTGGCCTGCATGCCGAACGCCGGCCTGCCGCAGCTCACCGCCGACGGCGCGCGCTACCCGCTCACCCCGGTCCAGCTGGCGGACGCGCTGGAGCAGTTCGTCGGCGAGTTCGGTCTCGGTCTGGTCGGGGGCTGCTGCGGGACGACACCGGAGCATCTCGCCCAGGTGGTCGACCGGCTCCACGGGCACCAGCTGATCGATCGTCGGCCGAGCCCGGTGCCGGCGTCGGCCAGCCTGTACGCCGACGTCCCGTTCCGCCAGGACACCAGCTACCTGTCGATCGGCGAGCGGACCAACGCGAATGGTTCGAAGGCGTTCCGCGAAGCGCTGCTGGCCGAGAACTGGGACGACTGTGTCGAGATTGCCCGGGCCCAGATCCGCGACGGTGCGCATCTGCTGGACCTCAACATCGACTACGTCGGCCGCGACGGGGCCGCGGACATGCGCGAGGTCGCGTTCAGGCTGGCCACGGCGTCCACGTTGCCGATCGTGATCGACTCGACCGAGCCCGCCGTTCTTCAAGCTGGGTTGGAATGTCTGGCCGGCCGGAGCGTGATCAACTCGGTCAACTACGAGGACGGGGACGGACCCGACTCCCGGTTCACCAAGATCATGAGGCTGGTCGCCGAGCACGGTGCCGCGGTGATCGCGCTGACCATCGACGAGGACGGCCAGGCGCGGACCGCGGAGTGGAAGGTCCGGGTCGCCGAGCGGCTGATCACCGATCTCACCCAGAACTGGGGACTGCGGGACTCAGACATCGTGATCGACTGCCTCACCTTCCCGATCGCGACCGGACAGGAGGAGACTCGCCGCGACGGGATCGAGACGATCAACGCGATCCGGGAGGTGAAACGCCGGCACCCCGACGTCCAGACCACGCTCGGACTGTCCAACATCAGCTTCGGGCTGAATCCCGCGGCCAGGGTCGTGCTCAACTCGGTGTTCCTCAACGAGTGCATCGAGGCGGGTCTGGACTCCGCGATCGTGCACGCGGCCAAGATCTCACCCGTGGCGCGGATCCCGGCGGAGCAACGAGAGTGCGCGCTGGACCTGGTCTACGACCGGCGCCGGCCGGCGGTTGGCGACGAACCCGCGTACGACCCGCTGCAGCGCTTCCTCGAGCTGTTCGACGGCGTCACCACCGCCGACACCAAGGCCGAGCGGGCGGCCGAGCTGGCCAAGCTGCCGGTCGGTGAGCGGCTGCAACGCCGGATCGTCGACGGTGAGGGCAAGGGCCTGGATGCCGATCTCGACCTGGCGATGGCCGACGGCAAGACGGCCCTGGAGATCGTCAACACCGACCTGCTGGCCGGCATGAAGGTCGTCGGCGAGCTGTTCGGCTCGGGACAGATGCAGCTGCCGTTCGTGCTGCAGTCGGCCGAGGTCATGAAGACCGCCGTCGCCTATCTCGAGCCGCATATGGAGGCCAGCGACGACCGCGGCAAGGGCACGATCGTGCTGGCCACCGTCAAGGGCGACGTCCACGACATCGGCAAGAACCTGGTCGACATCATCCTGACCAACAACGGCTACACCGTGGTGAACCTCGGCATCAAGCAGCCGATCGGCACCATCCTGGAGGCCGCGGACACCCACCGAGCCGACGCGATCGGGATGTCCGGTCTGCTGGTGAAGTCGACTGTGGTGATGAAGGAGAACCTCCAGGAGATGAACACCCGCGGGGTGGCCACCGCTTACCCGGTGTTCCTCGGCGGCGCTGCGCTCACCCGGGCGTACGTCGAGCAGGACCTGCGAGAGGTGTTCGCCGGCGAGGTGCGCTATGCCCGCGACGCATTCGAGGGACTTCGGTTGATGGACGCCCTGATGGCAGTCAAGCGCGGCGAGGAGGGGGCCGCGCTGCCGGCTCCGCGGGAGCGCCGGGTGAAGGCCAGGACGCGCCCCGAGCCGGTCGAGGGGCCGTCGGATCTCCCCGTCCGTTCGGACGTCGCGGTCGACATCGACGTCCCGACCCCGCCGTTCTGGGGCGACCGGATCGTCAAGGGCATCTCGCTGGCGGACGTCGCGTCGTACCTGGACGAGCGGGCGACGTTCATGGGGCAGTGGGGGCTGAAGGGCTCCCGCGACGGCGTTTCGTACGAGGACCTCGTCGAGACCGAGGGCCGGCCGCGGCTTCGCGCCTGGCTCGACCGGATGCAGACCGACAAGATCGCCGAGTTCGCGGTGGTGTACGGCTACTGGCCCTGCTACGGGACCGGCGACGAGCTGGTGGTGCTGCGACCCGGTGGCGAGGTCGCTGATCCGGGTGCGGAACTGTTCCGGTTCGCCTTCCCGCGGCAGCGGCGGCCGCGCTATCTGTGCCTGGCCGACTTCTTCCGCGACCGCGAGCTGGCCATCGCCAAGGGACCGGACGTGGTGGCGTTCCAGCTGGTCACCATGGGTGCCCAGGTCGCGAGGGTGACCGGCGACCTGTTCGCGCGGAACGCGTACCGGGACTACCTGGAGCTGCACGGCCTGAGCGTCCAGCTGACCGAGGCGCTGGCCGAGCTGTGGCACGACCGGGTCCGGGCCGACCTCGGCTTCGCCGGCGACAACGGCGACGTGGACGCGATGATCCGCGATCAGGCCTACCGCGGCTCGCGGTACTCGTTCGGCTATCCCGCCTGCCCCGATCTGGAGGACCGGACCAAGTTGGTCAGCCTGCTGAAGCCGGAACGGATCGGCGTCGAGCTGTCCGAGGAGCTCCAGCTGCACCCGGAACAGTCCACCGACGCGATGATCGTCCACCACCCCGAGGCGAAGTACTTCAACGCGCGGTGATTTCTGGCCTCCGGCCTGGGTCCGCCTGGGTGCCCCACGGGTCTTGGGGTCAACGTGCCCTGAGCTTGTCGACGGGCAGTTCCGCACCACGGGGCGAGAAAGGTCACGCGGGTCGGATTTTCCTGGGGCTGGTCACGACTGGGAGGATGGGGCAGCTATGACCGAACCCGTGCCGACCATCGAACGCCCCCGCGATGCCGCATCGCAGCGGCCGGCGGCGGTGTTGTGGGACTTCGACGGCACGCTCGCCGACACCGAGCCGCTGTGGATCAAGGCGGAGTTCGCGCTGGTGGAGTCGCTCGGCGCGACCTGGTCGTACGAGCATGCCGAATACATGGTCGGCAACTCGCTGCTGGACTCCGGGGCGTACATCCTGCAGGTCATCGGCCGAACCGACCTGGAGCCGGCGTGGGTGGTCGACCGGCTGATCGACCAGGTGGTTGCCGAGCTGCACGACCAACCCATCCCGTGGCGGCCGGGGGCTCTGGACCTGTTGGCCGAGCTGAACGAGGCCGGGATGCCGTGCGCCCTGGTTTCCGCGTCCTACCGGATCATCCTGGACGCCGCTCTGCGTCGGCTGCCGATCGGCCGGTTCGACACTTCGGTGGCCGGCGACGAGGTGACCGAGGGCAAGCCGCATCCGGAGCCCTACCTCGAGGCCGCGCGCCGACTCGGCGTCCGACCCGAGGACTGCGTGGTGATCGAGGACTCGGCGAACGGCGCCGCGTCCGGCAACGCGTCGGGTGCGGTGGTGCTGGCGGTCGAGAAGTACGTCCACGTGCCGCCGATGCCGCGCCGGGTGCACCGCGACACGCTGGTCGGGATCGACCTCGACGACCTGTCCGGCTTCCTCGGCGGGGCGAATGCGGGCGCGTGATCGCGGCCGGCGGATTGTGCTCGCGCTGACCGCCGCACTGTCGGTATGCCTGGCGGTCACCGGGTGCGACGCGTCCGACCCGATCCCCGCGCCCAGCGTGAGCAGCTCCGCGCCGCCGAGACCGTTTACCGTGATGTCGACCGACCCGATCACCGTGACCGATCCCGCCGCGGTGACCGACGCCGCCTCCGACATTTTCGTCCTGAACGTCTTCCAACGGCTGATGACCGCGCCACCCGGCCAGGCGGTCCCCAAGCCGGACGCGGCCAAGGACTGCACGTTCACCAGTCCGAGGACCTACACCTGCATCCTGAACAAGGACCTGCAGTTCAGCAACGGCGACGCGCTCACCTCCAGCGACGTCAAGTTCTCCATCCAGCGGGCCGCACGACTCGATGTTCCCGGATCCTCCGCCGCACTGCTGTCGTCGCTGCGCCGGATCGACACGCCGGATCCGCTGACCGTCGTCTTCGAGCTGAGTCAGGCGGACACCCAGTTCGTGTGGGCGCTGGCCTCCCCGGCCGCCTCGATCGTGGACGAGCAGGTGTACGACGCCGACGAGATCAGGGCGCCGGATCGGCCGATCGTCGGCTCCGGCCCGTACGGAGTCGCGTCGGTCGAGAAGGGGAGTACGACGTTCGGCCGGTTCCGGTTCTACATCGGATTCAGCCCGGCTCGCGAGGACACCGTCGTCTACCGGACCGCGCCCGACTCAGCCACCATCGAAGACGCGATGAAGAAGGGCCAGGTCGACGTCGTCTGGCGCGGGCTGGACGCCGCCGCGATCACCCGCTACTCCGGTCAGGTCACCCAGAACGCCGACAAGCTGACCGCGGACGGCTTCGCGATGAACGACTACACCGGCCTGCGGGTGAAGGAACTGTTCTGGTCGTCGTCCTCGAAATACCGCTCCGACAAGGCGCTTCGCCAGGCGATCGCGGTAGCGCTGCAGGGTGACCGGACGCTGCAGTCGATCGTCCCCGGCGGTATCGAGGGCCACATCACCGCGTTCCCGGCCGGCGGCAAGGCCACGCCGAAGGTCGACTGGAAGAACCGGATCAGGCTCACCCTGTCGTACTCCTCGACGGATCCGGACGCATACGACCAGGCCAACCTGATCAGGACGCGGCTGGAGGACACGGGCGGGATGAGCGTTCGGGTCCGGGCCGACGACTCGAGCGCCGACCTCAGCCTGGTCGACTACAAGGCCTGGACCGCGACCGCGCTGGCCTGGCTCCAGCCGTACCTGAGGTCGCCGCTACCCGAGTCGGCGGCGAAGATCGGCACCCTTGTGGACGAATACCGGCAGGCCACCGAGCCGGCCAAGGCTGACGTGCTGCTCGCCCAACTGCAACGCCAGGCCGCCCAGGACCTGACCATCCTGCCGATCAGCCAGGGCGACGAGTACTCGTTCAGCGCGAAGGGTTTCGACGTCGCCGACACCTCGTTCGGCCCGGGCTGGCAGCTCGGCCTGTTCGGGATGGGCAAAACGTGAGCGAGCATCGGGTAGGCGCGCCGGTCTTCCGTGCTCACCGACCGGAAGGTATGGCCGTGGTGGGTCTGGTGTGCGCGAGTCGAGGGGGCCTTTCGGGCGGGGATCGCGGATGACCGGGCTCGAAGCGCCGGGTGCGAGCGAACAAGAAGATGTGAGCGAGCATCGGGTAGGCGCGCCGGTCTTCCGTGCTCACCGACCGGAAGGTATGGCCTGGTGGTCTGGTGTCGGGAGTGGTGTGGCCGTGGGGTCTGGTGAGGGGGCCTTTCGGGCGGGGATCGCGGATGACCGGGCTCGAAGCGCCGGGTGCGAGCGAACAAGACGTAGCCGCGCCGGTGCTGTCCGGGGTCCGGACCGGGATTCTGGAGGTCGGCGAGCGGGTCACCCTCAGCGACCCCAAGGGCCGGCGGCATTCCGTGCTGCTCAGCGCCGGCGCGGTCTTCCACACCGCGAAGGGCGGGATCGCCCACGACGAGCTGATCGGCGGACCCGAGGGTGTGGTGGTCACCTCCAGCGGCGGCACGGACTATCTCGCGCTCCGCCCGCTGCTGGAGAACTTCACGGTGACCATGCCCCGCGGGGCCGCGGTGGTCTATCCGAAGGACGCCGCCCAGATTCTGGTGGGCGCCGACATCTTCCCCGGCGCGCGGGTGCTCGAGGCCGGTGCCGGCTCCGGCGCGTTGACCTGCTCGCTGCTCAGGGCGATCGGACCGACCGGCAAGCTCTACTCATACGAGCGCCGCGACGACTTCGCGACCGTCGCGCGACGCAACGTGACCACCTTCTTCGGTGCGGAGCATCCCGCCTGGGAGCTGCGGGTCGGCGACCTGGTTGACGCGATCGGGCCGGAACTCGTCGACCGAGCGGTGCTCGACATGCTCGCGCCCTGGGAGTGCCTGGCCGCGGTCTCCGCGGTGTTGCAGCCGGGTGGGGTGCTCTGCTGCTACGTCGCGACCACCCCGCAGCTCAGCCAGACGGTGGAGACCATCCGCTCCGCGGGCGGCTTCACCGAGCCCGAGGCGTCGGAGTCGATCGTCCGGCCCTGGCATGTCGAGGGGCTGGCGGTGCGGCCCGGGCACGGCTCGACCGGGCACACCGGCTTCCTCGTTTTCGCACGCCGATTGGCGCCGGGCGTGGTCGCGCCCGCTCGCAAGCGCCGGCCGGCACCTGGCGCCTACGGTGAGAATTACACAGGTCCGAGGCCGACCCGCGGGTAGGGTGATCGCACTAGGAGGTGTGCGATGACCGGAACACCGCAGGAGCCCTCGGGCTTCGGACATCGGTCGGCAGGCAGCGAACGCGAGGCGCTGACTGCTCAGGTCAACGCGCTCAACGACGAGCTCGAACGACTTCGGGACCGAGTTTCCTCGCATCCGCACGATTTGGCCATGCTGGAGCGACGGCTCGCCGACGCCCGGTCCGATGCCAGGACCACAGCCGCCAACAACGAACGACTCGCCGCGACGCTGCGCGAGGCCCGTGAGCAGATCGTCACCCTCAAGGCCGAGGTCGACCGGCTCGCCCAACCGCCGGCCAGCTTCGGTGTGTTCATCGCGGCTGCCGAGGACCACACCGCCGACATCTTCACCGCCGGCCGGAAGATGCGGGTCAGTGTCAGTCCTGAGGTGGACCTGGAGGCGCTCACTCCCGGGCGCGAAGTGATGGTCAACGAGGCACTGAACGTCGTCGACGTGATGGAGTTCGACGAGGTCGGCGAGGTCGTCCTGCTCAAGGAGGTGCTCGACGACGGCTTCCGTGCCCTCGTGGTCGGCCATGGCGACGAGGAGAGCGTGGTCCGTCTGGCCTGGGACCTGCGCCAGCAGCATCTCCGCAGCGGTGATTCACTCCTGATCGACCGGCGAGTGCACTTCGCCTACGAGCGGATCCCGAAGCTGGACGTCGAGGAGCTGGTGCTGGAGGAGGTGCCGGACATCGACTACACGGTGATCGGCGGTCTCGGCAACCAGATCGAGCAGATCCGCGACGCGGTGGAACTGCCCTATCTGCACAAGGAACTCTTCGCGACGTATGAGTTGAAGGCACCGAAGGGCATCCTGCTCTACGGACCCCCCGGCTGTGGCAAGACCTTGATCGCCAAGGCCGTGGCGAACTCGCTGGCCAAGAAGGTCACCGAGCGTACCGGCCAGGAGGGACGCAGCTTCTTCCTCAACATCAAGGGCCCGGAGCTGCTCAACAAGTACGTCGGCGAGACCGAGCGGCATATCCGGCTTGTCTTCCAGCGAGCCCGGGACAAGGCCTCGGACGGAATGCCGGTGATCGTCTTCTTCGACGAGATGGACTCACTTTTCCGGACCCGAGGCTCCGGGGTGTCCTCCGATGTGGAGAACACCATCGTGCCGCAGCTGCTGAGCGAGATCGACGGTGTCGAGGGCCTGGACAACGTGATCATCATCGGCGCCTCGAACCGCGAGGACATGATCGATCCGGCGATCCTGCGGCCGGGCCGGTTGGACGTCAAGATCAAGATCGAACGGCCCGACGCCGAGGCGGCCCGGGAGATCTTCAGCAAGTACCTGACGGCCACGCTTCCCTTGCACCACGAGGATCTGGCCGAGTTCTCCGACGATCCGGAGCGCTGCGTCAGGGGCATGATCGAACGGGTCGTCACTCGGATGTACGAGGAGTCCGAGGAGAACCAGTTCCTCGAGGTGACCTACGCGGGCGGGGACAAGGAAGTCCTGTACTTCAAGGACTTCAACTCCGGCGCGATGATCCAGAACATCGTCGACCGTGGCAAGAAGATGGCGATCAAGGACCAGCTCGACACCGGGGTCGGTGGCGTCCGGATCGGTCACCTGATGCAGGCCTGTGTCGACGAGTTCGCCGAGAACGAGGACCTGCCGAACACCACGAACCCGGACGACTGGGCCAAGATCAGTGGCAAGAAGGGGGAGCGGATCGTGTTCATCCGGACCCTCATCTCGTCGAAGAAGGGCACCACCGCCGGGCGGTCGATCGACACGGTCACCAACACGGGGCAGTACTTGTAGCGGTCTTCGCGCTGCTCGGGCGCTCGCCGCGTTCGTCGCGAAATCTCCCGCGGGACAAGTGCGTTCCGCGGGAGATTTCGCTCCTGCACTGCCGGCCGCGCGCCCTTGCGCCGCGCTCCGACCGAGTCTGCGCTCCGACCGCGTCGGCCTCCTGGTCGCTGGGTCTTTCGCCGCGGTTGCACACCGTGCCCCCGGACGCGCAAGCCCGGAGGGGAGAAGTTCCCGGGGTGGGCGGGTGCTGGTGCTCTGGGCGGTGGGAGCCGAGCCGGGCGAAGGTGTGGGGGTCGTCCCACACCTGACCCGAGGAGCCACCATGATCAGTTCACTCCAACCGCCGTCGCCCGCAGCCCGAGCCAATCCCGGGTGGCGGGTGCTTGGGGTCTTGATCATCGTGGACCAGGTGCTGACGTACCTCGGGCCGGCTATCGACCGCGGGGCGCCCATCATCGGCGCGGGACGGGATGAGGTGCAGGCGCAGTTCGTGTCGGTTCCGTTCATCACCAAGGCGCTCGGCAGCTACGTCGAGTTGGTCGGGGTGCTCGTCTTCCTCAGCTGGGTGGTGCTGGCATCCCAGCTGATGCGGGGCGACGGGCCGCTCGGTGGCTGGCTGTCGACGATGATCCGGGCCGCGGCGGTACTGGCCTGCTCGGCGACCATCCCGGCGCTGGCCGTCCAGGTCGCCGCGACGTACGAGGGCCACCGGGACACGCCGTGGCAGTGGCTCGGCGTCGTCAACGACGTCGCGGTGGCGTCGTACCTGGCCGCGTTGGCCATCCGCGGCGCGATCGTGGTGGGGCTGGCCGTCGCCGGCCTGCGATCCGCCCGGACTGCCTCGGTGGCTCGGCTGGTCGGGCATCGTGCTGGGCGGCCTCGGGTTCGTGTCGCCGCTGGGCGCGGGAGCTGGGCTGCATCAGCTCGTCTTCCTCGCGATCAGCGTCTGGATGATCGCGCTTGCGGTGATCGCTCTGGTCCGGCGCACGCCGCCGAGCCGGGCCGTACCCGTCGAGATCGTGCCCACCGAGATCGTGCCCACCGAGATCGTGACCGGCTGAACGCCGAGTGGCCCGCATCCGGTGCGCGAAATCGCCGAACGCGCGACGATGAGTCCCGTGAGAGGTCGCTTCGGGGCGCCGCGCCCCCGGACGCGGACCGTCGCGGCGGTCGCGGTGGGCCTGGTGCTTACCGGGACCGGGATCGTGGTGTCGCTGACCGCGGTCGCCGCCGCCGGCCGACCGCTGCTCGTGCCGTTGCTGCTGAACCTGGACTTCGCCTGTTTCGCCGTCGTCGGATCGCTGATCGCGCTCGCTCGACCGGGCAATCTGGTCGGCTGGCTGCTGCTCGCCGGCGGCGCCCTGACGAGCTTCGGCGGTGCGGGGGTGGATCGAGCCTTGCTGGGCATCGTGTACGCGCCCGGCACGGTACCCGCCGCCTCGGCCTGGGCGGTGCTGGGAGCGGTGCTTCGAGTCTGGGGCTGGAGTATCGCCACCGTTGGCGTGCCGATGGTCTTCCCGGACGGTCGGCTGGCCGGCCGACGCTGGCGGTGGTTGCCCGGCTTGCTCGGCGTCGCGATCGTCTGCCAGACCATCGGCACGGCGTTCGGCGCGCACGCCCAGCTCGACGCGCTCGCGGACTGGCAGAACCCACTCTCCTCGCCGACCGCCGAGGCCATCGCCGAGCCGCTGTCCGGGCTGGCGCTGGTGCTGACCGCCGCGGCTGCCTCGGGCGCGGTGGCCGAGCTGGTGGTCCGCTGGCGTCGGGGCACATCCCGCCTGCGCCAGCAGATCGCGCTGCTCGCGGCGGCCGCCCTGCTCGCGCTCCTGGCCGCTCCGCTGTCGGTCGCGGGTGTCGGCAGCGACTGGTTGTTTGCCGTGACGCTGCTGCCGCTGCCGATCGCCGTCGGGTTCGCAGTGCTGGCCCGCGGGCTGTACGACCTCTCGACGGCCGCCAACAAGACCCTCGTCTGGGTGCTGTTGTCCGCCACGGTGGTCGCGGTCTATGCGCTGGTGATCGCCGGGGTCGGTGCGCTGCTCGACGTCCGGGACCGGCGTTGGCTGCCCTGGCTGGCGGCCGCCGTCGTGGCGCTCTGCCTCGCGCCGTTGCGCGATCTCCTGCAACGCGGCGTGAACCGGCTGATCTACGGGCGCTGGGACGACCCGTATGCGCTGCTGGCCGGGCTGGGGCGCCAGCTCGAGGCGTCGGCCGACGAGGACCGGTTGCTGGACGAGGTCGTCGATGAACTCGGCCCGGCGCTGAGCCTGACGCGGGTCGCCGTGCGCGACGCGGCCGGGCGGGTGGTCGCCGGCGCCGAGCCGGCCGGCGGCGACAACGGCGGCGGCGACAACGACACGACCGTCCGACTGGTCGCCTTCCATCAGCCGGTCGGCACGTTGCGGTACGCGGCGACGACGCCGTTGCGCCCCGAGGATCAGCGGGTGCTCGACGACCTCGCCCGCCAGATCGGCGTCGTCCTGCACGCTCGCAGGTTGACCGGAGAGCTGCAACTGGCTCGGGAGCGACTGGTGCTCGCTCGGGAGGAGGAGCGGCGCCGGCTGCGCCGCGATCTTCACGATGGGATCGGGCCGGCCCTCGCCGGCCATGTGGTACGGCTCGACCTCGGTGTGCGCCGGCTGCCGCCGGACAGCCCCGCCCGACCGACCCTGCAGACTCTGCAACGAGAGCTCCAGGGCACGATCGCCGATCTGCGGCGGGTGGTCGAAGGCCTCCGGCCTCCGGCGCTGGACGAGCTCGGGCTCGACCAGGCGCTGCGCCAGATCGTCGACCGGCTGGTGTTCGGCTCGCCGTTGTCGATGCGCCTGGAGCTGGAGATTCCGCCCGACCTGCCGGCCGCCGTCGAGGTTGCGATCTACCGGATCGTCTCCGAAGCCGTCAGCAACGTGGTCCGGCACGCGCGGGCGACGGGCTGCACCGTGCGGATCGGCGGCGGCGACCACGCCGTCACCATGAGCGTAGAGGATGACGGTATCGGCGTCGGCGCTTCCGCACGCGGCGCCGGCCACGGACTGGACACGATCCGCGAACGTGCCGAGGAACTCGGTGGCGAGGTGCGCTTCGAGAGCGTGGACGGAACGTCGGTGTGGGCCAGTATTCCTTTGCAGGGAAGCGAAGAGTGATGACTCGGGTGCTCGTGGTCGAAGATCATCCGATCTTCCGGGAGGGACTCGTTGCGCTGTTGTCAGACCTGACGGAGGTGACAGAGGTCGCGGCGGTTGCGGACGGCGTCGCGGCGGTGGAGCGCGCCGCCGACGGTGATATCGACGTCGTGATCATGGACCTGAATCTGCCCGAGCTGTCGGGGGTGGCCGCAACCGCGGCGATCACCGCGCATGCCGACCCTCCCGCCGTGCTGGTGGTGACCATGGTCGACGACGACGACATGGTGCTGTCGGCGATCCGAGCGGGCGCGCGTGGATACGTCCTCAAGGGCGCGACGGGCGACGAGATCGCCGCGGCCGTGGTCACTGTCGCCGCCGGCGGCGCGGTGTTCGGCGCGGGAGTCGCCCGTCGGCTGCTCGCCGCGGCCGCCGCCGGACCGGCGCCGCAGCCTGCGTCGGTGCTCACCGAGGCACTCACCGAGCGCGAGACCGAGATCGTGGGCCTGCTGGCCGACGGGCTCAGCAACGCCCAGATCGCGCGGGCTCTGGGGCTGTCGCTGAAGACCGTGCAGAACTACGTATCGCGAGTGCTGGACAAGCTGCAGGTGCGCGACCGCACCCAGGCGGCCCTGCTCGCCCAGCGACTTCGCGATCACCGGTAAGCGGCGGCGGCTCGAGGATATCCGCGCTGAGCCGGTCGAAGCGCCGGTTTCGTTGCCCTTCGACAGGCTCACGGCACGTTGGGGACCTTGGCAAGGGATTCGGCGACCAGCGCGTCGAGCTCGGCGTCGGAGGTGTCGGAGTCAGTGACGGAGCCCGCGAGATAGGCGCCGTACGCCGGCAGGTCGAGGTGGCCGTGGCCGCAGAGGGCTGTCAGGATCACCTTCTCCTCGCCGGTCTCGGTGCAGCGCCGGGCCTCCTCGATCGCCGCCGCCAGCGCATGGGTGGGCTCCGGCGCCGGCACGATCCCCTCGGTCCGGGCGAACAGCACACCGGCCGCGAAGCACTCCGACTGCGGCTTGGCGACGGCGCCGATCTCGCCGGTCTCGTACAGATGGGAGATCAGCGGGCTCATCCCGTGGTAGCGCAGCCCGCCGGCGTGGATCGGGTCCGGGATGAAGTCATGGCCGAGGGTGTGCATCTTCAGCAGCGGTGTCATCCCCGCGGTGTCGCCGAAGTCGTACGCGTACCGGCCGCGGGTCAGCGACGGACACGCCGACGGCTCGACCGCTAGCACCGCCGGCGACATCCGACCGGCCCACTTCTCCCGTAGGAACGGGAACATCAGGCCGCCGAAGTTCGAGCCGCCGCCGGTGCAGCCGACGAGCAGGTCGGGTGTCTCGCCGATCTTGGCCAGCTGCAGCAGGGCCTCCTCGCCGATGATCGTCTGGTGGAGCAGGACGTGGTTCAGCACGCTGCCGAGCGCGTACTTGGTGTCGTCGGCCTGCGCGGCGACCTCGACCGCCTCACTGATCGCGATGCCGAGCGACCCGGTCGAGTCCGGATGGTCGGCCAGGATCGCGCGCCCGGCCGCGGTCAGATCGGAGGGACTCGGATGAACCGACCCGCCGAAGGTCTCGATCATCAGCCGCCGGTACGGCTTCTGGTCGTACGACGCCCGGACCTGCCAGACCTCGCACTCCAGGCCGAACTGGCTGCAGGCGAAAGCCAGCGCCGCGCCCCACTGGCCGGCGCCGGTCTCCGTGGTCAGCCGGCGTACGCCCGCGGCGGCGTTGTAGAACGCCTGCGGGACCGCGGTGTTCGGCTTGTGCGAACCGGCCGGGGAGACACCCTCGTACTTGTAGTAGATCCTGGCCGGCGTGCCGAGTGCCTTCTCCAGCCGATGCGCCCTGAACAGCGGGGATGGCCGCCACAGCCGGTAGACGTCGAGCACCTCCTCGGGGATGTCGACGTACTGCTCGGTGGTGACCTCCTGCTCGATCAGCGCCATCGGGAACAAGGGCGCCAAGTCCTCCGGACCGACCGGCTGCAGCGTGCCGGGATGCAGCGGCGGCGGTGGCGGGGTCGGCAGATCGTGCGCGATGTTGTACCACCGGGTCGGCATCTCCGACTCGTCCAGGAGGATCTTGTGTTGAAGGGTCATCGACGTCTCCCCGAGTCTCGACAGTGAGTGGCGCACAGCGTAGCGGCCGCGCCGCGGCTCAGCGGTCGCAGCCGCCGTCCTTGTCCGGCCGGGTGTGCGGCCGGGCGATGTCCTCGGTTCCCTTGTAGGCATAGGGATCCTCGCCGGCGATCAGGACGACGTCGCGGTAGTCGTGCTTGCCGACGTGGGTCCCGGCCGGCGGCATCATCCACGGCAGCAGCGATTCCGCGCTCATGTAGTGGTTCGCCAGCGCCCGCCGGAACCCGTGCCGGCCGGAGTTCTGCAACGACCGGTGCAGCAGGTAGCCGTTGAAGATCACCGCGCTGCCGGCCGGGATCTCCACCGGCACGGCGTCGGAGTCGCGATAGGGGAAGTCATACGCCTCGATCGAGCAGTCGAAGCCCGGATCGTCCTGTTCACGGTCCGGATAGAGCACGCCACGGCGGTGCGAGCCGGGCAGCACCCACAGGCAGCCGTTCTCGATCGTGGCGTCGTCCAGCGCGATCCAGACCGCGGTCAGCGACCGGTCCCGGGTCGGGATGAAGTACTCGTCCTGGTGCCACGGCTGGCCCGGTTTGCCCTCGGACTTGACGAACAGCATCGACTGCATGGCCTTGACGTTGGGGCCGATCACCGCGGTCAGCACGGCGACGATCCCCGGCTCGGCGAGCATGGCGCGGGCGACCGGTGAGACCTTGTGCGGCTGGTGGATACAGAGGAACCGGCGCAGGACATCTTCGTCGCTCAGCCCGTCCGGTGGACCGGCCTCGAGGGGTTCGGTGGCACCGGCCACCGCGCCCAGCTCGCCCCGGCAGAGCCGGAGAGCCTCCTCGTTGACCGCCGCGACCTGAGCCGGGGTGAGCGCGCCGTCGAGCACCACGAAGCCGTACGTCCGGAACGACTCGACCAGCTCCGGCCCGGCCGCGGCGAACGTGTGCTCGTCGAGCCCCGCTCTGCTGCTCACGGCCGTCATACCCGGACCTCCGTTCCGACCCGGCCCCGAGATCGGCCGATCAGGTGGCAGACAACCCGCCAGCCGAGCAGCAGCACGGCCAGGCTGATCGCCGCGACCACCACGAACGACGCCGCGATGGTACCGCCGCTCAGCACCCGCGAGACCATTCCGACCACCAGCGTGCACGCCCAGATCACCACGCCGCCGGCCAGCGATCCCGGACGTCGCCAGGCGCGGGCTGCCAGCGTGCCGACCGCGGCGCCGGCCAGGAACGGCCAGGCCGTGTGCCAGACACCGGCCGGGCCGGCCCACTCGCCGTGACTGAGTCGTCCGATCACCGCGAACACGGTCACGGCTGCCGCGTCGATCGCCGCCGAAGCCCAGAACTTCACGCCAGAACACTACGCTGACTGACATGAGCCAGCAGGTCCCGAAGCGCAGCGCGGGCGACGGGTCCGAGCGGCCCTCGCCGCTGCGGGTGATGGGCATCGAGACCGAGTACGGAATCAGCGCGCTCGGCGGCCGCGGCGAGGAGGACCTGCATCCGATGCAGCTGTCGAACCACGTCGTCAAGGCGTACGGGGCGGCTGACGGGACCGCCGCAGGCGGTGGCGGCAACCGGCCGGCGGGCTGGGACTACGAGACCGAGACCCCGCTGCGGGACAGCCGGGGGTACGAGATCACCCGCGGCCAGGCCCATCCCGACCAGCTGACGGACGCCGATCTGGGGATGGCGAATCTGATCCTGTCCAACGGCGCCCGGCTGTACGTCGACCACGCCCACCCCGAATACTCCGGGCCCGAGGTGACCGGCGCCCTGGACGCGGTCCGTTTCGACAAGGCGGGCGACGCGATCATGGCGCTGGCCGCCGAGCGCGCCTCGGTCTCGCTCGGCCGGTCGGTGCGGCTCTACAAGAACAACACCGACGGCAAGGGCTCCTCGTACGGAACGCACGAGAACTACCTGCTCGACCGGTCCACGCCGTTCGACCGAGTGGTCACCCAGTTCTCCGCGTTCCTCATCTCCCGACAGGTGATCACCGGAGCAGGCCGGGTCGGGGTCGGCCAGAACAGCCGAGAGGCCGGCTTCCAGATCAGCCAGCGGGCCGACTTCTTCGAGGCTGAGGTCGGGCTGGAGACGACTCTGAACCGGCCGATCATCAACACCCGCGACGAGCCGCACGCCGATGCCACCAAGCACCGCCGGCTGCACGTGATCACCGGGGACGCGAATCTGTCGGAGATCTCGACGTACCTGAAGATGGGGACGGCGTCCTGGGTGCTGCGGGTGATCGAGGCCGGCGAGCTCGGCACGGACGTACGCGTGGAGGGGCCGGTCAGCGCCATGCGGACCGTCAGCCACGATCTCGGACTCGGCCAGCTGCTCACCCTGCACAACGGCAGCAAGCTGACCGCGCTAGATCTCCAGGAGCTGTATCTGGAGCGCTGCCGGCGGTTCGCCGACACCATCTCCGCCGAGCTGACCGAGGGTGCCTGGCTGGAGGCCAAGGATGTCTTCGCCCGCTGGCAGGAGGTGATCGACACGCTCCGGGTCGACCCGTTCCGGCTGGCCGACCAGCTCGACTGGGTGGCGAAGCTGAAGCTGATGAGCTCCTACCGGGAGCGAGATGACCTCGGCTGGGACTCCCCGAAGCTGGCCCTGATCGACCTGCAGTACGCCGATGTCGACCCCCGCCGTGGGCTCTACCACGCGCTGGTCGCGAAGGGCCGGATGCAGCGGCTGATCAGCGACGACGAGGTCGAGCAGGCCCGGACCTCGCCGCCGGAGGACACCCGGGCGTACTTCCGCGGGCGGGTGATGGACAAGTACGGAGCCGACGTCGTGGCGGCCTCCTGGGACTCGGTGATCTTCGACGTCCCCGGTCGGCCGGCGCTCCAGCGGGTGCCGCTACTGGATCCGTTGCGCGGCACCCGCGAGCAGGTCGGCGCCATGCTGGACGAGTGCGCCGACGTCACCGCCCTGTTCTCCGCCCTCGGCCGCTGAGCTTCTGACGCGGAGGCTGCGGCAGCCGCCCCGGCAGCTGTGACGGAACGGAGCGGAGTCGCGAGGGTCCGGCGGCCACGCGCCCGACTGGTGGCGGATCGCGGACGGTGTCGGTGGACCTGACTAGGCTGGTAATAGTGGCGGGCGGAGGCTCGTCGCATCCTTCCAGCAGGAGGTGACCGCGATGGCCGAGTCCGAGCAACAGCGCCGAGTCCGTCGATCCGAGGACACCGAGCTCGAGGAGCTCCGTCCCACCGACACCGCCCACAAGGCCGAGCTCGACTCCGAGGTCGACTCGTTGCTGGACGAGATCGACGACGTGCTCGAGGTCAATGCCGAGGAGTTCGTCCGATCGTTCGTGCAGAAGGGCGGCCAGTGAGCGATCGCCGACCCAGCGGCGGCTTGTCGCCGGCCTTCCTGAATGCCGGTACGTCGTCGTTCGTCGACTTCGCGGCCGCGGTCGCACCCGAGGTGCTGCCCACCTCCCGGCATGCGGCGGACGGCGTCGGGGCGCTCACCCCACACGGCACGACCATCGTCGCCGCCACCTTCCCGGGCGGTGTGGTTGTCGCCGGGGACCGACGGGCCACGATGGGCAACATGATCGCCCAGCGCGACATCGAGAAGGTGTTCGCCGCCGACGAGTTCTCGATCATCGGGATCGCCGGCGCGGCCGGCATCGCGGTCGAGATGGTCGGATTGTTCCAGGTGGAGCTGGAACACTACGAGAAGATCGAGGGCGCGCCGCTGTCGCTGGTCGGCAAGGCGAACCGGCTGGCCACGATGATTCGGCAGAATCTCCCCCTCGCGATGCAGGGCCTGGTCGTGGTGCCGCTGTTCGCCGGCTGGGACGAGGGAACCGGCGAGGGCCGGATCTTCTCCTACGACGCGACCGGCGGGCGGTACGAGGAGCATGCCTTCTTCTCCGTCGGCTCCGGCTCGGTCTTCGCCCGGGGTTCGTTGAAGAAGCTCTACCGCGCCGATCTCGATCCGACCGGCGCCGCGATGGCGGTGGTCCAGGCGCTGTACGACGCGGCCGACGACGACTCCGCCACCGGCGGCCCGGACATCACCCGGCAGATCTTCCCGGTGGTGATGACGTCCACCGCCGACGGCGTCTCCCGGCTGCCCGATAGCGCCGTCGCCGACCTGGTGAACACCCTGCTGGCGCGCCGGATGCAACGCCCCGACGGCCCGGAGGCCCCCCTCACATGATCAGTCCCAGGCCACCCCGCTCACCCCGCGTGGCATGCGGGCGACCCGCCCCGCACCTCCCTCCGCAAGCATCGGATAGGCGCGCCGCTCTTCCGTGCCCGCGGATCGAAAGGCAGGACCGAGGCGAGTTCGTTGTGCGCGAGGCGAGCCGGGCCTGCCGAGACGTGGTCGCGGATGAGCGGCTCCCCGCGCCGGGTACGAGCGGAGGAAAAAGCCAGTGAGCATGCCCTTTTATGTAGCGCCCGAACAGCAGATGAAGGACCGGGCGGACTTCGCGCGGAAGGGGATCGCGCGGGGCCGGTCCGTGGTGGTGATGCACTACGCGGACGGGATTCTGTTCGTCGCCGAGAACCGGTCCCAGTCGCTGCACAAGGTGAGCGAGATCTACGACCGGATCGGGTTCGCCGCGGTCGGCCGGTTCAACGAGTTCGAGAACCTGCGGCAGGCGGGCATCCGCTACGCGGATCTGCGCGGCTACAGCTACGACCGGACCGATGTCACCGGCCGCGGTCTGGCGAACGCGTACGCCCAGCTGCTCGGCACGATCTTCTCCTCCGGTGGCGAGAAGCCGTACGAGGTGGAGATCGTCGTCGCCGAGCTCGGCGCCCAGCCGAACCTGGACCAGATCTACCGGTTGACCTACGACGGCTCGGTCCAGGACGAGGCCGATCTCGCCGTGATGGGCGGGTCGGCCGAGACCATCACCGAGACGGTCCAGCAGGGCTTTACCCACGGGCTCGACCTGTCCACTGCGGTCCGGCTGGCGGTCCGGGCGCTGGCCGCCGAGGGTGGCACCAACTCCACGCCGCGAGACCTCGGGGTCGATGCGCTCGAGGTGGCGGTTCTCGACCGCACCCGGCTGCTGCCGCGCAAGTTCCGCCGGATCCGTGGTGAGCGGCTCGCGGCGCTGCTCGTCGACGGGGCCGGTGACTCGGCCGGCGGCGAGCCGTCCGCCCAGCAGCCGACCGAGCCGCCGGTCGACCAGCCGGCCGAGCCGGGACCCGCCTCGTGAACAGCCGCCGATGAGTCCGGTCCGGTGAACGCAGCCTCGGGTCGCGAGGCGGTGGTGGTCGGTGCCGGCCTGATCGGCACCTCGATCGGCCTCGCCCTGACCGCCGCCGGCTGGCGCGTCCATCTCCGCGACCAGGTGAGCAGTCATGCCCGGGTCGCGGCCGGGCTCGGTGCCGGCACGTCCGACGAGGCGCCCGGCGAATCGGTCGCGCTCGTCGTCGTCGCGGTCTCGCCGCGGACCCTCGGCGCGGCGATCGGCCGGGCCCTGGAGGACTTCCCGACGGCGACCGTCACCGACGTCGGGTCGGTGAAGGCCGGTGTCCTGGCGGCACTCTGGGACGACCAACCCGACCTCGCACGGTATGTCGGCTCACACCCGATGGCCGGTTCCCAGCACTCCGGCCCGTTGGCCGCGCGGGCCGACCTGTTCGCCGACCGGACCTGGGTGATCACCCCACACCGGCGATCGGCCCCGGGCAGCGTCGACGCCGTCCGGGACCTGGTCCGGGCATGCGGGGCCCGGGAGGTCGTGATGGACGTCGAGGAGCACGACGCCGCGGTGGCCAGCGTCTCCCACCTGCCGCAGCTGATGTCGACGCTCACCGCCGGGACGCTGACCGAGGTGCCCGAAGCGCATCTCGCCCTGGCCGGCCCGGGACTGCGCGACGTCACCCGGATCGCGGCCAGCGATCCGGAGCTATGGGAGCAGATCATCGCCGCCAACCAGTCGGCCGTGCTGGAGCGACTTCGGACCGTGCAGCACGACCTGACCGCGCTGATCGTCGCGCTGGAGTCCGGCCCGAGCGCCGACGATGTGCGCCGGCAGTTCGAGCGTGGCCTGGACGGCACCCGGAAGATCCCGGGCAAGCACGGGGCGGCGCCGGCGACGTACGGCCAGGTCGTCGTCGAGATCCCCGACGCCCCGGGTGCTCTGGCGAAACTGTTCGCCGACGTCGGGGCCGCCGGGGTGAACGTGGAGGACATCGCGATCGAGCACGATCAGGTGCGTCAGGTCGGCTATCTCGCGATCTCAGTCACCCCCGACCAGGTCGAGGGCCTGGAACGGGCCATGCGCGACGACGGCTGGAACATCCAGCCCTGACCGAACGGCCGCGAGCGGACCACTCCGACCGCCCACGGACCTGTCTATGCCCGGATCGGTCGGTCGCCCGCCCTCAGCTGTGGCGCTGCCACTCCGCGCGTCGGCGGGCGACTTGGCGCATCGTCGCCGGTGCGCAACGTGCTCCGTGGATGCGCAGAGTGGGGTAGGTCGGTCTCGGATCGGTCAGTCGCCGTCGGCCGCGGCGCCCGCCGTCATCCCGTCCAGGGCGGCGTTGGTCTCCTCAGCGGCCGCGATCACCTCTTGAGCGGCGGCGTCGACCGCGGCGGCGCTGATCAGGTCTGCCTCGACCAGCGCCTCGAGCGCCGCCGTGGCCGCGGTGTCGACGATGATCTCGGCCGCGATCATGGCGCGGATCGCGTCGACGGCGGCGGCCGCCTTGATGTCCTCGGCCTCGGCCACGATCGCGGCCGCGTCCAGCATCGCTGCCCCCGACACCGCGGCGGCGAGCTCGATCGACGCCTCTGCCTCGGCGATGGCCGACACCTCGGCGCCGACCATCAGGGCGGCCTCGGGCGTGAGCATGCCCTGCGCCAGCGCGATCCCGCCCGCGCCGCGGACGGCGGCCTTCAGCCGGGTCGCCCAGGTGTGCTCGAACAGCATGATGCCGACCGACTGACCGGGCTGCAGCCCGCTGACGAACCGCTCGATCTCGGCCGGTCCGAGCCCGATCGCATCGCCGGGAGCAGCGTCGGCCGGCTCGCCGGCGGCCTGCCGGAGCGTGTCGATCACCTGCCCGAAGCTGGCCCGCTCGTCCTCGCTGAGCGCCTCCAGCTCGACGTCGAGGAGGTCGCCGTCGGCGCTCCGGGCGATGAAGCGCAGATCGATCACCCGGATGGTGCCACGGGAGATGAGCCGCTCCAGCTCCTCGATGATCAGCCCTTCGAACTTCGCGTCGGCATCGAAGCCGATCACCAGGATCTGCAGGGGTCCGACGTCCTCGAACTTCATCTCAGTCATGATCTGGGTCACCGTCCCTCGTGGGCCATCATGTCGATCACGACCGTGATCGCCAGCATGAGCGCGTCATCCACGCCGGGCGCGACCTCCACGCCGTACGTGTCCCGCACCCGGAACCAGCGCATCGAGACGGTGGCCACCGGCGCCCCACCCTGCTCGATCCGGTACTCGTGGTTGACGATGTTGCCCTTGGCGGTCAGATCCGCGCCGCCCGGTACGTCGATCTGCCAGCGGTCGCGTAACGGTGTCAGCAATGCATTGTGCACCTTGGCGGCGGCCGAACCGTCCGGCCTTTCGATGGTCATCGAGTCGCGGACCCGGACCACTTTCTCCTGGATCTTGTACAGCTCTCCACCGCGGGCGTCCTCGAAGAGGAGTGTGGATCGCAGCCGGAGGGCCTTGCCGTCCACCTTGAAGACACGTTCGTTCCGCTCGTTGGTGATGAAGAAGTCGTCGCCGATCGAGAACATCCGCTGCCGCATCTGGTAGCGGTTCCCACCCGCCACCGCCTGGCGAGCTGCTCCGCCGCGTCCGGCCGCCACGCCGACCACTGCGCCGGTTGCCGCCGCCGCGGCCAACGGCCGGTCCGGACCCCGATCGGCCCCGCGTCGTCCCAACAGTCCCATCTGAAGATCTCCTCTCGTCTGCAACCCAGCCTGCCTCCCGGCCGGCCGCCGGACATCCTCCGGGATGGGTGAGCCCACGCCGCCACTATGGTTGGTGAGTTGTCGTCAGGGGAAGGTGGGGTCAAACGCGTGCCGATGGTGGTGGCGATCGACGGTCCGAGTGGCTCGGGCAAGTCGAGCACGGCCCGCGGCGTCGCGTCCCGCCTCGGCCTGAACTTCCTCGACACCGGCGCGATGTATCGGGCGGCGACCTGGCTCGCTATGCACCTGGGCGTCGACCGGACGGACACCGATGCCGTGGCCGCGCTGGTCCGGGGTGCGAGCTTCGAGCTCAGCGTCGATCCGCACGAGCCGCGGGTCGCGATCAACGGCACCGATGTGACCAGGGCGATCCGTGAGCCGGAGGTGTCCGCCGCGGTCAGCTCGGTCGCGACCAATCTTGCTGTCCGAGCCCATCTGGTCGCCGAGCAGCAGCGGATGATCCGGTCCGCCGAGCGGGGGATCGTGGCCGAGGGCCGCGACATCACCACGGTCGTGGCGCCCGATGCCGACGTACGCGTGCTGCTGGTCGCCGACCCGGCCGCGCGTGTCGCGCGCAGGCAGGCCGAGCTCGGCGCAGCCGTCGACAGCGAGGCCGTCACCGACCAGGTCATCCGCCGCGACCGGGACGACTCGACGGTTGCCCGGTTCACCGACGCGGCGCCGGGAGTGACCGTGATCGACTCCACCGAGCTGAGCCTGGCCGAGGTGATCGAGGCGATCTGCGCCCTGGTGCCGGCGCGAGCGAGCGGCGAGCAGTGAGCGACTTCGAGCCGATCGACGACACCGAGATCGACGCCGTCCGGCCCGTGCTGGCGGTCGTCGGCCGGCCGAACGTCGGCAAGTCCACCCTGGTCAACCGGATCATCGGCCGTCGCGAGGCGGTGGTGCAGGACGTGCCGGGGGTGACCCGGGACCGGGTGTCGTACGACGCGACCTGGAACGGCCGCGACTTCGTCGTCGTCGACACCGGCGGCTGGGCTCCCGATGCGAAGGGGATGGCCGCGCAAGTCACCGAGCAGGCCGAGCTGGCGATCGGCGCCGCGGATGCGGTGCTGTTCGTGGTCGATGCGACTGTGGGGATCCAGGATGTCGACGCGTCGGTGGTCCAGGTGCTCCGCCGGGCGAAGAAGCCGGTCGTGCTGGCGGCCAACAAGGTCGACGACCAGCGCACCGAGACCGAGGCCGCCGCGCTGTGGAATCTCGGTTTGGGCGAGCCGTATCCCGTGTCGGCGCTGCACGGCCGCGGGAGCGGCGACCTGCTGGACGCCATCCTGGACGCGCTGCCCGAGGCGCCGCGGGAGGACTTCGACCCCCCGAGGGGACCGCGCCGGGTGGCGATCGTCGGCAAGCCCAACGTCGGCAAGTCCAGCCTGTTGAATCGGGTGGCCCGGCAGCAGCGGGTGGTGGTCGACGACGTCGCCGGAACCACGGTCGACCCGGTCGACGAGCTGGTCGAGGTGGACGGCCGGACGTACCGCTTCATCGACACGGCCGGCATCCGGCGCCGGGTCAAGGAGGCGACGGGGCACGAGTACTACGCCAGCCTGCGGACCCATGCCGCGATCGAACGCGCCGAGGTGTGCGTGGTCGTGGTCGACGCCGGCTCGCCGATGACCGAGCAGGACCTGCGGATCATGAGCAGCGTCGAGGAGGCGGGCCGGGCCCTGGTGATCGCCTTCAACAAGTGGGACCTGACCGATGAGGAGCGCCGCCGCTATCTCGACACCGAGATCGAGCGGGACCTGATCGGCTTCGGCTGGGCTGCCAAGATCAACATCTCGGCGCGGACCGGGCGGCACGTCGACCGGTTGGGGCCGGCGATCGAGGAGGCGCTGGCCGGCTGGGAGCAACGGATCTCGACCGGCAGGCTGAACGCTTTCCTGGGCCGGATCGTGGCCGCGCACCCGCACCCCGTGCGGGGCGGCAAGCAGCCGCGGATCCTGTTCGGCACCCAGGCCCACGTCGGTCCGCCGACCTTCGTGCTGTTCACCTCCGGTCAACTGGAGGACCAGTACCTGCGCTTCGTCGAGCGCCGGTTGCGCGAGGAGTTCGGCTTCACCGGTACCCCCGTGCACGTCCAGGTGCGCGCCCGGGAGAAGCGCGGCAACCGCTGAGTCGATCCGACACTGCGACACGGAGGAGCGCCCCCGGGCGGCCCTACTGCACGGGTGCATGGACCCGAGCGACGGCGGCGAATCCTGCCTCGCAATGTGTCTGCGCCGAGCTCGTGCAGCCGTGCCGGAAAACACCCGGACGTTAACATTCAGATCATGGTGTTCGGCCTGGTCGGCGCGGTCGGCGCGGCACTCTGCTACGGCGTCGCGTCGGTCCTGCAGGCCCTGGCGGCCCGCCGGACGGCCCGCACCGTCGGCCTGGATCCGACGCTGATGCTGCGGCTGGCCCGGTCCTGGCGGTACGTGCTGGGACTCGGCCTGGACGGCTTCGCGTTCCTGCTGTCGATCGCCGCCCTGCGGACCCTGCCGCTGTTCGTGGTGCAGGCGATCATCGCCAGTTTTCTCGCGGTGACGGCGGTGCTCGGCGCGATCGTCTTGAAGATGCCGTTGACCTTCGGCGACAAGATCGGGGTCGGTGTGGTCATCCTCGGTCTCGTCCTGGTCGGCCTGTCCGCGACGGAGGACAGTCCCGGCACGGTCGGTCCGGTGCTGACCTGGGGTGTGCTGCTGATCGCCGTCGCGCTAGGCCTGTTGGCCATTCCGCTCGGCGGCCTACGCGGCGGGCTGGGTGCGGCCGGACTCGGCGCGGTGGCTGGTCTGGCGTTCGGCGCGGTGTCGGTGGCCGCCCGCATCTTGCCGACGCCGTTGACGGTCGTGGGAGTGCTGACCAGCCCGGCGACGTACGGTCTGCTGGTGGCGGGGGCAGTGGCCCTGCTGACCTACTCGACTGCTCTGCAGCGCGGCTCGGTGACCCAGGCCACCGCGCCGCTGGTGGTGATGGAGACTGTTGGTCCGGCCCTGGTCGGCGTCCTGCTGCTGGGCGACCGACCGCGCGAGGGCTGGGAATGGGTGGCGGTCGTCGGGTTCGCGCTGGCGGTCACCGGTGCGATCAGCCTGGCCCGCCACGGTGAGGTGTCGGTGGACGAGGCGATCCCGGCGATGAAGGTAGCTGAGCGATGACCGATCTCTCGACCCGGCCCCGACCCGCTCTCGCGCCCGCCGCAACCAATCCCGGCCGGGTTTACGTCGATCGCCCGACGGCATTCGACGACCGCTGGCCGGACCGGTTCGGCGCCGGAATGGGGCTGTTCGGGATCCTCGTGTTCCTGATCACGCTGATCCCGCCGGCCCGCCGCTATTTCGCGCGCGATTACGACGTGTTGTCGCTGCTGTTCATCCCGATCGTGCCCGGCCTGGTGTATTCGGCCCTCCTGCTGGTGATGGCGGTGGCGCTGCGGCGCCGGTTGCGCGCCGCCTGGTGGTTGCTGGTCGTCTGGTGGCTGGTGTTGCCCGAGCTGGGCCGGCTGCTCTGGCTGGTTACCGCGGTGGTCGGCTACGCCAACCCGACCTTGGTCACGCTGGATCCGTCGCTGCGGATCACCGAGCCGAGCGCGTTCGTGCTGCAGGTGATCGGCTTCCTGCTGATGGGCGTGGTGCTGGTCATCGCGCTGCGCGCCAGGCCGCAGTTCTCGGCTCGCCGGGTGCCGGGCAACGTACCGGCCGCCCTGGCGGTGTTCTTCGGCGGCGGGATCGTGCTGCTGATCCTCGGCACGATCCTGACGAAGCGGTTCGGGACGACGACGAGCACGGTCGCCGCGGTCGGCCACGTGCTGAACGCGATGTTCGTCGAACTGGGCCGGTTCGCGCCGACCGACATCCGGACCCCGCTCGCCGTCCGCTTACTGATCGGCCTGCTGGGCGCGGTCGTCATCCTGATCGCGGCATACCTGTTGTTCCGGCCGCCGCGGAACGCCCGGTTCCTCGACGCGGCCGACGAGGCGCGGGTGCGGACCCTGCTCCGGGACTTCGGCGACGAGGACTCGCTCGGCTACTTCGCCACCCGGCGGGACAAGGCGGTCGTGTGGGACACCGGCGACCCGGCGACGGCCCGGTCCGGGGTGTCCTACCGCGCGATCGGCTCGGTCAGTCTGGCCAGCGGCGAACCGCTCGGCGACCCGTTGCACTGGCCGGCGGCGATCGAGGCCTGGCGGGCCGACGCCCGGTCGAACGGCCTGTCGCTGGCGGTGATGGGGGCCGGCGAACAGGGCGCGGCGGCGTACGGAACGGCCGGGCTGAGCGCCTTCGAGATCGGCGACGAGGCGATCATCGACCTGAAGTCGTTCTCGCTGAACGGTCCGGGGATGAAGGCCGTCCGGCAGTCGGTGTCCCGGCTACAGCGACGCGGCTACACGACCCGGGTGCTGCGGCACGCCGAGCTGGACGCGGCCGGTTTCTCCACCCTGAGCTCCGACGCCGCGCAGTGGCGCGGAGACGGCGGCGACGAACGCGGGTTCTCGATGGCGCTGGGCCGGCTCGGCGATCCGCTGGACGGCGAGTGCGTGATGGTCCAGTCGTTCGACGAGGACGGAAGGCTGCGCGCGTTCCTCAGCTTCGTCCCGTGGGGTCGCAACGGTCTGTCGCTGGACCTGATGCGCCGCGACCCGACCGCCGACAACGGGCTGGTCGAGCTGATGGTGGCCTCGCTGGCCGAGCGGTCCGGTCAGTTCGGGGTGGCCCGGGTGTCGCTCAACTTCGCCATGTTCCGCGAGGCGTTCGAGCGCGGTGCGGAGATCGGCGCCGGCCCGATCTCGCGGCTGTGGCGCCAGGCCCTGGTGGTGGCCAGCCGGAACTGGCAGCTCGAGTCGCTGTACCGCTCGAACGCGAAGTACCAGCCCAGCTGGCAGCCCAGGTTCATCTGCTTCGAGTTCACCTCCGATCTGCCGCGGGTCGGCACCGCGGCAGGCAGCGCGGAGGGATTCCTCACCCGGCCGTCCCTGTCGTCGCTGCTCCGCCGGCATCGTGGCAGCGGCGATGCGGCGGCGCTGGACCGGGCCGACGCCGCGTACGCCGCCGACGTCGAGGCGCTGATGCCGCCACCGCCCGACCTGCTGGCCGAGGCGATGTCGGCCCAGCAGCTGCCGGAGCAGATGCGGGTCCGTCGCGACAAGGTCGAGCGCCTCCGCGCCCGCGGCATCGACCCGTACCCGGTCGGCTATCCGCGGACCCATACCCTTGCCGAGGTGCGGACCGAGGCCGGCGAGCTGGCGCCGGACAGCTGGACCGGGCGCGTCGTGTCGGTCACCGGGCGGGTGATGCTCAAGCGCAAACTCGGCCGGATCGGCTTCGGCACCCTGCGCGACGGCAGCGGCGACCTCCAGGTGATGATCACCCGGGACCGGGTCGACCAGCCGACGTACGACCTGTGGCTGCACGACATCGACCTCGGCGACCACGTCGGCGTCACCGGCGAGGTGATCACCACCAGGAAGGGTGAGCTGTCCATCGCGGTCGACTCGGTGCAGCTGACGAGCAAGTCGATCCGACCGTTGCCGGACAAGCACAAGGGGCTCACCGATCCCGAGGCGCGGGTCCGGGCTCGCTACGTCGATCTGATCATCCGGCCCGAAGCCCGCACGATCGCCTACGCCCGGTCGACGGTTGTGCACAGCATCCGGGACTCGCTGCACCGCCGCGGATTCACCGAGGTCGAGACCCCTGTCCTGCAACTGATCCACGGCGGCGCGAACGCACGGCCGTTCGAGACCCACATCAACGCGTACGACCTCGATCTCTATCTGCGGATCGCTACCGAGTTGCACCTCAAGCGGCTGGTGGTCGGTGGGATGGAGAAGGTCTTCGAGATGGGCCGGCAGTTCCGCAACGAGGGCGCGGACTTCAAGCACAACCCGGAGTTCACCTCGATGGAGGTGTACGAGACCTACGGCGACTACGACACGATGCGGGTGCTCACCCAGCAGCTGATCCAGGAGGCGGCGGTCGCGGTCTACGGATCGCCGATCTGTCGACGGCCCGACGCTTCCGGAAAGATCGTGGAATATGACCTGTCCGGCGACTGGCCGGTGAAGACGATCTGCCAGGCGGTCAGCGAGAAGCTCGGCGAGGAGATCACCCCGGACACCCCGCCGGAGGTGCTGCACCGGCATGCGGTCGCGATCGGTCTCGAGCTGGATCCCGACGCCGGCTGGGCATCTGTGCTGGAAGAGATCTATGGCGAGCTGTGCGAGGCGACCACCACCACGCCCGTGTTCTATACCGACTTCCCGAAGGCGAACTCACCGTTGACGCGGCAGCACCGGGTCGATCCCCGGCTGGCCGAGAAGTGGGATCTGGTGATCTTCGCCGCCGAGCAGGGCACCGCGTACTCCGAGCTGATCGACCCGCTCGACCAGCGGGAGCGGCTGGTCTCCCAGTCGCTGCTGGCCGCGGCCGGTGACGCCGAGGCGATGGAGGTCGACGACGACTTCCTGGCCGCGCTGGAGTACGCCATGCCGCCGACCGGTGGGATGGGGATGGGCATCGACCGGCTGGTGATGAACCTGACCGGACTGAGCATCCGGGACACGATCTTGTTCCCTCTGGTCAGACCGAGCACGTGACGCGCGAACACGGTTGGACGGATCTTCGGACCGCAGGTCCGACCGGCTGGTCGCACGCGGCGGCGGGCGAGTTCCGTTGGGCATTCCGGCCGCCGTTCGCGTGGCTGTCCGGGGTCGCGGTGAACATCGTCGTCGCTCTCGGCTGGCTGGTCGTCGAGCCCCTGCGCGGCGCGCCGCGGCAGGACTGGGCGATCCTGGTCGGTACCTATCTGGCGGTCTGGATCCTGGCCGACGTGACGACCACGAACGTGCTGGGCGCGGACGCCGACCGGCTACGGGAGCACTCACGATTACTCGGTGTGGCGGGTCCTGGTGCTGAAGAACCTGGTGCTGATGGTGCTGGTCGGGCTGCCGACGCTGATCGCGACCGCGGTGATCACGCTGATGTCGGAGGCCGACCATCGGCTCCAGGTCACCCTGCCGCGGGTGCTGTTCACCGTGCTCACCTGGTTCGGCGTCGGCAACCTGATCTCGGTCCTGCTGCCGGTGGCCGCCGTGCCCTGGAAGCAGCGGTGGCGGCGGCGTCGTGAGCTCCGCTCGACGGCCTGGTGGCTGGGTCATCTCGCCCTGCCGTACGGCCTGTTCTACGCGGTCGACCCGATCAACCGGGTGCCGCCGCTGGTCCACCGGCTCGCGCCGTACGCCTCGGAGGAGACCTGGTTCGGAGTGCTGCTGCTCGCCGCCGGGCTCGCTGTCTGGGCGGTCGGCACCGGGCTCGCCGTTCTGATCTCGCGCCGGCTCGGCATCCGCTGGCGCTGAGCGTGCGCGTTCAATCCGTGGCCAGATCGTAGGCCAGCGCCAGCAGCTCGCGCAGCTCCTCGTCCACCTGCCCGACACTGTTCAGCACGATCCGGTGGGCGTACGTCCGGCCGGCTTCGATCACCGAGCGGACGGCCGGGCTCGGGTAAGGCTCGGGCAGCATGACCCAGAGCAGCACCGAGCGGATCCGCGGTCGAAACTCGGCGAACTTCCGGTCCGCCTTGAGAAAGACGCCCACATCGACCGCGTCCTCGTGGATCGGACCCAACCCGGACAGCGGGTCGAGGATCGCCCGGTAGATCTCGCCGACCCAGACCGGGTGGCGGCCGAGCAGCTCCTCAACGCTGATCCCGGGCGCACAGGTGTGCGCCTGGTTCCGTGCCCCGAACTCTCGCTCGCAGTCCGGGCAGATCCACCGGCTCATCGCACCCGACTCTAGTGCGGCACTAGATCGCGGCCGTACCCCAGACGATCGGCCGGACGATGGCCGGCATGCCGCGCCAGGTGCCCGTCCGGGCCTCGACCTCGGCGAACCGGGACTCGACCAGCTCGAGCGTCGACCGGTCGCAGCGGCAGCCGTCGGCGAAGGCTGCCCAGGCGGCGACCATCCGGTGTTGCAGGTTCCGACGCCACCCGGGCTCGGCGCGGACGTGCTCGCAGAACAGGAAGCGTCCGCCGGGCCGGAGCACTCGGGCCACCTCGGCGATCGCCCTGCCGGGATCGGCCACGGTACACAGCACCAGCGTCGAGACGACCGTGTCGAAGCTGTGGTCGTCGAAGGGTAGTTCCTCGGCGCGGGCCGACAGCCTGGTGATCGGCTGTCCCTGTCCGGCCGGCGGTCGACCTGGATCTCGCTGCACGGCCGGCTTTCCGTCCAGCCGGCGGCTCATGGCCTCGCCCGGCTCGGCGAGGACGAGCTCGGTGAGTCCGGCCGGGTAGTACGGCAGGTTCAGCCCGGTCCCGGCTCCGATCTCGAGCACCCGGCCCCGTGCGGCGGACAGCAGCTCGGCGCGGCGTCTCGCCATCCCGAGGCGCTCGCCGAGCCACAGGAACGGGTCGTAGAGCGCGGCCGTGACCGGCGAGCTCCGAACAGCCTCGAGATCTGCTCGGGCCGGGTCAGTTGGTGGGGTGGTACGCATCGGGGTGTTCTTCCTTCTCTGCTCATCGGTGGACCTGGCTATTGCACCGTGCGCGACGATCCGCCCGCATCGCCTGTTCGGGCCATCCTGCGACCGGGCGCGCAGGCCGCCTACGCTGACGCCGAGATGGAGCAGCAGATCGCCTGGACCGAGGCCGCCGGTCGTCCGGTGGCCTGGACGAGCACGGGCCACGGTCCGCCGCTGATCGTCGGCGGCTGGTGGATGAGTCACCTCGCGCTGAACTGGTCGGACCCACGATTCCGCGGTTTCCTCGCCGCTCTGGGCAGGCATCGCACCGTGATCCGGTTCGACGGGTCGGGCCGCGGCCTCAGCCGGTCGCCGGGCGGCGACGAGCCGCCGACCGTCGCATCGGAGCTGACCGATCTCGACGCGGTCGTCGAAGCGACCGGGGCTGACAGAGTCGACCTCCTGGCGGCGTCCTCGGGGGGTCCGGTCGGAATCGCCTACGCGGCCCGCTCGCCGGAGCGCATCCGCCGGCTCGTGCTGTACGGGACGTACGCGGCCGGCCGGGAGATCGCCGAACCGAACGCTCGGCAGGCCGTCGTCAACCTGGTGCGCGAGCACTGGGGACTGGGCTCGCGCGCGCTGGCCGACCTCTTCATCCCGAGCGCGACCGCAGACGAGAGAGCCTCCTACGTCGCGTTCCAACGCGAGGCCGGGTCCGCGGAGCTCGCGGCGAGCTGGCTGGCCGCGGTCTACCGCTACGACGTCACCGACCTGCTGGCCGCGGTCACCGTGCCGGTGACGGTGCTGCACCGCCGAGACGACCGAGCCATCCCGTTCCGGTTGAGCGAGCAGCTGGCCCGAGAGATCCCGACCGCGCGCCTGACGCCCTTGGACGGCAGCGATCATCTGCCTTGGTTCGGCGACTCATCCCAGGTGGCCGGTGCCGTGCTGCACGCGCTCGGTGTGCCGGCTCGGGCCGTCCCGGACCGGGTCGTCCCGGCGGGGCTGACCGGCCGAGAGCTCGAGGTGCTGCGGCTGGTCGCGGCCGGCGATCCCGATCCGGTCATCGCCGCCCGGCTGGTGGTCAGCCCCCATACGGTGCACCGGCACGTGGCGAACATCCTCGGCAAGCTCGAGGTCTCGTCCCGGTCGGCCGCTGTCGCCCGGGCCGGTGCGCTCGGGCTGCTGTGAAGGCGACGACGGGCGGCCCGGAGGAGTCCGGGCCGCCCGTCGGCGGAAAGGGTGTGCGGTGTCAGGCCGCGAGCACGGACTGACCGCGCAGCTTGGCGATCGCGTGCCGCTCGATCTGGCGAACCCGTTCGGCGGTGATGCCCCACAGGGCACCGATGTCGGACAGCTTCGCCTGACGGCCGTCGATCAGGCCGTAGCGCCGCCGGACGACGTCGGCGGACCGCTCGTCGAGCTGGTCGAGCATGGCCTCGAGTCGCTGGTGCTCCTCGGCGTCCAGGAAGACCTCGTCCGGACCCGGCATCGGCTCGCGGGCGATCAGGTCGCCGAGGGCGGTGTCGCCACCTTCCTCGACGGGTGCGTCCAGGCTGACGTGGTCGCGGCCGTAGCGCATCAGGTCCAGCACCCGGTCGGCCTCCAGACCCATCTCGTCGGCGATCTCGGCGATCTCCGGGTCGCGACCGAGCCGGCGCTCCAGTGTCCGGCGCACCGCGCCCACCTGGTTGACCTGCTCGGCGACGTGCACGGGCAACCGCACGATCCGGCCCTGCTGGGCGATGCCGCGGCTGATCGACTGACGGACCCACCAGGTGCCGTAGGTGGAGAACTTGAAGCCCTTGGTGTAGTCGAACTTCTCCACCGCGCGGATCAGGCCGGTGTTGCCCTCCTGGACCAGGTCCAGCAGCGGCATCTGGGAGCGGCCGTACTTGCGGGCGACCGAAACCACCAGCCGGAGGTTGGCCGTGATGAAACGCTGCATGGCCCGCTCGCCCTGCTGGACGAAGAACTCGAGCTCGTCCGGCGGTGGGCCGCTTGGCCTTCCTGCCGCGCTCGGCCGACGTGACCTCGCCGGACAAGATCTTGCTTGCATACAGGCCGAGCTCGATGGTCTGGGCCAGCTCGACTTCCTCCTCGGCGGTGAGCAGAGGAGTCTTGGCGATGCCGTCGAGGTAGAGCCCGACCGCGTCCTTGCCATCTATACCGTCATTGACCCGCGAACGGGCCGAGATTGCTACCACTGTGCCTCTTTTCGTTGCCTTCACAGAACAGAACGTCAGCGGGGGTGAAAAGGATTCCTCGGAGGCCCTGAAGATCCCCTGAGACCACCCAGGGTCATCCCTGATCGTCTGCGCCTGTCAGAGGCATATTCGGCAGTCGTCGCCGAACCAGATGCACGATGTTACTTGATCGTCACTACAACGCTGTCATTGTCTGTTCGGAATGGACCGTGAACAGCTCGGTCGTAGCCGCCCGGGCTGGGCCCGAATCAGGGCGCATCCGGGCTGATCTGGTCGATGATCCAGGCGTACTCGAACGCGGTCTCTTTCCAGCTCGCATAGCGCCCGCTGACGCCTCCGTGACCGGCCACCATCTCGGTCTTCAGCAGGATCGGCCGGTCGTCGCCGTTGGTCGCGACGGTACGCAGTGCGGCGATCCACTTGGCCGGCTCGACGTAGAACACCCGGGTGTCGTTCAGGCTGGTGGTGGCCAGGATGGCGGGATAGCTCACTGGGGCCACGTTCTCGTACGGGCTGTAGGACTTCATGTACGCGTACACGTCCGCGGAGTGCAGCGGGTCGCCCCACTCCTCCCACTCGATCACCGTCAGCGGCAGTTCCGGATCGAGGATCGTGGTCAGCGCGTCGACGAACGGCACCTGGGCGTGGATCGCCCGGAACGCGTCCGGCGCCAGGTTGGCGACTGCGCCCATCAACAGCCCGCCGGCACTTCCGCCGCGGGCTGCCAGCCGGTCCGCCGACGTGTATCCCGATGCGACCAGCCAGCGGGCGCAGGCCACGAAGTCGGTGAACGTGTTCCGTTTGGCCAGCAGCTTGCCGTTCTCGTACCACCCACGACCCAGCTCGCCGCCGCCCCGGACATGAGCGATCGCGAACACGATGCCGCGGTCCAGCAGCGACAGTCGGGGGACGGAGAACGTCGGGTCGATCGGGATCTCGTACGAGCCGTAGCCGTAGAGCACGGCCGGCGCCGACCCGTCGATCGGTACGTCCGCCCGCCGGACGATCGACAGCGGCACCCGGGTGCCGTCGTCCGCGGTCGCCCAGCCGCGTTCCTGGACGTAGTTCGCCGGGTCGTACGCGCCCCAGGTCGGGTCGTCCAGCACGGGGGTCCGCTTGCGGAGGGTGAGCTCGCCGGTGTCGAGGCCGTAGTCGTAGACGGTGTCGGGGGTGACCATCGACTCGTAGCTCAGCCGGATCGTGTCCGTGTCGTACTCGGCGGCCCCGAGCGCGTCGACCGAGTACAGCGGCTCGTCGAACGCGATATCCGATCCGGGCGCGAAACCGGTGACGGCATCGTCGCTGCGGGGCAGCACGTGCACCCCGGTGAGGCCGTCTCGGCGTAGCGCGACCACGGCATGCCGGGCGTACGCCTGGACACCGACCAACCGGACCCCGGGGGAGTGCGGCAGCACCGGCCGCCACTGCTCATGGCTGGTGGCGTCCAGCGGAGCCCAGGCCAGCTCGAAGTCGAGCGCGCCGTCGTTGTGCACGATCAGCAGCCGGTCGCCGGCCGGCTCCACGTCGTACTCCACGCCCTGCCGGCGGGGTGCGACGATGCGCGGCTCGCCCTCAGGATCGTCGGTGCTCAGCAACCGCACCTCGGAGGTGATCTTGCTGGCGCTGCCGAAGACCAGCCAGCGCCGGTCCCGGCTGGCGTCGACGCCGAGCCAGAACCGCTCGTCGGGCTCGGTGAGCACCTCCGGGTCGGTCGTCCGGGTCGGTGCCGAGCGCGTGCCGGAGCACGACGTACGGCCGCCAGGACTCGTCCGCCCGGCTGTAGAACAGGTGGTGGTCGCCGGCCCAGGCCGCCCCGTACGCGGTGTCCTCGACAGTGTCCGGCAGCAGCTCGCCGGTGGACAGATCCTTCACCCGGAGGGTGAATCGCTCCGCGCCGCTGGTGTCGGTCGAGTAGGCGAGCAGCGAGCCGTTCGGGGACACCGAGAACGCGCCGATCGAGAAGAAGTCGGTGCCGACGGCCTCGACGTTGCCGTCCAGCAGCACCTCTTCGCCCGCGATGTCGCCACCGACCTCCGGCGGCGTCCGGTCGCCGGGGATGGCGGGGGCACGGCAGTAGATCGCATACTCCGCTCCCTCCTGCGTCCGCACGTAGTACCAGAAGGCCTGCCCGTCCCCATCCGGCCCAGCACCATGGCGTGCGGTAGCTGGGCACGCTCAGGTCGGTCTCCTGGGTGCGGGCCTTGATCTCGCCGAAGATCGCGTCCGTCAGTCCCCGCAGATGCGCGGTCCGCCGCTCCGTGAACGTGTTCTCGGCGCCGAGATAGTCGATGACCGCCGGATCCTCCTTGGACCGGAGCCACTCGTACGGGTCGACGAAGGTGTCACCGTGGTGCAGCCGCTCGACGGGGCGGCGGTCTGCGACGGGCGGCAGGGGATTGGTTGGCTGGTCGTCATGGTTGGACATCGCCGGACATCCTAGGAAACGCCGCCGACACTGCGCCAGGGCCACGGCGCGGTCAGGGTCTGTCGGAGGGCCGCTACCGCCTCATTTCCGAGGTGCGCCGCCAGCTCGAGCTCGAGATCGTCGAGGATCGCCGAAGCCACGCCGCGTCGTCGCGCGCCCTCGGGGGTCAGCGCGACCAGGGTGCTCCGCGGAAACCCAGGGCCCGGAGCGGTGACCACGAGGCCCTCTTCGGGGCCCTGATGCTGTTCCCGTTCCCCGATCCGCACAAGTGGCGTCTGCTGGACACCACGGGTGAGGGTGATCCCGCGAGGCCGCGGGAGATCGCGGACCGGCTCAGATCCAAGCTGTCCGCGGCGCTGGGCCGAGACACGCCGGTCGCCGCGCCGACCTGGGCGTCGAACTCCACCCTCCAGCAACGGGCCGTGCCCGCGATGCACGTCTGTCGCTGCTTCGTCTCCGGCGACGCCGCCCATGTGCACTCCCCGCCGTCGGGGCAGGGCATGAACACCGGAATCCACGACGCGTACAACCTCGCCTGGAAGCTGGCCATGGTGGTCCGAGGCGACGCGGACGCCGCCCTGCTGGAGACGTACGATCGCGAGCGCGTGCCCGTCGGACAGGCGTTGCTGGCGTCGACGGGAGAGGTGATGGCGTCCGCGATGACCGACGCGGTCGAGGACGACACGGCCCAGTCCGACTACGCGTTCATGCGACGACTCATCCGCGGCATGTCGGGTCTGATGATCGCCTACCCAGACAGCCCGCTCACGATCGGAGCCGGCGTGCTCCGCTCCGACGAACACGACGGCGGGGCTCGCGTGTCGCCGGGAGAGCGGCTGACCCAGATCGGCGCCGCCGATGCCGAGGCTGCCGGCTGGATCCACCTTCGTCGGGCGCTCCGCACCAGCGGCTGGCACCTCCTCGCCGGTGCAGAGCCGGTCGTCGGAAGACCCGGGCCCGCGGACTCGGTGGATCTACCGTCCTGGCTGCGACGAGTCGTGCTCGACGACGGCACGGACCCCGAGGGGGTCGCGCGACTGACGCTCGGCCTCAGCGGAGGCGGTTGGATCCTCGTTCGCCCCGATGGCTACGTCGCCGCCCGCGGCGCTGCTGACGGCCTGGTCCGGCAGGCTCTGCTCCGCCTCGAGACGTCGGTCGGCACCCGGCTGCGGGCGCTCCCTCAGTAGAGGGCGCGCCGTCCTGGCCGGGCAGACTGTCGACGGTGACCACCGGCGAGCAGGCCATCTACGGGTATCAGCTCGACTCCGCGCTGCGGACGGCGCTCACGGCTGTCGTGCCGGACGAGGCGGTCAGTTGGGTCGAACGCATCCTCGGAGCTCCGGTCACCAGCCAGCGCCCGCTCCTCGGCGGTACGTCCTCGGCGATGCATCTGCTCGAGACGTCGGCCGATGCTCCGCTCGATCGGGTGGTGCTACGGCGCTACGTGCTGGACTGGGTCAGCGGAGAGCCCGAGATCCCAGGCAACGAGGCGCTGGTCCTCCGGATCGTCGGCGACGGCGCGGCCGGAGTTCAAGCGCCGCAGCTGCTGGCGAGTGATCCTGACGGCACTGAGCTCGGTGTTCCGATGACCTTGATGACGGCGCTGCCGGGCGGGCCGCTGTGGCATCCGATCGACCGGGCCGGCTGGCTGCGGACGCTGGCAGAGCTCGCCATCCGGATCCACGCGATCCCGATGTCCGCGGAGCTGGCCGACTGGTCTCCCTACGCACCGGCCCGCCGTGTGGCGCCGGACTGGAGCCGGCACCCGGACGCCTGGCTGAAGGCGTACCAACTCTGGGACGGGCCGGTCCCGGTGAGCGAGCGGGTGTTCGTCCATCGGGATTTTCACCCGGGCAACATCTTGTGGACCGGGTCGGCGATCACCGGAGTGGTCGACTGGGTCTCCAGTTGTGCCGGACCGCCCGAAGAGGACATCGCGCACTGTCGGGCCATCTTGGCGATCCGACTCGGCCAGGACTGGGCCGACGAGTTTCTCGCGATCTGGCAACGCTTGACCGGCAAACGGGCCTACCACCCGTACTGGGATCTGACGAACGTGATCTCGTTCGGTCATCTGCGAGCTTCGGAAGCACTGGACACCTTCGTTGCGGCCGCCGCTGCCCGGCTCTGACAGCGACCTCACCGAAAGCCCGCGGAGACCGGCGTCGATGGGCCGATCCCGATGGGCCCAGCCCGATGGGACAGGATAGGCAGCATGGGAGAGAAGGTCGAGGCGGGTCCCTTCACTCGTGAAGATCGCACCCGGCACCGGCAGAAGGTGCGGACCGGTCTCGACGCGCTGGCCCGCATGCTGACTCAGTCGACGTTCGACTTCGACCGACCGATGACCGGCCTCGAGATCGAGCTCAATCTGGTCGACGGCGACTGCGAGCCGGCCATGCGCAACGCCGAGGTGCTGGAGGCGATCGCCGACCCCCAGTTCGTCACCGAGCTGGGCAAGTTCAACATCGAGATAAATGTGGCCCCGCGGGCGCTGGCCGACAACGGGCTGAGCTCCTTCGAGGAGTCGGTACGCAGCGCCCTGAACAACGCGGAGGAGCGCGCGACGGAGATCGGCTGCCAGCTGGCGATGGTCGGCATCTTGCCGACGCTGCGGCCCGAGCACGTCACGTTGGCGAGCGTCAGCGAGAACGCCCGCTACTCGCTGCTCGACGAGCAGATCTTCGCCGCCCGCGGCGAGGACCTGGAGATCAGCATCGACGGGATCGAGCGGCTGCACATGATCTCCGACACGATCATGCCGGAGGCGGCCTGTACGTCCACCCAGGTCCATCTCCAGGTCAGCCCGGACGACTTCGCGCCGTACTGGAACGCCGCCCAGGCCATCGCGGGCGTTCAGGTCGCGGTCGGCGCGAACTCGCCGTATCTGTTCGGCAAGGAACTTGTCGCCGAGTCCCGGATCCCGCTGTTCGAGCAGACCACCGACACCCGCTCGGAGGAGTTCAAGATCCAGGGCGTACGTCCGCGGGTCTGGTTCGGCGAGCGGTGGATCACCTCGATCTTCGACCTGTTCGAGGAGAACTCGCTGTACTTCCCGGCGCTGCTGCCGATCATCAGCGACGAGGACCCGATCGCGGTGCTGGACGCCGGCGGCGTACCGAAGCTGGAGGAACTGCGGCTGCACAACGGCACGATCTATCGCTGGAACCGGCCGGTCTACGACATCAGCGGCGGCCAGCCGCACCTGCGCGTGGAGAACCGGGTGCTGCCCGCGGGCCCGACCGTGGTCGACGTGATGGCCAACACCGCGTTCTTCGCCGGACTGGTGCGAGCGCTGGCCAGCGAGGATCGGCCGATCTGGACCCAGATGTCGTTCCAGGCGGCGACCGACAACTTCTACGCCGGAGTCCGGCGGGGCATCGAGGCCGACGTCTACTGGCCGCGGGTCGGCCAGGTCCCGGTCACCGAGCTGGTCATCCGCAAGCTCTTGCCGATGGCCGCGACGGGACTCGGGTCTGTGGGGTGTGCCGGAGGCCGAAACAGGCCGTTTACTAGGCATCATCGAACAGCGCTGCCTACGTGCGGCCAACGGTGCAACGTGGCAGACTGCGGAGGTATCCAGGAGGGAAGCGGCCGGTGAGTCTCGCAGCGAGGCGCTGCGCGGGATGCTCGCCACCTATCTGGAGCTGATGCACAGCAACGAACCCGCTCACCGCTGGGAGACGATGTGATGTCCGACCCGATCGTGCACGCTGCAGCGAACGGCTCGCCGGTCCGGGCGACCTCGACGATCGTGGTCGGCTACTCCGCCAAGCCCGAGGGCCGGGCAGCCCTGCAACGGGCGGTGACCGAGGCGAAGCTCCGCGGTAGCTCGCTGATCGTGGTGCACACCTCGTCCTCCGGCGAGCTCGACGACCTGTCGGGCGAGCTGTCCGGGGCCGGCGTGCCGTACGAGATCCAGACCACCTCCGACAACCTCGATCCGGCCGAGGAGCTGATCGCCGCGGCCAGCACGAGCGGGGCCGAATTCATCGTGATCGGACTGCGTAAGCGCTCCCCGGTCGGCAAGCTGCTGCTGGGGAGCAACGCCCAGCGGGTGCTGCTCGATGCCGCCTGCCCGGTGCTCGCCGTCAAGCCGAGCTGAATTTGCTCCGAGTTTACGTGCCCTGAGCCTGTCGAGAGGCACCTGAACGACCCAGCACCTGAAACTCTTAGCGCTGGATGCTGAGGAAGGCTCAGATTTCCCAGTGCCGACGTAGGGTGGCGGCGGGTATCCCACCCGCGTCCGACACTGCCGGATGACGCCGATCTGTCCAACTCGGACAGGATTCCGGGCCGATTTGGGGTCGCGTGCCAGAATACGGGTAGGAGCACCTATTGACATCCGATGGGCGTTGCCTGCCCGAAAATCTCGCTTTCCTGAGAGGCCGCTGAGTGACACCCCCCTCAAGAGTTCACGCGTCTGCGACAGTCGAGCCCGCCGGCGAAGGAAACGCCCGCGTGGCTACCGCGAAGAAGCCCGCCCGCAAGGCGTCGGCCCGGTCAACCAAGCGGGGAGCCGACACCAAAGACTCGCTGGAGCTGGTCGAGGACAAGACGGCCGCTGTCGCCGAGGGTGCTGAGGCGCTCGAGGCCGACGCCCCCGATGACCTGCCCGTGGAGGAGATCGACATCGAGGCCGAGGTGGCCGAGGTGGTGGTCAACGTCGAGAGCGAAGAGGTCGTCGTCACCGTCGGCAAGAAGCGGACCCTCGACGACGTCGACGAGTCGACGTTCGAGCCGGTGGAGGTGGCCAAGCTCGAAGGCGAGCTGAACGAGGACGAGGGATTCACCTTGTCCGAGGCCGACGACGCGGACGAGCCCGAGCAGCAGGTGATGGCCGCCGGCGCAACCGCCGACCCGGTCAAGGACTACCTGAAGCAGATCGGCAAGGTCGCGCTGCTGAACGCCGAGCAGGAGGTGGAGCTCGCCAAGCGGATCGAGGCCGGCCTGTTCGCCGACGAGAAGCTGAACGACCAGGCCGAGACCATCAAGGCCGTCCAGCTCGAGGACTTCCAGTGGATCGCCGAGGACGGCCGCCGGGCCAAGAACCACCTGCTCGAGGCGAACCTGCGGCTCGTGGTCAGCCTGGCCAAGCGCTACACCGGCCGCGGCATGCTGTTCCTCGACCTGATCCAGGAAGGCAACCTCGGCCTGATCCGAGCCGTAGAGAAGTTCGACTACACCAAGGGCTACAAGTTCTCCACCTATGCGACCTGGTGGATCCGGCAGGCGATCACCCGCGCCATGGCCGACCAGGCCCGGACCATCCGGATTCCGGTGCATATGGTCGAGGTGATCAACAAGCTGGCCCGGGTGCAGCGGCAGATGCTGCAGGATCTCGGTCGCGAGCCCACCCCGGAGGAGCTCGCCCGCGAGCTCGACATGACGCCGGAGAAGGTCGTCGAGGTCCAGAAGTACGGCCGCGAGCCGATCTCCCTGCACACCCCGCTGGGCGAGGACGGCGACTCCGAGTTCGGCGACCTGATCGAGGACTCCGAGGCGGTCGTTCCGGCCGACGCGGTCAGCTTCACGCTGCTGCAGGAACAGCTGCACGATGTGCTGGACACCCTGTCCGAGCGCGAGGCAGGCGTGGTCTCGATGCGCTTCGGGCTGACCGACGGCCAGCCGAAGACCCTCGACGAGATCGGCAAGGTCTACGGGGTCACCCGCGAGCGGATCCGCCAGATCGAGTCCAAGACCATGTCGAAGCTTCGCCACCCGTCGCGTTCCCAGGTGCTCCGCGACTATCTCGACTGAGGTTTTCCGGGGCCGGCCGCGTCAGACACCTCGGATCCAGCGCGCCCAGCGCAGGGTCAGCACGACCACCGCAGCCGCGACGATCAAGGTGATGACCACACGATGATCCCTGGCTGGCTGGTTGGGATCGAAGATCGTGATCGCAGTGGCGAGTAGCAGGAACGGGGCGACGAGCCAGCCGATGATGAGCAGCCCCCCGGAAGATGATCTTCGCCGGGCGCGATCGACGGTGCACGGTCTGGGGCTGCGCGGGCCGCGGCCTTGGCACCCGGTCCTCCGGCCGCGTCACCCGGACGTGAAGGTCCGGCGGGACGCGAGCGTCGATCTCCGGCACGGCCTGGCCGAGCCGGTCGTACAACGTGGGTTCGATCAGGACCCGGTTGCCGTCCGCGGCGAGCAGCTGCCGACCGCCGTCGGGATAGACGACCAATGCCTCACAGTCGGCGTACTCGACGGTGACGAACGCCGCGCCGTCGCCCCAGCTGACCCCGGACGGGCCGACGGTGATCGCGTGGGTCGGCGAGTCGATCGCCGGAGAGCGCACGCGGTCGACGCCGCGCGGTGACGTGTCCGGGGCTCGGACGAAGCCGGCGTTCTCAGCCTGACGGCCGGCCGGGACCCGGAGCAGACCGGTGGCGAACGCCCGACGGCCCAGCTCGGCGATCTCGTCCAGCGTGACGCGTTCCAACTCCGCGATCGCTTCGTCGCCCGACAGTGCGGAGTGGTCCAGCAGGAGCTCGATGGCGTGGCCGATCAGCAGGTGGCGTTCGGCGTCACCGCGTTGCAGGGCCGAGATCCGCCGGGTCCGGACGATCTCCAGATCCTTCGCGGACAACTTGCCCAGCTTGAGCGGGTGAGGCCGCGCAGGAACACGCCGAGGGCGGCGATCAGGCCGCGCGAACGGCGCGTCGCCGCGCGGAGCCGACAGGACGGGAACGCCGTCGAGCTCGGTCAGCGAAGTCATCGGCCCTTCTTGGTGAGCAGCGGTCGGCCGGCGCGGACCTTGGCGATCACCTCGGCCGGCTCGCCGTAGTAGACCCAGGGATATCTGGAGGCGTACGGCCCGCACCGGTCCAGCGTGGCAACCGCGTTGCGCTCGTCGCCGAGCAGGGTGAACGCCATCGCGAACGTGTGCAGGGTCCCTACCCAGCCGTACCGCGGCGTGAAGGCCGGATGGCAGATCGAGTGCTGAGCAGCCTCCCAGACGGCCTGCCGCACGACGCCCTTCTTCAAATACGGCTGGGCATCCTTGGCCGTCATCGGCCGGACATGCTCGAGATAGACAACGACAGCCTCCCGACGGAATCAGGGACTGACCAGGGGCGGGTGCAGGTCCCGGTGGCCGAACTGCTGGCGGCGGCGAACGACCAGCACACCGAGGGCCAGAGCGACCACCGTGCCGGCGACCAGGATGGTCGCGTCCCGGGCCAGATGGGTGAACAGACCACCGGAGATGACCACCCGATAGGCGTCGATCAGGTACGTCATCGGCATGAACGGCGCGACCGCCTGGAAGAAGGCCGGTAACACCGGGGCCGGATAGGTTCCGCCGGCCGAAGTGAGCTGGAGGATCAGCCAGACCAGCAGGATCGACGAGCCCGGCGTGCCGAGCGCGGTCCGCAGCAGGTGCGCGATCGCGGAGAAGCACGCCGCCCCGAGCACGGTCATCCCGATGATCATCAGCGGGTGCACCGGCGCCAGTCCCAGAAAGACCCACACCACGCCGAGCATCAGCAGCGCCCCGAGCACCGCGAAGATGCCCACCGGCAGCCAGCCGGTCAGCGCGAGCCGCCACGGTCGGGCCCGGCCGGCGAGCGCCCGGCCGCTGATCGGCCGGACGACCAGGAACACCGAGATCCCGAACACCCAGATCGCGATCGAGAAGAACATCGGAGCCAGCCCGCGGCCGTACACCCCGGCGGGGTTGTCCACGTGCATGGTCACGTCGGCCGGAGAGGACAGCACCTGGACGGCCTTGTCCTGCTGGTCCTGACTGAGCACCGGGATCCGCTTGACCGCGGCGGCCAGCTTGTCATGCAACTCGGTCGCGCCGGCGGCCAACTTCGTCGTGCCGGCATGCAGGTCCGCGGCACCGGTGCTCAGCCGGGCGAGGCCGCTGTGCAATGTGTCGGCGCCGGTGGCGAGTTGGTCCGCGCCCGCCGACGCCGAAGCGACACCGGTGGCGAGCGTGTCCGCACCGGTCGAGGCAGACGCCGCGCCGTCGCGGACCTTCCGGGCGCCCGCGGCGACCTGATGGGCGCCGTCGTTCAGGTCGACGACCTTGTTCTTGGCCTCGGTGACCGGCTTGGTCAGATCGCCGGTCGCTTGGATCTTGCTGTTGATCGTGTGGACGTCTTTGGCGGCGTCCTGGGTGGTGCCGGCGAGCTCGCCGGAACGCTTCGATGCGCTGTCCACCCGGTCTCGGACCCGCTGGAAGTCGGGGTCGTCGGCCAGCGCGGGATTGTCCTTCTCCAGTTGGTCGAGGGCCCCGGCTGCCGAGTCCAGGTCCGAACTGATCGAGTCGGACCGGTCGGCCAGCCCGGAGCTGACGTCGTCGAGCGCGTTGCCGGCCTGTTTCGCGTGGCTCTGGATCTGCGGAAGGTTCTGCTGCAGGTCGGTCAGCACGGGAACGACTGCGTCGTCCAGCTGCTGAGTGCCGTCCGCGACCTTGCCGGCCCCGGTGGCGACGTCCGCCGAACCCGACTTCAGCGTACGAAGGCCGGCGGCCAGGTCTGCCGAGCCGGTTCTGGCGCTGCCCAGGCCGTCCGCCAGGTCGTGCGCGCCGCTGGCGAGCGAGGCGGAGCCGGACGCGGCCGAGGACGCGCCGGACGCGACCTTCGCCGCGCCCGCATCGGCCGCCTTGGCGCCGTCGGCGAGCTGATCCGCGCCGGTCGCCGCGTCGCCGAGTCCGGATCGGATCGTCGCCAGGTTCGCGAACACCGCGTCGAAGTAGCTGGCCTGGGCGGACTCGTCCACCGCCCGGGCGATGCTGTCCTGGGCCCGGGCAGTGATCGAGCCGATCACGAACCCGTTGGCGTCGTTGCGGCGCAGCATGATCCGGGCCCGCTCCGGGTCGTCACCGGCGCCGCTGACCAGATTCGCCGAGAAGTCGGCCGGGACGATGATCGCCAGGTAGTAGTCGCCTTGCCGGAGCCCCTCCAGCGCCTGTTGCTCGGGCACCACGGAGTAGGCGAAGTCCTTCTTGGCCAGCAGATTGTCGACGAAGTCCTGGCCCGCATGGACGTCCTTCTTGTCGTACGTCACCGGCTGGTCGGAGTTCACCACCGCGACCGGCAGCCGGTCCAACCGGCCGTACGGGTCCCAGTTGGCGGTCAGATAGATCGCGCCGTAGAGCAGCGGGATGATCAGCACGAAGACCAGGGCGATCTTCGGCAGCGGGCCGCGGAACCGGCGCAGCTCATAGCGGGCGAGCCGGGAGGCGGGAACGGGGATCCGCACGGTCAGTCCTTCGAATCTGTCGAGTCGGGGGCCGGGCGGGACAGCTCCACCCGTCGGACGTCCGCGGGCAACGCCGCGGTCTCGGTCACGCTGGCGGCCACCGTCGGCCCGTCCTCGGCGAGCAGCCGGAGGATCTCGTACAACCGGCGCTGGTCGGTCAGGTCGATCCGGGCGTCGGCATCGTCCAGCACGACGAGCCGGCTGGGCCGGACGGTGGCCAGCATCGCCGCGAATACGGTCTGCTCCAGAGCAGGCAGGTGGTCGATCAGCCGGTCGCGCGGCAGCTCGACGCCGAGTCGCTCCTCCAGACCGGCCACGATCCGAGCGGCGTCGTCGGGGTGGACCGCGTCGATCAGGGCCCGTTCGACGATGCTCTCGCTCACCGTGAGCCGACCCTCGAGCTGCGCCAGATCCGAGATCCGGGCGACCGACGTGATGGCTCTGACCCGGCCGGACTCTGCGACACCGTCCAGCCCGGCGACCTTCAGGCGTCCGGTCAGTCCGCGCATCCGCCCGGTCACCGCGAGCAGCAGCGAGGATCGGCCGCTGCCGGCCGGCCCGGTCACCGCGACCAGGCTGCCGGTCGGCCAATCCAGCTGCACGTCGTCGAACACGACGCCGTGCTTGGTCCGTAGCCCGAGCCCGTCGGCGACCACCAGCGAGGTTTCCGGCTCGGTCATCGCAGGCCCTCGATCAGGCTGACCAGACAGCGCTCGAGGAGGTCCCGCGGCATGGCGTCCGGGGCGGCGGCGTGTTCCAGGGCGAGCCCGTTGGTGACGGTCAGCAGCAGTGTCGCGACCACCGACAGGTCGGCGTCCGGCGGCAGCGGGAGGCGGTCGGCCTCGTCGGCCAGCTGGCGTTCGAGGTCGCGGCGCAGCCGCACCCGCAGGTCGGAGTAGGCCGCGCGGACCGCAGGATCGTGAGCGGCCAGGCCACGGAACTCCACCCAGAGCTCCGGCCACGCGGCGGAGTCGGTCAGCTGTTTGGCGAGCGCACGTGCGCCGGCGGATACCGAGTTCGTCCGAGTCAGAGTGCCGATCACCGACGTCGCGATGGCCTCGATGTGTGCGGCGCAGACCGCGGCCAACAACTCGGGCTTTCCGCCGAAGTTCGAGTACACCGCGCCCTTGGTGAACCCGGCAGCCGCGGCGATCTCGCTGACGCCCGCCCGGTCGTACCCGGTCCGCAGAAAGGTGGCCTCGGCAGCGGCGAGGATTCCCGCGCGAACATCTTCCCGGCGCGGCCGGGCCTGACTTGCGGCCATGGTGGATCTCCTCTCGATACCGATGGTATCGAGTAGCGAACGAGATTCAATACCGGGGGTATTCAAATCTCGGGAGCCGGAAGAACGAACAGGCCCTCCGGACTCAGTCCGGAGGGCCTCGCAACGGAGAAGATCGGTGCTCGAGCGAATCGCTCAGGTGATCTTCTCGGTCTCGTCGTGGATCTTCAGGGCGACCTGCTTGAGCTTGTCGGCATGCTCCTTGCCGTGATGCGCGCAGAAGAGGAGGTCGAAACCGCTGGCCATGGTCACCCGGACGTACGCCTGTGCTCCGCAACGGTCGCAGCGATCGGCTGCACTCATCGCGCTCGGATCCTTCATCACACTGGTGTTCACGATGGCCTCACTTCCGTTTGGTCGATCTTCATCCGTCCTGAGTCGACATGCTGTCCCGGCGATACCGAAACCCACACTGCTAGTGAACAACGATTCTGGGTCCGATTGTTCCGGTTCGACGTCTCAGCTGCATGTCTCTTCTGTAACGACGGCAGGTGAGGTCGGGATTCGGTCGGTGATCTCTGCCACTCCGGGAGCTCGGGCCGCGGGGCCGGGACGCATCCTTGCACTCCGCCAACACCGTACCCAATCGGGCAAGTTCGCCCGATCCCGGCGGTAGTCTGCACGGCGTGCCGACGCCCAAACCTGCCACCGAGTCCAGGGAGTACGAGGCCCGCCACCTGCTGGTCCTCGAGGGGCTCGAGGCGGTCCGGAAGCGGCCGGCGATGTACATCGGCTCGACCGACACCCGAGGCCTGATGCACTGCCTCTGGGAGATCATCGACAACGCGGTGGACGAGGCGCTGGGTGGTTTCGGCACCTCGATCGATGTCACGCTTGCCAAGGACGGCTCGATCCGGGTCGTCGACCGGGCCCGCGGCATCCCGGTGGACGTCGAGCCGCGGACCGGCCTGTCCGGGGTCGAGGTGGTCTTCACCAAGCTGCATGCCGGCGGCAAGTTCGGCGGCGGGTCGTACAACGCGACCGGCGGCCTGCACGGCGTCGGCTCGTCGGTGGTGAACGCCTTGTCCTCCAGGCTCGACGTCGAGGTCGACCGGAACGGGGCGACCTGGGCGATGTCGTTCCGCCGGGGCGAGCCGGGGACGTACGACGGTCCCGGGCCGCGCGCGAAGTTCACCCCGGCCAGCGAGCTGCGGAAGGTCGGCCGGGTGGCCCGCGGCGTGACCGGGACCCGGGTCACCTACTGGCCGGACCGGCAGATCTTCCTGCCGGACGCCCAGCTGTCGCTGCCCGATCTGCAGGCCCGGGCCCGGCAGACCAGCTTCCTGGTGCCGGGGCTGGCGATCGCGGTCACCGACGCCCGGACCGTCGAGGTGACCGAGGAGACGTTCCGGCACGAGGGCGGGATCGCGGAGTTCGTCGACTATCTGGCGACCGACGAACCGGTCACCGAGGTGCTCCGGCTGCAGGGGCAGGACCGGTTCACCGAGACCGTACCGATGCTCGACGACGACGGGCACATGACGCCGACCGATGTCGAGCGCGACCTCGACGTGGACATCGCGGTGCGCTGGGGGAACGGCTACGACCACCACGTCCAGTCCTTCGTCAACATCATCGCCACGCCCAAGGGCGGCACCCACGTCGCGGGCTTCGAACGCGCACTGACCAGGTCCTTCACGACCGCTCTCGAGGGCACCCGACTGCTCAAGGCGGGCGAGGAGGTGATCAAGGACGACGTGCTGGAGGGGATGACCGCGATCGTCACCGTCCGGCTGGCCGAGCCGCAGTTCGAGGGCCAGACCAAGGAGGTGCTCGGCACGCCGGCGGTGTCGCGGCTGGTGACCAAGATCGTGGATCGGGAGCTGACCGCGTTCCTCACCTCCTCCAAGGCCGCCGTGAAGGCCCAGGCCCGGCAGGTGATGGAGAAGGTGGTCGGGGCGTCGCGGGCCCGGGTCGCGGCCCGCCAGCACCGCGAGGCGCAGCGTCGCAAGAACGCGCTGGAGTCGTCCTCGCTGCCCCCGAAGCTGGCCGACTGCCGCAGCACCGACGTCGATCGGACCGAGCTGTTCATCGTCGAGGGCGACTCGGCGATGGGCACCGCCAAGCTGGCCCGGAACTCGGAGTTCCAGGCCCTGCTGCCGATCCGCGGCAAGATCCTCAACGTCCAGAAGGCGTCGATCGGCGACATGCTGAAGAACGCCGAGTGCGCCTCGATCATCCAGGTGATCGGAGCCGGTTCCGGGCGGACCTTCGAGGTGGAGGCGGCCCGCTACGGCAAGATCATCTTCATGGCCGACGCCGACTCCGACGGCGCCCACATCCGGACCCTGCTGCTGACCCTGATGTTCCGCTACATGCGCGACCTGGTGGCGGCCGGGCGGGTGTTCTCGGCCGTGCCGCCGCTCCACCGCTTCGAACTGACCAATCCGCGGAAGGGCCAGGAGAAGTACATCTACACCTACTCCGACGCGGAGTACCAGCGGAAGGCCGCCGAGCTGACCAAGAAGGGGTGGGGCTTCAAGGAGCCGCAGCGCTACAAGGGTCTGGGGGAGATGGACGCCTCGCAGCTCGCCGAGACCACGATGGACCCGCGGCACCGCACGCTGCGCCGGATGACGGTCGACGACGCGCTGATCGCCGAGACGACCTTCGAGATGCTGATGGGCAACGACGTCGGCCCGCGCAAGGAGTTCATCGTCGACGGTGCGTACGCCCTCGACGAGGCCGCCATCGACGCGTAGTCGATTGCTCCACTCGGGCAAGCCCCCGCTCCGCGCGTCGTCCTGTAATTTCGCGCGAAGATGGTGACGGCTCCGGTCAGCTGCCCCGCTGGTCCGATGGCGGTTGGTGGTCGCGCTCCTGGGCTCGGAGCTCGGCAGCGGAGGCGGGACCGGTGAGGGGGTGGGGCTTCTTGCTCGGGTCGGCGTCCGCCGACGACTCCGCCGGCGACTCGGACGACGACTCCGCTCGCGACTCGGACGACGACTCCGCCGGCGACTCCGACGCCGCCTGGGCGCGCAGCCGGGCCGAGTCCAGCGGGCGCCCCTCGAGGACACCGGAGAGCTCGGTCTTCGCGCTTTCGAGCTTGGTCGACGAGCCGGCCGGATCGTCGTCGCGCTGGTGCAGCCCGGACAGCCGCGGCCAGGTCTCGTCGGCGGCGGCGTTGAAGGCTGCGCCGATCAGGATGGCGAGCGAAATGACGTACAGCCAGATGAGCAGCGCGATCGGGGCCGCCAGCGGGCCGTAGATCGACGTGCCGCCGACCGACTGGCCGAGGAACAGCCGCAGCAGATAGCTGCCGACGACCCAGATCACCAGCGTGAGCAGCGCCCCGGGCAGGTTCGCCCGGAGCTTCGTCCGCAGCGGCACCGCGAGGTGATACAGCGTGGCCAGCACGAACACCGACCCGATCAGCACGATCGGCCAGTACAGCGCGGTGATCGCCGAGATGCGCCTGGGCACGATCCGGTCGACCAGTGACGGCCCGACCAGCACCAGCGGCAGCACGATCACCCCGACCAGCAGGAAGACCAGATACAGCGCGAACGACAGTGCGCGGGTCTTGACGATGCCGCGCTGGCCGCCGAGGCCGTACATGATCGTGACGGTGTCGACGAACACGTTCAGCGCGCGCGACCCGGACCAGAGGGCGATCACGAAACCGATGGAGATCACCGAGAATCGGCCCCCGGACAAGACGTCGTCCAGGGTCGGCTCGATCACCGAGTCGACCGCGACGGGGGTCAGCGCGTGGGACGCCAGATCGAGGATCTGCTCGCGGAAGCCGGCGATGGTCTGGACGTCGAACTGCTGAGCGACATATCCGATCGCGCCGGCCAGCGCGAAGATCAGCGGCGGCAGCGACAAGATCGTGAAGAAGGCGGCCTCGGCCGCGAGCCCGGTGACCCGGTAACGGATCGAGGCGCCGACCGTGTGTGCGGTCAGTCGCCACGTTGTCCGGCCGAACCGGCGCGCGCGGTCGGGTAGCCAGGGCAGTCGCTGGGACGCGCTGGTGCTGGCCACATCGGAAGCCTACGATCGTGCGCCGCGCCCGGGCTGAACCGCTCCGACGATACGATGCAGCAATCCTTCGCCCGCCGCGGGCGACGACCGAGGAAGGAACTCCCTATGACGTACCAGCCGCCGCCCGGACCTGCCGGGCCGCCTGCCCAGGACCCGGGCCGTACGCTCGGCATCGTCGGGCTCATCCTGGCCATCTTCTGCAATCTGATCGGCTTGATCATCAGCATCATCGCCTACACCCGGTCGAAGAACGCCGGCTACAAGAACAACATCGCGATGGCCGGCATCATCGTCGGCGCGGCGCTGTTGGTGCTCAGCCTCATCCTCAACTTCACCGGCGTGTTCCGGAACATGTACCGCTGACCTCGAGCTCACCGAACGGCCGACCCGGCGACCTGCCGGGTCGGCTTTTCGGTTTGCGGACTCTTTTGTTCCGATCGTTCGCGATATATCGTTGACCTATCGCAGCCGAGCGGCGCGAGAGAGGTGGTTTGATCATGTCGGGTGCATACGCGATGAGCTCGCCCTGGGGTTGGTTCGGCCGGTGCTGTGGCCCGAATCCCTGGGCAGAGCGGCTGCGCGCCGCACGATTCGACCGAATCAAGGCCGAACGACTCAGGACCGCGCGCGACGACTGGTTCGCCGCCATGGCCGGCCCGCGGGTCGGCCACGGACCGCACGCGTACGGCCCCTGGGCTCCGTTCGCGGGCCAGCCGCCGTTCGGACCCCCGTTCGGTCCCGGCTGGGGTCGCGGTGGCCGCGGAAAGGCCCGTCGAGGCGACGTCCGCGCCGCGATCCTCTCGGTGCTCGCCGACGCGTCGTTGAACGGCTACCAGATCATCCAGGAGATCGCCGACCGCAGCGGAGGCGCCTGGAAGCCGAGCCCCGGCTCGATCTATCCGACCTTGCAGCAGCTCGAGGACGAGGGACTCGTGGTCGCCGAGACCGCCGAAGGAAAGCGGACCTATCGCCTCACCGAGGACGGCACGACGTACGTCGCCGAGCACGCCGAGGAGGTCGCCGCACCCTGGCGTGCCTTTGCCGAGGCCGACGCCGAGTCCGGCGATGAGAGCCTGCGACCACTGATCGGCCAGATCGCGGCCGCCATCTGGCAGATCGCGTCGGTCGGCACCCCGGACCAGCAGAGCCGTGGCCGGGCGGCACTGGTTGAGTTGCGGCGTACGCTTCATACAATCCTGGCCGAGCCCGACCAGAGCACTACACAGAGCCCAAAAAACTCTGACGGCACTGACGAGGCACGATGACGACACCTTCTTGGGGGCGTGGAGATCCGCGCGATGGCGTTCCGCCGTGGATGTGGCCGGTGGTGATCGACGCCCGACAGCGCGATCCCGTGCCGTCCACTCCGATCCGGATCGGCGACGCCGAACGCGACGAGGCAGTCTCCGGCCTGGGCGACCACTTCGCCGCCGGGCGGCTCACCCGCGAGGAGCTGGACGACCGGATCGACAAAGCGATGCAGGCGAAGTTCACCACCGAACTCGATCCGCTGTTCGCCGATCTGCCGAAGGTCGACCGCGAGCCGGTGCGGACGGGTCCTGGCCGCGGCGTGCCCCGGGCGGGCTCCCCACTGTTCCTGATCTTCCCGCTGCTGATGGTGGCCCTGGTGATCGCGGCGATGGTGTCGAACACCCCGCAGATCCTGTTCGCCCTGGTCTGGCTCGCCGTGCTCGGCAGGTTCTTCCGGCAGCGCTGGGTCGGTCCGACCCAGCGTCCCGGCCGGAACTCCGAGTGGCACGTTCACGGACCGGGACCGCACTCGCACCACCACTGAGCAGCAGTAGAGTCCGCCGGGTGACTCGCGTCTACAACTTCAGCGCCGGACCAGCCACCCTTCCGGAGGACGTTCTCTCCCACGCTGCTGAGGAGATGCTGGACTGGCACGGCTCCGGCCAGTCGGTGATGGAGATGTCCCATCGCGGCAAGGAGTTCATCTCGATCGCGGCCGAGGCCGAGGCCGACCTGCGCACCCTGCTGGACATCCCGGACGGCTACCACGTGCTCTTCCTGCAGGGTGGCGCGACCCTGCAGTTCGAGATGATCCCGATGAACCTGATGCGCGGCAAACCGACCGTCGACTACGTACACACCGGGGAATGGGCCAAGAAGGCGATCGCTGCCGCCCGAGGACTGGCGCCGAGCGTGAACCTGGCCGCGAGCGCGGAGGACCGAGGGTTCACGTACGTCCCGGCCCAGTCGACCTGGCGGCTGTCCGACGACGCCGCGTACGTCCACTACACGGCCAACGAGACCATCGGCGGCGTCGAGTACCACTGGATTCCCGAGGTCGGCGACGTGCCGCTGGTCAGCGACATGTCGTCCAACATCTTGTCCAAGCCGCTGGACGTGTCGAAGTTCGGGCTGATCTACGCGGGAGCCCAGAAGAACATCGGGCCGGCCGGACTGACCATCGTGATCATCCGGCCGGACCTGGTCGGACTCGGCACGCCGACCCCACCGCTGATGCTGGACTACGCCACCCACGTCAAGGCCGAGTCGATGCACAACACACCGCCGACGTATGCGGTGTATGTCGCCGGGCTGGTCTTCAAACGACTCCTGGAGACCGGGGGACTGGCCGCCGCAGAGCAGCGCAACATCGCCAAGGCGGCGCTGCTGTACGACTTCCTGGACGCCACCGAGTTCTACACCAATGCTGTCGACCCGGCGGACCGGTCGCGGATGAACGTGACGTTCACGCTGCCCGATCCCGCCCTCGACGCGGAGTTCCTCGCCGGCGCCAAGGAGCGCGGCATGGTCCAGCTGAAGGGACACCGCTCGGTCGGCGGGATGCGGGCCTCGATCTACAACGCGATGCCGATCGAGGGCGTACGCGCGCTGGTGGACTACCTGACCGAGTTCGCCGCGGCGCGGGGCTGAGCACCGTGAGTGACAAGTATCGCGTGCGCGTCCTGAACCAGGTGTCGTCGACCGGCCTGAAACGGCTGCCCTGGGAACGGTTCACCGCGTCGGCGGAGGTCGACGAGCCCGACGCGATCCTGCTCCGCTCGGCCGACCTGCACAGCTCGCCGATCCCGGCGTCGGTGCTCGCGGTGGGCCGCGCCGGCGCCGGGGTGAACAACATCCCGGTCGCGGAGCTGACCGGCCGTGGCGTACCGGTCTTCAACGCACCTGGCGCGAACGCCAACGCCGTCAAGGAACTCGTGCTCGCCGGCATGCTGCTGGCCGCCCGGAACCTGGACGGTGCACTCCGCTTCGTCGAACGGCTGGACGCCGACGATCCCGAGCTGGACGGCCGGGTCGAGGCCGGCAAGAAGGACTTCGGCGGGTTCGAACTGGCCGGTCACACGCTCGGTGTGATCGGGCTGGGCAAGATCGGCTGCCTGGTCGCCGACGCCGCGATCAAGCTCGGCATGAAGGTGATCGGGTACGACCCGGAGATCACCGTCGAGGCCGCCTGGAGCCTGCCGTCGACGGTGAAGAAGGCGCACCACCTCGGCGAGGTGCTCAAGCACAGCGACATCGTCACCCTGCACGTGCCACTGCTGGACGCCACCCGGAACATGATCGACGCGGCTGGGGTGGCTCAGCTTCGGCCGCACGCGGTGCTGTTGAACTTCTCCCGAGGCGGCGTGGTTGACGAGGGCTGCGTGCTGGAAGCGCTCGAGGCGAAGCGGCTCGGCCACTACGTCTGCGACTTCCCGGGTTCACAACTGCTCGGCCGCGATGGGGTGATCGTGCTGCCGCACCTCGGCGCCTCGACCCGTGAGGCCGAGGAGAACTGCGCGATCATGGTCGCCGAGCAGGTTCGGGATTATCTGCTGGATGGCACCATCGCGAACGCCGTGAACTTTCCCGACGTCGCGCTGGCCCGGGAGTCGGCATACCGGATCGCGATCGCCAACGCGAACGTGCCGAACATGGTCGCCCAGGTGTCGCACGAGCTGGCCCAGCGCGGGCTGAACATCGCCACCATGACCAACAAGTCTCGTCGGGACGTCGCCTATACCTTGATCGACACCGACAGCGACGTGCCGGACTCGGTGATCGCCGCAATCGCCGCCCTGGCAGGGGTGTTGAAGGTCAGATACCTGGCCGCCACCGACTGAGGCGCATCCCGTCCCCCCGACTGGACACGAACCGGTCGCGTCCTCGACACTGGGTCCTGCCAGGCAGTGCGGCGGTGATCATGCCGACCGTGCCGCCCGACGTTCGGGGTTTCTCGGGGTCAGATCGTCTCATCCCTGGGAGTCGGCAGTGCCAGTCCGCGCCCGGTCGGTCCGGTCGGATGTCCGCGACCCCGACGGAACCCGACCGGACTGGTGGCCGCGACCCGAACCGGGGCATTCCGCCGGACGACGACCCCGGCCAGATGGTGGCCCCAGCCTCACCGACCGAGTCGATGTCGTCGATGGCACCATCCGCCACGCCGCCGGGCGGACGTCGGACGGCCGCCGGCGACGACCTGCTGCCCATGCGGCTGACGCTGGCACCCGGCATCGTCGTGCCCGGCCAGGTGGCGGCCTTCGTCGGCTCCTTCGGCCCCGCGCCCGGTGCCGGCCGGGCCCGGGTCCTGATCAGCGGGACGCTGAACCACGGGGTCTCCTACCGCTCGGTCGAATCGACGCAGGGTGGGCGCTGTGCGATGACGACGCTGCAGTTCGACTGCGACCTCGAGCTGGCCGCCGCCCGACCGGCCACCGTCTCGATCCGGCTGCTCGCCGATGGGCTCGCCGCGCCGCCGTACGTCCGTCAGCAGTTGTCCGTGCAGATCGTCCCGATTCCCGCCGGCGCGACCAAGACCGCCGGCGCGACGACGCGCAACACCATGACCCGGACCACTCCGACCGGCCCGCCCGCCGTGACCGGGCTCGCCGCCGCGATCTCCGGCGGCCCGGGCCCGGTGGTGGTCCTGCTCGCCCTCTACCTGTTGGCCCTGGCCGCCGCGGAGCACGAGCGCCGCCGTCCCGGCCGCCGATCACGCCCGAACCGACCGGAACGAGGTCCCCGATGACGACCGATCCAAGCGCCGACGGCCCGACCCGGCGACGCAACCCCGCGCCGTACATTCTCGTCGCAGTCGCCGTCGTGCTGGGCTGCTACTACCTTGTCGTCGTCCTGTCCGGCGTCCTGCAGACCAGCACCGAGGTGCCGGTCACCGGTGACCAGGCGCCCGACACATCGGACTACCTCGGTCTCCACCTGCGGATCTCCGACGTCGACCTGACCAACCGAGTGGTCCAGGCCAGCGTGCAGCCCAGTCCGAACGGCGACCTGATCGGGTCCCGGCCGGGAGAGATGTCGAAGAGTCTGCGGATCGAGGTGGTCAGCGCCGAGCAGACCACCAGCGTGGTGACGTTTCCCGGGAAGTCGATCATCGATCCGACCGCGGTGAGTCTCACCCTCGACCGGGGCGATACCTCGTACCCGTTCGACCGGCCGTTCGCGGACTTCGCGGTCTCGGTGACCGACGACCAGACCGGGAAGGCCATCCCGTTCGTGCTCACCATCGACAACGCGGCCCGGCCCTGGCTGATGACCGCTGCGGTCGGCGCCCTGACGACGCAGGGTGACCGCGTCGTGATGCCCGTGACGCTGGCCGGCGGCCGCGATCCGCTCAGCGTCACGCTGGTGCTGTTCTACGTGCTGGCCATCCTGCTCACCACGTTGATGGCCGTCGTCACCATCGGGGTCGCGCTGGTGAAGAAGGACCTTGAGTTCTCCAACATCATCTGGCTGTCGGCCACGATGCTGTCCTTTCCCGTGCTCCGCGCCGCCATGCCCGGAGCGCCGCCGATCGGCACTGCCCTCGACTACCTCGTGCTGTTCCCCTGCATCTGCATGATCGCCGCGCTGCTGGTCTGGACCGGCGCGCACCTGCTCTGGCGGGAGAGCTCCGTTCTCCGACGCCGCCACCTGGCGGACCCCGCCGAGGAGTAGTGCCGGGGGTCTTGACCCGGTCATTCCACTTGTGTCATAGTTCCTTGCATTCCACTTGTTGAATGGTTGGAGACGCAAGCGATGAAGCTGGAACACCTCCTGCTCGGGGCACTTCTCGAGCGGCCGAGCACCGGGTACGACCTCAAGAAGTTCATGGACACTCACGGCCGGTTCCTCCGGTCCAACACCCAGATGAGCCAGGTCTACCGGTCGTTGAGCGACCATGACCGAACACGGCTGGGTCACGTTCACCGCCGAGGACCGGCCCGGTGCCCAGGACGCCAAGATCTACGCGGTCACGGCCGAGGGCGCGACCGTCTTCCTCGACTGGCTGACCGGCCCGTACCAGCCGCCCACGCGATTCGAGGATCCCGAGCTCAGCTGTCGGCTCGCGTTCGCGGGGTTCATGCCGGTCGACGCGCTGATCCGGCTGTTGGACACCGAGATCGAGGCCCGGCGGCAGCAGGTCGCCCGCTATCGGTTCCGGGACCGGGACATCGACTTCGCGCCGACCATCGAGTTCGACCAGGCCCTCGCCCGAGCTCTCGGTCAGCGGCTGCACGAGATCGGCGCGGCCTCCATCGACACCCACATCGCGGCCATGACCAGCCTCCGCGACGACCTGCTCGACGGCTGGCTCGCCGGCCGGACCGATCCCACCGAGACCACGATGAAGGAGACCGTCCGATGAAGGCGATCATCGTCATGTTCGACAGCCTGAATCGCCACCTGCTGCCGCCGTACGCACCCGGCACGTTCGTCCAGGCACCGAACTTCCAACGCCTGGCGGAGCGGGCGGTGACCTTCGAGAACTGCTACGCGGGCTCGATGCCCTGCATGCCGGCGCGTCGCGAGATGCACACCGGGCGGTACAACTTCCTGCACCGCAGCTGGGGTCCGCTGGAACCGTGGGACGACTCGATGCCGGAGCTGTTGAAGCGGTCCGGCGTGCACACCCACCTGGTCTCGGACCACCCGCACTACTGGGAGGACGGCGGTGCGACGTACCACCCGCGCTACTCCACCTGGGAGTTCTTCCGTGGCCAGGAAGGCGATCCGTGGAAGGGCGTCGTGTCCGCCGGCGTGAACGACGGCGGCTTCAAGAGCGCGCTGCACCGGCAGGACGAGGTGAACCGTTCGTACATGCCGACCGAGGCCGAGCACGCCCAAACCCTCACTTTCGACGCCGGGCTTGACTTCCTGCGCACGAACGCGGAGGCCGACGACTGGCTGCTGCAGATCGAGACCTTCGACCCGCACGAGCCGTTCTTCAGCCACCAGCACTACAAGGACCTCTATCCCGACGACTACGACGGTCCGCGGTTCGACTGGCCGGAATACGAGCGGGTCACCCAAGATCAGCAGACCGTCGATCATGTCCGCAACGAGTACGCGGCGCTGGTCACCATGTGTGACCGATCGCTCGGCCGCGTGCTCGACGCCATGGACGAGCTGGACCTGTGGCACGACACCATGCTGCTGGTCAACACCGACCACGGCTTCCTGCTGGGCGAGCACGGTTGGTGGGCGAAGAGCGTCCAGCCCTGGTTCAACGAGCTGGTCCACCTGCCGATGTTCTTGTGGGACCCGCGCTTTCCGGCGGCGGGGGAGCGGCGCAACGCGCTGGTGCAGACCGTCGACGTGGCGCCGACCATGCTCGGCTATTTCGGCATGCAGCCGACGGCAGACATGCAGGGCGGTGATCTGGCCAGTGTCGCCCGCACCGACCGTACGCTGCGCGACGGCGCCCTGTTCGGCATCCACGGCGGCCACGTCAACGTCACCGACGGCCGGTACGTCTACATGCGGGCCCCCTGGCGGAGTGACAACACGCCGCTGGAGGAGTACACCCTGATGCCGACCCATATGCGCGGCCGGTTCGAGGTGAGCGAGCTGGCCGATGCCGAGCTGGCGCCGGCGTTCGGCTTCACCAAGGGCGTACGTCCGCTCCGGGTCACCGGACACTCGGCCATCAATCCCTATGCGTACGGGACTCTGCTGTTCGACCTGGCCACCGACCCGGGGCAGGAGCACCCGATCGTCGACGACGAGATCGAGCTGACCATGATCGAGTTACTGGTCCGGCTGATGCGGGCCAACGAGGCTCCCGCGAGCCAGTTCGAGCGGCTCGGCCTACCGGCGACCGGCGAGGTCACTCATGATCATCTGCTGGTCGCCCGGCAGCGCGACCGGGCAGAAGAAGCCGCGGAACCCCTGCCCCCCTTGGACAGTTTCCCCTCCGGCGCATTCGGCCTGGAGACCCCGTTGCAGGACCTGCTGGCGAACCCGGCGGCCGCGCACGTGATCACCACGCACCTGCCGGCGCTACGGCACAACGAGATGATCAACATGATCGCCGGCTCCTCGATCTACCAGATCGCTGCCGTCGTCCCGGTCCCGCACCGGACCCTGTCGGCCGTCGCCGACGAGCTCGCCGCCCTACCGGCCTGAGTCATGGCGGCCTGACCGCCCTTCCTACCCCAGCAAAGATCAGAGAGGATCTCCATGACCACCACCGCCCCCGATCCATCGCGCACGACGCACCAGGCCAGAGAAGTGGAAGGCTCGACCCAGGCCCGGCACGTCCCGCACCGCTGGCGGAACCTGGCCACCCTGACCGGCGTCACCGTGGTGGACAGCACCGAGTCCGGGCTCACCACGACCCTGTTCCCGACCATCGCCGCCGCGCTCAAACTGAACACGGGTCAGCTCGGGCTGCTGGCCGCGCTCGGCAAGATCGTCGCCGTCCCGTTCGGGCCGGCCTGGGTCTGGCTCGCCGGTCGGACGTCGCGGCGGACGGCGTTGATCGTGGCGACAGTCACCGGCGGCGTGTTCGGCATCGTCGCCGGGTTCGCGAACGACTTCACCCATCTGCTGATCGCCAACACGCTGATGGCTGCCTGCATCATCGGCGCCGGCCCGATCTCGAACTCGATCATCTCCGACTCCTTCGATGATCGGCACCGGGGTCGCGCGGTCGGCTACTTCTACGGGGTCAGCGCCCTGCTCGGCTCGTTCATCGGCCCCATCGTCGCCCAGTTGTCCGGCTTCTCGCAGGGCTGGCGCTACGGGATGTGGATCATCGGCTCGATCTGCATCCTGGCCGGACTGGGCATCTTCTTCCTCTACAAAGAACCTGGAGTCGGCGCCGCGGAGCGCCAGCTCGCCGACCTGGCCGAACCTGACCGCAAGGCGAAGAAGGTCACGGCCCGATCCGTGGCGTCGCTGTTCAAGATCCCGACCTTCAGCGTGATGATGCTGTCCCGGCTGATGTCCGGCCATCTGCTGATCGGCGTGTTCGGCATCCAGTTCCTGGTCACCGAACGCGGCTTCAGCAATGCGGTCGCCGCGCTGGTCCTGCTGCCCTTCGGCTTCGGCTACTTCGCGGGCACGGTCGGTGGCGGGTGGGTCGTCACCGGTCTGGACAAGGTCTTCCCGCGCCGTGGCCGGGTCGCCTTCATCCAGTCCGCCCAGATCCTCTTCGCGGTCATCGCCTTCTTCGGAACCCAGTTCCACTACTCCGAGATCGGGGTGTACGCGATCTTCTGGGCTCTGATGGGCTTCGCCCAGGGCCTGAATCCGGGTGTCAACCGGCCGATCGTGATGTCGGTGGTCACCCCGGAGCTGCGCGGCCAGGCGTTCGCGATCTTCCTGACCTTCTTCGAGACGATCGGCTGGGCGATCTTCTCGCTCGGCGCCGGCTTGCTGGCGGAGTCGCTCGGTATCCAGCAGGTGTTCTTGTGGGTGCTGGTCGGCCTGATGCTGGTCAACGCGGCCGTGCTGTCCGCGCTGTATGTCACCTATCCGAAGGACCGCGATGCGGTGACCGACACGCTCGAGCAGCGACGGGCGGCCGCGCTGGCGAGCGAGTGAGCTATCTGGGGTCCGGCTCGCTGTCGCCGGCGCCGGACCCCAAGAGCAGGTCGAGCTTGGCATGCAGCGCACGGACCTCCGCCTGGAGGTCCACGGTCTCCTGACGCTCGTTCTGGACGGCCTCCACCAGCCACGAGGCGAGGGTGGCGGTCACCACGCCGAGCATGGCGACCCCGCCGATCATCAAGGTGACGGCCACGCATCGTCCGATCGCCGTCACCGGATAGTGGTCGCCGTAGCCGACGGTGGTCATCGTGGTCATCGCCCACCAGAACGAGTCGCCGAACGTCTCGATGTTGGCGCCCCGGGCACCCCGCTCGGCGTCGAGCTCGGCCAGCGCCGCGCAGAAGGCGAGCAGCAGGCTGCCGACCACGACGTACACCACGATCCGGCCGCGGACCCGGCCCCCGACCCGGCGGTGCAGCACGTTCAGCACGACGAGCAGTCTCAGCAGCCGCAGCGGGCGCAGCAACGGCAGCGCGAGGACAAGCAGGTCCGGCCAGTGCCGACGGAGGTACTGGCGGCGGTCGGGCGCCAGCCCGACGCGGACCATGAAGTCGATCAGGAACAGCACCCAGGACGCCGCCGAGGCGGCCAGGCCCAGCAGGGTGAGCCAGCGCGGCCGCTCCGGCATCAGGATCGGCAGGGCGTACGCGGCGAGGAAGACGAGCGCGCCGACCATCAGCGGGAACTCCATCCGGCGCTCCCAGCGGGTCAGCTCTTCCGGTCCGTACTTGGGGACGGCTCGGTTCTCCGACGCGACCAGGCTTTCCATGGCTCCCAGTCTGCGTGAGGATCGCCCAGACCCAATGGCCCAGACTTCATGGCCCAGACTTCATGGCCCAGACCTCATGGCCCAGACTTCACGGCCCAGACTCGATGACCCAGACCTATTGGCCCAGCCCGGCATCGCGGGCCCGCGCGACGGCCTGCGCCCGGTCGTGGACGTCGAGCTTCCCGAAGATCGCCGACACGTTGTTCCGGATCGTCTTCTCGCTGAGGAAGAGGCGGCGGGCGATGTCGGCGTTGGACAGTCCGCGAGCGATCAGCTCGAGGATCTCGGCCTCGCGCTCGGTGAGCTGGGGGAACGGCCGGTCCGCCGTGGGAGTTCCGGCCGCAGCGGTGCCGAAGCGGGCCAGCGCACGGGCGGCGATCCCGGCACCGAAAGTGACCTCGCCGGCATATGTCGCCCGGATCGCCCGCTCGATCTCGTCCTGACCCGCACCTTTGACCAGATAGCCGCGGGCGCCGGCGGCGATCGCGTCGAGGAGCGAGTCGTCGTCGGTCGACATGCTCAGCACCAGTACGCCGGTGCTCGGTGAGCGCCGGTTCAGTTCCCTGATCGCGTCCAGGCCCCCGACACCGGGCATGTGCAAGTCCATCAGGACCACGTCGGCGGCGGTGGCGATCGCTGTCTCGACCGCGGACGCGCCGTCGATCGCCTCGCCGACCACCTCGATGTCGGTCGTCGTTCCGAGCGCGGCGGTCAGCCCGTAGCGATAGACCGGATGATCGTCCGCGACCACCACGCGGATGATCATGAGGCCCGCTCCAATGGCAGCCGAACCGCGATCCGGGTGCCACCCGTCGACAGCTCCGCGGTGACACAGCTGCCGCCCAGGGCCGCGGCCCGGTGGGCCATCGAGCTCAGGCCGAGACCGCCGCCGGCCGATCCGGTCATGGCGGCCGCCGCCAGCCCGATCCCGTCGTCGCAGACCTCGATGGTCAGATCGCGCTCGTCGGCAGTGAGCCGGACGTGTGCCGTGTCGGCGCGGGCGTGCCGGACGACGTTCGTCACCGCCTCGCCGATGATCCGGTACGCGGCCGCCTCCAGCTCCGGTGCGAGCGGCGGCAGATTCTCGGTCGCTACGGTGACGATCGGTCGGCCGGCCGTCCGGGTCGTCACGTCGGCGGCGTAGGCGGTCAGCGCGGCGACCAGGTCCGTGCCGTCCAGTCCACCGGGGCGGAGGTCGTCCACCAGTCGACGTACCTCCTCGACGGCGTCGTCCATCTCCTGCTGCAGCCGGCCCAACAGCGGCAGCTGTTCGGGACCGGCGCCGCGCCGGACGGCGCCGATGCCGAGCGAGACACCGGCCAGCGTCGGACCGAGCCCGTCGTGCAGGTCCCGGCGCAACCGGTCGCGTTCCTGCTCGCGGGTCTCGGCCAGCTGATCGCGGGAGCGCCGGAGCTCCCGGGTCAGCCGGACCCGGTCGGCCACCCCAGCCATCTGTTGAGCCAGGTCCCTGAGCAGCCGGTCGTCACGCGGATCGAGGAAACGACGGCCGCCCGGCAGACCGACGGCGAGGATACCGACCTCAGCCCCGCCATGCACCAGCGGGATGGCCAGCCGGTGTTCGCTACCGCCGCCGTACGTCGCCGCGGGCTCGGTTTCACCCGCGATGGTGATCGCGGCGTACGGCAGCCGGAGTGACCTGGCAATCGTCTCCGTGACGGTGGTCAGCGTGGCCTCGGGCTCGCCCACGCCGGACAGCCGGTCGCCCAGCTCGGTGATCACGACGTACGGATCGCGCTCATTGCCGTACAGCAGCCGTTCGACGTTGCGCTGGACGACTCGGTAGAGCGGCAGCAGACCGAGGGCGATGACCACCGCGGCGACGACCGCCCCGCTGGTCGGGCCGCCGAGCAGCGCGGAGGCCAGGCCGACGGTCAGGCCGAGCGCCGCTGCGATCACCACGGTCACGACACCGAACACGATGGTCCGACCGAGCAGCCGATCGCCGTCGAACAGCCGGTGGCGGATCATCGCGATGCCGAGCCCGATCGCGAACCAGACGTAGCCGAGCGTGATGATCAAGGGATCGAGCTGGGCCAGCTGACACAGGAATGGCGGCAGGAAGGCGACGAAGAACCAGAGTAGACGGTGCCGCTCGGCCCCCGACGTACGCACGATTCTGATGGTCAACAGCACCAGCCCGACCAGTCCGCAGGCGAAGCACAGCCCGATCAGACCGAACGCGACCTGCGGCAGCCAGGCCTGGTAGGGCTCCGGGAGCGCCAGCGGGTTGTGCGGGGCGGGTGGTCCAGGATCGGCGAACGGCATCAGCAGCAGGATCGCGGCGGTTGCGCCGAGCGGGATCCAGACCAGGAACCGCCAGCGTCGCGAGGGCGGTCGGCCGTCGGGGAACAAGGTGGTGATCAGGCCACCGGCCAGTGCCTGACCGGGCATCCAGATCAGCTGGCCGACGAGTTCCGCCGCCGGCGCGCCGGGCAGCTCCGGGCGCAGACCGTACGCGGCCAGGAAGGTGGCCAGCGCCTCGAACTGCCCGACGGCGATCAGCACCCAGGCCAGACCGTGCCGCGGTTGGCGCTGCACCACGAATGCGCCGACCACGCTGAACGAGAGGGCGACCACCGCGGCGATCAGAGTGTGCTGGTCCACCGCCTCGCGGAAGCTCTGTCCGCTCTGGAAGGTCAGCACCAGCCCGATCACGATCGCGACCGCCGACCAGATCGCCAGGCCGGTGGCGAGCGCGGGCAGCGGACCCTGGACCTTCGCGTTCGGATCCGTCGGCGGCTCCATCGTCAGACCGTGGCGATCGTCCGCGGCCGACGCAGAACGGTGAGGTTCAGCGCCATCCAGATCGCGCCGACCAGGAGGAGAGGCGTCGTCGGTACCGGCATGGGCAGTGCCTGGCTCACCTGGAAGAGCACGACCAGGATGATCGCCGGCCGCGCCACGGATCCCGAACGCCACACGGCGATCATCGCAAGAACCAGCCCGAGAAAAGCGCCGATCATGAACATCGGCAAGAAAACGTAGCCGGGGATGCCCATCTGCGATGGTGACGCAATCGCGTCCGCCAGGGCGGACAGGTCGAAGCGGCCGTCCCGGGCGAGTGCGTACTTCGTGATCTCGACACCGGACACGGCTCCCTGAGCGATCAGCGCGAAGCCCAGCATGACGGCGCCGGTCCAGGCGATCTTCGGGGAGCGTTCCCGGCCGAGCAGCAGCCAGACAACGGCCGCTCCGAGGACGAAGACGGTGCCGATCAGGTCGCAGCTGAGGCCGATCCCGGCCGCGACCGGGTGCACGCGGTCGTACTCCAGCTGGGCGACACCGTCCAGCCCGAAGCCGATGAAGCTGGCGATGGTCCAGCCGAGGGTGCCGGCGACGAGGCAGGCCGCACCGGCGATCCTGCCGCGCGGGGTCCAGGGTGTCGCGGGTCGGCCCGGTCGAGCTCGGCGCTCGGCTCGCCGCGTGGTCGTGTCGACGGATCCGCTGGTGGTGGTCATGGTGTGGGTCCTCTCGTGGTGGTCTCGGCGGTCGCCGATGGGTCGACGATGCGGCGGGACCTGTCCCGGCGACATGATGCGCCGGTCCCGAGTCGTCCGGGAGCGTCCGGGAGGATGATCGCGTCGAATCGGGCACCGGCTGTCCGATCGGGGACGACCCGTTCGTGGAGATAGTGAGCAGGCGCCCGAACCGGCGCGCCGAATGATGCGAGGAGATCGAGATGACGCAGTACCTGATGGCCGTGCACGGGTCGCACGAGGTCGGCGACGACTTCGGCAACTACGGCTCGGCAAAGGCGATGAACGAGGCGTTGGCCGATACCGACGCCTTCAACCAGAAGCTGCAGGCCGACGGCTACTGGGTGTTCGCGGGCGGTCTGGAGCCGGCCTCGACCGCCACCGTGGTGGATGGGACCGGCGAGGAGCCGGTGCTCGTCGACGGTCCGTACCTGGAGACCAAGGAGCACCTCGGCGGGTTCTGGATCATCGAGGCGCCCGATCTCGACGTGGCACTGAAGCTCGCCGCCGCCGGCTCGAAGGCGTGCCGGGGCAAGGTCGAGGTACGACCGTTCTCGGGCATTCCGGAGGAGTGAGCGAGCTCGAGCGGATCTTCCGCGAGGAGTACGGGCGGGTGGTGGCCTCACTCGTCCGGCGGTTCGGCGACCTCGATCTGGCCGAGGACGCGGCGAACGAAGCGGTCCTGGCGGCAGTGGAGCGTTGGCCGACCGTCGGGATCCCGCCCAATCCGGGCGGCTGGCTGACCACCACGGCCGGCAACCGAGCGATCGACCGGATCCGTCGCGAAACGCTCCGGGGTCCGAAGCACGAGGCGGCGCTGATGATCATCGACGACACTCCGGACGAGCCCACCGGCCCGGTGACCGACGACCGACTCCGGTTGATCTTCACCTGCTGCCACCCGGCACTCGCGCCGGAGGCGCGGGTCGCGCTGACGCTCCGGCTGCTCGGCGGGCTGACGGTGGCCGAGATCGCCAGCGCCTTCTTCATCAGCGAGACGGCGATGGCGCGCCGGATCACCCGGGCCAAGGGCAAGATCAAGTCGGCCAGGATCCCGTTCCGGGTGCCGGAACGCGACGATCTTGGACCCCGGGTCGTGGGTGTCCTCGCCGTGGTGTTCCTGATCTTCAACGAGGGCTACCTGGCGAGCGGGGGAGCAGCCTCGATCCGGGCCGACCTGACCGTGGAGGCGATCCGGTTGGGCCGGTTGCTGCACGCGTTACTGCCCGAGGATGGCGAGGTCGCCGGGCTGCTGGCCATGATGCTGTTGATCGAAGCCCGCCGTCCGGCTCGGATCGCGGCCGGCGAACTCGTCCGGCTCGGCGAGCAGGACCGCGGCCGGTGGGACCGGGCCCTGATCGCCGAGGGGCACGCCCTGGTCCGCGAGCGGCTGGCGGCGGTCGCGGCCGGCGGCCCGGCGCCGGGCCGGTTTCAGCTGCTGGCCGCGATCAACGCGGTCCATACGGATGCGCCGACGGCCGGGGACACCGACTGGGGCCAGATCCTGCATCTGTACGACCGGCTGGTGATCGTCGACCGCTCCCCGGTGGTCGCCCTGAACCGGGCCGTCGCCACCGCCGAGCTCGACGGCCCCTCGGTAGCACTGGCGCAGGTGGACCGGCTCGGAGTGGAGCACCCTTCATTGCGGAACTATCACGCCTGGCATGCCACCCGGGCCGATCTGCTGCTCAGGCTCGACCGGCCCGCGGACTCTCGCCGGGCGTACGACGCCGCGCTGGCTGCGACCGAGAACCCGTCCGAGCGGGCGTACCTGACGACGCGACGAGACCGGCTCGGCGGTTAGCCGATGAGAATCGTTCGGCCCGGGTGTCTTGCAGAGCATGAGCACAGTGGTGATGCACGCGGTGGCGTCTCTCGACGGCTTCATCGCCGACCAGAACGACGAGGTCGGGCCCCTGTTCGACTGGTACTTCAACGGCGACCGTCCGATCGTCGAGGGCCAGGACATGCCGTTCCAGGTGAGTGCGACCTCCCAGGCGTACGTCGCTCCGTTCTGGTCGAGCATTCGAGCGACGATCCAGGGTCGACGTCTGTTCGACCAGACCAACGGGTGGGAGGCGCGGCCGCCGGCGGGGGAGCACCTGATCGTGGTCTCGCACCGGCCGAAGCCGGACGGCTGGCATCCGGAGGCGGACGTACCGTTCTTCGACGGTGTCGCGGCCGCGGTGGCCGAAGCAAGGCAGCGGGCCGGCGACGGAGTGGTGGCGCTCTGCGCCGGTGACGTCGGCGGCCAGGCGCTCGAACTCGGACTCGTCGACGTGGTAGCGATCGACGTCGTACCGGTGGTCTTCGGCACCGGCAAACGCTATTTCGGCAGCATCGATGGTCAGCGCCTGCTGGACGATCCTGACGTGGTGATCCAGGGAACCCGCGTGCTCCATCTGCGCTTTCCCGTACGCCGCTGACGCCTCGCCGCCGACCGTGCGAGACCGGCGGCGTCCGGCCGCGGTGTCCGGCCGCGGAGCCGATCTCGGAATGGGTGTGGTGACTCGGCCGATCTGGCACCATCGGGGCCGTGAACACCGCTGTCGAAGCACACCCGAGCCCCGGTCAGCCTCGATCGAAGCGCGACGCCGCCTTTCTGGCTCGCTTCGACAAGGTCATGCAGCTGCCGATCGTCATCTCGGCCCTCCTGCCGCTGGTGATCATTCCTGGCTCGACCGGCTGGGTCGGGATCGTTGTCGGCGTGGTCACCTGGCTGGTGTTCCTCGTGGACTACGTCGTGCAGGCTCGCCATCTCGTGCACATCGGGCGTACGAGGTTCGGTCGGTTCGACCTGTTCGTGGTGATCGCCACCGCGCCGTGGTTCTTGATTCCGGGGGCGCAGGCGGGCCAGTTCGTCGTTCTGCTCCGGCTGGCTCGCCTCGCCCGGTTGGTGATGGCGACCAGGGGCGCGCGACGCCTGCTCGCCCGGCTGGGCCGGGTTGCGCTCGTCGCACTCGGGGTGGTCGTGGTCGGCTCTTTGGTTGCCTACCGTGCCGAGCACGTCGTCAACCCGGAGTTCGCGACGGTGGGCGACTCGCTGTGGTGGGGGATCGTCACGCTGACCACGGTCGGCTACGGCGACATCGTGCCGAGGACGACGGCCGGCCGGTGGGCCGCGGTGACCATCATGCTCACGGGTGTTGCGGTTCTCGGCATGCTCGCCGGCTCACTGGCGAGCTTCTTCCGGCTCGACCCCGGCTCGTCGGCCACCGCGGACGCGAATCTCGCGGACGATGCGACGGCGCCGAGTTCCGACGAACCATCGGGCGACGGCTCCCTGCAAGCGCTGACGGCCGAGGTATCAGATCTCCGCCACCAGCTGGAAACCGTGGCCACGCTTCTCGCCCAACGAGTACCTGGGCCGGCCGCTCCGACATCTGGCGGCGCGGACGACCTCGGATGAGGCAGCCTGCCTCCCCCGCAGATCGGGCTGGTCGGCCCGTCGAGCCGAGGACCGCGGGTCTATCTGGTGGGCGATATTTGACCGTCTCCGACACCCGTGACGCCGCGTTGCCGACCGCTGACCATGACGGCACGGGATCCGGCTGACTGACGATCGGCTGCCCGTCGGCGGCAGCATCGGGCTGACCGCGATGACGGTTGCCGATGGGCGCCGAGACCGGCACGACGGCCGTGTCCGGCGTGGCCAGTTTGGGGCCGTGATGAAACCGTGATAATTTCTTGGCATCTTGAGGCTGTAGTGCGGGCTCTCGTTGCTGCATGGCTCCAGATTGGCTTGAAGATGACAATTGAATAACAAAACGGATTGACCGGGGGGTCGCCGACCATCGCCCAGTCGGACGAGCACGTCGCAATGCACTTCCGACCCGAGGAGACCCTCCCGTGAGTAAGCACCTTGACCGACGTCGGCGCACGCCCCGAGCCGGTAGGGCGGTGGGCTTTACGCGCCGCCGCCGCCTGGTAGCCGGCCTGATCGCCATGATGATCGCCGTGGTCGGGCTCCTTGCGAGTCCGATCAGCGCCTTCGCCGCCAGCAGCGGCACCCTCTGGGTGGCGCCGGGGAACTCCTTCAGCCGTACGGTGACCCGATCCGAGTTGGGTGATGTGGTCGCATCGGCGTCGTTCACCGTGCCCGACCAGCGCAACACCTATCTCGCCGTGCAGATGCGGTCGGACTGGGTCGGCGAGGGCTATCGGGCGAAGGCTCGGATCCAGGCCGACGGCTCGGTTTCGGTGAGCTTCTCGCGGGTCGATTCGAATGTCGAGACCTTCCTCGGTGCGACCACGGCGACCGGACTCACCGTGAGCACCGGTCAGACCCTCGACCTCGAGGGAATGGTCACCGGAACCGACCCGGTCCAGCTCTCGGTCAGGGCGTGGGTGGACGGCACCAGCAAGCCTGACTGGCAACAGACGTACAGCGACAGCTCCGACAGCGCCATCACCGATCCCGGCGGCGTCCGGCTCTGGGGATATCTGTCGCAGAACGCTGACTCGAGCGCCGCCATCCCGTTTGCCAATGCGAGCGCCACCGCTGCCGGTTCGACCGGCGGCGGGGGGGCTCCCACGAGCTCGCCGACCTCGACGGCTCCGACTTCGAGCCCGACGTCGACGGCTCCGACTTCGAGCCCGACGTCGACGGCTCCGACTTCGAGCCCGACGTCGACGGCTCCGACTTCGAGCCCGACGTCGACGGCTCCGACCGCCGCCGGCTGGCGTGTGCGCCCCGGGAAGTGAAGAGACCGTGTTCAACGGTCAGGGCAGTGCGGACCTGAGCCAGTACGGCGAGGGCAACTACAACGCCTCCGCCGAGCTCTGGGGCGTGAACGGCTACAACTACAGCCAGAAGATGGGCGTCTGCCGGCACGGCTCGTGGTACGTCGATGTCACCACCGACAACAGCAAGGGCGACGGCGCGGTCAAGGCGTACCCGAGCATGCGTCGGATCTACCACGACTGGTCGACCAGCGACTTCTCCAAGGATCCGCTCATCTCGACGTTCCCCCGACTGAACGTGTCGTTCGCGCAGACCGACCCGACCAGCTGCTCCGGCTGCATCTACGACGACGCCTTCGACGTCTGGATCAACGGCATCGCGTCCAGCGGCGACATGGAAATGATGATCTGGACGCACAATGTCGGCCAGACTCCCTATGGCACGAAGGTGGCATCCAACATCCCGCTGGCCGGCCACACCTGGGATCTCTGGGCGGGCGGCAACGACTACGTGGCGTTCGTCCCGACCGACACCTCCAACATCTCCTCGGGAACGTTCGACCTGAAGCAATTCACCTCGTACCTCTCCACCGCCGGTCGCATCCCAGTGGCCAGCAGGCTGGGGCAGATCTCCTACGGCGTGGAGACGGTGTCCACGGGTGGGGTGTCGAAGCACTGGGACTTCACCCAGTTCTCGGTCGACGACGGCTCGTGATGAGGTCCGCGACGGCACAGGTCCACTGACAAGCCACCGTCGGCGTCGCGTCCGCGACGCCGACGGTGCGTCAGTTCCGTGACGGGTGTCCCGGCCACTGTGACCAACGCTCGGCCCCCGGCGTCTCGGCCGAGCATGGATGTCTCTGGGCAGTCGTCCGTGATCGTGCCGATTGGCTGGCAGCATGACCAGCTTGGAAGTTCTCCGCAAGGCGTGCGTGCACGTCCGTTGTTGTCTGCCGAGGGCTGGGCGGCACGCCGTGAGTGACTGGTGCTGGCCCCGAGCTCTGGCCAAGGTGTGGCCCGAGAGTGGCCGGCGTTCGGTTGCTGATTTGTTCGTCCCGACGGACGATTCAGGAGCGCTGCGGAGCTTGCCTTACGGTTCGCTGTCATCGAAGAAGTCGTCGTCGACGGACTTCAACTGATAAGTCTCCTTCACCGCTACCCCGACGTCGTAGCGAACCATGAGGCGAGTCAGCTCCGTTCCGTCGATGAGCACAAGTCGGATCGGAACTTGCTCGGCGAATATTCGAGCGCCGCTACTGAATCTGCCCGTTGTGACGAAGACTCCGCGGCTGGTCTGAGCGCCTTGCAGTGCCCCGACGAACGCCTGCATTTCTGGGCGCTGAACTGCGGATTCGCGGTCATAGCGTTTGGCTTGAACTCCGACAAGGTCGAGTCCTAGCGCGTCCTGTCGAATGATGCCGTCGAGCCCTGCGTCACCAGGTTTGCCCGTGTGGGTCAGGAGCGCCTCTTTGCCGCCGTACCCCATGGCTTGGAGAAGGCGTAGCGACAATCTCTCCAGGAACGCCGGGGGTTGGGCGAGCACGCGATCGAGCAGTTCTGCGGCGACTGCGTCGTCGGCGTCCGTGAGTAGCCGGGCGATCGCTTCGGTCGGTGTCAGGGCGGCGACGTTCGTACTTGTCGGCTCGCCATGAGTGCCGACCGGCTCACCCTTCTCGGTGCGGCGGCTCTTGAACTCCAGGAACTCGGGGAACCGCTCCAGGACCTTGTTATCCACGCGCTCCGGGTGCGTGCGCAACACATCTCTGCCGCGGTCGGTGATGACGTACACCCCCCGTTTGGGGCGGGTCACGAGGCCGGCCTGGGACATGTAGGTCAGGGCCCAGCCGACTCGGCTGCCAAACACCGTTGCCTTGCCGCTGGGCAGCATCTCCTCCAGGTCAGCACCGCCGACACCAACAACAGGAGCGACCGCGTCACGGAGCTGGCCGCGGGTCCACGGATTCCCATCGGCCAGGGTCGCGAGAGTCGGCTTCATGAGGGTCTCGTAGTCAGGCACCGTCATGACGTGGACCCTAGCGGTGCGGACCCGGCGGATGACCCGTCGCGTCCGCCGAGTGGCCGAGCCGTCGGCGCGCGGAGGCCCCGCGTTGTTGGCTAGGTGGTCGTCGAGGGCGGAGTCCAGACCCTCTCATTGCGAACGCTTGAAGCGGCTGTCCGGCAGCGTTCGCGGGGCTTGGATCAAGTGCATCCGGTGCACGCTGATGTTGTGCACATCGACGGCGGGGTCCGCCGGGGATTCGTGCTCGTTCACTGCTTCCGTCGCAGTGATCTCCGGTGCGAGGGCGGCGTTACCGGGGAGCGTGGCGAGTGTCCGCAGCTGTACGGGTATGTGTCCGGGCGACCGGTGCGATTGACTTGCAGGCTGATTGGCAAGCATGCGTGATTGACGGCTTCGTCCCGAACGACGATCGCAGAGCGCGGGTCGGTTTCAGCGAGCCCGCCCTGTCGTTGCCTTGGCGCAGCCATAGAGGGCCCCATCTTGGTCGCGGCAGTAGTCGACCGATTGCTGCGGCGCTCAACCCATTGCCACCGGCACCAGCACCAAGAGGCCCGGCACGACAACAGCGAGTGACGCAGCGGTGCCCAACAAGCGACGAAATAGCCGATCCTGATCTTTTGCTGCGCTGTTGCCGATGATCAGTGTGCCTGCGACGTGAATGGGGCTCATGACCATCAGCGCCGCGGGAACGGCCACCGCTACGACGATCCAGAAGGTCTGAGTCCCGCTGCCGTACGTGGCGAAGACCAGCGGCATCATCAGACCGAGGACGCCAAGCGTGGAGCTTTCGATGTTGCACAGCAGTACGGTCATGTAGCTCAGCACGATGATGAGTAGGGCTCCGGTACCGAGGTGATTCAGCGCCCGCTGGATGCCTGCCATCGTCCCGATCTGTTGCATGAGTCCCAGGTATGTCAGCAGTCCGCAGAGCAGCAGGATGCTGTTCCAGGGGATCCGCGAGAGCAAGGCTTTCTCGTTGGGCCGGAACACGACCTGTAGCAGGACCACCATCGCCATGGCGGTGATGCCCACGTCGGTCTTGGCGAACACCACCAGGAGGACGAAGGCGATCAGTGCCAAGCCCGAGCACCACATGTAGGCGAGGTTGGTGCCTTCCTTGGGGTCATGGGTCTGCTCGGTCGGCGCCGGTGTCACGACGTATTCGTGGCCCCGCCGCTTCTGGACCAGGGCGATCATCTGCAGGGCGAACACAACGACCACGGCGACCGCCACCGACACCGCCCACAGCCCCCAAACGGAGTACGTGACGTGGTACTTGTCGGCGATCGTGTGGATGAGTGCACCGGTCGGGTTCAAGGGCGACAGCCCGGCGCTGTTTGCGCCGATGACGACGGCGAGTTCGGTCAGCAGGAAGATGCTGCTGTAGCCGACGCTGACGTACGCGATCATCGGCACGAGGAACGCGATCGGCGCCGTGGAGAATGCCCCGGCCGTCGACATCGCGCCGGCGAGCAGGAAGCTGGCCCAGGGCAGCAGCCAATGTCGATCGCCCACCGCGGCAAACGTCCCCTTCACCACCACGGCGAGGGCGCCGCTTCGCTCCAGGTGTGCGAACAACAGGGACACTCCAGCGATGAGGACGAAGAGATTGCCTGGGAAGGCGCGGTACATCGTGTCGACGTTGGCGCCTGACAGCATGAGGATCGGCAGCGCGGCCGCCAGCGCGAGCATTCCGATGTTGAGGCGCTGCCAGATGGCGAGAACTAGAACCAGGCCGAGTAATACGAGGGACAGAGACTGAGCGAGCGACACAGCCAGCACTCCTCACAGACGAACTGTCATCGGCGACATTTCGGGATATATAGAGACCCTATCGTTATCGCGGCGCTGACGCACTGCCCGATCGCGCATCCCGGCGATGATCGAGGTCACCTTTCCGGCCGGTTCACCCCAGCGGACCCGACCCTCGACGACCTGAACCCTGTCTACTCCGATGGTCCGCCGCTGCTTGATCATCGTCTCGCTGATCATGGTCCCGATGTTGATCAAGGACTGGTTGATCATGATCAGACGATGATCATGGAGACCATGATCAACAACGGGCGCGTTTCTCCTAGGGCTCCGAACGGCACCGCCACTGCTTGGGAACCATTTAACCCCTGGAGCCACGCGGAAATTCGGGGGGGGGCATGATCAATAACTGCGAGACCCATGATCAACATCGAGTTGATCATGATCAAGAACGCCCCATGATCAACAACGAGTCCACGATCAGCGACGATCAGGCCGGATCAGGGACCATGATCAACAACGGCCGGCAGAGCCGGCCGCCGGATGACGCCAGCCTCTGGTGCTGGTGATCATGATCCAGACCCCCGACCGCGAGACGGTGCTGAGCTGCCTCGAACGCGCCCGCGCCGGGCTCGGCCCGAAGGCGGCCTCGACGCTCGCCGACGCGCTCACCGACGCCTGGATGTGGGCCTCCGGCCGTGGTGCGGACGCTGGGGCGTACGCCGCGGTGATGCTCTCCCTCCGGGCCGCGCACTACCGCCAGATCAGCTCACCGATCGCCAACTACCTGAGCCGCCTGGCCGAGCTGTCGGCCACGGCCTGGGCGGCCGAGGTCGAGGTCCCCGGCACCGACATTCCCGACTTCATCCCCGACTACCTCGAAGGAGACGACCTCGATGTACCAGATCCCGCACAGGAACCAGACGGCCGAGAAGGCGACCTCGGAGGCGCTCACCAGGATCGCCGACACGCTGGGCAAGAGCTGGGACGGCCGGCTGATCGCCCGCTGGAACTACGACACGACGGGTCAGCCGACCCCGAAGGAGCAGCAGGGATGAGCATTCTCGCCCGCCGGCAGCCCGAGCCGATGCCGGACCCCGAGCCGGTCGACCCGGCCACCACCAGGAAGATCGCCGCCGCGATGGCCGACGACCTCGGCGCCTACGCCGACAGCGGCGGTGATGTCGGGCTCTGGCCGTCCGGCGGCAAGTGGACCGACCCGAAGTCGGACTGGTACATCCCGCCAGCGGTGCGCAGGTTCTACCGGCGTGATGCCGACGACGACCGGCTGGTCATCGAGGCCATGCAGCAGCAGTACCGGGAGCAGAGCCGGCTCATGCCGGTCGCCCGGATCACCCGCGAAGAGGTCGAACGGGTCACCCACCGACAGGCTGTCCGCCGCGCCGAGGCACTGCTCGCGCAGGCCGACAACAAGGCCCGGGAGGCCCGGCTCGACGCGACCCTGCGCCGCTGCGAGCAATGCGGCGCCGAAGGTGACCTCTCGGTCCGGCCGCGGTCGGCGCCGGGCTGGGTGCTCACCCGGCCGGCGGCCGGCATCGGGGAGCTGACCATGCCGTACGCCGTCCGGGCCTGCGACGGCTGCGTTGCCGTCCAGGAGCAGAGGCTCGACGCCCTCCGCGCCAAGCTGGCAGCCGGGCTGGCCGACGAGGACACCCCGGCCGGTCCGCGCGGCGCAGCGGTGGACGCCTGGATCGGCACGCACCAGGCCAAGCTCACCCTGATCGGAAGGAGCACCCCGATGAGCGTGACCACCGTCGATACGCCCGGCCGGATCGTGGACCTGCTGGCCGTGCCCTACAACGAGATGTCGTTCATGACCCCGAACCCGGCCGGGGAGCGGGTCGTGCTCGGCGCCTTCGCCGCGGCCTGCCGGGACCCGAAGAAGGTGCTGCTGTTCCGCGGCCATGACCACCAGCACCCGATCGGCCGCGCCATCGCACTCTGGGAAGCCGACGACGGTCTGCACCGGAACCTTCCAGGTCCGGGAGAGCCGTGCTCGGCGACGAGGCTCTGGCCGACCTCCACGACGGCTTCTTGCCCGTGCGGCATGGGTTCCGACCGCTCCGGTCGGCCGCGGCAGCGACGGGGAGGCTCTCGTCTTCGAGGGTGACCTCCGCGAGGTGTCCCTGCTGCCGGTCGGCGCCTACGACAGCGCCCGCGTGCTCGCCGTCCGTCGCCCGACGCCGACCGCCCCGGCCTTCTGGAGGTGGCCGGGTCGGCCGAATCCACCGCCCCGAGCCCCGTGGTCGCCCGCCAGGCGCCTGTCAGCGGCATCCGGTGGGTGCCCGGGCTGTCCGGCAAGCTCGGCGAGGTGCGCTGGCGGTGAGCGCATGCTGAGGACCGACGTCGAGTGGTCGCGGACTCAGCCCGCGGCCGTGATCTCGCCGCGCGCGTAAGGCTGACACTGCGTCAGCCTTACGCGGACGCCCCGCAGCCCATCACTTCGGCCACGTCCTCCAGCAGCGCGATGTCCTCGATCCGCCCCCTGGACTCCGCGTACATGTCGAAGCGGGATCTCCGGCAGGACCGCCGCAGCTGCGGCGACCCCGTTCGATTGCAGAATCGAAATCGTCCTACTTGTCAGCAATGCGGAGGGCTCAGCGCACCTCGCGGTGCACCAGCCGGTGATTGTCGATGACCGCGTGACGGGTCGCGAACGCTTCTCGCGTCCCGGCCGCGTCGTGCTCGGCCTGGTAGGCGGCGATCAGGTCAGCTACCGCCTGGGCCAGCTTCGGCGCGCGATCAGCATAAGCTCATTCTGAATGCGCCCGGCCGCCGCAAGATCCTCATCGGTCGGCTGGTGCAGCCGACCGCCGGCTCGGTCAGCCAGGTACAGCCGTCGAAGATCATCGTCCCAGCGGCGCTCTGTCCTCCAGCCGCGCCTTGCGTCGGTCCGATGCGCGGGTCGACACGTAGCTGAGCGCACCGCCGAGGATCAGGAAGCAACCCGCGACGACCGGCACTCCCCACCATGGCGCTTGCAGCACGGCAGCATCCTCCCAGCGCAGAGAGCCGTACGGCCGGTACGCCGCTGGTGCTCGGCGCGTCCTGGGCCGAACCTCGATCAGCCCGCATCGATGCCGGGGTGGCCAGTCCACCGGCTGGCGCCTGGCGGCGTAGGAATCCGCCGCCTGGTACTTCACGGTGTCAGGGAGCTTCAGGTATTCGATAGGCCGGCTCGGCAGATCCTCCAGTCGTCCATCGCTGCGCCGAATCCAGTGCTGGCCCTCACGGTCAGTGAAGGCCACCTCCAGGCCCCAGCGGGCGGCGGGCGACGGGTCAATCGAGAAGTCCAGCGGCACAGTGGACCGGCCAGGTTGGAGCACCGCGAGAACGGTTCAGGGCTCACCGGATCGGCTGGACGCATCTCGGCGGCTGTCCACCATCTCCTCGGCCGACCACTTCCTGTTCACGAAGGCCATCACCGGGACCACGACCACGCCGTAGATCAGTTGATCCGACGCGTTGCTCAAGGCGACGTCCCGGTGGCGCACCAGCCAAGCGGACACACACTCAGCGTGAGCCCGACGCGCCCGATCGGTCTCCAACCGCCGCTGCTCCAGTTGATCACTGCGGTTCCGGGCGAACTCCCAGAGCGCATAACCGATGGCACCGACCGTGCCAACCGCCTGGACCCAGGTGCCGATCACGCCCCACAGCTGCAAATCCCACGTCGCTGGCCCACCCACGTGCCTGAGCCTCGCATCACCGACTCGTTGGCCTGGGCAGGACACGCCCTCTTGCACGCGTGCAAGATCACCAGACACCCAGGCTCCGGCCGACTCCTTCTTGCACAGATGTTGCACGCGGTCGCCCATGTCAGGCTCGAATAGGCCTCTGACTAGGGGTGATGCTGGTGGGCGATACTGGGATCGAACCAGTGACCTCTTCCGTGTCAGGGAAGCGCGCTACCGCTGCGCCAATCGCCCGAGGTGGAGACGGGATTTGAACCCGTGTACACGGATTTGCAGTCCGTTGCCTCGCCTCTCGGCCACTCCACCGTGAAGGTTTGGACCCTCCACAGTGAACTGGGCGAGACCCTCTCCGAGCGGACGACGGGATTCGAACCCGCGACCCTCACCTTGGCAAGGTGATGCTCTACCAACTGAGCCACGTCCGCGCGCTCGGGGCTGACTGCTCCCCGGTGCGACGAGTAACCATAGCCGAGCCCGGCAGGGGAGTCCAAAACAGTTCAGCAGACGGGCATCGCCGGCGGGTCGCGCCACGTACGCTGACCCGGTGACGACCAGCACTCTTCCCAGCTCCGAACCCGCTTCCGGGCCGATCGCAGGAGAGCTCCGGATCTGGCTCGACGGCGTCGTTATCACCGACCCGGCGGAGGCCGTGGTGAGTGTGGTCGATCACGGTCTGGTGGTCGGCGATGGTGCCTTCGAGGCGCTGAAGGTCACTGCCGCTGGGCCGTTCGCGGTCCGCCGTCACCTCGATCGGCTGAGCCGGTCGGCCAGCGCGCTGGGTCTTCCCGAGCCCGATCATGGGCTGATCCGCCGCGCCATCGAGGAGGTCGTCGCCGGTCGCGAGTGGGTCGACGGGCGGGTTCGGATCACCTACACCGGTGGTCGCGGGCCGCTCGGCTCCGACCCCGCGTACGGACCGGCGACCCTGGTGGTGGCCGCCGAGCCTCGCGAGCTGACTCCCGCCGTGACGACCATCGTGACGGCACCATGGCGACGCAACGAGCACGGCGCGCTGACCGGGGTGAAGTCGACGTCGTACGCGGAGAACGTTCGCGGGTTGGCGTACGCCCGCGGCCACGACGCCTCCGAGGCGATCTTCCTGAACACCGCGGGTGTGGTCTGCGAGGGCACAGGTAGCAACATCTTCTGCGTGTTCGGCGAACAGGTCCTCACCCCGCCCCTGGAGGCCGGCCCACTGGCCGGGATCACCCGGGAACTGCTGCTCGAGTGGTGTGCGATCGAGGAGGCCGACCTCACTCCCGCCGAAGCCGCGACTGCCGACGAGATCTTCATTACCTCCTCGATGCGCGACGTCCAGTCGGTCGGTCGATGGGACGAGAAGACGTACGAGGCGCCCGGCCCGGTGACCCTTCAGATCGCCGCCGAGTTCGCGCGTCGCGCCGCCGAGGAGCCCGACGCGTAGCCACTGTCCGGCAAACCTGGTCGGTACGGTTCGCTCGATGAGATATGGTGGTCGTCGCCCTACGGGACCCGCCCCCTACGGGCGGCTGGGGCGATTGGCGCAGTGGTAGCGCGCTTCGTTCACACCGAAGAGGTCACTGGTTCGAACCCAGTATCGCCCACCAGCATTATCCCTAGCCAGAGGCACCTTCGAGCCTGACACGGGCACCACGTGCAACATCTGTGCAGAAGAGAGGGGCGCTCCGAAGCCTCAGGTGATCTTGCACGCGTGCAAGAGTGGTACCTCCCGCCGTTAGAGGAGAGAAGCGATGTCCAGCCAGGTCGGGGCAAGCGTCCGTACCTCGTCAACGGTGTACTTGGTGCCGGCGTCGACCAGGTCCTTGACCGCGCCGGCCATCTCCTCGATCGGCACGTCCGGGTTCACGCGATGCTGATAGTAGAGGTCGATCACGTCCAGCCGGAGCCGGCGCAGCGATCCCTCCACCGCCCCAGCGATCTCCGAGGGTCCCAGCATCCGCCCCTGAGGCTTGCGTTCGGCCGGATCGATGTCCTGGGCGAACTTGGTGGCGATCACCACCCGATCGGCATAGGGGGCGAGCGCTTCACCGACGAGCTCTTCGTTGACGTGCGGCCCGTAGATCTCGGCCGTGTCGAACAAGCGTTTGGCCGCCGTCGACGACCAGGGCGTGTCCGGTGACGAAGGAGGCTGCGTCGGAGCACAGCCAGATCACGGCGGCGGCGATCTCCTCGGGTCGGCCCATCCGTCCGATGGGTTCCTGGGCGATGACTCGGTCGCGGCCTTCGTCGGTGCCGTCGGTGAAGCGGTCCATCATGTCGGTGTCGATGATGCCGGGGCAGATGGCGTTGATCCGGATGTTCGATCGGCGGCGTAGTCGAGGGCGGCGTCTTGGTCAGGCCGATCACGCCGTGCTTGGCGGCGGCGTAGGCGGCTGCCCGGCGAAGCCCTTGACCCCGGCGCCGGAGGAGGTGTTGACGATCGCGCCGCCGCCGTGCTGGAGCATCAGCGGGATCTCGTACTTCATGCAGAGGAACACGCCTGCGGAGGTTGATGGCGATGATCCGGTCCCACTCCTCCTCGGTGATCTCGGCGGTCGGCTTGGGCTGGTGCTCGATGCCGGCGTTGTTGAAGGCGATAGTCGAGGCGCCCGAACGCCTCGACCGTCTGATCGAGTGCTGCCTGCACGTCCTCGCCCCGGGTCACGTCGCAGCGAACGGCGAGCGCCCGCCACCCTGCTCGGTGATCATCCGGGCGGTCTCGTGGTTGCGCTGCTCGTCGATGTCGGCGACCGCCACGCCGGCGCCCCGCGGGCGAACGCCAGGCGGTGGCGCGGCCGATGCCGCTGGCCGCGCCGGTGACGAACGCCACCTTTCCGGCCAGGTCGCTGGTCTGGTCAGGCATGCGTGCTCCTTCCAAGCTCTTGGTTCCGGGTGCGGGTTTAGCTGGCCGCGTGCAGGCTGGCGGCGTCGATGACGAAGCGGTAGCGGACGTCGGAGCGGAGGACTCGATCCCAGGCGTCGTTGATGGCGGCCGCGTCGATGAGCTCGGTGTCGGGCTCGATGCCGTGCTCGGCGCAGAAGTCCAGCATCTCTTGCGTCTCGGCGATGCCACCGGTGGAGGATCCGGCGAAGGAACGTCGGTTCCCGAACAGGGAGAACACGGCCACCGGGAGCGGCTCGGACGGGGCGCCGACGCTGACCAGGGTGCCGTCGCGGCGCAGCAGTCGCAGGTGGGCGTCGAGGTCGACGGGGCGGAGACGGTGTTGATGATCAGGTCGAAGCTGTTCGCGAGCTGGTCGAAGGTGTCGGGGTCGCTGGTCGCGTAGTAGGCGTCGGCGCCGTAGCGGAGGCCGTCGTCGCGTTTCGACAGGGTCTGCGACAGCACCGTGACGTGCGCGCCCATGGCGTGGGCGAGCTTGACGGCGAGGTGGCCGAGACCTCCCATGCCGACCACAGCCACCGTGCTTGCCCGGTCCGGCCTGCCAGTGCCGCAGCGGAGAGTAGGTGGTGATGCCGGCGCACAGCAGCGGCGCGACCTTGCTGAAGTCCAGCGACTCGGGAATGCGGAGGACGTAGTCCTCGTCGACGACGACGTGGGTGGAGTAGCCGCCCTGGGTGATGGTGCCGTCCCGGTCGACGCTGCAGTAGGCCTGCAGTGTTGCCTCTCGAGGCAGTACTGCTCCTGCCCGGCGCGGCAGTTGTCGCACTCGCGGCAGGAGTTGACGATGGTGCCGACCCCGACCCGGTCGCCGACGGCGTGCTTGGTCACGTCGGATCCGATCTCGACGACGGTGCCGGCGACTTCGTGACCGACGACCTGCGGGTAGGTGATCGGGCCCCAGTCGCCGCGGACGGTGTGGATGTCGGAGTGGCAGACGCCGGCGTAGGCGATCTCGATCAGCACGTCGTGCGGTCCGACATCACGGCGGGTGATGGTGGTCGGCACCAGCGGTTCGGTCGGGGAGGTGGCCGCGTAGGCGTTGACGGTCAACATCGGAGGTTTCCTTTCGTCTACAGATCAGCGTCTAGAAGTTCATGGGCTCGGCGAAAACCCGGAAGGTGTCTCGGCCGGTGTGCATCGTCCACAGCCGGTCGGCGAGGACGTCGGGGTCGGGGTGGGATGGCCGGCGGTGATGCCGCCGGCAATGATCAGCTGACCGACGTGGATGTTCTTCGCGGCCAGCGCGGAGTGCAGCATGGACGCGTAGGCGCCTTCGCCGGCAAAGGCGATCGAGGTGCCGGCGACCTTCGGGTTCGGTCGGGCGCCGCTGCCACCGTTGACGGACAGCACGGTTCCTCGGCCCAGTGTGCGCATGCCGGGCAGGACGTGGCGGACGGCGGTGAGGGGGCCGTAGATCGAGAACTCGATCGCGCCGGTGAGGTCGGCCACGGTCGTGTCGAGGACAGAGTGCATGAACTCGGCCTGCGGGACCGGACTGTACTGGAGGACCTCGATCGGTCCGAGGTTCTCGGCGGCCTGGTCCAGCGCACTGGTGAGGGCGTCGGGGTCGCGGACGCTGGCGCCGTAGCCGCGGGCGGTCACCCCGGCTGCGGCAAGGTCCGCGGCCAGTGCATCGACGCGGGTCCATGTGGCGGGAGATGACGGCGATGCTGAAACCTTCGGCGCCGAAGCGGCGGGCCGTGGCCGCGCCGAGTCCGGGGCCGGCGCCGACGATGGCGAGGGTGGTCATGCTGAGGTGCCCCCTGCGAGCAGTCTTGGGCCGGGTGGGTGCAGCGCGGGTCGCGATCGCGGCAGCGGCGCTGATCGGGGGGTCATATCAGGCGATGGGCGCCGGCTTGCCCCGCCGCAACCGTTACGGCGAGCTCGGTGGCCTGCCAGGAAGCGAGTAGGTCGAGTGCGTGAGCGGTCGGGGAGCCCGGTTCGGCGGCGTAGATGGTGAGGGTGAGGCCGGGGTCGGAGATCATATCGACACTCTCGTAGTACAGATCGAGATCACCGACAACAGCGTGGTGGAACAGCTTGCTGCCCGCACCGTGGAGTCGGACGTCGTGGCTACCCCAGCGCTGGCGGAAGTCGCTGCTGCGGGTGGACAGCTCCCCCACGAGGTCGTGCAGGTCCTTGTCGTGCGGGTCGCGGCCGGCCTCGGTCCGCAAGATGGCGACACAGGTGTCGGCCGCGATCTCCCAGCGGGGGTAGAAGTCGTGGGCGGCATCGGTATCGAGGAACGTGAACCGCGCGAAGTTGGCCTGCATGCCGGCGGCGCTGGCGTACACGGCGGCATGCATGGCCCGCCCGAGGTCGTTGGCGGCCAGCAGATCCATCCGGCCGTTGCGGATGATGGCGGGTGCGGTGATCTTGTCGAGCACCCAGGTCAGACTCGGCCGCGGCGTCCACTGCTTACTCACCCGGCGACGCGGCCGCATGCCGGCACTGGTCCCGTCCGCAGCGTGGGCGAGGTTGAATAAGTGGGTGCGTTCGGCGTCATCGAGCTGGAGGGCACGGGCGATGGCGTCGAGCACGGAAGCGGACACACCGCCGATGGCGCCGCGCTCCAGCTTCGAGTAGTACTCGATGCTGACCCCGGCGAGAGCCGCAACCTCGCCGCGGCGCAGACCCGGGACGCGGCGCGCACCGACGTTCGGCATGCCGGCCTGCTGCGGGGTGATCTTGGCCCGCCGCGAGGTCAAGAACTCGCGGACCTCGACTCGGTTGTCCATCCTGCGACCGTACGGGGAAACCACCGTACGAGGGATCCCCTATCAGTACACGTCACGACAGAGACTCCCACTCGCGGTCGGAACCGTGTTGGCTGAATCCCAGGCCCTGGGGATCTCACGCTCAGCCCCAACCGAAGTCCAACCCAGCCGTTCGAGGAGCGCTGTGCCCAAGCGAGTTGCTGTGATGACCGGCCAGGGAGGTCCAGGTCGAGAACCAGGCCAAATCGACCATCCGAAACTACCGGCGCGGCTATCCGGCGGTCGGCGACTCCTGCATCTACGGGTTCGGACCTGTGGCCGTACCGCCGGATCGAACCAGTCAACGGGCCACGCCCATCCGATGAGACATGAGTACAGCGGCCAGAATGATGCCGGGTCGGCGGCGGCCGCCACGGTGAAACCGAGCCAGTCCGGCGTCGCGGGTGAGTGCGCCGACGACTGCCGTAGCTTCGCTGTGTGGCTGACCGCGGGGCGCCCAAACCCTCCAAGTTCAGGAAGCCGCTGACCATGGACGGTGTCCCAGCAGGGGCCGACCCGGATGTCGGTGACATCGGCTACTACGCACCATCAAACGACCTGGTCTTCTACTACGGCGACGTCGGCTACTTCAACGGCATCGTCCGCATCGGACGATTCGACACCTCGATGGACCAGATCGAACGCCAAGGCGACACCTTCCAGGCCAGGATCGAACGCGCCTGATCCGACGTCACCGCCAATCTGCCTGTGCATCACCGACCATCGCCAGCACACAAAGGAGATCGACATCGTGAACCCAACCTACGACTTCACCGGGCAGGTTGCCCTCGTCACGGGTGCGAGCTCGGGCATGGGCCTGGCCACCGCCCGCGCCTTCGCCGAAGCCGGGGCCGCGGTCGTCCTGGCCGACATCAACGAGACCACCCTCCAGGCCGCTGCCGACGAGCTCAGCGCCGCCGGCCACCGGGTGCTGGGCGTGCCGTGTGACGTCTCCAACGAGGACAGTGTGGCTGCCATGGTGAACGCCGCCGTCGACACGTTCGGACGGCTCGACATGGCGTTCAACAACGCCGGCATCCAGGTTCCCCCCAGCGATGCCGCCGACGAACCAGCCGAAACCTTCGACCGCGTCAACGCGATCAACCTGCGCGGGGTGTGGGCCTGCATGAAGCACGAGCTGGCCCAGATGCGCACCCAGGGCAGCGGCGCCATCGTGAACTGCTCCTCCCTCGGTGGTCTGGTCGGACTACCCGGCCGGGCCGCCTACCACGCCTCCAAGCACGGCGTGATCGGGCTGACCACCAGCGCCGCCCTGCAGTACGCACCCCGCGGCATCCGGATCAACGCCATCTGCCCCGGCACCATCGAGACCCCGATGGTCACCGACATGATCGCCAAAGGCGAGCTCAACCGCGCCGAAGCCGCCGCCGCGACACCGATCGCCCGCCTCGGACAGGCCGAGGAGATCGCCGCATCCGTGCTGTGGCTGTGCAGCCCCGGCGCAAGTTTCGTCGTCGGCGTCGCCCTTCCCGTCGACGGCGGCTACACCGCCCAGTGACAAACTCAGCCCACCCACGAGACAACCGCGACGGGCTCGGCAGCAACCCGACCGTCACGGCCACCTGACCACACCACCACCGACAGGAGAAGATCATGCACATCCAACCGAAGCCGCCGACGGTGAAGAACCCGCCGGAACAGTTCACCGGCGACGTCTGGTTCGACGTCATCGCCACCCCCCAGCACGAGGACCAGCGGATGGTCGTCGGACTCGTCCGATTCGCACCCGGCGCCCGCACCGCCTGGCACAGCCACGCCAACGGACAGACCCTGCACGTCACCCACGGCATCGCCCGCATGCAGGCCCGCGGCGGCGACATCATCGACGTGCACCCCGGACAGACCGTCTACACCCCACCCGGTGAAGAACACTGGCACGGCGCCACCCCGGACGACTTCATGGAACACCTCGCCATGTTCGAGAGAGGTGACGACCCGGGCACCAGCACCACCTGGGGACAGCACGTCACCGACCAGGAATACAACAACACCAGCCCCGACTGAGCCTCACCAGGCGAAAGGAACACCTGATGACCGATCAACACCGACAAGTCGGTGGCGGCCGCCAAGCGATCGGCGACATCGCCCCCAAACTGGCCGCGCTGACCGACGACGTGCTCTTCGACGACGTCTGGAACCGGGCCGAGCTGTCCGCCCGGGACCGCAGCCTCATCACCGTCACCGCCCTGATCGTCGGTGGGCACTCCGACCAGCTCCCGCACCACCTTGGCCGGGCTCTCGAGAACGGCCTCACACGAACCGAGCTTCTCGAGGCCATCACCCACCTGGCGTTCTATGCCGGCTGGCCCAACGCAATGACCGCAGTCACCATCACCCGTCAGGTCTTCGGCGCAACCGAACCCGAACCAAGCTGAGCGGTAGTTCGCCCGAGCGCCTCGCGTGCGTTGGGAGGAACTGCGTGCTCGCCCGCGGCGCCGGCGGCAAATTGGTATTTGCTCCTGATCCAAGCAGGCGGGCGCTGACGAGCTCAGCGCCACCCCTTTTGCTGGTCCGCTGCTGTCAGTCACGACAGGGGTCGGTGGGCTGTGAGATCGTGCAGCTGCTGGGTGATGAGTTTGCCGCGCAACCGCCCTCGCTGAGTGTGGCATCCTCCAGCAGGTCGCCGACGAGTACGGTGTCAGTCCGCAACAGGTCTGCCTGGCCTGGAACCGCCAACCAGCGAGGAGGTGGGGCGTGCCGTACGTCAGAATTGAACTTCAGACTCGGGATCTTCACGTGCCAATCAGTGAGGAGGAAGTCACGGCCCTGACCCAGCATCTACAGGTCGGGAAGGGCTATTGGCTGGAGCGGAGAGAAGGTCGTACGGGCAGCAGGAGTCAGGCAGCCTTCTGGTTGCCCGCCACCGCCGTCATCGAGATCCAGTGGGCCCAATCAGAACTGGCAAGGGGTAGCGGATCGGCCTAGAGCACGGTATCGAACGCGTGTTCGATGCCAGTGGTTAGTGTTGAATTTAGCTCGAGCGACCGGTCTACACGCGCCCGAGACTCCGAAGATGCGGCAAATGTCGGTCGAGTGCCCAGGCGGCGACGGGAGGCCGCTCCCGGCTTCCCGCCCGAGATCCGGCCGGTTGCGGCCGAGTTCGAGCTGCACCGGCTGGTGGTGGACGACGCGATCGCTGCCAACAGCCCGAACGCTCCTGGGACGCGAACCGCCGTACGGCACCGAAGTACAGCAACTGTGTCGACGTTCGTTGCGGTGCCGTCGTGCGCCAGCGTTCATCCGCACATGCATGAGGTCCCTCGCAACGCTGCGCCAAGTTCACACCGAAGAGGTCACTGGTTCGAACCTGTATCGACCACCCTATAGGCCCTTGTCAGGATCACATTGCCGACCTGACGACCGGCGACTGCCAACGCACGAAAGCATCAAAGTGCAGCCGTCCGCGGAGACACTGCCTTACGGTCTGCTGCCCGGGCCCGGCCGTCGGCGCAATGTGTAACGTGCGTTTGTGAGGACCATTCGCCGACGCCGACCTGGCGATCGCCGGCGCGCGCAACCACTGTTCGCGGCCCTGATGACCCTCCTGCTCGCACTGGTCGGCAGCGCGGCGTTGATCACACCGGCGCAAGCGGCCCTTGCCGGCTGGGCACAGCTCACCTTCAGCGGATCGTCCCACGACTACAGCGGAACGATGACCCAGCAACCCACCGGGTTCCCGGCAGCGACGTACGTGTCGAACTCGAGCCGGCGGGGCCAGCGTCGGTCGGCAGAACGGAACCAACACCTACCTCTCCGCGACGACGCCGGTCGGCGCCAAGTACGGCTCGAGCAAGGACCGGCCGTACCTGAATCTCCGCCCGTACAATCAGAACGGCGCGCCGGCGTCGGTGACCACGTACCAGTTCGACCGGCCGACCCCGTCCAGCGGATGGACCTTCGTCCTGGGCGATGTCGATGCCGATCAGGTCACCATCACCGCCACCGGGGTCGGTGGGGTCGAGGTGCCGCCGAGCGACCTCGGCTTCCGGTCGGTCTTCAACTACTGCACGCCCGGGGTCTGCAGTGCCAGCAGCGACGTGCCGAGCTGGAACGGCACGACAGGAGTCCTCACCGGAGACGCCGGTGCCGTCGACACCAACGGGGCCTCCGCTTGGTTCGAGCCTACGGTCCCGCTGATCTCGCTCTCGTTCACCTTCGCTCAGCGGGCAGGCTTCCCGATCTACCAGACCTTCTTCTCCGCCCTGGCCCACAGTCTGACCGGGACCGTCGACGTCACCGGCGCGCCCGACCGCCGCAAGGGCATCACCGTCGAGCTGTACGACCCTGACGACAACCTGGTCGGCACCACCGAGACCGATGCGGACGGGCGGTACTCCTTCGACAAGTACGCGACGTATGACGGATATCGGGTCTCGGTCATGCGGCCGACAGGGCTCACCTCGGACGGCCCGCTGTCCAAGACTGTCGACCTGAGCACATCCGACCAGGTGGCCGACTTCATCCTGCGGGCGGTCGCCGGAGTGTCGGCCGCTGGCACGGTCCGCGATCCCGAGGGGAATCCGGTACCGGGCGTCACCGTCACGCTGCACGACCCCAACAGCGGCGCGACGACGACGCAGATCACCGACGGCGACGGAAACTACCTCTTCGATCCGGTGGCCGCCGGAAGCGGCTTGAGCGTCACCGCGACCGCTCCCGACGGCACGACGGTCAGCGGGCCTAGCTCGCCCACGGCCGGTCCGACCGCCGGCACCACGATCTCCGAGCCGACTGCGGGCTCGACGAGTTCGTCCGCGCCGACCAGCTCGGGGCCAGCGAACACCGGCGGACCGTCGCCGCTGGCCGGGGTGGCCGCCGTTCCTCCTCGCGGGTGGAGTCCTCACTCTGCTGATCGCGCGTCGCCGGAGCATTGACCAGGCTGTAGCGGTCCCGGTGATCCGTCAGTCACGACTCGTGCTCGATCGGCGGGATCCTATGTCAGCCGGGCTGATCGCATCCGCAGCGAGCCTCCTGCTCCACTACGCACTGCTGCGGCCCCACGGCCGGCGCGGCGCATTGACGTAAGACAGGTCACCGTCTACGCTTTCCGAGCGGCGGTAAAGAAGTTCCATGATGTGGAATAGATGACCGCGCGCTGAGGTCGCCACCAACGAGGGTGGGGACGCACGGGAGAGGTGTCCGATGAGCACAGCCACAGCCGTCCAGACCAGGCGTCTGGTCCACCCCGTGGACGAAGTCCTCCCGCCGCAGAAACTCGCGGTGTACGGGATCCAGCACGTGATGGCGTTCTACGCGGGCGCGGTCGTCGTCCCGATCCTGCTGGCCAGCGCGATCGGCCTCAACGAGCAGCAGTTGATCCACCTGATCAACGCCGACCTCTTCACCTGCGGCATTGCGTCGCTGCTGCAGACCGTCGGTATCTGGAAGATCGGGGTCCGGCTGCCACTGCTGCAGGGCGTGACCTTCACCGCCGTGTCGCCGATGATCGTGATCGGTTTGGACAACGGCGGCGGCACGGCCGGCCTGGTCTACATCTACGGCGCGGTGATGGTGGCCGGCGTCTTCACCTTCCTGATCGCCCCGTTCTTCAGCATGCTGGTCCGGTTCTTCCCGCCAGTCGTCACCGGCACGGTGATCACCATCATCGGGATCACCCTGATACCGGTGGCGGCGATGGACGCCGGTGGCGGCAACTTCGCGTTCGCCAACCCCGACAAGGTCCCGGCGAATCTTACCTTCGGCAGCCCGCTGAACCTGGCCCTGTCGTTCGGCACCATCCTGGTGATCCTGCTGGTCACCCGGTATGCCCGCGGCTTCCTGAACACCGTCGCCGTCCTGGTCGGCCTGGCCCTCGGTACGTTCGTCGCGGCCTTCATCCCCAACGGCTCGGGTGGCACCGTCGCCGACTTCTCGTCGGTCAAGGAGGCCGCCTGGATCGGCTTCACCACGCCGTTCTACTTCGGCCTGCCGAAGTTCGCGCTGCTGCCCATCCTGCTGATGATCGTGGTCATGTTGATCACCGCGGTGGAGACCACCGGCGACGTGTACGCCACGGGCCAGATCGTGGAGAAGCCGATCTCCAAGCGCGACATCGCGGCGGCGCTGCGGGCCGATGGTCTGGCCACCTTCCTTGGCGGCGTGATGAACTCCTTCCCCTACACGTGCTTCGCCGAGAACGTCGGCCTGGTCCGGCTGACCCGGGTGAAGAGCCGCTGGGTGGTGGCGACCGCCGGTGGCTTCATGATCTTGCTGGGCCTGCTGCCGAAGGCCGGCGCGATCGTCGCGGCGATCCCGCCCTCGGTCCTGGGCGGCGCGGCGCTGGTCATGTTCGGCACGGTCGCCGCCGTCGGCATCCAGACCCTCGGCCGGGTGGACTTCACCAACCACCGCAACGTGGTCGTGGTCGCCGTGAGCATCGGTGTCGCGATGATCCCGGTCGGTACCCCGGTGGTCAACGGCACGTCCGCGTTCTTCTCCCAGCTGCCGTCCAACGTCCAGACCTTCCTCAACTCCGGGATCACGGCCGGTAGCATCGCGGCGATCCTGTTGAACCTGTTCCTCAACTACTACGGCGGCAAGTCCCACGACGAGGCCAAGTCGGACAAGCTGACCGTGGACCAACTGAACGCGATGCCGTCGGAGCAGTTCGTGGCCACCGTCGGTCCGGCGTACCAGGGTGAGGCCGGCATCGCCGAGTACGTCGCCGGCGAGCGCCCGTTCGCCGACGCCAACGATCTGCGCGGCGCGATGCAGGATCGACTGTTCACGTTGTCGTCGGACGATCAGCTGCGGCTGATGGCGGCCTACCCGAGCCTGGCGTCGAAGCAGTTGCAGACGGGCGAGCTCGGCAACGAGTCGATCATCGACCAGGCGTCCGCCGGGCTCACCTTCCTCAGCGAGGAGCAGCAGGAGGCGTTCGAGGAGGTGACCGCGGCGTACGAGCGGAAGTTCGGCTTCCCGCTGATCATCGCCGTCCGCGAGCTGACCGCGGAGCAGATCCTCGAGCAGGCCTGGCGCCGGCTCGACAACTCCGCCACCCAGGAGCGGGTCGCCGACCTGCTGGAGATTGCGAAGATCGCCAATCACCGGCTGGCCGACGCGGTTGCGGGCACTGAGCCGATGGCCGAGGTCCGCTCGTCCAACATGGCCCAGCTGCACTGAACCGGTCCAGCCAGACCGAACGAGAAGGAGATCGATGAGCGACAGCTCAGACCGGCTGCTGGTGATCGATGGCGGCGTGGTCGCCACCGTGGCCGGGCAGGAGTACGCCTCCGGCCACGTCGTGGTCCGCGGGAACCGGATCGAGGCGGTCGGCCCCGGCGCGGCGCCCGAGTTTCCGGGGGCGGAACGGGTGGACGCCACGGGCTGCCTGGTCACGCCCGGTCTGGTCAACACCCATCACCACCTGTACCAGTGGGCGACCCGGGGACTCGCCGTCGACGACGGGCTGTTCGGCTGGCTGACCACGCTGTATCCGATCTGGGGCCGGCTGGACGAGGAGATCACGACCGACGCGGCCGCCGCGTCGCTGGCCTGGCTGGCCCGGACCGGCTGCACGACGAGCATGGACCACCACTACGTGTTCCCCTCCGACGGCGGTGATCTCCTCGGCGCCGAGATCGAGGCCGCCCGACGGATCGGTCTGCGCTTCCTCGCCACCCGTGGCTCGATGGACCTCGGCCGGTCGTCCGGCGGCCTTCCGCCGGACCACGTGGTGGAGAGCATCGACGCGATCCTGGCCGCGTCGGCGGCCGCCATCGATACCCACCACGACCCGGGTCCGGACTCCCTGTTGCGCATCGGACTCGCACCCTGCTCGCCGTTCTCGGTGACCCGGGACCTGCTGGCCGAGTCCGCGAAACTGGCCCGCGACAAGGGCGTCCGGCTGCACACCCACCTTGCCGAGACCCAGGACGAGGACGCGTTCTGCCGCGAGCGGTTCGGCTCCTCGCCGCTGGACTATCTGGCCGACGTGGGCTGGGTGGCCGACGACGTCTGGTTCGCCCACGGGATCCACTTCGACGACGCCGGCATCGCCACGCTGGCTGCTGCCGGAGCCGGGGTCGCCCACTGCCCGACCTCTAACGCCCGGCTGGGTGCCGGGATCTGCCGGCTGCGCGACCTCCGGGCGGCCGGCGTACCGGTCGGCCTGGGGGTGGACGGCACGGCCAGCAACGAGCAGGGTTCGTTGGTCGCCGAGTTGCATCTCGCCGCGCTACTGGCCCGAGCGGTCGGCGGCCCGACCGCCATCACGGTGCGGGACGCACTGGAGACGGCCACTCTGGGCGGCGCCCGGCTGCTCGGCTGGGACGATCAGATCGGCACCCTCGAGGTCGGCAAGCAGGCCGACGTCGCGGTCTGGAACCTGTCCGGTCTGGCCCACGCCGACATCGTCGACCCGGTGGCGGCCCTGGTGCTCGGCGACCGGCCGCCGCTGGATCTGCTGCTGGTCGGTGGCCGCGCGGTGGTGAGGGAAGACCGGCTGGCTTCCGCAGATGAGGAGCGCCTGACGGCGCAGGCCGTCCGCGCTCACGGGCAACTCTTGGCGCGCGCCGCCGACTGACCTATCGTCCGATCAGGCCTATCGCCCGATCAGGACGGACAGAGGGGACTTCGATGACCATCACTGCCGACACCATCGCTGCCGACGCCAGCGTGAACGGGCGGACCGTCCCGTTCGGGACGATGCCGCCGAACACCACGGCGCTGGATTGGATCCGGGGACTCGGATTCACCGGGGCCAAGGAAGGCTGCGCGGAGGGGGAGTGTGGCGCCTGCGCGATCCTGGTCGCCAGGCCGAGCACGACCGGCGACGAGACGACCGAGTGGGTGTCGATCAACGCCTGCTTGATCCCGGCGGCCAGCCTGGACGGCCAGGAGGTGATCACCGCCGAGGGGCTCGGCACCCCGGAGGAGTTGCACCCGGTGCAGCAGGAGATGGCGGTCCGCGGCGGTTCCCAGTGCGGCTACTGCACGCCGGGCTTCGTCTGCTCGATGGCGGCAGAGTTCTACCGGGCCGGCCGGATCGCCGACGCCCATCCCGGTTCGGCCGACGAGGCCGAGCACGGGGCGAACGGCTTCGACCTGCACTCGATGAGCGGGAATCTCTGCCGCTGCACGGGATACCGGCCGATCCGTGACGCTGCGTACGCCCTCGGCGAGCCCACGTCCGACGATCCGTTGGCCCGTCGTCGGACCGGCAGTGTGCCGGTCGCCCGGCCGACCCGGGTGGCGAACGGCGGTGCGGAGTACGTCCGACCAGGCGACCTGGCCGGTGCGCTGGAGCTGATCCACGAGCGGCCGGACGCCTTGCTCGTTGCCGGCTCGACCGACTGGGGCGTCGAGGTGAACATCCGCGGCCGCCGGGCGCCGTACGTCGTCGGGATCGACCGCGTGCCCGAGCTGCGCGGAGCTGCAGGTCACCGACGACGCGTACGTCCTCGGTGCGGCCCTGACGCTGACCGAGCTGGAGCGCCGGCTGGCCGGCGGGATTCCCCTGCTGGGCAAGCTGTTCCCGCAGTTCGCCTCGCGGCTGATCCGCAACGGAGCAACGATGGGTGGCAACCTCGGTACCGGCTCCCCGATCGGCGACTGCCCGCCGGCACTGCTCGCGCTGGAGGCCGAGCTGGTGCTGGCGAGCGTCGACGGCGAGCGGACCGTCCCGCTGGGGGACTACTTCACCGGCTACCGGCAGACGATCCGCAAGCCGGACGAGTTGATCAAGGCGGTCCGGATACCCCGGCCGCTCGCGCCGGTCAGCGGCTTCCACAAGATCGCCAAGCGTCGGTTCGACGACATCTCCAGCGTCGCGGTGGGCTACGCGCTGACGCTGTCCGACGCGGGGCCCATGGACAAGATCAGGACTGTCGACAAGATCAGGATCGGGCTCGGCGGCGTGGCCGCGACACCGCTCCGGGCCTCGGGCGACCGAGGACGCCCTGATCGGAGCGGCCTGGACCGAGGAGACACTCACCGCCGCGGCCGACGTGCTCGGTGCGGAGGGCACGCCGCTGGATGATCATCGGGCCAGTGCGGCCTATCGCGCCGCGATGCTTCGCCAGTCCCTGTTGAAGTTCTACGACGAGACGTCCGGCTTTGGGCAGAACGGAGAACACCGATGAGCCAGCTGTCGCAGCGACCCGACACCAGCCCGGACAACTACGAGGTGGGCAAGGCGATCCCGCACGAGTCCGCCGCGCTGCACGTCACCGGCCGGGCGCTCTACACCGACGACCTGGTGGCCCGGACCAAGGACTGTCTGCACGCGTACCCGGTCCAGGTGATGATCGCCAAGGCGAAGATCACCAAGCTGGACGTTCGGCCCGCGTACGACGTACCCGGTGTGGTCCGGGTGCTGACCGCCGACGACGTACCGGGGGTGAACGACGCCGGGGTGAAGCACGACGAGCCGCTGTTCCCGTCCGAGATCAGATTCTTCGGGCACGCGGTCTGCTATGTGCTGGCCGACACGCTGGAGGCGGCTCGGCTCGGTGCCGCGGCGGTCGTCGTCGAGGTCGAGCCGGAGCCGGCGCTGATCGAGGTCACCGACGCGATCGAGGCCCGGGAGTTCCAGGGCGCCCAGCCGACCGTCGAGCGCGGAGACGTCGAGGCCGGGCTGCGAGAGGCGGCGCACACCTTCTCCGGAGTGTTCGAGTTCGCCGGCCAGGAGCACTTTTACCTGGAGACCCACTGCGCACTGGCCCACGTCGACGAGGGCGGGCAGATCTTCATCCAGTCCAGCACCCAGCACCCGTCCGAGACGCAGGAGATCGTCGCCCACGTGCTCGGCCGGCCGAGCAACGAGATCACCGTGCAGTGCCTGCGGATGGGCGGCGGGTTCGGCGGCAAGGAGATGCAGCCGCACGGCTTCGCCGCGGTCGCCGCGCTCGGTGCGGTGATCACCGGCCGGCCGGTCCGGCTCCGGTTGAGCCGGACCCAGGACCTGACCATGTCCGGTAAGCGGCACGGCTTCCACGCCGAGTGGCGGATCGGCTTCGACGACGACGGCGTGATCACCGGGCTGGAGGCCACCCTGACGGCCGACGGCGGTTGGAGTCTCGACCTGTCCGAGCCGGTGCTGGCCCGGGCGCTGTGCCACATCGACAACGCGTACTGGATCCCGAACATCCGGGTGAACGGCCGGATCGCCAAGACCAACAAGACGTCCAACACCGCGTTCCGTGGCTTCGGCGGCCCGCAGGGCATGATCGTGATCGAGGACATCCTCGGCCGGTGTGCGCCGCTGCTCGGGCTGAGCGCCGACGAGCTGCGGCGGCGGAACTTCTACAGCGAGGGCCAGTCCACGCCGTACGGGCAGCCGGTCCGCCACCCGGACCGGATCCGGGCGGTCTGGGACGGCGTGCACGAGTCCGGCGAGCTGGACCGGCGGCGGGCCGAGATCGCCGAGTTCAATGACGCCCATCCGCACCGCAAGCGGGCGATCGGGGTGACCCCGGTGAAGTTCGGCATCTCGTTCAACCTCACCGCGTTCAACCAGGCCGGCGCACTGGTCCACGTCTACAAGGACGGGTCGGTGTTGATCAACCACGGTGGCACCGAGATGGGCCAGGGCCTGCACACCAAGATGATCCAGGTCGCGGCGACGACGCTGGGTCTGCCGCTCAGCAAGGTCAGGCTGGCGCCGACCCGGACCGACAAGGTGCCCAACACGTCCGCCACCGCGGCCTCCTCGGGCGCGGATCTCAACGGCGGCGCGGTGAAGAACGCGTGCGAGCAGATCCGGACCCGGCTCGAACAGGTCGCCGGCTCGCTGCTGGGTGTGTCCGGCGCCGATGTCCGGTTCGTCGACGGAATGGCCTACGCCCTCGGCCGGGAGGCCGGGGTCGCCTGGGAAGAGGTCGTCAAGACCGCGTACTTCCAACGGGTGCAGCTGTTCGCGGCCGGCTACTACCGGACCGAGGGCCTGCACTGGGACTCCACGACGATGACCGGAACCCCGTTCAAGTACTTCGCGTACGGCTGCGCGGCTACCGAGGTCGAGGTCGACGGCTTCACCGGCGCGTACACCACCCGGCGGGTGGACATCGTGCACGACGTCGGCGACAGCTTGTCGCCGTTGATCGACATCGGCCAGATCGAGGGCGGCTTCGTCCAGGGCGCCGGTTGGCTGACCCTGGAGGAGCTGCGCTGGGACAACAGTGACGGGCCGAACCGGGGCCGGCTGTCCACCCAGGCGGCGAGCACGTACAAGCTGCCGAGCTTCTCCGAGCTGCCGCCGGAGTTCAACGTGACCTTGCTCGAGCGGGCGCACGAGGACGGTGCGGTGTACGGCTCGAAGGCGGTCGGCGAGCCGCCACTGATGCTCGCGTTCTCCGTCCGGGAGGCGTTGCGCGAGGCCGCGGCCGCATTCGGGCCGCCTGGGACGAGTGTCGACCTGGGATCGCCGGCCACGCCGGAAGCGGTGTTCTGGGCCTTGACCGAAGCTGCCCGGGGACACGAGCACGGACACGTCACCGACGGGGTCAACGGCGCGCATCCGGAACCGTCGGATCCCGACGCGCCCGAGCGGCACCCGGAGTCAGAGTTCCGGCAGTACACCGGGCTCGCCACCCTCGGTCGCCGATGACCGGACCTGCCGATGAGTGAACCAGATCGCACAGACTGGCTGACCGCGCTCGGGCGGTTGCGCGAGCAGCGGATCCCCAGTGTGCTCGTCACTCTGGCCGCCGTCCGCGGTCACACTCCGCGGGCCGCCGGCGCGAAGATGGTGGTCACCACCGACGGCGTCTGGGGCTCGATCGGCGGTGGCAACCTGGAGATCGTCGCGGTCGAGCGGGCCCGGTCGTTGATCATGGAGCGGACCGGTGAGCCGGTGATGATCACCGCGAACCTGTCGGACAAGGCGCCGGTCGAACATGGCGTGCAGTGCTGCGGCGGTGAGGTGACCGTGCTGCTCGATCCGCTGCCCGTGCCGGCCGCGGTGGCGATCTTCGGGGTCGGTCACGTCGGACTGGAGCTGGCCCGCATCCTGGCTCGGCACGATCTGGATCTGCACCTGATCGACTCCCGGCCCGAGCAGCTGGCCGAACCGGTCCTGGCGCCGCTGGCCGATGCGGTGGCGCGGATCCGGACCCACCACGTGCCGGTGCTGCCGGAGCTGGTGCTGGCCGAGCTGCCGCCCGGCACCCACGTGCTGATCATGACCCATGATCATGCCGAGGATGCGGCCCTGGTCGACGCCGCTCTGCGCAGTGATCAACTCGGCTCGATCGGGCTGATCGGCTCGTCCGCCAAGTGGGCCCGGTTCCGCAAGAAGCTCCTCGCCGACGGACACTCGGTCGCCGAGCTCGACAAGATCACGACGCCGGTCGGGCTGCCCGAGCTGACTGGCAAGGAGCCCGCTACGATCGCGATCGGCATCGCCGCCGCCTTGTTGCAGATCATGGAGCGCCGCCCCGAGACGGTCGCGCCCGTGGTGGAGGAGGCCCGATGATCATCCGTGGTCAGTTGCTCGATGTGCCCGAGAACCCTTTCACCGGTGGAGTTCTGCGCTCGGCGGGAGGACTGCTGGTCCGGGACGGTCGGATCGCGGCGCGGGCGACGTACGACGAGCTGCGTCGAGACCATCCGGACGACGAGGTCGTCGAGCTGACCGACGGTCTGGTGCTGCCGGGCTTCGTCGACACCCACGTGCACTTCCCGCAGATCCGGATGATCGGCGCGCTCGGGATGCCGCTGCTGGACTGGCTCGAGCACAGCGCACTCCCGGAGGAGGCCCGGCTGGCCGACGCGGGCTATGCGCGCGGGGTTGCGGACGACTTCCTGCGCGGGCTGGTCACCGCCGGCACGACGACCGCGCTGGTCTTCGGTGCCCACTTCGCGTCGGCCGTCGACGTGTTGTTCGGCGCGGCCGAGCAGACCGGGCTCCGGGTCAGCGCCGGGCTCGTGGTCAGCGACCGGATCCTGCGCGACGACCTGCTGACCACCCCGGACCGGGCGTACGACGAGGGTCGTGCGCTGGCCGATAGGTGGCACGGTCGAGGCCGCCTGCGGTACGCCGTCACCCCGCGGTTCTCGTTGTCCTGCTCGGATCCGCTGCTCGCCGCCTGCGGTGCGCTGCACGCCGATGTGCCAGGCTCCTGGTTCACCTCCCACATCAACGAGAACCGGGCCGAGATCGCGGCGGTGATCGAACTCTTCCCGGACAGCGTGGACTATCTGGCGACGTACGCGCGGCATGGACTGGTGGGCGACCGAAGCGTGTTCGCGCACAATCTGCACGCCTCACCGGCCGAGCTGGCCGCGCTGGGGGAGCACGGAGCATCCGTCGCCCACTGTCCGACCAGCAACTCCGCGCTCGGCAGCGGGCTGTTCCCGCTCCGCGAGCACGTGGCGGCCGGCGTCCGGATCGCGCTCGGTTCCGACGTCGGCGCCGGCACGGGGCTGTCGATGCTCAAGGAGGGACTGCAGGCGTACTTCATGCAGCAACTGCTCGGTGCGGCCGGCCTGCCGCTCACCTCGGCGCACCTGTTGTATCTGGCGACGGCCGCCGGCGCCGCCGCGCTCGGACTCGCCGGGCAGGTCGGCGACTTCTCGGTGGGGAACGAGTTCGATGCCGTCTGGGTACGGCCGGCCGACGGCTCTGCGCTGGACTGCGGGCTGCGTAACGCCGACTCCGAGGACCAGGCGCTGGCCAAGGCATTCGCCCTCGGTACCGATGCCGACATAGCGGCGGTCTGGATCTCCGGCGAGCGCGTTTGATCGCGCAAGGACGACGGTTGCTCCCTGCGGACCGTGAGCCCGCGATCGGGCGCGCTCGGCAAGATCATCTCGAATCGTCCGAGCAGCAATGCTCGTCGATCAGCGAACAGTCGTGGTGCGACTGTCCGGTAACACCCGGAGTGTAATGATGTAATCATGCGAGCGCCGCGGTTCCTGCGGGTCGAGTCGAGCGAGGGCGACCATCCGGTCACGCCGCTCGAGCTGTTGTTCGATCTGGTCTTCGTCTTCGCGATCACCAATGTGACGGCGCTGATGGCGCACGAGCTGACCGGCCGCGGAATGCTGCGTGGCCTGGTGGTGATCGCGCTGCTCTGGTGGGCCTGGTGCAGTTACGCGTGGCTCGGCAATCAGGCCCGCGCCGACGAGGGGATCGTCCGGGCCGGTCTGGTGACGGCGATGGGTGCGATGTTTCTGGTGGCCCTGGCCATCCCGCATTCCTGGGACGACGCGCACGGGTCGGGACTGTCGGCCGCACTGCTCCTGGCGGTAGGGCTCAGTGTCGTCCGGGGTGTGCATCTCGCGGTCTATGCGATCGCCGCCCGTGGTGATCAGGGACTGCGCCGGACCTTGGTCCGGACGTTCTGGCCGGTCGCCGGCGCGGCACTGCTGCTGGTCGTCGGTGCGGTGCTCGGCGGTCCGGCGCAGACCGTGCTCTGGCTGTCGGCGCTGGTGGTGGACTACGTCGGGGTCTATCTGTCCGGCGCAGAGTGGCGGCTGCCGTCGCCGGCCCACTTCGCGGAGCGGCACGGCCTGATGATCATCATCGCGCTCGGTGAGTCGTTGGTCTCGATCGGCGTCGGGCTGGGCGACGACCCGGTGACCGGCCCGATCGTGGTCGTCGGTCTGCTCGGCGTTGTCGTCGCGGTGTCACTGTGGTGGACCTACTTCGATGTGGTCGCGCCGGTCGCGGAGCACGTGCTGGCCGACCGGACCGGTGCCGACCGGATCCGGCTCGCCCGAGACTCCTACACATACCTGCACCTGCCGATGGTGGCCGGGATCATCTTCGTCGCGCTCGGGCTGAAGCTGACCGCAGCGACGGTCGGCGACACCGAGCACCATGGACTCGGCACACCGCTTCCGCTGGCGGCGCTGCTGGCTCTGTACGGCGGCATCGCGGTCTATCTGCTGGCCCATCTGGCCTTCCGGCTGCGCAATCTCGGATCGATCAACCGGCCGCGGCTGGTTATGGCGGTGATCGTGCTGCTGGCGCCGCTGGCCGTGCGCAGCCTGCCAGCCCTGGCCCAGCTCGGGATCGTGGCCGCTCTCCTGGTCGGGTTGATCGGCTTCGAGACGATCCGATACGGCGCCGCACGGGACGCCATCCGGCACGGTCATCGACCTGCGTCCTCGCCGCACTGACCGGCCGAGCCCAGCAGCTTGCGGTAGAACGTCGCCGACTCCTCATAACCGGTCGCGGTGTAGAAGTCCGCGGCGCGCCGGGTGGCCAGCGCGAGATACGCGGCACCGCGGCCGCCGGCCCAGCCCTCGGCCTCAGCCACCAGGCGGGCGCCGATACCCGAGCGGCGGTGGTCCGGGTCCACCATCAGTTCCTCGATCCAGCCGACCGGAGCGTCGGCGAAGAACGTCGGATGGACGAAGGCCAGCAGATAGCCGACCACTCGCCGGTCGACCTCGGCGACCAGCACCGCAGCATCCGGTTCGGCCAGGGTTGCAGTGAAGGTGCGCTCGAAGACAGCCCGGGTGGGGACGTAGGACGTGGCCAGCGCCGCAGCGAGCGGCCAAACCGCCGCAGCATCCGGCTGGACCGCGACCCGAACGCTCGGCACCGATTCCGCCTCCACGCCGGGATCTTCTCGCACGTTCGCGTCGTCCATCGACCTCGGGCGAACCAGAGAGCGCTTTCCGAGGGCAGATCGGCGACAGCGAGGTCGATGGACGACAACGCGGCCGGAACGGTGCTGGGGTGCGTGGTAGGACTGAGCCGAAAGTCGAACTCTGAGCGGGCGGAGGAACGGATGCTGCTGGTGCCACGACAGCTTCGGCGCTACGGGATGACCGGCGACGTGCCCTACTACGGAGGGCTGCTCAGTCCGGCACAGGCGTACGCGGCCTCGCACCCAGGAGCACCGCGGCCCGCCGGCGTGCCCACGAACGAGGCTCTGCTGCACAGCTCGAACGTGGTGCCCGGAGGCACGAAGAACCTCGTCGCGCTCGCGCCGCCCGGACAGGCCGCGGCCATCAACACCGCTATGGGCTCGTCCGCAGCTCCGGTGCCGGCCGCTGCCGCCGGCGGGAATCGGGCGAGCGACGATGCCGCTGCACTTCAACAGCTGCTGACCAGTGGCGTGATCAGTGGCGCGGAGTACGACCAGCTCCGGGCCCGGGTGCTGCGCTGATGCCCGGAAGGTCGCTGGGCCCGGTGCAGGTGCTGGTGGTGGGTTTCGAGGAGCCGACCTACTCCGGTGAGGTGCTCGACGAGCTGACCCGGCTGGAAGAGGCCGGCATCGTCCGGCTGATCGACCTCGTGGTGGTGGCCCGGTCGGCGGACGGGACGGTTGAGACGGTCGAGGACTCGCTGCTTCCCGCCTTCTACGGCAATCTCGCGACGCGGTTGCTCGGCGCCTCCTCCGCTGCGGCCGACTCGGTCGAGGAGGCCAGCTGGTCCCTCGCCGACGCGCTGCCCGCCGGTCGCGCGGCCGCGGTCGCCCTGATCGAGCACACTTGGGCCTCGTCGCTGCGGGACACGATCCTGCGCAACGGCGGCACGCCGCTGGACGAGACCTGGCTGGCGCCCGAGGACCACGCCCTGCTGGAGTCGCTGCTCGCCGACGCTGATCGCGACAAGCGCTGACCGTGACCAGCTGACCGCTGAGCGTGGACCGTTGACCGCTGTCGAATCTCGATCGAGAGTGCCGCGGCCGAGCACTAGTCTTGCCCACGGCGTGCGCCCGTGCGCCGACCCACAGTGCCAGAACCCGGAAGGAGCCCGGAGCGTGTCCTCGATCATCATCGCCACCCCCGACGTACGCGAGGAGCGGGAGATCGACCAGACCACCACCGGGCTCGACCTGTTCGCTGACGACCGCACGATCGTCGCGATGCGGGTCAACGGTGAGACTCAGGACCTTCACCGGTCGCTCAGCGCCGGCGACGAGATCGTGCCGGTGTCGATCGAGTCCGATGAGGGGCTGGCGATCCTGCGCCACTCGGCCGCCCACGTCGCCGCCCAGGCCGTCCAGAACCTGCACGCCGACGCCAAGCTGGGCATCGGCCCGCCGATCACCGACGGCTTCTACTACGACTTCGCCGTCGCCGAGCCGTTCACGCCGCAGGACCTGTCGGCGATCGAGAAGCAGATGCTCCGGATCGTCAAGGAGCGGCAGCGGTTCCGCCGCCGCGAGGTGTCGGACGACGAGGCCCGCGCCGAGCTGAGCACGGAGCCTTACAAGCTGGAGCTGATCGCCGACAAGGGCGGCGCGACCGACGAGGACGGGGCGAGCGCCGAGGTCGGAGCCGGTCAGCTGACCATCTACGACAATCTGCGGCGCGACGACAGCGTGGCCTGGAAGGACCTGTGCCGCGGCCCGCACGTGCCGCACACCGGCTACATCCCGGCCTTCGCCCTGACCCGGGTCTCGTCGGCCTACTGGCGCGGTGACCAGGCGAATCAGCAGCTGCAGCGGGTCTACGGCACGGCCTGGCCGAGCCGGGAGGAGCTGAAGGCGTACCAGGTCCGGCTCGAGGAGGCGGCCAAGCGCGATCACCGCAAGCTGGGTCGTGAGCTCGACCTGTTCACGTTCCCCGACGAGATCGGCTCCGGGCTGGCGATCTTCCATCCCAAGGGCGGCATTCTCCGCAAGGAGATGGAGGACTACGCGCGGCAGCGGCACATCGAGGCCGGGTACGAGTTCGTCAACACCCCGCACCTCTCCAAGGGCGAGCTGTTCGACATCTCCGGCCACCTCGGGTTCTACGCCGAGGGGATGTTCCCCCCGATGCACGTCGACGAGGAACGGCATCCGGACGGCACGGTCAAGCGGCAGGGCGTCGACTACTACGTGAAGCCGATGAACTGCCCGATGCACTGCCTGATCTTCCGGTCCCGCGGCCGGTCCTACCGTGAGCTGCCGCTGCGGCTCTTCGAGTTCGGCTCGGTCTATCGGTACGAGAAGTCCGGCGTGGTGCACGGCCTGACCCGGGTCCGCGGGATGACCCAGGACGACGCACACATCTACTGCACCACCGACCAGATGCAGGACGAGATCCGCACCCTGCTGCAGTTCGTGCTCGACCTGCTCAAGGACTACGGCCTGGACGACTTCTACCTGGAGCTGTCCACCCGCGACCCGGACAAGTCGATCGGCACCGACGAGGAGTGGGAGCGGGCGACCGACGCGCTACGGGAGGCGGCCGCCGCCTCCGGGCTGGACCTCGTGTTGGACCCGGGCGGCGCCGCGTTCTATGCGCCGAAGATCTCGGTCCAGGCCCGGGACGCGATCGGCCGGACCTGGCAGCTGTCGACCATTCAGGTCGATCTGATGCTGCCGGACCGGTTCGAGCTGGAGTACACCGGTCCGGAGGGCACCCGGCCGCGACCGGTGATGATCCACCGTGCGCTGTTCGGCTCGGTCGAACGGTTCATCGGGGTGCTGACCGAGCACTATGCCGGCGCGTTCCCGCCCTGGTTGTCACCGGTCCAGGTGATCGGGGTGCCCGTCGCAGCGGAGTTCAACGACTACCTGTGGGACGTCGCGGCGAAGCTGAAGGCCGCGGGCGTACGGGTCGAGGTGGACGACAGCGACGACCGGATGCAGAAGAAGATCCGGACCGCCAGCAAGTCGAAGGTGCCGTGGATCCTGATCGCCGGGGGCGAGGACGTGGCGGCCGGTGCGGTGAGCTTCCGGTTCCGGGACGGTACGACCCGCAACGGCGTACCGGTCGACGAGGCGGTCGCCGAGATCACCGCGGCGATCGCCGACCGGGTCCAGGTGACCACCGCGGCCCTCTGATCGAGCCGGCGCGGCCTCCCCACCCGGTCCCGAAGCGGGTTGCGGTCGGCTGGCGCAGGATTCGGCCAGGTGGGACAACTGGTGTGACGCGTACGACGTAGTCGTCGTCGCGCCGCCGGTGGCGGGTAGGTTTTGCACCGGTGAACGACAACATCGAGCTCGAGGAACCGTCGGCGTACGCGGGTGCGGCCGACGGTTTCGAGCGCTTGTGGACGCCGCATCGGATGGTCTACATCCAGGGTGAGAACAAGCCGGCGTCGACGGCCAGCACCGAGTGCCCCTTCTGCCGGATCCAGCACGGTGACGACGCCGACGGACTGATCGTGCACCGCGGCGAGCACGCGTTCGTGGTGCTGAACCTGTACCCGTACTCGCCGGGGCACCTGCTGGTCTGCCCGTACCGGCACGTCGCCGACTACACCGAGCTGAGCGCCGGCGAGATCGCGGCGATCGGTGCGCTGACGGCCCGGGCGATGAGCGTGATCCGCTACGCCAGCGCGCCGCACGGCTTCAATCTCGGCATCAACCAGGGCAACGTTGCCGGCGCCGGGATCGCCGCGCATCTCCACCAGCACGTCGTGCCACGGTGGAGCGGCGACGCGAACTTCCTGCCGGTGATCGGGCAGACCAAGGCGTTGCCGCAGTTGCTCGGCCAGACCTGGGAGGTCGTCAGCCGGGCCTGGCGCGAAGCGCCGGGGATTGACAGGCGCGAAGCGCCGGGGAGTGACACGCGCGAAGCGCCGGGGAGTGACACGCGCGAAGCGCCCGGGAGTGTCGCGCGCGATCCGGGGCAGGTCTGATCGCATGCTCGAACGGTTCCGTACCGGCTGGGCGGCGGTCATGGCTCCGCCGGCGAATCTGCTGAACAGGTGGGGTGTCTCACCGGACGCGGTCACCGTCGTCGGGACCCTCGGGGTGCTCGCCGGAGCGCTGGTCTGCTTCCCGCAGGGCTGGCTCTGGCAGGGCGCGGTGTGGGTCACGCTGTTCGTCGTCGCCGACGGGATCGACGGCCAGATGGCGAAGTCCAGCGGGCGGGCCAGCAACTGGGGCGCCTTTCTCGACTCCAGCCTCGACCGGCTCGGCGACGCCGCCGTGTTCGGGGGCATCCTGCTCTATTTCACGGGGCCCGCCGACTCGGTGGTCTGGGCCTCGTTCTCGCTCGCTGCGCTCGCCTTCGGCCAGGTCACGTCCTACGTCAAGGCGCGGGCTGAGAGCCTCGGATTCACCTGTTCCGGCGGTCTTGCGGCGCGGGCCGACCGGCTGCTGCTCATCCTCCTCGGTGCGTTCCTGGCCGGCGTCGGCGTGCCGTACGTCCTGGAGGCCGTGCTCGTTGTGCTGACTGTGTTCGGCGCGATCACGGTCGGCCAGCGGATCCTGCAGGTACGTCGGCAGGCCCGGGCGGCGCAGGCGCCTCTTGGCTCATCGGACTCAGTTGCCTGATCGGGACCGCCTGCGGGCGTTCGGCGTCCGCCAGCTGTACCGGGTCGGTTGGCGGATCGGCTCGTGGCTTCCGAGCCGTCTGGTCGAGCGGCTGATCCGGCGGGCGGCCCGGCGGGCGCTGCGCCGCGACGGCTGGCACGTTCAGAATCTGCGGACCAACGTCGGCGTGCTCGTCGGGGAGACGGCATCCGACGAGCTGGTCGAGGCCGCACTGGTGTCGCACTTCCGGAACGTGTACGAGCAGCTGGCGCTCCCGGGTGCGGCCGACCGACTGGTGGCCGGGGTGACCACGACCGGCGAGGCGGAGCTGCGCGCGGCTCATGGGAGTCGGGGTGCGGTGGTGGCGCTGCCGCACAGCGGCAACTGGGACCTTGCCGGTGCCTGGGCGTGCCGGACCGGCTTCCCGGTGACCACGGTCGCCGAGCGGTTGGGCGACGCCGAGTTCGCGGCCTTCACCGAGTTCCGGACCCGGCTGGGGATGGAGGTCTGGGCCCACGGCGATCCTGGCACCGTCGACGGACTGGTCGACGCCGTACGCCGGGGGCGGGTGGTCTGCCTGCTGTCCGATCGCGACTTCGGTCGGGACGGTGTCCCGGTGAGCTTCGCCGGGCGGTCGGTGACCATGCCGGTCGGGCCGGCGCTGGTCGCCCAGCGCGCGGACGCGGCCCTGTTCCCGACCGTCAGCCAGTTCACCGACGACGGGATGATCCTCCGGATCGGGCCCGATGTGCCGGTCGGACCGGGTCCGGAGGGGCTTGCGGCCGCGACCCAGCGACTCGCCGACGTGTTCGCCGAGCGGATCGCCGAGCGGCCCGAGGACTGGCACCTGCTGCAGCCGTTCTTCGAGCCGGCGGACCGGGCCGCGTCGGGACGGCCGGGCTGATGAGGATCGGACTGGTCTGCCCGTACAGCTTCGAGGCACCGGGCGGGGTGCAGAACCACGTACTGGGACTGGCCCGGGAGCTGGCCCGGATGGGTCACCGGCCGCACATCCTCGCCCCCGGTGAGCCTCTCGATTCCGGTGAGGTGGAGTTCACCTCGGCCGGTCAGGCGGTGGCGGTGCCGTACAACGGTTCGATAGCCAGGGTGAACTTCGGCCCGCTGAGTGCAGCCCGGGTCCGACGTTGGCTGCGGGCCGGGCGGTTCGACCTGCTCCACATCCACGAGCCGATCACCCCGAGCATCGCGCTGCTTGCCCTGTGGGCCGCCGACGTACCGGTCGTGGCGACATTCCACACCGCGACCCCGCGATCGCGATCGATGCAACTGGCCGGGGGAGCGCTGCGGGCCTCGATCGAGAAGATCGACGCCGGGATCGCCGTATCCGAGTCGGCCCGCCGCGTGGTCGTTCAACACCTGGGCCGCGATGCGGTGGTGATCCCCAACGGCTTCGGCTACGCCGAGTTCGCCGACCCGGCCCCCCTTTCCGGAAACTGTCGAGTTACGACCGGCGGACGCGGCGTGTCCATGTCGCAAGTCGACAGTTTCCGGGATGGCGGGGTGCGACCGAGGGTGACCTTTCTCGGCCGGGTGGACGAGCCGCGCAAGGGGCTGGCGGTGCTCCTTTCGGCGCTGCCCGCCATCCGGGCGCAGCTCGGCGAGATCGAGGTGGTGGTCGCCGGGCAGGGGAGCATCGCCGCGCCGGCGGGTGTCTCCCTGCTCGGAGCCATCGTCGAACCCGAGAAGATCGCGCTGCTGGCCCAGACCGACGTCTTCGTGGCTCCGCACCTCGAGCGGGAGAGCTTCGGCATCGTGCTGCTCGAGGCGATGGCGGCCGGCGCACCAGTCGTCGCCTCCGCGCTGCCGGCGTTCGTCGATCTGCTGACCCCCGTTTCCGGCGGCGAGCCGCTGGGCGAGCTGGTGCCGGTCGGCGATCCGGCCGCGCTGACGACGGCCGTGGTCCGGACCGTACGTCGGCCCCGGCCCGAGCGGGTCGCGCGGGCGCGCGCTCACGCCCGCCGGTTCGACTGGTCTGTGGTCGCACCGCAGATTGAGGCTGTCTATCGGGCCACACTGGCGACCGAGCCGCCGGTGCGACGAGAGTCGGTCCGATGAGCTCCGGCGAGATCGTCGCGCTCGTCGCGGGAGTGCTGCTGGCGCTCGGTTGGCGACTCTCTTGGGTCGCCACTCGGCTGGACCGGGCGCATACCCGGGTCGAGCGACGCTGGGCCGCGCTCGATGCCGCGCTGGTCCGCCGGGCCCAGGCGGCGTTGGAGGCGGCCCGCGGGCCCGGCGTCGATCCGGCCAGCAGCCTGCTGGTCTGCGATGCGGCCGCTGCGGCGCTGCCGCCCGACCTCGACGTACCTGCTCGGGAGCAGGCCGAGAGCGACCTCGGCCGCGTCTTGGCGTTGGTCCCGCTGGCCGCGGTGACCCCGTACCAGGAACGGGTCGAGCTGGCCCGCCGGCTGCACAACGACGCGGTGATCACCGCGCTCGCGCTCCGTCGCCGGCGGACCGTGGTCTGGTTCCGACTGGCCGGACACGCGCGAGAACCGCGGACCTTCGAGATGTCGGCCGAACGCCGCCTAATCTGGGCCCGACCGTCGAGCCCGGAGGGCGAGCGTCGGTGGACGGTGCGCCCGGTGAGTAAGGAGTGATGAGTGAGACACGCTTTTCCGTCTCACGAGGAGTGACGAATCGAGCCGGTGAACGCGCGCCGTCGCGCGAGCCCGAGCGCGAGCCTCACAGACGCCCGGACGCGAGCATGGACCTGCTCAACGACATCATCCGGCAGCCGATCGATCCTGATTACGCGATCGTGGCGGCCCGAGGAGACCGCCGTCGACCGGCGCGCAGCCGTTGGGATCTGGCCTTGGTGGCGCTGCTGATCGGCGCGATCTTCACCGTTGCGGCTATCGAGACGACCCGGTCGGCGCCGGCGCTGGAGACCGAGCGGACCGAGTTGATCACCCGGATCAAGCAGGCCCAGGCGCAGCAGGACGCGCAGCGGACCGAGGTCGCCGCGCTGAACGCGGAGATCGGCCGGCTCCGGACCAGCGCCCTCGGAGACGATGACGAGGCGAAGCAGCTGACCGGACAGATCGCCGGTCTCGAGCCGTTGACCGGCGCCGCAGCGGTCAGCGGGCCGGGCATGGCGATCACCGTCGACGATGCGGCCGCCGACTCGACCGACAGCCGTGACCAGGTGCTCGACATCGATCTGCAGATGCTGGTCAACGGGCTGTGGGAGTCCGGTGCTGAGGCGATCTCGATCAACGGCCACCGGCTCTCGAACCTGACCGCGATCCGGAGCGCGGGTAGCGCGATCACCGTCGACTACGCCTCGCTGAACCGGCCGTACCGCGTCGAGGCGATCGGAGATCCCAAGACCATGCCGGCCCGCTGGGTAGAGTCCTCGGGTGGCGCGTGGTGGAACGAGCTCGCGCAGAACCGCCGGATGAGGTACGAGGTCAGCACCGTGGACGAGATCACGCTCGATGCCGACCCGAGCATGACCCTGCGCTACGCGAAAGTCCACCGATGACCGCGCAGCGGGGCTGAACCGATGATTCCCGTACTCGGCCTGGTGGCCGGCATCATCCTCGGCCTGGTGCTGGCCCCCGGCGTACCGCAGCCGCTCGAGCCATACCTGCCGATCGCCATCGTGGCCGCGATGGACGCTCTGTTCGGCGGGCTCCGCGCCTATCTGGAGGGAAACTTCAGCGATCGGGTGTTCGTGGTCTCCTTCGTGTCCAATGTGCTGATCGCCGCGTTGATCGTGTTCGTCGGCGACCAGATCGGGGTCGGCTCCCAGCTGTCCACCGCGGTCGTCGTCGTGCTGGGCATCCGGATCTTCACCAATGCGGCAGCCATCCGCCGGGCGCTGTTCCATGCCTGACGACTCCCATGCCTGACGACTCCATGCCTGACGACTCCACGCCCGACGACCGGGCTCCCCGCCGTGCCGAGGTGGCCACGGACGGCCGTCGACGGCTGCTCCACTCCCTGGTCAAGCCCGGCAAGGGACAGCTGATCGCGGCGGCGATGCTGTTCGTGGTCGGCATGGCCGGCGTCATGCAGATCCGCAGCAACACCCAGGACAGCACGTACGCCAGCGCTCGCCGCGAGGATCTCGTCGTGCTGCTGGACGGGCTGAACGACCAGCAGCAACGCCTCGAGCGGGAGCAGGCCGACCTCGAGCGCACCCGCAGCGAGCTGCAGTCCGGCGCCGACAGTCAGCGGGTGGCCCGGACCGAGGCCAGGCAGCGACTCGACGACCTCTCGATCCTGGCCGGCACCGCGCCGGCGACCGGGCCAGGGATCCGGATGACGATCAGCGACCCGGCGCACAAGCTGACCGCCGACGTCCTGCTGGACGCGGTCGAGGAGATGCGGGATGCGGGAGCCGAGGTGATCGAGATCGACAACTCGGTCCGGATCGTGGCGTCCACCTGGTTCGGCAGCCGGGACGGCAAGTTGGTGGTGGACGGCACCGTCGTCGCTGCGCCGTACGTGATCGAGGTGATCGGCGATCCGCACAGCCTCGACGAGGCCGCCCAGTTCCGAGGCGGGATCGTGAGCGAGATCACCGGCCCGCGGATCGGCGGCCAGGTGCAGATCGAGCAGCTGAGCAGTGTGGTGATCGACTCCTTGCACGTCGCGACGAAGAATCAGTACGCTCGACCGGCGTCGCCGCAGCCCACCCCGCGTTGACCCGTTTCGACCAGGAGGACCCGTGTCCGACTATCCCGAGGACCTCAAGTACTCCGCCGAGCACGAGTGGGTGCGCGGCGGCAACTCGACCACCGTCCGGATCGGCATCACCGAGTACGCCGCCGAGCAGCTCGGAGACATCGTCTTCGTCACCCTGCCGGCCGTAGGTGAGACGATCGCCGCTGGCGACGCCTGCGGAGAGCTGGAGTCGACCAAGAGCGTGTCGGACGTCTTCGCGCCGGTCTCAGGCACGATCTCGGCGGTCAACCCGCAGCTCGAGGCGAGCCCGGAGGCGATCAACACCGACCCGTACGGCGACGGCTGGCTGTTCGAGGTCGAACTCGACTCCGAGGCAGACCTGGACGAGTTGCTGGACGCCGACGCGTACTCCGAGCAGCTCGGCTGACCGCCCGACCGCTCCCCCGACCCAGCCCCAGCCCGACGCGCGGTCGACCTCGACCGCAGGTTCAGTCTTTTGTGGCAACCTAGACGCGATGGATCGACGAGAAAGCCGGAACCGGACATGCCGTACTGCACGAACTGTGGCCACGACAACCCCGAGGGGAGCAACTTCTGTGGCCAGTGCGGCGCGCCGTTGACACCGACCACCCGGCTCGATCCGGTGATCGGCGACACGACCAAGACGATGCCGGCGGTCGGCGACGAGCGCGAGGTCGACGGCCTCAGCGCCGAGGAGGAGGCGGCGGTCAATGCGCTGCCGCAGGGTCATGCGCTGCTGATCGTCCAGCGCGGCTCGAACGCCGGTGCCCGGTTCCTCCTGGACGCCGACCGGGTGACGGTCGGCCGGCACCAGAACTCCGACATCTTCCTCGACGACATCTCGGTCTCGCGCAAGCACGCGACCTTCAACCGGACCGGTGACGGAACCCTGCTGAAGGACAGCGGCAGCCTGAACGGGACGTACGTCAATCGCGACCTGGTCGACGAGTGCCTGCTCCGGCATGGCGACGAGGTCCAGATCGGGAAGTTCCGGTTGGTCTACTTCGCCAGCCCGCAGGGCATGGACTGACCCTCGCGGACCCGATGACCTCCAGCCCGACCCCGCCGCGGCCCCAGCTGTCCAAACCTCAGCTCCCCAAACCTCAGCTGCGCAGCATCGGACAGGTGCTGGCCGCCCTGAAGAACGACTTTCCCGACATCTCGATCTCGAAGATCCGGTTCCTGGAGTCGGAGGGTCTGATCTCGCCCGAGCGGGCGCCGTCGGGATATCGACGGTATGACACCGCCGACGTCGAGCGGCTGCGCTACATCCTCTCGGTGCAGCGCGACCACTACCTGCCGCTGAAGGTGATCCGGGAACATCTGGAGGCGATGGACCGCGGCCAGCCGCCGCCGCCGCTGCCCGGCCAGCTGGCAGCCGGCGCAGCCTCGGGGGAGGGCTCGCAGCCCGCCGCGCAACCGGCCGTCGCTCCGCCAGCACCGCCCAGGCAGCCGGTCCGGCTCACCCGGGCCGAGCTGCTGGAGGCCAGCGGGCTGACCGAGGCCGCGTTGGTCGAGCTGGAGCGGACCCAGATCGTGGTCACCAAGCGCGGCAGTACGCACTATGGCCGGGAGGCGCTGACCCTGGCCATCGCCGCCCGCCGGCTCGCCGAGTTCGGGGTAGACGGGCGGCACCTCCGCGCGTTCAAGATGTCGGCCGACCGGGAGGTCGGACTGGTCGAACAGGCGATCGCGCCGTACGTCCGCAGGTCCGCCTCCGGTCGCGACGTGGCCGGCGAGGTGACCCAGCTGGTGATCAGCTTCCATGCCGCGCTGGTCCGGCTCGCGATGGAGCGTTGAGGCAGAAGTAGGGTTGGCCGCATGCGGGAACTCGATGTTGTCGGTGTGCGGGTCGAGATGCCCTCCAACGCGCCGATGGTCCTGCTTCGCGAGGTCGGCGGGACCCGCTATCTGCCGATCTGGATCGGGGCCAACGAGGCGTCGGCGATCGCCAGCGCCCAGGAAGGTGTGGTTCCGCCGCGGCCGCTGACCCACGACCTGATGGTCGACACGCTGCGGACGCTCGGACACAAACTGACCGAGATCCATATCACCGAGCTGGACAGCGGAACGTTCTACGCGGTGCTGCTGGTCGATGGGATCGAGGTCAGCGCACGGCCGTCGGACGCCATCGCGCTGGCACTGCGGATCGGCTCGGACATCTACTGCGCCGAGGACGTCCTCGACGAAGCGGGGATCGAGATCCCGGATGCCGAGGAGGACGAGGTGGAGAAGTTCCGCGAGTTCCTCGACCAGGTCGATCCGGACGATTTCCTGAAAGGCGAAGACCCGGCCTGATTGCTCGGTTCGGTTGCTCCGCTCGGCAGGCCCCGCTTCGCGCTCCGCTGCGCTTCGGGCCGGCTCGTTCGTCACGTTCTGTGAAACGGAAAGGCGAGTTTCACAGAACGCTCCTGCACTCCCCGGCGCGCAGCGTCGGTGCATGCTGGGTTCCTGCCGTGACGGTGGACTGCTCCATCCCCAGTCTCACCCTCCGGTTGAGAGAATGCCAAGTGGAATCGGGCCCTCGCGGCGTGTCGTTGACCCCTCTCGTACCGGCGTCGTAGCGTGCTTGAGGTAATCCCGTCGATGGAATTACGCAGTCGGAACTCCGTGCCGGACTGATCCGGAGGCCGTTTCGGCTGGTCGCTGGGGGGCGAAGTCCGGAGGTCGTACGTGAGCAGCACCGAGGTCCCGTCGGCGGACGCCGCGCGCCCGTCCGTCCCCGAGCCGAGGACCGTCGAGGATGCGCAGGACCTGCTGTTCGAGGGCGACTTCTCCCCGCTTCCGTCAGACCTGGGCTTCCGCGGCCCGGTTGCCTGCAGTGCCGCCGGGATCACCTATCGCCAGCTCGACTACTGGGCCCGCACCGGGCTGGTCGTGCCGGAGGTGCGGGGCGCCTCCGGATCCGGCTCGCAGCGGCTCTACAGCTTCCGCGACATCCTCATCCTGAAGGTGATCAAGCGACTGATCGACGCCGGCATCTCCCTGCAGCAGATCCGGACCGCGATCGAGCATCTCCGGGCTCGCGGAGTGGAGGACCTGACCCAGGTCACCTTGATGAGCGATGGGGTCTCCGTCTTCGAGTGCACCTCCGACGACGAGGTGATCGATTTGCTCCGCGGCGGTCAGGGCGTGTTCGGGATCGCGCTCGGCGGGGTCTGGCGCGACATCGAGGGCACCCTGTCGGAGCTGCCCGCCGAGCACGCGGAGGCGGCCGTGCAGCCCACCACCGAGGTCGAGCGGACCGACGAGTTGTCGCAGCGTCGGCAGGCTCGCGCAGCCGGCTGACGCCCCGGCGGACCTCTTCGAGCACTCAGTTCGGTTAGTAGTCTTTGCTGGTGCCAGGATCTGCCGTCGCCACCGCTCCACGGGTGCATACCGCGCTCGGCCCGTTCGCTGGCCGGCATATCGGACCGCAGCCGGCCGAGCGGGCGCGGATGCTGGACTACCTCGGCTTCGCCGATCTGGACGAACTGGTCGATGCGGCGATGCCGCGCTCGATCCGGACGAGCGAGCCGTTGCAGCTGCCGGCCCCGTTGACCGAGGCCGAGACCGCGCGGACGCTCGCGGCGCTCGCCGCCCGGAACCGGCCGGCCACCGCGATGATCGGTCTGGGCTACCACGGCACGATCACCCCGCCGGTGATCCGGCGCAACGTGCTGGAGGACCCGGCCTGGTACACCGCGTACACGCCGTATCAGCCGGAGATCAGCCAGGGTCGGCTGGAGGCCTTGTTGAACTTCCAGACCGTTGTCGCGGATCTGACCGGGCTGCCGATCGCCGGCGCGAGCCTGCTCGACGAGGCAACGGCCGTGGCCGAGGCCATGACGCTGGCCCGCCGGACGACCAAAACAGGCGAGGCGGTGCTGCTTGACGCCGACACCCTGCCGCAGACCGTCGCCGTGGTCCGGACCCGGGCCGACGCGCTGGGCATCCCGGTGGTGCTGGCGACCGGCCCGCTCCTGGACGCCCTCGACGCGACCGACGCGTTCGCGGTCGTCGTCCAGACCCCCGGGGCCAGTGGTCGGCTGGCGCCGACCGCCGAACTCGCCGGGATCGCTGACCGGGCGCACGCGCGGGGCGCGACCGTGATCGCCGCCTGTGATCTGCTGGCCCTGACCCTGATCACCCCGCCCGGCGAGTGGGGTGCCGACATCGCGGTCGGCTCCAGCCAGCGGTTCGGCGTCCCGCTGTTCTACGGCGGCCCGCATGCCGGTTTCATCTCGGTTCGCGACGGGTTGCAGCGGGGGCTGCCCGGCAGACTGGTCGGCGTGTCCCGGGACGCGGACGGCGCGCAGGCGTACCGGCTGGCGTTGCAGACCCGGGAACAGCACATTCGCCGGGAGAAGGCGACCTCCAACATCTGTACGGCCCAGGTCCTGCTGGCGGTCACCGCCAGCATGTACGCGGTCTACCACGGTCCGGACGGGCTGCGAACGGTTGCGAGCGGGATTCACGACCGGGCGTGCGAGCTGGCCGGCGACCTCGCCGCCGCCGGCGCCCAGGTGGTCCACGGATCGTTCTTCGACACGATGCTGGTCCGGGTACCGGGCCGGGCCGCAGCGGCGGTGGCGGCGGCCCGCGACGGTGGCGTCCAGCTCCGGTTGGTCGACGAGAACCTGGTCGGCATCTCGGTGGGCGAGGACACGGACGAAGCTGCGCTGGCGGCGGTCCGGGCCGCGTTCGGGGCCGCCGCGGGCTCGTCACCTCTGGGCGATCTCGCCGGCAGCGAGCGGACGAGCGCGTACCTCACCCACCCGGTGTTCGGCACCCATCACAGTGAGACCGCGATGCTGCGCTACCTGCGGGCACTGTCCGACCGCGACTTCGCGCTCGACCGGGGGATGATCCCGCTCGGCTCGTGCACCATGAAGCTGAATGCGACGACCGAGATGGAGCCGATCTCGCTGCCCGGCTTCGCGAACCTGCACCCGTTCGCCCCGACCGAGGACGCCGAGGGCTACCGCGAGCTGATCGGCACCCTGGAGTCCTGGCTGGCCGAGGTGACCGGCTACGACCGGGTGTCGATCCAGCCGAATGCCGGCAGCCAGGGTGAGTACGCGGGTCTGCTCGCCATCCGCGCCTACCATGACTCCCGCGGTGAGGCCGGCCGTCGGGTCTGTCTGATCCCCTCATCAGCGCACGGCACGAACGCCGCGTCGGCGGTGATGTCCGGGATGACCGTGGTGGTGGTGAAGGCCACCGGCGACGGATCGATCGACCTCGACGACCTGCGGGCCAAGATCGCCGCCCATGCGGACGCTCTCGCGGCGATCATGGTCACCTACCCGTCGACCCACGGTGTGTTCGAGGAGAGCATCGTCGAGGTCTGCGAGCTGATGCACGCCGCCGGCGGACAGGTGTACGTCGACGGGGCCAATCTCAACGCCCTGCTGGGCTTGGCCAAACCCGGGCACTTCGGTGCCGACGTGAGCCATCTCAACCTCCACAAGACGTTCTGCATTCCGCACGGCGGTGGCGGTCCGGGGGTCGGGCCGGTCGCGGTCCGCGCTCATCTGGCCCCGTTCCTCCCGGGCGCGGGCGTCGGACCGGTCTCGGCGGCGCCGTACGGCTCGGCGGGGATCCTGCCGATCAGCTACGCCTATATCGCGATGATGGGCGCCGAGGGACTGACCCTGGCCACCGAGCACGCGCTGCTGGCGGCGAACTACGTCGCGAAACGCCTCGACCAGCACTACCCGGTGCTGTATGCCGGTCGTGGTGGGCTGGTCGCCCACGAGTGCATCCTGGATCTGCGGCCGCTGACCAAGGCGACCGGGATCAGCGTCGACGACGTCGCGAAGCGGCTGATCGACTACGGCTTCCACGCTCCGACGATGAGCTTCCCGGTCGCCGGCACGCTCATGGTCGAGCCGACCGAGTCGGAGAACCTGGCCGAGCTGGACCGGTTCTGCGACGCCATGATCGGTATCCGGGCAGAGATCGACGCGGTCGCGGCGGGGGAGTGGCCGGCCGACGACAACCCGCTGGTGAACGCGCCGCACACTCAGGGCCGGGTGGTCGCCGACGACTGGACACACCCGTACTCCCGCAAGCTGGCCGCCTTCCCGGCCGGCATGCACGTCGGGCCGGTAGCCGCGGACGGGTTCACCAAGTACTGGCCGCCGGTCGCCCGGATCGACGGCGCGTACGGCGACCGCAACCTGATCTGCTCCTGTCCGCCGGTGGAGTCCTTCGCCGACTGACCCCTTCTCGGCCAGACCCGGGCTCGAGCCGACGGATCAGGACAGCCCGGTGGCGGCGGCTATCCGGCCGACCAAGTCGAAGTCGGCGGCGGTGACCCCGCCGTCGGAGTGCGAGGACTGGATCAGGGTCACCTTGTTCCAGCGGATGTCGATGTCGGGATGATGGTTCATCGTCTCGGCCTCGTGCCCGACCTGGTTGACGAAGTGCAGCGAGCCGACGAAGTCGTCGAACTCGAAGGTGGCGGTGATCGCGCTCGTGCCGTCCGCCGTGGTGGCGCTCCAGGCGGGCAGGTCAGCCAGTCGGGTCTCGATCTCCTCGGAGTTCAGTACGTCGGCCATGACTTCAGGTTCCCATAGGGTGTCGGGGTGCTGCACGTGGACCTGATCGAACGCGTGCTGCCGATCCTCGGCTTCCTGGTCTGCGTCACGGTGATCGCCGAGCTGTCCGACCGGATCGGCGTCTTCAGCTACCTCGCCCACCACGCGGCCCGGCTAGCCCGTGGCTCGGTCCTGCTGCTCTGGCTGCTCGTGGTGGTGCTCGCCACGCTGGCCACCGCCGTCCTCTCCCTTGACACCACCGCGGTCCTGCTCACCCCGGTCGTGCTGGCTCTCGCCCATCGGTTGCACCTCGACGAACGGATGTTCGCGTTCACCACCGTCTGGCTGGCGAACACCGCCTCGCTGTTCCTGCCGGTCAGCAATCTGACGAACCTGCTGGCGCTGCACCCGCTCGAGCAGCTCGGGGTCCGGGGCGACGCCCTGAGCTTCCTCGCCCTCACCTGGCCGGCCGCGGTGACCAGCGTGCTGGTCACGGTGGCACTGCTCGCCATCGTGTTCCGCCGATCGCTCCACGGACGGTACGAGCCCGCCGCCGAGCCCGAGATCCAGCACGGCCGGCTGCTCGTCGCCGGCCTGGTGGTCTGCGCGGCGCTCGGTCCGGCGCTGCTCGCCGGGGTCGACGTTCTCGTGGCGGCCGCGATCGGCGCCGCGATCCTGCTGGTCGCCGCCCTGCTCGTCGATCGGTCGCTGCTGGACTGGCGACTGCTTCCCTGGAAGCTCGTCCTCGGTGTGTTCGCGCTGTTCGTCGTCATCCAGCTTGCCCTGGATTTCGGCCTCGGCCGGCTGCTGGCCGAGGCCGGCGGGCAGGGGGAGGGCTGGCTCGCCCTGCTCCGGGTCGCCGGACTCGGTGCGTTGGCGGCCAATATCGCCAACAACCTGCCCAGCTACCTCGCCCTCGAGGTGGTCGGCAGATACGCCGCTCCGACTCGTCGCTCTGCTGGTCGGGGTGAACGCCGGTCCGCTGATCACGCCCTGGGCCAGCCTGGCCACCCTGCTCTGGGCCGGCCGCTGCCGGACCGCAGGAGTCGCTGTCGACTGGCGCCGATTTGCGCTCCTCGGGCTGCTGCTCGTCGTACCGTTGATCTTGCTGAGTACGCTCGCGCTCGCCGTCGCCGCGTAGTCGCGTCCCGAACGGGGTACCTACCCACCGACGACTCCCCAAGAGAGGTGCCGCCGTGAAAGAGTGGTTGATCAGACTGCGCAACCGGCCGCAGATCGCCCATCTGCTCCGGGCCGTCGCCCGCTACAACGAACGGCTCGGCTCGCAGTTCGCGGCCGCGATGACCTACTTCTCGGTGCTCGCTCTGGTGCCGGTGCTGATGTTCGCCTTCTCCATCCTCGGTTTCGTCCTGGTCGTGCTGCGACCTGACCTGATCGACCAGGTGGTGGCCCAGGTCTCGAGTGCCCTCGGCGGTCTCGACAAGTCCACCCAGCAGAGTCTGAGCGACGTGATCGACAACGCGTTGCGCAACTACACCGCCGTCGGCATCGTCGGTCTGCTGTCGGCCGCCTACTCCGGAGCCGGGTGGATCGGCAACGTGAAGAAGGCCGTCCGGGCCCAGTGGAAGTCTGACTTCGACGACGCCGAGCCCAAGGTCAACATCGCCAAGCTGATCCTGATCAACCTCGGCACCCTGCTGGGCGCGCTGGTGCTGATCGGGGTCACGTTCGCGCTGGCGTCGGTGTCCACCGGTCTGGCCCAGACGATCCTGAACGCCCTGGGCGTCGGTGGGGTCGGCTGGCTGCTTTGGCTGGTCAGGCTCGCGCCGGTGGCCGTCTCGATCGGCACCGGCTGGCTGCTGTTCATGTTCCTCTACACCACGCTGCCCAGCAATCGGATGCCGTGGAAGGCGGTCCGTCGCGGTTCGCTGATCGGCGCGATCGGACTAGCGATCCTGCAGTATCTGACCGGCTTCCTGATCGGCATCTTCCTGGGCAACAAGGCGGCGTCGATCTTCGGCCCGGTGATCGCGATCATGCTGTTCTTCAATCTGTTCTCCGTGCTGATCTTGCTGGTGGCGGCCTGGATCGCCACCGCGGACGAACAACGCACCGAACCGGTGGACGACCTCACCGGCCGGCTGCGGCAGCTGACCCAGGAGGCGACCGGCACGATCACCGCCGAGCCGGAGGTTCCTCAGGTGGCGCAGCCGGTCGCGGTCCGCTCGGTCCGGATCGGGATGGGGATGGGCTACGTCACCGGTGCGGCGACCGGCATCGGCCTGGGTGCCGCGGTGGCGTCCGTGGTCGGCTGGTGGCGCCGGCGCCGGGACTGACCGTCCGCGTCCCTTCCTGATGTGCCGAACTGCGACGGCCTGCGCTGCGGCCGTCCACGGGCCCGATGACCTCAGCGCACCGCCGAACCGTCTCGCGCGGAGTGCCGCCGCTCGACCCAGGCGCTGATCTGCGCCCGCGTGTGTACGTCGAGTTTGATCATGATGTGCTCGGTGTGTGATCCCACGGTCCGTTCGGAGATGCCCAATCGCTCTGCGATCTCGCGGCTGGTCAGCCCCTTCCCGAAAAGGCGGGCCACCGACAGCTCACGGGGGGTCAGCGGACCGCGGCGACCGTCCGGACCGCCGGACGAGGTGGCGCCGAGAGGCGTCGACCGAAGTCCGCACGCCAGCGCACGCACCTCGGCATCGGTCGCCGTGCGGCCGGCGGCCCACAGTTGCGTGAAGCGATGTTCGCCGAGCGCGAGGCGGGTGATCTCCAGCGCGTGACGGTAGTCCGCGGCCCACTGCGTGTGGGGGATCGTACCCATCGCGTTTTCGAGGGCGTTCGCCGCGCCGAAGAGCACCGCAGCCCGTTCGGGTTCGCGCAGTTCGGCGTCCGCGATCCCGATCATCCTGAGATTGATGGGGACGACGGGCCGGTTGTGCAGTTCGAGCCGGGCGAGCAGACTCTCGACTCCGGCCGCGCGGGCGGATGCGAAGTCACCGAGAGCGATCAGAGTGCTGGCCAGCACGTCGTTGCACTCGCTGAGCAACCACAGGTCGCCGCGGGCCCGAGCGGTGGAGCAGGTCATGGTGAACTGGGTGAGAGCCTCGCTCAGCCGCCCGCTGCCGAGTGCAGCTACCCCGACGGCCAGCCGGCCGAGGCTGATGGCCATGGGATCTCCGGACTCCTCGGCGTAGACCAGGGCGGCGGCAGCGATCGCCGAGGTCGTTGCCGGGTCCCGGCGCATGTAGGCGGCGTAGGTGAGCGATGCGAGTCCCAGCGCCCGGCCGCGCGGATCGCCGAGCAGTGCTCCGATCTGTACCGCCTCGTGCGCAAAGCGTTCCACCGCTGAGATGTCCTCGCGCCGGGTCGCCAGGCCCGCCATTTCGACCAGCGCGTCGAGTCGCGTCGGAGTCGGCTCGGGGTCGCGCTCGAGCATCGCCGCCAACGTCGTCTCGCCCTCGCTGGGAAGTCCGCGCATGTCCCAGTAGCGGCGTAAGGCAAGGTCGGAGAGAACGCTCGTCTGTCCGTTCACCGTGAAACTGGTGGACCAGTAGGCCGGCACATTCTCCGATATTCCCGACCAAGACGATGACCCGTCGTTCTATGACATGGTGAACGCCTCCATCCTGGCGACGCAGCAAGCCATGTGGAAGCAGATCCTGCCGGTCAGCTTCGTCGCCTTGGAGCTGTCGGACCTGTACGTGAGCGGAGACAAGGACGAGCCGCCGATCTCGTGGGCTCAGAAGTACTACCAGCGGCATCCCAACGCCTACGTGACGTGGGTGTGGAGCAAGGACATCTTCCACTTCGACGAGTGGAGGATCTACAACTACTTCCTGGTGACATCACCCGGCAACATGTCCTCGCCCCCGATGAGTTCAGATGCGTGCGACATGCTCTTCATCGACAGCACTCCCGGAACAACGATCAATGCCGACGGCTTGTATCTCCGGAACACGGTCTTCGGCGGCCTTGGCATCAAGATCGTCGGCGGCTGACGTCGCTCGGCACGCTCTCATGAGGTCTCCGCCAGGTCAGTGGGCGGCGGCTGCCGCGGTCACCGGCTGGCCGATCCCGGCGAGCATGGCCGTGTACCAGTCCTGGTCGAGGTCGAACGGCTTGCCGCCCTTGATCCGCTCGAACTCGATCGCCCGCAGCTCGTCCCCGCGTTCCTCGTCGTTGCCGATCACGCCCGGCTCGCCGCGCAGTGCGCAGTCCACTGCGAGAGTGGTCATCGTGCTGATCAGCTCGAGGTCGCGCTCGTTGGCCGGCGCGGACCGGGAGAAGTAGCCGGACTTCTGGACCATCACCTTCTCGGCCCCGAGCAGCTCGGCGAACTTGCTCGCGAACCAGGCGCCCGGGTTGATCTTGTCGATCTTGACATGACCGAACGGATCGCGCGCGACCTCCTCGCCCGAGGCCTCGATCTCGGCGACGATGGTCTCCAGTCCGGCACCCTCGGAGACGAACAAGTTCACCGAGCCGATCTCGTCCATCACCGTCTTCAACCGCGCGGACTCGGCCTTCAGGTCGAAGACCGCCTCGGGGACGTACACGCCGTGGACGTCCCAGCCGCGCCGGTCCAGGCCGATCTCCGGCAACCACTCGCGGCCGTCCAACCACTCGCGATAGGCCTGCGCGGTCGCGGCGGTCAACCATCCGCAGTGCCGGCCCATCACCTCGTGCACGATCAGCATCCGTGACCCGGAGTTGTGCTCGCCGATGATGTTGGCAGCGAACCGGGCGCCCTGCTCGGCGGCGGTCCAGGCGCCGAGCGACTGGCGGATCGGGATGATGTCGTTGTCGATCGTCTTCGGCAGCCCGACCACGGTCAGCGCGTAGTCGTGCCGGGCCAGGAAGGCGGCCAGGTCGGCGGCGGTGGTGTTGGTGTCGTCGCCGCCGATGGTGTGCAGGACGTCCACGCCATCGGCTTCCAGCCGATCGGCCGCGGCCTGCAGCGGGTCCACGCCCTCGGCGACCAGCCCGCGCTTCACCAGATCGGCCGCATTGGTGAGCTTCACCCGGGAATTTCCGATCGGCGAGCCGCCGTACGAGTGCAGCAGCCCGGCGCCCTTGCGGACCTCCGGGGTGACGGTGATCGAGTCACCGGCCAGCAGACCCTGGTATCCGTACCGGTAGGCGATGATCTCGATATCGGGAGCGACCTCGGTATAGCGCTCGATCAGCCCGCCGACGGCGGAGGACAGACACGGCGCGAACCCGCCGGCGGTGAGCAGTGCGACCTTGTGGACCATGGATGGCATCCTAGGGCGATCGGTGCTGCGTTCGACCCGGGCCGGTCACCCGTCCGTAACGTGGGCGCAGCCAGTCCCGGCCGGTCAATCGTGCTCCGGTTCGAGGTAATAGGCGCCCGGTCCCTGCTCGCTCAGGACGTCGTCGGGGTTGGACAGGCTGCACCGGGCCAGCGACAGGCACCCGCAGCCGATGCAGCTGTCGAGCCGGTCCCGAAGCCGCTCGAGCCGCTCGATCTGCGCGTCGATCCGGGGCCGCCAGGACCTCGACAGTCGCGTCCAGTCCGACTTTGTCGGCGCTCGACCGCCCGGCAGCGACGCCATCGCCTCGGCGATCTCCTCGAGTGAGAGACCGACCCGCTGGGCGGAGCGGACGAAGGCGACCCGACGCAACGTGGAGCGCTCGTAGCGGCGTTGGTTGCCCGAGGTTCGGGTCGAGCCGATCAGCTGCTGCGACTCGTAGTAGCGCAGTGCCGACGGGGCGACCCCGGATCGCTCGGACAGCTCGCCGATGGTCAGCAGATCTGTCTTGTGCAGCACCCGGCCAGTCTAGCTAGAGTTCACGCGAACTTGAAGTCTCGTCACGATCGACCTTCGGCCTCCGCCGGATCGCCGTCGTCCGAACCGTCCGCATCGGGTCGGCCTTCGGCTGCCGCTCCGGGTTCGCGCAACGGATCGTCGTCCGGCTCGGAGCGGACGTACGCCACCTCTTCGTCGGCCGCCTGGGAACCCTCACTGGTGAACTCACTCATGGTGTCTCCATACCCAGCGCGCCCGCCTCCGACCCGACTGAGACGATCGGGGCCGTGCAGCACATCGTTGAGCCGACGCAGCGGTGGGCCGACAGCCGGATGGTGTTCGCCTCCAAATCGTTCCCCGCCACCGCCATCCAGCGGGTCATGGTGGAGGAGGGACTCACGCTGGTCGCGTTCCTGGTGGTCTCGATCGCGGTGATCATCCTGCGGCAGCGCCAGCCCGAGCTGCCGCGGTCGTTCAGGGTGCCGGGCTATCCGGTCGTACCGATCCTGTCGGTGCTGGGCTGTCTGTGGATCATCAAAGACCTGCGGCTGATCACGATCGACGGCTTCCTCGTCTGGGTGGCGGTCGCCCTGATCTGGTACTTCAGCTACAGCGTCCGGCACTCCCATCTCGGGCCCCCCGAGCACGTCGGCCTGACATCAGACGTCAAGGAGGACTGAACCATGCACGAGGTCGATCAGACGACGGAGCAGATGGTGCGCAGCGTGCTCGCGTACGCGGAGAACCGGCTCCGGATGTCGCCGGTGCCGCTCGACAAGGGCACCCGCAGCGCGACAGAGCTGTACGGCGAGCTGGACGGCGTGATCCGCGACCGCGGACGCCATCCCGACGAGGTGCTCGGCATCTACGCCTCGGTGATCGCACCGAGCATCATCTCCGCGGACAGTCCGCGGTTCCTCGGCTTCATCCCGGCGGCGCCGACCAAGGCCAGTCTGCTGTTCGACATGCTGATCTCCTGCGCGTCGATCCAGGGCATCTCCTGGCTCGAGGCGTCCGGGGCGATCGCCGCGGAGAACACGGTGCTCCGGCTGATCGCGGACGAGGCAGGGCTTCCGGCCGGGGCCGGCGGCTGCTTCGTCTCGGGCGGTTCGGCCGGCAACTTGTCGTCGCTGGCGACGGCCCGGGAGACTGCCAAGCGGCGGGCCGGCGAGGACGGTCCGGCGCGCTGGCGGGTGGTCGTCGGGTCGGATGCCCACTCGTCCATCTCGAACACGCTGAAGCTGCTGGAGATGGATGCGCTGGTCGTCGAGACACCCGACCATCGACTGACTCCGGCCGCGATCGAGGCGGCGATCGCCGACGCCGGCGACCTGTCGGACGTGGCGGCGGTGGTCTGCACGTCGGGCACGACCAACGCCGGGATCATCGACGACCTGGCAGGGGTCGGCGCGCTGGCGCGCGAGCACGGCTGGTGGTTCCACGTGGACGGCGCCTACGGCGGTTCGGGTATCTTCGCGCCGTCGGTCCGCGACCGCTATGCCGGGCTGGAGCTGGCGGACTCCTTCATCCTCGACCCGCACAAGTGGCTGTTCACCCCGTTCGACTGCTGTGCACTGCTCTACCGGGAACCAGCGCTGGCCCGGGCGACGCACACCCAGGACGCCTCGTACCTGGACGTCATCCATACCGCGGACGGCCAAACCTCGGAGGGGGAGTGGAACCCGACCGACTACGCCTACCACCTGACCCGCCGGGCGCGCGGGCTGCCGCTCTGGTTCTCGCTCGCCGTCTACGGCATCGACGCCTACCGCGAGGCGATCGAGGTCGCCCTACGGCTGGCCCGGGAAACCGCTCAGTTGATCACCGAGACACCGCAGCTGGAGCTGATCCGCGAACCGGATCTCGGTGTCGTCCTGTTCCGGCGGATCGGCTGGGAGCCGGCCGACTACGACGCCTGGGCTCAGCAGCTGCACTCCGACGAGGTCGCGTTCATCCCACCCACCAAGTGGGAGGGGGAGACCGTCGGCCGTTTCGCCTTCCTGCATCCGCACACCACGATGGAACTTGTCCACGAGATCCTCGACCGGACCGCCTGAGAACCCAGCCCGGGACGACCGCCTACGCTGCCCGTATGGCGCGCTACTTCGACATCCACCCGGAGAACCCGCAGCCACGCTTGATCGACAAGGTGGTCGAGATCCTGCGCTCCGACGGGCTGATCGCCTACCCGACCGACTCCTGTTACGCGCTCGGCTGCCGGATGGGCAACAAGGACGGGCTGGACCGGATCCGAGCCATCCGTCATCTCGACGACAAGCACCACTTCACCCTCGTCTGCCACGACTTCGCTCAGCTGGGTCAGCTGGTTCACCTGGACAACGCGGTCTTCCGCGCGGTGAAGGCGGCCACCCCGGGTGGCTACACCTTCATCCTGCCGGCGGACCGCGACGTGCCCCGGCGCGTGCTGCAGCCGCGCAAGCGAACGGTCGGCGTCCGGATCCCCGACCACGCGGTCACCCAGGCGCTGTTGACGGCGTTCGGCGAGCCGTTGCTGTCGAGCACGCTGCTGCTGCCCGGCGAGGCCGAGCCGCCGACCCAGGGCTGGCAGATCAAGGAAGATCTGGACCATCTGCTGGATGCCGTGATCGACTCCGGGGAAACCGGTTCGGTGCCCACGACAGTCGTCGACTTCTCCTCCGGCGAGCCCGAGATCGTCCGGGTGGGGACCGGCGATCCGGCTCGGTTCGAGTCGGCCGCCTAGTGGCGTCTGCCAATTGGCCAGCTGGACACCTGGCAACAGCCAGCAGCGTCGACAGCGGCCAGGTGGGGCCGAGGAAGGTTGAGTGATCGACATGCGAACTCAGGTGGCCATCATCGGCGCAGGCCCGGCCGGACTCCTGCTCTCCCACCTGCTCGGTGCGGCGGGAGTGGACTCGGTCGTTCTGGAGACTCGGAGCCGCGCGTACGTCGGGGCCCGGATCCGGGCCGGCATCCTGGAGTCGTCCAGCGTCGAGGCCCTGACGGCGGCCGGGCTGGGCGCGCGGCTGCACGAACAGGGGTACGAGCATCGCGGCATCTACCTGCAATGGCCCGAGGAGCGGCACCAGCTCGACTTCGTCGATCTGGTCGGCAGGAGCGTCTGGGTGTACGGCCAGACCGAGGTGACCAAGGACCTGGTCGAGGCTCGGGACGCCGCCGGCCAGCAGTTCGCGTACGAGGTGGGCGACGTCGCGCTGCACGATGTCGACACCGATCGTCCGAGCGTGACCTACGTCGACCCGGCGGGGAACCCACAGCGGCTGGAGGCCGAAGTGATCGCCGGCTGCGACGGCTCGTTCGGGGTCAGCCGATCGGCCGTTCCCGCCACCGTCGGCCGGACGTGGGAACGGACGTATCCCTTTGCCTGGTTCGGAATCCTGGCCGACGTGGCGCCGTCGACCGATGAGTTGATCTATGCCTGGCACCCGGACGGTTTCGCCCTGCACTCGATGCGGTCGGAGTCGGTCAGCCGGCTGTATCTGCAGGTGCCGCCGGGCACCGACCCGCAGTCGATGTCCGACGACCAGATCTGGGACGCGCTGGCCACCAGGCTCGGTCACGGCCAGCACGGCTGGGAGCTGACGCCGGGTCCGATCACCGACCGCAGCGTGCTGCCGATGCGCAGCTACGTGCACGAACCGATGCGGCACGGTCGGCTGTTCCTCGCGGGTGACGCGGCGCACATCGTGCCGCCGACCGGCGCCAAGGGGCTGAACCTGGCGATCGCCGACGTCTCGCTGCTGGCGCCGGCCCTGACCGCGATGATCAAGGACCGGGATCCACGACTGGCGGACAGCTATTCCGACCGCGCGCTGCGCCGGGTCTGGCGCTCGACCCACTTCTCCTGGTGGATGACCACCATGCTGCACCGGCTGAGTTCTGACGAAGGGGGAGATGACTTCGACGCCCAGCTGCAACTTTCCCAACTCCGCTGGATCGCGTCGTCCGAGGCGGGTGCTCGCGGCCTGGCGGAGAACTACGCCGGTCTCCCGCTGGAGCTTTAGCAATCGGCGCGAACCCAGGTGTGGGCGAGCGTCGGGCGCGGGCCCACTCAATGAGATTGCGCGGCGAGGCGGATGGGTGCGTTCGCGGCACCGTAGCCGTCGTAGCCGCCGCGTCGTTCGACGAACTCGAGGAAGACGCTGCCCACCGTGGCGGTGTAGAAGTGAACGAACTCAGCCGCACCGTCGCGGTCATACAACAAGTCGAGCTCGCGAAGCTCCGAGATCCGCTCGGCCGACAGCCCGAACCGCGCGGCGAGGTCGTCGTAGTAGTTGCGGGGATCGGTAACAGGCGCAGCCCGCGGTCCCGTGCCTGCCGGGCGACCGCGACGACGTCGCTACAGGCGAAGGCGATGTGCTGAGGAAGGGACGACTCGTCGAGCACCGGCGGCGCCACATTCAGTGGCAGTCTGATCCGGCCGTCCGGCGTCCCCATCACCTGACTGCGGACGAGCCCACGTGGACCCGCGACCTCGGTCGCGGCGGTCGCGTCCAACCCCAGAACGCTGGTGTAGAACAGAATCGCCTCGTCGAAGTCCTGCCACGGCTGGACGAGATTCACATGATCGACGGCGATGATCAAGGATTCGTGCGCCGTGTCGCTCTGCTCGAACGCGCCGTGCTCGAACTCGGCCGACCCAGCCCGCATCCGTGGAGGTCTCGTCCATGAAGATCTCGGTGCCGTCCGGTGACGCGATCACCGCCAGCTCGACCTCGCTGGCGTACGTCCGGCGGTAGATCTCCGCCGCGCCCAGTTCGCGTGCCCGGACCAGCGCAGCTTTCGCGTCGGGCACCGTGAACCCGACCGCGGCGAGATGTGGCTGCTCGTCACGGGCATGCTGCTCGTTGAGGACAACCCGGGCCTGACCGGCCGACCACAGCGTGACGGGCTTGGTCCGGTGCCGACCGCGGAACCCGAAGGACAGTTGCTCGAGCAGCTCCTCCAGCTCGCCGGTGTCCTCCGCCTTCAGCTCGACGAAGTCGATCCCGATGGGCGGCGCCGACTCGGTGAGGGCGGGCGCGGCCTGGTCGGCAACCCAGACCAGAGAGCGGTGAGCGTGGGATGCGGTCCGGACCGGATCGGTCTGCCGGAACGTGTCGTTGAACACCTCCAGCGACAGCGGACCGCGATAGCCGGCGGCCAGCACGTGGCCGACGAACACGCCGAGATCCCACGCTCCCTCGCCGGGGAACAGCCGGTGGTGCCGGCTCCAGGACAGCACGTCCATCGACAGCGACGGCGCGTCGGCCAGCTGCAGGAAGAAGATCTTGTTGCCCGGGATGGCCTCGATCTGCTGCGGGGTCGTGGCCACGGGACAGGATGTGGAAACTGTCCAGGCAGACTCCGAGATTCGGATGGTCGGCGAGCTGCACGATCTGCCAGGAACGCCGGTAGTCGCTGACGTACCGGCCCCAGGCCAACGCCTCGTAAGCCAGCCGGATGCCGTGCTCGGCCGCCAGGTCGGCCAGCCGGGACAGTTGCCGGGCCGACACCTCGTCGGAGTCGACGGTCGCCGTCGCGACGTTGCTGCAGACCAGCATCAGCTCGGCGCCGAGCCGATTCATCAGCTCGAACTTGGCCCGGGCGCGCCGAAGCACGTCGGCGAATGCGGCCTCGGTCACGCCCTCCGCGTCGCGGAACGGCTGGTAGAGGTCGATCGAGAGTCCCAGCCGGTCGGCGAGCGCGCGGATCTCCTCGGGGCTCTGCGGTGCCGCGACCAGGTCGGGCTCGAAGATCTCGACGCCGTCGAAGCCGGCTGCGGCGCAGGCGTGCAGCTTCTCGGTCAGGGTGCCGCTGAGACATACTGTCGCGATCGATGTGCGCACTCGACCTCCTTCTCTAATGTACTAAACAGTACGTTAATTTCTCGCCACTGAACAGGCCGGACGGCGGTTTCGGTCGGTACGCTCCTGGAGTGACCACTGCGACTGCTGGGAGTGGCGCGGCCCGAGCCAGGGGAGAAGCGACAGCGGAGCGCCCCGAACGTCAGCGCGACGCCGAGCGGACCCGCGCGGACCTGCTCGCGGTGGCGACGAAGGTGTTCGCCGAGGACGGCTACTCCGGCGCGCGGGTGGACGACATCGCGGAGCAGACACGTACCACCAAGCGGATGATCTACTACTACTTCGGCGGCAAGGAGCAGCTCTATCTCGCCGTGCTGGACCACGCGTACCAGGGCATTCGACTGGCCGAGCAGTCGGTCGATGTCCGGCATCTGGACCCGGTCGAGGCGGTCCGCCGGCTGGCCGAACTGACCTACGACCACCATGTCTCCCATCCGGACTTCATCCGGCTGGTGTCGATCGAGAACATCCACCAGGGCACATTCATCAAGCGGCTGGACTCGCTCCGGACCTCGGCGGCGCCGGCCGTGACCGTGCTGGAGGAGGTGTTGGAGCGTGGTCGGGCGGCTCGGGAGTTCCGCGAAGATGTGGATGCGCTCGACGTCCACCTGGTGATCAGCGCCTACTGCGTGTTCCAGGTGGCGAACCGGCACACCTTCGGCTTCCTGTTCGGTCGCGACCTGGCCGCGCCGGCCAACCGCGATCACCTGCGGACCATGATCGGCGACGTCGTGGCGGGCTGGTTGAGTCTGTAGTCGCAGATGGTCCGCGGACGCCGGCTGACTGACGTTTGCGACACCCGCCCTACCTCGCGCCGGATCGCCCGGTGGGTCGGGTGTATTTCCACGACTTTCGTGGGTGAGCAAATCAAGGGTTGACTTACGTACGTACCGGTTAGTACATTATCGGCGACGAGCGGACACGGGAGTTCGGAGGTGGTCACGATGGCACAAAGGCCGTACCTGGTCGGGCTGATCGGAGCCGGCATCGGACCGTCGCTGACCCCGGCCATGCACATGGCGGAGGCCAAGGCGCTCGGCTTGGACTACGTCTACCGGACCATCGACATCGACGAGCTGGGGATCGCACCGACCGAGGTCGGAACCCTGGTCCGCAACGCCCGCGCCCTGGGCTACGACGCGCTGAACATCACCCACCCGTGCAAGCAGCTCGTGCTGCCGCATCTCGACGGCCTGACCGATCGGGCGGCCCGGGTCGGCGCGGTCAACACCGTGATCTTCACCGAAGCCGGCGCGATCGGGCACAACACCGACACCAGCGGCTTCGGCACCGCGTTCACGCACCGGCCTGCCGGGCGCCGCCACGAGCGAGGTCGTCCAGCTCGGGGCTGGTGGTGCGGGCAGTGCGGTCGCTGACGCCCTGCTGGCGCTGGGCACCGAGCACCTCACCATCGTCGACGTCGACTCCGATCGAGCCGGCGCCCTGGCGCATTCCCTGGCCCTGCGCTTCCCGACCGCCCGGGTCGGATGCCGGCGAGCCGGAGAAGCTGTCCGTGCTGCTGCCGGCCGGCGACGGACTGGTGCACTGCACCCCGATCGGAATGGCCGACCATCCCGGTGTGCCGCTGGACGCCGGTCTGCTCCACCCCGGGCTGTGGGTCGCCGACATCGTCTATCGCCCGCTCGACACCGCGCTGCTCCGAGCCGCACGGAATGCCGGCTGCCGCACCCTGAACGGCGGCCACATGGCGGTCCATCAGGCCGCCGACACCTTCGCCCTGGTCACCGGCATCCAACCGGACGTCGACCGCATGTTCGACAGCTTCACCCGGCTGCTCGGCGTCGAGTCGCACTGACCATTCACATCCATCAGCACCCATCAGCACGGCTCCATCCATCAGAACGAACGGCCCCGCATCCCACAGACCCAAAGGAGGGTTCGATGTCGAGCTCAGCAACCATCACGAGAACACCACGGAAGGCCGCCCTGGCCAGCTTCATGGGCAGCGCGGTCGAGTACTACGACTTCTTCCTGTTCGGCTCCGCAGCGGCGCTGATCTTCCCGCACGTGTTCTTCCCCGGCTGCCGATGCCTCGGCGCTGGTGATGTCGTTCGCCACCTTCGGGATCGCGTACATCGCCCGCCCGATCGGCGCGATCATCCTCGGCCACTTCGGCGACCGGATCGGCCGGCAGAAGGTGCTGATGTTCACCCTCGTGCTGATGGGGTGCGCGACGTTCGCGGTCGGCCTGTTGCCGACCTACGCCCAGATCGGCTGGTGGGCGCCCGTCCTGCTCGTCCTCTGCCGGGTGCTGCAGGGCCTGTCCGCCGCGGGCGAGCAGGCCGGCGCCAGCTCGCTGACCCTGGAGCACGCTCCGGACGACCGGCGCAGCTTCTTCACCTCCTGGACCCTGACCGGCACCCAGGGCGGCCAGATCCTCGCCGCGTTCGCGTTCATCCCGGTGGTCGCGCTGCCCGACGCGGCCCAGTACAGCTGGGGCTGGCGGATCCCGTTCTTCCTCAGCGCGCTGGTGGTCGTCGTCGCCTTCTTCATCCGGCGGTCGCTGCACGAGACGCCGACCTTCGTGGAGGCCCAGGAGAAGGGCGAGATCGCCAAGCTGCCGATCGTCCCGCTGCTCAAGGAGCACTGGCGTGACGTCATCCGGGTGGTCTGCTGCGCGTTCATCGCCGCCGTCTCCACCGTGTTCGGCAACCTGGCACTCGCGTACGGCAAGACGGTCGGCCTGGACGCCGCCCTCACGCTGTGGCTCGTGGTCGCTGCGAACGCCGCCGCACTGATCACCCAGCCGTTGTTCGGCAAGCTGGCCGACCGGATCGGCCGCAAGCCGGTGTTCATCTACGGCGCCCTGTCCTCGGCGGTCCTGATGCCGTTCTACCTGCTGTCGATGAGCTCCGGGAACACCGTCCTGAGCTTCGCCCTGGCGATCCTCACCTTCTCCTGCGGGTACGCCGCCGCCAACGCCGTCTGGCCGTCCTTCTACGGCGAGATGTTCACCGCGCAACGTCCGGTTCTCCGGCGTCGCGCTCGGCACCCAGGTCGGCTTCATGATGGCGGGCTTCGCGCCGACCATCGTGACCGCGCTCGGTGGCGTCAAGGTCGGCGGTTGGGTGGTGACGGCGATCTTCACCGCGGTGATCGCGCTGATCGCCTCGGTCGTCGGCGCTGACCGCGAGGGAGACCAAGGACGTCCCCACTGCGGAGCTGGGCGAGCGGCCGGCCGGCTCGGTCCGCGGTGGCAGCCAGCTGGTCACCAACTGATCGCGCGGCTCGCGCCGGGTTCGAATGACGTGCACTGAGCAGAACCGAGAGGATGACCGGGATGGTCCAGATTTCGTACAGTCCTACCGTGACGACGACACCCTTCAGTGCCGACGCGACGGAGTCCTTCGATCCGTCCGTGCCGACCGATCCGGACAGTGCGACGGCGACCCAGCGCGAGCTGAGCGCGGAGATGGGCGCGATCATCGACGACTACGGTCGATCCGGGATCGAGGAGCTGCAGCCGCGCTGGGACTATTCGCCCTATCGGAGCAGCATCCTGCGCCATCCGACCAAGGATCTGCGGCATGCGGACCCGGAGGAGATCGAGCTGTTCTCGCCGTGCTTCGGGCACCGCGACGTGCACGCGCTGGAGGCCGATCTGACCATCCAGCACGGCGGCGAGCCGGTCGGCGAGCGGATGGTGGTGACCGGCCGGGTGCTCGACGGCGACGGTCGGCCGGTGGCCGGTCAGCTGGTGGAGATCTGGCAGGCCAACGCCGCCGGGCGCTACATCCACAAGCGTGATCAGCACCCGGCCCCGATCGACCCGAACTTCACCGGCGTCGGTCGCTGCCTGACGGGTGCGAACGGCGAGTACCGCTTCACCACGATCAAGCCCGGACCGTATCCGTGGAAGAACCACCACAACGCGTGGCGCCCGGCGCACATCCACTTCTCCTTGTTCGGCACCGATTTCACTCAGCGGATGATCACCCAGATGTACTTCCCGGGTGATCCACTGTTCGCCCTCGACCCGATCTACCAGTCCATCGTCGACGAGCGGACCCGGGACCGGCTGGTGGCGACGTACGACCACGAGGTCACCCAGCACGAGTGGGCGACCGGCTATCGCTGGAACATCGTGCTGACCGGCAGCAACCGGACCCGGATGGAAGAGGGGGAGGAGCACTGATGGCGACACCGACGACCGATCGCGAGGTGGTGCCCGGCAAGCTTGCGCCCACTCCTGGCCAGACCGTCGGGCCGTTCTTCGGGTACGCGCTGCCGTTCGACGGTGACAACGAGCTGGTGCCGCCCGGCTCGGTCCGCGCGATCCGGCTGCACGGCCGGGTCACGGATGGTGCCTGCGATCCGGTCCCGGACGCGATCCTCGAGCTGTGGCAGGCCGACGAGAGTGGGGCCGTCGTCCAGCAGGAAGGGTCGTTCCACCGGGATGGCTGGACGTTCACCGGTTGGGGCCGCGCCTCGACCGACGGGAACGGGGACTACACCTTTACGACCGTACGTCCCGGGCCGGCCGGGCCCGGCAAGGCCGCGTTCTTCATGATCACGATCTTTGCGCGCGGACTCACCAACCGGTTGTTCACCCGGGCCTACCTGCCGGATGATGAGGTGGCGCTGATCGCGGATCCCTTGCTGGGAACGCTCTCCGACGATGATCGGGCGACGGTGATCACCGCCGCCGAGCCGACCGGCTACCGGTTCGACGTCCGGCTGCAGGGGGAGCGGGAGACGGTCTTCCTGCGGTATCCGGGACACTGATCGGGTGCTCTTCTCGTCGTCTGCCGGGGATCGTCCCCCGCGGCCGCAAATTCCCGCATTCGGTGGAGTTTGCGGCCGGCAGTGGCGGGCCCCGTGACCGATCTCTTCTGGCCCGGTGACGAGCGCGCCGGCTCACTCCTCACGGCCGAGGCCTGGCTCCGTGCGATGGAGGCCGTCGAGGCGGCCTGGCTGGCCGCGCTGGTCGAGTCCGGGATCGCGCCCGCGGATGCCCGGCATCCGGTCTCCGGCCTGGTCGGCCCGGGCGACGTGCCGGGCCTGGCGGCGAGTGCCGAGGGCGGCGGCAACCCGGTGATCGGCCTGGTCGGTCTGCTTCGCGATCGTCTACCGGCGGAGCCGGCCCGCTGGCTGCACCGCGGACTGACCAGTCAGGACGTGATCGACACCGGGCTCGTGCTGTGTCTGCGCGACGTCGCGGATCGGCTCGACACCGAGCAGCGCCGGCAGACCGAGCTGTTGATCATGCTCGCGGAACGCCACCGGGACACGCCGCAGGTCGGACGTACGCTCACCCAGCACGCCGTGCCGATCACGTTCGGAGTGAAGGTCGCCGGCTGGCTGGCCGGCGTGCTCGATGCCGCCGACACATTGGCGTGCGCCCGTGGCAGGTTGGCTGTGCAGCTGGGCGGCGCGGCCGGCACCCTGGCGGCCTCCGCCGAGCTTGCCCGGCTCCGTGGGCTGCACGACCCCGCGGCGGTGTCCTGGCACCTCGTCGAGGCAACGGCGAGCTCGCTGGGGCTACCCACCCGGACGCCCTGGCACACCGCACGTGGTCCGTTCACCGCGATCGCCGACGCGCTGGTCACGGCGACCGACGGCTACGGGCACCTCGCGGCCGATGTCGCCACGCTGTCCCGGCCCGAGATCGGCGAGCTGGCCGAGGGGAGCGGCGGCGGTTCGTCGACAATGCCGCACAAGCGCAATCCTGTGCTGTCGGTGCTGATCCGCCGGGCAGCGCTGGCCACGCCGGGACTGGCGGCGACGCTCCACCTGGCCTCGGCGTCCACCGTCGACGAGCGGCCGGACGGCGCCTGGCACGTCGAGTGGGCGACGCTGCGCGACCTCGGCCGGCGGACGGTGACGGCTGCCTCGCAGGCCACGGACCTGCTGTCCGGGCTCGTCGTCGACCCGACCCGGATGGCGGCGAATCTGGCGGCTGCGACCGGGGTGGACGCCGAGCAACGATCGATGATCAAAGTTCTCGATGGAACGCCCGGCGACGACTACCGTGGTGCCAGCGCCCTGGTTGTCGAAGCCGCCGTACGGCGCGGCCGGGGCCTGCTGGAGGAGATCGGGTGACCATCCCGCGCATCACCGCGGTTCAGCTGAGCGAACCGTCGGCCGGTCCGCTGCTCGTGCTCGGCCCCTCCCTCGGCACGTCCTCGACCACGCTCTGGTCGAACGCGGCCCGCAGCCTTGCGGCCCGCTACCACCTGGTCGCCTGGGACCTGCCCGGACACGGCCGCAACCGGGCGGTCGGGGACCCGTTCAGCCTGGCCGAGCTGGCGGCCGGCGTCCTCGAGCTGGTCGAGAGCGTGCTGACCGAACGGTCCGAGACGGGCGGAACCTTCTGCTACGCAGGTGATTCGGTGGGGGGCGCGGTCGGCCTGCAGCTCGCGCTCGACCAGCCCGGCCGGCTGGTCGGTGCCGTGCTGCTCTGCACCGGCGCCAAGATCGGCGAGCAGAACGGCTGGTACGAGCGGGCCGAGAAGGTGCGCCGGTCAGGCACGCCGATCATGATCGCGTCATCGGCCGAGCGCTGGTTCGCCGACGGCTTCTTGTCCCGGCATCCCGAGGTGGCGACCGGGTTGCTGCACGCACTGCAGGACACGGACCGCGAAGGGTACGCCCAGGTATGCGAGGCGCTGGCAGAGTTCGACGTGCGCAGCAGGCTCGGGGAGATCGGCGTGCCGGTGCTGGCGATCGCCGGCGACGAGGACGTCGCGACCCCGCCGGCACTGCTGGAGGAGATCGCGCTGGGTGTCCAGCACGGGCAGTTGATCATCCTCGATCAGGTCGCCCACCTGGCTGCCGCCGAGGCTCCGGAGCTGGTCGCCGAGCTGATCGACGAGCACCTGTCGGGTCGGCCGCACACGGCCGCGGCGGCGGAGCCGGTGGACACCCTGCGGGCGACGTACGAGGCCGGGATGACGGTTCGTCGCGAGGTGCTCGGCAATGATCACGTCGACCGGGCGAACGCTGCCATCACCGACCTGACCAGGGATTTTCAGGAACTGATCACGACGTACGCCTGGGGCTCGATCTGGACCCGGCCGGGCCTGGACCGGCGGAGTCGCTCCATGATCACGCTGACCGCACTGATCGCCGGTGGCCACCACGACGAGCTGGCGATGCACGTCCGGGCGGCGCTGCGCAACGGACTGACCCGGGCCGAGATCGGCGAGGTACTGCTCCAGTCGGCGATCTACTGCAGCGTGCCGAGTGCCAACAGCGCATTCCGGATCGCCAACGAGGTGCTGGCCGACATCAGCGACTTGTGATCTCGACGATCAGCTCGACGTCCACCTGATCGCCCTCGTCGATGCGCTCGGCCCGCCGGACGGCGGCCTTCAGCGGGAGGACGTACGCCTCGTCCTTGGGCCAGAGCGAGGTCGCCCAACGGCTCCGACCGAGGACCACCGAGACCGGGATCATCCCCCAGCCGTAGCTGACGATCGCCGAAGCCGCCGCCAGCTCCGCGCTGATCTCGTCCGGCACGGTGACGAAGAACCAGGGCGCCGGCCCGCGCCAGGTCCAGATCCCGCCGCGGAATGCGAAGCGCATCACATCGTCACTCGATTGACCCGGCACCATGCTCGATCCTAAACTGTGTTCGTAGAAAGAACAGATGTTCGCACAGCGAACACAGTGACTCGATGGAGCAGCCGATGACATCCGCCTTCGTGTACGCCGCCGTCCGGACCCCGTTCGGCAAGCTCGGCGGAGGACTGGCCGAGGTCCGCCCGGACGACCTTGCGGCCACCGCGCTGACCGGCCTGCTGGCCAAGACGCCGGAGCTGGACCCGGCCGACGTCGGCGAGGTGGTCTGGGGCAACGCCAACGGGGCGGGAGAGGAGAACCGCAACGTCGGCCGGATGGCCGTCCTGCTCGCCGGGCTGCCGGTCAGCGTGCCGGCGACCACCGTCAACCGGCTCTGCGGCTCCAGCCTGGACGCGGCGATGATCGGCTCGCGGACCATCGAAACCGGCGACTCGGACATCGTGATCACGGGTGGCGTCGAGTCGATGACCCGGGCGCCCTGGGTGCTGCCGAAGCCGTCCCGGGCCTACCCGGCCGGCGACCTGGCGGCGGTGTCCACCACCCTCGGCTGGCGGCTGGTGAACAAGCGGATGCCGAGCGAGTGGACGGTCAGCCTCGGCGAGTGCAACGAGCAGCTGCAGGAGAAGTTCGCCATCTCCCGGGAGCGACAGGACGAGTTCGCCGCCCGGTCCCACCGGCTCGCGGCCGCGGCCTGGGACGAGGGCTTCTACAACGATCTGGTGATCGGTGTCCCGGGCACTGAGCTCGCCCGCGACGAGACGATCCGTCCCGGCAGCACTCCGGAAACCCTGGCCAAGCTGAAGCCCGCCTTCCGGACCGATGGCACGATCACCGCCGGCAATGCATCGTCGCTGAACGACGGCGCCTCCGCGGTGCTGCTGGGCTCCCAGGCCGCCGCGAACCGGATCGGATCCGACCCGCTGGCCCGGATCGCCGGCCGGGGCAGCTACGCGTTGGAGCCTCAGCTCTTCGGCTTCGCCCCGGCGGAGGCGGCGAACCTGGCGCTGAAACGGGCCGGTGTCGACTGGTCGGACGTCGGCGCGGTCGAGCTGAACGAGGCGTTTGCCGTCCAGTCGCTGGCCTGCGTGGACGCCTGGGGGATCGATCCGGAGCTGGTGAACGCCCGGGGCGGGGCGATCGCGATCGGCCACCCGCTCGGCGCCTCCGGCGGCCGGATCCTCGGCACCCTGGTGAAGCGGTTGATCACCGAGCGGCAACGCTGGGGCGTGGCGGCCATCTGCATCGGGGTCGGTCAGGCGCTGGCTGTCGTGGTGGAGAACCTTGCCACAGAAAGGAATCGGGTATGAGTCGGGTGCAGATCTTCGAGCGCGCCGACGAAGCGGTCGCCGACATCGCCGACGGCTCGACGGTGCTGATCGGCGGCTTCGGGATGGCCGGCATGCCGGTCACGCTGATCGACGCGCTGATCCGGCAGGGGGCCGACGATCTCACCGTGGTCAGCAACAACGCCGGCAACGGCGATACCGGGCTGGCCGCGCTGCTCGCGGCCGGCCAGGTCTCGCAAGATGATCTGTTCGTTCCCGCGGCAGTCCGACTCCTGGGTCTTCGACGGTCTCTACCGCGCCGGCAAGATCGAGCTGGAGGTCGTCCCGCAGGGAAACCTGGCTGAGCGGATGCGGGCGGCGGGCGCCGGGATCGGTGCGTTCTTCTCCCCGACCGGAGTCGGTACGCCGCTGGCCGAGGGCAAGGAGACCCGGGAGATCGACGGCCGGACGTACGTCTGCGAGTACCCGATCTCCGGCGACGTCGCACTGATCGGGGCGTACGTCGGCGACAAGATGGGCAACCTGACGTACCGCAAGACGGCCCGAAACTTCGGGCCGGTGATGGCCACCGCGGCGGCCACGACGATCGCCGAGGTCCGCCGAGTGGTCGAGATCGGCGACATCGACCCCGAGGTCGTCGTCACGCCGGGCATCTTCGTCGACCGGATCGTCGATCTCGGCGCCACGAGCAACAAGGAGCCAGCATGAGTGTCATCGCGCTGGAGGCGACGGTCGAGCACACCGACCGCGGCCCGCGGACCAAGGACGAGCTCGCCGAGGCGGTCGCGGCCGCGATCCCGGCCGGCGCATACGTGAATCTCGGCATCGGCCAGCCGACGACCGTGGCGAACTACCTGACGCCCGAGTCGGGCGTCATCCTGCACACCGAGAACGGCATGCTCAACATGGGCCGCGAGGCCGTCGGCGACGAGATCGATCCCGATCTGATCAACGCCGGCAAGGTGCCGGTGATCGAGTTGCCGGGGACGGCGTACTTCCATCACGCCGACTCGTTCGCCATGATGCGCGGCGGCCACCTCGATGTCTGTGTGCTGGGTGCCTTCCAGGTCTCCGCGGGCGGTGACCTGGCGAACTGGCACACCGGAGCGCCGGACGCCATCCCGGCCGTGGGTGGCGCGATGGATCTGGCGATCGGCGCCAAGGACGTGTTCGTGATGATGACCTTGTTCACCAAGCAGGGCACCTCGAAGCTCGTCGAGTCCTGCAGCTATCCGCTGACCGGCGTCGGATGCGTCAGCCGGGTCTACACGGATCTGGCGACATTCCTGGTGGGACCCGAGGGCGCGGTAGTCACCGAGACATGCGGGATCTCGTTCGACGAGCTGCAGGCACGAGTGGATGTCCAACTGCGTCGACTCGAACATCGCAGCTGATCATGGCCGAGGAGTTCGTCCAGTCCCTGGCCCGCGGGCTGAGCGTGATCACCGCGTTCAACGCCGACCGGCCGCGGCTGACCCTCAGCGAGGTCGCCGTCGCGGCCGGGATCAGCCGGGCCGCGGCCCGCCGCTTTCTGCACACCTTGGTCGAACTGGGGTACGTCCGTACCGACGGCAAGTCGTTCGAGCTGACTCCGCACGTGCTCCGGCTCGGCACGGCGTACCTGTCGGGGTTCGGGCTGCCCCAGCTCGCCCAACCCCACCTGGAGAAGTTGTCGGCCGAGGTCGGCGAGTCCACCTCGGCGGCGGTGCTGGACGGCACCGAGATCGCGTACGTCGCTCGGGTCGCGACCCGCCGGATCATGACCGTGGGGATCACCGTCGGCACCCGGTTCCCGGCCTTCGCGACGTCGATGGGCCGGGTACTGCTGGCGTACCTCCCGCCGGCCGAGCTGGACGCGTACTTCCAGGCCGCCGACCTCACCCCGCCCACCCCACGGACCATGCACGATGTGCCGACCCTGCGGAGAACACTCGCCGGGATCGCCGAGCAGGGTTGGGCCGAGGTCGACCAAGAGCTCGAGGCCGGGCTCTTCTCGCTCGCCGCGCCGGTCCGGGACGCCGATCGGGCCGTCGTTGCCGCGATCAACGTCTCGACGACCCGGTCCGAACGCCCGGCCGAGCTTCGCGAGAGAGTGCTGGTGACCGCGGACGCGATCAGCGCCGACCTGGTCCGGACCGCACTCCGCTGATCCGATCATGACCAACGACGAAGCGGTGAGCCGGGCCTGGTGGGATCGGCTGGCCGGCTTCGTCTGGCCCGGTCACCCGACGAGCTGGCGCGACGTACCGTACCGACTGCGTCCGACCCTGGTGTCGACCTTCCGGCTCACGGCCGCCGCCGTCGTCGCGTATCTGCTCACTCTGCTGTTGACCCGCGGCGCCGTCGACCTGACCGGCGCACTGACCGCACTGCTCGTGATGCAGGCCTCCGCGTTCTCCACGCTGAAGATGGGCGCAGTGCGGGTCGGCGCCGTGCTGGGCGGCGTGCTGGTGGCGGCCCTGCTCTCGACCTGGATCGGGCTCACCTGGTGGAGCCTGGCGGTGGTGATCGCCGCGTCTCTGCTGCTCGGGCGGGTGCTCCGGCTCGGCGAGCAGGCGCTGGAGACGCCGATCAGCGCGATGCTGATCCTGGCGGTGGCGAACCCGGCGATCGCTGCGGAGATCAGGGTCCTCAACACGTTCATCGGTGCCGGGGTCGGGATCGCGTTCAATCTCCTCTATCCGCCGGCCATGCCGACCAGGTCGGCCGAATCGGCGCTCCGCGACACCGCGGAAGCGCTCGCCGGCCCGCTCCGCGCAGCCGCGGCCGATCTGCGCTCCGGCCCGGTGTCCAAAGGACGCATCACGGGCTGGTCCGACGAGGTCCGGGCCGCCGATCGGCGGATCGATCGCACTCGGGAGATCATCGAGTCGCTCGTCGACAGCCGACGGCTGAACCCTCGCGCGGTGGCAACCGCGGACATCGCACCGGTGCTCTCGAGTGGGCTCGCGACGCTGGAGAGCTGCCTGATCGGCGTCCAGGCCCTGTTCGTGGTCATGCGGACCGAGGTGCCGATCGGTGACTCGCCGGACGACCCGTACGGCGAGGAGCTGCGATCGGCGTTCGCCGTCGTCCTCGACGACCTGGCCGACTGCGTCAACGGATTCGGCGAGCTGGTCATCGCCGAGGCCGGCGGACGCGAGGAAGATGTCGAGCGGCGGCTCGAGCACAGCCTTGACGTGCTTCGCGAGACGCAGGCCATCGTGTCCGAGCTGATCATCACCGAGGCGGAGCCGAACAACTCCTCCTGGCTGCTGCGCGGTTCGATCCTGGCCGCGATCGGACACGTCCTGACCCAGCTCGACCTCGAGGAGCGGGGTCGGCTTCGCCGCGCCTGGCGAGACGAGCAGGCCAGCAAGCCGCTGGCCCATCTGCCGGCCATCGTGCAGGCGGCGTTGCCGCATCCCGATCGCCCGCAGATCCGCGGCCTGGCGGGCGGCCCGGTCTGGCACACGCTCGATGCGGAACGCGAATCGGACCCGGATGGGCGACCGCCAGAATAGCGGCCATGAACCTGCTGATCGTCGCCGTGCTCGGCGTGGTCGCCATCGTCGCGGTGAACGCGCTCGCGCCCCGGATCGGGGTCGCCTCGCCGCTGCTGCTCGTGCTGCTCGGCGTGATCGTCAGCTATCTGCGGGTCACCGGCACGGTCGATATCCCCTCGGAGGTCATTCTCGGCGGCGTGCTGCCGCCGTTGCTGTACTCGGCCGCAGTGAGCATGCCGACAATGGAATTCCGCCGCGACTTCCGGATCATCTCCGGGCTGTCGGTGGTGCTGGTCTTCGCGTCCGCGATCGCCATCGGTCTGCTGGTGAACCGGCTGCTGCCCGGGATCGGGCTGCCGCTCGCTATCGCGCTCGGCGCGATCATCAGCCCGACCGACGCGGTGGCCACCGGTATCGTCCGCAAGGCCGGCGTCTCGTCCCGGATCGTCACCGTGCTGGAGGGCGAGAGCCTGCTGAACGACGCGTCGGCGCTGGTTCTGCTGAGGTCCGCGGTGGCTGCGGTCGGGGTGACCATCGTCTGGCGGCATGTGATGGTCGACTTCGTGTACGCGGTCGTCGTTGCCGTCGCCATCGGATTCGCGGTGGGCAAGCTGAACCTGGTGGTCCGCTCCCGGCTGCGGCAGGCCACGTCGAGCGTGGCGGTCTCGCTGGTGGTGCCGTTCGTCGCGTTCCTGCCCGCCGAGCATCTGGGTGCGTCCGGTCTGGTCGCCGCAGTGACCGCGGGGCTGGTCACGGGCCATGGCTCGCCGAAGTATCTGCGGCCGGAGGACCGGATCACCGAGCGGGCAGTCTGGCGGACCCTGGAACTGCTGCTGGAGAGCTTCATCTTCTTGACCATGGGTCTCGAGATGCACACCGTGATCGATCAGGTTCGTGCCGAGCACGGCAGCGTCGGCGGCGCGGTGGCGATCGCGGCGCTGGCCTTCGTGATGATCATCGCGGTCCGATCGGTGTTCGTCGCGTGGTCGCTGTGGCTGCTGCGCCGCCGAGAACGCCGCTCGGGGAGCACCCGGACCCGGATCGAGAGCGCGCAGGACCGGATGTCCGAGCTGGGCACGCGTCCACCACCGGTGCGCCCCGGCAGCTCGCCGGAGGAGCAGGCGGCCCGGGTCGAGCAGCGCACCGAGCAGTTCCAGACAAGAGTCTCTCGGGCGCTGGCGGACCTGGACTACCTGGCCGACCAGCGACTGGGCTGGCGTGAGGGCGTGATCCTGGTCTGGGCCGGCATGCGTGGTGCGGTGACCCTGGCGGCCGCCCAGTCGCTGGATCGGGACATCCCGCAGCGGGACATCCTGGTGCTGATCGCATTCACCGTGGCCGCCGGCACGCTACTGATCCAGGGCGGCACCCTCGGCTGGCTCGCCCGCCGGCTCGGTCTGGCGCACCACGGTCACGTCGACGAGGACACTCCGACGGCACTCCGTGCCGACCTGGTCGACGCGGCCAGTGCCCGGTTGGACGATCCCGAGTTGCGCCGGCCGGACGGGGAGCCGTTCTCGACCGAGACCCTGGACGCTGCCCGAGCCGTGTTGGACGGCATCGGCCGGGACGGCCCTTGGGCCGAGACGCCGGCGCAGCGGGCCGAGCGTCGCGCCCTGCGGATCCAGCTGCTGAACGCCCAGCGCGACGAACTGCTGCGGATCCGCGACCTCGGGACGTACCCGTTCGGCGTGCTGGAGCAGGCGCTGAACCAGATCGACGCCGATCAGGTCGGGCTGGAGCTGCGCGAGAAGGACTGAGCCGAGGACCGCCAGACAAGGTACGCGGCGAAGGCCGCCAAGAGCTCGCCGAGCGGCAGGCTGATCCACAGCCCGGTCAGTCCGAGCCGGCCGAGCAACAGCACGAGCGGGACCTTGATCAGCACCAGGGTGCCGACCGAGATCAGGTATGAGGGTCGAGGCGACCCGATCGCCTGGAAGTAGGCGGACAGCAGGGGAGCAACTCCGGCGACCGCGAACCCGACGGCGATGATCCGGAGTGCCGGCACGGCCGTGGCGAGCACCGCCGGGTCGTCGACGAACGCGCCCACCAGGATCGGCGCCGCCAGCGCGACGAGCAGTGCAGCGACCGCGCCGTAGATCACGGTGGCGCGCAGCGCGAGCACTCTCGCGCGGCCCGCCCGGTCCGCCTGTCCGCGACCGGTGTTGAACCCGACGATCGGCTGCAGGCCTTGAGCGATCCCCAGCTGGGGCATGGCGACGAAGGTCTGCAGCCGGCTGCACAGCGCGAACGCCGCCAGCGCGACCACCCCGCCGGAGCCGGCCAGCAGGTTGTTCACCAGAACGGCGAGCAGGGTCGCACCGAATCCCGCCAGGAACGACGGGGCGCCGATCGCGACCAGCTCGCCAATGGTCCCGAGCCGTGGCCGCAGATCCGTCAGCCTGATCCGGTAGGGCCGGTTCCGCTGGACGAAGAAGAACCATACGCTCATGGCCGCCGACACCAGCTGGCCGCCAACCGTGCCGAACGCCGCGCCGCGCACCCCCAGCCCGGCGCCGAAGATCAGCAGCGGATCCAACAGGATCTGGGTGAGCACGGGGACCACCCACAACATCGTGGAGAAGCGCATCCGGCCCTCCGCCCTGACCAGGCTCGAGAAGCCGGTGGCCACGATCGCCCCGGCGATGATGATCACCGCATAGTCGCGAGCGAGCGGCCGGGTCGAGTCGTCGGCGCCCAGCACGGTGAGCAGCGGCTCGAGGAAGACCAGTCCCAGCAGGGTGACCACGACGGCGATGCTCCAGTAGACCGTGAACGCCGTCCCGGCGGATCTGGCCGCGCGGTTCGGGTCACCAGCTCCCAGACGGCGCGAGACCAGCGACGCGCCGCCGACGCCGACGGTGGTGGAGACCGCGCCGAGGATCAGCAGCACCGGCGCGACCAGATTCACCGCGGCCAGGCCGGTGGCGCCGACTCCACGCGCGACGAACCAGGCGTTGGTCAGTGCGTAGACGCCATAGATCCCGACCGACAGAGTGGTCTGGGAGCAGGTGTGCCACAGCAGCCGGCCGATCGGTTGCTCACCGAGGGCGGCGGTTCGGTCGAGACGGGTGCTCAGGACCCCGGCCGGCCGAAGCCGGCCAGCACCTCGTCCAGCCGGGCCCGGCCCCAGTCGTACCCGATCCGGTCGGTGTGCCCGCGGTAAACGGTCTCGATCACCATGATCAGGGCCAGGTGCAGGCTGTAGAGCCGGCGCCGGATCCGCTGGACCTCGTTCAGCTCCGCCCAGCCGTACCCGCGCATGAACGCGACGGAGTCGCCGAACGCCGGCAGCTGAGTCGCCACGAATCCGGCCTCCATCAGCGGGTCGCCGAAGAACGGGCGCTCGTGGTCGATGACGCAGACGATCTCGCCGTCGCGGATCATCACGTTGCTGTTCCACAGGTCCCACTCGACGTACTGCGGTTCGGTGACCTCGTCCAGGGCCGGCGCGTGCTCGTCGAGCAGTCGCCGGATCACGCGATAGTCCCGTCCGATATCGACGGCCCGCCGCTCGCCATCGACGAGTACGTCTTCGACGATCGAGCAGAACGCGTCGCGCCAGCCGGCGTCGCCCGCCGGTCCGGCGAACATCCCGAAATGATCACCGCGGATCGTGTTCAGCTCGCGGTTGAGGGCGCCGATCTTCTCGTTGTACGCGATCAGCTGCTCCGCCGGCAGCGAGTCGGCCACCACCCCGAGATTGTCCGCATCGACGTACGGCATGAAGAAGTAGTCGGCGTCGCACAGCTCGTGGCTCAGGTCGGCGAAGTCCACCGTCGGGACCGGGACGCTCGTCGACTCCTTGATCAACTGCAAGGCCGCGATCTCCGTCCGCATCGCCCCGCGCTCGTACGTCATCACCGGCACCGTCGGCGGCGGTGCGATCTTGAGCACCACCCGGCGACCGTCGCGGAGCCGGATCACATAGGCCACGTTGAACCAGCCGTGCCCGAGCTCGTCGGCCCAGCGCCGGTCATCCGAGCTCGGGCCGTCCGGCACGAGGTCGTCGCCGTAACCGCGAGCGATCATGTCCCGCAGCACCCCGAGCGTCTGGCGGTTCTTGGTCACACTCTCCATCGTCGGTCCGGCGAGCCCGTGCTCAGCCGTCCAACCGGGCGGCCACGTCGGCCGGGAAGCCGCCGGTCGCGATCGGGCCCCAGCGCGTCAGGGTGATCCTGATCAATGACTTGTTCTGCACGCGCATGGCCTCGCGATACTCCGCCCAGTTCGAGTGCTCGCCGGAGATGCACCGGAAGTACTCCACCAGCGCATCCTCGGCCGCCGGCATGTGCAGCACCTCCGCGTCGCCGTCGACCTGCACCCAAGCGCCGCCGAAGTCGTCGGAGAGGACACAGACCGAGACGTGCGGGTCGCGCTCGGCATTCACCGTCTTGGCCCGGCCCGGATAGGACGAGATCACGATCCGGCCGTCGGGATCGACCCCGCCGGTGACCGGCGACAGCTGAGGCCGGCCGTCGGCCCGGGTGGTGGCGAGCAGTAGCTGGTGGCGCGGTCGGACGAACTCCAGCAGCTCGTCGAGGCCGACGGAGTTCGTGGTGGCGATGGTCCGAGGCATCCGCCCAGCCTATTCGGGGCCGTCGCCAGCGTGGCGACGGGCGACCCAGGTCACAGGAACACGTCACAGGCCGGATCGGGAACGGATCGCGGCTGCGGGGGGTTGGCCTAGTTGATGAATTCTCCACGCCCTCGTCCGTCCCGACCGGTCGCGCTCCTTCGCGCGAGTGGTCTTTTCGTGTTGATCAGCGCGCTCTGCGGCCTGCTGGTCGCCGCTATCGCGCTGCCCGCAATCGGTGGCGCGACCGCCGGCGCCAAGGCAGCCCAGGCCGGCATCGGCGACCTGGGGCTGGCCTTCGACCCGCCGGCCCAGAGCCAGCGCAGCAAGGTGCTGGACGCGAACGGCCACGTGCTGGCGTACTTCTACGACGAGAACCGGGTGTACGTCGGGCTCGACAAGATCTCGCCGGTGATGCGGCAGGCGATCGTGTCCATCGAGGACCATCGGTTCTACGAGCATGGCCCGCTGGACGCGCAGGGCACCCTCCGGGCCTTCATCACGAACCTCTTCGCGGGCGGCGTGACCCAAGGCGGATCAACGCTCACCCAGCAGTACGTGAAGATGGTGACCCTGGAGGCAGCGAAGCAGAGCGGCGACGCGGCGGCGGTGAAGGAAGCCACTTCGACCAGCTACCAGCGCAAGCTCCGCGAGCTGCGCTACGCGGTCTCGGTGGAGAAGACACTCAGCAAGGACCAGATTCTCGAGCGCTACCTGAACATCGCCTACTACGGCGACGGCGCCTACGGCATCGAGGTCGCCGCCGAGCACTACTTCGGCACGACCGCGGCCAAGTTGACCCTGCCGCAGGCGGCCATGCTCGCCGGGCTGGTGCAGAACCCGAACGGGTACGACCCGGTGACCAACCGCGATGCCGGGATCGCCCGACGCAACGTGGTGCTGGACCGGATGGCCGAACTCGGTGCGGCGACCCCGGCCGCGGTGGCGAAGGCGAAGGCGACCAAGTTCGACGCCTCGAAGGCGAAGCGGACGCTCAACGGCTGCCAGGGCACGAAGTACCCGTTCGTCTGTGACTACGTCTACCGCTCGCTGGAGCAGACCGCGAGCCTCGGCAGCACGGTCGAGCAGCGGCAGCAGACCATCCAGCGGGGTGGGCTGACGATCCAGACCGAGCTGGACCCGGCGACCCAGAAGACCGTGCAGAAGCAGGTCAGCAAGGCCGTCGGCGCGACCGACCCCGTGATCGCGGCGATGGACATGGTCCAGCCCGGCACGGGCATGATCGTCGCGATGGCGCAGAGTCGACCGGTGATGGGCACCAAGACCAAGAAGGGCCAGACGTACTGGAACTACTCGGTGCCACCGTCGATGGGCGGGGCGCAGGGGTTCCAGGCCGGCTCGACGTTCAAGGCGTTCACCGCTGCGGCCGCCTTGGCGAAGGGGATTCCGCTGTCGCAGCAGTTCGACGCGCAATCGACGATGAACTTCTCCGGCGCGACCTTCGACAGTTGCGCCGGCCAGACGAGCGTCTCCGGCAACTGGCAGGTGAGCAACTCCACCGGCGTCAACGGCGTGATGGACATGAACAAGGCCGCGGAGTTCTCGGTGAACACCTACTTCGTGCAGCTGGCGCTCAAGGTCGGCATGTGCGACGTGACGAAGATGGCGGAGAAGCTCGGCGTCGAGTCCAGCACGGCGGACGCCCCGATCAGCTCCTACGACGACAAGCCGTCGTTCACCCTCGGCACGGTCGAGGTGAGCCCGCTGTCGATGGCCGAGGCGTACGCCACGTTCGCCTCCGGCGGCATCCACTGCGATCCGATCATCGTCTCCAAGATCACCGACAGCAGCGGAGCGAACCGTGCGGCGACCGGCGCTAACTGCCAGCGGGTGATCTCCAGTGACGTGGCGAACACGATGAGCTCCCTGCTGTCGAAGGTGATGACGAGCGGCACGGGTCGGCGGGCGCTGACCGGTGACGGCCGACCCGAGGCCGGCAAGACCGGCACGATCGACAGCAACGCCGCGGTCTGGTTCGTCGGCTACACGCCTCAGGTCGCCGGTGCCGCGATGATCAGCATCGACAACACCAGGGCCCCGTTCATCCGGACCGCATCGGGTTACGAGCGCGGCCTGAAGGGCTACACCGTGCCGTCGACCGGGCTCTATCTGGAAGGCTCCGGCAGCGGCGACGCGGGCCAGGACATCTGGAAGCCGGCCATGCAGAAGTACCTCAGCGGCAAGCCGGTCGAGAACTTCGACCCGGCGCCGGCTTCGCTGGTCTACGGCCAGAACCAGGGCTACGGGTACGGGCCGGGCGCGGGCCAGATCGGGACCGGCCAGACCGGCACCGGTCAGCCGGGGACTGGCACTGGTCCCGAATCAGGGTCAGCCGGGCACCGGCGGACGCTGAGCCTCAGCCGAGCCGGCGGCGTAGCCAGCGCAACGTCGAGACTCCCTGCGCTGCCTGGAACGCGCGGAGGGTCGGCAGTCCGACCTGGGGCGGCTGCCGGGCTGCGTCGATGAAATAGCCGCACAGCCCGGCGAGCGCGCCGGACATCCGGTCAGGGTCGACCTCGCCAAGCCAGCGATCGACCAGGCTCTCGGGGTCCGCGCCGCCCACGAAGTCGACGTTGATCGCCAGGCACAGCAGGTCGAACCAGGCTGCGCCGACGCTGGCCCATGGCCAGTCGATCACGACGATCCGCCCGTCGGGGCGGACGATGAGGTTGTCCGCCCGGGTGTCGCAGTGCGCCAGCGAGTCGCCGGCCAACGCTGCGAGGCCGAGCTCGGCGTAGTCGCACAACTCGTCGAGCCGGTCGAGCGCCCAGGGATCCAGATCGGGCGGTGGGTCGGCGCGCACCCGAGACCAGCCGCCGTACTCGGGCGCGAAGCTGACGCTCAGCGACTCCACGCCGGGCACGGGATTGGGGGTGCCCAGCCGGGCGACGGCGGTCAGCGCGGCCGCCGCCGCCTCGATCTCGGCCGGTTGCCACGGGGTGTTGGGGAGCCGGCCCTCGATGTCTTCGTAGATCGCGGCGAACCACTCGCCGTCGTCGTACGTCCCGAGCAGCTCGGGCAGGTGCGGGCTGGTCGGCAGCGCGGCGACCACCCCTGCCTCTCGGCGGTGCATGTCCGGCGTACGGACGTTCTGGGCCGGGCTCGCCGCCTTGACGAACGCCCGCCGGCCGCCGGCGGTGACCAGCCGGTCCGCCGTGCCGGGCGAGAACCCGCCGGGCTGGGAGACGGCCGAGACCACCGAGCCGCCGCCGATGATCGTCTCGATCCGGGCGCGGACGAGCGGGGGCAGCTCACCCCAGCGCAGTCGTACGCCGTAGGTCACGGTCACGCCTTCAACTGTGTCAACCCGAGGGCCGGATGGCGATCATTTAATCCGACCCCAGGGGGCGCGCGTACGAGCCGACCGCGCCGGCAGCCACGGCTGCGCCGCTTGTTCTCAGGAAGTCGATGAAGGCAGCCACGGATGGCGTCGTGGATCCCGGCCGGGCGAGCGCGCCGATCGTCCGGATGGCCCGCGAGTGGTCGATCCGGACCTGAACCACCTCGGGGTCGGCGGGGAAGGACGGCAGGATCGAGACACCGAGGCCGGCCGAAACCAGACCGCGGGCGGTGTGCGCGTCCTCAGCCTCGAAGGCGATCCGTGGCTCGGCGGACAGGGTGGCGAACAACTCCTCGATCATCAGCCGCAGCCCGTAGCCCCGCTTCAGCACGATCAACTCCTCACCGAGGATCGCGGTCAGTGACACCCGGTCCCGCTCGGCCAGCCGGTGCCGGCGTGGCACCACGAGGAAGACCGGTTCGGTGTAGAGGTCGATGGTGACCAGATCGGCCCGTCCGGACGGTGCGGCGACGAGCGCGACCGCGGAGTCGCCGTGGTCGAGAGCGCTGAGGCAGTGCTGCCGCGACCCCTGCGTCAGGGCGAAATCGGCAGCCGGGAACCGCTCCAGGAAGCGCTTGATCAGGGCCGGTACCACCGCCTCGCCGAGCATGTTCTGGAAGGCGATCGCGACCTCGCCCCGGCCCACCGCCTCGCTCGCGCCCGCCGCGGCGACCCCCGCCACGAGCTGGTCGAGCGCCGCCCGGGCGTACGGCAACAGGGCGCGTCCCGCCGCGGTCAACACGATGCCCCGGCCCGCCCGCTCGACGACCGGCGTGCCGAGCAGCCGTCCGAGTGCGGCGACGGCGCGGCTCACGGTGGGCTGCGGCATCCGCAGGATCGCGGCCGCTACGGTCACCTGCTCGGTCTCGGCGACCGTGACGAACACCGGCAGCAGTCGGGCGATCCGTTGCAGCTCGTCGACATTCATGCATGGATCGTATGGTTTATCGCTGAACGATGCATTTGTGCCCTGATTTGCCGCGGAATAGCGTGCTGGATCGTGAGTGTCGCGACAGCCAGCATCGACGGCCGGGTCGCCGGCTGGACCGGCTATCGGGCGGGCACGCCTGCGTACCGACGGATGCTGCTCGGTCTCGGCGCCGCCGGGGTCGCGACCTTCGCGCAGCTGTACGCCCCACAGGGTCTGCTGCCCACCCTCGCCGCGGGCCTGGCCATCGATCCGTCCCAGGCCGCGCTGTCGGTGTCGCTGGCCACCTGGGGCGTCGCGCTCGCCGTGCTGCCCTGGTCGGTCGTCGCCGACCGGATCGGCCGGCTGCGAGCAATGCGGATCGCCCTCGTCGCGGCCGCGGTCGGCGGAGTGCTGGTCGCGGCCAGCCCGAATGTGGAGACCCTGTTCGCGCTGCGCTTCGTCGAGGGGCTGGCGTTGGGCGGACTGCCGGCGCTCGCCATGACGTACCTGCACGACGAGGTCGAGCCGGGCCAGACGGCAGCGGCGGCGGCCGCGTACATCTCGGGGACGACCGTCGGCGGCGCCTGCGGCCGGCTGGTCGCCGGGCCGCTCGCCGCCGGGTTCGGCTGGCGACCGGCGCTGGCGGTGGTCGCGGTGCTCTGCGTCGTCGCGGCGGCGACGTTCGTCCGACTGATGCCACCGGCCCGTCGCTATACCCCGTCCCGGCCCTCGATCCGCGACCTCGCCGGACGCGTCCGTGCCTGCCTGTCCGATCCGCTGCTGCTGGTGCTCTATCTCCAACCGATGTTGATCATGGGTGGTTTCGTCGCGGTGTACAACTATCTCGGCTTCCGGCTGGAGGGTCCGGCGTTCGGCCTGCCGGCGGTGCTCGCCTCACTGATCTTCGCGGCCTACGGCGCCGGGACCGTCTCCTCGCGGCTGGTCGGCCGTTGGGCGCCGCGGTTCGGCCGCGGGCCGGTGCTGGTCGCCGGCACGCTGACGATGATCATCGGCGTCCTGCTGACCCTTGCTTCCTCGTTGATCTTCGTCGTGGCCGGCTTGCTGATCCTCACCGCCGGCGCGTTCGTCGCACACGCCACGGCCTCGGCCTGGGTCGGCCACCGGGCCGTCGTCGGTCGGGCGCAGGCAACCGCCCTCTACAACGTGGCGTTCTACACCGGCTCGGCCGTGATCGGCTGGCTGGTCGGCTTCGCGTGGATCGGGGGCGGCTGGTCCGCGACCGTCGGCGCAGTGGTCGGGCTGGCCCTGGTCGCCGCAGCCGTCGCGGCTCTCACCGGGCGTTGTCGGACCTCGGCATTACAGTCGAACTCATGACGACGCTCACGGATCGACCGAACACGGCGCTGCTGGTCATCGACGTGCAGAACGGGGTGATGGCGGGTTCGCCGCGCCGCGACGAGGTGATCGCCAACGTCGCCTCCCTGGTGGACAAGGCGCGGACCGAGGACGTACCGGTGGTCTGGGTGCAGCACTCGAACGACGGGCTGCCGATCGGCAGCGAGGAGTGGCGCTACGTCGCCGAGCTGGTCCGTGAGGACGCCGAGCCGCTGATCGCGAAGACGTTCGGCGACTCGTTCGAGGACACCGATCTCGATCAGGTGCTGGCCGAGCGGGGAATCGGCCGGCTGGTGGTCGCCGGCGCGCAGACCGACATGTGCGTCCGCTCGACGCTGCACGGTGCGCTGGCCCGCGGCTACGACGCGATTCTGGTGTCCGACGCGCACACGACCGAGGACCTCACCGAGTACGGCGCTCCGCCGCCCGAGCAGGTGATCGCCCACACCAACCTCTACTGGGGCTTCCAGCGCGCGCCCGGCCGCGAGGCCGGCACCGTGCAGACCGCCGACGTCAGCTTCGGGTAGTCGCCCGGTCAGCTCTGCGCGCTGGGCGCCAGGTCGGCGTCGCGGTGCCGGCCCATCTGGGCATAGAGCTCGGGGGAGCGGCCCTTCAGGCTCACCGCCGTGATCACCCCGGCCGCGGAGGCGACCAGGATCAGCGCCGGCAGGATCCAGCGCAGCGGGCTGGTCGGGTTGCCGATCAACAGACCGAACTGGGACGCGGCGTACACCGCAACGGCGGCCATCGCCACCCCGCCGACGATCGGGGCGACCGCGGTCCGCAGCAGGTTCGAATCGAGCTCGCGGTGCCGCGCGAAGAACGCGACCACGGCGAACGAGGCCAGCGACATCAGCACGATGATTGCCAGCGTGCCGAGCTGGGTCAGCCAGGTGAACAGGGCCAGCACCGGATCCTGGGCGGTGACGACGAAGATCAACACCACCACCACGGCGAGCACCGACTGGCTCAGCGATCCCATATGGGGACTCAGATGCACCGGGTGCGTCCGGCCGAGCCGTTCGGGCAGCAGACCCTCGCGGCCGAGGGCGAACAGATAGCGGGCGACCGCGTTGTGAAACGCCAACAGGGCGGCGAACACGCTGGAGATGAACAACAGCGACATCACGGTGGTGAGCGCGGAGCCGATGTAGGTCTGGCCCAGCTGGAACAAGAACACCGTCGGGTCTGGGGTCAGCCCGGCGAGATACTGCTGCAGACCGGCTGCACCCTGACCTTCGACCATCAAGTACGTCGTCACCGTGTAGAACAGGCCGATGGTCAGCACCGCGACGAAGGTCGCCCGGGGGACTGTGCGCTTCGGGTCCTTCGCCTCCTCGCTGTAGATGGTCGTTGCCTCGAAGCCGATGAACGAGGCGAAGTTGAACAGCAACGCGATGGCGATCGAGCCGCTGGTGAAGGCCGACCAGGTGAATGGCGTCGCGGTCAGCGGCGCCGTGCCGCCCTGGCCACCTTTGATGAGGATCGCGATGTCCAGGATCAGCACGATCAGGAACTCGAGGCTCACCAGGATCGACAGGACCTTCACCGACAGGTCCACCTGGCGGTAACCCAGCACGGCGATGATCGCTATCGCGACGAACACGAACACCCACCACGGGATGGTGATACCGAGGTGGTCGCTGAAGAACGACGATGCCGCGGCGCCGAACAGCCCGTACAGCCCGATCTGCATGGCGTTGTAGCCGAGCAGGGCGATCAGCGCCGCCGCGCCGCCGGCCGGCTGGCGCAGCCCGCGTGCGACGAAGCTGTAGAACGCGCCGGTGCTGGTGTGGTGCCGCGCCATCGCGGTATAGCCGACCGCGAAGATCAGCAGGATCACGCTGACCACGACGTACGCGAGGGGGATGCCCGGCCCGTTGCCGAGCAGCATGGCCACCGGCGCACCGCCGGCCATCGCCGTCAGCGGGGCTGCTGCGGAGATCACGAAGAACGCGATACCGAAGACGCCGAGTGTGCCGCGGCGGAGTTGGTGGGCGTCGCGCTTGGCGATGTCCGCCGATGTCGACTCGGGTTGCTGACTCACGAGAACTCCCTCATTGGAGTGGGCCTGACTTGAGTTGACCTTGTTGGCGTAGATCTGCTTGGACTGGATCTGGCCGACACGGGCGCGCGTCGACAGAAGGTTATTCGGCTCCGAACGACACCGCGAGCTGTTCTCGAGAAGTCGTCGTTGTTTCGTGGAGTGGCGAACCCGTCCGGCTGCCGGGCGGATCAGATCCCCACCGTCAGTGGGTTTTCGACAGGTCCGGCTTGCGGATCCCGCGGAACTCCCAGTCACCGCCCTGCGCAGTCGAGAGCACTTCCTCCGACTCGGTCGGCTGGGCGCCGACGTCGGTCCGGATCGGTGTGGGGCCTTCCACGATGTGGTTGCGCAACGTGCCGAGACCCTCGACCTCGACCTCGACCACGTCACCGGGGTAGACCGTCCGCGAGATCGCCGGCGTTCCGGACAGCAGGACGTCGCCGGGCTGCAGCGTGATCGTGCGGGCGATGTCGGCGACCAGGTAGTGCATGTCCCAGCTCATCTCGTCGGTATTGCCGTCCTGCCGGACCTCACCGTTGACGAGGGTCCGGATCTGCTTGCCGCGGAAGTCCCAGCCCTCGACCAGGCCGGGGCCGAGCGGGCACAGCGTGTCGGCACCCTTGACCCGCAGCATCGAGCCGGAGTCGGTGTCGCGGAAGTCGTGCAGTCCGTAGTCGTTGCCGATCGTGTAGCCGCGGATGTAGTCGCCGGCCTCGTCCGGTGAGATGTTCTTCGCCGTGCGGCCGATCACGATGGCGATCTCGCCCTCGTAGTTGAGCCACTTGCAGCCGGCCGGACGGACCACGGCGGAGCCGTGGGCGTTCAGGGCCGACACCGGCTTGTGGAAGTACGTCGGCGCCGGCGGCAGCTTGGTCAGCATCTCGGTCACCCGGGAGACGTAGTTCAGGTGGACGCAGACGATCTTCGACGGGCGTGACCGGTGACAGGTGCACCGCGTCGTCGACGCCGATGGTGCGGCCGTCGCCGGCGACCAGTTCGTCGCCGTGCCGAACGACGTCGACGATGTTGCCGTCCAGCAGGATCCGGCGGGTCTCACGCAGGGTCATCGCAGCTCCTTTCAGCCGGCGGCGGCCAGGTCCGGACCGCCGTTCTGGCGGGCGACATCCGGGTCCGCCGGGGTGCGGTGAGGGGTGGGGAAGCCGCCCTCGGGGGCGTCGAACCAGTAGTGGACCTGGCCGGTGCCCGACGGAGTTCTCGTACTCGCCGTAGCGCCGCCCGGTCGCGGTGCAGTCGCCCTCGCCGAGCGCGCCGATCATCATCAGGTAGTGGCCGAACCGGGCCTCCGGCCGGAACCGGTAGAACTCGCCCATGGTGTCCAGCACCTGGGCGTGGTCACCGGCCTCGAACCAGTGCATCCGCTCGGCGTCGGCCGCGGCTGCCTCGGGGGTGAAGATGTGGTCGACTCCGGCCGCCTCGTGGTCGCGGAGCTTGCGCAGCGGCCAGAACGTGTGTGACAGCGCGCCCGAGGCCAGCAGCACGACCTTGCGGTCGGACTCGGCGATCGCATCGCCGAGCGCTCGGCCCAGTCGGAGGTTGTCCTCGGTGTCGGCGGTCTGGCAGACGCCGATCGAGATCCATTTCTTCTCCGGCAGGCCCTGGCCGAGGTACTCCCACAGATTCGTGGTGGCGTAGAAGATCGGCAGGTAGTCGTCGTCGATCGCGGTGATCCAGGTGGAGTGCTCCGTCGGCCTTCGAGGCGATCAGCTGGGCCAGCTCGGGATCGCCCGGGAAGTCGTACGGCCGGCGGCATCATCCCGCGCGGCAGTTCCTCGGAGGTGAAGAGCCCGGCCCGCCGCTGCTGTGCGGTCACCACGAACTCGACGGTGGTCGCCCAGTGCGAGTCGAGCACCACGACGGTGTCGTAGTCGAGGGTCTCGAACACCTCCGCCCGCAGCTGCTGCAGGCCGGAGACGAGGGTGGAGTCCTCGCCGTTGTTGAGCTCGCGCCGGGTCTGTTCCGGCAGCATGATCGTCGGTACGTGCGCGATGAAGCCCGCGCCTACTACCTGACCCATGGTGGTCGATGTCCTTTCGTGGGTGAGCTTGTGCGCCCTTATCGCTGGGTGGTCCAGCCGCTGGGCGCGAAAACGGTGTTCTTGACGTCGGTGTAGAAGTCGAAGGAGTAGAGGCCGCCCTCGCGGCCGATGCCGGACTGGCCGTTGCCGCCGAACGGCGCGCCGAGATCGCGGACGAAGAAGCAGTTCACCCAGACCGTGCCGGCGTTCAGTCGAGCGCTGACCCGTTCGGCGCGGTCCGGATCGCCGGTGACCAGGGTGGCGGCGAGACCGAACCGGGTGTCGTTGGCCAGCTCGATCGCCTGTTCCTCGCCGGAGAAGGTCTGGATCGTGAGCACCGGACCGAACACCTCCTCGGTCAGGATCTCGCTGCCCGGCTCGGCGTCGACGAGGATCGTCGGCCGATAGTAGAGATGGCCGAGGTCGACGTTCGGGCCGCCGCCGAGGATCGGTCGGGCGCCGGCGGCGACGGCGCGCTCGACGAAGCCGTCGACCTTCTCGAAGTGTGGCCGGCTGATCAGGCAGGACATGTCGGTGGCCTCGTCGCGCGGATCGCCCTGGACGATCGCCGTCGCCCTGCTCCAGGACGGCCGCGGTGAAACGCTCGGCGATGCGACGTCCTCGACGAGGATCCGGAACGCGCCGAGGCAGACCTGGCCGGAGTTGTCGAACTGCTCGACCGCCAGGCTGACGGCCAGATCGAAGTCGGAGTCGGCGAAGACGACCAGCGGCGACTTGCCGCCGAGCTCGAACGACAGCGGCACGATGTTCGGGGCGGCCGCCTTGGCGATCACCCCGGCGGTGGGAACCGAGCCGGTGAAGGACAGCCGGCGGATGCCCGGGTGCGCGGTGAGGGGCGCCCCCGCCTCGGCACCGGTGCCCTGGACCACGTTGAAGACCCCGTCGGGCAGGCCGGCCTGCTTCGTGATGTCGGCCAGCAGCGAAGCGGTCAGCGGTGCCCACTCCGGCGGCTTGGCGACCACCGTGTTGCCGGCGGCCAGCGCGGGCCGATCCGCCAGGTGGCCAGCATCAGCGGTGCGTTCCAGGGCGTGATGATCGCCGCGACGCCGGCGGGGTCGTACGTCACCCGCTCCCGGTGGCCGCGGATCTCGCCGTCGGGATGGTCGAGGGAGTCCAGGTAGTCGGCGAAGAACCGGAAGTTGTTGCCCACCCGGGGCATCACCCCGCGGCGGTGCGACCGCAGCAGCGAGCCGTTGTCGCGGGTCTCGACCCGGGCGAGGTCCTCGGCCCGCTCGTCGACGCCGGCGGCGACCGCACGAAGGATCTCGGCCCGTTCGGCGCGCGGCAGTCGCCGCCCAGGCCGGGAAGGCGTCCCGGGCGGCCGTGACCGCGGCGTCGACCTCGTTCGCACCGCCGGCGTGGACCTGGGCGATGACGGTCTCGTCGATGGGGGAGATGTCGTCGAACGTCGTACGCCGAGGCGACCCGCTGCCCGTCGATCCAGTGCCGGGTGTCGACCTCGACGCCCTCGACCTCTGCGACCTCGATGGGGGCTGTCGTCATCCGCGTCCGCCTCTCTGCAGATCGTGGCTCACTGAGTTCGTCGGGCCGGGGAATCGCCACCCAGGTTGACGTCCGACCGGTCGGAACCGGTATCGTTAGGACCCAAACGTATTTGGATTCGGGCGATTGGTCAAGCCCGTCGACAAGCTCGAGGAGACCGTGCCGATGACTGTCCGCCGCCCCCTGATCGTGATCCCCGCGCGGTTCTCCGAGCACGCCACCGCGTTGCGCTACGAGGCCGAGGTCACGGCGCGCGCCCTCGTCCGGGCGGTTTACGCGGCCGGCGGTGAGCCGGTCGTGATCCATCCGTCGGCGCCCGGGGCAGAGGTCGATGTCGCTGCGGCCCGGGAGCGGCTCTGGTTCGCCGACGGCATCTTGCTGCCCGGCGGCGGCGACGTCGCCGCCCGCTGGTCCAACCAACAACCGCACCCGAGTGAGTACGGCGTGGACGAGGAGCAGGACGCGTTCGACCTGGCCGTGGCGCGCGTCGCCCTGGTCGAGCGGATCCCGCTGCTGGCGATCTGCCGGGGCAACCAGATCGTCAATGTCGCGCTCGGTGGCGACCTGGTCCAGGACATGACCGACACCACGGGTACGCACCTGCACCGGGTGCACGAGCTCCGGGTCGTCGAGGACTCACCGCTGGGCGACGTCGTCGGCACCAGCACGACGATCTCCTGCTACCACCACCAGTGCATCAAGATGCTGGGCGAGGGCCTGGTGCCGGCGGCGTACGCCGCGGACGGTGTGATCGAGGCCGTCACCCTGCGCGACCACGACGGGTGGTACCTGGGCGTGCAGTGGCACCCGGAGGACTCGGCGCACGAGGACCAGGTGCAGGCGCGGGTCTTCGCGCACTTCGTGCGGGCCGCCGCCGACCACGCCACCCGGCCGGCCCGCCGGGCCTAGAAGAGCTTCGTCGGCGCCCACGGGCGCCGACCGTGTCAGGCCTGCTGCTCGGCCCCAGCTTCAGCCTCAGCAGCTTCGGCTTCGGCCTCCGCTTCGGCGATCTCCTCCGCCAGTTCTTCCTCCAGCTCCTCTACCGCGAGCTCGATCACGAAGCCGAGCGCCTCGGTGATCTTGGCCGATGCGGAGACGACCCGGGCCGTGCCGACGATCGGGGCGACCGCGACGAGCAGGCCCTGGACGTCTTCGATCGTGACCTCGGTCTCGGTCGCCGACTCGATGTTCATGACGTACGACGCCGCAGGCGCGTCGACGGCGACCAGGGCCGCCAGCCGGGCCAGGACGTGCTCGCGAGCCGGGAGGGAGCCGTGCACGAGGGAGACCGCCGTGATCTCGGCAAGCGTGTTCAGGACGGGCTGAGCTTCGGGCATCGGTGCCACCTTCTGTGAACTGGTTCGTCGCGGACCGGCAGCGCCGATCGCCCACATCATGCCAGCGGGCAGGGCCGGCGGTGAACCAGGGGAGCCGTTTCGCCCGGAGCTTCATCCGCTGCGGGTGAGGGGACTCAGTCCTCGATCGGCCGGCCGGTCTCCCGAGCCTCCAGCTCGGTGACGATCGAGCGAAGGCTACGGGTCAGGTCCTTCACGCTGCGCTCCGAGAGGCCGGCGACGACCTCGGACTCGACGGCGTTGAACGAGCGGGTACAGCTCCTTCATCAGCGCATCGCCCTCCGCGGTCATATCCAGGTTCACCAGCCGGCGATCGGTCTCGCTCACCCGACGGCTGACCAGACCGCGGGCCTCCAGGGTCTTCACCACTCCGGTCAGCGTCGCCTTGGAGATCGCCGCGCTCTCCGCCGCATGCCGGGTCTCCACGCCGTCCCAGATCCAGACCACCCAGAGCACGACGAAGCCCGGTCCAGGTGAGGCCGCGCTCACGCAGGACGGTGTTGGTCAGATGCAGTCGGACGGCGTTCGCGGCCCGGTACAGGCTGGAGACGGCGGCAGCCGCGGGGAAGTTCAGCGCGAGCCCCTCGACGTGTGCGTTCATCGCCTTCTCGGTCTCGGCGAGCGTATGTCGGTCGGGCATGACGGTCATCGTAGGCAACTCCGGCTCACCGGGACGGAGTGACTCGCTCGGACCCGGAGAGTGTCGCCAGTGAGCGACCGCCGTTCCACACGACGCCGACCTGGCGGTAGTAGCCGCCGATGATCTCGTCGACACGCAGCCGATCGAGCTCCTCGGTCGGCGAGTCGAACAGGCGCAGGTCCGCGTCGCCGGTCCAGGCCGGGCCGGCCTCGAACTCGCTCGATCCGGACTCGATCAGCTCCGCGTACGCGTCCGGCGCTGCCGGCCGCGATGCCCGGGAAGACCCGGTGGTGGGCCATCTTGTGGGAGTTCACGAAGCCGTTCGTCTCCGACTCCTCCCGCAGCGTCGAGCACCGCCTCGGCCAGCCGTCGGTCGCCGGCCGCCAGGGTCGCGCCGAAGATGCCGCCGGCCGCGATCTGCGGGGCCGCCGTGGGCGAACGGGTGCGGCCGGGTCTGCCACATCGAGCCGAGCTTCTTCGGGTAGCCCTGGTGGATGCCCCGCCCGATGGCGAAGTCCTTGTCGACCCAGATGAAGACGCAGCGGGAGTAGGTCTGGCCACCGAAGCTGCAGCGGACGACGACGAATGCCTCCTTGTACTGCGAGCGGACCGGGTCGAGCAGCTCCTCCCGCGAGGACGAGCAGGACTGCCAGTCGGCCCAGATGAACGCGACGGCGCCGGGGTCGTCCTCGGCCAGCTCCAGCGGCGCCGGCAGCAGCTCGGCCACCCGCGCCGGGTCGGTGCGGTACTCCACGGTGAGCAGGTCGCCGGAGTAGTACCAGGGCGGCGACGGGATCAGCGACGACCGGCCGCTGGCGGTCCTGCGGGTAGAAGAAGCCCTTGACGTCGGTCATGCAGTCACTCCCTTGTCGGTCGGTGCCTGGCTCTTGGCGGGCATCGTTCGGATCCGTACGATACGACGGCGTATCGCCGTCGCGATCCACGTCAGCGTACCCGGTCCGTGCACGACCCGTCCGCTTGCCGACGCTTGCCATGCCGGCGGATCTCGGTATTGTTCGGGGCCGAACGACTATCCGAGTTCGCCGTCGGCTGCCGACCCAACTGCAAAGGTGCGTGGAATCGCGTGGTTCATTTCGACACGAGCGGCCTGGAGGACGCCGCGGCCGAGCTGGTGACCAAGGACATCGACGTCGCTGCGGGTCGGCTACGCCGACCTGATCGGCAGCGAGCGCGGCCGGGACGTCCTGGTCAACCGGTTCGCGCGCACCGTCGGCGACGGCGTGGCCTTCTGCCGGTCGGTCTACGGCACCACCCCGATGGGCGACGTGGTCGACATCGAGGGCGGCCTCGAGGCGGGCCTGCCGGACGTGCTCGCCTTCCCCGACCTGAGCACGCTGCACGCCGTGCCGTGGGAGCCCGGTGTCGCGCACGTCATCGCCGACATGTTCAACCCGGACGGTTCGCCGTCGGCGGAGAGCCCGCGTGCCGTGCTCGAAGCGGGTGATCGCCAAGTTCGCCGAGCTCGGCATGAGGCCGATCGTCGGCCCCGAGCTCGAGTTCTACGTCATGCAGCGCACGCGACAAGAACTCGACCGGCTGGGAGCGCTACGGCGAGGCGACGGGCAACGTCTACGTCGCCGGGCTCAAGGGCGACCCGGAGAACGTGCTGATCCGCACGCTGCGCCACCTCGCCAGCTACGGTCTCGAGGTCGTCGCCGCGAACCACGAGTTCTCCAGCGGCCAGTTCGAGATCAACCTCTGGCACTCCGACGCGCTGGATGCCGCGGACCGCGCCTTCCGGTTCAAGACCGCGATCCAGGAGCTGGCCCGGCACGAGGACAAGCTCGCGACCTTCATGGCCAAGCCGTTCAACGACGAGGGCGGCTCGGGCTTCCACATCCACTTCTCCACCTGGGACGACGACGGGAACGCGCTGTTCGACGACCCGGCGAGCAAGGACGGTCTGTCCAAGACCGCGAGGCACGCGATCGCCGGCATCCTCGCCCACGCGCCGGCGCTGGCCGCGGTGTGCAACCCGACGATCAACTCGTACAAGCGGTTCGGCCCGGACACCCTCGCGCCGTGGCTGATCGACTGGGGCTTCGACAACCGCAGCGCGATGGTGCGGATCCCGCCGGAGCGGGGCAAGGCGTCGCGGCTGGAGCTTCGGCTCGGCGACGCCAGCGCCAACCCCTACCTGGCGATCGCCGGACTGCTGGCCGCCGCGTACCTCGGCATCCGCGACGAGCTCGAACCGCCGGCGCCGCTGGAGGGCTACGGCTACGACCCGAGCAAGGCGACCATGCTGCCGGGTGACCTCGCCTCGCGCGCTGGACGCGTTCGAGGCCGACACGGCGTTCGCCGAGATCCTCGGGCCGGAGTTTCTCTGCGACGTTCCTCGCCTACAAGCGCAACGAGCTCGAGCGCTTCAGCCACTGGGTGACCGACTGGGAGTTCCGCGAGTACGCCTACCACCTCTGAGCCGCAAGCCTGATCGACCGGCCACCACCGAAGGAGACATCGTGTCGCTGCCCACCCCCGAGATCCCGCTCGCCGACGTCGATCTGACCGACCTCGACGCGTTCGCCCGCAACGAGGGCTGGTCGATGTTCGACACGCTGCGGCGCGAGGACCCGGTGCACTGGACCGAGGAGGCGGCGCCGAACAGCGGCTTCTGGGCGGTGACCAGGCACGCCGACATCTGCGCGGTCGACAAGGACCCGGAGACCTTCACCTCCCAGAGGTACGTCAACCTCGAGGAGGTCGACGACGATCTGATGGATCTGCGCCGCTCGATGCTGGAGACCGACGGGGTGCGGCACCGGGCGCTGCGCAAGCTGATCCAGCGCGAGTTCTGCCCAGGCCCGCTGACCCGCAAGTACGAGGACTTCCTGCGCGGGCTGACCAAGGCCACCGTCGACGCTGCGCTTGCACGAGCAGCGAGTTCGACTTCGTCGAGAAGGTCAGCGCCGACTTCCCGATCCAGGTGCTGGTCCGGCTGCTCGACGTGCCGACGACCGACACCGGCCTGCTGATCGACTGGGGCAACCAGATGATCGGCAACACCGACCCGGACTACACCGACGTCCTGATCACCGATCCCGACAGCGACCAGTACAAGCACCTGCCGTTCCGCTCGCCGGCCGCGCTCGAGGTGTTCGAGTACGGCCGCAAGCTCGCGGCCGAGCGCAAGGGCGGTGACGGCACGGACCTGATCAGCATGCTGGTCAACCGGGCCCCGGAGGACGGCGAGCCGCTCAGCGCGACCGACTTCGACAACTACTTCCTGCTGCTCGTGATCGCCGGCAACGAGACCACCCGGCACACCATCAGCCAGTCGATGCTCGCCCTGATCGAGCACCAGGACCAGCTGCGCGATCCTCCAGGAGCGGCCCGAGCTGATCCCGAACGCGGTCGAGGAGTTCCTGCGCTGGGCCTCGCCGGTGTACCACTTCCGCCGCACCGCGACCCGCGACGTCGAGCTGCGGCGGCAAGCAGATCAAGGCCGACGACAAGGTCGTCATGTGGTTCGCCTCCGGCAACCGAGACGAGGAGGTCTTCGAGAACCCGTACTCGCTTCGACGTGACCCGGACCAACATCGACCACGTCACCTTCGGCAAGGGCAGCCCGCACCTGTGCCTCGGCAACGCGCTGGCCCGGATGGAGATCCGGCTGATGTTCACCGAGCTGATCCCGCGGCTCGGCTCGATCGAGCTGAACGGCGAGGTCACCCGGGTGCGCAGCAACTTCGTCAACGGCATCAAGAAGTTCCCCGTCGCCGTCACCACCCGCTGACCGGGCATGACGGTTCCCGAAGAGATCACACCGTCCCGTGCCGTACCCGAGGTCTGGGGTGACGAGACCGAGATCGCGTGGGCCGCAGTGCACTCCGCGGCGCGCCGGATCACCCGGCCGGCCGATCCCAAGACGACCGCCCGCCCGGCGTCCGAGCTGGCCGCCGAGGCGGGTCCGACGATCACCGTCGGCGGCCTGGGTGCGACCGAGGCGCTGCGCATCTTCGAGGACGTGCTCGCTCCGGCGACCCGGGCACAGGACGATCCGCTGAATCTCGCGTACGTCCCCGCGGCGGCGACCATCGCGTCCCGGGCCTTCGACGCGACAGTGAGCAGCTACAACATCTTCGCCGGCACCTGGGAGGCCGGCGCCGGGGCGATCTTCGCGGAGAACGAGGCGATCGGCTGGCTGATCGAACTGCTCGGCTGGCCGGACACAGCCGGCGGGTGTTTCATGTCCGGCGGCACCATCGGCAACCTCTCGGCGCTGGTCGCCGCGCGGACGTACGTCCGGAACAAGGGGGGCCGGGACGCGGCCCGGGCGATCGTCTGCACGCATGAGGCGCACTCCTCGATCGTCGCCGCCGCCCGGGTGATGGACGCCGAGGTGATCCTGGTCGACCAGGACGCCCGTGGCCACCTCACCGGACCGGCCGCCAGGGCGGCGATCGCCGAGCACGATGGAGTGTTCGCCGTGGTCGCCTCGGCCGGCACCACCAACGGTGGCATCGTCGACGACATCGGCGACCTGGCCGACGTGTGCGAGGAGTTCGACGTCTGGCTGCACGTCGACGGCGCCTACGGCGGCGCCGGACTTGCGGCTCCGTCGGTCCGCGACCGGTATGCCGGGATCGAGCGCGCGCACAGCTTCATCGTCGATCCGCACAAATGGTTGTTCGCGCCGTACGACTGCTGCGCGCTGGTCTATCGCGACGTCAGGCTGGCGCGGGCGGCCCACGGGCAGCGTGCCGGTTATCTGGACGCGATCGACCGGGACGTGTGGAACCCGACTGATCTCGCCGTGCACCTGTCCCGCCGAGCCCGCGGTCTGCCGTTCTGGTTCAGTCTCGCCGTGCACGGCACCGACCGCTACGTCCGCGCGATCGAACAGACCCTGGCGACCGCGCGCGAGGTGGCGGCGGGGATCGCAGCCATGGACACCCTGGAGCTGCTGGTCGAGCCCGAGTTGTCGGTGATCATCTTCGAGCGACCGGGCTGGACCCCCGAGGACTACCGGCGCTGGTCGAACCGGCTCGCCGTCGAGGGCCGGATCCTCTGTGTGCCGACGATCTGGCAGGGCCGGACCACCTTGCGGTTGGTCTTCGTGAACCCGGCGACCCGGGCCGAGCAGGTCCTCGACATCCTCCGCGAGACGACCGCGACGGATCACCCGAGCTAGGTCAGGAGTTCCGCGATGAGGGATTCGACGCGGCGGATCTGATCGCGGATGGGCCGGATGGTGTCCAGGCTCTGGCCGGCCGGGTCGTCGAGAACCCAGTCCTCGTAGCGTTTCCCCGGGTAGAAGGGGCAGCTGTCGCCGCATCCCATGGTGATCACGACGTCGGAGGCTTTGACGGCGTCGGCGGTGAGGATCTTGGGCTGTTCGGCCGCGATGTCGATGCCTTCCTCGGCCATCGAACTGATGGCGACGGGATTGATCTCGTCGGCGGGTTCGGATCCGGCTGACCGGACGTCGATCTTGTTGCCGGCGAGGTGGGTGAGGTAGCCGGCGGCCATTTGGGATCGGCCGGCGTTGTGGACGCAGACGAACAGCACGGACGGTCGGTGGGTCATTGGATGGCCTCCAGGGCAGGGTGTTCGGATCCGGCGCGCGGGTGGAGAACGCTGATCAGGCCGAGTCCGATACAAGCGCCGAGCAGTTGCATGACGACGAACATCGGCACCGATCCCGGGGCGATGCCGGCGAAGGTGTCGGAAAGGGTGCGGGCCAGGGTGACGGCAGGGTTGGCGAAGCTAGCGGTCACGCCCGGAAGTTCGTCGGGACCAGCGCCGCCCGGGCGGCGCTCCGCTGCGTTCGCGTCGTCGTCGGTAGAACACCGCTACGACCTCCTCCGCGGCCTTGCGGAGCATCCACCCAGACGCCGCTGGACCCTCGATGAACTTCCGGGCGCAACCACTAGTCGAGCTGGTGAACCAGTAGGCGGCTGCGATGTAGCCGCCGACCAGGTAGCCGAGCTGCCGGGTCCGACCGGTCCGGACGGCGCCGAAGATGACCATGATCACGCCGGCGGTGGCCACGGTCTCTCCGAGCCAGGGCCCGGCTCCGCCCCCGCGTGTGATCGGAGACGGTGACGGCGGGGAGGCTGAACATCAGGTTCGCGACCATCGTCCCGGCCAGGCCGCCGACCAGCTGCGCGGCGATCAGCACCAGAGCATGCCGGGTGGCGACCTGGCCGAGAACGCGTTCGGCGAGGGTGACGAGGGGGTTGAACGCGGCCGACACCGGCTGGAGGACTGCGATCAGGACAGCGAGGCGATCCCGGTGGCCAAGCTGTTCTCCAGCAGCTCCAGCCCGGGTTGACCAGGGGACAGCCGCTGCGCGGCGATCCCTGACCCGATCACCGCGACCGCGAGCCCACCCGTGCCGACCAGCTCGGCCAGCCCCCGGCGGCCGAGCAGGGTCACCGACATCCGCAGCTCGACGGTTGGGATTCGCCGAGAAAGGGCGCCGGCGATGCAGCCCAGATAAGCGCCCCGCTCCGACCGTTGCTCGGCGGTGAGCTCGTCCTCGGCGACGACGTCGTTGATCCCATCCGCCCGCCGGGGGTGAGGACACGGAACATCTCGGCCAGCACCGCCGGCTTGTCGGTCGACAGGTTGATCACGCAGTTGGAGATGATCACGTCGGCCGCCCCGTCGGGTAGCGGGATGTTCTCGATGAGGCCTCGGAGGAACTCGACGTTGACGGCCCCGCCCGGGTGGCGTTGGCTCTGGACAGGTCGAGCATCTCGGAAGTCATGTCGACCCCGTAGGCGAACCCGGTCGGCCCGACGCGCGTCGCCGACAGCAGCACGTCGATTCCGCCGCCCGAGCCGAGGTCGAGAACCCGCTCGCCCGGTCTGAGATCTGCGACTGCGGTCGGGTTCCCGCAGCCCAGGCTGGCCGCGACGGCAGCGACCGGGAGATCATCCCGCTCGAGCTGGCTGTAGAGGGCCGACCCGAAAGAGTCGCCCAGCTCGAGCGTGGTCACCGCCCGGACGCTGCATCCGACGTCACCACAGCGGCCGGCACCGCCGCGGGTCATCTCGACCGCGGCTGCCGCATATCGCCGGTGGTCGGTCGGGTCATCACCCCCGCGGAGGCTGAGAAGTTGGCCGGGTCGCTGAAGGCGATCGCTGATCCCGTGCGGCTGCGGTTGGTGTCGCTGGTCGCTGCCGACGACGGTCAGGAAGCATGCGTGTGTGACCTGACCGAACCGGTCGGCCTCTCGCAACCGACGGTGTCGCATCATCTGAAGGTCCTGGTCGAGGCCGGGATCCTGGTGCGAGAGCAACGCGGCCGGTGGGCGTACTACCGGTTGGTCCCGGACAGCTTGGCCGAACTCGCCCGCCTCATCACTCCATGATCAGCGGGATCGGGTGCCGGCTCCGCTACGGCGGCGGACCGGCAGACCCGTCTCGTCTGCGACCATGTTGCGGATGATCTTGCGCACCTGGAGTGCAGCGGCATCCGCACTGACATTGATCTCGCGGCGGGGGCCGTCGACGTCCAGCACCTGCTGCATCGTCTCGAGGATGGACTGCACCCGCCGGTAGTAGTCGGTGAAGATCGGTAGCAGCACCTTGCTGGCCTGATCGCCGACGGCGAAGTTGCGGCTGACCCGCCAGGTGTGCCGGGTTCGGCCGGCGGCGATCGGCGTCACCGCGTGGGTGAAGCGGAAGGTCAGCGTCCGTGCTGCCGATGTCCCGACGGCATCGACGTCGACGTCCCAGGAATCTACCCAGACCCCGGGGGAGACGAATGCTCCGCGCTCCCGCTGGACATGGGAGAGCGTCGGGTCGAGCCCGGCCAGCTCCGCCTGCCAGCCGGCCATCGGAGCGGCGGCGTACGTCCGGGAGAACGACACGGTCGTCTCGGTCACCTCCACCTCGAGCGGCGGCGGCGAACTCCGCAGCACCGGCGGTGCGATGAACGGGTCGACCACCGCGACGTGGGTGATGTCGGCGAAGTTCTCGTGCAGCAGGGCAAGATCAGCCGCGGTCTCCCAGCTGTCGCCGATCGTCACCCAGCTCTCGTCGCGAAGCCAGGACAGGGCCGCCGGCGGACGGAGGGCGGCCAGCGCCCGATCGCCGAGCCAGCCCCAGACGAAGGCGCCGTCGTCGTGCACCGGGAAGGACCGGACCCGGGCGCCGACCGGGATCTCGTCCTGGGTGGGCACGCGTACGCAGTAGCCGTGGGCGTCGTAGGTGAACCCGGAGTAGCCGGACACGATGGTGTCCCCATCGAGCCAGCCCAGGCTCAACGGGTACGGCCGATGGACGCAGCGGTCCTCCAGGGCCACCGCCGTGCCGTCGGTGGTCCGGTACAGCACCACGCCCTGCCCGAGCACCCGGCGACCCAGCGGGGTACGGCCGACCTCGTCACTCGTGGCCAGCAGATACCAGCAGTTGTGGGGGTGGGTCCGTGTCATGCCGGGTACGTCCTTCCGCAGCGTTTCGTCGGGGTCCATGGTCGGATGGATCAGAGGTCGAGAGTGAGCCGGGCGGACCGGCAGCGGGAGACGCAGACCATCATGAACTCGTTGGAGGCGCGTTCCTCCTCGTTCAGCACCGAGTCGCGATGGTCGACATCGCCGTCGATGACCTCGGTCTCACAGGTCCCGCAGACCCCCTCCAGGCACGAGGCGAGCACGCTGACCCCGGCGCCGCGGATGGCGTCGAGCACGGACTGGTCGGGCGACACCTGCAGGGTGTGTCCGGAGCGCTCCAGCACCAGCTCGAAACTCGATTCAGCGCCCTCGGCCGCGTCATGCGGCTTTGCCGAGAACCGCTCCAGATGCAGCGCCCCGGGCGGCCAGTCCTCGCAGAACTTCTCGACCGCGCCGAGCAGACCCTCGGGGCCGCAGCAGTAGACCAGGGTGCCCGGTCGCGGGCTGCCGAGGACGGCGGCCAGATCGAGCATCCCGGTCTCGTTCTGCGGCGCGACGGTGACCTTGTCCCCGTAGCGCGCCAGCTCGTCGAGGAAGGCCATCGACGCCCGCTCGCGACCGCCGTACAGCAAGGACCAGTCGGCGCCGGCCGCCTCGGCCTCGGCGATCATCGGCAACATCGGAGTGATCCCGATCCCGCCGGCGATGAACAGGTATCGCGGACTCGACACCAGCGGGAAGTGGTTCCGCGGGCCACGGACCCGGACGGTCGCCCCGATCGGCAACGAGGTGTGCACGCGATCCGAGCCGCCGCGGCTGTCCGGCGTCCGCAGCACTCCGACCCGCCAGCTGTTCGGCCGGCCGGGACTGCTGCACAGCGAATACTGCCGGGTCAGCTCGCCGAGGATGAGATCGACGTGCGCACCAGGCGTCCACGCGGGGAGGGGCGCTCCGGTCGGGTCGGCAAGCCACAGCGCCACGACGCCGTCCGCGACGGTGTCCGCGGCCTCGACGACCAGATCCGCCTCGTACTCCCGGACGATCGTCTTCGTGGCCACCATCGGTCACCTTCCCGTCAGCATCGGCGAGTGAATCAGGAGATTGTTCGGATCCGAACGATAGCGGTTGACGACGCCGACCACAAGTCTCGGCCGCCGGGACTTGCCTTGATCGTTTGGGTCCGAACTATAGTGGTGCGGGTGCGCGTTCTGGTGATTCAACACGACCACATCTGCCTGCCCGGATCGGTCGGCGAACGCTTCGCCGAACGCGGCTACGATCTCGTGGCCCACCAGGTGGTGGATGCCGACCGGTTCGACAATCCGAACGTGGACACCGAGTTCCCCGACCCGACCGATTTCGACGCGATCGTCGCGATGGGCGCCCCGTGGTCGGCCTATGACCACGAGACCGTCGGCTCCTGGGTGCAGCCCGAGCTCGAGCTGCTCCGCCGCGCGCACGCCGAGGCGGTTCCGGTGCTGGGGATCTGCTTCGGCGGCCAGTTGCTGGCCCTCGCGCACGGCGGCTCGGTCGGCCGCTCGACGACGCCGGAGCTCGGCTGGGCCGAGATCCATTCCGACGACGAATCGCTGATCCCCTCCGGGCCGTGGTTCCAATGGCACAACGACCGTTGGCAGACCCCACCCACCGCCTGTGAGATCGCCCGCAACGACAGTTCCCCGCAGGCTTTCGTGCTGGGCCGCAACCTCGCCGTGCAGTTCCATCCCGAGATGACGTCGGAGATCCTGGCCGGCTGGTTCGCCGCCGGCGGAACGAAGGACGTGGACGCGTTCGGTCTCGACGCCGAGGAGCTCCGCCGGCAGACCCTAGACCGAGGCCACGCCAACCGTGCCAGGGCTCATCGGCTCGTCGACGCATTCCTGGACCGGATCGCTACCGACGACGACGCGGGCCGGGCGGCGACCGGTGCGGATGAGCATGTCGAGATTCCGGGAACGGCTCCGTCCCAGGACTGAGGTGACCACCGCGGTCACACCGTCACAGGAGACCAGTCATGACGAACGACCGGATCGCCGAGATCCTCGACCGCCCGCTGAGCCGTGAGCTGCTGGCGCGCGACATCTGCCGGCTGGCGTACGTCGCCAAAGAGGGCACGCCGCGGAACATCCCGATCGCCTTCACCTGGAACGGCGCCGAGATCGTGATGTGCACGTCGAGGAACGCCCCGAAGCTGGCTTCGCTGCGGCAGAACCCGTCCGTCGCGCTCACGATCGATACCGAGGTGCATCCGCCCGCGATCCTGCTCGTCCGGGGCACCGTCACGCTCGACGATGTCGACGGCATTCCCGAGGAATACCTGGAGATGAACGGGTCGTACCAGATGACGGCCGAGCAACGGGTCGAGTGGGAGGCCGAGGTCCGCTCGCTGTACGACAGCATGGTGCGGATCGTGCTGACGCCGACCTGGGCGAAGCTGATCGACTTCGAGACGACCCTTCCCAGCGCCGTCGAGGAACTCATCCGACAGCGTGCGGATCGGCACTAACCTGGACCCAGGCGGAGGTCCATCGAGGGATATGGAGTCGACGATGACCCAGACGAGTTCGAACACCTCGATCGGGCACCCGCCGGCGCTGCCCTCGTATGCGAACGGCGCATCGACCGTGCCGCTGCTCGGCGACACGATCGGGGCGAACCTGGACCGGACCACGGCCCGAGTCGGCGATCACGAGGCGCTGGTCGAGTGCGCGACCGGCCGCCGGTTCAGCTATCCGGAGCTGGTCGCCGAGGTGGAGGCCTGCGCGCTCGGTATGGACGCGCTCGGGGTCGGCAAGGGCGACCGGGTCGGCATCTGGGCGCCGAACTGCGCGGAATGGGTGTTCGTCCAGTTCGCCACCGCGAAGCTCGGCGCGATCATGGTCAACATCAACCCGGCGTACCGCACCCACGAACTCGCGTACGTCCTCGAGCAGGCCGGCATCTCGGTGCTGATCAGCGCGCCGGAGTTCAAGACCAGCGACTACCGCGCGATGGTCGCCGAGGTGCGCGGCGAGTGCCGCGAGCTGCGCGAGGTGATCTTCCTCGGCGACCCAACCTGGGAGCGGCTGATGGACACCGGCCGAGCCGGCAACCGGACCGTGCTGGTGGAGCGGGAGGCCCGGCTGTCGGCCGACGACCCGATCAACATCCAGTACACGTCGGGTACCACGGGATTCCCGAAGGGGGCGACGCTGACCCACCACAATCTGCTGAACAACGGGTTCTTCGTGGGAGAGGGCTGCGACTACACCGAACACGATCGGGTCTGTATCCCTGTTCCCTACTACCACTGCTTCGGGATGGGAATGGGCAACCTCGGCTGCACAACACATGGCGCGACCATGATCATCCCGGCGCCGGGGTTCGACCCGGCGGCGACCCTGCGGGCGGTGCAGGAGGAGCACTGCACGTCGTTGTACGGCGTACCGACGATGTTCATCGCCGAGCTCGGGCTACCCGACTTCGCCGACTACGACCTGTCCAGCCTGCGGACCGGGATCATGGCCGGCTCGCCCTGCCCGGTCGAGGTGATGAAGCGGGTGGTGGAGGAGATGGGGATGGCCGAGGTGACGATCTGCTACGGGATGACCGAGACCTCACCGGTGTCCACCCAGACCGGAGCCGACGACGATCTCGATCGGCGGACCTCGACGGTCGGCCGGGTGCATCCGCACCTGGAGGTGAAGATCGTCGACCCGAGCACCGGACTGACCGTGCCGCGCGGCGAGACCGGCGAGTTCTGCACCCGCGGCTACTCGGTGATGCTCGGCTACTGGGACGAGCCGGAGAAGACGGCCGAGGTGCTGGATGCCGCACGCTGGATGCACACCGGCGACCTGGCCACGATGGACGCCGAGGGGTACCTGAACATCGTCGGGCGGATCAAGGATCTGGTGATCCGGGGCGGGGAGAACGTCTATCCGCGGGAGATCGAGGAGTTCCTCTACACCCATCCCGACATCGTCGACGCGCAGGTGATCGGCGTCCCGGACGAGCGGTACGGCGAGGAGCTGATGGCCTGGGTCCGGCTGCGGCCCGGCGCGGCGGAGCTGACCGACGGAGCGGTTGCGGGAGTTCTGCTCCGGCCGGATCGCGCACTACAAGATCCCGCGCTACGTCAAGATCGTCGACGACTTCCCGATGACGGTGACCGGCAAGATCAGGAAGGTCGAGATGCGGCAGGTCTCCGTGGCCGAGCTCGGTCTGGAGTCGGTCGCCGCGGCCCGGAACGCCTGACCGGCGTCAGGCGATCCGGCGGAGCCGTTCGATCCGCAGCCCGTTCTCGTCCAGCAGGTCGTCGAGCCGGCCGGCGAAGTCGACCGGGTGCGGAGCTCGTTCTCCTTGCCGGGCTTGGCTCGCATGTCGCGATCCCGTCAGCAGCTCCGGCGGTCTCGGTCGACGTCGTCATCGACTCTCCTCGTGGGTCCTGGGACGCTCCGATCTCGTCTATCACGACCGACGCTGCTTCCGACGGATCGGGTCGAGCGCCGGCTCCAGCAGCGCTGGTCCGGGCATCGCTGGTCCAGTCGGGCGTCCGCGGATAGATTCCGATCATGGCCGAGCCGGGGTCCGTCGTCGAGGAGAGCGTTCGCCGCGAGGTCGCGGCCCGGATGGCCGAGGCTGCTGTCACGTGGCTGGCCATCCTGGACGACCACCAGCGCCGCATAGCGACCGGTGCGGGGCCGAGCGACGACGCGACCGATGGCGAGCGCCGACGGTGGTTCTACACCCCGACCGACCATGGTGGGCTCACCGTCCACCAGCAGCGACCGACCCAGCAGCGGGCTGCGATGCGACTGGTCTCGACCGGCCTGTCGACCCCCGCGTACGTCACGGTGGCGACGATCATGGGCCTGGAGAACGTGCTGGACCAGATCGAGGGCTTCGTGGCGATCTTCGACCGTGAGCGAGGGCGTGATCCGGGGCTCTACTACCTGCGGGTGTTCGGCGATCCGGGCGGTTCCGCGCCCTGGGGCTGGCGGTTCGGCGGCCACCACGTGTCGCTGAACAACCTCGTCGTCGGCGGCTCCCTGGTGTCGTCGACGCCGCTGTTCCTGGGTGCCGATCCGGCCACCTCACCGTTGCTGGGCGGTGCGGTGAACCGGCCGCTCGCCCGGGTCGAGGACCTGGGCAGAGAGCTGGTCCGGTCACTGGATCACGACCTGGCTGACCGGGCGATCCTGCTGTCCAAGGCGCCGTCGGACTTCGTCACCGCGAACCGGACGGTGATCTCCGACCGAGATCGAGTCATCCCGCTGGCCGGGGTCTGGCGCGACGCGCGGTTCCCTGACCCGGTGGAGCAGGCGAAGCTGCAGGCGCTCAGCGACCGGATCGACGAGGCAGCCGGGCTCACCGACGACGACCACGAGCGGGTCTCGTTCACCGTTGCGGCCAAGGGGCTCCCGGCAACCGAGCTCGACGCCGGTCAACGGAACACGCTGCGGGCGCTGCTGGCGACGTACCTGGACCGGGCGCCGGACGGTCTGTCGCCGATCGGTCGTTACGACGACGACGCCGCGCTGGACGCGGTGCACTTCGCCTGGGCGGGCTCGACGCAGCCGGGGGAGCCGCACTACTACCGGCTGCAGGGTCCCGCGCTGCTGATCGAGTGGGACAACACCCAGCGCGGCGCCAACCACGCCCACTCGGTCTGGCGCGACCCGAGCACGGACTTCGGGCTGGATGTCCTCGCTCGGCATCGGGCCGATAACCGCGGGTGAGGACTTGTCGTCGGGTGACTGTCGGTAGCGGCTGGCAGACTTCGCCCGTGCGTACGATTCCGGACTTCGATGCCTGAGGGCCACACGCTGTATCGGCTGGCCCGCGACCTGACCGAGGCGTTCGGCGGGCGGGTGGTTCGGGCCAGCAGCCCGCAGGGCCGGTTCGCCGCCGACGCGGCGCAGCTCGACGGCACGGTGCTGGTCGGCGCCGAGTCGGGCGGCAAGCACCTGTTCGTCGAGTTCGCCGACGACCGGTTCGTGCACGTTCATCTCGGGCTGATCGGCAAGTGGAACATCTACTCGGGCCGGGCGCCCGAGCCGGTCGGCGCGGTCCGGCTGCGGCTGGAGAACGACACCGCGTACGCGGACCTGCGCGGCGCCATCCTCTGCGACCTGGTCGGCCGCGAGCGGCGGGACGAGGTGATGGACCGGCTCGGGCCGGACCCGCTGCGACCCGATGCCGACCCGGAGCGCGCGTGGCGCCGGATCCACCGCAGCGACCGCGCGATCGGCGACCTGATCATGGACCAGGAGGTGCTGGCCGGGGTCGGCAACGTCTACCGGGCCGAGGTGTTGTTCCGGCACCGGATCGACCCGCTGCGGCCGGGCCGGACGCTGCGCCGGTCCCAGTGGCAGGCGATCTGGGAGGACCTGGTCGAGCTGCTGGCCGAGGGCGTACGCACCGGGCGGATCGACACCGTGCGTCCCGAGCACACACCGGAGGCGATGGGCCGGACCGCCCGGAAGGACGACCACGGCGGCGAGGTTTACGTCTATCGCCGGACCGGCCAGCCGTGCCACGTGTGCGGGACGACGATCCGAACGAAGGACTTGAAGGGGCGCAACCTGTTCTGGTGCCCGCACTGCCAGCCCCGGTTCCGGTCGCGGGCGAAGGTCGGCGCTGCCTGATCCCCGAGTTGTCAGAACCTCAACTACCTATGACCCGTTGAGATTCTGACAACTCGAGGAGGCTCAGGAGAGCGGGGGCCGCCAAGCCGGGTCGCGCCCGATGAAGCCGATCAGCTGGTCGGCGACCGGAGCGTCGGCCGGCACCGGCACGCGCGGACCGTACTGCCCCGACTGGCGCAGCATCTCGTCGATCGGCTGCATCCCGGCCAGCAGCTGGGCAGCGAACTCCGGGTCCAGGTCGGGGTCCTGACCGCTGGCCCGGGACAGGTCCCAGGTGTGCAGGAAGACGTCGGTCGTGTAGAACTGGTCGATCGCGGCGTCCACCCGATGACTGCCGACCTGCGGATGGCTGAACTCGGCTCCCGCGTCGGGTCCCTCGAGCAGCGCCTGGACCGCGCCGGCATGGGCGTGCCAGGCGCCGGCCGGGTCGTCGGCGACGGACGGCCCGTCGCTCTCCAGCACGATCCCGCCACCGGCCAGGAACGCCGGCAGCCAGCTGACGAGGTGGTCGACGACGTCCCGGGCGACCCAGCCGTCGACCGGGGCGGGGGCATCCCAGTCGGTCACCTGGTCGGCCCGGCGGGCGAAGTCGCCGGCCCGTCGTGCGTGGTGCTCGGCCGGGTTCACGCGATCGTCCCGTCGGACAGCAGCCGGTCCAGCTTGGCGTACCCGTCGTTGACGCCGGTCTCCATCCCGCTGCGCAGGAACGCATCCCGGCTCTCGAACGAGTCGACCAGCGACTGGGTGTGCAGCCGGCTCCGGCCGCCGCCGAGGTCCTCGATCCGCAGGGTCCCCAGGGACACCTCCTCCGGCATCCCCTCCCAGGTGAAGGTCTGGACGATCGTGTCGTCGGTGATCCGGTGGAAGCAGCCGCGGAACGCGTACTCCTCGCCGCCGCGGCGGGCGACGTAGCGCCAGCTTCCTCCGTCCCGCGGGTCCCAGACGTCGATCGTCGTGTCCATCCCGTCCGGGCCGACCCAGCGGGCGAACAGGTCCGGATCGAGGTGGGCCCGCATCAGCTGGGCGGGGGTGGCCGCGAAGTCGCGAGTGATCCGGATGATCGGAAGCTTCTCGTCGGCCTCGATGGTGGCCTCGATGGTCGAGGTGTTCACGGCTGTCGTCCTTTCGGTGATGAGGTCCGGTCGGTGGTGGTGACCGGATCTGGTGGTGGTTGATCGCCGAGCTCTGCCAGCACCGCATCCAGCCTGCGGTAGCGTGCCTCGGCTTGTCGTCGATAACGCTCGATCCAGGCGGTCATCAGATCGAACACCTCCGCTTCCAGGTGCACCGGCCGGGTCTGGGCTTGCCGGCTGCGGGTGACCAGGCCGGCGTCCTCGAGAACCTTGAGGTGCTTGGACACCGCCTGCAGACTGACCGGGTACGGGTCGGCGAGCTCGTTGACTGTGGCGTCGGCGACGGTCAGCCGGGCGACCATGTCGCGTCGGGTCGGGTCGGCCAGCGCGGCGAACACCCGGGAGAGCTGGTCGGCCATTCCTCCTCCTCAACTCTTCGGTTGAATAAACCGTAATGACCCGGCCACGCGTTGTCAACCGTCTGGCTGAATACTCCCCCATGCCGGAAACTGTCGACTTGTGGCAGCGACACGCCGGTGTCGCATGTCGCAGGTCGACAGTTTCCGCTGGCGTGCGGCGCCTAGAATTTGCGAGGGCTCCTAACAAAACGTCCGAGGGGAGATTCGTGGCGATCGAGCTGGAGCAGGTGCCGCTGGCCTCGCTCGACCTGCTGCGGCAGCTCACCGACCGGCACGTGATCGACCAGCTGCTCGCCGAACCGGTGCTGACTCGGGCGGAGATCGCCGCCCGGACGGGGATCTCGAAGCCGACGACGTCGGAGAGCGTACGTCGGTTGGTCGAGGCGGGTCTGCTCACCGAGGCGGGCCAGCAGCAGAGTGGTCGACGGGGCCGGTCCGGAGTCGTTCTACGCCCTTCGCGACGACGTCGGCAACGCCCTCGCGGTCGATGCCGGCCCGGACGGCCTGGTCGCGGAGACGCTGGACGTCCGGGGCACCGTGCTGCGCCGGATCGAGCGGGCCACGCCGAGTCCGGTCACCGCTGCCCAGCTCGATCCCTTGCTGACCGGGCTGGTCGCCGACGCGATCGCCGACCGGCCGGGCCCGATCCGGGCCGCCGCGCTCAGTGTGGCCGGACCCGTCGACCGGGCGAGCGGCCGCCTCGTCCATCTGCCCAACTCACCGTTCCTGGTCGATGAGCTCGATCCCCGACGACTGCTGGGCGACCTGCTGGGCGATCTGCAGGGCGAGCGGTTGACGATCGACAACGACGTCAACTGGGCGGCGCTCGCCGAGCACCGGCTGGGCGTCGCGGGGGACCTCGACGACTTCGTCTACTGCCATCTCGGTCACGGTCTGGGCGGCGCCGTCGTTCGGGCCGGTGAGCCGGTCCGGGGCAGCGCGGGCCTCGCCGGGGAGATCGCGCACGTGCTGACCATCGGCCCGGGGCTGCGGCCGATGCGGCTGATCGACTGCTTCGGGGAGCTGGACCTGCTCCAGCAGTCCTCGGCCGCGATCGACGTCGGTCGGGTCGTCGATGTGCTGGCCGGAACCGGCCCGACGGATCGCCGGCGATCGAGCGCGATCATCGACGCGGTCGCCGGGGTGGTCGGCTCGATCTGCACGTTGCTGAACCCGGACGGGATCGTTGTCGGCGGGCCGTGGGCGGCGGCCGGCGACCTCGTGACCCGGTTGGCTGAGCGGGCGGCCGAGCTACCCGTGCCAACCGCGATCAGGCTGGCCGAGCTCGGCGCCGACGCACCGCTGCACGGCGCAAGGCTGGCCGCCGTCCGCGATGCGCAGAACTCGCTGGTCGGCCCGCTCGCCCGCGAGATCGGTCCCTCGTAGCGCCGCGCGAAACTGTCCCGCGGCCGTGGCACCCGCTCCGGGCGAACTCGCGGTCAGTGGTGGCTGTCGAGCCGGGGCCAGCCGAAGATCGGCGCCACGAAGTTGTTGTAGATCAGCAGCAGCAGGAACAGCAACGCCAACACGCTTCCGGCACCCCAGCGCTTGCCGCGCAGTCGGCGTCCCTGCGCGGCGACGACGTTGGTCGCGACCTGCGGACCATCGCCGCCGTAGTCGAAGACGGACGCGCCCGCCGGAGCTCCGGTCGAGGCGAGTGCGTCGACCTGGCCGGAGCCAGGCTCCAGTGCCGCGAGCTCGTCGGTGTAACGCTCGGTTCGGCGCACCGTTCGTGCCACGACGGTGTCGACCAGCTCCTGCAGCCACGCGTACGTCCCCGGGTTCAGCAGATCGAACCGGCTGCCGTAGACGAACATGGTGTCGTCGATCAACTCCACGTCGTACGTCCCGAGCCGGTCGACGAACAGTGCCATCACATCGGGGGTGAAGACGTAGAAGGCGTCTCGGCCGTAGTCGGTCGGGGCGTAGAGAGTGAACTTCTCGTCGAACTCGCCGCCGAGCGACACCTTCTGGTCGCGGGCAAGGTCGATCGGCAGGTTCGAGGTCCGGATCCCGAAGACGCTCCGGTCGTTGGCCTTGGCGTCGAGCAGCAGGTGCGGGAGCCGTCGGTCGAGGGTGATCACGACGTATCCCCAACCGTGCACCTGGTCGTTCTCGTGATCCTCGGAAGGGACGGTGTAGCGGTAGTTGCCGATCTCGACCCGGCGGCCGGCGGTCGAGGTGAGCCGCCGCTCGATGGTGCGATCCGTGCCGGTGCCGAAGATCACCCCGGCGTACGTCGGCGGCTCGTCGTGGCCGTAGCGCAGCCCGTTGGCGGCGGCGAACCCGGTCAGTCGGTAGGCCGCCTGCCACCAGGAGCGCGGGATCCGCAGCTTGAGCAGCGCGAACACCACCCGCAGATAGCCGATCAGCACGCCCAAGCTGATCAGGGCGACGAAGCCCACGACCACCAGGTTCAACGGGAACGGCGCGGTGAGCGTGAACCGTCGAATGGCGTCGACCAGCGATCGGCCGCCGAGGTGGAGGATGACCAGCATCCCGACGAGCGGGATCGTGACGATCATCAGCTGCACCGCGAGCTCGCCGGCCCGCGGCCGGCGGCGCCCCGTGGTCATCCGGCTCCAGGGTGCCCGGTTCGCCTTGGAGGCGGCGATGAAGTCGGACAGCGCCCGGTCATCGACCGGGTCGGTCAGCGGCCGCACATCGAGCCGGCGAGCAGGTGTGGACGGCGGGCTCGATGCGCTCACTCGGACCTCCGGACGGCTGACGACGGTGTCGGCGGACGTGTCGAGGTCCGAACCCCCGATGGTCCTCCACCGTTATCCCAGAGCCGGGCCGTTCCGTCCAGATACCTCTCAGCCGCCGAGCCAGCCACGCAGCCCGGCGGCCGCGGAATAGCCCTCCGGCACGGCGTCGGCCAGCAGCGCGAAGCCACGGCTGTTCTCGGTACGCAGCGGGAGGATCGCCTGGTAGGCCGGTGACTCGTACCACCGGGTCGCCGATGCGCGGTCGGGAAACTCGATCACGATCAGCGCGGTCCGGCCGTCCAGCGAGCCCTCGACAAGCGTCGGCGCCGGCTGGTGAACGACGAACCGGCCGCCGTACGGCTCCAGAGTGGCGTCGATCCGCCGGAGATAGTCGATCAGCTCGGCGCCGAAGTGGATGTCCTGTAGCAGCGCGACCGCGTACGTCCCCTGTTGGGTCATGAGACGAGCCTCCCACGGCCTGCCGGGCTATGGTTATGCTATCTATATCGTTTCAGTCGACTTATTCGGGAAATCGTCATGACAGAACGCGGCCGGTCGCCGATGCGGACCGTATTCAGCTCCCAGTTCCTACGGTCGGCGTTCCTCGCCCTGTTCCTCGCCGGGATCGGCGTATCCGCCACGACGCCCCAGATGACGCTCTATCTGGTGAACGACCTGCACGCGAGCGTGCCCGTGGCCGGCCTGTACTACCTCGTTTCCGTGCTGGCCCCGGTCGCCGGATACTGGCTCGGCAGCCTCTCGGATCGCCAGCCGGACCGTCTCCGGCTCTACCGGATCTGTGCCCTGGTCGGTGGCGCCGGCTGGCTCGCCATGGCGCTGGCCACCCAGGTCTGGCAGCCGTTCGTCATCGGCGCCGTCGCGCTGAGCATCTCCGGCGGCTCGATGGGGCAGCTGTTCGCGGCGGCCCGCGACCACCTGACCAGCACCGGTACGCCGAACGCCGACCGGCTGATCGCCACGCTCCGGATGGCCTTCACCGCCGGCTGGATCATCGGTCCGGTGCTAGGCAGCTGGTTCGGCGCCCAGTTCGGGCTGCGCCCGCTGCTGATCGGAGCGGCCCTGCTCACCGCGGGCCAGATCCTCCCGCTCGGTCGGCTCCGGGTGCCCCGATACACCGGACCGATCGAGCCCGCCGACGACCGGGATGTGGCGAGCGTCCTGCCGACGGCGACGCCCAACCGACGGCCGCTGTTCGTCTTCATCGGCTGCTGCGTCCTACTGATGGCAGGCGACACCATCAAGTTCGCCTTCCTGCCGCTCTACATGGCCAACGAGCTGCACGTCAGCGACACCGTTCGGGGTGCGGTGATCGCCGTCCAGCCGCTGCTCGAGTTCGCCCTGATGCCGGTCTTCGCATGGCTGGCCCAGCGGACCTCGGCCATCCGGGTGCTGAGCCTCGGCGGCGTGTTCGGGGTGCTGGCAAACATCGCGTACGCCACGAGTCACGGCGTGCTCGGGCTCTTCGCCGGCCAGTTGCTGATGTCCGGGCTCTGGGCGGCGATGGCAGGTCTCGGTGTGACGGTGGCCCAACAGCTGTATCCGGAGGGGATCGGGATGGCCTCGTCGGTCTTCATGGGCGCGATCGGCTTCGCCGGGGGGCTCGGCGGCGCGCTCGGCGGGGTAGGCACCGCGCTGTTCGGCCTGCCGCACGTCTTCTTCGTGCCGGCCGCGTTCGCGCTCCTCGGCACCGTCGGAGTGGCGTTGACCGGTCGGCGCTACCGGCCCAGCGACCGGGCATTCTCGGCCGTGGCGGCCGACGTGGGCGGCTGACGTCGGCGGCTGGGCTCAGATGTTCGTGTCGTCCGGCGCTACGCCCTCGGGCAGCGCAGCGGTTCCGCTCGGTCCGTCGCCGGCCGACGGACACGCCAGGTCAAGGGTGTAGGCGGTCATCGACATCGACCCGTACACATAGCCGTCCACCAGCACGTCGGCGCCACGCTTCGCCGCGCCCGCCAGCCCGGCCAGGTAGAGCAGCGGGATGTAGTGGTCCGGCGTCGGCACAGCGTGCCGGAAGTCCCGGTGGGCGTCCAGCGCGGCGGTCTCGGTCGGCCGGTCCGCCATCGTCTCCTTGACCTGCTCGTCGAACCGCTGGGCCCACTCGAAACCGGCCTCCGGGAGGTCCGGGTCGAGCCCGCCGAGGTTGTGCACCACGTTGCCGCTGCCGACGATCAGCACGCCCTGGTCGCGGAGCGGTGCGAGCGCTGCACCCAGCTCGAGGTGATAGTCCAGCGGCTTCATCGCGTTGATGCTCAGCTGCAGCACCGGTACGTCGGCGTCGGGGAAGGAGTGCATCAGCACCGACCAGGTGCCGTGGTCGATGCCCCAGCTGTCTGCGTCCGCGCCGATCCAGGTCGGGTGCACGGTGTCGCTGATCTCCTCGACGAGTCCGGGCAGCCCCGGCGCCGGGTACTGCACATCGAACAGGGGCTGCGGGAACCCGAAGAAGTCGTGGATGGTCCGCGGCCGCGGCATGGCGGTGACCGCGGTCGCGTTGATGAACCAGTGCGCGGAGATGACCAGGATCGCCCGCGGTTTCGGCACGGCCGCGCCGAGCGCCTGCCAGGCACGGGTGTACCGGTTGTCGGCCAGCGCGTTCATCGGGTTGCCGTGGCCGATGAAGGCGGCCGGCATCGGCGTCTGCGTACTCTGCTCGCTCACGGTCCCAGCATCGTGCATCACCGGGGCCCACCGACAGGGCTCAGCCGGACGTACCCACCGGCGAGACGTGCAGCAGGGCCGCGCCGCTCTTCCGGCAGGCCGGCGTGCTCTTCTTCACAAACACCGCGGCCTTCTGGTTCGGGACGTAGATCCGGAACCCGTCGGCGGTGGCCGGATCGCAGGCGCTGGTGGAGTAGTTGCCGGCCTGGGCGACCTGGAGCAGAGCGGTGGTCTGCTTGCCGGGTTGCAGCGTGACCGTCTTCTGGGCGCCGGAGTCGACCCGGACCGCGGCCGCGCCGAGCTGGGTCCCGTTGCCGTCGCCGACGAGCGAGACACCCGGCCAGCCGTAGAGCGTGCAGGGCGCCGAGGAGGTGTTGCGGAAAGTGATCAACAGATAGTTGCTGCCGGCGGCCGCACCGCCCGACGCCTCGGCGATCCCGAGCTTGAGATCGCCGGTCGTGCAGGCCGCGGTGCCCACGCCGCTCGGACTGGACGCCGCGCTGGGGGAGGTGCTCGCGCTCGGCTCGCCTCCAGACGCGCTCGGCGAGGCGATCGACGCGCCGGCGGATGCGCTGGCCGACCCACTGGGTTGGGCGCTGGGCCCGGCGATCGGGTTCATCGGGGTGCAGGCGGCGGCTCCGAGCGCGGCAGCGACCGCCAGCGCGCCGGCCGCGATCCGTCGAGAGATGATCACCTCACTACGGTAGAAGCCGCACAGAGAGAACGGGTGGATGCCTGCGGTCGACAGCGTGTCCTACTGGTGGCGCCAGCTCGGCGGACCGCCGGCGCGGGGCCCCTCCCGGGTGACCCGGACCCGGACGTCTGCGTGGTCGGCGCCGGCTACACGGGGCTGTGGACGGCGTACTACCTGAAGCGCTGCAGCCCGACCTCCGGATGATGGTGGTCGAGCAGCGGTTCGCCGGGTCCGCGTGGTGGACGCCGTCGGCGGCCGGTGGAACCCGCACTGGGCCCGGATCCAGCCCGCAAAGCTGGTGGTCGGACTGGCAACCGCGGTCGAACGGCTCGGCGTGACGATCTACGAGGACACCCGGTGCAGGCGATCCGGCCGGGTCGGGCCGTCTGCGATCGCGGCACGATCCGGGCCGACCACATGATCCGGGCGACCGAGAGCTTCACCGCGGAGCTGGCCGGCGAGCACCGGACCTGGCTACCGATGAACTCCTCGATCGTGATCACCGAGCCACTGCCCGAGGCGGTGCTGGCCGAGATCGGTTGGAGCGGCGGTGAGGTGCTCGGCGACTTCGCCCACGCGTACGTGTACGCCCAGCTCACCGCGGACGGCCGGATCGCACTCGGCGGCCGCGGCGTGGCTTACCGGTACGGCTCGCGGGTCGACCGGGACGGCGAGACGTCACCGCGGACGATCGTCGGGCTCGCCCGGCTGCTCCGGGAGTTCTTCCCGGCCGCGGCCGACGTCGCCATCGATCAGGCTTGGTCCGGCGTGCTGGGCGTGCCGCGGGACTGGTCCGCGACGGTCGGCTACGACCGGGGGAGCGGGCTGGGCTTCGCCGGCGGGTACGTCGGCACCGGCGTCACCGCGACCAACCTGGCCGGTCGCACGCTGGCCGATCTGGTCCTGGATCGAGCCACCGATCTGGTCCGGCTGCCCTGGGTCGACCACCGGACCCGACGCTGGGAGCCGGAGCCGTTCCGCTGGCTCGGCGTGCACGGCCTCTACGCGGCCAACCGGTTGGCCGACCGCCGGGAGCTGGCCGGCCGCACCACGACCTCGCCGATCGTCCGGCTCGCCGACCGGATCGCCGGCCGCCGAGCCCTCAGAATGCGCGCACGCCCTCGACCAGCCGGTCGAAGATCGCGTCCAGCTCGGGATCGACGACAGCCGCCTGCGGGTGAGCGTCGTACCAGGCGATCTGGTCGTGCACGGCGTCGTGGTAGGAGATCGTCGTCCGGAACTCCGGCACCAACCCGCTGACCTTGCTGCAGTCGAAGATCATCGAGTGGGCCTTGTCGCCGACCAGTCCGGGCCCGAGCTCCGGTGCCACGGCGGCGATGGTCTCACTTGCCACATGCACCAACTCCGGTTCTGCGCCGGCGGCCCGGCCGATCCAGGTGTAGATCTCGTTCCAGGTCGGGGCGAGGGTCCCGGTGATGGTGAAGTCGTCGCCGATCGCTGCCGGGTGGCCGAGCAGGCCGACGAAGGCCACCGCGAAGTCGTCGGAATGGGTCAGCGTCCACTGCGAGGTCCCGTCGCCGTGCACGACAACCGGTTTGCCGGCCCGCATCCGGGCAACGTCGGTCCAGCCGCCGGTGGTCGGCAGCAGCGTCTCGTCGTAGGTATGCGACGGCCGGACGATCGTCGCCGGAAAGCCGGAGTCGCGATAGGCCGCAACCAGCAGGTCCTCGCAGGCGATCTTGTCCCGGGAGTACTGCCAGAACGGGTTCCGCAGCGGGGTGGACTCGGTCACCGGCAGCCGGGTCGGCGGTTTCTGGTACGCCGACGCGGAACTGATGAAGACGTACTGACCGGTCCGGCCGGTGAAGGTCGCGAGATCGCTGGCGACGTGCTCCGGGACGAACGCGCGGAACTGGGCCACCGCATCGAACTCCCGGTCAGCGACCGCTTCGGCCACCGCCGCGGCATCGGTCGCGTCGGCCACCAGCGTCTCGACCTCCGACGGCAGCGAGCGCTCGCCGCTCCGGCCGCGGTTCAGCACCGTGACGCGGTGACCGAGAGCGACCGCCCGGCGGACACACGACGTACTGATCACACCGCTGCCACCGATGAACAGGACTCGAAGGGCGTTCACCGGGGTCAGCTCTTGATCTTGATCTTGGCGGCCACGTCGGGCAGCTCGACGTAGGTCTGTCCCGGTGCCATCTTCAGGGGGGTGCCGTCGGGCAGGGTGAGCTGGAAGGGCTGGTTGACGTCGCCCTTGGTCCAGGTCCCGGTCACGTAGTGCCCACCATGGAAGTAGAGGAAGGTGCCCTTGCCGTCGATGATCGCGTACAGCGGCTCGTCGTGCCCGGAGCCGTGGTAGATCTTGCCGTAGCTCTGCTTGGACTTGATCACCAGCACATTGTCGGTGGTCACCCGCGTTCCGTCGGCCAGCACGTGCGGACCCCACGGCATGTTTCGCTTGTACCGCTTGGTCTTCCCGTCGTAGCTGTAGCTCATTCGGTAGCTCTGACCCTTGTACGGAATACTCATCGACGTCCCCTTCTTGCCTTTGGTGCTGCTCACCTCGGCATCGTTCGATGCCCACGGGAAGTATGGCTGCGGCGGCCCGGAGCTGAACTTCTTGGTCTGCTTGGCCAGCACGGCCGGATGACAGGTGGTGGCCCGGTCGTAGTAGGTCTGTCCGCCGAGCTGGTAGACCCGCGACTGGTCCGTACCGTACGACCCGGTGCCCTGAGTTGCCAGGTAGGACAGCATTCCCACGACGTACTGCTTGTAGTGCTTGACGTAGTTGATCACCCATGGCGCGGCGCCGGTGTTCCCGATCACCGCGTGGATCGGGCTGAGCAGCGGGATGTCGACCGGCCGGATCGAGCGCACCGGCTCGACGGTGTCGGCCATCTTGCTGTGGAAAACCGGCATCAGCCTGGTGCCGCTGTGTCCGGACGTGTCGCGATACCCGTCCAGCTCGACGAAGACGATGTCGGCCTGGGCGAGGCCACGTTGCGGGTGCTCGACCTGGTTGTCGGGCACCTTCACCGCCACCGCGATGTGGTGCGCCTGCCCTGGTTCCTTCAGCAGCTTGCCGGTCAGCGGCCAGCGCGGTCGGGTGTCGACCGATGGCGACGGGCTGGGTGACGGCGTCGGGGTCGGCGTCGCGCTCGGGGTCGCAGCGGTGGTCTCCGTGCTCGGGCTGGCGATCGGTTCGGCCGACGGGGTGCCCTTGGAGCTGACCGCGACACCGATCCCGATCCCGGCACCTGCCCCGATCCCGATCACCGACAGCAACGCTGCTCGGCGGGTGATCTTCGCCATCGAATCTCCGTCCCCGTGTCATTGTGCGGAGTCATCCTAGGCGCGGCCACCGTCCGCACGCGGCATTGCGAGTCGTCCGGCGTCGGTGTCCGTGACCCTGGCGAACCCCGACAGGAGAGAGCAGACTGCGATTCGTGAATGAGGTACGGATGGTTCCGGTGCGCACGTCTCTCGGAGAATTCCGGGTTCGCATCGAGAAGCACGGCGACAGTCCGCGGCTGAAGCTGCTCCTGCTGCACGGCGGCCCGGGCTTGAACCACGAATACCTGGAACCGATGGACGATTGGCTTCCCGGGCTCGGCGTCGAGTACTACCAGTACGACCAGCTGGGTTCGTACGGCAGCGATCAGCCCGATGCGCCCGAGCTGTGGACGATCGAACGGTTCACCGACGAGGTCGAGCAGGTGCGGGCCTCGCTCGGGCTGGATGACGACAACTTCGTGCTGCTCGGTCATTCCTGGGGTGGGCTCTTGGCGATCGAGTACGCCCTGGCCCATCCGGAGCGACTGAAGGGCTTGATCATCTCGAGCATGATGGCGAGCTCGCAGGCCTACAACGACTATGGCCGGCGGGTGCTGCTGGCCGAGCTCGACCCGGCCGCGCTCGCCGAGATCCGAGCGCTGGACGACGCTGGGCAGACCTCGGACCCGCGGTTCGAAGAGCTTCTGATGGAACACTTCAACGTGAGATACATCCTGCGCCGGCCACCCGAGGAATGGCCCGAGTGCATCGGGCGCAGCGTGTCGCACATCAATCCGCAGATCTACGGGTTGTTCCAAGGAACCAGCGAGCTGCAAATCACCGGCGACCTCGGTCACTGGGACCGGACCCGCGACCTCTCGGCGATCACCACGCCAACACTGGTGATCGGTGGTGAGTACGACACGATGGATCCGAAGCATCTGGCCTGGATGGCCGAGCAGCTGCCGAACGGTCGACACCACAACTGCCCGGACGGCAGCCACTTCTGCTTCGTCGACGATCGGGAGAGCTATGTCGGTGCGGTCCGGGCCTTTCTCGCCGACCTGACGGATAGGCCCTGATCGTTCGGGCCCGTCATGCTCGGTCGTCCACACCACGACCGTCGAGCTGGTCGTTCGATCCACCTTCTCCACACGCGCGCGGCGTTGTCCTTGCTGCTCGGCGAGGTCGCCGACACGCCTCCGGCACTCGTCAGGCCGAGGTCGAGTAGGAGTCGGGCAGCGGCCGTACCGATCGCGCTGAGATCGGGTGCCCGGCATTCGGCGCAAGCCGCCTTGTTCCCAACCAGGGTTGGGCTCTGCACACGAGCGAGGTCGAACGACCGGGCCAGGCCGGTGACCCGTTCGGCGGCCGCGGCCGGCCTGACCAGCCGCCGAGCCGATCTCGGACTGGATGCAACTAGAGGTTGCACTTCGTCGGCTCACGGTGTAGGTTCATCTGCAACCAAACGTTGCGAAAGGTTCGATGATGAATGAGCTGGGAACGATCGAGCGGGAGATCTACGTCGAGGCCGCCCCGGAGCTCGTCTTCGATGTGGTCAGCAGTCCGGAGCATGTTCGCCGCTGGTGGCCGGACGACGCCGCGTACGACGTCGTGCCGGGAGCCGATGGCCAGTTGATCTTCGGCGATCGCGCTGCCGGTGGAATGGTCGTCGCGCTGACGGTGCTCGAGGTCGAGCCGCCTCGGACGTTCTCGTTCCGTTGGACGCAACCGGCGGGCACCAGGGGAGTGCCGGGAAACTCCCTGCTGGTCACGTTCGAGCTCACACCGACGGGTCCGGGAACGCTGCTCAAGATGACCGAGACCGGCTTCCGCGAACTGGGTTGGGAGGCGGCCGTCCTCGAGGAGCAGTACCGCGAGCACCTGGCGGGGTGGGAGTTCTACCTGCCGCGGCTGGCCGGCTATGCCGCCACTCTGGCCCCGCGACTGTGAGGAGCCGACCGTGAGCAGCGAGGTCGACGACGATCTTTGGTCGGCGATCGGCGACCCCACCCGGCGCCGGCTGCTCGACCTGCTGCTGCGCGAGGGCGGTGGCACGGCTAGCAGTCTCGGCCGCCAGCTGCCGGTCACCCGGCAGGCGGTGGCCAAGCATCTCGGCGTGCTGGACCGGGTCGGTCTGGTGACGGCGAGCGCCGCCGGCCGCGAGAAGCGCTATCGGGTGGACGACGACCGGTTGGGTCGGGCCGCGGCCCAGCTGGCCGCGGTCGGCTCGGCCTGGGACGCCAGGTTGCAGCGGATCAAGGGGATTGCCGAGTCGATCGAACAGGCCCGGCAGGCCCCACCGAACACATCACACGACCGAGGAAGAAGGAGTGAAGACGATGGACATCCTGCACAGGATCGGTGTCGAGAATGCGACTCCGGCGAAGGTGTATGAAGCGCTGGCGACCACAGAAGGACTGGCCGGCTGGTGGACAGCCGACACGACGCTTCAAAACGGGCAGGCCGGCCGGACCCCGGTGGGCAGTGTGATCCAGTTCCGGTTTCCGCCGGTCGGCGGGATGGACATGGAGGTGATCGAGGCGGTCCCGGACAAGCGGGTGAGCTGGCAGGTGGTGGACGGACCGGAGGAGTGGCTCGGCACGACGGTCGAGTGGGATCTGCGCCTCGACGGCGCCTACACGATCGTGCTGTTCCGGCACGCCGGCTGGCGCGAGCCGGTGGAGTTCATGTACCACTGCAGCACCAAATGGGGCTCCTTCCTGATGAGTCTCAAGTCGCTGGTGGAGATGGGCGCCGGCGCGCCGGCTCCCGAGGACGTCCAGATCAGCGACTGGCACTGAGCCGCGAGGCCGCGCGAGGGTGGTCCGGGAGACCCTCGCGCGGTCGGTGCCGTCTAATCTAGAATGAGTCCAAACAGCGGCTCTCGGACAGTAAGGACGGTCATGACAGAAAGTTCCACACAGCAGGTCGGGCAGGACGAGACCGAGTCGACGACCGTGACGGGTGAGGAGACCCCGGCCGCGGGCGGCTGCCCGGTGGCGCACGATCGGCAGCCCCATCCGACCAGCGGCTCGGCCAACGAGGTCTGGTGGCCGAACCGGCTGAATCTGAAGATCTTGGCCAAGAATCCAGCGGTCGCGAATCCGCTCGGCGAGTCGTTCGACTACCCGGCGGCGTTCCACACGCTCGACCTGCCGGCCGTCAAGTCCGACATCGAGCAGGTGCTGACCACCTCGCAGGACTGGTGGCCGGCCGACTTCGGGAACTACGGACCGCTGATCATCCGGATGGCCTGGCACTCGGCGGGAACGTACCGGGTGTGGGACGGTCGCGGCGGGGCCGGCGCCGGCCAGCAGCGGTTCGCGCCGCTGAACTCCTGGCCGGACAACGTCAGCCTGGACAAGGCGCGCCGGCTGCTCTGGCCGGTCAAGAAGAAGTACGGCCAGGCGCTGTCCTGGGCCGACCTGATGGTCCTCGCCGGCAACGTGGCGCTGGAGTCGATGGGCTTCGAGACGTTCGGGTACGGCGGTGGCCGGGAGGATGTCTGGGAGCCGGACGACGACGTCTACTGGGGTCCGGAGACGACCTGGCTCGGCGACGAGCGGTACCGCGGCGACCGCGAGCTCGACAAGCCGCTGGCGGCGGTCCAGATGGGCCTGATCTACGTCAATCCGCAGGGTCCGAACGGGAATCCGGACCCGCTGGCGTCGGCCCGCGATATTCGCGAGACGTTCAAGCGGATGGCGATGAACGACGAGGAGACCGTCGCACTGATCGCTGGCGGGCATACGTTCGGCAAGACTCACGGGGCCGCGCCAGAGGACCGGCTCGGGCCGGATCCGGAGGCCGCACCGCTGGAGACCCAGGGACTGGGCTGGGTGAACGAGTTCGGCACCGGCAAGGGTGACGACGCGATCACCAGCGGTCTGGAGGTCACCTGGACCTATCACCCGACCCGCTGGGACAACGAGTTCTTCCACATCCTGTTCTCCTATGAGTGGGAGAAGTTCAAGAGCCCGGCCGGAGCGTGGCAGTGGCGGCCGACGAACGGTGCCGGCGACGACCTGGTGCCGCTCGCCCACGATCCCTCGAAGCGACGCGAGCCGCGGATGCTGACCTCCGATCTCGCGCTGCGGATGGATCCGGACTACGAGAAGATCTCTCGTCGGTTCTACGAGAACCCCGATCAGCTGGCCGACGCCTTCGCCCGCGCTTGGTTCAAGCTGACCCACCGGGACATGGGCCCGCTGGTCCGCTACCTCGGCTCCGAGGTGCCGAGCGAGGAACTGCTCTGGCAGGATCCGCTACCCGCCGCTGCGGGTGAGCTGATCGACGACGCCGACGTCTCAGCGCTGAAGGAGCAGGTGCTGGCCTCGGGGCTGACCGTCGCGCAACTGGTCTCCGCAGCCTGGGCGGCGGCCGCATCGTTCCGGGGCAGCGACAAGCGGGGCGGCGCGAACGGGGCCCGGATCCGGCTGGCTCCGCAGAAGGACTGGGAGGTCAACAACCCGGTTCAGCTCGCCGCGGTGCTGGAGGTTCTGGAACGGATCCAGGGCGAGTTCAACGCCAATCGGACCGACGGCAAGGCGGTCTCGCTCGCCGACCTGATCGTGCTGGCCGGCAACGCGGCGGTCGAGCAGGCCTGCCAGCGCCGGCGGCGTGGAGGTCACCGTGCCGTTCCATCCGGGCCGGGTCGATGCCACTGAGGAGCAGACCGACGTCGAGTCGTTCGGCTATCTGGAGCCGGCCGCCGACGGTTTCCGCAACTACTACGGCAAGTACGCCCAGCTTCCCGAGGAGTACCTTCTGGTCGACAAGGCGAATCTGCTCACCCTGAGTGCTCCGGAGATGACCGTGCTCGTCGGTGGTCTGCGGGTACTCGAGGCGAACTGGGACGGGACGTCCAGGGGGGTGTTCACGGCTCGGCCGGGCGTGCTGAGCAACGACTTCTTCGCCAATCTGCTGGAGCTGGGCACCACCTGGAAGGCACTCGACCCGGGTGCGCACGCCTTCGAGGGACGAGACGACGCGACCGGCGAGGTTCGCGGAACCGGCAGCCGGGTCGACCTGGTGTTCGGCTCGAACTCGGAGCTGCGCGCGCTCGCTGAGGTCTACGCCAGTGACGACGCGAACGAGAAGTTCGTCCGCGACTTCGTGGCCGCGTGGGCGAAGGTGGGCGAGCTGGATCGGTTCGACCTGCGCTGATTGCCTCGCTCGGCAAGCCTCGCTCCGCGCTCCGCTGCGCTTCAGGCCGGCTCGTTCGTCGCGGTTCGTGAAACGGAAAGCGTGTTTCACGAACCGCTCCTGCACTCGCCGGCGCGCAGCGTCGGCGGTGGTCGATGATGCGCTGAACCCAAGCGGCCCACCTCGAATCGAGGTGGGCCGCTTCGCCTGATCAGCTCTACCCGCCGGGTTTCTTCTTCTTGGCCGCGTCGGCCTTCTTCTTCGCGTCCGCTGCTTTCTTCTTGGCCGCGTCCGCCTTCTTCTTGGCCGCGTCCGCCTTCTTCTTGGCGTCGGCCTTCTTCTTCGCCGCCGCGGCCTTCTCGGCGGCCACCACCGCCGGGTCGCGCCCGCGGGAGAAGACGGCACTGATCGTGCCGAACTGACCGATCCGGGCGCCGGAGCCGGGCGACCAACCGATGAAGTTGCCCGCCGGGACGCTGTTGCTGTAGGCGTAGTCGCGGACGACGCTGAATCCGGCTTTCTCCAACTTCCGCGTGGCGGACGAGATCGACAGTCCGCCGATGTACGGCACCGTCACGATCTTGCCGTGCAGGATGCGCCCCGTCGGCTGTTTGAACCCGGTCCGTGGCAGCTTCTTGAAGTACTGCGTCATGGTGGGCTTCCAGATCTTCATCCCGGCGTCCCCGCTGCCGGAGCCTTCCAGATAGAAGTGACTGGACGGCACCCGGAAGCCCTTCACACCGCCGTGTCGGAAGCCCGCCTTGTGCCGGATGAACGGCTTCTTCCGGACGTCGATCGAGATCATCGCCACGCCGGCGATCTCCGGGGTGTAGCCGGCGAACCAGACCGCCTCGTTGCTGTCGATGGTGCCGGTCTTGCCGGCCTGGGCACGGCCGTCGGGAACCCGCGCCCGCGTGCCGGTGCCGTTCCGCATCACTCCGGAAAGCAGGCTGTTGACGCCGTCGGCCACCTCTTTGGAGATCACCCGCCGGCAGTTGGCGCCGAGCGGCTTGAGCTGCTTGCCGTCCCGGGTGGTGATCTTGCTGACGATGATCGGACTGCAGTGGATGCCTCGGGCCGCGAAGGTCGCGTACGCCTCGGCCATCGACAGCGGAGAGACCTCGACCGAGCCGAGGGTGAACGACGGCTTGTCCTGGTAGTAGTCGACGAGGCTGCGGTCGCGGGTGCCCAGCTTGACGCCCAACCGCTGCGCCATCTTGGTGACCCGGCACATCCCGGTGTTCAGCTCGAGCTGGACAAAGTAGTTGTTCACCGACATGGCGATGCCGCGATACATGTTCATCACGCCGTTGGCGCCGGTGGAGTTGGACACCCGCCACTTGCCGTAGACCCGCGCGTCGCCCTTGCAGCTCTGGAAGTGCCGACCGGAGTAGTCGATGGTCCGCTTGGCGTCGTACTTCTTCTGCAGCGGGATCCCCTTCTCCAGCGCAGCCGCAGCGGTGAAGGCCTTGAACGTCGAGCCCGCCTGATAGCCCTGGATGCCACCCATCGCCGGATCGACGGCGAGATTCCAGTAGGTCTCGCCCTTCTTGGTGTTGCTGCCCATCACCGGACGGCTCTGCACCATGGCCACGATCAGACCCGAACCGGGCTGGATCATGTTCATCGTCGAGATCAACGGATCGCGCGGTCCGATGACGGCGCTGACCTTCTTCTGCGCCAGGTCCTGGACCTTCGGGTCGATCGCCGTCTGGATCGTCAGGCCGCCACGGTTCAGCATGTTCTGCCGGTCCTGAACGGTCTTGCCGAGGCTCGGGGTGTTCAGCAGCGTCCGCCGGACATAGTCACAGAGGAACGGATAGCGGCTTCCGACGCAACCGTTGCGAGTCGCCGAGACGAGCTTCTTGTCGAATCCCGTCTTCTTGGCCTGCGCCGCCTGAGAGGTGCTGATCAGATCCAGCTCTGCCATCCGGTTCAGCACCTGGTCGCGCCGGGTCAGCGCCGCGCTCGGATTGTTCACCGGGTTGTTCGCGTCGGGGCTCTGTACGAGGCCGGCCAGCATCGCGGCCTGGGGAAGCGTCAGCTTGGCCGCCGTCGTGGAGAAGTAGTGCTTGGCGGCTGACTCGACCCCGTACGCTCCCTGCCCGTAGTAGGCGATGTTCAGATACCGCTCGAGGATCTGGTCCTTGCTCAGCCGCTTCTCCAGAGCGACCGCATATCGCAGCTCGCGGATCTTGCGCTGCACGGTCGGTGCCTGGACCGCCTTGACGCAGGCAGCGTCGTCCTTCGCCTCGCAGGCCTCGATCTGGACCATCTTCACGTACTGCTGGGTGAGCGAGGAGCCGCCCTGGGTCACCCCGTCGCTCGCCGTGTTGCGGAGGAGCGCGCGCAGCGTGCCCTTCAGGTCCAGTGCGCCGTGCTCGTAGAACCGGTGGTCCTCGATGGCGAGCTGGGCCTGGCGCATGACGGGCGCGACCTTGGCCAGCTTCACCGGGATCCGGTTCTCGTCATAGAAGTAGGCGAGGATCTTGCCGTTCGCCATCAGGACCCGGCTCCGGGTGGCAGGGGTCGGCGTGGCCAGCTCTGTCGGCAGGTTGCTGAGCTCGTCCGCCGCGACCTTGCTGGTCACGCCGGCGAGGCCGGCGGCCGGAATGACCAAGGCTGCGATCAGGACACCGGCGAGCACGCTGATGATCCCGAAGGCTGCAGCCGAGATCGCGAACGCGCCTACGCGTCGAGGGCTGATCGGCATATCGCACAGGCTACGTGAAAATGCGGCGCACACAATGCCTCGAAAAATGTTCCGATCAGGCCACGATCGGCTCCGTGGTCGGTGCGTCATGACGGTGGAGTCCAGTTCTCGTCGCGGCCGAGCAGGTGTAGCGCCTCGATCCACGGATCATCGGCGCCGACTCGCAACGCCCGGGCGAACGGCCCGCCGCTCGAACGGGTCTCACCATCCGGGATGCGCCGAGCGCTGCCGACGAGGATGTCCACGACCGCGGGGCTCGGCCGGTATGAGCGGCCCAGCGCAGCGGCCAGGTCCCAGGCGTGCGCGGCGCTGTCGAGGAGCTGCGCGCCGACGATGATTCGGACCGGGATCTGCCGACCCGGGCGGAGCTCGGTCTGGTGCGCCTCGCCGGACAGATCGGCTCCGCCGAATGCGTCGAGCAGGTCGTCGACCGACTCGCGCCAGGCGGCGCGGGACCAGGGAATCGGCTCGTACGCTTCGGCCGGCGCGTCGCCCGTCCGGGCCGCCTGGGCGAAGCCGCGGTGCTGGCCCACCGAGTGGGCGAGCAGATCTGCCACGGACCATTCGGCACATGGGGTCGGTCGGACGAGGTCGTCCGGTTCGACCAACCCGGCCAGCCGGTCGAAGTCCGCCAGTGACTCCCGGTGCAGCTCGATCAACACGTCCATGCCCCGATTCGACCACCTATCACTGACATGGAGTCACCGACATAGATTCACCGACGTGAGCCGTGCCTTCCCCGAACCGAGCTCGGCGACCGCGACCGCGGACCTGCTGGTCCGCTACCTGGACTTCTACCGGGAATCGGTGATTGCCAAGCTGGACGGGCTGGACGCCGATCAGCTCCGGATGCGGGTGCTGCCGTCGGGCTGGACGCCGATCGAGCTACTGGCCCACCTGGTGTTCATGGAACGCCGCTGGTTCGTCTGGGGATTTCTCGGCGAGGACGTGCCGGACCCCTGGGGAGACAACCGGGACAGTCTGCGCGAGGCGGAGTGGCACGTGCCCGCCGACCGGTCGGCCGCCGACCTCGTCGCGGAGTTGCGGGCCGGCGGTCGACGTACGGCTGAGATCGTGGGCGATCACCGGCTCGACGAGCACGCCCCGCCGGGTCCACGATTCACCGAGGGACCGCCGGCCAGCCTGTTGTGGATCTGTCTCCATGTGATCAACGAGTACGCACGTCATCTCGGTCATCTCGACGCTGTTCGCGAGCTGATCGACGGTGAGACAGGGGAGTGAGGTCGTCTGCGTGATCCTCTCCGCGATCCGAGATCCGCGGCTGATCACCATCCGCCGGGGCGGAACCCTGACGGACGATGATCACCACCTGCTTGCGCTCTGGGCGGCCACCTGTGCCGAGCACGTGCTGCCGCTGTTCGAGGCCGTCCGGTCCGACGATCCTCGACCGCGGGAGGCGATCGAGGCGGCCCGGGCCTGGGTCCGTGGCGAGCTGAGGATGATGGCGGCCCGAGCGCTGGGCGGCCACGCGATGGGTGCCGCCCGGGACTTGAGCGGCGCTCCCCGCTTCGCCGCGTACGCCGCCGGTCAGGCGGGCGCGGTGGCCCATGTCGCCGAGCACGACCTCGGCGCGGCCGCGTACGCGATCAAGGCCGTCCGGGCGGCCGCCCCGCCGTCCTCCGCGGACCAGGCCGGCCGTGACGAGTGTCGCTGGCAACGCGGTCAGCTCCCGGCGCGGATCCGACAGCTCGTGCTCGACGATCAACGGCGCCGGAACGACATCTGTTGGTCGGTCTTCGACGGCTGACCCTGGTTAGGCTCGGGTCGTGCACGACAGCCGGCCCGCGGGGGAGTACGGATCCGACGCGCCGTGGGTGCCCTGGCTGTGGTTCGGCCTGGGGGCGCTTTACGTCGTGCTGGCCGTCTGTGCGGGCGCGCTCTGGTCGGCCCCTGCGGTGGTGGTCGCCGTCGTGGCGATCGTCGCCGTGGGCTTTGTGCTGGGCGGTCTGACTTTCCGGTACGCGACCACGCGCGGGAAGTGGCAGATCTGGGAGGAGCTGCTGGCCGACGCGCCGACTCCGGCGCGGGCGCTGGACGTCGGCTGCGGCCGGGGTGCGGTGTCGATCATGATCGCCCGGCGCTTCCCGGACGCGGTGGTGGACGGGATCGATCTGTGGCGCAGCATCGACCAGTCGGGCAACAGTCCCGAGGCGGCCGAAGCCAACGCTCGTGCGAACCAGGTCGCCGACCGGGTCGGGTTCAGCACCGCCGACATGACCGCAGTTCCCTTCGACACATCCACGTTCGACCTGGTGACCGCAAGTCTGTCGATCCACAACGTGCGCTCGGCCGCGGGGCGTCGCGCGGCCCTGGAGGAGATCTGGCGCGTGCTCACGCCCGGCGGCCGGCTGATCATCGTCGACCTCGGCAAGGTCCGCGAGTATCCGGCTGTGCTGCGCGGGCTGGGCGCAGAGGACCTCAGCGTGCGCGATGCGGGGTGGCGTTTGTGGTGGAGCGGGCCATGGGTGCGCAGCCGGATCCTGCAGGCCACGAAGGGCAGTTCAGTCCCCGCGTGATTGGCCGACGCGCTATGGCCGCGATGGAGTTGGCTCGTCGGACGGCGTTCTTCAGTTCCGTGCTCTACATCGGGCTCGTGTTGACGCCCGTCCGATGGCAGATGACCACGACTCCGACCTCCGCCTCGCCCACCTCGGTTGGTCCGTGACTGTGCGGGGTTGTCCGATCTCATGACACGGGCTAGAAACAAGCCATGACCGAGAACCGGCTGTACGTGTACGTCGACGACGCCGACGGGACCTATCGGCGAGGGCTGGCGGCCGGTGCCACGTCGATTGGCGAGCCGGCTGACGTTCCGTGGGGTGATCGGCGAGCCATCATCGGCGACGAGTTCGGCAACGTCTATCAGATCGCACATTGCCGCCCATAGCCTGCGGGATGCGCCCCACCCATCACGAGGTGCGCGATTCATGAACGACGACCGATCGGCTGTAGCTCTGCCGCAGGTGGTGGACAGGACGACCTGGCAGGAGGCGCGGGATCGCTTGTTCGAACGGGAGAAGGCGCACACCCGTGAAGGCGACGCGATCGCGGCCGCGCGTCGGCGATTGCCGATGGTGGAGGTCGACGCCACGATCGAGGTCGTCGGTCCTGATGGGCCCGTCACGATCCTCGACGTCTTCGAAGGACGCCGCCAGCTCATCGCCTACTTTCACGCCTGGTGGCCGGGCAGACCTGCCGCCGAGCAGTGCGAGGGTTGCACGTTCTTCAACAGCCAGGTCCGCGAACTGGCCTACGTCCAGTCCCGCGACGTCACGTTCGCCACGCTGTGCAAGGGACCTTACGACGAGAGTGTCCGCTACCGGGACTTCCTGGGGCTGGAGATGCCGTGGTACTCGGTGGAGAAGACGGCGGCGCATCTGCTCGAGGGTCGGGACTGGCAGCGACATCACCTCGTCTGCTACGTCCGTGACGGCAAGCGAGTGATTCGAGACCTACTACACCGGCGGTCGTGGTGTCGAGGTCATGGCTCCAACTCACGGACTGCTGGACATGACGGTCTACGGGCGCCAGGAGACGTGGGAGGACTCTCCCGACGGGTGGCCTCAGCCCTGGGGTGACGCCAGGAACCCCGAGGTCTGGCGGACGAACGGGCGCCCCATAGCCCAATGGTCCCGGATCGAGGCCGGCCGCTCCGACCGACTGTCCTAGTGGAGCCGATCGCGACCTGGTCAGCGGCTCAGGAGGTGACGGCGGTCATCCGGATCGAGACGACGACCCCGGGAAGCTCGACGCCGAGTCTCGCCACGTAGCGTGCGGGCGGATCTGTGGGAAACAACCTGGCGTACGCCTCGTTGAAGCCGGCGAAGTCGGCCGGGTCGGCCAGTAGGACGCCGATCTCCACGATGTCGTCGTATCCCGCGCCACCGGCTTCCACGATCGCCACGCAGTTGGCGATGGCTTGAGCGGTCTGTTCCTGGATCGTCTTCCCGGCCAGGGCACCGGTAGCCGGGTCGGTGCCGGTCATTCCGGACACGTAGATGTGATCATTCACCCGGACGCCCTGGCTGTAGAGCGGGGAGCGCGGGGCCTGGTCGGTGCGAATCAGTTGTCGGCCCATGGCGGCATGATCTCAGCCACGCGCTTCGGCCCGCATCCGGCTGGACCGGATCGCCGCTCGGTCAGGTGGCCGAGGTGACCCGCTTCTCCTCGAGCACCGGCGCGCTCACCACCCCACGCTGGGCTGCGTGGCCGCCGAAGGGTGAATGATCAAACCGTGGCTGACTTCAATGGACGAACGATTCTGGTGACCGGGGCCAGCGGCGGGATCGGTGGCGAAACGGTCCGCCAACTCGCCGTCGCCGGTGCCGAGGTCATCGCCTGCGGCCGATCGGAGGAGGCGCTGCACAGTCTGTCCGCCGACACCGGGGCGGCAGTGCTGCCATTCGACCTGACGTCGGAAGACAGTGTCCGCGGCGCTCTCGAGGGCTTGGATGTCTACGGCGTGGTGAACTGTGGGGGATTCGGCGGGGAGATCGCGACCCCGATGGACACTGACATCGACGTGTTCGACAAGGTGATCGCGATCAACGCACGCGGCGCCCTGCTGGTCACCAAGTACACGTCCCGCTCCATGATCCGGCTCGGCCGTGGCGGTTCCATCGTCAACGTCTCCAGCCAGGCCAGTCTGGTGGCGCTCCGCGGCCACATCTCGTACGGATCGTCGAAGGCCGCCCTGGACAACATCACCCGGGTATCGGCCCTAGAGCTGGGGAAGTACAACATCCGCGTCAACGGGGTCAATCCCACTGTGGTGATGACTCCGATGTCGGCTTGGTACTGGGGCCGAGATGATGTCCAGGGCCCTTTCCTGGAGCAGATGCCGCTCGGTCGCTGGGCCACCGAAGCCGAAATCGCGGCACCCATCGTGTTCCTGCTCAGCGACGCCGCATCGATGATCTCCGGCGTCTCGCTGCCCGTTGACGGCGGCTACACGGCGCGCTGATGGACCGCGGACCTACGAACCGTCATGCGCGGTGTCGCGAGTCCGGCGAAAGTTCGCGGGCGTTGCCGCATGTGTCATGCGTTCTTCTCCAGGTTCGGTCAGGTCTGGGTAAGTGTCGAAGGAGGTGATTGCCGAGGCAATCGTGTCAAAACCGTGCTCCGGGCAGGTTGGGTCGGCCCGTGGTTGGTCGGCGCTGGAAAGGCTTTGAGGGCGTCGCGTCGGACGAAGAGACTGAGTGTCGCGGTGAAGGCGAGCACTTTGGAGAGGATGTTCAGGGCGAGGGGGAGACCTCCCCACGGGTATTCGAACCCGATCAGCGCCCAGATCGCGAACACGCCGAACATGCCGGCCAGCGAAAGGAGCGTCCATCGCGTGACCTGAACTCCTGGCCTGGTTGCTGCGAGGCCGAGAGTGAGCGTTTCGATCGAGAAGAGCGGCAGAAAGAACAGGGCGATGTACAACGCCGGTACTGGCTGGATCCACGTGGTCCGTGCCATGACGATGAGGTCAAAAGGCAGCTCGAAGACCATCGGTCCTGCACAGGCGCAGAAGAACGCATTCCCGAGACGAGTGCGCAGTGCGGCCGGTGTCGTCACGGCCACGACCAAGAACGATGCAGCCGCGCACGCGAGGGTCACCGGCGTTACGTAGTTCGGCGGTGCCGACAGTATCAGGTGCACCTCGCGTGCCTGTAGAACGTAAGCGATGGCGGCGACGATGAATGTGGCGATGGCCAACAGCCAGGCCGTGACCAGGAATGCCACGGCCCCGCCGGTCGCCTTCGGACCGGGGACCGGGGTCTGCAATCGAGCCGCCACGATGATGAACGACACGGTGGCCACCGCGAGCACCACGATGAGTACGAACTGGCCACGACCTGAGTAGGCCGCCCATGAATAGTTCATCGCGCTGTCCTTCCCGTCCGGTTGGGTTGGCCCGTTCTCGCCTTGAGTTTCGTCAGACGCTGCTGGGCGGCCGTCCACGGCGAGGCAGTGGTCTGGCTTGCTTCGGCATCCGGTCAGCTTCGGTCAGAGCGCGACGCAGCAGCACCTCGACCTGGGCGTTGAGGCTGCGGAATTCGTCGTTGGCCCAACGCATGAGCGCGTCGTGGACTGCTGGGTCGATCCGGAGCAGGACCTGGCGGCGGTCGGTCACGTATACAAGGAGCCCGCGTTGACCACCGGCGAGGGTGGTTGGTCACCACACAGCACCACCAGCAGGTTGCTGACCATGCTCGCCTTGCGTTCCTCATCGAGATCGACCACATCGTGCTCGGCGAGCCTGTTCAGCGCCAGTTCGACCATTCCGACAGCCCCCTCCACGATTCGTGTTCGGGCCGCCACGACTGCATTGGCCTGCTGCCGCCGCAGCATCGCCTGCGCAATCTCCTGAGCGTAGGCAAGGTGGGAGATCCGGACCTCGACAATCTCGACCCCGGCGATCGCCACCCGCTCGGCGACCTCTCGGGCGAGTTCGTCAGCCACGACCTCTGTCGAGCCCCGTAGGGATGTGACAGAGCCTTCCGAGTCGTCGTAGGGATGGCTGTTCGACACGTGTCGCAGCGCGGCCTCGGATTGCACCGAAACGAAGTCGGTGTAGTTGTCGACGGCGTAGGTCGACTTCGCGGTATCACTGACCTGCCAGACCACGATGGCCGCGATCTCGACCGGGTTGCCGTCCGCATCGTTGACCTTGAGTCGTTGGGTTTCGAAGTTCCGCACGCGGACGCTGATCCGGCGACGAACGGTCAGTGGCAACACCCACCAAAAGCCTGCCCGGCGCACCGTGCCGACATAGTGGCCGAAGAACTGCAGCACTGATGCTTGCCCCGGCGCGACGATCACCAGCGAAGTGACGACCAGGACGAAGACCAGCACTGGCAGCCAGAGGATCCCTACGTCGTGGCGGACGGCGACGTCACCAGCCCAGACGCATGCCGCGAGTACCACGACACCGAACCAGCCGGACACGCCGATTGCCTTTCGCTGCGTGATCTCGACCCGCGCTCCCTGATGACCGACCGGTCCGACGGTGTCTGTCGACTTGTTGCTCATGATCCGCTCCGCACCACTAGAAAGTGATATCAAATAACTATCACTTTTTGGGCGATGACGCCAGCCCGACCCTGGCCGGTCCGCTGATCGTGCACCGCAGCCAGTTCCACCGGCTTCGACCCCTGAATGCAGAATGATCAGGTCGGCACCGCACGCCCCACCGTCCTGATGGAGATCGCCCGATGACCACGACCACCTGCGGCGGCCCGGTGCCTGCCGCCCGACGGATGCGCTGCACCCGTTGGACAATCCGGCGTACGCGGCACTGACCGGTCCGCACAGCCACTTCGCCGAGCGACGGGGCGACGTGCTGCGCTACCCGGTCGACGTCTCGCCGCACGTCGCCCTGCCGCAGGTTCCGACCGGCCAGGACTGGGCCCGATGCCGCCGCGTTGATCGGTGCCGGCGGGACCCTCCCGGTGGCCGGGGTCGCGGTCGTGCCGCCCATGGGCTGGGACCTGGTGGTGCAGATCGACGGCGTGCACTTGGTCGACGACGGGGTAACCGCGACGGCCGACGACGGTGCGATCCGGCTGTCCGCAGCGGACGTACCGGAGATGCTCGACCTGGTCCAGCGCACCCAGCCCCGTCCGTTTCTGCCCCGCACCATCGAACTCGGCACGTATCTCGGTCTCCGGCGGCACGGCGTGCTGGTCGCCATGGCCGGCGAACCTCTCCACCCACCCGGCTGGACCGAGATCAGCGCCGTGTGCACCGACCCCTCGTATCGCGGTCAGGGCCTCGCCACCCGACTGGTCCACGCGGTCGCAGATGGCATCAGGAGGCGCGGCGAGAGCCCGTTCCTGCACGCCGCCGCCGAAAACACGAATGCGATCCGGCTGTACGAGTCGCTCGGCTCCCGACTCCGCCGGGTCAGCTTCCAGGTCGTCCGGGTGCCGTAGGTCCTGACGTGCCTCCGCGACCGAACGGGCCCCGGCCCGAGGTCAGCGCCAGGCTGCCGGGTCCGCGGCCAACGCCTGCACCGATGCCGGCAGTGCTCCGGCGGCGATGTCGTCGACGGACACGCCCTCCAGGATGGTCCGTTCGGAGGCGCGCAGGGCGATCCACACGGATGGTCGACGTGCTGCATCGGCTGGCTAACACGCGCGTGGCGGGTCGTACCTCGGCTGATGGCCTGCGCTAGCCGATGTCGGATCGTCGACCGACCTTTCCCTAGCTGTCCACTTGGCATAGTAGGCTTAGCGGACGGTCGGCAAGCATCGCAATTTGGACCGAAACCGCTGCCCGGCTCGGGATGCTGCTCCGCGGCTGAGCGACCATGGACCGGTCGGCACACGTGTCGACGTACACACAACAGATCGAAGGGGACGTCAGATGGGGATTCTCGACGAAGTTCTTCGGGCGAATGACGATTACGCCGGTTCCTTCGGCGCCAAGGGGGAGCTCGCTCTTCCGCCGGCCCGCGGCTTCGCCATCCTGACCTGCATGGACGCCAGGCTCGACCCAGCCAAGTACGCCGGGCTCAGCGAAGGCGACGCGCACGTGATCCGCAATGCCGGCGGGAGGGCCAGCGACGACGCGATCCGGTCGCTGGTCATCTCCCACAAGCTGCTGGGCACGAAGGAATGGTTCGTCATCCACCACACGAACTGTGGGATGGAGTTCTTCACCGACGACGTGATCCGCGGCCTGCTCGCCAATAGCCTGGAGACGGCCGCACTCGGGCCTGACGGGTTCTACGACGTCGGTACCGGACCGGGCTCGGCAGAGGCGAAGTACGTCGACTGGCTCACCATCAGCGACACCGAGCAGAGCGTGACCGAGGACGTCAGCCGGATCAGGTCGCATCCGCTGGTCCCGTCGACCATCCCGATCTACGGCTACGTCTACGACGTCGCCACCGGCCGGCTGATCGAGGTGCCCGAAGCCACCAAGGTCGGCGCGACGGCATAATCGATCGCCCGACCGTCGCGTGTCGGGTACGACGGCACGCTCGACATCGAACACGAAGACACGATCGTCAACTCGATCGAAGGAGTCGCTCGAGCCTCGGCACTCCTGCATACGCGAAAGCGCCTTCGTGCGTCGGGTCACCTGACTGGCTGCGACGCTGCCCACTGGTAGACCAGACGTAGATTGCGTCAGCGCACATCCAGACGTGAAAGGAATTCCGCGGGTGGACATTGATCGTAGTGCCGAAGCGGTGGCGTTCCTGGCGACGGTCGGCGAGGCGTCGCCATCCGCGGTCAGCGCTTGCGCAGGGTGGACGACGCACGAGATCGCCGCCCACGTCACCGGTATCGCGGTCGAGGTCATCAGACACCTCGACCCGTACCTGCAGGGGATCCGGTGCCGAAGACGAGGAGCTTCGAAGAACGCGAGGCCCCCCTGCAGGCGCTCGAACATGCCGTACTACTGAATCGGCTCGACGCCGAGGAGGTCCGGATGCGCGAACTGGTGGCCGACGTCCTCACCCGGGATCGGGAGGCGGTCATTCCCTGGACGGGTCGCCGGATGGCGGTAGCGAAGTTCATCCCTCATCTGCGCAACGAACACGCGCTGCACCGGTGGGACGTCGCCGGCGACGATGACGTCAGCGACCGTCTCCTTGGCCAGGATGAACTGATCGACCACTCGGTCGGTGAGCTCGGGCAGATCCTTCTCGTGGCCGGCCGCCGACACGATCCCCATCCTGATGCCGACTTCGGCGTCCGGCTGCGCAGCAGCGGCAGCAGAGATCTGCGGGTCCTCGTCGCCGGCGGCACGGCCGCTCTGGCGTGGGCCGACGGTGACCTTGACGAACCTTCGGTCGATATCGATCGAGCCGCCCGCCACCTGTTCATCTGGGGACGTCGACCCGACCGCCCCGGGAGGGTCCGTAGCCATCTGACCCAGCCCGACCTGGCTCGCCTACAGGCTCTCCTGTCAGGTTACTGAAAGGACTCGACCCGGGCTAGATGTAACGTCTCACCATCTCTGGGTCTCATAAGGAGGTGGGATGAGCGGCATCGCTCCGTGGTTGTCCGTGCGTGACGGCGCCGCGGCGGTGGACTTCTATCGTCGTGCCTTCGGTGCGACGACTGGCGAGCTGGCCGAGGGCGGCGGCCAATTACAGGTGGGGGAGCTGTTCGTCGACGGAGCACGTTGGTGGGTGCAGCACGATCCCGATCTCCCGCTCGGACTGGACCCTGGTCGCGCGGTCCGGATGATCCTGACCGTCTCGGATCCCGACGCTGCGTTTGAGCGTGCGCTCAGTGCTGGCGCGGTCGAGATGGCGGGCATGCACGATGAGGGCGGCTGGCGGACCGGACGTCTCGTCGACCCGTTCGGTCATCAGTGGGAGCTCGCCCGACAGATCACATGATTCTGTGTGGCGTATTTCATGTCGTCAGAGAATGCCGCATCGTCTCGTTCTCCGGTGTTTCGCATGTCTCTCTCAACGTCACCGACCTCGACGTCAGCCAGCGCTCCTAAACCGAGGCGTTGGGCTCTGTCGTGGTTCCAGACCCGTGCTCGGTGGTGGTTCAGGCGGCTGCGTCGAGGGAAGCGGCGAGGCTGCGGCCGTGCCGACGGGCGAGCTCGGCGGCTTGATTCCGCATGATCACGGCCTGGTCAGCGAACTGGTCAAGCGCTGGGTTCACTCCCACCAGCGCGAACTCCTCTTCGACGGTCAGCAGATCCAGTCCCCAGACGTCGGCCAGAATGCGCTGCATCCATGCTGTCGCGTGGTCCCATCCTTCCCGTGGTGTTCCGGCACCGTAGGCCCCACCGCGCACTGTCGCGAGCACCGCGGGTCGCCCGGCGATCACGGACGGTTTTCCGGATGCCATCCGTGGGTCGGTGATGACCAGGTCGGCGAAGGCCTTGAAGTGCTGCGACACCCCGAAGTTATAGAGGGGAACGGCGAACAGCAGGGCGTCGGCGGAGGCGAGCTCGTCGACGAGTGTTCCGGCGAGGGCGACGGCGTCGGCCTGCTCTCCGGATAGCTCCTCGGGCGTGACACCGATCGCGCTCACGGCTGCCGCCCAGGCCGTCGCCGGGACCGGATCGGTACCGACATGCCGACGGAGTACGGCGTCGCCGGGGTGTCTATCGGCCCATTCCTGCTCGACCAGGTCACCGAGGGCTCGGCTGTGGGAGCCTTCGACGCGGATACTGGCGTCCAAGCGGTACAAGGTCATGGGGGTTCGCCTCTCTAGTTCAACTTTGAACAACAAAGTAGCACGATAATTCAGGGTTGAAACAACTGGGTTCAGGAAGGAGACTATGGCGATGACCACACGGCAGGTCGCCGACGCACGGTGGCTGTCTGAGCAGCAGCAGCAGGCGTGGATCGGGATGACCGCGATGATGTGGTTGCTGCCGCCGCGACTCGATGCGCAGCTGCAGCGCGACAGCGGGCTCACCCTGTTCGAGTATTTCGTCCTCAGCCGGTTGTCCATGGCACCCGACCGCAGGCTGCGCATGCGGGAGCTGGCCACCATCGCCAACGGCAGCCCCTCCCGGCTGTCGAACGTCGTCAACAAGCTCGAGCGCCAAGGCTGGCTTCGGCGCACAGCCGTGTCCTCGGATCGACGCGGAGCGGTCGCCGAACTCACCGAAGCCGGCTGGCAGGTCGTCGTGGAAGCCGCTCCGGAGCACGTCGAGACAGTTCGCCGGCTCGTCTTCGATCGGCTCACAGCCGATCAGATCGCCGCACTGAGCGACCTTGGCGAGTCGTTGGCCGAAGATCTTGCGGGCGGCCCTCGCGCCGCATCGAGCGGCCCGTGCGTCGACGACGGAGAATGCGTGCCGCCGGACAACCGGTGCTGAGCAATCAACAGGGCCGAGCTCGGTTGGGGCCAGGGGGTCGTGTCTAGATTGACATAATGTCGCTTATCGGACAAGGGAGGATCGGAGCAGACGGGGCACCGTCAAGCCTGGAGAACCTCGATGTCATAGGCGAGGAAACGTGTGTCGGCCGTGACGATGGTGAGGTGCTCGATGGTCGCCTGCGCGATGATCAGTCGGTCGAAAGGGTCGCGATGATGCACTGGAAGGCGAGCGACCGCCAAGCCGTGCATCGGCGATAGTCCGAGTGTGCGAACTCCGGAATCTGCGACCCGCGCGGACAAGTCATCGGGCACATCCAACTTGCCCGCGGCTGCCTTGATCCCGACCTCCGCGAAGGACACCACACTGAACAACAGGTCGTCGGCCGTGGCGATCCCTTCCCGCGCAGAATCGGACAGCTCGTGCTCGCCGGAAAGCTGCCAGAGGACGACGTGTGTGTCGAGCAGCAGCCTCACGGGTGGAGCATCTCGTCGAGTTCGTCGTCGGTGAACTCGAAGTCGTCACCGATCCGGATCTTCCCCGCCAGCGTCCCGCCCGCCGCGAGGAACCGGGCGCCCGGTGTCGTCTGCTCGATGGGGATCAGCCTCACCACGGGGACTCCGTCCCGCGCGATCTCCACGTCCTCGCCGGCCAGGGCGAGGGCGATGAGCCGCGAGAGCTCGGTCTTCGCCTGTCCGACGTTCACCGTGGTCATGCCCAAGCGTACGGTCCTTGGCCAAGCATGACCAAGGAGTGAGCCATCGGACTCAGCTGCAGTGGAATCGCGCCTGCAGCACGACCCGGACTTCCGCAGGAATCAGGCGCGCACGTAGGCGGCCAGGTGCTGGCCGGTCAGTGTGCTGCGATCGGCGACCAGATCGGCCGGAGTGCCTTCGAAGATGATCCGGCCGCCGTCGTGGCCGGCGCCCGGTCCGAGGTCGATGATCCAGTCGGCGTGAGCCATCACGGCCTGGTGGTGCTCGATGACGATCACCGACTTCCCGGCGTCGACCAGCCGGTCCAGCAGGCCGAGCAGCTGCTCGACGTCGGCCAGATGCAGGCCGGTGGTCGGCTCGTCGAGGACGTACGTGCCGCCCTTCTCCGACATGTGCGTAGCGAGCTTGAGGCGCTGCCGCTCGCCGCCCGACAGCGTGGTCAGCGGCTGGCCCAGGCTGACATAACCCAGGCCGACGTCGACCAGGTGCCGGACGATCTTGTGCGCCGCCGGGAGCCTTGATTCGCCCGTCCCGAAGAAGACATCGGCCTCCGTCGCCGACAGGGCGAGAACCTCGCTGATGTCGCGTCCGCCGAAGGTGTACTCCAGCACCGATGCGTCGAAGCGCTTTCCCTCGCAGACCTCGCAGACCGTCTCGACGCCGCGCATGATCGTCAGGTCGGTGTAGATCACGCCGGCTCCGTTGCAGTTCGGGCAGGCGCCCTCGGAGTTCGCGCTGAACAGCGCCGGCTTCACGCCGTTTGCCTTCGCGAACGCCTTACGGATCGGATCCAACAACCCGGTGTACGTCGCCGGATTGCTTCGCCGCGAACCCTTGATCCCACCCTGGTCGACCGTGATCACACCATCGCGCGGCGACACCGAGCCGTGGATCAGCGAGCTCTTGCCGGACCCGGCGACGCCGGTCACCACGGCCAGCACACCGAGCGGTACGTCCACGTCGACATCCTGCAGATTGTTCAGCGACGCGCCGCGGATCTCCAACGCAGACGAGGAGGTCCGCACCGACGGCTTGAGCGACGCCCGATCGTCCAGGTGCCGCCCGGTCAGTGTGCCACTGCCGCGCAGCCCATCGACGGTGCCCTCGTAGACCACCTCTCCCCCGGCCGATCCGGCACCCGGACCGAGATCGACCACGTGGTCGCCGATCGCGATCGCCTCCGGCTTGTGCTCGACGACGAGCACCGTGTTTCCCTTGTCCCGTAGCTGTTTCAGCAGCTCGTTCATTCGATCGATGTCGTGCGGATGCAGCCCGATCGTCGGCTCGTCGAACACGTAGGTGATATCGGTCAGCGACGATCCGAGGTGTCTGATCATCTTCGTCCGCTGCGCTTCGCCGCCCGAGAGCGTGCCCGACGGTCGTTCGAGCGACAGATAACCCAGTCCGATCTCCACGAACGAGTCGAGGGTCTCCCCCAGCGCGGTGATCAGCGGTCCGACGGATGGCTCGTCGAGTTTCCCCACCCAGGCGGCAAGATCGCTGATCTGCATTGCACAGGCGTCGGCGATGCTGATCCCGTCGATCTTGGAGGAGCGGGCCGCCGCGGTCAGCCGGGTCCCCCCGCACTCGGGACAGGTGGTGAAGGTGATCGCCCGCTCCACGAATGCCCGGATGTGTGGCTGCATCGCCTCGACATCCTTGGACAGCATGGATTTCTGGATCTTCGGAATCAGCCCCTCGAAGGTCACATTGATGCCTTCGACCTTGATCCTCGTCGGTTCCTTGTAGAGCAGGGTATCCAACTCGCGTTTGGTGAAGTTCTTGATCGGCTTGTCGGCATCGAAGAACCCACAACCCCGGTAGATGCGGCCGTACCACCCGTCCATGCTGTAGCCGGGGATGAGCAGCGCGCCCTCGTCGAGCGATTTCGTGTCGTCGTAGAGCGCCGTCAGATCGAAGTCACTGACCCGGCCCATTCCCTCGCAGCGCGGACACATTCCGCCCGTGATACTGAAGCTGCGACGTTCTTTTGTGGTCCGCCCGGCCCGTTCCAGGGTGACCGCGCCGGCCCCACTGACCGACGCGACGTTGAACGAGAACGCCTGGGCAGAACCGATGTTGGGCCTGCCGAGTCGGCTGAACAGGATCCGTAACATGGCGTTCGCGTCGGTCGCCGTGCCGACGGTGGAGCGCGGATTCGCCCCCATCCGTTCCTGGTCGACGATGATCGCCGTGGTCAGCCCCTCGAGCACGTCGACGTCGGGCCGGGCCAGCGTCGGCATGAAACCCTGGACGAAGGTGCTGTAGGTCTCGTTGATCAACCGCTGGGACTCGGCGGCGATGGTGCCGAACACCAGCGAGCTCTTACCGGACCCGGACACCCCGGTGAACACGGTCAGCTGCCGCTTCGGGATCTCGACGCTGACGTCGCGGAGGTTGTTCACCCGCGCGCCGAGCACCTTGATCACATCGTGACTGCGGTCGAATGGAGTCGTCATAGCAACTCGCCACGATACAGCTGGGTCCGCTCGATCACCCGGTCCCGTTCGCCGGCCAGCATCGTCCGCCGCGGGTCGGCGAGATAGCCGTCATAGCCGGCATCGTCGGCGAACGTGATGAGTTGCGTCTCGGTCGGCCCGTCGGCCTCGTCGCCCGACCGGAGCCGGCCCACCAGCCGACCGCGGTGCTCGGCCAGCAGCGCCAGCACCTCGTCCTCGTACGAGGTCAGATCAGCCCCCAGGCCGGGACGGGCCCAGAGCAGAACTCCTACGGTGATAGCCACCCGTTCACGATAGGAGATCCTCGCTCCCCCACCGTTCGAACCCGCCCACCACGGCGAGACGTTCCGATCCAACCGGGCTGCCGGGCTCGGGCAGCACCAGCCGGCCGGCCGCGGTCATCAGGGACAGCGGTCCGGGGTCGAGTCGCTCCTCTCGATGCGGCGAGGCTGTATCGGTCGTCGGTCACGCTCGTCTGGCGGATCGCTTGCTCAGTACAGCGCTGGCGCCTTGACGTCCAGCCGGCCGGCGAGCGCGCGCATGTTGAGACCGTCCAGTCCGGTCTCGTCCAGCAGTCCGAGCGCCGCGTCGATGATCTCCGGGCGAGTCGAGGCCCTTTCCTCGGTGGTCCTCGACTTCGTCTGGGGCCGGCCCGCGGAGATCGCCTTCGCCGCACTCACCCGGGCCGGCCTGGACGACGACGAGCACCCGTGCGTGTACGTCGAGATCGGCGCGTCGGCCGGCGCCGCCGCAGCGCTGCCGGCAGCCCTGCTGCGCAGCACCTCGATCACGATCAAGGGATCGGGTGCCGGTTCGGCGAAGACGAGCGACCTGATCGCCGAGCTGCCGGCCTTCATGGCCCGGATCGCGGACGGCAGCATCCGGGTGCCGGCTGTCACCTACCCGCTGGCCGAAGTCACGGCGGCGTGGCAGGACGTGACGCGGGGCGAGCGGGTCGTGCTGACGGCCTGATCAGCCGACCTGGTGGGTATCCGGCCGGGTGTAGGCGACCATCGCCTCGATGTAGCGCTCGGTGACCCGCTCCTGCATCGCCCGGCCGATCGAACCGGAGCCGCGGGCCAGGCGGGTGCCGGGCCGGGAGAACGCGACGATGTCGAACCGGACCCGCTCGGCCTCGTCCATGGTGATCATGAACGACTCCTCGCCCTGTTCGGGATGGCCGGGCAGCGTGCCGTAGGCGAAGCCGGCCCGGTCCGGCTCGTCGACGACGTACACCATCCGGACGGGCGCCTTCAGCGCCAGCGGGCCGACGCCGATCCGGACGATCGCCACCGTGTCCTCGCCGACCTGCAGGCTGGACGGGATGAGCTTCGGGCCGGCGGCGCGATGGACGTGCCACCCGAACAGCGCAGTTCGCGCCTCCTCGAAGAACTCGCGACCCTGGCCGATGTGCAGCTCGCGTCGCATCGGCGCGTAGCCCTTCGGCAGATCGCCGCGGGTGGCGCCGACGTCGGGGTAGCTGAACGGGGCGGCCCGCAGCTCGGCGGCTTCGGCGGCGTCGAGCAACTCTGATCTCATGACAGCCCAGTCTGACCGATCATGCCAACCGACGCGCACCCGCCGGGCCGGCCCCACCCCGGCGGTCCGGATTGTCGGAGCCGGCCGATACGGTGCCGAGCATGTCCTATCTCGCCGCCGATGCCCGCTACGACGTCCAGCCCTACCGCCGCTGCGGCCGCAGCGGTCTGCTGCTGCCTGCGGTCTCGCTCGGTTTCTGGCACAACTTCGGCGACGACAAGTCCTTGGAGACTCAGCGCGCGGTGATGCGGCGCGCGTTCGACCTCGGTGTGACCCATTTCGACCTCGCGAACAACTACGGACCACCGTACGGCGCGGCCGAGACCAACGTCGGCACGATCCTGGCGCAGGACTTCAAGCCCTACCGCGACCAGCTGGTGATCTCCAGCAAGGCGGGCTGGGACATGTGGCCCGGCCCGTACGGCGATCTGGGCTCCCGGAAGTATCTGACGGCCAGCCTCGACCAGTCGTTGCAGCGGCTCGGACTGGATTATGTCGACATCTTCTACCACCACCGGCCCGACCCGGACACCCCGTTGGAGGAGACGATGACCGCACTCGACGCGGCGGTCCGGGCCGGCAAGGCGCTGTACGTCGGGGTGTCCTCCTACTCGCCGGAGGCGACCGCGCAGGCGGCCGGCATCCTGCGTGAGCTCGGCACGCCGTTGCTCATCCACCAGCCCTCGTACTCGATGTTCAACCGCTGGATCGAAGGCGGCCTGCTGGACGTGCTGGGCCAGGAGGGAGTCGGGTGTATCGCCTTCACCGCGCTGGCCCAGGGCCTGCTGACGAATCGCTACCTGAACGGCATTCCCGAGGACTCGCGGGCTGCGCAAGGCAAGTCGCTGGATCCGGACGTGATCAACGAGGAGAACCTGGACCGGATCCGGGCGCTGAACGAGATCGCGGCCGACCGTGGTCAGACGCTCGCCCAGCTGGCTCTGGCCTGGGTGCTGCGTGACCCGCGGATGACCTCGACCCTGATCGGCGCCAGCAGCGTCCAGCAGCTCGAGGACAATGTCGACGCGACGAAGAACCTGGACTTCAGCGACGACGAGCTGGCAGCCATCGACAAGCACGCCGTCGAGTCCGGCGTGGACCTGTGGGCCCAAGCACGCGAAGCGCGCTGATCTCTCAGTATTTCGGGTGCCGGGCCCAGAAGAAGCAGTAGACGCCGAAGGCGGCAAACCCGAGGGCGACAGCGAGGAGCAGGAACGGCCCGAACGGCTGGTCGCGGATCGCTGTCAGGGCCTGATCCATCCCGCCCGCCTTCTTGGCGTCGTAGGTGATCGCCGCGACGAGGAACAGCGCGCCGATCGCACCGAGCGCCACGCCCTTCGCGATCCAGCCGACCGAGCCGAGGTAGCTGATCGGGCGCGGTGCCGAGCCGTCGAGATCCTGCTTGACGAACTTGCGCCGGATCCCCTTCACGATCTGCGACACGCCGGCCGCGATCACGCCGATGCCGACTGCCGCGACGAGGAAGCGGCCGGCCGGCAACTGCATCAGCTTCGACGACGCCGTGCCCTCGGCCCCGCCGGACGACGAGGTCCGCGAGCCGATCGCAATTCGGACGGCGATCACGGCCAAGCCCAGGTAGACGATCGCCCGGCCGATCGAGGACGCCCGGCGGAGCAGCTTCTTCTTCGGGTCGGAGATGTCCAGGCCAACGATCGCTACCAGCACCTGCCAGACCACCAGGCTGAGCAGGCCGATCGCCATCACCCAGAGCAGCACCACGCCCAACGGTTGTTCGGCCAGCTGCTTCAGCGCCCCCTGGCTTGAGGCGTCGCCGCCGCCGCCGAGCGCCACCTTGCCGGCGAGCCACGCCAGCACGACGTGCACAAGACCGTAGCTGACCAGGCCGACGCCGATCAGCGCGTGGTACCAACGACTACCCCTGACTCTGATCGCTGTCCATCGACACTCCCCATACCCGGTCGGTCGTTCAGCAAACCAGGCGGCTCAGCGTGCTCGACGGGGAGTCGGACGGCCACGAACGGCAGGAAGAACTGCACGATCGGGCCGATCGTCAACGCGTAGAGCACCGTTCCCGCGCCGACCGAGCCACCGAGCACGAAGCCCACGACCAACACGGTCAGCTCGATCGCCACCCGGATCAGGCGCAGGCTGCGACCGGTCCGAGCCGCGAGACCGGTCATCAGGCCGTCCCGGGGACCGGGGCCGAGATGTGTGCCGATGTAGGCGGCACCGGCCAGCCCATTGAGGACGACGGCGGCGGTCATCATCGCGACCTGTGTGGCGAGTGACCCGGGAGTGGGCAACACCGCGAGTCCCGCGTCGGCAACCAGGCCGATGACGACGACGTTCGCCACGGTGCCGACTCCCGGCCACTGTCGGAGGGGTATCCAGGCCAGCAGGACCAACGCCCCGACCACCATCGTCACCTGGCCGAACGACAGCGGGAGGTACCGGGTCAGGCCCTGGTGCAACATGTCCCATGGGTCCAGCCCGAGGCCTGCCTTGACCATCATCGCCATGGACCAGCCGTACAGTGCCAGACCCGCGAGCAACTGAGGCAGTCGGCGCCCTAGCCGGCCTGCGCGCAGCTGGGCGACCGGATCGAGCCGAGGTAGCTCGAACGGTGTCCTGATGGCGCGCTGACGTCTCACCTACTCATCCTCGCCAGAATTGGACGTTCAATAAATAGCCAATGCAGTCAGGGTGGTCTGATTGGATACTGATCATCAGGCCACTGTGCGAGAATCGGCCACGTGACAGGCTCGTACGATATCTGCCGCTCAGCTGGGTGGGCTGATGGCCGGCGGAGAACTGGCCTCGCCCGCGTATGCCACGCTGGCCGATCGGATCCGGCTGCTCGCGATCGACGGCCGCCTGGTGCCGGACCAACGCCTGCCCAGTGAGCGTGAGCTCGCCCTTCGGCTCTCAGTGAGCCGGACCACGGTCAGCGCGGCGTACGCCCGACTTCGGGACCTCGGCTATCTCACGGCCCGGCGCGGGTCCGGAAACTTCGTCGCCCTTCCGCACCCCCGCTCGGCGAGCGGTTTCTTGCCGGGGACGCTGCGGACCGGTCGCGGCCAGATCGGCTGGAACTGTGCCAGTGGCGCCGCTGCCCCCGGCCTGGCCACGGCGTACGGTCGGGCCGCAGAGCGGCTGCCCGAACTGCTCTCCGGCTCCGGCTATCTCCCGGACGGACTGGACGATCTGCGCGAGCGCATCGCGCAGCGATTTCTCGACCGCGGCCTCGACACCGATCCGGCACAGATCGTTGTGACGACCGGCGCACTGTCCGCCTTCACCATCGTCGCATCGACCGTGCTCCGGCGGGGTGAACGGCTACTGCTGGAGTCGCCCACGTACCCGAACGCGATCGAGGCCGCTCGCCGAGCGGGCATCCGGCCGGTGGGCTATCCGCTGCCCGACGACGGTTGGCATGTCCCGGAACTCAGCCGGACCCTGGACCAGACCGGTGTGCGCGCCGCGTACCTCATCCCGGACCATCACAATCCGACCGGACAGGTGATGTCGGACGAGAGTCGAGCCGAGCTTGCCGGCGAACTGCGGCGGCGTGCGGTCGTCCCGATCATCGACGAAACCCTCGTCGAACTCGGCCTGGAGAGCCGCCCGCGACGCCCGTTCGCCGCGTTCCACCCGGACACCATCACGCTCGGCTCCGCGAGCAAGGCGTTCTGGGGAGGGCTACGGGTCGGCTGGATCCGGGCACCGAAGGCGCTCGTTCCGCGACTTGTCGAGACCCGCGCCGCGCTCGATCTGGGGACGGCGCCGTTCGAACAACTGGTGCTCGCCGAGCTGATGCGAGCCCCGCAGGACGCCCTGCGCGCCCAACGAGAACGCCTCCGTTCTCAGCGGGACCAGCTGAGCGGCCGGCTTGCGGACCGTCTACCGAGCTGGGAGTTCCGCCGTCCGGCCGGTGGCCTGAGTCTGTGGATCCGGCTGCCGGCGCCGCTGTCCAGCAGGCTGGCCGAGCAAGCCGAAGAGTTCGGTCTGTTCATCACGCCTGGTCATCGCTTCTTCGTCGACGGTGGTGGCGAACGCTATCTGCGCGCGCCATATACCCACCCCGAGGACACCCTCAGTGACGCGGTAGACCGGCTGGCCCAGGCCTGGGACGCGGCCATATCCGGACGCCGATCGACCCGCCGACCGGCGGCCGGCATCGACCTCAGCGCATGAGCTGAGGCGCCGAGCGTCGCGCTCCCCTACTGATCCGCAGCGGCCTTGTTCGCGGCCTTCACCGCCTTCTTCGTCTCCCGGACCTTGGCCAGGCTGTCGGCGTCGGTGATATCGGCGACCGACCGGAACGTGCCGGGCTCACCGAACTGACCGGCCGCCTCCTGCCAGCCGGGCGGGGTGACGCCGCGCTGCTTGCCGAGCACTGCGACGAAGATGGCGGCCTTCTCGGCGCCGAATCCAGGCAGCGTCTGCAGCCGTTTCTTCAGCTCGGCCCCGGAATCCACGCCGGCCCAGACGTTGCTCGCCTGCCCGTCGTAGGAGTCGGCCAGCACCTGACATAGAGCCCGGACCCGCTTGGCCATCGAGCCGGGGAAGCGGTGGATCGCCGGGCGTTCCGAGCAGAGGGCGACGAAGTCGTCCTCACTGGTGTCGGCGATCGCCCGTGGGTCGAGCGTGCCGCTCATCCGCTGGGCAATGACGTACGGCCCGCTGAACGCCTTCTCCATCGGCACCTGCTGGTCCAGCAGCATGCCGATCAACAAGGCGTTGTCATCGTCGGTCAGGAGCTCGTCGGCGGCGGGATCTCCGGTCAGCCGGGTCGGGGTGGTCATGGTCGCCGATTCTGCCCCAGTCCTCCGACATACGCGTACCGGACTCACTCGTAGAGCACGTACTGCGGACGCGGCTTCAGCGCCAGCACCTGCGCCGGAGTCATCAGTCTGCCGTGGGCGGTGTCCTCGGTGTAGAACAGCTTGAAACCGGGATGGACGAATGACGGAGTGGTCCCGTTCACCGACCGGTAGGTCGACATCTTGGCCGCCATGCTGCCGATTCCGTCCACGGACTTCACCACCACGACGCCCTTGTGCGGTTTGAGGGCCGACTCCTGGCGGACGATCCTGGGCGCCAGCTGGTGATAGACCATGACCTTCTCGGGTAGGTGGTGATCGGCCACGATCTGGGAGAGGTACGCCGACACCTCGTTCAGCTCGGCCCCGGTGGTGTGTCCGAATACGCGACCGGGAACCTGCCCCGGTCCCATCTCCCACTCGGGGTCGAGGGCGACCCCGACGTCGGGCTGTTCGAGCCAGGGCTCGTACGCCTTGACCTCGGTCAGGAAGTCGGAGCGCCCGGGCTGGATGTTCAGCAGCAGGAGCGCCTTCTGCTTCCGGGCCGCCTGCAGATAGAACTCGATCCGGTCGTCGCTGATCCGGGTCCGCCACTTGCCGTCCCGGCCGGGACTGCCGCTGACGATCGTGGTGATCACCTCCGCGACGGGCAGGATCTTCCGGCCGGCGCCGTACCCGGAGTAGCGCTGCTCGATCTCGGCCATCCGTTCGTCCAGCGGGCCCGTGCCGAGTCGGCCGAGCGTCGAGGCGCCGGTCAGGCCCGGCATAGCCGACCAGTCGGTAGCGCGGGAAGACGGTGGTCCCGCCGCGTGGCAGCTGGAGCGTCTCCTTCCTGATCGGCGTCGCGGACGCCGTGGGGTCGCTCGGGGTCGCTCGGGTCGAGGGTTTCGCCGAGCTGGCCCCATGAGCTGAGGCCGGTGAACGTGAGACATGCTCGGCCGGCGCGGGCGACGTGCCGCAGCCGGCGAGGATCAGGAGGAGCAGCAGAAGGACAGGGAACAGGCGAAGGCGAGACAGAACAGCAACCAATCAGGAGTATCGGGGGACCTTCACCCTAACTCCGCGAGCCGCTAGGGTTCGGCTCAAGGAGGTCGAGCCATGCACATTCGCGACATTCTCACGAACAAGGGTTTCGACGTCGTCGTCATCGATCCCTCCGATTCCGTGACCAACCTGGTGGCCGTGCTGCGGGAGCGCAATCTCGGCGCGGTCGTGGTCTCCGGCGACGGACACACCATCGAGGGCATCGTCACCGAGCGCGACGTGGTCCGCAAGCTGGCCGACGGACCGAGCTTCCTCGACTCAGCGGTGTCGACGATCATGACCGCGGTCGTCCACACCTGCGCGATGGACGACTCTGTCCGATCCCTGATGGAGACCATGACGAACGCACGGATCCGGCACATCCCGGTCGTCGACGACGGCAATCAGCTCGCCGGCATCGTCAGTATCGGCGACGTCGTGAAGTCCCACATCAGCGAGGTCGAGTTCGAGCGCGACCAGCTCGAGGGGTACGTCCACGGCTGAGCCGGGCTGCGCGCAATATCGCCCGAAATAGCGTGAGAGCGCTCTCATAGCCGTTACGATCGTCGAATGACGATGCCTGCCTCAGCGACCCTCGAGATGGTGGCTGCCGCCGCCGGGGTCAGTCGAGCCACCGTCTCTCGGGTGGTCAACGGCTCACCGAAGGTGAGCCCGGGGGTGGTCGACGCGGTCAACCGGGCGATCAGCCAACTGAACTATGTTCCGAACCGCGCCGCGCGAACCCTCGCCAGCCGGCAGGCGATGGCCATCGCGTTGCTGATCCCGGAGGACATCGGTCGGTTCTACGCCGATCCGTATTTCGCCTCGGTGGTGAAGGGCATCACCGAACGGTTGGAGTCGACCGATTTCGTGCTGAACCTGCTCGTCTCCAGCTCCGATCCCCGGCACAAGACCCGGCGTTATCTGGCCGGTGGCAGCGTGGACGGGGCCCTGGTCGTCTCACACCACGCGGGCGACCGGGATCTGATCGAGCTGAGTGACATCGTGCCGACCGTGTTCGGTGGTGACCCGACGACGATGCTCGGCCTGCACGACCGGTACTACGTCGACGTCGACAATCGTGGCGGTGCCCGGGAGGCCACCCGGCACCTGGTCCGACTCGGCCGGCGGCGGATCGGAACCGTGACCGGGGCGATGGACATGCACGCCGCGGCCCACCGGCTGGCCGGCTGGCGCGAGGCGATGACCGAGGCCGGACTGGATGCCTCCGCGGTCGCCCACGGCGATTTCACCAGCTACGGCGGCGCCGGCGCGATGCGTGAGCTGCTGGCCGACCGGCCGGACATCGATGCCGTGTTCGTCGCCAACGACCTGATGGCGCGGGGCGCGCTGATCACCCTCGGCGCGGCCGGTCGTGAGGTGCCCGACGACGTCGCGCTGGTGGGTTTCGACGACAGTTTCGCGGCCACCAACGAGTCCCCGCAGCTGACCACCGTCCGGCAGCATGCGGATCAGATGGGCTGGGCGATGGCGGACCTGCTGCTCGATCTGCTGGCGGGCCGGGAACCCGACAGTCGGGCCCGGATCCTGCCCACCAGCCTGGTGCTCCGCGAGACCGCCTGACCGTCGGGCCCTGCTCGAGCCCCTCGGGCCCGTCGGAAACTGTCGACCTGCGACAGCGACACGCCGACGGTGGATGTCGCAACTCGACAGTTTCCGGTCGAGGTGAGGGTCAGGCAAGTCCGATGGTGTTCAGCAGCGTCCCGATGGCGTACGTCGCGGTCAGCGCGAGCGCCCCGCCGACGACCACCCGCAGACTGGCCCTGGCGCGGGAGCTGCCACCGATGGTCGCAGCCACGGCACCGGTGATCGCCAGTGCCACGAGCACTGCGACGAACGTCACCGGGACCCGCCAGGCCGGCGGCGGCAACAGGATCGCCAGCATCGGCAACAGCGCACCGAGGGTGAATGCCGCCGCGGAGGCGATCGCCGCGTTCCACGGATTCACCACGTCGTCGGCGTCGATGTTCAGCTCCGCGGATAGGTGGGCGGCGAGTGCGTCGTGCTCGGTCAGCTCGCTGGCCACCTGACGGGCGGTCTCGGCGGTCAGTCCGCGCGCCCGGTAGAGCTCGGTGAGCTCATCGAGCTCCGCCTCCGGATCGTCGTGCAGCTCCCGCTTCTCCTTGGCGATCAGCGCCCGTTCGCTGTCTCGTTGGCTGCTGACCGAGACGTACTCCCCCAGCGCCATCGAGATCGCCCCGCCGACGAGACCGGCCACGCCGGCCGTCAGGATCGCAGCGGTGTCGGTGGTCGCACCGGCCACCCCGACCACGATGGCCGCCACCGATACGATCCCGTCGTTGGCCCCGAGCACCCCGGCCCGCAGCCAGTTCAACCGCTGCGCCAGCCCCTCCCGATGCGGCTCGTCATGGGTGGGCGCCACCGAATCTGTCACGTCCCCAAGGCAATCAGGTCCGCTGCACCCAGTGCCACCCAGCGCACCCTCACCTACCCCCTGCGCCACTCCGCGCATTGGCGGCTCTCCTCGAGCGTCGGCGCCGGTGCGCTGAGTGCCCCGCCGGTGCGCTGAGTGCCCCGCGGCGCGATGCGCCGATGCGAGTGCCCCGCCGATGCGCTGAGCGGAGCTTCGGGGGCCGCCAAACTAGAAGTTGATCATGTGGCCCGCGATCCCGTGGGCGGCTTCCTTCATCGCTTCGGACAGGGTCGGGTGGGCGTGGATGTTCCGGGCGACCTCCTCGGCCCGCAGCTCCCAGAGCCGGGCGAGGGTCAGCTCGGGCAATAGCTCGGTCACGTCGGGGCCGATCAGGCTGGCGCCGAGCAGCTCGTCGGTCGCCGCGTCGGCAACCAGCTTGACGAAGCCGGTCGCGTCGCCGAGCCCGTGCGCCTTGCCGTTGGCGGTGAAGGGGAACTTGGCGGTCTTGACCTCGTACCCCTTGTCCTTGGCCTGCGCCTCGGAGTAGCCGAAGGAGCCGATCTGCGGCTGGCAGTACGTCGCGCGCGGCACCATGTCGTAGTCGATCGGCATGGTCTCCGCGCCGGCGATGGTCTCCGCGGCCACGATCCCCTGCGCCTCGGCGAGGTGGGCGAGCATCAGCTTGGCGGTGCAGTCGCCGATCGCGTAGATCCCGTCCACGTTCGTCCGCATGTAGTCGTCGATGTCGACCGCGCCGCGCTGGGTCAACGCGACGCCGGTGTTCTCCAGGCCGTATCCCTCGGTCCGCGGCGCGAAGCCGATCGCCTGCAGCACCTTGTCGGCCTCCAGCACCTTCGAGTCCCCGCCGGCGGCCGGCGAGACGGTGACCTTGACCTTGTCGCCGGAGTCGTCGATCGTCTCGACCTTGGTGCCGGTCAGTACGGTCACTCCGAGCTTCTTGTACGCCTTGGCGAGCTCCGCGGAGATCTCCGCGTCCTCCAACGGCACCATCCGGTCCAGGAACTCGACGATGGTGACCTTGACGCCGTAGTTGCTCATCACGTACGCGAACTCGACGCCGATCGCACCGGCGCCGGCGACGATGATCGACTCCGGCAGGTTGTCGGTCATGATCTGCTCTTCATAGGTCACCACTCGCTCGCTCAGCGACGTGCCGGGCAGCAGCCGGGTGGTCGCGCCGGCGGCGATGATGCAGTTGTCGAAGGTGACCGTGCCGTTGTTCTTACCGCCGCTGACCTCGATGGTCTTCGCGTCGGTGAACGTGCCCCAGCCGTCCAGCTCGGTGATCTTGTTCTTCTTCATCAGGAAGTGGACGCCCTTGGTCATCCTTTCCGAGACCGCCCGGCTGCGCTTGAACGCCGCCCCGAAGTCGAACGTGACGTCGCCGGAGATCCCGAACGTCTTCGCTTCCGCGTTGAAGATGTGCGCCAGTTCCGCGTTGCGCAGCAGCGCCTTGGTCGGGATGCAACCGACGTTCAGACAGACCCCGCCCCAGTACTTCTTCTCGATGATGGCCGTGGACAGTCCGAGCTGGGCGGCCCGGATCGCGGCCACGTAGCCACCGGGTCCGGCACCGAGCACGACGACGTCATAGTGGTCACTCATGAGCGACACTCTAGGGGACCCCACACACGCCCAGATTCACCCCGCGACACCGGTGAACAACAGGCGAGGAGTTCATGTCCGGCTGGTAACTTCCAGGCCATGTCCAGCGGGCCAGACTCCTCTCCGAGACCGCTTCTTTCCCAGCAACAACGTCTCGTGACGGCCCCGGTGACCAACGATCCCGAGCCTCGGTTGCGGACCGCGCTCGGCGGTGCGTACGACGTCCGGCTGCTGGACCGGACGGCCCGCCGGCGGACCCATCTGGACACCACCGACCAGCGGCTCCGGGAGGCCGGCCTCTCGCTCACCCAGCTGGAGAACGGGGTGCTGGTTGCCCGGCGCGGGAACGATCTCGCCATCCACCAGGACGCCGGTGCGATCGCCTGGCCGATGCTGGCGACCGAGCTGCCGGACGGGCCGGTGCGTGACCTGGTTGCCGCCGCGGCCTCCATCCGGGCGCTGCTGGCGCTGGGCGTGGTGGAGACCCACTCGACGACGTACGCGGTGCTGAACGGCGATCACAAGACCGTCGCCCGGGTCGGCTGGACCGAGGGTGAGTTGGTCGAACCGTCGGCGAAGCCGCTGGGCATCCAGGTCGAGGTGGAGCGGCTGCGCGGGTACGCACCCGAAGCCAAGGACGTACGTCGGCGGCTGCTGACCGCCGGCCTCGAGGTGGCCGACGGCGAGCCCTGGCGCGATGCCGCGCTCGCCGCGGCGACCGCGGGGCGGCCATCGGCGCGGCGGTTCGGGATGCACGCCGACCAGCCCGGTGATCTGGCCGTGGCCGACGCCCTGCTCGGCTACCTGGCCGAGATCGACGGCAGCGTCGCCGGGGTGATCGCCGACATCGACACCGAGTACCTGCACGACTTCCGGGTGGCGGTCCGCCGTACCCGCTCGATCCTCAAGCTGCTCGGCGATGTGCTGCCGCCGGATCACGTCGGCTGGGCGATCGAGGAGTTCCGCTGGCTCGGCGACATCACGACCCCGACCCGCGATCTGGACGTCTACCTGCTCGGCATGGACGGGATGCGGGCCGCGGTCAGCCGGCCCGACGACCTCGACCCGTTCGAGCGGTACGTCCGCGCCCGCCGGCACGAGGCGCAGGCCGAGCTGGCCGAGGCACTGCGGTCGGATGGTTCGGGGACCGGGCGCTACGCGACTTTGACCAGGCGCTGGCGTACCGCCCTGGCCGAGGCGATCACGGCGCCGACCAACCATCCGGAGACCGCCGGGGACCTGGCGACCACCCGGATCGAGCACACGTTCACCCAGGTGTCGCGCCGGGCCAAGGCGATCAAGACCAGTTCGCCGTCGGCCCAGGTGCATGCGCTGCGGAAGAAGTGCAAGGAGCTCCGCTATCTGCTGGAGGTGTTCCGGCCGATCTGCGACCCGGTGGCATACAAGCGGGTGATCGGGGACTTCAAGGAGCTCCAGGAGACGCTCGGCGAGTTCCAGGACGGCGAGGTCCAGGCCGCCGGGCTCCGCCAGTTCGCGGCGGCCATGATGCGGACCGGCGACACTCCGGTCGACACCGTGTTGGCGATGGGCGAGCTGTCGGCGGAGTTCGACGCCCGGCAGAAGCGGGCCCGCGCGGAGCTGGACGCGCACCACGAGAGCTATCTGGGCAACGAGGCCAAGGCCCACCTCGAGCGGTTGGTTGCGCCGCTGAGCCAGTCGGCGGCGGGCGGCTCGTGAAGGTCGTCGCGAGCTACAACCTCAAAGGTGGGGTCGGCAAGACCACCGCGGCGGTCAATCTCGCCTACCTGGCCGCGCAGAACGGCCACCGGACGTTGCTCTGGGACCTCGACCCGCAGGGCGCTGCGACGTACCTGTTTCGGGTGAAGCCGCGGGTGAAGGGCGGCGGGGCGGACCTCGTCCGCGGCCGGCGGCCGATCATCGACGCGGTGAAGGCGACCGACTACCAGCGACTGGACCTGCTGCCGGCGGATTTCACCTACCGGATGATGGATATCGACCTGAACGAGCGGCCGAAGCCGAACAAGACGTTGCGCCGGCTGCTCAGCCCGCTCCAGCACGAGTACGACCTCGTCGTGCTGGACACCCCGCCCAGCCTGTCGCTGGTCTCGGAGAACGTGCTGCAGGCCTCCGACCTGGTCCTGGTCCCGCTGATCCCGACCGTGTTGTCCGTGCGGACGTTCGACCAGCTGGCCGCCTTCGTCAAGGATCTGAAGGGCCGCAAGCCGAAGCTCCGCGGCTACTTCTCGATGCTGGACCGGCGCCGCCGGCTGCATAACGACATCCTGGCCGAGCTGCCCGCGGAACGGGACGACGTGAGTAGGGTCGCGATCCCGTCCGCGAGTGCGGTCGAGCAGATGTCGGTACGTCGGATGCCGCTCCCGGTCTTCGCACCGAGCAGCCCCGCGGCCGCCGCGTTCGAGGAGCTGTGGACCGAGGTCGCTGGAATCCTGAAACTGACCCGATCGGTCTCGAGCGGGTAAAGCTATGAGTGATCCGGCGCTTTCGGCCCGGATGTGACATGTCCGACACGCGGGCAATTCCAGAAAAAACTCACATATGAGTTACGGTCGATCGGTGACTGAAACCTCGCTCGGCCGCATCGGCGGCCTGATCAGGGATGCGCGGAAGCACCGCGGCCTGACCCAGACCCAGCTCGCTACCGTGCTCGGCACCAGCCAGAGTGCGGTGCACCGGATCGAGGCCGGCAACCAGAACCTCAGTCTCGACATGGTCAACCGGATCGCCGCAGCGCTCGACGCACCCATCATCTCCTTCGGTCCGACCGGCCCGACCCACCTCCGGGTGCGCGGCGGCGCCAAGCTCAACGGCCGGATCGCGGTCCGCAGCTCGAAGAACGCCGCGGTGGCGCTGCTCTGTGCCAGCCTGCTGAACCACGGACGTACCGTCATCCGGGGGATCGCCAAGATCGAGGAGGTCAACCGGATCCTCGAGGTGCTCACCAGCATCGGCGTCCGGGCCTCCTGGTCGCCGGACGGAAACGATCTCGAACTGGTCCGCCCGGACACCCTCGATCTGGCCGGGATGGACCTCGACGCCGCCCGCCGGACCCGCAGCGTGATCATGTTCCTCGGGCCGCTGCTGCACTCCTACCAGCAGTTCCAGCTGCCGTACGCCGGTGGTTGCGACCTCGGCGCCCGGACCATCGAGCCCCATCTGCAGGTGCTTCGTCGATTCGGTCTCGACGTGGTCGCCACCGACGGCTTCTACCAGTGCACGGTCGATGAGTCGATCGAGCCGGCGCGCCCGATCACGCTCACCGAGCGCGGCGACACCGTCACCGAGAACGCGTTGCTGGCCGCGGCGCTGTCCCCCGGCCTGACCATGATCCGCAACGCGAGCCCGAACTACATGGTCCAGGACCTGTGTGTCTTCCTGACCCACCTCGGCGTGGAGATCGACGGTATCGGCACCACCACGCTCCAGGTCCGTGGCGTGGAGAGCATCAACACCGACGTCGAGTTCGCCCCGTCGGAGGATCCGATCGAGGCGATGAGCCTGCTCACCGCGGCGATCGTCACGCAGTCGGAGCTGACCATCGAGCGGGCGCCGATCGAGTTCCTCGAGATCGAGCTCGCGATCCTGGCCGAGATGGGCCTCGACTACGACCTGACCGACGAGTACGTCGCCGAGAACGGTCACACCCGGCTCGTCGACGTCACCGTCCGGCCGTCGGTGCTGCACGCCCCGATCGACAAGATCCACCCGATGCCGTTCCCCGGCCTGAACATCGACAACCTGCCGTTCTTCGCGGTGATCGCGGCCACCGCCGAGGGCAAGACGATCATCCACGACTGGGTGTACGAAAACCGGGCTATCTATCTCACCGAGCTGAACCGGCTCGGCGCCCGGGTCCAGCTGCTCGACCCGCACCGGGTGATCGTCGAGGGCCCGACCCGGTGGCGCGGCCACCAGGTCATCTGTCCCCCGGCGCTCCGCCCGGCCGTCTGCATCCTGCTGGGCATGCTCGCCGCCAAAGGCACCTCCGAGCTCCGCGACGTGTACGTCATCAACCGCGGCTACGAAGACCTGGCCAACCGCCTTAACGCCCTCGGCGCCAACATCGAGGTATTCCGCGATTAATTGCGTCGCTCGGCAAGCCTCGCTCCGCGCTCCGCTGCGCTTCAGGCCGGCTCGTTCGTCGCTTCTGGTGAAACGGTGAAGCGTTGTTTCACCAGAAGCTCCTGCACTCCCCGGCGCGCAGCGTCGGCGGTCGTTACGGATGTGCCCTGAGCGTGCCGAACGGCTGTCTGGCCGGAGGATCGCGTCTCATCGTCGGGACGCGATCCCCAAGCCAATCCGCTTACCTACACGGGGATGGCGGCAGCAAGGGCCTTTACGTCGGCGGTGGTCAGCGGATTGCCGCCGATCCCCCAGTCGCCGCTGCGGACCTCCTCGACCACGACCCAGGTGACGGGTCGCATGTTCTCGCCTTCGATGGTCACCATCGCGTCGGTGAGCCGCTCGACGATGTCGCGCTTCTGCTCGGTGGTGAAGACGTTCTCGATGACCTTGACGTTGATGAGTGGCATTGCACTCTCCTCCCTGTCGGTAACTGACAACCACTCGAGTGTCGGGGAGCATATTATTAGTTGCAATACTCATCTTCGATGACCTATAAGTAGAGCTCATGTTGGATGTGCGACGGCTCCAAGTGCTCTCCCACCTCGCGACTGAGGGCGGATTCTCGGCGGCGGCCGACGCGCTCGGCATGACGCAGTCGGCGGTCAGCCAGCACATCGCGGCCCTGGAACGGGAGGTCGGACTACCCGTCGTCCGGCGCGGCACCCGACCGATCGAGCTCACCGAGGCCGGCGCGGCCCTGACCAGGCACGCGACCGGGATCCTGGCCCGGCTGGACGGCGCCGAGCAGGAACTGGCGGAGATTGCCGGACGCCGTCGGGGCCGGCTGCGGTTCGGCTGCTTCCCGACCCTGCTGGGCACGCTGATGCCATCGGCCTTCGCGCGATTCCGCCGGTCGCATCCGGAGGTTCGGCTGACCGTGGTCGACGATCACCTCCACCGGCTGATCCCCCGGCTGGAGAACGGCGAGCTGGATCTCGCCGTCATCTACGACAACGAGGAGCTGCCCGATGTCGGCTCGGGCGACTTCGAGCGCCTGCCGCTTCTCGTCGACAGCTTCCAGGCGGTTGTACCGGCCGGCCATCGTCTCGCCGGGCGGCCGACCATCCGGCTGGAGGATCTCCGCGGGGAGTCCTGGATCGGTGGCGCGCCGAGCAGCGGTTGGTACCGGATCGTCCGGCATGCCTGCCAACAGGCAGGCTTCACTCCGCGAGCCGATTACGCCTCGGATGACTACATCGCCGTCCAGGCCCTGGTGGCGGCCGGCCTGGGTGTGTCGGTCATTCCGGGACTGGCGGTGATCCACCTGCTGCCCGGCGTCGTCGCCTGCCAGGTGGTCGACGCTCCGGTGCGACGCATCTGTGCCGCCTGGCCCCGCGACGGCTACCGGGGCCCGACACTGAGTGCCATGGTCGACTGCCTCAGACTGTCTGCCGAGAGGCTCTCCTGATGACCGTACAGTTCGGTGTCCACCTGCCGCTGATCGATTTCGGAGGCACCCCCTGGACGGTCCGGAGGCTGTCGACGTACGTCCGCGAAGCCGCGGCGCTGGGCTTCGAGTACGTCGGCGCCAACGACCATCTCGTGTTCCGGCGGGCTTGGCTGGATGGCCCTTCGGCGTTGGCGGCGGTGCTGGACGCGGCCGGCGACTTGACGATCGCGACCACCGTCGCGCTGCCAGTCGTCCGCGGTCCCGCGCACACGGCAGCCCTGCTCGCGGCCCTGCACAAGCTCTCCGACGGCCGACTCGTGGCCGGTGTCGGACCCGGTTCGTCCGCGGCCGACTACGCGGTCGCCGGCGTGCCGTTCGCCGAGCGCTGGGCACGCTTCGATGAGGCTGTCCGCGTGCTCCGGGTCCTGCTCGGCAAGGAACCGGAGCCCTTCCACGGCCGGTTCTACGACAGCGACACGATGGATCGGCTCATCACGAGCGGTGACCCGCCGCCGCTGTGGATCGCCAGCTGGGGCTCGTCCTCCGGACTCCGTCGAGCCGCCGAGCTCGGTGACGGCTGGCTCGCCTCCGCCTACAACACCTCTCCGGACGCCTTCGGTCGGACCCTCGACCGGCTCGCCGCGGCCGGTCGACCGGCCGTGACCTTCCCGAACGCCCTGGCGACGACGTGGTTACACGTGACCGATCGTCCCGCGGACGCCGATGATGTCATTGACCGGGTTCTGGCCCCGCTCCTGAACAGGCCGAGCGAGGAGCTCCGGACGCGCGGACTGCCGATCGGCTCGGCGGAGCAGTGCGCCGAACGGCTCGCCGCCTACATCGCCGCCGGCGCTCAGCGCATCTTCCTCTGGCCACTCGGCGACGAACTCGAACAGCTCGAGGCCTTCCGGACCCGGGTCATGCCGCTGCTCGGCCCGGCTGACTGAGTACGTTCGTGGGCGAGAGCTGCGCTCAGCCGAGGCGGGCCACGTCGAAGCGGTGAGTCGGGTGGACCAGCTCGTCTTGGGCGGCGACCAGGGCAAGCTCGGAGCGCCCGAGGCGGTGGGTCTCGGAGAGCAGACCGTGCAGCACGGCGGCGGTCTCGCCCAGCGCTGCCGGTACGTCGGCACCCCGGAGTAGCTGAGCCAGGAAGGTCGCCGCTGTCACGTCGCCGGCGCCGGTGAAGACCTGTGGCAGGGCCGGCGTGGAGACCGACCAGGCACCGTCCTCGGTGACCGCGAGCATCGACACCGACCCCGGATCGGCCGCCGGCACGACGCTGGTCACCAGCACGATCCGCGGCCCACGTTCCCGCAGTCGGCGGGCCGCCAGCAGCACCTCCTCCAGCGACGTCACCGGCAGCCCGGTCAGGAACTCCAGCTCGAACTGGTTCGGGGTGACGATGTCGGCCGCCGGCACGGCCTCGTGGCGGATCAGCGCCGGGATCTCCGGCTGGACGTAGAAGCCGCGACCGACATCGCCCATCACCGGGTCGCAGCAGTACAGCGCTCCCGGGTTCCGTCGGCGGACGAGGGCGACCGCGTCCAGGATCACCCGACCGATCTCGGCGCTCCCCTGGTAGCCGGACAGCACCGCATCGCAGCGGTCCAGCACGCCGCGCTCATCGATCCCTCGGATCACCTCGGCCACGTCGGCCGCGGGGATCAGCGGGCCGCGCCAGCCCTCGTACCCGGTGTGGTTGGAGAAGTTCACCGTCAGCACCGGCCAGACCTCGACCCCCATCCGCATCAGCGGGAAGGTGGCGGCGCTGTTGCCGGCGTGGCCGTAGGCCACCGCCGACTGGATCGAGAGGATGACCGTCACGGACGTTCAGTGTGGCAGTACGCCCTAGAGTGTCACCATGCCTGCCGGCGCCGAGGACGACGACGCACGAACCGTCGCCGCCCCGGCGCAGGAGCTGGACAGCGAGCATCCGGAACACCCGCACCACCCGCACCACGTCCTCATCGAGCCCGAGGAGGACCGCTGGAAGTGGCGCCGGAAAATCCGCGAGGACCCGCGCAAGCTGTTCTTCTACCGTTGGGCGGTCGGCATCGCCGGCACCCTGATGATCGCGCTGGGCATCATCACCGGACCGCTGCCGGGACCCGGTGGAATCCCGCTCGTGCTGCTCGGCCTCGCCATCTGGGCCAGCGAGTTCGAGTGGGCGCACAAGGTGATGCTGTGGTTCAAGGCTCAGCTGCACCGCTACCGCGGCTGGCCGGCGAAATACAAGGTGCTGTTCTGGATCTGTTTCCTCGCCGTCTGCGGTCTGCTCGGCTATCTGTACCTGGTGGTGATCGGCTACCCGGACTGGGCGCCGCAGTTCCTGCACGCCTGGGCCCACCGGCTGCCGGGCGTCGACTGAGATGCCGACCGCAGCTCAGTTGCCCTTCTTCGCCGGGGCCGGCTTTGCGGCGTTCGCCCACCGCGGCGGAGCGACGTACGCCCCCAACATCGGTCGCGAGAACACTGAGCATGCGTTCGACGAGGCGGTCGAACTGGGTTATCGCTATCTCGAGACCGATGTCCACGCCAGCGCCGACGGCGTGCTGTTCGCGTTCCACGACGCCCGGCTGGATCGGGTCAGCGGCCACAGCGGCCGGATCGAGGAACTGACCGCGGCCGAGATCGCCGAGGTCCGGATCGGCGGTGTCGACCCGGTGCCGCGGCTGGCGGACCTGTTCGAGCGTTTTCCCGACGCGCGTTTCAATATCGACGCGAAGGCGGCGAATTCGGTCGGACCGTTGGCCGAGGAGATCCGCCGCCACGCCGCCGAGGAGCGGGTCTGCGTCGCCTCATTCGGCGCCAGCCGACTGAGCCGGCTGCGTCGGCTGCTCGGACCGGGTGTCGCCTCCTCGGTCAGCGCGGTCGGCGTCGCGCTCTACGCCTTCCTGCCCTGGCTGGCCCGCCGGCTGCCGATCCCCGGCCACGCCCTGCAGATGCCGGAGCACCAGCGCATCTTCGGGCTGCGGGTCCGGGTGCTCCGACCGTCGGTGGTCAGCGCGGCGCATGGCAGCGGCAAGCAGGTCCACATTTGGACCGTCGACGACCCCGAATCCATGAATCGGCTGATCGACCTCGGTGTCGACGGGATATTCACCGATCGGATCGATACCTTGAAGACCGTGCTGGAGCAGCGAGGTTTGTGGAACGGCTCGCGATGACCGTGCCGGAAAGTGTCGCCGCGCCCCAGGTCAAGACGGTCCGGAAGCGGCAGGTCTTCGCCTGGAGTCTGTGGGACTGGGGCGCGTCGGCGTACAACGCGGTGATCGTCAGCTTCGTCTTCGGACCGTACGTCGTCCGCGGCGTCGTCGGCGACAGTCGGCCGGGCGGGCTGTCCGGCCAGACCTGGCTGGGGATCTCCAGCGCGTGCGCCGGTCTGCTGATCGCCCTGATCGCCCCGGTCACCGGCCAGCGCTCCGACGCGAGCGGGCACCGGAAGCGCAACCTGGGGATCTGGACCGCGCTCGTGGTCGCGGTGATGCTCGGCCTGTTCGCTGTCCGCAACGAGCCCTCGTACCTCGGGCTTGCGCTCGTCCTGTTGGCCGCCGGGGCAGTATTCAACGAGTTCGCCGGGGTGTCCTACAACGCGATGTTGCCTCAGGTCTCGACCCCGGCGACGATCGGCCGGATCTCCGGCTTCGGCTGGTCGATGGGCTATTTCGGCGGCATCTTCCTGCTGCTGACCTGCTACGTCGGCTTCATCGCCCCGCATGTCGGCTGGTTCGGGGCCACCGCCGACGGCGGGCTGAAGTATCGGATGGTCGCTGTCTTCTCGGCCGCATGGTTTGCGCTGTTCGCGCTGCCGGTGATGTTCGCCGTGCCGGAGACACCACCCGGGCCGAAGCAGCGCCGGGTCAGCTTCTTCGGCTCATACAAGGTGCTGGCCCACGACATCCGCGAGCTGTGGAGGGTCGAGCGCAACGCCCTGACGTTCCTGATCGCGTCGGCGCTGTATCGGGACGGGCTGGTGGGGGTGTTCACGTTCGGCGCCATCCTGGCCGTCACCGTGTACGGGATGGCGCAGGACACCGTGCTCATCTTCGGCGTGGCCGCCAATGTCGTCGCGGCGATCGGCGCCATCACCCTCGGGCGGCTCGAGGACCGGGTCGGGCCGAAGCGGATCATCCTGGTCTCGTTGGTCGGCCTGATCGTCACCTGCCTGATCCTGCTCTTCGCCCACGGCGTGACGATGTTCTGGGTCTTCGGGCTGATCCTCTGCCTGTTCGTGGGGCCGGCGCAGGCCAGCTCGCGGTCGTTCCTGGCCCGGACCGCGCCGGTCGGCCGCGAGGGCCAGATGTTCGGTCTGTACGCGATGACCGGCCGGGCGGCATCGTTCCTGGCACCCGGTCTGTTCGCGTTGTTCTCGGGGCTGATCTCCGACCGGGCCGGAATCATCGGGATCGCGCTGGTGTTGATCGCCGGTGGTGTGCTGCTGTGGTTCGTGAAGCCGCCGCCGGCCCACCAGCCGAGTCTCAGCTGACGCCGAGTCTCAGCTGAGCCCCCGGACCGCCCGCCGAGCAGCTGACCCTCTTGATGCGGAACAATCGGGGTAGTCGCGGAGTTGAACAACCTGGGTACGTGTTTCGTCAACAGCTTGGGAGGACAACATGGCGGATCGTTCACTGAAGGGAACTGGCCTCGGTGCCAAGAGCTTCGAGGACGAGTCCGGTGTCGAGTTCGCTGCTCGCCAGGACATCGCGTACGACTGCCCACGCGGTCATACCTTCACGCTGACCTTCTCGGCCGAGGCCGACATCCCGTCGCTGTGGGAGTGCCCGCGTTGCGGCGCGGAGTCGCTGCGCGCCAACCACGAGCGGCCGACCGGCAAGGACGAGAAGCCGCCGCGGACCCACTGGGACATGCTTCGCGAACGCCGCTCGATCGCGGAGCTGGAGGATCTGCTCGCCGAGCGGCTCGACCTGCTCCGGTCAGGCGCCCTCGGCCCGAACTACAACACGGCGGGCGCCGGCAAGAAGACCGCCTGACACACACTCGGCGGTCCCCTGGATTCGCGGGGCCGCTCTCGGATTGCACTGGTCGGTGATCCGAGAGCGGCCCTGCGTTTTGTTCGGGCGATCGGCGAGGTGCACTCCTGCGCCGTGAAGTTTGCACCCCTTGTGCGGGTCTGCACTCTCTCTAGCGGATGCAAGCCCATATGAGGGGTGCAGGGTTCCGGACGGGTCAGGTCAGGAGCGGTCGGCAGGGCCGGGTTCGATCTCGCCGGCGATGATGACGGGGCCGGAGGTGTCGGGCGCGGCGGAGGGTGTCGGGTCGTCGACCACCTCGCCGGGGACGATGTTGGTGCGGTCGGTCTGGGCTCGGATCACGGCCACGTCGACGCCCATTGCGGCGACCCGTCGGGCGACGACGTAGCCGAGCAGCCGGCGGGCGAGCGGGCGGGTGAATGGCAGCAGGAAGAAGAGCCCGAAGATGTCGGTGATGAAGCCCGGCACCATCAGCAGGACGCCGCCGACCAGCACCAGCGCGGCGTCGGCGAGCTCGTCGGTGGGCATCGTGCCGCCGGCGAGCGCGCCATTCAGCGCGGCCCAGGCCCGGCGGCCCTCGTGCCGCATCAGCAGGCCGCCGAGGATCGCCTCTCCGATCAGGATGAGGATGGTCGGCAGCGCGCCGATCGCCTGACCGACCTGGACGATCAGCCAGACCTCGACGATCGGCAGCACGATCAACAACAGCACCAGCACCGGCGCGAGCCAGCTACGTCGTCGGGTCGAGCCGACCGGGATGCTCACCGCTCGACCGCGGTCCGATCGCGGCTCACCAGGCTCCGCAGCTGTTCGGCCCGGTGCGCGATCCCCCACAGCGTCGTCCGGGCCAGCGCTTCGATGACGATCCGCTGGCTCATCTTGGAGTCGCCGTACTGTCGTTCGACGAACGTGATCGGCACCTCGACCACCCGGAAGCCGGCCTTCAACGCGCGCCAGGCCAGATCGACCTGGAAGCAGTAGCCGGCCGACGCGACATCGTCCAGGCCCAGCCCGAGCAGCGTCTCCCGGCGGAAGGCCCGATAGCCGCCGGTGGCGTCCTTGAGCGGGATCCCCAGTGCGATCCGCGTCCACAGGTTGCCGCCGCGGGACAGGACCTCTCGCGACCGCGGCCAGTTGACGACCCGCCCGCCCTGCACCCAGCGCGAACCGAGCACCAGGTCCGCCTCGGCCAGCGCCGCCAGCAGCCGAGGCAGCTGCTCGGGCTGGTGCGAGCCGTCCGCATCCATCTCGACCAGGACGTCGTAGCCGTGCTCGAGTCCCCACTCGAACCCGGCGAGGTACGCCGCGCCGAGCCCTTCCTTGCCGAGCCGGTGCATCACGTGCACCTGGTCATCGGCGGCGGCCAGCACGTCGGCCAGCTTGCCCGTGCCGTCCGGGGAGTTGTCGTCGGCGATCAGCACGTGGGCCTGCGGGCACCGCATCCCGCAGGCGGCCCGTGATGCTCTCGATGTTCTCGGCCTCGTTGTAGGTCGGGATGATCACCAGGACCGAACCGAGGGGATGCTCGCTCACTCCTCCAGTGTTCCAGATTCGCTGGACCGCGCCGGTCGTCGGAACGCAGCGAACACGCAGCACACCAGTCCGGCGAGCGCGAGACCCCGGTCCAGCCAGGGCGCGACGGTGAGCGCGGGAGTCGTCGCCGACCGCAGCGGCATGGTCTCCACGAACGCGTCGTTGGTGAACTCGTCGGTCCGGCGGACGACGTGGCCGTCCCGGTCGATATAGCCGGACACGCTGTTCGTGGTCGCGACCGCGATCTCCCGCCGGGCCTCCATCGCGCGCTCCCGGGTGATGGCGAACTGCTGCTCGACCTGTCCGGTGCCGCCGTACGTCGCGTTGTTGCTCTGCACCATCAGCACCTGACTGCCGCGGACCGCCTGGTAGACGGTCTGGTCGTACGCCAGCTCGAAGCAGATCACGTCCCCGACCCGGAGCTGGCGACCGCCGAGCGAGACATCGAGCACGCCGGGGGTGGTGCCGGGCACCGACTGGGCGCCTGTCTCCTTCAGGATGGGCACCAGCGGCAGCAGCTGAGCCCGGAACGGGATCCACTCGCCGAACGGCACCAGGTTGCGCTTGTGATACACGGCAGTGATGCCCTGAACCGGGTCCCACCACATCGCGGTGGTCTGCCGCTCGTCGGCGCCCGGGCCATCGGTCACCGCCCCGACCAGGATCGGCAGGCCGGCGATCTTCGCGGCGGACCACACGACGCTCCGGGTGATCGGATCCAGCTGAGGGTCGATGTCGGTGGAGTTCTCCGGCCACAGGATGTAGTCGGGCATCGCGACCCGGCCGAGCCGGGCCTGGGTCATCAGATCGACGGTCTCGGTCAGGTGGTTGTTGGTGACCGACCGCGCCCGGCCGAGCGCCTCGATCCCCTTGCCCGGCACATTGCCCTGGACGATGCCGACGTTCACCGTGCCCGCGGCGGGGACGGCCGGCTCCGGCTCGTACGTCCGCATGGCCAGTCCGCCGAGCAGCAGCAGAACCGAGATCCCGGCGCTGAGGAGAATCCGGGTCCGGCGGCGGAGCGTCGTGGTGCGGCTCAGCGGCGCAAGACACCAGGCCACCAGCTGGCCGACCAGCGCTACCAGGAACGACAGCCCCACCACCCCGACGATCGGCAGGTAGCCGGCCAGCGGGGTGTCCACCGCGGCGTACGCCAGCCGGGTCCAGCCGAACCCGCCGAACGGCTCCCGGCTGTACGCGAACTCGACCATCACCCAGCAGCACGCGGCGGCCAGCGGCCAGATCTTCAGCCGGGAGACCAGGCTCAGCGCCACCCCGAGGACGGCGAAGAACAGGGCCATGAAGACGATCAGCAGCGCCGCCACCCACCAGCCCAGCACGTGTAGCCAGCTGACCGTCACGGTCAGCATGGCGAGCCCGAAGACGTACCCCAGGCCGAACGAGCGGCGCAGTGGCTGGCCGAACACCGCGAGGGTGAAGGCCGGCAGGCTGAGGAGCAGCAGCGGCCAGAGATCGTACGGCTGCCAGCTCAGCCCGGTCGCGATCCCGGCCAGCGCCACCACCAGCGGCGGGAGCCACCCGGGCCGGCGCTCAGCTCGCTCGCCAGCCGTCTCGCGGTCGGCGCTGACCAGCGCAGATGACACCCCGCGAGGATACCCAGCGGTCGAAACCAGGCCCCCAGCCGACCAGCACGTCGAACGACCAGCTGTCGAACGATCAGTTTGTCCCGCCGAAGTGCTGGCGGTGGCTGCCCGGCGTCGTGTTGAGTCGGCGGCGGAAGGTGCGGTTCATCGTCTCCGGGTTCCCGAATCCACAGCTGCGTGCTATCTCCTCGACGGATATTCGAGTGGTCTCCAGGAGACGGCAGGCGGCTGCGGTGCGGACGGCTTCGATGTGCTCAGCGGGGGTCGTGCCGGTGTCGGCCTTGAAGACGCGGTTGAACTGCCGGAGGGACAGATGGGTCCGCCGAGCCAGGGCGGGAACGGTCAGGTTGTCGCCGAGGTGGTCGGGCAGCCAGGCCAGCAGGTCCCTGATGGGCTCCGATTCTGCGTCCTGGGCGGCTAGCAGCGTGGAGAACTGAGCCTGGCCACCGGATCGGCGCAGGTAGACGACGAGTTGACGGGCGACCCGGGCGGCCGCGTGGCGGCCGTGATCATCGGCGATCAGGGCCAGGGCGAGGTCGATGCCGGCGGTCACGCCGGCGGACGTCCAAACGTTGCCGTCGCGGACAAAGATGGCGTCGGCGTCGACGGTGACGGCGGGGTAGGTCTGTCGGAGCAGATCGCACTCGGCCCAGTGGGTCGCGGCGCGCCGGCCGTCGAGCAACCCCGCCCCGGCCAGGACGAATGCACCGGAGCACACCGAGGCCAGCCGGCGGGAGCCGTGGGCCAGCCGGCGTACCTGCGACAGCAGCTCCTGGTTCGCGGTCGCCGCGGTCATGTCCTGGCCACCGGTGACGATCAGCGTGTCCACCGGCGTCGGGCATCGGGCGAGATTGGTCGTGGCAAAGGCGAGGCCGCTGCTCGAGGCGACCATGCCGCCACCGGGACTGGCCACGGAGGTGTCGTAGTCGACGCCGGACACGAACCGCGAGGCCGTGGAGAACACCTCCAGCGGCCCGGTGACGTCAAGAATCTGTGCCGACTCGAAGGCGACGAGCACGACTCGTGGCACGGTCACGGCTGACCCATGGCCCTGAGTGTACGGCCACCAGATGGCCGGAATCGTCAAGAATCTGTCTCGACGGACAATGGTGACCTCCCTGCCGCGGCGGACAGGCTGGGGACATGTCCAGCACAGACACCGTCATCCGGGCCGGCCGACTGCCTGCCGAGACCGCATTGCCACGCCCTCGGCGGTCCCCTCGAGGACGCATCGGCGCGATCGTCGTCGTCTCGTTGATCGTGGGCCCGCTGAGCGGCGCAGCGCTTGTCGCCGCTCCGTTCGTCCCGGCGAAGCTGAACACGCTCACCGGGGCGGCGTTGATCGGGTTCGCCCTCGGCTGGGCCTTGCTGGCGGTCCTGTCGGTGAGACTCAGCAACCAACCGCAGCGTTGGGCCGCTGCACCGGCCGCGTTCTTCACCGTCGCCGGCGTGATCTCGCTGCTATCGCCCAGCTCGGCGTCCGACTCGCCGTTCGACTGGTTCGTTCAGCGCGGGTTCGGCTGGGTGTGGCCGCCCATGCTCCTCGGGCTGGTCGGCTGGATGGCCCTTCAGGTGCACCGTCAGCTGGTGAGCCGCACCCGGCGGTGGGTGCTGTATCCGCTGCTTGCGGCATTGGCCCTGACCTCGATCGGCGGCGGCTACGAGACGGTACGCGAGTCGATCGACGCAGCCGCCCACCCGGTGTCCGGCCAGCTGATCGATGTCGGCGGGCACGGAATCCACCTGAACTGCACCGGCTCCGGCAGCCCGACCGTCGTCGTGGAGCCAGGCCTGGGCGAGGTGTCGGCGGGAACGGCCTGGATCACTTCCGCCGTCGCGCGAGACACCCGGGTCTGCGTCTATGACCGTCCAGGTCGGGGGTGGAGCGAGCCGGTCGACGGTCCACAAGACGCGGTCACGAGGGCCCGGGACCTCCACACGCTGCTGGACCGTGCCCACGTCCCGGGCCCCTACGTGCTCGCCGGTCACTCGTTCGGCGGCCTGTATGCGCTCACCTTCGCCGCCAGCTATCCCGAGCAGGTTGCCGGCATGGTGCTGCTCGACTCCACGGCACCGAAAACGAACGTGGCGGCACCCGCCGGGGAGTCGGCCGATCTCGTCGGACGCCTCGCCACGGTGCTGCCGGCCGTGGCGCACCTCGGGACGGCCCACCTGATCGGTGACGCCTACGACACCCTGCCGCCACAGGCCCGCGACGAGGCGCGCGCCACCGCCTCGACCGCCGGCGCCGTCCAGAGCTATCTCAACGAGTTCCGTGAGGGGGCGGTGGCGATGCAGCAGGCCGCATCGCTGTCGGACTTCGGTGCAAAGCCGCTGATCGTCGTCACCGCCGGGCGCGGCCACGACGACTCCTGGGGGGCCGCGCAGGACAAGCTCGCCACCCTGTCGAGCAACAGCCGGCAACGGCTCGTCCCCAGCGCCACCCACGCGTCCCTGATCCTCGAGGAGTCGGACGCCGCCGCGGCCAGTCGGGCCATCCGCGATGTCGTGGCTGCGGTGCGGAGCTCGCGGCCGCTCGCCCGGTGATGATCACCGGACTGCAGAGGTGGTCGACAATGTCGTGATCACCAGACGAGGGAGCAGAACCATGACCATCTCCCGACGACTCGCCGACCCCTGAGCCAGCCGCAACAGTCAGAACCTGCGGAAGATCTCGTACGCGGCGTCGCTGTAGAGCACGAAGCGAACCTCGGCGACTCGGGTCTTCGTGGAGCGCACCGTGCCCACCGCGATCCGAGCGGCGTCGTCCATCGGCCAGCGGTACACGCCGGTGGAGATCGCCGGGAACGCGACACTGGTCGCGCCGATCTCGTCGGCCACCCGAAGTGACTCGTGATAGCAGGACGCCAACGTGCCGGATTTGTCGATGGTGCGAGCCCAGGTCGGCCCGACGGTGTGGATCACCCAGCGGGCCGGCAGCCGACCCGCGGTCGTCGCAACCGCCTGTCCGGCGGGAAGGCCGTCGGGATAGTCGGTTGCTCGCAGCTGCTTGCACTCCGCGAGAATGGCCGGGCCGCCGCGGCGGTGGATCGCCCCGTCCACGCCTCCGCCGCCCATCAAAGTGGAGTTGGCGGCGTTCACGATCGCGTCCACCTCCTCCGCGGTGATGTCGCCCCTCACGAAGCTGATCTTGGTCACCTCGTCAGGCTACGCAGGCTCGTCGCCCGATCGGCGAGATGTCCGGCGCGGAGTTCGTGTCACTTCGACCGGCAACGGCGGTGAACCTCCACCGGGACTACGGTCGCCGGATGGCGATCTTCGCAATGATCGGGAGCGGGTGGCGGGGGCGGATGTTCCTCGATGTGGCGCACGCCCTCGGCACGGTCCGCTGCGGCGGGGTCGTGGTACGCACGCCGCGGACCCTGGACGTAGCGACGTACCCCTCGCTCGCCGCCTGTCTGGCGGAGGTGCCGGTCGACTTCGTGCTGACGGTCACGCCGCCCGCGGTGACGCCGGCCGTGGTGGCCGAGGTGGTCGGGCGCGGCCTGCCCGTCCTGGTCGAGACACCGCCCGCGCCGGACCTCGACGGCCTTCGCGCGCTGTGGTCGGCCGTCGGCGGCACCGGCCTGGTCCAGGTCGCCGAGCAGTATCTGATGATGCCGTCGCACGCGGCTCGGGCCGCGGTCATCCGCGGCGGTGCGATCGGCGTGCCGACCCAGGTCGCAGGTGTCCTCGACACAGCTGTACCACGCCGTCTCGCTGATCCGCGGATTGCTCGCGGTGGGCCGTACTCCGGTCTCGGTCCGCTCGAGCCGGTTCAGCGCTCCGCTGATCAGCCCGCTGAATCGCCTCGGCTGGACCGACGACCCGGAACCCCGGCCGACGACCACGACGATCGCGACCCTCGACTTCGGCGACGGCCGCTCCGGGCTGTACGACTTCACCGAGCAGCAGACCCGCAACCAGCTCCGCTTCCGGCGACTCACCGTCCGCGGCAGCGCCGGTGAGCTGCACAACGACGAGGTCGTCCGGCTGAGCGGCCCGCGCACGCCTCGTTCGCACGCCGTTGGTGCGTCGCCAGATCGGTCACGACCTCGACCTGAACGGCTTCGACACCGAGCACATCTCGTTTGGTAACGACATCGTCTACCGCAATCCGTACGTCGGGCGACGGTGGATGGACGAGGAGATCGCGATGGCGACGATGCTCGAACGGATGGCGGCATGGGTCGCGGGGACGGGCCCGAGCCGTATCCGCTGGCCGAGGGGCTCCAGGACCAGCAGATCGCGCTGGCCATAGCCGAATCGGCCGAGCGCGACGAGACCGTCCGGACCAGCGCCGAGGCGTGGACCCAGGCACCGTGACCGGCGGCGTCTGATCGACGTCCGCGGGCTTCCGGGCCGGCGGGTCGGTCAGATCTGCGGGCGGTCCTCGTACGGAATCGAGAGCACCGTGGTGGTCTGTGTGGAGACCTTGCCGTCGCTGCGGATCCGGGCCAGCAGCGACTCCAAGTGGGTCATGCTCGGCACCTGGACCTTGAGCAGATAGCTTGCGTCGCCGGCCACCGAGTAGCAGGAGATGATCTCCTCGATGTGCTTCAGCCGGTCCGGCGCGTCGTCGGGCTGCGACGGGTCGAACGGCTTGATCGCCACGAAGGCGGTGACCAGCAGACCGAGCTGGGCTCGCGTCGAGGCGAGCGTGGTAGCCCTTGATCAGCCCCCGCTGCTCCAGCCGTCGGACCCGCTGCTGGGCGGCCGAGGTGGACAGGCCCGTCTCCTTGCCGATGTCGGTGTACGACATCCGGCCGTCCCTCGCCAACAGCGAGAGGATCCGGCGATCGAGCTTCTCCATGGTGGACATCGTGCCAGTATTCGTTCGTGCCCCCCGATCGGCTGTTGCTTCTGGATACCGCGTCGTTGTATTTTCGTGCCTTTTTCGGCATGCCCGATTCACTTCGTGCGCCGGATGGCACTCCGGTCAACGCAATTCGCGGTCTGCTCGACTACATCGCGAGGCTGACCGATACCTACCGCCCGACCCATCTGGCCTGCTGCTGGGACAACGACTGGCGACCGGCCTGGCGGGTCGAGCTGATCCCGAGCTACAAGGCGCATCGGGTGGCCGGCTCCGGTGACACCACGATCAAGGAGATGTCCAGCTCGAAGACGACCTCGGGCGAGACCGCGCCCGACGAGCTGGCGGTGCAGATCCCGTACATCCGGGCGGTGCTGGACGCGCTCGGCATCGCGATCGTCGGCCACGACGGGTACGAGGCCGACGACGTGATCGGCACCCTCGCCAGCACGGCCCCGATGCCGGTCGACATCGTCACCGGCGACCGCGACCTGTTCCAGCTGGTCGACGACGAGCGGCACGTCCGAGTGCTGTACGTCGCCCGCGGGGTCGGCCGGCACGAGCGCGTCGACGATGGCTGGGTCCGGGCGAAGTACGGCATCCCGGCGGACGGCTACGTCGGTTTCGCCACACTCCGCGGCGACGCCTCCGACGGGCTGCCCGGGGTGGCCGGGATCGGTGAGAAGACCGCGGCGAGCCTGATCACCAGCTACGGCGATCTGGACGGCATCCTGGCCGCGGCGAGTGCGAAGGACACGAAGATCAGCGCGTCGGTTCGCTCCAAGCTCGCGGCAGCGATCGACTACCTCGCAGTGGCGCCGACCGTCGTCGCGGTAGCCCGCGACCTGGATCTCGACCGCACCTGGGACGATCTCCGGCTTCCGGCGGAGCCGCGTGAGCCCGGGCTGTTCGCCGAGCTCACGCGAGCTGCTCGGGCTCGGCGGTAGCGCCGACCGGGTGCTCGCCGCGCTCGCGCTCTGAGGCTCCTCAGCGGATCGCGTACGTCTTCGTCGACGTCGTCGACCCGGTGGCGTAGCCGTACCGTTCGGCGGTCGCGGTCACGCTGATCCGCGAGCCGCGGTCGGTCGAGGTGAGCTTGTACGTCCGCCCGGTCGCACCCGCGATCGGCTTGCCGTCACGCATCCACTGGAAGCTCATGACGGCCGGGGTCGGCGGATTCGAGTCGGCGATCCAGGCCTTCGCGTGGGCGGTCAGCGTGCCGCCGACCCGCCGGCCGCCGGAGACCGACACCCCGTGGCGCTTGGTGAACGCGGCGTCGTCCAACCGCACATCCACCGCGGTGAAGGGATCGCGGACCGAGGTCGTGCTCGCCTGTGTGCTCGGCGGCAGCCGGACACCGACGACTTTCCCGCTCGTCACCAGGATCTCGACGGTTCGGATCGCGAAGCCGTTTCCGGAGTAGGCGAACCGCAGGAAGTGGTGTCCGTTGGGCAGCCCTCGGATGGTGTACCGGCCGTTGGAGCCGGTCGGCGCGATCACCTCGACCTCTCGCGCCGAGGTCATCCCGGTCAGCGCTGTGACGTCCACGTCCCGGACGATCCGGCCGGACGAGTCCCGGACGATCCCGGAGACCACCGCGCCGGCGTGGATCTTCACGGCCGGCGCGCTCGTGGTCCGATCCCGGTTGACGGTGATCGTCGAACCCTCGGACGGGAGCCGACCTCCGTCGCTGCCCCGCCTGGCCCAGGCCGACGCGTAGTTCCCGGTCCCGGTGTAGGTGATGAACACCTTGTAGTTGCCCGGTCGCAGGTCCATCGAGTACGCGTTGTCGCCGCCGACGGTGTCCTGTTCGGCCAGCTCGTTGCCGAGATAGGCGGAAACGGTCAGGTCATTGCCACTCACTCCGCTGGTCTTGCCGCTCAGGGTGCCGCGGGCGACCACCGTCTTGGCGGTGACGAAGTTCGAGCTGCTGGTGACCCGCTGCTTGCTCCGGCCGATCAGGTAGACCTGCGCGTAGTAGGTCTCGTTCGAGGTCAGGCCGGAGATAGCCGCCGAATTCGTCGTGTACGGCCCGTAGTTCTTCACCCCGCTGAACCGGGCCAGCGGGACCGCGGGCTCCCGGCCCGCGACCGGGTAGATGAACTGCTTGGCCACGCTGACCATGTATTTCGTGCCGGCCGGCAGCATCAGCGCCGTCCAGCCGAGCTTGATCTGCCACGGGGCCTGGGAGACCACCCTCAGCCCGGACGGCGCGGCATTGGAGTAGCCGGAGGTGACGAACTGGTTCTCCGGGGAGTAGTCGCTGATCCGCTTCGAGCTGGTGCCGACGAAGGTACGCACGTAGTAGAGCTTCTTGGCCGCGAGGCCGTGCAGGGTGATCGAACTGGTTCTCGTCGTGTAGAACTTCGGCTTGCCGTTCGGCGAGGTGGTCAGCCGCACCCCGTAGCTCGTCGCCTTCGGCACGGCCGCCCAGGTCAGCGTCGCGCTCCGCTTGGTGACCAGTGACGCGGTGGAGTCGCCGGGCGCTCGATAGGGGTAGGACATGGTCGCGCTGACGGCCTTGGAGAACGTCTGGCTGAGCACCGCCAGCGTGCCGGGGTCGACGACCGCCACCCGGAAGTAGTACTGCTTCCCGGTCGTCAGTCCGGCCACGACCGCTGAGGTGCCGGTCAGCGGTGCGGACTTCGCACCGGCCGGCAGGTAGCCGCCGGATGAGAACGACGCGTTGGTCGCGTACTGGATCCGATAACCGTTCGCCGCGGCGACCGCCGTCCAGGACACCTTCAGTGCGGTGGCCGAGTCCGGCACCGGGCTGATGGTCGGCGGAGGGGGCGGGCTGATCGCCACCGCCGACGGCACCAGCACCGACAGCAGGCCGGCCAGCGCGGCGAGCAACAGCACGGTGAGCCGGAACGGCCGCCTGCTGGGATGTCTCATCTGCCTCGTTCTCGCCTGGCTGGTTTCGCGCATCTTAACAATGAGTGTCCGGAAATCTCGGCATCACGACACGGCTGCCGTTCGATCACGATTCGTCTTTGCTGCGTGTCGGTTGTTGACATCAGGTCTTCCGTTATCGCTGAGGCCGCTGTTACGTTTGGGACTCGCCTTCCCCCTGGAGCCCCGGATGATGGACCTGCCGACCGGTCGGCTGACCGCCGTTCTTCTCGCGGCCACGGTGTCGGTGGCGGGGTTCGTCGCAGCCCCGGCCGTCGCGTCGGTCCCGGTGACCACCCATCGGGCCGCGGCCAGCATTCCGCTGCGGGTCGGCAGCTACAACATCCGGTGCGCCAACTGCTACGCCGACTGAGCCGAACGAGCTGCCCTGGGCGGGTCGTCGGTGCCTCGGTGGTGGCGACCATCAAGGCGGCAGAATCTCGACGTGGTCGGCCTGCAGGAGGCCGGGCAGTCGTGGCTGAAGAACGCGGCCGGCAAGCTCATCGACCTGTCCCAGTTCGAGGACCTCGCGGCCCGGCTCGGTGCTCCGTGGCGGCTGACCAACACCAAACGCAACAACTGCGTCAAGGACACCACCCCGACCGGCTGCGTGTACGCCGACAAGGGTGCGTCCAAGGGGACCCGGATCCTCTACAACGCCAACCGGATCGAGCTGCTCGCCGCCGGCTCGAAGCTGCTGGCGTACGACAAGGCCGAGTCCTCGCAGCGCTTCGTCTCCTGGGCGGTGCTGCGGCAGCGCAGCACGGGCCTGAAGTTCTTCTTCGCCGACGCCCATCTGGAGCCCGCCAAGGACGCCGCCGGCTCGACCCGGTTCGCCGACCTCCGGCGCCGTCAGGCGGCCGACCTGGTGGCGACCATCAGGACCCACAACACCGCGCACCTGCCGGTGATCACGGTGGGCGACTTCAACTCGAGCAAGTGGTCGCTGCCGAGCAACGGCCCGTACGACGTGATGCTCGCCGCCGGCTACGCCGATCCGCTCGGCAACAGCTATCGCTCCACCAAGTCCTCGGTCCACGCAACCGTCGCCAAACGGATCCGCACCTGGCTGAACAGCTTCAACGGCTTCGCCCGCACCGCGCCGGCGCATCCGACCTGGCTGAACGGCAGCTACATCGACTACATCCTGACCAGTCGGCTGCGGGTCAGCGAGTGGGAGACCGTCGCCCACCTGGACAGCGACCGCCGGTTCATCGGCGTCATCCCCTCCGACCACAATCTCATCCGGGCGACGGTCTACCTGAGATAGCTGGTGGGCCGGACCGTCATCAGCTGCTTGATCACGCGTTCGCCGGACTGCCCGTCGTCCCAGGGGTTGAACAGCTCGTTCCAGTGCCGGTAGCCGTCGGCGAAACGCTCGCCCTGAGTGGCCAGGTTCCTGATCGCGTCGGTCACCTCGCCTTGGGTCGCCAGCACGGGACCCGGGGCCAGCTCCTCCAGGTCGAAGTACGTCCCGCGCAGCCGGTCGCGGTAGGCCGCCAGATCCGGGGTGAAGAAGATCATGGGTCGACCCGTCACCGAGTAGTCGAACATCACCGAGGAGTAGTCGGTGACCATCGCATCGGCAGCCAGATACAGGTCGGTGATGTCGGGATAGGTGGTCACGTCGATCACGTCCGGGCACCTGCACGCTCTCGCCGAACTCGACGGTCCGGGAGTGGCCGCGGAGCAGCAGGACGTAGTCGTCGCCGAGCTCCGCGCAGAGCCGCTCCAGGTCGAGGAACGCGACCAGCCCGTCGAGGTTCTCCCGCCAGGTCGGGGCGTACAGCACGGTGGTCTTGTCGGCCGAGATGCCGAGCCGCCGCCGGATGTCCGATCCGTCCTCGCGGCTGAGCGGATCGTTGCGCGGGTAACCCTCCTCCAGAACCGGCCCGCGCCAGGCGTACGCGCTCGCGAAGATCCCGGTGCTGTGCGGATTCTGCGACAACAACAGGTCCCAGTTGGCGGTCTCGACCAGCAGGCCCTTGCGCTTGTCCCGCGGCACGTGCGGTCGGTCCAGGCCGATCCGTTTGAACATCGAACCGTGCCAGGTCTGCAGCACGACCTGATAGGGCTGGCGGACGAAGCGGGTCCGCAGCCAGTCGTTCGCGATCACCCAGCGCGACGTGGCCCGGGCCTGCCACCACTCCTTGCTTCCCTGGATCACCGCGACCGACCCCTCCGGCACCGGCACGGAGGCGTCGACGACTCCCCAGATCCGCTCCAGCTCCGGGTGCAGCTCAGCGATCACCCGGTCCAGGGCGCGCGGGTTGCAGGTGGCGTTGCGGCCGTAGAAGCTCTCGAAGTAGACCGCGTCCCGTGGCTTCCAGTCGGTCGCCAGATAGTCGTCGAGCAGCCGTTGCTGGTGGTACGGCCCGGTCTCGTCGGAGCGCCGGGCCGGCTGGACCCGGAACTGGAAGCGCTGCTGCGGGCCGGACTGCAGCCGGAACATGAAGGCGGGCAGCCCGTCGGGCCGGCTGAGCTCGTGCCGCGGCAGGTCCACGGTCAGCTCGGGGGTGCAGGAGACCGGGATCCGATCGCGTGATCCCCGGCCCGCTCGGAGCTCCATCCGGTAGCCGCCGACCCGCGGCGGCAGCGGGCGCTCGCCCCAGACCGGCGCCAGCAGGGGAACGTACGCCTCGAAGGTGCGGTCCCGCTGCGGTCGGACGCGGCCACCGTGAGCTCCCCCGGCAGCACCTGCCGTGGACTCCAGAACTGGACCTGCGGCGCGGCCGCCTCGGCGCCGAAGAGCCGGCCCCGCACCCGGAGTGCGGGCTCCGGCTCGGCCTCATAGGTCACCTCGTCGACCAGGGCCTGCCGAGGTGCGTCCAACAGCACGAGCTCGCCGTCCCGGCCGGCGGTGACCAGCAGACTCGCGGCCGGATCGTCGGCGACCACCTTGGCGTCCAGCGCTGTCGCCACCGGCAGCTGTGCCCCGGTGTCCATGATCACCCGGAAGCTCCGTCGGGCCGCAATCCCGGGATCAAGCAACTCGGCTGGCCGGGTCGTCGGCAGCTCGCCGGCGATCAGCCAGCCGGTGGCGACCGGCGAGCAGCTCAGCGGGACGACCAGCTCCTCGCAGACCATCTCGGCCCGGACGAGCCGGGCACCGCCGGCGTCGACCTCGATCCGGACCTGCCGCGCGTCGACGGCGACCGAGGTCGCCAGCGCCCGGACCCGAGTGGCGACGAGCTGTAGGCCGCCTTCGCCGGGCAGCCAGCGTGGCAGGAGCTGGACGCCGTCGGCGGTCCGGGCATACAAGTGGCCCGCACTGGCCAGGTGGTAGCGATTGCGGAACGGCCCCTGGACGGCGCGGCCGTCGCCGGACACCCGGATCCGGACCAGCCAGGGCGTGTCGTCGACGGTGTCGTCGGCGTGCGTCCGGGAGCGCAGCGCGCTCAGGTCGAAACGGGCGACGAAGGCGGTGTTGGAGTAGTCGAAGTCGCCCCGGGTGGCCCGGACGTTGGCCTCCGGCTCGACCGCCGTCTCGACCACCGCCGCGATCCGCTCGCGGCCCCGCTCCAGCCAGAGCTCGATCCGTGGCGCGGCGTCGGGAAAGCCGCAGCCGCGTTCGTACGCCCAGCCCGTCAGCTCGAGCACGTCGCCCCGTGCTCATCCGGATCGAGCCAGCGGGCTGACCAGAGCATCGCCACCCAGCCGAGCTGCTGACCGGTGACCAGGTTCACGCTGCGCCGCACCGCGGTGCGGCCGCCGGTGTAGACCCGCCGGACGACGGGATTGCGAGACCGGACGAACTCGCCGACCAGCAGTCGGGCGGAGGTCGTGACGGCGGTGCGGGCCCGGCCCAGCGCGTCGACGGCGTCGACGCGGCGGCTGGCCAGGCTCACCGCAGCACCACGGCGTCCTGCCGGGCCTCCTCGATGATCGACGCGATGGCCACCGACTCGGCGGCCCGCAGCTTGAACGACTCCGGCGTCTCGTTGCGGATCAGCGAGGCGAACTCGGCGATCTCGTAGCGCAGCCCGTCGCCGTCGAACTTGTAGTAGTACTTCTTGTTGTCCCGCTGGTCCTCGAACCGGGCCTCGAAGTACTCGGTCTTCCACCACGGCGCCGGGACGTAGATGTAGCCACGGGTGCCGGCCACCACCAGATCGCCTTCTGCTTTGACGCCGAGCCCGACGCGGGCCGAGGCGACCGCGTTCGGGTAGGTGAGGTCGATCCGAGCGAACGTGTCGACCTCCGACTCCTCCGGCCAGACCGAGACCGTGCGCTGGTCGATGTGACCGGTGCCGAGCAACTTGACGATGGCGACCAGCGGATAGCTGGCCAGCTCGGAGATGGCACCGCCGTCTGGCGCCTCGATCTCGCGACCGGTCTCACCGAGCTTGGTGAAGGTGCCGTCGACCGAGCGGACCTGGCCGATCGAGCCGCTCCGGGCGACCGCGACCATCCGCTGGAAACCGGGCGAGAACGCGGTCTTGATCGCCTCCAGCAGCACCACCCGGTGCTCGGCTGCGGTCGCGAACAGCTCCTCGGACTCCTTCCGGGTCAGCGAGAGCGGCTTCTCGCAGAGCACGTGCCGGCCGGCCTCCATGGCCGTCGTCGCGATCGAGGCGTGGGTGCCGTGCGGCGAGGCGACGTAGACCGCGTCCACCTCGTCCAGCAGGTGCCCCAGTGAGTTCGCCACGACCCGCAGCTCGTGGGTGTCGGCGAACCGTCGGGTGTTGCTGGGCGTGTTCGAGTAGACCGCCTCGACCGAGACACCGCTGACGAACCGGGCCTCGGCCACCATCCGGTGGGCGATCCGGCCCGAGCCGACCACACCCACCTTGAGGATGCCGCCGAACTCGTCGCGGAGCTGAGTGCTGGAGACGCCCTTGGTTCGGTCCAGATAGACCACCGAGCAGTAGTCCTCCAGGTAGTCGAACTTGCCCATCCAGTCCGAGCCGATCGCGAAGATGTCAACGCCGTGCTTCTGGATATCGGTGACCTTCTGGCCTTCGTACTCCTCGATGATCACCTCGTCGGCGAGCCCGCTGCGCTCGACGTTGCGGATCCGCTCCATCAGGCTCTGCCGGACGTTCAGCTTGCCGCGGGCGTCGTCGAAGTTCTCCGTGGTGACCGCCACGATCAGATAGTCGCCAAGCGCCTTGGCTCGCTCCAGCAGCCGGACGTGACCCTCGTGGAACAGGTCGAACGTCCCGTACGTGATGACCCGCATGGCGGGGAGTTTATCGTCACGTAACCTTTCGGTCGCGCTATCGACGCCTTGGCGTGCCGCTCATTCAGACCCCCCCTGGCCGCGACCGCGCAGTCCGATCGCGACCCCGCCGACGGCGATGGCGATCAGCAGCACGGCCCCACCGACGACGTACGGCAGCCGGCCGGCGGTGAAGACGCTGGTTGTGCCGCCGTTCGCGGTAGAGGTCCCGCCGGGTTCGTGGGTCGGCTGGTCGGTGGCCGTGCCGCCGCCCGTCCCGGCGTGGCCGGTGCGCGTGGTCGCCGTCGGACCCGGATCGACCGTCTCGGCGCCGCCGTCGCTCTTCTGCACCTCGACGTCCGGCGGGGTGGTCTTCGGCCCGTTCTTCGGTGGCTCGGTGGTCGCGTTCGGATCGCTGCCGCGCAAAATCGCGGGCTCGTGCGCGCTGCCGGACCAGCTCCGATCCGGCAGGGAGGAGAACGTGCCCTGGACATAAGCGAACTGGAACGCGCCACCCGCCACGTCGTCGCCGGAACCGTTGACCCGGTAGTGCACCGTGTACGTCCCCTGCGGCAGCTCGTCACGGAGCTGGGTTGTCACGTTGGTTTCCTCGACGATCAGGTCCCCGGTGGTCACGTTGTCGCCGTCCGGCCCGATCACCACGATCTTGGCGACCGAGGCGTCGACCGGCGAGCTCAGCGCGACGGTCACCCAGCCGGGTTCGTCGTCGACCGTCTGCTGGGCCTGCGGCTCGCTCGCCACGAGTCGGACCCGTGCGGCCGACGCCGGCGCCGCCGCAAGCAGCAGCACAGCAACCGCCAGCGTGGCGGCGAGGATCAACCGGATCGAGCGAAGCATCACTGTATATTCCCCTTGCAGTCGGTCAGGGTCCAACGGGCGGGTGGTGAGTTGTGCGGAATCGACGCAGCGGTCTGGGAATCCGGATCGCCGCGCTGCTGAGCGCGCTCCTGCTCGCGGGAGTGCTCGCCACGTCGTCGGCCTCCGCCATCTCGTTCACGAAGACACCCGCCGGCGTGGTCGCGCCGGTCACCGGCAGCACCTGTCCGACGATCGCGACCCCCGCTCCGTACGAGACCTGGACCAATATCGGCGACCTGGAGAAGCGTGGTTTCTGGGATCCGAACGTCCAGGGCGCGTGGGACGTGCTGAAGAAGACGGCCCAGGTGATCTGCGGCGCCGCCCCGAACTCGACGATCAAGATCGGCATGTACTTCATCCGGGCGATCGGCACGATGACCGCGACCGGCTACGGGATCCGGCCGGAGACCGATCCCGAGCAGATCTGGAACGCGCTGAGCTGGGTCAAGAAGCACCGCCACGTGACGATCGGCATCGTGTTGGACAACAGTTCCGACATCGCCACCGTGCAGGCCAAGCAGCAGGTCAGCCAGCGGCTGCGCAACGTGGCCAGCATCTACTACTGCAACTTCGGCTGCTTCAACCTCAACGCGGGGTCGGTCTATCCGTTCGCCATCAACCACGAGAAGTTCATCAGCATCAGCAACACGGTCTGGAAGAACGGCAGGCAAGGGCCCACACCCGGTCGTGCTCTCCATGTCGGCGAACTTCGCCCGCAGCCAGGTGCGTCTCTACCAGCAGGAGATCACCCTGATCTACGACGACAAGGCCCTGGCCAGGCTGTTCGACGCGCGTTACGCGGGGATGGTGGACTGCGTACGGACGGGGTGCAAGACCTCAAAGGGCTTCCCGTCGTCGCTGCAGCTGTCCAAGCAGCGCAACATCTGGATCGATCCGTTCTACCGGCACTACACCGACGCCGGCCGTGGCACCACAGTGTCGTTCGCACCGCAGGCCGCGACCGCGGACGACTTCTACATCCGGCAGTTCGACAACGTGGACTGCACGGTCGACAAGAAGATCCGGATCGCGATGTTCAAGCTCACCGACGCCCGGGCGGTGGAGATGACGAACGCCCTGGTCCGGCTGCGTAAGCGCGGTTGCGACATCAAGATGCTGCTGACCTATCAGGGCGGCCGCTTCACCCTGACGCCGACGGTGGCCCACCTGCTGAGGACCTCGAAGATCGACTACACCTGCACTCAGGTCGCCATGCACACGAAGATGATCTTGATCGGACCGATGCACAACAACAACGGCCGGGTGCTGATGGGCACCCAGAACATGTCGGTGCCGGGGCTGCGCTACAACGAGGAGCACGTGATCACGCTCGACGTCCGGCGCGCCACCGGGCGCTACGTGGAGCCGATGCGCCGGGTCTACGGACAGTACCTGTCGGACTGGTACGACTTCGCGCAGTCGACGCGCTCGTGCAAGTGAGCAGCCCGTGCGGAGAACGGGCTGCGGACGGTCGCGGTCGTCCTCGCCGGCGGCACCGGGACCCGGGTCGGGATGGACATCCCGAAGCAGTTGATCAAGATCTCCGGCCGGCCGATCATCGAGCACACCATCGCGACCATGCAGGCGTCGCCGCTGGTCGACGAGATCCTGGTGATGATGACCCCGGGCTATCTCGACGACGTGCGGGCGATCGTCCGGAAGGGCGGGTACGACAAGGTCAGCCAGATCCTGGAGGGCGCCGGCACCCGCAACGACACCACCGCCGCCGCGCTCGCCGCGCTGGGCGACGAGGAGTGCAACGTGCTGCTGCACGACGCCGTCAGGCCGCTGGTCTCGCAGACGATCATCGCGGCGAACGTGGCGGCGCTGGCCGGTCACGACGCGGTGGACACCGTGATCCCGTCGGCCGACACGGTGATCACGGTGGACCCCAGACGGCGAGCGGATCGCCGACGTGCTGCCCCGGCACCTGCTGCGCCGCGGCCAGACGCCGCAGTCGTTCAAGCTGTCGACGATCCGGGCCGCGTACGCGGAGGCGGCTCGCGACCCGAACTTCACGGCCACCGACGACTGTACGGTCGTACTGCGCTATCTGCCGGACGTACCGATCGCGGTTGTGCCCGGGCACGAGCGGAACATGAAGGTGACCGAGCCGATCGACGTCTACCTCGCCGACAAGCTGTTCCAGCTCACCTCCGCCGATCCGAAGGTGGCGCTGGCCGACGACCAGTACGCCGAGCGGCTCGCCGGTAAGACGCTGGTCGTCCTCGGCGGCTCGTACGGCATCGGCGGCGATCTCGCCGATCTCGCCCGTTCGCACGGCGCCGACGTGTTCGTCTTCTCCCGATCCTCGACCAAGACCCACATCGAGCGGCGCGCCGATGTCGCGGCCGCGGCGGACGCGGTGCTGGCCGAGACCGGGCGGATCGACTTCGTGGTGAACACCGCCGGGCTGCTGCCGCGGGGTGAGCTGACCGAGACCACCGAGGAAACGGTCTACGCCGCGACCGAGATCAACTATCTCGGCCCGGTCTTCGTGGCGCAGGAGTTCTTCCCGCACCTGGCCCGGACCGGCGGGTCCCTGCTCCTCTATCACGTCGTCCTCCTACACCCGGGGCCGGGCCGGCTACTCGCTCTACTCGTCGGCGAAGGCGGCGGTGGTCAACCTGACTCAGGCGCTGGCCGACGAGTGGGCGCCGAGCGGGGTCCGGGTGAACTGCATCAACCCGGAACGGACCGGGACGCCGATGCGGACCAAGGCATTCGGCGACGAGCCCCCGGGCACCCTGCTGGCCTCCGCCGAGGTCGCCCGACAGTCGCTGGACGTGCTGCGTCTCCGCGATCACCGGTCACATCATCGACATCCGCCGCGAGGAGGGTCCCGCGGCGCTGACGGAGCCGTGAGGCACTGATGGCCCCCAGCCGGCAGCGGCGACTGATGGAGCTGGAGCCGCACGAGCGGTGGCGCCGGATCGCCTGGTCCGTCTCGCGGATCGTGCTCGTCTGGGCGCTGATCGCCGCCGTCTACTACTACCTGCCGCTCGAGGACATCAGTGGTCGCCACCCGGTCTGGCTGGTCGGTGTGGCACTCGCCATGTTCTTCTCGGTGTTCGCCTTCGCGACCTATCGGGTGTTCATCGCCGACCTGCCGCAGCTGCGGGCCGTCGAGGCCGTCGGCTTCACCATGCCGTTCTTCCTGACCCTGTTCGCCGTGCTCTACCTGGTGCTCGACCGGCAGGAGCAGCAGCTTCTCAGCGCACCTGGATCGGATCACCGCCCTGTACTTCACGGTCACCGTGTTCGCCACGGTCGGTTTCGGCGACATCACCCCGACGACACAGACCACCCAGTTGCTGGTCAGCCTCCAGATGCTGCTGGACCTCGTCGTGCTCGGCGTGGTCGTCAAGGTCATCTTCGGAGCGGCCCGACGTGGTCTGGAGTCCAGCGGCGAGGAGCCCCTTGAATGAGCGACGGACCGAAGGTCGAGCCGGACTGGGTCCAGTACGCGGTCTTCTGGCAGGTCTTCCCGCTCGGCTTCGTCGGCGCCGAGCCGGAGCGCCTCGATGCGGATCGGCGGAGTCCACCATCGGCTGCCGGCTATCACCGCGTGGCTGGACCACGCGGTCGAGCTCGGCGCGAACGGCCTGCTGCTCGGCCCGGTCTTCGAGTCGGAGTCGCACGGCTACGACACGACCGACTACTTCGCCGTCGACCCCCGGCTCGGCTCGACCGAGGACCTCGACAGGGCTGTTCGCGGCGGCGCACGACCGCGGTCTGCGGGTGCTGCTGGACGGGGTCTTCAATCACGTCGGCCGGCGGTTTCGCCCGATTCGCGGCGATGGTCGAGCACGGTCCGGGCTCGGCCGACGAGGAGTGGTTCCGGGTGAGCTGGCGACCGGGCGCCGGGCCCGGTGACGTGCCGGCGTACGACGACTTCGAGGGCCACGGCCAGCTGGTCGCGCTGAACCACGACTCGCCGTCGGTGCTCGATTTCGTGGTCGAGGTGATGTGCCACTGGCTGGCGGCGGGCGCGGACGGCTGGCGGCTGGACGCGGCGTACGCGGTGCCTTTGCCGTTCTGGGCCGCGGTGTCGCGCCGGGTGCGGGAACGGTTTCCCGGAGGCGTACCTGGTCGGGGAGGTGATCCACGGCGACTACCCGTCGTTCGTCATCGAGGGCGGCTTGGACTCGATCACCCAGTACGAGCTGTGGAAGGCGATCCGCAGCTCGATCGCGGACAGCAACTTCTACGAGCTGGCGCATGCGCTGGGGCGACATGCCGAGTTCCTCGAGACCTTCGTCCCGCTCACCTTCGTCGGCAATCACGACGTGACCCGGATCGCCAGCGCGGTGCCGGCCGAGCACCTGCCGCACGCGGTCGCGCTGCTCTGCTGCGTCGGCGGCACGCCGACGATCTACTACGGCGACGAGCTGGGTTGGCAGGGGGTCAAGGAGGAACGGTTCGGTGGCGACGACGCGATCCGTCCGGCGTTCCCGCCCGGACGACTCCGGGTTCGACGCCGACGAGCGTGCGGCGCTCGACCTGTACCGCGAGCTGATCGGCGTTCGGCGCCGGCACCCGTGGCTGCACCGGGCGACCACCACGGTGCCGAGTCTGGACAACGCGTACGCCGTCTTCCGCAGCGCGGCCGACGACCAGTGGCTCTCGCTCGCGCTGAATCTGTCGGACGAGCAGCAGACCCTGCCGGTGGAGGGCGCCGGAGCGTCCTCGCCGGTGCGGGCACGCTGGCCGACGGCTCCGTCGAGCTCGCCGCCCATGGCTGGGCGGTCCTCGGCCCGTGAGGGCGCTGTTCCTCAACGGCTCGGTCGGTGCCGGCAAGACGACCACGGCCGAAGCCATGGTCGGTTGCTGGGGAGGCGGTCGGTCCCTCATGCGGTGATCGACCTCGACTGGCTGAGGTGTGCGTGGCCGTCGCCGGAGCGCGATCCGTTCAACCACGAGCTCGAGCTGCGCAGATCTCACCGCCGTCGCGGCCGACTACCGGGCCGCGGGTGCGCAGCTCCTGGTGCTGGCCGGCGTCATCTCGTCATCTGCCGGCTGGTCGTCCCGGTACCGGTGCTCCACGTCCGGCTGACCGCCCCTGGACCTCAGCGCCAGCCGAGCTCCGGCGCCACGTCCCGCACCACGCTCTCGATGACGTGTGCGTTGTAGTCGACCCCGAGCTGGTTCGGCACCGTGAGCAGCAGGGTGTCGGCGGCGGCGATCGCCTCGTCCTCGGCCAGCTGGGCGATCAGCTTGTCCGGCTCTCCGGCGTACGTCTTGCCGAACCGGGCGTTGCCGCCGTCGAGGAATCCGACCTGGTCGGTGCTGTGGGTGTCACGCCAGAACAGTCGCCGGTCGAGGTCGCTGACGATCGGGAAGATGCTCCGGCTGACCGAGACCCGCGGCTCGCGCTCGTGGCCGGCCGCGGCCCAGGCGTCCCGGAAGCGCTGGATCTGTTCGGCCTGGAGCTGATGGAACGGAACGCCCGTGTCCTCCGTGAGCAGGGTCGAGCTCATCAGGTTCATCCCCTGCTCGGCGGTCCACTCGGCGGTCGCTCGGCTGCCGGCGCCCCACCAGATCCGGTCCCGGAGACCCGGCGAGTGCGGCTCGATCCGCAGCAGACCGGGCGGGTTGGCGAACATCGGCCGCGGATTCGGCTCGGCGAAGCCCTCGCCGCGCAGGACGTCGAGAAAGACTGCGGTGTGCTCGCGGGCCAGGTCCGCGTCGGTGGTGCCCTCGGCCGGAATGTGCCCGAAGTAGCGGTACCCGTCGATCACCTGCTCGGGCGATCCCCGGCTGATCCCGAGCTGCAATCGGCCTCCGGAGATCAGGTCGGCGGCGCCGGCGTCCTCGGCCATATAGAGCGGGTTCTCGTACCGCATGTCGATCACCGCCGTGCCGAGTTCGATCCGGCTCGTCCTGGCCGCCGCCGCTGCCAGCAGCGGGAACGGCGACCCCAGCTGCCGGGCGAAGTGGTGCACCCGGAAGTACGCCCCGTCCGCGCCGACCTCCTCCGCCGCCACCGCGAGATCGATCGACTGGAGCAGGGCGTCCGAGGCGGTCTGCACCATCGACTGCTCCGATGGCGTCCAGTGCCCGAACGACAAGAAACCGATGTTCTTCACGCGGGTCCCAACGCTGCCGCCGACCCCGGCATTCCGCCGATCCCGCTCTCGAACTCCCCAGCCCGGCCGCGGGCGCGCCCACCGAACGTTGCACTCTCTGTCACGGTCTGCACCCCTTGTAGTCGGTGCAAGCCGTGACAGTGGGTGCGAACTTGCGAGGCCGGGGCGGGACCGGCCCGGGTGGCGGTCAGCCGGCCGAGGCGAACGGTCGGCAAACCATCGAGCTGCCGGTCGTACTGGTACGCCTCCCGATCCTGACTGCCGTCGGCCCGCCGTCGCGCCAGCCCTCGTCGGGGGTGTCGATCACCGGGCTCACCCGCCTTGGTGAATGCGGTCATGGCTGTGCGGGCTCAGCCGCAGATCGTGATTGCGCGCATCGCCCAGCGTGCGTTGCCAGAACTCGACGAGATCGTCGGGCCGGGCGACCTCAGGACGGTACGTTTCGAGCTCGGCGAGTGGCAGGTCGAACACGGCCACGGCGTGAGGGACTCCATTCGGAGCGGCGGGTTCCCAACCCTGGATCCCAGCTGGCCGCCGAGTACGATCCGGGCATGACAGCGTCCACCGTGCGCGTGCTGACCGAGTCGGACTGGGCGCTCTACCGACAGGTGCGGCTCCGCGCGCTCGAGGAGTCTCCGGATTCCTTCATCGCCACTCTGGCCGAGGAGTCCGACCGCGACGAGGAGTTCTGGCGGGAGCGCATGCGCCGGTCGTTCCGACTGTTGGCCGAAGCCCCTGCCGGTCGGGGTGATCAGTCCCAGCCGCAGGGCATCGTGAGTCTGGGGACGTACGCGCCGGAGGAGAACTCGGCGGAGTGCTACGGCCTGTACGTCCTCCCCGCCGCCCGCGGTGTCGGGGTCGCCTGGCAGCTGGTCCAGGAGGCCGAGCGGCTCGCCACCCGGGAGGGCTACGAGCAGTTGTACTACTGGGTCGGCACCGACAACCCGCGGGCGATCGGCTTCGCCAACAACTACGGTTTCCGGGTCACCGGCCATCGCCGGGTGGCCCGGGCCATCGACGTCGAGCGCGGCGAGGAGGAGATGGCGATGGTGCTGCCGCTGTCGCCGGACAGCACCACGGGCCCGACCAATCCGACCAGCGGCCAGGCGATGGTGCGCGGGACTTTCACCTGAGCGGCTAGTCCGTCCGGAGGTTGGCCGACCACTTCTCCTCGACCCGGCCGACCTTCCAGATCGCCGCCGCGCCGATCCAGGCGACGAAGAACAGCGCGACGATGACGTACCCGGCGTAGTCGAGTGGGATGTTCGCGATCGCGGCCAGCGGGCCGCTGTCGATCTTGGCCTGGTCGGCCAGCACGCCGATCAGCTCGATGCTGCCGATGATCAGCGCGACCGCGACCGAGATCGCGGTGATCGTCAAGTTGTAGTAGACCTTCCGGACCGGCTTACGGAACGCCCAGCTGTACGCGCCGTTCATCATCACGCCGTCGACGGTGTCCATCAGACACATCCCCGCGGCGAACAGGATCGGCAGCACGAGGATGGCGTAGAACGGCAGGTTGAACGCGGCCGCGCCACCGGCCAGCACGAGGAGTCCGACCTCGGTTGCGGTGTCGAAGCCGAGCCCGAACAGCACCCCGACCGGATAGATGTGCCACGCCTTCCGGACCGAACGGGTCAGCCCGCCGAGGAACCGGTTCATGAAGCCGCGCTTGTTCAGCTGGATCTCCAGCTCCGCCTCGTCGTAGTCGCCGTGCCGCATCCGCCGGAAGACCTTGACGATGCCGATCAGCACGATCAGGTTGAGGATGCCGAGGATCCACAGGAAAACGCCGGAGACGGAGGCGCCGATGATGCCGGTGATCGAGTGCAGCTCCGAGCCGTCGTCGGTCACCTGACCGGCCAGCGCCTTGACGCCGATGGAGAGCAGAAAAGCCAGCGCGAAGACGATCGTGGAATGGCCGAGGGAGAACCAGAACCCGACCGACAGCGGTCGCCGGGTTGGTCCCGGCGGCGGCGCGGTCGGCCAGCAGCTTGCGAGTCGTGTTGTCGACGGCGGCGATGTGGTCGGCGTCGAAGGCGTGCCGCAGACCGAAGGTGTATGCGAGCACGCCGACTCCGGCGGTGAACACCGGGGTGGCCCCGCCCAGTCGGTAGTGCTCCGGCACCACGAGTCCGAACAGGAGCACGAACCCCACCAGGTGGAGCAGCACGATGAACGTGAACATCCCGATCAGCGACCGCCGGTCGAGTCGATCCAGGGAGCGGAAGAAGGTCCGGACCCGTTCCCGGCCGCCGGCCGAAACCGTGTCGAGTGACGCAGCGCTCATCCCTTGTCTCCTCACCCCGCCTGCGATGCCAGATGCGACGCTATCGCACCTAGGGCCGAGCGCAAGGACGTACGTCGGGACTGGAGAAGCTCCGCTGGAGACGCAATGCTTGCCCCATGGGATCGGCCACCAGGGATTCGGCAGCCGCCGCGCAACGGATTGGACTCGACGCGGCGTTGCGCCAGCTCCGCGCGCGCGGCCAGCGGATCACCCCGGCTCGGGCGGCCGTGCTGCAGACCCTCGCGGCCGGCGCAGAGCACCTGACGGCGGCGGAGATCGTCGACCGGGCTGCCGAGCTGGATCCCGGGGTGCACCGGGCGACCGTCTACCGGGCCTTGTCCACGTTGTGCGAGCTGGAGATCGTCACCCATACCCACGTCGCGGGGTCCGGCACGATCTACCACCTGACCGCAGGCTCGGGGGTTGCGCATGCCCATCTGCAGTGCAGCAGCTGCGGGACGGTGATCGATCTGCCGGCCGACGCCCTCGCCGATCTTTCCGTGCGCGTACGGACCGAGCTCGGCTTCGAGCTCGAGCCGGAGCACGCCGCGCTGATCGGGATCTGCGCCGACTGCCGTCCGGCCTGACAAGTCGCCCGACGTTCACCCAAGGTTGGGTCAGCGAACACTGACCTTTCGAAGCGGGTCCGCCTACGGTCGAGGAAGCCCCATCTCTTAGCGGAGATATGCACTTCCGAAAGGCCAGCGTGGACGCTCCCCCCGCCGTCCGATCCCGCGGTATCGCAAAGTATTTCGGAGACGTCGTCGCCTTGGACGGCGTCGATCTGGTCGTGCCCTCGGGTCGGATCCACGGCCTGGTCGGGCCGAACGGCGCCGGCAAGACGACCCTGCTGGGTCTGCTGCTCGGGCTCACCGTCGCCGACGGCGGCACCCTCGACATCTTCGGCCGGCCTGTCGGCCGGGGCCGCACGCTCTCCGACGGGGTGGCCGGGTTCGTCGACGGACCCGGGCTCTACCCGTCCCTGACCGCACGTCGGAATCTGGCGGCGCTCGCAGCGCTCCGCGACCGCGGGCGTGACCGGGTCGGCGAGGTGCTCGAGCAGGTCGGACTGTCAGCGGTGGCCGACGACCGGGTCCGCGGATTCTCGCTGGGCATGCGGCAGCGGCTCGGACTGGCCGCCGCGCTCCTTACGGAGCCGCGGCTGCTGGTTCTTGACGAGCCGGCGAACGGGCTCGATCCGGCCGGCACGGCCGACATCCATCGGGTGATCACCGGGCTGGCCGCGACCGGTACCACGGTCGTGTTCTCCAGCCACCGGATGGACGATCTGGCCGCGCTGTGCGACGAGGTCACCGTGCTGCGTACCGGGCGGGTGGTCTTCTCAGGCACCGTGCCCGAGCTGGCCGCCCGGCGTGGGGAACTCGACTACCGGGTCCGGACCAGCGACGACGTGGCCGCGCTTCGGGTGGCAGAACAGCTGCCGGGGCTCTCGCTGCTGCCCGATCCCCGTTCCCTGGTCGTGCGCGGTTCGACGCCGGCGCTGGACAGCCTGGTCGAACGACTGGTGTACGCCGGGCTCGCCGTCCGCGAGCTGGCTCCGGTGGTGCCTCCGCTGGAGGCCGCGTTCCTGGCCGTGACTTGCGCTGAGGCCGGGCCGGCGGAGACCGAGTCGGCTGTCGGCGACCGGGTCGCGCGGTGACCGCCGCCCTGGCCGCTCCGTTCGCGGCCGTACCCGCTCCCCACTCGGTGTCGGTCGCCCGCGCGCTGCGGTTCGAGCTGGTCAAGCTGGCCGCCCAGTGGCGGATCCGGCTGCTGCTGGCGGTCTGCTGCGTCGTACCTGCCGTCTTCGTCGGCGTGGTCAGCCTGCAGACCATCCTGCCCAGTGACACGGTCTTCGGACGCTGGATGAATCAGACCGGCTGGGCCGGCGCGCTCGTGGTGCTTGCCTTCAGCTGCACCTGGGCGCTTCCGCTGCTCACCTGCCTGGTCGCCGGCGACAGCTTCGCCGCCGAGGACCGGCTCGGCACCTGGCCGCACCTGCTGGTCAGCATCCGCTCGCCCCGCCGGATCTTCGCCGCCAAGGCGCTGGCCAGTCTCGTGGTGATCGTGGTGATGTGTGCCGCGCTGGTGCTGTCGGGGATCGTCGGCGGGCTGGTCGCGGTCGGGAACCGGCCGCTGGTCGGGCTGGACGGGCAGCTGATCCAGCCGAGCGCGGCGGCCGGTACGGTGCTGCTGGCCTGGGCGTACGCGCTCGCGCCCACCCTCGCGTTCGCCGCCGTGGGCCTGCTCGGCTCGGTAGCGATGGGCCGCTCCCCCGTGGGTCTCCTGCTACCCGCCGTGCTGGCCTTCCTGCTCCAGCTGGTCCAGCTGTTACCGCTGCCCGTCGCGGTCCGGGTCGCGTTGCCGAGCAACCCGTTCATGGCCTGGCGTGCTCTGTTCACCAGCCCACCGCTGACCGGACTGCTGCTGCTCGGGCTGGCCGTCAGCCTGCTCTGGGCGGTGGTCTCCACCGGGTTGGCGTACCGGCTGTTCGTCCGCCGGGACTTCACCGATACCGCGTACGACGGACCCGGGCGGGCGATCTGGACCGCGGTCGTGCTGCCGCTGGTCGCGCTGCTGGCGGGCACCGCGGCCGTGGTCGCCGTCGCCACCCCGGCCAGTGGAACCGGCGTCGACAGCACCAAGCTCGAGCAGTCGGTGGCCACCACCTTCGCCCACCTGTACCGGCTGCAGACCGCCGAGCTGCACCGGCCGGATGTCACGGAGCAGCAGCTGGCCACCGGTGCGAGCTGCGACAAGGGCGGAGACCTGGTCGACGACGTCGGCCCGGGTAACGACTGGCGCTGCGTGGTGACCTGGCACCTGCCGGGTGCGACGGCAACCGGATCCGCGATCTATCAGCTCGACGTGATCGCCGACGGCCGATACCTGGCCGACGGCGACGGACCGAAAGAGGTCAACGGGTACTTCCCGCTGCATATCGCAACCGGGGACGTACCGAATCCGCTGTGGCAGTTCGACGGCTACGTCGACCTGCTCGCTCCCCCACCCGGAAGAAGCTGAATCCCATGCCCCAGGCACAACAGGTCACCCGCGCGCGGCGCGAACCGAAGATCCGCGGCCGTCTCTCGTCTCCGGCGCACCAGACTGCGGGCGGTCATCGCCGGCGTCGTCGCGCTGACGCTCGCCGGCAGCGCGCTGGCGTACGGCTCGACGACCGGCTTCGGCCGGCACCAGGTCGGGACGACGTACGCCGGTGGGCTGCAGATCTCCTCCGACCAGCAGCTCCAGCCGGTCGGCGACCGGCTGGTCACCAAGTTCGGCAAGTTCATGGGCTCCACGGTCAGTCCGGACGGCCGGTTCCTGGCCGCCACCGCGGCGGACAAGTCGGTGGTGCTGCAGGTCTTCGACCTGACGACGTACCGGCTGATCTGGGTGGTCGGGTCGGCCGTCGGGGTCAACCAGAAGCTGACCGACGGCACCGTCGGGCAGGAGGGACCGACGTACTCCCCGGACGGGAAGTTCCTCTGGCTGCCCCAGGCGAACGGGCTGACCCGGTTCCCGGTGAACGCGGACGGCACGCTCGGGACCGCGACCACGATCGCCCTGCCGAAGGTCGGCGCCGCGTCGGCGCTGCCGGGCAAGTCGGCGTTCTCCGCCGACGGCTCGATCCTGTACGTGCCGGCGAACGGTCAGAACCGCGTGCTCGCCCTTGACCCGGCCACCGGCACGATCGAGCAGAGCTGGACCGTCGGCACGGCACCGCGGCAGATCGCGGTGATCGGCAGCAAGCTGTACGTCAGCAACGAGGGCGGCCGGGCCGCACGCGTCGGGTGACCTGACCATCAACTCCTACGGCGCCAAGGTGCCGGCCAACCCGGTCACCGGCGCGTCGACCACCGGCACGGTGAGCGTGATCGACACCGCAAACCCGGCCGTCCCCGTCGGCTCGATCCGGGTCGGCCTACACCCGACTGCGCTCTACCTCGCCGGCACCACCCTGTTCGTCGCCAACACCTCCGACGACAGCGTCTCGGTGATCGACACGGGCGCCGGCAAGGTCGTGCAGACCATCGAGACCCGGCCCTGGCCGACGTCGAAGGTGGGCTACGAGCCGACCGGTATGGCGCTGACCGACGACGGGCACCTGCTGGTCAGTCTCGGCCGGGCGAACGCGATCGCGGTCTACCGCTACGCCGGCGACCCACTGGAGCCGGTCAGCTATCTCGGCCTCCTGCCGACCGACTACTTCCCGGCCGCGGTGGCGGTGGTCGGCGGCAAGGTGGTCGTCACCAACTCCCGCGGCATCGACGCCCGCGGTCCGGAGCTGACGTTCAGCAAGGGAGCGGGCACCGTTCCGGCGGTCGGCCACGGCACGCACAGCACGACCGCCTCGCTGACCCGCTTCACGCTGCCCAGCGACACCCAGATCGCGGCGGACACCTCGGTCGTGTTCACGCAGAACGGCTGGACGCCGGGATCGGCGCAGCGCGCGAGCCGGACCAAGGCCGCGGCGGTGCCCGTGCCGCGCCGGATCGGCGATCCGTCGACGATCAAGCACGTTTTCCTGCTGGTCAAGGAGAACCGGACCTACGACCAGGTCTACGGCGACGACTCCCGCGGCAACGGTGACACGACGCTGAACCAGTTCGGCGAGAAGGTCACCCCGAACCAGCACGCGCTGGCCCGTCAGTTCGGGCTGTACGACAACACCTACGACATCGGCACCAACTCCGCCGAGGGCCACAACTGGCTGATGCAGGGCGACAACCCGGAGTACACCGAGTCCAGCGCCGGGGAGTATCTGCGCAGCTACGACACCGAGGACGACGTGCTCGGCCATCAGCGGTCCGGCTTCTTGTGGACCGCGGCCCAGGCGGCCGGCAAGTCGGTCCGCAACTACGGCGAGTTCACCCAGTTCGAGACCAAGCCCGCCGCCGCGACCTGGCAGCAGTACTACTGCGTCGCGAAGCAGGTCGGCGCCGGCGGCGATCCGAGTGCGCTGCTCGACCCGTCGATCCGGACCGACACCGAGTCGCCGATCCCGTCGCTGAACCGGATCACCGACCACGACTACCCGAAGTTCGACACCGACATCCCGGACATCTACCGCTACCAGGTCTGGAAGCAGGACTTCGAGTCCGGCGGCCCGGCGAATCTGAACATGTTCTGGCTGTCCAGCGACCACACCGGCGGTACACCGGACCCGGAGGCCCAGGTGGCCGACGGCGACCTGGCGGTCGGTCAGATCGTCGACGAGATCTCGCACAGCAAGTGGTGGAAGAGCTCGGCGATCTTCGTCGTCGAGGACGACAGCCAGGACGGCGCGGATCACGTCGACGGGCACCGGGCGCCGATCCAGGTCATCAGCCCGTGGGCCCAGCACGGCACGGTGGACGACCGCTACTACTCCCAGATCACCATGGTGCGGACGATCGAGCAGATCCTCGGCGCCCGGCCGCTGAACCAGAAGCTGGCAGCCGCGACCCCGATGTACAACGCGTTCCGCTCGACCCCGGACCTGTCGAAGTTCACCACGGTGCCCAACCAGATCCCGCTGACCGAGGGCGTGGCGACGCCGCCGGCCTGCGGGCTGGACACCCTCGGGCTGCACGGCGCGGCGGTGAAGTCGTTGGGTGCGCAGGAGGCCAAGCGGCTGGCCGTGCCGTCCTCGGCGAAGCCGATCGTGAAGAAGTGGCAGCAGTGGCGGGCCAAGCAGCACTTCACCGGCGCGTCGGCGGTCCCGGACTACGCGGCTCCGGCCCAGATGAACCGCTACACCTGGTACCAGGGCCATAACTGGAAGGTCCCCTACCCCGGCGACTCGAAGGTGTACGCGCCAGACGACGTACCCGGTGGGTTCCTGCCGTCGCCGGACTCGGGTGGCTAGAAGCGACCGGCGTTCCCGGACTCGGACTCTCGGCTAGGAGCGCGTCGAGGCCGTCTTCAGGCGCCGCGGAGTGCGCCACCGTCGATCACGAGATCGCAGCCGACCACCGAGGCCGCCAGCGGTGACGCGGCATATGCGATCGACGCGGCGATCTCGGCCGGGTCGAACGTGTAGTGGGTCTGTTCCCGGCATGGGTCCCACGTTGGTCCGGATACGCTGGTGGACCGCAGGGCACCGATGACCTGGCGGAGCGTTGAGGAGACTGTAGTGGCCCACATGCATGCACGACTTACAAAGCCGATCGAGCAAGCCAGTGAAGCATTGCGCACGGCGGCAGCTGACCAAGGGTGGTTGCTGAGCGAGTCTGAGAGTAGGACCGATCACCTGGTGTTCAAAAGGCCCACCAGCTCGAAATCTTGGGGATCTAATCTGATTGCCGACCTCGACGGCGAAGCTGGCACCGAGACGCGTGTGAACATCACCACCAACGAAGAGTGGGCCTTTACCGACTGGGGTCGCGGGGGGCCTGCGGCTCACAAGCTCTTGGAAGCTGTGCAGGCCGACCGCCTCTAAGCGCCGCCTGAGAACCTTGCCAGTTGCGGCCGATCACCGACCTGACCGCTTTCACCGCAGAGTAAGAGCGCACGTTGCCGTCCGTCCAGGGTCCGCCCTCGCCCTGGGGCCCGCTGGTGATGCTGTTCGATTCCCGCTCGACGCCTGATCCGTAGGGGGCTGCGGTCCTCCGCTGGTGTGCGCATCCAACAAGAGCAGCGCCATTTGTTGGGCTGATCGTCCATCCGTGTCCGTGGGCGTTCACGACGTCGTTAGCAGCCCGGAGGCGGTCCAACGGCTGCGCCCCGTCGGCGGCCGGTCAGGTCGAGAAGCCTCTCCTGTGGTGGCGAATCTAGGCCTGCGACTCCGAGCACAGGCACGTCGAAACCCATGCCGGGCGGTCCGTTCTCGATGATGGCGAGCACCGCGTCAACCAACTCTGGCTCGAGCTGATCCTCGTCCCCGAGTGCACGGGCCAGGTCCCAGGCATGAAGCGTCACGTCAAACACTCTGAAGGCCAAGAACTCGCGGCCCGTAATGCTACCGAGAGGATGGGCGACCTTCCGTTCAAGCATTCCGTCGGCGCCGAAGGCGTCCAGCTGCTCGGCAGACGTTGTGGTCCAGGCACTAAGAGCATCATCGGCCAGCTGAGGAGACGACATGACCTCGTCCATGGCCTCGGATGCGCTCAATCCGCCCATAATCGACACAGCGAAACGGTTGCCTCCAATGACGTGGGCCGTCAGGTACCGAACATCCCACTCCGAACACGGTGTCGATCGCACCCAATCGCATGGGCCGACAAGAACGAGGCGTTGTCTGAACGCCTCGGAAGCAGCGTGAAGTGCTGTAAGTAGTTCCATCGTCTCGCTCACTTGGTCGACTGCTGCCGAAAGGCAAGCCGACAGACTCACGATGCGGCAGTTCAGCGTAAATCCCACTTTGACGAGGGTTCTGCCGGGTGCGGTCAACAGTCGTAGCCTCCCCCACATTGCCAGCTGAACGTCTCATTGCGAAGGCTCGTCCGCCAGCGTCCGCAACGCTTGCATCGAGTGACGTCTGTTCGTGTGGGTCCGGGGCACGCCGGGGATACGCGTGCCATGCGCTGTTCGATTTTCGCTATCCGACCAGATCCGTGAGTCCGGGCAAGGGCTGCACGAACGTTCTCGGGACGATCGACTTTCAGCAGCTGGTGCGCGAGCCTGTCACTCCCACCACGGCGGCGGTTCATAGCGTGTACTCCGGGTGTCGCCGTCGGGCTCGAACGGGGAGCCTGTCTTGCGGACCTTGAGGCAGTGAGGACGGCTGCACACCTCATACGGCTCGCCCTCGACGTTGATCTTGGTCTCCCATTCGTGGTGTCCGATCAAGCATCGCGGATCGTTCACGGGATCACCTCCGATAGCGACAAGCTGCTGCCTCATCTTGGTACGTACGCTGTTGTCGGACAACCCACAACCCGCGGAGAGACTGGAGGGCCGAAGCAGTGGCTACCGGCCGCTGTGCGCTGAGCGTGATCGTTGCGGCCAGTTGTCACCATCTGCGATCAGCCCTGGGTCTTCGTGACAGCACCGCATGATCAGCAAGTGGCGACGCGACTCAAGGCCATCCCGATCGCTGTGGCTGTGCCTGTGGACGATTTTCGTAGTTTAGTAGCCGAGCTCCGTCGGAGTAGAGATTCGAACACCGCGTCGTCAGGGACGGGGACGCGCCTACGCTATGCCCTTGAACGTCAGGGGTCTCTGACGCGAATGCCGAACTGACGAGCGCGGCGCAGTTCTGACAGATCGTTGCGCAACAGGCATCCCCCGCCGGTGCCGCGGCTTTGGGTGGCCGGTCCAATGCCCGCCGCACCAGACGATCTTGGCACCCAACGGAGAGGCCTCTGGCCTCCTCTTCGAGCGCGTCTGCGGGAGATTTGGTGCGGCCACTGCAAGGTAGCCGCACGAACCATCATCGCGGCGCCCATCCGTCTGCTGGGCGCCGACCGCCTTAATTGTTGGTGACACTTCGCCGACACCTTCGTCACGTCCACGCACCGTGCGGGGGACGTCGCACCGACGTCTGTTCGGTCCGGTAGAGCGCAAGTGACCATACGTTGGCCGGCGCTGTCGCCTTGCTGGCGTCACGGGTGCACCCAGCGACGGTGCTTCTGGATCGTCACTGGCCTGTCTCGGATCGAGACCGCTTAGCGTCCTTGGGTCCAGCGGCTTCTGGGCGAATCCTCAGAAAGTGCTTCGTAATCTGCATTGCGTGAAATCGATGGTCGCGCGCAGCGGGCTGTTCGCGCTCGCGTCGACCGTCCGCGCTTTCCTTGCCGTCCTCACGATCTACGCCGAACCTGCGCCGGGTCCTGTTCCTCTCCACTCTGCGCGAAACGGAATTCTCCTCGCTCATCGTCTTCATCGCGCTCGCTGTCGGGGGATGGTGGGTGCTCCGCAACTCGTCCGTGTCGACCTGGGCTTGGGCAGGCGGCCTCGGCGTCGCCGTCCGCCAGCACTCAGCTGGCCGGCATGGCACTGCACTCCTACGACGCCGTCGTCGGCCCGCTGTTCACACCTGACCACCTCGCCTGGACGATGGTGATCTCGGCCTGGGAACCGGTTGGCTGGCCGCCGGCAGCCTCGCCGCGCTGATCTGGGTCCTCGACAGCTACACCAGACGTACGAGGCGAGGGTCGGCCCAGTCATCGGGCAGCCTCGCAGCTTGGCTTCGCTCGCCGAGTCGAGCACACCGCCGCGGGGCATACGCCATCGTCCTCGGCATCATCGTCGTGTCCAGGCTTCCCTACGTCCTCATCTACTGGCCCGGCATCGTCTACTTCGACACGTTCCGGTGCTTACTCCTACGTTCGTGGGATCGACCCGTGGGATACCTACGAACCGGTCGGCTCTACCCTTACATCGCAGCGATGCAGGGCCTTGGCAGAGTCTTCGGCCTCGGGGACGCCGGCCGGGTCGCGCCCTCGGCACGATGATCCTGTTGGTGGCCAGTGCCGCTGTTTTCACGTTCCTCTTCGCCCGGCTCGCGAGCTGGGGACTGCCCAACCGATTCTTGATCGCCGGCCTGGCCTGGATCGCGCTCATCCCGGCCCTCGGCTACTACGCCGTGACACTCGTCAAAGACGTACCGTTCTCCATCGCCATGACGGTGTTCATGGTGTGCATCGCAGAGATCAGCTTCGGCAACC
>CAVOZV010000007.1:0-175912 GCA_963701355.1 uncultured Actinomycetota bacterium | reverse complement strand
CGCCGAAGCCGTAGAGGAGTGGCTTGCCATCTGGCTGGCTGCAGTACGCCGCTGGCAATCAGAATCAGAAAGACGACGATCGAGGCGCCGAACTTGATCGCAGCCCACGCGGAAGACCTGGGGCGGCTGAAGCGGATCCACCCGTGTCTGATCGCAGGATCGTTCTATCAGTTGGCGGAGCGGACGAGGGTTTGGATGGCAAGCACGGCTGGCCCTTGGGCCCAGTCGGCCGCCCCGAAGGTCGGGTTATAGATTTCGAGATCGCCGGCGACGGGGTCGCGTTCGAGGCTGATCTGTGCTCGCATGGCCTCGGTGGCGACGTCGGCCAGGCGGCCGCCCTCGCCGGTGATGATGATCCGGTAGCACATGGTGAGGTTGGCGACGGCGGCGACGAGCCGGCCCAGCGCACGGCCGGACTGGTCGACCACCGTTCTTGCCGCCGGTTGTCCTTGGGTGGCGAGGTCGAGGGCCTCGTGGCGAGTGACGGGGCGTCGGAGGGCGACGCTGGTCTGGGCGGCGATGGCGTCGTCGGTCAGCATGGCCTGGGCGCAGCCTTGGTGGCCGAGCGGACACACGGGCCCGGTGTCGTTGAGCGGGAAGTGCTGGATCAGTCCGAGGCCGGCGTCGGGGCTTTCGATCAGTTCGCCGTGCATGACGACGCCGAGGCCGATTCCGACGCCGAGGGTGATCAGGGCGAACCGATCGCTGCCGCGACCGATTCCGAACCACGACTGGGCTCTGGTCAGTGCCATGACGTCGTTGTCGACCACGGTCGGGACTCCGGTCGCGCGGCGGAGTTCGGTGGCCAGGTCGACGGGTTCTGGCCAACCGAAGAAGTGTGCGGATCGAACCCGGCTGTGCTCGTCGACGAGTCCGCCGAGACTGACTCCGAGCCGGTAGGGGTCGATCTGCTGAGCGGTGCGCAGGCGATCGACCAGGCCTCGATCGGTGGCGACAACCCCGGCCGGGGTCGTGTCGTCCAGCGGGCGGTGGTCGCATTCGAGGACCTCGGCGCGCATGTTCGTCACGACGCCGTGCGCCTCGGTAAGGGGTGAGCCGAACACCGATGAAGTGGCCGGCGTCGGCTGCGATCCGGACGGGCCGGGTCGGTCGCCCCAAGGCGCTGGTGCCGGGATCGCCGGTCTCCTCCAGCAGCCCGCTGGAAACCATCGGTCCCACCAGCCTGGTCAGCGACGCCGGCGACAGTCGGAGCCGTCGCGCCAACTCGCTGCGGGACACTGGCCCGTGCAGTAACACCTCCAGCGCAACGGTCCGCTCGGTATCGCTGCGGGAGTCCCAGGGCGCCAGGGAGGGGCTCGTCACGCCGGAGTCTTCCATAGAACGTCCGACGAAGGTTCCGTGGCAACACTCAGACCGATCTGGCATTCCATGTCAGAACTATCTCACTACTCTAAAGGCTACGCAAGAAGGCATTGACACGCTGGGAATTCTGACGTAAAACTAATGCCATCCAATCCCCAGCACACGGAGGTGCACTCATGCCCGTCAGTCGACGCGCATTCCTCGGGACGTCCGGAGCGATCGGTGCCGGAACCCTGTTAGCCGGCCTCGGCGCTCAAACCGCGGCCGCCGACCCGATCGCCGCCGAAGGCAATCCCGTCCCCCACCCGGCCGCACGGAACAGCCTGCGGATGCGGACCGGCCAGCCCGGTCTGCAGTGGGTGACCTACGGCTACAACCTGCCCAACAACGCCAACATCCCCGAGGACGTCTGGAAGAAGAACCTCGACTGGGTGATCCGCGAGTTCGCCCCGTACGGCTACGACACGATCTGCACCGACGGCTGGATCGAGTCCAGCCAGCGGGTCGACAAGAACGGCTACATCGTCTCCCAGAACGACGAGTGGACCCACGACTTCCCGTACTGGATCGACTACCTCGCCGGCTACAACATGAAGCTGTCGATCTACTACAACCCGTTCTGGATCACCGAGTCCGCCCGCCAGGACCGTTCGATCACGGTCAAGGGCCGCCCCGACGTCGCCGTCGCGGACCTGACCGCCGACTGGGACCCGTTCACCAAGGACAAGATCTACTGGGTCGACCCGCACCGCGACGGCGCCAAGGAGTACGTCCAGGGCTACGTCGAGCACTTCAAGGCGATGGGCGTGCCCCGGCTGCGCGTCGACTTCCTGGCCTGGTTCGAGACCGGCTGGGACCAGAACATCGGCGTCGTGATGCGCGAGCACGGCCGCGAATCGTACGAGACGCTGCTGGACTGGATCGACGAGGCCGCCGGCAAGGACATGGTCGTCTCCCTGGTCATGCCCAGCATGTCCAACCACGGCGAGCTCGAACGGTCCCGCGGCGACTCGTTCCGGATCAACGACGACGCCGACAAGGGCGGCTGGGGCCGGCTCAGCGGCGGACGGCAGGACTGGCGACCCTACTGGACCCAGTGGAGCAACCCGTTCACCGGACTCACCGGCTGGGCCGACGTCAACGGCCCCGGGCTGATCGGCCTCGACGCCGACTTCCTGATCGCCTCCTCCTACGCCAGCGACGACGAACGACGCACCACCGTCGGGCTGTTCACCATCGCCGGCTCCCCGATCTGCATCTCCGACACCGTCGACACCATCGGCGACAACGCCTGGGTCTTCCAGAACCCCGAAGTGATCGCCCTGAACAAGGACGGCCTCGCCGGCAAACCCCTGTTCAACAACAACCACGGCTACAACTGGGACACCGGCTCCCGCGACACCGAACGCTGGATCGGCCAGCTCAGCAACGGATCCTGGATCGTCGGCCTGTTCAACCGCGGCGACGAACCCAACACCCGGGCCATCGACTTCGCCAAGGACCTCGGCATCACCGACGCCGTCAAGGTGCGCGACCTGTGGGCCCGCAAGGACCTCGGCACCATGACCTCCTACTCAGCCGATCTCCCCACCCACGGATCCGCCCTGCTCAAGATCACCCCGACCGAAGGACCCGTCCGCTACGACTCGACCGTGGCCGGCTGGTCCCTCGGAGCCGTCTTCGACAACGAGACCGCCGGCTACACCGGACGCGGCTACGCCACCAACCTCGACAAGAAGGACGCCACCGTGTCCTTCGCCGTCACCGGCGGCGGCACCGGCGGAACACGCACCGTCCAGCTCCGCTACGCCACAGCGACCGGCCGCAGCGCGGACGTCTGGGTCACCGTCACCTCCGGCTCCGAAGGTCGCCCGCACGGCCCGCTACCGGCTCAACCTCCCCGGCACCAACGGCGCCTGGAAGACCGCGACTGTCCGAGTCGACCTTCTCAAGGGCCGCAACCTCCTCAAGGTCATCGGTATCGGCGCCGCTGCTCCCGTCCACCTCGACTACATCACCATCGAAGGAGGCCCCAGCCCCAAGATCGCCCGCTGACCATTGCCCGCTGGCGACGGCCTGCACCTCCCGACCACGGACGTGCAGGTCATCGCCACGATCGGCGATGACTCTCGCGGGGAATCACTACGCGGCTTCAGGTGCGCGTAGGCGCGAGCTGAGGGCAGGATGGGTCACGCGAGCTCGCGGGCCGCGTTGATCTATCAGCCTCGGACGGCTGAACGGGATCGGATGATTGCGGACGCCCTGGACGAGATGATCCGAGACGCGGAGTGAGCCGGTGCGTGCGGCGGCCGTTCATTCTGGACACATTCGGGGCACGCGATGGACGATCCGCCGATTTTCGAAGAGTGGTCCCGTTCAATATCGGGTTTGACCAGGTGAGACGGTCTGGAGCGGGTGACCGGGATCGAACCGGCATGACCAGCTTGGAAGGCTGGGGCTCTGCCATTGAGCTACACCCGCATGGGGTTCCGTGACCTGGTCGAGCCCGAGTCTCCACCAGGCCACGGAGTCGAGGCAGCGGGTCGCGAACCCACCGGCCGCCCGTCGCGACTGCGGTCGCGGCGGCGAGAGCCTCGTGCCGGCCGCAGACGACGTACGTCCTCGCGGTCGGCGCGAGGAACTGTAGCAGTCGTTGTGCGCCGGAACCCGGTTCTGGCTGCGCCGGTGGTCAGAAAGTGACCGTCATCGGCGGAAATCGACCAGTGGAGAGAATGGTCGGGGCGGCGGGACTCGAACCCGCGGTCTCCTGCTCCCAAAGCAGGCGCGCTAGCCACTACGCTACGCCCCGAACCGCGCCGACACAGCCCGTCGAGTGTAGGGGGACGACCGGCCTCGCCACAACGTGAAGGCCCGATGATGATTTGTCGGCCCTCCAGGCCCACCGTAGGATTGGCCAGGCTCTCGCGAGCCCCTGCGGGCATGCCCGCCCGCCATCAGCCATTTTCCGCAAGGATGTCCAGGAGTCAGAGCGTGCCCAGCACCGTCGAGCAGTTGACCCCGAGCCGGGTCAAGATCACCGTCGAGGTCCCCTTCACCGAGCTCAAGCCGAGCATGGACAAGGCGTATCGCGACGTCGCCAAGCAGGTGAACATCCCCGGGTTCCGCCGGGGCAAGGTCCCGCCGATGGTGATCGACCAGCGCTTCGGTCGTGGCGCCATCATCGAGCAGGCGCTGAACGACGCGCTGCCGAAGTTCTACGGTGACGCCGTCAGCGAGAACAAGCTGACCCCGCTTGCCCAGCCCGACGTCGAGGTGACCCGGCTGGAGGACGGCGATCTGATCGAGTTCACCGCCGAGGTCGACATCCGGCCCGAGTTCGACCTGCCGGACTTCTCGCTGCTCAGCGCGACCGTGGACGAAGCGACCGTGGACGAGGCCGAGATCGACGACCGGCTGGACACCCTGCGTCAGCGCTTCGGCTCGCGGACAACCGTGGAGCGGCCGGCCGCCGACGGCGACGTGGTCACCATCGACCTGCTCGCGACCAAGGACGGCGAGCCGCTGGAGGACGCCACGGCGGAGGGCCTGGACTACACGATCGGTTCGGGCTCGATGCTCGAAGGTCTCGACGATGCCGTGATCGGGCTGTCGGCCGGTGAGTCGGCCGACTTCAGCTCCACCCTGGTGGGTGGCCCGCTGAAGGACAGCGAGGCCGACATCAAGGTCACCGTCAGCAAGGTGCAGGAAGAGGAGCTGCCCGAGCTCGACGACGAGTTTGCGCAGGAGGCCTCGGAGTTCGACACGTACGAGGAGATGCGCGCCGACTTCGCCGAGAGCCTGCTGCGACTGGCCCGGCTGGAGCAGGCGAGCAAGGCCCGCGACGCTGTGCTCGAGGACCTGATCGCCAAGGTCGGGGTCGAGGTGCCCGAGAACCTCCGGGAGGCCGACCTGGCCACCCGGAAGGAGTCGATCACCAATCAGCTGTCGGCCGCCGGGATGTCGCTCAGCCGCTATCTCGAGGAGTCGGAGGAGGCGGAGTCGGAGGAGGCGTTCTGGGACGACCTGGAGCGTCGGTCCGGCGATGCGCTGCTCGCTCAGATCATCCTCGACAAGGTCGCCGAGGAGCGGGAGATCAGCCTCGACCAGAACGATCTGACCCAGCACATCATCCGCAAGGCGCAGCAGGAGAACACGAGCCCGCAGCAGATCGCGGACCACCTGCAGGAGCATCCGCACCACATCGACGAATACATGCAGGAGATCCGGCGCGGGAAGGCCCTCGCCCTGATCGTGGAGTCCGCGACCGTCGTGGATACCGCCGGCAACCCGGTCGAGCTGGCGAAACTGCAGGCAGACGGTACGTTCGCGGATTCCGCCGATGCGATCGACGTCGAGGACGACGAGCCGTCCGACGTCGAGCAGCTGTCCGCCGACGAGGACATCGTTCTGGACGAGGCCGGCGAGGACGCGAAGTAGCCCGTCGCGCCAGCAGGCACCCGTCGCACCACGGCGATCGACTCGGCTCCAGCCGGGTCGATCGCCGGTTGTGTATCGAGATGATTACGCCGGATTCCGGCGGATTGACTCTCTCCAGATCTTGAGGTGCCGGCCCGGCTGGGCCGCCGAGTCTTGGGCGAATCTTGAGGTAATCCCAAAGGTCGCCAAGGGCGTACGCGAGGTGCTGGCTCGATGATTGTCTATGTCAGGCCGTCGGGGGGCGGAACGGACATCAGGCAGCGAGGCGCGCGACCTCAGATCAGGGGGAGGGGCGCGTGCGAGTTGCCGCGAGCGGGACCGGGCCAACGGGGGGTTGGCTGGGAACCGCGAGTTTCGGGGAATGCGTGGTTGTGCCCATCGTCAGGGGGCGCGAAACGCAACAGGAAGTGCATGGGTGAGCGTTCGGGGGGACGCACCTCATGCAGTCGCAGGAACTGCTCGACTGCTTCGGGGGAGGCAGCCAGGGGTTGATCCCGCGGGCGAGCTGGTCGGGTTCGGACACTTCGGTGTTCGGACCCGGCCAGTTTGCACTTTCCGACTGTCTCGCTCGGCAGGCCTCGCTCGACGCTCCGCTGCGCTTCAGGCCCGCTCGTTCGTCGGTTCTTGTGAAACGGTAAGACGTGTTTCACAAGAACCTCCTGCACTCCCGGGCGCGCAGCGTCGGCGGTCGTTGCGTCTTGTGACGATGGCTCGCTCGGGCAAGCCCTCGGTCCGCCAAGTCCGTCTTCGCGCTAGTTGCACCAACTTCGCGCGAAGATGTCCGGAGATCGGCGGTTGGCGGGCACCCGTGCGCCGAGAGCGAACAGGGGCGCGGGGGAGGTCCCCTGGGGGCTCCCGCCGGGTAGGTTCGAGCGCGTGGAACGTACTCATGGACACGAGTTGGTGGCGCCGCTGCGGGCGGCAGGTCGGCCAGGCGGCTTCGGGATGGACGACAACGTCTACCAGTCCTTGCTGCAGAACCGGATCATCTTCCTCGGCTCGGAGGTGAAGGACGAGAACGCGAATGCGATCTGCGCCCAGATGCTCCTGCTGAACGCGGAGGATCCGCACAAGGACATCTACCTCTATATCAACTCACCGGGCGGCTCGGTGGACTCCGGCATGGCGATCTACGACACCATGAACTGGATCTCCAACGACGTTGCCACGGTCGCGATGGGTCTGGCGGCCTCGATGGGCCAGTTCCTGCTCTGTGCGGGCACCAACGGCAAGCGGTACGCCCTGCCGCACAGCCGGATCATGATGCACCAGCCGTCCGGCGGTCTCGGTGGCACCGCGAGCGACATCCGGATCCAGGCCGAGCAGTCGCTGCACATCAAGTCGACCATGCAGCGGCTGATCGCCGAGCACACCAACCAGACGCTCGAGCAGATCGAGGCCGACTCCGACCGCGACCGCTGGTTCACGGCCAAACAGGCCCTCGACTACGGCTTCATCGACCACGTGTACACCCAGGCGGCGCAGATCCCCTCGGATCAGGCGCCGAACCAGTGAGGAACTCGATGAGCACCTACGACCCCTATGCGCATCTGGCCGGCATCCCGATGCTCCAGTCGCGTGACTTCGCGCCCACCATGGACTACTACATCCCGCAGTGGGAGGAGCGCACGTCGTACGGCATGCGCCGGATCGACCCGTACACCAAGCTCTTCGAGGACCGGATCATCTTCCTCGGCACCCCGATCAGCGACGAGATCGCGAACGCGGTGATGGCCCAGCTGCTGTGTCTGCAGCAGATGGACTCAGAGCGGCAGATCGACATCTACATCAACTCACCCGGCGGGTCGTTCACCGCGCTGACCGCGATCTACGACACGATGCGCTACATCAAGCCCGATGTGAGCACGGTCTGCCTCGGCCAGGCCGCCTCGGCGGCGGCGGTCATCCTGGCCGCCGGCACCCGCGGCAAGCGGCTGGCCCTGCCGAACAGCCGGATCCTGATCCATCAGCCGGCCACCGAGGGCGGCTACGGACAGTCCTCCGACATCGAGATCCAGGCGAGGGAGATCCTCCGGATCCGGTCGCTGATGGAGGACATGCTGGCCACCGACACCGGCAAGAGCACCGACGAGGTGAGTCACGACATCGAGCGCGACAAGTACCTGACGGCCGACCAGGCCAAGGAATACGGGATCATCGACGAGGTCCTCACCTCGCTGAAGGCCGTCTCCATCTGATCGTCACGCGACCGCCGTCGAGCGAGGGAGCAATGTGCTCCACATCTGTTCGGCGGCGGGCTAGTGTGTAGAAACCAGCGGAGGGCCGCCGGCCAGTGTCGGCTGCCGGCTCATCACGAGGAGGTCTTGTGGCACGCATCGGAGAGACCGGCGACCTGCTGAAGTGCTCGTTCTGCGGAAAGAGCCAGAAGCAGGTCAAGAAGCTGATCGCCGGTCCCGGTGTCTACATCTGCGACGAGTGCATCGACCTCTGCAACGAGATCATCGAGGAGGAGTTCTCCGAGAACTCCGAGGTCGGCCTGCTCGAGGAGCTGCCCAAACCGCACCAGATCCGCCAGTTCCTCGACGGGTACGTGATCGGCCAGAACAACGCCAAGAAGGCCCTCGCGGTCGCGGTCTACAACCACTACAAGCGGGTCCAGGCGCAGGCCGCGAACCCGACCCGGCGCACCGACGACGACGGGGTCGAGCTCGGCAAGTCCAACATCCTGCTGATCGGGCCGACCGGCTGCGGCAAGACCTATCTTGCCCAGACGCTGGCCAAGATGCTCAACGTCCCGTTCGCCATCGCCGACGCGACCGCGCTGACCGAGGCCGGGTACGTCGGCGAGGACGTCGAGAACATCCTGCTCAAGCTCATCCAGGCCGCCGACTTCGACGTGAAGAAGGCCGAGACCGGGATCATCTACATCGACGAAGTCGACAAGATCGCCCGCAAGAGCGAGAACCCCTCGATCACCCGCGACGTCTCCGGCGAGGGTGTGCAGCAGGCGCTGCTGAAGATCCTGGAGGGTACGTCGGCGAGCGTTCCGCCGCAGGGCGGCCGCAAGCACCCGCACCAGGACTTCATCCAGATCGACACCACCAACGTGCTGTTCATCGTCGGCGGTGCCTTCGCCGGGCTGGACCACATCATCTCCTCTCGGGTCGGCAAGCGGCCGCTCGGTTTCAACAACGCGATGGAGTCCCGCAAGCCCGAGGCGGAGGACCCGTTCGCGGACGTACGGCCGGAGGACCTGGTCAAGTTCGGGCTGATCCCGGAGTTCATCGGCCGGCTGCCGATGATCTCGTCGGTCGCCCCGCTGGACCGCGACGCGCTGATCCGGATCCTGATCGAGCCGCGGAACGCGCTGATCAAGCAGTTCAAGAAGCTGTTCGATCTGGACGGCGTCGAGCTCGAGTTCAGCGACGATGCCATCGAGGCGATCGCGGACCTGGCTCTGCTCCGCGGGACGGGCGCCCGCGGTCTGCGCGCGATCCTCGAAGAGGTGCTGCTCAGCGTGATGTACGACGTACCGAGCCGGGAGGACATCGGTCAGGTGATCATCACCGCCGAGGTCGTCAAGGACAACGTGCTGCCGACCCTCGTCCCGCGGGAGAAGCTGGTCAAGCGGGAGCGACGCGAGCGCTCCGCCTGATCCCTCTGGTCAGTCGGCGGCCCACCCCTTCCGGAAACTGTCGACCTGCGACAGCGACACGCCGGTGTCGGATGTCCCAACTCGACAGTTTCGGAAGGGGCCGGACGACGTCAGTGCAGCTTGAAGTACTTCTTGTAGTGGTTGTTCTGCCAGTCCGACAGTCCGAGCTTCGCGCGGCCCGCGGCGGTCCGGATCCGGGCGTCGACATCGGCCTCGGCACCGGGGAACGTGACGTCGGTCGGGGTCGGCGTCGGGGTCGGCGCCGGCACGCTCAGCGGCAGCAGCTGGGTACAGTCGCCGTCCTCCGACAGCAGCCGGGTCATCGAGTCGAACGAGAAGTAGAAGTGCCCGTTCTTGCCCCAGGCGGTGCCCCACGAGTTGATGGCGTGGAACAAGCCCTTGTCCATGTCGATCCCGACGACCTCGAACTCGTGGCCACCGCGGACCTTGCCGGACACCGTGACCACGCCGTTGCTGTCCGGACTGTCGAAACCCTCGTACCAGTTGACGCCGACGATCACCGCGGTGTCCTGCAGCGCGTTCTGCATCGCCTCCAGCGTGGTGGCGTGCAGATAGCCGGAGATGTAGCCAAGCGTCGTGCAGACCTTGGCCACGCTCAGCCCGTCCGAGCCGGTGTCGGTCGGCGGGTACTGGCCGTCGTACGGGTCGATCTTGGTCGCCTCGGAGTAGATGTGCACGGCGAGCGTCTCGTCCAACGCCGGGTGACCGCTCGGCAGCGCGTCGTAGAGCGGCTTGGTGCCGAGCGCCCCGACACGAGGCGTTCCCGTGCACGAGCCGAGGTCGCCCTGGTCGAGGACCGGGCGTCACCCGCTCGTGCTCGATGCTGGCGAGCGCGCGAGCCGGCGAACTGACCAGATAGCGCAGCGACCGATCGTCGAGGTTGACGTTGCGGCCGAGGCGGCGTCCGGGAACCTGCTCTTCGGCGATGAGGTAGTTGGTCATGGCCCCTCCCTGGGTGCTGACGCGACGACTGATCGGATTCGATCAGCCACAGTCTCTCGCTCGGAAAGACCCTCGAACAGCCCCAGAAATACGCCGCCGTCAGACCGGTGAGGGCGCGAGCTCCACGTCCACCGCGAGCGGTACGTCCGCGGCCGTCCAGAGCACCTCGCCGGACAGCCGGCCGACCGCCCGCAGATCGGCCTCGATCTCCTTCAACCGATCCAGGACGTCGGCCGGCGCCGGTCAGCTCGGTGCGCTGTACCTCGGTCCGCATCGACACCTTGGCCTGCGACTTCGCGCCCGCGGATGGCGGCCAGCGCGACCGCCAGATCCTCCAGCAGCAAGGCGTCACCGCCGGTGGCGAGCTCATCCACCGTTGGCCACGCCGGAGGTGTGGATCGAGCCGGGCTGCCACCACGACCAGACCTCCTCGGTCACGAACGGCATGATCGGTGCGAGCAGCCGCAACAGCACGTTCAGCGCGATCGCCAGCGCGGCCTGCGCGGACGCGGCGCCGTCGCCCTCGCCGTACGCCCGCTCCTTCACCGTCTCCAGGTAGTCGTCGCAGAACGACCAGAAGAACCGCTCGGTCACGTCCAACGCGCCCGTGTAGTCGTACGCCTCGAAGGCTGTCGTCGCGTCGACGACCACCCGGGCCAGTCCGGCCAGCAAAGCCCGGTCCAGCGGATCGGTCACCGCGGTCGGATCGACGGCCGCCGGGTCCCCGGGAAAGCCCAGCACGAACTTGCTCGCGTTCAACACCTTCATCGCGAGCCGCCGGCCGACCTTCATCTCCTTCTCGTCGAACGGAGAGTCCAGGCCGGGACGCGCTTTCGCGGCCCGCCAGCGGACGGCGTCGGAGCCGTACCGCTCGAGGATCTCGCTCGGTACGACCACATTGCCGTGCGACTTCGACATCTTCTTGCGGTCGGGGTCCATCACGAACCCGCTGATCATGGACCGGGTCCAGGGCAGCGAATGGTTCTCGTAGTGCGCCCGGACCACCCGGGAGAACAGCCAGGTCCGGATGATCTCGTGGGCGTGGGTGTTCAGGTCCATCGGAAAGGTCAACGCGAACAGCTCCTGATCGCGCTCCCAGCCGCAGACGATCTGCGGGGTGAGTGAGGAGGTCGCCCAGGTGTCCATCACGTCCGGGTCGGCCGTGAACCCGCCCGGCACACCCCGCTGGTGCTCGGCGAAACCGGTCGGGACGCTGGGAACTCGGATCGATCGGGCAGCTCGTCGGTGGCCGGCGTGATCGGCTCGGCGTAGCGCGGCTCACCGTCGGCGTCGAGCGGGTACCAGACCGGGAACGGCACCCCGAAGAACCGCTGCCGGGAGATCAGCCAGTCGCCGTTCAGGCCGCCGACCCAGTTGTCGTAGCGGTACTTCATGTGCTCCGGCGTCCAGGCCAGTTCCTCGCCGCGAGCCAGCATCTGCTGCCTTGATCGAGGCGTCGCGACCGCCGTTGCGGATGTACCACTGCCGGGTCGACACGATCTCCAGCGGCTTGTCGCCCTTCTCGTAGAAGTTCGCCTTGCGCTGGGTCGGAGTCGGCTCGCCGAGCAGCTCGCCGGACTCGCGCAGCCAGAGCACCATCTGCTCGCGCGCGCTGAACGTGGTCTTGCCCGCCAGCTGTTGCCAGCGCTCGTCGTCGGCGATCCACTCCGGCCGGTCGCGCAGGATCCGGCCGTCCCGGCCGATGATCACCCGGGTCGGCAGCTGCAGCTCCCGCCACCAGGTCACGTCGGTCAGGTCGCCGAACGTGCAGCACATCACCAGGCCGGAACCCTTGTCGGGTTCGGCCAGCTCGTGGGTCACCACCGGCACCTCCACCCCGAACACCGGGCTGGTCACCGTGCTGCCGACCAGGTCGGCATATCGCTCGTCGTCGGGGTGCGCGATCAGCGCAACGCAGGCCGCGATCAGCTCGGGACGGGTCGTCTCGATGATCGCCTGGGCTCCGTCGGGCCGCTGGAAGGCCACCTTGTGATACGCGCCCGGATAGTCCCGGGCCTCCAGCTCGGCCTGCGCGACTGCCGTCTGGAACGTCACATCCCACATCGTCGGCGCCTCGGACAGGTACGCCTCGCCGCGGTCCAGGTTGCGCAGGAACGCCAGCTGGGAGATCCGGACCGTCTCGTCGGAGATGGTCGTATAGAGGTCGGGCCAGTTCACGCTCAGCCCGACCCGGCGCCACAGCTCCTCGAACGCCACCTCGTCGACGCTGGTCAGCTCGTGGCAGAGCTCGACGAAGTTGCGCCGGCTGATGCCGATCTGGCGCTTCGGATCCGGCTTGCTCGGAGGGGTGAAGCTGGCGTCGTACGGCACGCTCGGGTCGCAGCGCACGCCGTAGAAGTTCTGCACCCGGCGCTCGGTCGGCAGCCCGTTGTCGTCCCAGCCGATCGGATAGAACACGTGCTTGCCGCGCATCCGCTGGTAGCGCGCGATCAGATCGGTATGGGTGTAGGAGAACACGTGACCCACATGCAGCGACCCCGACACGGTCGGCGGCGGAGTGTCTATCGAGTAGACCTGCGCTCTGCTGTCCGGCCGCACGAACGCGTACGTCCCCTGCTCGGCCCAGCGCGCCGCCCACTTGTCCTCGAGACCCTCCAGCGCCGGCTTCTCCGGTACGACCGGCGCGCCGGGCGTGCGCGCGTCGGGTCGGAGGTCGGTTGGCGTAGTGGTCATGAGCTCGATCCTAGGAAGACAGGGAAACCGGCGCCCAACAATATCCGGAGCGCCCTGCCTCACCCGCCCTTCCCCGAAAGTGTCGACCTGCGACAGCGACGCGCCGACCGCGGCTGTCGCAACTCGACACTTTCCGGGAAAGCGAGGCCGGACTGCGGAGTCCCGGTCGCCGTCGGCCAGTCGGGCCAGTCGGGGCCAGCCGGGCCAGCCGAGACCAGTCGGGGCGGCCCGGCGCTCAGCCGGACCGGCGTGCGCGGTAGCTCCGCACCTTGGCCCGGTCGCCGCAGGTCGCCATGTCACACCAGCGGCGCTGCTGATTGCGGGAGCGGTCCAGGAAGGGGTGGGTGCACTGATCATCGGCGCACCAGCGGATCTGCGCGCCGTCGTCCCGGTCCCACAACTCGACCGCAGCGGCCGCGAGGCCGGCGAGGCACTGCTCGGTCGAGCCTGAATGGAGCCGCCGGCCATTGCGGCCGACTGTGACCTCCGGACCGGTCCGGACCGCCCAGCGGTTCATCAGCTCGCGATCGGCATCGCCGGGCGGCCGACCGTCGATCAGTTCCGCCACCAGTCGATAGAGCGCCTCCCGCAGCTCGATCGCGTCGCTGAGCTCCGGCTCGGTGACCGTCGGCCCGGCGTCTGTCAGCCCGGCCGCGACGACCCAGCGAGCGAGATCGGCCGGCTCGCGCAGCTGCTCTACGCGGGCGTGTCCGCGCTCGCTCAGCGTGCCGATGAAGTCCAGGGCCAGGTTGCCCGCCACCAGCACCGAGTTCATGTAACTAGCTTGACAGGTGTCGGAGCGCCATGCAAGGGTCGAGGTAACCAGTTGAACCGGTGACAAGAACCGGTTCGCAGGAGGGATCATCGTGATCCGCTACTTTCTCGCCGCCTTGCTGCTCCGCCTCGTCGATGCCGGCGCAACGGTGGGCCTGGTGCTGGTCTGCACCGCGCGCACCGACATCGACGACCCGATCAGGACCGCCGGTCTGCTGGGCGCGGCGCTGACCGCGCCGCATCTCCTCGGCCCGCTGTCGGCCCGCTGGGTGGATCGGGCCCGCGATCCACGGTGGGTCATCGCGGCCGCTGGGACGACGTACGCCGTGCTGTTGGCGGCCGCCGTACTCCTCCTCGGCCGCTTACCGCTCCCGTTGGTCGCGGCGCTCGTCGTGGCGGCCGGGCTGTGCGGACCGATCCTGACCGGTGGGCTGAGCAGCCGGCTGCCCGAGCTTCGGGTCGCGACCGTGGGACGGCGGCGGTCCAGCCTGGACGGGCTGACGTACGGCTTGGCCGGCAGTCTGGGCCCGGCCACCGTGAGCGTGTTTGCGCCGCTGCTCGGACCGCTGACCGCCATCCTCGTGCTGATCTCCGGCGCCGTCCTCGGCGCCGCACTGACCATCCGCATCCCGATCGAACCGGCGACCGACGAGCGCCGCTCCGCCCCGCCGGCGCTCCGGGAGACGGTCAGCGCCATCTGGGCGTACCGACCGCTGCGGCGGGTCGCACTGCTCACCTGGATCGCGGCGCTGGTGGTGTCGGCAACCGTGCTGCTCGGCATCGCCCGCGGTCAGCAGCTGTCACCCGGTCACGGCGGTTGGGTGGTGGCCGCCTTCGGCTTCGGCGGCCTCGTCGCCGGCCTGCTCCAGGTGGCTCGGCCGCCGAGGCTCTCGGCCGACCGGGGCATGGCCTGGACCGCAGCCGTGCTCGCCCCGCTGATCGTGACCGCCGCCGCCCTGCCGAGCCTGTCCGCCCTGATTGCCGCGTACGTCCTGGTCGGGGCGGCGGATGCCCGAATGACCGCGTACAGCCTGGCCGGTCGAGCCGAGTTCTCCTTTCGTCCGACCCGGGGCGGCGTGTTCATGACCGTGGCGGGCATCAAGGTGGCGTTCTCCTCAGCCGGGACGGCGCTGGCCGGCCTGTTGGTGGGCCTCGACCCGATCGTCCTGCTGACCACAGCGGCCACACTGCTGCTGGGCTGCGCTGCCTGGGCGGGCTGGGGAAGTCGCCGAGCCCATAGACTCGGGACGCCATGCCCACCCAGACCCATACCGAGATCGTCCGAACCCTCACCGGCCGCTGGCCCGAGCACCGGATCGCGCCCGGTCTCGGCCGGATCCGCGCGCTGACCGAGCTGCTCGGCGACCCGCAGTCGGCCTACCCGGTGATCCACCTGACCGGGACGAACGGCAAGGGCAGCACCGCGGCGATGATCGAGGCGCTGCTGCGGGCGACCGGGCTCCGGACCGGACGGTTCACCAGTCCCCACATCAGTCGGATCAACGAGCGGATCGCGATCGACGGTGTGCCGATCAGCGACCGGCGGTTCGACGAGCTGTGGCGCGAGCTCCAGCCGTACGTCGAGATCGTCGACGGCCGGCAGATCGACGGCGTGGCCATGACGTTCTTCGAGATCGTCACGGGGATGGCGTTAGCCGCGTTCGCGGACGCGCCGGTCGACGTGGCGGTGATCGAGGTCGGGCTGGGCGGCACCTGGGACGCGACGAATGTCGCGGACGGCACCGTCGCGGTGGTGACGCCGATCGATCTCGACCACACCAACCTGCTCGGCACGACCGTCGCCGAGATCGCCGGCGAGAAGGCCGGGATCATCAAGCCGGGCGCGAATGTCGTTCTGGCCGCGCAGCCGCCCGATGCCGCGGCCGTCCTGCTGGAGCGCAGCAACGAGGTCGGGCGCGCTGGTCCACGTCGAGGGTGTCGACTTCGGCGTGATCGACCGCCGGCTGGCGGTCGGTGGCCAGCTGCTCCGCCTGAACGGCGCGGAAGGCCCGGTCGACGAGGTGTTCCTGCCCCTCTTCGGAGCCCACCAGGCCGAGAACGCCGCCGTCGCACTGGCCGCGGTCGAGACGTTCCTCGGCATGAAGGCGCTCGGTGAGGATACCGTTCGCGACGGGTTCGCGGCGGTCGAGGCCCCGGGTCGGATGGAACTGGTCCGGCGATCCCCGTCCGTCGTGCTGGACGCCGCTCACAACCCGCACGGCGCCCGGGCGACGGCGCAGGCAATCACCGAGGCGTACGACTTCAATCCGCTGATCGGCGTGATCGGGATCATGGCCGACAAGGACGCCGAAGGGCTGCTGCGGACGTACGAGCCGGTGCTGGACCGGGTGATCGTTACCCGGGTCGCGTCGACCTCGCGAGGCATGCCGGTCGACGACCTGGGCGCGCTGGCAGAGGACGTGTTCGGTCGCGAACGGGTGACGATCGAGGAGCGGTTGGACGACGCGCTGGAGGCGGCGGTCGCGCTGGCCGACGCGGAGGGGGCCGGGGTGGCCGGAGTGCTCGTCACCGGCTCGGTCGTGCTGGTCGGCGAGGCCCGCAATCTGCTGGTCCGCGAGGATTCGGTCAAGGATGACCCCGTCGACCGCGACGAGCCCGACGACTTCGATCCGGACCAGTGAGTGCGTGCTGAGCGCCCGGAACCCGATGCGCCGGGTGCTGATGATCACCCTGCTGTTCGAGGTGATCGTGTTCGCGCTGGCGATCCCAGTGATGCATTTCCTCTCGTCCGTGCCGCTGGAGCAGGCGGCGCTGTACGGCGGTGGCGCGGCGGTGCTGGCCGTGGTCAGCGCCGGCCTGCTGCGTTCGGTCGTGGGGTACGTCCTGGGCTGGCTGACCCAGGCCGCCGGCATCGCGCTCGGCTTCCTCACCCCGCCGATGTTCTTCGTCGGTGCCCTGTTCGCCGCGATCTGGGTGATCACCGTGATCCTCGGCCGCAAGCTGGACCAGAACGCGGCCGCACGCGAGACCTGACGCCCGAACCCGGTCGAGTTGTCAGCCGCTCAGCACCGCATACGGTGCACAGCGGCTGACAAGTCGGATCAGTCGGCCGGGGTGGCGGCGGCCAGCAGGGGAGCGGCGTCGCTCGCGTCCAGCCCCTCGGTCAGGTCGAAGGCGCTGCCTCGCTCGCCGCCGGCCTCCAGCGTCGGGTTCTCCAGCAGCGCAGCGATCCCGTCCTCCGACACCCCGGCCTCGCCGAGCGCCCCGGCGAACGTCCAGCCGGTGCCCGATGCGCCGGCGCCGAAGAACCGGTTCAGCTCGGCCAGTCCCTCCAGCGGGCCGGCGGACATATGGACGCCGTTGAAGTTGTAGCTGACGCTCTCCAGGCCAAACCCCGCCGGGTCGGCGAACAGCCGGCCGCGGACCGAACCGCGGTCCGCCTTCGAGGGGTCGGTGCTGCCGATCAGGTCGCTACGCAGGCTGTTCCAGCCGGTCGAGCTGCTGGCGTGCAGGAACGCGCACACCGTGTCGTCGGCGGTGAAGAAGCTCAGCTGCCGTGGGTGGAACCCGTTGAGGATGACGACCGGCGCGCCGTCGATCTTCACCAGCGCACCGTACGTCCCTGGGCCGAGCCGCTTCACCTCGGCGTTGGCGAACAGCAGACCGAGCGCATACGGGCTGACCTCGGGATAGTCGGCCAGGAACTGGTGCCCGCCGAGCACGGTGGCCTCGTCGAGCACGTCGGCGTACGCCTCGGCGAGAGCCTCCTCCGCCGGTTCGGTCAGCGCCGGCCGGCCCAGCCGCGAGATCTTGTTGATGACCCCGTAGTGCTCCTGCATCGCACCCGACGACTCGAGCTCCGCACCCGTCCGGATCATCGTCTGGTGGACCGTGACGTCGTAGCGTTCCAGCAGCTCCGCGAACAGGTTCCACACCCGGTCCAGGTCCGCCCCGGTCAGCCGGCCGAGCTCCGGCTTGCTGAAGATGACGAACTCGTTCCCGGCCGGGACGAGCTCGCTCTCGGGAAACCGGGCGACCACGGCCAGGCGTACGTCCTGTGCACTCATGGCCGTAAGCCTGCCGTCTCGGCGATGAGCAGGGCAACCCGGGCCACCGCGGAGGATCGGACCGGTTGCGCGGCCCCCACGTGACCGGGCCGCCGACAGCTCAGTCGTCCGGCAGGGCGACCGGCTTCAGCTCGTCCCAGACGTCGCCGGGGCCCGGGTTTTGGGGGCTCGAGGCACCGCCGAGGTGTGCGATGACACCCCAGACGGCGTTCAGAGCGGTCTGCACCGCGCCCTCGACCCATGCGGGGGTCCAGCTGATGCCGTCACCGGCAAGAAAGATGCCACGTTCCTGTTCGGGTAGGTGCTTCTGGATGAAATGGCCGTACATCCGGTGGTTGTATCGGTAGTGCCCCGGCAGAGCACCCTTGAAGGCGCCGAGGAAGTTCTCGTCTGCCTCCCAGCTGACGATGATCGGGTTGCCACGGATGTGACTGCGGATGTCCACACCCGGATAGATGCGGTTGAGGGCGGCCAGGGCGAGTTCGACGCGGCGCTCGGGACCGAGCGGGAGCACCTTGAGTGCGTCGGTCATCCAGGAGTAACTCAGGCAGATGACGGCAGGGCGATCCGGGCCGTTGTCGAAGAAGTAGGTGCCGCGGGTGATCCGGTCGGTCAACGTCATCGACAGCAGCGGTCGGCCGGTCCGCGGGTCGACGTCGGACCAGAACGGCCGGTCGACCATGACGAACGTCTTGGCCGCCTGCATGTACCTGGTCCGGTCCAGGGCCATCCACAGCTTCTGGTCGAAGAGCGACTCCTCGACCGAGACCGAGGTCGTCAGTAGGTGGCTCTGGCAGGTGACCAGGACCGCGGCGTAGGTACGGGCGTTGTCCCACTGGTCGACGACGGTCAGGCCGTCCGAGTCGTCACGTTCGATGCGCGTAGCCCGGCCCAGCGTCGCGCCGCCGTTGAGAGAGGCCAGGCTGGTCGGCTCGGGCCAGTGCCGACACGCGGCTGGCTGGCGCCACAGGCGGTGCAGGAGGCTTTCGACGCCGCCGACGATGAAGCGTTGATCGTCGTCGAGCTGCAGCAGGTTGACCCGGAGGATCTCCAGCATCGAGTTGGGGAAGTCGCTGTCCCATCCGCCGGTGCCGAAGCCGACCTGCCCGAAGACTTCTCGGTGGCGGAAGCCAAGACCCGAGAAGGCCTTCGACGACACGACGAAGTCGTAGAAGGTCCGTTCGTCCCACGCCTCGGCGATCGGGTCCCAGAGCTCCTTGAGCCGTCGGGCGTCCCGGTCCCGGACCGCCTGCTGCAGTTCGGTGAAGCCGACGAACTCCTCCAGCGCGGCGTGATAGGCGTCGGCGACCTCCTGGTAGAGCGGTGGCAGGTCGTCGGAGTCATGCGCGAACTCGGTGACCCCCTCGAGGTCGATGACGGTCGAGCCGGCGGCCTCGGTCAGCGGGTTCGGGAACGGCCGTGATTCCAGGCCGACCAGGTCGACGTAGTGATAGAAGGCTCGCGACGAGACGGGGAATCGCATCCCGCCGAGCTCGGCGATGACGCCATCTGTTCCCTCGAACGTTTCCGACCGCAGCCGACCGCCGAACCTGCCTGACTCGTACAGCACGGGCCGTAGGCCGAGCTTCATCAGCTCATGTCCCGCGACGATCCCCGCCGCACCGGTACCGATGATGGCGACCTCGGCGCCCAGGCGGTCCTCCGGAACGGAGCCCAGTCCGGCCCGGTGGGTGATCCAGTCGTCGTACGCAAAGGGGAAATCCGGGCCGAAGGCCGTGACGGGTCGGTTCTCGGGCGTGCCGCCCAACTCGGTCATGGGTCCTCTTCCGGATGCCGGGTCCGCGGATGTCGGAGCCGCGATGATGAACGCCTCGCCGGCCATCGTAGGGCGGCGGTAGCGTCGGCGTCGTGAAGCTCGCGCTGTGGCAGTGCCGGCCGACCGACGGCCGCGTTGCGGAGGCTCTCGGCGCGTTGGAACGGCAGCTCGGGGCGGCGGCCGCGGCCGGTGCCCGACTGCTCGTCGTCCCCGAGCTCTACCTGCCGGGATACAACAGGCCCGACCTGCACCCCGAGCTGGCGCAGCCCGTCGACGGCGAGTGGATGACCCGGGTCCGGGAGGTGGCGCGTGCCACCGGCTGCGGAGTGTGTCTCGGCTGGGCCGAGCGCGACGGGTCGGACGTGTACAACGCCGCGACCCTCGTCGGCCCCGATGGGTCGGTCCTCGTCCACTACCGCAAGATCCAGCTCTTCGGGGGAATGGAGGCCGACAGCTTCCGCCGGGGGAGCACACTCGGGCCGGTCGTCGAGATCGACGACCGCCGAGTCGGCCTGCTGGTCTGCTACGACATCGAGTTCCCGGGACACGCCGCCGCCCTGGGCGCAGCCGGTGCCGACGTCATCCTCGTCCCGACCGCCAACCCGGTCGGGTACGAGCACGTCCAGCACACGCTCGTGCCCGCCCGCGCGCACGAGAACGATGCCGTCGTGGCGTACGCGAACCTCGTCGGGGCCGAGGGAGACGTCCGGTTCGGCGGTCTGTCGGTTGTCGCGGGTCCGGACGGTCTGCCGCTGGCCGCCGCGGGCGCGCGGGGCGAGGCACTCTTGGTCGTGGATCTCGCCGCCGCGGAGGCGGTCCCGCCCGCCGGCCACGGGAACCGGGGCGCCGACTATCGGCCAGCCGCGTCAGAGCCAGGGCGTGTCTGATCGTCAGCTGCGCCCCGGTCTCCAGGCGATCAGTGAACGTCGGTCTGGGGCGGGGTCATCGCCGCCTCGTTGGCGGTGAGCCAGGTCAGGACGACCTCCGCAACGTCGGGCCAGCCGGCATCGATGGTGAGGGAGTGTCCGCGGCCGTCGATCTGCTGGAAGTCGGTCTGCGACGGGTTGTCGGCATAGAGCTTCAGGACGGCCGAGGTCACCTTGAGCGGCACGGTGTGGTCCTCGGTCCCCGAGACGAGCAGGAGCGGTCCGCGTACGGAGTGATGGCTGTCGACGGTCGCCGGCGAGTTCGGCGTGAACAGGGCCGTGGCGTCCTCGAACAGCGGCCTACCGGGCCCCGGGATCGTCAGTTGTGCGTGGAGCGCGTCAGATTCCTCTGGAGTAAGAGTGTTTCCGAAGCTGTAGCGGAACTGCTCGGCGGTGAGCGCGACGGTGCGCTTCTTGTTGGCGGGATTGGCCAGAACCGGGAAGGCCGACCTCAGCTGCGCGAACGGGAGGACCTTGACGCCCTTGATCGGCGCCGGGTCGATTGCCACCGCGGCGACGGCATAGTGGTTGGCGAGCAGTTCTTGCGCGATCAGGCCGCCGAACGAGTGCCCGACCACGATCGGCTTGACCTCCATCGCATCGATCAGGGTGGCGTAGTGCCGGCAGATCGCCTCGATCCCGACGCCGTCGAGGGCACCTGGTTCGTCCCGGGTGGCTTGGACGGTGTCGCCGTCGCCCGGCCAACCGGGCGCCGACGTCTGATAGCCCTTGCTGGCGAAGAGTTCCTGCCACGGTGACCAGGAGCTCGCGTGGATCCACAGCCCGTGGATGAACATCACCGGGAACGGTCGGTCGGGCGTTGCTGCAGTCATGGCTCTCTCCTGGGTTGGTTGCCGTGCCGGGTTGGTCGCGTCATGGTCGATCACAAGGTCTGGACCAAGCCGCCGTCGATGGTGAAGTCGGCCCCGGTGACGTTTCCGAGGCCGTCGCCGGCGAGCATAACCACGAGGTCGGCAACCTCTTCCGGTCGGGTGAACCGACCGGTGACCGAGTCGGCTGCCGCGCTGGCAGCGATCTCACGGGGGCTCTTGCCGGACGCCTGCCCGACGATCTGGGCGACCCCGTGCTCGCCGAGCCACAGGTCGGTCTCGACCGGGCCGGGGCTGACAGTGTTGACCCGGATCCCGGCCGGTCCCAGTTCCTTCGACAAGGACTTGGAGAAGTTGGCCAGCGCCGCCTTGGCCGCGGAATAGTCGATCACCAGCGGGTCGGGAAGGTACGCGTTGACCGAGCTGATCGTGATGATGGATCCGCCGGGGTGCAGGTGCGGCAGCGCTGCCCGGACGGTACGCACGGCCACCATGAACGTCATGGCAAACGTACGTTCCCACTCGTCGTCGGTGACGCTCGCGAATCCACCGGGCCGAGGAGTCACGCCGCCCACGTTGTTGACCAAGATGTCGATGCCGCCGAGTTCGGCTGCTCGCTCGATCAGGGCGGCCGGCCCGGTCGGTGTGGCAAGGTCGACCGGCACGAACACGACCTGTCCGCCGGCGCCGAGTTCGGTAAGAGCTTGCCCGGCCGACCGAGCCCCGGCGATCACGCGAACGCCTTCGCCCACCAAGGCGCGGGTGATGGCCAGCCCGATCCCCTTGCTGGCGCCGGTGACGACCGCTGTCTTGCCGTCGAGGTGAAGGTCCATCCAGCGCACGCCCCTCGTTCTGTCGGAAGCACCGATTCGGTCAGCGCCGTACTTTCGGGGTAGACAGACGGATCGGTCTGTCTACCCTGGAAGTATGGCGGAGGCGTATCCGGAAAGACAAGATGCATGACCAGCACTCGGCTGACGATCGAGCAGCTACCTGGGGGAGCACCGGTGCGCTCCGCCAAGCCCTCCGAAGCCCGAGAGCGGATCCTGGCCGCGGCCAGGCGACTCTTCTATGGGACCGGCATCAGAGCGGTCGGTGTCGACCGGGTGATCGCCGAGTCGCAGGTCGCACGGATGACCTTCTTCCGGCACTTTCCGACGAAGGACCACCTCGTGGTCGCCTTCCTGCAGTCCCAGGCCGCGTTGGCTTGCACCGAGCTGCTGCAGGTCAGAGAAAAGGACGGTCCCCGTGGGGTCCTGGCGTGGATCCTCTCCGGCGTGCAGTCCGTCCCGACCAGCGACGGATTCCGAGGCTGCGAGTTCGTCAACACCGCTGCGGAGTTTTCCGACCCCAACCACCCGGCGCGGCTGGTCGTCGCTCAGCACCGAGCCTGGATCCGCGACCAGCTGAGCGAAGCGCTCGCCGCACTCGACCACCCGACTCCGATGAGCACGGCGGAACTGCTTCTCATGCTCAGGACAGGCGCGATCATCGCGACCTCACTCGAAGGACTCGACAACGGCAGCGCCCTCGAGCGCGCATGGTGGGGACTGGTCGACACGGCACGCAGCCGAGGAGCTGTCGATGGGGTGCAGCCGACGTGAGGAGGACCTGAGCAAGGCGTACGCGCCACGGCGAATGCCCGAAGCGACCGGACGGTGGTCGGCTTCGATAGGCTCGGACCGGGTCCCACGACCGCCAGACCCCGACCCGCACCGACGACGAGAGGCCCGCCGTGACCCTTCTCATCGCCGTCCACTTCCTGGTGGCCTGTGTCGCGCCGCTGCTCACCCGGCTGCTCCGCCACCGGGCCTTCTTCGTCCTCGCTCTCCCGCCGGCGGCGGCGTTCGTCTGGCTGCTGAGCGTCGCGCCCACCGTGTTGAGCGGCCAATCGATCGTTGCGCAGGTCAGCTGGATCCCGACGCTGGGCATCGACCTGAGCATCAGGATCGGGGTGCTGCAGTGGGTCCTCGCCATGATCGTCAGCGGGGTCGGCGCGCTCGTCCTGGTCTACTGCCGCTGGTACTTCGCCAACGCCGAGCCGCCCGCCCGGACCGCCGGTGTTCTCACCGCGTTCGCCGGCGCCATGCTCGGCCTGGTCACGTCGAACGACCTGATCGCGCTCTACATCTACTGGGAGCTGACCACGGTCTTCTCCTATCTGCTGGTCGGCCACAATCCGGCCCGCAGCGCCAATCGGCGGGCCGCCATGACCGCGCTGATGGTGACCACGTTCGGCGGTCTGGCCATGCTGATCGGCATCGTCATGCTCGGCCACCAGGCGGGGACGTACGAGATCTCGGCCATCCTGGCCAACCCGGCGATCACCGGGAGCCACGCCGCGCCGGTGGTCGTCGCGGTACTGCTGATCCTGGTCGGCGCCGTCTCCAAGTCGGCGCTGATCCCGTTCCACTTCTGGCTGCCAGGAGCGATGGCCGCGCCGACGCCGGTCAGCGCCTATCTGCACGCGGCGGCGATGGTGAAGGCCGGCGTCTATCTCGTCGCGTTGCTGGCGCCCGCGTTCGCCGGTCTGCCCGGCTGGCGGCCGACCATCATGGTGCTCGGCGGGGCGACGATGATCCTCGGCGGCTGGCGGGCTCTGCGCCAGTTGGACATCAAGCTGCTGCTGGCCTACGGCACGGTCAGCCAGCTCGGCTTCATGATCATCTTGTGCGGACTCGGCACCCGGTCCGCACAGCTCGCCGGAATCGCGTTGATCATCTCTCATGCCCTGTTCAAGTCGGCGCTGTTCCTCGTGGTCGGCATCGTCGACACCCGAACGGGCACCCGCGACCTCCGCAAGCTCTCCGGGGTCGGGCGGGCGATGCCGTGGGTGGCCGGCACGGCGATCGTGGCGGGCGCATCGATGGCCGGGATCCCGCCGACGCTCGGCTTCACCAGCAAGGAGAGCGCGTTCGAGGCGCTGGAGTATCTGGTGCACGGCGGCGATGGAACGGCGGTGCCTACGCTGCCGGCGCTGCTGCTGCTGATCACGGTGGTGCTCGGGTCGGCGCTGACCGTTGCCTACACGCTCCGTTTCCTGTGGGGCGCCTTCGCTGCGAAGGACGGCGTTGGCGACACCCCGGTCGCCGAGGTCGGTCCGATCGCGGTGGTGCCGACCGTGCTGGCTGCCGGCACCCTGGTCGGCGGACTCCTCGGACATTCGCTGACGGTCGCGCTCGAGCCTGCGGTGGCGCTGGTCGCGGTCGGCCACGACCCGCACGGCATCGCGCTCTGGCACGGTCTCGGCCTCCCGCTCGCGATGAGTGCGGTCGCCTGGCTGGTCGGCGCCGCGATGTTCGTCGGTCGCCGGTCGGTGGCCCGCTTCCAGTCCGGTGTCCCGCACCTCCCCGACGCCGAGGAGGTCTACCAACAGCTGATGAGGGGCCTCGACCGGTTCGCGGTGGAGATCACCGCACGCACCCAGCGGGGCTCGTTGCCGATCTATCTCGGAGCGATCCTGCTGGTGCTGGTCCTGTTGCCCGGCGGGACCCTGCTGTTCGTCCGGGACTGGCACACCGCGCCGAGGCTGGCTGACAACGTGGCCCAGCCGCTGGTCGGCCTGTTGATGATCATCGCCGCGGTGCTCGCCGCCTCGTCCCGTGGGCGACTGAAGGCGGTCGTCCTGGTCGGCGTGACGGGATACGGCTGCACCCTGCTGTTCGTGCTGCACGGTGCGCCGGACCTCGCGCTGACGCAGGTCCTGGTGGAGACCGTCACGCTGGTGGTGTTCGTGCTGGTGCTCCGAAAGCTGCCGAAGTATTTCACCGAGCGGCCGCTGGCGGCCAGCCGGTGGTGGCGGATGATCATCGCCGCGCTGGTCGGCGGGACGGTCGCCGGAATCGTCCTGCTGGCCAGCGGCTCGCGGATCGCCGAGCCGGTGTCGCAGGCCTACTACCAGGCGGCGTACGAGTTCGGCTACGGCAAGAACATCGTCAACGTCACCCTGGTGGACATTCGGGCCTGGGACACGATGGGCGAGATCTCCGTGCTGGTGGTGGCCGCGACCGGCGTCGCCAGCCTGATCTTCATCCGCCGCCGGTACGTCGGTGAGCAGCCGATGCGGGTCGAGCAGGTCCGTCGCGAGGGACGGTCCGAGGTCCGGCATCCGTTCGCGCTCGCCGCACGGTCGGTCTGGTTGCGCGGCACCGAGGCGCTGTCGCCGCTGCGCCGATCGGTCGTCTTCGAGGTGATCACCCGGCTGCTCTTTCCGGTGATGATCATGTGCTCGCTGTATTTCCTCTGGGCCGGGCACAACGCCCCCGGCGGCGGGTTCGCCGGCGGTCTGGTCGCCGGACTGGCCTTGATGATCCGCTATCTGGCCGGCGGCGCGGACGAGCTGGACGAGGCGGCTCCGGTGGACGCCGGTCGGGTGCTCGGCATCGGGTTGCTGGTCGCGGCGGCCGGGATCCTGTGGCCGGTGGCGATCGGGGGGAAGATCGGCCAGAGCTACGACGCGACGATCGGGCTGCCGTGGCTGGAACACGTGACCCTGCCATGGGGTGCCCCGCTGGCCGGTGAGTTCCATCTGGTCACCTCGCTGATCTTCGACATCGGCGTCTATCTGGTGGTGATCGGGGTGATGCTCGACTTCGGACGCAGTCTCGGGTCGGGCATCGACCAGCAGGAGAACGACAACCGCACCCCCGGTCCGGTCGTCGCCGGGCCGCGCGCCGCTGCCGCCCGGCTCGCCGGCCGCCTGGATCCCGCGCCGAGCGAACAGGCTGAATCGTGAGCGAGCGTCGGGTAGGCGCGATCCGGTCTTCCGTGGTCGCGGGGCGGAAGGCAAGCCAACGCGGTCTGTCTGTCGGCGAGGCGAGAGGGCCTTCCGAGCCGTGGCTGCGGACGATCGGACTGGAAGCGCCGGGCGCGAGCGAACAGGCTGAATCGTGAGCGAGCGTCGGGTAGGCGCGATCCGGTCTTCCGTGGTCGCGGGGCGGAAGGCAAGCCAACGCGGTCTATCTGTCGGCGAGGCGAGAGGGCCTTCCGAGCCGTGGCTGCGGACGATCGGACTGGAAGCGCCGGGCGCGAGCGAACAGGCTGAATCGTGAGCGAGCGTCGGGTAGGCGCGATCCGGTCTTCCGTGGTCGCGGGGCGGAAGGCAAGCCAACGCGGTCTATCTGTCGGCGAGGCGAGAGGGCCTTCCGAGCCGTGGCTGCGGACGATCGGACTGGAAGCGCCGGGCGCGAGCGAACAGGCTGAATCGTGAGCGAGCGTCGGGTAGGCGCGATCCGGTCTTCCGTGGTCGCGGGGCGGAAGGCAAGCCAACGCGGTCTATCTGTCGGCGAGGCGAGAGGGCCTTCCGAGCCGTGGCTGCGGACGATCGGACTGGAAGCGCCGGGCGCGAGCGAACAGGCTGAATCGTGAGCGCGAACCTCACCCTGGCGATCGTCGCCGCCATGCTGATCGCGGCCGGCGTCTATCTCATGCTGGAACGCTCGCTGACCCGGATCCTGGTGGGGGTCCTGCTGGCCGGCAACGGGGTGAACATCTTGTTCCTCGTCGCGTCCGGCCCGGCCGGAGCCGCGGCGATCATCGGCACCAACCCGGCCGACGAGATCAGCGATCCGCTGCCGCAGGCGATGGTGCTGACCGCGATCGTGATCACCCTCGGGGTGGCGACCTTCCTGCTCACACTGGCGTATCGCAGTTTCCAGGTCGAGGGCCACGACGAGGTCCGTGACGACGTCGAGGACGCCCGGATCAGGGCGTTGGCCGACTCCGACCTCGCCTCGCAGTCCTATGACGACGTGGACAGCTCACTGCCCTCGGAGGACGACGAGGAGATCGACGAGGAGCAGGTGGCGCAGCGCGCGGAGGGGGAGGAGCGGTGAACAACCTGGACAACCTGCTCCCGCTCCCGGTGCTGCTGCCGTTCATCGGCGCCGGCCTCGCGCTCGCGCTCGGCCGGCGCGCCCGGGCCCAGCGGGTGGTTTCGGTGATCGCCCTTGCCGCGGTGATCGTGATCGAGGCGTTCCTGGTCTATCTGACCGATCGCGACGGAACCCTCGTGCTGTGGGTCGGCGCATGGCCGGAACCACTGGGCATCGCGCTGGTCGCCGACCGGCTGAGCGCACTGATGCTGCTGGTGTCCACGATCGTCACGTTGACGGTGCTCATCTTCTCGATGGTCCAAGACATCGACGAGCGCCGGCGCGAGACCCCGGTCTCGATCTTCCACCCGACCCTGCTGATCTTGTCGGCCGGCGTCTCGAACGCCTTCCTGGCCGGCGATCTGTTCAACCTCTTCGTCGGGTTCGAGATCTTGCTGTTCGCCTCGTACGTGCTGCTCACCCTCGGCGGCACCGGCGAACGGGTCCGGGCGGGTACGACGTACGTCGTGGTCAGCGTGCTGTCCTCGATGCTGTTCCTGGTCGCGATCGCGTCGATCTATGCCGCCACCGGGACGGTGAATCTCGCCCAGCTGTCGATCCGGCTCGGCCAGCTGGCACCGGACACCCAGCTGGTGCTGCATCTGCTGCTGCTCACGGTATTCTCGATCAAGGCTGCGATCTTCCCGTTGTCGGCGTGGCTGCCCGACTCCTATCCGACTGCGCCCGCCCCCGTGACCGCCGTGTTCGCCGGTCTGCTGACCAAGGTCGGGGTGTATGCCATCATCCGGACCCAGACACTGCTGTTCCCGGCCAGTCCGCTGACCGACCTGCTGATGTGGGCCGCGCTGGCGACGATGATCATCGGCATCCTCGGGGCCGTCGCGCAGTCCGAGATCAAGCGGATGCTCTCGTTCACGCTGGTCAGCCACATCGGATACATGATCTTCGGGGTGGCGATCGCGACCACGGCCGGCTACGCCGGGGCGATCTTTTACACCACGCACCACATCATCATCCAGACGACGCTGTTCCTGGTGGTCGGGCTGATCGAGCTGCGCGGGGGCTCGACCTCGCTGAACCGGCTCGGCGGGCTGGCCGCGATCTCGCCGGTGCTGGCCGTCCTCTTCTTCATCCCGGCGATGAACCTGGCCGGGATCCCGCCGCTCTCGGGTTTCGTCGGCAAGGTCGGCCTGCTGCAGGCGGGTGTCCAGCTCGGCACCCCGCTGGCGTACGTCCTGGTGGCCGGCGGGGTGGCGACCAGCCTGCTCACCCTGTACGCGATGGCGAAGGTCTGGAACCGTGCGTTCTGGCGCGGCGGTCCGGCAACGGACCAACGCGGCCGGGTGAGCGTCGGCAGCCCGCTGCCCTTCGGCATGGTGGCAACCACCGCCGTGCTCGTGGCGCTCGGGATCGGCATCACCGTGATCGCCGGCCCGCTCTACGCGTACACCCAGCGGGCCGCGGTGGACCTGAAGAGCGAGACCGCCTACGTCCATGCGGTGCTGCCACCGGGAGTTCGGCAGTGATCACGAGGACGATCTGGATGGAGCTGGAGGTGACCGGATGAACGCACGACGCCGGCTCGGAGCGCAGTGGAAGATGGTCATCCTGCTGACCCTCGTCTGGGTACTGCTGCTCGGGAAGCTGACCCTCGGCACGATCGTCGCCGGACTCGTCCTCGGGCTGCTGGTCACCTGGGTGTTCCCGCTGCCGCCGGTGGAGTTCCACGGCCGGCTGCATCTGGTCGGACAGCTGCGACTGGTCGGCCGACTGGTCTGGGACCTCGTCAGATCGAGCTTCGCGGTTGCCCTGCTGGCTTTCCGTCGGCGGCCTCCGAAGAGCGCGATGATCAGGGTCGACCTGCGATCGGACTCCGATCTCTACCAGACGCTCACCGCCGAGCTCGTCTCGCTGGTGCCGGGCAGCCTCGTGGTGGAGGCGCGGCGCAGCAGTCGGACGCTGTATCTGCACGTGCTGGATGTCGACACGCCGGCCGAGCTGGCGCCGGCGCGCGCGTCCGTACGCGATGCCGAGGCCCGGGTGATCGAGGCGTACGGCTCGGCGGCGGAACGGGCCTCGCTGCGTACGGAGGTCGGATCATGAGCGAGCTCAGGCTGGTGATCATCGGGATCGCCATGGTGCTGCTGGTCGTCGCCGGTCTGCTCGTGCTGATCAGGATGGCGCAGGGGCCGAGCACGCTCGACCGGGTGGTGGCCGCCGACGTGATGCTGGCCGTGGTGATCTCGGGGCTCGGGTTGGAGGCCGCGCTGAATCGGCACGCGACGACGGTGCCGGTCATCTTGGCGATCTCACTGCTCGGCTTCACCGGCGCGCTGAGCATGGCCCGTTTCGTCGCCGATCGTGACAAGGCGCGGAAGTGGAATGTCCCGTCGCGATACGCCGATCTCCTGGACCGTCCGTCGCCGCCGGCCGAGCCGCCGGAACAGGATTCGGACTCGGGAGTCGAGCGATGAGCTGGGGACTGGTCGCCGACATCGTCGGGGCCTTGCTGCTGCTGCTCGGAGCGTTGCTCTGCTTCGCGGCGGCGGTCGGGCTGTTCCGGTTCCCCGACGTGCTGAGCCGGATGCACGCGGCGACCAAGCCGCAGACCCTCGGCCTGCTCTGTCTGGTCGCCGGCGTCGCGCTGGAGGTCCGGCAGGCTGTCGGTCCTCGGCCTGCTCTTCTTGGCCGCGGTGCTCCAGCTGCTCACCGCACCGGTCGCGGCGCACATGGTCGGCCGGACCGCGTACCGCACCCGGCAGGTCGACGAGGACTCGCTGATCGTCGACGAGCTGGCCGACGACCTCGCCCGCGCCGGCTTCCGCCCCGCCGAAGAACCGGATCCGCCGGCCAACCCCTGAGCCCGCCGCCCCCCTTCCGGCCCCCCTCGTTCCGAGACTGTCGACTTGCGACAGCGACACGCCGGCGTCGGATGTCGCAACCCGACACTTTCGGGGGAGGCGGGCCGGGGGACCCGGCTTAGCATGGCGAGCTATGAGCACTGCTCTTTCCGATGCGCAACCGGACGGGACCAAGATCTGCGAGCGCCGGGGTCGGTTCGCCGACGCCGCCGCCTGATGGGCGTGGTGGGCCGGCAGACCGGGGAAAGGCCGGTGCTGACCCGGCGGGAGATTCTGGCCGGCGCGGGTGGGGTGTCGGCAGCTCTGCTGCTGCCGGGTGCGGCGCAGGCGGCGACCCACGCCCCGGGTCATCCCCGGCCCTGGAAGTGGGCCGACGACGGGCACGGCAGACCGTTCTCAAAGGATCCTTCGGTGATCCGGTTCGGGGATCGGTATCTGCTGTACTACTCGGTCCCACCGACCACCGACGACTCGCGCTGGGGACAGGCGGTCGCGGTATCGACGGATCTGACGAACTGGACGCACTCCGCCGAGATCGGCCGCGGCATCTGCGCCGCCGACGCCATCGTCATCGGCGGTCGGGTCCACCTTTTCGTCCAGACCTACGGAAACAGCACCACCGACTCGATCTGTCACGGTGTGTCGACCGACGGGGTCAACTTCGCCGTCGATCGGACCCATCTGTTCAATCCGGCGGGTTCGTGGACATGCGGCCGAGCGATCGATGCCGAGGCCCGGATCATCGGCGACGAGTTGTTCGTCTACTGGGCGACCCGGGACCGCTCGTTCACCACGCAGATGATCGGCTGCCACTCCACCGCGCTGTCCGGGGCGTCGAAGAACTTCAAGGGTGCTCGCTGGTATCAGCGCGCCGGCGGCCCCGTCCTGCGGCCAACCCTGTGGTGGGAGAAGCGGTGCGTCGAGGCTCCGTCGCTCCAGGCCATCGGCGGCGGGTTGACGATGTTCTATGCCGGCGCCTACAACAATCAGCCGCAGCAGATCGGCGTCGCCTACTCGACCGACGGGCTGCACTGGTCGAAGGACGCGCTGCCGTTCCTGACCAACGGCCGGCGGGGATCGTCGAACTTCTCCGAGTCCGGCCACCCGGGCGTCTTCTTCGATCCGACCACCGGCAAGACATGGCTGTTCTACCAGGCCAACAACGACGGCGGGCAGACCTGGTACATCGCCAAGCGGCTCGTCCACTGGGCGGGCAGGCAGCCCTGGCTGTAGGGCGCGGACTGACCGCCGCGGTTAGGCTGGTCAGACCATGAGCATCACGACCGACGTCCCCGAGTCGCTGTTCCCGCGGCTGGAGCCGCTGCTGGCGCGGGTCGCCAAGCCCATCCAGTACGTCGGTGGCGAGCTGAACTCGGTCGTCAAGGACTGGGCGTCCTGCGACGTGCGCTGGTGCCTGATGTATCCCGACGCGTACGAGATCGGCCAGCCGAACCAGGGCGTCGCCATCTTGTACGAGGTGCTGAACGAGCGGGAGAACATCCTGGCCGAGCGGACGTACGCGGTCTGGCCGGACCTCGAGGCGCTGATGCGGAAGCACGACGTACCGCAGTTCAGCCTGGACACCCACCGGCCGGTCGGTGCGTTCGACGTGCTCGGGGTGAGCTTCGCGACCGAGCTCGGCTACACGAATCTGCTGACCGCGATCGATCTCGCCGGGATCCCGCTGCACGCGGTCGACCGCCGCGAGGAGGATCCGATCGTGCTGGCCGGCGGTCATGCCGCGTTCAACCCGGAACCGATCGCGGACTTCATCGACGCCGCGGTGCTCGGCGACGGCGAGGAGATCGCGCTGGCGATCTCTTCCTGTGTCAGCGAGTGGAAGGGCGAGGGCCGACCGGGCGGTCGGGACGGGCTGTTGTTCCGGCTGGCCGCCACCGGTGGGGTGTACGTCCCGAAGTTCTACGACGTGGACTATCTGCCCGACGGCGCGATCGCCCAGGTGGTGCCGAACCGTGCCGGCGTGCCGGCCACGATCACCAAGCACACGGTGATGGACCTGGATGCCTGGCCGTATCCGAAGAAGCCGTTGGTGCCGCTCGCCGAGACGGTGCACGAGCGCTACTCGGTCGAGATCTTCCGTGGCTGCACTCGCGGTTGCCGGTTCTGCCAGGCGGGCATGATCACCAGACCGGTTCGGGAACGCAACATCCAGACCGTCGGAGAGATGGTGGCCGGCGGGATCGCGGCGACCGGGCTGGAGGAGGTCGGCCTGCTCAGCCTGTCCAGTGCGGACCACACCGAGATCGGCGAGATCACCCATCAGCTCGCGGATCGCTACGAGGGAACGAATGTCTCGCTCTCGCTGCCGAGCACCCGGGTCGACGCGTTCAACATCGACCTCGCCAACGAGCTGTCCCGGAACGGTCGGCGATCGGGTCTGACGTTCGCGCCGGAGGGCGGCTCGGAGCGGCTCCGCAAGGTGATCAACAAGATGGTCAGCGAAGAGGAGTTGATCAACACCGTGGCGGCGGCGTTCGGCTCCGGCTGGCGCCAGGTGAAGCTGTACTTCATGTGCGGGCTGCCGACCGAGACCGACGAGGACGTGCTGGCCATCGCCGATCTCGCCAAGAAGGTGATCGCCACCGGTCGGCAGGTGAGCGGACGCCGCGACATCCGTTGCACCGTGAGCATCGGTGGCTTCGTGCCGAAGCCCCATACGCCGTTCCAGTGGGCGGCGCAGGATTCGCACGAGACGATCGACGCCCGGCTGGGCAAGCTCCGCGACGCGATCCGGAGGGACCGGCAGTACGGCAAGGCGATCGGATTTCGCTACCACGATGGCAAACCCGGCACCATCGAGGGACTGCTCAGCCGGGGTGATCGGCGGATCGGCGCCGTGATCGAACACGTGTGGCGGGGAGGCGGTCGGTTCGACGGCTGGAGCGAGCACTTCTCGTACGACCGCTGGGCGAGCGCGGCGGAGATCGTGCTGGCCGGCACCGGGGTGGACCTGGACTGGTACACCACCCGCGAGCGTCCGCAGCACGAGGTCCTCCCCTGGGACCACTTGGACTCGGGGCTGGACCGGGACTGGCTCTGGGACGACTGGCAGGACGCGCTGGACGAGGTCGAGGTCGACGACTGCCGCTGGACCCCGTGCTTCGACTGCGGCGTCTGCCCCGACCTCGGCACAGATATCCAGATCGGTCCGACGGGCCGGCAGCTGCTGCCGCTGACCGTCGTCTGACACTTCCCGTCCCGAATTCTGGATCGGAGGCGTCGGCCCCGAACTTTGCACCCTCTGTTCGGCCTTGCACCCTCCACAAGGAGTGCAAGGCCGAATAGGGGGTGCAAAGTCTGTGGAGGGGCCGAGGCCGAGCGCCTAGGGTGAGCTGCATGACCGCTCTGCAGACGGCATGGACCGAGATCGCCGACCTCGAGACCCTCGTCGGACTGGTCGGCGAGCCGCTGCCGCGGACCCGCGACAAGGTCAGGCCGGCCCTGCACGACCTCGACCGACAATGGTTGGCTGCCTCACCGTTCTGCCTGATCGGTACGTCCGCCGCGGACGGCAGCTGTGACGTGTCGCCGAAGGGCGATCCGGCCGGCCAGCTCGCGTACGTCCTCGACGACACCACGATCGCCATCGCCGAGCGGCCCGGGAACCGGCGGGTCGACGGCTACAAGAACGTCTTGTCCAACCCCCACGTCGGGCTGCTCTTCCTGATCCCGGGACGCGGCGACACGCTGCGGATCAACGGTCGGGCCCGACTGGTCTCCCAGGCGCCGTTCTTCGACGAGATGATCGTCAAGGGACACCGGCCGATCCTGGCCGTTGTGGTGGACATCGACGAGATCTTCCACCACTGCGCCAAGGCGTTCCTCCGCTCGAAGCTGTGGGAGCCGGACAGCTGGGAAGACCCGGTGCCGTCGCGGCCGGTGATCGCACACGAGCTCGAGGCGAAGGATCAAAGTGTCGAGCAGCTGAGCGTCTACTACGGTGAGGAGTACCGGGCGAAGCTGTACGCCACGTGACCCCGCCACGACCGGAGCCCCCTCATGCCGACGATCTCGACCCAGGTCAACACCCCGAAGTCGCCCCAGGAGGTGTTGAAGATCCTGACCGATTTCTCCCCGGCGCGAGCCGACGCCTGGCCCGGCGTCGACCTCTCCCACCTCCAGGTGCACGACTCCGGCGATGACTGGATCGAGGTCACCGAGGGCAACAACGTCGGCTGGGAGCGCGAGAAGTACACCTGGGACGCTGCGGCCGGAACGGTCACCGCCACCACGGTCGAGTCGAACCTATGGGCCGCGGGGAGTCGCTGGGACTACCGGCTGACGCCCTCGGGCGGCGGAACGACCGTCGATGTCACCGTGCATCGCGTGGGCAAGGGTGTGAAAGGAAAACTGGTCGGCGCGCTGCTCCTGGTGATCGGCAAGAAGATGACCGCCGACGGTCTGAACTCTGCCCTCAATCCTCCGGAGACTGGGCCTCCGGAGACTGGGCCTCAGGAGACTGGGCCTCAGGAGACGGAACCGTCCTGATCAGACCCAGAGTCGCCTGGTCCGGCCCATCGAAGAAGGCGTCGAGCACCTGGCGGAACACCGGCTGCGCGGGGTCGGCGGCCCCGAACAGGGTCATCGAGGAGCGGAGCTTGAGCGCGTCGATGCCGCCCATGATCTGCTCGGCCGAGCGGTCCGGGTGCTCCAGCACGGCTTCGGCGCACTCCAGCAGCCGCGGACCGAGCACCGGATCGGCCAGGTAGGCCCGGGCCTCGTCCAGCGAAGAGATCGCGTACGCCTGTGCCATCGCGCTCCGGCCGAGTCCGGCGATCTGCGGGAAGACGAACCACATCCAGTGGCTGACCTTGCGCCCGGCACGCAACTCGGCCAGCGCCCGCCGGTACGTGCCGCCCGAGTCCTGGGCGGCGGTGAACCTGACCAGGTCGTCCGTCATGTCCCCACCCTAGGGCGGGGGAGTGGGGCGGCCCGGCTCGCTATCCTCGCGGCTGTGCCGACCCGATCGCAGCCCGAGCAGCATGCGCCGCCGGTCCAGCGGCTGCGGGTTCGCTATGCCAAGCGCGGTCGGGCCCGATTCGCGAGCCATCGGGATTTCGGGCGGGCGTTCGAACGTGCGCTGCGCCGAGCCGGAGTGCCGATGGCGTACAGCTCAGGGTTCTCGCCGCACCCCCGGATCTCGTACGCGAACGCGGCACCGACCGGCGCCGCGAGCGAGGCGGAGTACCTGGAGATCGGGCTGGTCGAGCGCCGCGACCCGGACCAGATCCGCCGTGCCCTGGACGACGCGCTCCCGCCGGGACTGGACGTGCTGGAGGTGGTCGAGGCCGGCGTGGGTGCGCTGGCCGACCGGTTGACCGGGTCGCTCTGGACGGTCGACTGGCCGGGAGCTGACAAAGACCTGCTGGCGGCGGGCGTCGCCACGCTGCTGGCCGAGCCCGAGCACGTCGTGGAACGGATGACCAAGAACGGGCTACGCGCCTTCGACGTCCGCGGCGCCCTGGTCGAGGCGGACGTCGACGGCGACGGACTCCGGTTGGTGCTTCGGCACGGCGTACCGCTGGTCAGGCCGGACGACGTGCTGCGGGCTCTCAGTCAGCTGGAGCCCGGTGCCGGCGACCTCGCCGCTGCGGTGGTCACCCGGCGTCGGCAGGGGCTCCTCGACGACGTCACCGGTGAGATCGGCGACCCTCTGGGCTGACCGGGCGGGACGGTTGAGAAAGGTGTGGGATACTCGAACTGGGTCGGACGCGTCCGTCCGGCCCTCGATGGTGTCGTGACGAGGTGACAGCTCGCCACGGCGGACTTACCCCGTGGCTCTCCACCGCGACGAGAACGAAGGTTCTTGACCGCGGGAGCGTCGGTGGTTGCCCGTCGATCAACAGGAGGCTTCCGCGGCCTGGGCACTGTCCCGGCGCAGCGAATGAACGGGCATCGAGGATCCGTCCTCGTGCCATAAGGAGTTTGGATGCTCGATCTCGAGCACGACGACCAGAACGACAACCCCGGGGACTCCGGTACGGCCACCGGAGGCGAGAGCGCGACTCCACCGCCGCGACGGCGGCGGGCCGCCACCCGGCCGGCCGGGCCGCCCAGCGCACCCACCGCCACCACTGGGTCCGACGGCGCTGATGCCGGCGCCGGCGACGCACCCGCCGCCCCGCCGGCGAAGAAGACCGCGAAGCGGTCGCCTCGCAAGACCGCAGCGACCGCGGAGAGCGCCGAGAGCGTCACCGCGGATCGGACGGTCGATGCGCCGGCGAAGCGAGCGCCGCGGAAACGTGTCAGCAAGAAGGCCGCCGCCGCGCCCGTGGCCGAGGCCGCGCCCGAGCAGCCGCCGCCCGAGCCGTCATCGGCCGAGCAGCCGCCGGCCGAGACGACGCCTACCGGGACGTATGAGTTGGCCCCATCCGAATCGGCCCTGCTGGCCGCGGTCGAGTCGGCCCAGGCGACCGGCGAGGCGGCCTCGGTGATCCACTCGGCCGAGCTCTCGCCAGTGGTCCAGGAGTCCTGGTTCCCATCGGACAGCCCGGCCGAGGCCGAGTCCGCCGCGACCGGTAGGTCGGAAGATTCCGATCCCGGTCGGCGCGACAATGCCGAGGCCACCCCCGAGTCCGCGATCGTCGACGAGTCGCCAGTCGCTGATGAGTCACCGGTGAAGGGCGAGTCCGGGGTCACGACGCGTGACTCCGAGGACGCCAGCGATCAGTCCGAGGACGCAGACGACGACGAGGACGACGAGGACGAAGCGGGCGACGGCGAGCTCGAATCCGACCAGAGCGAGTCCGACGAGAACGAATCCGCTGAGAGCGAGTCCGACGAGGGCGAACCTCGCCGTCGTCGCCGGCGGCGTGGGGGGCGCCGCCGACGTCGCGGCGGGTCCGGGGACGGGTCGGCCGACGGCGACGCCCAGCGTTCGGACAGCTCCACCGGGCAGCCCGACGAGCAACCAGCCACCGATGACTCGACTGCACTGGACTCGCCCGCCGGCTCCGACGCCGACCCGGGCACCAGCCCTGAGGCATCCGGCGAAGGCAAGGCGGACGACGCTGATGACGACGGGTCCGCCGAGTCCGGTGACGGGCAGCGCCGCCGGCGTCGGCGTCGGCGCCGCCGGGGCGAGGACAACGGCAGCTCGCCGGACGATCCGGCCGACGTGGTCGTCCGGGTCCGCGAGCCCGGCCGCCGGAAGAGCGAGGAGCCGGCCGGCATCGAGGGCTCGACCCGACTGGAGGCGAAGCGGCAGCGCCGGCGGGAGGGCCGAGAGGCCGGCCGTCGCCGGGCGCCGATCCTCAGCGAGGCCGAGTTCCTGACTCGGCGCGAGTCGGTCGCACGGGCGATGGTGATCCGGCAGCGCGAAGATCTCATTCAGATCGCCGTCCTCGAGGACGACATCCTGGTGGAGCACTACGTCGATCGCGACTCGGCGGCGTCCCTGATCGGCAACGTCTACCTGGGCCGGGTCCAGAATGTGTTGCCGTCGATGGAGGCGGCCTTCATCGACATCGGTCGCGGCCGGAACGCGGTGCTGTATGCGGGAGAGGTCGACTGGGACTCCTTCGGCGCGGAAGGTCAGGCCCGCAAGGTCGAACGGGTCCTCAAGTCCGGTCAGCCGGTGCTGGTCCAGGTCACCAAGGACCCGGTCGGCGCCAAGGGCGCCCGGCTCACCAACCACGTCTCGATCCCCGGCCGCTACATCGTCTACGCCCCGGGCGGCCATCTGTCCGGGATCTCCCGCAAGCTACCCGACACCGAGCGCAAGCGGCTGAAGGACATCCTCGCCGACCTCGTACCGGACTCGGCAAGCGTGATCGTCCGGACGGCCGCCGAGGGCGCCAGCGAGGACGAGCTGGTCCGCGACGTGAACCGGCTGAAGGCGCAGTGGGAGGACATCGAGAAGAAGGTCAAGGCCGGCCAGGCGCCCCAGCTCCTCTACGCCGAGCCCGATCTGACCCTGCGGATCGTCCGTGACCTGTTCACCGAGGACTTCGCCGAGCTGCTGGTGGCGGGCGACAACGGACCGGCGGACGCGTACGACGCCATCGAGGCGTACGTCGGCCACGTCGCCCCGCACCTCGCCGACCGGCTGAAGCGCTGGGCACCGGAGGACGGTTCTGACATTTTCGCCAGCCACCGGATCGACGAGCAGATCGCCAAGGCGCTGGAGCGCAAGGTGTTCCTGCCCTCGGGCGGCTCGCTCGTCATCGACCGGACCGAGGCGATGACGGTGATCGACGTGAACACCGGGAAGTTCACCGGCACCGGCGGCAACCTCGAGGCGACCGTGACCAGCAACAACCTGGAGGCGGCGGAGGAGATCGTCCGCCAGCTCCGGCTCCGCGACCTCGGCGGGATCATCGTCATCGACTTCATCGACATGGTGCTGCCCAGCAACCGCGAGCTGCTGTTGAGGCGGCTGGTCGAGTGCCTGGGACGCGACCGGACCCGGCACCAGGTGGCCGAGGTGACCAGCCTCGGCCTGGTGCAGATGACCCGGAAGAAGATCGGCACCGGACTGCTGGAGGCGTTCAGCACCGAGTGCGAGGTCTGCCACGGTCGCGGGTACGAGATCCACGACCTGCCGGTCGAGTCGCAGAAGCAGGCCGACGGTGGCGCGCGCCCCGAGCGGAGCGGTCGGCAGCGCAGTGGTGCCGGCGGTGGTGGTGGTCGTCGAGGCGGCGGCCGAGGGGGGTCGGGCGGCGGCCCGAACGGTGGGTCGGACCGGAACGACCAGGCTCTCGAGCACTCGGGCGAGACTCCTGCCCCGGTCGGCTGACGATCACCGTCCGGCTGAGGAATACTGACCCGGTGAGTCAGCCGGACCCGACCCGCCCGTATGTGGTCGCGGTGATCGGGGCCGGGCCGTCGGGGATCTATGCCGCGGAGGCGCTCAGTCAGCAGACCGAGGTGCCGGTCAGGGTCGCGGTGATCGACCGGCTGCCGGTTCCGTTCGGCCTGGTTCGCTACGGCGTGGCGCCCGATCACGAGTCGATCAGGTCCATCCGCAACACGTTGGAACGAACGCTGGAGAAGCCGAGCGTCAGATTCTTCGGTGATGTCAGGATCGGCACCGACCTGACGGTCGACGAGCTGCGTAACGCGGTCGACGCGGTCGTCTACGCATACGGCGCGGCCAGCCACAAGACGCTGGACATCCCGGGCGAGCAGTTGCCGGGAGTGCTGGCCGCGCCGGAGTTCGTCGCCTGGTACTGCGGTCATCCCGACGTCCACCCCGACGTGATCGACGCCGGGCGGCTGCGGCTCGACGTGGAGTTGATCAACAACGCGCACTCGGCCGTGGTGGTCGGGATCGGGAACGTGGCGCTCGACGTGGCCCGGGTGTTGATCAAATCCGCAGACCTGCTGACCGACACCGATATGGCTGACGAGGTGCTGGATTCCCTGGCCCGTAAGCAGATCACCGACGTCCACCTGCTCGGCCGGCGCGGGCCTGCGTACACCGCCTTCACGACCAAGGAGCTCCGCGAGCTCGGTCAGCTACCCGGCGTGGACGTCATGATCGATCCGGCTGACCTGGAGCTCGATCAGTCCAGCCGGGCGGTGATCGGACAGGACAAGGTGGCCGCACGGAACGTGGCGCTGTTCGAGCAGTGGTCCGAACGACCGCGGACGGGCGCCGCCCAACGGGTCTGGTTCCACTTCTGGACGCGGCCGACGGCGATCGTCGGCGGCGACGCGGTCAGCGCGGTCCAGGTCGAGCGGACCATGATCGACTCCGACGGGGCGGTGGTCGGCACCGGCCTTCGGAAGATCGTTCCGGCCCAGCTGGTGGTTCGCTCGGTGGGCTACCGCGGCGTCGCGCTGGACGGCGTTCCGTTCGACGCCGGCACGGGTCGGGTGCCGCACGCGGAAGGCCGGGTGATCCGCGACGGCGAGTTCTCCACCGACGAGTACGTCACCGGCTGGATCAAGCGCGGCCCGACCGGGGTGATCGGCACGAACAAGTCCGACGCGGTCGAGACGGTGACCTCGCTGCTCGCCGACATCCGCGACGGCGAGATCGAGCCGCATCACGATCCCGACGAGCTGGACCGGCTGTTGGCCGAACGCGGCATCCACCCACTCGACGTGGATGCCTGGCACCGGATCGATGCGGCCGAGATCGATCTCGGGCATACCCACGGTCGGCGGCGGACCACCCTGGCCCACCGCAGCGAGCTGCTGGCGGCCGCCGAGGACGGCGCGTCGTGAGCCCCGAGGAGGATGGCGCACCGGCCACCGGCCGCGACGCATCCGCCGGTCGGCTCGACGGGCCCTTCCGGACCCCAGAGGTGTCCGGCCTCGCCCGCGGTTCGGTGGCGGTTGCCGAGCTGGTCGACCGTGTTCGTCTCGATCAGTGGTCGGCGCCCACGCCGTGCGAGGACTGGACGGTCCGCCGGCTGGTCGACCACCTGACCGGGATGAACCGGGTCTTCGTGGCCGTGCTCGCCGGCCGTCGGCCGCCGCGGCCGGGCGAGACGCCGCCGGATCCGGATCCCGCCGGCGCGTTCCGCAGTTCCGCGGCCGAGCTGTGCGCGGCTTTCGACCGGCCGGGCGTGCTGACCCAGGTCAGCGCTGGACCGCGCGGTGAGCTCCGAGGCGCGGACCGGCTGCAGATCCGGCAGTACGACCTGCTCGCCCACGGCTGGGACCTCGCCCGGGCCACCGGGCAGCCCGTCGTCCTGCCGGAGGATCTGGCCGAGCAGTCGCTCCAATTCGTCCGCGGCCAGCTGGCCGACGAGGACCGGCCTGGCCGGTTCGCGCCCGCCCGAGCCGTCGCGGACGATGCGCCGGCGATCGAACGCCTCGCGGCCTACCTGGGCCGCGACGTGGACGCCTCCTCTCCCCGCGGCAGATAGCGGACCTCGGTGAGCCGTACCCCTCCTCGCCGACGCCCCCGCTGGAGCCGATGTTCACCACGGCGCCGTCGACGGCCACCAGCCCGGGCCGGTCAGCCCGGCGGTTCGCCCTCGACGACCGTCTTGATCCGCTCCAGTGTCTGGCGCATCCCGCTCTCGTTCGTCCGGCCTCGAAGTCGACCGAGCAGGAACCAGTACACGGCGACGAGCCGACCAGAGCCCAGTTCGAAGGACTCGGTGACACTCGTCCCGCCGTCGGCCGGACGAAGCAGGTAGTGCCAGTTGTTGGCCCGCCGCCCCCCGGCGTACACCGCGAAGCCGAACTCGCGAGCCCGGCTCGCAGGCCGTCACCTTGCACGACGTCCAGTAGACGGGTCCGACCCCGTTGCGCTTCACGTGCCCGCGGAAGTGGGCGCCGAGCGCGGGTCCGTCCGCGCCGTCGACCCACTCGGCCTCGAACGTCTCCGGGCTGAACTCACCGATCCGGGTGACGTCGCTGACCAGGTCCCAGACCTCCTCCGGTGCGGCGGCCATCGAAACGGTGACAGATCCTCCGGGCATGGGCTCGAACCTACGTCAGCGAGCGATCAGATACCCGTCGGCGTCGAGGGTAACCGGGATCGGATCGGTGATGAAGAACGAGTCGATGCCGCGCGGCTCGGTGTTGCGGAAGCCGATCAGCGCCCAGCTTCCATCCCGGCGTTGCACGAGGGGTGCGGCGAACAGCTCCGGCTCGGCGGTGAACGGGCGCGCCCGGTCGATGTCCCGGGGTCCGAGCGGGCCCTCGGACGGCACCGACCAGGTCGAACAGCCCGAGGCCACCGATCGCCTTGGGTGCGGTGAGGACGTACAGGTGGTAGTTCCCGCCGTCGTCGGCGATCCAGGAGTCCCACAGGCAGTGGGAGTCGAGTCGCAGCGTGGCGGCAGTCCGGCACGGATGGACGCGCGGCGCCGTCGAATGTGGGCTCAGTGTGGGGGCGGTGTGGCTGTCTCGGCGGACGCGCCGGCGACAAGCTGCTGGTCATGACGAATCTGACCAATCCCGCAGCACAGCTCACCGACGTCCGCGACATGGCCGTGATCCACCAGGCGTTCCGTCGCGAGCTCCGGCTGATCCCGACCATGGTGCGCGGCGTTCGCGCCGGCGACACCGCCCGGGCGACCACCGTCGCCGACCACACCCGGCTGCTCCTGAACGGGCTGCACATCCACCACACCGGCGAGGACGAGCTGCTCTGGCCGCTGCTGCTCGAGCGGGCCGCTCCGTCCGCGGAGCTGGTGCACCGGATGGAGGGTCAGCATCACCGGGTGGAGTCGCTGATCGACGAGATGCCAGACCTGCTCAGCCGGTGGACGGCGCGGGCCGATCCGAGCGCGGGCGAGGACCTGGCCGGCACGGTCGATGCGCTCCGGGTCGTCCTGCTGGAGCACCTCGACGACGAAGAGGCCCAGATCCTGCCGATCGCCGCCCGGACCGTGTCACCGGCGGAGTGGGCCGCGCTGGGCGACCACGGCGTCGAGTCCATGTCGCGCCGCGAGCTGCCGATCTTCTTCGGGATGATCTTGGAGGACGCGACCCCGGACGAGCGGGCGATGATGCTCGCCGGCGCTCCCGCGCCCGCCCGGCTCTTCCTGCGGACGGTCGGCGCCCGGCAGTACCGGCGCTACGTGGCCCGGGTTCGCGGCTGACCGGACTGGCCGGAGGAGATGCCGGCGCCGAGCTCGTCGACGAGTTCGGCGATCCGGTCGAAGGAGGCGGCCCGCCCGTCGCTCCAGGCCGTCTCCAGGGCGCGCGGTGACAACTGGCGACGTACCTGGTCCTCGGCCCGGGAGGCCAGGGCCTGCGACGCCGCGAATCTCGGATCGACCGCATGGCTGGCGGACAGCGCGGCCACCGCGCCGAAGAGCTGCCCGGCGATCACCGGTTCGCCGGCATCGGCGGCGACCGCCGCGACCGCGGCCAGCGAGTAGGCGAGGGTCCAGCCCATCCGGGCCCGCAGCCCCAGCCGGACCGCCTCGAGCACCGCGTCGGCCGTCGCCTGGTCATCGCCCGCGAGCGTCTCCAGCGTGCCGCGCACGTTCAGCACCGTGGCGAGGGTGAACGGGTTGCCGAGGGTGCGGGCCTCCGACTCCGCCTCGACGAGCCCGCGGCGGGCCCGGTCGATCGCGGCGTGGCTCCGAGGATCCGCCGGATCGTCGAACGGCAGGCTCCCGTCGTCGGAACGGATCACCAGTTCGCACTGAGCCAGCCCGGCGACGGCGTGGGCGTGGTGCCAGGCCAGGAACGACGGCCCGGTCCGTGCGGCCAGCCCGCTCAGCAACCGGCCGGCCTCCTCGGCCCGGTCGTCGAAGACGGCGGCGAGACCGGCCACCAGATCGATCTCGGCCCGCAGCTCGGGCTCACCGTCCAGCCCCGCGGCCGCCCCCGATGCTCGTGCGGCGTCGACGCCCATCCGGGCGATGTCGCCGCCGACCAGCCGCAGCCCGGCTCGTGCCACCGAGGCGCGGGCGGCTCCCGACATCGTCAGCTCCGGGTCTGGCAGCGCCGCGAGCCACTCCAGCGCCTCGCGGGCATGACCGCGCAGGGCCAGCCCGAGCCACAGGCTCCAGACCATGCCCGCTGCGTCGTCGACGTGACCTGTGGCCCGCAGCCGTTCCACGGCCAGCCGCAGCTCGGTGTGCTCGAGCTCCACCTGGTCAAGGGCCGCCAGCAGCCGGTCGTCGTGCAGCGCGCGCCTCAGGTCGTCCGCGAACTGCGCGAAGAACCGGGCATGGCGGTTCCGGGTGGGTCCCGCGAGCTGTGGACCGTACGACGTCAGTCGGCGGGCGGCGTACTCCCGGACGGGTTGCAGCAGCCGGAATCTGGCCCGGCCGCCCGAACCGGCGACCCTGGTCACCAGCGCCTGATCGATGAGCACCTCGAGGGCGGCCACCGGATCGGAAATGTTCCCGAGCACCGCCTCGGCGGCGGCCAGCCCGAAGCTCCCGCCGAAGACGGACAACTGGGCGAAGGACTCCTGCTCGCGCGGCGCCAGCAGCTCGAAGCTCCAGTCCAGGGTGGCGTCGAGCGTGCGATGCCGCGCCGGCAGATCCCGCGGCCCGGCGGAGGTGGCCAGCCGGTCGAGCCGGTCTAGCAGGTCGCGAGGCGGTAGTGTCCGGGTCTGGGCTGCGGCCAGTTCCAGAGCCAGCGGCAGACCGTCCAGCCGCCGGCAGATCTCGGCGACCGCCGCGGCGTCGATGTCGAGCCGGACCGATCCGCCGGCGAGCTCCGCCCGGTCCAGGAACAGCCGGGCGGCCGGCGACGACGCGATCGCTTCGACGTCGTCGGCGATCGGTACGGGCAGCGGTGGCACGGCGACGACCCACTCGCCGCGGAGCCGGAGCGGCGCGCGGCTGGTGGCCAGCACCACCAGGTCGGGGCAGCTGGCCAGCAGCTCGGCGATGGCCGGCGCCGCGGGGAGCAGGTGCTCCAGGTTGTCCAGGACCAGCAGCGCGTGGCGACCGCTCAGGGCCGCGATCGTGCCGGCTGTCGGATCGTTCCCGCTCGACTCGGGCAGTCCGAAGGCCCGGCCGACGCCGGCCAGCATCAGCTCGGCCGAGCCGAGCGGAGCGAGGTCGACGAACACCACGCCGCCGGCGTATTCGTCGGCCAGCCGGCTGCTCGCGGTGATTGCCACCGTGGTCTTGCCGACCCCGCCCGGGCCGACGAGGGTGGCGAGCCGGTGCCGGCCGACGCCCAAGCCGGTCGCCAGCTCGGCCAGCACGTTCTCCCGGCCGATCGGCGGCCCGGCGAGCGCGGGGCCGGGCACCTCCGGGCCGATCTGCCCGGCGGCGGGGCGGTCCGGGGCGGCGCTCGGCGGTGCCGCGGTGCCGTTCGGCGGACTGCTCGTGCGGCTGGGAACACTGCCGATCAGCGCGGCTCGGTCCGGCTCGTCCAACCCGAGAGCATCCGCGAGCGCGCGGACGGTGTGCGGGTACGGCCGGGTCCGCTCGCCGCGCTCCAGTGCGCCGACGGCCTTCACGGTCAGGCCCGCCCGCTCGGCCAGCTCCTCCTGGGACAACGCGTTCCGCACGCGTAGCCCGCGAAGCAGCTCGCCGAATGATCGAGGAGGGCCGGCCACGGCCCGACCATAGTGCTTCCGGGCAGTGGTGTCCGTGCTTTGCGGCGCAGGCACCCGCCGCCTGCTGGCCAGGCCCGAGCCGCCCCAGTGCTCCGGCAGCGTGGGGCGAGTGTGGGTGACCGCGGACGCCGCTTCGGCGACAGGGTGGAGGCACGCTGTCGAGACCGTCGGCAGCCAGTCCGATCACACGGCCAGTCCGAGCACAAGGAGAAGCTGATGACCACCATCGAACACGCAACGACCCCGGCGAGCGCCGTCGAGCGCCGTCGGGCGTACGGTCGCCAGATCAGTTGGATCCTGGTCGCCGCGTTCACGCTGTCCGCGGGACACACCGTCTACTCGGCCGCGGTCGGGCTCGGAGACCCCCGGTTCACCGTGACCACCCCGGCGGCCTGGATCTTCTACGCACTCGGTTTCGGCTCGGCGATCCTCGCCCGCCGGCCGGGTCGGGTGGCGCAGTGGGTGTTGGCGGGGTATCTCGCCGTGCTCGTCGGCGTCGCGGTGTTCTGGTACCCGACGACGTTCACGGTGGCCCAGCAGACCGTGTTCGGCTGGTTCGAGAACGACGTGTACACCGGTCTGTTGATGATCGCGTTGTTCCTCGCCGTCCAACGGCTGCGCGGCGTATCCCTGGTGCCTCGGTGAGGCGCCGGGTCGCAGTCGTCGGTGGTGGGATCGCCGGCCTGGCCGTCGCGGCCCGGCTAGATCCGAGCCGGTTCGACGTCACCGTGTACGAGGCCACGCCCCACCGGGCGGCCGGCGGCAGCGCCCTGGGCATCTGGCCGTCGGCGGCACGCGCGCTCCGCACGCTCGGGATCTTCGAGCAGGTCCGAGCGACCGGCTGGTACGTCCGCGGCGGCGCTGTCCGGGACTTACACGGCCGTCGGCCGATCCGGACCCGCGGCGTCGCGCTGCTGATGGTCGATCGGGCCGCGTTGCTCGCCGCGCTCGAGTCGGCCGTTCCCGCAGCGGTCCGCCGGGTGACCGCCCGGGTGACCGAGCCGGACTGGCTGGACGCCGGCCTGGTCGTCGGCGCCGACGGGGTCGGCAGCCAGGTCCGGGCGCTGGTCCGCGGGCGGTCAGGGCAGAGCGAGGATCGTCGAGCCACGCCCTGGATCGCGTTGCGCGGACTCGTCGCGGGATCGCCTCGTCCGGAGCACGTGGGGGAGTACTGGGGTCCTGGCCGGTTGTTCGGCATCGCGCCGGTGGGCGGGATGCGGACGTACTGGTTCTCCGCCCAGGCCAGCCGGCTGGGCGGCGAACCGCTCGATCCGGCGGAGGTGGTCGACGAGGCCCGTGCCCTGTTCGCCGACGCGGCGCCGGCGATCCGTGATCTGCTCGCGGTGGCCGGCCCGGAGGTTCTCGCCAACAGACTGTGGGTGGCCCCGCCGATGGCCCGCTACGCGCGCGGTCGGTACGTCGTGATCGGCGACGCGGCCCACGCGATGACACCCAACCTGGGACGCGGTGCGTGCGAGGCGCTGCTCGACGGGGTGTCACTGGCCTCGACGCTTGACCGCGGCGGGAGCCTGGTCGGCTGGCAGGCCCGCCGCGTACCGCCGACCCAGACGGCGCGGATCGCCTCCGAGCTGCTGATGCGGGTGGCGCTGCGGCAGCGCCGGGCTGCGGACCCGTGCCGGAGCTCGGAGCCGGCGACGCTCAGGCGGTCGGGTCGGAGCCGGGCGCCCTGACCCGGCCCCGGCCGCCCGGCGGGGGCTGGCCGACCAGCCGGCCCATCAGCTCGATCAGGGTCTGGTCGGGATCCGGGCTCATCCCGGCGTGCACCGGCGACGGCTGGACGACCGTGCTGCGCGGGGCCACCAGCATGCCGAACCGGGTGGCCAGACCGGTGTTCTCCCGGGCCGACCCGATCCCGTCGCGGCAGGCCGAGACCGTGGCCCGGGCCGCGATCCGGACGGCCTCCACGTCCACCTCGGGGTCGAGCGCGCGGAGGCGTACGTCGTCCAGAGCGACCGCGGCCCGGAGCAGCTCCAGCTGCTGGCAGTACAGGATCACCCCGATGTTGACGAACTCGCCGCGGTCCACCCGTGGGACGGCACGCAACACGGCGTACTGGAAGGCGTATCGCCGGCTCACGGCAACCACCGTTCGGCGGCGGCCAGCCGCATCGCCAGGTAGGTCCGGTAGGCCGCCCGGGCCTCCGCGGGATCCGCCGGCGTGTTGGGATCCGGCCGGTCCGGATCGGGCAGCAACCAGGCGTCCGGCACCAGGTCGAGGACCTCGTCCAGCAGGTTCGCGGTGACCCGTTCGCTGAGCCGGTCGTGCATCCTCCGCGGGTTGGCCCGGCCGGCGAGCACGTGGTCGCCGTAGTTGTAGGGCGACCGGGCGAACGCCTCGGGCGAGCCCCAGGCATGGTGGAAGCGCAGGCACGCGCCGTGGTCGATCGCCCACAGTGTGCGGTGCCAGATCAGCAGATTGGTGTTGCGGGCACTGCGGTCGACGTTGGCGACGTACGCGTCCAGCCAGAGGATCGGCGCGATGTCGGCCGGGTCGATGTCGAAGCTGCGGTCGTACCCCACCGAGCCCGGCAGGAAGTCGATCGCCAGGTTCAGCCCGGCGACTTGCGTTGATCAGGTCCTGGACCTCTTCGTCCGGTTCGCGCCGCCCGATTTCGGGGTCGATCTCGATCAGCGCCAGGTCCGGCACCCGGATGCCCAGCCGGCGGCCGAGCTCGCCGACGACGATCTCCGCGACCAGTGCCTTCGTGCCCTGGCCTGCGCCGGTGAACTTGACGACGTACGTCCCCGAGTCGTCGGCCTCGACCAGCCCGGGCAGCGACCCGCCCTCCCGCAGGGGGGTGAGGTACGTCGTCGCGGTGATCAGCGGCAAGGCACGGGCCCAACGCTAGTGCGCCGGATGTCCTCGCCGCCGGAAAATTCGACTTCCCGACGGGCGTCGGGCGCGAGCCGGACAGCACGGTTTGACCCGCCTTGGGGCGCCGCGTAACCTAGACCTTCGGTGTGCTTCCGACCGATCGGTCGTGTGCGCCCAATCACCACGGCAAGAAACCCGATGAACGAGAGTAGGTCAGGCGTGTACGCGATCGTGCGCAGTGGCGGACGCCAGCACAAGGTCGCGGTCGGCGACGTCCTCGAGATCGACCGCACCTCCGGCGAGGCCGGTTCGAGTGTCAGCCTGCAGCCGCTCCTGCTGGTCGACGGAGAGACCGTCACCACCGACGTGACCGGCGCGACCGTCACGGCCGAGGTGCTGGCCGAGACCAAGGGTCCGAAGATCCGGATCATCAAGTACAAGAACAAGACCGGATACCGCAAGCGCCAGGGTCATCGCCAGAAGTACACCCAGGTGCGGGTCACCGGGATCGAGAGCTGAGGCAGTCAGATGGCACACAAAAAGGGCGCGTCCTCGACCCGCAACGGTCGTGACTCCAACTCCCAGCGGCTGGGCGTCAAGCGGTTCGGCGGCGAGCAGGTCAACGCCGGCGAGATCATCGTTCGCCAGCGCGGCACCCACTTCCATCCCGGCGACGGCGTCGGACGCGGTAGCGACGACACGCTCTTCGCGCTGGTCGCCGGTCAGGTCGAGTTCGGCTCACGCCGGGGTCGACGGGTCATCAACGTGGCGCCGGCCGCGGCTGAGTGAGTCCCGGCCCATACCAAGACAGCTGATGAGGGTGGTCCCGGACGGGGCCACCCTCATCGCATTTCCGATCCGTGCTCGATTCCACGCCTGAGAGAAGGTGACTCGCCGTGGCGATTCCCAGTTTCGTCGACCGGGTCACCCTGCACACGTACGGCGGCAACGGCGGCCACGGCTGTGCGTCGGTCCACCGGGAGAAGTTCAAGCCGCTCGGCGGCCCGGACGGCGGCAACGGCGGTGACGGCGGCTCGGTGATTCTCCGGGTCGATCCGAGCCTGACCACGCTGGTGGAGTACCACCGCGAGTCGCATCGCCGGGCCACCAACGGCCAGCCCGGCCGGGGCGACCACGCCAACGGCGCGCAACGGCGAGGACGTCGTGCTCGCGGTCCCCGACGGAACGGTGGTCAGCGACGCGCGAGACCGGCGAGGAGCTGGCCGACCTGACCGGCGCCGACGCCGAGCTGGTGGTCGCCGCCGGCGGCCGAGGCGGCCTGGGCAATGCCGCACTGGCCTCGAACAGTCGCAAGGCCCCCGGCTTCGCGCTGCTCGGCGAGGACGGCGACGCCCGGGTCATCACTCTCGAGCTGAAGGTCGTCGCCGATGTCGGCCTGGTCGGCTTCCCGAGCGCCGGCAAGTCGTCGCTGGTCGCGGCCATCTCCCGGGCCCGGCCGAAGATCGCCGACTACCCGTTCACCACGCTGGTGCCGAACCTGGGAGTGGTCATCGCCGGCGAGGTCACGTACACCGTGGCCGACGTACCCGGTCTGATCGAGGGCGCCAGCGAGGGCCGCGGGCTCGGCTTCGACTTCCTGCGGCACATCGAGCGCTGTGCCGCACTGGTCCACGTGATCGACTGCGCGACCTTCGACCCGGGGCGGGATCCGCTGACCGATCTGGACGTGATCGAGGCCGAGCTGACCGCCCACGGCGGGTTGGCGGACCGGCCGCGGCTGGTGGCGCTGAACAAGATCGACGTACCGGACGCGGGAGAGCTGGCCGACCTCGTACGTCCGGAGCTGGAGGCCCGTGGCCTGCGGGTCTTCCCGGTATCGACCAAGAGCGGCGCCGGGCTGCAGGCGCTGACGTTCGCGATGGCGGAGATCGTGGCCGAGCGGCGCGCGACCCTGCCGCCGGCGCCGCCGCGGATCGTGCTCCGGCCACGGCCGGTCGGCTCGCGGGCCGGGCACACCGAGTTCACCATCCGCCGCGAGAACGAGCTCTGGCGGGTGGACGGTGAGAAGCCGGAACGATGGGTTCGGCAGACAGATTTCGGCAACCCGGAGGCGGTCGGTTATCTGGCCGACCGGCTGAACCGGATCGGGATCGAGGACAAGCTGCTCGAGCTGGGCGCCCGCGCCGGCGACGGGGTGGCGATCGGGGGCGAGGATGCGGTGGTCTTCGACTTCGCCCCGCAGATCGACATCGGCGCGGAGATCCTCAGCCGCCGTGGCGAGGACAACCGGCTGGACTCCCAGCGGCCCGCCGCCCAGCGGCGCCGCGAGCTGGACCGGGAGTACCACGCCCGCAAGGAGTCTGACGACGACGCCGACAAGGCCGACGCGGGTGCCTGACCTCCGGGCCTCCCCGCCCTCGCCTTTTCCGGAAACTGTCGAGTTGCGGCAGCGACACGCCGACGCCGACTGTCCCAACTCAACAGTTTTCGGACGGACCCGCCGCACCGGACGCGAGCGGTGAGCGGGACGACGGACCGGCCGGAGATCGGCGACGCGCACCGGGTCGTGGTCAAGATCGGCTCGTCGTCGTTGACCACGGCGACCGGTGGCCTGGACCCGGACCGGATCGAGCAGCTGGTCGGCGCGCTGGCCGCGGCTCGGCTGGCGGGTCGTGAGGTGGTCCTGGTGTCGTCCGGCGCGATCGCGACCGGCCTGGGTCCGCTCCGGCTGAAGGCTCGGCCGCAGGATCTGGCCACCCAGCAGGCGGCCGCATCGGTCGGCCAGGGCTTGCTGATGGGGCACTACACGCACCGTTTCTCCGGCTTCGGGCTGGAGGTCGGGCAGGTGCTGCTGACCGTCGACGACGTGACCCGGCGCAGCCACTACAGCAACGCGTACCGGACGTTCGGACGACTGCTCGAGCTGGGGGTGGTGCCGGTCGTCAACGAGAACGACACGGTCGCCACCCACGAGATCCGGTTCGGCGACAACGATCGGCTGGCTGCGCTGGTCGCCCACCTGGTGCATGCCGACGCGCTGGTGCTGCTCAGCGACGTGGACAGTCTCTACACCGGTCATCCCAAGCTGGCTGACTCCCGCCGGGTCACCGACGTACGCTCCGAGGCAGACCTGGCCGCCGTCGACGTATCCCGACGTGGCTCCGCGGTCGGTACCGGCGGCATGGTGACCAAGATCGAGGCCGCCAGGATCGCCACCTCGGCAGGGATTCCGGTGGTGCTCACCTCCGCCGACCAGGTCGCCGGGGCGCTGACCGGCGAGGCCGTCGGCACCCTGTTCCATCCCACCGGAAAGCGCCGGCCGACCCGGCTGCTCTGGCTGGCCCATGCCACGGACGCCCGCGGCGAGCTGCATCTCGACGACGGCGCGGTCCGGGCGGTGGTACAGCGCAAGGCCTCGCTGCTGCCGGCGGGGATCACCAAGGTGACCGGCACCTTCGCCATCGGCGAGCCGGTCGACCTGGTCGCGCCGGACGGGACGGTGGTAGCTCGCGGACTGGTGAACTACGACTCCGAGGAGCTGCCGAGCCTGCTGGGCCGGACCACCCGCGAGCTCACCGCCGAGCTGGGGGAGGGGTACGACCGTACCGCCGTCCACCGCGACGCCCTGGTCGTCCTGACCCGCTGACCCGTTCCCGACCGGCTGCGCCCGAAACTGTCACCGGAAACTGTCGACCTGGTGCACCGACACGCCGGTGTCGGCTGTCCCAAGTCGACAGTCGCGGATCCGGGGAGGAGCGGCAGAAGCGGCAGAAGCGGCAGAAGCGAGGGACCGGCGAGGGTGCGCCTCGCCTCCGGCTACTACAGGTACATCCCCGACAGCCGGGGCGGATCCGGCGGCTCGACGGGCAGATCCTCGGCCAGCAGCATGCGTACGTCCTCGGCCGTCGGATCGGCCAACTCGACGAGCCGCTCGGCCTGGATCGAGACGGCTTCCTCGAACACGTTCCGGGCGAACCGGCCGTTCCCGAAGTTCGCCGGCCGCGGATCGGGCAGCAGCGCGGTGAACCGTTCCGCCACTCCCTCACCGAGCCGGAAGCCCTGCTTCTCCGCGATCACAGTGAAGATCGCCAGCAGATCGGTGTCGTCGTAGTCGGTGAAGGTCAGCGTCTTCGGGAACCGCGACGCAAGTCCAGGATTCGAGGTCAGGAAGCGGGTCATCTCGTCCGGGTAGCCGGCCACGATCACGACGACCTCGTCGCGCCGGTCCTCCATCAACTTGAGCAGGGTCGCCACCGCCTCGACGCCGAAGTCGCGGTGCGAGTCGGCCGGGATGAGCGCGTACGCCTCGTCGACGAACAGCACCCCGCCCGAGGCGCGGTTGAACACCCGGCGGACCCGGGGCGCGGTCTGCCCGACGTACTGTCCGACCAGGTCGACCCGGCTGGCCTCGATCAGGTGCCCGTTGGCAAGCAGCCCGAGCTGGGCGTAGATCCGGGCCAGCAGCCGGGCGATCGTCGTCTTCGCGGTGCCGGGGTTGCCGACGAACACCATGTGTCGGGAACGGTCCGACGGCGGCATCCCGGCTGCCAGCCGGATCTGATCGGCCTTGGCCTCAGCCACCAACCGACGTACCCGTTCCTTGATCGGATCCAGCCCGATCAGCTCGGCCAGCTCGCCTTGCGGATCGCCGATCTCGACCTTCGGAATCGACTCGATCTCGTCGTCCTCCTCGTTCTCCTCCGACCTGAGCCGCCGGGCCCGCGGCGGTTCGACGTCCTGCGCTTCGATGCCCGCGTGGGTCGCCGGTGGGACCGACAGATCCGCCCGCCGCGCGGCGAAGCTCTGGACCAGCGGATTGTGGGCCCGCCGGACACTGAACAGTTCCTCGACGTCGGTCATGAATCCGATCGTGTCCGGGCACGCCGAGGGCGACGGCGGCCCGGGCAGCCCGGCGACGACCCGGGAGACCTGCGCGGCCATCGCCAACCAGGCGCGGCAGGCGTCGATCTCCCCGGCCAGCATGCCGCGCGCGAGCCAGCCCCGATTCTCCTGCAGCCACTCGGCGCCGTCGAAACCGTGGCTGCGCGCCTCGAACGCAGCGGCGATCGCGGTGAAACGTTCCGATCCGACCGCGACCGCGAGCCCCGCCGGCAGAGTCTCGAGTCCGTCCGCGCAGGGCCATCGAGGCGACGATCTCGTGCAGCGACTCGGGCCGGGCGGTCACGGCGGAGATATGGGTGTGCGCCGCCTCCAGCCCTTCGTACGACCAGGCCAGCGCCGCCGCCCAGCCGGCGAGCTCGGGCAGCACGGCGTACTCCTGCTCGGTCAGCAGCGAGTGCCGCCACAGTCGGCTGATCTCGGGGAAGCCGGAACGGGCGTGCAGGTCGGACAGCTGCGGGGTCTGGAGGACCCGGTCGTAGATCGCGAGCAGCGCCCGGCCCCGGGCCGCCAGCGGACCGATCTCGGCGAGCAGCCGGACGCAGTCCGCGGACAGCCGCAGCGCGTCGAGCCTGGCTGCCGGCTCGGCACCGGCGTACTTCAGCAGGAAGAGCGGCCACTCACCGTCGGTCATGTACCAGTTGCGGGCCGCCAGCGGTTCGCGGCGCTGCTCCGGCGCCAGATAGTCCTCGACGAGCTGCTCGGGGAACTGCGCGTACTCGCCGGCGTAGATGGCGACGTAGCCGCCGAGCGACATCGCCACGTTCTGCAGGAACGGCGCCACGTCGCGGGTGTCGTCCGGCCAGCCGGTCCAGTGCTGGGTGGCGCCCGCCCGCGGGTCGGCGACCAGCTCGGCGATCCGGGCCCGGGTCCGCTCCCACCAGCCCGTCGGGATGCGCCACGGATCGGCCGTCCCGACGACGTCGATGTAGGGCTGGCCCGACATCAACACCGTCAGGTGATCGGGCAGCACCAGCCTGGTCAACCGACCCTCAGCTCTCTCGGATGCGCATTCGGGGCCATCCTGTCACCTGCGGGCGGGTTCGCGCGCCCCGTTGTGGGGCGCTCGGCACTACTCTTGCCGACCGTACGTCCGACGTCTCGGCGCTGCGCTGTGCCGGTGAGGAGCCCAGCTCGTGGTCGACCGCGACAATCGGGTCTTCGCCGCCGAGGTGATCGGCAACGACGTTGCTGAACCCGGTGATGCGGCGGCTCAGGCTCGGCGGGTCCGGTCTGGCGGGCTTCACCTCCAGCGGTCATCCCGACGAGTGGCTGCGGATCTTCGTCCCGGCCGAGGCAGTCGGCGCCGCCGGTCCCGATCCGCTCGACCGCTGGTACAGCGTTCGCCGATGGGATCCGGACGCAGGGGAGGTGACCATCGACATCGTGATCCACGACGACGGTGTCGCCACCCGTTGGGCCGAGCAGGCGGTCGCGGGAGACCGGATCACCGTCTCGGCCGCGAACGGGCGGTTCGAGCCGCCGGACGACACCGACTGGGTGCTGGTGGTCGCCGACCAGACCGGTCTGCCCGCCGCCTGCCGGATCCTCGAGTCGCTGTCCGGCGTGCGTGCGTACGCGCTCCTGGAGGCACCCGATCCGGAGTGTGTGCTGCCGGTCGAGGCTGCCGCCGACATCTCCTGGGTGTTCCATCGCGACCCGGTGGCCTCGGCCAGTCCGCTGGCGGCGGCGGCCCGGGAGTTCTCGCTGCCGGCCGGCCGGGGCTATGTCTGGATGGCCGGCGAGGCGGCCTGCTCCCGCGACATCCGTCGGTACGTCCGGCACGAGCTGGGCTGGAAGCCCGTCCGCTTCGACATCGTCGGCTACTGGAGGCGAGCTTGATTGCTCCGCTCGGCAGATGCGGACTGCCGAAGATGTGGCCGAGAGGCGCCGTCGTCAGAGTTTGCGACACGCTTCTGAATCGTTTTTGTCAGGAGGCCTCCGAGGCCCTACGCTAGTGCTGTCCGAACCCCGATGAACTCGGTCAGACGGCGTCCCCCATGAGCTCGTTTCTGCGCAGTGCCGCGCGCCCAAGCCACCGTCACGAGGTCCGCCTCGTCACCCGTTTCGCGTCCGCGGCAGCAGCCGAAGAAAGTAAGTCGAAAGTGTTCATCGAGGCCCTGGGCTGGGCCGCCGCCGTGCTGGGTGCCGGCGTCGCGCTGCCCCAAGTCATCCGTCTGTTCCGGACCCGGAGCACCGCTGGGCTGTCCGCGCCGGCCTGGCAGGCCACCCTGGGCGCGAACATCGCCTGGCTGTCCCACGGCTTTCTCACCGGACACGCCAACATCTGGTTGCCGAACCTGTGCTACCTGATCATCACCAGCATCATCTTGTGCCGACTCATCCTGGAGCGCAGGCTCTCGCCGTGGGCCACGCTGGCGCCCGGGATCGCCCTCGGCGCGGTGTCGATCGGCCTGGATGTCTGGACCGGTCCCGTGGTGTTCGCGATCGCCGCGCTGATCCCGTCGACCTTCACCCAGCTGGCCCAGTTCCGGGCGCTGGTGATCTCCACCGACGTACGCGCGGTCTCGCTCAGCTTCCTCGTGCTGAACGTGGTCAACCAGATCCTGTGGCTCGGCTGGGCGATGCTGGTCGGCGAGACATCGATCATGCTCTGCGCGACCGCCCTCGGGGCGATGATGATGGCCAACCTCATCTGGGCGGGGCTGCGCCGCTCCGGCGTCGTCCGGGCCCGGCTCGCGGACCTGTCCGCCTGAGCGGCTCCGCCTAGAATCGGGCGCGAGCGAACTGGAGATGTGATGAGCGTGGCTGAGCAGGCCGAACGGGCCAGGACCGCGTCCTTCGTGCTGGCCCAGGCCAGTCGGGCGACAAAGGACGCGGCGCTGGAGGCGATGGCCGACGCGCTCGCCAAGGCAGAGACCGCCGTCCTCGAGGCCAACGCGATCGACGTCGCTCGGGCCGAGCAGAACGGCACCAGCGCGGCACTGATCGACCGGCTCCGGCTCACTCCGGACCGAATTGCCGGCATGGTCGACGGGCTCCGCCAGCTCGCCGGGCTGCCCGATCCGGTCGGCGACGTGGTCCGGGGGTGGACGACCGCGCAGGGCGTCGAGATCCGGCAGGTCCGCGTCCCGTTCGGGGTCATCGGCATCATCTACGAGGCGCGGCCGAACGTGACCGCCGACGCCGGCGGGATCTGTCTGAAGTCCGGCAACGCCGCCCTGCTCCGCGGCTCGTCCAGCGCCGCCGCCTCCAACGCAGCGATCGTCGCGGCCCTGCAGGCCGGGCTGGTCGACGCCGATCTGCCGGCGGACGCGATCCAGCTGGTCCTCGGGCCGCGCGAGGTGACCGCCGAGCTGATGGCGGCCCGCGGCCAGGTGGACGTGCTCATCCCGCGGGGCGGTGCCGGGCTGATCGAGACGGTCGTCCGGAACTCGCAGGTCCCGGTGATCGAGACCGGGGTCGGCAACTGCCACCTGTACGTCGATGCCTCCGCCGACCTCGACCGTGCGCTGGCGATCCTGCTCAACGCGAAAGTGCAGCGGCCCAGTGTCTGCAACGCGATCGAGACCGTGCTCGTGCACGCCGACGTGGCGCCCCGGTTCGTACCCGCGGCGTTGGCGGCCCTCGACCACGCGGGGGTGACGGTGCACGGCGACGACCGGATCGCGGCCTTCGGCGACGTGACTCCCGCGTCGGAAGAGGACTTCGCCACCGAGTACCTATCGCTGGACATCGCCGCGGCTGTGGTCGACTCGCTCGACGACGCGCTGGCCCACATCCGGCGCTACTCGACCGGGCACAGCGAGACCATCGTCACCGACTCCCAGCACGCTGCGCAACGGTTCACCGCCGAGGTCGACGCGGCCGCGGTGCTGGTGAACGCGTCGAGCCGCTTCGTGGACGGGGGTGAGTTCGGCTTCGGGGCCGAGATCGGCATCTCGACCCAGAAGCTGCACGCCCGCGGACCGATGGGGCTGCCGGAGATGACCTCGACCAAGTACGTCGTGACCGGCTCGGGGCAGGTCCGCGCCTGACGCGATAGGCTGCCGAGCATGGTGTTGGCACTGACCGCGCTCGAGACCCTGGCGAACCCGTTGCCGATTCCGGCCTGGGGCTACGGGCTGATCGCCTTCGGCCTTCTCTCCATCCTGATGTTGATCACTCTGGCGATCGGCAAGGGTCGCCCGCACAGCTAGGGCAACCCGCCTCCCATTGTCCGAACAGGTTCCCAACGGCGCGACCGGTCTCGCCCGTCGCCGCTCGCTGCCGGACGAGCGCTACCGGCTCGGCGTGATGGGTGGCACCTTCGACCCGATCCACCACGGCCACCTGGTGGCGGCCAGCGAGGTCGCCGGACGGTTCGCTCTCGACGAGGTGGTGTTCGTCCCCACCGGACAGCCCTGGCAGAAGGTCGATCGTCGGGTGAGCGCGGCCGAGGACCGCTATCTGATGACCGTGATCGCCACTGCGTCCAACCCGCGGTTCACCGTCAGCCGGGTGGACATCGACCGGCCGGGGGAGACGTACACGGTGGACACCCTGCGCGATCTCCAGACCGAGCGCGGCGCGGACGTTGACCTGTTCTTCATCACCGGTGCGGACGCGCTGGCCCAGATCCTCACCTGGCGCGGGGTGGACCAGCTGTTCGATCTTGCCCATTTCGTCGGCTGTACGCGGCCCGGGGTCGAGCTGCACCAACCGGCGATCGAGAATCTGCCTCCCGATCGGATCACCCTGATGGAGGTCCCGGCGCTGGCCATCTCGTCCACCACCTGCCGCCAGCGGGCGATGAGCGATGATCCGATCTGGTACCTGGTGCCGGACGGCATCGTGCAATACATCGCCAAGCGCGGTCTCTACCGCGAATCACTCACCGGACAGGAAATCTGATCATGATCAACATCTCTGGAGCGACTCGATGACCGCCACCGAGGAGGCGCTCGAACTGACCAGGGTGGCCGCGGCCGCCGCGGCCGACAAGCTCGGTACCGACATCGTGGCGTACGACGTGTCCGAGCAGCTGGCGATCACCGACGTGTTCCTGGTGATCACCGCTTCCAACGAGCGCCAGGTCGGGGCGGTCGTGGACGGGATCGAGGAGGCCTTGCGGGGGATTGGTGTGAAACCGGTCCGGCGCGAGGGGGATCGGCAGCTCCGTTGGGTGTTGCTGGACTTCTTGGAGCTTGTGGTCCACGTCCAGCACAGCGACGAGCGGCAGTACTACGCGCTCGAACGGCTGTGGCACGACTGCCCACGGATCGACCTCGGGGTGGACGTACGTCGGTGACGGCTGCCCAGCTCGTCGTCCTGCGACACGGCCGGACGGCCTGGAACGCGTCCGGGCGGTTCCAGGGCCAGGCGGACATCCCGCTGGACACTCGAGGTCTGGCCCAGGCCGAGCGGGCCGCGGACGTGCTCGCCGAGCTCGCGCCGGCTGAGATCGTGGCCAGCGACCTCTCCCGCGCCCGGCAGACGGCCGAGCCGCTGGCCCGGCTGACCGGGCTGGCCGTGCGGACCGATCCGCGGCTGCGCGAGATCAACGTCGGCACCTGGGAGGGGCTGACCATCGACGAGGCGCTCGGTCGGTTGGATCCGGCCGAGGCCGCGCGCTATCTCGCCGGCGAGGACGTACGTCGGTCGCCGACCGGTGAGACCGTCGCCGAGGTGGCCGCCCGGGCCTCGGAGGCCCTCGCCGAGATCGGGTCCCGGGCTGCTCCGGGGTCGACCGTCGTGGTGGTGATGCACGGCCTGGCCGGCAAGGTCGGCGTGTGCCAGCTGGTCGGCCTGCCGAACGACACCTGGCGCGCTCTCGGCAGCCTGCACAACTGCGGCTGGATCAGCGTCGAACGCCACCGCAGTGGCGACTACTGGCGGATCGCCGACTACAACATCACCGCCCCGCGCAGCTGACCCGGGCGGCCACTCGGCGGCAGATGCTCCGTCATCGACGGGATTCGATCATGCTGAGCGTGCGATCTGGATCTGCCCGCCCACCGCGGAGCATGTGTCGTGCGTCTGATTTCACCTCCGCACCGCGAGCCTGTAACATCGACCAGGCGCTCAGGCGGCTCGAGCCGCCCTGAACGCACCGCGGGGCTATGGCGCAGTTGGTAGCGCGCTTCCATGGCATGGAAGAGGTCTGGGGTTCGAATCCCCATAGCTCCACCAGCATTATCCCTGGTCAACGTCCAGTTTGGATCGTCGAAACGTCGAGTACGAATCGAACGAGAGACCTTGGGGGGCAAACTGGGGGCATTCGTTCGTCAGCTCACGCGCCTCTTCCTCGTGCCCAATCTCGTGACGGCACTCGCTGCATTCGCCGACCGGTGGGACGTGCTCCCGCCAGTCGTGACCGCATGGGGGACAGTCTCCGAATCATCACGTCGCGGACCGAGGAGACGCCGCCGCCGTGTCCGCCAGCGAGTCGGCGTTTGGCTCGGCCAGCGACGGGTAGTGTCGGATTGACCAGCGATTCTTGGGGGCGCAGCCTCGAGAAAGGGGAGTTTCGTGATCATCCTGGGTGTCATCTTGTTGGTGTTGGGGTTTCTGCTCCACATCTCGATCTTGTGGTACATCGGCATCCTGCTGATCGTGGTGGGGATCGTGTTCTGGATTCTCGGTGCGACCGGTCGGGCGGTCGGCGGCCGAAAATATTGGTTCTAGCGCCACAGCGGCGCTCTCGCCTGGTGGGGCCTGCCGCGCACCCAACCGACCCGGGCTTCGGCCGTTGAGTATGGATTGGGCCGTTGCCCTTCGCGAGAAGACTGCTAGCTGAGAGTTGGGGCGTCTGCTCGCTTGTCGTTGCCCAGCCGATCTTTCGCGATGTGCCGTGTCCGGCTCGAGTGGCTGGCTGCCATGAGCCCAGTGCGAGCCGATCGTCCGGCGGCGGCGGAAGCTTGCACGAGTACTTCATTCTTTCGTCGAAAGTTGTAATGCTTTGCCGCCGCCCTTTGTGCCGGGTTGAGCACACCGACGTACGGCAGGAGTTTTCCGCCCGACGGCTGGGGGTACGAAGCGCATCAGGAGGATGTCATGAACTGGATCGTCATCGTGGTCATCGTGGTGGTCGTTTTGCTGATCATCGCCGCGCTGGTTCTCGGCATGCGTCGGCGAGGCCGAGCCCGCGAGCGACGGCTGGCCCAAGCCCGCGACGATCGCGAAGAAGCTCGACGACTGAGTGCGCAGGCCGAATCGGCGCAGGCTGGCGCTGAGGAGAAGGAGGCAGCGGCCCGCCGTGCACGGGCGGAGGCCGAGCTTCGTGCTGCGGAGGCCCAGAGGGAAGCGCGTGTCGGCACAGTTGAGGCCGACCGGCAACGTGCCGAGGCCGAACGTCTCCAGCAGAAGGCGGCGGAGCTGGATCCGGAATATCAGGACCGTACCGACGACCCCGCCGTAGGCCGCGGCAACGACCCCGCCGTAGGCCGCGGCAACGACCCCGCCGTAGGCCGCGGCAACAACCCCGCCGTAGGCCGCGGCAACGGGGCCGCTGTCGGGGGTCCTACGGATGATCCCAGCGTTGATCGGCCGGCGGGCCCCCCGGACGGCCCTTACTCCGACCGCCCCGAGGACGCAGGCCCCGCGCGCTGAGGAATGCCCAGGGTGCTGCCGCATACCGAACGTGTGCTTGTCGGCGCGGGCGGCTCTCCGTGCGCTGAGTGTCGTTGCCGTGGCGGCCTGGTCCGGGAGGCGGCAACGCCCCTAGAACGGCGTAGGCAGTTCGACACATGACCGCACCAGCTCTGGTGTTCGCAGCGGCCCGCCAAGGCCGGGCATCCGAGCGCAGCATCACCATTCGGGTGTCGGATGGATGGCAGTGGTGGCCATTGAGTGGATCGCGGCATTCGGCCGTGAGTGATGGGTGTCGGGGTTGGCTACCGTGGATGGTGTCGGCTTGTTTTTTCATCCCGCTGGGAGGCGAAGATGGCGAATAGGCAGAGTGGCCGTGCTGTGGCGCAGTTAGGTCTGGACCCGGGTCATCGGGTGATCGTGTTCCTGCAGGAGAACAAGACCACCGACTTCTACTTCCCGACGATGGGGCAGTGGGGTGCCGCTGTGGCGAACAGCGGTGGTCTGTTGTCGGCTGCACCGAACTTCGACCAGCCGCACGACCGCAATGCGTGGGTGCACTATGCGATTGGGGACTATCCGGCGTACGCCGCGCAGGTCGACAATAACGTTGTTATCCCGTTCTACAGCTGGTTGGCCAAGACCTACACGTTCTGCGATCACCACTTCGCTGTGGGGTCGAACTCGACGTCGGGGCACTTGCTGGCTGTGGGCGGGCAGACGCCGACCATGAAAAACCCGAGCTTCACCGGCAACTATCCGACCTGGGACCTGCCGACGATTTTCGGGGTCGCCGACGCTGCGGGCGTGGGTTGGGCCGCTTTTCCAGACGACTCGGGCTACCCGACGAAGTACTACAAGAGCTTGGAGACGTCAGCGACCAAAGCCAACATTCATCCGCCGAGCGAATTCATCACCATGGCGAGGGCAGGCACGTTGCCTCGGCTGGTTTATGCGTGGAGCCCTTCGGGCTATGACGAGCATCCGCCGTCAAAGAGCAACCCCAACTATGTGACTGACGGCGAGAACTATGTGTGGCAGCGGATCCAGGCCGTCGTCGACGGGGGCGGCTGGGCCGACACAACATTCATCCTCACCTGGGACGACTGGGGTGGCTACACCGACTCGGTCCCTACCCCCGACATCGAGACGACCGTCGATGCACAGCACCCGCAAGGATTCCAGGCCATCGGCGGCTCGCGGATTCCGTTGCTCATGTTCGGCGGCCGAGTTCGTCAAGGTATCGACCCGCAATGGCACTCGCACGCCTCCATTCCAAGGACCATCATCGACTTGCTCGACCTCGGATCCATGGGCGTCCCGCGCGTCGACACAGCCCCGAGTTTGGCCAGCCACGTCGACCCCACCATCACGCGACCCCAACCGCCGAGCCCGGGCAGCAGCATCACCCAGCCCGATCCACCATCCCCGGCGCCGCGACCCGTTCCTCCAGACCCGTGGCCGGCCGCAACCACAGCAATGCCTGCACTGGTCACGCTCGACGGAAGCGTCGTTCTCGCGCCGAGCGATGCGATCGTGCGAGCCAAGCCGCCCAAACCGCCCGCACCCCAACCTACCGAGTCTCCCGGCCACCTAGGTCGCGGCGCGGCTTCGCTGGCCCGGCTATCCGCTGACGACCTGCTTGAAACCCAGCGGGGATAATACCCGGCAACGACTACCACAACCTGGCTTTCACTAGTGGCGGTGGTGCGGGCTTTCACAGCTGTGTCGCGGCCGGATCTTGATCAACCGCAGTGCTTGAAGAAGAAGGGCTGAGCTGCGTCCAGCTCAGCTGACGACGCACCTGGGCGGCGACTATTGCACCGTCGACCCGCCCCCCGGCTGGGGGAGTGAGCAGCCCCCTCCACCTCGCGTATGCCCCGCACCCCGAGTTCGGTCAGCTTGTGTCCGGTGGCTCAAACGACACGGCCCTCCGATGGCAGCCGGGTGCACGGAAGTGCCCTGAAGCTGCAGCGGGAGTTCAATGTGTCGAGCCATCGCGGCCCCGTTCCGGGATCGGCCTAGGTCGGCCGGGTACTACCTCGCCGCCGGCGTTCCCGACGACCACCCAGGCGACCACGCCCAGCAAGCACTCCGCCCGGGTCTGCCATCGTTGCGACTACCTTGTCCACGCCCGACGGGACGCCGGTGATCGCCGTGCTGGCTCCGCGCCGGCAGTGACCAGCACTGACGGCACTCGTGTCCTCATCTGCGGTTTTCGGGCGGGACTGGCTCTCCAGCTGAGCGAATGCCCAGATGTCCGACGGCTCGATGCCCGTCGGGTAGCTCGCCGCCTAGCCTTGGTGCAGGCTTGGTGCCGAACCTGTCGGCGGCGCTTGAAGGCTCGACTATTTCGGCGGTCGAAGAGTGAACGGTTTCAGTGTAAAGATTCTTGCTCGGCTTTGATGCTGGGCAGCGTGTCGATGCCGGTCCCGGAGTCGGTAGCTGGCGCCTTTGAGGGCGATGACGTCTGCGTGGTGGACGATGCGGTCGATCATGGCGGCGGCGACGACCTGGTCTCCGAAGACGCCCGCCCGCTCCCAGCCTGCTCCTCCAACAGCGCGATCGGGTCCGGTCGGTGATCGGCCGGCACCCAACGCCCGTGGCTGGACCGAGGAACCTCGTTGCGCGCCGCCTTCCCCCGAGCCACCCGTTCCTCGACGCTCAGGTGAGCAACCATGCGCGCTGCCGGCACAGCGCGACTGCCCCCCCCACTCGGGGCTACCGGCTGCGCGCTTGACCCTGCGCGCCGGGTGCCGTGTCACTACCGTTCTCCATGCCTGACTCCTTCGTTGTAGCCACGAATGCGCCTTCGTGTGGGGATCGCACGCGTTCCCAAGGTGTTCCCATACCGCTGCCGACCGATCGACGGGGCCGCTCGCGACCCGCTGTGGCGCTGGGTCGAAACATCTATCTGTTCAACCCGCCACCACATAGTTCGACTTGGAGGGTCATCGGTCCGACAGCTTCACCGCGTGCCGGACCTCTCCGGGTTTCAACGGCGCCGGTCGCGGCGCCGATTGCGGCGGTTCATCCCGGCCAGGGAGACCGGGCTCAGTGGGCGGCCGAGCGGATCGATGAACAAGGTGACCGCATGGGAGGTAGCCGGCACCGTGCCGTCGAGTACCTCGATGGAGTAGCTGAGCGAGCTGCCCGACACCACGGGATCGCGCAGAACGACAACCGCATCGGAGGGGGTGTCCTCGCCCGTACCGACGTAGGACAAAACCGCGTTGGGTGGATCCTCCAAGAAGCTGTTCGGACCCTCGGACCACTGCTCGACGAACTGATCGGTGGTCATATGGCCAACCACTCGCTCGGGACGGTCGGAGAAGTACAACGTCGACGGCGAAACATCCTGCAATGTCAGGGTCGACTCATCGCTGATCACGCTCCGCGCGATCTGCACGAACATCTCCTCGAGAATGACCGCGTCCTCGGTACGTGTCGTCGGTGCCTGGGTCATCGTCCGCCTCATTCTTGGTTACGCACGGGCGCCCTGATTGGCATCCGTGGCCAACCTTGATACTGGCCCAACTACGCACAATTCGCACTACCCCGGCGCGGCGAGATCGATTGGCCGCTCCGCGGCGTGCGGCCAGTTCAGCACGAAGATGTTCGGACCGGGACGACGGGCAACGCGCTCCGCGCCGTCACCGGTTCGGTGCCTGACCGCTCGGCTCAGCCAGCGAGCGCCTGGTGGTGGTCTCGCAGGCAGTGGTTGGGCCGCGTCATTCAGCCGCGTCGACGTGACTTCCGCTCTGTCCTTGGGCAGCGGTGTCGGGGCGTCTGGGCTCGTCGAAGATCAGCCGTTGGTGCCGACGCGGCGGGTCGAGGATGAGGTCGGCGACCAGTGCCGTCCAGCCGGTCTGGTGCATCGCGCCGAGACCGGCGCCGTTGTCGCCGTGGAAGTACTCGTGGAACGGCAGGTTGTCCTTCCAGGCCGGGTCGGTCTGCAGCCTTTCGACGTCGCCGAAGACGGGCCGGCGGCCGTCGGGGCCGGGCAGCCAGATCCCGATCAACCGGTCGGCCAGGTCGCCGGCGACGCTCGCGCAGCGATACAGCTCTCCGGACCCGGTCGGGTACTCGACGGTGTACTCGGGCCCGAAGAACTGGTCGTACTGGACGAGCGCGCGGATGATCAGGTAGTTGATGGGGAACCAGATGGGCCCGCGCCAGTTGGAGTTGCCGCCGTACATGGCCGTGGTCGACTCGGCTGGCTCGTAGTCGATGGTCGCGCCGAGCAGGTTGGGCACCTGGTACGGCGTCGAGTGCCGCCGTGACACCGACCGCAAACCGTGCGGAGACAGGAACGCCTGCTCGTCGAACAAGGTCGCGAACACTCGCGCGAGCCGATCCGGCGGAACCACCGACAGCAGCATTCGGCGATCTTCGCCCGTTCCGCGAATCCGCCAGCCCAGGATCGGACGGTCCTGCTGGAGCCGGGTCGCGAAGCGCTTGCGCAGCCGCTGGAGCCGGGCGATGGCATGCGCGTCCATCGAGATCGCCGGCAGCGCGGGGATGACGCCGACCAGGGTGTGGACCTTGATCGACTCGGCAGCTCCGGAGGGGTCGATCAGCCGGTCGTAGAAGAAGCCGTCGTCGGTATCGTAGAAGCCACTGTCGTGGAGCGCGTCCATGATCAGAACTGCCTGCTCGGCAAACTTGACGACCATGTCGTCGTAGACGCTGTCACGTTCGGCGAGGGTGACCGCCAGCGCCAGCATGGCAATCGAGTAGTACGCCATCCACGCCGTGCCGTCGGCCTGCTCGAGCCGGAAGCCGGGCGGCAGGTGCGAGCGGTCCACGGGTGAGATGTTGTCCAGGCCGAGGAAACCGCCACCGAACAGGTTGTTGCCGTCGGGGTCGAGCCGGTTGAGCCACCAGGTGAAGTTGAGCAGCAACTTTTGGAAGACCCGCTCGAGGAAGTCGAGGTCGGTGCCGCCATCAATCATGAACACCCGGAGCGCCGCGAGCGCGTGGACGGGCGGGTTGACGTCGTCGAAGCTCCACTCGTACGCCGGCAGCGCCCCGTTCGGGTGCTGGAACCACTCCCGCAGCAGCACCAGCAGCTGGTACTTGGCGAACGCCGGGATCGAGGTGCGCCCACGAGATGGTGTGGAAGGCGAGGTCCCACGCGGCGAACCAGGGGTACTCCCACGGGTCGGGCATGGCCAACACGTCGAACGCGTCGACGTGTCGCCAGCCCGCGTTGCGGCCGGTGCTGTGGCCTTGCGGTGGTCGCGGCTCGGCCGGATCGCCGTCCAGCCAGGTCTTAACGCTGTACGGATAGATCTGTTTGCTCCACACCAGCCCGGCGCAGGACTGACGCAGCACTCGGGCCCGTTCGGCGTCGAGATCGGGTCCGGCGATGGCGGCGTAGAACTCGTCGGCCTCCCGTTGCCGGGTGGTGATCACCTCGGTGAAGGCGCGGCCGGACCACTGCGAGGGGACTGTGCCGGGGCGAGGTCGGTGGAGCCGCAGTCGTACCTCGGCCGTGCCGTGTGCGGCGACGGTGAGGTCGTAACGCCAGCATGCCTTGGTGCCGCGCCGGTCGGGGTTGACGGTGGGGGCGCCGGTGATCAGATGATCGTTGATGCCGTCTTTCGGGTACCGGCTGATCGGCGCCGACCCGAACAGCTTGGCGGTGTTGGTCTCGTTGTCGCAGAACAGCGGGCGTGGCACGGTGCCGTCGGTGGCGGGCGCGGCCTCCAGCCGGTACCCGCCCAGCCGCTGATGATCGACCACGATCGCGTCGCCGTCGAAGGTCAGCTCCGGGGGCTCGGCCCCGATCGGACGCCAGGTGTTGCGGAACCACAGTGTCGGCAGCACCGACAGCGTTGCCGGCTGCGCAGCCTGGTTCGTGACGGTGATCGTGGCCAGCAACTCGGTCGGCGAGGCCTTCGCGTACGCCACCTCGACCACCCAGTACCGGTCGTCGTCGAAGGCTCCGGTGTCGAGCAGCTCGAACTCCGGCTCGGTGCGGGACCGGCGGGCGTTCTCCTCGATCAGCCGCTGGTAGGGGAACGCCATCTGTGGGTAGTGGTAGCGCCACCGCAGCCATGCATGGCTCGGCAAGGCGTCGAGGTACCACCAGTACTCCTTGACGTCCTCGCCGTGGTTGCCCTGGGGGCCGGTCAGGCCGAACATCCGCTCCTTGAGGATCGGGTCGGCGCCGTTCCACAGCGCGAGCGAGAGACACAGCTCGTGCCCGATGTCGGAGAGCCCGGCCATGCCGTCCTCGTTCCAGCGGTACGCGCGAGACCGGGCGTGGTCGTGGGGGAAGTAGTTCCAGGCGTCGCCGTCGGCACTGTAGTCCTCACGGACGGTGCCCCAGGCGCGTTCGGAAAGGTAGGGACCCCACTCGTACCACGGATTCGCTGTGGACAGGGACTCCTCGGCTCGTCCGGTCGCCTCGGCCAGCCGAGCATGCTCGGCGGTGTCGCGGGCCGGGGGTGCCCCCGAGTGGCTGGAATCGGTCATGGGGTTCTCCCTTTGTGGTTCGGCACCGATGTGGTGCCCCATTGGGACCGCCGTCCCGGGGGAGCGGCAAGCCCGTCCCAGTCTCGTTCGGTCCTGTTGAGTCGGCCTGGGTTTGGAGCGAGTGGTCGAGTTGTTGCCAGCTGGCGCTAGGCACACCGCGGTGTGTGCCGATGTCGTGGTGGGTGGGACAGTCGCCGCCCATGGCCAGCTGCCGGGGTTGAGTCACGATAAGCATCCGGCACAGGCGTCGGTGGGTTCCTCGCCGCCACGGCCGGCTGCCGACTCGCCTAGTCGCCGGACTGCTCGCCTTCTGCTTCGTTCGCGGTCGGCGGGGGCGAGTCCGCCCTTCCATTTGGCGTTGACGTTGTCCGGGTTGATCGCGGCCCTGCGGGACCGGTAGGACATGACGGCTGCGGCGTCGATCAGGATCAGGAACAAATGGCCCCCGGCGGCGCCGGCGATCCCGGAAGGAGGGAGGGGGTTGGCGGGGTGGTCCGCGACCCTTGTCACTGGGCAAGGTCAGATCCCGGTGGGTGTTCTTCGTCCGTTCAGGGTCTAGACGACCCAGGGTCCCTGCCAGCCGCCCTGCTCGGCAACCAGCCGGTCGGCCGCGGCGGGCCCCCAGGTCCCCGGCTCGTAGGGCTGGACCGGCGGCGGGGAATCGAGCAGTGGCTGCATGATCCGCCAGTCCTCCTCGACGACGTCCTGCTTGGTGAACCGGCCGGTCTGCCCGATCATGGCGGCGTAGAGCAGCACCTCGTACGGGGTGGGCGCCTCGCCACCCTCGTCCGCGAACTCCATGTCGAGCGTGATCGGCTCCGGCCGCGTCGCGTCGCTTCGTCGCGCCTCCATCACCCATCGCACCCCGGTTCCCGGGTCGAGCTTGACCACCAGCTGACCGCGACCCGGTCGGGTGGTCGGAGTCATCTGCCGAACGAGAAGTCGATCTTCGGGCGGCTCCTTGAAGACCACCCGGAACTCGGTCTGGGTGACCGGCAGCCGCTTGCCGGCCCGGATGAAGAACGGCACCCCGGACCAGCGCCAGTTGTCGATGTCGAGCCGCAGCGCCGTGTAGGTCTCGGTGGTCGAGTCGGGGGCCACGCCGGCGATCGAGGTGTAGCCGTCGTACTGGCCGCGGACGTAGTTCGCCGGGTCGGCGGTGCGCACCGACGCGCAGCAGGGTCACCTGGGCGTTCCCTGATGGCGTCCGGGCCGCTGCCCGGCCGGTGGTTCGATCGCCGCGGCCGCCACGACCTGCATCAGGTGGTTGACCACGACGTCGCGCAGCGCACCGACCGGGTCGTAGAAGTGGCCTCGGTCGTCCACGCCGAAAGACTCTGCCATCGTGATCTCGACACATTCGACGTACGTCCGGTTCCACACCGGCTCGAGGATCGGTGTTCGCGAACCGCAGATAGAGGATCTCCTCGAGACCCATCTTTCCGCGGTAGTGGTCGATCCGGCAGAGCTGGGACTCGTCGATGTACTCGTGCAGCTCGGCGGCGAGGGCCTGCGCGGAGTCGAGGTCGTTCCCGAACGGCTTCTCGACCACCACCCGGGCGGACTTCGTCAGCCCGGCCTCGGCCAGGCCCTTGACCACCGTGCCGAACAGGAACGGGGGGATCTCCAGATAGAACACCGGCAAGGTGTAGTTCTTGACGGCCGCGGCGACCCGCTGGTAGGTCGCCGCATCCGCGAAGTCGCCCGGGACGTAGGACAGCCGGTCGACGAACCGGGCGAAGACGTCTTCGTCGAGGTCCTCGCCGGTGGCGACGATCGAGTCCCGGGCGCGCTGTACGAGCCGGTCCATGGTCCAGTCGTCGACTGCGACGCCGACGATCGGGCAGTCGAGCAGACCGCGCCGCTCCAGCCGGTACAGCGACCGGAACGTCATCACTCGTGCCAGGTCTCCGGTGATCCCGAAGATGACGAGAACGTCAGCAGCTTGATCGGTGGATGTCTCCGCACTTGCTGTCATGGTCGGTCACGACCTTTTCTTGTGGGGCGTTCTCTCATCGGGTGGGATGGCGAATCGTCATCAGGTCCTTCGCAGCGGCGATGCAGCATTACCCGCTGCTGAGGACTCGCGCCGAGCGGGCGGCTCGTCCTGGCGTCTCCCATCGCACCGCCGACCCTGTTTTCCAGATTGCGCGCGGATCTCGGCGCCGATGTGTCGGGCGGTGCCCGACGTCGACCTGATCGCCGCGCATTCTTGTCGCGTGAGCCGCGCGCTCCCTCATCGGAGGCGTTCCGGCGAGATGGTCGCCGACCCGCAGCGCGTTTGCCATCGCGGTGAGCGCCGGGTTGACCGCTCCGATGCTCGGGAAGAAGCTCGTGTCGACCACGTACAGGTTGTCGACCTCATGCGCCTTGCAGTTGGCGTCCAGGACCGACGAGGCGGGGTCGTTGCCGAACCGTACGGTGCCGGCCTGGTGGGCGCAGCCGGCCACCGGGATGTCGTTCTTCATGTAGATGCTGCGTGGGATCAGGTGGTGCGGGTGCAGCCCCAGGTGGCCGAGGTTCTTCTTGACCCGTCGGTAGAGCTGCTCCATCGGCTCGGTGTTGTTCGGCGTGTAGGTCAGCACGACGTTGCCGTCCCGATCGAGCGTCACCCGGTTGTCGGGGTCGGGGAGGTCCTCGACCGACAGCCAGAAGTCGACGGCGTGCTCGGCCACGTCGCGCAGGGCGAACGTCGGCGCCAGCGCCGTCTCGATCGGTTTCTCACCGCGATACATCGGGGCGGAGGACTTGCCCACCATCTGCAGGTTGCCCATCGGGTAGTCGAAGTCGACGTCGCCGAAGTAGTAGTCGTTGAGTCCGAGCGTCTTTTGGAACCGGGTGTCGTTCTTCTCCGTCGAGATCGCGAGGAACGCACGGCTGTTGTGGAACACGTAGTTGCGCCCGACCTGGTCCGAGCCGTTGGCGAGGCCGTTCGGGATGGCGTCGTTTGCGCTGGCCAGCAGGATCTTGGCGGAGTTGACCGCGCCGGCCGACACGACGACGATGTCGGCGCTGAACTGCTGCTCGGCGCCGTCGACCTCGGCGACGACCGCCCGCCACGGTCCGGCCCGACGGGTCGGTCTGCAGCCGGCGTACCACGGCGTTGCGGACCAGCGTGACGTTGTCGTGCCGGATGGCGGGCCGGACGGCGATCACCTCGGCGTCGGACTTGGCGTGGACCAGGCAGGCGAACCCGTCGCAGGTGGCGCACCGGATGCAGGCGCTGAACGCCGGGTTGGCTTCGTCGAGCATCACCCCGGAGGGGGAGTGGAAGGGGTGCAGTCCGACGGCGGCCATGTCGTCGAACAGCTGCTGGATGCGCGGCTCGTGCGAGATCGGCGGGAAGGGGTACGGCGCCGAGGCCGGCGGCTCGGTCGGGTCCTCGCCGCGGGCACCGTGCACCTGGTACAGCTGCTCGGCCTGGGTGTAGTACGGCTCCATCGCGTCGTAGGAGATGGGCCATGCCGGCGAGATGCCGTCGTGGTGCTTGAGCTCGCCGAAGTCGCGCTCCCGCAGCCGGTAGAGGGCGGCCCCGTAGAACTTCGTGGCTCCGCCGACGAAGTAGTGGACCTGGGGCTGGAATGGCGTTGCCGCGGCTGTCGAACCACTGGTCGCTCGAGACGTAGCGGTTGTCGACGAACACGGCCTCGGCGTCCCAGTTCTGGGCCTCGCGGGGCAGCCAGTCGCCGCGCTCCAGGATCAGCATCCGCTTGCCGGACGGGGCGAGACGGTGTGCCAGCGTGCCACCGCCGGCTCCGGATCCGACGATGATGACGTCGTAGTGGTCGGACATGCGTTGCTCCTCAGGTGCGGCCGGCTGTGGCGTCGGCCCGGTCGATGATGATGTGGGGCAGATCCGCGGCGTCGTCGCCCCAGGCGATCCGCTTGGGGGTCGCGGACGCCTCGAGGATGGCGGCGTGGTCGCGGTCGAAGTAGTCCCACGCCCACGACAGGAAGGCGTCGGCCTTGCTGTGTGCGCCGGACAGCAGCATGGCGTGCACGCCGAGCCAGGCGGCGAAAGCGACGGGACCCTCGACCTGGTGACGGTTCTTACCGACCTCGGCCACGGCCGCGTTACGGCCGATCATCGCCATGATCCCCTTGTCCTTGTAGGTGAACGGCAGCGCCGGCTCGTCGCGGAGCTCGCGCAGGATGTTGTCCGCGGCCCAGCTGCCGGACTGTTGGGCCACCGAGCCGAGCTGGGGCAGCGTCGTTCCGTCGGCGCCCGGGTGTGTTGGTGGCGTCGCCGACGGCGTACACCTGGGGATGTCCCTCGATGGTCAGGTCCGGCTTGGTAGTCAAGTCGTCCGCCGCGGCCGGTCGGCAGTCCCGTGCCCTTCCACTATCGCCGCCGCCGACTCGCCGCCGCCCCAGACGACGGTGCGAGTGTCGATCGTCGATCCCGTCGTCGAGTTCCAGGTGATCGCGTGGACGGAGGCGACGCCACTGCCCAACATGATCTCGACCCCCGTGTCGCCGAGCCGCTTGGCCGCGTATTCCTGCGACTTCGTGGAGAACGCGCCGAGCACCGCTGCGCCGCGGTCGACGAGCGTGACCCGGCCCGGCGGGGGCCCCCCGGCGACGCCGCTCAGTGCCACCATCAGCTCGGCGACTGCCCCGGATGTTTCGACCCCGGTCGGACCGCCACCGACGACCACGACGTGCAGTGCGCCCTCGTCCGACTGGGAGGCGTCTTGAAGCAGGTGCTGAAGGTGCAGCCGAAGCCGCTCGGCGTCGACGACCGAGTAGAGGGGGAAGGCGTACTCGGCAGCACCGGGGACACCGAAGAACTCCGGCTTGGCACCGGCGGCGATCACCAGATGCGAGCCGCTGAGGGTCTCTCCGGTGGATAGCGTGAGACTGAGCCCGGCGGGTCGACACCGGTCACCTCGGCGGTACGGATCCCGACCGTCGGGTGGTGGCTGAAGATGGTCCGATGGGGGCGGGCGATGTCCCTGGCGGGCAGCTGTGACGTCGCCACCTGGTACAGCAGCGGCTGGAACTGGTGGTAGTCGTTGCGGTCGACGAGGGTGACAGCGACGCCTTCCTCACCGAGTCGGTGGGCGCAGGCGACGCCGGCCAGTCCTCCGCCGAGAACGACGACGTGCGGGCCGGTCGGCGGGTTCCTCGGTCATATCGAGACCTCGGCGCGGTAAGTCGGCCAAGATGATCCGCGCCGCCGCGTCGAGCAGCGCGAGATGGGAGAACGCCTGAGGGAAGTTGCCGAGGTGGCGGGCCCGTTCGACCTCGAACTCCTCGGCGTACAGGCCGAGTGGCGAGGCGATCCGCAGCAGACGCTCCATCAGGCTCCTCGCCCGGTCCATCTCACCGACGACGGCCAGCGCAGAGACCAACCAGTACGAGCAGATCAGGAAGGTGCCCTCCTTGCCGGACAGTCCGTCGTCGGTCTCGTCGGTGCGGTAGCGGAGGACGAACCCGTTCTCGGTCAGCTCCTTCTCGATCGCATCGACGGTGTTGCGCAGGCGTTCGTCCGTGCCGGGCAGGAAGCCGAAGAGCGCGGCCAGCAAGATCGACGCGTCGAGCGCGTCGGTGTCGTAGTGCTGGCGCAGCACTCCGCGTTCACTGACACCGTGCGCCAGGATGTCCTCCCGGATCTCCTCCGCCGTCGTGCGCCACTCTTCGGCCAACTTTTCGTCATCGCGGATCGCCGCGAGCTTGGCGGCGCGATCGAGCGCCACCCACCCCATCAGCTTCGACGAGACGTAGTGCTGGGGTTTGCCGCGCGCCTCCCAGATGCCCTGGTCCGGTTCACGCCAGGCGGCCATCGCCCCCGCGGCCTGCGACTGGACCAGGGGCCACAGACGCCCGGGGAGGCGCCGGCTTCGGCTGGTGTGCAGCAGCACGGAGTCGAGCACGGCACCGAACACGTCGTTCTGCTTCTGGTCGAATGCGCCGTTGCCGATCCGGACGGGCCGCGCACCTTCGTAGCCGGTGAGGTCGTCTCGGGTCGACTCGGTCAGGTCGCGGCGCCCGTCGATGCCGTACATGATCTGCAACGCACCGTCGGAGTTCGGCTCCAGGTCGGCGACGAACTGCATGAACTCGTCCGCCTCCCCGTCCAGGTTCAGGTAGTGCAGAGCCTGCAAGGTGAAAGTGGTGTCGCGCATCCACGTGTAGCGATAGTCCCAGTTCCGTTCGCCGCCCGGCGTCTCCGGCAACGACGTCGTGAGGGCGGCGATCGTGGCCCCGGTCGGCATGTAGGTCAGTCCTTTGATCGTCAGCGCCGAGCGCTCGATCGGATGGCGCAGCGGGTGGTCGGGAACGCGAGCACGCGCCAGCCAGCTGCGCCAGAACTTGACCGTCGCCGCAATTCGGGCCTCAGCTTCCTCAACATCAACCGGAGCGACCAAGCCTTCGGCCCACGACATCGCGCAGAAGGCCTTCTGTCCCCTCGTCAACGTGTGCCGCGCTCGGGTCGAGTCCCCTTCGATTCCGATATGCATGTCCGAGCTCAGGCGAAAACCTTGCCCGGATCCCGTCGCATCCACCGCGTGGTCGTCCTCACCCACGGCCTGCCACTGTGCCGGCACTCTGCCGTAATCGAAGGCGGGCTCGCAGACGAGCTCCATCTCCACTGAGCCTTCGATGCACTCGGCGACCCGCACCAGCAGGTGATCGGCGTCGTCGTCGGCGGGCGGCCGCGTGTGCGGGGTCACCGTGTCCGCACCGCGTCGGGGACCCATCGTCAAGGCGTCGTGGATCACCGCCCATCCCGATGGCGTGTGCCAGGTCGTCGTGATCACATTCGTTCCGGGGACGTAGGAGCGCGCGTTCGGCACGTTGATCCCGTACGGGCCGAAACGGAACGACCCGGCGCCGCGGTCCAGCAGGGTTCCGAACGCGCTTGAGGCGTCGAACGCCGGCAGGCAGAGCCAGTCGACCGAACCGTCCGGCGCGACCAGCGCGCCGGTGTGACAGTTCGACAGGAATGCGTAGTCAGCGATCGGTGGGAATGGGGATGTCGACGAACTCACTTCGATTGGCTCCTTCGCCCGGTATGGGTCGTGGGTCGTGGTCCACTATCGAACTCGTGGAGCGCGGCGGGGTCAGCCGCGACGGATGAACTGCGGTTCTCGTCCTCATTCTGCGGACGCTGTCAGTGTGTCGTCGCTGACGTCTTCGACGCCTTCGTCGGGGAGGAGGCGGCGTTGGTCGAGTACGTAGAGCAACACGAACCCGGGCACGACGATCACCAGCGCTAGCACGGAGGCGACCAGGAGCGCCGTCAGCGTGCCCGACGGTGCCGCTGCATCGTTCACTGTCAGGCTGTCGGGAAGGAGGTAGGGCCACTGGGCAACTCCCCAGCTGGCGATGACGGTGGCCACGGCGAGGACGGCGAGCACCCGCGCGCCGCGGGCGGCGTTGCGCGCGAGCAGGACGCAGCGCTGCGACTCCGAAGACCATGCTGAGGATGACCAGGGGCAGCGCTCGCGACGTCAGGCCCTCGAACACCGTCGGAGCCTCGGCGTGGAGGACGACGAAGCCGACTGCCGCCAGCACGGCCGCGACGATGCCGGTGATCATCGCGCGCCGGCGGAAGTAGTCGACCAGGTCGTCCTTGCCGGCGCTGCGTGCGTCCCAGACGAGGTAGACCGCTGCCAGGTACGCGGCCAGCGTGACTGCCAGCACGCCGACGACGATCGAGGTCGGATTCAACCAGCTGTGGACGGGGTCCCCGGCCCGGCCTTCGGCGGGTACCTGACCGGAGACGATGCCGCCGGCGACGGCACCCATGCAGAACGGCACGAGGACTGAGGAGAGCGCGAACAGGCCGCCGAAGATGCGCTGGTAGCGCAGGCTGACGACGGCCTTGCGGAATGCGAAGCTTGCTCCGCGCATGACGATGCCGAGCGCGGCGATGGTGAGCGGCACGAACAGGGTGAGCATGATCGAGGCGTAGGCCGTCGGGAACGCGGTCCAGGTCACCACGAAGATGAAGATCAGCCAGACGTGGTTGGCTTCCCAGACCGGGCCGATCGAGTGTTCGATCACCGCTCGGGCGGGTGCGCCGCGGTGGGCGTCCCCGGCGGTGAGGTCCCAGAAACCCGCGCCGAAGTCTGCGCCGCCGAACACGGCGTAGGCGATCAGCGCGACGCAGCAGGATCACTGCGACTGGCGACGGTCATGGCGCGTCCTCCAGCGGGACGTCCGGGCGGTCTCGGTGGCGCTCGGGCTGCTCGGGCCGTACGGGGTGTCGTGGTCGACGAACCCGCCAGCCCGGCGGAAGCGTCTGCTCATGGCGCGGAGGACGAGGATCGTGGTCGTGCCGAGGGCGACGTACAGCAGCACGACGGCGATGAAGGTGATCCAGACTCCGGGGTTGGCGGTCGCCGCGTCCTCGACCCGCATCAGGTTGTAGACGATCCAGGGCTGACGACCGACCTCGGTGACGACCCACCCGGCCTCCATGCAGATCACGGCCAGCACGCCGCCGGCGGCGGCGACGCGATAGAACCACTTGGTCGTCGGGCAGCCCGCGGCGAACGATTCCGATGCCGGCGTACCAGATCGACAGCAGGAACAGCAGGGTGCCGATGCCGACCATGAGGTCCCAGCCAGGTGGACGATGTTGGTCCTGCGACACGGTCGGATGGTCGTCGGCCGGTACGGCGTCGAGGCCTTGCACCACGGTCGCTTTGCCGGTGCTCGGGTCGGACAGCCAAGACGCGAGCCCGGGGATCGGTATGCCGCCGCTGACGGTGTCGTCGGGGTTCAGTCGGCCGAGGAGGCGTTTCGGGCACGTCGGAACTGGTGGTCGGCACCAGTTCGATCGCGGCGAACTTGACCGGCTGGTTTTCATACACCCAGCGGGCCAGAGCATCCCCGACTCCCATCTGGACCGGGGTCATGATGGCAGCGACGGTGAAGGGGATGGCGAAGCCCAGTCGGTGGTAGTGGTCGTTGCGGCCGCGCAGTATCGCGGCCGCGTAGACAGACGCGATCAGGAACCCGCCGACGAGGTAGGCGGCGACGACCATATGGGCGGCTTGCAGCGGCATCGACTTGTTGAAGATCACTCCGATCGGGTCGACCGCGATGATCTGGCCGTCGGCGTTGAGGGTGAAGCCTCCTGGTGCGTTCATCCAGGCGTTCGCTGCGACGACGGAGACGGATCCGAAGACGCCGGCGATGACGATCGGGACCCCGGTCCAGAAGTGGGTCCAGGGCTTCAGTCGTCGCCAGCCGAAGATGTAGATGGCGACGAAGATCGCCTCGGTGAAGAAGAACAGTCCCTCGAACGCGAACGGGACGCCGAAGGCCTCACCCCAGGCACCCATGAACTTCGGCCAAAGCAGCCCGAACTCGAAGCTGAGCACCGTGCCGGTGACCGCACCGACGGCAAAGGTGACCGCCATGTACTTCGACCAGCGTTGTGCGAGCAGCAGCGCCGCGTGGTCGTCCCGACGAATGGCGCGGAAGTTCGCGATAAGTGTCATGCACGCCCACGAGACACCGAGCGGGACCAAGACGATGTGGAAGGCGAGGGTGAACGCCATCTGGGAACGCGCCCACTTGACCGGGTCGACATCAAGGGCCGTCAACCCGATGAAGGTCTCCAGCACCGCCACCTTGAGCCTCCTCGTACGCCGCCGGAGCGGCCAACCCGCATCAGCGTTCCAGCACGGCGTCGAGCTCTGACGTTCCGATCGTCCCACGGATCACCCGAACGGATAACGTCACCCCGGATCCTGGATCGACGCACCCTTCTACACCGGTCACCAAGATTCACAATTCCAGGGAGCTGGGCCGGCGTCGCCTATGTCTGCTTCATCATCGACGCGAGCTCGAGGCTGGTCGTGGGGTGGCGGGTCGCCTCCCACCTGCGGACCCGATGGTGCTCGACGCGATCGAGATGGCCCGCTGGTCACGTGGCGCCCAGCTCGAAGGACTGCGGTGTCACTCCGATGCCGGGTCGCAGTTCACGTCGATTCGCTACGGTGAGCGCCTTGCCGAGATCGGCGTGGTGCCCTCAATTGGCGCCGTTGGAGACAGCTTCGACAACGTGCTGGTAGAAACCGTGAACGGCTACTTTAAGGCTGAGCTGATCCGCGGCCCGGCCCGCGAGTGACGGCCCTGGAAGAGCGTCGAGGACGTCGAACTCGCCACGCTGGCCTGGGTCTACTGGCACGACCACGATCGCCTGCACGGCTACCTCGGCGACATCCCACCAGCACAGTTCGAGCAAGCGTTCTACGCTACGAAGCGGAGCGACCAACCCCTGGTCGAGATCCAGTAGCCGGAGTCTCCAACGGACCCAGTGCGGTTCAAACCCTAGAACCACGGCGTTACCGAAAGGCCGCGACACCACTTTCAGCCCGGAACGGGCGCACCACCAGGTGCACTTTGGGGGGACGGCGATTGATCTCTGTATCGGACACCTTCGCGTTCGGGATCGTTGCCGGACCGGACCCGTCGCCGGGAAGATGCGCGGGATCTTCCGCGCGACCTGTCTGACGGCCCGCTTCACCAAGGCACGGCTGGACGAGGATCTGGGCTTGGGGTGGACGTCGCCGGTCACGCTGTGCTAACCGGCATCGGGTTCACCGTGGTGCTCCCCATCAGCGACCTCGCCCAGGGCGCCAGCAGCCAACGCAACGACCAGGTCAAGCTCCCCGGTGCTCGTCGGATCACTTCTCCGCTCTGATCGCCGCCTTCATCGTTCGACTCCGCAACCGCACCTACCGGCGGCTCGGCGCTGCCGAAGAGATCGTCACCGACCACGACGGCACGCCCGACGTCTACAACCCTCTCCGGGTGTAGAGCGGAGCGGCGACGGGGCTGCGATGCAGCGCGTTCGGGTCCGCAGTGAACACTGGCGCGCCACGGACGTCCGTGCTGTCTGCACCCCCCACGAGATGGGCCAGCCGGACCAGCTCAGAACGGAAGAACGGCGGGTCACCGTGGCGACCGACGACGACCACCTGCCGGTCACCCACTGGAGCTACCACGGCCTGGTGAGCATCCCAGCCGGGGAGCCAACCCGACTCCAATTCGACGCGGTGGAGCGTGTCGAACGGGCGGAAGCGTCCGACGCTGTCACCGTCCAAAACTGGAGCGCCCGGAGTGCTGAACGTGACGTGAGGAACGGCGGACGCCTGTAGCAACAGACTCCACTGGGCGCGAAACACCAGCGGAGCCGCAGTCACCAAGGTCTGAACGGCTCGGGAGCTGTCGGCGGCCATCCGGCGATGCAGTTCCACGTCCAACTCGATGCCACCCCCGCGCGGATAGTTCCGTACCCACTGGACTTCAACCCCCGGCAGGCTGTCACAAGCGGCCACCAATGACTCGACCGACTGGTCAGAGGGCAGCTCGAGGATCAGTTCCTCAACCTCAACATCACCACGCTTCTCGATGATCTCGACCAGGTTGATGTCCGCGCCGATCTCCCCCAACGCCGAGGCGACAGCACCCAATCCGCCCGGCCGATTAGGCAGCCGAACCCGCATGAGCAGCACATCTCACCTTTCGTCGGGGCCGCAGCGGCCCCTGAAGCGTCGCCCCCGAAGCGTAGCTGGGTGACTGTTCTGCCGACCGTGCTCGGCTACGGCCTTCTGACCCGCAGAAGCCGCATTCACCCATCTACTCGGCTACCGGCTTCTCCCACGGCTGAAAAACATTGGCGCGCCCCGGCTCTACCGGCTCAGCGAGGCAGCCTCGTACCCAGGACTCGAACCGGTCCTCACCCGGCCCGTCAACTGGGAGCTGATCACTCAGCGATACGACCAGATGATCAAATACGCCCCCGCCCTGCGGTTGGGCACTGCCGAGGCCGGCAGATCCTCCGCCGCTTCAACGCCAAGGGCCGGAAACACCCGACCCTGGCTGCGATCGAGGAACTGGGCCGGGCGGTGCGGACCGCGTTCATCGCCGACTACCTGGCTGACACCGCGCTGCGCCGGGAGATCCACGAAGGTATGCAAGTCGTGGAGCAGGGAACTCCGCCAACGTGGCCATCCAACGGCCGCGAGGCCGAGCTGGATGGCTCAGACCGAGAGCATCAGGAGATCTCGATGTTGGCGCTGCACCTGCTGCAGTCGGCCCTCGTTCTGGTCAACACCCGGCTCGTCGACTGGGTGCTGATCGAGTCTGAGTGGAGCCAGCCCGCTCACTGCGCACGATCTGCGCGGCCTGACGCCCCTGTTCTGGTCCAACGTCGCCTTGCACGGCAGGTTCGAGCTGGAGGACAAGCGCCTGGACTACGACCGCAGCCCCGCCACCGCCGAAGCAGACGGCACCGACACCTGATCTGGTGCATGTTGTTGGCGTTAATCCAGCAAACAAAGAAGACTTGGTCTTCGCTTTAGTATTGCTGGTGACAGCTCCTATTCGAGGGAGGTGAATGCTCCCTCGGAGGAGTGGCTGCCGACCGCGATCCGGCCGCCCGGAAGTGGATCCAGTTATGGGCATCGCTGGTGGGAATTCCCCGTCAGCGTAGTAGGCGACTCGCCTTCCATAACATCCAATCAGCTGTCGGGTCGGGGGCGTCGTGCCCCGGTGCGGGTCGTTCCCCAGATGAGCGTCCGAAGGCGCGGAGCGGGGCGGTCAGTGCTTTCTCGTGAGCAGCGCGCCCTCGAGCGCGTTGGCGATGAAGGCGCCGTACTGTTCGGTCGTCCAGCCCAGCTCGATGATCAGCAGCTGGTAGAGCTCAGGCGCGCTGTAGAGCCACATCGTTTCGGCGGCCTGGCGGACGCCGAGGTGTTGCCGTAGGAATCCCCGACGGGCGAGAGCCTTGGCGTTGTGCCGCATCCGGGTCATCCGTTGGGCAGAGATCTGGTCCCAGAGCCTGGCCGTCTCCTCATCAGATTGCGCGGCCTGGATCAGCAGGAGCTGGAGTGGGGCAACTCGGGGTGCCACCTCGGCGGCGAGCCGCCCGATGCCGAGCATCAGCTGGTGCGGGTCGGGCTCGTCGGTCTGCAGCCGATCGGAGCGTTGCTCGGCGGTAGTCGGTCCCTCGCCTTGGAGCCCGCGCTCGGTCAGCGCATGCACGAGGCCTGGCTTGCCGCCGAAGGATTTGTAGAGACTGGCCTGGGACACCCCGGCCTCGTCGGCGATGGTGGCGATGGTGGTGGCGGCGAACCCTTCGGCGAGGAAACGTCGTTCGGCGACGTCGAGGATCCGGTTGCGTGTTTTCGCCGCAGTCTCGCGGCGCCGGGTGGCGTCGTAGGGTCGCGGGCTCTTGACAGGTTGGTCCATCGGATCGACAGTATAATTCATTCCAGTCAGCTAGACTTAATTTGTTCGAGCAATTGGCGAGAGATGGGTGGTTCGACCATGGCGACCTGCGCTGACGATCCGGCGGCCGTCGTCCGGCGACTGATCGAGGCCACCAATCGGCATGACCTGCCGTCGATGGTGGCCTGCTTTGCCCCGGATTACCGAAACGAGACACCGGTGCATCCGGCCCACGGATTCGTGGGCAGCGAGCAGGTCCGGCGCAACTGGGTGCAGATCTTCGCTGCGCTGCCCGACCTCCAGGCGCGGGTCCTCGACTCGGCCGTTGTTGGTGACCTTGTCTGGACCGAACAGGAGCATCACGGTACGCGAGCAGACGGGACGCGGCATGTCATGCGAGGGGTTGTGATCTTCCGTATTTCGGCTGACATGGTGACCCGGGCCCGGTTCTACCTCGAGCCGCTGGATGTCGGCAGCGATCGCGTCGACGAGGCCGTCCGACGCCACTTGACCGGGGCAACCTGAGATGATCATGGTTGCCGGTGGCACCGGGCGGCTCGGCACGGCACTGATCGGCCGGTTGACCGGTCGGGGCGAGAACGTGCGGGTGCTGACCAGGGATCGACAACGAGCTGCCCATCTTGCCGGGCCGTTGGTCGAGGTCGTCTGGGGCGATCTGACGTCCCCTGGCACAGCCCAGCGAGCTGTCGACGGTGCAGACATGGTCGTGTCGGCCGTCCACGGACTGGTCGGACCGCGCGGGGTGTCGCCGGCGACGATCGACCGGGACGGCAATGCGAGCCTCGTCGACGCGGCGGCCACCGCCGAGGCGGACGTGATCTTGATGTCCGTAGTGCAAGCTGCCGCCGACAGCCCGATGGAGCTGTGTCGGATGAAGTCTGCGGCCGAAACGCACCTGCGCGAGGTCGGCCTTCCGGCCACCGTCATTCGCGCCACCCCGTTCGCTGAGTTGTGGATCGATCTCCTTCGCCACACCGCCGGGCACTCCGGACGGCCCGTCGTGTTCGGAAATGGCCATAATCCGATCAGTTTCGTCTCGGTGCGCGATGTGGCGGCAGTCGTCGACGCCGTGCTCCAGGACCCCACTGCGCGCGGTGCGATCCTCGAAATCACCGGGCCTGAAAGTCTCACGTTCAACGAGCTCGCAGCCCTGATCCAGTCAGCAGACGGTCGAATGACACAGGCACGCCACCTGTCACCAGCCCTGCTCGGGATGCTCGCCGGCACCGTCGGGCGGATCCGACCGTCCTTCGGCCGTCAACTACGGTCCGCGATGTTCATGGATCACACCGACATGAGCCACGTGAGCGACGACATCGAACAACGCTATCCCGACCTGCCCCGAACCACCGTGCTCGACCTGCTCGCCTGAACTAAGCACCAAGGTGCGCGTACTTGCAGCAGCTGCAATTGGGCATAGATTGCTGGTAACAGGACCTATTCGGGAGGCGAATGCTCCCGAGGAGGAGTGACTGACAGCCTGGTCCAGGGCGTGCCACGTCGCGCACCTGGGTGGTCTCACACTGGGTGTACAGCTGACGATCGCACATCCAGCAGGTCGCGCAGGAGATCTGGAACGGCATGACGACCCGGTCACCGGGCCTCAGGTCGGTGACCTCCGAGCCCACCTCTTCAACGATCCCCATCGGTTCATGTCCGACGATGCCGCCGGGTGTCATGAACGCGCCCAGCGTTTCGTACAGGTGCAGGTCGGAGCCGCAGACGTTGGTCGAGGTGATCTTGACGATCGCATCGCCGGGTCGCTCGATGGTCGGGTCCGGGACGGTGTCGACTCTGACGTCGCGCCGTCCCTGCCAGGTCACTGCTCTCATGGAAAGGGCATATCCGTCGCCGTATGTCCGTAGCCCGGAAACACGCGTTTCGATCGTGGAATGTTCGGGTAGTGCGACGAAGTATCGGAACCAGTCGGGCCGGGCCGCCCGGATCCCGGGGGAATCACTTGGGTCAGCCCGCCCAGCAGCAAGACGCTCCCGGCCTCCAGTCGGAGACGAGTCGCCGGCCCGCTGGTGAGGAGTCGAGTTTGTCGGAAACCGGCACGTTGACCGACAAGATCGCCGTCATCACCGGAGCCGACTCTCGGATCGGCCGGGCGGTGGCGATCGCCTTTGCCCGAGAGGTGCGGATGTGGTGTCAGTTATCTGAGTGAGGACTCCGACGTAGCCGTCTGTCCAGCGGCGACGTCGCAGGAGGTCCAACCTGCTCGACGCGGGCCAAGCACGGCACTGACAGTCGGGCTTTGAACCGGCTGCTGGCTCCGGACCACGCCTCGCCCTGATGGCGGCGAAGCCGCCAACTGCCCTGGTCCGGACCGAACCTGCCTCATTTGACTTGACAGATTCCGAACCGGCAGGGCTCGGCGAGGAACCAATTGACCGAATCTTCGCGGCCAGCTCTGCTGATGCCACCGAGTTTCGGCCCGGCCGTCATGTCCGGTCGCCGATCGGTGACCGGGAGCGGAATGTCATTCGTACGACTTCCGCAGCGAGCTTCACAAGCCAGACATCTACCAGCTGAGCCTGTGGTCAACGGCGAGCGGTCATGATGGCGTCCGCCGGGGGACAAGGGTGCGTGGGACCGTGCTGGCCCGCGGCCGGCTCGGTTCCTCAGCTGCCCAGCAGGTCGATGGCGGCGACCTCGTCGTCGCTGAGTTCGATCCGCGCCCCCGCCGCGTTGGCTTCGATCCGCTCGCGGCGTACAGACTTCGGGATGACCACGAACCCGTGCGCCACATGCCAGGCCACAATGATCTGCGCCGCGGTCGCGTCGTGCGCCTCGGCGATCTTCACCAGTGTCGGGTCGCCGAGGTTGCTGGTCTTGAACGGGCTGTAGCCCTCGAGGACCACGCCGCGCGCGGCCAGTCCGGCCGCCACGGCGGCGTCGAAGATTCCCGGGCTCCAGCGGATCTGGTTCACTGCCGGCGTGACCCCGGTGGCCTTGGTCAGCTCGTCGATCTGGGCGAGGGAGTAGTTGCTGACGCCAATGTTCCTGGTCAGGCCGTCCTGCTGGGCGCGGATCACTTCGGTCCAGACCTCCGGGGACGCCTGTTTGTTCGGCGGCCAGTGCACCAGCCACAGGTCGACGGAGTCGACGCCGAGCTTGGTGAGGCTCTCCTCGATGGTTTGGCGCTCGCGGCCGGCGTGTTCCGGGGGGAGCTTGGTGGTGATGAAGATCGCGTCGCGGTCCAGGTCGGAGGCGGCCAGCGCCTCACCGATGCCGGCCTCGTTGCCGTAGCCGGTGGCGGTGTCGATGTGGCGATAACCGGCCTCGAGGGCGATGGCCGTCGCCTCGGACGCATCCGCATTTTCGATCTGCCAGGTTCCGAAGCCCAGCAGCGGCATCCGTGCCGCGCCAAGGGCAACCGCTGGCTCGGTGTAGTCGGTAAGGGACATCTGTCCATCCAACCAACCGACGTTGACCCCTGTTACCCGGGTCCCGAAACTGATCGCATCCGGGCACCGGAAACCAGTCGCCACCCCCGCGACTTCGTGTTTGACGACAACTTCCTGGCGGCGGCAGCTCAAGGCGTCGAAGGTGCCGTGACGGAGAGCGTCTCCGGCGCCGCGCACGCGTCGAGGACGGAGCGGGTGGGGCTCACGGTGGCCACGGGTTCCACCGGACTGGCCCGGCTCGGAGTGGTGAATTGTCGCCGGACACGCTTTGTGACGTGAAGACCAGCCTCCCGGTGGGAAGCCTCTGTGGTGGCGTGAGGTGTCGGTCGTAATCGGCGCGGCGGGCGGGATCGCGCAGGACCGCGTACGCGGCTAGGACTTGTTGGAGGATCGCATCGGATGCGGTGTTGCGTGATCGGTCGCCGGGCGTGCGGGTGTCAGGGTGGTACCTGCGGAGCAGGGTCCGGTAGGCGTGGCTGATCTGGGCCGGGGTGGCGTTGCGGTTCAGGCCCAGGATGGCGTAGAGATCGGTCGGTGTCGTCATGAGCGTCGTGGGGATTGGGGGTGATCGTGGTCCCGGCCGCGGTGCGGCCGGGACCACGCTGGGGCTGTCTCGTCCGGCCCAACGAGTGGGGTATGCGCGGGCGGCGCGGGCGTCGTGGTGTGTGTGAGACGCCGGATTCAAACGTGTGGGGGGCGAGGTTCACCCGAGTCCGTTGATCGAGGTGTCGGTGATCACCTACCTTTCCTGGTCTCGGAATGTGTCGTCAGCTCCGATGTGAGCGTGGCCGCGCCCACTCTGCGGTCCGGGGGTGGCGCGGTCGGCCGGCTGGTCCCGAACTCGCATGTGGCCCGGTGGCCACGATGGGCGCGGTTCGGCCCTGGCGTCTCGGGCTGGACTGGCTGATGGTGGGCTGGACCAGTCCGCGGCGATGATCGCGTCGAACTCGGCCCGCAGCAATTCCTCGTCGCTGAGGAACAGGTCGAGGAACTGCTCCTCGGCGCGGCGCGGGTCGTCCGAGCCGTCGGGATGCAGGATCTGAGGCACCGTCTCCACCTCATTCAGGCGTTGATGGCCTGTTGGTCTTCGCTGTCTCGGTTGATCTCGATCTTGCGGGGTTTGGCCTTGTCGGCGACCGGTATCTCGAGGGTGAGTACGCCCGCGCGGTAGCTGGCGGCGATCCGGTCGGTGTCGAGATTGTCACCGAGGATCAGTTGCCTACTGAACACACCGCGCGGGCGTTCGGCGGCGATCAGTTCGGCATCGCTGGCCCGGGCCGGGCGTTCGGCCTTGACCGTTACCACGTTGCGTTCGACGTCCAGGTCGATCGAGTCCGGGTCGACCCCGGGCAGGTCGAACTCGACCTGGAACGTGTCGCCGGCGCGCCAGGCGTCCATCGGCATGACCGAGGGCCGAGCGCGGGTGCCGTCGGAGCCGAACACCTGTTGGGTGAGTCGGTCCAGTTCACGGAAGGGGTCGGTGCGCATCAGCATCGTGTTCACCTCCATCGTGTTGTGGTGATGCTCCTGGTGGCCACAGACCGCCCGATGCGATCTGTGGCATGCGCTATAGATTTTTTGTAGCACACGTGGCATGCTGGCGCAAGAGTGAATATCGAAAATGCAACGGGCGGGATGCGCACAGTGGTCGGAGTGTCCAGGCCTGAACGACAGCGTGGCGTGTACGGCATCTCAGTCGCCGCCGAGCTGGTCGGCACGGGTGTGCAGAATCTCCGTTCGTACGAGGCCCGCGGACTGCTCGAGCCCGACCGCACCGCGGGCGGAACACGCCGCTACAGTGCCGCCGACCTGGACCGCCTGCGGCGGATCGGTGACCTCCTGGCCGCCGGACTGAACCTCGCCGGCATCGGCATGGTCCTCGACCTCGAAGCACAAAACCGGGAGCTCGAGAACCAGAACTGCGAACTGCGACTGAGCAAGTGAGATATCAAGGCCCGACACCCGACCGATTGCTGAAAAGGGGACCGTCGAAGGCCATACCGATCGGGCGTCATCGCAGCCTCCAGCCCAAGGTCCGCCGCCGTAGACCTTGATTCGGCGAGCCGTCCGAGAGTGGGTGCGATGCTGCTGTTCGACGTGGAGGCGGCTACGCGACGCGGAGCGTCTCGGCCCCGGGTGCGGTCAGGTGCGGAGGCCCGGGCGTGAGCGGGTTGAACGCGACCAGGCCGCGTAGTGCGAGGTTGCTCAGGGTCCAGCTCACATCGTCGCCGTTGAGGGTGCAACCGGCCAGGTCGCCGTGCAGCAGGTCGTGTTCGATCTGGCCGTTCGCGACGGCCTGCAACACCCAGAGCTGCCGAGTGGTCAGGTGGTGAAGGCGCATCGAGATCACCGGTGAACGGGTCGGTCGCTCGGTCCGGCCAGGACCCGATCGAGCATCGGACGCAGATTCGTGGTGGGCAGGCCGTTGGAGGCGATGCTAGCCATCAGGGTGGACGCGATGGTGTGGAGTTTGCGGTTGCTGTGCTGGCTGTGCCAGGCCAGCAAAGAGAAAGCGGCGGCTGCGTCGAGGTGGTAAGCCAACATCAACGCACCCTTGGCCTGTTCGATCACCGCCCGATGTTCGAGGGAGCGCTGAACCGCTTCGGTGCCCGCGGCTCGGGCCGCGTCCAGCCGAAGATCGGTCACATCGATCACGTACCCGGTGAGCTGGCGGCCCAACCGATCACCGTTTCGCGCGGAGGTGTCTCCGACCACCAGGATCGACCGCACCGTCGCGTCTGCGGCGTGGATCCGGTGGGACCAGCTGAACGTGCCGACCTGTTGACACGCTTCGGCGTACTGCTCCTCGGCCGTCCGCCGATCCGGTTCGGGAATATGGCCGCGGATCAACTCCCACGACGGTTGCGCCTCGCCGACCTGATAGCCGAAGATCTCGTACACCGCGGGTGTCCACCGCCAGTGGCCGGTGACCGGGTCGGCGGTGAACTGTCCGATGCCGGACCGTTGGCCACCGGCGAAGCACCGCAGGATGTCACCGTTCTCGCCTGACCCTGCGCATACTCGGCTGACCCCACTCCCTGGTTCGACAGCATCGGCGGTCGAACAATCTACGGACACCACCCGTCACCTCCTGAGATCAACAAGCACGGAACGATGCTCTAGCCAGCGACTATCTATTGCAGTGGATAGAGATATTGATATAGCGTGGCCACACATCAAAGTCAAGGCTGCCGAAGGAGGCCGATGAGTACGAGCCGAGACCCTGTCGGTGGTCCTGACCAGCCGCCGCCCGAGCGAGGCGTTTATGGCATCGGGGTCACAGCCGATCTCGTCGGCACCGCCATTCAGAACCTCCGCGCTTACGAACGCGCCGGACTGCTCGTCCCCGACCGCACCGCGGGCGGCAACCGCCTCTACAGCCCCGAAGACGTCGCCCGCCTTCGCCGCATTCAAGGCCTCCTCGCCCAAGGCCTCAATCTCGCCGGCGTCGCCCAGGTCATCGACCTCCAAGAAGAAAACCAACGCCTCCGACGCCAGATGACTCAACACACCCGACCGCCCGATCCGTCTGCTGACGAAGCCACCGACCCGACGGAACGGACCGGGGACAGGCGTCGGGCATGAAGTAGTCGGCTGGACTCCAACTGCACGTAGTAGTCCCGCGGCAACCGGTCCGAGATCCGCCACCGATCACGCCTGCCCACCACCGGCGACGCCGACGAAGGCCGGCCGGCGGACTCGAAGGCTGTCCGTGACGGGACGACGGATGAGAACGGCCCTTTACGGCGAAGGCATCATCTATAGGCAAGGCTGTGAGGGTTCAGGCTGACCGCTGAGGTCGCGGTAAGCCGGCGTCTGTACTCGGCGGCGGCGGCCGTCAGCGCATTGGTGGGACCGGACGACCGCATGGGAGACTGGTCGTCCCCCTAGGGGTCGAAACGATGTGATCTGATGCGTGTGGCCATCGTCACGACCTATCCGCCACGGCCGTGCGGTATCGGGATGTTCTCCCATGACCTGCGGGACGCCCTGGTCGAGACCGACCCGTCGAGCCCGGTAGAGATCGTCTCCGTCGTGAGGGATCCGCGCCAGGTTGCCGAGCCTGAGGTTGTGGCAGCGATCCGCCAGGATGTCCGCAGCGACTACGCGGCGGTGGCCGCCGACCTCACCTTCCGAGGCACCGACGTTGTGCTGATCGAGCACGAGTACGGGATCTTCGGCGGCGACGCCGGCTCCTTCGTGGTGTCGCTGGCCGAGGAGCTTGAACAGCCCTTGGTGGTGACCTTGCACACGGTGCTTTCCGCCCCGTCGGTGCGGCAGGCCGAGACGCTGCGTGCGCTCTGCCACCGCGCCACCCTGGTCACGGTGTTCACCGAGACCGCCCGTCGGATGGTGGTCGAGGCGCGCATCGTGCCGGCCGAGCGGGTCCGGGTGCTGCCGCACGGCGCCCCCCAGGTGCTGGTCGACGCCAGCGTCGGCAAGGCGACCCCGGACCGGGTCTCCCGGGTGGCCCTGGAGCGACTCGAGGGTCGTACGGTTCTGTCCACGTTCGGACTCATCTCCGCTGGCAAGGGGATCGAGCTCGCCATCTCCGCTCTGCCGGCAGTCGTGGCCCAGCATCCCGAGGTCCTGTACCTGATCGCCGGGCAGACCCACCCCGAGGTGGTCACGGCCGAGGGCGAGAGCTACCGGCTGGGATTGGAACGGCTCGTCCGCGAGCTCGACCTGACCGAGCACGTGCACTTCCTCGACCGGTTCTTCACCGAGGCCGAGCTCGCGGTGCTGCTGTCTTCCACCGATCTCTACCTGACGCCGTACCGGTCCCGGGAGCAGATCGTCTCCGGGGCCCTGACCTTCGCCGTCGCGGCTGGCTGCCCCGTGGTCTCGACCCCCTACTTCTACGCCGAGGACCTGCTGGGATCCGGGGCGGGCGTGTTGGTGCCGTTCGACGACTCGGCCGCCATGTCGACGGCGGTGCTCGACCTGCTCGACGACCCCGACAAGCTGGAACGGGCCCGCGATGGCGGCCCGTCGGGTCGGGTCCGCGCTGGCCTGGACCAGGGTGAGAGCCGCGACCCTGGAGGTGCTCGCCGATGCCGCCGAACTCGGCCCGGTGGCCGGGGTCGAGAAGGTCCCGCCGGCCTCGCAGAAGTTCGCGATCGCCGTCTTGGTCGCGGCACGGACGACGACCCAGCCGTGACCATCTCGGTATCGGGACTGGCCGGCCTCCACGAAGTTTCGACGATCAACCGGGCGGTCGGAATCCTCATCGCCGAAGGTCACCCCGGCCAAACCCACACCGAACTTCACCGCCAAGCCGCCGTCGGACTCACACCGCACCGCTGCGTAACCCGACTACCTGCGACGCTGAACAGCCACAACTACCCGATCCGCCCGCCAGCCCCCGAACCGGGGGCAGCGGCGTGACCTGAAACCCTGACTTGGCGAGATAGCGGACTTCCTTGAGCGGTCTGACCTGGACAGAACCGGGGTATCTATCAGTCGACCGCGGCGAACCAGACTCACGCGGAGAAGAAGCAGAGGATGACGATGAGCGACCAGGTGTACGACGACCCAGGAGCGGAAGAGTCGCACGAAGCCGACATCGACGCCGGCTTCGACAATGCCGAGGAGAGTACCGCCCCGGCCGGTGTTCCAGGACCTGCACTGCCTGGAGAACAGGACGACACATCGCACGACTCCGACATCGCCGCCGGGTATGAGGACCACGCCAGCGACGCGAGCGAGGACGACAAGCGACTCGGCCTTCGCTGACAGTCAACCCGCGTCATCGCGAGCTCCTCGGGCCGGTGCGGCTACATCGACGGTGATCCCAGCGGCCCGTCGTGCCCCTCGTCGCATCAGTGTCCCACGCCGGAACCGGACGGGCTTGTTCTCCAGGGAAGTGTGCAGCGGTCTTCGGCCGTGCGGGACGCGGGTACTCCGGTGGTGCCACGTGCCTTCCCGGAGGAGCGACGCGGGGTGGTGAATCTGAGCTTCACTTCCGTGAGCCCATGCGTCCAGATCGTCGCCGGGCAGGGAATCAGCGATCCTTCCGGTCGACCGTCGCGTCAGCGGTCGGATACAACTGATCGGGCAGGACCTAGGCTCGGGCTCTGTGATCGATGACGCGGTAGCCCTGGCAGCGGTTGATTGCCGGCAAACTCGCCGTCGAGCCCGTGATGGTGGTCCGTGATCTGGTGGCCCGACATTTCGGCGGCGAACCGTCCGGGGTCCAGCTGAGCGCCGCTCGGCGCCCCGCGAACCGGTGTGCGGCCGGCGGCCGGGCCGGGATCATCGACATCCCGTCCGAGACCGCGACCAACAAGTACCGGCTTCTCACGTTGGTCCGCACCGCCGCGACCCGACACCGATCCGGCCGCGGCGCGAAACCGCGCGCACCGATCTGGACCTCGCCCGCTCAGTGACGGCCGCCGCCGGCAACATCATCCCCACGGCCCGACGGGTCGACCCCAGCACCTGGCAGGCCCTGCTGACGGTGCCACGAGCTGCCGCCGGCTGGCGGCTACGGAACGGAACCGGTCCCGACCCCGGGTCCGTACACGGGATCGGTAGGCACCGAGCGCGCTAGAGATTCCGACGTCACGGATTCCGACGTCACGGATCCGACTCCGGAGGCGCCGGTCCCGGTTGAGGGGTGGGGCGTAGATCCGGATCGGGGTGGGTTCCGGCTGGGTTGGAGCCGGTCGGCCAACCGCCTCGTTCGACCGGTGTCCTGGTCGGTCCGGGCGACGGCTACGACGACCCGGTGACCGCGGCAGAGCGTGGGGCCGGGGCAGAGGGTGAGTATCGCCCATGAGTGATACCACCCCCGCGGGCTTGCCCGTCACCCCGACCGTCGGCGCAAGAGAGCCCGTCATTACGGGCACGCCGTCGCGGGAGGTCTCGGCCGTTGCCGACGGTGGTGCCGAGACATCTCTCGGCGATGCGCTGACGGTTACTCGCGACGTCACGACGTTGATGCAGCACGAGGCGGCGCTGGCGAAAGCGGAGGTTCGTCAGTCCGCGAGTCGGGCCGGTCACGAGTGCCGGCATGTTCGCCGCTGCGGCAGTCGCCGCGTTCTCGTTCGTCCTGTTCTTGTCGATCGCGTTGTGGTGGGCGATCGGCGATCGGACAGGTCTCGGCTGGGGGGTGGCGCTGGTCGTCGCCTTCATCTGGGCTGTCGCCGGGGCCGTGCTGTTCCTGGTGGCGAAGAGGCAGCTCGACCGGATCACCGGCCTGGAGCAGACGAGCGACACGTCGGCCAAGCTGCCCAACGCATTGAAAGGACAAGAGGAGAGGAACCGATGACCACGAGCAGCGACCCGGACGAGATCCGGGCAGAGATCGCCCAGACCCGTGCCCAGTTGAGCGATGACGTCGACCCGACTCGGTGAGTTGGCGAGCCCGAAGAACGTGGCCCGACGCCAGGTCGACAAGGTGAAAGACGCGGCCGGTTCGATCAAGGACTCAATTACCGACACGGTGATGGACCGCGACGACGACGCTCAAGATGACGACGGTCCGGCTGTGTTGTCGGATCGAGGGTCGTCGGCGAAGGAGACGCTGAGCGACGTGACGGGGAGAGCTCGTTCCGAGACACGGGGGAATCCGCTCGCCGCCGGGCTGATGGCCTTCGAGGCCGGGTTGTTGATGTCCGGGCTCATCCCGTCCTCACTGAAGGAGCAGGAGGCGATCGGACGCCCCAAGAGAAGGCCGAGCCGCTGAAGGAGCAGGCTTCCCAGGCGGTTTCCCAGCTCGCTGCCGGACTCAGGAACCGCCCAGCAGGCGGTCGAGTCGGGGACCGGACAGCGTCGGCAGCATCGGTTCCCTCGCCCTTGACGTTCTCGGCGTCCTGGGCCGCAGTGTCCTTAACCGAATGAAACGTGAGCTGGGCTGGACCGTTACGGGGAAAGGAGCCTTTTCAGACGCCTGATGCCCGTCGTGATTGTCGAACTAGACGTTCCGCACGTTCTCTTTGGACTCCTGCACCTGTCACCGGATCGGACTCTGGTATCGGTCGGGCCGCCGCCGTGGCCTTGACCCAGGCCGGTCTGGACGTCCGCGTGACCTGGCGTCGTGACGAGCAGGGCGGGAAAGACACTGCGGCAGAGGCGGGCCGGACGCCGAGCCGTCGTCGCCCAGCTCGACACCACCGACCTGACTGAAGCCGGCGACGTGATCGAAGGGATGATCGACGATCTCGGCGGCTGCGACGTGTTCGTCAACAACTCCGGCACCGGTGACAACAAGCCCCTGCTCGAGTTGACTCAAGAGGCGTGGCGGCACACCGTGGCAGCCGATCTGGACGGTGGTTTCGTGTGCATACAGCGGGTCGCCCAACGGATGGTCGGCGCCGGTGGCGGCGGTCGGATCGTCGCCGTGACCAGCGTCCACGAGCACCAGCCGTATCCGGGGCCAACCGAACCACGGAAAGGACTGCCCCACTTCGGGCAGATCCGAGCCGGGTCATCAGCTGACCGAGGCGACAGCAGCGTGAGAGCTGCGAGGACCACAAGCCCGATAAGCCGGCGCTTTCACCCGTGCACAACGGCATCGTTGCGCAGCACGGGGCGTAGTTCAAGTTGCGATGACGGTTCGATCCGCCACCGAAGGGCAATCGCCGATAGCAGGTGACGGCTGCCCGCCGGGCCGTGGCGGCGTCACGGCCCGTCTCGCCAGTGGTCGATTCGGTGGTGATCGGGGGTGAAGCCGTTCTTGACGCCCCACAGTACGGCCTGAGTGCGGCTTTCGACGCCGATCTTGCGGTAGGCGGCGCGAATGTAGGACTTCACCGTGTTCGGGCTGAGGTAGGTCAAGGCGGCAACCTCGGCATTGCTTTTGCCCTGGGTGATCAGGGCTAAGATCTCCGACTCCCGGTCGGTCAAACCCTCGGCTCGGCCGGGCCAGTCCTGGCCGGCGCCGCGGGAACGACCAGGCGGGTCACTCACCACCACCTCACCGGCATGGACAGCTTCCAAAGCGGCGACCAGGTCCGCCGCGGCTAAAGCCTTCGACAGGTAGCCCCGAGCCCCCTGACGGCGAGCACTTGCCACAAGCTCGGGATGGAAGTTCCAGGTATAGACCACGACCCGACGGGCCCGGCCGGCCGAGACCAGATCGGCGATCTCACGTCGGTCGGACTCGGGTTGGGCAAACGAGTCGTAGAGCACTATGTCGACCAGATCGTTCAGGGGTTCATTGGTGTCAATCTCCGCTACCACTACCCGGTCGGTGTACTGCTTCAAAATGTTGGCCACGCCCATCACGACCACGTCGTAGTCGTCGACCAGCGCGATCGTGATCGGCTCGCGCAACGTGGACATGCGGTCAGGCTAAACCCCCTTTGGGGTGTATTTCCCCGCCCTAAAGGGTGGCTAAACTGAGCACGGGGCCCACCACGGCCCTGTTTCACAAGTCTGGTCCGCTCCGACAGGAAGGCACCACCATGCTCGGCCTCATCATCAGCATCATCGTCATCGGCCTGATCGCTGGAGCCCTGGCCCGCCTGGTTGTGCCGGGCAAACAGGACATGTCAATCGTGATGACGATCGTGCTCGGCATCGTCGGTTCATTCGTCGGCGGCTTTCTCGGCTACCTCCTCTTTCACAAAGATGCCTCCAGCGGCTTTTTCCAACCCGCCGGGATCATCGGCTCTTTCATCGGCGCCGTCATCGTCTTGGTGATCTACCTTGCGATCCGCCGACGCAGCGGAGCGAACGTCTGAGTGCTCTCGACGGAGCTCTCCGACGGGACACTCAGGCAAGTCTAGGGTTGCAGGGGTACGTCAAGCTGACCGATCAGTGGAAGCGCTCGCAGGCCAGGAGTCTCGTCACCGGTGTCGGCAGGACTTGAGCCGAGAACCTGTCAGGTTAGGTGTGGTTGGGAGGTGCTGGGGTTGACCCACCCACCGATAGAGCGCGACGACCGCGACGAGGCACCGCGCGACGGCCCGTACGAGTCGCAGGCCGCTAGAAGCCCTCGGCGGAAAGCCGGAGGCCGGGTGCTGAACGGACTGATTCCGCGCCGGTTCGGGACGGTGGTGTTGTGGGCCGCGGGTTTGATGATCATCGGCCTTGCGGTCTGGCTTGGTGTGCAGGTTCTTTCGGCAGTACGGGTGGTGTGGGTGCCCTGTGCCGTTGCCCTCCTGCTGGCGGCTCTGCTGACCCCGTTCAATGCCTGGTTGCGGCGGCGGGGTCTGACCAGAGCGCTCGCCGCGGCGGCCAGCGTGATCGGTCTGATCCTGATCCTGGCTTCCGTCGGGACGGCCGTCGTCCTGATCACAGCCAATCAGATGGACGCACTCTCCGCTCAGTTCGCAACTTCACTGCGTTCGATCCGAGACCAATTCGCGGCTCTTCCGGTGAGCCAGACCACGTTGAACCTCGTGCAGGATCGACTCGAGGAAGCGCTGCAAGCAGCTAGCCACGGGCTGGCGGCCACGGCTCTGAGTGCCACCGAGACAAGCATTCGCTTTGTCGCCGGCGTGTTGTTGGGCGTGTTCGTGCTCTTCTTTTTCCTCTACGACGGGGAGCGTATCTGGACGTGGTGCCGAAACCTTTTTCCAGAACGGAACAGGAAGCGGATCGGTGCCGCCGGGCAGGCCGCGTGGGTGACACTCTCCGGATTTGTTCAAGGAACGACCGTGATCGCCACCATTCACGCTGTGGTGATCGGCACCGCCCTCTACCTACTGGGCAATGCTCTGTTCTTACCGCTCGCCCTGCTCATCTTCATCGGCAGCTTCGTCCCCGTCGTGGGTGCCCTCCTCGCCGGCGGGCTGGCCGTGGTCGTCACTCTCGGCTCCAACGGCCCGGTGGCTGCCGTCACCATCCTGATCGTGCTTCTCGTCGAACACGAACTCGAGGCGCACGTGCTTCAACCTCTCGTCGTCGGCCGATACGTTCGCTTGCATCCGCTGGCCATCATCATCGCGATCGCTATTGGTGCTGCGCTCGGCGGGATCGTCGGGATCCTGGTGGCAGTACCGATTGCCGGTGTCGCCTACAACGCGTGGGGACCCTTGAATGGTCGAGTCTCCGAAGTCGTCATCGCCGCCCGTCGACCGTCGCGACTGAGCCGGCTGTGGTCAGCACTCCGCCGGGCAGTACACATCCCGAAGGAGCGCTGAAGAGTCCGCCCGTCGAAGCCAGATACGCTCGACAGGCCGCGGGGAGCGACGACGCCAGCCGAAACCGGAGTTTCCGCTGATCCCCATGAAGGCCCTCAGCCGGAACTGGTAGGAACGGCGACGCCGAGCGGAGCGCGGGCCCCTCGGCGGCGTCTGACGGCTTCGACCAGACCGCCCAGCAGCTGACCATCAGCGAGCTCACGGCCTTCATCACTCCTCGTGCACCGATGACGGTGCGCAAAGCGGCGTTCGACGCGGAGGCTCCGCTGGATCGCTGGATCGCTGGATCGCTGGATCGCTGGGACGCCGCCGCCGCGCTCGGGGTGAGCGGTGTCCGCTTCCTGGTGCACGGTCTGCTGGACGCGATCGTCGACGGATACTCTCGAGAGGGGCTGGCTGCCGAACCTGGGCCGACTGGGCTGATCTACCCTGACGTTGTGGCTGAGCCGGTGCGATTCGGATACACGTTGATGACCGAGCAGAGCGGTCCGCGGGAGCTGCTGAGGTACGCGGTCGACGCCGAGCGTGTCGGGTTCGACTTCGAAGTGTCCAGTGATCACTACTCACCGTGGCTGACCAGCCAGGGCCATGCGCCGTATGCCTGGACGGTGCTGGGTGCGGTGGCTGCCGCGACATCGCGGGTCGGGCTGGCGACGTATGTGACCTGCCCGATCCAGCGGTATCACCCGGCCGTGGTGGCCCAGAAGGCGGCGACCCTGCAACTGATCTCGGAGGGACGTTTCATCCTCGGTCTGGGGTCGGGGGAGAACCTGAACGAGCACGTGACCGGCGAAGGCTGGCCACCGGTCGCCCAGAGGCAGGACATGCTGGTCGAGGCGGCGACCATCATCCGCGAACTGATGTCGGGACAGTTGATCACCTGGGAGGGTGACTACTTCCGGATCGACTCCGCCCGGCTGTGGGACGTGCCCGAGGACGGGGTGCCGATCGGGATCGCCGTATCGGGAGAGGCGTCGGTGCAGCGGTTCGCCCCGCTCGCCGATCATCTGATCGCGGTCGAACCGGATAGGGAGCTGATCAAGCAATGGGACGGCGTCCACCGAGGCGCTTCCCGCAAGATCGGCCAGGTGCCGGTGTGCTGGGATCCCGACCGCCAGACGGCGATCACCCGTGCCCATAATCAGTTCCGATGGTTCGCCGGCGGTTGGGCGGTGAATGCGGACCTGCCGACCCCGGCAGGTTTCGAGAGCGCCAGCCAGTTCGTCCGCCCCGACGATGTGGCGGAGACGATCGCGTGCGGCCCTGACCTCGATGCGTTGGTCGAGGCTGTACGGCCGTACTGGGAAGCAGGTTTCACCGACATCGCTCTGGTCCAGGTCGGCGACGAAGGGCAACAACACTTCCTCGACCAGGCCGCCGGCCCGCTGCTGGAGAAGCTGCGGACCGCAGCGAACTGAAGCCGACGTCACGACGGGGGGACCTTGAACGTCCGCGTCGGTACATCCGGTTGGAGCTACGACCACTGGGACGACGTTCTCTATCCGCACGGGCTTCCGGCACGGGACCGACTCGACCACTACACGCAGGTCTTCGACACCACGGAACTGAACGCCAGCTTCTACCGTTGGCCGAAACCTGCGACGTTCGCTGGCTGGTGCCGGCGGCTACCCGCTGGCTTCCGGATGAGCGTCAAGGCGCCGCGGGGCCTCACCCACGCCAAGCGGCTGTATTCACCGGAGGTCTGGGTCGAGCGGATCGCCGTGGGCTGGCACGAGCTCGGTGAGCGTCGAGGTGTGCTTCTCGTGCAGCTTCCGCCGGGCATGCCTCGCGACGATGCACGGTTGGCCTACTTTCTCGGCCGGCTGCCGGAGTGGGTCCCGACCGCGGTGGAGTTCCGGCATCCGAGCTGGCTGGCGGAGGAAGTCTTCGACCTGCTGGCATCGCACCGGGCTGCTTACACGATCATGAGCGGAGCAGGGTTGCCGTGCGTACTGCGGGCCACCGGTCCGTTCGTTTATCTCCGGCTCCACGGGCCCGACCATGATCATCTGTATGGAGGCAGCTACAGCGATGCCGACCTCGGCTGGTGGGCCGAGAGAATCTGGGAGTGGCGCAACAGCGGAAAGGACGTGTGGGTGTATTTCAACAACGACGGAGCCGGGCACGCCGTCCGCAACGCAAGCCGACTGCGTACGCTGCTGGGGTCGTGAACCCAGGATGCAGGTTCATGGGGTAAAACTCTCAGATCGGGTTACTGACACTCTATGTCGGTGAGGAACGGGTCCGAGGGTTCGCCGGCGGCCGGACTGCTGATCGTGGGCAGCGGACCGGCCGCATTGGCCGCGGCGCGAGCGTATCGAGCACGCGGCGGAGACGGCCCGGTGACGATGATCACGGAGGACGCGCATCCGCCGTACGCCCGTCCGCCGCTGACCAAGGACTACCTCCGCGGTGAGAGCAAGACGGCGGATCTGTGGCTCTGCGAGGACGACTGGTTCGACGACAACCTGATCACTCTGACCACCGACACCCGGGTGGTGGCCGTCGACTCGAGGGACCGGCAGGTGCTCACCAGCGCGGATCTGGTGCTGGACTACGCCGAGCTGGTTCTCGCGACCGGTTCGAGCCCGCAGCCGCTGCCGGTGCCCGGCGCCGACGACCCCGAACTCGTCCTTGTCCGGAACCTCACCAGCGGTCGCCGCCTCCGGCGGATCGCCGAGGATCGCGGCGGCCGGGTCGCGGTGATCGGTTCCGGCTTCATCGGTTGTGAGGCTGCGGCCAGCCTGGCCACGCGAGGCGTCGAGACGGTGCTGGTGACCGACGAGGACGTTCCGCATGCTCGCCGGCTCGGGACCGAAGCCGGCAACCGCATCGCCGGCTGGCTGCAGGCGGCGGGCGTCGACCTGCGGACGGGCTCGGAGCTGACGAGGATCGAGCGATCGGAGCACGGCTGGAGACTGAGGCTGGCTGACGACGGCGTGATCGACGCCGCGTACGTCGTCTGCGCAGGTGGGGCGCGACCTCGACTCGAGCTGGCCGAATCGGCCGGACTGCGAATGGCGAACGGTGGCGTCGTCGCCGACTCCTCCCTGCGGACCAGCAATCCGCACATCCGTGTGGCGGGCGACATCGCGTACGCCGTGAACGTGGCCGCCGGGCGTCCACTCCGGGTCGAGCACTGGGGCGATGCCGAGGCACAGGGTGAGATCGTCGGTTCGGGTCTCGCCGGCGTGGAGGCCCGATGGGACGCTGCACCGGGCTTCTGGTCGACGATCGGCGATCACACCCTCAAGTACTCCGCCTGGGGCGATGGATTCGACGGCTACGAGCTGCGCGGTGAGGACGACTCGTGGACGGTCTGGTATAGCCACGGTTCCGAGCTGGCCGGGGTGCTTACCCACAACGACGACAAGGCGTACGAGCGTGGCCAACGGCTGCTGACTCGACGAGCGAGCTTCGCCGAGGCGATGGGGGCGGTGGACCGGCGAGCTGAGGATCAGTCACAGGCGGCGGACGGGAGCGGCGCAGACTCGGAACGGCCGCGTGAGAATGCCCGCTGGACAAACGGAAAGGACGACCAATGAGAAGCCCTGTTTCAAGCCGCCTGCGTCGTCTGGGTCAAGGAGGCGTTGGAGGACGTGGTGTTGGGCGGGGTCATGGGTGACGCCTGTTGCCAGCAGTGGCAGATGATGTAGAGCCACGCGCGGGCGAGGATTCGAACGGCGCGTGCGTGGTTGTGGCCGCGAGCGCGGGCGCGGTCGTAGAAATCGGCAGCCCAGGGGAACAGGACGACCGGTTATCTCGAGGCTGCTGGCGTCGATGATGTCCGGCGCAGAATGAGTGACATCCGTGTCGTCTCGCGAGAAGCTGTTCAGATCGATACTCAGGACGGTCGCCGGGTGCGGGGCAGCGAACACGGGCCCGGATCCTGACCCGCGCCGTTGACATCGCTTCTGCGGAAGGACTCGGCAGTCTCTCGCTGGCGCGGCTCGGGTCGGAGCTGGCGATCAGCAAGAGTGGAGTGAGCGGACACATCGCGAGCGGGGTGGAGCTGCAGCTCGCGGTCCTCGAGGTGGCTGTCCGCCTCTACACCGAGCGGGTGGCGGTTCCGGCACTGCGGGCTCCGCGGGGTTCTCCGCAGCTCTGGCACTGTGCGAGGGCTGGATCGCGTTCATGGAGTCCGGCGAGCTGAGGGGTCGGTCGTTCTTCCTGACCGCCCTGGTCGAATACGACGCCCGGCCCGGGCCGGCCCGCGACGAACTGGTCACACCGCGGATTCGGTGGGAGGAGCCCTTCACTCGGCTCTGGTCTGGTGCCGAGGATCTCGGCCATGTCCGCAGCGGGGTCGATGGGTCGCAGCTGTTCTTCGAGATCGCGGGTCTGATCGCGGCGGCCACGCTGGAGTCCAAGCTCCGCGACGACACCTCGGCCTTCGACCGGGCCCGAGCGGGTGTCGCCGCCCGCCTGGATCCGCTCCTCACCTGAGCGGCTTCGATCGGTTCACTTGAGTGGTGTCAAGACCGTTGAGCCTGGGTAACGGACCTAGCAACGAAGAGTGCGAACGACCGTACGTTTTGTTCGTCCGTCGATCGAGAGGAGTTCACCCACCCTGCCCGCGGACGGGTCCAGTGCACTGCGGCCCAACTGCCCGACCTGGTCAAACCCTGGCGTGGCGGCCCGATCGACCGGATTCTGATCCGGCTGTCGGGTTATCAGCCCACAGTAGCGCTGCACGCCCTCAGCGACTGGTGGTAGCTCACGATGATCATCGCCCAACTGTCTGCTCTCGCCGACCGAGGAGTCAGAGATGTCCAACGCAGATCGCCGCCCCGCGAAGTTCGCGTCGGCCCGATCGGTCGCCCGGGTGCTGCTCGGCAGCATGCTGGTGTTTGCCGGCACCGGTCACCTCACCATTGCCCGCCAGGAGTTCCAGGCCCAGGTACCGCCCTGGTTCCCGGCGGACCCGGACAAGGTCGTCCTCGGCTCCGGCGTGGTGGAGATCGCTCTGGGCGCGACGATCGCCGCTGCTCCGAGCCGATACCGCCGGTTGATCGGGAACGGTGTCGCCTTGTTCTTCACGGCGGTCTTTCCCGGCAACATCGCCCGTACGAGCACCATCGCGACGCGTTCGGCCTCGACACGGACCGCAAACGTGTCCTCCGCCTCCTCGGCCAGCCGATCCTGGTGGCCTGGGCGTCTGGTCCACCCGCACCGGCCGCCGTCGATAGAGGCGTCCCTGCCCGCGTCCCGACAATCCCTTCCAGGACAGGAACACAGACATGACCGATTCACTTCACGGCCGTACCGTGGCCTTCTTGATGGCCAACTCCGGGGTCGAGCAGGTCGAGCTCACCGGGCCTCGCGACACGCTGGTCGCTGCCGGCGCCGACGTGGTGCTGCTCGCACCCGACAGGGCACCCATCCAGGCCTTCAACGACGATGTCGAGAAGGCCGACACGTTCAACGCTGACCGAGCAGTCAAGGACGCCGACCCGGCCGACTACGACCTGGTTGTACTGCCCGGTGGGACCACCAACCCCGACGCACTGCGCCTCGACGACGATGCCGTCGGCTTCATCCGAGCGTTCGTGGCCGCCGGCAAACCCGTCGCCGCGATCTGCCACGGACCGTGGACCCTCGTGGAGGCCGGCGTGCTGGGCGGCAAGACCCTGACTAGCTGGCCGAGTCTGCGAACCGACATCGTCAACGCCGGCGGCGACTGGCGTGATCAAGAGGTCTTCGTCTGCCCGATGAACGGTTGGACCTTGATCACCAGCCGCAACCCCGACGACATCCCGGCATTCGCCCGGACCATCGTCGAGACGCTCAGCACCTGACCGCACGAGGCCGGAGGAAGACCCGGCCGCGGCCGGCGACCGAATAGCCGTCGCGGGCTGTGGCCGGGGTGAACCTCGCTGTGACAGCATCGGGAGACCGAATATCGCCGCATCCGCACCGGGGATCCGATCGCACTACTGTCGGTCTGGAAAGCTCACGGTGAGCCGCAACCGACCACGCTCTGGTTCGGGCGGCCACGCAACGCCATGATCGTTCGGGTGGCGGTTTGATCCCTTCTCGGGCGAGGCTGGAGGGTCGTCTTGTTCGCGGTATCGGTCGCCGGTCAGCACTAGGCGTTGGTCGTACCGGACTGGCCTCGGCGCACTTCGACGGTGGATGGAACGATGCAGAGTCATGACCGACATCTGTCCACGCATCGTTCAGGTGGTGCTCGACACCACCGATGCCCGACGTCTCGCCGAGTTCTATCGTGAGCTCCTCGGCTTGCAGTATCGCTCCGGAGACGAACCGCCGCCTGCCGGAGAGCCGGACGACAAGCGCTGGTTGACCTTGCGCAACGCTGCGGGTTGGCAACTCGCGTTCCAACGGACCAACGGCGTCCGACCATCGACCTGGCCCGCCGGGGACGTGCCTCAGATGTTCCATCTCGACACCGCCGTCGACAGCCGGGACGAACTCGAAAGACAGCGGCAGCGCGCGCTCGCGCTCGGTGCGGTGCAATTGCTCGACCGCACCGACGATGACAACGAGCCGCTGTACGTCTTCGCGGACCCGGCCGGCCACCCGCTCTGCATCTTCGTGGCAAGGTAGGCGATGATCACCTCCGCAGATCCTCCGGGCGAAGCCCGATATCGCAGGAGGTCCCCGATATCGCAGGAGGTCACTGTGAACTCGCGGTTGCACAGGCTCGAAGGCGATGTTGGCTCACCCCGTCGGCGTCTGGGCTTGCCGATCGCTGCGACGGGGCTCATCACAACCGTTGGTCGATGGCATTCGATTCGAGGGGTCACCGACTGTCGACGTCGCTGTCCGACTGTGCTTGACCGTGCAGACGGACTCGGACGCTGGTCGTCGGTGATGCAGCGACCCCGACAGACGCGATCCTGCCTAGCGTCCGCTTCGCCGCGCCGACGGCCAGCGTCCGAGTTGTAGCAAGCTGATACCCGGCTGTCGCGACAACAATCGCGTGCCGCGGAAAATTCGCGTGCGGTGGGTACAGACCGGGTATGAACGAGGACGAGCAGGACGTCGATCCCGGCGACGGTCGCGATGAGACGGTCAACGAGCGGATGGACCGTAACTGGAACGAGTTGCTTCAGGAGATGCGGGTGACGCAGACGGGAACCCAGATCCTGAGTGGGTTCTTGTTGACGATCGCGTTCCAACCCACCTTTCATGGGCTGCCCACCTTCGACAAGACCATCTACCTGTTGCTGGTGGTGGCGGCGACGGTGACCACGGCACTGGCGTTGGCCCCGGTCCATCTGCACCGTACGCTGTTCCGGCACCATTCGAAGCCGGTCCTGGTCCAGATCTCACACCTGCTGTTGCGGGCTGCGCTGACCGGGCTGGCGCTGGTTATGACGGGGGTGGTGCTGCTGATCTTCGACGTCGCGACGGAGGATCGAGTTCTCGCGATCACTGCCGCGGTCGCGGTCGCGGTCCTGCTCATCGCGCTGGCCGTGCTGCCGGTGATCGTGCGGAGCGACCGGGTCCGGGTCCGGCTCGAGCGGGCCGCTACCCGATGAGCGGCGGCAGGGTTCTGGATCCGTCGAAGGTGGTGGCGAGGTTCGATTCGGCGAGTGTGCTGCATGCGGCGACCGTCGCGGCGCTGCAGGGCCGACCGTTCCCGCATCTGGGTAACGGGGGATTGACGGCGGCCGCGGTCAGGGCGGCGGCCGAGCTGCCCTGGCCGATCCTGCGGACCTTGTATACCCGGATCGGCGCCTCAGAGGGAATTCCGGTCGCGCGAACTCGGCAGCGTTGACATGTCGACGGGGGCTGCGAGCTTCGTCGACGCCTACCCGGGCTGCCGGTATCCGGCGGTGATGGTCGGCTCGAGCAATGGTGCTCTCCACCCACCCACCCAGCCGTCGCCGCGCGGGTGTCGTGGCTGCCCGACACGGTCCTGGTTCCGGTCGCCGGCGCCCATGACAGACCCGATGACGTGCTGGCGTTCGGCGCCTCGGTCGCCGCACCATTGCTGGATCCGAACCCGCCAGATCGTTCTGCATCACATGCACGACCCGGTGCAGAATGCGTTGATGGCCCGACAGATGAGCTACTTCCGCGTCAAGTGGACCGACACCGACCCGGACACCGTGTGACGAGCAGCCAGGCTTGCCGTCAGATCCGCCGTCGAGCGGGGATCGCGACCGGTCGATCCGCCTTCGGGCGGCCGAGGCACCCGCTGCACCTCACTGGTTCCTCTGCCGGCAAGTTGGCCGAGCAGGTCCAGAGCGGATCGTTCGACGTTGCACCCGTCGCGTTCGGCGTGATGGTCGACGACGTGCACATGCTGCTGAGCAGGTGAACTTGCTGAGCTGGCACTTGGAGGACCCCCGAAGGCGCCGGCACGCCACGACGGTAAACGTCACCGGATTCGGCGATCCCCACGGGGGGTCACCGGGCTGGAAGTCCGTCTCGGCTACCGCGACGCCTCGACGTCGGCCACGTGCTCGGACAGGCCTACGAGCAAGCACCCGAGGTGTTGTCCGATATCGACCCGGACCCGCCGCAGCACCCCCGAGCCTCGCCGATCGCCGACATCGGAGCACAGTGCGCACCGCATCGGCGCCGCCGCGGCGAGGCGGCACGGGCGTCACCTCCGCCGACTGGGGCCCTACGACGACCTTCGCCAGAGCCTGCGAACGACTTCTACTTCTTCTTGCCGTTCTTCTTCAGGCTCGGGTACCGCTTCTCGACGGCGCTGCGGACCTTCTTCTGCTCGTCTTTCGTGCCATGCTGGGCGACCCTGGCGAGCGCGTTCCGGGCGTGAGCTTTGTCCGGGATCGGATACTTCCGTTCCTTCGGCAAGGCGAACGAACTCTTCTTGAGCTTCTTGCGGTTGTCGGCGTCGCTGAGATCCTTGGCCATGAACTATCCGTTACCCATCGTCGAACACATTGCAACACACGAGTCTGGCGTGTTCGTCTGAATCGAGCGCCGCCGACGTGTCACATGATCAACGCGGTGGCGTGACTCACGGGCAAGGAGGTGAATTTTCCTGGGCTGAACGCAAGGATGTCCCGAGTTGGGCGGACAGGCTGTCGATCTGGTTGGCCGTGACCAGCACGACCCCAGTTCCAACGGGAGCCAGGATCGGGAGCAGCCCGACCACGCTGGAGGCCGCGGCCAGCCCGCGGCTAGACCCGTCGGCGTCGCCACAGGATGAACGGCATGAGCAATGCCGTCAGTAGCAGCGCCACGACACAAGGCACCACGCCACGAGGACCGCGGCGAGGAGTCGCACAGCACGCCAAACCGCCAGGTCGATGATCATTAAACCGGCGGCCCAGAACCGCGGTAGCGAGGCGACCGGGAATCAAGCCGTCCAGCATCCACCGGCCGGAGGTCGCCTTCGGTGGCGCCGACCGGCGGGCAGGCGATTCTGCCTGCAGTGTCTCGCCCTGTCCGCCACCGCTCACATCCGGATCGGTTATGCCGCCACCTCTCAATCCGCTCTCTCCGCGCACATCGATACTCTCCGGTGCGCCATAGAAACTTGGAGGCACCTTTCGTAGGCAAGGGGGATGACCGAGAGGGGGAAAGGGACTCAAGTGTGCACGCTTCAGGTCCGCGGTTTCCGACCAGCCACTTCAGGGCCGTGGTTAATTGCGTCGCGACCTGACGCGGGCGTTACGGACCCTGGTTGAGCATTCCCGTTGCCACACGCATCTGGCTGACCAGGGAACAGCGACGGCAGCCCTCGGCTGATCTGCTGTGGGCTGCACCGCCGGCCCAGCCGATCCTGCACCCAGCGGTAAAGCTCCGCCTACTGGCGCTCCAGTTGCGCGGCTTGGCTCGTGCCGGGCGAGCCAGGGGGTGTTGCTCAGCACGGTGCGGATGGTAGGCGCCCTCTACCATCCGATCCCGGCATCGGCCGGACACTGGCGTCGGATCGGGGTGGTCGCCGCCGCCCCGAGACCAGCCTCTGCGGATCACGGTCACGGGCCAGCTCCCACCTGATCCTCGACGGAGCCCGGCCAGCTCTGCCGACCGGGCTCAGGGTCCCGCGCATTGGTCCGGACCGGCCACGAACACGCCCCGACGCCCATCGCGACCGCCGCGGCATCGATGACCAGCTCACGCCGTGCACGGCGCGGAAACGTGTCACTGACCGTGGTCGATGGCCGGCATCCGCGCAGCATGGTGTTCATCGGTCGGCTGGCGGTCGATCTGGATCAGCGGCAGTACGAGCTCGGGTTCGGCCCGTGTCTCGACGCCGCCAAAAACGGGACAGACCCTGGTCCTGGATCCGGCGAAGGCCATTCTCCGTTTCGGCCGGATCGCGGCCCGCGCCGGGGTCAAGTACACGCCGTCGTTGTGGTTGCCGATCTCGCAGCGCAGCATCGGTGGACTGAACGTCTATTTGCACCGCCGACACCCCGCTGTCAGAGGCTTTCGTCGAGTACGCCGAGGTGTTCGCCGGATATGCGGCCGTGGCGGTCAACAAGGTCGCCAGTTACGCCGGCGTGTTCCAGCGCCTCCAAATCCGTGACGTTGTGTCCAGCGGGATCGGATCGGGTCCAACTCGCCGACCGGTTGTTGGGCGCCGAGGAGCGAGCCGGCTATCCCACAGTCATCAGGTGGCGGGTGAGCGAAGCCTCGGATCAGGCGTCGAGTTCAGCGAACACCTATGGCCGTGGGCGGCGACTGGCGGAGGATGAACGATTTGTCGGGAGGCCGTCCGATGTCTGGCTCATTGCCGTGAGTGAACCGGCTTGGACTGGGGTAGTCATTTCGTCGGCCCGACCTGCGAAGGAGAGATTTCCATGACTGGCATGCCGACTTTGACCCTCAACACGGGGCTGCCCTTTCCGCGGCTGGGCTTCGGTGTCTTCCAGATCCCGCCGGAAGATACGAACACCGCTGTCACGGCCGCCCTGGAGGCCGGGTACCGACTGATCGATACAGCGCAGGGCTACCAGAACGAGGAAGGTGTCGGGTCGGCCATCGCTGGAGTAGACGTGCCCGTCGAGAAGTTGTTCGTCACCACCAAGTTGACCAACAGCGAGCAGGGTTATGACGCGGCCCTGAGAGCCCGGGAAGCGTCTCGGGCCCGATCCGAAGACGTTCGACGCCCGCTGTCCGCCGGGTCGTCGCGCCGGCGTCAACCCGGTTCACGTCCCAGGGGGCGAGCCGGCGGCGTTGAGCTGACTATTTGAGCAACGCCACTATGCCGGAGCCGTCGACCATCCGCCCGTCGTCCACCCCGCTGGCCGGCGAACGAACACGAGAAAGATCAGTAACGCCGATGGACCATCTGATGTGCCCGACCGATTCGACCAGCTGGAGCGATCACGATCTGCTAGCTGAGGTGGAGGCGGTGGAGCGGGCGATCGCGCAATCGATCGCTGTCAACCGGAGGGTCGACGCGACGGGCCGATCCAAAGTTCGTATCGGTGCCGCCTTGCTGGACTTAGCCGACCGCGAGCATGACCTGTCCTGTGAACTGCGGCGCCGACGACGAACAGGGTGGAACTCCTCGCCACGCGAGCCGGGGTCCGCATGAGGAACTTGAACGGCGCGGACGACGACTGGCGCCAACTCGCGGCCTGCACCTCAAACCATCCTGAACTGTTCTTCCCGATCGGCAGTGGCGTCCCTGCGCAGGCCCAGGTGGAGCAAGCCCGTCGGGTCTGCCGCAGCTGTCAGGTCCAGAACGCCTGCCTGGACTGGGCGTTGAAAACCGGTGTCGAAGGAGTCTGGGGCGGCCTCAGCGAAGACGAACGCCGGACACTACTGCGGAAACGGCGCGGGGCTGCCCACCCCGGATGAAGTCCTTTGCAGTTCGGGGACAGTCGGCACCTCCGCCTCTGTCAACGCGCACCGCGAGGCCACCGGTAGACCCAGCCCGCGGATCGGGCGATGCGGTCTCGGAATTAGAGACTCCGGCGTTAGGCAGCAGACTGGTCAGGTCGTAGAGGTCCGCTCTGGCTCGTCGAGCCCTGAGGGCGCGTCTTCCTCTTCGATGGCGACGAGACCCCCGTTCGGCTGTTCCGGCGCTGACAGCGCCGCCGGCCGGTCGTTCGGCAACGCCGCCGCCGCTGAACCCAGCGAGCTCATGGATTCGGTGTGGGGTGATGATGGACCGGTGAGGCGGGTGCCGTGAGCGAGGGGCAGCTCGAAGTGCTGACGCGGTTGGCGCGGACCGTCGCGGGGTCGGCCCCCGATGTGCCGTTGCCGCTGCGAATGTGTCACGCCTGTGTGTCGATCCTGGGGGTCGACGGTGGGTCGTTGACGGTCGCTTTCGAGGGCGCCGAACGGGTCACGCTGTGCTCGACGAACCGATGGGCCGCAGAGCTGGAGGACCTCCAGGAGGTGATCGGGGAGGGCCCGAGCTACGCCGCGTACGAGGAGCGCGCCATCATGACCTTACTGGTCGGGCGTGATGACGGACGATGGCCGTTGTTCAGTGATGGTCTGAGGGATACGTTCGCCGGGCGTTTCATCTATGCCGTCCCGATCATGCCCGGCCCGCAGACGATGGGCGTGGCGACGTTCCATCAGAACCGCCCGACGGCTCTCTTGGTCGACGATGCAACCGGTCAGCTGCTCATCAACGCGGTCGGGGTCGCCCTGGCCCGGGACCCGGACCTCCTCGACGACGAGCGGCTCGCGAAGGCCAACTCGTGGAACAGTCGGGCGCGGGTCAACCAGGCGGTCGGAATGGTGATGGGCCAGCTGCACCTCAGCCCGGACGACGCTCTCGCTCTGCTTCGGGCCCACGCTTATGCTCACGGTCGCACACTGGTCGAGATCAGTGACCAGATCATCGCTCGGCGGTTGGACTTCAGGGCCCCCGACCGGGATACAGACGGTGGGTCGTCGTCGTGACCGCGCACACCGTTGTGGAGGCGTTCGCCGCTGCCGCGGCCCGGCTGACCGGCCCCGATGATGTCGCCGGCAACCTGCTGGCGTTGCTCGGTGACTGCGTTGCCTTGATGCATGTCGACGCGGCCGGATTGTTGGTGCACGTTCCGGGCGAGGGTCTGGAGCTGTTGAGCACCACCTCGCACGCGGCGAGCGTGCTGGAGCTCTACGAGCTGCAGAACGGCCACGGGCCGTGCATCGACGCGGTCGAGCGCGATGTCGTGGTCAGTGCCGGGGCGGCCGAGTTGGCCGTGCGGTGGACGCCCGTCGGGTCGGCCATCTTGGCCGCGGGCTACCGGTCGGTCTATGCGTTCCCGTTGCGCTGGAACGATCACGCGGTCGGCGCTTTGAATCTTTTCGCCGATACCGTCTCCCCGTTGGACGTCGAACGTGAGCAGCTTGGACAGGCCTTCGCGAACATGGCCGTCGCCATCGTCGCCCTGCCTTCGGGCGCCAACTGGGCTGCCGTCTACGACAAGATCGTCCAGGTCCTCGCCGAGAGAGTGAACATCGAGCGGGCCAAGGGCGTGCTCGCAGTGCAGCGCGACATCGACCTCGCCGAGGCGTTCACCCTTCTCGTCGAGACGGCCGCTCGAAGACAACGTGCCGCTCGCCGACTGTGCCGCACAGGTCCTTGCCAGCGTTCAACGGCGAGGCTGAGGTAGCGTGATCGAGCATCCCTGGAGGCCGGCTGCGGGCCTGAAAGAGGGGTCGGACCAATGTCTGATGCGGTGGGTGGAGTCGAAGGGCTCGTGCGGGCGGAGGTGTCCTCGAGCTTCGGAGAACTGGCTGCTGCCCTACAGCCGCCGGGCACGCAGTTTTCGCCGGAGGCTTTGGTGCGGGCCGCGGGGCAGTGCGTGCCGCACGCCGACGCTGCGGGGCTGACGGTGTGGCCCGACGGTGCGCAGCCGCGGACCATCGGGCTCAAAGAGTCCCTCGCGTACCGGGTGGATCAGATCCAGTACTCGGCCCACGAGGGGCCCTGTCTCGACGCAGCCGTGGGCGATGATCTGGTGCGAGTCGACGATCTCGCCGTCGACCGTCGGTGGCCGACCTTCGGCGCCACCGTCGTCGACCGGTACGGCATTCACAGCATGTTCAGTGTCCGGCTGCAACTCGAACCTGAACTACGGGCCGCCCTCAACTTCTACGCACGGGCACCTCACGTGCTGACCGATGAGGACTTGGTCGCCGGCGCGATCTTCGCCGCTTTCGTTGCGTTGAGCCTGGAAGTGCAGTCGGCCCGGACCGAGGCGGAACACCTGCGGATCGCCCTGCAGAACAGCCGCCAGATCGGCACGGCCACCGGCATCTTGATGGCCCGCGGACTGCTCACCTCCGACCAGGCATTCGAGCAGCTCAGGCAGACCAGCCAACACCTGAATCGCAAGCTACGCGACGTCGCCCTCGACGTCGTCGAAACCGGAGAGCTACCGCAAGCAGCCCACCGGCCAAAGCGCTGACGTCACCGAGAGAGGCTGGTAGAGCGGCCGGGCCATGGCGACCTTTTGCGTTGCTGCGAAGCGTGTCCGGCTCGATCGTGAGGCCGGAATCGGTGGAGGATGGTCACGACATCGTGTTTCGTGGCCGATCGTGACGATCGAGGCGATCACGGCCAACCGTGACGATGTGCTCCAGCCGACTCATCAACGCCGAGCAGGGAGTCGGGTTCGGCTACAAAGATCATGATCTACGACGGGTCAGTCGGCTCGGACGCGCGCGGATCTGCCTGACGAACCCAGCCACGACCACCAGCGGAGCCGCCGCACACGCGATGTACAACCCGATCAGTGGTAGTCCGGGATGTGGCCGGATGCCCATCCCGGGGACCGGGTCTGAATTGAAGGCGAGCGATGGCTTCACGTGATGCCAGCGCGTAATCTCCAGGTACATCAGATACCAAGAAGCGATCCACACGACACCCCCGAGCCATTTCGCGAAGCGCATACCCCGAGGCTCCCGGCAGCGAGGACGTCACGCAAGACCAGCGTCGTCGAAGGCCCGTCTCATGGCGTTATCGGGTGGCGCGGAACATGCTGAAGGAGTTCGGTCAGGTCGGACGCTGGCTTGGCGTTGAGGCATGATTTCTGGCTGTTGTCGGGAGGTGGTTGCCGAGATCGTGTCCGGTGGCCTCCGGAGGAGGCGATCCGGCCATTTCGTCGTCGGCTCGGCTCAGTTGGCGCCTCTTGCGGTGGTCCGCAGCCGGTCGGCCACCCGGGCGGCGTTGGCCATGATCGTCAGTGCCGGGTTGGCTGAGCCCTGGGTCGGCAGAACGCTGCCGTCGACGACCAGGAGGTTGGGTACGGCGAACGTGCGGCAGTCGGCGTCGACGACACCGGTCTTCTCGTCGGCGCCCATCCGGCAACCGCCGACCAGGTGCGCGAATCGTTGGAAGGTGATTGTCTCCTGCGCGCCGGCCGCCCGCAGGATCGTCGTCATGACCTGGGTGGCGGCTTCGACGAGCTGGGTGTCGTTGTCGCACTGGGTGTAGGAGAAGTCTGCGACCGGAAGCCCGTACCGGTCCTTCTCGTCGGCGAGAGTGACCCGGTTGTCTGCCTGGGGCAGGAACTCGCAGAGTGCGCCGAGCACGGACCAGTGCACGTAGTCGCGCATGTAGCGGCGCAGATCGGCACCCCAGTGGCCCTGCCCGGTGATGTGTTCGGCCCAGGTGATCGGCAGGGGCGAGACGGTCTGGATGGAATACCCGCGTCGGTAGGGCTTCGTCGGGTCGGTTTCGTAGAACTGCTCGGTGGACACCTCCGGCGGGGGCGCCTTGTACATCCGGATCTCGTCGGCGAAGCGGCCGCCGGTCTGCGGTGCGCCCTGGACCATGACGTAGCGGCCGACGAGGTCGAAGTCGTTGCCGATGCCGTCGGGGAAACGTCGGGTGGTCGAGTTGAGCAGCAGCCGCGGGTGTCTCGATGGAGTAGCCCGCGACCACCACGTGAGCGGCGCGCTGTCGCTTCTCGACCGAACCCTCGAAGTAGCGCACGCCGGACGCCCGGCCTGTCCGGTCGTCGACCTCGACGGCGCTGACCATTCGGTCGGGACGCACCTCGACGCCGTGGGCGAGCGCGTCCGGGAGGTGGGTGATGAGTGGCGAGGCCTTGGCGTTGACTTTGCAACCCTGCAGGCAGAAGCCGCGGTAGATGCAGTGTTGGCGATGTCCGAAGCGACCGTTGGGGATGGCCACCGGCCCGACCCTGGCCTCGATGCCCGCGGCGAGAGCACCGCGCTGGAAGACTTCGCCGTTGCCGCCCACCGGGTGGGCGTGGTGGGGGTATCGGTGCGGGTCGCCCCACGGCCAGTCGTCACCGGCGACGGGCAGCTCGCCCTCGATCAGCTCGTAATATTCCTTGAGGTCGTCGTAGCCGATCGGCCAGTCGGCGCCGACACGGTCGGCGGTGAAGGTGTGGAAGTCGCTGGGATGGAAGCGTGGGGTGTAGCCGGCGTAGTGGACCATGGATCCGCCGACGCCTCGGCCGGAGTTGTTCGACCCGAGCGGGACCGGGTTCTTCCCGCTGATCACCCGAGGATCGGTCCAGAAGAGCCGATGGGACCCGGCTTCGTCGGAGACCCAGTCCTTGTCCGGCTCCCACCACGGGCCGGCGTCGATCAGCACCACGCTCCAGCCGGCACGGGCCAGGCGTTGGGCCAGCACGGTGCCGCCCGCGCCGGCGCCGACGATGACGACGTCGACGACCTCCTCGGTGGGATAGTGGCGCATCTGCGCTCGCAGCTCATGGTTCTCACGCTCCTGGCCGGCGGGTATCAGCCAGGCCGACGCGTTCCGGCTCCGGACCTCGTCGGCCGAGCCGTCGTGGTCGTCGAACCAGTCCCTTACGCCGCGGAGTGGATGGCGGATCGGGCCGAGGCGTCCAGGTCCGGACTCTGACAGGGGCTCGCTCACGGGCTCGCCTCGGTGGGATCACGAGGATGGGTGTCGCGGACCTCGTACGCCTCGCGGCGGTCGATGCCGGCGTTCTTGTAGCCCCGCGGGTAGGCCGGGCCGGAGAAGCCGATCTCGTTCCAGGACCACGGGTGGGCGTAGAACGCGGTGCAGGCGTAGCGGGTCCACAGCGACCACAGGTGGTCGGCGCGCATGCCGTGCCAGTGGTCCTGGCTGCGGTCCTGGACGGCTTGGACCAGCGCTGCCTGATCGTGACGGTCGGCCTCGGCGAAGCCGTGCCCGCACCGGTCGCGGGCGTCGGCGTCCAGAGCGGCCAGGGATTTCTTCCACGCGGTCGCGTCCTCCGGCAGGTCCTCGTAGTGCCAGCCGTCGGTCTGGCCGGCCGCGAGCCGGGCGTCGATCATCTCGAACACCGGGACGCGGGGATCGTCGTGCTGGTCGAGCAGCTGGTCCAGCAGGGCCCGCGCAATGCCTTCCTCGGTGAGATTGTGGAACCTGGCCGGGTCAGGTAGCGCGAGCCGCGAGAGGACCACCCCGGCGGTGGCGTCGTCCCAGTGGCGGCGCTGGTTCAGGACGTCGAAGCCGGGGAAGTGGGGTTCGTCCGTCCCGGGGGTGGTGCCCGTACGTCTCATCAGAACGATTCCCGACGCAGCATCGAGGCCAGCAGGCCCATCCCGCCGACCAGCGTCACCAGCAGCGGCGCGGCCAGGGGTGGCCCCATTTCCAGGTTGTAGCGGGCGTTGTGCCATCCGCCAGGCTTTTGTCCGATCGCTCGAGCGTGCAAGACGAAGCCCTGCAGTCCATTCGCCACGACGACCAGTGAGACCAGGGGCAACACGGTGTGCGCGGCCCGTGCGCTGAACACGCCGGCGATCCCGGCGGCCGCGGCTGTCGGGTTGACCACGATCGGCAGCCACATCAGTCTGTTGCCGAAGCTGGCCGAGTCGTGCTCGAAGAAGATCTCGGCGGTGCTGACCACGGCGCCGAGCGCCGTGGCGGCGGACAAGGTGCGGGCGAAGCGACCGGATCGGACGTCGTGGGCGACGACCGAAACGTCCTTGGCCAGTTTGGTCGTGGTCCTGAGCTTCGTCGGGGTCCTCATGGCGGTTCCTTTCCTGACATACCGTCGGGGATGGTGGGTTGGGTGGCTCAGCACTCGAAGCGGGCGGCGTCTTCGCGCAGGGTCATGCCGTGCCCGGGCGCGTCGGGATCCGGGCACAGTTTTCCTTCGCGGACCGCTGGCAGGCCGTCGACCAGCCGCGGCTCCAGCCGGGCGTGGTCGATGAACCATTCGACGTGCCGCAGGTTGGGTGCGGCGCCGGCGACGGCGGCGTGCAGGCTCGGCGCGCAGTGCGCGGACACGTCGAGGTGGTGGGCCTGGGCGACCGCGGCGCCGCGGAGCCAGCCGGTGAACCCGCCGCAGCGAGTCACGTCCAGCTGAACGCAGTCGACCACCCGGCAGAGATCGCGAACGTCATCCAGGTCGGAGGTGTATTCGCCGGCCGCGACGTCGGCGCGGAGCGCTGCCGCGACCGCGGCCAGGCCGGCAATGTCGTCGCTGCTGACCGGCTCCTCGAACCAGACCACACCGAGCTCGTCGAGTGCGTGCCCGACACGGACGGCCTGGCCGCGCGAGTAGCCCCCGTTCGCGTCGACCATCAGATCCACCTGCGGACCGGCGAGCTCGCGCAGCTCGCGCACCCGGTCCAGATCGCGTTCCGGTCTCGCGCCCCAGGACTCTCCGATCTTGATCTTCATCGCCGAGCAGCCCGGCGTCGAGCCAGCCCGTGACCTGCTCGGCCAGTCCGTCGCGGTTCTCGGTGGTGAAACCGCCCGACCCGTACACCGGGACGGCCTGCTGCGCCCGCCCGAACCACGTGCACAATGACTCGCCGGCCAGACGGGCCTTCAGGTCCCACAGCGCGATGTCGACCGCGCTGAGAGCCTGCATGACCAAACCCCGGGTGCCGAGGTTGCGGCAGGCCCGGCGCATCGCCGACCAGGCCGCTGCCGGGTCGGCGGGGGAGCCGACGACGACGTCGCGCAGATGCTCGCGCACCACCACCGCGGCGGCCGGGCTGGTATAGGTCCAGCCCAGACCCGTGACCCCGGCGGCGGAGACCTCCACGGTGACCGCCGTAGTGGCGTCCCAGGTCAGCGTGCCGTCGGCCTCGGGGGCCGCTGTCGGGAACCGGAACGTGCGCACGACCAGGCCATCGACCCGAGAACGGCCCCGGGTGGGCTCATTCGTCATGGTCGTGCCCGAGGTGGAGGGCGTCCTTGATCCGAGCCGCTCCCTCCCCGATCACGGACTTGGCCGAGTTGACGATCACCGGGGCCTCCTCCGGGTCGCCCTTGAGCAACGACAGGGCCGTGTTCTTGGCGTATTCGCGGCTCACGTGCGCGGGCAGCGGTGGCACGTTCTTGCTCACGTAGGCGTCGATCACGGTCACGCCGCGGTAGGCGAAGGCGGCGTCGAGGGCCGGCCCGACCTCGTCCTCGGTGCGGACCTGGATGCCCTTGAATCCCAGCAGCTGCGCCCAGCCGGCATAGTCGACCGTCTCTACCTCCTGGGCGGTGTTCCAGACCGGGTTGCCGTCCTCCGTCCGCATCTCCCAGGAGACCTGGCTGAGGTCGTCGTTGTGCATGATCACGATGATCAGCTGCGGGTTCTGCCAGTCCTGCATGTACTTCTTGATCGTGATCAGCTCGTTCATGCCGAGCATCTGGAATGCACCGTCGCCGATCGTGCAAACCACCGGACGCTCGGGGAACGCGAACTTGGCCGCCACCGCGTACGGCATCGCAGCCAGCATGCTGGCGAGCCGACCGGACAGGTCGCCGAGCATGCCCCGCCGCAGCCGGATGTGGTGGCCGTACCAGTCGGCGGTGGTGCCGGCGTCGCACGTCACGACGCACTGCGGAGGGAGGCGGAGGTTCAGCTCGTGGAACACCCGGCGCGGGTTCAGCTGCTCGTAGCTGATCATGGCCTGTTCCTCGACCTCGCGGTCCCACTCCCGCATCCGGTCCGCGATCGCCTCCTGCCAGCCGAGGTCGCTCTTCTGCTCCAGATGCGGGATCAGGGCGGTCAGGAACGCCTTGACGTCGGCCCAGACATGCAGCTCGGCCGGGTAGCGCAGGCCGATGTGTTCTGGCCGGAGATCTACCTGGATGGCCCGGGCCTGCCCGGTCTTCGGCAGGAACTCCCCGTAGGGGTAGTTCGTGCCCAGCATCAGCAGCGTGTCGCATTCCTGGCTGATCTTCCAGCTCGCCGCCGACCCGAGGAGCCCGAGCTGCTGGGTGTGGTAGGGCAGATCACCGGGGACGACCTGCTTCCCACGCAAGGCGGTGATCACCCCGGCCCCGGTCAGCCTGGCGACCTCCAGGATCTCGTCGGTCGCGCCGGTGCCGCCGTGCCCGACGAGCAGGCCGACCCGTTCCCCGGCATTCAAGATCTCGGCGGCCCGGACGACGTCACGCTCCGGAGGGGCGAACTGCGTCGACGGTGCGCCGACACTGCTCCGCGACACCCAGTGCTCGCGGGCGGGCTCCTCCATCGTCATGCCTTGCACATCGTGTGGCAGCACGATGACTGCCGGCTGAAGCCGGGTCTTCGCGGTGCGGAACGCGGTGTCGACCACAGCCTGAGCCTGTTGCGGCGTGACGATCGTCTGCACGTAGCAGGCCACGTCGGCGAAAACCCGTTCCAGGTTGCTCTCCTGCTGATTGAAGGTCCCCAAGGACTTCAGGCCCTGCTGGCCGACGATCGCGACAACCGGTTGGTTGTCCATCTGCGCGTCGTACAGGCCGTTGAGCAGATGGAAGGCGCCGGGACTGCTGGTGGCGACGCAGACGCCCACCTCGCCGGTGAACTTGGCGTGAGCCGTCGCCATCAGCGAACAGATCTCTTCATGGGTCGGCCGCACGTATTGCAATGCGTGGCCCTCACGCTGCGCCTTCTCCAGAGCCCCGTCGAACTCGCCGAGACCGTCGCCAGGGAAGCCGAAGACCCGAGTCACACCCCATTCCTGCATCCGTTCGATCACGAAATCGCTGACAGTTGCCATGGTTCCCTCCTGGTTGACGCTTCGCGCGGTTATGCCCTGTCCCAGCTACGACAAGTTGCGTCTGCCGTTGCGAAATAGTGGACAGATGACCTGTGAGCTCCGCCAGAGCCGTGATCAAGCGGGGTCGTTGCGAGAACACGGCAGCCGATCCCAGTCATCGACCACGCCCCGATCCGGCGACGAGTGCCGCAACGGCCGCCACGCCTGCGCTGACGAGCGCGACGTGGCGCCGCGTGCGGTGACACGATCGCCAGGATCAGCATGCTGGCCGCGTGGGTGAGATCGACGACTATCCACAGCGTCCCGCAGCGTCCCGGCATGGCCCACTGGAGAATGCCTTGACCGCTGTGCCTGGCACCGAGGACGGCGATGGCCCGGCGCTCGGCACTCGATGGTGGCCGCTTCTCGATTCTCTCGAACACCCTCGCTCCTCGGGCGAGCAGCACGCAGCCCCAGGCCAGTCCGGCTGTGCCGGCGATCCGGTTCGCCACGGAGCGTTTCATCGGCGGCTCCGGCGTATCGTCGCCGCGCCGGCCGCGATCAGTGCCGCGGATCCGGCCGCGACCAGCGTCTTGTGGTGCTGGGACAGCCACAGCTGCGGCGCGTAGCGGTGGGCGCGGTCGTCGAAGGCTCCGTGCGCCCCGTAGTCACGGCCTCCCGGGCCGTCCACCGGCTCCCACAGATTGCTCGGCTGATCGGGATCCTTGGGCTGTCCGGTCTGCTGACTCGCGAACCCGGTACGGGCCAGATAGCGGTCCAACAGTCCAGGGACGAACCTGTTCCCGAGCAGGGTCCCGACCGTTGATGCACCGACCCAGTACTCGCGACGCTCCGGGTGCTCCGCGGCGTGAACAACGGCCCGGGCGGCGACCTCGGGCTGGTAGATCGGTGGCACCGGTTGAGCATGATCGGGCAGCCGCGACAACACCCAGGAGAACTGCGGTGTGTTGACCGCGGGCATGTGCACCATGGTCACCTGCACCTTGCTCTTCTCGTGCAACAACTCGACCCGCAGCGACTCGTGGAAACCCTGCGCCGCGTGCTTGGCGCCGCAGTAGGCCGACTGCAACGGGATGGACCGGTAGGCCAGCGCTGAACCGACGTGGACGATGGTGCCCCGGTTCCGAGCCATCATCGGTTTCAGCACCGCCATCGTCGCGTAGACATAGCCGAGGTACGTGACCTCGGTCACGCGTCGGTATTCCTCTGGGGTGATGTGCCAGAAGGGCGCGAACACGGATGTGAAGGCGACGTTGACCCAGGTGTCGATCGGGCCGACCTCGCTCTCGATCCGATCGACCGCGGCCTCGACGGCGGCGGCGTCGGCCACGTCGAGCGGGATCACGACCGGTCTGCCGCCTCGCCGACGGACGTCCTCGGCAGCCCCCTCCAGACCGGTTTCGCCGCGGGCCATCAACACCACCGTGGTTCCGGGTCGAGCAAAGGCGCTTGCCGTGGCCCGGCCGATGCCTCCAGAGGCACCGGTGACAGCAACGATGTGACTCACGGGATCTCCTTGTCGACACTGCTGGTCGGATCGGTCACTGTGGAACTCCTCGACAGCAGGAGTCGATTCGTGGTGGCCATACCCACTTCGGGGTCGATTGACTCGAAGCTCGCCGCTCCGATCTGGCTGCCGCGGTCTAGGCTCTGAGGTCGTGGCTGACCGGGCTCCTTGGGGATGCTTGGAGCCATCCGACCGAACCAGGTGGCGCACACTGAATTCCTCTTCTGTCCATGTCGGCACGTCGGGCTGGAGTTACGAGCACTGGACGGGCGTGCTCTACCCGGCCGGGATGCCACCGCGGAACCGGCTCGGTCGATACGCTCAATTCTTCGACACCACCGAGTTGAACGCCAGCTTCTACCGATGGCCGAAGCCGACCAGTTTCGCGGGCTGGGCTCGACGGCTGCCCGACGGCTTCCGGATGAGCGTCAAGGCACCTCGAGGCCTGACCCACGCCAAGCGGCTGTACGCACCGGAGATCTGGGTCGAGCGGATCGCGGCGTGCTGGCACGAGCTCGGCGATCGCCGGGGAGTCCTGCTGGTTCAGCTACCGCCGACCATGGCGCGAGACGACGCCCGGCTGAGCTATTTTCTGAGCCGGCTGCCGTGGTGGATCCCGACCGCTGTCGAGTTCCGGCATCCGAGCTGGGTCTGCGAGGACGTCTTCGGCCTGCTGGCGGCGCACCAGGCTGCCTACACCGTGATGAGCGGTGCGGGACTGCCGTGCGTACTGCGGGCCACCGCCGCGTTCGTCTACGTCCGGTTACACGGTCCCGACCACGATCATCTCTATGGTGGTGGTTACAGCGACGCCGACCTGGCCTGGTGGGCAGACCGGAGCCGGGAATGGCAGGACAGCGGAAAACAGGTGTGGATCTACTTCAACAACGACGGCGGGGGACACGCCGTCCGCGACGCAACCCGGCTCCGCACTCTCCTTGCGACGTGAGACGGCGTGAGACGCCGGCTGATGCGTCGGAACATGAATCGGCTAGTAAGAACCACGGTAAGACCACGGGAGAGGGCGGCACGTCGACATGGAACGGATGAGACCCGAAGGCTCGGTCGGCGAAGGGCCGGCGGGTATCGCGGCGACCCGAGGTGACGGTGTTTCGGCTGGCGCGGGTTCGATGCCATGACGGCGAACTTGCGCTGGTATCAGCAGGCGGTCATCTACTGTATCGACGTCCGCTCCTTTCAGGACTCCGACGGCGATGGCTGCGGCGACCTGCGGGGTCTGATCAGCCGGCTCGACTACCTCGCGCGGCTCGGCGTGACCTGTCTGTGGCTCAATCCGATCCATCCGAGTCCGCTCCGCGACGACGGCTACGACGTCGCGGATTACTACGCTGTCGATCAGGCGTTGGGCAGTCTCGGGGACTTCGCCGAGTTGTGCCGGCTGGCACGCGAGCGTGGGCTGCGGATCCTGCTCGACCTGGTGGTGAACCACACCTCCGACCAGCATCCCTGGTTCCGGGCCGCCCGTGCCGACCCGTCGTCGCCCTTCCGCGACTGGTACGTCTGGTCCGCCGAGGAGCCGTCCGACCGGCGGCAGGGGATCGTGTTCCCCGGCGAGCAGGATTCGACCTGGAGTTACGACGAGCAGGCCGGTGCCTGGTACTTCCACCGGTTCTACGACTTCCAGCCCGACCTGAACTGGTCGAACCCGGACGTCCGCGCCGAGATCGGCAAGCTGATGGGATTCTGGCTGCAGCTCGGGGTCTCCGGTTTCCGGATCGACGCCGCCCCGTTCGTGATCGAGGAGACCCGACCCGGCGTCGACCCCGGCCCGAAGGACTTCACGATCCTCGACGGCTGGCGTCAGGCCACCCAGTGGCAGGTCGGTGACTCGGTGCTGTTGTGCGAGGCGAATGTCCCGGCACCCGACATCGGCGCGTACGTCGGCGTCCAGGTCCGATGGCCCGACCGACCGGGCGCAGATGATGTTCGACTTCCTGATCAATCCACGCGCCTGGCTGGCGTTGGCGCGACAAGACGCGGAGCCGCTGGTCGACGGCTTGAAGACTGCGGTGAAGTTGCCCGACGGCGGGCAGTGGGCGACGTTCCTGCGCAACCACGACGAGCTCGACCTGAGCCGTCTCACCGACGAACAGCGGCGAGACGTGTTCTCCCAGTTCGCGCCACGCTCGGAGATGCGGATCTACGGACGTGGGATCCGGCGCCGGCTCGCGCCGATGCTGCGAGGTGACCGGCGACGGATCGAATTGGCCTACGCCCTGCAGTTCTCTCTGCCGGGCACCCCGGTCATCCGCTACGGCGAGGAGATCGGCATGGGGGAGAATCTGAAGCTCGTCGACCGCGACGCCATCCGTACCCCGATGCAGTGGGACGACGGCCCCAATGCCGGCTTCTCCACCGCGGACCCGGCGGCGCTGATCCGGCCCGTCACGATGCGCGGACGCTACGGCGCGAACCAGGTGAACGTGCGGGCCCAGCACCGCGACCCGAACTCGCTGCTGCGCTGGTTCGGCAACCTCGTGCACACCCTGCGGACCGCACCGGAGATCGGTCTCGGTGTCTGCTCGGTGGTCGACGTGCCCCTGCCGCGCTCCGTTCTGGCGCACCGGTTCGACGCGCCGACCGGATCGATCCTGCTGCTGCACAATCTCGCCGACGTCGAGGTCAGCGTCGACATCGGCCCGCTGGACGGCGTCGACGATCCGTACGACCTGCTGGTCGACGGCCCGTACGACGCGCCCGGCCGCGAACTGCGCGGCCTTCGACTGCATGGTTGGGGCTATCGCTGGATCCGACTGGTCCGTAGCGACCGGTTCTAACGGGTATCGCTCCCCACGGCGTAGCCGACGATCGGATCACAGGATGGGCCGGCCCCCGGTGACGGCGATCCGTGCGCCGGAGATGTAGCTGCCGTCGTCGCCGGCGAGGAGCACATAGACCGGGGCGAGTTCGGCGGGCTGGCCCGGCCGGCCGAGCGGGGTGTCGTCGCCGAAGTTCGCCACCTTCTCCGGCGGCATCGTCGCCGGGATCAGGGGGGTCCAGATCGGGCCGGGTGCCACACTGTTGACGCGGATGCCTTGTTCGCCGAGGAGTTGGGCGAGGCTGGCGCAGAAGTTCGCGATCGCGGCCTTGGTCGCCGCGTACGGGGCGAGCTGCGGGGACGGCATGTCGGAGTTCACCGAAGAGCTGCCGATGATCGACGAGCCGGGCTTCATGTGCGGCACGGCGGCTTTGCACAGGTGGAACATCGCCCGGATGTTGGTGTCGAACGTGTAGTCCCACTCATCGTCGGGGATGTCGAGGAGCGAGTCGCGGGTCATCTGGTAGGCGGCGTTGTTCACCAGGATGTCGATTCCGCCGAGCTGGTCGACGGCTGCGGCGATGATGTCTCGGCAGTGCTGGGCGTCGCTCAGGTCGCCTTTCATCAGCACGGCCCGGCGTCCGGCCTGTTCGACGTAGTTCTTCACCTCGGCGGCGTCGGAGTCCTCGCTGAGGTAGCTGATCACGACGTCGGCGCCCTCGCGGGCGTACGCGATGGCCACGGCACGGCCGATCCCGGAGTCGGCACCAGTGACGACGGCGATCTTGCCGGCCAGTTTGCCGGTGCCGACGTAGCTGTTCTCACCGCAGTCCGGTACCGGATCCATCTCGGACTGGACTCCGGGAACCTCCTGCTGTTGCGCCGGTTGATTCACTGCCGTTCCTTTCTGCGCTGTTTCGATCGACGGAGCCATACCCCCGGGTGCGCGACTCCCAAACGCGTTCGCACACGCCGGCGCGAGCAGGGTGTCCGGGCTAGCCTCGTTCAACGAAGCGGGGGTCCGGCACCTGCCGGCCGTGGACCAGACAGAACGGATGGCCGGCCGGGTCTTCGAAGACGCGATAGCCGGTCTCGGGCGCGCCCAGACGGCGGACAGCACCCAAGGCCAGGACAGCCTCGATCGCGGCGTCGAAATCCTCCACCGCGATATCGAGGTGCAGTTGCTGGGGGTGGCTGGCATCGGGCCAGTGCGGAGCGACGTAGTCATCGACTCGTTGAAAGGCCAGCTCACGCATCCGCTCCTCGCGGCCGATCACCACCCAGTCCGACTCGTCCTCCAGCACCTTCATGCCGAGGATCTCCGCATAGAACGCTGCCAGGACGTGGGGATCGGGGCAGTCAACGACGGTCTTCTCGAGTCGGCCGATCATGACGTCATGATGCCTTGTTCGGGTGCAGACGATGCATCCGATTGGTCGGCGAGGCGGCCGAGCAGTGCGCCGAGCCGTGTTCGGCGCGTCCGGGCGTCCGGGCGGAGGTGCTCACCCGGGACGCGGTGGTCTGGACCGTGAGTCCCCCGGAGCGTTGGACGGCGTCGAGCAGACCGTGTTCCTCACCGTGCAGGCGATCGGGGAAACCGCCGACCTGGAGAAACCGGTCGGCTCGGACAGCCAGGTTGGCTGCGTAGATGTGGGAGTGACCGTCGCGAGTGATTCCCGATGCGATCAGATCGGCATACGCGGCCCGAGCTGCGGTCGGCGCGGCCCAGGCGGCCAGGTCGGCCAGTCCGGCGACCAGGTCGGCGCCGGCGGCGGTGGCGATGCTCAGGGTGTTGACGACCCAGTCCTGGGGTACGACCGTGTCGGCGTCGGTGGAGAAGATCCACGTGTGATGGGGGTCCATCTGCCGCCCGGCGCCCAGGGCTTGGAGGATGAGCTCGGTGCGGACGAGCCCGACCGCCGAGTGTCGATCGACGACCCGAATCAGGTGCTCGACGCCTGCGTCCGCCAGCACGTGTCGGGCGATGCGGGCCGTGTCATCGGAACAGCGGTGGGCGGCGACTGCGATCCTCGCGCGTCGGATCGTTTCTGTACGGATTGCGGTCTGGAGGCTGTCGATCACGGATCGGAGACATCCGGCGATGGTTTCGGCCTCGTCGTGGGCCGGGATCGCCACCAAGACGCCTGTGCTCACGGGATCCGCTCGGGATCGCCGAGGGAGCATGGCGTCGGCGTCGGCGTTCTGTTGGAGGACGTCGATATGGCCTTCGGCCAGCCTGGAGAGGGGGATGTCGGTGCGACCGAGCGCGAGCAGCCGATCCACGAGATCGGTCCAGGCTCGTTCCGGCCAGTCGATCGCGGCGGTCAGCGCGGTCAGGATGCTGCGCTGCGCCTCGGTCGTCGGGTGATGGCGGTCATACAGCGGCGGCAGGTGGTGCGCGGCCGGCAGCGGGGCGATGATCGACAGTGCTGCGGCACCGACGGGCTCGGTCGGGTGCGGCCCGGTCACCCGGCGCCGCCGGAGCGGCTCAGCAGGTCGAGGGAGAACTCGGCGTCGCGGTGGCGGACAAGATGCGACCAGCCGAGCTGCGTGAGCTGCCCGACGATCTCGGCCTGGGCTCCGGCTCCACTGAGCCAGGCGTCGTGCGGGGCATGGCGCCAGTGCACGGAGATCAGTTCGCCGTGCGGCGCGGCCTGCCGGTCGATCATCTCCAGCGTCTGGCGCCGCAACGCGTCGTCGAGGTAGTAGAAGACCTCGCTCAGCACGATCAGATCTGGCCTGCGAAGATCGGAGGGAGGCGGGTCCGGCATGTTCCCGGACGATGACATTGAAGGTCGGATGTCCGGTCGGGAGCCGCCCAGTGTCGGCCCGGCGGCCAGCGAGCCGATGGCCGGTGCCGCAGGCGGGATCCCGCGAAGTCATATCGGGCCGACTCAGGCAGGCCAGCACGATGTCGATCTTGCGCTGTTCGTACCAGTTGGTTGCCACCCGCCACGGGTCGGGATCGTTCCGGTAGAGCGCCTCGAAGTCCGGCGGCCCGCTCACCGAGCTGCGCCGGAGACGAGGAGCTGGCCGGTGTGATGGGCGAGCATCTCCCCCGGAACGACCGGGGTCAGATCGGGACCGAGCGGCTCGAAGCTGACTCGTGAAGCAGGCCACGGCCTCGCCGTACGTCTGATCCGCGAGCGTGGTCGCGCGGACCCGGAGCAGGGAGTCGGTGAAGCGGGTGGGGTCGGTCCAGTAGGTCAGCCAGATCGGATAGTGCAGGACGGGCCAGCGGCGTCGGCGGCCGGCCCGCGCGACGACGCTGCCGACCGCACGATGATCGGGATGCGGATCGCGCGCGTACGGTGCGACGAGGACCGGCGGTGGACCGGTCCCCTCGATCTGACCGAGCACGACATCGATCCTCTTCTGCAAGCTGTGACGGTCCTTGCCGAGCCGGCCGTCGGCGAGGTCGAGCACCATCGACTGGGTCACGCCGAGCCGGTGGGTGGCCGATCGCCACTCCTGCAACCGACGACCGGCGAGACCTTCCGGGCGGTCCGTGACGTGATCGACACAGGCCTCGCCCAGGGTGGCCAGGACCGCGGCGCACGGGCCGATCTGTTCGACCCACTGCGCGATCAGCCGGCCGCAGCCGATCGTCTCGTCGTCGGGATGGGCGGAGAAGACGATCAACGACGTGTTGTCGACCGCCCCGAGCCGTTGGGCCAGCTTGCGGATCGACACCTCGGGCGCGGCCTCGATCAGCGGCCGCCACGCCTCCACCGGCAGCCCGGACGGTGTCACCACGCGGAGCACTGCGGGATCGTTCAACATCTGTCGATCTCCCTTCCACCGTGCGGATCGTCCGTACCCGGTGCTGAGGAGTCGAAACCGCACGATTCTGGGTAGTAAGAGGAAAGTAGGTGTCCCGCACGCCGGGACATGACCGACAAGCTGGTTGCCAGACCCGTTCGACCCAGGGCATCCTCGTTCGAGAACGGCACCGGTGCAGACAACCCGGGAGGACCAATGCCAGGCGAGAAAAAGCCCGGACCCAGCATCAAGGACGCAAAGACGTACGAGGCCCTCCGTGACGACGGCGCGTCGAAGGAGAAGGCGGCGCGCATCGCCAACGCCGGAGCACAACAGGGCCGGTCTCGATCATCGGTCGGTGCCAAGGGTGGCAGGGCGGGCTCATACGACGACTGGAGTGTCAAGGATCTGCGCAAGCGCGCCCGCGAACTCGGGCTGTCGGGTTATTCGGACAAGAAGAAGTCCGAACTCGTCGCCATGCTCCGCGATCACTGAGCTCAGCGAAGCCGGCTGATGCCGATCCTCGGTTAGGTCCCGGACCTCGTGTCTCCTGACGCCTCTTGTCCTGAAGATCCGACCCCGGGCTCGGCGTTTCGAATCGTGGCGCCTGGTGTACGAGTGAGGTGTGTCGTCGTCGGCGCACGCGGGCAATGCCGTCCGAGTGGTGGTTGATGCTGCGGGCTCTGAGCTGTGAAGGCGCTCACCTGGCAGGGCAAGGAGACAGTTCGCGTCGAGGAGGTTCCAGACCCGCGCATCGAGCAGCCGACCGACGCGGTGATCAAGGTGACGTCGGCGGCCATCTGTGGATCGGATCTGCACCTCTACTCGGTGCTGGGACCCTTTCTGGCCAAGGGAGACGTGCTGGGCCACGAGGCGATGGGCGTGGTCCAGGAGGTGGGAAGCGAGCGTTGCGAACCTGTCGGTCGGCGACCGTGTCGTTGTGCCGTTCAACATCTCGTGCGGGACCTGTTGGATGTGCAGCCGCGGCCTGTACGCCCAGTGTGAGACCACTCAGGTCCGTTCGCAGGGCAGTGGGGCGGCCTTGTTCGGTTATACGTCACTGTACGGGTCGGTGCCCGGCGGACAGGCCGAGTTCCTGCGGGTTCCACAGGCCCAGTTCGGCCCGATCAAGGTGCCGGACGACGTCGCCGACGAGCGGGCGTTGTATCTGTCCGACATCTTGCCGACCGCCTGGCAGGGTGTGGTCTACGCGGGCCTCGATCCCGACGGCGGCGAGACCCTGGTCGTGCTGGGGCTCGGTCCGGTTGGCCAGCTCGCCACCCGGATCGCGAAGCTGCAGGGCCAGCGGGTGATCGGCGTGGACCTCGTGCCCGAGCGGCTGGAGCTCGCCCGGTCGTACGGGATCGAGACCGTCGATCTCTCGGGGGTCGATGATGCCGCCGCCGCCCTTGTCGAGCTGACCGATGGGCGTGGGCCTGATGCGGTCCTCGAGGCGGTGGGCATGGAGGCGCACGGCTCGCCGGTCGAGTCGACCGCGATCAGGGCCGTCGGGCTGCTGCCGGATCGGCTGGCGGCACCATTGATCAAGTCGGTCGGGATCGATCGGATGGCTGCGCTCGACACGGCGTTCCGGGCGGTGCGGCGCGGCGGCGTGGTCTCGATCAGCGGGGTGTACGGCGGCCAGGCCGATCCGCTGCCGATGATGAGTCTGTTCGACAAAGGCGTGACACTGCGGATGGGTCAGTGTCACGTGAAGCGATGGATCGACGACATCTGGCCGGTCCTGATGTCCGACGGCGATCCGCTCGGCGTGGAGACGTTGGCCACTCATCGGCCGCCGTTGAGCGAGGCCGCCGAGGCGTACGCCATGTTCCAGGCCAAGGCGGACGGCTGCGTCAAGGTCGTGCTCAAACCGTGACCGATGCCGCCGCACCGCTCGCCCTGCTGGCGGGCGCCTCACGCGGGCTCGGACTGGCACTGGCGCACGAACTCGGCTCCCGGGGCTATCGACTGGCCATCTGTGCACGTGATGAGCGGGAACTTGATCGCGCCGCCGATGACCTTCGGCGCCGCGGCCATCAGGTCCATACCGAGGTGGTCGATGTCGCCGACCGCGACGGCGTGACCCGCTGGGTGAGCGATGTCGAGGAGGAGGTCGGTGCCATCGAGGTGATGATCTGTGTGGCCGGCATCATCCAGGTCGGCCCGTTGGACGATCTCGACCGGTCACTGTTCGGTTTCCAATCGGCCCGGTAGCTTCCCCAATATTCCACGATGACCTCGAACTGAACACCGATCGCGGAGCCTCTTCCGGTTGATTGGTCACCGAGTGTTCGGCTGGGATAGATCCATCACCGCCTTCGACGAAGGCCGTGGGCCGTTCCTGAGGAATGTTGTGCCGGCATCGATGTATCGATGATCGAGGAGTCGAGAGAAGTGCTGCCGGTGCTGCTCGCGGCCAGCGGGCGGTTAACGGTGTCCTGCGATCCGTCGAGGACGATCGTGGGGACGTCGATCCGAGGCTGGGCCGCGATCCGGTCCTCGGTGTGCTGGTAGCGCGGGTCGCCGGCGGCCAGCCCGTACCGATGCCGGTAGGAGTGGACGACCACGTCGACGAAGTCCGGGTTGTCGAACGCCACCGAGGTCCGGTGGAACTGCTGGTCGGTGAAGGACCAACGCGGCGACCACTCCGCCCACAAGGTCCGGGCGAACTCGGCCCGGTATCGCGCCAGACCGGCCCGGCCGCGATCGCCGTGAAGGTAGTACTGGTACCACAGAGTGTGTCCGACCGCTGGTTCGGCCGGTGCCAGGGCGTCGGCCAGCTGCTGCACGTTGTAGCCGGCGATGCTGACCAATCCGGACACCCGGTCCGGCCACAGGGCGGCGACCAGGCATGCGGCCCGGCCACCCCAGTCGAAGCCGGCCACCAGCGGCCGGTCGAGCTGCAGGACATCGATCAGCGCCAGCAGATCGTGAGCGAGGGCGGGCTGCTGACCGGATCGGAAGGTCCCCGGGTCGGCAAACCGGACCGGCCCGTAACCACGCAGGATCGGGACGATCACTCGTGCCCCGGCACGAGCGAGATCGGACGCTAAGTCGTCATAGCAGCGCACGTCGAACGGAAACCCGTGCAGGAGTACCACGGACCAACCCGACCGAGGACCACTCTGTTCGATCGCCAGCTCGAGCACGTCCGCCCGAATCGTCGTCAACTCAGCCACGGCGTCCACGCCGGCACGTTGTGGCGGCTCGTCGGGGCCGGACGGCGAAGGTAGGCATCCACATATGAACCCTCTACGCCGGCGCATGACCGGTCAGCCACCGGATGGCGTCCGGCACCGCGGTGGACCGGCACGCGGTGGGTACAACACCTCCAAGAGGAGTGGATTCCTGCGTGGTGCGATGGCAGGCGCGGCCGGCACGACTGCGCTCAACACCGTGACCTATCGCGACATGGCCGTGCGCGGCCGACCGATCAGCGATAGCCCTGAGAGGGTGGTGAAGACCGTGGTCGAGGGGGCCGGCGCCGAGATTCCCGGCTCCGGCGACACTCAGGACAACCGACTTCAGGGCCTCGGTCCGCTGTCTCGGATCGCCGTCGGGGTCGGCGTGGGTGTGGTCGCCTCTCTTCTGCGCAGCGTTCTGCTGGAAAGGGGTGTGCATGTTCCCGCCCCGGTCGCGGTGCTGCTGATCAGTGTCGCGGCGATGGCCTCCTCCGATGTGCCGTTGAAGGTGTTCGGGATCAGTGACCCGTCGAGCTGGAGCGCGCGGACTGGCTCAGCGACGCGGTTCCGCACCTGGCGTACGGGCTGGTGAGCTACGCCGCGATCCGCGCCGGAGAGTCGGGCGGAATTAGACCGGGAGCCGGGACACCGGTCGGAGTCACCCCAGTTCGGAGTGAGGCCGCGGACTCTGCCGAGAGTGATTCGTGAACGTACGGTTGTGGTCGGGCTCGGCCGGGGTACAGATCGGATATGAGCGTGGAGGAGCGGGACGTCGATCCCACCGATGGACGTGACGAGACGGTCAACGAGCGGATGGACCGCAACTGGAACGAGTTGCTGCAGGAGGTGCGGGTGACCCAGACGGGAACCCAGATCCTCAGCGGGTTCCTGCTGACGATCGCATTCCAGCCCGCGTTCCACGGGCTGCCCGTCTTCGACAAGACGGTGTACCTGTTGCTGGTCGTCGCGGCCACCCTCACGACGGCGCTGGCGTTGGCGCCGGTGCATCTGCACCGGAGCCTGTTCCGTCACCACTCCAAACCGGCGCTGGTGCAGATGGCGCACCTGCTGTTACGCGCCGCGCTGACCGGCCTGGCGGTGGTGATGACCGGTGCGGTGCTGCTGATCTTCGACGTGGCGACCGGCGACCGAGGCCTCGCGATCACCGCCGCGGTCGCCGTCGCGGTTCTGCTCGGCGCGCTGGCTCTCCTGCCCACGATCGTCCGGAATGACCGGGTCCGGCTCCGGTTGGAGCGGGCCGCCACCCGATGATCAACAGCAGAAGGCTCAAACCCTCGCAGGTGGTGGCGAGTTTCGACTCAGCAAGCGTGCTGCACGCGGCGACCGTCGCGGCTGTGCGGGGCCGGCCGTTTCCGCATCTGGGCAACGGGTCGCTGACCGCCGCCGCTGTCCGGGCGGCGGGTGAGCTTCCCTGGCCGATCCTGCGGACCTTGTACACCCGGATCGGCGCCTCGGAAGGCATCCCGGCACGCAGGCTCGACGAGGTCGACATGGCGACGGTCGCCGCGAGCTTCGCCGCCGCGTACCCGGCTCGCCGGTACCCAGCGGTCATGATCGGCTCCAGCAACGGCGCCATGGCCCACCTCGCCGCCGCCCTCCAGGTGCCGTGGCTGCCGGACACCGTCCTCGTACCGGTCGCGCACACGGGGGCCCACGACCGACCCGACGACGTGTTGGCGTTCGGCGCCTCGGTCGCCGGCACGTTGCTCGACCGCAACCCGGACATCGTCCTGCACCACATGCACGACCCGGTGCAGGACGCGCTGATGGCCCGGCAGATGAGCTACTTCCGAGTCAAGTGGACCGAGCTGCCGGACGCCTACGCCGCGTTCCTCGACGACCGTCTGGAGCCGGGCGGTCGGCTGATGCTGATCAACGACGAGTCCAGCTGGCCGGTCACCAGAGTCGGTCCGCGACACGTGTTCCAGGTCGGCGGCCAGGGTGGCGTCGAGCCGGACGAACTGCTACGACGCCCGCACACTCCGGCGGCCGACGAACGGGCGCCGGAGTCGGAGTGGGGACTGCCCGGCTCGTTTCGCGACGACCTGCTCGACCGTTGCCGGTCGACCGGATCGCCGGTGACCGAGATCAGCTACGACCATCCGCAGGATGCGGCCGGGCCGGTGGCGGCGGTGCTGCGGGACTGGTTCCGGCGGCGCGGCGAACCGGCCGAGCGGCTGGTCGTGCCGTCGTTCATTCTCGGCGACCCGTGGACGTCAATCGACAAGGCTCTGACGCCGTTCTGGACGTTTTTCCCGGTCCAGCCCGCCCTCATGGCACTGTCGCGATATCTGGACCGTGCGGAGCCGTTCAGCGACGTGCATCTGTTCTTGTTCGAGCACGGCGTCGAGTCCGAAGGCATTGCCATCCCCGACGAGTTCTGTGCGGTCGTGCGAGAACACGGCGGCCGACCTCATCTGGAGGCCGTCCGAGCGTCGAAGTTCCCGCACGACATCGGCTCGCTGGCCCGCTACGGCCGGGTCTTCGAGCGGCTACCGCCCGCCACACAACCGTGGAGTCCCCTCGAAGTCGGTGTCGCGCTGGAAGCTCTCCGCGCACAGCCCGGACTGACCCTCGTCGACCATCCTCCAGGAAGCGCGACATGAGCAGTGTCTGGATCGTGCCCGGACTGGCGGTGCACCGCTACGCGATACCGTCGGCCGACGCGCTCCGGGGAAACGGGCACGACGTACGTCTGCTGGAGCCGCCGGGTTGGCCGGGTCGGCCGGCCGAGCTCGACCGCTACGGCGAGGCGCTCGCCGCCGAGATCGCAGACACGGTCGGCGGTGTCGATCTGCTGGTGGGCTTGTCGGTCGGCGGCCAGGCTGCCGCGGTCGCCGCCGCCACCACTCCCGGAATCCCGCGGCTCCTGCTGGTAAGTCCGACCATCGATCCCGACCACCGAACGCGTCGTGCCCTGCTCGCCGGGTGGCTGCGCGGTGAGGACCACCCAGACTCGCCCGGCACCCGGACCCATCTTCCGGACTGGCGACGAGCCGGCCCAGTCCGGATCTACCGCACCTTCGCCTCCGTGCTCACGGTTCAGCTTGAGCAGATCCTGCCCACGGTCGACGCCGCGGTGACGATCGCACACGCCGACCATGACCAGCTGAGCTCACACGCCTACGCGGTCGAGCTCGCCCGCCTCGGTCGGGCCCGATTCCTCGTCCTCCCGAACGCCCCGCACTCCTGGCCGGTCGGCGATCACGCCGGCTTCTGCCGACTCGTGGACACTCTGCTCGACACCGACCGCGTCGATCGGTGACAAAATCCTCGATGGGGGTCGGTCAACCCTGTAGCAGGGACTGGGCTCTCTCGATCACACCTCGGTTTCCGCTGATGTGCTTGGCCAGGTCCGAGACCAGAAAGGCGATCAGCTCGCCGACGTCCTCGGCCGAGCCAGCTTATCCGCCGGCCAACGGGATGTTGCCGGCTGGGAAGTCGACGGGGAGCTTCAGTCGTCGTCTGCCTCAGTGTTGTCGGCGATCTCGGCGGTGATCGCGTCGGGGCAGATCACGTTCACCCTGATCTTGTCCCGGGGCCTAGCTCGACCGCGAGCATCTTTGTTGACCGAGGAGGTGATCACTGAGCCGCCCTGGGAGGCGGAGGTGGGGTACGGCGTACTTGATCGTGACGAAGGTTCCGACCAGGTTGATGTCGAGGGTGGAGCGGAAACCCTCGACCGTGACTCGTCGATGCCGGCCCAGGTGCTGTTGACTCCGGCGTTCGCGACGACCAGGTCCAGCCGTTCCCAAACAGTCACGCGGGGCGTGTACTCGGAGCGTCGCCTGCGGGTCCTGGCCACAGAGCAGCCCGGCCCGTTCGCGGGGTCAGCTTTGATCTGCTCCTTTGATGCCAGCCTTGTGCGCAGGCTCGAGCCCACTTCTCCAGCGCAATTCGGCGTCGGCTGGCGGCGTGACCGGTGTGCGTCCGTGAGCGGGCGGAGATTTCGCTGCTCAGGGTCCAGGGTGGTCGGAGTCAGACAGATCGCTCTGGCGTTGAGCCGGGATCCGTCGACCATCTCGCAGGAGCTGCGCCGCTACGCCGCTACCCGGGGCGGGAAGTTGGACTATCGGGCCCTGGTCGTGCAGTGGAAAGCCGATCTGGTGGCTGCACGCCCGAAAGTCGCGAATCTGGTGCCCATGGTGTCATCCGGCGTACGTCCGGGGCGAGCGCTTCGCCCGCGCGATCGTGGGTACTGACACCACAGCGGGCAGAACTCCCGCTCACCCGACCATGCTCCTAGCACGAACGAGGAAATCCGATGACCACTGACGCGATCGTGTTGCTGCGGAATGACCACAAGGAGATCCGGCGACTCTTCCGAGAGTTCACCAACGCCGGTGATCGTGCCTACGTCGCGCAGCAGCAGCTGGCGACCAAGATCATCGAAGCCCTCACTGTCCACACCTACATCGAGAACGAGACGATGTATCCGGAGGTGCGGCGCCTCCTTCCCGATCTCGAGGACGACGTGCTGGAGTCCTACGAGGAGCACCACGTCGCGGACCTGTTGGTGATGGAGCTGGCCGCCCTGTCGCCGGACAACGAACGGTTCCGGGCCAAGATGACCGTGCTGCAGGAGAACGTCACGCACCACATGGACGAGGAGGAGCAGGACTGGTTCCCCAAGGTCCGCGCCGGTCTCGGCCGCAAACAGCTCGCCGAGCTGGGTGAGCGCATGATCGAGCAGAAGAAGACGGCACCGAGGTCCCCGGCCCAGCCCAGCGCCCTCAGGAAGGCCGTCGACGCCGTGCTCGACTGATCTGCCGAAGCGCCGTGCTCTGTCAGGGTGTGGATCGTGCAGATCCTCGCTGAGAGTCCGGTGACCGGTTGTCCGAAACGGATGGTGTACGGCCCTGCGGCGGAGTACGGTCCGACGGCGGCTGCGAGATGGTGGCCGCGACGTGTGTGTTCCTCCAGGTCGGTGCCCTCGGCGAGATTTCCTCGCCGGACGCGGCCGTCGCGTCGACGCCGATCCGAGCGCCGCTGGTGCTGACCGATCTCAGCACACCCCCGGCGGACGCGGCCACGCTGCGCTCGACGGCGCGGCTGCTCGCGCCGAGCTGCGACGCGCTGCTGGTCGGTGACCACCAGGATCGGCCCGACTATCCGCCCAGCACGCTCGCGCGACCGATCGCCGACGCCGGAGCCGTCCCATGGGTCACGCTTGCCTGCCGAGACCGGAACCGGATCGCGCTCGAGCAGGAGCTCCGAGGTCTCGCCGTCGACCGCCTGGCGACCGTGCTGTGTGTCACCGGCGACGGACGGGCGTTCGACGTTCGGCCCGACGTCACGCAGGCGTTCGACCTGGACGGGACCAGACTGGCGGCACTCGCGGCCTCCCTCGGACTGCCGGTCGCGGTCGCGGAGACCCCGACCGCTCCGCCGGTCGAGTTCCGCCCTCGTCGTCTGGTGCACAAGCAGCGGGTCGGCGCCGCGGCCGGCGTGCTCAACCATGTTCCGACGCTTGCCCAGGTGACCGCCTTCCTGGACGCGGCCCGGTCGGCAGGACTAACTATGCCGGTGGTCGCGTCGGCCGCCCTGCGCAGGCCAGCGTCGGGCTCGACAAGGTCACCGCCCGAACAGACCGGCACCAGACGCTCGACCCGATCCGGCTCGGCGGTCGCCACCTGCTGGGCGACGTACCCGCCGTACGACGCCCCCACGAGCGCGAACGAGGTCAGGCACAGCTGCTCGACCAGCGCCAAGACGTCCTCCGCATCGCCGTAAGAGGCACCCGGTGCCAGCGGGGGAGCCGTAGCCACGCAGGTCGCAGCGGACCACCCGGCGGCCGGCGGCGACCAGGGCGGCGGTCGGCTGGTCCCACATCCGCAGGTCCGCAACGCCCGCGTGCACAAGGACGACGGTCGGACCGTCGCCCTCGACGAGGTGGTGGAGTGTCATGAGCAGACTCTGGCACGGGGTGTCGCGATCCGTCACCCGGTCGCGTGCTGGACGGCGTCGTGCTCGTCTAGGCGGCGAGGAAGCCGCGTGCCCTGCGCCGCGACGCTGTTCAGAACCGGGGGCGGCTGCTGGCCGCCGCCCGAGAGCTCTTCGCCGGGCTGTTGATCGCGGCGACCATGTCGTCGTAGTTCTCCGGTCCCATCTGCCGCCGATCGGGTTGGTACCAGGCCAACGGGTCAGCGGTGATCACCCGCTCCGCCTGGGGTGAGGAGAAGAAGGAACCAGTGCGGCCACCTCTCCGCGACAAGAGAGGCGACCTTCACCCCAGCGTTGGCGCCCTTGTCGGTCGGCACGCTCAACAACCTGTCAGCCAGGTCAGCCCAGCCCTTCCCGGCAACCTCATCACCGGCATCAGCCCGGCCGACCCGACCAGATTCGGATCGTGGAATACCGCTGACGTCGACTTCGCCGTGTGAAAGATACCTCTGGTTGCACCTCAGAGATGCCCTTCCGATCTGGAATGGATTGGAGCTGTCGCAAGTCCCACTCCCAGCCCGTAAGGGAATTCTCGCGCCACGGTACGCTCACACCGCCATCACCCAGACCGCCAATCGGTGGATCCGGGTTTTATGGCTGACCGCTTCGTCACGTCTGCGGAGACTCCGGCTGATGTCTTACGAGGGAGAGGGCACTTCACTCAGCAAGCGGTCGAGCAGTGCAAACGCACCCACCTGATTCACGTCGGGGTCCAACAGCCAATGGGTCTGGAGGCCGTCAGAGGCGGCGATGACGAGTGCCGCTACGGAACTCGGTGGCCCGGTGTCGCCGTGGAGGTCGGGGATCACCTCGCCGGTAGAGATGCCGCACAACGAGGCGACTGACGACCAAGGCGGTGGCGTGATGGTCAGGCTCTACGCTGTCAGCCGGCGTCAGCACTGCTCCCGCCTCGGGGGCGGTTTGGGCCCGAGCCCCGTCTTGTCCTTCCACCGCTCAGAGAGCCGTGTCCAGACGTGCATGCGAGTTCGTCGGGGGTCAGGCGGCGAGACGGTTGAGCAGGCGGTCGAGGTCGTCGGTGTTGAAGCGCCAGTCGAATGGTCGGGCGGCGTGGTTGTACCGGGCTTCGAACGCGGTGATCTGTTAGGCCAGCGCATCCTCGAGGCGCCTCATCTTGGGGCTGCGGTTCAGAAAATGATCATGAAAAAGCGATTGGCCGCGGGAGTTGGTTCTCAGCCACGGTCTGTCACTTGTTCGCGCATCACACGGCGAGCACTCTGGAGGCCGAGCTCCGCAGCATCTCGCTCGAGGCCCACCGACCGGCTGGACACTGATGGACCTACCACTGAGCTCCGAACGCCTCCGCCCTACTCTCGCAACCGTCGGCCTCATCACCGATGTCTGCATGGTCGACATGAGCGGCGCGATCCCTCTGGCCAGTCTGCAGCCCATCCGCCAACTGAATCTGGACCGGATACGAACGCGATCTCCTGCCAACCAGATCAATACCATGGCCGCCCAGGCTGGCCGAAGTAGGCATCGAGATCATCGCGGAGAGGCCCAAGATCCTCACCCCCGGACGCGGTGAAGGCCTCCGACGTCGTCATCACGATGGGCTGCGGCGACAGCTGCCCCCACTACCCGGGCAAACGCTACGAAGACTGGGTCGTCCTCGACGACCCAGCCGGAAAAGGCCTCGACATGGTCCGCGGCGTCCGAGACCAGATTCGCGGCCGCGTCGAAAGCCTGCTGCACGACAGGGGTTGGAAAGAAGGCTGGGGGACTCACCCACTCCGCCAACTTCGAAGGGTGTACCGATAGGGCATCCCACCCGACGAGTCTTCGGCCTAGAGTGAAGTGATCATCGCCCAGTCTTGCGCACCTGGCCGCTTATGACACGCCGCAGGTCCGACATGTTTCAGCTCCCCGCCACGAGAGGAAATCCCGCATGGAGTACGGACGACTAGGAACCACTGGACTCAAGGTCAGCCGCCTCGCGCTGGGTTGCATGAGCTACGGCGATCCCACTACTCCTGGCGCGCACGAATGGTCCCTCCGAGAGGACGAAGCCCAACCGTTCTTTCGGCAGGCCATCGATTTAGGGATCACGTTCTGGGACACGGCCAACGTCTATCAGGCCGGAACCTCGGAGGAAGTCGTCGGGCGGGCCATCCGGCAGTACACGCGCCGCGAGGACATCGTTCTTGCGACGAAGCTACACGGCAAGATGCATGACGGCCCGGGCGGCCAGGGCCTCTCCCGCAAGGCCGTGCTCGAACAGATCGACGCTTCCCTCGGCCGGCTCGGCACCGACTACGTCGACCTCTACCAGATCCACCGCTTCGACCCGGACACCCCAGTCGAGGAGACGATGGAGGCACTGCACGACATCGTGAAGGCCGGCAAGGTCCGCTACCTCGGCGCATCATCCATGTACGCATGGCAGTTCGCCAAGCTGCAGCACGCCGCCGACCTTGGCGGATGGACGCGATTCGCCTCGATGCAAAATCAGTACAACTTGATCTGCCGCACCGACGAACCCGAGCTGATGGCGATGTGCGCCGACATGGGCGTCGGCCTAGTCCCGTACTCACCGCAGGGCAAGGGTCGCCTGGCCCGGCCGTGGGGCGAGCAGAGCCTTCGCTCGACCGTGGACAACGTCGTCAAATGGTTCACCTCCCCGCTCGACGAGCCAGTTGTCAATGCGGTCCAGCAGATCGCCGAGTCGCGTCAGGTGACGATGGCCCAGGTTGCGCTGGCCTGGGTGCTGACCAACCCCATCGTGTCCGCGCCGATCGTCGGAGCCACTAAGCCGCACCACCTCACCGAGGCCGTCGCAGCGCTCGTCCTCCAGCTCAGCGAGGATGAGATCCAGACTCTGGAAAAGCCCTACACACCCCACGGGCGGTCATGGTTCGTCCGTGGCCAGTCGACTTGACGTTGACGTTGCGTTATCAGTATGGAATTCGATCACGCCTGTCCGGGGCTCGTGCTGCCTTATGCAAGCGGAGCGCTCACGTGAACGTGCAGCATGGCCGTCTCCGTGACTCGCTGTTACGACCCGCAGCCGCCCAGCCGCAGATGACCGCATCGTCAGGATCCGGTCGCGTTGCCGGCCGGATCCTAACGCGCTACTAACAGCCCTTCGTACGCCGGTGCAAGCCGGTGGACGCCGCAGCTCGACCTCGCGGCATCGATCAGCGTGAGTCACGTTCGGTGGACAACGTTCGGCCTTCTACATATCAGCTGATCGGGCCGCTGCGCGGCGGCCGTGGGGCTTGAAAACCGGCGGTCAGGTCCCGTCCTCAGGTAGTGGCGTCGACCGCTGTCGAGGTGGACGATGTGAGGGTCGGCCCGGTCAGACACCGTTCAGACAGTGGTGCGCGCGCGCCCGCATATCAGCTTGGTGGTGGAGGGTCCGACCATGGGAACCTTAATGGTCTGATCGAGGTCGCCGGCGATCATGGCGGCGCTCCTTCCATCTCACCCACGCCGAGGACATGGCCGGGCAACGTGATAGCGCCAAGAGGAACAGGAGAAGGCAGATGACCTGGAGTGAACGGCTCGGCAGGGTCGGCGTGTGGCGTGGCGTCAAGGACATCGATCCAGCGCTGGCCATGACGGTCGAGGAGCTGGGCTATGGCACGATCTGGCAAGGTGGCTCCCCGGGTGCTGATCTGGGTCCCGCGGAGGACCTACTCGACGCGACCGAGTCACTCCACGTCGCGACCGGCATCGTCAACATCTGGAAGGCCGACCCGGCCGAACTCGCCAGCTCCTTTCACCGGATCGAGGCGAAACATCCGGGCCGGCTCCTGCTGGGTATCGGATCGGGCCACCGTGAGGCCACGCCTGAGCGGGTTCGCCCCCTCGATGCGATGGCGAACTATCTCGACGTGCTCGACGAACAGCAAGTCCCGGTCGAGGCCCGGGTCTTGTCCGCGCTCGGCCCGAGGATGCTGGCCATGGCCGCCGAGCGCAGCGCCGGTACCCACCCGTATCTGACCGTTCCCGCGCAGACTGAGGCAGCCAGAACCAGACTTGGCCCGGGCGCACTCATCGCCCCCGAGCAGACCGTTGTGGCCGACACCGACCTGGACTTTGCCCGGCGCGCCGCCCGCGATTTCCTCCGCTCCTATCTGCAGCTGTCCAACTACACCAGCAATATGCGCCGGGCCGGGTTCAGCGCTGTCGACATCGCCGGCGATGGGAGCGATGAACTCGTTGACCGGATCGTTGCACACGGCGACGCGGCGAGCATTGCGGCGGCCATTCGCGCGCACCTCGATGCGGGTGCAGACCACGTCTGTGTCCAGGTTCAGCCGGTGCAGAGCGACATAATTCGCGCGCTCCGCGCTATCGCGACGGAGCTCGGGCTCGCCTGAGTGGAGACATCCTCCACGGGACGACCCTCCAGCCTTGGTGATGGCGCATGGCTGAAGCGCGCCCTGGGGAACGATGCTGGCGGGCAGGCTCCGGGCATCGTCATGAGTCTTTCGCTGGGACCTCTCTGGGATCTAGAGCAGCCGGTGTTGGTGGTTGGATTCTTCGTCGTCGGGTGTAGCAGTCGATCCAGTCGGCACCCACGTCCAAGCCGGCGCCCCACTCTCCGCCCGACGGGTCTGGCACCCGCGACTTCCCATCGACCGCTCGCGAGAGCTCAAGGCGACCGTACTGACATAGGGCGCCATATCGGTCATGCCGGGCGACAGAAATCGAACCCGTCCGCCTCCCATGCCGAAGCCATCCTGTGTCCCACCTGTTCCGGATCGGTCGGCTATCGGGATCCGGTTGAGTTGTGTTGGCGCATGTCCACCGCTTCGGGCGGCCCTTGTGGGTGCACTGAGGGTAGCGGCGGCGACGAACCGGAACAGCAGCTGGGCGGCGGTGTCGTCCAGCGGCGCGAACCCGAGCTCGTCGATCATGATCACGTCGTTTCGGAGCAGGGTGTCGATGACGCGTCCGACGGAGTTGTCCGCCAGCCCGCGGTAGAGGGCGTCGACCAGGTCGGCGGCGGTGAGGTAGCGGACCTTGTGGCCGGCGTCGACCGCGGCCGAGCCGAGCGCGAGCAGCAGGTGGGACTTCCCGGTCCCGGCCGGCCCGATCAGGCAGACGTTCTCCGCCGCCCGCACCCATTCCAGGGAGGCGAGGTAGTCCAACGTCGCCCCGGGGACCGAGGAGACCGACCGGTCGTACTCGTCGAGGGTCTTGATGATCGGGAACCCGGCCTGGCGGCGTCGGGTCGCGGCGTTGGAGGCGTCCCGGGCGGCGATCTCGGCCTCGACCAGGGTGCGGAGGAACTCCTCCGGGCTCCACCGTTGGGTCTTCGCGGTGACCAGCAGCTCGGGGCCGAGCCGGCGCATGGCGGCCATCTTCAGCCGTTTCAGCCCGTCGTTCAGGTCGGCGGGCAGCACCGGCGGCGCGGTCACCACAACGGCTCCTGCTCAGCTTTGTTGATCTTGTAGGCGTCCAACGATCGGGTCGGGACCGTCGGCAGGGTCAAGACCTGCGCCAGCGAGTCCCCAGCGGGCCGCGGGACCGGCGCCGCGCCGGCGGTGGCGAGGATGGAGCGGATGTCGGCGGCCCGCCACCGCCGATACGTCACCGCCCGCTCCAGCGCCGCGACCAACGCCGGTTCGCCGTGGGCGGCGCCGAGCGCAAGAATGTCGGCGAGCTCGCCGCCGAGCTTGGACACCCCGGCCGCCGCGGCCCCGACCAGAAACGCCTCGGCGACCGGTCCGAGGGCGCAGAAGTCTTTCTCTGCTTGGGTTCTGGGCCGGGGGGCCCGGCTGGGCCGGTCCGGGCGGGGCCGGTCGTAATGGGTGTCGTCGATGCTGGTCTCACCAGGTCCGACCAGCGGGTGCTCGGCCAGCACCTCACCGGTCAAGGGCGCGATCACCGCCAGCGTGGTGGCGGTGGCGGTCAGAGTGACCTGCTGCCCGATCAGCCGGCACGGCACCGAGTAGCGGGCCGACCCGAACCGGATGCAGGACAGCCGGTCGACCTTCCGGGAGACCGGCTTGACCCCAATCTCGGGACGCAGCGACGGCAACGACCGCAGCAACTCCCGCTCCGCCTGGAGCCGCTCCAGCGGGACCGCGGAGATCTCTGAATGCAGCGCGGCGTTGACCTCGGCGCACCACACCTGCGCAGCGTCGTTGCCGGTCCGCAGGTCGGTGAACGGCTGCTGCGGCACCATCAAGTCCTTCTTGGCGTAGCCGACCAGGTTCTCCACCATGCCCTTCGACTGCGGGTCCGCGGCATGGCAGAAATCGGGCCGGAACCCGTAGTGGGTGGCGAAGCGGACATAGTCCGGCGTTGGCACCACCACGTTCGCGACCACCCCGGCCTTCAGGCAGCCCATCCGGTCCGCCAACACCACCTGCGGAACCCCACCAAGCACCTCGAAACACTCCGCCAGCAGCTCCACCGTCGTCGACGCCTTCTCGTTGTCGGCGAACCGGACGAACCGGAACCGCGACCAGCCCAGCACCGCGCAGAACACGCGCACCCCGGCGAGCGTCCCCCAGTCGATCAGCAACGTCTCACCCGGCAGCCACACCCCCGGCCGGCGGCCCCGATGATGATCACGATGCCACCCCCCCCGAACCGTGGAGGCATCAGCTAGGAGTAGCGATGCCAGAGAAGCGCAACAAGTACGACCGGGAGTTCCGTGAGATCTGACCAGTCTTCCCCGGGCCGGGCAGACCAGATGGCCTGTGACCGCGAGACGTCACCGCATGTGACCCCTGTCCCGCGGCCAGGTCCCGACTGTGGCCCAGGCGACCTCCCTGGTCCAGCCGGCGGTCACACCGCGCTGTGACCGTGGGCCGCTCACCCCCTGAGCGCTCCCACGGTCACAGCGCCCCGAAACGCTGCAGGCTGCCGGCGATGGGGATCCACGTCGCCGATCGCCGGTGCGGCACCACGAAGCGGACGGACGCCTGCCCTGCAGCAGAGATATCCAGCCCACGACGCAGCATCGACCGAGCGGGACCCAGCACCGGCACATCAGCCAACCCCGACCTAGCCGGACCGAAGGGCCGTCAAGCGACAACAGGTCGGGGCGCTAATGATGAGCTGGCATCTCGACCTTGATGCCCACATCACCAAACTGCTGCGGTCCCTCTACACGGCCGGCACACAGTCGACTCGCACCTCCGAGCTTCCTCGCACGGCTCGAAGTCCATCCGTTTCGCCGAAGATTCTCCGAAAGATCAAAAGCATGAGCATCGCTGAACAGACCAGGCCACCCGCGGCAGTGAGCAGCCCGCCGCTTGGCGGTGAGTGGAGTCTGGTCTGGCTCTACTTCTCCGGTAGGACGTGTGCGTCCGGACCCGGGTAGGTCAGCCCCTCGTGGCCGTCGGTCCACCGCACCACGTAGGGTGGCGCGCCATCGGGACCTCGTACCTCGACGATCTCGCCCTCACGCGGCTTGTCGCCGACCTTCCTGCCATCCACCATCAGATGGTCGCCCTTGTTGGCGTGCATGCGTGAACCTCCCGACGTCTCTCTCCCACTTTGCTCTGCGACGCTGCTGGAGGCAACCGCCAGCTTCAATCGCTCGACATCCCGCGCGTCCCCACGCGATCCACAACTGGCCCACGTCGTTCTCGTAGAATCACCGCGTGGATGGCATGCACGATCTGGGCGGGCGTCAGGGGTTCGGGTCCGTCGTCATGGAGCCGAACGAGCCGGGCGGCTACCACGCGCGTTGGGAGCCTGCCACTCGGCTGCTCTTCCGCGTGATCCTTCCTCGGCACCTGCCGAACGGACGCGATGGGGCATGAGGAGCGTGCTGGCGGACCGTATCCGTTGTCCGGACCGGCGACAGCCGAGACGATCGCCGATCCACCACCAGGAGGTGCACGCCTCACTGTCGGTGACCGTGTCCGTGTCCGCGGGTGGCATCCGCGCGGGCCCACGCGCTGCCCCTGGTACATCCGGGGTCACCTCGCGTCGTCTCGCGGTGCGACGGCGCATTTAGCCTCCCGGATGTGGAAGCCCACTCCGAGCACAGCGTGAGTGAGGCCACGTACTCCGAGGGTTTCGACGCCAACTAGCTGTGGAACGACGGGCAGCCTTGGATCACCGTGAACGTTGATCTTTGGGACAGCTACCTGGAGCCGGCGTGACCGAGATGCACGATCATGGCCACGAGCCACACCACCGCCGCCGCCGTCGCCTATCGAGCGGCGGGCTGTCGTCTTGGAGGAGCTGTTGATGGAGAAGGGCCTCGTTCCCGAAGGTCTTATCGAAGAGGTCAACCGCCTCTACCAGAACGACATTGGACCGATGAACGGAGCCAAGGTCGTCGCCCGCTCATGGATCGATCCCCAGTACAAAGCCAGGCTGCTCCAAGACGGCACGCCGGACGTCGCGTTCGCCATGGTCGAACTCGGGATGGCCACCGGGACGGTCGAGACCGCCCGGGATCTCGAGGAAGGCCTGAGCTACCTGGCCCGCAACCGTAGCCTTGGTCCCTCCGCCCACCGTTCCGCGGCCCCCTCCCGGTGACCGAGCTCGAACGACTGTAGCGCAACTACCGAACCGCCTTCCTGCGCTATCTACCCGGCCGCGACGAGGCAGCACTCCACCTTGGATACCAGATCGGTCGTTCCGCCATGACCGGCGGGCTCAGCCTGCTGGATCTCGCCCAGACCGATCACCCGGTGCTCGTCGCAGTGTTGCACACCACCTCGCCGCAAGACGTCGAACAGCTGATCGATGCGGCCTCAGCCTTCCTGGTCGAAGTACTTGCCACCTACGAGATCGCCCGCCGGAGTTTCCTCGAGGAGTCCACGCGCGAGGGCGCCGGGTCACCCGAGACCTCGACATGACCCGTCGTAACGGTTCGCGTCATGATCTTGCGGTGAAGGCGTCCTCACCAGCGGGAATGAAGGGGATTACGCTGCGCGGCCGATGCGAGAGGAAGCGTCATGCCACCGATCATCGGTAGACACCACCCAGGTCATGTTCCTTCGCGAGACGGACCAAGTTGCACCCAGGTCCGGCCCCGACAGCGGTGCGGCGGCCCAATCGCGCTGGTCATGAATGAGCGCCGATGACCGCCGGCAAGTACGACCACTGGGTCGAGCGCTTGGACCTGCGTCGAACAGCCTCAAGCTTGTACTCCGCTGTTCCATTGGGTCAGCAAGTATCCCGACAGGATCCGGAGGGTGATCTCGAGAGCTGCCGGCACCGCCCTCTGACGGCCTTCATCCAGAGCATGCTCCAGTCCCCTCGGTCACTCAACATTTCAAGCCAACAAGCACAAGAGACATGGAGGAGCGCATGAACCGCGGAATCATTGGTGCCATCATCGGGGTACTGGTCATCATCATCTTGGTGCTGGTGATCCTTCGTTTGACCTGAGGCTGCCACCAGTCGAAACATCAGACGGCACCTCGCATGAGGGGCTCAACCAGGCATGCGCCGAAGGCGGCGCGGCGAGATCGGGGACAACAGAATGTGTGAATCGGAAATGATCACCACCGAGGGCGGCGAGCCGACGCCGCTGTTGGAATCGAACCAGGCTCGGGTGGTGATCGACTTCACCGTCGGACCAATAGGCTCACGATCGTCCGACGGCTCGTTCAGGAGGGTAGTCCGATTTCGGGAGCTGGGCGAGGTGAACGGGGTGTGGTGTTATCCCGATGTGTGATCAACCAGGAGACGCCCGCATGTGGCTTCAGCGACATGTTAATGGTGCGGTCGGTTCCGACCTGGCCGATCTGCCGGTCAGTCCACAGGTCGATCACCTCCTCACCGACCCCGAAGTGTTCCGATCCGGCCCTGCCGGAGATCTGACGGCTGCAGAAGTTCAGTGCCGTTGCCTGGATCCGCCCGTTCGGAAGCCGATGAATCATGACGAGGAGGGCAGGCTCGGAGACCTCGGGCACGGCCAGCTGCCGCCCGGTCGCGATACCGCTGCGACGGCGCACTTCGAGGATGCCGTGCAGCCGAGAGGCGAAGGAGTTCGGGTCAGCGAGCTGGCGCGGGAGAGAGCCGTACAGGCTGACGCCGCGCGGCACGCCGGATGCGGACTCGGTGGCGGCCGGCTGGTAGTCCATCAGGTCGTACGCGGCACGATGGATCCATCGGGTGTCCCCAGCCGCGATCAGACCCGACACCTGGTCGGCGTCCACGGTGAGCATTCCGCACAGGTCCCAGCCCGACAGCGCGAAGACCCCGGGTTGCCAGGCGTTGAACATGGCGAGCAACAGGTGGACCCGGGTCACGGACTCGACCTGTTCCCGTGAGAGGTGGGCGAGGTCGGTGTAGCCGAGGGTGGCGGCGCAGATCGTGGCCAAGGTGGAGGCGATGCCGTTGGTGGTGAAGGTCTTGTTGTACGGGGCCGACGGGCCGGTCAGCGCTGCGATGAGCTCGGATCGGATCAGGTGGGCCAGCTCGCCACCGCTGCGGTCGATCCCTCGGAAGTGGAACCGGTCGTTGCTGTGGGTTGCGGCGAAGTGGGTCAGCTCGTAGGTCATCTCGTCGTGGTTCTGCAGGCCGTGCACAAGGCCGATCGGTTGGACGTTCTCTGCGAGCGCAGTGTTGAGCGTGAGACGGAGGAACTCGGTGTCACCCGTGGCCAGCGCATGCACATACGACGGGCGATTGACAAAGTCATAGGACAAGTCGGCGCCGTGTTCGGAGGTCCTCTTGATGTCCTCGATGGCCAGGTTCAGCTCCTGGAAGGTGAAACCGCCCACCTTCCGCACCATGCTGGCGATGAGCTGGTTCACTGCATCGGACAGCGGATGGCCTTCAGACCAGGCGGGCTCACCTTCGCCGGTGCTTCGCTCCAGGCCCAGGAAGCCGTTCGCGTCAAGTCGTAACGCGCCGGCACCGAGGTGGCGCAGGGAATGCAGCGCGTCCCCGATCACCAGCCGCATGCCCGCGAAGGTGGGGTCCAGCCAGTTGATCGAGGGCTGACCCGCCTTGAAATAGTGCAGATAGACCCAGCGTCGCAGCACCCCATCGGCACCGGTCACCGGCGCCGTAGCGCTCCAGTTGGTGTCCTTCGTCCCCGGATCGTGGAAGATCACCCGCTGCAACGGCCCGACGATGTACCCAGCCCGCTCCAGGCGAGACTCGGTCGCGGCATCAAGGTTGACCGAGTCCTCCCCGACAGGCACCTCGGGCAGCAGCCCCCAGTCCTCGGGGCGGATCTCCACCATGTGGTAGATCCCCGGATAATCGCCGACATTCATCTCGGCCAGCCGAAAATCGGCCCCCTTGCCGGTGTGGCCGGGCACGATGTCGTCGATCACCATGCCGCCGTGCGTCGCGGCAACCTGACACAGTCGCCGAAACTCCTCCTCCGTCCCGAAGACTTGGTCGATGCCGGTGCTGATCCGGTCGAACTGCCCGTCGACGCTGGGTGTGGCATCCCATCCCGAGATCCCGCCTGCGCGTTTCACCGGCCCCGTGTGTACCGCGGCAATCCCGAGGGTCTCAAAAGCCTCCCACAAGGCATCATCGCTCAACGTCGCGAGGAAGGACTCGCCCGGCTTGGTGATCATGGACGCTGGGTAGGTGGTGAACCAGACCGGCGCCTTCTGGATGGCGCGCGCCGGGTCCGGGTTCCCGAACGGGTTGTGCATCGTCCCGCCGACCGTCGAAAGCTGCCCGGCGGCTGCACTGGCGTCGCTGAGCATCGACTCCTCCAGAAGCCACTCGACATATTGTCCGTCCCGCGTCCCACCCTCACTCACGCCTGCCTGCTTCCTGTTGCCGAATGTCAGCCTGAGACTGTGCGGACCCGTCGCGAACCGCACCGGACATGACCGTGCACATGACTGTCCTCTCCTCGGCCACGCCGACGGCGCCTCGGCTCCGGCCTCTCAAGGTTGCGCCCGCGACCGATCACCTATCGGCCGCGCTTTTTGGTTATCGCGCTGCGCTTTGGTGTACCACAATCTCGGCTCTGCCGCAGGGTGGACGACTTGGTCTGATGCATGACGCGGACTCTGGCGGAAAATGACAACGCTGCGGACAGCCTGCGTGCCGTCCCGTTGTCGTTCCAACCCGAGAAGCGTGCCTCGGAATAGCCTTCTAGGCCGTCGGTCCCACCCTCGGCGGCCTCCCGGTACCAGTACTTGCGCGCAGCACATCCGCTTCACGACGCGGCATGTGGTGGGTGCTGCGGCGGGTGTGCTGTTCGGACTGGTCGCCGGACTCCTCAAGCGCAGACACCATCGTGTCGGTCCCGTACTCGTTCAACCGGACCTGGTCGGGATGATCGGCCCAGTTCCAAATCACCGGCCGCGGCAATTCTCGACGATGGCCTTCAACCCCGGCCCGTCCGGCTGGCAGAAATCGGGCCGGAACCCCCGTAGCGAGTAGCGAACCCGGACATAGTCCGGGGTGGGCACCACCAGGTTCGCGGCCACGATGCTTGGTTGGACGTGGGTGATGGCTACCGGGCGACCGCCAAAGTGACCGGACCCCGTGCGGGATGACCTTGGATGCTGATCTGCCGGGATCGGCGTCCGCGCCCGCCAGGTCGGCCGTCGGCGCCGTCTGGTGCGGGCGGGCCGCGAGGTATGGAGCCCAGCGTCACAGATCCTGCCAAGCTCGAAGGTCATCGGTTGAAGACTCAGTCCTGGATGGCAGCATTCGGTTGACATGTTTCTCTGCTGAAGCCAGGAGGGCGGCCAGGCTCTCCAGTTCCGGGACGTGGGGCTGGTATCCGTGACGCCAGGCGACCGCGTCGATGATCTCCTCGATGATTTGGTAGATGACCGTGGCGCGCTCTGCGGCGTGGTCCGGGGGCGCAACAACCTCGGCTATGGCGTCCATCAGTTCCGCCGATATTTCCGTGCGACGAGTGAATCTGGGTGCTGGGCGGGGCGGCTCGGCCGGTACGGCGTCGATCATGGAAGCGTGCGTGGTCATGATGCGGTACGCCCTTCGACTTCGGATTCATCCGTCGGAGGGAGAGCGCCCTTCGTGAGGTAGCTGTGAACCTCGTACACGGTCAGCTCAGGCTTCGGCAGTCCTGCCGCGATCAGACCGTCGTTGAGTGTGTAGGCCAGAACACGTTCGAACGCGTCCCACGATTGCCACACTCCGCTTATCCGCACACCATCGAGGGTGGGTCGCGACCACTGGAAGAGACTGCCCGGCGAGCCGGGGCCGGACGGTGTGAGCCGCATCGCTTCCAGGAGTCGGTCGACCTGTGGCAGGCTCGCGCCGACGAAATCCATCATGACGGCGATCGTTGCCGCCGAGTGATCGGACGCCCGTGTCGAGCGAGAGATGCCTTCAGGGTCGGCCCCGTCTGGCCGTTTCTGGTCAGTGATGCTCATGTTCATGTTCATGATCCTTTGATGCAATGTCGTAAGACGGATGGGTGCGGGACGGGGGTCGGTCTTTCCCGACTGTGTGCTGAGTCCGTAGAGCAGGCGGATCAGTCGAGTGATGTGGGCATCAAGATCGCTGTGGGACGGCGTGACCCGTTCCCCGCTCGGTTGCGGCTCGACAGCCGGTGTGTCCAGACCTGCCGGGGCGGGACGGTCTGTGGGCACGAGCTTTGGCTCAGTGAGTGCCGCTGGGTGCCGTGAATCGTTCTGCTGCACAGCAGTCCTCCTTCGGTTCTCGGTGCCCCCGACGGTCGTGTACCCGAAAGTCCGTGGTGCGGTGCCCCCTTTGTGACGGGCTGGGCGTGGCGGGCTGTGACCGCGGGAGCGCGCAAGGGGGTTCGGCGGCCCCCACGGCCACAGCATTGGTGGCCGCCGGGCAGGTCGCGGCGGCCACAGTTCGAGACCTGGCCGCGGGGCGTTCAGCCAACTGGGTGTGAACGCCCCCCGCGATCACAGGCCAGATCGGGGTCTGCACGGCCGGGAAGTACCGTGCGGGATTGACGATCAGATCTGCCAGCTCGTTTGGGTGTGCGCCGAGTCGACGGTTGGTGGAGCCGGCCAGTCCGGTCCGGCGAGCGGCCCTTTTTGCGAACGGCACGCGCTGACTGTGGATGTCCTGTTCGGATGCACCTGGTCGAGGTGCACCTCGAGACCGATCGGGTTCAGCTCCAGCGGAGCCAGCACCAGCTCCAAGATCCTGCAACTCGCCTCGGCCTGCTGCAGATCGACCGGGAGGGCAACCGGCGCCTTGATGTTCGTCACCGCACCTGTTGCGGCATCGGTGACCGTAGCGGTCAACGTTGCGCAGTGCCGTCGTCTGGCCGTCCTCGACCGTGACCGCACGACATCCGGGCCTGCCTGGAGCGGATCTCCATTGGCACTTACAGTGATCGGCACCGACCGGTGAGCCTTCGGCTTCGCGTTCGCGGCCGCCGCTCCAGCGACCAGGACCACCGCGTGACGAGCGCGACCGACAGCGCCCCAAACTCGAATCGACGGCCAGCGCCGTCTCGCCACCGCTTCGGTTGCGTTCGACATTCAACCCCCCTTTGTGGTGACCGCGGGTCGCAGTGCGCGACCCTTCAGGTCCCACCTACTACCGCATGCTCAACGGTGACTACACAGATGAAGACGTCGATGCGGTCTCACCATGACGCGAGCAACGCAGCGATTCGCCCGGACCCCGTCCCCGCGGCGCCCTCACCACCAACCGCAGCACGGTGCGGCACATGTAGGCGCGTAGTCCGCATCAGGTGATTCACCCGATGGAATCTGCCGGAGGCCTCCCCAGCGGGCTTCAACCGACTCGACTGATTCGCGCCGCGGAACAATCCGAGACGAGCGCCCAGGAGCTCACCCGCGCCACGCCGCATCTCGAACGTCAGACGGGAGAGATCGGCGAAACCTACGCGGCGTACGAAGATCGCGTACCGTTCGGGCATGAACGACTATCGGGGGATAGTTGTCGCCGTCGTGTCCAGTCTCGTTTTCGCGGCTTCCGGATGCTCAGCTGCCAGCGTCAGTACGGCCGTTCCAGCCGCACCGCAAACGGCGACGACTCGGACCGATCCGGCGTCACCGACGGGGTCAACGGAACGGGCCGCGGTGAGCGGATAGACGATCCGACGGCTCCGCCGACATACATTCCCGTGCGCCGGAGCGGCAAGCCGGCGAGTCATCGGCTATCCGGCAATCTGGGCAAGCTCGAACCCGCTACCACCGTCAGCTACGACGACGGCGTGACGCTGCGGGTGAAGCTGGCCGCTCGCCGCACGGAACACGGCTCTGGACCGGGAGCCTTTCCCGGCCGGGCGCTGACGGCGATACAGATCACGTTCACGAACAAGTCCCGGAACACGATTGACCTCACCCAGGTCGTGCTCACCACGACATACGGGCTGCCGCCCCGCATCGCCCCACCTGTCTACGCGGACGCTGGCACAGCCGATTTCAGCAGCTGGGTGAAACCGGGACGTACAGCGACGGCCCAGTACGCATTCGCCATCGCGACGAGTCCTCGCCGGTGACGATCATCGTTGACTGGAACGGGGCCCACGCGCCGGCAATGTTTACCGGCCGTGCCGGCTGACAGCGTGCGGCGAAACGACTCGGGCGCCGCCTGCGCCCAGCGGGATTGAAACCGTCATCCAGAAACGTCCAAGCCACATCACAGAGTCAGGATGATCATGAAGCGCGATGGGCTCACTGCCGCGGCCGCGGGTGCGTTGTCAGTCCCATGCTCGCCGGACTACCGTCGGCGGTGGTGGACACCAGCCCACCGGCGGGAACGCCAGCGACCATCAGTGCCGACGCGCTGCCGACCTGGCAGATCAACGGCGTGGTCTGGAGCCAGGTGGTGGTGAACAACATCGTCTACGTCACGGGCAGCTTCACCAAGGCGCGACCGCCAGGCGTTGGACCGGGGGGCGCCGGGGAGGTGAGCGCGCTGAACATCTTCGCCTACGACATCCGCAGCGGGAACCGCATCAGCGGCTTCAACCACTCCCTGAACGCCCAGGGCCGGGCGATCACCGCCACCCCGGACGGCTCCAAGGTCTTCGTCGGTGGTGACTTCACCTCGGTCGACGGTGTCGCCCGCGCCCATGTGGCAGGCCTCTCAGCACCGCCACCTACGCCTCAACCCGGCCGTCAAGCCCAGGGTCAGCAACATCGTCCGCGCCCTGGCCACAGAGCAACTCGACACTGTTCGTCGGGGTGGAAGCTACGGTGCGGTCAACGGTGGGTCTCGCAACAGCCTGAGCGCCGTCACCATCACGACCGGTGCCCTGCTCGGATGGAAGCCGAAGGTCGACAACGGCGCCGTGTGGAGCATGGTTCTCGCCCCGGGCGGAACCCGGGTCATGTCGGCGGATCGTTCACCACCCTGAACACCGGCACCAGCCTCAACAACGGTCAGGGTCAGTCTGCCTACGGCATGGGTTCGCTGGACGCGACTACCGGCTCCAGCCAGCCCTGGGCGGCGAACCAGCGGATCAGAGATGCCACGAGCACCGGCACCATCATGAGCCTGCGCTCCGACGGGCAGCGGATCTACGGCTCTGGCTATGCCTTCGGCACCGGCAGCAGTTTCGAGGGCACCTTCGGGGCCGAACCGACCAGGGCAAGATCACGATCGTCAACGACTGCCACGGCGACACCTACGAGGTCCTGCCAGTTGGCCCGGTCCTGTACAGCGTGAGCCATGCGCACGATTGCAGACGGGTCAGCAGCTTCCCCGACACGAGCCCACGGGAATCGGTGGCAGCGCGCACTTGCCCAGTCGGTTCGGCCGCGCCCACCACGACGAACATCGCTCCGGACAGCACGGATGGAACTACAACGGGCTGCCGGCGTCGACCGTGCTGCACTGGTTTCCCCAGTTCCGTGCAGGCACGTATACCGGTCAGTCCCAGGCGGCCTGGTCGCTGGCGGGCAACTCCAGCTACGTGACCTTCGGCGGAGAGTTTCCGGGCCTGAACGGCATCAACCAGCAAGGAGTCACCCGAATGGCGGTCCGGAACCTGGCACGAACAAACGCGGGCCGACCTACACCACCGTCCCGGCACGTACGATCCCGGCCACGACGGCGACACGCACCGGACCGGGAACGGTCAAGGTGACGTTCGGCACAGCATGGCACGACGACAACAATCGGCTGACGTACCAGGTCCTGCGGGACGGCAACACGACAGTACCGGTGTACAAAGCGATGGTCAGCACAAACTTCTGGACGCTGCCGACACTGAGCTTCACCAACTCCGGACTCGCCCCAGGAAGCAGCCACACCTACCAGGCGCGGATCAAAGACCCGCTCGGCAACACCCTCCTCAGCCCCGTCAGCAACAAGGCGACCGCCTAGTGCCGACCTGGTTCGACGCCACAGCTGAGTCGCCCACCAAGCGGTCCACCGCAACCGACCCGGGACGGACTCGAGCGTCCGCGAGTCGAACCCTTGACGGCATTCCAAGGTGCCGCAATGACGGCAAGATGAGCGGCGCGCCGAACCCCGTGGGCGGAGCGCCGCGGTCCGACGATCCGCCGAGTACTACCTTTGTGCTCCAGGTCTGTGTGGCGAGCCGCGGCATGGGTATGGTGCCACATGACCGTCGGCGAAGAGTCACCGGCTCCGTCGGAGCCGGTCGCCGAGTCCGAAATCGCCTCGCTGATGCAGATTGTGGGCCGCATCGTGCGTGCCCGGGTCGCGAACACCGCCCTCGCGGAGGACCTCATCCAGGAGACGTTGATGAAGGTCCTCTCGGCGGCGGACCGGGTCGAGGACGGCATGCTGGAGCCGTATGCCATTGCGACCGCGCGAAACCTCGTGGCATCGACGTGGAAAGCCCAGGACAAGGAGCGGCGCAATCAGCATCGAGTCATCGAGCTGACTCCCGCCGATGAGCCGGATGACGGGCTGCTACGACGCGAGGAGCAGGAGGCGGTCTCCGCGGCTCTCGGCAGGCTTTCCGAGCGTGACCGGCACACCCTGGTGGCGCATGAGGTCGACGGACTCGACACCAGAGCACTGGCTGACGAGCTGGGCCTCAGCGCGGGCGCGGTCGCGGCGCAGCTGAACCGGACCCGGGCTCGGATGCGCGTGGAGTACCTCCTTGCGGTTCATGACATCGAGCCCCCGACCCCACGGTGCCGACCGGTTCTGCTCGCGCTGTCCAGCGCCGACCGAAGACGGCAAAGGGAAGTCGACGCCGCGCGCCACCTGCTCGAGTGCGAGGTCTGTGCGGCGCTCAGCGGGCCACTCTTGCAACGAGGCAAGGACGAGGACGACGACATCACGATCCGTATCCATGGCGACCCGGACATCGTCGAGGCGCGCAAGCAGGTTCGTCAGCTGGCGTCCCAGCTGAACTTCTCTCGGACAGATGCGACCTTGATCGCCACCGCCGTTTCGGAGATCGCCCGAAATATCGTTCGTTTCGCGGGTGACGGGCTGATCGTGATGGGCCTGATCGATGAACCGCGGCCCGGTGTGCGCATTGTGGCGAGGGACACCGGTCCTGGCATCGCGCGATGTCGAGCAGGCGTTGGCCGACGGTTACAGCACCTACAACGGGCTGGGCCTCGGACTTCCCGGGGCCCGCCGACTGATGGACGAGTTCAGCCTCACGTCCGCGGTGGGACAGGGAACGACGGTGACGATGACAAAATGGCGATCGGAAGGATGAATCAATGACGCAGGACACACCCACTGCCCAAGAGCTGTCGGCTGACTTTCCTACCCTCGATCGGGAGGACGAGGAGCAGCTGCTGCCCCAGCTGGTCGCTCACCTCAGGGAGCACCGGATCACGGCTGCGTCAGGACTGGGCCGGCCGGATCAGCGAGGCGCACCTGTTGGAGGCGATGACGCCGCAGGAGATGGCGGCCGAGACCACCTCGGTCTACGACAACTATGTGGAGGTCCTGGAGACCGGCAGTGTCGAGGCTCTGCAGCACTACGCCCGCGACCTGTCGGAGCGGATCATTCCTCGCGGGTGTGGAGACCCATGAGGTGGTGGGTATCGTGCTGCTGCTGCGCGACGTGCTGGCCCGTTCGCTGTTCGAGAAGTACCAGCGCGATTTTGCGTTGCTCAACCGGGTGCTGGACGCCTACGAGCCAGCCGCGAACAGGATCGCCAACACGGTGGCGGTGAGCTTCGTCGACGAGCGCGAACGGGTCATCCGTCAACAGCAGGACTCGATCCGCGAACTGTCCACTCCGGTCCTGCCGGTCCGGGAACGCTTGTTGATCTTGCCGATCATCGGTGTGCTGGACACCGAACGTGCTCGTCAGCTCACCGGGCAGCTGCTCACCGCGATCCGGACCCACCGGGCGAAGGTCGTCGTGATCGACATCACCGGCGCACCGGACGTCGATGAGGTTGTCGCCAACCACCTGGTTCGCACCGTCGACGCCTCACGCTTGATGGGGGCGAGTGTGATCATCACCGGCCTTTCTCCCGAGATCGCCCAGACCCTGGTGACGATCGGTGTCGACCTCAGCAAGATGAACACGATCGGCGACCTCCAAGGCGGCCTGGAGGAAGCCGAACGGCTGCTCGGCTACACCGTCAGCCGGGACGACGGGACGGGCGGATAGGTGGACGCAGGGCCTGCGCTGGTCTCCATTCTGCGACAGGGTGACTACCTGATCGCGTCGATCCACACCGCCCTGGACGACTCACAACTGGTCCGATTCCAGCACGACCTGATCGATCAGGTCGGACGGCATCGCTCCCGCGGGGTGATCATCGACGTCGCCGCGCTCGACGTGATCGACTCGTTCGCCACCTCCACGCTGCGCAAGCTGGCCGAGATGACCCGGTTGCGGGGTGCCCGGACCGTGATCGTCGGCATTCAGCCAGACGTCGCGTTCGCCATGGTCGAGCTCGGCTTGATCACCGGCACCGTGGAGACGGCCCTGGATCTCGAGGAAGGCCTGAGCTACTTGGCGCACAACCGTAGCCGCGGTTCCTCCACCCGCCGTTCCACGGACCCCTCCCGGTGACCGAGCTCGAACGATTGCAGCGCAACTACCGAACCGCCTTCCTACGCTACCTACCGGGTCGCGACGAGGCAGCACTTCACCTCGGATACGAGATCGGTCGTGCCGCCATGACCGGCGGGCTCAGTCTGCTCGATCTCACCCAGACCCATCACCGGGTCCTCGTCGAGGTGTTGCGCACCACCCCGCCTCGAGACGTCGAGCACCTGGTCGATGCCGCCTCAGCCTTCCTGGTCGAAGTACTCGCCACCTATGAGATCGCCCGCCGGAGTTTCCTGGAGGAGTCCGCGCAAGCGCGGGCCGAGTCGACTGAGGGATCGACCTGACCGTTGTAGCCGCCGTCGAGGCCCGGGCTCGTGAGGCTGAGGCGAAGCAGGCACACCCCAATGGGTGTGGCGAATGCCCGTTCCAAGACGAAGAGGCCAACTATCGGGCCGATGGGTCCCTCAGGACTGCAGCTCGACTTCTGTACCCCGGTGTCATGAACCGGGCGGGGTCGCTCGGGATTTGATCAACAACGACACTCCCGCGTGGGCCCAGTTCGACACCTATGGTTCGATCGGTTCCGATCTGTCCGAGCGGCCGGTCGTTCCAGAAGTCGCGACCCCATCCCCGCCGGCAACGTGCTCGACCGTGCCGGACCCGACAGGTGACGGCTCGAGATCGCCTGGATGTGCTCGCTCGGAAGCCGCATTCGATGCCTCGGGCACCACCAGCTGGCGAGCGCCGCCCCGAGCGACTGCGCACATTGATGTTGCGGCGTAGCCGCGAAGCAAAGGAGTTGCGGTCGGTCAGCCGAAGCGCGAGCGGCCCGTAGAGGCTGGCCCCGCGCGGCATTCAGGACGCTGACTCGACCTCGTCGGGGGCCGCACTGGCGTCGCCGAGCCTCGGCTCCTCCAGGAGCCATTGGGCATACCGCCCCTGCCCGCGCCCCCTCGTTCACGCTGGCCTGCCCCCTGTCGCCGACGTCGGCCTGACCACGTGTGCGCTGCCCCACTTCTCGTCGAAGACCACCACGATGCCTGAGCCGGCGACCGGGACGGCCCACTCGACATCGGACTTGATCTTCCGCTTCGTTACCCGGTCGATGACCGTGCCGGTACCGGCACCGGCCCCGACCGCGGCCAAGGCGAACAGCGCCGGCGGGAAGATCAAACCGACCAGGCCCCGCCGATGGCACCGACCACAGCTCCGATGCCCGGTTCGTTGGTGGTGTCCTTGACGTGAAGATCGTGTGCCGCCGCTGGTCGGTGTCAACGTCGTTCATGCTTGCTGCGCTGCACGTGCTCCCTGTGGCACTCTCGGGCAGGCGGCGGCGACGAACCGGAACAGCAGTTGCGCGCCGGTGTCGTCCAGCGGCGCGAAGCCGAGTTCGTCGCAGATGATCAGGTCGTTGCGCAGCAGGGTGTCGATCACCTTGCCGACGGAGTTGTCGGCGAGCGCCTCGGTAGAGGGTTTCGACCAGCTCGGCGGCGGTGAAGTACCGGACCCGGTGGCCGGCTTCGACCGCGGCGACGCCGAGCGCGACCAGGACGTGGGTCTTGCCGGTGCCGGGAGTGATGGCGACAGACTGCAACATCTTCGTTCGGTGTTGCCGTGCGAGGTGCGGGTGACGGCGCTCGACGCATCCGTTGTTCGGTGCGTTGCTGCGCGGCGTCGGGGTTCAAGCGGTGGAACGGCGTGCTGCTGCTGGTGGTCGCGTTGCCGGACGGCAGTCCGGGCACGATCCGTGCGGACGCGACCGACGTGTTCGCGATGCGCCGGCTGCGAGCCGACGTGCTTGGTTCTCGACGGTGACGGGTTCTGCGGGGTTGCACGTGCTGGTGGCGGCGTTTGCAGCGGCCGCGGCGGCGTCTGCGCGCGGTAAGGGCAAATAGGTTCAGCCTGTCCCTCGTTCGCGCCAACGACTTCGGGAAGGTGAACCTATTTGCGCGCCTTGAGAGTAGCCGCCGACACCGTCCAACTTCCGTTGCCGGATCTGGCACCGGCTCGGCCGGCGGAGCGGTGGTGGTTGCTGCCGGACAGCGTCCGCGGCGAGGTGCTGACGCTGCTGGCCCGGTTGATCGCCCGCGGTGTGCTGATCGAGCACGTGATCGGCGGCGACTCGGGTGGACGGCGATGAGTGACGCCGCTGCGGTGCTGGTGTCGGCGAAGATCGGCCCGGTGCATCTGGGTCGGGACGCCTATGTGTATGTCCGCCAGTCGACGCTGACCCAGTTGCGGGAACACACCGAGAGCCTGATCCGCCAGTACGAGCTGCGGGAACGCGCGGTCGCGCTGGGCTGGGATGCCCATCAGGTCCGGGTGATCGACGCCGACCTGGGCCGGTCCGGGGCCGAGGCGACGCGCCCGGGAGGGGTTCAAGGATCTGGTCGCCGACGTCGGCCTGGGCCGGGTCGGGATCATCTTCGGTATCGAGGTGTCCCGGCTGGCCCGCAACAACAGCGACTGGTATCAGCTGCTGGATCTGTGCGCGGTGACCGACACGTTGATCGCCGACGCCGACGGCGTCTATCACCCGGCCGACTTCAACGACCGGCTGGTGCTCGGCCTGAAGGGCACGATGAGCGAGGCCGAGCTGCACCTGATCCGGTCCCGGCTGACCGCCGGGCTGCGGCACAAGGCCGCCCGCGGTGAGCTGCGCCAGTTCCTGCCGGTCGGGTTCGACTACGACGAGACCGGCGCGGTGGTGCATCACCCCGGACGAGGCGGTGGTCGAGGCGATCGCGACCGTGTTCCGCCGCTTCGCCGAACTGGGCACCGCCCGGCAGGTGCTGCTGTCGCTGCGCGAGGACGGGCTGCTGCTGCCGCGCCGCCCGACCCGCACCGGCCGGGTGCACCTGGCAGCCGGCGACCTATCCGGCGGTGCACGACTTCCTGACCAACCCGGTCTATGCCGGCGCGTTCGTGTTCGGCCGCACCCGCACCGAGAAACGCATCGACCCGACCGGCACGCTCGTGCAGCGCACCGGCTGCTGCCGCGTGAGCAGTGGGCGGTGCTGATCCCCGATCACCATCCCGGGCTTCATCGACTGGGCGACCTACGAGGCGAACACCGCCCGGCTGCGCGACGAACTGGCGCGCCCCGCGCGGGTTCGGCGGCGGCGCGCCGCGGGAAGGGACCGCGTTGCTGCAGGGCCGGCTGCGCTGCGGCAAGTGCAGCCGGCTGATGCAGACCGGCTACTCCGGCGCGAAAGGCAACTGCCCGCGATACGTGTGCGCCCGCGCGAAGCAGCTGTATGGCGGCGAGCAGGCTGCCAGAGCCTCGGCGGGCGCCGGCTGGAGAAGCGCGTCCTCGAGAGGTGTTCGCCGTCCTGGAACCGGCCGCGCTGGCCGCGACCGGGCAAGCGCTCACCGACGCCGAACAGGCCCACGCCGCGACGCTGCGCACGCTTCGAGCTGTCCGTCGAACGGGCCCGCTACGAAGCCGACCGGGCCCGGCGCCAATACGACGCGGTCGAGCCGGAGAACCGGCTGGTCGCCCGCACCCTGGAACGTGCGCTGGAGGCCAAGCTCGCCGCGCAGCGGCAAGCCGAACGGGACCTGCTCGCCGCCCAAGCCCGACGCCCGGTCCAGCTCACCGACGACGAACTCGCCTGGCTGCACCGCGCCGGCGCCGACGTCCGGGCGGTGTTCAACGCGCCATCCACCACGTTCCGGGAACGCAAGCAACTGCTGCGGGCGATCGTCGCCGAGGTCGTCGTCACCGTCGACCCCGCGGCCCGGACCGCGGCGCTGCGGATCATCTGGCAAGGCGGCGCCAGCACCGAGCTGACCATGGCGTTGACCAAGACCGGCGGGCACTTCCGCGCCACCGACGAAGACACCGTCGACCTGGTCCGGCGGCTGGCCGCCCACTACGACGACACGACCATCGCGCTGATCCTGTCCCGGCAGCGTCGCCGCACCGGCACCGGACTGCCGTTCACCAAGAGCCGGGTGCACTCGCTGCGCGTCTCTCGCGGCATCCCCGCCTACCAGCCGCGAAACTGTCACACCCGACGGCGATGATGCCGTCGTGGTCACCGTCGGAGAAGCCGAACGCCTCCTCGGCGTCGGCAAGGTGACCATCTACCGGTGGCTGCGCGACGGGTTCATCACCGGCGAACAGCTCACCGCCGGCGCGCCGTGGCGGATCCGCATCGACCAAGCCGTCCGCGACCGGGTCGTGCCCACAGTCCCCGACGGCTGGGTCGGCCTCGACGAGGCCGCCAAGGCGCTCGGAGTGGCCCGCCAGACCGTGTTGCATAAGGTCCAACGCGGCGAACTGCGAGGCGTCCACGTCAACCGCGGACAACGGAAAGGCCTACGAATCAAGGTATCCAGCGACCAGGCTGGACTGTTTGATCAACCCTCATGAAAGGCATGCGCAGTGTTAATCGGTTCCGGCGGGCCCGATCAGGCAGACGTTCTCCGCGGCCCGGATCCATTCCAGCGAGGCGAGGTAGTCGAACGTCGCCTGGGGACCGAGGATGCTGGTCAGGTCGAACTCGTCGAGGGTCTTGGTGACCGGGAACGCCGGCTTGGCGTGCGTGCGGGTGCGCGGCGTTGGACGCGTCCCGGGCGGCGATCTCGGCCTCGACCAGGGTGCGGAGGAATTCCTCCGGGCTCCACCGTTGCGTCTTCGCTGTGACCAGCAGCTCCGGGGCGAGCCGGCGCATCGCGGCCATCTTCAGCCGTTTCAGCCCGTCGTTCAGGTCGGCGGCCAGCACGGCGGCGGCGCGGTCACCGTCACGGCTCCTGCTCAGCGTCCGTTGATCTTGTAGGCGTCCAGCGGTCGGGTCGGCACCGACGGCAGCGTCAAGCACCTGCGCCAGCGTGTCCCCGGCTGGTCGCGGGACCGGCGCAGCGCCGGCGGTGGCGAGGATCGAGCGGACGTCGGCGGCCCGCCACCGCCGATACGTCACCGCCCGCTCCAGCGCCGCCACCAGCGCCGGCTCGCCGTGGGCGGCGCCAGGGCGCAGGATCTCGGCGAGCTCGGAGCCGAGCTTGGACACCCCGGCCGCGGCGGCGCCGACCAGAAACGCCTCGGCGACCGCGCCGAGGGCGCAGAAAGTCTTCTCCGCCGGGGTTCTGGGCCTGGGCGCCCGGCTGCGGCTTGTCCGGGCGGGGCCGGTCGTAGTGGGCGTCGTCGATGCTGGTCTCACCCGGTGCCGACCAGTCGGTGCTCGGCCAGCACCTCACCGGTCAACGGCGCGATCACCGCTCAGCCTCGGTCGGCGGTGGTGATCGGTGACCTGGTGCCGATCAGCCGGCTCGGCACCGAGTACCGGGCCGACCCGAACCGGATGCACGACAGCTTGTCGACCTTCCGCGGACGACCGGCTTGACGCCCGATCTCCGGACGCAGCGACGGCAACGGCCGCAGCAGCTCCCGTTCCGCGCTCAGCCGGTCCGCCGGGACCGCGCGATCTCCGAGTGCACCGCGGCGTTGACCTCGCCGCACCACGCCTGCGGCGGCGTCGTTGCCGGTCCACAGGTCGGTCGAACGGCTGCTGCCGGCACCATCAGGTCCGGCTTGGCGTAGCCGACCAGGTTCTCCACCATCCCCTTCGACTCCGGGTCCGCGCGCGTCGCAGAAGTCCGGCCGGAACCCGTAGTGGGTGGCGAAGCGGACGTAGTCCGGCGTCGGCACCACCACGTTGGCGACCACACCGGCCTTCAGGCAGCCCATCCGGTCCGCCAGCACCACCTGCGGAACCCCGCCGAGGACCTCGAAACACTCCGCCAGCAGCTCCACCGTCGTCGATGCCTTCTCGTCGTCGGCGAACCGGACGAACCGCAACCGCGACCAGGCCAGCACCGCGCAGAACACGTGCACCCCGGCGAGCGTCCCCCAGTCGATCAGCAACGTCTCACCGGGCAGCCACACCGCCGGCCGGCGGCCCCGGTGATGCTCACGACGCCACCCTCGTTTCGCCTCCGCGACCAGCCGGCGGAAGTTCCGCGCCGACCCGTCATAGCCAGCCGTCCGCGCCGCCGGCAGCGGCGGGAGGGACGCCGACATTGTCAATCGATGGGATTGCGGCCCACGCCTCGCACACAAGATTCGTGGCTCGCCGAGCAGGATTTCGCCTGCCTCAGCCTATCCGACAATTGTGAGAGACCCCCGGTGTTCACCGAGCGTACGGGTGTTGGGCCCGACGTGCACGCCCGATCGTCGCGCCCCCCAACCCGACAGCCTCTCTCGACATGGTCGGTCTCCACCACCAGGATCGGTAGCGACTATGCAACCTGACTGAAGTTCCTCGACGATGGCTGAGCCTACGTCGACTGCACGCCGTCGGGCAGCTACCGCGCACGCGTCGACATCATGTTCATCTTGCCGGGCGATGCATGTGTTTGATGTGGCCTGGCAGGAACGGCTCGGGCGGCCACCGGCCGGACTCCAACTGAGGGACCTCGCGCCCCACCTCACCAGGAGTCACGCGACTCGGCTCTGCCCGCCTCACGTCTCCACCCGAGAACTCCCAAGAGCCCGATTTCGGTGCGAGTCTGGTACGCATTGGTCGCTCGACACATCGATAGCTTGTCTCGGCGAGAACCACAGTCATGGCAATCCACGCGATATCGGCGACTACCGTTCGTCCGAGCACGTTGAGTACGGCGATTCGCGCCAAGACATTCCAGAGATAAATCGAGTACGACCGTTCGCCCAACCATCGCATCGGACCGCTTGCCAGCAGCGATCCGATTGCGGTGCGAGGCTGCCTTATGACGCCGATCATCGCTACGAAAGTCAGTCCGGTTGCTCCAACGATCACGAGGGACGGATGAGTGGTGTCGTTTCGATATGCCAGGACCGGCAGGAGGGCAACGGCGACAAGCGCAAAGGACGCAACTCGGCGAGCCGCGCGTGGCAGCCAATTATTGTGCACGACAATCGCGAGCAGTGCCCCGACCAGGACAGGCAGGGCATTCGTGTCACTCCCGAAATACTCATGCGGATCGTATTTCACCTCCCGGCTGAGGCCGAGGTAGACGTCCAGTGCCAGCGTGACTGCGATCAGCGACATCGTGAGCGCGCCGAACAGCCGAGGATTGCGACGGTAACCACAGAGCAATGCGGAGGGCCACAGCAAGTAGAACTGCTCCTCGACCGACAGTGACCAGGTGTAGTTGAAGTAGTCCTTGGTCGCGAAGGCGTGGTCAGTCCAGTCGAACAGGCTCGTTGTGTATGTGATAGCGGCACCGGCGGGGGCGAGAACCTGCTCGACGGTGAGGTCTCGACGACCTATGAGCAGCACGCCGATCGTCGCCGCTACGACCGTCGCCAGCGCCGGGCACAGGCGTGCCGCGCGCCGACGGTAGAACGCTCGCAGATCGATGGTGCCAGTTTGGAGCTCGCGGACCAGAAGGCTTGTGATGAGATAGCCCGAAAGGCAGAAGAATACGGTCACACCGAGGAAGCCGTCGATGAGCGGCCTGGTCGGGGCGTGTTGGCCGAGGACGAGAACGATTGCCAGGCCACGGACGCCGGTCAAACCTGGGTGGTAACCGCGGGCAACCACCTTCTGACCTTAGCCCGGATCTCAATGAAGTTGGCAAGCGGTCTGCGCGCTGGTAGGGACACGTTGGAAGGCGCCATGTCGCGAAGCAGCGCCCACGGCACATCGACCCGCTGACCATCCTGTTTCTGCAGCTGAGCTTAAGCAGCTGTCGTACGCCATCGCCGCGAGGTGGAAGGAGTGAGGTTGAGGACAGCCGCCTCGGTGACTTGCGACCTGCCAGTCGCCGGGCGATGCTCTGGCTCGCGCAGGTCCTGTTCGGTACCGGCCGGGTTGGGGCCAGACTGCCATTCCGTGCGGGCTGCCGCAAACTGGGATCCGGGCGACCAGGCGGCCTCGTCGGGTGTCGAAGCCGTAGACGAAGCCGTGGTAGCGGCCGGTCAGCCACAGCATTCGACCGTCGGCGGACACTCTGCCCATGTCGGGGCTGCCGCCGCGCGGATCCGCCAGGTGGCAACGATGCGTCTGCTGGCGAAGGAGATCACGCTGACTGCGCCGGCTCAGCGGTCTGCCTGGACCAATCCCACGGGCCTGGGTGGCCGCGATCATGTCAGCGTGGTTGGGTCCGCGGCAGGCTGGCGAGTGGCGCACCGCGATCGGTCGGAACTGGGCTTCCCCTCGTAACGTGGAGACATCGCCTTAAGGAGGAACGGCGGTGGGTGGAGAGACGCGGCGGAGGTTCGATGAGGACTTCAGGCAGGGAGCGGTCCGGATCGTGCGGGAGACCGGGAAGCCGATCGCCCAGGTGGCCCGGGACCTGGGCATCAACGAGGGCACGTTGGGGAACTGGTGCGCGCTGGAGCGGCGCCGCACCGGTGATCCCGGTGGTGCGTTGAGTGAGGACGAGCGGGCCGAACTGACCCGGTTGCGACGGGAGAACGCGGAGCTGGCGATGCAGCGGGACGTCTTAAAGCGCTCGGTGGCCCTCTGGGTGCAAGAGGCGATGGGCGGCCGGTGAGCGTGGCCGGCTTCATCGCTGCCCAGAGGGTCGAGCACGGGGTCCCCCACGCGACGAGCTGCCGGGCACTTGGGATGTCGCAGGCCTGGTTCTACAAGTGGTGTCACGGTGACCCGTCGCCACGGCACGCTCGGCGGGCCCAGCTGGCGGCGAAGATCGAGCAGTTGTTCGCCAAACATCGCAGCAGGTACGGGTCGCCCAGGATCACCGCAGATCTCCGCGATCAGGGCTGGGTCGTGAGTGTGAACACGGTCGCGAAGATCATGCGCGAGCTTGGTCTGCGGTCCAGACCCAGACGACGGCGAAAGCAGACCACCCGGCAGGGCAAGGGCCGGTGGCGGGCGCCGGACCTGATCGGCCGTGACTTCGCCGCCGACCAGCTGAATCGCAAGTGGTACGGCGACGGCACCGAGCTCGTCACCGACGAGGGCAAGCTCTACCTCGACAGCGTGCTCGATGTCGCGTCACGGCGGATCGTCGGGTTCACCATCGGTGAGCACCACGACACCGAGACCGCTTACGGGGCGTTGGCGATGGCCGTCGCCGTCCGCGGGGGCCGTGAGGCGGTGGCCGGTGTCATACTGCACACGGATCAGGGCAGCGAGTACACCGCCCATACCTTCCGGGCCGCTTGTATCCGGACTGGGATCCGGCAGTCGATGGGCCGGGTCGGGTCGGCCCTTGACAACAGTGTGATCGAGTCGTGGCACTCCACGCTGGAGTTCGAGCTCCGGTCGATGCACCACTTCACCACCCGCGCCGAGGCACGGGCAGCGGTTGCGATGTTCATCGATGACTACAACCAGAACCGGCGTCACTCCTCGATCGGGATGCGCACCCCGATCGCCTACGAGCTCGGCGCCTGACCATGAACCTGCCCCCGACCAGCCGAGTGTGGTGTCGTCCTCGCCGGCATCAAGGCCAAGCCCCTTCGGGGTGGCCTGCGGCCAGCCTTGACATCGGCTCCGGGCGCCACCGATCAGCCTGGAACGGGCGCAGGTTCCCAACAAGATCAAAAACCAGCTAAGAGGAGCCTCCACGGTTTGCTGGAGGGATGGCCGGCTGGATGCATCGATAGCAGGACGAGGGCGGGTTCGGCAGTTTGATCGATCCGACGGTGGCTAAGTTTGTGACGGCCCGGCGGACCGGCCCGCTAGGCCGGTGGAGTCGCACCCGGCTTCTGCTGGCGGTAGTAGTTTCGCCAGATCAGCCGGTGGACCGGGATCCAACGGGGGATCGATCTCAGTCCGGGTATGAAGGGGAGTACTAAGAGCCCGAGCGATAGCGCGGCCATGATGTAGAAGATGATGGCGTCCGCGTTGTTGGTGAGGTAGTTGTCCGGGTTGTCGGAGTTGAACTGGGGAATCTGATACCAGAACGAATACAGCCACAGCCAGGCCTGCCCGGGATAGCTGCCGGTTTCGTTCATCATTCCCCAGGTGTTGCCCTGCAGGTGTGCTGCGGTCGCGGCGTCGTCGAGATATGAGCCGTCGCCGAGGAACAGGATCTGCTTGGTGAAGTCGGTCTGGTAGAAGCCGCCCTGGGCCATCAGGATGCCGTCGAGCGCGCCGCTCGCGGCCATCGTGGTCAGGCCCTTGGCTAGCACCGGTACTGGTCCGTAGTCGCCGGTCGGCACCTTGCTGAGGTCGCCGTCTGCGGCGGTCAGCGCCGTGTCGAACGCGGTGGCCCAGGCCGTCTGTTGGTCGGGGCTGGCCGCATCCCAGATCTTGAGTGCTGCTGCTACGGCGACGGACTGCTGCTGTGAGTGCAGCGGGATGATGACAAAGTCCTGGCCCGAGTCGACCGGATGCGTGACGCCGAACCACTGCTGCGGGGCGAGCGGCCCAACCGACAGGCCGGTGCTGGCGGTGTTGTAAGGCGGGCCGTAGCCGGCAGACTCGCTCGTGCCAGCCAGCTCTTGAACGGTCGTGGCGTAGAAGTTGTCAGGGGCGCTCGACGCCCACGCCTTGAACGTCAGTTGTGGCTCGTCTGGTGAGCTGAAGATGCCCGCCATCAAGACGGTCAGGATGGCGACGACGACGATGGCGACGACACCTTCCTTGAGGATGTCGTATCGTCGCCAGGGGCCTTTCCACTCCTCGGCGGGGATGTCGGCTCCCTTGTTTCGCTGCGCGCTCATGACACGGCCTCGCTCTCAGCGAGGTCTTGAGTACCGTCGGTCCTGGCGTCGGCGTCTATCGGCGGCACCACCCCGTGTCGGCGCACCAAGAGCACGTGCCAGATCACCACGAGCCCGACGACCAACGGCAGCAAGCACGCATGGACCAGCAACATCTGTCCCAGGTTTGCGACATTGAAGAAGGCGCCGATGCCGACGGCGTTCAGCCCGTCCTTGGCCTCGAACGTGATCCACTGCGAGTCGAAGTTGGTCTGGATCAGGTATCCGGTAAACGCGGTGCCGAGAGAGGCCAGGAAGCACACGACGCCCGTGATCCAGGTCAGTGCTCGACGGCCGCGCCAAGCGGCCATCCAGAACTTTCCCCACAAGTGGATCACCATGAAGATGAAGAACAGTTGCACGCTCCAGAAGTGGAGACTGTTGACGAACTTGCCCGCTGATGAGGTGTGATACCAGGCCGGCCCGGCGAACGAGAGAACGAGCCCCGATGCCAGGATCACCAAGAATGCTGCCAGCGTGAGCACACCGAAGACGTAGATCCACGAGGCGACGTATGCAGGCTGCCGATCCGGCAGGAGCTTGTCCGGCGGAAGCGTTGACATCCAGGCCCGCCGTAGGCGTGATGTCCACATGGAGGAACCGCCATCTTCCTCCGACCGCGAGGTCCGCCCCGGCGCGGTTCCCGACCTGGTCGGCAGGACGTGTGGCGGTCATCGGTTGTCCCGGTCCTTCGGGAACGGGATCACGATGGCGAGCACGAAGAGCAGGATCATGACCAAGATCACGATGAGGTTCGGTGTGGAGATGGAGAGCCAGCCCCACTCCAGATAGCTGGCCGACTCGTTCATGACGGGCACGCTGGTGAGTCGCGACATGGAGTCCTCCTAGTGCCGGGGGTGCACAAGATGTCCACCCGAGATCACCAACCTCGCGCCTCCAGCGGCGCCGGGGTAGGGCCTCTCGGGCCGCGCGCAGCGGACTTTGGTCCCGATGCTTTGGCGGGCGGATCCGAGTCGAGGTCTCAGGCCACTCCGGCCCGCAGGTGCACGTCCGGCAGATGTTCGACGATCTCCGTCCAGGACTGACCGTCGTCGAGACTGGCGTGTGTACAGCGGCTGCAACGGGGCCGGGACGACGTCGTGGAGCAGCGCGCGAGCTCATCGAAAGCTGGACGGTCTTGCTCGACCCGACTGCCGGCTCGCTGCCAGGTGGTGCATAGGGCCAGATCACCGTGCACCAAGTCAGTCCCGCGCCTCGGATTTCACGGATCATGCCGAATCTCCGCACCTTCTGCGGCTTCGCGAGGTTTCCGCCTGTCGGGTTGGCAGGCAGCAGTTACCGGGGCGTGACGGCGGCCGGCGCGGAAACCCCCACCGACTGCGTCAGCCCCCTGAACGCGTTAGCGCACGGGGTCCGCTGGGCTTACAGCCATCCGAGCCGGTGCCAGCAGCAGTTGACAAGCCATCGGCGTGCCACGCCCTTGTCTAGGGGGATTCGGCAGCTAGCTCTCAGAGCCTTCGGTGCCCGTGGCCGATGCGTCCGGACCTGACTGGCCGAAGCCGTCCGGGGTCCGTCCATATCGTGCCCGGTGATATTCGACGTACGCATCGACAGCGGTTGGAAGAGTGGCGAAGATGCGGTCCTCACCCACTTTTGCGATGAACCCGGCGGCCGCCAACGCTTGGCGAAGATCGAACTTGACTCGAGCCATCGCGAAGACGATTCCTCTGTCGCTGAGGACACGTTGCAACTCGTCGAGCACGTCCACCGCCGTAAGGTCGACCTCGACGTTCGCCTCCGCATTCAGGAGAAACCAGTCCACGGGTGTGTCGGCGGCGTCGATCGACGCGAGGGCCCGGCGCCGGAAATCGTCGGCGTTTGCGAAAAAGAGGGGGGAGTCGTAGCGGTAGACCACCAGGCCGGGGACTTGGCGCGCCTGCGGGTAGTCGTCGATGTCATGCATGCCCGCCAACCCCGGAACGTAACCGAGGATGCCGTCGTGCGGCATGGCGATGCGCCGCAGCAGATCGAAGATGGACAGGGCGACTGCGACAGCAATGCCGTACAAGACGTCGAAGGCCAGCACCGCAACGGTCGTCGTGACGGCGAGCAGGGCCTCGCTGCGTCGGAATCGGGCGATGCGTCGGAGTTCGCCGACGTCAATCAGCCACACGGCCGCGTAGATCACGACGGCGCCCAGCGCTGCCACGGGGAAGGCTGCGAGGACGGGTCGGAGGAAGAACACCGTGAGCAGCACGGTTGCGAGCGCGACCAAAGAGTAGAGCTGACTCCGGCTGCCCATGCTGTCACCGATCACCGTGCGGCTACCGCTGCTACTGACCGGAAAGCCGTGGCTGAGGCCCGCCGCAACATTCGCTACTCCGAGCGCCAGGAATTCTTGGCTGCTGTCGATGGTCTCTCCGTGTTTGGCCGCGAATGCTCGCCCCGTCAAGACGTTGTCGGTGTAGCCGACTATCGCAACGCTTAAGGCGGCCGGGATCAGGGTTGCGGGGTCAAGCGTGCTGAAGTTGGGAATCGCTGGCTTGGGCAGACCAGAGGGGATCTGGCCAACGACGGCTACGCCGTGCTGTTCCAGGTCGAGGACTGCCACCAAAAGAGCGGCGAGCAGCATGCCGATCAGCGGCCCCGGACTGCGAGGTAGCCACCGACGTAAACCGAAAAGCAGGACCAACACGGCGATTGCCAGGAGCATCGTCGGCCACGACGCGTCGGGGAGCTGGGTGAAGAAGGACCCAAGCTCGGAGACCACGGAGTCACCTTCGACCGAGATGCCGGTTATTTTGCCGAGCTGGCTGACGATCATGAGCAGCGCGATGCCGGCCATGTAGCCGATGAGCACTGGGTGAGATAGGAGGTTGGCCAGAAAGCCCAGCCGACCGAGCCGACCCAGGATGCAGAGCAGGCCGACCGCCACTGCGAGTGCCGCGGCGGCGTTGGCGTATCCAGCGGTGTCCGAGCCGACGAGTGATCCCACGACCACCGCGGTCATCAACGCGGTGCTCGATTCAGGACCGACCGAGAGCTGCCGAGACGTGCCCAGGACGGCGTAGATGGCTAACGGTGCGAGCGAGGCCCACAGCCCGGCGACGGCCGGCAAGCCGGCAACCTCGGCATATGCCATCACTTGCGGCACCAGGTAAGCGGCGACGGTGACCCCGGCAAGGAGATCTCCCCGCAGCCAGACCCGTTCGTAGTGACCCAGGACCGACAGGCCAGGGAGCCAATGCTGGATGGGAGCGAAGGGAGCGCTTCGGGCCGCCGATGTCGGCACAAACCCGAACCTATCGGGCAGGCAGCTCGCGAGAACAGCCACCGACGCTGGTGGAGACGACCTGCCCTGAACACCACGGCCGTCCGGAGCTCCACGGGTTGACCTGATCTGTCTGCCGCTGACCGACCCATCAGCAGCGATGCCACGCGGCATCGGGTCGGGTGCAGGGATCACTGAACCTGGCAGGGCCCGCGGGCACCTGGCTGGTCGGCACTTGCAAGCGGTGCAACCTCGAATAGGTGGCAGGCTGCGTCGTTCGCTGGTCGGTCGACGAAGGGTCAGATGGCGCTGGCGAACTGATCTGCCGGTATGAGCACCGTGCCGACGATTGCATCGACACACCTCGGCCATCTCGCGCTTCACGAGATTCCTTCGCCGCCAGCCGACCGAAGGGTAGCTGAGGCGCCCGGAACGGGAGGAGCGGCGAAAGTGGGCGATGGCGCTCGTGGTTCGTTCGGGGGAACGAGCTGTTCACCCGCGGATGTTGTCGTGGTCGCTGTCGAGAGTCACAATCGCCTCGGCGACCTGCAGTCAGCCCGGGGAGTCGGCTCCCGTATCCATAGGCCGAGGACGCCGCCGGTTCGCTGACGACGACCGGGAAGACGAGTTGATAGTGGGCGAGATTGTGGTCGGGCTCGAGACGTCTGGACAGGAGTAGCCGCGATGCTGGGCGGCCAGCATGCCCAGCACCACCCTGCCTCGTCGGTTTGGGTTCGGTGGCCAGGCGTTGCCTCGCCGAGGCGCTTCCCCCACGGACGTTCGTGGGGTCCGGGCTGAACTGACGATTCAACCGCTGTGACGTCGCGACGGCGTGACCCGTTGTGGCCGTCGCCCGTTCAGGCCGATGAATTCGACACCCGTCTGCCGGACTGGCCCGATCGTTCAGGTGACAACGCAGCGTCAGCGGTGGCGGTCGTTGGCAGACTGGGCGCGCGCGATGTTCCTCGGGGAGATCGGGGTCGGTGGGGCGTCGTTGACTGGCACAGCCGTCGCCGCCAGGCTGGTGGCCATGGGATGGTGTTCTTGACGTCGACAGGAGAGGTGGCGCGGCGATGACCGCAAACGAGGCTCATTGGCTGACGACATCGGGTCGAGCCAAGCTCGTCGAGCTCGACCGGGGCGAGGCTGTTGAACTGCTAACGTCGAAGAAGGTGGGACGACTCGGATTCCTCGGCGAGGACGGCCCTCAGATCCTTCCCCTGAACTACGTCATGATCGACGATCACGTCATCGTGCGTACGGTGGCGTATGGAGTCGTGGCAAACGCGGTCCTTGATCAACGGGTCGCTTTCGAGGTCGACGACGTCGATGATTTTCTTCAGGCCGGGTGGAGTGTGCTCGTCATCGGGCCGGCTCAACTGCTATCGGATGCCCAGTTCGAGCTGTTGAGGGCAGGCACGGAACCGCAACCCTGGGCCGAAGGGGCTCGCACGCTGTTCATCAGTATCAGTTGCCAGCGAGTCAGTGGTCGGCGGCTGATCCCTTCATAGCCACCTGTCCCTGGGCGACCTTCGCGGTCGCCGACCACACTGACCCATATGGGCCCCCACACATGCGCGTGGCCCCGAAGCGCGGAATGCTGCAGGCAAGCAAGAAGTAGGCTGCCGCACCGCACCACGTCGCGGACCGCTGCCAGATTGTCGGGCGCATGCATAAGAGTTGGCGTTCTCGGCGCGCGGGACCGATGACCGTGGATGTTGGAAGCGAATGAGGGAGGCGCAATGTCTGGATGGACAAGTGTCCTCGTCGGTGTCGATGGGTCTGCAGCTAGTGGTCACGCCCGGAGGTTCGTCGGGACCAGCGCCGCCTGGGCGGCGCTCCGCTGCGTTCGCGTCGTCGTCCGTAGAACACCGCAACGACCTCCTCCGCGGCCTTGCGGAGCATCCACCCAGACGCCGCTGGACCCTCGATGAACTTCCGGGCGCAACCACTAGTGAAAAGGCCCTGCGTTGGGCGTACGAGGAAGCGCAGACACATAACGCTGAGTTGTTGGTCGTCGAAGCGAGCGTCCCACCTCCGGTCAACCAGCCGCCGCAAGCGTGTCGGGCGTGGCCCAACGTGAGCGCGAGCGAGCACGACACCGCAGCGATCTTGGACTCATTCGTGCGCGCCGGCCCCGGTGAAGACTGCAAAGGGTGTGCGGACGCGCGTCGTCGTCGGCAACCCCACGGCCGCCCTGATCAATGCCGCGAGGGAGCGGATATGTTGGTGGTCCGGTCCCGCAGGCGCGGCGCGTTCGCCGGTCTGCTGCTCGGCGCTGTCAGTCTCGACGTGGTGACCCACGCGCCGTGCCCGGTCACGGTGGTGCGGTGAGTGCGATGCGTTCTCGCTGGGTCGTCGATCGCCTTTGGACCGGGCTGTGGTCCGTACGGCGGAGGATGCAACCCGACTTGCGCCATTTAGAAGGCTCCTCGCTGCGTCAAGTCGCTGGCGCGAACGGTTGTAGTGTCGCTATCGGTGCGCCTGGGAAGCGACTGGTCGAAGAGTCAGGTGTTGGGGTAGTGCCGGCCGCGCAGGATCGTGTAATCGCCCCCTGGTGTCCTCCCAGGTCCATCGTTTCCGGGTCGTGTGCGTCTGTCACGACATGGCGGGGGCGATGTTGGAGGGCAGTCGTTTCAAGCAGCGGAGAGCTCCTTTGCGGCTCTGTTGGCACGTTTGCGTTCGTGGTGTCCGGCGTGGCGGATCCTGGGTGATGGCCATGTGTGGTGGCAGCAGTTGGGCTGGCGGTCTCCCGCTTGGGAGAGTCGGCGACGTACGAAGTCGCCGGAGGAGAACGTCGACGGGCTCCGGTATCGAATGGGGAAGGCTGCGGCCACTCGGAACGGGTGGATGTCCCCGACTCGCGCCAGTATCTTGCCGGCGGTCTGCTACCCGACGCCAACCAGGTCGGTCGGGGTGGTCCCGCTTCTGATCGCAACTGTTGCCGTCCAGGACCGATCAGGGGGAACTCTTCGCGCTCGCGCCGCACACGATCGGCGCAGATTCGCCGATCGTGTGGACATCGCCAACTGTTCGCGCGTCGGCCGGGCCGTTCGTTTGGGCCCTGCGTATGAGCCGCTGACCGATCACGCTCGGCGCCGGACCGTACGGTCTGCTCATGGAGGTGCAGCTCATGTCGCGGTCGGGGAGCCGTCACGAACGGGCTCCACGATCAGCTGCCCCTGAGGTCAGCTCCCGCAGGCGTTGGCCGGGCTGGGCTCCCGATGAGCTAGCTCTCGACCGGTTGGGGTTGACCAACCTGGGGACGCATGCTCAGGAAAGGGGTCCGTGTCCGTCGAGGTGCGGCACGGCGCCGACGGGTTGTAGCAATTCGGCCTCGCTGGGCACCTCTGCCTCCACGTCGACGGCATGCATCGCCTTCGACATGGCCCAGGCGATCCAGCCGAGCAGGACGAACAGCACGGCCCCGACGGCGACCCAGGCTGCCGGCCCTGGAAGTTGGGTCAGCTCGAACATGACCCATGCGATGACCATGGTCGAAGGGATGGTGATCACCCAGGCGGCGACCATTTCCGCGACTACACGCACGTTCACGCCTTTCCCGGAAGCGACGCCTGATCCCATGACGGATGACGCTGCGGCGTGGGTGGTGGAGATAGGGATGCCCATTCCAGTGGCGCCGAAGATGGCGGTGACGGCGCCTATGTTGGCGGCGAGGCCCGAGCTGGGCCGGAGCGTGGTGATCCGTAGGCCCATGGTCTCGATGATCTTCCAGCCGCCCCAGATTGTTCCGGCCGCGATCGCGGTGTAGGCCAGCAGCGGGATCCACCAGTCGATTTCTAGACTTCCGTCCGGTCGCAGCGCGATGTAGCCGCCCGCGTACAGCAGGGCGGCCATGATGCCCATCGTCTTCTGGGCATCGTTCGCCCCGTGTCCGAAGGAGACCGCGGCCGCGGACACCAGCTGTAGACCCTTGAACGCCTTGGCATCCTCACGGATGTTCCACCGGCGTTGGATGCGTGCGAGGAGGAGCATGGCGAGGAAGGCCACGCCGAAGGCGACGCCTGGCGACGCAACGATGGCGATCACTGCGGTGCGGACCACTGCCCAGTTGATCGCGGCGATTCCCCCTGATGCCAGCCCCGCTCCGACGAGGCCGCCGATGATCGCGTGGCTGGACGAGGATGGCATGCCGATGTACCACGTTACGTAGTTCCAGGCGATCGCCGCGATCAGCGCGGCGAAGACGACCGCCACCCCTTCGGCATCGTGCTTGACCACTTTGGCGACCGTGTTGGCGACGGCGGTTCCGATGATGAAGAACGCCGCGAAGTTGAAGAAGGCCGAGAACCACGGCGCCAATCGGGCCGGCATGGCTCTGGTGGCGACGACCGTCGCTACCGAGTTGGCTGCATCGTGGAAGCCGTTGGTGAAGTCGAAGAGAAGCGCGAGAGCAATGACCGCGATGATTGCGACGAGCAACCAGTCCATGAGAACCCTTCTTGTCGACGGGACGAGGTCAAGTCTCGGCAACCTGGACGGCCCTGACGAGGGTCGAAAGTCACGATCGGCTCATCCGTTCGGAGGTAACCGAGATCGTGGCCATGGGCTTGGAGGCCACACCAACCCGTGTCGTCCTCGCGGAAGGCCCTGGGGTCAATCTGCCCGCACAACTGTCGGCAATGGTGTGTGTGTCGACACGATCCCCGAACCGCTGGTCGCCGAGTAGAGGAAGTGCTACGGACCAGAAAGCATCGAGTGGCGAGTTTCATCGAGGGGTGCTCAGTGGCCGTTCGGTTGGGTCGAGTCTTCCGGCACCACCGCGAGCGGGCAATGAGTCTGCTTGATGACCGCACGCAACACGGAATGGGTCAAGTGTGCCCAACCGTGCCGGTGGTGCCGACCGAGCACCAGGAGGGAAGCGGAGTGCGACAGCCGAACCAGGTTGGCGTCCGCGTCGCCGCGAACGATCGACGTCGTGACGGTGACATCGGGGGAGTCCTGCACCCAGCGGGCAAGCATATCGGTCAGCACCCCTTCCTGCTGGGCGAGATCGGTCGCTGGCGAGGTGTATGGGCACGCATGGATCACAACCACCTGGGTGCACATCGCCTGAGCCTCGAGCATCGCCATCCGCAGTGGCCCCTCGGCGTTGGTGCTGTCGCTGACGGCGACGACAACCGGCTGATGGGTACGCGAGCTGGGAACCTGCCATCCGGTCGGCACGACTACGACCGGGCAGTCCGCGTTCTGGCCGACATGCGAGGCGACCCGACCGAAGAGCAGCCGTTCACCCCAGCCCCGATGGTCCTGGCCGACAACGAGAAGGGGAACATCGTGTGCCACACGTTCGAGCAGCGTCGAAGGAACCTCTGCGTCGACCAATGCTTCGATCTTCATGGCAGGGGGTGTCACCAGTACGGCGGCGGTGTCGTCTACGAGCTTCTGAGCGAGCCGATGGCACGCGTCCACCATCGACTCGTCTACTGGAGTGTTCAGCGGCGGCAGCTCGTAGGCGTGAACGAGCAGGACGTCCAGTCCCCGCACGTCGGCCGCGTGCACGGCGTAGCGTGCGGCGGCTAGGCCCTCTTGGCTTCCGTCGACGCCCGCTGCAACAAGACGCGTGTGGAGCTGGGTATTGGCGTGCGACTTCATGGTTCCATCGCCTCCTCCGGCCTTCGTGCCGTCAGTAACCTGGGCTGACGGGTGCTTGCGCGCTGAGCCAGCGCGGCGCGGGACGCTCCGTTCGGTGAACGGGGGTGATCATCACCGGACATGACGCATCCTTCATCAAGTGCCGGGCCGCGCCGCCGAGAGCGATGGTGCCGACCCCCTGTTGTCCGTGGCGACCGACCACCAGGAGTTCCGCGCTTTCGCAGGCCTGCATCAACACCTGGACCACTGAGCCGTTGACGATGCGGCGATCGACGGGAACGTCCGGGTAGATCTCGCTATGGCCGGCGAGGGCCTCGGCCAGCTCGACTTGTGCGGTCGTCCTCAGCTCGGTCAACTCGTTGGCATCGGCCGGTATGAAGCCGCTGGTCAGGTCAGGCGGTTGCCATGCGTGGACGGCGATGAGGTGGCTTCGACGGAGGTCCGCTTCAGCGAAGGCGACATCGACCGCGGTCCCGGCATGCCCCCGGGCATCCACGCCCACCACGACAGCTGAATGCGAAGCTCTGGCATCGTGGTCCTCTCGGATCACGACAACCGGGCAGGTCGACCCGGCAGCCACCCGGTTCGTGGTCGAACCTGTGTGCCACCGTTGGATGGCCGAGATGGATCTACGCTGCAGCACGATCAGGGCGGCAATCTCCGAGAGTCCCTCCAGCGCGTCCGCGCCCGTGCCGGGGTCGACGCACAACTCGATCGGCCACCCCTCGGGCAGGTGCTGCGCGACCAGCTCAGCGGCGTCGGCCACCATCTGGCGGCCGACCGCTTTCCGGTGACTCGGAGCGGTGCCCGGCTCCAGCGAGGTCGCGGTGCGTAGCGGTTCACAGCCGTGCACGAGGAGGATTCCCGTCTTTCGCCGCACCGCTTCAGCCGTGGCGAACAGTATCGATTGTCGGAACCCCTCCAACGGCCTGTCGTCGATTCCCACCACAACGGGCGCAGTCGCGTTCGGTCGATCTGCCGAGCCTGTTATAACGGTCCGGGCGTCGACCGGGTCGAGATTTCGCTTCATCGGTGCCTCCTTGCAACGTCTACTCCCTCTCAGTCTCTGGTGACGAGACGGCGGCCGACAGGGCCTTTGGTCGATAATGGCTGGGACTTTCGAAGCCGCGCAGGGGCGAAGCTCGAGGGGCAGATGACCGCATGTCGAGTCTCGACCGAGCGGGTGCCCTTGACTGGTTCAGATGGTGGGCTCGCCCAGGGCTGCTTGCGCTGCGGCCAGGCGCGCGACCGGCACCCGGAACGGTGAGCAGCTGACGTAGGTCAGGCCGTGTTGGTGGCACCACGTGATCGATGTCGGGTCGCCGCCGTGTTCACCGCAGACCCCGACCTCGAAGTCGTCGCCGCATTCCCGGGCGGCGGTCATGGCCAGGTCGATCAGTGGCCCGACGGCGTCGGCGTCCAGCGAGGTGAACGGATCGTGGTCGAACACTCCGGTCCGCAGGTAGTCGATCAGGAAGCTCGTCTCGGCGTCGTCCCGGCTGAGCGCGTACGTCGTCTGGGTCAGGTCGTTGGAGCCGATGGAGAAGAAGTCGGCGTGCTCGGCAAGACGTTCCGCGGTCAGGGCCGCCCTCGGTGTCTCGATCATGGTGCCGATCTGATAGCTGATCGAACGTCCCCGTTCGGCGAAGACCGCCTGCGCCTCGGTTTCGATCACGGTGCGGATCCGAGCCATCTCGCCGGCGTCGCTGGTCAGCGGGACCATCACCTTGGGCCGGGGATCGCCGCCGCCTTCTGCCGCATCGCAGGCCGCTTCGAAGATCGCCCGGGTCTGCATCTGCGGGATCTCGGGATGACGGATGGCCAGCCGGACGCCGCGTAGCCCGAGCATCGGGTTCGACTCGTGCAACACCTGGACGCGGCGCAGCAGATCCTCGTCGCTGCGTAGCCGGCCGAGCAGGGTGTCCACCTCGTCCAATGACCCGGCGGCCGACAGTCTGATCTTGGCGTCGGTGATCCGTTTGGACAGCTCCTCAAAGGTGGGTAGGAACTCGTGCAGCGGTGGATCGACGAGCCGGATGATCACCGGCAGGCCGTTCATGGCCTGGAACAGTCCAAGAAAGTCTGCTCGCTGCAGCGGCATCAGTTCGTCCAGGGCGTCGCGCCGCTCGGTGACGGAGTCACTCATGATCATCCGTTGCATCACCGGCAACCGTTCCGACTGGAAGAACATGTGTTCGGTGCGGCACAGTCCGATGCCCTCAGCTCCGTTGTCCCGCGCGCGCTGTGCGTCGTGGGGATAGTCGGCGTTGGCGCGGACGCCGAGCCGGCGGTAGTCGTCGGCCCAGGACAGCAGGGTCGACAACCAGGTGTCGGTGATGTCTGGCACAAAGGTCTCTAGCTGACCGAGGTAGACGTCTCCCGTGCTGCCGTCGAGCGACAACCAGGCGCCTTCCTCGATGTCCAGCTCGCCCACGAGGGCCCGGTGGCCGACCAGGTCGACCTCGAGGGCGCTGACCCCGACGACGGCCGGTTTGCCGAACTGCCGCGCGACCAGCGCGGCGTGGCTCGTCCGTCCGCCGCGGGTGGTCAGGATTCCTTCGGCGGCCAGCATGCCGTGAACGTCGTCGGGCTTGGTCTCCGGACGAACCAGGATGACTTTGCGACCATCACCGGCGAGGCGCTGCGCCGTGTCCGGGTCGAATGCGGCCACACCGACCGCTGCCCCCGGCGACACATTGAGACCGGTTGCGATCAGCCTTCCGTCCTCGGCGGCTTGGCTGCGGGCGGTTGCCGTGAGTTGCGGATGAAGGAAGAAGTCGATCTGGGTCGGCGTCACTCGTCGGACCGCGTCTTGCCTGGTGATGAGACCTTCGTTGGCAAGGTCGACGGCGATACGGACGGCCGCCTGGGCGGTCCTTTTGCCGTCTCGGGTCTGCAGCAGCCACAGCTTCCCGTTCTCGATGGTGAACTCGATGTCCTGCATGTCGCGGTATCGAGCTTCCAGGGTTTTGGCCATCTGTTGCAGCTCGGCATGAGTTTCCGGCATCACCTCCGCCAGCATCTGCAGCGAACGGGTGGCACGGGTGCCGGATACGACGTCTTCGCCCTGTGCGTTGATCAAGAAGTCGCCCTCCAGCCCGGGTCGGCCGGTTGCTCCGCTCCGCGTCATCGTGACTCCGGTAGCGGACCTGTCGCCGAGGTTGCCGAACACCATCGCTTGAACGTTCACCGCCGTACCGAGATCGTGCGGGATGCCTGCCGCGTTGCGGTAGTCGATCGCCCGCTTTCCGTTCCACGAGGAGAACACAGCTTCGATGGCCATCCGGAGCTGGTCGTACGGGTCGGTAGGGAATTGGCTGGCGATGTCCCGGAAGCGCGCCACGATGGACCGCAGATCGTCGGCGGTCAGCTCGGCGTCGCTGCTGACGCCTCTCGCCGCACGCGCAGTGGACAACACGTTGTCGAACAGCTCATCACGCAGTCCGAGGACCACCGTGCCGAACATCTGAATCAGTCGGCGGTAGGAGTCGAGCACGAAGTGCTCATCGCCGGTGAGAGCTACCAGGCCTTTCGCGGTCTCGTCGTTGAGTCCGATGTTCAAGACGGTGTCCATCATGCCCGGCATCGAAAACTTGGCTCCCGATCGGCATGACACGAGGAGCGGGCTGCCTGGGTCGCCGAAGCCCTTGCCGAGCCGATGTTCGACGTCGAGCAGGCCGTTCAGGATCTGATCCCATATCGGGGGGGCCATGGTGTTGTCGTTGTCGAGATAGTTCAGGCAGGCCTGGGTGGTCACCGTGAAACCCGGTGGTACCGGGATCCCGAGGCGCGTCATCTCGGCCAGATTGGCGCCCTTGCCGCCGAGCAGGCCGCGGACGGAATCCCAATGACCGTCCACCTCTGTTTCGACTTCCTCCAAATGGTCGAATGGATGGACCCAGGTCGTTGCTGCCATTGTTCTGTCCCTTCACTTCCGCATGTCGCGCCACCATCCCGTGCTCAGGCGCCGCCCTTGTCCAAGCTAGGGGCGGCGCTGCGACCGGCCCAGTGCCACAAGTCCCAATCCATGCGCAGGCGTTCCGGGCCTTCCCGTGAGCCACGTGGGTCCAACGGCTGAAACGTGTGGGGCTTCCGACCCTGCTCGACGCAG
>CAVOZV010000006.1:0-50403 GCA_963701355.1 uncultured Actinomycetota bacterium | reverse complement strand
TACAACCTGCGGTTCGCGATCGAGCCGAAGCCGAACGAGCCGCGCGGGGACATCCTGCTTCCCTCGATCGGGCACGCTTTGGCGTTCATCTCCCAGCTCGAGCACCATGAGATGGTCGGCATCAACCCTGAGACCGGGCATGAACAGATGGCCAGTCTCAACTACACGCACGGGATCGCACAGGCGCTGTGGCAGAACAAGCTCTTCCATATCGACCTGAACGGGCAGAAGGGTCCACGTTACGACCAGGATCTCGTGTTCGGCTACGGCGACCTGCTGCAGGCGTTCTCCACCGTCGACCTGCTGGAGAACGGTGCTCCCGGGGGTGGGCCGACCTACGACGGCGACCGGCACTTCGACTACAAGCCGCTGCGGACCGAGAACATCGATGGTGTGTGGGAGTCGGCGCTGGCCAACATGGAGCTGTACATCACGCTCCGAGAGCGTTCGCACAGTTTCCGAGCGGACCCGCGGGTTCAGGAGGCCCTGGAGATCGCCGGCGTCGAAGCGCTCAATCAACCGACGCTCGATCCGGGCGAATCCTACGAGCGGCTGCTCGCCGACCGCAGCACTCTCGAGGACTACGACATCGACGCTGCCCGCACCAAGGGATACGGCTTCGCACGCATCCAGCGCTACGCCATTGAGCACCTCCTCGGCGTCAGCTGACCCCGGAGCTCCGTCTCGGCCAGGCCGCTCTGACGACGGTCCGGGCCGGGGACAGGGGGTGGTGGCAAGCCGGACGAATCATCCGTCCGGCGGGTGGCCGGCCCTCCACGTCCGCCTTAGCCGGCAGCCAACTTGGCAGCGAACGGCTCGGCGAACCACAGCCTTGCAAGGATGATGGTTGACGCCCGCCGCCCTGGGCGGTGCAGGCCAGATGTCCTGCTCTCGCCTCGTAATGCGCGGGTCTGAGGCGTGAACTGACTCACGGTAGGCCGGACCCCGCATCACGAATTGATCGCACTTCTCGCGCGCGCCCTCAGCGTGCCCCGAATATCGGTCAACGGCGGTCATTCACGGTCTCGATTAACGCGTGGGTGCAGTGCAGTGTCTCCGTGCTCAGCTTCGAGGCGAGGCCGAAAAGCCAGGCATCGACCTCGCGAGCGGTCAGATCGCGGAGCGTCCCGGCGCCGAGCTGCGGCACGATGTGGGTCGATGAGAGGATCTTGTACTTGGACGCCGTCGAGGCGGACTGCCCGGCCCATCTATCGGCGCCTCAAGCTCCCGGATTCCGAAATCCGCATCCTGCTCCAACGCACCGGAGACTCCAAGACTCACAAAGAACGGATGCACCTCGACCTGGAGACAGGTCCCCGCTCGCTGCGCTCGCTGCAGGTAGGTGATCGCCGGGACAAACCCACGTTGCGAGTCAATCGAGGTCGTCGAACAAGTCCAGGTGCTCCAATTCGGCTTCTCTGGCACGCGACGCGGATCCTTCATCGACGAGCGTGGCGTCATAGATCCACCAGGCACTACCCTCCCGCTGCAAGGTACCTCGCACAGTGACAGGTCGATCTCCGTCGTGCGCGGCGACTGCTAGGTGATATTGGGCGCTTCGGTGCCATCTCGTGCCCGTGGGTGCATGCCTCCTCACACGTGGAAAAGGGCGACGGCTAGTTCAATTGACCGGGGCGCTCTGAACCCTGATCACCGTCACCGTCACCGTCACCGGGACGCGGAGCCGGCGCTGGACCTGGTGCGGGATGTCCAGCCCGAGCAAGCGCGGGACTGGTCTGCGCTCCCCGTGGTGATCTTCATCAGGGTGCGCTGTCGGCATCCTCGTGCTTGCGACCAAGCGCGCCTTGATCCGATGGACCCAGCGGGTTCCACAGCCCTTGTTGCCGCGCTGCCTGGTGCTGACCGCGGCGGCCCGTTGGTCGATGTCGGCGGCGCGGGGGTCGGATCCGCATCGAAAGCACTATCCACAGCATCTGCAGCCCGAGGCGAATTGCGGTGCGGGTGTCTCCAGTGACTGCCGAAGTACCGATCCGTGGGTGGTAGTTCACCGGAACCTGTACGACAGTGTCCCGTGCTACCAAGGCAAGCATCAACATCTCAAGCCCGAATGCGGAACCGTGAATGCGGGCGTCGCGCAGCAAGCCAGGGACCAGATCCTTGGAGACAATGCGAAATGTGCAGCCGACATCACTGAGGTAGGAGGTGTTGAACAGTACCTCGATGGTCTTGGCGACTGCCCAGTTGCCCCACTGGAGAAACCAGCCCATGTTGGCGCCGTCCCAGATGAAGTTCGACACCGTGCGCGACCCGAGCACGAAGTCGCAATCCTCGGTGAAGGGCAGCAGCTTCGCCAGGTCCCTCGGGTTGAAGGTGCCGTCGGGCTCGCAGATGCAGATCAGGTCGGTGTCCACTTCGGCGAGCCCGCGACAAATCGCTGCGCCGTAGCCCTGCCGTGGTTCCAGCACCTCGCGGGCCGTGGTCATGGCGACCACGTCTGAGGTCCCCTCCGTGGCGTTGTTGTTGACCACCAGGATGTCGTCGACGATGCCGAGTTGGTCGAAGGCTCTGATGGTCTCGGCGATGCTGTCCTTCTCGTTGTAGGTCGGCAGCACCACCGACAACGTCTTACCGTTCCACATGGCTGGACTCCGGCGTGGCGATCAGCAGCATCTGGCCGGCCAGCGGCTTGATGGGAGACCGCAGATACCAGGGCACCAAGAAGGTCAAGGCGGAGCCTTTGCTGTTCATCGTCAATGGAAGAAAACGCGGATACACCTGGAGGATCCGCCAGTCCTCTGAACGCAGGTAATCGGCCAGCGAGCGGTCGGTGTAGATCGCCACATGCGTGTAGTCGTCGAAGTAGCCGCCGGGGTTCAGCCGAAAATTCGGTTGCAACAGAATCAGGATTCCGCCCTCCCGCAGTACCCGGGCCGACTCGTCCAGCAGCCGCGTGGTCGCCGGCCGCTCCAGGTGTTCGAGCAGATTGGAGGCGAACACCACATCGAAGGATCCGGAGTCGAAGCGCGACAGGTCGGTGCAGTCACCCACCTCGGCCTCGACGTGCTCGGCCGCGGCGCGCCGCACAGTGGTGTCGAGATCCATCGCCACGATGCGCCGCGCCGGAATGGTGTTCGCGAAGTCGCACCACCCGGCGCCGAGTTCCAACACGTCGGAGTCCGCGGGGATCCAGCGCTGCAGGTAGGCGCACAGGTGTTCCCAGATGGCGGCGCGATGGGGGTTCGGGGCGAGCCGGGTACGGAAGTACGCGGAAGCGTCGCCGTCGGCGGGCGGCCGTGAAGCCGGGGCTGACGCACGGTCTGCCACCAGGCCACTCCTCAACAATCTCGTCGGGTCGTGCTCGACTGTTGGTTCTGCAGGCCGGGGCGCGTTGGTGCGGATAGCCTGATGCCGTCGCACATTACCCGAAGGACGAGTGGATGCCGGTGGACACCGACCCCAAATCGGACCTCCGAGCCGGGGTGTCGACCGGTAAGCTGCTGCTCGCGTGCCTTCCGGCGGTCGCCATCGGGGTGCTGATCAGGGTTTGGCTGATGCACACGTCGCTGCTCCCGTTGAACGCCGACGAGGGCGTCACCGGCCTGCAGGCGTACGAGGTCCTCCGTGGAAAGTTCCGCCTCATTGTGGCCGGGAACGACTACGGCTCGACGACCGAGACCTACCTGATTGCGCCGTTCCTGGCGTTTTGGGGCGGGGTGTGGCCGCTGCGGATCGTGCCGACCGCGCTATCCGCGGTTGCCGGCTATGCGCTGTACCGGTTGGCGCGACCGATCCTCGGTCGGGTACCGGCCGCGGCACTGGCGCTGATCGGATGGACCACCTCCGGCGCGTTGACGAAGTTGTCCCTGCGCCCCTACATGGGCTACCCGACCGGGTACATCGCGCTGATCGCCGCGTTGGCGTTGGCGTGCCACGCGATGCGTACGGAACATCGCCTGGCCCGGACTGCGGGCTTCGCCGGGTTCGCCGCAGGGTTCGCGACATGGAGCCATCCGATCTTCGGCACGGTCGCGCTGCTGGCGTTGATCGCGCCGACGCTGTACCGCCGGCGGGCGCTGCGCCGATGGTGGCTGCCACTCGCCGCCGGCGGCGTGCTCGGGGTCAGCCCGTGGCTCCTGTTCATGGCGCAGAACGGTTGGCCGGCATCAGCCACGCCGGTGGTGGAAGCCACCTACCCCGAGCGCGTGACCAGGTTCGTCGCCGAGCTGCTCCCGCGGGCCTTCGGTCTACGCCCCGAGTTGGGTGGGGACTGGGTCGGCCCCGACGCGGTTGCGATCGGGCTCGCGGCCCTACTGATCATCGGATCGATCGTCGGGATGGTGCTACTGGTGATCCGCACGGGCCGACAGGCACTGCCGATCCTGGTAGCCGGGGTTCTTGCGTTCCCCGTCCTCGCGCTGTACGCCCCGCTCAGCAACATCGCCGACGGGCGGTACGCCCTGCCGTTCATGCCGGAGCTGCTGATGGGGTTGGGGGCGTGGCTGCTGCTGATCCCTGAGCGCATCCGCGACTCGCCGTGGCTGGTGATCACCGTGCCGACGGTATGGGCACTCTTGACCTGCGTTCCCGTGGTGCATCAGCAGGTCGGCTGGGAGTGGATCGACCCCAATGCCGACGCCAAGCAGATACTCAGCGAGTTGGAGACCCGACAGATCCACTACATCGCCGGCGACTACTGGGGCGCGTACCTGGTCGACTACCTCGGTGCGGGGCACCTCCAGGCGGCGGTTATCCTCCCCATCCGATTCGACGAGGAGAACGCCACCGTCAACGCCGCCGACCCTTCGGAGGTTGCGTTCGTGTATCAAGACGGTCAGATCCCGCGCCTGCGGATGCCGGCGGACCGCTACCAGATGATGGACATCGGACGCTTCGACCTCTACCTGCCGGTCGGGGCGTGAGACAGCAAGTCCCATCGGTCACGCTGTCGTCCAGGCTCCTCATCGTTGAGTTGGCTGGGGTGCCTCAAACCGCCCACAGCTGCGGCTGGCTAACATCGGCCATCGGGTGCGTCTATCGTGACGCAGGTGTCTGCGGGGCGCGCCCGGCCTGGCCGGGACTCGGGTCATGCATGTCAGCTTTTCGGAACCACAGCCACGGAGAGGGACATGTCTGACCTCGAAGCATCCTCCCGACCCACGGACAACCGGTCGGCATCGGTGCCCAGGCTGCGGTTGCAACGTCAGCTGTTTTTGTACCTGGTCGTCGGCGGTCTCACCGTTGTCGTCGACATAGGACTGCTAGCCCTACTTCATGAGTCATATGGGGTTCCGCTCGGCCTCGCCACGACGGTGGCCTACTTCACCGCCGTGGTAGTGAACTTTCTGCTCAACCGGACCGCAATGTCATCCTGGGGCTTGCGGGGTTTGACGCAGCACGCACTGCGGTACGGCTCGCTGGTTGTGGCCAACTATGTGATCACACTCGCAGTGGTGACGACCGTAGGGCACGTGGGCGATAGGTACCTGGTGGCAAAGGTTGCGGTAGTAGCAGCATCGACCTTGTGGAACTTCCTCCTTTACCGCCACTGGGTCTTCACCCCGCCCCGTCCACCGTCGTAGCAGGATGGCCCGCGGTCTGTCGAACGCCGAGTTCGCAGCCGAGCTCTTCGTCGCCGAGACTCATGTGCGGAGTCAGGGCAGTAGGTGTCGATGCGAAGCGGGTGCCGAGCGAACGACCGGCGACCCTTGGTCAGGTCTCGCCGGGTTGGACGAGCCGGGACTCGTACGCGATCACGATCAGCTGTGCCCGGTCGCGCGCGTCGAGCTTGGTCAGGACTCGGGCGACGTGCGTCTTGACGGTGGCCGGGGTGATGTAGAGCCGGCTGCCGATCTCGGCGTTGGACAGCCCCTTGGCGACCAGGGCGAGGACCTCGCGTTCACGGTCGGTGAGGACGTCGAGCAGGGACTCATCGGGGGCGGGCGTTTTGATCGGCCGCTGGAGGAACGCTTCGATCAGGTGCCGGGTGATGGCGGGGGAGAGCAGGGCCTCGCCGGCCGCGATGAGCCGCACGCCGGCCAGCAGCTCGGCCGGCGGGGTGTCCTTCAGCATGAAACCGCTGGCCCCGGCCCGCAGTGCCGCGTACACGTACTCGTCAAGATCGAACGTGGTCAGAATGAGGATACGTACGTCGGCGCACCGTTCGTCGGCCAGGATGCGGCGGCTCGCTTCGAGCCCGTCCATGACGGGCATCCGGATATCCATCAAGACGACGTCGGGTCGGGTGCGGACGACAAGGTCGACGGCGTCCGCCCCATCGGCGGCGCTACCGACGACCTCCAGGTCGGGGGCCGAGTCGAGCAGCATCTCGAACCCCGCCCGGACGAGAGCCAGGTCGTCGACCACCGCGACCCGGATCATCGCGCGTTCGCCGACGATCCGAGCGGCAGATCGACCGCGAGCCGGAAACCTCCGCCGGGCACAGGTTCGGCCCGGACGGTGCCGTCGAACAACGCGGCCCGCTCGCGGATCCCGGTCAGGCCGTGCCCAGAGCTCGGGATAGCCGGCGCGGGGTCCAGCGGCGATCGACCGCCGTCGCGGATCTCGATGCGAAGCTCCGTGGGCGACCGCTGGACGGTGAGGCACGCGACCGGTCCGCCGTGCCGCAGCACGTTGGTGAGGCCTTCCTGGATGATCCGGTACGCCGAGATGTCGAGCGCGGGCGGGAGGGCTCGTCCGGCAGGTAGCGCCAACCAGCCGCCAGCGAAGCAGACCGGCGAACAGCTGTCGCACCCCAGCCCGCCGATTGGTCGCCCAAGTGATCGCCGGCAGCGCGACTGCGCGACGACCCGACCACCGAGGCCGATACCGGAGTCCGTCGGGGCGCTGAGTCCGTTCTTGCCTACAGGCGCACGCCGGCGAGATGGGGCGCGACCTCGGCTGCGGCATCAATGCCGTACGCCTGCTCGAAACGGCTGAGGAACGCGCCGTTGAAGCGGTACTCCTGAGTGCCGACCACCTCGATCACATAGCTGGCATGCAGGGAGGCGAGCTGGGCACAGCGTTCGAGGGGCAGCTGCCAGGCCAGCCCGGCGATGAAGCCTGCGCGGTACCCGTCACCGACGCCGGTCGGGTCGACGCGGGCGACCTCGCGCGCGATCGGGATGTCCAGCTGCGGCTCACCGGCGACGAGCACGCTGGAGCCCTTGGCGCCCCTGGTGATCACCCGGACGCCGACCCGGCTCACGATCTCTTCCTGCGACCAGCCGGTTTTCTGGGTGATCAGGCCGTCCTCGTACTCATTGGAGAACAGGTACGTCGCTCCGTCGATCAACCGCTTGATGTCCGGCCCGTCCAGCCAGGCCATCTGCTGCGACGGGTCGGCGACGAAGTCCACACCGAGGCTGCGGCACTCCTCGGTATGGCGTTGCATCGCCTCCGGGTCGTTGGGTGAGATCACCACCAGGTCGACGCCCCCGGCCCGTTCGGCGATGGGTCCTAGCTCGAGCTGGCGCGCTTCGGCCATCGCGCCGGTGTAGAAGGAACCGATCTGAGCGCCGACCGCGTCGGTCGTGCAGCTGAACCGGGCGGTGTGCTGGGTCTCTGAGACACGGATCGGCCAGGTCTGCACGCTGTGCCGCTCGAGCCAGGCGCGGTAGTCGGCGAAGTCCTCGCCGACCGAGCCGACCAGCAGCGGGTCCAGGCCCAAGGCGGCTAGCCCGAAACAGATGTTGGGTGCGATCCCGCCCCGCCTGATCTGCAGGTCGTCGACCAGGAACGACAGCGAGACGTGATCGAGCTGCTCGGACAGCAGGGACTCCGAGAACCGACCCGAGAACGTCATCAGGTGGTCCATCGCGATCGAACCGGTGACGGCAATGTGCACGGGACGAGGCTAATCGCTGACTGTCCGGGTCGTGTCGACCTCAGCGAGAAACAGGGACCGAATCTGTCTCGGCGTTTCCAGGTAGCTTTTCGACCACAGGCTTGTCGTCCCGACCAGCGCTCCCGATCAACCTATGATCGGTGACTGACCGGCCGAGGAGGTAGTCCGTGGGCGTACGTGCGCAGCTCGGAAGAAGACTGGACGTGACGTTGGGCAAGGAGCGTACGGATCGGATCCGAGGACTCGAGCGGGGCGGCCGCCAGCGGCTGGCCGACCTGATCGCTCCCGGTCGACCCGGTGCCAGCCCGGTCAATGGCGCCAGCCCGGCAGCTGCCGCGCCGACCACGGTCCGGCTCGGCGAGCCGAACGACCAGCAGGGCAGCTGGATCCCGTCCGACCCCTTCGTCGAGCACCCCAAACCCGAGTTGACCAGGCACGATCTCCTTCGTGGACTCCACGAGGCGCTGCTTCCGCGGACCTATCTGGAGATCGGAGTGAACGAGGGCGCGAGCCTCACCCTGGCCGAGGCCAGGGCTGTGGCCATAGATCCGTCGTTCCGAGTCCGCCACCCTCTGCACTGCGACCTCGATCTGGTGAAGGCGAAGAGCGACGAGTACTTCACCCGGGCGGACGCCCTGTCGCCACTTCGAGGGCGTCCCGGTCGACTTGGCGTTCATCGACGGAATGCACCTGTCGGAATTCGCGGTTCGCGACTTCATCAACGTCGAACGGCATCTTTCGCCGGGCGGCGTCGCGGTCTTCGACGACGTCCTGCCGCGGAACGCGCTGGAGGCGGCCCGGGTCCGGCTCACCGGAGCGTGGGCGGGCGATGTCTACAAGGCCGTCGAGGTGATCGCCCGAAGGCGACCCGACCTGGTGGTGCTGCTGATCAACACCTGGCCGACCGGGACGGCGATCGTCGTCGGGGCCGACCCGGCGTCGGATGTCCTGCAGGACGCCTACCCGGCTGAGGTCGGCTATCTCGAGGCCGCGGATCCACAGGCACCGCCGCCGGAGTACATGGCGCGCACCATCGCGGTCGATCCGAAGGAGCTGCTCGCATGCGAAGCCTGGGCGCTGCTGCGGAAAGCGAGGGAATCCGACGACAGTCGTCTTGTCGAAGAGGCCAAGGCCATTCTTCGCCAGGTCCCGAGACTCGGGTGAGCGTCATGACCGGTCACGCCGATGGCGGAGCGGCTCCGCGTTCGCCGGAGATCGAGCCGAAGTCGGAGCAGCGGGCCGAGCCCGAACCGCCGCCGTGCGACCGCGCGATCGGAGCCGCGCGGGACGTCCAGACGAACCCCCTCGACGAGGATCTCGGGCCGAAGCCGCTGTCGGTCCGGCTGATCGAGAACGCCGTGATGTATCCGACCATCCGAGTCGGCTCCCGACCGGGCGAGCTGTTCATGGGCGTCTTCGACGGCAATGACGTGTACGTCGACGGCTCGGCGCTCGACCGGCGTTCGGGAGAGAAGGGCTCCCCGGTTCCGCGGATTCTCTACGGGGAGCCGGTCGACGCGTCTGAACCGGAAGCGATCTACGCCGGCACGCTCTATTTCCATTTCGGCCACTTCCTGCTGGAGAGCCTGGCCCGGGCCTGGTATGCCCATCAGCACCCCGAGCTGCCGTTCGTCTGGGCCGGGGCTTACGACTGGCAGGAATTCGAGCTCGAGCCGTGGCAGCTGGAGATCCTCGACATCCTCGGGATCACCAACCCAATTCGGATCCTGGCCGACCCGAGCCGGTTCGAGCTGCTGCACATGCCGGACATCGGCTACCGCTACGACGACGTGTTTCATCCGGAGCATGCGGCGTTCCTGGGACGCTACGAGGGCCCGGCGCAGGAGCCGGGCCGCAAGCTCTGGCTGTCGCGGAGCGGGATCGAGAGCGACGTCCGCGACCTGAACGGCGTCGCCATCGAGCATCAGCTGGCCCAGGTCGGCTGGAACATCGTCCACCCGGAGCGCCTGAGCGTCCGCGAACAGCTCGACCACCTCGCCCGGGCTGAACTGGTCGCCGGCGAGGAGGGCTCGGCGTTCCACACCTTGATGCTGCTGAAGGACGTGTCGGCGAAGAGGTTCCACATCTTCCGCCGCTACGGCCGCGAGCACGGCAACATGCGGACCATCGGCAAGGTCCGCGGCGTGAACCAGAAGTTCACCTCGCTGACGAACGAGCTGGTGCTCAGTGCCGAGGGTCGCGCGGTGTCCAAGCTCAGCACCGCCTCTGCGGAGGTGTTGACCGCGCTCCGGATCCCGACTCCGAAGGCCCCGGCGACGCCGCCCGCGCCGCCCGGCGAAGCCATCGTCGCTCGGGCGATCGCCGAGCTGGCCCCGGAACGCTATCTGGATGTCGGGGCCGCGAGTCCGTATCTCGTGCTCGGCTGCGCGGCACCGGTCCGAGTCGCGGTCAGCCAGAACTTCGACTTCGACCCGCGGAGCTATACCGAGAGCGACGTCGAGCTGGAGGTCGAGCTGCTCGAGCTCGACCTGGCGGCGTACCTCGAGTTCTTCCATGGCGACCGTGCCCCGTTCGACCTGATCCGGCTCTCGGGCCGAGACGTGGCCGAGGTGATGGCGTCGTTCGAGCTGAGCCAGTTCCTCGCCCATGACGGCACCACCTGGATCCTCGGCGCCGACCGACTCGCCGCCCGGGCGGCGCTCGCGGTCAGCGGCCTGCATCCGGGCTACGCGGCGCGACGGCTGTTCGTCCCGCGACGGGCGGTGTACGTCGTCGAGCGGGTGCCCGCCAATCCGCCGGACGAGGACGGCTTCGGTCGGCTGCCGGCCGCGGACGTGGCTCGACAGGCGCATCGGCTGCCACCGGCCGGAGTCGTCGGTGTCCGACCCTGGCTGAGCAAGGGCGTGGATCGTACGCTCGGCAAGCAGCGGGCCGACCGGCTGCGCTCGGCGAAGCGGTCGGTCTTCGGCAGGTCCGAGTCCGACTCGGAGTAGCTTCGCAGCCCTTCGACATGGCTCAGGGCACGTTCATTGCGAGCCCTTCCACGGGCGCGCAGGTGGGTCAGACGATCGGCGGCCGGCCCAGCCGGGTCATCCGGGCGACGGTGCGCCAGTGCATCGGACTCCGCGTGGGCCGGGCCGTCCAGGCCTCGCGATAGCCGGCGAACACCTCGCGCGGCCGGGCCCCCCGCCCGATGGCGAGCAGCGTCCAGGTCAGCAGATAGCCGAACATCACCGGCAGGGGCAATGAGCGCCAGGCCATCCAGAACCGGTTCCGGGCCGTGAGTCTGACGTACCCCGGATGACGCGACGGCGCCGTACACGGATGAAAGGCAGTGAGGTCGGCGGAGTACCAGATGGTCCAGCCGGCATCCAGCAGCCGCCAGGCCAGGTCCGACTCCTCCATCGCATAGAAAAAGCGGGCGTCGAAGCCGTCGACGTCGCGAAACACCTCGGCCCTGACCACGCACGCGGCCCCGATGAAGTGGGTCACCGGGCCGGACCGGTTGGCGGACCGGCCGCCGAGTCGCGGCACGTGCCGGCGCTGGGTGCGACCCTTCTCATCGGTCAGCCGGAGCGCCATCGCACCGATCCGGTCGTCCTGGGCGAACCGCCGCACGACGCTCGACAACACCTCGGGGCTGAGCAGCTCGGCATCGTCGTCGAGGAACATCACGAGCACCGCATCGGCGGCCTCGGCGCCGACGTTGCGGGCCGCCGGGATACCGATGTTCTCCGGGAGCACGATCAGCGTGTCGGCGGGATCCGGATCCGGTCGGGCTGCCCCGTTCATCACCAGCACCAGCTGGACGTCGACGTCGCGCTGGGCCCGGACGGAGTCGATCGCCTTCTCCAGCTCGGCCGGCCGGTTGGCCTGGGTGAGGACCACGACGGCGATCTCGTGGCTCGGCCCGTCGAGCGGGGCCTGCATCGACGGCACGGTCTCAGACGCCTGCCGACGCGCGAAGATCCCGGACCACTGGTTCAGCATGAGGCATGCCGGCGCTGTCTGGCGAGCGTGACTCGCCGAACGGACCACCCGCCCGCGCACCGGTATAACGATTCGGATGCCCGCGTCCGGTAGCCTGACCAGACCTGCGGCACCGCATCGCCCACACCCAGGAGGAGCGGGCGAGCTGTCGGCGCATCCTCGTCTCTGACTCGACCATCCCGGAAGTGGAACCCCGCGTGACGAACCAGCCAGACCTGTCGGTGATCATCCCGATGCACAACGCGAGTGCGACGGTCGCCGCGGTGGTGCAGTCGTTCCTGCGGATCGACGGCGTCGCGATCGAGGTCATCGTGGTGGACGACGCCTCGACCGACGACTGCGTCGACCAGGTCCGGGCGCTGGACCGGCCCGAGGTGGTCGTCGAGCAGTTCAGCAGCAATCGCGGTGCCGGAATCGCGCGCAACCGCGGATTCGAGCGTGGCCGCCGGTCGATACGCGCTGTTCTTCGACGCCGACGACGAGATCCACCCCGAACCGCTGACCAATGTGATCCAGGCGCTGGACGACACCGGCGCCGACGTGGCGATGATGCCGTACCGCTACCGCCGCGCGGACGCGCCGGACGACGACGGGATGAACTCCTTCGACGCGGCCGTCTGGTCCCAGTACGTGACCGCGCCGCGCCGGGTGACCCGGCTCAACGACGTACCGCGGCTGCTCGGCTTCTCGAACTATCCGTGGAACAAGCTGGTCCGGACCGAGCACTACCGCCGGACCGGCCTGCGCTACGGCAGTACGCCCGTGCACAACGACGTCCTCGGACACTGGCTGACGCTGCTCGACGCGAACACGCTGCTGTTGCTCGACGAGCCCCTGTGCACCCACATCGTCGCCGTCGGCGGTCGCAACCTGACCAACCGGGAGAGCCGCGCCCGGCTCAGCCTGATCGACGCGCTGAACGAGACCTATACCGAGCTGGAGGCTCGTCCGGAGAAGCGGAACCGGTTCTCCCATCACTACTGGGACTTCGTGCTCCGGGTGTCCGGCTGGGCGAAGTCGCGGCTGACCCCGGACGTCGTGGACGAGTTCAACCTGGGCCTGCAGCAGCATCTGCTGCGGATCGACGTCGGCGACTTCACCAAGATCCGGATCCGCCGAGACTCCGGGCTGGCCAGCCGCATCGTCCGTGCGGCCCTGAACTGATCGAGCCCGAGCTGATCGAGGAGAGGACGACCCGTGGCTGAGCTCAGCATCATCGTCACCGCGTACAACATCGAGAACTACATCGAGCAGTGCCTGGCCAGCGTGGCGGCACAGACGCTGACCGATATCGAGGTGTTGGTGGTCGACGACGGATCGTCGGACGCGACGCCGGCAAAGATCGCCGCGTTCTGCGCCGACGACCCGCGGTTCGTTCCCGTGCTGCTCGAGGTGAACTCGCCGGGCGGGGTGGCCACGGCGGCCAACGCCGGCCTGGACCGGGCGACCGGTGAGTGGGTCGGGTTCGTCGACGGCGACGACTACGTCGAGCCGACCATGTTCGAGCGGCTGGTCGAGGCGGCCGACGCCTGCGACTCGGACCTGGCGATGTGCGAGTACCAGGAGGTCGTCGACGGCTCCGGCGAGCGCCGCGACCCGGCCGACACCCACCGCTGGGCCGAGCTCCCGTCGCCGTGCTATCCGCTGGATGTCGCGACCCGGCGGCGGATTCTCCGGTTCATCGCGGTGCCGTGGCGCAAGCTCTACCGGCGGAGTCTGCTGGAGGACAACGCGATCCGGTTCCCGGTCAGCGACGGCTTCTACGAGGACAATCCGTTCCACTGGTTCTGCGTGATCTCGGCGCGTTCGATCGCGATCGTGCCCGAGGTGCTCTGCTTCCACCGGGTCGGCCGCGCGGGTCAGACCATGGCCACCGCGGACGCGCGGCTGTTCCAGATCTTCGGTCACCACGAGACGATCCACGCCTGGCTGTCCGGCCGCCGGGTGATCGAGGTCTATTCCTCGACCTTGCTCGGCTGGGTCATCTCCCAGCTGGAGTGGATCTCCCGCCGGACGCCGCCGGAGCTGCGCCGCCAGCTGTTCGACACCCTGGTCCCGATCTTCGCCGAGTACTCGCAAGACGCGATCGCGGCGGCGCTGCGCGAAGGCAACAAGGGTGCCAACGCGCAGAAGCTGAGCATGGCACTGTCGAAGAACGAGTTCGGCAGCTTCGTGCGTACGTTGTCGGCCGAGCCCGGGTCGTCGGGCAACCCGGTGGTCAGCGCGGCGTTCCATCTGCGGCACTCCGGCCTTCAGCACACCGCGGTGCTGACCGGTCGCTATCTCCGGAACGCCATGCAGGGCAACAAGGTGGGCAAGGTCGTCGGCAAGGCCACCCGGATCGGCGGTGAACCGCGGCGGCAGGACACCATGTTCGGACTGATGGTGATCCAGCAGCAGCTGCGGGTCATGCAGCGCCGGCTGGACAGCCTGGAGAACCGGCTCGCCGATGTCCAGGGCCAGCTGGACGGCTTCGTCGAACGGTCCGCCGGGCCGGCCAGCCAACGCAACGTCAGGCGTCGACGAAAAAGGACGGAACGGGGTCGCCGGCGCCGATCGCCTGCAGGATCCCGTCAGCGGCCGTTAGCGCCTCGCCGATCGTCACGTCCATGTCGAGATAGCGGTACGTCCCCAGCCGGCCGACGAATGTCACCCCGGCCTCGTCCCGTGCGGCGCTCAGATACTGACCGAGCAAGCTCTTGTCGGTCGCCAGCCGGATCGGGTAGTAGGGGATGTCGTCCTCCTCGGCCAGCCGGCTGGTCTCGCGGAAGCAGACCGTGCCCTCGTGCTGCTCCCACGGAGCGAAGTGCTTGTGCTCCGCGATCCGGGTGTAGGGCACCTCGACGTCGCCGTAGTTCATCACCGAGCAGCCGATGTGGTCACCGGTGGCCCGGATCTCCTCGAAGTCCAGGGTGCGATAACCGAGCCGTCCGTACCGGTAGTCGAACCAGGCGTCCAGCGGGCCCGTCCAGATCGAGTGGTCGAAGTCGGCCCGGTCCGGCTCGCCGTACGCCGTCGACAGCCGGACCTCGATCCACGGATGGTCCAGGATCGACTCGACGATCGCGGTATAGCCGTCTCGAGGGATCGCCTGGTGCGGATGGTCGAAGTAGGAGTCCTCGTAGCTGAACCGCAGCGGCAGCCGCTTCAGCACCGCGGCCGGGATCTCGGTCGGCGCCAGGCCCCACTGCTTGCTGGTGTAGCCGAGGAAGAACGCCTCGTAGAGCCGGCGGCCCATGAACTTCAGCGCCTGCTCCTCGAAGTTCGCCGGCTCGCCGATCGAGGAGTCGGCCTGCTCGGCGATGAACGCCTTCGCCTCGTCCGGGCTGAGCGCGGTCTCGAACAGCTGGTTGATGGTGAGCAGGTTCACCGGCAGCAGATAGACGCGCCCGTGCACGGTGGTTCGGACCCGGTGGTTGTACGGCATCATCACGCCGTGGGCGTTCACGTAGCTCCACACCCGCTCGTTGCCGGTGTGGAAGATGTGCGGGCCGTAGCGGTGGATCATCACCTGCGTCTCGGGATCGCGGGCGGTGTAGCAGTTGCCGGCCACATGGTCCCGGGTCTCGAAGACGACCGAGCTGTGTCCGGCCTCGGCCAGCTCGCGAGCGATGACCGCGCCGGAGAAGCCGGCGCCGGCGATACCGAATCTCATCGGGCCACCCCGACGCGCTGAACGTTGAGGAATGAGCTCGGGGCGGGACGCGGAATCACAGGCGCAACCCTAGCCAAGCAACGCGGGCTGATTCCCCTACACTCGCGGGGATGGCCGAGATCGTACGCGTGCCGCCGCTGCCCGGCCCGGAATCACTCGGAACCGATCGGCCGCGGTGGACGGTGGCGATTCCGGTCCACAACTGCGCCGACTACCTGTCCCGAGCCCTGCCCGAGGTGCTGGCCCAGCTGGGCGATCGCGACGACGCCGAAATCCTCGTGCTGGACGACAACTCGAGCGACGACCCGGGCGGGGTAGTCGAACGGCTCGGCGGCGGCCGCGTGCGGTTCTGCCCGAATCCTGGTCATCTCGGGGCGATCGGCACCTTCAACCGCTGCGTCGAGCTGTCTCGCGGCCACCTGGTGCACCTCCTGCACGGCGACGACGCGGTGCTGCCCGGCTTCTATCCGGCGATGGAGCATGCGCTGGGCAACACGTCCGCGGTGGCCGCGGTCTGCCGGGTCCGCGACATCGACGCCGACGACGGGCCGCTGTACGAGACCAAGTCGTATCGTTCCGGGACCGGCGTCTGGCCGAATGCGCTCGAGGTGTTCGCGGTGTCCAACCGGGTCCGGGCACCGGGGATCGTGGTCCGCCGCTCGGCGTACGAGGAGATCGGCGGCTATCGCACCGACCTGCCGCACGCGGCGGACTGGGACATGTGGACCCGGCTGGCGTCGAGCGGCCCGATCGTCTTCGTCGATGAGGTGTTGGCGCTGTATCGACGCCACGGCGCGTCGGACACGTCGACCCGGGTGCTGAGCGGTGAGAACGTCCGGGAGCGGGTCACCGCGATCGGCGTCGTCGCCGACTATCTTCCGCCAGATCGGCGGGCTCGGACCACGCGCAAGGCGCTGGCGTACGCGTCGGTGTTTGCCGGGCGGACAGCCTGGACGATGGTTCGGTCCAGGGAATGGTCGGCGGCCGGCCACCAGCTGCGAGAAGCGGCCCGCTGCGCGCTGCTCATCCCGGCCGGGGTCCGGGCCTCCGGGCCCGTCGAGCAGGCGAGCCGGTGAGTTCTCGACGGCTGCTGCTCTGTCTCGCGGCGGTGGCGACGCTGGCGACTGTCGTCCTGGCGCTGGTCGGTCAGATCGGGCTCGCCGTCGCCGCGCTCTCCGTGGCGATCGCGGCGATGTTCGGCTGGCTGGTGCTCTGGGCCCGTCGGATGAACGGGTCCGTCGGTCGGATCGAGGAACGAGTCGCCCGGGATGGCGCGCCGCGAAGCGCCACCGACGCTGTGCGGGCCGACGTAGCGACCCTCAGCCGGCAGCTGGACCAGGTTCGCGTGGACCAGGGCCGCCAGGCCGACCGGGCGTATCGCCAGACGGCGGATCTGGCGTCCTTGGTGCAGCGGACACCGAGCCTGACCACCGAGCTCGGCCGGGTCACGCAGCGACTGGTCCGGCACGACCGGCCGATGCCCGAGCTGGGCGGCTGGGCGATGACGCCGAGCACGCTGATCTGGATCCTCGATCTCATCGGCACCGGCCGGGTGTCTCGGATCCTCGAGTGCGGGTCGGGCAGCTCGACCGTGTGGTTCGCGCTCGCGCTGGAGCAGCGCGGCGGCCAAGGACGCGTGGTGTCGCTGGAGTCGAGCCCGACGTACGCCGAGGAGACGCGCAGGCGGCTCGCCGAGCTCGACCTGGGCGAGCGGGCGGACGTGCTGACCGCGGAGCTGGTCGATCTCGAGCTGCCCGGCCGGCCGCCGCAGCCGTGGTTCGACGCGTCGGTGCTGCCCGCTGACGCGGTCGGGATGGATCTGCTCTTCGTCGACGGCCCGGTCGGCTCGATCGCCCCGGAGGCCCGCTATCCGGCGCTGCCGGTGCTCGGGCACCGGCTGGCGGCCGACGGACTGGTCGTGCTGGACGACTCGGCCCGCGGCGATGAGCAGCGGATCATCGAGCAGTGGTCGTCGCAGGACGTCGACGGCCGTCGGTACGAGGTGTTCCGCGAGCTGGACCGGGCGACCGCGTTCCGGCCGGTCTGACCCTGTCCCGTCATCGTCGGCTCCGGATTCAGGCCAGGCGGGGGATGTGGCCCTTCCAGCGGATCCGCCGGCGCGAGAGGTACCAGGACTGGCCGTTGTCGTCGTTGCCCTGGAAGAACAGCCAGGTCTTGCCGTCCCGCGGATCGACGAAAACGCCCGGGATGACCGGACTCGCTGGAGTTCCACTCACCCGGCGCCCCGTTGGCCAGGAACGGCTCGTCGCCCATCCGCTCCCAGCTCAGCCCGTCGGAGCTGAAGGCGACGCCGATCTGTTGGGGCTCGTTGTTGAACCCGCCGGCGTAGAACATCACGTACGTGTCGCCGCGCCGGCAGATCGTCGGCGCCTCGATACAGCCCTTCTCCCAGGGGAGCGTGGGCTGCAGGATGCTCGATGAGCAGCGCTGCCGCCAGCTGGCCGCCGAGAAGTCGCTGGTCAGCGGGGCGCTGTGCACGCCCGAGCTTCTGGTAGCGGTACGGCTGGTCGCGGGTCGCCCAGTAGCAGAACAGCTCGTCGCCGACGACGTACGCCTCCGCGTCGATGGCCCGGCCGCAGGTCCAGTCGCCGGCCGGCCGGATCACCGGGTTGTCCGGGGACCGCTCGAAAGTCAGCCCGTCGGTGCTGCTCGCGTGGCAGATCGCGTCGGCCCGGCCGCGGCCGTAGGTCTGGTAGAAGAGGTGGACCCGGTCGCCCAGCACGATCGCGCCGCCGGCGCAGATCCCGGTGGCCTCCGCCTCGCCCTGCGGATCGATCTCGCCGATCAGCTGCCAGTCGAGCAGATCGACGCTGGCGGCGACGGCCTGGCCCCACCGGGTCTCGCCGGGCCGGGGGGGCACCGAGAAGTACATCAGGTAGCGGCCGCCGAAGAAGACCACGCTCGGATCCTTGGCGTACGGCGCGCCGCGGGAGTCGTCGGCCCAGTGCATGACCGGATGGGCTCGGGACAGCATGCTTCGTCCGCGGCTCAGAACCGAAGTGAGCGCCGCCGCGCCGGCCACGCCGAGACCACCGGCGACAGGTCTTCGTCGCGTCACATCGAGGGAGTTTGCCATGCCTCACTGCGTCCGCACGTGCGGAGTCCGGTGGACGGGCAACCGATCGAGAGACCGGGTCTCCTCCGTCAAGGACACCTGATCTCGATCGACCGGCGTCAGACCGCCCTGGGTACGTCGGATCCGAGCGGTCGGCGTCGCGGGGCGGTCGCCGGGTGGGCCGGGCTGGCGCTTCAGGGCGGTGAGGATGACCGCCGCCAACGCCAGCGGCAGAGTCATCACCATGCTCATGGTGTATCGCTCGCCGCCGGAGACCGGACCGGCGAAGAACGTCAGCAGCAGGAGGCCCACCGGGACGAAGAGCGCTATCGCCGATCGTCTCCGGGTCCGCAGGACGAGCAGGCCGGCCACGAACCAGAGCCAGCAGATCGTCCCCGGGGTCATGGCCTGGGCGAGGACGGGAATCAGTCGATAGCCGTCGTCGTGCACCCCGTCGTACGCACGGGTCGGCATGATTCCGCTCGACTCCAGGCGCCGGCAACTCCGGTGGTGGGTCGGCCGGACGGGATGTCGAGGTGGATCGTCCGCGCATCGTTGGCCGACCAGCGATCGATGCCGTCGTACGGAGGCGCTTCGGGATCCCAGTAGCCGACCGTGTTCGCCATCGTCGCGCCGATCGCGGTCAACGGGTACTGGCTCGCGATCCTGGCCCAACCGCGCAGGAAGTCGAGGGTGGTGTGCGTTTCCCATGCCAGGCGCGCCCTGAGTTTCATCGGATCGGCGAGCGCGGGTACGTAGTGTCGGCCGAGCTCGGCCGGTGGCATTCCGGCGAAGATCCGTGTCATGAACCGCTGATCGCCGGGGGAGAGTGAATTGGCGTGGTACTTCGCGATCCGGCCCAACTGCTGGAGGGGGACGGAGTAGGTTTCCTCGGCCGGACCGGGGCGGACATGGAGGACGGCGAAGGTCGGTCCGAACCACAACGCGACCGCCGCAACCAGTGCGACCAGCACGATGAGGACCTGCTTGCGGGAGCGGCGTAGGAGCACGAACAGAACGGGAAGGGTCAACAGCACGATGTAGACGCCGTTGTTCCTCATGGTGATGGCAACAACGCCCGTGACGGTCATCGTCACCCATGGCCACAGCCTGCGTGTGGCCGAGGCATCACCGAACGTGATCTCTCCTATGCAGACCATGAACACCGTCAGGGCGATGGAGAAGGGAACATCTTTCACCAGCGTGACCGAGTAGTAGCCGAGCGCGGGGACAAGAGCGATCCAGGCCAGACCTGCGATCCAGAACCGGCCGGGCAGTCCCCAGCTCGCCAGCCGCGCGAACAGGAAGGTGTAGGCGGCTGCGCTGGCCACGAGCAGGGTCATCGTGCTGAGGGCGACCCGACCGGCGTCTCCGAGGCCCAAGAAAGCGCCGAGACCCTGCATCGCCCCGATGTAGAGCGTCGAGCCCACTGGTTCGTAGGTGTCCAGCGGGACGACTCCGCGAATGTAGGAGTACGCACGGAACGTGTCGAAATAGACGATGCCGGGCCAGTACGTCAAGACATACGGCAGCCGGGACAGCACGATGATGCCGAAGACGACGGCGTACGCACCACGGCGGCGCGCCTTGGTCGGCGAGCGCAGGGCGCCGATGAGCCCACGCGAGGACCGATCTTGCCCTTGGTCGGTCCGGGTGCCGTACGAGTCGAGGGCCCAGATCAGCGCAGCCAGACCGCAGGCGGCCAGCCAACCGGTTCCCAGCCAGTGCACGATCGTCCACGCGAGGTGGTCCGGCTCGAACAGCGGGCCGACGGCGTCGGAGGAGTGCAGGGCGTTGCCGGCGAGTTCAGCGCTGGCGAACAGGGCGCCGATGGCGCCCGCCCATCTCCACGCCGATGCCGTCGAGTTCCGCAGTACCCACCATCCAGCGACGGCGAGGGTGACGAAGACGATGACTGCAGAGAACGTCGTTCCGTTCAGGGTGGCAAGGAATGGTCCCGGACGGGTGCCGGCGTAGATCGTGAGAACGGCGAGGAAGGCACCTACCGCGGCCACGAGCGGGAAGATTCGCCGGCGCTTCGTGGGTATCGATCTCACCAGAGCATAGTAGGAGCGCAGTTCGGAGGATCCGTCGAGAAACGCGCCCGGATCCGCGAGCGTCAGCGGCTCGGTGTGCATCCCGTCGTCGACCAATCGCGCCAGGTCGAGGGGCGCGTGGCCGGATCCCCGATCGCGGGCGTCCCACAGGGTCGGCCCCGACGCACTCGGTAGGTGTGCGGACGGGACCGGATCGTCATTGATCGCTCGGCGGTTCGGCGTCGCGGATCCGGCCGTGCAGGAAGATCGACCAGATCTGGCCGAGCGCGACCCGCTTGCGCGGCGCCTCCTTGACGATCTTCTTCACCTGGCGACCGGCGACCCAGAACCCGAGCAGGCCGATGATCGTCTGGACGACGACGATCACGCCGGTGACCACGGCGACCGACGGCGGCACCGGGCAGGCCGCTGAGACCGTGCGTGATGGCCGGGCGCCAGGGCCCAGATCGGTGCCCACCAGACCAGGATCAGGAAGACGACCGCAGTCGGAGCCGGAGCGGTGAGCGCGGTCGGTGGCGGGCTCGGTCGGCGGCGTCGAGTCGGCGTCGGGACTGGACCCGGCGTCGTCCACCGACTCGTCGGATGGAGTCTGCTCAGACATCCGGTCCCCTTTCGGCGATGATCGGCCGCGCCCGCGGTGCTGATCCTCAGTGACGAGGATGTCACGGCTGCCGAGTATTCGGCTCACGCGTCTCGGGTGAAATCCGCGTCCTATGGTGGCAGCGGCGCAGACGCGAGTAGACGGAGGAGGCCCAAGTGGCGAGAGTCGTGGTGACCGGCGGAGCGGGCAAGCTGGGCGGAGCGGTGGTGACCGAGCTCGGCGAACACGGTTGGGACGTCGTGGTGTTCGACCGGGCGAAGCCAGCGACGGGCGTGACGCACGTCCCCGTTGACCTCACCGACTACGGGCAGGTGGTCGACGCGATGCTCGGCGTCGAGGAGCGGTACGCCGGGGTGGACGCGCTGGTCCATCTCGCCGCTGTCCCCGCGCCCGGCATCGTCGGCGACCACGCCACCTTCGCCAACAACATGAACGCGACGTGGAACGTGATCAGCGCCGCCCGCCGGGCCGGGGTACGCAACATCGTCTGGGCCTCCAGCGAGACGGTCCTCGGGTTGCCGTTCGACACCCCGCCGCCGTACGTTCCGGTGGACGAGGAGTACCCGCCGCGGCCGGAGTCGACCTACTCGCTGGTGAAGACCATGGAGGAGACCATGGCCGCTCAGCTCTGCCGGCGCGACCCGGAGCTGAAGATGATCGGGCTGCGGTTCTCCAACGTGATGCGGCCGGAGGACTACGCCGGATTCGCCGAGTTCCAGGACGACGCGACGAAGCGGAAGTGGAACCTGTGGGGCTACATCGACGCCCGCGACGGCGCTCAGGCGGTCCGGCTCGCCCTGGAGTCCGCGCTGACCGGATGCGAGATCTTCGTCATCGCCAACGCCGACACCGTGATGGAGCGGCCGAACGCGGACCTGCTGGCGGAGTGTTTTCCGGACGTCGAGGTCCGGGGAGATGTCGGCGGGCACGACACGCTGCTGTCGATCGCGAAGGCGCGGCGCCTGCTGGGATACGAGCCGGCGTACAGCTGGCGTCGGGAGGTCGGTGTGCCCGAGAGCGGATCCGGGTAATCCCAGCCATGACGAGCGAATCAGATCCCGGCCCAACCCAACCGGAAGCCACCGACGCCGACCCGACCAAGCTCGAGGAGGCCGGCGCCGCGATCGACGATGCCAAGGCCGCTGCCAGCCGGGTCGCCCGAGACGAGACCATCGAGACCGAGGGTGACCTGCCGACGGCGGACGAGAACGTACCGTCGGCGCCCGACGTCGAGGACGACCCGGACGAATCAGACGCGGACGGGCACGACGACGAGACCGAGGCGCGAACTGACGGGACGGGTGGGACGGGCGAGACTCGGGAGCACTAGTGCCGTGTTGTCGAGTTTCGACGCCGAAACGAAATCTCGGCAACGCCGTGCCTAGCCCCTCCGGAGCGGTGGACTGTCCACACCGTCCGCACTGGTCCGCCGGAATCCGCACAGTTGCCTGGTCGCTGCGCCGGTTCCCCCGCTCTCGAACGAAAGACGGTGCGACATGGTCGAGCCGAAACTGATGACGAAGTTGGGAGCCGAGGCGGTCGGCACCGCGCCGAAGGCCGAGTGACGGACAGGATCTCCCCCAGGTCCGAGCGATGATGGGGGTCGACCTCGCGGTGGACGTATCTCCGGGCGTCGTGCTGGCTCTCAGCCACCCGAGGGGGTGCTGAATGGACGAGCCCGGCGACTGGACTTTGCTGATGGTGCCGATCGCGGTCTGCGTGCTGCTGCTGATCGTCGCCGCCACAGCGACCGGCTTCCGACTCAGCCAGCGGACCGACGACCAGCTCCGACCGGTGTGCGCGAAGACCGCGCCCGCGGCTCCGGACTGTCGCCGCTGAGCGGTGTCTGGAAAGTCTGGGGACGGGGACTGAGCGATCTGGGTATGGGTCCGGCGCTGCAGCACCAGCCGGACGATCTACCGCTCGGTCGGGGTCAGCGACTCGTCGTGGACCGGACCCGGATCGGCGGCCAGCAGTCGATCGACGTGTGCCACCCAGTCGGCGAGCCGGATTGTCCGATCGGTCGGACGATGCTGCTACCGAAGCTTCTCGGGACGCACCACCAACAGATTCAGCACAGCCCGTTCGATCCGGCCATGGGTAGCCCCGTCGGACAGATCGGTATCGGTGCCGGCGAGCTCGGGCGAGATGGTCACGCCGTCGGCGAAGAGGTCGACCAGCCGCGGATCGACGTACGATCTCCGGGCCACGGCCGGGGTGTTGCCGAGGTACCCCGACACCTCCTTCATCGCGCTCGACACGGCCCGTTTCCGTGCCGCGAGGGTGCGGGCCGACTCGTTCGCCTGGGCCAGCGCGACCGCCGCGATCACGGTGCCGTGCCAGGTCCGGAAGTCCTTCGCCGACACCTCCCCGCCGACGACCTCCTTGACGTAGGTGTTGATGTCGGTCGAGGTCACATCGCGCCACCGCCCGCCGTCCTTGTACGCGAGCAGCTCCGAACCGCCGGACCGGCGGCGCAGCAGGTCCCGGACCGCGACCCGGACCAGGTCGTCGGCGAGTGCCACATAGCGTTCCTGGCCGGATTTGGCGACGTAGTCGAAGATCACCTCGCCGCCGTGCACGGTGACGTGCTGCTTCTGGATGGTGGCCAGGCCGAAGCTGTTGTTGGTCTCCGCGTACGCCTCTCCGCCGATCCGGAAAAAGCCCAGGTCGAGCAGCCGGAAAGCGGTGCCGAGCGCCCGTTCGTACGGCATCCCGTCCAGCTGCGAGGTGCTTCGCGACCGTGCGACGAGCCTTCGGCAGGTGGCCGGCCACCTCGAGGACGCGGTCGTGCTTGCTCTTGTCCCGCTTGATCCGCCACTGCTCGTGGTAGAGGTACTGACGCCGGCCCGCGTCGTCGGTGCCGACCGCCTGCAGATGGCCGTTCGGCGCCGGGCAGATCCAGACCTCCTCCCAGGCCGGCGGGATGACGAGCTTCTTGCAGCGCTCGAGGTCGTCTGGCTCGAGTCGCTTGCCATCCTCGTCGAGATAGATGAAGCCCTTGCCAGCTCGACGCCGGGTCCACCCCGGATCTTTGGGGGAGACGGTACGCAGCCGAGGCACGTCTCAGGGGTACCCAATCCGGGCGGCGCGCAATCCGGGCCGGCTGAGGTACCTCATGAGGTGGTCCCGGACGCAAAGATCAGGCATCTGCTCGATGAGCCGGGGGGTGCCTCAGCACGATTCTTGACTCATGAGCATCTACAGCGACTACAGCCACCACATCCTGCATCACCAGAGCGAGGCCGAGCTGATCCTGGCGGCCGAGCACCGCCGGCTGGCCCGCGAGCTGGGCGGTACGTCGGTCGGCGCCCCGTGGTGGCGTCGGCTGGTCTCCGGCGAGCGGCGGCCGGCCGGTGCGACGGTGACCCCGCACCGCGCCGGGCACGCCGTCCGTACCGCTCACTGAGCGGCCGACAAACCATGGTCGCGCTGTCGGTGGCCGATGGCACGATGGAGCCCATGGCCCGCATCGATCCCGACACAGCCCGCCGGCTGGAGGGTCTTGTCGGGCGGCGCGAGCAGCTCGCCGAGCTGACCGCGGCGCTCGACGAGGCGGCGGCCGGCCGGAGCCGGGTCGTTCTGCTCGGCGGCGAGGCGGGTTCGGGCAAGACCACCCTGGTCGAGGCGTTCTGTGCGCAGCTGGCCGCCGATCAGCGCCGCTCCACGCAGCTGGTCGTCGGCCAGTGTGTCGCGCTCGGCGGCGAGGGCCTGCCGTATGCGCCGATCGTGGGGGCTCTGCGCGGGCTCCTGACGACGTACGGCCGGGAGCAGATCCTGGAATGGGCCGGTCCGAGCCGGTCGGCCCTCGGTGTGCTGCTGCCGGGTATCGTGCCGGGCGCGGAGCAGGGCGACGTGGTGCGGCTGCAGCTGTTCGAGGCGGTCGCTCGGCTGCTCGAGCACGCCGGCGCCCGGCGACCGCTCGTGGTGGTGCTCGAGGACATCCATTGGGCCGACGAGTCGACCCGGCACCTGCTGCGTTTCCTGACCCGAGCCTTGGACGAGGCCGCGGTGCTGCTGGTGGCGACGTATCGCACCGACGAGCTGACCCGCCGACATCCGTTGCGCCCGTTCCTGGCCGAGGTCGGCCGGCAACCCGGCACTGTCCGGATCGAGCTGGCGGGGCTGGACCGCGACGAGGTCGCCCAGCTGCTCACCCGATTGCTCGGCCATGCGCCGACGACCGCGGTCGCGAGCCTGGTGCACCGGCGCAGCGAGGGTGTGCCGTACTTCGTCGAGGAACTGGCCCAGTCGGCGTCCCGCGGCTGCGTGGAGATGCCGGACACGTTGCGCGACGCCCTGATCGTCCGGATCCAGGCGATGTCGGACCAGGCTCAGGACGTCGTCGCGCTGGCCTCGGTCGGCGGCCAGCGGATCGAGCACGAGCTGCTGGAGGCGGTCGCCGAGCTGCCCGACGCGCAGCTGGAGGCCGGCCTGCGGGAGGCGATCGACGCCGCGGTGCTGCGGACCGACGAGGAGGGGTACGTGTTCCGCCACGCCCTGCTGCGTGAGGTCGCCCACGACGATCTGCTGCCGGGTCAGCACGCCCGGTTGCATGCCCGCTATGCCGCGGTGCTGGAAGGCCGCCCGGGTCTGGTCGGCCCAGAGATCGCGGCGCTGGAGATCGCACACCACTACAGCGCCGCCCACATCAGCGACAAGGCGTTCCGCTGGTCGATCGAGGCGGCGGGCTCCAGAGCGGCCGCGTTCCACGAGGCCATGAAGATGTACGAGCGCGCGCTCGAGCTCTGGGACCAGGTCGAGCAGCCGGAGGCGATCGCGGGGCCCCGCGCGGCGGTGCTGGAGAAGGCGGCGCGGGCCGGCTCGGACGCGGGGGAGTACGAGCAGGCCCTGGCGTTGGTCGGTGAGGCGTTGGAGGAGACCCCGGCGGATTCCCGGCGCGAGCTGGCGGGCCGGCTGATGCTGAAGAGCCGGGTGCTCGGTTCACTGATGCGGCCGGGCGCCGCGGAGGCGGCCGCCGAGGCGGTCGCGTCGATGCCGCCGGACCTCGAGCCGCGCGAGCGGGCCGAACTGCTCAACCAGCTGGCTGCCGTCCTGATGCTCCGCGGTCAGCAGGGCCGGGCCGAGGAGATCGCGTGCGAGGTGGTCGAGTCCGCGGTCGCCGCCGGCTCGGTCGAGCTGGAGGCGAACGGTCACATCACCCGCGGCAGCGCGCTGATCGGGCTCGGCCGGGAGCCCGAGGGACTGGCCGAGCTCGCCCGCGGTGGGGAGCTGGGCGCCGGGAACACCCGGACTGCGCTTCGGTACCACATCAACTACTCCGACGCGTTGTTCCTGGCCGGGCGGAACGACGACGCGGTCGAGGTCGCCCTGGCGGGGATCGAGGTGGCGCGCAGCATCGGTCTGGAGCGGTCGCTGGGCAGCATGCTGGCCGGCAACGCGGCCGAGCCGCTGATCGCCCGCGGCGAGTGGGAGCGGGCCGGCACGATGATCGACCGCGCCCTCGAGCTCGATCCGCCCTTGCAGCACCGGGCCCATCTGCGGACGCTACGGGCCTGGCTGATGGTGTGGGAGGGCCGGCTGGAGGAGGCGGACGGGCTGCTCGCTGAGTTCCGCAGCCTGATCGGGCCGGTCCAGCCGGCTCCGCAGTATGCGGTCGCCGCGGTGCGGGTCGACGCCGAGTACGCGCTGGCGGTCGACGAGCCGGACCGGGCCTGGGCCTCGTTGGGGCACGCCCTGGACCGACTCGACGTGTACTACGCGCCGCTGGCGTACCCGGTGCTGGCGGTCGCCGCCGCGACGGCCCGGCGACTGGACGACATCGACGGCGGCGAGCGTACGGGTCGGGTGGCGGCGCTGTACGCCGCGGCGCGGCCGGCGCTTGTCCGGGACCGCTGGGATCCCCTGATCCGGGCCGAGCTGAGCAATACGGCCGAGGACTGGCGGGTGACGTACGACCAGGCGTTGGTGCGCGGGCTGGGCGCCCACCTGGCGCCGTACGCGGGACTGCGGCTCGCCCAGCTGCTCACCGGGGACGCCGAACGGGCCGAGGTGAAGGCCGTGCTGGCCGAGTCCGTCGAGCGGGCCGAGGCGCTCGGTGCGGGGCTGCTGACCGACCGGCTGGCCCAGCTGTCCCGCCGGCTGGGCCTGGCACCGGCCGCGGAGCCTCGGTCGGGTGGGTCGACCTTCGCCGGGCTGACTCCGCGCGAGCTCGAGGTGTTGCGGCTGGTGGCCGAGGGCCGGACCAACGGCGAGATCGGCACTGCACTCTTCATCAGCACGAAGACCGCATCGGTCCACGTGTCCAACATCTTGGCCAAGCTCGGCGCCTCAGGGCGTGGCGAGGCGGCCGCGATCGCCCATCGTCAGGGCCTGGTCGGCGTCTGACGGTCCCTGGTCGCCGGTGGGGTGCCATGGTTGCGGAATGAGGATCAAGAGAACGCTGGTCGTCTTCGACGCACCCGATCTAGCCGCAGAGAGCGGCTTCTGGGCGAGCATGCTCGGCGGCACGGTGGACGCCGACGACGACTGGCACACCGTGAAGGTCGACGGCGAGCCCCGGGTCGGGGTCCAGCTGGCACCTGAGCTCCAGTCGCCGAACTGGCCGCACGGCGCGCCGCAGCAGATCCATCTCGACGTCTACATCGAGGACATCGTCGCTGCACACGACGAGGCGCTGGCGCTGGGCGCTCGCCTGCTGCAGGCCGCGGATCTGGACGCGAGCGAGGGTTTCGTGGTGTATGCGGATCCGGCCGGCCATCCGTTCTGTTTGTGCTGGTGAGCAGATCGGGCGCTGGCGAGCAGATCGGGGGCTGGTGAGCGGATCGGGGGCTGGCGAGCGGATCGGGGCGGCGAGCGGTCGGGGGTGGGCAGGTCTCATGAGTAGGGTGGCCCGGTGAAGTGGAAGCTCTTGATCGCGGGCGCCGCGGTCGCCGGCAGTCTCGCCTATCTGGCACGGCAGCGAAATCTGCGGGCCCGGCGCGACGCGGAACTGTGGGCCGAGGCGACCGATCCGGTGGCCCCGACCGGCTGAGATCCGCGCCCGATCCGGCTCAGCCAGGGTGCTCGTCCAGGCGTAGGAGCACCTTGCTGCTGCCGGAGCTCCGGTCGGCGGCGACCTGCATCGCGGACGCGGCGTCGTCGATCCCGAAGCTGTGGGTGATCAGCGGGGTGACGTCGAGCCCTGCGGCCATGGCGGCGACGGCGTCGGTGATCTCGTCGACGAACCGGTACGAGCCGATCCAGCTGATCTCCCGGGTGACGAGGTCGCCGAGGGCGGCCGGGGACTCCGTGCCCGGCAGGTTACCGACCTGGACGACCGTCCCGCCCCGAGCCACCGCATGGAGCACCCCGCCCAGCGCGCGGGTGGCGCCGGAGGCCTCGAAGACCAGCTCGACATCGGTCGGCAGCGCCTCCGCGCTCACGTCGATCGTGGCGTCGGCACCCATCGCGGCCGCGATCGCGAGGGCCGCCGGGCTCACGTCGGCGGCGGTGACCGACCGGGCCCCGGCATGCTTCGCCGCGGCGACGACCAGGGCGCCGATCGGACCGGCGCCGTTCACCAGGACATCCTTCCCGCGCACGGATCCGACCGCGGACTCCGCCCGGTTCACCGCGTGCATGGCCACCCCGAGCGGCTCGGCCAGTGCCCCGCGCCGAGTGTCGACGCCGTCCGGCAGAAACCGGACCTGCTCGGCCCGGACCGCCTTGCGCTGCACGAATCCGCCGGCGGTCGGCGGGCGGAACGCGGCCGAGCCGAGATAGCGGACCTGCGGATACAGATTGGTCCGGTTGGCCAGCCGGTCGGCCAGTACGTCGTCGCCGACGACCGTCGCCGGGTGGACGGTGACCGGCTGTCCGATCTCGATCCCGGTGACGCCCGGACCGAGCGCGCCGACCCGGCCGGCGATCTCGTGGCCGAGCACCAGCGGGTCGCGCAGCACTGCCGTACCCGACGAGCCGTTCCGCCAGTACGCGAGATCGGAGCCGCAGATCCCGCCCCACTCGACGTCGACGATCACCTCGCCCGGACCGGCGGTCGGCTCGGGCAGCTCGTCGACCCGGAGGTCGCCGGCCGCGTACACCACGACGGCCTTCATACCCACCAGACCTAGCACACCGACTTGTCGGCGCCAGGGATGGCTATGAGCGAGCTGAGACGCCGACAAGTCGGAGGTGGGGGGTCAGGCCGAGGCGCGCAGTGCGATTCCGACGATGTCCGAGCCGGGGGTCGGTGGGGCCGGCTGCCCGGCCAGCCCCGCCAGCACCGCCTCGACGATGTAGCCGACCAGCCGGTCGACATCGGAATAGACAGACGTCAGCGGCGGGTCGACCAGCGCGGCGATCGGGATGTCGTCGACGCCGATCACGGCGACGTCGTCGGGTGCCCGGAGCCCGTTGGCCCGTAGGCCGGCCAACACCGCCAGCGCGACCTCGTCGTTGTAGGCGCAGACGCCGGTCACCGGGTCTGGTCCGGAGCGCCACCGGCGTACGGCCTCGGCGGCCCTCCCGGCGTCCAACCCGACGATCCTGATGTCGGGCTCGTCCGAGGCCGAGCTCGGCGCAGGCGGCGCGGACGCCGGCCAGCCGCGGTCCGACGAAGCTCAGCAGGCGCTCGTCGTGCGGATTGGCGTAGCCGATCCGGCGGTGCCCGCGTGAGGCGAGGTGCTCGACCTGCAGCCGGCCGACCCGCTGCTCGGCGATATCCAGGCCGCCGGCCGCGGCCGTCGTGGTCCCCAACAGGGTCAGTACGACCCCGACTCCGGCTGCCCGCAGGGCGGCGAGATCGCCCTCGTCCAAGGCCTCCCAGGCGAGGACGGCTCCGGGTGAGATGGCCTTCCACACGTCCGACACGGGGCGCTGGTCACCCGCCCGCGGATGGGCGACCAGGGTCAGCCCGACCCGGGCGAGGGCGACCGCCAGGCTCTCGATCACCCGCCCCACCATCGGTCCGATCGGCCAGTCGGGGAGCAGCCAGAGCACCACGTCGGACCGGCCGCTGCGCAGCGACCGGGCCGCCGCGGACGGGGCGTAGCCCAGCCGGCGCACCGCGTCCCAGACCCGGCTCCTGGTGGCCTCGGGGATGCGCTGATTCGGGGTGTCGTTGAGGACGTAGCTGACTGTGGCTCTCGAGACGCCGGCCTCACGGGCCACGTCGACACTGGTCGGCCGCCGCTGCCGAGGCCCGGGATCGCCGTTGTGAGGAAGCCCACGCCCCTGCTCGGTTGCCACGTCCACCATTCTGGTCATAGAGTGCTGACACGTGCAACCTACACGTGTAACCAGTTTACCTGAGCCGGTCACATCCCCAACAGCAGTGGAGGCCCCCCGATGAGTCAGAGTGAGTCAGAGGTTTCGCAAGAGACCACAGCGGTCGTCAGTTCCGGAGTCCCCGGACACGAACGTCCCGTCCCGCCGGTCGACAGCGGTTTCGAGATCCCGGCGCCGACGAAGCCGGTCGGCGGACGGTTCGCCTTCTTCTTCGCGATCGCCCAGCTCGGCCTGTTCATCGCACTGCTCGGCCCGGTCACCATCAGCATGGCCATCAAGGTCATCGCGGTCGTCGGCCAGGAGAACGCGACGACGGCCCAGGGCCTGATCCTCGGCATCGGCGCCCTCGCCGCCCTGATCGCCAACCCGGTCTTCGGTCGGCTGTCGGACCACACCACCTCGCGCTGGGGTCGCCGCCGGCCGTGGATGGTGGGCGGCAGCGTCGTCCTCGCCCTCTTTCTGCTCCTCATCTCGCTCGCGAACAGCGTGCCGGTGCTGATCGTCGGCTGGTTCGGCGCCCAGCTTGCCGCCAACGCGGCGTTCGCGGCCTACCTGGCGACCATCGCCGACCAGGTGCCGCCGAGCCAGACCGCCAAGATCAGCGCCCTCGGTGGCGTGATGCAGAACGTCGGCATCCTGGTCGCGACATTCGTCGCCGGGCTGTTCACCGAGCAGATGATCCCGCTGTTCATGATCCCGGCGCTGTGCGGCGTGGTCGGCATGGTCGCGTACGCCCTCGTGCTGAAGGACCCGCAGCTGCACCACAAGCCGCCGTCGGAGGGCTTGAAGGCGTGGGTCCAGACGTTCTGGGTCAGCCCGCGGCAGCACCCCGACTTCGGCTGGGCCTGGATCTCGCGGTTCCTGCTGGTGCTCGGCAGCTTCATGTTCAGCACCTTCCGGTTGAACTGGATGATCGACCATCTCGGCCTGACCAGCGCGCAGGCGGCCCAGGTCGTCTTCTTCGGCGTGCTGATCTACACCATCGTGCTGGTGATCGTCGGCCAGACCGTCGGCTTCCTCTCCGACAAGATCGGGCGGCGCAAGATCTTCGTCTTCGCCTCCACGGCGCTGTTCGCGATCGGTCTGCTGGCCCTCACCCAGGTGCACACGGTGTCGCACTTCTACGTCATCGAGGCGATCCTCGGCGCGGCGTTCGGGATCTACATGGGCGTCGACCTCGCCCTGGTGATCGGCGTCCTGCCGAACCCGGAGAACGCCGCCAAGGACCTCGGCGTGTTCAACATCGCCAACGCCGCTCCCCAGTCGCTCGCGCCCTTCCTCGGCGCCGCACTGATCGGTGGTGCAGCGAAGGACTACAGCCTGCTCTATGTCGTCGCCGCCGCGCTGACCTTCCTCGGCGCCCTGGCGATCATCCCCGTCAAGAAGGTGAAGTGATGAGTGTGACCCATCTCCCCGACCCAGAGCTACGACGAGCTGATCGCCACGCTCGATGTCGCCACCAAGGTGAAACTGCTGACCGGCGCCGCGACGTTCACCCTGCCCGAGGAACCGTCCATCGGGCTCGGCGAGCTGCGGCTCTCCGACGGGCCGACCGGGGTGCGCGGGCTGAAGTTCAGCGGCGGCCGTACGGTCGTCGCTGTTCCCGAACGCCACGCTGCTGGCCTCGGCCTGGGACGAGGACACGGCGTACGAGGTCGGCCAGCTGCTGGCCGAGGAGGCGCATGGCCCAGGAGATCCACGTCGTGCTCGGCCCGACGATCAACCTGCACCGCTCGCTGCTCGGCGGCCGGCTGTTCGAGGCCTACTCGGAGGATCCGCTGCTGACCGGCAAGCTCGCCGCCGCGTACGTCCGCGGGCTGCAGGACTCGCGGCGTCGGCGCCTGCCTGAAGCACCTGATCGCCAACGAGTCCGAGACCGAGCGCAACACGGTGAACAGCGTGGTCGACGAGGCCACGCTGCGCGAGCTCTACCTGCTGCCGTTCGAGATCGCCGTCGCCGAGTCCAACCCGTGGTCGATCATGGCCGCGTACAACGACGTCAACGGCGTCACCGCCACCGAGCAGGACCACGTCAACAACGAGCATCGTCAAGGGCGAGTGGGGCTACGACGGGCTGATCATGTCCGACTGGTTCGCCACCAAGATCGGCGGCGCCGGCCGCGAACGGTGGCCTCGACCTGGTGATGCCCGGCCCGGACGGCCCGTGGGGGTCGACGGCGCTGGTGGCGCGGTCGAGGCCGGCGAGGTCGCCGAGGCGGTCGTCGACGACCACCTGCGCCGGCTGCTGCGTGCTGGCCGACCGGGTCGGTGCGCTGGGCGCGCCGCGCGACGTACCCGGCCGATCTGCCCGGCACCGGACAGCCCGCAGCGCAAGGAGCAGCTGACCCGGCTGGCCGCGGCCGGGATGACCGTGCTGACCAACGACGGCGACGTGCTGCCGCTCGGCCGCGACGCCGCGGGTCGCGCTGATCGGCCGGCACGCGATCGAGACCATCGACATGGGCGGCGGCTCGGCGCAGGTCAACCCGCCGTACCAGGTGAGCGTGGCCGAGGGCCTGACCGCCCTGCTCGGCGACGCGGTGACCGTGGTCGACGGCGTCGAGGTGCGGCATCCGGCCGGTGCCGGCCCGGCCGGAGTTCGTCACCGACCCGGAGACCGGCGAGCCCGGCGTCCGGGTGACGCTGCTGACCGCCGACGGATCAGGTGCTGGAGGACCGGCACGGCGCGACCGCCACGGCGATGGTCGGCTTCGACGACGACTTCGGCGACGCCGTCGCAGAACGTGCGGTTCGCGCGCCCGGCTGGACGTCGACGGCGACGGTCGAGGTCGGCGGGACCGGCGTCGGCTCGTGGCCGTTGAGCGTGGGCGGCGAGCGGCTGCGACTTCGAGCTGCATGCCGTGGCCGGCGGGATCGGCGAGGAGATGCTCGCGCCGCCGGCCGAGACCCGGATCGTGCCGGTCGCCGCCGGGCGATGTGCTCGAGGCGACCGTCACGCCGTGCCGCGGTAACCGATCCGAGCAATCCGCTCGCGTCGGTCGGCCTGTTCGCGCTGATCGCCCGGCCGGCGCCGCGGGACGCGGACGAGGTGATCGCCGACGCGGTCGCCGCGGCCCGGGACGCCGACGTGGCCGTCGTCGTGGTCGGGCTGACCGAGGAGCAGGAGACCGAGGCGGTCGACAAGTCCACCCTGCGAGCTGCCCGGTCGGCAGGACGAGCTGGTCCACGCGGTGGCCGCGGCCGCCGCGACAGACGGTCGTCGTGGTGAACGCGGCCACCCCGGTGCTCATGCCCTGGCTGGACGAGGTGGACGCCGTGCTCTGGGCCGGCCTGCCCGGTCAGGAGGGCGGCCACGCCGTCGCCGCCGCGCTGCTCGGCGACATCGAGCCGGCCGGCCGGCTGGTCACCACCTTCCCGGTCGCCGACGCGGCGACGCCGGCCTGGTCGGTCACCCCGGTCGACGGCGCGATCGTCTACGACGAGGGCACGTTCATCGGCTACCGCGGGCACTACGCCGGCAAGGCCGCCGGCGCCGGCGTTCTGGCTCGGCCACGGGCTCGGCTACAGCACCTGGTCGTACGGCGAAGCGTCGGTGGTGGGTATCGACCGGGCCCCGGTCGTCGCGGTCCGGGTGACCAACACCGGCGTGCGGACCAGCCGCGAGGTCGTCCAGGTGTACGCCGAGCCGGCGACGCCGGACCAGCCCGTCCGGCTGGTCGGCTGGGGCGCGGTGACCGCTGCCGGCCGGCGGGTCGGCGGTGGTCGAGGTCGCCACCGACGCCCGGCTGTGGCGGCGCTGGGATGCGGCGGCGGACGCTTGGGGCGACCCGCTGCCGTACGACGGCCGGCTGCTGGTCGCCCGTGGTCTCGGCGACATCCGGGCGGAGCTGCCGCTCGGCTGACCCGGCGGACGTCGTCTCCAGTGGTCGGAATCTGTCCGACATCGGCCCAGGTCGGCCACTGGAGGCTCACCCGGATCCACCGTTCAGGTCATCAGCTCGATCGCGCACCGCGGTCCGTTGGACCTGGCGAGGTGCGCATCACCGGTCACCAGCGTGGCGGCGAGCGCCTCTGCCAGCGCAACGTAGGCGACGTCGTAGGCGGTGAGGTTGTTCCTGGAGCTGCCAACAGCGGGTCACCAGCGAACGGTGCGAAGCTCGCTCGATCGGGAGCCGACCCAGGTCGACGACGGCCAGTTCGGCGCGCCGGAGGCCGAGCTGTCCGGACCGTTGCAGTCCGCGAAGCACCGAGACGATCTCGAGATCGATCAGCTCCCGGGCCGCGAGCCGTTCGCCGCGCAGGCGTTCGCGAGCCCGCATCCCGTCCTCGCCGTCGTCGACCAGCGACACGGCGAGGACGTTTGCGTCAACGACGATCACGGTCGGCGCGAAGCCTGGCGGTCGCTTCGCGGAGACTGAGCGAGCCGCCCGCCAAGGCAAGGTCGACGCGAACGCCGAGCAGCCGGACCGGCCGGGTGATCTCGAATCGGGTCAGCACCACCAGGGCATGCGCGGCGACCGCGGCCGGATCCTCGGTCGGTTGCGGGAGCTTGCCGGTCTTCACCTGGGTGAAGAAGCTCGCCGTGCGGACGATCACGGCCACGTGGGTCGGCAGCCGGTGCTGAGCGACCACCTCGGCGGTGACCTCGGCCGCGAGCAGCCGGACCTGCTCGGCGATGTCTGCGGGATCGGTCAGGTCGACGGGATACGTGACCTGTTTGCTCCGGCTGCGCGCTAGCCGGTCCTCGGCGTGGACCGTGCGGGCCGCTCCGCCGCGAGCCAGCACCCGGAGCGCCGGGCCGATCGTCGGCCCGAACCAGGTCGCCAGCTCGTCCCGGTCGGCGGTGGCCAGGTCGGCCACGGTGCGTACGTCGTGCTCGGCCAGCCGGGCGGCCGTCCGTTTGCCGATGCCCCACAGCGCGGTGACGTCGGAGTCGCCGAGCAGCGGCATCCAGTTCGCGGGCGACAGCCGGAAGACGCGCTCCGGCGATCGCTTGGCGAAGCCGGTCGCCATCTTCGCCTGCTCGATCGTCTCCCCGATGCCGACCGCGCAGGTCAGCTGGGTCTCGTCGAAGACCTCCGCGCGAATTCGCTGCGCCCACGTCTCGGGGTCGTCGGTCGCGACGCCCATGGCCGCCTCGTCCCAGCCGCGGACCTCCACCGGGTGGCCGAAGCTCCGCAGCACGGTCATCACCTCGGCGCTCGCCGCGTCGTACGCCGCTCGGTCGCTCGGCAGGAACACCCCGTCCGGACACCTCCGGTGGGCCAGCCGGAGCGGAATGCCGGAGTGCACGCCGACCGCCCTGGCCTCGTAGGACGCCGTGGCAACCACCTGCCGTGCCTTGGTCGGATCGCCCTCGCCGCCGACGATCACGGGCCGGCCGCGTAGCTCGGGCCGGCGCCGGATCTCGACGGCCGCGAGGAACTGGTCGAGGTCGACGTAGAGGATCCACGGTTGGGGCTCGGTCATGACTCCGGGTCGGCCGATCAGCCGGCGAGCTGCTCCCGCAGCAGCAGCTCGTGCTCGGTCCGGAGCAGATAGGCGCGGATCGTGTCGCGGCTGCGGCTGAGACAGGCGATCCGCTCCTCCAGGCCACGGAGCTCGTCGGCCAGCTGCTCGGCAACGGCGAGCGGGCAGGTCTCCTCATTACGCTCGGCAGCGTCCTCCGCCTCCACCAGCACGCGGACCAGCCGGGTCGGCAGCCCCGCCTGCACCAGGCCGGCAACCCGGCCGACCCGGGCCACGTCGTCCTCGGAGTAGTTCCGGTAGCCGTTCGCCGACCGCTCGGAGTCCAGCAGACCCTGCTGCTCGTAGTAGCGGATCAATCGCGGTGCCACGTGGGTCCGCTCGGCCACCTCACCGATCTTCACGTCTGCTCCCTGCTCGGAAAATGATGCTTGACATTGACACTAATGTCAGAGTCTAGCGTCGAGATCATGACGACAACGACCGCCTGCCAGGATGTCGCTCGCACCGGATCCACCGACCGGCTGCCCTGGGTCAGCCTGCTCGTGCTCGGTGCTGCGACCCTCGTGATGGTCACCACCGAGATGCTGCCGACCGCGGTCCTGAGCCCGATGAGTGCGGGTCTCGGCATACCCGAGACGCAGACCGCCCAGCTGGTCTCGGCCTGGGCGCTGCTGGTCGTGCTGTCGAGCTTTCCGCTGGTCCGGCTGACTCGCGGTCGGAATCGCCGGAACGTGGTCGCGGTCGGACTGGTCGGCCTCGGGCTGTCGTCGGCGCTGACCGCGCTCGCCCCGAGCTACCTCGCCGCGCTCGGCGCCCGCTCGGTGGGCGCGCTGGCGGTGGGTCTGCTCTGGGCGACCGTCAACGCCCATGTCGCCGACCTGGTCAGCGACCGGATGCTCGGCCGGGCGGTGGCGGTCGTGCTCGGCGGGGCGACGCTCGGCATGGTGCTCGGCACGCCGGTCGGCCGGCTGGTCGCCGATCAAGTCGGCTGGCGGACGGCCTTCGCGGGTCTGGCGATCATCGCCGGCTCGGTCGCCGTGGCCGTGCGCGCGCTGGTCGCCCCGACACCCGGCCGTGCCCTGGTCGTCGACCGCTCGGCCGAGGTCACGGCCAGGCTCGAGCCGGACCGCGGCTCGGACCGCAGTGCCCTGCGGCGGATGCTGCTGACCACGGGTCTGGTGGCGCTGTGGCTGGTCGGCCACTACGCCGCGTACACGTTCGTCACCCGGCTCGCCGAGAGACCGGCGACGGTGCTCCCCGGCGGGATCGGCACCCTCTTGCTGATCTTCGGGATCGCCTCGGCGGCCGGTGTCGCGCTCGCCGGTCGGTTCGGTGCGCACCGGGCCGCACTGGCGACGTACGCCGGGCTGACCGGACTGGCGGTGCTCGCACTGCTCGTCGTGGACCGCGGCGCCCTGCTGGGGATCGGCGTGATCCTGGCCTGGGGCGTGCTGTCCGGCGCCGTACCGCCGCTCGCTCAGACCGCCATCCTGAGCGCCGCCGGGACCGACCCATCGGTCGATGGCCGGCGCGCTGATTCCCGGTGCTGTTCAACGGCGGGATCGCGATCGGCGCGGCTCTCGGCGCCCTCGTGGTCCGGGAGCACGGCGTCGAGGCGCTGCCGCTACCGACCGCGGTCGTGATCGTCCTCGCCGCGGCGAGCCTGGCGCTCCTCACCCGCCGCGCGAACGTGCCGTGAGCCTGTCGAAGGGCAGCTGCGTTCTCAGGCTCAGCCGGCGATCGGCTGGAACGGCTGCAGCAGGTCGTCGCCCGGCCGGACCACCCCGGCGGCTGACTCCGGGACCTCCTGCCAGGCGCCCGGCAGGTCGGCCAGGGGCTCGGAGACGATCAGCCGCCCTTCGGCACCCACCTCCTGCAGGATCGTCAGGTCCGGGTGGGTCTTGTGCAGCGTCTCGACGGCGGTCGAGAAGAACAACGTGCGGCTCTTGCCCTCGCTGGAGTAGCGGAAGGCCCACGTCGAGGTGCCGTCGCTGGTGGCGATCGTCCCTTGGAACGGGAACTCGACACCATGCCGATGGCCGACCGTCTCGACGAACCCGATGGCCCGGGCGACGGCGGTGAACGGGTCGTCGGTGAGACCGAACGTCAGGGCCAGGAAGAACAGCGTCTCCGAGTCCGTCGAGCCCTCGATGTCGGCGAAGAGCGAGGAATCCACCGCCATCTGCAGATCGCGCTTGACCGTATGGAACTCGCGGATCGCCCCGTTGTGCATCCAGAGCCAGTCGTCGTGGCGGAACGGGTGGCAGTTGCTGCGCTGGATGGGCGTACCGGTGGCCGCCCTGATGTGCGCGAACATCAGCGGCGTCCTGATCCGCGCGGCCACCTCGCGCAGGTTCACGTCGTTCCAGGCCGGTTCGATGCTCTTGAAGCAGGCCGGTCCTGTGGCGACGTCGCTGTACCACCCGATCCCGAAGCCGTCGCCGTTGGTCGTCGTCGCACCCATCGTCGAGTGCAGGCTCTGATCGATGATCGAGTGCGCCGGTTTGAACAAGAGCTCGGCTGCGGAGATCGGGTCACCTGAGTACGCCATCCATCTACACATACCGACCAGTCAACCGCTCGTCCGCAGCGCCGTCATCCCCTGCCCCGGGTGACCCACCCCCGACTTGTCAGAATCTCAACTGGCTATAGCACTCTGTAGTTCTGACAAGTCGGAGAAGGGGTTCAATGGACGAGTCCGAGCATCCTCCGGAGCCGCCGGGCCCCGCGCAGCCCGCCGTTTCGCGACGCAGCCCACTGAACGTCCGGCTCGGGCTGGCGTTCTTCGGCTTCGTCGTCTCTGTGGCCGGCGCGATCACCCTGGCCGCCCACGACGTACCGGCACTGCTGGTCGCCGTGATGGCCCTGATCGCCGCGACCGCCCTGATCGACATCATCGTGGTGCTGCGGCGCAAGTTCCGCGGTGAGACCGGTTAGCGATCCGAACACACAAGAGGGCGGTCGATCAGGGGGAGTCCACTCCGGCGGCAGCCATCCGGAGCGCGCGATAGAGCAGCCCCTGGTGGCCGAGCCGGCGACGCAGCTCTCGCTCCAGACCGGCGACCGGGTAGAGATTCTGTGGGGCGCGGGCGTCCTTGTACTCGGTGCTCGCGAACCGGGGGAGCACCGCCTGGGACAGGTCGGCGAGCGCGATCGCCTCGGCGGCGGGAAGGTTCGCCGCGCACTCCACCCGGGCGATCCCGGCCCAGGGATGACTCGGCGGACAGGGCAGCCGCAGATACCAGGTGAATCGGTTCCAGTTGTGGCCGGCGAGCAGGAAGACCGGCGTCCGTTCGTTCGCGGCCAGGGTCTCGACCAGGGCGTTCAACGACGGATCGAGGTACGCGATCTGGTGCGACTTGACGAAGCCGAGCACGCGGGGCAGGTTGTCGCGCCCACGGACCGGCCCGTCCACCACGAGCAGCTCGCGCCCGTCGGCGATACCGTGCTCGGCCAGCAGACCGCGGGCCGCGACCGCGGTCGAGATCTCCAGCGAGCTCAGCTGCTGCTGCAGCGACGCCGACAGACTCATCGCCAGGCCCTGGCTCTCGTTCAGCTCGGTCGGGAAGACCCGGTAGGTTCCGGCCCAGGTGGACACGTCGGTGGCTTGCCGGGCGACGGTGAACAGGCCGCGGCGGACCTCGGCGTTGAGGAAGTGCGCGCCTGCGTCGCAGCAGCACACTGAACCGGCTGCGTACGACGCGGCGAGGGCCATCGACGCCTCTCCCGACGCCCCGGTTTCTGAGAGCTCGGCCGGGTCGGGATCGCTGATCCAGAGCCGCGCCTCGAGCCGCCGCACCCCGTCGACGAAGACCGTCGACTGTGGTGGATCGACCGCTCGCGGTCGGATCGGCCGCCAGCTGGACGGCGTCAGCTCGACGTCCGTGGTCACCTGGGACAGCGATTCGGCGGCGCCATCCACGCCGAAGCTGGTCCCGTAGCCGGGATCCCAGCCGTCAACGGCGAACCGCATCACGGTCCGGTCCGCACGATGGAGGACGTACGGCTGTCGCGGCTGACCTCGAACCGCACCGGTACGCGTTCGGCCAGCGCGGCGACATGGGTGATGACGCCGACCATCCGGTCCTCCTGGGCGAGGTTCTCCAGGGTGCCGGCGACGATCTCCAGTGCGTCCGGATCGAGAGTGCCGAACCCCTCGTCGAGGAAGATCGAGTCCAGCGTGGTCCGGCCGCCGGCTGCCAGGGTGGACAGCTGTTCGGACAGGGCCAGCGCCAGCGCGAGGCTCGCCTGGAACGTCTCGCCGCCCGAGAGCGTACGCACCGAGCGCCGCGAGTCCGCGTCGGCGTGGTCGATGACGAAGAACTCGCCGTGGTCGTGGGTGAGGTCGAACTGATTGTTGGACAGCCGGAGCAGCGAGGCCGAGGCGTCCGCGACGAGCGTGTCCAGCGCGGCGTCGGCGAGCCACTGCGGGAACTTCCGCGCCGACATCAGCTGCTGCAGCTCGCGCGACACCTGCTGGGTCTCGCTCAGCTTCGCGATCTGGCCGCCGAGCCGTTCCACCTGCTTCCGGCTCGCAACGATCTGGGCCGTCCGAGCCCGGGCGCGCTCCCGCTCGACCATGATCGACGGTACGACGTGGGCCGGTTCGGTGGCCGGCTCGAGCCCGTGTCCGGCCAGGGTCGCCGCCAATGCGTCCCGTCGCTGCCGAAGCTCGTCGTCGAGCCGGGTGGCCGTGTCGGCGAGTGCGGTCGAGCGCAGGTCCCGTGTGGTGACCTCGTCGGCGACCCAGTCCAGCAGCTCGCTGCCAAGCCCGCACCAGGTCTGTCGCGTCGACCGGCGGAACGCCGAGCGCGACCAGTCGCTCACGCTCGGCCAGGAGGCTCGTCCGCGCGTGGTCCCGTTCGGCCCGGGTGTCGTCCCGGACCGTCTCGGCCGCTCGTCGAGTCCGGGTGGCCGCCGTCGCCGTCGTCTGGGACAGCCGTGCCTCCACGGCCAGCCGATCGCTCTCGGCGAGCAACCGGGTCAGCTCGGCCGTCTCCGGCTGGTCGGCAAGCAGCCGCTCCAGCTCGGCGAGTCGGTCCAGCAGCTGATCGTGGTCGAGGGCGGCCCGCTGGGCGGCCAGCGCCGCCGCGGTGTGCGCCTGCGCCGCGAGGCGGTCCGCCTGGACGGCGGCCGATAGTTCGGCGCTCGCCCGGGTCAGCGTGGCCTGCGTCTCGGCGGCGGCCGCCTGTGCCGCCGGAATGCCGGAGTCGGTCAGCTCCGCGGCGTGTCCGGCCGCCCACGCGCTGAGCTCTGCCCAGCCGGCGGCGACGTCTGCGGCATCGATGGACGGGGGTTGCTCGGCGGCGAGCCGGCCGAGCGTGGCGTGCAGGTCTCCCCGGGCCCGGCCGGCGGCGGCATCGACCCGGCGGAGCTCCCCGTTCGCCGCCTCCTCCGCGGTTCGGGCAGCCGCGAGCCGGCCGAGGAGAACGTCGCGCTGTCGGGCTGCTGTCTCCACCCGGGACAGCAGCGCGGCCAGCGCGCTCCGGTCCGCGGCGACGTCGCGTACCGCTCCGGCGGCCCGCTCCGGAAGCCGGGCGGCGATGGCCAGGTCCAGCTGGTCGCGTCGGTCGGTGGCGCCGTCGAGCCGGGTGTCGATCCTGGCCAGCGTGGTCGTCTCGGCCTGGTGCGCCGTGACCGCCGCTGCCAGCTCGCGCTCGGCCTCGGCCAGCGCGTGCCGGGCGGCGTCCAGCGATGGCGCGAGAATCGGTGGCGGCAGTGTCGCGACCGACTGGTCACAGACGGGACAGGGCTCGCCCACGTGCAGCCGTGGCCGGAGGTCGGCCGCGACCGACTCGACCCGGGCCCGGTCGCGGCGCGTCCGGGCCTCGTCCCGTGCGTCACCGGCCCGCTGCAGCCGGACCTCGGCGGTCGCCAGCTCGTTCGCCGCCCTTGACCGCTCCGAACCCAGCGCGGCGACCCGGTCAGCCTCGTCCGAGTACGCCTGGATCGTGCGACCGGTCTCGTCCAGGGCGCTCCGTTCGGGCAGCTCCTCGATGAGTTCCCGAACAGCTGTCAGCTCGGCCTCCGCGACGCCGATCTCATGCCCAGCGGCATCCCGGGCTGCGCGGGCCGCGGCGCCCGCGGTCGATAGTTCGCCCAGTCCGTCCGGTGCCTTGATCGCTGCCAGGGTGGCGATCCGGCTCTGCAGCGCGGACAGCTCCGCGCTGGCGGCTCTCGCCTCCGCAGTGGCCGAGGCGTGTTCGCCGCGACTCCGATCGAGCCTCGTCTCCGCGTCTCTGGCCGCATCCTCGGCGGCGGATGCATCGTCGGCGGCCGACCGGGCACGTTCCGCGACGGCGCCGAGGCCGGCGACCCCGGACTCCCGTTCCCGCCGCCAGTCCAGCGCCGCTTGTACGGCCGCGCGTTGCGGTCCACGCTCCGCAGCCTGTCGAGCCAGTTCGGCGGCGGCCGTCGCGTGCTGCTCCTGCTTGCCAGCCGTTCGGTACGCCTCCTCGGCGTCGGTCGACGCTCGTTGCACCTCGTCGACTCCCGGCGGTGCGGAGACCGAACGCAGCAGTTTCGTCTCTGCAGCCGTCCGGTCCAGATCCTGCCTGGTCGCCGCCAGGTCGGCTGTCACAGCGGTGATGGCCGCGACCGCGTCCGCGGCGATCGGTTGCAGCTCCTCCAGCTCGGTCTCCCTGGACCGGGCCGTCGCCTCGGCCTCCTCGGTCGCGTCCGCGAGCTCGCCCAGCTGACCGCGTCAGCACGTCGACCCGGGTGGCCGGCCTCGGCCGCGCGCCGGCCGGCCAGCCTGCCGATGTCGTCGTAGTGCTTCGCGCCGATCAGCTTGAGCAGGATCTTCTGCCGCTCGCCCGAGCTGGCCTTGAGGAAGACGGCGAAATCCCCCTGCGGCAGCACGACACACGTACAGAAGTCCTCGAAGTCCAGGCCGAGCAGCTCGACCACCTGATCACGGGCCGTGCGCGGGTTCTCGGCCAGGATCTCGGTCGGCTCGTCGGCGGCCGGGTCACCGGTCGCGGCCGGATCGAGGTAGCGCTCGAGGCTGCAGTTCCGCTGCGAGATCTGGGCGCCGCTGCGCCGCACCTCACGGGCGACGACGTACCGCTGGCCGGCGACGTCGAAGATCAGCCGGACCGTGCAGCGGTTGGCGGTCGGTGCGAGGGCGTACTGGATGGAGGAGATGGATCCCCACCGCGGCGCCGAGCCGTAGAGGGCGAAGGTCATCGCGTCCACCACGGTCGACTTGCCGGAGCCGGTCGGGCCGACGAACGCGAAGTAGTCGGCGTCGGCGAAGTCGACGGTGGCCGGATCGCGGAAGCTGGCGAAGCCGTCGAGGTCGAGCCGGACCGGGCGCATTAGGGCGCGCCTGACGATCCATGATCGGCTGCGCGACGCCCAGAACGCGCCTGGCTTCGTTGTCGTCGTCGTCCGTAGAACACCGCTACGACCTCCTCCTCCGCATGTCCGCCGAAGGCGGCGCTCCGCACCAACACGCCAGCCACGTCCTGGACGCCGCTCGCTATCGACCACGGATCATCAGGCACGCCCTCAGCTCCTCCCTGACAGCTCGTCGTGCAGCTCGTCGAACAGCCGGGCGACCCGATCGTCGTTCATCCCGATGCCGGCGCAGTAGTCGGCGAACAGCTCCGCCGGCGTACGCGCCGCGCGCGACCCACGGTCGGTGTCGGGATGCAGCTCGGCGGCGAACTGCGGGTCGATCCTGATCTCCAGGGCGTTCGGCAGGGCGTCGAGCAGCTGCTCGCGCATCCCGGCGTACTGCGCCTGCCGGACCCAGACCCGCAGATAGTCCTCGCCGTACGAGTCGGCTGCATCGATGAGGATCCCGCGACCGTCCCGGTGACCGTACGGAGCCGCCGGCCGGACGTGATCGGCAGGTCGGTGACCCGCGCCGGCGTGTCCGGGGTGACCTCGACCAGGCAGACGACGTTGGTGTTGTCCTGCTCGCCGAAGTCGATCGGCCATCGGTGCGCCGGAGTAGTGCACCGGCGCGGGCGCCGGAATCCGCTGCCGGCGATGCAGGTGGCCCAGGGCGACGTAGTGCGACTCGATCGGGAAGATGCCGCCCGGCACGTGATACTCCATGATCGACTGCGCGGCCCGTTCGCCGCCGCCGAAGATGCCGCCGGTGCAGGTCAGGTGGGCCATCACCAGGTTCACGGTCTGGTTCCCACCCTGACCGCACCGAACGGGCGGGTCAGATCGGTGAGGATGTCGCGGATCAGCTGGTCGTAGGCGCCGACGTTCTCGGCCGGGGTGTTCGCGATGATCTGGGCGGCGTGCACGGCGTAGCGCTGGGACAGGAACGGCAGCACCGCGACGACGGCCTGCTCGCCGGTGGAGCGCGCGGTGAACCGGTAGGCGCCGCCGTGGTCGGCGGGCCGGACCTGACCGAACAGCTGGATACCGGCGACACCCATCAGCGGTCGGTACGCCTCGAAGGTCGCGCCGTGGTCGTGGTTGCCGGCGATCGCGATCACCTCGATGCCCGACCGGGCGAGCTGCAGCAGGGTCCGGACCACCAGCCGCTGCGCGTCGGCGGTGGGCGCCACGTTCTCGTACAGGTCGCCGGCGATGAGGACCGCGTCGACCGCGTGCTCCTTGGCCAGAGCGACGATCTCGGCCAGTACGGCTTTCTGCTCCTCGATCCGCGAGCGGCCCTTGAGCGTCTTGCCGACGTGCCAGTCGGAGGTGTGCAGCAGCTTCATCGATGTTTCCTCAGAACGGTGGCGGCGGCTCGATCGCCCCGTCGTCGAAGTCGTCGACATCGAGGTCGTCGTCCGCGTCCATCCTGGGCAGTCGGTCGAACACATCCCGCTGCGCCGCCGGCGGACCCTCCGCACACGGGGCACGCGTGGCGCACTCGCTCAGCCGGGTCGCCCAGGCCGGGAAAGGGAACTCGATCGCCAGCGGAACCGGGATCTCGGGCTGCGAGACGAACATCGCGCCGGGCTTGGCCAGCGTCGCCCGCTGCCGCTGCGAGGGCGGCAGGAAGCCGTACTCCGGCCGGCCGGCCTCGGCCGGATCGAGTCGCCCGACGACCTTGATCGAGGAGTTGGACACGATCCGCCGCTCCACCTCGCTGGCCGTCTGCTGGGCGCCGATCAGGATGATGCCGAGCGAGCGGCCGCGCTCGGCGATGTCGAGCAGCAGGTCCTTGATGGGGGAGTTGCCCTCGCGTGGGGCGTACTTGTTCAGCTCGTCGATCATGGTGAACAACAGGCCCCCGGCACCGGCGCTTTCCTTGCGGGCGGTCTCGTTCGCGATCACCACACCGACGACGAACCGCTGGGCGCGTTCGGGAAGGTTGTTCAGGTCGATCACCGTGACCTGCTGGTCGGCGGTGTCGATCGTCCGGCCGCCATGTCCGCTCAGCGGGGTCTCCGTGAGGTCGCCGCGGAGGATCGGGGTCAGCGCTCTGACCGAAGAGCGGAGCCGACGGATGAACGCGTTGACCGTGCCCTGCCCGGTGACCGGTCCGGCCCAGTCGTCCGGCTGGCGTCGTCGGTGACCTTGTCGGCGATCAGGTCGACCAGCTCGGGCCAGGTCCGAACCGTCGTGCCGTCGACGGCGACCGCCCCGTCGCGGCCGGCCGGCCTCGCATCGCGCAGCAGTCGGGCGGCGACCTGGTGGACGACCATCGTGTACTGGTTGCGCTCGTCCTCGACGTCGGCGAAGACGTACGGCAGCAGCTCCTGGGCGCAGAACTCGGCCAGGGTCCACCAGAAGGCGTTCACCCCCGACGTACGCCCGGTGACGTGCGGCCGGCCGGTCAGGTCGCCCGGGACGGGCGGGGCGAAGAAGCCGACCGAACCGAACGGTTTCGCCTCCAGTCCGAGCCGGGCGTAGTCGGCGCGCAGGTCGTCGTCGAGCCGGACGTTGGGCTGGTCGAGGAACAGCAGGTCCTCGCCCTTGACGGAGAAGATCAGCGCCTTCGCGTTCACGGCTGCGTCGGCCGAGTACGCCGGAGGTGAACAGCGAGTGCAGCAGGAACAGGGCGAAGCTGGTCTTGGTGGCGACCCCGGAGATGCCCGAGATCGAGACGTGCGCACCGCGGGTGCCGTCGAGGAACTCCAGGTTGACGTAGATCGGTTCGCCGTCGCGGCCGAGCCCGACCGGCGACCCTGCTGGTCATCTGGTCGAAGTAGAGCGCCTTGTCCCGCTCGGCCCCGGACGCGCGGCTCGCCGGAGTTCCGGGCAGCGGCGGGATGTAGCACTCCGGATCGACGCGGGTGGTGGTCACCTCCGCCAGCTCCTGGACGTGGGCGGGCAGCACGCCGTCGGAGATCAGGAAGACGTCGGAGTCGAAACTCGCCCCCTCGTGCCGGGCCCGGACCTGGGTCACCACACCGGCGGTGGACACCGCGCCGATCCCCGGCACGTCGCGCACGGTCAGCACCACGTCGTCGAGCTGCAGATAGCTGTCCGGCCCGACGGCCACCCGGAACACCAACGGAGTGGAGTCCTCAGTGCCGGCGACCAGTCCCACCGGCGGCGGATCGGTCGACGTCGGCTCGCTGCTCACGCAGGTATCGTCCACCCTCCGTCGAAACGTGCCTTCAGTGGTCGATTTCCGCCGATGACGGTCAGGTTTTGACCAGTGGCGGCTGCTCCGGCAGCTCGACCGCGTTCGCCGCCGGGCCGATCGCGCGGTCGAAGACGCCGAGCCGGACCAGCAGCGGGGTGAGCCGGAGGACCGCATTGCGAAGCGCCAGTTCGACGCGGGTGTCCGGCAGCAGCAGTCGGCGCGAGGTCGAGACGATCGCCTGGTTGCGCCGCACGTAGTCCCGCAGCCGGTCGTGGTACGCCCGGGTCGCCTGTGCAACGTCGCCGCCGGCCGCGGCCAGCTCAGCCGCGAGGGCGTAGCCACCGACGAGAGCCAGGCTGGTGCCCTCGCCCGACAGGAACGACGGAGCAGCGGCGGCGTCGCCGATCAGGGTGACCCGACCACGCGACCAGTCCGGCATGACGATCTGGCTGACGGTGTCGAAGAACGGGTCATCGGCCAGCTCGAGCTGCTCGGTGAGCCAGCGCGATCTGTCGCTGTCGTCGTCGAAGGCCTCGCGGACGATGCCGGTTCCGAATGCGGGATCGGCCAGCTCGGCACGACTGGGCTGTGGGCAGCGGATCGCCAACAGGGCATGCAGCTGCGGACGGTTGCCGGCTGCGTAGAGCGCGGCCATCCGGCCCGGCGCGTTGGCCAGCACCGCCTCGTGGTCCAGTCCGTAGCGGTTCGGCACAGAGAACCCCAGGTAGCAGTGCCCGAGATAGCGGTGGAACTGCTGCTCCGGCCCGAATACCAGCCGGCGGGTGTTGGAGTGCAGACCGTCGGCCCCCACCACGAGGTCGTACGTCGCCATCCGACCCGAGCGGAATCTCACCTCGACCACGCCGCCGACATCGTCCAGCTCGGCGATCGAGTCGTCGAAGACGTACTCCACCGCCTCGGCCGTGGCCCGGTAGAGCAGCTCGGTCAGCTCGCCCCTGGGTAGTTCGAGATCGCGCAGCTCGAGATCGGCGTTCTCCTGCGAAGCGCCGGACGTGCTCGGGACGACCGCGATCGTCCGGTCCGAGCGGTCGACCACCACGAGTCGCCGGGTATCGATGTGCCGCTCGCGGACCGCATCGAGCAGTCCCATCCGGCGCACAACCTCGACCGCGGCACCGCGGATGTCGATCGGATAGCCGCCGCCCCGCACCTGCGATGCCTGCTCGACTACCGTGACCGTGAAACCGGCTCTCGCCAGCCAGTACGCCACGGCCGGTCCACCGATGCTCGCGCCGGACACCAGGACTCGGGCTCGCTGTCTCACGTCGGACCGCCCTCCGCAGGGTACTTACTTGTCGGTAAGTAGGCTACTTACCTGGCGGCAAGTTAGTCAAGACCTGGATCCGACGATAGGGTGACGGCACGAACCGATCGAGTGAGGTGCAACCGCACGATGCCGCGCCTGGCCGGCGACCCGCGCGAGGAGATCCAGGCGGCCGCGCTGGAGCTGTTCGCAGCCCACGGATATGCCCAGACCAGTCTGCGTGAGCTCGCCGAGCGGCTCGGCATCTCCAAGGCGGCGCTGTACTACCACTACAGCTCAAAGGACGACCTACTCCGCGCCCTGATCGCACCGCTGATCCGCGACGGCGAGGCACTGCTCGACGACGTCCGCTCCGGACGACTGGACGAGCCGAGGGCGATTGTCGGGCGCTACTGGGACCTCTGCATCACCCATCGCGCGCTGTTCCGGGGGCTGTTGAGCAACCTCCAGGTGCTGACCCGGCTGGACGTGGTCGAGCAGCTGATCTCCTGGCGGACAGAGCTCGACGCGGTCCTGGTCGGCCCACGTCCGGAGGACCAGGTCCGCGCGGTGGTCGCCCTCGGCGGCCTGCAGGACTGTGCCGTGCTCTTCCCCGACGAGTACGCCGACGACGCGCTCCGCACCGCGGCGGTCGACGCCGCGCTGCGGGCCCTGCTCGTGCCAGCGTGACCCGCCACCGACGACGGATGCTCCGTGGTCACGGCCGGTCGGTCGGTTCCACGCGAGCTCATGATCGACTCCGTGGCAGAGCGGAGCTGCCGTCGTCCGATCAGCCGACCAGTGAGGCCATCCGCTTGGCGATCATGTCGGTTGCCCGCTGTGGGGCGAGCCGGGCGAGCCGGTCCAGCATCCGGGCGTCGCTGCCGATCACCACCCGGTAGCTGCCCTTCTCGATGCCGGCGATGGTCTGGGCGGCTGCGTCCGGCGGCGTGGTGAGGTTCGCCGCCATCTTCTCTGCCGCCGCCCCGCTCGCCGCGGAGGTGGGCGCGGCGACGCCGGAGTTCTCGGTGATCCCGGTGGCCACGCCACCGGGGAAGACGACGGTGACGGCGACATTCGTGTCGCGCAGCTCCGCGTACAGGCCCTCGCTGAGCAGCTTCACCGCCGCCTTGCTCGCCCCGTAGAGCGGATGCCCGGGCACCGGTGCCAGTCCGCCCATGCTGGAGACGTCGACCAGGCTGGCATCGGGCCGGCCCGCCAGCGCGGGCAGGAACGCCTTGACCAGCCAGACCGGACCCCAGAAGTTCACCGCCATCACCTTCTCCGTCTCCGGCACCGAGAGCTCGGAGAACGGCGCGAAGCGCTGGATGATGCCGGCCACACTGACGACTCCGTCGAGGTGTCCGCGGGAGCCGATGATCTCGGCCGCGGTCTTCTCCACCTCGGCCTGATCGGTGACGTCCAGTTCCCAACCGTGCAAGGCGTCCGCGTGGTCACCGGCCAACCGTGCGGTCTCCTCCAGCCCGGCGGAGCGCAGGTCGATCGCGTCGACGCGGGCGCCATTGCGGAGCAGCCCGAGCACGACTTCGCGGCCGATCCCGTTGCCGCCGCCGGTGACGACGAAGTTCTTGTCCTGGATCTTCATGGTGTTTCCCCTTTTCTGGTGCGTCGTTCAGGTGGTCATGGGGCGAGCTGGAGGTCGCGGCCGATCAGGTCGAGGGCCTGTCGGGCGGCGCGCCGCCGCTCGGCCGACTCCACCCTCGACCTGGACCGCGCCGACGATCATCCGCAGCACGTGCATCACGCCTCGCACTGCACGGCGAATCGGCCGCATCGGCCGGTCTGGCCGCGGCCATCTGTATGGCCATCACCCAGTTGATCGGGATGATCATCGCGCCGAACGACGTCCCCGCGACGCTGCTCTATGGCCTCTCGCTGTCCTGTCTCGCGTTCGGTGGGACGTACGCCGGGGTCTTCTTCGTCTCCCTCGCCATCCGCTCCCGCAACGAGGGCCGCGCGCAGGGCAGCGTTGGCTGACCGGAATAGTCGGGGGGCTGTCCGCGCTGCCGACCGCATGCGAGCCGTCAGCTACCCAGCGTTCAGCACCGATCTCACGACCCTCGAGTCCGCGGCAGGTTGGTGATCGTGCCCTGATGCGAGCCGCCGACCGCTGGTGCGCTTGACTGGCGCAGACCGAACGGGCGAAGGAGCCGGCATGGACGACGATCCCGAGATCGACCTTGATTTCTCCTTGGAATCCAGGACGGCGATCGTCACCGGTGGCGCATCCGGGATCGGCGCGGCGATCGCCGCCGCGTACGTCGCCAAGGGTGCGCGGGTGGCCATCGTCGACGCCTCCGGAGACGGGGCGGACAGCCGCGCATCGGCGCTGGGCGAGCGGGCCGTCGGACGACGGTGCGACGTCACCGACGACGACTCGGTGACGACGTGTGTGGCCGAGTTGGCCGAGCACTTCGGCCGGATCGACGTCCTCGTCAACTGCGCCGGCGTCGCCCGGCTGGCCCCGGCGGAGGAGTTGTCGCTGGCCGACTGGGACCTGACACTCGCCGTCAATCTCACCGGGGTGTTCCGGATGAGCCAGGCGGTGGGACGGATCATGCTCGCGCAGGGCAACGGCAAGGTGATCAGCATCGCCTCTCAGGCGGGGAGTGTCGCGCTGGACCAGCACGCGGCGTACTGCGCGTCGAAGTTCGGCCTGGTCGGCCTTACGAAGGTGCTGGCCTCGGAGTGGGCCGGCCGCGGCGTCACGGCGAACACGATCAGCCCGACCGTCGTCCTCACCGATCTCGGGCGCAAAGCCTGGTCCGGTGAGAAGGGCGAGCGGCACAAGGCGCAGATCCCG
>CAVOZV010000005.1:0-135365 GCA_963701355.1 uncultured Actinomycetota bacterium | reverse complement strand
CCCTTGTCGATCGAGTACTGGGCTAGCAGGTCGATACCTTCGCGGTAGCGGTCCAAGGCCGCGCGGACATCTTTGGCGAAGTCGACCTCGGAGCCCTCCCGGCCACCCCAGAACACGTAGATCTCGGCGCCGAGCTCAGCGGCCAGATCCATGTTGGCCATCACCTTGCGCAGCGCGTAGCGACGGACCGAGCGGTCGTTGCTGGTGAAGCCACCGTCTTTGAATACCGGGTCACCGAACAGGTTCGTGGTGACCATCGGTACCACCATCCCGGTTTCCTCGAGTGCGCCTTTGAACTCGTCGATGATCCGCTGGCGCTCCGCGCTCGAACTGCCCGGCGGGACCAGATCGTCGTCGTGGAAGGTGATGCCGTAGGCGCCCAGCTCGGTCAGCTTGTGCACCGCCTCGACGGCCGCCAGAACCGGACGGGTGGCTTCGCCGAACAGGTCGCGTGCCTGCCAGCCGACAGTCCACAGACCGAAGCTGAACTTGTCGTCGCGGGTGGGGGTTGGGGACATGATGTGTCGTTTCCCTTCGTTGGGGTGGTTGTGGTTGCCAGGAGCGGTGTGCAGATGGTCAGGCGACCCCGGCCGCTGATGGGTTGGAGTGAGCGTCCGTCTTACCACACGCGGATGCGTGAGCTGCCTGAGGCGAGAGCAATGATCGGGCCGGCCGGGTAGGAACCGGTCGGGGTCTTCACGTCGCCGACCAGGTCGGCGCTCAGGACGACCGGGGCTGCCGTCGGGTTCCTCGAAGTCGGCGTCGACGAAGCGGACACGTTCGAGGTCGGCTCCGCTGACGGTATCGATGCGGACGTTGTCGAAGGCGGCCGGTAGGTGGGACTCCAGGTAGACCTCGGCGCCTTCGTCGACGATGGCGGCGGTGATGTCGCTGCCGCTGAGGACGATCGCCCCCTTCTCGGCCTCGAACGCTTTGGCCCCGGCCGCGTAGACGTTGTCACGCACGAAGACCGGCTGCTTGACGTTCGCGAAACGTTCGTGGTCGCCGCGGGTGGGATCGTCCACGAGCGTGAGGTAGGCCTCCACCGACGCCGGGTGCCCGTCATAGCCGGCCGTGCCGTGGTCTGCCCGCTGCGCCACACGTGACGTCGGTCCGTAGGCCGCGGCTGGGTCGCCGCCGAGGAAGATGTTGCCGATGTGACGGTCGTCGCCACCGAGGATCGCGGCGTAGCCGGCCACCTGGGTGCTGTGCGGCACGTGGTACGGGGTGGGTCGCTCCAGGACCGGTTCGAGGCAGACCGTGCCGCAGATCAGGTTGTTGACGAACGCACCGCCTTGGCTGAACAGTTCCAGCGACGCCGGGGACGCGAGGATGTTGTGCTCGACCAGGTACGGCCCGTGGCTGACCTCGACGAACAGGTCCCGGTTGTTGGCGTAGAACAGGTTCCGTGACACCCGGGTGCCCTGGGTCTGCCAGTCCAGCCAGATGCCGAGTGAGCAGTCGTGGATCCGGTTGTGGCCGATGATCACGTCGAGGGCGGCGTGGAGCTTGATGCCGGCGATCTCGTAGCCGTAGAACTCCCGCTTGAGGGCGATGTTGTAGATGTGGTTGTCCTCGATGGTGGAGAACACGCAGCCGAGGTGGCCGACGATCCCGTTCTGGCCGCAGTCGTAGATGGTGTTGCGGCGCACGATGTGGGAGCCGATGTGCTCGCGGTCCCAGCCGATCTGGCGGGCGGCGAACACCGACTCGAGCTGGTACTGGTAGCCCGGCTTGTCCCGACGGGTAGTGGCGAAGTTGTGACCGGTGGAGATCTCCTTGCCGAGGGAGACCGCTGAGCACTTTGCGTCGTGGATCACGTTGTCTTCGATGATCCAGCCCTTCGCCCAGTTCGGCCCGATCAGGCCGGGCTGGTCGGCGGTCGGCGGCGCCCACGGGGTCGCGGCCTGGGCGAGTTCGAACCCGGAGACGGTGATGTAGTCCAGGTGGTGTTCGATCGGGTAGAAGACCGAACGGCGGACATTGATCTCGACACGTTCCGCGTTCGGGTCCGCGCCCGCGAAGTTGGCCCAGATCGTCGTCTGGTCCGCGCCGACCTCCGCGTACCAGACCATCTGGGTCTGCGCGGTGTTGCGGATCCGGTCGTTTTTCCCGGTCCAGTCGTCGACCACCTCGGTGCGGATCGGCGGATCGGAGACCTCCTCGACGGTGGTCACCTCGTAGAAGCTGGTGCCGCTCAGATAGACCTCGCCCAGGTGCTTCTTCGGGGTGGACTCGTCGGCGTAGACGATCCAGTCGCCGTCGATCTCCTCGAGGAACGGGTTGAACGTGCCGAACAGGCGGTTCGGCACGGCCACCGTCCACACGTCACCGTCGACCCGGTCCCAGCCGGTGACCCGCTCGGACCCCTTGATCACAACCTGCTCGCCGGCGGCGGCGGTGTAGGTGATTCGCCGCCGGTCGCTGAGACCGCCGCGACGGGGCTGGACCCACTCGCGGTACTCACCTTCGTGGACGATGACGGTGTCGCCGGGCTGGGCGAGGGACGCCGCCCGGTTGATGGTGCGAAACGGCCGGTTCTCGGAACCGTCGGCGTGATCGGCTCCGGTCGTCGCGACGTGGAGGGTGGATGGCATTTCGGCGGCGACCTTTTCGTTTTGTCGGTGGAGGCAGAGGATCAGGAGGATGGGTGGCCGGTCGGGTCCTCTCGGAGGAGCCGCGGTCTGCTGTCAGGTGGTGAAGTGTTCGGTGGTGAGGTAGTCGAGGGCGACGGATTTGCCGAAGTCCCAGCCGTCCAGCCCGCGTCCGCTGACCTGGAGCTTGTAGCTCCAGTAGAACCAGCCGACGGTGATTCCCCACGCGTCCAGCTGGGCCTCGCCGAGGCGGCGATAGTAGTCGCGTCGCGCGGGTCGATCCTCGGTGACGATCGTCTCGGCGGAGGTGTTGATGCACCATTCGCCGACGATCAGGGGTGAATGCTGGGCGGCGGCCGCCAGCGCCGGCCGGAACTCGGTGTCGATGTAGCGGAGGTAGCCGTCCAGGTCGTCCTCACCAGAGATCCAGGTGTGGGCCATCAGGTACAGGTGGGCGTCCAGCAGATAGTCGGTGAACCCGGCGTCGCTGAAGAAGCTGCCCCACTCACCAAGTCGGAACCCGTCGTGGAAGACGATCGTGACGTTCGGATCGGCGGCTCGGATGCGCCGGTAGGCGTCCGCGTAGAAACCCTTCAGGAAGTCGGTGGGCACGGATTCGGAGCCGGCCGCGTCGGCAGGATCGGCTGCCGGGTAGCGGTTCGGGATGTCGAGGGCGGTCCACAGCTCCTCGGAGGTGGGTTCGTTCAGAACCTCGATCGCCCAGAACGCCGGATGTCCGCGGTAGCGGGCGGTCAGGCGTTCGAGCAGGGCCAGTACGAACTCGACGTCGCCTGGGCTGCGGTGCCAGCGACAGACCCCGCACAGACCACCGTTGTCGAAGCCGTTCTGGCTGCCCGGCACCGTGTGCAGGTCGAGCATGATCTTCACGCCGTGCGCGGCGGCCCAGTCGAAAGCCTTGTCGACGTACTCGATGCAGCCGAGGAACGGCTCGATTTCACCGAACACGAAGTACGGCACCGGGATCCGCACCGCGTCGACGCCGAGGCTGGCCAGGTAGGCGAAGTCGCGTTCGGTGATGAAGGCGTTGCGGTGGGTACGGAACCGCTCCAGCTTGGTCTCGGGTCCGAGCTGGTGGCACAGACCGGTCTCGTCCTCCGCAGTCGTCCCCTCGAACAGGTCGGGACTCATCCACTTCTCCAGGACCAGCCAGTTGCCGAGGTTGACGCCTTTGATCATCAGCTCTCCTCGTGGTGGATGGGTATGGTGTCGGCCGGCCGCGGACCGGCGGGTGAGGCCCGCCGGTCCGCCGCGTTGATAGTTACTTGCCGAAGCCGGCGGTGAGACCGCTGAGGAGCTGGCGACGACCGACGACGTACAGCACCAGGATCGGCACCGTGGACAGCACGACGGCGGCAAGAACGGCCGGGATGTTGACGCTGTACTCGCCCTGGAAGGCCCACAGTGCGAGCGGCATGACCCGCTTGTCCGGGCTCTGGGTGAGGATCAGCGGGAACAAGAACCCGTTCCACACGTTCAGGCCCGTGTAGATGGCGACGGTGACGATGGCCGGCCTGGTCAGCGGGAACGCGAGCCGCCACGCCATCTGCCACTCGGTGCAGCCGTCCATCCGCATCGACTCGAACAGTTCCTTCGGCACATCGCGGAGGAAGGTGCTCAAGATCAGCACGGTGAGCGGGATCCCGAACGCGATCGAGGGCAGGATCAGCGCGCCCAGCGTGTCGTACATGTGGATCTTGGTGATGATCAGATAGATCGGGATGATCGTGGCCTGCAGCGGGATGGCCAGCCCGAACAGGAACAGTCCCCGGCAGTACCGCAGGAACCGGCTGTTGCCGCGCACGATCGCGTACGAGGCGAGGAAGCCGAACAAGACGACCGGGACGACCGTGCCGATGGTGACGATCACCGAGTTGAGGAAGTAGGTGCCGATGCCGGCGTCGACGACCTGTTTGTAGGCAGCCACGGTGGGTGGGATGGGCAGCGACAACGGGTTGGACGTGAAGTAGTCGCCCTGGTTCTTCAGGCTGGTGACGACGATGTAGTAGATCGGCAAGATGATGATCGCGAGCCAGATCCAGCCGAACAGGCCACCCAGGTAGTTGATCTTGCCTTTGACCCGGGTCGATCCGGTCGGTGCCGGTGCGGTTGCTACAGCGGTGGCCATGTCACATTCCTTCCATCTGGCTGGCCGACAGATCGGTGCCACCGAGGCGTTGGATGCCGTAGGTCAGGCCGAGACCGAAGACGACCAGGATCAGGGCGATCACGCTGGCGGCGCCCATCTGGTTGGCCTGGAATCCGGTGATGTACATGTCGAGGGCCAGGATCCGGGTGGCGTCGCCCGGGCCGCCCTGGGTGAGGACGAAGATCAGGTCGAAGTAGGTCAGCGAACCGACCAGCATCAACGTGGACGACGTGATGATGGTGTACTTCAGCTGCGGGACCGTGATGGAGAAGAATTGCCGGACCCGGCCGGCGCCGTCGATCTGGGCCGCTTCGTAGATCGAACCGGGGATCTGCCGTACACCGCCTTGGTAGATCAGGGTGTGGAACGGGATGAACTGCCAGGCGATGACGAACACCACGGTCGCGAAGGCCAGGGTCGGGTCACCCAGCCAGTCCTGGGCGAGGAACGGCAGATGCAGGCCGGCCGCCAGCCCGAAGTTCGGGTCGAGCAGCGACTTGAAAGCGATCGCGATCGCAGCCGAGGACAGCAACAACGGCAGGAAGTACAGCACCGCCAATGCCGCCCGGTAGCGCTGGTGGCCGGCGACGAAGACGCCGAGCAACAGACTGATCGGGGTCTGGATCGCCCAGGTGATGATCATCAAGAGGATGGTCAGCCACAACGCATGGTAGGTGCCGGGGTCGGTGAAGACCACCGCCCAGCTCTGGAAGCCGGCGAACTTGATCGGGCTGATGCCGTCCCAGTCGGTGAACGACAACAACAGCACCCCGATCATCGGGATGAAGGCGAAGGCGAGGAAGAAGATCAGCGCCGGCAGGACCAGCAGGCCGAGCCGGGACTTGGCACGGGACTCCTGGTCGGGGGCCGGTGCAGATGTCACCTCGCCGATCTGGGTCAGGGGGGAAACGGTAGCCATGTCACTTGCCGATCGTCGCGTTCATCGCGGTCGCGAACTGCTCGGGGCTGGACTGCAGCAGGAACAGCTTGTCGATGTTGTTCAACAGTTCCTCGGCCTGGGACGGGCTGAGTGCCTGGTCCCACGACTGCTGGAAGTTCGGGGCCTTGGACACGAAGTCGTAGATGAACTGGAGGAACTTCGCATCGGCCGAGCCGGACAGCTGGGATGACGCCGATGAGGCCACCGGCACCTGGCCGCCGTCGATCCAGGCCTTGACCTCGGCGTCAGTGAACAGGCCGTCGGTGAAGTAGGCCTTCGCCACCGCCTTCTGGGCGTCGGTCGCCTTGGAGGAGATCGAGAAGTAGTTGGCCGGGTTGCCGACAATGCTGGTGGGGTTGCCCTTACCGCCGGACACCGATGGGAAGTTGCCGAACTCCAGGCTGCTGGAGACGAAGCTTGGGTTGGCGGACTTCATCGACCCGTACACCCAAGAGCCGTGGAGCATCATCGCGGCCTTGCCGGTGTAGAGCAGCGCCTGGTCGGCGTTGGTGTCGGCCGCGATCGAGGAGAAGCCCTTGATGAACCCGTTCGCCTTGACCAGGTCCTGGATCTTGGTGCACGCCTCGATCACCGCCGGGTCGGACCAGGAGTTCGCCTTGTTCGCGAAGATCGCGGCGAAGACATCGGGGCCGCCGATGCGGTCGAGCAGATACTCCAACCACATCATCGACGTCCACTTCGACTGGCCGCCCAGGGAGAACGGCGCGATCCCTTGGCCGTTGAAGACACCGACCAGGTTCATCACGTCATCCCAGGAGGTCGGGAGCTGGGCGCCGGCCTTGTCGAACAACGACTTGTTGTAGTACATGACGATGGGCTGAGTGGTCTGGATCGGGACGCCGTAGATCTTCTTGTCGAAGGTCGCCGCTGCCCACGTCGACGGCAAGAACTTGGCCTTGAACCCCGACGTCTGGTCGATCCAGCTGGTCAGGTCGTCGACCTGGTTCGCGTCGACGTAGGACTTCAAGATCCCTCCCCCCCAACCGAAGATCAGGGTCGGGGCCTGACCGGCGCCGATCGCGGTGCGGATCTTCGCCTTGTACGGGTCGTTCTGGAACGACGTCACCGCGATGTTGCCCTTGCCGACCTTGTTGAACGCGTCCACCGCGTTCTGGCGGATGGACTCCCCCGGCTCACCGGTAAGACCCCACATGGTGGCGTCGCCGCCACCTCCACCGCTGGCCGCACTACCTGGTTGTGCGGGGCCGGCCGAACCGCAACCGGCCAAGCCCATCGTGCCGAGAGTCGCAGCCGCAGCCAAGCCGAGGAACGAGCGGCGGCTGGTGATCGGAGACGTCATTGGTCCTCCATGAGATCAGTACCGAGAGATTTCGGTAACTTCCAATAAGATGTCGGAAACTTATCGGCTGGTCTGGAATTCGTCAAGCCCCTCTCGATGTTGAACCAAGCTGAGATTGGAAACTTCCGGCTGTGCCGCGTCCGACAACTGCAGAAAACTGCCTCGATCGAGTAGTCCGAGCGTGGCAGAGCCTGCTACGCTGACCCGAAAGGTTTCCGCAAGGGAGTGAAAATGGAGAAGTCGCGAGCGACCCTCGCCGAGGTCGCAGCAGCAGCCGGCGTCTCGGTCGCGACGGTCTCCAAAGTCCTGAACGGCCGCGGCGACGTCGCACCGTCAACCCGGCGCCGAGTGCGCGAGCAACTGGATGACGCTGACTACCGGCCAGTGAACCGGCCCGCACGCCCCGAAGGCGTAGTCGAGGTTGCCTTCCCGACGTGGCAGAACGCCTACATGGTCACCGTCCTCGACGGGATAACCGCCGCAGCCCGAGCCGAAGGATTCGAGGTCAGCATCGGCCCGCCAGTCCAAGACGACCAGGTCGAGCTCGACCTCAACCGCCTACGCACGTCCGGAAGGGTAGGCACCATCCTGATCACCGTCGATGCCTCCCTTGAACCGATCAAGGTCCTGGTCGAGGACGGCTTCCCGGTCGTCGTCGTCGACCCCCTGCGCGTCGGCGACACCAACTGCGTCACGATTGGATCAACCAACTTCGCCGGCGGTGTGACCGCGACGGAACACCTCCTGGCCCTCGGCCACCGACGAATCGCCCACGCCTCGGGCCCCACAAGCGCCGACGTCAGCCAGGCCCGCCTCGGCGGCTACCTCGCGGCCCTGCGAAAGGCCGGCGTCACCGTCGATGAGACCCTCATCACCCACAGCCGCTTCGAATACCAAGCAGGACGCGACATCGCCCCCCAGTTCCTCGACCGGCCCGACCGGGCGACCGCCATCTTCGCCGCCGGCGACGAGATCGCCCAGGGAATCATGGAAGAAGCTCGCAGACGCTCCATACACGTTCCCGACGAACTCAGCATCATCGGCTTCGACGACAGCTTCATGGCCAGCCGAACCACACCCCCACTCACCACCGTCGCTCAACCACTCGTCGAGATGGGCCAGCTCGCCACGCGTTCACTTGCGCAACTCATCGGCGGCAATCTGATCGGGACTCGCCACATCGAACTGGCCACCCACCTGGTAGTCCGCGACTCGACGGCTCCTCCCGCCCGAACCCAACCGCAACGGTGAGCGCACCGCCTGCTTGCGCACAACGTCGGCGCCCCCACCTCGCTGAGAAGAGGCTGCCCATGGCTGCCCCGTGGCGCTGTGGCTGTGGCTGCCCTGTGGCTGCCGTAAGAGATTCTGGCGCCTCAACTGACGAGCACGAGACGATCATTAGCCGCTGACTAGGGCTTTTGTGGGAGCCGCCTTGGGGAATCGAACCCCAGACCTACGCATTACGAGGCGAGAGCGGCGCGCCCGCCGCGTATCCGTAGCGCTCGGCGGCGTACCAACCGATCCTTGGCAACCTGCACCCGACCGTACGGCAGGTTGCCAGCCGGGCTGCCAACAGGCCGATGCAAGCCTCGCTGGCACGGAAGGGTGACCGTCGGCGTCCGAGACGACGGTTCAGCAGACCGCCGCCATGTGGCGCGCAAGTCCGAGGCGGCCGTTCGGCGCGCGGTCCGCGAGCTGGAGCGCAAGCGAACCGACGGCATCCTGCCGGCGGCCGGCGTGCGCTGGACCGTCGCGAGCTGGCTCGAACACTGGCTTGAGAACATCGCGCGACCGTCGATCCGCTGGTCGTCCTACGACGCCTACCGGATCGCCGTGCACAACCACCTCATCCCGAACCTCGGACGCCACCGCCTCGAACGTCTCGAACCCGAGCACCTCGAACGGCTGTACCGGAAGATGATCGACTCCGGCCTGAAGCCCGCAACCGCGCATCAGGTCCACAGGACGATCCGCCCCGCCCTGGGCGAAGCCCACCGGCGACGCCAGGTCGCCCAGAACGTCGCCACGCTGGCGCGCGCGCCCAAGGTCGAGCAGCAGGAGGTCGAGCCCTACTCCGTCGAGGAGGTTCGGCGCATCCTCAAGGCCGCGAGTGAGGGTCGAAATGCCGCCCGCTGGGCGATCGCGCTCGCCCTCGGCCTGCGTCAGGGCGAGGTGCTCGGTCTTCACTGGCCTGCTCAGGCCGAGCGGCGTTTGCCCTGGTGGTGGCGGAGGCGGCGGGATTTGAACCCGCGAGAGGGTTTGTGCCCTCAACCCGCTTAGCAGGCGGGCGCCATAGACCGGACTAGGCGACGCCTCCCGACCAACCGTGGCGTGCCGCGAACCCGGGAACGGGCGTACGGCACGGTGGGCCAGCCTACCGACCGAGGTCACCGGCAGGCAAAACCGATCTCGGTCATCCGAGCGTCACCCCTGGTGGGGGCCCGGTCGCGTCGAATCGGCCGGAACCGCGCAGCCGACGTACAGTAGTCCGAGCCAACTGCGGCGCGGCACCTGGGTCGCCCGCCACGACGCGAGCAGGAGACGCCGGTGCCGGACGAGCCAACGGATCACAGCTCTGCCGACGACCCGCCCGCACCGTCCGAAAGCTCCGAGCAAGCCGGCAGCCCCGAGCGGCTCGATCCGACCCTGGGTGACCCGGCGGAGCCGGTCGTCGCGCCACGGCGGGCGCGCAGCGACAACGGGTTCGGACGTACCGTCGGGTTCACCGTCGCCGGCACCGCACTGCCCGGGCTCGGACTGATCGCCGCCCGACGGCGGGTGATCGGCGGGATCATCCTGGGCGCCTTCGTCACCGTGCTGCTGATCGTCGGGGTCTGGGCGGCAGTCGATCTCCAGGGCCTGCTCTCGGTCGCCGTCCGGCCGGCCGTCCTCAACACGCTCGCCGTCGTGCTCATCGTCGTCGCGCTGCTCTGGGTCGGCGTGATCATCGCCACCCATCTCGCACTTCGCCGGCGGCCGACCAGCGCCCAGCGGGCGATCGGCGCGGTCTTGGTCGGCGCGCTCGCCTTCGCCGTGGCGGCACCGATGGCGGTTGCGGCGCGCTACAGCTACGACCAGGCCAGTCTGGTGAACAGCGTGTTCAAGTCCGACAAGGACACCAAGAGCGCGACCCGGCCGAGCCTGGAGAACCAGCCCACGGTGAAGGGCGAGGCGCCCGACCCGTGGAAGGACACGCCGCGGCTCAACATCCTGCTGCTCGGCGGCGACGCGGGTCCCGATCGCACCGGCACGCGGACCGACACCGTGATCCTGGCCAGTATCGACACCGCCACAGGCGACACCACCTTGTTCGGCCTGCCGCGCAACACCGCGCGGATGCCGTTCCCGTCCGACTCCGCGCTGCACAAGTACTACCCGAACGGTTTCACCAACGGCGACGGCAACAACGCCGAGTACTTCCTCAACGCGATGTACGACAACGTGCCGAAGAGTGTGCCGAAGAACGTCCTCGGGCCGACCGACAACCTCGGTGCGGACGCGCTCAAGCTGTCCGTCGGGGAGGCGCTCGGGCTCAAGGTCGACTACTACGTACTGATCGACCTGCAGGGCTTTGCTCAGATGGTCAACGCGCTCGGCGGGATCACGGTCAACATCAACACCTATATCCCGATGGGCGGCAACACCGACCTGCACATCCCGCCGAAGAAGTACCTTCATCCGGGAGCCGACCAGCACCTGGACGGCAACGAAGCCCTCTGGTACGCCCGCGGCCGCTACGGTTCGGACGACTTCGCCCGGATGGATCGCCAGCGCTGCGTGATCAACGCGATCATCAAGCAGGCCAACCCGACCAACATGCTGGCCCGCTACGAGCAGATCGCCAAGGCCAGCAAGGACATCATCCGGACCGACATCCCGCAGGAGGTCCTGCCGCTGATGGTGGACCTCAGCCTGAAGGCGAAGAACGGGAACGTCCGCAGCATCGTGTTCAAGCACGGCGAGGACGGCTTCCTCAGCCCCGACCCTGACTTCGCGCTGATGCGCAAGCGAGTCCAGGCTGCGCTGAAGGAGACCACGGCCAGTGGAACTCCGAGCGCATCCGGCTCCGCGTCGACGACCAAGACCAGCAAGCCGAAGACGACGAAGACGCAGAGCGTCGACGTCAACAAGACCTGCGAGTATCAGCCGGACGTCGCGGCGACGGCGCAGCCGTACCGCGGATAGGGCCCGCCCTCAGACCTGGTTGCGGTATCCCCGGCTCGTGTCCAACCGGACCCGGAGCGAGTCCACGAGCCGGGCGTACGTCGGTGTCCGGGTGTCCGGCACAGTGATGGTCAGATCAGGCCCGCCCTCGGTCGCGAGCGCCACCAGCCGGTGACCGTGTGACTCCACCTTGGCGATCTCGGTCCAGGCGAGGCTCTGCTGCCGGCGACGGCCGACGGCCGAGCCACCGGTCACGCTCAGACCGTCTGGGCTGAACCTGACCGTGCTCCGAAGGCGCGCGGCGAGGACGAGTGCCGCCGTGGCCAGGAGCACACCGAACGCGAGCAGGACGATACCGATCACGACGACGACGGGGTGGCCGGCCAGGACCAGGACGGCTGTGCCGGCGACGGCGGCAACCGCGGAGATCGCCAGCGCGCGAACCGGCGGTCGGGCTCGTAGCTCGAACGTCTCGTCCGCCGGCTCGGTCACGGATCCGCTCCCCACTCTGCTTCGGCTATTTCTGTTCGACGACTTCTGTTTCGACGATCGACCCGATGATCACCCGGATCGACTCGGCGGCGAGGGTGGGATTCGAACCCACGGAACGGTTTGTGCCGCTCGGCCGCTTTCAAGGCGGCTGCACTAGTCCACTATGCGACCTCGCCGAGCCTCGGCCGGGCCGAGGCAGCACCCACCCTAACCGAACGGCTGTGACACGCTGGCGCTCATGAAGGTCGTGACGCTCAGTGGATCCGGCGGGCCTGAGGTGATGTCCCTGGGCGCGGCGGATGACCCGTCGCCGGGCCCGGGCGAGGTGCTGATCGCGGTGTCGGCGGCCGGTGTGAACCGGGCCGATCTGCTGCAACGTCAGGGGCACTATCCGCCGCCCGCCGGGGCCAGCGACACGCTCGGCATGGAGGTGGCCGGCACGATCGCCGCACTCGGTGCCGACGTCGATCGATGGCAGGTGGGCGACCGGTGCGTGGCGCTGCTGGCCGGTGGCGGATACGCGGAGCTCGTCGTCGCGCCGGTCGGTCAGGTGGTTCCGCCGCCCCGCGGGGTCGACCTGGTCACTGCGGCGGGGCTGATCGAGGTCGCGGCGACCGTGGTGTCGAACTTCGATGCGGTGTCGGTCCGGCGGGGCGAGACGGTGTTGATCCACGGCGGGGCCGGCGGGATCGGCTCGTTCGCCATCCAGTACGCCAAGGCGATCGGCTCGCGGGTCATCGCGACCGCGGGCAGCGCCGACAAGCTGACGTACTGCCAGGAGCTGGGCGCTGACGAGGCGATCAGCTACCGCGACGACTGGACCAGCGAGGTTTCCCGGCTGACCGACGGACGCGGCGTGCACGTCATCCTGGACGTGATGGGCGGGTCGTACCTGGAGGCGAACGTCGGTGCGCTCGCGATCGGCGGCCGACTGATCGTGATCGGGATGCAGGGCGGCCGGAAGGGCACGCTCGACCTCGGCCGGCTGATGACCATCCGCGGAACGGTCACGGCGACGACGCTGCGGGCCAGGCCGGCCGCGGAGAAGTCGGCCATCTGCTGCCGGGTCGTCGAGACCGTGTGGCCGCTGATCGAGTCCGGCGCGATCCGGCCGGCCCGGCAGACCACATTTCCGATCGCCGAGGCCGCCGCGGCGCACCGGCTGCTCGAATCCGGCGACAACGTCGGCAAGGTGATCCTGACACTCTGAGCTGGATTGACCGTAGGTGCAGGTTCCCGATCCCTCCCCTTCCGGAAAGTGTCGAGCTACGACATCGGCCGGCGGCGTGTCGCTGTCGCAGGTCGACAGTTTCCGGAAAAGGGGAGGGCCGGGGCACGGGGCGGCGGACGGGGGTCTAGGTCGGGCGGCCCATCACCAGTTCGGTCGGGTCTTCGGTGGACGGACCCGCCTCGACAAAGCCGGACCGTCGATAGAGCGCGCGGGCCGGAGCGTTGGCGATCTTCACCGAGAGCAGGACCCAACCGACGCCGACGTCGCCGGCCCAGGCCAGCACCCGGCGCACGAGCTCGTCGGACAGGCCGCGGCCGCGAGCCGCCGGTGCGACCCAGAGCGAGATCAGATCGACAGCGTCGTCGGCCGGCGCGGTCGCACTGACCAGGCCGACCGGCTCGACATCCATGATCAACACCAGATTCAGCGGTACGTCGGTCAGCCGAGCCTGCCAGCGTTCCGGTTCGGCGTCGACCCAGTCCTCGTACCGCGAGCCGAACGCCTCCGGGGCATCAGCCAGCGCGGCCAGCCGCACTCGACGGAACAGCTCCCAGTCGGCCGGTCCGACCGTTCTCACGGTGAACGCTGACTGCCCTTCGACGCGCTCAGCGCACATCAGGAGGTCCACCGCTGCCAGAGACTCGCGTACTCCCCGCCGGCGGCGACCAGCTCCTCATGACTACCCAGCTCGGCGATTCGGCCGTCGATCAGCACCGCGATCCGGTCCGCGTCGTGGGCGGTGTGCAGCCGGTGGGCGATCGCGACGACCGTCCGGTCCGCCAGCAAGGCGGCCATCGAGCCTTCCAGGTGGCGAGCCGTCCGCGGGTCGATCAACGAGGTCGCCTCGTCCAGCACCAGGGTGTGCGGGTCGGCGACCACCAGCCGGGCCAGGGCGATCTGCTGAGCCTGGGCCGGGGTCGGGGTGAGATGCCCACCGCCGAGCATGGTGTCCAGGCCGCCGGGCAGTCGATCGATCCAGTCCAGGGCATCGACGACCGCGAGCGCGCGTCGGACGACGTCGTCGCCGGCCGACTCGCGGGCCAACACGATGTTGTCCCGGACGCTGCCGACGAAGACGTGGTGTTCCTGGGTCACCAGCGCGACCTCGGTCCGCAGCACATCCAGCGGTAGGGCGGTCACGGGCACAGTTCCGACGGTGACCGATCCGGTCCGGGGCGCGTTGATCCCGGCCAGCAGCCGACCGAGCGTGGATTTGCCCGAGCCGCTCGGTCCGACGATCGCGAGCCGCTCCCCCGGCCGCAAGTCGAGATCGATGCCGTGCAGCACGTCGTGCTCCTCGCGGTACGCGAAGCGCAGATCGGAGCCGACCAGCTCGGTGCCGACCGGCCGCTCCGACCCGGCCGTCCGGTCCGGCGGCACCGCGGCAATACCGAGCAGCCGCGAGGTCGAGGCGACGCCGACCTGGAGCCGGTCGATGTTCTCGATCAGCCGGTCGAGCGGCTCGACGAGCTGCTGGATGTACAGCGTGGCGGCGGTGATCTGGCCCAGCGTGACCAGCCCGTTCGCGTAGCCGACCGCGCCGAGCACCAGCACGAACACGATCGGGGTGTCGAAGCAGAGCCCGAACGCGCCGAACAAGATGTTCCGCAGGCTCATCGTGTAACGCTCCGCCTGCGCGGACTCCGCGATGTCGTCGTCGACCTCCGCGACCCGGTCGGCCGCCAGCCCGAGCGCCTCCACCGTCCGAGCGCCCTCCACGGTCTCGGTCAGCGTGGTGTTGATCCGCGAGTACGTCCCGCCCTCGGTGATGTAGCCCATCGGCGCCCGCCGCAGATAGCGCCGGACGGCGACCACGAGCACCGGGAGCGTGATCAACAGCGGCAGGCTGAGCAGCCACGAGTTGAACACCATCGCGAGGATCGTCAGCACGGTCGTCACCGCGGCGATCACCGCGTCGGGCAGCCCCCACCGGACGCTCTCGCTCATCGTGCTGACGTCCCTGGTCACCCGGGTGATCAGGTCGCCCGAGCTGGCCGACTCGACCCGGCCGAGCGGCAGCCCGAGCACCGTTCGGACGACGAACTCCCGCGCCTCCGACAGCAGATCCTGGCCGAACACGGTCGAGGTGGCCAGCGCCGCGAAGGTCAGCAGGGTCTGCCCGACGACGATCGCCGCGACGGTCAGCGCCAGCCGCTCCACGGTCGAGGCCGTTCCCTCACCGGGTCCGGTCACCGCGTCGACCAGTCGGCCGAGGAGATAGGGCACCAGCAGACCGGCGATGGCAGCCAGCGCGTGCAGCATGATCAGCCCGCCGGCCAGCCATGGCCGCTCCGCAATCAGCCGCTTGACGAACGAGACCACCGCGCCGCCGTCGGCTACCGGAAGACCGCGCTCGGGATTCCGGGACGAGGCATAGAACGCGTCCGCCCGGGAGGCGCGCAGCTGATGCCGGCGACGCCAGGCGGCCAGCCGAGACCGCGGCGATCCGGCCCGCGGCGGGATCAGCTCGGCCGGGATCCGCCGGTCGGGCGGCGTGTCCCGCCAGGTCTCACTCGAGCCACGTAGCTCCGCGGTCAGCTCGCTCACTGCTCGACCTCCGACCGGACGTCCTCGGGCAGGTCGTCGTCGAGACTCCGCACGACCACCCGCCGGTACGCCGCACTGCGGGCCAGCAGCTCCGCGTGGGTTCCCTCCTCGCTCACCCGGCCATCGACCAACAGGGCCACCCGGTCAGCGTGGTGCAGCAGCAGCGGCGAGGCGCTCATCACGATCGTCGTCCGGCCGCGTCGGTGATCGGCCAGCCGGGCGGCGATCACCGCCTCGGTATGCGCGTCGACCGCCGAGGTCGGCTCCACCAGGACGAGGATCTCCGGATCCATCCCGAGCGCCCGGGCCAGCACGAGCCGCTGCCGCTGACCGCCGGACAGCCCGCGGCCGCGCTCGTCGATCCGACCCTGCCAGCCACCGGGCAGCGCCTCGAAGACGTCCTCGGCAGCGGCCGTGTGCAGTGCCCGTTCGGCCTCCGGGCGGGTCAGTCGCCCGTGCGGATCGACCAGCTCCTGCAGGGTTCCGGCGAATGTCGCCGAGCTCGTGTCGCTGACCAGCACCTGCCGACGTACGTCGACGAGCCGGGCGTCGGCGAGATCGACCGATCCGATGGCGACTCCCCACCGACCGCCCGCCAGCTCGGCGTCCCGGCTCGCCCGTCGGGATCGGTTCCGGCGACGTGCCGCCCGTGCCGTCCGGGCAGCTCGGCCCTTCACCCCGGCCTCGATGTCCAGACTCCGCCGGCTTGCCGTCCTCGGTCGGCAGGTAGCGGCCGAGTCGGTCCGCGAGTGCGGCCGAATCGTCCGGAACCGCGGACACCACCACGGTCAGCACGCCGGTGCGACCGACGAAGCCGGACGCCTGGTCGGTGATGTCCACTCCGGTCGGCAGAGCCAGCGGGCTCGCCGGCTCCGACCACGGCACCGGCTCGCCGAGCAGAGCGACGGCCTTGCGGGCCGAGACACTCCCCCGGACCCACTTCTGGACCAGCTCGAAGAAGGTCTGGATCGGCCAGATCATGAACACCGCGTACCCGAAGAAGCTGACCAGCTGGCCGACCTGGAGCTCTCCGGCCACCACCCGCTCGGCGCCGAGCCAGGTCAGCACGACCAGGAACATCCCGGCGAACAGCACGGCCACCGCGTCGAGCGCCGGCCTGCCAGAGACCGGCGGCGACCCCGGCCTGCCGGGTCGACTGGGACTGCCGGTCGTAGTTGCCCGACGAACGTACGCTCGCCGCCGATCCCGCGCAGGATCCGCAGCCCGGCGACGATGTCGGTGGCCAGTGAGGTCAGCTCGGCGGTCCGGTCGCGTTCGACCTCCTGCCGGCGCTGCATCGGCCGGAGCAGGGGCAGCGCGAGCAGCACCAGCAGTGGTGCCGCGACCAGCACGACGATGCCGAGCTCGAGCGAGGTCGACAACATGATGCCCGCGATCACCAGGTAGGCCGCGAAGGCGCCGACTGCCCGCGAGGTGACCTCGCTCAGCGCGCCGAACTGGTCCGAGTCGCCGGCGGCAACGCTGAGCACCTCGCCGGCCGGCGTTCGCCGGGACAGCACGTGGCCCAGCTGAACCGCGGTCCGCGTGACGAGCTTGGGCGGTGGCGTACATCGAGACCAGCCAGGTCCGCACGATGAACGTGTGCCGGCCGATCCCGGCCGCGGCGCCGACCAGGATCAGTCCGAGCAGCAGCGCCGCATAGCGGAGCACCAGGCCGGGATCGCCGGCGATGATGCCGCGATCGATGATCGTGCCGACGATGAACGGCCCCACCGCGCCGGGCAAGAACTCGATCATGGCCAGCAGCGAGGCCACCGCGAGCGTGCTCGCCTGCTGCCAGTTCAGCCAGAGCAGGAACCGCACCGGACCGCGGGTCTCGGGCGCGCCGAAGTCCCGCGACGGCAGGCCGAAGAGGCCGGGAGTCGGGGCAGCGGAGACACCGGGGACCACCGGCGGGAAATCGTGCATGACCGATCCAACCTAGGAGGCGGCGGGACAGTTCTCCACCGGTTTTCCCGTCGGCCGTGCGCCGAGCGGCGTCGGTGCCGCTGTCTAGGATCGAGCCCATGACGACTCCGCAGGGCGAGGACGGCGGCCAGCCGCAAGGCATCGCCGGACAGACCGACGACGGCCGGGTGTACGTGGTCACCCCGGATGCGATGGCGGTCGAGGGGCCGCCCGCCGAAGGGGACCGGCACCGACGATGGAGCGCGGCGGAGCGCTCGGTCACCGACATGGTCGAACAGCCGGACAAGGTGATGCGGATCGGCAACATGATCCGGCAGCTGCTGGAGGAGGTGAAGGCCGCTCCGCTGGACGACGCGAGCCGGCAGCGGCTGCGCAGCATCCACGCTGCCTCGATCGCCGAGCTGAAGGACGGCCTGGCGCCGGAGCTGGTCGAGGAGCTGGACCGGATCACCCTGCCGTTCAGCGAGGACGCCACCCCGAGCGACGCCGAGCTGCGGATCGCGCAGGCCCAGCTGGTCGGCTGGCTGGAGGGTCTGTTCCACGGCATCCAGACCGCCCTGTTCGCCCAGCAGATGGCGGCCCGGGCCCAGCTGGAGCAGATGCGGCGGGCGCTGCCGGCCGGCCATCGGCCGGCAGCGAGGGCGGAGCCGACCAACGCAGCGGCGGGATGTATCTGTAGATAGATCCGCTCCTGGCCGGTGATGACCGGCCATCGTGGAAATCCCCAGCTCCAGAATCCCCAGCGACCAGGACCTACCCAGCCCCGAAATCCCCAGCTTCGAAGTTCCCTGGCTCCGACACGGAACCCGATCGGGTCCTTCGGCGTCCCATCTCTGGCCAATCACCAGCCGACCAGATGGAGAAGCCGAATGACCTCCCATGCCCTCAGCGCGCTAGAAGCGTTCCCGGCCGAACCGCGGCAGCGCGCCGCCTGCCTCGATCAGGCCGCGGTGTTCCAGCACCCGCTGCTGGAGGAGCCGCCCACCTCGGCGGCGACCGCAGCGAGCGCCGCGACGCATCGCCGGCTCGAGCAGCACGCGGCGGAGAGCCTGCCGGCGGTGCCCGCTGCTCGCCGACTGCCTGTACGACGCCGTCGTCCGACACGATGTGGCCGGCTACGCCGGCGGCACGACGGCACGCGCAGCGGGCCCAGATCCGTAGCGCTGCTCGGCATCGTCGTCGACCCGGAGAACCTCGACACCCTGGCCGGAGTGACCGGCGGCAGCCGTCCCGTCGACCACGACGAGGTGATCCGGCTGCGGGCCGCGAATCCCGACGAGAGCCTGGAGCGGCTGGCGCAGCGGCTGGGCTGCTCACTGTCCACCGTCAAGCGGCACCTGCGCCGGGAGCGGAGCGGGCAGGCGCCGGTCCGGGCGGGCGTACGTCCGATGCCGAGCACGGCCGAGGTGCTGCTGGCCGCCAGCCGGGTGCTCGACGGTGAGCGGCCCCAGAGAAATGCGGCCTGAGAGCAGATCGCCGAGTTCCTCAGAAATCGGTAGGTTCGCGGTTGGACGCCCACTCAGGTAGCCGTGCAGCCCTGGGTGGGCGCTTCCACGATGGACCAGCGGGCGGTCCGCGACGCGCTCGGCCGCCGCCTCGCCGCCCGCGACACGTGCGGCGCTCACTGTCGCAGAGTGACACCTCGGCGTGTCGCATGGTCGTTTGCGCCGCAGTTTCGGGAGGCTGACGACGGAGCGGAGCTCAGCCGAACCAGTGGAGCAGCTCGGCCACCGGACCGCCGTCGGCGAACCGGTCGGCGCTCGCGTCGGCCGCCGCCTGGACCTCGGGCGGCGCGTCGCCGATCGCGACCCCGCGGCCGGCCCAGCTGAGCAGCTCGATGTCGTTGCGGCCGTCGCCGAACGCCAGCACCTTCTCCGCCGAGACGCCCAGCAGGTCCGGCCGCGTCGGCGACGCCGGTGGCCTTGTTCACCCCGTACGGCGCGATGTCCAGCCAGGCGCTCCAGCCGACGAAGTACGTCACGCCGTGCAGACCGAGGTGCTCGGCGAGGCGTGATGAAGTCGGCGTCGGAGGAGTTCGGGTCGCGCAGGATGACGCGGGTGACCGGCCGCGATCCGAGCTGCTCGGGATTCTCGATGATCATCTCGCCGGTCAGGTCGCCATGCGGGAAGTCGCCGGACACGCGATAGCCGCGCCCGATCTCCTCCACCGCGATCAGCGTGTCGGGCGCGAGCTCGACGACCCGCTCGATCACGTGCCGAGGATCGAAGGTGACCGCCTTGACGATCTCCTGCGGCGGGTAGCGGACCACCACAGCACCGTTCGAGGACACCGCCGGACCCGGTGGCAGCCCGAGCTCGTCGAACACGGGCAGGGTGCCGTGCCAGGCCCGGCCGGTGGCCAGCACGACCGGCACGCCGGCGGCAACGACCAACCGCACCGCGTCCCGGACGTCGACCGGCATCGTCCCGTCGTGGTCGACCAGCGTGCCGTCGATGTCGAGCGCGACCAGTTCCGGTCGCCAGCCCGGGCCGGGCAATGAGTTGATCATGACGCCGAGTCGATCATGCTGGTAAGTCGATCATGAAGAAGCGATCAGACCGTGCGCGTCTCGAGCACGGTCCGGCCGCCCAGATACGGCTGCAGCGCCGCCGGAACCCGGACGCTTCCGTCGGCCTGCTGGTGGTTCTCCAGCAGCGCGACGATCACCCGGGTCATCGCGCACAGCGTTCCGTTCAGCGTCGCCACCGGTCCGGTGCCGTCGGCGAACCGGGACCGGATGTTCAGCCGGCGGGCCTGGAACTCGGTGCAGTTCGAGGTCGACGTGATCTCCCGGTAGCGCTGCTGGGTCGGGATCCAGGCGCAGCAGTCGTACTTCCGGGCCGCGCTCAGACCGAGGTCGCCACTGGCCAGTTCCTGAATCTGGTAAGGGATCTCGAGGGCGTCGATGAACTGCTTCTCCCAGCCCAGCAGTCGCTGGTGCTCGGCATCCGCGTCCGCCGGATCGCAGAAGACGAACATCTCGACCTTGTCGAACCAGTGCACCCGGAAGATGCCGCGGGTGTCCTTGCCGTGCGAGCCGGCCTCGCGCCGGTAGCAGGGGCTGTAGCCGACGTACCGCAACGGCAGCGCGGCCACATCCAGGATCTCGTCGGAGTGGTACGCGGCCAGCGGGACCTCCGACGTACCGACCAGATAGAGGTCGTCGGCCTCCAACCGGTAGACGTCCTGGGCTGCCTGGCCGAGGAAGCCGGTGCCCTCCATCGCGCGCGGCTTGACCAGCGCGGGCGGGATCATCGGCGTGAAACCGTTCGCGGTCGCCAGGCTCATCGCCAGATTCACCAGGGCCAGCTCCAACAGAGCGCCGTCCCCGGTCAGGTAGTAGAACCGGGACCCGCTGACCTTCGCACCCCGCTCGATGTCGATCGCACCGAGCAGCTGGCCGAGCTCGACGTGGTCGCGCGGCTCGAAGCCCTCGGCCGCGAAGTCGCGCGGCGTGCCCCGGTTCTCCAGGACCGCGTAGTCGTCCTCGCCGCCGACCGGCACGCCCTCGCCGAGCAGGTTGCCGACTTCGGCCAGCCGGGCCGTGAAGGCGGCCTCCAGCTCGTTCCGCGCGGCGTCGGCCTTCTTCACCAGGTCGGCGAGCTCCTTGGTCCGGCTCAACAGCTGCGGTCGCTCCTCGGCGCTCGGCCTTGGCGACCTGCCGGCCGAGATCCTTCTGCGCAGCGCGCAGCTCCTCGAAGCGAGCGATGGCGTCACGGCGCAGCTGGTCGGCGGTCAGCAACTCGTCGACCAGCGCCACCGACTCGCCCCGAGCCCGCTGGGACGCGCGGACGCGCTCGGGGTCGTTGCGGAGCACTCTGACGTCGATCACGGCGGCCAGCCTAGTGGCCGCCGCCCGCGCCGCCCCACCGAGTTGTCAGCGTCACAGCGCGCTACAGCGATCTGTGACGCTGACAAGTCGGGCGTAGGTGGAAGGATTGGGCCACTCCAGCGCCGCAACTTCTCCGAGAGCAGGAATGGTCCGCAAACCGCCGTCCCGATCGTCGATCGTGGTCGTCGCGTTGCTGCTGCTCGGGTTCGTCGGCTGGACCCTGCTGGTGCTCTACTGGCCGCCCATCCAGGCGCTGGACCAGCGCTTCGTGGCGCCGCCGCTGACCCATGACTCGGTGGTCGCCCAGATAGCGTCGGCGTTCGCGCTCCTCGCGCTGCCCGCGCTGGAGTACCTCACCCTGCTCGGCATCTCGGTCTGGGCCTTCCGCCGACGGCTCCGGCAGCTGGCGGTGTCGCTGGTGCTGATCGTCGTGCTGGCCTGGGGCGGCGGGTTCGTGCTGCGGCAGCTCGTCGCCCGTGACCGTCCCGACACCGCCCTGCAGCTGATCACCGCGTCCGGGTACGCCTACCCGTCCGGCCACGCGATCAGCGCCGTGGCCTTCTGCGTCGGGATCGGCGCCACCTTGAACGTCACCCGGCAGAGCGTCCGGGCCCGGACGCTCTGGCTCGGGGGCAGCATCGCGATCGTCGCGGCGGTCGCGGTGGACCGGTGGATCCTCGCCGCGCACTGGATCAGCGACATCGTCGGCGGCGGCCTGTACGGCGCGCTCGCTGCCTGCAGCGCGCTGCTGATCGCCGGGATCGCGGTTCCGATCCCGCACGAGCTGGTCACCGAGATGTTCACCGTCCCGGAGCGCACCCGGAAGCGTTGCGCGGTCATCTACAACCCGGCGAAGGTGACCGACTGGGCGACCTTCCGCCGCCACGTCGACTACGAGCTGGCCAGCCGCGGCTGGGAGCGGGCGCTCTGGCTGGAAACCACGGCCGAGGATCCCGGGCGAGCCATGGCCGAGCGTGCGGTCGCCGAGGGCGTCGACCTGGTGCTCGGGGCCGGCGGCGACGGCACGGTCCGAGTGATCTGTGACCGGCTGGCCGGCACCGGAATCCCGTTCGGGCTGGTCCCGGCCGGCACCGGGAACCTGCTGGCGAAGAACATCGGCATCCCGCTGGACGAGGCCGCCGCCCTCAGCGTCGCCTTCGACGGAGTCGACAAGCCGATCGACCTGGTCCGGCTCAGCGTCGACGACGGTCCGTACGAGCACTTCGCCGTGATGGCCGGGATCGGCATCGACGCAGTGATCATGGAGGGCACCAACCCGGACCTGAAGCGCGCAGTCGGACCGGCCGCGTACTTCGTGTCGGCGGCGAAGCACGCCAATCACCCTGCGCTGCACGCGACGGTACGGATCGACCGCGAGCCGCCGCTGCGCCGCCGGGCCCATGTCCTGGTGATCGGGAATGTCGGCGTGGTCACCGGCAACATCGCGCTGCTGCCGGAGGCCCGACCCGACGACGGAGCGCTGGACGTGGTGGTGGCCTCGCCGCGCAGCCCGCGGGACTGGGCCCGGCTGATCACCAAGGTCGTCACCCGGCAGAACCGCGACGACGATCAGCTGGATCGGCTGACCGGCTCCCGGGTTCGGATCAGTGTCGACCCGCCGGACAGCTACCAGCTGGACGGCGACACGATCGGGCTGTGCAGCTCGATGACGGCCGAGATCGCGCCGGGCGCCCTGGTCCTCCGGGTGCCGCGGGCGATCCGGCGGGCCATCGAGCAGGGGGCCAGCACGCTCGAGCTGGCCGAGCTCGCCGAGCACGAGGTGGCCGTCGAGGCCGACGCGCCCGTCGGCTCAGGAGATCGTGATTGATCGACCGGACGCCTGCACGGCCTTCAGCCCCGCGGCGCTCGCGTCGTTCGGCCGGAGCGAGTAGAACACGACCTGTTGGTTGTCCTTCGCGGTCATCACCACGACCACCGCTGCGTCGTACGTCGTCGGCAGCTTCGGCACCGACACGTTGATCCGGGCGGAGAGGACGTAGGCGTCGTCGTGGCCGGCCAGCGAGGTCAGCTCGTACTTGCTGACCGTCGCGTCAGCCGGGTACCCGGTCTTTCGCAGCCAGCTGAAGATGGCCACAGCCGTGTCATCCGGCGAGGGCTTCGCCACACTGCTCGGCACCAGCGCGACGGCGGCGTCGGCGCTCCAGGAGTGATCCTTCGCGTAGTTGGCGTGCACGACCTCATTGCAGGTCAGGGCCTGCTCGAACGGTGGCGAGGCCTCAGGCTTCATCGAGCACAGGTAAGGCGACCCGGGCAGCGTGACATCGATGTTGGCGTACGTCGCCCGTTGCGTGCTCTGGTCGAACTGCAGGCCGACGGGGGTCGGGCTGGGCGGGGCCAGCGCCGGTCCGGTGGGCATTCGGTCGGCGCCGTCGTACTCGGCCACCAGCCCGATCACGGCCAGTCCGACCACGCAGGCGAGGCCGAGGACCAGGCCGGCGACCAGTCGGCGGATCCGCGGCTCCACCGGCTGTGGTGGCGGGTCGGTCGGCGTGGGCGGGGCGTCGGTGACCGGCGGAGCTGTGCCGGACATGGCTGCTCCTCCCCCGGCCCGGACCGGGCTGCTCCCGGCTGCTCGCCCGACCCTAACCCGACCTACCCCCTTACTCGACGTGCCGGACGATCAGCCGTCGACCGTCGCCGACCCGGCGGCGAGCCGCTCCACGGCCCGGTCGCCTCGGCTGCCGACCGGCACGAGCTCGGTGGCCTTGGCCAGACCCATCGTCGGCGTACCGGCGTAGATGCTCTCCGCGCGAGCCACCTGATAGGTCTCGTGCCAGATCCCGACGGCTCCCCGATGCTTCCGCGCCCGCCGGTTGAACGCCGTCCAGGCGGGTCGGTGCGACGCCTCACGGGCGCTGGCATAGCCGTACAGCTTCTCGTGGGAGCTCCAGTACTGCACAATGAGCGGTCCGCCGCCGGAGAACGTCAGCCGGTAGCCCAGGAAGCCCGAGGTCGGGTCCTTCGAGAGCTCGGCGAGCATGCCCGGCATCGCCAGGAAGACCGGCAGCCACTGGTCGGGCCGCCACCAGCGGTTGATCGTCATGCCGATCAGGAAGACGACCAGCTCGCCTTCGTATCGGTGAGTCATCCGGGCCGAGTTGATGGCCATCGTGGTCGCCTCCATGATTGGATACAAGTACTCTCTATTATTGGAGAGTATAGGTATCTAGTTGCCGGAGGCAAGTGCGTGCGGATTTCGGAACTGTCGCAACGCAGCGGCGTATCCGTCGCCACCATCAAGTTCTATCTGCGCGAGGGGCTGCTGCACGACGGCGAGCTGACCGCGGCCACCCAGGCCCGCTACGACGAGTCACATGTCAGCCGACTCCGGCTGATCCGGGGCCTGACCGGGCCGGCGGGTCTGTCGCTCGCCCAGGCCCGACAGGTGCTCGCGCTGATCGACGAGCCGCCGGCGCCGACCCTCGATCTGTTGGGTGCGGCCCACGAGATCGTGTCGCAGCCACGGGCCCACGAGCCGGACCTCGAGGACGTCGATGCCACCCTGACGGCGCTGGGCTGGCAGGTCGGCGCGGAGAACCGGTCGTTGCGAGCCGAGGTCGCCACGGCTCTCGACGCCATCCGGGCCGCAGATTTCGCGCTGCCCGACGGCGCGTTCGAACGCTACGCGGAAGCGATGCTCGGGATCGCCGGGATGGAGATCGACAACGTTCCGAGCGAGTCGGCTGAGGCCGCCGTGCGCTATGTGGTGCTCGGCACGGTCATGGTCGAGCCGCTGCTACTCGCCTTGCGTCGGCTGGCGCAGCAGGAGGCCTCGAAGCGTCGCTTCACGGCCACGCCCGCCGAGATTCAGAATGGCTGACCGGTGATGACGCAGATCACCGGGCACCGGGGTGCGCGCGGGCTCTGGCCGGAGAATTCGCGGGCCGGGTTCCGATCGGTGCTCGGGCTGGCCGTCGACGCGATCGAGTTCGACGTCCATCTGACGCGCGCGGGAGAGTTGCTGGTCATCCACGACCGGCGGCTGGACCGGACCACCACCGGGTTCGGCCTGATCGGGGACCTGACGCCGCAGGACCGGGCCGCGGTTCGGCTGCTGGACACCGACGAGACCATTCCGACCCTGGACGAGGTGCTGGCGATCCTCTCCCAGGCTCCCGACAAGCAGCTGTACGTCGAGCTGAAGTCGTCCGCGGCACCGACCACCGAGTTCGTCGAGCGGGTCGTGGCCCGACTCGACGACCACCGGGTCCGGGCCCGCTGTCGCCTCACATCCTTCGACCTGACCGCGCTGGAGGCCTGCCGGCGGATCGCCCCCGACGTCGGCCGACTCGTCTCCGTCGACGCCGCTCGGGCGGAACGGGCCGGTGGTATCCCCCGATTCATCGAGCAGTCCGACGAGCTGGCCGAGCTGGTGGCCGTCGAGCACCGGCTGCTGGCCGAGCACTGGGATGTGGTCCGCTCGTTGCTGCCCCTGGACCGGCTGTGCGTCTGGACGGTCAACGACCCGGACGAGATCCGGTCCTGGTTGGACCGGGGGATCGGGCAGCTGACCACCGATCGGCCGGATCGGGCGCTCACGGTGCGCGGGCCGGTTGACAGGATGAGCTCGTGAGCGATCTGACGGAGTTCATCGCCGGGCTGCCGAAGGCGGAGCTGCACGTCCATCAGGTGGGCTCGGCATCGCCGCGGGTGGTCGCCGATCTGGCTGCCCGGCACCCGGAGCGCGGCGTGCCGACCGACCCGGACGCGCTGGCCGCGTACTTCCGCTTCACCGACTTTGCCGATTTCATCCGGATCTACCTCTCGGTCGTCGACCTGATGCGGACCGGCGAGGACGTCCGGCTGCTGACGTACGGGGTGGCCGAGGAGATGGCCGGCCAGCAGATCCGCTACGCCGAGCTGACCGTGACGCCGTACATGTCGGTGGTCGGCGGCATCCCCGCCGAGGAGTTCTGCGAAGCGATCGAGGATGCGCGGGTCGCCGCGGAACGCGACCTCGGGGTCGTGCTGCGCTGGATCTTCGACATCCCGGCCGATTTCGGCGAACCGGCCGCCGAGCTGACGGCATCGGTCGCGCTGGACGTCGCCCCCGACGGGCTGGTCGGTTTCGGGATCGGTGGCTCCGAGGCCGGCTTCCCCCGGTCGATGTTCACCGAACAGTTCGACCGGGCCCGGGCTGCGGGTCTGCACAGCGTGCCGCACGCCGGCGAGACCACCGGGCCGGAGACCATCTGGGAGGCGGTCCGAGACCTGAAGGCCGAACGGATCGGTCACGGGACGTCCTGCACGCAGGATCCGACGCTGCTCAGGCATCTACGTGAGCACGGGATCACCGTCGAGGTGTCGCCCACCTCGAACGTGCGCACCGGCGTCGTGCCCGATCTGGCCGCGCACCCGCTTCGGGAGATGGTGGCCGCCGGTGTCTCGGTGACCATCAACACCGACGACCCGCCGATGTTCGGCACGACCCTGAACCGGGAGTACGCGATCGCCGCCGACCTGCTCGACCTGGACGCCGACGGGCTGGCGGATCTCGCCCGGCGGGCCGTCCGGGCGTCCTTCGCCCCCGAGGACGTGAAGGCGGCGGGTGCTGGACGAGATCGACGAGTACGACCTGCGACAGGCCCCGGGCACGTAGTCAGTCGGCTCAGGGCCGGTAGTCAGTCGGCTCGGGGCACATACTCGGGGAGCTCAGGGCGCGAGGTGGGAGGCGCCGTCCCGGGGCTCCTTACGGATGGGCCACAGCTCGGGACGATCCGGCTTCTTCCACCACAGCACGATCGCCAGCAGAACGAGAATCTGGATGATCGGCGAGACGGTGTCCCGGATCCTGGTAGCGGTGAAGTCCAGCGCGGCGCCGTAGTCGATCGCCCGCCCGGGGACGTACGCCAGCGAGAGCGGCGCGATCCGCATCAGCATGATCTTGTCCAGCTTGGAGGCGGCCAGCACCGAGAGCGGGATCCAGGCGATCAGGTCGTACCAGGGCAGGGTGTACATCGAGGTGACCAGCCAGGCCACCGACAGCACCAGCGACGTCCGGACCGCGATGGTGAGCGGGTCGCGGCGGAGGTCCGCACCCTCGGGCAGCCCCGGAACCGCCGTCCACGGGACCACCCTTGACAGCATCCAGGCGATCACGACCAGGCCGGCGTACGCGATCACACCGACCACGATCTTCGCCAGGTCCTGATCCAAGAACAGGGTGAGGAAGCGGAAGATCGGGTTCGCCCACCCGCCGACGGACACGTACGTCCCGTTCCGGAGCACCTGGAAGAAGGCGGTCGGCGCCCAGAGGACGTACGCCAGTCCCATCGGGATCACGGTTCCGGCACAGACCAGCAGAGCCTTCTTGGGCTCGCGCCGGTAGGCCCACAGCATGGCGATCCCCCAGATCCCGATGCTGAGCTTCGCGCAGCCGGCCAGACCGATCCCGATCCCGGCCAGGAACGGGTGCTTCCGCATCATCAGCAGCCCGTAGACGGCGAACATCACCGACAGGGCCTCGTTGTGGGCGCCGGCCAGCACAGCCCAGATCAGACACGGGTTGGCGATCGTCAGCAGCGTCGCCCGGGCCTGTCGGGCCGGGTCGCCGTGGGCCAGCGCGACCGCTCCGGCGCAGGCGATCACGAACGGGACGAGCGCGAACATCTGCAGCCAGAACACGATGTCGTGCATGCTCTCCCCGCCCAACCAGTTGGCGGCCAGCTGGGTCCAGGAGGTGATCGGGCCGTACACGCTCGGGGTGTCGGTCCAGGGGTACTCGACCCAGCGCATCACCGGGTCGAACTGGCCGCGGATCACCTCCGCCGGGGTGATCTCGTACGGGTTGCGGCCGAGCGACTGCAACCGGCCGTAGGCGGCGTACATCAAGACGTCGGCGGAGGTCAGGGGCGGGACGAGGATGGTGGCCACGCTGAGCGCGCTGCCGAGCGCGAACAGTCGCTTCCAGCTGGGCAGCCAGCCGTCGGCGAGGGCGAAGATGCAGACCAGCAGACCCAGCGCGCCGACGATCACCGCGATCCAGATCATCGCAGTGACGACCCACTCGTTGGGCTGGATCAGCCCGGCCGGCAGATACCACGGCGGCAGGTAGCTGGTGCGTGGTCCGAGGGTCAGGGTGACCGCGGACTTGCCGAGGAAGCCGGTCAGCACGGTGAGGAACGTCGCGCCGATGATCCCGGCGAGCCCGTAGCGATGATTGCGATACCAGTACGTCGGCGCGTAGGTCGGCACCGCGCTCTCCTCGACCGGTTCCGACGACCGCCCGCTGAGCGCCGTCATTCGTCCGTCTTCACTTGGCGATCCGCTTCAGCAGACCGGAGACGCCGCCGGACTCTTTCAGGTCGGCGAGCCGACTGGCGACCAAGCCACGCGCGGTGAGTGCCCGGGTCACGTCGGCCAGCTGCCGCGCCCGATCCAGCTGCGCACCGAGATCGCCATCGCCCGCCGGCGCGGGCAGGTCCAGCTCGATCTCCACGACCCGCAACCCCGCACGCAGCACGTCGATGGTCATACCCACATCGGCGCCCCAGCCCGCAGCGAGCGGGCTGGCCAGCTCGAACGCGCGCCGGGTCAGGCAGCGCTGCCCGGACAACGGTGCCCGCGGCGTCCAGTCGGTGAGCTCGGCGATGCCGCGGGTCGCGGCCACGGTCGCGAAACTGTCGTCGCTCGCCTCGCCGCCGTCCGGCGGGACCGCGATCGTCAGCGCGGCCGCGCCGCGGAGGACCGGTTCGATCAGCGGGCCGCAGGCGGTGGCCGCGTCGCCCAACTCGGCGTCGAGCAGCAGCAGGGTCCCGGCCTCGGGGAGATCGTCGCGCTGCTCGAGCACGCCGAGCGCATTCACGGCCGACTCGATCGCGGCCGCCCGACCACGGCTCCGCTGGTGGCTGACGACGATCGCGCCGGCGCCATGGGCGTACGTCCCGGTCTCGTCACGGCTGCCGTCGTCGCAGACGAGGACGACGTCCACCCCGACGAGCTGCCGGGCCGCCCGGACCGTCGCCACGATCGTGTCCTGGGCATCCTTCGCCGCGATGATGCACGCGACGCCCCGCCTGCTGACCTCGGAGGGACGGGGCGAACTCACCGCCCAAGGCTAACGCCTCCGGAGCGGTCGCTTCGGCGCGCTTTTCGGGAGCGCCGTGACGACCTGAACCCGAAAACCGATCCCTCGTCGTGGTCCCGACTCATCCGCCACGCTCAGCAGCCCGGCCGCGGGACCGACGAGGGACCAGTTCTCGTGGCGAACGACGCCATGCCGTCGCGGCGTACGGTCTGGGCATGGCTCCTCGTGGGATCGGCGTTCGCTCGGAGGTCGGGCAGCTGCGGACCGTCATGTTGCACCGCCCGGGGCCAGAGCTCAGCCGGCTCACGCCGCGGAACAACGACGCGCTGCTGTTCGACGGCATCCCGTGGGTGGAACGGGCCCAGGCGGAGCACGACGCGTTCGCCGACGCCCTACGCTCGCGCGCCGTCGAGGTGCTCTATCTCAGCGAACTACTGACCGAGGCGTTGGCCGTAGCCGGCGCCCGCGAGCAGGTGATCGAGCAGACGACCTCCGACCTGCGGCTCGGCGACGCCCTGCGCGGCTGGCTGGCGGACTGGCTCGGCGGCCTCGAACCCGACGCCCTGGCCCGGGTGCTGATGGCCGGTCTGCGTAACGACGAGGTCGAGGGGCCGGGCCTGGTCACCGCGCTGCTCGCCCCGACCGACTTCCTGATCGATCCGCTGCCGAATCTGCTGTTCACCCGCGACTCGAGCGTGTGGGTCGGGGACCGGGTGATGGTGACGTCGTTGGCGATGCACGCCCGGCGCCGCGAGACCCAGCTGACCGAGCTGATCTATGAGTTCCACCCCCGATTCGCCGGTGTGGAGCGGATCCACGGCTGGCAGCGCGAGCACCTGGAGGGCGGCGACGTGCTCGCGCTCGGTGACGGGGTGATCGCGGTGGGCGTCGGCGAGCGGACGACTCCGGCAGGCGCCGAGCGGCTGGCGAACACGGTGTTCGGCCTCGGCCTCGCCCATACCGTGCTCGCGGTGCCGATCGATCAGGACCGGGCCACCATGCACCTGGACACCATCTGCACGATGGTCGACGTGGACGCGATCCTGATGTATCCGAATGTCGCGCACCGGCTGAGCGCCTACCCGGTCCGGCCGGGCATCAACGGTCGGCTGTGGATCGGCCCGCAGCAGCACTTCCTGGATGCCGCCGCGACGGCGATGGAGATCGAGCGACTGCGGCTGATCGACACCGGGCTCGATCCGGTCACCGCCGAGCGCGAGCAGTGGGACGACGGCAACAACACGCTCTGTGTCGCCCCGAAGATCGCCATCGCGTACGAACGCAACGAGGTGACCAACGCCCGGCTCGCCGACGCCGGTATCGAGGTCGTCCCGATCGCCGGGTCCGAGCTCGGCTCGGGCCGGGGCGGACCCGAGGTGCATGTCCTGCCCGATCAGCCGGGACGCCCTCTGATTCAGGCCGGCTCGCGCCCGACGCTCGCCGACGGGCCGCGATCAGCGAGCGTCGGCGAGAGCGTCCAGCACCGCGGCCGGGTCGTCGGTGGTGATGCCGTCGACGCCCAGCTCAAGACAGAGGCGTACGTCGGCGTCGGTGTTCACCGTCCACGGGTGCACCGCATTTCCGCGGGCGTGGGCCCGCGCGACGTAACCGGGATCGCGCTCCAGCAGGCGTACGTCCGGCCCGGCGATCCGGACGCCCTCCGGCAGGTGCCCGTCGGCCCACGGACCGAGCTCGGTCTGGATCAGGAAGGTCCGGGGCAGCTCCGGCAGCAGCAGGCCCAGTGCCTCCATCGCGGGCTCGCTGAACGAGATCACCGACACCCCGGAACCGGCCGAGTCCCAGCCGTACGCCGCCAGCTGGTCGGCCACCTTGCGTTCGACGTCGAGCCCACGTGGGTTCGGGTGCTTGGACTCGATGACCAGGTCGACGAGGACCCCACGATTGCGGGCAGCCGACACCATCGCCAGCAGATCGGCGAGGGTGACCAGCGCACGCTGGTCACAACTGGCGTCCGGAATCCGGCCGCCCGAGAAGTCGAGCTGTCGCAGATCGGACACCGCGAGGTCGTACACCCGTCCGGTCCCGGTGGACGTCCGGTCCACCGTCAGGTCGTGCAGGCAGACCAGCTCACCGTCGGCACTGAAGTGCACGTCGCACTCCAGCCCGACCTGGGCCCCGGTAGCCTCGGCCCACCGGATCGCCTCGACGTATGCCGCCCGGGTCATCTCGGGCTGGCGCGCGGTGAAGCCTCGGTGCGCCACGATCGCGATCACCGGGACACCTTATGCGGAGGCCGGTCTGCTCCGGACCCGAACGGCCACCTTTCCGAGCACGAACATCACCACACCGCCGACCACGATCGCTGCCACCGATGAGCCGAGCCACCTCGGTGCGGTGAACCCGATGGTCTTGTCGACGGCGATCCAGAAGTCGGCCCAGCCGGCCACCGTGCCCGGATAGACGAGCTGGTAGGCGACGAAGCCGGCGGCCCAGGCGACGATCGGGACGATCCGGACCGGGGAGGTTTCCGAGACGTCCCAGCGCTGCCGGCTGACGAGGAAGAAGTCGACCGTCGCGACCGCGAACAGCGGCACGAACACCGACCCGATCAGGAACAGGAACGCCTGGTACTTGCCGAAGTCCAAGAAGCCCGCGATCGTCGTGGCGATCACGCCGACCCCGACGGCGACGATCCGCCGGTCGAGCCGGCCGAACAGGTTCTGGATCGACATCGTCGTGGAGTAGATGTTCGCGAACGCCTCGTCGACCTCGTCGACCAGCAGGATGCCGAGCGCGATCGCCCCGGCCGGGAGCGCCACCAGGGCGCCGAGCACGTCGGTCCCGCCCAGCCGGGCGACCGCGAAGACGCCGAGGATGTAGTACGCGACCGCAGCCGCGCCGTAGCCGATCGAGGCGCCGAGGAACGCGTCGCGCCGGTTCCGCGAGTGCCGGCTGTAGTCGGCGGCCAGCGGCGCGAACGAGACGACGCCGGCGACAGCGAGGTCGACTCCGGGCCAGAAGCCGAGCACGCCCTCGGTCGGGATCGGCTGGCGCGGCCGGAGCAGCACCTCGACGAACAAGAACACGGAGGCCGCCAGCACCAGCCAGACCATGATCTTGCGGAGCAACCGCACGCTGCCGAGCGGACGGACCGCCATCGCGGTGGCGACCGCCCCCGCGAACAGCACGAACGGCCAGCGCCACTGGGCGCCCGCCACGGCGACGGCGGCCGAGGAGATGACGATGATCTCCATCGTGGCCCAGCCGATGTTCTGGGCGATGTTGAGCAATGTCGGCGCGATCGAGCCGCGACGGCCCAGCAGCCCGCGCAGCGCGACCATCGCCGGCGCCCCGGTGGTGACGCCGAAGATGGCCGAAGCACCGAGCAACATCGCACCCAGCGCACAACCGACGACGATCGCCACGATGGCCGAGCCGACCGAGCCGGTGGTTGCCACCACGAGCGCGCCGGTCAGCGGACCGAACAGGCTGATCCCGAGATTCGCCCACATCGCCAGTTGGTCGACCAGGCCGAGCGGCCGCGGCGGTTCGGTGGTCAGCGTCAGCGGAGCCTCGGGACGCCGCTCGGTGCCGACCTCGGGCGCGGACGTGGAAGTGGAGGCGAGTCGACGGACATTGCTGCGCTCCCTACGCCGGCATTACCCGGTCAGGTTCGGTCGGTCGGCGGACCCGCTGGGCACCGGTTGCCGGTGCCGCACTCCGCCCTCTCAGCCCACCACGTGGTGTGAGCTCCCGATATCGGACGAGCCCCAAGCTACACGTTCGCCGCCCGACCCGTCCCTCCCCCTTTTTCGGTTCCCTTTTCCGGAAAGTGTCGGGTTGGGACATCGACACGCCGAACGGCGACGTCGCAGCTCGACAGTTTCGGGTCCGGGGCGTGGCGGCGCCGGCGCAGAACACGGCCGAGCCGCGTTGCACCCCGTACCGAAGGCGATGTCTGCGGGTTACGCTGACCCGGATCCGGGGGGCTGGTCGCCGTCGAAAGGTGAGTCCGTGCCATTCCCCCGCGTTCTTGTCCGATCCACTCTCGCGCTCGCTGTGGTCGGTGGGCTGCTGGTCGGTGCCAGTTCTTCCGCCGCGGCTTCCTCGACCTATCCGCGGCTCCTCCAGCAGCTGGCGGGCATGTACGCGAACCCTCGACTGGGTGCGTACGTCCATCACGGCCACTCAGCGAACGGTGACGATCGTCAACCAGACCAGCAAGACCTACGCCAATGTGTCGTTCTACGTCAGGCTCGCCGGCCATTGCAGCTTCCACCGGATGTTCCTGACCCGGACAGCGAGACTCGGCTACGGCGGGACGGTGCCGGGCACCCAGCGCAAGCAGGGGACGGGGACGACGCCGCTCGGGACGTACACGATGACCGAGACCTTCGGCAACGGATCGGCGCCGGACACCTCGATGCCCTACCACCGGGTGCGCTCCGGCGACTACTGGGTCGAGGACCGACGGAGTGCGTACTACAACACGCTGCGGAACTCCTCCGCCGGCGGTTTCCGCTGGTCGTTGCCGCAGTCCGACCGGGACTCCTCGGAGAAGCTGAGCTCCTATCCGAGCCAGTACCGCTATGCCGTGGTGATCAACTTCAACCGGCCGCCCGACACCCGGGTGATCGGCCGCGGCAGCGGGATCTTCCTGCACGTGAAGGGATCCGGCGCTACCGCGGGTTGTGTCGGGATCACCAAGGACCAGCTGGTCATCGTGATGGCCTACCTGCGACCGAACGATCGGATCACGATCGCGCGCTAGTTCTGCGGGTTCGCCCCCGCTCGGCGACCTTCCCGACGCTCACCCGCGTGCGGGTTCGCGCCTACTTCAGCAACCTCGACAGTCGGCGGTCGGCGAGCTTCTTGCCGCCGGTCTGGCAGGTCGGGCAGTACTGCAGCGACGAGTCCGCGAAGGACACCTCGGCGATGGTGTCGCCGCAGACATCGCACTTCTCGCCGGTCCGGCCGTGCACCCGGAGGCCGGACTTCTTCTCGGCCTTGAGGTCCTTGGCGGCCAGTCCCTCGGCTCTGCCGATCGCCCCTGTCAGCTCCGAGCGCATCGCGGCGTACAAGGTGGTCCGCTCCTGCTCGGTCAGCCCGTTGGCCGGCTTGAACGGCGACAGCTTCGCGGCGTGCAGGATCTCGTCGGAGTAGGCGTTGCCGATCCCGGCGATGGTGCGCTGGTCCTTCAGCACCCCTTTCAGCTGGGACCGCCCGGCAGCGGCCAGAATCGCGTCGAGGGCGGCCTGGTCGAAGCCCGGGCCGAGCGGATCCGGTCCGAGCGTGGCGACCATCGGGATCGCCTGCGGGTCATCGACGACGTAGACCGCGAGCTTGCGCTGGGTGCCCGCCTCGGTGAGATCGAATCCGGAGTCATCGTCCAGCCGCACCCGGAGGGCGAGCGGCCCCTTGCCGGGCCTGGTCGGACCGGCCGGCAGGACGTCCTTCCAACGCAGCCACCCGGCTCGAGCCAGGTGGAAGACCAGATGCAGACCGCCGGCGGAGATGTCGATGAACTTCCCGTGCCTGCTGACGCTCTCGACCTCCAGGCCGCTCAGCGCGGACAGCGGCGGGTCGTACGTCTTCAGCGCGCTGAACGCGGCCAGGTCCACCCGGGCGATCACCCGGCCAACGCACTTCTCGGTCAGGAAGCGCGCGAGCGACTCGACCTCCGGCATCTCGGGCATGCCTGTGATTATGGCGCGTCCCCGACCGAGGGCAGCGCCTCGCCGATCACCTCCAGATCGGGGGCGGAACGACGAGCGCACGCTCGAGGCGAACCAGATAGTCCTCCCGCGAGACCTCGATGACCCCGAGCGACTCCAGGTGGGGGGTCCGCCACTGCACGTCGAGCAGCCGGTCCGCACCGTCGGCCGCGAGCAATTCGACCAGACCGATCAGGGCGACCTTCGAGGCATCCCGGCCGATGTCCGGCCGGTGGAACATCGACTCGCCGGCGAACAGCCCGCCGATGCTCACCCCGTACAGCCCACCGGCCAGCTCGCCGTCGCGGGTCCATGCCTCGACCGAGTGCACGATCCCGTCCTCGTGCAGCTGGGTATAGACCCGCCGGATGTCGTCGTCGATCCAGCCGTTCGGGCGTGCCGGGTCGCCGCACGCGGCCAACACCTCGGCGAAGGCGTGGTCGACCCGGATCTCGTAGGTGCGCGCCGACTTGCGCAGTGACCTGGTCACGCGAAGCCGGCCGAGCGGCAGGATCCCCCGGTCCAGCGGGGAGTACCAACCCATCGCGTTTCCGGTCGGCATCGGGAACACCCCGTGCCGGTACGCCATCTCCACCAGATCGGCGTCGAATCCCTCCGACACGGCGATCAGGTCGGTGCGCCGCCAGTGCCTGGGGGGTCCGAAGGGCCCGCCGTCGAGGGTCGGTCGGGGCTCCATGGACCACATTGTCTCGACCGCCCTCGCCGGAGTCAGGGCAGGATCGGGGGAATGCCCGGCGGTACCACCCTGATCGGCAACTACCCTTGAGATCGTCAGGTTCCGGCCAGTCGCCCGATTGTCTCGGAGGCGGCCGTCCGGCCCAGGTCAGAGCAACACGTCGAGTTTGGAGCCGGGATGCCCGCAGCGGAGAGCGTCGGTCGAATGATCGGCCGCGGTCTCGGGCCGGTGGTCAGGTCCACGCCACATGCCGCAGGCGGTGTGTTGCGCCGGCTGCTGGAGCTGGCCATCGACGGATCCGGCCGGTTGCCGGGCGCGAAGCCCGCCGCGGCCAAGCAGTTGCTCCGGCACGGCGGCTCCGTCGAAGACGCCATCCGCGGCGTCGTCGACGTCCACGTCGGACTGGCCTCGGTGCAGGGCTTCGTCACCAACCTCGGCGGGATCGCCGTCCTGCCGATCATGCTGCCGGCCAACGTCACCGGGGTCGCCCTGCTGCAGACCCGGATGGTGGCAGCCCTCGCCCATCTCCGCGGCTACGACCTCGACGACAACCGCGTCCGAACCGCGCTCATCATGTGCCTGCTGGGCGGCGAGCAGCTGGCCCGGCGGATCATCGACGGCACCCTGCCGACCTCGCCGCTCGCGGTGGCCACCGCGCCGATGTTCGACCCCGTGCTGGACGCCACCGTGGCCCAGCACGTGCTGCACGACCTGACCGCCCGGGTGGGCGGCAAGAACGTCGCACTGGCGATCGTCCGCCGGCGTTCCGCTGCTCGGCGGCGGTGTCGGCGCGGCGATGGACGGCATCGCGACCCACGAGATCGGGACGTACGCCCGGGGTGAGCTGATCACCCGCCGGGTGGGCATCGGCTCCTACTGAGCCACCCGGCGCCGAGGCCTACCGAGCCGATGAGTTCGGCGGCTGGGGCGGGTAGGGCGGCGGAGTCGGGTAGCTCTGCGGCTGCTGCTGTGGGTAGCCCTGGGGCTCGTTTCCCTGGGGCTGGTAGGTCGGTTGCTGAGCCGGGTAGTTCTGCACCGGGACCGGGTAGCCACCCTGACCCGGATTCTGCGGTGTCGGATACTGCGGTGTCGGATACTGCGGTGTCGGATACTGCGGTGTCGGAGACTGGGCCACGACGGCCGGCGCCGACTTCTTGCCGAACACGAAGCCCAGAATCGCCCCGATCAGGAGCAGCCCGCCGATCACCAGGGCGATGATCCCGGCGGTCCGGAGTGTGCCCGCGATCCCGGTCAGCGCGCCGACCGGAGCGTTGGAGATCAACGCGGAGGTCGGGTCGTCGGCCTGGTAGAAGACCGACACGGTGTCCCCCGACTTCGGCGGCGTCGCCATCGCCGACTCGGCCTGCACGGTGTAGGTCTTCCCGTCCTCGGCCTTGAACTTCACCGTGTAGACACCGTCGCGGACCCGCACCACCGTCGCCTTGACCGGTCCCTTCAGTCCTTGGGCCGCGATCTGCTGCTGGACCGTGTCCGACCCTTTCGCCACCACGGCCGACCCGGCCATCAGCGCACCGCCGGTGAGGAGCAGCAGAATGCCGAAGATCAGACCCAGCACGCGCAGAACCTTCATGACACTCCTCGTCGTCGGGGTGCGGGACGGCACTCTCTGCCGCTGCAAGAGACGCTCGCGGACATTCTCGTACGTCCGACGGCCCGGCGCGCCCTGTTCGTCGAACCGATCTGGCCGTGGCTGATCACTTGCCAGCGGCTCGGCGGCGGGAAATGCTTCTCGCATGGCGAAGTCCGCGTCCGCACACAAGAACCCAGCCGAGCACACGGCCGGCGACCATCACGTCGCACCGGCCCATCCACGCCCGCGCCGTGCCGATCGGCGACTACGGCTTCCTCAGCGACGGCGAGGTCTCCGCACTCGTCTCCCCGGGCGGGTCCATCGACTGGATGTGCGTGCCACGGTTCGACGCAGCCAGCGTGTTCGCCCGGCTGCTCGGCCGGCACGCGGGTTCGTTCAAGGTCGCACCGGTCGACATCGCCGTGCCGGCCGATGTGCGGTATCTGCCGGGGACCATGATCTTGGAGACGAGCTGGGGCACGCCGAGCGGCTGGATCATCGTCCGGGATGCCCTGCTGATCGGGCCCTGGCACCACGACGCGGACCGCTCGCGGACGTACCGTCGGACGCCGAACGACTACGAGGCCGAGCACATCCTGCTACGCACCATCCGCTGCGCCTCGGGCGAGGTGCAGACGATCATGGACTGCGAGCCCGTGCCGGACTACGGCCGCCAGCACGTCCGCTGGGACTACACCGGCGACGGCTACTATCAGGCGGTCGCCACGGCCGAGGGCAGTGATCTCCAGCTCACCCTGACCAGCGATCTGAAGCTGGGCTTCGAGGGCGGCCAGGCCAGTGCCCGAACGCTGCTCAAAGAGGGTGACGTCCGCTACGTGGCGCTCTCCTGGGGCGGCGCGCCGCCGCCGATGGACTTCGCGGAAGCGTACCGGCGACAGGTGTGGACCGCCCACCACTGGCAGCACTGGCTGGCCCGGGGCAGCTTCCCCGATCATCCGTGGCGCAACTACCTGCAGCGCAGCGCACTCACCCTGAAGGGCCTGACCTATGCGCCGACCGGCGCCGTGACGGCGGCCGGCACCACCTCGTTGCCCGAGACGCCCGGCGGCAACCGGAACTACGACTACCGCTACACCTGGATCCGGGACGCCACCTTCGCCCTCTGGGGCCTCTATTCGCTGGGCTTCGACTGGGAAGCCGTCGACTTCTTCTCCTTCATCGCCGACCTCGTCGCCGGGGATGACGACATCCAGATCATGTACGGCATCGGCGGGGAGAAGGAGCTCACCGAGTTCGAGCTGGACAATCTGCCCGGGTATGCGAACTCGCGCCCGGTGCGGATCGGCAACGCCGCGTACGCCCAGAAACAGCACGACGTCTGGGGCGCCCTGCTGGACTCGGTCTATCTCCACTTCAAGGCGGCCGACCACCTGGACAACCGGATCTGGCTGATCTTGGACAAGGAGGTGAGCGAGGCCCTGAAGTACTGGCGCGAGCCCGACGCCGGTATCTGGGAGGTGCGCGGCGAGCTGCAGCACTTCACCTCGTCCAAGATCATGTGCTGGGTGGCGGTCGACCGTGGCGCTCGGATCGCCCGGATGACCGGTGAGGACGCGAAGGCGGCGGAGTGGGATCTGGCCGCCCAGGAGATCAAGGACGACATCCTCGCCAACGGGGTCGACGAGCGCGGCGTCTTCACCCAGTACTACGGCAGCAAGGCGCTGGACGCGTCGCTGCTGCTCGCCCCGCTGGTCCGCTTCCTGCCGCCGGACGACGAGCGGATCCGGAACACCGTGCTGGCCATCGCCGACGAGCTGACCGTGCACGATCTCGTGCTGCGCTACAAGGTCGAGGAGACCGACGACGGCTTCTCCGGCGAGGAGGGCAGCTTCACGATCTGCTCGTTCTGGCTGGTGTCGGCGCTGTGTGAGATCGGCGAGTACCACCGGGCCCGCAAACTCTGCGCGAAGCTGCTGTCCTTCGCCGGGAATCTCCAGCTGTATGCGGAGGAGATCGATCCGCACACGGGTCAGCAGCTCGGTAACTTCCCGCAGGCCTTCACCCACCTGGCCTTGATCAACGCCGTGCTGCACGTGATCAAGCTCGAGGGTCAGCAGCACGGCGGTGACCCCGAAGACTGGGCCGGCGCGATCAGCGGCCGCGTCGACGACCTGGACCATTCTGCCGACAGCTGATCAACCCCCAGCTGATCAACCGGGGGCAGATCTGCCGTCGGCAGTACGCCCTGGGCCGGCGGCGATCACCGGTCCAGGCTGGTCGGCATGAACCCACGCGAGATGACCATGCGAGACGAAGGGCCCGCGGTCGGGCCATTGGACGACCAGCTGGCCGCCCGGCTGCTGCACCAACGGATCGTGATCCTGGGCAGCGAGGTGGACGACGCGATCGCCAACCGGATCTGCGCCCAGCTGTTGCTGCTGTCGGCCGAGGACAGCCGGCGCGACATCAGCCTCTACATCAACTCACCCGGCGGATCGGTGTCGGCCGGCCTGGCGATCATGGACACGATGCGGCTGATTCCCAACGACGTCAGCACGCTGGCGATGGGACTGGCCGCCAGCATGGGCCAGTTCCTGCTCTCGGCCGGCACCAAGGGCAAGCGGTACGCCCTGCCGCACGCCCGGGTGCTGATGCACCAGGGCTCCGCCGGGATCGGCGGCACCGCGGTGGACATCGAGATCCAGGCAGCGGCCCTCGAGCACACCCGCGACGTCGTGCTCGGGCTGATCGCCGAGCAGACCGGGCAGCCGCGAGCACGGATCGAGGCGGACTCGCTCCGCGACAGGTGGTTCACGGCCGAGGAGGCGAAGGCGTACGGGTTCGTCGATCATGTCGTCGCCACGCTGGCCGACATCCGCCCCGCCGAGCACGCCGCGATCGGGCTGGGCGCCCGGGTCTGGAGCTGATCATGAGTTCGTACACCATTCCCAACGTGGTGGAGAAGCGGCCAACCGGCGAGCGTGCGCTGGACATCTACAGCCGGCTCCTGTCGGACCGGATCGTCTACATCGGCACCGAGATCGACGACGGCGTGGCGAACGTGGTGGTCGCCCAGCTGCTGCACCTGGAGTCGGACAACAGCGACGTGCCGATCGATCTGTATCTGAACTCCCCCGGCGGCTCGATGACGGCCATGCTGGCGATCTACGACACGATGCAGTACATCCGGGCCACGGTGACCACGACCTGCGTCGGCCAGGCGGCGTCCGCGGCGGCGGTGCTGCTCGCCGCGGGCGAACCCGGCCGGCGGTTCATCCTCCCGCACGGCCGGGTGCTGCTGCATCAGCCATCGGCCCAGGGTCAGGGGACATTGCCCGACCTCGTGCTGCACGCCCGCGAGGTCGTCCGGATCCGGGCGCAGATGGAGGAGGTGCTCGCCCGGCACACCGGGCAGACACTGGAGCGGCTGCGGGCCGACACCGACCGGGACAAGATCTTCACCGCCGAGGAGGCGCGGACGTACGGATTGGTGGACGGGATCATCGCCAGCCGAAAGCCGCTGGCGGCCTGACCGGCGGCACCTAAATGACCCAGGAGCGGAAGAGCTGTCAGCTCGGTCAGCGGTCAGGCTGCGAGGGCGACCGGGCCGGTCGGACGGCCGGCCCGGACACGCCGGGTGTGCAGCTCGCGGGCTACTCCGACGGTGAGATCGAGCAGGGTGATCTCGAGGGCGCCGGTCACCGCGGCCAGCACCTCCGACGACGGCTCTTTACGACCACGCTCCAGCTCGGACAGGTACTGCACGGAGATCTTCGCCCGGGCGGCGACCTGGGCGAGGGTTTCACCGCGACGGGTCCGTTCGCGTCGGAGCTGGTCGCCGGCCAGCGTCCGCCAGAGCTCCGCCCGAGCCGGAGCGGACGGCTCCGGACGCGACTCGGCCGGAAGCGGACGGAGCAAGACCACGTCACCCATGAGGCCACGGTAGGCGTCCGGAACGGCTGCCGTCGCCCGGTTCTGCTCTCGGCAGATCCGGTTCCACGGTCCTACGCCGGGGGGTCGATGACCGTGGTCACCAGCCGGGTCAGACTCGGCCGGCGAGGAACCGAGCCGAAGCCGAAGGTGACCGGCGGATCGACCGGGGCGAGCGCTCCGAGGTCGGTCCCCCGCCAGCGGCCTTCCAGCTCGATCACCGGAAGGAGGTCGGAGGCTCCGTAGAACTCGCGTCGGCCGCCTCCGGCCGAGCCGCGGGTCCGGACCCCGGGCAGCGCGCGCTTCGCGATCGGATCCAGCAGGCTCGCCCAGGCCGGGGAGCCGACGAGGAATCGCGGCTGGAGGCGCAACAGCTTGCCGAGTCCCGCGCGTGGCCCGATGCGGAGCCGCAGAGACAGTCCGGCGGCGGTCACGGCCCGGAAGTCGGCGCCCTCCTCCACCGAGACCGGAGCGATCAGCAGCTCGTCGAACCGGTAGGTGCCGGCGACGAAGTCGGCCACCTCGCGATCCGGCGCGAGCAGCACCCGATAACCGTCTTTCGACTCCACCATCACGTCGGCGAACGTCCCGAGTGGTGAGTCGAACCAGCGCCCGATGACGAGCCGCGGACCTCCGGTGGTCCCGACACCGGTGATCTCGCCGTCGAACCGCCAGCTCGGGCGCCGCGGCGGCCGAGCGGACTCAGCCGTCGTGGACCACCGATGCGCTCGTCCGGGCTACCGGTGCCGGGACGGGCCGCTTGGCCGTGACCCCCAGTCCGTGCGGGATGCCCCGGATGCCTCGGCCGAGCCACGGCCCGAAATAGTGCACGAACCAGTCGAGGTCACTGACGAATCCGGTCGCCCGGCCGACTGGCACGAGCTCGCCTTCGGGCTCGGCCTCCCACCAGTCGTCGAAGCCCGGCAGACCGAGGCGGCACGCCAGCGCGGCGGCGATCCGCTCGTGACCGAGTTCGTTGCCGTGCAGCCGGTCCTCGAACCACAGCCGTGGGTCCTCGGCGATCGGATACCGCTGGAAGTCGACCACCAGCGCCCCGTAGCGCTCGGCGACCGAACGGATGACGTCGTTCAGCTTGAACAGCTTGTCCTTGAGCCGCCGCCCGAACGGGTTGTACGCCGACGGGTCCGGCACCGTGAAAGTCACCACGGTGATGTCGGCGGCAGTGGCCTCGGAGAACATCGCCTCGTAGTCGTCCCGGATCCCCCGCAGGTCGTGCGCGGGCACCAGCACGTCGTTCACCCCGCCGAAGATCGTCATCAGGTCGGGCCGCAACGCGAGCGCGTCGTCGAACTGGGTGTTGCGGATCTCGTTCAGCCGCAGCCCGCGAACTGCCAGGTTGGCATATTCGCAGACCTCGTCCTGGGTGTTCGCGATGTGCTCGGCCAGCCGGTCGGCCCAGCCGCGATAGCTGCCGTCCGGGTACTTGTCCTCCAGACCTTCTGTGCTGGAGTCCCCGATGGCGACGTAGCGCCGGAAGGGAGGACGATCGGCAGGGCTCACATCACCGATTCTTCCCCACGGGCGAAGCCCGATCCTGCCCACGGCTCCGAACTATCATCGCCACGAGGGTGTACAGGAGGTAGCGATGGCCCGCCCCGCACACGATGCCGTGTTCGTGGAGGAGGCCGCCGCGCTCCGCCCTCGACTCGAGCGGTGTGCCCGGGTGCTCCGTCCGGGCAGCGGCCCGCGGTCCGGCCGGACGGACTTCGCCGACGCCGACCTCGCCGTCGAGCAGGCGCTGGCGGCGACGTACCCGCTCGGCGCGGACGGTGATCGGACGGTTGCCGCGTTCCGCGCACTGCTCGGAGCGCCCCGGTCGACCGGGCGGCGGGCACGGGAGCCGGTCGCTCGGATCGAGCTCCGCGACGTCGAGGAGGCCCGGAGCGGAGAACTCTCCGAGGCGCTGGCGGCACTCGGCCCGACGGCCCAGACCGTGGTCGTGCTGAGTCTGGTCGGCGAGTTGTTGCCGGCCGAGGTCGGACGGATCGTCGGGCTCTCGCCCGCGTCGGTCGACGAGGTCCTCGATGATGCGCTGGCTCAGCTCAGGCAGGACGGGTACGGCAGCGGGGCGGACTTGGCGCACTCGATCCGCCTGCTCGCCGGACCGGATGACCCGGGAGCGAGCGCGCGGGCCGGGATCGGCGACCTTGCCCGGGGCCGCCGGCTGGCCCGACGCCGAGACTGGCGCCGGGCGGTCACGACGGCCGCCGTGGTCGGCGCGGTCGTGGTCGGCGGCGGAACCATGGTCAGGGTCGCCCTTCCCGACCAGGTCACCGATGTGCCGCCGGCAACGTCGCCGAGCGCCCCGACCGTCCCGAGCCGATCGGCGGGCGGCGTGCCGGATCCGTCGCAGTCGTACGGCTGCGATCCGACCCACCCGGACTGTCAGGTGCTGAGCACCGCCCGCTGGCGGTCGCGCGTATCGGCGGTGATCGTCGAGCACCTCGACCGCCGCCGGAGCTACTTCACCGCCATGACGTGGGGCCTGCTTCCGGATGCCCGGAGTGCCTCGTACTGGGGTGGTCGAGGCGGCGCCCTGAGCACCGGCCTGAGCCGCGGCACCGCGGGCGGAACCGAGGTCACGCTGCAGATCGCGACCGACGAGAAGTACGCCGAGCGGTGTGGCGCCCAGATCAGGATGCGCTGCACGTCTCTGAACACGATGGACGGTAATACCTACCGGGTGGCCGGTACGAGCGTCGCCACCGGCGGAGTCGAGGTCCAATACATTGCCGACCAGGACAGGATCATCACCGTCGTCGCCCAGGACGCGGGCGAGGGCAAGCACACTCGATGTCAAGGCCGGAGATCTGATCGCGCTGGTCAACGACAGTCGGTTGGGACTACCTGCGCGCTGACCCGCCGATGCCGCCCCGGATCGGGTGGGAGTCAGGCGGCGAGTTCGTGATCGTCGTCGTGACGATCGGTGCGCGGCCTGATCGGGGTCGGCGGAGTCGGTCGGGTGGACTCGCGGCGGCCGGGCATCTCGAGGACGGTCGGCACGATCGCCAGCAGCCCGACGATCACCGCGCCGGCCACCGCCACCGCGACGATGATGAGCTGGCTGATATCCATGAGACCAGCATCCCCGGTGGTTCTGACAATTCCAGTCGAGCTGGCTGTGGGTTGGCTATGAGCAGCTGCCGCCCCTCCCGCCGACTTGTCAGCCGCTCGGCGGCGGATGGGTGCTGAGCGCCTGACAACTCGGGTGATCAGGACATGATCAGGACTCGACCGGCCGCGGCCGCTCTGGCGGCTGGTGCGTCGGTCCGGACAACACGCACTGCCAGAACCCGACGTCGTGCCAGCCGTCGAGCTTGTATCCGGCGTCCCGCAGCAGTCCGACCGGGGTGAAACCGTGCCGTTCGTGGAGTCCCACGCTCGGCAGGTTCGGCAACGCGATCACCGCGACGGCACTCACGAAACCTTGGCGGCGCAATCGACCGAGCAGATTGGCGTACAGGGCGTCACCGACGCCTCGCCGCTGGGTTTCGGAGTCGACATAGACGGTCGTCTCCACCGTCCAGCGGTAGGCGTTGCGATAGTTCCAGGGTGCCGCGTAGGCCACGCCCACGGCCCGGCCGGCGTCGACCGCGGCCAGCCAGGGATAGTCGGTGTGCAACCGCCGCCAGTCCGCGCGCCACTCGTCGATGGTCTGCGGCTCGGTCCGGAAGTTGAAGGCCGATGTGGCGATGAAGTGGTTGATGATCGCCCGGATCCGCGGCAGATCGTCCTCCTCGACGGGCCGGACCCGGAGCCAGTTGGCGCCGGTCATCGCGACCCGGGTGGCTGCGTCACCAATCCATCATCACACGCCGAGCAGGCGTTGTCTCACGCCGGCACCGGCTCCTCGTCGGCCTCGGCGGCGGTATGGGAACTGGGCAAGATGCCGATCGCGCGGCGGTAATCGTGCTTCTTCACGCTGTAGGCAATCACGCCGCCCACGGCCGTCAGCCCGAGCATGATCAGCCCGAAGTACTGAAGCACCGGACTGGTGCCGTCCGGGTCGTAGATCGCCTGCCGCGGCCAGACCAGGTTGATCGTCATGAAGATGCCCCAGGCGACGGCCAGGATGTTCACCGGCAGGCCCCACCGCCCCAGGCTGAACAACGGCTTGCCGTCCTCGTCCTGCTGCTCCCCCAGTGACTTCGGCCAGCCCTTCAGCCGGCGGAGCAGCATCGGCCCGGTGACGCACAGATAGGCGATGTAGAGCAGCACGATGCAGGTGCTGGTCAGCGCGGTGAAGACGCCGGCATGACCCAGGTTGATCAACAACATCACCGCGGCCAGGACGCCGACCAGCAGCGCCGCGTTGACGGTCGCACCTCGGCCGGAGACCTTGCGCAGATGCTTGGCGAACGGCAGCACCTCGTCGCGCGACATCGAGTAGATCATCCGGGTGGTGGCGGTCTGGATGGCCAGCGTGCAGACGAACGCCGAGATCACCACGATGCAGAGGAACACCCTTCCCCAGACATCGCCGAGCCGGGCGGTGACGATGTACGGCAGGCCGCCGGTGCCGATCTCGGGACTGATCACCGGCGCCGCCATCAGCGCGCCGAGAATGATCAGGCCGCCACCGATGCCGGAGGCGATCAACGCCCGGAGGATGGTGCGAGGTGCGGTCTTGCGTGGGTTGTGGGTCTCCTCCGACAGCTCGCCGGCGGAGTCGAAGCCGACGAGGACGTACGCGGCCATCAGCGACGCCGCGAGCAGGGCGCCGAACCCGCCGTCCATTCCCGAGGTGTCCAGCACGATGCCAGGGCCGCGTTGGGTGTTGGAGAACAGCGCGATGATCAACAAGGTGGCGCCGATCAGCTCGAGGGTGACGCCGAACGCGTTCACCGCTGCCATCACCTTCACCGCGACCGAGTTGATCAAGGTGGTGATCGTCAGCACGATCAAGCCGAGCAGGATGGCGTTGGTGGCGCCGGTCACCGAGGTGATCGACGGATCGCCACCGACGAACTGGAATCCGCTCCAGATCGCCGGAAGCACCGCCTGCATGGCGATCGCGGCCGCCGCGACTGTGACGATCTGGGCGATGATCATCGTCCAGCCGGCGAACCAGCCGACGATATGGCCGCCGAGCCGGCGCGACCACTGATAGATCGCGCCCGAGATCGGATAGCGCCCCGCCAGCTCGGCGAAGCACAGGGCGACCAGGAGCTGGCCACAGAAGACAGCCGGCCAGGTCCAGAAGAAGAACGGGCCGGCGAAGCTGTAGCCGAGCCCGAACAGCTGGAAGACCGTGGTCAGGATCGAGACGAAGGAGAAACCGGCCGCGAACGAGGCGTACGTCCCGATCGAGCGGTGCAGCTCCTGGTCGTAGCCGAACTCCTCCAGCGAGCTGGCGGCCGCGGTGTCGTGATCGATCAGGCCGACGGTGGGTGTGGCAGCAGTCATGGTGGGCGCCTCCTGCCGTCATTCCATCGAGGCGTCGTTACGCGGTCGGCCGGGCCGTGTTAACGCCGCGAAACACCTGCGGGCCGACTGTTACGCCTCGGTGTCGATCACCTCACGTCTCGCTCCAGATGCCGGCTGGGGGCAGGTGCCCGACCGGATGTGGTGCAATGTGGCCACCGTTCGTTCCGCCCGTTTCCCCTTTCCGACGAGTTCCTGTGTGGCGAAGGAGTTCAGCTGATGAGCAGTCCAGATGCCGGAGAAGATCAAGATCGGCCCGACCGCGACGGACACTGGGCCCAGCAGGCCGAGGCCCGGCTGTCGGATCGCCGGCATCGCGAGGAGCTCGAGCGCGGGCTGGCGTACGGGTTGGAGGCAGCCGATTCGATCACCGACCGGACGCTGCCGACCTTCGCCCGCGGCGAGATCCCGCACTTCGCGGGCGAGCGCGGCACGTTCATGAAGTGTCCGTACGTCGAGGACGTGCACGAGGTCGGCGACGCCGAGGTGGCGATCTTCGGAGCACCGCTGGACGCGGGAACGACCTACCGGCCGGGGACCCGGTTCGGCCCGCAGGGCATCCGGCGGGCGACGAACCTGTTCGGGACGTACAACTTCGACCTTGGCGTCGACCTGCGTGAGCAGCTGAACATGGTCGACATCGGCGACATCTGCACGATTCCGGGCAATCTCGAGAAGTCGTTCGACCAGATCAGCAAGGCGATGAGCCATGTGGTCAGCAACGGTGTGTTCCCGGTGGTGCTGGGTGGTGATCACTCGATCGGCTACCCGACGATCCGTGGGATCGCGCCGCACATGGACGGCAATGTCGGGATCATCCACTTCGACCGGCACGTCGACACCCAGGAGCTCGACCTGGACGAGCGGATGCACACCACACCGTGGTTCCACGCCACCGACATCAAGAACGCCCCGCCGACCAACCTCGTCCAGATCGGCATCGGTGGCTGGCAGGCGCCCCGTGCCGGGGTGAAGGTCGGGCGGGCCCGCGGCACCACGATCATGACCGTCTCCGACGTGGAGCGGGTCGGCATCGAGAAGATCGCAGAGACCGCGCTGGAGCTCGCCTGGCAGGGTGCGAAGGCGGTGTACCTGAGCTTCGACATCGACGTGATCGACGCCGGCTTCGTGCCGGGCACCGGCTGGCCGGAGCCGGGCGGTCTGCTGCCGCGGGAGGCGCTCGGCCTGGTCCGGCTGGTCTCCGAGGGCGGGATCTCGGGCATGGAGGTCGTCGAGTGCTCACCACCGTACGACTGGGCGGAGCAGACCTCACTGATCTCGGCCCGGGTCATCCTGGACTCGCTGGCGAGCATGATCAAGGTCGGCAAGCTCGGCAACAAGGCCTCGACCAAGCGGACCGACGCCTGGGGCCCGTACCCCTCTGACACCCGACTTGTCAGCGTCACGGATGGCTGTAGCAAGCTGAGACGCTGACAACTCGGGGGAGGATGGGGGCTGTGCCAGTCGTACGTCGGTGGTGGCTGTCGATCGCGGCGGTCGTCGTGCTGCTGGCCGGCTGCTCGACGGCAACCGGAGCCGACAGTTGGCCGGCCGACCCCGCCGGTCTCGCCGCCGGACACTGGACGACCGTGCCGAGCGCGCCGCTGTCAGCGCGCCACGACCCGGTCTCGGCCTGGGTCGGCGACCGCTTCGTGGTGGTCGGCGGGCGGACCGAGCAGCCGTGCCCGGACACCGGGAGCTGTGCCGGCCCGCTTCGGGCCGCAGAGCGGGATGGCGCCTCGTTCGAACCGTCCACCGGAAAGTGGACCGCGCTGGCCGAGGCTCCGACATCGCTGTCTGCCGATTCGCCCCAAGGGACCAACGCGGTGGTCGTCGCCGGCGACCTGTACGTCCTGGTGGCCGGCACCGCCCATGATCAAGCGGCGTTCCTGCGCTATGGTCCGGCCGCCGATCGCTGGACACGACTCGCCCTGCCGACCGACCGCTCGGCGACCGTGGTCGCCGGCAAGGACGAGGTGTTCGCCGTGCCGAACGGCTCCGACGGCGGCCCTGCGCGGGTCCAAGAGTTCGCGGCCGGCCAGGACTCCGGGAGCTGGCACACCTTGCCGGCCGATCCGCTCGGAAAGGCCGACTTCCGGCAGGCGACCTGGTTCGACGGCCGGCTGATGCTCGCCGGGCCGCCGCTGGCGACCAACCCTGGGTCCGCCGACGCCGACGTCCGGATCACCTGGTGGAACCCCGATACCGACACCTGGAGCAAGCCGGCCACGGGCAAGGTCACCGGAGACGACCCGACGACGGTCGGATCGCGGATCGTCTGGCCCGGCAACGGGGCGGGCCGGACGAGCACCTCGGGCGGCATCCTCGACCCCGCTGCCGAACACTGGTCGAAGCTGCCGTCGCCGCTCGACCGGGACGGTCTCGACCGAGCGAGCGGACTGGTGGCCGGTTCACGGATCGTGGTCGGCGACCCCGCCGCGTCGCCCGCCGGCGGCCGCGGCCAGCTCCTCGACCCGGTGTCTCGCGAGTGGACCGCGATCCCGCCGCTGCCAGGTCCCGATCGCTTCGGATCGGCGCTCGCCGCGAGTGGCGACGACATCCTGGTCTGGGGCGGCGGCACAGCCACCGAGAACCTCGCCGACGGTTACCTCCTGCGGCCCGGCTAGTGCCGACCCGTCAGCGTCTCGGCGGGTCATAGCCGTCCGAGATGCTGACAAGTCCGGGGGTCCCTAGGATGCGGAGCATGGCGACGCGGCGGCCGACGGGTGCGATCATCGCCGTGCTCTCGCTGGCCGGCACCACGGTCTCGCTGCAGCAGACCCTGGTCGTCGCCCTGCTGCCCAGCTTCGCCGAGCTGTTCCACATCTCCGCCGACAATGTCTCCTGGCTGATCACCGCGACCCTGTTGACCAGTGCGGTCGCGACGCCGGTGGTGGCCCGGCTGGCCGACATGTACGGCAAGCGACTGATGATGATCGTCTGCATCGCGCTGATGATCTGCGGCTCGCTGATCGCTGCCCTGAGTGCCGGCGTCTTCGTGGTGTTGATCATCGGTCGGGCTCTGCAGGGCTTCTCCTCGGCGCTGATCCCGGTCGGCATCTCGATCATGCGGGACGAGCTACCCAAGGAGCGGGTGTCGGCGGCGGTGGCGCTGATGAGCGCCACCCTCGGCATCGGAGGTGCACTGGGCCTGCCGCTCGGCGGTCTGATGTTCAGCCGGCTCGGCTGGTCGTCGGTGTTCTGGCTGTCGGTGGTCGTCGGGGTTGCGATCGGGATCGCGGTGGTCCTCGTCGTTCCCGAGTCGGGGATTCGCTCCGGCGGGCGATTCGACCTGCTCGGCGCACTCTTGTTGTCGGTTGCGCTCACCTGTCTGCTGCTGGTGATCTCGAAGGGCGCTTCGTGGGGCGGGCCGATCATGCTCCTCCTGCTGATCGTCGCCGGTGTGACGCTGGCACTCTGGGTGCCGTACTCGCTCCGGGTCAGTCAGCCCCTCGTGGATCTGCGCACCTCCGCCCGGCGTCCCGTCCTGCTGACCAACGTCGCGTCGATCTTCGTCGGCTTCGCACTGATGGGGAACATCCTGGTCAGCACGCAGCAGCTGCAGCTCCCGGAGGTCGCCGGCGGCTATGGCCTGAGCGCGCTGGGGGCAGGTCTGGCGATGGTGCCGGGCGGACTGGCGATGGTCGTCTTCTCACCCGTCTCCGGAAAGATGATCAACACTCTCGGCGGCCGGATCACCCTGCTGACCGGTTGCGCCGTGATGGGGGTTGCTTACGTCGGCAGAGTCTTCCTCGGCCATTCGTTGCTCTCGATCGTGATCGGGTCGACCGTGGTCAGCATCGGCTCGGCGATCGCGTACGCGGCGATGCCCAGCCTGATCATGGCCAACGTGCCGATCACCGAGACGGCGTCCGCGAACGGGCTCAACGCGCTGCTCCGAGCCCTCGGCACGTCCACCGCCAGCGCCGTGATCGCCGCCCTGCTGACCGGCCTGACGATCACCGTCAACGGGGAGACCGTGACGAGCCCGGCCGCCTTCGTGGTGACGTACGGCCTGGCCGCGGTCGTCTGCCTCCTCGCCTGCGTAGTGATCTGGTTCATCCCGCACGGGGCCGCGCGGGCGCCCGCGCCCGCGGCAGAGGTGGATCCGGCCAGCGGTGTGACGATCGCCGGCGACAGCTCCGAGATCGTCGTCCGTGGCCGGGTGCTCCGGCCCGACGGTGCGCCGCACCCGCAGGCCGTGGTGACCGCGGTGGCGCTGACCGGCGAGCCGCTGGACTGGAGCCGGGCCGACAACCGTGGCGCGTTCTCGCTGGCGCTGCCCGGTCCGGACCGCTATCTGCTGATCACCAACGCCGACGGCTGGACGCCCTGCTCACAGGTGGTCGACTTCGCCGAACCGGGTCGGCAGCCGGAGATCCGGATCGGCAGCCCCCTCCTGCTGACCGGCTCGGTGCAGCAGGAAGGCTCGCCGCTCGCCGGGGCCCTGATCACGCTCAGCGCAACCACCGGCGAGGTCCGGGCGACGACCACCACGGACGGCGGCGGCTGCTACGACCTCCGGTTGCCGCCGCCCGGGCATCACATCCTGACCGTGCTCGCGCCGGGGGCCGGCGCCGTCCGCTCGGTGAAGATCTTCACCACCACCCAGTCCGCAGTGGCCGATGTCGAGCTACCCGCCCAACCGCTCAGCGGACAACGGTGAACAGCCGCTATCAGCGGACAACGGTGAACAGCCGCTATCAGCGGACAACGGTGAACAGCCGCTTTCAGCGGACAAAGGTGAACAGCCGCTCGCCCGGCTGGACCGGGTCGGATCGCCCGCCGTCATACCGGACCACGCCCAGCGCCGGCAAGCGGTCTGAGTCGAGCTCCGCGTAGCCGGTCTCGGTGAACCCGGCACCACGAAACCACGATCGGATCTCGGGGTTCAGGTCGCCGCCCTCGCGTCCGCGAGACCAGATCACCGTCGCACCAGGAGCGCAGAGCCTCGGTGTCCAGGCGATCGTGGCCCGGATGTCGTCCTCGCTGATGTTCCCGAAGATGCCGACCAGCAGCACCAGCTCCGCCGGCGCGAGGCCGGTATAGCTGTCGCTCAGTCCGGCATCCGCCCGGCGCAGGTCCACGGCGGCTTCGCTCTCCGTGGCGTTCCGCTCGGCACGGTCGGCGATCACCTCGCTCAGCTCGATCAGGGTGGCGCTGACCCGGTCGGCATCGTCCCGCCCGGTCAGCGCGCCGAACAGGTCGCGGCCGTCGCCCGCGCACACACTGATCACCCGGAACGGGCCCGCCTGCTCGTCCAACGCCCGACCGATCCAGTCCTGGACCGTCCGGAGCCGCCAGGACAGCCCCGAGTCGGGATCGTCGTACGCCCGGTGCCAAGCGTCGTAGTCGCGCAGCGGAGTCATCCCTCGATCATCGCGTCATCGGTTGGACGACGGATTTCGGGTCGTGGAGATGATGGAACCCAGCGGGGGCCGGGACCGTTGTCGGCCTGGGTCGGAAGGAGTCGTCCGTGACGGACATCATCGTGGGGATCATCGCCGTGCTGGTCGGCGCGCTGCTCTGCTTCCGCGGCTATCTGGCGATGCGCGCACTGATCAGCCTGTGGGGCGCCTTCATCGGCTTCCTGCTGGGTGCCGGCCTGGTGGCCGGCGTCACCGGCCAGGGGTTCTTGTCGGCGGTGCTCGGGTGGATCGTCGGGATCGTGGTGGCGATCGTGTTCGGCGTGCTGGCATACCTGTCGTACCAGGTGGCGGTGGTGCTCGGCATGGCCGCCATCGGCTTCACCCTCGGCACCAGCCTGATGGCGGCGTTCCACATCCAGTGGTCGTGGATCACGGTGCTGGTCGGGATCGCGGCCGGTGTGCTGCTCGCGGTGATCGCCATCGCCGGTGATCTGCCGGCCATCCTGCTCGCCGTGCTGACCGCGCTGGCCGGCGCCAGCGCGGTCGTCTTCGGGGTGATGCTGCTGGTCGGCACGATCAACACCACCGAGTTCACCGCCGGCGACGTGACGGCGAAGCTGGACGCGAACTGGATCTGGTACGCGGCGTACCTCGTGCTCGGCATCGCCGGCATCATCGCCCAGGGCACCCACCTGAACCGCGCCAAGCGGTCGATGCGTCAGCAGTGGTACGGCCCTCAGTACGTCTCCGCCCAGCCCCGCTGATCAGATCAGGCCCGCTGAGACAGGGTCTGTCCGGGGTCAGGCAGCGTCGAGCCGGGGGCGTAACTCCGGCCACGTGCGGGCGAAGCCGGGATGCAGCGGCAGCTCGAGCACCCCGTCGAGGCTGACCCAGCGCAGTTCCTCGGACTCCTCCTGCGGAACCAGGACGATCTCGTCGATCAGGTGCGCCAGGATCGTGGTGTAGCCCCAGCCACCACCGTGATCGTCGCCGAACTCGCCGCGGACCTCCACCGCCGCCGGCACGATTCCGGCCTCCTCGCCGGCCTCCCGCAGCGCCGCCTCGACCGCCGACTCATGGCTGTCGCGCGCGCCACCGGGGATGCCCCAGGTTCCGCCGTTCGCGGTCCAGTAGGCCCGGTGCTGCATCAGGATCTCGTCGGCGTGACCGCCTGCGGAGCGCCGGAGCAGTAGCCCCGCTCCGCCGAATCGCCCCCAGTGCCGGTGGCCGAGCGCGCACTGCACCCAGCCGTTCCCGTCATGCTCCACGCGCCCGAGTCTGCCCCACCGGTTGCGGCGTCAGGCGACGGCCGTACTCGTCGCACCGAGCAACTTCGCCAGCAGCACCCGGCCCTGTTGCCAGCCGCCCAGCCGGCTGGCGGAGTTCAGGTGCCGGTACGCCCCCACCCGGGACAGCGCTAGTCCCCAGCCCTTGGCCATGGTGGCCGCGGTCGCGGGCCGGCAGTACGGGTCGTCGAGGCTGGCAACGACCAGTCCCGCAACACCGAGTGGCGCGGGTTCGAGATCGGCGAAGGAGTCCGCGGCAGCCGGAAACTCGGGTCCTCGCGGATCCGGCGGAGCCACCATGAAGGCCGCCCGGACAGGCCGATCCGAGGCGGCCAGCCAGCCGGCCGCCGCCCAGCAACCGAGGCTGTGCGCAACCAGGACGACATCCGACGTACCGGCGGCGTCGACGGCACGATCCACGGACTCGACCCAGTCGTCGACGTCCGGGGCGGTCCAGGACTCCGGCGTGATCCGCCGGGCGATCGGGCCCCACTCGGCCTGCCAGATGCTCTGCCAGTGGGCGCGGTCGGAGTCTTCGATACCGGGAATGATCACGAAGCGCATGGGGGTGCCTTCCGTGGGCGGGTCACGACGGACCTCGCTGTCCCGGCACCTACTATTCCGGACTTCGTTCGGGGGGCAAAATCGTTGTCAGCGCGACTGACCAGGCGTGTCAGTGGGCGGCGGCCGACTTCGAGCGGCGGCGGTACCACTGCCAGCCGGCGGTGACGACCAGCGCACCGACCAGTGAGCCGATGATGCCGCTCGGCCGCAGCGCGAGCCCGTTGCCGCTCAGCAGGCTGACCAGCAGACCGCCGACGAACGAGCCGACCAGGCCGGCGACGAAAGCCAGTCCCCAGTCGACGCCCTTGGCCTTCCGGCCGAGAATCAGCTGGGCGCCGGCGCCGATCAGCATGCCGAACAGGATCAGGCCGAGGATGAGCATGCCCGGCAGCATAGACGAGAGAGCATGAGTGGCCCGACGACATGACAGGCTCTCGCCATGAGCAGACGAGCGGTGCTAGCCGGCGCGTCCGGCTTCATCGGCTCACGGATCGCCACCACGGCCGAGCTGAGCGCCGCAGTGGCCGATCTCGAGCGACCGCCTCGGGTCTGGTTCAAGGGACCGGCACTGCGGATGCTGTACCGAGCCGCGCGTTTCGGGGCCGGCGGCCCGCAGCTGGACGGCCCGTGGCTGCGCCATGACAGGTATCGCGGAATCGGCCCGACGCCGACCACTCCGGCCGCGACCGGACACCACAGTCACGGAAACCAGCGATTCAGCGGGTCCACCTGGACGATCTGGTGGCGGCCATCCGGTTCCTGGTGAGCCACGACGAGCTGTCCGGGCCGGTGAACATCGCCACCCCCGAAGCCTCGACGAACCGCGGCCTGATGGGCGCGCTACGGTCGGCAGCCGGTGCCCGGATGGCGATCCCGGCACCGCGTTGGCTGCTGGAGCCGGGCATGCTCGTTCTCCGGCAGGAGTCGGAGCTGGTGTTGAAGAGCCGGTGGGTCTTCCCGGAGAAGCTGCTCGATGCCGGATTCGCGTTCCGCTGGCCCGAGCTGGAGCCGGCGATCGCGGACCTGACACGATCGTGGTGATCGGGTTGCAGGAGTCTGCGCCCGGCTGACCGGAACGACGGGGGACGGATGAAGCTGGAGCTGACCGGGGCGACGATCGACTACGACGTGCGGGGTGACGGTCCGCTCGTCGTCAACCTGCACGGGCTGTCGGCCAGCCGCGAGCTCACCGCGCGGATGGACCTGGACCTGACCGCGGGCCTGACCGGGCACCGGGTGCTGTCCTACGACGCCCGCGGGCACGGACTGTCGACGGGTCTGGCCGATCCCGACAGCTACTCCTGGCCGAGCCTGGCGGACGACCTGTTCGCCATTCTGGATGCGGCCGGCGCGGATGGACCGGTGGACGCGATCGGGGCCTCGATGGGCACCGCCACCATCCTGCACGCCGCCGTCCGCCGGCCGGAGCTGTTCCGCCGTCTCGTGCTGACCATCCCGCCGACCGCCTGGGAGACCCGGGTGGCGCAGCGCGGGGCGTACCGACAGGCGGCTCAGCTGGTCAGGGAGCACGGCGTCGCCGCCTTCATCACCGCTACGTCGGCCGTGCTGCCGCCGCCATCGGTCGTGGCCGATCTGGACCCGATCACCGAGCCGGCGATCGCGGAGGCGCTGCTGCCGTCGGTGCTGGAGGGCGCCGCCATGAGCGATCTGCCCGATCCGGCGGAAATCACGCAGATCGAGGCACCCACGCTGCTGCTGCCCTGGACCGGCGACCCGGGTCACCCGCTGTCGACCGCCGAGCGCCTTGCCGAGCTCCTTCCGAACAGCCGGACGGTCGTCGCGTCCGATCCCGCCGACCGCGACGTCTGGCGGCTGGCGGTCGCCGAGCACCTACGTTGACCCACCGGTGCGTGCCGGGTCGACGCCAGGCTCCCGGGTCGTCGAGCAACCTTGCGCGCACTCCTCACTCGCGTCAGCCCGCTCGTCAAGAGCGCCTGCGGTCGCTGGACGACATCACTGTCGGGTGTGCGGTGTCAGGTGCGCCATCTGGAATGAGTTCGGCTCTGTGTGCGCGAGGGGGGATTTGAACCCCCACGTCCTTGCGGACACTGGCACCTGAAGCCAGCGCGTCTGCCGTTCCGCCACTCGCGCCCGATGAGTACGCCGTACCCATCAGCCGGGAAAGGCTAGCACGCTCGGCGGAGGCCCCGCGCCACGATTGTGAGCGGGCTCGGTGCGCGGGCTGCTGCTCCGCCGCGGCGACCTCGTCCCGAGAGGCGCGCGGCTCGCGATCCCGGACCGGGCTGGCCCGCTTGGATAGCATGCAGGTTGCATCGGGATGGGAGAGGAGGGTCATGGGATTTCTCGGCCGCTTCGAGAAGAAGGTCGAGGGCGCGGTCAGCGGGGTGTTCGCCCGGGCCTTCAAGGGTGACGTCCAGCCGGTCGAGATCGCCGCCCGGCTGCAGCGTGAGCTGGACACCGAGGCGAAGCTGATGTCCCGCGACAAGCGGCTCGTGCCCAACGAGTTCGTGGTCAGCCTCTCTGCTCACGACCACGACAAGCTGGTCCCCTACAGTGCGACGCTGACCACCGAGCTGGCTAGCGAACTGCGCCGGCACGCCGGCGAGATGGGCTATGTCTTCAACGGCCCGATCCGGATCCACTTCGAGCTGGACGAGGCGCCTCCCCGTCGGCCGGTTCACGGTGACCAGCGAGGCGGTTGCCGGGGTCGAGTCGAGTCGGCCATGGTCCGGTCCGCACAACGGCTCCCCCAGCGGCTCCCCGAGCGCCATGGGTCCGGCCGGCGCCCCCAGTCCGGCCGGGTCGCGCGAATCCGGCAGACCTCGAGCAGCCCCGACCTCCTCAGCCGGCGAACGAACGACCCGACCTGTTGCCGTACGCGCCGCCCCCGGCGTACGTCCGCGCCGACGATCCCGACGCCGAGCCGAAGCCGCTCTTCCGCCCGGAGACCGCCCCCGAGCAGGCTCCTTGGGTGGCCACGGTCCCCCGACCGGACCGCAGCCAGCTGGTGCTCGAGGTGAACGGCACCCGACACCCGATCATCCCACCCGGATTCGTGATCGGCCGCGGCACCGAGGCGGACGTCCGGATCAACGACCCCGGCGTCTCGCGGATGCACGCCGAGATCCGGGTCAACGGAAACGGCGCGGAGCAGAGCGTCGACATCGTCGACCTCGGCTCGACCAACGGCATCGTGGTGAACGGGCAGAAGGTGCGCCAGTCCGCGATCGTCGACGGCACGCGGATCGAGATCGGTTCCACCCGGATGTTGGTGCACGCGCCGTCCGGGCGCTGAGGACGCCCATGTCCGAGATCACCCTGACGATCATCAAGGTCGTATATCTGGCCTTGCTCTGGCTGTTCATCCTGTCCGCGGTCTCGGTCATCCGCAGCGACCTGTTCGGCAAGACGGTGCCGAGCCCGGACCAGCCGCGGTCGCTGGAGGAGCCGCCGCCACCGAAGAAGGGCCGGCGGCAGCGCGGCGCCCCGCACAAGATCGTCATCTCCCAGGGCAACCAGGCCGGTACGTTGGCGAGCCTGGACGCCGGAGAGGTCATGATCGGCCGCGGCGCCGACTGCCAGCTGATCTTGGACGACGACTATGTCTCCACCCGGCACGCCCGGGTCGCCGCGGTCGAGGACGGCCACTACGTGGAGGATCTCGGCTCCACCAACGGGACGTACGTGAACGGCCAGCGGATCACCGCGCCGACCATGATCACCCTCGCGGACACGGTCCGGATCGGCAAGACGATCATGAAACTGGAGCCGTAGTGCCTCCGCCGAGCGAGGGTTCGCCACCGGAGGTCGGCGACGACCACGACCCGGCCGAGATGGCCCAGGACGGCGAGCCGACGGAGATCCGGACCCGTGAGCCGCGGGCGCCGCTCGGGCTGCTGGTGGTGACCCACTCCGAGATCGGGCTGGTCCGCAAGAACAACCAGGACTCCGGCTTCGCCAGCCCGCAGCTGCTGCTGGTCGCCGACGGGATGGGCGGCGCGGCCGCCGGCGACCTGGCGTCCGCGGTCGCCGTCGACACGATCAGCCGGATCGACACCCCGGCCACCGGCGAGGAGATGCTGGAGCTGCTGGCCGGCGCCATCCATCGCGCCAACGACCGGATCGCCGACCTGGTCGAGGAAGACCCCACCCTGGAGGGGATGGGAACCACGGTCACCGGCGCGCTGTTCGACGGCAGCGAACTCGGCATGGCGCACATCGGCGACAGCCGGGCGTACCTGCTGCGTGACGGCGAGCTCCGCCGGCTGACCCACGACCACAGCTGGGTTCAGTCGCTCGTCGACGACGGCAAGATCAGCGAGGCCGAGGCCGCCGTCCACCCGCACCGCTCTCTCCTGCTGCGCGTGCTGAACGGTCAGGTCACCTCCGAGCCCGACATGAGCCTGGTGCCGGTGTGGGCCGGCGACCGGCTGCTGTTCTGTAGTGACGGGCTGTGCGGCCTGGTCGACGATGCCGAGATCGCGGCGACTCTGGCGGAGCCGGATCTGCAGATCGTGCTGGGCCGGCTGGTCGAGCTCGCCCACGAGGCCGGCGGGATCGACAACATCACGATCATCCTGGCCGACGTCGTCGTGGACGGTGGCACCGCCGACCGGACGCTGCTGGGCGCGGCGGCCGAGCGGAACGTACCGCCGGCTGGACACCAAGGCCACCGAAGACACCGTGGTCACCCGACGCCGCGAGCCGGCCGACGCGCGGGACCCGCAGACCGGCGCGCCGATCACGGACGTCGAGGACGAGGCCCGCTACGACCCCCGCGCGCCGCACCGCCGGCGCGCATGGAAACCGATCCTGCTGATCGCCGCGATCGTGCTCGTACTGGCCGCGGGCCTGACGGCTGCCTATTCCTGGACCCGCACCCAGTACTACGTCGGGGCCTACGGCGACCAGGTCGCGATCTTCCAGGGCATCTCCGAGTCCATTCCGGGGATCCCGTTGTCCAGCGTCTTCGAGATCCAGCCGATCGCGGTCGCCGATCTGCCGCCGTACTACCAGGAGCGGGTCCGGACGACCATCGACGCCGCCAGTCTGGACGGCGCGAGGACCACCGTCCAGGAACTCCGCGACGCGGTGAAGCGTTGCCAGGCACGGAAACCGACAACTCCGAGCGGCTCGCCGAGCCCGCACACCACCAGCCCCTCCAGCCCTGGAAAGACTCCGAAGCCCGGTGAGACCGCCAGCACCAGCGCACCGCCGGCCACCGTCGCGTCCTCGCCGAGTTCCGGCCCGACGGAGCCGACGTGTTGAGCTCGGGTGAGGGTGGGGTGATCGAGCGTCGGGTAGGCGCGATCCGGTCTTGCGTGGTCGCGGAGTGGAAGGCAGAGCGGTGTGGCCGACCTCTCCCCGAGGCGAAAGGGCCCTCCGTGCCGTGGCCGCGGCAGAGCGGACTGGAAGCGCCGGGCGCGAGCGAACGGGAAAAGAAGTGAGCATTGCCGCCATGACCGTGGTGCCGCGCAAGCGGCGCGGGGTCGAGCTGATGCTGTTGATCTTCGCGCTGGTCCTGACCCTGTCCGCGTACGTCGTCGTCGATCTCAACGTCACCGGCCAGATCTCGCCGATCCTTCCCTACCTGGCCGGCAGCTGCCTGCTGATGGCGGTCGGCGCCCATCTCGCGGTCCGGTTCCGGCTGCCGTACGCCGACCCGGTGATCCTGCCGTGTGTGGTGCTGCTGAACGGGCTCGGTCTGGCGATGATCCACCGGATCGACCTGATCAGTGACCCGCCGGCGCACGGCGCCCGTCAGCAGCTGATCTGGACCGCGCTGGGTGTGATCTTGTTCATCCTCGTGGTGGCTGTGCTCCGCGACCACCGGCCGCTGCAGCGGTTCACCTACACCCTCGGCCTGGCGGGTATCGCGCTGATGCTGCTGCCGATGCTGCCGGTGATCGGCACCGACAAGTTCGGGGCCCGGATCTGGATCCAGATCGGGCCATACAGCTTCCAGCCCGCCGAGGCAGCCAAGATCCTGCTGGCGATCGCGTTCGCGTCGTATCTGGTGGAGAAGCGAGACGTGCTGGCGCTGGCCGGCGCCCGGATCCTCGGTCTCGACCTGCCCCGGGCCCGCGATCTGGGACCGATCCTGGTGATGTGGCTGATCAGCCTGGCCATCCTGGTGGTGCAGCGCGATCTGGGCACGTCACTGCTGTTCTTCGGCCTGTTCGTGATGATGTTGTACGTCGCCACCGAGCGGGCCGGCTGGGTTGTTCTCGGCTTGTTGCTGTTCGTGGCCGGCGCCTGGTTCAGCTTCACCTACTTCGGGCACGTGCGCGTCCGGGTGGGTGCGTGGCTGGATCCGTTCTCCAACTTCGATGCCTACTACCAGGTGATCCAGGCCCAGTTCGGGATGGCCTGGGGTGGCCTGCTCGGCACCGGCCTGGGGCTTGGGCGGCCCGGGCTCACGCCGCTCGCCCGGAGCGACTTCATCGCCGCCGCGATCGGCGAGGAACTCGGCGCCACCGGCCTGATGGCGGTCGTGATGATCTACGGCCTGATCGTCGCCCGGGGACTCCGCGCTGCCCTGCAGTGCCGCGAGCCGTTCGGCAAGCTGCTGGCGGCCGGCCTGTCGTTCGCAATGGCCCTGCAGGTGTTCGCCATCATCGGCGGGGTCACCCGGCTGCTGCCGCTGACCGGACTGACCACCCCGTTCATGTCCCAGGGCGGCTCGTCGCTGATCAGCAACTGGATCGTCGCCGGACTGCTGCTGGTCATCTCGCACCAGGCCCGTAAGCCGATCGCCACCCTGGACGACGCGCCTCCCCCGATGCCGAGACCACACAGTTGATCAAGGTGCCCGCATGAGGACCTCGGCATGAACCGGCCGATCCGGCGGGTCGCCTTCGTGGCCATGGTGATGTTCGCGCTGCTGCTCGGCAACATCACCTTCAACACCCTGGTGCGCTCCGATGCGTTGGCAGCGAACCCGTTGAACCGGCGGGTCCGCGACGCCGAGTTCGCCCGCGACCGCGGTGCGATCCTGGCCGTCGGCAAGACCGAGATGGCCACCAGCAAGCCGACGAACGACCGGTTCAAGTACCAGCGGACGTACCCGGACGGGCAGTTGTACGCGCCGATCACCGGCTTCTTCTCCTACGACCAGGGCTCGTCGGGCCTGGAGTCGACCTATACCCAGCAGCTGGCCGGTACGTCGGACTCGCTGTTCGTCCGCCGGCTGGTCGACACCGTCACCGGCAAGCCGCCCGAGGGTGCGAGCGTGCAGACCACGATCGAGCCGGCCGTGCAGCGCGCCGCGTTCCAGGCGCTGGGCAACCAGAAGGGAGCGGTCGTCGCACTCAACCCGAAGACCGGCGCGGTCCTGGCGATGGTGACCAGCCCGACGTACGACCCGAACGACGATCGCCAGCCATGACGTCGACGCCGCGCGCAAGGCCTATACCGGGCTGCTCGCCGACCCCGACCAGCCGCTCAGCAACCGCGCCGCCCGGGAGATCTATCCACCCGGCTCGACGTTCAAGCTGGTGACGGCGGCGGCCGCGCTCGAGAACGGGATGGAGCCGGACACCAAGGTCGCGGCACCGAGTCCGCTCCGACTGCCGGGCACGACGACCGACCTGCCGAACAGCACGAACTGCGGCGGCACCGAGGTCACGCTGACCCAGGCGCTGCGGGTGTCCTGCAACACCGCGTTCGCCAACATCGGGCTGCAGCTGGGCCAGGACAAGCTGAAGGAGCAGGCCGACAAGTTCGGCTTCAACCAGCGTCACCTCTCCGACCTCGGCGGAGTGGCGAGCGTGTTCCCCGACGACATGAACAAGGCCCAGCTGGCGCTCGCCTCGATCGGCCAGTTCGACGTGGCGGCCAGCCCGCTGCAGATGGCGATGGTGTCTGCCGGGATCGCGAACGACGGCGTCGTGATGGACCCGTACATCGTGTCGATGGTGCAGGCTCCCGACCTGAAGCCGCTGCAGACCACCAAGCCGACGGTGCTGTCCCGGGCGATGACGGCCGACAACGCCCGCAAGCTGCAGCAGATGATGATCACCGTGGTGAACAGCGGAACCGGCAGCAACGCCAAGATCCCGGGGGTCGAGGTCGGCGGCAAGACCGGAACGGCGCAGTCGGACCCCAAGCGCAAGCCGTTCGCCTGGTTCACCTCGTTCGCGCCGGCCAACGACCCCACAGATCGCGGTCGCGGTGATCGTCGAGGACGCCGACATCCCGCGGAACGACATCGCGGGCGGACGGCTGGCGGCACCCATCGCCAAGCAGGTGATGGAGGCGGCGCTGTGAGACCGGCGAACGAGTCGGGGCTCGGGACGACGGTTGCCCCGACCCGCTCGACAAGCTCAGGCAACCCGAGAGGATCGAACCGTGACTGGCGAGCCGAGGATGGTCGGGGGGCGTTACCAACTGGGTGACGTGCTCGGACGCGGCGGCATGGCCGAGGTCTGAGCGGGCGATGGACACGCCGGCTCGGCCGGCCGGTGGCGGTCAAGATGCTGCGCGCCGACCTGGCCACCGACCCGACCTTCCAGGCCCGGTTCCGGCGGGAGGCGCAGTCGGCCGCCGGCCTGAACCACCCGACCATCGTCGCCGTGTACGACACCGGCGAGGACACCGACCCGGTGACCGGGGTCTCGATCCCCTACATCGTGATGGAGCTGGTCGAGGGCCCGACGCTGCGCGACGTGCTCCGCGACGGCCGCAAGATCCTGCCCGAGCGGGCGCTGGAGCTGATGCAGGGTGTGCTCGACGCGCTCAGCTACAGCCACAAGGCCGGCATCGTGCATCGCGACATCAAGCCGGCCAATGTGATGCTGACGCCGACCGGCGGGGTCAAGGTGATGGACTTCGGGATCGCCCGCGCGGTGGCGGACACGTCGGCGACGATGACCCAGACGGCCGCCGTGATCGGCACCGCGCAGTACCTTTCGCCCGAGCAGGCCCGCGGCGAGACCGTCGACGCGCGGAGCGATCTGTATTCGGCGGGCTGTCTGATGTACGAGCTGCTCGTCGGCCGGCCGCCGTTCATCGGCGACTCGCCGGTCAGCGTGGCCTACCAGCACGTCCGCGAGACCCCGGTGCCGCCCAGCACGTTCGATCCGTCGATCTCGCCGAACATCGACGCGATCACCCTGAAGGCGCTGGCCAAGGACCCTGCCGACCGCTACCAGACCGCGCGCGACATGAAGGCCGACATCGGCCGGGTGCTGGTCGGCCAGCAGGCGACCGCCGTGGTACCGAGGGTGACCAGCGAGGCGGCGACCCCGACCCGGGTGGTCGCGCCGCCACCGGTGGAGGTCGAGGACGAGGAAGAGAAGAAGAGTCGGGCCGGGCTGATCACGTTCCTGGTGATCCTCGGCGTGCTGATCCTCGGGCTCGGCGCCTGGGGCATCTATCGCTACGTCAACCGGGCACCCGAGGTGGTGATGGTCGAAGTGCCGAACGTGCTGACGTACACCCAGCGCAGGCGACCGACCAGCTCACCTCGAAGAACCTGAAGACGATCGTCAAGCAGACCAACGGCAACGCCGACACCAAGGGCACCGTGACCGGGCAGGACCCGGTGTCCGGCACCCAGTTGGCGCAGGGCAGCTCGGTGACCATCACGGTCAACCAGGGCCCCAAGACCGGGACGATCCCGAAGGATCTGGTCGGCAAGAACGTCTCCGACGCCGAGGACGAGCTGGCCGCGGCCGGCTTCACCAACATCACCAAGAAGGAGGCCAGCACCGAGTCACCGAACGACAAGGCCAACGCGGTGCTGTCGGTGAGTCCGAGCGGCGGGTCGAGCGCGGCCCTCGACGCGTCCATCACCCTGACCTTCGCGACCGGCAAGTCCCAGGTCCCGAATCTGACCGAACGGCTGTACGACGCCGCCCAGAGCGAGGCCGAGCAGGCCGGCTTCAAGACCACCCGGGTCGACAAGCAGACGGCCGCCGTGGCTCCGAACCTGGTCATCTCGCAGACGCCGCAAGCCGGCGCGACCGCCTCGCGGGGAACCACGATCAAGCTCACGGTGGCCGTGGCGCCGCCGCCACCGCCGCCGCCGCACCATTTCGCCGAGCGCGCCGACCTCGAGCGCGACGCCGAGCAGCGGGAGTAGCTGAGCAGAGCCCGCCGGGGACTATTGACTATGGCACAACCATAGCGAATAGTGGCAGACATGGTGCCGGCTGCGCGGGAGACCCGGACGTACCGCTCTGAGGGCCGGGCTGAGCAGGCCCGCGAGACCCGTCGACGGATCTTGCGGATCGCGACCGGGACCTTCCTCGAGCAGGGGTACGTCGGGACCACCCTGCGCTCGATCGCGGCTCGATCCGAGGTCTCGCTGCCGACCGTGGAGGCGGCGTTCGGGACGAAGCCCAGGCTGCTCAAGGCCGCGATCGACGTCGCGATCGCCGGCGACGACGAGCCGGTCTCGATGGTCGACCGCGAATGGGCCGCCGGCGCCCGCGCGGCCACGGATCCGTGGGACGTGCTGAGCCGGGCGGGGTACGTCATCGAGGAGGCGCAGAGCCGGTCCGCCGGTCTCGTGCTGGCCGTGTTCGAGGGCGCACCGACCTCGCCGGACCTCGGCGCGCTGGCCGACCAGCTCGCCGGCCAGCGCGCCGTCACCGCTCGCTGGATCGTCGACGCGCTGATCGCGACGGCGCCGCTCCGGACCGGCTGGACGGCGCAGACCGCAACCGACACGATCTGGGTGCTGATGGATCCGGCCGTCTTCGTGCGGCTTGTGCGCGATCGGGGCTGGAGCACCGAGGCCTATCGCGACTGGTGGATCCGTTCCGCGGCCCTGCTGGTCGAGACGGCCGGCCCACCGCACGAGCACACCGGACCACCGCACCAGCACACCGGACCACCGCCGGAGCGCAGGGGCCCACCGCACGAGCGCACGGGCGCAGCGCCGGGCAACGACCATCCCAGGAGGACACCATGACCCACCGCTGGCCCGACCGCGGCACCGTGGACTATCTACAGCTACCCACCACCGACCCGTCGGCATCGGCGGAGTTCTACCGATCGGTCTTCGGCTGGACCGTCTCGGGCGAGGGCTTCGAGGCGCCCAACACCATCGGTCAGTGGGCGACGGATCGCAAGCCGGTCGACCCGACAAACGGTCCGCTCCTGTGGATCCAGGCCGACGACCTCTACCAGACGCTGACCCGGGTCGAGGCGGCCGGCGGCTCGGTCACCCAGCGGCCGTACCTCGACCATGGGGAGCGCTGGCTGGTCGAGATCGACGACCCGGCCGGCAACCGTCTCGGTCTGGTGGCACCCGTCAGACCCCCACAGCCGCAGACCCTGTTGGCGGTGTCCGACGTCGAGGCGGCGAGTGCGTGGTACCAGCGGCTGCTCGGCCTGACCAGTGACCACGGCGGACCGAGCTACGAACGGCTGCTGGCCGGTGGCACGCTGGTCCTCCAGTTGCACCAGCTCGAGGTCGAGCATCACCACGGACTGGTCGGCGAACCGTCAGCACCCCGCGGCAACGGTGTGCTGGTCTGGTTCGGCGAGGTCTCCGACTTCGACGACGTCATCGATCGGGCGCGCGAGCTCGGCGCGGAGGTCGTCCGCGGGGTGGAACGGAACCCACCCGAGGGCGGCGGCAACGGTCCGGGCCATCGCGAGCTCTGGGTCCGCGACCTCGACGGCTACATCGTCGTGGTGGCGAGCCCGGACGGCGAGGCATGGCAGGTCTCCTCCTGACGGTCTGAATCGGGTCCGATTCGGCTTCTTGTTCGAAACACTATCGAATCGGTGTTCTAATGCGCTAGACTGTCGCACATGACACCGACACTCTCGGCCACGGCCGCTCTGCAGAGCTCGCTGTTCGATCTCGAGGAGGGCGTGGTCGTGCGGCCGCTGGCCCCGATCGTCCGGGAGGAGCTCGGCCGCGGCGCCTGGGTCGACCTGCTGCCCGGCTGGTTCGCCGGCGCCGACGAGTTGTTCGACCGGCTCGCCGGTGAGGTGCCGTGGCGCGCGGAGCAGCGCCAGATGTATGAGCGGGTCGTCGACGTGCCGCGCCTGCTCTGCTTCTACGACGAGCACGACCAGCTGCCGCACGCCAGCCTCGGCCAGGCTCGGGAGGCACTCAGCCGGCACTACCGGACCGAGCTGGGCGAGCCGTTCCGCACTGCCGGTCTGTGTTTGTATCGGGACGGCCGGGACTCCGTCGCCTGGCACGGCGACACCATCGGCCGCGGCAGGTCCGAGGACACCATGGTGGCGATCCTGTCGCTCGGCTCACCGCGCTCCCTGCTGCTCCGGCCCCGCGGCGGCGGGGTGACGATCCGCAAGCAGCTCGGCCCGGGCGACCTGATCGTGATGGGCGGCAGCTGCCAACGCACCTGGGAGCACGCGATCCCGAAGACGGCACGCCCGGTCGGGCCACGGATCAGCGTGCAGTTCAGACCGAGGGGGGTGCGCTGAGGTCGGCCGCCGGGCCCGTGATCGGATAACCCGTGGCCGAGCGGAGCGATCGGGGAGCGGGCGTGGAGACAATACAACTGGCGTATGACGGTGTGCTCGTCGCCATCGAGGTAGGCGAGACTGTCGCGCCGCGGCTGGTCGGGATCGAGACGGCAGGCGTCAGCGCCACGTTCGCCGCGTCGATGCCGCTGGTCGAGGTGATGAGCCCCAGCCTCGGGCACCAACTGCCCACCCAGCGGCTGAGTGGCACCGCGCTGGGCGCCGCGCTTCGGTATGCCGGACACCAGGAATGCGTCGGCGGCCACGAGATCGCCATGGTCGCGGCGGAGCTCGGCATCGAAGTCACGCTGGCCTTGACCAGCTCGGCACCAGACGTCCTCACCGGGCAGATCCGACTGACCAACGCCGGTACGGAACCGCTGGTGCTGACAGCAGTGCCGTCGCTGAGCATTCCGGTCAGCCCGATCATCCTCGGGACGGCGGTCCGTGCCGACACGACCGACGTACTCGATGCGCGGGGTGACTGGGTTGGCGAGAACCGCTGGCGGCGGCGCCCCGCCCGCGAGCTACTCGCCGATCTGCGTCTGCCGCCCGGGCCCACCCCCAAGAACGCGTACCGCTGGGTGTCCACCGGTTCCTGGTCGACGGCGGACGCACTGCCGGTCGGCCTCGTGGTGGCGACCGAGGCGTCGTGGGCGCTGGGCTGGCAGATCGAGCACAACGGTGCCTGGCGGGCGGATCTCGCGGAGCTCGCCGGCTCCGCAGATCTGGGTCCCGGGACCCTCCAGCTGACTGTCAGCGGCCCGACCGATGCCGACCACGGCTGGCTGGCGGTGTTGGCCCCCGGCGACGACTTCACGACCGTCCCGGCCACTATCGTGGTCGGTGCCGATCCCGACACGGTCGTCGCCGCCCTGACCGCGCATCGCCGCGCCGCCCGCCGATCGCATCCGGACAACGAGGTGCCGACGCTCGTCTACAACGACTACATGAACACCCTGATGGGTGATCCGACGACGGGCAAACTGCTGCCGCTGATCGATCAGGCCGGGCTGGCGGGTGCGGAGGCGTTCTGCATCGACGCCGGTTGGTACGACGACTCGAGCGGCTGGTGGGACGGAGTCGGCGAATGGCTGCCGTCCACGACCCGGTTCCCGGGCGGACTCGACGAGGTGCTGCAGGCAATCCGCGACGCCGGCATGGTCCCCGGACTCTGGCTGGAGCCGGAGGTGGTGGGCGTCCGCAGCCCGGTGGCCGATCGCTTGCCGGCCGAGGCGTTCTTCCAGCGAGCCGGGGTGCGCGTTCGGGAAGCCGGCCGCTACCACCTGGACCTGCGACACCCGGCCGCACGGGCGCATCTCGACGAGGTGGTCGACCGGCTGGTCACCCGTCACGGAGTCGGCTACTTCAAGCTGGACTACAACGTGAATCCCGGTCCCGGCACGGACTTCGATGCCGACTCCGTCGGGGCCGGACTGCTCGGCCACAACCGCGCTCATCTGGCCTGGCTGGACGGCGTACTCGATCGACACCCCGGACTGATCATCGAGAACTGCGGCTCCGGTGCGATGCGGATGGACTTCGCCATGCTGTCCCGGCTCCAGCTCCAGTCGACCACCGACCAGGAGGACCCGGCCGCGTACGCGCCGATCTCGGTCGCCGCGCCGATGACGGTGCTGCCCGAACAGGCGGGCAGCTGGGCGTATCCGAGTGCCGACATGGATGATGAGCAGACCGCGTACGTGTGTTCCCTCGGCCTGCTGGGACGGCTCTACCTGTCCGGCTTCCTCGATCGGCTGCGGCCGGCGCAGCGCGAACTCGTCGCGGAGGCGGTGACGACGTACAAGACGATTCGGACGACCATCCCGAAGCGGGTTCCGATCTGGCCCTGCGGGCTCCCCGACTGGGACGATCCCTGGCTAGCCCTCGGCCTGGCGGGCGAGCGCGACACCCTGCTCACCGTCTTCCGACGACCGGGCGCCAGTCCTCAGGTCTCACTGAGACTGCCCCGCTACGTCGGCCGCGAGCTCGGTGTCGAGGTTCTCTTCCCGACCGGTCTGGCCGACTGGGAAACGGCCTGGGACCCCGAAACCGGGACGCTCTGGGTGGTCGGGAGCGGAGCCGGGCTCGCCGCGCGTACCGTCAGGCTCACCCCGCGCTGACTGGCCCCAGCCCTGCGACGTTTCGGACATTCGCCTCCGTCTGAGGTGGATTCACCGGCGCGTCGCCCCCATTGGCGGACATTCGCGCGAATGCCGGGAGACCTGGCTGGGCTGGCTCGATCAGACCGCCATCAGCGGAGCGAGACCCGCGGCACGGGAGGGTGCGTCCGCGTCGCCGCAGACCGCCAGCCAGTTGGCGAGCATCTGGTACCCACCCTCGGTGAGCACCGACTCCGGATGGAACTGGACCGCCTCGACGGGCAGCGACCGGTGCCGGACGGCCATGATCACGCCGCTCGAGGTATGCGCGGTGGCCTCCAGCTCCGCGGGCAAGGTGTCCGGTTCGATCGCCAGCGAGTGATAGCGGGTCGCCGTGAACGGGCTTGGCAAGCCGGCCAGCACACCGGTCCCGTCGTGCTCGATCAGCGAGGTCTTGCCGTGCAGCAGCTCAGGCGCGCGGTCGACCACCCCGCCATAGGCCACTCCGATGGACTGGAGCCCCAGACACACCCCGAAGATGGGCACGCGGCCGGCGTGCGAGCGGATCACGTCGATGCAGACTCCGGCGTCCTCGGGAGTCCCCGGGCCGGGGGAGACCAGCACCCCGTCGAACCCGCTGTGGAACTCGGGATCGGCGAACCGCGGGTCGTCGTTGCGCCAGACCTCGACCTCCGCCCCGATCTGGGCCAGGTACTGGACCAGGTTGTAGACGAAAGAGTCGTAGTTGTCGATCACCAGGATGCGCGGCGCCACCGCTCCATTCTCCCCGATCGGGGCGCGCCGGCCGCCCGTATTCCAGGAGCCTGGCCGGATTCCAGGAGCCGGCAGGCTGTCACGCCTTGCGCTGGCGGGTGCGGACGAGCCCGTAGCCGACCCCGGCCACCGCGATGGTGACGACGGTCCAGGCGATGATCAACCAGCGGTCGTGCGGCGGGGCCTCGACCAGGGGCGCGATGCCGGCGATGATCACCGCGACCGAGACCAGGAACGCGAAGAAGATCCCGCGGGTCTCACTGAGCAGCTGCCTGTGCTGGTGCTCCACCTGCTGTTGCTGCAGCGACGCGATCTGCTCGAGCATGTCGAGGGTCGCGGAGGTCTGCTCGAGCTGCTCCTCCAACGTGTCGGGCGAGACAATGTCGGATGCTTCGGTGGAGGTGGACTCCTCCGGTTCGGCGAGCTCGGCCGGCTCGGTGGTGTCAGCCGTACCTGTCTCGCCGGTCTGCACGGGTCCGGTCGGTCCTGCGGGGACGGCGGGCAGGCTCTCCCGGACCCGCTGAGCCTGCTCGGCCAGCCGCTGCTGGGTCCGTTCGTACGATCGGCGCATTCTGGGGTCGAGGTTGCCAGGACCGCCGTGACCGGCCCGCCGGAGCGACTCGTCGAGGAGCAGGTTGGTGTCACGCACCATCTCCGCGTAAGCCGCGTCGAATTGTTGCTGCTCCCTGGGATCCAGGACCCCATTGCCCCGTCGGGAGAGCTGGCGCAGCGTGCGCAGATCGAGATGGCGCAGCGTCTCCGGAGTCAGCTCGGTCGGCAGGTCCTCGCGGGTGAGCCGGTGGCCGTTCTGGTGAGGCTGCCGAGGCTGGCGCGGCGCGCCTTCGGGGACCGACACCGCACCATCCTCTCGCTGAGTAGTCCGCTCGTGCACGCGAGGCCCGGCCGACGTCCCGCTCGCGATAGCGGATTCTCAGCGGCTCGGGCTGGGCGAGCCGCTCGACCCGGTGTCCACCTTCGCCCACTCCAGGCCGAGCGACCCGTCGTAGGCGGGGAACTGCGTACGCGCGTCCTGCCGCACCCGGTAGCCGAGGGCGTACGCGGCGACGTACTGCTGATAGATCCGGATCGGCTCGGAGGAGTCGAGCGCGGCCCGCAGCCGGACGGGGTCACCGATGGCACTGATCACGTACGGCGGTGCGTACGGCACACCGTGCAGCACCACCGTGTTGCCTACGCATTTCACGCCGGTGGTGGCGATCACCCGCTGGCCCTGGATCGTCATCGCCTCGGCACCGCCCGACCAAAGGGTGTTGACCACCGCCTGGATGTCTTGCTGATGAACCACCAGGAGGTCCGGATCGATGCCGTTGGCGGCGACCGAGGCCGGCGCGTCGTCGAGGGTGACGGTCACCGACGGCCCGCTGACCGGATCCAGGCCGGTCTCGGTCGACAAGGCGTCGAGCTCGGGCTGCAGGTCGGGACTTTCGGCGTTGTTCACCGCCGACAGCTCATCGACCTGGCGACGCAGCGCCGTCAGCTGGCCGCTCAGCTGGGCGTTCCGACGCGACTGGGACTGGATCAGGCTGACCAGGTCGGTGTTGCGCCCGGGTCGCAGGTCGGTGCCACGCGCGTTCATGGCACTGGTGGCGATCATCAACCCGGCAACCAGGCAGACCGCGGCCGTGACCACCCGCCCCGTCCGGCTCCGATGCCGGTCCCGCCAGCGCTGGGCGCCGCGGGCCCGCTGGATCACGCGACCGATCCGCTGCAGACGGTCGCGCACGGGCTGGACTCCTCGATCGATGCCGGTCGGGACGAGCGCGGGATATGACTCGGCTCGTCCTCGTTGACTACGCTACCTACTCAACGCGAGGAGAGTGTGGTGCCGGAGTCGAGAGGTCGCAAGGCCGCCGAGGACAAGAAGCGGGTCAAGGCCAAGCAGGAGGCCAAGCCCAAGAAGATCGTCAAGCCGGGCAGTCGCCGGTGGGTCCCGCCGACCTTCATCGCGGTCGGTCTGCTCGGCGTCGCCTGGCTCGTCGTCTACTACATCGCTGGCCAGGACATCCCGTTCATGAACACCCTCGGCAACTGGAACATCCTGATCGGGATGGGTGGGATGGCGGCCGCCTTCGGCATCGCCACCTTGTGGAAGTAGGCCTCAAGCGAGGTCGAAGCAGTCGTCGAGGGAGAGGAACCGATACGCCATGGCCACCCTGACCGCCTGGGTCTTTCCCGGCGCCGGTGACGCGGACGCCGTCGTCGAGCAGTTGAAGTCCCTGCAGTCCCAGCAGCTGATCAGCATCACGGACGCGGCCGTGGTGTCCTGGCCGGTCGACAAGAAGAAGCCGAAGACCCGTCAGCTCAACAGTCTCGCCGGGCCCGGTGCGCTGGGCGGCGCCTTCTGGGGCATGCTCTTCGGCCTGCTGTTCTTCGTTCCCTTGCTCGGGGCGGCGATCGGCGCCGGCATCGGCGCGCTGACCGGGTCGATGGCCGACGTCGGGATCGACGACGGCTTCATCAACCAGGTCAAGCAACGCGTCACACCGGGCACGTCCGCCCTCTTCCTGCTGAGCTCGGATGCGGTGATGGACCGGGTCAGGGACGCGTTGGGCCCGAGCTTCCAGGGTGAGCTGGTGGCCAGCAACCTGTCGGCGGACCAGGAGGCCAAGCTCCGCGAGGTCTTCTCCGAGGACTGATCACCCCGGCGTAATCACACCGATGTGATTCTCCACAGCTGGGGATGACGCTGTGGACAGGCGCTGGTCGCGGCGTGGAGCCCCGGAGCGGTGCCGAGCCCCGGCGGCGTGGATGGGAAGTGTCCACGCACGGCGGCGGTACCCGCCGGGACTCCACGACATCCCATGCTCCTCCGCCAACCCGACGGCCGGACCGACGATCGGTGGCGTGTCTGCTGTGCGAACCTGTGAGTTGTCCCGGCCCGAACGGGACCGCCGGCGTGAGCGACCCGGCTGATAGCAATACGGGGTGACCGCGAGCCCCCGAGCCCTCGACCGGGAGATCTTCGCGCTCGCCGCACCGACCTTCGCGACGCTGGTCTCCGAGCCGCTGCTGCTGCTCGCCGACTCGGCGATCGTCGGCCACCTCGGCACCGAACAGCTGGCGGGCCTGGGCATCGCCGGCAACGTCCTCGGCGTACTGGTCGGGCTGAGCATCTTCCTGGCGTACGGCACAACCGGTTCGGTCGCCCGCCGGCTCGGCGCCGGGGACCGGGTCGGCGCGCTCACCGCCGGCTTCGACGGGATGGTGCTCGCCGTCCTGGTCGGGGTGCTGCTGGCCGGTCTGCTGGAGGCCGTCCTGGTCGGGGTGATCGGTCTCTACGACGTCTCGCCGGGCGTCGCGGACCAGGCGCAGACGTACCTCCGGATTGCGGCACTCGGACTGCCCGGCGTGCTGCTGACCTTGGCGAGCACGGGCGTACTGCGCGGTCTGCAGGACACCAGGACCCCGCTGTACGTCGTGATCGCCACCAACCTGGCGAACATCGGACTCAACCTGCTACTGGTGTACGGCCTCGGGCTCGGCATCGCCGGCTCCGCGCTCGGCAGTCTGCTCGCCCAGAGCAGTGCGGCGGTCGTCCTGGCGGCGGTGGTGGTCCGGGGCATGCGACGGAACCATGCCCCACTCGAGCTGCGGCCGGGCGGCGTGCTCCACGCCGCGCGGACGGGAGTCTGGCTGGTGCTGCGGACCGCGGCTCTGCAGGCGGGCATCACGCTGACCACCGTCGTCGCCGCCGGGTTGGGCGTGGTCGCGTTGGCGGCCCATCAGGTGAGCATGTCGATCTGGACCCTGTTGGCGTTCGCCCTCGACGCGATCGCGATCGCCGGTCAGGCGATCATCGGCCGAAACCTCGGTGCGGGCGACGTGGCGCTCGGCCGGGCGATGACCCGCCGGCTGATCGGCTGGGGAATCCTGTTCGGCGTCGGCTTCGGACTGCTCGTCGTGCTGGCCAGGCCGTTGTACGTCGGACTGTTCAGTCCGGACCCGGCCGTCCAGTCCCTGCTGTCCCGGGTGCTCCTGGTGATGGGTCTGGCGACCCCGATCGCCGGCGTGGTGTTCGTGCTCGACGGAGTGCTGATCGGCGCCGGTGACGGCCGCTACTTGGCGCTGGCCGGGCTGATCGCCCTGCTCGCGTACGTCCCGGCCGCCCTGATCGTGCAACGAACCGGCGCGGGACTGGTATGGCTGTGGGTCGCGTACGGCTGGTACGTCACCGCCAGGATGCTCACCCTGCTCTGGCGAATCCGCGGCTCGGCCTGGCTAAGAACAGGGGCGACCTGACCGCCGCGGCGATCGAGGCTCAGGTGATCAGGTCGGGCTTGGACCAGTACCAGGTCGAGTCGAGCCGCTTCTTCGCCGCTCGGGCGCCGAACACCATGATCAGCCCAGCGGCCAGCGCGAACAGCGAGGCCGCCCCGAGCTCGGTCGGCACCCCGGCCGCGTTGAGCAGCCGCCAACCGGTGATCACCAAGGGCGCGCTGATCACGAGGAACCAGCCAGCGACGACAGCGATCCGACGGACCCAGCGACCGACACCTTCGGTCAGCAGCGCCCAGATCGAGAACGCCGACAGCACCAGACCCGCTTCCTGGGCGGCCAGACCGAAATAGGCGGCGTTGATCCCGGCGGCGACCGCCGTCAGATCGGTCGCACCGTTCCAGCCCGATGAGGTGGCGTCGGCCTTGAGGAAGAAGAACTGCACACGGAGCAGCGAACGACCGTAGTATTCGGCGCTCACCACCGTGATGGTCGGCAGCACGACGCTGGCGACCATGCACAGCGCAGCGACGATGGTGACGATCATCCGGATCTTGGCGTCGCGCTCACGCCTGAACTGGAGCTCCGGATCGAGCTGGATCATGCCCCGCAGCCTCCGTTCACCCGACCGAGCGTACGCGCCAGGGCGCGTCCCCGCGGGTCGGCGCGACACGACGGGCCGACCGGAGCCGGCCGGTCGACCCGTCGCACCAGGGCACTCAGTCCGCGACGACGGCGAGCTGCACGTGCGCAGTGACCGCGTCGTGCAGCTTCACACCGACCGTATGGTTTCCGAGGTTCTTGATCGGCTTCGCGATCTCGACGGACCGCTTGTCGAGCAGCGGGCCGCCGGCCTTCTTGATCGCGCCGGCGACGTCGTTGGCGGTCACCGCGCCGAACAGCTTGCCGGTGGCGCCGGCCCGGACGGGCAGCGTGACGCTGAGTCCCTCCAGCTCGGTCCGGACCTCCTGCGCGTGGTCGAGGCCGCGGATCTCCCGGGCGTCGCGACTGCGCTTGATGCCGGCGATCTGCTTCTCGGCGCCCTTGGTCCAGACGATCCCGAAACCGCGCGGCACGAGGTAGTTCCGGCCGTAGCCGTCCTTGACGTCGACCACGTCTCCGGCGATGCCGAGGTTGTCGACCGCGGCGGTGAGGATGAGCTTCATCGCAGGTGTCTCCTCTCTCAGCGGGCCGTCGAGGCGTACGGCAGCAGCGCGACCTCGCGGGCGTTCTTGATGGCGATCGCGACGCGGCGCTGCTCCTGGACGGAGAGACCGGTCACCCGGCGGGCGCGGATCTTGCCGCGCTCGGAGATGAACTTCCGCAGCGTGGCGGTGTCCTTGTAGTCGATCGGCTGACCGGCGCGAAGCGGATTGGACTTCTTCTTCGGCTTGCGCTTGTCGGGTGGGGTGCTGGCCATTGTGGTGCTCTCCTTTCGAGCCCGGCTCCCGCTACGCCGCTCCACCCAGAGAGCGGGTTCGGTGCCGGAATGTGCCGGTGGATGTCTGTACGTGTGTTGCTGGTGTGCCCTCAGGGCACGTCGTGCGGACTGCGGATCAGAACGGAGGTTCCTCGCTCTGCGGGGCTCCCCATGGATCGTTGCCCTGTTGGCGGGCGCCGGAGCCGGCGCTGCCGGAGGCCCACGGGTCGTCGCCGCCCGAGCTTCCTCCGGAGTTGCCCCCGCCCGAGTTGCCGCCGCCGTAACCGCCGCCACCCTGGCCGCGGTCGTTCTGTCGGGCGCCGCCCTGACCGCCGCCGCTGTTGCGGTTGACCCGCGCCGTCGCGTACTTCAGGGCCGGGCCGATCTCGTCGACGTCGACCTCGAAGACGGTCCGCTTCTCACCCTCGCGGGTCTCGTAGCTTCGCGACTTCAGCCGGCCCTGGACGATGACCCGCATGCCCTTCTGGAGGGACTCGGCCACGTTCTCCGCGGCCTGCCGCCAGACGGCGCAGTTGAGGAACATCGCCTCGCCGTCACGCCACTCGTTGGTGTTGCGGTCGAACGTCCGCGGCGTCGATGCCACGGTGAAGTTCGCGACCGCGGCACCCGAGGGGGTGAAGCGCAGCTCCGGGTCGGCGGTCAGGTTGCCGACGAGCGTGATGGTGGTTTCGCCTGCCATGTGTGTCTCCGAGCGTGAGGATTCGATTGCGAGCCGAAGGCTGTCAGACTCCTCCGACAGTTCTTCCGCAGCGTCGTTCTCAGTGCAGGTCGGGGCGGATCACCTTGGTCCGCATGATCTGCTCGTTGATCGTGAACTGGCGGTCCAGTTCCTTCACGTCGGCCGGCTCGGCCGTCAGGTTGATCACCGCGTAGATGCCCTCGGACTTCTTGCGGATCTCGTACGCCAGCCGGCGACGGCCCCAGATGTCCAGGTTCTCCACGGAGCCACCACCATTGGTGATGACCTTCAGGTAGTTCTCGAGCGTCGGCTGGACCGAACGCTCCTCGGTGTCGGGGTCGAAGATGACCAAGACCTCATACGGGCGCATGCGCGAACTCCACCTCCTCTGGTCTCGGCGGCCATGAGGACGTCCCATGGCAGGAGGGCGATGCGATTCGGAATTCCCGTCGGTCGTCGGGACCGGGGTCTCCCGCGCGGCACCCGGCAGTGCGGGCGCCAACGGAGAAGGTTACCTGCCAACCACCCTTTTCCGGAAACCGACTGTGCGGCTGCCGTCGACGAGCCGGCCGCCGATGACACAGCTCCACCGGACCACTTCGCACCCCACTCAGCCGGCCCGCTACCACTTCGCACCCCACCCAGTCGGCCCGGCGGCACTTCGCACGGCCCTCTCCGGCTGCGCAATAGGCCCGCTGACCACGAAAACTCGTCCCTCGACGACGACCGGCGACATCGCGCCCGCCTGCCGGGGCGGCGCGGCCGGCCATGAGGTGCGACTTTCCTGGTCCGGCCGCCTACAACCGGCGGTCGAGACCCCAACGGGCAGCCAGACGTCGGCGTCGAGCTCTTCCCGCGGACCCGCGAAGCGGAGAGGGTTCGGCTGGTCGAGTCGGGGGTCGCCGAGAACTCGGGAGCGCGGGTCGCCGGACAGACCTAGGATGTGGGCGCACCGACCGCAGCACAGGAGAACACCGCAGATGTCCGAGTCCAGCCCAGCCACGTCCCAGCACGTCCACCGGCACGACCACGACCGGAACTGGCCGCGTCAAGCGCGGCATGGCCGAGATGCTCAAGGGCGGCGTCATCATGGACGTCGTCACCCCGGAGCAGGCCAAGATCGCCGAAGACGCCGGGGCGGTCGCGGTGATGGCGCTGGAACGGGTGCCCGCCGACATCCGCGCCCAGGGCGGGGTGTCCCGGATGAGCGATCCGGACATGATCGACGGCATCATCGCCACGGTCTCGATCCCGGTGATGGCCAAGGCCCGGATCGGGCACTTCGTCGAGGCCCAGGTGCTGCAGTCACTGGGCGTCGACTACGTCGACGAGTCCGAGGTCCTGACCCCGGCCGACTATGCCAACCACATCGACAAGTGGCAGTTCACCGTGCCGTTCGTCTGTGGCGCCACCAATCTCGGTGAGGCACTGCGCCGGATCACCGAGGGTGCAGCGATGATCCGCTCCAAGGGCGAGGCGGGCACCGGCGACGTCTCCAACGCGACCACGCATATGCGCCAGATCCGGGCCGAGATCCGCCGGCTGACCTCGCTCTCCACCGACGAGCTGTACGTCGCGGCCAAGGAGCTCCAGGCGCCGTACGAGCTGGTCAAGGAGGTCGCCGAGGCCGGCAAGCTCCCGGTGGTGCTGTTCACCGCCGGCGGCATCGCGACGCCGGCCGACGCGGCGATGATGATGCAGCTCGGCGCCGAGGGTGTCTTCGTCGGCTCCGGCATCTTCAAGTCCGGCAACCCCGAGCAGCGGGCGGCCGCGATCGTCAAGGCGACCACCTTCTACGACGACCCGGACGTCATCGCCAAGGTGTCCCGCGGACTCGGCGAGGCGATGGTCGGCATCAATGTCGAGGAGATTCCGGAGCCGCACCGGCTGGCCGAACGCGGCTGGTGAACGCCCGGCCCACGATCGGGGTCCTCGCCCTCCAGGGTGACGTCCGCGAGCACGCGGCCGCGCTGACCGCTTCCGGCGCGGAGCCGCGACTGGTCCGCCGGCCGAGTGAGCTGTCCGGTCTGGCCGGGCTGGTCATTCCGGGCGGTGAGTCCACGACGATCGACAAGCTCTCCCGGGCGTTCGAGCTGCGTGATCCGCTCCTGACGGCGCTGCGGGCCGGCCTTCCCGCGTACGGCAGCTGTGCCGGGATGATCATGCTCGCCGACCGGCTGGTGGACGCTCCGGCGGACCAGCAGACCTTCGGCGGACTGGACATCACCGTCCGGCGCAACGCGTTCGGTCGCCAGGTCGACTCGTTCGAGACCGATCTGGACACCCCGTGGCTGCCGGGCGGCACCTTCCATGCGGTGTTCATCCGGGCGCCCTGGGTGGAGTCCTGTGGACCCGAGGTGGGGGTGCTGGCCACCTCGCCCGGCCCGCACGGCGGCGCGGCGCACCCGGTCGCGGTCCGACAGGGCTCGCTGTTGGCCACCTCCTTCCATCCCGAGGTCGGCGGCGACCACCGGCTGCACGCGTACTTCGTCGACCTCGTCAGAGGGGCCTGAGGACCACCTCCGTGAGACCCGGCGCCCGCGTACGCTCGCAGCCATGACGCAGGAGTCGCGCTGGGCCCTCGGCGGCGGTCGGATGCGGTTCCCCGACCTGAGCTCGCGGGCGTACGAGCACCCGGCCGACCGTGGCGCGCTGGTCGCGCTCCGTGCGATCCCCGGCTTCGACCAGGTGCTCAGGGCGGTGTCGGGCGCGGTCGGCGATCGGAGCGTTCGGCTGTTCTACCTCGCCTCCTCGGTCCGGGTCTCGCCGCGGCAGTATCCGAAGATCCACCAGCTCGTCGCCGAGTGCGCCACCACCGTCGACCTACAGCCGGTCCCCGAGCTGTACGTCCAGCGCGACCCCGTGCCCAACGCGATGGCCGTCGGCCTGGACAAGCCGGTGATCGTGATCACCACCGGCTTGCTCGACCTCGTCGACGAGGACGGACTGCGCTTCGTCGTCGGGCACGAGGTCGGCCACGTCCTCTCCGGCCACGCGGTCTACCAGACGATGCTGCTGCAGCTGATCAACATCGCCGCCTCGCTGCAGTGGCTGCCGATCGGCGCCTGGGGGCTGCGGGCGATCATCATGGGGCTCGGTGAGTGGCACCGCAAGGCCGAGCTGACCGGCGACCGGGCGGGGCTGCTCTGCGGTCAGGACCCGCAAGCGGCGCTCCGGGTGCACGCCTCGCTCGCGGGTGCGGAGAACCCCGACGAGATGGACGTATCCGGCTTCCTCGACCAGGCGAGCGAGTACGAGTCGTCGGGCGACGTCCGCGACTCGCTCCTCAAGCTGCTGCTGATCACCGGCCAGTCCCACCCGCTGGCGGCGCTGCGGGCCGCCGAGCTCCAGAAGTGGGCCGCCGGCGACACCTACCGCTCGATCCTGGCCGGGGACTACCCACGGCGCTCGGCCGACAAGGACGCCCCCGTCTCGGAGGATGTGAAGGCCGCGGCGAACGCGTACAAGCAGGCATTCACCACCTCCGCCGACCCGCTGTTCAAGGTGATCGGCAAGGTCGGATCGGTGGCCGGCGGGATCGGCGGCGCCGCGGCCGGCCGGATGCGCGGCTGGTGGCAGCAGGGGGCCGACAGGCACGACTCGACATCCTGACGCCAGCGGGTCCCGCACCGGTCGAGGGACATCCGGGTGGCCTGCTGCCATGATCTTTCCGTGAGCGAGAAAACGGAGCAGACCACTCCGCCGGAGGCTCCGGCCGCCGAGCGGGAGAACCGGCTCAAGGTCGGGTTGCGCTGGGTCGTGATCGTCGCGGCCGGGCTGATCGTAGGGTTCGCGGTCTATCTGATCCTGGCCTCGATCGTGCCGCGGGCCTGGGCGCAGTCGATCGGCCGGCAGGTGAACGGCCGGATCAGCACCGGGATCATGGTCGGCCTGGTGTACGGCGGCGTCTTCACCTTCCTGCCCGTCCTGCTGCTCGCCCAGATCGCCCGGCGAGGTCTGAGCTGGAAGGCCAAGGGCCTGCTGGTGATCGGCGCGATCGTGCTCGCCATCCCGAACCTGATGACGCTGTCGGTCGTGGCCGGCAGCTCCAACGCCGCTCACGACGGCCAGCGGATCCTGAGCGTCCAGGCTCCCGGCTTCCGGTACGCGGTGCTCTGGGGCGCCATTCTGGGCATGCTGCTCGGCCTCGGTGCGGCTGCTCTCACCATCTTGTTCGAGCGACGCGGCGACGAGGTGAAGCTGCTCCGAGCCCGGGTGAAGGATCTGGAGGCCGAGCTGGCCGCGGCTCAGCCGCCGCTGCAGACCCTGGTCGGGCAGCCCGACGCGACCCTCGAGCCTGCGGCGGCCGAGCAGGTCGATCCACCGGGGACTGTCAGCGCCGCCGACTAGCCTCGAGCCATGAGCACGGTGCTGATGGGTGGACACGGCGAGCAGCAGGACCCGATCGCGGAGGCACTGGCGCGCGGCGCCGGGCTGGCCCAGTTCTTCCTCGGCGATCCGCAGGGCTGGAAGGGCCCGAAGGTGGCGTACGAGGGCGGTCCGGCCGCCTTGAAGTCAGCCGCCGAGGCGGCCGGCATCACGCTGTACGTCCACGCCCCGTATGTGCTGAACGTTGCCACCGGCAACAACCGGATCCGGATCCCGAGCCGGAAGCTGCTCCAGCAGACCGTCGACGCCGCCGCCGAGATCGGCGCCGCCGGGGTGATCGTCCACGGCGGTCACGTGCTGAAGGACGACGACCCGGAGACCGGCTTCGAGAACTGGCTGAAGTGCATCGACCGGCTGGAGATGCCGGTGCCGCTGTTGATCGAGAACACCGCCGGCGGTGACAACGCGATGGCCCGGCACCTCGACCGGATTGCCCGGTTGTGGGAGGCGATCGGCGGCGCGGAGGGCGGCGACACCGTCGGCTTCTGCCTGGACACCTGTCACGCGCACGCGGGCGGGGAGGACCTGGTCGGGCTGGTCGACAAGATCCGGGGCATCACCGGCCGGATCGATCTGGTGCACGCCAACGACTCCCGCGACGCGTTCGACTCCGGGGCCGACCGGCACGCCAACTTCGGGGCCGGCGAGATCGTCGGGGAGGCGATCGTGGAGACCGTCCGCGAGGCCGGTGTCCCGGTCGTGGTGGAGACCCCCGGCGGCCGCGAGGGTCAGGCCGCCGACCTCGCCTGGCTCCGCGACCAGCTCGGCTGAGCCCTCTCACCCCACATCTGGGGACCGGAGTTCACGGCCGTATTCCGCCGGGCGTTGCCGGCGCGATCCCGCTCCCAACCGTCCCCCTGCCACTTTGCGCATCGGCGGGGCACTCGGCGCATCGGCGCCGGTGCGCTAATTGACCCGCCGGTGCGCAAAGTGCGTGGGTTGGCCCGGGCATCGAGACGGCGAGTCGGGGAATCGCATAACCGGAGGACGAGGTGTCGCGCGACCACTCCGCGCATCGGCGGCTGACGGGGCAAGCTTGGTGCGCGTTGGCGGCGTCAAGTGGTGCTGCGCCGGACCTGGGCGATGCCGGCCCACATCCCGAGGGCGCAGGTGATCAGGGCGGCGAGCACGGCCAGCGGGATGGCGGGATCGGCGAAGCTGCCGGCGAACAGGGCCCGCTCGGCGTTGACGATGTAGGTCAGCGGATTGAACGCGCTGACCACCCGCATCCACTGCGGGCCGGCCTCCAGCGGCAGCATCATCCCGGACAGGATGAGCAGCGGAAACAGCAGCGACTGCTGGACCGCCCAGAACAGCCACTCGCTCTTCCGGGCGGCGATCGCCAGCGCGTTGGACAGCGCGCCCATTCCGATCCCGAACACCCCGAGCAGCAGCAGCCCGGCGATCACGTGCACCGGATAGAGCACGAACCCGAACGGGATCGAGACTGCGACGATGATCGCCGCCTGAACCACGAGGGGCGCCAGCTCCTTCAGCGACCGGCCGACCAGGATCGACGACCGGTGGATCGGGGCGGCGAGCGTGCGTTCGTACGACCCGAGGCTGATCTCGTACAACAGGTTGGAGCCGGTCATCGACGTACCGAACAGGCAGATCATCACCACCACCCCAGGCAGGAACCACTGCAGCGGGGACTGCCCGTTCAGCACCGCCGGGTCGACCGATCCGGCCAACAGCGGGCCGAACAGGCCGAGGAAGACCAGCGGCTGAACCAGGGAGAAGATGATCGAGAACGGGTCGCGCAGGATCAACGACATCTCCCGCAGGAACACCGAGCGGGTGTCGGCCACCATCGTGCTCATGCTGCGCGCCCATCCACGGTCCGAACCTGCTCGTCCCGGGCCGGCTCGTCGTCCGCATGCTCCCCTTCGCGGAGACTCCGTCCCGTCAGACTGAGGAACACGTCGTCAAGGGTCGGCACCCGGACATCGGCCTCCAACACCTCGATTCCCTCCTCGACAAACCGCCGGAGCAGACCGGGGAGCGTCCGGGTGCCGGCCTCCACCCGGGCCGATACGACGGTCTCCGGACCGGCCGGCCGGGTCGTCACCTCCTCACCGACGGCCGCCATCACTCGCACCGCAGAGTCGGCCATCGGCGCGGCTACCGCGAGCGAGATCAGATCGCCGGCCAATCGGGCCTTCAGCGCCGGCGCCGTGTCGTCGGCGATGATCTCGCCGTTGTCGATCACCAGCACCCGCTCGGCCTGGGCGTCGGCCTCCTCCAGATAGTGGGTGGTCAGCACGATCGTCGTGTTGTGCTCGGCCCGGAGCCGGGCGATGTGCTCCCAGAGGTTGGCCCGGTTCTGTGGGTCCATCCCGGTCGACGGCTCGTCGAGGAACAGCAGCTCGGGCGAATGCATCAGGCCCATCGCTACGTCGAGCCGGCGCCGCTGACCACCCGACAGGGTGCTTACCCGGCGGAGCTCCAGCCCGGCCAGGTCCATGGTCGCGATCAACTCCTTCATCCGGGCTGCGGTCGCCGCCGAGCTCATCCCGTAGTAGCGGCCCTGAGCCATCAGCTCGTCGTGCACCCGGAACTGGTGGCCGGCGCTGGAGCCCTGACCGACGTACCCGATCCGGGATCGGACGCCGGCGGGATCAGTGACGATGCTGCGGCCTGCCACCGTCGCCGAACCGGATGTCGGCGGCAGCAGCGTGGTCAGCATCCGCAGCGTGGTGGACTTGCCGGCCCCGTTCGGCCCGAGAAAGGCCACCAGCTCGCCGGCCGCGACGTCGATGTCGATCCCCCTGACGGCCTCGACCGTCTTCCCTTTCTTCGCCATGAACGTCCGCGCCAACTTCTCGGTGTGGATCACCCGGTCTCCATTTCCGTACACCGTACTGAGTCGAGTTCAGATTACCATACGCTGTACGAAGAAGGGAGGCCCATGACCGAGCTCGATGACATCGGCTCACCCGAAGGCCGACGCGTGATCGCGCTGCTCTGGGACCCGGCGACCGCTCCGCATGGACGCGGTCCGAAGCCTAAGCTCGCCCTCCGACAGATCGTCGAAACCGGCATCGCCATCGCCGACGCCCAGGGCCTCGAGCAGTTGTCGATGCGCAAGGTCGCCGCCGAGCTCGAGGTCGGCCCGATGTCGCTCTATACCTACGTTCCCGGCCGCTCGGAGCTGGTCGAGCTGATGATCGACGCCACCTATGCCGGGTTCGGCCGCACCGGCCCGGACGGCTCCTGGCGGGAGCGGATCGCCCGTTGGGTGCAGGGCATGTGGGCGCTCTACCGCCGGCATCCGTGGCTGCTGGAGTACGGTCAGGCCCGCCTACCGCTGGGCCCGCACGTGCTGGATGTCGAGGAGCAGCTGTATGCCGCACTCGCGGCCGCGGGCTATGTCGGCAGCGACAACGTCGCCGCGAAGAACTTCGTCGCCTGGCAGGTGGCCGGCGCCGGGCGGGCGGAGATCTCCGACGAGGTCGAGACCAAGCGGACCGGGATCTCGTACGAGGAGTACTGGGCGTCGCGGAGCTCGTTCTGGGCTACCCACTTCGACCCCGGGCGCTATCCGACCATGATGGCGATCTGGCAGGCCGACGGCTTCGACGACCGAGAGCCGTATTCACTGGACCGGCTGAGCACCCGACTGCTTGACGCGCTCGAGGTGGACCGGCGAAACGTGCCCTGAGCTGGCCCAAGAGCACGGCGGGATGTGCTTCGACAACTCAGCACGTTCGTGGAGTTCGGGGCGGGTCGCTCAGCCGCCGGCGAATCGCAGCGCGCCGACCCGATTGCCCTTGCCGGCGATGCACCGATAGACCGTGTCGTTGTCGAACTGCGGCGGGATCACCATCACCTCCCAGGTGTGGTCGATCCGGCCGCCGATCATCAGCCGGTTCACCACCGCCGAGGTGCAGACGGCCCGGACCGCCTTCGCCTTGTCGATCTGGGACTGCCGGCGGAGCGGTTCGGTCAGCTGGACGGCGGCGAAGGTCTGGTAGACGTGCGACTTCGGGCAGGCCTGAGCGACCGCCTGGAACGGCGAGTCCATATAGGAGAACACGCTTGTCCAGCACTCGGGCCTGGTCGGGCACAGCGCCGGCTCACCGGCCCGCCGGCTGCAGTCGACGAATCCGGCGGGCGGCGCCGCCGGCGTCGGCGAGGAGGACGGAGTGGCGATCGACAACGGGCCGTGCAGCGGATGCGCCGGCGCCGCGGCCCCCGAGTTCGTCCGCCCGACCAGCCAGGCCGAGACGACGCCCAACACGATGATCCCGACCGCGACCAGCACGAGCCAGTTCCGTCGCTGCGTCTCTCGGACCGCGATCGGCTGCGCCGGAACCGGGTTGTCGGTGACCGGCCGGCTCGCCGCGAGCCGGTCGCGGAATTCGACTGCGGTCGGCCGGGCCGACGGATCGTCCGACAGCGCGGTCAGCAGCGCGCCCATCAGGGCCGGCGAGACGTCCGGGATCGGCTCGATCGGCTCGCCCCGCTTGGCGGCGATCATTGCCGGCGTCGGGGTCCCTGGTCCGGACCAGCGCGGCGAGTGCCCGGCAAGCAGTCCATAGAGCGTGGCGGCGAGCGCGTACACGTCACCGGCTGCGGTCGCCGGCTCTCCGGCCGAGTACCTCCGGCGGCGCGTACGTCGGCGTCAAGGCCTCCAACGCCTCCTCCGGCGGTGCGTCGGGCTCGGGGATCGCGGCCAGCCCGAAGTCGGCGAGGCCGGCCCGGCCGTACGCATCGATCAGGATGTTCGCCGGCTTGACGTCGCGGTGGATCACGCCGAGCGCATGCGCGGCCGCCAGCGCGTCGGCGATCCGAATACCGACCTCGACCACGGCAGGCTCGGTCGGCCCACCCGCCCGCTTGGCCCAGGTGTTCAGCGAGCCGCCGGTGCACAGCTCCATCACCAGATAGGGGCGGTCGTCCGGCAGGATTCCGGCGTCGTGCACGGTGACGATGCCGGCGTGGCCGGACATCCGGCCGGCAGCACCCGCCTCGCGCAGGAACCGCCGACGCTCGCCGTCGGTGTCGAGCCGCCGCTCGTCGACCTTCACCGCGACCAGCCGGTTCAGCGTGGTCTGCCGGGCCTCCCAGACCATCGCGAAGCCACCGCGGGCAAGGGGGTGCCACTCGGTCAGTCCGGCGATGTCCGGCGGCTTCGTCCCCACCGATCAACGATAGGCACAGTCGGCCGTCCGATGTGGCCCTCGACCACAATCGGGTGGACCAATAGGCTCAACGAGTGTGACCCGTAGCGTGTACGTGGCCTCCCCCGAGGGCCAGACTGGCAAGTCGGCCGTGGCCCTGGGCTTGCTCGACGCATTCGTCCGCGAAGTCGGTTCGGTCGGCATCTTCCGCCCGCTGATCCCCGCCGGCTTCGACTACATCGCCGAGATGCTGATCACCCAGCCCGGCATCGACCAGACGCTGGCGGACACCGCCGGGGCGTCGTACGACCTCGCCCGCGACGACGCGGACGAGGCCCTGCACCTGATCGTCGAGAAGTTCGGCCACCTCAGCGAGCGGTACGAAGTGGTCCTGGTGGTCGGCTCCGACTACACCGACGTCACCACCGGCACCGAGATGTCGTTCAATGCCCGGATCGCCGCCAACCTGGGATCGCCGGTGGTGCTGGTCGTGCACGGCCGCGAGCGCACGCCGCAGCAGGTCCATGCGGCCGCCGACGCCGCGCTGAACGAGCTGGCCGCCCACCATGCGCAGACGGTCGCGGTGATCGCCAACCGCGTCGACCCGGCCCAGGTGGCCGACGTCCGGACCGAGTTGACGTCCCTTCCGCAGCAGGTGGTGGCTGCGCTGCCGGAGAGCCCGGTGCTGTCAGCGCCGACCTTCCGCGGGCTCGTCGAGGCGGCTCGTGCCGAGCTCGTGCTCGGCAACGAGAACTGGCTGGACCGGGAGGCGCTGGGTCTGATCGTGGCCGCGATGAGCCTGCCGAATGTGCTTGCCCGGCTCAAGCCGGACGTCGCGGTGGTCGCGCCGAGCGACCGAACCGATCTCATTCCGGGACTGATGCTCGCGCACCAGTCGGGCACCTTCCCGTCGTTGGCCGGGATCATCCTCACCGGTGGCTACGAGATCCCCGAGACCATCCTCCGGCTCAGTGAGGGCGTCGAGCAGGATCTGCCGATCGCGCTGACGGACGACGGCACGTTCGCGACCGCCGAGCGGCTGTCCCGGGTGCGTGGTCCGATGACCAGTCGGTCGACGAAGAAGATCGAGACCGCTCGCCGGCTGTTCGCCGACGGGGTGGACGCCGAGGCGCTGCTGTCCGCGATCGATCTGCCCGAGTCCGCGGTGACCACGCCCCTGATGTTCGAGTACCAGCTGATGGAGCGCGCCCGGTCCGACCGCCGGCACATCGTGCTGCCGGAGTCCACGGACGACCGGATCCTGGAGGCCGCCGCGATCCTGCTCCGCCGCGGCGTGGCCGACCTGACCCTGCTCGGCGACGACACCCGGGTCCGGGCCAGGGCGTCGGCCCTCGGGCTCGACCTGGACGGCGCACCGGTGCTGTCGACCACCGACCCCGAGCTGCTGGAACGGTTCGCGGCGGCCTATGCGGGCGCCCGCGCGCACAAGGGAGTCACGCTGGAGCGGGCCCGGGAGGTGATGACCGACGTCTCGTACTTCGGCACCATGATGGTCCACCTCGGACTGGCCGACGGGATGGTCTCCGGCGCCGCGCACACCACCGCCCACACCATCCGGCCCGCGCTGGAGTTCGTGAAGACCAAGCCCGGCGTGAGCACCGTCTCCAGCGTGTTCCTGATGTGCCTGGCCGACCGGGTCCTGGTCTATGGCGACTGTGCCGTAGTGCCCGACCCCAGCACCGAGCAGCTCGCCGACATCGCGGTCTCGTCCGCCGAGACCGCGGCGCAGTTCGGGATCGATCCACGGGTGGCGATGCTGTCGTATTCCACCGGATCGAGCGGCTCGGGCGCCGACGTGGAGAAGGTCCGGGACGGCGACGGCACTGGTCGCCGGGCGCCGGCCGGACCTGCTGCTGGAGGGTCCCATCCAGTACGACGCCGCGGTCGATCCGGACGTGGCGCGGACCAAGCTGCCCGACTCCGAGGTGGCCGGCCGGGCCACCGTGTTCATCTTCCCGGACCTGAACACCGGCAACAACACGTACAAGGCGGTGCAGCGCAGCGCCCATGCCGTGGCGATCGGACCGGTGCTGCAAGGGCTGCGCAAGCCGGTCAACGATCTGTCTCGCGGAGCCCTGGTGGAGGACATCGTGAACACCGTGGCGATCACCGCGGTCCAGGCTCAGTCCGAGCGGGCCCAGGCCGAGGGGGGCACCCGATGAGCGGCGCGGTGTTGGTGCTCAACGCGGGATCGTCCTCGCTGAAGTATCAGCTGCTCGACCCGGACACCGGCAGAGGTGCAGGCCAAGGGGCTCGTCGAGCGGATCGGCGAGGACGTCCGCGCCGACGAGTCGCCGGTCGCCGATCACGCGGACGCGATCCGGGTGATGGGTGAGCAGCTGGCTGCCGCCGGGGTCGATCTGGCCGCCGCCGGCATCGTCGCGGTCGGCCATCGGGTCGTCCACGGCGGGCCGGACTTCAGCGATCCCGTGGTGATCGACGACTCCGTGGTCGCGCAGATCGAGGAGCTGGTGCCGCTCGCCCCACTGCACAATCCGGGGGCGATCGCCGGCATCCGGGCGGCCCGCAGACAGTTCCCATCCGTACCGCACGTCGCGGTTTTCGATACCGCCTTCTTCTCGACCCTGCCGGCCGCGGCCCGGACGTACGCCATTCCGCGCGAGCTGGCGGAGAAGCACCGGATCCGCCGCTACGGCTTTCACGGCACCTCGCACCAGTACGTCTCGCGGGCCGCGGCCGACTTCCTGGGGCGCGACGTCGGGACGCTGAACCAGATCGTGCTGCACCTCGGCAACGGGGCGTCGATGTCGGCGATCGCCCGTGGAGTGGCGGTCGACACCTCGATGGGCCTCACCCCGCTGGAGGGGCTGGTGATGGGCACCCGGTCCGGCGACGTCGATCCGGGGCTGCTGCTGTTCTTCCACTACGAGCTGGGGATGGATGTCGAGCAGATCGACACCACGCTGAACAAGCTGTCCGGGATGAAGGGCCTCTGCGGCGACAACGACTTCCGGGCTGTCGTGGCGCGAGTGGACGCCGGTGATACCGAGGCGCAGCTCGCGTTCGACGTGTACATCCACCGGCTGAAGCACTATCTCGGCGCCTATCTCGCGGTGCTCGGCTCGGTCGACGTGATCAGCTTCACCGCTGGCGTCGGGGAGAACACCGTGCCGGTCCGGAGCGCCGCGCTGGCCGGCCTGGAGGGACTCGGGATCGAGGTCGACCCGTCTCGCAATGCGGTCCGCTCGCACGAGCCCCGGGTGATCTCGACCGATGGCTCGCGGACCACCGTGCTGGTGGTGCCCACCAACGAGGAGCTGGCCATCGCGCGGCAGGCCGCCGCGCTGATCGCGTCGGACGCGCCCTGAGCAGTTCGAAAGGCAGCCCCACCGATTCAGAACGGTCGACCCGAACAGTTCCGGTCACCCTGTCCGGATCTCGGAGCCGGCAGCGGCGATCCGCTCGACAGCGTTCGCCACGTCGGTCACGGCCGTGTCGATGACGAGGTGATCGCGGGTCCACGGCTCGTACTCGCGGGCCAGCACCTCGCTCCAGCTCGGCTTCACCAGGCCGGCGACGTCGGTCGGCCGAGTCTCGACCCGTCGTCGATGCTCCTCGAGGTCGGAGCAGACGACCTCGACCTCGACGATCCGGGCGCCGGCCGTCGCCGCGGTCTGCGGCCAGGCGTCCCGGGTCAGCCGCGATCGGGTTGACGCACTCGACGATCACGTCCAGGCCGAGCCCGAGCTGCTCGGCGGCGATCCCGTGCGCGATCGCGTAGCCCACCGGTCCGACGGGGTGCCGCAGCTCCGACCAGTCCACGATCGCCTGCTCGATCCGGTCCACCCGCAGGTAGGTCGTGGCCGTACGGCGCGCCAGCTCAGCCGCGACGGTCGACTTGCCGACAGCGGGCAGACCGCCGATTACCACCAGCACCGGGGACACCGGCACATGGTTGCAGACACGGCCCGCAAGATTCAGAACGGTTGACTACCTCACCGGTAGTCAACCGTTCTAAGTCCTCGCGACGGCTAGGGTTTCCGGCATGCCAACTGCTCTGGTGACCGGCGGTACGTCGGGGATCGGCGCGGCCTTCGCCCGCGCCCTGGCGGCCCGCGGCGACGATCTGGTGCTCGTCGCGCGCGACGCCGAACGCCTGGAGAAGACCGCGCGCGAGTTCCAGGAGCGCTACGGGGTCGCGGTCGAGACACTGCCCGCCGATCTGGCTCTGGCCGACGACGTGACCCGGGTCGCGGAGCGGCTGGCCAGCGTCGAGCGACCCGTCGACACCCTGGTGAACAACGCCGGCTTCGGCATCAGGGCCCGGCTGGCCGACGCTGATCTCAGCCCGCACGACTACGCCATCGACGTCATGATCCGGGCGGTGCTGCACCTGGGTGGGGCCGCCGCCCGGGCGATGCGGGCGCGTGGCGCGGGCACCATCGTCAACGTCGGAAGCACGGCCTCCTATGTGGCGCTGGGCAACTACTCGGCGATCAAGGCATGGGTGTCGGCGTACTCCGAGAGCCTCGCGGTGGAGCTTGCCGGCAGTGGCGTGCAGGTGACCGTGCTCTGCCCCGGTTGGGTACGCACCGAGTTCCACGACCGCGCGAACGTGAACGCCTCGGCCATCCCGGGCGCGCTCTGGCTCGACGCCGACGACCTGGTGGCGGGCTGTCTGGCCGACGTCGCGAAGGGCAAGGTCATCTCGGTCCCGTCACACCGCTACAAGGTCCTGACCTTCCTGCTCCGGCACTTCCCGCGCAGCGTCGTCAGAGCGGTGTCCGCGAAGATCAACTCCTCGAGACACTGAGTTGATCGCTGGGTCTGCCCGGGACGCAGGTGCGATGACCCAGGTGCGTGAACAGCGCGTGAAGTGGGGGAAAACACGGGGGCGGTACTAGGGTGGGGCCGTGCCGAGTCGTAGCCGTTACACCTCGCCGGTGCATGCCGGGGCACGCTTCGTCGCCCAGCGGATGATCCTCAAGCCGGTCGTCTGGCGGCTCACCACGGTGACGGTGCTCGGCCGGGAGAATCTCGATCGGGTCGAGGTGGGCTCCCCGTTCGTGGTGGTCTCCAACCACAGCAGCCATCTGGATGCCCCGTTGGTCCTCGGTGCACTACCGCGCAAGCTGGCGCGCTACGTCGCCGCCGGCGCGGCCGCGGACTACTTCTTCGACGTCTGGTGGCGCAAGAGCCTCACCTCACTGTTCTTCAACGCGTTCCCGGTCGACCGCACAGGCCTGCGCGGCAACAAGGGGATGGCGACCAGCCTGCTGGACGACGGCGTACCGCTCCTGCTGTTTCCGGAGGGCACCCGGAGCAAGACCGGCGAGATGGCCCCGTTCAAACCGGGCGCCGCGGCGCTGTGCATCAGCCGTGACGTCCCGTGCCTGCCGGTCGCTATCGTCGGTGCGACCGAGGCGATGCCACGCGACACCGGCTGGCCCGTCAAGGGCCGGCCGCCGGTCTATGTCGCGTTCGGCGAGCCCATGCACCCGGATGACGGCGAGTCCCCGATGGAGTTCTCGGACAGAATTGCCAAAGAGGTAGTCGGCTTGGTCGACTACACCACGACGTATCGCGAACTGCACCCACACGTACGCTCGCGGCGTCAGCTCGGCTGACCGCCGAGTCATCCAGCGGCACGGAAAGCAGGGGGCGATGACGACCGTCAAGCACATGAAGTGGTGGGGCTGGGGCGTGGAGGGCGTCGGCTTTCACTACGAGGACAAGCCGGGCTTCGCCCCGTTCGTGCTGAAGGCCGTGGACCTCGATCTGCATGGCACCCAGCCGTTCAAGGCGATGGACCTCAGCGAGCTACCCATCCCCGAGCCCCGGATCGACGCCGACCTGGTCGCCGAACTGACCGACGCGGTGGGCGCCGAAAACATCACGTCGGACGACCTCGACCGGGTCGTGCATACGTATGGCAAGAGCCTGCGCGACCTCGTACGGCTGCGGAACAAGGACATCCCGCGAGTGCCGGACGTGGTCGTCTATCCGGCCGACGAGGCCCAGGTGCAGCAGATCGTCGATCACGCGGTCGCCGCTGATGCGGTCGTCATCCCGTTCGGTGGCGGCAGCAACATCGCGGGCAGCCTCGAGGCCCCGGCCGAGGAGCCACGGCCCGTGATCTCGCTCGACCTCGGCCGGCTCAACAAGCTGGTGGAGATCGATGAGGAGTCCGGCCTGGCCCGGATCCAGGCCGGCGCGCTCGGCCCCGACATCGAGGAACAGCTCGGCCGCCGCGGCTGGACGCTCGGCCACTTCCCGGACAGCTTCACCCACAGCACGCTGGGCGGCTGGATCGCGACCCGCTCCTCGGGCATGCAGTCGGACAAGTACGGCGACATCGCCGACATCACGCGGGGTCTTCGGGTGGTCCAGCCCGGCAAGGTGCTCGTGTTGCGCCCGCTGCCGAGCACGTCGACCGGGCCGAGCGTCCGCGAGATGATCCTCGGCAGCGAGGGCCGGCTGGGCGTGATCACCGAAGCGACCGTGAATGTGCACCGGATTCCGACCGAGCGGCTCATCCTCGGCTATCTGTTCCCGTCCTGGGAGGCCGGGATGGCCGCGATGCAGGAGATCTCGGCCTCCGACGCGGCGCCGACGGTCACCCGGATCTCCGACTCGTACGAGACGTCCTTCTCCTTCGCCACCCAGAAGGAGCGCTCCGGACTGTCGAAGTTCGTCAACGACACCGTGTTCAAGGTGCTCCAGCGCCGCGGCTGGGACCTGGACAAGATCTGCCTCTCCTTCATCGGGTACGAGGGTGGCCGGGCCGAGGTGTCCCGGCAGAAGTCCATGGTCAAGGACGTCATCGGCAAGCACGGCGGCATCGTGGCCGGCAAGAGCCCCGGCCAGCTGTACGACCAGAAGAAGTTCGACACCCCGTACCTGCGGGACTTCCTGCTCGACCGCGGCGCGGTCGGCGACGTCTCCGAGACCGCGGCGCCCTGGTCGAAGCTGCTGCCGCTCTACAACGCGGTCCGGAAGGCGGCCAACGACGCGTTCGACCAGATCGGCGTCACGGGCTGGGTCATGTGTCATATGTCGCACTCGTACCACTCGGGTGCCTGCCTGTACTTCACCTTCGCCTACCGGTTCGACAACGAGGACATCCTCGGCCAGTACGACGTGGTCAAGAGCGCGATCCAGCAGGCTTTCGTCGACAATGGCGGCACGCTGTCGCACCATCACGGCGTCGGCGTCGAGCACGCGCCCTGGATGGAGCAGGACATCTCGGCGGCGGGTGTGCACCTGATCGACGGGCTGTTCAGCGCCGTCGACCCGGGTCAGAACTTCAATCCCGGGAAGATCGTCGTCAAATAGGGCCGGCGCGCAGCCACCCGGCTCCGCATCGTCGCCCCATTTCCAGCTGCTTCGCTCTACCTACCCGTGCTGCGAGGTGGGTCGATCTAGCGCGAAGACGAGCCAACGGTGGGTGGGAGCGCTCCCACGATTGTGCCGACTCCCGCCGTATTCCAACGTCGTAAAATTGCTTCTCGCCCCGCCACGCAGACTTGTCACAACAGCGGTCACGGGCTGATCTTCGAGGTAACCTCCAGGCCAGGGAACCTCCCCCCTTGAACGCCCGGGATAGGCCAGACGCATCCCGCCTGCTCTGCGATCCCCGCGCGGGCAGGCATTCCCCTGTGCGGATGCCTATCCCGGGTTCCCCCACTTTCCCGGGCTCGCGCACGCTCCGCGCCGCACCGCCGAACAACCGAACCTTGCACCCTGTGGTGCGGTTTGCACCGGCTACAAGGGGTGCAAACCGGCACAGAGGGTGCAGAGGTCCAGGGGGCGGCCGTCGGCCCGGATAGATTGGCTCACCGTGGCCTACACCGTGCGCACCATCACGGCCGAGGAGCACGTTGCGTTCAACGCGACGCAGCCGTCGGTCAGCTTCCTGCAGACCCCGTCCTGGGGAGCGGTGAAGAGCGAGTGGCGCGCGGAATCCATCGGCTGGTACGACGATGCCGATCAGCTGGTCGGCGCCGGTCTCGTGCTCTACCGGCAGCTGCCGCGCATCAAGCGCTTCCTCGCGTACCTGCCGGAGGGCCCGGTGATCGACTGGACCGGCGACGATCTCGGGGCCTGGCTGACGCCGCTGGTCACGCACGCCAAGCGGGCGGGCGCGTTCGGCATCCGGATCGGTACGCCGGTGGTCGCCCGCCGCTGGCACGCCGAGACGATCAAGAAGGCGATCGCCGACCCGGCGGTCCACCGGCTCAGCGAGGCGATTCCGGACGAGATCGACCACGCCGCCACCCGGACCCGGAACCAGCTGCGCAGTCTCGGTTGGCACCCGCCCGGTGAGGACGAGGGTTTCGCCGCCGGGCAGCCACGTTTCGTCTTCCAGCTCCCGCTCGCCGACGCCACCCCGGACAGCCTGCTCAAGGGGATGAACCAGCTCTGGCGGCGCAACATCAAGAAGGCCGACAAGGCCGGCGTGGTCGTCAGCCGGGGCACAGCCGAGGACCTGGCCGCCTTCCACCCGATCTACGTCGAGACCGCCGGGCGGGACGGGTTCACGCCGCGCCCGCTGAGCTACTTCCAGACCATGTTCGACGCGTTGCTGGCCGAGGACCCGGACCGGATCCGGCTCTATCTGGCCCATCACGAGGGCGATCTGGTGGCGGCCACCACCTGGGTCCGGGTCGGTGAGCACGCCTGGTACTCCTACGGCGCCAGCACCACTGCCAAGCGGGACGTCCGAGGGTCGAACGCCATCCAGTGGCGCATGATCACGGATGCGCTGGAGGCGGGCGCGAGCGTGTACGACCTGCGCGGGATCACCGAGGGACTGGACGCCGACGACCCGCATCTCGGGCTGATCCAGTTCAAAGTAGGCACCGGTGGCGAGGCGGTGGAATACCTCGGCGAGTGGGACAAGCCGATCAACCCGGTGATCTACAAGGCCTTCGACCTCTATCAGGCACGGCGCTGATGGCCGGGGTGACGATGTGGCTGGACGAGGAGCGTTGGCGCGGCCACCAACGTACGGTCGCCGGGTCGGCTCCGCTGGTCCCGGTCGCCAAGGGCAACGGCTACGGCTTCTCGCTGCCCCGGTTGGCTGCTGAGGCTCAGGCACTCGGCGTCGACTCGATCGCGGTCGGCACCGCCGCTGAAGTCGCCCAGGTCCGCGACGCCTTCGGCGGCGACATCGTGATCCTGCAGCCCTTCGACGGAGCCGACCCGCTCGCGCTCTCGGTTGCCGGCGACCCGCGGGTGATCAGCACGGTGTCCCGGGTCTCCGATCTGGAGCGGATCACCGCGGCTGCCGACGAGCCGCGCGTGCTGGTCGAAGTCCTTACCTCGATGCGTCGGCACGGTCTGCCCGCGGACCGGCTCGCGATCGTCCGGGACTACCTGCCCCGACTGCGATTCGAGGGTTGGACGATCCATCTGCCGATCCGCGAGCACGGCCGGTACGCGGAGGCCGAGTCGCTGGCCCGAGCCGCCCGGTCTGCTGCCCCCGGACCGCTCTGGTTGTCCCACCTGCCGCCGGAGGAGGTTGCCGCGCTCGGTCGCCAGCTCGGCGGGGCCACCGGTTCAGCGGTGCCGACCCGTCTCCGGCTGGGCACCTGGCTCTGGCTAGGAGATCCCGGCGCCTATCGGGTGACCGCGACCGTGCTCGACGTCCACTCGGCCCGTCGCGGCGAGCGGGCCGGCTATCGACAGCGGCGGCTGCCGGCAGACGGCTGGATCGTGGTGGTGGCCGGCGGCACCGCGCAGGGGATCGGACTGGAGGCGCCGACCTCGGCTCGGTCGATGCGCGCCCGGGCGATATCGGTGGCCACCGGATCGCTGGAGGCGGCCGGTCTGGCGCTCAGCCCGTACACCATCGCCGGCAAGAAGCGATGGTTCCTCGAGCCCCCGCACATGCAGTCGTCGCTGATCTTCCTGCCGGGCTCGGTCAGCCCGCCCGCGGTCGGTGACGAGGTCCCGGTCGAGGTCCGGCTGACCACCGCGACCGTCGACCGGATCGTCCCGGCCTGATCTGATCTGCTCTGGCTCCGTTCACCCCTCCCCCGGAACGCCCCTCAGACCAGCCGCCCCGGGAACCTTGCACCCCCCATGAAGGTTTGCACCACCTGTAGCGGGTGCAAACCGCGACAGAGAGTGCGAGGTTCGAGGCGGCGGCTTACGAGGCGAGCAGCTTGCGGCGAAGCTGCTCCGTGTCGGCCGGCGTCCAGCCCATCCGGGACATCAGGCCGGCCACGCCGCCGTACCGCTCGTCGACGTGCTCCAGGAACACCCGCATGGTCTCCGGGTAACTGATGTGGGACTCCATCGGGCGGCCGCGCAGGTTCTCGGCGTACGTCGGCGAGGCCAGCAGTCGGCCGACCACGGCTTCGATCCGTTCGGTGCTGGCCGCGTAGTCGTCGATCACCGCCTGCCGGTCGACACCGACCAGCGACAGGGTCACCGCAACCAGCGTCCCGGTCCGATCCTTGCCGGCCGCGCAGTGCACCAGCGCCGCGCCGTCTGCCGAGCCGATCTCCCGCAGCGCTGCGATCACCGAGTCCGGCCGGTCCAGGAGGTAGGACAGATAGATCGAGGAGATCGGGTTCGCCAGCTCGACGCTCGGCTCGAGATCGACCCAGGGCAGGGCCTCCTCCGGCATCACCTCGGGTCGCTCGCCGACGTCGCCGATCTCGTACTTGTCCCGGCTGTCCTTGTCCTGGCCGATCCCGTCGCGCCACTCGCGGAAGAAGGAGTGGTGGTGGATGGTGACCCGGGTGTCGTGCTCGAGCGGACCGGGACCCTCTTTCTCGCTCTCGTAGTCGCTGCGCAGGTCGATCACGTCGGTCAGCCCGAGCCGCGAGCAGCGTCGCGATGTCGTCGTCGGTGAGAGTCTGCAGGTTGTCCGAGCGGAGCAGCCGGCCGGGCTGCACCATCTCGCCCGAGTCGGTCGGCAGGCCGCCGAGGTCGCGGAGATTGGCCAGCCCGTCGAGATCGATCCACCGTCGCACGATGATCGAGTCTAGGAGCGCGGTCAGCTGGCCCAATGACCGGTGAAGAACAGCCAGCTCCAGAACACCATCGCGCCGACCATGAAGACCGCGACCAGCACCACCAGCACCCGGTGCGCGACCCGAGCGGCCGGCCGCCGGGGCCGCCAGGTCCCCCACTCCGCGAGCATGATCCACAGCGGGAACCAGAGCAGGATCGCGCGGTTCACCGAGAAGAACCAGTACGACAGGGAGAACGCCAGCACCTGTACGCCGACCCAGCTGGCCTCGGCCCAGCGTCGCCGGATCAGGCAGTAGATCGTGACCAGCACGCCGAGTGCCATCGACGCCATCTCGGCCCGGAAGACGGCCGCCCACCAGGGGTGATCCGCGTAGGCGCCGGGAACGATCGCCGGAATCGTGTTGAGGAACGAGCGCCACGGCCAGGTGAACTGGCGGACCCAGCCGGTGGACTGGGCGTGGTACCAGGCCGTCCAGCTGCCGCTGAGCGTCCAGAGGTACGTCGCGAACGCCAGCAGCACGCCGACCGGGACGAGCAGCCAGGCCGCCCGGCTCGCCCGCGTCCGCCAGGAGATCCCGCGGGTGGTCAGGATCATCACCAGCAGCGCGCCGACCAGGAACAGCCCGGACACCCGGACCGTGCAGGCCACCGCGGCCAACGCTGCCGCCGCCCCCCACTTGTCGGCACGAGCCCGCTCCCAGGCCCAGAAGGCAGCGGCACAGAACAAGGACTCGGTATACGGCACGGTGGTGAACACCGCGGTCGGCGCGAACAGCCAGCCGATCGCCGCCCACGGGCCGCCCAGCCGGACCAGCGCAGCGGCGGCCAGCGCCGAGCAGGCCGCGGCCAGGAGCACCCCGGTCAGCCAGAGCGGTACGCCCAACCGCGCGAACAGCCGAGGATCAGCGGCAGACCCGGGAAGAAGGCCATCAGCTGCCCGTTCGGCTCGGAGAGATAGCCGCCGATCGCCAGCCGGTCGAAGTGCTGGACGTCCCAGTTGCTGACCTGGTCGACCAGGCTGCGTCCCTGATAGACCGCGAGCAGCAGCGCGACCAGGGCGATCAGCCCGCGGCTCAGCAGCCAGGCCTGCACGACCATCCGCCGCGACCAGACCTCCGGCGTCGCCGTTCGGCCGCCGGTCCGGACGGCGGCGTCCGCGTCAGTCGTCATCGCGGGCTTCGTGCCCCGAGCTTGTCGAAGGGCGCGGTTCGCTCCTCGGTTCTGTGCCCTTCCACGGGCTCAGAGCACGGATGTCCGTAGCCCCGTCCAGCAATCCACCGGCCGGATCGTCGACCCCGCCGACCCGGACCGGATCATGCGCCGGCCGCAGGATGTCGCGGACCACCAGCACACCGACGTACGCCTCGGTGCAGAGCCGGATCACCACCGCCAGCCAGTACAGCCTCACCTGATCACCACCGCCGGGTGCCAGCTCGCCGCCGAGGAACCACCAGATCGCCGCGAAATAGAGCAGCTCGCCGATGGTGAACACCCACCAGTCCCGCCAGCGTGGCCGGGCGAGCACGAGCAACGGGACGAGCCAGAGGACGTACTGCGGCGAATAGACCTTGCCGCTCATCACGAACACCAGCACGACCAGGAAGGCAACCTGCCCGATCCGCGGCCGGCGGCGGGCCAGCAGGATCAGCGCGGCGATCCCGACACAGCCCAGCAGGAAGAAACCGTTGCTCAGCAGGTTCACGTTATGGATCTGGAAGCCGGCCAGGGTGAGGACGTACCAGATCGAGCCCAGGTCCGGGCCGCGTGCGGCGTTGAACTGCCAGAAGTGCAGCCAGGCCCCCGGTGCGAGCACGAGCACCGGCAGATTCACCACACTCCAGGAGATGACAGCCGCGCCGATCGTCACGCCGAAGGCCCGCAGCCGCCCCGAGCGGAGACAGAGCAGCAGCAACGGGCCGAGGATGAACAGCGGATAGAGCTTCGCGGCGATCGCCAACCCGAACAGGACGCCGGACCAGCCCGGCCGTCGGCGGGACCAGAACATCAGCGCGAGCGCGGTCAGCGCGACGGCGAGCAGATCCCAGTTGATCAACGCGGCCGCGGCGACACACGGTGACGCGGCCAGCATCATGGCGTCCCACGGCCGGTCCGGAATGGTCCGGAGCAGGGCCCAGACTGCAACCAGGAAGCACAGCCCGAGCAGCACGGTGTTCACGTCGACGAAGACCAGCGTCGAGTGCACCTGCTGGGCGTCGGTCAGGTCGGAGCCTTGGGCCGCACCCAGCAGGGCGGCGATCCGGCGCTCGAGCTCGAGGAACCAGCCGGTCAGCACGGGATATTCGAGGACGTCGTAGTTGCCCGAGTCCAGATACGGCACGTTGCCCTGCAGCAGACCCCGACCGGAATACAGCAGCCCGATGTCGGAGTAGCACATCATCTTGAATGTGTCCGGCGACTGACCCGGCGCCGTGATCCGGCAGGGCAGCCGCCAGAACACCCCGATCAGGTAGCAGATCGTCGCGGTCAGCAGCACCACCCGCTGCGGGGTCCACCAGAGCGCGCCGGCGGCGTGGCGTCCGATCGGCCCGCCCAGTCGGGCGCTCACCGTCCGCACGAAACCGTCGGAGCGGGTCGGGGCGTCAGCCGAACGGAGGCCCCGGGACGAGGGCGGGGCCAGCGACATCAGCCACCGCCGCCGCGATCGCCGATCAGGTTCGCACTGGGCTGCGCCGCACCACCGATCGCATTTCCGCCATTGCCCGCGCTGGACGATCCGGCGCTCGGTTTCTTCGACGGCTCCGTGCTCGGCGGATGGCTCGCGGTCTCGGTCGGCCTGTGGGTCGGCGGACTCGACGTCGGAGGTGCACTGGTAGGCGGCGCGGACGTCGGCGGCGCGCTGCTCGTCGGGGCGGTCGAGGTCGGCGGTGCAGTCGTCGCCGGCGCAGTGCTCGGATACTTGTTGCCGTTCACGTATGCGGGCTCGTCGAACTTCTTCACCGGCAGGCCGTCGGTCGCGACCTTCATATACGACGACCAGGTCAGGGCCGGATACGTCGCGCCGAAGAACGCGGCGTCGCCCGGCCGCTTGAACTTGTCGAGGTCGGCGTTCCCGCCGTCGCCGGCGACGTACATCACGGCGGTCGAGATCTGCTTGGTGTACGCGACGAACCAGGCCGAGACGATCTCGTTGCCGACGTCCTTGGTCCCGGTCTTGCCGGCGATCGGCAGGTCGAGGGTACGCACCGTGGCGCCCGTCCCCTGCTCGACCACGTTCTCGAGCGCGTACGTCACGTCGTGCGCGATGTCCTTGCTCACCGCCTGTTGCTTCTCCGGCGCAGCCTTGTAGAGGACCTTGCCTGAGGAGTCCTTCACCTCCGCGACCACGTGCGTCGGGACGTAGGTGCCGTCGTTACCGAACGTCGCGTACGCGTTCGCCTGATTCAGCGGGCTGACCTCGGCCGTGCCGAGCGCGATCCGGTCGTTGTCGTCCCATCCCGCGCCCTTGGGCGCTCCGGCCGCCTGCGCCGCCTCCATCACCTTCTTCGCGCCGCTGTCCATCCGGGTGGTGAGGTCGACGAAGGCAGTGTTGATCGAGTCGGTGGTCGCCCTGAGCAGGCTGACCGGGCCGTACTGCTCGCTGAACTCGTTGCGGACCGGTGTGCTGTCTCCGGGTGGGGTCCAGGTGTTGCCCTTGAGGATCGTCCGCAGGCTGAAGCCGTCCTTCAGGCCGGCCGCGACCGCGTACGTCTTGAACGTCGATGCCGTCGGCCGTGGCGTGGTGGCCCAGTTCCGGGAGTTCTTGATGTAGTCGGGGCCGCCGTACAGCGCGAGGACCGCCCCGGTGCCGACCTCGACGGACGCGATCGCCGCGTGCAGCTTGCCGGCCTTCTGTCCGGACGCCGACGCTGCCTGCTCGGTGTATTTCTGCGCGGACTTCACGGCTGCGTCCTGGGACTTCTTGTCGAACGTCGTGGTGACCTTGAGGCCGCCGCCGGAGATCTGGCTGGGATCGAAGCCGGCGCCGACCAGCTCCGCCTCCACCATCTTCAGCAGGAAACCCTTCGGGCCGCCATACCGCTCGTTGACCGGCACGTCGGGGAACTTCGGCAGCGAGGCCGCATACTCGGCGGCCTGCTCGTAGCTGATGTAACCCATCTCGGCCATCGACTGCAACACGTAGTGGTAGCGCTCGGTCAGCCGCTCGACGTTGCCCGGCGAGACGTTCGGGTCGTACAGGCTCGGGTTGTTCACCACGGCCGCCAGGACGGCCGCCTCGGGCACGGTCAGGTCCTTGGCGTTCTTGTTGAAGTACGCCTTGCTGGCCGCCTGAATGCCGTACGCGCCACGGCCGAAGTAGATCGTGTTCAGATAGCCCTCGAGGATCTCCTGCTTGCTCAGCTCCTTGTTGATCTTGTATGCCAGGAACAGCTCCTTGAACTTCCGGCTCAGGGTCTGCTGGGAGTTCAGATAGAGGATCTTGATGTATTGCTGGGTGATCGTCGAACCGCCCTGCAGGTCGCCACCGCGGGCGATCACCCAGGCCGAGCGCAACATCCCCTTCACCGAGATGCCGGGATCGGTCCAGAACGTCCGGTTCTCGGCCGCGACGATCGCCTGCTTGATGCTCTCCGGCATCTGCTCGAACGTCAGCGGCTGCCGGTTCTGGATCGCGAAGCTGCCGAGCTGGGTCTTGCCGTCGTTGTAGTAGACGAAGGTGGTCGCGGTCTCGAACTCGGCGTTCGGGTCGGGCCGCTGGACCGTGTTGTAACCGATCACGACCAGCCCGGTGACCGCGACCAGAGCGAGGATGACGACGGCGCCGACTCCCTTGGCGATCCGTCCCGCCCAGATCCGTCGCTTGGACCTCGGCTTCTTCTTCGCTTGTCCAGCCGCGCCATCGCCAGGGCCCCGGGTGGGGTCAGCCATACAGATCCTCGACCGTCGGCTGCCTGCGCGGCGGCTTGCGCTTCACCCCGTCGCCGAGCAGATAGCCCTGGACCATGAAGTTCCACCGGCAGGCGAGGCAGACCTCGACCACGACGACCTTGAACTCACCGAACTCGTGAGCCATCTCCTCCAGCTCGCGGGTGGCCTTGATCCGGCCCGAGTATTGCCCCAGCTGGTCCCCGAACACGTATCGCAGGGTGGTCAGCTCGAACTTCTCGCAGACCGGGCAGGCGTTGTCGGACGGCTCACCGTGGTGCTTCGCGGCCCTGACCAGCATCGGGTCGGCGTCGCAGGCATCGAGCCTTGCGAGGTTGCGGCCAGGACGCCGCAGCGCCTCCAGCGTGGAGCGACGCTGCAGCGCATAGTCGATGACCTCCCGCTGCGACCACATGCGCTCCAGCGTAGATGCCCTCCCCGACAGTTGGCGATCTCCGCTCGGCGGTGCGGCTAGGCGGGTTCTCAGCGGGCGAATGTCGCTCAGCGACCCGAGCAGCTGCGGGAAACCGCTTACCGGGGTGGTTGAGGCACGCGCCGGGTCGCTGAGCGACAGCGGAGCAGATCGACCCCGCGAGATTCGCCGCCGTCCGCGCTGTGGCGTACGATCGTGGGTCGGTTCGGCTGCCCGTCAGCCCGCCCGGGGCCATGGCGCAATTGGTAGCGCACCTGCTTTGCAAGCAGGGGGTTAGGGGTTCGAGTCCCCTTGGCTCCACCCAGCATCACCGCTAGTCAGAGCCATATTCGCGAGCTCTTCGCCAGTCCCCGGCCGGGTCTGCGATCCGCTGAGTGACCAACTGAGTGACTACGGTCCCGCACGACTCCGGTACGCGAACAGACGATCCATCACGCGCGCGCCGGTCTGGATCACCGGCCGCAGCTGGTGCCGGTACACCAACTCCGTCACCGTGGTGCCGCTGTGCCCGACCAGCCGCGCAATCTCCTCGATCGGCACTCCGGCGTCCGACAGCAGCGACACGAACGAGTGCCGCAGCTCTCGCGGCGTCCACTCGCTCGGCTCGACGCCCGGCACGTTCGCCAGCGCACGACGGAAGTAGCGGCGGACGTTGGCGGCATCCAACTGCGACCCCACCGAGCTCGTGAAGACCAACCCGGTCTCGCACCAAGCCGAACCAGCCAGCGTCACGATCCTTCGCCTGCCTTGTCGCTTCCAGCCTGAGCACGTCCACGCAGCGATCGGGCAAGGCGATCGTGCTTTGATGTTACGCACGGCCAGGGTGGTGGTCCGCCGCACGACGCGGGTTTCGCCGTCGTCGAGCTCGATGGCTCAGCGTGGTGTCGGGCACGTGGATCGTCACGGTCTGGTGCTGGTGGATCGGGCCGAGGACCACCTTCTGGCCGCAGACCATGATCACGCCCGTGTTCGAGGCCCGGCGTTGGACCCGATGGTTCGGTCACGGGTCGGGGTGGTGGCCCGGCCGACCGGTTCCCGCGGAGCCGGATGATCTTGTCGTGGCTGAGCGGGTTGGGCCGCACCCGGAGCAGCTCACGGGTCTAGGTCGTAGAACATCAGCGTGTCGGCTTCGATCCGTATCCCGGCTCATCCCAGATGAGGGTGTGGTTTGGGTGACGCTTGTGCGCGTGTCGGGGTCTGGGTAGGAGTCGAGGTCTTCCTTGCGCATGACAACCTCTCCCTCGAGCGCACCCTGGCGGCGTGACAGAAACGTGTAACGAGGAGTGCTCAGTCGGTGTCCATACTGCCGACTGCGTGGTCTCGCTGTAGGTCTGCCACCTGGAGGCTGGTGAGCATCGAGTGCTCGATGATGCCGACCGAGTCGTAGTCGGCCAGGGCGGATTTCACCGTCGCGACCCGAGCCCGCATTTCTGCGTCCCTCAGCACACGGTCGGCACCGCGCGCGATCGCGCGCGCCGAGGGGGTCTCGGTGCGCAGATCCACCGCCAGCCCGCGGTAGGCGAGCCGGGCGTTGATGTCGCCCTTGCCTTCTCGTGTTCCGGCCGTCAGCAGGGGCACTCCGTGGCTGAGCGCGAGCAGCACTCCGCCGAGTCCCCCGTTCGTGACGTAAAGCTCGGTATGGGGGAAGAGCAGATCGAAGTCGACGAAGTCCTCGATCAGCACATTGTCATGCGGGAATCGAGAGCGCAGCTCGTCGGTGCCGACTCCACCGGTCGCAACGACCAGCAGCCGATCGCTACCTGCGAATGCTTCGATCGCCGGGATCATGAGCTTTCGGGATCGGCTTGCTGCGGTAGCGCCCAAGCCGTGATCGTACCGTCGGCTGCACTGACGTACACCATCCCGTTAGCGATGACGGTGCCGACGTTCCCCCAGCTCGATAGCGGGTTGGTCCACAGCAACGTGCCCGATGCGGCGTTGAACGCGTATTCGGTGTCGCCCGTATAGTTGCCGACGTAAACGACGCCGTTGGCGACTGAGATTGGCGAGCGTGGCGTCTGGCCTCCTCCGGCACCATCTGGGCCGAAGCTCGCGGCCCAGGCCGGAGACGGATTCAACGTGCAGTTGCTCTGCATGCCGAAAGCGGCAAGCCCCGCAACATAGGAACCTGTCGTTGACGGCATCCCGACGTAGACGTAGCCCGTTGCCGGATCGTACGCGGGGACGCCGACAAAACTGGCGCTGTCGGTCGGAACAGACATCGCGATGTATTGAATCGGACCGGAGCTTATCGAGGATTCATCGTAAAGCTCGAACATTCCCGACTTGTTTATCGCCGCAACGAGCGTCGGGCAGCCCGGCGGTTGGAAAATCAGCGGCGTCGCGCCGAAATCGAAGTCGTCGTAGCCGTTGATGATTGGAATATTTGTGGGGTAGTTGTTCGCCAGAACGGAACCGAGCGTGGACGAGAGCTCCACAATCTGCTCGGCGTACGTCGCATTCTGCGATCCGCCACCGGTGGTGTCGGCGTTCCCGGTCGCGACGAAGACGTTGTTGTTCGAAGGATCGATCGCTGCGCCGCCGGGCCCCCATATGCCGCCTCCGCTCGGGCCCTGCGTCGAGTTCCCGCTCATCGTAAAGAACTCTCCGGCGATGCTGGGGCCGGTGGTGTTGATCGCAACGATTCTGCCGTACCATGGCGAGATGTCGCACGTTGACCCAGTGACCGCATAGAGCAAGCCGGTTGCCGGATTGTACGTCAATCCGCCATGCATGAAATTGTGATCCGGCGCATAGTCCGCAATGGTCAGGGGCCAGCCGGCAGCCTCTTGCCCTGTCGCTAAACTTACTGCATGCACCTGATTCTGACCGTCGGCAAAATATAACAGACTCTTGCCCCGATCGATAGTCGGCGTCTCGCCGATTCCAAATTGCGACGACGATTTACCACACTTATAACTCGACGAAGGAACAGGATCGGACCATACGGTTGCGCCGGTGCTCGCGTTAATCGCGTACATCGTCGACCCATATGCCGAGCCGGCGTAGATAATGTTCGTCGGCTGTCCGCCCACGTTGACGGCATAGGCGTAGACGGGTTCGTGGACCATCGTCGAGCCCACGTTGTACGCCCAGACTTGTTGGAGCGACCCGACGTTATTTGCCGAGATCATGGTCTCGTTCGGGTTGTAACCCGAGCGGTGCAGGTCGAAGCCGAACGTATTCCAATCGGTCGCGGACGCTGGTGTCGGTGTCGGGCTTGGTGGAGGCGACGGCGTCGGGCCCTGACCGGTCGTTCCGGCGACGTAGTGATTCTGAACTTGCGTCGCCGTCAACAGCTTTCCGGCGTACACGGCGACTTCGTCGATCGTCCCGTTGAAGGCGGGATCGCTGTGCCCCGCATCGTTGGCGATGGTGAAGCCGAACCCGGGAGAGTAGTCCTTTAAAGTACCGGCAAGCGTAGCTGCGGCGTTTTGAACGCCGTTGATGTAGAGGCGTCCGGTCGTGCCGTCATAGGTTCCCGCGACGTAGTAAGGCGTGTTTGGCGAGAGATGGAACGTCGAGCCGACTTCCAGCACCCCGGCGCTGGTGAAAAACTGTGCGAGAATTTGGCCGTTTGCCCGAAAGAAAAACCCATAGGGAGCGTAATACGAGTCGGTTCCATACCCCAGCGCAAACGTGTACGTAGCGGGTGTCTTTGCGAACTGCAGCCATGCTTCGAGCGAGACCGCCGAAGCCGGTTGTAGCTTGGTGGTCGCCGGAACGGAGACGGTCCCGGCCGTGGTCGCGCTGCCGGGGAAACTCATGGCCTTATCGGTGTATCCCTGGAGAAGGCCCGCCACGCCGGTAGTAACGGACGATCCGATCGATCCGTTGAGTCCGTTGCCGCTGGAATCGGCGGCGGTCGCCCCTGTATCGTCCACGTGATAGTACGCGGTCGGTCCGTCGTTAAGAACGACGCTCGAGTAGTTGCCGTTGCCGGTCGGCGTAGGCACAGGCGTCGGTGTGGGCGGTGGCGTCGGGCTCGGCGTTGGGCTTGGCGTCGGCGAGGTTGTCGTTGTGCCCGCGCTATAGTGATTGGCAACCTGTGCCGCCGTCAGCACCAGGTTTGCGTAAATGGCGACCTCGTCGAGCGTGCCGTTGAAGGCAGGATCTTCGAACGCCGCGTCATCGCCGATGGCGAATCCAAAATTCTTAAGGTAGCCGGTCAGCGTGCCCGACTTCGTGCCGGTCGCCGCCAGAATGCCGTTGACGTAAAGACTGCCGGTCGTCCCGTCGTACGTACTCACGATATGGTACGTCGTATTGACGGCAAGCGCCGGACCCTTTACTTCAAGAACGCCGCCGGTCGTATAAAATTGCGCGACGATCGTTCCACCGGAGCGAAAAAAGAGGTCGAACGGTGCATAACTGCGATCGCTGCCGTACGCGACGGCAACCGCATAGGTCTTCGGTATGCTGGTGAACCGCAGCCACGCCTCGAGCGAGACTTTCGTCGTCGGCTCCATGGCTTTGATTTCCGGAAAACTCACGATGCCGGCAAGCGTAGCGGTGCCGGGAAGCACCATAGCATTGTCAATCCCGGTGATTAAACCGGCGGCGTTCTCGCGCACCGAACTTCCCACGGTCCCAACATAGCCGTTGCCGCTGCCGTCAGCGGCGACGGCGCCCGTATCGTCGAGTCGGTAATAACCGGTGGGGTTGTCCGCTAGGATTACCGCGGCGTAGTTTTGCGATATATCCTGCGGACGAAAGTGACGGTGGCGGGCGGCCGGAGTCGGAGGCAGCGAGTTTCCGTGTCCGCTACAGGCGATGACAAGCGAAAGCAGCGCGAGTGAGGACAGCGCGCAGACGTACATACGCTTACCAACGCTTGTCACTCTGTAACCCTAGCTCAGGTGCTACTTGGGTAATAGAGCAATACGTCCCACGATATGGGACCTCCGAGTCAGGGGTGCGCTACGGCTTGTGCCCCCGCTCTTAAGCCGCCCCCTAACTGCCTGTTGGGGGACTAAGCGATGTGCCGCTTCCGCTCTCGGGAGAGGTGCCGGGAGGCATGACGCGCTTCGGATTCGCGTCGCGGAAACGACCGTTTTGAGCTTACGCGACGTGCCACGATGTATGGCTGGTAAATACGTGCGTAGTTACCGCTGCCGCTGCACGTGTCGTTAAGCACCGTGGTGCGCACGACCAGCAGTTCGATGGTGCCACTTTGTGCGGTGCGTCCCTGAGTGTTTGGTTGGTCTGCTTGTGCCGACGGCTAGGTACGAAGTCGGCGCGTTCCGAAGTCATTCTTGCTACTAGACTCGGTGAGGAGATCGCCCTTCGTGCAGAGAGGCTCGCGGCAACTGGCTGCTTTTCGACGGCTGTTACGACCGCAGGGGAGAAACCCTCAATCCCTAGCAAATGACCCGGCCGCTATCGGCATGTGCTCTGCCGATGAGGAACATCGCCCTGCGGCGATCGATCGCGCGGTTAACGTTAGCCTCTACAGGTTACCGGCCCGCATGCATGCGGTAGTGAGCCGTTACGATCTGCACCAGGAATCGGTGGATGAGATTTGCCGTGCCGTCGGCCTTTCACGAAGGCAGTTCTTTCGAGACCACCACGCCGCTTTGCTTAAACTGGCTTCGTTTGTGGTTGGAGAGGACGTATACGGTGCGCGGGCAACCGGCGATCGGGCCGCGTTTATCGACGAAACCGAGCCGAACGTCAGGGGCTCCGCGGCGTGGTCTCTTGCAACCGGTCTTCTCAACATCGGCAGCTATGGTGACGCGCTGCAATTACTTCAACAAGAACGCCAAAATGCTAACCTCTCCGTTCCATATCGAATCGCGATGGCCACCGAGGCCGCCGCGATCGCCGTGGAGGGCGGCGAGACCGCGATTGCGCTATCCGAGCTGCAATGGATCGATTCGCTTTGCAAGCGAGAAGGCTGGACGCTCGAGCGATGCGTCGCGGCGCAACGTGAGCTGATAGCGGGCGATCTAGAGACTTCCCATGCGAAGAAGCAGCAGAGATATCAGGGCGCGCTTGCGATCCTCGATGGGACGCCATCTGCCGAAAAGGAAAATCCTTCGCATGCGCGCCTCTTAGCGAAGGCCTTCCACGCACTTTCCCTTAGCCACGACCATCAGGGAGAATGGAGTGCGGCGCGCAGTGCGGCGCGAGCGGCCCTCGATATCATCGAGGCGTCGCGCCTTTTGGATTCACCGTTCGGACTTTTCGTCCGGGCCAACTACGTCGTGCGCGATGCCCGTCAATACGGCAATGCCGATTTCGCGTTGGAAACGTTGTGGGTATGTCTTAAAACGGCCCTGGAGAGAGGTTGGATTCCCGTCGTCGGCGACATCGCCGTGCACTTCATCAATCTCAATTTGATGTGCTTGCAGTACGCCCAGGCACTTCGATGGCGGCGCTGGCTTTCGGGCATCGACAGCTCGCGCTTGACGACGCGCACGCTGAACTTTTTAGCCGTCGATACCGCACATGCCTTAACGATGCTCGGTCAGCCCAGGTCCGCGCTAGCGTTCGTGCAGGCTGACGGCGATGAGGGCCTCGCGTTTCTTGGCGCGCGATCCTACTGGCGCTCCGACGCGTTGCGCGCCGCCGGCGACGCCACGGCTGCACTCGAACTTGCGGCAACAGCACTCGACCAAGCGACGGCCGCCGGAAGCGCAAAGGGACGTGCGCGGTGCCAGCGTGTCCTTGCCAGCTGCCATTCGGCGCTCGGACATCGACGGGTCGCCCGAAAAGCGGCGGCTGAGTGCATGGACCTTTCCGAGTGGTTCGTTTCACCGTATGATCTGATGCTGTCGATGAAGATGGCCCGCGAACTCGACCGGCATTATGACCGCGACGAACGACGGCTCGTCGAGCTGCTGCGGGGCCGCGGCGCCCCTACCGCATTCAATCCGCCTTCATTCTGAAACCTCGTGAGGCAGGCAAGCTCTTGCGGACGCGAAGTGCCAAAAACGCGCGAGGACGTAGGCGGAGCCGCAACGATACATTATTCTTGGTCTGATGACAGCGCCACCGTCGACTCTACGGATCCAACGGCTGACTCCCGCGCTGGGGGCCGGCATCGAGGGCATCGACCTCGGCGCTCCGCTGACAGACGGTGAGGTCGCGACGATCGAAGAGGCCCTGTCGCAGTATCTCGTACTCTTTTTCGTCGATCAATCGCTATCGCCGGCCCAGCAACGCGATTTCGCCGCCCGCTTCGGGAAGCTCTACACACATCCGTTTTACCCGGGTGAGCCCGAGGCTCCGGAAATAATGATCCTGGCTCACGACGCTACGCATCGCGCCAGCAGCGACCGGTGGCACAACGACGTAACCTACCTCGAAAGGCCGCCGAAAGCGGCGGTCCTGTATACGGAAGAAATCCCGGAGGTGGGCGGAGACACGTTGTGGGCGAACATGTACCTCGCATACGAGACGCTCGCCGCGCCGGTCAAGGAGTTCGTTTCGGGACTTCGGGCGGTGCACTCGTTCGCCAAGAACTTTACCGCCGAACGGTTCCGCGATCTTGGAATCGAAGACCAGCGCGAGCAAGTTTATGCCGCGCACCCTCCGGTCTCGCATCCGGTCGCTCGAACCAATCCGAAGACGGGCCGCAAGGCGCTCTTCGTCAATCAAGACTTCACGACGCACATCGAAGGCCTCTCCTCACGAGAAAGCGACACGCTGTTGCGCTTTTTGTTCGAGCATATGGCACAACCGGAGTTTCAGGTGCGCTGGCGATGGCAGCCACGTACCGTCGCGTTTTGGGATAATTGCCGGGCGCAACACTATGCGTTGGCCGACTATTTTCCGCAGAAGCGCCGAGTGCGGCGCGCGACGATTCTCGGCGATCGTCCGATTTGAACTCAGCGCATCATGTGGGGAGAGCGCGCAAAACGTAGTGATGGTCGGTGCCGCGGACCCCATCGAGCACATCCTCGGACATTCTGGTGGCTTCGCGAATAAAGCCAACGCTTTCCGCCACCGAGATTGACGACGCGTTGCGCACGTCGATCGTCGCCCGAAGCTCGGCAACGCCATTGAGCATCAGATGGCCGCACACCGCACGGATGGATTCGCGCGCGTACCCGCGTCCTTGCGCTGCGCGTCCAATCGTCCATCCCATTAGTGCGCGATTGAGGCTCACCGGAATCGTCGCTTGTACGTAGCCGATGGCGGTGCGATCCTCGATTCGCGAGATCACCCAGTTCAGCCATAGCTGTGAGGCATCGGGCGAGACTCCCCGGGACAGCAAGTCGTAACGTTCGCGCAGCCACGCAACGCTCGGCGGAATTTCGCTCGGCATATAACAGTAAAGCGACCGATCGTCGAGCACGCGAAACATGGCCTCAGCGTGTCCCGCGGTGATTGGCTCTAGCAACAGCCGCGCCGTGCGGATCGCCTCGAACGGCGGACTCGTGGGGGACGACATCATCCGGCCCCGGCGTAGGTGCCGGGACGCTCGCGGACGTCCGGTGCGGTATAGTAGACCTCGCGCTCCCTTACTGAGGCATTATGACTTCGAAAATAACCACTCTCGTGTTTATCTCCGGCGGGCTCTTCGGTGCCATCCTTCTGGCTGTACTCGTGGGCGACGCAATAGTAGCGTCCGGTGCGGTAAAGAATCCAACGGCCTTCGAAACGCCGGCGAAGATCGTCTTCTTCGCCCTCTTCGTTGCATTCGGCTTCTCCTTGATTCCCCTCATGGTCGCACTCGTTCTGGGCGGTCTGGACCTTATGGGGAAAGCGTTACGCGTCCAACCGTTCCAGCCGCTGGTTTCGCGCCCAGGATGGATCGTCTGGCCGATCTGGGCGTTCATGGCCCTGGGTTTGGCGGTAGCGCTTCCGGCCGCCATTCGCGTCGGCTTCTTTGCCCAAGACGATGCAACGCCAGCCGGCCAGTCCGAGCGCACGGCCGCCGAAGCCATCGCGCGCATGCCGCTGCAAGGCACGTTGGTCGCGGCGCCCGGGATGCCCATCGGTCGCATGATCTCGGCCTCGTCGCTTAAGCTTCAACGCGGTTCGGAGTCGGAGTTGTTCAGTGGCGCGCAATATGGGGGCGCCGCGATCTTCAATTACCGCATTGCGGGGAGCGCAACGACCTTTGAGCGCTGCCGTTACTACCGCATCACAACCGATGCCCGCAATCCAACGCGAATCGCCACCATCAACGTGGGCATCTCGTCTGAAAAAATGAGCCGGGCGGCATTGGACGCTGCCGATCGCGGCATCCGCGCCCGCCTTACCGCCGATGGCTGGAAACGGTCCGGGCGCCAATGGGTACGTGCGGGAAGCCTGCTCGCCCTGCGCTCGCGGCGACTCGACGATCCCGTCGCCGGCGAGAATCGGGCTACCGCCGGCGAGTGGATAGAGTACGTCGAACTACGTGAGATGCGTCCGCCGCGCTAGCAGTGCTTAGGGCGGAATGTTGCGATTGCGGCGCAGGACGTTGTCGGGATCGTAACGGCGCTTGAGCGCACTTAGGCGCGCCAGATGAGGCCCGTACGTCGTCTCGACGGCCGCTACGGCATCGGAGCCGAGATAGTTGACGTACGTGGGCGTCTGCGAGAAAGGCTTCATCGAGTCGACCGCAGCGTCGACCCAGCGCATACACTCGGCGGCGTGTTTGACGTTGCCCCAGCCGGTATCGAAGTGAAACGTCATGCGGCCCGCAGCGCGCAGCATCGGCGTCGCTTCGACCGGCACCTCGCACAACGAACCGTGCATGTAGTGGCCGAGCGAAAAAGCCGCACCCTGCGGAGCGTGTGCGAGCGCGGCGAGAATCGCATCGATCGCAGCGTCGGACAGCGCGGGCATGCTCGCACCCATCCAATAAATTCCGAGCGAGTCGTTCTTTTCGGGCACCGCTCCGGCCGCGGGCGCCGGCGACTGCAGTAACTTGTTCGCACCCGGTCCGGGATTGGCAAACTCCGCGTACGGTTTCAACGCGACATCGTCGGCGAGCGGCGCGATCGACTCGCGCAGCGGTGCCAGGGCGCGACGCGCACTCTGGGCATCTCCGTTGTACGCGACAATTGCAATAGCCAGCGGACGCGAGGCTGAAAACGCGAGCAATTCCACGACCAGCTGCGGCGGTGCCGTCTGCATCGTTTCACGAAACAGGTGCAGCAGATCGCGTAGCCGCTCCCCCGGATAGACGATCCAGCCGCCGACTACGTTTGCAACCGCCTGCGTGGGAAACGTTAAGCTCGTCGCTATGCCGAAGTTCCCTTCGCCGCCGCGAATCGCCCAGAAATATCGGAATCGCTCTGTTCGTCTGCAGTAACGATGCGGCTATCGGCCGTCACCAGCCGCGCACGCACGAGGTTGTCGCACGCGGCGCCGGCGGTTCCGAGCAGCCCTCCGATTCCACCGCCCAACGTTAATCCGGCGATCCCGACCTGCGGATTGCAGCCAAGCGCGACCGCTTGGTTCGAAAGCTGGAGCGTCTGATTCACTTTGCCCGCGCGCAGGCCGGCGCCGAGCGTCACGCGCCCAGCGCGGGGATCCGGCTCGATGCCGTTGAGACCTGCGAGTGCGATTACGATTCCGCGATTGACCGTCGAAGCACCGAGCACATCGTGACCACCGCCGCGTACCGCAATCGGCAGACCCTGGGCGCGTCCGAACTCAAGCGCTCGCGCGACGTCGTCCTCGCTTTTGCAGACGGCGATCGCGGCCGGATAGTCGTCGGTGGTGGGGTTGAAGCTGAACGTGCGGCGCGCGTCGTCGTAATCACGCGACGTTGGAACGAGTACGTAGCCGCGCATTTTGCCTGCGAGTTGCGCGATCGCTCCATCGGTATTCGCGCGTGCGGCCCGTACGAACCCGGCGCCGGCCAGTGCGCCGGCCGTCGAAGCGATCGCGCACGAGCGCAGAAAGGTGCGGCGCGTCTGCATTCGGTCACCTCCGGCTTAGCGAGCCTCCGTAGACTGCGGCCAATACTCGATGCCGTAGTGCTTGAACTCGCTCCAGCGTGCTGCGAGCGACGGGCGCATGTTGCGGCAGATGACGATTGGACGATTGCGTTCGTACGGCATCGCGTACGGCGAGGTTCCGTATCGCGCCGCGAGGGTGACCGAACCGCAAAGCGGCGCCAACGCAGACGGTTCGAAGCCGACGCCGATCACTACGGAGCCGTCGTAGCCGCGCGGCCCCCACAGGTAATACTGATTGTTGCCGCTGAGCGCCGGCGGTAGGCCTTTTCCAAAGATATCGATCGCGGCGGCCTCAGCGTAGGTCGACGCCAAAATGGCTGCCTTTGCTCGATCGGCGGACGGCAGCGCTGCGTAGACGTCGGCCGTGCGCTGCGCGACCTCTTCCCATCCGAACTCCAGCGAGAAGATGCATCCCAGCGGCGCTCCGATGCAGGCTTTCTCCATCGGCGGCGGACGAAAGCTCATCCGGCGAGCATCTCAGCGAGTTGCGCGGGCGGATCCAGCGGCAGAACGAACGGCAGCGCCAGCGCTCCATTTGCCGCGGTGAGTACGGCCCAGAGCGCGACGAACCAGCGCCAGAGGCGCGTGCACGCCACGGCGCCGACGGCGAACATCGTCGGATAGGCGCCGGCTAAATAATAGTCCTTGCCGTGCGTGGCGACGACCAGTACCGCCGTCACCACAAATGCGACCGAAAGAAACCGCGCCGGCGCCATTCGCTTCGACGCGAACGGTGCGACGATCCCCGCGATCCACAACGGCGCGAGCAGAACGTTCACCAAGAAAAGCTGATCCAACAAGAAGCGCAGCGGACTGCCCGTTAAGTTTCCGGCGTTGTCGTTGCGTACGAGCTCGAGGAACGGCAGTCCGTGCGCCAGCTGCCAGGCGGCATTCGGAAGCGCGAGCAGCGCCGCGATCGCCGCGCCGATCCAAAAATCGCGCGACCGCCAGATCGAACGGTCGCTGAAGAGCGCGAGACCCAGCGCGATTCCCAATAGCCAAAATACGATGCCGTACTTCGCTTCCAGTGCGATGCCGGCGATCAGGCCTGCCCACCAGAACGCGCGCGATTCCGCCAGCAGCACGCCGCGCGAGACGAAGTAGGCCACGGCGGTAAACGCCAGCGGCTCGAAGGTCGAGGTGGAGAGCGCCGCGCCCATCGCCGTTATCATCGGAGACAGCAGCCGCAGCGACGGCCGCGAGCCACGCCGCGCGCGTGCTGCCGCCGAGGAGCTGCGCAAACGCAACGACCAACGGCACGAGTGCCACGGCCGCGAGCACCGCAGGCAGGCGCAGCAGCCATAGGTTGATGCCGCCGATCTGCGTCGCAGCGGCGAGCAGCGGTATCAAGGGCGGCTGGTCGACGTAGCCGATCGCCGGGTGGCGGCCGCAGACGATAAAGTACAACTCGTTGGCAAAGAAGCCGTAGCGGCCGGCGCTCACCAAATGCACGACGGCGACCACCACGGCCACGAGCGCCGCCGCAAACCACATGGAGCGGCTCATGACGCGACTCCCCATACAAACGGTATTGATTGGCTGTCTCAGTGCCGAGTGCTGCTTAGCTTAAACGCAATGCCGCAGCCGAGGCCGTTGGCGCATAGTCGATTACCACCTTGCGGTGCCGTCCCGTATAAAATTACCGGCCGAGTCGACGGTCACGCCCGCAAGCGGGTATGCTCCGTCCTTTTTTCCGGTAAAGGAGTGGAGAACTGTCTCGCGCCCGCTCGAGTCGAGCTCGAACACCGTCCCGCACCCGGATTGGCACGATGTATTGCCACCGAACTCGGTCGTGCCGAAAAAGTTGCCCGCCGCATCTTGCGTTAGACCGCCGAATGGTCCCCCGCCATCCGGTCCGCCGGTGAAATTATAGAGAACGGTTTCGTTACCGGTCTTGTCGATTTTAAAGACTAAGCCGGCATCCTGTGGGCCGCCGGAATCGGCCGTTCCATAGAGCTCGCCGCTCGAATTTTGAAGCAAGGTATCACCGGGATGGCCGCCATCGGCACCATTAGTGAATCGGTGCAGGATCGTTTCTTGGCCGTTCGGGTCGATCTTATAAAGTATTCCACAACCCTCTCCCACGCAATCGGATGTACCGCCGCCGATAGTCGTGCCGTAGAAGTTTCCTTGCCGGTCGCGCACGACGCCGCCATAGGGGTCATTTCCGTCGGCGGTGCCTCCCTTAAACGCATAGATTACCGACTCGCGGTTTGAGGTATCAATCTTAAAGACGACCCCGCAGCCGCCACCCTCACATAGAGCGATATTACCGCCGGCCTGCGTCGTCCCATAGAGATTGCCCGAGCCGTCTCGAAGCAGCGTCGCATATGGAAACTGGCCATCGGAACCGCCGGTGAAGGTGTAGAGCGTCGTGGCTCGTCCGCGCTTATGGACTTCATAGACGGTGCCTTTGTGCAGCAGTCCGCCTTCTAAAGTCGTGCCATAGAGATTTCCCGCAGAGTCGCTTACAAGGCCACCGTCAGGATTTGCACGCTGCCCGAACGGAGCACGCCGGACAAATCGATGGATGATGGAGTATCCACCGCTAGGCGTGACTTTGTACACCGTCCCACCATCGTTTTGATCGCCGCCCCTATAGCTGGTACCGTAGAGCACTCCGTCCTTGAGAAGCAATGCGGCATACGGTTCGGCTCCGTCGTTCCCATCCTTGAAAATATGTAACACGTGGAAGAAGTGCGCCGGCTTCCCTCTTTCCGCGACCGCTCGCTGGGCGGTGTATGGAACATTGCGAACGCTCGGATTCGAACATCCGGCGGTAGCCGTGCTGAGGAGGCAAAGAGCTAAAAGTTGACGCTGCATCGGTCACAAAACCTCCTCTACCGGACTGCCGCTCGATGGTAGGGGATTTTCGGGGGACTAACGGAGACGCCTTGCCGCGCGACTAGCCGTCTGACGGACTTCCGCGAGGTTCGCGGAACTAATCGGGACCATGCGGGACTCACGGTTCCCATTCCCGTTGGCGCTACCACAACGGTTCAAGTAAAGGAGCATCTGTTGAACGGATTTTTGAGGCTTTCTTCGCTGGTAGTGGCGCTGGCGATCGCCGGCTGTAATGCGGCCGGCTCGTCCAACGTTCCAACATCCGGCACCCCGTCGCAAGGCGGAGCGTCCACCTCCGCGCACTTTGTGCCGGAATGGCAATCCAAGCACGAAGCGCGGCGCGTCTGCAAAGGCGCTCCGGGGACTCCACAGTGCCATGTACTAATTGTGACCAAGGGCGTAAAACCAAACTGCTCGCCATCCGGCGGCAGCTGCGGCTGGCGCCCCATCGACTTACAGACCGTATATAATCTCGGTTCATCCTTGGGCAAGGGATCGGGAACCATCGTCGCCCTCATCGAGCTCGGCGACCTGCCTAATGCCGAGTCTGACCTAGCGACCTACCGTAGCACGTTCGGGCTCGGTACGGCGCCATTCAAAAAATTCAATGAGTCGGGGCAACAATCCAACTACCCGGAGAGCTGTCAGAATTTCGGGTGGTGTATTGAAACCGACCTCGATATTGAAATGGTCTCTGCCAGCTGTCCCCTTTGCACGATCTATCTCATCGAGGGCGGCAATTGCGGCGGCCTGATCTGCGGTTTAGAGAACGCCGAAACGACTGCGGTTAACCTCGGCGCCAAGATCCTCAGTAACAGCTGGGGCTGCAGCAGTTTCAACTACGGCGAGAACTGCGGCGATCCGAACTTCCCGAACTACTTCAGCACCCCCGGCGTGGCGTATATCGCATCGTCCGGCGACTCCGGCTATCCACAGATCGAGTGGCCCGCGGCGCTTGCGAACGTACTCGCCGTTGGCGGTACGCAGCTGGAACAGTCCGGGTCGAACTTTACCGAAACCGTCTGGGACGGCGCCGGTGCGGGTTGCGCCACCACCACCCCCAAGCCCAAATGGCAGCACGATCCCGACTGCGCGGGCAAGACGATCTCGGATATCTCCGCCGAGGCCGGCTGTAGTCCCGGCGTCGCCGAGTATATCGGCTCTTACGGTGGCTGGACCGACGTCTGCGGAACGAGTGTCGCAGCGCCCCTTACGGCGGGCATCGTCGCGCTCGCCGGCCACGTGAACAAACTGACCACCGGCGGCAAGATCTTCTGGGATCTAAAAAAAGGAAAACGCAACAAGGAGCTGCACGCGATCACTTCCGGAAGTGATGGCAACTGCAACGACTATCTCTGCAAGGCCGGCCTATCAAAGCAAGATGGCGGCTATAAAAAGTACAGCGGCCCGGCTGGATGGGGTACTCCCAACGGCATTTCCGCGTACTAGTTTCGCCGGCGCACGAAACAAAGAAAAAGGCGAGCGCATCGAGCGCTCGCCTTTTCATTTTTGCGCGACCTTACCTCGAAGAGCGACGACGCCGCTGAAACGTCCGCCGGCGTACCTGCGGCTCGAGCGTAGCCGCTCGGGTAGATGCAGGCTCCATGAAGCCGTGCTCGCTGCGCTTTAGGGCCGTGCCGATCGCGCCTTCGATACGTGCAAACGAGCCCGCCTCGTCGCGCGAAACAAACGTAATCGCGTCGCCCGTCTTCTGGGCGCGCCCCGTGCGTCCGATACGGTGAATATAATCGTTAGGCTCGGCGGGCACATCGTAGTTTATGACGTGACCGAGATCGTCGATGTCGAGGCCACGTGCGGCAACGTCGGTGGCGACTAAGACCCGGTAACGTCCCTGCTTAAAGTCCGCAAGGGCGCGCGAACGCTGCGACTGCGAACGGTCGCCGTGAATGCGCTCCACGTCAACGCGATGTCGCATCAAAGCGCCGGCAACGCGCTCGGCTCGCGACTTAGTGCGCGTAAAAACGATGGCATTAAAGACGCGTCCGTCTTTGAGCAGATCCACGAGGAGATCCGTTTTCTTGTGCGGTTCCACCTCGTACACCCACTGGGTTACGGTCTTCACCGGCGCCTGAGGTGCTAAATTAATGCGCACGGGATCGCGGAGAAACTCGCGGGCAAGCTGCACTACCGCACTGCCGAGCGTTGCCGAGAAACAGAGCGTCTGGCGGTTGGCCGGAAGTTTGGCGACGATGCGCTTTACCGCCGGTAAGAATCCCATATCGAGCATTCGGTCCGCTTCGTCGAGCACGAAGATGTCGATGTTGTCGAGACGAGCTTCACCCTGCTGCATCAAATCGAGAAGCCGTCCCGGCGTTGCGACGATGACGTCGGCACCGCGGCGCATGGCTTTGATTTGCGGTTTCATGGCCACGCCTCCGTAAATCGGCGTGATCTGCAGGTTGGTGTATTTTGCCAATGCCCGAAGGTGCTCGGCGATCTGCTGCGCCAGTTCGCGAGTTGGCGTCAAAATCAGCGCGGCGCCGCGATCGGCGCGCCGCTCGAGCAGTTTCTGGAGAAGCGGAATGCCGAAGGCTGCGGTTTTGCCGCTGCCGGTCGGAGCACTCGCAAAGACGTCGTGGCCGGCCAGAGCAACGGGAATAGCCGAGCGCTGGATGGCCGTGGACTCTTTAAAATGGAGGTCTTCGATGCCGCGCAGTATGGCAGCATCCAGAGCTATTTCTGAAAAAATGGAGATGTTAAAGCCTTATCTTTCGGTGGGCGCTACTTCTCGACCACTCGAAAGATCGCGCTTGAGGACGGCAAGGAGTGTCTCACAGAGTCCTCGCCAATGCAAACGCTTATACCCCTCGGAGGCAAAAAGGGTTGCAATTCAGGGTCCGTGAGCTGGGTTCTCGGCCGCGCTCGGGTTGCCGTGCGCGGCTCGCTCGGCGCGCGCGAGTAAATCCGGAGCGTCTAGCCACTCGCACACGTCGGGGAACTTGGCAGTAGGTCCACGCCACTCCAACTCGTTAACGTCCGCAAAGAGCTTCGCGTCAGTTCGAAGGGTCGCTAATTCCTTGAACAACACCGCGAGAGGCTGCCGCTCACCGAGTTCTTGTGCCGGGAATTTTTCAATGGGACCGTAGCGGTTGAGAAGGGATGCCGCTCCCTTCGCCCCGATGCCGGCGATGCCGGGAAAGCCATCGGCGGAATCGCCGACGAGTGCGAGATAGTCGGGTATTAGTTCGGGAACCACCCCAAACTTCGCCCGGACGCCGTCAGCGCCGCGGACGACCTGACTCCTTCGGTCTATCTGCACGACGCGATTTCCACGTACGCATTGCGCGAGATCCTTGTCCGGAGTCCAAATGCAGACTTTCTCAACCCGAGAATCCTGCGAGGCGATCGCGGCCGCGGAGGCCAGAGCATCATCGGCTTCCAACTCGATCATCGCCCAGACCGCAATCCCCATAGCTCGCAGCGCGTCCTCAAGCGGCTCAAACTGCGCCCGAAGCGTGGGATCGATTCCAGCTCCCGTTTTGTAGCCGTCCCAAAGTCCGTTGCGAAAGGATTCGATAACGTGATCGGTGGCGACGCCTACGTGCGTCGCACCCTCGCCGATCATCTGAAGTACGGTATTGAGAACTCCGGCAACCGCACCGAATCGTCGCTCTTTGCCACTGGTGGCGCGACGCAGTCCATAGAAATGGCGGAAGAGCTCGTAAGTTCCGTCAACCAGATGAACGATCACGTCGACATCATGTCGAAACTGCGAGCGTTACAACCTTAGAATCGTGAGCCGACTCTAAAGAGTCCGGCCGTGCAGATCTCGGAGATCTGCTGATGGCTCAGGCGCTGGAAGCTCTTCGTGCCGTACTCAAAGCTCTCGCCGGCTTCGGTTGCATCGTAGCGCGCCTGGGCGCCCTCGTTAAGAGGCGGTCGTTCTTTCAAGATCTGATTTTTGAAATTGACGCGATAGGCGACGTCTTTTGCAAACAACACAACCTCACCACGCCCATTGGCGTAGCCTCCATAGACCGGTTCGGAGCGCTCGGCGCTCGGAGGTCCTTTAACGACACCGCTAATCGCGAGCGTCGCGACGGGCAAAGAATCCATCACAGCCCTCCTTAGACCGCCAAACGGTCGCAGAAGTTGCATTTTCGGCGTCCCGGTCGCGCCTGCTCCGATAACCTTAGCGGTCAAAACCCCGCCGCGCAGCGTCCGAGAAACGATACTTGGGCGCGACCCATAATCTTTCGAGACCTTTCACCAGAATTGGCTCTCGGATCTGCCAACCAGAGATTCCTTGGAGGCCTTTTATGAATTACGTGCTAAGGTCGCGCCGTTCCTCAACGCTAGCCGGTGACGGCGCGCGGCGCTCAGTCGAGCCTGCGAAGTCACGATCGCAACTTTTCACCATGGTTAGTTCTCCGGCACCATGCTACGCTGGCAGGGGCTTTCGTCCTCAACCGGGCGACGCAATCGATTCGTCGCTCTGAAAGCGTAGTATTTATGGGCCCCGTATGTGCTTTGGCCATCAATCCAAAAGATATCGTGTTGCTCGGCTCTCAGCCCAGCGGCATAGCAAAGACGGGTCGCGGCCCGCGCGCTCTGGCCTGGGACTTCAGTCTTATGAATTCGCCTGCGGGGCGTGCGCCGCGGCGGAGGCTGGAGCGACGCCGTTGTAATCTCGGACGACGCCTTCGTTGGGACAATGGAGAGCATGCTCGCGAGTGGTGGCGTCATCGTTACTGCAGTTGTTGCGATCGTGAACCGGCGCCTGCGGACGCTCACCTTCGCCAACGCCGGTCAGAGGCTTGCCGAGCGGCGCGCGATTGCCCGGCGCGGATTTGGCTGCTTCCATCGCGCGACGCGCTTTTCAACGAGGTCGCGGACGCGACGACGCGGCCGTTACTGCCCTCCGCGAATTTCGGCCGCGGCGCGTGAACGAGCCGGAACTGCCGACGAAGACCATCGTCAAAACAGAGGAAATACAGCATGAAAGGTCTATGTGCGGCCCTTGCCGCAGCAACGCTCGTCGTAGTCGCTTGCGCGCCTGCCCGGGCTGATCCGTCCACCCTCAATTTACGAACTATTCGCTCAGAATCGGCCGGGTAAGACCGGCACTGCGACACTCGAGCAAGTTCCGGGCGGCGTTAAGATCGTCATCCTCATGGCCGACGGTCAAAACGGCGCGCAGCCCATCCATATCCACACCGGCACCTGCGCAAACCTGAATCCGGTGCCGACGTATGCGCTGACCAACATCGTAAACGGGAGCAGCACGACGACGCTATCGGATGTAACGCTTGACGGCCTACTGAAAGGTAACTACGTCATCGACGTCCACGAGAGCAGCGCCGATGCGGCCAGGTACGTGGCTTGCGCGGCGATTGCGACAACGAAGTGATCGGTTGAGCACCGCGGAGGGGTGGGAAAAAAGGGAGCACGATCGTGCTCCCTTTCTAGCTGGTTAGGCGGCCGAGTACCGCTTACGCTCGAGCCATCCCGCGATCGGGAACCGTCCGACCTTCTTCGAGATCGAGCAGGTCCGACCAAGACACGATATCATTCCGGCTTGGAGCGACCTTGCTACGCAGTTCCTCAAAGTGCTTCAGTGATTCCCCGGTCGGGATCGCAGAGATGAACTTCTTGTTGAAGGCCTCGATACTCCGAGGATCTTTCCTCGCGACGAACGTCTTCGCGTATGCTTCGATCTCAGAATCGTTCTTTGCATCCTTAACGACTGTAAGGAACGCCTTCGGATCCATGTTGAGATACTCGAAAAGACCTTGGTCCATCGGGGAGTCGTACTTGTATTCGCCAATTGTATTATGTGCTAACGCCTTCGCTTTGTCGGTCGTGCGCGCAAGTTGCACGATACCGAGCATCGTTTCGCTCGAGCTACGCGGCGTGGTTTTGGTTAGGTCCATCATAAATGCTCAACTTTCATTTGAGTTTCTTTTTCCTGTACCCGATGAACCGAAAAGACAGAATAAGGTTTCGCGATCAAATTGATCGACGGAAAGCAGGTGCTTCTGGACCTTTAAGCGGTGCCGCGTTTCACCCACAACGAGCTGCATGTTATTGCAAAAAGGCCAACGGAACAACCCAAAGAAGCGTTTCGACCGAACGAATGCATCGTACGTAGCCACTAGTTTTCCTGGGCTCCTCGTAACCGCTGCATCGATTTGCTTGGGATCTTGATTCGATCGGCCAGTCGCAGCAACGCGAGAACCCTGACGTGCCACCACGTCACATCGATCTCGAACCAGCGCAGCCCGTGGCGCGCCGAGAAGGGAAAGGCGTGATGATTGTTATGCCAACCTTCACCCCACGAGATGAGCGCGACCCACCAGCAGTTCGTCGATTGGTCGGTCGTCTGGTAGGTGCGATAGCCCAGCATATGGGACGCGCTGTTAACCAGCCACGTCGAATGATAACTAATCACCAGCCGGACGAAAATGCCCCAGATCACCCACGACCATCCGCCGAGCGCAAAGAGTCCGATCCCCAGCGCGATCTGCAGCGGGATATTGAGGTACTGCAGCGCGCGATAGAATGGCTGGGCGCAGAGGTCGGGCGCGAAGTGAAGCATTTCCTCGTCCGAGGGTAGCGCGATGTTGTGCCGGTAAATCCAGTCCACGTGCGCCCACCTGAACCCGCCACGGATGCTGTGGGGATCGCCTTCTCGATCGGCATGCGCGTGATGCTTGCGGTGCACCGCCACCCATCGGATTGGATCGCCCTGCAGCGCCAGCGTTCCGAAGATCGCCAGCAGGTATTCGAATGGTTTGAGGAGGCGCAAGCTGCGGTGCGTTAGGGTACGATGGAAGCACAGTGAAATGCCTAAAGCTACAGTCGCATACGACACGACAGCTGCGGCTGCCAGCGCCGGCCACTGAAAGAAAGCCCGGCCAGAAGGCTGCAATCGCGCCGATGTGAATTCCGAGTAGTCCGAGACCTTTAAGGGTGTCCGTAAGGTCGTCTCCACGCTGGCGTTCTCGTTTTCGAGCAAGCTTATTCCCCGAGAATGCATAGCGAACTATGGGTGCAGACCGTTGCAGCTGCATTGCATCATCCAGGCATTCCACGACGCGAACGACGCCTTGCATTTTTAGCAGTTCGAAGAGCCTTCGAACGATCGGCCGACCGAGTATGACGATTTCACGGTCGAATCCCCTGTCGTGACGGCGCGCGTGCATTCTCAGCATCTCGGTCACGCAGGTGGCGTCTAGGTAGCTAACGTCGCTAAAGTCAATGATGACGTTTGGCTCGCTGCACATGCTGTCGAGTAGTTCAGACCATTGACGCTTGCACGTCACGTCGTACTGTCCAGAAAAGACCATCAGGGCGATTCGAGCCGCTACTCTGGTCCGTCATCTTTTGACCTCTCAGTGTAGCGCGGACCGGAACGACGCGCTATCGTGAAAAGCGCCCCATATCCGCCGCGTCCTCCCAGCCCAGCACCCGAGCGATCAGCTCGGTGCGGTTCCGGCTTTCGGTCTTGTCGACCATGCTCCTGACGTGATGCTGAACGGTTGAAGCGGCGATATGCAGCTTTCGGCCGATCTCCTCGAGCTTCTCCCCATCGAGCAGCATCGCCAGCACCTGCAGCTCACGCGGCGAGATATGGAAGCGTGCGGCCGGGCCCGCTCAGCGACTTCGGCGGCTTAAAGCGGTCGATCCGTACGCCGATGAAGAGTCCCGCCGGCCCTGACATTGGCTGCGTTCGCACGACTAAGAATGGGACGGGGTGAGCGTATGCCGTCTTTTGCGTACCGGAGTCGCTGCGCCAGCCGGCGATCAGCTCGCGGACGGCTTCTTCGAGCACCCCCGGCAGACGATCGGCAATCCGTGGTACGCAGCCCGGTGAGCGCGACGCGGCGTTGCTGTTCGGCCGTCCATGCGAGCACGATCTGAAGGTCGCGATCCAGCACGTAGAACGATTCGTCCGAAGCCGCCAGCTTCGCGTCGTCCCGCGTCGAGCCGGTCGCCCGATCGTCGGTGTCGGGCGGAGCGCGTCGGCCGGTCTTGCGGAGAATCTAGTCGCAGCGCAGAGAGGCGCTCTGACGTCGCGTCGAGCGACAGCGCCAGAACGCTGATTTCGCTCGAGGTGAACGGTCCCAGCTCGCTCGTACGCAGTAGCGTGAGGATTCCGAAGCTGGCGTGGGCGTCGGCGAATAATAGGGTGATTCCGCTTTCAAAATCGCCGAGCGGACCCAGCGTCGCCGCGATGCGAGGGCCCTTCTTTGCCTTCTCGCGCTGGCGATCGAACTCGTCCTTTCAGCCGCAACAACTCGCCGCCGTTTCCCTGGGAGTCGAGCAAGAGACCGGCCAGTTCTCCGTTCGGGCATCAGGCGAGCAAACGCCCAGCGCGAAGCCGGCACGACGCGAAGGATCGCCTTGACAATGGGGTACGCCGGATCCGACTCCGGCAAGAAGTCGGCCCGAGATCTCAATGCTTAGGCCAGCCGGCCGGAATCGGACTTTTTCACGATGGTCAGTTTCTCTTCCCAATGGTAACCTTGAGACGCGCTTCTCCTCCTATGCGGCGACGTACTGCTTCGTCCGCCTGAAAGCGTAATAGTTATGGCCCGCGTATGCTGTTTGGCCGTCGACCCCAAAGATATCCCGCTGCTTGGCGCCGCGCTTAAAGCCGCCGGTGAGCCGGGCCTCGCGATCGTCGCCCATCTCGATGTGGCCGCGATAGGAAAGCTCTCGCCTGACGTTCTCATTGCCGACGTCGATCGAGCAGAAAGTGGATCCGCTCGAGATGTTGCGTCAGCTGCGTTTCGTCTTACCGGAGTGTGTCATCGTCGTCTATACCGGGACGGTAACGCGCGCTTGGGGCCGCGCGTGTCATCTCGCAGGCGCCAGCTGCGTGCTCTCCAAAGAGTCGAGCAAGGCACTGCTCATATCCGGGTTGCAGCGCGCAATAGAAACCGGCTGCTTATACCGATCCGCGCTTTGCTGCGTAGCCTGCACGCCGTTGGCGCGGCGAATCGCCGGCGCCACGATGCGAACGACGAGCACTTGAAGGACGGCCGCAGCCGGAACTGCGAGGAAGGCGCCGCCGATTCCTAGCAACGTTCCGCCGATGACGGTCGCTAGAATAATCAAAAGAAAACTTAACTGAACGCGCTGGCCGAAGATGATCGGCGAGAGAACGTTTTGGTCGATCGCTTGGACGACCACGAAGATCGCTAATGCGAACAGCATCTTCTCCCACCCGCTGGTGGCCAACACTACGACGAGAATTACTGGGCCGGAGATTACGGCACCGACCATTGGAATCGCTTGAAAGATCGCTGCGATAAAACCCAAGAGCAGGGCATAGGGAACGCCCATTATCCCAAGCGAAGCGCCCATCACGACTCCGACGATCGCGCCGTTAAGGACGACGCCCTGCACGTAGGCGCTCAGCCTGGCACCGATGTCGGCAAAGGCATCCCGCCAGTCGCCGCTGACGGTCGGCGGCATCAGTACTGAGGACGAAGCGCTCGAGTTCGTCCGACGACAGCATCCAGCCGACTGCGAGCAAAAGAATGAGAAGACCGTCGCCGATCGCCGTTGCGATAAGCTTCGGCCCGCTCAGAAGCTGTGGTCCGATCACGCTCGCCGCGGTACCGGCGGAGCTGGCCAGTACGGACGCGAGCTGTCGCGCCATTTGGTCGTTCCGGAGGTAGCGCTGCGCTGCGGCGAATTGATCCTGCAGCGAGTTTGCGTAGCTGGGTATGGTCTGGATCAACTTCACCAGTTCCGCGCCGAGCGGCTGGATCAGCAGGAATCCGATCGCAACGACTGCGACGATCACGACGCTAAACGAAAGGGCGACGGCTGCTCCAAAGGGCATCCGTTTTCCAAGGCGATCGACGATCGGTCGAAGGCCGGCCGACAGCAGCACTGCGGTGAACAGCAGCAGCAGCGCCGAGAGCGCACCGGCCAGAACAACCCACACCAGGAACGCCAACGCGAAGACGACCGCGGCGGTCACCCAGCCGCGTACACCGCTCACGAGGAAATCGCTTTCGCCATTTCCTCTTCAATTACGAGCGCGCGGCGGATTACCTACTATGCTACGACGCTGCCTGCGGCCGATCAGGTGCCAAAGCTCCAGATGTGGCCCTCCGGATCGCGCACCCCGAATTCGTGCGAGCCGTAGTCCGTGTCTTCAGAGTGTCCGAATGATATCGGCTTCCGCCGCTTGGGCCCGAGCGTAAGCGGCATCGACCGCGGCAGCGCTGTCAAGTGCGATGTAGACTCCACCCGTAACGCCGCCTAGATTTGCCGGGCTCGTACCATAGGCATCGTCTTTAACGCTGCCCAGCATAATCAAATTGCCCGCCAGTTGCAGCTGCGCATGAGCGATGGTGTCGCCATCGCCGGCATAGACCTCGTTCTCCTCGAAAGCCAGGGCCGATTTGAGCCACGCGATTGCGGCTTTGGCGTCATTGTAGCGAACGCTCGGATAAACGGTTTGCACTTTGATCCTCACTTGTGTCGTACTCATAGGCTTATCATAGGATACGGCGTGCCGCGGCGTCTTGGAAAATCTTCAGGCTTCGGCGAGGTTGGGCGACTCCGGATACCGCCTGGCAGCTACGAAGCCGCCCGGCGTGAGGTGCGCGAACTCGGCGAAATCGCGATACATGTGTGCCTGATCGTAGTAGGCGAGGTCGGCCGCCACGGCCGCGATCTGCTCGGTGCGATGAAGAAGCGAAAGAGCGTTATGGAAACGAACGATTCGGGCGAAGCGTTTTGGCGTCAACCCGGTTCCCTCGCGAAAGCGCCTTGCGAAATTCGTTGCGCGAGACGCCCAGCCGAGCTCCTAGCCGCTCGAGTGACACCGTACCCTCTTGCGTCGCGAATCTTCGTTGAAGTCCAGTGCACCAAGGAGTCGTATTCGGCGGGCATGCGCAACTGCAGCCAATCAACGGCAGCGAAAATGACCGAGGCGGCGTTTCGTGTTTCGTTTAGCGGCGAGGTCTGCGCGGCGGTCGCGCAGCGTTCTCCGAGCTCGTCGGCGGCTCGCCCCATTACGTCGCGGACGTCAAGCGTCACGTCGACGAGATCCTGCATGTTCGATCGCAAAAGCGCGCAGGCTCCGGCCGGTGGAAGCTAATGCCGAGGACGCGGCAGTGCCCTGGTGGGCTCACGACGACTGAGGGCTTCGTCCGGCATCCGTTGATGCAGACCGTGGGAAATGGTGCGAGCGCCGGATCATCTCCGTCACGATGCCGCTCGTCGAGCATCACGATGAGCTCCGCCGTCCCATCCGGAAAGACGCGCTCCTTTGCGTGGGTCAGATAGCCGGCAAAGTACCATATGCGCTCGATAGCGTCACGAAACGGCGAGTCCGCAGCAGGGACCCATCGCGCCACCGTCCAGCGCCCGAGTGATGAGTCCTGACTTTGGACGGTTAGGCCTTGCATTGGAAGAACTTCGAGATTCCCGCTAATGAAGTCCGGAGAGCCGGGAAATAATGATCGCGCTTTCTGCACGCTCTATGGCTCTCTCGATCTGCGCGTGCGAGGGGACGTTCCCGTCGAACTTCTCGCTGTAAATAACCATCAGCTCTTTGCGCCGGTCGGAACCCGGGAGGTGCACGAACCGCACGTCAATGCGTTTGCGGGGCAACGCGTACCCCTTTGCGGTGATGATGGAAAAGACGTGCTCTGAATCGGAGCCCGAGTTGATTCCGGCCGGAGCAGGGTAGCCGAACTTCGCCAAAGCCGCCTTGAGCTGACCGAGGTCGGGCGGCTGCGGGGTTCCGCCGGCGTAGTCGCTCAGCCAGGTATCGAGATAGAAGTCCATGCCGCCCATCGTAGCGTGTCGCGGCGAGTCGTATTCGTAATGCAGCTTGGGCATCGATGGAATATACGCTTCAAACTGAACCCAGTAGAGCCGCTCGATGTTCTTGTGCTTGTCGGCTTGCACGAAGACGAACTGCCGGCAGTTGGTTATACCGTAGAGCACCCACGAGTCGCTGGCGACGAACGTCGCGTCGCTGGGCAGCGAGATGCGAACCGCGGGATCGCGGTCCGAAACTACCGAGCTGCCGTGTACGGAGCGCGAAGGCGTTTGCGGCGAAGCGATCGCGGGAAATCGACATCGCCGTCGCAGCCGCCACTGAGAAAGCACCGCTCTCCCCGCATCCCGCTACGCCGGGGATTCGAAACTTCCGGGACTATTTGCCGTTCCTATGAACTGCTCTACGCGCTCGCGTTTGGCTTGGGCGAGCGCCTTGCGCACGCCCTCGGCATCGTAATCAAAAGTGTAGACCGGAGACGCCGGCTGCTGCCGCCACGATTCGGCGATTGTTCCGCCGTCGATGGCATCGAATCCAATTTCGTCGACAAGCTGCATGACCACCGCTTTCGCTCGTGGGTCGTCGCCGGCGACGGGTAACGCTATCCGGCCCGGCGTGCCTCTTGGTTTGCCGTTTTCGAGCAAGTGCTGCGCGTATATGTTATTGAAGGCTTTGATCACGGGGCGCCCGATCTGTTCCGACACCCACGCGCTCTCCGGCATGCCGCGTTCTATCGCTTCGATTCTACCGTCTCGCTCGCGCGGATAGTAGTTCCCAGTATCGACGACGATCGTTTCGGCGGGAATGCCTAGGAACAGGCCCTTCGGAAGCTGGGGAACGTTCTTTTCGGGGATGGTAACGATCACGACTTCACGGTCGCGGAGCACTTCCGCCACTGTTCCCGCGCGAGCGCCCGTTTCGGCGGCGAGGCGTTGCAACGTTTCCGGCCCGCGAGAGTTCGCGATAGCCACGTCGTGACCGACCGCACGGAAGCGGCGGGTAAGCGTGGCACCAATGTTGCCGGCTCCGACAATTCCAATTTTCATGAGCCCCAAAACCCGCCTGCGTTCGAAAAGGTTGAGTTGGCTCGGGTGTATTTAAGCGATGACATCGTCCTTCACCCAATCGATAAAGGCCTCTGGTGGCAGACGGTCCACGGCAGCATTAATAGCAGCGAGAACGCTTGAGGGGAAGAGTCCTTGATCGAGCAGCCACCTCACTGCGGCACCGTCCGCATCGCGCGCTTCGGCGTATTCCATAAAGCATTCGTCGCTGATCTCCGGCTTGTTCTCTATTGACTCCCGCAGATCCGCCAGTGCAGCAACGTTGTTGGAAAGCTGTGATAGATATGCTAGTCGTAGCATTTCGATGAATTCGCTGCGTGAAACGTTGATCGCTTCAAAAAATACTCGGTCCAATGGGCAGTCATAGAAGCAGTATGGGCCTAACGTTCCGCCGATAGCAGCGCGACCTTTATCGATGAGGCGCGCCAAAAGTTTTACTCCGCCGAGCTTCTCATGAGCGCTGCGAGGTTCGTTAGTGCGTAAGTCGATCGTATGCATGGCACCTCTTCTAACTGGGATTCGCGGTGGACGGGCGGCGTAAACGCCGTGTCAGATGCATGACCAGCGTCTCTTCGGGATCCGCAAGAGTGATGGCAACGGCGAGTGCAACCGAAATAGCTGCGAGGAAGAACTCGACCGGCCAGCCGGATCCGTACCCGTTGCCGTCAGGCCAAAACGGCGGACGGCCGACGATAACCCAAAGTCCAGCGGCTACGAGTGCGCTCGCGGCAAGAGCTATTCCGCCAACCACTTCCCCGATCCGAGTCGACCCTCGCCAGAAGAAGAAAGACGCGAGTACTAGTGCGATGCCTAAACCGATTTCCGTCGCGATCACTAGCCTAGCCGCAATGACGGGATATTGAACTATCAGGGAGAGGCCCGGCAGAAAGATGTGTTGAGCCTGCAGGCCCGCCGCATACGCTGGGAATGGCCCCACGAAGTTTCCGATGATCTTGTTCGTGCCTGAGACGATCCATTCAAGCCCGACAACGAAGACGGGAGCGGATAACGCGCGGAGCGCCCTGCTGCTCATTGCCACACGCTGGGTCACGATTAGGTTCTCACTTTCCGTACCGGTTGCGAAGGTGGACGAAACCCGTGGAATAGTTGTTTTCATGACTTCACACCTTTGATAAACGGATGTTATGGCAACGGCTCGCCGTTTGGCCGGCTTAGCAAGCATTTGGGCGACTTTGTGGCAGGGTGGGCGATTTCTAGCCTATCAAACCAGGATGCAATTGAGCAACAAGCCGATCACCAGCGCACACGCAGAAAAAAGGTGATGCGTTTATCGAGCTGCGTAAAATCAAGCGTCCGCAAAGTCGTTGCTGAATTGGATTTTGATTTGATAGGCTGGACTTGCGCCTCAGGAGGAAAGCCATGCGCATCGTCGTCATCGGCGGCACGGGCCTGATCGGTTCCAGGGCTGTAGAAATTGAGCGACGGCGCGGCCACCAGGTCGTCGCCGCCGCGCCCAACACCGGCGTCAACACCATCACCGGCGAGGGGCTCAGGGAGGCTATGGCGGACGCGCAGTTGGTGATCGACCTCGCCAACTCGCCCTCATTCGAAGACGCGGCCGCGCTTGAATTCTTTGAGATCTCCGGCCGTAATATTCTCGCGGCCGAGGCCGCAGCCGGCGTCCGGCACCACATCGCGCTCTCGATCGTCGGCGTCGACCGCAATCCCGAGATCGGGTATTTCCAGGCCAAGCTCGCGCAAGAGAAACTGATCGAATCCTGCACCGTCCCCTACACGATTATCCGCTCGACCCAGTTCCTCGAATTTCTCCGGGGAATCGCCGACTCAAGTGGGGATGGAAACGTCGTCAGAATTTCGCCGGCCTTGTTCCAGCCCATCGCAGCGGACGACGTTGCCGCCATCGTTGCCGATGTGGCGCTCGAGGCGCCGCGAAACGGAATCGTCGAGATCGCGGGTCCGGAACGAGCGCCGTTCAATGAATTCGTCGCCCGTTATTTGAAGGCCGCGGGAGACTCGCGCGAAGTCATTAGCGATGGTGAGGCAAGGTACTTCGGCGGCCGAGTCGAGGGCAGTTCTCTCGTGCCGTTAGGCGAAGCGCGGCTCGGCCATATCGATTTGAACGAGTGGCTCCGGCGCTCGCTCGCAAGAGCCTGATTCTGCAGCCGAATCAGGCCCGCACGACCGAGACGGTTTCGTAGGTGTGAATTGCATACGACTTTGCCGTTTCCACGATGTCGCTCACGACACGTCCAATCTCCTGGTCGTATTGCGCCTCGCTCCACTGGTGTTGGGACTCCCAGACTGAAACGACCAGCAGTTCCGCCTTTTCCGCCGAGCCCGCGGCTTGCATAGCGGTCGTGGAAGAAATCGCGCGCCGGTCAGCAGCGAGCGCTCCTTGCCGACTTGCCAAATCGCCGGCAGCAGAAAGTACCCGATGACGTACCCGCACGTCCCGTAGGCGAAAATATAATAGGCCGGCGCGCCCATCCCGTACGTCCAGCCCGCCATGCCCAGGAACGTGAAGCTCGTGTAAATTTCGCCGGCCAGCAGCACCCATAGGAACAGCGTGCCGAAGAATCGTCCGCCGACGATGTATTCCTGTTCGGATCCATTTTAACCGCCGAACCCCCGAACAGCGCGAAGCCCGATCGTCGCCCAAATCACGACCGCGGCGGTCATCGTCAGCGCGACGCCGGCCGCGCCGGGGCTCACCAGTGTCGCTCCACGCGGCCGATCGCCCAAACGAATGCCGGCGTGAACGCCACCCACGCGACGATCCAAAACAGCACGAACGGCAAGTCGAGGATGCGCGGGCTCGACGCGATTGACGAAGCGGTACGGCGACCGACAGCGCCGCAATCGGAATGGCCGCGAGCAGCACCCGCAAAGAAACCATCGTCGGGTAATAGTATAAGCGAACGTGGAACCCTACGACGCAATCGTGATCGGGGCCGGGCACAACGGCCTTGCGTGCGCGGCACTGCTGGCCAGGCGGGCCATTCGTCGCCGTGTTCGAGCGCGGCCGACGATCGGCGGCGCGGCCGTCAGCGATACCGCCGTCTGGCCCGGCTACACGCTATCGATGGCATCGTACGTCTGCAGTCTGCTCGACCCGTGGCTGGTCGACGAACTCGACTTGCGCGCGCGGGGATTGGATTTCTACCGCAAAGACCCGTACGCATTTACGCCGCTGCTCGACGGACGATCGCTGCTGCTGGGCAGCGACCCCGCCGCGAACGCCCACGAGATCGCGGCGTTCGACCCAGCCGACGTCGCCGGCTTCGAAGCCTACGGCGAGCGCGTCGAACGCGCGGGCCGCGCGCTGTTCGATACGTTCTCGGACTCGCGTCCTCAGTTCGACCGCTTCGACGCCGGCACGCAGGCGCTGCTGCGCGGCTCGGCTGCCGAACTGGTCGAACGTTACGTGTGCACCCCGGTCCTGGCCGCCGAACTCGTCAACGACGGCCTCATCGGAACCAATCGCGGCCCCCGCGACGCGGGGACCGGCTACGTGCTCGCGCATCATTTGGCCGGGCCGGTGTTGGGCGTTCAGGGCGCCTGGGCGTTCGTGCGCGGCGGAATGGGTTCGCGTGTCGGAGACGTTGGCCGTCGGCCGCGCGGGAATACGGCGCGCGCATCTACGCCGGGACGCGGTCGACCGAGTCGTGACGTACGACGGACGCGCGATCGCCGTTGCTGCTCGACGAAGGGCACGAATTTCCGCGCGCGCGATCGTGTCGAACGCGCATCCAAAAACCACGTTCCTCGACCTGCTCGACGGCGGCACGCTCGACGACGCGTTCGCTGCCAAACTCTCTGCCTGTTCGGCAGCTCAGCAAGCGTTTTACACAGTTTCCACATCTTGACAGCATTTCTGAGGTTCAAGGAGACGGCTTGCCAGAAAGAGCTCGGTGAGTCGATCCAGGGCGGGGCCATACTGCTCATGGCACCGCCTGAAGTCCATGCCGAGCAGAGGTGCGGCTTCCTGAAGGGTGTACCCCTGGATCGCGATGCGCTTGAGGAGGAGGCGGTCTTCCCGGGTAAGTTTTGCGAGACAGCGTTCGATGTCGATGCAGAAGACGATTCCGTCCTCGAAGGTTGTCATGGTGGTGTGATCGGCGTCGCCGCGGAAGAGTTCGCGCCCGAGCAGGGACGGTGTGCGTCCGGGCTGCATGGAGATGCGAGTGTAGCGGCGAAGCATGGCTTCGGTGTACTTGCGGTAAAAAGCTAGTTCAAACTTTGGCTGGGGAGGGACGGGCTGGCTGGGTGTGACCTGAGCTCGGAGCGGGTTCGGCGACGGCCATAATGCGAGGGACCGGGTTACGGGAGACGGCAATTGGCCTTCCTGTTGTGCCCTCGCGCAGCTCGGTGAGACGGACCTGGCGAGAGACATGTACGAGCTCGAGACGACCCACTGACTTCTTCACTTCAGACCCCATTTCCTTGTTGACGGCAACGTTTGCTGCAATTCGACCACTGTTTTGTGTGTCGATTGCGATCGACTTTTGGTGCATTTTGAGTAGGTTTTTGGTCATTTTGTGCCGCCTTCGCAGACGACCAGGCGCACCTTCCGCTTTCGTCCTGCGCGGCTGCGCCCGCGCGGCGGCGGGAAAGTCCGAAAGCCGGAGTGCGCAGTTGCGGCAATACACCCCATGGTGCTGGTTTCCGTTTTGCGCGCGGAGCCAAAGTCCGCCGCAACCCTCGCAGTACTTTTAGTTCCACGCAAACATGCTTGATTTTTTTATCCACGCAAGAATGCTTGGTTTTCGTATCAACGCAAAAGTGCTTCATTGTTCTTCTCCAGGCGCACAATCTCCCCCGTCGAGCCTCGTCGGATTTCAGCGGTCGGATGGGCTCGGTCAGGCTGTTTGAGGCCTCCCGGTGGTGGTGCTTGCGCTCTCTTGCCCGGCGCAGTGCCGCCCCACCAGGTCTGACTCGGTTGGTCTCAGGGCCGGTCCATGGGAGATCCCGGCCCCAACGGCACCCGTCGATTTGGAGTTCCGGTCGCGCCGGGCTATCGTTTCCCGAAGTCGACCGTCCAACGTGGGTGAGTTCTGCGGTTATAGAGCCGCGCCCCACCCCTCTGTCAAACGAAAATTTCCCACAACTTCCTGAAAAACCTAACCAATTTGAGGAGAATCTTTTAGGCGTATATTGCGGGAGTTTTGGATTCAGTTTTCGCCTAATCTTCGCCTAGGCGAGACATCGGCGTGGGTGGAAGCACTGGTCCAAATCAAGGCACAACGGCTTGGGGTGCATCGATAGGTATGCCGCAATTATCTTTTGAGTGCAGCGGCTCTGGAAATGTCGGTCGGATCTCGGCGGCTTTCACAGGTGACTTCGGTAACTTAAGGGTTACTCGCGGGCGGTGGTTCAGTTGGGGGTAGATAGCGACTCCTCTTTCGGGTGACCCGCGGGGCGGATCCGGCCGTTCGCTCCGGGCACGCTTCAAGAAGCCGTTGAAAACTCCGCGACACCCGGCTGGTTCAAAACGCCGGCACAAACCGCCAGGAAGGCAGCGAGGCGGTTTTCGGGGGCTGTCGCCGCGCGGCTGAAGTTGTGGGGCCCGCGAGACGAATCTGAAGCGCCGCAGCGCGCAACCCGCTGACGCGGTGGACAGGCCCAACTTCACTACCGCGCAGGGGCTTCGCCGGCTGTGGAAGAGCGTTCCTGGTCTTGGTCCTGGTCTTGCAGCGTTCCTGGTCCTGCAGCGTCTCCTGGTCTTGCTCTACGACGTTGGTTGGCGGTTCAGGGTGTAATTGTGACGCGAGCCGCCAATCATCCTGGCCATTCTTCCGCGCCTCGACGTCTGCGATGGTGATCAGCAGCCGGCGGCGAAATTCGCGGGCATGGCGATCGCTCGCTGAAAACTGCGCATCTCTCTCCAATCGCTTGAGAGTGGCCCGAAGAATGTCGGTCAATGACGAAACGTAACGCACAACGACATAGGATGCAGAAAGTTGCACATGGGTGGGAATCCCCTTGCTATAGCGGTGCACAACTTTTCGTAAACTCAAAGGGTGGCTAGCCCCGGAACGCGGGTGCGATTAGCGCGCGAACGCACGACGAGCTCTCGAGGCTATGTCGCTGTGCGTGTCGAGCAATTCAGGGCGCTTTACGGCGCGGCCGAGGCGTGCCCCTTCAAAGCAGGCCTGGCGGGTCACTTTTGCGGGCTGGGCGGATTGCTGGCGGTACTGGGAGACGTTGGCGTTTTGCTCGTCGAGCTCTTTGGCGAACTTGGAGGAGCCGTCGGGGTTTGCGACGAAGTACATGTAGTCGGTCTGGGCGGGGGAAGGGCGGCCTGGAGCGAGGCGATTCCGGGGTTGCAGATGGGGCCGGGCGGAAGGCCGGTGTGCGTGTAGGTGTTGTAGGGCGAGGGTTCGGTGAGGTCGCGATGGTAAATGATGCCGCGCCAGGTGCCGTTGAGGAGAGACGGCGTAGATGACGGTCGGGTCGGTCGGGAGGGGCATGCCGGCGCCGAGGCGGTTTTCGAAGACGCCGGCGACGAGGGGGCGCTCGGAGCCCACTGCGACCTCGCTCTCGATGAGCGAGGCCATGATGACGGTGCGGGCTGGCGTCGGCGACGCTGCGAGGCGCAGGCGGGTGGGCGACCTGGCGGAAGCGCCTGACCATGGCGGCGAGCATTTGCCTGCGGGGGTGTGGCGGTTGAAGTGGTAGGTGTCGGGGAAGAGGAAGCCCTCGAGCGAGGGGCGCTGCGGGCTCCCAGGTCGGCGATGAGCTCGGTGTGGGCGCGTTCGGCGGCGAGGAAGTCGTCGCGCTGGAGTCGAGCCCGGCGGCCTGCAACGGCCTGGCGATGTCGAAGATGTTGTAGCCCTCGGGGATGGTGAGCGCGATGGTGTAGACGTCGCCGCGGAGGATGCGGTCGTAGACCTCGGTGGCGTGGGGCGGGGTGGTCGAAGCGGTACTCGCCGGCCTTGAGGCGTGCCGTCGCGTGTAAGGCGGAGGGCCTCGAGCTCGTAGCCGGTGCGCAGGACGCCGGCCTGCTCGAGCTGGGCGGCCGATCGGCCGTGGTGCTGGTGCCGGGGGCGATGTCGACGAACTGCGCCGTGTGCGGCCCGTAGGGCGCGAGGAAGAGAAAGGCGACGCCGGCGGCCGCGATCACGATGACGACCAGCAGAACTTCGAAGAACCGGGCGATAAGACGCAAACGGCCACCTCAGGCATTGCATGCAGCCGACGTCATTGCATGCAGCGGACGCGGCATTGCATGCAGCCGACGCGCTCCGCGCGAAGGCAATGGCGCAGGGCTTGCAGGAAGTGTACTGCGGGACGTATCGGGCCAAGACTTCGTCTTAGGACGACGTTTGTTCGCGATTCGATATAGCATTAGCGATACGGTCTGATGCACGAGGACGCACCCAACGTAGAGCGGTTCATCCGCGACGAGATAGACAGCGTGCCGCACCTTGAAGCGCTGCTGTTGTTGTGGCGCAATGCGCCGAATCCGCGCTCTGCCTCGGAGCTGGCGGAGCAGTTGTACATCCACCATGGGCAAGCAAGACCTGAACGTCGAGCAAGTGGGCAGCAGAA
>CAVOZV010000004.1:0-909019 GCA_963701355.1 uncultured Actinomycetota bacterium | reverse complement strand
AGCTGAGGGAGTCACGCAGCGACGAGCTGGAAGTCGGCGTGGTCGAGGGTGCGTCGGTCGACGACCTGCGCCGTAGCGTGCTGTCGAGGACAGCGACGAGAAAGGGGCATCATGGCCACAACCGGAGCGGGCGACCCGGTCTGGGAGATCAGCACCGACCAGCCGAGGCATCATCGGTTCAGTCCTGATCTGTTCACCACGGCGGATGCCGAGTCAGTTGTTTTCGTGGTCGGAAGCTCCGACCCCCGCACGGACTGGCCCAGAATTCATCCCGGACCGCTGAACGCCTTCACCGGCTATCGAGAACTGATTGTCGACGTGCGTTTCGAGCTTGCTGATCCGGCTGGCTGGCACTGGCTGGAGATCGAGGCACTGGAGTCGAACGGGCCCCATCCCGACCTTCTGTTGGATCTCAACGGAGCACGGGGACTTGTCGCGGTGCGGGGCAGGCGGGACGACCGCTCGCACGACCCGATTCCTCCGTCCCCGATCAGCGGCGTCGTGGAACGCGCGGTCCCAATTCCGCCGGGGCTCCTGCTACGCGGTCCCAATCGGCTGGCCGTCCGCACGGTGGCGGCCGAACCGACCGACACCTCAGAGCTCGGTCGGTCCCAGCGTCCGGATCTGGGCAATTGGTTCGGAAGCGCTCTGCAGTGGGTCCGGTTGGCACTGCGCCGCGATCAGCACCGGATGGTGGCACCGGGACCGAGCGCCATCGTCGAGATGACACCCCTGTTCGTGCGTAGCGGTGACAACGCGTTGGACGAGGTCGTGGAGATCACGGTTCGTGGTCTCGTCGATCTACCGGAGACGAGTATGGCGGTCAGCGTCGACGGGCACCTGGTGTCCTCATCGGAGATCGGTGGCCGCGTGTTCGGGGATGTGCGGTTGCGTACCGCCGTGCCGGATCCGGGGGGCAGCCCGGTCCGGGTGGTGGTCTCGACGGATGGTCCGCACCAGCGGTTCAGGTCGGAAGGTGATCATCTGCCGGCACGTAAGTGGACGGTGCATCTGCTCAATCATGTGCATCTCGATATCGGCTACACCGACCACCAGGCCAAGATCACCGAGGTGCACAGTCGCAACATCGACAAGGCTTTGACGATCTTGGAGCGGACTCCGGACTGGAGGTTCTCGGTCGACGGATCTTTTGTCATCCAACAGTTCATGCGTTCCAGAGACTCCAAGCGCTCTGCGGCGGCCCTCCAGGCACTGCGGGAGGGCAGGATGAGCGTGAATGCGTTCTGGGCGCTGCACCTGACCGGCGTCGCAGCGTTGGAGGATCTGTATCGCGCAATGTACTTCAGCTCCGCGCTGTCCGCGGCCGACTCGGTCCCGATCCGCTATGCGAACCTCACCGACGTGCCGAGCTACACGCACGCGCTGCCGTCGGTGCTCCGCTCCGCCGGCATCGACAGCTTCTTCGGCATCTCCAACCACATGCGGGGAGGCAACATCGACAGCGACGCCCTCCATCTGCGGTCGCCCGTGCGCTGGCGGGGGCCGGACGGCTCGGAGGTGCTTGCCTTCTTCGCCGATCTCTACACCCAGCTACGCTGGGTCGCCGCGGATCCGGTCAGCATCGCGGGAGCGGCCCAGGGTCTCACCCGATTCCTGAGCCGGTACGACCGGCCGGAATACCTGCCGACGGATGTTCCGCTGGTCGGCACCCACAGCGACAACGAGGACCTGTCGCACGGTTACGCCGATCTCGTCCAGCGCTGGCACGAGGTGTACGCGTGGCCCCGGTTGCGTTTCTCCACGATGGAGGACTATCTGCGGACCGTCCGGCCCCTGTGGGACCAGCTTCCGGAACTGGTGGGCGACGGAGGCAGCTACTGGGAGGACGGCGTCGGTGCGCAGGCGATCGCCGTCGCCGAGGGTCGCTCGACGCAGGCCCGTCTGCCCGGCGTAGAAGGCGTCACCGCCCTGGTCACCGCCGCACAGCCGGGACTGCGGCCGGACATCGAGGTCCTCGACCAGGCCTGGCAGAGCGTCCTGCTGCTGTCCGAGCACACCTGGACCGCGGCCCACGCCCTCGACCACCCCCACTCCGACCAGGTCGCCGGCCAGCTGGACTGGAAGGTATCGCGTGTGCACCAGGGTCACGGGCTGGTGCAGGACGAGACCAGGCGGGCACTGAGCCAACTCGCCGAGCAGGTGACGACCTCGGACGTACCGTCGGTGGTCGTTGTGAATCCGTTGTCTCGTGCTCGGGACGCAGTCATCGAGGTCGAGCACCCGGACGGCATGCGTGCTTGTGCGGCGGACGGAACCCCGGTTCCGTCGGCTCTGACCAGCAGCCGCGACGGGCTGAGCCGGGTGCGGTATCACCTCGGTGAGCTGCCGCCCTTCGGCTACCGACTGCTGCCGCTGCGACCAATCCTCGGAACGGCGGCACACCATGACACCGGGTCGGATCCGGTGCCGGGCAGCATCGACACGCCGCACTATCGGGTCGGGCTGGACCCGGTCACCGGCGGCATCGATTCGCTCGTCGACAAGGCCTCCGGTGCGGAGCTGCTGGACAGCACGCGGTGGCGGCTCGGCGACGTGCTGCACGTCGAGGGCGGCGGTACGCGGGAGGGCCGCGGCCGCGGCGACGAGCTGACCAGTCTGCACGACTACGACCCGTATCTACCTCCGCCCGCCCTGTCGATCGAGACAGTGATCTTCGGCCTGACCCGGTTGACGCGAACTCCGTGGAGTGTGGTGATCGAACGGGAGGGGAGTGGCCGCACGCTGCCCCGGGTGCACGAGCGGATCGAGATCCACGACGTCGACGGCCGCGTCGAGCTGCGGGTCGAGTTCGACAAGCAGGCCAACCTGGCCAAAGAGTCCGTGTACGTCGTCTTCCCGTTCACCGTCGCGCCGACGGTGCGCTTCGATCGCCACCAGGGTTGGGTGGACCCGTCCGTCGATCATCACGTCGGAGCATGCAACGAGTGGTTCACCGTCCAGAACTGCGTGGTCATCGGTGACGACAGCAGGTCGATCGCCTGGAGCTCCGTGGACGCGCCGCTCTTCGCGGTGTCCGACGTGGTCAGCGGGCGCTGGCCGACTCGGGCGAGCTTTCGCAACGGCACCATCTTGTCCTGGGTGATGAACAACTATTGGTGGACCAACATCCCCGCCGAACAGTCGGGTCGAATGACCGCCCGTTACGCTTTCCGGCCGATGACGAAGCCGGACTTGGCTGAGGCGTTCCACTTCGGACAGGAGCTCCGGGTTCCGTCGTTGGTCAGCGACCTGCTGAACACCGATCGCTGCGACGATCTGCCGCGCTCGCGGCCGATGGCAGGGGCGCTCTACCCTGTGCAGCTTCCGGACGGTGTGAAGCTGACGCTGTTCGCCGGCCGGGGCGACCATCGCTTCACGATCAGACTCCAGGAGCTGGTGGGCGAACCGCGAGAGGTCGAACTGAAACTTCCGCTCGATGCCCGACGGGCATGGTTCGCCACCGCGACCGAGCAGCCCCGCGAGGACATCCCATTAGTGGCCCCGTCCACCATCCGCGTCCGGCTGGGCGCCTACACCGTCGAGACCATCGGTGTGGATTGACCCCAGCCGAGCAGCGTTGTCTTCCGACTGAGTGGGTTGGCTCGGGGTTCGGTCCGCGCAGATCAGCTGCCACCTCCGGACGCAGGGTGCGGTGGGTCCCGAGCGCAACCATTGTTCGCCCCCCGAGGGACAGCGCATTTGCAGCTCGAGTTGGGCCCGCGTCAACACTGCTCAGGTGGCCAGCGGCGGGATTGCTTGCTCGCGGGCTCGGACGCAATCCTGGATCTCTCGTCAGCCCGCGGTCCGGGTGCGGGCGATGCGTTCCTTGATCGTTTCGAGGTCGGCGGCGGAGCGGTGGACGCCGTTGCGGACGACGCCGGCGACGGTGTGCAGGGCGGCGATCGATTGCATCGGATCCTTGCGGAGGATGACGAGGTCAGCGCGAGCGCCCGCGGTCACCGCGCCGAAGTCGTCGCGGCCGACGAACCGGGCCGGCGCCGACGTGGTGGCCTGCAGCACCTGCAAGGGCGAGAGTCCGGCGGCGGCGAGTTCGTCGAACTCCCGGTGAAGGCTGGCGCCGGGGACCTCCCACGAGGCGCCGGTGACGTCGCTTCCGGTCAGCAGCGGCACGCCGGCGTCGGCGAGAATCCTGGTCAGCCGCTGCTGCGCGTCGTACAGGCCGTGGAAGGTGCGCCGGGTCGACGCCGGGAGCGAAACAGCCCTTTTCGCGACCTTGTCCCACAGCTTGCGGGTCTTCGCCGACATATAGCGCAGGTCCGGATCGCCCGACCAGCCGGGATCGTCACCGCGCTCGTTGGTCTTCTCCCGGATCAGGGTCGGGCACTGCCAGGTGTCGTGTGTGATGAAAGCCTCCGCCAAGGCCCGGGCCTTGTCCTCGCTGAACGCATCGATCGCTCGACCCATGATCGCCGCCAGCTCGGGACTCGTCCGCAGCTGCGGGTTGACCACGATCCGAGCCAAGATCGCGCCGAAGATCCGATCGGCGAACGGAAGCTTGATGTTCGGAATGGTCGGGCTCTTCAGGGCGGCCAGCTCGGTACGGATGCGGTCCTCGTTCGTCGCGCAGGAGGCGAGCAGACCGAGGCCTGGGCCGAGGTGTTCGATGAACCGGATGCCGGCTGCGGCCGCGTCCTCGGCCATGGTGGTCGGCGGCAGGTGTCCGCCGAGCGGGATGCCGAGCCGGTTCGCCTCGGCCTGGGCCGACGGGTAGACCCCTGCGGACACCATCCCCATCTTGATGAAGTCGGCGCCCTGCGCCTGCTGCTCGGCGATGGCGGCCGTGACGGCCTCGGCGGAGCCCGCATTCAACGGGCTGAGCAGCGCGCCCGGGAGGTAGCAGCAGACTCGGCGCGTCGGCGGACTCCGCGAACCCGCCGGCGCTCCGCTTCGCCAGCAATGCCGACGAACCGGACATCTGCCGGTACCCGGTAACCCCGAACGCGACCATCAGCTCCAGCGCACCGCACGGGTCGGGCAGCTCCAGCGCATGGGCGTGCATGTCGTTGAACCCGGGCACGACGTAGCCGCCATCGACATCGATCAGCCGGGCGTCGTCCGGCGACTCGGTCGTGATGGCGGCGATCCGGTCGCCCTCGATCAGCACGGTGACGTCGCGGGTCACGGTGCCGCCGAGAACGTCGACGACGTTCGCCCGGGTCAGACCCAACATGCTCATGACTCCACGAGCGGCAGGGCCGTGAACGCGGCTGGTGGCTGAACACGATCTGCTCGGCGACGTTCCCCCCGCATCGCTCCGGCGCTTTACGGGACGACGATGTTGAAGCCGCGGTTGGGAGTCGTCAGTAGCCCCAGGAGGCGCTGCAGGACGCCCGCGTCACCGTCGTGGTCGATGCCGTCCAGGCCGCGCCCGGCCATCAGGGCGAGCAGCTGAGCCTTGGTAAGCGTGACGCTCAGATCGGGCTGTACCTCGCTTCGCGGATTGTGCGTCTGGATGAGGGCCCCGTTGGAGAGCGACAGCCGTACGACGTCGCCGGTGTCGGTGAACGTCCACTGGATGCTCAGCTTCTCGGCGGCTGCGCGCGGCCCGTCGACGCGGATGGCGACGGTGTCGAAAAGCTGCTCGATGGACAGCGCCGGCGCCATGCCGGCTCCGGGATCCAGCGCGGGCGGCATCGGTCCGTTACGCAGCTCGTGCGCGCCGCTGAGATAGAAGGAACGCCAGGTGGCGTTCTCAGCGCCATAGCCGAGCTGCTCGAAGACCTGGGCAAGAGCTTCCTTGGCTCCGGGATGGTCCGGATCGGCGAAGACGGCGTGCTTGAGCAGCTCGGCCGCGAATCTGAGGTCACCCCGATCGGCGAAGTCCCGACCTTTGGCGATGAGCTGGTCGACGCCGCCGAAGGCCTCCGCGTAGCGCGCGCCGGCCGCGATGGGCGGATGCTGCCACAACGAGCTGGGATGCCCGTCGAACCAGCCCAGATACCGCTGATAGATCGCCTTGACGTTGTGGCTCACCGACCCGTAGTAGCCGCGGGCGTGCCACGCGTCGTCCAGGACCTGCGGCAGCTGGAAATCTTCGGCGATCTCTATCCCGGTCGCGCCATCATTCAGCATCCGGACGGTCTGGTCGTGGAGGTACGCGTACAGGTCGCGTTGCTGGGTGAGGAACTCGATCACGTTCTCGGTTCCCCAGGTGGGCCAGTGATGCGAAGCGAACGCTACGTCGGTGTCGGCGCCGAACAGCTCGATCGCCTCGTCGAGATAGCGCGACCAGATCCGAGGGTCGCGAACCAACGCACCACGCAAGGTCAGCAGGTTGTGCAGGTTGTGGGTCGCGTTCTCGGCCATGCACAGGGCGCGTCGGTCTGGGAACAGGAAGTTCATCTCGGCCGGCGCCTCCGTGCCGGGCGTGATCTGGAAGACGATGCGGACACCGTCGATCGTCTCTTCCTGGCCGGTGTGGGTGATGTCGACGCTCGGTGGGATCAGTCCAACAGATCCTTCACTGGTGCGGATGCCGAGCCCGGTGCTCACCTGGCCCCGCGGTCCCGGTCCGACGACGTCGCCGTACATGTAGCTCGCGCGGCGCGTCATCGCTGTGCCCGCGTAGACGTTCTCCGACACCGCGTGCTCCATGAATCCCTCGGGCGCGAGGACAGCAACGTCGCCCCGGCCATCGGGAAGAACACCGAGGACGCCGCCGAAGTGGTCGCCGTGCGAGTGGGTGTAGATGACACCGGTCACCGGACGCTCGCCGCGATGGGCGCTGTACAGCTTGAAGGCGGCCGCGGCGCACTCGGACGAGATCAGCGGATCGATGATGATCACGCCCAGCTCGCCTTCGACAAGGGTCATGTTCGAGAGGTCGAAGCCGCGGACCTGGTAGATCCCGTCGGTGACCTCGAACAGGCCGTTGGTCACGCAGAGCTGTGCCTGGCGCCACAGACTGGGATGCACCGTTTCGACACGGTCACCGGACAAGAAGTCGTAAGGGCCGAGGTCGAACACGACACGCCCGTCGGCGTTGGTGAAGCGCACGGGGTCGAGGGTGGCGACGAAGCCGCGTTGCGCATTGTCGAAGTCGGTTCGGTCCTCGTAGTCCAGACTCACAGAGTGCTCCTCGGGAGTTGTCAGCCGCAGCAATTCGATCCTACGGACCCGCATCTGGGTGCCGTTTCCGGCCACCTTGATCTCGGCCGGCAAGGCTGCCTGAACCGCCGCCGTCACCGGCCGGCTGTCGGGCTCTGTTCGCCCGACGGCGGCCCGGCCGAGGGTGGTGCCGCGGACGGCGATCCGGTCGTTGACGCCGATCCCGCACCGTTGAGCACGTACACCGTGGGAGGCGCTGGGGTCGGGGCGAGGACATGGGTAAGGATCGACCCACAGAGCACACCGAACATGAAGATCAACGCCACGCCCAGCACCGTCGTCCAGCGGTTCCGCTTCCGCTCGATCGGTTGGAAGTCCTTGTCGTCGGCCCATTCGCCCGCCGCGGACGGCGGCGGTTCCGCCGGTGCACCCGCAGCGGGTTCGCCCGGAGCGAGCAGCTCGTCGGCGAGTGTCATCGACACCGTGTCGTCGGAACTGGCGTCGTGGTCTGCTGTGGTCATCGGAGTTCCTCGAGGCGGGCGCGGGTCATTCGTAGCGGAGGGCGTCGATGGGCTTGAGGTTGGCGGCTCGGTTCGCCGGGTACAGGCCGAAGATCAGCCCGACGGCGACCGCGAACGAGAAGGCCAGCACGATCGATCCGGGTGACACCACGGGCTGGAAGGTACCGATCGTGACGAGGCCGGTGAGCGAGCCGAGCAACACGCCCAGCAGACCACCGAGCATGCACAGCATCACCGCCTCCAGCAGGAACTGGGCGATGATGTCGCCGTTGCCGGCGCCGATCGCCTTGCGGATCCCGATCTCGCGGGTGCGCTCGGTGACGGTGACGAGCATGATGTTCATCACCCCGATGCCTCCGACGAGCAGTGAGATGCCGGCGATGGCGCCGAGCAGGACGGTCAGTGCGGAGGTGATCGTGTCGAAGGCGCTGAGCACCGACGCCGAGCTGGTGACGGTGAAGTCCCGATCGTCCGCGGTGGTGCCGTGCCGGGAGTCAAGGATGCGCTCGACCTGGGCCTGGGCGGCGTCGACGGAGGCGGCGGAGGTCGCCTTGACCGAGATCGAGCTGAGGTTCTGGTAGCCGGAAAGAGTGTCCTGGACGGCGGTCGCGGGCGCGATCACCCGGTCGTCCTGATCTTGCGGTCCGGTGCTGCCCTTCGCGGTGAGGATCCCGATCACGGTGAACGCGTTGCCGTTGAGGTTGATCGTCTTGTTCAGCAGGGCGGTGCCGTCGCCGCCGACCAGATCCTTGGCCACCGTGACTCCGACCAGGGCGACCCGGGAATGGGTGAGGTAGTCGGAGTCGCTGAACTGGTGGCCATCGGAGACCGTGTCGTTGTTGATCAACAGGTACGAGGGTGTGCTGCCGGTCGTCGTGCCGACCGAGTGCGACGCGCTGTGATACGTCGCGGTCACCGACGACGGACTGACCACCGGAGCAACGCCGAGGACGTCGGGTGCCTGCGTCTTGTCGGCCAGCGCCTCGGCGTCGGCGAGGGTCAGCTGGACCGCGCGGATGTCGGTTCCGGAATTCGTACCGGAGCCAGTGCCGGAGGTGTCGCTCTGTGCGCCGCCTCCGGCGCCGCGACCACCTCGACCGCCGAACACGCTCGCGCCGACGGTGCCCGGCACGACCGTGAGCGTGTTGGAGCCGAGACTGTTGAGGGTGTTGGTCACGGTGACTCGGGCGCCGTTGCCGACCGCCGTCAGGGCGATCACCGATGCGACACCGATCAGTACGCCGAGCATGGTGAGCAGCGATCGAGCCTTGTTGGCGGTGACTCCGCGCCAGGCGAACCGGAGGGCCTCGGTGAGCTTCATGCGGCCACCGGCCCGGGCCGGTAGCGCGGCGGCAGCGCGTGCACGGGCACCAGTCGACGGTCGCTCTCGATCATGCCGTCGCGCATCCGGAGCACCCGCTTGGCGTGGGCGGCGACCTCGTCCTCGTGGGTGATCACCACGATGCTGCGCCCGGCGGCGGACAGGGCGTCGAACAGGCTCAGCATGTCTTCGGTGCTGTGGCTGTCCAGGGCGCCGGTGGGCTCGTCGGCAAGCAGCAGCACCGGCTCGGTGGCGATCGCCCGGGCGACCGCGACGCGCTGCTGCTGACCGCCGGAGAGCTGGGCCGGGGTATGCCCGGTCCGATCGCCGAGTCCGACCAGCTCGAGGGCGGCCATGGCACGCTCACGGCGTTCCCGGGCGCCCACCCCGCCGTAGGCCAGCGGGCAGCTCGACGTTGCGCAGCGCACTGGTCCGCGCGATCAGATTGAAGCTCTGGAAGATGAATCCGATCTTCCGGTTCCTGATCTTGGACTGCTGCCGGTCGGTCAGCCGGCGTACGTCCACGCCGTCGAGCCGATAGATCCCGGCGGTCGGGACGTCGAGGCAGCCGATGATGTTCATCAGGGTGGACTTGCCGGAGCCGGAGGCGCCCATGATCGCGACGTAGTCGCCACGCTCGACGACGATGTTCACTCCGGCCACCGCATGGACGGCGGTATCGCCCTCGCCGTACGTCTTGACGACGTTGCGCAGCGCGATGACCGGCGTGTTCGCCGCCGGCGTCATCGTCCACCGCTGGCGCTCGGCGACGCACTCGTCGAGCCCGGGCCCGAGCCCCCAGACGCCGAGGCCCCGGACCCCGGGAAGGTGAAGGACCCGGTACTGTCCCCGGTCGGGAGCACGACGACATCGCCCTGGGACAGACCGCGGACGATCTCGGTTCCGGTGCTGCCGACCAGCCCGGTCTCGACCTGCACCGTCGAGTCGACGCCGTCGACCCGGCGGGTCACGACAGATACCGTGCCGGTGGTGGTGATCGCGCTGGTCGGCACGTACAGCACGTTGCTGTGGGAGCCGGTGGTGATCGAGACGTTGCCGGTCTGACCGAGCCGGATGCTGGAGTCGGCCGTGGGCAGCGAGACGTCGACATCGAACTGGACGACGTTGTTGCTCACCGTGCTCTGGGCGGCCACGGAGGTGACCTTGCCCGACAGGGTCTTGCCGGAGGCGGGGAAGGTCACCGTCGCGGACTGGCCCGGCTTGACCTTGACGATGTCGGCCTCGGCGACGGCCGCGGTCACCTGCTTCGCCTGGTCGTCGACGATGGTGATCATGCCGCTGCTCGAGCCGCCCGAGCTCGCAGTGCTGGTGGCTGAGCCGCCGACGGCGCTGGTTCCACTGGTGGTCCCGGTTGCGGTCCCGCCGCTACTGGGTGAGGACTGCCCGACGACCGCGGACAGATCGGCGACGGTGCCGCCCACCGGTGCGAGGACCGTCGTGTTCTTGACGGCGAGCTCGGCCTTGTCGACGCTCGCCTGGGCACTGTCGATCTGGGCCTGAGCGGAGTCGACGGCTCCCCGCCGGGCGGGCTGCTGGTTGGACGCTCGCTGGGCCTGCTGGGACGAGAGGCTGTCCTGGGCCGTGGAAACCTGGCCCTGCTGGGTCTGGATCGCCTGCTGGTCCGCCAGCAGTGTCTTGTCGCGGGTCTGCCGAGCTTGGGTGAGGCTGGCCCGGGCGTTGTCGATCGCCGTCTGGTCAGTGGCGAGCTTGCTCTCCAGCTCGCTGATCTGGCTCTGCAGCTTGGCGACCTTCGCCGCGTCGCCGGCCGCCTGCGCCTCGGCGAGATCCTTGTTCGCCTGGTCCAGGTCGGCCTGATCGGACGCCTTCTGCTGCTTGGCCGCGTTCACCTGGTCCTCGGCGTCGGCGACCTGCCGGTTCTGCTGCGCCGTGTCGAGCCGGTAGCTCTGTTGCGCGTGGCTCAGCGCGGTTCGCGCATTGGCCAGAGCGGTCTGGGCGCTGCGTACGCCGGCGTTGTCGACAGCTCTGTCCTGCGACGACCGCCCCTGGGTCGTGGTCGTCATCGATGCCTCGGCCGACGCCAGACTGGCCTTTGCGGTTGCGAGGTCCTGTTTCTCGGAGGTGGCGTCGATGGTGAACAGCTTGTCGCCCTCGTCGACCTGCTGACCCTCCTTGACGTAGATCTTGGTGACCTTGCCCGAGCCGGGGGACGACACCGAGACGGTCGAGCCGGCCTCGACGTTCCCGGTCGCCGTGACGGTCGACGTCACCGTTCCGCGCTGGACGGCGACCGTGGTTCCGGTCGGGGCCGGCTGTCGGCCGCCCCCGGTGACCGCGACGGCCGTGGTCACCCCGACCACCAGCAGGGCGCCACCGAGCACCGCGTTGACGATGACGGTGCGCCGTTTCATCGGATCCTCCCGGACCGGACGCAGGAACTGCTCAGCATGTCATCGAGAATGACCCGCGGAGATGCAAGAAGGAAGGGAGAATGATGACAGTTCGATGAGAGCCCCCGCATTGACATCGAATTCTCACCGAACTCACGCACGCTTGGGATCATGCAGATCGCTCCCGAGCTGAAGGGTTCCCGGATCCTGGTCGTCGACGACGAGACCCATCTGGTGCAGATGCTCAGCGCGAGCCTACGGTACGTCGGCTTCGAGGTGGCCGCCGCGACCACCGGGCGGGAGGCGCTCTCGGTGGCGGAGCGGTTCCGGCCGGACCTGATCGTGCTGGACGTGATGCTGCCGGATGCGGACGGGTTCGCCCTGGTGCCCATGTTCCGCGCCGACGGCGATCCGGGAGTGCTGTTCCTGACCGCGCGCGACAGCCTCGACGAGAAGCTCCACGGCCTGACCCTCGGCGGGGACGACTACGTCACCAAGCCGTTCAGTCTGGAGGAGGTGATCACCCGGGTCGGCGTGATCCTGCGCCGGATCCGGCCGACCGCCGAGCCGAGAACGTCGACCGACGACGGATTGTTGCGCTATGCCGATCTCGTGCTGGACACCGACGGGCACGAGGTATGGCGGGGTGATGAGCAGATCCAGCTGTCCCCGACCGAGTTCTCGTTGCTGAGCTTCCTGCTCCGCAACGCCGGCCGAGTGATGTCCCGGGCTCAGATCCTCGAGCATGTCTGGCACTACGACTTCAACGGCGACTCGAGTGTCGTCGATTCCTATGTCCGCTACCTGCGGCGCAAGATCGACGTGCACGAGCCTCCGCTGATCGAGACCGTCCGGGGCGTCGGCTACACCCTCAGACTGCCCCGGAACCAGCGGTGAGTCGCCGGGCCGGACCACGGGGCCGGCTGTCCCTGCGGACCCGGCTGGTGATCGGTGTCGTCGCCCTGCTCGCGGTCGGGTTGGCGCTGGCGAACCTCGCCGCGGTACTGCTGATCAGCAACTACGTGCAGCAGCGCATCGACCAACAGCTCGAGGCGCCGCTCGCCGCGTCGACCGCCGACAGCCTGCGGCTGACCTCCGACAGCCTCTGCCCGTTGCTCCAGCGGGCCGGCGGGGCCGCGCAGCAGCTACCCACCTCGTACACCTTCGCGGTCACCGACTCGCGGGGCGCCGTGTTGTGCGAGCTGCCCGGCACGCCGACCGCGCTGGGTCGTCCCGATTTGGCGTCCGCGGCGGCCCGACTCGCCACCGCAGCTGCCGACAAGCAGCTGCTGACCGTTGCCAGTACCGAGCACGGGGCGCCGTGGCGGATCAGGGTCACCGCCACCTCAGACGGCTATGCGGTGATCGGCATCTCCCTCGCGGACGCGTTCGACACCCTGGGCCGGCTCCAGCTGATCACGCTGGTGGTGTCGGCGATCATCCTGCTGCTCGGCGGGGTCGGCAGCTGGTTCATGGTCCGCGTCGCACTGCGCCCGCTGACCTCGATCGAGCAGACGGCGCAGTCCATCGCGGACGGCGACCTCTCCCAACGGATCGACCAGCCGGCCGCCACCACCGAGATCGGCAGGCTTGCCCTGTCGCTGAACTCGATGCTGACCCAGATCGAACGGGGCTTCGACGACAAGGTGGCCACCGAGGAACGGCTGCGCCGCTTCATCGCCGACGCCAGCCACGAGCTGCGGACGCCGATCGCCAGCATCCGCGGCCACGCGGAGATGTATCGGCAGGGTGTGGTGAGCAGTCCAGCCGACGTGGCGGTGGTGATGGACCGGATCGAGTCCGAGTCGATCCGGATGGGTGATCTGGTCAACGACCTGCTGCTGCTCGCCCGGCTGGACGGCGCCCCCGGCCTGAACCGAGAGCCTGTGGACATGCTCGCCGTGGCCGCGGACACGATCCTGGACGCCCGGGGCCGCGATCCGGCACGAGTCGTGACGGTGACCCAGATCGAGGGTGCCGGCTGGATCGACGCGCCGCCGGTCGTCCTCGGTGACGACAGCCGGATCCGGCAGGTGCTCGGCAACGTCGTCGGGAACGTGCTGCGCCACACCCCGGCCGGCAGTCCGTACGAGATCGAGATCGGTGTCCGCGATGACGCCGTCGAGGCGCGGGTCGTCGACCATGGCCCGGGTTTGCCGGCGGACGGTGCGAACCTGGTGTTCGAGCGCTTCTACCGCAACGACTACGGCCGGGCCCGCAGCCACGGCGGCACCGGTCTCGGACTGTCGATCGCCGCCGGGCTGATGGCCGCGCACGACGGCACGATCACCCACGCCGACACCCCCGGCGGCGGCAGCACCTTCACGATGACCTTCCCGACGGTTCAGCTCGGCGCACGCCGATGATCCGGATGGCCGGATCGTCGGCGAGGAACAGCGCCGTGCGGATGCAGCGACACGTCCGCCGGCCCAGTCGCGGTCCATGATCAACTGCCCGGCAGGGCCTCGGTGTGCTTATCCGGTACTGCTGGATCGTCAAGCGAATGGACTTCGGCTGGCCGGCCTACCTCAATCGAGGGCGGAGTGGCCCGGCGCTGACGAGGCCGGCAGCTCCGGACTTCTCCGGGGCTGCCGGGAACCGATTCAGGCGGTGGCGATCAGTTCCTGGCCCTGGCTGCTGGTGTTCGCACCGCCCTGACCGCCGTCGGGTGTGCCGTTGCCGCCGGTGAGCTGACCTTGGTAGCCGCCCTGCCCGCCGAAGCCATAGGTCAGCGGGCTGTCTGTGCTCGTGCCGCCGCCACCGCCTGCGACGATGAGCGGATCGCCGTTGCTGTCCAAGATCGCAGAGCCGCCGCCGCCGAAACCGCCGGCCGCAGAGCCGTTCGACAGTTGGATGCCGTCGCCGCCGGCGTAGCTGGTTGTGCCGTTCTGCAGGCCCCAGCCCGCCGATGGGACACCGTTGTAGGTGTGCGTCCAGTCGTTGTCGCCGGCCTTCTGGATGTAGTTGGAGCCGCCCATGCCGCCGACACCGACGGTCAACACCTCCCCGGGGGTGACGTTGAGGGTGCCGGTGACTTGCGCGCCGCTGGGTTCGGTGCTGTCTCCCACGCCGCTGCCGCCGACCGCATCCAAGCTGAGCTGGTGGACCCCGGCCGGCACCGTATACGTCTCCGGCTGACCGGTGTAGGTGAAGGTGTGACCCGGATCCATGCTGAAGATGTCGGTCGGGCTGTAGCCGCTGCCTGTGCTGTAGTTCACGGCATAGCTGGTGTTGCTCGAGCTGCCGCCGCTGCTGTTCTTGCCGACCAGCGGGGTCTCACTGTGCAAGTTGTAGACCGTGTGGGTCACAGCGCTCACGTAGGTCAGCGAGATCTCGGCATCGCCGGCGGCAGAGTTCGACACGATCTCGTACCCGTTCGGAGCCAACGTGGTGGGTCTCTGCTGCCAATGGTTACCGCTCCCGCTACTGGTCGCGGAGGTCGGGTTCAACGTCTCATCGGTGTCGTTGGTGATCGACATGGTCACCTGGGTCGCCTTGTCAGCCCCCACCCCGCCGGCGGACGTGGTCGTGGCGGCCTGCGCTTGCCCGGGCGCGCCGAGCGCTGCGGCGGAGACGATCGGGATAGCGATCAGGGCGGTGACGGTACGGATGTTCATGACAGGTCCTGTTCCGGAGGGGTCGCCGAGCAGATGCTCGGCCTGTGGCTACCAGCGTGTCCGACTCACGCTGGAGACGGTGTCGACCAATCGGGCCAAACGCCAGCTGAACCAGCCATCCCCCGATCGGAGGACCCACCCGGCAACCGACAGGCCGCGGTCGCATAGACCCAAGGACAGCCCGGGGCCCGACACGCGATCCGGTGCACCGCCGAAAGGGGCGGCCAACAGCGAACAGGCCACTTCTTGAAGTCAAAGTGGCTAAGGTCGTGATCCATCATGCGCGACCCGAACATCCCCGACGCCTTCGACGTCTACACACTCGTCGTGCTTCGACGATCACCCAATGCACCGCGGCTATCCGACGAGGAGGTTGACGTACTGCAGGAACGGCATCTGGCGTATCGCGCCGACCTGTCGCGACGCGGCGTGCTGGTGGTGAACGGGCCGTTCGACCGGCAGAGTGATTCGTCGTTCCGTGGCATGTCGATCTTCGCCTGCGGGCCGGCCGAGGCCGCCCGCATGTCGGACGCCGATCCGTCGGTGATCGCCGGCCGGCTGACCTACGACGTGATGCAGTGGTGGGTTCGAGCGGGCTCACTGGCGTTTCCGTTCGCGGACGGCCCGGTCGGTCAGCGACGATCGATGCCGGACGACTGAAAGCCTCACCGGCGACGGCCACCCGGAGCGAGAGCACTGCAGCAGCGACCGCGGTGACCCAATCTGTCGGATCGCTGTGCTCGCTCCGTCGGTTCGCCGTGATAGGCAGGCGATCGAAATGGATGGCGGCTCGGGCCGAACGTTGGGCCGACTGCGCTCTGCAAGGGGCGGAGCAACGCTGGCACGGTCCCCTCGCCGCCGACGGTCGACGACTGGTGCGACGGACCCCGCGCCCCGGGGACATTCAGCCTGCTGCTGCCCCTCGATCCGGACGGTGCTAGACCCCGTCGAAGCGATTGAGGGCGGTGACCAGCGCCCCGAGATTCGTGGCGCAGTTGGCTCGGCTCGGGCTGGTGGCGCGGAGCGAGGTCAGCACGGCGTCGATCTGGCCGTCGAGGGCGTGCCAGTTGTTCGGATCGCGCGGCTTCAGACCTGCTTCCGCACTGTCCCAGGCGATCTCGAGATCCTTCACCCGGGTCGTCGCGCCATTGATGTCGTCGCGCCATTGATGTCGTTGTCGCGCGACCTGATGTTGTACGTCGGTGGCGATCACGGCGAAGCTGCTGACGTCACCGAGCGCGGTGGTCGGGTGCGCCTGCTTCGCGGTAGAACCGCCGGCCGGTGCGCCCGCGCCCGGCTGCCCGCTCGACAGACTGCTGAGGCCGAGTCCCACGGCGAGCACGACCACCGCGCCCAGGGCCACCCGGGCGAGGTCGGCACGTCGTCCGCCGTGCGGCGCTTGGCCTTTCGCCACCACTCCGTGCCGGTTGACGAGCACCTGTTCAGATCACCGGTCCGAGGCCCGCGTTCACGGACAAGAAGTCGGCGGAGGTCTTCCCGACGGTGGTCGACAAGATCTTGATCACCCAGAATGTCGCGATGATGGCCGGAACCTTGGTCAACCACGTCGACCGGCTGTCGGTCACATCGATGGTCGACATCTGAACTCCTGGAAGGTTTTCGTCGGCCCGCACGGTCTGCGGACGTCGAAATCTCACCCGACGACGACTGACGGCGTCAAAGGTCGCGGCTCAGGCTGCCCTCAGGGTCCACGTCGGCTCAGCCGGGGCTCAGGTCGGCGCGGAGATGCTGCACTGCATGGCACTCTCGGACGAGCTGGACACCTCCCGCGTACGACGGCGCCGGACCCGCCGGACCGCGGTCGTGGCGCTCACCGTCGCAGCGTTGATCATGACCGGCGTCGCCGGCGCATCGTACGGCCGCGCGCTCGCCGATCCCGGCGAGGCATCGTGGTCGGTGCGGACGGTCGACTGGCTCCGGGATCACGGCTTCGGTGGCTTGATCAACACCGTCGAGAACTGGTACTACACCCGCCATCCTCCGGCGAACACGCCGCCGCCACCGTCGGCGTTGCCGGCACAGGCGCATCGCTCGCGAAGTCGTGCCGCGCACTTCGTGCCCGGTCCGTATCCGCTGCACGTCGTGACCGGCCGGGCCGCCCTGCCTGGAGAGGGACGGTGGCTGCCCGGAAGAGTCGGCGCGCAAGGCATTCCGTTGATCTACACGGCCTATCTCCGGCCGGATCCGCCCATGCGAGTGTGCTGGCCGGCGTTGCCTGGATCCGTCGATCCGGGACGACCGCCCATCTCGTCGCCGGCACCGTCCAGCCCGGCGGAGGTAGCTGGCCGGGGAACGCGTCGGTGCCGCGGCACGACGTGTCGCGGCTGGTCGCCACGTTCAACTCGGGGTGGCGGATGAAGGACCTCACCGGTGGGTTCGCCATGGGTCACCAGGTGACCGGCACGCTGTCACCGGGTCAGGCCACCGCGGCGATCGATCGGAACGGCCAACTGACGGTCGGCCGGTGGGGACGGGACGTGACCAGCCTCGACCGGGTCGTTGCCGTCCGGCAGAACCTCGAGTTGATCATCGACGGCTCCAGGGTCGTGGCAGGTCTGGACGTCAACGCACAGGGCCGTTGGGGGAGCGCGCACAACCAGTTGCAGTACACCGCGCGATCAGGTCTGGGCATCGACCGGGGCGGCAACCTGATCTACGTCGCCGGCACCGGGATGAACCTGTCCATGCTGGCCGCGACCTTGCACGACGCCGGCGCAGTCCGGGCCATGCAGCTCGACATCCATCGACAGATGATCCATTTCGCGTCCTGGCAGCCGACGCGCCACAACGGGCCCGTGCCCACCAAGCTGTTGCCCGCCATGACCCACAGCGCGGATCGCTATCTGCTCCCGGATCAGCGCGACTTCTTCTACATCACGGCGAGCCCCAGTCCAGGCTAGGCTATCTGTTGCACCGAGCACCTAACGACTGTTACGTTTCACTCATGCAATCCGACAATTCGGCGATGATCGACGGCTCCACCGGATGAGTGGCGGCGCACTGTTCGTCGCGGTCTTCCTCGCCTGCCTGGTCGAGGCCGTCGAGGCTCTGACGATCGTGCTGGCCGCCGGCACGACGCGTGAGTGGCGATCCACCCTGGTCGGGGTGGGCACGGGCCTCGTCGCGCTCGGACTGGTGGTCGCGGTCCTCGGTCCGGCTGCATCGGCGATTCCCATCGGGCCTCTTCGCCTGCTGATCGGCGGGCTGCTGCTGGCGTTCGGCCTGCAGTGGCTGCGCAAAGCGATACTCCGCGCGGCCGGTCTGCAGTCCCTCCACGACGAGGGGCGGATCTATGCCCGTGAGGTCGACGCGGCCCGGACCGCGGCCGTCCAGCGCCGTGGCTTCGTGAACGACTGGTACGCGTTCACCCTGGCGTTCAAGGGTGTGCTGTTGGAGGGACTCGAGGTGGTGTTCATCGTGCTCACCCTCGGTGGCAGCCAGCATCGGATCGGGCTGGCTGCGCTGGCCGCCGTTGCCGCCGTCGTGGTGGTGACGGTCACCGGCCTGCTCGTCCGCGCTCCGTTGGCGCGGGTGCCGGAGAACAGCCTGAAGTTCGTGGTGGGCGCCATGCTGACCGGGTTCGGCATCTTCTGGAGCGTCGAGGGCGCCGGGGCCAGCTGGCCCGGCGCGGATGCCGCACTGCTGGTCCTGGTGCCGGCGGTCTTCTGTTACGCGCTGCTGCTGGTCGTGGTCCTCCGTCGGGTGCGGCGGGCCGGATCACCGGTGGGTCCCGTCGCGGCTGGAGGGCCGTCGCGGTGACCGGCTGGGAACGCGTACGTCGCGCCGTCCGGTCCGTGCTCGCGTTCGTCGTCGATTTCGTCTTCGGCGATGACTGGCGGATGGCTGCGGGGGTTGCCGTCGCCTTGCTGGCGACCGCGCTGCTCAGCCGACTGACCGCCATATCGAGCTGGTGGCTGGTGCCGCTCGTCGTCGCGGTGCTGCTGGCGCTGAGCCTGCGTCGCGCGCTCCGGGCTGCCGGCGTACGCGATCAACACGACGAGGCCTGAGCGTCGGGAGTTTTCGGCGAGCCGTCGCCCAGCGCGTCAGCGACCCTCGCCCTCCTCGATGTAGACCCGTGCCGCGTATTCCTCCAAGGCCTGCTCACAGGCCGTGAGCTCGATGGCCGTGCGCTCCTTGGCCTGCGCCCCGAAGGTGTCCCGCGCCGTGACCTTGCCGAACCAGCCGCGGAGTTTGACCAGCTCCACCTCGTTCTCCTCGAGCTCGCCGTAGGTGAAGTGCCCGGCGTCGTACTCCTTCTGCAGACCGGCGTGGAAGTCGGCGCACTTGTCCAGGATCTCTTCGTACTCGTCGTTCCGGGCGACCTGGAACAGCTCGACGATGTCCTGGTCGCCGATCAGACTCGTGCTGGCCAGCAGCATCGCGGAACCGCCGAGGCCGAGGATCTCGCGGCGCAGCAGCCGCAGTGATCGCTCCGCGGCATCTCCGGCCGGTAGCGCAGCGACCGAGTTCTGCAGATAGACCGCGCCGAGCGACTTCAGCCGACGCCATACGGTCGCGCGCAGCCGGCTCGGCTCGGACGGCACCTTGTAGATGATCAACAGCCACCGCTGGCGGTCCTGGCCGGCTTCGTCGGTCGTCCGCTGGTCCGCCACGGATCGAGCCTATCGACCGCAGCTGATCGTGGCGTGCGGGCTCTTGGGGGCGCCGGTCCGAGGCCTACGATGCCGATCGAGGGACGCTGGTCGACGAGGCGATGAGGGTGCAGATGAGAGAACCATCGGCGAAACCCCGACCCAACATCCTGATGATCGTCGCCGATCAGCATCGTTGGGACTGCGTTGGCGCCGCCGGCCGATATCCCGTGCACACCCCGAACCTGGACGCGCTGGCCTCGGACGGCGTGTGGTTCGACAGCGCGTTCACGCCCATCCCGCTGTGCACGCCGGCCCGCCAGTCGCTACTGACCGGGCGGCGTCCTGAGCAGGCCGGCGGCTTGTGGAACTACGACATCGGGCCTGCCATCATCGATTTCCAGCCCGGCGGTCAGGTCTGGCCGCAGCTCCTGCGGAGCAGCGGCTATCTGAACGGCTACGTCGGCAAGTGGCACGTCGACGCGCAGCGAACGCCGAGGGACTTCGGCTACGACACGTACGTCCCGCTGGAGGACTACGACCCGTGGCGGGCCGCCCAGGGGCTTTCGCCGGTCGATGGAGACTGGTTCGGCGGTGTGGACCCCGCTCCGTTGGAGCAGACCCGGACCCACTGGTGTGCCGATCGGGCGATCGAGTTCCTGAACCGGGCCGTCGCCGACCCCGGTCGGCCCTGGCACCTACGGCTGGATCTGGTCGAGCCGCACCTGCCGTGTCAGCCGGCAGCCGTGTTCGCCGACCGGTACGACCCCGCATCGGTGCCGCGGTGGAGCGCCTTCGAGGACCGACTGATCGGCAAGCCGTACATCCAGCGCCAGCAGCGCCTGAACTGGGCGGTCGAGGACTGGGGTTGGAGTGACTGGGCGCCGGTGGTGGCCCGCTACTACGCGATCATCAGCCAGCTCGACGACGCGATCGGCCGGCTGCTGGCGGCGCTCGCGGCGACCGGTCAGGCGGAGGACACGCTGGTCGTCTATACCGCCGACCACGGCGACCTGTGCGGGTCGCGCGGGATGATGGACAAGCACTACGTGATGTACGACGAGGTCGTCCGCGTACCGCTCGTCCTGCGCTGGCCGCGGGTGCTCCCGGCCGGCCGCCGATGGCCCTGCCTGGTCCACAACACCCTGGATCTGGCCGCCACGATGCGAGCGGTCGCGGGCCTCCCTGCTGCGTCCGACGTCCATGGTGAGACTCTGGTGGATCCGGACCGGCCGTCGGAGGCCCCGGCAGCACTGGCCGGGCGCGAACACGTGATCTCGACGTACAACGGGCAGCAGTTCGGCCTGTACACACAGCGAATGATCAGAACCCGGACCTGGAAGCTGGTCTGGAACGCGACCGACGTCGATGAGCTCTACCGGCTCTCCGACGATCCCGACGAGCTGCACAATCTGATCGATGATCCCGAGCATTCCGACGTCGTCGCGGACCTTCGTCGACGGCTTGCCGAGGAGCTGATCGCTCAGGGCGACCGGATCCTCGACAATCCGTGGTTGCGTGATCAGCTGGGCCGGAGTCGCAAGCTCAGCAGCTGACGATCTCGGGCCTGGGTGGAGGGATCCGTTCGACAGCGCTGAGCGAGTTCGATTCGATTCGGTGTGGACCGAAGTGATTCGACTCTAGGCTCGGGTCATGTCCACTCAGACCACGCAGCAGCCCGAGGGGGACGCGGACATCGCCCGGATCGGAGCCTTGATCGGCGATCGCACCCGATCGCGGGTCCTGATGGCGCTGCTGGACGGCCGGGCACTGCCCGCCAGCGTGTTGGCGGCCGAAGCCGGCGTCACGCCCGCCACGATCAGCGAGCACCTCGGTCGGCTGCGTGACGCGAACCTGCTGAGCGCGGAACAGCAGGGCCGCGCTCGGTACTACCGGCTCGCGAATCCGGCGGTGGCCGAGGCCCTCGAAGCCCTCGCCCAGATCTCGCCGCCGGAGCCGATCCGCTCGCTCCGCCAGGGCACCCGGGCCCACGCGCTACGCCGGGCCCGCACCTGTTACCACCACCTGGCCGGCAAGCTCGGTGTTGCGGTGATGGCGGCGATGATCGACCGGGGCCAGCTCGACGGGGGTGACGGCAACCACCATCCGGAGGTCGCCGTGGCGGACCGGCTCTCGGCGCCGGGCGCCGTTGTCAGGTATCGATTGACGCCGGTCGGTCGGCGTGCGCTCGCCGCTCTCGGAGTCGACCTCGACGCCGTCGACCGGCAGCGCGCACCGATCCGCTACTGCCTGGACTGGTCGGAACAGCGCCACCACCTCGCCGGCCCGCTCGGCGCGGCCCTGACGGACCGGATGTTCGAGCTGGACTGGCTCCGCCGGATCGACGCAACCCGCGTCGTGCGGATCACCGAGTCCGGGCTGACCGGGCTGCGGGAGAGCTTCGGTCTGGCCACCGGCTGGGACCGATAGGTCGAACGATTGGGTCCCGGTCGGGCTGCCTGATGTGAGATAGAGCACCGGCGAGGTGCCGGACGAGCGCGGCGTCGATCCGCATCCGTCACCCAGCGGGGGTGATCTCGGCGTGGCGCATCGGCAGGAGTCGTCCGCGGCCAATTCGGTGCGCTAGGGTTCCGGTCGGACTCGCTCGGGTCCGCCGAATCTCTCGAGAAAGTTATCTGGCCATGGACTTCTGGCATTTCCTCTACCTGATCATCTGGTCGTTCGTCTTCGTCGCCTATCTGATGGTGCTGTTCCAGATCATCGGGGACCTGTTCCGTGACAGGGATCTGGGCGGCGGGTGGAAGGCGCTCTGGATCATCGGCCTGGTCGTCTTCCCGTTCCTGGTCGCGCTGATCTACCTGATCGCCCGTGGCCGGGGGATGGCAGAGCGGCATGCCGGCGCCATGCAGGCTGCACAGGCGCAGACCGATCAGTACATCAAGTCGGTCGCCGGGAGCGCCAACGGCCCGAGCGCTGCCGACCAGATCGCCTCCGCCAAGGGCTTGCTGGACAACGGAACCATTACCCAGGCCGAGTTCGATCAGCTGAAGGCGAAGGCGCTAGCCTGAGTCGGCGCCGGAGCGACCGGCGAGTTTGCACGAGAGGACACGAGGTCCATGACGACCTTCGGCCCGGCCGATCTCTACGTGGTCGCGTTTCCCGACGACCACATCCCTGCTGAGGTTCGGGAGTCGCTGCTCGCCACTCTGCAGGGCGGTGCGATCACGCTGCTCGATCTGACCCTGGTGCGGCGGCACGACGACGGTTCGCTGGACATCCTCGAGGTCGAGGTCCTCGGCGACGAGATCGACCTGACCGAGATCGAGCTGACCGGCACCGGTCTGGTCGGCGAGGAGGACCTCGACGCGTTGACCAGTGAGCTGCCGCCCGGAAGTTCCGCCCTGGTGGTACTACTGGAGAACACCTGGGCCCGTTCGATCACGGCGGCGGTCCGCGATGCCGGCGCAAGCGTGCTGGCGGTCGAGCGGTTCCCGGCGGACGTCGTCAACGAGGTGGCCGAGGCCGCCGGCTTCGACGACGTCGATTCGGCGGATTGATCGCGGGCTAGCGGAAAGAAGGAACGAGATGCCACTCGGACGACGGCGGCGGACGCCCCGGTTTGGTCGGCACGATGGCGCGGACGGCGGTCGTCGCCGGCACCGCGTCAGCGACGGCGAACGCCGTCTCCCGGCACCAGGCCAACAAGTGGCAGGGCCAGGCCGATGAGCAGGCCGCAGCAACAGGACGAGGCCCAGCAGGAGCAGCAGGCGATGGCCTACCAGGCGGCTCAGCAGGTGGCGGCCGAGCAACAGGCGGCTGCGCAGTACGCACAGCCGGCGCCTGCCGCTCCGGCGGCTCCGGCCGGTGGCGACCTGCTCGGCCAGCTCCAGCAGCTCGGTGAGTTGCACACCTCCGGTGTGCTGACTGACGCCGAGTTCGCCCAGGCCAAGGCGAAGCTGCTCGGCTGACGAGGCACCTGACGTGACCGCCGGCAGTCTGCCGGAGGGCGTACGTCGGATGCTGATCGCCGCCGAGACTCGCGGGCTTGCGGTCGAGCTGCGTTCCCGGCCCGCCGCAGACACTTTGGTGGAGGCGGCCGCCATCCTCGGCATCGAGGCGGCCGACATCGCCAAGACACTGGTCGTCCGGCTGCCCGACGGCTCGCACGTCTTCGTGCTGGTCGGGGGCGATGCCTCATTCTCCTGGCCGAAGCTCCGCGCGCTGCTCGGCGTCAATCGGCTCTCGATGCCGGACGCCGACGGCGCGCTCGAGGCCACCGGCTACGAACGCGGCACCATCACCCCGATCGGCAGCGAACCCGGCTGGCCGATCTATCTGGACCAGCGACTTCGGGGTCGCCGGATCGCACTCGGCGCCGGCGGCCACGGCTTCAGTGCCTTCGTCGACGCCGACGAGCTGATCGCTGCGTACGACCCGAGGTCGCCGACCTCGCGACCTGAATCTGCTGACCTAGACTCTCGCCCATGTCGCAGCCGGGGAGCACCAGCCGAACCGTGCTGTCCATGATCTGGCTGATCCTCGGCGTAGCGATGCTGGTGGTCGCCGGCTGGGTCGGCTGGACCCGCTGGGAACCGCTGCTCAACGGGCACCCGGCACTGCTGATCGCGACCGTATCCTGCGCGCTGCTCGGACTGATCGCGGTGATCTGGGCGATCGCCAGCCTCGCGGCGGGGGACAAGCAGGACCTCCGCGATGGCAGTCCACGGACCCGCAAGCAGCTCCGTCGGCGCGCCGAGCTGCGGCTCGCACTCGCCCTGCCGGCCCTGTTCCTGTGTGTGGTCCTGGTCGCGGTGACCGCGTGGGCGCGGCCGTTCCCGCCTGCAGAGGGGCTCGTCGATCAGCTCCGGTCGGCCAGGACCGTGACCTACACCGACACCCTCACCTGGTACGAGCTGGCTCCCGCGCCGAAGAGCACCGGCGAGGCCGTGGTGCCGAAGGTGGGGCTGGTCTTCGTGCCCGGTGCCCGGGTCGACCCGCGGGCGTACGCGCCGCTGCTCATTCCGCTCGCCGAGGCCGGCAACCTCGTGATCGTGCTGAAGGACCCGTTCGGGATCGCGCTCGCTGACGCCGATCACGCGGCCCGGCCGATGGCGGTGCACACCGAGATCGCGTCCTGGGTGGTCGGCGGCCACTCGCTGGGCGGAACGGCCGCCGCCAGCTTCGCCGACAGCGACCATCGGGTGAAGGGACTGCTGCTCTGGGCGAGTTATCCGGCCAGCCCACTGACTCGCACCGACCTCAAGGTGATGTCGATCTACGGCACCGAGGACGGCCTGGCGACTCCGCAGAAGATCGAGGACCACAAGTCCTATCTGCCGGCCGACACCCAGTACGTCCAGGTCACCGGCGGCATCCACGCGTACTTCGGTGACTACGGTGCGCAACCCGGCGACGGCACCACCACGGTCGACCGGGCGACCGCCCAGAAGCAGATCATCCAGGCCAGCGAGCAGTTCCTGGCGGGGTTCGCACCGCCGGCGAAGCAGCCGAAGAAATAGCCGCGCTGCGGAAGAACCGTTTCGGAGCGGGTCACCGGACGGTCACGTGGCTCCCCTACGATGCCGCCCATGGAGAATGAAGCATGAGCGAATCAGGACTGCAGGCGGCCCGGGACAAGATGACCGCGGCGAGTGTCACGCCGCAGGCGATCGAGGTGTTCAGCCACTACTACCACCAGCTGGAAGAGGGCGTCACCGGATTCATCGCCGAGGACTCGATCGAGCCGCTCACCTCACCGGACCTGCTGGCCGACGTCGAGATCGCCGCCGACGATGCGCGGGCGGCGCTGGGCAAGACGGTGATCATCAAGCTGAACGGTGGCCTCGGCACCTCGATGGGGATGGACAAGGCCAAGTCGCTGCTGCCGGTCCGCAACGGCAAGACCTTCCTCGACCTGATCGTCGACCAGGTGCTGGCTGCCCGCGCGAGCTACGGCGCGAAGCTGCCGCTGCTGTTCATGAACAGCTTCCGGACGCAGGACGACACGTTGGCCGCGCTCGCGCCGTACGACGGCATCGAGGTCGACGGGCTCGGCCTGGACTTCTTGCAGAACTCCGAGCCGAAGCTGCGCGCGGACGACCTGACGCCGGTCGAGTGGCCGGCCGATCCCACCCTCGAGTGGTGCCCGCCCGGGCACGGTGACCTCTACACGGCGCTGGAGGGCTCCGGCATTCTCGACCGCCTGCTCGAGCAGGGCTACCGGTATGCCAGCGTCTCCAACTCCGACAACCTCGGCGCGGCGCCGGATGCGACGATCGCCGGCTGGTTCGCTGCCAGCGGGGCGCCGTACGCGGCCGAGATCTGCCGGCGGACCGCCGCCGACCGGAAGGGAGGGCATCTGGCGATCCGGAAGGCGGATCATCAGCTGATCCTGCGGGACACCGCTCAGACGGCCGAGAACGAGATGCACTTCTTCACCGACGAGTTCCGGCACCCCTACTTCCACACCAACAACCTGTGGTTCGACCTCGAGGTGCTGTCCCGGACGCTCAAAGAGCGCAACTCGGTGCTCGGCCTGCCGCTGATCAAGAACGAGAAGACGGTCGATCCGGCGGACTCGTCCTCGCCGAGCGTGATCCAGATCGAGAGCGCGATGGGTGCCGCGATCGAGGTGTTCCCGGGCGCGACCGCTATCGGCGTCGGCCGGGAGCGGTTCCTGCCGGTCAAGACGACGAGCGATCTTCTGCTGCTCCGCTCGGACGTGTACGAGGTGGGCGGCGACGGCCGGCTGACGCGGGTGGTCGACGCAGGCACCGCTGATCGAGCTCGACTCGAAGTTCTACAAGACCATCGGCAAGTTCGAGGACCGGTTCCCCGACGGTGCGCCGTCGCTGAAGGAGGCCACCAGCCTCGGGGTGAACGGCGACTGGACGTTCGCCGATGACGTGAAGGTGATCGGTGCGGTCACCCTGGACGATCCGGGCGAGCCGCGGACAGTCTCGTCCGGGACCGTGCTGGTCTGAGACTCAGACCGTCTCGACGACGTCGGCATAGTCCAGCCGCGGCAGCCGGGGGCGATGGGCGCCCTCGGTCGCCGGCCGGCCGATGTTGACCACCATCAACGTCTTGTGGTCGCCGTTCGGGAAGAACTCGGCGTCGACGGCGGCGGCGTCGAAACCGGTCATCGGGCCGGCACCCAGTCCGGCGGCGCGGACGCCGATCAGGAAGTACGCGGCCTGCAGGCCGGCGCTGAACCGCGCCGTCCGCTCCCGGGCCCCGATGTCGTCGGCGAACCGGTCGCGGGCGCCCGGCACCGCCGGGAAGGTGCGGTGCAGCTCGTCATGGAAGTCGACGTCGGCGGCCAGGATCGCGGTCACCGGTGCGGCGGCGACCCGCGCCTGGTTGTTGCCGCCCATGTGCTGGACGAGGCGGGCCCGCGCCTCGGGGCTGCGGACCAGGACGACTCGGAGCGGCTGGCTGTTCATCGCAGTCGGCGCCCACTTGACCAGGTCGTACACGGCCCGGAGCTGCTCGTTGCTCACCGGCTCGTCGGTGAAGGCGTACGCAGTATGGGCCTCGCGGAACAGCAGGTCCTGGGCCTCGGGGGAGAGTTCGAGAGAATCGAGGTCGGCCTCGAAGTCGGTCAGGTCGTAGTCACGCTGGAGGAGTTCAGTCACATTGACTTGAACCGTCAAGCGACTCGATGTATTTCTCGGCTATGCGAGACCTGACTCACATCCCGCCGGTTCGCTCACAGCTCCTTGACGAACTCCGCGGCGGCCTCGACCGGCCGGAACCCCATCCGCTCGTTGATCGAGATCATGTACCCGTTCGTCTCAGCATTCTGGGTGGTCACCAGGACCAGATCGTCGCGGTACGCCTGAAGGGCGCGGAGGTTGACCGCCTTGACGGCCAGACCGAGTTTGTGGCCGCGGTGCTGTCGATGGACGAATGTCCCCCATTGGAACGCCTCGGTGCCGGACCCGCGGGGCACCGACAGCGTCGACTGGGCGACCACCTGCCGGGCCGGGGTCAGCGCGACCGTCTCGAACCGCGAACGGCCCATCGCCCGCTCGCGCTCGAGCATCTCGGCGAACCGCGCCGGGGTCAGGCCCTCCTCCTCGAAGTCGACAAGACCGGTCGGAGCATCCACCGCGAGCTGGCCGAGCAGGACGAGCAGCGACTCGACGAGTTCGTCCGGCACGCCGTCGATATAGCTTTCGATGGTGTAGCCGTCATGATGTGGCGCCGCCTCGCCGATCCAGTCCTCGACCTCGTCGTCCGGCACCGGTAGCGCCAGGTGGCGCACCACCTCGACATTGGACAGTTGATAACCGCAGGCCTCGGCGAACAGCCGGTAGGGGTGGGTGTCCCGCTGATCGAACGGCAACTTGCTGTCGCTCATGATCAGCCGGCGGCCGTCTGCGCGGACCGCATCCTCCGCGCGGGCGACCAGGGCCCTGCCGATGCCACCCCGCCGGCTCGGCGGATCGACGGCGAGCGTGAATGCGGCCTTGTCGGTGTTGTCGAGCAGGGGGAAGAACAACCTCAGGGTGCCGACCAACCGCGAACCCTCGGATGCTGCGTAGAGCACCTCCCGCTCACCCTGATCGGCCGACCGGATGGCGCCGAAGAACTCGTCCCGGGTCCAGCGCGGCTGATCTTCCCGGCCGAGCACCTGGGCGCGGGTCGTGACGTCGAAGAACTCGCCCAGCGTCGCGTCGTCGGCTAGGTCGTCGGCGTTCAGCTCTCTGATCTCCACGATCGATGAGGGTACGGCCAAGGACTGACACCGGGCGACTGGTTTGAATCGAACGCCGGCCCCGGACTTCCCTGGATCGGACCTTGCCCGTCGGCTCGCGCGATCGGGCAGGATCGACTCATGATCGGGCTAGTTGTCACGCTTCGCGCTCCGCGGTCATGAGCTCCGCAAATCTCGCTCGTTCGTCACGATTCCGGACGACGGTGAAGCGTGTCGCCCGGAATCGCTCCTGCACTCCCGAGAGGCTCCGCTGATGACCGGGCCTGATGGTCGCGCTTCGCGCTCCGCGGTCATGAGCTCCGCAAATCTCGCTCGTTCGTCACGATTCCGGACGACGGTGAAGCGTGTCGCCCGGAATCGCTCCTGCACTCCCGAGAGGCTCCGCTGATGACCGACGAGCGTCCCGAACCCGGTCCGCCGCTTCGTCGGTGGCACCAAGCGCTGGCCTTCGCCCTCCTCGGTCGGGTCGAGCCGGGTCTGGGCGAGCAGGTCGGTCCCCAACCGAGCGCGCTGCTGGCGGATCTCGACCGTCTACGGCTCGGCGGCTCAGCGGCGATGCGCGCCGAGATCGCCGATCTTCGGGCCGACGGACGCGGATGGCCGTACGTCGTCCCGGCCGAGCTCAGCGACGGTCTCGGCGCGGCGCAGTTCGCGGCCGCGCTCGCTGAGCTGCGCCGACTGCTCGACCTCGACAGCGGTCCGCGCCGAGTCGTGACTGGCCGGGCGCCCGACGCGGCCGAGCAGGCCTTGCTCCGGGAGGTCCCGCCGCACCATCTGAGTTAGTCGGCGGCCCGTGAGTGGGCTGGGATCTATTTTCGTCCCGGGTCAGGCCTGGGGCGGCGTACCGCGGCCCGCGTTCTGCTCCTTCAGCAGGTCACGGATCTCGGCGAGCAGGTCCTCGCTCGACGCGGCAACTTCGGGCTCATCCTTTTTGCGCAGGTCGGCGAGCTTGTTGTAGGGCAGGACGATGCCGAAGTAGACCACGAACCCGGTCAGCACGAAGGCGAAGACCGACGACAGGAACGCTCCGAGCGCGATACCCGCGATCGACACGCTGCTGAAGTCGGGGACTCCGCCGATCCGGCCGAGGATGTCCATCAGCAGGTCGGTGAACGACTTGACCACCGAGTTGAACGCACCACCGATGATGACCGCGACGGCCAGCTCGATGAGGTTGCCCCGCATCAAGAAGTCTCTGAAACCCTTCATCCTGCTCTGCCTCCGTCTGGCCGGCCTCGGAAATAGCGCTGCGAACGGGTGTGACGCTAACAGACCACTGGTACGCCATCCGGACGACGACCGAGCATCGGTCGGCCCGGCCGACCCTCTCCGTTCAGCGCAGCGCCACGCTCAGCCGGCCGCTCGCCGCGACATCATTGAGCGTCGTCGCCGTGGTCAGATCCACCTCGACGAGGACCAGCTGCCCGCCGGAGTCGCCACCGGCCAGTCCGCCGTCGTCGGCCGCGTGCGGCAGGCCGACGACCACTACGTCGCCGGCGATCACCTGTGCCTTGCCGTCGGACCGCCCGGCCGCGATCACGTCCACCCGGTCGCCGACCCGGAGTAGCTGGGCCACCTGAGAATCGGCGAGCCGGAGCGGCGCGATCACCCTGCCGGGACCGGCCCGCGGCGTGCCCAGATTCGTCGCGGTCAGCACCTGACCGTCGCCGATCGAGCCGGCGGCGGTCCGGCCGACCGCAGCTGCGGCGTCGGTGAGCGGCGAGGCAGGCGCCGCGGACAGAGGAATGCGATCGGTCCGAAGATCGCCGGCGGTCAGCGCAGTGCCGGCCGGGATGTCGCGGACGGCTCGGACGACCTCCACGCTCGGCGGCTCGGGTGGCCGGGCGGCGCTGATCCCGAGCAGGATCGCGGCAACGGCGGCCACGACCGCCAACTTGCGCCGGTGCCAGGAGACTGCGCGGGCGAGTTCACGGAACGGATGACGGGCTGACGAGGTGCGACTCACACCTGCACGTTAAGGATCTGATGCGCGGCGTGCGGAGTTATCCACAGGTCGCCAACAGACTCAGGCGGCTGTGGACGACGACGAGGCCGCGGCCTTGCCGGACGTACCTCCCGAGCCGTTCGAACTGCCGCCGTCCGTGCTCCCGGAGGAACTGCCCGAGCCCGACGAACCGGCCGCGGGAGCCTTGTCGCCGGTCTTGGTGCCGCCCTTGTCACCGCTCTTCTCGCCGGAGCCGGATTCGCCGGACTTCTTCTCCGCCGAGCCGCTCGAGGACCCGTTCGCCTCGGCCTTCCGGCTGTCGGTGCGGTAGAAGCCGCTGCCCTTGAACACCACGCCGACCGCGTTGTAGACCTTGCGCAGCGCGCCGTGGCATGACTCGCACTCGGTGAGCGCGGCGTCGGTGAACTTCTGCACGACCTCGAGCTCACGGCCGCACTGCGTGCAGCGGTACTGGTACGTGGGCACCTGAACTCCTGAGACGATCGATCCGACGGGCGAGTTTCAAGACTCGAGCATTAGCACTCAAGCATATCGACTGCCAACGCGAATCGTGACCTTCGCATTCCGCGAGCCGACCGGACACCGGCCGTAGGCTGACCCGGTGCGGCGGATACCCCGATGGCTGATCTTCACAGTCGTAGTCGTCCTGATCGCCGCCGCCGGGCTGGCCGGGCTGTCCATCGCCACCGTGCGCCGATCGTTCCCGGTCACGACCGGCCAGTCGAGTCTGACCGGCCTGAACTCATCGGTCGAGGTGGTGCGCGACGCGCACGGCATCGTCCAGATCTACGCCGACGATGCCGAGGACCTGTTCCAGGCCCAGGGGTACGTCCAGGCGCAGGACCGGTTCTATGAGATGGACGTCCGTCGCCACATCACCTCCGGTCGACTCTCGGAACTGTTCGGCGCATCCCAGGTGCAGACCGACACCTACCTCCGGACCCTCGGCTGGCACCGGGTCGCCGAGCAGGAGCTGCCACTGCTCTCGGCAACCACCCGGCGTTACCTGGATGCCTATGCGGCCGGGGTGAACGCTTATCTGCGCGGCCGGTCGGCTTCGGACATCTCGCTGGAATACAGCCTCCTCGGACTGCAGGGCCTCAACTACCAGCCCGAGGACTGGACCGCGGCCGACTCACTGGCCTGGTTGAAGGCGATGGCCTGGGACCTCGGATCGAACCTGAACCAGGAGTCGGAACTCGCCATCATGACGTCCCGGGTGGGCGCCACCCGGGCCGCCGAGTTGTTCCCGCCCTATCCGCTGGACGGCTTCGATCCGATCGTGACCCGCGGAACCGCGGTGGACGGGAAGTTCGACCCGTCCGCGTCGGCGGCCCAGGACCGGCCGGCACCGGTCGCGCCGCGGTCCGGCAGCTCGACCCGGGTTCGGCCCGCTGCCGCAACTGGCGGACCTTCCGCCGAGATCGGCGCAGTGCTCCGGCCCTGGCTCGAGCCGCGGACCTCGAACGGCGAGATCGGGTCCAACTCCTGGGTCATCGCCGGCAGCAGGACAACGACCGGCAAGCCGTTGCTGGGCAACGATCCGCATGTCGCCACATCGATTCCGTCGCTGTTCTCCCAGATCGGTCTGCACTGCCGGACCGTCAACCAGAACTGCCCGTTCGAGGTGGCCGGCTTTAGCCTGGCCGGGGTTCCCGGAGTGGTGATCGGGCACAATGCCGACATCGCCTGGGGGCTGACCACGAGCTATGTCGATGCCCAGGACCTCTATCTCGAACGAGTCACCGGGAACTCGGTCGAGGTCGGGTCCGGCACCGAACCGCTGACCGTGCGGACCGAGCAGCTCCGGGTCCGCGGCGAGGACACACCGCGCACGATCACGATCCGATCGACGAGGCACGGCCCGCTCCTCTCCGACGTGGATGCCACGGTCCGGCAGGTGGGTGAGGTCTCGACACCGCCCGGCCGGCAGCCGTACGCGGTCGCGCTGGCCTGGACCGCGCTGACCCCCGGGCGGTCGATGGACGGCCTGATCCAGATCGAGACCGCGACGAACTTCCAGCAGTTCCGGGCCGCGGCGGCCCTGGTCAGTGCGCCGTCGCAGAACCTGGTGTACGCCGACACGGCCGGGAACATCGGCTACCAGCTGATGGGCTCGGTGCCCGACCGCAACCGAGGCAACGGGTTGACGCCGGCGCTCGGCTGGGACAATGCGTACGACTGGAAGGGCCTGGTCCCCTTCGCCGCGCTCCCGTACGTCTACGACCCGCCGGCCGGCTACATCGTGGCGGCGAACCAAGCAGGTGATCGGGCGCCAGTACCCGTACCACATCGGGTCGGACTACTCCTACGGCTGGCGGAGCCAGCAGCTGAAGGATGCGATCGCCGACGCCGGCAAGCTCAGCCCGGACGCCGCGACGCAACTCTTCTACGACGACACCATCCGGTTCGCCGCGGACCTGGTTCCGGTGCTGCTGAAGGTGAAGGTGTCCGATCCGTGGGTCCGCCAAGGTCAGCAGACGCTGGTCGGCTGGGACTATGGCGCGAGCAGCGATTCGGCGGCGGCCGCGTACTTCAACATCGTGTTCCATGACATCCTCAAGCGCACGTTCCGCGATGAGATGCCGGAGGACCTGTGGCCCACCGGCGGCGACCGCTGGTATGCCGTGATCTCCACCCTGTTGAAGGAACCGCGCAACCGGTGGTGGGACGACACCACGACGCCGAACACGATCGAGCGCCGAGACGACATCCTGCTGGCCGCGATGACCGACGCCCGGAAGGAGGCGACCTCACTGATGTCGCGCGACACCGATGGCTGGGCCTGGGGCCGGATCCACCGGGTGACGCTGAAGAACCAGACCCTCGGGACGAGCGGGATCGGCGTCGTCGAGCGGCTGTTCAACCGCGGCGACTATCCGGCGCCGGGCGGGCCGGCGGTCGTCAACGCACTGGCCTTCGACACGACCGACGGCTACGCCGTGACCGAGGGTCCCACCATGCGGATGCTGGTGGATCTGTCGAACCTGGACAACTCGCGCTGGATCAACCAGAGCGGCAACTCCGGGCATGCCTACCACCCGAACTACGACGACCAGCTGCCGCTCTGGATGGACAACCAGCTGCTTCCGTTCCCGTTCACCCGGCGGGCTATCGACCCGACCATCACCCAGCGGCTGGAGCTGATCCCGAGCGGCTGATAGTGGGATGATCCGATCTGGCCGACGCGATAGGATCGGTGTCACAGGCAGTGATCCGGCCATCACCGGTGAGCCTCCGGAAGAACGAGTCGCCAGGCTTCAGTAGAACCGGACGGGTGGGACCCGTGATCGTCCTCGAACGAGCGGTCGGAACTCCTCCGGGAGTCCCGGCAAGCGGGGTGGTACCGCGGTGGTGACATCGTCCTCGCGTTGGTAGCCGACGCGAGTTGACGAGGAAGACACAGATGACTTACCCCAAGGGCGCGACCGGAGCCGACGAGCGGGTGCCATCCAGCCCCTCTTTTCCCGAGCTGGAGGAGCGTGTCCTGGCGTTCTGGCAGGCCGACGACACCTTCCGCGCCTCCGTCGCCAAGAACCCGGCGGGCGAGGACGGGTCCAACGAGTTCGTCTTCTACGACGGGCCGCCGTTCGCGAACGGCCTGCCGCACTACGGGCATCTGCTGACCGGCTACGTGAAGGACATCGTGCCGCGGTTCCAGACCATGCGCGGCAGGCGGGTGGAGCGCCGGTTCGGCTGGGACTGTCATGGCCTGCCGGCCGAGCTGGAGACGATGTCGCAGCTGGGCCTGAAGACGGTGGCCGACATCGAGGAGATGGGCATCGAGGCGTTCAACGCCGCGTGCCGCGAATCGGTGCTGAAATACACCGAGGAGTGGCAGGCCTATATCACCCGACAGGCCCGCTGGGTGGACTTCGACAACGACTACAAGACCCTCGACATCACGTTCATGGAGAGCGTGCTGTGGGCCTTCAAGTCCGTGTACGACAAGGGCTGGGTCTATCAGGGCCTGCGGGTGCTGCCGTACTGCTGGAACGATGAGACGCCGCTGTCCAACCACGAGCTGCGGATGGACGATGACGTCTATCAGGATCGAAGCGACCCGGCAGTGACCGTCGGCCTCCGACTGGAGACCGGTGAGCTCGCGCTGATCTGGACCACCACGCCGTGGACGCTGCCGAGCAACCTGGCGATCATGGTCCGGCCCGACATCGACTACGTGGTGGTGGAGTCCGACGTCACCGGCACCGCCGAGCGGTACGTGATCGCGGAGGCCCGGGTGGCCGCGTACGCCCGCGATCTGTTCGGCGACCCCAACGCCGACTGGTCGTCGTCCGTGGTGGAGCGACTCACCGGCGCGGACCTGATCGGCCGGCAGTACACCCCGCCGTTCTCCTACTATCTCGGCCACGAGAACGCCCATCGGGTGGTGGCGGCCGACTTCGTCACCACCGAGGACGGCACCGGTCTGGTGCACTCCGCCGGCGGGTTCGGCGAGGAGGACATGGTCGTCACCGACCGCGAGGGCATCACGGCCGTCCTCCCGGTCGGCCCCGACGGCCGGTTCACCGCTCCCGTCGACGAGTACGCGGGCATGCTCGTCTTCGACGCGAATGCGCACATCATCGACGACCTCAAGGCGCGGACCCGCGGCGGCGCCGGCCACTCGGTCACCGAAGGCACGGTGCTGCTCCGGCAGGAGTCGTACGTCCACTCCTACCCGCACTGCTGGCGCTGCAAGAATCCGCTGATCTACAAGGCGGTGTCCAGCTGGTTCGTCGAGGTGACCGCGTTCAAGGACCGGATGGGCGAGCTGAACCAGCAGATCACCTGGGTGCCGGAGCACGTCAAGGACGGCCAGTTCGGCAAGTGGCTGGCGAATGCGCGCGACTGGTCGATCAGCCGGAACCGCTACTTCGGCAGCCCGATTCCGATCTGGCAGTCCGACGACCCGGCCTATCCGCGGACCGACGTCTACGGCTCGATCGCCGAGCTGGAGGCGGACTTCGGGGTGCCGGTCACCGACCTGCACCGGCCGTACATCGACGAGCTGACTCGGCCGAACCCGGATGACCCGACCGGCCGCTCGACCATGCGCCGGGTGACCGACATTCTCGACGTCTGGTTCGACTCCGGCTCCATGCCGTACGCCCAGGTGCACTACCCGTTCGAGAACACCGACTGGTTCGAGCACCACTACCCGGGCGACTTCATCGTCGAGTACATCGGGCAGACCCGCGGCTGGTTCTACACCATGCACATCCTGGCCACCGCGCTGTTCGATCGGCCGGCGTTCAGCAGTTGCATCAGCCACGGCATCGTGCTGGGCAGCGATGGGCAGAAGATGTCCAAGTCGCTGCGGAACTATCCCGACGTCAGCGAGGTGTTCGATCGCGACGGCGCGGACGCGATGCGCTGGTTCTTGATGTCCTCGCCGATTCTGCGCGGAGGCAACCTGATCGTCACGGAGCAGGGCATCCGCGAAGGTGTCCGGCAGGTGATGATCCCGCTCTGGAACGCGTACTACTTCTTCACCCTGTATGCGAATGCTGCTCGAGGTGGCGCCGGCTGCGACGCGCAGCTCAGTCGTGGCTCGACCGATGTGCTGGACCGATACATCCTGGCGAAGCTGGACGAGTTCACGACGACGGTCGGCGACGAGCTGGAGGCGCTGAATGTCGCCGCGGCCTGCGACGCGACCCGGTCGTTCCTCGAGGTGCTGTCCAACTGGTACATCCGGCGTTCCCGGGATCGCTTCTGGGACGGGGATTCCGACTCGGCCCGGATGGCCTTCGACACGCTCTACACCGTGCTGGAGCAGACCACGCGCGTGGTCGCCCCACTGCTCCCGCTGACCGCGGAAGAGATCTGGCGCGGGCTGACCGGCGGCCGCTCCGTACACCTGACCGACTGGCCGTCGGTGGCGGGGGAGAGCGATGCCGCGTTGGCCGCGGCGATGGACCGGGTGCGCGAGGTGTGCTCCGTCGGATCAGCACTGCGCAAGGGATCCGGGCTCCGGGTCCGGCTGCCGCTGTCCTCGCTGACCGTGGTGATGGACGGTGCCGCGGCGCTGGAGCCGCTGGCCGGGTTGATCACCGACGAGCTGAACGTGAAGTCTCTGGTGCTCACCGATCTGGCCGGTGCGGACCAGGGGGCCTTCGGAGTTCGGCAGACCCTGACCGTGAACGCCCGGGCTGCCGGTCCCCGGCTCGGCCGGGACGTCCAGACGGCGATCAAGGGCAGCAAGTCCGGGGACTGGTCGGTGGCTCCGGACGGGATGGTGACGGCCGGCGGGATCGCCCTCCTGGACGGCGAGTTCACCCTGTCGACGGTGGTCGCCGACGCCGATCCGGCGGATCAGCGCGCGGTCGCCATGCTGCCCGGCGGCGGCTTCGTGATCCTGGACTGCGCGGTGACACCGGAGCTGGCGGCCGAAGGCCTGGCCCGTGACGTCGTACGCGCGGTGCAGCAGGCCCGTCGTGACGCCGGCCTGGACGTGAGCGACCGGATCGCCCTGGTGCTCGGCGGCAACGACTTGACCCGCGAGGCGGTCGCTACCCACGCCGACCTGATCAAGACCGAGACACTCGCCGTCTCGCTGGCAGTCAGCGACGTCGAGACCGGCGAGACCGTCTCCGTGGGTGACGGCCAGAAGGTGACGGTCTCGGTCAGCAAGCTCGGCTGAGCCGCTCGAGTTGTCAGAACCTCAACTGGCTATGACCCGTTGAGGTTCTGACAACTCGCAGAGCGTCAGGCGACCTGGCGGTCGGCCGGTGAAGCGTGCGCCCAGAGCGGCGGGTCGATCCGAAGGGGAGCAGTCTGCTCGACGGTCCGCGGACGATTCCAGGAATCCCGCGGGAGCTCGGGGAAGTCCTCGTCTCCGGGTTCCGGCTCGTCGGCCAGCTGTCGGTAGCTGATCGTGCGCTGCTCGGTGTCGACCCGGATCGGACCGGCCGTGCTGACGCCCAGCATGCCGTTCTGCAGCCACCAGAGCCGGACCTGCCGGGCCCGCTCGCTGGATTCGTTGCCGTCGAAGACGATGATCATGTTCGTTTCTCCTCAGCCCGCCCGAGTCCGGTGTCACCGTGGTACCTCAGGCATACGCCGCCGTCGACGTCCACAGATGCGCCGCACACCGCTTGTAACAAAGGATTTTCGTGACCGCCACATGCCGGCGACCGAACGAGTGCTCAGGCGACCTTGGACTCACGCCGGCGGTCCCAGAGCAGCGTCGGCGGATCGACCAGCAGCTCGACGGTCCGCTCCTCCGTCAGCGGCTTGTTCTCGATGTCACGGCGCAGCTCGGGAAAGTCCGGATCGCCGGGCAGTGGCTCGTCGATCAGCCGCGATGAAAGTGATGGTCCGCCGGATGGTGTCCACCCGGATCGGTCCGGCCGGCTCGGAGTCGAGCAAACCGTTGCCGCGCCACCACCCCTGGAACTCGCGATGGAGCTCGGGCGAACGGTCGGTGCCGAAGGTGATTCTCATGTTCTCGATCCGGACATCATGGGCGGCGTCGTTGCTGATGACAACGTTATCAGTCACCCCGCAGCGCGCCGATGGAATGTGACCGGGATCGCAGACGGCGGGCCGGCCGGTCAATGGTCGAGGTAGCCGAGCAGGTCCCCCATGGCACCGTAGCCGCGCAGGCAGCCCGGATCGGTGCTCGCCCGGCCAGACCCCTGATCGGCACAACGCGTGCCGGCCTGCGTCCCCATCGCCGCGTCCATGCCGGCCATGCTGGCGTCGGAGAGCACCCAGCCCAGCGGAGCGGTGACCTCGGGTTCGGCGGGTCGGTCGACGACGATCACCCGGTGCGGGAACCGGGCGCTGATTGCCGCGCAGTCCAGGCGCGGATCCGCCACCTCGGGGCAGATCGAGGTGGTCGCCACCGCGTCCGAAGCTCGCCGGAGCAGCGCCTCGTTGGTGTTCAGCGTGCCCTGACCGGACAGGTACTCGACCGGAGGGAGCAGCAACTCGCTCTGCAGGCGCGCGGCCGGCCGGAGCTGGCTGGCCCCGCCCTCCTCGTTGGTCAGGAAGACCACGAACGGGACGATCAACGGCTCGCTGGACCCCGAGGTCATCACCTGTTCGTTGTGGCTTCGGACCTGGGCCAGCCAGGCGACGGACAGATCGGTGATCGTGGCGAGACCGCTGTTCTCGGTGTAGCCACCGTCGATCAACTGGGTCCGCGGCCAGGTCGGTCCGTCGGCGCCGGTCGGTGAGCAAGGACCGACCACCCCGCCCGGAGTGACGTACGGGAAACGGGCGGTCAGCATCGCGGCCGTCACCGCCTGCAGCCCGTGCAGGCAGTCTGCGGTGGACGTGTCGCCGGCCGCCGGCTGTCGGATGTCGGTGGCGTACGCCGACAGCAGGTCGATCGTCCGCGGTCCGGTGGCGTCGGCCAGGTCGCAGCCCTGGTCGCCCCCCGCCAGCGGGGCCGGCAGGCTCACCTGACTGACCCAGACCCGGCAGCGGTCCGCCACGCTGGTCGAGTTGAGGATCAGCGTGCCGGTTGCCGGAGACAGAGTCGCCTCCGGCGACAGGAAGTCCCGCGTTCCCCAGCTGCTGTCGGAGGCATAACCACCGCTCCAGCCGATCTCGAGCAGCCGGGCCCGGTCGGCCCAGGTCCGAGCCGGCGCGATGCCGTCCGAGCCGATCGGGACGCCGGTGGCGCCGTACAGCGGATCGCGGACGAACGTCCCGACCACGCCCTGGGCGAGTGGCTGCGGCCGGGCCATCTGCCGGACCGCGGCCACCGCCTGCGCGGTGTCGGGAGTGCCCGGCGTACCGGAGAAGCGGGCCACGGTCAGCCCGACCGACCCTCCGCTGGCGCCGGCCGAGAACAACACCGAACGGGCGCCGCAGCCGGCCCGGGCGGACGTACCGTCCTCGATCGCCTGCAGACCCTTGACCGTCCAGTACGCGGCCAGGATGCCGCCGCCCTCCGCGGCGACCATGATCATCGGCCGGACCCGGTGACCGTCCACGCTCAGCTCGCAGCCTTGCTCGGTCGACTCCCAGTGCTCGACCAGGTCATTCGCCGACGGCCGGTCCCGAACCCAGTTCGCGGAATCGGGGACGCTCGGAGAGCCGTCCACCACCCGGTCGATGGTGGTCTGCCCCGACAGCGCCCCGACGGCGACGATGCAGATCACCAGCACGCTGACCAGCGGCGTCCGGCGCAGCCCGAGGGCACGGAACACCTCGGCCGTCGGCCGGTCCTGGATCAGCAGACCGGACGCGGCCGGGATCCCGACCAGCGCGGCCAGACCGATGATCGCCACCGCGCTCACCCCGAGCCCGGCCACCGTGCCCGGGTGCCAGGCCACGAAGAAGAACGTGGCGACGACCGCGGCCAGAACCAGCCAGCGCGGCCACAACGGCGCGACGGCCGACGACGAGACGACCGGCGTCGGGTCCGGCCGGCGACCCATGGCGATCACCAGGCCGATCAGCCAGGGCAGTACGACGGCGAGGACGCCGAGCGCGAACAACCGCTCCGCGCGCCCGGTCTGCTCGGCGGTCAGCCCGGCCGTCTCGAGCTCCGGGCGGAGGATGACCATCGACATGAACGAGCGGATCAGGCCGAGGCCGCCGATGGTCAGCGAGGCGAGTGCGAGTGCATGCCCGGTGAACCGGATGGTCGCGAGCTCATCGGCCGTGAACCGCTGCGGCCGGTCCGGCACCCGTTTCGCCGGGTGCTTCGACCACCACCGGCGCAGCAGCAATGACAACACGATCACCAGGGCGGACACCGCGCAGAAGATCACCAGCCGGATCGTCAACACGGCAGCATCGGTGAACAGCGGTGCCAGGACGGCGCCGAGCAGGGCCACGGCCGGGCCGACCAGCCAGATACCCAGCACCGGGAGGCCCGGTTGCTCGGGTGCCGGGCCGGGGCCGATCGGATGCCGTCGAGCCCATCGGGTGCGCTCCCGACCCAACAGCGCAAGCAGTCCGGCACACACACCGAGCACCAGCACGGCCAGCAGGGCCTGTCGCTGACCGTCCGCTCCATCGGTGACCCAGCGTCGCTGGACGTCCGGAAGTTGTTCCAGCACGGCCGATCCCGACAAGACGGTGAGCACCAGCAGCGGTACGACGAACGCCAGCGAGAACCGGTGTTGCATCAGGGCGCGGACGGTCCGGCGTAGCGTCGGGCGGGGGTCGTCCGGCAGAGCGGACGTGTACGGCACGATCGCCCGGATGATCACGGTCAGCACGGTGGCAGCCAGCAAGACCCACTTCAACGTTGTCGCGACGGACAGCGCACCGGGCACCACGGTTGGGGTGGGACCCACCAGCATCGAGGCGACCAGCTGGTCCTCGGCCAGATCGCACAACACGGTGCCCAGCACCAGCCCGTAGCCGACCTGCCGACCCAGGCCCTTCCGGAAGACGGCATGGACGAGTCCGGCCAGCAGGATGCCGTAGCTGATCATGAAGACCAGATCGACGCCCAGATGCCACCAGAGCAGCCGCTGGAAGACCGCGTGCTCGGCCGCGGTGAACATCCCGCCCGCCGCGAGCTCCTGCCAGCCGGTGGTCCGCTCGCCGCCGGAGCCGAACAGCACCGAGAAGGGCCAGCCATGGCCGGCGGGATCCGCGATCCGGGCCGACTGGGTCTCGATCTCGGCCAAGGCCACCATGGCCGCCGCCGTGACCGACACGACCAGCCCCCAGAGGTACGCTGCCGCCCGGATCGGCGGCAACGGCATCACCGCCGTCTCCTCGTGATCAGTTGCCCCCAGCACGTGGCCTCCCCGGTCAGCCGAGCGAGCACTCCCCGGACGAATCGTCACCCAGCAGCAGGCTGGCTGACAAGGGGAAATGGCCGAACACTACTGGCGGTCAAGAAACTCCATCACCTCGGTCTGGTCCACGCCGGGGAAGGCGCCGGCCGGCAGGCTGGCCAGCAACGCGGAATGCACTCGGGCGCTCGGCCAGCTCACGTCCTGCCACCGTGCCGCCAGTTCGGCCGGCGGCAGGGTGCAGCAGGCCGGGTCCGGGCAGCGCGAGGCGGAACGGTGCGTGGTCCCGCGGCCGCGGAACCACTTCACATGTTCGTACGGGGTGCCGAGACCGGGACCGAGTACGGGCGCGGTGGCGATCGATCATCTGATGGAGGACGCCGCCACCGTGGAGATCTCGCGGATCCAGCTGTGGCAGTGGATCCGGCACGGAGCGACCACGACGGCCGGGGTGAGGATCACGCGAGAGCTGGGGGCCGGGATGCTGGCGGAGGAGGTCGAGCAGCAGCTCGAGCGGACGCCGGACGATGAATGCTGGCGGATCCGCGCAGCCCAGGACATCCTGGAGCACGGCTGCCTCGGCGAGGAGTTTCCCTCGTTCCTGACGTCGTACGGGTACAGCCGTTATCTGGCCGGGCGAGCTTGAGGCTCGAAAGGAGTGCGGATGGCGACAGATCGCGGGAGCGCACCCGGCTTCCGGATCTGGCCGCCGATCGCCGTCGGCGTGCCCTGGCTGGTCGGCTGGGGTCTGGAGTGGCTGACCGGGGCCTCGGTGGACTTCGGCCGATGGGCGACAATCATCGGCTGGCTGTTGATCGCCGCGTTCGCAGTGTGGAACGGTTGGTGCCTGCTGCTCTTCGCCAGGCACCGCACCGGTCTGCTGCCCGGTCAGTCGAGCAAGGCGCTGCTGGTGTCCGGGCCGTACCAGTTCTCCCGCAATCCCTTGTACATCGGGCTGCTGGTGCTGTACGCCGGGCTCGGTCTGGTGCTGGACTCGTGGGGCGCGCTGATCCTGCTGCCGCTCGCCTGGGCCGGCCTGCTCTGGGGCGCGATCTTGCCGGAGGAGGCGTATCTGCGGGTCGAGCTCGGGAAGCCGTACGAGGACTACCGGTCCCGCACCACGTCACGCAGCTGGCCCAGCTCGTCGACGAACACTGCCCCCCGCCCCGGTTGCCACGCCCGACCATCCCACCTGAGGATGGGTAAACGGTCGCCGTCAATAGCGCTGGTGAACGGAACCAACGCTGTGGGCCGGCGTGTTGGGCCCTGGACAAGTTCGGGGTAGCGGCGGTCCGTCTGCTGCGGAGGCCTTGTCAGCGGAGACGGGTCGGCTTGGCGGGTTGAGTGGTGGGGAGGTGAAGCCGGTGACCAGCGCGGTGAGCGCGCTGCGCCAAAAGCTCTCCGGGTCGGCCCGCAGCGGGGTGCCGCGCAGGTTACCGAGGTCCGTCACCCCATGACCGGCGGCTACTACAGCTGCGGCGGCACCCCGCGCCGGCAACGCCGCCGCCTGAGCCCACTCATGGCCGCAAGTCGTCGCATTCCTGCACAACACGCTCCCCGCCTGACGCAACCACCGCACCAAGGCTCGGCCGCCCGGACCAGCGGGTGCCGCTGTGGGCCCTCGCCGAGCGAGCTCGGCGACTCGGACGACGGGGGCGCCGGGCGGGCACGGTCCTGGGCTACGAAGTCAGCTCCTGGAGGTCCTTCACGACTTTCTCGGCATCCGGCATGGCGGCGATCTGTTCAGCGGCCCGGCGGGCGGCCGCGGCTGGCGCGCTGCCGTCGGCGAGCACGGCGCGGACGGCGTCGCGGACCGCCGCCGAGCTCAGCTGGTGCGGCCGCAGCACCGTGGCCACCCCGGCCGCTTCGCAAGCGGCGGCGTTGGTGAACTGATCCGCCCCTTGCGGTACCAGCACCAGGGGCAGGCCGCAGACCAGCGCTGCCAAGGTGGTCCCGGAGCCGGCGTGGCAGACCACCGCGCTGCACTTGGGGAGCAGCGGGGCGAGGGGCAGCCAACGCTCGATGTGGACGTTCGCTGGCTGCTTGCCCAGTGCCGCTGGGTCGTTCAGCTCGCCTATGGTCACCGCGATCTCGATGTCTTCGCCGGCGAGATCGGCGAGGAGCAGCCGGAATTTGTCCGGCTGGTTGAAGAACGGAACTGTCCCCAAGGACAGGTACACCAGAGGGCGCTCGACCTGGCTAACCCAGCCCGGCAACGTGGCCGAGGCATCCCCTGGCAGCTCGGGACGCAGCGGCCGGCTTACCGGGTCGGCCGCTGTCGGCTCGCCGTGCAGCATCGGCGGGCTGGGATCGAGGTAGCGGCACCGGTACAGCCCGGCGCAGGGATCCGGGTCAAGCCCGTTCTGTTCCCACAGCGGGGCCACCCGGGTCGCGAACGCCTGCACGTGGTTGCTGTCCATCGGACGGCCGAAGCCGTAGGTCACCGAGGCGAGTCCGAGCTGCGTCGCGAGCAACGGGGCAGCCAGGTCCACCGGGGGATGCAGGACCAGGTCGGGCCGGAACTGCTCAGCCGCTTCCCGCAGCGCCGGCAGCTTCGCCGGCGCGATAACTGCACCGAACATGGCTCCGCCGAAGTGCCACGGTTCCCCCTCGGGCGCTGCGGCGACGGCCGGGTCCCCCATCGCCGCCATCGCCCCCTCCATCGCCGTCGGCCCGGCAGCGCGGGTGGCGAAGCCCTCCCTGGCCACCCGTGGCAGCAGGTCTGGACCGGTCACCACCAGCACCTCGTGACCGGCCGCGAGGAGTGCCTTGCCCAACGGGACGAAGGGCGCGAACACTCCTTCCATCGGTGTCGTGCTGCACAGAACGCGCATGACCTGCTCCTCAGAGCTACTGCTATAGCAGCACTATATAGTGTTACTATAGCAGAAATGTCAAGGTCTACCCGGCCGGCAGCCGGGCGGGGTCGGCGCGGTGAGGACACCAGGCGCCGCATCGAGCAGGCCGCGGCTGGTCTTTTCGGCGAGCGCGGCTACGCCAGCACCAGCGTCCAGGCGGTGGCCGACGCCGCGGGCGTGCACGCCCAGACCGTGTATCAGGCGTACGGAACGAAGGCCTCCTTGCTGGGTGCCGTCGGGGCGCGCCTGGTCGCGGGTGAGGACGATCCGGCAATGCATCCGTCGCAGCGCGCGTGGAGCCGCCGCATCGAAGCGGAGCAAGACCCGGCTGGCAAGCTGCGCCTCTATGTCCGCCACATCCGCGAGGTGACGCCTCGCGTCGTCGCGCTGATCGACATGTTGCGCGCCACGGCACCCGCCGAGCCCGACGTGGCCCTCTTCCTGGACCAGATCGAGGAAGGTCGGCGGTTGGGGCCGGCGAACCTGTTCGCCCCGCTCGCGGAGCAGGGGATGCTGCGTCCCGGGCTCACCCTGGACGCGGCGTGCGACATCACCTACGCGCTGGTGAGTCCGGACACCTTCCGGGCCCTCGTGATGCGCCGAGGATGGTCATGGCGCCAAGCTGAGGAGTGGCTGACCGACTGCCTGACGCACGCCTTGCTGCCCCCCAACCAGTAGCGACTCGCGGGTTCACCGGCCCCAACGCCACCGGCCGGTCGCGCCGATCCGCCGGACCGCCCCTCGCCAACAACCCCGGAATCGATCGGATAGGCGCGAGTGGCGTGGCCGCGTGCAGGAGCAGGCAGGCAGCGAAGGCGGCGCCGTAGTACAGCGGCGGGAAACGTGCCACCCGGGAGCCCGAAGCCGGCCCGGCCTGCGTTCGTGCGCTGGTCCCGTTCATGACCAGGCCGGTTCGAAGTGTGTGCGCCGGTGGCGCGCCCCACGTCCAGGAGCTCCGCTGACGGCTCCGGTGAGGGTCGGTTGCCGCTGAAGGCGGCGACGACGGCAGGATGGATACGCTCTTCGAAGGCCTGGGTGCAGGCTTGCTTGGATTCCCATCAGTTTCGGTGTGGCAGGCACAGGTCTAGAAGCCGCCGAGCACGTCAAGGCGGCGATTCGTGATGTGCAGGCCGCCGTTCCGGACCTCTCCGGTGTACCCGGTGATCTTCATCGACGCCATCGTGGTGAAGTTCCGGGACTGGCTGTGTCAGCAGCCGTTGTTTGAGCTCAGGCTGTGAGACGCAACCGATCGCCAACGGGGTGTCGGGTCCTACTCGCGGTCGATTCCTCGGTCCGGGTCAGGCTGCGGGTTTCGGTCCGGTCTGGGTTGGCTGCTGGTGAACGCCGGTCGGGCCGGCTCGGCGAGTTTGGCGCGGGCCTCGGCCAGCAGGCCACTGACCCGTACAGCGTGTGCGGTTGAGGTTGGTCCGGCCGCGGTTTCGGCCTGGACGAGGACCGGCTCGTTCTGGTCGTCGACCATCGTGGCGGTGATCTCGCTGTACCGGTCTTCGGCGGCCTGCAGCTCGGCGGTGTACTTGAATGGTTTCCCGAGTCCGGCCTCGGCCTGGACGATCCGCTGCTGAAGATCCTGGGCATGGACCCGGTGGGCGTCGATCGCGGCCTCATCGATTTCCCCAGCTGAGCGGATCTTCGACGCCCGCTCACCAAGCAGGAGCCCGAGGTGTTCATATATGGCATCGGGGTCACAGCCGATCTCGTCGGCACCGCCATCCAGAACCTCCGCGCTTACGAACGCGCCGGACTGCTCGTCCCCGACCGCACCGCGGGCGGCAACCGCCTCTACAGCCCCGAAGACGTCGCCCGCCTTCGCCGCATTCAAGGCCTCCTCGCCCAAGGCCTCAATCTCGCCGGCGTCGCCCAGGTCATCGACCTCCAAGAAGAAAACCAACGCCTCCGACGCCAGATGACTCAACACACCCGACCGCCCGATCCGTCTGCTGACGAAGCCACCGACCCGACGGAACGGACCGGGGAACAGGCGTCGGGCATGAAGTAGTCGGCCGGACTCCAACTGCACGTCGTAGTCCCGCGGCAACCGGTTCCGAGATCCGCCACCGATCACGCCTGTCCACCACCGGCGACGCCACGACGAAGGCCGGCCGGCGGACTCGAAGGCTGTCCGTGACGGGACGACGGATGAGAACGGCCCTTTACAGCGAAGGCATCATCTATAGGCAAGGCCGTGAGGGTTCAGGCTGACCGCTGAGGTCGCGGTAAGCCGGCGGCTGTATTCGGCGGCGGCGCGTCAGCGCATTGGTGGGACCGGACGACCGCATGGGAGACTGGTCGTCTCCTAGGGGTCGAAACGATGTGATCTGATGCGTGTGGCCATCGTCACGACCTATCCGCCACGGCCGTGCGGTATCGGGATGTTCTCCCATGACCTGCGGGACGCCCTAGTCGAGACCGACCCGTCGAGCCCGGTAGAGATCGTCTCCGTCGTGAGGGATCCGCGCCAGGTTGCCGAGCCTGAGGTTGTGGCAGCGATCCGCCAGGATGTCCGCAGCGACTACGCGGCGGTGGCCGCCGACCTCACCTTCCGAGGCACCGACGTTGTGCTGATCGAGCACGAGTACGGGATCTTCGGCGGCGACGCCGGCTCCTTCGTGGTGTCGCTGGCCGAGGAGCTGGAACAGCCCTTGGTGGTGACCTTGCACACGGTGCTTTCCGCCCCGTCGGTGCGGCAGGCCGAGACGCTGCGTGCGCTCTGCCACCGCGCCACCCTGGTCACGGTGTTCACCGAGACCGCCCGTCGGATGGTGGTCGAGGCGCGCATCGTGCCGGCCGAGCGGGTCCGGGTACTGCCGCACGGCGCCCCCCAGGTGCTGGTCGACGCCGGCGTCGGCAAGGCGACCCCGGACCGGGTCTCCCGGGTGGCCCTGGAGCGACTCGAGGGTCGTACGGTTCTGTCCACCTTCGGACTCATCTCCGCTGGCAAGGGGATCGAGCTCGCCATCTCCGCTCTGCCGGCAGTCGTGGCCCAGCATCCCGAGGTCCTGTACCTGATCGCCGGGCAGACCCACCCCGAGGTGGTCACGGCCGAGGGCGAGAGCTACCGGCTGGGATTGGAACGGCTCGTCCGCGAGCTCGACCTGACCGAGCACGTGCACTTCCTCGACCGGTTCTTCACCGAGGCCGAGCTCGCGATGCTGCTGTCTTCCACCGATCTCTACCTGACGCCGTACCGGTCCCGGGAGCAGATCGTCTCCGGGGCCCTGACCTTCGCCGTCGCGGCTGGCTGCCCCGTGGTCTCGACCCCCTACTTCTACGCCGAGGACCTGCTGGGATCCGGGGCGGGCGTGTTGGTGCCGTTCGACGACTCGGCCGCCATGTCGACGGCGGTGCTCGACCTGCTCGACGACCCCGACAAGCTGGAACGGGCCCGCGTCGAAGCCCGTCGGGTCGGGTCCGCGCTGGCCTGGACAAGGGTGGCAGCCGCGACGCTGGAGGTGCTCGCCGATGCCGCCGAACTCGGCCCGGTGGCCGGGGTCGAGAAGGTCCCGCCGGCCTTGCGTGCTCCGACCATCCGCCCGGACCACCTGTTAACCCTGGTCGACGACGTGGGCATCATCCAACACGCCAACGGGATTCTGCCCAACCGCTCCACCGGCTACTGCGTCGACGATGTAGCGCGGTTGGCCGTGGCGGCCCTCGGTCTGGATCGCCAGCTCAACGACCCCCGGTACGCGCGGATGCTGGCTCTGGCACTCGCGTTCCTGCAGCATGCGTGGGACGCCTCAGCCAGCGGGATGCACAACTTCATGACCTACGGCAGGCAGTGGGTCGACGACACGCACCACGGCGATCACCTCGGCCGCGCGGTGTGGGCGCTTGGCGAGGTCGTCGGGGCCATCCCGGCCCGGCCTGAAGCGGCGCCCAGTCTTCGTCTGCTCGAGGCGATGGTGCCGGTGCTGGAGTCGTCCACCAGTCCGCGGCAGGTGGCGTTCACGGTGCTCGGACTGTCCCGCCTCGACACCCGGGCGCGATCGGAGTCCCTCGAGCGACTCCTCCGGCTGCTAGCCGGCCGCCTGTACGACTGGTATGCCGCCGTCCGGACCGACGACTGGCGCTGGTTCGAGGGTGTGTTGAGCTACGACAACGCCCGGCTCGCGCAGGCTCTGATCGCGGCGGGCTACGCACTCGATCAACCGGAGTGGCGACGAGCGGGCCTGGAAGCCCTGGACTGGTACGCCCTGCAGTGCGGCATCGACACGAGCAATGTCCGGATGATCGGCAACCAGTGGCGGCTCCGGGTGCATCCCGTCCCGGTCACCGACGAAGGAGACGAGCAGCCGCTGGAGGCATCGTCGCTGGTGGAAGCCCTGGTGGAGGCGATGGTCTCCACCGGTGATCACCGGTACGGCATGCAGGCCGTCCACGCCTTCGAGTGGTTCTTGGGGCGCAACCGCTTCGGGCTGGCCGTCTACGACTTCGCCTCCGGTGGTTGCCACGACGGCATCGGGCCCCGCGGACTGAACGAGAACGAGGGGGCGGAGTCCACCCTCGCTTTCCTGCAGGCCCTGATCGCGTTGAACGGCGCCGGACTGCAGTTCTCCGTGTCCAGCCCGTGACGTTCGAGCTCATCGTCACCGTCGCCCGGCGGTGAAGATCGCACTGCTGGGACCGATCGCGTGGCGGACGCCGCCCCGGCACTACGGGCCCTGGGAGCAGGTCACCGGGCTGCTGGCCGAGGGGCTGGTTGCCCGCGGGCATGACGTCACGCTCTTCGCCAGCCTGGACTCGATCAGCTCGGCGACGCTGGACGGCGTGATCTCACACCCGTACGCGGAGGATCCCTCGCTCGACGGTCGCGTCTGGGAAGCGATGCACGTCGCCCATGCGCTGGGCCGGTCGGGCGAGTTCGAGCTGGTGCACAACCACCTCGACTGGCTGCCTCTGGCCTTCTCCGAGCACTGCCGGGCACCGCTGCTGACCACCATCCACGGGTTCTCCGATCCCGCCATCCTGCCGGCGTACCGCGCCTCCTCCTCCGCTTTCGTGTCCATCTCCGACGCTGACCGGGTGCCGGAGCTCGACTACGTGGCAACCGTCTACCACGGCATCGACCTGGAGGCCCTCCCGTTCTCCGCCGTCGGCGGGGACGATCTGGTCATCCTCGGCCGGATCCATCCCGACAAGGGGACCGCCGATGCTATCCGGATCGCCGCTCTCTGCGGCCGGCGGTTGCTGATCGCCGGGGTGGTCGCCGACGACCGATACTTCCGCGACGAGGTCGAGCCGTACGTCGACGGCGGCCGGGTGGTCTACCTGGGCGCGATCGGACCGGCCAAGCGCGCCGAGGTCCTCGGATCGGCGCACGCGCTGCTGCACCCGATCGCGTTCGCGGAACCCTTCGGCCTGTCTGTGGTGGAGGCGATGGCGACCGGGACACCGGTGATCGCCTTCTCGCGGGGATCGATGCGCGAGGTCGTCGACGAGGGCGTCACCGGGTTCTTGGTGCGCACCGTGGATGAGGCCGCCGCCGCCGTGGACCCGGTCGGCAGTCTGGATCGCGCGATCGTCCGGCGCGTCGCCGAGTTGCGGTACGGCGCCGCAAGGATGGTCGACCACTACGTTGAGGTCTATGCCTCCCTCCTCGAGCGCACTCAGTGAGGGCCTGTTCCGCCGTCACCCCGGCAACCCGCTGCTGACTCCGCAGCGGTGGCCGTACACGATCAACGCGGTGATGAACGCGGGAGCGGCCTTGGTCGACGGCACCACCGTGCTGCTGTGTCGGGTGGAGGATCGGCGGGGCTTCAGCGACCTGACCGTGGCCCGGTCCCACGACGGATTCTCCAACTGGGTGGTCGAATCGACCCCGCTGCTGGCGCCAACGCCCGGCGTCCGGCACGAGACGTGGGGGCTGGAGGACGCCCGGCTGACCTATGTCGCCGAGCTGGACGCCTGGATCATCGCGTACACGTCTTTCGGACCCGGCGGACCCAGCCTGTCGTTGGCCCGCACGACCGACTTCCAGACGGCGGAGCGGCTTGGCATGGTCCGGGCCCCGGAGGACAAGAACGGGGCGCTGCTCTCCCGGCGTGTCAACGGGGACTGGGTGTTGTTCCATCGTCCGGTGACGGCACTGACCGCACGGGCCGACGTCTGGCTGTCGCGGTCGCCGGATCTGCACAGTTGGAGTGCGCCCGAGCCCGTCCTCGCGGCCCGCGAAGGCGGCTGGTGGGACTCCGCCCGGATCGGGATCGGCCCTCCGCCGATGGAGACGCCCGAGGGGTGGCTGCTGGTCTACCACGGCGTCCGCCAGACCGTGGCCGGTGCGCTGTACCGGGCGGGGCTCGCCCTGCTCGATCTCGACGATCCGAGTCGGGTCATCAGGCGGTGCGAGGAGTGGGTCCTCGGGCCGAGCGAACCGTACGAGCTGGTGGGCGACGTGCCCGGCGTCGTATTCCCGTGCGGACTCGTCCACGTACCGGCGACTGACGAGCTCCGGCTGTACTACGGGGCGGCCGACACCTGCATCGCCATGGCCACGGCGTCGCTGTCGGAGGTGCTGGCGTTCGTGCTGCAGTACGGCGTCCAACCCTAGGCGGACCGGCCGGAGATCCGCGAAGTGCCCGACACCTCGCGTCCACCCGAGGCAGGATCAGCCAGATCGTGCCGTTCTCGGCGTTCTACCGCGTCCCGAAGATGAGCGTGTAGAGACCAGCGGCCCGGCCGGAATCGCCGAGGTCTCCCTGTGGCGGGCTGATCCGCGATCAGCGAGGGTGAGGCGGCGAAGGTGGCGGACACGATCGGCCCTCAACGGCAGCACCGCCGACGACTCCGACGCCAACCACCTCGACATGGGGCGAGATTCGTGAGCTTGCGCTCGACCATGTTCTTGCCCGACACGGGTGAGGTTGGCTTGACACGCATCATGGCTCGACGGCCGGCGCCTGCCAAGGATGGACCGGTGTTCTGACGGGGAAGAACAACTCGGGGTCCTGGCCGCGGCAGGCCGCAGATTGATACCAACTCATGGCTGCTACTCCGTGCCAGCGCCGGACCGGGTCATTCGCAGGTGATGATCTTGAGCGGCCGACGCCAGCTGTTGGATGCTGATCGCTTCGTCGCTTACTCCGCCGGGGGTCGTGTCGTCGCCGTCAAGCCACTCCAGTGCCGTGCACAGCTCGTGGACCAGGCTGCAGACGACGGCCGATCGGGCGCCGGGATCCGGTGGAAGCACCATCGCCGCGATCAGGGCGTCGATCAGGTCGCCGCGAAGGAGTTGAGGCTCGCCGACGCCGACCGGGGGGAGTGGCTGCTGTGCTGGGTGACCGGTCTGGTCGTTGTGGTGGTTGGTCGGGGGGCCCGTGTTTTCGGTGGGGGCGCGGTATGAAGCGACTGCCGCAGTGGCTCGGGCCGGTTGTGGAAGCACCATGTCACGCTGCCCGGTGGCGATCGGGTCGAGGGCGTTGCGGTCTGCGTTGAAGCTGGCCTGGGTTGGCGAGCGTGCTCATCGGCACGACTTTGATTTACCTCGACCGGCTCGCTCTCGTGGACGGCTCCCGCTGCCGGCTGGCCGCTGAGGCCGCGCTCGGCCCGTGGACGGGGGAGCTTCATGGCGATGGTCATTGCGCGACCCTCGCCTGACCGGACGGCGAGGGCGTAGCTGCCGAGGGCCGCCGTGCAGGCAAGCAAAGCCAGCAGTCCGAGGACCATGTACCAAGGAGCAACGTCACCGTCTTGGGTTCGAATGACCGAGACGTCCACGAGGAGGCACAGGACACGTCGGCGGCGGCCAGCCCCTCCAGCGACAGCCGTACGCCACCCAGTCGGGCCATCCGGGCCAGCGCGTCGGTGAGTCTCGCGGGTTCGGCGCTGGCTCTGATCGAGGACGGGTAAGACTTGTCCCATGATCCGTCGACGGGTGGTGATCAGCGGTCGCGTCCAGGGCGTGCTCTTCCGGGACGGCTGCAAGCGGGAGGCCCAGCGGCTCGGTGTACGGGGCTGGGTGTTGAACCGGGACGACGGACGGGTCGAGGCGGTCTTCGAGGGCGAGCCCGAGGCAGTCGATGAGATGCTCGATTGGGCCCGGTCCGGACCGGCTCAGGCGTATGTCACGAGGATCGAGATCAAGGACGAGGAACCGGCCGCGGAGGCGGGTTTCCGGGTCCGCTGACGGACGTGATCGTCCGGGAGGGCGTGATGATCATGTCGACCCGCTGATCCAGCTCGGTCGTCGGCAGCGTCTCCAACACTTCGTCGTCGTTGAGCAGCAGGATCCGCGGGCCGGCGGCCAGGGGCAGCACCCGGTCGTACCAGCCGCCGCCGCGACCCAGCCGCTCACCGCGGACCGTTCCGGCCAGCCCGGGCACGAGCACCGGGCCCGCACCGCCGACCGTGTCCGCTGTGAGCTGATCACCGACCGGTTCCGGGATGTCCCGCGGGCCGAGCCGCAGCGCGTCCGCGCCGCGATAGACGGCCCAGGCCGGCTCGGACCAGCCGCCGTCGACGGACCTCGGCAGCAGCACCGTGATCCCGGCGGCGGCGAGCCGGTCGACGATCGCCCTGCTGTCGGGCTCGGTGCCGGCGGAGAGGTACGCGGCCACGCTGTCGGCGCGAAGTCCGTCCAGCAGCACAGCCACCAGCTCGCTCAGCCGGTCGGTCCGGAAACGGTCGTCGGCGGCCCGCAAGTCGGGACTCCGCCCGGCCCGGCTCGCCCGGATCGCGGCCCGAAGGGCTCGCTTGGCCGCGGCCGGGTCGTCGGTCACGGGGTCATCGTAGAGAGGGGTCACGGTCGCGGGGCGGCCGTGCTGCGGCGGATGACCAGGGACACCGGCAACCGGACCTGCGGACGTACCGGCTGGTCGCCCGCGGCCAACGAGACGGCTAGCGCGGCCGCCTGTCGGCCGAGCTCGGTGACCGGCTGCGCGATCGTGCTCAGCCCGAAGGTCTCGGCCAGGGGGTGGTCGTCGAAGCCGAGCAGCGAGAGGTCCTCAGGGATCCGCAGACCCAACCGGGACCAGGCGGCGAGCACGCTCAGGGCCAGCTCGTCGGACTCGGTCATCAAGGCGGTCGGCCGCTCCGGCGCGGCGAGCAGTTGGGCGACGACAGTTTCCCCGTCGTCGGTTCTGCTCGCCCGGAACACGATCTCCTCATCCGGGCCCGTCCCCTGGGCGGCAAGCTCGGCCCGGTAGCCGTCCAGCCGGCCCAGCGCGCTGTAGGTGAAACCCGCTCGATTGTCGACCCGGGCGAACGCGGGCCGGCGATGCCCGAGGTTGACCAGGTAGCGGATCCCCAGCCGGGTCGCCTCGACGTCGTCGATGGAGACGCTCGCCGCGTCGTCGACGATCTGGTTGACGTACACCAACGGCATCCCGATCGAGTTGAGCCGCTCCCGCTCGTCGGCGGTCAGGGCGAACGAGGTGACCACCAGCGCATCGGCGTTGCGCCGAACCGGCAAGGTGGCGAAGAACGTCTCACGCTCGGCGCAGGTTCGTCACGCGGTAGACCGCAAGCTCCTGATCGGCGGCGCGCAGTCCGTCGTACAACCCGTCCAGCGCTGCGCCGTTGAACCAGCCTTGGACCTGGCCGCTGATCAGGACCGCGATCCGGCCGACCCGCCCGCTGGCCAGTGCGGCTGCCGGCCGGAACACCGCGAAGTCCAGCTCGTCGGCGGCGTGGAGGACTTTCTGTCTGGTCGCGGCCGAGACCAGCGGCGAGTCGCGCAACGCCCGCGAGACGGTGGCGACCGAGACCCCGGCGAGCGCGGCGACGTCCTCCATCCGCGACCGGTCGGTCCTGCTCATCGACTCTCCTCGGATCTGCTGCAAGCGCGGTCAGTCTAGCCGGTGTGATCAGGCTCATATCAGGCAGAGATGAGTGGCGTTGACGGCTGTCCTCTCGACTCCTACGCTAGTTGCAAGCGCTGTCATTCTTCTCTGGATCAGCGTTGCTCACAGACCAGCTTCGACCCACGAGGATCTCCTCATGACCCACTCCGCCCTGCTGTCCCCGGACCTCCGACTCGACGCCGACTGGTGGCGCCAGGCGGTGGTCTACCAGGTCTACCCGCGCAGCTTCGCCGACAGCAACGCCGACGGGATCGGCGACATCGCCGGCGTCACCTCCCGGATCGGCTACCTGGCCGGTCTCGGCGTCGACGCGGTCTGGCTGAGCCCGTTCTACCCGTCGGCGCTGGCCGACGGGGGGTACGACGTCGCCGACTACCGCGACGTGGCACCCGAGCTGGGCACCCTCGCCGACTTCGACGCGATGGTCGCCGCCGCGCACGCGGTCGGCATCAAGGTGATCGTCGACATCGTGCCGAACCACACCTCGGACCTGCACCCGTGGTTCGCCGAGGCGCTGGCGTCCGAGCCGGGCTCGACCGCCCGCGACCGCTACATCTTCCGCGACGGGCTCGGGGTCGACGGCGAACTGCCGCCGAGCGACTGGATCAGCCACTTCGGCGGCCCGGCCTGGACCCGGCTGCCGGATGGGCAGTGGTACTGCCACCTGTTCGCGCCCGAGCAGCCGGATCTGAACTGGGACAACCCGGAGGTCCGCGAGGACTTCAAGACCACCCTGCGGTTCTGGGCCGACCGCGGCGTCGACGGCTACCGGGTCGATGTCGCGCACGCGCTGGCCAAGGACCTGTCCTGGCCGCTGCGCAGCAAGCCGACGCTCGAGGACGAGGGCGTGCCGGTGGACGGCGTCCGACCCGCTCTACGACCGCGACGAGGTCCACGAGATCTACGCCGAGTGGCGCGAGGTGTTCGAGGAGTACGACCCGCCGCGGACCGCGGTCGCCGAGGCGTACGCCCCCAGCGAGCGGCGCTCGCTGTACGCGCGGCCGACCGGGCTGGGCCAGGCGTTCAACTTCGACCTGCTGAAGGCCGACTACTCGGCCGAGCAGTTCCACGACGTGATCACGTTCTGCCTGAACGAGGCGGCCAAGACCGGCTCGTCCTCGACCTGGGTGCTGTCCAACCACGACGTGGTCCGGCACGCGACCCGGTACGGCCTGCCGGCCGGCACCGACTACGACGAGTGGCTGATGAGCGACGGCATGCAGCCGGCGGTCGACGAGGCTCAGGGCCTGCGCCGGGCCCGGGCGGCCACGCTGCTGATGCTGGCGCTGCCCGGTTCGTCGTACCTCTACCAGGGCGAAGAGCTCGGCCTGCACGAGGTCGCCGACATCCCGCGGGAGGCGCTCCAGGACCCGATCTGGCTCCGGACGGCCAACGCCAAGAAGGGCCGGGACGGCTGCCGGGTGCCGCTGCCGTGGGACGGCGCGGGCCACTCGTACGGCTTCGGTGAGGTGCACGCCCACCTGCCGCAGCCGCGCTCGTTCTCCCGGACGGCCGTGACGGCGCAGCAGGGCTCGCCGGACTCGACGCTCGAGGTTTATCGCGAGGCGCTCCGGCTCCGGCACCAGCTGCAGACCACGGAGGAGCTGTCCTGGGTCGAGACCGGCCGCGACGACGTGCTGCACTTCGTCCGGCCGGGCGGCTGGCACTGCGTCAGCAACTTCGGCACCGAGCCGGTCGAGCTGCCCGACGGCGTGATCCGGCTGGCCAGCGGACCGCTTCCCGGCGGCCTACTGCCCGGCGAGACGACGGTCTGGCTGACCGACTGGCCGGCCGCCTGACGGAGGTCCAGTGAGATCTAGAACGGTTGGCTACCTCTCAGGTAGCCAACCGTTCTAAATCTCCGCGACCCCCGCCCGCAACCGCGGGGACCGGGCGCCACGCACCGTAGGGTGGGCGCATGCCGCTGTTCGGTCGACGTAAGTCCCACGAGCCGGAGGCGACCACCCAGACGGTTGTCCCGCTCCCGAATGCCCCGCTACCCGGCGAGAACGGGATGCGGTCGGTCGACGACCACCGCGACTACCTGCTGAGCATGGTGGCCGAGCTGCCGCCGTTCCGGCAGCAACTGCTCGACGTGATCGATCTGAGCATCTGCGAAGACGTGGTCGCCACCCTCAACCTGCCGGGGTTCGACAACTCGGCGATGGACGGGTACGCGGTGCTGGCGGCCGACGTGGAGCGGGCGAGCCCGGACGGACCCGTGGTGCTGCCAGTGGTCGGTGAGATCGCGGCCGGCCAGGCCGCGCCGCACCCGCTGGCGCCGGGTACCGCGATGAAGATCATGACCGGCGCGCCGATCCCGGAGGGCGCCGACGCGATCGCACCGTACGAGAACACCGATCGCGGCGACGTGACCGTGACGATCAGCGCGCCATCGGAGTACGGTCAGCACTTCCGTCGGGTCGGCGAGGACGTCACCGCCGGCACGGTGATCTATCAAGCCGGGGACCAGCTGGGCCCGCGCGACATCGCGCTGCTCGCCGCGATGGGGATGGACGCTGTGATGGTCCGGCCGCGGCCCCGGGTGGTGGTCATCTCGACCGGCTCCGAGCTGGCCGAGCCTGGCTATCTGCGGGAGACCGAGCACCAGATCTACGACTCCAACTCCTTCCTGCTGGCCGCAGCCTGCCGTGCGGCCGGTGCCCAGGTCTACCGAGTCGGCCGGGTCGGCGACGATCCCGAGCAGGTTCGCGAGGTGATCACCGATCAGCTGATCCGGGCCGACCTGATCCTCACCACCGGCGGGGTGAGCCAGGGCGACTACGACGTGATCAAGCAGGTGATGCCCGAGCTCGGCCGGACCGACTTCGCCGCCGTCGCGATGCAGCCGGGCAAGCCGCAGGGCTTCGGCCTGATCGGTGAGGACGAGGTTCCGATCATCATGATGCCGGGCAATCCGGTGAGCGCGTTCGTCTCGTTCGAGGTGTTCGTCCGGCCCGTGCTGCGGAAGATGATGGGCTCGACCCCGTACGTCCGGACCGAGGTCCGCTGCCGGGCCGGCCATGCGATGCCGTCGATACCAGGCAAGCGTCAGTTCGCCCGCGGGCATGTCAGCGTCGACGACGACGGCCGGCGTCAGGTGTCGCTGATCGGCGGCCACGGCTCCCACCTGCTGGGGGATCTCGCGAAGGCGAACGCGCTGGTCATCCTGCCCGAGGACACCGACCTGGTCGGCAACGGCGACGAGGTCTCGGTCTGGATGATCGCCGACCACCACTGATCGGCTGACTCGTCGATGTCCGATTTCCCGCACCTGAATCCGGCCGGCGAGGCGCGGATGGTCGACGTCTCCGCGAAGGCGGTGACCGCCCGGACCGCCTCGGCGGCGGGTTTCGTCCGGCTGAACGCCGAGTGTGTGGCGGCGCTCCGGGACGGCACGGTGCCGAAGGGCGATGCGTTGGCCGTGGCCAGGATCGCCGGTATCCAAGGGGCCAAGCGGACCTCGGACCTCATCCCGCTCTGCCATCCGCTGTCACTCAGCGGGGTCGACGTCGTCGCCGAAGTGCTCGACGAGGGCGTGATGATCACTGCCACGGTGAAGACCACCGACCGGACCGGCGTCGAGATGGAGGCGCTGACCGCGGTCAGCGTCGCCGCACTCAGCCTGGTCGACATGATCAAGGCGGTCGACAAGGCCGCGGTGATCACGGACCTACGCGTGTTGAGCAAGTCCGGTGGCCGGAGCGGCGACTGGCGGCGCGAGCCGTGAGCGAGCATCGGGTAGGCGCGAGCGAACCGAAAAAAGGGACCGCTGTGGTGATCACCGTGTCGAGCCGGGCCGCCGCCGGGGTGTACGAGGACAAGTCCGGGCCGATCATCGCCGATGCCTTGGCCGAGCTGGGCTTCGAGGTCTGGGGGCCGCGGGTGGTGCCGGACGGGGACGCGGTCGGCGAAGCGCTGCGGGCCGCGCTGTCCGAGGGTGCCGACGTGGTGATCACCACCGGCGGCACCGGGCTGAACCCGACCGACGCGACCCCCGAGCAGACCGCCGCGCTGCTGGATCGCCAGTTGCCCTATCTGGCGGCCGAGATCGCCCGCTACGGTGTCGCAGCATGGGGTGCCGACGGCGATGCTGAGCCGCGGACTGGCGGGCACGTCCGGGCGTACGGTGATCGTCAATCTTCCCGGCTCCAGCGGTGGTGCCCGGGACGGAATGGCCGTGCTCGGACCGGTGCTGCGGCACGCCGTCGACCAGCTCAGAGGCGGAGACCACTGAGGTGGGGCCCGGACTCGGGCAGTCCAGGTCGGGATCGGAGCTGACCAGGCTCGGCTCGCACCGCTGGCCGGTGACGATCTCGCACGGCCCGATCAGCCTGACGCCGATGCGGCAGCGCGACCGGGCCGCCTGGGAAGAGGTCCGGCGGCGCAACCACAGCTGGCTGCAACCCTGGGAGGCGACACTGCCGCCGGGCTCGCAGTCGGGACCGGCGACGTACAACGGACTCGTCAGGATGTTCGGGCGGCAGGCCCGGGAGGGCCGCGTGCTGCCGTGGCTGCTGCACTACGACCCGGGTGATCGGCGGCCGGTGCTCGCCGGTCAACTCACGGTCAGCGGAATCGTCGGCGGGTCGGCGTCCTGGGGCCAGATCGGCTACTGGCTTGATCAGCGCTGGGCCGGGCGGGGGCTGATGCCGACCGCGGTCGCACTGGCGACCGACTACTGCTTCCAGGTGATGCGGCTGCACCGGATCGAGATCGCGATCCGGCCCGAGAACACGAAAAGCCTGCGGGTGGTGGAGAAGCTGCAGTTCCGGCCGGAGGGCATGCGGCCGCGCTATCTGCACATCGACGGCGAGTGGCGTGATCATCTGGTCTTCGCGCTGAACGCCGAGGAGGTGCCGGAGGGCCTGCTCCGGCGCTGGGATCTCGGCACGAGTTGATCAAAGTTCACTGAGACCGGCGACACACCGACCGAGATGGGCCGTGAGCGTGCTGTCGCACCCTACGGTCTGGGGTGTGGGGACGACCGGTGTGATTTTCGCGGCGATAGCGATCGCCTGGCTGGCCTATCTGGTTCCTCACTTCGTTCGTCGGCGGGCTGACGAGACCGATACCGAGATCGACCCTGCCGACCGGTTCTCCGACAACGTGCACGTCGTCCGGCACGGTACGGCGCCGCTGCTCGACCAGGACCTCGCACCGATCGCGGAGTACGAGGTCTCGACGCCTTTGACCCGCCGCGCGGCGATCGCGGATCTTCGGCGCCTCGACCGGCTGGCAGCCGGCCGGCGTCGGCGGGTGCTCCTCGGCCTGCTGGCTGTGATCAGCCTGGTGATCGGCGTCTGCGCCGTCGGCTGGCTGCCGTGGTGGAGCGTCGCGATTCCGGGTGCGCTGCTGGTGGCCTTCGTCGCGGTGTCCCGGATCAGCGTGCACGTGATGGCCAAGCGGCTGGACCAGCGGTATGAGGCGATCGTCTCCGGCGGCCACGAGAAGACCGTCTTCCTCGGCCGCAAGAAGGTCGAGAAGGAGATCGAGAAGGTCGCGGCCGCGGAGCAGGCGACCGCCGCGCCGAAGCCGGTCCGGAACGCCCTGTGGGACCCGGTGCCGATCACCATGCCGACGTACGTGTCGAAGCCGCTGGCGCCGCGTACGGTCCGGACGATCGACCTGTCCGGTCCGCAGGTGGCGACCCCGGCCCATCCGGTGACCGCCGATGCCCCCGAGCAGCCCGAGGTTGCGGCGGAGGCTCGCGACTCGCTCCCCGAGGATGAGGCCGGCTCGCAGGACATCGCCTCCGCCTGACGGTTTTCGTGTCGGGAGCGTCCCGATCAGGTGGTAAAGTCACCGTGCTGTTCCGCCGGGCTCACCCCCGCCGCGACCAGCCTGGGGCTATGGCGCAGTTGGTAGCGCGTCTCGTTCGCAACGAGAAGGTCAGGGGTTCGAATCCCCTTAGCTCCACCCACCAAAACCGCGGCTGACCAGGCCGAACGACTCCTGCATCGTCGAGCTCCCATGTGTCATTCCGACCCGACCCGCGATTGCGGACCCCCGCGGCCCCCGAGCATTCAGACGGGCCAATCCAGCCTGGTCAGCAGCCGTTCCGAGGTGGTGCAGATACAGGTTCGTCGTCGCGATCGAGGCGTGCCCCATCCACGCCTGCACGGTCACCGGATCGACGCCACGAGCCAGCCACAGGCACGCCGCCGTGTGCCGCAGATCGTGAATCCGCCGACCCTCGCCACCGCTGGCCATCGAGCGTCCGCTTGAATGCTGTCGCGTGCAGCTGGATGCCCGGATCTCCGTCACGAACAAGGGAGCGTCCGCGTGACTGCCCGGCCGCCATCCGTCGAACCATCGGCAGCACCCGATCCGCCACCGGCACCCGCCGCGACTTCCGAGACTTCGTCACCTTGACCTTGCACGCCTTCGGTCGCGGCGAACGCGCCACCCAGAAAGCAGGCGACGGAAGCTCCTGCACGTCGCAGACACGCACAGCCCGAAGCTCGCCCCAACCGCAGCACCGTCCAGCCAGCGATCAGCGTCACATCCGCGAGAACCGTCGACCGAGCCCTGATCCGGTCGACAGACCTCCGCCAACTCGTCCTCGCTAGACGGCCGCATCTCAGTCAGGCCGTGCACACCGTGAAGACCTTGCACAGACGCGCACCCGTCACATCGGGCGACACTCCGCGTTGCTCCGGCTCGCGGAACGGCGCCGAGCCGTTCAGTGAGCACGATTGGCGTCGTCGCCGCGAGCGCCGGCGGCGTCGAAAGCATCCGCAGCCAGCTCGTCCAGCCACTCATCGACGCCGGCCATACCGTCGCCGTGACGCTGACTCCTACTCGGCGAGGCTCCGGCCGCGCGGCAGTCGACGCCCAGGGCCTCACCGGATTGTCCGCCGGCCGCCACGCCTACCCAACGATTCGCGCCCCCCAATGATCGCCGGTGCTCGGCCACCCACCAGGCGAACTCCGTCGCAAGCTCGCGCTGGCATCGCGACAACCAAGCACTCACCGTTCTGTGCGAGAACATCGCACACACGCCGATGGTCGCTTCCCTCGTATCAACGCCACCGAGGCCCGATAGCGTCGGATCGAGCCATCCGACTGCCGACGTTCAGTCCTGAGATAGACGAACCACCGTTCGATCCCGTTCGGCATCATCGTCCCCACCGACCGCGCACCAAGTGCCGGCGACATCAGACGCGCAAGTCGGCGTCGGTGCGGACCAAGACGGCTCGCTCCGCTCGCTGCGCTGCTGCGGGCCGGTCCTCGCTCTTCGGCATCTCCAGCACGTATTGCTCATGCAAGCGGCGCGAATCAGCCCCGGACCGGTAGCGAGGGGGTCGGAACCTGTCGGCGGCGGTGTGTCTTTGGAGGCGCCTGCGCCGCCAATGCTGGCGGTGACCGCACCGGCGGCCAGGCTGTCTGCAAGCTTCTGCCACCGCTCGGACCAGTTGTAGAGGCCGTCCGGGAGTGGTTCGTACACCGCCAACTTCGCCATCAGTTGTCCGACGGCAGCCAGCGCCTTCTTCACCGATGCAGCGGCCCTCGCTAGGGCGTCCATGGCAGAGCGGGTAGCCCTCGCGACCGCGGCGAGACCAGCGCGCACGACGCCGGCGATGCGGTCGAGGACCCGCCGACCGAGGGACAGCAGCCGCGTCGCGCCCGCCTTTACCGCAGCGACGGCAGCCTGGACTTTCGCGACGATGGCGGTCTTGGCCCGCGCGGCGGCGGCCTTGACGCGTTCGGCGACTGCGGCGGCTCCGGCCCGCACTGCGTCGGCGAATCCACCGATCAGGCCGGAAACCTTCGACCGGGCCGCGTCGTACAGGCCCTTGACGGCCTCCTTGGCGCGATCGAAGAATCCGCCGACCGCCTGCCTGAGCTTCGCGAAGACACCTGCGGCCCGATCCAGCAGGGACAGGTTCTGGCCTGTTCGGCCTGGGCGGCCTGGTCGGCGTGGGCGTACTCCTGTTTCGCACCGCGGTCGGCCTCGTCGACGGTCCCTTTCACGTGGCCGTCAAGTGCGGCAAGCTTCGAGCGGGTGGACGCCGCGTACTGGGCGTGCATGCTGCGAATCGCCGAGGTCCAACGCTCGCGCTCGCCGGCGACGTCCTGCCGTGCGGCGCTTGCGACACTCTGCTGCCGGGCTGTGGTGTCCGCGGTGGCCTCGTCGACGTGCTTGCGGCCCTCGCCGATGCTCTGGTCGATCCGTTCGCGGCCGGCGTCCTGCTGGGTCCGCAACGTCGCGCTCGCGTCTGTGCTGCGCCCGGCGAGCCAGCCACTAAGACTCGATTCGGCCTGTTTCATGGAGGGGGATTGCGGGCTGGTGACGGCCGACGGCGCGAGCGCGGTGAGGGTGACCGGCGGAACGGTGATCGGCGTGGGGCTGATCCGTACGGCAGGCGCGGCCTGGGCGACCGTGTTCTCGCCGTGATCCGCGGCGGCTTCGCCGTCGGATTCGCTGACCCGGGCGCCGACTTCGCCAAGGGCGGCTTCGCTCGCCTGCTGGGCGGCGACCGGGTCGGCGTCGCCGGTGAGTGACAGGACGGGGCGCGGTCCGCTGTCCAGCGCATTCGCCGGTGGCTGGATGGGGGCGGGGCGCGTCGGCTTCCCGAGTTTTGTCTCGGCGATCGGGGTGCGCACGGCAGGGTTCTTGGAGCCCGGGATCTGCCCGTCGCTGGTCAAGAGACGGCAACCGCTCGGTCGTGTCGGGACCGTCCGCCGCCCGAACCTGCGTGAGGTTCTGGCCGAGCTGCGGCAGCGCCGCGGAGAACGCGGAAGGTGTGGTCGGCACAGCGCCGATGAGTCCGCTGCCATCGGCAATGCGCTGCGACCTCAGGTTCGTCCTCGTTGTTGCAGGGGCACTCCGCATGTGAGATGGGACTCGGCATCTCCAGCACGTATTGCTCATGCAAGCGTGGAAGCGTCCGAATCAGCCCACAGCCAAATCCGTGGACGCCGCTCAGGACTTCTTCAGCGGGTCGGAGGGTCGGTTGGCGCCGTGTTTGCAGCTGCGCTGGACATTCCGGCCCGACGCCCGATCTCCACGGCGAGTATCAGCGGAAGGATGAAGTCGATGAGCGCAAAGGTAATGGCTGGACCAAGATAGATCGGATTGCCTTGAAGTTGAGCGCCGATAATGATCAGCCCCAAGGAGCCGAAGCGGAAGATCGACACGAGACCGGTCGTCGTCCGGACCTCCGCGCCCTTGCCGCCCGCGAGCACACCCAGCAGCAGACCGAATCCCCCTGCGATGACGACGATGATGATCGCGGTGACGATGACCCACGATCCGAACATCGATTTGATCGTGCTCCAGTTCGCCGCGATGCCCGTTGACAGCGCGATCACCAGCGCGAAGTTGGCTGCCTTGACCAACAGCGCCTGCCATTCCGCTGCGTGGTCGGCGTACCGGCCGCGGATGACCAGGCCCACCACCAAAGGCAAAAGAACCAAGGCGAGCAAGCTCTTGACGATGTCCCACGCGCTGATCGACGCGCCGGTGACCACCTGCCCTGCCCACAGAGGGACGGCAACGATGTTGGCCAGCTGGAGCACAACGGCCACCGACACGGCTAGCGGCAGGTCGGCTCGCTTCGCCAGCTGGGCCGCCTTCAACGACGCTGCGCTGCCCGCGCCGAGGGTCGCCAGGACCAACCCCGGCACGTACTGATCCTCCATCGGCGATATCAGGGCGATACCCCAGGCCGCGGCCGGAATCACGAGCACGTTCAGCACCACCATCGCAATGACGAGCCCGACACGGCGCAGCGGCGCCACCAGCTTGCGCACGGTGAAGCTCATGCCCAGCGACAAGACGGTGGCGCCCACCGAGATCGCAATCCCCGCGTTGAACAGCGCCGCCAACAACTGGTCTGCAGTCACGTCCCAACCCTTTCCAAGCCAATGCCGAGTGCACCATGCGTATGCGCCGGGTCGAATCACCTGTCGCGGGTGGCTGTGCGGATCCCCGGCCCTCTGGGGGGCCCCTGTGACCAGGAGCCAAGGAGCTTGCAAGCACAGGAGTGCCGCAACAACCGCACCGACTTGCGAGTCGATGGCCGGTTGGCCGAGCCGAGGAGCACTCCCACGCGGCCATTCCGCGCAGTTCGGGACGAAGGGATCGACGAAATCCAACACTCGAGGGCGTGCCGACAATGTGCGACCTCCACATGCACGAGGCCCCGTACGAAATTCCCTGTCCTCGCTCGCTCGCTGCGGGCCGGTCCTCGCCCGCAAGATGCGGACGAGTCGGCACCCGCACTCATCGTGCAGGACGACATCGATCCGGACATGCTGGCTGCGCACACTGATTGTGGCTCAACTCAACCGGCCTCGAGAGGTCTGTGCCTTGCTGCACCGGCTCCGAGTCCTCGGTCTGACGCCGATCAGTCTTCGGTTGGAGCTGGCGGAGTAACCACTACCGCGTGCAACCAGACTCACTGCTCCGAGCCGACGGCGCGTGCCGCACGAATATCTCCTCGATCGTCACAGAAGGAGCTGCTGTGACGACATGCACGACGAACCCCTGCATGAGCGGCTCTGCATACGCCTCATACCCGCCGCCAATCAACTGATCCACCACGCGTCCAGCCTCCGCCGCTGTCTCGACGAAGTAGCTACGTCCCAGGTCGGGGAGGGTGACACGTGACGGCTTTCTTGCGGTAACCATGTCCATACCACCTGACAGCTGGTATGGACATGGGACGCGTGATCACCGGCCAACGAGTTGGCTAGTTGGCTTTCGTTTGGGCGCGCGCCGAGGCGAGCGCCCAGATGATGAGCAGGTCGACCGCGATCAGCAGGATCGCCCAGAACGGGGAGTAGAGCAGCCAGGTGAAGTTGACCACGGCCGAGATCCCGGCGATCACGATACCGGCCATCAGGGCCCATCCCTGACCGAGCAGCAGGCAGATGCCGATCGCAACCAAGCCCAGTCCGATCAGGAGATGGATCCAACCCCAGGCCGTCAGGTCGAAGGTGTAGATGTATCGCGGCGCGACCACCAGATACTGGTCGTGCACGATCGCCGAGAGCGCCTCGAGGGCCTGGAACACCCCGGCAAGAATCAGCAGCAAGCCGGCGAAGAAGCTGATGCCATGAGCCGCAGAGCCCGACATCTGGTGATCTTTGATTGCCATGACTGCCAGCATTCCATAATGCGCGATCCGCCGGCCTGCACTTGATCGGCGCGCCGGATCAGGACCCGAGTCGGCGCCGGTGGTCAAGTCGAGTCACCCCGGAGCACTCGCATGCGGGTGCCGAGCGTGATCCGACCGCAGCAGCGTGGTCCGCCTCCGTGGCCTCGCCCGTGCATGGCTCGCCCGACCGGGAGGCGCCCCATCCGAGCAGCCTGCTGCAGCCCAACGAGGCTGGATTCGTGCGCTTGGCCACGCGGTGCGGCGGTATTGGATGGCCGGTCCAATGCCCGCCGCACCCACGATATCGACCACTCGCGCAGCGGCTGCTACGTTGTCGATCTGCTACTTCGTGGCGTCCGCTTCGTCGTCGTGGAGGTGGTTTCGGGAGATCTTGTCCGCTCGGGTCAGGGCCTTCTCCACCTCGCTCACCCACTGCTCGTCGAAGACCACCACGATCCCTGAGCCACCGACCGGGACGGCCCACTCGACGTCGGACTTGATCTTCCGCTTCGTTACCCGGTCAATGACCGTGCCGGTACCCGCACCGATCCCTGCCCCGACCGCGGCCGAAGCCAGCAGCGCCGGCGGGAAGATCAAGCCGACCAGAGCGCCGCCGATGCCGCCGACCACCGCTCCGATGCCGGGTTCGTTCGTGGTGTCCTTGACGTGGACCTTGCCGTCGCTGTCTCGGTTCACCAGGGCCAGCGCCTCGACCTTGATCACGTCGTCGGCCGCGAGCTCCTTTCAACGCATTCCAATCCTCTTCGGCCGTGCTGGGATCGCCGTACGCGGCCACGTACAGATCCTGTGTGGCGTCGTCCTTGTCCTTGTCACTCATCAGGTTTGCCTTTCGTCGTCGAGTCGCCGCAGATCGGCAGCGAGAGTGTGTCACACGGTCGGAGCCTCTGTCGTCAGCCTCCCGAGCTGTCGGATGCCGCCCCGTGATGTGACGTACTGCAGCGACCGGCAGACCGCGGCTGGACCCCAGGACGCCCGCGAAGGGGTTCGCGAATTCTGGGCCCTTGACTCACTCGGCGCAGTTCCGATCCAAAGCACCGTCGCGGGGCGCACCCGTGACGCCCGCAAGGCGGCAGCGCCGGCCAACGTAGTGGTTACTGCGCTCGACCGGACCGTACGGACGTCGGTGGACGACCCCCGCACGGTGGGTGGACGTCACGAAGGTGTCGGCGAAGTGTCACCGACAATTCAGGCCGTCGGCGCCCAGCAGGCGCATGGGCGCCGCGATGATGGTTCGTGCGGCCGCCTTGCAGTGGCCGCACCAAATCTCCCGCAGACGCGCTCGAAGCGGAGGCCGCAGGCCTCTCGTGTTGGGTGCCAAGATCGTCTGGTGCGGCGGGCATTGGATCGGCCACCCGATCCGCCGCACCGGCGGGGGATGTTGCGCAATGATCTGTCAGAACCGCCGCGCTGGTCAGTTCGGCATTCGCGGTCAGAGACAACCCCTGACGTTCAAGGGGATGGCGTTGCGCGTCCCCGTCCCTGTACGACGTGGTGTGACGAATCTCCACTCCGACCGAGCTCGGTTACCTGAAACTACGAAAATCGTCCACGTCCACGTCCACGCCACAGCGATCGGGAGCCTGAGGCGTGTCGCCACTTACTGATCATGCGAGCGACAACCAGCCGATACCGCGGCTGCGGCGTTGTCGTCGGGCGCCACGAACCGGAACAGGAGTTGGGCGGCCGGGTCGTCCAGCGGCGCGAAGCCGAGGGTTTCGACCAGGTCATCTGTCGGTTCGCCGCCGTGATCGAACCCACGTCAGGGAACGCGTGGTCCGAGCCAGCGGAGAATCGGGCCGATCACCGGCTTGTGGTGGAGGTCGTGGCGCATCACGAGGCCACGGATGGTCCGCATTCCGTCCCGAGCTGCAGCCAGCGGCGAGCGGGTGCGCTCATCCTCCAGACGGACGCGCCTGTTGGTGCAAGAAGTGCGCGCAGCGTAGGCAAACTCCGACCTCGGGATGCGTACCCAGATGGACGAGCTCTTCTGCCGCCTCCGCACGACCGCAACACCAGCACATGCTCCGGTCGGCCGAGTCGTGTCGAAGCGCTGGCTGAGCCATGCACCTACCACCTCTCGAGGTCGGACGAACACGGCGGCCGAATCCGTGCCCGACACCTATCGTCCGACAGCTCCAGTCCCTTTGCGTTGTACGCGACATGATCGATGCCGGCCGGCTTCTGCGGAAACTCGCTCGTGCAACGGAGCCGGACGACTGTAGCGTCGGCGGCGAGCGCGGGAGTGCTCACCGGGGTGAGTTCCCGGAGACCCCCTGGGTCGCGATGGTGCAATTCCATCTGCCTCCCGTGCTCACGTGGCCGGTCCCGGCACTGCGCACCGCTCTTGACCTCAACCGAGCTTCACAGTGCAGGCTGGGCGAATCGGCCGAGGAGAGGACCGGGATGCGTGCTGTGCAGCTCAGCGAGTTCGGGCCGCCGGACGTCCTGGAGCTCGTCGAGCTGGACGATCCCGTTCCCGGCCCCGGCCAGGTGCTGATCGACGTGTCCTTCGCCGGAATCACCTTCGTGGACACCCAGCTCCGCGCGGGACGTCCGCCGGTGGAGGGCATGCGCCCGCAGCTGCCGGTGGTGCTCGGCAACAGTGTCGCCGGTGTCGTGATCGGGTTGTCGCCGGACGTGGATCCCGGCCTGCTCGGACGACGGGTGACGGCGAGCCTCTCCGGCCGCGGCGGGTACGCCGATCGGGCCGTCGCGGACGCTCCGCGGGTCATCCCCGTGGCCGACGGCACGCCGCTGGACCAGGCAGTGGCCATCGTCGCCGACGGCCGGACCTCGCTGGCGCTGATGAATGCTGTCGGAGACGTCGAGGGACGTACGGTGCTGGTCGAGGCCGCCGCGGGCGGCGTCGGTGGGCTTCTCGTACAGCTGGTCTCCGGCGCGGGGGGCCGGGTGATCGGTGCCGCCGGTGGCGCGGCGAAGCTCGCCGTAGCCGCCGAGCTGGGCGCCGACGTCACGATCGACTACTCCGATCCGTCCTGGCCGGACGTCGTCCGTCGACGCGTCGGTGAGCTGGACCTCGTCTTCGACGGGGTCGGCGGCGGCATCGGAAGAGCCGGGCTGTCGCTGGTCAGGGCAGGCGGCTCGTTCTGCTCGTTCGGGGCCGCCGCCGGCGCCGGCTTGATCGACTCGACGGGAGAATCCGGGCGAGAGGACGTGCGCTGGGTCTCGCTCGCCGCGTTGGACGTACGGCGGCAGGTGGAGCTGGCAACGGATGCGCTCGAACGCGTCGCCTCGGGAGGACTCCGGCCGACGGTGGGACAGGTATTCGACCTCTCGCAGGCCGCGACGGCCCACGCCGCCATCGAGAGTCGCGCGACCATCGGCAAGACCCTGCTGCGAACGTTCCCCTCGCGCGGCTGAACCGACATCGGAAATAACTTGACTGTTCAACTCAATCCGATAGACTGATTGAACCTTCAAGTCATGGGAGAACTGGTGAACATCGCGCTCTGGATCGCGGCCGGCGTACTGGCCGCGGTCTTCGTTTCGGCCGGCACGCTGAAGCTGACCCGGCCGAAGGAGAAGCTCGCCGCCAACCTGGCCTGGGTCGAAGACTTCTCGGCCCGCACCGTCAAGTTCATCGGGCTGATGGAAGTCCTCGGTGCCATCGGGCTGATCCTGCCCGCGGCGCTGCACATCGCACCGATTCTGACCCCGCTGGCCGCGACCGGACTGGCGATCACCATGGTGCTCGCCGCGGTGGTCCACGCGCGGCGCAAGGAGCCGCAGCTGATCGTGGTCAACGCCGTCCTGTTCGCCCTGGCAGCGTTCGTGGCGATCATGCGGTTCGGCCCGTACGCGTTCTGACCGGACGCGCGTCAGCCGCCGGATCAGGTGCCTGGCAGGGGAACCGTCGGATCGACCGGTACGTCCTCGGCCAACTGCCCGGCGACACCCGGCGGCCGTTCGACCACGCTGAGGATGATCAACACGATCAGGGCGACGATCAGCGTCCCGAAGATCTCCCCGATGCTCAACGGGCGAAGCAAGATCAGCGCAGCGGCGGCGCCCAGTCCGACCAGGACCTGAAGCAACCGACGCTGGGCGTAGCACCACTCGCCGACCCGGCCGGTGGTCACCCCGCGGGCCTCGGCCGAACCGCGCAGGCTTCCGATCCCGTCGATGTACAGACCGCGCAGCCGCCGCGGCAGGCCGAACGGTCCGAACAGCCAGGCGACGATCGCGACCACGATCGCGAGCACGAGGGTGACCGTTGCGGTGTCCTGCATCGGTGTGACCACGGTGTTGTAGAGCAGGTTGAGCACGTTCGTCGGGACCACGCTCGGGGGCAGTGTGGTGGTCAGGATCGCCCGGCCGCTGGTGAATCCGATCAGCAGCACCGACATCGCCAGCCCGAGGCCGACAGCGGTCCAGATCAGGGTGCGGGCCCGGTGCTTCGACACCAGCACGCCGGCCGTGAGCATGATCAACGCCACCCAGATCAACCAGCTCCCGGCCGCGACGACCGCCCGGTAGGCGAGTTGGGCGGTCGGCAGGTTGGTGGCCTGCGCGATCGGAATCGTCTTGTTCACCGAAGGTATCCGGGAGGCGACGGTGATTCCCTGGTCCACCAGCGACTGCTTGACCTGGTCGATGATCGGACCGATCTCGATGCCGATCGTTCCGTCGTTCTGCGCCTTCAGCAGAGCGGCCGGATCGTTGCTCAGGGTGGCTTCGAGCTGAGTATGGCTGATCCGCAGCGCCTGCTGCCAGGCGGTGCCGAACGCGTCGGAGGTCACGAACGTCTCGACCCCGCGCTGCAACATGCTCTCGATGCCCTGGGTGGCGGGCGCCTTGAGCAGGTCGAGGGCCTGGCCGACCCGGGGCCGTACACCGAGCCCCTTGATCCCGTCGATCACCTCGCCGGTCAGCCCCGAGACGTCCACGTTCTGGTTGATCACGTCCATCGTCTCGTTGACGACGTAGGCCTGGACGGCTGGATCCTTCGCCAGCGGCGCGTACGTCGCCACGAAGCTGTCGGTGTCGGTCAGCGTCGCCTTGGCCCAGCCCGACACCACCGCGAGCGGGGCGAGGACGCACCCGATCACGATGAGGATCACGGCGACGAACGGCCGCCAGCGGCCCGTCTTGCGGGGTTGCGTCGACGCCGTCGCGGGTGGCGCGGTCGCCGGTGCGGGTTCGACCCCGACCTGCTGGCGGAGCGCACTGTTCTCCGCCTCCAAGCGGGCGATGCGCGCCTCGAGGTCGATCGCCGAGGTGTCGTCAGTCATCTGTGGTCCAGCCTTCCGAGGAGCATGCCTGTCCGCCCCGATGCCGCAACCCTCCCACAGCCGCTGTCGCCGGACATCAACCTGATCGGGTGAATCGTGGTGAGGAACCGCGGATTCCTGGCCACCGCCGACGCTGAGCCTTGAAGCGGAGCGCAGAGCGAGGCTTGCCGAGCGGAGCAATCAGAAGGGCCTATATCCAGCTGCGGAGCCACATCCGGGCCAGCCACTTCGAGTGCGGGATCACCTGGTCGGTCAGGATCGGATAGATGTAGGCGAAGTTGGCCCCGACCAGCGCGACGTACGCTCCGGCGAGGATCGCGCCGATCATCCTCCGGTCGGACGGTTCGTCGGGCCCGAGCAGCTTGCCCAGACACAGTGCGACGGCCATCACGGAGAACGGGATGATCACGATCGCGTAGAAGAAGAACAGCGGGCGGGCCTCGTACTGGAACCAGGGCAGCCACCCGCTCAGCACGCCGACCACGGGAATGCCGAACCGCCAGTCCCGGCCGCCGACCCAGAGGATGAGCGCAGCGATCAGGGCGAACACCGCGCCCCACCAGAGCGCCGGCGTGCCGATCGCGCTGATCACACTGAGACAGGTGTCCGGACCCTTGCAGCCGCTGCTGCCCGGCTGGATGTTGTTCACCGCGTCGATGCCCAGCGGGCGGGCGAGCACCAGCCAGCCGATCGGGTTGGCCCGGTAGGTGTGCTGGGCGTTCATGATGAACGAGCCGGTGTGGAAGTTCCAGATGTCGTGCTGGTAGTGCAGGAACGAGGCGAACGCGCGGCCGAACGCCTTCGTCGTCCCGGCGTCCGGATTGTTGGCACCCCAGTCACGGTCGTACCCGCCGGAGGTGGCGAACCAGCCTGCCCAGCTGGCGACGTACACCAGTCCGGACAGCACGATCAGCGAGACGAACGCCGGCACGCCGTCCCGGACGATCGCGGTGGTCGAGCGCCGGCCGGCCCCGGCGAGCCGACGCGCGCCGACGTCCCAGGCCAGCGACAGCACGGCGAACGCGGCCAGGATGTAGAGCGCGTTCCACTTGGTGCCGAGCGCGAGACCGAAGCAGAGCCCGGCGGCGATCCGCCACGGCCGGACGATCAGTGCCGGTCCGAAGCGACCGGCCAGATCGGGTTGCCCGGTGGCGTTCAGGTGGTCGGCCAGTTTGTTACGGAACCAGTCCCGGTCGGCGGCCAGGCAGGCGACGGCGGCGACGACGAAGAACGCCAGGAAGATGTCCAGCAGGGCGGTCCGCGACATCACGAACGCGAGCCCGTCGAAGGTCAGCAGCAGACCGGCGATGCCGCCGATCAGGGTCGAGCGGGAGACTCGGCGAACCAGCCGGATGGTGACCAGGATCAGCAGCGTGCCGAAGATCAGGGAGGCGAACCGCCAGCCGAACGAGTTCATCCCGAACAGGGCCTCGCCCGACGCGATCAGCCACTTCCCGACCGGCGGGTGGACGATGAACGACGCCGCCGTCTTCATCACATCCACGTGGCCGGCGACGATCGAGGAGTTCGCGTTGTCGGGCCACTGCCGCTCGTATCCCGAGGTGAGCAGCGAATACGCGTCCTTGGCGTAGTAGGTCTCGTCGAAGACGAGTTTGTTCGGGTTGGCCAGCCCGACGAAGCGGATGACGAACGCGACGGCGGTGATCCCGAGCGTGACGAGCCAGCCGGTCAGCCGGTCGGTCAGCGGCGGGATCTGCAGCCGGTCCACCGTGCTGGCGGTGGGGTCGGGGGTCGCGGGAGCCGGTAGCAGGCGGTGTTTACGGCGCGGCTGGGCACTCGCCTGCTCATCGTCGGCGACGGGCCGGGCGGGCGCGTCGTCGAGCAACTCGCTGGGCACCGGCACATCTTAGGTTCAGTCAGCTGTGAGTCTTTTGATCCAGGGCCGCTGCATAGAGCGCATTCTTCGCGACGCCGGTCCGCTCGGCGACCTCGGCGACCGCCGACCTCAGCCGTACGCCGGTAGCGACCAGGCCGGCCACCTCGGCCGCCGCGTCAGGCAGGTCGGTCGTGCTCTGCGGCGCGCCGGCGACGACCAGGGTGATCTCGCCGCGGACCTCGCCGGCCGCCCATCCGACCAGGTCGGCGAGGGTGCCGCGGACGACCTCTTCGTACGTCTTGGTCAGCTCGCGGCAGACCGCCGCTCGGCGGTCGGCGCCGAGGGCATCGCTCATCGCTCGGAGCGTGTCCACGGTGCGATGCGGGGCCTCGAAGAACACCATCGTCCGCGGTTCCCGGGTCAGTTCGGCCAGCCGACGGCTGCGCTCGCCGGCCTTGCGGGGCAGGAATCCTTCGAAGCAGAACCGATCGACCGGCAGCCCGGAGACCGCCAGCGCGGTGAGCACCGCCGACGGGCCGGGCACGGCGGTAACGGCGATGCCGGCGTCGATGGCGGCGGCGACCACCCGGTACCCGGGGTCGGACACCGACGGCATCCCCGCATCGGTCGCCACCACGACCCGGGCCCCGTCGAGGAGCAGGGCGACCAGCTCCGCTGCCCGGGCAGCCTCGTTGCCGTCGAAGTAGGACACCACCCGGGCCCGGGTCTGGATGCCGAGCCGGTCGAGCAGGGCGCGAAGCCGGCGGGTGTCCTCGGCTGCGATCACGTCCGCGCCGGCCAGCTCGGTCCGCAGCCGGGGCGAGGCGTCGTCGGCCGACCCGATCGGGGTCGCCGCGAGCACGAGGACACCGGTCATGGTCGGAGCCTCTCGGGAGTGCAGGAGCGATTCCGGGCGACACGCTTCACCGTTGTCCGGAATCGTGACGAACGAGCGAGATTTGCGGAGCTCATGACCGCGGAGCGCGAAGCGCGACAATTGGCCCGGTCATGGGCCCAGTGGTGTGTCTGTCAATTGGCCAGGCGCTCGGCGACGCCTGGGCACGCACCTCGCGGCGTTCTCCTCGGTCGAGATACAACCCCGGTATGCCTCCCTCGTCGGCCTTGCGATGCACGCACCCATCCGCCGCCAAGCACCAGACCACCTGGCAGACACACCACTAGGGTCTCATCGAAGCGGAGTCTCATCGGAGCGGAGCAGATCGTCGCGGTCACTCCCGGGAGGATCTCTTCCATTCCCCGAGCAGGGCCTCAGTAGAGTCGCGACCGTGTCGTCCGAGCTGCCAGCGCTGCCCGAGCCACTGCCAGGACCGGTGGTCGACACCCACTGCCACCTCGACGCGACCGAGGAATACTCCGGGCTGGATCCGCTGCAGGCGCTGGCCGACGCAGCAGCGGTGAACGTACGCCGGCTGGTGCAGGTCGGCTGCGATCTGGAGAGCTCCCGCTGGGCCGTGGCGGCGGCCGCACGCTGGCCGAGCGTGGTCGCCTCGGTGGCGATGCACCCGAACGACGCGGCCCGGTCGGGTTGGGAGGCGCTGCCGGCCGCACTGGCCGAGATCGAACTGCTGGCCCAGCAGCCGGGCGTGCGGGGGGTGGGGGAGACCGGGCTCGACTTCTACCGGACCAGGGATCCCGAGGGCCAGGCGATCCAACGGGACAGCTTCGCGGCGCACATCGCGTTCGCCCGGACGTACGACAAGACGCTCGTCATCCACGACCGGGACGCGCATGCCGGGATCGTGGAGGTGCTGGACGCGGAGGGCTGCCCGGACCGAGTGGTGATGCACTGCTTCTCCGGGGATGCCGACTTCGCCCGGGAGTGCCTGGATCGGGGCGCCTGGCTGTCCTTCGCCGGAACCGTCACCTTCAAGCCCAACGAGCAGCTGCGCGATGCGCTGCGGCTCGCGCCCCGTGACCGGATCGTGCTGGAGACCGACGCGCCCTATCTGACGCCGGTGCCGCTCCGCGGCCGGCCGAACGCGTCTTATCTGATCCCGTACACGGCGCGGTTCATGGCCGAGGTGCTCGGGACGGGCCTGGCCGAGCTGTGCCGCGGATCTCGACGCCAACGCCGAGGCGGCGTTCGGCGGTGCGTGGTGAGCGGAGGAGGCAGGAGCCGATGGAGCTGAGCGAGGTCCTCCGGCGGCGACGAAGCGTCCGGCGGTTCGACCCGGACCGGCCGGTGCCGGGCGACGTGCTCGACGAGGTCCTGGCCGCCGCCCTGCGGGCGCCGACCGCGGGAAACACCCAAGGCGTGACGCTGCTGGTCCTGGACCGGCCCGATCAGGTCACCGACTACTGGCGACTCACCGCCGGTGACCCGTCCGACGCCGACGACAGCTGGCTGCGCGGGATGCGGACGGCGCCGGTGCTGGTCACCGTCTGGACGAGCAAGGCCGCATACCTGGACCGCTACGCCGAGCCGGACAAGGGGTGGACGGATCGGGACGAGTCGCACTGGTCGGCGCCGTACTGGTGGGTCGATGCGGGGATGGCCGCGATGAACGTGCTGCTCGCCGTCGTCGATCAGGGCCTGGGCGCCTGCTTCTTCGGGGTGCCGGCAGAGCGGCGGGACGCGATCCGCGCCGGCCTCGGCGTGCCGCCGGACCAGCTGGACGTCGGGGTCATCGCGATCGGCTATCCGGTCGGCCGGCGGTGACCGCGGATCGGCGGCGACCCGGCCCAAGGTGGCCACCGACGTACGCATTCGGCGGGGCTTGTGGAATGGCTGAAAACGCTGTCGACAGCGCCGGTTGCCTGCGACAATGGCAAGGATTTTGGGCCTTGTCGCGGCAACCGTTATGATTCCGTGACCGATGCGGCTGGTCCCGGTGACCGTCGTTGTGCCGATCGGGTCCGCTGCTCGCCGGCGGACCCTTGTGGGGAGTGCTTGTGCGGAAGATCATCCCGGTAGTTGCCGCCGGAGTCACGGCCTTGGCCGTGGTGGGCGGCACGGTCGGATACGTGATCGCCAACAAAGATGTCACCCTCGCGGTGGACGGCGCGTCCACCGAGGTGACGACGACCGCCGGAACGGTCGGCGAGCTGCTCGCCGACAAAGGAATCACCGTCGGCGATCGGGACGTCGTCGCGCCCGCTCTGAGCGCCCCGGTCACCGACGGCACCCGGATCGCGGTCCAGTTCGCCCGCCAGGTGAGCGTCGACGTCGACGGCAAGACACAGACTTTCTGGACGACCGCGACGAGCGTCGACGATGCCCTGGCGAGCCAGGGCATCGCCGTCGATGGCGCGAAGCTGTCCACGTCGCGGAGCACCGCGATCGGCCGGCAGGGGCTGAGCTTCGACCTCGACACGTTGAAGACCATCACCGTCAAGGCGGGCGGCCGGTCGCGGCCGATCAAGACCACCGCCACCACCGTGGGCGAGGTTCTGACGGCGGCGCACGTCACCCCGGACGGCGACGACCTGATCAGCGCGGACCGTTCCGCGCCGGTCGCCAACGGATCGACGATCACCTTCACGAAGGTCGACGTGAAAAAGGTGACCAAGAAGCAGCGGATCGCGTACACGACCGTGCGCAAGAACGCCTCCTCCGTCACCAAGGGCACGACCGTCGTCGGCCGGAGCGGCAAGGCCGGCAGCAAGACGGTGGTCTACGAAGAGGTGCGCTACGACGGGAAGCTGCACTCGAGCACGGCCGTCAAGACGTCCGTGACCTCCAAGCCGAGCAGCCGGATCCTGCTGATCGGCACCAAGAAGAAGTCCACCTCCAGCAGCTCCGGTTCGAGCCGGTCCGGCAGCTCGGGTGGCAGTGCCCCGGCGGTAGCCTCCGGCAGCGTCTGGGACCGGCTGGCCTCGTGTGAGTCGGGCGGCAACTGGTCGATCAATACCGGCAACGGGTTCTACGGCGGCCTTCAGTTCACCCTGAGCACCTGGCATGCGTACGGCGGCAGCGGTCTGCCGAGCAGCAACAGCCGCGCGGCGCAGATCGCGGTCGCCAAGCGGCTGCAGGCTGCTGCCGGCTGGGGTCAGTGGCCCGCCTGCTCGAGCAAGCTCGGCCTGCGCTAGGCCTGGTCCGGTGAGGCCTCTCTAGGCTTTGCACCGTGGCGCAAACCGGGTTGCTCGATCCCTCCTCGATCCGGGCGCTGGCGGCCGAGCTGGATCTCCGGCCGACCAAGCAGCGCGGACAGAACTTCGTGGTCGACGCCAACACCGTCCGGCGGATCGTCGCCGCGGCCGGAGTCGGGCCCGACGACGTCGTGCTGGAGGTCGGGCCGGGTCTCGGCTCGTTGACCCTCGGCCTGCTGGAGACCGGCGCTGCGGTGGTCGCGGTGGAGATCGACGAGTTGCTCGCCGGTGCGCTGCCGACGACGATCCGAGCCCGAGCTCCCGAGCACGCCGACCGGCTGCACGTGGTCTGTGCGGACGCGATGCGGGTGGACGCGCTGCCGCTCGAGCCGACCGCGGTGGTGGCCAACCTGCCGTACAACGTGGCGGTGCCGATCCTGCTGCACCTGCTGGCCCGGTTCGACTCCTGGTCGCGCGGCCTCGTGATGGTTCAGGCGGAGGTGGCCGAGCGGTTGGTCGCCGTGCCGGGCGGCAAGATCTACGGCATCCCATCGGTGAAACTGGCCTGGTACGCCTCGTCGGCCTGGGCGGGCAGCGTCTCCGCCTCGGTCTTCTGGCCGGTGCCGAACGTAGCGTCCGGCCTGGTCTCGATCCGTCGGCGTCCGGCTCCGGACACGACGGTGACCCGGGAGCAGGTGTTCGCGGTGGTCGACGCTGCTTTCGCCCAGCGACGCAAGATGCTGCGCTCCTCGCTGTCCGGACTGGTCGGGTCGAGCGCCGCAGCGGCCGATCTGCTGACTGCGGCAGGGGTCGATCCGCAGGCCCGGGGCGAGACCTTGGAGGTCACCGCATTCGCCCGGATCGCCGAACAACTGAGGACTCGCTAACCTCGCCTCGTGGTCTCACCCGTCCCGCCGACGTACGACAGCGTCACCGTCCGGGTGCCCGCGAAGATCAACCTGGCGTTGAAGGTCGGTCCGCGGCGGCGCGACGGATATCACCCGCTGGCGACTGTCTATCACGCCGTCTCGCTGTTCGACGAGGTCACCGTGACTCGGGACCGGCCCGGGCGGTTCGCCGTCACCGTCACCGGCGAGGGGGCCGCCTCCGTGCCGCGCGACGACAGTAATCTCGCATTGCGGGCCGCGCACCTCCTGGCCAGCTCGTTCACCGACGAGTCGATCGTCGGCGCCCGGATCGAGATCGCGAAGGCGATCCCAGTCGCCGGTGGGCTGGCCGGCGGGTCGGCGGACGGCGCCGCCGCGCTGGTCGCCTGCTCGCTGCTCTGGGAGCTGGACCTGTCTCCCGAGCAGCTGCGACGGGTGGCGTCGCTGCTGGGCAGCGACGTGCCGTTCGCCCTGATCGGCGGGACCGCGATGGGCAGCGGGCGCGGTGAGGAGGTGATGCCGGCGCTGGCTCGCGGCACCTTCCACTGGGTGCTCGGTTTCGGTCAGCAGGGCCTGTCCACGCCGGCGGTCTATCGACGGTTCGACGAACTGAATCCGACGCCCTCCAAGCCTGTCGTTCCAGTCGGGCTGATGGAGGCCCTGCGAGCCGGCGAGGCGCCCGCGCTCGGCGCCGCCCTGTCCAACGATCTGCAGCCGGCCGCGCTTGACCTGCAGCCCCGGTTGGGACGTACGTTGGCGGCGGGCCTGGAGCTCGGCGCCGTCGGCGCAGTGGTCTCCGGGTCAGGGCCGACGATCGCGTTTCTCGCGGCCGACGAGGACGCGGCGGTCCAGCTGGCGGTGGAGCTGAGTTCCCTGGGGCTGTTCCGGGCGGTCCGCCGGGCCGTCGGCCCGGTGCCGGGCGCGCGTCTCGTCTGACCACACTCGCTCGCCCCCACGGAAACTGTCGGGTTGGGACACCGACCCGCCGACGGCAGCTGCCGCAACTCGACAGTTGCTGGAAAACGGAGGACCGTCGTCACCCGGACCGGGCCGCGGAAGACGGACCTGGTCTGCGGTGCGGCCCCTAGGCTGGCGTGCCGTGAGTACGCAGCTCCGGTTCGTCCATGCCCTCTCGTCGCGCGATCCGCACGAGGAGCATCGGGTGTCGACTCCCCTCGAACTGCTGACCGACCTCTGCTTCGTGGTCGCGGTCGCGCAGGCCTCAGCCGGGCTGCACCACGCGATCGCCGAGGACCACGTCACCCACGGGCTGATCAGCTTCGCCATCGCGTTCTTCGCCATCTGGTGGACCTGGCTGAACTTCAGCTGGTTCGCGTCGGCATACGACAACGACGACGTGCTCTACCGGCTGCTGACCATCCTGCAGATCATCGGGGTGCTCGTGCTCGCGGCCGGAGTGCCCGGCTTCTTCTCCGGCGACTTCCTGCTGCCGATCGTCGGCTACGTGATCATGCGGCTCGCCCTGGTCGTCCAGTGGTTGCGCGCCTCCCGCGGCGACCCGCGGACGCGGCGCACCTGCCTGCGGTACGCGCTCGGCCTGGTCGTCGTCCAATCGCTCTGGGTCGGGCTGCTGTTCGTGCCGCACGCGTACCAGCTGTGGCTCGTGCCGGTGCTGGCCGTGCTCGATCTCGCGGTGCCGCTCTGGGCGGAGCGCGCCGGCCAGACGCCGTGGCATCCCGAGCACATCGCCGACCGGTACGCCGCGTTCTTCATCATCGTGCTCGGCGAGTCGATCCTGGCCGCGACGATTGCCATCCAGGGCGCCTGGACCGACCTCGACCATGCCGCTGATGCGTTCGTGGTGCTGATCGGCGGAGTGCTGATCGTGTTCGGGATGTGGTGGCTCTATTTCGCCCGGGACGCGAGCGCGATGCTGGAACGGGTCCGGGCCGACGGCACCGGATTCGAGTACGTGTGGGGCATCGGCCACTATTTCGTGTTCGCTTCCGGCGCGGCGATCGGTGCCGGGCTGGCGGTCCGCGCGGAATTCTGGGCACACCCCGACGAGATCCCGGCCTTGGCGTCGGCCGCGGCCGTGACCGCGCCGATCGCGGTGCTGATGGGCGCGTTGTACGTCATCCAGCTCCGCCCGCACGATCCCTCACTGCGGGCAGCGTTGCCGTTCGCGATCGCGATCGTGTTGGTTCTGCTCGCAACGGTGACCGAGGTCCCCGAGCTGCTGTCCGGTCTGGTGGTGGCAGCACTGCTGGTCACCGAGCTGCGGCAGGTGGCGAAGACCTCGGCCGCGAGCGCGCCCTGAGCCCTTCGACGGGCAGTCAGCCCGAGTCCTTACCGGTCCCCGCGTATCGCAACAGCAAGCGGCGCAGCGATCCAGCGAGCTGCTCGCCGTCGTCGGGCGCGAGCTCGGCCATGATGTCGCGCTCCGCCGTCAGCAGGTCGGCCAGTGCAGCGTCGACCTGCTCGCGCCCGGTCGGCGTGAGCGTGACCAGCACACCGCGCCGGTCGTCGGGATGCACCTCGCGGGACACCAGACCGCGGGCGCTCAGCCGGTCCACCCGGTTGGTCATCGTGCCGGAGGTGACCAGGGTCTGCTTGATCAGCTGGCCGGGCGTCAGCCGGTACGGCTCGCCCGCGCGGCGGAGCGCCGCCAGCACGTCGAACTCCCAGGTCTCCAGCTGGTGTGCCGCGAACGCCTGGCTACGCTCCCGGTCGAGGTGGCGGGCGAGCCGGGTGACCCGGGACAGCACGCGCATCGGCTCGACATCGAGATCCGGCCGCTCACGCTGCCACGCAGCGACGATGGCGTCGACCTCGTCGGTCTCGATCCGGTCGCCGGCGGTCACGAAGCGCAGTCTAAGGTCGCGCGCCGACGTACTCCTCGAGGCCGGGTTTGCCGAAGCCGGGTGGCCGTGACCTCCCGCGTACCCGTCCCGACTTCGCACCCCACCCAGAACCTTGCACTCCTTCGGCGGCTTTGCACTCTCTACAGAGGGTGCAAAGCCGCACAGGGAGTGCAAAGTCGGCGGGGGCAGGGGCAGGGGCAGGGGCAGGGGAAGGGGGCAGGGGAAGGGGGCAGGGCCAGAGGGACTCAGTGCGAGGCGGGGGCCAGGTCGGCGTCGGTCTTCGGCATCACGGCGGCCAAGCCGACGATGCCGGCGCAGAGCACGGCGGGCACGATCATGGTGTGGTGGATGCCCAGGTGGTTGATCAGGAAGCCGACGACGGCGGGGCCGCACAGGAAGGCCGCGTACCCGAAGGTGACCACCACCGCCAGCACCCGGCCACCGCCGATATGGCCGGCTGAGGCGTACACCTGCGGAGCGATCATGCCGACCCCGAACCCGACCAGCGCCCAGCCGATCAGCAGGAACGGCAATCCGCTGACCAGGGTGACCGTCAGATAGCCGACCGCCGCGCACGCGCCACCGAAGCGGACCACGGCACGCCGGCCGAAGCGCGCCACGAGCCGGTCGCCGAGCAGCCGGATCAGCACCATCGAGCCGGTGACCGCGACCAGACCGAGCGAGCCGGTGGTCGAGTCCACGTTTGCCACCTCGGTGACATGCAGTGCCGACCAGTCGGTGGCCGTGCCCTCCGACAGGCCGAAGGCGAGCGCCATGATCGCGAGCAGCCACGCGACCCGCGGGATCTTGGTCCTGCACCCCGTCGACCGTGTGCTGGACCGTCGCCGCCTGCGGTGTGATCCGGAACGCGATCACCATGACCACGCCCGCGATGACTGCCAGGGTGAGCATGACGGGAGCGACGATGGCGCCGCCGGTCAGTCCGAAGAGGGTCGCGATGATCAGCACCGAGCCGGCGCCGACGAAGCTGCCGAGCGACCAGAACGCGTGGAACGAGCTCATGATCGGCTTGCGGCGGGCCGACTCGACCTGAACCCCGAGCGCGTTCATCGCGACATCCATCGCCCCGTTGCCGAGGCCGATGAAGACGGCACCGAGAACGGCGATCGGATAGCTGGTGGCCAGCGAGAACGTCACGGCGGCGGCGATCAGGAACGGCAGGGCGGCGAGAGAGACCTTTCGGGCGCCGATCGAGTCGGCCAGCCGCCCACCGATCTGCATCGACAGGATTCCGGCGAGGCCCCCGCAGAACAGCATGATCGCGATGTGTGTCGCGTCGATGCCGATCCGGTCGCGGATCGAAGGGAGCGTGCCGCCGTAGCCGCCGAGGATCATCCCGTTGACGGCGAACAGCACGGTGACCGCGACGGCGGCCCGGGTGCGGGCGAGCGTCGCGGTCAGGTCGGTGGTCGGGGTGAGCGTTTCGGAGGTCATGAGAGCGGCCTTGAGATCGTGGACTTAATCGTTACAGAAGACTGTACGCGATAGGTCGACCCGCGGGCAACTCGGCCCGGCGGCCTCAGCGTCGAGTGAGCAGGCGGGGCTTGGGCTCGAGCTTGCTCAGCCCGTTCCAGGCGAGGTTCACCACGTGGGCGGCGACCTCGGACTTCTTCGGCCGCCGGGTGTCCAGCCACCACTGGCCGGTCAGGGCGACCATCCCGACGAGCATCTGGGCATACATCGGGGCATTCTTCGCGTCGAGGCCGCGGCTGCGGAACTCGGCGACCAGGATCCCCTCGACCTGGGACGCGATATCGCTCAGCAGACTGGCGAACGACCCGGTGGACTGGCCGACGGAGGAGTCACGGGACAGGATCCGGAACCCGTCGGTGTTGTTCTCGATGTAGTCCAGCAGTGCCAGCGCGGCGCGCTCGATCAGCTCCCGCTGCCGGTGATCGGGGTTGGCGTCGGCCAGCGACTCCGCGGTCAGCGAGGACAAGATCCCGTCCAGCAGAGTGTTCACCTCGCGGTCCACCACAACGGCGTAGAGGCCCTCCTTGCCGCCGAAGTGCTCGTACACGATCGGCTTGCTGACCTGGGCCTTCGCGGCGATCTCCTCGACCGAGGTGCCCTCGTAGCCGCGCGCCGCGAACAGTTCCCGGGACACCTCGATCAGCTGCTCGCGCCGCTCCGCGCTGGTCATCCGTACCCGCGACGGACGGCGTGCCCGGGTCGATTCCTTGGCCATGATGACCCAGTGTCACAGGTCTGGAACGGTTGACCGGAACTATTGCGGTCAACCGTTCTGAATCTGTGCGGGCGAGCGCCGGACCGGCCGGGTGCGTACGCTATTGCCGCGCGATCCCCGGTTGGTCTGTCGGCAGGGCCCGCCTGACTTTGAATCAGGACTAGCGACGTAGGTTCGACTCCTACCCGGGGAGCGGGATGCCCGTACGACTGCACGAGGAGAGCCCACGGTGATCCAGCCCGACGTCGATCCGGGACGATCCGAGCCAGCGTCCGATCGCAGCACCGGTCGGCGCTGTCGTCATCCTCGCGGCCGGCGAGGGCACCCGGATGAGGTCCAGCCGCTCGAAGCTGCTGCACGAGCTGGGTGGGCACTCGATGCTCAGCTACGCGATCGACGCGGCGACCGCCCTGCAGCCGGAGCGGATCGTGGTCGTCGTCGGGCATCTTCGCGAGCAGGTCGAGGAGCACCTGGCCGAGGTCGCGCCGCACGTCACGATCGCTGTCCAGGGCTCCGACGCGTACGGAACGGGCTACGCGGTCCGGTGTGCGCTCGACACCCTCGGCGAGGTGGCCGGCGAGGTCGTGGTGACCTACGGCGACGTTCCGCTGCTGACCAGCGAGACCCTCGCCGGGCTGGTGGCCGACCACCGCGGCCGGGGGTCGGCGGCGACCGTGCTGACCGCGGACGTCCCGGATCCGTCGGGCTATGGCCGGATCGTCCGGGATTCCGACGACCTGGTCGGGCGGATCGTGGAGCACAAGGACGCCGGTCCGCAGGAGCGCGAGATCACCGAGATCAACTCCGGGATCTACGTCTTCGCCGCGGAGTCGCTGGTCGCCGGGCTGGCCGAGATCACCGCCGACAACGCCTCCGGCGAGCTGTATCTCACCGACGTCGTCACGATCCTGCGGAGCCGGAACCTGCCCGTCGCGGCCCACCTGACCGACGATGTCTGGCAGACCGAGGGTGTCAATGACCGGGTCCAGCTGGCTCGGATGAGCGCCGAGCTGAACCGTCGGACGCTGGAGCGCTGGATGCGGGACGGGGTCACCGTGATCGACCCGGCGACCACCTGGGTGCATGCCTCGGTCGACCTGGCGCCCGACGTCACGCTGCTGCCGAACACCTCCCTCGAGGGGGCGACGTCCGTCGCCGCCGGGGCCACGATCGGCCCGGACACCACCCTGATCGACGTCGAGGTCGGCGAAGGAGCGACGGTGATCCGGACGCACGGCTCGCTGTCGGTGATCGGGGCGGGGGCGAGCGTCGGGCCGTTCGCCTACCTGCGACCGGGCACCCAGCTCGGCGCCAACGGCAAGATCGGTACCTTCGTGGAGACCAAGAACGCCAGGATCGGCGACCGGGCGAAGGTCCCGCACCTCAGCTACGCCGGCGACGCGGTGATCGCCGAGGACGCCAACATCGGCGCCGGGGTGATCTTCGCCAACTACGACGGGGTGACCAAGTCCACCTCGACGGTCGGCCGGGCCAGCTTCGTCGGCAGCAACTCGGTGCTGGCCGCGCCGGTGAACATCGCCGACGGAGCGTACGTCGCCGCCGGGTCCGCGATCACCGGAGATGTCGGGGTCGGTGAGCTCGGCGTGGGCCGGACCCGACAACGCAACATCGGAGGCTGGGTGGCGCGGAAACGGACGGGTACCAAGACGGCGAAGGCGGCCGAAGAGGCCGAAGCGGCCGAGGCGGCGACCGAGGCCGGTCACGGGGGAGAACGCTGATGACCGGGGTCAAGAAGGTCAACGAGAAGCACCTGATGCTGTTCACCGGGCGGGCCTATCCCGAGCTCGCCCGCGAGGTCGCCGACCTGATGGACGTCGAGATCGTGCCGACCCGGGCGCTGAACTACGCCAACTCCGAGACGTACGTCCGGTTCGAGGAGTCGGTCCGCGGCTGCGATGCGTACGTCCTCCAGTCCCATGCCGCACCCGTCAACGAGTGGGTGATGGAGCAGCTGATCATGGTCGACGCGCTCAAGCGGGCGTCGGCCAAGCGGATCACCGTGGTCGCGCCGTTCTACCCGTACGCCCGGCAGGACAAGAAGCACGCCGGCCGGGAGCCGATCTCGGCCCGGCTGATCGCCGACCTGTTCCGGACGGCCGGCGCGAACCGGATCATGTCGGTCGATCTGCACGCCGCCCAGATCCAGGGCTTCTTCGACGGGCCGGTCGACCACCTGTGGGCGCTGCCGGTGCTGTCGAACTATGTCGAGGAGCATTACGACACCGCCGAGATGACCGTCGTCTCGCCGGATGCCGGCCGGGTCCGGCTGGCCGACATGTGGAGCGACCGGCTGAACGCACCACTGGCGATCATCCACAAGCGCCGCGACCACGACGTGGCCAACACCGTCGTCGTCCACGAGGTGGTCGGCGAGGTCGAGGGCCGGGTCTGTCTGCTGGTCGACGACATGATCGACACCGCCGGCACCATCTGTCAGGCCGCCGAGGCGCTGATCGCCCGCGGCGCGAAGTCGGTGCTGGCCGCCGCGACCCATCCGGTGCTGTCCGGGCCGGCGATCGAGCGGCTGCGTGACTCCGCCTTCCAGGAGGTCATCGTCACCAACACGCTGCCGATCCCGGATGAGCGGCGGCTCGACAAGCTGACGATCCTGTCCATCGCGCCGCTGATCGCCCGGGCCATCCACGAGGTGTTCGAGGACGGCTCGGTGACCAGCCTGTTCGGCGGTAACCCGTAGCGCGCCCGTGGTCGGGCTCGCGCGCCGGGTCCCCCTTTCCGGCAACTGTCGAGTTGCGGCATCCGCCGTCGGCGTGTCGCTGTCGGAACCCGACAGTTTCGGGAAGGCGGACCCGGGTCTAGGGGTCCACACGCTCAACCGGCGCCGCGGGTTTCGCCGGAGCGGAGCCGTGGGCTAAGGTAGACCGGTTGCCTGGGCGAGGGTCGACGTCGACCGTTATCGACAAGGTGGAGGTCTCGATCTCTCTCCCTGGCGCTCGCCGCATTTCCAGATCTGCAAGTTTCGAGGAGTTCGTTCGTGCCCGAGGTCAAGCTCACTGCCGAATTGCGCACAGAGTTCGGTAAGGGTGCTGCCCGCCGCATCCGTCGCGCCGACAAGATCCCCGCCGTGCTGTACGGCCATGGGACCGATCCGGTCCACATCACGCTGCCGGGCCACGAGACCCTGCTGGCGCTGCGGGTCGCCAACGCCCTGCTGGCCATCGACGTCGACGGACAGTCGCAGCTCGCCCTGCCGAAGCAGGTGCAGCGCGACCCGATCAAGCACACCATCGAGCACGTCGACCTGGTCCTTGTCCGGAGCGGCGAGAAGGTGACTGTCGACATCCGGCTGCAGGTCGAGGGCGAAGCCGCTTCCGACACCCTCGTGGTCGTCGACCAGGCCACCATCTCCATCGAGGCCGAGGCGACCCACATCCCGCAGGAGATCATCGTCTCGGTCGAGGGTCTCCAGCCCGGCACCCAGATCCTCGCTCGGGACCTCCAGCTGCCCGCGGGTGCCACCCTCGCCGGTGACGAAGAAGCCCTGATCGTCAACGTCACCGCCGCGCAGACCGCCGAGGCGCTGGAGGCCGAACTGGCCGAGGCCGAGGCCGAGGCCGGCATCGAGCCGACCCTCGCCGAGGGCACCGAGGAGTCGGCTGAGGAGTCCGAGCGGACTCCTGAGCCACAGAACGCCTGACCCTCCACCGAGGAGCACCACCAACACCATGGATCCGTGGATCGTCGTCGGCCTGGGCAACCCCGGGCCGACGTACGCGGGTCATCGGCACAATGTCGGCTATCTGACCGCCGACGAGCTGGCCCGACGGACCGGCGCCCGCTTCGCTGCACCCAAGGGGATGCGCGCCGAGGTGGCCGACGGTCGACTGGGTCCGCCGCCGGGCACGGCACGGTTGGTCCTGGTCAAGTCGCGGACGTACATGAACGACACGGGTACGGCCGTAGCGGCCGTCCTCTCGTTCTACAAGTCCGATCCGGCGCGGATGATCGTGGTGCACGATGAGCTCGACATCGATCCCGGCCAGCTCCGGGTGAAATTCGGCGGCGGCGACAACGGCCACAACGGACTGAAGTCGATCCGCCGCTCGATCGGCACCGGTGACTTCTACCGGGTCCGGATCGGGGTCGGGCGGCCGCCGGGCCGGCAGGACCCCGCCGACTTCCTGCTGAGCAACTTCCCGGCCTCGGCCCGCGCCGACGTCGCGATCGAGGTCGACCGGGCCGCCGACGCCATCGAGTCGCTGGTGGGCATCGGGTTGGAACGCACCCAGAGCGCCTTCAACTCCTGAGCCGCCAGCCCCGTCCGGAAACTGTCGAGTTGGGACAGTGTCCGGCGGCGCGTCGCTGTCGCAAGTCGACAGTTTCCGGAAAAAGGGGGGCCCGCGCCGCTCAGGGAGGGCCGGGGATCGGGTTCCAGTAGGCGTCTCCGGGCGGCGCGGCAGTCGTGGCCAGCACCGGGTGGCCGGGGGACACGTCGGGTGCCAGCGGCGCCGATCCGCCCGGCACCGGCGGTCTGACCAGGCCCAGTACGACCGAGACGAGCTCGGTATGCCGATCGAGCAGCTCGCGCGAGCCACCGCCGTGGGCGAACCGGTCCCGGGCGAACGCGAGCTCGGTGATCGCGCCGGCAAACGTCCGGACCACCTCGCCGGCCTGCTCGCCCCACCCTTGCTCGGCCTCTGAGCTCCATCGTCGCCGGCCGGCCAGCGTGGACAGCCAGGTGGCCTCGGGCGGGGTCAGCAGACCGACCACCACCATGCCGGGAAGCTGGCTGAGCAGCACCTTGTGCTCCCGGTGCCGGGATACCAGCGCCAGCGCGACGGCGCCGCCGAACAACGGCAGGAACAGCGCGAAGTGCACCCGCAGCCCCGTGGCGTTCCAGATCATGTGCAGCAGCACCGCACCGAGGCAGCCGAGCGCCATACCGCCGAGCCAGGCGTACTTGCCCGGACGGCGCAGCCCCAGCCAGAGCCCGATAGCGGTCAGCGAGGTGAAGAACGGGTGCAGGAACGGGGTGGCCAGCCGGACGATCGCCACCCCGACGGTGCCGTAGATGTCCTGGCCGCGGGCCAGGTACAGCACGTTCTCGATGAACCCGAACGACGCGCCGACCAACCCCGCGTAGACCAGGCAGTCGATGAAGGAGTTCAGTTCGCGGCGACGGACACCGGTCGCCATGATGAGGAGGAACGAGCCCTTGGCCACTTCCTCCACGATCGGCGCCCGGATCACCGTCGCGACGAAGAAATCCGTGTCGAACAAGCTCGTGATCAGGGCAAACGCCGCCGCCACGCCGCCCCACAGCCAGGCGAAGAGAAGCAGCCGCGGCGGCTCCGGCTCCCAGCGGTCGAGCCAGAGGTAGCACAGCACGACGATCCCGCAGGCGGCCCCGGACAAGATGATGCCGACGGCCGCGAGCACCGGGTTGGTGACCACGTCGAAGCTCAGCGCGAGCGCGGTCGCGATCCCGGCCAGGATGAGGACCGAGGTCGGTACGCCGACGGTCGCCACCGTCCGACCGAACTGCGGCCGGTACGCGGACGGTGGCTGACGGTGCGCGACGGGGGACTGCGGCGGCACGGCGCCCGGTGGTGCCGAGGACGGCATCGGGGTGGGCAGCATGTTGGCCACCCTAACCGCGGTCGATGACACCGGATCGCGCCCGACGCGATCGTGCGACGGATGGTGGCCGGCCAAGATCGTGCCCGTCCGAACGAGTGCTCGGCCGAACGCGTGCCCGCTCAAATGCGAATTCGCCCAAACGCGTAGCCGCCCGGATGTATCCAGACGCAGCTTGCGGGCTCACCACCCGATATGAGCGGGCACAGGAGAAATGAGGCGCCCGCCGCGGATGCGACGTCGGCGGAGCGGATCGGAGTGCCGGTCGGCCTGACGCCGCTGATCGGGCGCCGGGAAGAGACCGCCGAGGTGACCCGGCTGCTCGAGCACACCCGGTTGGTGACCATCACCGGTGCCGGCGGCTCCGGGAAGACCAGGCTCGCGCTCGCGGTCGTCGACCGCTGGCTGGCGGCACACCCCGGTGCCCGGGCCTGGTGGATCTCGCTGGCGGCGCTGGAGCCGGCCGGGGGTGTCGACCTACTGATCGAGCAGGTCTCCGCCGTCGTCCGCCATCGAACCGACGCGGAATCGGGACCGGGTGGCGGAGGCGCCGCGCTGGGCCGCCGGCTGTCGCCGGACCTCGGTCCGACCGACCTGGTCGTGCTCGACAACTGCGAGCACCTGCTCGACGCGGTCGCCGAGCTGGCGGACGCCTGGCTGGCAGATACACCGGGCCTCACACTCCTGACCACGAGCCGCGCGGCGTTGAACCTCCCGGTCGAGCGTCGTTGGCCGTTGCCGCCACTCGGTGTCCCGGACGTCGACGAGGAGGGCGACCTCGGTTCGTACGATGCGGTGCGGCTGTTCGCCGAGCGAGCACGCCAGGTCCGCCCCGATCTCAGACTCGATCGCGACGAGGTCGCCCTGACCGCGGTGATCTGCCGGAGGCTGGACGGGAACCCGCTCGCCATCGAGCTGGCGGCGGCCCGGCTGCAGGTCCTCGGCCTGTCAGACCTGGCCGCCGCCCTCGATGACGCGGATCGGGTGCTGCGTGGCGGTGGCCGGATGACCCCGTGCCGCCACCGGGCCTTGTGGGACACCCTGGACTGGAGTCATCGCCTGCTGAGCCCGGCGGAGGCCGACCTCTTCGCGGAGCTCGGCGTGTTCGTGGGCCCGGTCGACCTGGCTGCGATCGAGAGCGTCGCAGGGCGCGACTGCCTCGACGCGGTCGCAGCGCTGGTCGATCAGTCGCTGCTGCGTCCGCTGGCCGTCCCGGGACGGGTGGCCGAGGCTCCGCCGATCGGAGCCGGCGCCGCGCTCGACACCGGTCACGCCGCGCCGGACCGAAAAGACTGGGGGGCTGCCGCCGACGCTCGCTGGTTCGAGCTGGCCGACCCGGTTCGGCAGTACGCCCGGCATCGCCTCGATTGCGCCCGCCGCGGCCCGCAGCTCCGGGACGCGCACCTGCGGTGGGTGGCCGGCCAGGCCGCCCTTGCCGCCGGCGCGGCCGGACATGCGGACCAGTCGTACTGGTATGCCCGACTGGGAACGTACCTGCCGGAGATCCGGGCTGCGCTCGGCTGGGCACGACGCCGTGGTCGCACCGAGGTCGAACTGGCGATCGCGGCGGATCTCGGCGCTTTCGCCATCGCCCGCGGTCTGCACCGCGAAGGTCGGCACTGGCTGGAGTCCGCGCTCGCCGAGGTCGGGCCGTCGTTCGACCACGCGCTGGTAGCCCGGGCTCGGCTGGAGGCGGGCACGCTGGCCTTCCTGCAGTGCGACTACCCGGCGGCGATCCGGCACCTCGACGAGGCCGAGCGTCGTTTCCGCGAGGTCGGCGACGAGTCGGGCCGCGCCCGGTGTCTTCAGTCGCTGGCCAGCATTGCCCGCGAACGAGGCGATCTCGCAGCGGCGATCGGCATCCTCGACGATGCGCAACGGTGTTGGGCGCGCGCGGGCGATCATGTCGCGGCCGAGCTGGCCCGGATCGGACAGGCGTTCACGCTGCTGCTCGGTGACTCGGTCGAGCGGGCCAGCGAGCTCGCCGAGCGAGCCCTCGTGGCCGCCCGCGGACGGCAGGATCCGGGGGCGATCGGCGATGCCCTGCTCGTGCTGGGTGGCGCTGCCCTGGCCGGCGGCGATCCCGAGACGGCCGCCGACTACCTCACCGACGCGCTCGCTCGGGCCGAGCGGGACGACCTGGTCGAGCTCAGGGCGTACGCCCTCGAGTGGCTGGGCGTGGTCGCCCGCGAACAGCGGGAGCCCGGCCGGTCCGCGGAACTGCTCGCGGAGGCTCTGCGGCAGCAGTTCGAGCTCGGCGATCTATGGCGGACGGCGTCGGTCCTGGTCAACGTCGCGATCTGTGAGTCTCGGCGGCGTCGGCCGGAACTCGCCGCCCGTGCGCTCGGCCTGGCCGCAGGGCTGCTGGCCCGGATCGGCGCCGAGCTCCCACCGTCGGACCGTCGCGCCCGCGACGAGCTGAGCGCCGAGCTGGTGGCGGTGCTCGGCAGCGACCGATACGAGCAACAGATCAGATGGGGGCGCACCGGCGAGGCGCGGGAGGCCGTGGTCGAGATCCGACGACGGCTGACCGAGACACCCGACGCCCGGCCGGCGGAGCCCGCAGAACCGATCGTGCGGTCACTGGACCTGCAGGCCCTCGGCGCCGAACTGGTCCGGGTCGACGGGCAGATCGTCTCGACGGCCGCCTTCGGCTACGCCAAACCCCGCGAGCTGCTGTTCTTCCTGGCCGAGCAGGGGCCGGCGGACAAGGCGCGGATCGGGCTGGCACTGTGGCCGGAAGCCTCGACGGCCGAGCTCCGGAGCGCCTTCCATACGACGCTGCACCATCTGCGGCGCGCCGTCGGATCGCATCGGGTGATCTTCACCAACGGTGAATATCGACTCGATGCGGCGGGTTTGCGCTACGACGCGGAACAGTTCCGGCAGGGTCTCGCGGCGGCCCGCGCGGTGCGGACCGCCAGCCAGGAATCGGCCTCCGCCGAGCTCGACCTCCTGCTCGGCGCGCTCGCGCACTATCCGGGCGACTACTTGACGAGCTGCGCCGGGCCTTGGGCGGTGGTCACCCGGGGAGAGCTCGCCACCCTCCGCGGACGAGCCCTGCTGGCCGCCGGCCGGCTGGCGCGGCGGATCGGCCGGACGGCGGAGGCGATCGACGCGTACGAGCAGCTCGTCCGGCTCGACCCGCTCGCCGAGGTCGCCCACCGCGAGCTGATGCTCTGCTTCGTCGCGCTGGGTGATCGCGGCCGTGCCCTGCGCCAGTACGAGCTCGTCAGCGTGGTGCTGCGCGACGAGCTGGGCATCGACCCCGATCCGCAGACCCGAGCTGTCCGCGCGCGGATCGATCATCCGGCGGGCCGGTCGGTGGCCGCGCTGTCGGTCGTTCGCTGACGTGTCGGCACCTGCCGACGCCCCAGGAGTCTGCTGACGGCGGCGGCCGTGACAGCGTTATCGGGTCGTCAGGCGCGTAGTGTGCACGGGCCGTCGTTGCCGTCCGGACAGGTGGTGGCGCCGGTGGTAGTGCCGAGCTGGGTGGCCGCGTACCGGAACGCGACAGGCACCTTCGTGCCGGCGAATCCGTCGTACAGCTTCTCGAAATCGCCACTCGTCGTGGAATAGCCGGCCTCGCGCATGTCGAGACCGTCCATGTTGGCGCCGGTGAAGTTCGTGCCGCGGATGTCGGCCTTGTAGACGCTGGCCGGCGTGTGGGTCGAGTCGCTCGACGGAGTCAGCTGGGTCGCGGCCGATCCGTTGTCGGCGAAGCTCGCCGAGACGAGCGTCGCCGAGGCGAACGAGGCCGCCGACAGCTGGGCACCGTTGAAGACCGCGAGCACGGCCTGGGCGTCGTCGAACTTCGCGAAATTCATCGATGCGCCGACCGCGCTGGCCGACTGGCTCGAACTGAGCGAGGTCGCGGTGACGAACGTCGACCCGGAGAAGTCGACGCCGTCGCAGTGCGCACCGTCGAGAATCGTGTTGAACAAGAAGGCGTCACTGACGACGGCGGCCTCGATCTTGTCCAGCTCCAACTTGTCCGAATCCAGGGGCCCGGCGCCGGACTGCTCGGCGATGAGGTACGCGCTGTCGAGGTCGGCCAGGGTGAGGTTGGCGCCGACGAGCTTCGCCCCCTTCAGGAGTGCGCCGCGCAGCGACGCGCCGTGCAGGTTCGTGCCGACCAGTTGTAGCTCGTACATCCGGGCGCCGGCGAAGGATGCGCCGGTGAGGTCGAAGCCGCTGAGGTCGAGGCCGTTCGGCAGCAGGACGTGATCGGCCACCAGATGCGCGATGGTCTTGGGCAGACCGGTGAGATTGGCAGCGGTGAGGTCGAGGTACGACCAGTTGGCGGCCAGCACCGGGAAGGGCACGGTGGCGCCGACGAACGTGGTCCGCGTTGCGACCGTGCGGGCGAAGGCGGGTGCGGCGTCGAACTGGGCGGTGCTCAGGTCCACGTTGTCGAAGTGGGTGCCGAGCATGCTTGCGCCGTGCAGGATCGTCCCGCCGAGATGCGCACCGGTCAGGTCGGCACCGTCCAGGTGGGCTCCGGTCAGGTTCGTCCCGGTAAGCACCGATCCGCGCAGCTTGGCGCCCTCGAGGTGCGCCCCGGTGAGATTGCGACCGGACAGGTTGGCAGGATCGAGGACCGCACCCGAGAGCTGGGCTCCCGCGGCGCCGATGATCGTTTGCAGATCCGATCCGGTGAAGTCCGCCTGGGCCCAGGTTGCCGCCAGGCTCAGATCCTGGCCGCCCAGGTGGGCTCCGTGCAGTTGCGCGCCGGTGAAGTCCGCGCCCTTCAACGACGTGATCTTGGTCAGGTCGGCCCCGTTGAGGAGGCACTCGCGCAGGTTCGTCACCCGCCAGATCGATCGTGCCGAGATCACGCCCGCTCAGGTCGGTCTGAAAGCCGGAGTTCGTGATCTGCACCAGAGCGAGCAGGTCACCCGACACCTTGAAGGGAGTCGGACTCGCCGACGATACGATAGTTCCGCTCCCGAATCCCCAGTCAGTCGGATACCCGCCGCCTAGTTCGCCGGAGACGTACTGGCCCGCGTACGCCCCGGCCGTGGCCTGCAGCGACACCGTGCCGTTCCCGAGATTGGCGATCCGGAACGTCTGTTCCGGGCCTATCGACACCGACGAGTATTCGCCGTTATCCCCGGCGAACCAGAGCATCATCCCGCCCGCCTCGTAACCAGATGCCGCGGGATAGTGGGAGTTCCAGTAGAACGTGTAGTCCTTGTTCTCGGGATCGTTGTGCAGGCCCACCGACAGGGCGATCTCGCTGTTGCCGAGACTGCACACCGCGAAGTCAGTCGGGGTGCCGCCGAGCCCGACCAGCACGAAGCCGCCCCCGTAGCCGAAGTCGTTCTCGAAGATCGCGGTCGCACCGATGCCGTCCAGCCAGAATTGCCAATTCGCGATCACGTTCATCGTCAGGTCTCCAGGGTTGTGGCGGACTTGGGCGTCGACGGGAGGTACTCGCTCAGCGACGGCTCGGTCCGACTGCCCGGCCCGGCGATCTGCTGGAAGTTCAGCGTGTAGACGTTTCGCCACAGGTCCACGGCCAGACCGGCGGCGACCAGACCGCGCTGATAGACGAGGTGCTGCCCGGTCGGGGTGTAGATGTCGAGGTTGAAGTCGGTCGGGTCGTAGCCGTTACCGTTCTGGCTCAGGACGTACACGTAGCCGGCGACGTCGACGCCGAGCGAGAGGTACACCACGTTCGTGCCGTCGGGTGTGTGCGGGACCAGCGGGAACCAGAACGGCGTCTCGAGCGTCGGGAAGGCCTGAACCGGATGGCCGCCGCGGCTGAACGCCTGGACCCGCTTGTTGCCCGCCTCCAGCACCAGGATCGTCTGGTCGGGTCGGACGCAGACCAGCGCCGGGCCGCCGAGCCGTCCGGGAGCGGTGCCCGGTCCGAGCGGGATGTACGCCCACGGAGCTTGGGCGTCCGGCGTCCCCGCCGATGCGAGTTTGAGGATCTGCAGGTTGTCGAACGCTGGGTCGACGCCGACGACGTACCCGTTGGAATGGATGGCGAGCGACGTCGGCAGGCTCGCGAAGCGTCCCCAACTGGTGCCCACCGACAGATCGAATCGCCGCGACGGGTCGTCGAACGGAACGGTAGGGCTGGTCACCGGTCTGACCTGGCGGAGATGGAAACCGCTCTTCGGATCACCGGTCGGATCCAGGAAGAACGCCCCCGGTCCGGCCAGCTGCTCGCCGCCACCGCCCGCGGTCCGCAGGTACAGCAGGGTCGGCGGCTTCGAGTAGCCGGCAGGCGCGGTCATATAGCCCGCCTGCGGCCAGACCGGCCGGTTGTCGCCGGCGGTCGGCCGGAAGCCGATGTTCTGGATGGTGTACAGCTCCGTCGCGCCACCGCCACCGCCCCCGTCGATCGGCGGGATGTTCAGACCGGAGGCCTCCCAGCCGTAGCCGAGGACACCGAGGTCGTCACTGATCGTCAGCGCGTTCAGTGCCTCGAGGACATGGCCGCTCGGTCCGGTGCCCAGATTCGCGGCGGTCTCGGTCGGCGCGTTCGGGTTCGCGGCCCACTCGTAGCCGACGCCGGAGGTATAGCCGAGCAGCCGGTTGTGGTGATACGTCGTGTCCGCACCGAGGGGATACAGCTGTTGCTGCACGCTGATGCCGACGGCCAGCACCTGGTGGGTCTGGTCGTTGATCTCGTTCTGGATCGTCGCCGACTGTCCCTTGCCCACCCCCCAGCCCTCTGCGGAGAACATGGCGACGACGAACGTCACCGTGCCGCCGACCGGGACGTCGGCCCAGTCGATCCTCAGCGACGGCACCTTCGAATCGACAATCTTCGCGGTGTACGTCCGGGTCGTGTTGTCGCTGTACTGCGCGGTCAGCTGAACAGTCGTCGCGGTCTGCGGGAATTCGCTGCCGGTGCTGGGATCCGGCGTCAGGGTGATGACGGCGTTCATCGTGACCCGAAGATCGAACTCCACCACCCGCGGGGAGCACACCACCTCACCGATGGTCTGGGCGAGCTGGGCGATCGCCGCGCCCATGGCCACCGCCTTCAGCGCCCAGCCGACGAACGGAAGAGCTTCCTCCGCCTCCTCCGCACCGAAGAAGGCAGCGAGCTTGGCGGCCACGTCCGCCGAGGTCAGGACCTTGCTGACGAGCGAGTTCGCGAAGCTCACCAGCGCGGCCTTCAGATCGCTGCCCGTATTGGCCGAACCGTCGAAGATGTCCTTGGCCACGGTGAAGACCGACAGCGCGGTCGCGGCCAGGAACGGCACGCTCTTGAAGATCGAGTCGAAGAGTGTGCTGCTCTCCTCGCCTGCCGTCGAGACCAGCGCGTACGTCGGCACCGCCAGATCGATCACCCCGGTCATGGCGATGCCGAGCCACGCCGCCGTCGGATCCCAGTCGATCCCGGAGGTCGTGCCGAGGCTGCCGACCAACAACCTGATCTTGCCGACCGGCGCATCCTTCGGCATGGCGAAGGTGAAGTTCGTGTTCGCGTTCGCGACGGGAATCCCGAGGAAGGTTCCCTCGGCGCCGACCAGACCGCAGAACTTGAGCGTGTTGTCGTGACTCTCCAGCATCTTCAGCAGTTCCTCGCCCAGTTCGCTGTCTGCGGCGAGGGCCAGCCAGGCATCGACGATGGGCTTCATCGCGCCCTTGATCAACTGGGTCCAGATGTTGTCGTCCACGACGATCGGGGTCTTGCCGTCGCTCTTCACGAAGCCGGCGAAGACCGACAGATGCCGGAGGTAGCTGTTGGTGACGGTGAGGTCGAGCACGAAGTCGTCGCCGAGCCCGTTCACCGCGAGCGAGACGCCGAAGTTCGGTCCGGCGTCGGCGACGTTCACCCGATAGCCGGAGGCGTTGCCGGCGGCCAGCACGCCGGGTGCGTCCTTGCGGTTCATGTCGATCGAGGCGACGCCCGGGTGGACGTTCCATCGCGTGCTGAGCAGAGCGGTGTCGCTGTAGATCCCGGTCTTGGACTGGCCGCTGACCGGCGTCGCGGAGTTCTCCACCATCGGGTCCAGGACGTAGCTGAAGTACGGCTTCCCGCCCGGCTTGAGCACCGGCTTGCCGTTCTCGTCGACGATCGGCTTCGGCACGTTCCAGGTCGTGCCGAGGGCCTCGATGGCCAGCCTGATCCCGGCGAGGTCGGCGGAGTCGGCGATGTGGCCGAGCACCAAGTCGGCGGCGGCCGGGGTGAGCACGGAAACGGTCGGGTCCATGAACACGATCGCTTGGGCGACGTCGGCCACCGAGTAATGCGGCTTGGCGGCGGAGGTGGAGACCGCGAGTGCGGCCAGGGTCGGGAGGCCGTTGGCATCGGGTGGCCCGTACACCCGCATCAGGCCGACGACCTTCGGGTCCTGGCGTACCTGGTCCGCGACATGGGTGGGCCCGTCGGGTCCGTCGGCGAAGCCGCCCGCCCGCAGGCTCTCCGGCGTGTGCCGCCGGAGGGCGTACGTATGCCGGCCCCAGCGCAGCGTGTAGGTCTGCGTCAGATGATCATCGCCGAGGAAGCTCAGGTCGAAGTGGACGTCACTCCGACCGATGGCCCGATCTGCGGTATCCGCCACTGCCGTATCCGACGCTGTGACAGCGTTCTCGCCCACGATGTTCACCCTCCGAGCCGGCATCGGCGATCAGGCTCGCCTCGATCCCCCCCGGGTAGCGAACACGGCGCGCCCAGGCGCATGAAACCGATTGCCCGCTGAGTGCCCCTCCGCCGTCACCTGCGCACGACGCAGCAGTGACGCTAGCGGTGGCCACTTGAAATGGCAATCGTTCGATCGAACGGTGGATGGCGCGCGTCGACATCGGTGATCGGTTCGGTCCTCACCGGGCCGATTCCGATACGGCGCACCATGAGCGTCGGCCGGTGGTCCCCCGATCATCGAGCGATCGCCTACCCGCACGAGCAGACCAACAGCGGTGGAGAGGACGAGTTCGCCAGCGACCTGCGCGTGCACATCACTGAGCTCCCGTCGGAAGGCGCGATCACCCTGACCGCCTCGTGGCCCGAGGCCGGTCTCGCCGAGGGCAGCATCATCACCCTCACGCCGGCGTCGCTCGACGATCTCGAGAACAGGGTCATCCGGCTGCCCTCGTCGTAGAGCGTGGGTCGGAACTCAGCCGTTCTCGAGCTCGGCCAGTTCTCGGCCGAGTGCCGTCAGCACCTCCGCGGGAAGCAGATCGGGTCGGATCTCGGCGAGCTCACGCAACGACATCCCGCTCACGAGCGGATTCTCACGCAACCACGCGGTCAGCGGCGGGACGTGCCGGTCGACCACGGCGACCGCGTCCGGATCGGCAGCGAGTCGTCCCATCGGCGCGTTCAAGCCGGGCCGGCGGCGATCGATCAGGGTCCGGTACGTCTCCGGCTCACCCGTCGTGGCGAAGTCGCCGAAGACGGCCTGCAGGAATCGGACGGAGTCGGTCAGCCACTGTGCTGCGGCCGCATCCACGTAGGCCGCGACGCCATTGGCGGTCAGCGATTTCGCCAGGCTGATCCCGTGCGGTCCCAGCAGATAGACATGCGACTCGAACGGCACCCCGTGCTCGGCCAGCGCGGCCAGGAACGCCAGCGAGTTCCGGATCGGGACGAGGGTGTCGCCGCTGGTGCTGAACAAGAACGTGGGCGGGGTCGCACCGCTGACCGCGGCGGCGACATCGGGGATGACCTTGCCGATCGGTGGGCCGAACTCGGCCAGCGTGACCGGATAGCCGAGGACGAGCGCGTCCGGTCGCGAATCGGCGACGGTGCCGAGCGAGGCGGCCAGATGCCCGCCCGCGGAGAACCCGACGGCCGCTACCTTCGCCGGATCGATACCGACCTGGTCGGCGTTGTCCCGTAACCAGGCCAGGGCCGCCTGTGCGTCGGCGAAAGAGTGCTCGAACGGGGCATCGGCACCGACGGCGTACCGCAGCACGAATGCGTTGAAACCCTCGGCCAGATAGGCCAGGGCGACGGGCTCGGCCTCGCGGTCGGAGGTCATGAAGTAGCCACCGCCCGGCAGCACCAGCACGGCCGGCCGGGTGCGAGCGTTCGACAAGTCCTCGCTGGTGTCCAGGACATAGCCGGTGAGCGTGGCGCTGCCGGCGTCCGACACCTTCGGTGAAAACTCGCACGGCCCTACTTCCTCTCGCGGTTGCGGCAAGCCTGGCAGACGATGCTCGAAGGTCTGCAACGGCCGGTGTCCCCGGCCGGTGGACTGCAAGAGACTCTGAGCGAGTCAGGAATATTCGCCGAGCACGACGCCACCGGCGGAGAGGCACCGGTACACGGGACCGACTGGCTGGGTCAGCACCCGGGACTACCACGGCCATCCGCCCGGCCCACCGATGACTTCGAAGCCACGCCATCACGGGGCACCTCCGACGTCAGGCTAGACCGCGTGGCGGCCGGCTCCACCACGCGGCACCACGCAGTTCCCCACGCACCGGACAGCGACCGTTGAGCATCACACCGCCCATGGAAAGGGAACAATCGTGAACCGTACGTCCGTCGCCGTCGGAGCCGCCATCGGCTCCGCAGCACTTACCGTCGCGGCCCTGGCCGGCAGCACAGCATTCGCTGCGCCGGCAGCCGGTCAGCCGGACCCCACCGCCGTACCGACCTCGGGGCCGACCTCCACCCAACAGGCTCCGCTGCCGGGCCCGGTGATCACCTGGTCGAAGCATCACGGCCACAAGGTCGCCAGCTTCGACCTGGTCCGCAGCACCGCCTCGGTCGGCGCCAACTGCCTGTCGAAGGCCACCGCACGGGTCAGCATCGAGCAGACCGAGCAGGTCGAGATCATGCGAGTCCGGGCCAGCGGCCTGCCCGCGAAGACCGATTTCGACTTCTTCGTGCTGCAGCAGCCCGACGCCAAGTTCGGGGTCTCCTGGTATCAGGGCGACCTGCACACCGACAGCCATGGCAGGGCGTACGTCACGTACGTCGGCCGCTTCAACGTCGAGACGTTCACCGTCGCGCCGGGCACCGTCGCCGCGCCGAACACCCACCACGAGCCGCCGTTCCCGGACGCCACCGAGAACCCGGCGACCGGCCCCATCCACCAGTACCACCTCGGCTTCTGGTTCAACTCGCCCAAGGACGCCGCCGCCGCGGGTTGCCTCGGTGCGACGACCCCGTTCAACGGCGAGCACAACGCCGGGGCGCAGGCGATGAGCACCCGGCAGTTCCCGGCGCTGGCGGGGCCGCTGAGCCACCTGAAGCCCTGAGCTCGGGGGAACTGGGATCCGGACACCCGGGCTGCCCTACGGCGGCCCGGGTTTTCGGCGGTCGGGCGAGACTGTCGGAGCCGCCGAGTACGGTTGCCCGGTGACCCTTGCGGGACTCATCAAGCTCAGTTCTGCCGACCCCACCCTCTCCGAGCTCAGGGGTGCGGCACGCTCGCGCGCCGTCACGACGCTCGATATCACCGCGCCGCCCTCGATGCGACCGCTGCTCGCAACGGTATTGGCCGACGCGACGCCGGACCGGCCACTGTTGCTGATCACGGCGACGTACCGGGAGGCAGAGCAGCTGACCGAGGCCTGCCGCTCGTTCCTTCCTCCGGACGAGGTGGCCTACTACCCGGCCTGGGAGACGCTGCCGCACGAGCGACTGAGTCCACGCTCGGACACGGTCGGTCGGCGGCTGGCGGTGCTCCGCCGGCTGGCCGGCAACGAGCCGGAGGCCGGGCCGCTGCGGGTGATCGTGGCCCCGATCCGGAGCGTGCTGCAGCCGCAGGTCCGCGGGCTCGGGCTGCTCAAGCCGGTCCGTCTGGTGGTCGGCGAGGACTTCGACCAGGACGCGTTGGCGGAGGGCCTGGTCGGGGCCGCGTACATCCGGGTCGACCTGGTCGAGCGGCGCGGCGAGTTCGCGGTCCGGGGCGGGATCGTCGACGTCTTCCCGCCGACAGAGGAGCACCCGGTCCGGATCGACTTCTTCGGCGACACGATCGAGTCGATCGTGTCGTTCTCGGTGGCCGACCAGCGGTCGGCGCCGGACACGGCACGCAACGAGGTGATCGCCTCGCCGTGCCGCGAGCTGCTGCTCACCGACGAGGTCCGGCAGCGGGCGGCGGCGCTGGTCGAGGACCACCCGGAGCTGGCCGACCTGCTGGAACGGATCGCCCAGGGGCACGCGGTGGACGGGATGGAGGCTCTGTCGCCGGCGCTGGTGGATGGGATGGAGCTGCTGGTCGAGCTGTTACCGGCCGGTTCGTTGGTGCTGGTCTGTGATCCGGAGCTGGTCCGCGGCCGGGCCCTGGACCTGGTGGCGACCAGTGCGGAGTTCCTGCACGCGTCGTGGGCGGCCGCCGCCGGCGGTGGCAAGGCGCCGATCGACCTGGGCGCGTCGGCGTACCAGCCGCTCGGGGACGTGCGGTCGGCGGCGCTCGAGCACGACCTGGCCTGGTGGACGCTGTCGCCGTTCAGCGCCGGCCCGGGGGACGCGCCCGACCAGGCACCGGTCCGGACCGAGGACGGCGAGCTGATCGACTTCAGCGCCCGGGTGGATACCACCGGCGTGGCGACGCTTTCGGTCCGGGCCAGGCCGGCGCCGGTCTATCGCGGCGAGACCGAGGGTGCGCTGACCGACATCGCCCGGCTGGCCCACGAGCAGTGGCACGTCGTGCTGGTCGCCGAGGGCAAGGGCACCGGAAACCGGATCACCGAGCTGCTGGCCGAGCGGGAGATCCCGGCCCGCTTCGTACCGGCGCTGGACGGCTCGCCGATCCCTGGGGTGGTCATGGTGACCACGGGCGAGCTGGACCACGGCTTCCTGGTCGACGAGGTCCGGCTGGCCGTCTTCACCACCGCCGACCTCGCCGGTCAGCGGGCGCCCGACAAGTCTGCGCGGGTGATGCCGTCCCGGCGGAAGAACCAGATCAACCCGCTCGAGCTGAAGCCGGGCGACCCTGTGGTCCATGATCAACACGGGGTCGGCCGGTACGTCGAGATGAGCCGCCGCTCCGTCGCCGGCGCGGTCCGCGAGTACCTGGTGATCGAGTACGCGCCGTCCAAGCGGGGCCAGCCGGGCGACCGGCTGTACGTCCCGATGGACGCGCTCGATCAGGTCACCCGGTACGTCGGTGGCGAGAGTCCGACGCTGGACAAGATGGGCGGCGCGGACTGGTCGAAGCGGAAGGGCCGGGCGCGTAAGGCGGTCCGGGAGATCGCCGCCGAGTTGATCAAGCTCTATGCCGCCCGGCAGGCCACCCGCGGGCATGCCTTCTCACCCGACACCGCCTGGCAGCGGGAGCTGGAGGACGCCTTCAACTTCGTCGAGACACCCGATCAGCTGTCCGCGGTCGAGGATGTCAAGCGGGACATGGAGCAGGTCGTCCCGATGGACCGGCTGATCTGCGGCGACGTGGGCTACGGCAAGACCGAGATCGCTGTCCGGGCAGCGTTCAAGGCGGTGCAGGACGGCAAGCAGGTGGCGGTGCTGGTGCCGACCACCCTGCTGGTGCAGCAACATCACGCGACGTTCGCGGACCGCTACGCCGGCTTCCCGGTGAACGTCGCTCCGATGTCGCGATTCCAGTCCGACGGCGAGATCAAGGCCACGATGGAGGGCCTGGTCGACGGCAAGGTGGACGTCGTGGTCGGTACGCATCGCCTGCTGGGCAGGGAAATCGCATTCAAGGACCTCGGCCTGGTGATCATCGACGAGGAGCAGCGGTTCGGCGTCGAGCACAAGGAGCAGCTGAAGCGGCTGCGGACCGCGGTGGACGTGCTGGCCATGTCGGCGACCCCCATCCCGCGCACCCTGGAGATGGCGATCACCGGTATCCGGGAGATGAGCACGATCACCACCCCGCCGGAGGAGCGGCACCCGGTGCTGACGTTCGCGGGGCCGTACGACGAGGGACAGGTGGTCGCCGCTATCCGCCGCGAGCTGCTCCGCGAGGGCCAGGTGTTCTACATCCACAACCGGGTGGCGAGCATCGACAAGGTGGCCCGACGGATCAGCGAGCTGGTGCCGGACGCTCGGGTCGTCGCGGCGCACGGGCAGATGAGTGAGCAGCGGCTCGAGCAGGTGATGGTCGACTTCTGGGAGCGCCGGGCCGACGTCCTGGTCTGCACCACGATCGTCGAGGCCGGACTGGACATCTCCTCGGCGAACACGCTGCTGGTCGAGCGGGCCGACCTGATGGGGCTGTCCCAGCTGCACCAGCTGCGCGGTCGGGTCGGGCGCAGCCGGGAGCGCGGATACGCGTACTTCCTGTATCCGCCGGAGAAGCCGCTCACCGAGACCGCCCATGATCGACTCGCCACCATCGCCGCGCATACCGACCTCGGAGCCGGGATGGCGGTCGCGATGAAGGACCTGGAGATCCGCGGCGCCGGCAACCTGCTCGGCGGCGAGCAGTCCGGGCACATCGCCGACGTCGGCTTCGACCTCTACATCCGGCTGGTCGGCGAGGCGGTCGCGGAGTTCCGCGGCGACGACCGTGAGCCGGAGGCGGAGGTCCGGATCGAGCTGCCGATCGACGCCCACCTGCCGAGCGACTACGTCGAGTCGGAGCGGCTGCGGCTGGAGATGTACAAGCGGCTCGCCGAGGTCCGCAGCGATGCCGACCTGGCCGGTGTCGCCGAGGAGCTCGAAGACCGCTACGGGCCGATGCCCGAACCGGTCCAGACCCTGTTGGCGGTCGCCCGGTTCCGGGTGCTGGCCCGGAATCTCGGGCTGGCGGAGGTCGTCTCGCAGGGGAACTTCATCCGCTTCGGGCCGGCCGAGCTGCTCGAGTCGCGCCAGCTCCGGCTGAAGCGGCTCTATCCCGGCTCGGTGATCAAGGACGTCGCGAAGCACATCCTGGTGCCCCGGCCGCGCGCCCCGATTGTCGGTGGACCGCCCCCCGCGACGTCGAGCTGCTGGCGTGGTGCACCACCGTCGCGAACGCCGTGTTCGGCTCCTGACTGCGGGCCTATCTCGCATCTTCGCGCTTCTTCCTCCGACTTCGCGACACCTCTGGGTCAGTGCGAAGTGGGAGGACGTAGCGCGAAGACGGACCCGAGGTGCGGGCTCGAGGCGGGTGCACGCCGGCGCGACCAGGTCACGCGGGCCCATCGGTCCGACAACAATCGGGTGCTACACGGCGTGTCGGGTTGCGCAGGTCACGAAAAGGTCACTCGAACTCTTGCCAGGATCGCTGTGGCCTGGTTAGGGTCCTGATTAATCCTGTGGTTTGAGTGGTCATTGTGACGTGCGTGACTGGAGGTCCCGGATGGCTGGACGGATGCGCTGGGCCGTCGTTCCGAGCCTCGCCGTGGTCGGCGGACTGGCGCTGGTTGCCGGTGCCGTCGCTGTACCGGCCGACGCGGCGACAACGGTCGCAGTCGCCACCAGCAGTGTGAACATCCGCACCGGCCCCACCACGAAGCGCGAAGATCATCGGTGGCCTGGTCCGCGGGCAGCGGATCGGGATCACCGGCACGGCCGCGAGCGGCTGGGTGAAGGTCCGATTCAACCGGGGCACCGCTTACATGTACGGCGGCTACCTGAACCGCACCGGGAAGAACCTGCCGGCCGGGCCGACCTCACTCGACTCCGGATCCAAGATCACCACCGGAGCCCTCAACGTACGCAGCGGACCCGGGACGACGTACGGGGTCGTCGGGGCCCTCGCCGAGGGCACCCGCGTGAGCACCACCGGAACCGCCAGATCGGGTTTCGCCCAGTTCCGGTACGGCAGCTCGCTGCGCTGGGCGTCGATGGCCTACCTTGCCCGGTTCAGCACGACGACGGCCACGAAGCCACCGACGCCGACGCCGACGCCCGCACCGACGCCGAGCAACCGGGGCAACGTGGCGCTGGCCTTCGCCAAGAAGCAGCTCGGCAAGCCGTACAAGTTCGGCGCCGAAGGCCCGAACGCGTACGACTGCTCGGGTCTGGCGCAGGCATCCTGGGCGGCCGCCGGCGTAGCGATCCCACGCGTCACCACGACCCAGTTCAAGTTCGGCACCGCCATCGCCAAGGCGAATCTGAAGCCCGGCGACCTGGTGTTCTTCTACGGCCCGAGCCCGAGCCACGTCGCCCTGTACGTCGGTCAGGGCATGGTCATCCACGCGCCACGGCCCGGTAAGACCGTCGAATACATCAAGATGAGCTACATGCCGTACGCCGGGGCCCGCCGGCCCGGCTGACGACTTGCCCCTCGCGCAGATCCGCTCCCCGAACTCTGCACTCCCTGTGCGGCCTTGCACCAGGTATGAAGAGTGCAAGGTCGCCCAGTGAGTGCAAAGTTGGCTGGGGTGGGGGTGGGGCTGGGGCTGGGGCTGGGGCTGAGGACCTGCTGAAGATCGCCGGACCGGCCGCGGTAGCGCAGCACCGGCGCCGGGGAGAATGACCTCATGCCGGCCAGCCGGATCATGATCGTCGAGGACGCCGAGACCATTCGGCTCGCGGTGGCGACCGCGTTGCGCGGTCACGGATTCGAGGTGACCGCGCTGACCGACGGAGCGAATCTGGAGGCGGAGCTCGGCGCGAGCCGGCCGGACCTGGTGCTGCTCGACGTGATGCTGCCCGGTCGAGACGGCTTCGAGCTGCTCGACCTGATCCGCCGGAGCAGTACGTCCGCGGTGATCATGCTCACCGCCCGCGACACCACCGCCGATCGGGTCCGCGGCCTGACCCACGGTGCCGACGACTATCTGGTGAAGCCGTTCGCCATCGCCGAGCTGCTGGCCCGGGCCGACGCGGTGCTCCGCCGGACCCGACCCGGTGGAGCGGTGCTGAGCGTCGGTGACCTGGAGCTCACCCCGGACGCGAGTCGGGTCCGCCGAGAGGGCGCCGAAATCGAGCTGACCGACACCGAGCGCCGGGTGCTCGGCTATCTGGCGACCCATCGCGAGCAGGTGGTCAGCAAGACCCAGATCCTGACCGCTGTCTGGGGGTACGACGGGTTCGACGACAACGTGGTCGAGGTCTATGTCTCCTCGCTCCGCCGCAAGCTGGAGGCCGGCGGCAGGGACCGGCTGCTGCACACCGTCCGGGGTCGCGGTTATCGGCTCGGCACGGCGTGAGCGGCCCGGGCGGTCCGCCGGGGCGCGCCGGCCGTGGACTGGCGACCGGCTCGGTCCGGACCCGGGTCGCGGTCGGTGTCATCGCCGGCCTGGCGGTCGTGCTGGCTCTGCTCAGCATCGCGGTCTACGCGATCTTCGTCGCCCAGTCCGAGCGGAATCTCGACGCGCTGCTGGCCGGCCGGGTGCAGCTCGGCCGGCAGCTGGCGCGGGCCGGGGTCGGGCCGCAGCAGATCGTCAATCGAGTGAGTACGGCCAACGTCTCTGCTCAGCTGGAGCTCGCCAACGGCACTGTCTACACGGCAGGCCCGGCGAGTGCGGACGTACGATCCACGACCGCGACTCTCAACGCACCGAACAGCGGGCGGGTGGACGGCGCCACGCTGACCGTCAGCGTCGACGTCGGCCTGTTCCGCGGCGCTCAGCAACGGCTGCGCAGGACGCTCCTGCTCGGCTCGCTGATCGCGCTGGCCGTGAGCGCGCTGCTGGTGGTGCTGGTGGTACGGGTCGCGCTGCGACCGTTGGACGACGTCGCGGGGCTGGCTCGCAGCATCACCAGCGGCAGCCGTGGCGGCCGGCTGCGTCCTGACCGGACCGATACCGAGATAGGGCAGACGGCGCAGGCCCTGGACGAGATGCTGGACGAGTTGGAGGGCGCCGAGTTCCGCGCCCGGCAGGCGGAGGAGAACAGCCGGCGGTTTCTGGCCGATGCCGCCCACGAGCTGCGTACCCCGATCGCGGGCGTTCAGGCAGCCGCGGAAACCCTGCTGCACAACGGATCCACGATGGACGCCGCGCAGCGAGAACGCTTGGAGGTGCTGCTGATCCGGGAGGCTCGCCGGGCCGGAACCCTGGTCTCCGATCTGCTGACCACGGCCCGGCTCGATGCCGGCGTCCAGCTGGAGCCGATACCGACCTCGTTGGCCGCGCTCGCCGGTGCCGAGGTGGACCGGGCCCGGCTGCTGTTCCCGGGCGCCGAGGTCACGCTGGTCGGCCCGGAGACTGTGGTGAGTTGCGACCCGGACCGGATCGGCGGGGTGCTGCGGAATCTGCTGGACAACGCTCTGCGGGCCGCCGGTCCGTCCGGCCGGGTGCGTGTCGGGCTCGCCGCCGACGACAGCTGGGCGTATGTCGACGTCGCCGACTCCGGCCCCGGCGTGCCGCCGGCAGATCGGGAACGCATCTTCGAACGGCTGGTGCGGCTGGACGCGGCCCGTGGTGACGCCTCCCGGCCCGAGGCCGGCGGTGGCTCCGGGCTCGGGCTGGCCATCGCCCGCGGCTATGCCCGCGCGCACGGCGGCGACCTGGTCTGCCTCGAGTCTCCGGGCGGGGCCGTCTTTCGGCTGAACCTGCCGCGGAGCGCCGGTCGGTAGAGGCACGCTTCATCGGCGGTGGCGGCCGGTCACCACGAAAACTGGTCCCTCGTGAGCTCCTCGGCTCATTCCCCAGGCGGGAAACACTCGGGCCGGCGGTCGTCGAGGGACCGCTTCTCGTGGTGAGCGCCGGCGATCAGGCGCTGACGAGCGCTCCACGGTGGTCCCGTTCCCCCCAGGCCGGCCCGACCGGTCGGTGGAGCGCTCGTCAGCGCGGTCAGTGCAGCAGACCGTCGATCTGCTGGTTCCAGCCGCCGAGCAGCGGCTGCGGGTCGGTGCCGAGCACGTGGCGCAACAGGCTGGCGTAGACGGAGCGGAAGTCCAGACCAGCCTTCAGGTCGCCGTCGTCCAGGTCGGTGAGGCTGGGCTCGTCGCCGAAGAAACCGCCGGCGACCCCGCGGCCGAGCACGAACATGGGGCCCGCCGTGCCGTGATCGGTGCCGTCGCTGGCGTTCGCGATCACCCGCCGACCGAACTCGGAGTACACCGCGGTGACCACCTGACGACCGCGCTCGGTGCCCTGCAGCCGGCGATAGAAGCCGCTCAGCGCGCCGTCCAGCACGGTCAGCAGCCGCTGCTGGGTCTCCCGTTCGTCGGAGTGGGTGTCGAAGCCGCCGAGAGATACCGAGTAGACGCGGGTCGGTACGCCCAGCTCGATCAGGCTCGCCACCGTGTCCAGCTGCTCGCCCAGCTCGCTCTGCCCACCGGCCGACGCCCCCTGGTTCTGACCTGTCGTTCGGATCGTCGTTCGGATCACCGGACGGACCGGGACTCGGCGAGCCACTCGCCCCGGCCTGACCCTTTGCACGCGCAGCGGGTCCGAGCACCTTCGCCGCCTGCTGCAGATCGGCGATGGATTTTGCCGTCCGGGCCTGCCAGACACCGTCAGTGGTGTCAGTCGCCCCGAGCAGCGCCATCGACCGGCCCAACGCATCCTTCGGCAGCTTCAGCCCGGTCACCGGAAACGCGGCGGCGGCCGATTTGGCGCCGGCCAGCATCGGCGGGATCAGCGCATCCAGCGACACCGCACGCAACGGGTCGTCGCCTCCTGCATCCAGCCAGCGACCCAGCCAGCCGGTGTTCACGGCGGTCTGTGGAGATGCGGTCTGCCAGATGGCCATCGAGCGGAAGTGACTGCGGTCCGGCTGCGGGTAGCCGACGCCACGCAGCACCGCCAGCTCCTTGCCGTCCCAGAGATCGTGCAGGCCTTTCAGCCCCGGGTTCAGCCCGAGTCCGTCGCCGAGATCCAAGACCTCCGACGGCTGGTACGCGAGGTCGGCCCGGGCCGACGCGTACGCGGGCTCACCGGCTGGGATCACCGTATTCAGCCCGTCGTTGCCGCCGTACAGGGTGACCATCACCAGCACGCCGGCCGTCGGGTCCAGCGGGGTCTGGGCTGCCGCGGCGAGCAGATCGGACCAGCGGACCTGGGTCGCACCGAACGCCAGCGCGCCGGCCGCGGTGACTCCACTGAAGGCGAGGAAGCGGCGTCGGGTGAGCGGGCTGACTCGGGTCGAGAGGGCGGCTGTTTCATGATCATCACCTCAGGCGGAGACGGTGTATTCGGGGGAGGCGGCACCGATGCGCGACGGCGGCGGCCGCGCACGATCGGCGACCTGTCGGCGATCGCGTTCGTGGTCCGGGTGGAGAACCGGTCGACCCCCAGCAGCCGGCGTACGTCCTCGGCCCGGGTCTTCGCCGACGACTTCTCCAGCTCGACCAGACCGGACGCGGCGACCAGCAGCCGGGCGGTGTTCATCCGGGCCAACGCGGAGGCGGTGGTCAGCCAGCCGCCAGCCGCGGGCCAGCCGCCGACGCTCGGTGGCCGGAACGGGACCTGGCCCATCCCGCGCAACCCGCCGACCAGCCGCTTCTGCTGGAGCTCACTCAGCTGAGACGGCCGAACGCCGAGCGCTCGGCACAGCCCGACCAGCCACTCCACCGGCTGCTTGACGAGACTGGTCCCGGCCGCCCGGAAGGGCGCACTGTTCATCATCGCGGTCAGCACCGCCGTCACGCTGCGCCCGGGACCGTACGCGTCGAGCAAGGTCTCCTTCACGTCGCGGGGCGGTGGTGTCTCGGTCGACACCAGCCGCGCCCAGAGCCGACCGACCACGAACTCGGCGCTGGCCGGCTGACCGAGCACGACGTCCACGAAGTCCTGGGCGCCGAGGTCGGCGGTCGTGCCGAGCAGGGTCTTGGAACCGTCGTCGTGCAGTCCGGGCCGGAGCATCACCTCGCCGTTCTGCCGGTTGATCTTCCAGCCGGTGAGCGCCCTCGCTGCCTCCTTCACATCGGTCTCGGAGTAGCTGCCGTGGCCGAGGCTGAACAGCTCCATGAACTCGCGGGCGAGGTTCTCGTTCGGCGCCTTCGCCGTGTTGTCGTTGCCGTCGAGCCAGATCAGCATGGCCGGGTCGACGACCATCGCGTGCGCGAGCGGTCCGAAGTCGCCCAGGCCGAGCCGACGCATGGTGTCGTTCTGACCGAGCATCAGCGCCGGCGTACTTCACCTTCTGCACGCCGGTCGCGAAGTGGCCGTGCCAGAACCAGGTGAGCCGCTCGCGGGTCGGCTGGGCGGCCGCGACCATCCGGTCCAGCCACCAGATCGTCAGGGCGTCCTGCTGCGCACGGAGCTGCTTGCGCCAGGCCTTGATCGCGGGGCGGTCGAGCGTGCCGGCGGCGGTCTTGACCGGCCTCGGCAGCAGCGGTACGTCCGGTGCCGGAGTCGCCGCCACCCCGGCATCGGCGCCGCTCGGTCGGAGCAGGGCATCGACGGTCGCGCTGAACCCGCGCTGCTGCATCGCCGCCAGGGCTCCGCCGCCGGCGGAGAAGCCCAGCCGGTCGACCAGCCGCCGAACCGCGGCCGGCTCGCTCAGGTCTGCCATGACTCCAGCGTCGATGCCGGCCGGTCCGGCGGAAAGCAGATCGGCCGAGCCCTCAGCGGATCGACAGCTCGGAAAGTGCGTAGGATCGCCACGGTTGCCAGCGAGTAAGGGGTGAAGGGTGAGACGGTTGACGGCTCGACGCGGCCGGCGCGTGCTGGCGGGTGCCGCGCTGGTGACGGTCCTGGTGACGGCGGGCTGCTCGCGGTCCAACCCGAGCGTGGTGGCGTACGTCGGCAGCGACGGCCAGGTCACCCAGTCGCAGCTGGACAGCGCCGTGGCCGGGATCACCAAGGGTCTTCAGACCGGCCAGAGCGTGCAGACCTCCGCGGTGGTCAGCGCGATGATCCAGGGCGAGATCGCCCGGCAGGTGGCCGACGCCAACGACATCACCATCACCGACGCCGATCGTGAGGCCGTGCTCAAGGGCTCCAATCTCGCCCCGTTGATGAGCATTCCGGGGGCGCAGCCGGTGCTCGACGACGTGGCCGACGCGCAGATCGTGCCCAAGAAGGTCGGCACGGACGCGTACGTCAAGGCCCTGCAGGCGACCCCCGTCGAGCTGAATCCGCGCTACGGGACGCTGAGCCCGACCGACAAGACGGTCGTCGACGGCAGCACGGGCTCGCTGTCGACGCCCGCGCCCACCGCCGGGTCGTGACGCCGGATCGGCAGCCCGCAGCCTCCTCAGGGGGACTGCGCGACGTACCGCTGCCGGAGGTCGTCCGACTGACCGAGGTCATGGCCACCCTCCGGCACGCCTGCCCCTGGGACTCCCAACAGACCCACCGGTCGCTGGTGCAGTACCTGATCGAGGAGACCGCCGAGACCGTCGATGCGATCGAGTCCGGCGATCGTGCTCATCTGCGCGAGGAGCTCGGCGACCTGCTGCTCCAGGTGGTCTTCCATGCCGAGATCGCAGCCGAGGACGCGGACGGCTTCGATCTCGACGACGTCGCCGCCGGGATCGCGGACAAGCTGATCTCCCGGCACCCGTACGTGTTCGCGACTGAGGACGTCCCGACCGATCTGCACGGCAGCTGGGAACAGCGCAAGGCCCGCGAGAAGGGCCGTACGTCGGTGCTGCAGGGAATCCCCGAGCAGCTGTCCAGCCTGGCCCGGGCGACCAAGATCATCTCTCGGGCTCGGTCCCGGCGGGTGCCGATCAGGCTGCCCGACGAGCCGCTGGACGAGGCCGAGGTCGGGGCCGAGATCCTCGCCCTGGTCGCCCGCGCGCAGGCGGCCGGGATCGACCCCGACCAGGCGCTCCGAGACGCCGTACGGGGGCTGGAGGGTCAGGTGCGTGCGGCCGAATCGGCCGCCGGCCAGGGTCAACCCTGAGGCTGAGGACCCATTCGCGAACTAGCGTGGCGGATGTGAGCCAGCCCACCTTCCCGTCCTATCCGAGTGCACAGACGCCGGCCGGGTCGACCGACCTGCGCCGCGAGGCCGAAGCGGCCGTGGCAGCGCGCCGCGACCTCGGACCGGAGTACGACGACGCGATCGCCGCCGGGCTCGCCGACAAGGTCGAGCAGCTGGTCGCGTATCGGACGGCCGAGCTGCGAGTGGACGGCGCGTCACGCCGGGCGGAATCCGAGGCCGAGAAGGGACGCCGCACGCAACGCTTCGTGCTCAGCATCGTGTCGGTCGGAGCGGGTATCCCGATCACCGCGATCTCGGCCAGCCTGGTGCATCCGGGCCTGCTCGGTGTCATGGCGTCCTGGGCCGGCATCGTCGGGGTGAACGTCGCCGCCGCCTGGACCGACCGCCGGCGCAGCGACTGACTGGCGGCTCTTCCCGTGTGTCGTGACGACACGACGTGACGAAAGTCGGGACTGCAGTCACCTGCGGTTGTGACGGCAGGACCCCGATCGTGGTGATGTGCCGGGCGGTCCGGCGCATCCACGAAAGGATCGGTCATGTCAGTGTTCAAGCCCGTGGTCGCCGCAGCGGGCATCCTGCTCGCGCTCAGCGACATCCTCCAGGAAGCCACGTCCGGCAGCTCGTTCAGTGACCAGGTCGTCCGGCCGACGTACGTCGCCGGATCGTTCCTCGGCCTGGCCGGCTGCTTCCTGCTCGCCCTTGCCCTCCTTCAGCTGCACGGCCGGGTGGGCGATCGAACCGGCCGCGGCGGCCTCGTCGCCGGGCTCTTTGCCGGCTTCGGCGTGATGCTGATGTTCGCCGTCAACTGGAGTACGTCGTTCGTCGACCCGGCCGCCGCAACGACGTATCCGGCATTCGTCAACGGCACGCCGCCGGCGATCCTGGTGGTCGGATACTTCGGGTCGCTGCTCTGGTTCGGCTTGTCCTGGGTCGCTTACGCCGTGGTCGCGATGCGCGCGGGCACCCTGCCGCGACTGCCTCTGGTGGTCCTGCTGATCGGGGCGCTGGCCGTGGCGCTGCCGTTCGTCCCGTTCGGAATGGTCGCGTTCGGCGGTGCGCTCGTCTGGCTGGGCGTCGCCCCGGCCCGCGCCGCGGTACCGGTGCTCGCCTCGGCCAGCTGACCTCCCAGACGCGCCACTCAGCCGTGCCGCGGCCCCTACGATGTGGCTGGGCCGGCTGTGCGGAGATCACCGGCGAGGGGTGGGGACATGAGCGCCGCGATCGTACGCATCGCCCGGGCGGCGTGGCCGGTGGCCGCCGCGACCGGCCTGCTGCTGTCGATCTTGGCGCTGTTCGCGATGCCGGCGGACCTGCGGTCGCATGCCGACCCGGCGAGCGTCGCCGTCCTGCACGACCTGCACCTGTCGGTCGGCGTCGTCACGGCGACGTTGATGACGCTCACCTTCCTCCCGGCCCTGGTCTACCTGGGTGTCGCGGCGATCGTGCGCTACCGGGCGGCACCGGACCTGATGGGCCTGGTGTGCGCGTACATGTTGGTGGCATTCGGCTGCGGGGTGGTCGGGCCGGTGCCGTGGGTGGTCTTCGACGCTCCGACCGCACTCGCCGGGAGCGAGGCGCTTACCGCACTGGGCCGGCTAGCCACACCGCTCGGTCTGTACGCGTTCGGCGTCTTCTTCGCCGTGTTCCCGACCGGGCGCTTCGTCCCGCACTGGCTGCGATGGCCCGTCCTCGTCGCGGGACTCGCGCTGATCGCGGGGGCCGTGCTGGCCGCCGCCGGGCACCCCGACGCCGCGTCCGCGGTGTTCCAGAACAGTGGGCTGGCCCTGCTCGTCCTCGACGGTGGTGTGCAGATCTACCGGTATCGCCGGGTGTCCCCGCCGGTCGCCCGGCAGCAGACAAAGGGGGTCCTGCTCGGCCTGCTCGGCTGCCTCGCGGTGGTCGCGCTCGGCCAACTCATCTGGCGGGCGGTGCCGGCGGCGATCGCGGACACGGCCGTGGCCCAGACCCTGAACGGGGCGATCACCTGGCAACTGGCCCTGACCTCGATCGCGGTCGGGATCGCGGTGGCGATGCTGCGATACCGGCTGTGGGACGTCGATCTGGTGATCAACCGGGTGCTGGTGTACGCCGGTCTCACCGCGTGCGTCGTCGGCATCTACGTGCTCGTCGTCGCCTATCTCGGTCGGGCGTTTCGCAGCGAGGCCGCACCCTGGATGTCGCTCGTCGCGACCGGCGTCGTCGCCGTTCTCATCCAACCGCTGCGCGGCCTGGTGCAGCGGCTGGTCAACCGGCTCACCTTCGGCCAGCGGGACGAGCCGTACGCGGTCGTCACCGAGCTGGGGCGCCGGATGGCGACCTCGGTCGGCCCGCAACCGCTGGCCAGCGTGGTCGAGACGGTCGCCGCGGCGCTGAAACTGCCGTACGTGGCGATCGCGGCTCGCAGCGCCGAGGGCGCGCGCGCTGACCGTGCAGCACGGGGAGACTGTTCCGGCCCCACTGTCGCTTCCGCTGACCTACCAGTCGGATCCGGTCGGTGAGCTGCTCGTCGCGCCGCGACGGGCGGGCGAATCCCTGACCCCGCGTGACCTCCGCCTCCTGCGGGATCTCGCCCGCCAGATCGGACCCGCGGTGCACGCCGTCACGCTGACCGAGGATCTCCAGCGCTCGCGGGAACGCCTGGTCACCGCACGCGAGGAGGAACGGCGCCGACTTCGCCGCGACCTCCACGACGGCCTCGGTCCGACCCTCGCCGGCCTGGCGCTCAAGGCCGGCACGGTGGCCGACCTGATCCCCACCGATCCCAGCACCGCGCAGCGCACCGCCGACGTCCTGTACGGCGAGATCCGGACGACGATCGCGGATGTCCGCCGGCTCGTCTACGGCCTTCGCCCGCCCACCCTGGACGATCTCGGCCTGGTCGGAGCGATCCGGGAGGCGGCCCGCAGCTGGGCGGCAAGGACGGTCCGGCCATCTCGGTGCTGACGGAGGGTGGGCTGACCGATGGTGAGCTGACCGGGCTGCCCGCCGCCACCGAGGTGGCGGCGTACCGGATCGTGCACGAAGCGTTGATGAACGTGGTCCGGCACGCGCACGCCGCCAACTGCGAGGTGCGCCTGTGTCGTGACGGCGAGCTGACGCTGGAAGTCACCGACGACGGGATCGGTTTAGCTGCGGGGCATCCGACCGGAATCGGCCTTGTGGCGATCCGTGAGCGTGCCGCCGAACTGGGCGGCACGGCCGTCGTCGAGCGCAACCTGCCGCGCGGCACCCGCGTCCTGGTACGCCTGCCGCTGCCCGCTCGCCAGGAGCCAGAAGAACTGGAGCCGGGAAGCACGGAGCCGGAAGAACAGAAGCCGGAAGCACAGGAGCGTGATGACACCCAAGTTGCGCGTGCTGATCGCTGACGACCACCCGATCTTCCGCGACGGCATCGCGATGCTGCTCGCGACCACGCCCGACCTGGTGACGGTCGGTGAGGCGCGGAGCGGAGACGAAGCCGTCGAGCTCGCCATCGAGCTGGTGCCGGATGTCGTCCTGATGGACATCCAGATGCCCGGTTGCAGCGGGGTCGAAGCCACCCGGCGAATCCTTGCCAGGCAGCCGAGCGTCCGGGTGCTGATCGTGACCATGTTCGAGGACGATTCCTCGCTGTTCACGGCGGTCCGGGCCGGTGCCCGCGGGTTCGTGCTCAAGGACGCCGAGCGCGCCGACATCCTGCGTGCGATCCGTGCGGTCGGCCAGGGCGAGGCGATCTTCAGCCCGGCCGTGGCCGGTCGCCTGCTGGACTACCTGACGACGCCTGCCGCGACCCTCGCCGCGACGGAGTTTCCCGAGCTGACCGACCGCGAACGAGACATCCTGGAGCTGATGGCACAGGGTCGGCGCAACGCCGAGATCGCCCAGCGCTTGGTGCTGAGCCCGCGGACCGTGCGTAACTACGTTTCGAGTATCTTCGCCAAGCTCCAGGTCGCCGACCGGGCGCACGCCATCATCCGCGCCCGTGATGCCGGCCTGGGCGGGTCCTGAACGCGCCGCTGACCTGGCCCTGAGTCGGGGGCGCACGGCGGTCGGGCATCCCAGAATCCGGCGAGTGCCGGAATGTCGAAGCGAACGGCTGCCCGGCGGCGCGCCGGCGGGCAGGTCCAGCAAGGTGACGAGTCTGTGATCAGTCCGTGACGCACCCGCCCGGCCTGTTCGGGCTGGCCGCTATGCGCCGATAGGCTGACGCCTGCAGCACTCAGCAGCGCCCGGGAGTCCCCGGGCCACCTTTTTGCGAAAGGCACAAGCTCGTGGCCAGTATCGAGTTCGTCGGCGCCCGGGAGATCCTGGACTCGCGCGGCAACCCCACCGTTGAGGTCGAGGTCATCCTGGACGACGGTTCCGAGGGTCGCGCGGCGGTCCCGTCCGGTGCGTCGACCGGAGCATTCGAGGCGGTGGAGCTCCGCGACGGCGCGAAGAGGTACGGCGGCAAGGGGGTTGAGAAGGCCGTCCTCGGCGTGATCGACCAGCTGGGTCCGGAGGTGGTCGGCTACGACGCCAGCGAGCAGCGGCTCGTCGACCAGGCGATGCTCGACCTCGACGGCACGCCCAACAAGGCCAAGATCGGCGCGAACGCCATCCTCGGCGTTTCGCTGGCCGTCGCCCATGCGGCCGCCAACTCCGCGGACCTGCCGCTCTACCGCTATGTCGGCGGTCCGAACGCGCACGTCCTGCCGGTGCCGATGATGAACATCGTCAACGGTGGCGCGCACGCCGACTCCGACGTCGACGTCCAGGAGTTCATGATCGCTCCGATCGGCGCGTCGACCTTCCGCGAGGCGCTCGAGTACGGCGCGACCGTCTACCACGCGCTGAAGTCGGTCCTGAAGAAGGAGGGCCTGTCCACCGGGCTGGGCGACGAGGGCGGTTTCGCGCCGAACCTGCCGGCCAACGTCGCCGCGCTCGAGCTGATCGCGAAGGCCGTCGAAGCCGCCGGGCTCAAGCTGGGCACCGACATCGCGCTGGCGCTGGACGTGGCGAGCACCGAGTTCTACGACGCGGACAAGGGCATCTACCGGTTCGAGGGACGTGAGCTCGACGACGGCGAGATGACCGACATCTACACCCAGTGGGTGGACGCGTTCCCGATCGTCTCGATCGAGGACCCGCTGGCGGAGGACGACTGGGCCGGCTGGTCGGCGCTGGTCGGCAAGCTGGGCGACAAGCTCCAGGTGGTCGGTGACGACCTGTTCGTGACCAACGTGGAGCGGCTGCAGCGCGGCATCACCGAGAAGGCGGCCAGCGCACTGCTGGTCAAGGTGAACCAGATCGGCTCGCTGACCGAGACCCTGGACGCGGTGACCATGGCCCAGCGCGCCGGGTTCGCCTGCATGATGAGCCACCGCTCCGGCGAGACCGAGGACACCACGATCGCCGACCTGGCCGTCGCCACGAACTGCGGTCAGATCAAGTCCGGCGCCCCGGCCCGGACCGATCGGGTCGCGAAATACAACCAGTTACTACGGATCGAGGAGGACCTGGACGACGCGGCCTCGTACGCGGGGGCGTCGGCCTTCCCGCGGTTCCAGGGCTGAGCGTGCCGGGCGGTCCGCGACCGACCGCCCGTCCGGGAGCTGGACCCGGACGGGGGCGGGCGCGCGCCCACAATCAGGCGGCCCGTGGGCCGCGGAGCGGTCGACCGAGACGGGAACGGCCACCGACACGTCCGTGGGCAGCCAGCCCGCCCGGCACACGGGAAAGACCGGGACGGCCGCGGCGCCGACCGGGCCTCGTACGTCGGGAAGGACGGCCTCCGGTCAGGGCGCCGCCGGACCGCCGTCGGCCACTGCACCCGGCGCGGCCGCCATACCGACGGCGCCCGCGACTCCGCGCAAGCCGCGGACGCCTCGGGCCAGCCTGACCGGGCGGGCGATCGCGCTGGCCGTGGTCATCCTGATCCTGGTGATCTCGTACGCCTCGAGTCTGCGGGTCTACTTCGCCCAGGCCCACGAAATCGCCGACACCAAGGTCGAGATCGCGCAGCGGCAGCAGGCGATCGAGCAGCTGCAGGCCGAGACGGCCCGCTGGGACAACCCGGACTATGTCCGGGCGCAGGCGCGTGAGCGGCTGGGCTGGGTCGTGCCGGGTGAGATCGGCTATCGGGTGATCGACGCCCACGGTAAGCCGCTCGGCGGCGGCGAGGAGATCGAGCCCGGCTCGACCGGCGTCGCCCCGCCCAGCAAGAGCGCCTGGTGGACCAAGCTGGAGCAGTCGGTGAAGGCCGCCGACCATCCCGCGCCGAAGCCCGCCAACACCGAGCCGCCGACCGTGACGGTCCAGACCAAGAACGGCGGCTGACCCCGCGCGGATCCGGGAGCTCCCTCGGGGACCACTCTCCCGGCCGTCCGGCCCGCCCCCTTTCCGAAGACTGTCGAGTTGCGACACCAGCCTCCGGCGTGTCGCTGCCGCAAGTCGACAGTTTCCGAAGGGGGGTGGGGTGGGAGCTCAGGTTTCGCCGAGGAGCCAGCCGGCGGCTTGGCGGAGCAGCCGACGGTGACCCTCATTGTCGTAGGAGTCGACCGAGTGCCCGAGCCCGTCGTAGACCGCTCGCCGACCGTCCGCAGTCTCCAGCGCCCAGATCGCCGGATGCCGGACGCCATCGTGTTCGTGGTCGTACAGCGCGGTGATGCCCGGCTCGGTGGCCAGATAGCTGTATCGCTCGTCGGTCAGCTCGAGGTCCCCGAGACCCGCGACGACCGGATGATCCGCGGTGGTGCGACGGAGCCGGGCGGGGCCGTACGGCGGGTGCATCGAGACGCCTGGGATCCAGCGGCCGCCGATCGCGACCGCCCAGCCCGGCTCCGTGCTGAAGGTCGAGGCCGACGCATGGACCGCGAGCACCGGGCCACCGCGCGCGACGTACGTCCGAAGGCCGCCGATCGCCGCGGACGCGGCCGGATTCGGCGCCTCGTCCCGCGGATCGCCTGCGTTGACGACCAGCAGGTCCACCTCGTCGAGCCGCGCCAGTCCGTCCTCGACATCCTGCTCGACCCGGATCGTTCGTCCGGGGCCTGTCAGCAACCGCGCCAGCCGTTCGGAGGTGGCTGGGAAGTCGTGCCACGGGTCCGCATAGCGCCCCGAGCCCGAGAGCACCACCACCCGCATCCTCCATCTTTACCATCTGCGAAACGCGCTGCGCCGTCGGCGCCGACGTGGTCAACTGGTGCCCCGACGGGCTAGAGAGGATCGAGATGAGCAGCCGCGTGGTGATGGCCGGGGCCGGCATCGTCGGGCTGGCGACGGCCGCCGAGCTTGCCCGGCGAGGCCAGCAGGTGATCGTGCTGGAGAAGGAGAGCGCGATCGCGGCACACCAGACCGGTCGCAACTCCGGGGTGATCCACTCCGGCCTCTACTACGCGCCGGGCAGCCTCAAGGCCCGGCTCGGCACGGCCGGCGCCGCCTCGATGCGGGAATTCGCGGCCGAGCACGGCGTCCCGGTCGAGATCTGCGGCAAGTTGGTGGTCGCCACCCGCGAGGACCAGCGGCCGGCGCTGATGAAGCTGCTGGAACGCGGCCTGACCAACGGCGTACCCGTGCGGCTGATCGACCAGGCCGAGGCCGCCGAGTTCGAGCCGTACGTCCGTTGCGTCGCCGCGCTCCGGGTGGAGTCGACCGGAATCGTCGACTACCGGGGGATCTGCGACGTGCTGGCCCGGCAGCTCGCCGAGGCCGGTGGCGAGCTGAGACTGGGCTCGCCGATCCGCGCCATCCGAAGCGAGCAGAGCGGGGTCGTGGTCGCCACCGACGCCGGCGACGTCCGCGCCGACCAGTTCGTCAACTGCGCCGGTCTGCAGGCGGACCGGCTGGCCCGACTGGCCGGCCTGGAGCCGGACGTCCGGATCGTGCCGTTTCGCGGCGAGTACTTCGAGCTGACGCCGACGCAGGAGCACCGGGTCCGCGGGCTGATCTATCCGGTGCCGGACCCGACCCTGCCGTTCCTCGGTGTCCACCTGACGAAGATGATCCGCGGCGGCGTGCACGCCGGCCCGAACGCGGTGCTCGCCCTGGCCCGCGAGGGTTATCGCTGGCGAACCGTCCGACCCGGCGACATCGCCGACTACCTGCGCTGGCCAGGGCTTTGGCAGCTGGGCCGGCGGTTTTGGCGGACCGGCGGAGCCGAGGTCGTCCGGTCACTGTCCCGCTCGCGGTTCCTGGCCAGCCTGCGCGAACTCGTGCCGTCTCTGCCCGACGACTGTCTGGTGCCGGCGCCGGCCGGCGTCCGGGCGCAGGCGCTGCGTCGCGACGGGTCGCTGGTCGACGATTTCCTGTACGTCCGCGGCCCGCGTCAGATCCACGTCCTGAACGCACCGTCGCCGGCCGCGACGGCGTCGCTGGAGATCGGTCGGGCGATCGCCGACGAGTTGGTGGCGGCCCGCTAGTCCATCCCACCATGCGCAGAATCGTGGTCGTGGAGAACGTCTCGTTGGACGGCGTCATGCAGTCCCCGGCCGGGCCGGACGAGGACCCGTCCGGCGGCTTCACCCGCGGGGGCTGGGCGATGGAGCTGCTGGCCAAGGATCCGGAGGCGGCGAGCGCATCCATGGCCGGCCAGGGCGCTTCGACCACTGCGATGCTGTTCGGCCGGAAGACCTACCTCCAGCTCGTCGGGCACTGGCTCTCGGTCACTGATGACAATCCGTTCACCCCGATCCTCCGCGACACCACCAAGTACGTGGCCTCCCGCACGCTGACCGAGCCACTCCCGTACCCCAACTCGGTTCTGCTGACCGGCGACGCGGTGGACTCGGTGCGCGCGGTCAAGGCGGAGGGGGAGGGCGACATCGTCGTCCTCGGCAGCGGAGTGCTGGTCCGCAACCTGGCCTCCGCCGGCCTTGTCGACGCGTACGTCCTCACCATCCTGCCGATCGTGCTCGGCTCCGGCGCCCGGCTGTTCGGCGACACGTACGCCCCGCTGACGGTGACTCGCAGCTTCGCCTCGCCGACCGGCATCGTCGTCGCGACGTACGAGGTCACTCACGCCGACTAATCTCCGACGTGTCAGAACGTCAACCGGCTGAAGCCCGGTGACGTTCTGACACGTCGGAGAAGAGGGCGAGATGGAGGCGATGAGCGACGCCGACGAGGCGACGATCACGGCTCAGCTCGGGCGGTCGCCGCGCGGGGTGGTCGGGATCGCCTGGCGCTGCCCGTGCGGCAAGCCCGGCGTGGTCGCCACCGAACCGCGGCTGCCGAACGGCACGCCGTTCCCGACGACGTACTACCTCACCTGTCCGCGGGCCACCGCCGGCTGCTCGACGCTGGAGGCGGGCGGCACGATGGCCGCGATGTCCGCCCGGCTCGCCGCCGATCCCGAGCTGGCCGGCCGTTACCGCGCCGCGCACGAGGACTACCTGGCCGACCGGGTCCGGCTCGCGCGGCGAGGTGCCGGAGATCGCGGGCGTCAGCGCCGGCGGGATGCCGGACCGGGTGAAGTGTCTGCACGCGCTGTTGGCCCACGCTCTGGCCGCCGGTCCGGGGGTGAACCCGTTCGGCGACGAGGTCCGGGAGGCGCTTGGGGAGTGGTGGCGTCGCGCGTGCCTGGCCGAACGGGCCGGGGAACCGGCGACGTGAGGGTCGCCGCGATCGACTGCGGGACGAACTCGCTGCGCCTGCTGATCGCCTCACCGAGGTCAACCGGCACGCTGGAGGTCGTTGAGCGACGGACCGAGATCGTCCGGCTCGGCCAGGGGGTGGACGCCACCGGGCGGTTCGCCGACGAGGCGTTGGAGCGGACGTTTGCGGTGCTCGACGACTACGCGGCACGGCTCGCGAGCGAGGCCGTCGGGCCGGAGCGGCTCCGGATGGTGGCCACCTCTGCCGCCCGGGACGTGAGCAACCGTGGCGCGTTCGTCGACGGTATCCGGGATCGGCTCGGGATCGAGCCTGAGGTGATCAGCGGTGAGCGGGAGGCCGCCCTGTCGTACGTCGGGGCACTCAGCTCGGCCGCTGTCCGGGCCGCGCTGACCAGCGAGCCGGTGCTGGTGGTCGACATCGGTGGCGGCTCCACCGAGCTGGTCGTCGGGACGATCGACGGCCGGGTCGAGCAGGCTGCATCGCTGCCGATCGGGTCGGTGCGGCTCACCGAGCGGTTCCTGGCCGACAGCCCGCCGCCGGCCGACGAGCTGGCGCAGGCCAGGACGTACGTCGACGCGCGGCTGGACGACTGCGGACTGGACCTGGCCGGCGTGCGGAGCGCGGTCGGGGTCGCCGGCACGGTGGTCACCCTCGCCTGGCTGGCCGGTGCCGCGCCGCTGGATCAGAACCGGATAGCCGGCGTCCTGATCCCGCGGACGGTGCTGGGTGAGTTGGCCGATCGGCTGGCCGGTCAGTCCGCGGACAACATCGCAGCGATCCCAGGCATGCACCCGGGTCGGGCCGACGTGATCACCGCCGGCGCGCTGATCGCGGCCCGGATCGCGGCCCGGATCCCGACCGCCGGGCTGGTCGTGAGCATCGCCGACATCCTGGACGGTGTGGCACTGGAGTTGATCAGGGACCTGGGTCTCGGAGAGATGACACAATCCCGCAGGTGACCTACCTCGCGATCACCGTGCTCGGCCACGATCGTCCCGGCATCATCGCGCAGACCGCCGAGGTGCTGGCGGCCGCGGGGATGAATCTCGAGGACTCCTCGATGACCTTGCTCCGCGGCCACTTCGCCATGACCCTGATCTGTCAGGGGAACACCGACGCCGAGCGGGTCGCCGGGGCGCTGGGCCCACTCGAGGCCGACGGATCGCTGACGGTCAGCGTCCGGGAGCTGCCCGGGGAGTCCGACGGCACGCACAGCGGTACTCCTTACCTGGTCACCGTGCACGGCGCCGATCGGCTCGGCATCGTCGCGCAGCTCGCCGGGGTCGTCGCCGACGCGGGCGGCAACATCACCGATCTGACCACCAGGCTGGCCGGCGGGCTATACGTCCTGGTCGCCGAGGTCGACCTCCCGACCGAGTCCGCGGCGACCGAGCTGGGGGCGACCGTGGCCGAGGTGGCCAGGGGTCTCGGGGTCGAGGTCACGTTGCGCCCGATGGAGCGCGACGACCTGTGAGCGAGTGGCACGAGCACGAGCACGAGCGAACGGCGACACGGTGAGCCTGGTCCTACCGCCGCTGCCGGACGGGCGGGTGCTCGAGGTCGTCCGTGCGCCTGCCACCGTGCTCTCCCAGCCCGGACCCGAGCTCGATCCGACCGACCCGGACATCGTTCAGTTGTGTGCCGATCTGGTCGCCACCATGCGGGTCTCGCCCGGCTGTGTGGGACTCGCCGCGCCTCAGGTGGGGGTGGCCGGCCAGGCGTTCTGCGTCGACGTCAGTGCGCATCCGAAGACCCGGACCAGCCACGGGCTGATCGTGCTGGTCAACGCCGACGGTGGTCGAGTCCAGCCGGAACGAGAAGGCCCGTGAAGGCTGTATGTCGGTGCCCGATCTCACCGGCGACGTGAAGCGGCCGACCCGGCTGATCGTGCGCGGCCGGCTGCCGGGGACCGGCGAGACCGTCGAGCTGACCACCGACGCGTTCGAAGCCAGGGCCCTGCAGCACGAACTCGACCACTGTGCCGGATACCTCTTCATCGACCGGGTCGCCGGGGCGCACGCGCTACACCCCCGCAAGACGTACCTCTGACGCCGGACCGCTTTCGTGGTGATCAAGGATGCCCGGGGGAGAGCGTGTCGGCGGCGCTAGGATGCGGGCCGACGTACGCGGCCCCCGTAGCCCAATAGGCAGAGGCAGGCGGCTTAAACCCGCCCGAGTATGGGTTCGAGTCCCATCGGGGGCACGATCGCCATGCGGCGCCTCCGAATGGCCCACTGAGTCCGGACTGACAGAGCGGACTCACAGTCCGAACACAGCCGTTGTAGGTGGCGTTCAGTAGAATGGAGTCCGGCGCACCGCCAGGTGCCGACCTCAGGAGGAAAATTCACCATGTTGCGTAGTTCGAACCCCATCCTCTCCAAGAAGGATGCGTTCACACCCGCAGCACCGCAGGGATACGACCAGAACGCGTTCGGCCAGAACCCGTACGCCCAGAACCAGCCGCAGGGTTACCCTCAGTATCCCGGCGGCCAGTACCCCGGCGCACCGGTGCAGACCGAGGGCCGGATGACCCTCGACGACGTGATCACCAAGACCGCGATCGTGCTCGGTCTGCTGGTGATCTCGGCGGCCATCTCGTGGTATCTGGTGCCGAACACGCTGATGATGCCGGCACTGATCCTGTCATCGCTGGTCGGCTTCGTTACGGTGCTGCTCGTCTCGTTCCGGCGCAATGTGTCGCCACCGCTGGTGTTCGCGTACGCCATCATCGAGGGCGTCTTCATCGGCATGTTCAGCAAGATGTTCAACCAGATCTACCCGGGCATCGTGGTGCAGGCCGTGATCGGCACGTTCGTCGCTGCCGGGGCAACGCTGGCCGCGTACAAGTTCTTCAACATCCGGGTCACCCCGATGTTCCGCCGCGTGGTGATCATCTCCACCTTCGCCTTCGCGGGCGCGATGCTGATCAACCTCATCTTCTCGCTTTTCGGGGTCAACCTGGGGCTCCGCGACGGCGGCGCCGGACCGATCAGCCTGCTGGCGATCGGGTTCTCTGTCCTCGGGTGTGTGCTCGCGGTGCTGAACCTGGTGCTCGACTTCGACTACATCGAGAAGGGTGTGGAGATGGGTGCGCCGGCCAGTGAGTCCTGGCGTGGCGCGTTCGGGCTGACCGTGACCATGGTCTGGCTGTACGTCGAGATCCTTCGCCTGTTGTCGTACATCCGCCGGTAGTTCTCGGATACGCGAGCCGCTCACCCCGCCGGGGTGGGCGGCTCCGTCGTTTCGGGGACGATCTCCGGACCGGCGCTGACCGCCGCCAGCACCACCCGGTCGGCGCAGCCCGCTACGAAGCCGTCGATCCGCCGCTCGATCTCCCGCTTCAGCAGACACCCGACCGATCCGTTCCGCCAGCGGCGCCAGCCAGGCCGGCCGGCAACCGAAGTTGTAGCGCCAGGTCGCCAGGGCGCTGCCCGGCTCGTCCGGGGCCGGTTCGAACCGCCAGCCGCCGCCCATCTTGGCGAAGAACCACGGTCCCCGTTCCATGGTGAATCCCACCGAGGTCGGCGGCCGGTACGAGACGTACCGGCTGATCATGGTCAGCCCGAATCGCTGCCTGGTCTCGGTGCGCACCCCCTTCGCCGCGACCGTCGCGCCGTCCAGATGGTGCTGGGAGACGATGAACCGGTCCCACCGCAGTCGGGTCGCACCCGTCGTCTGGGACACCGCGAACGCCACCGACGGGGACACCGGCACCACCCGCTGAGCTTCCACGACCGGCATGGGTCGATGCTCCCACCCACGGCTGAGTTGTCAGCGTCACAGCTTGCTATGGCGATCCCTGACGCTGACAAGTCGGCGCAATACTGTGCCCGTGGATTATGTGGAGTCGCTGATCGATCTGGTCGGGAATACACCGTTGCTGAGGCTGTCGAGGACGGTCGGGGGCGCCAAGCCGCTGATCCTGGCCAAGGTGGAGTATCTGAATCCCGGCGGCTCGGTGAAGGACCGGATCGCGGTGAAGATGATCGAGGCGGCCGAGCGCGAGGGCAAGCTGAAGCCGGGCGGCACCATCGTCGAGCCGACCAGCGGGAACACCGGGGTCGGGTTGGCCATCGTCGCGCAGGCGAAGGGCTACCACTGCGTGTTCGTCTGCCCCGACAAGGTCAGCGAGGACAAGCGGAACGTGCTGGCCGCGTACGGCGCCGAGGTCGTGGTCTGCCCGACCGCGGTCGAGCCCGAGCACCCGGACTCCTACTACTCGACCTCGGATCGGCTGGTTCGCGAGATCGAGGGGGCCTGGAAGCCCGATCAGTACTCCAATCCGAACAATCCGCTCAGTCACTACGAGTCGACCGGCCCGGAGCTCTGGAAGCAGACCGACGGCCGGATCACCCACTTCGTAACCGGGATCGGCACCGGCGGCACGATCAGCGGCACCGGTCGCTACCTCAAAGAGGTCTCCGACGGGCGCGTCCAGGTGGTCGGCGCCGATCCCACCGGATCGGTCTATTCCGGCGGCGACGGCCGGCCCTATCTGGTCGAGGGCGTCGGCGAGGACTTCTGGCCGGCCAACTACGACAGAGAGGTCTGCGACCGGGTGATCGAGGTCTCCGACGCCGACTCGTTCGCGATGACCCGGAGGCTGGCCCGCGAGGAGGCGCTGCTGGTCGGCGGCTCGTCCGGGATGGCGGCGGCCGCTGCCATTCGGCTCGGTCAGGAGCTGGACGACCCGGACGCCGTGATCGTGGTGCTGCTGCCCGACTCCGGCCGCGGCTACCTGACCAAGGTGTTCAGCGACTCCTGGCTCACCCGGTACGGCTTCGCGGCCAGGCCCGGCCACGACGTACGCGTGGTCGGAGACGTGCTGCGCGAGAAGTCGGGCGAGCTCCCGTCCCTGGTCCATACCCACCCGGCCGAGACGATCGCGGAGGCCGTGGAGATCCTCCGCGAGTACGGCGTGTCCCAGATGCCGGTCGTCCGGGCCGAGCCGCCGGTGATGGCGGCCGAGGTGGTCGGCTCGGTCAGCGAGCGCGGCCTGCTCGACGCCTTGTTCGCCCGGCATGTCCGGCCGGCCGACGCGGTCGAGTCGGTGATGGAGCCGCCGCTGGCGATGCTCGGAGCGTCCGAGCCGGTGACCGACGCGGTCGCTCTTCTGGAGGACGCGGATGCGCTCCTCGTCCTCGATGACGGTCGGCCGGTGGGGGTGCTGACCCGGCAGGATCTGCTCAGCGACATCGGTTGAGCTACCCAAAAAAGTGGAATCGTTTCCGAGCAGGCAACCCGCACAAAAATGTCTTGCCTTTCGTCGCGATCCCCACTGAAGTCGGGGCATGGAGCTACGTGACTTCGCCATCGGCGACCTGGCGGAGGGGATTCACGGGCCATCGCACGTGGGTGGGGGCTGGGGTCCGTCGCCGGTCGAGGGCTGGCAGCGGACCCTGGTCGCCGAGGATGCCGACGGGGTGCTCGGGATGGGCACCATGCTGTTGTCGAACGTGCATCGCGACTCTTTCTACTGCGACGTCCAGGTAGAGCCCGAGTCGCGCCGGTCGGGGGTCGGCCGCACGCTCTTCGAGGCGCTGATCGACTGCACGCCCACCGCCTATCCCATTCTGGCCAGGGCGATGACGTCCCAGCCCGACCGGCTGGCGTTCGCCGAGGCGATGGGGTTCGACGTCTTGATGCGTTGTCCGTCGCCGCAGCTGCACCCCGCCGCGCCGGCCACCAGGAACTGGATCGAGCAACATCCCAACCCCGCCGGCGTGGCCGTGGTGACGGCCGGCGAGCGCAGCTTCGAGGAGTTCCTCGACGCGTGGGCCGAGTTGTACGTCTGGATCCACGAAGACTGGTCGCCGACGGTGAATCGGGACACCGTACGCGCGCTGTTCGCCGCCTCCGGCATGGCCGACGTCGATTTCGAGCTGAGCCAGGTGGCGATCGTGGACGGCCGGATCGCAGCCCTCGCCTGCGTCCTGCCGGACCAGTGGGACAACCGTTCGTTCCTGGTCACCGAGACGGTCAGCCGCCGACTGCCGGACGGCATCCGGATCCTGGGCGCCACCATCGCGGCCGCGCTGCGGGCCTGCGCCGCGCGAGGGATCAATCTCGTCGAGTTCGACGGGCATGTGGTCGATCCGCACTACTACCCGCTCGCCCGGACCTTTCCGATCAGCGGGTCCGATCCGCTGCTCGTCCTACGCCATCCCGGGCGCCCCCGGCCGGTGTCGGCATCCCGGCCGCAGACCCGGTCACTTCGGCGCCCGGTCCTCACCGGCGAGCAGCTCCGCTAGGAGCGCCCGCGAGCCGCCCGTCCAGGCCAGCCGCTGCCAGCCGGCCAGGGGCACCCAGCGCGCACTCGAGGTGGTGCCGTCCAGGTCGAGCACCCGAGGCGTCGTCGGCTCGGGACACACGGCGCGATAGACCAACCGGATCGCCTGGAAGTCCTGGATGATCCCGCGCGGGCTGCGGCCGATCCAGTGCGACGACTGCACCGTCACCAGGTCGCCCAGCACGACCCGTTGATCGGTCTCCTCGACCACCTCGCGGAGCGCTGCCTCCGTGGGCTGCTCACCATCCTCGATCCCGCCGCCGGGCAGCCCCCACCGGCCGGCCGCCGCGGTCCGAGCGGAGAGCTCGGTGGCCAACAGTCCGCGCTCGGACAGGACGACCGCGTACGCCGCGATCCGCTGCCGGCGCTCCGGCACGACCCCGCTCAGGTCGAGCGCGCTCAGGTCGAGCCCGGGTCCACCCCCGGCGGCAGGACGTCGGGCGCCGGCTCCCCACCGACCGGACTGGTTCGCCACCGGACGACCAGCTCACCGGCCGCATCTCGGATCGCGTCGAGGGGCTCGAGCAGCAGCATTCCGTCGGCGTAGGCCGCCGCCTCGGGATGCTCGCCGTGGGCCAGCGGACGCTCCCAGACGACGCTGCCGTCCACGTCGACGCCGACCATCCGCATGCGCCTCATCCTCCACCACCGCGAGGTCGACGGACCTCGCCCGGGTCACCACCAGAGCCGGGTGCTCGCCGGCCCGTCGACGTAGCGGACGGTGAACCCCAGCGGACGCAGCGACCAGCCGTAGCCGGTGACGATCCGGCCCGTGGCATCGGCCTCGCCGAGCGGTTCGGCGGCCCGCATCCGTTCGCAGCCCAGCTGAGCGAACAGCACGGTGCCGCAGACGATCATGGTCAGCAGCATCCCCACCAGCAGCCGGCGGCTCCGGCCGGTCCGAGCTGGAGTTCCGGTAGGTGCGGGTCGGGTCACGGCCGTGATCGTCATGATGACGATCCTGCGCTCCACACCCCGGCCCGCGCATCGGCCGAGGCGACGATCCGGGGATCAGCCCAGGGACGTACGCGGGCGGTCTCCGGGATCAGCCCAGCGACGTACTCCGGCCGTCCCTACCGGGCGCCGATGTCAGGGCCGGACAGCCGTGATCACCACGAAACCGGCCGGCAACGAGACACCGTTGCCGTCGAACCGGAGGCCGAACTCGGCCGTCAGCGCCGCCCGGACCTCCGCCACGACCTCGGCCGGCTGGTCCTCCAGCAGCGCCGTCACCGGTCCGCTCTCCAGTTCGTCCTCGACGGCGGCCTCGACGGTACTGGCCCCGCCGAGATAGACCATTCTGTTGTCCACCCGGGTCTCGATCTCGCGCCAGCCGGCCGCACCGAGCACCTCGGCGACGCGCACACGGTCGCCGAGACTGAACATCAGCCAGTCCTGTGCCGTCGGCGTGAACTCCACGCCCAGCCGGTGCAGCGTCGTCGTCGCGATCGTGTACGGCACGCCGAACAGCGCGGTCGCGTCCCGCAGCCCCCAGGTCGCCATGGCCAACCGGCCGCCGGGACGGACCGCGTCGTGCAGCCGGGTGAAGGCGGCTACCGGGTCGCTGAAGAACATCACCCCGAAGCGAGAGATCACCACGTCGTACGCCGCCGCCGGGAAGGCGTACGTCGTCACGTCGCCGACCAGCCACTCGATGTCAGGTGACGGGACGGCCCGCTTGGCGGCCTCGATCATGGCCGGCGCGATATCGATCCCGGCCACTCGGCCGTTCGGCTGGACCGCCGCGTGGGCGAGCGCGGTGGTCGGGCCGGAACCCACCCCGACATCGAGCACGTGCTCGCCGGGCCGGAGATCGGCGGCCGCGAACAGAGCCTCGGCGATCGGGGCAAGTTGGCGTTCCCGGGCCTCGGCGCGGGCCAGCCAGCCGGCGGCTCGCGCATCGTCCCACTGCACCGGCGGCTGACTGGGTCTTGTCGTGGTCATGTCTCGATCCTCCGCATCCGGCGCCGAACTCACGATAGCGCTGCGCCCGTGAGCGGCGGATTGTTCACATAGGGTTCGTGGGTGATCGTCGTTCTGGCGTACGTCGTCATCGGCCTGGCGCTGGTGTCGGTGGTCTGGGGGCTGATCAGCGCCATCGCCGACAAGCCGCCGGGCAGGGCGCAGCTGATCTACGCGGCCGGTGTCGAGGCGGTCGTGCTGGTGCAGAGCGTGATCGCCGCGCTCATGCTGATCGGCGGATTCCGGCCGGTCGAGCTCGCGACCACGATCGGCTACCTGGTCGGCATCGCCGTGCTGATCCCGCTCGCCTGGTTCTGGGCCAACGTCGAGCGGACCCGGTTCTCGGGTGTGGTGATGGCCGTCGCGGCCGCTGCGGTCGCGGCGATGACCCTGCGGCTCCTGGTGCTGTGGACCCCCGGATGAGCGACCCCGCAGCGCGTCCTGGGCCTGTCGAAGGGCAAGCCCAGGAAGCACCCCGTCGGACGAACCGCGGGGCCGGTCGTGCCCTGATCGCGGTCTACGCTCTGTTCGCGATCGCCGCGACCTCGCGTGCCGTGGTGCAGATCGTTACGGATTTCGGCGAAGCCCCGCTGGCGTACCTGTTGTCGGCCTTCGCGGCACTGGTCTACCTCGTGGCCACGTTCACCCTCGGCCGCGGCACACCCCGGTCCCGCCGGATCGCCCTGGTCGCGGTGATCATCGAGCTGGTCGGCGTGTTGACCGTCGGCACCCTCAGCCTGCTGGATCCGGTGGCCTTTCCGCGGGCGACGGTCTGGTCGCTCTACGGCATCGGCTACGGCTTCGTCCCGCTGGTGCTGCCGATCCTCGGCCTGCTCTGGCTCTACCGCACCCGCCCCCAGCCGCCCGGCTGACCCCGCTTTTTCCCGGACCTTTCCGCCACCTTTTCCCGGAAACTGTCGAGTTGCGACAGCGACACGCCGGTGTCGGATGCCCCAACTCGACAGTTTCGCCTGCACCCTCAATAAGGGTCCGCCGTGGGCACCACGTGGAGCGATGGCGTCGCGGACGGGTTGCGCAGGCGACGCAGTTCGCCCCGGTTGGAGATGCCGAGCTTCGCGTAGACCCCGGCGAGGTGGTACATGTACGTCACGGTCTGGTTGCCGGAGGGTCGCCACAGGTGCGACATCTCGATGCACCGGTCCAGGTCCGCCTGAGCAGCGGGGACCTCACCGGTGAACAGGTGGATCGCGGCGCGGGTCGCGAGCAGCTCGGCTTCCCAGGGGACGCCCTGGGGACTGAGCGGGAGGGCCTCGAGGTGGGTCATGGCGTCGCGGTGGCGGCCGCAGCGCCAGCGTCCGATCGCTCTCGCGGTCCGCGCGTCGCCGGCCAGCTCGGGATCGTCGACACTGTCGAGCGCGGCCAGCGCGAGCGCACCCTCGTTGAGCCGGACGTGCAGCTCGGCCAGGGCGACGGCGGCCTGCTGGCGCAGGCGTGGTTCCGAGGTCGGGCTCAGCGCCTCCTGGAAATAGGTCGTGGCCTCGGCCACCCGGCCCCGTTCGCGGGCGAGCAGACCCAGGGCCAGGCTGCGGACGGGGCTCGGGGTCAGCTCGGCGGCCCGCTCGGCGAGCTCGTCGGCCCCGTCGAGGTCCTGGGCCGAGACTCGGTCGATGAGCGCCTCGAAGAGCAGGGCGTCGCGCTGGTCCGGATCGGCCGAGACGGAGCGGGCCCGGAGTCGCTGAGCCGCAGCCAGGGCGTAGCGCCGGGACGACCGGGCCAGGTCGGCGGCGCCGACCAGCTCCGCGACCAGAGCCGGGTCGGGTCGGCTGACCGCCGCCGCCCGGTGACCCAGTCGACGATCACCCGTGGTCCAGTCGGCCGCGCGGGCATGGAGCGCCTGCCGCCGAGTGAGCGGCAGCGAGTCGTAGACGACCTCCCGGATGAGGGCGTGAGCCGAGGACACCGCACCGCTGGCGTCCACGGTCAGCAGCCCGGCGGCAACGGCCGCACCGGTCCGTTCGGCGACGGAGCTGACCTCGGCGATGCCGCCGGGGTGACCAGGTCGGCGGGCTCAGCGAGAACGGCCGCGGCCTCGACGAGGCGACGGCTCTCCTCATCCAGTGAGCTGAGCATCCGTGCGCCGCGTCGGCTGCCGAGGCCGGGACGTCGGTCCAGGTCTCAAGCTGCCCCTGGACGGCCGCGTTGTGCAGCACGCTGGAGATCAGGAGCGGACTGCCGCCGGTCTGCTCGAGAACGCGGTCCGACGTCGCGACGGTGAGCGTCCAGCCCCGGATCCGTCGAGCCAGGTCGCGCACGTCCGTCCGGTCCAGCGGCGCCGGGCGAGGAACGGTCGCATCCTGCTGAGTTCCGTGGCAAAGACATCCGCTGAGCCCGGACGGTGGGTGAGCACCGCGAGAAGCGGCACTGTCGAGCAGCTGGCCGTTGTCGTCGGCCCACGTCAGGGGCAGATCGGTGGAGGAGTCCTGGGCCTGCTTGGCGAAGAGCGCGCCGAGACGGGGCCGGACTCCGTCGCGCCGCCCGCCTGGTGGCGGCGCCGAGGTTCGCGGGATACCCCTGCACCGTGACCGCCGAGGGGTGGAAGGCCGCCTGTTGCAGCTGGACCAGGGCGTAGATGGGCACACCGCCGGAGAAGTTGGTGCTCGCGTACCCGGCGTTCTGTCCCGAGAGACCTCGCGGCGCGCCACGTCCCCGGACCTGGGTGTTCCCATCGGGGCAGTCGGCCCGGCGCCCTGATCCCGGGGTCGGCGCTCACTGGAGTTGATCATGTCCCCGACGACGTCACTATTCTCGGGGGCGTTTGTTGATCATGTGTCTACGCTGAGTTGATCATGGGGTGGAGAGCGCCGCAAGGCGCTGCGGGTCTGGCCGGGCCGGATAGATGGATGAGATCAGCTGAGTCCGAGCCGGGCGATGGGCTCGACCAGCTCGCGCTCCTCATACGACAGGTGGGACAGCAGCGTGTCGGTCAGCACGTCCACGGCCGCGATCAGCTCCGGTCCGCGCCCACCCTCCACGAACGACACCAGTGCCCGGTCCACCCCCTCCAGGGTGCCGTGGATGATCCCGTGCTCCTCCGCCAGCCGGTCGAGGACCGGGCCCAGCCGGGGATCGCCGGAGCGGAGCGCCGGGAACATCGACTGGTCCTCGATGGTGTGGTGGGTGGTGACCAGCCGGCAGTACTGCGCGCAATACGCACCGACCGTCCAGTTGTTCTGCCGGATCGTCATCTCGCTGATCCGGTTGCGGACCAGACGGGGATCGGCGGCGCCGACCGCCACCTGCTCGACCAGATCACGGATCTGGGTCAGCTCACCACGCAGGTGGTCGTGCACGTCAACGAGGTGCTGTCCGGTGGCCAGCTCGTGGGCGGTGAACGTCCGGGCCGGGTCCGGCGCCGGAGCCTGCGGCCGGGTCGACTCGTCCCACAGTTCGTGCGCGGTCAGCCGGGTGCCGTCGTCGGGCGTGGGGACGACGGTGAAGTTCGGTGATGTGCGCTGAGCCTGTCGAAGGGCACTCTCGGCGCCTTCGACGTGCACTACGCGCGTGCCGGTGGTCGTGCCCCGAGCTTGCCGAAGGGCAGCCATCTGCTCTGCACCACCCGCCCGCCCCTCGGCGACCGCCAGGCGGACGGCGGGCACCACCTCGCGGGCGAACGTACGGATCACGGACTGGTCGTCTGAACCGAGGATGAACGTGTCCATCCCGGCCTCGACCACCAGTTCGGTCAGCTCGTCCACCCACTGCTCGGGCGGTCCGTCCAGAAATCCCCCGGACCGCGCGGCGAACCGGCCGGAGATGTTGTAGAGCCGCCGGATGTCGGCCGGCGCCCGCCCGGCCTTCACCGCGGCGGCGTCGATCGTCGCGCTCGCCTCGGTCAGCCTGTCCGGTGGGAGATACCCGGCGGAGGGAAGCCAGCCGTCCGCCGCGCGGCCGGTCAGTCGCAGCATCCGCGGCCCGTACGCGCCGAGCCAGATCCCGATCGGATGGCCCGGCGCCGGTCCGCGCTTCGCGCCGACCACTCGATAGTGCTCGCCGTCGACCCGCACCCCACCGCGGGTGTCGACGTCCCAGATCGACCGGATGATCTCGATCGCCTCGGCGGTCGACTCGACCGCCTCGCCGGCCGTCCGGCGCGGCCCGCCCATGGCGACGATCGCATCCCAGAACGCCCCCGAGCCGAGCCCGAGCTCGAACCGGCCGCCGGTGAGCAGATCCAGACTGGCCGCCGCGCGGGCCAGCACCGCCGGTGGCCGGAGCGGCAGATTCGCCACGTTCGGGGCGATCGTGATCTGCACCGTCTGCGCGGCGACGTAGCTCATCAGCGTCCAGGTGTCGAGGAACCCCGGCTGATACGGATGGTCCTGGAAGGTCACCAGGTCCAGCCCGAGCTCTTCGCTCAGCTGGGCCAGCTCGACCACCTCGCTCGGGCTCGGCGTTGCTCGGCGTGATGAACGTGCCGAAGGTCGGCTCGCGGCAGGTAGTCCGGCACGCGGGGTCAGCGACCTTCGACCACGAGGTCGGCGTAGTCAGGGTGCCGCTGGATCCAGCGGGCGATGAACGGGCAGAGCGGGCGGACCCGGAGGCCGGCGTCCCGGGCCTGGTCGAGCCCATACCGGGCGAGTGCGCTGCCGACGCCCCGACCCTCGAACTCGGAGTCCACCTCGGTATGGGTGAACGTGATCATGTCCCCGCTCAGTTCGTAGTAGGCCGCACCCGCGTGCGTGCCGTCGACCGTCGCCTCGAACCTGCCGTCCGCCGGCTGGTCAGTGACCTCGACTGCCATCGGTCCCACTCCCTTCCATACTCCGACTTGTCAGCGTTACAGCTTGCTCCAGCGTCCGACGCTGCCAAGTCAGCGGCGCAGCAGCTGCTCGAACGGTACGACCTCGGCGTCCGGCCGCGCCGCCACCGGTCGGTTGGTGACCAGACCGGCCAGTTCCCCGCCGGCCCGCGCCAGGCGGGTGGACAGCACGTTCTCCGACGCCCAGTCCTCCGGTGCCGCGAAGATCCCGGTCGGCGCCACGACCGCGTGCAGGTACGTGAACAGCGGCCGGAGCGCGTACTCCAGGGCCAGCGAGTGCCGGGCCGAGCCGCCGGTCGCGCCGATCAGCACGGGTTTGCCCTGCAGCGCATCGGGTTCGAGCACGTCGAAGAACATCTTGAACAGCCCCGAGTACGAGGCGCTGAAGATCGGCGACACCGCGATCAGAGCATCGGCCTCGGTGACCTTCCGCAGGATCGCGGCGAGCCTCGGGGCGGGAAACCCGGTGACGAAGTGATTGGCCAGGTCAGCGGCATGGTCGCGCAGTTCGACGATGGTCACCTCGGCATGCTCACCGAGCCCACCGAGCGCATTCACCACCGACTGGGCCAGCCGGTCGGCCAGCAGCCGGCTCGACGACGGCTGGCTCAGCCCTGCGGTGATCACCACGATCGAGGCGGTCACGACAGGCTCGCCTCCAGCTCGCTCGTCTCCACCTCGGTCGCCGGCCGGGTGTCGGCAGCGGTCCTTGCGGCCAGCAGTGAGGCGTGGTTCGGCGCATCCGGCACGTCGGCCGGCCGCTTGGCGTCCAGCTCGGACCGCAGCACCGGGACGATCTCACCGAGCAGGTCCAGCTGTTCGAGCACGGTCTTCAGCGGCAGACCGGCGTGGTCCATCAAGAACAGCTGCCGTTGGTAGTCGCCGAAGTGCTCGCGGAAGGTGAGCGTCTTCTCGATCACCTCCTGCGGGCTGCCGACGGTCAGCGGGGTCTGCTCGGTGAACTCCTCGAGCGAAGGCCCGTGGCCGTACACCGGGGCGTTGTCGAAGTACGGCCGGAAGATCCGCTTCGCCTCCTGCGAGCTGCGGTTGATGAAGGCCTGCCCACCGAGGCCGACGATCGCCTGGTCTGCGCGGCCGTGCCCGTAGTGCTCGTAGCGCTGCCGGTAGAGGCTGATCAGCCGCTGGAAGTGGTACGTCGGCCAGAAGATGTGGTTCGCGAAGAACCCGTCGCCGTAGTAGGCGGCCTGCTCGGCGATCTCCGGGCTACGGATCGAGCCGTGCCAGACGAACGGTGGCACGCCGTCCAGCGGCCGCGGGGTGGAGGTGAACGCCTGCAGCGGAGTCCGGAACTCGCCGTCCCAGTCCACCACGTCCTCGCGCCACAGCCGGCGCAGCAGGTCGTACTTCTCGATCGCCAGCGGAATCCCGTTGCGGATGTCCTGGCCGAACCACGGATAGACCGGTCCGGTGTTGCCGCGGCCCATCATCAGGTCGACCCGGCCATCGGACAGGTGCTGCAGCATCGCGTAGTCCTCGGCGATCTTCACCGGGTCGTTGGTGGTGATCAGGGTCGTCGCGGTGGAGAGGATCAGCCGCTCGGTGCGGGCGGCGATCCAGCCGAGCATCGTGGTCGGTGAGCTCGGCACGAACGGCGGGTTGTGGTGCTCGCCGGTCGCGAACACGTCCAGCCCGACCTCCTCGGCCTTGAGCGCGATCTGCGTGATCGCCTTGATCCGCTCACCCTCGCTCGGCGTACGCCCGGTGGTCGGGTCGGTTGTCACGTCACCGACGCTGAAGATTCCGAATTGCATCGATCCTCCTGCTAGCCCAGATAATTTAGTATTCAACTATCTGACTGACGTAACTCGCCGATAGCAGTCTCTATTCCACCGCGTTGTCGTATCAAAGGGCGCTCCGGGATGTCCTCTACAGTGCCCGGCATCCTCGCCGACGCCGGGCTGAGAGGAAGCCATGTCCGGCCTCACCGTGCCCGGTGTCCGTCGGCTCCGCGCCGCCGGTGTCTGGTTGGCGGTGGCGTTGAGCATCGCACTGATGGTGTTGGTGCTCGTCGGCGCATGGCGGCCCGACTGGATCCTGTGGCTCCTCGACCTCGCCCAGTAGGCTGCGCGGCACGGGGTTCGGCGACCGGCCTGCCCGTCGCGCTGAGATCGGCGGAGGGCTGGCGTGAAATACAACGAGGGAGCCAACCTCGACTCCTCGCAGATGAGCGGCGGTGCGTCTGGGGGCGGCGGAGGAGGCGGTGGCGGCAAGATCGCCATCGGCGGCGGAGCCGGGCTGGTCGTCGTCATCCTCGCGCTGCTGTTCGGGCTGAATCCCGGCGACGTGCTCGGGCAGTCCGCCAATCCCGCCGCGGCCCCGGCGACCGCGCCCGCGACCCGGTTCGCGCAATGCAAGACCGGTGCCGACATCGCCAAGAACCGGGACTGCCGCTTCGTCGCGTACACGAACTCGATCCAGTCGTATTGGAAGGGCGCCGTCCGCGGTTACCAGACGATCACGGTGCATACCTTCACCGGCGCGGTCAACACGGCGTGCGGCCGGGCGACCTCGGCGGTCGGCCCGTTCTACTGCGGCGCCGACAAGACCGTCTATCTGGACACCGGGTTCTTCGACGAGCTGACCGGGCAACTGGGCGCGAAGGGCGGCGACGCCGCCGAGGCGTACGTCCTCGCCCACGAGTTCGGGCACCACATCCAGAACCTGACCGGGACGATGCGCCAGGTGCAGAGCCAGGGGAACAAGACCGGCCCCACCTCGCCCGGCGTACGGCTGGAACTGCAGGCCGACTGCTACGCCGGGGTCTGGTTCGCGCACGCCACGAAAGACCCGAACTCCCCGATCGCCGAGGTGACCACCGACGACCTGACGCGGGCTGTGGACGCCGCCGCGGCCGTCGGCGACGACCGGATCCAGCAGAAGATGCAGGGCCAGGTCCGCCCGGAGACCTGGACACACGGGTCCGCCGCCGAGCGCCAGAAATGGCTGCTGACGGGGTTCAAGACCGGCGACCCGAACAAGTGCGACACGTTCGCCAATTAGTCCGGCTTGCGGACGCTTCGCGCCTCCAGACCCAGACAGAGCCGGCGCTTCGCTAACGACGCTCGCCGGGTCACGGTGGCACTTCCGGACGAGAGCGGTCAGGACGTCCGCGATGACGTCTGGCGGCAACTCTGCGCAGGGTCCGGCTGTTCCCGCTGAGACCTGGGTCACCTCGCGTGAGCTCGTCGAACGGCCATCCCGTCGCCGGTCCACGAAAAACCGTCCCTCGTCGACCCCGACCGGCCGGCGCCACGCTCAGCCGGTCGGACTTCGTGTCATCGAAGGACGGTTTCTCCGGATTCCGCGGCGACGTCGCTCAGCTCAGCCGCAGGTCACGCCGGTGGCATGCACCGGGCAGTAGCCGAACGGATTCTTGTCCAGGTACTGCTGGTGGTAGTCCTCGGCGTAGAAGAAGTCCTCGTACGGCTTGACCTCGGTGGTGATGTGGCCGAACCCGGCCCGGCTGAACTCGGTCTGGAACTCACCGAGCACCTTCTCCGCGGTCGCGGCCTGCTCGGGCGTGGTCGTGTAGATCGCCGAGCGGTACTGGGTGCCGACGTCGTTGCCCTGCCGCATGCCCTGGGTGGGGTCGTGGTTCTCGAAGAAGACCTTCAGCAGTTGCTCGTAGCTGACCTTCGCCGGGTCGTAGCTCACCTTGACGATCTCGGTATGCCCGGTCCGCGCGCTGCAGACCTCCTCATACGTCGGGTTCTTGGTGAACCCGCCGGCATAGCCGGCCGCCGTGTTCGTCACGCCCGGCGTCTTCCAGAACAGCTTCTCTGCGCCCCAGAAGCAGCCGAGCGCGAAGTACGCGACCTCCGAACCATTCGGGACCTTCTGGACGGGAATGCCGAAGATCTCGTGGAAGGTCGGGTTCGCCAACACCTCGCGGTCACGTCCGGCCAGCGCCTTGTCGGGCGTGACCAACGTCTTCTTCGCGGTTGAGAACAACATGGTCTCAGTGTCCCTCTCTGCCGGCGGGATCTGAACCGCCCGGCACTTACCGAACACTGACGACCCCGGAGACTGTTCCCGCCCTTCGACAGGCTGAGCGCACGAACCATCTACTCTCGCTGTCATGTCCGACGAGCAAGGCTTCTCCACCCGCGCGATCCACGCCGGGCAGGACCCCGACCCGTACACCGGTGCGGTGATCACCCCGATCTACGCCACCTCGACGTACGTCCAGGACGGGGTGGGTGGCACCCGGGCCGGCGGCTTCGAGTACTCGCGGTCCGCGAACCCGACCCGGACCGCGCTGCAGGAGTGCCTGGCGGCGCTGGAGGGCGGTGCTCACGGGTTCGCGTTCGCCAGCGGGTTGGCGGCCGAGGACACCCTGCTGCGCTCGATCTGTGAGCCGGGCAGTCACGTGGTGCTGCCGCATGACGCGTACGGCGGCACCTTCCGGCTGCTGAACAAGGTCCACCGGCGCTGGGGGATCGTCGCCGACCCCGCCCCGATCAGCGACCTGGCCGCGGTCGAGCGCGCAATCCGGCCGCGGGAGACGACCGCGGTCTGGATCGAGACCCCGACGAATCCGCTCCTGGCGATCGCCGACATCGCCGCGATCGCGGAGCTGGCGCACGCGGCGGGCGCGCTGGTAGTGGTCGACAACACCTTCGCCACGCCCTATCTCCAGCAGCCGTTGTCCCTGGGTGCGGACGTGGTGCTGCACTCCACCACGAAGTACTGCGGCGGGCACTCCGATGTGGTCGGCGGCGCCCTGGTGGTCAACGATTCGGGGCTCGCGGAGAAGGTCGGCTTCCACCAGAACGCCATGGGCGCGGTGGCCGGGCCGTTCGACGCCTGGCTGGTGCTGCGTGGGCTGAAGACCCTGGCCGTGCGCATGGAGCGGCACAGCGACAACGCCGAGCAGGTCGCGGCGTTCCTCGTCGAGCACCCGGCGGTGACCGAGGTCTTCTTCCCCGGCCTGGACTCCCATCCGGGGCATGACCTGGCCAAGCGACAGATGCGACGACCCGGCGGCATGGTCAGCTTCCGGGTCACCGGGGGGCAGGATCGCGCGCTCGCGGTGTGCGCGGCGACCCGGGTGATCACCCTCGGCGAGTCGCTCGGCGGCGTCGAGTCCCTGATCGAGCACCCGGCGAAGATGACCCACGCGTCGGTCGCCGGCACAGCCCTCGAGGTCCCCGCCGACCTGATCCGGCTCAGCGTCGGGATCGAGGACGCCGACGACCTGCTCGCCGACCTCGACCAGGCGCTCGGAACCTGAGCCCCCCTTCCGAAACCTGTCGGGTTGGTGCAGCGACACGCCGGTGGCGGACGCCCTAACTCGACATTTTCCGGACTGGTGGGCATCGGACCAGCCGGACTGCCGCTCTGGGCGGTATGGGCTACTCCAGTTCCCAGTCGATCGGTTGCCCACCGGCCTCGACGAGCAGCGCGTCGGCCCGGCTGAACGGGCGCGACCCGAAGAACCCGGAACGGGCCGACAGGGGAGACGGGTGGGCGCTGGCGACGTACGGAATCGAGCCGAGCATCGGCACCAGCGACTGGGCGTCGCGGCCCCAGAGGATCGCGACCAGCGGTCCGCCCCGCTCGACGAGCGCTTCGATCGCCCGCTGGGTGACCCGCTCCCAGCCCTTGCCGCGGTGCGACGCCGACCTGCCGGGCTGCACGGTCAGCACCCGGTTCAGCAGCAGCACTCCCTGCTCGAACCAGGGCGTCAGGTCGCCCGACCGGGCGGGCGGGATGCCGAGATCGGCATTCAGCTCCGCATAGATGTTCTCCAGGCTGCGCGGCAGGGGACGTACGTCCGGGGCGACCGAGAAGGACAGCCCCACCGGGTGCCCCGGCGTCGGATACGGGTCCTGACCAACGATCAGCACGCGTACGTCCGCCAGCGGCCGGCTGAACGCCCGCAGCACGTTCTCGCCGGCCGGCAGGTAGCCGCGCCCGGCAGCCAGTTCGGCGCGCAGGAAGTCGCCCATGGCCCCGATGTCGCCCTCGACCGGGGCCAGCGCGGCCGCCCAGTCCGGCGCCATCAGCTCAGACAGAGGCCGAGGAGGGCGGTGTCGAACGGGACCCTGCTGCGCGGCACCCGGCGACGCGCCGGACTGCGTTGTCGTCGTCACGGATAGAACCCCGCTATCCGACTCCTCCTCCGCCTTGTCCGGCACGTCCCCGGGCACCTGCTCGTTACGGCCCCCGTTCGACACCACCCTCCTAGGGCTCACCGACGACCTCCTCCATGACCTCGGTTCCGCTGCGGGCGGGCTCCGTCGAGCCCGGCGGCACCCGCGGCATCCGGAACGCGTTCAGGGCGGCGAGCAGACACAACGCCGCACCGAGCCCGAATGCGGCCGGGTAGCCGACCTGGTCGGCCAGCAGTCCGGCCACCAGCGGACCGATGATGGCGCCGGTGTCGGAGGCCATGGAGAACACCGCCACCGCCGTACCGCCGCGCGCGCCGGCCGCATCGCCGACCGCCGCCGCCGGCGCGGTGCCGAGGAAGGCCGCCGCCACACCGTAGGCAGACAGTGCGACGATCAGCCACCAGATGTTGGGCGCGAACGGAACCGCCATGATCGACAATCCGGCCAGTGCACTGCCCGCGATCATCGCCGGCCGGCGACCGACGGTGTCGACGAACTTGCCGGCCGGTCCGACCGCGATCGTCTGGCAGACTGCGGCGGCGGCGAACGCCGCGCCCGTCCAGGTGGTCGGCCGGTGCAACACCTCGACCACCAGCACCGGGACCAGCGCGGATCGGACGCCGAACGACGTCCAGCCCTGGGTGAAGTTGGTGACCACCGCCGCCTGATAGCGGGTGTCCCGGAGCACCTCGCGGAACGGCCGGGTGGCCGATACGTCGACAGTCCGATCGGCGCCGCCCCGCGGCCGGAGCAGCATCAGGCCGACGGTGCCAGCGATCGCCAGCGTGCCCGCATAGAAGAAGAACGGAGCGGTCAGCGAGATCGCCGACAGCAGACCACCGACGGCCGGCCCGGTCATCCCGCCGATCAGAAACCCGCCCTGGAAGAAACCGGCCGCCCGGCCGCGCAGCTCGGGCCCGGTCGAACCGAGCAGCAGGGTCAGCGCCGAGACGGTGAACATCGCCGAGCCGATCCCGCCGATCCCGCGCAGGGCCAGCAGCTGCGGATAGTTCTGCGAGATCCCGGCCAGCCCGCTGGAGACCGCGACGATGAAGATGCCGGTGCTCAGCACGGTCCGCTCGCCGAACCTGGTGATCAGCCGTCCGCAGAACGGGCTGGAGACGAGTCGCATCAGGGCGAACATCGAGATCACCGCGCCGACCGCGAGGTTGCCGACCCCGAAGCTGCGGGCGTACACCGGCAGCACCGGAACCAGCACGCCGAAGCCGACCGCGACGCAGAACGCGATCAGCCCGAGCACGACGACGTCGCGCGGCAATCGCACGAGGCGGCGTCGTCGGGGCGCGGTCAGATCCACCGGCCCAGTCTGCCTGGTGCGACGCCCGCCTGGTGCGGCGCGTTACGGTTGGTCAGACCGGTACGCGACCAGGACCGGCCCGGTGACAAGGAGCGTTCGTGGCAGACGGCAAGAGCTTCAGAGACCGGATGGCCGAGTTCCGGGCCAAGGGCCTGCCCCTTCCGGACGGCGCCGCCGAAGGCGGGCGGCGGAAGCCGACGCCCGACGAGGACGGGCACATCAACGTGCCGACCGACGACTCGATCGACGTCGACGGGCCGACAGCGGAGACCCTCGCCGTCACGCCCGACCCGGCACCGACAGGCGCGCTGATCGGATCGGCCGCCGGTCCGACCACAGCGGTGGTGATCACCAACAGCTCCGACTTCGACCGGGCGGTCCCGCGCGGTCTGCAGGTCGCCGCCGCGTGGTCCTGGCGGGTCATCATCATCGCGATCATGCTGTACGGCCTCGGACTGGTGTTCAACCACCTCTCCGAGGTGATCATCCCGGTCGCGGTCGCGATCCTGCTGGCCGCCATGATCGGCCCGTTGACCAACCGGCTGCAGCGCTGGGGAGTACCCCGCGGAGCCGCGGCCGGCATCTCTGTGCTCGGCGGCCTACTGGTGATCGTCGGCGTACTGACGCTGATCGGCACGCTCGTCGCCGGCCAGGCGGCGACCCTGGGCCAGAACGTCGTCACGGGCTTCAACACCCTGGCGAACTGGCTGCAGAACGGACCGCTCCACGTCAATCAGAGCTGGTTCAACCTGGACGAGTGGGTCAAGCGGATCCAGAGCTTCGTCTCCGGCAGCCAGGGCACGATCACGACGTACCTGTCCGAGTTCGGCACCCAGGTCGGTCACTTCGTGGCCGGCATCGCGATCGTGCTGTTCTCGCTGTTCTACTTCCTCTACCAGGGCCGGAAGATCTTCACGTTCCTGCTGAAGTTCGTGCCGCGGGCGGCCCGGGCCCGGGTCGACCATGCCGCACTCGGCGGTTGGACGTCGCTCTCCCACTACGTACGGGCGGTCATTCTGGTGGCCCTGGTGGACGCCATCGGCGTCCTGATCGGCGCACTGATCCTCGGCGTACCGCTCGCGCCGGCGCTGGCTGCGCTGGTCTTCATCGGTGCGTTCGTACCGATCGTCGGCGCGTTCGTCTCCGGTTGCGTCGCGGTGCTCGTCGCGCTGGTCGCGCTCGGCTGGGTCAAGGCGCTGATCATGCTGGCCATCATCATCGGCGTGATGCAGCTCGAGGGTCACGTGCTGCAGCCGTTCCTGCTCGGCCGCGCGGTCAAGCTCCATCCGCTGGCCGTCATCCTGGCCATCGCCATCGGCGTCATCATGGCCGGCATCGTCGGTGCCCTGATGGCCGTTCCCCTGCTCGCCTACGCCAAGACCTTCGTCCAGGACCTCAACGAAACCTCCGACCTCACCCCCGCCGAGTTCTAGGCCTCTTCATTGCCTCACTCGGCAAGCCTCGCTCGGCGCTCCGCTGCGCTTCAGGTCGGCTCGTTCGTCACTTTTCGTGCTGGAACGGAAAGGCGTGTTCCATCACGAAACCCTCCTGCACTCACCGACGCGCAGCGTCGGCTGTCGCTGAGTTCGTTCGCAACGACCGCCGCGCTGCGCGTCCCGGAGTGCAGGAGGGTTCGGTGAAACACGCCTTTCCGTTTCGCCGAACACGACGAACGACGGGACCATAGGCGCGGCGCCGCGCGGAGCGAGGCTTGCCGAGCGACGCAGTGTTACAGCGCCGAGCCCTTTTCGTACTGCTTGAAGGACTCGTTCCAGTCGCCCCAACCGTTGTCGATCGTCATATAACGGCTGCTGCCGGTGAAGACCACCGGATCACCGATCAGGGTGTTGTTCATCAGCCAGTAGGCGTTGGCGGTGCTCATACCGGTGCAGCCGTGGCTGGCGTTGGTCCGACCGAAGTAGCCCGCGTTCCAGGGAGCGGAGTGCAGGAACTCACCGGAGTTGGTGATCCGCATGGCGTACGCGATGGTCAGGTCGTAGTGCTCGGCCGCACCGATCATCTCGTTCGTCATCTTCTTGTTGTACTCGTGCGACATGATCAGCTTGGTGCCGCTGCGGGTCTGCCAGCCGGCCTTGCCGCCGCTGACGTAGATGGTGCGGACCTTCTTGCCGTTCTTGTAGACGTGCGCGGTGTCGCTGCCGAGGTTGATCTTGATGACCATCGACCGGCCGACGGTGAAGTGCGTATCGACCGAGTTCTGGCCGTATCGGCCGCCTCCCGCGCTCACCGAGTCGAGGTTGGCCTTGACCGAAACCTTCGTGCCCGGCTTCCAGTACGACTGCGGGCGGTAGCGCACCTCCTGCGAGGAGATCCAGTGCCAGCTGCCGTTCTGCTTCGGAACGGTGGTCACGGACAGGTTCTTCTCGAACGAGGCCTTGTCGCTGACCGGGGTGTCGAAGTTCAGGATGACCGGCATACCCACGCCCACCGTGCTGCCGTTCGAGGGGAAGATCGTCGGGTACACCTGCTGGCTCAGCGCCAGGTCGGCGGAGGAGAACTTCGTCTTGGTCGTCGTCGTGGTGCCGTCGCTGGTCGCGGCCGCCGACCGAGGTGATGGTGTATTTCGCGTTCGGCTCGAGCCGCTCGGTCGCCGTCCACGAGGTCTTGTCCGTGCTCAGCCCGCCGTTGATCGAGCCCGCGGTCGCGTTGCCCTTGGCGTCATGGCCCTTGTAGGAGATCTTGACCGACTTGAGGGTGCCGTCGCTCGCCTTGACCCCGACGAGGGTGTCGACCTTCACCGAGGCGGCCCCGTCCTTCACGCTCGGCGTGATGACGACGGGCTGGGGATCGGGCGTCGACGAGCTGGTGGGATCCGAGCTGGCTGCGCCGTCGGTACTACCGGACGAGGCGCTCGTCCCGGCCTTCGGAGTGGTGGTCGCGGCGGGAGCCGTGCCACACGCGGCGGTGAGCGCCAGGGCGGCCAGGCCGACCAGCACTCCCGCCACCGTCAAGGGCGACTTCTTGACCGACATGAACCGTTCACTCCTGATGCTCGCTGTGGTGTCGCCGCCACTGTTGGGCGACGGTCGACGACCGGTCTCGACGGGGGTCGAGCGGCCTTGCTTGCGGGGTTCTGCTATACCCACGGCACAGACCCCCTTCAATAATGTGCCATCCCGAGGCCGAGATTTCCTAATGCACCGCCGTCGGTGTGACCGAACTTGCACCGACAGAGATAACGATCTCGGCACACCTGAGAGTGCCCGGACGTACGTTTTGGTACGTCCGGGCACTTTCATCGACCGTAGGCCGGCTCAGTGAGCGGCGGCGACGAGCGCCGGCTCGTCGGTGTCCTGCTGGGCGGTGGTCGGCGCCGCGCGACCCTTCAGCTCCTTCTCCTTCATGGTCAGCGCGATGATGACCCCAACCACCATGAACGGCACGGCGATCAGGAACACGTCGTCCATCGACCGGGTGAACGCCTCCAGGACCCAGCCCTTGACCGGCTCGGGCAGCGCCTGGATCGCGGTCACGTCGTTGACGGCGCCCGAGGCGCCGGCCAGCTGTGACTGCGCCGCGGCCGGGACGACCTCGGTCAGGTGATGGGTCAGCCGGGTGTTCAGGATGGCCCCGAACAGGGCCGTGCCGATCGCGCCGCCCATCGACCGGAAGAACGCCACCGACGCGGTCGCCACGCCCATGTGCTTGCGTTCGACGCTGTTCTGGACCGCGGTGACGACCACCTGCATGGTCAGGCCGAGACCCACGCCGAAGGCGAACATGTTCAGCGCGATGTGCCAGTACGGCGTCTCCACGTGGAGGTGGGAGAAGGCGTACAGCGCCCCTCCGACGACCGCGGCGCCGGTGATCGGCATCCACTTGTAGCGGCCGGTCCTGGACATGATCTGGCCGCCGCCGATCGAGGTGGCGAACATGCCGACCACCATCGGCAGCATGGCCAGCCCGGACTCGGTAGCCGAGTAGCCCTTCACCGCCTGCAGATAGATGGGCAGGTAGATCAGGCCGCCGAACATGCCGACGCCCATGATCATGGCGAACAGGATGTTCGAGTCGAAGGTCCAGTGCCTGAACAGCTCCAGCGGCAAGATCGGCTCCTTGGCGCGGCTCTCGACCAGCACGAACAGGCCGGCCAGCACGACCATCAGCACCAGAAGTGCGATGCCGATTGCCGATGTCCAGCCCTTCTCGGGACCTGCCCAGGACAGGTACAGGATCAGGCTGGTCACGGAGCCGACGATGGTCGCGGCACCGAGGTAGTCGACCGAGGCGTTCCGCGGCACGTGGTGCAGCTTCAGCGCGAAGGACGTGATGACCAGGGCGGCGATACCGATCGGGAGGTTGATGAAGAAGATCCACTGCCAGCCGAGGTGGTCGACGAACAGGCCGCCGAGCAGCGGGCCGGCGACCGAGCTGACGCCGAAGACGGCGCCGAACAGGCCCTGGTAGCGACCGCGCTCACGCGGCGGGATGACGTCGCCGATGACGGCCAGCGCCAGCGACATCAGGCCGCCGCCGCCGAGGCCCTGAACGGCCCGGCCCGCGATCATCACGTTGATACCCGAGACACCCAGCGCGCTGGCGATCGGGGAGGCGAAGCCACAGATCAGCGAGCCGACCAGGAAGACGACGATCGCGGACTGGAAGATCGGTCGGCGGCCGCGCAGATCGGAGATCTTGCCCCAGAGCGGGGTCGCGGCGGTGGACGTCAGCAGGTATGCGGTGACGACCCAGGACAGCTTGCCGAGCCCGCCCAGGTCTGAGGTGATCTTCGGCAGCGCGACGCCGACGATGCTCTGGTCGAGCGCGGCCAGGAACATGCCGGCCATCAGGCCGCCCATGATGACGAGGATCTGGCGATGGGACATGTAGTCGCCGGTGGGCGTCTGCTCCAGGTCGGCAGATGTGGTGGGGGCGCTCGGCGCGGTCGAGACCGGGTCTTCGGTCAGGGCTCGCCGCGGCGCCGGGTCGTGCTTGCTCATGCGTTCTCTCCAGCGGTGGTGGTGTTGATGTCGCTCACGAACCGATCGAGCAACCGGGCGAACTCGGTCACGTCCTCGGCCGGCCAGTCCTTGAGGCCGGCGGTGAGCAGGGCGCGGCGCTGCGCCATAGCGGAATGGAGGCGGTCCCGGCCGCCCTGGCTCAGCTCGACGAGCTGGGCGCGGCGGTCCTCGGGATCGGGCGTACGGCCGACGTAGCCTGCTCGTTCGAGCTGGCTGACGTGCCGCGAGACGGTCGAGGTGTCGAGGTTGGCGTGTCCGGCCAGCTCCGTGACCCGGAGCGGACCTTCCTTGGCCAGGGTCTTGAGCAGCCAGAAGCTGCCCGGATCGAGATCGCTCCCGGTGACGCCTTGCCGGATCAGTCGACCGATCGCGTGGATGGCCCCGATCACCTCGTCGACCGTCGAGCCGGCGGCCTCCTGGCCGGGTGCGGCAACTGCTTGCATGGAGCAAGCATATATCTAGGTGCATGCTGCAAGCAAATGTGTGTCCGGTCACCACCGTCCTCCCTTTCCGGAAAGTGTCGGGTTGCGACAGCGACACGCCGGCGGGTGAGGTCGCAACTCGACAGTTTCCGCGGCGTGCTCGGCGGATCGGGGGCGGAGGGGGCGGACCGACCAGGCGAGGGGATCAGCCGACGGCGCGGACCAGAAAGCGGTGGGTGACGGCGGGGATCGGGCGGACCCGGGACTGGTCGTGCAGTTGCCGCAGTCGGGGAAGTGCCCGCTCCAGGTCGAGGTCGGCGAAGGCCCAGGGGGTGCTCCGGACGTACCCGATCAGGGCCGCGATGTCGACGAACTCGCTCAGCGCGCGCTCCTCGTGGGCATCGACGATCGACCAGCCCGCCGCGTCCAGCTGACCGACCGCGACCCCCAGGTCCCATCGCGGACGATCGGTGGGGAGGTCGAAGAGCGCGCGGACCGATGCCGCTTCGTCGCTGCCGACCTGTTGAGTGACGAAGCTGCCGCCGGGCCGGATGATCCGGCGGACCTCCACCGGGTTGAAGGCCGCGTGCCGGTCGATCACCAGATCGAACCCGCAGTCGGCGAAGGGCAGGAAGCGTGGGCTCGCGACAGCGATCACCCCTTTCCGCAAACTGTCGGCGCTGCGCCATCGGACGCCGGCGTGTCGCTGTCGCAACCCGACACTTTCGGGGCAGGGCCACTGTGACCGGCGGGAGCGGGGCCAGGCCGGCGAGCACGCCGCCTTCACCGGTGCCCAGGTCCAGCAGTCGGTGCGCGTCGTCGAGCAGCGGTCGCCGCTCGGCCGCCCAGTCCCACGAAACGCTGCCTGCGCGGTAGCGGTCGGCGAGGAAGCCGGCGCCCCAGAACGCCTCGACGTCGAGGCCCATCCCCTCCTCGTACAGCGCCTCGAAGTCCATCCGGGCACGCTAAACCAGATGCGGCCGGCCACACGCTCGGGCACTCTGTTCCGCGGCCCTCGAACCCGAGACGAAGGAGGTGGGCCATGGAGAAGATCACCGACAAGCTGCTCAACTGGGCATCCGTCCTGGACGATCGCACCAAGGAGCAGGCGCTGCGTACGTCGGCCATGCCCTTCGTCTACCCGCACCTGGCGCTGATGCCGGATGCCCACCTGGGCAAGGGGGCGACGGTCGGCTCGGTCATCCCGACCCTGCGGGCAGTGATGCCGGCCGCGGTCGGGGTCGACATCGGCTGCGGGATGATCGCGGTCCGGACCCAGTTCACGGTGGCCGACGTGGTGTCGGTCGGGCCGCTGGCCGCGCTGCGCGAGGCCATCGAGAAGGCCGTCCCGCTGTCGGCCGGTGGTCGGAACCAGAAGGCTCACCGAGACCGCGGCGAAGCGGATCGCCGAGCTGGAGGCCGTTGCGGACGTCGAGCCTGAGCGGCACCTGGCCGCACTGGCGCGAGCAGCTGGGCAGCCTGGGCTCGGGCAACCACTTCATCGAGGTGACCCGGGACGAGTCAGATCGGGTCTGGCTGTTCCTGCACTCCGGCTCCCGAGGTGTCGGCAACAAGATCGCCCAGCACCACATCGAGATCGCCCGGCGGCTGATGGAGCGGTACTGGATCTCCCTGCCCGACCCCGATCTGGCCTACCTGGTCGAGGGCACCGACGAGTTCGACGCGTACGTCCGCGACCTGCGCTGGGCGCAGACGTACGCGCTGCTGAACCGCGAGGAGATGATGGACCGGGCGGTCGGCCTGCCTGAGCGCGTTCTGCGAGGTCGACGTGGTCGAGCACGAGCGGATCAACTGCCACCACAACTTCACCCAGGTCGAGAAGCACTTCGGCCGGGACGTGTGGGTGTCCCGGAAGGGTGCGATCGAGGCCCGGGTCGGGCAGCCGGGGCTGATCCCGGGCTCGATGGGCACCGCGTCGTACGTCGTCAGCGGCCTCGGCTACCCGCCGGCGCTGCACTCGGCGCCGCACGGCGCCGGCCGGGCGTACTCGCGGTCGGCGGCGCGGCGGACCTTCACCCACGAGCAGCTGCGGGAGGCGATGGCGGGCATCGAGTTCCGCGACACCGAGGCGTTCCTGGACGAGATCCCGGCGGCGTACAAGGACATCGACCAGGTGATGGCCGATGCCGCGAAGCTGGTACGGATCGAGCACACCCTGCGCCAGTTGGTGAACGTCAAGGGCACCTGACGTTCTCGCTCGGCTCTTCGGAAAGTGTCGGCCTGCGACAGCGACACGCCGGACGGATCTGTCGTTCGCGTTCACTTTCCGGAAGGGCCGGGTCGGCTGAGGCCACGCCAGCGCCGTCGGCCACTCAGGGATCACCCTGAAAATGGAAATCACACCTTCTGTTCTGGAAAGGTCGGCTTTACATTTGATGCATGACCCCAACGCCTGACATGTCTGTCATCCTCCAAGATCTCGCCGCCGGCCGGATCGATGCCGCCGAGGCGGCCCGCCGGATCGACGCGCTGAGCGTCAACAACGTCGAGCCGAGGCCGGCGGATCAGGCCCCGACTGATCAGGCCTCGACTGATCAGGCAGCGACTGATCGGGCTTCGGCCGAGCGAGCGGACGAGCCGAGCAACGACGACCTCGCCGCCGCGGCCGCGGCCGGTTCCGTTCCCGGGGGACCGGACTCGGACGCCTGGGCCAGCCAGACCGACCGTCCGCAGTCCACGGCCTTCGGCCGTGACCCATTTCCCGGTGCGCCGGGTACTCCGGCCGAGTCGAGCGACGGAGCCGCCGAGCCGTCCGATCCGGTTCGCGAACGGCCGACCGTCACCGTGCCGCCACGCAAGCCGGGGAGTGGAGGGGTCACCAAGATCAGTGTCCGCGCGGTCGGCCGCCGGGTCCGGATCATCGGCGAGACCGCCGTTGCCACGATCTCCTGCGACGGGCCGCACGTGCTGCGGCGCAACGGCGCGGTGCTCGAGGTGTCCAGCGACGGTGAGATGGGCTCCTCGCTCGACGGCTTCTCGATCCTGCGGGCGCCGCGCAATCTGGAGGAGTTCCGGGCGCTCGGCCTCGGCAAGGAGCTGCTGATCAAGGTCAACCCGAACATCCTGGTGGACGTGGAGGTGACCGCGGGCAGCCTGAACACCGAGCGCGTACCGCATCTGGGCAAGGTACGGGTGACCGCCGGCGGCGCGAAGCTGCTGGACGTCCGCGAGATCAACGACGCGCTGATCCAGGCCGGTTCGGCCACGATCAAGGGAGCGATCAGCACCGGTCGGTCCCGGGTCCGGGCCGAGTCCGGCTCGCTGGCGATCCATCTCGCTGACGATTCCAACGTGACCATCACCGGCGACGCCCAGCTCGGCAAGGTCAGCTGGAGCGGCGGCCACCAGGGCAATGTCGACGAGGTCGTGATGGGCAACGGCAGCGCCAAGCTCGAGATCGAGGTCGTGATGGGCCACGCTCAGGTGAAGCTCGGCTCCGCTCAGGAGGCCGGCGTCTGATGGCTCAGGGCACCGTCGGCGCGACGCTCGTACCACCCCGAGCAGCAGGAACACCGGGCACCCAGCGACTGCCCGGTGTGCGGCGAGCACCTGTCCGTCACGCGGCTGGGTTGCACCTCCTGCGGAACCGAGCTCGCCGGTCTGTTCGCCGCCTGCCCGTTCTGCTCCCTCGGCACCGCGGATCTGGACCTGCTCCGGGTGTTTCTCACCTCGCGGGGCAACATGCGCGAGGTCGAGAAGCACCTCGGGGTGTCGTATCCGACCGCCCGGCAGCGGTTCACCGACGTACTCGTCAAGCTGGGTCTGGCCGACGAGCCCGCGGCACCCGCTGCCCCGACAGCCGCCAAGACTCGGGAGCAGATTCTGGCCGAGGTGGCCCGGGGAACGCTTTCGCCGGCCGAGGCTCAGCGACTCCTCGGCAGCTAGCCGCCGAAGCGTTCGACTTTGATGACCGTGACGTCGATCGACTTGCCGTTCGGAGCCACGTAGCTGACGGCCGCGCCCTTCTTCTTGCCGAGGATGGCGGCGCCGAGCGGCGACTGGGGGCTGTAGACGTTCACGTCGACCGAGTCGTCGAGGCCGAGCAGCTCGCGGGAGCCGAGCACGAAGGTGTCGGTATCTGACTCGTCCCCGTCGAAGGCGATGGTCACCTGCGTGCCGGGCGCGACCTCGTCGGTGTTGGCGGGCGACTCGCCCACCTGCGCGCGGCGCAGCATGTCGGCGAGCTGACGGATCCGGGCTTCCTGTTGGCCCTGCTCTTCGCGGGCCGCGTGGTAGCCGCCGTTCTCCCGGAGGTCGCCCTCGTCGCGAGCCTGGGCGATCTTGGCGGTCACCTCCGCGCGGCCCGGACCGGAGAGATGGTCGAGCTCGTCCTGCAGTCTCTGGTACGCCTCCTGGGTCAACCAGACGACCTGCTGCTCGGTTTCAGACATTCGACCAGCGTAGCAATCCATGCCACTGTGCGGCAGTCCCGCGCGCTGCGCCGATCGAAGCGGGCTCAGCCCGCGCCGATCGAAGCCGGCTCAACCCGACGTACATCCGTTCGCCACCGCGGTCGTCGCCCGACGGAGGGTCCGGATCTCGACGGGCCGGTTCGTCAGCCGCTCCGAACCGGCCGGGACGGCGACCTCGATCTCACCGACCGTGGAGTGGTCCACCGCCTCGGCCACGATCCGACAGGTGGCGGCGATACCCGGATTCCGCCGTTCGACGGTGAGCGTGACGGCGACGGTGTGGTCGTCGCGGACGGCGTACGTCGCCACCTGGGCGTCCACCTGCGGGGTCGCGTAGCGGTATCCGGCCCAGCCGAGCCAGCCGAGCCCGACCAGGGCGAGCGCCGCGACCAGCCCGATCGCGACTGGGCGTGGCACTCGGGAGCGCGGATAGCGCCCGCGCAACCGCTCGGCAGCCTCGGGGCTGAGCGAGCGGACCTGGTTCACGCGGCCATTGTGCAGGACGGCGAGATCGAGACGAGATCGCCGGACCCCCGTGGCAGCATGTGCGCATGGCGCGTCCGGCTCTCAGGGTGGACCGCGGCGGGGAACCGCTGCGGCTGCTGCATGTCCACGCGCACCCCGACGACGAGTCCAGCAAGGGTGCGGCCACCACGGCGAAATACGTCGCCGAGGGCGTCGAGGTGATGGTCGCGACCTGTACGGGAGGCGAGCGAGGTTCGATCCTGAACCCGGCGATGGACCGGCCGGACGTGCTGGCGAACATCGCCGATATCCGCAAGCAGGAGATGGATCGGGCCCGGGAGATCCTCGGCATCCACCAGGTCTGGCTGGGCTTCGTCGACTCCGGACTGCCCGAGGGCGACCCGCTCCCGCCGCTGCCGCCGGGCTGCTTCGCCTCCGTCGATCTCGAGGTCGAGGTGGCCGCTCTGGTCAGGGTGATCCGCGACTTCCGGCCGCACGTGATGACGACGTACGACGAGAACGGCGGCTATCCGCACCCCGACCACATCCGTTGCCACCAGGTCTCCGTCGCGGCGTTCGAGCAGGCGGCCGATCCGGAGGCGCTCCGCGAGTTCGGGCCCGTCTGGCAGGTGCGGAAGCTCTATTACCACCTGAGCGGCAATCGCTCGCGGTTCGAAGCGTTGGATGCGGCGATGGTCGCCCGGGGCGGCGAACCGCAATACACCGAGTGGCTGAAGCACTGGCCGGCCGAGCACGAGCCCCGGCCCTATCCGGTCACCCGCGTGCCCTGCGCGGAGTACTTTCCGGTCCGCGACCACGCGCTGCTGGCTCACGCCACCCAGATCGATCCGGAGGGGCGCTGGTTCAGCGTTCCGCTGGAGGTGCATCAGCAGGTCTGGCCCACCGAGGACTACGAGCTGGTGACCAGCCACGTGGAGACCGAGCAGCCCGAGGACGACCTGTTCGCCGGGATCGCCGTGCCGGCCGAGCAGGCCGCGGCGGGTACAGTCCGGGCGTGAGCACTCGGCGCGAGGAGGAGCGCGACGGTGATGACGTATGTCCTGCTGGACGTCGATCCGAGCATCGTCCGGCCCGGTTGGATCGCGCTCGTGGTCATCGTCCTGATCGGCGTCGCACTTGCGCTGCTGTTCTTCAGCCTGCGTCGCAACGTGCGCCGGATCAGCCCCGAGCTGCCCTACAAGAGCGAGGTCGACGACGAGGAGTCGCCGCAGGCCCCGGACATCACCGGCAAGAAGGCCTGAGCCGGCACGGAGTCTTGCCAGACGCGCGCCCGCGGATGGCGCACGGATGGGTGCTCGGCGTTGTCGAGAGCCTCGCCAGCGAGGCGGCGCGGCGGACGAACGTAGCGTGGTGCCGTGGCGAATCGTCTCGGCTCTGCGACCAGCCCGTACCTGTTGCAGCACGCCGGCAATCCGGTCGACTGGTGGCCCTGGTCGGACGCGGCCTTCGCGGAGGCGGCGCGGCGGGACGTACCGGTCCTGCTGTCGGTGGGCTACGCCGCCTGTCACTGGTGCCATGTGATGGCGCACGAGTCGTTCGAGGATGCCGCCACCGCCGAGCTGATCAACCGGGACTTCGTGGCGATCAAGGTCGACCGCGAGGAACGGCCCGACGTGGACACCGTCTATATGGCCGCGACCCAGGCGCTGACCGGCCAAGGCGGCTGGCCGATGACGGTCTTCCTCACCCCGGATCGTCAGCCGTTCTACGCGGGGACGTACTTCCCGCCGGCGCCGCGGCACGGCCTGCCCGGTTTCGATCAGGTGCTGGACGCGATCGGCTCGGCCTGGCGGGAGCGTCGCCAGGAGGTGCTGGCGGGTGCTGCGGAGATCACCGCCCGGCTGTCGGAGCTGACGCCGAAGGGGCTGGCCGGCTCGGTCGGCGAGGACGACCTGGACGGCGCGGTCGCCGCCCTCCGGCGGGAGTTCGACGTCGATCGCGGCGGCTTCGGCCGGGCGCCGAAGTTCCCACCGTCGATGGTGATCGAGGGGCTGCTGCGCCTCGGCTCGGACGAGGCCTCGGCGATGGCGGAACAGACGCTCGAGGCGATGGCCCGCGGCGGGATCTGCGACCAGCTCGGTGGCGGGTTCGCCCGCTACAGCGTCGACGTCGGCTGGGTGGTGCCGCACTTCGAGAAGATGCTCTACGACAACGCGCTGCTGCTGGGCTGCTACACCCACTGGTGGCGTCGGTCGGGCTCGTCGCTGGCCGGCGACGTGGTCGACGGCGTCGTCGGCTGGCTGCTCCGGGAGATGCGGACGGCGGAGGGCGGCTTCGCCGCCAGTCTGGACGCCGACTCAGCCGGTTCGGACGGCCTGCTGCACGAGGGCGCGTTCTACGTCTGGACGGCCGATCAGCTGGTCGCCGAACTCGGCGAGGCCGACGGCGAGCTCGCCGCCGAGGTGTTCGGTGTCACGGCCGCCGGCACCTTCGAAGCTGGTACGTCCACCCTGCGGTTGCTCGGCGATCCGGAACCCGACGGGCTGTCGGACATTCGAGGCCGGTTGCTCCGGGCGCGGGACCGGCGGGACCGTCCGGCCCGGGACGACAAGGTGGTGGCCGCCTGGAACGGCTGGCTGATCGAGTCGCTGGCGGTCGCCGGGATGGTTTTCGAGCGGCCCGACTGGGTCGCGGCCGCGACCGACGCGGCCGAGCTGGTCTGGCGGGTGCACTGGGACGGATCCCGGCTCCGGCGTACGTCCCGGGCCGGGGTGGTCGGCGACGCGCCGGGAATCCTCGAGGACTACGCCGCGCTCGCCCAGTCGTACGTCCGGCTGGCGGCCGTGCACGCCGATGGGGCCTGGCTGGACCGGGCCCGTGCCCTGGTGGCGGTGATCGACGACCAGTTCGACGACGGCGCCGGCGGCTATTTCGACACGGCAGGCGACGCTGAGTCGCTTTACACCCGTCCGGCCGACCCGACCGACAACGCGACCCCGTCCGGGCTGAGCGCGACGGTGCACGCGCTTCGGGCGCTGGCCGAGCTGACCGGTGAGGACGCGTACGCGGAGCGGGCCGACCGGGCCGCGGCCACCGCCGGTCGGCTGGTCCGGGAGGCGCCGCGCTTCGCCGGCTGGCTGCTGGCGGATGCGGCGACCCGGCTCCGGCATCCAGCCGTTCAGTTGGCCGTGGTGGGGGAGTCCGCCGATCCGGACGGTCGAGCGCTGGTCGCGGCCGGCTACCGGTCGGCGCCGGCCGGCTCGGTGATCGTGGCGGGCCGGACGGACACGCCCAGGCTCGCGCTGCTGGCCGACCGTGCTGTGTTGCAGGGCCGCCCCACCGCGTACGTCTGCCGGCACTTCGTCTGTCGCCTGCCAGTGACCGAGGTGGCCGATCTCGTTACCCAGCTGAGCGTCGACTGAGCGCCCAGCCGTCCCGCCCCTTCCCGAAACTGTCGACCTACGACACCGACACGCCGGCGCCCGACGCCCCAAGTCGACAGTTTCCGATCTGAGGGAGGCGGACGGGTTCGGGAGTCGGGGCAGGTAGGCGATCAGGTGTAGGTGACGATCGAGATCGCGATGTAGTGGCAGACGAACGCCAGGATCGTGCAGGCGTGGAAGATCTCGTGGAAGCCGAACCAGGTCGGCGACGGGTTGGGCCGCTTGAGGGCGTAGACGACAGCGCCGCCGGTGTACAGGAGCCCGCCGAGCAGGATGAGCGTGAGAACGGCGGCTCCGCCGGCCGCGTAGAACTGGCCGAGCCAGCCCACCGCGGCCCAGCCCATCAGCAGATAGAGCGCGGTATAGAGCCAACGCGGTGCGCTGAGCCAGAACAGCCGGAACAGCAGGCCGAGGAGCGCGGCGGACCAGACCACGGTCAAGAGCAGCACCCGCGACGTGCCGGTGAGCATCTGCAGGGCCAGCGGCGTGTAGGTCGCGGCGATGAAGACGTAGATGTTCGCGTGGTCCATCCGGCGAAGCACCGCCTCGCCGCGCGGCCCCCAGGGCGAACCACGGTGATAGATCGCGCTGGTGCCGAACAGCATCAGCGACGCGGCGAGATAGATGGCGCCGCCGACCTTGCCGCTCGCCGTCGGCGCGAGACAGATCAGGACGATTCCCGCGGCGGCGGCCAGCGGTGTCATCGCCGCGTGCAACCAGCCGCGCAAGTGCGGCTTGAGCTGATCGAGGACCTCGTGGGTCCGACCGTCGGTGTCCGGCGCCAGCGCCTGCCGCGGGTCGCCCGGTGTCATGGTGCTGCTCATTCTCCACCTCCTGTCGACTGAAACCTACGGTACCGTAACTTACGGTTCCGTAGGTAACGCTCGGGGCGAACATCACACGGCGGAGCGCTGTGAGCTCGGACACGAGCCGCTGCGGGACGCGCCGGGCCGACCGGGCCGCGCACGGCTACGCTGCGGAGCATGGGTCGGCGGCTGGATCGGACGCGCGAGTTCGTCGACCGGCTGCATCCGTCGGGCCTGCTGTACAGCACCTACGAGCACCGGCTGATCGCCGAACTCGACCCGAGCCGGCTGCCGCGGCACGTGGCGGTGCTGGCCGACGGCAATCGCCGGTGGGCCCGGGCCAACGCGCCGGGCCAGCCGCTGGTGGCGGGCTATCAGGCGGGCGCGGACCGGCTCGACGAGTTCGTCGAGTGGTGCGACGAGCTGCGGATCCCGGTTGTCACTCTCTGGGTGCTGTCCACCGACAACTTCACCCGGAGCGGCGAGGAGGAGATCGGCCCGCTGCTGGAGGTGATCGAGCGGATGGTGACCGGCCTCGCCGCCCGCCAGCGCTGGCGGGTGCACCCGGTCGGCGCGCTCGACCTGCTGCCGGCCGACTCGGCCGAGACCCTCAAGCAGGCCGACCGGGACACGGCCGAGATCGACGGGATGCAGGTCAACATCGCCGTCTCCTACGGCGGCCGGCACGAGCTCCGCGACGCCGTGCGTTCGCTGCTGGCCGAGGAGTCCGAGCGCGGCACGACCATCGCCGAACTGGCCCAGACCCTCGACATCGAGCACATCGCCGACCACCTCTACACCCGCGGTCAGCCCGATCCGGACCTGATCATCCGGACGTCGGGCGAGCAGCGGTTGTCCGGGTTCTTGATGTGGCAGTCCGCGCACAGCGAGTTCTATTTCTGCGAGGCGCTGTGGCCGGACTTCCGCAAGGTGGACTTCATCCGGGCGCTGCGCTCGTACGGCCAGCGTGAGCGGCGCTTCGGCCGCTGATGACCGCGGCGTGACGATTGGGTGAAACTCCCGACACGCCCAACGGAAACGTCGGCCGAGCGGGCCCCGGGACACGTACCGTCAGAAGTGCGAACCGCAGCTCCGCGGGGCGCGCGGGAGGCGATCGATGCACCGTCGTCGGATGGACGCTCAGCGGGCCTTCGGCCCGACGGACAGATCTGGCAGACCGATCAGTCAGCTGATGGCGGTCCGCCCACCTTCCCGGCCAGCCTGATCACAGGTGCGGCCGGGACGCAGCAACTGAGCGTACGGTCGCGCAGAAGAGGACAGCACGTGTCGTCTGCACCCTCCGCTCTCAGACCTGTCGACTCCCAGCCGGCGCCCGACCCGGCCCGCCGGACGTACGTGGTGGATACGTCCGTCCTGCTCAGCGACCCGCACGCGTTGCGTCGGTTCGCCGAGCACGACGTCGTCCTGCCGGTGGTCGTGATCACCGAGCTCGAGGCCAAGCGGCACCATGCCGAGCTCGGCTACTTCGCCCGCACCGCGTTGCGTGATCTGGACGATCTGCGCGTCGCGTACGGCCGGCTGGACGCGCCGGTCCCGGTCAACGACGTCGGCGGCACCGTCCACGTCGAGCTGAACCACACCGATCCGGCCGTGCTGCCCGCCGGCTTCCGGCTCGGCGACAACGACTCGCGGATCCTCGCGGTGGCGCTGAACTTCGCCGCCGAGGGCCGTCCGGTGACGCTGGTCTCCAAGGACCTGCCGATGCGGGTCAAGGCATCGGCGGTCGGGCTGCCCGCCGAGGAATACCGCGCCGAGCTGGCTGTCGAGTCCGGCTGGACCGGGATGGCGGAGCTGGAGGTCGCGGTCGAGGAGATCGACACCCTGTACGAGACCGGCGCGCTGGACTGCGACGCCGCCCGCGACCTGCCGTGTCACACCGGAGTGGTGCTGCTCAGCGGCTCACATACGGCCCTGGCCCGGGTCACGCCCGGCAAGGAACTCCGGCTGATCAGGTCCGACCGGGACGCGTTCGGGATCCACGGCCGCTCCGCGGAGCAGCGGGTGGCGTTGGAACTGCTGCTCGACCCGAGCATCGGCATCGTCTCGATGGGGGGCCGGGCGGGCACCGGCAAATCGGCGCTCGCCCTGTGTGCCGGCCTGGAGGCGGTGATGGAGCGCCGCCAGCACAGCAAGGTCGTGGTCTTCCGCCCGCTGTACGCGGTCGGCGGCCAGGAGCTCGGCTATCTGCCCGGCACCGAGGGGGAGAAGATGGCTCCCTGGGCCCAAGCGGTGTTCGACACCCTCGGCGCGGTGACGTCGAAGGTCGTCATCGAGGAGATCCTGGCGCGCGGCATGCTCGAGGTGCTGCCGCTGACCCATATCCGGGGGCGCTCGCTGCACGACGCGTTCGTGATAGTCGACGAGGCCCAGTCGCTGGAGCGCAACGTGCTGCTCACCGTGCTCAGCCGGATCGGTCAGAACTCCCGGGTCGTGCTCACCCACGACGTCGCGCAGCGCGACAACCTCCGGGTCGGCCGGCACGACGGCGTGGTCGCGGTGGTCGAGAAGCTCAAGGGGCATCCGCTGTTCGCCCACGTCACGCTGCACCGCTCGGAGCGCTCGCCGATCGCCGCCCTGGTGACCGACCTGCTGGAGGACATCAGCCTCTGAGGTCGGCGCCCATCGCGGCCCCGCAGCTGGCGCCCATCCCTCGCGCAGCCCGGGCACCTTGACTGGAAACTGTCGACTTGGGACATCCGAAACCGGCGCGTCGCTGTCGCAACCCGACAGTTTCCGGTCAGGGAGGGTGGGTCAGGTGGGCAGGCAATCGGCTGTGAGATCCACCACGTCCGCGTACGTCAACGCAAGACCAGCATCGAAGTGGTCTCAGTTTGATTTCGTTTTGATAACGACGGTATGGCAGGGTCGCTTCTCGTGCGACGTGTCTTTGTTCATGCCCTCATCGGCGGCGGTGTCCTGCTGCTGACCGCGCTGGTCGTCGTCGGCGGCCTGCTCAGCGCGCCGACGCAGACCGGGGTGGCGCTGGCCGGCGGCCGGGCCGACCTGTCGGTGCCGACTCCGGTGAAGGCGATCCAGGACGCGGTCCGCGGCGACCAGGTCACCTCGCGGGACACGGAGCGGACCGCTCTTGCCACGTCCGCCGCCCAGCTCAGCTCCGCTCAGCAACAGCGCGAGCTGGCGATGGCCAAGCAGCAGCGGGCGATCATGGCCCGTCAGGCCGTGCTGGCCAAGAAGGCCGCCGAGGCCAAGAAGAGGAAGATCGCGGCCGAGAAGGCGCGGATCGCCCGGATCAAGAAGCTCGGCTACGAGCCCGGCACGACGAGCCCCAAGGCGATCGCCAAGCAGATCCTGAAGAACAAGTTCGGCTACGGCGCCGACCAGTTCTCCTGCTTCGACAACATCATCATGCACGAGTCGATGTGGGACATCCACGCGACCAACGCGAGCTCGGGTGCGTACGGCATCCCGCAGGCGCTGCCCGGCAGCAAGATGGCGTCGGTCGGCTCCGACTGGCGTACCAACCCGGCGACCCAGATCACCTGGGGCATCCAGTACATGAAGAGCACGTACGGCAGCCCCTGCGCCGCCTGGAGCTTCAAGAGCTCCCACGGCTGGTACTGAGAGAAGCCTTCCGGCACGGCTCGGCCCAGTTCTCGCGTCAATGATCTGAGTGACCGTACGAAGGTTTGCACAGGCTGTTCGGCTCTGCACCGCTACAGAGCGTGCAAAGGCGCGCGCAGAGGGTGCAGACTTTCGGCGGGCGCGACCAGGCCGGGTCGGGCGGGTCTCAGGCCGGCGGGCGGGTCATCGCCAGCACGTCGAGGGCCGCGTCCAGCTGCTCCTCGGTCAGCTTTCCGTCGTCGACGAAGCCGGACTCGACGACCACCTGACGGATCGTCTTGTTCTCCTTGAGCGCCTTCTTGGCCACTGCGGCCGCGTTCTCGTAGCCGATGTAGCGGTTCAGCGGGGTGACGATCGACGGCGACGACTCGGCCAGCGTCCGGCAGTGCTCGACGTTCGCCACGATCCCGGCCACGCACCGGTCGGCGAGCAGCCGGCTGACGTTGGCGATCAGCCGGATCGACTCCAGCACGTTGCGGGCCATCACCGGCAGCATCACGTTCAGCTCGAACGCTCCCGAGGCCCCCGAGAACGCGACCGCCGCGTCGTTGCCGATCACCTGGGCGGCCACCATCGTGGTCGCCTCGCAGATCACCGGGTTCACCTTCCCCGGCATGATCGACGATCCCGGTTGGAGATCCGGCAGCGCGATCTCGCCCAGCCCGGCCCGCGGCCCGGAGCCCATCCAGCGCAGGTCGTTGGCGATCTTGTTCAGGCTGACCGCGATCGTCCGCAGGGCACCCGATGCCTCCACCAGGCCGTCCCGGGCGCCCTGGGCCTCGAAGTGGTTCCGCGCCTCGGTCAGCGGCAGGCCGGTCTGCTCGGCGATGATCCCGATCACCGAGCCGGCGAACCCGGCCGGGGTGTTGATCCCCGTGCCGACCGCGGTTCCGCCCAGCGGCAGCTCGGCGACCCGGGGTAGCGCGGCCTGGACCCGTTCGACGCCGTACCCGATCGCTGCCGCGTATCCGCCGAACTCCTGGCCCAGCGTGACCGGGGTGGCGTCCATCAGGTGGGTCCGGCCGCTCTTCACCACCTCGGCGAACTCCTCCGCCTTGCCCTGCAGCGTCTCCTGCAGATGCCGGAGCGCCGGAACCAGGTCCTCGACCAGGCCCTTCGTCGCGGCGATGTGGATCGCGCTGGGGAACACGTCGTTGCTGGACTGGGAGGCGTTGACGTGGTCGTTCGGATGGATGGTCTCGCTGCCATAACCGCTGGCCAGCGTCGCGATCACCTCGTTGGTGTTCATGTTCGAGGAGGTGCCCGAGCCGGTCTGGAAGACGTCGATCGGGAACTGGTCGTCGTGGGCGCCCGAGGTCACCTCGTCGGCCGCCCGGATGATCGCCTCGGCCCGCTCGGAGCTCAGCACGCCCAGTTTCTCGTTGGTCCGCGCCGCGGCACCCTTGATCAGGCCGAGGGCCGCGATCAGCGCCGGGTCGATCGGTACGCCGGAGATCGGGAAGTTCTCCACCGCCCGCTGGGTCTGCGCCTTGTAGAGCGCTGCGGCCGGAACCCGGACCTCGCCCATCGTGTCGTGCTCGATGCGGAACTCGTCAGCCATGGAGGACATTCTGGCCCACCGCCGGGCGCCCCGCGGGAGTCAGGGTGTGGGGGGTCAGGGTGCGACGGTCAGCGTATAGATGGCGTACGTCAGCTGCCGCCGTTCGCGCTCGACCTCGATCAGCTGCTCCTCGACCCGGCCCTCCAGCCGGTCGAGCTCCGCGGCGAGTCCGGGCGCCGGGCCCTGACACCAGATCGCGAGCACTCCGCCGGGCCGGAGCATCGCCGCGGCGGCGGCGAGCATCCCGCCGGCGTAGAGCCGTGCATTCGCCGGGTGGATCAGGAAGTCGGGGCCGTTGTCGACGTCGAGCAGGATCGCGTCCCAGCTGGTCGACCCGTCGAGTTCACCGGCGCTCAGGACGTCCGCGAGGTCGGCCACGAACAGCCGGACCCGCGGATCGGCCGCCAGCGCGCCGAGAGTCGGGGTGACGCCGGTCCTGGCCCAGTCGACCAGGCACTGCTCGATCTCGACCACGTCGACCCCGGCCGCGCCGAGTCGGAGCAGCTCGGCGGCGGTGACGCCCAGTCCGAGGCCGCCGACCAGCACGAAGGCTCCCGGCCTGCGCGGCGACCCGGGCCAGCGCCAGCTCGGTGGAGATCTCGGCCGAATCCATCGCGAACGCGCCGTTGACGATCAGCTCGTCCACGGCCGTACCTGATCCGGGGAACCGGCGGCGAAGCACGACCTCGCCCCGCGGCCCGCTCGCTCGGGCGAGCGTTCGCAGGTCTTCGTCGTCCCGCATCCGTGGAACGATAGAGGACGTGGCACGGGCGAGCATGCGGAACGCATCCTCCAGCGACATGATCAGGTCGCTGGCGGTGATCCTGATCCCGCTGCTGGTGATCACGTTCCTGTTCACCCGGAATCTGCGGGACCATCCGGTGACCGTGGTCGACTACGTCCCGATCCTCGCTCAGGCCCGGCAGGAGTCGCCCTATCCGATCCTCGCGCCGACGAGTCTGCCGAGCGGCTGGCGGGCCACCCGGGCCAGCTGGGTGAAGACCGGTGAGAACGCCCCGAACGACCAGCCCTCGCCGCGCAACGCCTGGACGCTGGGCTTCCTGGACCCGTCGAACACCTATCTCGGGCTCTACCAGGGCGACGCGGAGACCGAGGACCTGGTCGCGTCGGCGACGGCCAAGGGTCACCAGGACGGCACGAGCACGGTCGGCGGACAGGCGTGGCAGCGCTGGGTCAGCGAGGACGGACGGACCCACTCGCTGGTTCTGGTCGGTCCGAAGGACACGGCCATCGTCGCCGGTGACGTGGCGTACGAGGCACTCGAGGCGTACGCCGGCACCCTGCGATCAAGCTAGCGGTGTCTCGACGATCGCGGCGATGAGCCGCTGACGACGTATCGTGCAGCGGTCTCGTCGTCGAGCTCCAGGATTGTTCTCATGTTGGTCGCACATACCCGCCGGGCTTCTCGGCCTACCCGCTTGATGGCCGCTGCCGTGATCGGCGCGGCCGTCGCGGTCGCCGGCTGCACCACCGGAGCAGCACGCCGTCGCCCGGTCCCGGCTCGTCGACCCTCAGCGCGGACGACTGCCCGCGCGGCGGCGCGAGCACCGCCCACGATCTGCTGCTGAACGAGATCACCACCGCGCTGCAGAAGCACGATCAGAACGCGCTGGTGGGGCTGGCCGGCTCGGCGGACGCCAAAGCCGCGATGGAGTCGTGGTGGGACAACCTGAACTCGATCGGCTTCACGACCGGTGGGGGCGGCGCTGGTCCTCGGCTCGTCGGCCGACGAACCGACCGAACTGACGGCGCGGATCGGCGTCCACAACAAGCTCGATCCGACGTCGACCGCGAACAAGGGCGGAGAGAAGACCGACAACGTCATCGCCACCGACTACGTCCTCACGGTCCGGCCGGGTGCGGACGCGCGCCACCTCCAGGTAACCCGGTGGGTGTCGGCGACGCACGCTCCTGGGACTCGGGAAGCCGCTGTACGTCGTCCATACCGCCCATACCGTGGTGGCCGTGCTGAAGAGCAAGAAGGGCGGCACGTACGTGTTCTGGAGCTCCAGCGAACTGCGGCCGAGCTGGGCGCGAGCGGTCCGGTCGACGTACGGGCCTTGAACCCGGCCGCTCAGCCTTCGCGATGCGCCCGCAGGTCGGCGATCATCCGATCCCGGTCGCGGTCGAGCGAGGCGTCGCCCGAGGTCTTGATGAACAGATCGTGACGCCGCCGGCTGTACTCCAGGACGACCACCAGCAGGCCCACGATCAGCAGGAATGTCATGAATCCGGTCATGGCAGAAATCATGCTCTCATTAGATTTCCGCCACCACTGGCAAACATGACGTTGTGAGAAAGAAAGCTGCCACGTAGGATCCAGGCATGTCTCTGCGTCGGGTGAGCGTGGTCCTGATGGAGCCGGTCGCGGTCTTCGAGTTCGGTGTGGCGGTCGAGGTCTTCGGCCTGGACCGTCGCGCGGACGGTGTGCCGGACTTCGATTTCCGCGTCTGTGCGAGCACTCCGGGCGTGCCGCTGGCGACCAAGAACCGGTCCGCCTTCACGATCGTGGCCAGCGACGGATTGGACGTGGTGCCGGACAGCGATCTGGTGGTGGTCGCGCCCACCCTGCCGCGGGACGACTATCCGGTGGAGGTGCTGGACGTGCTGCGGGCCGCGTACGACAACGGGGCGACCCTGCTCACGCTCTGCTCGGGCTCGTTCGTGCTCGGTGCGGCGGGCCTGCTGGACGGCCGGCCGTGCACCACGCACTGGATGTATGCCGACGCGATGCAGGAGCGGTTCCCGGCGGCCCAGGTCGATCCCCGGGTGCTGTTCGTCGACGACGGCCAGATCATCACCAGCGCCGGTACGGCCGCCGGGATCGACGCGTGCCTGCACTTCGTCCGACGCGAGCTCGGCACGGCGATCGCCACCAAGATCGCCCGCCGGATGGTCGTCCCGCCGCAGCGCGACGGGGGCCAGCAGCAGTTCGTCGAGGTGCCGATCCCGGAGTCGACCGCGGACAGCCTGGCGCCGCTGCTCAGCTGGATCCTGGAGCATCTGGATGAGCCGCACAGTGCGGCGACGATGGCCCGCCGGGCGATGATGAGCGAGCGTACGTTCGCCCGCCGGTTCGGCGCCGAGACCGGCACGACCCCACACCAGTGGCTGCTCCAACAGCGGGTGCTGGCCGCCCGAGCGCTGCTGGAGGAGTCAGACCTGGCCGTCGAGCAGATCGCCGGCCGGGTGGGGTTCAACTCCGCGGTCGTGCTGCGGGAACACTTCCGGCGCCAGATCGGGCTCGCCCCGGTGGAATACCGGCGACGATTCGGTCCGCGCGACGACGAGTCCGCCGCCTGACCCGACTCCGCGCCCCAGCTCCTCAGCCCGAGGCTCCCCCGCCTACCGGCCAGTCCGCAACTGTCGAGTTGGGACACCGACACGCCGGTGTCGTCGGTCGCAACTCGACAGTTTCGCCTCTGGCCCTGGATGCCTCCTCGCCTGGCTCGGTCAGCCGGCGGGCGGACGGGCGGCGTCGATCTTCTCCCGGGCGCCGTCCAGCCAGCGCTGGCAGATCGCGGCCAGCTCCTCGCCCCGCTCCCACAGCGAAAGCGCCTCGTCCAGGGGCGCGCCGCCGGACTCCAGCCGCTGCACGATCGTGACCAGCTCGTCCCGGGCCGCCTCGTAGCTCGGAACGGTCCCGGCGGTCTCCGGCCCGTCCTGTGTCGCGGTGTCGGGCTCCGTCATGACTCTCCTTCGCTCTCGCCGATCGATCCGGCCAGCACCTCGTCGACCGTCGCCACCAGCTGCCCGTCCGCCAGGTACGCGCGCACCGGGTCGCGCGGTCCGACGTCCGCGACGGTGGTGATCGCCCGGCCGTCGGCGTCGACGACGATGGCATACCCGCGTTCCAGCGTCGCCTTCGGCGACATCGCTCTGACCCGGGCGATGGTGTGCTCCAGCCCGGTGGTCTCCCGATCCAACCGGTGGCCCAGCGCCCGTCGACTGCGGTCGCGCAGCGTGGCCAGCTGCTCCACCCGGGGCGTCAGCGACGCCCGCGGATCGGCCAGCACCGGGCGGCTCCGCAGCGCCGTCAACTGCTCCTGCCGACGCTGGACGAGTCCGCGGATCGCTCCGTCCAGTCGCGACCGGGCCTGGCTCAGCCGCTGCGCCTCCTCGGCGACGTCCGGGACCACCCGCTTGGCGGCATCGGTCGGCGTCGAGGCGCGTACGTCGGCGACCAGGTCGAGGATCGGTGTGTCCGTCTCGTGCCCGATCGCGCTGACCACCGGCGTCCGGCAGGCCGCGACCGCCCGGATCAGGCCCTCGTCGGAGAACGGCAGCAGATCCTCCACCGAGCCGCCGCCGCGGGCGATCACGATCACGTCGATCCCCGCCGCGTCGTCCAGCTCGCGGACGGCTCCGATCACCTGCTCGGCCGCTTGCGGGCCCTGGACGAGGACGTACCGGGTCTGCAGCCGAACTCCCGGCCAGCGGCGCCGGGCATTCTCGACGACATCCCGCTCCGCCGCGCTGTTCGCCGCCGTGATCAGTCCGACGCCGGAGGGAAGCAGCGGGATCCGGCGTTTCAGGGCCGGATCGAAGAGCCCCTCGGCCTGCAGCAGCCGCTTGGTCTGCTCGAGCCGGGCGAGCAGCCGCCCCTCGCCGACCGGTGTGATCGCGTCGCAGACGAAGCTCAACCGCCCGTTCTGTTCGAAGTACGTCGGTTTCAGCCGGGCGACCACCCGGGCCCCCTCGTTCACCGGGCCCGCCACATCCAGGGTCATCGGCGAGACCGAGGCCGACACCGAGACGTTGGCCAGTGGGTCCCGCAGGGTCAGGAAAACGATCTTGCTCGCCGACCGCCGGTTCAGCTCGATCAGCTGCGCCTCGACCCAGACGGCGCCGAGCCGGTCCACCCAACCGCGGACCGCCGAGGTGACCACCCGCAACGGCTGCGGGTGCTCCGGCGAGGACTCCAGCGGCATGGGTCACACCCTAGACAACTCCTCGGACAACGGCCCGCTCCTAGACTTGGCGCCATGAGCACTGCCCCGACGCCGGCCGCCGCGACCGAGGACCGAGCCACGAAATCGGTGGTCGTGGCCGCTCCGCGCGGCTACTGCGCGGGCGTCGATCGGGCGGTGATCACGGTCGAGAAGGCGCTCGACACGTACGGTCCGCCGATCTACGTCCGCAAGCAGATCGTCCACAACCGGCACGTGGTGGAGAACCTGGAGGCCCGCGGGGCGATCTTCGTCGAGGAGCTGGACGCGGTGCCGGCGGGCGCGACGGTCGTCTTCTCCGCGCACGGGGTGTCCCCGGCCGTGCACGCGGAGGCGAAGGATCGCGGGCTGAAGGCGATCGACGCGACCTGCCCGTTGGTCACCAAAGTCCATCACGAGGCGAAGCGGTTCGCCCGCGACGACGTCGACATCCTGCTGATCGGGCACGCCGGCCACGAGGAGGTCGAGGGCACCACCGGAGAGGCGCCCGAGCACATCACCCTGGTCCAGCGGCCCGACGACGTGGACGCCGTCGAGGTCCGGGACCCGGCCCGGGTCGCCTGGCTCAGCCAGACCACGCTCAGCGTCGACGAGACGCTGGAGACGGTCAGCCGGCTCCGGCAGAAGTTCCCGCTGCTGATCGACCCGCCGAGCGACGACATCTGCTACGCCACGTCGAACCGGCAGGCCGCCATCAAGCAGATCGCCGCTCACTCAGACCTGGTGCTGGTCGTCGGGTCGGCGAACTCCTCCAACTCCGTACGCCTCGTCGAGGTTGCGCTCGAGTCGGGCGCCCGGACGGCGTACCGGGTCGACAACGCGACCGAGATCGACGACGACTGGCTGGCCGGCGTGACCAGCGTGGGTGTGACCAGCGGTGCCTCGGTGCCGGATGATCTCGTCCGAGGGGTGCTGGATCACCTGGTCGAGTGCGGCTTCCCGGTGGCGACCGAGGAGCGGCTGACCGAGGAGTCGCTGGTCTTCGCGCTGCCGCCGGAGTTGCGTCGCGACCTGCGCAAGGGCGCGATCGACGACTGACCCGCGATGGCCGGCACCGACCAAGCGGCAATGGTGCCGGGATGCCTTGCGGGCTCTGGCGGACGATGAGGTTCCGGGCTATCTGACCGACAATTCGGGTCTCCCTCACCTTCGTCTCAGGAGGATGCGCGGCGGTCCTGGCCCGGATCGACCGGGTCGGTCTCGGCGACCAGCTGCAACAGATCGGGCTCGGCGCGGACCAGCTCGTCGGCCTCCGGTATCTCGGCCAGCAGCTTGGATCGGCGTGGGGTGCGGCCGACCATCGGCTCGATCCGGACCGCGTCCTCGACCAGCTCGGGTGCCTGGATCTGCCGGATCGGCTCGTCGACGCTGGTCAGTGGGCCGAGTTCGCCCTCGCTCACCTGGAGGTCCCGGAACCGCCGGGCGCCGACCAGCACCGTGCCCTCGACGGTGGCGATGGTCTCGTTGTACGCGTTCACCGACGTCCGCAGCGCCCGGCCCAGCTTGTCGAATCGGTTGCCCATCAGGCCGAGCCGGCCATACAGCTCGCGGCCCAGCCGGAAGACCTCGGCCGCGCTCTCGGCGAGCGCGGTCTGCTTCCAGCCGTACGCCACCGCGCGCAGCATCCCGATCAGGGTGGTCGGGGTGGCGATCACGACGTTGCGCCGGGCGGCGAAGTCGTACAGGTCGGGAAGCTGGTCGAGTGCCGCCGCGAAGAACGCCTCGCTCGGCAGGAACAGCACCACGAACTCCGGGCTGTCGGCGGCCTTCCAGTACTGCTTCGACGCGAGCTGGTCGACGTGGGTCCGGACATTCTTGGCATAGCGCGCCAGTGCCTCGACCTGGGCGCGCTCGTCGGTCGCCTCCGCGGCGTCCAGGAAGGCGCTGAGCGGCACCTTGGAGTCGACGAAGACGTGCTTGCCCTCGGCGAGATTCACCCGCATATCGGGTCGCATCGTCGTGTCGTCGGCGGTCATCGTCTGCTGCACGTCGAAGTCGCAACGCTCGACCATCCCGGCCAGCTCCGCGACCCGCTTCAGCTGGGTCTCCCCCCACGAGCCCCGGATGTGTGGCTTGCGTAGTGCCGTGGTCAAGGCGTTCGTTTCCCGGCGTAGCTGGTCGCCCGTGAGCCGGACCGCCTGCACCTGGTTGCGCAGGTCCGTCGCCATCGCGACCCGCTCCTTCTCCACGTCGGCCAACCGGGTGTTGAACGCGTCGAGGCTGGCCCGAACCGGAGCCATCAGCTGCTCGGTCGCCTTGAAGCGGGCCTCCGCCGAGGCATCGACCGACTTGCCCTGACGCTCGGCGGTCTCGGCCGCGAGCACCTTGAACTGATTGACCATGGACTCCCGGTCGACCGCCAGCTCGGCCGCCCGCCGGACGGCCGCGTCGCGCTGCGCGATCGCCGCCGCCAGCTGGGCGCCGACTTCGGCCGCCTCGGCTTGGGCCTGCGCCGCTTCGGTCTCCGCCTGGGCCACCAGAGTCCGGCTCAGCGCGGCCTGCTCGCCGGATCGAGCCAGCTCGGTCTGGGTGCGGGCCGCGTCGGCCCGGGCCGCGGCCGCCTCCCCCCGGGCCTGCGCCACGTCACTGCGAGCCGCGGACAGGAAGCTCCGCGACTCGGCCTGCTTTGCGTCGGTTCGGGACCTGGCGATCACGATGCCGACCGCCAGCCCCAGCGCGAGACCCAGCAGCGCGCCGACGACGAGCATGACGATCGGGAGTACGTCCATGTTTTCGATTCTGCCGGTGGGGGCGGACATTTCCCGGACGCGGACCGCGGGGCGTGTCGGCCGACCACGAGGATCCGTCCCTCGACAGCGATGTGAGCGTTCCCAACGGGCTCGACGGTGCGTCGAGGGACGGGAAATCGTGGTGGAGGTCCATCGAGCACCTGGTCCGGCGTGGATAGCTTGGGGACCGTGACTGCCGCCCTCGACCACGCCCGGGATCTCGCCGACTTCGTCACCGCCTCTCCCTCGACCTTCCATGCCGCCGCGGAGCTGTCGCGTCGGCTGGCCGCGGCCGGATTCGTCGAGCAGGACGAGTCGGCGGCGTGGGCCGCGGGCACCGGGTTCGTCGTCCGCGACGGCGCGGTGATCGCCTGGCGGCTGCCGGCCGACGCCGGCCCGACCACGCCGTACCGGATCGTTGGCGCGCACACCGACTCGCCGACGTTCAAACTCAAACCGCGCCCCGACCTGACCAGCGCGGGCTGGCAGCAGCTCGGCGTCGAGGTATACGGCGGCCCGCTGCTGAACTCCTGGCTGGACCGCGAGCTGGGCCTGGCCGGCCGGCTGGTGCTCGCCACGGGGGAGTCGCGGCTGGTCCGCACCGAGGCGATCATGCGGATCCCGCAGCTCGCCATCCATCTCGACCGGACCGTGAATGACGAGGGTCTGCGGCTCGACAAGCAGCTGCACCTGTCGCCGGTATGGGGTGTGGGCCGCCGCGACCTGCGGATTCTCGGTCACCTCGCCGAACAGGTCGGGGCAGCGGAGCTGGAGGTGGCGGGCTGCGACGTGGTCGCCTACGACACGGCAGCGCCGGCCGTGTTCGGTGTCGATCAGGAATTCCTGGCCAGTGCCCGGCTCGACAATCTCAGCGGCGTCCATGCCGGCCTGACCGCTCTGCTCGGCGCGCCGGCGACCAGCGCGATCACTGTGCTGGCCGCCTTCGATCACGAGGAGACCGGGAGTGAGACCCGGTCCGGCGCCGCCGGACCGTTCCTCGCCGACGTCCTGGGCCGGATCTCGCACGCCCTCGGCGCGGGGCCCGACGACGGCCGGCGGGCATTCGCCCGCTCGTTGTGTCTGTCGGTCGACGCCGGCCACGCGGTGCATCCGAACTATCCGGGGCGGCACGATCCGGCCAACCATCCGCTGCTCGGCGGCGGACCGCTGCTGAAGTTGAACGCGAACCAGCGCTACGCGACCGATGCGGTCGGCGCCGCCGAATGGCGCCGGGCCTGCCGGACCGCCGGCGTGAACACCCAGGAGTTCGTTTCCAACAACGACATCCCCTGCGGTTCGACGATCGGTCCGATCACCGCGACGAGGCTCGGCATCCGGACGGTCGACGTCGGTCTGCCGCTGCTGTCCATGCATTCCGCGCGCGAGCTGGCCGGCACCGCTGACCCGCTCTCCCTTGCCCAGGGCGCGGCCGCGTTTCTGGCCGCCGACTGATCCGGCCGGACATTCGTCGACCTCAGGGCTCGCTCGGTCCGTACGCGGCCAGGAAGACATCGATCGACGCGGTCAGGTGGGCTCGGCGCTCGGCCTGGCCGGGCACGGCGTCGTCGCCGAGCAGCATCGCCTTGTTCAGCGGTGCCGACATGACGAGCCAGTTGAACTGTTCCGATGCCCGAGCCGGGTCGTCGATCCGAAGCAGCCCACCGCGAGCGAGTCCATCGAACCAGGCGGCCAGGCTGTCCATGGCCCGCTGCGGCCCGTGCTGCCAGAGCACCCGCGCCAGCTCGGGGAACCGGTCGACCTCGCCGATCACCAGCCGGCGGAGGCGGAGCAGCCGCGGGGTCAGCACGATGGCGAGCTGTCGGTCCGCGTAGTCGTAGAGCGCGCGGTGCAGTTCGTCGGCGGTCCGTGGTTCAGGGGGGTCGCGATGCACCTCGTCGCTCGCCGCGCCGGTCAGCTCGGAGACCAGCGCGACGAACAGCGCCTCCTTGCTCCCGAAGTGCCGGTACGCGGTCTGCTTCGAGATCCCGGACAGCGCGGCCACCTCGTCCATGGTGGCGGTGGCATAACCGTCGCGGAGAAAGACGGTCTCGGCGGCGGCCAGCACGGCCGCGCGCTTGCGCACCGAACTCGGTCGCAACGCCTCCGCCACCGGGCCCTCCCTCAGACTCTGGACTCAGCAGTCTTGTTTGTGAGAAAATGGACTCTCTAGTATCGAAACCCTAGCCCGAAGGCGACCCATGTCCAGCTCGAACGTGTCACACCAGCTCGAAACCCGACGTGGCGATCCGGTCGGCTACGACCTTCGCGGCGAACCTGGATCCGGGCCCGCGCTGGTGTTCGTCGCGGGTGCCGGCCCGTACCGGGCGACGGACTCGATAACCGGGCCGACCGCCGAACAGGTCTCGCAGTCCGGCGTGGTCACCGTCGTCTGGGACCGACTCGGACGTGGCGAGAGCACCGCCCGTGGCCGGTTGGACCTGGATCGCGAGCTGGACGCCGTCGCCGCCGTGATCGAGGCCTCGGGCGGGTCGGCCGTGCTGTGCGGACACTCCTCCGGATGCGCGATCGCACTCCGCGCCGCCGCGGCCGGGCTGCCGGTCGTCGGACTGGTGCTGTTCGAGGCGCCGCTGGGCAAGGGAGCCGACGCGACCGCCGCGTGGTACGCCGAGGTCGAGCGCCGGATGGACTCCGGCGATCTGGAAGGCGCCCAGGAGCACTACATGGTCGACATGCCCCCGGAGTGGCTGGCGACGGCCAAAGCGTCACCGGCCTGGTCTGCTATCACGGCCGGGGTGGTCTCGCTGCGGGCCGACGGTCAGGCGCTGACCTGGGCCGAGCGGGCGCTGGCGGACGGCTCGCTCGCCGACATCGACGTACCGGTGCTGGCGGTCTACGGCGCCGAAACCTTCCCCGGCATGCCGGAGGCGGCCGCCGCGATTGCCGCGGCCGTACCGAGCGGATCGGTCGCCGTCGTACCAGGAGCCCAGCACCGTTGGGACGTCGAGCCGATGGCTGCCGAGCTGGTCTCGTTCACGCAGCAAGCGGGCCTGCTGCCCGGGGCGGCCACCCGGGTTCGCGGCTGAGCCGCCGCCGGCGGGCAGCCGATGGGACCCGGACTGGTGGTCACGCCCGGAAGTTCGTCGGGACCAGCGCCTCCCGGGCGGCGCTCCGCCGCGTTCGCGTCATCGTCCGTAGAACACCGCTACGACCTCCTCCGCAGCCTTGCGGAGCATCCACCCAGACGCCGCTGGACCCTCGATGAACTTCCGAGCGCAACCACTAGGCTTCCCCCTCGTGGCTCTCACCATCGGCATCGTCGGGCTGCCCAACGCGGGCAAGTCGACCCTGTTCAACGCGCTGACCCGGAACGACGTGCTGGCGGCGAACTACCCGTTCGCGACCATCGAGCCGAACGTCGGGGTGGTCGGCGTACCCGATCCGCGGCTCGCGGTGCTGTCGGAGCTGCTCGCCTCGGAGCGGGTTGTCCCGGCGACGGTGAGCTTCGTCGACATCGCCGGCATCGTCCGTGGCGCCAGCAAGGGCGAGGGGATGGGCAATGCGTTCCTCTCCCACATCCGCGAGGCCGACGCGATCTGCCAGGTGACCAGGGTGTTCACCGACGCCGACGTGACCCACGTGGACGGCCGGGTGAACCCCGGCAACGACATCGAGACGATCAACACCGAGTTGATCCTGGCCGACCTGCAGACCATCGAGCGCGCCCTTCCCCGACTGGAGAAGGAAGCCCGGATGAACAAGGACAAGCAGGCGACTCTGGTCGCCGTCCGAGAGGCGCAGGAGGTTCTCGACAGCGGACGTACGGTGTTCGCGGCGGGGCTGGACCGCGGACCCCTGCGCGAGTTGTTCCTGCTCACCGCCAAGCCCTTCCTGTACGTGTTCAACTGCGATTCCGACGAGCTCGCCGACGCCGATCTGCTCGACCGGCTACGGGCCGTGGTCGCGCCGGCCGAGGCGATCTTCCTGGACGCCAAGATCGAGTCCGAGCTGGTCGAGATGGAACCGGACGAGGCCCGCGAGCTCCTGGCCGAGCTGGGTATCGACGAGCCCGGCCTCGATCACCTGGCCCGGGTCGGCTTCGACACCCTGGGTCTGCAGACCTACCTGACCGCGGGACCGAAGGAGTCCCGGGCCTGGACCATCCCGAAGGGCGCGACCGCACCCGAGGCGGCCGGGGTGATCCATACCGACTTCCAGAAGGGCTTCATCAAGGCCGAAATCGTGTCGTACGACGACCTGATCGACGCCGGCTCCCTGCTGGCGGCCCGGTCCAAGGGCAAGGTCCGGCTGGAAGGCAAGGACTATGTGATGGCCGACGGCGACGTCGTCGAGTTCAGGTTCAATGTGTAGCACGTAGTGCTACGCTCGTTCTGTGACCGAGCAGATCTCACAGCGCGAGCTCCGGAATGACAGTGGTCGAATCATGCGGGGGCTTGATGAGGGGAAGTCCTTCATCGTCAGCCGCAACGGAGCGCCGGTCGGCGAGTTGCGGCCGCTGCGACGCCATCGTTTGGTATCCGCTCAGGCGGCCGTTGAGATGTTTCGTGGTGCGCCTCGCGTGGACGGTGCGACCCTGAGGCGCGACCTCGATCAGGCTGTGGACCAGAGCATTCCCGACCGTGGCTGACCGTCTCGATCGAGGGCTGCTCGACACCTCGGTCGTGGTGGACCTGGATCTGTTGGACCCGGACCAACTTCCGAGGGAAGTTGCGATCTCCATGATCACGCTAGCCGAGCTCAGTGCTGGTCCGTCAGCCACCGATGACCCACAGGAACGAGCGCGCCGCCAAGATCGGCTCCAGCGAACGGAGGCGGCCTTCGATCCGCTCCCTTTCGACCTCGAAGCTGCCCGAGCCTATGGACGCGTCCATGCTGCGGTGCTGGACCAGGGCAGGAAGCCGCGTCGTCGATTCGCCGACCTGCTGATCGCTTCGAGTGCCCTTGCGGAGCAGCTTCCCTTGATCACTCGCAATGCTGAGGACTTCATTGGGCTTGAAGGACTCCTCACGATTGTCGAGATCTGAGCGCGACAAGAACGCTGCGCGGCGGTCGCGACCAGCTATGGCCGCGAGGGACCTTGTGCTGGACAAGCTCCGAGTCTCAAGCGCAGGCGCATCACTGGTGGTCACGCCCGAAAGTTCGTCGGGACCAGCGACGCCTGGGCGGCGCTACGCTGCGTTCGCGTCGTCGTCCGTAGAACACCGCTACGACCTCCCCGGGCAATGTTGATCGGTGCCGAAATACTGTCGAGTTCGCTTCAACGTGGAGGTGCCCAAGTGGGCCCCGGCGCCGGGACGGGGTCTGGGCGGCCCCGCGGGCCTGGCCAGGTGGGTCCGGACCGTCAGAAGTAGTCGCGGATGTGGACCGGGCGGCCGGCGAACAGGCCGTCCCAGATCGGATCCTCGGCCGGGTCGCCGCCGGTCAGCAGCCCGGCGAAGCGGAGATTCGCGCACGTCTGTACGCCGGCGTAGAGCAGGGCGAGACCGCGCGTGGTGAGCACGCGGTCCGCGGCCCGCGACGTCGGCTCGCAGCTCGCGCCTCTGTCGGCCAGGGCTAGGACGTACGTCCCCGCGACCCCGGGCAGCGGATGCCCGGCCACCGTGAAGGTCAGGTCAGTGGTGAGCCCGGGCGGGTAGTCCCGCCCAGCGAGTGCGCCGGGGACGTCCAGCACCAGCAGCATGTACGGGTCCGAGCTGGTCACCTCCCACCCGCTGGTCGGCAGCAGCAGTCGGACCGGATCGGCCCCGGAGGTGTCGATCTTGGTGGTCGGGGTGACCGAGCCGAAAGTGCCCAGCGAGGCCAGCAGCGCCCGGTACCCGTCGACGCTCAGCGCGAGCAGGTCCGACACACCGAGCGCCGCGTCCGACCCGTAGCCGTGGCCCCGGCTCCACGACGCATAGCCCACGACGGTGTCGTCGCCGTCGACCGCGACGGTGACCCCGGTGAAGTCGGCGATCAGACCCTCGTCGTCGGCTGGGAACGAGCGGCCGCGGCGCGACAGCGGCCCGTTCTGAGCCGCCGCCCAGGTGTCGTATACCCCTCGGATCGCCGGTCCGTCCGCCGCCGTCGCGCGCCGGGTCCGGACCTCCGTCGTGCTGCCGGCCCGAGCCAGCGCCCAAGTCGGCAGCGAGACCGTGAGGTAGTCGCCGATCAACTCGTACCCGAAGCGTCGATAGATCCCGGCCGCCGACGGGAACAGGGTGGAGATCGTGGCGCCGGCCGCCCGAGCGGTGGACAGCGTCTCGTCGAACAGCGGGGTGAGCAGCCCGCGCCCCCGGTCCTCGGCCGCCACGGTGACGCTGGCGATCCCGGCCGTCCGGACCAGTCGGCCGCCGAACCACGAGTCGTAGTCCCGCCACGCCATCCGCGCCGCCAGACGGCCGCCGTCGAACGCGCCGAAGAACGTGCGTCCGGGGCGATGCAGCAGTTCGACCGCCGTCTGGGTGGGCGGGTTCGTCGGCTCACCGAACGCCTCCAGGCCGAGTCGCAGCGAAGCCTCGGCGTCCTCGTCGCCCAGTGGGCGCACCGTGATCGCCATGCCCAACCTCCCGGCGCCCATCGAACCAGGTCGGTCGGGCCTCGCCGCGAATGGACCCGGTGCGATGGTCGGCTGGATGCCGGTCCCAGAGTCGGCGACCGCGACCGCAACAATCGTGAAAATCGGTGCGGGTCGGCGCGTCGACCCCTACAGTCGGACCCATGCCCGACCGACTTCCACTGCTGCCCGAGGACTGGGACCGGGCGCTGTGCGTGGCGGCCCACCCTGACGACATCGAGTACGGCGCGGCGTCGGCGGTGGCCCGCTGGACGGCCCAGGGCAAGACGGTGACCTATCTGCTGGCGACCCGCGGCGAGGCGGGCATCGACGCGATCCCACCCGAGCAGGCCGCGCCCCTGCGCGAGCAGGAGGAGCGGGACGGGGCCGCCGAGGTCGGTGTCGACGTGGTGGAGTTCCTCGACTACACCGACGGAGTCGTGGAGAGCAGCCTCGACCTGCGCCGAGACATCAGCCGGGCGATCCGCCGGCACCGCCCCGAGATCATGGTGACCGGCACCTTCGACGTCCGCGGCGCCGGCGGCGGCGTTCAGCAATCAAGCGGATCATCGGGCCGTCGGACTCGCCGCGCTCGACGCGGCCCGTGACGCCGGCAACCGGTGGATCTTCCCGGAGCTCCTCGGCGACGGTCTGGAGCCCTGGGGCGGGGTCCGGTTCGTCGCCGTCCTGGGCAACGAGCGGTCGACGCACGGTGTCGATGTCAGCGGCGAGCCACTGGCTCGCGGGATCGCCTCGCTCGAGGCACATGCGCAATACACCGCCGGGCTCGGCGGACCCGTCTTCGACGTCGCGCCCTTCCTCAGCTGGTTCGCGACCACCGCCGGCCCGGCGATCGGGGTCGAGGCGGCGGTTCTGTTCGACCTCTACTGGCTGGCTCCGCAGGGTCCGCCACCCTGGGAGAACACCGACAGCTGACGCGCCGGGCATAAGGTCGCGATGTGCCCTCAGCGACCGGCGGAAGTCCCTCCCACACCAGCCTGCTGCGGACCGAGGCCCGGGAGCGCGCGCGGCTGCTGAGCATCGTCGACACCACGGTCGAGCTCGATCTGACCGAATCGGCGTCGTTCACCTCGACGACCACGATCTCCTTCGACTGCACGGAACCGGGCGCGAACAGTTTCGTCGACTTCAAGGGCACCGAGCTGTGGTCGGCGACCCTGAACGGCGCCCCTTTGGACCTGAGCGGCTGGCACCGCGGCCGGCTGCCGCTCAGCGGCCTGGACAGCCATAACACCCTGGTGATCAGCGGCCTGATGGCCTATTCGAGCGACGGCGAGGGGCTGCACCGGCACGTCGACCCGGCCGACCAGCGGACGTACCTCTATGCCATGTCGTTCCTCGACGCCGGTCCGCGCTGGTTCGCCTGCTTCGACCAGCCGGACCTGAAATCGCCGTACACCTTCGAGGTGGCCGCACCCGAGGACTGGACGGTGATCGGCAACGGTCCCAGCCTGATGCTGCAACCCGGGCGCTGGCGGATCCGGTCGGACCGCCCGCTGTCGACCTACTTCGTCACCCTCGTCGCCGGCGCGTACGTCTCGTTGCACGACACTTGTCTCGGTCCCGACGGCGATCCGATCCGGCTCGGACTCCACGTCCGGGCCTCGCTCGGCGAGCAGCTGGAGAGCCAGGCCGCCGACCTCTTCGAGGTCACCAAGCAGTGCTTCGACTACTACCACCGCACGTTCGGCGTCCGATATCCGTTCGGTGACTACCACCAGGCCTTCGTGCCGGACTTCAACGCCGGCGCGATGGAGAACCCGGGCTGCGTGACCTTCCGCGACAGCTACGTGTTCCGGGCCCGGGCGACCGAGGCCGAACGGGCCAGCCGGGCCGGGGTGATCGCCCACGAGATGGCCCACCAGTGGTTCGGCGATCTGGTGACCATGGCCTGGTGGGACGACCTGTGGCTGAACGAGTCATTCGCGGAGTACATGGCCCACCGCTGTTGTACGTCGGTCACCCGCTACCCGCTGTGGACCGAGTTCGGCATCCTTCGCAAGGCCTGGGGGAGCGCGGCCGACCAAGGCCCGTCGACCCACCCGGTGGCCGGCAACGGGGCAGCCGACGCCGAGTCGGCCCTCCAGGACTTCGACGGCATCTCCTACGCGAAGGGCGCGGCGCTGCTCAAGCAGCTGGTCGCGTTCGTCTCCGACGACGTCTTCCTCGCGGGGCTCCGGGACTACTTCGACGACCCACGCGTACGCGCAACGCCGAGTTCGCCGACCTGATCGCGGCCTGGACGCGAGCCGGTGCGACCGGGCTGGACGACTGGGCGGCGCAGTGGCTGCGGACCTCCGGGATGGACACCATCGTGGCCGAGACGAGCCCGGAGGCAGGGGCCGACGTCCGCGGCCGGCGAGGTCGCAACGGTACGCCGGCTGCCGCCGCCGGGCTCGACCGCCGACCGGACCCACGCGATCGAGATCGCCGGCCTGGACGACCACGGGCGCCGAGCAGGGCCGGGCCTCGATCCGGCTCGGCAGGACGGCCGAGAGCGTCCACCTGCCCCGCTCCGCGCTGATCGTGCCGGACGCCGGCGACGACACCTGGGCGAAGATCCGGTTCGACGACGAGGCCTGGCGGCTGCTTCCCGGCCGTGCTGGCCGGTAGCCCGCCGGAGCCGACCCGGGTCGTGCTCTACAACGCCGATCCGCGACGCTGTCCGCGACGCCGAGCTGGATCCGGGGTTCGCGCTGGAACTCGTCTGCGCCGCCGTCGCGGCGGAGCCGGCGGACGTCGTGGTCGCCGCGATGCTCCGCTTCGCCCGGGAGGTGCTGGCCGGCCGGTACGCCGACCCGGTCGACCGGACCGCGCGAACGGCCACCGTGAACGCCACCGCCCGAGCGATCCTGCTGCGCCGCTGCGCCAGGCTCGGACCGGCAGCTGGTCGCCTTCCGCGCGACCGTGCGCCAGCTGTGCCGACCCCGCGGGAGAGCTGCCAGCCTGGCTGGCCGGAGTGGACCTGCCGCCAGGCATCGCCCTCGACCCGGAGCTCAGCTGGGCGATCGCCGAACGGATGACCGCACTGGGCGGCGATCCCGACGTGATCGAGCGGCTGCTGGTGCGGGACAGATCGGCCGCGGCGCAGGTGCACGCGGCCCGGGCGCGCGCGAGCCGTCCTGATCGCGGCCGCCAAGGCCGCCGCCTGGACGATCCTCACCGAGCCGAACGAGCTCAGTGCGTACGAGGTCTACGCGACCGCGGAGGGATTCTTCCTTCCCTGGCAGAACGAATTCACCGAGCCGTACGTACGGCGCTATTTCGCCGAAATGCCGGAGACCGCGACATTTCGCACGGGCTGGGCCCTCGGCCGGACGGCCATGCTGGCGTTCCCCCTGGACGCCTCCGGCGAGGCTGTGGGACTGGCTGAACAGACGCTGAACAGACCCGACCTCGCAGCGCCGATCAGACGCTCCCTGGTCGACGGCACCGACGAGCTCCGCCGCGCGGTCGCGGCGCGATCTCGCTGGTCAGCCTAAAAGACAGGACAAACTACTCTCAGGTCACAATCATGTTGCGCGTTTGCCTTCTTCGCCGCGAGGACTTGAGGTTTTTACTTTGATGTCCTAGAACTGTTGAGGTTCCGCGCATACGTTGAGCGCGGAATCAGTGTCGCCCGGATCCGGGCGGTTCTGTCCCTGGAGGAGGAGAATTCATGCGAGGAAGAACTCGCGTCATGATCGTCTCCGCCATCGCGCCGCTTGCCCTCGTGGCAGCGGCCTGCGGTGGCGGCGGCGGCACGTCGAGCGGCGGTCAGGCCAGCGCCGGCGGTGCGGGTGGAGAGATCACGGTCCGGGGTTGCGTGCCCCAGAATCCGCTCGTCCCGGCCAACACGAACGAGGTCTGCGGCGGCAACATCCTGGACGCGGTCGAGGCGAAGCTGATCCGCTACAACTCCGACACTGCGGCGCCCGAGCTCGACATCGCCCAGTCGATCGACACCACCGACAACCAGAACTTCACGGTCAAGCTCAAGCCGGGATACAAGTTCCAGGACGGCACCGAGGTGAAGGCGAAGAACTTCGTCGACGCCTGGAACTGGGCCGCGTACGGGCCGAACGCCAACCTGAACGCGTACTTCCTGACGCCGTTCGAGGGCTACAACGACGTGCAGTGCGGCTTCAAGTCCGACGGTGCGACGGCCGACTGCACCGGCAAGCCGCCGAAAGCCAAGACGATGAGCGGGCTGAAGGTCGTGGACGATCACACCTTCACCATCAAGACGTCGGAGAAGGTCTCCAACCTTCCGGTCCGGCTGGGCTACACCGTGTTCGCGCCGCTGCCCGACTCCTTCTTCAAGGATCCGAAGGCGTACGCCCAGAAGCCGGTCGGCGCCGGCCCCTTCAAGGTGGACAGCGTCTCCGACACCGAGACGGTGCTCAGCAAGTTCGCCGACTACTCCGGTGCGTACAAGCCGAATGTCGACAAGGTGACGTTCCGCTACTACACCGATGACGGCGCGGCCTACAACGACGTGGTGGCCAACAACCTGGACATCACCGACACCATCCCGACGGACCGGCTGACCGGCGACCTCTACAAGACCGAGCTGCAGGACCGCAACGGCATCCGCGACACCGGTGTCATCGCGGTCAACGCGTTCTCCCCGATCGATCCGAACATGAAGGACATCCGGATGCGTCAGGCGCTGTCGATGGCGATCGACCGGGACCTGATCAACAAGCAGATCTTCAACGGCACCCGCCCGCCGCTGGACGGCTGGGTGTCCCCGGTGGTGGACGGCTTCAAGGCCGGCGCCTGCGGCGAGTTCTGCAAGTACAACCCGACCGAGGCCAAGAAGCTGTACGCCGAGACCGGCGGCTACAAGAACGGCCCGCTGACCATCTCGGTGAACGGTGACGGCGGTCACAAGCCGTGGGCCGATGCCGCCTGCAACTCGATCAAGAACACCCTCGGGCTCGACTGCCTGACCAAGGTCTACCCGACCTTCGCGGCGATGCGGACCGCGATCGGCAAGCGCGAGGTCAATGGTCTGTTCCGCGCCGGCTGGCAGATGGACTACCCGTCGATCGAGAACTTCCTTGCCCCGATCTACGGCACCGGTGCCGGCTCGAACGACACCGACTACAGCAACAAGGCGTTCGACGCCAAGCTCAAGGAGGCCGCGGCCGCGACCAGCTCCGACGCAGGCCAACCAGAAGTACCAGGAGGCCGAGGCGATCCTCGCCAAGGACTTCCCGAGCATGCCGATGTGGAGCTACTCCCAGGCCTTCGGCTGGTCCGACCGGGTGACCGACGTCAAGATGACGCCGTTCAGCACCTTCGACCTGAGCGCGATCAAGGTCAAGTGAGCCACGGTCAGATGACGCAGAGCCTCGTCGCTCTGTGACGAAAGTCGGCCCGCCCGGTGCGAACCGGGCGGGCCGACACTATGTTGTCCAATAGCTGGGTTGTGCATTTGTTGCGGGTGGCTCGCCCGGTCCCGGGCGGACCCACTGGCAACCGCGCTCGTCGCGCCTTCGTGGTGCGGGAGAGGAGTAGCGGATGGGCACCTACATCCTGCGCAGGTTGTTGCAGATGGTCCCGGTCGTGCTGGGCGTGACATTCCTGATCTTCATCATGGTCTTCGGCCTGCCCGGCGATCCGACCGTCGGCCGATGCGGAGAGCGTCCCTGCTCGCCGACGTACGTCGCAGCGTTCCGGGCCGAGCACCATCTCGATCAGCCGCTGATCGTGCAGTACCTGATCTACCTCGGCGGTCTGCTGCACGGCGACCTGGGAACGACGTACACCGGGCGGTCGGTGGCCCACGAGCTGGCCATCCGCTGGCCGACCACGATCGAGCTGGCCGTGATGGCGATCACCGTCGAGATCGTCATCGGCGTCTCCGCCGGCGTCCTGGCCGGCATCCGTCGCGGCAAGTTCACCGACTCCCTCGTCACGGTGAGCACGCTGCTGCTGATCTCGATCCCGATCTTCGTGATCGGCAGCCTCGCGCAGCTGATCTTCGGAGTGAAGCTCGGCTGGTTCCCCGTGACCTCGACCAGCGGCACGTTCTATCAGCTCATCATGCCGGCGTTCGTGCTCGCCTCCACCTCGATCGCCTACGTCGCCCGGCTGATGCGGGCCAACCTGACCGAGAACCTGCGAGCGGACTACGTCCGGACCGCGCGGGCCAAGGGCCTGTCGAACGCCCGCACGGTCGGCGTGCACACCTTGCGGAACTCGCTGATCCCGGTGATCACGTTCGTCGGCGTCGACCTCGGCGCCCTGATGGGCGGCGCGATCGTCACCGAGCGGATCTTCAACATCAACGGGATCGGCAACTTCCTCTATCGGGGCATCCTGACCAAGGACGGCTCGATCGTCACCGGGACGATTACCTTGCTGGTCCTCGTCTTCCTGCTCGCGAATCTCGTCGTCGACGTGCTGTACGGCGTCCTGGACCCGAGGATCTCCAATGACTGAACGCGATGAAAAATTCGGCGCAGCACAGACCGGGGTCACCGACTCGCCCATCGCGCCGATGCTGTTGGACGCCGGTAGCGGTCCGGAGGAAGTCATCCCGGCGGGGGAGTCGGCGCAGCGGTCCCGCTCGGTCTGGGCGGACACCTGGCGCGAGCTCCGGGGGCGGCCGATGTTCTGGATCTCTCTTGCGCTGATCGTGTTCTTCCTGACCATGGCGGTCTTCCCACAACTGTTCACCAGCAAGGATCCGACGTACGCGAACCTGGAGTTCGCTCGACAGCCACCGTCGGCGAACGCCTGGTTCGGCTACGACGCGCAAGGCGCGGACGTCTACGCTCTGACGATCTACGGAGCACGCGCGTCGATCACTGTCGGAATTCTGGCCACCGTCTTCTCGGTGGTCTTCGGCGCGATCGTCGGCATCATCGCCGGCTATCGCGGCGGCTGGTTGGACTCGCTGATCGGGCGGATCAGCGAGGTCTTCCTGGCGCTACCGCTGCTGCTCGGCGGGATCTTGTTCCTCTACACGTTCCCGATCGAGATCACCACGCCGTTCGCGGTGGCGGTCAGCAAGGTCGCCTTCGTCATCGCGCTGCTCTCCTGGCCGCTGATCACCCGGCTGATGCGGTCCAGCGTGCTGCAGGTGAAGCCGAACGACTACGTCCAGGCCGCCCGGGCGCTCGGCGCTTCGCCGATGCGGATCATCCGATCCCACATCGTGCCGAACTCGCTCGCTTCCGTGATCGTGGTGTCGACGATCAACCTCGGCGTGTTCATCTCGCTGGAGGCGACGCTGTCCTTCCTCGGCATCGGTCTGCAGCCGCCGATCATCTCCTGGGGCAGCCAGATCTCCGACGCCTCCGGGATCGGCCTGGTGCTGACCGCACCGCACATGTTGATCTTCCCCAGCATCTTCCTGTCACTGACGGTGCTCGCCTTCATCATGCTCGGTGATGTGGTGCGTGACGCCCTCGACCCGAGAATGCGATGAGAGGGCGACGATGAGTTCACAGGTTGAGGTGCTCGGCACCCGAGGCGAGTGGCGGCCGGCCGACGGGCTGCTGCTCGAGGTGGACGACCTCCATGTCGAGTTCCGGACCCGCGACGGCGTCGCCAAGGCGATCAACGGCGTCTCCTTCGACCTGCACGAGGGCGAGACCGTGGCGATCCTCGGCGAGTCCGGATCGGGCAAGTCGGTGACCGCTCAGGCGATCATGGGGATCCTGGACTCGCCGCCCGGCTTCATCACCGGCGGCGAGCTGCGCTACTGCGGCAAGAACATGCTCGCCATGACCGAGGAACAACGCCGTCGGATCCGCGGTCCGGAGATCTCCATGGTCTTCCAGGACGCTCTCAGCGCTCTGAATCCGGTGTTCAGTGTCGGCTGGCAGATCGCCGAGATGTTCCGCAAGCACCGCGGGATGAACAAGAGCGACGCTCAGGCCGAGGCGATCAAGCTGATGGAACGGGTGCAGATCCCGGGCGCAGCACAGCGGGTCAAGGCCTTCCCGCACCAGTTCTCCGGCGGCATGCGGCAGCGGATCATGATCGCGATGGCGATCGCCCTCGATCCGGCGGTGCTGATCGCCGACGAGCCGACCACGGCCCTCGACGTGACCGTGCAGGCCCAGATCATGCAGCTGCTCCAAGATCTCCAGGACGAACGCAAGATGGGGCTGATCCTGATCACCCACGACCTCGGCGTCGTCGCCGACGTCGCGGACCGGATCGCGGTGATGTACGCCGGCCGGATCGTCGAACAGTCGGAGATCTTCGAGCTGTACCGCAAGCCGGCCCACCCCTACACGAAGGGTCTGCTCGACTCGATCCCGCGGCTGGACCAGAAGGGCCAGGAGCTCGCCGCGATCGGCGGGCTGCCGCCCAATCTGACGAAGATCCCGGCGGGCTGCGCGTTCAACCCGCGCTGTCGCTACGCCCAAGACGTCTGTCGTGAGGACCCACCTCCGCCGCTGCGCGAGGTGGTCCACGGCCGGCTGTCGGCCTGCCACTTCTCCGAGTTGCTGCTCGAGCACAGCGAGGAACTCGTCGTTACCCAGACCGCCGACGACGTGGAGGCAAGGCTGGAGTACGGACCTGGTGCCGCGCCTGGGGTCGACGTCGCCGACCCGATCTCCGGTTCCTTGCCGGATCTGGGAGGTGGAGTCGGATGAGCGGTGAGGTGATCCTCAAGGCCGAGGGACTGGTCAAGTACTACCCCATCAAGGCCGGAGTCATGCGCCGAACGGTCGGCCAGGTGAAGGCGCTGGACGGTGTCTCGTTCGAGCTCTACAAGGGCGAGACCCTCGGCATCGTCGGTGAGTCCGGCTGTGGCAAGTCCACCCTGGGCCGGATGCTGATGCGGTTGGAGGAGCCGACCGGCGGCAAGCTGACCTTCGACGGAGTCGACGTCTATTCCCAGACCGGCGGCGCCATGCGCCGACTGAGGCGCGACATCCAGATCGTCTTCCAGGACCCGTATACGTCGCTGAACCCCCGGAAGACGGTCGGTGACATCGTCGGGGAGCCGTTCGAGATCCATTCCGAGGTGGTGCCGAAGGGCGGCCGGAAACGCCGGGTCCAGGAGCTGCTCGACCTGGTCGGGCTGAATCCCGAGCACATCAACCGGTATCCGCACCAGTTCTCCGGTGGTCAGCGGCAACGGATCGGGATCGCCAGGGGGGTCGCGCTCAACCCCAAGGTGATCATCTGCGACGAGCCGGTGTCGGCGCTCGACGTCTCGGTGCAGGCACAGGTGGTCAACCTGCTGGAGAAGCTGCAGGCCGAGCTCGGGCTGGCGTACGTCTTCATCGCCCACGATCTGTCGGTGGTCCGGCACATCTCCGACCGGGTCGGGGTGATGTATCTCGGCAAGATGGTCGAGCTCGGCGACGAGGACCAGATCTACGGCCGACCGACCCATCCGTACACCCAGGCGTTGCTGTCTGCCGTACCGGTCCCGGACCCGACACTGCGCAACGTCAGGGAGCAGATCGTGCTCGTCGGGGACGTGCCGAGTCCGGCGAACCCGCCCAGCGGCTGCCGGTTCCACACCCGATGCTGGAAGGCTCAGGAGATCTGCAGCACCGACGATCCGGCGCTCGAGCCGAGGCCGGACGGCCGCTCGGAGCACCTGTCCGCCTGTCACTTCGCCGAAGCCCGCGCGGTCGTGTAGTCCCGGCTCGCTGGAACGTACAGTTTGGGTCGTGACAGACCGAGACGACCAGCCCGGCCGCAGGCTGATGCTGGTCCATGCCCATCCCGATGACGAGTCGCTCAACAACGGCGCGACGATGGCGCGCTACGTGGGCGAGGGCGCTGCGGTCACCCTGGTCACCTGCACCCTCGGCGAGGAGGGCGAGGTGCTGGTGCCCGAGCTGGAGCGGCTCGCCGCCGAGCACGCCGACGAGCTGGGACCGCACCGGCTGCAGGAGCTGAGCAAGGCGATGGCGGTGCTCGGGGTGACCGACTTCGTCCGGCTCGGCGGCGACGGGAGATACCGCGACTCCGGGATGGCGTACGACGAGCGCCGGCACGCGGTCGCTCGCGACGTGCTGCGGCCCGGCATCTTCTGGACCGCGGATCTGCGCGAGGCGGCCGACGAACTCGTACAGCTGATCAGGGACCGCCGCCCACAGGTGCTGATCACCTACAACGAGCACGGCAACTATGGCCATCCCGACCACATCCAGGCCCACCGGGTGGCGATGTACGGCTATCTGCTGGCGGGCGTGCCCTCGTACCGCCCCGAGCTCGGCACGCCGTGGCAGATCGACCGTGTGCTCTGGGTCACGATGAGCCGGAGCCGGGCACTCGCCATGGCCGAGAGCGCACCGCCCGACAGCGAGTACCGGAACTGGGCCGCGGCGATCAGGGAGGGCGGTCCGATGGAGTCCGCCTTCGCCACCGACGAGGCAATCGTGGCCGACATCGACGGGACGCACTGGGTCCGGCAGAAACTGGACGCGCTCCAGGCCCACGCGACCCAGGTGAACACCGCGATGTTCCAGATGGGTGACCAGTTCGGCGACGCGGTCTGGTCGCACGAGTTCTATCGGCTCGCTGCCGGTACCCCCTTCGACGGCGACGGCTGGGCCGACGACCTGTTTGCCGGCATCGCCTGAGCTGGTTGGGGCGGAGACCAGGACGATGGACACGACCTCTTCACAGGCGGAGACGTCCGGACGGGATGATCTCGAGGTCGATCCGGCGGACATCGTCGTCCACGATCCCGCCGACGTGTCCGGTGTCTCGCCGGACGGGCTGCGGCGGGCGATGTCGCACTTCGCGTCGGGTGTGACGGTGGTGACCGCCGTCCTGGACGGGATGCTGCAGGCGATGACCGCGACCGCGTTCTCGTCGGTGTCGCTGGAGCCGCCGCTGTGCCTGATCTGCGTCGGCAAGGCGAGCAGGTTCCACGTCTCCGTGCTGCACGCCGATCGCTGGGCGGTGTCGATCCTCGCCGCCGACCAGGACGATCTGGCCCGCCACTTCGCTTACAGCGGGCGAGACCTGAGCACACAGTTCGAGGGCGTGCCGCACGCGTTCGCGCCGACGTCCGGTGCCCCGCTGATCGCCGGTGCGGCGGCCTGGATCGACTGCCTGACCGTCGCGCGGCACGATGCCGGGGACCACACGATCGTGGTCGGCGAGATCGTCTGGGTGGCCGACTCCGATGCGGAGGGCGAACGCCGGCCGCTGACCTACCACCGGGGCACGTACCACCGGCTATGAGCCCGGACCCTGGGACGGCGTGAGATAGCGGTAGGCGTGGTGCCGGCGAAAGCCCAGCCGCTCGTACGCGGCGACGGCGCCGGTGTTCTGGGCCGCGACCTGGAGATAGCCGTACCGGGCGCCGCGGCGGGCAGCCCAGTGGCCCAGCGCCCGCATCATCGCCGTCGCCAGACCCCGCCGGCGGTGTTCGGGGTCGGTCCAGATCGACGCCAGTCCGAGCCACGGACCGCTGAGGTGGCCGCGGGCGATCGCCACCATCTCGCTCGATCCGCGGCGCGGCGACGGAGGCGAAGGCCCGTGGGGGATGTCCGGCCAGGATCGCCCGGAGAGTCGCGGGATCGACGTCGTTGGGCCGGCTGCGCTGGTACGCGGTCAGCCAGGCCGGCTCGTAGTCCTCGGTCACTCGCACGTCGGGTGCGGGCAGGTCCGTGCCCAGGAAGGAAACCAGCCGGTTGACCATGACCGTCGTGACGACGTACGTCTCCCGCCAACCGAGCGCACTCAGCGCCCGGTCGATCGCGGAGTCGACGATCACCTGGGCCCGCGGCTCGATGCCGTGCGCGGTCGACCACCGCACGACGCTCGTCGCCGCATCGGAAACGGCCATGCCGGGGTCGCCGACCGCCAGGCAGGAGTTGGCCCGGCCGGTGAATCCGCCGCCGGCTCGGAGCGTCCACTCACCGAGCGGCTCGCTGTCCGCGAGCCAGCCAGGGAGGGCGTACCGCTCGAGGTCCTCCGCCGACGTACGCAGCGGGTCCGGTCCGCCTGCGGCCGCCGGCGCGCGCCGCGCCACGACGACCCGATCGTTGTCGATCACGGTCCGCGTCCCGTCCGCGGCCTGCAGCGTCGGACCCGCCGGGCCGATCTCCTCCAGCCAGCCGACGACGTCGGTCGCCGACCCGTTCGGCAGCCTGATCCTGATCACCCAGCGCTCACCCGGCCGGGCCCGATCGAGCGCGAAGCCGTCGTCCACTGGGTGAGGTGCCTTCGTGTGAGAGGTTGGGAAGCGCGATACTAGACCAGGTTTCGACAGACCTGGGTGAGTGAAGGAGACAAGACCGTGACGTACGTCATCGCTGAGCCCTGTGTGGACCTCAAGGACCGGGCGTGCGTGGAGGAGTGTCCGGTCGACTGCATCTACGAGGGCAAGCGGATGCTCTACATCCATCCCGACGAGTGCGTCGACTGCGGTGCCTGCGAGCCGGTCTGCCCGGTGGAGGCGATCTTCTACGAGGACGACACGCCCGAGGAGTGGAAGGAGTACTACAACGCGAATGTGGGCTTCTTCGACGACCTCGGTTCACCCGGCGGCGCCGCCAAGGTGGGTGTGATCGACAAAGATCATCCGCTGGTCGAGGCCCTTCCGCCGCAGGAACATGACGACTGAGCTGGACACCCAGAAGCTGGACACCCAGAAGCTGGACACCGGCGGCACGCGTCGCGGCCGGCTGGCCGACGCACTGCCCGATTTTCCCTGGGACACCCTGGCCGCGGCGAAAGCCGTGGCCAGCTCCCATCCCGGGGGACTGGTGGATCTGTCGGTCGGCACGCCGGTGGACCCGACGCCGCAGCTCGGTATCGACGCGTTGGTCGCGGCCGCGAACAGCCCGGGTTATCCGCTGACGTCCGGCACGATTGCGCTGCGCGAGGCGATGGCGGCGTATCTGACCCGGCGCTGGGGGGCGGTCGATCTGCAGCCCGAACAGACGCTGCCGACGATCGGCAGCAAGGAGCTGGTTGCCTGGCTGCCGACCCTGCTGGGGCTCGGGCCCGGCGATCTGGTGGTGTTCCCCGACCTGCGCCTACCCGACGTACGAGGTCGGGGCCCGGATCGCCGGCTGTACCCCGGTGCCGTGCGACGATCTGGAAACCCTCGGCGACCGACGGCCGGCGCTGGTCTGGCTGAACTCGCCCTCGAACCCGACCGGGGAGATCCTCGCCGCCGACGAGCTGCGGCGCCGGGTCGACTGGGCCCGCGAGCGCGGCGCGCTGGTGGTATCCGACGAGTGCTACGGCGAGTTCGGCTGGGAGGCCGAGCCGGTCTCGGTGCTGGACCCGGCGATCAACACCGGCTCCTACGACGGTCTGGTCGCCATCCACTCGCTGTCCAAGCGGTCGAACCTGGCGGGCTACCGGGCCGCGTTCCTGGCGGGTGATGCGGCTGTGGTGGCCGGTCTGCTGGCGGTCCGCAAGCACGCCGGGATGATCATGCCCGGGCCGGTGCAGGCGGCGATGGTCGCGCTGCTCGGCGATGAGGACCATGTCCTCGAGCAGCGGCAGCGTTATCTGGATCGGCGCGCTCTGCTCCGGCCGGCGCTGGAGTCGGCCGGCTTTCGGATCGACCACTCCGAGGGTTCGCTGTATCTGTGGGCGACCCGCGGCGAATCCGGTCGCGCCTCGGTGGACTTCCTGGCCGGCCACGGGATCCTCGCCGCGCCCGGGCGACTTCTACGGGGTCGCAGCGGCCCAGCACGTCCGGGTCGCGCTGACCGCAACCGACGAGCGAGTCGCCGCCGCCGCAAGGCGACTGACGGCCTGACCTGACCTCGGGCGCGCCTCACCTTCCCCGAAACTGTCGGGTTGCGACATCGACCGTCGGCGAGTCGCTGTCGCAAGTCGACCGTTTCGACGAGGGCGAGCTGGGGGTGGTCAGCGGAGGGTGATCCGAACCGTCGTCTTGCCGACAGAGGTGGCGATCTTGACCCAGTCCGGCAGGTTGTAGATGTCGGTCTGCCACTGCCGGTCGGCGACGGTGACCTCGACCGTGCCGTACGTCGGGGCGTTGGCGACTGCGAAACTGCCGTACGCCCAGGCGTGGGCGACGCTGTCGGCCGTAACGGTGACCACGTTACCGGCGCGCTGGATCCGGAGCTTGCCGTACGTCCGGGTCAGCCCAGCGACCAACTCGGCCGGCTGGCCTGCCGTGGTCGACCGATCCAGGCAGCTGAAGCCGGCCGGGGTCTGGCCGGTCAGCGTGCTGGCGACCGCACGGGCGTCCGCCTCGTGGTCGCGATAGGCGTCCGGGTACGCGCTACGCTGCACCGCCTGCGCGACCTGCGTGATGTCCCGGCTGGACCAGTTCTTGATCTTCTCCAGGGCGTCGTAGAACTTGTTGCTCGCGTAGTAGGGATCCATCAGCTGCTTCTCGGTGCCCCAGCCCTGCGACGGTCGCTGCTGGAACAGCCCGACCGAGTCGCGATCGCCGTAGTCCAGATTCCGGAGCCCGGTCTCCTGATAGGCCGTGGTCAGCGCGATGGTCGCGGCCCGGGGCGGAAGACCGCGCTTGACCGAGACGCCGACGATGATCGACGCGTAGTGCGCCTGGTCCAGGGTCAGCACGGCCGAGTAGCCGCCGGCGGTCGCCACACAGCGTTCCTCGCCGGGCATCGGCGGCAGCGGCGACTGACCGCGGACGATCGCCCAGATCGCCACCACGCCGACGCCGACCAGCAGCAGCGCCGCGAGCAACACACCGACCAGGCGTCCGGTGTGCCGAGCTCGGGCGGCCATCAAATGATCGTCCTCGGGGCGGCCATCAGTTCGAGTGCAGCGCGGCGTTCAGCTCGACACCCTTGCCCCGCCGGCGGCGTACCTCGATCGTTCCGGTGACCGAGTTCCGGATGAACAGCAGACCGTCCTGGCCCGACAGCTCGAGCGCCTTGATCACCGAGCCGTCGGGGAGAGTGACCTTCGTGCCGGCGGTGACATACAGGCCGGCTTCGACCACGCAGTCGTTGCCGAGCGCAATGCCGATCCCGGCGTTCGCGCCGAGCAGGCAGCGCTCGCCGATCGAGATCACCTGCTTGCCGCCGCCGGAGAGCGTACCCATGATCGACGCGCCGCCGCCGACATCGGAGTCCTGGCCGACGATCACCCCGGCGGAGATCCGACCCTCGACCATCGACGTACCGAGCGTGCCGGCGTTGTAGTTCACGAAGCCCTCGTGCATCACCGTGGTGCCGGCGGCCAGATGGGCGCCGAGCCGGACTCGATCGGCGTCGGCGATCCGGACGCCGGCCGGCAGGACGTAGTCGACCATCCGTGGGAACTTGTCGATGCCGTACACCGCGACCGGTCCGCTAGCGGCCCGGAGCCGGGTCCGGACCGTCTCGAAACCCTCCACCGCGCACGGTCCGGCGGAGGTCCACACCACGTTGGCCAGGGTTGCGAAGATGCCGTCCAGGTTGATCGTCCGCGGCTGGACGAGCCGGTGGCTGAGCAGATGCAATCGGAGGTACGCGTCCGAGGTGTCGGTCGGCGGGGCGTCCAGGTCGATCACCGTCCGGACCAGCTCGACGCGGACCTGCCGGATCGGGTCCTCACCGGTCGCCTCGCTGAGCTCGACCGGCGGCTCGCCGGGATCGGCGCCCAGTAGCGGATAGGGGAAGTACGTGTCGAGCACCTGGCCGGTCGTGTGGATGGTGGCCAGACCCCAGCCGGAGGCGGCTCGCGGGGCGGGTGCTGTCGGCTCGGGCCCATCCTGATCGAGCGCTGGAGACATGGCCAAACCCTAGCGGCAGCCGCAACTCGGATCCCCTGTGCGGCCTCGGATCCGCTGCTACGAATCCAAGGATGAACAAAGGATCCGAGGTGTATCAGGCGGGGCCATAAGGTGAGCGCCATGGCACTCGCGCTGGAGGGGGACGTGGTCGATCTGCTCCGGGCCCTGGTGGACCTGGAGTCGGTGAGCGGCAACGAGCGGGCGATCGCGGATGCGGTGGAGGCTGCGCTCTCGGCGTACGACCACCTGAAGGTCGAGCGCGACGGCGACCTGGTGCTGGCCCGGACCGATCTGGATCGCGACGAACGGATCGTCATCGCCGGGCATCTGGACACGGTTCCCCTGGCCGGCAATCTGCCGTCCTGGACCACCGGTGAGGGCGACGACCTGCTGGTCTGGGGTCGGGGCAGCTGCGACATGAAGGGCGGCCTTGCGGTCCAGCTCGCGGCGGCCGCCACGTTGAGCGCGCCGAACCGGGACATCAGCTGGATCTTCTACGACAACGAGGAAGTGGCGGAGGAGTTCAACGGATTGGCCCGGATCGCGCGGACCCATCCGGACTGGCTGGCCGGCTCGTTCGCGGTGCTCGGTGAGCCCTCCAACGCAGGCATCGAGGGTGGTTGCCAGGGCACCCTCCGGGTCAGGATCACCCTGGCCGGCGTCGCCGCGCACTCGGCCCGGGCCTGGATGGGCAGCAACGCGATCCATGCCGCGGCCCCGCTGCTGACCCGGCTGGCCGGGTATGAGCCACGCCAGATCGAGGTCGACGGGCTCGTCTACCGGGAGGGCTTGAACGCGATCAAGATCGCCGGCGGCATCGCGGGCAATGTCATTCCGGACCGTTGCGAGGTGGAGCTGAACTACCGGTTCGCGCCGGACAAGTCCGTGGCGGAGGCGCTCGAGTATCTACGCGAGGACGTGCTCGTCGGATTCGAGCTGGAGGTCGTCGATGCGGCAGCCGGCGCCCGCCCCGGGCTCGACCAGCCGGCGGCGGCCGCCTTCGTCGCGGCGGTCGGTGCGGAACCCACGCGCCAAGTTCGGCTGGACCGACGTCGCGCGGTTCGCTGCCATGGGCGTACCGGCGGTGAACTTCGGGCCCGGCAACCCGAGCAAGGCGCACGCCGACGACGAGTTCTGCCCGGCCGCCGAGCTGATGAGCTGCTACCAGGCCCTGGTCCGCTGGCTGAGCTGAGCGGGGACCTACTGTGATCCGGTGACCATCGAACCACCCCAGGACCGGCGACGAGCCGGTCCGGTGCTGCGCAGCCCGCAGCTGGACGGCCCGACCACTGCCGATCAGCGGCTGCTCGACAGCCGGGGGCCGACGGACTGGGTGCATACCGACCCGTGGCGGGTGCTGCGAATCCAGTCGGAGTTCGTCGAGGGCTTCGGCACGTTGAGCGAGCTCGGTCCGGCGGTCGCCTTCTTCGGCTCGGCGCGGATCCATCGCGACCACCGCTGGTACGCGTCCGCCGAGGCGCTGGCCGGCGACGTCAGCCGAGCCGGGCTCGCGGTGATCACCGGAGGCGGCCCGGGGATGATGGAAGCGGCCAACAAGGGCGCAGCCGAGGCAGGCGGGGTGTCGGTCGGGCTCGGCATCGAGCTGCCGTTCGAGAGCGGGCTCAACGCGTACGTGAACCTCGGCATCAACTTCCGGTACTTCTTCGCCCGGAAGACGATGTTCGTCAAGTACGCACAGGGTTTCGTCGTGCTGCCCGGTGGCTTCGGCACGATGGACGAGTTGTTCGAGGCGCTGACCCTGGTGCAGACCAAGAAGGTCACCTCATTCCCGGTCGTGCTCTACGACAGCGCCTACTGGGGCGGGATGCTCGGCTGGCTGCGGGACGCGATGCTAGCCGAGGGATTCATCAACGCCGCCGATCTGGACAACCTGATCGTCAGCGACGACCCGGACGAGGTCGTCTCGATCATGGTCGGCTCGCGCTCCGCCTAGCAGTCGGCCTCCGGCGACTTAGGATCGAGGCATGGAGTGGTTCATCGCCGTCGTGATCGTCGCCGCCCTCGGGGTGGCGGCCGTCGCGGCGGCGGGTGGCCTCGGCGGGATGGCGAAGGAACCGGTGCGTGACGTGTATCGACAAGATCTGCCCGACGACCGACAGCTGGTGGCCGCCGATATCAACGGGCTCCGGTTCGGTACGGCACTCCGCGGCTACGCGATGGACCAGGTCGACGACATCCTGGACCGACTGGGCCGCGAGATCGCCGAACGGGACGAGCTGATCGCTCGGCTGCGGGCCGGCGACGATCAAGTCCAGCCGGTCGGGATCGCTGGCTCCGAGGAGCGGCAGACACCGGCGGAGGCATCGGATGATGCGGCTGAAGGCTGGTCCAGCGGGTACGCCAACGCCGATCCCAGTGGTGTCCAGCAGCCCGACGAGGTCTACCCGGACTACCGGTGAGTCTTCGGCTGGACGTCTCCACTCTGATCCAGGCGGATCCGGAACGGGTCTGGACCGAGCTGACCGACTGGGCGGGTCAGCGCCGATGGATCCCACTGACGACGGTCCGGACGACGGGCTCGGCGAGCACCGGCGTCGGGGTTCGGGTCAGCGCGCTGTCCGGGATCTGGCTCGGCCGGCTGCCGCTCGGCCTGCTCGACCGCTTCGTGGTGACCGACTGGGCGCCGCCCGCCGCCGACGACTCGGCCCGCCCGGGTCAGCTCGAGGTGCTGCATCTGGGGCCGTACTTCACCGGTCCGGGCGTGTTCACCGTTCGCCCGGTCGCCGGCGGGACACGGATCGAGTGTGTCGAGCTGTTCGACCTGCCCGGCGGGTCGATCACCGAGCTCCCGGCCCGGCTGCTGCTACCGGTGATGCGGACCGGCTTCGGGCAGAGCCTGCGCAAGCTGGCCGCCATTTGTGAATCGTGACCGAGCTGCGCTTCGACAAACTCAGGCCACGTAGCGTCGGCTAGATCCGGCGGTTGGCCAGCACCGGGATGGCGCGGCGAGCGGCAGTAACGGCCTGGGGGTCGATGTCCACGACGAGCAGGCCCGGCTCGGCACCGAGCTCGGTGAGCACCTCGCCGGTCGGGGAGATCGCGATGCTGTGCCCGATCCCGGTGGGCGCCGCGCCGCCGGTCGTGAGCCCGACCGCAGCCGGGTCGGCCTGGGCAGCCGCCACCAGGTACGTCGTCGAGTCCAACGCGCGGGCGCCGGTGAGCACCCGCCACTGGCTGAGCTTGCCCGGGCCTGCTCCCCACGAGGTCGGCAGCACCACGACCTGCGCGCCGCGATCGGCGAGGGTGGTGAACAGGTTCGGAAAACGTACGTCGTAGCAGGTCGCGAACCCGACGGACACCCCGGCGACGTCGACCACCAGCGGCGAGTCACCGGGCGCCACAGTGTCGGACTCGGCGAAGCCGAACGCGTCGAAGAGGTGGATCTTGTCATAGCGCGCGTCGAGGCCGCGGCCGACGACGTACGTCGTATTGGTCACTCGGCCGTCCGGCGCCGGGGCGAACATGCCGACCGCGATGACCACGTCGTGCTCGGCGGCGGCCGCGGCGACTCCGCGCGCCCACGGCCCGTCCAGCGGCTCGGCAACCTCGGTCAGCGAGCGACCGAAGCAGCGCATCGTCGCCTCCGGGAAGACGACCAGGTCGGCACCTGCCGAGGCGGCCTCGGCGGTCCGATCGGCGACCTGCGCCAGGTTCTCTGCCGGGTCGGCCGAGCTGAGCAGCTGGACGGCGGCGATCCGCACGATCGACTCCTCAGGTTCCGCTGAAGCTCGGACGCTGCTTGGCGAGGAAGGCATCGACCGCCGCCCGATGATCGGCGGACGCTCCCGTCCGCCTCATCATCTCCGCCTCGAACGCGACCGAGTCGGCGAGGGAGTGGGTGGAGGCGTAGTTCACCGACGCTCGCATCGAGGCGTACGCCAGGGTCGGCCCCGCCGCCAGCGCAGCGGCGACGGCTCTGACCCGGTCGGCGAACTCCTCGTCCGGGACGACCTCGGTCGCGATCCCGAGCCGGAGCGACTCCTCGGCGCCGATCGTCCGCGGCCGGTAGAGCAGCTCCAGAGCGCGGGTCGGCCCGACCAACCGCGGCAGCGTCCAGGAAGACCCGGTGTCGCAGGACAAGGCGATGTTGGCGAACGCCAGGTTGAAGCCGCCCGATGCGGCGACGATCCGCAGGTCGGCGAGGAAGGCGATCGACGCTCCCGCACCGGCCGCGACACCGTTCACCGCTGCGACGACCGGCTTGTCCATGGTGTGGAGGGCGAGCGCGATCGGGTTGTAATGCTCCGGGACCGTCGCCCACAGCTCGTCCGGCGACGCGGACCGGAGCCCGGCGACGTGCTCCTTGAGGTCCTGGCCGACGCTGAAGGCCCGACCGGTGCCGGTCAACACGACACAGCGGACCGCGGTATCGGTGGCGACCTGGCGCAGTGTCGACAGCAGCTCGGTCTTGGTCGACAGATCGATCGCGTTCATCGCCTCGGTCCGGCGGAAGGTGATCGTCGCGACACCGCCGACGACCTCGCAGCCGATCGCCGTTCCGGCGTCGTCGCCGGTCGAGTCGCTCATGACAGCGACTCTAGACGGCAGGTCGGCGCGGTCACGGCCGCATCGACCCGGCTGTGATCCGGCTCGACGGATGCGGAATAATTGACGACGCAACCGCGGCCCTCACCAGGCCGAGTCGATACACACAGAAGGGTGCACGATGGCTGCGATGAAGCCGCGGACCGGCGACGGCCCGATGGAGGTCACCAAGGAAGGCCGAGGAATCGTCATGAGGGTTCCCCTCGAGGGCGGAGGCCGACTCGTGGTCGAGCTCAACGCAGACGAGGCCGCCGAGCTGGCCGGTGCCCTGAAGGAAGTCGTCGGCTGAGCGTCACGCCGATCTCGTACGTCGGTGGAGACCCCGTCGCCAACGCGGCGGGGTCTCCTGCTGTGTCGGAAAGGAATCCGTCGTGACCGAATTGCATCCGAGTTGTCGGGCCGTCGACGCCGTGCTGACTGGGGCGGGGGTGCCAGGGCGGGTCCGGATCCTGCCCGAAGCGGCCCCGACCGCACAGGCGGCCGCCGACCAGATCGGCTGCCCGGTCGGCGCGATCGCCAACTCGTTGATCTTCGTGACGGATGAGGATCAGCCGCTGTTGATCATGACCAGCGGCGCGCACCGGGTGGACACCGGGCTGGTCGGCACGGCGATCGGGACCGAGCTGCGCCGGGCGAGCGCCGATCAGGTGCGCCGAGCCACCGGCCAGCCGATCGGGGGAGTGGCCCCGGTGGCGCACCCGGCACCGGTCCGGACTCTGATCGACCAGGACCTGGCCGGCTTCGACGAGCTGTGGGCCGCCGGCGGCATCCCGCACGCGGTGTTCCCGATCAGCTTCGACGATCTGGTCCGGGTCACCGGCGGAACGGTCGTCGCCGTCGCCTGATCGGGCGCGTCACGGTGCGGACGCGAGCTCTCACCCCGAGAAGTGGTCCCTCGAACCGTCGGCCCGGCAGGCTCGCACGTGTGAGGTCACTGTCCTAGACCCACGAGGGACCACTTCTCGTGATGGCAGCCGGCGTCACGGGTGGAAGGCGGCCAGCTCGGCGATCACCTCGGCGTCGGTGAGCTGGTCGAACCGGTCGTAGAACAGGCTCACTGCGTCGAAGCGGTGCGGCACCAGCGGGCAGATCACGAGGTCGGTGGCGGCCGAGAGCGTACGCACCGCCGCGGCGCTGCCCACCGGGACGGCCAGCACGATACGAGCCGCGGCGAGCGCCCGGGCCGCCGCGACGGCAGCCAGCGCGGTCGTCCCGGTGGCCAGTCCGTCGTCGACGAGCACCACGGTCCGGTCCGCCGCGTCGACGGTCTGCTCTCCGTAGCGGTCCGACCGCGTCGACCAGCTGTTCGGCCTCGGTCCTGCGGACTGCCTCGAAGGCCCGGTCGGACACCTTGGCCGCGGCGATGACCGCCTCGTTCCGGACGACCTCGGTCCGCGACCCGGCCAGGGCCAGGGCACCCATCGCCAGCTCGGGCCGTCCGGGCACGCCCAGCTTGCGCACGATCACCAATCCGAGACCGGCGGCCAGTCGGGTCGCGATCGGCACCGCGACCGGAACTCCGCCGCGCGGTAGCGCCAGCACGACGCACCTCTCGGTGGCGTCGAGCGCCCGAGTCACCTCCTCGGCGAGCACCAGACCGGCCTCGGCACGATCCCGATAGTGATGGCGCCGGCGCATATCGCCCAGGCTATGGCTGGCGGTGTGCCCTAGCGCAGCGATCAGGACCCGTGGACGTCGATCGCCGTCTTGTACACGTCGACGGTCTCGGCGGCGATCTTGGCCCAGTCGAACTGCTCGATGCAGCGGTCCCGGCCGGCCAGCCCGAAGGCCGTGGCCTTGGCCGGGTCGGCGGTCAGTGAGTTGATCTTGGCCGCCAGGTCCGCCTCGAACGCCGACGACGAACGCCGGATCATCGGCCTGCGCCGGGTCGTACGGCACCAGATAGCCGGTCTCGCCGTCCACCACGACCTCGGGAATGCCGCCGACCGCCGAGGCCACGACCGCGGTCTCGCACGCCATCGCCTCCAGGTTGACGATGCCGAGCGGCTCGTACACCGAAGGGCAGGCGAAGACCGTCGCATGGGACAGCACCTGCCGGACCTGCGCACGCGGCAGCATCTGCTCGATCCAGACCACGTTGCCGCGGGAGGACTGCAGATGGGCGAACGCGTCGCCGATCTGTTGCGCGATCTCCGGCGTGTCCGGGGCACCGGCGAGCAGCACCAGCTGCGTTCCGGGATCGAGCTGCTCGGCGGCCCGGACCAGATGGATCAGCCCCTTCTGCCGGGTGATCCGGCCGACGAAGACGACGGACGGCGCGTCCAGGTCGATGCCGAGATCGGCGAGGTAGTTGGTGTCGGGGTCGGGCTTGAACTCAGCCGTGTCGATCCCGTTGCGGACGACGTGCACCTTCTCCGGATCCAGGTTCTGGTAGGAGTCCAGGGTGTCGCGGCCGCATCCCAGCACTGACCGCGATCACCGCGTCGGCGCCCTCGAACGCGGTCCGCTCGGCCCACGACGATAGCTTGTAGCCTCCGCCCAGCTGCTCGGCCTTCCATGGCCGGTGCGGCTCGAGCGAATGCGCGCTGACCACGTGTGGGATGTCGCGCATGAGGCCGGAGAGATGCCCGGCAAGGTTGGCATACCAGGTGTGCGAGTGCACGAGCCGTACGTCGTCGGGCACGGCGGCCGTCATCGACAGGTCCGCGCCGAACACCCGCAGCGCCGGGTTGGCGCCCGGCGGGAAGGTTTCGGCGTGCGCGGTGGCACCCTCGCGAGGCTCGCCCATGCACTGCACGTCGACGTCGATCAGCTTGCGAAGCTGCGGGACCAGCTGGGCCACGTGGACCCCGGCGCCGCCGTAGATGGTCGGCGGATACTCGCGGGTGAGCAGGGAGATCTTCAGTCGCTCGGCGGTGCGGGGGCCGGCCTCGGTGCCTGGTTCTGCCATAGGCCTGATCGTGTCACAGCCCGTTCCAGACCCGGAAGGTCCCCGCGCCCGGAGCATCGTCGTGCCCGTCCGGCAGATTCCAGCACCTCGGAAGTCCGATGCGCATATCCGACCCCCCTTGTCGGGCTCCGAGCCGACCACCTAGGTTTTGGACCGTGGTATCGCGTCCGAAGGTGCTCGCAATCGTTCTCGCCGGCGGAGAGGGCAAGCGGCTGATGCCGCTGACCGACGACCGAGCCAAGCCCGCCGTGCCGTTCGGTGGGACCTATCGATTGATCGACTTCGTGCTGTCCAACCTGGTGAACGGCGGGTTACGACAGATCGCCGTGCTCACCCAGTACAAGTCGCACTCGCTCGACAAACACATCTCGGTCACCTGGCGGATGTCGACCCTGCTCGGCAACTATGTGACCCCGGTGCCGGCCCAGCAGCGGCTCGGACCGCGGTGGTATCAGGGCAGCGCCGACGCCATCTTCCAGTCGCTGAATCTGATCAACGACGAGAAGCCGGACCACATCGTCGTGTTCGGCGCCGACAACATCTATCGGATGGACGTCTCGCAGATGGTCGATGCGCACATCGACGGCGGGCTCGGCTCCACGATCGCCGGGATTCGGGTCCCGCGCAACCAGGCCAGCTCGTTCGGCGTGATCGACGCGGGTGCCGACAACAAGATCAAGGACTTCCTGGAGAAACCGGCCGATCCTCCCGGGCTGCCCGATGACCCCGAGGCCAGCTTCGCCTCGATGGGCAACTACATCTTCGCTACCGACGCGTTGATCGACGCGCTGCAGACCGACGCCGACGACGCCGATTCCCGGCACGACATGGGTGGCAACATCATCCCGTCGTTCGTGTCCCAGGGTGAGGCGCAGGTGTATGACTTCACCCAGAACCAGGTGCCCGGCTCGACCGGCCGGGAGCAGGCGTACTGGCGAGACGTCGGGACCATCGACGCGTTCCACGAGGCGCACATGGATCTGGTGTCGGTGGACCCGGTGTTCAACCTGTACAACAACGATTGGCCGATCTGGACGAACGCGGTGCAGATGCCGGGCGCCAAGTTCACTCTCCGAGGGCTGGCGCTGGACTCGATCGTCAGCTCCGGAAGCATCATCTCCGGCGGCGCCATCGAGCGATCGGTGCTATCGCCGAACGTCCGCGTGCACGAGGGTGCCCGGGTGGACAACTCCGTGATCTTCTCGAACTCCGTGATCGGCCGGAACTCGGTGGTCCACCGGGTGATCCTGGACAAGAACGTGATCGTCGAGGAGGGCGCGCAGATCGGCGTCGACGCCGAGGCCGACCGGGCCCGCGGGTTCTCGGTCTCCGACGGCGGCATCACCACGGTCGGCAAGGGGATCCGGGTCAGGCGGTGACCGCCGGCGGCGGGCCCGAGGGTTTCGCCGCGGGTCGCCCGGGCCGACGCCGGGCCGATTCGACGGGACGGCAGACTGGGGGGAGCTGAGCTGTCCGATCGTGTGCCGACCGAGGAGGTACGTCCGTGGCCGAGCTGACCGATCTCGACACCTTGCTGCAGCGATGGTCGGTGCCGAGCGATGTGCGCGACGCGTTGCTCGGGGCGGTGCAGTCGGTGTCCCGAGACGGCGTGGAGGTGACCGGCGACGCCGGGGATGATCTGATCACCCTGGCAGTCCGCGGGCAGCCTGCTGCGCTCTACCTGTCACCGTCCGGGGTTTCCGCGGCGCTGCCGCCGGCCGACGCGGAGCGGGCACACCGGGCCGATTCGGCGCTCGGGCTGGAGAAGCAGACGGACTCGACGTGGCTGGTGCACTGCCGGTACGGCCGCCTGGACCCGTCCCGGCTCAACTCGATGGCCGCGCTGATGGTTCGGGCGCTGGAGCGCTATGCGCCGGCGCCCGTCGCCAAGACGGCCCGGACGACCAAGACGGCCCGGACGACCAAGACCGCCCAGCGACGTACGCCGACCGCCGGATCGCGGGCCGCCGCCGCCCCGGCAGCGAAGCCGCTGTCCGCCCGAGCCGAGCGAGCCGGTCAGGAGGAGCGCCGGCGGGTCGCTCGACGCCGCCGTACCGCGCTGCCCCGTGCCCGGCTGCAACCTGCCGATGGTCGGCGGCTCCTGCGGCTTCCACGACTGAGCCTCGAGCGGCGACCACGCGGTTGGTCTTGCCGGCTCAGCCCCAGTTCGCGGCGTTCGTCAGGCAGATCGGGTGCCCGGCCGGGTCGATGATGACCCGCCAGGTCTCGCCGGGCTGAGGATCGGCCAGCGTGGCGCCCAGCTCCAGGCAGCGCGCCTCGGCGGCCGGGATGTCGGCGACCGCGAGGTCGAGGTGGAACTGCTTGCTGCCGTTCGGGTTCGGCCAGGCGGGCGCCTCGTAGTCCTCCACGCGACCGAAACCCAGGGCGGGTCCACCGGACGCGTCGACGAGCATCACCGCGTTCTCGTCGCTGTATGCCACGCTCAGTCCCAGGAGCTCGGTATAGAACGCCGATACGGGGCCCGGGTCCGCGCAGTCCAGGGTCACCATCTTCAGGGTTGCCGTCGGCTGGTCGTCTGCCATCACAGTCTCCTCTCCTTGACGTGATCTCTCGGTCCTCAGCCTGCCGGACGAGGACATCAGAGGGCTTGGAGAAAGCCGTCACCAAGCCTCAGCCGAGGTGGGCCTCCAGGGTGGTGATGATCTTCGGCCGCAGCTCCGCGCCGGCGATCACTTCGTCGACCGACCCGACGTCGACGGCCCGGTGGATGTTGTGCACCCGGTCGAACTCGGTCGCGACCTCGCCGAGCTTCTCGGCCCGCACGTCGCGCCGGACCTCGGAGAGCTCGGTCCGCAGCGCGGCCCGTTCGGCACCGGTCGCGTCCGCCAGGCGGCTCTCCAGCGAGACGACCCGCGGGTCCTTCGCGGTCCGGGCGTCCACGTCGCGGGTGAAGACCACCGCGGCGGCGGGCGCACCGCCGATCACCGAGGCGTACGATCCCTCGACCGCCAACACGGTCATCGACGGATTGAGTGCCTTGGAGAACACCACGAACGCGCCGCCGTGATAGCGCGAGATCACGCAGAAGACGATCGGTCCGTCGAAGTTCACGATCGCCCGGCCGATCTCGGCGCCGTACTCCAGCTGGAACCTCCGCATCGACTCCGGCGACCCGTCGAACCCCGACAGGTTCGCCAGCACCACGACCGGCCGGTTGCCACTGGCCGCGTTGATCGCCCGGGCGGTCTTCTTCGACGACCGTGGGAACAGAGTGCCCGCGGTGTAGATGTCCGGTCCGTCGGTGGGCGGGAATCCACGCCTGGGTACGGCCTTGGACTCGATCCCGATCAGGCAGACCGGGAAGCCGCCGAGGTGGGCGTCCCAGACCACCGAGGTCTCCGCGTCCGCCATTCCGGCCCAGCGCTCCAGCGTCGCGTGATCGGCGTCGGCGACGGCGGCCATCACGGTCCGGATGTCGAACGCCTTCTTCCGGTCCGGGTTGGTCGCCGCCGAGAACACGTCGCCGACGGTGGCGAAGCCCGAGCCTGACGGGTCGTGCGGATACACCGTGACATCGCGGTCGGACGGGTCCGACGTCGACGCGCGGCGCGGCCCGGACTCGCCGGGAGCGACGTAGCTGTGCTGGTAGTGCGTCATCAAGATCGACAACGCGCCGGCCAGGTCCGGCGCCCAGTACTGCGCCTGGCCGTTCGGGCCCATCACCCGGTCGTAGCCGCCGATCCCGAAGTTGTCCTCCGCAGATACTCCGCCGGAGAAGTCCAACGACTGCTTGCCGGTCAGCACCATCGCGCTGTCCGGAGTCATGATCAACACACCCTTGGTGTGCATCAGCATGGTCGCTTCGGCGTTCCAGTACGGCTGCGCGCCGACATTGATGCCGGCCACCACGATGTTGATCTCGCCGCCCGCCTGGGTGAACTCGACGATCCGCTTCAACGCCTTGGCCACCCAGTCCATGTTCTCGGTGCCGGACTGCATCGAGATCCGGGCGCCCGCCGACACCGCGAACCACTCGACCGGCACGCCCATCGACTCGGCCAGGTCGAGCCCCGCGATCACCCGCGCACACTCCGCCTCGCCCAGTGCGCCGAGTGCCCGCAAGGGATCGCCACAGAGCAGCACGCGGGTGATGCCCTCGGGATACAGCTCAGTGGGCGTGGTGATCACGCCGGCAATGATGCCGGCCTTGTTCAGCCCGTACGGACGGTCGACCGGCACCAGCGAGCCGGTGTCGTCGAGGTCGTACTCGGTCGCGGTGCCGCCCGGACCGGCGATCATGGCCTGCAGCTCGTACGGATAGACGACACCGCGGCGCCGCGCCCGGACGACCTTCTGGGCATAGTCGTCCAGCGGCCTGAGCCGCTCGGTCGGCGCCCCGCCGAGCGAGGTGATCACGCCCGATCCCGGCTGGTAGTGGAAGCCGGCCACCAGCAGGCGCTCGGTGCCGTCCGGGAACGCGACCGTGCCGCCGACCAGTACCTCCTCGATGCCGGCCCCGGCGGTCAGCGGCGCGATCTTCTCCTTGAGCGAGGTGAGCTGCTCGACCTCGGCATCGATCGTCGGCCAGATGTAGACCCAGACGTAGTTCATGTCCAGCCTGGCACCGGCCGCGCTCGACGCCCGGACCCGTCGGATCGCTTCCAGGCAGTTCGCGATCGCCCGCTCAGCGTGCGGCAGCCCGACCACCCGGCCGTCCTCGTCCCGGACCACGGCGAGCTGTCGGACCTGGGCCAGCGCGACGAGTCGCTGATCCGCCTCGTTGCCCGGTGCCACGCAGCGATAGAGCAGCACGTCCTCCGGCGCGTCCAGCCGGGTCACGTCGAACTCGCGGAGCCGGCCGAGGGTCAGCCGGCGGGCCACCATCGGATGCACCCCGCGGACCAGGACGTCCTCGACCAGCCGGCCGGTCGGTCCGGACTCGTCGGTCTCCGGCCGGAAGATGAAGTAGCCGATGCCACGTCCACCGCCGGGGCAGATCGCCATGGTGACCCGCCGCGCCTGGTGCGCGAAGTCCAGGCCGGCCAGCCGATCCGCGATGGCGGCGGAGGCTTCGTCGGGTGATTCCGGCGCCTCCGGCCAGGAGAGATAGAGGTCGACCACGCTGCGGTGTCCGTCCGGCGCGCTCGCGATCTCGCCGGCCACGGAATCCACCAGGGCGCTGCCGGCGACCACCTCGTCGAACCGGCCGACCGTGGTGACCAGATGGGTCGGCCGCTCGTCGGTGGTGTAGTCGGCGATCGCGAACGGCCGGCCGTCGACGGAGATCTCCCGGAGGTCGTGCAGGGCGTAGTCGCGGTAGTGTCGCTTGATCAACACGGCCAGCATCGGCTCGTCGGCGGGGATCTCGCCTCCCTCGATCCGGGAGGCGAGGAAGCGGACGATCTGCTCCGGGATCGCTGCCAGCTGGTCGATCCGGGCATCCCGCTCCGGGCCGGCCGGCATCCCGGTCAGCTCGACGAGCTCCGGGCCGACAGCGGCCATCACGCTGTTCCGCTCGGCGTCGACCAGCGGCTGGTCGAACCAGCGGAACCGTACGCTCCGGGCCAGGTCACCGACGACCGGGAACCGCAGCTGGGTCGCGGTCACCAGCCGGTCCAGGACGTCCCGGACGCCGCGCCGGCTGAGCGTGCCGGCGAGCACCTCGGCCGGAGTCGACTGGCCGGCCCAGCGCTGCAGCAGAGCGGTGACCAGAGCAACATCCGGCGTGGATCGTTGTTGGGCAAGGAAAACCCGGAAGACCGCCTGCTCCAGCTCCGGCGTACGCTCCAGCTCGGTGACCCCGTAGTGCCGAAGCACCCGACCGAGCTTGGCCCGGAAATCGTCCGGGAGTGCTCCCCGCTCGGGATCGAAGCTCTGTAGATAGGTATGGAAGTGCTCGCGCGGGCTGTGCACCTGGTTCTCCAGGTGGCGGTCCTCACCGACTGGCCGGTTCCGGGACAGCTCCGCGAAGTCGGCGAAGGCCTCCAGCAGGCCGAGCTCGCCGACCAGGGGCGACTCTCCGTCGGCCGCCAGCTGGTCGCGTTCCTCCAGGTAAGCCTGGAGCGTCCCGCCGCCGTCGCTCGGATCCACGTCGTAGCCCAGCAGCACCGACAGCAGATCGCGCCGATGCCGGGCGGCCCGCTCCCCGAGACCCTGCGGGGCCGAGCTTCCGTTCGGGAGGTCCAAGTCGACGGGCTCGGCCTGATCCGTGGCGTCCTCCTCGGACTCCTCGGCCTCATCGTCCATCGGCTCCAGCCGGATCAGCGGTGCGCCGGTCTCCACCTGGCTGCCGGAGGAGACCAGCAACTCCTTGACCCGCGCAGCGAATGGCGCGGCCAGCACCGTCTCCATCTTCATCGACTCCAGCACCAGCACCGGGGCGCCGGCAGCGACCTCGGTGCCGAGCGGGGCGGGCGTCGCCACCACCAGTGCCGGGGCCGGGGAGCGCAACACACCGCCCTCGTCCAGGCTGACCCGGTGGGTGACGCCGTCGACCTCGACCAGCTGGACCGGTCCGTGGGTGGCGGTCACCAACCGGTACGTCCGTCCGCCCATCCGCAGCCGGCTCTTGTACGCGTCGATCCGGTCCAGCTCCGCATCGACGGTGTGCTCGTGCTGCCCGCTGGCGATCTTCACCCGGAAGCGGTGCGGCCCGGTCCGGAAAACCGTGACCTGGTAGGCGATTCCGCGAAGCTTCACGTCGATCGCCCGACCGGTCCGGTGCTGCACCTGCGGCCGTCCGCCACTCGCGGTCTCGATCAACCGGGTCCGCTCGACGGCCTCCTCCGACTCGTACGACCCGATGCCGGCCGCGACCAGCGCGACCCCGGAGTGCCGGTGGGCCACCAGGCCGCCCTGGGCCCGGGTGCGGTCGATCCAACCGGTGTCAGCGGTGCCGTCGATCACTTCGGGCGCGCTCAGCAGGTCGAGCACGAAACTCTTGTTGGTCGCACCACCGTCGATCACCACGGTGGTCTCCTGCATGGCTCGGCGGAGCCGGGCCAGCGCCTCGTCCCGGTCCCGGCCGAACGCGATGATCTTGGCGATCATCGAGTCGAAGTCGGCCGGGATCGAGTCGCCCTCGCCGACCCCGGTGTCCACCCGGATTCCCGGCCCGGCAGGAAGTTCGAGCAAGGTGATCTTGCCCGGAGACGGCGCGAAGTCGCGGTCGGGATCCTCGGCGTTGAGCCGGGCCTCCACGGCGTGACCGACCTCGGCCGGCCGTTTGCCGATCAGCCGGCCGCCGCTCGCCACGTGCAGCTGGAGCTTCACCAGATCGGTATCGGTGGTCACCTCGGTGATCGGGTGCTCGACCTGCAGGCGGGTGTTCACCTCCAGGAAGGCGAAGAACTTGTCGATCGGGTGGTAGAGGAACTCGACCGTCCCCGCGCCGGAGTAGCCGACCGCGACGGCGAGCCGTTCCGCGGCGGCCTTGAGCTCGGCGACCCCCTCGGGCGCGAGGACCGGCGACGCCGACTCCTCGATCACCTTCTGGTTGCGGCGCTGCACGGAGCAGTCGCGGACACCGAGCGCCCAGGCCGTGCCGGGTTCTCCGTCGGGGCCGGGTCCGTCGGCAATCACCTGCACTTCGACGTGCCGGGCCCCGGTGACCAGCCGCTCGAGGAAGACGACCCCGGACCCGAACGCACGTTCGGCCTCGTCCCGGGTCCGTTCGTACGCGTCGGTCAGGTCGGCATCGGAGGCGACCATCCGGATGCCCCGGCCGCCGCCGCCGGCGGTGGCCTTGAGCATCAGTGGATAGCCGATTCCGGCCGCTGCCTTCTTCGCGTCGTCGAGGGTGTCGACCCCGCCGCCACTCCAGGGTGCGACCGGAACGCCGACCTCCTCGGCGATCAGCTTCGAGCCGATCTTGTCGCCCAGCTTGCGCATCGCCTCCGGGCTCGGTCCGATGAAGGTGACCCCGATCCGGCCGCACAGCGCCGCGAAGTCCGGGTGCTCGGCGACGAATCCCCAGCCGACCCAGGCGGCGTCGGCGCCGGTCTCGACCAACGCCTTCTCCAGCACCGCATAGTCCAGGTACGGCCGGGCCGACGCCGGGCCGAGGTTGTAGGCGATGTCTGCCTCGCGGACGAACATCGCCCGCCGCTCGCCCTCGGTATGCAGGGCCACCGTCTCGATCCGAGGCTCACCGGGTCCGGCCGCAGCATTCAGGTCCCGGACGGCATGGATCAGCCGCATGGCGGCCTCGCCGCGGTTGACGATGGCGATGCGGGTGAACATCGAGTGTCTCCACCTCCGACGTCGACGACGAGGCCCGGCTCTGGGCATCGTCCGAAGCCTGCCACCTTTTCGCTGCGGGGTCGCGTCTGACCCCCGCTGAACCGGACAACGGCTACAGTCTCGCGGGTGAGTCAGCCCGTGCCGCCGTACCAGCCTCCACCACCGACGTACGACGCGGCGATCAAGTTCACCGTGCAGGGCAGTGCGCTGACCTCGAACTTCGTCCCGCCGACGCTGACCATCGACGGCTATCCGGCGCCGTCGGCGAACATGGGTGGCTCGACGGTGATCCCGGTGCCGTCCGGGCCGCACCGGCTCGAGGCGTCGAGCCAGTGGCTGCGCCGTTACGGCCAGGCGACCCTGGATGTTCTGGTGCCGCCGCAGAGCCAGCTCGAGGTCTTCTACGCGCCGCCATACCACCAGTTCACCGACGGCGCGCTCGGACTCAGTCCGCAGGCGCGCAAGGGACGCGGCTGCCTGGTCGGGATTCTGGTCGGTCTTGCCGTGCTCGTCCTGCTGGTGATCCTGGTGGTTGCACTCGGCTCCTCCTGAGCCTCCCGACGGTATCGAGCGGGGCGATACGATGCCCGGGTCTCGAGGAGGGTCGCATGAACATCGTCTTCGTCGAACCGTTCTTTCCCAACAACCAGGCCCGGTTCGTGGCAGCCCTGGCCGCCGTCGGCGCCAACGTGATCGGCGTCGGAGAGTACGACGAGCACGATCTCGGCGACGAGTTGCGCGGCCGGCTGAGCGCGTACTACAAGGTCGGCAACGTCACCGACGAGGCTCAGCTGAATGCCGCCGTCGAGTGGGCGCAGAGCCATGTCTGGGTGGACCGGCTGGAGTCGACCATCGAGTCCCACCAGCTGACCGCGGCGCGGGTCCGCGAGGCCCGCAACATCCCTGGCACCTCGGTCCGCACCACGTGGCTGTGCCGGGACAAGCCGTCGATGAAGGAGGCGTTGCGGTCTGCCGGCGTGCCGACCGCCGCCTCGGCCGCGGTCGCGAACGTGGACGAGGCGGTGGCGTTCGCGACCGCGGTCGGGTTCCCGCTGATCCTCAAGCCGCGTTCGGGTGCCGGGGCGCTCGGCACCACGCGGGTCGACTCGATGGACGAGCTGCGCGGCGCGCTCGGCGCCTTCGGCGGCCAGGACTCGATCGCGGTCGAGGAGTTCGTCGAGGGGCACGAGGGCTTCTACGACACCATCGCGATCGACGGTCGGGTGACGCACGACTGGGTGACCCACTACTACCCGAACGTGCTCGAGGCGATGCGGCACCGCTGGATCTCGCCGCAGTTCGTGACCACCAACCGGATCGGCGACTCGCCGTTCTACGCCGAGGTGCGCGAGATGGGCGCGCGGGTGATCGAGGCCCTCGGCATCGGCACGTCCGCTACCCACATGGAGTGGTTCTACGGGCCGAAGGGCCTGCGGTTCTCCGAGATCGGTTGTCGCCCACCCGGCGTCGGCGCATGGGACGTCTACTCGGCCGCGAACGACGTGGACGTGTATCGGGAATGGGCCCATGCCGTCGTGCACGGCACCACCGAACGGTCGCTGTCCCGGGCGTACTCGGCCGGTATCGTCGCGCTCCGGCCGTCGCAGGACGGCCGGATCACCGGATACTCCGGCATTGAGGAGCTGCAGCAGCGGCACGGCGAGTGGATCATCGACGCCCACCTCCCAGAGCCCGGCACCCCGACCCAGGCGGTCGAGGCCGGCTACATGGCCAACGCCTGGGTGCGGATGAGGCACCCCGACTACGACGCCGTCCGCGGCATGCTGGACGACGTCGGCCGGACTGTGAAGGTGTGGGCCGAGTGACCACAATCTTCCTCGGTCCACAGCGGTTCCGGACGACCGCGGGGTCGGTGCTGCGGTCGGTCGCGCCGGACGGGCAGATCGCGACGGTCACCGCCGGCTGGCAGGATCGGGAGAGCGACACCGCCGAGCTCGATCAGGTGTTGGAAGGGCGCGGCCGCCATCTGAACCTGTACGGCCGGCTGCTCGATCTGCTCGCCACCGATCGGCCGTTCGCCGACGCGGCAGCGGTCCATCAGGAGGCGGTCGACGAGCTCGTCTCGATCTACTCGCTGCGGCTGCAGCGGGCGCTGGAGACGACGTACGCGGTCCAGCGACGCAACGTCCGCCGGACCGATCTGCTCGCCTCGGCGGTCACCGATGCCGTGGACGTCGTGCGCTCCATCGACGGCTGGTATCTCGATGCGCTCGACCGGATCCACGACGAGCTTCGTCGGCGGCGCTGCGGTCGAGACGAGCGAGCCGCTGCAGCGCCATCGTGTGGAGGTCGCCGGTCTGCTCGGCGAGGCGTCCGCGATGGTGATCGCCGGCGGTCACGTCGGGCTCCTGCTGCGTTGCCTGCAGCTGTTCGACATCGATCCGCCGGCCGAGCTCCCGGTCGTCGCCTGGTCCGCCGGAGCGATGGCGCTGACCGACCGCGTCGTGCTCTACAACGATCGCGGCCCGAGCGGCGTGGTCGGCTCGGAGCTGTGGGACCGCGGTCTGGGTCGTGCGCCGCGGGTCGTGGCCCTGCCGCACGCCCGACGCCGCTTGCGGATGGACGATCCGAGCGTGCTCCGGGTGCTCGTCCGCCGCTTCGCCGACGCGCGCTGTGTGTTGCTCGACGACGGCGCGCGGGTGGACATCGGCACGGCCGGCGAGCTGCCCGCCGGAGCGCGGGTCATCGGCGAAGATGGTCGGGTGCACGAGCTCGGCCTCGATCGGCCGGCCGACGGACTGCTACGGGAGACCGGATGAGCGTTGCACCCGGCCGGGTCGAGAAGAGGCGCACCCGACTCGCGATCAACCGACTGATGGACCGGCGCCCGTTGGACCCGCAAAGCATCGATCGGTTCATAGAGCGGCACGGCGCGCCGATCGTCGAGGGCGACCGGGCGACCTTTCTCTGGCGCGGCGAGGCCGATCAGGTGCTGGTCCGGCACCGGGTCGTCGGGCTGCGGGATCCCCTTCCTCTGCGAAGGATCCGCGACACCGACCTCTGGTACGTGACCGTCGAGATGCCCGAACGCTCTCGGGTGGAGTACCAGTTCGAGCTGGTCTGGGGCGATCGTCACCAGGGCTACGTGAACGATCCGTTGAACCCACGACTGGCCCACGGACCGTTCGGGGCGAGCTCGGTGCTGGCCGCGACCGGGTACGAGGTTCCTGAGTGGACCAGGCCTGATCCGGAGTCGCGGCCCGGCGAGCTCACCGAGCAGATGATCAAGAGCAAGGCGTTGCGCCGCGACATGCCGTTCTGGCTGTATCTACCGGCCCGATTCCGCAGCGTGGTGCGCTATCCGTTGCTGATCGTCCACGACGGCCGCGACTACCTGGACTACACCGCGTTCAAGACGGTGCTGGACAATCTGATCCACCGCGGCGAGGTCGCCGAGCTCGTGGTCGCCTTCGTTCCGCCCGGCGGGAACCGACTGAAGGAATATGCCAACAATGCACCGCACGCCCGGTTCATCGCCCGCGAGCTGATGCCCTATCTGGTGGACAATCTGCCGCTGGTCCCGACGTCCGACGGCCGCACGCTGATGGGATCCAGCTTCGGCGGGGTCGCCACGGTGTCGACCGCGGGCCGTTACCCGGGCGACTTCGGCTCGCTGTTCCTGGAGTCGGCCTCATTGGTGTTCACCGACATCGGTGGTGATCATGGCGGCGGCCCGGTCTTCGACCCGGTCGTGAAGTTCGTCAACGCCTACCGTGCCCGACCGCGCCGGATTGTCGAGCGGATCTTCATGACCTGCGGGATGTATGAGCCGCTGATCGCTCCGAACCGGTCGATGGTCACCACATTCCGCGAGACCGGCATGGAGGTCCGCTACCTCGAGGCTCGAGACGGTCACAACTGGGAGAACTGGCGGGACCGGTTGAGGGACGGACTCACCTGGCTGCATCCCGGCGACGCGAAGTTCGTCTACGAATGATCATGCTCACCGTTGATCAAGAGGAGGTTCGGTGACCGACTGGAAAGCTTTCGAGCGTTGGGAATCCGATCGGATGCACCAGCCGATCAGCGTGGCCCGCTGGGGCCACTACGGGGTGCCGGTGCTGGTCTTCCCGACCGCCGGCGGTGATGCGGAGGAGATCGAACGGCACCAGCTGGTCGGCCATCTCTGGCCGTTGGTCGAGGCGGGTCGGATCAAGGTCTATTCCTGCGACAGCATCGCCGGCCGCGCGATGACGGCCCACGACGGTTCGGTGGAGCACCGCTGCTGGCTGTTCAACGCGTTCCAACAGGCGATTGCGTACGAGGTGGTGCCGGCTATCCATGCCGACTCGGCCGGGCCCGAGGACGTGATCGTCGCGGGCGCCTCGATCGGCGCCTTCAACGCGCTGTCGCTGATCTGCCGCTGGCCCGAGCTCTTCCGGTCGGCGATCTGCATGAGCGGGACCTACGACGTGGAGAAGTTCATCGGCGGCTTCACCGACGAGCTGTTCTTCGCCTCCCCGCTGCGCTTTCTACCGGGGCTGGAGGGTCCCGGCCTGGACCGGTTGCGGCAGCGCTTCGTCGTGCTGGCTTCCGGCTCGGGCCGCTGGGAGGACACGGGCGAGTCGTGGCGGACGGCGGACATCCTCGGCAGCAAAGGGATCCCGAACCGGGTCGATGACTGGGGACCGGAGTTCGACCATGACTGGCCGACCTGGTGGCAGATGCTGCCGACGTACGTGGACCAGCTGCTGTAGCCAGCTGCCGCACCTACGGGCGGCGCTCGTGCCTGCCCCGGGGTGGAAACTGTCGAGTTGCGACAGCGACACGCCGACGGTCGGTGTCGTAACTCGACAGTTCCGAGCTAGCTGCCGACACGCCTTGGGGTTCGAACCTGTGTTCGACTAAATTGGAGCCATGGGCGTCGGGTGCCTAGACCGCTAGGCCCGACGACTCGGGTACACGATCGACTTCAGACTGGCGGGATCGGTGTCGGAGTCGAGGGCGTCAGCCGCGTGATCGAGATCGAACCGGCCGGTGACGAGGGAGTCGAGGTCGACCTGGCCGCTTGCGACGAGATGGATAGCGGCCGGCCAGGTGTCGGTGTAGCGGAAGATGCCGGTGACGGTGATCTCCAGGTTCTGGATGTGTTCGATGGGCAGCGTCATCTCGGGGTTGCCGAGGCCGACGAGGACCGCGGTGCCGGCCGGACGTACGGCCTTGATGCCGTCGCTGACCGCCCGGGCCGAGCCGGACGCGTCGACGAACGCATTCACGTCGAGCCCTGCGGACGCGACATCGACCGCGGTCGGGTCGATCGTCCGGGTCGCGCCGAAGCTCAGCGCCCGCTCGCGACGCTCGGCGACCAGGTCGGTGACGATGATCTCCGCCGCTCCGAACGCGCGTGCGGTCTGCGCGCAGATGATGCCGATCGGGCCGGCGCCCGCGATCAGGATGGATGTGCCCGGGGCGACACCGGCCTTGCGCATCGTGGTGATCGCGACCGACAGCGGCTCGAGCAGCGCGGCCGCCTCGTCGGACATCGAGTCCGGGATCGGATGGGCGAACTCCGTCCGGATAACGGCGTACCGGGCGAAGGCGCCGTCGATCGGCGGCGTCGCGTAGAACTCCATGTTCGGGCAGAGGTTGTAGCGGCCGGCCCGGCACTCGCGACAGCGCCGGCAGTTCTTCTGCGGTTCGATCGCTACCCGCTCGCCGATCCGGGACTCGGCGGCGTCGGCACCGACCGCCACGATCGTCCCGGAGCACTCGTGGCCGAGGATCAGCGGACCGTCGACGACGAAGCCACCGATCCGGCCGTGCCGGTAGTAGTGGGTGTCCGAGCCGCACACGCCGACCGCAGCGATCTCGACCAGCACCTCGTCGTCGGCGATCGCGGGGACGGCCACCTCCTCGACGGCCAATGCCTTCGCCCCGGTGAGCACGCTGGCGGTCATCGTCTGGGGGATCGTGCTGGTCATGGAAACAGGGCCCTCCGTCGTCGGGTGGCCGGATAGCCCGGCACTGTGACGACACTAGGATGCCCGCATGCCCCAGCCGTCGCCGGACCGCGTGCCCGGCACCGGCGGCAGCACCTGGCTGGACGCGCCGTACAGCGAGTGGGCGGTCTGGCACCTGGACGAGCTCGTGCCGACCGTGCCGATCGAAGCGGGTGACGGACCGGTCCGGCCGCTCCCACCTGCCGATCCCCGAGCACCGCTGACCGAGCTCACCCTGACCCGCTCCGACGGCTCCGAAGGCACGGTCCGCGACGTCCTCGACGCGACGGACACGGATGCGTTCCTGGTCCTGCGTGACGGGCACCTGGTCCACGAGGAGTACGCCCACGCCGGCGCCGAGGTCGGTCGGCACGCGGTGTTGTCGGTGACCAAGTCCGTCGTCGGCTGCGTGGTCGGTGTGCTGGCCGATCGCGGCGTGCTGGCTACCGACGAACCGGCGCGGACGTACGTCCCGGAGCTGGCCGACGCCGGCTACGGCGACGCGACGATCCGCAATCTGCTGGACATGCGCAGCGGTGTCCGGTTCGTCGAGCACTACACCGATCCGGACTCCGATATCAACCAGCTCGACCGTCGGCTGGTCGACATCGGGCTCCGTCGATATCTGCCGACGTTGATCAAGGAACGCCCGCACGGCGGACACTTCCTGTATCGCTCCAGCGAGACCGATGTGCTCGGCTGGGTCTGCGAGAAGGCCGCGCAGACAACGATCCAGCAGTTGATCACCGAGCTGGTCTGGCAGCCGATGGGCGCAGAGTTCGACGCGTATCTCTCCTGTGACGTGACCGGGACGGCGATCCATGACGGCGGACTCGCCGCCAACCCGCGCGACCTGGCCCGGTTCGGGATGATGCTGCTGGACGGCGGCACCGTCCCCGGTCAGCACGTGGACGACGAGCCGAGGACTGTCGTTCCGGCCCGATGGCTGCGGGACAGTTGGGGGGTCGGGTCCGACATCCGATCCGCCTTCGCCGAGTCGCCGACCGAGCTGGCCTACCCCGGCGGCTGGTATCGCAACCAGTTCTGGTTCCGGCCCAGCCCGAACGGCGATGTGCTGCTCTGCCGGGGAATCCACGGCCAGCTGGTATACGTCGGCCGACGGACCCGGACGGTGATCGTCAAGGTCTCGCACTGGCCGGTTCCGGTTGACCTCGCGCGCACCCAGGACACGCTGCGGATGTGCGACACGATCGCCGGCGTTCTCGCCTCCGGTGGTCGCAGCCCGGGCGCCTGGGATGATCACGGACCACCCGGCGTTGCGGCCGGGGTCCGCCGGGGTGGAGCATCGATTCGTCACCGCCCGCCGACCACGATCTGATCATCCGAGCATGCCCTTACCGACCCACGCGAGAGGACGTACCAGACCATGAGCTTCGCCGGCCAGTTGAACGGCATCCCGGAGATCCGGACCTACTTCCGGACGAACACCCAGCCCATCTACTTCTTCGGGCCGACGGCGTTCAACCTGCTGGGCATCGACCGCTGGGTGCGGAACTTCCGGTACGTCGTCTACTACGACTCCTGGGACGGTCACCACCCGCGGGTGTTCACCCCGAAGAACAAGCCGTACGTCGAGTTCGAGTCGAGCGAACACATCAACAACTACCTGCTCCGCGACCCCGAGGTGCAGGCCTACCTGAAGGCGCGCGGCGGCCGGCCCAAGATCGCGATGGTCTTCTTCGACGAGGAGACCGAGCAGCTGTGCGAGGAGCTCGGCTACGACCTGATCCTGCCGCCGGACTCGCTGCGACGCCGACTCGATTCCAAGATCGTCACCACCCAGCTGGGCAACGAGGCGGGGGCGCCGTCCGTGCCGAATGTGCTCGGCCGGGCGGACAGCTGGGCCGAGCTGAGCGAGCTGGCGGAGAGCAACGGGCTCGGCCTCGACCTGGTGGTCCAGACCCCTTACGGCGACTCCGGCAAGACCACGTTCTTCATCGCCGCCGAGGCGGACTGGGACAAGAATGCCGAGGACATGATCGGCCAAGAGCTGAAGGTGATGAAGCGGATCGACAACAAGGCGGCCGCGGTCGAGGCGTGCATCACCCGGCACGGCACCATCGTCGGGCCGTTCATGACCGATCTGACCGGCTACCCGGAGCTGACGCCGTACAAGGGCGGCTGGTGCGGCAATGATCTTTTCCCCGACGCCCTCAGCCCCAAGCAGCGGGCGACCGCGATCCAGCACGTGCGGGCGCTCGGCGACCGGCTGGCCCAGGAGGGCTACAAGGGATTCCTGGAGATCGACGTCCTCGTCGACCTCGCCACCGACGAGGTCTATCTCGGCGAGCTGAATCCGCGGATCTCCGGCGCCTCGTCGATGACCAACGTGACCGCCGGGGCCTACGCCGACGTACCGCTGTTCTTGTTCCACCTCCTCGAGTTCGCCGATGTCGACTACACCGTGGATGTCGAGGAGATCAACGACCGCTGGCGCGATCTGGCGGCCGTCGACGTCTGGTCACAGCTGATCATGAAAGAGCCGCACGAGGGCGTGGAGATCATCCACGCCGCCCCACGGACCGGCACCTGGCGGCTGGCCGACGACGGCACCTTCACCTTCGGCGATGCCAGCCATGACTGGCACGACATCACCACCGAGGACGAGGCCTTCTTCCTGCGGGTGTATGCGGCCGGCGACTACCGGTTCAAGGGCGCCGATCTCGGCATCCTGGTGACCAAGGGCCGGATGCAGACCAACGACGGACTGACCGCCAAGTGCCGGACGTTCATCGACGCGATCCGCTCCCAGTACCGGACGGCTCCGATCGCGGATCCGCCGGCCACGATGCCGATCGCCTACGTGAAGTAGCTCGGGTCGGAAGCAATTCGCCCGGGCGGACCGGGCGGCGTGGAACACTGGTCCACGGTCCGAGGTTCGGGCCTGGGGGTGACCGGAAACGAGATCGGCTCGACCGATGGGGACGCAGGGGAATCGCGCGCGGGTGGTGACCCGCTCGGATGTCGCCCGGCTGGCCGGAGTGAGTTCGGCGGTCGTGAGCTACGTCGTCAACGACGGCCCGCGACCGGTGGCGGTCGAGACCGCCGCCCGGGTGCGGGACGCGATCGAGCTGCTGGGCTATCGGCCGAATGCCAGCGCCCGGGCCTTGAAGCTCGGCACCACCGGAGTGCTCGGTCTGGTCGTGCCCGACAGCAGCAACCCGTTCTATGCCGAGCTGGCCCTGGAGATCGAGCGGGTCGCGACCGGGAGCGGGCTGGCCCTCTTGGTCGCCAGCTCGAACTCCGATCTCGCGCTGGAGTCACGGTTGATCAGGGACCTGGCCGCCCGGCAGGTCGACGGCCTGCTGGTCGCGGGTATCGCCGGTCCGCCGCGGCTCGGTCCACGCGCAGCCCAGGCGCCGGTCGCGCCGGTGGTCTTCATCGACTCTCCGATCGCCGTGCCGGGCGCGATCACGCTGGCCTCGGACGGCCAGGCCGGGGCGCGCATGCTCGTCGAGCACCTGCTGGACGTACACGGTCACCGGACGGTGGCGCTGCTGATGGGTACGGTCACCGACGGCTGGGAGGACCGACGCGAGCGCGGGTGGCAGGAAGCCCTACGGGCGCGCCGCGCGCCCGAGGCGATGGTCATCCGGGATGCCTTCAGCCGGCTCGGCGGGTACGAGGGTGGCCTCCGTCTGCTCGCCGGCCCCGACCGCCCGACGGCGGTCCTCGCCAGCTCCGACCTGCAGGCGATCGGTCTGCTGCGGGCGGCCCACGAGCTCGGGATCCGGGTGCCCGAAGAACTGGCGGTGGTTGCCTACGACGGCACCAGTGAGTCCGAATACTGCTGGCCGCCGCTGACCTGCGCCAGGCAGCGGCTCGCCGAGATCGCGGGGGCGGCAGTTCGCGCGATCGTCGACGGCGCCGAACCGAGCCACCGGATGCTCGACGTGGACCTGATCATCCGCCGGTCCTGCGGCTGCCTCGGCTGACCGGATCGGATCGAGATCCTCAGGTCGCCTCGTTCGGTCCCTCGAAGACGACGGTGACACCGGCCGGCGAAGTGACAGACAGCAGCCGGGTGCGGAAGCGGGTGCCGCCGGTCTCCACCTCCACCTGGTGTGAGCGTCCGTCGCGCTCGCAGGCCGCGATCAAATCATCGATCTCCTGGACGGTGTCGACCTCGAGCTGCCAGCGCAGCCCCCCGGCGTACGGCGGATTCTCGGCCGAGGCGCGCTGCAGGCCTATCACTGCCTCACCCGCACTGATGGCGAGGAAGCCGGGGAACTCGTCGCCCTCGTAGTGGTCTGAGAAACCGAGGCTGCGGTAGAAGTCGCGCTCTGCGTACTGGTCCGGGACGTACATGATCGGATGGAGGCGCATGTCTCATTGTCGGGGGCCGTGTTGCGGTCCCGGCCCGACCCTTGCTGGGTAGCCTGTGCCCGTGCAGCGGACAGCTCTGACCCGACTCGGCGAGCTGGTCTCGACGGACCGCGCGGCGCTCGACGCGCTGCTCGACGAAGTCTGGCTCGGTCGCGTCGGGATGGTCCGTTCGGATGCTCCGGCGGTGTTCCCCACCGCCGTAGCCCGCTGGCACGACCGCTTGCTCGTTCACGGCTCGACGGGCGCGCCCTGGATGCGGACGATCGCGTCCCGAGCCGAGATCTGCGTGTCAGTCTGCGCCGTCGACGGTCTGGTCGTCGCCCGGTCTGCGTTCGAGTCCTCGGTTCAGTACCGATCGGCCGTGCTCTATGGATTCTGTGACGTGCTGGTCGGCGCGGAGAAACTGGCTGCGCTGGACGTGATCACCGATCGGCTGCTGCCGGGGCGGGTCGCGGAGCTTCGCCGGCCGACGGCCAAGGAGCTCGCCGCGACCATGGTGCTGGCACTGCCGATCGAGGAATGGTCGCTCAAGATATCGGCGGACTGGCCGGAGGATCCGCCCGAGGACATTGCCGGCGATGCGTGGGCCGGTGTGGTGGAGATCGGAACCTGGCACGGCGACGCCAGCCCGGCACCGGACCTCCGGCCGGGGATCGCGGTGCCCGGCTCGGTCGCTGGGCTGCGGAATCGTCGGCAGTCCGCATCCGATCACTCGGCAGAGACCACCGGATGAGCCGGCTCCGGGTCGGTGTGGTCGGCGCCGGGGTGATGGCCCGCATCCACGCCGAGAATCTGGTCGCGCTCGGCCATCGGGTGGCGGTGTTCGCCGAGACCGGCGGATCGGAGCTGGCCGGCGATCTCGGCGTGGAGCTGCGACCGGACTACGACGCGCTGCTGTCCGACGCCGAGTGGATCCTGATCGCCACCCCGACCGACACTCACTACGCGCTGGCGATCCGGGCGCTGGCCGCCGGTCGGGACCTGATCGTCGAGAAGCCGCTGACGCGGACGTACGCCGCAGGCGGTGGAGCTGGTGGCGACCGCGGATCGCGGCCGGACGGCAGTTGTTCCCGGCGCACGTGGTGCGCTTCTTCGGCGAGTACGTCGCCCTCAGGGATGCGGTTGCCGCGGGCCGGATCGGACGGCCCGCCGTGCTGCGGTTCACCCGCTCGGGCAGCTTCCCGATCCGTGCGCCCTGGTTCGGCGACGTCGAGCGCTCCGGCGGAATCGTGTTCGACCAGATGATCCACGACCTCGACATCGCCCGCTGGTTGGCCGGCGAGGTCGACCAGGTCAGCGCGGTGGTCCGGCACGACGACAGCGGGACCGCGCCGGTCCAGGCCGGCCACGTCACGCTCCGCCACCGGTCGGGCGCGATCTCGCTGGCCTCGGGCGTCTGGGGCGCTCAGCACGTGGGGTTCACGCACATCGTTCACGGTCGCCGGCGACGGCGGTCTGCTGGAGCACGATTCGGCCCGCGAGGTCGCGACGACGGTCCAGCTGGATACGGATCGCGGTCGGCGACGGACTGCTGCCGGCCGCGGGACGCCGACGCCGATCCCTATCTGGACGAGCTCGCCGCCTTCCTCGATCCGTCTCGGATCCGGGTCGAGGTGTGGTCGACGCCCGTGACGGCGCGGAGGCGGTCCGGCTCGCCGAGGCCGCGCTCGACCTCGATCAGCACCGGACAGCCCGTGGAGCTGGCCCGATGAGCGACCAGGCTGCGGTCGCCGATCATGGTCGGCGTGCTGTCCCGGGCGCACGTCCACGCCGACGGCTATCTCGGACTGCTGGCGGCGATGCCCGACGTCGAGGTGCTGCTCGGCGACCCGCACGTCGGCCCCGAGGCGGATCGTGGCGACCGATCGCTGCCGCCGGGAGTGACGTATCTCGACAGCGTTCCGGAACTGCTCGACCGTGGCCCGGCCGCGGTGCTGATCACCTCCGAGAACGCACGGCACCGGGAGCTGATCGAGCTGGTCGCCCCGACCGGGGCCGCGATCCTCTGCGAGAAGCCGCTGGCCACGACGGCCGAGGACGCTCGAGCCATCGCCGCAGTCGTGCGCCGACACGAGGTGCCGTTCATGATCGCCTACCCGGTCCGGTTCATGGCGGTCTGCCGAGAGCTGATCGCCCGGCAGCGGGCCGGGCAGCTCGGTGAGCTGGTCGCGCTCCGCGGGACGAACAACGGCCGGCTGCCGAGCTCACGCCCGTGGTTCACCGATCCGGCGCTCTCCGGCGGGGGAGCGCTGTTCGATCACGTCGTGCATGTCGCCGACCTGGCCGATGCGCTGACCGGGTCCAGTGGGTCGACGGTCTCGGCGGTCACGAACCGGCTGCTGTCGGCGGAGCTGAGCCCGGTCGCCGAGACAGGTGGACTGGTGCTGATCACGTACGAGACCGGTGTCGTCGCGGCGATCGACTGCTCCTGGAGTCTGCCGACGACCGCGCCCAGTTGGGGCGGCCTGACGCTCTCCGTCAGCGGCACCGGTGGGGAGGCATTCGTCGACGCGTTCCGGCCGCGAGTGCGCGGCCTCGCCGCCGCGGACGGTCGCGCGCTCGAGCTGCCGTACACCGGTGGCGGCGATGCGGCGATGCTCCGGGAGTTCCTCGCGATGGCCCGTGATCGCCGACCGCGGCAGCCCGACCTGGGCGTGGCCCTCCGGACCCTAGCGATCGTGCTCGCCGCCGCGGAGGCGGCGGTCGGCGGACGTACCGTCGAGGTGCAGGATCTGGCTGGCTAAGGTCGACGCATGCCCGTCGCACCCGCCCGCTCGGTCCGCACCGCTCCGCTCGCCGCACTGGGCCTGATCGGCGGCTATCTCGTCGCGCGCGAGTCCGGCATCCGTGCGTTGGGCGGGGTACTGCTGGGCGCCTGCGGTGCGTACGCCGGGCGGACCTGGCTGAGCAGGACCGGCCCGGCGACGACCGCCCTGCTCAGTGCCGTGTACGTCGGCGGGTTCGGGCTGTCCCACCCGCTGGCCAAGAAGATCGGCGCCTGGCCGTCGGTACTCGCCGTTACTGCGGTCTCCGCCGGCGCCTCGTGGGCGCTGTGCGATCGTGCAGGAGCTGAATGACGCGACGACGATCGGCTCAGCGGAAGAACAACCGGCGGGAAGAACCGCCGATCTCCAGGATCTCGACCTCGCCGGGCTGCGCCAGATAGCCGGTGGCCGGCGCCTCGCGGTCCATCGCGCTGTCTCGCCCGCCACGCTGGCCGGTCGACACCACGTGCTGGCGGCGTATCTTCTTGGTCGGTCGGGCGATCGGATCGGCCCACAAATCGACCACCGGCGCCTCGAGACTGGTGGGGAACACGTCCGGCGTGCGCCGGAGCTCGTCCATCAATTGCTTGTACGCCAGCCGATTGCCGAGCTGGCGGGTCGCCGACATCCAGGCGTCCGTGGCGATCAGCCGCTCGATCCGGTCCACCGCGGCGCACAGTTGGCGACGCTTGGTCCACAGCCAGAGCTTTTCCTGCTCCGGGTCCATCCGGTCCTTCTCGGCGGCTCGGGCCTTGGCCCACTCGTCGGTCCGCTGGGCGAGCGCGACGGCCAGTCGCTGGACCGCGGGCCGGCTGGCGAAGGGCAGCACGAGAAACGCGAACGCGACAATCGCCCACGAACCGACGTCCAGCACCTCGATCACCACCCCGTGCAGTGCGCTTGTTACCAGAGTGGGCGCTCGATTCTCAGATGACAAGGTCTGACACCCCTTGAACCGGACCGAACACCCGCGTTCCTTCGTTCGCCAGCTACTGCGTGGCGGGCCATGGACCGTCGAGGCCAGGAGGTCGTGGATCGCTGCGACGGCTCGGCCCCTGATAGATCGCCGTCAGTTCGTCGTGGTCAGCGTGCTCATGGCGTCATGATGGCACCCAGACCGAGGTCGAAGGAGTTGCGATGGAACTATCCAAGGCACTGGGCGCCGCCCGGGCCACCCATCAGTCAGTACTGACTACGTTGCGCGCGGACGGTCGTCCGCAGCTGTCCAATGTGGTCCATCTGGTCGGCGACGACGACGTGCTCCGGATATCCACCACCGACCCACGGGCCAAGACCGCGAATCTGCGCCGCCGGCCGTGGGCCGCGCTCAAGGTCGACGGGGAGAACTTCTGGTCGTATGCCGTGCTGGAGGGCGATGTCTCGCTGAGCCCGGTTGCCGAGCAGGTCGACGACGCTGCCGTGGAGGAGCTGATCGGCATCTATCGCGGGATCTCCGGAGAGCATCCGGACTGGGACGACTACCGGCGCTCGATGATCGCCGACCGGCGGCTGGTGATCAGGTTGCGGCCGACGTACGCCTATGGCGCGCTGCGCTGAGCTCAACGATCACGACCGAAGCTCCGTCGTGCCGGAGGCGCCGCCGATCCCGATCTCGGCATGATCGACTTCGGCCGACGACGGAGCATCCACCGTCGTCGGGTCGACAAGCGCCGCTCGGATCCGGTGGCGCAGCGCGGCGGCCATGTCGATCTGCTCAGGGGCGAGCACCCACTGCACCTGTAGTCCGTCCATCAGCGCGATGAGTTCTGCCGCGAGCAGTTCCGGCTCCGTGCCGGGCACCAGCGCGCCCTGCATCGAAGCGTCTGCAGAGACGCCGTCAGCTCCCCGCGCAGTCTTGCGTAGCGCTCGACGAAGTAGGCGTGCGCCGGATGCTCCGGATCGCCGGCCTCGGCCGACAGCACCGAGAACAGATTCACGATCTCCGGCGACTCGGTGTTGCGGCGGGTCACCGCGACGAGTCGCTGCAGCGCGGCGAGATCGCCGCTCGCCGGATGAGCCGACGCCGAGATCGCCTCGGCGTTGCGCCGGTCGCGCTCGGCCAGTACGGCGGCCGACAGGCTCTCCTTGGTCGGGAAGTGGTGCAGCAGGCCGGTCCGCGAGATGCCGCAGGCCGCGGCGATCTGGAGCATCGTCGCGGCCCGGAAACCCAGGCTGCTCGAAGACCTCGGTCGCGACGTCGACGATGGCCTCTCGCCGGGCGTCACCCTTGGCGTACCCGCCCCGGGGTTGCGGCGGCCTCAGTTCGTCCACGGGCTCGATCCTCTCGCCTTCCAGTCACCCATGAATCCCGACACAAGTGTCGGGATTCATGATACGGCTGTCGGACATTCCTCCCGGACCCTTCGAAAGGCACGCTCAGCAATGACCCAGCCGCAGCTCTCGATCCAGCTCTACACCGTCAACGACCAGCTCGTCGCGGACCCGGACGGCACCCTCGCCCGGCTCGCGGAGATGGGCCTGACCCAGGTCGAGGCGTTCGCCTTCGTCGATCGGGCCGACTCGCTGGCCGAGTCGTTCGGCCGCTACGGGCTGCAGGCCAGGACCGGGCACGCGCACCTGCTGTCCGACGAGCTCCGGTTCGGCGACCGGGTCATCCCGGTGTTCAGTCACGAGCAGATCTTCGCCGCTGCCAAGACGCTCGGCATGGAGTACGTCATCGACCCGATGGTGGGCCTGGAGCGCTGGCTGGACGCCGAGCAGATCTCCGCGACCGCGACCCGGCTGAACGCCGCCGCCGAGGAGGCCGCCGCGCACGGGCTGCGGGTCGGCTACCACAACCACGCCCAGGAGTTCGCCGCCACCATCGACGGCCGCTCGGGCTACGAGTTCTTCGTCGATCAGCTGCGCGACGACGTCGTGCTCGAGCTGGACCTGTTCTGGGCCGCGACCGCGAAGGTCGGACGTGACCGCCCTGCTCGGCCGGCTCGGCGACCGGGTGAAGGCCCTGCACGTCAAGGACGGAGTGGTCGGGGTGAACCCGTTCCTGCCGACGCGGCGCCGTTCGACAAGGCCGAGCTGGATCAGCGCTCGGCCGGCCAGGGCGAGCTGCCGCTGCTGGACTACCTGGCTGCCGCCCCGCGGCTGCGAGTTCGCGGTGATCGAGTTCGACCACTTCGCCGGCGACATGTTCGACGGCGTCCAGGGCAGCGTCGACTTCTTCCACGCGAACGGGATCAAGTGATGTCGCGCTCCGGACCGGTCGGGGTCGGCTTCATCGGCACCGGCATGATCAGCAACACCTATCTGGAGAACCTGACCAGGTTCCCGGACATCGACGTGGTCATCCTCGGCGATCTGAACACCGAGCTGGCCGCGTCGCAGGCCGCCAAGCACGGCATCCGCGAGTCGGGGACCGCCGACGACGTGCTCGCCCATCCCGATGTCGAGCTCGATCGTCAACCTGACCATCCCGGCCGTGCATGCGCAGGTGTCCGGGCAGGCGATCGAGGCCGGCAAGCACGTCTGGTCGGAGAAGCCGATCAGCGTCGACCGGGCGAGCGGTCGCGAGCTGCTCGCCAAGGCCGACGCGGCCGGGCTGCTGGTCGGCATCGCGCCGGACACCGTGCTCGGCCCGGGCGTGCAGACGGCCCGGCGGGCGATCGCCCGCGGCGACATCGGCGAGCCGCTATCCGCTCAGACAGTCATGCAGTACATCGGACCGGACATCTTCCATCCCAGCCCGGAGTTCCTGTTCGCCAAGGGTGCCGGCCCGCTGTTCGACATGGGCCCGTACTACCTGACCACGCTGGTGCATGTCTTCGGCTCGGTCGGAGTCTGTCGCGGCGGTCGGCTCGAAGAGCCGCGCCACCCGGACCATCCAGGCCGGCGATCGCGCCGGCACGACGTTCGAGGTGGAGGTGCCGACCCACGTCAGCGCCATCGCCTCGTACGTCGGTGGCGGCGTCAGCCAGAGCGTGTTCAGCTTCGACTCGCCGATGGTCAAGATGGGCGTCGTCGAGATCACCGGCACCGAAGGGACCCTGGTGATCCCGGACCCGAACACCTTCACGGGCGAGGTCAAGATCACCCGCGCACCCGCGCCCGGCCGCGATCATGGACCCGGCGGTCTGGGAGGACGTGCAGATCACCGGGGTGCTACGCCGAACGCGGGCTGGGTGTCCTCGATCTGGCCCGCGCGGCCCGGACCGGTGGCCGGCCGCTCGCCTCCGGCGAGCTCGGCTTCCACGTGCTGGACACCATGGTCGCGATCGACGAGTCGATCACCGCGCGTCAGGTCGTCCCGGTGCAGAGCCGGGTCACCCCGATACCCCTGGTGTCGGAGGAGTTCAACCCGTTCGTCGCGACGTTTTGATTGCTCCGCTCGGGCAAGCCCTCGCTCCGCGCTCCGCTGCGCTTCGGGCCGGCTCGTTCCTCGGTTCTGGTGAAACGGAAAGGCGTATCTCAACGGAACCTCCTGCACTCCCCGGCGCGCGGCGTCGACGTGGGTCGTGTGAGTGCGTTGGGCACAGCCCTAGCGGAGGAATCAAGCGCTACTAGGGTGCGAGCATGGTAGACAACAGCCTGGGCGGACTGGGTCGGTTGCGGGAGCTGAAGACCCGGTCGATCTCGGCGGAGAACCCGGACGGTTCGCCGGGTGGTGGGGCTCGGGCGACGACCGGCACCGGAGCTCGGGCGGCCCGCGACCTCGGACCGGGCTGGAAGATCTCGCCGAGCGTCGACGTCGAGCCGGGCACGACGTACGTCCTCGGCGAGATCGACGGCCCCGGCAAGATCACGCACCTCTGGATCACCACCCACGTGGACAACTGGCGTGCGCTGGTGCTCCGAGGATTCTGGGACGGCGCGGACGAGCCGTCGATCGAGGTGCCGTACGGCGACTTCTTCTGCAGCGGATGGGGTCGGTTCGCGCAGATCAACTCTTCTCCGATCGCCGTGAATCCCAACGGAGGCTTCAACTCCTACTGGCCGATGCCGTTCCGTACCGGTGCCCGGCTGACGATCGAGAACGTTGGCGAGCAGCCGGTGACGGTGTATTTCCAGATCACCTACGAGATCGGCGATGATCATGGAAACGACGGGTATCTGCACGCCCAGTGGCGGCGCAGCAATCCGCTGTCGGAGTTGACGACCCACCCGATCGTGTCGGGCGTCGAGGGGACCGGGCACTACGTCGGGACCTACCTCGCGTGGGGGGTCAACTCGAACGGCTGGTGGGGCGAGGGCGAGCTGAAGTTCTACCTGGACGACGACGAGGATCATCCGACCATCTGTGGTACCGGCACCGAGGACTACTTCGGTGGCGCCTGGAACTTCGACGTGCCGGGCCGCGGCTACACCGAGTTCTCCACGCCGTACCTCGGGATGCCGCAGGTGATCAGGCCCGACGGTCTGTACGTCGCCCAGCAACGATTCGGCTTGTACCGGTTCCATGTGCTGGACCCGATCTTCTTCGCGAGCCGGCTGCGGGTGGACGTCCAGGCGCTCGGTTGGCGAAGCGCCGGCCGCTACCGTCCGCTGCGGGACGACATCGCATCGACCGCGTTCTTCTACCTGGACCGACCGGTCGCGCACCGCCCGCCGGCGCCGACCTTCGACACCATGGAGCTCTGACGCCAACCGCCTCAGGAAGCCTCGGTGGCGAGCCGGCGGACCACCCAGCGACCACCGCCGAGCAGCTCCAGCTCATCGGTGTGGATGGTGGCCAGCGTGCTGCGGTGACCGACGCTGATGATCGTGCAGTCCGGCAGCCGCTCCCGGACGAGGGCGTACATGCTCGCTTCCATGCCCTCGTCCATCGCCGACGTCGTCTCGTCGAGGAACACCACGGCCGGCCCGGCCAGCAGCAATCGGCCGAACGCCAGACGTTGCTGCTCGCCGGGGGACAGCACCCGGGCCCAGTCGGTCTCGGTGTCCAGATGGTCTGCCAGATACCCCAGGCTGACGGCGGTGAGCACGTCCCGGGCATTCGCGTCGGCGAGGATCTCTGTGGGCGCGGGATAGGCGAGGGTGGTCCGCAGGGTGCCGAGGGGAACGTACGGCGCCTGCGCGCAGAACATCGTGCCGCCGGCCAGCGGTCGCTCGATGGTCCCTCGCACGTACGGCCACAGTCCCGCCAGGCTGCGCAACAGAGTGGTTTTGCCGAGACCGGACGGGCCGCGGACCAGCAGCGAGCCGCCGGCCGGGACGTCCACCGTGAGTCCGGCGAGCAGTGCTCGGCCGTCCGGCAATAGGACGTCGAGATCGCGGATGGCGAACCCCCCACCCGGACGATCCAGCTCGAGCGGCGTCGGCATCGCCCGAGACTCGTCGTTGGCGTCCAGCAGTCCGGTCAGCCGGTCCAACACGGCGCGATAGCCGGCGAAGGTGTCGTAGGCCTCGCGGAAGAACGACAGCGAGCCCTGGACGTTGCCGAACGCAGTCGCCGTCTGGGTCACGTCGCCGAGCTGGATCTGCCCGGCGAAGTAGCGCGGCGCCTGGATGATCAATGGGAACACGACCGCGATCTGGTTCACCACGAGGTTGAAGCCGCTGAACTTCAGGGTTCGGAAGACGATCGCCCAGATGTTGTTGATCACCAGTCCGAACCGGCCGAGGAGCCCGGCGTTCTCGACCTGCTCGCCGTGGTAGAACGCCACATTCTCCGAGTTCTCCCGGAGCCGGACCAGTGCATAGCGATAGGAGGCGGTGAACCGTTCGTTGAGGAAGTTGAGCCTGATCAGCGGCTTGCCGAGCTTGAACGCGATCACGGTGGCGATGATCACGTAGATATAGGCGAGGAAGATCATCGCGCGCGGGATGGTCACCCCGGCTACGGTCACCGGGCCGGACAGTCCCCAGAGCACGATGGTGAACGAGACCAGCGAGACCAGCGAGCCGACCGCACCGAGAGCGAGATCCTGCGAGGTGCCGGCGAACGAGGTGACGTCGGCCTGGATCCGCTGGTCAGGGTTGTCGATCTGCGCGGCCACGAATCGGCCCCGGTGGTAGGCGGCACCGGTCAGCCAGTCGCCGAGCACGCGCTGGTTCAGCCACTGGCGCCAGTGGATGATCTGTGCCTGCGAGATGTAGTACGTGATCAGCGTCAGCACCACACTGATCGTCGCGAGCACGCAGAAGATGATCACGAACCGCCAGAAGTCGGCGGCGTTTCGGTTCTGCAGTGCGGTGAACAGCCCGTTGTTCGAGAACGACAACACCACGTCGAGTCGGACGCCGGCGACCGTGAGCAGCAGGAGGAGCGCCACGGTCAGGATCGGCCGCCAGGCGAGGAAACTTCGTCGGTACGGCCGAAAATACATGCTGGAGATCCGCCAGAACTGCCGGGCCCACCGCGTTCGTCTGATCAACAGCCAGCCCACTACGAAGAAGCCGATCACTACCGCCACGAACACGCCGAGCACCCACAGCAGGCTGTGCCACCACTCCGTCGACCAGTTGATCGTCCCCATGACAACCCTCCCGTCAGGTGGCGCCCAACCTATCCGGAATCGCGGCGGTTCCTCGTCCGGTCAGAGTGATCGGTGGATGATCTCGGCAACCTCGTCGTCGGTCAGTGGGATCGGGTTGCCCCGCATGCTGCTGGCTCGTTGTGATGCGGCGATGACGTCGCCGAGCTGACCGATCTCGAGCCCGTACGCCGCCAGTCCAGGGATCTGCAGAGTGGTGGTCAGTTCGGTCAGCCAGGCCAGGGTCCGATCGGCGTCGGCGCCCGGGTCTCCGGTGAGCAGCACGCCGAGCTCGTCGAGCCTGGCCAGCGCATCGCTGTGGGGCGCCCGCTTCGTCAAGGCGTCCCGATTGACCCCAACCGCAGCGGCGAGGGTTGCCGCGCAGACGGCGCCGTGCGGGGCCGCCAGCCGGGCCCCGAGCGCGGCGGCCAGTCCATGTACGGCGCCGAGGCCAGAGTTCGCCAGGCAGATACCGCCGAACAGGCTGGCCAGCGCCAGGTCCTCGCGGACGGCGGGATCCACCATGCCATCCGCGTACGCCCGGCCGAGCGAACGCGCCGAGCGTCGGATGCCGTCCCGGGCCAAAGCATCGGTGACCGGATTGGCGCGCAGCGAGAGCAGCGGTTCGATCACCTGGGCGAGGGCGTCCATCCCGCTCGACGCTATGGTGCGCGGTGGCACGCCGACCAGCAGATCGGGGTCGACGATCGCCAGCCGCGGCAGCATCAGGGGGCTGCGCAGGCTGGCCTTCACTCCGTCGCCGGACAATACGGAGTTGCGGGTCACCTCCGAGCCGGTGCCGGCCGTGGTCGGGACGGCGACGCAGGGGAGTCCCGGTGAGATGATCGGCCGACCGGCACCGATCACCTCGAGATGTTCGAGCGGGTCCGCGCCGGAGGCGGCGAGCACCGCGACCGCCTTCGCCACGTCCAGAGCGCTTCCGCCGCCGAGCCCGATGACCGCGTCAGCACCGAACTCGGTCAGCCGGGCCAGAGCCGCCCGGCAGATATCGACGGACGGTTCGCCGGCGACGCCGTACGCCTCGCTCGAGATCCCGGCCTCCGCCAGGCTCGCCCGCAGCAGATCCGCACGGTCGGTGGATCGGCCGGTGACGACGTACGCCCGGGTGGCGCCGAGGCTTTGCAGTGCGGCGGGCAGCTCCGCGATCCGGCCGGCCCCGAACCGGACGTCGCCCGGGACGGCGAGGTCGAACCGGACCGCGGCGGCCACGTCCTCAGTCCCAGTCGTCGTCGGTCGGGGGAGCTGTTGACGAAGCGGGTGGCGGCCCGCGGTCGCGCCATCATCGACGCCGACGGCGTCCCGCCAGGTCGCGTAGTGCGCAGTCTCCTTGTGGGCAACGCTGGCCGCCTCGTCGCGGTAGACCTCGACGAGCACGACGTGTGTCGGATCGGTCCGGTCGGTGAGAACGTCGAACCTGCGGATCCCCGGCTCCTGCCGACTGGCGGTCGCATTCGCCTCGGTCGCGGCGAGGAACGCGTCGACCTTGTCGGGCAGCAAAGCGACATCGACGTGAATGATCAACAGGCTGTTCGGCACGGCTCCGAGGGTAGACACCGGGTCCGCGCCACGGAGAACCGGTCCCTCGATGCTCGGCGTCCAGCGGCTGAGCGTGACCACCCGATGTATGGATCGACGAGGGACCGATTCTCGTGGTCGAGGCGTTCAGCTAGCTATCGACAGTGACACTCTTGACAGTATCGCGATATATCGTGATAGCATCTGTATGTCAGATCGAACAACCAGAAAAGGAGACTGACATGAGATACCTCGATGACAACGTCGAAGGATTCGACCGGCGCGGACACCGCGGCGGTCAGCGTGGCGGACGTGGTCCGCTGCGTCAGGAGCCGCACGGCCCCGGGGCAGATCCCCGCGGCCTCGGCGGCGAAGCGGCCGACGGTCCGCGAGGTCGCCGGGAGTTCCGCGGCGGTCGTCCGGGCCAGGGCGGAGGTCCGCGCGCGGTCGCGACGGTCGGCCGCGGTGGGTCGTGGCCGGGCGGGGTCGTGGACGGGCCCAGCGTGGCGACGTCCGGACCGCGGTCCTGCTGGTGGTCGCGGACGAGTCGATGCACGGCTACCAGATCATGCAGGCGATGAACGAGCGCACCGGTGGCGCGTGGCGGGTCAGCCCCGGCGCGGTCTATCCGACCATCGCCCAGCTCGAGGACGAGGGCCTGGTCACCACTCGCGAGGAGGGCGGCCGCAAGCTGGTCAGCCTCACCGACGAGGGCCGGACGTACGTCGCCGAGCGCAAGGAGCGACTGGGCGATCCGTTCGCCGAGTTCGGCCAGGCGCCGGCCGGTTTCGGGCTGCACGAGCCGATGAAGGAGCTGCACGGCGCGGTCCGGCAGGTCGCCACGAGCGGCACTGCTGAGCAGGTCGAGGCCGCCAAGGCGGTGCTCACGAACGCCAAGCGCTCGCTGTACCTCATCCTCGCCGGCGACACCGTCGGCGAGTGATGCCCGAGCTCCTCGGCCCCCGGGAGCCCGCACCCCTCACGACCGCAGGAAACTGTCGAGTTGAGGCAGAGCGCTTCGGCGAGTCGACGCCGCAACTCGACAGTTTCCGGAGGTAGCGGGGGTTCGAGGGAGTCGGCCGGTCGGCTGGTCAGCCGATCAGGTGCTCCACGGCCAGCTGCTGGAGTGCCACGAAACCGTAGTCCCGCTCCGCGGTCTTCTCGACATCGAACCCGTCGTCGGTGCTGCGGAACGCCTCGAGCGACTCGCCCTCGGCGATGGTCGGCTCGGCGAGGTCGTACACGCCGGCGTAGCGCATCGCATCCTGCACCCGCGGGTCGGCACGGAACGCCTTGGCCTTCTCGGCCAGCCCGATATAGGTGGACATGCACGCCGCCGCGGAGTTCCACACACCGTCCATGAATTCGGTCCGGGACGGCTTGTAGTCGAAGTGTCGTGGTCCGGTGTAGCGCGGCCCATCCGGGTAACCCGGGAAGCCGTTCTCGATCAGGTCCACCGTGAAGAACGCGCTGATCAGGTCGCCGTGGCCGAACACCAGATCCTGGTCGTACTTGAGCCCACGCTGGCCGTTCAGGTCGATGTGGAACAACTTCCCGCACCACAGCGCCTGGCCGATGCCGTGGGTGTAGTTCAGGTTCGCCATCTGCTCGTGGCCGACCTCGGGGTTGAGGCCGACGATGTCGCCGTGCTCCAGCTCGGCGATCAGGGCCAGTGCGTGGCCGACGCTCGGCAGGAAGATGTCCCCGCGCGGCTCGTTCGGCTTGGGCTCCAGGCCGATCACGAGGTCGTACCCCTGGCTCTTGATGTAGCCGCCGACCGTGTCCAGGCCCTCCTTGTAGCGCTCCATGGCCGCGTACACGTCCTTGGAGCCGTCGTACTCGGAGCCCTCGCGGCCGCCCCACATGACGAAGGTGGCGGCGCCGACCTCGGCGGCCAGATCGACGGCGTCGAGGATCTTGCGCAGCCCGAACCGGCGGACCGCGCGGTCGTTCGAGGTCAGCCCGCCGTCTTTGAAGACCGGGTGGCTGAAAGTGTTCGTGGTGACCATCTCGATGGTCAGCCCGGCCTTGCTCGTGGCGTCGGTGAGCTTGCCGACGATCTGCTTCTTCGTCGCGGCGTCGGAGTCGAACGGGAACACGTCGTTGTCGTGGAACGTGATGCCCCAGGCGCCGATCTCGGCGAGCCTGTCGGAGTACTCCCAGGGATCGAGCGACGGCCGGCTCGGACCGCCGAACGGGTCCGTACCGGTCCAGCCGACCGTCCATAGGCCGAACGAGAACTTGTCCTCGGGAGTTGGCTTGCGCACCATTGCGGCGATCTCCTGCCTTCTACTTAGTGGTCACTAGGTAAGGGTTACGATAGCGTCCGTCGCGAATGCGCGTCAACGATCGGCGGGAGGCGGAGCTGTGGCGGCGACCGGTTCCGACGGTGTCCGCCGGCAGCGGCTGCTGCCCGCCGACCGACGGACGCAGATCATCGAAGCGGCGACCCGGCTGATCGGCCAGCGCGGCTTCTGGGGTGTCTCGGTGCACGACATCGCCGCCGCCTGCGGGATCACCGACGCCGGTCTGCTGCACCACTTCGGGACCAAGGACGGCCTGCTGATCGCCGTCCTGGAACGCCGCGACAAGGTCGACGACGACTCGCTGGCGGCGCGGTTGGGGGTCGATCCCGATTCGCTGGACGAGTCCGTCCGGACTCTTCCGCTCGCGGAAGTCTGCGCGGCGGTGGTCGCTCGGAACGCCGAGCAGCCGGAGATCGTCCGGCTCTACTCGGTGCTCAACGCGGAGTCGCTGACCCCCGCCCATCCGGCCCACGACTACTTCATCGCCCGCGAGGCGCGAGTGATCGCCTTCTTCGGAAGTGCGGTCTCCGACCTGCACCCGGATCCGACCGTACGCGGGCGGCAGGTGATCGCGATGATGGACGGTCTCCAGCTCCGCTGGTTGCGCGACCCCGATCACGTCGACCTGTTCACGGAATGGTCCGCCCTGTTCGGACGACTCTCGGTGAGGGACGGGCGACCATTTCGGGCGGTGGCGAGGGTCGGAGACTCCATGGGGACTCTCGAGCAGCTGTTGACCGACCGGCTGGGCGACGCCCTGCCCGGTGCGATCGCCGTGGTGGCACGCGGCGATGATGTCGAGCTCGCGGCGGTCGGTTCGATCGATTGCGAGGGCTCGGCACCGATGGAGCGCGACACCCTGTTCCGGATCGCGTCGGTGACCAAGCCGATCACCGCGGCGGCCGTGTCGATCCTGCTCGACGAGGGCGTCCTCGCACTTGATCGAGCCGATCGGCCGCTGGCTGCCCGAGCTGGCGTCGCCGTCGGTGGTCAGGACGCCGCAGAGTCCGCGTCGACGACGTGGTTCCGGCGAACCGGGCGATCACGGTCGAGGACCTGCTCACCTTCCGGTGCGGCTGGGGGTTTCCGGAGGACTTCTCGTTGCCTGCGGTCCAGCCGCTGTTCGAGATGGGTGGCGCGCCGCGGCCGGATGCGCAACCCGGACCCGACGAGTGGATCGCCCGGCTGGCCGGGGTCCCGCTGCTGGACCAGCCCGGCGAGGCCTTTCTCTACAACGCCTCCGCCGATATCTCGGGTGTGCTCGTCGCCCGAGCGACGGGTACGTCCTTCGCCGACTTCCTGACCGAGCGGATCTTCGCCCCGCTCGGGATGAGCCGCACCGGGTTCTGGGTTCCGGCCGACAAGCTCCGCTGGCTGGGCCCGCTGTACGCCCCGGCGGACGGCGGCGGGCTGGGGCTGGCGGACCCCTCGTCGTCGGACTGGACCCACCCGCCGCGGTTCGCCTCGGGCTCCGGCGGCCTGATCTCGACCATCGACGATCTACTGGCCTTCGCTCGGCTGCTGCTGGCCGACGGGGCGGTCGACGGTCGGCAGTTGCTGTCCCGCGACGCCGTCCGGGCCATGACCACGAACCACCTGACGGCTGCCCAGCGCGACGGCGCGACCCTGTTTCTCGAGGGTCAGGGCTGGGGCTACGGCGGCTCGGTCGATGTCGATCGTCGCGATCCCTGGACTGTTCCCGGCCGGTACGGCTGGGTCGGCGGCAGCGGCTGCGCCTGGCACGTGGTGCCAGCGACGGGCACCGCGACGATCCTGCTGACCCAGGTCGAGATGACCTCGCCGACTCCGCCGTCGATCATGCGCGACTTCTGGACGTACGCCGCGGCCTGACGCCGCTTGCGGCGTCAGGGATCGCTATAGCCATCCCTAACGCTGACAAGTCGGGAGAGGGCGGCGATGTCGGTGGGACCGACCTGGCAGCAGCCACCGATCCAGCGCGCGCCGGCCGACACCCAATCCGCAGCCCGGTCGGCGAGCATGTGTTTGTCGAACGCCGCGTCCCGGGTCCACCGCCGGCCGGCCGCGTCCCAGTTCTCACCTCGGTTCGGGTAGGCGACGGTGGGCAGCCCGGCGACCGACGCCGCGAGCTCGATCGCCGGCAGGACATCGTCGGGTCGGCAGCAGTTCACGCCGACCGCGATCACCCGTTCCGGACCGGCCGCCACCATGAACGCCTCGTCGAGCGGCTGACCGGCGCGGGTCCGGTCCCCCTCGATCGAAAAGCTCACCCAGGCAGGGATCGAGAACTCCTGGAGCAGGCCGACGATCACCGCCGCCTCGTCGATGTCCGGGATCGTCTCGACCGCGAACAGGTCGGGACCGGCCGCGGCCAGCAGCTCGAGCCGCGGCCGGTGGAAGGCGCGCAGCTGGGCGGCCGAGAGTCCGTAGCGACCGCGGTACTCCGAGCCGTCCGCCAGCGTGGCACCGTACGGTCCCACGGAAGCGGCGACGTACCGTGGCACATCGTCGTCGGCCAGCTCGTCGCGGACCTCGCGGGCGATCCGGACCGACGTCATGATCAGCTCGGTGGCTTCTCGCGAGGAGTGTCCCGCCCCGAGGAAGCCATCCACACTGGCCTGGTAGCTCGCCGTCGTCGCCACCCGCGCGCCGGCCGCGAAGTACGCGCGGTGCACGGCCGCGATCTCTTCCGGGGCGTCCCGCAACAGCCGAGCCGTCCACAACGGCCCGGACAGATCGTGGCCGCGGTCGGCGAGCGCGTTCGACAGACCGCCATCGAGCACCATCACGTCCGAGGCTCGCATGCCCGCCAGTCTGCCCGTCGCGCGAAGAGGATCATCGTGGCGTGGATTCAGAGGAGATGGGGCGCGCGATTCAGGCGGCCCGGTCGATCGCGGGCTCGCTCGGGCTCGCGGCCGACGACGTACGCGTGCTGCACGACTCGAACAAGCTGACCCTCCGGCTGTTGCCGTGTGATCTGGTGGCCCGAGTCGCGCTCGCACCGGATCTCACCGACCGGTTCGAGCTCGAGCTCGCCCAGCTGCTGGCCGACACCGGCGCGCCGGTCGGCGTCGTCGAGCCGCGAGTCGCGCCGCTGGCGTACGAGCACGACGGGTTCGTGGCCACGCTCTGGGTCTACTACGCGTCCGGGCCGAGCGAGGAGATCCCGCCGGCCGGCTACGCGGCAGCTCTCTCCGCGTTGCACGACGGTATGCGCACGATCGACCACCCCGCTCCGGACTTCTCCGACCGGGTGGCATCGGCGCTGCAGCTGGTGACAAACCCGGAGCTCAGCCCGGATCTGGCGCCCGAGGACCGGGAGCTGCTGACCGGCACCCTGCAAGAGCTGGGCAGATCCATCGCCGATCGAGCAGGGGTCGGCCAGCTCCTGCACGGCGAGCCGCATCCCGGCAACGTGTTGAACACGACGGGTGGTCTGCGCTTCGTCGACCTGGAGACCGTCTGTCGCGGGCCGGTCGAGTTCGATCTTGCGCACGCACCCGAGGAGGTTGCGGAGTTCTATCCGGGCCTCGATGATCAACTGCTGCGGGACTGTCGGCTGCTGATGCTGGCGATGATCATCAGCTGGCGATGGGACCGTGCTGATCGGCTACCGGACGGCCGGCGGCTGGCCGTGGAGTGGCTCACCGAGCTGCGGGCGCGGCTGTGACGGCGGACCTGCCGCGGGAGTTCGGTTTCGGTCCGGCGACCGTCCTGGTCGGCGACGACGGGGCCGTGGTCTCGGTGATCCATCCGGACCGGCCCGGATCGTCCTGGCTGCTTCGCGAGGACCCGGAGCCCCGGAGGCGGTGTTCCACGAGCCGGCGTACCGCTGGGGCAAGGGTTTCGTGATCGCTCGACGCCGGTAGCTTCCGGTTCGACACGCCGACAGATCTGATCTTGGACGACGACGGCGTGAGTCTGTGCCATGTCCGGCCGGGTCTCGAGCTGCGGATCGACCGCCGCTTCGGTACGTCCTGGGTCGAGTCGTACGAGTTGATCAACACCGGCGTCCGACCGGTCTCGGTCGGCTCGATCGCGGTGAGCACACCGTGGCGGGACGTGTACTTCAGTGCGGCCGACAGCCTGCGGGGGGCGCTGTCCATGCCCACCTCTGGACCGGTGGCCGCGACTCCTGGGTCTGGGCGATCCCCATGAGCGGAGTCGGTCCCGGGCTCGGGCTGGTGCTCACCGCCGGCACGTTGGACGCCTACTCGGTCACCTCCCGCAACATCGTGACGTCGAGCAACGTCCGCGGCCACCTGTATTTGCACCCCACCGACCACGCCCGCAACCCAGGCGCCATGGGCGGCCAGCGGCCGATCGTGCTGCCGCCCGGTGCGTCCTACCGATGGGCCTGGCGGCTCGACTGGTACGAAGACCTGCCGACGTTCGCCCGACGGCGCTCCGAGCTGCTGCCGTCGTTGATCACCGCCGACCGGCTCGGTGTGGAGGCGGGGGAGTCGATCATGATCGGACTCTCCGATGGTGCCGTCTCCGATCGTGGCGAGCTGATCATGCCGGCGGCCGGAGAGGTGGTCGACGTCTGGGCGACCCGTGGTGGTGAGCGATCTCGGCTCACCGTCCATGCGCACCCGCCACTGCGCGAGCTGGTCGAGGCCCGGATCCGCTTCGTCCTCGATCATCAGCGGGCGACCGAACGAAGCGACGTCCGCCGGAATGCCTTTCTGCCGTACGACAACCGGACCGGGCTGACCGTGCTGCCGGGTGGCTGGGCGGACTGGAACGACGCCCGCGAACGGATCGGCACCGGGCAGTTGTTGCAGCAGGCGCAACGGCTCGACTGGGGCCCGTCGGCGGAGATCGCCGAAGCGCTGTCGGGCTACGAGCGGTTCGTGATCGAAACGCTGATCGACGATGACGCCACGGTCTCCGACGACAGCCGGACGCGCAGCCGGGTCCGGCTCTACAACTTCCCGTGGTTCGCGAGATTTCTGCTGGAGCAGGGAGATCTCGATCGGGCCGTGACGATCATGGACCGCTACTACGCGCTGGATGGTGATCATTTCCTGGCCTTCGACCTCGGGCCGCTGCTTCGCGACTGTGCCGCCCGACTGCGGGTTCTCGGTCGGGACGCCGACGCCGACCGACTGCTCGGGCATCTGCTGAGACATGCCCGGGCGTTTCTCGAGCACGGTGAAGACCTGCCTGCGCACGAGGTGAACTACGAGCAGTCGATGGTGGCGCCGCTGGTCGAGCTGCTGCTCGCCGCCCACCAGGTTGACGCCGATGCGGTGCCGGCCAACGAGCTGCGGCGGCGGCTGCGCTGGCTGAGGGCGTTCGCCGGGGATCAGCCGGACGTACGCCTGCACTCGGTGCCGATCCGGCACTGGGACGGCTTCTGGTTCGGCGCGCTCCGGCTGTGGGGCGACGTCTATCCGCACTACTGGTCGGCGCTCAGCGCGGCGGTGTTCCTGGACTGGCCCGAGTCGTTGGCCGACCCCGACGAGCTTGCCGCGCTCCGCGACGCGGGGACGAGGATCACTGCGGCGACCCTGACGAATTTCCGTCCCGACGGCCGCGCCAGCTGCGCTTTCGTCTACCCGTCCTGCGTCGACGGCCGGCCGGCTCACGTCGCCGACCCGCTGGCCAACGACCAGGACTGGGCCCTGGTCTATGCGTTACGCGTCGGCTCGACTGAGCGTCGTTCAGCCCCCGCGGTCGTCCAGCGTCGCGCCGATCGCCTGTCGGGACATCGCCACCATGCCCGGATGCGTGTGCAGGTAGTAGGGCAGCGCCTCCAGCCCCTGGACCAGAGTCCAGGCCCGGGCCCGCGCCCAGGTCCCGTCGTCCACGCCGAGCAGGGACCGGAAGACGGGCCGGTCGGCCGGTCGGACGACGTGGAAGGCTGCCATCACGTCGCCCGCGGGGTCGCCGACCCCAAGCCCACCGAAGTCGATCACACCGGTCAGCCGGCCGTCGACGCTCAGCAGGTTGTCGCCGTACAGGTCGCGGTGCACCCAGACCCCGGGTCGCGGCCAGGATCCTGCGTCCAGTCCGGCCTTCCAGACCATCCGGGCGCGGTCGACGTCCACGAGCTCGGAGTCGACCGCGGCGGCAGCGTCGAGTGCCTCCCGGAACCGACCGTCGTACGCCGCCAGCGGACCGGCCCGCCGGCCCGGCGAAATCCGCGGGGCGCCGGTGGGATCGGCGGACCGGAGCGCGGTGACGAACTCGGCCAGCACGGACACGTCGGCGCTCGGCAGCCCGCCCGGCGCCATCGACGTGCCCGGCAGCCAGCGGCAGACCGCCCAGGGATAGGGATAGCCGTCGGACGGTTCGCCGTCGAGCACCTGAATCGGGACGGCGAGCGGCAGTCCGGGTGCCAGTCGGGAGAGCCACCTGCGTTCGACCAGCAGGCTCTCGACGGCGGCGGCCTTGCGGGGCAGTCGGACGACGAGATCCTCACCGAGGGTGAACATCAGGTTGTCCGTGCCCTGGGCCGGCGCGGCCCCGAGTGGGCGATCGGCCAGGCCCGGTGCCTGCTCGGCGAGGAGCCGGCGGACCAGCGCCAGGTCGATCGGTACCTCGTCGTGGTGGAGTCGCATCGCCCCGACTCTCGCACGCCCGTCCGTCGTGTCGGTCGAGCGGTGCAAGCTGGGGTCATGAGCGATGCGGAGAAGGGGATCGGCCTGCTCGCCGGCAAGGTCGCGTTCATCACCGGGGCCGGGCGTGGGATCGGTGCCGCATCGGCCAGGTTGTTCGCCCGCGAGGGCGCGCGGGTGGTGCTCGCCGCCCGGACCGAGGATCAGCTGACCGAGATCACCGGACACGTGCGCGATGCCGGCGGCGAGGCGGAGTACGTCGTCTGCGACATTTCCGACGCCGCGAGCGTCCGGGCCGCGGTGGCCCGGGCCGTCGAAGCGTTCGGCCGGCTGGACGTTGCCTTCAACAACGCCGCGATGGCAATCCCACCCGGCCCGCTCGACACGGTCGACGAGAAGACCTTCGACGCCATCTCCGCGGTGAACCTGAAGGGGCCGTGGCTGGCCATGGTGGCCGAGATCGACGCCATCCGGACGACCGCGGGGTCCGGCGCGATCGTGAACAACTCCAGCATCGGTAGTCTGCGCGGGAACCCGGAGCTGCCCGTCTACGGAGCCCTGAAACGAGCGCTGAACAGCCTGACCGAGTCGGCGGCGATGACGTACGGTCCGGAGGGCATCCGGGTGAACGCGGTCGCCCCCGGCTACACGCGGACCGAGATGATCCGGGCCTGGGAGGAGCACACCCCCGGCGTCCGTGAGCGGCTCGTGTCCCGGATCCCGCTGCGGCGGGGTGCCGAGCCGGCGGAGATCGCCGAGGCCGCCGCCTGGCTGCTGAGCGATCGGGCCTCCTTCGTGAACGGAGCGATCCTCCAGGTGGACGGCGGCGCCGGTGCCTGAAACCCCGACGGCACGGCACAAGGTGGCGCTCGCGGTCTACGGGTTGCTGCGGCGCGGCGACCGGGTGCTGCTGCTGCGCCGCACCGGCTCGGGCTTCCACGACGGCGAGCTGGCCCTGCCGGCGGGCCACGTCGACCCGGGCGAGAGCGCGCTGGCCGCGATCGTCCGCGAGCTGGCAGAGGAGGTCACGGTGGACGTCCGCCCGGAGGACTGTCGGCTCGCCCTCACCGGGCACGCCGGACCGGAGCGACCCGGCGACGACAGCTACGTCGACCTGTATTTCGCGATCGACCGGTGGGCCGGCGAGCCGCGACTCGGCGAGCCGGACAAGGCCACCGAGCTGATCTGGGCGCCCCTTGGTCGGCTGCCGGATGACACGGTCGGTTTCATGGCCGAGGCGATCGCCGCCATCACCTCTGGCGCCGACCCCCGGCTGAAGCTCTGGAACTGGTGAGCGGGCCCGAGCTCGCCCCCGATCGCGGATCTTGCCGCTGCTCGTCAGGATCGAGAAGTGGGACTGATGGATGCCGATTCTGCCGCGACGGACTCCAAGATGACTGAAATCCGGATCCAACGGCGGGCGGCCGCCGCGTCCGGGGTGTCCCTCGGACGCGCTGTCGGAGGCCGGCAATACTGTTGCGCCCGTGACCACGACACCGACCGGCACCGACGCCGCCATCGACGCCCGCATCGAGGAACTCCTCGCCGCCATGACCCCGGCCGAGAAGGCCGGGCAGCTGACGCAGTACTTCTACTTCGCCGGTGAGGTCGATGTCTCAGGTGGCGACCTGGCGGGCGCGTCGGAGAACAGCACCGGTGGCGTCGAGGGTGCGCTGTCCCGCGGCGAGGTCGGCTCACTGCTGTTCGTCACCGATCCCGCCGAGACGAACCGGCTGCAGAAGCTGACCCTGGACGGCAGCCGGCACGGCATTCCGGCGCTGTTCGGGTTCGACGTGATCCACGGCCTGCGGACGATCCTGCCGGTGCCGATCGCGATGGCGGCGTCGTGGGACCCCGAGACCATCGAGCACGGCCAGGCGGTCGCCGCCCGGGAGGCCCGGGCGGTCGGCATCCACTGGGCGTTCGCGCCGATGGTCGACATCGCCCGCGACCCGCGCTGGGGCCGGATCATCGAGGGGGCCGGCGAGGACCCGTACCTCGGCTCGGCCGTCGCAGCGGCCCAGGTCCGCGGCTTCCAGGGCGCCGGGCTGGGCACCCCGGAGCGGATCATCGCCGGGCCGAAGCACTTCGCCGGCTACGGCGGGGCGATCGGCGGTCGCGACTACGACGAAGTGAACCTGTCCGACTCCGAGCTGTGGAACGTCTACCTGCCGCCGTTCAAGGCGGCGGTGGACGCCGGTGCGGGCAACATCATGACGGGGTATATGGACCTGAACGGCATCCCGGCCTCAGGCAACAAGTGGCTGTTCGTCGATGTGCTGCGCGAGGGGTGGGGCTTCGACGGCTTCGTCGTCAGCGACGCCAACGCGGTCCGCAACCTGATGACCCACGGCTTCGCGGAGGATCTCACCGAGGCCGGGATCCGGGCGGTGAATGTCGGCGTCGACCTGGAGATGTGCATGGCCGACCCGGCGTACGGCTATCTGCCCGCCGCGCTGGAGGCCGGCCGGGTCAGCGAGGAGGCGATCGACGCCTGCGTCCGGCGCGTGCTGCGGGCCAAGCTGCTGCTCGGCCTGTTCGAGAACCCGTACGTCGACGAGGACCGGGCGAAGGAGGTGCTGGCCGACCCGGCGCACCGGGAAATCGCCCGGGTCGCCGCCGAGCGGTCCGCGGTGCTGCTCCGGAACGAGGGCGGCCTGCTGCCGCTCTCGCCCGAGACAGGCTCGATCGCGGTCATCTCACCCCTCGCCGACTCGGCGCGGGACACGATCGGGCCGTGGGTGTTCGACTTCGACCTGGCCGAGACGGTGACGGTGCTGGACGGCATCCGGCAGAGAGCCGGCGAGGGTGTCCGAGTCGACTTCGCGCCGGGCATCCGGCCGGCCAAGCGGAACTTCGCGTCGATGTTCGACATGTTCCCGGGCAATGCGCCCGAGGATCCGGGCCCGGACTTCGACGATGACGCGGAGCTCCAGAAGGCCGTGGACCTGGCGGCGAGCGCCGAGGTTGCGGTCGTGGTGGTGGGGGAGTGGCAGAACATGATCGGCGAAGCCGCGTCCCGATCGTCGCTGGAGCTGCCCGGTCGCCAGCTCGAGCTCCTGCAGGCCGTCGTGGCGACCGGTACGCCGACCGTCGCGCTCGTGATGAACGGTCGGCCGCTGGATCTGCGCTGGGCCGCCGAGAACGTACCGGCCATTCTGGACATCTGGTATCCGGGCACCCGCGGCGGGACCGCGGTCGCGAATCTGCTGTTCGGCGACGTCGCTCCCGGCGGCAAGTTGCCGTTCAGCTGGCCGCGGACCGGAGGTCAGATCCCGACGATCTACGCCCATACGATCTCCCACGAGCCCCAGAACCAGGCCACGCGCTACTGGGACGAGGAGAGCACACCGTTGTTCCCATTCGGCCACGGGCTGAGCTACGGCGAGATCGACTACTCCGAGCTGGCGATCGACCACGACTCGATCGGCGCCGACGACTCGATCGCCGTGTCGGTTCGGGTCAGCAACTCCGGTGACCGAGCGGCCGAGGAGGTCGTCCAGCTCTATCTCCACCAGCGGCACGGGACGGCGTCGCGGCCGGTGCGCGAGCTGAAGGGCTTCCGCCGGATCTCGCTCGGCGCCGGCGAGTCGGAGGTCGTCGAGTTCACCGTCGGGCCGGATGAGCGCCGCTACTGGAATGCGGCGGTCCGCGACTGGGTGCTCGATGCCTCGACGTTCGATGTGTACGTCGGTGGCGACTCGGCCGCCAGCCTCGCCACGACCTTCGAGGTCACCGGGTAGCGGATCGTCGCCGGCAGATCAGGACGTAGCCGAGCGACCCGGCGACGAGCAGCACCAGTCCGGCGGCGAGCCACGGCCAAGGGCTGGACAGGTCGGGGCAGACGTCTCCCGACCCGCTCGCGCAGTCGTACGTCGGCCCGCCCCGGTTCGTCCAGGCGAGCCAGAACGGCACCGCGCACAGCCCGGAGACGAGGCCCAGCAGATCCGCACCGGTGTGCCGGCGGACCAACAGCACAGTGCCTAGCGCCAGACCAGGCACCGCCAGCAGAATCAGCGGCGTGAAGACGGCAAGCGCTCCGAAGCTGACCAGGGCCGCGGTCAGCAGGTAGCCGACGAAACCGGCGCCGGAGCTGCGGGTGCCGCTGGTGGGCGGGTGAACGGTGACGGACATCAGTCGTCTCCTTGTTCGGGGTCGGTCGACGTGGGGGAGCGGTCAGCTGTGCGTGACGGGTCGGGCTCACCCTCGATCAGCACGGCGAAGGCGCGCGCTCGGGCGAAGAGTGCATGGGTCCTCGCCCGGTCCGGTGCCAGGCTGTCCAGCAGTTCCAGCCCGAGCAGACCGGCCACGAGCGCATCGGTCAGCTCGGCGGCCGGCGCGAGCGCGCCCATCGGCACTCGGGCCAGCGCGACCCGGACCCCGGTCTCGGCGAGCGCGCGCCACGGCTCGAGCCGTGCCTCGACCTCGGCACCGAGACCCGGGACGACGTGGGCATGGGTGACCAGCTCGACCAATACCCGCAGATCGCCCGACTCGAGGTCGCCGGCGACGATCGCCTGCGCAGAATCCAGCAGGTCGACGAGGGTGTCGGCCCTCTCGATCATCGTGCGGTAGCTGGCCATCCGCCGTTCGCTGACGTCGTCGAGGGCGGCGAGCAACAGGTCGGCGACCGACCCGAAGTGGTAGAAGACCTGCGACTGGTTGCACCCGGCTCGCCGGGCGATCTCCCGGGCCGTTGCCCCCTCGAAGCCGTCCTCCCGCAGCGCCGAGACTGCCGCGACAACCAGCGCGGCCCGGGTCTCGATCCCGCGCGTCTGGCCGCCGACCAGCGAACTGCGAGTTCTCGAACTCATTCCGGACGTCTCCAACGCTTGATTCAATCAGCTGCTCAAATCGTACGCTTGAAATTGAGTGCACGCTAGCCGCCCTTGACGGCGTCGTCGTCTCGGTGGGCCGACGAGGCCGGCGACCGACGTGTCCGGCAATCGCCGGATGATCTGATTCGCGCGGCAGAGCGGACCCATGTATCTTTGTGCGTCGGCGCAGTCTCCGGACTACGTCGCAGGCCCCTATAGCTCAGTCGGCAGAGCGTCTCCATGGTAAGGAGAAGGTCTGCGGTTCGATTCCGCATGGGGGCTCGGGTGCTGTGGCCGGCGCGAACCGCGCGCCGGCGGAATAACGCCACCGCCGCGTGGTGTTGTGCCGGCCGGAGCTCCGGCACACGACCCCGCAGCGGGATAGCTCAGGCGGTAGAGCAAGCGGCTCATAATCGCTGTGTCGCGGGTTCGAATCCCGCTCCCGCTACCAAGCGCAAGCGACACCGTACGAACCGAGGGACGTAGAACGATGGCCAAGTCGACCGATATCCGGCCGAAGATCACGCTCGCCTGCACTGAGTGCAAGGAGCGCAACTACATCACCAAGAAGAACCGGCGCAACGACCCCGACCGGCTCGAGCTGAAGAAGTTCTGCCCGCGCTGCCGGACCCACACGCCGCACCGCGAGACCCGCTGAGCTCAGCGTCGTCCGGGGTCCGGTGATGACCCTGCTCGAGCCGTCCGCCACTGGCGGGCGGCTCTTCGGCGTTTCGTCCGACCCGGATCGGACGCGCTGGACCACCCGAAAGCTTGCACCCCCTGTCCGGCTCTGCACCCCTTGTCACGGGTGCAAAGCCGGACAGGGGGTGCAAACTCTGGCTTGGGCTTGGGCTCGGGCTTGGGCTTGGGCTGGGGCTGGGGCTGGGGCTGAGGGAGGCTGGTGAGCATCCCGACCGCGATCATCGGGCTGGCGCACGGCAGCCGACATCCGGGGGTCAGCGGCCCGATCGACGAGCTGATGGAACGCACCTCCTCGCTGACCGGCTTGCCGGCCCGAGCCGCGTACCTCGATCTGACCGAGCCGGACCTGATGACCGTCGCCGGCGATCTGACGCGGGACGGGGTCGAGCGCGGCATCGTCGTACCCCTGCTGTTCACTCAGGCGTTCCACGCCCGGACCGACGTTCCGGCAGCCGTGGCCGAGGCCGCCTCGACGACCGGTCTCGCGCTGGTGACCACCCAAATCCTGGGCACCGGCGACGACATCGCCCGGGCGCTGGTCGCCGAGATCGACTCGGCCCGGATCCCGCCCGGACTACCGGTCGCTGTTGTACGCGGTCGGCTCGTCCGACCGGACCGCCAATGACGCCGTCGAGGAGCTGGGCAAACGGCTGGCGGAGCGCCGACGTACGCCGGTGGCGGTCGCTTTCGGCACCGCCGAGCCGCGCCCGGAGCAAGTCTCCGCGACCTTCGCGAGGGACCGTCGGATCGCCGTGGTGCCACTGTTCGTCTCTCCGGGCCTGCTGCTGGACCCGATGGCGCGGCTCGCCCGAGACCGTGGCTGGCCGATGACCTCCCCGCTCGGCCGCCGGCTGGCGCCGGTGGTCGCGGCCCGCGTGGCCGGCCGCGTTCGCCCGGACCAATAGGGGTCGCCCGGACCAATAGGGGTCGCCCGGACCAAATGGGGGTCGCCCGGACCAATAGGGTGGGCGCCATGCCCATCTCGGAGCAGCACGTCGGCCGGACCTACCCGCCGACCGCGGCGTACGAGGTCTCCGCGGCCAAGATCGCCGAGTTCGCGCGCGCGCTCGGCGACGACAATCCCGCGTACGCCGGTGAGGCCCCGGTCGCGCCGCCGACCTTCGTAGCGGTGATCGCGGCAGTCTCCTGGGACACCCTGTTCGGCGACGAGGACCTGGATCTCGCGCTGCGCCGGGTGGTCCACGCCGACCAGCGATTCGACTACGTCCGGCCGCTGCGGGCCGGTGACCGGGTGCAGGCCGTGCTCTCGATCGACAAGGTCCGGGTTCGCGGCGAGGTGGACATCATCGGCGTCAGCGTCGCGGTGGCCACCGTCGACGGCGAGGCGGTCTGCTCGGCGGCGTCGACCTTTTATCACACGCACGCCTCCGCGGGTGCCGCCGCATGAGCGCCCCGCCGATCGAGGCCGGCACGACCCTCCCGTCGCTGACCGTCCGTCTGACCCGGGCCGACCTGGTCCGCTACGCCGGCGCGTCCGGCGACTTCAACCCGATCCACTGGTCGGACCGGGCGGCCACCGCGCTCGGGCTCGACGGCGTCCTCGCCCACGGCATGCTGACCATGGGGACGGCGCTGCGCGTGGTCACCGACTGGATCGGCGATCCGGCGCGGGTGGTGTCCTACGCGACCAGGTTCACCAAGCCGGTCTTCGTGCCCGGACGACGACACCGGCGCAGAGGTCACGTTCACCGGAACCGTTACCGCCGTCGACGACGACGCCGGTACCGCGATCGTGACGATCGAGGCGGTCTGCGGCGAGCAGAAGGTGCTCGGAGCGACCCGCGTCGAGGTCCGGCTCGGGGACTGATCAGGTGACCGAGACCCAGATCTCGACCCGACTCGCCGACCACACCACGCTCGGCTCGGCGGACCCGGCGCGTGGCTGGCGCCGGGTGACCAGCGAGCAGGAGTACGTCGAGACCGTCGCCGAGCTGGATGCCGCCGACGAGCCGGTGCTCGTCCTGGGCGGCGGTTCCAACGTGGTGATCGCCGACGACGGTTTCGACGGGACCGTGGTCGAGGTCGCGAACCTCGGCGTCGAGGCCGACGAGGACGGCTGCACCGGCGCCATCGTCCGGGTCGGGGCCGGCGAGGACTGGGACGCGTTCGTGGCGACCGCGATCGAGCGGGAGTGGAGCGGGGTCGAGATGCTGTCCGGCATCCCCGGCCGGGTCGGCGCGGCACCGATCCAGAACGTCGGCGCGTACGGCGGCGAGGTCGCCGACACCGTCGCAGACCGTGCACGCCTGGGATCGCCGGACCCGCCGACGGGCCACATTCCCGATGGCGAGCTGCGGGTTCGGCTACCGGACCTCGCGGTTCAAGGCCGAGCCCGGTCGCTATCCTGATCACCGCCGTCACCTTCCAGTTCCGGATGGCGAGCCGCTCGGCCCCGATCCGCTACGCCGAGCTGGCCCGGACCCTCGGCGTCGAGCTCGGCGCCCGGCCGCCGGCCGCCGAGGTACGCGATGCGGTGCTGGCGCTGCGTCGCGGCAAGGGCATGGTGCTCGACGCCGGCCGACCACGACACCTGGAGCGCGGGCTCGTTCTTCACCAACCCGATCCTGCTCGGCGGCGAGGCCGCCGGCCAGGCTCCCCGGCCGATGCGTCCCGATCGCTGGCCGATCGCGCTTCGGGCGACGCCACTGACGGCGAGCCGATCGCGTGAAGACCAGCGCGGCCTGGCTGATCGAGCACGCCGGCTTCGACCGCGGCTTCGGCGACGGGCCGGCCCGGTTGTCCAGCAAGCACACCCTGGCGCTGACCAACCGGGGTGCGGCGACCACAGCCGACCTGCTGGCCCTGGCCCGGACGATCCGGGACGGCGTCGCGACGACGTACGGCATCGAGCTGGAGCCCGAGCCGGTGCTGATCGGCTGCGACCTGTGAGCTGGCGATGACCGGCGGCTTGGGCAGTCTTCCGCTCGGCGTACCGGTTCCCGTTCACGGTCTGGGCGCCCCGGCCGCGCTCGGTCAGTCTTGTACTGGCGAACTCCGATCCGAGCGCGGACGAGCGGGTCGAGATCGCCGATGGAGCGTGACCCGGGCGACTGGTGGCAGCCGGTCGAGCCGCTGCCGGACTGGGCAACCGGTGAGGTGGACTACGGCTTCTCCCTCGACGGCGGCGAGCCGCTCGCCGACCCGCGCTCGCTGCGTCAGCCGAACGGCGTGCACGCGCTGTCGCGGACGTACGACCCGGCGACGTACGCGCTGGGCAGACCAGGCCTGGACCGGCCGGCAGCTGGCCGGCGGGGTGATCTACGAGCTGCACGTCGGCACCTTCACTCCCGATGGCACGCTCACCGCCGCGATCGACAAGCTCGACCACCTCGTCGCGCTCGGCATCGACTTCGTCGAGATCATGCCGGTGAACGCCTTCAACGGTGTCCGCAACTGGGGGTACGACGGCGTGCTCTGGTACGCGGTCCACGAGCAGTACGGCGGCCCGGCGGCGTACCAGGCGTTCGTCGACGCTTGCCACCAACGCGGGCTCGCGGTGCTCCAGGACGTCGTCTACAACCATCTCGGGCCGAGCGGCAACCATCTAGCCGCGTTCGGGCCCTATCTGCACTCGGCGAGCGGCAACCCGTGGGGCGAGACGGTCAACCTCGACGGCGAGGACTCCGACGAGGTCCGCCGGTTCGTCATCGAGAACGCCCTGATGTGGCTCCGGGACTACCACGTGGACGGGCTGCGGCTGGATGCCGTGCACGCGCTGACCGACACCCGGGCGACCCACCTCCTCGAGGAGCTCGAGCTCGAGACGTCCGCCCTCAGCGTGCACCTGCGCCGGCCGCTGTCCCTGATCGCCGAGTCGGATCTGAACGATCCGCGGCTGATCACCCGGCGCGACGGCGGCGGCTACGGCCTGACCGCCCAGTGGAGCGACGACTTCCACCACGCGCTCTACGTCGCGCTGACCGGCGACACCAGCGGCTACTACGCCGACTTCGACTCACTCGACTCGTTGGCCAAGGTGTTCGACAACGGCTTCTTCCACGATGGCACGCGCTCTTCGTTCCGCGGCCGGTCGCACGGCAACCCGATCGACACCCACCGAACCCCCTCCTGGCGGCTGGTGGTCTGCGCCGACAACCACGACCAGATCGGCAATCGGGCCGACGGGCACCGGTTGGCGGCTGCCCTCAACCCCGACCAGTTGAGGCTGGCCGCGCTGGTCAACGGGCTCAGCCCGTTCACTCCGATGATCTTCATGGGCGAGGAGTGGGCGGCCTCGACTCCGTGGCAGTTCTTCACCTCGCACCCTGAGCCGGACCTGGCCGAGAGCGTGCGGTCCGGGCGGTTCGAGGAGTTCGCCAAGATGGGCTGGGATCCGGAGACCGTGCCCGATCCGCAGGACCCGGCGACCTTCCGACGCTCGATCCTGGACTGGTCGGAGGTCGGCGAGGGTCTGCACGCCGAGCTGCTGGCCTTCAGCACGGAGGTGCTCCGGCTGCGCCGGACGTACGCCGACTTCACCGATCCGCGGTTCGAAGTGGGCGATGCCACCGCGGACGACGCTGAGGGCACGCTGGTCGTCGACCGCGGCTCGGTGTTCTTCGTGGTCAACTTCCGCGACGTCCCGGCCCGGGCGCCGATGGCCGGCCCGCTCGAGGTATTGCTCACCGTGGGCGAGGCCGAGCACGCCGACGAGATCGTCTGGCTAGGGGCATACAGCGCTCTGGTCGGCCGCCGCACCCTCGCCTGACGGACCGCGCCCCGGCCCTTTCCAGAAACTGTCGAGCTGCGACGGCGACACGCCGACGGGCGATGTCCTAACTCGACAGTTCCGGGAGGGTGGTGGCCCCGGGCAACCCGGCGTCACAGATCGATCTTGATCTCCCGCTTGAGGATCTTTCCGGTCGGACCCTTGGGCAGCTCGCCGAACCGGATGTAGCGCGGGTACTTGTAGCTGGCGATCTGTTGCTTGACGAAGTTCTGTAGCTCATCGGCGGTCGCCGACGATCCGTCCTTCAGCTTCACCAGCGCGGCGATCTCCTCCCCGTGCAGCGCATCGGGTACGCCGAAGACGGCCGCCTCCGCCACCGCCGGGTGGGTGTACAGCAGCTCCTCGACCTCGCGCGGGTAGACGTTGTAGCCGTTGCGGATGATCATGTCCTTCTTGCGATCGACGATCGTGTAGTAGCCGTCGGCGTCGCGGGTGGCCAGGTCGCCGGAGTGGAACCAGCCGTCCCGGACGGCCTCGGCGGTGGCCTCCGGCCGGTTCCAGTACCCCTTCATCACGTTCTCGCCGCGGATCACGATCTCGCCGATCTCGCCGTCGGCGACCGGCCGGTCGTCGAGATCGCGGAGATCGAACTCGACCCCGCGGATCGGCGTGCCGACGGTGCCCGGCTTGGTGCCCAGGCTGGGGTGGTTGAACGAGGCGACCGGCGAGGTCTCCGACAGCCCGTACCCCTCTAGCACCTGGACGCCGAACGCCTCCTCGATCCCGTGCAGCACCTCCATCGGCAGTGACGCACCGCCGGACGCGCAGACCCGGAGGCTCGAGGTGTCGAACCGGTCCTTGTCCGGCACCGACAGCAGTCCCATGTACATGGTGGGCACGCCGAGGAAGATGTTCACCTTGTCCGCGTCGCAGATCCGCAGCGCCTGCTCCGGGTCGAACTTGGGCAGCAGGGTCATGCACGCCCCGGAATACATCGCGCAGTTCATCGCACAGGTCTGCCCGAACGAGTGGAACAGCGGCAGTCCGCCGAACAGGACGTCCCCCGGTCCGCTCGGCATCAGCGTCTCGACCGAGGTGATCACGTTGGTCCGCAGGTTCTCCTGGCTCAGCTCGGCGCCCTTGGGGCTGCCGGTGGTGCCGGAGGTGTACAGGATCACTGCGGTGTCGTCGGCGGCGCGCTCCACCACGCCCGCGGTCGGTTCGGCGTCGGCCAGCAGCTGCTCGAACTCGCCCGGCGCGATCACGATGACGTCCGTACCGGTGGTCTGGGCGGCCTTGGCCGCCTCCTCGGCGAACATCGTGAAGACGACCGCGACCTGCGCGCCGGCATCGCCCCAGGCGTACGCGATCTCGCCCGCCTTGAGCAGCGGGTTCATCGGCACCACGACCGCGCCGGAGCGCAGGATCGCGTAGTAGGTGATCGGGAAGTATGCGACGTTCGGCATGATCAGCGCCACCCGGTCCCCGGGACGTACGCCGTGCTCGGCCAGCACGGTCGCGAACCGTTGGCTGGCGGCGTCCAGGGCACCGAAGCTGAGGATGGTCTCGCCCTGCTTGATCGCGGGAAGGTCGGGATCGCTGGCCGCCCGGTCACTGAGCCAGACGGCGATGTTGGCTCCACTCATGCAGCGAGGCTACGGGCTCGCGCGACCCGGTGGGAGCCCCATGAATTTGTTCGTGGTCCAAACGTGCCGAACACCGCGCGCCGGGAATCGGGAGGCGTCGGCCTGCGACGGTCTGGAAAGATGGGAGGCATGCCGCTGTCCGAGCTGACCCCCGACGAACTCACCGAACTGCACCAGCGCCTGACCTCCGACTACGACGACCTGGTCGGCCAGGGTCTGAAGCTCGACCTGACCCGCGGCAAGCCGGCATCGGCCCAGCTCGATCTCTCCAACGAGTTGCTCACCCTTCCCGGCGAGGGCGATTTCCGGGCCGCCGACGGCACCGACTGCCGCAACTACGGCGGGCTCACCGGGTTACCGGAGATCCGCGAGATCTTCGCGGAGCTGCTGAACCTGCCGGCCGCCCAGCTGCTCGCCGGGGACAACTCGAGCCTGTCGATCATGCACGACACGCTGGTCTGGTGCCTGCTGAAGGGCACCACCCAGGGAGAGCCGTGGGCCGGTCAGGACGTGAAGTTCATCTGCCCGGTGCCCGGCTACGACCGGCACTTCGCGCTGTGCCAGCAGTACGGCATCGAGATGATCCCGGTGCCGCTCGGCGAGCACGGGCCCGACCTGGACGCGGTCCGTGAGCTGGCCGCGGATCCCAGCGTCAAGGGGATCTGGGTTGTGCCGACATACGCGAACCCGACCGGCGCGATCTACGACGAGGCGGTCACCCGCGAATTGTTGAGCATGCCGGCGGCGCCGGACTTCCGGATCTTCTGGGACAACGCGTACGCCGTCCATCACCTGACCGACGTCGTCACCCCGGCGCTGGACGTGCTCGGGATGGCAGCCGACGCCGGCAACCCCGACCGGGTCTTCGTCTTCGCCTCGACGTCCAAGATCACCTTCGCCGGGGCGGGGGTGTCCTTCTTCGGCGGCTCGGCCGCCACCATCGGGTGGTATCAGCAGCACCTGTCGAAGCGCTCGATCGGCCCGGACAAGGTGAACCACCTGCGACACGTCCGCTACCTGCAGAACGCCGCCGGGGTCCGGGCCCTGATGGCGCAGCACGCCGCCCTGATCGGTCCCAAGTTCGCCCAGGTGGACGCGATCCTCACGGAGCGGCTCGGGCCGTACGAGACGGCGAGCTGGACCCACCCGATCGGCGGCTACTTCATCAGCCTGGACGTCCCGGACGGCACCGCGTCCCGGGTGGTCGCGCTGGCCAAGGCGGCCGGGATCGCGATGACCGGAGCCGGCGCCGCGTTCCCGTACGGCAAGGACCCGCGCGACCGGAACATCCGGATCGCGCCGACCTTCCCGTCGCCCGACGACGTCGCCGGTGCGATCGAGGGACTGGCGACCTGTGTCCTGCTGGCCGCGGCCGAGCAGGCGCTGGCCGCCCAGCCCGCGCCCGTGGTCGGCTGAGGACCTCAGCCGGGAGAGTCAGCCCAGCACGATCAGAACGGCCAGCACGATCATCAGGGCGGCCGACGAGCCGGCCACCACGAGCTGACCGCGCCGCCCGGACAGCACCGTGCCGAGGACCGAGCCGCTGCCGACCAGCAGCAGCTGCCACGCCGCCGAGGCCAGGAATGCGGCAAACGCGAACACCGCCGTCGCGGCCCAGAGGGGCGAGCCGGTCAGCTGATGCCCGCCGACGATCGCGGCGAAGGTCGCGATCGTGCTCGGGTTGACCGCGGTCAACCCGATCATCGTCAGGTACGTCCGTAGCGCGCTCCCGTCGTGCCCAGAGCCTGTCGAAGGGTTGTTCGAGGAGCCCGCCCGCCGCACCGCCAGCACGATCGTCCGGACCGCGAGCCCGACCAACAGCAGTGCCGCGATCACGTGCAGCGGCCCGGCGACCATGCCGACCACCCGCTCGACCCCGGCGATGCCCAGCCCGGCCAACAGCGCATAGCAGCCGTCCGTGGTCGCCACCCCGAGCGCGGCGGCCGCGGCGATCGCGAACCGGGATCGGGCGGCGAGTCCGAGCAGATAGCTACCGATCGCGCCGATCGGCATCGCCACGGCCAGTCCGGCGAGCACGCCGGCCAGCGCGTCGGCTCTCACCGGCCTGATCCGGCCGCCTCGTCGCGGATCACCCACTGCTGGACGTACGCCCGGTCGCCGAAGCGCGGGGATCGCGTACGCTCGGTGTGGGTCATGGTCGCCAACCCTGGCAAGCCGGGCCGCGGACCCGCAAGCGCTTATCGCGCCTCACGTCGTGCCCACTGTCGTCGGTTCGACTCGGGCGGACGGCGGAGGGTAGACTTCCGGACTTGGTGCTGGCACCTTGGATTCGTGCGCCCTCCAGCGGGCGAGTCTGCGGGACCGGCGTCGGAGGGCAATAGCTCAACTGGCAGAGCATCGGTCTCCAAAACCGAAGGTTGGGGGTTCAAGTCCCTCTTGCCCTGCGGAACGCAAGCGACGAAGACGAACGAGAGCGAAGGACAGCAGCCGTGGCCGACGACGAGCGGGACCGCGTCGAGGACACCCGGTCGGGTGACTCGACGCTCGATCCGGTCGACGACTCGACCGTCGACGACGGCTCCGCCGCCGTCGACAGGGACTGGTCCGGGGACGACGCAACGGACGACGGGGCTACCGGCAACCTGTCGGCCGACGACTCGTCGGCAGATGGTGTCGACCCCTCCGCGTTGGTTGACGGTGGCGAGCTGGAGATCGACGACCAGCAGGCGCTCGACCTGGCGACCGCGGCCGTTTCCGAGACTGACCCGGGCGACGACGACCCGGTCGAGGAACCGACCGACGCTGAGCTGGCCGAGCTGACCCGTGGCTCGGACGCCACCGCGAAGGCCGGCGCCGAGCCGGACGAGGACGGCGACGGCGAACTGGTCGGCGTCGGTGCCGCCCGCGCCTCGACGGCGAAGACTTCCGAGCGGGGCAAGACCGCGGATCCCGAGACCGACAAGGATCGTTCCGCCAAGGCCCGGACCGAGAAGAAGGGTCGGGCGACTGCCAAGCGGGACGACAGCGCTCCCACCCACAAGCGGACCGGACCGGTGACCTTCGTCAAGGAGTCCGTCGGCGAGCTGCGCAAGGTGGTCTATCCGACCGGTCCGCAGTTGCTCAACTACTTCGTCGTCGTGCTGATCTTCGTGCTGTTCATCATCGCGGTCGTCAGCGTGCTCGACCTCGTCTTCGGCTGGGCGATTCTGAAGGTCTTCAGCTGATGACGACAAACCCTGGAACTGGAGATTTTGACGTGTCCGAGAACGCCTCACCCGACGTAGCGCGCGACGAGAGCGCCGCGGACGAACGGGAGTCCTCGGCGTCGTTCGACGTGGGCGGTCCGACGTCGTCGCAGAATGACTTCGACATCGATTTCGGCACCGGCTATACGCCGCCGACCGACGACGTGGAGATCGACCTCGACTTCGGCGGGACGACCGCCGAGCCGGAGCCGAGCGACGAGGACGATCTCGACCTCGACTTCGGGACGGCCGAGGAGGAGGCCGAGGACGACGACGAGGAGTCCGACGAGCCCGACGCCGGCAGCGAGGCGCTGGAGGCGTTCCGCTCCGAGCTGCGCGCCAAGGTCGGCGACTGGTACGTCGTGCACACCTACTCCGGGATGGAGAACCGGGTGCAGCACAACCTGGAGAACCGGGTGTCCTCGCTGAACATGGAGGACTACATCTACGAGATCATCGTGCCGACCGAAGAGGTCGTGGAGATCCGCAACGGTCAGCGCAAGCAGATCCGGCGGACCGTCCTCCCGGGGTACGTCCTGGTCCGAATGGACCTGACCGACGAGTCCTGGTCGACGGTCCGGCACACCCCGTCGGTGACCGGCTTCGTCGGGCACTCCAACCAGCCGGTGCCGCTCAGCATCGACGAGGTGGAGAAGATGCTCGCCCCGGGCGTGGTCGCGGCCGCGACCGCGGGCACCCCCTCCACCAAGAAGAAGAAGAAGATCGAGGTGGCCGACTTCGAGGTCGGCGACTCGGTGATGGTGGTGGACGGCCCGTTCGCCGGCGTCCACGCCACGATCACCGAGATCAACGTCAACAGCCAGCGACTCAAGGCGCTGGTCGAGATCCTCGGCCGGGAGACCCCGGTCGACCTGACCTTCCCGCAGATCCAGAAGGTCTAGCCCAGCCTGTACGGCCGCCGCAGTCCGCTCCGGCCCCGAGACCGCTCCGGGCATGAGCCCGCCAGCACGCAGAAGAAGAAGGACCGAGAAATGCCTCCCAAGAAGAAGGTCGCGGCGCTGGTCAAGGTCGCGCTGAACGCAGGTGCCGCGACCCCGGCGCCACCCGTCGGTACGGCCCTGGGCCCGCACGGCGTGAACATCATGGAGTTCTGCAAGGCCTACAACGCGGCCACGGAAGCCATGCGCGGAAACGTCATCCCCGTCGAGATCACCATCTACGAGGATCGTTCGTTCACGTTCATCACCAAGACCCCGCCGGCCGCCGAGCTGATCAAGAAGGCCGCTGGCATCCAGAAGGGGTCCGGTGTCCCGCAGCGCGACAAGGTGGGCCGGCTGACCCGGGACCAGGTGCGCGAGATCGCCACCACCAAGCTCCCGGACCTGAACGCCAACGACGTCGACGCCGCGATGAAGATCGTCGAGGGCACCGCCCGCTCCATGGGCGTCACGGTATCGGATTGAGTTCGCTCCGCTCGCTTGCGGCCGGTGAGTAATCACAACCACAACCGAACGGTCAGCACAGAAGAGACCTGGGAGGGCCGAAGCGCGGCCCGACGTACCAGGAACTGGTGAGAGGAACCAGACAAGATGAAGCGCAGCAAGGCCTACAACGCCACCGCATCGACGATCGAGGCGGAGAAGCTCTACTCCCCGCTGGAGGCCATCAACGCCGCCAAGGCGGGGGCCAAGGCGAAGTTCGACGAGACCGTCGAGGTCTCGACCCGGCTCGGGGTCGATCCCCGCAAGGCCGATCAGATGGTCCGCGGCACGGTGAACCTGCCGAACGGCACCGGCAAGACCGCCCGGGTGCTGGTCTTCGCGGCCGGTGACCGGGCCGAGCAGGCCACCGCGGCAGGTGCCGACGAGGTCGGGGCCGACGAGCTGATCGAGAAGGTGATGGGGGGCTATCTCGATTTCGACGCCGTGGTCGCCACCCCAGACCTGATGGGCAAGGTCGGCCGGCTGGGCCGGGTGCTCGGCCCGCGCGGGCTGATGCCGAACCCGAAGACCGGGACCGTGACGATGGACGTCGCCAAGGCGGTCACCGAGATCAAGGGCGGCAAGATCGAGTTCCGGGTGGACCGGCACGCGAACCTGCACTTCATCATCGGCAAGGCGTCGTTCAGCCCCGAGCAGCTCTCGCAGAACTACTTCGCCGCGCTGGACGAGGTGCTCCGGCTGAAGCCGAGCGCGTCCAAGGGTCGTTACCTGAAGAAGATCACGATGTCCACCACGATGGGCCCCGGGATCTCGGTCGACACCGGCAAGACCAAGCCCGACGCCGAATAGTCGCGCCAAGCCAACGCGCCGGGCAGCGATTCGCTGTCAGCGCCGGGTGGCACCATCGACCGGGTGAGCGTACGGATGGGCACGGCCGCCGGCCGGTGGGTGCTGGCGGCCACCATCGCCGGGTCGAGCATGGCGATGCTCGACTCGACGGTGGTCAATGTCGCGCTCGCCCGGATCGGTGAGGATCTGCACGCCGGGTTCACCACTCTGCAGTGGATCGCCAACGCGTACACCCTGACGCTGGCGTCGTTCATCCTGATCGGCGGTGTGCTCGGCGACCGGTACGGCCGGCGCCGGGTCTTCGTCATCGGCACCATCTGGTTCGGGCTTGCCTCGGCGCTCTGCGCGGTGGCCCCGACCGCGGGGGTGCTGATCGCGGCCCGTGCCTTCCAGGGTGTCGGCGGCGCGCTGCTCACCCCGGGCAGTCTGGCGATCATCTCGGCCAGCTTCGATCACGACGACCGCTCCGCCGCGGTCGGCGCCTGGTCCGGGCTCGGCGGCGTTGCCTCGGCGATCGGACCGTTCCTCGGCGGCTGGCTGGTGGGCTGGAACTGGCGACTGGTCTTTCTGATCAATCTGCCGGTCGCGGTGGCCGTCGTACTGCTCGCGCTGCGGCACGTCCCGGAGACCGGCGGCCAGGACTCGGGTGACGTGGGGCGAGAGCGGCACCTGGACCTGCCGGGCGCGGCCTGCGTCATCGGCGGCCTGAGCGCGCTGACGTACGCCCTGACCACGGCCGGGCGCACCGGTTGGACCGGGCCGGTGATCGCGATCGCCGTGGTCGGTCTGATCCTCGCCGTGGCGTTCGTACTCGTCGAGCGCCACAGCCCGGCGCCGTTGGTGCCACTCTCGTTGTTCGCCGACCGGGTGTTCGCGGCTACCAACCTGGCGACGCTGTTCATCTATGCCGCGCTGTCGGTCTACTTCTTCCTCGTCGTGCTGCAGCTCCAACTGGTGGCCGGCTGGTCGCCCGTGGCCGCAGGCACCTCGATGCTGCCGGTGACGCTGTTGATGCTCGTGCTGTCCGCTCGCGCCGGCCGGCTGTCGGACCGGATCGGCCCGCGGCCGCTGATGACGCTCGGTGCGGTGCTGGCCGCTGCGGGAATGGCGCTCGGAACCCGGATCGGGCCGAACGCCTCGTACCTGACCGACGTCCTTCCGTCGGTGCTGTTCCTCGGTCTCGGACTGTCATGTGCGGTGGCGCCGCTGACCGCCGCGGTGCTCGGCGCGGCGCCCGATCCGATGGTCGGCGTCGCGTCGGGGGTGAACAACGCCGTGGCCCGGACCGCCGGCCTGCTGGCGATCGCGATCATCCCGGGTCTGGTCGGGCTCGGCGGCGTCGACGGTACGTCCGCTGCCGTCGTCCAGCGAGGGTTCATCGCGGCCCTATGGATCGGTGCCGGCCTGTTGGCCGCGGCCGCCGTGATCTCCTGGCTGGGCGTGCCGGGTAAGTCTGCCGAGCGGCCGCCGCGTCCGGAGCTGACGGTTCACCGCGACACCTGTTGCCCGGTGTCGGCGCCGACGCTGGTCCACGACGGGGGAGTGGACCAAGGCCGGAGTTAGGACGCAGCAGAGCGCAGCGCGGGTCCGCTGAGCCGGAAGACCGTCCACTCGTCCATCGGCACCGCGCCCATCGCCTGGTAGAACTCGATCGACGGCGTGTTCCAGTTCAGCACCCACCACTCGAAGCGGGCGTACCCGCGATGCACCGCGATGGCGGCCAGCGACTGGAGCAGCGCCTTGCCGAAGCCGTGCCCGCGGGCCTCGGGCCGGACGTACAGGTCCTCGAGATAGATCCCGTGCACCCCCTCCCACGTGGAGAAGTTGAGGAACCACAGGGCGAACCCGACGACCGATCCATCAGCCTCGGCCACCAGCGCGAACACCGCCGGCCGTTCCCCGAAGAGCGCAGCCCGCAGCTGCTCGTCGGTGGCCCTTGCCTCATCCGGCATCCGCTCGTACGTCGCGAGTTCGACGATCAGCTCCCGATCCGCGGTACGTCCTCGGGCCTGGCCACGCGGATCCCTGGCTTCAGGAGATCGGCGGGCAGCGGGACGGGATCGAACATGGTCACGGGCGAAGCTTCTCGGGAGTGAGGATGGATTTCCGGCGACACGCTTTTCGTCGTCGGAAATCGTGACGAACGAGCGAGATCATGCGGAGCCCGTGACCGCGCACGGCGCGCGGAGCGCGACCATCGAACATGGTCACGGGCGAAGCTTCTCGGGAGTGAGGATGGATTTCCGGCGACACGCTTTTCGTCGTCGGAAATCGTGACGAACGAGCGAGATCATGCGGAGCCCGTGACCGCGCACGGCGCGCGGAGCGCGACCATCGAACATGGTCACGCAGCGAGATCATGCGGAGCAATCAGGTACAGAAAAGCGACACCCCGCTCCCTGGGGGGGTGGGAAGCGGGGTGTCGCAAGGGGGAGGTTCGGGTCAGCCGATCCGGCGGGCTCCCTCGTAGGGCATGTACTTCATGCTGATGTACGAAACCCGCTTGCCTGGCTGCGGCGCGTGAATGACCTTACCGTGACCAGCATAGATCGCGACATGGCCGATACCGGCGTAGAAGAACACCAGGTCGCCAGGCCTCAGGTTCTTCTTCGACACGGCACGGCCCTTGTGGAACTGGCCGCGGGCGCTGTGCGGCAGGTGCTTGCCGGCCGCGGCCCACGCCTTCATCGTCAGCCCGGAGCAGTCCCACGAGCCCGGACCGGCCGCGCCGAAGCGGTAGGGATCGCCGAGCTGGCGCTTCGCGAACGCGAGTGCCTTCGCGGCCCGTGACGAGGACGACGCCGAAACCGAGGAAGCCTTCATCACCCGCACCGAGGCAGCCTTGCCGGACCGCAGGAGGCCCCAGACGCGCTGGTCGAGATAGCCGCTCTGCTTCCAGCCCTTGGCCCGCTGGAGGCCCTTGATGGCGTTCGCGGTGGACGTGTCGAACTTGCCAGTCCGTGGCACCGGCCCGGCCCGAGGCGCTCAGCGCGCGCTGCGCCCGAAGCACCGCGTAGCCGCGGTCGCCCTTCTTCTGCGATGGGTGGCTGTTTCCGGCGACCAGTGCGGTCCAGGACGCCTTGCCCAGAACACCGCCGCCGGAGATGTGGCGGCTGGCGTTGAACTTCGCCGCGGACTTGGCGTCGTCGGCGCTGAACGTGCCGTTCTTGCTGATCGAGTAGCCCGCCTGGGCCAGGTAGCACTCGGCGCCCACCACGGCACGGCCCTTCGAGCCGGCGCGCACGGTGCTGTAGTGCTCGAGATGGCGACCGCAGTCGACTGCGGCGGTCGTCTTGGCCGGCGCAGACTGCGCCGGCACCGCGGTGGCCGCGATCGCGGACGCCGCAAGGGCGGTGGTCGCCAACAGCGACGCACCAGTCCTGAGGACTCTGTGCATGTACTCCCCCTTTGGAGTAGTTCGGTCCCGTCCCTCGGCTGTGACATCGTTGTCGCAGACCGGTTGCCGAACCACGCACAGGTGCGTAGCCAACGCTGGCGGCCGGGTGTGTCGGGTCTTGCTCCGGCCGCTATTTCCCCAACGACCGAGGCGCACGTTATCAAACCGAGACAATCGCAACAAATCCGTGATCAGACTGAGTGACGGTCGTGTTAAGGTCCGCCGCCGTGCCGCCCGCTCGTGCAGTCCGCCGACGCGGAGCGATCTGCCGACGTGCGCCGCGAAAGCGATTTGGCCGCCTCCCGACGGGCGCGTAGAGTGTTACGCTGCCGAAGACCGCTGGTTGGCCGGAGCGATCCGATCACGAAGCACCCGAGTCGGGTGGCCCGCGCAGGTGAGTGATGTGACACCGAGGGATTCGTGAGATCCCTCCGTTGCCCCGTGACGCGCCAGCGCTCCGGGGCTTTCTCGTTTGCGGGTACTCCTCCAGCGGGACCTCCTTCGGCAGGCGCGTCCGCACAGTTCGTGCGGGCGCACGAAGTAGAGGAAGTGGAGGAGACCATGGCGAGGCCGGACAAGGCAGCCGCAGTCGCCGAACTGTCGGAGCGGTTCACCAGCTCCAGCGGCGCCGTGCTGACCGAGTACCGCGGACTCACCGTGAAGGCGCTGAAGGAACTGCGCCGTTCACTGGGTGAGGACGCCACCTACGCCGTGTCGAAGAACACGCTGACCGCGATCGCGGCCCGGCAGGCGGGCGTCGAGGGCATCGACGACCTGCTCGTCGGTCCGACGGCGATCGCTTTCATCGACGGCGATCCCGTCGTGGTGGCCAAGGGCCTGCGTGACTTCGCACGGAACAATCCCCAGCTCGTCGTCAAGGGTGGAGTCCTCGACGGCAAGCCGCTCACCCCGGAAGAGGTGCGCAAGCTCGCCGACCTGGAGTCGCGCGAGGTCCTGCTCGCGAAGGCCGCGGGTGCCATGAAGGGTGTGCTGGCCCAGGCCGTGTCGCTGTTCGCGGCACCGCTGTCCCAGGCAGCCCGGCTGGTCGCCGCTCTGGAGAAGGCCGCGGGGGAGAACCCGTCGCTGATCGCGGGCGCCGGGACTGCTCCCGAGACTTCGCCGGCCGACGCTGCAGAAGACACCAGCGAGCCCAGCAACGAAGAGCTGGACACCGCGGCGACCGTCGAAGAGCCGGCCGCCGCACCCGCCGAGCCCGCTGCGGAAGCAGCTGCCGAAAGCTCGGCAATCGATGCAGCACCCGCTGCGGATGAAACAACCACCGTCGCGGCCGACGCTGCGGAAGACAAGTAAGGAAGGAACGCCATCATGGCCAAGCTCAGCACCGACGAGCTCCTGGACGCTTTCAAGGAGCTCACCCTGATCGAGCTCAGCGAGTTCGTCAAGCAGTTCGAAGACACCTTCGGCGTGACCGCCGCGGCTCCGGTCGCCGTGGCCGCCGCCCCGTCCGCCGGCGGTGCCGGTGGCGCGGACGCCGCCGAGGCCGAGGAGGAGTCCGACGAGGCCGACGTCATCCTCGACGCCGTCGGCGACAAGAAGATCCAGGTCATCAAGGAGGTGCGTACGCTCACCAGCCTGGGCCTGAAGGAGGCCAAGGACCTGGTCGAGGCCGCGCCGAAGACGGTCCTGGAGAAGGTCACCAAGGAAGCAGCCGCCAAGGCCAAGGAGGCCCTCGAGGCCGCCGGCGCCTCGGTCACCGTCAAGTAAGGTCGACCGACCTCACGCTGTACCCGAGGGGCGGCGGATCCGATCACGGATCCGCCGCCCCTACCGCATTCCCCCGATCTCGATCCCCGGCCCGTCCCCTCTCGGCCCGACTTCGCACCCTTCAGGTGCACTTCGTACCCTGCATGCACGGTGCGAAGTGCACTTTTGGGGTGCGAAGTCGGGCTCGGTCGGTTGGGTGGGGTGCGAGGTCGGGCTCGGTCGATTGGGTGGGGTGCGAAGCCGGGCTAGCCGATTGGTGGGCGGCGACGGTTCAGACTCACCCACGACGGACCGCGGGGGGCCGGAGGCACCGAACGACATCGCCGCGTGGGTTTCGTGCGTCCGCGCTTGTCAGGGACTGATTTGTGAGTATCATCGTCGCAAGCGGTCGTCTTCGACTTGACCGTTCTGCTCCGCCGTGCGCTCAACACTTGACCAGCGGGCCACAAGTCTATATATTGGGGGTTTGCCTCCGTCATTTCGTCGACCCGTTTCATTTGACACGGGCCGTTCGGCATGCGCGGACGCGTGGATGATCAGTCCAAACCCTGGAAGGACAACTGTTGGCCGCCGCAGGCACCATCGCCAAGAATCACGTCGTATCCACCACCGGCCGCATCTCTTTCGCGAAAATCGCTGAACCTCTCGAGGTCCCGGACCTCCTCGATCTGCAGGTCGACTCCTTCGACTGGCTCGTCGGGAACGAGGCCTGGCGCGAGCGCGTCGAGAGCGCGCTGAGCGAGGGCCGTACCGACGTGAACACGAAGTCCGGCCTCGAGGAGATCTTCGAGGAGATCTCGCCGATCGAGGACTTCTCCGGCACCATGTCGCTATCGTTCCGCGACCATCGGTTCGAGCCGCCGAAGAACACCGTGGACGAGTGCAAGGACCGCGACGTGACGTACGCGGCGCCGTTGTTCGTCACCGCCGAGTTCATGAACAACGAGACCGGCGAGATCAAGTCTCAGACGGTCTTCATGGGCGACTTCCCGCTGATGACCGACAAGGGCACCTTCGTCATCAACGGCACCGAGCGGGTCGTGGTGAGCCAGCTGGTCCGCAGCCCCGGTGTCTACTTCGAGCAGACCACCGACAAGACCTCCGACAAGGACATCTTCACCTGCAAGATGATCCCGAGCCGCGGCGCGTGGCTGGAGTTCGAGATCGACAAGCGGGACATGGTGGGGGTCCGGCTGGACCGCAAGCGCAAGCAGAACGTGACTGTGCTGCTCAAGGCGCTCGGCTGGGACGACGCCAAGATCCTGGAGGAGTTCGGCGACTACGAGTCGATGCGGCTCACCCTGGAGAAGGACCACACCACCACCACCGACGAGGCGCTGCTCGACATCTACCGGAAGCTCCGGCCGGGTGAGCCGCCGACCCGCGAGGCCGCGCAGGCGTTGCTGGAGAACTACTACTTCAACCCGAAGCGGTACGACCTGGCGAAGGTCGGTCGCTACAAGATCAACAAAAAGCTCGGGCTGGAGCAGGCGTTCGACCAGCAGGTCCTGACGATCGAGGACATCGTCGCGGCCATCCGCTTCATCGTCGCGCTGCACGAGGGCCGGGAGACGCTGCCGGCCCCGCGCGGTGAGCTGATCGTCGAAGAGGACGACATCGACCACTTCGGCAACCGCCGACTGCGGACCGTGGGCGAGCTGATCCAGAACCAGCTGCGCACCGGCCTCGGCCGGATGGAGCGGGTGGTCCGGGATCGGATGACGACCCAGGACGTCGAGGCGATCACACCGCAGACCTTGATCAACATCCGCCCGGTGGTGGCGGCGCTGAAGGAGTTCTTCGGCACCTCGCAGCTGTCCCAGTTCATGGACCAGACCAACCCGATCGCCGGGCTGACCCACAAGCGGCGGCTGAACGCGCTCGGTCCGGGCGGTCTGTCCCGTGACCGCGCCGGGATGGAGGTCCGCGACGTGCACACCAGCCACTACGGCCGGATGTGCCCGATCGAGACCCCGGAGGGCCCGAACATCGGCCTGATCGGCTCGCTGGCGAGCTTCGCCCGGGTGAACGCGTTCGGCTTCGTCGAGACGCCGTACCGCAAGGTCGTCGACGGCCGGGTGACCGACCAGATCGACTACCTGACCGCCGACGAGGAGGACCGCTTCGTCATCGCCCAGGCCAACGCCAAGCTGGACGACAACGGGAAGTTCACCCAGGACCGGATCCTGGTCCGTAAGCGCCACGGCGAGGCCGACGAGGTCGTCGTCGACGAGGTGCACTACATGGACGTCTCGCCGCGCCAGATGGTGTCGGTGGCCACGGCCATGATCCCGTTCCTCGAGCACGACGACGCGTCTCGCGCCCTGATGGGCTCGAACATGCAGCGTCAGGCCGTTCCGCTGCTCCGCTCGGAGTCCCCGTTCGTGGGCACCGGGATGGAGTATCGCGGTGCGGTGGACGCCGGTGACGTCACCGTCGCCGTCCAGCCGGGTGTGGTCACCTCGGTCAGTGCAGACCTGATCGACGTCGCGCACGACGACGGGACGTACAAGACGTACCGGCTGAGCAAGTTCCGGCGCAGCAACCAGGGCACCTGCATCAACCAGCGCCCACTGGTCACCAGTGGGCAGCGGGTCGAGAAGGGCACGCCGCTGGCCGACGGTCCGTGCACCGACGCCGGCGAGATGGCGCTCGGCCGCAACCTGCTGGTCGCCTTCATGCCGTGGGAGGGTCACAACTACGAGGACGCGATCATCCTCAGCCAGCGTGTGGTCCAGGACGACGTCCTCACCTCGATCCACATCGAGGAGCACGAGGTCGACGCCCGCGACACCAAGCTGGGCGCCGAGGAGATCACCCGCGACATCCCCAACGTCTCCGAGGAGATGCTGGCCGATCTCGACGAGCGGGGGATCATCCGGATCGGTGCCGAGGTCGGCACCGGCGACATCCTGGTCGGCAAGGTCACGCCGAAGGGCGAGACCGAGCTCACCCCGGAGGAGCGGCTCCTCCGTGCGATCTTCGGTGAGAAGGCGCGCGAGGTTCGCGACACGTCGCTGAAGGTCCCGCACGGCGAGTCGGGCACGGTGATCGGCGTCCGGGTCTTCGACCGCGAGGCCGACGACGAGCTGAGCCCCGGTGTCAACCAGCTGGTCCGCGTCTACGTGGCCCAGAAGCGCAAGATCTCCAACGGCGACAAGCTGGCCGGCCGGCACGGCAACAAGGGCGTCATCTCCAAGATCCTGCCGATCGAGGACATGCCGTTCATGGAGGACGGCACCGCCGTCGACATCGTGCTCAACCCGCTCGGCGTGCCGAGCCGGATGAACATCGGCCAGGTGCTGGAGACGCATCTCGGCTGGGTGGCCAAGCAGGGCTGGGATCTGGAGGGGGTCGAGGGCGACTGGGCCGAACGGCTGCGTACGGTCGGCCTCGGTCACGTCGACGGCAACAAGAACCTGGCCACGCCGGTGTTCGACGGTGCCACCGAGGAGGAGATCACCGGCCTGCTGGGCAACACCCTGCCGACTCGGGACGGTGACAACCTGGTCAGTGCCGACGGCAAGGCCCACCTGTTCGACGGTCGCTCCGGAGAGCCCTTCCCGGAGCCGGTCGGTGTCGGCTACATCTACATGCTGAAGCTGCACCACCTGGTCGACGACAAGATCCACGCCCGTTCGACCGGGCCGTACTCGATGATCACCCAGCAGCCGCTGGGTGGTAAGGCGCAGTTCGGTGGTCAGCGGTTCGGTGAGATGGAGGTCTGGGCCCTGGAGGCGTACGGCGCCGCCTGGGCTCTGCAGGAGCTGCTGACGATCAAGTCCGACGACGTCCCCGGCCGCGTGAAGGTGTACGAGGCCATCGTCAAGGGCGAGAACATCCCCGAGCCCGGCATCCCGGAGTCGTTCAAGGTGCTGGTCAAGGAGATGAAGTCGCTCTGCCTGAACGTCGAGGTGCTGTCTTCGGACGGGACCGAGGTCGAGCTCCGCGACTCCGAGGACGACTACCGGGGAGGCGAGGACTTCGGCATCGACCTGTCCCGCCGGCCCGGCGAGTCCTTGGGCGCCCTGGACGAGGTCTGATCCACCTCACCTAAACGCCGACGTGTCAGCCGCTCAGCACCGAATCTGGTGCAGAGCGGCTGACAAGTCGGAAGAAGAAGACTAAGAGAGAAGAGATAACCAAGTGCTCGACGTGAACTTCTTCGACGAGATCCGCATCGGCCTGGCCACGGCCGACGAGATCCGCCAGTGGTCGCACGGTGAGGTGAAGAAGCCCGAGACGATCAACTACCGCACGCTCAAGCCGGAGCGCGACGGTCTGTTCTGCGAGAAGATCTTCGGTCCCACTCGGGACTGGGAGTGCTACTGCGGCAAATACAAGCGGGTCCGCTTCAAGGGCATCATCTGCGAGCGGTGTGGCGTCGAGGTCACCCGCTCGAAGGTCCGCCGCGAGCGGATGGGCCACATCGAGCTGGCCTCGCCGGTCACCCACATCTGGTACTTCAAGGGTGTGCCGAGCCGGCTGGGCTACCTGTTGGACATTGCGCCGAAGGACCTGGAGAAGGTCATCTACTTCGCCGCGTACATGATCACCTCTGTCGACGATGAGGCGCGGCACCGCGACCTGTCTTCGCTGGAGGGCAAGATCGATGTCGAGCGCAAGCAGCTCGAGGGCCGCCGGGACTCCGACATCGAGACCCGGATGAAGAAGCTCGAGGGCGATCTCGCCCAGCTCGAGGAAGAGGGCGCCAAGTCCGACGTCAAGCGCAAGGTGCGCGAGGGCGCGGAGCGCGAGGTCAAGCAGATGCGCGACCGGGCGCAGCGCGAGCTCGACCGGCTGGACGCGGTGTGGAGCCGGTTCAAGACCCTCAAGGTGCAAGATCTCGAGGGCGACGAGGTGCTCTATCGGGAGATGAAGAACCGGTTCGGCAAGTACTTCGCCGGCTCGATGGGCGCGGACGCGATCCAGAAGCGACTGCAGACGTTCGACCTGGAGGCCGAGGCGACCTCGCTGAAGGAGACCATCCAGACCGGCAAGGGGCAGCGGAAGACCCGTGCGCTGAAGCGGCTGAAGGTCGTCTCGGCGTTCTTGTCGACCAAGAACAGCCCGACCGGGATGGTGCTGGACTGCGTACCGGTCATCCCGCCGGACCTGCGCCCGATGGTGCAGCTGGACGGCGGCCGGTTCGCGACGAGCGACCTGAACGACCTGTACCGCCGGGTGATCAACCGGAACAACCGGCTGAAGCGGTTGCTCGACCTGGGCGCGCCCGAGATCATCGTCAACAACGAGAAGCGGATGCTGCAGGAGGCCGTCGACTCGCTGTTCGACAACGGCCGTCGTGGCCGTCCGGTCACCGGCCCGGGCAACCGGCCGCTGAAGTCGATCTCCGACATGCTCAAGGGCAAGCAGGGCCGGTTCCGGCAGAACCTGCTCGGCAAGCGCGTCGACTACTCCGGCCGTTCGGTCATCGTGGTCGGCCCGCAGCTGAAGCTGCACCAGTGCGGCCTGCCGAAGGCGATGGCGCTGGAGCTGTTCAAGCCGTTCGTGATGAAGCGGCTGGACGACCTCAACCACGCCCAGAACATCAAGTCCGCGAAGCGGATGGTCGAGCGGCAGCGACCGGTCGTCTGGGACGTGCTGGAAGAGGTCATCGCCGAGCATCCGGTGCTGCTGAACCGTGCACCGACCCTGCACCGGCTGGGCATCCAGGCGTTCGAGCCGCAGCTGATCGAGGGCAAGGCGATCCAGATCCACCCGTTGGTCTGTACGGCCTTCAACGCCGACTTCGACGGCGACCAGATGGCGGTCCACCTGCCGCTGAGCGCCGAGGCGCAGGCCGAGGCCCGGATCCTCATGCTGTCGACGAACAACATCCTCAAGCCGGCCGACGGCCGGCCGGTGACCATGCCGACCCAGGACATGATCATCGGGATGTACTTCATCACCATGCAGGTGGACGGCGCGCCCGGCGAGGGTCGGGTGTTCAGCTCGGTGGCCGAGGCCCTGATGGCCTTCGACCGCCGCGAGCTCAGCGTGCAGGCCAAGATCCGGCTGCGACTGACCGACATCGTGGCTCCGGCCGGCTTCGAGCTGGCCCCGAACGGCAGCATCCTGCTGGAGACGACGCTCGGTCGAGCGCTCTTCAACGAGGCACTGCCGGCCGACTACGCGTACGTCGACTACGAGGTCGGCAAAAAGCAGCTCGGCCAGATCGTCAACGACCTGGCGGAGCGGTACCCGAAGGTGGAGGTGGCGCACTGTCTGGACGCGCTGAAGGACCTCGGCTTCCACTGGGCCACCCGGTCCGGTGTCACCGTATCCATCGGTGATGTCGAGACGCCTGCCGACAAGAAGCAGATCCTTGCCGTCTACGAGGAGCGGGCCAGCAAGATCGACAAGCAGTACGACCGCGGTCTGATCACCGAGGACGAGCGGCGTCAGGAACTGATCGAGATCTGGACCGACGCCACCTCGCGCCTCGGTGCGGCGATGGAGGCCAACTTCTCCAAGACCAACCCGATCTACATGATGGTCCACTCCGGCGCCCGCGGGAACATGGTGCAGATGCGCCAGATCGCCGCCATGCGAGGCCTCGTGGTGAACCCGAAGGGCGAGATCATCGCGCGGCCGATCAAGTCGAACTTCCGTGAGGGTCTGTCGGTGCTGGAGTACTTCATCTCCACTCACGGCGGCCGGAAGGGTCAGGCCGACACCGCGCTTCGGACGGCGGACTCGGGCTACCTGACCCGGCGGCTGGTGGACGTGAGCCAGGACGTGATCATCCGCGAAGAGGACTGCGGCACCGAGCGTGGTCTGAACAAGGTGATCGCCAACGACCTCAACGGCGCGCTGGTGCTGGACGAGCACGTGGAGACGGCGGTCTACGCCCGGACGCTGGCGACCGACGTGGTCGACGGCGACGGCGAGGTGCTGCTGCCGGCCGGGGTCGATCTCGGCGACGTGAACATCCGGCTGCTGATCGATGCCGGCATCACCGGCGTCAAGGTACGCAGCGTGCTCACCTGTGAGGCGAAGTCCGGCACCTGTGCGATGTGCTACGGGCGTTCGCTTGCCACCGGCAAGCTGGTCGATGTCGGCGAGGCCGTCGGCATCGTCGCGGCCCAGTCGATCGGCGAGCCCGGCACTCAGCTGACGATGCGGACCTTCCACACCGGTGGTGTGGCCGGTGACGACATCACCCAGGGCCTGCCGCGCGTCGTCGAGTTGTTCGAGGCGCGTCAGCCCAAGGGCAAGGCGCCGATCGTCGAGGCCACCGGCCGGGTCGAGATCGAGGACTCGGACCGGCTCAAGAAGGTCACGGTGATCCCCGACGACGGGTCCGATCCGATCGAGCTCACCGTCAGCCGGCGTGCGCGCATGCTGGTGGAGGACGGCGACCGGGTCGAGGTCGGCCAGCAGATCACGGCTGGAACGCCGGATCCGCAGGACGTGCTCCGGGTGCTCGGCGTCCGCAAGGTGCAGGAGCACCTGGTGGACGAGGTGCAGTCGGTGTACCGGACACAGGGTGCGCCGATCCACGACAAGCACATCGAGATCATCATCCGGCAGATGTTGCGCCGGGTGACGGTGATCGAGTCGGGCGACTCCGACCTGCTCGCCGGCGACCTCGTGGACCGGCTCTCCTACGAGGCGGCGAACCGGATAGTGGTGTCCGAGGGCGGCACGCCGGCCTCGGGTCGTCCCGTGCTGATGGGGATCACCAAGGCGTCGCTGGCCACCGAGTCGTGGCTGTCCGCGGCTTCGTTCCAGGAGACCACCAAGGTGCTGACCGACGCGGCTATCCACGGCAAGTCCGACAGCCTGCGGGGTCTGAAGGAGAACGTCATCCTCGGCAAGCTGATCCCGGCCGGCACCGGTCTGGAGCGGTACCGCAACGTTCGGGTCGAGCCGACGGCGGAGGCGAAGGCGCAGGCGTACTCGATGGTCGGCTACGACCCGTTCGACTACGACTTCGGTTCCGGGTCGGGCGCGGCCGTACCGCTGGAGGAGTTCGACCTCGGCGACTACCGCTGACGGCGGTCGCCGAGAACGTACGACCGGCTCGGCCCCCACACCCGCTCAGCGGTGTGGGGGCCGAGCCGCTTCCGCGCACAGGCCGGAAATTCGTGCCGGGAGTAGGCGGCACGAGCTTTTGTCGAAACAGGTTGTGGAGTCGAAGTACGTCAGGCTGGAGGACTCAGACGACTCCTACCGGACGGGATAGACCCGGGGAGACGACCTGTCAAGGAAGCAGAGTCGAGCGATCAGGCCGTCCACGCGACTCGGTGGTGCGAACGGTCGGCAGTCCCGTGGGTCGCCGGCGATCCGCGGGGATCGCCCCCGCACACCGGGGCACCAGTACGGCGAGCACGGGACGCCGGCGGCGTTCGCGCCTGTCCGCGTGCCGGTCCCGGCGGCGACCGCCGCTGTCCGTACAGCGGTCGGGTCCGCCGTTCTCCGGGCCCACGCCTGGCGGGTTCGGTGGTTCATCTGCTGACCTCGTCTGTCGCTCCGCCGATCACGCCCGACCGGATGCCCACCGGGTGTCCCCCCGGGCGGCGGCGTTCAGGCCGAGGGAACGATGTTCTGGTTGAGTCGGAAGAGGTTGGTCGGGTCGTAGCGGTTCTTGAGCTCGACCAGCCGGCGATAGGTGGCCTCGGGGTACGCGGCCCGGACCAGGGTCGCGTCCGACTCGCCGGTGAAGTTCACGTAGCTGCCGGTATCGGGGCCGAGTGCCGACGTCACGCCACGTGCCCACTCGACGACCTCGGCGAACCCGTCCGCGGTAGGCGTCCGGGCGACGACGTTGACGATGAACTCCTGGTCCCGCAGGGCGTACGCCGTGGACTCGACCGGCATCCGGCCGACGGCGCCGCCCAGGTGTTGGAGATGGATCTCGGTGAGCGCATTGGGCAACGTGGCGAACGACTCTGCCAACGAGCGCAGGGAGTCGGGGCCGGCAGTCCGCAGGAACGCCGACCGGAAGTAGTTGTCGATGCCCCTCGGATAGAGCGGATCGAGCGCCTGTTGCCATCCGGAGTACGGGTTGTCGGCGAATACGTCGGCGATCACCGTGCCCAGGCTTCGGAAGGGTGCGGTTGCGGCCGCGCCGGCATCCGGATCACCTGACCAGCAGCCGCCGACGCCGATGATCGGTTTGCCGTGCACCGTTTCGGGCAGGAACGGCACCGGCGGCGCCGTGGTCAGATTGACGAGGGTGGTCAACTCGTCGGGCGCGGCCGCGCAAGCCGCCCGGAAGCCGGCCAGCACCTGCTCGGCCTCGTCGGCCGGATAGAAGACCAGACCGGACAAGACCGTAGGCCCGACCTCGTGGAGCTGGAACTCGAAGGAGGTCACCACCCCGAAGTTGCCGCCGCCACCGCGCAGTCCCCAGAACAGCTCGGGATTCTCGTCGGTGCTCGCGCGGACGAACTGCCCGTCGGCGGTGACGACATCGACCGCTCTGAGGTTGTCACTGGCCAGTCCGTGCTTGCGCATCAGCCAGCCGATACCGCCGCCCAGCGTGAACCCGGCAATGCCCGTCGAGGACACCAGGCCGCCGGTGACCGCGAGGCCGAACTGTTGGGTCTCGGCGTCCAGGTCCTTCCAGGTGCAGCCCGCCTGAGCGGTCACCGTGCGGCGATCGGGGTCGACCTGGATTCCGCGCATGAGCGACAGGTCCAACACGATGCCCGCGTCGACGGTGGAGAATCCGGCGATGGAATGGCCGCCACCGCGTACGGCCAACGGCAAACCCTCGCTCCGCGCGAGGTCGACCGTGCGGATCACGTCGGCCACGCCGGCGCACCGGGCGATCACGGCGGGATGACGGTCATGCGCACCGTTCCAAACCCGACGCGCGACGTCGTAGTCCGCGTCTCCCTGCCGGACGACGCTGCCGCGCATACCGGCGGCGAACTCGGCGAGGGTGGCGTCGCCGATCGGGCCCTGTCCGATCGGGCCCGAGTCGATGGGGCCTGGGTCGATCGGGCCTGGGGCTGTCTCAGTGGTGGTCATGGATCCTCCTGGGTGTCTGTCACGTCCGGCAACGACGCTAGACAGCGGACATCAACCCGATCTCAACACGGGCTCAACGAGCGGCCCCGGCCTCCTTACGCGGTCTCGTCGCCATCTCGCAGCACAGCGAGTCGGCGGTCCGCGATCAGGCAGTGGGTGGTATCGAAGACCACAGCGGCCGCCGCGATCTCTCGTTCGGCGCGACGCGCGTCAGCCAGCTCGACCGACAGCTCAGCCATCACGAGGTGCAACCAGCCGGCGAATCGCGGCCACGGTTCGAATCTCTCGGCTGCGCGCCGATACATCTCACGCGCCGCCCGAGCCTCCCCGGTCAACAGCTCGATGGCACCCAGCGCCGTCCAGGTCGCACCGATTCCTACCGGGTCTCCGGCTGCCTCGAACCCGGACAGTGACCGTCGTGCGTTGCCCAGACCGAGCTCGACGTCCCCGGCCTTCGCCTGCAGCAGCGCGAGGTTGATCTCGGTCAGCAGCTCGCCCCTGCGGTCGCCGACCCCCGTCCGGAGCTCTCCCGCCAGCGTCAGCGCCTCCGCGGCGGCTCGATAGTCGCCGCTGTCTCGATGGATGCAGCCGATCTGGTGGAGAGCCTGCGCTCGGGCGAGGTCGTCGCCGAGGTCGGCGAACCGATCGACGGCATCGGCAACGCTTGCGATGGCTGCGTCCTGCTCGCCGGACAGTCGTTTCGCATATCCGAGGGCCGACAACCCGTACCCGACCGCCTGGCGGACGCCGACCCGCCGACCCAGCAGCATGGTCTCCTCGAAGAACGGGACCAGCCGACCGGCCACCGGCACGAGCTGCAGAGAGGAGGTCACGACGGGCAGAAACGGCCGAGTGCCCGGGTCGGAGTCAGCAAGCTCGTTGAGGAAGGTGTCCAGGTAGTCGACCGCCCGCGGCCCGTTCTCGCGGGACAACGCGCAGTGGCCGAGCAGCCAGCTTCCGGCAGCGGAGTGCTCGGGTCGCCCGTGCGCCATGCCGCCGGCACGTACGTCGGCGGCCAGCTGCTCGGCCTCGTCCAGATCGAAGGTGCTCCAGGCCAACATCGCTTCGACGATCTGGGCCGCCGCGATCTCTTCAGGGTCGCCGATCCGACGCATGATCGACATCGCCTCTGCCCCCAGCGCGCGGTGCCGATCGCTGCGGCCCTGGCGGGAGTCCAGGCCCGTCAGGCCGATCAACGCGGCGGCCCGGGGCCGGGTCGGCGCAGGAGCGCCGGCCAGAGCACGTTCGACCCATCGGGCCCCTTCGACGGCGTGACCGCGGAGGATCCAGAAGCGCCACAAACTGGCCGCGAGGCGGAGCGCGGTCGCAGGATCGTGTGCGCTGGACCACCGCAGCGCAGCGCGCAGGTTGTCGTGCTCGCGGTCGAGCAGCTTCGGCCGCTCGATCACGACTCCCGTTGCCCGCTCGGGATTGTGGGCAACGGCGACGGTGAGGAAGTACACGGCATGGGCCGCCCCCAGCCGGCCGACCTCGGCGGCCTGGTCGAGCTTCTCGCCAGCGAACTGGCGGACCGTCTCCAGCAGCCGATAGCGGGTCGACGTGGCCGCTCGCTCGAGTGCGACCAGTGACTTGTCCACCAGGGCGACCAAGAGTTCGAACAGCCTGGATCCCTGGAGTGGATGGCCGGCGCAGACGGACTCCACCGCCTCGAGCGTGAAGCTGCCCGCGAACACGGACAGCCGGCGAAAGAGGACCTGCTCAGGTTCGGTGAGCAGGTCATGGCTCCACTCCAGGGTCGCCCGCAGGGTCTGATGGCGGGTGATCGATTGCGGTCCGCCGCCCAGCAGGGACAACGTGTCGCCCAGCCGGTCGACGATCTCCGCAGGCTCCAGGACGGTCGCCCTGGCCGCCGCCAGCTCGAGCGCCAGCGGCATTCCGTCCAGCCGTCGACACAGGTCGACCACGGCGCTCAGGTTGAAGGCGTCCAGCACGAACCCCGGCCGAACCTGGGCTGCCCGCTCGACGAAGAGCCGAATGCTCGGCAGTCGACCGAGCCGTTCGACCTCCAGCTCGCCGTGCCGGCCGGGTGGTGGCAGCGCCAACGACGGCACTCGGAAGGTGTACTCCCCGTGGGCGTGGAGCGGCTCGCGGCTGGTCGCCAGAACGACGACCCTCGGGCACCCGGCCAGGACGGCGGCGACGAGGCGGCTACAGGCGGCGACCAGATGCTCGCAGTTGTCGAGCACGATCAGCAGGCGTCGGTGGCGCAGGTGGTGCACCAGCGCTTGCGTCCGGTCCGCTGCGACAGCGAGGTCCGACCCGAGCGCCTCCGCGACCGCATCGACCACCAGGACGGACTCGCCGACGGCGGTCAGGTCCACGAACCACACCTTGTCCGGATAGTCGGAACGGACCCGACGCGCCGCCTCCACGGCGAGTCGCGTCTTGCCGCTGCCGCCGGTGCCGGTGAGGGTGACCAGTCGGGCCTGGCCCGTCAGCCGCTCGATGTCGCCCAGTTCGCGTTCGCGTCCGATGAAGCTGGTCAATGACGTCGGGAGCTGGTCGTCATCGTCACTGAGCGCCGGCGGTGGTTTCCGGTGGCGTTCCTGCGCCGGCGACCCGGTCAGCAGCCCACGAAACAGCGTGACCGTCGATGCGTCCGGGTCGGTCCCGTATGCCTCGAGCAGATCGTCGACCAGTTGTTCGTAGCGGGCCAGGGCCTCGGATCGTCGGCCCAGCCGCGCCAGGACCGCCATCTGCGCACGGACGGCACCTTCGTGGAGGGGGTCGGTCTCGAGCACCCTACCCAGCACGACCAGCGCTTCGGAGGGTGCGCCCTCCTGCAGCGCCGCCGCGAGCCCGACCAAGACCTCCCGCTGGATGTCCTGCAGTTCGCGCCGCCGGCTCGTCAGCCAGTCGGCGTCGGGCCAGTCAGGCAGGAGATCGCCCGCGTACGCTTCCGCGGCGGCGCGCAGCGCCGCGATGGTGGCCGTGGACAACGCATCTCGGGCGGCCGACTCGAACCGGTTGACGTCGACGTCGACCAGGCCGTTCGTATCCAGCACGACCTGCTCATCGCGGATAGCGAGCAGCCCCATGGTCGGCGAGCCGGACCCGGCGAGCGCACGCCGAGCGACATACAACGTCTGGTGCAGATTCTTGGCGGCCGCGATCGGCTCCAGGTCGGGCCACAGCCGATCGATCACGAACTCGCGATGCCGTCGCTGGCCGGGCGCGAGGGCCAAGATCGCGACCAATGATCGCGCCTTGCGCAGCCGCCAGTGTGCGGCCGCGATGGGAGCGGTGTCGACCCGCACTGTGAACGATCCGAGCAACTCGACGCTTCGAACCGGGGCGCCGGGTCTCGTCACGATTCACCCCTGCCCATACCAGTTTCCGTATCGTCTGAACTGGGTCGAGTCTGTACCCTCTGCCGCAGGTCTGACCGAGTGGAGTGCCGAGGTTGAGTTCGGGTTGAGGTCCACTCCGTAGCGCCGTGGCTCGCTGGTCCGCGCTGGCGGTGGACCGTTGCCGCCCGCGGCCGCAGCTGCTCCAGGCGGTCACCACACGCGCCGACCGCGATGCGTGCCGGGACGTCGACGATGGCGTCCAGGTCTTCCAGTCCGGCCCACCGCCGATCGTGGCCGAGTCGGACCTGGCCATCCGGTTCGTGCTGGACGGTCGCGACCTGGAGCGGAAGACGGCCGCACTGCAGGCGCAGAAGAGTCAGACCGCCGAACTCATTGCCGCCATCGGTCTGGGGCGGTTCGCGCGCTGGGTGAGCACCGAGTGCTTCCGGGTCGATACGCGGCGGTCGTGCGACCGTGACGAAATGAGCGAGAGGCCCGATCCGGTGGTGATTGACCACCGCATGCGGTCCCCGGGCAATGCTGTGCAAGCGCTCCCATCCAACGCGATGGCACCTTAGGCTTGGCGCGTGCTGATCACGGAGCTGATGGCCCCGTTGCTCGGAGACTGGCAGGGCACCGAGCAGCAGGAGGCTTCGCCGTGGGCGCCCGCGCTGGGAGCGCGGGCCGCACTCAGGTTCAAGTACGACGCGGGCGGCTCGGTGGTCGTCCAGGACTACCGCCAGGTGCGCGACGACGGCTCCGAGTTCTTCGGGCACGGCGTCTTCCTCGCCCAGGGGGACGAGGTCTGGTGGTGGTTCTTCGACTCGTTCGGCGAGCCCCCGGTGCCGGCGGTCGGCGGCTGGGTGGGCGAGGAACTGGCCCTGGTGAAGACCACCGTCAGAGGCACCGCGGTGCACCGCTTCCGGGCGGCCTGGGGCACCCTGGAATACCGGATCACCCTCGGTGCGCCCGATCAGGGCGAGGTCCTCCCGTTCCTGGCCGGGACGTACAGCCGGGTCAGCGGTCACTGAGCGAGACGAGCTTGCCCCAAAGTGGCCTGGCGGCGGGCCGGTGCCGCTCCGGCCCGCCAGATCAGGACAGCTGCGTCAGGGAGCGCTCAGACGGTCGCCCCGCGACGGCGGCTGATCGCGATCCAGATCACCAGCACGATGATCGCGCCGATGATCGAGCCGATGATGCCGGCCGGCTGGAAGAAGCCGCTGCTCGCGTCCTTGTGGAACAGCAGGTAGCCCAAGAATCCGCCGACGAACGATCCGACGATGCCGAGCACGATGGTCATCAGGATCGACATGTTCTGCTTGCCGGGAACGACCAGGCGGGCGACTGCGCCGCCGATCAGCCCGACGACGATGATGCTGATGATGAGTCCGAGCATGGTGTTGCCTTCCTCGCTGGGTGCGGCGGTTTGCCGCTGACATCTAGAAAACTACCCGTACGGGTGGTCTGCTACACCCCTAAGGGGGTTATTTTGAGGACATGTCGAATAGTCGGGACCGGATCAGAATCGCGCTGGTCAACGATTACGACGTCGTCGTGTTCGGCCTGGCCCGGATTCTGGAGCCGTACGCCGACCGGCTGGTGATCGTCGAGATCGATACCAACGAGCCGGTGGCCGACCCCGCGGACATCGTGCTCTACGACTCCTTCGCCCAGCCGGAATCGGACCGCAACGAGGTCGCCGACATCGTGGCGAGCAGGCGGTCCCGGAAGGTCGTCGTCTACACCTGGAACCTGCACCCCGATCTGGTCCGTCAGGCCCGCCGGCAGGGAGCATCCGGATATCTGTCCAAGGCGCTGCCGGCCCGCGACCTGGTCGGCGCGCTGGAGTCCGTGCACGGCGGCGAGGTGGTGATCAGCGAGCCGGAGCGGCGGGCCAAGGTGATCAACGGATCCGACTGGCCGGGTCGGTCGGAGGGCCTGACCGACCGGGAGTCAGAGGTGCTGGCGCTGATCACCCAGGGGATGAGCAATGCCGAGATCACCGACCTGACCCACCTGAGCGGGAACACGGTGAAGTCCTACATCCGCTCGACGTACCGCAAGATCGGGGTCGCCAGCCGGACCCAGGCGGTGCTCTGGGGCGTCGAGCACGGCTTCCAGCCAGACCACCGACGGATCGAGCACTGGCGCGGCGGTCCCTGATTCTCGTGGCGTACGGAACGCGACTGCGGCACCGTCTAGAGTGAGCGCGTGCCGCAGTATCGGATTTCCCAAGCCGCGAGCCTGCTCGGTGTCTCCGACGACACCGTACGGCGGTGGGTCGAGTCAGGACGACTGAGCAGCCGGTCCGACACCGGGCCGACCACGGTCGACGGAGCCGAGCTGGCCGTCCTCGCCCAGCAGATCGCGACCGTGCCCGAACTGGGCCAGCCTGTTGCGGAGAGTGCCCGCAACCGTTTCACCGGCCTCGTCACGGCGGTCAAGAAGGACGCTGTGATGGCTCAGGTCGACCTGCAGTGCGGCCCGTTCCGGGTGGTCTCGCTGATGTCGGCGGAGGCCGCCGAAGAACTCGGGCTCGAACCTGGAGTGCTCGCCGTCGCCTCGGTCAAGGCGACCACCGTCGTCGTGGAGGTACCGAACCCATGATCCGTACGAAGTGTCGCGGTGTCGCGGTCCTGGCCGCTGCACTGCTGGCCGTCGCCGGCTGCGGCACGAGTACGCCGGCGGCATCGTCGTCGCCGAGCGGAAGTGGCAGCGCCGCGCTGTCGGGCGATCTGACCGTCTTTGCGGCCGCCTCGCTGACCGGGACCTTCACCGAGATCGGCCAGAACTTCCAGACCGCACACCCGGGCACGAAGGTGACCTTCAGCTTCGGCTCCAGCGCCACCCTGGCCACCCAGATCAACCAGGGCGCGCCGGCCGGGGTGTTCGCCGCCGCCAGCGCCGCCACGATGAAGACGGTCACCGACGCCGGCAACAACGCGAGTACGCCGGTCACCTTCGCCACGAACACGCTCGAGATCGCCGTGCCGAAAGGAAATCCGGGGCACATCACCGGGCTGAAGGACTTCGCCGACGAGAGCAAGAAGATCGCGCTGTGCGCGCCTGAGGTGCCCTGTGGGGCCGCCGCCAAGCAGGTCTTCGCCGAGGCGGGGATCACGCCAAAGCCAGACACCCTCGAGTCCGACGTCAAGGCGACCCTGCAGAAGGTGCAGCTCGGCGAGGTCGACGCGGCCCTGGTCTACAAGACCGACGTGATCGCGGCCGGCGACAAGGTGGAGGGGATCACGTTCCCGGAGGCGGCGAAGGTGGTCAACAACTACCCGATCGCCACCTTGAAGGCCGCCTCGTCGCCGGAGCTCGCGCAGGCCTTCGTCGACTACGTCGTCTCGCCGGACGGGCGAGCAGGTGCTCACCAAGGCAGGATTTGGCCAGCCGTGATCCGGCCGCGGCCAGGATTCCCTGGCTGCTGAGCGTCCCGGCGGCGCTCGCGCTCGGATTTCTGGTGCTGCCCCTGGTCGGGTTGCTGGTCCGGGCACCGTGGGCCGACGCCTGGCAGGTGATCACCAGCGCGGGCGCCCTGCAGGCGCTCCGGTTGTCGCTGATCACCGCCACCGTGGCGACCGGCTTTTCGGTGGTGCTCGGCGTGCCGCTGGCCTGGCTGATCGCCCGTCCGGGGCTGCGGGCGGCCGGCACCCTGCGGGCCCTGGTCACCGTGCCGCTGGTGCTGCCGCCCGTGGTGGGCGGGGTCGCGCTGCTGATGATGTTCGGCCGGACCGGCATTCTCGGCAAGCCGTTGTACGAGCTCACCGGGTTCTCGCTGCCGTTCACCCCGTACGCGGTCGTGATGGCCCAGACCTTCGTCGCGCTGCCGTTCCTGGTGCTGTCGGTCGAGGGGGCGCTTCGGGCCGCGGACCGACGCTACGAGGAGGCGGCTGCCACCCTCGGCGCCCGGCCGCTCACGGTTTTCCGGCGGGTCACCCTGCCGCTGGTCTGGCCCGGACTGGCCGCCGGCGCGGTGCTGGCGTGGGCGAGGGCGCTGGGCGAGTTCGGGGCGACCATCACGTTCGCCGGCAGCTTCCCCGGCACGACCCGGACCATGCCGCTGGAGGTGTATCTCGCGCTGGAGAACGACCTGGGCTCGGCGCTGCTGCTCTCGGTGCTCCTGCTGGTCGTCTCGATCGCGGTCCTGGTGGCTTTGCGCGAGCGCTGGGTCAGCCGGTGGTAGGTGGCCTGCGAGCCGACCTGGGAGTGGCTCGCGGCAGCTTCCGGCTCGACCTGGAGCTGACCGTCGAGCCCGGCGAGGTCGTCGGGCTGCTCGGCCCGAACGGGTCGGGCAAGTCGACCGCGCTGCGCACCCTGGCGGGACTGATCGCGCTGGAGTCCGGCCGGATCGAGCTGGCCGACCGGGTGCTGGCCGACGCGGCAGCGGGACTGCACCGGCCGCCGTACGATCGCCGGATCGGGGTGGTCTTCCAGGACTATCTCCTGTTTCCGCAGCTGAGCGTGCTGGAGAACGTGGCATTCGGGCTGCGTAGCCGCGGGGTGCCCAAGGCTGAGGCGCGGACGCAGGCCCGGGATCAGCTGGAGCGGCTGGCCATCGCCGAGCTCGCGATGGTCCGACCCTCCGCGCTGTCCGGCGGTCAGGCGCAGCGGGTCGCGCTGGCCCGCGCGCTGGCGGTCCGGCCCGATCTGCTGGTGCTGGACGAGCCGCTGGCCGCGCTGGACGCTCGGACCCGGCTGCACGTTCGCGGCGAGCTCCGCCGCCAGCTGGCCGACTTCGACGGGGCGACGATCGTGGTCAGCCACGACCCGGTCGATGCCATCGTGCTGGCCGACCGGCTGGTGGTGATCGAGGAGGGCCGGCTGGTCCAGACCGGGCCGCCGACCGAGGTCACCCGGCGGCCGCGGACCGACTATGTGGCCCGCCTGGTCGGGCTGAACCTGGCCGCCGGGGTGGCCCGCGGGCATGACGTCGCGTTGCAGGCCGGCGGAGCGATCGTGGCCGCGGAGGCGCTGGACGGTCCGTGCCTGGTCGCCTTCCGCCCGGCTGCGGTCTCGGTGTTCACCGATCGGCCCACCGGCAGTCCGCGCAACGTCTGGAAGGGTCTCATCCGGGGGCTGGAACCGCACGGCGACGGCGTACGCGTGGACCTGGCCGGCATCTGGGGGACGGGGAGTCCGGGAAGCGGGAGCTCGGTCGTGGCCGAGATCACCCAGGCCGCGCTCGCCGAGCTCGATCTCCGGGTCGGCGAGCCGGTCTGGGTGAGCGTCAAGGCATCGGAGGTAGACGTCTACCCGACCTGAGCACGTAGCCTGTTCCGGTGGGCCTGGTGAGCGTGGCAGTGATCGACTCGGTGAACGTCGGGAGTCCGGAACCGAACCCGTACAAGAAGGCCAAGGCCACCGGAATCGACAAGCAACCGACCGGCACTCCGGTGGAGGTGCGCGCGCCGGGCCCGAAGACGACGGGTCTCGGCAGCGGGCTGATCGGCGACTTCATCGGAGACGGGAAGCATCACGGCGGCGACGACCAGGCGGTGTACGCGTTCCAGCGCGAGGACCTGGACTACTGGGCCCAGCGGTTGCAGCGCGACGTGCCGAACGGCTACTTCGGGGAGAACCTCACCACCCGCGGGCTGGACGTCAACGAGGCCCGGGTGGGGGAGATCTGGCGGGTCGGCGATCAGCTGGTGCTGCAGGTGACCACTCCCCGGATCCCGTGCGCGACGTTCCGCGGCTGGGTCGGTGAGCCCGGCTGGGCGAAGTGGTTCACCGCGGCCGGCCGGCCGGGGGCGTACCTGCGGGTGCTCGAGCCGGGACGGGTGGCCGCCGGCGACCCGGTCGACGTGATCCACCGGCCCGCGCACGACGTCACGGTGTCCCTGGTGTTCCGGGCGACGACCAGGGAGCGTGAGCTGCTTCCGCTGCTGCTGGCGGCCGGCGATGATCTCGACGAGGGGATCCGCGAGGACGCCGCGGCCGGCCGGCTGGTCGAGCTGGACTGAAAGGCGGGCTAGCGGCCGCACTCGCGGCGACGACGGAATAGCCGGCGCCCCGCCGAGGTTCGCTGAAGACGTGACTGACTCCCTGACCGCCCAGAGCGGAACTCTCGATCTCGCCGACCTCGGCACCGTCCGACGCCTCGGCTTCGGCGCGATGCGCATCACCGGTCCGGGCATCTGGGACTGGCCGGCCGACCGCGATCAGGCCAAGGCCGTGCTCCGCAGAGCGATCGAGCTGGGCGTGGACTTCATCGACACCGCCGATTCCTACGGCCCGGATGTCAGCGAACTGCTGATCGCCGAGGCGCTGTATCCGTATCCCACCGGCCTGAAGATCGCGACCAAGGCCGGTTTCACCCGGCAGGGGCCGAATCGGTGGACCGCGGTCGGCCGCCCTGAATACCTGCGCCAGCAGGTGGAACTGAGTCTGCGCAAGCTGCGGGTCGAGCGGCTCGACCTGCTGCAGTTGCACCGGATCGATCCCGCCGTGGATGCCGACGCGCAGTTCGGCGAGCTCGCCGACCTCCAGCGCGAGGGCAAGATCGGGGCACTCGGTCTGTCGGAGGTCAGCGTCGCCGAGATCGAGGCCGCCGGCCGGCACTTCACCGTCTCGACGGTGCAGAACCGCTACAACCTGACCGACCGCCGCTCAGAGGATGTGCTGGAGCACAGCGAGCGGAACGGCATCGGCTTCATCCCGTGGGCGCCGATCTCGGCCGGCGAGCTGGCCGCGCCGGGCGGTCCGGTGGCGCAAGCTGCGGATCGCTTGGGCGCGACCCCGTCCCAGATCGCGCTGGCCTGGCTACTGCGCCGCTCACCGGTGATCCTGCCGATTCCCGGCACTGGTTCGGTGGCCCATCTCGAGGAGAACCTCGGGGCGGCCGCCGTTCAGCTGGACGATGCGACCTACGCCGAGATCGAAGCCGCCGCCTGACGGTCGCCACGCCCGGACGTCCCGCATCGTCTCACCTGGTCAGCGAGGAGTCGGGTGAGAGACGTCCGCTCGATCGGCATGCCGACGTCCGCGCACTTTGACCGGGCTTTGCGGACCGGATAACCTAGATCCTTGTGTTCGGGCTTGCCCGACTCCTTGTGCGTGCCTCCGACCGGGACCGTGCCGCGGCTAGCTGATGCGGCGAGTTCGACCGTGCGGCTCGTGCTCGCACGGTGATCCTCCGACCTGGGACCTCCAGTCGGCGAATCACGCCGCCACAACGTGTCACAAAGGAAAGAGAACAGCGCAGTGCCCACAATTCAGCAGTTGGTCCGCAAGGGCCGCGCGGACAAGGTGACCAAGACCAAGACGCCTGCGCTCAAGGAATCCCCGCAGCGTCGGGGGGTCTGCACGCGGGTCTACACGACCACGCCGAAGAAGCCGAACTCCGCCCTGCGGAAGGTGGCACGCGTCCGGCTGTCCTCGGGTACCGAGGTCACCGCGTACATCCCGGGCGTCGGCCACAACCTGCAGGAGCACTCGATGGTGCTCGTCCGCGGCGGCCGCGTGAAGGATCTGCCCGGAGTTCGCTACAAGATCATCCGCGGCACGCTCGACACCCAGGGTGTGAAGAACCGCAAGCAGGCGCGCTCCAAATACGGCGCGAAGAAGGAGAAGTAATGCCGCGCAAGGGACCGGCGCCGAAGCGCCCGGTGATGGTCGACCCGGTCTACGGGTCGCCGGTGGTCAGCCAGCTGGTCAGCAAGATCCTGCTGGACGGGAAGAAAACCGTCGCCCAGAACATTGTGTATACGGCGCTGGAGGGCACCCGGACCAAGACCGGCGTCGACCCCGTCCAGACTCTGAAGCGTGGGCTCGACAACGTCAAGCCGTCGCTGGAGGTGAAGAGCCGCCGAGTCGGCGGTGCCACCTACCAGGTTCCGATCGAGGTGAAGCCGCCGCGGGCCAACACCCTGGCGCTGCGCTGGCTCGTCCACTTCGCGCGGGCTCGTCGGGAGAAGACGATGGCCGAGCGACTGATGAACGAGATCCTCGACGCGTCGAACGGTCTGGGTGCCGCTGTGAAGCGCCGCGAGGACACCCACAAGATGGCGGAGGCGAACAAGGCCTTCGCTCACTACCGCTGGTGACGAGACCCGTCATCGCACGAGAGGTTTGAGGCCGCCAGATGGCTGTCGACATCATCACCGACCTGTCCAAGGTCCGCAACATCGGGATCATGGCGCATATCGACGCGGGCAAGACCACGACGACCGAGCGCATCCTCTTCTACACCGGTATCAACTACAAGATCGGTGAGGTCCACGAGGGCGCGGCCACCATGGACTGGATGGAGCAGGAGCAGGAGCGGGGGATCACCATCACCTCCGCCGCTACCACCTGCCACTGGAAGAACCACCAGATCAACATCATCGACACCCCGGGTCACGTCGACTTCACCGTCGAGGTGGAGCGTTCGCTCCGGGTGCTGGACGGTGCGGTTGCGGTGTTCGACGGTGTCGCCGGCGTCGAGCCGCAGTCCCAGACCGTGTGGCGTCAGGCTGACCGCTACAAAGTGCCGCGGATCTGCTTCGTGAACAAGCTGGACCGGACCGGTGCCAGCTTCGATTTCTGCGTCGGCACGATCCGCACTCGGCTGAACGCAGTCGCCGCGGTCGTCCAGCTGCCGATCGGCAGCGAGGGTGACTTCATCGGGGTCATCGACCTGATTCGGATGCGCGCGCTCACCTGGCGCGGCGAGACCACGATCGGCGATGACTACACCGTCGAGGAGATCCCGGCCCACCTGGCCGACGCGGCCCATGCGGCGCACCACGCGCTGATCGAGCAAGTGGCCGACTTCGACGAGGAGCTGATGGAGACATACCTCCTCGACGAGGAGTCGGTCGACGCAACCATGCTCGAGCGCGCCGTCCGGAACGGCGTTCTGCAGTCGAAGATCACCGCCGTGCTGTGCGGCAGCGCGTTCAAGAACAAGGGCGTCCAGCCGCTGCTCGACGCCGTGATCGCCTACCTGCCGTCCCCGCTGGACGTGCCGGCGATCAACGGCTTCAAGCCGGGCGATGAGTCGACCGTGATCGAGCGGCACCCGAACGACGGCGACCCGTTCTCGGCACTGGCGTTCAAGATCGCCGCCGACCCGCACCTGGGCCGACTGACCTACATCCGGCTCTACTCGGGCAAGCTCGAGGCCGGATCCACGGTTCTCAACTCGACCAAGGGTCGGCGTGAGCGGATCGGCAAGATCTACCAGATGCACGCCAACAAGCGGCAGGAGATCGCGTCCGTCGGTGCCGGTCAGATCGTCGCCGTGATGGGTCTGAAGGACACCACCACCGGCGAGACGCTGTCCGACATGAGCCAGCCCGTGCAGCTGGAGTCGATGGACTTCCCGGCGCCCGTCATCGAACAGGCCATCGAGCCCAGGACGAAGTCGGACCAGGAGAAGCTGTCGATGGCGATCCAGCGGCTCGCGGAGGAGGACCCGACGTTCCGGGTGCATACCGACGAGGAGACCGGGCAGACCATCATCGCGGGCATGGGCGAGCTGCACCTGGAGGTGCTGATCGACCGGATGAAGCGCGAGTTCCGGGTCGAGGCCAACATCGGCAAGCCGCAGGTGGCCTACCGGGAGACGCTTCGCCGGGCGGTGCAGAAGGTCGAGTACACCCACAAGAAGCAGTCGGGTGGGTCCGGACAGTACGCCCGGGTCATCATCAACCTCGAGCCGCTAGCCCGCGGGTCGGGCTATGAGTTCGTCAACGCCGTCACCGGTGGCCGGATCCCGAGGGAATACATTCCGGCGGCCGACGAAGGCATCCAGGACGCCATGCAGTTCGGTGTGCTGGCCGGCTATCCGGTCGAGGACATCAAGGTGACCCTGGTGGACGGCGCGTACCACGACGTCGACTCCTCCGAGCTCGCCTTCCGGATCGCCGGCTCGATGGTCTTCAAGGAGGCCGCCCGGCGTGCCGATCCGGCTCTGCTCGAGCCGGTGATGGCCGTCGAGGTGACCACCCCGGAGGACTACCTCGGCACCGTGATCGGCGACCTGAACGCCCGGCGCGGCCAGGTCCAGGCGATGAACGACATGCACGGCAACAAGGTGATCGAGGCCTTGGTACCGCTGTCGGAGATGTTCGGGTACGTCGGCGACCTGCGGTCGAAGACGTCCGGACAGGCGTCGTACTCGATGGAGTTCCACTCCTACGCCGAGACGCCGAAGAACATCGCTGAAGAGATCATCCAGAAGGCCCGCGGAGAGTGATCAGCCTGCCAATTGACGGACGTTCAGGCGTCCGTAAACTAACTCCGGACCAAATCCGATAAACCAAGACGGAACAAGCCCCACGAGAAGCGGGGCAAGTCAGAAGGAGCCTCAGTGGCCAAGGCCAAGTTCGAGCGGACCAAGCCGCACGTCAACATCGGCACCATCGGGCATATCGACCACGGCAAGACCACGTTGACCGCGGCGATCACCAAGGTGCTGCACGACAAGTACCCCGACGCTGAACGCCGTCTCCGCGTTCGACCAGATCGACAAGGCGCCGGAAGAGCGTCAGCGCGGGATCACGATCTCGATCGCGCACGTCGAGTACCAGACCGAGAAGCGGCACTACGCGCACGTCGACTGCCCCGGTCACGCCGACTACATCAAGAACATGATCACCGGCGCGGCCCAGATGGACGGCGCGATCCTTGTCGTGGCTGCCACCGACGGCCCGATGCCGCAGACCAAGGAGCACGTGCTGCTGGCGCGTCAGGTCGGCGTGCCGTCGATCGTCGTCGCGCTGAACAAGTGCGACATGGTCGACGACGAGGAGATCCTGGAGCTCGTCGAGCTCGAGGTCCGCGAGCTGCTCAGCGAGTACGAGTTCGACGGCGACGACACTCCGGTGATCCGGGTGGCCGCCTTCCCGGCGCTGAACGGCGACGCCAAGTGGGGCGAGTCGATCCTCGAGCTGATGGACGCGGTCGACGAGCACATCCCGCAGCCGGTGCGCGAGATCGACAAGCCGTTCCTGATGCCGGTCGAGGACGTCTTCACCATCACCGGTCGTGGCACCGTCATCACCGGCCGGATCGAGCGTGGCGTGGTCAAGGTCAACGAGACCGTCGACATCATCGGCATCCGCGACGACCAAGCAGACCACCACCGTCACCGGCGTGGAGATGTTCCGCAAGCTGCTCGACGAGGGCCAGGCGGGCGAGAACGTCGGTCTGCTGCTCCGTGGCACCAAGCGCGAGGACGTCGAGCGCGGCATGGTCGTCATCAAGCCGGGGACCACCACCCCGCACACCGACTTCCAGGCTCGCGTCTACATCCTGAGCAAGGAGGAGGGTGGTCGTCACACGCCGTTCTTCAACAACTACCGGCCGCAGTTCTACTTCCGCACCACCGACGTGACCGGTGTGGTGAATCTGCCGGAGGGCACCGACATGGTGATGCCCGGTGACAACACCGACATGACCGTGCAGCTCATCCAGCCGATCGCCATGGAGGAGGAGCTGAAGTTCGCCATCCGCGAGGGTGGCCGGACCGTCGGCGCCGGCCGGGTCACGAAGATCATCAAGTGACGATCTGACCCTGGTCTGACCTCAGACTGACAGCAGGGCCCCGGACTCGATTCGAGTCCGGGGCCCTGTTGCGTCTTACTCCCTGCGGGGACCCGGTCTCGTCCGTCGCATCGCCTGAGCGGACCAGCCCGCCGTCCCGAAGATGGTCAGCGTGTGGGGTCGGCGGGGATCTCGCGGCGGGGCTGCCAACGGAGCGGCAGCATCGCCAGCCCGGCGATCAGCACTGCGCCGTGCACCGACGGGCCGATATAGCGGGGCAGCGCGATGGGGCTGGCGACGAGGACGGCGAGATTGAGGAAGAGCGGTACGGTCGTCAGCGCCAGCAGCCAGCTCCGCCGGCGGATCGCGAAGCCGAGCACCAGCAGTGGGATCCAGGAGGCGTAGAGGGCCTTGCTGGCGAAGAGGTTGCCGGTCAGGAACGTGGCGTTGACATGGTTCACCGTCGATCGCACGGGCACCAGCGCGGCCGGTGGGTGCAGTCCCAGGCCGACGTCCGTGATCTGGGCCCGCGTGGTGCTCGGGAATGCCCGTGACTGCCAGAAGTCGATGTAACGACGCAGATCGAGATCGGTCTGGAAGCTCATCGGGGTCAGCGGTGCGAAGTACTCGTACGTGTTGTTGGCCGTCGCCGCCAGGTACGTCCCCGGATAGCGCAGGCCCTCCGCGAGCCAGGTCCGGAGGTACGCCAGCCGCTCGGCCGACGTCGTCCCGGCTCGCCAGCGGCCCTTGACCGCGTCCGATCGACGGGGGTCGTACGCCTTGGCGAGGCCCTGATAACGGAGCACGGCGTCGATCGCGGCCCGCTCCGACGCGGGCAGGTTGGCCCCATGCTGCCTGACCGTCCGCGCGGTCTGCTGAAGCGGGATGGTCAGGGCGTCGGTCCCCGTGCCGGGCGCCACGCCGAGCGCAGGCAGCACGACATGCGGCCAGAGCAGATTCGATACCGCGACCACTACCACGGCACCGATCGCCAGCCTGGCCGCCGTCCGCCAGGCCGAGACGACCAGCAGGACGATCAGGCAGAGCAAGACGACGTAGACATTGGTCCGCTTGGCCAGTACGAGCGGGATGGTGAGCACGATGGCGGCGAGCCCGATCCACGGGCGGCAGAGGAACCGGCCCCGGGTACGCAACGCCTCGACGTACATCACGACGAACGGCAGCCAGAAGACCTGGCCGAAGGAGTCCTTGCTCATCACCGATACCGACATCGCGAAGACCGGGAACACCGCGACGAAGGCGGTCAGCACCCGTCGCGGGCCCTTCGACAGGCCGAGCCGTGCCAGATAGGTCAGTGCCAGGGCCATCCCGGCGGCGCTCGCCGTGACCTGGACGAACAAGAACGCGAACAGTCCGACGTTCCAGTTGCCGACCGGCCGGCCGAGGTCGAAGAACCAGCCGAAGATCATGGTGTCGAACCAGGGGTGGTGGTCGACCTTGGCCGCCAGACCGAGCCACTGGTAGAGCTGGGTGATCGTGTCGGAGTCGACGCTGCCCGGGAAGTGGATCAGCAGCCACCCGAGCCAGCCCGCGTACACGGCGGCGAAGGAGGGCCAGAACCAGTGGCGTAGCGCCTTGCGCATCGGGATGATCCCGGCAGCCGATTCTGCGGTCGCGTCCCACCGTCGGTCCAGCCAGCGGTAGAGCAGCCGGATCGCCAGATAGATTGCCGCGGCGATCACAAGTATCGCCAGAAATGCCCCGACCGCGGCCCCCGCCGACCCGCTGAACCAAGCCGAGCTGTTGGTCGCCGCGAACGACGCGCCCACCACGAAGAACCCGGCGAGCAGCAGGGCGACGATGACCGCGGTGACGTCGATCCGCGTCGCGAACCGCGTCAGGCGACCGGCGGGCCTCGCTGCGGCAGCCTGATCCTGGTGGAGCACGAAGCAACCCTACGGACCCGCGGCCGAGAAATCGGCTCAGAACGCTCGACTGCGGGGAAAGTCACGGCGGGCTCCAGCCCCTTCGGCGTCGCGGTACGCCGGGTCGGCTCGGCGCTGGACTACCCTCGGACCGGACTGCCGGAGGACCGGACCGTTCGAAGGGAGGGAGCGAGATGGGCATCGGCCCGAGAATCGTGGCGATCGTGCCGTGCTACAACGAGGAGGCGGCCGTTTCGCAGGTGGTCTACGACCTCAAGAAGGCCGTGCCGGACATCACCGTGTACGTGTACGACAACAACAGCACCGACCGGACCGCGGCGGTGGCGGCGCAGGCGGGCGCCATCGTCCGGACCGAGACCCGGAAGGGCAAAGGCAACGTGGTTCGCCGGGCCTTCGCCGACCTCGACGCTGACATCTATCTGCTGGTCGACGGCGACGACACGTACGAGGCGGCGGCCGCGCCGGCGATGATCGACGCGCTTCGGGAGGGACCGCTGGACCACGTGCTCGGGGTGCGGCGGGCGGCGGCGGGGGAGACCGCGTACCGGCCGGGGCACGAGGCCGGGAACCGGTTGTTCAACCGGCTGGTCGGGTTCCTGTTCGGCGAGCCGGTGTCGGACATGCTGAGCGGCTACCGGGTGTTCTCCCGACGCTTCGTGAAGTCGTTCCCGGCGCTCTCCCAGGAGTTCGAGATCGAGACCGAGCTGACCGTGCACACGATGCGGCTGCGGGTGCCGCAGACCGAGATCCCGGTCGGGTTCAAGGACCGGCCGGCGGGCTCGGAGAGCAAGCTGCGGACGTACCACGACGGGTTCCGGATCCTCCGGCTGATCGGACTGCTGGTCCAGCACGAACGCCCGGTGCTGTTCTACGGCCTGATCTCGGCCGTGTTCGCGCTGATCGGGCTGATCCTCGGTCTGCCCGTGGTGTGGGAGTTCTGGCAGACCCATCTGGTGCCGCGGTTGCCGACCGCCGTGCTCGCGTCGTCGCTGATCCTGATCGCCATCCTGAGTTTCCTCGTCGGCATCGTGTTGAACGGCGTCCTGCGGGCCCGCGAAGAGGCCGCCCGGCTGCAGTATCTGCGCTGGGACGCCGTGGCCGGCCCCGAGCCCTCCATGCCCGAGTCCTCGATGCCCGAGTCTGCATCGACCGAGTCCTCGATCCCCGAGACTCGCTTGCCCGGGCACGCATGACCGAGCTGCCGACCCGCGCGTCCCGCGTGGGCTCACGGATCCGCGGTCCCTTCCTTCGGTACGTCCTCGTCGGCGGTTTCAACAGCCTGCTCGACCTCGGGCTATTCACGCTGTTCGCTGACGTGTTCGGCATTCAGCCGCTGGTCGCGAACGTCTGCTCGACCTCGATCACGTTGTGCGTCAGCTACCTGCTGAACCGGGTGTTCGTGTTCCGGACGCAGCGCAGCGTGCAGGGCACGGTGGTCCAGTTCGTGGCGATCACTCTGACCTCCGCACTGGTGGTCCAGTCCGCAGTGATCTGGCTGGTGCTCCACATCGGCGCAATCGTCGCGCCCGGGCTGTCGCACGACATCCTGGCGCCGATCGCCAAGGTCTGCGCGATGGCGATCGGGATGATCACGAACTATCTCGGCTACCGCTGGCTGTTCGCGCACCGGCCGTCCCCCACGCCCAGCCAGGACGAGCCCGGGTCACCGGGCTGAGGTCTCGCCGTCGGCCTCGTTGCTCCGCGGCTCTGCCCACGAACAGGCCCCCGGGAAGCCGAACCAACGATCACTTCAGGCGTCGAGGTGAGGTCTCGGAGCCCCAGACATCGCACGTGGCGCATCGCCGGCCCACCTAGCGCAACGGTGCCGGTGCGCTTTGTGCACCGTGGGTGCGCTGAGTGGGGCGCGGCGGGTCGGGGGCTCGGACGTGCGGTGTGCGGGCGATCGGAGGCAGCGTACGAGGCGCGCGTCCAGCACTCGCTGCAGCGGGCTGGCTGCTGCCGGCTCGCGGCCGCCGGCTGGCGGCGGGTCGGCGGGCAACGGGTACGGCCTACTGCCGCCGGATCACGGGCGGGTTCAGCCGGGCTCGCGACGAGGGGGCCGTGGCTGCGGTGCGCGCAAAGGCTCGGAGCAATCTGTCCTGGACCACGTCCGGGCGCTGCAGATCGTCCCAGATCCAGCGAACCACCTGCCAGCCGCGATCGCGGAGATCGTCCTCGCGGCACTTCTCGTCGAACACGACGTCGGCGCTTGTCCGGCCCTGCCGGACGAGTTTGCCGTACTTGACCTTGCCGTCGAACTCACCGAGCGTTCGCTGGTCCTCCCAACCGAAGTCACTCCGGGCGAGCAGAAATCCGGCCTCGTCGTACACCGCGTACTGGGGCTGCGGAGCCGGGATGCCCCGTTCGACGAACAACACCCGGCTGAACGACTCGCCGACGCTTTCGCTGTGCACGTCCAGCATTCCGCAGGCCCGGCGAGCGGCGCGGACGCCGGGCCAGCGGACCATTCGGCCGAGCACGTCGCGCAGCTCGTCTTGCTCGAGACCGTTGGCCAACGCTCGATCTCCCGAGGCGACTGCCTGTCGGAGGGGCAGGGTCCGGGCCAGATCCAGCACGGTCCGCGCGAGGGAGGTCACGGCGACTCCCTCGAGCAGTGCGACGTCAGACGGGGCGAGCGGGGCGGTATTGAGATGGACGAGCCGACGCCTCTGTCCACCGCCGGACCGCGGACGAGTGACGTGCACGGAGGCGTTCGGCGATAGCCAGGAGGGAATCCCGTGGAGCACCGCGGCCGAGCCGTGGCTTACGACCGTCGTCGGATCGAGCAGAGGTAGCGCCGAAGCGATCAGACGTCGGTGAGTCTCAGGCAGACTCGTCGGCTCCTCCGGCGGGTCGGCGTAGACGTCGCGTCGGATGCGCACGAGCTGGTCGCTTTGTACGAGCCGGCCCAACTCGTACTTGTCGAATCCTCGGCCGTAGAAGTCCGCCGTCATCGTGATACCAGTCATGTCTCCACACTCCTGATCGCGAGCCAGATCTGCCGCGCTCGCGGCGATGCTGTGGAAAACGCTCACGATGGACCTCGGGCTGTGGACAACGAAAACTCGCGAGCTTGGGGTCGAAGCGTGGGTCGGCCCGCGCTACGGCCCACTCGGCGCACCAACGGGGCACCTAGCGCATCGGCGCCGGTGCGCGAGGTGCGCCGTGGTTGCGCTAAGTGGGTGATTGTGGGGGCGGCGAGTTGTGGTCGGTGTCGCGGATGCCGGTCCCCGACGCGGGAGTGGTCACGTCGAGGGAGTGGTCACGTCGTGGATCGGCCGACCCGCGCAGGGCCCACTTCGCGCACCGACGGGGTACGTGGCGCGTCGGCGCCGATGCGCCAGGTGCGCCGCGGGTGCGCGAAGTTGGAAGGGGCGCTGGGTGGCGGGGGCGGTGAGGGGACGGTGGGTAGGCCGGGTCGGAGGGGGACGGTGGGTAGGCCGGGTCGGAGGGGGGACGGTGGATGGAGGCTGCCGGTGGGTTGGAATCGTCGGGTCAGGGGGTCAGCAGCGCGACGGGGTACGTCGCGAGCAGGTCGGCGAGCCGGATCGGACCGGCGTAGGTCCGGCCGGTCAGCCGATCGGTCCAGTCGCCGTCGAGGGTGAGCTCGGTGTCGGCCCAGCCGCCGCGGGCGGCCAGCCCGACGGGCAACCGGGTGGCGACGGTCACCGCCCCGCCGCGGTCGTAGGCCACGATGTGGTCGGCGGCCGGACCGCTCGCCGCCAGCGGGGTGTAGGAGCCGAACAGCTCGGGCCGCTCGCGGCGTAGCCGAAGGGCCGTCGCGGTGACCAGCAGCTTCGCGGCTCCGCTCGAATCCATCGCGGGGAGAGTTCCTTCGCCGGCTCCCGTCAGCACCTCGGCCAGCAGCTCGGCCCGGGCCGCGTAGTCGACCGGCCGACGATTGTCCGGGTCGACCAGGGAGCCCTCCCACAGCTCGGTGCCCTGATAGGTGTCCGGCACCCCGGGCATGGTCAGCTGGACGAGCTTCTGAGCCAGCCCGTTGGATCGGCCCGGCTCGGCGATCCGGGCGTCGAGCGCAGCCCAGGCTCCGCTGAGCGCGGGGTCGTCGTACGCCCGGTCGACGTCGGCGTGGACCAGTCGTTCGTAGTCGGCATTCGGCTCGGTCCACCGAGTCTCCTGAGCGGCCTCGCGCATCGCCTTCTCGGCATAGGCGTGCAGCCGCTCGCGGTCCACCGGCCCGGTGCCGGCCAGGGTCTGGGCGAGAAAGTACGCGAACGGCCGGTTCGGGATCTCCGTCGCCGCCAGGAAGGCGCCGGCGAACTTCGCCCACGGTCCCGGCAGCTCGGCCAGCACGGCCAGCCGGGCACGTACGTCCTCGCCGCGCTTGGTGTCGTGCGTGGACAGCGCCGTCATGGTGTCCGCCCAGTGGGCTTGTCGCGCTTGTTGCAGGGTGTGGAACTCCGGCACCGAGATGCCGAACTCGCCCGGGTCGCCGCCCACCTCGTTCAGTCCGACGAACCGGGCGTAGCGGTAGAAGGCGGTGTCCTCGACTCCCTTGGCCATCGTCGCGCCACTCAGCTGCTGCAGCCGGCGGGCCAGATCGTCGTCGGGGTCGTGCAGTCGGGGCGACAGCCGGTCGAGCGTTTTGCGCAACGCCGGGCGTCGTTCGGCGGCCAGCCGCAGCGCGTCGTCGAGCCGGTCGACGCCGCCCGGCAGATACGAGCGGTAGACAGCGAAGGCCACGGCTAGCTCGGCGATCGCGGGCCCGGCGTCCGGGACGTCCGGCGCGAGGGCGGCCAACCGACGTACCTCGGCGACGAGCAGCCGCTCGACGATCATCCGCTTGCCGGCCTCGATGTGCTCCGCGATCGTCCGGGTGTCGCCGGTCAGTCCCTGGTAGAGCACAGTCAGCTCGGACTCGGCGGACCGGTCGACGAGCAGGCCGCCGACCTCGCGCATCGCGTCGTACCCGGTGGTGCCGGCCACCGGCCAGGGCGGCAGCTCCTCGCCCGGCTCGAGGATCTTCTCGACCGTGATCCAGGCCCCGGGCGCGTCGGCGGCCAGCTGATCGAGATAGGCGCCCGGGTCGACCAGGCCGTCCGGATGGTCGATCCGCAGGCCGGTCAGCCCGGACCTCGCCCACTCCAGCGGCAGCCGGTGGGTCGCCTCGTAAACTCCGCGGTCCTCGATCCGGACCCCGGCCAGCGTGGTCACCGCGAAGAACCGTCGGTAGTTGAGCTCGCTGTCGCCGCGCGACCAGTGCACCAGCTCGTAGTGCTGTCGATCGTGCACCGCGTCGGCGGAGTCACCCTTCGACCAGGTGCCGGGCGCCAGTGGGAACCGGTGGTCGAAGTAGCGCAGCTCGCCGTCGACGACGCTCAGCTCGCCGGAATCGCCGAGCACCGGCACCAGGATCCGCGGCCGCGACCAGTCGATGTCGAACCAATCGGCGTAGGTCGAGTCCTGGCCCAGCCGCAGCACGTCCCACCAGGCCGGATTCTCGCGGGGGACCGAGATGCCGAGATGATTCGGCACGATGTCGATCACGACGCCGAGCCCGTGCTCCGCCGCCGCCGAACGGAGCGCCGTCAGACCGGCCGCCCCGCCCCGTCCCGCGTCGATCCGAGTGACGTCGGTCGTGTCGTAGCCGTGCGTCGAGCCGGTCGTCGCCTGCAGGATCGGAGAGAGATAGACCGCGCCCACGCCGAGCCGGGCCAGGTACGGCACGATCGCGGCGGCGTCGGTCAGCGTGAAGTCGTCGGTGATCTGCAGCCGGTACGTCGAGGTGGGCGCGGGCACGACACGACGCTATAGGAGCTGTGTGACTCGAATCACCGTCGTGGCTCCGGCGGACGTCGGTTGCGGCCCGGCACAGCCCGATCAACACCGACCTCGCGCTACGTCGACCATCTTCGCGGCGCGCAGAGCTGCCGCGAACATGGCGGAAATGGCGCGAAGATGCCTCGGCGGCTCGGGCGGTCAGGCCAGGATGACGGTGCCGCCGCGCCGGACGTCCGCCCCGCCGCCGAGCGTGCTGATCGCGGAGACGCCGCCGAAGTACGGCGCGGGCCCGTCCGCAGTCACGACCTGGTCACCGGCCTGCCCCAGCGCCCGGATCACCGCGGGGGAAAAGCCCGGCTCGAGCCGGATCAGGCCGGGGACCGCGTTCAGCCGGGGCGCGTCGATCGCCTCCTGCGGCGGGCAGGCCGGCAAGCATGCCGAGCAGGCACTGGATCAGCGCCGGCCGGATCCGGCTGCCGCCCGCGGCGCCGGCGACGATCACCGGCTCGCCGTCGGCGAAGACCAGCAGCGGCGACATCATCGAACCCATCCGCTGGCCCGGCACCAGCTCGCCGCGGATCAGCTCGCCTTCGCCGAGCATCGAGTTGAGGTGTACGCCGTAGCCCGGCACCCAGACCCCCGAGCCGAGGCCGAGGGTGGTCGTCACCGCGCACGCGTTGCCGGCATCGTCGACGGCCACGCAGTTGGTGGTCTCGGCCCGCCGGTCGGTCGCCCGCAGCGCACGGACCAGGGCCAGCGCCAGGTCCGGATCGGTCCGCGGGTCCGCCCCGCCGGATTCGCCCACTACCGCGAGGGTGCCGAGCAGATCGTCCAGGTCGTCGCCGCGCGCCGCCACCTGCGTTCCGCGGAACGGAACGACGCGCGGCTCGGACTCGACCACCTCGTACGTCGCCAGGTCGGCCAGATCCAGCGCGCCGCCGTCGGCCACCGACTCGACCATCGCCCGGGCGAAGGCGCCGTGGTAGAAGGCGTCCGGGTCCTGGGCCAACAGCCGGTACGCGAGGTGCTGGTCCTCGTGCACGAGCACGTCGCCGGCCTGCAGGAACGACCCGTCCGGCCGGCGGTAGACCCAGTCGCCGTCGCCGACGTGCATCGCCTGCGAGACGAGCGGCAACAGGTCGGCATGGGCCTGCGAGAACGGCGTGCCGTACGAGGCGGCCAGGCCGGGCGCCACCACCTCGGCCCAGTCCAGCCGGCCCCAGCGTTCCCAGATCCGGCGGACACCGGCGGGCACCCCGGGCACGGCGACGGTCGACGGCCCGATGTCGTACGGCACCTGCTGACCGACGAACACCACCTCGATCGGCACCCCGCGCCCCGGCATCCGGCCCGTCGTGCCCGGGGATCTGGACGAAGAAGTTCAGACAGGTCGCGGTCCGGCTGCCGGCGTCGTAGTGGATGGCGAAGCCACCGCCGCTCAGCCCGGTGAAGATCGTCTCCGCGGCACAGCTGACCAGGGTCATCGCGACCGCCGCGTCCGCAGCGGAGCCACCGCGCTGCAGGATCTCCGCGCCGGCGCGGGCCGTCGCCGGGTGGCCTGCCGCCACCCCCGGAACGATGCTCATCGGTGCTCACCTTATGGGCAGACGCAGATGCCCGGCCCAACCTCCCCTGAGCATGTCGCAGCGTCCCCCTGGGCGGGTGAGGCGATCGGCCGGGTGCGCGTCGATCCGGCTCGGACTTGTCGCGCTGACATTTGTCACCGCCGGGTCGTGACCGCGGAACGAAGCCCGGAAACCCTCCCGACACCAGACTCGAGGTCATGAGCACATCCGAACTCGTCCCCGGCTCGGTCTCCCTGTCCGGCAGGGCTCCGGTCAGGACCGCCGACCGCGCCGCCGTCCGGTTGACCGGGCTGACCAAGTCGTACGGCCCGGTGCGGGCGGTCCGTGGCGTCGACCTGGTGGTCGGCGCCGGCGAGATCGTCGCGGTGCTCGGTCCCGAACGGCGCCGGCAAGTCCACGATCAACGAGATGATCCTCGGTCTGGTCCGGCCCGACCGCGGGACGGTGAGCGTCTTCGGACAGCAGCCGCACGAGGCGGTCCGGGCCGGTCGGGTCGGCGCCATGCTGCAGGCCGGCGCGCTGCTCTCCGACGCCCGGGTGATCGATGTGGTCCGGCTGATGCACGGGCTGCATGCCCACCCGATGCCGGTGGAGGAGGTGATCGCCCGCGCGGACCTCGGCGACTTCCTGAACACCAAGACCGACAAGCTGTCCGGCGGCCAGGCGCAGCGACTGCGGTACGCGCTCGCGCTCCTGCCCGACCCGGAGCTGCTCATCCTCGACGAGCCGACGGTCGGCATGGACGTCGAAGTCCGCCGGACGTTCTGGAGGTCCATGATCGACTTCACCGACTCCGGCCGGACCGTGCTGTTCGCCACCCACTACCTCGAGGAGGCCGACCAGGTCGCCGAGCGAATCGTGGTCCTGGCCGACGGTCGGATCGTCGCCGACGGCACCGGCGCGCAGATCCGGTCCCGGGTGGCAGGGCGAACGATCAGCATCGCCGGCGACGGCGGCGAGCAGGCCGTGCCGGATCCGGCGGAGCTCGCCGACCTACCCGGGGTCGCCGGCGTCGAGCGGGTCGGCGCCCGGCTGCACCTGCACAGCACCGACTCCGACCAGACCCTCCGCGCGCTGCTCGCCGCCTGCCCCGAGGCGCGCGACATCGAGGTCACCTCGGCGAAACTCGAAGACGCATTCCTCGCCCTCACCTCTCACCCCACCGACCAGAACGATGATCACGAGGAGTCCCGATGACTGCCCTCAACCCGGCCACGGCTACGACCGCCACCCGAGCCCGGAGCGCCCGGCACACCGGCTCGTCGGCGATCCACTACGCGACCCGGACCGCGCTGCTGACGATCAAGAACTTCAGCTTCGTGATCTTCACCGTGATCATGCCGGTCTCGCTCTATCTGGTGTTCTCCTCGCTGTACGGCAACGCTCCCGACGATCCGACCGGCCTCGCCTCGAAGGTGATCATGGTCTCGATGGCTGCATACGGCAGTCTCGGCGCCGCGATGAGCGGTGGCGCCCAGCTGGCCGTCGAGCGCCGCTCGGGCTGGTTCCGGCAGCTGATGATCACCACCCTGCCGGGCCGGACGTTCCTCTGGGCCCGGGCCGCGGTGATCATGATGCTGGTGCTGCCCGCGCTCGGGCTGGTATTCGCCGCCGGCGCCCTGGTCGGCGGTGTCCGAGCCCCGATCGGCAGCTGGCTGGCCTCGCTCGGTCTGCTCTGGCTGGGCCTGATCCCGATGACCGCCCTCGGCATCGTGATCGGGTTGTGGGTGAAGACAGAGGCCGTCTCGGGTGTGAACACCCTGCTGCTCCTCGGACTGTCGCTGCTCGGCGGTCTCTGGTTCCCGGCCGAGATGATGCCCGACGGACTGCAGCGGGTCGCCCACGCGCTGCCGACGTACTGGCTGGGTCAGCTCGGGCGCTATCCGTTCCTGCCCGGCGAGACGTTCCCGTGGACCGGCGTCTGGGTGCTGCTCGCCTGGTCCGTCGGGCTGACCGTCCTGGGCGCGCTGGGCTATCGTCGGGCTGCGGCCACCAGCAAACGCTGAGCCAGCAGAGACAGCCGCAGAGACACGATGACGACGAGACGACCGTTCCTGAACGGGCTGTTCCGCCCGGCCCCGTTCGACGACTGCGACGACCCCCACCGGGCGCCGAGCAGCAATCGCGGCGCGGGTGCGGCGCCGCCGTGGACCTGGGCCCGGGCCCGCCAGAACCTGGTCTGGGTGTACGTCTTCGGGCTCGTTTTTCTCGCCCTGAGCGTGCCCGGCATCGCCGACGGGGTGTCCACCGCTACCGTCGTCGGCCGGGTCTTCTTCCTGCTGCTGATCTGTGTCGGCTACCCGCTGGTGTCGCTGATCGCCGACACCTCGTTCCGGACCCGCTGGCTCTACACCCTGGGTTTCGCGGCGATGACCGTGCTCAGTGCGGTGGCCTGGGGCTGGCAGTTCACCAGCTGGGGCGTGTACGTCGCCGTCGTGATGGCCGCCCTGCTGCCGTGGCGCCAGGCCCGGTTCGCGATCCTCGGCTGGGGCCTGTTCCTGATCCTCGCCTGGTTGATCAGTGGCGACACCGGGGCGATGGTCGTCGCCATTGTGGCGGTCGGCATCGGGCTGGCGATGGGCGGCGGAATCGAGGGCGGGCGGATCGCCTACCAGCTGGAACGCAGCCGGCAGGTGGTCGCGACGCTCTCGGTGGCCGCTGAGCGGGAACGGATCGGCCGGGACCTGCACGACATCCTCGGGCACTCGCTGACCGCGATCTCGATCAAGTCCGGGCTCGCCGGCCGGCTGGTCGAGGTCGACCCGACCGCGGCCCGGGCCCAGATCGCGGAGGTCGAGGCCATCGCCCGCCAGGCCCTGGCCGACGTCCGCGCCACTGCGTCCGGGCTGACCGAACTCCGGCTCGCGACCGAGCTGGCCAGCGCGCGATCGGTGCTGCTGGCGGCCGGCGTCGAGGTTCGGGTGCCGACCGCCCTACCGGCCCTGGACGACGCGACCAGCGAGCTGTTCGGCTATGTCGTCCGGGAGGCGGTGACCAACGTGGTCCGGCACGCGGAGGCCACGCTCTGCACGATCTCGGTGATGCCGACCGAGGTCCGGATCGCCGACGACGGGACCGGCCGGGCGAACGCCCGGACCGACGGGCACGGACTGAGCGGGCTGGGCGCCCGGATTGCGGAGGCCGGCGGCGTGCTCGCGGTCGATTCGCGGCCGGGTGCCGGCACCGTGATCACCGCGACCCTCGTCGGCCAACCCTCGGCCCAGCCGAGCGCGGAAGCCCGGCGATGAGCGCCGAGGGGCCCATCCGGGTGCTCATCGCCGACGACCAGGCGATCATCCGGGAGGCGCTGGCCGCGCTGATCCGGCTCGAGCCGGACATCGAGGTCGTCGGGCTGGCCGCCGACTCGGCCATGATCATCGCCCTGGCCGCCGAGCACGAACCCGATGTGATCTTGATGGACGTCCAGATGGCCGGCGACTCCAGCGGGATCGAACCGCGGGACGGGATCGAGGCCACCGCACGGATCGTCCGGACCCGCCCGGCCATCCGGGTGATCATCCTGACCACGTTCGGCCGGCCGGGCTACCTGCGTCGGGCGATGGAGGCCGGGGCAGTGGGTTTCATGGTGAAGGACTCACCGGCCGACAGGCTCGTCGAAGGGATCCGCCGCGTCCATGCCGGGCTGCGCGTGGTCGATCCGACGCTGGCCGCCGACAGCCTCAGCATCGGCGCGTCGCCGCTGACGGAGCGGGAGACCGAGGTCCTCGCGGCGGCGTCGCAGGGCGGATCGACGGCGACGATCGCCTCGGTCGTGTTCTTGTCGGAGGGCACGGTCCGTAACCACCTGTCCTCGGCGATGGGCAAGCTCGGCGCCGGCTCGCGAGCCGAAGCTGTCCGGATCGCGACCGACAACGGCTGGCTCGGCTGAGCGCGAGGAACGACCGGGAAGACGTCGGCGGATCCGGCCGGGTAGTCCCAGCTCGATCCGCCGACATCTCGACGCACCGCATCGGCTCGTCCGGCTCGAGGCAAACGCTGAGATGATCGGGGCGTGACGGATAGGGCGGAGAGCGTCGGGGCCCGTGGGCGGGCTGTTCCCTGGGAAGCGCTGGTGATGGCGCTCGCAGCGTCCCTGCTCGGCTGCGGCCTGCTGCTGGCCGATCGTCTGGCCGGACTGTACGGTGCCGTCACCGGGGTGCTCGTGGCCGGGATCGGCTGTGCGCTCGTGGCCCGTTTCTGGGGCCGACGCCTGCTCGGCCGGGCCAACGGCGTGACCCTGGCCCGGTTGGTCGGTACGTCCTGGCTGGCCGCGCTGGCGGTCAGTTGGCTGACTGTGCCGCCGGGGCGGCCGGCCGTGGCGCTTGCGGTCGCCATCGCCTGCTGCTGTCTGGCGCTCGACGGCGTGGACGGGAAGCTGGCCCGGGCCGACGGTGAGACCAGCGACTTCGGGGCCCGGTTCGACTTCGAGACCGACGCCGCGATGATCATGGTCCTCTGCGTGGCGGTCGGCGCGCAGGGAAGCGTCGGCTGGTGGGTGCTGGCGATCGGCCTGCTGCGGTACGGCTACTGGTTCGTCTCACTACGGATCCCGGCGCTGACCACGCCGATCGCGCCGAGCAAGGCGCGCAAGGCCGTGGCGGTCGCCCAGGGCGCGGCCCTGGTCCTCTGCCTGGCCATGTCCGCGAACGGGTTCGGTCCGGGCTGGCTGCCGCCGGTGATCGCCGCGGTCGCGCTGGCCGGGACTCGTCTGGTCGTTCGCCAGCGAGACCGTGCACCGGCTCCACGCGGCCCGAACCGCGTCCTGAGCCCGTCGAAGGGATGGGCCGGATCGGCACCCCCACGGTCTCCGGCGGTCAGCGGCCGCCGAGCATGCCGAGCAGTTCCTCGTACGGCCCGATCAGGTAGGCGACGTCCCCGCCAGTCAGGGTTCGCCCGGCCGTCGGCAGGTGGTCGCGCTACCCGTCGGTGCGGTGCACGGCCGCCACCCGGATCGTCTCGGGGACCGCGCCGACCCGAGCGCCGGCCAGGCGGCTGCCTGAACCGATCACCAGCCGGACCACCAGCATGGGCTGCGAACCGACGTAGAACGTACCGAGCACGTCCAGCCCGAGTGCGGCCCCGACGAACCAGGGTGCGGCGAGCGCGGCGGTGGAACGGACGTACCGGAAGTCGAAGCTGGTCGCCACCGTCTCCGCCAGCCGGTGGTCGAAGACCCGGAGCACGACCGGTACGTCCCGCCAGCGCGCGCCGAGCAGTTCGCGTACCGCCAGCCCGACTTCGATATTGGTCAGGTCGTCGTTGGTCGGCACGGCCACCGCGCGGGCGTGCTCGAGCCGGACCATCTCGAACGTCTCGGGCACCGTCGCGTCGGCGACGATCACCGACCTATCCTGGCCCGGCGGCACCGCGGCCGGAAGCCGGTGCTCCCGTCAGCCTCGACCACCGCCACCTCGTGCCCGGCATCGCGGAGTCCGTCGGCGACGCGAAGAACACGACCATCCCCGCGCCGACCCTCAGCGCGATCGCCCAGCCGCGCAACCAGGCGGCCTGGTCGCGGAAATAGAAGTCGCCGAAGCCGACCGTACCGATCGTCTCCACCGTGAAGTAGAGCGCGTCCAGTAAGGAACATCCTGCTGCCGTCGGCGTCGCGATACCCGGTGAGCAGCACCGTGACCGAGACGACGATCAGCCCGACCAGACCCAGCACGACGGCGGTCAACCGGCGGTCGACGTCGGTCACGAGATGGCGCAGCAGGGTCGTCGGCCGGGGACCGGACTCGCGCGGCGCACGGGCACCGACGAACGCCGGTCCGGCCTCGCCGAGCGGCCGGAGCCCGAGCCCGCGGTCCCGGATCGCGTCCGCCCGGCCGACGACGACGTCGACATCGCCGACCTCCATCGGCCGATCGTCGGCCGGCGCCACCTCGGCGGCCCGACCACCGCCCGGCCGGACCGCCAGCACGGCGAGGTCACCGTAGAGCTCGGCGAGGGTCCCGGATCGCTCACTGGGAACCTCGGTCACCAGGTAGCTGTCCTCGCCGAGCGAGAGCTCATGACTGCGGGTCCGTAGGCAGGCCTCGATCACCGACGGCGCCGACACCTGACCGACGTCGACGACGAACACCCCGATGTCGTTCAGCGCGCGCCCGACCGCCGCGTTCCGTAGCCCGACCACGATCCGCAGCTCGGATCGCAGCTCACGAGCCACCAGCGCGGTCGCCAGGTTGTGCAGGTCGTCGCCCTCCACGCAGATCAGCGCGACGGCACCGTCGATCCCGGCCGCCAGCGGCAGCCCACCCGGGTCGGGGGACTGGTCGACGGCCACCACACGGGCCCCGGCCTGGCGGAGTTCCTCGACGATCCGGACCCCGTCGCCGAGAACGCCGCGGACCACCACGTGACGTACGCCTACAGGCCCTCGCGGACCGGGTGCACCTCGTCCGCCACCAGTCCGTGGGCGACCCGGTGCACCTCGCTCGCGGCCTCCGCGTCGGGCGCGTCGACCAGGCAGAAGATCTGCCCGCGGTCCTCATCCACCCAGTAGCGTAGGTAATGGACGTCGTACGCGTCCTGATGGGCCAGGTCGGCGGCGTGCGCCTTGGCCACGTCGTCCAACGCCACGGCCTGCCCGAGATTGTGTACGTCCATGAACAGCATGGTCTGTTCCCCCTTCTGGGATGGGATTTCCGTCCCGTTCAGGAGACCGCGCCACGCTCCTTCCCCACATGGGGCATTCTGCCTATTTTGGGGTCCACGGCGGTCGGACCGACCACGGTCGACCCCACCTGCAGCTCTCGACCGACCGCGGCGGCTCGGGCCCTGGACGGTACGTCCAGCTTCCGCAGCACGGCCGAGACGTGATGGCTGACCGTCCGTTCGGAGAGCACCAGCCGGGCGGCGATCTCGGCGTCCGAGCAACCGTCCACCAGCAGGGCCAAGACGTCGAGCTCGCGCGCGGTGAGCCCGGCCGGGTTCGTCCGGGCGGCGGCGCGCGGTCCTCGCGGCACCGGCCGACCGCGGGCGGCGAGTTCGCGCTGCACGGCCCGCGCGGTCGCCGTGGCGTCGAGCCGGTGGAGACGGCCGACCGACTCGGTGGTGTCCCGCGGATCGCCGCCGGACAGTGCCAGCGCCGACCAGAACGGTCGGTCGAGCGCGGTCCACGCTTCGGCCGCTCCGCGAGCCTCGCCGACGATCATCGCCGCGAATGGTCCGGGCCAATCGTCGAACTCGGATTCGGTCACCCCGGCGACCCGGCGCCACCAGGCCAACTCGGCGACGAGCCAGCGGTCGCCGCGGGTGCGGGCCTCCCGCCACACCTCGGCCGTCAGTTCGGCGATCGCTTCCGGGCGGCCGTCGGTCCAGGCGGCCTCGGCGCCGACCAGGGCGGCCGGCAGCGAGCGCTGCAGCTCGCCGGACGAGATGGCTAGTCGCCAGGCGTCCTCGACGAGTTCCGCTGCGTCAACGCGGCCGGCCCGGACGGCGATCAACGCGACAACCGTGGCGGCCGGCATCCGGCTGACGACTGAGACAGCGGGTCGCTCGATCACGTCGCGGGCCAAGCGGTCCGCCTCCGCGGTCCGGCCGCGCTCGAGCAGCACCGCCGCGCGCTGGGCGCTCATGTACAGCGCCCACGAGTCGAGGTCGTGGTCATGGCAGTAGCCGATTCCGGCGACGAACGTCCGATCGGCATCGGCCAGTCGGCGCAACGTCAGCTGCTCGACACCGAGATTGGTCCAGGCTCGGGCCGCGTGCTCCTCCAGGCCGTCGGCCAGCGCCAGATCGAGGGACTGACCCAGTCGCGCGAGTCCCTCTTCGACCCTTCCCTGGTGGACCAGCGCCGTGCCGATGTTGTTCAGCGCGTGCGTCTCGACCGACCGCTCGCCGATGGCGCGGGCGAGATCCGCCGCCCGTCGACCCCATTCCAGGGTGCCCGGGCCGTCGTCGGCGAGCATCCGGACCTGACTGAGGTTGCTGTACGCCATCGCCAGCTCGCGGTCGGGTCCGAGCGGTTCCAAGGTGGCGACGGCCAGCTCCGCGTACTGCTCGGCGTCGGCTCGCCGGCCGAGGAACCAAGACAGCCGCGACATCCAGCGCTGCGCGGTGCCGACCGCGGCTCGGTCATCGCCCAGTTCGTCGCCCCGTTCGTACAGCGCGAGGGCGCTTCGCCGCGCGTCCAGGGCCTCGGCCATCTGATCGGTCAAGTAGCACTGGTAGGACAACCGGTCGAGCAGCGCGGCGCGGTCGAGGGCTGCCGCCGACTCGGCGTTGCGCAGCGCGATCCGGAGCAGCTCGGCCGCCTCACGATGCGACCCGAGCCGGTCTGCCTGCTCGGCGGCCAGGGGCGCATGGTCGAGCACGACGTCCCGGTCGGCGCAGGCGACGGCGTGCTCCACGATCAGCCGGTGCTCGGCCGGGGCGACCGCGAGGACGACGTCGAGGCAGCGGCGATGGAGCGTGGCGCGTTGCCCGGGAGCCAGACTGTCGGCGATCGCGTCGCGGGCCAGCTCGTGGCGGAAGGCGACCCGGGTTCCGCCGTCCGCGGCGGACGGGACCAGCATCCCGCGTCGTACGCACTCGTCGACCGAGTCCGCCGGCTGTCCGGAAACCGCGAGCAGCAGGCCCAGCTCGGCGCTCGACCCGATCACCGAGGCGGCATCGAGCACCAGGCGCCCCGGGTCCGACAACCGGGCCGCCCTCGCCAGCACAGCGTCCCGGACGGTCGGAGGCACGCTGGCGCTGCCTGCGGCCAGCACCTCCGTCACGAAGAACGGGTTGCCGCCGGTGACCCTGGAGATGGAGGCCGGATCGACCTCGGCCGGCTGGTCGCTGACCAGCGTCGCCACCGCGTCCGGGGTCAACGCGGGCAGGCTGAGCCGGCTGACCCCGGACGCGGAGGCGAGATCGCCGAGCACCGTCGACAGTGGATGGAACCTGGTCACTTCGTCGTCGCGGTAGGTCGCGACGATCAGCACGGGAAGCCCCGGCAGCCGGCGGCCGAGGTGGCGGACCAGGTCGAGGGTGGCTTCGTCGGCCCAGTGCAGGTCCTCCAGGACGAGCACGCTCGGCTGCGCGGCAAGGATGGACCGCAATCGGGCGAAGAGTCGTGCCGGCGAGAGTTCCTCGTCCGGTCCCGGCAGATCGAGCCGGAGCTGGTCCGCGACATCGATCAGTGGGCCCAGCGGTCGTGGTGTCGTTGCGCCGTCGCAGCGTCCGAGCAGTCGTCGGGCCGGCGGCTCGACCTTCCCGAGCAACGCTGCGGCGAGCGACGTTTTGCCCGCCCCGGCCTCGGCGCCCACGAAGACCAGTCGACCGTCGGAGCGCCGTGCGTCTCGCCAGGCGTCCGTCAGGACCGCGAGTTGGCGGTCTCGCTCCAGCAGTCGCACGCCTCACACCCCGTCTGGACGGCCGCCGTCGGCGAGGCGAACGACTCGCCGGAGGCGCTGCGCCGAGCATAGGGCGTACGTCGCACTTCCTGGAGGTGCGTGTCGGACCCGTGCGGTAGATCGGTCGGACAGAGCCCGATACCGGAGGGCCGACAACAGATCACAGGAAGGAGCCCATGATGAGATTTTCCTCGGTTCGCTTGATCACCGACGATGTCGACCGGCTGGTCGTGTTCTACGAGTCGTGACTGGCATGACGTGCGAACGCCCGAGTCCGGCCTTCGCCGAACTGGTCACGACGGGTGGCACCCTGGCCATCGCGTCTTCGGCCACCTGCCGCTCTTCGAGGGCTGCGGCCTTTCGTCCGCCGACAACACCAGCGCGATCGTCGAGTTCCAGGTCGACGACGTCGACCAGGACCGGGCCCGGCTCGGTGATCGTGTCGAGATCCTGCAGGAGCCGACGACCATGCCCTGGGGCAATCGCGCGCTGATGCTGGCAGACCCGGACGGCAACCGCGTCAACCTGTACACACCCGTCAGCGATGAGGCGATCGCCCGGTTCACCTCTCGTTGAGCTCGACGATCTCGGCGGCGGTGAGGACACCGTCGCGGATGGTCAGCTCGCCGAACGTGCCGTAGGGCTGGCGCCGCTTGTCCGTGGGCGAGCCCGGGTTGAAGATCCGCAGTGAGGCGTCGGCCTCGTCGAGCGGGATGTGGGAGTGCCCGAAGATCACGAGCTCGACTATCGGGAACCGCTGCCGCAGTCTCGGTAGCCGGCCATTCCTGGGACCGGAGTCGTGGATCATGCCGACCCGGAGGCCCTCGAGGTCGAGCTCTACGGTCTCCGGAACTCCGAGCGCGGCGACGTCCGGACCGTCGTTGTTGCCGAGCACGGCCTGCACCGGCGCGTACGTCGCCAGTTCGTCCAGCACCGCCGGGATGCAGATGTCCCCGGCGTGCAGGATCAGATCCGCGCCGGCCAGCCGGTCCGCCAGGGCGGGCGGGCACCGCTTCCAGAAGCGCGGGGCATGGGTATCGGAGAGAACGATGACGCGCACCCGATCGAGGATCGCAGACCGGTCCGGCCGTCCAGGTTGGAGGCACGATGTCGCTCATCGACCCGAACTCGCCCGCAACGCACGTCTGACACGTGTGAGGAATGCGCGCCGGGTCGCCGGGCGACACGACGGCGGCGAACTGGGCGAGGATCGGAACGTGCGACTTCCGTTCACTCTTACCGGCCCGCTGCGGACCGAGCGGCTGGTGCTGCGCCCGTTCGCGTGCCTCCGACGTCGAGGCCCTGTTGCCGATCCACAGCGACCCGGACGCGGTCCGCTACGTCCCGTATGCGCCGCGCGACCGGGCTGGCGTGGAGCAGGTGCTGGTCCGCAAGCTCGGCAACACGAGTCTGGCGTCCGACGGCGACCTGCTCGAACTGGCCGCGGTCCGGGCCGACACCGGGGAGCTGATCGGCGATCTGCTGCTCGCCCTGCGCTCCGTCGAGCACGGCACTCTGGAGGTCGGCTACATCTTCGCCGGCTCGCAGACCGGGCACGGCTATGCGACGGAGGCCGTCCGCGCCCTGCTGGCCTTGTCGTTCGACCTTCTGGAGGCGCGCCGGGTGGTCGCCCGGGTCGACACCAGGAATGGACGGTCGCGGGCTCTGCTCACCCGGCTCGACTTTCGGCAGGAGGCCGAGCTGATCGAGAACGAGTGGTTCAAGGGCGAACTGAGCAGCGAGGCGGACTACGCGATGCTGGCCCGGGAGTGGTCGGGGCGGCGAGCCGTGTTTGGCTCCGACGGGAGCGGGTAAGCCCGCCAACGGCTGATCGTTCGGGGCGGTGGAACCATGACCCGGCTTGACGCCGCCTGGTCGTGTTCACCGTCGAACCGAAAGGGGCCATCGTGAAGCCACGCAGCTCGAGAACCCATTGGGTAGCCGCAGGAACTCTCACCGTTGGACTGGCCCTGGTGGTCAGTCCGGCCCTCGCCTCGCCGTCGGCTGCTCCGCCGGGTGCCCTTCGACAAGCTCAGGGCGCGAGCGCAGTGGCTCAGGCTCAGGGCGTGGCGGCGCAGGCGGCGAAGGGCAGCGAGCTGTCGGTGAGCACCCGGCTGGCTGACCGCCGGGAGGTCGCGGCCGGCACGAGGGCGTACTCGCTGGGCTTCGAGGACGGCGGCTTCTACGCCAACGGCTGGCACATCACCGGCGAGATGGGCGGGATCTGGACGCCGCCGGTGAAACTGCTCGACGGGGTCTGGTTCGGGCTGGACGGGACGTGGGTCGGCCCGGCGAAGAAGTTCACCAGCGGCTGGGGCTACACCCGGTACGACCTGCCGACCACCGCGGGTCTCGGGGTGACCCGGACCGACGTCGCGCCCGACGGCCGACGCGGCGTGCTGTTCGGACTGACTATCCGCAACCCCGGCAAGGCGCGCACCACCAAGCTCGCGGTCGACGCCCACTCCGAGCTGATGGGGCAGTATCCCTGGGGCTTCGACGGGATCACCCCGAACGCCAGCGACAACCTGCCGGACAAGGGCAGCTACGACGGCAAGCGGCTGGTCTTCACCGACGACGGTGCGCTGCCCGGCGCACCGACCCACCACTACGCGGCCATGGTCGGAACCGCCCTCCGGCCGTCGACCGGGGCGATCGGCGACTCCTACTACGGGCCACGGCCGGGACACCGGTGCACCGGGAAGGAAACGGGCGCGCCGAGCGATCCGAAGCCGTCCGCGTGTGACGACGGCCCGTTCGGCAACGGCACCGGCGGCCGGCTCACGTACGACGTGAAGCTGCCCGCGCACGGTTCCCGGACGATCTGGCTCGGTGTCGCGGGCTCGGACCAGGGCAGCGCGCAGGCCCGCTCGGAGCTGACCAAGCTGCTGAAGGATCCGGCGAAGGAGCTGCGGACCAAGATCAAGACCCGGCGCGCGGTGGCGGCCAAGACCCAGCTCCAGCTGCCCGGCGACCCGAAGCTCGCACAGGCGGTCGACTGGGGCAAGCAGAATATGGCCGACCTGACCCTGCAGGCCCGCGACCTGCAGATCCGCTGGACCAACCAGGGCAAGCAGTTCCCCGCCTCGCTCGGCACGGTCGACAAGGCGACCTGGATCGGCGCCGGCTATCCCGACTATCCGTGGATCTTCGGGACCGACGCGGAGTACACCTCGTTCGCCGCCGTTTCGGTCGGCCAGTTCGATGCGATCAAGGGCCACCTGAACACGCTCCGGAAGGTCTCCGATCTGCTGAACAACCGGTCCGGGGTCGTCACCCACGAGGTGGTCTCCGACGGCTCGGTCTACTTCGGTCACGACTCACGGACAGCGAACGCGGACGGCACCACCTCGTACGACTTCAACACCGACGAGACGGTGAAGTTCCCCAGCGCGGTCGCGCTCGTCTGGCGCTGGACGGGCGATCAGAAGTTCCTGAACGCCAACTATGACTTCACCAAGCGCAACCTGCACTACGTGGTCAGCAAGCTCGACGCCGACGGGGACGGCTGGCCGGAGGGTCTCGGCAACGTCGAGCGGACCGGGATGGGGCCGGAGAAGCTGGACAACACGGTGTACTTCATCCGCGGCCTGTACGACCTCGCGGACATGGCGAAGGCCGAGGGCGACACCGCGACGTACCGCTGGGCGACCAAGCTGGGTAGCGACCTACGGAACCGGTTCGACAAGACCTGGTGGTACGCGGCGGCCGCGCAGTACGCCGACTCGCTCGGCGCCGACAATGCGCAGTCGTTCCAGAAGCACTGGATCGGCCAGACCCCGATGGACGCCGAGCTGGTCGTGAACGGGCAGACCGTGCCCGGTCTCGCCCCGCAGGGACACGGGACGACGGCCCTGGCCGGACGGCAGAACGACTGCTACAGCGGCTCGCGGCCGTTGAACCGCGGGCTGTTCCACACCGGCTGCGGCGGCGGTGCGGACGGCAAGGGCGAGAAGGTGATCTTCGGGCTGACCACGTCGATCCAGTCGATCGGCGAGGGCAACTACGGCCGGCTGGCGGCCGACCAGCAGGGTCGCTACACCAACGCGCTGGCCGAGACGATGTTCGCCGAGCCGGAGACGGGCGGTACGCCGGACGAGCAGCCCGGCGCCATGCCGGAGATCTTCCCGTCCCCGGACCAGGGTGCCAACATCGACCGCTGCTGGACCTGCCGCTCGATGTTCATGCAGGCCTGGGGCAACTACGGCACCGCGTGGGCGGTCGTCCACCAGTGGCTCGGCGTCCGGCCCGATCTCGGCCGGAACCGGCTGAGCATCGTGCCGCAGGTGCCGCAGGACCAGAAGCGGGTCGCCGGTGAGAACATCCGGCTGGGCGACGGGTCCGCCGATGTGGCGGCCCGGCACACCGGAACCACCTACACAACCGACGTCTCGACGCACGAGTTGCGGGGAGTCCGGCTCGAGGTGGGGCAGACGCTGCCCCGGAACGCCTCGATCCGCTCCGTCCGGTTGGACGGGCACCGCGCCGCGAGCTATCTGGTCCGGACCACGAACCGCGGGCTCGAGGTGACCGTACCGGCCGGCGCCGGGCACCACTCGTTGGTGATCACGACCCGGTAGCGGCGTTCCGCAAGCGGTTGCGCCCGGAGGTCGTCCCCGACGAACTGCCGGGCGTGACCGCTATCGTCGACGCTGTGAATGAGCGTCATCTCGCGCTCTGCGCCAGCCCCGAGTGGGCCGACGCGGTGGCTCGTTGGATTTTGCCGTCGGCTCTTGACGGCGTCGACCTCGGCCGCCGGACCGTCGAGTTCGGGCCCGGTCCCGGCGTGACCACCGAGCTGCTGGCCGCGCTGAGCGAGAACCTCGTCGCCGTCGAGATCGATGCGGAGCTCGCGTCGAGCCTCGGCGAGCGACTGGCCGGCCGGCCCGGCGTTCGAGTGGTCCGGGCCGACGCCGCCGGGACCGGACTGCCGGACGGCTCGGCCGACTCGGTCGTCTGCCTGACGATGCTGCACCACGTGCCGACCGACGAGAAGCAGGATGCGATCTTCGCGGAGGCCCGGCGGCTGCTCGTCCCGGGCGGTGTGTTCGCCGGCTCCGACAGTCTGGACGGCCCGGACTTCCGCGAGCTGCACGAGAACGACACCTGCAATCCGATTCCGCCGGAGACGCTGGAGACCCGGCTTCGGGACGCAGGCTTTGCCGAGGTCCACGTGTTGACCGACGAGTGGGGAATCCGCTTCCGCGCCCTCACGGCGTAAGGAGGCGTTCCACCGTGATCGGCCTGGCTGCGGACTTCGAGACGGAGGTCGCACCATACCGTCGCGAGCTGCTCGTGCACTGCTACCGGATGCTGGGCTCGCCGATCGATGCGGAGGACGTCGTCCAGGAGACGATGCTGCGGGCGTGGCGGGCCGCCGACCGTTACGACCCGACCCGGGCGTCGCTACGGACCTGGCTCTATCGGATCGCCACCAACGCGTGCCTGACCGCGCTGGAGAAGGGCCGCTCGCGGCCGCTGCCATCCGGGGTCGGCGAGCGGTTCGAGGACCCGGATGCGGCGTTCGCGCCCGGCGGCGAGGTGCCGTGGCTGGTCCCGATTCCGGTCGATCCGGCGACGGCTGAGGAGCAGCGCGGGCAGCTCCGGCTCGCCCTGGTCGCGGCCCTGCAGTTGCTGCCCGCCCGACAGCGGGCCGCGCTCCTGCTGCGCGAGGCGCTCGACGTGCCGGCGGCCGAGGTCGCGGACGCGCTCGGGATGACGACCGCAGCCGTGAACAGTGCCCTCCAGCGGTCCCGGGCTCGATTGGCGGAGGCTTCGGTCGACCTGCATGAGGTGCCCCGCGCGCCGGCGGAGCAGCGGGCGGTCGTCGATCGGTACGTCGTCGCCTTCGAGCGCGCCGACGTCGCCGCGATCACCGCGCTGCTGGCGCGCGACGTCGTGCTGGAGATGCCGCCGATGTGGAACTGGTACGTCGGCAGCGACGCATACGCGGGCTTCATGGCCCGCGTCTACCGGACCCGGGGCACCGGCTGGCGGACCGTGCCGGTGTGGGCGAACGGCGAGGCCGGCTTCGCCGCGTACGTCGACCGGGCGGCCCACTCGCTTCAGGTCCTCACCCTCGACGAAGACCGGGTGGTGCGGGTCAGCGTGTTCGCCGACCCGGCGGTCTTCGAGGTCTTCGGACTGCCACCCGTGCTGCGATGAGTCGGGACTCGATCGCCGGTATGTATCTGTGACGGGTGGTCGTCGGACCGCTCGAAGAGTTCTCGGAGGATTCCAGATGCCCGACCGCGGCAAGATCATCGTCATCCAGTTCGTCACCCTCGACGGCGTCGTCGAGGACCCGGACGGCCGGTCCGGCACATCGTTCGGCGGTTGGGCCTTCCGGTTCGGGCCCGAGGCGATCGCCGGCGACAAGTTCGCCCTCGGGCCGATCATGGAAACCGGAGCGTTGCTGTTCGGGCGGCACACCTGGGAGCACTTCAGCCGGCTCTGGCCGACTCGGACCGACCCGTTCTCGACCGCGATGAACGCCATCCCGAAATACGTCGTGAGCCGTGGCGCGCCCGACCTGGGCGCGTGGTCGAACTCGCGGCGGCTGGACGGCGAGCTCGTCGAGGGTGCCGCCCGGATCGCGGCCGGGCAGGACCTGGTCGTGATCGGCAGTCGGAGTGTGGTCCGGGCGCTGCAGGCGGCCGCGGCCGTCGACGAGTACCGGCTGTTCACGTTTCCGTCGTTCGCCGGTGCCGGTGACACGCTCTTCGACCATCCGGTGCCGCTGGACCTGGTCTCGCTGGAGCGCCGCGACCAGCTGACACTGGCGACGTACACACCGTCCGCCCCGGGCCGATCGCACGGTTGACCACGAGAATCCGTCCCTCGTCGGACTCCGGCGCGGCGGTCCCCGCGTGGCGGGCTCGGCGCGCCGCCGTCGAGGGACCGATTCTCGTGGCCGGCATGAGCGCTCAGGTCCGGTCATCGCTCGGGTCCGCGGACCGGGTCCCGAGCACGCAGCGTCCGAGGATGCTTCCCAGCGCAGCCGATCCCGCGATCAAGATCGACAAGAGGACCACGCTGTCGACCAGTTCGTACCCGAATGAGCCGATGCCTTGCCCGAAGTAGCCCCAATAGTTGCAAACCCCGATCGTGACAGCGGTCGTCGACGCCACGACCACCCACCGGACTGCCACCAACGGCAGCGGCACGCCGGATACGCCTTCGAGGCCACCGCAGACGAAAGCCACGAACCCGTACGCCGTGACCATCAGCAGGCCGGTGCCCAGTCCGTCGTCATCCGCGAAGATCGGCGGGCCGAGGATCACGGCCGCGGTGCCCGCAACGAACACGGTCAGCGGAAGAACAGTCCAAAGCGCATACCGGCCTGGGGAGCGTCGCATGTCCACCATGACCGCGAGTCTGCCGACCAGATCTCCGCGAGACATCCACCCTTGGTCTTGCTCATCCGTCGTGGAAGTCCGACTCCCGTTGGCTATGGGCCGTGGCCCGTACGACCACGGTCGACGTCGACAACCTCGCCGACCATCCCGCTGGGACGCACGGCAGAATCGTCCGCCATGTCCTCGTGGTGTGGCGCCGACGGCGCTCATCGTCCAACTGATCCTGCTCGCCGTTCTTGTCGTGATCAGCCGGGGGAGCCGTTCAGGAACGCGAACAGGGGATCGGTGAAGCCGGTCAGACCGGTGTACCGGCGGCCGATCTCGGCGTACGTCGCCACTTCGGCCGACCGCGGCTCGAAGGTCCGCTCGACGGTAGTCATGGCGTCGGCGGCCGTCGCCCAGTCGGGATGGACCCCGAGGCCGACCGCGGCGCAGATCGCAGCCCCCACCCCGGCCGCGTCGGTGACCGTCGTCCGCAGCGCCGGCCGATCGAAGACATCGGCAACGATCTGCATCATCAGGTCGGACCGCGACCCGCCGCCGGAGACCAGCACCGCGTCGTGGTGACGGCCCAGAGCCGCCTCCATCGTCGCCGTGTGCCCGTGCATGGTCAGCGCGATGCCCTCGAGAATGGACCGGTAGATGTGCGCCCGACCCTGCGACCCGTCGAAGCCCAGCAGGGCGCCGCGCCGGAACGGGGCATGATCGGGGGCCAGCCAGTCCATGATCGCGTACAGGCCGTTGCCGCCCGGCTCCACCGCCGCAGCCTCTTCGTTGAGCCGGTCCTGCAGGTCGACCGACCCGTCGGCCAGCAGCGACCGGAACCAGCTGACGGTCCACATCCCACGCCGGATTCCGTTGCTCTCATAGAGATATCGGCCCGGCTCCGAGGCCGCGTTGACCCAGTACGCATCCCCGCCGTCGTGCGCGGACGAGCCGACCGTCATCGCCGCGATGTACGTCCCGAGGGACAGCAGCACCGTGCTTTCGTCGCGCAGCCCGCAGCCGAGCGCCTCGACTGCCTTGTCGTTGGCGGTGGCGAAGACCGGCAGCCCGGCCGGTAGGCCGGTCGCTTCCCCCGCCGACGCAGTGATCGTGCCGATCTTCGCTCCCGGCTGGACGAGGTCGAAGAGCACCTCACGCGACATACCGGTGCGGATGTAGGCGGCCGGATCGGACGACCAGTCCGCAACCTCCGCGTCGATCGGCCACATCCCCTGATAGTTCGCCGCGGTGTCGACGAACTCACCGGTCAGCCGGTGGCCGAGGTAGCCCGAGGATGTGGTCACATGGCGAACCCGCGACGCCCCCGGCTCGACCGGCCGGTGCGCCCGATCGTCCATCCAGCTCAGCACCGGCTCGGTGAGCAGCCCGTCAGCGTCCAGATAGGCCCGGCAGAACCGGATCGTGCACAACCCGATCCCTGCGATGTCGCGGGGATCGCCCGGATAGCGGGTCATCGCGTCGCCACAGGTGGCGACCAGTGAGTCCCACAGGTCGTCGTCGGGATGGACAGCGCGCCCGGGAACCGGGGTGTCGTATCGGCCGCAGCGACTGTCGGGCCTCGGTCACGGCCGGCCGCGCTCGTCGAAGATCGTCACCTTCGTGCTCTGCGAGCCCTGGTCGATCGCGAGGAGATGGGTGGGCATGATCGGCTTTCTTCGGGTCGGCTCGGGCCAGGGTGATCAGGGGTGATCAAGACAGGGTGATCAAGACAGGGGGATCAGCGTTCCTGCGTTCATGATCCCGTTCGGGTCGAACGCCTGCTTCAGCGTGGTCAGCAGGTCGTAGGAGCTGCCGTGTTCCTCGGCGACCCAGTGCGTGCGGTACTTGCCGACGCCGTGGTGATGCACCATCGACCCACCGAGCCGCAGCGCCTCCTCGACGATGATCCCGTTCAGCGGCTTGTGGTACTGCTCGATCTCTTCGCGCGGCTCGCAGTTGATCTCGTAGTCGTAGACGAAGTACAGGTTCGTCCCGGTCTGGTAGCTGTGCGACGAATGCGCGCCGAGCATCGTCAGGTCGTCGGCCCGGTCGAAACTCGGTCCGGATCCGCTCCATCATCGACGTCGTACAGCTCGGTCACCCGCGACCAGTCGACCGAGACCTCGGTGGTGTACCCGAGTGCGGGTCTCCAGCATCGTCTCGCTTCTCGGCGTCGATCTTGTCCTGGCCCCAGTTGAGGTTGTCGAACCAGTCTCGATCCGCTGGATCGTCGACCTGCTCGACAGGCTCGCCGGCGAAGACGTTCCTGCGATCGCCGTCGGCGGTCGCGTCGGCGATGCGCTTGGGGCCCTCGGCGACCAGCACGACGACGTTCTTGCCGTCGGAGACGTGCGGCGAAGTGCTGCCGCGGCGTCCTCCGGCGAGTACAGCCGCGCGACACGAGGGCCGGTAGCCCGCGGTGATCAGCTCGCGCAGCCCGGTCGACGCCGTCGCCGAAGTCGTCGACGAGGAACCCGAAGAAGCGATTGTTCTCCGGCTGGTAGCGGAACACCTTGATCGTCACCTCGGTGATGAAGCAGAGCGCGCCCTCGTTGCCGATCACGAGGTGCCGGATGTCCGGGCCGGCGCACGCCGCGGGACGTTCTTGATCCGCGTGACGCCGTCCGCCCGGGAGGACCGCCTCGAGACCGACGACCATGTCCTCGATGCCGCCGTAGAGCGTCGAGAACTGGCCGATCGATCGCGTCGCGACCAGCCCGCCGTACTGGGCGAGCGGCTTCGACTGGGGCGAGTGGCCGGTCGTCAGACCCTGCGCCCGGAGGGTGTCCTCGAGCACCTGCAGCGGAACGCCGCACTGCACGGTGACCATCATGTCGATCGGGTCGATCCGTCGAGGATCGCGTCCATCCGAGAGCCGTCGAGCACGATCGTGTCCTCGACCACCGTCTCGAGGCCGCCCTCGGTGGCCGTCCGGCCGGTGCGCGGGCACGACGTCGATCAGGTTCTCGTCCGCGAACTCGGAGCACGGCGGCGACCTCCGCGGTGCGATCGCGGATAGGCGATGGCCGCCGGGATCGGGCCCGTCGAAGATGCCGTGTACCGCAGTGTACTTCTTGAAGCGGTCGACGCTGGCCTCTCGCAGCTCGGCGTCGTCGGTGTCGACCTGGTCGGCGCCGAGCAGCTCGGTCGAGCCGCTCGACGATCTCGGTCGCGGCGAGAGGGCGGAGCGGGAAGCAGCCATGGATCGGTGTCCTTGCGTTCGAGAGTGGTTCGGGTGGTGGTTCGGGAGCGGGATCAGCGGACGAGGTAGCCGCCGTCGACGACCAGCACGTGGCCGTTGACGTAGTCGGAGGCGCGGCTGGCCAGGAACACCAGCGCTCCCATGAGGTCGGCCGGGTCGCCCCAGCGGCCGGCGGGGATGTGGTCGACGATGCGCGCGTTGGCGGCCGCGTCGGAGCGCGTCCGCTCGGTGATGCGCCGTCTCGAAGTAGCCGGGGGCGATCGCGTTGACCTGGATGCCGTACTCCGCCCAGCTCGTCCGCGTACGCCTTGGTGAAGCCGACGATGCCGGCCTTCGTGGCCGCGTACGCCGGCGACTGACTTGCCGCCGAGGAAGGAGAACAGCGAGGCGATGTTGATGATCTTGCCCGCGCCCTGCGGCGATCATCCGCCGCGCTCGCCTCGTGCGCGCAGCTCGAACGCCGCGGTCAGGTTCACCGCGAGCATCGGGTCCCATTCGTGACCGGCTCGAATTCCGTCGACGTCGGCGAGCAGGCTGATCCCGGCCGAATTCACCAGGATGTCCACCCCGCCGAGCGCGGCCGACACACGCGTCGACGATCCGCGCCGGACGCCCGGTGCCGGTGATGTCGGACTCGGCGAACTCATAGCGTGCGGCCGCGCTCCTCCACCAGCTGCGGCGGTCGTCCCGTCGTCGTCGGCCAGCGCTCGGCACGAAGACATCCGCGCCCGCCTTCGCCAGCGCGACGGTGAACGCTCGGCCGAGGCCGGTGTTGCCGCCGGTGACGATCGCGCTCCTTCCCGCCAGCGAGAACGTGTCCGTGCCGAAGTCCGTGAGGTCCATGCATCGACGTCCTTCAGTCCGTGCCGGAGTGTTCGCGAACGGGTCGGCGATGCCGACGTACCGGCGTCTCGAGGTACTCCTCGATCCCCTCGAAGCCGCCCTCGCGGCCGAGCCCGGACTGCTTCACGCCGCCGAACGGGGCGGCCGGGTTCGAGACGACGCCCGGCGTTGACGCCCGAGCATCCCGGTCTCCAGCCGCTCCGCCAGCCGGAGCGCACGGTTCAGGTCGCGCGTGTAGGCGAAGCAGACCAGGCCGTACTCGGTGGCGTTCGCCGAGTCGGATCGCCTCGTCCTCCGACCGGAACGTCGTGATCGGGGCGACCGGCCGAAGATCTCCTCGCCGAGGATTCGTGCGCCTCGCGGCACGTCGGTCAGCACCGTCGGCTGATAGAAGTAGCCGGGTCCGGCACGGGAGCCGCCGCCGGCGCGATCGCGCGCCCCGTCGTCGACCGCGTCGGCCACCAGGTCGGCACCTTCTCGCGCGTGGCCGCCTCGTCGACGAGCGGCCCCAGCGTGCAGTCCGGGCTCGGTGCCGCGGCCGACCCGGTAGTCCGCGCCATCCGTTCCGACCAGCCGCGCCGTGAACTCGCCGGCGATGGTGTCGTGCACCAGGAAGCGGTTCGCCGCGACGCACGCCTCGCCGCCGTTGCGCAGCTTGGCGGCCAGCGCGCCCTCGACGGCCGCGTCGAGGTCGGCATCGTCGAACACCAGGAACGGCGCGTTGCCGCCGAGCTCCATCGACACGTCGCAGCACCTGGTCCGCCGAGTCGGCGATCAGCTTCGCGCCGACCGCGGTCGAGCCGGTGAACGACAGCTTGCGCAGCCGGCGATCGGCCAGCAGCGGGCCGGTCACCGCCCCGGCGTCGCGTGGTCGGGATGACGTTCAACACGCCGGCCGGGTACGCCCGCCTCCGCCAGCACCTCGGCCAGCAGCAGCGCGGTCAGCGGGGTCAGGTCGGCCGGCTTCAGCACCATCGTGCAGCCCGCCGCGATGCGCCGGCGCGATCTTGCGCGTCGCCATCGCCAGCGGGAAGTTCCACGGCGTGATGAACAGCCACGGCCCGACCGGGCGCTTCGCCACCAGCAGCCGGTTCGCCCCGTCCGGTGCGGTCGCGTACCGGCCGGAGATCACGGACGGCCTCCTCCGAGAACCAGCGCAGGAACTCGGCGCCGTACGCGACCTCGCCCGCGACTCCGCCAGCGGCTTGCCCATCTCCAGCGTCATCGCCGAGCGCGAAGTCCTCGGCCCGCGCGGTGACGACTTCGATAGCGCGCGCCGCAGGATCTCGGCCCGTGACGCGCGGCGGCGGTCGCCGCCCAGTCGCGCCTGAGCGGCGGCCGCCGCGGTCGAGCGCCGCGAGCTCCGTCGGCGGGCGTCGCGTCGGCGACCCGCGCGAGCACGCCGCCGGTGGCCGGGTCGACCACGTCGAACGTGGCGCCGGCCGCGGAGTCCCGCCATGCCCGTCCGACGAACAGCCCCGTCGGGAACGCGGTCGAGCAGCTCGGCTCCACGTCGGTCCGGGCAGCGTCGCCGTCATCGCGGCGCGCGTCCAGACGGAGCTCGCGTGCCGATCAGGTCCTCGTACAGCTTGAACGGCGTCATCTCGCCGGCCCGGTCGCCGTACTGCGCCCTCGCCCGGCGGTAGATCTGCTCGACCAGGCCGACAGCTCGGCCGGCACCCCGACCGAGCGGGCGAGGTCGATCGACAGCCCGAGGTCCTTGCAGGCCAGCGCGATCGCGAAGCCCTCGTCGTAGTCGCCGTCGTCCAGGATGCGACAGCACGTCGTTCTCGACGAAGTTGCTGTTCGCCGGGCTCGCGACCAGCGCGTCCCGCAGAACCCCGAGGTCGACGCCGGCCTTCACGCCGATCGCCAGCACCTCGGCGGTGGCGACGAGGTGCGAGAACCAGAGCTGGTTGATCATCAGCTTCACCGCGTAGCCCGCTCCGTGGCCGCCGACGTGCAGGATGCGCTCGGGGTCGCCCATCGCCTCGAACACCGGCCGCAGCCGCGCGACGTCGTCGGCCTCGCCGCCGACGAAGATCTGCAGCATGCCGTTCGCCGCGCCCACCGACATGCCGCTGACCGGCGCGTCGAGAATGTGCAGGCCGCGGTGGCCGTGCTCGGCGCGTACCCGGTCGCGCACCTCGGGCACCGACGTCGACATGTCGATCCAGGTGCCGCCGTCGGCGATCCCGCGAGGATGCCCGTCGGCACCGTTCACGACGGCGTCGACGTGCCGCGGCGTCGGCAGCATCGTGATCACGACGTCGCGTCGGCGGCGACCTCGGCCGGGCTGTCGGCCCAGGCGCGCCGCCGGCGACCAGCTCGGCGGCGGCCTCCGCGCGGATGTCGTTGACGACGAGCGGGAAGCCGCGCCTGCAGGTTGCGGGTCATGCCCGAGCCCATGTTGCCGAGGCCGATGAAGCCGACGGTCGGGAGGTCGGTTGTTGTGGTGGTCGGAGCAGCGAGGCTCAGGGCGGTCATGATCACGACTTTCGTTGGACGGCGGTCAGCGGGCAGGCGTGTAGAAGGGGTTGGCGGTCTCGTCCCGGGCGGCGAGCACGTCGTCGAGCCGGGGAAGTCCGGCCGCGGCGTTGCGCAGTGCTTCGTACGTCGCGGTCCGGTTGTTGCGGTAGACCGTGTCGGCGTCGTCGGCGGCCGGGTTCACCCAGACCGCCACGATCAGCGCGTTCTCGTCGACCTGGTCCGGATCGATCGATCCGTCCGCCACCGCGTCCGCCACCCCGCCGGCCACCCCGGCCTGCGCCGGGCCCCAGATCAGCAGCCCATGGTCGTCGTCGGCCGGAGCGGCCTTGGTGACGAACAGCGTCAGCGGCTTGACCGGCAGCGACGGCTTCAGCACGACGACGAACGGCTCGTGGCCGGCGCTGGGGGTCGCCAGGGCGGTCGCCCAGGCGGTCCCGGCCGGCCCGCTGCGCGCGCCGTGCACGACGTTGATGTGGGCCGCGTTCACCCCCTCTCCGACGAAGCTCTCGCCGATCTGATACCCGGTGCTCACTGCGTGCTCCTTCTGATGGTTGCTATGCGGACAACAAGCGATGCGAAAAACGCATCTACACTGATCGACCGTGGCTGACGACCGACGGGCCCGGCCCCCCCGGAACTCTTCCGGACTGGGCCGCGACGTGGAACTGCTCGAACTGCTGAGCGGGCCGGAGGCGTTCGCCGGCGGCGGGCTCGGGGTGAACCGGATCGCCGAGCTGACCGGCCGCGACAAGGCGGTGGTCTCCCGAGCGCTGGCCACGCTGGCCGACGCCGGGCTGGTGGCTCGGGACAAGACGACCAGGTCGTATCGGCTGGGTCCCCGGCTGTTCGCGATGGCCGCCCGGACCCGGGAGGCGACGCTGGTCAGCGAGGCCAGGCCGTACTTGCGCTGGCTCGCCCGGCACACCGGCGAGACCACCCATCTCTGCGTGCTGCGCGGCGGCAATGTGTTGACCCTGGTCAGCGAGCTGAGCCCGTTCGACGTCCGGACCAGCAGCTGGGAGGGCCTGACCGCCGCCGCCTGGCGGACGCCGTCCGGCTGGGTGCTGCTCAGCGACTGGGCCGACGACGAGCTCACCGCCTGGTACACCGATCACGGTCACGACCTCGCCGTGCTGACCGACCCGGCCGCGTGGAGCGCTCCCGCCGCGTCCTTCGCTCCGGCCGAGCTGCCCGAGCGACAGCCGGTCCACGACCTTGCGAGCCTGCAGACGGTCGCGGCCCGGGTCCGGCAGCAGGGCTACGCGACCGCCGACGAGGAGTTCGAAGTCGGCGTGGTGGCGGCGAGCGCTCCGGTTTTCGACTACACCGGCACGATCACCGCCGCGATCAACGTCAGCGCACCGAAGGCCCGGATCGGCGACCGGCTGGACACCCTGGGCCGGTTCGTGGCCCGGGCAGCCGAGCCACTGTCCCGCCGGATGGGCGGAACCCCTACGGTGCAGAGCGATCAGAGCCTGCCCGTGGCGCAATGAGTTGATCATGACGGTCATCGGAGCTCAGGCCGCCACTTCCGCGCTCGGCCGGATCGCCGGCATGGTGCCGGTGTCGGTCAGGCTGCGGCCGGTCGTCTCCGGCGCCATGAACTGCGAGACGAGCGCCCCGACCACGCAGAGCACACCGCCGATGATCATGCACGGGCCGACCCCGATGGTGACCAGGCCGATCGGCAGCAACCAGGTGCCGATCGCCGCGCCGACCCGGCTGACCGCCGACGCCATCCCGACGCCGGTGGTGCGCACCTCGGTCGGGAAGACCTCGGCCGGATAGACCGCGCACAGGTTGCCGGAGATGGCGTTGAAGAAGGCGTACGCACCGAACGCCAGGACCACGATCGCCGCCGGGGCGCCGACCCAGAAGCCCACCACGAACAGGGCGACGGCCATGATCCAGAACGGCGCGATGAGCATCTGCCGCCGGCCGAGTTTCTCGACCAGGAACAGGCCGACGACCGCGCCGAGCGCCGCGATGCCGTTGGTGGCGATCACGCCGGCGCGCTCGTCTTCGAGGTGGAGCGAGGACAGCACCTGCGGTGCGAAGGTGAAGATCGCGAAGTACGGCGCAACCAGGCAGGCCCAGAAGACGAAGACGAAGATCGTCTTGCCGCGGACCGCCGGAGCGAACAGCTTCTTGATGCCACCGGGCTGCACGGTCTCGCCGGCGATGTCCTCGCGGGTGTAGTACGCCTCTCCACCGAGGTAGCGGTCGATGATCCGTCGCGCCTCCTCGGTTCGGCCGCGGCTCATCAGCCAGCGCGGCGACTCGGGGGTGCCGATCCGCAGCAACAGGGTGATCAGCGCCGGGATCGCGCTCGTCGCGAGGATCCAGCGCCAGTCGACGCCGAGCGCCAGCATTCCGTACCCGACCAGGACCGAGATCAAGAAGCCGACGTACCAGCAGACCTCGAGCAGCGCGAGCCGGAAGCCACGCCCCTTGGCCGGCACGAACTCCGCCAGCATCGGCGCCCCGATCGCGTACTCCGCGCCGATCGCGAGACCGAGGATCAGCCGCAGCACGAGCAGCTGCCAGCCCTGGTGGACGAAGGCCTGGAGGAGCCCCGCCACCAGGAACAGCACGAGGTCGAAGGTGAACATCCGACGGCGACCGAGCCGGTCGGTCAACCACCCGAAGACGGGCCCGCCGACGAAGATGCCGATCAGCGAGGAGGCGGCGATCAGTCCGATCACGCCGGGCGAGACGCCCAGCTCCTTGTTGATCAGCACGAGGACGACGCTGATGATCCCCAGGTCGTACCCGTCGAGGCCCTCGCCCCAGGCCGTGGCCAGGGTGATCCTGCGCAGGAACCCCTTGTTGTCCTTCAACTCCGCTGGCACCGAGATCGAGCTCACCACCGGTCTCCTTCCGCTCCGTTGCGGGCCGCCGGCCTGTGATCGCCGGACCCTGTTCGATGACCGGAACGCTAGGCCAGCAGTGGCTTATGCTGCAACGACTGTTGCATATATCGCAACCCAGGTCGTCGATCGGTGGTGCTGTCAGCATGAGTGGATGCACCGCTTCTCCCAGGTCGACGTGTTCACCGATGAGCTCACCCGAGGCAACGCACTGGCGGTGGTGCACGACGCGGACGATCTGACCGACGAGGCGATGGCGGCGATCGCCAGCTGGACCAATCTCAGTGAGACGACGTTCCTGCTCACGTCCACGATGCCGGGTGCGGACTACCGGGTCCGGATCTTCACCACCGAAACGGAGCTGCCGTTCGCCGGGCATCCGACGCTCGGCTCCGCGTACGCCTGGCTGGCGGCCGGCGGCTCGCCCGCGACGGCCGGTCGGGTCGTCCAGGAGTGCGGCGCGGGCCTGGTGACGATCAGGATCGACGGCGACCTGCTGGCCTTCGCCGCGCCTCCGCGGCTTCGCTCGGGTCCGGTCTCGGGCGAGGACCTCGACGAGCTGATCGGTTGGCTCGGGGTCGAGCGGTCAGCCGTCCTCGACGCGCAGTGGGTGGACAACGGGCCCGGCTGGGTCGGCCTGCTGCTCCGCGACGCCGAGACCGTGCTGGCGCTGCGGCCGTCCGGCCGCTGTCGATTGCCCGACGTCGGCGTGATCGGCGCCTACCCGGCCGGCTCGGAGTGCGACGTCGAGGTCCGCGCGCTGTTCGCGGTCGGCGCCGGGACGGCCGAAGACCCGGTGACCGGCAGCCTGAACGCGTCGCTGGCCCAGTGGCTGATCGGATCCGGTCGACTGCCCAGCTCCTACGTCGCCGCGCAGGGCACCGTCCTCGGTCGCCGCGGCCGGGTGTACGTCCGCGCCGAGGACGGCGAGATCTGGGTCGGCGGCCACGTCCAGCCCGGCGTCGACGGCGCGATCGCGGTCTGACGCCCGCTCTGCGCGGACCGGTCGCGCGCCCGCCGGATCGGCTCCCGGCGGGATGGCCCGGTGCTGGGGCTGGAGGTGGGGGCCCGAGCGATCGACCGGGCTGGGCGGTCAGGAGAGCGGACGGCCCGTCTCCAGGACCGTCTTGAGGCCGGCGACGATGAAGCTCCACCCGCGTACGCTCTCGGCGGTCAGCGGCGAGCGCTCGAGCTGGTCGTGCACCACGGTCAGCTTGGTCACGCTCGGGTGGTTGGGATCGACCTCGACGGTCCAGGTCACCCGGCTGTCCGGTTCGGCGGCCAGCCCGGGGTCGTACAGGCTGCGCCAGGTGTGGCACAGCACCTTCGGTGGGTCGTACTGCAGGATCTCGTTGTCGCCCCAGAGCTGGCCCTCGGGCCCGTACGAGCGGAACGGGGATCCGACCTCCCAGCTGGTCTCGGCCCGTGAGCCGTGGAAGTACTGCTGACGGAACTCGTTGCTGGTGATGCCCTCCCAGACCAGTTCCGGCGTGGCCCTGATGTAGGTCACGAAGACCAGAGTTGGCGAGGATGCGGCAACCTCAGTCATGGGTCGACTCCAATGCGTGCTTGAGGTCGCTCAGCGCGGCGACCTTCGACTCGGTGTAGCGGGAGATCCAGCGATCGTGGATCAGCCGGATCGGGACCGGGTTCAGGTGGTGCAGGGTGTGCCGGCCGCTCCGCCGGGTGGTCACCAACCCGGCCTCGACCAGCACCTTGACGTGCTTCATCACCCCGAACCTGGTCATCTCGGACTGCTCGGCGACGACGTCCTCCAACTCCCGGAGAGTGCGACCGTCCCGCTCGCGCAGCGCGTCGAGCAGCTGACGCCGGGTGGGATCGGCCAGGGCTCTGAACACTAGATCGTCGAACACGAGGTCGTCGTCCATCACCGGCAACAATAGGTGACCAAAAGGTCACATGTCAAGTCGGCGAGTGAGTGATGCCGGGGAGAGCCGGCCTCAGCGGACGCCCTCCATCAGCCGCTCGATCGGCTTCTTGAGCAGGAACAGAACGACGCCGACGACGATGGCAATTCCGCCGAGGATGCTGAAGTACGTCACCTGGGTCTGGTCGCTGTAGTAGCCGGCCAGGACCCCGGCCATCGCCGTGCCGAGCGCGATGGAGAGGAAGAACAGCGCGACCATCTGGGTATGGAACGCCTTGGGCGCGAGCTTGGTGGAGGCCGACAACCCGACCGGTGAGAGCAGCAGCTCGGCGATGGTGAACACGAACAAGATCCCGATCAGGCCCAGCAACGGGGCACTGTTCGGCTCGGTGCTCGCCATCGGCAGGAACAGCAGAAAAGCGATTCCCATGATCACCGTGCCGGCGGCGAACTTCACCGGCGTCGACGGCTGCCGATCGCCGAGCTTCGTCCAGATGGCCGCGAAGACGCCGGACAGGATGATGATGAAGATCGGGTTGATCGACTGCACCCAGGCGACCGGCATCTCCCAGCCGAACAGATTCCGGTTCAGCTGCTTGTCGGAATAGATGGTGACCACGGTGAACTGCTGCTGGTAGAGCGCCCAGAACGTCGAGCTGGCGATGAAGAGGGGAATGAAGGCGATCACCCGGTGGCGCTCGGTGGTGGTGACCTGCCGGCTGCGCAGGATGATGACGAAGTACGCGATCGCGGCGACCAGCGTCACCCCGACGACGATGTTGGCCAACCGGTCCGCCTTGAGGACGCCGGTGAGGGCCAGGACCGCGATCACCAGCGCCGCAGCGGCAGCGACGATGATCGCGATCTTCCGCTGCTCGCGGGGGAGCGGGTTCGCCACGGCGCGGGCCTCGTCGGTGAAGTTCTTGCGGCCGATCGAGTACTGGATCAGTCCGATCGCCATCCCGACCGCCGCCAGCCCGAAGCCCCAGTGGAAGCCGAGGGTGGACTGCAGCAGCCCGGTGAGCAGCGGCCCGAGCAGGGCGCCGAGGTTGATGCCGAGATAGAAGATCGAGAAGCCGGCGTCGCGGCGAGGGTCCTGCGGGGTGTACAGAGTGCCGACCAGTGAGGTGGCGTTGGCCTTGACCCCGCCACTGCCGACCGCGATACAGACCAGGCCGACCCCGACCCCGGTCAGCCCGGGCAGCAGGGCGAGCGAGATGTGACCGAGCATCACGAGGCAGGCGGCGTAGAACAGCATCCGCTCCGGGCCGACCAGCCGGTCCGCGAGCCACGCGCCGAGGATGGTGGAGAGATAGACCAGCCCGCCGTACGCGCCCACGATGCTGGTGGCCGTCACCTGGTCGATGCCGAGGCCACCCTGCTCGACGGAGTAGTAGAGGTAGATGAGCAGGATGCCCTGCATCCCGTAGAAGGAGAACCGCTCCCACATCTCGACGCCGAACAGGTTCGCGAGGAGCCTCGGCTGGCCGAAAAACGTCTTCGCGGGGGCGGCGGGGGCGGGGGATGTGTCGGTGGTCACACTGATCAGCCTGGCACGCGTGGGCCATCGCGGGAATGGGCTCGCCGACGCAGCGCCGAGCTCGATTTCCGGCATTCGCCGGAGTTTCGTACGGTCTGGGTCGCCCGGGCCCCGATTTCCGGCACTCGGCGGGAGTCTGGGGACCGGCTACACTCGGATGCTGGTTCGCCGCGATCGAGGGCCGGCACCGACCATTGCAGTGCTGGTCGGGCGGGGATTTGATCCGGCGTGCAGAACCTGACAGTATTGTCAGGTTGCCTCCGACGGGGTCGCCGGGGCGTGCCATGCGCAGGATCGGATTCTCACCAGTTTCCGGGACAGTGCGAGGACGCCGCACCGCGAGACTCCCGGGCCGCCCGGCTTCCCGAGCCGGACCACCCCTTGCAGGGCCTACCCGCAAGTGATGTGTGCCCATGGAGCGCGACACACCCGACCTCGGGGGTCGGAGACAACCGGAAGCACGAAGTGAGGACGAACTGTGGCGGGACAAAAGATCCGCATCAGGCTCAAGGCCTATGACCACGAGGTCATCGACAGCTCGGCGCGCAAAATCGTCGACACGGTGACCCGGACGGGTGCCCGCGTCGCCGGCCCGGTGCCGCTGCCGACCGAGAAGAACGTCTACTGCGTCATCCGGTCCCCGCACAAGTACAAGGACAGCCGCGAGCACTTCGAGATGCGCACGCACAAGCGGCTGATCGACATCATCGATCCGACCCCGAAGACCGTCGACTCGCTGATGCGGCTCGACCTGCCGGCGGGCGTCGACATCGAGATCAAGCTCTGAGGACTCAAGGACAGATGAGCGCCAAGACTGAACACACCGTGAAGGGGATCCTGGGCACGAAGCTCGGGATGACCCAGCTGTGGGACGCCAACAACAAGGTCGTCCCCGTCACCGTGATCCAGGCCGGGCCCTGCGTGGTCACCCAGGTCCGTACGCCGGAGTCCGACGGCTATTCCGCCGTCCAGCTCGGCTTCGGGGCCGTCAAGGCCAAGAAGGTCACCAAGCCCGACGCCGGTCACTTCGCGAAGGCCGACGTCACCCCGCGTAAGCACCTCGCCGAGATCCGTACGTCGGACGCCAGCGAATACACGCTCGGCCAGGAGCTGACCGCCGAGGTCTTCGCCGCCGACGAGATCGTCGACGTGACCGGGATCAGCAAGGGCAAGGGCACCGCAGGTGTCATGAAGCGGCACGGCTTCGGCGGCCTGCGAGCCAGTCACGGTGTGCACCGCAAGCACCGCTCGCCGGGCTCCATCGGCGGCTGCGCCACCCCGGGCCGGGTCTTCAAGGGCCTCCGGATGGCCGGCCGGATGGGCAACGAGCGGGTCACCGTGCAGAACCTCACCGTCCATGCGGTCGACGCCGAGCGCGGGCTGATCCTGGTCAAGGGAGCGATCCCGGGCAACAAGGGCGGCCTGATCGTGCTGCGCACCGCCAGCAAGAAGGGAGAGTCGGCGTGAGCGAGAAGGTAGTGATTTCCCCGACTGGCGCCGACCGTTCGGTTGACGTCCTGGATCCCACCGGCAGCAAGGCCGGCACGGCCGAGCTCCCCGGCGAGCTGTTCGACGTCACCGCCAACATTCCGTTGATCCACCAGGTCGTGGTGGCCCAGCTGGCCGCAGCGCGGCAGGGCACCCACTCGACCAAGACCCGCGGTGACGTCCGTGGCGGTGGCAAGAAGCCGTACCGGCAGAAGGGCACCGGCCGCGCCCGACAGGGCTCGGTCCGCGCCCCGCAGTACGTCGGTGGCGGCGTCGTGCACGGCCCGCACCCGCATGGATACGCCCAGCGGACCCCGAAGAAGATGATCGCCGCCGCGCTCCGCGGGGCGCTCTCGGACCGGGCCCGCGAGGGCCGGGTGCACGTGGTCTCCGACCTGACCTTCGGCGATGCGCCGTCCACCAGGACCGCGCTGGCCGCGATCAAGGCCGCGACCGAGTCGAGCAAGGTGCTGGTCGTGCTGCACCGCGACGAGGACCTCGCCTGGATCAGCCTGCGCAACGTTGCCACCGTGCACGCGCTGGCGGTGGACCAGCTGAACGCGTACGACGTGCTGGTCAACGACGACATCGTCTTCACCAGCGCCGCGCTGGACGCGTTCGTGGCCGGCCCGGTCGGCGGCAAGTCGGCGAAGGCCGTCGCCACCGAGTCGGAGGCCGCCGAGGCGGCGGACGACGACACCAGTGAGCCGACGAACGACGAGCTGAAGGTGAACGCCTCGGCCGACGAGGTGCTCGGCATCGACGACGAGGCACTGCGCCAGGCGCAGGGCACCGACACCGACGAGGAGGAGGAGAAGTGAGCACCGTCAAGAAGGCGGATCCCCGCGACGTCCTGCTCGCGCCGGTGGTCAGCGAGAAGAGCTACGGCCTGCTGGACGAGAACAAGTACACGTTCCTGGTCGCGCCGGGCGCCAACAAGACCGAGATCAAGATCGCGGTCGAGCAGATCTTCAAGGTCAAGGTCCTCGGCGTGAACACGATCAACCGGCCCGGCAAGAAGCGCCGGACCCGGTACGGCACCGGCAAGCGCCCCGACACCAAGCGAGCGATCGTGACGGTTGCCGACGGCGAGCGGATCGACATCTTCTCGGGCCCGGCGGCCTGAGCAGCAGGAGAGACGAACCATGGCTATTCGCAAATACAAGCCGACCTCGCCGGGACGCCGCGGGTCCTCGGTGGCCGATTTCGCCGAGATCACCCGCGACACCCCCGAGAAGTCGCTGTTGGTGCCCAGTCCGAAGACCGGCGGCCGGAACAACACCGGCAAGATCACCACCCGGCACATCGGCGGCGGTCACAAGCAGGCGTACCGGCTGGTCGACTTCAAGCGTTACGACAAGGACGGCGTGCCGGCCAAGGTCGCGCATATCGAGTACGACCCGAACCGGACCGCGCGGATTGCGTTGCTGCACTACCTGGACGGCGAGAAGCGCTACATCATCGCGCCGAACGGACTGAATCAGGGTGCCGCGGTGGAGGCCGGCGAGGCCGCCGACATCAAGCCGGGCAACAACCTGCCGCTGCGCAACATCCCGGTGGGCACGACGATCCACGCGGTCGAGCTCCGGCCCGGTGGCGGCGCCAAGCTGGCGCGGTCGGCCGGGGCGAGCATCCAGCTGGTGGCCCGCGAGGGCAAGAACGCCACGCTGCGGATGCCGTCCGGCGAGATGCGGATGGTGGACATCCGCTGCCGCGCCACGGTCGGCGAGGTCGGCAACGCCGAGCAGTCCAACATCAACTGGGGCAAGGCCGGCCGCAACCGCTGGAAGGGCAAGCGCCCGACCGTCCGCGGGGTGGCCATGAACCCGATCGACCACCCGCACGGTGGTGGTGAGGGCAAGACCTCCGGCGGACGTCACCCGGTGACCCCGTGGGGCAAGCCGGAGGGTCGCACCCGCAACCCCAACAAGGCGAGCAACCGCCAGATCGTCCGCCGCCGCAAGACCGGCAAGAAGCGCTGAGTAGGGAGCACGGAAGCAGATGCCACGCAGCCTGAAGAAGGGCCCGTTCGTCGACGACCACCTGGCCAAGAAGGTCGAGGTGCAGAACACGCGCGGGACCAAGAACGTGATCAAGACCTGGTCGCGCCGCTCGATGATCGTGCCCGACATGATCGGTCACACCATCGCGGTGCACGACGGTCGCAAGCACGTGCCGGTCTTCATCACCGACTCGATGGTCGGTCACAAGCTCGGCGAGTTCGCGCCGACCCGGACCTTCCGCGGCCACGTGAAGGACGACCGGAAGGCTCGCCGGCGCTGAGCCGGCGAGAGCGACGAGGAAACAGACAATGAGTACTTCAGAGAAGCTTCGGCCCAGCCGGCGCGCAGCGCTGCTCGGCGACCGTCCGGGCTCGTACGCGGTCGCCCGCGGTGTCCGTGTGTCCCCGCAGAAGGCGCGCCGGGTGATCGACCTGGTCCGTGGCCTGGACGTCAACGACGCCCTGGTCATCCTCCGGTTCGCCCCGCAGGCCGCAAGCGAGCCGGTCTACAAGGTGCTGGCGAGCGCGGTCGCGAACGCCGAGCACACCGACAACCTGCGCCGCGACGACTTGTTCGTCTCGCAGATCTTCGTCGACGAGGGGATCACCATGCGGCGGATCCGCCCGCGCGCCAAGGGCAGCGCAAGCCGGATCCTCAAGCGGTCCAGCCACATCACCGTCGTCGTCGAGCCGAAGGAGGCCTGAGCAATGGGCCAGAAGATCCATCCGTACGGCTTCCGCCTCGGTATCAGCACCGATCACAAGAGCCGGTGGTATGCCGACAAGCTGTACTCCGACTACATCGGCGAGGACGTCAAGATCCGCCGGATGCTGACCAAGAACCTCGAGCGGGCGGGCATCTCCAGCGTGGAGATCGAGCGCACCCGCGACCGGGTCCGGGTCGACATCTACACCGCCCGGCCGGGCATCGTGATCGGTCGGAACGGGGCGGAGGCCGAGCGCGTCCGCGGTGAGCTGGAGAAGCTGACCGGTAAGCAGGTCCAGCTGAACATCCTCGAGGTCAAGAACCCCGAGATCGACGCGCAGCTGGTCGCGCAGGGCGTGGCCGAGCAGCTCGCCTCCCGCGTGCAGTTCCGGCGGGCGATGCGAAAGGCACAGCAGAGCGCCATGCGCGGCGGTGCCCTGGGCATCCGGATCCAGTGCTCGGGTCGTCTGGGCGGCGCCGAGATGAGCCGGTCGGAGTTCTACCGCGAGGGTCGGGTCCCGCTGCACACCCTGCGGGCCGACATCGACTACGGCTTCCACGAGGCCAAGACCACCTTCGGCCGGATCGGTGTGAAGGTGTGGGTCTACAAGGGTGATGTGTCCGGCACGCGCGCCGAGCGGGCCGCCCAGAAGGCCGCGCGCAACGCGGCCGGCAGCCGGTCGCGTCCGGGTCGTCCGGGTCGTGCCGATCGTCCGCAGCGTGGCGACCGTCCCGAGCGTGGCGGCCGCCGTCGCGCCGAGGGTGCGGCCGAGGCAGCCGTCGAGGCCGCTCCGGCGACCGTGGGCGCGCCGGAGTCCGCAGGAAGTGAGGCGTAGTCATGCTGGTTCCCCGTAGGGTCAAGTTCCGCAAGCAGCACCACCCGACCCGGCGTGGCGATGCCAAGGGCGGCACGAAGCTCGCGTTCGGCGACTACGGCATCCAGGCGCTGGAGAGCTCGTACCTGACCAACCGGCAGATCGAGTCCGCCCGAATCGCCATGACCCGGCACATGAAGCGTGGCGGCAAGGTGTGGATCAACGTCTACCCGGACCGTCCGCTGACGAAGAAGCCGGCCGAGACCCGGATGGGTTCCGGCAAGGGTTCCCCGGAGTGGTGGATCGCCAACATCAAGCCCGGCCGGGTGCTCTTCGAGCTCTCGGGCGTGCAGGAGGATGTCGCTCGCGAGGCCATGCGTCTCGCGATTCACAAGCTGCCCATGAAGGCGCGCTTCATCAAGCGCGAAGCAGGTGAGATCTGATGGCCAAGGCATTGGTTGCGGCCGAGCTGCGCGGCCTGAGTCGCAGCGAGCTTGACCAGAAGGTGACCGAGCTGAAGGAGGAGCTTTTCTCGCTCCGCTTCCAGCACGCCACCGGTCAGCTCGAGTCGCACGGCCGGTTGCGCGCGGTCCGCAAGGACATCGCGCGGATCTACACCGTGCTGACCGAGCGCGACCTGGGCATCGTGGACGACCCGGATCCCGAGAGCTCGACTGTCGAGGAAGTAAACGCCTGAGATGAGTGAGAACGTGAGCGAAACCGTCACCGAGACCGTGGAGACCGCCGAGACCCGGGGCCGCCGCAAGGTCCGGGAGGGGTATGTCGTCAGCGACAAGATGGACAAGACGATCGTCGTCGCCGTCGAGGACCGGGTGAAGCACCGGCTGTACGGCAAGGTGCTCCGCCAGACCGCTCGGCTGAAGGCGCACGACGAGAGCAACGAGGCCGGCGTGGGTGACCGCGTCCGGATCATGGAGACCCGGCCGCTCAGCGCCACCAAGCGCTGGCGCCTGATCACCGTCCTCGAGAAGGCCAAGTAGGACCCGCTCCCACCGGAGTTGTCACCAACCTCGACTCGCTATGGCCAGTTGACGTTCTGACAAAGTCCGGGGGAGATGAGATATCCATCCGTTCCACCAGGCCCGCCCCGTTCTCACGATCGGAGAGGGAACCGGTGAGACAACCAGGAGACAAGAAATGATCCAGCAGGAGTCGCGGCTCAAGGTCGCCGACAACACGGGTGCCAAGGAGATCCTCTGCATCCGGGTGCTCGGCGGCTCCGGGCGTCGTTACGCCGGCATCGGCGACGTCATCGTCGCCACCGTCAAGGACGCGATCCCCGGCGGCAACGTCAAGAAGGGCGAGGTCGTCAAGGCCGTCATCGTGCGTACGGTGAAAGAGCGCCGGCGGGCCGACGGTTCCTACATCAAGTTCGACGAGAACGCCGCGGTGATCCTGCGGGCCGACGGCAGCGAGCCGCGCGGGACCCGCATCTTCGGCCCGGTCGGTCGCGAGCTCCGCGAGAAGCGCTTCATGCGGATCATCTCGCTGGCTCCGGAGGTGATCTGAATGAGCAACAAGCTTCATGTGGTGAAGGGTGACCGGGTCAAGGTCATCGCCGGCAAGGACAAGGGTGCGGTCGGCGAGGTGATCGCCGTCTACCCCGAGCGCAATCGGGTGACCGTGGCTGGCGTCAACATCGTCAAGCGGCACGTCCGCGACACCTCGGCGCAGCCGCAGGGCCAGCGGACCACCAAGGGTGGCATCGTCACCCAGGAGGCGCCGATCCACGCGTCGAACGTCCAGCTGCTCGTGAAGAACGAGACGGGCGACGAGGTGGTCACCCGGGTCGCGTTACAACCGGGTCGAGGTCACCAAGCGTCGCGCGGACGGCTCGGAGTATCCGGCGTTCCGCAGTGTCCGGATCGCCAGCAAGACCGGAGAGGAAATCTGATGAGTGCGTCTGTCGCAGAAAAGACGCCGCCCCGACTGAAGCAGCGCTACCGCGAGGAGATCGTGCCGACGCTTCAGAAGGAGTTCGGCATCGGCAACGTCATGCAGATCCCCGGTCTGGTGAAGATCACCGTGAACATGGGTGTCGGCGAGGCCGCGCGGGACAGCAAGCTGATCGACGGCGCCGTTCGCGACCTGGCGACGATCACCGGCCAGAAGCCGATCGTCACCCGCGCACGGAAGTCCATCGCCCAGTTCAAGCTGCGCGAGGGGATGCCGATCGGCGCCCACGTCACCCTCCGGGGCGACCGGATGTGGGAGTTCGCCGACCGGCTGCTCACCCTGGCGCTGCCGCGGATCCGGGACTTCCGGGGGCTGAACGGTCACCAGTTCGACGGGGTGGGCAACTACACCTTCGGGCTGAACGAGCAGGTCATGTTCCACGAGATCGACCAGGACCGGATCGACCGGACCCGGGGCATGGACATCACGTTCGTGACCACGGCGACCAACGACGAGCAGGGGCGGGCGTTGCTGCGGCATCTCGGCTTCCCGTTCAACGACAACCCGAAGGCCGCGAAGACCAAGGCCAAGGGACCGGCGTACGGGGGTCGTAGATAGTGATGTCGGCAGAAATGATTTGGGAGAACAGCTAGATGGCAAAGACAGCGCTGAAGGTCAAGCAGGCCCGCAAGCCGAAGTTCGCCGTACGTGCGTACACCCGCTGCCAGAAGTGCGGCCGGCCGAAGGCGGTCTACCGCAAGTTCGGGCTGTGCCGGGTGTGCTTGCGGGACATGGCGCACAAGGGCGAGCTGCCGGGCATCACGAAGTCGAGCTGGTGACTGTGCGGGTGGTCGGTCTGCTCCGCAGGTCGGGCTCGGCTACCATCCGCCCTCGCAGGCTCGGGCTCCCGCCAGGCCCGCCACGCCTTCGCCCGACCTAGCGGAGCAGCCGACCTCCGCTCAGTCGGCAGCTCGGCCTGCGTTTGACCCGCAGCACGAAGACCCACACAAAGACCTGAAAACGGGACAGGTCCCCTCGATCGCGTGAGATCGGCGGGAAACCACTCGAGAGAGAAGTAGCAAACACGATGACCATGACGGATCCGATCGCGGACATGTTGACGCGGGTGCGGAACGCGAACCAGGCGTACCACGACACCGCGGTCATGCCGCACAGCAAGATCAAGGTGGGGATCGCGGAGATCCTCACCAGCGAGGGCTACATCGCGGGGTACGCGGTGAACGAGCCGGCGGCGGGCGAGGTCGGCAAGACCTTGTCGATCACCCTGAAGTACGGCCAGAACCGGGAGCGCTCGATCGCGGGCGTGCGCCGGATCTCCAAGCCGGGCCTGCGGGTGTACGCGAAGTCGACCGGCCTGCCCAAGGTGCTGGGCGGTCTCGGGATCGCCATCATCTCCACCTCTCAAGGCCTGCGGACCGATCGTCAGGCTCACTTCGAAGGCGTTGGCGGGGAAGTCCTCGCCTTCGTCTGGTAGGCCGCGGACAGAAAGGAAGCGCGCACAATGTCTCGCATTGGCAGACTGCCGATCGCCGTCCCGGCCGGGGTCGAGGTGGATCTCGACGGCCAGCTGGTCTCGGTGAAGGGCCCGAAGGGCTCCCTGACGCACAGCGTCGCCGAGCCGATCACCGTCGGCCGCGCCGACAACGGCGACATCGAGGTGAGCCGCCCGAACGACGAGCGGATCGCCAAGTCGCTGCACGGCCTGACCCGGACCCTGGTGTCCAACATGGTCGTCGGCGTGACCCAGGGATATGAGAAGAAGCTCGAGATCGTCGGCGTGGGCTACCGCGTCACGGCCAAGAGCCCGAAGGAGCTCGAGTTCGCGCTCGGCTTCAGCCACCCGGTGAAGGTCACCGCGCCGGAGGGCATCACGTTCGCCGTGGAGACGAACACCAAGTTCGCCGTCCATGGGATCGACAAGCAGCAGGTCGGTGAGGTCGCGGCCAACATCCGCAAGCTGCGCAAGCCGGAGCCCTACAAGGGCAAGGGCGTGAGGTACGCGGGCGAAAAGGTCCGCCGCAAGGTCGGAAAGGCTGGTAAGTGATGGCTGTCTCGCTTCGTGTCAACAAGCACAGCGCGGCCAAGGCCGCGTCGCGGCAGCGGCGGCAGGTGCGCGGGCGCAAGAAGATCTTCGGATCGGCACAGCGTCCCCGGCTGGTGATCACCCGGTCGTCCCGGCACATCTCCGCCCAGGTGATCGACGACGTCGCGGGCCGTACGCTCGCCTCGGCATCGTCGATGGAGGCCGATCTGCGCGGCGCCACCGGCGACAAGTCGGACAAGGCCAAGGTCGTGGGCGCCAACGTCGCCGAGCGGGCCAAGGCCGCCGGGGTCGAGAAGGTCGTCTTCGACCGCGCCGGGAACCGCTATCACGGACGCATCGCGGCACTCGCCGACGGTGCCCGCGAAGCCGGCCTGGACTTCTGAGCGACGAGGGAAGGTAACAAGCGATATGAGTGGAACTCAGCGCCGCACCGGCGGCGGTGACCGCCGCGGTCGCGACGATCGTCGCGGTCAGCAGCAGGAGAAGAGCAACTACATCGAGCGCGTCGTCGCGATCAACCGGGTCGCGAAGGTCGTCAAGGGTGGTCGTCGGTTCAGCTTCACCGCGCTGGTCGTGGTGGGCGACGGCGATGGCACCGTGGGTGTCGGCTACGGCAAGGCCAAGGAGGTGCCGGCCGCGATCGCCAAGGGCGTGGAGGAGGCCAAGAAGCACTTCTTCCGCGTGCCGCGGATCCAGGGCACCATCCCGCACCCGGTGCAGGGTGAGAAGGCGGCCGGCGTCGTCATGCTGCGACCGGCCTCGCCCGGTACCGGCGTGATCGCGGGCGGCTCGGCCCGTGCGGTGCTCGAGTGCGCCGGCGTGCACGACGTGCTCGCCAAGTCGCTCGGCTCGTCGAACGCCATCAATGTGGTGCATGCGACCGTCGAGGCGCTCCAGTCCCTGGAGGAGCCGGAGGCCGTCGCGCGGCGCCGCGGCAAGCGGGTCGAGGACGTCGCTCCGGCGGCGCTTCTCCGGGCCCGGGCCGAGGTGAGCGCGTGATGGTACGGCTCAAGGTCAAGCAGGTCAGGTCGGGCATCGGCGGCACGTCGAACCAGCGCAACACACTGCGTACGCTCGGCCTGAAGCGGATCGGCGACGAGGCCGTGAAGGAAGATCGTCCGGAGATCCGGGGCATGCTCGCCACGGTTCCCCATCTGGTCAGTGTCGAGGAGGTCGACTGATCATGACTCTGAAGGTTCATCATCTCCGGCCCGCTCCCGGCGCCAAGACCGCGAAGACCCGAGTGGGTCGCGGCCAGGGCTCCAAGGGCAAGACCGCCGGCCGGGGTACCAAGGGCTCGAAGGCCCGCAACACCATCCCGCAGAACTTCGAGGGTGGGCAGATGCCCATGCATATGCGGGTGCCGAAGCTGCGCGGGTTCAAGAACCCGTTCCGCGTCGAGTACCAGATCGTCAACGTGGCACGGCTCGCTGAGCTGTTCCCCGAGGGCGGCGAGATCGGCGTGGCCGAGCTCGTCTCCGCCGGCGCGGTCAGGGCCGGTCAGCCGGTCAAGGTGCTCGGCAACGGCGACCTCTCGGTCGCTGTCCAGGTGAGCGCGCACGCGTTCTCCAGCAGCGCCAAGGACAAGATCGCCGCGGCCGGTGGGAGCACCACCGAGCTCTGAGGTTCAGCGTTCGATCATCGAGTGGGGCGTCCGGTTTCGACCGGGCGCCCTTATCGTGCTTCTTGCCTCTTCCGAAACTGTCGGGTTGTGACAGCGACACGCTGGCGGCGGCTGCCGGAACTCGACAGTTGCCGGAACACCCGAGGGGCGCGGGCTGGCCGCCCGGGCGCAGGATGGATCGGTGACCACGACCGACGATGCTGCCGAGGAGGCCCCGGCCCGGGGTGGGGACTCCCGGGGGCTCGGCGGCTTGCTCCTGGTGCTCGTCGTGGTCGCGATCGGTCTGACGGCGTTCAACCTCAGACCGGCCGTGACCAGCGTCGGCCCGCTGTTGGCCGAGATCCGGGCGACGCTGCGGATGAGCGGGGCGATGGCGGGTCTGTTGACCGCCTTCCCGCCGCTGTGCTTCGTGGCGTTCGGCAGTCTCGCGCCGCGGCTGGTCCGCGGCTCGGCGCGCCGGTCGTGCTGGCTGCCGCCGCCGCCGTGATCGCGGCCGGCCTCCTGCTGCGCCCGTACGTCGGTAGCGGCGCCGCCGCGTTCGTCGCGCTGAGCGCGGTGGCGCTCGGCGCCATCGGCGTCGCGAACGTCGTGATGCCGGTCGTGGTCAAGCGATTCTTCCCGCACCGGGTCGGTGTGATGACCGGGTTCTACTCGATGGGACTGACCATCGGCGCGTCCCTGGCTGCGGCGACCACAGTCCCCCTCGCCCACGCGCTCGGCGGCTGGCAGGCCGGTCTGGCGTTCTGGGCCGTCCCGGCCGCGTTGGCCGCCGTCTGCTGGCTCCCGTTGCTGCTCCGTCGGGGCGGCAGAGGAGCTGCCGGCTCGGCGCCGGCGCCGGGGACCGACCACGCGACGGGACCTCGGGTGGCCCGCAGCCGGACCGCGTGGGCCCTGGCGATCTTCTTCGGCCTGCAGAGCTCGAGCGCGTATGTCGTGATGGGCTGGCTACCGCAGATCTTCCGCGACGCCGGGTTCTCGCCCGAGACGGCCGGCCTGCTGCTGGCGGCGATGCCGGCGGTCGGCATCCCGCTGGCGTTCCTGCTGCCGTCGTTGGCCGGTCGGATGCGGAGCCAGGGCGGTCTCGTGGTTCTGCTCAGCGCGCTCGGGGTGGCGGCGTTCGTCGGGATCGCGCTGGCCCCGGCGGCCGCGCCCTGGCTCTGGGTCGTGCTGCTCGGTGCGTCCCAGTCCACCTTCCCGCTGGCGCTGGCGATGATCGGCTTCCGCTCCCGGACCCCGCTCGGGGTGGTGCGGCTGTCCAGCTTCGCCCAGGGCATCGGCTATCTGCTGTCTGCGGCCGCGCCCATCGTGGTCGGCGCGCTGAACGAGCAGACTGCCGGCTGGACCGTGCCGCTCGCGTTCATGGCGGCCCTGATGCTGCCGCAGGCGATCACCGGTTGGCTGGCCGGCCGGCCGCGCTCCATCGAGGACGAGGTGTGATCGCCGAGAAGAGGGCTACTCGATCTCGACGCCCGGCGAGGCAGCCCGCCAGCCGTGCGGTACGTCCTGCGTGGTGTCGTGCGCAGGACGGCCCTGCGAGCGCATCGCCGGCTTGACGCCGACCACCGGGCAGTCCGCGCCGAGCAGGATGGCCTGGGCCGTACTGCCGGTGATGAGCTTGCCGAGCGGATTGCGGCGACGGATCCCGATCACGATCTGGTCGGCCTCGATCTCGGTCGCGGTCTCCAGCATCGCCTCGGCGGCGGTCTTGCCGTCGGTCGGCCGACGTACCTCGAAACCCACGCCCAGACCGCTCAGCTGCGCCTCCAGCGCGTCCATGTCCTGCGACGACGCGAACTGGGGGTCGGCGTAGTCGCCGTTCTTGCCGGTGTTCAGCACGGTGAGATGCGCCTCGTTGTGCTTAGCCTCGGCCATCGCGTAGTCGAGCGCGGCCATGCCTTCGGGCGTCGGGATGTAGCCGACCAGGATCTTCATGACCCCACCATAGGGACTTTCTCAGCGTCGCCACCAGACCGCACGTCGCAGGAGCGCTCCCCGGGAATCGAACGATGTCGGCCCCGCGCCGAGTCCTTGATAGAGTCGGGCGGTCCAGCCGCTCGCGGGTGCTGAGGTTTGTGTGCTCGCGTACGGTCGGGACGGTCGCTACGAGACCGGTCGCTACAAAGAAGTGAAGGAGGGGTGGAGTGCTCTCAGCGTTCGCCAACGCATTCCGGACCCCGGACCTGAGGAAGAAGATCCTCTTCACCCTGATGATCCTGGCCATCTTCCGGCTGGGCTCGATCATCCCGGTCCCGAACGTGAACGTGAAGCAGGTCGACTTCTGCCTGAAGCAGGCGACCTCGGGTGATACCCAGGGTCTGTACTCGCTGATCAACCTGTTCTCCGGCGGAGCACTGCTGCACCTGGCCGTCTTCGCCCTGGGCATCATGCCCTACATCACCGCGAGCATCATCCTGCAGCTGCTGACCGTGGTGATCCCGCGGCTGGAGGCGCTGAAGAAGGAAGGCTCGTCGGGCCAGTCGAAGATCACCCAGTACACCCGGTATCTGACCCTGGTCCTGGCGGTGCTCAACTCGACGGCCTTCGTCACCCTCGCTGTCAACGACCGGTTGTTCACCGGCTGCACCGGCATCGTCTACAAGCCGGACAGCATCTTCGCCATCTCGACGATGATCCTGACGATGACGGCCGGCACCAGCGTCATCATGTGGATGGGCGAGCTGATCACCGAGCGTGGCGTCGGCAACGGCATGTCGGTGATGATCTTCACCCAGATCGCGGCGACCTTCCCGGCGGCGCTGTGGGGCCTGCGGGTCGCCCGCCCCGGCGCCAACGGCTGGGTCGTGTTCCTGCTGGTCATCGCGCTCGGCCTGGTCGTGATGGCCGGCGTCATCTTCGTCGAACAGGCGCAACGCCGGATCCCGGTGCAGTACGCCAAACGGATGGTCGGCCGGCGGATGTTCGGCGGCACGACGACGTACATCCCGATCAAGGTGAACCAGGCCGGCGTCATCCCGGTCATCTTCGCCTCGTCCCTGCTCTATCTGCCCGCGCTGTACGCCCAGTTCCGCCCGGACTCGAAGGTCTCGTCCTGGATCCAGGGCAACTTCGTCCGAGGTGACCACCCGGTCTACATGATCACGTTCTTCCTGCTGATCGTGTTCTTCTGCTACTTCTACGTGGCGATCACCTTCAATCCCGAAGAGGTCGCCGACAACATGAAGAAGTACGGCGGATTCATTCCCGGCATCCGGGCCGGCAAGCCGACCGAGAACTACCTGTCGTACGTCTTGTCCCGGCTCACCTTCCCCGGCTCGATCTATCTGGGCCTGATCGCCCTGCTGCCGTCGATCGCCTTCATCTTCTTGAACGCGAACCAGAACTTCCCGTTCGGCGGGACCTCCATCCTGATCATCTGCGGCGTCGGACTGGACACCGTGAAGCAGATCGAGAGCCAGCTCCAGCAACGCAACTACGAAGGGTTCTTGCGCTGATGCGACTTCTCATCATGGGGCCGCCCGGAGCCGGTAAAGGCACCCAGGCCAAGCTGATCGCCGAGCGGTACGGCATCCCCGCGATCTCCACCGGCGACATCTTCCGGGCCATGCAGACCGCCGACACCGACCTGGCCAAGCAGGTCCGCGAGATCATGGCGTCCGGCGGCTACATCAGCGACGAGATCACCAACCAGATCGTCGCCGACCGGCTGGCCCAGGCCGACTGCGAGCCCGGCTTCCTGCTCGACGGCTATCCGCGGACACTGCAGCAGGTGGACAACCTGGACGCCCATCTCGCCTCGACGGGCGCGCCGATCGACCGGGTGGTCTCGCTCACCGCCGACGAGAACGAGGTGGTCGGCCGGCTGCTGAAGCGGGCCGAGACCGAGGGTCGCGCCGACGACAACGAGGAGACCATCCGCAAGCGCCAGCAGGTGTATGCCGAGCAGACCGCTCCGCTGCTGGACGTCTACGCCAAGCGCGGCCTGCTCGTCGAGGTCGACGGCCTGGGGGAGATCGACGAGGTCTCTCAGCGCATCTTCGCCGCCCTGGACTGAGTGCTATCCGGCTCGCGCACGCGCCGGCCCTGAATCCCGCTCGAGTCGTCACTCTTCGCGACGACGAAAAGCGTGTCGCCGCTCATCGCTCCTCCCTCGCGGGAGGGGCCGCCGCTGACGACGCTCGGGGGGTTCGGACCGCTCACGCGACTGACAGTGGCGCGCTACCGTGAAGTGGTGGCTGACGACGCCGAGATCCGCCGGCGGCAGCGGCGGCGGGCGGACCGTGCGATCGTCGCCGGTGTGTTGCTGATGGGTAGCGCCCTGCTGGTGGCGTGGCTGGGGCTGGCGCCGCTGCTGACGACGGCGGCGGCGATCCTCGGAGGGGTCCTGGTCTCCTACGCAGTGCATCTGGCGTGGCTGCTGTTCGTCAATCGCGAGTCGGACGGTCCGCCGAGCTGAGGTCCAACGGGCTCAGGCGACCGCCGGCGTCACCAGGCCGGCGGCGCCGTCGACCGTGACCAGGTCGCCGGTCCGGATCAGGTGCGTCGCGTCGGGCACGCCGACCACGGCCGGGATGCCGTACTCGCGGGCGACCACCGCTCCGTGCGAGTTCGAGCCGCCCATCTCCATCACCAGCCCGCCAGCGGTCAGGAACAGCGGTGTCCAGCCCGGATCGGTCGACGGGGCGACGAGGATCTCGCCGGGATCGAGCTGGGCGCCGACCGGGTCCAGGATCACCCGGGCCCGAGCGGTGACCGTTCCGGCCGAGGCGGGGCTGCCGACCAGGGCACCCTCCGGCGCGTCCGTCGGCCGAAGCGAGGCCTCGGGCTCGGTGCCGTCGCTGAGCAGGATCCGCGGAATGTGCCGGCGCTCGAGCTCGACCGCGTACGCCGCCCGGGCGGCTTCGACGTCCGACCGGAGTTCTCGCCCGTCCAGCCCGGACCGGACCTGGCCGAGATCGAGGAAGAACACGTCGTCGGGGTCGTCCACCAGGCCTCGCCTGGCGAGCGTCTCACCGACCCGCTGTACCTCGGCCCGGAGCAGCGCGAACGACAGCACCAGCAGGAACTTCGGGCTCTCCCGCAGCCCGGTCAGCCGGCGAGCACGGTCCAGGAGAAACCCGACGACCCGCCCGCGCAGCGATCGCCCGCCGGCCCGGCGGACCAGCTCGGCGACCATCAGCTCGGCCGATGCGGCTCCGGCCGCGAACTGGGCGGGCGGGGCCAGCGTGGGATCGTCCAGCGCCAGATAGTTCCTGATCACCCCGAGCAGGTGGCTCGGGTCGTCGCTCCAGCGCGGCATGCCGATGTCGATCTCGGCCACAGCCCGATGGCCGTACGTCCGCAGGAACCGGTCCATGCCTCGCTGCGCGACGGGCGGTAGCGCACCGTCGGTGTACCGGAAAGCGAGCTCCGTCACCGATCCGTCGAACGCTTCTCGAGAGGCCCGATCGGCGCGGACCTGTTCGGTCAGCTGCCACAGCGCGAGATCCATCTCGGTCGTCACGTTGTGCGGAAGGCCGCGCAGCACCGTCTGCAGCTCGGTCCGGGTGGCCCGCGCGCCGAGCAGTCGGCGGGCCAGCGCCATCGCGACGAAGCCGGGGACGGCGTACGCGAAGATCTGGGGCATGGTCAGGAAGATGTCGCTGGCCAGCCGGCGCTCGACCAGATCGAGCCGCTCCTCGGCGCCGGCCGCGGGCGGCACCGTGAGTCGGCGGCGCAGCGATCGCTCCGCCCGGGCGATTCGGCGCACCGCTGCGTCCGGCGAGACGATCGCGCTCACGGCGCGCAGCGGGAATCTGGTCCGGGCCATCACCCGGGCGACACCGCGGACGAAGCCGACCGGGCTGCCGCGCCCGACCGAGAACCGCGGGTCGTCGGCCAGCGATCGGACCACGGCCCCGGCCCGCGCCTCCATCACCGCCAGCGCCGGCGAGCGCCACCCGGCGGCCGACTGGATGACGGAGTGCGGCGGTGGCGTCGACGAAGGGCCGCTGCCCGGCGATCCGCAGCGCGCTCGGACCGGTCGTCGGGTCGGGCGGCCGCGTGCCGGTCGCGATCGCCTGCACCGATGATCCGATCAGCCGGACGCTCGCCAGTCCCATCGGCGTGAACGGCCGGGTCAGGCCCTGGGCCAGCGAGACGCAGAGGAACAGTCGGGTGCCTGGTGCATCCGGCCTGGTCAGCAGCGGGTACAGGGTGGTGATCGGGCGGGCCTGGGTCAGCCAGAAGGCACCCGTCGGCGTCGAGCGCCCACTCGGTGTCCTGCGGCGCGCCGTAGTGCTGCTCGACCGCGGCTCCCAACCGAGCCAGCTCGGCGCCCTGCGCGTCCGACAGACACCCGGTCGGCACTGCCGTCCGGCAGCTGTTCCGCGACGGTGCCGCCCCCGGCCACGGCCCGGATCGCCAGCCGCTTGTCGCCCAGCCGATGCTCGAGGACGGCCCCGGACGCGGTGTCGACCACGAGGTGATCGGGGTTCACGGCGCCGGAGACGACCGCCTCACCCAGCCCCGGGCTGGCATCGATCACCGCCCGGTGCCGGGTGCCGGCCACGGGGTCGGCGGTGAACATCACGCCGGCGGCGACGGCCGGCACCATCTCCTGGACGACGACCGCCAGCGCGACGCCGGTCGGTTCGATGCCGTTGCTCGGCCCGGTAGCTCACCGCCCGGTCGGTCCACAACGAGGCCCAGCAGCGCCGGACCGCGTCGAGCACGGCGTCCGCGCCGACCACGTTCAGGTACGTGTCCTGCTGGCCCGCGAAGCTCGCCCCCTCGAGGTCCTCGGCGGTGGCCGAGGACCGGACAGCGACCGGTACGTCCCCGCCGAGCCGGGCGTACGCCGCTGCGATCTCGGCCGCGATCTCGTCCGGCACCGGGTGCGGCTACGACGAGGTCGCGAGCACGGGCTGCGAGTCTGTGCTGTCCGGGGAGGTCGTCGCCGGTCTCGGCCAGCTCGGCAAAGACGTCCGCCAGGGCGTCGCCGACCGCCTCCCGATAGGCCGCCGTCGTCACGCAGAAACCGGTCGGCACCGGGAACTCGGCCCGGAGCAGGATGCCGAGGTTCCGGGCCTTGCCGCCGACCTCGGCCAGGTCCTCGGCAGACGCGAGTTCGAGGACGTACGCCATGAAAGGCAAGCGTACGAGCGTTGCGCACCGACGGCGATCCGGCACCCGGCGCGGGCTCGGGTAGCGTCGAGCGGCGTGACGCCTGAGTCCGAGCTGACCTATCCGCCGACTCGACGCGGCGACGTCGTGGAGACGCTGCACGGCCGCTCGATCGCCGACCCCTACCGCTGGCTGGAGGATCCGGACTCGCCCGAGACGATCGCCTGGGTCGCTGCCCAGAACGCGGTCACCGAGGACTATCTGGCGGCGCTGCCGCAACGAGACTGGTTCGCCGAGACCATGACCGCGATCCTGCGCCGGCCGCGGACCGGGGTGCCGTTCGTCCGTGGCGGGCGCTGCCTGGTGACCCGCAACGACGGCCGGCAGGACCAGGACGTCTGGTTCGTCGCCGACAGTCTCGCCGAGCTCCTCGACGGCGGACGGGTGCTGATCGATCCGAACACGTTCTCCGCCGGCGGCACCGACTCGGTCGGCTAGCGTCACGGTCAGCCCCGACGGGACGCCTCGTCTGCTACGGCCGGCAGCGAGGGCGGCAGCGACTGGGAGACCTTCGTCCTGCTCGATCCTGGCGACGCGGCGAGGAGGTGCCGGACACGGTCATCCAGACCAAGTTCAGCGAGCCGGTGTGGCTGCCCGACAGCCGGTCCTACCTCTACCTCGACTTTCCACACGAGGGGCACGCCGACGGCACCGCAGGCCGGCGCGCTCGGCGCCGCCAAGCTCCGGCTGCACCGGCTCGGCCAGCCGCAGGACGACGATCGGGTGGTGCTGGAGTTCCCCGAGAACGAACAGCTGATCATGTGGCCCGAGCTCAGCCACGACCGCCGGTGCGTGGTCGTCAGCCATCGTCGACGGGCACGGAGAACCGCAACCGGCTCTGGGTCTATCCGGTGCTCGAGCAGGCCGGGCCGAGCCGGCTCGGCGAGCCGATCCGGCTCATCGACGAGCCGGTCGCCGACTTCGGATTCGTCCGGATGGTCGGGTCCGCGGCTGGTGCTCCGGACCGACCTCGACGCGCCGCGCGGCCGGATCGTCAGCTGCGATCTGGACGACGTTCGAGCGGACGGGACTCGCCGAGTTCATCGAGCTCGTCGCCGAGGGCGAGGACACGATCGAGTTCGCGGCGGCTGCGGCGAACTCGATCCTGGTCGGCTCGCTGCACGACGCGTCGCCGGTGCTTCGGCGGTACGCGCTGGACGGAACGCGTGCTCGGCACGGTGCCGATGCCCGGCGGTGCGGTGACCGGCCTGTACGCCGAGGCCGGACTGCGGCGACGTACTTCGTCGGGATGTCGTCGGTGACCTCGCCGACCGTCGTGTTCCGGATCGACGCGGCGGACGGCTCGGTCCGGGCGTTGCCCGAGCTGGTCGCCGGATCCGGCGAGTTCGTGCCGCCGGAGATCCGGGTCGAGCGGCGCCGGGCGCGCAGCGCGGACGGGACCGCGGTGCCGTACTTCCTGATCGTGCCGGCCGGCGTCGGCCTGGACGGAACCACGGCCCACGCTGCTCTGGGGGTACGGCGGCTTCAAGATCCCGATCGCGGCGGACTACCGGCCGGGCTGGTCCGGCTGGCTGGCCGCCGGCGGTGTGCTGGCCATCGCCAACCTGCGCGGCGGCGGCGAGTTCGGCACCGAGTGGTACGAGGCCGGGCCGGCTGAGCGCGAAGCAGAACGTCTTCGACGACTTCATCGGGGTCGCGGAGGACCTGATCGCGGCGCGGAGTGACCACGTCCGGGCAGCTGGCGATCCACGGCCGCAGCAACGGCGGGCTGCTGGTCGGCGCGGCGCTGACCCAGCGACCGGACCTGTTCGCGGCCGCGGTGCCGGCGGTCGGCGTGCTGGACCTGCTGCGGTTCCACCTCTTCACCGTCGGTGCGGCCTGGATGTCGGACTACGGCGATCCGGACGATCCGGCCCAGTTCGCCGACGCGCTGGCCTACTCACCGCTGCACAACGGGTGACGCCGGGAACTGACTATCCGGCGACGCTGGTGCTGACCGGCGACCACGACGACCGGGTCGTGCCGCTGCACAGCCACAAGTTCACCGCCACCCTGCAGCACGCGCCAGGCCGGCCCGGTCGGCGCCGGTGCTCACCCGGATCGAGACCGCGACCGGGCACGGGGCGGGCAAGCCGGCGGCCATGGTCGCGGCCGAGTGGGCGGACCTGCTGGCCTTCTGCGCCTTCCACACCGGACTGCGGGTGCCCTGACGTCCCGCCCCGACCCGCCAGCCGCCCGGCCCTCACCGGAAACTGTCGACTTGGGGCATCCGGCACCGGCGTGTCGGTGTCGCAATCCGACAGTTTCCGATCAGGGCGAGCGCGGTCTGGCGGACAGTCAGTGCCCGGTCAGCTCGCGGCGGACTCCATGAAGAGGACCTCCCAGACGTGGCCGTCGGGATCGGCGAAGCTGCCGCCGTACATCGGGCCCTCGGCCATCGGATCCAGCCAGGCCCGTCCGCCGGAGCTGAGGGCCCGTCCGACCAAATCGTCGACCTCCTCCCGGCTGGCGGCGGACAGGCAGTTGATCACCGACGTACCGACCGCCGGGTCCGCGACCGGCACCGGTGACGAAGTCCGCGAACCGGTCCCGGACCAGCAGCATCACGAAGATGGTGTCGGACACCACGATGCAGGCGCAGCCTGGCGTCGCTGAACTCCTCGTTCACCGCGAACCCGAGGCCGGTGTAGAACCTGCGCGCCGCGCGGAGGTCGGCGACGGCGAGGTTCACGAACAGCATTCGCCTCATGACGCTCCGACTGTGACCGTGCGGTGAACTCGTCGGTGCTCGTCTGAATAGACCCTCGATAATTGTCGGTGGGTCTCGCTACGGTGATTGCTATGACGGTTTTGGACACGGACGCGACGTTCGCCGAGCTCGTCGAGCCTCTTCGCGGCGAGCTGACCGCTCACTGTTACCGGATGATGGGCTCGGTGCACGATGCCGAGGACCTCGTGCAGGAGACCTATCTGCGGGCCTGGCGGGCCTTCCACGGGTTCGAACAGCGCTCGTCGCTGCGCACCTGGATGTATCGGATCGCCACCAACACCTGCCTGACCGCCCTCGAGGGCAAGAAACGGCGGCCGATGCCGACCGGGCTCGGCCAGCCGGCGGCCGATCCGAGCGGGGCGCTCGACAACCGGCCCGAGATCGGCTGGCTCGAACCGCTGCCCGATGCCGTGGTCTGGGGCAAGCCGACGGACGACCCGGCGGATGCCGTGGTCAGCCGGGAGAGTGTGCGACTGGCGTTCGTCGCCGCCCTCCAGCACCTCACTCCGTTGCAGCGGGCCGTGCTGATCCTCCGGGACGTGCTGGCCTGGCCTGCCGCCCAGGTCGCCGAGGCGCTCGACGTCAGCGTCGCTGCCGCGAACAGCGCCTTGCAACGCGCCCGGGCTCACGTCGACACCATGGTGGCGGCGGAGGATGCGCTGGTCGACGAGCACGCCCGCGAGCTGCTGGACGGCTATGTCGCGGCCTTCGAGCGCTACGACGTCGACCGGATCGTCGAGCTGCTCACCGCCGACGCGACCTGGGAGATGCCGCCGTATGCCGGTTGGTACTCCGGGCGGGACGCCATCGCCACCCTGATCAGGCGGAACTGTCCGGCGGAGCGGCCCGGCGACATGCGGCTGGTGGCGACCTCGGCGAACGGTCAGCCGGCGTACGGGATGTACATGAGGGACGTCGACGGGATCCACCGGGCGTTCCAGATCCAAGTGGTGAGTCTGCGCGAGGGTCGGGTTTCACATGTGGCCGCCTTCTTCGATCTGAGTCTCTTCGAGCAGTTCGGGCTGCCGGGGGAGCTGCCTGCCTGAGAACAGACCCCGTCGGTCGAACATGAGGACCCGGCCCCCTCGTACCCTGGATGCGTGAGCGAACTCCCGATCTCCTCGCCGTACCGCAGTACGCCGGATGCGCCGGTCAGCGAGGCAGAGCGAAACAACCTCAACGCGCGGTTGAATGACGCGTTCGAGTCCGGGACCCTCGAGGCCGAGGACTACCAGTCGCGCCTCGACCTACTTTTCGCCGCACACCGGCTCGGCGAGCTCGTCCCGGTGGTCCAAGGTCTCCCGCCGCTGCAGACGTACGACACTCCCAGCATCGTCGACTTCGGAACCGGTCAGCCGGGGGAGCTCAGCGAGTCCCGGCCGGCCGAACGCATCGCGCTGATCGTGATCGCCGTGGTGGGAGTGCTCTTCCTGATCGCGATGATGCTGCTGTTCATCTTCATGGACTGAAGGAGGGTGTTTGGGCCGGATCTCGAAGATATTTAGCTAAGGCTCACCTAATCCTGTGGCACAGAACACCCGGTGACCGATGCGCCGGAGGTCACCTCCTTCCTAGAATGGAGGTGTGCCGCGGCAACCGATCACTCAGAAGAAGATCGCTGAACACGTTCAGCGTCTGGGTGAGCTGTATCCTCCGATCCAGCTCGACTCGGTCGACAGGTCCATCAAGAATCCTCAGGCCGTCGCGGACCGGTTCGGTCACGTCATCGACTATCTGGCCCGGGTCGAGCTCGAGGTGGACCGCAACGTGCTCGAACTGCTGTGTCTGCTGCCCGACGTCGACGACACGAACAAGACCTTTTACGCCGACGTCTGGCAGCCGCAGGAGATCCAGCACGGGCTGATTCTGGACCGGCTGCAGCAGGACCTGGGCCGGCAGCCGGCGGAGCCGTACCTCGACGTCTCGTTCAAGATCAAGATCTTGGGCGCACTGGCCAACCTCAAGCCGATCCAGGACGTCGCCAAGCTGCTGTACTTCCTGACCGGGGCGAGCACGGAGCGGCAGGCGGTGCTGGCCTACAACCAGATCAACGCCGGGATGCTCGACCTCGGCGAGTCGGCCATCTCGGAGACGATCATCTCTCCGATCAAGCAGCAGGAGCCTGGCCACTTCGCGTTCTACCAGATGTCCGCGACCGCCATGGTCCAGGACAAGGTGCTCCGGCCGTGGCAGCTGTTCCTGACCCGGGTCCTGCGGGAGAAGTCGTACAACCTGGTCGGCACGAACGCGATGGACGGTTATCGCGCCGACATGGGCGGCGTCGTCGTCCAGCTCGGCCTGGACAGGGATCTGGAGGGTTACGCGCGAGAGGTCGGCCGGGTCGAGCAGCGGCTGCTCTGGGCGGATGAGCAGGGGATGAAGTTCCCGCCGTACATCCTTCGGGCGCTGCGCGAGAGCGTCGACCTATATCAGGAGCGCCTTGCTCGTACCGGTGGGCTCGCGACCGCCTGACCCTCGGCACGTGCCCTGAGCTTGTCGACGGGCAGATTCCGCTCGCGCGGTACTAGTGGTTGCGCCCGGAGGTTCGTCGAGGGTCCGGCGGCGTCTGGGTGGATGCTCCCAAGGCCGCGGAGGAGGTCGTAGCGGTGTTCTACGGACGACGACGCGAACGAAGCGGAGCGCCGCCCAGGCGGCGCTGGTCCCGACGAACTTCCGGGCGTGACCACTAGCTGCGAGCCTCGGCGATCCGGACCAGTTGCGCGATTGCGAACGGGTAGCCGTGGATCCCCGCGCCGATGACGATGACATCGGCGATCCCGGAGACGTAGCTGTGGTGCCGGAACTCTTCACGCCGGTGCACGTTGCTGACGTGGATCTCCGCGACGGGCAGCGCGACCCCGCTGAGGGCGTCCCGCAGCGCGACCGAGGTATGGGTCAGTCCACCGGGATTGATGGCGATACCGGCGCAGTCCGTCCGGGCGGCGTGGATCGCATCGATCAGCACCCCCTCGTGGTTGCTCTGCACGTGGCGCAGCTCGTAGCCGAGCGCCGCGGCTGCCTCGGTCGACAGACGCTCGGCGTCGGCCAGCGTGTCCGAGCCGTAGACGGCCGGCTCCCGGACGCCGAGCAGATTCAGGTTCGGGCCGTTGGCCAGCAGCAGCCGGCGGGGGACGTCGCTCACGGTCGTACGCTATCTCCTCCGATGATGGCCGCCAGGCGCTCGATCGCCTCGTCGGCGACGAACTCGTGGCCGCGATCGGTGACGATCAGCGCAGGTGGGACCGCATCCGCGGACTGCCAGAGCGGCACCAGCTCAGCGTGTGCGATTCGGGTCGCCTCGATCGGGAAGATGGGGTCGCGGGCGCCGGCCTCGATGATGAGCGGCCGCGGCGCGATCAGCGCGGCGAGGTCGGCCATCTCGAACCAGGTGAGCAGGTTCGGCACGCCGTTGCAGATGCAGTGCGGCACCGAACAGAGACTTGCCGCGAACGAGGAGAAGTACGTCCCGACGACGGCTGCGGCGATGCGTGGGTCGAGAGCGGCGGTCAGCAGGGCGACGGCTCCGCCGCCCGAGCCTCCGACGACCGCGATCCGGGTCGGATCGATCCGTGGCAGAGTGGCGAGCGCCCTCATCGCGGCGAGGGTGTCGGCGACCCGCTCGCCCAGCACTGGGCGTCCGGTGAGCAGGCCGCGGGTGGCGTCGACCTGGCACGAGCTCTCCGCCGGTCCGGCGGCGATCGCCTCCGAGGTGCGGCGCCGTCCGAAGCTGCGCAGCTCCGGGCAGAGCACGGTGAACCCGACGCCGGCGAGCTTCAGCGCCAAGCCGCCGTGGTAGGCGTCGGACTCGTCGACAAGCGCGTCGATGCCTGGGCCATGGCCGGCGATCGCCACCACGCCGGCCCCGTTGGATCTCCCGGACGCGGGTTCGACGAACCAGCAGGGGATCGTCGTCGTCCCGACGTCGAACGTCGCCCGTCGCAGCCGCGGCCGAGGACCGGAATCGCCGACGTCGAGCCGTGGGTAGTCGTCGGCCCCGGTCAGCGCGAGGAGCTCGATGAGCCGTCGCCGGGCCGCCACCTGCCAGTGGTCGAGCTCGGCCGCATCGGCCGGCGCCCGCAGCCGACGTGCGCCCGTCACCTCGCTCATCCTGCTCCGGGTGTCGACGTGAGCGGCAGACCGGTCACCACCGCTGTCCACAGTCGCATGACCCCATAGGCCCGGAATGGTCGCCATCGCTCCGCCCGGGCCAGCACATCGGCCGGCCTGTCCAGTCCCAGCGCGCGACGCAGCACCAGATCACTGGCGGGGCAGGCATCCCGGTCGTGCAGCGCTCGCATCGCGAGGTAGTCCACGGTCCACGGCCCGATCCCGGGCAGGTCGAGCATCGTACGGCGAGCCTGGGGGTCGGCCGTCAGCTCGAACCCGTCGGCGAACAGTCCGGCGACCGCGTGCAGCGTCCGGGCGCGAGCGCTCGTGACCCCGACGGAGCTCTGCATCAGGTCGGTCGAGCTGCGCGCCAGTGTGGTCGGATCCGGAAATCTGGCAAGGCCGGCCGGCCCTGATCGACCGAACGCGGCGACCAGCCGGCCGGCGAACGTGCCGGCTGCGCGGACGGAGACCTGCTGGCCGAGCACCGTCACGATGGCCGCCTCGAACGGATCCGGGTAGCCGAGCAAGCGGAGGCCCCGACGGAGTCGGCCGATCTCGGCGACGGTCGGGTCCGTGTCGAGCACCCGATCCACCTCGGCAAGATCGGTGTCGAGGTCGAACCAGCGGCTGACCAGGCCGGTCACCTCGTTCGGTGGATCGTGGGTGGAGCCGACGGCCTGGGCCTCGACTCCGTTGGGGCAGAGCGTCACCGCGATGGGAACCGGGTCTGTACCGGTGGACAGCAGCCGAGTCAGCGTCCGCGGTTCAGGACCGATCCGATCGAGCCCGGGGATGGCGTGCCGGGAGAGATAGCCGAACGCGGTGTCGGCGTCGAACGCACCGTTGGCGGGCAGGAACGTCACGTGGACCAGACTCCGGACGTACCTCGACGATGGCTACCGACGAAGTGATCATCGACGATGCCGACGGCCTGCATCAGCGCGTACATCGTGGTGGGGCCGACGAATCGGAAGCCGCGCTTGCGGAGCGCCTTGGACAAGGCCACCGACTCCGGAGACGTCGAGCGGAGATCGGCATACGACTCCGGCGCGGGTGTCGTCGCAGGTCGGAAGGACCAGATGAAGTCGACCAGCCCACCATCGGCGCGCAACTCGACCGTCGCCCGTGCGTTGGCGATAGTCGCCTCGATCTTGGCCCGGTTCCGGACGATGCCCGCATCGCCGAGCAGCCGTTCGATGTCGCTGTCGTCGAAGCCCGCAACGCTGTCCGGATCGAAATCATCGAAAGCCGCCCGGAACGCCGGCCGCTTGCGCAGGATCGTGGCCCACGACAGCCCGGACTGGAACGCCTCGAGGCTGATCCGCTCGAACAGCCCACGCTCATCGCGAATGGGCATCCCCCACTCGATGTCGTAGTAGTCCCGCAGCAGCGGGTCCGACGCCGCCCACGTCGGCCGTGCCAGCCCGTCCTCGCCGATCACCAGGTCACTCACGGACGCGACGCTAGCGGGGAGGTCTGACAGTCAGCGGATGAGGACCTGAAGCTCGCCGACCGGAAGTTGCCGGGTACCGACCTGATCCATGTTCACGACACCCGACTGGCCGCCGATCACCCAGGTGATGGCCCAGTGGGACGTCGCGGTGACCGTGTAGTCGCCGCGTGGGAGGCTCGGCTTCTTGTAGCGGTACCCGCACTCACTTGCTTGACCGGCGGCTACGTCGCTGGTCCACTTCGAGCCGGGACCGTCGCACGTCACGGTATGCCCGTCGCCCATCGAATAGGTCACCGAGGTGAGACGCGCGTCCAAGGAGACGAAGAGGTTGGCGACTCTTTGGGATACCGGGCCCACGTGAGTCGGGCCGTCGGCCCAGAGCCAGAGCGGGTATCCGACCGCGGCCATCTTCCATCGGTTCAATGTGGGATCGGGTCCGATGCCCGGTTTCACTGCAGGTAGTTGGAGCTCTGCGACCGCCATCATCGCGATCTCCTGAGGGCTGACCTGCACGACCTGCGGCGCCTTGGGGTCTTTCTTGGTAGCTGCCTTCTTCTTTGCTGCGGCGGGTTGCGGAAGGGCGAAGGTGCAGCCGCCTGCTGCTGTTTCGTAGTAATAGGCGCAGTTCCGGACCGTCATGATCGTGGGCGGCGCTGGAGCCGCTGGCACCGAAGTATTGCTTCGACGTCTGCGCGGGCTGCGACTGGTAATTGCGTCTTCGGCGGCGGTCGGCCGTAGGAATCCGATCAGTTCCTGTCTTGCGCTCGGGCAGAGTTTCTTTAGTCGCGATTCCTGCCACCTTGTGCTTGCGCTCAGAACGTCTAGGTCGAAGCCCGCAGTGAGCTGTCGTAGTGGCGATGCTGCGCCGAGCAGAACGCAGCTCAGTGAGGTATCTAATGAGCAAGACTTGACGAGTCCCGCGTTCGTCGCCGTTCCATACCTTCCACCTCCCGTCAATCTGACGCAGTATAGCGATACGGAGTAGCAACTTGGCCCTGGCTCGACCTGCTTTCCGCGACTGTCAGTGACTTTGTTCTTGGACCCGTCTTCGCACACCTCGAGGGTCAACTGAGTCGGTGAGTAGGCGCCTGGGTGAACGTAGCCAATTGAACGTGCGCGGTCAACTTACTTGCCGTTGCCTTTTGTTTGCCTCAGTACGTCCCGACGTAGAAAGTCGAGGTACTGGCCCAGCTGCAGTCTGCTTCATCGATCGGGGTTGCAGCCATGGCACCGCCGGGATCGACCTCACGGTTAGTATTCGGCGATGAAGGTGCGGTAGGCCTTCTCGGCGGCTTCGAAGTCTTCGCGCTGCTGGCGTTCGAGGCTGGTTTCGGGCGGAGTCGGGTTCACCGTTGCGGTCGGTGACGGGGAGGGCGTGGGCGTGGCGTCGCAGCCGGCCAGCGCCACCAGGCAGGCGGCAGCAATGGCGGCGCATAAACGGACGCGCGTCCTCGAGGTCATCGGCGGCTCCCGGGGGACTGGGAAGCCTGGAGTCTGGCACGCTCCGAAGCCCGAGCAAAATTCGTCGACAGCTCCCCTGAGGCTGCCTCCGATCGACGCAGCAGACACACGAGGTCGGCAAGACACTCGCCGATCGGGGTCGGTCCGCCGGGGGCGCGGACGACGGCCGGAGCATCGGCCAACACGCCCAATGCGCTGGTCACAGTCATCATCGCCCCCCTCCGCGGTGCGTCGTCGGACGACTGTGACACCCGCCGAGTGCCGCGAACAAGGCAATACTGCGGACGGACAACACCTGCCTGATCCGGACAACACCTGGGGCGTGCCGGACAACACCGCGGCTCGGCGTCGAGGGTGACCGGGCAGTGCGACGCGACATGAGGTGGGTCCGGGCGGTGCGACGTCGCATGAGGGGGGCCGAGCCGCGCGGGCAACCTCAGCACGCTTGGGCAGTGCGACGCGAGATCCGCGGGGCGGGCGGGCCGGTCCGCGTCAGAGACCGGTCTCGCGCAGCGTGATGTTGATCCGGCCCGAATCCAGGCCGCAGCCGGCCGGGGCAGTGCCGGGCAGGATCCTGGTCACCCCGTGGTACGCGAGTCGGGACGGCCCACCGAAGACGAACAGATCACCGGACTCCAGGGTGAGGTCGACGTACGGCCTGGTCCGGGTCTCGGTGTTGCCGAACCGGAACCGGCACGAGTCACCCACCGACAGCGAGACCACCGGCGCGAGGGAGACCTCGTCCTTGTCCTGGTGCATACCCATCTTGGCCGCGTCGCCGTAGTAGTTGACCAGGGCGGTGTCCGGTTCGTAGCTCGCCGCACCGACGGCATCGGATCGCCGCCAGCGCACTCCCGGCCGAGTTCGATCAGCCAGTCCGGCATCGGCAGCACTCGTCGACCGTTCACGTTCGAGGCATCCCGGGTATAGCGGTACGGCTGCCAGTGCCAGCCGAGACAGACCGTCCGAACCGACATCTCGTGACCGCGGACCTTGCGCGGCGGTCGGCGGCACCGGGCCGGCCGCCCAGATCCGGAACTCGTTCACGACGAATGCTTGCCGGTCGAGCGTCAGCCAGCCGGGCAGATGCACCGCGCCGGGCGCCACCTCGACCGGCCGGATCATTGCGATTTCCAGGCCCGATACGCGTCCGTCAGACAGACCGCACACGGCCGGTAGCCCGCCGCGATCGCGGTCGGCTCGTCGGCGAAGAACACGCGGCTGGCGACGTATCCGCCGCGCGCGATCGCGCGCGCCGCACCCGGGCAGTCCAGTCGACCGTAGATCTTCGTCCGACGGTGCCCGCCCAGTGTGCCCGGGCGATGACGACGCATAAGGCCTCCGATCCGGGCCGATCAGGGTGTACGTCATCCCGCCTCCAGTGCGAGCAACGCGGCCTTGGCGTCGAGCCCGCCGGCATAGCCACCCAGGGTCCCGTCGGTCCGCAGCACCCGATGGCAGGGGAGCACCAGTGGCAGCGGATTGGTCGCGCAGCCCGATCCGACCGCCCGGCTGGCCTCGCGGTCGGCCCGAGCAGCGTCGCGACCTCGGCGTAGCTCTCGGTGTGGCCGTACGGGATCGTCGGCAGATGGTCCTGCACCTCCCGCCGGAACCCGCTGGACAGCGCACGATCCAGTGGCAGCTCGAAGACGCGGCGACGCGCGCGCGAAGTACTCGTCCAGCTGCCGCTCGACGGCGGCCAGCGTCCGGGCGCCGCGAGCACCCGTGGACTGACCAGCTCGGCGATCCGGGTCAGCACGGCGTCGTGGTCCTCGCGCTCGAACGCGACCCGGACCAGTCCGCGGGGCGTGGCCGCCAGCAGCAGGGGGCCGACCGGCGAATCGTGAACCGTGTACGCGACGTCGAGCAGGTCGTCCGCCTCGGCTCGCCGGACGAAGTTGGCCTGCAGAGCGGCAAGCTCGGAGGCGCTGCCGGCCGGTGGGTGGCAGCAGTTCGTCGAGAGAAGGGTTCATCGGGGTCCTCCGGAAGAGTCGATTCGGGTACGGAGCCGGGCGATCCCGTCCGCCGCGGCTCGCCGGGCGGCGGCCGGGGTGCCGCCGATCTCCTCGGCCACCAGGGCGTACGGGAGCCCGGCGAGATAGTGCAGTGAGACCGCGAGCCGCTGCTTGTCGGGCAGTTCGGCCGACCGCGCCGGCAAGGTCGTCGTGGTCGGGCGACGGCTTCCGGTCGCCGGTTCGGGCAGCTGATCGCGTCGGGACCGGTCGGCGAGCCCGGGCCCGGTGCTGGTCGATCGCCTTGTTGGTCGCGATCCGGACCAGCCACGCCTCGACGTTCGCAGTCGGGCGGTAGCTCGGGATAGGCGCGGAGGGCAGCCAGGAACGTCTCGGACCAGGCGTCGTCGGCGTCCGCGCCGAGCATCGCCCGACAGACCCGGAGCACGGCCGGTCCGTGGTCGGCGACGACCCGCTCGAACGGGGTCTTGCCGGGGTTCGGGCGCCGGACTCGCGGACTCAGAACAGCCTCGCGGCAGCAAGATCGGCCGGCTCCTCGAGCTCGAGCAGGAACCGCTTGCGGTCCAGTCCGCCGCCGAAACCGGTCAGCGACCCGTCGCTGCCGACCACCCGGTGGCACGGGATGACGATCGCCAGCGGGTTGGCCCCGACGGCCTGACCGACCGACTGCGCCAGCCGACGGTCGCCGAGCGCCGCGGCCACGTCGCCGTAGCTGACCGTCGTCGCCGTACGGGATCGTCCGCAGCTCGGTCCAGACGCGCTCGCCGGAACTCGTCGCCGCCGAACCGGAGCGGCAGGTCGAACTCGGTCCGCTCCCCGGCGAAGTACTCCGCCAGCTGCTCGCGCGCCCGGACCAGCACCGGGTGGGCGTCGTCGATCCGGATCTCGTCGTCGTTCGCGGAACCAGCGCCGACCGCTGCCGCTCGCGAACCGGACCCCGACCAGCGCGTCACCCTCGGCGATCAGGGTCAGCTCGTCGATCGGCGACGCGACCTGGCAACGGACCCGTTCCATCAGTGCACTCCTCATATCCGGTAGACGTCCGAGACGCCCGGAATGTGAGGTTACGACGCGGATCTGACGGTAGCTGCTCCGCCGTTCCGCCGGTCGAACGAATTCACGCTCAGCAAGATCAACTCCGATGCACGAGGGAGCATCCGTCGTCGTCGGGTTCGCTTAGACGGGCCCAGACAGGGCCGGGGTGTGTTCGTCCGGCTCACGGCCCGTACGGCGCCTGCTTGCCGCCCCCGGCGAACTCTGCGCACCAGCGGGTCACTCCGCGCACCGGCGCCGGTGCGCGGAGTGCCGCCGGTGCGCCGAGTGGAGCGAAGAGGCTGCGTGGATCGAGCGGGTGCCCTTCGACAGGCTCAGGACACGTATGAAGGGCATGCTCAGGGCACGTAGGGCGCGGTCAGCAGTGACCGGCGGGCAGTTGGCCGATATGACCCCGCAGCCAGGTCGCGACTCGGGTCAGATCGGCGGTCCCGCGCGAGAACCCGTCCGGCGACCAGACCGCGATCGATACCCCGTACGTTCGGCCGTCCGGCAGCACGACCACGCCGAGCTGCCGGACCAGGTAGCCGCTTCCGACCGGTCCCCAGCCGCCCTTGAGCTTCGCACCCTTCACATGCCCGAGGCCCCAGCGTTGCGACGCGGTGATCTCGCCCATCAGTTTGAGCACCGGCCTGGCCTCGGTGCGACAGGCGAAGCCGGCGGCGAACCGCGCCTGGTTGGTGGTTGTCCAGTGCGTCTGCCCGAACGCGGTGAAGCCCGGCCGGACACGCCGGCTCTGGACGACGGTGTGTTTGTCTCCGCTGTCCCGGATCACGTCCTGGACGCGCTTCGCCGCCGTGGTCGGAGTGCCCAATCGCTCCCACAACGCCTCGGCCGCTGCGTTGTCGGAGACCGTGATGGCCCGCTTGACCAGGGACTTCGTCGACGATGAGTGGGAGCGACGTAGCGCAGCGGTCGCCAGCGGCACCTTTGAGGTCGACCACGCCACCCCGCTCTTCAGCGATCCGACGGTGACCCAGCCCGACCGGCCGACCGGAGCCACCGAGACTCCTGCGGTGCCGGGGAGCTTCTTCTCCAAGGCGGCGAAGCTCTTCGCCCAGGACGCCTGAACCGATGAGCTCTGGACCGACGAGCTGGAGACCGACGAGCTCGAGACCGGGGTCACGACCGCCCGGGCGACCGGCGTACCTGCGGCCGCTCCGGGCAGGACGAGCGTGGTTGCAGCGACCAGGGCTCCGGAGACCAGCACTGAGGCAGTACGCACCCGCTCAGTCTGACCGCTCCGACGCACGCGGAATAGACCCCGACGTACGCTCGTTGTGCGTCTGTTCGACAGCCCGCTCGATTTTGGTGAGCGGGCCTTTTGGCGTAATGTTGCCTGTCGGCCAACTTCGGCCGATAGCAGGTCCATCCCCAGATCGAGATTGTGAGTAGATGGCGAAGAAGGAAGGCGCGCTCGAGCTCGAGGGCACCGTGGTCGAAGCCCTGCCCAACGCGATGTTCCGCGTCGAGCTGGCCAACGGTCACAAGGTGCTTGCCACCATCAGTGGCAAGATGCGGCAGCACTACATCCGCATCCTTCCGGCAGACCGGGTCGTCGTCGAGCTCTCCGCGTACGACCTCACCCGGGGCCGGATCGTCTACCGGCACAAGTAGTCACCAGCAGGACGCGCAAGAATCCATCAACCCAGGTCGCGTACGAGAGATCGTGCGTGCCCGCAGAGTCAGAGAGTCGTTCGATGAAGGTCCAACCGAGCGTCAAGAAGATCTGCGACAAGTGCAAGGTCATCCGCCGGCACGGTCGCGTGATGGTGATCTGCGAGAACCCGCGGCACAAGCAGCGGCAGGGCTGAGTCCCTCCGCCGCACGCCACGGGACTCGTACGACCCAGCAAGAAGCCCGCACGTGGGCCAGTAAGACCCAACAGAACAGCGTGATCGCAAGCCCGGAGTTCGCTCCGGGACCACCCTCGGTCGGAGGCCGAGGCCCGGGAGACAGGACCTGAGTTCCTGTCGACAGGCACCCGGGACGCATCACGCCCCACACCTCCGCGACGTGCCCGCCTGAAGTGCGGGCGCGTCGACCGACGAAAGGACATCAGCCTGTGGCCCGTTTGATCGGTGTCGACCTGCCGCGCGAGAAGCGCCTCGAGGTCGCCCTTACCTACATCTTCGGCATCGGCCGGACCCGTGCCCTCGAGACCCTCGAGGCGACCGGAATCTCCGGTGACACCCGGGTGCACCAGCTCAACGACGACCAGCTCGTCGCGCTGCGTGACTGGATCGAGGCCCACTACCAGACCGAAGGTGACCTCCGCCGCGAGGTCGCCGCGGACATCCGCCGCAAGGTCGAGATCGGCTCCTACCAGGGTCGCCGGCATCGCAGCGGTCTTCCGGTCCGTGGTCAGCGCACCCGGACCAACGCACGCTCTCGCAAGGGCGCGCGCAAGCCCGTCGCCGGCAAGAAGAAAGTCCGCTGACGCGGGCGAGTAGGAGAACTCGAAACAGATGGCAACAGCAGGTCGCAGCACAGCCACCAAGAAGGTGCGCCGCAAGGAGAAGAAGAACGTGGTGGCGGGCCAGGCCCACATCAAGTCCACGTTCAACAACACGATCATCACGATCACCGATCCGGCCGGTGCCGTGATCGCCTGGGCGTCCGCCGGCACCGTCGGCTTCAAGGGCTCACGCAAGTCCACTCCGTACGCCGCGCAGATGGCCGCCGAGGCCGCCGGCCGGCGGGCGATGGACCACGGCATGAAGCGCGTCGACGTCTTCGTCAAGGGCCCGGGTTCGGGCCGGGAGACCGCGATCCGTTCGCTCGGGGCCGTCGGCCTCGAGGTCGGTGCGATCTCCGACGTGACCCCCGTCCCGCACAACGGCTGCCGCCCGCCCAAGCGGCGCCGGGTCTGAGCCGAGAGGAATCTGAGACATGGCTCGCTATACCGGTCCCATGACCAAGAAGTCCCGCCGGCTCGGTACCGACCTGGTCGGCGGCGACAAGGCGTTCGAGAAGCGCCCCTACCCGCCCGGGGTCCACGGGCGCGGTCGGATCAAGGAGTCGGAGTATCTGCTCCAGCTCCGCGAGAAGCAGAAGGCCCGCTTCGGCTACGGAGTGCTCGAGAAGCAGTTCCGGCGCTACTACGAAGAGGCCACCCGGATGCAGGGCAAGACGGGTGACAACCTGCTGCAGATTCTGGAGACCCGCCTCGACAACGTGGTCTATCGTTCCGGGTTCGCCAAGACCCGCCGGCAGGCCCGCCAGATGGTCGTCCACGAGCACTTCCTGGTCAACGGCCAGAAGGTGAACATCCCGTCGTTCCGGGTCAGCCCGCACGACGTGATCGACGTCCGGGAGAAGTCGCGGGAGATGACGCCGTTCATCATCGCCCGGGAGACCCACGGCGAGCGGGACGTGCCCGGCTGGATGGATGCGCTGCCTACCAAGATGCGGATCCTGATCCACCAGCTGCCGACCCGTCAGCAGATCGTGATCGACGTCCAGGAGCAGCTGATCGTCGAGCTCTACTCGAAGTAACCCCCCAGCTGTCAGCGTGACAGCCTGCGATAGCGAGCTGTCACGCTGACAAGTCGGGTGGTAGGGCCCCGAGGCGCCGGATGCGTCCCGGGTTCCGCGTCGTCAAATAGCGGTCGACGCGGGGAAGGAAGGCAACACCATGCTCATCGCGCAGCGTCCCACGCTCACCGAGGAAGCCATCGCGGAGAACCGGTCCCGGTTCGTCATCGAGCCGCTGGAGCCCGGCTTCGGCTACACCCTCGGCAACTCGCTCCGCCGGACCCTGCTGTCGTCCATCCCGGGCGCGGCGGTCACCAGCATCAAGATCGACGGCAACCTGCACGAGTTCTCGACCATCGAGGGCGTCGTCGAGGACGTCACCGAGGTCATCCTCAACCTGAAGGGGCTGGTCGTCTCCTCCGAGGAGGACGAGCCGGTCACCATGTACCTCCGCAAGGCGGGTCCGGGCGCGGTCACCGCGGCCGACATCGCCCCGCCGGCGGGCGTCGAGGTGCACAACCCCGACCTGCACATCGCCACCCTGAACGAGTCGGGCCGGCTCGAGATGGAGCTCGTCGTCGAGCGTGGCCGCGGCTATGTCTCCGCGGTGCAGAACAAGTCGCTCGACGCCGAGATCGGCCGGATCCCGGTCGACTCGATCTACTCCCCGGTGCTCAAGGTCACCTACAAGGTCGAGGCCACCCGGGTCGAGCAGCGGACCGACTTCGACAAGCTGATCCTGGATGTCGAGAGCAAGCCGGCGATCCGGCCGGCCGACGCGGTGGCGTCCGCCGGACGTACGCTCGTCGAGCTGTTCGGCCTGGCCCGCGAGCTGAACGTCGAGGCCGAGGGCATCGAGATCGGCCCGTCGCCGATCGACGAGCAGCTGGCCGCCGACCTGGCGCTGCCGGTCGAGGACCTCAACCTCACCGTACGGTCGTACAACTGCCTGAAGCGCGAGGGCATCCATACGGTGTCCGAGCTGGTCTCGCGCAGCGAGCAGGACCTGCTCGACATCCGTAACTTCGGCTCCAAGTCGATCGACGAGGTCAAGCTGAAGCTGCACGAGATGGGCCTGTCGCTGAAGGACTCCGCCCCCGGCTTCGACCCGCTGGCCGCGATCTCGCGGTACGACGATGCCGACGAGGAAGACGTCGACTACTCGGAAACGGAACAGTACTGAGCCCGGCCTCGCCGATTCAGCACTGAGTAACCAAGGACTGGAGAACACCTGATGCCCACGCCCACCAAGGGGAACCGCCTCGGCGGCAGCCCCTCGCACGAGCGGATCATCCTGGCGAACCTGGCGACCCAGCTGTTCGAGCACGGGCGGATCGTCACCACCGAGGCCAAGGCGCGACGGCTGCGCCCGCTCGCGGAGAAGCTGATCACCAAGGCCAAGCGGGGCGACATCCACTCCCGCCGTCTGGTGCTGACGACGGTCAAGGACAAGGGCGTGGTGCACATCTTGTTCACCGAGATCGCGCCGACGTTCGCCGATCGCGAGGGTGGCTACACCCGGATCACCAAGGTCGGTCCGCGCAAGGGCGACAACGCCCCGATGGCGCTGATCGAGCTGGTCACCGAGTCGGTCGAGGACTCCAAGAAGGCCAACGCGAAGGCGCCGACGCCGTCGCGCAGCGGTGGATCGTCCGCGAAGAAGGCAGCTCCAGGCGCTGCCCCGGCGGCCGAGCCGGTCGCTGTCGAGGAGGCGCCGGCCGAGGAGCCCACTGCCGGTGAGTCGCGCCGACGAGTCGCCGGCCGAGGAACTGGTCGAAAAGACCGACGAACTGGAGACCGAGGTCGCCGATCAGGATAAGTCGTCTGACGACAGCTCCGCCGAAGAGGCAGCTGATCCGAGCGATTCGGCCGACAAGGCCTGATCGTCACGAAGTTCACCGATGGTGCCCACCGGAGCGATCCGGTGGGCACTGTCGTTTCTGGAGCCAGGGTGAGACTCAGGCGATCGTGCCGGTGATGTCCACGATCACGTGCACGGGCGCGCTGGCCCTGATTTTCAGCTGCCGGCTGTTCGACACGGCGACGCTCATGGCGTTCGCGATCGGGGCGTTCTTCGAGTAGTTGAGCGCTGACGCCGACGGCTCGGCGACGGCCCCGCTGAAGACCTTCAGATAGCCCTGGCCGTCGGCCAGTGTCGCGGTGATGTTGGCCAGGATGCCCGTCGTCCCTGGGGGCACGACCGAGGCCGGCAGGGTGATCGTCCGGGTGCTTCCGGCGGCGATCTTGCCACCGCTGGTCCGCGAGTCGTACGCCCGGTACGGTGCGGCGAGCAGTCCTGTCGCTGCAGAACCGAGCTCGAAGCCGGCCCGGGCACCGTTCACCTGGATCGAGCCGTCCGCCGGGGTCGAGACGTTGACGACGAGTCGCGCGCCGAGCGGGTACGGGCCGGACTGACTCGCGACCGCGCGGACCGCGCTGAGCCCGCTTCCGCTCGGGATGGCCGCGTGGCACTGATGTTGTAGATCACGCCCGATCCCGGAACCCAGATGAACGCCGACCGGGTCCGAGCTGGAGCCGTTGTACACGTAGTACTCGACGTCACGGACCAGCGCGCCGGCCGGGATCTCGATGGAGGCCCGCATCGGGCTGGCGCCTCCGGCCGAGTACGCACCGCTCCCGCCCCAGGTCCAGACCGATGTTCCGTAGAACGGCCGGAAGTCGTACATCGACACGAAGCGGTACGTGTAGCCGCTGATCGGCGCCGACGCAATCGTCGAGCTGATCGGGGAGCTGTCCGCGTGCACGCGGCCCGCCGCCGTGCCGTCGCCCTTCGTCGCGGGCGGCTTGGCCAGGGCCGGTTCGGCGCCGGCGAGGACGCCGGCCGCGAGGGCTGCGGCGCCGGCCCCGAGGATGAGACCACGGCGGCCGACGGGATGTGCTGATGCTGTTGTCATGCTCGGAATTGTGGAGCTCCGAACAGGGTGCTGACCAGGGAATTCTCTGGTGCGCTCGGTCAGGGAGACCGAACCAGCAGATCGGGCGTGATCGCGGCGAGGTCGGCGGCGCCGACCAGGCCCATCGTGAGGTCCAGCTCGGCGACGACATTCTCGATCACCTGGCGTACGCCGTCGGTGCCGGCGAGCGCGAGTCCGTAGAGATGCGGTCGGCCCAGCAGGCAGGCGTCGGCGCCGAGGGCGAGCGCGATGAAGACGTCGGTGCCGGTCCGGATCCCGCTGTCCAGCAGCACGGTCGGCTCCGGACCGATCGCGGCCCGGATGGCGACCAGCGCGTCCAGCGAGGCGACGGCGTGATCGACCTGCCGGCCGCCGTGGTTGGACACGACGATGCCCGCAACACCCAGGTCGACCGCGCGCCGCGCGTCGTCTGGATGCAGGATCCCCTTCAGAATGATCGGCAGTGAGGTCCGGTCGCGCAGCGTCGCCAAGTGCTCCCAGGACAGCGCCGGGTTGGAGTAGATGTCGAGGAAGGTCTCGACACTGGCCCGCGGGATCGGGGAACGGAGATTGGCGATCAGCCGACCCGGGTGGTTCCGAGACATCTCCAGCAGGGTGCGGATCGCACCGAGGGTGATGGTGGCGGTCGAAGGTGCCGCCTCCCCGGCTCGATCGGCGACCGTTCTGCTGAAGTGCGGATCGGAGGTGTACTGCGCGATGCCCTCGCCGCGGGCGAAGGGCAGCGAGCCGAGATCCAGGTCCTGGGTCCGCCAGCCCAGCATCGTGGTGTCGAGCGTGACGACCAGCGCCCGGGCTCCGCAGGCCTCCGCCCGACCGATCATCGAGTCGACCAGGTCCTCGTCGGTCGACCAGTACAGCTGATACCAGAAAGGCGTGTCGCCCATCGCTCGCGCGGTGGCCTCCATCGGGTCACAGCCCTGACTGGATAGCACATACGGGATGCCGGCTCCCGCGGCACCGCGCGCGATCGCGACGTCGCTGTGCGGTTGGATCAGCGCAGCGGCGCCGATCGGTGCCAGCAGCAGCGGCGCGGGGAGCGGCGTGCCGGCGACGGTGGTCGACAGGTCGCGGCAGACCGTTCCGTGCAGCATCCGTGGGACCAACTGCCAGCGTTCGAAGGCCGCTCGGTTGTGCCGCATCGTCGCGCCGGTTCCGGCGCCACCACCGACGTACGCCCAGGCGCGGGCCGACATCGCCCGACGGGCCCGTCGCTCCAGCCGCTCCGGGTCGGTCGGCACGCTCGGCCGGCGACCCAGCACGCCGGCCCGGTAGATGGCGTTCTGCCGGGTTCGGCCGGGTCCGTCGGCGGAGGCGGGTTCGCTCGGAGTCATATCCGGCAGCGTACGATCCGGCGCCGGCTCATGCGACAGTCACAGCGGACGCACAGCCGGCCTGGGCAGGCTGAGCGCTGTGGCGGCCGCCGGCCGCCTTCGTACGTCGAGCCTGAGGACGCCCATGTCGACCAGTACCGCCACCGCCGGGACCCAGCCGCGGACGGACCGGGTCGGGCTGCGCCGGCTGCTCGTCCCGCAGACTGCGGTCCTCGCCGTTCTCGTGGTCGGCGCGCTCGTGCTGCGCTGGTCACTGTTCGACATCGTCAGCGGCGACTACCGCAGCTTCTTGTCGAACTGGTACGCCCATCTCGCCCAGGCGGGCGGCTTCGCCGGGCTGGGCGACGTGTTCTCGAACTACAACACGCCGTATCTCGCGCTGCTCGCCGCGCTGACCTACCTGCCGGTGGATCCGCTGGTCGGCATCAAGGCCATCTCGGTGATCTTCGACCTGGTGATGGCGTTCTTCGCCTACCGGATAGTCCGGGCCGTCCGACCCGAGTCATCATGGTTGCCGACCATCATCACCGGAGTCGTGCTGTTCCTGCCGACCGTGGTGATGAACGGCAGCGCCTGGGCGCAATGTGACGCGATCTACGGCTCGATGATCCTGGCCTGCCTGTATTTCCTGATCACCCGGCGCCCGTGGCTTGCCGGGCTGTTCTTCGGCGTCGCCTTCGCGTTCAAGCTGCAGGCGGTCTTCTTCCTGCCGGTGCTCGTGCTGGTGCTCGTGTTGAACAAGCTGAAGCTCCGCACATTGCTGGCCGCACCGGTGGCATTTTTCGCCATGCTGGTTCCTGCCTTGATCGCCGGCCGTGGTCTGCTCAGCCAGCTGGCGGTCTATCCGGCCCAGATCAGTGGCGGTTCCGGCAACGCCGGCAACGGTCTCGGTGACCCCGGCCGTGCTGCGGCGCGGGGCGCAGGGGGCTTCGGTGGCACCGGCGGTCCGCCCGGCGGTGGGACTGGCGGCGGAACTGGCGGGGGCACCGGCGGACCGCCGTCGGGTGGCTTCGGCGGCGGGTCGGCGGGTGGAGCCGGTGGCGGCTTCGGCGGCAACGGGGTCGGCACCGGGCACGCCTTCACCTACAACGCGCCGACACCGTACGCCTGGCTGTCCGCCGACGCCGGCGATGTCTGGAAGTACGTCGGCCTCGGCCTCGCCGCGGTCGTGGCTCTCGCGTTCGGGATCTGGCTGCTGGCTCGGCGGCGCGCGCTGACGGCCGGCGAGGTGCTGCTGGTCGCGGCCACGTCGACCATGGTCATCCCGTGGTTGCTGCCGGAGATGCACGAGCGCTACTTCTATCTCGCCGAGGTGCTGTTGGTCCTCGCCATCGCGGTCGACAAGCGGATGATCCTGCCGGCGGCGGCGATCCAGGTGGCGAGCACGATCACGTACCTCTCCTATCTGGGTGGCAGCAACCTGCTGCCGCTCGGCGTGACCGCTCTGCTCGGACTGGTCGCCGCCGTGAGCGCGGCCGTCATCCTGGTGCTGCGACTGCGCCGCATCCCCCGCCAGGAACCGGTCCCGGGGCCCGCCTGAGGCAGGTCAGCCGGTCAGCATCGGTCGAACCTCCTCGCCGAGGAAGCGGACCAGACCGAGCAGGTCCGGCTCGTCGGCCGTCGGCTGAACGGCGACGCTGGTCACCCCGAGCTCGGCGAGGTGCCGCAGCACGGCCGCCACCGACTCGGCATCGCCGGCCGCGCTCATGCTCGTCTCGTCGGGCGCCGTCCAGCGGGCGAGCTCGGTATCCACCCGTTCCCGGGCGCGTGGACCGGTCGCCACGATCAGCGCGGCCACCACCTCGTGCGGACCGGCCGCCTGCTCGTCGAGGATCCGACGCGCCGTCTGGATCTGCGCCTCGCTCCGGGCCGCGCTGAGCAGGAAGATGTCGCCCAGCTCGCCGGCCACCGCGACCGACTTCGGTCCGTCGGCGCCGATCGCCAGCAGGGGCGGCGGGTCGGGGGGCCAGTCGAGCTTCACCGCGTCGAGCCGGACGTATCGACCGTCGACGCTGACCTGCTCGCCGGCCAGCAGCCGGCGGAGCGCAGACGCGTACTCACGAAGCAGCGTCACCGGCGACGCGGCCCGGGCGCCGGCCTGGCCCATCCAGTCCTGGACACCGTGGCCGATGCCGGGGATCAGCCGGCCCGGGAACAAGCGCTCGATGGTGGCGATCTCCATCGCCGTCAGCGCAACGTTGCGTAGTGGGGTGGGCAGCAGGCCGATGCCCACCCGGAGCCGGTCGGTCCACGCCAGTGCCGCCGCGGCGGCCGCGACACCGCTCTGCTTGAAGCAGTCCTCCCACACCCAGAGCTCGTCCAGCCCGACCGCCTCGGTCGTCGTCGCCAGCTCGCGGAGCTCCTCCGGCTGCCGGTACGGCACATAGGTGATGCCCAACCGTGGGCTTGCTGTCGTCATGGCTGTCTCCTTTGGGCGGGGAACTGTCGAGTTGGTGGGGCGACACGCCGGTGTCGGCTGTCGCAACCCGACAGTTTCGGGACGGGTCGAGTGGAACGGCGTTCAGGGGCGCCGGTAGCGGTAGCCGAGCGTCACGTACGGCAGCCGGATCGGATCGGCGTCGACCAGATCGGGGTGGGCGTCGAGCACCCGGCGGACCGCGCCCAGGGTTGCGTCCCGGTCTTCCTCGGTCATCACCGCGACGTAGCTCCGCGACCGGATCAGGTCCAGCAACCCGTCCCGACTCAGCTCGTGCTCCCACTCGACCTGAAGGCGTTCCGGTTCGCCGAACGGCTCGGCCATCGCCGGGTCGTCGACACCGTCGGTGTACTGGTCGCCGTCGGCCCGCATCGCCACGCCGAGGTCGCGGACCCAGTCGACCCGCTCGTCCCGGAAGTTCCAGATCAGTCCGAGTCGACCACCGGGCCGGAGCACCCGTCCGACCTCGACCGACGCGGTCGGCGGATCGACCCAGTGCCAGGCTTGCGCGACCGTGACCAGATCCGCCGAGCCGTCGGGCAGCGGCAGCCGCTCGGCGGTGCCGATGACCGCCTCGACACCGGGCAGAGCGCCACGCAGCCGGTCCAGCATCTGTTCCGATGGGTCCACCGCGACGACCTTCCGGCCGTTCCCGGCGAGCAGTCTGGTGAGTTTTCCCGTCCCGGCGCCGATGTCGAGCACTTGGGCCGGCTCGGCGTCGAGGAGCCACCCGACGATCTCGGCGGGGTAGCCGGGGCGGGTCGCCTCGTAGACCTCGGCGACCGAGCCGAAGGACGCCGCGTGTAGCTGCTTATCCGTACGTTCCGGCATGTGCCTCAGCGTAGATCAGGGCGTCGAGTCGGGTCCGGGTAGCGGACCGCTACAGCTGTCAGTGCTCACCGGTAGCGTCCAGAGCAGACTCGATCGATGGTCGAGCTACCGGAGAGAGGGGACGGACGCGGTGCTGTTCGAGCGACTGGCGGCGACATCGCGGGCGGTGGCGGCGATCCGCTCGCGCAACGCCAAGCGGGACCTGCTGGCCGATCTGCTGGCCGAGGCGGGTCCGGACGACGTCGAGTTGACGGTCAGCTATCTCGGCGGGAGTCTTCGGCAGCGGCGGACCGGGGTGGGCTGGCGTTCGCTGGCCGACCTGCCGCCGCCGGCACGCGAGGCGACGCTGGAGGTGCTCACCGTGGATGCAGCGTTCGAGGCGATGTCCCGGTTGTCCGGTCCGGGATCGGCGGCCGCCCGGTCGGCCGCGGTGGCCGATCTCTTCGGTCGGGCGACCGAGCTCGAGCGCGGATTCCTGGTCGGCCTGGTGTCGGGGGAGCTTCGTCAGGGGGCGCTGGACGCCCTGGTTCAGGAGGGGCTCGCGGCGGCGTACCACGTACCGGTGGCGACCATCCGGCGGGCCGCGATGCTGCTGTCGTCGACCACGGCCGCCGCGGGCATCCTGGTCCGCGACGGACCCGGCGCCCTCGACGCGGTCGGGCTGAGCGTCGGCACGGGGGTGCAGCCGATGCTGGCGGCCAGCGCACCGACCCCGAGCGAGGCACTCGAGCGGACCGGCCTGCCGGCGGTGGTCGACCACAAGCTGGACGGAATCCGGATTCAGGCCCACCGCGACGGTGACGAGGTGCGGATCTTCACCCGATCGCTGGACGAGATCACCGATCGACTGCCGGAGGTGGTGGCGATCGTCCGTGCGCTCCCAGCGCACCGGCTGGTCCTGGACGGTGAGGTGCTCGCAGTTCGGGCGGACGGGCAGCCCGAGAAGTTCCAGGTGATCGCCTCGCGGACGGCGAGCAGCGCCGACGTGCCGGCGGTGTCGGCGCGGACGCCACTTCAGCCGTACTTCTTCGACGTGTTGTCGGTCGACGATCGCGACCTGCTGACCACCCCGTTCGAGGAGCGGATCGCGGTGATGGCCGACCTGCTACCAGCCGAGCTGATCGTGCCGCGGATCGTGGTGAACAGCGCCCCCGAGGCCGAGACGGTGTTCGCCGCGGCGGTTGCGGCCGGCTATGAGGGGGTGGTGGTCAAGTCGCTCCGCAGCGCGTACTCGGCCGGGCGGCGCGATCCGGCCTGGGTAAAGGTGAAGCCGCGGCACACGTTCGACCTGGTGGTCACCGCCGTGGAGTGGGGTCACGGCCGCCGGCAGGGCCGACTGTCCAATCTGCACCTGGCTGCTCCGGACGCGGACACCGGCGAGCTGATCATGCTCGGCAAGACGTTCAAGGGGATGACCGACGAGATGCTGCAGTGGCAGACCAGCACCTTCCTGGAGCTGGCGGAGCGTCGCACCGCGCACGTGGTGTACGTCCGGCCGACGATGGTCGTCGAGATCGCCTGCGACGGCCTGCAGAACTCGGTGCGGTATCCGGGCGGCGTCGCGCTCAGGTTCGCTCGGGTGCTTCGCTACCGGCCGGACAAGTCCGCCGCCGAGGCCGACACGCTGCAGACCGTGCGAGCGCTCGCCGGCGTGGTGGAGTCAGCGTGAGGCGGGGACCACCGCGTCGAGCACCGCGGGCCGGGGAGCGGGCGGCGGCACGCCGGTGACCAGCGAACGGACCACCGGGCCGGCCATTCGCGGTGCGAACAACAGACCCGCGGGAGCCATCAGGTGGTAGATGCCGCCCAGCGTCACCCGGCAGTAGGGGTGTCCGGACGCGGCCAGTTGGTTGGCGCGGTGCGACCAGCGGTAGGCGAGGCGCTGAACGGTCGTCTGGTTCTGCTGGCAGCTCGGATAGCGGACGTCCTCACCGGTGGCGATCGACCACGGTAGGTCGGCCAGCTTGGCAAGGCGTCGCTGGAGACGAGCTGTGCCACGGGCAGTGAGCAGCCCTCCGGCTGGTGCGGTGCTCGATTCGTCGAGGGCGACACCGAGGAGTTCGGCCTGGCAGGCTGCGACGGTAATGCCCTGTCCGTAGACGGGATTGAACGCCGTCAGGGCGTCTCCGACGACGAGAAGTCCGGCCGGCCATTCGTCGGTCTCGCTGTAGTTCTGCCGTCGGTTGGCGGTCTGCCGGTAAATGCGTACGTCGCCGACCGGCTCGAGCATCGACGTGAGGTCGGTAAGCGCGGGGTCGGGCAGGCTGCGGAGGTAGTCGTCGAACTCGTCCGGACCGCGGCCCGGACGTCGGTCACCGAAGCCGGCTGCACCGACCAGCCACTCACCGTTCTCGACCGGCAGTGCCAGCGCGCCACGCTCGGTCTCCGGTGTCGCTGCAATGATGATCCCGATCTGGAGTGGACTCCTCGTCGGGCAGCGGTAACGCCGGGTCGCGTAGCCGAGATGGGCCTCCACGACGGTCGGCTCGGGCACCACCACGCCGATGTCGGCCAACCAGTGGGGCAGCCGCGACGTGCGGCCGGAGGCGTCGACGACCACCCCCGCCGTGATCGCCTGCTCGGGCTCCGGTCCCGACTCGCTGGACCGGGCGGCCGTGCTCCGGACCTCCCAGCGTCGGCCGTCGACCGGCTCGAATCCCGGTGACGCGCGCACCGGTCAGTAGATCGATGCCCGGCAGGGCGCGTACCCGGCGACGGACGGCCAGCTCGAGCAGCGGGCGGCTGAGCGAGACGATCTCATAGATCGGGTCGCCCGTGGGCAGCCAACCATCGGGGCTCAGCCAGGCGAGGTCGCCGGTGTCCATCGGGATGCCCCCGGCCTCGATCAGCTCCGCGCGCAGGCCGGGCAGGAGTCCTTCGATGGCGAGCAGTCCACGGTGCAGCAGGACGTGGGGCTGTCCGCCCTGGGGTACGCCCGGCCGCTCCGATGCATCGTCGATGAGCTGGTCCCGCTCGATGATCAGCACGCGGCGGCCCGCGCGCTGGGCGGCGGCGGCCGCGAACAGACCGGCGAAGCTGGCGCCGATCACGACGACATCGACCGGTGAGTGGGTCACGCCGCCATTCTGCTCCCGAGGCCCGCCGATCTTCGGATCCTTTGGTCCGACTCGGGTCCCGTGCGAAGGATCCAAGGCGTCATCAGGAGACCAGAGATGAGTTGACGGCGTCGACGCCGGACGGCGATCGCGGTGCCGGCGGCGACCAGCGCGGCAGCTCCGGCGACAGCCGCTCCGATCGCGAGCCCTCGACCGGGCCGGCCGTCGACCGGCGGCACTGCGGGTTCGGCCCCGCCGTCGCCGGGCAGCAGCACCCGCCCGGCGTCGCCGTCCACGGTGATGGTCGAGCCGCTGACGATCCGCCGGGTGGCCACATTGGTGCCGAGTACGGCCGGAATGCCGTATTCGCGGGCCACGATCGAGGAGTGGCTGAGCGGTCCGCCGATGTCGGTGACCACCGCGGAGGCCCGGGCGAACAGCGACGTCCAGGCCGGTGTGGTGATGCTCGCGACCAGCACGTCGCCCGGTTCGAGCGACCCGAAGTCCTCGGGACCGGTCAGCACCCGGGCCGTGGCCGTCACCGTTCCCGCGCTGCCGCCGATCCCGGTGAGGACGTTACCGGTCTGTTCCGCGTTCGTGGCCGGCAGCCAGTTCTCCATCCAGTCCATCCAGGTGCCCTTCGGCAACCACTGCGGCGGGGTGACCCGGCGACGGCCCCGCCACAGCTCCTTGCGCTGCTCGATCTCGGCGGTCAGGCTCCGCGGGAGCTCCTCGGATACGGTCAGTGCCCCCTGCAGCTCGTCCCACTGCAACCAGAACACCTGGTCGGGCTCGTCGATCACCCCGCGAGAGACCGATCGCGCGCCCAGCTCGTGCAGGATCCGGCGCAGGACCGGCCAGGCGAGTCCGATGTCGGCCAGCGCGTCCTCGCGGATCGGCGCTGCGGTCTGCGCCCAGCCGAGCAGCCGGTCGAAGAGCACCAGCCGGGCTGGATCCAGCCGCTCCCGGACCCGAGTCGCGGCCTCGGTCCGTTGCGCGGCGAGCCGAGCCTGCCGGACGTACGGGCTCTGACCGCCGCCGCGTAGATAGAACCGCACCGTGTCCAGCAGCGGGCCGGGGTCGTCGGCGGCGACCGGGTTGGCGAAGTCGAGGTTGTAGACCGCGTGCCCGTACGTGGCCAGGTGCGCCGCGAAACGGTCCGCGAACTCGGCCCAGTCCGGGTCGGCCGGTGCCGCGTCCGGCACGTCGTCCGGCACCGCCGCGCCCAGCCGGGCCAACAGTTCCTCGTTCGAAGACTGCAGCAAGGACTCACGCAGCGAACCGGTGCCGGCGACCCACTGGGCGAGGTCGTACAACGATTTCTCGGCCCGGATCGGCTCGCTGTCGAAGCCGAGCACGAAGGTCTCCGGCGACGGATCGCCCGCGCGCCGGATCAGGGCCTGGTAGACCCGCGCGAAGATGGTCTCCGACGTTCCGGCGACCGGGATGACGGTCTGGACCGACGTGTAGTACTCGGTCCCGGCATCCAGCAGCTCGCGTACGCCCGACAGCAGTTCGGCCGAGCCGAGTTCCGCCAGCGGCCGCCCGGTCCAGGAGTCGACGACCCGGCGGTAGCGCGGATGCGACCTCGTCCGCCACCTCCTGATGCCGCTCCGTGGACCGTCGACGCTCAGCACCCCGATCACCAGCGGGGTGACCGCGAACATCCGTCGGATGGCCGTCATGTCATAGGCGTAGTAGGCGTAGCCGTTGATGGTCGGCAGCCCGACGTCCTCGGGGCGGACCGGATTCCTCCGGAGCAGCTCGCCGAACAGTCCCTGCAACGAGCGGGTCACCGAGGCGTCGATCAGGTCCGCGAACAACGGCGTCAGCGGGTCGGGCAGCTGCTCGGTGATGCTGGCCCGGACGTAGATCGTGTGCTCCTTGGGCGGCGGCCACTCGGTCGGCGGATCGGCCTCGGGCAGCGGCAGCGCGGTGATCGGCCGGGACTGGACGACGAAGAACGCATCGCCGCGGCGGGCCCACTCGATGTCCTGCGGCACACCGAAGTGCTCGGCGATCGCGGTCCCGATCCCGGCCAGCTCGAGCGCAGCCGCCTCGTCGAGGACCCGATGGCGGCGGCGGTTCAGTCCGACCTCGCGCTCCTCGGTTCCGGTGGCTGTCCGGACCGTCTCGACGGTCTTGTCGGCGACCTCGCTGCTGAGCAGGCTGCCGGCCTCGGTGTCGACGGTGATCTGGTCGGTGTTCACCGACCCGCTGACCACCGACTCGCCCAGCCCCCAGGCGGCGCTGATCACGGTCTGGTTCCGCCGTCCGTTCGACGGATTGGCGGTGAACATCACCCCGGCCGCGTCGGCGTCGACCAACCGTTGCACGACCACGGCCAGCCGGACCGAGGACGGGTCGATCCCACGGCGGTCGCGGTAGGCCATCGCCCGCTCGGTCCACAGCGAGGCCCAGCAGCGGCGGACCGCGTCGAGCAGCGCGTCGTCGCCCTCGATGTTCAGGTACGTGTCCTGCTGGCCCGCGAAGCTCGCCTCCGCCAGGTCCTCGGCCGTCGCCGACGACCGGACCGCGACGGGTCCGCGTTCGAGCCGGGCATACGCCCCGAGGATCGCCCGACGCAGCTTCGGATCGATGGTGCCGCCGGTGAAGTGCTCGCGGATCGTCGCCGAGGCCTGACGGTAGGCCGCATCGTCTGCTGCGCCGACCGGATGGGCGGCCGCGATCACTGCGGCCAGACCGTTGGCGTCGACGAAGCTCTGATAGCTCTCGGTGGTCACCACGAAACCCGGCGGCACCGGCTGGCCGGCCCGCACCAGCTCGCCCAGGTTCGCCGCCTTGCCCCCGACCGCCGCAACGTCATCCCGGCCGTACGTCTGTAGCTGGCCCGTGTAGCCCACTGTCCCTCCCTGTCCGCTGTGAACCTTTCGAGGCTAGCGCGAGCTCGTCGCCAGGTTCAGCGGGCCCTGGAACGACGAACTGGCGTCCACCGGATGGGTGGGCGCCAGTTGCGGAAGAGCTCTCAGCCGCGGACGGCGGCGAACTTCTCCTGGGCGTCGGCCCAGTTGACGACGTTCCACCAGGCCTTGATGTAGTCGGCCTTGACGTTCTTGTACTGCAGGTAGAACGCGTGCTCCCACATGTCCAGCAGCACGATCGGGGTCTGCGCCAGAGGCAGGTTCCCCTGCTGGTCGTACAGCTGGATGATGTTCAGCCGCTGACCGAGGCCGTCCCAGGCCAGGATGGCCCAGCCCGAGCCCTGGATGGTGTTCGCGGTCGCCTCGAAATGGCCGCGGAACCCGTCGAAGCCGCCGAAGAACTCGTCGATCGCCGAGCCGAGCTCGCCGTCCGGCTTGTCCCCGCCGTCCGGCGACAGGTTCGGCCAGAACGCGGAGTGGTTGACATGGCCGCCGAGGTTGAAGGCGAGGGTCTTCTCAAGCCCCATCACGGCGTCGAAGCTGCTCTTCTCGCGGGCATCGGCGAGCTTGTCGAGCGTCGTGTTCAGCGCAGTGACGTACGTCGCGTGGTGCTTGTCATGGTGCAGCTCCATGATCTCGCCCGAAATGTGTGGGGCCAACGCCCCGTAGTCGTAGGGGAGCGGGGGGAGTTCGTACGCTGCCATCGAGTGGTTCCTCTCGTCGGATCGGAGATTTTTCATCCTACGCGGGGGGTTTCGCCCTCCTCGCCCGACCGGAAACTGTCGAGTTGCGACGTCCGGCTGCCGCCGGTCGCAACCCAACGTGACAGTTTCGGGTCTGGGGGCGTGCCCACTAGGCTCGGCCCACCAGCGGACGGCAGCACTCCAGGAGGCGACGATGCCGGAGTTCGTGGCGGCGATCGACCAGGGCACCACCAGCACCCGGTGCATGATCTTCGACCACGACGGTCGGGAGGTCGGCCGGCACCAGCTCGAGCACCGGCAGATCATGGAGCGGCCCGGCTGGGTCGAGCACGACCCCGACGAGATCTGGGTCCGCACGGTGGAGGTGGCGGCCACCGCGCTGGCATCGGCACGGCTACAACCCAGCGACATCGCGGCTCTCGGCATCACCAACCAGCGCGAGACCACGGTCGTCTGGGACCGCAAGACCGGCGACCCCTACTACAACGCGATCGTCTGGCAGGACACCCGGACCGACAAGATCGCGGCCGCGCTGGAGCGCGACGGTCACGGCGAGGTCATCCGGGCCAAGGCCGGGCTGCCGCCGGCGACGTACTTCTCCGGCGGCAAGCTCGCCTGGCTGCTGGCCGAGGTGGACGGGCTGCGGGCGGCCGCCGAGTCCGGCGACGCCCTGTTCGGCACGATCGACACCTGGCTGATCTGGAAGCTCACCGGCGGCCATCGCGGCGGGCAGCACATCACCGACGTCACCAACGCCAGCCGCACCATGCTGATGAACCTGGAGACGCTGGACTGGGACGACGAGCTGCTGTCGATCTTCGACATCCCGCGAGACATGCTGCCGGAGATCCGGCCGTCCTCTGACCCGAACCTGTACGGCACCGTCGAGCAGCGCGACCCCGTGGTCGGCATCCCGCTCGGCGCGGCCCTCGGCGATCAGCACGCCGCCATGGTCGGCCAGCTCTGCCTGGACCCCGGCGACACGAAGAACACCTACGGCACCGGCAACTTCATGCTGATGAACACCGGCGAGGAGATCGTCCGCTCCGACAACGGGCTGCTGACCACGGTCTGCTACCAGTTCGGCGATGCCAAGCCGACGTACGCCCTGGAGGGCTCGGTCGCGGTCACCGGCTCGGCGGTGCAGTGGCTGCGCGACCAGCTGGGGATCATCTCCGACGCCCGCGAGATCGAGGCACTGGCGCGCAGCGTCGACGACAACGGCGGGGTCTATTTCGTCCCGGCCTTCTCCGGGCTGTTCGCGCCGCACTGGCGTTCGGACGCGCGAGGCGTGATCGTCGGGCTGTCCCGGTTCAACAATGCCGGGCATCTGGCCCGGGCCACGCTGGAGGCGATCTGCTACCAGAGCGCCGACGTGGCGCAGGCGATGGAGTCCGACACCGGGATGGCGCCCGATTCGCTCAAGGTCGACGGCGGTGTCACCAATGACGAGCTCTGTATGCAGATCCAGGCCGACGTGCTCGGGATGGACGTCGTCCGGCCGGTGGTGCCGGAGACGACCGCGCTCGGTGCGGCGTACGCGGCGGGACTCGCCGTCGGCTTCTGGGACGGTACGGACGAGCTGCGCCAACAGTGGCAGGAGGACCGCCGGTGGACTCCGACGACCACGCCGGAGGAGCGCAGGCGCGGCCACGAGAAGTGGCAGCGGGCGGTCGAACGCAGCTTCGGTTGGGTGGAGGTATGACGCCTGTCACCCGGTGATGTCCCCGCCCCGTGTTTGACTTGAGGCATGCCAGCAGCGCTCTCCCTCGCCGGACTCCACAAGAGCTTCGGTGCGAAGCACGCCGTGGCCGACCTGAATCTGGAGGTCGAAGCCGGTCGGATGTTCGGTCTGGTCGGCCCGAACGGGGCCGGCAAGACCACCACCTTGTCGATGGCGACGGGCCTGCTCAGGCCCGACGCCGGGACGGCGTACGTGCTGGGTCACGACGTCTGGTCCGACCCGGCCGCCGCGAAGGCGCTGATGGGCGTGCTGCCGGACGGCGTCCGGTTGTTCGACCGGCTGACCGGGAAGGAACTGCTCCGCTACATCGGACTGCTCCGCCGGGTGCCACCGGCCGACATCGCCAGCCGGTCGGAGGACCTGCTGGCCACGCTCGGGTTGGCCGAGGACGCCAGCACGCTCGTCGTGGAGTATTCCGCCGGCATGACCAAGAAGATCGGGCTCGCCTGCGCGCTGATCCACGCACCACGGCTGCTGATCCTCGACGAGCCGTTCGAGGCGGTCGATCCGGTGTCGGGCGAGGGCATCCGCGAGATCCTGCGAAGCTACGTCAAGGGCGGCGGCACCGTGGTGCTGTCCAGCCACGTGATGGAGCTGGTGGAGAACCTCTGCGACTCACTCGCCGTGATCGCCGAGGGCCGGGTGCTCGCCGCCGGCACGATCGACGAGGTGCGGGCCGGGTCCAGCCTGCAGCAGCGGTTCCTGGAGCTCGTCGGCTTCCGGGCGAACGCCGAAGGGACGCTGGCATGGTTGCAATCCTCGTCCAGCTGAAGCTGCACCTGCTCCGCAACAGCCTGCGGCGCAGTGTCTGGCGCACCGTCGGGCTGGTGATCGGGATGGTCTACGCGCTGGCGATCGTGGTCGGCGTGCTGATCGGCATGATTGCGCTGCGCTGGACGTCGACCGCGACCACCGGCGACGTCACCATCGTTCTCTACAGCAGCCTGACGGTCGGCTGGCTGTTGTTCTCGCTGCTCGTCTTCGGCGTCGACGAGACCGTGGACCCGACCAAGTTCGCCCTGCTCCCGGTGCGGGCACGCCAGCTGCAGCCCGGCCTGCTGGTGTCGGGTCTGATCGGCAGCCCCGGGATCGCCACCGTCCTGGTCGGCGTCGGTCTGGTGCTCACCTGGGCGCGATCGTTTCCGCTGGCCGTAGCCGCGGTGATCGCCTTTCCGATCGGCGTCGCCACCTGTTTCCTGCTGTCCCGGGCCGGGACCGCGGCATTCGCCTCCTTCCTCGCGTCGAGGCGGTTCCGTGACGTCGCCTTCATCGCGCTGGCCCTGTTCGGCATGGTGCTGGGCATCGGCGGCAACCTGATCGGCGGGCTCGCGGGCCGCGACCCGTCGCAGCTGCGTGGCGCGCTGGGCTCGGCGGCGACCGTGGCGGGCTGGTCGCCGTTCGGCTGGGCCTGGGCGATCCCGGCGGCGGTCGCCTCGGGTCACTGGGTCGGCGCCGGCGTCCGGCTGCTGCTGTCCGTCGCGTTCGTCGGTGCGCTGTGGTCGGTCTGGGGGCACTATCTGGCGCTCCGGCTGACCTCGCCGATCGAGAGCGGCGCCGGAGCGGGCAAGGTCCGCTCCGGCGGTTTCGTCGACCGGCTGTATCCGGCGACGCCGGCCGGCGGGGTCGCGGTCCGGACGCTGCACTACTGGCGACGCGACCCGCGCTACTTCGCCGGCGTCGCGGGGTTCTCGATCGCGCCGATCATCATCCTGGTCAGCACCATGATCAACCCCTATCCCGGGAGCACCGTGGTCGCGGCACTTGCGCCGCTGCTGCTCGCCGTGCTGCTCGGGATGAGCGTCGCTCAGGACCTCAGCTATGACGGCACGGCGATCTGGCAGCACATCGTCTCCGGCGTCCGCGGGGCCGACGACCGCGCCGGCCGGGTGATGTCCACGGTGACCGTCTTCGGCCCGGTGCTGGTGGTCCTGGTGCTTGTCGCGATGTTCCTGAGCGGCGAGTGGCGGTTGTTGCCGATGGTGGCCGGCGTGGCCGTCGGGGTCGCACTGATCGGCCTGGGCGTCGGGTCGTTCGTCGGCTCGCTCTGGCAGTGGCCCGCGCCGCCGCCCGGCGCGAACCCCTTCCAGCGGGGCAACAGCGGCGGCCTGCCGTCGCTGCTCTCCTTCGGCGCCTCCAGCCTCGGTACGTTCGTCCTGGCGATTCCGCTCGCCGCCGTGGCGGTCGGCTCGTTCTGGGTGTCCTGGCTCGGCTGGCTGGCGTTCCCGGTCGGCATCGTCATCGGCTATGTCGTGCTCCGGATCGGGATCGCCCAGGGCGGAAAGATGCTGGATCGGCGCTGGCCGGAAGTGATGACCTCGGTCAGCGAGAAGTCGGCCTGATCCCGCTGTTCCAGGTGGTGCTGATCTCGTCCCACTCCGGTGCCGGCACGACGAGGTTCTCGGCCTCGGCCGCCGGCGAGGCTCGCAGCGCGGTCGAGAACAGGCGGAGATAGCGCTGTCGAAGCTCGTCGCTGCGCCGATGGTCGCCGACCCGGATCGCGCGCAGCATCTCGAAGAACTGGGTGAGGTCGGCGGCGCTGACGTCGGATCGGACGGCTCCCCGACGCTGGACCTCTGACACGACCTGCTGGATACCGGAGTTCATCGCCGCCGCGGCCGCCGCCAGCTCGGCGTCGGCGTGGAAGGTGCCCGCCAACGTACGCATCGAGCCCGCGCCGGCCGCGACGGCCTCGGCGATGAAGCCGACGAACTCCGCCCACGGCTCGGCGGTCGGTTCACCGAGCCGTCGGACGCAGTCCATGGCCGCACCGGCGATCGCGCCCATCGCGTACAGGCACAGCGCGTGCACCAGCGCCTGCCGGGTGGGATAGCGCCGATACAGCGATGCGACCCCGACGTCCGCGCGAGCGGCGATGTCGGCCATCGACGCTCGCGGATCGGCGGTGAGAGTGTCGAAGGCCGCCGCCAGGATCGCGACATCGTTGGCCGCCGCCTCGGCCTGGCGGCCCGGTGGTCCGGCCGGAGCCGCGGAGGTCGATGGCACAACGTCACGGTACGCTATCGACCGGAACGGAATGTTCCATTCCGATAGGGGTGAGGATCGACGTGAGCAGTGTGACATCGGCGGACGGCACGAGCATCGACTACGACGCGTACGGAAACGGCCCGGGTGTGGTCTTCGTCGGTGGCGCCGTCCAGCACCGACTGATCGATCCCGGCCCAACCGCCGCGGCGCAGCTGCTGGCCGACGGCAGGCCGGCGGGCCGTGGCGTACGACCGGCGGGGCCGGGGACGCTCGGGCGACACCCAGCCCTGGTCGATCGAGCGCGAGGTCGAGGACGTCGCCGCCCTGATCGAGGTCTGCGGCGGATCGGCCGTGTTGTTCGCGGTGTCTGCCGGCGGGGCCGTCGCCTTGGCGGCCGCCACGGCCAAGGTCGGGGTCAGCGGCCTGATCCTCTACGAGCCGCCCTTCTTCGCCGGCGCCGGCAAGGCGGACCAGATCGCCACGGTCCGCGAGCTGGTCGCAGGCGGTCGGAACGAGGACGCGATGCGCTACAACCTGACCGACGTGATGGGAATGCCGGCGCACGTCGTCGACGGCATTCAGCGCAGTCCGTCCTGGCCGGCGATGTGCGCAGTGGCCCCGACCCTGGTCTATGACCTGACCGCCGTCGACGCCGTCAACACCGATCCCGACTGGGTCACTCGCTGGTCACCGGTGGAGGTGCCGGTCGAGGTGTACTCCGGCGCGAACAGCTTCCCCGCGCTCGCCTCCGCCGCCGACGCCGTGGCCGCCGCGATCCCCGACTCCCGCCGACGCACGCTGGTCGGCGAGTCCCACAGCCCGGCCCGGACGCGATCGTCGATGTGGTGAACGGGTTCGGCCTGACCTGAGCAGCTGTGCGGCCGGCCGGTCAGCGGGTGACCTCGAGCACCCGGAACCCCTTGGCCGAGGCGGCCCGCTCACACGGCCAGCCCTGATCCCGCAGCCAGCGCTGCAACGTGTCGGCGCCGAGGTTGCGGCCGACGACGAGCTTCGCGGTGCCGTCGTCGGCGAGTCGGGGGAGCCAGCTCAGCAGCAGCTCGTGCAGGGCGTCCTTGCCGATCCGGATGGGCGGGTTCGACCAGATCTCGTCGTACGTCGCGGTCGGGCCCGAGTGCTCCGGAACCATCCCGGGCTCCGGACCGAGTGCCTGCTGGGGACCAAGCGTGTGCTCCGGCCGGAACGTCCGCACCCGGTCCGCCACCCCGTACGCCGCCGCGTTCTCCGCGCACACGGTGAGCGCCCGGTCGTTCACGTCGACCGCGTCCACGACCGTGGCCGGGCAGGTCAGCGCGATGCCGACCGCGATCGGTCCCCAGCCGCAGCCGAGATCGAGGACTCGCCCGGCAGTTGTCGGGGGTGGATAGGTCCGGAGCAGTACCGACGTACCGAGGTCAAGGCCGTCGGCGGAGAACATCCCACCCGCGGTGGTGAAGTCCAGGTCCCGGCCCCAGATCGTCGCCCGGACCCGCCGCCGCTCGATCGGTGTGCTGTCGTCGTTCGTGAAGTAGTGGCTCACAGGACGCGTACGGACCTCGCCTCGACCGCCCGGGCGCCGAGCTCGGCGTCGGCGGGGTAGCCGACCTCCTCCAGGGTGAGACCGTGGGGCGGCAGCACCGGCACCTCGGGATGGCGCTCCGATCCGGCGGCGACCGCCCGCAACCAGTCCGGGTGGCGTCGCCCCAGACCGACCTCCGTCAGTGCCCCGACCAGCGCCCGGACCATCGAGTGGCAGAACGCATCCGCCCGGACGGTCACCTCCACCACTCCGGCCAGCGGGCCGGACGTGACCCGGTCGGCCCGGCAGTCCAGCAGCGTACGGATCGTCGTCGCACCATCCCGGCGCCGACAGAAGGCGGCGAAGTCGCGGAGCCCGAGCAGCTCGACAGCGGCACTGTTCAGGAGATGGAGGTCCAGCGGCGCCCGCAGCCGGGTCACCTGGCGCCGAAGCAGCGGGTCCACCCCGGCCGGGCCGTCCCAGAGCCGATACACGTATCGCCGCCAGGCCGCCGCGAATCGGGCGTCGAAGCCCTCCGGCGCCGGCTCGACCAGCCGGACGACCAGATCGTCGGACAGCACCCGGCCGAGTCGGCGGACCAGCAGCTCCGGGTCGGCCAGCTCGCCCGGCCCGAGATCCAGGTGCGCGACCTGCCCGCGCGCGTGAACGCCGGCATCGGTCCGTCCCGCGCAGACGAGGCTCACCGAACGTTCCAGGCGCAGCACCCGGGGGATCCAGGTCTCCAGCTCACCCTGGACGGTTCGCTGATCGGGCTGCGCCGCCCAGCCGGCGAAATCCGTACCGTCGTAGCTCAGCTCGAGCCGCCACCTCACGAATTCCTGTTCGCTCACTGGTCTTCCTCGACCTGATCCAGCCGCGCGATCCGCCGGTAGCAGAAGTCGACGATCGTGCGACCCGCATCCAGACCGCGCTGCTCGAACCGGGTCACCGGGCGGTCGGGCCAGCGCGGAACAGGCTCGTCGACTGGATGCTCACTGACGAAAGCCGGGTGCCGGTCGAGAACGTCGGCCATCTGGGCGGCGTAGTCCGGCCAGTCGGTCGCGAGCCGCCAGCGGCCGTCGATCCGCAGCCGGCTGGCCACCTGGTCGGCGAAGCCGGGGCTCAACAGCCGGCGCTTGTGATGCCTGGCCTTGTGCCACGGATCGGGGAAGAACATCCAGACCTCGTCCACCGTGGCCGGCTCGAGGAGGTGCGCGAACCCGTCGATCGCGTCGACCGAGGCGATCCGGACGTTCCCGATCTCGCCGGTGGCGAGCCGAGCGAGGAGCGCGGCGATGGCCGGCTCGAACACCTCGAACGCGAGGACGTCGTGCTCGGGCCGGGCGGCGGCCATCGGCGCCAGCGAGTCGCCCATTCCGGGACCGATCTCGATCACCAACGGCGCGGTCCGACCGAAGATCGCGGCCAGGTCGAGGGTCGAGCCGGGCGCGACCGAGGTACTGGTCTCGCCGCGCGGGACCTCCAGCACCCACCGGCTGCGGTACGACTCGAAGGCCCGTCGCTGGGCGGGAGTCATCCGGCTGCTGCGGCGGACGAACGAGGTGACCCGGCGATGTGTGCGGGTCTGGGACGCACCGGCCGGGGCGGTCATCGCTTGCGTCGTTTCTCGTACGCCCACAGGGCTCCGCCGAGCACGATCAGGCTGAGCAGGAAGGCGCCGATGCCGTCGGCCAACGAGTTCGTCTTCCAGACCGTCAGCGCGCCGATCAGTGCGCAGACCGCGGACAGCGCCCAGAGCCGACCCTCCTTGGCCAGCCCGGTGCGGACGTCGCTGTTGTCGTTCGGCACGAGCCGGAGCCTACCCGGGAGGCGAGTTCACCGCCGGGTGCCGACGACCGCGATCGACTCGCGGTCGTCGTCGTGCCGGACCTCAGCCGCCAGACCGGCGGCGGACATCATCGCCAAGGCACCATCCACCTGTGGCTCGGCGACCTCGATCAACAGCCGGCCGCCCGGCGCCAACCAGTCGGGCGCCGCGGCGGCGATCCGGCGGTGCACCGCCAACCCGTCGGCGCCGCCGTCCAGCGCGACCAGCGGCTCGTGGTCCCGCGCCTCCGGCGGCATCAGTGCGATCTCGCCGCTCGGGACGTACGGCGCGTTCGCCAGGATCACCGCGAACCGGCCGCGCAGACCGGTCGGGACCGCGTCGAACAGGTCGCCGGCGTAGACCCGGCCGCGGCCGGCAAGATTGCGCCCGGCGCAGGACACCGCCGCGGGGTCGAGCTCGGTAGCCACCAGCTCGCACTCGATCCGGGCGGCCAGTGCCAGACCGAGCGCGCCGCTGCCGCAGCAGAGGTCCAGCACGAGCGGGAGCCGATCAGCGGGCAGGTCCTCCAGCGCCAGGTCGACCAGCAGGGCACTCCGCTGCCGCGGCACGAACACGCCCGGCTCGATCGAGACCCGGAGACCGCAGAACTCCGCCCAGCCGAGAATGACCTCCAACGGCTCGCCGGCCTCCCGCCGGGCGACCGCGCGCTCCAGCTCAGCCTCCGACGCCGAGCTCTCGATCAACAGTCGCGCCTCGTCCTCGGCGTACACGCACCCGGCCGCCCTGAGCCGCCGAACCAGCCACGGACTCGCTCAGGAGCTGACGTCCTTGTTCGAGAACCGCGCCCAGGCCAGGCACCAGAAGACGACGGCGTACACCAGCGCGACCAGCAGCCCGCGGGTCACGTTCTCGGTGAAGATCGGGGTCCGCAGCAGATCGCCGAACGCCGTCGCCCAGTGGGTCAGCAGCCACGGGTGCAGCCAGGACAGCTGGGAGATGGAGTCGAGGGCGTACATCATCACGTTGATCAGGACGACCGCGATCATCGCGCCGATCGGCTGCTCGGTGAGGGTCGAAACGAACAGCCCGAGCGCCCCGAGCGCCGCCAGGATGGCCGAGATATAGCCGACGATCAGCACCATCCGCCAGATCGCCGCCCCGAACGGGATCTGGTTGCCGGACAGCGTGGTCATCGGACCGCTGCCGAACAGCGCCAGCCCGATCACCGCGCCGACCACGGCCACCAGCGCCGTGGCGAACACCGCCGAGATGATCAAGGAGAGATACTTCACCACCAGCAGCCGGGTCCGGCCGACCGGGATGGTCAGCAGGTAGCGCAGCGTGCCGAGATTGGCCTCGCCGGCGACCGCGTCGCCGCAGACCGCCGCGATCGCCAGCGGCAGGAACAGCGGTAGCTCGATGGTCAGCGCGGCCAAGGCGACGAACAGCCCGTTGCCGGTGATCGAGCTGATGAAGCTCGGGCCGCCGGCGGAGTCGTTCGACGACAGCCGGACCGCGATCGCGATGATGATCGGGACCACGGCGAGCACGCCGAGGCCGGCGATGTTGCGCCGCCGGCCGACGATCAGGCGCAGCTCGGAAGCCAGGAACCGGCCGATCCGCCAGCCGCCCCGGGAGCGGGTCGGGTCGGTCGGACCCGCTACCAGGGTGTCAACCGCTGACATCGAAGCCCTCCCCGGTGAGCAAGACGAACAGGTCCTCCAGGCTCGGTGACTCGACCGTGAAGGCCAGCACCGGTACGTCGGCGGCCACCAGTCGCGGCACGATGGAGGCGATCTCGATGTCGCCGGGCAGCCCGGTCACCGCGTCGCCCGAACTAGCCCGGCCGACCTCGGTCAGGCCGAGCTCGGTCAGCACCCGAGCCGCGGCGTCCGGCCGGTCGGTGACCACCCGTACGGTCTGCACCGCCCCGGCCCGGAGGTCGGCCATGCCGCCCTGCCAGACGAGCTTGCCCTCGTACATCACGCCGATCTGGCTGCACATCTGCTCCACTTCGCTGAGCAGATGGCTGGAGACGAGCACGGTGACACCCTCGTCGGCGAGCTGGCCGATCAGGTGCCGCACCTCGCGGGTGCCCTGCGGGTCGAGCCCGTTGGTCGGCTCGTCGAGGATGAGCAGGTCGCGCGGCAGCAGCAGCGCGCTGGCGATGGCGAGCCGCTGCCGCATCCCGAGGGAGTACGCCCGATAGCGCTTCTCGGCCGCCGCCAACAGCCCGACCCGGTTCAGCGCGGCCTCGATCCGGACCCTGCTGGTCCGCGGGTCGGCGGCGGGATCGGCCGCGTCCAGCCGGGTGAGGTTGGCGCGGCCGGAGAGGTACGGATGGAAGGCCGGACCCTCGACCAGCGAACCGACCCGGGGCAGCGCCTCGGCGGCCCGGGCCGGCACCGGTAGACCCAACAGCTCGACCTCGCCCGCGACCGGCCGGATCAGCCCGAGCAGCATCCGGATCGTCGTCGTCTTGCCGGAGCCGTTGGGGCCGAGGAAGCCGTACACCGAGCCGGCCGGCACGTGCAGGTCGACCCTGTCCACCACGAGGGCGCGCCGGAACCGCTTGGTCAGCCCGCGGGTGCGGATCAGCGGCTCGGTCTGCGTCACAACCTCAACGCTAGGGGTGGGCGTCTCGACCAGGGTCATCCGAGGCTCCTCTCGGCGACCGGTCGGCACGCGCTCAGCTGAGCGCCTCGTACAGCAGCTGCGGGCGGACCGCTCCGGCGGCGACCCGGCCGTCGTCGGTGATCACCACCGAGAAGGCCTTGCTGGACAGCAACCGGCCGCTGCCCCAAGTGCCGGAGACCTTCGGCAGGCCGTTCAAGATCCGCTGCATCGACGCGCCGCCGTTCTCCTTGCCGCGCGCGGTCGAGCCGTTCCCGCCCGACATCGCGGACAGGTCGACCTTGGTCACGACCACGCTGGACCAGCCGGTACCGACGACCTTCGTGTCCTTCTGGGCGGCCGCCGTCTTCTGCTCCGCCGCTTTCTGCGCCGCCTTCGTCTTGGTCCGGGCGCCCTTGTGGGCGTCCAGGCTCGGCGCCTTGCCCTCGGTCAGCTTGGTCCCGGGCGGGGCGTTGAAGGTGAAGTTGGCCGCCTCCGGGGCGGCGAAGTCGATCGTGGTGAACGAGGTGTCGAACACCGACTTACCGCTGGACGAGATCACCTGGACCCGCAGCGGCACCTTCTTCTCACCGTCGATGGAGATCCGGACCTGGCCGATCAGTGAGCGGGAGTCCTTCGGGGAGAGCACCAGGTCGTACGCGGCCCGGCCGGCCACCTCGACCGCGGGGTCGGTGCTGACCGCCGTGGTCGGCTTGACCGCGGCGAGCGCCCGGGCGGCTGCCTGCTGCGGTGTCACCGCCGTGGCGGACGGCTGTTCCGCCGGCCTCGCCGTCCTCGCCTCGTCCGAGCTCAGCTTGGTATGGGTGGCCGTGCTGTCCTGGCTGGACCAGTTCCACAGGTCGGTGCCGTTGCGGATCAGGTCGGACTCGCCCAGCGTGCCGTGGATCGCCAGCCGCTGCTTGTCCGGACCCGCCGACCAGATCTGCAGCGTGTGGGTACCGGAGATCAGCGATGTCAGGCTCGTGTCGGAGCTACCGCCCCCGATCCCGGGCAGGTCCGGCAGCCCCAGATCGGACGTCTGCACGACGGTGCCGCTGAACGTGTCGACCTTGCTCTGCTGCAGGTCGACCAGCAGCTGCTTCGCCGACTCGTCCTTCAGTGCCGGGTGGGCGCTGGCGCTGGCGGCGATCAGGGTCGTGCCACCGATCACGGTGACGGCGATCGCCGGGACCGCCCAGCGAAGCGAAGGGTGGGTGGAGAAGAGCCGCATGGTTGTCATTCTGGCGCGACCGTGCTGTGAGCTTGCTGAGTCGCGTTTGGGATGTGGCCGGCCGGATAGAAGCTCAGACAAGGTGCAACCTTGCGCGCGCGTGATCGAGTGCACCCAGGCTTCGCAGGTCATGCCGCTGGCCTGCGGAGCCGTGCTCGACCTGTTGTTTGCTGCGCTCGGCAGGCCTCGCTCCGCGCTCCGGTCGCCTGTGGTCGCGTAGCGTCGGCGACAGTCGACCAATCGTCCGTAGGCTTACGCCGTGCGGTTGCTGCTGGTCGACGACGAGAAGCGGATGGTGGACAGCTTGCGGCGTGGGCTGGTCGCCGAGGGCTTCGCGGTGGAGGTGGCCCATACGGGTCCGGACGGACTGCGGCAGGCCGCGTACGGCGAATTCGACGCCCTCGTTCTCGATGTCATGCTGCCCGGCCTGTCCGGCTTCGAGATCGTCCGCCGGCTGCGGGCCCAGGACAACTGGGTGCCGATCCTCATGCTGTCCGCCAAGGACGGCGAGTACGACCAGGCCGACGCGCTCGACGACGGCGCGGACGACTACCTGACCAAGCCGTTCAGCTATGTCGTCCTGCTGGCCCGGATCCGGGCGCTGCTGCGCCGCGGTGTGGTGGCCCGGCCGGCGGTGCTCACGGTCGGTGAGATCGCCCTCGATCCGGCCCGCCGCGAGGTCCGGGTGGCCGGGGACACGGTGGCGTTGACCCAGCGCGAGTTCGTCCTGCTGGAGTACCTGATGCGCAATCCGGAGCGGGCGATCAGCAAGGCCGAGCTGCTCGACCACGTCTGGGACAACGCGGCGGAGGTCGCGGCCAACGCCGTCGAGGTGTACGTCGGCTACCTCCGTCGCAAGGTCGGCAGCGAGCGGCTGCTCACTGTCCGCGGGGCCGGCTATCGGCTGGTGGCGTGAGGGTTCGGGTCGTGGAGGAAGCGGCGTGCGAGGGCTGAGCCTGCGCTGGCGACTGATCACCATCGGGGTCGTCGGAATGCTGGTCGGGCTCACCGGCGCCGCGTTCGTGCTGTACGCGACGCTGGCGTACGCGGTGAACCGGACCCTGGACAACGAGGCCTCGGCGGCGGCTCGGCAGGTCGCGGCGATGGTCGACGAGCAGCGGCTACCGAACCCGGTCCCGGTCAGCGAGGCGCAGGTGATCCAGGTCGTGGACGGCCAGGGCCGGGTGGTCAGCGGGTCGGCGACCGCGGACCGGCTGACCCCGCTGCTCCGCCCGGACGAGCTCTCGCGGGCGCTGGCGGGCGGGACCGTGATCGTGCCCGGCTCCCGGGCCGGCAGCGTCGGCCCGCTCCGGGTCCGGGCGATCTCGGCCGGGCCGGCGGGAAACCCGGTCAGTGTGATCGTCGCGGTCCAGGTCGCCGACGTGGTGACCAGCCAGATCGTGCTGCGGACCTCGTTGATGATCGCGATCCCGCTGCTGGTGGCGGTCCTGGCGGTGATCGCCTGGTACGTGATCGGCTGGACGCTCCGCCCGGTCGAGCAGCTGCGGCAGGGGGCGGAACGGATCGGAGCGGGGGTCGGGTCGGCGGGACCGTCCGGCGGCGATCCACAGCGACTGCCGGTGCCGGCCGCCCGGGACGAGATCCAGGCGCTGGCGCTCACCCTGAACGACATGCTGGGCCGGCTGGCGGCCGGTCGGGCCCGGCAGCGAACGTTCGTAGCGGACGCGGCCCACGAGCTGCGGAGCCCGCTGGCCAGCATGCGTACCCAGCTCGAGGTCGCCCGCCATCTGGGCGAGGCGGGGGAGCTGCCGGACGATCTGCTGCCGGAGGTGGACCGGCTCGCGGCGTTGGTCGAGGACCTCCTGCTGCTGGCCCGGGCCGACGCGGACGCGCCGCTCCCTGCCCGGGTGGACGAGGTCGGCGTCGCCGACCTGCTGGACCAGGTCGTGGTCGGCTATCGCGATGCGCGGGTGCTGGTCGATCGTCGGAGACTCCGATCCGGACGCGGCCGTGGTCGCCTCGGCCGATGAGCTGCGCCGGGCGATCACCAACCTGGTCGACAACGCCGTCCGGCACGCCCGGACCCGGGTCGAGCTGGTGGCCGTCCGAGCCGGCCGCGATGTGCTGGTGACCGTGACCGACGACGGGCCGGGCATCCCGCCGGCCGACCGGGAGCGCGTCTTCGACCGGTTCACCCGGCTCGACGATGCCCGCGATCGTGATGCCGGCGGCTCCGGCCTGGGGCTGCCGATCGTCCGCGAGCTGGTCCGGCGGGCCGGCGGGACCGTCAGTTTCGGCGACGACCCGGAGCTTTCGCGCGCCGAGCTCCGCCTCCCCGCCGATAGACCCGGATAGACCGGTCCGGGTCCCGTCCCCCTGCCCCTTCCGGAAAGTGTCGACTTGGGGCAGCGACACGCCGGGAAGGGCTGTCGCAACTCGACAGTTTCGGCGCCGGGAGGACAGGCGGGCCGCCCGTGCGGGACAAGGCCGTCGCAGTCAGGCCTGCGGGGCGACCCGAATGCCGAGATGGCCCGCCAGCAGCGGAGCGAACTCGAGCAGCTGGGTCTCGGTGATCCAGGCGCCGCCCAGGCCGTCGAGGCCGTTGACCGTGCTCAGCCGGGCGCCCCGCAGATCCGTGTCGACCAGCGTGGCATGGGAGACGTCGAGGGTGCCGATCCGGCAGCCGTCGATCCGCAGCCGGCTGATCTTGGCGTACGACAGATCCAGCTCGTCGATCACGCAGTCGACGAAGACCACATCGCGCCAGGCCGCGGTCCGGGCGTTCAGGTAGTTGATCTTGCCGCCCTCGACGCGTACCGAGCGCCAGGTGCTCTCGTACAGCTCGGCGGAGCCGATCCGGGAGCCGATCAGCGTCGTACTCCGCCAGGACGACCGTGGCGCGACGAGCTCCGGCGCATCGAGCTCGCGCAGCGTGCAGTCGGAGAACTGGCCGGCCCGGAGCACTGTGTCGGCCAGCCGGACCCGCTCGAAGGCGCAGCCGATGAACGAGGTCGCGGTCAGGTTGAGGCCCGAGAGCTCGGCGTCGACGTACCGCTCGTCGGTGTGCAGCTCCGCGTCGGTGAGGTCCTCGATCGCGCCGTCGGACAGGGTTCCCAGCCGGGGCGGAACGATCTCGGGCGGCTTCGGGCCGTGGGCTCGCACGGGACGCCTCAGGAGTAGCGCAGACCGTGGCCGAACCGGAACAGCGGATCGGCGGTGTCAAAAGGTACGTCGGGGCGGCTCGCCACCACTGCGGCCATGCTGGACGGCAGATCGAACGGCAGGTTTCCCTGCGGTTCGGCCACCCCGAACAGCACGTCCAGCAGGGCCGGCCCGCTGACCCCGAAGTCCACCGCGATCGCCGCGGCTGCCTCGACGAACGGCGTCAGGATGGCCGGCCGGTCGCAGAACACGTCCAGCACGGTCGGCACCTGCTCGCAGACGTCGCGTACGTGGGCGATCACCTCGTCGGAGAAGTCCAACGAGCCGGCGTGGAAGAAGTTCTCGAACGCGGTGGCCCGGGTCTCGTACGGCGCCTTGAGTCGGAGGATCGCCACGTCGGCCTCGGCCGGCGAGCCGACGACGGTCCCGAAGCCGGCCACCACCTCGACGTCGATCCCCTCCGCATAGACCCGAATGCCGGGACTCAGTGGGAGGGTCGCCGCGCCGTTCAGGGCCGAGTTCTTGAGCACCGTCACCGACGCGCGCTGCGCCGCCTCGCCCGCGGCCCGGAACTCCGCCTTGCCGACGATCTCGGCGGCCGCGGCGGGATCGACGTACGGGATCGTCGAACAGGCCGAGCTCGAACTTCTCCCGCAGCAACCGGCGGACCGAGACGTCGATCCGATCCTCGCTCACCTCGCCGGCCTCGATGATCGAGACCAGCAGGCCGGCCTCGTACTCGCCGCCGAACTGGTCGACGCCGGCCTCCAGGCACTTGACGATGCGCTCCCGCTCGGAGAGGTCCTCCACGCCCCAGGCCCGGGCCGGGTGGAACGCGTCGATGATCACGTGGCCGGTGATCAGCCCCCAGTCGGTGCAGACGATCCCGTCGTACCCGTAGCTGCTCGCGGCAGCAGACCGGTGATCACGCCCTTGTTGAAGCCGAAGCCGACCTCCTCGTACTCGGTGCCGACCGGCATCCCGTAGTACGGCATCATCTGCCGAGTTCCGGCCGCGATGGCTGCCTCGAACGGCTTCAGGTGCAGCTCGAACTGGCCGCCGGGATAGACCTGCTCGCGGCCGTACGCGAAGTGCGGGTCCTCGCCGTCGCGCTGCGGACCGCCGCCGGGGAAGTGCTTGGTCATCGTCGACACCGAGCCCGGCCCGAAGCCTCCGTCCAGCCGCACGCCCTGGAAGCCCCGGATGTACGCCGCGCCGAGCTTCGACGGTCAGCTCCGCGTCCTCGCCGAAGGTGGCGAACTGCCGGGCCCAGCGTGGCTCGGTCGCCAGGTCGATCTGCGGGTGCAGGGCGCAGCGCAGGCCGACCGCGACGTACTCCTGACGGGCGATGTCGGCGAACGTCTCGACCAGTTCCTCGTCGCCGATCGCGGCGAGCCCCATGGTCTCCGGCCACTCCGAGAACGCCGCGGCGTTGAACGCGGCGCCCGGGTTGTCGGTGAACGAGTGCCGCGGATCGGTGGACAAGCGTGACCGGGATGCCGAGCCGGGTGGAGGCGGCCAGCTCCTGGAGCTTGTTGTGCCAGCGCGCGGCCTCTGCCGGATCGGCCAGCGGTGCCGAGCAGATTGAAGTGGTTGATGTGCCGCCCGGCGACCAGGTCGTCGGGGGAGGGGATGCTGAACGCCGGATTGCCGTCGCCCAGCTCGCCGTCCGGGCCGATGCTGATCATGGAGTGGAAGAACAGCCCGGCCTTTTCCGGGACCGTCATCTGCGCCAGCAGGCGCTCGATGCGTTCGGCGACCGGCAGGCTCGGGTCCCGATAACTGGTGTCGACCTCGGTGTCGGTGCTGGCCATCGAATCGTTCCTCTCCTGCTGGCGTTGAGCGTCTCGGCAGACTATCGCCCGGCGCCTGTGCCGGAGCCGCGGGTGAGTCCGATCGGGCGACACAGGCGAGCGAACGACCTCGTTACGTTTCCGATCGGTTCGTTACGGTTCGGCATTTCTCGACGTATTCGTGCTGGCACTCGTGCACTCTTGTCTGCTAAGGGCAGTTCCGGTGACGATGTGCCCACCAGCTGGATCAGTGGACATGATCAAACGGTGCTGGCCACGCCGCAGGCGATAGTTCAGGAAACGTCGCCGCAGGCGACAGCTCAGGAAACTGAGTGGTGCACGTCGAGGGAGGTCATCATGGATGCCTTTCGGCCATCGGCAGTCGAGGTCGCGCCCCTGCAGTCGGAGGGGACGCTGTACGGGTTCATGCTCCTGGGGCGGTGGCCGCAGGACACCGTCGAGTGGGCCAAGTTCCTGGTGCTCGCGGTGCGGATGGCGGCCGTACCCGGCCTGTTGCCGCTCTCCACCGTCTTCCGGGTCAGCGAGGACCTGCCCGACGAGCCGCACTCCGGTGCGGTCGGACTGGTCGTCAAGGAGGGTCAGCTGATCGGGGAGCACCCGCTGCAGCCCGGCCAGTTCGGCAAACCCGCAGCCGCCCGGGCTGGTCGTGCTGCACCCGCCGTCGAGCACCCTGCGCTCCGTCCCGGAGTACGAAGTCGCATCCGGCTGCCTGTTCCTGCCGGGTCTGCCGTACCTCGGGCTCGATCATCGGGCCGCCTGGGTCGAGGCCGACCGGGAGGGGACCGTGACTCAGCTGGTCAGCCGGGCCGGCATCGATCCGTCCGGCGACGCCGACACCGCCGCGCTCGCCCTGCTGCTCGCCGCCGCCTGAGCAGCCGACCTGCCTCGGCTCCTGCCCTCCTTTCCGGAAACTGTCGAGTTGCGACACCGACACGCCGACGACCGGTGCGCCAAGTCGACAGTTTCTTGAAGGGGCGAGCCCACGGAGCGCGGAAACCGGAGTGCGGGTAGCCGCCGAGACGCCTAGCATCGAACGCCGTGGGGCACGTCGACCTTTCCGGTATCAGCTACCACCTGGCAGACGGGCGGGTGCTGCTCGACGACGTCTCGTTCCGGGTCGGCGAGGGCGCCATCGTCGCGCTGGTCGGGGCGAACGGCTCCGGCAAGACCACCCTGCTCAAGATCATCGCCGGTGACCTCGCCTCGACCACCGGCTCGGTCGCCCGATCCGGCGGGTTAGGTGTGATGCGGCAGTTCATCGGCGTCGATCCGCGATCACTCGACCGTCCGCGACCTCCTGTTCTCGCTGGCCCCGCCTCGACTCCAGCAGGCGGTCGAGACCTGGACCGGTTCGAGCTGGCGCTGATGGAGGACGACAGCGAACCGGTGCAACTCGCGTACGCCCAGGCGTTGGCCGACTATGCCGACGCCGGCGGGTACGACGCCGAGGTGACGTTCGATGTCTGTACGACGGCCGCAATCGGCATCCCGTACGACCGGGCCAAGTGGCGCGAGGTGAACACCCTGTCCGGCGGGGAGCAGAAGCGGCTCGCGCTGGAGGCGCTGTTCCGCGGGCCGGACGAGGTGCTGCTGCTGGACGAGCCGGACAACTACCTGGACGTACCCGGCAAGCGCTGGCTGGAGGAGCAGCTCGCCGGCACCCAGAAGTCGGTGCTGCTGGTCAGCCACGACCGGGAGCTGCTGGCCCAGGCGGCGACCCGGATCGCGGCGCTCGAGCTGGGTGCCGCCGGCAACACGGTGTGGGTGCACGGCGGCGGCTACGCGACCTTCGGCGAGGCGCGGCGGGAGCGGTTCGAGCGACTCGACGAGTTGCGCCGGCGCTGGGACGAGGAGCACGAGAAGCTCCGCCAGCTCATGCTGATGTACAAGAACAAGGCCGCGTACAACTCCGGGATGGCGTCTCGCTACCGCGCCGCGCAGACCAGGCTGGCCAAGTTCGAGGAGGCCGGGCCGCCGCAGGAGCTCCCGCTCGAACAGCACGTGAGGATGCGGCTCAGCGGCGGACGTACCGGTAAGCGGGCGATCGTTGTCGAAAACCTCGAGCTGACCGGCCTGATGAAGCCGTTCGACACCGAGATCTGGTTCGGCGACCGGGTCGCGGTGCTCGGCTCCAACGGATCGGGTAAGTCGCATTTCCTGCGGCTGCTGGCTCGCGGCGGGTCGCATCCGGATCTCGAGCATCTGCCGGTCGGTGAGCTGACGGATCGCCGACGTGGCCCACACCGGCAGCGCGAAGCTCGGCGCCCGGGTCCGGCCGGGCTGGTTCGCCCAGACCCATCACCATCCGGAGCTGGTCGGCAAGACGCTGCTGGAGATCCTGCACCGCGGCGACGACCACCGGAGCGGGATGGGTCGGGAGGAGGCGTCGCGCAAGCTCGACCGGTACGAACTGGCGTACGCCGCCGAGCAGCGGTTCGACACCCTGTCCGGCGGGCAGCAGGCCCGGTTCCAGATCCTGTTGCTGGAGCTGTCCGGGGCGACGCTGCTGTTGCTCGACGAGCCGACCGACAACCTCGACATCGAGTCGGCGGAGGCGCTGGAGCACGGGCTGGAGTCGTTCGAGGGCACGGTGGTCGCGGTCACCCACGACCGCTGGTTCGCCCGCGGCTTCGACCGGTTCCTGGTGTTCGGCGCCGACGGGACCGTGTACGAGGCCGACGAGCCGGTCTGGGACGAGACCCGGGTGCAGCGCGCCCGCTGACCGGCCCCACTCCAGAAACTGTCGAGTTGGGACATCCTCCCTCGGCGTGTCGCTGCCGCTAGTCGACAGTTTCGGCGGAGGGGGAGGGGAGGAGGAGGAGGGGCAGAGTCGGGTCAGCGCGGAGCGGTTCCGCCGCGGGGCGCGGCCCCGCCCGGCGCGGCGCCGCCCGGTCGGGCGCCGCCGCCGAAGCCGCCTCCGGCGCCGGCGAGCTGACGGATCGAGTTGGTGCTGTTGGTCGGTACGGCCTCGGTGCGGTCGGCGAGCACTACCACCGCGCCCGGCTGCAGGCCGTTGGTGATCTGGGCGGCGGTGTCACCGACCACGCCGAGGGTGACCGGGGTCGTGGTGACGACTCCGTTCGCCAGCACCGAAACAGTGCCGCTGGTGGTGGTCTGGCGGGTCACCGCCGACACGGGAACCAGGGTCGCCTTCTCCACCGACGCGATCGTGACGACGACGGAGGCTGTTGCCCCGGCAGTCAGCTTCGTCGACGTCCCCGCCGGAGCGGTCACGGTGACTCCGAAGGTGCTCGTACCACTGCTGCTCGACGACGTCGGCAGCAGCGCCTTCGCCGACACTGTCCCGGCCACCGGCGCCTGACCGGCCTGCGTAATGGCGGCGTGCTGGCCGACCTTCAGCTGCCGGAACGTCGCCTCGCTGACCTGGAGTGCAACCTGCGTCGAGCCCTTGGCGATCACCGTCGCCTGGTCGCTGGTGGAAGCCGTCGCACCCTTGGTGAACGGCAGCTCCGCGACGACTCCGGTCAGTGGGCTGCGGAGCGTGGCGGCGTCGAGGTTGTCCTCGGCGGTGTCCAGGGCCAGTTGGTCCTTGGTCACGGCCGCCTGCGCAGTGCCGACGGTCAGCGTGCTGCCGCCCTGTCCGCCCCCGGACGTGCTGGATCGGGTGGTCGAGGAGCCGCCGGAGCCCGAGCCCGAGCCCGTCTGGCCCGAGTTGGTCTGGCCCGAGTTGGTCTGGCCGGAGTTGGTCTGGCCCGAGCCGCTGTTCCCGGATCCCGAGCTGTTGCCACCGGAGCCCGAGCTGTTGCCACCGGAGCCCGAGCCGTTGCCACCGGAGCCCGAGCCGTTGCCACCGGAGCCCGAGCCGTGGCCCGTACCCGAGCCACTGCCCGTGCCCGAGCCGCCGGACCCGGACCCGCCCGCAGACTGCTGCAGGGCCTTGGACAGGTCGCCGAGCGCGGTCGAGACGACCAGCTGCTGCTGGGTCACGGCCTGCTGAGCGTGTTGTGAGGCGGTCAGCGCGTCGATGCACTTCTGGAGGGCGTCACCGGTGGGATCGTCGATCGGCACGATGCTCGCCGACATCGATGAATCCGCCGGGGTGGTCGCCGCGGCCGTCAGGGCGCTGGCGCTGGGTGTCTCGCTGGTCGCGCTCGCGCTCGGCGTTTCACTGGTCGCGCTCGCGCTCGGGGTTTCGCTGGCGCTGGGCGTCGCGCTGGTGCTCGGGGCCTCGCTGCTGCTGGGGCTGGTCGACGGGGTCGTCGACGAGCTGGTGCTGGGCGTCGGGGTCGGCGTGGTGCCCGTCAGCGGTGCGCACGCAGCCGACTGCGCCGCCAGTGCAGCCGCGGCGGTCGCCTCTCGCTTGGCGAGCTCGGCCTGGGCCTGCTGAACCGTTCTGAGCAGCGCGGCCAGCCGGCTCTGTGCGCCACCCGACTTGCCGGACGATCCGGTCGAGGATCCGCTGGTCGGGCTGCTGCTCGGCCGGGCAGAGGACTGGCCGGACGACTGGCCGGCGGTCTGGCCCGAGGACCTATTGCGGGAGGTGTTGGTTGTTCCGGACTGCTGCGACGACGTACCGCTGGTGGTCGAGGACGCGGAGCTCGCGGATGCGCTGGCCGAGGCTGAGGCGGCATCCTCGGCGTCGGCCAGATCCTGCTGAGCCGACGCGAGGTCGGCCTTCGCCTGGATCACGGCCGCGGTCAATGCCGTGGTGTCGATCGTGGCGAGCTCCTGGCCCGCCGTGACCGAGTCTCCGACCGACACCTTGACCGAGGTGACCGTTCCCGAGGCCGGGAAGGAGACGCTGGCCTGGTTGACCTTGGCGACCGTGCCGCTGGCGGACAGTGTCTGGGTCACCGAGCCGGTCGTCGCTGTCCCGGTCGTGTACCGGTCGGCGGCCTTCTGCGCGGCGGCCGCCTGCAACCCGAGCCAGGTGCCGCCGCCGGCGAGGGCGAGCGCGAGCAGGCCGATGCCACCGCGCCGCAGAACGGTACGTCGCCGGTTGCCTTTCGCGCCCCGGGTCGCCGGCTTCTTCGGATTAGCCACCGCTCTGGCTCCCGCTCGCGTTCCGCCGGCCGAACCCGGCCGTGCATTCTCCGTTCACGGGCGTCGTCAGCCGGACCGCCGTCGCGGCCAGCGCACCGGTCGAGTCGGACTTGCCGGTCGCCAGCACACACTTGCCGGTGGCGATCGCCTTGGTCGTCGTCTTGGCCTGCCTGGTGTACGTCGTCTGGCCGGTCAGATTCACCGTGACCGTCGTCTTCGTCTCGGTACCGCGGGTCTCCTGGATCGTCATCGTCGAACCGCTGACGGCGGTGATCAGCCCGCTCGCGCCGCCGAAACCGCCTGCGGGGGCACCGCTCGGCCTCACGCCCGACGGCGCTCCGGATGGCAATCCCGACGGCGCTCCCTGCGGCCGGTTCCGACCGAAGCCACCACCGAATCCTCCGCGGCAGCTGCCGTCGACCTGGTCGCTCAGGCTGACCGACGACGCGGTGATCGTCGTGCTCGGGGTCGACTGGCCGGAGGCGGTGTCGGAGCTGCGGACCGTCGCGCAGAGGCCGGATTTCACGTCGGATCCGGTTGCCTTCTGCTGCTCGGTCACCGTGGTCTTGTCGGTGAACGAGACCGCAGACTGCCCGGCTGTCGTGCGTACCTGGATCGTCTTCCCGGACAGGGCCACGATCAGTCCGGAGACACCGGGAAACCCGCCGCCCGCGCCCTGACCGGCGCCGCCCCGGCCCGTCTGGCCCCCGCCTGGCGCGCCCGAGGCGTTGCCGGCCGGCGGATTCGTGCCGCCGGAGGCGCTGTTCGAGCCGCAAGCGGCAAGGGTCAGGAGAGCCAGTCCGCCGACCAGGGCGGTGGCGAGGCGGTGGTGCTGCTTGATCATCTCTGCTCGTTTCGGGTGTTGCGTGGACGTCGAATCCGCGGAATGTGTCGAGTTGGGACATGGCCGACCGGCGTGTCGCTGTCGCAGGTCGACAGTTTCCGGAAGGGGCACGGTCAGGAGTCGGCACGGTGCAGGAGTCGGGCACGGTGCAGGAGGAGGGGCGGGGCATCATTCGCTCCGCAAGGCGTCGATCGGGGCCAGCCGGGCGGCCCGGGTGGCGGGGTAGACGCCGGCGACGAGCCCGACCGCGAGCGAGACGCCGAGCGCCAGCAGGGAGGCGCCGACCGACAGCGTGACGGGCTGGCCGATCAGGCTCGGCAGCACCAGCGAGCCGACGTAGCCCACCGCCAGCCCGAGCACGCCGCCGGCCAGGCTGAGCGTGCTGGCCTCCATCAGGAACTGGGAGCGGATGACTCGCGGGGTCGCGCCGAGCGCCTTGCGCAGCCCGATCTCGCGGATCCGCTCGGTGACCGAGACCAGCATGATGTTCATCACCCCGATGCCACCGACCAGCAGCGAGATGGCGGCGATTCCGCCGAGCAGGATGGTCAGCGTCTTGGTGGTCGCGGTCGCGGTCTCCACCAGCGACTGCTGGCTGGAGATCGAGAAGTCCGCGGTGGTCGCGGTCACGTCGTGCCTGGTCAGCAGGGCGTTGTACGCCTGCTGGTACGCCGCCGACAGCCGGTCGCCGGACGCCGCCTCGAGATAGATCGAGGACACCGTGCCCGGCGTCGAGGAGCCGAGTGTCTGCTGCGCGGTGGTGTACGGGATCAGGGCCTGGTCATCCTCGTTCGTCGAACCCGACGAGCCGCTCGACGCCAGCACCCCGATCACGGTGAACGGGGTGCCGTTCACCGTTACGGTCGAGCCGACCACGGCCGGGCTGCTGACCAGTTCCTCGGCGGTGGATGCGCCGAGCACCATCACGTTGGCAGCGGAGTCCAGCTCGGCGGTGCTGAAGAACCGCCCCTGGGAGAGCGTCCGGGCGCGGACGTCGGCCCAGTCGGGCGTCGTCCCGACGACCGATGTCGTCCAGGTCGTCGTGCCGACCGTGAGCACCTTCGAGCTGGTGCTGACCGGGGCCACCTTCGCGATGTCGGGCGCAACCTCCGGGTCCGCCAGCGCGGCCGCGTCGGACATCGTCAGCGTGGTCGCCGAGCCCAGCCCGCCGCGTACGCCGCTGGTGGTCGAACTGCCGGGCGAGACGATCAGCAGGTTGCTGCCGAGGCTGTTGATCCGGGACTCGACCTCCTGCGAGGCGCCCTGGCCCAGTCCGACCGTGAGAGTGACCGACGCGATCCCGATGAAGATGCCGAGCACGGTCAGCAGCGATCGCAGCCGGTGCGTCCGGACCGCTTCCAGGGCGATCCGCGAGGTCTCGGTCCACCTCATGGGCGTACCGGTCCCCTCGACACCGGCAGCACGTCGCCGAAGATCTGCCCGTCGCTGACGTGGATCGTCCGGTCGGCCCGCTTGGCGACGTCCGGCTCGTGGGTGATCAGCACGATCGTCCGGCCCGAGCCGTGCAGCTCGTCCAGCAGCGCCAGGACGTCCGCGGTCGAGTGCGAGTCCAGGTTGCCGGTGGGCTCGTCGGCCAGGATCAGGGTCGGGTCGCCGACCAGCGCGCGGGCGACCGCGACCCGCTGCTGCTGACCGCCGGACAACTCGGTCGGCCGGTGGTCCACCCGGTCGGCCAGCCCGACCCGGGTCAGGGCGGCCAGCGCCCGCTGCCGACGTACGTCCTTGCGCAGCCCGGCGTAGCACAGCGGCAGCTCGACGTTGCGGAGCGCGGTCAGCGACGGCAGCAGGTTGAACTGCTGGAAGACGAACCCGATCTGCCGGTTGCGCACCGCGGCAAGTTCGGTCTCGTCCATCTCCTCGACGTCGACGCCGCCCAGCATGTACGAGCCGGCAGTCGCCACGTCCAGGCAGCCGAGGATGTTCATCAGCGTCGACTTGCCCGAGCCGGACGGACCGACGATCGAGACGTACTCGCCGCGGGCGATGGTCAGCGACACGTCCTGCAGGGCGTGCACCTCCAGCGCACCCGACGCGTACGTCTTGCTCACATGGTCCAGCTGCAGGATGACGTCGCCGGGGCCGGGCTCGCCGGTCGGTTGGTCCGCGACCACGGTCGTCGACTGGACCGGGCCGAGCGGTGGGGACTCGCGGAAGCTCATCAGCGGTTGCCCTGCCCGGTGCCGCCACCTCCGGTGCCAACACCGGTGCGGCCACCCCCGGTGCCGCCACCGAAGCCGCCGCCGTAACCACCTCCGGTGCCGCCACCGAAGCCACCGCCGTAGCCGCCGGTGCCACTCCGGGTCCCCGTGCTGGACCCGCTCGTCGTCTGCCGGGCGAACGAGATCTGCACCTGGTCCCCGTTGGCCAGGCCCTTGGTGATCTCGGTCTGGTTGCCGTACGTCGCTCCGACGGTGACGGCGGTCTGCACCGGGGAGCCGTTCACCAGCTTGTCCACGACGGTGTTGCCGTTCGCCGTGGTGACGGCCAGCGTCGGCACGACCAACACGTTGTCCCGCTGCTGGACGATGATCGACACGGTCGCCGATGCGCCGGCGAACAGGCTCTTCTGCGCCTCCGTCACGTCGATGGTGACGGGGAAGGTCGCGGTGCTGGTGCCGCCGGATCCGGAGCTGGAGCTGCTCGAGCTGGAGGCCATCACACCGACCGTGGCGACCGTGCCGTAGATCGGTTCGGTCGAACCCGTCGGGGTGATCACGGCCTGCAGCCCGACCTTCAGCTTGGCCAGGTCGGCGCTGCCGACCGAGGTGTCGACGACGTAGGCGTCGGTGGAGATCACGGTCACGGCCGTGGAGGAGCTGGTCGACGAGCCGGCGCCCGAGCCGGAGCCCGACGAGCCGCCCGAATTCGACCCGCCCGAATTCGACCCGCCCGAACTGGAGCCGCCCGAACTGGAGCCGCCCGAGCTCGAGCCGACCTGGTCGCCCTTGGCGATGTTCACGGCGGCCACCGTGCCGGTGATCGTGGACCGGAGGGTGGCGGCCGTCAGCGCGCTCTTGGCCTGGCTGAGTGTGCTCTCCTTGAGCTTCACCTGGGCCTTCGCCGACGCGAGCTGCGTGCTGGTGGTCGTGCTGCTGTCCTCGAGATCGGAAAGGTTGGACTCGGAGGCGGTCAGGTCGGCGCGGGCCGCTGCCACGTCGGCCTCCAGCGATGCCGCGTCGATGGTGGCCAGCACATCGCCCTTGGTCACCTTGTCGCCGACCTTCACGTCGACCTTGGTCACCGTGCCGCTGCTGGTGAAGGCGAGGTCGGCCTGTTGCTTCGGCTCCAGGGTCCCGGTGCTGCCCACGGTGGTCTGCACGGTCTGAGTGCTGGCGGTTGCGGTCCGGGTGAAGGTGGTCGCGCCCGCGTTCGGCTTGAGCACGAACTGGTACAGCCCGAAGCCGGCCAGCGCGAGCACGACCACGCCGATCCCCGACACGATGAGCCAGCGACGCCGGCGTCGAGTCGGCTTTGCCGGGCCGGCTTCGTTGCGGGCCGGTTTCGTTCGGGCCGGTTTCGTTCGGGCTGGTTTCGTTCGGGCTGGGCTCATACGGGCTGGGCTCATTCGGCGCCGCGGGCGGAGCCAGCGGATCCGCCGCGAGTGAATCGCCCGGCGTCGTCGACCCCATCAGTTGTGCCCTCCCGCGACTACGCGCCGGGACGACTCCGCCCGGTCGAATCAGAGCCTGGTCAGGCGGTCTGTCGGGAGCCTTGGCTGAACCTTGGAGTCAGCTGTGAACGCGCCTCCCGTGTGCGCCTGCGGTGGATGCGTCGGCGGTGGATGCGCCTGCCGGAGCCCCTCGCGAATCAGGCGGCGCGATTCTGCTCGACCTTCTTCTTCACGAACAGGAAGGGCAGCAGCCAGGTGGCCAGCGCGGTGACCAGCCAGACCACCACGGTGGAAGCGATCCAGGCAGTCACCCCGACGATCTGGAGCCCGCTGGTGAAGAAGTGGGCGATCAGCAGCGCGACGAAGGTCGACAGCAGGCCGACGCCGCCGAGCAGCGCTCGGGCGTGCCGGTGCGCGACCTTCGCCAGGAACGGGCTGAGCACGCTCTGCAGGACGGCGAAGACGAGCACGGAGACCACGAAGCCGCTGGCGTTGATGGTGAAGCCATCGACCAGCAGGCTGGTGATGAACAGACCCAGCGTCGCGGACACGATGAATACCACGACCCTTATCAGGAACCTGATCATGGGCAGACGCTAGCAGCCGCGTCGTCGACCGGCCCCGATCTGTCCTCCGACAGGTCAGGGCGCGTTGGCGCGCTCAGGACGCGACGGCGACGTACCCGTCGATCTGCTGGATCGGCACCCGGATCACATCCGTCGGCAGCTCGCGCGGCCAGTCGTCGGCCAGCGCGCGCCCGCACGGTCCTGATCCGTCGGGCTCCAGCAGGCACGCGGTGCCGGTCACGGTGACCGTCTCGAACGCATCCGGCGCGCAGCGCTGCTCGACTTCCAGCGTGACGGCCTCGCCGGGCGCGTACTGCAACAGGTCGTTGTACGTCGGCACCCGGACGAGCACAGCGTCGGCCTCGACGGCGTACCGGACGACGAGCGATCGGGGTCCTCGGCCCGTCCGGTAGTCGATCCGGCCCTCGTGATGGCGGACCAGCCAGTCCCGGCACTCCAAGAAGCTGAGCCGGGTCGAACCGAGTGGGTGCGATGTCATGGGGATCACCCCGCGATAGTCGACGAGCCGTCAGCCTGTTCGGCTGATGGCTTCAACGCTACGCCGGAGGATCTCCGACACGCCCGAGACCGGGCGGGCGATGTCGATCACAATCGCCCGCCGGCCGGTCGCCGGTGGGTCAGCCAGGTCAGGGAACCTGTCAGCGCTGGTCCATCGGCACGAAGTCGCGGCTCCGGTAGCCGGTGTAGATCTGCTTCGGCCGGGCGATCTTCTGCTCCTTGTCGGTGATCAGCTCTTCCCACTGGGCGAGCCAGCCCGACGTCCGCGGGATCGCGAACAGCACGGTGAACATCTCCGGGGAGAAGCCCAGCGCCTCGTAGATCAGACCGGAATAGAAGTCCACGTTGGGGTAGAGCTTGCGCTTGACGAAGTACTCGTCCTCCAGCGCGATCTTCTCCAGCTCCATGGCGATCTCGAGCAGCGGGTTCACCCCGGTGACCTCGAAGACGTCGTCGCAGGCCTTCTTGATGATCTTGGCCCGCGGGTCGTAGTTCTTGTAGACCCGGTGGCCGAAGCCCATCAGCTTCTCCTTGCCGTTCTTCACCCCATCGATGAACTCGGGGATCCGATCGACGGTCTTGATCTCCCGGAGCATCCGCAGGACGGCCTCGTTGGCACCCCCGTGCAGGGGTCCATAAAGGGCGCCGATGCCGGCACCGACGGCCGAGTAGGGATCAACCTGCGACGAGCCGACCGAGCGCACGGCGTTGGTCGAGCAGTTCTGCTCGTGGTCCGCGTGCAGGATGAACAAGATCTCCAGCGCCTTGACCAGCCGCGGGTCGGCGGGGTATTTGCGCTCGCTCATCTTGAACAGCATGGCGAGGAAGTTCTCGGTATAGGAGAGGTCGTTGTCGGGGTAGACGTACGGCCGGCCCATCCCGTGCCGGAACGCGAACGCGCCCAGGGTCGGCATCTTCGCGATCATCCGGGTGATCTGCAGCTTCCGGGCCTCGGGGTCGAGGACGTCGCGGGCGTCGGGATAGAACGTCGACAAGGCGCTGACCGATGCCATCAGCATGCCCATCGGGTGCGCGTCGTAGCGGAAGCCCTGGATGAACTGCTTCAGGTTCTCGTGCAGGAACGTGTGATAAGTGACGTCGTGCACCCAGGCGTCGTGCTGCTCGGCCGTCGGCAGCTCGCCGTTCAGCAGGAGATAGGCCACCTCTAGATAGGTGGAGTGCTCGGCCAGCTGCTCGATCGGATAGCCCCGATACTCCAGGATGCCCACGTCGCCGTCGATGAACGTGATGGCGCTCCGGCACGACGCGGTATTGACGAAACCGGGGTCGTAGGTCGCCAGTCCGCCCGGCTCACCGTCGACGGTCAGTTTCTTCAGATCGGCGGCGCGGATCGTGCCGTCGGTGATCGGGACCTCATATTCTTGTCCGGTCCGGTTGTCCCGGATGGTCAGCGTGTCTGCGCTGGACTTGTCGTCGGGGCTGGGCTTGTCTGGGCTGGGGGTGTCGACGTCGGTCGAATCCGCCGTGGACGTATCGGTCATGGCGACAAACTACGCGTGCCGTCCGTGAACCGCCTAGTCGGGTGATCAGGGGCAAGACCGGGGGGCCCGACCTCCCGGACAGCACCGTTTTGCTCCCGGGACACTCGGCCGGTATTCTGGTCGGCTGTTGCGTTCGCGCGGCCAGTTGTTGCTGTGCCGGTGCGGGCCCGCGACGGCCATTCGTTTCGAATCACTTCAGGAAGCAGTCGACGAGCGTGTCTACTTACAGCCCGAAGCCAGGCGACGTCACCCGAGCTTGGCATGTCATCGATGCCGAAGACATTGTCCTCGGCCGGCTGGCGGTGACCGCCGCCACGCTGCTGCGCGGCAAGCACAAGCCGACGTACGCCCCGCATGTCGACGGTGGTGACTTCGTCATCGTCGTGAACGCGTCCAAGGTGGCGCTGACCGGCAAGAAGCGGACCGACAAGCTCGCGTACCGGCACTCCGGCCGGCCCGGTGGCCTGAAGTCGGTCAGCTACGGCGAGCTGCTGGACTCCGATCCGCGGAAGGCCGTCGAGAAGGCCGTCTGGGGCATGCTGCCGAAGAACAAGCTGAGCCGGAAGGTCATCTCCAAGCTGAAGGTGTACTCCGGCCCGGAGCACCCGCACACGGCTCAGAAGCCGCAGCCGTACGAGATCACCCAGGTCTCGCAGTAATCCGTTCGTCACCACACTCGAACCTGAGGAATCACCACCAGATGACCGACACGATTGAAACCAGCACCGGCGAGGCCGGCACCCCCGAGGTCGCCGCCCCGTTCACCGAGGGCGACCGCGAGATCGCCTACCGCTCCGAGGCGATGCCGTCGATCGCGCAGGGTCCGGCCGGTCGGCCCGCCGTCGTCGCGCCCGCCGGGGCCACCGGCCGCCGTAAGGAAGCCATCGCCCGGGTCCGGATCGTTCCGGGCAGCGGCCAGTGGACCATCAACGGCCGCACCCTGGACGACTACTTCCCGAACAAGGTGCACCAGCAGATCGTCTCCGAGCCGTTCTCGACCGCGGCGGTCGCCGGGTCCTACGACGTGATCGCCCGGATCCACGGTGGCGGGGTGACCGGCCAGGCCGGCGCGCTCCGGCTCGGCGTGGCCCGCGCGCTGAACGCGGTGGACGCCGAGGCCAGCCGACCGGCGCTGAAGAAGGCCGGCATGCTGACCCGGGACGCCCGGATCAAGGAACGTAAGAAGGCCGGCCTGAAGAAGGCCCGCAAGGCTCCGCAGTACAGCAAGCGCTGATCCGGGCCGCGGCCGGGGACCGGGGCATGGGTCGACTGTTCGGTACCGACGGGGTTCGGGGCCGGGCCAACGAGGAGCTCACCGCCGAGTTGGCCCTCGACTTGTCGGTGGCCGCCGCCCACGTGCTCGGCGAGGCCGGGGCGTTCAGCGGTCATGTGCCGACGGCCGTCGTCGGCCGCGACTCGCGAGCGTCCGGGGAGTTCCTCGAGGCCGCGGTGGTGGCCGGACTGGCCAGCGCCGGCGTCAACGTGATCCGGCTCGGCGTGCTGCCGACGCCCGGGGTCGCGTACCTGACAGCGCAGACCCACGCCGATCTCGGCGTGATGCTGTCGGCCAGCCACAACCCGATGCCGGACAACGGCATCAAGTTCTTCGCCCGCGGCGGAACGAAGCTCGACGATGCCCTGGAAGACGCGATCGAGGCGCGGATGGGCGAGGTCTGGACCCGCCCGGTCGGCGCGGCCGTCGGTCGGGTGAGTGACAAGCCGGAGCTGGTCGAGGCGTACGTCGCCCATCTCGTGGCGAGCCTCGGCCAACCGGTCAGCCTGGACGGCCTCAAGGTCGTGGTGGACTGCGCCAACGGCGCCGCCTATCGGACCGCCCCGTCCGCGTTCGCGGTGCAGGGGGCCGACGTCGTGCCGATCTTCGCCTCGCCTGACGGGCTGAACATCAACGACGACTGCGGCTCGACCCATATCGAGCACCTGCAAGAAGCCGTCCGCGCTCATGGCGCGGATCTCGGCATCGCGCTGGACGGCGACGCCGACCGCTGCCTGGCCGTCGACGCGGCCGGTGAGCTGGTCGACGGCGACCAGATCCTGGCCATCCTGGCGACCTCGCTCGCGGACGCCGGTCAGCTGTCGCACGACACGGTGGTCGCCACGGTGATGAGCAACCTGGGATTCCTGCAGGCCATGCAGTCGGCCGGCATCCGGGTGCTGCAGACCAAGGTCGGCGACCGGTACGTTCTGGAGGAGATGAACGCGTCCGGGTACGTCCTCGGCGGCGAGCAGTCCGGCCACGTGGTGATGGCCGAGCACGCCACCACCGGCGACGGGGTGCTGACCGCGCTGCACGTGATGAGCCGGATGGCCCGGTCCGGCCGGACCCTGGCCGACCTGGCGTCGGTGATGGTCCGGCTGCCGCAGGTGCTGATCAACGTCACGGACGTCGACAAGTCCCGGGCCGCGAGCGATCCCGTGCTGACCGCTGCGGTGGCGGCGGAATCGGCTCGGCTCGGCGACGGCGGGCGAGTGTTGCTACGCCCGTCCGGGACCGAGGCACTGGTCCGGGTGATGGTCGAGGCCGGCACCGCCGATGAGGCCCGCTCGGTGGCCGAGCGGCTCGCCTCCGTGGTCGCCGACTCCCTGGCCCTCTGACCCGCCTACGTGCCCTGAGCCGGTCGAAGGGCAGACCGGCCACCCTCCCACTCGACTCAGCGCATCGACGGGTCGCCTGGCGCATCGGCGCCGCTGCGCTGAGTGCCCCGTGGGTGCGCTGAGTGGCGTGTGGGGGTGTGGGGTCCGGCGCTCCTCGGCCCGCCTCAGCGCTCGCGGCCGAGACAACACAGCGAGGGCCGGCGCCCCCCAGCAGCCGGCCCTCGCCGTTTTATGCAATGCGGTGCCCGCGCTCCGCATAGTTCCCCGAACCCGGCCCGGGATCCCCCTGACTATCTGTCCCTCGCCGTGGCTGTGCGATTCCGATCGACGTCCGCCCCCCAGCGGGCGTCGATGGTGTTGCGCGAGCACGCCCCGCATCGATCGGCCAGGTGCGCAACGGTTTCCCGGCCTCGGGTGAGCGGACTCGAAGCACCAAGAGACACCCCTTCGGCCGCTGATACGCCGACCTCGAAGTATTTTCGGGCCGGCCGTCAGGGATAGACGATCTGCTCCGCCCGGCCGGAGGTCAGCGAGCGGGTGGCCGCTTCGGCGATGGCCTGCGCCTTGAGCCCGTCGACCAGTGTCGGGTACGTCGCCGGCCCGCCCTCGAGCGCGGCCACGAAGGCGTCCAAGGCGACCGGGTAGGTCGGTGCGACCCGCTCGAACCAGCCCGCCGGCAGCGGGTCGCCGACCACGCCGTCCGCCCGGTGCCGCAGCACGCCGCCGGTCTGCTGGCGGCGAGACTCGACCAGGCCGGCCGAGCCGTGGACCTCGATCCGCTCGTCGTAGCCGTACCCGGTCCGCCGCACGCTGTCGATCTGGACCAGAGCGCCGCTCGGCAGCCTCAGCACGGCGACGGAGGTATCGACGTCGCCGTACTCGGCCAGCCGGGGCTCAGCCAGCGGAGAACCCGTCGCGTAGACCTCGACCGGATCGGCGTCGGCGATCCAGCGGGCCAGGTCGAAGAAGTGCACGGTCTGGTCGCGGAGCTGGCCGCCGGACACGGCGACGTACGCCAGCGGTGGCACCACCGGCCCGCGCGAGGTGAGCTGGAGCAGCTCGACGTCGCCGACCTCGCCCTCGGTGACCAGTCGCTGGAGCTCGGCGTGGTCGCGGTCGTACCGCCGGTTGAAGTCGACCATCACGGGAATGCCGGCGGCCTCGACGTACCGGACGATCTCGGTCGCCGCAGCCAGGTCGGCGTCGATCGGCTTCTCGCACAGCGCGGCGATGCCGGCCTCGGCGGCCCGGCGGAGGTGCTCGGCGTGGGTGTCGGTCGAGGAGGCGATCAGGACCGCGTCCACCCGCTCGGGATCGAAGGCGGCTGCCAGTTCGGCGATCGGCGACGTCGCGTGCTCGTCGGCCAGTGCGCCGGCCCGCGCGGCGTCCACGTCGTACACGCCGACGAACTCGACGCCGCGGTTACCGGCCAGGCTGCGGGCGTGGACCGAGCCGATGAAACCTGCTCCGAGCAGGGCGAATCGCTGCATGGGCGGTAGTGTTCCACATTTGTCCTGACAATTCAGCCCGGGACGCTAGACCTTGCGAATCCGCACCCATTCCACCCGGTGATCGCTGTCCTTGCGCAGGATGGCGGTCGCCCGGTCCCGGGTCGGCAGGATGTTCCGGTCGAGGTTCGGGCCGTTGATGGTGTCCCACAGCTGGCCCGCCTGCCGGACGGCCTCGTCGTGGGTCAGCTCGGCGTACCGGGTGAAGTACGAGCGCGGGTCGCGGAACGCGGTGTCGCGCAGTGACAGGAACCGGCTGACGTACCAGTCGCGGATGTCGCCGGCGTCGGCGTCGACGTAGACCGAGAAGTCGAAGAAGTCGCTGACCGCGAGGCCCGCCCGGCCGTCCAGCCGGACCCTCGCGGGCTGGAGCACGTTCAGCCCCTCGACGATCAGGATGTCGGGTCGGCGGACCGTTACCGCGACGTCCGGCACGATGTCGTACACCAGGTGGCTGTAGACCGGGGCGTTGACCTCCTCGTTGCCGGACTTCACGTCCGTCACGAACTTCAACAGGGTTCGCCGGTCGTACGACTCGGGGAACCCCTTCCGATGCATCAGCCCACGGCGGTCCAGCTCGGCGTTGGGGAACAGGAAGCCGTCGGTGGTGATCAGTTCCACGCGCGGGTGCTGTGGGGCATCGTCGCCCGGCCGGTGATCACCGATCGGCAGCGTGCTGAGCAGCTCGCGGAGCAGCCGGGCGGTGGTCGACTTGCCGACCGCGACGGACCCGGCGATGCCGATCACGAACGGGGTCCGGGTGGTTGCCCGGCCGAGGAACGAGTTGGTCGACTGGTGCAGCTCGCGAGTGATCCGGACGTACCGGCTGAGCAGGGCGGTGAGCGGCAGATAGACCTCGCGGACGTCGGTCAGCGAGGTCGGATCGGAGAGTCCGCGGAGCTTCTCCAGGGTGGTCGCGTCCAGCGGGAGCGCCGTCGACTCGGCCAGATCGGCCCAGTCGGCACGGCTCAGCTCCATGAAGGGTCCGAGCAGCTGGGCGTCGCGCGGCATGGGGAAAACACTAGTGGCGCGACCACTGGCGGTCCGCCACCCCGCCGGAGGACCGCTCGGGGCCGCTCGAACACGGCTAGCCTTCAGGCCATGTGCGGAATCGTGGGGTACGTCGGCCCGCAGCCGGCCCTCGGCGTGGTCGTCGAGGGTCTGCGCCGGCTGGAGTACCGCGGCTACGACTCGGCCGGGGTCGCGGTGGTCGCCGACGGCGAGCTGCGGACCGCGAAGAAGGCCGGCAAGATCGGCAACCTGGATGCCGAGCTGGCCGCCCATCCGCTGCCGGTGACCGGCGTCGGGATCGGTCACACCCGGTGGGCCACCCATGGCGCGCCGAACGACACCAACGCTCACCCGCATGTGTCGTTCAACGGACGGGTGGCCGTCGTCCACAACGGGATCATCGAGAACTTCGTGCTGCTCCGCGACGAGCTGGCCGCTGAAGGCATCGCGGTCACGTCGCAGACCGATACCGAGATCGTCGCCCATCTGCTGGGCCGGGAGGTGGGTCTCGGGGTCGAGCTGAGCTCGGCGATGCGGGCCGTCTGCCACCGGCTGGAGGGGGCGTTCACCCTGGTCGCGGTCGATGCGGCCGAGCCGGACCGGGTGGTCGCCGCGCGCCGTAACTCACCGCTGGTGGTCGGCGTCGGCGACGGGGAGAACTTCCTCGCTTCGGATGTGGCCGCCTTCATCGAGCACACCCGACAGGCGATCGAGCTCGGCCAGGACCAGGTCGTCACCATCACCGCCGACGACGTGGAGGTGACCGACTTCGACGGCCGGCCCGCCGGCGTACGCCCGTTCCATGTCGACTGGGACCTGACGGCCGCCGAGAAGGGCGGCTACGACTGGTTCATGCGGAAGGAGATCTTCGAGCAGCCGAAGGCGGTCGCCGACACGCTGCTGGGCCGCTACGACGCGGCGGGCGCGCTGACCCTGGACGAGATCCGGATCTCCGCCGCCGAGCTGCGCCGGATCGACAAGATCGTGGTGATCGCCTGCGGGACCGCCTTCTATTCGGGGCTGGTTGCGAAGTACGCCATCGAGCACTGGACCCGGATCCCGTGCGAGGTGGAGCTGGCGAGCGAGTTCCGCTACCGCGACCCGATCGTCGGGCCGACCACCCTGGTGGTGGCGATCAGCCAGTCGGGGGAGACGGCTGACACCCTGATGGCGATCCGGCATGCCCGCGAGCAGCAGGCTCGGGTGCTGGCGATCTGCAACACCAACGGCTCGACCATTCCGCGCGAGTCGGACGCGGTGATCTACACCCATGCCGGACCGGAGATCGGGGTCGCCTCGACCAAGGGGTTCCTGACCCAGCTGGTCGCCTGCTATCTGCTCGGTCTCTATCTGGCCCAGGTCCGGGGCACCAAGTTCGGCGACGAGATCGCGCTGGTGATGGACGAGCTGGCGTCGGTCCCGGCCGCCATCTCGACCTTGCTCACCCAGATGGACCCGGTGCTCAAGCTGGCCGCCGACTTCGCCGACGAGCGGGTGGTGCTGTTCCTCGGCCGGCACGTCGGCTACCCGGTGGCCCTGGAGGGGGCGCTGAAGCTGAAGGAGCTGGCGTACATCCACGCGGAGGGTTTCGCGGCCGGCGAGCTGAAGCACGGTCCGATCGCACTGGTCGAGGACGACCTGCCGGTCTTCGTGGTGGTGCCGCCGCAGGGCCGGGACCTGCTGCACGACAAGGTCGTGTCCAACATCCAGGAGATCCGGGCCCGGGGCGCCCGGACCATCGTGCTGGCCGAGGAGGACGACCACGAGGTGGATGCCTTCGCCGATGTACTGATCCGGCTGCCGAAGGTGTCCACCCTGCTGCAGCCGCTGGTCGCCACCGTGCCGCTGCAGGTCTTCGCCTGTGAGCTGGCGACCCAGAAAGGCCATGACGTCGACCAGCCGCGGAACCTCGCCAAGTCCGTGACCGTCGAGTGATGGCTGCCGCCCCGCAGTCCCACCTTCGGGCCCCCCGCGCACGAACTTTGCACCCTCTAGTCGGCTTTGCACCTTCCGCAAGGGGTGCAAACCCGACTAAGGGGTGCAAAGTTCGGAGGGCGGAAGGTGGCCGCACCGGAACCTCGGCGGCGGCTCGGACCGGGGGACGGCGGTGATCGTCGGGATCGGGATCGACGTCTGCGACGTGGACCGGTTCGCGGCCTCGATCTCTCGTCGTCCGGGACTGGTAGCGCGACTGTTCACCCCGACCGAGGCGACCCGGCCGATTGCGTCGCTGGCGGCCAGGTTCGCTGCCAAGGAGGCGCTGGCCAAGGCGCTCGGCGCGCCGAGCGGAATGTCCTGGCAGGACGCGGAGATCCGGACCGACGCGAGCGGTCGGCCGACGTTCGAGGTCCGCGGCACGGTGGCCGAGCGGGCCCGCGATCTCGGGGTCGGCACCATTCACGTGTCGCTGTCCCACGACGCCGGGATCGCGTCGGCGGTCGTGGTCTGTGAGGCTTGAGCCCGTGGGGCGCTTCGAGGCTGATCGGGCCGAGATCACGGACGCGTACGACGTCGCGACCGTCCGTGCGTTGGAGGAGCGGGCCTTCGCCGGCGTCGGCGCTGAGGTGCTGATGCAGCGGGCCGCGTACGCCCTCGCGACGGTCAGTGCCCGGGAGTTGGTCCGGCTGCGCGGCGGGGCGTACGGGACCAGGGTGCTCGTGCTGGTCGGGCCGGGGAACAACGGCGGCGACGCGTTGTTCGCCGGGGCCCGACTGGCCGGCCGCGGGGTCCGGGTGACGGCCGTCCGCTGCCTCGGTACGCCACACGCGGCCGGGCTGGCCGCGCTGCGGTCGGCCGGCGGCCAGCTGATCGACCTCGACGAGGTGGACCTGGGCTCGGATGACGGCCCGTGGCCCCGGTTGGATGCCGACCTGCTGATCGACGGAATCCTCGGCATCGGGGGGCGCCCCGGGCTACCGGAGCAGGTCGCCCGACTGGCCCGGGCTGCCGAGCTTCGGCAGATCCCGACGATCGCGGTGGACCTGCCGTCCGGCGTCGCGGCCGACACCGGCGCGGTGCCCGGCGACGCGTTCCGGGCGAGCCGCACTGTCACCTTCGGCGAGGCCAAGCCGTGCCATCTGATCGAGCCGGCTCGGGGCCGGTGCGGGGAGATCGAGCTGGTCGACATCGGGCTCGGGGCTCCGGACGACCCGGCCGCCATCGAGCGCTGGCTGCATCAGCTCGGCGATGACGAGCTGGCGCTGGGCTGGCCCTATCCCGATGCGCGGAGCGACAAGTACTCCCGCGGCGTCGTCGGCATCGATACCGGATCGGACAGCTATCCCGGGGCCGGGGTGCTGTCGACCTCCGGCGCCGTGTACGCGGGGGCCGGGATGGTCCGCTATCTCGGCCCGGACGTACCGCGAGGGATCATCCGGGACCGGCTGCCGAACGTCGTGTTCTCTCCCGGCCGGGTGCAGGCGAACCTGGTCGGGTCCGGCTGGGGCGACCGGGCCGACGGCGCCGACGTGCTGAACGGCCTGCTGGACGGCGGGCCTGCCGACCGTGGTGGACGCCGACGGGTTGCGCTACCTGCCCGACCGGGTGCCGGACACCTGGCTGCTCACTCCGCATGCCGGCGAACTGGCCCGGCTGCTCGGCGAGGAGCGGTCGTGGGTCACCGACGACCCGGTCCGCGCGGTCCGGGCCGGGGTGGAGCGGACCGGTGGGACGGTGCTGCTGAAGGGCGCCACCCAGCTCGTCGCCTGGCCGGACGCCGGCTGGATCGAGATCGCCCTGCCCGGTCCGGCCTGGACCGGGCAGGCCGGTTCGGGCGACGTACTGGGTGGAGTCTGTGGCGCACTGCTGGCCGCCGGCCGCTCGGCGCACCTCGCGGCGGGACTGGCCGCCTCGCTGCAGGCGCTGACCGCACGACGGCATCAAGGTCCGATCCCGCCGCAGGGGCTGGCCGAGCGCTTTCCGGCGGTGATCGGCTCGCTACAGGAGCGGTCGATGGAGCTCGAGGCGGCGCAGTGATCGAGCATCGGGTAGGCGCGCCGGGTGCGAGCGAACAAGAAATTGCCCTCATCGACCCGGGAACGGCGTGCGCGGAGATCGACCTGGCCGCGTTCCGCGACAACGTGCGTACGATCGCCGAACTCGTCGGCGACGCGCAGGTGATGGTGGTGGTGAAAGCCGACGGGTACGGCCACGGCATGATCCCGTGCGCCCGCGCGGCGCGGCAGGCCGGTGCGAGCTGGCTCGGCGCAGCAACTCCCGGAGAAGCCCTTGCCCTGAGGGCCGCCGGCGACGATGGCCGGATCCTCACCTGGTTGTACGGTCCCGGCGAGGACCTGGCGCCGGTGGTCGCCGGCGACGTGGACGTGACCGCCTCGACACCGGAGCAGGTCGGCCGGATCGCCGCCGCCGCGCGTGTGCTCGGCATCCGAGCCAGGCTCCAGCTCAAGGCCGACACCGGGCTCTCCCGGAACGGTGCGCCCGCCGAGTGCTGGCCGGAGCTGTGCCGGGTCGCGGCGGATGCCGAGCGTTCCGGGACCGTCCGGGTGACCGGCATCTGGTCGCACTTCGCCGCGGCCGATGAGCCGGGCCATCCCTCGGTCGCCCTCCAGCAGGCGGCCTTCGAGTCGGCGACCGAGGTCGCCGCGCGGGCCGGCCTGCGACCCGATATCCGGCACCTGGCGAACTCGGCCGGTGCACTGATCGTCCCGGACGCCCGGCTGGACCTGGTCCGGGTGGGCATCGCGGCGTACGGCATCGATCCGGCGCCCGGCGTCGCTGCGCTCGTCGGGGCGACGCTGCGGCCGGTGATGCGGCTGCGGGCCCGGCTGGCGAACGTGAAGCGGATCGCCGCCGGCAGTGGTGTCTCCTATGGTTGGACCTGGATCGCACCGTCCGAGACCATGGTCGGGCTGGTTCCGCTGGGCTACGGCGACGGCATCCCGCGTAGTGCCGGCAACCGGCTCGACGTGGCGTGGCGAGGGCAGCGGGCACCGGTCCGCGGCCGAATCTGTATGGATCAGTTCGTGGTACAGGTCGGGCCAGAGGCCGAGATCGGGGATGAGGTCGTGCTCTTCGGACCGGGCGACGGTGGTGAGCCGACCGCGGAGGAGTGGGCCGACCGGCTGGACACGATCGGATACGAAATCGTCACCCGGATCAGTCCGCGGGTGACAAGGGTTTATGTCGACACAGGTAGGGGGACCGACTGATGGCCAGCCGGTTGGGGGCGGGGCTGGGGCTGGTCGCGGCGATCGGTGCGATGGCGGCCGGCGGACTCGCGGTCGGGCTGCAACTCGAGCGGCGACTGGTCAACAAGCGGATCCAGGGAGCCGACACCGACGAGGATGAGCCGTTCTTCGGGCTGCGCTCGACCGGACCGGACGTGACCACACCCGACGGCGTGGTGCTGCATACGGAAATCGACGAGGTTGTCGACGACGTCGACGGGATCGATCAAGCTGTCGACTCCGACCTGACCATCGTCTGGGTCCACGGGTACGCGCTGAACATGGACTGCTGGCACTTCCAGCGGAAGCACTTCCGGGAGCTGGGGCCCGGCCGCCCGGTGCGGCAGGTGCTGTATGACCAGCGCTCGCACGGTCGGTCCGGTCGGTCCGCGCCCGAGCACTGCCGGATCCCGCAGCTCGGCGAGGATCTGCTCCAGGTGCTCGACGAGGTGGCCGGCGAGGGTCCGCTCGTCCTGATCGGGCACTCGATGGGTGGGATGTCGATCATGGAGCTGGCCCGGACGCATCCCGAGTTGTTCGGCAGTCGGATCCGCGGCGCCGGCTTCTTCTGTACGTCGGCGGGCGAGATGGCCGATCACTCGCCGATCCGTGGCCTACCGGGCCGGACCTTCGCCCGGATCGCGCAGCCGCTGATGACCACTCTCAACCGGATCCCCGAGGTGGTCAGCAAGGCCCGCCAGGCGGGCTCGGATCTGGGGTTCGTGGTGACCAAGCGGATGGCGTACGGCTCGGACGTACCGAACAGCTATGTCGAGTTCGCCACTCAGATGCTGGCCGAGACCTCGCTCGAGGTGGTCGCCGACTTCTATCCGGCGTTCGCCGAGCTGGACGAGTACGCGTCGGTCGCCTTCCTGTCGCAGATCCCGACGGCCGTGGTCGGCGGCGAGGACGATGTGATCACCCCGGTCGAGCACACCGAGCGGATCATCGACCTGCTGCCCGCCGCGGACGCCCACGTGCTCCCCGAGTGCGGACATCTCGGGATGATCGAGCATCACGAGCAGTTCAACGCCGTCGTCGAGCGGCTGCTGGCCCGGGTCCGCGCCGACCTCTAGCTCGCTCGCCGGCCATTCCGGAAACTGTCGGGTTGCGACAGCGACACGCCGGTGGCAGATGTCGCAGGTCGACAGTTCCGGGGACGAGGGGCCCTGGCTCACTCCCGCGGCCTCCGATTGGGGTCCGGCGGCCGTCCACTGGTATCGTTGTCATTTCCGGCGGCGAAGCGCCGCCCGGACCACCTGCGTCGATTTGCCACCGCTGTCCGACGCCTTGGGCTCGTCTTCCTGCTCCAGACTCTGTTGATCTCTGCGGCCGGGCGCTGACGCTGCCCCCCGATCGCCCGCACCACGGGCAGAGACCGAGTAGAAGCATGCCTAACCGGCAGCCTGCGCAGCCGCGCGCCCGCCGTCAGTCCACCAATCCGAAGGGTCGCTGGACCGCGGCCCAGCGGGCCGAGCGCTCCCGCAGTACGTCCGCAGCCGATTCCCGAGGTGCGCGCAGCGACCGTGCGCGGACGGACCGGCCATGGAACGACCGCACCCGCACCGATCGCAACCAGACCGATCGGGACCGTAGCGAGCGATCCCGCTCAGCGTCCGACCGGACGTGGAACGACCGCCCAGGCCGACCGCAACCAGGCCGATCGCAACCCGGCCGATCGCAACCGGCCGATCGCGACCGGCCGACCGCAACCGGTCTGATCGCAACCGGACCGACCGCACCAGCGGCAACGGCGGCGAGCGTTCCGGCTACGCGTCCGACCGGACCTGGAACGACCGCTCCCGCACCGACCGGACCTGGAACGATCGCTCCCGCACCGACCGGACCCGGAACGACCGCCCCGCGGCGAACGGTCCGGATTCGGCGTCGCCCCCGCTCGGTCGGACCGATACCGCACCGAGCGGCACGACAGCGACCGCCCGCGTGGCGACCGGCCTCGTACTGAGCGGCCCAGCACCAATCAGCACGCGACGCTCGACTATTCGCCGACCGCGGCGCCCAGCGCCCCGATCCCGACAATGGCGTTCGCCGATCTGGCTCTGCCCGAGGCGATCGTCACCGGCCTGGCCGAGACCGGGATCACCACCACCTTCCCGATCCAGGCTGCGACCATCCCGGACGCTCTGGCCGGGCGTGACGTCCTCGGCCGCGGCCAGACCGGCTCCGGCAAGACGCTGGCCTTCGGCCTGCCGATGCTGGCCCGGCTGAGCGCCGCCAGCCCCGACCGCCCTGACAAGGCCGACCGGGCCAACAGCACCGACCGCCGCCCTCGTGGCGTCGTCCTGCTGCCGACCCGCGAGCTCGCCATGCAGGTGCACGACGCGCTGGCACCGCTCGCCCAGAGCGTCGGGGTGCGGCTCACCCTGGTGGCCGGCGGGATGGCGTACGCGCCGCAGCTGAGGGCGTTCGAGCGCGGCGTGGACGTGGTGATCGCCACGCCGGGCCGGCTGCTCGACCTGATGGAGCGCGGTGCCGCCGATCTGTCCGCGGTCCGGATCACCGTGCTCGACGAGGCCGACCACATGGCCGATCTCGGCTTCCTGCCGGCCGTGACCACCGTGCTCGACACGGTGCCTGCGGACGGCCAGCGGCTGCTGTTCTCCGCGACCCTGGACAATGCGATCGGCCACCTGGTCCGCACGTACCTCACCGATCCGGTCACCCACGAGGTGGACAACGGTCAGGCCAGCGTCGCCACGATGGAGCACCGGCTGATCCATATCCAGCCCAAGGACAAGCAGGGGCTGACGAGCGAGATCGCCGGCCGCGACGGGCGTACTCTGATCTTCGTCCGGACCCAGCTCGGCGCCGAACGGGTCGCGGAGCAGCTCCGGGACAGCGGCATTCTCGCTGGTGCGCTGCACGGCGGGCTGACCCAGTCGATCCGGACCAGGATCCTCGCGGCGTTCAAGTCCGGCGAGCTGCCCGTCCTCGTAGCCACCGACGTGGCCGCCCGAGGCATCCATGTCGACGACGTCGGCCTGGTGCTGCAGGTGGACCCGCCGGCCGGGGCGAAGGAGTACCTGCACCGTGCCGGCCGGACCGCCCGGGCCGGTGGCACCGGCGTCGTGGTGACGCTCGTGCTGCCTCAACAGCGCCGGGACGTCCGTCGGTTGGCGACCCAGGCCGGCGTCAGCTCCGAGCCGATGATGGCCCAGCCGGGCGATGCGGCACTGGCCAGCGCGACCGGTGCCAAGGCGCCGTCGGGGATCGCCATCACCCGCGCCGACTACGACAAGGTGATCGCGCCGCGACCCACGCGGCGTCCCCGACCCGATCACGCCGGCCGGACCGGCCGGAGCCGCAAGGGTGACGGCCCGGGCCGCGACCGCAAGGGCCGGCGCAGCGGGGCTCCTCGCCAGTAGCACCCGTCCCGGCGCCGGCACCAAACACGAAATCAGTCCCTCGTCGACCTTCGGATCGACCGTCTGAGCGGGCGGGCGACCGGAAGGTGACCATGAGGGACTGATTTTCGTGGTCCGCGCTCGAGCGGCCGCGGCCGGGGCGAGACGTGCCGGTGCTCAACGGTCCGGCTCACTAAGATTGCCCTCGGTGAACGCCTCGGTATCTGATCTGGTCATCGCAGTGGCGACCCACGACGACGCCGCGGCGATGGTCGAGGTCATCCACGCTGCTTTCGGCGCGCGCCCGCCGCTCGATCCGCCGTCGACGGCGATCGACGAGACCGCGGAGACCATCAGCGAGCTGCTCAGCGCCGGCGGGGGCATCTACGCGGAGGTCGACGGCCGGCCGGCCGGCTCGATCGTGATCAGCGGGCTCAGCGACTCCCTCGCCACTTTCCAGCGGGTCAGTGTGCATCCCGACTTCCAGCGGCACGGGGTGGCCTCGGCGATGGTCGAGGCCGCACTGGGGTACGCCGCCGAGCTCGGCTTCCGGCGGGTCGAGCTGTTCGCCCGGATCGAGTTCGACGAGCTGATCGGTTACTGGCAGCACCGCGGCTTCCAGTCCGTCCGTCCGCAGCCGCACGGAGTGATCCTCGGCCGCGACCTCCCGACGGCGCTCAGCGTGCCGACCGCGGCCGAGATGCAGGACGTGGGCGCCCGCCTCGCCGCCGTCCTGCGCCCCGGCGACGTGGTGATCGCCAGCGGTGAGCTCGGCGCCGGGAAGACCACCCTGACGCAGGGGATCGCCGCCGGCCTGGGGGTGAGCGGCCAGGTCATCTCGCCGACCTTCGTCCTCTCCCGGATCCATCCCGCCGCCGACGGCCGGCCGAGTCTGGTCCACGTCGACGCCTATCGGCTCGGCGATGCAACGGAGCTCGACGACCTCGACCTCGACGCAACGCTGGACCGCTCGGTGACCGTCGTCGAGTGGGGCGAGGGGATCGCCGAGGGCCTAGCCGACGACCGGCTGCAGATCGCGATCATCCGCACAGGCGAGACCCCCGATCTGGACGACACGGATCCCGACGAGGGCATCGACCCGCGCACGGTGATCGTCTCCGCGGTCGGGCCGCGCTGGGCGGGGGTCGACCTGACCGCCGCCCTCCGGCCGTACGTACGGATGAGCGCAGGAGCCGACCGTGGCTGAGCCCGAGGTCGTACGTCCGGCCGTCGTGTTGGGCATCGACACCGCGAGCCTGGTCACGGTGGGCCTGGCCGTCGCCGGTGCGTACGTCGGTGGCGCCGTCGTCGAAGACCGGATGGCCCATGTCGAGCAGCTGATGCCGACCGTCACTCGGGTGCTGGACGAGGCCGGTCTTCGCGCCCGTGACCTCACCGGCATCGTGGTCGGACTCGGCCCCGGCCCGTTCACCGGACTCCGGGTCGGGGTGGTGACCGCCCAGATCCTGTCCACGATCACCGGCGCTCGGTTGCACGGCATCTGCAGCCTCGACCCGATCGCCGCGCAGTACGTCGCCGAGCACGAGCCCACCCACGAATTCCTGGTCGCCACCGACGCCCGCCGGCGTGAACTCTATTGGGCACGCTATGCGCCGAACGGCTCGCGGACAGCGGGACCCGACGTGTCCCGACCGGCCGAGCTTCCGGCGATTCCAACCGTCGGCCCGGGCACGGACGTCCATGACCTTCCGCAGGCGGTGACCGGACCGCGCCGGCTCGACCCACGCTCGCTGGTCCTCACCGGCCCCGACCTGCCCGACGCGGGAACCACACCGCTCTATCTGCGCCGGCCCGATGCCGTCGAGCCCACCCGGCGCAAGTCGGTCCTGGTTAGGCCCGACCGGCGGAGCCGAACGAGATGACCCAACACCCGACGACTCCGCCCCAGATCAGCATCCTGCCGGCCCGGCGCGCCGACCTCGGCGCGATCATGGCGCTGGAGCGCGACGGTTTCGGGCCCGAGGAGCAGTGGAGCGAGCGCAGCTGGCTCGGCGAGCTGATCGGGGACTCCCGGACCGTGCTGATCGCCAGGGCGCATCACCCGGTCGGCGTCATCACCCTGCAGAATGTCGACCGCAGCGCCGACCTGCTCCGACTGGTCGTGGCGGCGCGACACCGTCGGCAGGGGATCGGGTTCGCTCTGACCCGGGCCGGAATGCTGGCCGTCCACCATCGCGGGGCGCGGTCGGTGCTGCTGGAGGTCGGATTCGACAACGAGCCGGCCATCGCCGCGTACCAACGGTTCGGCTTCGAGCAGCTGGCCGCCCGGGAGAACTACTACGGCCCGGGCCGGCACGCGCTGATCCTGAAGTTCTGGGACCTGCCGCGCTGGGCCGCCGAGCAGGTCGCCAACCAACCGACCGACGACGGACGGGCGGAGCTGGTGTGAGCGAGCATCGGGTCGGCGCGCCGGGTGCGAGCGAACAGAAACTCCTGACCGAGACCGGCCCGCTCGTGCTCGGCATCGAATCCTCCTGCGACGAGACCGGGGTCGGGATCGTCCGGGGAAACCAGCTGCTGGCGAACGAGGTCGCGTCCAGCGTCGAGCAGCATGTCCGGTTCGGCGGCGTGGTTCCCGAGGTGGCCAGCCGGGCCCACCTGGAGGCGATGGTCCCGACCCTGCGCCGAGCGTGTGCGACCGCCGATGTCGACCTGTCCGAGCTCGACGGAATCGCGGTCACCGCCGGGCCCGGTCTGATGGGCGCGCTGGTGGTCGGACTGGCCGCCGCCAAGGCGCTGGCCGTCGCCCTGGACAAGCCGTTGTACGGCGTCAATCACCTGGCCGGTCATGTCGCGGTCGACCTGCTGGAACATGGCCCGCTGCCGACTCCGTGCGTGGCACTCCTGGTTTCCGGCGGACATACCTCGCTGCTCCAGGTCGGCGACATCGCGACCGACATCACCGAGCTGGGCTCGACCATCGACGACGCCGCCGGGGAGGCATACGACAAGGTCGCCCGGCTGCTCGGCCTGCCCTATCCCGGCGGCCCCCAGATCGACCGGGCGGCGACCGGGGACCCGGCGGCGATCGCCTTCCCGCGGGGCCTCACCGCGCCGAAGGACCTGGTCAAGCATCGGTTCGACTTCTCCTTCTCCGGTCTGAAGACCGCCGTCGCTCGGTGGGTCGAGACCCGCGAGCGAGCCGGCCAGGACGTACCCGTCGCCGACGTTGCCGCGAGCTTCCAGGAAGCCGTCTGCGACGTGCTCACCGCCAAGGCGATCGACGCCTGCACCGCGACCGGGGCGCGCAGCCTGCTGATCGGCGGCGGGGTCGCGGCGAACAAGCGGCTCCGGGCGCTGCTCGCGGAGCGAGCCGCCGAGGCCGGGATCGCGCTGCGAACCCCCCGACCCGGCCTGTGCACCGACAATGGCGCGATGATCGCCGTGCTCGGGGCCCAGGTGGTCGCGGCCGGTGCCCTTCCCTCGTCGTTGGAGATCGGCGCCGACCCGTCGCTGCCGGTCGGCCGGATCCTCGTCTGAGGCGGATCGGAGGAGGTGGCTCCAACATGCTTCCCCTCGGCCTGACCCAGGAGGCCCTGGACGCTGCCGCGGCCGAGCCCGATCCGGACTCGCTCGCCGCCGCCCAGCGGATGCGGGCCCGGTTCGATCCCGGCCTGGCGGCTGCCGCGCTGACCCAGGTCGTGCTGCGTCGCCGGGCGGCCACCAAGTTCGGCGGCCGGGCGGCGACGCTGTTCTTCACCCGCGACGGCCTGGAGCAGGCGACCAGGCCGGAGGTGGCCGCGCATCACGCCGCCCGCTTCGCCGCGGCTGGTGTCGACAGCCGTGATGGATCTGGGCTGCGGCATCGGTACGGACGCGCTGGCGTTCCTCGACGCCGGTCTCGCCGTCCACGCCGTCGAGCGGGACCCGGACACCGCCGATGTCGCGCGGGCGAACCTGGATACTCAGGAATCCGGATCGGCCGGCGAGGTGCTGGTCGCCGATGCCGAGTCCGTGCCGCTGGAGGATGATGCACGGTCGGTCGGCTGGTTCGCCGACCCGGCCCGGCGAGACGCGACCGGCCGGGTCTGGACGACCGCGGGACTGTCGCCGTCGTGGGACTTCGTGCTGCGGCTGCTGGACGGCAGCCGGGTCGCCGGAGTGAAGCTCGGCCCGGGCCTGCCGCACGCGGCGATCCCGGACGGGGTCGAGGCCGAATGGGTCAGCCACGGCGGGAGCACGGTCGAGTTGGCGCTCTGGACGGGCCCTGCCGCGGCCTCCGGCGGCCGGCGGGCGACCGTGCTCGACGCACCGGGTAGGCCGGCACAGTCTGTTGGTCGAGGGTCGACAGCCGGAGCTCGAGTCGGGCCCGATCGGTCAGTATGTCCATGAGCCCGACGGCGCCGTCATCCGGGCCGGTGCCATCCCGATGCTCGCCGAGCGACTCGGCGCCACCCTCATCGATCCGAAGATCGCCTACCTGACCGCGGACCGACCGATCGAGCACACCCTTCGCCCGGACGTACGAGGTGCTCGACCAGCTGCCGTACACCGAGTCGCGTGCTCCGCGGCTGGCTGCGCACGAACTCGGTCGGCAGCTTGGAGATCAAGCAGCGTGGGATCGATCTCGATCCGGCGCGACTGCGGCGCCGGCTTTCTCCGCGGGGTTCCGCGCGGGCGACCTTCCTGATCACCCGGACCCCGGCCGGCGCGCGCGTGCTGGTGGTCCGGCAGATCTCGGCCCGTTGATGTTAATTTGTCGATTCCCTATCTGGAAATCGGATCTTCTTTAGACTGACCGCGACTCGGGGGAGTCCGTGAAAAACTACACAGCGCGGAGAAATCCCCCATGAGCCTCCCCACCGGGCTCCGGAGGCGTGCGGTTGCGATCGTCCTGGCTGCCATGGTGGCAGGGTTCGGAATCGTAGCGACGTCCCCGGAGTCGGCAACGGCCGCCTCCAAGTGCACGACGATGCGCAGGCCGATCCACCTGTTCCTGCACCGCGACGTACGGCGTGAGCGTGCTCACCTCGGACTCCTCGTACTTCCGGTTCTGAAGAAGGCCGGTTACGTCGACCTCGGGGTCACCTTCAAGGCCGGCGGCCCGGCGAAGGGCCTTTCCGCGGTGCACGAGCTGTGGAACCCGAAATCGTTCGACCGGATCTACAGCCGGAGCGCGACCGAGATCGCCGGCATCAAGAAGACCGGGTACGTCGATCGTGGTGTCGCGTTCTACGCCGCGACGCAGCGGCGGTTCCTGCCTGTCTCCGGTGTATCGGTTCCACAAGGGCTCGGGCCACCTCTACGTCGGGACCGCGGCCGACCGGGCCGCGCTGAAGAGCCAGGGCTGGACTCAGCAGAGCGCGGTCTTCTGGCTGGCCAAGCCCGCGTCGGTGATCGAGCAGGGCACGGGCACGAGCAGCAGGCCGCCGACGGGCGCCCCGGACCCGACCAAGCGACGCCTTCACCATCGCGGTGCATGCCGGACACCCAGCAGCGAGACGCATGACGGCGACGGACACCCGATTCGCCGATCGGACCCACTGGCTCGTCGACAACCGGGCGAAGCTCGAGCTCAAGTTCGTCACCCATGTCGGAGACGTGGTCAACTGGGACACTCCGAACCACGACGAGTACCAGCGTGCCCACGATGCGCTCCAGGTCCTGAACGACAACGGCATTCCCTACTCCCTCAGTCCCGGCAACCACGACACCGGTGCGGTCTGTGTGGGCGGCAGCGCCTGCCCGGGCAAGGTCACCACGGTCACGGTCCGCGACACCGACGACGTTCAACGAGTACCTGAACGGCGGGCGTGGCAGACGTCCGCGGCCGCTTCGAGGCGGGCAAGGTCGACAACACCTACAGCACCTTCTCCGCCGGCGATCGACAATGGCTGGTGCTTGAATCTCGAGCTGTGGCCGCGCACGGAGGTGATCGCACTGGGCCCAGACGGTCGTGTCGTCGCATCCGCACGACAACGTGATGGTGGTGACCCACTCCTATCTGCACGTCGAACGGCCAGGATCTACCAGACAGAGCGACTACGGCGCGACCAGCCCGCAGTACCTGTTCGACAATCTGATCTCGAAGTACCCGAACATCAAGCTCGTCTTCTCGGGTCACGTCGGCAAGGCAGGCGCACCGGATCGACACGGGCGTGAACGGCAACCGGATCGACTCGTTCCTGCTGTGCATGCACGACAACGTCACCAATCCGATGCGGCTGGTCCAGATCGATCCGAGCGTCGGACTGCTCAAGACCTGGGTCTACGCGCCGAAGAACGGCCAGACCTACCCGAGCTACGCCTACGCCGTCGGCGGGATCAACTGGGTGGAGTAGGCGACGCGCGCCGGGCACGTACACTGACCGCGTGTCCCAACCCCGACGACGACCTGCCCGACCCACCGACTGGGGTGAGCCGCGGGAGCGGACCGTGCGCTGGTACGACCCGATGGTGGGCGCGGCCGCCGGCCGCTCGCTGGCCGGGCTGGACTACCTGAACGCGATGCTGGCCGGTGAGCTGCCGCCGCCGCCGATCGCGGCGACCCTCGGTTTCACGCTCGGTTCGGTGGCGGCCGGGCGAGGTGACCTTCGTCGGCACCCCGGACGAGTCGGTCTACAACCCGATCGGCGTCGTCCACGGCGGTCTGGTCTGCACCCTGCTCGACTCGGTGATCGGCTGCGCGGTGCACACCACGCTGCCGGCCGGGGTCGGGTACACCTCGATCGGGCTCACGGTGAACTACCTGCGTCCGGTGACAGCGGACAGCGGCGCGCTGACCGCGGTCGGCCGGGTGACCAAGCCCGGTCGACGGGTCGCGTTCGCCGACGGCGACGTCCGCGACGCGGCGGGCCGGCTGGTGGCCACCGCGACCGGCAGCTGCCTGGTCATGTCGGGCTGACTCCGGAGAGGCCGAGTTCGTGACCGACATCCTGCTCGTCGTGCTGTATGTCAGCGCCGGACTCGTGGCGGCCTGGGACGCCCGCCGGAAGGGATACGACGACCGGCTGTTCCTGGTCCTCGGCGTCATCCTCGGGCCGATCCTGCTGATCGCGATGTGGTTCCTGAAGCCGAGACCGCTCGCGGTCGGCACCCCGGTCCGGCCGGCCGCCCCGATCGCCCTCGACGACGGCAGCAAGATCGCTCCGACCCATGTCTCAGTGGTCCGGGCGACCAGCGATCATCGACGGCACCCTGGTCTGCCAGATCACTGCGCCTGACGCCAGCCAGCACTGGGTGGCCCAGGAAGCGCTGACCCGCGTGCGACGAAGCCGGCGGGCTGATCCGCCGTCCGTCCTCCCTTTCCGGAAACTGTCGACCTGCGACACCGACACGCCGAGGGGCGGTGCCCCAACTCGACAGTTTCCGGTCGGCGAGCCGGGCTGCGGTGTCGGGAAGGGAGCGCCGGCCGCCACCCTTCTGGCACTCGCTGGGACCGAGTGCTAATGTCGAGTTGGCACTCTCACCATGAGTGTGCCAGCGGCCGGCGGCGGCACCGCGACGACGTCGGACGGCCGATCCACACGTCACAACGACACACCGTGAAAGGGGTTTGACGTGGCAGTCACGATCAAGCCGCTCGAGGACCGCATCCTCGTCGAGCCGCAGGACGCCGAGCAGGTCACCAAGTCGGGCCTGGTCATTCCGGACACCGCCAAGGAGAAGCCGCAGGAGGGCAAGGTCGTGGCGACCGGCCCGGGCCGGATCGACGACAACGGCAACCGCGTCCCGCTGGACGTCGCCGTCGACGACGTCATCATCTTCAGCAAGTACGGCGGCACCGAGGTGAAGTACGACGGCAAGGAGTACCTGCTCCTCAACGCCCGCGACATCCTCGCCGTCGTTTCCAAGTAGTCCGGAGGACATTCACACATGGCAAAGATCCTTCAGTTCGACGAGGAGGCGCGGCGCTCGCTCGAGCGCGGCGTCGACATCCTCGCCAACACCGTGAAGGTCACGCTCGGCCCCAAGGGCCGCTACGTCGTGCTCGACAAGAAGTGGGGTGCGCCGACCATCACCAACGACGGCGTCACCGTGGCCCGTGACGTGGACCTCGAGGATCCGTACGAGAACCTCGGCGCCCAGCTGGCCAAGGAGGTCGCCACCAAGACCAACGACGTGGCCGGCGACGGAACCACGACGGCGACGGTGCTGGCCCAGGCACTCGTCCACGAGGGCCTGCGGGCCGTCGCGGCGGGCGTCAACCCGATCGCCCTCAAGCGGGGCATCGACAAGGCCGTGGCCGCGGTCGTGGAGCGACTCGCCGAGATCGCCCGCGAGGTCGAGACCACCGAGGACATGTCCAACGTGGCCACCATCTCCGCGCGGGACGCCGAGATCGGCACGCTGATCGCCGAGGCGTTCGACAAGGTCGGCAAGGACGGCGTGATCACCGTCGACGAGTCCAACACGTTCGGCACCGAGCTCGAGTTCACCGAGGGCATGCAGTTCGACAAGGGCTACCTCTCGCCGTACTTCGTGACCGACGCGGAGCGGATGGAGGCCGTCCTGGACGACCCGTACATCCTGATCAACTCCGGCAAGGTCAGTTCGATGAACGACCTGCTTCCCCTGCTCGAGAAGGTCATCGGCGCCTCCGGCACCCTGTTCATCGTGGCCGAGGACGTCGACGGCGAGGCGCTGTCCACCCTCGTGGTGAACAAGATTCGGGGCACCTTCACCTCGGTCGCCGTCAAGGCTCCGGCCTTCGGTGACCGTCGCAAGGCCATGCTCGAGGACATCGCCATCCTGACCGGTGGCACCGTCGTCGCGCCGGAGGTCGGGCTGAAGCTCGACCAGGTCGGCCTGGAGGTGCTGGGCAAGGCCCGCCGGATCGTGGTGACCAAGGACAACACCACGATCGTCGACGGTGCCGGCGACTCCGACGGCGTCAAGGGCCGGGTCGCCCAGCTGCAGGCCGAGATCGAGCGGACCGACTCCGACTGGGATCGGGAGAAGCTGCAGGAGCGGGTCGCCAAGCTCGCCGGCGGCGTCTGCGTGATCAAGGTCGGCGCGGCCACCGAGGTCGAGCTCAAGGAGAAGAAGCACCGGATCGAGGACGCCGTGTCCGCGACCCGGGCCGCGATCGAGGAGGGCATCGTCGCCGGTGGCGGCTCGGCCCTCATCCATGCGGCCGAGGTGCTCGACGGTGACCTGGGGCTGACCGGCGACGAGAAGGCGGGCGTGCAGATCGTCCGCAAGTCGGTCGTCGAGCCGCTGCGCTGGATCGCCGAGAACGGTGGCGAGCAGGGCTACGTGATCACCGCCAAGGTGGCCGAACTCCCCGTCGGCAGCGGCTACAACGCCGCCACCGGCGAGTACGGCGACCTGATCGCGGCCGGTGTCATCGACCCGGTCAAGGTCACCCGCTCGGCGCTGGCCAACGCGGCCTCGCATCGCCTCGCTGCTGCTCACCACCGAGACTCTGGTGGTCGAGAAGCCCGAGGAGGATGACCAGGACGCTCACGGGCACTCGCACGCCCACTGAGTACGGCCTGAGGAAGAACCTGGGAGGGCCCGGTCCGCTTCGGCGGACCGGGCCCTCGCTGTTGGCTGCTTCCGCTCGGGCAAGCCCTCGCTCCCGCGCTCCGCTGCGCTCCGCCGGCTCCGCGTCGCGCTCGGAACGGCAGACGTGTCCCTGCCGTACGCCCTGCACTCGCCGCGCGCAGCGTCAGTGCGGGTCGGGTCCGGACGCAGACCAGTGGGTCGCTGACGGTGACTGTCCCCGTACATCCGACGCACCCGTTCGCCGAAGCGAGCCCGCTGCCGTACGGCCTGCCGCCATTCGCCGACATCACGCCCGCGTCGTTCCGGGCGGCATTCGACGACGGGATGGCCGGCCAGCTGGCCGAGGTCGACGCGATCGCGAATGACCCCGAGTCGCCGAGCTTCGAGAACACGTTGATCGCCCTGGAGCGGTCCGGCCAGGTCCTGCGTCGCGCTCAGCGGGTCTTCGGTCTGCTCACCAGCGCCGACCTCACCGACGAGCTGGAGACGATCGAGACCGAGTACGCCCCGCGGTTTGCGGCCCAGGCCGATGCCATCCTGCTCGATCCCCGGCTCTTTGCCCGGTTGGCCGCGATCTGGGAGCAGCGCGCCGCGCTCGGCCTGGATCCGGAGCAGGACCGGCTGCTGGAGAAGTACCACGACGACTTCGTCCGGGCCGGTGCCGCGCTCGACGAGCCGAGCCGGGCCCGGCTGGCCGCGCTGAATGCACGAGATCGCCGAGGGGTCGACCCGATTCGGCACCAATCTGCTGGCCGACACGAACGACTCGGCGCTGCACGTCGACCGACGTCACCGAGCTGGCCGGTCTGAGCGACGACTCCATCGCAGCCGCCGCTGAGGCGGCCCGGCAGCGGGGCGTCGACGGCTACCTGATCACGCTCGTGCTGCCGACCCATCAACCGGCGCTGGAGTCGCTGGTCGACCCGGTGGTCAGGCGCCGGCTGCTGGCGGCTGCTCAGGCGCGCGGCTCGCGCGGCAACGCGTACGACAATCTGCGAGCTGGTCAAGCGGCTTGCTGTGCTGCGGGCCGAGCGCGCCGCTTCTGCTCGGCTATCCGACGCACAGCGACTACGTGCTGGCGGATCGGACCGCCCGAGACAACGCCCACGTCGACGAGATGCTGGGTCAGGTCATCCCGGCCGCCGTCGCGAACGCCCGTCGCGAGCAGGACGAGCTGGCCGCCGCCAAACGCGTGGCGGGCGAGGACGAGCCGTTCGAGGCAGCCGACTGGGCGTACTACGCCGCGCAGGTCCGGCGAGATCGATACGCGTTCGATGCGGCTGCCATCCGTCCCTACCTCGAGCTCGACCGGGTGCTCGTCGACGGAGTCTTCCATGCTGCGAACCTGCTCTACGGCGTCACGTTCGAGCGGCGGGACGACCTCGTCGGCTATCAGCCCGAGGTCACTGTCTGGGAAGTCTTCGACGCCGACGGCAGCGGGCTTGGTCTGTTCGTCGGCCGACTACTTCACCCGGGACGGCAAGCGCGGTGGCGCCTGGTCGCAGTCCCTGGTGAACCAGTCGCCGGCTGCTCGGCGAGCGGCCGGTGGTGGCCAACAACATGAACGTCCCGCAGCCGCCCGCCGGCGGCCCGGCGCTGCTCACCCCGGACGAGGTGACGCACGATCTTCCACGAGTTCGGCCACGCGCTGCACGCCCTGCTGTCGAACGGGACATATCCGCGGCTGACCGGTACGGCCGTGGCCCGCGACTTCGTCGAGTTCCCCTCCCAGGTGAACGAGCTGTGGTTGAGCTGGCCGGCGGTGCTCGTCGAGCTATGCGACCCACGTATCGGACGGTTCACCCATGCCGGCGGAGCTCGCCGCCGCGTACGCGAACCCGCCCACGTTCAACCTGGGCTTCGAGACCGTCACCCTGCTGGCCGCGACCTGGATCGACCTGGCCTGGCACCGGCTCACCGCCGAACAGGCCGGCGCGGTCGACGACGTCGCCGCGTTCGAGGCGGCCGCGCTGGCCGAGGTCGGGCTGGACATCGACACCATTCCGCCGCGCTATCGCGGGCCGTACTTCAACCACATCTTCGCCGGCGGCTACTCGGCGGGCTACTACTCCTATCTATGGAGCGAGGTGCTCGACGCCGACACCTGCGACTGGTTCCGCGAGCACGCCGACCGACCTGCGCGGCGCGGGCCAGCTCTTCCGCGACGGGCTGCTGAGCCGGGGTGGCAGCCGGCCGGAAATGGAGCTGTACGAGGCATTCCGCGGCCGCCCACCCCGGATCGAGCCCTTGCTGGTCCGTCGCGGTCTGAGCTGATGTGCTCCGTTTGCCCGCCCCGGCTTCGCACCCCACCCAGAACCTTGCACTCCCTAAGCGACTCTGCACTCGCTACAGCCGGTGCAAACCAGGACAAGGGGTGCAAAGCTTCGTGGGGACCTGATTGCGGGCGCGGGCCGGTCGCCACGGGCGACTACGATGTGGGTTCCGCCATGCTCACCACGAAAGGCCCACCGTGTCGGAGTTTCCCGGTGATCTGACGCCAGCGGGCGTCCCTGCTCCCTTTGCCACCCTCGGTCTCACCTTCGACGACGTCTTGCTGCAGCCCAACGAGAGCGACGTCGTCCCGTCGCAGGTCGACACCGCGACGATCGTGTCCAAGCGGATCTCGGTGAAGATCCCGCTGATCTCCGAGCCCGATGGACACCGTGACCGAGGCCCGGATGGCGGTCGCCATCGCCCGCCAGGGTGGCCTCGGGATCATCCACCGCAACCTGTCGATCGAGGACCAGGCGCACCAGGTCGACGTGGTCAAGCGGTCCGAGGCCGGAATGATCGACGAGCCGATCACCATCTCCGCGGACGCGAGCATCGGCGAGGCGGACGCGATGTGCGGGCGCTACCGGATTTCCGGCGTACCCGTCGTGGACCGCGACATGCGCCTGCTCGGCATCGTCACCAACCGGGACATGCGCTTCGAGAACGACCCGAGTCGGCTGGTCGGCGACGTGATGACCAAGATGCCGCTGATCACCGGACCGGTCGGGATCAGCAAGGACGACGCCATGCACCTGCTGGCGACCAACAAGATCGAGAAGCTGCCGCTCGTCGACGACCAGGGCCGGCTGAAGGGCCTGATCACGCTCAAGGACTTCGTGAAGTCCGACCAGTACCCCGATGCGACCAAGGACGACCAGGGCCGGCTCCGGGTGGGTGCCGCGGTCGGCTTCTTCGGCGACTCCTGGAAGCGGGCGATGGCGCTGGTCGAGGAGGGGGTCGACCTGCTCGTCGTCGACACCGCGCACGGTCACTCCCACGGCGTGGTCGACATGGTACGTCGGTTGAAGGCCGAGACCGCCGCCGCCGCGGTCGATGTGGTGGCCGGCAACGTGGCGACGTACGCAGGGGCGAAGGCCCTGGTCGACGCCGGGGTGGACGGGGTGAAGGTCGGGGTGGGACCGGGCTCGATCTGCACCACCCGGGTGGTCGCAGGGGTCGGCGTACCGCAGGTGACCGCGATCCACAACGCCTCACTCGCCTGCCGGCCCGCCGGCGTGCCGCTGATCGGGGACGGTGGCCTGCAGTACTCCGGCGACATCGCCAAGGCACTGGTGGCCGGTGCCGACACGGTCATGCTCGGCTCGCTGCTCGCGGGCTGCGAGGAGAGTCCCGGCGAGCTGATCTTCGTCAACGGCAAGCAGTTCAAGGCCTACCGGGGGATGGGCTCGCTCGGCGCGATGGCCTCTCGGGGCCGGAACGCGTCGTTCTCCAAGGACCGCTACTTCCAGGGTGACGTCACCAACGACTCGAACCTGATCGCCGAGGGGATCGAGGGTCAGGTCCCGTTCCGAGGTCCGCTCGCCGCGGTGGCGTACCAGCTGATCGGCGGGCTGCGGCAGTCGATGTTCTACACCGGTGCGCCGACCGTTCCGGACCTCCACCGACGTGGCCGATTCGTCCGGATCACGTCGGCCGGCCTCCGCGAGTCCCACCCCCACGACATCCAGATGACCGTCGAGGCGCCCAATTACTTTGGCTAGTTCTCCCGCGCCCGCTCCGCGCCCCCTTTCGGGGTTGGTCTCTCGCGCCCGCTCCGCGCCCTCTTGACTCTCACTTTCTCCCTCTCTCGCAGCCGCGGCCGGTTGCCGCTGCCGCTATCTCGGCGAGACCGCTCGTTCGGTCGGAAGTGAGAGCCGGGCGCTGCGCTTGCCGACGCTCGAGAACGTGCGCCACCAGTCTCAGCCCATGTCACCAGCCGGGGCAGGGTCGGGCGCTCAAGCCGCTGCCTCGGACCGTCCACTAGGGTTCAGGGCATGTTCGAGATCGGGCAGAGCAAGCGGGCGGAGCAGGCGTTTGCGTTCGACGACATCGCGATCGTGCCGTCCCGGCGGACCCGGGGCGACGAGGAGGTGTCGCTGAACTGGCGGATCGACGCGTACACCTTCGCGTTTCCGCTGATCGCCGCTCCGATGGACTCGGTGATGTCGCCGGCCACCGCGATTCAGCTCGGCAAGCTGGGCGGCCTCGGCGTGCTCAACCTGGAAGGGCTGTGGACCCGGTACGAGGAGCCCGAGCCGCTGCTCGAGGAGATCGTCGCCGCGCCGGACGCGATGGACGCCACCCGCCGGATGCAGGAGATCTATGCCGAGCCGATCAAACCGGAGCTGATCGGTCAGCGGATTGCCGAGATCCGGGCCGCCGGGGTGCCGGCCGCCGGTGCGCTCAGCCCGCAGCACACCGCCGCGTACGCCAAGGCGGTCGTCGACGCCGGCGTGGACTTCTTCGTGATCCGTGGCACCACAGTCTCGGCCGAGCACGTCTCGAGCGCCAGTGAGCCGCTGAACCTCAAGCAGTTCATCTACGACCTCGATGTCCCGGTGATCGTCGGCGGCTGCGCCACCCACCAGGCCGCCCTGCACCTGATGCGGACCGGTGCCGCCGGGGTGCTGGTCGGTTTCGGTGGGGGCGCGGCGTCGACCAGCCGCTCGGTGCTCGGCGTCGCCGTGCCGATGGCCAGCGCGGTCTCCGACGTCGCCGCGGCCCGGCGGGACTACCTGGACGAGTCCGGTGGTCGCTATGTCCACGTGATCGCCGACGGCTCGGTCGGCCGCTCCGGCGACATCGCCAAGGCGATCGCCTGCGGCGCCGACGCGGTGATGGTCGGCTCGCCGCTGGCCAAGGCCGCCGAGGCACCCGGCCGCGGTTTCCACTGGGGGGCGGAGGCCTGGCATCCGAGCCTGCCGCGCGGAGAACGGGCCGCATTCGGCACGGTCGGCACGCTGGAGGAGATCCTTCTCGGTCCGTCCACCGTGCCGGACGGCACGATGAACCTCGTTGGCGCCCTCCGGAAGGCGATGGGGACCACCGGCTACACGGAGGTGAAGGAGTTCCAGCGCGTCGAGGTTGTGGTGGGCTGAGTTGGCCTTCCGTCTGGATCCGGCCGCCCGGTCGGCGGCACTGCGCGAGCTGACCGACGCACCGCTGGATGTCCTTGTCGTCGGTGGCGGCGTGGTCGGCGCCGGAACAGCGCTCGACCTGGTCAGCCGCGGCTTGCGGGTCGGCCTGGTGGAGGCCCGTGACTGGGCATCCGGCACGTCCGGCCGGACCAGCAAGCTGATCCACGGCGGGTTGCGCCACCTCGAGCTCCTGCAGCTCGGCCTGGTCCGCGAATCCCTCCGCGAACGTACGCTGCTGCTCGACCGGATCGCCCCCCACCTCGTCCACCGCGCGCCGTTCCTGTATCCGTTGCGGCACAGGGTCGTCGACCGGGCGTACGTCGGTGCGGGCCTCCTGCTGTACGACGGTCTGGCCCGGGTGCCCGGCCAGCCGCGCGCGCTGCCACCCCATCGCCACCTTGCGCTCCGGGCCGTCAAACGGGTGGCGCCCGGGCTCTCGACCGAGCAGGTGGTCGGGGCCGTGCAGTACTACGACGCACAGACCGATGATGCCCGCTACGTGCTCACCCTGGTCCGGACCGCGGCTGCTTATGGGGCCCTGGTCGCGAACCGGGCGTCGTGCATCGGCCTGCTGACCGACGGCGAGCGGGTTGTCGGCGCGAGGATCCGCGACGAGCTGTCCGGCAACGAGAACGAGGTCCGGGCCCGGGTGGTGGTCAGTGCCGCCGGCATCTGGAGTGATCAGGTGCTCGGCCTGCTGGACATCCCGCGGGCAGGCCCGGCGACGCTCGCCAGCAAGGGCATCCACCTGGTCGTCCCGCGGGACCGGATCAGGGCGTCGACCGGAGTCGTGCTGCGCAGCGGAGCGGCCGTGCTGTTCCTCGTCCCGTGGGGCCGGTTCTGGATCATCGGGACGACCGACAGCCCGTGGCGGGATCAGCTCGAGCATCCGCTGCCGACCGAGGACGACGTCACGGAGCTGCTCGCGTCGATCAACGAGCACCTGGCCGTGCCGCTCCGACCGGCCGACGTGGTGGGCTGCTTCGCCGGTCTGCGGCCGTTGGTGACGAACAAGGGCCGGAGGCGTCGACCCGATCCGACGGGATCTCCGTTGTCCAGCGACACTGCGGGTCGCCACCCCGCGGCGCGGACTGGTCGTGGTCGCCGGCGGCTCGTTCACGACATACCGCGTGCTGGCCGCCCGGGCCGGCGACGCGGCGGGCCGCGAGCTCGGCGGCCTGATCGAGCCGTCGGTGACGAGCCGGTTGCCGCTACTCGGCGCAGAGGGTTACCACGCCCGCTGGAACCAGCGTCACCTGCTGGCCCGGCAGGCCGGGCTATCGGTCGGTCGGATCGAGCATCTGCTGAACCGGTATGGATCAATGGCCGACGAGTTGCTCGCCATGATCGAGACCGATCCGACGCTCGGCCGGCCCGTCGATGGTGCCGAGGACTACCTGGCCGCGGAGTTGACGTACGCAGCGGGTCACGAGGGTGCCCTGCAGCTGATCGACGTCCTCGGCCGGCGAACCGGGATCGCGCTGGAGACCCGTGACTGGGGCCTCTCGGCGGCGCCGCCGGCTGCCGCGCTGGTCGCCGGCATCCTGGGCTGGGACGCGGCCGAGACCGCTCGACAGCTGACCGACTATCGCGACCGGGTGGAGGCCGCGGCGGCCGCTCTCACCCCGGGATGGATCAGGCGCCCACAGCGGGGAGTAGCGGGACCATCTGCGTCCACCGGTCGATCTCGCAGCCGTTGGTCCGGTTGAACGTCGAGGACACCTTCTGACCGTTCCAGCTGCCCGTCACCGTCGCCCGCTGCGGACCGCCGTAGATCATCGTGCAGGCGAGGTCCTTCGGCACCGGGGGCAGCGCGCTCACTCCGTTGACCTCGAGGGCCTGGCAGGCGCCCACCGGGTCGGGATGGTCGCCGCCCGGCGGATCGCAACTCAGTTTGTACGTCGTGGTCGAACCGCCATGGCCGAGGTCCACCACGATGGTCAGCTCGGCCTTGGTGTTGGAACTGCCGATCGTCGCCGGTGTCGGCGAGGGCGTGTCCGGCGGCTGGCTCGGCTCCGCGCCGGGCACCGTGCTACGGCAGGCGGCCATCCCGAGCAGTACCGCGAAAGCGGCTACCACCAGGAGTCCCCCGACAGGCTCCTTCACTGACACTTCTCCCTTGTCGAACCCTGACACCCGGGCCCCACCTTACGTCCGGTGCGGACGGCGCCGGACCGATCCGCAGGAGCGGCCCTGAGCAGAATGCGTCGTCCACTTCGCCGGACTCGATCCAGTTGAAATCTAAAGCAACCCGGAACTGACGCAGGTCCGGCTTCGGTGGAAACCGAAACCGGACCCGCTGCCCGTTCCTGGTCGTCGTTCACCGAACCAACGCCCGTCCAGGCCTATCGCGCAGCCGCGTCGTCGGACGGGGGAATCCTCGCGACGTATCGGCTCCGCATGCTCCTGACGACCCCCCTCGAGGTCCCTCCCGCCTCAGCTCTTCGGCGTCATCAACCAGGCCAGCAGGTACGACCGGCTGTTGCCGTCGTCGATCCACTTCGCGTCCAGCGACTGCGCCGTGCTCAGCGCCGCCTTCCGCTCCGACTCCCCGGCCAGCGCGGAATACATCAGCAGGTAGTCGCCGAACTGCTGGTCGAACTTGCCGCCGGCGGCCTCGCTCACGTTGGCGTTGATCCGGTCGGGATCCCCGCCCAGGTAGGTCGAGACCGGGCTCATCGGGATCAGCTGGATGCCGAGGATGGCGGCCGTCGCCGGGGAGAACCAGGTCGCGTAGTCACGCTTGCCGCCCCAGTTGATCGACGTCACCTTGTGGCCGAAGCCGGAGTACACACTCTGAGTGGTGTCGAAGTCGGTCCAGTACGACTTGGCCGCTTGGGCCTCGTTGGCCAGCAGCCACAACGCCTCGGTCTCGAGCTCGTCGTTGCCGCTGCTCTTGGCCCACTTCGCCAGCCCGGTCCAGGCGTTGACCGCCTCCGAGCTCGACTCCTGATTGTTGCCGTCGGCGAACGGCGAGGTGCCGGAAGCCCAGGAGTGACCTGCGTACGCGTCGTACACCCGGAGGTCGGGGAACGACTCGTTGCCGGCTCGGGAGGCGATGTCGGCAGCCACCAGATTCATCACCGGCGCCCACTGCTTGGCCAGGTCGGGATCGTCCTGGGCGAGCACACCGGCCGCATACAGGAAGTAGCCGTAGTGGAAGTGGTGATCGTTGAACTCGTCGGAGCCGAAGGACGGCGTCTGGCCCACCAGGCCCTTGTTCTTGTCGTCGTAGACGAAGTTGAACGCGCCCCGCTTGGTGGCGCCGGTCGGATCGGTCCACTGGCCCAAGGTGTCGGTCAGCTTGGCCTTGATCGCGTTGGCCGGCCCGGTCGCGCCGAGCTGGGTGGCGAGTTGCCACAGCATCGTCGCCCGATAGAGCGCCTTGCCGCCGAAGTAGGTGTCGGCCGGGAAGGCCGGCAGCGCGGCGATGTCCTTGGTCACCTGGTCGACGAGCGTCTTCTTGTCGGCACCGCCCAGCGAGGACACGTCGAGCGACGTGGTGGCCTCGACCGTCGGTACGGTGTAGCCGAGCTCGGTGCCGGAGTAGACCTTCAGCGTTCCGTAGATGCTGGGGTACGTCCCGAGCTCGGCCTTCACCGCGCCGGCGTCCAGCGTCTTCTGCTGATGAGGCAAGGCGGCGATAGCCGTGTCGCCCTTGGCCGTGTAACTCAGCGTGGTCGACACGGTGTCGCCGTTGATCTTGTACGAAAGACCGCTACCCGTCACCGGGTTGGCGGCCAACTTGGCCAGGGCGTCGGCCGAGCCGCCGGTGGGCACGGCGAACAGCACGACCGAGCCACCCTTGTCCAGCTGGACGTTCTGCCCGTCGAGCTTGCCGCCGCTGATCACCAGACCGTACGTCGTCTGGCCCGCCGTGACGGTCGCGACGTCGCCGTTCGCGGCGAAGGCGAGGTTGGACGACAAGGTGCCGGACTGCGCTGCTGTGTAGCTGATGAACGGCGAGCCCTGGACCAGCAGAACCTTGCCCAGCACGTTGCCGCCGGCGTCGAGCAGGTCGACGGTCACGGTCAGCGTGTCGTACGCGCTCACCTGAGCCGACTTCGCGCCCAGTTCGAGATCGATGTCCGGCTTGTAGCCGCCGGCGATCGTCTTCTCGGTGGCGGTGATGGTCGGCAGCCCGAGGGCGAACCCGGCGGCGGTCAGCCCGAAGCTCAGCGGCATCGGGAACACCGGCTGGGCCTGGTCGCCGAACACCAGTCCGGAGAACCAGCGGTTGGTCGGCGGGATCAGGCCCGATGCCAGCCGCTTGGTGTTCAGGTCCTTGAGGGTCTTCTTGGTGATACCGGCCACCAGCGAGTCGACCTGCGAGGCCGGGAACACGTTGCCTCCGGTTGCTGTCCTGGTCTCCGTGATCTTGGTCAGTCCGCCTCCAGCGCCGCAGGCGGCAGCGCCGACCGCGACCGAGGTCACGGCCAGCCCGGCCAGCAGGGACCGGCGGGAAAGGGTCTTGTCGGAAAGGTTCATACGAAGGTGGGGAAGGTTCATATCGATGGAACTCCTGTTCCAGATTGGTCATGCCCGGCCCGGATCGCGTCGCAGTGCGGGCCGGGCATGATCAGTTGTGCGTTCGGAATGATCCGATCGCCTACTTGACACCGATCTGTCGGAGGAAGGCGAACGTCATGTCGCTCACGCCGGCCAGCGGACCGTCGTCGCGCAGGTGCACGCTTGCCGTGACCGGTGTTCCGGCCTGGTTCACGTTGGCCAGAGCGGCACCGGAGAGCGCCTTGCTGTCGACGCGGACGTCGGTCAGTGCCTTGCTCTGATCGGTGGTGACCACGATGGTGGTGACGGTGCCGGAGATGATCTGGTTGTTCGGCAGGACGATGTCGACGGTCGCGCCCTTCTCGATCCGGGCGTAGTCGCCGGGGGAGAGCAGGAACTTCGCATCGACGTACTGGCTGTTCACGATCGAGATCGTGGCGAACGGTGCGCCGGTGCCGAGCGAGTTGCCGAGCTTGGCCTGCAGGTCGGTGATCTGCCCGGCCACGGTGGCCTTGTAGGTGAGCGTGCCGGCCTTCTTGTCGTAGTCGTACGCGTCGGAGTTCTGCAGCTGCAGGCCGTTGGAGAGATCCTGCTGGAGCGGGACGCTGTTGATCGTGAACAGCTTCTGGCCCTTGGCGACGACGTCGCCGTCCTTCACGTACTGCTTGATCACGGTTCCGCCGTAAGCGGCGCCGACGTCGTAGCTGTCGGCGGCGACGGTGGCGGTCAGGCTGGTCGCCTTGGTCTGGCGTTGGTTGAAGATGAGGGTCAGCACGGCGACGATGAGCAGGACGCCGAGGATCCCTCCGAACAATCGAAATCGGTTGGTCCAGGTCATTTCGCGAATACCTCTTGCGTGTCGTGGATGTCGGTGGTGGTCTCGCTGATCGAGGCTGCCGGGGTCGGCGCCTCCAGCGTCGGGCGGACGATCATGGCGTCGAGCGCATCGAGCGCACGCTGGTCCTCGTCGTCGTCGACGTCGGTGATGCCGGCGATCGGGTCGGGAACCAGCTCACGGGGGTGCTTGTTGTGCCAGCTCTCCTTGAACGCGATCACGATGAACGCGCCGAGGATGAATGTGTTGGTCACACACCAGGCCGTCGCCAGGCTGAACTGGCTGTGGCCGAGGTCACGCCAGATCGACACAACCGAGGTCAGCGCCAGGAAGACGAACACCAGCACCTGCGGAATCATGAAGTTGAATGGCGATTGAACCTTGGTCTTGCTGCCGGTCACGTGCCACTTCTGCTCCTTCTTGGTCAGCGCGTTGTAGAACGCCGCGATGTAGATCGGGAAGGAGACCGCCGCCAGCATCAGCACCTCCCAGCGGAACGAGCCCAGGGTGTAGAAGGCGAGCACGATCTGCATCACGTAGAAGCCTGCGTAGAACAGCAGCCACGTCTGCCAGCTGATGCTCAGGTTCACCGGGTGGAGGTCGAAGAAGACCTCCAGGGCCGGCACCATCAGCAAGATGCCGGGCGCGATACCGGTCAGGTAGTGCGTGGCGGTGACCAGGTACATGATCCGCTGGTCCATGGTGAGCTTGCGTCGCGGGCTGAGCGGGTTGTGGGTGAGCAGGATCTCGAAGCCACCGGTCGCCCACCGCAGCTGCTGCTTGGTGTACGCCTCGATGGTCTCCGGCGCATCGCCGACCGCGAGGGTCTTCGGGATGTAGAGCGTCTTCCAGCCACGCTCGTGCAGCATCAGCGACGTCCAGACGTCCTCGGACTTGGAGTCGGTGTAGATGCCACCGACGTCGTTCACCGCGGCACGCCGGTAGATCACGTTCGTGCCGACGCAGAACGCGGCGTTGAAGTGGTTCCGGCCGGGCTGGACGAACTTGTAGAAGACGGTCTGCATGTAGCCCGCGCCGCGGGACACCATGTTGACCAGGTTTCCGTAGGTCTGCGGGGTCTGGACGAAGGCGACGGTGCGGTTCTCGAAGAAGGGCACGGTCTCGACCAGGAAGTCCGGCAGCGGGACGAAGTCGGCATCGAAGACGCAGAAGAAGTCGCCCTTGGCGATCGACAGCGCGTGGTTGATGTTGCCGGCCTTCGCGCCACCGCTGGAGAGCCGGCGGACGTAGAGGCAGCCGAGCTCGTCGGCGAGTGCCTTCACGTCGTCGGAGCGGCCGTCGTCCAGGATCCAGGTGCGGTGCTTGCCCTTGATCGCGACCGCGGCCGTAGCCGTGGTGCGGATCTTGGCGAGATCCTCGCCGTACACGGTGATGAAGACGTCGACCAGGACCTCCTTGCCGCCGAGCAGGACCGGCCACAGCTCGGGCTGGTCGCTCAGGCCGGCGGCCTTGATCGCCTTCTTGTCGAACATCGCGCGCTTGGCTTCGTGGAAGCTGTAGGTCCGCGGGCTCTGCCGACCGGACAGGATCGTCCACATCGACAGCAGGGCGTGGGTGACCAGGATGGTCTCGGCGACGATCACCATCATCCAGGGCAGGAAGTCGCCGCGGTTGCTCGGGCGGAGCAAGAACTGCGCGTAGAGCAGGATGCCCAGGGTGGCGATCAGCGACAGCAGGATCATCACGGGCGAGTAGGGATTGGCCGTTTCCGCTCTGCGGGTGACGGGCACGTGTTTATCGACGCGTGCATAGTCGTGGGCCGGTCTGGCCATGGTTGGACTCCACAAATTCGGTGTTTGCGGGAACACCACGCTCGAAGGTGTTCGGTCCGGTTGAACTGGTCGGTGATCGACCCGATCCGGGCAAGATCGGTGTCGGCCGACGTGGTCCGCCGTGACGCGCTTCGGTGTGGCGGGCGGCTACTGTGCCGCGGGCCGGGTGTGTCGGCACCTCATACGTGCCAACCGTCCCGGTCTGCTCCGGCGCTGCTGTGCGCCGTGCGGGGCTCTCATCGCGAGAGCTACGGATCCACTCCGGTTCCGGGTCGAGCCCCTTGCGGGTTCTTCTCCGGCTTCCGTGTTTGTCCGATGGCACAACCCTAGGGCAGGTACGGCTGGGGTGAAAATCGTTAGTCCGGCCGCCGGGTTAACACTGTGTGACGACCGGGTGTGCTCCCTCACAAGCGCCCGTCCGACACCCTCCAACTGGTATCAGAAACATGCATGGACTGGTCTGGCGACGATCCTGCGCTCAGCAGCGACCCCGCGTGGAATCAGGAGTTTGGTCCCTCGAACTGGTCTGCTTAACTGGTATCAAACCAGGACGGCACGTGGTGCGCTCGCCGTTCCCCGCCGGAATGTGATCCGTGGGCATGATCGAGATCACAGCGATCATGATCGACATCCGGCCGCGCCGTACTCGTGACCGGCCGTTGATCCGCGTTCGGAGGGCCGAAAACCGATTGGCGGGGGCCGCCCAAGAGCGTACGTTCCCGGTCATGGTGAGCTTCGTGATGGTGTGCCGTGTCCGGCGGGGCTACCGGCTGGGGCTGGTATCGGCTGAGTGATGAGTGGGCCGCCCGTTTGGTGGCGGCGGCGCGGGTCCGGGCGGGGCAGCCGGTCGTCGAGCTCGGCGCGGGGGACGGTGCGCTGACGGTCGCGCTGGCCACGGCCGGCGCGCGGGTGATCGCGGTCGAGCTGCACCCGGGACGAGCCGAGCGGCTCCGCCGGCGGGTGGCCGGGCTCGATGTCGCCGTGGTCGAGGCCGACATCGCGGACTTCCGCTATCCGCGACGGCCGGTCCGGGTGGTTGCGAACCCGCCGTTCGCAACCGTCAGCCGGCTGCTCCATGACGCGGTCGCCGCGCCCGGAGTCACCGCCGTCGACGTGGTGTTGCCCGTCACCGTCGCTCGGCGCTGGGCCGAGGGACGAAACAAGCCGCGACGCTTCGATGCCACGTTCGGACCGCGGGTGCCTCGGCGTGCGTTCACTCCGGCACCGCGCGTCGACTGCGTCCTACTCCAGCTCCGCCGTCGCTACGGTCCGGCTGACCACCGCTACTAGGGTGACTGTCATGGACGGGGAGGTAGGAGCAGAGCTCCGCCGGTTGCGGGACAGCATCGACAACATGGACGCCGCCCTGGTCCACCTGCTCGCCGAGCGGTTCAAGATCACCCAGCAGGTCGGCGTGCTCAAGGCGGCCCACCAGCTGCCCCCGGCTGATCCCGACCGTGAAGCCGAGCAGATCGCCCGGCTGCGCCGGCTGGCCGAGGATGCCAAGCTGGACCCGGAGTTCGCCGAGAAGTTCCTCAACTTCGTCGTCGCCGAGGTGGTCCGCCACCACGAGCAGATCGCCGCAACACCGACGATGCACTACGGCTGGCGCCGCGACTGACCTACCGCTTCGACTTCGCACCCCCACCCAGCCGTCTCGGTCCGACTTCGCACCAGATCGGCGCACTTCGCACCGGGCATGCGGGGTGCGACGACGACCGATGCGGTGCGAAGTCGCGGTCGGCGGCTCCGAGCGACTACAGCGCGGCGGCGAGGGAGCGGCCGGTCGTCCGGCCGGTGAACAGGCAGCCGCCCAGGAACGTACCCTCCAAGGCGCGGTAGCCGTGCACCCCGCCACCGCCGAAGCCCGCGGCTTCGCCGACCGCGTACAGGCCGGGAACGGGGTCACCCTCGACGCCGAGCATCCGACCGTCCAGATCCGTCTCGAGCCCCCCGAGAGTCTTCCGGGTCAGCACGTGCAGTCGTACGGCCACCAGCGGGCCGCCGCTCCCGGCCCGTTCCCCCGCCGGGTCCTTCGGGTCGATCAGCTCGTGCGGGGCCGCCACCCGAATCAGCCGGTCGCCGAGGAACTTCCGAGCCGCCAGGGTGGCGACCACCTGCGGATCCTTGCCGAGCCCGCTCCGGACCTGCAGATCCCTGGCGTGGATGAGCTCTCGAAGGGCGATCGGGTCGATCAGGTGCTCGCCGGCGAGTTGGTTCATCTTCGCCGCCAGCTCGGACACCGTGTCGGCGGTCAGGAAGTCGACCCCGTGCTGCTGGAACGCCGCCACCTCCGGGGTGGGACCGGGCCGCACCCGCCCGGCCAACAGCCGCAGATCCTTCCCGGTCAGGTCCGCATTCTGCTCTGACCCCGACAGCGCGAACTCTGAGTTCAACGTGGTCTGGTCGAGCACGAACCAGGAGTAGCCGTATCCACCGGAGGTGATCTCACGCAGCGCGCCGAGGGCGTCGAAGCCGGGGAACAGCGGCGCCGGCAGCCGGGACCCGCGCGCGTCCAACCAGAGCGAGGACGGGCCCGGCAGGATCCGGATGCCGTGCCGGCTCCAGACCGGTGCGTGGTCGACGATGCCCTCCGGGTAGTGCCACATCCGGTCGGAGTTGATCAGCCGGCCGCCGGCGGCCGAGGCGACCGAGAGCATCGAGCCGTCGACGAAGTCCGGTACGCCGCTGAGCATCTCCGCCGGCGGGTCGCCCCAGCCGATCGGCCAGTGTGCCCGGACCAGGTCGTGATTGCCGCCGATCCCGCCGCCGGCGACGACCGCTGCTGCCGCGGTATAGGTGAACTCGCCGACCACCGTGTCCGTGCTGGGCACCCCGCGCGGAACGTCGCTGGACTCCAAGACAACGCCTGAGACGAGCACCCCGCCGGAGGACACCTCGAGCCCGGTCACCTTGTGCCGGCATCTGATCCGGACCCGCCGCGACGTCAGCACCCGCTCGGCGAACGGCTCGACCAGACCGGGACCGGTGCCCCAGGTGACGTGGAACCGCGGCACGGAGTTGCCGTGCCCGGGCGCGCTGTAGCCACCCCGCTCGGCCCACTGGACCACCGGGAAGAACCGCACACCGAGCCCGTGCAGCCAGGGTCGCAGCTCGCCGCCGGCGAAATCGACGAAGCCCTCGGCCCACTGCCGGGGCCAGTAGTCCTCGGGCCGGTCGAACGCGGCGCTGCCCAGCCAGTCGGCGAGGGCCAGCTCGACGGAGTCGTGGATCCGCAGCCGACGCTGCTCCGGTGAGCCGACCAGGAACAATCCACCGAAGGACCAGTGCGCCTGGCCGCCGAGCGACTGCAACGGCTCGCCGTCCAGCAGGATCACCGACTTCTCCGCGTCGGCCAGCTCGGCGGTCGCCACCAGCCCGGACAGGCCGGCCCCGATGACGATGACGTCAGAGTCCATGCCGCTCATGGTGCCACGCCGGATCGAGCCCACCGTCGCACCCGGTGGCTACCCTGAAAGGCATGTTCGATCTCGCTCGAATGGCCGGCCGGATCGTCGCTGGGGACAAGACGACGGACCTGCGCTCGCCGCTGGACGGTCGGCTGCTCGCCGCCGTTCCGCTGTCCGGGGCCGACGATGTGGCGATCGCCGCTGACCGGGCGCGCAAGGTGCAACCCGAGTGGGCGGCCACGCCGATCGAGCTCCGGATGCAGCTCCTGTTGAGGCTGCATGACGCGATCCTGGACCGGCGCGACGACCTGGCCGACGTCATCCAGCTGGAGGCAGGCAAGTCCCGGCTGAGCGCCATGGAGGAGGTGCTGCATACGGCCCTGACGGCTCGCTACTACGGTCAGACGGCCCGCCGCTACCTGCATCCCGAGCGCGCCGAGGGCATCCTGCCGTTGCTGACCCGGGTCGACCGGAGCTATGTCCCGAAGGGTCTGGTCGGCGCCATCGGACCGTGGAACTACCCGCTGACCATGGCGGTATCCGACGGATTGGCGGCGTTGGCGGCCGGCAACGCCGTGCTGGTCAAGCCTGACGCGCAAACGCCCTTCAGCTCCCTCGCCGCGGTCGAGCTGCTGGAGGACTGCGGACTGCCGTCGGATGTCTGGCAGGTCGTCAACGGACCCGGTGACGTCGTCGGGCCGGCCTTGATCGACCAGGTCGACTACGTCTGCTTCACCGGGTCGACGGCGACCGGCCGCAAGGTCGCCCAGCAGTGTGCCGGGCGGCTGATCGGCTGCTCGCTCGAGCTGGGCGGCAAGAATCCGGCGCTCGTGCTGGACGACGCCGACCTCGACCAGGCCGTGCCGGGGTTGGTGCGGGCCAGCTTCTCCAACGCCGGTCAGCTGTGCGTCTCGATCGAACGGTTGTACGTCGCCCGCAGCCTGCTGCCCGCGTTCGCCGACCGGTTCGCGGCCGCCGCCGCCGAGCTACGACTGGGTAGCGGACTGGACTACGACGCTGACGTCGGCTGCCTGATCAACGCGGCCCAGCTGGAGCGGGTCGGTGCCCACGTGGACGATGCCCGCGAACAGGGGGCGACCGTGCTGACGGGGGGTCGGGCCCGGCCGGACCTGGGCCCGACGTTCTACGAACCGACCGTGCTCAGCGGGGTGACGCCGGCCATGCGCTGTTTCGCCGATGAGACTTTCGGGCCGGTGGTCAGCCTGTATCCGATGGACGACGACGCCGACGGGATCGCTCAGGCCAACGCCTCGACGTACGGCCTGAACGCCAGCGTGTGGACCGGCAATCCGGTCCGGGGTCGCCGGGTGGCTGCCCGGATCGAGTGCGGCACGGTGAACGTCAACGAAGGCTTCGCCGCGACCTTCGGCAGTCTGGACGCCCCGATGGGAGGGATGAAGCAGTCGGGCATCGGTCGCCGCCAGGCGGGTGAGGGGATCCGCCGGTTCGTCGAGCCGCAGGCGGTGGCGACCCAGTCCGGCGTGGTGCCGATCGCGCCCAGCTTCGGGCTCTCCAAGCAGGGCTTCGTCACCGCGATGGCCGGCGCCATGCGCGTCCTGCGCCGCACCGGAAGGGCCTGATTGTCGGCGTCGCTCGGCAAGCCTCACTCCGCGCTCCGCTGCGCTTCAGGTCACCTCGTTCGTCGCGATTGGTGAAACGAAAAGCGTGTTTCACCAATCGCTCCTGCACTCGGCGACGCGCAGCGTCGGCGCGAGGTGGCCCTCCGTCCTGGTGATCGCCGGCGGGGCGGGCGGGGTCTGGTACTCCCACCCCTAGACTTCTCACTTCAGCGTAAGGAGGTGGAGCCCGGGATGAGCCAGCCCGAGCACGATCTGGTCGTGGTGATCGACTTCGGGGCTCAGTACGCCCAGCTGATCGCTCGCCGCGTCCGGGAGGCGAAGGTCTACTCCGAAGTCATGCCGCACACCGCGAGCGTGGCGGACATCGTGACCCGACGGCCGAAGGCGATCATCTTGTCCGGTGGCCCGCAGTCGGTGTACGCCCCCGGTGCGCCTCAGGTCGACCCGGCCCTGTTCACCACGGGTCTGCCGACCTTCGGCATCTGCTACGGCTTCCAGGCGATGGCCCGCGCGCTCGGCGGCGACGTCGCCCGGACCGGGCTGAGCGAGTTCGGCCGGACCGAGGCACACATCGAGCAGCCCGGGACGCTGCTGGCCAAGGTGCCGGCAGAGCTGCGGGTCTGGATGAGCCATGGCGACTCGGTCTCGGCCGCCCCGGACGGGTTCACCGCACTGGCGGCCAGCACCGGCGCTCCGATCGCGGCGTTCGAGGACACCGATCGCGGACTGGCCGGGGTGCAATGGCATCCCGAGGTCCAGCACAGCCAGGCGGGCCAGCTGGTGCTGGAGACATTCCTCTACGACATCGCCGGCTGCCGGCCGGACTGGACCGCGGCAAACATCGTCGACGAGTCGGTCGCCGCCGTCCGGGCCCAGGTCGGCGACGGACGGGTGATCTGCGGGCTGTCCGGCGGGGTCGACTCCGCCGTCGCCGCGGCGCTCGTGCAGAAGGCGGTCGGCGACCAGCTGACCTGCGTTTTCGTCGACCATGGCCTGCTCCGCAAGGGCGAGGCCGAGCAGGTCGAACGCGACTTCGTCGCCGCGACCGGGGTCGACCTCAAGGTCGTGGAGGCCGCCGACACCTTCCTCGGCGCGCTGGAGGGGGTGAGCGATCCGGAGATCAAGCGCAAGGCGATCGGCCGCGAGTTCATCCGGGCCTTCGAGGGCGCCGCCCGCGAAATCGTCGGCGAACACGCGGACGAGGACGCCGGCGTCGAGTTCCTCGTCCAGGGGACGCTCTACCCCGATGTCGTGGAGTCCGGGGGCGGCGAGGGCGCCGCCAACATCAAGAGCCACCACAACGTCGGCGGCCTGCCCGACGATCTGCAGTTCGCGCTGGTCGAACCGCTCCGGACCCTCTTCAAGGACGAGGTCCGCGCGGTGGGGGAGCAGCTCGGGCTGCCCGCCGAGATCGTCTGGCGTCAGCCGTTCCCTGGCCCGGGTCTCGCCATCCGGATCGTCGGCGAGGTCACCCGCGACCGCCTGGAGATCCTTCGCGAGGCAGACGCGATCGCGCGAGCTGAGCTGACCGCGGCCGGCCTGGACCGCGACATCTGGCAGTTCCCGGTCGTGCTGCTCGCCGACGTACGCAGTGTGGGGGTGCAGGGCGACGGGCGGACGTACGGCCATCCCATCGTGCTCCGACCGGTGACCAGCGACGACGCGATGACCGCGGACTGGGGCCGGCTGCCGAACGACCTGCTCGAGACGATCAGCACCCGGATCACCAACGAGGTCCGGGCGGTCAACCGGGTCGTCGTCGACATCACCAGCAAACCGCCCGGCACCATCGAGTGGGAATGAGAAGGCATCCTGATTGCTCTGCTCGGGCAAGCCCTCGCTCCGCGCTCCGCTGCGCTTCGGGCCGAGTCGTTCGTCGCGTTCTGTGAAACGGAAGAGCGTTGTTTCACAGAACGCTCCTGCAATCCCCGGCGCGCAGCGTCGGTGATGATTGAGCCAGCTGCCCGTCGACGGCACCCACCTCAGTTCAGCGCTGAGACTCCTGCCGCTGCTCCCAGGGGGCACCGGCGGCGCCCCAGACGTCGTCGTTCTCACGGGTCGGGCTGACCCGCGGATAGGTGTCCGACGGCTGTTCCTCGGGCATCACGAACATCGCAATCAGGTACGCGACCACCGGCACGAACGTGAACAGCGTGATGATCACGGTGAGGATCCGGACCAGGGTCGGATCCATGTTGAGGTATGTGGCGATGCCGCCGCAGACACCGCCGATGAAGCGGTCGTTGCGGCTGCGCTCGAGGCGTTTCGATGCTGAGTACGGAGCGGACATGATGTTTTCCTTTCAGGGTTGGGTTCTTGCTGAAGGGGTCAGTCGCGGTTACGGGACAGGGCGAGGCCGGCGACCCCGAGAACGACCAGGCCGAGTGGTGCGGCGATCTTGAGGACCTGCCAGTCGATGCTGCCGACGTACGTCGTCCAGAGCGCCGCCAGGGCGATTCCGGTGATCACCACGCCGAAGATCAGCGAGACGACGTCAGGCTTGTCCGTTCTCATCGATTCACCTCGATCTGGCCGACGTCGGCGCTGACCTTCAGAGTCAGGGTGGGTTGTCCGGCAGTCGCCGGATCGGCCGGCAGCACGCCGTGCAGGTTCGTGCCGTTGGCGCGCTGGGTGCCGAAAATGGTGACCGCGCCGGCGTCGACCGAGTAGTCGACTACCACGTTCGTCTTGGGCGGCACGGTGATCCGGAGCTGCCCGAGGTCGACATCCGAGGTGTACGTCGCGTCCTTGGTCAGCACCAGCTTGCTCAGGTCCACGTCCAGAGCGCCCGCGTCGCGATGATCACCGGCTGCCGGCAGATCGGCCACCCGGGTGTACGCGATCTGCTGCGTCTGCCACTCTGCCGGCGCAGGCAGTTGGGGGGTCGCGGCGACTCCCGCGGTGACCAGCGCCAGCACGACGCCGATCGGGAGGATGCCGCGGGCCCGGCCGAACCAGGTCGCAGCCACCAACGTCAGCCCGATCACCAGGAGCGCGGCGGCCAGGTAGCTCAACGGCGGAACGGTTGCGCCGGCCGCGTCGGCGATCGCGAGACCGCTGAGTGTCAGTCCGAGCGCCAGCAGGCCGATCAGCCTCAGCCTGCGCGCGGACGGCCGGTCAGCGGCCCGGATCTGGACCAACGCGGCCGGCGACGTGCTCGGCTGAGGTGCGTACAACCCGACCGGGTCGGGGTGGGCGAGAAACGCCTGCCGGTCACTGGGTCCGGGAGGCTGGGCCCACCCGGCCGGTTCGCTGCGGTCCTCCGGCTCGGCGGCCCAGCTCGGGTTCGGCGGCTGGACCTGCATCGGCGCCGCCGGCGAACTCGGTCCCGTGGAAGTCGGCCCCGTGGAGCCTGGGAACGTCGAACTTGGCACCGGGGACTGCCGCACGGCCGTATCCCGCTGCACCTGGACGATCCGATCCCGCCAGGCGTCGGCGGCCCTGGTGAACTCGGTCGGCGGCCCGGAGTAGGTATAGAACTGGGTCGGCGGGGCCACCTGAACGGCGGGCGGGGTCGGCTGGCGGCCCGGCGACTTCGTGGCTGCCGAGTTCTTGCCGAGCTTGGGTCGGTAGTAGCCGAAATACCAGATCAGGGCCAGGATCAGCGCCGGCCCGAAGCCGAACGGGGTGGTCGAGCCGAGAACGGCGAAGCTGACGATGCAGGCGATCACCACGATCACCAGCCACATCTCGCGGGAGATCCGTCCGGCCGACTCGCCCAGCACATCGGCGACGACGGGCTTCTCGCTGCCGTCGACCGGAATGAGCAGCCAGCCGGCGACGTACAGCACGAGTCCGATGCCGCCACTGAGCGCGAGCAGCACGCAGCCGATCCGCACCAGGAGCGGATCGACGTTCCAGTGCTCGGCGACACCGCCACAGACGCCGGCGAGCTTCGCATCGCTGGTGCTGCGGCGGATCGTCCAGATCGAACTCATGAGAGCAATCTTGCCGACCGGAGCGGCTGTGACCATCAGGACGACCCCCGAAACGTCCCCTGAACCCCCGACCCCGAAAAGGGAGAAGAATGGGAGCCTGGACCGGCATCGCGACCGGGGTACGGTCCGGGCCGACCCCGGTGGTCCGAACGCCGGGACCATGTGAGGGTGGAGGTGAGATGGCGACGACCGACCCGACCGCAGCGTACCCGCCGGCGACCACCGCCGAGCGCGAGCTGCCGACCGGTGAGGTCGGCGCGCTCGACTCTGTTTCCGGGACGGCTGAGGGCGTGCCCACGGAGAGTGTGGCAGCCCCCGCAGACGCGTTGACCGTTCCCTTGCCGTCAGCGGCTCGATCCGGCCAGGTCAAGAAGGACGAGCAGCGGCCGCGGGCCACCCGGGTCAGCGAGGGTGCCATCCTCGGCGGCGTCTGCACCGGTCTGGCGCGCCATCTCGGTTGGCCGGTGATGGTGATCCGGATCGGTTTCGTCGCGCTGATGGCGTTCCAGTTCATCGGCGTGCTGGCGTACGGCGCGCTGTGGCTGCTGCTGCCGCCCGAACAGGCGACCGCTGCCCCCGGGCTGGCGGCCGCCGACCGGACCGGCATGCGGCAGGCCACGAAACCGACCCGGGGCCAGGACTGGGGCAAGATCGTTGCACTGGTGGCACTCGGCGCCGGGGTGCTGTGGATCGTGCAGACCAGCGGTCTCGGGCTGAGCCAACAGGTGTTCTGGCCGGTCGCCTTCGCCTGTGCCGGCGCGGCTCTGGTCTGGCGGCAGGCGGACCGGGCCGAGCAGAAGAAGTGGCGGGACGAGGCCGGCGGCCGGGTCTGGCTGGCGCCGTTCGTGGCGAGCGGCGGCTGGCCGGCCATCGTCCGGGTGATCCTCGGACTCGGCCTGGTCGGCGCGGCGTTCGGCCTGGTCATCGCCCAGTGGGGTCAGCTCGCCCAGCTGCCCGAGGTGCTGGCGATGACCGTTCTGGCGCTGGCCGGCATCGCCGTCGTCCTCGCCCCGTGGCTGCACCGGTCGCGGAATGCGCTGAACGAGGCCCGCGCCGAGAAGGTCCGGGCCGATGCCCGCGCCGACATGGCCGCCCATCTGCACGACTCGGTGCTGCAGACCCTGGCACTGATCCAGCGGCAGGCCGACGATCCCAAGGCCGTCCAGCAGCTGGCCCGCCGACAGGAGCGTGAGCTCCGGACCTGGCTGTACGGTGAGGAGGCCGCCGAGGCCACCCTCAAGGCCGCGCTGATCGCGGCGGCCGCCGAGGTGGAGGATGAGCGGGCCATCCCGATCGAGGTGGTGGCTGTCGGCGACTGCGAGACGAACGACGCGGTGGTCGCGCTCGTCCGGGCGGCCCGCGAGGCGATGGTGAACGCCGCCAAGCACTCCGGTGCGGCCAAGATCGACGTCTATGCCGAGGTCGACGACGGAACCGCCGAGGTCTTCGTCCGCGATCGCGGCCAGGGTTTCGACCTGGAGACCGTGGCCGAGGACCGGATGGGCGTCAAGGGCAGCATCATCGATCGGATGGCGCGGCACGGCGGCAAGGCCGAGGTGCGCTCGACACCCGGCGAGGGAACCGAAGTACGACTGGAGATCACGACATGAACGAACCTGTCCGACCCGGCACTCACACGCCGGCGGCCGCTCCGGCGGCTGGCCCGGCGAGCGGGCCAGGTCATCGGCCGGTCGCCGCGACGCCCGGCGCGCCCGCCCCGGGATCGTCCGCCCCCGGCGCACCGCATCCGGCGCCGGCGCCGCGGACCAGCGTGGTCGTGGTCGATGATCACGCGATGTTCCGGAGCGGCGTCAAGGCCGAGATCGGCCAGGCGGTCCGGGTGGTGGGCGAGGCGGCCGACGCCGAGGGCGCCATCAAGGTGATTCTGGCCACCCGGCCGGACGTCGTGCTCCTCGACGTCCATCTGCCGGGAGGCGGCGGCATCGAGGTGCTCAAGAAGGTGCACGAGCAGAACCCGGATCAGCGCTTCCTGGCCCTGTCGGTGTCCGATGCGGCCGAAGACGTGATCGGGGTGATCCGCGCAGGCGCCCGCGGCTACGTGACCAAGTCGATCAGCGGTCCGGAGCTGATTGCGGCGATCAGGCGGGTCGCCGACGGGGACGCCGTCTTCTCACCGCGGCTGGCCGGCTTCGTGCTGGACGCCTTTTCCGGGGCCATCGACATCGCCAGCGTCGACGAAGACCTCGATCGGCTGTCTGCCAGGGAGCGGGAGGTGCTCCGGCTGATCGCCCGAGGGTACGCGTACAAGGAGGTCGCGAAGGAGTTGTTCATCTCGATCAAGACGGTCGAGACCCACGTCAGCAGCGTGCTGCGCAAGCTCCAGCTGTCCAACCGGCACCAGCTGACCCGCTGGGCGACCGACCGCCGGCTGGTTTAGCGGACGTTCTGGGTACACCTAGGCGCGGGACGTTCGGCCCTTGATAGCGCCCCAGATCGCCAGCACCACGATGCTGCCGACGAAGGCGAGCAGCCAGGTGCGGAGTGAGAAGAAGCTGCCGAGCCCGACGCCGAAGGCGAGCTTCCCGATCAGTCCGCCGACGATGCCGCCGACGATGCCCAGCAGGATGGTGGTGATCCAGCCGCCGTCGGCCAGGCCGGGCAGGACCGCTCTGGCGATCGTGCCCATGATGAGACCGATGAGGATCCAACCGATGATGCCCATGGACCAGAACGTACGTCCGCCGGGCACGCGATTTCGGCAGGCTCGCCCTCGCCTACGGAAATGCCGTCGCGAGCGCGTGATGGGCGTAGATTTGACCGCGATGACCGGGATGTCGCGATGAGGCTGTCGGCCCGGGTGGACTACGCCCTTCGGGCCGTGTCCGAGTTGGCCGCGGCGAACGCGCCGCGGACGGTCGAACAGCTGTCGGCGGCCCAGAACATCCCGAACAAGTATCTGGAGAGCATTCTCGGCGAACTCCGTCGCGGCGGCCTGCTGCGTAGTCAGCGCGGACCGGACGGCGGCTACCGACTCGGCCGACCGGCCGAAGAGATCAGCATCGCGGACGTGATCCGCGCGCTCGACGGCGAGCTGGCCAACGTCCGGGGTAGCCGGCCCGAGAACCTGGAGTACGTCGGTGCCGCCGCCGCTCTGCAGGAGGTCTGGATCGCCCTCCGCGCCTCCGAGCGCGAGATCCTCGAGGGCGTCACCCTGGCCCACGTCGCCGCCGGCGAGCTGCCCCCCTCGGTCAGCGCCCTGGTCGCCAACCCCTCCGCCTGGAGCTGACGGGCCGGCTCGCGCAATCGCTATAGGAGGGGCCGCAAAGGGGTGAGCACGGTCTCGGAGAACTTCACCATGGCGTGCCGGCGCTCCCAGGCCTCGATGGTCAGCTCGACGGCGTTGGAGGAGTCGATGGCGAAGACGTCCTCCATCTGCTTGGCGACCTCTGCGTTGTACACCTCCATGTTGATCTCGTAGTTGCCGAGCAGGCTGAGCCGGTCGATGTTCGCGGTGCCGATGGTCGACCACTGACCGTCGATGGTCGCGGTCTTCGCGTGCACCATCGCCTTCTGATACAGGAACAGCCGGACTCCACCGCGCAGCAGCTGCCCGTAGAAGCCGCGGGACAGCCAGTCGGCCACGATGTGGTTCGACTCTGCGGGCACGATGATCCGGACGTCCACGCCACGCCGGGCGGCCCGGATCAGGGCTGTCAACATGTCGTCGTCCGGGATCAAGTACGCATGGGTCAGATAGATGTGGTGCGAAGCCCGGTCGATGGCCTCCAGATACATGCCCCGGATCGGGTACGTCATCATCCGCGGCATGTTCCGATGGATCCGGATGTACGGCTGCCAGGTCAGACTGCCCTTGTCCGGCAGGGCTCGGCGCTTCCGATCATCGGCGAACAGGTTCCAGTAGTCGATGAACGCATTGCGCATGTCCCAGACGATGTCGCCGGTCAACCGGGCGTGCGTGTCGCGCCAGTCGGTGGCATACAGGCTGCCGATGTTGTAGCCGCCGACGAATGCCGCGTCGTGGTCGACGACGAGCAGTTTGCGATGGTCGCGGCCGGTGTTGCGGGGGAAGCGGCGGAAACCGCTCGCGATCAGCGGGTGCCGGCGGACGTGGACGTTCGGCGGCATCCGGAAGAAGGAGCGCGGGACGACGAGGTTGGCGAACTCGTCGAAGACGACGTACACCTGAACGCCGCGGTCGGCCGCCTCGATCAGAGCGCTCTTGAAGGCCTGCCCGACCTCGTCGCCCTTCCAGATGAAGGTCTCGAAGTAGATCTCGTCCTTGGCGTTGCCGGATCGCGTGCAGCATGTCGCGGAACAGATCTTCGCCGTAGGTGTAGACGGTCACCTCGGAGCCGCCTGCGGTCATCGAGCGCGGCGGCAGCCGGGGGAAGATCGCCGGCGTCCGGCCGCGCTTGCGATAGAGGTCGATGGCGACAAGCGTCATCAGCGTGACGCCCTGCACCGCGGCGGCCGCCAGGACGGTGCGCTTCACGATCGTGCGCACCGGGATCCGCTGCCACCACATACGTCAAATGTAGTCAGCCCCTCGGACAATCCATCGACACCGGTTCTGTTGGCCGATGACCGGCCCGGAAACCTGTTGGGTTCGGACAGCGACACGCCGACGACGGGTGCCCCGAACTCGACACTTTCCGGCGGCCTTGCGCGCCCGGGCGCGCATCGGGGGAAACCTCGCGGCGAGAGGCTTAGGGTGGTCGAGCCATGAGTGAAGCACAGCAGCGCAGCGTCCGGCCCGGGACCGAGACGATGGGTCAGCTCGACACGATGGGTCAGGAGGCCGTGTTGGTCGACGAGCTCGCCGGCGACCGGCCGCGACCACGGTCCCGCCGGGACAGGCTGACCAAGGAGAAGCTGCTGGACGGGCTGAACCCGCCGCAGCGCGAGGCCGTCCTGCACGAGGGTGCGCCGGTGCTGGTGGTCGCCGGGGCAGGGTCGGGCAAGACCCGGGTGCTGACCCGGCGGATCGCGTACCTGGTCAGTCAGCGCAACGTCCACCCGGGCTCGGTGCTGGCCATCACGTTCACGAACAAGGCGGCCGCCGAGATGCGCGGCCGGGTTCAGGAGCTGGTCGGCAACCGGGCGAAGCTGATGTGGGTCTCGACCTTCCACTCAGCCTGCGTCCGGATCCTGCGGGCCGAGATCCATCGCTTCAACCTCACCCGCACGTTCTCCATCTACGACGACGCGGACAGCAAGCGGCTGATGCAGCTGGTCGCCCACGACCTGTCGCTGGACCCGAAGCGTTATCCGGTCCGGGCGATCATGAACTGGGTCTCGACCTGCAAGAACGAGCTGGTCGACCACGAGTCTGCCCGGTCGCGGGTGAACAGCGAGCTGGAGGAGAACTATCTCGCCGCGTACCAGGAGTACCAGCGCCGGCTCACCGCCGCGAACGCGCTCGACTTCGACGACCTGATCATGACCAGCGTGCACCTGTTGCAGGCGTTCCCTGACCTCCGCGAGCAGTACCGGCGGCGGTTCCGGCACGTGCTGGTCGACGAGTACCAGGACACCAACCACGCCCAGTACGTCCTGGTCCGCGAGCTCTGCAGCGCGGAGGTCGACACGGGCCAGGTCGGCGACGAGGTCGCCGTCGACCCTCCGGAGCTGATGGTGGTCGGCGACTCCGACCAGTCGATCTACGCCTTCCGCGGCGCGACGATCCGCAACATCAACGACTTCGAGTCCGACTTCCCGGGCGCCTCGGTCATCATGCTCGAGCAGAACTACCGCTCGACCCAGACCATCTTGTCGGCGGCCAACGCTGTGATCGTGAAGAACGAGGGCCGCAAGCCGAAGAAGCTGTGGTCCGACGCCGGCGACGGCGCGCAAATCGTCGGGTACGTCGCCGACACGGAGCATGACGAGGCCAGCTTCGTGGCCCGCGAGATCGACGCGCTGCGGGACGCCGGGAACGCCAGGTACGCCGACTGCGCGGTCTTCTACCGGACCAATGCCCAGTCGCGCGCCTTCGAGGAGGTGTTCATCCGGCTCGGCCTGCCGTACAAGGTGGTCGGCGGGGTGCGCTTCTACGAGCGGCGCGAGGTGCGGGACACGATCGCGTACCTCCGGGCGATCGCGAACCGGGCCGACGACGTGTCCGTCCGGCGGATACTGAACGTCCCGAAGCGGGGGATCGGCGACCGGGCCGAGGAGGCGGTGGAGGCGCTCGCGGCACGGGAGCGGATCAGCTTCGGCGAGGCGCTGCGGCGGATCGACGACGTGACCGGGCTGGCGGCGCGATCGGCAAAGCAGCTGGTCGGCTTCGCCGACTTCATGGACGAGCACGAGGCGATGGTGGCCGAGGGCGTACCGGCGGACCAGATCCTGACCAGCGTGCTGCAGAAGTCGGGTTACCTGGCCGAGCTCCAGGGCTCGACCGATCCGCAGGATCAGACCCGGCTGGAGAACCTGGTCGAGCTGGTGGCGGTGGCCCGGGAGTTCGTGGCGGGCGCGGTCGGTGGCGGGGCTGACGTGGACGCGCTCGATTCGTTGCTCGAGGAGGACGGGCTGCTGATCGGGGCCGGCGTGACATCGGCCTTGCGCGAAGCCGGAGAGGAGCAGGCGGCCGAGGACGGCGAGCTGGATCTGGGCGCGGGTGCGCCGGAGCCGGACGCCTCGCTGGGCGCCTTCCTGGAACGCGTGGCCCTGGTCGCCGACTCCGACCAGATCCCGACGATCGGCGGCGAGGACGAGGGTGTGGTCACCCTGATGACCCTGCACACCGCGAAGGGGCTGGAGTTCGACACCGTCTTCCTGACCGGGCTGGAGGACGGGGTGTTCCCGCACCAGCGGGCGCTGACCTCGATGAGCGAGCTGGAGGAGGAGCGCCGGCTGGCGTACGTCGGGATCACCCGGGCGCGCAAGCGGCTCTATCTCAGCCGAGCCGTTGTCCGGGCCGCGTGGGGTGCGCCGCAGCACAACCCGCCCTCGCGCTTCCTGGGAGAGATTCCGGACCGGCTGTTGGACTGGCGGCGGACCGCCGAGGCGACGACCAGCTGGCGCAGCACGTCAGCGACCCGGCAGGTGCAGCAGGGTTGGCGGGAGCGGGTCGGTTACGGGGCTCGGCCGACCATAAAGACCATTCCCGTCGTCGCGGCCGGCGACCGGGTGCTGCACACCACGTTCGGAATGGGCACCGTGGTCGCCACCTCGGGTAGCGGGAACGATGCGAAGGCCGACGTCGACTTCGGATCGGCGGGCATCAAGCGGCTGTCGCTGCGGCACGCCCCGCTGGAGAAGTTGTAGGACCTCTTCGACCCGCCCAGCACTCCCGAGGCCACCCGGGTCCCCCGAGGCCACCCGGGCCGCGCGCGACCTCAGTACCGCCACTCAGCTCAGCGGGGGGAACGTGGCGTATCGGCGCCGGTGCGCCGAGTGTCCCGTCGGTGCGCTAAGTGGGGTTGGGGTGAGCGGACACGCTTTTCGTCTGCGGGCGACGACGAACCGAGCGACGTTCAGCCGATCACGCGAGCGGAGCGAGTGTGCGGTCCGAGCGAGAGCGAGGACAGAAAGATCCGTAGTCGGCCGTCGCGAGTGAGGAGGAGTCGAGCGGACACGCTTTTCGTCTGCGAGCGACGACGAACCGAGCGACGTTCAGCCGATCACGCGAGCGGAGCGAGTGTGCGGTCCGAGCGGAGCGAGGACAGAAAGATCCGTAGTCGGCCGTCGCGAGTGAGGAGGAGTCGAGCGGACACGCTTTCGTCTGCGAGCGACGACGAACCGAGCGATGTTCAGCCGACTACGGCTTGACGCCCATCTTCAGCAGCCACGGCAGCGGGTTGACGGCCTTGTAGACGTCGCCTGGTTCGATGCCCTTGGGGTAGACCTCGAAGTGCATGTGCGGGCCGAATGCGCGCCCGGTCTGCCCGACGGCGCCGACCGAGTCGCAGGGCGACACCTTCTGGCCGACCTTCACGTCGACCCGGGACATGTGGGCCATCAGCACCTGGGTACCGTCCGCCTGCTTGATGACGACGTAGTTGCCGGCCCAGGGGGCAGCGGAGCCGGGGCCTGCGTTCATGACGGTTCCGGCCGTCGGCGCCCGCAGGGGCGTTCCGATCGGGGCGGCGAAGTCGAAGCCGGTGTGATAGCGCGCCCAGACGCCGACGTCGCCGAACCGCGCGGCAATGGTGTAGCTGCCCTTGACCGGGTTGCAGCCTCGGTCGGCCGCGGCCTTGGCTTTGGCGATCGCGGCCTTGCGCTTCGCGACGAGTGCGTCGTCCTGCTTCTCCACGGAGGCGGCGGCGCTGGCCAGCGCCGCCGCGCGGGCGTCGACCGCGACGGGATCCACACCCGGATTGACCGTCGCCGACGCCGCGGCCGCCTCGGCCTGGGCCGCTTGCGCCGAACCTCGGCCGGCGGCTACGGCAGCGGCGACCGGTGGGCGCGCGTTGCCGCGGGTGATCGATGCGGTCCGGGCTGCGAACGCGTCCGGCACCTTCACGCCGGGTACGACCGTGGTCACCACGCTCGGCTCGCTCGCGGCCGGAGTGTGGGCGGCGGTCGACTGGGCCGCGCCGCTCAACGCGACCGAGCCGGCGACTCCGACACCTAGGGCGGAGATCGCAAGTGCAGCCAGGCCGCGCTGACGCCAGGAGAATCGGGTCTCCACCAGCGCGCGCCGGGCCGCAGGACGGGCGCGATCGGGGCAGGGGTGACAACCTTGTCAAGGCAGGCTCGACTTCCTCGTGAGGCAACGGATCGGCAGTCCGTGGCCCCCTGGAGGGAAGGTGGTCCGAGGCAGTTGCTGGATGCCCCGGTCCGTCGGTGAGGCCCGCCAACCGAGTGGTTGAACGGTGGACTTCCTCGACCATAACGGATTGGTAACTTCAGTCCAAACCGATGGCAAACCAGCAGAGCGGACTGGTATGCCGAATCGTGACCTAGGTCTCCAACTGGCCTCTGACCAGGGATTCAGGCAAATCTGCGCGACCGTGACGCAGGTCTCACGACGATAACGGTGCCCAGTGATGACAGCGGGGATGACAGCGGGGTGATGACAGCGCAGTGAAGAGAAGGTGCGCTGGGTAGCCCACCGAAAACCGGCTGGCCGGCTGGAGCGATCCGTCAGTGGGTCTGCAGGCCGTGCGCCCGCAGCCACGGCAGCGGGTCGATCGCCTTGTAGATGTCGCCGTACTGGACGCCGGCGGGATAGAGCTCGAAGTGCAGGTGTGGGCCGAAGGCGCGGCCGGTCTCACCGACGTACCCGATGACGTCGCCGGCGTTGACCGTCTGACCGGCGTGGACGGCGATCCGCGACATGTGCGAGGACATCGTCGTCACGCCGCCGGCGTGGCGGATCGCAACGTGGTTGCCGGCCCAGTCGCCCGTATTGCCCGCGAACACCACGACTCCGGGCAGCACGGCCCGGATCGGGGTCCCGTACGCGGCGCGGAAGTCGAGGCCGGTGTGATACCGGGCCCACAGCCCGACCGCGCCGAACGGCGTGCCGATCACTGCGCCCGGAACCGGCGCGACCGCCGTCCCGCCCGCCGGAATGGATCCCGGGTCGGTAACCGTGCTGGTCGTGGTGCTGTCGGTCGTCGAGACGGCGGTCACCGCCTGGCCTGCGGCTACCCGTGCGGCGATCGCGCGCTGCTGCCGAGCCCACGCCAGCTGGACCGCGTTCGCCTGGATCTTCGCCTCGCCGGCGTCGATGGTGGTCTGCCGCGCCTTGCTCGCTTCGTCCTGGACGGCCCGGGTCACCAGCTCCGCGGACTTGGCGAGATCCTCGGCGCGCTGCGCGGCCCGTTCCTTGGCCAGCGCCGCCCGCAACTGCTCCGATCGGGAGGTGTCGATGCCGGGATCGCGGGCCAAAAAGGCCTGCGCCGCGGCCGACTGCTTGGCCGACGTGGACGTCGAACCGCTCTTCTCGGCGGACACACTGCCGTTGACCGACCCGGCGACGGTGCCCGAGGACCCGCTCGCGCCCGACGCCGTGGACGCGGTCGCGGCGGCGATCGGAACCGAGCTGCTTCGAGGCTGGGCGCTGGTGGTCAGCGACATCGAGCCGGCCACGGCAAGGCCGAGCGCCGACACGGCCAGCGCGGCGAGGCCCTGGGAGAGCCAGCTCCGGCGGCCCGAAGGATGGACGGCAGCCGGCCAGTGGCGCGCTGCGCGCCGCTCCGGTTGCCTTGTCACTTGGTTCCCTCGCTGCTCGAACTCGGTCCTGCGGTCGCGACTGGCACCCGGACCGGACGGGCCGGCCTCGACGCCTCTCGCGTACGTCCGGAGCTGGGGAAGGCGAACCGGGCCGTACTCGATATTCGGTGCTCGCGACCGGACGGATGTCCGATCACAAGACTGTGATCAAGATAACGGGTCGGTAAAGCTGGTTCAAACCTGCCAGAACGTCCGACGAGCACCGCTTCGCCTGATCACCGCGCAATATTCTACCTAGTCCACCGGCCCACGGGGACAGGTTCGCTCAGCCCGCGATCAGCACCGGGTGAGTTATCGGTCAAGATCGGCGGCGGTCGTGATCGACCACTCCCGTGCCGTCGGTCTCGAGCTGCCGCAGGACCGATGCGATCTGGAACGCGATCCGGCCGTTGTTGGGCATCGACATGTGACCGACACCGTGGATCGCCACGTTCGTCGCATGCAGATCCGGGTGGACGATGGTGGCGTTCCAGTGCGGCAGGATCAGGTGGTCGATGTCGGAGTAGAACGCGATGAATCGGGTCGTGCAGTCGGCCGCCGGCAGGGTCAGCTCGGTGACCAGTTCGGACTCCGGCGCGAGCTGTCGGACCAGCGGCAGGACTTTTCCCACCCTGGCCAGCACGGTCCCCTGGTGCGGGGTGCCGAGGGTGACGCAGGTGTGCACTCTCCGGTGGCCCTCCATCCGCTGGATGTAGTAGCGCGCGATCAGGCCGCCGAGACTGTGCCCGACGATATGGATCCGCTCGTAGCCCGAGTCGGAGCACAGCTGCTCGACCGCGTGCCGCAGGTCGCGAGCGGCCCCGCGGACATCGGAGGTGAGCAGGCCGTAGTCGAACGAGGAGACGTCGCTGAATCCGCGGCGACGCAGCGCCCGCTCCATCACCGTGAAGATGGAGTGATTGTCGACGATGCCGTGGACGAGCAGGATCGGGGTCGCGGCCGTGTCGACGCCCGCGTGCACGAGTCCGCGCTGAGCCGGGCTGAAGCCGCGGAAGTTGTAGTGACCGTGGGCCGACCGGTTCGCCGGGTCCGACAACAGTCCGGCGGGATACAGCACCAGATGGGCCGCGTTCCAGCCCGCCTCGACCGCCACGCCGGAGGCGACCCGGGGCAGATCGCGCCGCACGACGCGTGAAATGCCCCCGATGGCCGAGTTCAGCACGAATAGACATTACCGCCCAGTAGTGTGACTGGTGTGGAACCTCGCAACGTTCCTGAAACATCCGCGCCCGTGTCGTCCGCGCTCGACCACTCGTCGGGACCGCTGCGGATCGTCGTCGCCAAGCCGGGTCTGGACGGTCACGACCGGGGCGCGAAGGTCGTCGCCCGGGCGCTCCGCGACGCCGGGATGGAGGTGATCTACACCGGTCTGCACCAGACGCCGGAGCAGATCGTCAGCACCGCGCTGGCCGAGGACGCTGACGCGATCGGGCTGTCGGTGCTGTCCGGGGCGCACATGACGCTGTTCGCAGCGGGTGGTCGAGCTGCTCGCCGAGCAGGATGCGTCCGACATCGTCGTGTTCGGCGGCGGGATCATCCCCGAGGCGGACCGGGCGCCGCTGGCCGAGCTGGGGGTCGCCCAGGTCTTCACCCCGGGCGCGTCGATGGCCGAGATCGTCGACTGGGTCCGGGCGAACGTACGGCACGTGGCTGAGCGCTGACCCGCGATGAGCCGCCGCGGATCCGCCCGAGGCGCGGACGCCGACCACTAGGCTTCGTAGGCGTTGTCTGCGCGGTGCGGACACTCCCAGGTCGCACCGGTCACTGCTGCCCGCCCTCCGGCGTCGCCATGCGGTGGCCGCGAAGCTATGGAGGGACGGGATCAGTGGACCTGTACGAGTACCAGGCGCGTGACGTCTTCGAGGCGCACGGGGTTCCCGTGCTGCGCGGCATCATCGCCACCACGGTGGAGGAGGCGAGGTCGGCCGCGGCCGAGCTCGGCACCCCGGTGGTGGTGGTCAAGGCCCAGGTGAAGACCGGCGGCCGCGGCAAGGCGGGCGGCGTGAAGATCGCCAAGAGCCCGGACGAGGCGGCCGCGCGGGCGGAGGACATCCTCGGTCTGGACATCAAGGGTCACGTGGTGCAAGACCGTGATGATCACCGAGGGCGCCGAACATCGCCGAGGAGTACTACTTCTCCCTGCTGCTCGATCGGGCCAACCGCCGCTATCTCGCCATGTGCTCGCAAAGAGGGCGGGATGGAGATCGAGCAGCTGGCGGTCGAGCGGCCCGAGGCGCTGGCCCGGATCCCGGTCGACCCGACCGTCGGGATCGACCAGGCCAAGGCCGACGAGATCGTCGCGGCGGCCGGCTTCGCCGGCGAGGACGCGGCCGAGATCGCCCGGGTGATCCAGCTGCTCGGCAAGGTGTACGAGGGCGAGGACGCGACGCTGGTCGAGGTGAATCCCCTGGTCAAGACGGCCGAGGGCGCCATCGTCGCGCTGGACGGCAAGGTCTCGCTGGACGAGAACGCCGGCTTCCGGCATCCCGACCACGAGGCGCTGGCCGACAAGTCCGCGGAGGACCCGCTCGAGGCGGCGGCCAAGGCGAAGGGCCTGAACTACGTCAAGCTCGACGGCAGCGTCGGGATCATCGGCAACGGTGCCGGCCTGGTGATGAGCACCCTGGACGTCGTCGCGTACGCCGGTGAGGAGTTCGCCGGGTCGCCGAAGCCGGCCAACTTCCTCGACATCGGCGGCGGCGCCAGCGCCGAGGTGATGGCCAACGGGCTGGAGATCATCATCAGCGACCCGCAGGTGAAGAGCGTGTTCGTCAACGTGTTCGGCGGGATCACGGCCTGCGACGCGGTGGCCAACGGGATCGTCCAGGCCTTCGAGCTGCTGGGCAGCCGCGGCGAGCACGTGGACGTACCCGCTGGTGGTCCGGCTGGACGGCAACAATGCCGAGCTGGGCCGGCAGATCCTGACCGACGCGGCGCTGCCGCGGCTGGAACAGGTGGACACGATGGACGGTGCGGCCCGCCGGGCCGCCGAGCTGGCCGCGGGCTGAGAGGCGAGTTCGACAATGGCAATCTTTCTGAACTCCGACTCCCGGGTCATCGTGCAGGGCATGACCGGCTCCGAGGGCCGCAAGCACACCCAGCGGATGCTCAACTCCGGTACGTCGATCGTCGGCGGGGTCACGCCCGGCAAGGGCGGCCAGCGGGTCGACTTCGACGGAGCGTCGGTGCCCGTGTTCAACTCGGTCGGCGAGGCGGTCGAGGCGACCGGCGCAAACGTCACGGTGATCTTCGTCCCGGCGAAGTTCACCAAGGGCGCGGTGGTCGAGGCGATCGAGGCCGAGATCCCGCTCGCCGTGGTGATCACCGAGGGCGTACCGGTGAAGGACAGCGCCGAGTTCTACACCTTGGCGGCCGGCTCGAAGACGCGGCTGATCGGGCCGAACTGTCCCGGTCTGATCTCGCCCGGGCAGTCCAACGCCGGCATCATCCCGGCCGACATCACCAAGGCCGGCCGGATCGGGCTGGTGTCCAAGTCGGGCACGCTGACGTACCAGATGATGTACGAGCTCCGCGACATCGGCTTCTCCTCGGCGGTCGGGATCGGCGGCGACCCGGTGATCGGAACGACCCACATCGACTGCCTGCAGGCGTTCCAGGACGACCCCGACACCGATGCGATCGTGATGATCGGCGAGATCGGCGGCGACGCCGAGGAGCGGGCGGCCGACTTCATCAAGGCCAACGTGACGAAGCCGGTCGTCGGCTATGTCGCCGGCTTCACCGCGCCGGAGGGCAAGACGATGGGCCACGCCGGCGCCATCGTCTCCGGCTCGTCGGGCACCGCCGCCGCGAAGCAGGAGGCCCTCGAGGCGGCCGGGGTGAAGGTCGGCAAGACGCCGAGCGAGACCGCGGAGCTGATGCGGGAGCTGATGACCGCGCGCGGCTGAGCGGCGTGCCCTGGCGCAGGTTGTCGTCCCGGACGGCGTACGAGAACCCGTGGATCCGGGTCCGTGAGGACGCGGTGCTGCGGCCCGACGGGTCGCCCGGGATCTACGGCGTCGTCGAGGTCCGCTCGCCCGCGGTGTTCGTCGTGCCGGTCACCGACGCGGGTGGGTTCGTGCTCGTCGAGGTCGACCGATACGCGATCGGCCGGTCGTCCTGGGAGGTCCCGGCCGGCGGCTCGGACGGTGACGACCTGGCGGCTGCCGCGGCCCGCGAGCTGCGCGAGGAGACGGGCCTCGCCGCCCGAGAGTGGCGCGACCTGGGCGAGGTCTTCTCGCTGAACGGGGTCTCCGACGCCCCGGGCCGGGTGTTCCTCGCCCGTGGGCTGGACCGGGTCGGCGGCGAGGAGACCGCGGTCGAGGGCATCACCGGCTGTCGGAGCGTGTCCCGTGCCGAGCTTTTCGCCATGATCGCCGCCGGCGAAATCACCGACAACGAGTCCCTCGGCGCCCTCCTCAAGGCCTTGGTGGTGCTGGAGGGTTAGGTCCCGTCGAACAGGTGCCCTCGGCTCACTTCGGCACGGAGGGTCAGCCGGCGCACGTCCCGGCACGGGGTCGCGATCGCGACGATGCGGACGCCGCCGAACGAGTGCCAGCGAGCGGGCAGCGCGAGGCTTGCCGAGGAGCGCAGAAACTATTGCACCTGGCTGGCCCGCTGACCGGTGCGCAGCACGATGGTCTGCCACTGGTCGTCGGTGAAGTCGAGCTTGTCGACCGGATTCACCAGAGTCCAGACCACCTTGTCGCCGACACTGACGATGCCGACCCGGAACTGGATCGTCGTGCTGGCGGTCTTCTGCGACACGCCGGCGGCCCAGCCGGTCGACCTGGTTGTTCTCCGCGCCGGGCCCGTCCACCTTGACCGGCTTGGACACCGTCGCGGTGAGCTTGCGGGTCGAGCAGCTGGTCAGGTCCTTCTTCACCGCAGCGACCAGGTCGGAGGCGGCGTTCTCGTCCGGCATGGTCTCCACGATCTGATCGACCCCGAAGATGCTGGAGCTGTTCTGCTGGGTGTACGTCCGCATCGTCTTGGCGGTCGCCCCCTTGACCTTGGTCCAGTCAGTGGTCTCACACCCGCTGCCGACGTAATCGGCGTCCGGCGCGCTCGGCGTACTGCCGACCCACAGCGACGGCGTACTGCCGACCGGGGGCAGGTCTCCGGCGGACAGGAAGCCCGGCTCGTCCCCGCCGAGCGGCGGAGGCCCGTTCTTCACCGAGACCTTCTTCGCGCAGGCGCCGCCGCTGGTCGTGCACTGGACATCGATCGGCCTGGGCCAGCGCACCCGCCGTGTTGCCCATACTCGGCGCCGAGCCGGTCTGGGCGACGTCGACGATGTCGACGACTCGTCCGGTCCGGCTGATCACCATGCCGTGGTACGTCTGTTTGCCCGAGTCGGTCACCGTCACCACGGCACCGGCACTCTGGTCGCCGAGCCCGTTCACCGTCCGGCCCGACTCGATCCAGCTACCGACCACCGCGCAGGTGCCGAGCGCCTTGGAGATCGCGACGTAGGCCTGGGCGGCATCCTCACTCGTCTCGTACGACTCGGCCTGATGCAGCAGCGCGGGTGGGTTCTGGCCGGAGCTGCTCAGCAGCCGCTGCAGGACCTGCTGCGGGTCGGGCTGACCGTCCACCGGGTCGGAGCCGAAGCAGGCGGCCCGGGGTGAGTTGGTGTCGAGTCCGTGCTGGGTCGAGGCGACCTGCCAGCTCCGTTTCGGATCGATCTGCCTGGCCATCTGGGCGTTGATCATGGAATTGTCGTCGAGCAGCGCGACCGGAGTCGGGGTCGGGGTGGCGCCGGTCGAGGTCGCCCCGCTGGTGCCGGCCGACGGCTGCACGGTCGGTTTGCCGCCGTGCAGGGCCGCATAGCCCAGCACGAGCCCGATGATGACCACCGCCGCCACCCCAGCCGCGATCAGGATCATCCGACTGCGTTCGCGGACCAGCGGGCGTACGTCCGGCTCGTCATCGTCGAACTCGCTCGCGTCGGCGCCGGTCGGCGGTCTTGGGCAGAATCGTGGTGCTTCGGTCGTCGCGAACGCGCGGCAGGATCGTGGTCGACCGGTCGGGTTCCACATCTCGCTTGCGGGACGAACTGGACGATCCGCGCGAGGACCCCGAGCCGGACCGCGACGAACCCGCCGAGGAGGATCCGGAGGGCTTCCGCGAGGATCCGGATCCGGACGCCTCGTCCGTACGGTCGGAGTCGCCGACCGCCCGCCGCGGTCGGTGGTCGTCCGGGTCCTTGCCTGCCATGCTCGGGTGGTCCTCCAGCTGTTGCGTCGCCCGTCCGATCGGCGCGGACGAGGGTCCGCCGGGCCTGAAACAGACGAAACCTTACCTGCCAGGGCGTGTCTGAGGCGTGACCGACGGCCCGGCCGGGGAGCATGAAGGGGCTATGGCTCCCACTCTGCCCCGACGGTTCCGCTCGCGACGCGCCCTACCCCGAACCGCTGGTGCGCGGCCCGAGGACGAGCTGACCCTGAATCTGACCACCACCGAGCCGGACGCCGAGCCGACGGTCGCCCTCGGTCGTGGACCGGACTCGCCGGACGGTGCATCGCTTCCGGTCGGCTGGCCGATCGCCGCGACCCTGGCCGGGGTGCTGGTGGCCGCCGTCGGCTGGGTCCTCGTGGTCGGCTTTACGGTCCTCGGCTGGCTGGCGGTCGACGCCGACACCGCATCCGGTCCGTTGAGTGGCGCGCTACTGGTCGGTACGAAGGTTTGGGTCTTCGCGAACGGCGCCGGGCTGTCTCTCGATGGCCTGCATCTGACTCTGGTCCCGTGGGGCGCGGTCGCACTGTTCGGCTTCGTCCTGGCCAGGTGTACGTCCTTCGTCGCCGCCCGAAGCCCGCAGCCCGACCCCGCCGGCGCCGACCGCGCCGATTCCGCGGCTGGCGCCGACCGCGCCGATTCCGCGGCTGGCGCCGACCGCGCCGATTCCGCGGCTGGCGCCGACCAGGCCGAGTCGCCGCGCCGGACCGCGCTGGGTATCGCCGTGCTCGCCACCGTCGGCTACCTGGCACCGCTGCTCGTCGTCGCGCTGCTGCTCGGCTCACCGGCACCCGATCTCCGGACCCTGGTCGCCCTGCTGGCGCTCGCGGGCTGCGCACTGTGGGGAAGCTGTCGGGCGCTCGGTGTCGATCCGACGCGCGGCTGGCCGGACTGGCTGCGGCCGGTGCCTACCGCCGTCCTCGGCACCCAGCTGGTCCTGCTCGCGGTCGGCGCCGCCGTGCTGGTAACCGGCCTGCTGGCCCATCTGGACCGGGTGGGCAGCCTGAACAACGCCCTCGGCGCCGGCGTGACGGGAGGCATCGCGCTGTTGGTGGGCCAGCTGGCATTCGCGCCGAACGCGATGGTCTGGGGCGGTGCGTACGCCCTCGGGGCCGGCTTCGGGCTCGGCGACGGCTCGGTGGTGGCACCGTCGGCGACCCAGGTCGGACTACTGCCGGGAGTCCCGATCCTCGGTGCGGTGCCGAGCCTCGGGCGCCGGTGGGACGTACCAGCTGCTCTGGTTGGCTGCCGGCGTCGTCGCCGGTTTGGTCGCGGCCTGGCTGGTGGTCCGGCGTCGGCCGGCCGCCCGGTTCGACGAGACCGCGCTGGTCGGTGGACTGGCCGGCGTGGTCGGTGGCGTGGTCTTCGTCGGCGCTGGCGTGGGCCAGCTCCGGCGATCTCGGCGTGCTGCGGCTGACCGGGCTCGGGCCCCGGTTGCCGGAGCTCGCCGTGATGGCGGTCAGCACGCTAGGACTGTCCGGGATGATCGGCGGCCTGGTGCTCGGACTGCTGCGGTCCGGCGCGACGCAGGATCCGGACGACATCGACGTCGCCGGGTCGGGCGACGAGCTGGAGGACGATCCGGAGGCGACCGTCCAGCTGGTACGGCGAGAGGCGATGTCCGGCTCTCGGTAGGTAGGCTGGCCGCCGTGCTGGCCCGTCCGCGACTCTGCCGCGGCCCGATGAGCCGCACCCCGAAGCGGCTGGTGGTGCTGGTCTCCGGCACCGGAACGCTGCTCCAGGCGCTCATCGACGCCAGCGCCGATCCTGACTTCGGAGCTCGCATCGTCGCCGTCGGATCCGATCGGCCGACGGTCGAGGGTCTGGCCCGGGCCGAGCGAGCCGGCATCCCGACCTTCGTGCATCCGCTGGGGAAAGGTGCCGACCGGGCCGAGTGGGACCGCGGACTGACGTCGGCCGTGGCGGCGTACGAGCCCGATCTGGTGGTCAGTGCCGGGTTCCTCAAGCTGGTCGGCGCCGACTTCCTGAGCGCGTTCGGCGGCCGGATGATCAACACCCATCCGGCGCTGCTGCCATCCTTTCCCGGGATCCACGGGCCGCGGGACGCGATCGCGTACGGCGTCAAGGTGAGCGGGGCGACCGTGTTCCTGGTCGACGAGGGCATCGACACCGGAGTGATCCTGGCCCAGCAGGCCGTGCCGGTCGCCGCGGACGACACCGTGCAGACCCTGCACGAGAAGATCAAGGTCGTCGAGCGGGCCATGCTGCTCGACGTCACCCATGACCTGGCCACCCGCGACTGGCGGGTGGCCGACAGAAAGGTGCGCTGGCTGACATGACAGATGCCCCCGATACGAGCCCCGACGAGGGACGGGTGCCGATCCGGCGCGCCCTGGTCTCGGTGTACGACAAGACCGGGCTCGAGGAGCTGGCCCGGGCCCTGGTCGACGCCGGCGTGGAGCTGGTCTCCACCGGGTCGACGGCCGGCCGGATTGCCGCTGCCGGGCTGCCGGTGACCGAGGTGGAGGAGCTGACCGGCTTCCCGGAGTGCCTGGACGGTCGGGTCAAGACGCTGCACCCTCGAGTCCACGCCGGGCTGTTGGCCGACGTACGCCTGGAGAGTCATCGCGACCAGCTGGCTGAGCTCGGAGTCGAGCCGTTCCAGCTGCTGGTCAGCAACCTCTATCCGTTCACGGAAACCGTCGCGTCGGGCGCGAGCCCGGAGGACTGCATCGAGCAGATCGACATCGGCGGCCCGTCGATGGTCCGCGGCGCGGCGAAGAACCACGCCTGCGTCGCGGTGGTCACCTCGCCCGACCAGTACGAGGATCTGCGGGCTGCGCTGTCTGCCGGCGGTTTCAGCCTGGCGCAGCGCCAGGCGCTGGCGACGGCGGCGTTCGTCCACACGGCGACGTACGACGTGGCGGTGGCCTCCTGGCTCGGCAACGTCGTGACCGACACCAGCGGCGGCACCGGGTTCCCGGCCTGGGTCGGGGCGACCTGGGATCGCGCAGCGGTGCTGCGCTACGGGGAGAACCCGCACCAGCGGGCCGCGCTCTACCGCAACGGATACCGCGCCGGTGGGCTGGCGATCGCGGAGCAGCTGCACGGCAAGGAGATGTCGTACAACAACTATGTGGACACTGACGCCGCCCGCCGGGCCGCGTACGACTTCGACGAGCCGGCGGTCGCGATCATCAAGCACGCCAACCCGTGCGGGATCGCGATCGGTACCGACATCGCGGACGCCCATGCCAAGGCCCACGCCTGCGACCCGGTGTCCGCCTTCGGCGGGGTGATCGCGACGAACCGGCCGGTCAGCGCGCCGATGGCCGAGCAGGTCGCGGAGGTGTTCACCGAGGTGATCGCGGCACCGGCCTACGAGGACGGCGCGGTCGAGATCTTGCAGCGGAAGAAGAACATCCGGATCCTGGTCGTCGAGCCTCTCGGGGCGGGCGGGGTGCAGATCCGGGCGATCGACGGCGGGCTGCTGATGCAGTCCGCGGACGGTGTGGGCGCCGACCACGATCAGGCCGCAAACTGGCAGCTGGTGACCGGGGAGCCGGCCCCGGCGGACGTCCTCGCGGATCTGGAGTTCGCCTGGAAGGCCTGCCGGTCGGTGAAGTCGAACGCGATCCTGCTGGCCACCGGGGGAGCGTCGGTCGGCGTCGGGATGGGCCAGGTGAACCGCGTCGACTCGTGTCGGCTCGCCGTCGAGCGGGCCGGTGAGCGGGCGGCCGGATCGGTGGCCGCCTCGGACGCGTTCTTCCCGTTCGCGGACGGGCCACAGATCCTGATCGACGCCGGTATCCGGGCGATCGTCCAGCCCGGCGGCTCCGTCCGCGATGCGGAAGTGGTCGAGGCGGCGAAGGCGGCCGGGGTGACCATGTACCTGACCGGTGCCCGGCACTTCTTCCACTGATGGGTGCCCCGATGCCCTTCCGGAAACTGTCGAGCTGCGACAGCGACCGTCGGCGTGTCGCTGCCGCAAACCGACAGTTTCCGGAAAAGAAGGACGGATAGACAGATGACTGCGCAGATTCTGGACGGCCGGGCGCTGGCCGCGATCATCAAGAGCGAGCTGGCCGAGCGGGTGGCGAAGCTGGCCGAGGCGGGCATCGTGCCCGGCCTCGGCACGGTGCTGGTCGGCGACGACCCCGGCAGCCGGTCGTACGTCGCCGGCAAGCACCGCGACTGCGCCCAGGTCGGCATCGCGTCGATCCAGGTGGAGCTGCCGGCCGACACGACGGCCGATGTGCTGGCCGGCCGGATCGCGGACCTGAACGCCGACCCGGCCTGCACCGGTTACATCGTCCAGCTGCCGCTGCCGCCGCAGCTGGACGACAACTGGGCGCTGGGCCTGGTCGACCCGGCGAAGGACGCGGATGGGCTGCACCCGACGAATCTCGGCAAGCTCGTGCTGGGCGACCCGGCCCCGCTGCCCTGTACGCCGAAGGGCATCGTCGAGCTGCTCCGCCGCAACGGTATCGAGATCGCCGGCGCCGAGATCTGCGTGATCGGCCGCGGTACGACGGTCGGTCGCCCACTCGGGTTGCTGCTGACCCGGAAGTCCGAGAACGCGACCGTCACCCTGTGTCACACCGGCACCAAGGACCTCGCCGCGCACACTCGGAACGCCGACATCGTGATCGCCGCGGCCGGCCGGCCGGGACTGATCACCGGCGACATGGTGCGGCCCGGCGCGGTCTGCGTCGACGTCGGGATCACTCGTACCGAGGCGGGTCTGGTCGGCGATCTGGATCCGTCGGTGCGCGAGGTGGCCGGCTGGTTCGCGCCGGTGCCCGGCGGCGTCGGCCCGATGACCCGCGCGATGCTGCTCAGCAATGTGGTCGAGCTGGCCGAGAGCCGGCTGGTCGAGGGTGGCTCGGGCGCGTGACCGCGGGCGGCTCCGGCACCGCGGCACGCTCCCAGCGCTACTGGCCGCTGCTGGTCGTCGTGGCCGGCGTCGTGATCGGCCTGGTGGTGGCCCTCGCCGCAGCGGGCAGCTGGCGGATCGGCTGCCTGATCGTCGGTAGCTCGCTCGGTGTCGGCGCGGTCGAGCGGCTGGCGCTCCCGGCCGGGGACGCAGGTCTGCTCCAGGTTCGGAGCAAGCTCTTCGACATCGCATTCCTCGCCCTGGCCGGCGGCGCGATCATCGCGCTGGCGATCTCGGTCCCGCCCCTGCGCTGATCAGTCCTGCGCTGATCAGTTCTGGGCTGATCAGTTCTGGGCTGATCAGTTCTGGGCTGATCCTCACCCCTGAGTGCTGTTGGCCGCGATGATCGCCAGGATCACGAACACGGCCAGGAAGACCAGTCCGACGATGGCGATGATGCTGACCACCATGCCGAGGACTCGGCCCACCCGGATCTGATCCTCGTTGGAATAGCGGATCCCGGTGGCCTGGATCTCCTTCAGCGCCTTGGAGCCGAAGTACCAGGCGAACGGCGCACACAGCCCCACGACGAACCCCAGGATCCCGAGGACGAGCACGATCGTGCCCTGCGGATGGGGTTGGGGCAGGGCCGGATAGGGCTGACCGTACGGCTGCGGACGGTATTCGGGCTGAGACGGCTGCTCGGACTGATGGGGATGTTCGGGCATCGAGGGCCTTGTCGCTGGGGCCGGAGGGTGGAGTCGAGAAGATCGGGGCGGACGACCACCCCGGACCTCCAGCGTACGGGCTCTGCGTCAGCAGCTCACCGCCCGGACTGGGCCGCGACCACTCCGACGATGATGACGACGACGTAGATCACGATGAACGCACCCCAGATGATGGTGCCGACCATCCCGAGGATCCGGCCGACGTTGACCATCTGCCGGTTGTTGTACGCCGTCGGGTTCGCGTCGATCTCTTTGATGGCTTTGTTGCCCATCACCCAGGCGATCACCGCGCAGATGCCGCAGACGACGATGCCGAGGATGCCGAGCACCAGCACAGCCACGCCTTGCGGATGCGCCTGCCCGACGGCCGCGTAGCCGCCGTACGGGTTCTGCCCGTAGCCGGGCTGTTGCCCGTAGGCCGGCTGCTGCTCACCGTATGCCGGCGGCTGCTGCCCGTACGACGGGGGCTGCTGCCCATACGCCGGCGGCTGCTCACCGTAGGCCGGCGGCTGTTGCCCGTACGTCGGCGGCTGCTCACCGTAGGTCGGCGGCTGTTGCCCGTACGTCGGCGGCTGCTCACCGTAGGTCGGCGGCTCGTTCTGCCCGTAGCTCGGCTCGCCGGCCGACGGCTGGCTCTGCCCGTAGCCGGTGTCGCCGGTGGGGGGCGGCGGCGGGGTCTGCCCATAGCTCGGCTGGTCTCCCGAGCTGGGCTGGTTCTCGCCGGAGTTCGACTCGGGATTTTGGCCGTAGGGATTGCTCATGCCGGCAATTCTGACGTATCCATGGGTCCTTTGGGGGTCATCTTTTCCCGTCGGACGGCTACTGGTCCCAGCCGCCCGCCAGCCCGATCGTGACGAACAGCACCAGCAGCACGGTGAGCACCGTGCAGACGATGCCGAGGATCCAGCCCGCGGTCGCCAGACCGAGTCCCGAGTAGCGCTGTGGCTCGGCGAGGATCTCCTTGCGCGCCTTGCGGCCCACCAGCAGGCCCGCGACGCCGGCCGGGTTGCAGACGACCAGCCCGATCACCCCGAGCACCAGCGCCACGACCGCCTGCGGGTGGATCGTCGCGGTGTAGCCGTACGGGCTCGCGGCGTATGGGTAGGGTTCCGCTGCCCCGGACGGATAGGGCGACGGTCCGTACGATGAAGTGCCGTCCGGGGAGGTGCCGTACGGGGAGGTGCCGTAGGCGTACGGGGCCGGATAGTTCGCCGGATAGTCGGTCGTCGGGTAGCTGCTCTCGACCGGCTCGAAACCGGTTGAGCTGGGGGCCGGCGGATAGGTCGGCCATGCCTGGGAGCCGTCGTCGCTGGGAGGCGGCTGCTGCTGAGGAGCCGGCATCGGCTGATCGGCGGCCTCGCGGCTCCAAGGATTCGGCTCACTCATGCCGTCAAGTGTGACGGTTCACGGTGCCACCAGAAGAATGGAAGAGATCGTCCCGGGTGTAGCCGTGACGATCTGCTCCGATCCTGGGGGCCCCAGCTCAGATCAGACCTTCGTCAGACCCAATTCAGATCAGACCCCAGCTCAGATCAGGCCCAGCGAGGAGACCGCTTCGCGCTCCTCGACGAGCTCGGCGTTGCTGGCGTCGATCTTGGCCCGGGAGAAGTCGTTGATCTCCAGCCCCTGGACGATCTCCCAGCTGCCGCCCGCGGTCGTGCACGGGTAGGAGGTGATGATTCCCTCCGGCGCGCCGTAGGACCCGTCGGACGGGACCGCCATCGAGACCCAGTCGCCCTCGGGCGTGCCGAGCACCCAGTCCCGCATGTGGTCGACGGTCGCATTGGCCGCGCTGGCCGCCGAGCTGGCGCCACGGGCCTCGATGATCGCCGCGCCCCGCTTCTGAACGACGGGCAGGAAGGTCGACTCGATCCACTCCTGGTCGTCGATCGCCTCGGCGGCGTTCCTGCCGTCGACGAGCGCGTTGAACACGTCGGGGTACTGCGTCGCGGAGTGGTTGCCCCAGATCGTCATCTGGGTCACCGCGTTGACGCTGGTGCCGAGCTTCGCGGCCAGCTGCGCCTTGGCCCGGTTGTGGTCCAGCCGGGTCAGCGCGTTGAACCGCTCCCGCGGGATGTCCGGCGCGTTGCTCATCGCGATCAGCGCGTTCGTATTGGCCGGGTTGCCGGTGATCAGCACCTTGATGTCGTCGGCGGCATGGTCGTTCAGCGCGCGGCCCTGCGGCTTGAAGATCGCGCCGTTGGCCTCCAGCAGGTCGCCGCGCTCCATCCCTTTGCTACGTGGCCGGGCGCCGACCAGCAGCGCGATGTTGACCCCGTCGAAGACCGTGCTCGGGTCGTCGCCGGTCTGGACCGCCGACAGCAGCGGGAACGCGCAGTCGTCGAGCTCCATCACCACACCCTCGAGCGCCTTGAGCGCCGGGGTGATCTCGAGCAGCCGGAGCTCCACCGGGGTGTCCGGGCCGAGCAGCGACCCGCTGGCGATCCGGAACAGCAGGCTGTAGCCGATCTGGCCGGCGGCGCCGGTGACGGCCACCTTCACGGGTGTGCTCACGGAACTCTCCTCCGACTGGGAACGTGCTGCGAGTGCGAAACTAGCAAGCCGGTCGGCCCGGCGGACAGGAGGTCTCGGCGTGACATCCCTCTCCTTCGCCGACGCCCCGGGCTGGGTGGCCGAGCGAGTGTCCGGCCGGCCCGGAACCCGGTGGGTGGGGGTCGACGGACTCGGCGCCGCCGGCAAGACCACACTCGCCCGGCGGATCGCGGCGCTCGTCCCCGATTCGGTGCTGCTCAGCGTCGACGACTTCGGCCGCGCGGCGTTGCGGTCCTGGGACCGGGACCTGTTCGTCGGCCAGGTGGTTCGCCCGCTGCTGGCCGGACGGCCGGGCCGCTATCAGCGCTGGGACCTGGTCGCCGACGCCCCGCTCGGCTGGGCCGAGGTGCCGGTCGGGGTGGTAGTCGTGGTGGAGGGGGTGTCGGCGACCGATGTACGGCTGCCGGTGCCGTGGGATCTCCGGTTGTGGGTGGAGGTCGCCCAGGACGTACGCCGGCGGCGGATCGCCGAGCGGGATCCGCCGGAGCTGCTGGAGCGCTGGGAACGTGACTGGTGGCCCAGCGAGGAGGAGTACGTCCTCGCCCAGCACCCCCGGGAGGCCGCCGATGCGGTGGTGCTCGACCCCTCGTCTCGGGGGTGATGGAGGCCACCCGTCCGGTGCCGATCGGTCGCGGACAGCCGGCTCCAGGCGGTGGCATACTCACCCGCATGACGGGTACGCGCCTGGTGGCGGTGGGTCACTTCCAGCCGGCACGGGTGGTGACCAATGCCGAGCTGGCGACCATGGTCGAGACCAACGACGAGTGGATCCAGCGGCGGGTCGGCATCCGCGAGCGGCACTGGGCTGCGCCGGAGGAGACGGTCGACCTGATGGCGGCGAAGGCGGCCGAGGACGTACTGGCCAAGGGCGAGACGAGCGCGCAGGACGTCGACCTGGTGATCGTCGCCACCTGCAGCGCGCTGGACCGGTCGCCCAACATGGCGTCCCGCGTGGCCGCCCGACTCGGCATCCAGGGCCAGCCGGCGTGCATCGACATCAACACCGCCTGCTCGGGCTTTCCGCACGCCGTGGCCATTGCGCAGCACGCGATCGCGGCCGGGGCCTCGACGACGGCGCTGGTGATCGGGGCCGAGAAGCTGACCGATGTCACCGACTTCACCGACCGGACCACCTGCGTGCTGACCGCGGACGGTGCCGGCGCGTTCCTACTCACCGCCGATCCGGACGAGCACATCTCGCCGATCCTGTGGGGCTGCGTACCGGAGCTCGGGGACGCGGTCCGGATCGAACGCGCCGACGGCGACAAGTTCGCCCAGAACGGGCGAGCGGTGTTCCGCTGGACGACGTTCGAGCTGCCGAAGATCGCCCGGGACGTGATCGACCGGGCCAAGCTGGCGCCGGAGGACGTGGCGGCCATCGTGCTGCACCAGGCGAACCTGAGGATCATCGAGCCGTTGGCCGCCAAGATCGGTGCGGTGAACGCGGTCGTGGCGACCGATATCACGGAGTCCGGCAACACCTCGGCGGCATCGATCCCGCTCGCGCTGTCCAAGCTGCAGGAGACTTCGCCGCTGCCGTCCGGCGCGCCGGTGCTGCTGTTCGCGTTCGGTGGCGGGCTGGCGTACGCCGGCCAGGTCGTCCGGATGCCCTGAGGCCGGGCGGACTCGATTCAGTCCGCCTGCTCTCCGCGATAGCGGAGAGACGCGGCGATCACCCGCCTGACGGTGACCGCGAGCCGGCGCAGGTCCTCCACGCCCACCTCCGCACCGACCGCGTCCGCCCAGGCATGCTGGGTGTCGCGCAGCCGGAGCAGCGTCGCCCGACCCTCGGCGGTCGGGCCGAGCAGCTTGGCGCGCTTGTGCAGCGGGTTGTCGGCGTACGTCGCCCAGCCCTTCTCGACCAGCAGGTCGGCCGTCCGCTGCACGCTTTGCCGGGCCAGCCCGAGGCCGACCCGGCGGGCGATCTCGGCGACGCTGCGCGGCTCGTCCAGGGTGGCGCCGAGCACCTGCCACCAGGCCGGGGTCAGCCCGGCCGGCTCGGCGATGTCCCTGGCCGCGGCCAGGAACTCGCCGTTCAGCTCGAAGACGGGCAGCACGAGATCGGTCAGCGCGTCGCCCGCCGGCGTCCGGGTCATGGCAGACCCTCAGCTCACCAGCTCGTCGAAATAGTGCCGCTCGCCGGTCGTATAGAGCCCGTACCAGGCGTTCAGGATCTTCGGTGGGAACACCTCCAGCGCCTCGAACACGGCCCGGGCGAAGTCGACCGGTGCGGTGGCCGGCGCGGTGATCACGCCGCGGTCCGCGACGACCTTGGCCTCGCGATAGTGCTGGTGTCCGTGGTATCCGGCCAACGCGGCGATGTAGTCCGGGGCGTTGCTGGTGTGCGCGCGGTCGTCCAGCAGACCGGAGCGGGCCAACCCCTGGGTAGCCCCGCAGATCGCGGCGACGAGGCCGCCGCTGCTCGAGCGTGCCGGCGGGCCAGGCCGAGGACCTCGTCGTGTCCCTCGGCCCAAGTGCTCGCGCCGCGGCAGGATCAGCAGATCCGGATCCCCGACGGCGTCGAGCGTGGTGTCGGGCACGCACGGTCAGCCCGCCGATCGAGCGCACCGTGGTCACCCCGCTCCGGTCTCGGCGGTCGACCGGACCCGCGAACCGGCCGGGCTCCTGGTACTCCGACAGCGCGAAGCCGGCCAGGACGTACCCGTACTCCCAGTCGGACATGGTGTCGGTGGCGTAGAAGACCACGTTCTTCATCGATCGTTCCTCTCTGATTGACAGGATGCTGTCATTCTACGAGATGACAGTATCCTGTCAATATCGAATCAGCTGGCGACTGGGATAGCTTGTGGGTCTGCTGACGAACCGGTTCGGAGAGTGGGAGCACCGGTGGCGAAGATCAAGGTCGAGGGCACCGTCGTCGAGATCGACGGCGACGAGATGACGCGGATCATCTGGCAGTTCATCAAGGAACGCCTGATCCACCCCTATCTGGACGTGAACCTCGACTACTACGACCTGGGCATCGAGCACCGGGACGCGACCGACGACCAGGTGACCGTGGACGCCGCGAACGCGATCAAGCAGCACGGGGTCGGCGTGAAATGCGCGACGATCACGCCGGACGAGGCCCGGGTCAAGGAGTTCGACCTGAAGAAGATGTGGGTCTCGCCGAACGGCACGATCCGCAACATCCTCGGCGGCGTGGTGTTCCGCGAGCCGATCATCATCTCCAACATCCCCCGGCTGGTGCCGGGCTGGACCAAGCCGATCGTGATCGGCCGTCATGCGCACGGCGATCAGTACAAGGCGACGAACTTCAAGGTGCCCGGTGCCGGCACGCTGACGATCACGTTCACCCCCGAGGACGGCTCGGCGCCGATCGAGCACGTGGTGGCCAACTATCCGGCCGACGGTGGCGTCGCGATGGGGATGTACAACTTCAACAAGTCCATCGCCGACTTCGCCCGGGCCTCGCTGTCCTACGGGCTGCAGCGCAACTACCCGGTCTACCTGTCGACGAAGAACACGATCCTGAAGGCGTACGACGGGGCGTTCAAGGACATCTTCCAAGAGGTCTTCGAGACCGAGTTCGCCGACGACTACAAGGCCGCCGGGCTGACGTACGAGCACCGGCTGATCGACGACATGGTCGCCGCCGCGATGAAGTGGGAGGGCGGCTACGTCTGGGCCTGCAAGAACTACGACGGCGACGTCCAGTCCGACACAGTCGCCCAGGGCTTCGGCTCGCTCGGCCTGATGACGAGCGTGCTGATGACGCCGGACGGCAAGACCGTCGAGGCGGAGGCCGCGCACGGCACGGTCACCCGGCACTATCGGCAACACCAGCAGGGCAAGCCCACGTCGACCAACCCGATCGCCTCGATCTACGCCTGGACCGGCGGCCTGAAGCATCGCGGCAAGCTGGACAACACCCCCGAGGTGACCGCGTTCGCGGAGACCCTCGAGGACGTGATCATCACGTCGGTCGAGTCCGGCAAGATGACCAAGGACCTCGCCCTCCTGGTCGGCCCCGACCAGGAGTGGCAGACCACCGAGGACTTCCTCGGCACCCTCGACGACAACCTCGCCGCCCGCCTCGCCTAACCCCGCCGACTTGTCAGAATCTCAACTGGCCCGAGCCAGTTGAGATTCTGACAAGTGAGGGGTCGGCAGGAGTTATCCACAGATCTCGGTGGGACTTCCTGAATCTGTGGAATCCGGGCTCAGCATCGTGGCATGTACGCAGCCATCCGCTATCTGCCTGAACTCCATCAGCTCGCCGCCGTCCAGGACGGGGTCTTTCACCGCCGCCAGCTCCGAGAGGCCGGGATCTCACCGAATTACACGGACGCGCAGCTTGCAGCTCGCCGCTGGACTGCGGTCGGCCACGCGATCGTCCTCGTCCAGAACGCGCCCCCGACCCGCCGTCAGTCGATGTGGGTCGCCGTGCTCGATGCCCGCGGACCGGCCGCACTCGGCAGCCATACCGCGCTCGAGGTCGCCGGCTTCAGCGGTTTCGCGGTCGAGGCGCGAGACATCCACCTCATCGTCGTTCGCGGGAGCAAGCCTGCACCGCTCCCGGGTGTGGTCGTTCACGAGTCGCGACGGCTGAGTACGGACGATGTCCTCGTCGGGATGGGACCGCCGCGGACTTCTCCCGCCCGCTCCGCCATCGATGCCGGTGCGTGGCAGCCCTTCCCCCGCTTTGCCGGGCTGGTGGTGAGCGCGGTCATCCAGCAACGGCTGGCTCCGGTCGATCGGGTGCGCAGAGAACTGGATGAGGTCGGCCGGATCCGCCACCGGGCGTACATGCGGCTGGCGGCTGAGGCAGCTGGAGGCGGCTCCCATACGCTCGGCGAGCAGGACTTGCTGCGGGCGTGCCGGCGGTTCGGGATCGTGCCGCCCGGCCGTCAGGTCCGGCGCCGGGACTCGTCGGGCCGGGTCCGCTATCTGGATGCCGAGTGGAAACTGTCGAACGGAGAGATCGTGGTCTTGGAGGTCGACGGTGCGCACCATATGCAGGTCGAGCACTGGGCCTCCGACATGCGCCGGGAGCGCGCGATCGTGGTGAGCCGGAGGCGAGTTCTTCGTGCCACGAACTTCGAGCTCCGACTGGAACCGGCGGCGATCATCGCGGACCTTCGAGCGCTCGGCGTTCCCACCACCCTCGAGTTGTCAGAACGTCGACGTGCTGTAGCCAGTTGAGATTCTGACAAGTCGGGGGAGGGAGATGGAGACGGGCGTGGTGGAGGAGGAGGTGCTGCAGGATCGGGCGGACCGGCCGGTGGTCAGGGTCGGGGACTAGGTGCGGCACGGTGACCTGCGGCGAGCGTGGGAAGCTCTCCGGTCGCCTCGCAGAACGTCTTCTGCTGCTGCTCGCTGACGATGAAGGCGAGGAACTTCGCCGCCGCGTCCGTGTGCTTGCCGTCCTTCGCCGCCACGATGGCGTTCCCGCCGAGATCGCTGGCCGCGGTGGTGTCCTTGGGCATCGGCAGCGCGCCGTACTCGAACTTCTTCTTCACCCCGGACTCGATGGTGGGGATCAGGAAGTCGCCCGCGAACGCCATCGCCACCGTGCCTGCGATGAAGGCGCTGTCGGGATAGGTGCCGGACGTCACCGAGGTGTCGACCGGCCGACCATTTGTTGTCCGGACTCCTGCACCGCCTTGCGACCGCGTCGGAGTCGACGGCCGGGCTCTTCAGGTCAGCGCCGAGCAGGTTCCCGCCGGCCTGGAAGAGCCAGTTCAGCCAGCGGTACGCCCCGGCCTGCTGCCAGTCGTAGATGAACGGGCTCTGGTTGCCCTTGACCACGCCGGTCAGTTTCTGCGCCACAGCGGCGAACTCGTCCCAGGTCCAGGCCTCGTCCAGCGAGGTCGGTACGTTCGTGATCTTGGCCGCCTCGAAGGCGTCCTTGCGGTAGACGATCGCGGTGGTGTCGATCTGTGCGATGCCGTACGGCTTGCCTCGTAGACCACCCCCTGCCACAGGCCCGGGACGAAGGCGGCGATCGCCGCCTGATCGAAGGTGGACGAGACGTCCAGCAGCACGTCCTGGCTGGTGTACTGCCCGATGTCGATGTAGGACACCCGGAACAGGTCCGGCGCGTTGCCGGCCTGGAACGGGCTGTCCAGGTTGGTCTGGATGCTGCTCGGACTCAGATGGTGGAGGAGCGGCCGATCTGGACGAGCTTCCAGCCGGCGTTGCGCCAGCTCGGCGCGTGCAGCTTCAGCCGGCCGTCGATGATGATCTTGGACTTGACCAGACCGCCGAACCGATCCGGGTCGAGTTGGCGGAACTCCGGCCACTCGGTCAGGTGCAGCACCACCTCGGCACCGAGCAGCGCCTGCTCGACGCTCGCCACCTGGGTGAAGCCCTCGCGGGGTGGCAGCCGGGCCTGCGGGTCGTAGATCCGGACGTCGGCACCCCGGGCGTGCAGCAGGTCGGCCACGGTCAGCGCGGGGGAGTTGCGGGTGTCGTCGGTGCCCGGCTTGAACGCCGCACCCAGCACCGCGATCCGCTTGCCGGTCACGTCGCCGCCCGCCTGGTCGACGGCGAGCTCGGCGAGCTCGGCGCGCTGGCCGTCGTTGATCGCCTCGACGGCGTGGATGAAGTCGCTCAGCACGCCGACCCCGAGCTCGTCGGCCCGGACGGCCAGTGCGGCGATGTCCTTGGGCAGGCAGCCGCCGCCGAAACCGAGGCCGGCGTTCAGGAACTCCCGACCGATCCGCTTGTCGAAACCAATCGCGTCCGCGAGCAGGGTCACGTCGCCGCCGGCCGCCTGGCACATCTGAGCCATCGCGTTGATGAAGCTGATCTTGGTCGCCAGGAACGAGTTCGCGGCGACCTTGATCAACTCAGCGGTGGCGATGTCGCAGCGGACCACGGGGGTGCGGTCGGTGATCGGGATCTCGTAGATCTCCTCCAGGATCTCCAGCGCGCCCTTGGAGTGCGTGCCGAAGACCAGCCGGTCGGGGCGCAGGGTGTCCTCGACCGCGTACGCCTCGCGGAGGAACTCGGGGTTCCAGGCCACCTCGACCCCGTCGCCGGCCGGCGCCTGCTCGCGGAGCCGGGCCTCCAGCGCCAGCGCCGTGCCGACCGGGACGGTGGACTTGCCGACCACCAGGCACGGCTTGGTGAGCAAGGGCGCCAGGGAGTCGATCGCCGCGTGCAACTGGGACAGATCGGCCGCCCCACCTGCCGCGGACGGGGTGCCGAGCGCGAGGAAGTGCACGTCGGCCCAGTCCGCGATCTCTGTGTAGTCGGTGGTGAAGCGAAGCCGGCCGGTCGTGGTGTGCTTGGCCAGCAGCGGCTCCAGGCCGACCTCGAAGATGTGCGACTGGCCGGAGTTCAGCGTCTTGACTCGGTCCGGGTCGATGTCGACGCCGATCACCTCGTGGCCGAACTCGGCCATCCCGGCGGCATGCGTCGCGCCCAGGTAGTTGGTGCCGATGACGCTGATCTGCAAAGTCACCCGGAAAGTCTGGCACAGGTGGGCCGCCGGGCCCGATTCATCGCACGGTTCAGCGCGCGGGCGCGGGCGGGCGGGCGTACGTCAGCAGGTCGTCGACCGTCCCGTCGCCGAGCGGCTCGGCGGCCGGCACGGCGCCGACCCGGACATACCCGGCCGACTCCGCGACGTGCCGGGAGGCGCGGTTGCCGGCGGCGCAGCGGATCTGGATCGAGCCGGTCAGCCGGGACCGGTCGGCGTATCCGCTGACCAGCCGAACCGCCTCCGTGACCAGCCCGCGTCCGCGCGCGTCCGGGTGGGCCCAGTAGCCGATCTCGCCGCGCCGGGCGTAGTTGGCGTAGCCCTCAAGATTGATCGAGCCCAGGCAGTCGTCGGTCTGCGGGTCGGCGATGCACCAGGCCAGTCCGTTCTCTGCGGCGGCGAGTTCTCGGGTGCCCTCGAGATAGCCGAGCGCATCGCCGAGGGTGTACGGCCGCGGCAGCGAGACCAGCCAGTGCCCCGTCCGTACGTCTCCGCAGGCCTCCGCGATCCGGCCGAGGTCCCGCTCGCCGAAGGAGCGCAGTACCACCTTTTCACCGACCAGTACCGGCGGTTCGAGCCAGCCGCGCGAGGTGCGTGGATCGTCATCGGTGATCGTCGCCAGCCAGCCGTCGAGCAACTCGCCGCGATGATCGAGCAGCTGTCGGACGGTGCCGTCGAACCGGAAGCCCGCGGCCGCTGCCGCCCGGCGCGAGCCCCAGTTGCCGACCACCGCCCGCCAGCGCAGCAGCCTGCAGCTCGCGGACGTCGAAGGCGTAGTCGCGGACCAGCCGCAGCGCGGCACTCATCAGCCGCCGGCCGCGCGCCGCCGGATGGAGCCCGAAACCGACCTCGCCGGTGCCGTTGGGCTCGGGCCGCAGGTCGATCGAGCCGGCGAAGCCGCCGGTCCGTTCCGTCGCCGGGCTCGATCGCCCAGCTCAATCGGTCGCCGCGCAGCCAGCCCGGCACGATGACGTCGTCCAGATAGCTCCTGGCGTCTGCCGGGCCGTACGGCGACGGCAGTGGGACGAACCTGATCGACTCCGGGTCGGTCGCGAACTCGACCATGGCCGGCAGGTCGGTGTCGAGGTGCGCCCGCAGCCGGACCCGGCCGGCCGGATCGGTCAGCACCGGCACCAGCTCCGGGAAGGATGGCACGGTCACCACGCCATCCAAGACGCCCCCGCCGAGCGCGGCAACCGAATTCGGTCCGACTCATTACTCTTGACCGGTGAGTTCCCGATGAATCCAGACCGATGAGCCAGACCGTTCTCGACATCGGCATCATCGTCGTGCTCATCCTCGCCAGCGGGGTGTTCGTCGCGGCGGAGATGTCGCTGGTCTCGCTGCGCGACAGCCAGGTCCGCCAGCTGGCGCACCGGAGCAAGCGGGGACGTACGGTCGCGAAGCTGACAGACAACCCCAACCGGTTCCTGTCCGCCGTGCAGATCGGCGTCACGCTGTTCGGCTTCCTGTCCGCCGCGTTCGGCGGCGCGACCCTTGCCGACCAGGTGGCACCGATTCTGATACGGACCTTTGGCTGGCAGGAGGCGGCGGCCTCCGCCGTCGCCCTGATCCTGGTCACTGTCGTCATCTCGTACTTCTCGATCGTGGTCGGCGAGCTGACTGCCAAGCGGTTGGCGCTCCAGCGGTCGGAGGCGTTCGCACTAGGTCTGGCGCCGCTGGTCGACGGCATCGCCACGATCCTTCGGCCGGTGATCTGGTTTCTCGGAGCGTCGACCAATGTCCTGGTCCGGCTGGTGGGCGGGGATCCCTCGGCGCGGCCGTGAGGAGGTCAGCGACGAGGAGATCCGGGCCCTGGTCAGCGGTTCCACCACGATCTCCGACGAGGAGCGGCAGATCGTCGACGACGTCTTCGCTGCCGGGGAGCGGGCGCTGCGCGAGGTCATGGTGCCGCGGACCGAGGTGGACTTCCTGCCCGGCGACATGCCGGCCCACCGGGCGCTTCGCGAGGTGGTCCAGGCGCCCCACTCGCGCTATCCGGTGATGGGGGAGTCGGCGGACGACGTGATCGGCTTCCTGCACCTGCGCGACCTGCTCGACCCGGAGGTGAGCGCCCGGACCACCCCGATCCGCGAGCTGGCCAGGCCGGTGGCCTCGATGCCCGGCACGGTTCGGGTGCTGCGGGCGCTGAACGACATGCGGCGCGAGCGGCAGCACATCGCGATCGTCCTGGACGAGTACGGCGGCACAGCCGGCATCGTCACGATCGAGGACCTGGTCGAGGAGCTTGTCGGCGAGATCTCCGACGAGTACGACGTCGTCGTCGAGGACCAGGTCGGCACGCCGGACGAGTTCGAGATCGACGGGCTGCTGTCGCTGGACGAGTTCGCAGAGAAGACTGGTCTGGTGCTCGCCGAGGGGCCGTACGACACCCTGGCCGGCTATGTGATGGCCCGGCTGGGCCGGTTGCCCGCCGTGGGCGACGAGATCCGGACCGACGCGATCGTCGAGGCGGATCCGGAGCTGGTCCAGTGGTTGGAGCTGCGGGTGACCGAGCTCGACGGTCGGCGGGCGTCCCGCTTCTGGATCCGGCGGCTCGCCGACACGGGTCAGGACAACCCCGAGCAATCGGCACAGGGCACCAACCGCTGAAACAGTTCCGCGCTGAAAACCGATCCGAGGGACCACCGCCACCGTGGCAGAATCCCTACTCGTGTCCGCGCCAATCCCGGTCGGGGCCCGTCCCCGGGTCCTCTCGCTCGTCCAGCCCACCGCCGACTCGATGCACCTCGGCAACTACCTGGGCGCGCTGCGGCAGTGGGTGCCGCTGCAGGACAGCCACGACGCGTTCTACGGGGTCGCCGATCTTCACGCCCTGACCATCGAGCAGGACCCGGTGCTGCTCCGGGAGCGTGTGCTCCGGGCGGCCGCGCAGCTCTTGGCGGCCGGCATCGACCCGGAGCGCTCGACCGTATTCGTCCAGTCGCACGTGCCCGAGCACACCCAGCTGTCCTGGATCCTGTCCTGCCTGACCGGGTACGGACAGGCGCAGCGGATGACCCAGTTCAAGGACAAGTCGGCCAAGCTCGGCTCGGACTCGGTCAGCGTCGGACTGTTCACATACCCGATCCTGATGGCGGCCGACATCCTGCTCTATCAGGCCGATCAGGTGCCGGTCGGTGAGGACCAGCGGCAGCATCTGGAGCTCACCCGTGACCTGGCGGTGCGGTTCAACTCGCGCTTCGGACGTACGTTCGTGGTGCCGGAGCCACACATCCTGAAGTCGGTAGGGAAGATCCAGGACCTGCAGGAGCCGACCGCGAAGATGAGCAAGTCGTTCTCCGCGCCGAACGGGATCGTGGAGCTGCTCGACGAGCCGAAGCTGAACGTGAAGAAGATCAAGTCCGCGGTGACGGACTCGGGCCGCGAGATCACGTTCGACGAGGCGGCCAAGCCTGGTGTGTCGAACCTGCTGACCATCTTGTCGGCCCTGTCGGGCGAGTCGATCGACCAGTTGGTGTCGGACTTCGCCGGACGTGGATACGGAGACCTGAAGGGTGCAGTGGCCGACGCGGTGTCGGAGCTCGCGACCCCTTATCGCGAGCGGACCCTGGAGCTGCTCGGCGAGCAGACCGAGCTGGAGAAGATCCTGGCTCGGGGCGCCGATCGGGCCCGCTCGGTGGCGGCCGGGACGGTGACCGAGGTCTATCGCAAGGTCGGCTTGCTCCCGCTGTAGCGCGCGCCCCAGCCCTTCCCGAAACTGTCGAGTTGGTCCATCCGCCACCGGCGTGTCGCTGTCGCAAGTCGACAGTTTCCGGACGGGGGACGGGCCGGTCAGGTCGACGAGACAGCGCGCCAGGAGGAGCCGAAACAGACGAAGGGGGCGTAGTCGCCCTCGGCCGTCGCCGCGGCCAGCGCGGTGGCGGAGTCGTCACCGGCGACCAGTCGTCCGTGGTAGTCCGCCATCACCTGGCCGGCCAACTCGTCGGCCACCTGGGCGACCCCGGCCACCACGCACTGGGCGCCGAGATGCAGCAGCACCCGGGTCAGCCCCAGCGCCTCGTCGCCGGGTCGGGTGGTCGCCTGGCCGAGCTCACAGGCCGACAGCACGACATGGGGGGCGACGCGCCGGCCGGCGATCTCGTACGCGTAGAGCGGCCCGTCGGTCAGCTGGAGGGAGGAGAACATCGGGTTCTGCCGGACGTGCGAACCGTGTGCCGCGACGTGCACGACGGTGTCAGTCGCCAGCGCTTCGGCCAGGTCGGCACGGGTCGCCTGGAGCTCGGTGCGGACGGCTTCCGGCAGCCTGGGCGACCACAACCGGCCCACCTCGGCAACCTCGGCAGGCGCCGTAGAGAGGCCCGGCCCGCAGAGCGCACCGACCGCCACCGGACCGGTGGTGTCCTCCGCCTGGGCGCCGGCCAGCCACGAGGTCGCGGTCGGCGCCACCTCCACCGGGCGGCCGCGCAGGCTCGGCAGACAGGTCCAGGGCAGCGTCGTGGTCGGTCCGGTAGGGATGATCGCCAGGCCGTTGTCGCCCAGCTCCAGCGGGGCGATCAGCAGCTCATCGAGGTAGCCGAGGGTCCGTTGCAGCGACGCCGTCGCCGCGGTGCGCAGCGGGATCGGCAGCGAGGAGTACGCGAGCACGTCCAGATCCGCCTGCGCACGACGGGACAACTCGATGGTCCGGTCGTCCCCGGGCAGCCGGACCAAGCGCGCCTTGCCGCCGGAGAGCACCACGGCGGACCAGCCACCGTCGAGATTCACGTACGAGACCAGGGTCTTGTCCAGCCGAGCGGCGGTCGCGGCCACATCCCGCATCGATGCCGGCTTGCCGATGTCGCCGGCGCCGTCGGACCACCAGGAGATCGCGCTCAGCCGGGCGTACAGCCCCGCGATCCGGTGCCGGATGCCGTCGGCGGCCTCGCGCATCGCCGGGTCGTCGCCGATCGCCTTGAGAAACTCGCTCTGCTGCCGGAGCTCCGACAACAGCTCGGCCGACTCGCCGGTCGGCGGCGTGACGGCGGTCAGCCGGCGGGAGACGGCCCGGCCGCGTTCGACGGCGTCGAAGACCGGCCGCGGCTTGCCGTCGGCCAGGGCCAGCTGGAGATCGAGCCGGACCAGATCAGCGCCGTGGATCGCGCTGGAGGTCTGCAGGTCGAGGCTGCCGAACTTCGCCTGGTGTCGGCTGAGATCGGCCAAGCCGGTGCGTACCTGTCGGCGGGCCAGGTCCGGCCGGCCGTCCGCCCGAGCGACGGTGGCAGCGGCGGCCCGCTGTTGCAGCCGGACCGCGATCGGGTCGCTGGCCGACAACGGCGGCAACTGGTCGAGCGCGACGCGGGCCCGTTCGATCTTGCCGAGCCTGGTCAGCGCCGAGGTGGCGATCAGCTCCGCGGTCCGGGCCTGCAGCTGGAGGCCCTGCTCGCCGAACTCGCGGGCCAGCCGCTCGGCGGGTCGGACCAATCGGCCCGGCGGCCGACCGTCGGCGAGGTCGGCGGACAGCAGGGCCAGCTCGGCGACCCGTCGCCAGCGGTCGTCGGCACGTCGTCGGAACCGGGTCCGGGCCGAGCCGGCCAAGGCCCGGGCGGCACCCAGATCGCCGCCCAGCACGGCGCACTCGGCCCGGGCCAGCTCGGTCTCGGCCAGCTCGTGGTGCAACCGGCCGCGGCGGAACTCGGACTCGGCCTCCTGCAGCGTCTGGTCGGCGGCGTCGCTCAGACCTGCCTCGATCAGCACCCGGGCCTTGTCCAGGTCGGAGATCGCGTGCGAGACGGCGACCGGCATCGCGGCGGCCTCGTCCATCATCCGCAGCGCGTGCGGCAGGTTGCCGGCCAGGAACTCCAGATAGCCGAGATTGTGGCGTGCCATGAACTGCCACGCCCGGAGTGGCTCGTTGTCGGGCTCGGCGTCGGCGAGCTGGATCACCCGGTCCAGGTCGCGCCGCGCCGCGGCCAGCTGGAGGTTCTGGAGCATCAGATTGCCACGGTTGAGATAGAGGATGCAGGCGTCGGACGTGCTGGCCGACCGGACATAGCGCTCGGCCGACGCGAACCGGGTCAGCGCCCCGTCGTGGTCTCCGCGGCGCAGCAGATTGAGCGCCGTCGCGGAGTCGACGGCGAACTGCAGAGCCGGATCGCCGGAGGCCTCGGCGAGCCGCTCGGCCTCCTCGAAGCGGGCCAGTCCGACGTCTCGGCCGCGTACCTCGGTCTCGACCGTGGACAACGTCATCAGCACACGTACGCGGACGGCCTGGGCTTCGGAGTCGGCAGCCGCCTCGGGCTCCTCCAGCCGGCCGAGCGCCTTGAGCAGGGTGCGTTCGGCGAGATCGAAGCGGCTCCGCGCGCACTGTGCCAGCGCGCGCTGGTGCAGCTGGGCCGCGCGCTCGGTGATCGTCGCCGATGGGCTCGCCACGACGCTCCTTCGTGCGAGGGTGACGCGCCGGCGGGACCTGACGAGCCGGCGGCGGCACCTGAGGACTTCGGTCGGCCCATCGATCCGGCAGTTGGTCAGGGGCTCCGGCGTTTCGGAGGATCGGCGGCCGAATCTGGAGCCTACCTCTGGGGTCGGAACAGGTCGACGTCGGTACGTCCGGGATGGGTGGCGATTCATGGCACCGCCAGCGTCGTCGCCGCGCTCGGTGCACTCCGCACTCCGGCCGGACGAGCAAACACCGCTCCGCTGCACCCGCGCCCAGCCTTCGGTGCACTTCGCACCCGATCGAATCACTTCGCACCGCGCATGCCCGGTGCGAAGTGGACCTTAGCGGTGCGAAGTGGGCTCGCGGGTGCTGGGTGGGGTGCGAAGCGGGGTCGGCGGGCCGGATGGCCAGCAGGCTGGGTGGGTGTCGGGGGTGGGGCGGGTCCGGCTCAGAGCTCGACGGTCGGGCTCATCACCGTCGAGGAGCCGTTGGCGGTCTCGACGTGCAGCGCGAACTTGGCCAGCCCGCTCGGGAGCCCCTCGAAGACGAACCGGCCGTCCTCGTCGGCCTGGGTCTCCCGCGGGCCGCCGGGCAGCAGCACTTCGACCCGGATGCCGGCGCCGGGGGCGGCCCAGCCATCGACCCGGACCGTACCGCCCGGCTGCGGGGTCAGGGTGACCATCGTGGTCAGGCTCTCGCTGGTGAACGTGATCGTCCGGACCGCCTCGGTCGAGGTCCCACGGGCGCCCGCGTCGGCAAGGTCGAGCTGCATCAGGGTGGCCAGCTCGGCCTCCAGGGCGTCGAGAGTGATCTCGAACTGGATGCGTTCCACCAGACCGGATGGCACCGGGTCGGCTTCGTCGTACATCGCCCGGATCGCGTTCAGCACCGCGAGGTCGGAGTTGTCCAGCGGCTGCCCGGCGAGCTCGGCCTCGCGGTCGGCGGGTGAGGTGTTCATCGGGCCTCCCAGGCGGGGTCGTCGGCGAGCAGGACACGGAGCTTGGCCAGGCAGCGACCCCTGGTCGGGCCGATGCTGCCTTGCGGCATGCCGAGTGACTTGGCGAGCTCGGCGTAGTCGGGGCGATCGGCGAACGCGATCACCCGGAGCAGGGTCCGACAGCGATCCGGCAACTGCTCGATGTGGTGCCAGAGGGTCCGTCGGGTGTGGCCGCCGAGCACCTCGGCCTCGACATCGGTCCGCGGGTCGGCCAGCGGTGCGGCCGTGGTCTCCAGGTCCTCCGGCCGGGAGCGGCCCAGGTTCTTCGAGACCCGCCATGCCTCGCGCTTGGTGGTCACCACCAGCCACTGCAGCACCGCCAGCGGTTCCTCGATCGAGTCGGCCTTGCGGACCAGGGTGAGCCAGACCGTCTGCAGGACGTCCTCGGCCGTCTGGTTGTCCAGCCGGGTCGCCCGCGCGGTGTGCCACAGGATCGGGGTGAGCAGACCGACCAGGTCGGCCATCTTGCGCTCTTCACCGCCGCGGTACTCCGCGAACAGGCGCCCGGCCCGGACGGCGAGGCTCTCCTCGGTGGTGCCGCCGGTCACGAGTCCACCCCATCGTCGGACGACGGGCCGTCGGTCTGGTCGCCGGCGGGTCGCCCATTCCTGCTCCGGAGCGTCCTCGGCGGGCCCGCCCACATCGGGGTCGTCGGGGTCCGGCTCACCGGCCCGCCGCAGGCTCGGCACCAGTTTGCGGAGCGCGGCCCAGGAACGACGTACGGCGGCCGCCGGGTCGACCGCGTCGGGCGGCAGCGTTTCCTTCGTGTTCAGGAACTGGGCGATCTCGCCGACGAGGATCGGGGCCGCGAACGACGTACCGCTCCACAGGCCGAAGCCGGACCGGAAGTCGTCCGGATCGACTGTCGCCCGGATGACCTGGTTGACCTTCAGCTCGACCCCCGGCGCGTGCGAGCCGTCGAACGGCGGCAGGGTGCTCAGCAGGGAGACGCCCGGCCGGTACGCCCGTACCCACGGTCCGGCGTTCGAGAACAGCGCGACGGTCAGGTCCGGGTTCAGCGCGCCGACAGCGCTGATCGGCACCTCGTCGGGATCGAATGCCGTGATCCGGCCGTGCTCCCACGGTGCGAACGCGGCCGGGTACATCGGCTTGCTCGTCGCGTCGTTGCCCGCCGAGGTGACGATGGCGACGCCGAGCCGGGCCAGCGCACGCAGCGGCGCGAGCAGGAACGGGTCGAACTCGGCGTCGGTGATCTCCTCGTGGTAGTAGCCCAATGACATCGAGACGATGTCGATCAGGTTCTCGGGCTGGGTCCTGACCACGGCCAGCTTCTGCCGCAGCCAGAGCATGTTGAGCGCCTCGAGCAGGTCGGACTCGCTGACCACTCCGTCGCCCTCGATCACCCGGACGGCGAGGATCTTGGCGTCCGGGCAGGTCTGCCGGATCAGACCGGCGATGAAGGTGCCGTGTCCGGCGGTCACGTCGAGCCCGCCGATCAGCGGGTTGATCCGTACGTTCGGGTTCTCCGGGTCGGTCGACGCCTCCCGGATCCCGATCGGCAGCCCGTCACAGGTCGGGTTCCGGTCGACGACCTCGTCCGGCAGCCAGCGGTGCTGGCCGACGCCTGTGTCGAGCAGCGCGACGACCGGTCGACGCCGGTCCTCCATCCACTCGTCCGGGCAGCGCACCGGGTCCGGGCCGACGTACGCCAGTGGGGTCCGGCCGCCCCATCCCGGCGCGCCGTATGAGGCCAGCTCGGAGGCCGCCTGCCAGTACGGGGTCGCGGTGGTGTCGGCGGCCTGCCAGTACGGATTGCCGGCGGCGCCGGCGGCCTGCCAGTACGGATTGGCGTTGGCGGCCGCGGCCTGCCAGTACGGGTTCGCGGTGGCCCCGGCGGCCTGCCAGTAGGGATTGCCGGTGATCCCGGCGGCCTGCCAGTACGGGTTGGCGGTGATGCCCCCCTGACCGTTCTGCCTGGGCCCGTCCTGCCCCTGCTCGGTGGCCGGCGGCTCGGTATGCGAGGTGAGTAGGTGGTCGAGTTGGACAGCTGCGCGCTCGGGGCGGTCGGCGGCGAACCGCAGCCGATACGACTGCAGCACCGGCCACGCGTCCGGCGGCGATACGGGTCCGTCGTTCCAACGGGGACGCAGCTCGACCCGCAGGATCAACGGCTGCGGCTCGTCGGGGCCGATGCCCGCCTCGCGGGCGATCGCGACCAGCCGCTGGTCCAGCTCGTCGACGACGATGTCGAGGTCGTGCTCGTCGGCGGCCGAGCGCAGCGTCTCGATGACCGCGTCCAGCTCGGCGATCGGCCGGATCAGCAGCTGGCTGCCGGAGTAGACCGTGGGCTGTAGCTGCTGGTTTTCGAACCGGACGGCGGTCGAGGGATCGAGGGTCCGGCCGGTGTGCCGGGCGATGCGATCCGAGCGCGGGGAGCGGCGTTGCGGCTCCTCGCCGACCCGTTCGTACGGCGATGGGCGGTCTGCAGTCATCTGGGGTCCCCCGAATCACGAGCGTCACATGCCCCCCGACACGACAGACCATTCATACCGGACCAGGAGTCGCGGGCGCCATCGGTGATACCTCGGACGCCACACGGAACCACGCGGCCCCCTCGCGCAGACCGAAAGTGTCGGGTTGCGACACCAGCCACCGGCGTGTCGGTGTCGCAACCCGACAGTTGCGGAAAAGGGGCGGAAGAGGGGAGGGGAGGCGGCCGGGCTCAGGTGTCGAGCGAGCTGACCGCGATGAAGCGGAACCGGTCGCCGCGGAACACCGACCGGGTCCACTCGACCGGGCGGCCCGCGGCGTCGTAACCCGTCCGGTGGATCAGTAGCATCGGCAGTCCGACATCCACCGCGAGCAGCTGGGCGTCCAGCGGGCCCGCCAGCGCCGTCTCCACAGTGTCCTCCGCGCGGCTGAGCGTCATCCCGTACGCCTCGCGCATGGTCTGGTAGAGCGAACCCCTCTTCTCCAGCTCCTGGCGCAGCCGGGCGAGTGGGCCGGGCAGCCAGGCGACCTCGTGCGCCAACGGCTCGCCGGACACTCCGCGCAATCGTTCGACCCGGTGCACCGGGTCGCCCGGCTGCAGCCCGAGGTGGGCGGCGACGGCCTCGGACGCCTGCTCTTTGGTGACCGACAGCACGGTGCTGGTCGGAGACTTGCCCTGCTGCCGGAGATCGTCGGAGTACGAGGTCAGCTGCCGGACCTGGACCACCTTCGGTTCCGCGACGAACGTGCCTCGGCCCTGGGTGCGTTCCAGCCGGCCGTCCACCACGAGCTCGGCCAGCGCCTGACGTACGGTCGTCCGGGACGTGTCGAAGCGGACCGCCAGCTCGCGCTCGGTCGGGATGGCGGTGCCGGGCGGGGCGCCGTCGATGAGTTCGGCGATGCGGGTTTTCACCGCGTAGTAGCGCGGAACCTTCATCGTCGGGACGCTCATGCGGATCAGTCTAGCAATGGTCTACACCTTTTTTGGCACATCCCGCGACAGTCGAAGATTGGTCTAGTCCTATTCTTGACATGGGCGATTGGTCTATGCCAATATTTCCTCATCGAAAAGGTATAGACCAATTTCCGGATCGTGGCCGATCGCGAGCCCGTCCCCCACCCGAAGGAGCTACCGCTCATGACCCTCTGGCAGGACTTGAAGAGTTCGTCCCGGCTCGGCATCTGGGTCGCCGTCGCCGCCGCGACGGTCGGCATCATCTACGGCTACGACTCGTCCAACATCGCCGGCGCCATGCTGTTCATCACCTCCGACTTCGGACTGAGCACCGGCCAGCAGCAGCTGGTCACCACCGCCGTCGTGGTGGGCGAGGTGCTCGGCGCGGTCTTCGGCGGCGCGCTGGCCAACCGGATCGGCCGGAAGAAGTCGATGCTGCTGGTGGCCGCCACCTTCGCCGCCTTCTCGCTGCTGTCCGCGATGGCCTGGTCCGTACCGACCCTGATCGGGGCCCGCTTCCTGCTCGGCCTGACGATCGGCATCTCCGTCGTCGTGGTTCCCGTCTTCGTCGCCGAGTCCGCCGCCGCCAACGTCCGTGGCGCGATGCTCGTGCTCTACCAGGTCGCCACCGTGATCGGCATCATCTTCGGCTACCTCGCCGCCTGGGCCCTGGCCGACACGGGCAGCTGGCGCTGGATGCTCGGCCTCGCCGCTGTCCCCGGCGTGATCATCTTCTGCCTGCTCTTCCGACTGCCGGACACCGCGCGCTTCTACATGATGCGCGGCGACCGCGCCAAGGCGCAGGCCGTGCTCTCCCAGGTCGACCCGAACGCCGACGTCGAGGCCGAGCTGGACGAGATGGCGGCCGCCCTGTCGGAGGCGCAGGACGGCCCAAGTCGTGGTTCATGGGGCGGCACGCTGCGCTCGCTGAAGGAGATGCTGAACAAGCCCTTCCTGCGGGCCACCCTGTTCGTCGTCGGGCTCGGCTTCTTCGTTCAGATCACCGGCATCAACGCGATCGTCTACTACAGCCCGCGGATCTTCCAGGCGATGGGCTTCGAGGGCAACTTCGCCCTGCTCGGCCTGCCCGCCCTGGTCCAGGTCGCCGGCCTGATCGCGGTCTTCGTCTCGATGGTCCTGGTCGACCGGCTCGGCCGCCGGCCGATCCTGCTCACCGGGATCGGCATCATGATCGCCGCCAACGCCCTGCTCGTCGCGGTGTTCACGGTCGGCTCCGACTTCGGCGGCGCGCTCACCTTCCTCGGCTTCCTCGGTCTGCTGCTGTTCACCGTCGGCTTCACGTTCGGGTTCGGCGCGCTGGTCTGGGTGTACGCCGGGGAGAGCTTCCCGGCCCGGCTCCGTTCGCTCGGCTCCAGCGCGATGCTGACCTCAGACCTGATCGCGAACGTCGCGGTCGCCGCGGTCTTCCTGACCATGCTGACCAGGCTCGGCGGCGCCGGTACGTTCGTCGTCTTCGGTGCGCTGGCCCTGGCCGCCTTCGGCTTCGTGTTCAAGCTGGCTCCGGAGACCAAGGGTCGCCCGCTGGAGGACATCCGGCACTTCTGGGAGAACGGCGGCACCTGGCCCACCGAGAGCGTTGACGCGGCGGGGCCGGCCGAGCAGGGTGCCGACGAGGATCGCGACCTGGTCGAGGCCGCCAAGTGAGCGCCCTGCTCGCTCCGGCCCGGTTGGGCCAGGTCGTCGGGATCGACATCGGCGGCTCGAAGACCCACGCGGTGAGCCTGCTCGCGACCGAGGCCCACGAAGCCCTGGCCGGCAGCGCGAACCCGTCCTCGGTCGGACTGGTCGAGGCCGACCGCCAGCTGGGCGCGATCCTGGACCAGCTGGCCCGGGCCACCGGCGGCGAGCCGATCGACACGATCTGCGTCGGGGCGGCCGGGGTGGACACCATCGAGGCCGAGCTCCGGTTGCGCGACTTGATCGCCGCCCGGGTTCCCGGCGCGGCCGTCCGGATCGTGCACGACACCGAGTTGATCCTTGCCGCCGCCGGCCTCGACCACGGGATCGCGCTGATCGCCGGCACCGGTTCGGTGGCCTGGGGCCGGACCGGGTCGGGCCTGGTTGCCCGGGCCGGCGGCTGGGGCTACCTGCTCGGCGACGAGGGCAGCGGGTACGGCATCGCCCGGGCCGCGGTCCGGCATGCGCTCCGACTGGCCGATCTCGGGCAGCGGCCCGACCGGCTGTCCCAGCAGCTCGCCGCGGATTGCGGCCTCCAGCGACCGGCCCAGCTGATCGACCACTTCTACGCGTTCCCCGAGCGCCGCTACTGGGCCGGCCACGCCCGAGTCGTGTTCGAGCTCGGCGCCGACGACGATCCGGCCGCGACGACGATCATCGGGGCCGCCGCCACGTCGCTGGCCGAACTGGTCTCGACTGTGCTGCACCGGCTGGGCCAGCCGGCTGCCCGTCGTGCTCGGCGGGGGAGTTCTCGTTCATCAGCCGGCCCTGGCCGGGCTGGTCGGCGACCGCCTCGCCGAAACCGGCCTGACCGACGTACGCGTCCTGGACCGGGACCCCGCGCACGGCGCGGCCCGCCTTGCCACCCACCTCAGCTCGCCCAACTGAAAGGACACCACCATGACCAGCTCCCTCACCCCAGGCACCCTCGCCCCCGGCTCCCTGATGGCCGCCGAGATCGCCGAGCAGCCCGACGTCTGGCGGCGGCTGATCGCCGAGACCGCCGCACCGGACAGCGACCTGTCCCGCGCGGCCGAGCTGATCCGCGCCTACCGGCCGCGGTTCGTCCAGTTCGTCGCCCGCGGCACCAGCGACCATGCCGCGCTCTACGGCAAGTACCTGGCCGAGATCGGCCTCCAGCTGCCCTGCGGGCTGGTCTCGCCGTCGTCCATGACGGCGTACGGCGCCCGGCCCGATCTCGACGGCGTGCTGATGATCGGGGTCAGCCAGTCCGGCGGCTCGCCGGACCTGGTCCGCTCGCTCGAGGTGGCCGGCGAATGCGGCGCGCTGACCGTGGCGATCACCAACCAGGCCGACTCGGCGCTGGCCCGGGCCGCTGCGGCCCATGTCGACGTACGGGCCGGGGTCGAGCGGGCGGTCGCGGCGACCAAGTCCTACACCGCTCAGCTGCTGGCCCTCTATCTGCTGCTCGACCGGGTCGGCGGCGGCGACGGCTCGGCCGCGGCCGCCTTGCCGGAGCTGGGGGAGCGGGTGCTGGCCGGCGAGGACCGGATCGCCTTGCTCGCCCAGCGCTACCGATTCGCCACCCGGCTGGTCACCACCGGCCGCGGCTACTCGTATCCGACTGCGCGGGAGGCGGCGCTGAAGCTGATGGAGACCTCCTACCTGTCGGCCCAGGCGTTCTCCGGCGCCGACCTCCTGCACGGTCCGCTGGCGATGATCGAGCCGCAGGTGCCGGTGCTGGCCGTGGTCGCCGAGGGCGTCGGCGGCGACGCGATGAGCCAGGTGCTGCCGCGGCTGGCCGAACAGGGCGCGGACGTGTTCTGCGTCGGCAGCGGTGCCGCGGCCGATGGCGCGACGATCGGCGTCTCACTGCCGGCCGGTACGCCGGAGGAGCTGTCACCCTTGCTGGAGATCCTGCCGTTCCAGCAGCTGGCCCGGCACCTGGCGATCGCCCGCGGCGGCAACCCGGACGCCCCCCGCGGCCTCCGCAAGGTGACCGAGACCCTCTGAGGTAGCTCTTCCGGAAACTGTCGGGTTGCGGCAGCGACACGCCGACCGTGCCTGTCGTAGCCCGACACTTCCCCGGGAGATTTCGCTATCGGCCGCCCGGCTGAGAGAATCGATGGCGGAGGGGAGTATTCCCCCGCGAGCGCATCGTCACCACGGCTCGACCCGTCGAGGGTCGCACCCGGTGCCTCGGTCGGGATCGGCCCGGCGGAAGAGACCTCCGAGACCTGTACGCATGCCCGTCAGCCGTCTCGGAAGGACTCCGGTTGAACGTCCATCTCTATACCTGGATCATCACCATCGTCGTGATGGTGGGGATCCTCGCCGTCGACGTCTTCATCATCGGGCGCCGACCGCACGAGCCGTCGATGAAGGAGGCCGGCGTCTTCATCGGCGTCTTCGTCGGGCTGGCGCTGCTGTTCGGCCTCGGTGTCTGGTGGCTCTCGGGCCCGAAGTACGCCGGTGAGTTCTATGCCGGCTGGCTGACCGAGTACAGCCTGTCGATCGACAACCTGTTCATCTTCGTGATCATCATGACGAAGCTGAAGGTGCCCCGCGAGCTGCAGCAGTACGCGCTCCTGGTCGGCATCATCCTGGCCCTGATCTTCCGCGGCATCTTCATCGCGCTCGGTGCGGCCGCGATCAACCAGTTCGCCTGGGTGTTCTTCCTGTTCGGCGCGTTCCTGGTCTACACCGCGGTCAAGCTGGTGATCGACTACCGGCGCGGCGACGACCACGAGGAGATGCCGGACAACGCGGCGATGCGCCTGGTCAAGCGCAGATTCCCGGCGACTGACGACTTCCGTGGCACCCGACTGACCATCCGCGAGGACGGTCAGCGGCTGATCACCCCGATGCTGTTCGTGGTCATCGCCCTGGGCAGCACCGACCTCCTGTTCGCGCTCGACTCGATTCCGGCGATCTACGGACTGACCCAGGAGCCGTACCTCGTCTTCACCGCCAACGTGTTCGCTCTGATGGGGCTGCGTCAGCTGTACTTCCTGATCGGCGGGCTGCTGAAGCGGCTGGTCTATCTCTCGATCGGGTTGTCGGTCATCCTCGCGTTCATCGGGGTGAAGCTGGTCCTGCACGCCCTGCACCACTACCACCTGGCCGACTGGGCGCCATGGGTCGGCGAGATCCCGATCTGGGTGTCGCTTGCCGTGATCATCGTGACGCTGGCGATCACCACGGTGGCCAGCCTGATCAAGTCCAGGTACGACGCGGACCGGCAGGTCGAGCAGCAGATCAGCTGAGGTGGTCGTCGGCCCCGGCGAGTCCGCCGGTGGGGTCGCCGGCTGCGCCGGCCGGTAGTCCGGACCCGGTCGGCACGCCGGTTCCGGCGCCCAGACCCGCGCCTACCCCGAGACCTGTTCCGGCGCCGAGACCCGCACCCGGCACCGTGCCGCCGTCGAGGCCAGTGCCGAGGCCGCTCTGCGTCTGAAATTCCGGCGACTGCTGGAGATTCATGGCGAGCTGGCCGCCGGTGACCCGAGAATCCGGCGACTGCTGGAAATTCGTGCCCAGCTGCGCGCCGGTCCGAGTCTGGGCGGCGGCCTCCAGCCAGTCGGCCACCCCGTCGTGGTTCGCGTCGATGGTCATCCCGGTGCCGCGGCCGCCGGAGGCGACGAACTCCTGGCCGTCGGTGATCCCGTCGCCGTTGCTGTCGGCGTTCAGCGGATTGGTGTGGATCAGCTGCTCGAACTGGTCGGTCAGCCCGTCGTTGTCGCTGTCCCGGGTTGCGGCGGTGACCCCGTTGCCGGCCGTGATGTCGTACGGGTCCGCGGTGGCAGTCGCGGTCGTGGTCACCGGCGACGCGGGCACGGATGCGGCAACCGTCTCGGCCGCCGCGCCGCCCCCGTGGTAGCTGCTCTGACCGCCGAGGTACTTGTCCTCGTACTGCTCCCAGGTCAGTTGGCTGCTGGGCCGCGGCTGGTGGTCGACCCGGTTGCCGACCAGGCCGTCGCGCCCGTTCAGGTAGCTACGGACCTGGCCCTGGGCGACCGCGGGCAGGTCCTTCGAGCCGATAGCGACACCGTGGATGTGTTCCGGCCACGGTCCCTGGTTGGGAAATCGGTGCCAGGCCGCGAAGCCCACCTTGCGCAGCGCGAGCTCGATCGTGTCCTTCTGCGAGGACGAGTAGCTGCGGATCGACAGGTCGAACGCGCCCGCTCCGGAATGGGTACCGGCCGAGGCAGACGACGCCATGGCAGAAACAGCCCTGACTGAGGGTGAACTTGCCGATGCTCGGGTCCTGCTCGTTGGCCACCCGCTGGGCCTCGCGCAGCATGTTGCTGGTCCGGCGGTCGACGATCTCACCGCCGAACCGGACGCGGTCCAGGTCGCCCATCGCGACTGCCTCCTGACACCGAACGGGCCGGTCGTCCCAGTGTAGGGAGACCGGCCCGTTCAGGTCAGTGTGTTATCTCGGTCAGGCTGCCTGGGTGACCTGATTCTGCGTCGGTTCCAGCGCCGCGACGACCAGATCGGCGACGTCGGTCGTCAGCCGGACGTCGATGGCGTCCAGCACATCCGCCGGTACGTCGTCCAGGTCCGGCTCGTTCCGCTTCGGCAGGAAGACCGTGGTCAGCCCGGCCCGTTGGGCGGCGAGCAGCTTCTGCTTCACCCCGCCGATCGGCAGCACCCGGCCGTTCAGGGTGACCTCGCCGGTCATCCCGACCTCGCCGCGGACCGGGCGACCGAGCGCCATCGAGGTCAGTGCGGTGACCATCGTGACGCCCGCGGACGGGCCGTCCTTGGGGATCGCGCCGGCCGGCACGTGGATGTGGATCTGCCGATCCAGCACGCTCGGATCGGTGATCCCCAACTGTGCCGCGTGCGCCCGGACGTAGGACAGCGCGATCTGCGCCGACTCCTTCATCACGTCGCCGAGCTGCCCGGTCAGCGTCAGCCCGCCCTTCCCGTCTGTCGAGCTGGCCTCGATGAACAGCACGTCGCCGCCCATCCCGGTGACCGCGAGCCCCGTCGCCACGCCCGGTACGGACGTACGCTCGTGGGCCTCCGGGGTGAACCGCGGCCGGCCGAGGTAGTCGCGCAGGTTGGCCTTCTCGATCACGAGTGTGGTCGTCGCCGGAGGTGGACAGCTTGGTGACCGCCTTGCGCAGAGCCTTGGCGAGCAACCGCTCCAGCTGACGTACGCCCGGCTCGCGGGTGTAGTCCGCCGCGATCTCGCGCAGCGCGTCGTCGGTCACCTCGACCTCCTCGGTCGTCAGCGCCGCCAGCTCCAGCTGCTTGGGCAGCAGGAAGTCGCGGGCGATGGCGATCTTGTCGTCCTCCGTGTACCCGTCGAGGGTGACCAGCTCCATCCGGTCCAGCAGCGGCTGTGGGATGGTCTCCAGCACGTTCGCCGTGGCCAGGAAGACCACGTCCGACAGGTCGAGGTCGACCTCGAGGTAATGGTCGCGGAACGTGTGGTTCTGGGCCGGGTCGAGGACCTCGAGCAGGGCTGCGCTCGGATCGCCGCGGTAGTCCGAGCCGACCTTGTCGATCTCGTCCAGCAGCACGACCGGGTTCATCGATCCGGCCTCGGTGATGGCCCGGACGATCCGGCCGGGCAGCGCACCGACGTACGTCCGCCGGTGGCCGCGGATCTCCGCCTCGTCCCGGACGCCGCCGAGCGCCACCCGGACGAACTTCCGGCCGAGCGCGCGGGCGACCGACTGGCCGAGCGAGGTCTTGCCGACGCCGGGCGGACCGACCAGGGCCAGCACGGCACCGGAACCGCGACCGCCGACGACCTCCAGCCCGCGAGAGGCGCGCCGGCTGCGGATCGCCAGATACTCGACGATCCGGTCCTTGACGTCCTCCAGGCCGTGGTGGTCCGCGTCCAGCACCGAGCGCGCCGCGGCGACGTCGGTCGAGTCGACGGTCTTGGTGCCCCAGGGCAGCTCCAGGATGACGTCGAGCCAGGTCCGGAGGTAGCCGGACTCGGGGCTCTGGTCGCTCGCCCGCTCCAGTTTCGCCGACCTCGCGGAGGGCGGCCTTGCGGACGTCCTCGGGCAGCTCGGCCTCCTCGACCCTGGTGCGGTAGTCCTGCGCGCCTTCCGGCTCGTCCTCGCCGAGCTCCTTGCGGATGGCGTTGAGCTGCTGACGGAGCAGGAACTCGCGCTGGCTCTTCTCCATCCCCTCGCGTACGTCGTCGGCGATCTTGTCGTTGACCTCGGTCTCGGCGATGTGATCCTTGGTCCAGCCGATCAGCGTGGTCAGCCGCTCGCGGGCGCTCGGCGTCTCCAGCAGGAGGCGCTTCTTCTCGTCGTCCAGGTATGGCGCGTAGCCGGCCAGGTCGGCCAGCTGGGACGGGTCGCTGATCTTGTTGACGGTGTCGATGATCTGCCAGGCGTCGCGGCGCTGCAGGGTGGCGATGACCAGGCTCTTGTACTCGGCCGCGAGCGCGCGGACCTCCTCGCCGTCGGCCTCCGGGTCCTCGATCTCGTGGGCCTCGACCCACAGCGCGCTGCCCGGTCCGGCCACACCGGAGCCGATCCGGACCCGTCGCTCGGCGCGCAGCACCGCCGCGGGCTCGCCGCCGGCCAGCCGGCCGACCTGGACGATGGTCGCCACTACGCCGTACGCGGCGTAGCGGTCCTCCGAGCCGGGGTGCGATCAGCAGCTCGTCGCTGCTACTGGTCCGGGCGGTGTCCACCGCGGTCCGGGCCACCTCGTCCAGCTCGATCGGGACCACCATGCCGGGCAGCACGACGTGGTCGGTCAGGAACAGGACGGGGAGTTGGGTTGTCGTCACGAGGATGCCTCCAAGTCGATATGACGCACGTTGAGCGTCATCGACTCAATGCTTGCTCGGGCCTGTTTCTTCCCCGTTCTCCGTGAGCGAACGCGGCGGTGGGGGTCGTAGGTTCTCGCCCAACTTGGGTGGGGCAAGACGGTCGGAACACGCGATCCGCACCCCGGACATCTTGCGGGCTGCGCCCGCAGTTGGGCTGGCAATGACCGGATGGCTCCTGAGTTGTCTTGCTTCGCTTGACGCATCGGAAGCCGCTGTGGCTCATTCCAGTGTCGACCATCTGAGGACGCCGCGCGGCGGGCCGGTGGGCGATCACCGTCGCCGGCATCGTCGGGAACTCCGCCACGAGCGCCCGCACCCGGGCCTCGAACGCGTCGAACGCTGATCTCTGGTCAGCTGGTCCACTTTTGGAAGAGCCCTACTGGTCCACATCGAGAAGAGCGCTGACCACCGATCTGCTCGTTCGAGGACCGTACTGGGCGCAGCACACCCCTTTGGGTGTACCCGGCAGCGAGGACGTCCGACTATTGTCACCACACGCGCGCCGGGTGGCGGGCGGCGCAGCTCTTTGGACGCACGATGGATCGCGCTCCCCGGGGGAAGCTGCAGGACCGCCGGTCACCCGGCCGACTATCGGCGCGGACGCACAGCGTTGGCATTGCGAGACCAGCGCATAGCGCATCCCATTGCGTGCAGCGTCGCGGGCGCACCTCGAGGCCGGCGTCGCGGATGAGCGGCGGCGCCTGGCTCTTGGCGTGCCGCAGCGATTCCCAGCACCGTTCGACTGGGCCAGTGCCGGCTTCGTGCTGTGGGGCGGCGGCCACGGCAGGCGTCGTTGGAGTGGTCGCGCAAGTACCTGCGTGGTGGTGGGGAGGTGGTCGTGCTGCTGGGCTGCAGGTTTCGCTGGAGTTGTCACGTCTGACTTGTCATCGGCTCGGTACCTCTCGCCCAGTTGTCATCTCGGTGAGGCCGAACGCTGACCAGGCAAGCTCAAGGATGCGGAATCGAACAGTTGAGCGGACCACAGTCACCCGACCGACGCCTGGCCGTCTCCGGACGGGCCCCACGCCAGGCTTTTCTCGCGGTCGGATCCTGCGGCCAACCACTCGGCGCTAGAGATCGACCCAGTCCGGGAGAAGTGCCGGAGACTGGTAGTGCCGGAGTGTCTCTGCGACTATGTGCATCGATGGGGATCGAACAGTGGTGAGATGGTGATGAGCGCTGGTGCAGACGGATGTGGGGTCGGAGTTGATGTCTGATGTAGCGGCGCATTCTTGGGCTCGACGTGAGTGACGCCGAGCCCGTGACAGCGGTGCAATCGGGCAGTCGACGACTGATGGTGCTGCTGGCGATGGCGATGTTCGTGCTGGTCGTCGATACGTCATTGATGAACGTGTCGATTTCTGCCGTGGTCCGCGATCTTGACACCACTGCGAGCGGAGTGCAGTCCGCGATCGCGCTGGAGGCCCTCGTCTCGGCCGCTTTCATCCTCATCAACAGCAAGGTCGGCGATCTGATCGGCCGCAAGCGGGCGTACGTCCTCGGGCTGCTCGCCTACGCCATCGGTGCGCTCGCGATGACCGTTGCCCAGAGCCTGGCCGCGATCGTGGTCTTCTGGGCCCTCATCGGCGGGCTCGGTGCATCGCTGCTGCTCCCGGCCATGCAGTCACTGATCCATGGCAACTTTGCCGGGCCGGCGCAGAAACAGGCGTATGCGATGGTCGGGGCCGCCGCAGCGATCGCCGCGGCGGTAGGGCCGCTGCTCGGCGGTTTCGTCACCACGTTCTTGTCCTGGCGAGTCGGCTTCGGGCTCGAAGTCGTGATCATCATTGTGGTCTTGACGCAGATCCGGCTGATCCGCGACGTCCCCTACACGGGCTCCCGCAAGATCGATCTGGTCGGGGCCGGCTTGTCGGTGGTCGGCATGGGCGGCGTGGTGCTGGGCATCCTGGTCTGGCAGGAGGGCGGCCAGTACGTCCTCCTGCTGCTCCTTGTTGGTGCCGTCGCGCTTGCGGGGCTGGCGTTCTGGCTGATCCGGCGCCAGCGTGCGCAGCGGGTGACGCTGCTGGACCCAGGGCTGTTCCGGCACCCGAACTTCACCGCCGGCATCTCGGGTCAGATGCTTCAACAGATCACCCTGGGCGGCGCCATGATCGCCCTGCCGCTGTTCCTCCAGATGACGTTGGAGTACAACGCCATGCAGGCCGGCCTGTCGCTTGCCCCGCTCTCGCTGACCATGTTCGCCGCCGCAATGGTTGCCGGGAGGAGGGCCGGACGCCGGCGCCCGGCGGCGATCATCCGGATCGGGTTCTTACTGGCCAGCATCGGGATGGCAGCGATCATCCCGCTCGTTCCACGCGTGGACAGTGGCTGGTGGCTCGTCATCCCGCTCATCGTCACGGGAGCCGGGCTCGGGCTGCTGGTGTCGCAGCTCAACAACTACACGCTCGCTCCGGTGGCGGACGAACGGATCAGCGAGGCAGCCGGTGTCAACTCCGCCGCCGGTTCCTTCGGGCTGTCCTTCGGGCTCGCCATGGCCGGCGGCCTCATGCTGGCCGCGCTCTCCTTCAGCTTCAACCACCTCACCGAGCAGAGCACGGTCATCCCGGCGAGTGAGAAGCAGCAGATCGCCGCCACCTTGGAGACCGATGCCGAAGTCATGAGCAACACCGAGTTGGACCAGCGAATCACCGGGCAACCTCCCGCGGTGGAGCAGGCCGTTCTGGCCATCAACGCTGAAGCGAGAAGCCGCTCATTGCAGGTTGCCCTGCTCGTCCCGCTTCTCGCCGGCGCCGCCGGTCTCGCGAACTCCTTCCGGATGATCCGCCTGCCCGATCTGAAGCCGTCATCCGCTGCCGAACAGGCCGGGCTTGGCTGAGGCGGCTGATAAGTCCCTTCTCGGTACAGGCCACCGGCTCGGGCCCGGTAGCGTCCCTTGGGGCTTGGCTCGGTGTCAGCGATCAGTATTCGCTGCCGCGTGGCGCGACGCCCGGCTGGGCCGTGAGCGAGTCCTCGGGGAAGTCGTCATCGTCGATGTCCGGGGCCGGGCTGAACGGGGCGCCAGCCCCCAGCAGGGTGCGGGTGAGGGCTTCGGTGTCGGACAGCATCTCTTCGGTTGCGGCGAGGAGATCAGCGTCGGACGGCGTACGCCCGGCGGCCGCGGCCTGGAGGACCGTGCGGCGGATCAGTTCCTTGGCGAAGGACGCGGTGACCCCTTCGGTGCGTTCGGCCACGTCGGCGAGTGTCTGCTCGCTCACCTCGCCGGTGGTCAGCAGGTCGGCTCCGTAGAGACTGAACAGTCGGCGCCGGCCGTCGAGGTCGGGCTTCTCCACGGCCACGGCGAGGTCGACGCGGCCGGGTCGCTCCGCCAGCGCTCGCTCCAGCAGGTCGACCCGATTGGTGGTGAGGATGAACGTGACGTCGGCGTCTCCGTCCAGGCCGTCCATGGCCTCGAGGGTGTCGAAGAGCGCCGCGTTGGTGGTCCCGCCCCGGTGCTCGGCGACCAGATCACAGTCCTCCAGCACCACGATGGCCGGTTGGGCGGCCCGTGCGAGCTTGGCGGCGTGGTGCAGCAGCTCCAGGGTCCGACCGGACAGCAACACGACCGTGACACCGGGGGTCGAGCTGATCAGGTGTCGGATGATGTGAGTCTTGCCCGTGCCCGGCGGCCCATACAGCAGCACGCCTCGTTTGAGGTGCTGGCCGGCTTGTCGCAGTAGGTCGCGCTGCTCGCCGATACCCACCACGTGGCGACGGATGCGGTCGAGCAGGCCGTCAGGCAGGATCACCTGATCGGCGGGCAGCACAGGTCGGGGCAGGAAGGTCAATGCGCCGCCGCCGGCGGAATCGAAGAGGTTGGCCGCGAAGCTCAGCACCTGGCCACGGAGCACGCTGTTCGAGGCCATCCGTGCCCGGATCCGGGACAGTAGCGACTCGACCGTGCCAGGATCAGGGCTGATCACCTCGAGGGTGTAGGCCTCACGGCCGTAGCGCGGGTTGGGCCCCCGCTGGAACCACACGACGGGGATCCCGTCGATGGTGGCCATGGTCAACCCTTGGGCCACCACCAGTGCGGATGCGTCCGGGCCTACTGCAGTCCGGTGGTAGCTGGGGGCACCCAGCGAAAACGGAGTGTGGTTCTCGAAGAACTCCTCCAACGAGTCGAACTGCGCCCGGCCAGGGCCGCGCACCCCGTGGCGGGCTGCTCCGTATTCCTCGGCCAGCTCCGACAGTGCCCGGTCCAGGTCGACCACCTCGTGCGGGGCGTACTCCTCGCGCACCGTGTCGACGGTGCCCAAGTCCACCCCGAGGAAGTCTCGCACCGCGCGCCCCAACTGATTGAGTTCTTGGCCGAGTCCGTGCGCAGCTCGAAACATGGCCTCCGTGAACGCCGCGTAGGACCGAGCGAACGCGGCCACGTCAACGTCACCCAGATCCCGAGGCTGATGCCCCTCGGTGTTCTCGGGTTCGTGGAGATCCTGGTCGTCGGGTCCGGTCATGGTCGCCGAGCCTACCGGCGTGGCGCCAGCCCGAATGGTCGAGCTGTGCGGCTCGCGCCGGGCAGCTCGCGGCCGATTCCGTCGGGGCGTTCACCAGGGCAAGGGCCCGTCGTTTCCTACGAAGGTCCCGGTGGGTCCGTCGGAGTCGACCGTGGCCATGGCGACCAGGATCGCAACCGCCTCCTCCACGGTCCTTCCGCCGGCGCGTCGGAACGTTTCGAGATCGACCGATCCGGTGGGCCGGCCCGTGAACTCGGTCAGGGTCAGACCGGGCGTGACCGAGTTGACACGCCACCGTGGAAACGCCCGTGCGTACTGGATGGTCAACATGTTCAGTGCGGCCTTCGACATCGGATAGGCGAGGATCGACCAGATGGCATCAGGGCTCGCGTTCAGCGTGAGCGACCCCACGGCGCTGCTGACGTTGACGACTACTGGGGCCACGCTCTGCTCGAGCAACGGGGTGCACGCGTGGAGCACCCGGGTCGCGCCGACGACATTCGTCGCCAACACAGTCTCCAGGTCGTCGACGTCGGCCTCCGCCGGAGGCCGCTGGGTCCCGGCGATCCCAGCGTTGTTGACGAGGACGTCGAGAGACCCGATCTCCTGCTGCAGGTTCCCCACGGCAGCTTGGACAGAGGCGCCGTCGGTGACATCGATCGCGATGGCGCGAGCCCCGATGGCCTTGGCCACCTCACGACCGCGGTTCAGATCTCGCGCTCCCACGTAGACGGTGTGGCCGGCCGCGGCGAGACGTCGGGAGAGCTCAAGCCCGACTCCCCTGGTCGCTCCTGTGATGAGAGTTGTGGTCATCATCTGAGCCTGCCACCGTGGGTTCCACCTCGGTGCTGCGGCCCCATGCACCATACGAGCGAGCACTCCCGGTACGCGTTCCGCCGCGGCTCAGGAAGATTCTTCCCGCTCAGGGTCCCGCTTGGGCTATGCCATTCTGAGTTCATGGAGTTGATCTTCCTGCACGGCACCGCAGCCTCGGGAAAGCTGACGACTGCCCGTGCTCTCGAGGCGCTCCTCGGCTACCCCGCATTCCACAACCATTTGGTGGTCGACGCGCTGACCACGGTCTTTCCCTTCGGTAGCGAGCCGTTCGTGCGGCTGCGGGAGAATTTCTGGCTGCAGGTCTTTACCGACGCTGCCCGCACTGATCGTTCCCTGAGCTTCACTTTCGCCCCTGAGGCGTCTGTGCAACCCGGCTTCCCGGCCCGGGCTCGGGCGCGGGTCGAGTCGTACGGCGGCCGGGTCTGCTTTGTGCGCTTGGTCGTCACCGAGCGCGAGCAGGAGCGACGCATCGGAAACGAGGACCGGAAACAGTTCCACAAACTGGCCGACCTCAGCACGCTGCGCCGATTGCGCAACGACCGGAACCGCATCGAGCAGCCGCCTGTCGATCTCGAGATCAATACCGACATCACCACCGCCGAGGAATCTGCGGTTTCGATCGCCAACCGCTTCCGATTGAAGCCTCAAGAACGACTGGAACGGTATCCGGAGCCCGTGTCGGAACCGTAGGTCAGCTCGACGCCGGGACGTCGGTCCACTCATCCGGCCGTTCCGTACAAGGGCGTCTGTGCGGGCACTACGTAGGCAGTGATCACGGGTGCGCAGGCAAGACTGCCGCGCCCGGGCTCCAACAGCTGACCACAGGATCTGCACTAGCCTCCATGCTCGATCTCATCCACGACGAAGAGGTTCCCGCTGAACCGTGACTCTGCGGGCCGTGCTGCACTGGGCGAGGTGATCGTCGAGCAGCTCGGCCCGACGGTCTGCGCGTCATCCGTGGTATGGCTGCAGGGCTGAACTCACCCGGACGAATCCGGCCCCGTACTCCTGGTCGAGGCGTCGCTGCAGGGTGCCGTCGTCGTAGATCACCGAGATGAAGAGAATGCCCTTCGACGCTCCGCCGCCCAGGAACCCGCGCTCGTGGATGAGCTGGTTTTGCAACACGCGATCCAGCTCCTTGCGGCTGTGTGCCGCTTTGGACACGCACAGCGGTCCGCCCCACACCGTGCGGAGTCGCTGCTCGGCGACAGTCACCGAGCCGGCCACCTGCACGTTCACCACGCTGGTTTCGCGGTTCTGATCCGGAGCTCCGCGGTCGTCGATCCACGTCTCCGTGTAGTCGGGAAGCTTGTCGGCCAAGGCGTACGCCCTATCCCGGTCCGCCGCACTGGAACGAGACGGATCGAGTGGCTGCCAGCCGCCGGCCGGCTCTGGGCACGGGGTGTTGAAATCACGATCATGACCGAACGGCAACGGAGTCGCCGCCTGGTCCTTGGAGACGGTCTTGTTGAACGTGAACCGCGTGCCGTCATATCTGCCGACGACATAGAAGGCGCCCCAGGTGACTCCCTCGGCATGTTGTGTGCCGGTGCTCGGCCAGATCCAGCCGTCGATCGGTGGGCCACCGCACTGCGGCGGGAAGGAGTCAGCGACGCCACCGAGACAGAGTTCCGGACCCTTCCCAGCGTCCAACACCGTGGCCGCCCCCACCAGGAGTGGCGATGCCGAGGGGGTCGGTGATCCGGTCCTCGGACCTGCTGGCTTCGCATCGGCTGCGGCGCACCCGGCCACGATCGCGGTCAACGCGACGATGCACGCGACGGTGAACGCCCGCCGCGGCCTCAATGCCGGCACGACCGGACTTCCATGCCGACACGCTACTCCCGACCCCGGTGAGGGAGCGGCGATTGAAATGGCACCTTGTCGGACTGCCTCGGCGCATTCAGTAGGGCGAACACACTCGTGGGCCAAGGAAAGTCGATCGTTCTGTCCGGTTGCGGTCGCTACGCTCATTCCTTGTCGCCGTCTGAGGAGCACCCGCGATGAACAGGTCGACACCGTCCGTCGACGAGCCCGATCTCGATCCGGCGCTGCTGAGGACGCTGGCGGCCGCTGGTCTGCCAGCAACCGGGCGCTTTCTTCCAAAGGCCGGCTGGGTTAGCCGCGTGTGGGTCGGCGACGAATACGTCGTACGACTGAGCAACGGACAGTTCCGCGACGCGTATCGCCACGAGGCTACAGTCGTCAACCTGCTCGCCGGCAGCGAGGTCCCACACGCCCGGCACCTCGCCCACGGCGACGGCCCGGACGGGCCGTGGTACGTCTCCGAACGCCTGCCCGGCCGAACCCTGTACGACGCATGGCCGGCGGCGGACTCGCACACGCGCCAAGCAATGATCGAAAGCCTCGGCTTTGCGTTGCGCGCACTTCACCGCGTTCCTGTCACGGCCGACCTGCTGCCGCCCTGGCTGGCCGACGCGCTCGCCGGCAAGCCGTGGCCTGCGTTCCACCCACCCGTAGTGAGTGCGGCGCTCCAGCAGGTCGAGGCTGCCCGGCGACTGCCCGGTCATGACTCGCGCCTGCTCGCGGACGTCGCCGATTGGATCCAGGAGCGGCTGGCGTTGTTCGCCGCCGACGAACCCGTCCTCGTCCATGGTGATCTACATGGATCCAACGTGATCGTCGACCAAGGACGCGTCACCGGTCTTATCGACTTCGCGGAGGCGTTGGCTCAGCCAGCGGATGTCGAGCTCGATACCATCCTGCGCTGGTGCGCGAAGGCGCGAGAGTACCCACCCGTACCCGGCGAACGAGGGCTCGACGAGACCACACTCACAGAGGTCCCCGGATGGCTGCACGGCGCGTATCCGGAGCTGTTCGAGCGCGAGCATCTGCGCGAGCGGTTGCTCTTCTATGACATGCAGGGGGAGCTCGCGCTATACGCACACCACCCCCTGCCTGACATACGCGAAGCGGCGCAGGACCGCATCGCTCGCCTGCTTTCCGGCCATAACCATCTAGATGGACTCGTCTGGTAGGTCGTCGTCTTCGCGCCTACACGGGACATCGTGGCTCACGCCCTGAAGGTAAGTCCGGGGGCGCCGGGTAGTTGTTTGCCGGCGACCTGGATCAGATGCTATGTAATACTAAGCATTGGGAGGACAGGTGGGTGCGCAGGTCGAGCAGATCGGTGCAGACGTACGGCGTGCGGTCGTCCGGCTCTACAGCCGATTCCGTTCAGAGCGGGTCGAAGGCGAGGTCGGCGACTCGGCGCTGCTGGTGCTCATCGTCCTCGACAAGCAAGGTCCGCGGAGCCTGAGCGACCTGGCCGCCAGCGGGCACGTCACGCTCGGCTCGATGAGTCAGACAATCCGACGACTCGAGAAGCTCTCGTACGTGACGAAGTCCCGCGCCACCGAGGATCGGCGCAAAGTCTTGTTCACGCTGACCGACGCGGGCAAGAACGCGTCCACGGTGTCCCGCCGGCACCGTCATGAGTGGCTGAACGCGCGTCTCGCCGAGCTCACCGCCGACGAGCGGGCAACGATCTCTCGGGCCGCCGCCATCCTCCTCCGAATCGCCGACTCATGATCAGGAGCACCATGCATCCCGTCGAAGCACTTCTCATGCCCCTCGGTTGGGTGCTCAGTAACCGGCGTGCGGACGAGGCGAAGAGCATCTCCCATGCGCCCGAGCTGCGGACCGACCGGCGCATCGATCTGGCCTCTCCGAGCTTCGACAACGGACACGAGATTCCCGCACGGCACTGTGGACGGTTCATCGGCGATGACATCTCGCCCGGTCTCAGTTGGGATGTGCTTTCGTCGGACACGACGTGCCTGGTGCTCGTGCTCGAAGACGTCGACAGCCCGGGATCCGTTCCGGGCATCCACACTGTCGCGGCGTTCGCACCGAACGATGTCGGCCTGCCCGAGGGTGCTTTGTCACCGGACAATCCGGACATCCAGTTCCTGCCCGACCACAGCGGCCGGGCCCGTTATGCGGGCCCCAGACCGCTCCCGGGCCACGGCACCCACCACTACCGATTTCACCTGTACGCGCTCGACACCATTGTCGACCTCGCCACGGTCGCCGACGCCGACCGACTGCCGGCAGCACTCGAGGGACACGTCCTGGCGTCCGGAACGCTGACCGGCATCCGAAGGTCCTGACCAGCACACTGAGTCAGCCGCGCGGATGTCGCACCCGGCCGGAGTGCCACTTCCGAGAGTCGGCAGCCGGACGCTGCGTCGGCGGTCGAGATGTCAGCCGACGAAGCCCGCATGGACGTGATCATGGTGGGTCGCGTCACTGAAGTACTGGTTTCCTGTCCCACCGAGCAGGTACGGGCCGCCGACGTTGTACGAGCCTGCTGCTGCGGCGTCATGCATGAACGCGGTGACCAAGCCCTTTGAGGTGGCCCGGTCGACGACCGCACGACCGTCGATTCGCCATGTGTCGAACGCGCGTCCGCGCGGATGATCACTCAGTCGGCTGGTGCCGAAGACATAGATCGGATGGCCTGACCGAACGACACTCACGCCGATTCGGTATGTGTGGGCCAGATGCAGTAGCGCATTCAGCACCACAGGGTGGACGAGTCCGGACGCCACGTCTGCCGCCGCCGCGGGTGGCAGGTCGATCCGACCGCTGGCCAGCACGGCCGAAGCTGGCGCCGACGGATGTGGCGTCGGGCGACCCGGATCGGCTGGATGCAACGCGATGACGCGCCAGCCGCGCGCACCCCAGGTCAGCCGCACGTCGACCGTCGTGCCACCCGAAACGACCGACGGACCCTTCACGCGCCACTGCCGACATACCACGAGAACGCTCGCCGCGTCCGTCAGAATGCCGCCGTACTGGGCATCGACGATCTCTATCGCCGCCTGATCGGCGTCGCCCAGTAGTGCCGCGGCCTGGGTGATCAGCCGCGGGTTCTCGCCGATGGCTGAGACTCGTTTCGCTGCGGAAGCTTTCCCAGCCTCGGCGGTCCAGGAGCCGATCGCCTCGATGAGCCGGACAGCACGCAGCTTGGCTTGTGGCTGGACATCACCCGCATTCGGCTGCCACCGCCTGATCGGAGGTAAGGCCGCCGTCGGCGTCGTACCGGCAACGGACGGGAGCGGCGACGCCGACGCCGCCGCTGGCGGGGACGAGGACGAGGACGAGGACGAGGGTGAGGACGACGGAGCCGTTGTCGCCTGCGGGAGCGGCCGGGCCGATTCCTGGGCTGCGGGTGGGCCGCAACCGACGGCTCCCACGGCGAGCCCGAGACCCATCGACCCGAGACTCCGTCGACTGATGGTCTTGCGCCGCTCAGTCACCTCTCCAGCTTCGCGGCCGACACTGAGGCCACCCTGAGCAGCGCAACTGAGCACCGCACGCGTCGAGGGTGCAGGACGACACTGGTCATGTCGGTGTCGCCAGGACATACAGCCAATCGTCGCGCCGGCCGGCGACGTGATCGATCGAGACGACACGCCAGCCCGTGCTTCGCAGAGCGTTGCGCAGCTCTGGCTCACGCCAGTAGACGAAGTAGCGAGGAAGATCGATCTTGGCCCGGGTCCAGGCGTCTCCGTCGCCCTCTTTGAGAGTGAAGCCGAATACTCCCGCGTCTCGGACAGCGCGATGGACCCGGCCCAGGACCTGCAGCAGCTCCTGGCGCGACACGTGGAGAAGGACCGCGCTGGCCAGGACGCCGTCGTACGGGCCGCCGAAGTGCGCCGCGCGAACATCGAGCACGTGTGCTTCGTGGCCCAGCTCGCGGAGCCGCTGGACAAACGCGGCAGCACCATCCGTACGGATCACGGAGAGTCCGGGTCGCTCGAGCTGATCGGCATCCCAGCCCGGACCGCTGCCGAGCTCGAGCACGGTTCCCGATCCAACCGCTGAAACAAACGTCTCCAAGAACTGCACGAGACGATCTCGCGGTGCTTGTGACTCGCGAACGTAGGTCTCGGCTGCAGCATCGTAGGAGCTCAGCGTCAGATCAGCTCCCGAACCGGAACCCACCGTCTCGGTGATCGGACATCCAGTCACGGCCCCAGCCAATCCGATCCGGGTCCGCGAGGCAACCGGGTTGATAAGGACTTGCAGAATCTCCACGACACGACGGGGACGTAGGGCGCCCGGGCGGTGAGCAGGTCGTACACGACGCCGCCACCGCGATCCGGGCTCGCGCTTTGATGAGTTCGCCGCTCAGGGTGGTTCGGGTGATCGGCTGAGGTAGTGGTGGCCGGTTGGGGTGGTGGTGGTCTCGACGGTGTGGCTACCGGGGTTGGTGAGACGGGCGGTCCAGCCGGGCATTTCGCGGACCAAGTTGCCGCGTTCGCACACACACGACCGTTATCGACGATGGTCGGGCCGGCGTCGACGCACCGGCGGGATGTGGTCACCCATCCGCTCGTCGGGCAGCTCAGTGTCGATCTGGCGGCGAGTCGCCGACGGGAAGTGGTTCAACTCTCCGTGATCAGTCGGGCCGTCCACGGCCCGATCTCCCCACCAGTCAACGCGCCGAGGGTGGGTGGCATGTCCAGCGAGATCCCGGGCGACCCGGAGCCGATGCGACCCCTCCGACGGACTGACCGGCAGGCCAGCGCGAGCTGGTCGGCAATACCCCGACCAACCCGCCGCGGATCCACGTCGAGACTTTGCTGCGCCTCGACCTGCGATCTCGCGAACCGGACCGACTCCACAGCCCGGACCGCCTCGATCGCACCCTTCAGCTGTTCCAGCAGGCCGATCCGGTCGATCCGCATCATCGGGCGGCTCCGGATCCAGCACGAGTCGGCCCAACCGCTCAAGGGTTTCGGTCAGCCACGACGACACCGCAGCAGCCGAGCAGCACTCCCCGGCCGGCTCGATCACCATCGCTGCTGTCATACCGAAACGCTACGGCAACCTCTGACAAAATCGTACGTATGTTCGTCCGACGTTGCAGCGATCACCAGACGGTCACGTTCCGACCGCCTTCTTGAGCAGCTTCTCGAGCGTCGAGGTGACGGACGTGGACACGCTGGTGACCGCGTACTCCGTCGGCCAGAGGTCGCCGTCGTCGAGCTTCGCGACATCGTTGAAACCCAGCGTCGCGTACCGCGCGCCGAACTTCGAGGCGGGCTTGAAGAAGCAGACGACCTTGCCGTCTTCGTGGACGTACGCCGGCATGCCGTACCAGGTCTTCGGGCGCAGCTCGGGCGCGGCCTCGCCGACCAGCGTATGTACGCGTTCCGCGAGCGCCCGATCGTCGTCCGGCATGGCCGCGATCGCGTCCAGGCAGGCCTGGGCCTCCTCTGCCTTCTTCGCGCCGCCCCGGCCGGAAGACCGCAGTTCCTCGGCGCGGGCCTTCATCGCCGACTTCTCGGCGTCGGTGAATCCAGAGCTCTTCTTCGTGCTGGGCATGTCGTCCTCTTCTCGGTGAGTGAAACGCTTCTGCCCCGTCGACGATTCTCGGCGATGGAGTGTGACCGGACCTCGTCGGGCTTGACGCATACCCATATCGGCATATGATGGTGAATGTGGCCAGGGCAGCGACGACATCGGATGTCTTCAACGCGATCGCCGAGCCGCAACGCCGGGACATCCTCGTCTTGCTGCGGGCGGGGGAGCGCCCGGTCACCGAGCTGGCCGAGGAGTTGGGGATGAGCCAGCCGGGGACGTCCAAACATCTCCGGGTGTTGCGCGAGGTCGGACTGGTGCGTGACCGAAGGGCAGGCAAACAGCGGCTGTACGCCCTTGACGCCGGCGGGCTGCGGCCCGTCCACGAGTGGACCGGTGGGTTCGAGCAGTTCTGGCACGCCAGCTTCGACCGACTGGATGCGTACCTGAGTGAGCTGCAGCAGACGAAACGAGAGGATGAGAAGTGAGCACCACGGACCAGACAGCGCCGGCGGACTCCGCGACGGCCGACCGAGAGATCAGTATCTCCCGGATGATCAGCGCCCCGCCGGAGCTGGTGTTCGAGGCCTTCACGGAGGTCAGACATCTGTCCAAATGGTGGGGACCCGAGGGGTTCAGCACGACGACGCGCGCCTTCGAGCTCCGGGTCGGCGGGGAGTGGATCTTCACCATGCACGGACCGGACGGCACGGACTACTCCGAGTGGATCATCTGGACCGAGGTCGTACCACCGGAGCGGATCGCCATGTTGCACGGGGCGTTCCGCGACGACCCGAACGCGTTCGAGTCAGTGATCACGCTCGCGCCCGATGGCCCGGCGACGCGGGTCGAGATGCACGCAGTCTTTCCCCAGCAAGGAACTTCGTGACGAGGCGGTCCACAATTACCACGCGATCGAGGGTGGCCGGCAGACGCTGAGCCAGCTGGCTGCCTATGTCACCGAGACGATGTCGCATCCGTCGAGGTCGAACGAAGGAGAGCGGTGATGGCCGGCACCGTCTTCTTCGCTGTCTCGATGTCGCTGGACGGATTCATCGCTCCCGGGTCGCTCGGGGAGCTGATGGGCCGGCAGTGGATGGAGCTGCAGCGCTGGGTCTTCCCGCACGCGATTCTTCCGGGAGAACGTGAAGCTCGGCGGAGGCGGCGAGGAGGGACTCGACAACGACATCGCGCGGGCGACGTACGAGCGCACCGGGGCCAGCGTGCTGGGCAAGCGAATGTTCGACGCCGGCGAGGAGATGTGGCCGCCGGAGGCGCCGTTCCATACGCCGGTGTTCGTAGTGACCCATGAGAAGCGCGACCCGTGGGAGCGGCCGGGCGGGACCGACGTTCCACTTCGTCAACGACGGCATCGAGGCCGCCCTCGACCGCGCCCGCGAGGCCGCCGGCGAGCGCGACGTCCGGATCGGGGGCGGTGGCGAGACGATCCTGGAGTACCTGAACGCCGGCCTCGTCGAGGAGTTCACCATCTCGCTGTCGCCGGTCCTGTTCGGCGCCGGCATCCGTCTCTTCGACGGCGTCGACGCGGGTCGGATCGCCCTCACCCAGGTGCGCGCCGAGTCGAGCGATCGGGCTACCCACCTGACGTACACCGTCCGGGAGCGCTAGCAGGCAAGACATCGGCGGATCGGCCGAGAAGTCGCGGCCAGATCCGCCGATGTCTTTCGGAACGGGCCGGGGATGATCGGGAGGTGACCGTGGAGCTGCCGACCGACACGGATCGAGAGCTGATCGAGGCGGCGCGGGCCGCGATCGACGCGAACGCCGACACCTCGGGGCCCGACGAGAACGGCGTGCACACGATGGGCGCCGCCGTCCGCGACAGCGAAGGCCGCATCCACGTCGGGGTGAATCTGGCCCACTTCGGCTGGGACCGTGCGCCGAGCTCGTCGCGCTGGCGACGGCAAGGGCCCACGGAGCCCGGCGGATCGAAGCGATCGTGGCGGTAGGCAACCACGGCCGCGGTGTCGTCGGACCGTGCGGCCGGGATCGGCAGATCTGTTCGACTACCACCCGGGAATTCGGGTGCTGCTCCCGACCGCGGACGGTGCGCGCCCGCCGTGACGATCGAGGACCTGATGCCGCACGCCGCCGCCTGGTCGATCGAGCACGGCACGCAGGAGTTCGACCCCAAGCGCTTCGATGGCGGCGATGGGTCGACAAGATGACGCGATGAACGAGTGGGACGACGCCGCGGCGACCTTCGACCGCTCGGCGGATCATGGTCTGCTCGACCCCGAAGTACGGTCGGCGTGGGCCGCCCTGCTGACTCGGCTGCTGCCCGCACCACCGTCGAGGATCGCCGACCTGGACTGCGGAACCGGCAGTCTCACGATCCTCGCGGCCGAGCTCGGCCACCGCGTCGACGGCATCGACCTCTCCGAGAAGATGCTCGAGATCGCCCGCGCCAAGACCCGTGCCTTCGACCAAGTCACCTTCTCCCACGGCGATGCCGCGGACACGCAGCTGGCGGAACGGACCTACGACGTCGTGCTGTGCCGCCATCTCCTGTGGGCGCTGCCCGATCCGGCCGGCGCACTTCAGCGCTGGTCCGGACTGCTCTGCTCGGGCGGCCGGATCGTGCTCATCGAGGGCCGCTGGTCGACCGGTGCCGGGCCTGGCGCGCCAGGAGACAGCCACGCTGCTCGCCGCGGCTGGTTGGCAGGCGACGATCGAACCGCCTCGACGATCCGCCCTATTGGAGTGGGCCGATCGGCGACGATCGCTATGCCGCTGTCGGACGGTCTTGATCACAGACTGCCGGCCCGGGCGAGCAGGTGGGCGATCTCGACCTCGTTGGCGGTAAGCCCGGCGGCGCGCTCGAACTCGGCTCGTGCCTCGAGAGTGCGGCCCAGCTTGGCGAGCAGGTCGCCGCGGACACTCGGCAGTAGATGGTAGCTGCGTAGCGCAGGGACCTCGAGCAGGCTGTCGACCACCGCGAGTCCGGCGACCGGTCCGTCCGCCATCGAGACCGCCACCGCACGGTTCAGCTCGACGACCGGTGAGCCGGTGAGCGCGACGAGATCGCTGTACAGCAAAGCGATTCGGGTCCAGTCAGTGTCCTCGAAATGCGCCGCGCGCGCATGACAGGCGGCGATCTCGGCCTGGATCGCATAGCGACCGGCGCCACCGAGTTCCTCCGCGCGTTCGAGGGCCGCGAGCCCGTGTGTGATCAGCAACCGGTCCCAGCGAACGCGGTCCTGCCGGTCGAGGGTGATCACCGCGCCGCCCTGTCCGGCCCGGGCCCTGAACCGCGATGCCTGAAGCTCCATCAATGCCACCAGGGCATGGGTCTCGGACTGGCGTGGCGAAAGTGCGGCGAGCATCCGACCGAGCCGCATCGCCTCCTGGCAGAGCTCCGCGCGAGCCCACTGCGCACCCGCGGTTGCGGTGTAGCCCTCGTTGAAGATCAGATAGACGGTCTCGAGCACGGCGCCCAGCCGGTCGAGGAGCGGCTGGCCGACCGGAACCTCGAACGGCACGGACGCCTCGGTGAGGGACTTCTTCGCGCGGGTGATCCGGGCCGCCATGGTGGCGGGCTTGACCAGGAACGCCCGGGCGATCTCCTCGGTCGACAGCCCGGCGACCAGCTTGCAGGTGAGTGCGATCCGGGCGTCGACCGGGAGCACCGGGTGGCAGGCGGTGAACATCAGCCGCAGTACGTCGTCGTCCACGTGCGCGGCCACCTCGATGTCGTCGGTCGGACTCTCGGACACCGCGCGCTCGCGGCCGAGCAGTTCGACCTTGCTGCGCAGGGTCGCCGCCCGGCGGATCGCGTCGACTCCACGCCGTCGCGCCACCGTCATCAGCCAGCCGCCGGGGTTGTCGGGGATCCCCGACTCGGGCCACTGGGTGAGCGCGGCCACGACCGCGTCGTGGGCGAGGTCCTCGGCCAGTCCGACGTCGCCGACGAGCCGGGCCAATCCGGCGATCAGTCTGGCCGACTCGATCCGCCAGACCGCGTCGATCGCCTGCCGCGTCGCCGAGCTCACCTGGGCCCGGCGCTACTCGGACGTGGGTTCGGCGTGGTGCTGCCCGCCGGCCACGTCGGGCTCGGCCGGGAACAGGTCGGCGAAGTCGGAGGCGTCCAGGATCTTGCGGATCTCGACCACCCCGTCACGGACCGGTGAACGCTTGACCCACTCGACCGCTTCCTCCATCGAGGAGACTTCCCAGATCGAGTAGCCGGCGATCAGTTCCTTCGACTCGGCGAACGGACCGTCGATCACCGTGGAGGTGCCGCCGGTGTCGAAGGCGACTCGCTTGCCCTTGCTGGACGCTTGCAGGCCGTCCGCGGCCAACACGATGCCCGCAACGGCGAGCTGCTCGTTGAACTGCTCCATCGCCGTGAACTCCTCGGGCGTGGGCAGCTCGCCGGCCTCCGACTGGGCCGTAGCCCTGCCGAGAATCATGACCCTCATCGCTGACTCCTTCGAGGATGCCGGGGCCGGTCCCGGTGACCGATTCTTCCCCACCTCACTCGAGCGTCGAACGGGCCTGCCGGCAGATCGACACGACGCCGCGACTTTCTCGCCGAGTTCACCCGGCCAATGGAGGTGACCGTCTAGATAGAACGGTCGGCCAGGAGCCGGACGTCGTCGACGAGCCGCTGCCGGTAGACGTCGAACCAGTCCCCACCGGCGCGGTGTTCATAGCTCAGCGCCGCGACGTTCCAGAGCACCCGGTAGCGGCGCGAGCACCTCGCGGACTGCCGGGGTCAACGCGACGCCGTAGCCGGCCGCGAACGCGGTGAGCGCGTCGCGGCCGGTCATCGAGAGCCGGGCCAGATCCGCGAGTGGGTCGCCGACGGTGGCGTCGCCCCAGTCGACGATGCCGCTGAGCCGGGCGCGCCCGTGCCTGGTGGTGGCGAACAGGTGGGCGGGCTTCAGGTCGTTGTGCAGCAGAACGGCCGGACCGGCGTAGTCCAGGAGCCTGGGGACTAGAACGGACGCACGGGCGGCCGTCGACAGCTAGGCGTCGAGAATGCCGGCGGCGACCAGAGCGCCGAGGCCGGACAACTGCTCGCCGATCGCGTCGCGCCAGGTGTCGTGCCGCCCGCGAGCGTGCTCGTATGGGCCGGCGTCCACCACCAGCGATCCCCAGCCAGGCAACCGTTCCGCGTGGACCCGCCGGATCGCCCGCCCGGCTGTGCCAGCTGCGTGAGGTGGTGGGGGGCGAACATCGCAGGCAGCTAGGTCGGTACTGGCCAAGCCTGGCTGGGCGTCGGATCTCGTACTGGTTGATTTGGTAGGGCGGCTCGGCTATATCGGGTGTGGATTTTCCTCGCCCACCGATAGCCTCGATGGCCGTGAGGATGAACGGACCGGTGAATCGCAGGTCCGGGCTACGACGTTGCCGAGTTGCCGCATCATTTAGCGAGATTCCCGAGCCGTGCGGGGAGCCAGCCGGACGACAATTCGTCGTTGCCGGCCTTCACACCCTCCGGTGGTGAATCGACATTCGGGCTCAGGTCAGTGTTTGGTGGTGTCGCGAAGGTAGGACAGTACGGCGGCCACCCGGCGGCTGACGGTGGGTTCCTGGGTAAGGCCGAGCTTGCCGAAGATGGCGTTCACGTGCTTCTCCACGGTCGACTCCGAGAGGTACAGGGTCGCCGCAATGGCGGCGTTCGTCCGTCCCTCCGCCATCTCTCGGAGCACTTCCAGCTCCCGTGGGGCCAGTGAGCGCACTGGGGACTCCGGCGACACGCGCCGTTCGACGAGCCGCTGGACGACGCCGGGGTCCACCACCGAGCGTCCGGCCGCGACTTCTCGCAGCGCGCGCAGCACGTCGTCGAGATTGCCCACGTTTGACTTGAGCAGGTAGCCGAGTCCGCCAGTCCCGTCGGACAGGAGCTGGACGGCGTAGTCCGCGTCCGAGTATTGCGATAGCACGACGACGCCGATCCGCGGGTGGGCGGCTCGGATGGCCTGCGCCGCGACGATTCCCTCGGTGGAGTGGCCCGGGGGCATGCGGATGTCGGTGATGACCACATCCGGTTGCAGCCGGGCCACCGCGTCGAGGAGAGCGTCGGCGGTCTCGACTCCGGCCAGCACCTCGACCTCGCCCGAGTCCTCCAGCAGCCGTCGGGTGCCCTCCCGGACCAGGAAGTTGTCCTCGGCGATGACCACCCGCAACCGGTCAGCCACCGGTGGCGCCCGTTGTTGGCATCAGCACCGACACGCAGGTGCCGTGCCCGGCCTCGCTGTTGATTTGGAGTTTTCCGCCGAGGGCCTCGATCCGGTCCCGCAGGCCGTCCAGACCGGTCCCGCGCGCTGTCGTCGGGTCGAATCCGCGGCCGTCGTCGCAGACCTCGAACCGCATCGCCCGATCCTCGCTGTTGAAGCGCACGGTGGCGGTCCGCGCCTGGGCGTGCTTGGCCGCGTTCGTGAGGCACTCCGCCACTGCGAAGTACGCTGCGCCCTCGACGTCGGCCGGAAGCCGCGCCGACCGGGTGGCGTAGTCACTCTCTACTATCACCGGCATCGGCATCCGGGCTGCGCGTTCCTCGACGGCGGCGAGCAGCCCGCGGTCCGTCAGCAGGGTCGGATGGATCCCACGCACCAGCTCCTGCAGATCCTCCAAGGTCCGTCGGGTGTCTGCGTGTGCATCGGCGAGCGTCCGGCGGGCCAGCACCGGGTCGCGCTTGAGCTGGTTGGCGACCAGCCCAAGCCGGGCCAGCAGGCCGACGAGGTCTTGTTGAACACCGTCGTGCAGGTCGCGTTCGAGCCGACGCCGCCCCGCCTCTTCTGCGCGCAGAATCCTGGACCGGGAGGTCTCCAGATCGGCGACCTTCGCGGCCAGGTCGGCGGAGAGCGCAGCATTGGCCGCCGCCAACGCCGCGGTCCGAGCCAGCGTCTCCAACACTCGCCGGTCACGCGCTGAGTACGACCCGATCTCCCGCGGCCCACAGGCGATCTCCACCCGGCCGACGCCATCCGCGGTCAGTGGGACCGCCAGCGACGGTGCCCGGTCAGCGTCAATGCTCTCCGTCGATCCGGTGGCGGCGGTCGCGCGCGCCTCGCCGATGATCACCGACGCCCACTCCGCGCGTACTCCCTGACGCGCGGCCTCAGCCAGCGTCGCGGCGATCTCCGCCGGATCCGAACCATCCGCTAGCCGCCGCCCGACGTCACCGATCAACGCCGCCTGGTCTACCCGTCGCCCGAAGACGGTACGGTCGGCCAGTGCGGTCAACCGGTGCCGACCCACCGCGCCCAACGCGACAACGACGACGGTCGTAGCAACCACCATCGCCATCGGCAGGCGTTGGGCGGCGACAATGCCTGCAATCCCGGCAAGCAGCAGGTAGCCGGCTGTGATCGCCAACCACAGCGCCACGTACAGCGCCGATCGACGGATCACGACGCCCAGGTCGAGTAGGTCGTAGAACAGCATGCCGATCAAGAGCCCGGCCGGGACGAGGAACACGACCGGCAGGAAAACGATCACCTGCAGCCAGGTCGGCAGCTCCGGACCGAACGTCGACAACGCGCCGAGCCCGATCGACAGCACACCGGCCAGCGCGACCGCGGCGAGCGGCCATTGGATCCGGCGCCGGTCCGCGGCACCCGATCTGAACCAGCGAACGAGAAGGAACGCCGCCCCGGTCAACAAGGCGGCCGGAGAGATCATCCGCATCGCCCACTCTGCGGCCGTGCCGAGCCCACTCAGGCCCGCGATCGCCATCGGGTTCGGCGCTGCCTCGCCGTTACCCCACACGAAGTCCGTCGAGGAGATCGCCGGCTGCCCCAGGAGCTCGCCCAGCGCCACGAGCGGCAGCAGGATCAGGGCCGTGTGCACCACCGTCCGCTCGATCCGGGTTCGATACTCCCCGTCGGGAAACACCACAAGGAACGCCAGAGCCGCAGTCGAGGAGAGCCAGCCGAGCACGTTCAAAGCCAGCAGCCCGAGGTAGCCCCAGCGCGGAATCGGACCATCTGCGACCACGGCGGAATACACCGCCCCCCAGCCGTACGCGATCGCGAGCAATGCGCCCCAGGCCAGCATGCGGCGAGCGGCCCTGTGCTCCGGGCGACGCCACGCGGCGTAGCCTCCGACCAACAGGTAGCTGAGCGAGTTCGACACCGGCAGCAGTGCCTCGCCCGAGTGACCCGCCACCACGCCGCAGATCGGCATTGCCAACACGCCCGCGATACCCGCGCTGAACAAGGCGAGTTCTAGCGGGCGCATCGTCACGACAACATTCTCGGGCGTACGCGCCACGGGCGCACCCCGGCAGGCCGCCATTGCGATGGCGGAAAGCCGCGCCGCCCACCCTCCCAGCCTGTCCGGTCAGCCTGCTGGGTTCCGAGGCCGCTTCGTCCTTAGCCTCGAAACCGGCCCGTCGATCCGGCCGGGCCACCGGATGACCCGACATCGGTCGGGCCAGCAACCCAAGGAGCCGTCATGACCGTCGCTACCACGCCCGTCACCCGGGCCGCCGCGCCCGCACCCGCACCCGTCGTACTCGGACCGGCTCGGCGCGCCGTCGGCGCCGCGTGCCTGCTGCTCGGGCCGCTGTGCTTCACTGCCGCCGAAGCGCTGACCCAGGAAGGCACTGACGACCCGAACCAGATCCTCACCCAGCTCGCTGCCAATCCCGGCGCGACCGCAGGCTCCATCATGCTCTCTCTGCTCTCGGCCGCGTTCTTCCTGTGGGGACTGTTCGCAGTCGCCGCCCGGCGGCTCACCCGCGGTCGGGTCCTGGTCTCCAGCGGCCTGGCAATGACCCTGTGGGCGATGCTTGCCAACACCCTGCTCCTCGGCGTGAATGTGGCGTTCTTGGCGATCAGCGGACCTGGGCTGGACCGGGGCGCCATGATCTCTGCCATTAAGGCGGTCGAGCGCAGCCCGCTCGCGCCGATTGCCATCACCGGCCACTACGTCCTGGTGATCGCATTCGTGCTGCTGGGCATCGGTTTCTGGCGCGCCGGCATCGGTCCGCGCTGGGCCGCGGTCCTGATCGCTCTCTGCGGGGTGGTCGACAGCGCTGAGGGTCTGCTGGGATCGACCGGGCACATGCTGCTCGGCATCGTCATCTCGGACGGGATGCTCATCGCCGGGTTTTCCGCAGTTGGCTGGCACCTACTCCGCGAAGCGACCGAGGCCAGCACGCCCGACCGAGCCTGATGAAGCCGGACATCGACATATGTTCACCCATGCGACCGTTCACCCATGCGATGGACAGAGCGACGACTACTCCGCGCTCCACTTCTGCAGCTGTTCGCCGACTTCGAGCTCCCCTGCCAACCGGCGCCACGGCGTACCGGAACTACCGCGATCTGAGTGTGCAGGTCCGGAAGAATCCCTTTCACCGCTCGGAATCGACATGAGCATCTTCCCGACCCCCGAACAGCTGGCCTCCTGGTTTGGGGTCGCGCTACATCCCTAGCGCGACCCTAGAGAATCTCCTCCCGGGCCGCCGCCCAGATCGTCGGCACGGTCGGTCGGAAGCCGAGCTCGCGGACCAGGGTGCCGTCCATCCGGCCCGACCACGGGTTGATCAGAGGATCGGCCGACCCCGCCATCGGCTGGCCGGCGAGCACGGTCATCTCGTACGTGGTGATCGGGGCGTCGTCGGTCACGTTGACCACCCGATCGTCCATGACGCCGGTGAGCGCGAGGCCCATCACGGCGGCGATGTCGCGATGGTGCGCCACCGAGTAGGCATGGGCCGGGTGCAGCCCGAAACGAGCGGCCAGCGCCGGCATCGACCCTAGATGTCCGTCGCCGTCGCCGTAGACGAACGGCAGCCGCAGAATGGCCCAGGTCAGACCGCTGTCCCGCAGCAGCTGCTCGGCGGCCACCTTGCTGGCCGGATAGGCGGCGGTCGGCGAGCACGCGTCGGTCTCCAGGGCCGGGCGGGAAGCATCGGCGTCATACACGTTGCCGGTGCTGGCCATGACGAACCGGGCCTGAGGCGCGTGGGCGCCGGCCGCCGCGAGCAGGTTCCGGGTCCCGTCGAGGTTCGCTCGCCAGATCGCTTCCTCATCGGTCGTCCGGAAGAGGGCTGCCAGATGGATGACCGCGTCGACACCGTCAACTGCAGCGCTGAGGGAGTCGGGATCGGCCAGGTCGCCGCGGATGTCTGTCACGCCGTGCGGGAGGGTGATCTCTCGCCGGGTCAGTGCCCGACAGTCGAAGCCGGTGTCGACGAGGCGAGGGAGGAGCCGCGACCCCACCAGACCGCCGGCTCCGGTCAGGAGAAGTGTCGTCATGATGTTCCCTTTCGCTGATCATCAGTAAGACTGACGATCAGCCTAGCACTACGCTGAGGGAGTGGGTCACGAGCTGGATGTGGGGCCGGAGCTCGGCTTGCGGCTCACGTATCTGCTCAAGCATGCACTGCTCGAGATCGAGCAGCTGCAACGTGAGAGCTTGGCACCGTTGGGGATCAGCGGTCGCGAGCTGGCCGTGTTGCTCTTCCTCGCCGGCCGGGAGCCCGGGTCCCAACAGCAGGCGGCCGAGGGCCTCGGGGTCGATCGAACCACCATGGTCGCCCTGCTCGACGGGCTGGAGACCAAGGGGCTGCTGGCGCGTCGGGTGGACGCCGATGATCGGCGCCGCAACGTGCTCGAGGTCACCGCTGCCGGTCGCAAGACGCTGCGGCGTGGCATCCGGGCCAGCGACGCGGCGGAACGACAGCTGCTCAGCGGACTCGACGAGACCGAGGCGGCCCAGCTACGCGCGTTGCTCGGCAGGGTCGCCGGTCAGTGAGTCCTGCCAACGTTGTCTGAATCCGGACCGTGCTTCGCAATGCCTCGCGAGCGCGGGCGAGCTTGCGGTCGGGTACAGCTGCCGGGAGTCTTCGGGTGGTGACGGCGGGCAGCGAGCGCAGGCTCCGACGCGATGCGGCGCAGAACGCCGAACGGTTGATGGCCGCCGCCATCCGAGCCGGGGTGACCGAGGGTCGGCAGGTGCCGATGGCGCAGATCGCCGCCGATGCCGGCGTTGGGGTCGGCACCCTCTACCGGCGGTACCCGAGCCGGCAGGCGCTGCTCAGCGCGCTGCAGGTCCGGGCGTACGGTCTGCTGATCGCCGACGCCGAGCACGCGCTGGCTGCGGCGACCGACGGTCTGGACGCGATCGGACGCTATCTGGCAACCAGCTTCGAGCACCGCGACGAGTTGGTCCTGCCGATGCACGGCGTGCCATCCGAGCTCGGATCACCGCGGTCGTAGCAGCCGTGATCACCAGGCGTGGGCCTCCGGCGACTCGCCCTTCATGATCTTGCGGCCCTTGTTGATGTCGAAGATCTCGTCCAGCGCGTCCAGCGTCTCGGCCGACAGCTCCAGCTCGGCGGCCCGATCCAGACCGTCCAGCTGCTGAGGCGTCCGGATCCCGACGATCGCGGTGTCGACGGCCGGGTGGTGCAGCGTCCAGGCGATCGCTACCGCGGTCTCGGTTTCCCCGATGTCCTGGCAGAGCGCGGAATAGTCGGCGAACTGGGTGTTCTCGGGGCCGAGGCTGATCCCATACTCCTGTTCGACCTGGGCGGTCCGCGAGCCGTCCATCGAGGCCACCTTGCCGGTGAGCAGACCACCCGCCAGCGGCATGTAGATCATCCCGCCGATGCCGAAGTGCTTCGCCGCCGGCAGCACCTCCATCTCGGGCACCCGACTGAGCAGGTTGTACTGCGTCTGCTCGGAGATGAACCCGACCCCGCCGCGCTGCCAGGCATGCGACTGGTACGTCGCCAGGCCCCAGCCCGAGAAGTTGCTCGACCCGGCGTAGAGCACGTCGCCGTCGGCGATCGCTCGCTCGTACGTCCCCCAGAACTCCTCCTGGCTGACCGTTCGGTCGATGTGGTGGGTCTGGTACACGTCGATCCGGTCCGTCTGCAGCCGCTCCAGCGAGTCGATCAGCGCCTGCCGGAACCGGTATGCGGAGAACCCCCGGGCGCCGTTCGGACGGTCCGGATGCTGACCGTGGAACTGCTTGGTGGCCAGCACCACCTCGTCCCGGATCCCCGGTCGCTTCGCGAACCAGGTGCCGACGATCTCCTCGGAGCGCCCGAACCCGGCCTCGCCGCCGTACACGTTGGCGGTGTCGATGTAGTTGATGCCCATGTCGTGCGCACGATCCAGGATCGCGTGCGACGTCTCCTCGTCGGCGCGCGGACCGAAGTGCATCGTGCCCAGACAGATCTTGCTGACCAGCAGATTGGACCGACCCAGCCGGCTGTATTCCATCGTTGCCTCCCCGCGATACTCGCGCCGGCCGCGGTCGGCCGGGCACATTGATCGAGCCTAGGTGCCAGCTCGGACGGGTCGTCGGCCGGCCGTGTCGTCGAGCGACCCGACGCGATTTCCTCGCACGTGTCAGGGGGCTCCGCTGCGCGAGCTCAGGTCGATGGGCGACACGATGTCCGGCGACCGCACTACCGTCGGAGGGGTGAAGAGAGCGCGATGAGGGCCAATCTCATCTCCGGGGCCGCTGTGGCCGTCTTCGGCCTGGTCGTCGCGGCGGTGGTCTGGCGTTCGTCGGTGGTGTCCGCGAGCCTGGCGGGACTGGCCGGGCTGGTGATCGGCGGCGGGATGATCGTCGCCACTCTCCGGCGCCAGCCGCACACCCCGTGGGCCGAGGCGCGCGATCAGCTCACGCCCGCCCGGGCCATCGCCTTCTGGAAGCCGACCTGCCGTTACTGCACCGCGCTGCGCAGGTCATTGCGCGACGACAGCCGGATCGTCTGGGTGAACGTCTGGGTCGACGCCGACGCCAACCGCGAGGTCCGGAGCTACAACCATGGCGACGAATACACGCCGACCGTCCTGGTGGGGGACCAGGTGCTGCGGAATCCGTCGGCCGACGAGGTGCGGACCGCCCTGGGGTGATCTCGGCCGACGACGCCGCAGAGCAGAAACTGTCGACCTGGGACACCCGCCTGCGGCGTGTCGCTGCCGCAACCCGACAGTTTCCGGAAGGGGTGGGTGGGGAGGGTGGGCGATCAGGTCAGCAGCGGGAGCACGTCGGCGGCCAGCCGTTCCAGCTGCTCGCGGTCCTCGGCCACATCGAGGCCGAGCGGGTTCAGGACGACCAGATCGGCACCGGCGGCCGCGACGGCCCGGATGCCGTCAGCGACCTGGCCCGGCGTCCCCGATACGGGCACGTCCTCGATTCCCCGCATCCGTCCGTACATCCGACCCAGTCCGTCCAGCACCCGCCGGCGGGCCAGGTCGGCGTCGTCGTCGACGCACAGATAGACCCGCTTGCCGATCCGGAACGACTCCGCGTCCCGGCCCTGGGCGAACAGCCGGCTGCGCAGCAGCCGGACCTGACCGGCGAACGCGGCCGTGCTGGTCGAGCCCGCGCCGAGAAACGCGTCGCCGTGCCGGACGGCCCGGGCCAGCGCCTGCGGCGCGCTCGCACCGAACCAGATCGGTGGGTGCGGCCGCTGCACCGGCTTGGGCTGGATCGGCAGATCGTCGACGTCGGCGAACCGGCCGTGGAACGTGATCCGCGGCTCATCCGACCAGGCGGCCTTCATCAGTTGCAGACCCTCGTTGAACCGGGCCACGAACGTCTCGGGATCGACACCGAACGCCTTGAACGGCCGGAAGCCGCCGCCGGCGGCGACCCCGACATCGAGCCGACCATGGCTCAGCCGATCGACCGCGGTAATCGACGCGGCCAGCTGGATTGGGTTGTGCAGCGTCGAGACGAGGACGCCGACGCCCAGCCGGATCCGATCGGTGCAGCCGGCCGCCCAGGCGAGCAGCTCCAGCGGAGCGAGCAGCGGCTTCGGCCCGATCACCTGCTCGACCACCCAGGCCGATTCCAGATCCAGCTCCTCGGCGCGGCGCAGGAAGTCTCGGACACCGGCCGCGTCGAACCTGCTCTGGTCGGCCTGAGGGATCGAGACGGCGAAGCGCATAGCCGCAACCTACGTGCCCCGTGTTGCCGTCACGATCGAGATCCCCAGCACCTCAGGGAACGACCTGTCCAGCGTCCGCATCATCGCGTAGGGAACGGACCATGCTGTGCAGGATCCGGCGGGCGACCGACTGGTCGTTCCCGGTCAGGCCGGCCAGCATCTTGACCTCGACGGACCGAACCGCGACGGTCGCCCTCCTCAGGCTTCGTCGGCCGCGAGCCGTGAGCCGGGTGGGAAGGACCCTCCCGACCGCTGCCTCCGCGGGCCTGGTCACGTAGCCGTCTCGTTCCAGGGTCTGAAGCAGAACGTTCATCGACTGTCGGGTCACGAACGCGCCCCGCGCCAGCTCGGAGTTCGACAGGCCCGGTCGTTGATCCAGCAGCTCCAGGCAGGAGTAGTGCGTCACGCTCATTCCGAGCGGCCGCAGCACCTCCTCCATGGCCGCTCGCAGAGCGCTCGACGCCTCCTTGAGCAGATAACCCAGTGACGTCTCGAGGTCGACACCGACGCCGTCTTGACCCATGTCAGTATTCTGACATACGGTTCACGATGTCAGAAAACTGACATACCCGGAAGGAGTATCGTCATGCCCGCCACCGGTCCCGATTTCATCTCGCTCCAGGCCCGCGATCTCGACGTCTCGCAGGCGTTCTACGAGCAGTACCTCGGTCTCGTCCGCTCGCCGGCGGGACCTCCGCACGCCGTCGTCTTCGAGACCCAGCCGATCGCGTTCGCTCTCCGCGACGTCGTTCCGAGCACCGATCTCGGATCGGTTGCCCAGCCCGGTATCGGTGCCGGGATCTGGCTGCACGCCACAGATGTCCAGGCCATCCACGATGCTCTCGTCGCCGACGGTCAGATCATCGTCTCCGCACCGATCGACGGCCCCTTCGGGCGGACGTTCACCTTTGCCGACCCCGACGGCTACCAGGTCACGCTGCACGACCGCGCCTGACCGGTCGAGAAACGTACTGGTGTCCCGCACCGAGCCGGACACCAGCACGGACTCGAGACTCAGCTCACGCGGACCAGATCGCGATCTGGTAGCGCTCCGCCGGCGTCTCGTCCTCCATCGACTCGTCTGGATGGGCGGATCGGCCCGCCGCCCGGACGGCGATCTGCTGGCGGCCCGGCCGATCGGGGACGAAGACAGGGTCGAAGAGCTCCGAGTCGGTCGTCGGGGAGGTCAGGTAGAGACTCTCCTCGACCGTCAGCTCGGAGGTCGCCGACTCCTCCCAGCCCGACCCGCCGGGCGGCGGTGGGCCGTCGATCAGTGTCACCTCGACGTACCCGTCCGCGATCCCGGTGAGGACGATCGCGCTGGTCCCCTCCACGATCTCGAGCAGGGCCGCCGCGTCGTCGCCGTCCCAGATCGGCGCGACATCCAGCGGCGCCAGGACCAGCTGGTGGTAGCCGACCGGAACGACGTACGACCGTGGGCTTCGTTCCCCGTCGGCCACCGTCACGGGAGATAGCCGATCTGGAACCGGTCGCCGTCCAGGATCCGCTCGGAGCCGTAGAAGGCGGACAGCACACCACCTGCGCCGAGATTCTGCTTGGTCGGGATGAAGCACCGGCTCCAGCCCGTCGACCCGGTCCGCCGCGGATCCTTCATCCGGCAGCCGGAGAAGCTCCGGGCCTTGGTCGCGTGACTGGTGTAGGCGCCCTGGTGGGTGCTCCGGAAGGGGTACTCGTCGCACTGGTAGCCCTTGGGCCGGCTCAGCGACGAGGGACAGGCCTTCTTGCCGTTCTTCGCCCGGAGCGTGGCGCTCTCCAGCCGGGTCAGGTACGTCCCGGTCGACAGCCGGCCCGGCAGCCCGGACACCTGGGCCCGGTAGATGTGGCTGACGAAGGCCGGGTAGGCCTTCTGGCTGAAGCCGACCACACCGGGGATGTTGGCGAAGACACAGCCGGGGCGCCGGCCACCGATCGCGTCGTCGCAGCGCGACCGGGCCAGATTCGTGGTCAGCAGGACCGAGTTGGACCAGCCGGCCCGGCTCAGATTCATCTCCCAGAACCCGCTGACGCTCCGGTCGATCGCACGCTTGCCGATCAGGCTGTCCACGTTGCCGGATCCCCGCCAGGAGGCGTCGTCGGACAGCATCGACCAGGACCCTCCGGTGCCGAGGCAGCCCTTGCTGCAACTGGGGAACAGATTCCCGGTCACGCTCTCCGGCGCACCGACGCCGGTCGCGCTCCAGAGCCACAGGTACATGGTCGAGTGCCAGCTGGCCTTGCTGGTCGACGCGGTCATCGTGCTCACCGCGTGCAGGACGGCGGTGCCGACGACCTTGCCGGACGGCACCTCGACCACGGTGATGCCGTAGCGCTGATGGGTACAGGCCGCGCGCCGGCTGACCGCGGTCCAGCCGATCAGGGTGCCCGTGCCCGAGCTGCACGCCGACGGCCAGGCGATCTTCGCCGAGACCGATCCGGCGCCGACCCGCTCAGCCGCGGTCGCCGGCAGCTGACGGATCTGGACGCAGCGATAGGAGGCGATCTCTTTCGCCACCAGCCGAGCCTGATCGGCGGCACAGCTGGACGCGCTCAGCCGGGTCAGGCCGGGCAGGGTGGTCTGCCGGGCGAGGGCGGCACCGGTCGGTGTCGAGCGCATCGCGAGGGCGGCCTCGGTCCGCATCAATCCGGACAGGTCGGCGGCGGCCGCCGTTGCGCCGGCGCTCCCGCGCTCGGCGGTCGGACCGGCGGTGGCGGCCTCCGGTCCGGCGAAGGCCAGTGCAGTGGTCACGGCCAGTGCCAGCAGCAGCGGCAGCGTCCGTCGGGGTCTGATCATCCGATCTCCTCCTCGAGTGGTCTGCGCGGACGCTATCCCGGCAGGGGGTCTATTTTGCGAGAATTCGGATAATTCGCGGATTTCCTGCCGACGAGCGGGCGATAGGGTCGCGAGGGGTCCGCCGATCCGAGCGGGCGCCGAGGAAGGGGGCTCCGGGCGTGACGGGAGGTGGCATGCGGCCGCGCTTTCCACGCTGGGTGTACGACCACGGCACGGAACCGGACGCCCGGTTCAGCCTCGCCAACGAGCGGACGTTCCTGGCCTGGGTCCGGACCGCGCTCGCGCTGATCGCCGGCGGAGTCGCGCTGGAGGCGCTGCCGATCCCGATCAATCCCGGGCTGCGGCTGACGGCCTCGTTGCTATGCCTCGTCCTCGGTCTGGTGGTCCCGCTACTGGCCTGGTTCAACTGGGGCGCTATCGAACGCGCGATGCGCGAGCAACGTCCGTTGCCGTCGTCCAAGGTGGCGCTCCCGGTCGGCGCCGGGGTCGGCCTGGTTGCCGCCGTGCTCCTGCTCGGGGTGCTGTGGACGTGAGACGGGCGTGATCGGGAAGACGGGCGTGATCGGGAAGACGGGCGTGATCGGGAAGACGCGGCAGTGAGCCAGCCCACCGCGTACGCCTCCGGGCTGCAGCCCGAGCGCACCGCGCTTGCCTGGCGGCGGACCATCTTGTCGTTGTTCGCCGGCTCGCTGCTGGCGATCCGGCTACTGGCGCCGTCGATCGGCGACTGGTCGGTTCCGGCCGGGATCGTCGGGCTGATCGTCACGTCGACCGTCTGGTTCTTGGCCGACCGCCGCAACCGGGTTGCGGCGGCCGCCGTCGCGACATCGGGACCGGCCCCCGGCGGCGGCTTGCTGCTGCTACTCGCCGTTTTCATCGCGCTCGGTGCCCTGGCCGGCATGCTGTACGCCGTCGCGCAGACCCAATACCCCTGATGTCAACTGCCCGAGCGCGTTCGGAAGCACTACAGTGCTGCCGGTGGGGCGACGCACGGTAATTGTCGGTGCGGGTGCCGGGGGACTCGCCGTCGCGGCGGAACTGAATCGCCGTGGCCTTGAATTCGACCTGCTGGAGCGGGCCGGCTCGATCGGCTCGTCCTGGCGGCAGCGCTACGACAGCCTTCGGCTGCACACCGGCCGGCAATTCTCCGGGCTGCCGGGGCTGCCGATCCCACGCCGGTACGGCAGCTGGGTCGCTCGCGATGACCTGGTCGACTATCTGGACGCGTACGCCGCGCATTTCGGCATCCAGCCCACGTTCGGAGTGCAGCTGGAGCGCCTTGAGCGGACCGGCGATCATTGGCGGCTGCAGACCTCCGGCCGGACGTACGAGGCCGACAGTGTGGTGCTCGCCACCGGGATGTGCCATACCCCGCTGATCCCGGCGCTGCCGGGGCTGGACAGTTTCCCGGGGCCCGTCCGGCACACGGCCGAGTACCGCGAGCCGTCGCCGTATCTCGGGCAGCGCGTGCTGATCCTCGGTGCCGGCAACTCGGCCGCCGAGATCGCCACTGAGCTGGGCGGGGTCGCCGAGGTCTCGCTTTCGGTCCGCCGGCCGCCGAACATCGTCCGGCGCGACATCGCCGGACTGCCCAGCCAGGCGTTCGGGATCGCGCTGCGGCGGGTGCCCGAGCCGGCCGTCAACGTGCTCACCAACGCGCTGCGCCGGATCAGCCTGCCGGACCTCACCGGGTACGGCCTCCCGGGGCCGTCCGGCCGCGGGTTCAGCCAGTATCTGCAGACCCGGACCGTACCGATCCTGGACCACGGGTTCGTGGCGGCCGTCCAGTCCGGCCGGATCGTCGTGGTGCCTCAGGTCGTCTCGATCGACGGAGCCGACGTGCGGCTGGCCGACGGCCGGTCGATCCAGCCCGACGCGATCATCGCGGGCACCGGCTTCGGGTCCGGGCTCGGTCCGCTGATCGGCGAGTTCGGCGTGTTGGACGAGCGCGGCCGGCCGCTGATCGGTGGCGGCCGGACCGCGCCGACCGCGCCAGGTCTCTATCTCGTCGGGCTCACCGTTGTGCTGTCCGGCGTACTCCGCGAGGTCGGACTCCAGGCGCGCGAGGTCGGCCGCGCGATCGCCCGGGATCGGTCAGTCGCCCGGGCGGCGGCCGGCTGAGCCCGCGCGTCAGGACACGACTCACCAGCCCCGGGCTCGCCAGGCGTCGAGCTGCGGACGTTCGGTGCCGAGCGTCGTGTCGTCACCGTGGCCCGGGTGGACCACGGTCTCGTCGCCGAACCGGCCGAAGATCTTCGCCTCGAGATCGTCCATCAGGGAGGTGAAGTCCGATGCTCGGAAGGTCTTCCCGGGACCTCCCGGGAACAGGCTGTCGCCGGTGAACAGATGCACCGGGCCGTCGGCGGGTAGGTACGCCAGGGTGATGGACCCGGGTGTGTGACCGACAAGACCGATCACCTCCAACGAGCCCTCACCGAGCGCGACGCTGTCGCCGTCCCAGACGCCGACCACCCCGGACACACCCGCATCCCGCTCGATCGAGTCGACGTCCGGTCGGCCCGCCACCAGCCGGGCACCGGTCGCCTCGGCAACGTCGGCCAGCGCCTGGATGTGGTCGCCGTGCCGGTGCGTGGTGACGATGCTGTCAACGGGCTGATCGCCGATCAGGGCGAGCAGCCGGTCGTCGTCGTTGGCGGCGTCGATCAGCACCGAGACGCCGCCCGCGCTGAGCAGATAGGCGTTGTTGTCCATCGGTCCGACCGATAGCTTCACCAGACCGACCCCGCCCGGGAGGGTGTCGACCAGCGGCCGGCCGCCAGGTTCGACGTGTCCGAGACCGCTCACCGGGCTGGCTCCAGTGCCGGCTCGTCGGCGATCTCCGACGGGGCGCCGGCCAGTGCGTCGATCACCTCGTCGGCGCTGACCGGCAGCGAGAACATCGGGTAGTCGAAGCTGATCGCGTTGTCGTGCTCAGCCTGCGAGGTGGCGGCCACGCAGTCGGTCAGGGTGATCACCCGGTAGCCGTTCTCGTAGCCGCTGCGCATCGTCGACTCCACGCAGCAGTTGGTCAGGAACCCGCCGAGCACGATCGTCGTGATTCCTTTGCTACGCAGGATGAAGTCCAGATTCGTGCTGGCGAAGGTGTCCAGCCCGCGCTTGCCCTCGACCACGATGTCGCCGGGTTGCGGCGCGAGCACGTCGACGATCGCGGCACCCCAGCTGTCCTTGATGAACGCGTTGCCGTCGACGACCCCCTTGAGGATGCCGTACGGGTGGGCGGAGATCTCGTGGTAGCCCTCGGCGAAGGTGATCGGGGCGTGCATGATCGTCGCCCCGGCGGCCCGCGCGGTGGCGACCAGGGTCACCGTCTTGTCGAGCATCCCGGTGGACTCCATCACCCCCGCGACCGCGCCGTGCAGCACACCACCGTCACTGGTGAAGTCGTTCTGGAACTCGATCAGCACGACCGCCGTCGAGCTCGGCTCCAGCGTCACACTCATGGTCTCTCCTTGTCCTGAAAACTTGGCTGCGAGATGGACATGCGTTCGGAGCCGGGGGAGAACTCCCGGCCCATCATGCAACCCGCGGTCGATCAGGAGACCCGCACCCCGGCGAACCGGTAACCCCGGCGGACCACGGTGACGATCAGTCCGGGCACGCCGAGGCTCTGCCGCAACCGGCTCATCGCGACATCCAGAGCATGATTGTCGGGGGCATGATTGTCGGCGGCATGATTGTCAGGGGCAGGATCATCGGGCCGATCCGACAGACAGCGCATCAGCTCGTCGCGCAAGACCACCCGGTCGTTGATCAGCAACAACCGAAGCAGCTCCAGCGCGTGCGGCGCGAGCGTCACGGGCCGGTCGTCGACCAGCACCACCCGTCCCCGGAGCTCCAGCGAACTGCCGACGCCCGACCGGAAGCGCAGGGTCTGTTCGCCGCCCAGCCGATCACAGATCAGTCTGATCATCGCGCCGAGCCGATGCGGGTCCGGGACCGCCGGTTCCAGTCCGGCCGCCCGCAGCGGAGCGGCGGTCAGTGGACCGATCGCGATCGGGAGCACGCCGTCCGCCAGCGCCGCGACGAACTCGGACCGGCGGCCGATCGTCCGGGCGGCGGCCAGGGTCGCCGTGACGCCGGGCGCGCTGGTGAACGCCAGCGCGTCGAGCCGCCGGTCACAGCCGGCATGGATCAGCCGGTGCAACCGATCCGGCGAACGCGGACCGACCCAGCGGTACGGCCGGACGACGATCACCTCGCCCGCGGCCCGGAGCCGGGAGACCGCGCCCTCGTCCGTGCCGTCGTCCCTGCCGTCGCCGGGCAGCTGGACGGCGACCCGACGGCCACCGATCCCGTCGGCCAGCAGGTGGTCGACCATGGCGGCGGTGCTGTCGTACTCCGGGGTGCTCCGATGCTCGACCAGTCCCGCGGCCCGGACGGCGGCGACCACCTTCGGTCCGCGGGCCAGCAGGATCGCCCCGTCGAGAACGTCGACGAGCTCTGCCCCCAGTCCGGCGACATCGGCGATCTCCAACCAGCGAGCCACGCCGTACCCGGTGGTCAGCAGCACGATGTCCGGCCGCGCCCTGATCACCTCCCGGGTCTGCTCGACGACCGGTTCGTCGTGCTCCCGCGGCACAATCCGGATCGCGGGACCGTGCAGCACCTCGGCGCCCCGCCGCTCCAGCGCCTTGATCAGCTCAGCAGCCCGGCGATCGGCCGTCACACCCACCCGGAAGCCGGCCAGTGGGGCGACCCGGCTGCTCATGACGGCACGCTACGAGGCCGGAGTTACCCAGCCGTTGTCTCCGCGTAAAGAGGCTGTATCAGTCACCGATCCGGAATCGGCGATCCGCTTCTAGACTTCGCGGGTGGCCTCCGGTGAGACGCGCGAGGGGATCGGCTTCAGTCATCTCGACGCCGAGCTGTTCGACGGCGCCGGGGTCACCAAGCGCGACCTCGCCGACTATCTGGAGGCCGTCGCCGACCCGCTGATCGGCTGCCTGCGAGGAGCGGCCGCTGTCGGTGGTCCGGGTCCGGCCGGGCCAGCCGCCGTTCATGCAGAAGAACCTGCCGACGTACGCACCGGAGTGGCTGGCCCGGACCACGGTCTGGGCCGAGGCGTCGAGGCGGGAGATCGCGTACGCCTTGGTGGCGGACCGGCGCGGCGCTGCTCTGGTTCGCGAACCAGCGGGCCGTCGAGTATCACGTCACGCTGTTTCGGGTCGGTGCGGAATCCCGACCCGACTTCCTGGTGATGGACCTGGACCCGCCGGAGGGCGGCGCGTTCGGGGCGGTCGTCGGCACGGCCCGGCTGGTCGAGCGGGCGCTGGCCGATGCCGGGCTGGTCGGTGCCGTGAAGACCAGCGGGTCCAAGGGTCTGCACATCTTCGTGCCGCTCGCCCGTGCCGATCCCGCTGCCGATCCGGCCGACGTGGCGGCGGCGACCCGGGCGCTCGCCGCCCGCGCGGAGCGGCTGGACCCGGAGCTGGCGACGACCGAGTTCGTCCGGGACGAGCGCGGCGGCAAGGTCTTTCTCGACTCGACCCGAGCCGGCGGCGCGACGGTCGTGGCCGCGTACAGTCCCGCGGGTCCGACCCGGTGTGCCGGTGTCGTTCCCGGTGGCCTGGTCCGACCTGGATGCGATCGCGCCCGCCGACTTCACGATCCGGAACGCCGCCGGGCTGCTGGCGGGCCACGATCGCTGGGCGGACAGTCTGCCGGTCCCGCAGACCCTGCCCGCCGGACCTGGTCGCCGAGGGTCACGAGATCCCGATCGCCCGGGTCCAGGCCATGCACGCCGGTAAGCGCCGCGCCCGCGCGAAGCGGTCCGGCGAAGCGCCCTGAGCGGCCCCCCGGGTGGTGGGACGCCTCAGAACGGGGGCAGCTCCAAGCCCTCGGCGCCCTGGACGGCGTCGGGCCGGACCGGCCGGTCAGCCAGCCGAGCAGCGCGGTCGCGCTCCCGCCGACCACGTTGGGCGAGTCCCGACGGCGGCCCGACCCGGGTGGCCGAACCGCCGTCGACGCGCAGCTCGACCGGTGGAAAGCCGTCCCGGCCGCCGAGCCGAAAGGCGCAGTACTCCAGCAGCCAGCCGGCGGCGTCCGGATCGACGTCGTCGATGCCGTAGCCGATGTCGAGGTCGACATGGTGCAGCACGACCTCGCCGAGCCGGGCGAGCGGCAGCAGCCGGGCCGGCACCTCGGTCCCGCCGCGGAGCTCGACGACCGAGTCCCAGCCCTCCGCGGCGTCCAGGGCGTCGAACTCCTCGTCCAACCGGCCGGCCGTCGTGTCCAGGTCGATCTGCAGCTCCAGCCCGGACCGGCCCGCGCCCGCCTCGATCTGGGCGTTCCGCTCCTCGTCGGAGCCGTACATGGCCTGCGGCTCGCCGGTCCGCGCCCAGGTCACCAGCCGACCGAGCGCGTCGGCCTGCCGGGCGAGGTGGGTCGCGACGTGGCCGCGCGACCAGTCCGGTAGCCGGCTCGGGCCGCGCCAGTCCTCGTCGGTCACCGCGATCGTGTCGCCCAGCAGCCGATGGGTGGCCTCGGTCAGCAGCCGACGTACCTCGGTCAACCGGTCCTGGTTGGTCGGTGAGGACTCGCTCGGCTCGGGCATGGCACCCAACCTAGTGGCCCGCCGGCCTCAGGATCCGGAGATGGTCGGGGAGGCGAGGGTTCGGTCTTGTCAGTGGCCGCTCATAGAGTTGCGCTCGTGACTGACCGGCTCATCGTGCGCGGCGCCCGCGAGCACAATCTGCGCAACATCTCCCTGGAGCTGCCGCGCGACGCGCTGATCGTGTTCACCGGTCTGTCCGGCTCCGGCAAGTCGAGTCTCGCCTTCGACACGATCTTCGCCGAGGGCCAGCGGCGCTATGTGGAGTCCCTGTCGGCGTACGCCCGGCAGTTCCTCGGGCAGATGGACAAGCCGGACGTCGACTTCATCGAGGGCCTCTCACCGGCGGTCTCGATCGACCAGAAGTCGACCAGCCGCAACCCGCGGTCGACGGTCGGCACGATCACCGAGGTGTACGACTATCTCCGGCTGCTGTTCGCCCGCGCCGGCCGGCCGCACTGCCCGATCTGCGGCGAGCCGATCAGCAAGCAGTCGCCGCAGCAGATCGTCGACCGGCTGATGGGTCTGCCGGACGGCACCCGGTTCCAGGTGCTGGCGCCGGTGGTCCGCGGCCGCAAGGGGGAGTACGTCGACCTGTTCCGGCAGCTCGCCGGCCAGGGCTTCAGCCGGGCCCGGGTGGACGGCGACGTGATCGCGCTGACCGAGCCGCCGACCCTGGACAAGAAGCGCAAGCACGACATCGACGTGGTGGTCGACCGGCTGGCGGTGAAGCAGAACGTCAAGCGCCGGCTGACCGACTCGGTGGAGACCGCGCTCGGCCTGGCTCAGGGCGTGGTCAGCGTCGACTTCGTCGATCTCGACCCGGGTGACCCCGGCCGGGAGAAGCGCTACTCGGAGAAGATGGCCTGCCCGAACGAGCACGACATCGCCATCGACGAGCTGGAGCCGCGTCAGTTCTCGTTCAACGGTCCGTGGGGCGCCTGCCCGGAGTGCTCCGGGCTCGGCACGAAGATGGAGGTCGACCCCGAGCTGGTCGTGCCCGACGACGAGAAGTCGCTGAACGACGGCGCGATCGCCCCGTGGTCGTCGGTCCAGGTGGCGGACTACTTCCAGCGGCTGATGGACGCGCTCGCGCACACCTCCGGCTTCCGGATGGACGACGCCCTGGCGGAACCTGCCGGAGGCAGCGAAGAAGATCGTCCTCTACGGCGTGCCGGGTCAGGTGCACGTCACCTACCGCAACCGGTACGGCCGCGAGCGCAGCTACAACGCCCGATACGAGGGCGTGATCGCCTACGTCGAGCGACGGCACGCCGAGGCGGAGAGCGACACCTCTCGGGAGCGGTTCGCCGGCTACATGCGCGAGGTGCCGTGCAACGTCTGCAAGGGCGCCCGGCTCAAGCCGTCCTCGCTGGCGGTCACCCTCGGCGGCAAGAACATCGCCGAGATCTCGAACCTCTCGATCGACGGCGCCGCCGAGTTCCTGGCAGGTGTCGAGCTGACCGACCGCGAGCGGCAGATCGCCGAGCGAGTGCTCAAGGAGATCAACGAGCGGCTGCGGTTCCTGCTCGACGTCGGCCTGGACTACCTGTCGCTGAGCCGGCCGACGGGCAGCCTGTCCGGCGGCGAGGCCCAGCGGATCCGGCTCGCGACCCAGATCGGCTCCGGCCTGGTCGGCGTGCTGTACGTCCTCGACGAGCCGAGCATCGGGCTGCACCAGCGGGACAACCGGCGGCTGATCGAGACCCTCGTCCGGCTGCGCGACCTCGGCAACACGCTGATCGTCGTCGAGCACGACGAGGACACCATCCGGACCGCCGACTGGGCGGTCGACATCGGCCCGGGCGCCGGCGAGCACGGCGGCCACGTCGTGGTCGTCCGGGACCGTGCAGGAGCTGCTCGACAGCCAGGACTCGCTTGACCGGGGCATACCTGTCGGGTCGGCGGAGCATCCCGCTGCCGGCGACCCGGCGGCCGCAGACCAAGGGCCGGCAGCTCACCGTGCAGCAACGCGGTCGAGCACAACCTGCAAGAACGTCACGGTCGAGCTTCCCGCTCGGCCAGCTGGTCGCGGTCACCGGGCGTCTCGGGTTCGGGCAAGTCGACGCTGGTCAACTCGATCCTCTACACGGCGCTGGCGAAGCGGATCTACAACGCTCGCGAGGTGCCCGGGCGGCACCGCGACGATCACCGGTGCGGACCTGATCGACAAGGTCATCCACGTCGACCAGTCGCCGATCGGCCGGACGCCGCGGTCGAACCCGGCGACGTACACCGGGGTGTTCGACCACATGCGCCGGCTGTTCGCCGAGACCGCCGGAGGCGAAGGTCCGCGGCTACCAGCCGGGCCGGTTCTCGTTCAACGTCAAGGGCGGCCGCTGCGAGAACTGCGCCGGCGACGGCACGATCAAGATCGAGATGAACTTCCTCCCGGACGTGTACGTGACGTGCGAGGTCTGCCACGGCGCGCGCTACAACCGCGAGACGCTGCGAGGTGCACTACAAGGGCAAGACGATCGCCGAGGTGCTCGACATGCCGATCGAGGAGGCGGCCGACTTCTTCGCCGCACTGCCGTCGATCGCCCGGCATCTGCGGACCCTGGTCGACGTCGGCCTGGGGTACGTCCGGCTCGGCCAGCCGGCCCCGACCCTGTCCGGCGGCGAGGCGCAGCGGGTGAAGCTGGCCAGCGAGCTGCAGAAGCGGTCGACCGGCCGCACGCTCTACGTCTTGGACGAGCCGACCACCGGCCTGCACTTCGAGGACATCCGCAAGCTGCTCGGTGTGCTCGGCCGGCTCGTCGACCAGGGCAACACGGTGGTCGTGATCGAGCACAACCTGGACGTCATCAAGACGGCCGACTGGCTGATCGACATGGGCCCCGAGGGCGGCTCGCGGGGCGGCATGGTCATCGGCGAAGGGACGCCGGAGGAGATCGCGGCCAACCCGCGGTCGTACACCGGGGAGTTTCTGCGGCCGATCCTGGCCGGCCGGGAGGTGCCGGTGGGCTCCGCCCAGCCTGAATTGCTGGAGGCGGCCGGCGCCCCGGCGACCGCAAAGACGGCGGCCAAGAAGGCTGCCAAGAATGCTCCGGCCAAGAGAACGGTGGTCACGAATGTTCCGGCCCGGAAGGCCCCGGTCAAACGAACGGCGACCAGCCAAGACCGCTGCGGCGAAGCAGGCCGCGACGAAAAAGCCGGCAGCGAAGCGGGCGACCGTGACCAACAATGCTGTCGCAGTCCGCCGCGGCGAAGAAGGCTGCGACGGGATCCGCGCCTGCGCAGCGCGCCACCCGCAAGACCACCGCAAAGCGCGCGGCAGGCACTGCGGCCTGAAACTCGCGCCTCCACCCGTCACGATTAATTCGGCGGGAATTCGGGTTTGACCCCCGATTCCACCTAGCATTACTCGCGCCCGGGTCTTCACATCAGCGGCCCGCGCCGCTGTTGATGGACGATGGAAGGTTCGTGTGATGCCCGGTCTCAGAGCCGCGTCTGGGACAAGCAAGGTGCTGCTGGTTGCCGGGGTCACGGCGCTGATCGCCGCGCTCGTGGTCACTCTGGTGGTCGTCCGGCTCCGTTCGAGCGACAAGCAGCAGTCACAGGCCCCGATCGCGCCTCCGGCCACCGGGGACCGGCTACTCCAGTCGGTCGAACGCCACGATGGGCGCCGACGGCGCGCTGAGCCAGGTCGGTGGCACGGTCGTCATCTCGCGCGCCGGCGGCGGCCAGGCGGAGACCGAGACCACGACGTACGACCCGAGCAAGGTCGTCGACCAGCTGCCGGTCCGGGTCGTGCCCTCGTACCGGACGGCGACCTCGTCGGGCACCAATCTCGCGGATCTGAAGGGCTACACCGGTCGAGTCACCATCGACCTGACGGTGCAGAACCTGACCGTCGCGCCGCAGCAGGTCAGCTACAACTCCGACGGACAGTCGCACACCACGACCGCGATGGTCGGCGCGCCGCTGACCGTGGTCGCGTCGGCGTCGCTGCCCGGGGTCAGTCCGGCCAGCGTGGTCACCGCGGACAAGGACACGACCAGCGACGAGACCATCACCAACGGTGTGCTGAGCCGGGCTGCCGACCAAACCACCGCAGGTGCAGTGGGCGACCATCCTGGCGCCGCCGCAGCTGTCCTCGACCGCGAAGCTCCAGCTGGTGATGGACGCCAAGAACTTCGCCGTCCCGACCGTCGACGTCAGCGTGCAACCCGGGCTGGTCACCGATCCGTCGGTCGGCGCCCTCGTCGACGCGGCGTTCAATCCGAAGAACTCCGAAGAGCTCGCGCTGGTGTCACGGACGATCGAGGTGATCGGCGACGTGAACGACGTGCTCGGCCGGGCGAGCACCCAGATCACCCGGGTGCGCAAGACGCTCGACACCACCTCGCAGACCCTCGGCACGAAGACCGTGGTCGAGCTGCAACAGAACACGAAGCAGATCAGCGGCTCGCTGAAGGAGTCCGACCAGAACCTCGACAGCCTGAACAAGGCCCTGCAGACCTCGTTGAAGTCCACGAGCTCGAGCACCCTGCAGAAGCTGTCCGACACGGTGAGCCAGGTCGACGCGTTGCTCGGCGACACGTCCCAGCCGGTGCCGACGCCGTCGGTGAGCGGCAGCGGCTGCGAGGCGAAGGTGAGCGGTCCGCAGTCCGGCGCGTCGGTGTACGCCAGCCTGCTCCAGGTCACCGCGCAGCTGAACACGTACGCCAAGACCACTCGGGACTGCAAGGTCGAGCTGCAGAAGTCGATCAGCGACACGATCGGTCCGGCCGATCCGACCAGTCCGGCGCCTGCCCCGCGACGCGAGCGTGGTCTCGGTGACCTGCTCGCTGGAGAAGGTCCGCGGCAACTTCGTCGACGTGGTCAAGGACATCGAGGCCGCCCAAGCGGCCTCGGCGACGCTGAACCCCGAGCAGGACTTCGCCGACACCCGGAAGAGCGTGTCGAGCCTGGAGGATCAGCTCGCCGCGATCGTGAAGAGCACCGACGCGCTGCTGGCCACCGATCCCGCTGCGACCGACCCGCAGCTGGCCAAGATCGCCGACCAGCTCGACGCCGCCAAGAAGAGTCTGACCGATTCAGGGACGGCGATCGACGGGATCAAGACCTCGGTCGGCACGATCCACACCGACGCCGCCACGAGTCAGACCCAGGCCGCCGCCATGGTGAAACAGAACGCGGATCTGGTGACGGCACTGTGCCAGGCGGTCACCGACGGCGCACTGACTCCCGATCGATCGCTCCTGCTGCTGGCCTATCTCACCCCGACGGGCTGTGACGGCAAAGATCTGCCGGTGACGCCCGGCCTGACGCCGATGTCGGACCAGCTCCAGAAGCAGGCCGACGCGTGGCAGAAGTTGGTCGACAGCACGGACACTGCGAAGACGGACGACGGTCTCGGCAGGCTGCTCGACCAGGCGGCGACCGGGATCACGGATGCGTCGACGGCCGTCGGCAAGGCTTCGACCGAGCTGGATCGCCGGAACGGCAACAGTCAAGGACGTGAACGACCAACGCCAAGGCTGCGCTGGACGCATCTGAAGACGCTCGATACCGGCCTGGGCACCATCCAGACGAACTACACCGCGGCCAAGGCCACGCTCGACGCGGCTCTGAAGGATGCTCACGACAAGGCGTCCGACGTGTCGTCGACGAATCTCGACTCGGCGATCGCCCAGATCTCCCAACAGGGCCAGGCGAGCAGCGCGCAGCTCGGCACGGCCTTCGAGAACTCGGCGGCCGGACTCGAGTCGGCGGCGCTGGCACTGCAGAACAGTGGGACCAAGGCGATCACCCAGCAGCGCAGCGTGCTGATCCAGACCAAGAAAGACGCGAGCTCCTCCCTGTCGGCCGCGACCAGCGACTCGCTCGACCAGATCTCGGGCAGCGTCACCTCGGCCAGCCGCGACCTGAGGGAGCACGAGGACCCAGCTGACCACCGATCTCGGCAACATCCTGCTCGACCTCGGCAACCCGAACGTACGCGGCTCCGGCGTGATCGGCACCGTGAAGAAGGGCGCCGACGCCGCCGGCTCGGCGGACTACCAGCTCGCGCTGGCCTCCGATCAGACCAGCTCCGTACGCGGCTGTCCGCGGCCAGGACGTGGCCGGCATCATGCTGCGCCAGGCCCAGGCCGAGGCTGCGCTCGCCCAGCAGGCGAAGCTGCCGGCGTTCGAGCTCCAGCTGCCGGACGGTGTCCAGCATCGCAGCGTGTACTCGTTCCATCTCGCCGGCGGATGAGCCCTCGTCCGACGAGCCTCCGGCCGGCGAGCCGCCGGGCGCAGCCGGCATCCTCGCCGCTCTGGGGCTGATGCTGACCGTCGGAACCACCGCCTGCGGCCCGTCCGCGCCGACGACCGCGGCCGCGCCGGCGGTCAGCGCGAAGCTGACCGGTTCCTTGCCCGACCAGTTGTCGATCGGGGTCGTGGTCAGCGTCACCTCGGCCCCCGGCGAGGGGACGGAGTGGCGCGACGCCGCCGAGGGGGCGCAGGTCGCGGCCGAACGTTTCGCGCTGGCCGGCGAGAAGGTCACTCTCGTCCCGGCGAACGACAAGGGCACCTCCGAGGGAGCGGTCGCGGCGGTGAAGTCCCTGGCCGGCAGGAAGGTGGCCGGCATCGTGCTGGCCACCGCGGGCCGGCACATCGACGGCGCCTTGCAGGAGGCCGCACAGCGCGACGTCCCCGTGCTGCTTCCGTACGCCGGCTCCGCCGCGAACCTGGCGACCGACGCCGGCTGGCTGACCGGACCGTCGGCGGCCAGCGCCGACCAGCGGTTGGTCGAGCTGCTGCGGGACCGCAAGCTGACCCGGCCACTGTTGATCGACGCCGGTGGCGGCTCGGTCGACGGGTCTGAGCCCGGCCGAGCACCAGGACTTCCAGCCCGACGACGACCCGGCGGCGCTGGCCAAGTCCTTGGCTGCCCGCCGGCACCAGCACGGGAGTGATCGGAACGAGGGCTTCGATGCGATCGTGGTCTCCGGACCCGCGGAAATGCAGGGCCGGGTCGTCTCGGCGCTGCAGGGAGCCCCGCTCGGCGTACCGATCCTGTTGACGGCCGACGCGTTGAGTCCGGCGTTCCCGACCGCGTTGGTCTCGGCGGGCGGATCGCTGTCCGGCGAGCTGCTCTCGGCCGGGCTGGACGACGGCGACGGACGGGCGCTGGAGCCGACCGAGGCCGGCCGGGCGCTCGCCGGCTATTTCGCGGCGCTGAATCTGCTGGCGGCAGACTCGAAGGCGACCGATCTGTTCGGCGAGCGACCGTTCGGCGACGTGGCTGCGGCCGCCGACGTACGCAGTCACGATGCGGTGGTCTGCTTTGTCCGGGCCGCGGAGACCGCTAAGAGCACCGACCCGGCGCAGGTCGAGCGGGCGCTGGCCGGCCGGAGCCTCGGCTATCCCGACGGTCTGTCCGGTACGCCGCTCGACCTGTCGGCACCGGAGGCGGTCGCCGACGATGCGGTCGTCGCACTCGCCGCGACCGCCGACTCGCCTGGTCTGCGGCCCGCATCCACGGCATCCGCCGACTCGTCCGGCGGGGACTCCGGCGCGGCGTTGTACTGGTATCCGGCCAAGCCAGGCTGAGGCTCGGCGAACGCCCTAGGCTGAACCAGCCCCAGACTGCGAGCCCTGAACGGAGGAGGACCGGGTGCATCTCGTGATCGACGTCGACGGCGTACGCCGTGAGGTCGAGCTCGCGCAGGCGGCGGAAGCCGCGACCCTGATCGACCTCGTCCAGCACGCCGGCGATGTGGCCGTACGTCCCGACGAGACGCTCTGGATCGACGACACCCCCCACGACGCGGGCGATCTGGTGCGCTCCACCGCACTGTTGGAGGGCAGCCCGGATCGGCCGGACGCCGGCCAACCACTCCAGCCCGATCTCCGGGTGGGCGGCGTCGCTGTCCGGCGGGATGAACGTCGGCCGGACGGTCGCGATACCGCAGCGCCGGCCGCTGCTGATCGGTCGCTCGCCGCAGGCGGACCTCACCATCGACTCGCCGAGCGCATCGTGGAGCCACGCGAGCATCGAGCACGCCGAGCGGGGCTTGCTGGTTCGCGACAGCGGCTCGACCAACGGGACGTACGTCGACGGCGTGAAGGTCGAAGACGAGGACGGCGCCCTGGTCACCGACCAGGCGGTGGTCGTGGTCGGCGGTGCGGCGATCACCCTCTGGCGGGGCGGCACCGAGTCGCTCGCCCCGGCACCCGGCACGCTGCACAATCTCACCCACTCAGCGACCGTGCCGTTCAACCGGCCTCCGCGCGCCGGGCTCTCACCTGCGCCCGAGCCGATCGAGTCGCCGACCAGGAAAGACCCGCCACCTCCGGCCCGGTTCGGGATCGCGGCCATCGTCGCGCCGCTGCTGATGGCGGTGGTCATGGTGATGGTGATGCGCGACCTGCGGTTCGCCCTGTTCGCTCTGCTCAGTCCGGTGATGGCCGTCGGCACCACGGTGGAGCAGAAGCGGCGCCGGAAGAAGGACGTCCAGGAGTCCGACACGGCGTTCGACAGCGCGCTCGAGGAGTTCCGGTCCGATCTGGACGCGGCCGCGGCGATCGAGCGGGAACGGCGTCGCGAGCTCGCGCCCGACCCGGCGCTGACTCTGCGCCGAGCGGATCTGCCCACCACCCGGCTCTGGCAGCGCCGGCCGGGCGCGGAGGATTTCCTCATCCTCCATGCCGGCGTCGGCAATGTCGGCTGGGAGCCGCGGCTGACCGGCACCACCGGCCGCAAGAGCGACGACGAGGTCCAGAAGCTGCTCGATGACGCGGTGCTACCGGCCGCTCCGGTGGAAATCGACCTGACCGGTGCCGGGGTGGTCGGCATCGTCGGCGACCGGGACGGCTGCCTCGCGGTGGCCCGCAGCCTGCTTTGTCAGGCCGCCACCCACTGCGGACCGGCCGACCTCACCGTCGGGGTGTTCTGCGATCCGGGCCGCGACGAGTCATGGAGCTGGGCCGGCTGGCTGCCGCACGTCCGGCGGATGGGGGATGGCACGGGTGGTCGCTGGATCTCGACCGAACGCGGTCGGAGCGAGGGGATGCTGCGCTCGCTCCGGGACGGGATCGACGGGCATCCGACCCGCTCGGTGCTGCTGGTCCTGGACTCCGACGTCCTGACCGAGGGCCGGGACGCGCCGGCGCGCCAACTGCTCGGGTACGGCCGGCCCCTCGACGCCGCGATCGTCCGGCCGAGCGGCGAGCGGGCGCCGGTCCAGGTCTCCGGCATCGTCATCGCGGCCAATGAGGAGGCCTTGCCGGCCTCCTGTACCACGGTGATCGAGGTCCGCGAGGATGCGCACGGCCGCGTCCACCGGCCGGGCGACCGGACCAGCGTCGAGGAGGTGGTGCTGGCTGGGATCACGGTGCCGACCGCGCAGGCCGGTGCCGGCCATCTCGCCCGGTTCGACGATCCCGAGCTGTCGATCCCCGGCGGAGTGCTGCCGAGCCTGGTCCGGCTGCCGCCGCTGCTCGGCATCGACGAGATCAGCCCGGCCGCGATCCGTCGGATCTGGGGCTCCTCGACCCGGGTCGCGACTCCGCTCGGCGTGGGGGAGAGCGGCGTCTTCGGGATCGACCTCGTCCGGGACGGCCCGCACGGCCTGGTCGGCGGGACGACCGGCTCCGGCAAGAGCGAGTTCCTGCGGTCGATGGTCGCCGGGCTCGCCGCCCGGAACGACCCGACCCGGCTCACCTTCATCCTGATCGACTTCAAGGGCGGCGCGGCGTTCAAGACGTGCGAACGGCTCCCGCACACGATCGGCACCGTCAGCAACCTCGACGAGCAGCTGGCCGACCGGGCGCTGACCGCGCTGGAAGCTGAGCTGCGCTATCGCCAGGAGGTGTTCGCGCAGGCCGGCGAGGGGATCGACAACCTGGATGCCTACCTGGCCACCGAGCCGGCCGAGCCGATGCCGCGGCTGCTGCTGGTGATCGACGAGTTCGCGATGCTGGCCAAGGACTATCCGGACGTGCTGAAGTCGCTGGTCAGCGTGGCCGCGGTCGGCCGGACGCTGGGCGTCCACATGATCTTGGCGACCCAGCGGCCGGCCGGCGTGGTGAACGACGACATCCTGGCCAACACGAACCTCCGGGTCGCGCTGCGGGTGCAGAGCCGGGAGGACTCCACGAACGTGATCGGCGTCCAGGACGCGTCCGCGATCGGGCGCACCCAGTGGGGGCGGGCGTACGTCAAGCTCGGCCAGGACGACATCACCCCGGTGCAGACGGCTCTGGTCACCGGCCGGGTGGAGGCCGCGACCTCGAAGCTGGTCGACGTCCACCCGGTGCGGTTCGACCACGACGACCAGAAGGCGGACGCCGGTGCGCTGGACGACGATGCGCCGACCGATCTGGACCTGCTGATCGACGCGGTGATCGGGGCGAACGCGGAGCTCGGCTACGCGCCGCCGCGGCCGGTCTGGCCGGAGCCGCTCGGTGCCCGCGTCCGGTTGCAGCTGACCGAGGGCGAGTCAGAATCCCCATCGAAGACCGACGAGCCGCCGCTGCCGGTGGTCGGCGGACTGGACGGTTCGGTGGCCCGGATCGCGGTCGCCGACGATCCGCAGCGCCAGCGCCAGCTGCCGGTCGGCTGGGACCTGGATCGGGGCAACCTGCTGCTGCTCGGCATCCCGGGGAGCGGGACGACGACGACTCTCGCCTCGGTCGCACTGACGCTCGCGGCCGCGTACTCGCCGGAGGAGCTGGACCTGCTCGTGCTGGACCTCGGCACCCGCGATCTGGTGCCGCTGGCCGATCTGCCGCATACCGCCGCGTACGTCGGTGCCGGCACCGGTGCCCGGGAGACCCAGGTCCGCTTCCTCAAGCACCTGCGCCAGGAGCTGGACCGGCGCAAGGCTGGCGGGGGACCGTACCGGCGGACGGTGGTGCTGGTCGACGGGCTGGCGGTGCTGCGCGACGAGTACGACGACTTCGAGGGTCTGAAGCTGCTGGAGGGCTTCTACCGGATCTACGCCGACGGTCCCGACGTCGGGATCCATACCGCGGTCGCGACCGCTCGCTCGAAGGCGATCCCGACCGCGATCGAGGAGGTCACCACGCAGCGTTGGCTGTTCCGGCTGGCCGACCCGTACGACTACAGCGCGTCCGGGGTGCCCACCAGACTGGCGCCCCCGGCCATCGCGGGCCGCTGCGTGCTGGCCGAGACCAAGCTGCATGCCCACGTCGGAACGCCGGCCGGAACTCTTGCCGAGGCGGTGGCGGTCGTCGCCGAACGGTGGGGGAACGTCGCGCCCAAGCCGTCGGTGGTGGGTCGCCTGCCGACGTCGATCACCGTGGCCGAGCTGGCCGAGCCGGCCCGGCTCGACACCGAGCCCTGGCACCTGCCGCGTCGGGATCCGCGAGTCTGATCTCGGGCTGGCCGAGATCGACGTGTACGAGGGTGAGCACGTGCTGATCGCCGGCCCCGCGCGGTCCGGCAAGTCCACCCTGCTGCTGGCGCTCGCCGAGAGCCTGCAGAAGTCGGACGTGACCATCTGGGGCGTCTGCGGGCGCCGGTCGCCGCTACCGCAGGCGGAGCTGGACCGCTGCGCGGTCGGCCCGGACGAGGCGGTGGCGCTGCTGGCCTCGGCCCGGGTCCACAACGGACCGCTGGTCCTGCTGGTCGACGACGCCGAGCAGTTCGCCGACGACGATCAGGCCTTCGCGGGGCTGATCTCGGCCCGGACCTCGGACCTGCTGGTCATCGCCGCCGGCCGGTCGGACGATCTGCGCAGCCTGTACTCGCACTGGACCAAGACGATCCGCAAGGCGCGCTGCGGGGTGCTGTTCCAGCCGAACGTGGACTACGACGGCGAGCTGCTCGGGGTGACCCTTCCCCGCCGCGCGCCGGTCGCGATCACCCCTGGCCGCGGCTACATCGTCTCCGGCGGGACCGTCGACTTCCTGCAGGCGATGAGCCCGACCGAGTGAGCTGGCGGACCTCCTCCTGCGGAATCAACGGCCACCACGGCATCGGCCCCAGGGTCAGCTGCCACGCGTGGTGATCGAGAACGAGTTGCTCTTCAGGTCGGTGAAGTTCCCGACGTCGGCGTTCACCTCGCAGCTGTCGGCCGGCGACTGGGCGGTGACCACCAGGCCGTCGTTGGAGATGGAGAGTGCGCCGGAACAGCCGTCGCCGAACCGGACTCCCGACGTACCGCCGGCGATCGCCACCAGCGTCGTGGCCGGCTTGCCGGAAGGCGGGCTGACGAATAGTGGATCGAGCTGATCCGTGCCGCTCGGCCAGACCGGCAGCAGCACGATCCGGAGGGTTTTCCCGCTGACCGTGCGGCTGGGAGCCATCACCTGGATGTCGGTCAGCCGCTGCGCCGGGTAGGCGGTCGTCGTGGTCTGGCTGTCGCTGGTCGCCTTCTGGGTCGCGTCCGACGCCGACGCCAGCCACTGCTGGAGCGCGCCGTTCGGATCCGAGCCGTTCAGGTCGACGGCCACGGATGCCGTCACGGTCACGTTCCCGCGGGCCAGGATCGCCTCGGGGGTGACGGACCAGCCGCAAGCGGCCTCGATCCCCGTCACCGAGCTCAGGTTTCGCTGGGCGGAGGCACCCTGCCAGGTCACGTCCGGACAGCCGGCGGCGCCGGGCTGATTCGGCAGCACCTCGAGGTACGGGCCCCGCAGCGGAGCTCGCTGCGCCGAGTAGACGATCTGGAGCTGGATCGTCCGACTGTTCGCGTCCCATCGCGCGGTACGGGAGATGCCGAGACCGGTCGCGCTCGGCTGACTCTGCTGCTGGACCGGCATCGAGCTCGGCTGGGTGCTGGGCCCGGTCACCGGGGTGGCCCGGTGGTCAGCCAGCCAGTACACCCCGAGCCCGATCAGCACGGCCAGCGTCACCAGGCCGGCGACGACCCGCGGATCCCGCCAGCCGATCCGACGGAGGCGCTTGAACCGTTGCGGTGCGGCCGGCGTCGCCGGGTGATCCGGCCGTGGTCGGGACGACGGGCATCGACCGAAGGACTGTCTCGCTTCCCCCGGTGCCCAGATCCGGGATCGCGGGCGCCGGTGCGGCGCCGGTCCCATCCTCAACGGCGGCGTCCGGCGCCGGCGTGGCGTCGGACGTCGGGACCTGCAGCCCGCGTACCTCGGTCGGTCGCATCCCGACCGCGGCGAACGACTCCGGGTCCGGCTGACCGGCCAGCGCCGGCACGCCGGCCAACCCGCCGCGGAGCTTACGCAGCCTGTCCGCCGCCCCGATGGCATCTGGTCGCTCGCCGGGATCCTTGTCCAGCATCCCGGCGATGACGTCCCAGAGCGGATCGGGTACGGGAATCCGCGGCGGCAGGCTGGTGACGTGTCGATGCGCGACCGCGTACCCGGTGCCCGGTCCGGAGAACGGCGTCCGGCCGGCCAGCAGCTCGTACAACAGGATGCCGGCCGCGTAGATGTCGACAGGAAAGTCGGCGGCACCGGTCAGCAGCTGCTCGGGCGCCATGTATTCCGGAGTGCCGACCAGGCCGGTGGTGGTGCCCTTCCGCTCGCCGATCAGGCTGGCGATCCCGAAGTCGGTGAGCTTCACACCGGCCGGTGCGAGTTCCCGCCAGTTCCGGGTGAGCAGGATGTTGTCGGGCTTGACGTCACGGTGCAGCACACTCCGGCGATGAGCCAGCGCGAGGGCGTCCAGGACGGCGCGGGTGATATCGACCGCCAGCTTGGGCGGGAGCGGACCCGCGGCCAGAGCGTGTCGGACCGAGCCGCCGTCGACGTACTCCATCACGATGGCCAGCCGGTCGCCCTCGGCCACCAGGTCGCGGACGGCGACGATGTTCGGGTGTCGCAGACCGACCAGGATGGACCGCTCGCGGAGGAAGCGGCCGACCAGCTCGTGGTCCTCGACGAACTCGGGGCGGAGTAGCTTGGCCGCGACCGGCTCGTCGGTTCGTCGATCGGTGCCACGCCAGACCTCGCCGGCAGCACCGCGGCCGATCAGCTCGTCGAGAAGATACGACGCGCCGAGGGCGCGGTCGAATCCCTCGGCTGCCACCGGGTAACCGTACTTCGCCGGGGGACCGGCCAGCAGGCGTACGTCCGTGCGGGACTTCGTGTCCGCCGGCTGAACCGTTCGCCGCCGCTTCTCGTCGTCACCGGTGGATCACGACACCTGCGGGCGGGCACCGAATCGACAGCCGACTCACAGCGCACTGACAGCCGGGATCGCTTGAATCGTCATCCAACGCATCGTCAATCCCCCGACAGCCCAACCGTCCGACCGGAAGGCCGAGCCGTGACCGATCAACTCGACGTGACCCCCCGTACCGATTCCGACGCCGACAGCCGGCCCGATTCGGACGCGAGAGCTTTCCGGCGCGGTCCCGACCGACGTACCGTCCTCCGCGCCGCCGGGGTGCTGACCCTGGCCGGCGGAGGCGCGGCCGTGCTCGCCGCCTGCGGAGCCACGACCACCGCAGGATCGGCCCCGTCGACCAGCGATGCCCCGCGCCTCCTCGCCCAGCGCCGAGGCGTCCGAGCGCGGCACCGAGCGCGAGCAAGTCCGAGTCGAAGGCGGCCACGCCGAGCGGCCCGAGCGTCTCGGCGTCCTCCGTGCCGGAAGGTAGCGGTGTGATCATGAGCGACGCGGATTTCGTGGTCACCCAGCCGAGCAAGGGCACGTTCAAGGCGTTCACCAAGATCTGTACGCACCAGGGCTGCGTGGTCGCCGACGTCTCCTCGACCATCGACTGCAACTGCCACGGCAGCAAGTTCTCGATCACCGACGGTTCAGTCGTGAACGGGCCCGCATCCCAGCCGCTGGCGGAGTCGAAGACCGCCGTCTCCGGCGGCAAGGTGTACGTCGAGAGCTGAAATGTGTTGTCCGGCTCGCGCCCACTTCCGCGGAGTGAGTCCTGTCGGACCTCCGACCTAGAGTGGCGGCGTGCCGATCCGCCTGACCCGCTCGCCGGCCTTCCGGCCGAAGCCGGGGGAGATCCCCGACCAGCCGGGGGTCTATCGGTTCTCCGACGGCGACGGCCGGGTGATCTACGTCGGCAAGGCGAAGAGCCTGCGGTCGCGGCTGAACTCGTACTTCGCCGATCCGGCCGGTTTGCACCACCGGACCGCGACGATGGTCGCCACCGCCCGGCACGTGGAGTGGACCGTGGTGCAGACCGAGGTCGAGGCGCTCCAGCTGGAGTACTCCTGGATCAAGGAGTACGACCCGCGGTTCAACGTGAAGTACCGCGATGACAAGTCCTACCCGTGGCTCGCCGTCACCATGGCCGAGGAGTTTCCGCGGGTGATGGTGGGCCGGGGTGCGAAGAAGAAGGGGAATCGCTACTTCGGGCCGTACTCCCATGCTTGGGCCATCCGGGAGACGATGGATCTGGTGCTCCGGGTGTTCCCGATGCGGTCCTGCCGGCCCGGGGTGTTCAAGAACCACAAGCAGCTGGGCCGGCCGTGCCTGCTCGGCTACATCGGCAAGTGCAGCGCGCCGTGCGTCGGCCGGGTCACACCGGAGGAGCACCGGGAGATCGCCGAGGACTTCTGCCAGTTCATCGGCGGTCATGCGGCGCCGCTGATCAAGGGTCTCGAACGCGAGATGCGCAGCGCCAGCGAGGACCTGGAATTCGAGCGAGCGGCTGTGCTGCGCGACGACATCGGCGCCCTGCAACGCGCGATGGAACAGAACGCGATCGTCTTCGCCGACGGCACTGATGCCGACGTGATCGCGCTGGCCGAGGACCCGCTGGAGGTCGCTGTGCAGATCTTCCACGTCCGTGGCGGCCGGGTCCGCGGCGAGCGCGGCTGGGTCGCCGATCGGGTCGACGATGGTGGCACCGATCAGCTGATCGAGAACTTCATGCTCCAGCTGTACGCCGATGCCGACGAGGACTCCGGCATCCCGCGGGAGATCCTGGTGCCCGTGCTGCCCAGCTCGCTGGAGTCGCTGACCCAGCTGCTCAGCGAGCAGCGCGGATCGGCGGTCCATATCCGGGCCCCGCAGCGGGGCGACAAGCGGACCCTGATGGAGACCGTGGCCCGGAACGCGAGCGAGGCGTTGGTCCGGCACAAGACCACCCGGGCCGGCGACCTGTCCACCCGGAACCGTGCGCTGGAAGAGATCCAGGAGGCGCTCGACCTGCCGAGCCCGCCGCTGCGGATCGAGTGCTACGACATCTCCAACCTGCAGGGCACCGAGGTCGTCGCCTCGATGGTCGTCTTCGAGGACGGCCTCCCGCGGAAGAGCGAGTATCGCCGGTTCGTGATCCGCGGCGTGGACGGCCAGAACGACGTCGCCGCCATGCACGAGGTGATCACCCGGCGGTTCCGGCGGCTGCTGGACGAGCGGCGGCCGGGGGTGGTCGACGACGGCTCGGGCAGCACCGAGGAGGGTCCCCTGCTGATCGACCCGACCACCGGCGCGCCGCGGAAGTTCGCGTACGCCCCCGCGCTCGTCGTGGTCGACGGCGGCCCGCCGCAGGTCGCCGCCGCGGCCGCCGCGATGACCGAGCTCGGCATCGACGACGTCGCATTGTGCGGCTTGGCGAAGCGGTTGGAGGAGGTCTGGCTGCCCGATCTCGAGGAGCCGGTCATCCTGTCCCGGACCAGTGAGGGTCTCTATCTCCTGCAGAGGATCCGCGACGAGGCGCACCGATTCGCCATCACCCACCACCGCAACCGGCGGAGCAAGTCGATGGTCGAGTCGCTGCTGGACGACGTCCCCGGACTGGGGGAGGTCCGTCGCAAGGCGCTGATCGGCCACTTCGGCTCGCTGAAGAAGCTGCGCGCCGCGAGCATCGACGAGATCGCCGCCGTGCCCGGCTTCGGGCTCAAGACCGCCGAAGCGATCAAGGTCAAGTTGGACGCTCAGCCGCAGCGCGAGGCCGTGAACACCGCGACCGGCGAGATCTTGAACTGAGCCAGGAGCCCGAGATGAGCATCGACTCTGCCGCCCCGCCCGCTCACCCGCCTGGACGGCGTTCTCCTATCTCGCCGCGGTCCGATGAGACATCGCCTCGAGTCCGGTCTGATCCAGCGTGGCAGCTCTCCGATACTTCGTGATGGCCTCGCTCGACGGCTACACCGTCGACGCATCCGGCAACTTCGACTTTGCCGCGCCCGACGAGGAGGTGCACGCCTACGTCAACGACCGGATGCGCGACGTCGGGACATATCTGTACGGGCGCGGGATGTGGGAGACGATGCGCTTCTGGGCCGATCCGTCGCTCACCGAGCAGGGCCCGGCCGTGTCCCGCGACTTCGCCACCATCTGGCAGGCGGCGGACAAGATCGTCTACTCCGGCACCCTGGACACGGTCGAGGTCGCTCGCACGAGACTGGAGCCGACCTTCGAACCGGCGATCGTCCGTGAGCTCGTCGACACCGCCGACCTCGATGTCGAGATCGGCGGTCCGGGTCTGGCCGCGCACGCGCTGCGAGCGGGGCTCGTCGACGAGCTCGAGTTCTTGTCGGTGCCGGTGCTGATCGGCGGCGGTACGCACTGGCTTCCGCCGGGCCTCCGGCTCGACCTCGAACTGATCGACGAGCACAGATTCGCCGGCGGCTCGGTCGATCTCCGCTACCGGGTGCGCCCCTGACCGAACCGAACCGCCGGTGGATTCTCGCTCACTCGGCATCGGCTGTCAGGCAGGTGAACTCGGCTCAATCACGACGTCGACGCCCCGTCGGCGGATGGTGGTGTGGGCGGCCGATCCTCGAGCGGTCCGGCAGCCCAGCCGCTCCAGCGGGTCACCCGGACGGCGATCACCGGGTCGATCGGACCTGGCAGCATCCCGTACTGCGGATATCGCGATGTCAAGGTCGCCAACCCGTCCATCGCGTCCGAGGGTTCGACGATTCTGGCCTCGCCATCGGCGCGGACCCACCACAGGGTCGACCAGTCGTCGGCGTAGAAATCGACCAGCAGCGAGCAGCGTGGCTCCCGCTCGAGGTTCGCCACCCGCCGGAGGTGGCGGCTGCGCTTCGGTTTGCCGTCGACGGCGGTGTAGATCGTGTCGCCGACGAGTGCGAACACCACCACGACGAGGTGCGGGCTGCCGTCCGGATTCACCGTCGCGAGCCGTGCGACCGGACGGCTGGCGAATCGCCGCCTGCACTCCGCCGGGTCCACTCGACGAGTGTGCCAGCGCCCGCCGCGAGATCGGCGCGGACGGTCGCAACTCGTAGCTTGGCGTGAACCTAGCGCAACAGGGTCAGGGAACCCGGTAACCGGCCGCGCGGAACAACTCGTACCACTCGGCTCTGGTCAGCGTGATGTCCGAACCGGCCGCAGCTCCGATGACCCGCTCCGGGGTCGTCGTGCCGAGCACGACCTGCATCCGTGCCGGGTGACGGGTGATCCAGGCGGTCGCGATCGCGATCGGCGCGACGTCGTACGCCTCGGCCAGTCGGTCGATGACCTGATTGAGCTCGGGGTAGTCGTCCGAGCCCAGGAACACGCCGGTGAAGAATCCCGCCTGGAACGGCGACCACGCCTGCACGGTGATGTCGTGCAGGCGGCAGTAGTCGAGGATCCCGCCGCCGTCGGAGGTGACGGACTGGTCCAGATCGGCCATGTTCGTCGCGACCCCCTGGGCCACGATCGGTGCGTGGGTGATGGACAGCTGCAGCTGGTTGGCCACGATCGGCTGGGTCACCGACTTCTTCAGTAGGTCGATCTGTCGTGGCGTCTGGTTGGACACTCCGAACGTACGGACCTTGCCGGCGGACTCGAGCTCGTCGAACGCTCGCGCCACCTCGTCCGGCTCGACCAGCGCATCAGGCCGGTGCAGCAGCAAGATGTCGATGTAGTCGGTCCGCAGTGCTCGCAGTGACTCCTCGACCGAGGCGATCAGGTGCTCGTAGGAGAAGTCGAAGTACGGGCCGGCGGGCACGATGCCGGCCTTGGTCTGGAGGGTGATCTCGGCGCGCTGGGACGGGGTGAGCTGCATCGCCTCGGCGAAGCGTCGCTCACACCCGTGCAGCTCGGACCCGTAGACGTCGGCGTGGTCGAAGAAGTCGATGCCGGCGTCGCGCGCGGCACCGATCAGTGCCCGGACGGCGTCGTCGTCGAGGTCGTTGATCCGCATCAGACCGAGGACGACGTTGGGGACCTGTTGTGGCAGTGGCCCGAGGGGGACTGTTCTCAAGGATGCTCCCGGTTGGGGTTCGTTGGTGGTCGTGCGCTCCGCCGTAGGTCAGGGCGCCGTGGTCGATGGGGTGCAGCGTCGAAATCTACACTCGAACCTGTCGACGGCGGCGGGGTTCGGCTGTGACTGCGGACCGGCATCCGCCGAGATCACGGGATCGCGCCGTCGATCGGGCGGCAGGGCAGCCCGAGCCTGATCGGCCTCCGCGAAATGATCACGAGATGACGAAATCCACTACTCGGGCGAGCGAGAACCGACGACGCCGGCGGCTCGGGATAATGGCGGGGTGAGCACCGCCCGCCTGCCCGATCCGCCCGAGCCCGGCCAGCCGACCGAGGAGTCCGCCGGCGCCGAGTCGGTGGCCGTGCGCGAGCCCAGTGACGCTCCCGAGTCGGTGCCACTGCGGCTGGTGATCGTCACCGGCATGTCGGGCGCCGGCCGGTCGACGGCGGCCAATGCCCTGGAGGATCTGGACTGGTACGTCGTCGACAACCTCCCGCCGAGCCTCCTGCTGGAGGTCTGCGGCCAGGCCCGGCGGACCGGGCTGACCAAGCTAGCCGTCGTCATCGACGTCCGGACGGGAACATTCTTCGAGCAGCTGCCGACCATGTTCGCCGAGCTCAACGAGGCGGGCATCCTGCCCGAGATTCTCTATCTGGAGGCGGCCGACGACGTCATCGTGCGACGTCAGGAGTCGGTCCGCCGCCCCCATCCACTGCAGGGCGACGGGCGGCTGTTGGACGGCATCCACCGCGAGCGGGAGATGCTGGCGACCTTGCGGGCCGCCGCTGATCTGGTCGTCGACACCTCCTCGATCAACATCCACCAGCTCCGATCGCGGATCAACTACACCTACGGCGGAGAGGAGGACGCGCCGCTCAAGATCACACTGCTCTCCTTCGGCTTCAAGAACGGACTGCCGGTCGACGCCGACCTCGTGCTGGACGTACGTTTCCTGCCGAATCCGCACTGGGTGCCGGCCCTCCGGCCCCAGACCGGGCTGAGCCGCGAGGTCAGCGCGTACGTCCTCAGCCGGGACGGAGCCGAGGACTTCCTGGAACGGTTGCAGGCCCTGGTCCAGGTGATGGTCGCCGGGTACATCCAGGAGGGCAAGCGGTTCGTCACCATCGCCATCGGCTGCACCGGAGGCAAGCACCGGAGCACTGCGATGGCGGAGGAGTTCGGCCGCCGACTGCGCGACGCCGGACTGCCGACCAAGGTGCTGCACCGGGATCTGGGGCGGGAGTGAGCGTCCTCGACGGCGACGCGTACGGGCGGCTCGGCCGGCTCCGACCGGCGCTGCCGCGGGTCGTCGCCTTCGGCGGAGGCCACGGTCTGTACGCCTCGCTGAGCGCGCTGCGCCGGGTCACCGACGACCTGACCGCGATCGTCACGGTCGCCGACGACGGCGGCTCGTCCGGCCGGTTGCGGGCCGAGTTCAACTGCCTGCCACCGGGCGATCTGCGGATGGCCCTGGCCGCGTTGTGCGGCGACGACGAGTCCGGCCGGACCTGGGCCGATGTCCTGCAGTCGCGTTTCGCCGGGCACGGCCCGCTGGCCGGCCACGCGATCGGCAACCTGCTGATCGCCGGTCTGTGGCAGCAGCTCGGCGACCCGGTCGCCGGGTTGGACATGGTGGCCCGGTTGCTCGGCGCCAAGGGCCGCGTGCTGCCGATGTCGGCGGTGCCGCTGGAGATCCTGGCCGAGGTGATCGGGGTCGACCCGCTGCGGCCGGACGAGGTGTCCTCGATCCACGGCCAGGCGGCCGTCGCCAAGACCGGCGGCGAGGTCCGCTCGGTCCACCTCATCCCGGCCGACCCGCCGGCCTGCCCGGAGGCGGTCGACTCGATCGACGCCGCGGACTGGATCATTCTCGGCCCCGGCTCCTGGTTCACCTCGGTCATTCCGCACCTGATGGTGCCCGGCCTGGCCGGCGCCATCCACCGGACATCGGCCCGGCGGCTCCTGGCGCTCAATCTCGAACCGGCCGGGGAGACCGCCGGCTTCACCGCCGCCCGGCACATCGAGACGCTGGCCGACCATGCACCGGACCTCCGGCTGGATGTGGTGCTGGCCGACGAGAGGTTCGCCGCGAACGATCCGCACCTGGACTCGTACGCCGCCTCGATGGGCGCGAAGCTCGTCGTTGCCGATCTGGCGGCGCGAGACGGGTCGCCACGTCACGACGTGCTCCGGCTCGCGTCCGCGTACGCCGAGATCCTCGGCATCTAGCCTGACTAGGCCCTTCGTCACCGAACCGTGATCGGAGCCGGAATCGGGAACAGACGCGCCCGGCGGCGTGGCAAGATGCGTCAATGGCCATGACTGCTCAGGTGAAGGCGGAACTGGCGACCGTGAAGGTCACCAAGCCCTGTTGCAGGAAGTCGGAAGTGGCGGCCATCCTCCGGTTCTGCAACGGGCTGCACATTGTCAGCGGCCGGATCGTGATCGAGGCCGAGCTGGACACCGGCGCCGCCGCGCGGCGACTCCGGACCGACATCGCCGAGGTCTTCGACCACACCAGCGAGCTGGTCATCGTGAACAGCTCCGGTCTGCGCCGGGGCACTCGATATGTCGTCCGCGTCATCAAGGACGGCGAGTCGCTGGCCCGGCAGACCGGGCTGATCGACTCCCGCGGCCGGCCGGCCCGGGGGCTCCCACCCCAGGTGGTGAGTGGCGGGATCTGTGACTGCGTGGCTGCTTGGCGTGGCGCCTTCCTGGCGCACGGCTCGCTGACCGAGCCCGGCCGGTCGATGGCGCTGGAGGTGACCTGCCCGGGACCTGAGGCCGCGCTCGCGCTGGTCGGCGCGGCGCGCCGGCTCGGCATCTCCGCCAAGGCCCGCGAGGTGCGCAACGTGGACCGGGTGGTGATCCGCGACGGCGACGCGATCGCCGCGCTGCTCACCCGGCTCGGCGCCCACGAGACCTTGCTGGCCTGGGAGGAGCGCCGGCTGCGTCGCGAGGTGCGGGCCTCGGCGAACCGGCTGGCGAATTTCGACGACGCGAACCTGCGGCGCTCCGCCCGGGCCGCGGTAGCCGCCGGCGCCCGGGTCGAGCGGGCGCTGGAGATCCTCGGCGACGACGTACCGGATCATCTGAAGGCTGCCGGCGTGCTCCGGGTGCAGAACAAGCAGGCCAGCCTGGAAGAGCTCGGTCAGCTGCACGACCCACAGCTGACCAAGGACGCCGTCGCCGGCCGGATCCGCCGGCTGTTGGCGACCGCCGACAAGCGGGCCGTCGAGCTCGGCATCCCGAACACCGAGGCCGGCCTGTCGGCCGATCTGCTGGACGACGAGTAGGACCGGCCGGTCGGGACCCTTGTCGCGACTTGTCCTGGTCGCGACGTGCGCAGGCCGACCAGACCAGTGGCACCCGCGGCCCGGCCAGGTGTCATTGCAGTCCGTTAGGGTGAGCGTTGGCTCCACCTCCCGGGGGCCTGAATCCGACGCTGGAGGGAAAACCCAAGCATGACCGTACGCGTAGGCATCAATGGCTTCGGCCGCATCGGCCGCAACTTCTACCGGGCCGCGCAGGCCGCCGGTGCCGACCTCGAGGTGGTGGCCGTCAACGACCTCACCGACAACCAGACCCTCGCCAACCTCCTGAAGTACGACTCGATCCTCGGCCGGCTCGCCGGCGAGGTCGTCGCCAGCGAGAGCGACATCTCGGTCGACGGCAAGTCGATCAAGGTCTTCGAGGAGCGCGACCCGAGCGCCCTGCCGTGGGGTGACCTGGGCGTCGACATCGTGGTCGAGTCCACCGGCATCTTCACCAATGCGGCGAAGGCGAAGGCGCACATCGACGGCGGTGCCAAGAAGGTGATCATCTCGGCTCCGGCGTCCAACGAGGACATCACGATCGTGCTGGGTGTGAACGACGACCAGTACGATCCGGCGTCGCACCACATCATCTCCAACGCCTCCTGCACCACCAACTGTCTCGGCCCGATGGCCAAGGCGCTGAACGACTCGGTCGGCATCGTCAAGGGCCTGATGACCACCATCCACGCCTACACCCAGGACCAGAACCTGCAGGACGGTCCGCACAAGGACCCGCGCCGGGCCCGGGCCGCCGCGCTGAACATGGTGCCCACCTCGACCGGCGCCGCCAAGGCCATCGGTCTGGTGCTGCCCGAGCTCAAGGGCAAGCTCGACGGCTTCGCCATCCGCGTCCCGGTGCCGACCGGCTCGGCGACCGACCTGACCTTCCAGGCCGGCCGGGAGACCTCGGCGGAAGAGGTCAACGCCGCGGTCAAGGCCGCCGCCGAGGGTCCGCTCAAGGGCTACCTGAAGTACACCGACGGCGCCGCTGGTGTCGACCGACATCGTCACCGACCCGGCCTCCTGCATCTTCGATGCGCCGCTCACCAAGGTGTCCGGCGACCTCGTCAAGGTCATCGGCTGGTACGACAACGAGTGGGGCTACTCCAACCGGTTGGTCGACCTCGTCGGCCTGGTCGGCAAGTCCCTGTAAGACACCGTGCCCTGAGCCTGTCGAAGGGCTGACCAGCGCTTCGACAGGCTCAGTGTGCGTACACCGTCGTTGACGAGCACAGGAGAACTGCCATGAAGTCCGTTTCCGATCTCGGCGACCTGAGCGGCAGGCGGGTGCTGATCCGCTGCGACCTCAATGTGCCGCTGGACGGCGGCACCATCACCGACGACGGCCGGATCCGGGCGTCCCTGCCGACCCTGAACCAGCTGCTGGACGCCGGCGCATCGGTCGTGGTGATGGCGCATCTGGGCCGGCCGAAGGGCGCGCCGGAGGCCAAGTACTCCCTGGCTCCGGCGGCGAAGCGGCTCTCCGAGCTGCTCGGCCGGGACGTGAAGCTCGCATCCGACACGGTCGGCGACTCGGCCGCGGAGATCGTCGCCGGGCTGTCGTCCGGCGAGGTCGCGATGCTGGAGAACGTCCGGTTCGAGCCGGGGGAGACCTCCAAGGACGAGGCCGAGCGGACCGCTCTGGCGGAGAAGTACGCGGCGTTCGGCGATGTCTTCGTCTCCGACGGCTTCGGTGTGGTGCACCGCAAGCAGGCCTCGGTGTACGACGTCGCGAAGCTGCTGCCCAACGCGGCCGGCGCCTTGGTGAAGACCGAGGTCGACGTGATGAGGCGGTTGACCGAGACGCCGGAACGGCCGTACGTCGTCGTGCTCGGCGGCGCGAAGGTATCCGACAAGCTGGCGGTCATCGCGAACCTGCTGAAGGCCGCCGACACGTTGGTGGTCGGCGGCGGGATGGTGTTCACCTTCCTCGCCGCCAAGGGGTACGAGGTGGGCAAGAGCCTGCTCGAGGCCGACCAGATCGAGACCGTCAAGGGGTATTTCGCCGAGGCAGAGGCGGCCGGCAAGCAGATCGTGCTGCCCACCGACATCGTGGTGGCGCCGGAGTTCAAGGCCGACTCGCCGGCCACGGTGGTCGCCGCGGACGCGATCCCGGCCGACCAGCTCGGTCTGGACATCGGCCCGGAGTCCTCGGCCGCGTTCGCGGACGCGATTCGGTCGGCACACACGGTGTTCTGGAACGGCCCGATGGGCGTCGCCGAGTGGGAGGCGTTCGCGGGTGGCACCAAGGCCGTGGCCCAGGCGCTGACCGAGGTCGACGGGCTGTCCGTGGTCGGCGGCGGCGACTCCGCAGCGGCCGTCCGCCAGCTCGGGTTCGCCGACGATGCGTTCGGACACATCTCGACCGGCGGCGGCGCGAGCCTGGAATACCTGGAGGGCAAGACGCTCCCGGGCCTTGCCGTACTCGACGAGCAGGAAGGCTGAACCCTCCGATGGCACGCAAGCCGCTGATGGCCGGCAACTGGAAGATGAACCTGAACCACGTCGAGGCGGTCGGCCTGGTCCAGAAGCTGGCCTGGACGCTGCAGGACAAGCGCCACGACCCGCACAAGTCCGAGGTCGTGGTGATCCCACCGTTCACCGACCTCCGGTCGGTGCAGACCCTGATCGACGGCGACAAGCTCGAGCTGGCGTACGGCGCGCAGGATCTGTCGCCGTTCGACGGCGGGGCGTACACCGGGGACATCTCGGCCGACATGCTGGTCAAGCTCGGCTGCAGCTATGTCGTGGTCGGGCACAGCGAGCGCCGGCAGTATCACGACGAGGACGACAACACCGTCAACGCGAAGACGATCCAAGCCATCAAGAAGGGCCTGACGCCGATCGTCTGCGTCGGCGAGGGCCTGGAGATCCGGCGCGCGGAACAGCACGTCGAGTTCACCCTGGCGCACGTCCGCGGCGCCCTTGCCCAGTTGACCGCCGAGCAGATCGGCTCGCTGGTGATCGCGTACGAGCCGGTCTGGGCGATCGGCACCGGCGAGGTGGCAACGCCGGAGGATGCCCAGGAGGTCTGTGGCGCGATCCGGGAGTGGCTGCGCAAGCACCACGGTGATGCGACAGCGGACGAGACCCGGATCCTGTACGGGGGTTCGGTCAAGGCGAACAACGTCGCGGCGATCATGGCGAAGCCGGACATCGACGGCGCGCTGGTCGGCGGGGCGAGCCTGCAGATCGACGAATTCGCCGGCATTGCCCGGTTCTACGACCTGCCGGTTACCTGACGGCGTGGATCGCAGGATCGCAGTCTGCTGGCGTACGCGGTCCAGTGAGTTAGGCTTACCCGGTGCATTTGCCAGACCCTCAGCCGAACAGGCTCTGCTCGATAGCGCGCCGTGAGGTGAGCGACGCAGCATGACCGTGCCCATCATCATCTTCTCGATCGTCCTGGTCATCACCAGCCTCGCGCTCGCGTTGTCGATCCTGCTCCACAAGGGTCGAGGTGGCGGCCTGTCCGACCTGTTCGGCGGCGGCATCTCCAGCTCGCTCGGCGGCTCCAGCATCGCCGAGCGCAACCTCGACCGGCTGACGATCATCATCGGCGTGATCTGGCTGGCGTCGATCGTCGCGCTGAACCTGCTGTACAAGCTCGGCGGCTGAGCCGGCCGGGCCCTGCCGTTTCCACAGACTTCGCCCCCGAAACCGCAGTATCCAACGCAAGATTCCTCAGAGCACAAGCTAGGAGACAACAACGTGGCTGGTGGCAGCGCCATCCGTGGAAGCCGGGTCGGGGCCGGCCCGATGGGTGAGGCCGAGCGTGGCGATGCCGCGCCCCGGCTCGTCGTGTCGTACTTCTGCGCGAACGGTCACGAGACCAAGCCGGCCTTCGCCGCCGAGGCCCAGATCCCGGAGACCTGGGACTGCCCGCGCTGCGGCCTGCCGGCGAACCACGACGCTCTGAACCCGCCGCCCCCGCCGAAGATCGAGCCGTACAAGACCCACCTCGCGTACGTGAAGGAGCGTCGCTCCGACCAGGAGGCGGCCGACATTCTGACCGAGGCGGTGGAGGGCCTGCGGGCCCGCCGCGCCGCCGGCGAGGTCATCTACTGAACCGACCCCGTTCGTGTCGGCGAGCCTGGCTTCAGCGCCGCTACCCGCCCCGGTGACGCCCTGCGCGACGGACGAAGGATCATCGTGCGGCTCGAACGGAGGTGCCCAGCTGACCCAGCAACTCGTGCCGGCCGGTGACCATGCGCTCACCGGTGCCGCCGAGACGATCGTCCGGTTTCGCGCGACGCGGCCGCCTGAGCCCGGCTGGCCTCCTTCGGGAAAGACGTCGTCGGATTTGGCCGGGTACACGGGGCCGGATCCGACGACGTCTTGGTCCGGTCAGGTCACTGCGTCGAGAAAGAAACTGCGCAGTTGCGTTGCCACGAGTTCGGGCGCGGTGTCGACTGCCTCGTGTCCTTGGTCGGGAAGTACGGCAACCCTTGCTGCGGGCAGGGCGTCCGCGAGGCTTCGGATCACGTCCCCCGCCCAAGGCGGACTCGCACTACCGAGCAAGAGGAGTACGGGCTGAGCGACCTCTGCGGCAATGTTCGGCAGACCCAACGTACTCAGGGCTTCGGCTTCGCGGAGCATGGTGTGCTCCACGATCGACAGCGACTCGTCAGCGCCGACACTGTGCCGCAGCAGCTCGACCTGCTCTCCGGTCAGGCCGATCACCTCGATGAGGAAGCTGCGCATCGCCCGGCCGAACTCCCGCCGAGCGATCATGGAACGTACGCGGTTCAACCAGTCCGAGGGGACCGTTCGCACTCCGGGAGGCTCGTAGAGAGCGAGACGACGGAGCGGCGCGCCGAGTCGCGCAGCTCCGAGCGCGCACACCGCGCCGTAGCTATGGCCGAAAACGTCGATCGGACGGCGATGACCTGAGGACAGATGCTCGGCGACGGCGAGGACGTCCGCGTACTCCGCGTCGATCGAGTAGCCCGTCGCGTCTTCGCTCGATCGCCTTCCGCGACGGTCCATCGCGGTGACCTGGAAGCGGTCGAGCAGCAACGGCCACAGCGGGCCCCACCGCGCGGAGCTGCACATGCCTCCGTGGACGAGCAGGAGGGGCGACCCTTCACCGCCGGTGATGAGGCCGATCCGCGTGCCGTCCGCACTGACGACCGAGTCTTGTGTGCCTTCCACGTATCGCCTCCCGGCCAGTCTCGAAGAGCCATTGACCGTCGCGGCGATCGGAGCACCGCTCAACTGCGCTAGGTCAGGCCGGGGCGGGCGGCGAGGTCGGGGGGCAGCTGGGCGGCGGCGTCCCGGTCGAGCAGCCAGAGCGTACGTTCGGTGCCGGATGCGCCGGCCGCCGGCACCTGGACCGGGCCGGTGCCGAGCAGGGCCATCTTGGCGGCGGCCCCCTTGTCCGACCCAGCTGACCACGAACCAGACCTCGTCGGAGCGGTTGATCACCGGCAGGGTGAGGCTGATCCGCTCCGGCGGCGGCTTGGGGGAGGAGCGGACGCCGATCACCTCGCCGGTCGCGTACGAGGACGGGTGCTCGGGGAAGATGGACGCCACGTGCCCGTCCGGTCCCATGCCGAGCAGGCAGATGTCGAACGTGGTCGAGCCGAGCTCCGTCGCATAGGCGTCGGCCGCCGCATCCAGGTCCAGGCCGGCGTCGCTCGGCGGCATGATGTGCACCCGGTCCGGATCGAAGTGGAGCGCCGGCCTGAGGATGTCGAGCGTTGCGTCGGCGTTCCGGTCGGCGTCGCCCGCGGGGACGAACCGTTCGTCGCCCCACCACAGCTCCACCCGCGACCAGTCCACCGAGGAATGGCTGCCGTCGGCCGCCAGGTGCTGGTATGCCTTCGTCGCGATCCGGCCGCCGGTCAGACAGAGCTGCGGCACCCGTTGATCCCGCTGCAGCTCGGCCAGCCGGGCGATCAGCCGCTCGGCCAGCGCCTCGGCCACCTCATCAGCCGAGTTGTGGACGATCACCTCGTAGCCGCTCATGACTCGCCTCGCACTCGTCCGGTGCCGGGCGCCTTCTTGGCGGTGGCCGACTCCTTGGCGGCTGCCTTCTTGGCGGCGGCCCGCTTCGCGCGCGGCGGCCTTCTTGGCTGCGACCTTCGTGGCGGTGCTCTTCTTCGCCGCTGTTTTCTTCGCGGCGGCGGTGCCCTTCGACGGGCTCGGGGCACGTTCGGTGGGCGCCTTCTTCGCCGTACGTTTCCTGGGCGCCGTGGGGGCGGGGACCTCGGTATCGGGCTCGGAGGCGATCGCCTCGCCGTCGACACCCTTCCGGGCCGGGCGCCGAGCGGCGGACCGGTTCCGGGCCAGCGACTTGAGCACCCGACCGTACGTTTCGTCGGCGTCCATCCGGCGCATCTCTTCGCTGATCAGCTCGGTGATCTCGCGCCGCTTCAGGGCGACCAGGCGCTCCGGCTGCCCGGGCACCGCGTACGAGGCCAGCAAGCCGTCCGGCCGGGTGATGGCGATGTCCCCGGCCGCGGTGCCGAGCCGGACCGCGGTGATCCCGGGGCCCGCACTGTGCCGCCGGGTGACCTCCAGCTTCAGCTTCTGGTGCAGCCAGGCCGCCAGCAGGTCCGCGGACGGATTGGACCGCTCGGCCTCGACCGTGACGCCCTTCAGCCGGGCGGGGTACTGGTCCAGTGCCGCCGCCAGCAGGGCTCGCCAGGGCGTCAGCCGGGTCCAGGCCAGATCCGTGTCGCCGGGCAGGTAGCTCTCGGCCCGGCTGGTCAGCGACTGCAGCGGCCGCGGTGTGTTCGCCGCGTCGGTCATCCGCCGGCCGGCCAGCTGGGCCAGCTCGTCGGTCGCCGGGTTCGCGGGGCACTTGCCCGGCCACCAGATCACCACCGGCGAGTCGGGCAGCAGCAGCGGGCGGATCACCGAGGCCGGGTGGCCGGCGATCGCACCGCTCATCCGGACCACGATCACCTCGCCCGGCGTACCCTCGCCGATCCGCACCTCCGCGTCGAGCTTGGGGGTCCGGCTGCTGTTGGTGACCACCAGCAGGATCCGGGACGGATGCTCCCGGCCGGCCTCCATGCTGGACTGCAGCGCGTCGGCGTACTCCTTCTGCTCGGCCACGATGATCAAGGTCAGCACCATGCCCATCGCCGGACTGCCGGCGCTGCGCCGGGCCTTGACCAGCGCTGTGGAGATCTTCGCCGAGGTCGTGCCCTCCAAGGTGACGATCACGGCCGCCTCCAGGCCCGGCCGTCGCGGGCCAGCATCTCGTCGGCCACCGCCGGCCCCCAGCTGCCCGGTTCGTAGGCCTGCGGCGCCTCGTCAAGGCTCGCCCAGTAGTCGAGCACGGGGTCGAGGATCTCCCAGGCCAGCTCGACCTCCTCGTGGTGCGGGAAGAGCGGTGGGTCGCCGAGCAGCACGTCCAAGATCAACCGTTCGTACGCTTCGGGCGAGGCCTCGGTGAACGACCCGCCGTACGCGAAGTCCATGTTCACCTCGCGGATCTCCATCTGGGTGCCCGGCACCTTCGCGCCGAACCGCAGCGTGATGCCCTCGTCGGGCTGGATCCGCAGCACCAGCGCGTTGTGCCCGAGCTCCTCGGTGTCGGTCGCGGTGAACGGCAGGTGCGGGGCGCGCTTGAAGGCCAGCGCGATCTCGGTCACCCGGCGGGCCAGTCGCTTGCCGGTCCGCAGGTAGAACGGCACCCCGGCCCAGCGCCGGTTGTCGATGTCGACCCGGATGGCGGCGTACGTCTCGGTCTTCGAGGTCGCCGGGATCCGGTCCTCCTCCAGATAGCCCTTGACCTTCTCGCCGCCCGCCCAACCGCCGGCGTACCGGCCGCGCGCGGTGTGCAGGTCCGGCCGGGCCGGCGGCTTGGTGGCGGCGAGCACCTTCTGCTTCTCGATCCGGAGCTGGCCGGCCTCGAACGAGTTCGGTTCCTCCATCGCGGTCAGCGCGAGCAGCTGGAGCAGGTGGTTCTGGATCACGTCGCGGGCGATCCCGATGCCGTCGAAGTAGCCGGCCCGGCCGCCGATCCCGATGTCCTCGGCCATCGTGATCTGGACGTGGTCGACGTAGTTGTTGTTCCAGACCGGCTCGAACAGCTGGTTGGCGAACCGCAGCGCCATCAGGTTCTGGACGGTCTCCTTGCCCAGGTAGTGGTCGATCCGGAACACCGACCACGGCGGGAACACCTCGGAGACGATCCGGTTCAGCTCCTGGGCGCTGGACAGGTCGTGCCCGAACGGCTTCTCGATCACCACCCGGCTCCAGCGCCCGGCCTGCTGGTCGGTCAGCCCGTGCGAGCGGAGCTGGTCGACCACGCCCTGGAACAGGCCCGGCGGGATCGACAGGTAGAACGCGTGGTTGCCGCCGGTGCCGCGAGCCTCGTCCAGGTCGGCGATGGTCCGGGCCAGCTTGTCGAAGGAGTCCGCGTCGCCGATCTCGCCGGGGACGAACCGGATGCCCTCGGACAGCTGCCGCCACACCTCCTCGCGGAACGGGGTCCGGGCGTGCTGCCGGACCGCGTCGTGCACGATGTCGGCGAAGTCCTGGTGCGCCCAGTCCCGGCGGGCGAACCCGACCAGCGCGAAGCCGGGCGGCAGCAGTCCGCGGTTGGCGAGGTCGTACACCGCCGGCATCAGCTTCTTGGTGGACAGGTCGCCGGTGACCCCGAAGATCACCAGGACGCATGGGCCGGCGATCCGCGGGAGTCGCCGGTCCTGCTGGATCCCGGAGCGGGTTCGGCCGCGAGCCGAGGATCACTCGGACTGGCCTGTGTCGATGTCGCCGGCCTTCGAGCCGCCCGGGTCGGGCTTGCCCTGCTTGGCGTCGTCGAGCGCGGTCTGCACGGTCTCGACGAGCTCCGACCACGACGTGTCGAACTTCTCCACGCCCTCGTCCTCCAGCACCTGGACGACGTCGTCGTACTCGATGCCGAGCGCGGCCAGCCGGTCCATCACGGACTGGGCCTGCCCGGCGGTGCCGGTGACCTTGTCGCCCTCAACCTCGCCGTGGTCGGCGAAGGCCTGCATGGTCTTCTCCGGCATCGTGTTCACGGTGTCGGCGACGACCAGCTCGGTGACGTACAGGGTGTCAGGCAGATTCGGGTCCTTGACGCCGGTCGAGGCCCACAGCGGACGCTGCCTGTTCGCGCCCTTGGCGGCCAATGCGTCCCAGCGGTCGCCGGCGAACTCCTCCTCGAACACCGCGTACGCGAGCCGCGCGTTCGCGATCGCCGCCTGGCTCTTCAGCGTCGCGGCCTCGTCGGAGCCGATCGCGTCGAGCCGCTTGTCCACCTCGGTGTCGACCCGGGACACGAAGAACGACGCCACCGAGTGGATCTTGGACAGGTCGTGGCCGTTCGCGGCGGCCTGCTCCAGCCCGGAGAGATAGGCGTCGATCACGCCGCGGTAGCGGTCCAGGGAGAAGATCAGGGTGACGTTGACGCTGATCCCCTCCGCGATCGACGCGGTGATCGCCGGCAGGCCGGGCTTGGTCGCCGGGATCTTGATCAACACGTTCGGCCGGTCGACGATCTTCCACAGATCGGCGGCCTGGCCGATGGTGGCGTCGGTGTCCATCGCCAGCCCGGGCTCGACCTCGATCGAGACCCGGCCGTCCTTGCCGCCGGTCGCGTCGTAGACCGGGGCGAGGATGTCGCAGGCGTTGCGGACGTCGTCGGTGGTCAGCGCCTTGATGGTGTCGTCGACCGAGCTGTCCCGGCCGGCGAGCTCACGGATCTGGTCGTCGTACGCGTTGCCCTTGGACAGCGCGCCGGCGAAGATCGTCGGGTTGGTGGTCACCCCGACGACGTTGGAGCTCGTCGACCAGGTCGGCGAGGTTGCCGGTGTTGATGCGGTCGCGGGACAGGTCGTCGAGCCAGATGGAGACGCCCGCGTCGGAAAGGGCCTGCAGTCGTTCGCTCATGGGAATGAGCCTTTCTTTCTGGTTTGCTCAGGGGGATGAGCGGTTCAGCTGATGGTGACGCCGGGATGGTCTTCCAGGTCGGCGGTCGTCTTGGGTCCGCTGGCGGCCGGGTGGGCCGGGGCCGGCGTCTCGCCGGGCTTGGTGGCGGCCTCGATGCTCTCCCGGGCCGCGGCGGCGACGGTCTCGCCGCTGAAGCCGAACTCGGCGAACAGCTTGCCCGCCGCCGCGCTCGCCCCGTAGTGGTCGATGCTGATGATCCGGCCGGCGTCGCCGACCAGGTCGCGCCAGCCGATCGAGACGGCGGCCTCGACGCTCACCCGGGCCTTGACGTCCGGCGGGATGACCGAGTCGCGGTAGTTCTGGTCCTGCTCGTCGAACCACTCCCGGCACGGCATCGAGACCACCCGGGCCTTGGTGCCCTCGGCGGCCAGCATGTCCTGCGCGGCCAGGGCGTACTGCACCTCCGAGCCGGTGCCGATCAGGATCACGTCCGGCGCCCCGTCCGGCGCGTCGCGAAGGACGTACGCGCCCTTGGCGACGTTGCTCGTGTCGGCGTACCCGTCGGTGCCGCGCGGCACGATCGGCAGCGCCTGCCGGCTGAGGCACAGACCGGCCGGCCGGTCGGTGTTCTTCAACACCGCTCCCCAGACGGCCGCCGTCTCGTTCGCGTCGGCCGGCCGGACCACGTCCAGGCCCGGGATGCAGCGCAGTGCGGCGAGGTGCTCGATCGGCTGGTGGGTCGGGCCGTCCTCGCCGAGGCCGATCGAGTCGTGGGTCCAGACGTACGTCACCGGCAGCCGCATCAGCGCGGCCAGCCGCACCGCCGGTCGCATGTAGTCGGAGAACTGCAGGAAGGTGCCGCCGTACGGGCCGAGTGCCGCCGTGCACCTTGATGCCGTTCATGATCGAACCCATCGCGTGCTCGCGGATGCCGAAGTGCATCGTCCGGCCGTACGGGTTGCCGGGGAACATCTTCGACTGCCGGTCGGTCGGCAGGAAGCTCGGCTACGCCCTCCATGGTCGTGTTGTTCGACTCCGCCAGGTCGGCCGAGCCGCCCCACAGCTCGGGCAGCTTGTCGGCCAGCGCGCCGAGCACCTTGCCGGAGGCGGCGCGGGTCGCGATGCCCTTGGGATCGGCGTCCCAGCTGGGCATCGCCTCCTCCCAGCCGGGAGTGAGCTCGTCGTTCACCATTCGCTCGTACAGCGCCTTGGCGTCGGGATTGGCGCCGGCCCAGGCGTCGAACGCCTTCGTCCACTCCGCGAGCGCGGCGCCGCCACGCTCGGCGAGCTTGCGGGTGTGGGCGATGACGTCGTCGGCCACCTCGAAGGTCTGGTCCGGATCGAAGCCGAGCAGCTCCTTGGTCGCTGCGACCTCTTCGTCGCCCAGCGCGGATCCGTGCGCCTTGCCCGTGTTCCGCTTGGTGGGCGCCGGCCAGCCGATGATCGTCCGCAGGCTGATGAAGCTCGGCCGATCGGTCACCTCACGGGCGGCCTTCAGAGCGTCGTCCAGCTCGCGGACGTTCTCCTTGTACTCGGTGCCGTCGTTGGTCCAGTCGATCTCGACGACGTGCCAGCCGTACGCCCGGTAGCGGGCCGCGGTGTCCTCGCTGAGCGCGATGTTGGTGTCGTCCTCGATCGAGATGTGGTTGTGGTCGTAGATCACCGTCAGGTTGCCGAGCCGCTGGGTGCCGGCGAGCGAGGACGCCTCGGAGGTCACCCCCTCCTCCATGTCGCCGTCCGATGCCAAGCACGTAGATCTGGTGGTCGAAGGGCGACGAGCCGGGCGCGGCGTCGGGGTCCAGCAGGCCGCGCTCGCGGCGGGCCGCCATCGCCATCCCGACCGCGTTGGCCAGGCCCTGGCCGAGCGGGCCGGTGGTGATCTCGACGCCGTCGGTGTGGCCGTACTCCGGGTGGCCGGGGGTCTTGGAGCCCCAGGTCCGAAGTGCCTTCAGGTCGTCCAGCTCCAGGCCGAAGCCGCCGAGGTAGAGCTGGATGTAGAGGGTCAGGCAGGAATGTCCGCAGGACAGGACGAAGCGGTCGCGGCCGGGCCAGTGGGTGTCGGCCGGGTTGTGCCGCATGACCTTCTGGAACAACAGGTACGCGACCGGCGCGAGGCTCATCGCCGTTCCGGGGTGGCCGTTGCCGACCTTTTGGACGGCGTCCGCAGCCAGCAGGCGGACGGTGTCGACCGCCTTGCTGTCGAGATCGGTCCAGCCGTCGGGATAGAGGGTGTCGCTGGCGGTTGCGGAGGTAGTGGTCTCGGTCACAGCTTCGCGGTCCTTCCGCTGATGAGCAGGCCTGTACGCCGACTGCTGCCGACACCGTCGAGACTATCGAAGCGGCTCTTTGACCTCCTTCGCCGGTCGGGGCCATAGACTCACCACTCGTGACGAGCATCGAGATGTCTGGTCCGGTCTCAGCGGACCGGGTCGGCGATGGCTCGGTCGTTCTGCCGGCCCGAGCAGTCTGCGCGGGGTCGAGGAGGCGGTCGTCTCCGGCGAAGGTGCGCGACGTCGTCTCGACGTACTGTCGGGCTGACCAAACCGCGGATCATCGAGTTACTCCTGGTCACCACGGTGCCGGCGATGTTCCTGGCGGCCGGCGGCGTGCCGCCGTTGCTGCTCGTGCTGAACACCATGATCGGCGGCTGTCTCGCCGCGGCCAGCGCGAACGTCTTCAACTCCGTGCTGGACCGCGACATCGACGAGCGGATGCGACGCACCCGGCGCCGGCCGCTGCCGCGGCACCTGGTCGGGCCGCGCGCGGCGATGATCTTCGGGTTCGTGCTCGGGGCGCTTGCCACGGTCTGGCTGGGCGTCCTGGTCAATCCCTTGTCGGCCGCCTTGGCGCTGGCCGCGAACGCCTTCTACGTCTTCGTCTACACGATGTGGTTGAAGCGGCGGAGCTCACAGAACATCGTCTGGGGTGGGATCGCGGGCTGTTTCCCGCCGTTGATCGGTTGGACCGCGGTGACCGGCTCGGTCGCGCTGGCGCCGTTCATCCTGTTCCTGATCGTCTTCTGCTGGACCCCGCCGCACACGTGGGCGCTGGCCTTCCGCTACCGCGAGGACTACGCGGCCGCGGACGTACCGATGCTGCCGGTGGTGAAAGAGGCGCCGGCGGTCGCCGTCCGGATCCTGGTCTGGTCGGTGGTCACCGTGGCCGTCTCGTTGACCCTGTGGCCCGTGGCGGACACCGGCTGGCTGTATCCCCTGGTGGCCGTGCTGGCCGGGGCGGTGCTGATCTGGCAGTCGGTGGGTCTGCTGCGCCGGGCCCGGGCCGGGCTGACCGATGCCGCGCTGAAGCCGATGCGGCTGTTCCACTGGTCCAACTCGTACTTGGCGCTGGTCTTCGTGGCCGCCGCGATCGACCCGCTGCTCCGCTGATCCGCTTCGGCCACTGATGTCGTCGTGAAATCGCGAACGAAAAGCGTGTTCGCGATTTCGCTTCTCCATTCAGGGGCGCGGATCAGCTCGTGTTCGATGGCTCGCTCAGCTCGCGTGCTCGCTCCGCTCGCACTCGTGGGGACCTGGTAGTGGCCCAGTCGGTCGAGCTGCTGCTGGACGAGCGGGCCGACGCGGCCGTACGCCGGCAGTGGAATCTGCTCGCCGAGGCCGGCCTGCCGAGCGAGCGGCGCTCGGGATCGGGCCCGGAGCCGAAAACCATTGCCCACATGTGACGCTGTTCGCCGCTGACGCCATCCCTGACGCGGCCGAAGCGGCGTTGCCTGAGCTGGTCGCCGACCTGGATCTGGAGGTCCAGCTCGGCGGACTCCTGCTTTTCGGACCGCGCCGCGGGAGGGTGATCTTCGTCCGAGCGGTGATCGCATCGGTCGAGCTGCTGGCGCTGCAGTCGGCCGTCGCCGGGCTGTGCGGCGCCGATCCGGACGGACAGTTCGGATCCGGCCGCTGGACACCGCACGTGACTCTGGCCCGCCGGGTCCCGCTGGAGGCGTTGGGCGCCGTGGTGGCCGCCCTGGACCGGACCGCGGACCGGCCGGTCGCGACTCGAGTGACCCGCTGCCGGCGCTGGGACGGCACCGCCAAGGCCGCCTGGCTGCTTTGAGTCTGCTTCGTCGGATGATGTCGGCGGATACGACCGCATGGTCCCGGCCCGATCCGCGGATATCTCTGAAGTGGTCAGCCGATCGCCCGGGCGTAGCGCTCGGAGACGACGCGGAGTGCCTCCACCAGCTCCGGCGGGTCGGTAACGGTGAACTCGAGGCCGAGCATGCCGACGTACGCCGCCACTGTCTCCACGCTGTCCGACCCGGTGACCAGGACGCAGCTGTGGTCGTCGATCGCCTCGACGACACCGACGGTCTGGGTTGATCCGGCGGAGCACCTCCTCGGCCGGAGCAGCGACCGTGATCCTGGTGTGCACCGCTCGTCGTCGACATATCTGAGCCGGAGCTCCTCGACCGACATCAGTCCGGACACGCCTGGGGGTGGCCACCTTCCTCAAGCCGCTTTCCCGGCTGAACGGCCACCCAAACCGCAACAAAGTCCCCGGGATCGAGGCCAGCACAGGCCCGCTCGGACATGGTCTGCCAATCGCCGTCGGGCACGCCTTGTCCGCCAAACTGGACGTGTCACATCGCCGCACTATGTGACTTATGTCGAGGTCTTCCAGATGGGCAGTGAGAACTTCCATCATCGGAAGGCCTCGACGCCTCCCGGGAGCGACGCGCGACCCCGAACCACACCCTCAGCTGGGACGAGCCGCGTTGCCGTGCGGGTCATCCGTCTGGACGAACACCGGCTCCGCCGAACGATGCCGTCGGTGCGGGCCGAGGCGGTCCGCGCCGCGGCGACGGTGAGCGCGATCAGCGCAGCGGTCGCAACGGATGCGGAAAGTCCTGGACGATTCACGATGCCACTCCTGTCAAGGTTGTCTGGGCATCTGTCAGTCAATCCGTCGCCACCGCCTTCCATTACGACGGCCTTACCGACCCTTACGCCGGCCACACCTCGACCAGACCGCGTGTCGGCTGCTGGGCTGGTCGAGGGCCGCCCACTACCGCAGGTCGACCGCGCCGATGGCTGGTCGCGACCGCGGCCGACACCGGTGTACGCGTTGACCCTGGACCGGCCTGATCGAGCCTCTGATCCGCAGCACTGTGTCGGGAGGCGTAGAACCCTTTCCAACACATTCGGAGCAGATCATGGAAGTTGGCACCGAGACTCGGCTCCTGGGAAACCGTGTGGAGACGCGGTCTTGTTCGTCCGGCTGAGCGACGGCAGGTCTCCGCTGCAGTTCGCCGACCAGCCGGGTCAAGGCACCTCGGCCCATCGGAGCTCCGTGCCGCAGTCGAAGAGGTAGTCGCGGACGACACCCTCCCAGTCGCCGGGCCAGGTGTCGGGCGGGATGGCCCGGTCAACAGCCGCCCGGAGGCTCGGCAGACCCGATGATCTCGATCGACCCTTCCGGTCCAGCGGGCAAGCCACGAGTGTCAGCCATGTGCCACTCCCGAGCTCACGGGACGCCGAAGCGTCTGCTCACTGTCGAGGGCACCGGGGGCTCGATCGGTCCCGGCGGGCGGTGCAGCGGTTGAGGAGCGGACGATGAGTTCGGTGGCCAACTCGACCCGGCGGCTGTGGAGCTCGCGCTGCTCGATCATCGCCAACAGCATCTCGGCTGCGGTACGACCCATTTCTGCCAGTGGCTGGCGGACCGTCGTGAGCGGTGGCGACACCCAGCGCGAGATCGGGAGGTCGTCGAAACCCACGACACTGAGCTCCTCGGGTATGCGCCGACCCGTGACGCGGGCCGCTTCCGCGACGCCGAATGCCTGCTCGTCGCTGCCGGCGAAGATGGCGGTGGGGGGATCGGGGAGCTCGAACAGCTCGAGGGTACGTTCATAGCCGCCGTCATGGCGAAAGTTGCCGTTGCGGATCAGGGCTGGATCGACCTCCAGGCCGGCGGACTCGAGTGCGGCGCGGTAGCCGTCGATGCGGGCGCGGCTGCACAACATCGTGATCGGCCCGCCGATCACCGCGATCCGCCGATGGCCGAGATCGAGGAGATGCCGGGTGGCCGAGAGCCCGCCGGCCCAGTTGGTGGCACCGACGGTCGCGACCTCAGGCTCCGGCAACTGTCCGGCCGGATCGATCAGCACATACGGGAGATGAGCCTTCTCGAGGACCCGCCGGTCGATCGGTGTCAGCTCGGACGTGACGACAATCGCCCCGGACCGTCCGGCGGCGGCGAGTCCGCTCGACCAGGATCGTGAGCCCCGCCGATCCGCCATCGACGACACCACGACGTCAGCGGAGCTCGATGTGACCCCGCGAAGGATCTCGACGGAGTACGGGCTGTCGATGGCAGTGAAGACCAGATCGATCAATCGACGCCCGTCCAACAACGGCGGACGGACCATCGCCCGGCCCGGCGGTGCGTACCTGTACTGGACCAGCAGCTGCTGAACCCGTGCACGGGTAACGGCCGAGACGTCGGCGCGGTCGTTGAGCACCTTGGAGACGGTGGCCAGGGAAACACCGGCGGCGGTCGCCACCGTCTCCAAGGTGGGACGCCTTGCCTTGGTCACCGTTGCGTTCCTCCGATTGGTCGTACGGCCGGCATGATGTCGCCCGGGCAACACATGATCACGCCCCGGTATCGAAATCTTTCGCGGGTCGGTTGCTGACCAACCTGCTCGGTCCGTCCTAGAAGAGCGCCTTCTAGAAGACCTGTCAAGCGCGTCGGGCCTACCGTTGACGCGAATGCGATCCGGCGCCTAATGTTGCATCTAGTTTCGGACTCGATCGAAAGTCTCTCGCGGGCCGTGGGACGACGCGATCAGGGCTAGCCGTGTAACAATCCGCACCCGGTTCGACGAAAGCAAAGGGGCTCTTCGATGGCAGGTAAGTCAGGGTTGACGCGCCGCTCGTTTCTCCAGCTGAGCGCAGCAGCAGTCGCCGCACCGGCCGTGCTGGCGGCATGCGGCGGGAGCAGTGGTGGCTCCGGAGGCGGTAGCAGCGAAGCGCTCAAGTTCTGGAACATGCCGTGGGGGCAAACGACGTTCAATCCCCTGGATCAGAAGATCACCGAGGCCTACGCGCCGCAAGGCGGTCTGCCCAAGGTCACCTACCAGGTGATCCAGTGGGCGAACTTCAACCAGACCTTCGCATCTGCTGTCGCCTCGAAGACCAATCCTGCGGTGAGTTCCGGCGGTGGAACGCAGGTCTTCCAGTACGAGGCGCAGGGTGGAATCGCCTATGTCGACAAGCTGTACGACACGTGGAAGACCAACGGTCTGTACGACGACTTCCTGCCCGGCCTGATCGACACGCTGAAGGTGGACAAGGGCTACGCGGCGATCCCCTACAACCTCGACATGCGGATCATGTGGGTGAACAAGTCCCTGATGGACAAGGCCGGCGCCAAGATTCCCACCGACTGGCAGTCGTACATGGATGCGGCCGCGGCGTTGAAGAAGACAGGCGTCTACGGCTACGCGACCGGAGCGGGCGCCGGTGCCTACACCGGACAGCACGCCCTGGTCTGCTGGATGATCAACAATGGCGGGGGTCTGTTCGACGCGCAGAAGCAGCCGAACTGTGTGACGCCGGAGAACATCGAGGCCATGGACTTCGTTCTCGAGATGGTGCAGAAGGGTTACGTCGACCCGGCCAGCGCCACCTACACGTCGGCAAACGTGCAGAGCCAGTGGAAGGCGCTCAAGTTCGGGCTGGGCATCGACGGAGGCGGCTTGGCATCCAATGTCGGTGGGGATGTCGCGAAGGACATGGTCGTCATCAGTCCGCTGACGTCACCATCGGGCAAGAAGGGTGCGCTGTACTTCCCGAACAACATCATGATGTATCAGAACAATCCGAGCATCGAGGGTTCACAGGCCTTCCTCACCTATTACTACAAGAACATGGCACCGCTGTGGACCCAGAACACCGGCATCGGCCTGCCGCCGCTCAAGTCCATCAGCCAGACGGCCGAGTTCAAGACCAACAAGAACAACGTCAAGATCATCGAGGAGTGGCAGCCCATTTCCAAGACCTGGGCCGCCCCGGGTGGGAATGCGAACTTCCTGAATGTGACGACCGTGGACGCGACGCCGGCCATGAACGTTTTCACCCAGTCGATCCTCGGCGGACAGACCGACTCGAAGTCGGCATTGACGAAGCTCCAGGATGCGATCAAATCCACCATGAAGTGATGACTTGTCCGCTTCGGTCGAAGATGACAGGTCATCAATCTGAGCGACGTGGGGTTCTGGCGATGACTGATCCGTTCCCCCAGCAAGGGAGTTGAGCCGCATGTCGACTCGTACAGCCGGGGAGGGCCTGAGCCGAGCACGCAAGGGCGTCGCGGTCAGAGGCTCCGGGCCCCCGCTGGCGCCTCGTCAGAATCGGCGCCCGGGCTCCCGGCCTTGGATCTTGCTGGTCTTCGCGGCTCCGTCGCTGATCTTGGTGCTGCTCATCAACCTGTATCCGGTGATCTATGCGGGCTGGCAGAGTCTGCGAGACGGCAGTCTGATCGCGGCCGGTGACTTCGTCGGCTTGGAGAACTACGCCAAGGTGCTGACGGATCCCACCTTCTGGGACGCGGCCCTCTTCACTCTGGTGTTCACGCTGGTCGGTGTGTTCGGCAGTTGGGCTGTCGGTCTCGCGCTCGCCCTGCTGCTGAAGACACGGATTCCCGGCAAGGGTGTTTTCAAGGTCCTGCTGCTGCTTCCGTGGGTTGTCCCGGTCGTCGTGTCGACGACGTCGTGGAACTGGCTGGTCGCCACTCCGCAGAGCCCGCTGCCCGTCCTCGCTCAGGCGCTAGGTTTCGGAAACGTTCTCTTCCTGGCCGATCCCTTGCTCGCGAAAGTGACGGTCTGCGTCTTCAAGGTCTGGATCAGCTTCCCCTTCATGATGATGATGATGGCCGCGGCGCTGGAGTCGGTGGACAAGAACGTCTATGAGGCGGCCAAGGTCGACGGTGCGAGTCGGTGGAAGGAACTCACTGGCATCACCTTGCCGATGATCTCGCGGTCTACCTACATCAGCTGGATCCTGATGACCATCTTCTGCGTGAATGACTTCCCGACGATCTTCCTGCTGACTGGTGGCGGACCGGTGAATGCCACCCAGACGCTGGTGGTGCTCGCCTACGTCACGGTCTTCCAGAACTTCCAGACCGGTCCCGGTGTGGCGATCGCCTTCTTGATGACGCTCGTCCTGATCGTGATCTCGGTCGCCTTGTACCGGCAGATCAGGAAGGCGCAGATGCAATGAGCACGGTTGCCATCTCGGGAGACATCGGCGGCGTAGCGCGCGTCGAGGACCGTCAGCGCAAGCCCGAACCAGACATGCGCGGCCGGTGGTGGAGGTTCGCCGCCATCTTGGTGATCACCTTGGTCGTGCTGGTCCCGGTCTTCGCGGTGGTCGGACTCGCGCTGCAGCCGTCGCTGGGTAGCACGAGCACGGCGACGTTCACGCCGGAGAACTTTGTCAACATCTGGACCCAGACCGATGTCTTGACCTGGCTGAAGAACAGCATGATCGTGGCGATCTTCACGGTGCTGGTTTCGGTCGCCGTCGCGGCGCCGGCCGGCTATGTGTTGTCCCGCGGTCGGAGCAGGCTGGTCTCCGGATTCTCGTTGGTGTTGTTCATCGTGCAGTCGCTGCCCATCATCACCGCGGTGATCCCGTTGTTCATCCTGTTCGCCAATCTCGGGTTGGTGGACAGCCTGACGGGCATCACGATCATCTTCATCGGCTCGACGATGTCGGTCGCGATCTGGATGATGGCCGCCTACTACGACTCCATCCCGATCAATCTGGAGGAGGCCGCGTGGATGGACGGCTGCTCCGTCTTCGGCAGCTTCTTCCGCGTCGTGCTTCGTAACTCGCTGCCCGGCATCTTGTCCACTTCGATCTTCGCATTCTTGTTGTCTTGGAACGACTACCTGGTCCCCCTGGTGTTCCTGCGGTCTAGTTCCAACTTCACCTTCCCGGTCGGCTTGCAGAGCTTCTTCCAGCAGAACGCGACGAACTGGGGTCTGGTGATGGCATGCGCGGTGATCATGATGTTGCCACCGGTGATCTTGTTCTCGGTGCTGAACAGGTACTTCAGCGTTGGTGGGATCGGCGGGTCGCTGGCCGGCCAGTGAGGCCTTTCGTGCAGGTTCCTCGATTCATCGGTGCAGGCGGACCGGTAGTGCTTTCACTCCGTGCACGAACTCGCTGAAGCTGAAGTCGGGCTCGCCGACTTCGAGGTTGGGCATGCGACGCAGAATCTCGCGGAACAGTGACTTCAGCTGGACCTTTGCCAAGGCACTCCCCAGACAAAAGTGCACGCCGCCGCCACCGAAGGCCACATGTTGTACGCGGGGTCGGTTCAGGTCGAATGTCCCTGGCGAGGTGAACACGGCCTCGTCGCGGTTCCCGGAGCAGTAGAACAACGCGATCTTGTCCCCAGCCGCGATCCGCGCGCCGTGCAACTGGGTAGCTACGCGGGCCGTCCGCGCAAAGGTGAGGACCGGGGAGGCGTAGCGGACGAATTCATCCATCGCGGCATCGATGCGCCCGTCGAAGTCCTCCCTGACCCAGTCGCGTTGGATCGGGTTGTCGTACAGCGCGATCAGGCTCAGTGTTGTGGCCTGCTTGGTGGTGTCATGACCAGCGACGACGAGCAACAGCATTGTCGAGATGATCTGCTGATCGCTGAGGGGGCGGTGGTCGATCTCTGCGTTCACCAGCCAGGTCATCAGGTCCTCTGCGGGCGCTCTCCGGCGGTAGCTGGCGAGCGCCAGGCACAGGTGGTTCAGGTACGAAACCTGCGCGTCGTAGAACTGCTTCATCGTGATACCCGGCGGAAGCTCGGTGGGAAAGCCGGACCCGACATACGCGTCGGCTGCCACAACGAACGCCTCCACCTCGCTGGGCGGCAGTCCGAAGAGATCGGCCAACGTCCGCAGTGGAAGTTCTGCTGCGACGTGACGCACGAAGTCGAACTCGCCCTGTGCGGCGGCCCGGGCGACGATCTGTTTGGACCTTCGCTCGATCTTCTGCTCGAGCCGGGCGACGGCGCTCGGAGTGAATGCGGCGCTGACCACCCGTCGAAGGCTGTCGTGGGCGGGTGGGTCGAGCACCAGCATGTTGGGGTCTACGCGGAAGGGTGCGGGGCGCAGTGAGACCTGCCCGAGTTCTGAACTGAAGAGCTCGTGATGCCGGCTAGCGTAGGAGATGTCCTCAGCTGTGGTCACGGCCCAGAAGCCCGCCTCGTGATGCTTGCTCCTGGGATAGCCGGGAGTTTCGAGCGCGGGATGCCAGCTCACGGGACGCTCGGCACGCAGCTGGGCGAAAGCCATATCGCGAAGGGGAAAAGGTTGTCGCCAGAACGCGACACTCGAGATATCGACACCGGTGTCGATCCGGTGTTCCGTTCTGAACAGACGGGCCATCAGGTCCCTGCCCTCGCCGGCCTGGCATCAAGGCCCGGTGCGGCCCGAAACCCCGGGACCCGTGCGCTACCACACGCGATAGCGGCTGACCTCCGATGTGAGCGCCGCGAGCGGACCGGCCGGCCAGCGGTCGGTGCCGGTTTTGTCAGCACCGATCAGATCGACGGCCAGGACCGCCACGGTGGCGTCCGGTTCCTCGAACTCCGCGTCGACGAACCGGACGCGTTCGAGGTCGGATCCGCCGATGACGGCGAGCCGGATGTCGTCGAACGCGGACGGCAGCCGGGTTTCGAGATAGACCTCGCCGCCTTCATCCACGATGGCGACGCTCACGTCGCTCGCACCGATGGCGATGGCTCCGCTTTCGGCCTCGTACGATCTCGCGCCGGAGGCGTAGACGTTGTCGTGGATATGGACCGGCTGCTTCACGCCGTTGAACCGCTCATGATCGCCGCGGGTGGGGTCGTCCACGAGGGCGAGGAATTCCTTCGTCGAGGCGGGATGACCGTTGTAGCCGACCGTGCCGTGATGAGCCTGCTGAGCCACTCGCGCCCCCGGCGCGTAGGCCTCGGTCGGGTCGCCGCCGAGAAAGAGATTGCCGATGTAGCGGTCATCCCCGCCGTGGATCGCGGCGTATCCGGCCACCTGGGTGCTATGCGGCACGTGGTAGGGCGTGGGGCGTTCCAGCACCGGTTCCAAGCAGACGGTTCCGCAGACGAGGTTGTGCACGTACGCGCCGCCCTGGCTGAAGTTCTCCAGCGATGCGCGCGACGCGAAGATGTTGTGCTCGACCAGATAGGGGCCATGACTGACCTCGACGAAGAGGTCCCGGTTGTTGGCGTAGAAGAGGTTCCGCGACACGCGGGTGCCTTGGGTCTGCCAGTCCAGCCAGGTCCCCAGCGAGCAGTCGTGGATCCGGTTGTGCCGGATCTGCACATCGATCGCGGCGTGAAGCTTGATGCCGCCGATCTCGTAGCCGTAGAACTCGCGCTTCAGGGCGATGTTGTAGATGTGATTGTCCTCGATGGTGGAGAACACACAGCCGAGGTGCCCGACAATGCCGTTCTGACCGCAGTCGTAGATGGTGTTGCGGCGGACGAGGTGCGATCCGACGTGCTCGCGGTCCCAACCGATCTGCCGCGCCGAGAACACCGACTCGAGCTGGTACTGATAGCCCGGCTTGTCGCGGCGCAGCGTCGCGTAGTTGTGGCCGGTTGACATCTCCTTGCCGAGTGAGATCGCCGAGCACTTCGCGTCATGGATGACGTTGTCCTCGATGATCCAACCCTTGGCCCAGTTGGGTCCGATCAGACCCGGCTGGTCGGCTGTGGGGGGAGCCCACGGGCTGGCGGCCTGCGCCAGTTCGAAGCCATGGACGGTGATGTAGTCGACGTGATGCTCAATCGGGTAGAAGACAGATCGGCGTACGTTGATCTCGACCAGTTCCTCGTTCGGGTCCGCACCCTGGAAGTTGGCCCAGATCGTGGTGAGGTCCGCCCCGACCTCTGCGTACCAGACGAGGCGTGTCTGTCCTGGGTTTCGGACGGGCTCGGTCGTTCCGGTCCAGTCGTCGATGATCTCGGTGCGCAACGGCGCTTCCGACACCGCCGCTAGGCTCTGAACCTCATAGAAGCTGGTGCCGTTGAGGTAGACATCGCCGAGATGCTTCTTCGGCGTGAGCTTGTCGGCGTAGACGATCCAGTCTCCGTCGATTTCCTCAGCGAACGGGTTGAACGATCCGAAGACGGTGTTCGCTATGACGACCGTCCAGACGTTGACGCTGACTTCGTTCCAGCCGGCGATCTGGTCTGATCCCTTGATCACGACGTGTTCGCCGGGCGCGGCTGTGTAGGTGATTCGCCGTTGGTTGCTGAGCCCGCCGTGTCGGGGCCGGACCCACTCGCGGTACACCCCACCGTGGACGACGATGGTGGCGCCGGGCCGAGCGATCTCGGCAGCCCGATTGATGGTTCGGAACGGTTGTTCCGCGGAGCCGTCGGCCTGGTCTGATCCGGTTGTCGCGACATGGAACTCGGCTTGCATCTGCGGTCGACCCTTCGTGTGTCGGTGAGTGTGTGACCCCGAACTGGCGGATCCCGCCGTCCTCGACGGAGGTAGAGGCGGACAACATCAGTCAGGGGCCTCGAATGGATGCTGCGCAGGGGCCCGGCGCAGAAACGCGACGCCTCTGCTCCTCGCACCTTCACGGCCACTTTTTCGACCAGTGACTGAAACCTATCGCGCGGGTGTGAGCCGTATCAAGATGCCCCGCGACTTTATCGCGGGATCGGAAAGGAGGCTTCTGCCGGTCGTCCTGGCCGAGCGCCCGCACGGCGCATGTGATGGATTGTGGGCCGCGGTTCGAAATAGTTTTGATGATGCGGGCTCGATGAGGAACGCGGGCGAATCCGTCGTCGTCAACGACGAGGCCGTTGCACCGTTCGGCGGGGTGCGCAACTCCGTCGCCTGTCCCGCTTCGGCGGCGCCACCGCCAACGTCGCAGCCTTCATCGAGACGCGCTGGATCACGGTGCGCGGAACGCCCTTGCACTACCCGATCTGATGGCCAAGGTGTCAGACTCCACCGTGCCCGATTCCACTGTGCCCGCGACCGCCTCGGGCAACCGCACCACGCCGGGACGGTTTGCCGCCTGCATCGAGATCGCGCTGGTGTCGGCGGGGATCGGCCTCGGCTATCTGGTGATCTATCACGCTCAGCGGCAGTTGTTCTTGAATGGCAAGCCGAGCGGTGATCCGCGCGGGTTCTTGCGATTGGGATCCGATTTCCTGGCCGCGTTGGCGTCACTTCATACCTACTGGATCGCCACCGCGGCAGTGGTGGTGATCTTCACCTATGCCGTGATCAGGTCCCGGGCCGCCAGTTGGCGCAGGATGGCCTGGCTGCCGTTGGCGACCGGCGCCGCGGGATATGTCGTCGCACTACTGGCGCGGCCGAGCCTTTCCATCGATCCGCTGTCCTACCTGAGTCATGGTTGGATCGCCGCCCAGCCGGGTGGCAACCCGTACCTCACCGCATCCGCTGCCGTCGCCCAAACGCCCTACGGTCCGGCCCTGACCGCGGAGGGATGGTTCCCGGTCCACCCCCAGACGCCGTACGGCCCGTTGTGGACACATGTCGAAAGGCTCGCCTACATCCTCAGCGGCGGCGACGTCAGGCTAGGTCTGCTGCTGCTCAAGGCCACCGTCGTGGTGGCCGTGTTCGGTTCCACCTGGTTGATCTGGTTGATCACCCGCAGGCTCCGACCCGGATGGGAGCTGCCCGCGGCGCTGGCCTTCCTCTGGAATCCGGTGGTGGTGGTCGAGTTCGGCATGGATGGTCACAACGACGCGGTTGCCATCGCCTTCTTGCTGTTCGGTATATGGGCGACGATGACCGGCCGAGGATTCTGGGCCGTGGTCGGCATCGGTCTCGGCACCTTGACCAAGTTCACCCCGGCCATGTTCGCCCTGCCCGTTCTCGTCGTCCTCCTTCGTCGCCGGCGCTCGTGGCCCTCGATTCTGGGTCAGGTCGCCGCTGGTATCGGTGTCGTTGCCGGACTGGGCTGGCTGCTGTATCGACGGTTCTGGGCGTCCGCTGCTACCTTCGACGGTCTCCGGGCGAGCAGCATTCCGTCGCCGTCCTGGTCGATCGCCGGATGGCTCGGCGTCTGGTTCGGCGAAGCCCCCTTCGGAGAGCCGGATCCTCGATCGCGGATGATCTTGGCGGCGATCCTCGTGGTCGCGGTGATTGCCGTGAGCTGGCAGCGCACCGACCGAGGCTTGATCATCGCCAGTGGGGTGATCGCGGTGGCCGCATTGGCGGTCACGCCGACCTACTGGCCGTGGTATTCGGCATTACCGATCGCTGTCTTGGCCGTCCGCGGAACGTGGGTGTCCACTGCCCAGGTGGTGGTCTTGACGATCGGCTCGCGGATCGCGGCACCGTACGGCGACTTGTTCCTGATCGGCGTGAAGTCCTACGAGGAGGCGATGAAGCTGAGCTCCCTGTGGGGTATCGACGTACCGGTCCTGGTCTGCCTAGGGCTGGCGGTAGGTGGCGGTATCTACACCCGTGTGAGAGGTCTGCCAATTCCATCGCCGTCCGATCGGGCTCGTCCAGACCTGAAGGCCGGCTGAAGCCGGATGGAGACTGAAGGTCGTGACACCGATCGCATCGGACCCGAGCGGCCGCCGCCGAGCAGATTCGACAGCTCACGAATCTGTGTCCGGCCGCCGATCCGTGACCTGACCACTTCGACTTTCCGATCATGAGCGGCCGCATCACTGTCTACGCCGGCCACGAACGTGAACTTCCAGCTGGGCGGCTTCGACCCGTTGTTCTCCGTGCTTTTCACCGGTCGAGACTGGTTGGAAACACCTCGACGCCGACCAGGTCGCGGCACGCGTGATCGCCGCCTTTGACGGCCTCCAGACCCAGTGGCTGTTGTACCCCGACGTGAATCAGGTGGGTGCGCTTGCACTGCTCGACCGCTTGCTGAGTGGTGTGCCGTCGCGGAGCGCGGCGGATGAGAGGTGCGGCGATAGTCGTGCGGCGGCAGGTTGACTTCACCTCGAGCTCGAGGCTGCTCACCGTGTGCCCCAGCGGAGCGGCCGGTTCTGGAGAAGTTGATCATCTCCGAAGTCTTCCGTTCAGCTGGTCGATTGTGATCATCATTTCCGTCAATGGTCGGACTGCGCGTGGGGTGTTGCGAGGGGCCGCGGTTGCTGACAATGGGATGGTGAATACCAGCGGGCTGGACGACGACAATCCGATGTTGTGCAATGCGGCAGGCACACCGGTGCTGCTCCCGGTTGAAGCCTTCCCCCAGCTGGACCGGGGTAGGCCGAGTTCTCGGGGTGGGTCGGACGCCGAGGTGGACGTGGACGTGGTGAGTTCATGACTGACGGATGGTCGACGGGTGGGGCAGCCACTCTTCTTGCCTTGCATGTCGGTCCCGGTTTCGTGCTCCCGAACGCTTGGGACGCCGGGTCGGCCCGCATTCTCGAGCAGGTCGGTTTCCCGGCCGTCGCTACGACCAGCGCGGGGATCGCTTGGTCTTGTGGAGTGCCGGACGGCGGAACGCTGGACCGTGACAGGATGCTCGAGCACATCGGTCGGATCGTGGCCGCGGTGGGTGTGCCGGTGACTGCGGACCTCGAAGCCGGTTATGGCGACACAGCCGACGACGTCGGCCGCACGGTGGCCCGGGCTGTGGAGCTCGGGGTGGTGGGCGGCAATCTCGAGGATGCCGGACCGGGCGGGCTGTTCGGCATCGATGAGGCGGTCGACCGCCTTGCAGCCGCCCGAGCCGCTGCGCCCAGAGGTGCTTTCGTGCTGAACGCCCGCACTGACACCTATTTCGCCGGCACGATTGGCGATCCGTTTGCTGAGACGGTCGAGCGCGCGGTCCGGTATTTCGAGTTGGGAGCTGACTGCGTCTTCGTGCCTGGTGTCGTCGAGGGGGACACGATCCGCCGGCTCGCCGCGGCAATCCCGGGCCCTCTCAACGTTGTGGCTGGGTTGGCGAACACCATCGACGCACGGATGCTCTTCTCGCTCGGGGTCAAGCGGGTCAGTCTGGGCGGCAGTCTGGCCCGGGCCGTGCTCAGCATGTTGGAGCGTGCCGGCCGGGAGCTGCTCGACTCGGGAACCCTCGGCTTTCTGGAGGGTGCGATCTCATACGCCGACCTGCAGCGACGCTTCGACTCGTGAGTGTGGGGACCGGTGCTCATCCAGCATGAAGCTCTCAACCGGCCTGGGCTGATCGAGTCATTCCTCCGCAGTTGCGATGCGTCGGTGGAGGCGATCGTTGGGGGGTGGAACACGAGTGTTGCGGGCCGTCGGTTGAGCTGAATGCGGTCGTTCAACTCAGATCTGACGGAATTTCTGAACGCTACGTCGAGACCACCACGAGCTCGAGACGAATCACGACCAGGTCACTCTTTGGACCTCGTGGTCGATATCGCGATCTAGCATCCCGACGGATCGGTCGATCAGCTCGAACGCGGCTACCCGGGGAGAGGCGGCGTCCGGTGCGCCGTTGGCGCGGCGCTCTGGCGACAGGCCCAAGGGGGTGGGCGGAGCCGCGTCAGCGGTGCAGCCCGCACTGCAGGCGCCGGACGCGGTGGTCGGCGATCTGCGGACCTTCTTCGGCGCCGACAAGGCGCCGACAAGACCCGCGCCGCGACGAAGCACACAGCCGAACATTGACAGCCGGCCCGGCGGGCGATGGCGCCGCAGAGTCGCGGCGCCATCGCCCGCCCGGCGATCACATCGGAATGGCGTCGTAGATCTCGACCCTGCCCCCGTCGCCGATCGCCGGACATCCGGCCGCCTTGGCCGACGCGTCGTCCAGGGATTCCGCCTCGATCACCGAGTAACCGGTCAGCTCGGACACTCCGCCGTCGGCGGGCCCGTCCGAGGTCACCGTCGAGGCGGCTCCGAACGGATTGCCGATCTCCACGACGGCCGATCCGAGGGTGCCGAACCATGCGGTCCAGGCATCCATCGACTGCGCCTGGGCCTCCGGCGTCTCGGCCGGCTGTCCACCGCTGTATACGTACACGAACTTCGCCACGATCTCCTCCTCGGTTCAGGTCGACCCGGCGGGCCGACGAGTTGGCGTCACCCCCTCTACGCTCGGCACCCGCCCAGATCGACAGCCCACCTCGACAGACACCTGATCCGCCCGACCGAACCGGTCGATAGGGTCGACATCGCGCGTTCGTTCGCGCGCTCTGGAGGACGTGATGGCCGTCGCAACCGTCGTACAGCAACCCGAGGCGCAACCGCTGACCAGGGGCCGAATCAACGTCATCTTCGTGACGGTGATGCTCGGCATGCTGCTGTCGGCGTTGGACCAGACCATCGTCTCGACTGCACTGCCGACCATCGTCGGCGATCTCGGCGGCGGCAACCACCTCAGTTGGGTGGTCTCGGCATACCTGTTGGCGGACACCATCGCCACGGTGCTGGCCGGGAAGTTCGGCGACCTGTTCGGCCGGAAGCTGGTCTTCCAGGTCTCGGCGGGCAGCTTCGTCGTCGCGTCGGCGATGTGCGGGCTATCGCAGTCGATGAGCTGGCTGATCGGCTGGCGGGCGGTGCAGGGGATGGGTGCCGGTGGCCTGGCGGTGACCGCGACCGCGCTGATCGCGGACGTCATCCCGTTGCGGGAACGCGGCAAGTACCAGGGCGCCATCGGCGCGGTGTTCGGGGTGAGCACCGTGGTCGGGCCCCTGCTGGGTGGGCTGTTCACCGACCACCTCTCGTGGCGCTGGGCGTTCTACGTGAACCTGCCGATCGGCATCGCGGTGATCATCATGGCTGCCTGGACGATTCCCGCCCTGAGCGCGCGGTCGCGGCCGATCATCGACTATCTGGGGATCGCATTCGTCGCGGTCGGCGCGGCCACCGTGACGCTCGGGCTGAGCTGGGGCGGAACCCAGTACGCGTGGTCGTCGGCAACGATCATCGGGCTCTTCGTCGTCTCGCTGATCTCGTTCGCGATCTTCGTGTTCGTCGAGTCGCGAGCCGCCGACCCGATCCTGCCGCTCCGGCTGTTCAAGAGTCCCGTGTTCAGTGTCAGCGTCGTGCTGGCCTTCATCGTCGGCTTCGCGATGCTCGGCGCCATGACGTTCCTGCCGACGTACCTGCAGTACGTCAAGGGCGTCTCGGCGACCGCGTCCGGCGTCCAGACGCTGCCTCTCGTCGTCGGCCTGCTCGGCACGTCGATCGCGGCCGGCACGATCGTCGGCCGCACCGGGCGCTACAAGATCTTCCCGATCGTCGGCTCGGCGCTGATGGCGCTCGGCCTGTTCCTGCTGTCCCTGTTGGACGCCGACACCGGGTTCTGGCAGCAGGCCGGCTCGATGTTCGTGCTGGGACTGGGCATCGGGCTGTGTATGCAGGTGCTGACCATCATCGTCCAGAACACGGCGCACTACCGCGATCTCGGGGTCGCCACCTCGGGCGTGACGTTCTTCCGGACCCTCGGCAGCTCGTTCGGAGCGGCGGTGTTCGGCACGATCTACGCGAACGTGCTCAAGAGCACCCTGCCGGCCGCCATCGTGCAGGCCGGGATCGACCCGTCGAAGGCCGCGAACGCGACGCCGGTGGAGCTGCACAGTCTGCCGGCGGCGCAGATCGGCGCCGATCATCGACGCGTACGCGCACGCCATCCACGTCGTCTTCCTCGGTGCCGTGCCGGTCGCCCTGGTCGCGTTCGTGCTCGCCCTGTTCCTCAAGGAGGTCCCGCTCCGCGACTCTTCCAAGGCCGGGGCGCGCGATCTCGGCGATGGTTTCGGGATGCCGGAGGACTCCGACAGCGAGCACCGGCTCGAGCGGGCGATCGTCGGCGTGCTGAGTCGCAATCGGCCGTCCGCGATCGCCGCGGTCCGGGAGGCCGGCGGGCTGAGCGACGACGCGGCGAACGGCTGGTGCCTCGGTCAGGTCTACATCCGGACACGGTCGGGTGGGACGACCGACATCCGCATCGTGGCCCAGCGGTTCCGCGTCCCGCCGCAGGTCTTGGCACCGTCGTTCCACGCCGCCCGCGAGGCCGGCCTGATCACCGGTGACGACGACGCGCTCGCTCTGACCGATCGCGGTCGTCGGCACGTTCAGCGGTTCGTCGAGGCGCTGACCGACTGGCTGTCCGGAGAGCTGAAGGACTGGGGCGACGCCGACGACGCGCAGCTCCGGGCTGCGCTGGGCCGGCTGTCCCAGCGATTCGTCGACGCCGATCCCGACTCGCAGGCGGCGCGCGATCGAGCCGAGGCTCTCTTCGGCGGCTGAGTCCCGCCTTTCCGGCAAGTGTCGAGTTGGGGCAGCCGCCATCGGCGTGTCGATGTCGCAGCTCGACAGTTTCGGGGAAGGTGGCGGCGGGCGGGGAGTCAGGTGCCGGCGAGCAGTGCCAGCAGGGCGGTCCGGACCACGTCGGGGTGCTCGAGATGCGCGGAGTGGCCACAGTCGGGCACGGCGATCTCCTCGTAGGAGCCGCCGGCGGCAGCATAGGCGTCGAGCACCGCGCGGGTCTGGGCGACCATCGGCTGCGGGGGCGCGATGTCGGCGCCGGGCCAGCCGGGGATGACGCCCAGCTGACCGAGGTAGTTCAGGTCGAACAGCGAGGTGTCGGAGACGATCACGTCGTCGGCGCCGTGGATCCAGCAGATCGGCGGTTTCGGGTCCAGGTCGACCAGGCCGGTGAGGTTCAGGTGGGTCGGCGCCATGGTGTTCAACACGCCCCGCTCGCCCGCCGCGAAGCCTGGCCAGCTCTCACTCGGTGTGCCGTCGCCGGGATAGTTGTCGATGCCGGTCTTGGTGGACAGCAGCGAGGTCACCCACAGCTCGTCGAACGGGCTGGTGAAGCCAGGTTTGACGTACGCGCCCAGGTAGATGTTGCGCGGCGAGGTCGGCGCGTCGCCGCTCCGGTCGCCGACCTCGAGCCGGGCGACGAAGTCGGGGTTGGCGCCGCCGCCGCCGGTCCCGGCCGCGTCCGGGGTGAGCAGGCTGCCGTCAAGTGCGGTGCCGCCGAAGCCGTACGGCGAGACCGGGGAGATGAGTGTCAGGCTGGCGACCGGGTGGTCGATCGCGTACTGCATGACGACTCCGCCGCCCATGCTCCAGCCGACCAGGTGCGGTCGCTCGAGTCCGAGCGCTGCGACCACCTCGGCCAGGTCGTCGCTGAAGTCCGCGAGCCCACGGGTGGCATCGACCGGCGCGGTTTCGGAGTCGCCGAAGCCGCGGAGGTCGACCGCGTAGGCGTCGATCTCGGCCGACAGTGACAGCATCAGCGGCTGCCAGAACAGGGCGGACGAGCAGTTGCCGTGGACGAAGACGAGCGGTGTGCCGCCCGGCTCGACGTTGTTGCGCAACAACACGTTGCTCGTCAGTCGGGCGGTCTGGACGGTTCGGGCAGCGATGCCCGGCAGCAGGTCAGCGGTGGTCACGGGCGGAACCTCTCGGGAGTGAGGAAGACCTTGCGTCACGGGCGGATGGTATCCAGCCGACGTACGTCTTCGGGGGCGCGGCAAGATGTCGATCATGACAACTGTCGGGGGCGGCGATCGAGCGCTGGAAGGACGGTCCGCGTTGGTCACCGGGGGAGCGAGCGGGATCGGGGCGGCGATCGCCCGCAAGCTGGCCGGACTCGGTGCGGTCGTGACGGTTGCGGACCTGGATGCCGAGGCTGCTGCCGCGGTGGCGGCCGAGATCGGCGGTGCGGTCTGGGCGGTGGACCTGTCCGACCCGGCCGCGGTGGACGATCGGGCGATCGATGTGGACGTCCTGGTGAACAACGCCGGCATCCAGCGGGTCAGCCCGATCGAGGATTTCGAGCCCGACGCGTTCCACCGGATCTTGATGATCATGGTCGAGTCGCCGTTCCGGCTGATCCGAGCCGCACTACCCGGGATGTACGACCGCGGTTTCGGTCGGGTGATCAACATCTCGTCGGTGCACGGGCTGCGGGCCTCGGAGTTCAAGTCCGCGTACGTCACCGCGAAGCACGCGCTCGAGGGACTGTCCAAGACCACAGCCCTGGAGGGCGGTCCGCACGGAGTGACGAGCAACTGCATCAATCCCGGCTACGTCCGGACCCCACTGGTGGAGAAGCAGATCGCCGACCAGGCACGGATCCACGGCATCGACGAGTCGGAGGTGCTGGAGAAGATCATGCTCGCCCACAACGCGATCAAGCGGCTGGTGGAGCCGGACGAGGTCGCGTCGTTGGTGGGCTGGCTGGTCGGTCCGGACGCGGCGATGGTGAACGGGGCCTCGTACACGATGGACGGCGGGTGGACGGCCCAGTGAGCCAGGAGACGCGGGCGAGCCGGGCCTATCGGACCATCGCGGTCCCGGTCGACGGTGGCGAGCTGACGGTCGGGGAGTGGGGGTCGGAAGACTCGCCGGCGGTCGTCCTGATTCACGGGATCACGTCCAACCATCTCAGCCTGGCGGTGCTGGCCGAGGCACTGCCGGAGTTCCGGGTGCTGGCGCCTGACCTCCGGGGCCGTGGTCGGAGCAGCGACCTGCCGGGGCCGTGGGGGATGGCTCGACACGCTGCGGACGTCGTCGCGCTGATCGATGCCGCCGGCGCCGGCCCGGTCGTGCTGGCCGGGCACTCGATGGGCGGCTTCGTGGTCGCTGAGCTCGCCCGTAGTCGTCCCGACCTGGTCCGCGGACTGGTCCTGATCGACGGCGGACTGCCGCTCAGCCTTCCGCCGGGTCTGAGCCTCGACGAGGCGGCCGAGCAAGGTCTCGGACCGGCGATGCAGCGGCTGAGGATGACGTTCCCGAGCCGCTCGGCCTATCTCGACTTCTGGCGGCCGCATCCTGCCCTCGCCGCGGACTGGGGTGCGGCCGTCGAGCGATATCTGGACTACGAGCTGATCGGCACTGAACCGGAGCTGCACTCGTCGGTGGTGGTCGATGCCGTCTCGCAGGATCTGGCCGACGAGTTCCGTCCGCCGCCGGCCGGTGCACTGCTGGGTGACTATGCAGGTCAGGCCTGGATCCTGTTCGTCGACCGTGGTCTGCTCGCCCAGCCTCCCGGGCTGTACCCACCCCACGAGCGTGCCTTGTGGGTCGACTCGACGCCCGGACTCGTGGCCGAGACCGTTCCGGACCTGAATCACTACACACTGGTGCTGCGCCCCGAAGGCGCCGAGCGGGTGGCTGCGGCCGTGCGGGCGGTCGGTTCGGCGTCCTGACCACGAGAATCCGTCCCTCGTGACAGGCGGGCGTCGAAGGTCCCGCGTGGTCGCGTCGGCGGATCGCGCACGAGGGACCGATTCTCGTGGTCGAGCCGGCTGCCGCAGACTGGGATCCATGCGCCTGCTGTTCGCCGCTGCTCCCGCCTACGGACTGATGCTGCCGATCGTCCCGCTTGTCTGGGCGGCCCGGGCCGCCGGCCACGAGGTTCTCCTGGTCACCGCGAGCGGCATGGTCGAGGTGGCCGCGCAGGCCGGCCTGCCGGTCGTCGACGCCGTGCCGGACCGGGAGCTCTGGGGCGGGCTGACGAGCCTGATCGGCAACCCGGCGGCCGTGCCGGTCGATGCGCCGGAGGAGCTTCGGCTCGCGGCCGCCCAACGGGCGCCGTTCGCGATGTTCACCGTGCTGATGACCGAACCGACGATCGCCGCGGCCCGGGCCTTCGAGCCGGACGTGATCGTGACGACCAGCGACCACCCGGTCGGTGCGCTGGGCGGCCGAGCGCTCGGCGTTCCGGTGCTGGAGGTCGGCAACCGGGTGTCCTGGTCCACCCGGGACGCGAGCTGGCGCAACACCGGCAACCCGTTCGCGCTCGAAGCGATCGTCGGCCCGTTGCGCGAACGGGTCGGCATCCCGGACGGACCACCCGAGCTGATCGCCCGGATCGACCCGCGGCCGCCGAGCATGGGCGGACTGACCGCCGACGAGCCGGACAGGACGGACGGCGTGCCGTGGTGGCCGATGGCGTACGTCCCCTTCAACGGCGGCGGCGTCTTGCCGGACTGGGCGCAGCGGTCGCCGGAGCGGCCGATCGTCGGCGTCACGCTTGGCACCGTCGTCCCGTCCGTGGTCGGCACCACCAGCCTTGCCGTCGTCCTCGACGGGCTGGCCGAGCTGGATGTCGACGTCGTGCTCGCCGCCGGGCAGGCCGATCTGAGCGCACTCGGCGAGCTACCGGCGAATGTCCGATCGGTCGGCTATCTGCCGCTGTCGATCTTCCTGCCGGTCTGCTCGGTGCTGGTTCATCACGGAGGTTCCGGGACGACCGCAGCGCCGCTGTTCTACGGGGTGCCGCAGCTGGTGCTGCCGTCGTTCGCCGACAACCCGATCTCGGCGCAGCGGGTGGTGGATCGCGGCGTCGGACTGTCGCTGGACCCGAAGACGGCTCAGCATGGCGAGGTGCGAGATCTGGTGCGCCGGCTGCTGGAGGAGCCGGCGTTCGCCGAAGCCGCCGCCGACGTGCGCGCGGAGATGGCCGGGCAGCCGAGCCCGGCCTCGATCATCGAGCGCGTTGCCGCGTACTCGTCGAGCTGACGTCCGCGGTGCGTGCCGCGGCATCCGCAGGTCGCACGGAGAGCAGCAGGTTCGTCGCGCCCGCAATGGCCAGCGCCGCGCCGAGCAGGTGCAGCAGGACCAGGCCGATCGGCAACCCGAGGTGGTACTGGGTCAGACCGATCCCGGCCTGCACCACCTCGACCGCCAGCAGCAGCAGCGACGCGGTGCTGCGCAGCACGAACACCGCTCCGAACGTGGCCGCGATCGTCAGATAGACCGCGATCGCATGGATATGGGCGACCAGCGCCGGGTCGAAACCGGTCCGGACCGAGTGCTCGTCGCCGGCGTGCGGTCCGCTGCCGGTGACCACGGTGCCGAGCCAGACCGCGATCCACATCCCGACGAAGGCGATCCGGGCGAATCGCAGACCCCACGGCGACGCCGGCGTCGCAGCCGGCGACCAGGTCAGCCGGACCAGCCAGACAGCCAGTGCGATCAGCACGAAGGACAGCATCAGGTGGACCGCCACCACGAACGGATTGAGCTTGGTCAGCACGGTGATCCCGCCGACCACGCCCTGGGCGGGGATGCCGAGCGCCATTCCGGCGCTCAGCCAGCGCAGCCGCCGACTCCGTGGCCGGTGCAGCATCGCGCTGACCCAGGTGAGCACCGCGACGATGATCAGCACGAAGGTGAGCATCCGGTTGCCGAACTCGATCGCGCCGTGGATGCCGAGCGCCGGATGGGCGACGTACGCGTCGGAGGTGCAGCGCGGCCAGGTCGGGCAGCCGAGACCGGAGCTGGTCAGCCTGACCAGGGCGCCGGTGACCACGAGGACGATGTTCGCGACCAGGCTGGCGACCGCCCAGCGGCGCAGCGCGTTCGGTCCGCGGACGACGGTCAGGATGTCCATCGGAAGCCCTTCCAGGCCGCCAGCGCCGCGCCGATGGCCCAGACCGCCAGCACGGGGAGCGGCCAGAGCAGCGCGACGCCGACCGCGCCGGCCCGCAGGGACTCGCCGAGCGCCGCGGTCGGCAGCAGCGCGAGCACCGGGCGGATCACGGCGGGGTAGTGGGCGAGCGGGATGAGCAGTGCGCCCGCTGCCAGCCCGAGCACATAGATCACGTTCGCCAGCGCGAGGGTGACCTCGGCCCGCAGCCGGCCGGCGAGCAGCAGGCCCAGACAGGCGAAGCAGCCGACGGCGAGCACCACGGCGAGCACCGAAACGAGCAGAGACGCGGCTGTCCAGTGTGGGCGCCAGCCGAGGATCGCCGCGATCCCAGCGAGCACGACGAGCTGACCGGCCGCCACCGCCGCGACGGCCAGCGCCTTCCCGCTGAGCAGGCCGCTCCGGCCCAGCGGCGTGGTGGCGAGCCGCTCCAGCACGCCGTACCGCCGCTCGAAGCCGGTCGCGATCGCCAGCGACGTGAAGGTCGACGACCAGAGCGCGAGAGCCAAGACCGACGGAGCGAGCACCGTCAGGTCGCCGTACGAGCCGCCGAGGATCCGGCCGAGGACGAGGATGCCGACCGGGATGACCAGGGCCAACAGCAGCTGCTCGCCGTTGCGGACCAGGAGCCGGGCCTCGACGAGCGCGTGTGACAGCACCCGCTGTCGGGTCGGCGCCGCGCCGGGCGCCGGGCTGAGATCGAGGGCGCTCACCGGCCCGCCTCGGCATGCGTATGCCGCAGGAACACGTCCTCCAGCGAGGCGCCGTCGGCGGTCAGCTCGGCGACCGTCCCGCTGATCGCGACCCGCCCTCGGTCGACGATGACCACCTCGTCGGCGAGTGCCGCAGCCTCGTCCATCGCGTGGGTGGTGAGCACGACGGTGACGCCGGCGGCGCGCAGCTCGCCGACCAGCTCCCAGCTTGCCCGTCGGGCGTGCGGGTCCAGTCCGGCGGTCGGCTCGTCGAGGAAGACCAGCTCCGGGCGGCCGATCAGCGCGCCGGCCAGATTGACCGTCTGCTGCTGGCCGCCGGAGAGTCGTCGGTACGGCGTTCCGGCGTAGCCGCCGATGCCGAGCCGCTCGATCAGTGCGTCGACCGGCAGCGGATGGGCATACAGCCGGGCCAGATAACGCAGCAGCTCGCCCGCCCGGATCCCCGACCAGGCCCCGGTGCTCTGCGGCATCAGCCCGATCCGGGCGCTGTTGGCGGCCGAGCCGGGCCGTTCGCCGAGCACCTGGAGGCTGCCGGCGGTCGGCTTGATCAGCCCGGTGCAGCAGCGCAGGAAGGTGGTCTTACCGGCGCCGTTCGGACCGAGGATCGCGGTCACCCGGCCGGACGTCGCGCTCAGCGAGAGTCCGCGCAGCACCTCGACCGGCCCGAAACGGACGGTCACCGCATCGGCGACGACGGCCGGGTCGTCGGAGCTGGCTGGCACCGGAGCAGTCTAGGTCCCGGGATCGATGATCCGGTCCAGGAAGTCGTTGCGGAACGCGCCCCGTGGGTCGTACGTCCGGACCAGCTCGCGCGAAGTCGCCGAGCCGGGGATACAGCTCGGCCCAGGATCGCGGACCGGGATCGAACACCTTCGCCCAGTGCGGACGAACGGCGAACGGCGCGAGCGCCTTCCCGATCTCGGCCACCAGCGCGTCGACGGCCGTCGGATCCGGATTCCAGGTGAAGTGCACGGCGGCGCAGTCGCGACGGTACGCCGGGCTCAGCCAGAGCGGCTCGGCAGCGACGGTCCGGATCTCCGCACTCTTCGCCGCCGCGGCGATCCGGTCGCCGAGGCCGCGCAGCGCGGTGATCACCGCCGGCGCCAGCGAGCGGTCGAACAGGTACTCGGTCTGGATCTCCGAGCCGGTGCTCGGGGTGAACTCGAGCAGGAAGTGCGGCAGCCGGTCGCACCACGGACCGGGCGCACCGAGCTGCGGTGTCGCGTGCCGAGGGTCGTTGCCGAGCGTCGGGTGGACCGGTTCGGTTGCGGCCCGGGCGCCGAACCGCTCGACCGGGAGCTCCCCGTCGGCCGGTAGCCGGGTCTTCACCCAGAGCTGACCGGCGGTCGGGCCGGCGAACGTGGTCATCAGGCTGACGCTGTAGCCGGCTCCGAACACCGCGTCGAACTCCGCCAGCACCGGCTCCCACGGCAGCTCGAGATAGACATCCTGCCGGACCTGGTACGTCGGTTCGATCGCCAGCTCCAGCTCCGTCACCACGCCGAGGGCGCCGAGATGGACCACGGCTCCGGCGAGCAGCTCCGGGTCCTCGAGCCGAACCTCGTCGCCGGTCGAGGTCAGCACCGTCATCGCCGTCACCGCGGAGGCCAGCGACCGGTTCGCGTTCCCCGAGCCGTGGGTCGCGGTGGCTACCGCGCCCGCGACGTCGATATGGGGCAGCGAGGCGAGGTTGCCCAGCGCCCAGCCGTGTCGCTGCAGGAAGACCGCCAGCTCGCCGTAGCGGGTGCCGCCGGGCACTCGAACGACTCGGTGCGTCTCGTCGAGCTGGGGGTCGCCGGCCAGCCCGGCGAGCGAAACCAGGGCGCCCGCCTCGCCGGGATCGCCGATGTCGTTGAACGAGTGCCGGGTGCCGACCACCTTGAGCCGCTCGCTCGACGCGACGATCCGACGAAGCTCATCTGCAGTCGTCGGGCGGTGGACCTCCCGCGCGCGGTAGCGGTACGTCCCACTCCAGTTCAGCTCGGCCGCCCCGTTCCGTGCCCCGAGCTCGCGTGCGGCGGCCCGTGCCCTGAGCCCGTCGAAGGGTGCTCCCGTTTCTTCGCCGACGCTCATGGATGCTCCCGGGCCAGCGCCTCCTCGACCCGCGCGACCTTCGCCTCCAGCTGTCCCGTCCAGCCGGGTCTGATGTCGGCCTTGAGCACCAGCGAGACCCGCGGAGCCGAGGCGGTCAGCGCGTCGACGCAGGCCTTGACGACGTCCATCACCTCGTCCCACTCGCCCTCGATCGTGGTGAACATCGAGGTCGTCTCGTTGGGTAGACCGGAGGCGCGAACGATCCGGACGGCCTCGGCGACGGCATCGCCGACCGAGGCGTCGCCGGTGCCGCTGGGTGCGATGGAGAACGCGACGAGCATGCCGCCATTCTGTCGTGGACGCACGTTGGTCCGGCACCTGGCGTTGGGCCCGACGGTCGGCTCAGTCGGGGCGGCGTCCGCGTAGGTACAGCCGCTGAGTTTGGGCCTCGTCGGGCAGGGGACTGCGGACGTACCACTCCAGATCGGTGAGTCCGGCCGCCCCGGCCGCGGCGATCAGCGCGTCACGCTCGTGCAGCACGAAGTCCAGCTCGGTGGGCTCGCCCCACAGCTCGCCGGGATGCTCGATCGCGTTCCCGACATGCGTCGCGAGCGCCAGCACGCCGCCGCGGCGCAGCACCCGGGCCAGGGCGGCGATCGCCGGCGCCAGCTCGGAGGCGGCGAGATGCACGAGTGCGTACCACGCGGTGACCACCGCCCAGCCCGGGTCGCGCGGGTCGCCGCCGCGCGGCATCGGTGGCACGGTGAAGCTCCCCTGGCTGAACGTCACCGCCGAGAACAGCTCCCGGCCCTGGGCGACCATCGTCGCGGACAGGTCCAGGCCCGTCATCGCCACGCCCCGCTCGGCCAGATAGCCCGCCACCTGGCCCGGACCGCAGCCGACGTCCAACCCCTGACCGTCGCCGCCATCGGCCGCCAGCCGATCCAGGAACCAGCGGTCGAACGGCTTGCCGTCGAGCTCGTCGCCGAGCGCGATGGCGTAGCTCTCGGCGAGCCGGTCGTACTCCGCCGCGACCTTGCGGTCCCGCGCCACGGCTCCGCCGGCCAGCACCTGCTCACGATCCACCGCCGGCTCCGGAATGACCTCCGTCGGTTCGTCGGCTCCGAGCAGCTGGGTCCAGCGCCGGTCCCGCTGGCCCGGCTGACGCTCCAGCTCGCGGACGAGAGGCGGCTCCAACGCCGCCATCTCGCGGAGGACCTCCTCGACACCGTCCCTGTCGGCATAGACGAGGATCCGCTCGACCCGGGTGAACAGCTCTGCGGGCGTCTGCGGCCCGCGCAGGAGAAGAACGGTGAGCAGAGCGGCCCGCTCCTCGTCCAGCTCGAGCCGTTCTTCCAGCCGCTGGTGGTACTTCACGACCCGCAGCCCGGTCGGCTTGACGAAGCGGACCAGCTCCCGGTCGCGCAGTCGGCCCAGCGTGTCGACCAGGGTCGGCTCGTCGTAGTTGGTGACCGGGTCGCGGCTGGTCGTCTGGTTGCAGGCGGTCCGCAGCGCGTTGAGGGACAGCGGGTACGTGTCGGGCACCGTGCGTTGCTTCTCCAGCAGGGCCCCGAGCACCCGCCGCTCGACCGGATCCAGCTCCGGAAGATCTGGCACGCGCCGAGCATGCCACGCCCCGACGACCCCGCTGTACGGCCCCCGATGCGGGCCGACGCAGGTCGCCGGACCGGAGTCCTGTCACCCGACCCGGATCGCCGTGACCGGACTCGGCCCGGGTGCCGGTCGCGCCGCTCACGCCGGCATCTGCTCCGGAATCCGCTCGGCGATCACGGCGGTGAGCTCGTCGCGGTCGGGACCCGGCAGGCGGGCCGGCTGCCAGCCCTGTCGGAGCATCATCCGGGCCTCCGTACGGAGCGGATCGAGCGCTGCCGGCAGGACGTGCATGGCGAAGAAGCGGCCGAGCGCCGGCCACCACTCCGGATGGCGCTCGTCGGCGGCCGCCACCAGCGTCTCCACACCGATGGGCCCTGCTGGGTCGATCGGACGACCGGCCCAGCTGGACAGCAGTGCGGCGTCCCAGGCGACATGGTCGGCGTACCAGGGGGCGAGGTGGTCCTCACCCCATCGATCGAGGACGGCACTCAGCTCCTCGCCGACCCAGAATCCCGAGGGCCCGAGCATCATCGGGTCGTTTGACGCCTGAAGCTTCCACGCCGTATATTCCATGTGGAATAATCAATGCGGAATTGCAAATTGGAGGGGTACGAACGTGAAGAGCAGGGTCAGGAAGGTCAAGCTGACGCCGTTGGGCATCGCCTCGCTGGCGCTGCTGACCGAGGGACCGATGCACCCGTACGAGATGTTCCAGACCATGCTCGCCCGGCATACCGACCGGGTCGTGAAGGTCCGGCCCGGCTCGCTCTACCACACCGTCGGACGGCTCGCCCAGGATGAGCTGCTGCGGGTTGTCGGCACCGAGCGGGAAGGGAACCGGCCGGAGCGGACCAGCTACGAAATCACCGACGACGGCCGCGACGTATTGCGGGACCAGCTGATCCAGCTGCTCTCGACCCCGGAGCAGGAGTTTCCGTCCTTCCTGCTCGCGCTGACCGAGGCAGACATCGTCGAGCCTTCGGTGCTGGCCGATCTGCTGCGCCGTCGGCTGTTCCGGCTGCGTGGCGATCTCGCCTCGTACGACGCCGGCCTCGAGTCGGTGGTCGCGCAGAATCTGCCCGAGGCGTACTGGCTCGATCTGACCTATCTACGCGAGGTCGTTGCCGCCGAGGTCGGCTGGCTCGAACGTGTCGTCGCGCGGCTGGAGTCCGGCGAGCTCAGCTGGCAACCCGACATCCGGAATCCGCACACCCATTGACATCCGAAGCACCCCTGAAAGACGAAGGAACAATCATGAGCTCCACCAACCACCAGGCTCCGGCCGTCGACCGGCCATGGGCAGCCCTCTGGTCGCTGGTCATCGGCTTCTTCATGATCTTGGTCGACTCGACCATCGTGTCGGTCGCCAACCCGGCGATCATGAAGGGGCTGGACGCCGGCATCGACCAGGTGATCTGGGTGACCAGCGCATACCTGCTGGCGTACGCCGTCCCGTTGTTGATCACCGGCCGACTCGGCGACCGGTTCGGCCCGCGCCGGATGTTCCTCGGCGGCCTGGCCGTCTTCACGATCGCGTCGCTGCTCTGCGGCTTGGCCCCGAGCATCGGCCTGCTGATCGCCGCCCGCGCCCTGCAGGGTTTCGGGGCATCGTTCATGACCCCGCAGACGATGGCGGTGATCACCAGGATCTTTCCGCCCAACCGGCGCGGCGCCGCGATGGCGATCTGGGGATCCACCGCGGGGGTCGCGATGCTCGTCGGCCCGATCGCCGGCGGCCTACTGGTCGACGGCCTCGGTTGGGCCTGGATCTTCTTCGTCAACGTCCCGGTCGGCATCGTCGGCTTCGTGCTGGCGTACCGCTTCGTGCCCAAGCTGCCGACCAACGCACACCGGTTCGACCTGCTCGGTGTCGCGCTGTCCGCGGTCGGGATGTTCCTTCTGGTGTTCGGCATCCAGGAGGGTGAGAAGTACGACTGGGGCACGATCAGCGGGCCGATCACGGTCTGGAGCTTGATCATCGCCGGGATCGTCGTGCTGGTCGGATTCGTGCTCTGGCAGGCCTTCCAGAAGGGCGAGCCGCTGCTGCCCCTCGCACTGTTCCGGGACCGGAACTTCTCCCTCGGCAACATCGCGATCACGGCCGTCGGCTTCACGGTCGCCAGCATGTCGCTGCCGTTGATCTTCTACGTCCAGCTGGTCCGTGGGCTGACGCCGACCCAGTCGGCGTTGATCATGGTCCCGACGGCGGTGCTGGCGCTGGCCCTCGCCCCGGTCAGCGGCAAGCTGATCGACAAGTACAACCCGCGCTGGTTCGCCGTCGCCGGTGTGGTTCTGCTATCGGTGGCGTTGTTCTGGTATGCCTACCTGATCGACCACCAGGCCGCGGTGCTCTGGCTGCTGCTGCCGGCCGCGCTGGTGGGTCTGTCGAGCGCCTTCCTCTGGGCGCCGATCGCGAATGCGACCACCCGCAACCTGCCGCCCCGGCAGGCCGGAGCCGGCTCCGGGGTCTACAACGCGACCCGGCAGGTCGGCAGCGTGCTGGGCTCGGCCGCGATCGCGGCCCTGATCCAGGCACGGCTGGCCGCGGAGCTGCCCGGCGGTGGCAGCGGCGGAACGGCGTCGTACACCGGTCAGAGCCTGCCCGAGTTCCTGCACGCCGGCTTCGCGACGGCGATGGCCCAGGCCATGCTGCTCCCGGCGGCGGTGGTGCTGATCGCGGCTGTCGCGGCGGCCTTCTTGGCGAAGCCGGAGGCCCAGCACGGCTGGGCCGGGACGGTGGCGTCGGAGCAGCGCGAGGAGCCGGCCACCGTCGAAACCTGAGCGTTGGCCGACCGCCGACTGGGTACGAGCACACGGGGGGTCGCACCTCGACCCTGATCGAGGAGGCAGCATGACGGCGGATGGATCGAAGACGGGCCGGACTGTGGCGGGAGTCGCGGCAGCCGGAGTCGCCGGGCTGGCGGCCTGGGACCTGCTCCAGCGCAAGCACACGATCCTGCGGCGCTATCCGGTGGTCGGGCATCTGCGCTATCTGCTGGAGGACATCCGGCCCGAGTTGCAGCAGTACTTCATCGAGCGGGACTGGGACGGCCGGCCGTACGATCGCGACACCCGCTCGATCATCTACGAGCGGGCCAAAGGGATCCACGGCGAGAAGCCGTTCGGCACCGAGCTGGATGTCAACGAGGTCGGCTACGAGTACCTGGTCCACTCGATCGCGCCCGTTCCCGAGCCCAAGGACCCGCCGCGGACGATGATCGGCGGTCCGGACTGCTCCCGGCCGTACTCGATCGCCTTGTTGAACGTCTCCGCGATGAGCTTCGGTGCGCTGTCGGCCAACGCGATCCGGGCGCTGAACACAGGTGCGGCGAAGGGCGGCTTCGCCCACGACACGGGTGAGGGTGGGCTGACGGACTACCACCTCGAGAACGGCGGCGACATCGTCTGGGAGCTCGGCACCGGCTACTTCGGGGCCCGCACCAAGGACGGCGACTTCGACCCCGACATGTTCGCCGACAAGGCGGCCCACGACTCGGTGAAGTGCGTCTCGCTGAAGCTGAGCCAGGGGGCCAAGCCCGGCATCGGCGGCGTACTGCCCGGCCCGAAGGTGACCAAGGAGATCGCCGAGATCCGGGGCGTGCCGCAGGGCCAGAAGTGCGTCAGCCCGTCCTCGCACCGGGTGTTCTCCACCCCGACCGAGCTGATCGAGTTCATCGCCCGGATGCGCGAGCTGGCGGGCGGCAAGCCGGCCGGGTTCAAGCTCTGTGTCGGGTCGCGGACCGACGTTCTGGCGATCTGCAAGGCCATGCTGGAGGTCGGTACGACACCGGACTTCATCATCGTCGACGGCTCCGAAGGCGGCACCGGCGCAGCTCCGCTGGAGTTCGAGGACCACGTCGGGATGCCGCTCACCCACGGTCTGATGACCGTGCACAACGCGCTGGTCGGCACCGGGCTGCGGGACCGGATCCGGCTCGGCGCCAGCGGCAAGGTCGCCACGGCCAGCGACGTCGTGAAGCGGCTGATCCAGGGCGCGGACTACACGAACGCGGCCCGGGCGATGATGATGGCGGCCGGCTGCATCCAGGCGCAACGCTGCAACACCGACAAGTGCCCGAGCGGCGTCGCCACCCAGAACAAGCGGCGGGCCCGCGCGCTCGACGTGCCTGACAAGAGCGAGCGGGTCTACCGCTACCAGCAGGGCACCGTAGCGGACGCCGTCAAGATGATGGCGGCGATGGGCTGCCGGACGCCGGCCGATCTGACCCCGCACCATCTCCGGCGAAACGTGTCGGCGACCGAGAACTACTCCTATGCCGAGCTGTACGAGTGGCTCCGGCCCGGCGAGCTGCTGGACGAGCCGCCGAGGACCTGGCTGGCCGAGTGGGAGGCCTCCGGCGCGAGCCATTTCGGCCCGACCGCGGTCCGTGGCGCCGAGGGGATCGGCGGCGGAGAGGTGCTGCGGTGAAGGTGGCGGAGCTGATCATCGCCGCGCTCGCCCAGCACGGTGTGACGCGGTCTGGGGAGTGGTCGGCGACGCCCTCAACCCGCTGACCGAGGCGATCCGTAGCGACGACCGGATCGAGTGGATCGGGGTCCGGCACGAGGAGGTCGCTGCCTTCGCGGCAGTGCGCAGGCTCAGCTGACCGGACCGACTCGGCGTCTGCATGGACGGCCGCGACACAGGACACCGCCCGCGTTCGCGCCGCGTTCGGTACCGGCGGCCGCTGCCGAGGAGCAGCTGAGCGCCGCGGTCGAGGCACTGACCGATGCCGACGTCACCCTGCTGGTCGGGCACGGAGCGCTGGCCGCCCGCGAGCAGGTGCTGGACCTGGCCGATACCCTCGGCGCGCCGATGGTGCTCACCCTCAAGGCGAAGGAGGGGCTGGAGCACGACAACCCGTTCCAGGTCGGCCGGTCGGGGCTGATCGGCAACCCGGCGGCGGCGAAGGCGATGGACGCCTGCGACGTCCTGTTCCTGGTCGGCACCGACTTAGCGGCAGCAGTCGCTGCTCGACCCCGATCACGATCGCAGCCTGGTCGGGAAGGTGCGGGCCGTCTTCGACAATCCCGACGAGCGGATCCGGCCCGAGACGGTGGCCGCCGCGATCGACCGGCTCGCGCCGGAGTCGGCGATCTTCACCTCCGACACGGGAATGTCGACGGCCTGGCTCGCCCGCTATGTCGCGATGCGCGGCACCCGTCGGCTCGTGGGGTCGTACAACCTCGGCTCGATGGCCAACGCGATGCCGATGGCGCTCGGGGCCCAGGCTCTCGACCGTGATCGGCCGGTGGTGTCGTTCAGCGGCGACGGCGGACTGATGATGCTGCTCGGCGACCTCCGGACGGCCGTCACCTATCGGCTGCCGATCCGGGTGGTCGTCTTCGACAACGGCCGGCTCGGCATGGTCAAGCTCGAGCAGGAGCAGGGCGGCCTGCCGGAGTTCGGGACGGAGCTGGACAACCCGGACCTGGCCGCGGTGGCGAGCGCGATGGGTTTGGCGAGCCGTCGGGTGACCGACCCGGATCGGCTGGACGAGGCCGTCGAGTGGGCGTTCGGGGTCGACGGGCCGGTGCTGCTGGACGTGGTCACGAATCCGGACGAGGTGGCCGTCCCGCCGAAGCCGACCGTGGCCCAGGGCTGGGGCTTCGCGATCGCCAAGTCCCGAGAGGTGCTGGAGAGCCGCCCCGGCTGAACGTGACCCTCAGCTCGGCGTGGCGAGGATGTCCGCGAGGTCGTAGCTGACCGGCTCCTCGAGCTGTTCGTACGTGCACGAGCGCGGATCACGGTCCGGCCGCCAGCGGTTGAACTGGGCGGTGTGCCGGAACCGGGTGCCCTCCATGTGCTCGTAACGCACCTCGACCACCAGGTCCGGTCTCAGCGGCACGAACGACAGGTCCTTGCCGACATTCCACCGGGAGTACTCCGAGCTGCGCGGCGTCCGGGCCCGGCCATCCGGCTCCTCCTGCTGGCCGGCCCAAGCCCACGGGTGGTCGTCGAACGTGGTCACCAGCGGCTGCAGCTCGGTGAACAGCTCCTTGCGCCGGCCCGCCGGAAACGCACCGATCACGCCGACCGAGGCCAGCTCACCGTCGTCGTTGTAGAGCCCGAGCAGCAGCGAGCCGATCGAGTCCGGGCCGCTCTTGTGCACGCGATAGCCGGCCACCACACAGTCCGCCGTCCGCTGGTGCTTGATCTTGAACATCACCCGTTTGTCCGGTTGGTACGTCCCCGTCAATGGTTTGGCGACCACCCCGTCCAGACCGGCACCCTCGAACTGCTCGAACCACTGCTGGGCGATGGCGGGATCGAGGGTGGTCGGGGTGAGGTGGATCGGCTCCGACGACCGGCTCATGGCCTGCTCGAGGGCCGCCCGTCGCTCCTCGAACGGCCGCTTCGTGTAGTCCACGTCGTCCAGCGCCAGCAGGTCGAAACCGATGAACCGGGCGGGCGTGGTCTCGCTGAGCATCTTCACCCGGCTGGCCGCCGGATGGATCCGCTGCTGCAGCACCTCGAACTCGAGCCGGTCGCCGACCACCACAACGATCTCGCCGTCGATCACGCAGCGCTCCGGGCAGGTTCGCCCTGATCGCCTCGACCACCTCGGGGAAGTAGCGGGTCATCGGCTTCTCGTTGCGCGAACCGATCTCGACCTCGTCGCCGTCGCGGAACACGATTGAGCGGAACCCGTCCCACTTCGGCTCGTACGACAACTCCCCGGTCGGGATCTGGGGCACCGCCTTGGCCAGCATCGGAGCGACCGGCGGCATCACGGGAAGATCCATGGTGCCCATTCTGACCGAGGCCGGCGGCGGGCGCGGATCGCTCGACCACGAGAACCGGTCCCTCGTCGCCGCTCCGCGCCGCTCCCGACGCTCAGCGCCGGTCGCCGAGCCGTGACGCGGGACGGATTCTCGTGGTGGAGGGCTGTCGATGCTGCCCGATACCCCGCGTCGGCCGGGCGATATCGTGCTCGAGCGACGGGTCGGAGCGTTCGGCGGGCGCCGGACACCTCCCGCCGGGTTCGGTAACGGTGCCGACCGGTCGAGCGAAGGAGTTGCGTGACGTGACGCAGTACGCGGTGGTCAACCCGGCGACGGGGGAGACGGTCAAGGAATATCCCTCGACGACCGACGACGGGATGGAGGCCGCACTGGCCTCGGCGAGCAACGCGTTCCGGCAGTGGTCGTTGTCCAGCACGGTGGCCGAGCGTGCAGATCTCGTCAGCGCCGTCGCCCGGTTGCACACCGAACGGCGCGACGAGCTGGCCAAGATCATCCGGACCGAGATGGGCAAGCCGCTGGAGGCTTCCCTCGGTGAGGTGGACTTCTCGGCCTCGATCTACCAGTTCTACGCCGACAACGCCGCGGAGTTCATGGCCGACGAGCCGGTCAAGCTGTTGGAGGGCGACGGTTCGGCGTACGTCCGGCGTGGCCCGTTCGGCGTCCTGCTCGGCATCATGCCGTGGAACTATCCCTACTACCAGGTGGCCCGGTTCGCCGGCCCGAACCTGGTGATCGGCAACACGATCATCCTCAAGCACGCGCCGCAGTGCCCCGAGTCGGCCGCCGCGCTGCAGAGCATCTTCGACGACGCCGGCTTCCCGGCCGGGGCGTACGTCAACGTGTACGCGTCCAACGAGCAGATCGCGGACGCGATCGCCGACCCGAGGGTCAGCGGGGTCTCGCTGACCGGCTCCGAGCGGGCCGGCGCGGCGGTAGCGGAGACCGCCGGCCGCAACCTCAAGAAGGTCGTCCTCGAGCTCGGCGGCTCGGACCCGTTCCTGCTGCTCGGCTCCGACGACCTGGACGCCTCGGTCGGCGCGGCCGTCGAGGCCCGGATGGAGAACACCGGCCAGGCATGCAACGCGGCCAAGCGATTCATCGTGGCCGACGACCTGTACGAGGGGTTCGTCGAGAAGTTCACCGCCGAGCTGAAGGGCGCGGGCCGCCGAGATCGCCCCGCTGTCGTCGCTGGCCGCCGCCGAGGGCCTGGAGAAGCAGGTCGCGTCTGCCGTCGAGCAGGGCGCCGAGCTGACCAGCACGGGCGAGCGGAGCGGAGCGTTCTTTCCGCCGGCGGTGCTGACCGGGGTGACCGAGGACATGCCGGTCTATCGCCAGGAGCTGTTCGGCCCGGTCGCGATGATCTTCAAGGCGTCCGACGAGCAGAGCGCGGTGGAGCTGGCCAACGACACACCGTTCGGGCTCGGATCGTACGTCTTCACGAACGATCCCGAACAGGCCCAGCGGGTCGCCGACCGGCTGCAGACCGGCATGGTGTTCATCAACGGCGTCGGCGTCGAGGGACCTGAGCTTCCGTTCGGCGGCGTCAAGCGGTCCGGTTTCGGCCGCGAGCTCGGCAAGTACGGGATGGACGAGTTCGTCAACAAGAAGCTGGTCCGCACGGTCAGCTGACCCCGCCCCACTCGACCTGTCAGAACGTCAACGTGCCATAGCACGTTGACGTTCTGACAAGTCCGGGGTGAGGTGCTCAGCCTGCGGTGTGTCGGCCCGAGTGCCGGCGGGCCCGGACGATCAGCACGATCCCGGTGACCAGCGCCGCGACGGCGAGGAGCAGGAGCCCCCACAGCCAGCCGGGCACGCTCGTCCCGCCGCTGGGAGCCGGGCTTGCCGTCGGGATGACGCTCCCGGGGGACGACAACGACGGGCTGGCGAGCGTCGGTGAGGCGGTCTCGGTTGTCGTGGCCGTCTCGGTTGCCGTTGCCGTCTGAGTCGTCGTCGCAACCCGCGTCGTCGTCGCGGTCTGCGTCGTCGTGGAGGTCCGGGTGGTCGTGGCGGTCTGGGTCGCCGTGGTGGTCTGGGTCGCCGTGACGGTCGCCGTGGGCCGAGGTGGCGTACTCGTCTTCGTCGGCGCCGGAGAGGTCGGGCCGGCCGACGGCTGCCGGGTGGGGGGCCTCTCCTGCGTCGGCGACTCGGTCGCCGACCGGCTGGGTTCGAGAGTCGGGCTCGGTGTGGGCCGCTCGAGGCTCAGGGTCGGGGTCGGGGTCGACGGGCTTCGCGAGATCGTGATCGATGGACGGGCCGTCGGCCCGATGCCGCCGCCGGTGCCGCACGAGGCCAGGAGCACCAGGCAGCAGAGCGTGGCCAGCGCCAAGATCGCGGCCGGAACTCGGCGTGCTCGCACCTGCGTCACCCCCGAAAGGTCGATGAGCCCACCATCGTGCTCGATCCATCCGGCAGTCTCCTCACCCCGAGCGGGTGGAATCGTCGCCGGCCAGCTCCCGGTAGCAAGCGGTCAGCGCCTCGGTGAGCCGCGGCCCGCCGATCGCCGCGCCGGGCGCCGGCAGCTGCCGCAGGATCACATCCGCGCCGACCTCCAGGTGCGCGGGGCGGGGCGGGAGTGGCGGCGGTGGCTGCCAGAAGTGGGTCGGGTCGACCGCCGCCACGGCGAGATCACTGAGCGCCAGCGCCGTGCCCGGTATGGGCCGTTTCGGTTCGTCGGCCGGCGCTGACCGATCGCCGCGCAGCTCCCGCAGCCTGGCCAGCAGCGGCTCGCGGTCCCGGCCGCGCCAGCGCAAGATCAGGAACGGGTCGTCGTCGAACGCCTCGGCGAGCAGGTAGAACGTCGCCGCCAGGTGCTTGCACGGCACCTCCCAGTCGGGACAGCTGCACACCTGGTCCAGGTCGCCGCGGCGTTGCGGGAACAGCGGCGCGCCGGCGGCCGCGAAGATCTCTTCCAGCTCAGGCGGCACCTCGCCGGCGAGCAGCTTGGCGGCCGGCAGTGCCTGCTCGGACAGCGCGATCTCGGCCTTCGCCCAGACCAGCTCGGTGAACGGCTGCAGCCCGATCATCACGTCGTACGGCCGCACGCGCGATCCCTGCACCTTCGCCCGCACCGCTCCGGGCTCGACCTCGAGCGAGATCACCTGGCCCTTGCGGGCGTACGTCCGCCCGCGGGTCAGCCGGTTGCCCATCGCGAACGACTCCAGCACGTCGAGGAATCGTCTCGACCACCAGGCGATGCCGATCGCGCCGCGCGCGGTCCGCGCCTTCAGCCCGCCCTCGACCGCCCGCGGCTTGGACGGCTGGTACCAGCCTCGTCGATCGTCCAAGCGGGCCACTACTCCACCACCGCGCCGGTTTCGAGCCGAACCAGGTCGGCGAGCTGGTCGGTCGACAGCTCGGTCAGCCACTGTTCGCCGGTGCCGACGATCCGGGCGGCCAGCCCGCGCTTCTCGCTGATCATGTCGGCGATCTTCTCCTCGACCGTGCCGGCGCAGACGAACTTGCGGACCTGCACGGCTCGCCGTTGCCCGATCCGGAAGGCACGATCGGTCGCCTGGTCCTCGACCGCCGGGTTCCACCAGCGGTCGACATGCACCACGTGGTTCGCCGCGGTCAGGGTCAGTCCGGTCCCGCCGGCCTTCAGCGACAGCACGAACAGCGGAGGCGACCAGGCGTCGTCGGCCTGGAACCGGGCGACCATCTCGTCCCGCTGCGCCTTCGCCACACCGCCGTGCAGGAAGAGCACCTCGCGACCGAACCGGCCCGCCAGATGCCCACGCAGCAGACTGCCGAACTCGGCGTACTGGGTGAACAGCAGCGCTTTCTCACCGCCGTCGAGCACCTCGTCGAAGATCTCGTCGAGCCGATCCAGCTTGCCGGACCGACCGGCCAGCCGGCTGCCGTCGCGCAGGAAGTGGGCCGGGTGATTGCAGACCTGCTTGAGCTTCGTCATGGTGGCCAGCACCAGGCCGCGCCGCTCGATTCCCTCGGCCTTCTCGATCTTGGCCAGCATGTCATCGACGACCGCCTGGTAGAGCGCCGCCTGTTCGGCGGTCAGGTTGCAGACGACGTCCATCTCCAGCTTGGCCGGCAGGTCGCTGATGATCGAGGTGTCGGTCTTCAACCGGCGCAGGACGAACGGGCCGGTGAAGCGACGCAGCCGCTGCGCTGCCTCTGCGTCGCCGTGGCGCTCGATCGGCTCCGCGTACCGCTTCCTGAACGTCGAGGCCGATCCGAGCAGACCCGGATTGGCGAACTCGAAGATCGACCAGAGGTCGGCCAGCCGGTTCTCCACCGGGGTGCCGGTGACCGCGATCCGCGTACCGGCGGGGATCGAGCGGATCGCGGTGGCCTGCTTGGTGGCCGCGTTCTTGATCGCCTGGGCCTCGTCCACGACGACCCGGCGCCAGTTGATCTTGCGCAGCTCGGCGGCGTCCCGGGCGGCCAGCGCGTACGTCGTGATCACCAGATCGCTGGCCGCGACCGCCTCGGCGAACGTACGTCCGCGGGCGCGTTCGGCGCCGTGATGGACGTGCACGCGGAGCTCCGGGGTGAACCTCGCCGCCTCGCGCTGCCAGTTCCCGACCAGCGACATCGGGCAGATCAACAGATTCGGCATCGCGCTGGAAGCCTTGTCGCCGGCGTTGCCGGTGCCCGGACGATCGGTGGCCAGCAGGGCCAGCAGCTGGACCGTCTTGCCCAGGCCCATGTCGTCGGCGAGCACGCCACCGAGCCCGGCCCGGCCGAGAAAGTGCAACCAGGACAGGCCGCGAGCCTGGTAGGGGCGCAGCGTGCCGGTGAACGAGTCCGGCGGCGCGATCGTTTCGATCCGCAGCTCGGAGTGCTCGGCCAGCAGCTCTCCGAGCCAGCCGTCGGCCGTCACCTCGGTGATCGGCAGCTCGTCCTCGGTCGCGCCCAACCCCAGACCGAGTCGGAGCAGCTCGCCGATCGAGGCCTCGCCGGTCCGGCCGGCGATCCGCAGGCCCGCCGCCAGCCGGCGCGCATCCAGCTCGATCCACTCGCCGCGCAACCGGACCAGGCCGGACTTAGCCGCGGTGAGGTCGGCCAGTTCTTCGGCGGTCAGGGTGTCGTCGCCGACCGCGAGGTCGTAGCGGAACTCCGCGATCGAGTCGAAACCGACTGTGCTCGCGGCACCCGACACCACCCCGGCTGGCTCGGCGTGGACGCGGTCAGCTTCAGTCCGAGCCGAGAGGACGGCTTGGTCCACCAGCCCGGCAGCTGCACCCCGAACCCGGCGGTGACCAGCGTCGGAGCCGCCTCCCGGAGAAAGTGATGGGCCCCGGCCGGGTCGAGTTCCAGCACAGCCGGTCTGGCGGTGCGCAGCGCGTCGTCCAACTGCGGGTAGAGCCGGGCGGCCTTGCCCAGCTCGGTCAGGAATGTCTCCTGCGGTGCCGCGATCTGACGACCCAGACCGGCCAGCTCACCGCGCGAGGTCCAGACCGCGGTCGCGTCGACGACCGCGCTCGGATCGTCGGCGTCCTGCAGACCAAGCCGGATCTGCCACGTCTCGTCCTCGGGCGGGGGCTCGGCCAGTCGGAAACACGCCCGCACCGGGCCCGCCAGTGCGTCCGCCTCCCAGTCGGCGAGCTCGTCCGCCAGGACCGCCACCTCGGTCGCATCGACGCCTGCGATCCTTCGGTCGACTCCGATCAGTGCCCGCAGCCACGCTCGGGCGGCGGGCGAACCCGCGCGGCCGATGGTGAGGCGGGCTCTGCCGAGTCGCGCCCTGGCAGCGGCATCGACCAGTCCGTCCAGCAGCGCGGCCCAGCCGGTCGTGCCGGCGTCGGTTCCGATCGCCGACAGCGACGCGGGCGCGGTCATGGCCAGCATCCGCGCCCAGCCGGCGTCGGCCCCGGTCAGCACCGGCCGCCACCAGGCGCCCGGCGGATCGGCGACCACGATCGGCAGCAGCCGACCGCGCCGTACGAGATCTGAGGCTAAGTCCGCCAGCTGGCAGAGATGCTGGACCGACGCCCCCAGGGCCGTGGTGTCGTCCGGCAGGGCGTTCCCGGCCGCGCGCTCCAGCACCGTCAGCGTGTGGTCGGTGGTCAGCTCCATCGCCGGGATCCGCCAGGAGCCGAAGGCCGGCTGGCCGGCCTCGTCGGGTATGTCGTCACGCACCAGTTCCGGCGAGGGCTGCGGGCCCCGGTCCGGGGGTTCGGAACGACGTGTTGGATCGGAACGACGGGCTCCGCCCGTGCGAGTCGGCAGGCCGAGCACGATCTGCGCGTCGTTCGCGGCGCCTGCCGGGAACGTGCCGAGGATCGCCGACAGCTCCGCGTGATCGACGGCGTACGGGTGATCCTGGATCCGCGGCCGCCGACCCGGCCGGGCCCCCGGCGCCACCGGCCTGCCGGAGTCCTCGGCCCAGAAGGCGACCCGGCCGATCAGGTCTGTCGACGGCGCACCGAGCCAGCGGGCGTGCAGGACGTACACCGAGCTCCCCGCTCGCTCAGGCCGGACGCCGCGCGCCTGAAGGCGCTGCGCCCTGTCGCGCGTCCCCGCGGTCGATCCGGTTCACGCGGGGCAGGCTACCCCAGCGACGCCGGGGCCGACGGTCGTCGACCTCGCTGGCCCGTGACACAGTGGGCGGATGGCCGACAGACTCGCCGATTTCCTGGAACGCAACATCGTCACCGGCGTCGCGCCGGGAGCGGTGGCGCTGCTCGGCGGGGGCTCGGCGGAGTCTATGGCGAGCGGACTGGTCGCGGTCGGCGGGCCTCCGATGCGAACCGACGCGATCTTTCGGATCCAGTCGATGACCAAGGCCGTCACGGCGGTAGCCGCGGTCCGCCTGGTGGAGGCCGGCCGGATCGAGCTGGATGACCCGGTGCAGACCTGGCTTCCCGAGCTGGCCGATCGGCGGGTGCTTCGCGAGCCCGGCGCGGCGCTCGATGACACGGTCGCTGCGGTCCGGCCCATCACGCTGCGGCACCTGCTGACCAACATGTCCGGGTACGGCATGATCATCGCGCCGTCTCCGCTGCAGGAGGCGATGACCGCCAACAAGACCGAGGCCGGAGCGGACCCGCCGGCGATGGGTGCCGACGAGTGGCTGGCCGCGCTCGCCGACCTGCCGCTGGTCGGCCAGCCCGGTGAGGTGTGGCGCTATCACCACTCGTTCTCGATCCTCGGGATTCTGATCTCCCGGCTGACAAGCCGCCTGCTCGGTGATCACCTGGCGGAGGACCTGTTCGGTCCGCTCGGGATGGACGACACCGGGTTCTGGGTGCCGGACGACAAGCTCACCCGGCTGCCCGCCGGATACCGGCAGACTGACGGCGGACTGGTCGAGACCGAGCCGTCGAGCGGTGGCTTCTATGCCGGACCGCCGCCGTTCGACGTCAGTCACAACGAGCTCGTCTCGACCGCGGCCGACTACCATCGCTTCCTGCAAGCCCTGATCACCGACGATGTTCCGCTGATCTCGGCGGAGCACCGGGCGATGATGATCACCGATCAGGTGCCGGTCGGAGCCAAGACCGACGACAGCTTCTTCCCCGGCTTCTGGCAGGAGATGGGCTGGGGCTTCGGGGTCGGCGTCCAGACCGGCGGATCGTATCGTGGCCGGTTCACCTGGTCCGGCGGCCAGGGCACGAACTTCTTCGTCGATCCTGACGGCACGATCGGCATCCTGCTTACCCAGGTGGAGATCGGACCCGGGATCGGGACGATGATCGACGAGTTCGGCCGACTGTAAGGGACCGAAACGCTCAGCCTCGGTCGATGACCAGGAACTCGCCGGTGTCGACGCTACCGTCGGGCGCGGTCTTGGCCACGAGGGTGTACGGCGGCGTCGAGCCCTGGCTGCCGGCCACCCCGAAGTCGCTGTCGTTGGAGATGATGATCTTGCGTCCGCCGCGCAGGATCGCCAGCCCCTCGACCTTGTCGTGGTTGTAGAAGCTGCCGTCCGGAGCGGTCGCTGAGACCAGTGCGCCGAGAACGAACCTGGTGGCCGACAGCGCGGCGATCTCGCTCACCGCCGTACCGGTGACGGCCGGGTTGTCGAGGACGTACGCGTACTCGTGGGTCACGTGAGTGCGCAGGTCGACGGTGACGATCCGGACCACGGACACGTTCTTCGGCTTGGTGACGTCGGCCTGGGTGAGGCGGCCTGGGTGAGGGCGGACTGCATGATGCCGACCAGCGTCCTGCCGTCCGGGGTGATGCTGAGTCCCTCCATCCCTCGGTTCGGTGTCCGCAGTGCCAGCTCAGCAGGGAGCGAACCGTCGAGTGGCGATAGTCGGTCGATCGCGCGGCCGCCCCGGTCGAAGTGGGTGATGAAGGGGCCGTACTCGTCGGACACCCAGAAGGTGCCGTCCGGCAGGGCGACCAGGCCCTCGGAGTCGTACCCGTAGGGAGATGAGGGGAGGACGTCGCCGTCCAGGTCGGTGATCGTCTCGCCGGTCGAGGCTTGCGAGTTGACCTGACCGTTGTACGGCGTCCCGTCGGCCGCCCGCAGCAGGACGGTCTGCAGCAGCCGGGCCTTGCCGTTTCGGAGCTCGAACCGGCCGAGTGCCGGTGTCAACGAGCGGATCGGCTCGATCTTGCTGCCATCCGGCCCGTCCACATTCGGGCCGCGGTCGGTCAGCCCCCAGACCTGATCATCCCGGCCGGGCACCGGCGCTACCGCGGAGCCGAACCCATCGCCGGTGACGGTTGCGCCGCCGAACGTGCCGAGCGGGTCCACCTGCTGTCGGTAGACCTTCATCGAGAACTGCCGGGTCCGGTCGGCGGTAAAGCCGTGGTCGCCGGCGATCGCCGGAATCGCGACGGACAGGGTGACGGCGCTGGCGGCACCAGCGACGAGCAGCCGGCGGCGGATTCGGGGAGTGGTCACGAGCCGTCAACCTAGGGTCGGCTGCTGAGCTCCGCGTGTCCGCCCGGCAAACTCTGACCCGGCTCGGTCTCCGCAAGGACATCGGGCGGATCCGTCCGCGACTACCCGGCCCGATCCGCCGATGTCAGCTGCGCGGTGAGCGGCTCAGTTCCGCTCGAGCACCACGATCGGGATCTCCCGGTCGGTCTTGGTCTGGTAGTTGTCGTAGTCCGGCCACGCTGCGGTCATCTCGGCCCACATCGCCGGCTTCTCCTCCGGCGTCGCCACTCGCGCGTACGCCCGGAACCGGTCGCCCATGATCTGGACCTCGACCTCCGGGTCCGCCTCCAGATTCAGGAACCATTCCGGCGGCTGCGGTGCGCCGCCCTTGGACGCGACCACGAGGTACGCATCGGCCCATGGCCGGAAGATCAGCGCGTGACTGCGGAGCTCGCCCGACTTCCGCCCGGTGGTGAACAAGATCAGGATCGTGGTGTCGTTGCGCCAGTGGAACCCCTCCTCGCCCTTGGTCTCCAGATAGCGCTGGACGTGGGCCGGTCCGTGCAGGGTGGTTGCGTCGCTCATCCACCCATTGTTCGTGGCCGGCACCGGCCACGAAACACCGGGTCTGCGGCGTGCGGTGTCGCTCAGCGACCCGAGGTTCGCCTCAATGCCTGCCTGACACGATTGAGGATTGCGCGCGCGGCCGCTGAGCGACACGAGCCGTACGGGATGCCGACCTCATGTCCACGGATGAGGCGGTGCCCGGACTGCCCGAGTCGGGATGACGGGCCGCATCAGCGACGTCCTGGCTACGCGGGTGTGGTCAGGCCGCGCAGGGTTTCCAGGGTCTCGTGCTGGAGGTCGGCCATGGAGCGGGTCTCGCCGGCGGAGACCCAGCGGGTGAAGGCGATCTTGAAGACCGACAGGGCAGCGTCGGCGCAGAGGCCGGCCTGGGGGTCGGAAACGCCGCGATCGTGCAGCGCGCCGGCCAACGTGCTCGCCAAGGCGGCGAGCTTCAGCAGCTCGCGTTCCTGCAGTGCGGGGTCGGAGTCGATGGCCTGCTGACGGGCCCGCGACCACGAACGCCGCTCGTCGGAGAAGAAGGTGGCGGCGGCGTCCAGGGCCGCGGCGGCGATCTCCATCGGGGCGGCGGAGAGGGGCGCATCCGCCACGGCGCTGACGAAGGCCGATGCCAGCAGCTCCTGGCCGTCGAACAGCACCTCGCGCTTGTCCGCGAAATACCGGTAGAACGTCCGCTCGGTCACCTCGGCGGCCTCGGCGATGTCGGCGACGGTCGTGGCCTCGTACCCGTTGCTCCGGATCAGCTCGACTGCCACCCGGTGCAGCCGGCCCCGCGTGCCGGGTTGCCATCGCCCCATGCATACGATCGTAGGCGATGTCACAGTCTGACGTCAGCGTGCTAACGTGTGATGACAGAATCTGACATCACTTGTCGAAAGGGACGCAATCATGGATGTCTTCGTCACCGGAGCCTCCGGCTGGATCGGCTTCGCCACCGTTCAGGAACTCATCGCCGCGGGCCACCGGGTCACCGGGCTGGCTCGATCGGACGCTTCCGCCGAGCGGCTCCGCGGAGTCGGCGTCGAGGTGCTGCCGGGCGATCTGGACGACCTCGACTCGATCCGCCGCGGGTCCGAGCAGGCCGAGGCCGTCATCCACCTGGCCAACAAGCACGACTGGAGCAATCCGGCCAACTCCAACCGGGCCGAGCGGGCCGCCGTCGACACGATCGGCCAGGCTCTGCTGGGCTCCGACCGGCCGTTCCTGTTCGCGTCCGGGGTCGCCTTCAAGCCCGGGACAGTTGGTCACCGAGGAGGACGAGAGCCCGGCCAAGGGCCCGGACTCGCCCCGGGGTGGCGCCGAGGCGCTGGCCATGGACTACGCCGAGCAAGGCGTGCACAGCGTCTCGCTGCGCTTCGCGCCGACCGTGCACGGTCCCCGCGATCACGGCTTCATCGCGCTGATCACCGCGGCTGCCCGGCAGACCGGCGTGTCGGCGTACGTCGGCGACGGGGCCAACGCCTGGTCCGCCGTCCATCGACTCGATGCCGCCAAGCTCGTCACGCTCGCCCTCGCGTCCGCGCCGGCCGGTTCTGCGGTGCACGTGGTCGCCGAGGAGGCCGTACCGACCAAGGACATCGCGGAGGCGATCGGTGGCAGCCTCGACCTGCCCGTGCAGTCGGTCGCGCCGGACAAGGCGGTCGACCACTTCGGCTTCATCGGTGCGTTCTTCGCGATGGACCTCCGCGCCTCGAGTGCCGCCACTCGCGACCGGTTCGACTGGCGGCCGAGCCAGCCGACGCTGCTCGAGGACATCGCGGCCGGCGCCTACACCGGCTGAGCCGAGCAGCCCAGCAGCCGACGGGCTCAGTTCAAGGCTCGGGTGCCGGCGGGAACGCCGTCGCCCGCCTGGGCCGCCTCGACCAGACTGGCCAAGGCGGTCAGCGCGACCCGCTGCGACCCGGGACCGAACGAGACCCGAGCCACCCCCAGCTGCTCCATCCGCTCCAGCGGAACACTGCCGGGCACCGCGATCAGGCTCAGCCGGCGCGGTCCGAACGCGCCGACGAGCTCCTCGACCTGGCTCTCGGACAACCGACCGGGCACGAAGACCACCGGCGCGCCCGCGTCCAGGTACGCCCGACCGCGGGCGATCGCGTCGGCCAACACCTCGGCCGGCTCACGATCGGCGGCCAGCACGAACGCGTCGGTGCGGGCGTTCAGCGACGAAGTCGGGTACGCCCTCGGCGGCCGCCGAGGCCATGATCGCCTCCACCTGCCCGGCGGCCTGTGACAGCGGCTTCAGCTGGTCCTCGATGTTCGCGCCCACCGCACCGACCCCGATGGCCTTGCGGATCGTCTCGGCGGCGTCGCCATAGCCTCCCTCGAGGTCGGCGCTGACCGGCAGCTCGACGGCGGCGACGATCCGGCGGACCTCCTCGATCATCTCGTCGACGCCGATCTGCTCGCCGTCGGGATAGCCGCGGCTAGCCGCGATGGAGTGACTGGCCGTGGCTAGTGCGGTCGTGCCCTGCACGGCCGCGACGACCTTGGCGGAGATCACGTCCCAGACGTTGACGAGTTTCAGCAGGGCCGGATCGGTGTGCAGTCGGAGCAGTTCGGTGGCCTGGTCGGCGGTGTCGGTCATGGATCCGATCGTGCCAGCCCGTTCGCCCTGAGTCGGCAGGCACTGCTCTTCGACGGGCTCAGGGCACGTCGAGGCCAGGCTGAGGGACGTCAGAAGTGGCTCATTCGGGGCTGTTCGCGTCCGCTCCGCCGACCCGGTACGGCGTGCTGATCCCCTCGTACATCAGGTGGGTCATCATGCCCTCGTCGGCGTGCTTGAGGTTGTGGCAGTGGTCCATCCAGATGCCGGGGTTGTCGGCCACGAAGGCGATCACGTACGTGTCCTTGTCGGGCACGTTCAGCGAGTCCACCCACCAGGGCGATCCGGTGGAGGCGACGCCGTTGCGGGACAGCACGACCGCGTGGTGGCCGTGCAGGTGCATCGGGTGGACCTCGCCGCTGTGGTTGGAGATCGTCATCACCACGACGTCGCCCTCGCGGACCATGAAGATCGGGACGTTGGGGTAGAGGTGTCCGTTGATCGACCAGTACAAGCCCGGCTTGCCGAGATAGAAACCCGGCACGTGGCCGATCGAGTACATGAAGCGCCGGTCGGGGTGGGTCGGGTCGAAGGGCAGCGGTGCCGGTTTGCCGTACGAGAGCAGGTCCAGCTCTGCGCTCGGTTGCGCCGGTGCGGCGACGGTTCCCGAACCCACGACGACCGCCGTGCCCTTGCTCAGCTGGACCCGGACGGCGGATCCGTCGGCCGGAGCGGTGACGGCCAGGTCCGCCCGGCCGCCCCCGGTCACCACCAACGCCTGGTCGGTGACCGGCGTAGGTTCGTTCAGATCGCGACCGTCGATCGCCAGTACCCGGTACGGCCCGCTCGCCCAGACGTCCATCGGCGCGTTGTCGGTGTTGATCACGCGAAGCCGCACGGTCTGACCTGGTTTCGCGGGCATCGTCAGGTCCGAGCCGCTTCCGTTGATCGTCCGCACTCCGGCGTAGGTATGCGCGATCGCGGTGACCTCCGGCAGCCGGTTGGCGGCCTCGCCGCGCGGCTGCACGACGAGGGCGCCGAACAATCCGCCCGCGACCTGCTGGTTCGAGGTCTCGTGCGAGTGGTACCAGTACGTCCCGGCGTGGTCGGCGACGAAACGATAGGTGAACTCCTGGCCCGGCAGCACGCTGTTCTGGGTGACGCCGGCCACCCCGTCCTCGGCGTTCGGTACGTCCACCCCGTGCCAGTGCAGCGTCATTCCGCCGGTCACCGACTCGTTGCGCAGGTGCACCTCGATCAGCTGGCCCTCGACCGCGGTGATGGTCGGCCCCGGGGTGCGGCCGTTGAGGGTGTAACCGGTGAAGGTCCGGCCGGCCACCGTGACCTGCTGCTGCCGGGCGACGAGGTCGACGACCACGTCCGCCTTCCGCGTTCGGGTCGGCCACCAGGTCGGCGACGCTCCGGGTCGGGCCGCCGGACGCACCGGCGTGATCGTGGCCGCCGGGCGGAACGGGTCCGCCGCCGTAGTCCGCCGTTCCCATCGACAGCACGGAGTACTCCGACGGCACCAGACTGCCGAACCACAGCCAGGCGATCGGGGTGATCACCAGCAGGGTCCCGACGATCGGTGCCGCGATCCGCAGCCAACGCGGCGCGGTTCGGCTGCGCGTACGTTCCCCCGGCGGCGACGCCTCAGCTGCCGCCGGGGGCGTGCTCACGAATCAGCAGATCAGGAGACGTCGGCCGAGGCCGGATCCACCGCCGAGGCACCGACAGTCGCCGCCCCCGCCTTCATCGCGCGCGCCATCCGGGTGGCCGCGACGGTGGCGGTGCCGAGCACCGCGAAGGCGAACAGGCCGTGGACGAAGCCGAGCGCGTACACGGCGTGGGAGAAGATCCCCAGCACGACCTGGACGACGACGCAGCCGAGCACGATCAGCGCCCAGACCACAGCGCCCCTCACCTTGGTGAAGAACGAACTGATCAGCAGAAGCAGGGCGAGGACCGGAATGACCATCATGCCGGTGGTGCCGTGCAGCTCCAGCCCCCAGTCGCCGGGGAAGGACAGCTGGCTCTCCATCCCTGCCTTGTCCAGCACTCCGCCGTTCTCGATCCACGAACCGAGGCCGAAGAACGCGATGGCGATGAACGCCGCCTGCAAGGCGACCGCGAGCGCGATGAGGTACGCGAGGACCCGGTAGACCATCTTCATGACAGACACCCCCGATGAGTGGGCACAGGGTCTTGTGCCGTCAACAGTTTGACCCAATCGCGCGGCGTCGGCACGCATTTTCGGAGAAGTCGCGTGACCGTCGTGTGACACCGGTCACCGTAGGGTCGGGGACTGAGGCTGTCCTTATTTGAACGGCCCCATTCATTAAGAGCACACTGGTGTTGTGAAAACCGCTCAGCCTTCCGTCACGGGCCACGGAGTCGCCGTGGCCGGCGGCTTGGCGACGGAACGGGACGTCTCGACCCGCCAGCAGGTGGCCGGGTCGATTCTCGCTCATGGACCGTCCACGGCAGCCTCGCTGGCCGAGCGGCTGGGGCTCACCGCTGCCGCGATCAGGCGCCACCTCGACGCGCTGGAGGAGCAGGGTCTGGTCGACTCCCGGGAGCAGCGGGTGTACGGCCCGCGCGGCCGGGGTCGACCGGCGAAGGTGTTCGGGCTGACCGACGCCGGCCGGGCCACGTTCTACACCGCCTACGACGATCTCGCGATCACCGCGCTCGGCTTCCTTCGCCGGACCGCCGGCTCGGCCGCGGTCGAGGAGTTCGCCGCCGACCGGATCGCGGACACCGAGGCTCGCTACGCCCGGGCGGTCGTCGACGCCGGCGCAGCCCTCACCCCGGCAGAAGCGCTGGCTGCGGCACTGTCCGCGGACGGCTATGCCGCCTCGTCGCAGCCGGCCGGGGCGGGGGAGCAGCTCTGCCAGCATCACTGCCCGGTCGCCCACGTGGCCGCGCGGTTCCCCGAGCTCTGCGAGGCCGAGACCGCCGCGTTCTCCCGGGTGCTCGGCGTCCACGTCCAGCGGCTCGCCACCATCGCCCACGGCGACGGCGTGTGCACGACTCATATCCCGCGCGTCTCCGATACGACTCACCTCTCACGTACCACCGTGATCGACCCGCAGCACCCGGCAACCCACGAAAGGTCCGACTCGTGACCCAGATACAAGATCCCGCCGCACCGGTCACCCCCGGCACGGGACAGACCCAGGACCAGCACCTGGATGCGCTCGGCCGGTATCAGTGGGGCTGGGCCGACTCCGACGTCGCCGGCGCGACCGCACAGCGCGGCCTCACCCCCGACATCGTGGCGAACATCTCCGGGCTCAAGAGCGAGCCGCAGTGGATGCTCGATCTGCGGCTGAAGGGCCACCGGCTGTTCGGTCGCAAGCCGATGCCCACCTGGGGTGCCGAGCTGGACGGGATCGACTTCGACAACATCAAGTACTTCGTGCGGTCCACCGAGAAGCAGGCGACCAGCTGGGACGATCTGCCCGCCGACATCAAGAACACCTACGACAAGCTCGGCATCCCGGAGGCCGAGAAGGCCCGGCTGGTGTCCGGCGTGGCGGCACAGTATGAGTCGGAGGTGGTTTACCACAAGATCAACGAAGAGCTCGAGAAGCAGGGTGTGATCTTCCTCGACACCGACACCGCGCTCAAGGAGCACCCCGACCTGTTCCGGGAGTACTTCGGCACCGTGATCCCGGTCGGCGACAACAAGTTCGCCGCGCTGAACACCGCGGTGTGGTCCGGCGGCTCGTTCATCTACGTGCCGAAGGGTGTGCATGTGGAGATCCCGCTGCAGGCGTACTTCCGGATCAACACCGAGAACATGGGCCAGTTCGAGCGGACCCTGATCATCGTCGACGAGGGTGCCTACGTGCACTACGTCGAGGGCTGTACGGCGCCGATCTACAGCTCGGACTCGCTGCACTCCGCGGTCGTGGAGATCATCGTGAAGAAGGGTGCCCGCTGCCGTTACACGACCATCCAGAACTGGTCGAACAACGTCTACAACCTGGTCACCAAGCGCGCCACCTGCGAGGAGGGCGCGACCATGGAGTGGATCGACGGCAACATCGGCTCCAAGGTCACCATGAAGTACCCGGCGGTCTACCTGATGGGCGAGCACGCCAAGGGCGAGACCCTGTCGATCGCGTTCGCCGGCGAGGGCCAGCACCAGGACGCCGGCTCGAAGATGGTGCACTGCGCGCCGCACACCTCGAGCTCGATCATCTCCAAGTCCGTGGCCCGGGGCGGCGGCCGGACCTCCTACCGGGGTCTGGTCCAGGTCCTGGAGGGTGCGCACCACTCGGCGTCGATCGTCAAGTGCGACGCGCTGCTAGTGGACACGATCAGTCGCTCCGACACCTATCCGTACGTCGACGTCCGCGAGGACGACGTGTCGATGGCGCACGAGGCGACCGTCTCCAAGGTCAGCGACGACCAGCTGTTCTATCTGATGAGCCGGGGCATGGGCGAGGACGAGGCGATGGCGATGATCGTCCGTGGCTTCGTCGAGCCGATCGCCCGCGAGCTGCCGATGGAGTACGCGCTGGAGCTCAACCGGTTGATCGAGCTGCAGATGGAAGGCGCGGTGGGCTGATCTCAGCCCTTACCGAGCCCGACCCAACCTGGAAAGAGATGTCTGTGTCTGTCGATACCCGGCCCGAAGCTGCCCTCGCGAACGTCGTGGGGGCGGTCGAGACGGTCGCGTCGCACCTGCACCCGGTTCCCTCGTACGACCTCGCCGACCATCCGTTGCCGAACGGCCTCGAGGAGGTCTGGCGGTTCACGCCGCTGAAGCGACTCCGTGGGCTGTTGGACGATTCCGGTCCGACGACCGCACCGCCTGGACTGGACGGTGGACGCGCCCGACGGTGTGACCACCAGCCAGATCCCGACGGAGGAAGCGATCGCGCTGGGCGGCCCGGCGCCGAGCGATCGGATCGCCGCGCTGGCCGTGGCGAATGCGGGCGGTGCGCTCCGGATCGACATTCCGGCCGAGGCCGAGCTGGACCGGCCGGTGTTGATCACGCTGACCGGAACTGATGCGCAGCAGGTTGCGCACGGGCACCTGGTGATCACCGTCGGCGCGTTCGCCAAGGCGACCATCGTGCTGGAGCATCGCGGATCGGCTCGCTACGGCAGCTATCTGACCGCGCTGATCGGAGACGGCGCACAGGTCGAGCTGGTCGGTCTGCAGCTCTGGAACGACGACGCCGTCCACGCCGGTCAGGTGGCCCTCCGGATCGGTCGGGACGCGCAGGTGAAGACGATGACCGCCAGCCTCGGCGGCGATCTGGTCCGGCTGGTCGAGACCGCTGAGTACGCCGGACCGGGCGGTGATCTGCAGCAGCGCGGCGTGTACTTCGTCGACGCAGGCCAGCACATCGAGCACCGGCTGTTCGTCGATCACAACGCGCCGCACACCAAGAGCAACGTGGACTATCGCGGCGCCTTGCAGGGCCGCGGCGCCCACTCGGTCTGGGTCGGCGACGTGCTGATCCGCAAGATCGCCGAGGGCATCACGACGTACGAGTCGAACAAGAACCTCGTGCTGACCGACGGCTGCCGGGCGGACTCCGTGCCGAACCTGGAGATCGAGACCGGCGAGATCGAGGGCGCCGGGCACGCGTCGACCACCGGTCGTTTCGACGACGAGCAGCTGTTCTATCTGCGGAGCCGTGGCATCGAGGAGGCCGAGGCGCGCCGGCTCGTCGTGCACGGCTTCTTCGCCGACATCATCCGGCGGATCGGCGTGCCGGACGTCGAGCGCGCGCCTGCTCGCCGCGGTCGAGGCCGAGCTGGCGATCAACGTCGGCCTGCCCGAGAGTGAGAAGCGATGAGTCTCGTCCGAGTCTGCGCCGCATCGCAGGTGGCGCCGGAGTCCGCCATCGCGGTCGATGCCGACGGGCTCGATCTGGCCATCGTGCTCAGCGCTGGGCGCTACTACGCGATCGCCGACGAGTGCTCGCACGCCGCGATTCCTTTGTCAGAAGGCGATGTCGGCGACGGGGAGATCGAGTGCTATCTGCACGGATCGCGCTTCGACCTGCGAACCGGCGAGCCGACCGGCCTCCCGGCCACCGAACCGGTCGCCGTCTACGCCTGCCAGGTCTCCGGGGACGACGTCCTCGTCGACACCTCGGCACCCCTCGATCCAGCTGTTGTCTCTGCCCACCAGGAGTCCTAGAAAATCATGTCCACACTCGAAATCCGCGATCTGCACGTCACCGTCGAGACCGAGTCCGGCACCAAGGAGATCCTCCGCGGTGTCGACCTCACCATCGGCAGCGGCGAGACCCACGCGATCATGGGCCCGAACGGGTCCGGCAAGTCGACCCTCGCGTACTCCATCGCCGGCCACCCCAAGTACACGATCACCCAGGGCAGCGTGACGCTGGACGGTCAGGACCTGCTGTCGATGAAGGTCGACGAGCGCGCACGGGCGGGACTGTTCCTCGCCATGCAGTATCCGGTGGAGGTGCCCGGCGTGTCCGTCGCCAACTTCCTGCGGACCGCGAAGACCGCGATCGACGGCCAGGCGCCCAAGCTGCGGACCTGGGTCAAGGAAGTCAATGCCGCGATGGACAGGGTCCAGATGGATCCGGAGTTCGCTCAGCGCAGCGTGAACGAGGGCTTCTCCGGTGGTGAGAAGAAGCGCCACGAGATCGTTCAGCTGGAGCTGCTGAATCCGAAGTTCGCCATTCTCGACGAGACCGACTCCGGGCTCGACATCGATGCGCTGCGGGTGGTTTCCGAGGGCGTCAACCGCTTCACCGAACAGGGGGACAGGGGCGTCCTGCTGATCACCCATTACACCCGGATCCTGCGCTACATCACGCCGGACTTCGTGCATGTCTTCGTCGCCGGCCGCGTTGCCGAGGAGGGCGGTCCGGAGCTGGCCGAGCGGCTGGAGGCTGAGGGCTACGACCGGTACGTCCGCGCCGCGCGCGAGGCCGCCGAGCTCGAGACGGCAGGAGCGGGGGAGGGCTGATGGCCGAGTATCCCTCGACCGTCGAGCTCGACGAGGTCGACGGACCGGTGGTGGTCGGCGCCAGCGAGACCGCCGGCGAGATCCCGTTCGACGTCGAGCACATCCGCGCGGACTTCCCGATCTTCGAGCGGACGGTCGGCGACCGTCCGCTGGTCTACCTGGACAGCGCGAACACGTCTCAGAAGCCCCGCTCGGTGGTCGAGGCGATCGAGGACCACTACCTGCACCACAACGCCAACGTCGCCCGCGCCATGCACATGCTCGGTGCGGAGGCGACCGAGGCATTCGAGGGCGCCCGGGCCAAGATCGCCAGGTTCATCGGCGCTGCGCGCTCGGAGGAGTTGATCTTCACAAAGAACGCGTCTGAGGCGCTGAACCTGCTCGCCTACACCGCGACCCGGGACCTCGGGCCGGGCGACGAGATCGTCATCTCCGTGATGGAGCACCACTCCAACATCGTCCCGTGGCAGCTGGCCGCCGAGCGGACCGGCGCCACCCTGCGCTGGTTCGACGTGACCGACGACGGTCGGCTCGACGTGGCGGCCGCGGCCGAGGCGGGCCTGGTCAACGAGCGGACCAAGATCGTCTCGCTGGCGTACGTGTCGAACGTGCTCGGCACCGTCAACCAGGTGGATGCCATCGCTGCCCAGGCCCATGCGTACGGCGCGACGGTGATCGTCGACGCCAGCCAGGCCGTCCCTCAGCTGCCGGTCGACGTCAGCCTGCTGGGCGCAGACTACGTCGCGTTCACCGGGCACAAGATGCTCGGCCCGACCGGGATCGGCGTCCTCTGGGGCCGATACGAGCTGCTGGAGAATCTGCCGCCCTTCCTCGGTGGCGGGGAGATGATCGAGACCGTGAAAATGACCGGCTCGACGTTCGCGCCGCCGCCGCACCGGTTCGAGGCCGGCACACCGCCGATCGCCCAGGCCGTCGGCCTCGGCGCCGCCGTGGACTACCTGTCGGAGCTGGGGATGAGTGCGGTCGCCAAGCACGAGCAAGACATCACCGGCTATGCCTTGGACGTGCTGCAAGAAATCCCGGGTCTGGCGATCCTGGGTCCACGCGAACTGGTCAGCCGCGGCGGAGCGGTGTCGTTCACCCTCGCCACGCCGGACGGCGAGCAGATCCATCCGCACGACGTCGGCCAGCTGCTGGACAGCCGCGGCGTGGCCGTGCGCGGCGGTCACCACTGCGCGAAGCCGCTGCACGACCGGTTCGGCATCCAGTCCTCGACCCGCGCGTCGTTCTACCTGTACACGACGACGGCCGAGATCGATGCGCTGGCAGAGGCGCTGGACTACACGATCGACTTCTTCGGGCGGCGCCGATGAAGATCGAGGACATGTACCAGGAGATCATCCTGGATCACTACCGGGCCAAGCACCACAGCGGTCTGCGGGAGCCGTACGAGGCCGAGGTGCACCACGTCAACCCGTCCTGCGGCGACGAGGTCACACTGCGCCTGCACGTCTCCGACGGGGTGGTGGACGACGTGTCGTACGCCGGTCTGGGCTGTTCGATCTCGCAAGCCTCGACGTCGGTGATGTCGGATCTGGTGATCGGCAAGCCCGTCGCCGAGGGACTCGCCCTGCACGAGGAGTTCCTGGCGATGATGCAGAGCCGCGGCGAGACGGAGCCCGACGAGGACCGGCTGGAGGACGGGATCGCCTTCGCGGGCGTGGCGAAGTTCCCGGCCCGGGTGAAGTGCGCCCTGCTCGGCTGGTCGGCGTTCAAGGACGCCGCCCTGCGCTCGATGGTAGGCACAACAGAGGAGAACCGATCATGACCGACACCCGACCCTCCGATCTCGTGCGGGACGACTTGCCGGACGTGGAGCTGCGGGACGCCCTGTCTGCCGCCCCGACCATCGACGATCTCACCGAGGCGCTGAAGGACGTGGTCGATCCCGAGCTGGGGATCAACGTCGTCGATCTCGGCCTGATCTACGGCCTACACCTCGAGGACGACAACTCGGTCACCATCGACATGACCCTGACCTCCGCGGCCTGTCCGCTGACCGACGTCATCGAGGACCAGACGCAGACGGCTCTGGAGGGACTGGTGACCTCGTTCGCGATCAACTGGGTCTGGATGCCGCCGTGGGGTCTGGAGATGATCACCGAGGACGGCCGGGAACAGCTCCGCGCCCTCGGCTTCAACGTTTGAGCTGATCGATTGTTCTGGGACCCCGCTCCCGAAACTGTCGAGCTGCGACACCCGCCTTCGGCGTGTCGTTGTCGCAACCCGACAGTTTCGCGAATAGCCGGCCTAGATGTTGGTACCGGTGGCCCAGACGGGGTGGCCGCCGGGCTGGTAGATCACCACGTTGCGGTCGTTCTGGACGATCAGATGGCTGCCCGGGTTGCCGTTGGTGTTGGACGCCCAGATCGGGTGGCCGCCCCGAAGGTAGATCACCAGGTTGCCGTCTCCCTGCATGACGCAGACTCCGACCCCGCGACCGTTCGTGCCGGAGGCCCATGGAGCCTGGTTGCCCTGATAGAGCACCAGGTTTCCGTCGCCCTGGTAGACGAACCGGAACCGGCCGTCTGCCGAAGTGATCGTGTTACCCGGGTTGAGAACCTGTCCCGGCTGCATCGTGTCGCCTACCGCGGTCGGCCCGCTGGGCAGCCAGGTGTTGGTGGACCAGACCGGGTGCCCGTTCGGCTGGTAGATCACCACATTGCCGTCATTCTGCGCCACCAGCCGGCTGTTCGGGTTCCCGTTGGTGCCGGACGCCCAGATCGGGTGCCCGCCACGGGCGTAGATCACCAGATTGCCGTCGCTCTGCATGACGCAGACGCCGACCGGCCGACCGTTGGTGTTGGACGCCCAGAGCGCGCTGCCGCCGTCGTAGAGCACGAGGTTGCCATCGCCCTGGTAGATGAATCGGTAGCGGCCGTTCCCGGAGACGATCTCGTCGCCGGGGTTGAGCTGCTGACCCGGCTGCATGGTGTCGCCGGCCGCGACGGGCCCGTTCGGCAGCCACGTGTTGGTGGCCCAGACCGGGTGCCCGTTCGGCTGGTAGATCACCACGTTGCCGTCGGTCTGCACGATCAGATGGCTACCCGGATTGCCCGAGGTGTTGGATGCCCAGACGGCGTTGCCGCCGTTCGGCGGGTAGATCACGAGATTGCCGTCGCCCTGCATCACGCAGACGCCGGCGGGCTGGCCGTACGTGTTCGACGCCCACAGGGCATGACCGCCGTCGTACAGCACGAGGTTGCCGTCGCCCTGGTAGATGAACTGGTATCGGCCACCGGCGGAGTTGATCGACTCACCCGGTAGCAGGACCTGGCCGGGCAGCATGGTGTCGCCGGTGGCCGTCGGCTCCACGATCGTGGTCGGCACCCGGAGCCAGGCCTCCTGGGTGATCGCCCTCATGGACGGGACGTCGATGATGCCGATCGTGTTCCAGGTGAACATCGCATAACCCGGCTGAGAGCCGTCGATCCCGGCCGGCACATTGACGCCGAACTGTTGGGCCAGCCAGGACAGCGACCCGTAGCCGCAGAGCGCGACACAGTGGTCCTCGTTGCCGTCGGGATGGAAGCCGGTGCCGAACCAGCCCGACTGGCCGCCGGTGGAGTGCCAGGCGGTGTCGATCTGGTCTGCGGCGATGCCCAGCTTCACCGGGCCCATCACGATGGCGCTGCGCAGCGTCGCGTCGTCGCTCCAGTTGACCGAGTAGTGGCCGCCGTCGACGTCCAGCTGGCTGCCGTCGACGAAGCCGTAGTTCTGCATCCAGTTCATCACGTCGGTGAGGTACGCGCCCTCCAGGACGCCGTGCTCCTTGGCCCAGCCGATCACCTCGTCGTCGGAGATGAAGATCTCCGGACTGTGACAGGCCTTCGCGAATGCCTCCTCGGCGGTCACGCAGTCGCCGTGGACATCGTTGCCCCACATCGAGATCCGCTGGGGTCTGACGAGGTAGGTCGGCGGTGCTCCGACCGCGGCCACGTGCGGACGTGCCGCGGCGAGTGCGCTCCTCGGCGAGGGCAGTGCGCCACGTCGTAGTTCTTGTTCGGCCATGCTTGTGTCTCCTCCTGGAACTGAGTGTGTAGCGACGGGGTGCAACGGACGACGTCCGCTGCGGTCGGTCTACCGATCGCGGTGTGAGTCCGACGGCGAATCCTGCGGGGGCTCCGACTTCTCGGCCACCGGCTGCGGCACGAATTCGGTCGCCTGATCGATCACCCGTCGTGGGGTCGGAAACGCGCCTCGCCTCGGTGACCGAAGTGGTTCGGTCGGCTCGGTCGGCTTCTCCGACGACTCGTCGGGACCCGGAGCGTCGTTCATGATCGGATGACCCGTCCTTTCCGATGACGGCAGCTGCGACGGGTCAGCCAGGCCGGCCAATGGTGGAGACCCCTCGTAGATGACCGGAAGGTGCCGGCGAGACCTCCGCCCCGCTGCCCCGCGCCGTCCCCGGTCGTCATCGTCAGTGTGCGGGCGCAGGTCGGGTCAGGGGAAGGTTTTATTCCCCGGTCGGAGTGGGTGACGCGGTGCCTCATCGGTGAGAAGATCATCTCGATCGAACGTGAGGCTCATCGGACGAAAGAAGGACCATGACCAGCGCTACCCCGAGTCCCCGACCGTCGTTTGAAATCGACCGCAGCACGTTGAGTTCGGGCGTCGTCCTGCTCTGCGTCGGCGGCGTGCTCTGGCTGATCGGCGCCGTGCTCTCGGCGATCACGGTCTATCGGGCCGGCCGGAGCTGGGTCGACGGATGGGATGAGTCGCCATCGGACATGGCTGCGCGTCGGTTCGGGCAGTTCAAGGCCGCCGCCGCTGCCGGCTCCAAGGCCTGGCAGGACCAGCAGCACTGACCGAGCCCGGGACGGCCTGAGGTCCCGTCCGACCCGGACTCAGGACGGGCCGCCGACCAGCAGGTCGATCACGACAGCGGTCCAGCCGGTCTGGTGCATGGCGCCGAGCCCGGCGCCGTTGTCGCCGTTGAAGTACTCGAAGAACATCAGGTTGTCCTTCCAGGCGGGGTCGGTCTGCAGCTTCTCGGTCCCGCCGTAGACCGGGCGGCGTCCGTCGGGTCCGGGCAGCCAGATGCCGATCAGCCGGCCGGTCAGGTCGTCGGCGATCTCTCCGAGAGTAAGTTCACGGCCCGACCCCGTCGGGTACTCGACCCGGGCGTCCGGGCCGAGGTCCCAGGCGGCGAACCACGGATACTCCCAGGGGTCCGGCATCGCCAAGACGTCGAACGAGTCCAGATGTCGCCAGCCGGCGTTGCGGCCGGCTTTGCGAGAGTCCGGTGGCGACGGCGCGTGCCGGTCGCCGTCCAGCCAGGTCCGTACCCGGTACGGATAGATCTGTTTGCTCCAGACCAGTCCCGCGCTGGCCTGGCGGAGCACTCGGCGTTCTTCGATGCCCAGCCGCGCCGGAGCGATCGCGTCGTAGAACTCGTCCGCCTCGGCCCGTCGCCGGCCCACGACCTCGTCGAACCCTGAACCGAAGCTTCCGTCGGCGGCGGTGCCTGGAACCGCCGTCCGGTCGACGGGACGGTGCAGCCTGAGCCGGAGCTCGACCGTCTGTCGCGCCGGGACGGTGAGCTGATACCACCAGGCGGCCTTGGTGCCGTGTCCGGCCGGATTCACCGTTGCGGCGCCGCCGACCACATGGTCGTTGATGCCGTCCTTGGGATACGGGGTGAGCGGGTCCACGCCGAACACGCGGGCCGTGTTGGTCTCGTTCTCGCAGAACAACGCCTCTGGCAGCGAGCCGTCCGGTCCGACGTCGGCATCCAGTCGGTAGCCGTCCAGCCGCGGATGCTCGACCACGATGCCCGAGCCGTCGCGCCGCAGGGTCGGCGGTTCGTCACCGACGACGCGCCAGGTGTTGCGGAACCACAGCGTCGGAAGCACCGACAGCTCGGCCTCGTCGGGCCCACGGTTCTCGATCGTGATCGTGCACAGGATCTCGGTCGGGGACGCCTTGGCATAGCAGGCCTCGACGACGAAGTAGCGGTCGTCGTCGAACACCCCGGTGTCGAGCAACTCGAACTCGGGTTCTTCCCTACCCCGCCGCCCGTTCTCCTCGAGCAGCTCGCGATAGGGGTATGCGGCCTGCGGATAGTGATAGCGCCAGCGCAGGTACGCGTGGCTCGGCAGGGCGTCGAGATACCACCAGTACTCCTTGACGTCCTCGCCGTGATTCCCCTCCGGCCCGGTCAGGCCGAACATCCGCTCCTTGAGGATCGGGTCGCGGCCGTTCCACAGGGCCAACGCGAAGCACAGCTCGTGCCGGATATCGGAGATACCGGCCATCCCGTCTTCGTTCCAGCGGTACGCGCGCGACCGGGCGTGATCGTGCGGGAAGAAGCTCCAGGCGTCGCCACTGGCGCTGTAGTCCTCGCGGACCGTTCCCCAGGCCCGCTCGGACAGATAGGGACCCCATTCGTACCAGGGGTTCGCGTCGAAGAGGTCGTCCTCGGCGCGCCCTCGAGCCTCGGCGAGCCGGCGGTGTTCAGCAGTCTGGGACACGCCACCCATCCTTCCGGTTCGGTGTCCGGGCGCCAGATCTGCGGCGCGATCTGCCGGCGAAATCACCCGCCACGCGTGAGAATCAGCAGCCACGCGGCGGTCCGGCCGTTGTCGTCGTGCGGAGCGTTACCAGGGCGCAACTACCATGGTCGCTCGTGTTGGTGGCGAGGGATCTGGAGGTTCGCGCGGGTGCGCGACTGCTGCTCGAGCATGTCTCGTTCCAGATCGCGGCGGGCGACAAGATCGGCCTGGTCGGCCGGAACGGAGCCGGCAAGACCACGCTGACCAAGATTCTCGCTGGCGAGGCACAGCCCGCGGCCGGCCAGGTCACCCGCGGCGGACCGGTCGGCTATCTGCCGCAGGACCCGCGGACCGGCGACCTCGGAATGCTCGCCAAGGACCGGATCCTGTCGGCCCGCGGCCTGGACCATGTGCTGTCCCGGCTGGACCGGGCCGGATCGGACATGGGACATCACGACGACGACGTCCGCGACGCGGCGATGCACAAGTACGCCCGGGCCGAGGCCGAGCTGGCCGCGGCCGGGGGCTATGCGGCGGAGGCGGAGGCGGCCCGGATCGCGGCCAATCTCGGGCTGCCCGACCGGGTGCTGCATCAGCCGCTGCGAACATTGTCCGGCGGTCAGCGCCGCCGGGTGGAGCTGGCCCGGATCCTGTTCTCCGGCGCCGAAACGCTGTTGCTGGACGAGCCCACCAACCACCTGGACGCGGACTCGATCGGCTGGCTGCGCAGTTTCCTGCAGGGCTATTCCGGCGGTGTGTTGATGATCAGCCACGACACCGGTCTGTTGGCGGCGACGGTGACCAAGGTGTTCCATCTGGACGCGAACCGGGCCGAGCTGGACCTGTACTCGATGGACTGGAAGCGTTATCTGCAACAGCGCGAGACCGACGAGAAGCGTCGCAAGCGTGAGCGAGCCAACGCGGAGCGCAAGGCCGACCAGCTGATGGCGCAGGCGGACAAGATGCGGGCCAAGGCAACGAAGGCGACGGCCGCGCAGAACATGGCACGCCGTGCCGAGCGGCTGCTCTCGGGGCTGGAGGCCGAGCGAGCGGCTGATCGGGTCGCCAAGATCAGGTTCCCGGAGCCCGCCCCCTGCGGGAAGACTCCGCTGACCGCCTCGGACCTCTCCAAGTCGTACGGATCGCTCGAGGTGTTCACCGGCGTTGATCTTGCGATCGACAAGGGCAGCCAGGTGGTCGTGCTCGGCCTGAACGGAGCCGGCAAGACGACACTGCTCCGGATTCTCGCCGGACTGGAGGACTCCGACACCGGTGAGGTGATGGCCGGTCACGGCCTCAGGCTGGGCTACTACGCCCAGGAGCACGAGACGTTGGACGTCGGGCGGACCGTGCTGGCCAACATGAAGTCGGCTTCGCCCGAACTGAACGAGACCGAGGTCCGAAAGGTGCTCGGCTCCTTCTTGTTCACCGGCGACGAGGTGGACAAGCCGGCCGGCGTGCTGTCGGGCGGTGAGAAGACCCGGCTCGCGCTGGCCATGTTGGTGGTGTCCAGTGCGAATGTGCTGCTGCTGGACGAGCCGACCAACAATCTGGATCCCGCGTCCCGGGCCGAGGTGTTGTCTGCGATCCGCAGCTATCGCGGCGCGGTCGTTCTGGTCACCCACGACGAGGGCGCGGTAGGCGCACTCGATCCCGACCGGGTGCTGCTACTTCCCGACGGTGTCGAGGATCTCTGGAATCCCGACTACGCCGAGTTGATCGCACTGGCCTGACGCGGCATCGCCGCGGTGATGATCGGCGCAGTCGGTGCGCCGCGGATGATCTTGCGATTCGTTGGACTTTCTCGGCCCAGGCGGTTGCCAGATGATCTTGACAAGTCGATCATTGGGGATATCCCTGTCGCCGGGTGCGGGCCCGGGACACCTCAGGACGGAGGAGACATGGCGGTCACCACACTGGCCAAGGGCTCTCGGATCACCGGTGCGCAACGCGACTCACTGGCTTCGACGTATGCGAAGCGGTATGCAGCGGGCGAGAGCATCCGGAAGATCGCCGAGGACTCGGGCCGCTCGTACGGCTTCGTGCACGGTGTGTTGAAGGAGTCCGGGGCAGCCTTGCGTGGCCGGGGCGGAGCCACCCGCGGTCCCGCCAGGAAGGCGGCAAAGAGCGCCCCGGCAAAGAGCGTCCCGGCGAAGGTTGCACCGGCGAAGGCTGCGGCGACCAAGAGCCCGGCCAAGGCGAGCACGGCTGCGCCGGCGAAGAGCCCCGCCAAGGCCAGCACCGCCAAGGCTAGCACCGCCAAGGCCAGCGAAGCCGCCCCCGCGAAGGCGAGCAAGACCACCCCCGCGAAGGCGAGCAAGGTCGCCGCGGCGAAGAGCACGGCGAAGGCGACCAAGACCGCCCCGGCGAAGAAAGCGACCAAGGCCGCCGCCAAGTCACCGGCGAAGAAGGCCCCAACCACCAAGAAGGCACCCGCCAAGAAGGCGACCGCCAAGAAGGCACCGGCCAAGAAGGCCGCAAGAAGGCCGAAGAAGTAACCCACCGGAGCCGAGCCCGGGGCGACTGTTGTGCCCCGGGCCTGTCGGTACGTCCGCCTACGGTAGGTACGGCGCTGCGGAGTCGTCCGCCGCCGGAGATGAGGTGGACCGATGTCGATGGCCGGTGGCATGCGGGGCGGCGGTGGCGCCGCGCTGATGCGGCGGATGTCCGGCAACGATCCGGACTTGTCCGAGCATCAGTTGACGCCCGGGGTGCTGCGCCGCACGTTGCGGTTCGCCCGGCCGTTCCGTCGGCTGATCGCCCTGTTCCTGGTGCTGGTGATCATCTCCTCGGCGCTGGTGGTGGCGCCGCCGCTGCTCGCCAAGACCATCATCGACGACGGGGTGCTGGCCGGAGACCAGACCGTGGTGATCGAACTGGCCGCGGTGATCGCGTTGCTGGCGATCGTCCAGGCGGTGCTCGGGCTGTTCCAGCGCTGGTGCTCGGCACGGATCGGCGAGGGCTTGATCTACGACCTGCGGACCCAGGTCTTCGATCACGTGCTGCAACTTCCCATCGCGTTCTTCACCCGGACCCAGACCGGGAAGCTGGTCTCCCGGCTCAACTCCGACGTCATCGGGGCCCAGCAGGCGTTCACCTCCACACTCTCGACGGTGCTGTCGAACGTGATCAGCCTGATCCTGGTGCTCACCGCGATGCTCGTGCTGAGCTGGCAGCTGACCGTCGCCGCGCTGATCATCGTGCCGATCTTCTTCATCCCCGCCCGGCTGGTGGGCTCCCGGCTGGCCGGGCTGACCCGCCAGCAGATGCAGTACAACGGCGATCTGGCGGCCAGCATGACCGAGCGGTTCAGCGTCAGCGGCGCGCTCCTGGTGAAGCTGTTCGGCCGGTCGGCCGACGAGCACGAGCGGGTCGCCGAGAAGGCCGGCGCGGTCCGCGACGTCTCGGTCCGGATCGCCATGAACGGCCGGGTCTTCATGGCTTCGCTCGGTCTGCTCGGCGCGCTGGCCGCCGCGCTGGTCTACGGAGTCGGCGGTTCGTTGGCGATCGACGGCCAGCTGAGTGTCGGCACGCTGACCGCGATGACCGGACTGCTCGCCCAGCTGTACGGGCCGCTGACGTCGCTGACGAACGTACGGATCGACGTGATGAACGCCCTGGTCAGCTTCGACCGGGTGTTCGAGGTGCTCGACCTGAAGCCGGCGATCGCCGATCGGCCCGACGCGCAGCCGGTGGGCCCCGAGGCGAGCGTGGAGTTCGCCGGGGTCGGTTTCCGCTATCCGACCGCGGCCGAGATCTCGCTGGCGAGCCTGGAATCGGTGGCGGCGCTGGACTCGCGGCCTGAGTCGACGGTGCTCAGCGACATCACGTTCCGGGTCGAGGCGGGCCAGACGGTGGCACTGGTCGGGCGCTCGGGGGCGGGGAAAACCACGATCACCCACCTGATCGCCCGGTTGTACGACGTCCGGCAGGGCTCGGTCCGGGTGTCCGGGGTGGACGTCCGCGACCTACGGCAGGACTCCCTGCACGCGGCGGTCGGCTACGTGACCCAGGACGCCCACATGTTCCACGACACGATCCGGGCGAACCTGGCCTATGCGAAGCCGGACGCGGACGAGGCCGACATGCGGGCGGCGTTGGCCGCGGCTCGGATCGGGGATCTGATCGACTCGCTTCCGGACGGTCTGGAGACGGTGGTCGGCGAGCGCGGCTACCGGTTGTCCGGCGGTGAGCGGCAGCGGCTGGCGATCGCCCGGCTACTGCTGAAGGCGCCGCCGATCGTCGTGCTCGACGAAGCCACGGCGCACCTGGACTCGGAGTCGGAGGTGGCGGTGCAGCACGCCCTGGATGCCGCGATGGACGGCCGGACGTCGATCGTCATCGCCCACCGGCTGTCGACCATCCGCGATGCCGACCTGATCCTGGTCGTCGACGACGGCCGCTTGATCCAGCGCGGGCGACACGCGGACCTGCTGGCGGAGGGCGGGCTCTACGCGGAGCTCTACCACACCCAGTTCGCGGAAGCGGTCTGACGGCTCCGCTCGGCAAGCCTCGCTCCGCTGCGCCTCAGGCCACGTCGTTCGTCGCGTTCGGTGAAACGGAAATGACGTGTTTCACCGAACGCTCCTGCACTCCGCGGCGCGCAGCGTCACTTTGATTGTTTCGCTCGGCAAGCCTCGCTCCGCTGCGCCTCTGGCCACGTCGTTCGTCGGGTTCGGTGAAACGGAAATACGTGTTTCACCGAACGCTCCTGCACTCCGCGGCGCGCAGCGTCACTTTGATTGTTTCGCTCGGCAAGCCTCGCTCCGCTGCGCCTCAGGCCACGTCGTTCGTCGGGTTCGGTGAAACGGAAATGCGTGTTTCACCGAACGCTCCTGCACTCCGCGGCGCGCAGCGTCGCTTTGATTGTTTCGCTCGGCAAGCCTCGCTCCGCGTGCGCCTCTGGCCACGTCGTTCGTCGGGTTCGGTGAAACGGAAATGCGTGTTTCACCGAACGCTCCTGCACTCCGCGGCGCGCAGCGTCGGCGTGGATCGTGGGTCGTGGGCGGCCGATCCCGAGATCGTCAGATCCGCGACCAGAGCCGGAGCTCGACGCAGATCGTGACGTCCGCCGCGGTCGCCGCGGGGCGGTCGTCACGGGCGTGAAAGGCGTTCGGGCCCATGGCAATGGCATCGCCGACCAGCTGTCCGCTCCAGCGGTCCCCGCGCCGCACGGTTTCTGCGTGCTGCGGCGCGAATCGTTCTGCCAGGGTCTCGGCCAGCCGGTCCGCCTTGGCCGGCGGGATGTCCAGCAGACCGTAGGCGCTCCGTAGCTCGGCCAGGTGCTCCTCGGTCGGGGTGATGGTCAGCAGCCGTCCGCCCGGCGCAAGCACACGGAAGAACTCCGCCGGGTTTCGAGGAGCGAAGTTGCTCACCACCAGGTCGACGGCGCTGTCCTTCACGGGGAGGGCCCGCCAGACGTCGGCGACCACCGCGCCGAGCCGTGGGTGTGCCCGGGCGGCGCGGCGGGCCGCCGCCGTCGAGACGTCGAGAGCCACTCCGCGAGTGTCCTGATCGGCGTCGAGCAGGGCGGCCAGCAGTCGACCGGTGCCGGCTCCGGCATCCAGAACGCGGGCCGCGCCGCCGGCGAGTGCGGCGGCGGCCGCGGCGATCGGGTCGAACAGGCCCGCGGCGAGGAACCGGGTCCGGGCCTCGATCATCTCGGGAGTGTCGGCGTTGGCCGGTTGCGGGCCGGCGAGCAGATTCAGGTAGCCCTGGCGCGCGAGGTCGAACCGATGCCTCTGCGGGCAGCACACTCCCCGGCCGTCGAGGGTGAGCGTCAGCCCGTCGGCACAGTTCGGGCAGGCCAGCAGGTCGATGACCTCCGCGATCCCCACGGACCCGGTCCTACAGCGTGCGGAGGGCGCCGCCCTCGATCGGGATGACCGAGCCGGTGACGTACGACGCGGCGGGGGAGAGCAGGAAGGCGGCCACCCGGCCGAACTCTTCGGGGTCGCCATAGCGGCCGAGGGGAATTGCTCGACGCGATGCCTCGCGGGCGGCCTCGGGATCATCCGCCAGGGAGTCGAGATGCCGGACCCGCTCGGTCTCGATCCGGCCCGGTGCCAGCCCGACGATCCGGGTGCCCCGCGGGCCGAGCTCGTCGGCCAGCTGCTTGACGAGCATGCCCAGACCTGGCCGGAGGCCGTTGGAGGCCGCCAGTCCCGGGACGGGCGACTTGACCGAGGTCGACAGCACCCAGGCGAGCGCCAGGTCGCTCGCCGTGCCGCGGGCGACGACGGCTCGGGTCAGCCGGAGCGCGGCCAGGAAGACCGACTCGTACGCCTGCTGCCACTGCTCGTCGGTAGTGCCCAGCACGCTCCCGGCGGGTGGGCCGCCGACGCTGACCAACGCACCGTCGAGCCGCTCCCAGCGCGTCGTGCGCGAGCCCACAGGCCTGCTCGGCGGTGTCCGGATCGGCGAGGTCGGCGGTCAGCGCGACGGCCCGGTCGTCGCCGAACTCGGCGACAGCCTGCTGGAGCACCTCGGCGCGGCGCGCCACCAGGACGACCCGGGCGCCCTCGCCGACCAGCACCTGTGCGGTGGCCCGGCCCAGCCCGCCGCTCGCGGCGGTCACGACGAAGACACGGTCGCTCAGTCCCAGATCCATGCGCCCGATCCTGCCCGTTGTTGCCGACCGTCATCGCTTCGGGGGTCATGCCGCGGCGACAGCGTTCGACGCCTGGCGACCTGGGCGCCGCTGCCGGACGAGGACAGTGGATTCTGGACCGACGAGCGTCTGGAGGACCTCAGCCAGACAATCTCGGCGACCTGTGATCCGACCTCAGGTCGACGGAGATTGTCCGGCGGCCCGGTACCGACGCCGGTCGCGGAGATCGCCGCGGATGAACACCACGATGCCGGCGATGCCGATGCCGGTGAACATGAACCACTGGACGGCGTACCAGAAGTGCGGGCCGTTCGAGATCTCCGGCAGGTCGAGCGGTTGGAAGCCACCGGTCTGCGGTGGGTCGACGGTGATCGCGCTGATGTAGCCGTCGGCAATGGGATACGGGATGACGGCCTGCAGCGCCGCCGAGTTGATCAGCCGGACCTGGTTGCCGTTCGGGACGATCGCGCCCCTGCGGCCGTTCTCGCTGCGTTGCGCATAGCCGACGACGTGCACCTGGCCGGTGGGGGGCGGCGGCGCGTCGGTCGGGATCTGCTGACCGCCCGGCAGCTTGATGAACCCGCGACTGACCAGCACGGCGCCGGCCGAGGTCTGCAGCGGGGTGACGATCTCGTAGCCGCTGTCATCGCCGTTGTCGCGGTAGCGGATGACGAACTGGTGTCCGGCGTCGAAGGTCCCGGTGGCCTCGACCCGCTGCCAGGCGTCGGCGTCGGTCAGCGTTCGGGTGAAGATCTCGGTGTACGGCCGGATCGGGGCCCGCTCGTTCGCCACCGTCGTCGTGTTCCGCGCCTGGCGCTGGTGCAACCGGTCCAGCTGCCACTCGCCGAGATTGACGAAGACGGTGCCGAGGACCGCGACGAAGACGACGAGCAGGATCCACCGCAACCAGAGCCGACGCAGGGTGGGCGGGGGCGTCGGGGCCGGCGGCTCCGGCCTCGGCGCGTCAGCCGGCTTGGTCAGCGTCGCCATCGGGATCACCATCGGTCGGCAGCGGTTCATTGCCCGGCGCGCGCGTGAGCGCGGTCAGCTTGGCTGCGGCCCCGCCGAGGGTCTGTCCACGACCGACAGCGACGCCGACCAGGAACGTGCTCAGCGGCGCGGCGGCGCGCTCGACCTCATGGGCCGCGTCTCGGGCCAGGTCCAGGACCGTGTGCCGGGTGTGATGGTCGAGAGCGACATCGGTCACGTCCAGCTCGGCGGACAGCCGCCTGAGCCAGTCGTCGATGTCCATCGTCACGTCTCCACCCGGTCTGCGCGTTTGATCGATCCTGCCAGGATGATTCTATGGGGCGAGTCACCACCCGACATCCTGTGCTGCACCTGGCGTCGGACTCCGCGCGGCAGCGGATCGAGGTGCTCGCCGTCGAAGAACCGCTCGAGATCCGGCTGGACGGCGCCCGGTTCGTCGTGACCATGCGTACGCCCGGGCACGACATCGACCTCGTTCACGGGCTGTTGCACGCCGAAGGCGTGATCGCGACGGCGGCCGACATCCGCACCGTGCGGTACTGCGCCGGTGCCGACGACGAGGGCCGGAACAGCTACAACGTGGTGGACGTCGCCCTGGCCGAGACCGCCACCCCGGAGGTGGTCGGCGCCCGGTCCGTGATGACCAGCAGCGCCTGCGGGATCTGCGGCACGGACAGCATCGAGCAGCTGCAACGCCGGAGCCGGTACGTCCTCGCGCCCGGTGCGGCCGTGGCCCAGGACCTGTTGGCGGCGGCGCCGGATCGGTTGCGCGAGCGGCAGCGGACGTTCGACCAGACCGGGGGACTGCACGCGGCCGGGCTGATCGAGCTCGACGGCACGATGATCTGTGCGCGGGAGGACGTCGGCCGGCACAACGCGGTCGACAAGGTGGTCGGCTGGGCCCTCCGGGAGGGCCGGGTGCCGCTGACCGATGCGATCCTGGTGGTGTCCGGACGGGCTTCGTACGAGCTCACCCAGAAGGCGGTACTGGCCGGGATCGGGTTGATGGTCGCCGTCTCGGCGCCCAGTTCGCTGGCCGTCGAGCTTGCGGACGCGGCCGGCCTGACGCTGGTCGGTTTCGTCAGGGGGTCGGCCATGAACGTGTACACCCACCCCGGGCGGGTCACTCCGACGGTCGCTCCCTGACCGCCGCCTTTCCGGAAAGTGTCGACTTCGGGCAGCGCCACGCCGGCGAAGGATGTCGTACGTCGACAGTTTCTGCCTGACGGGAGCTGTCGGCCGGGCGTCTAGAGTGTCGTAGTGACCGTCGTGCTGCCTACACCGCGCCTGCGTAGTGCGCCGGCGGATCGGTCCGCATCCTCGGAACTGCCGGCGGACCTGGGCCGTGTTCGCGCCCTGACCGACACGTACGGCCGGGTGGCGACCGATCTGCGGGTGTCGTTGACCGACCGCTGCAACCTCCGCTGTACGTACTGCATGCCGGCCGAAGGACTGCCCTGGCTGGCCCGCGAGGAGCTGCTCAGTGACGAGGAGACGCTCCGGCTGATCGACATCGGGGTCCGGCTGCTCGGCATCCGGACCGTCCGGCTGACCGGCGGCGAGCCGCTGCTGCGGCGCGGGCTGGAGGAGCTGGTGGTCCGGATCGCCGAGCTACGGCCGCGGCCGGCGATCGCGCTGACCACGAACGGCATCGGGCTGGCCGCCCGGGCGCAGGCACTGGCCACCGCCGGGCTGGACCGGATCAACATCTCGTTGGACACGCTGGACCCCGACACCTTCAAGCGGCTCGCTCGGCGGGACCGGCTGGCGGACGTGCTGGCCGGGGTCGGCGCGGCCCGGGCGGCCGGACTCGATCCGGTCAAGATCAACGCCGTGCTGATGCGGGGTGTCAACGACCACGAGGCGCCCGCGCTGGTGCGTTGGTCGATCCGGGAAGGCGTTCAGCTGCGGTTCATCGAGCAGATGCCGCTGGACGCCCAGCACTCCTGGCAGCGCTCCGAGATGGTGACCGCCGACGAGATCCGCGCCTCGATCGCCACCGAGCTGGAGCTGATCGAGGATGAAGCGGACGCCCGCCGCCGGGGCAGCGCGCCCGCCGAGCTGTTCCGGGTGGCCGGTACCGGGCACCCGGTCGGCATCATCGCCTCGGTCACCCGGCCGTTCTGCGGTGCCTGTGACCGGGTCCGGCTGACCGCCGACGGGCAGATCCGCAACTGCCTGTTCGCACGGACCGAATCCGATCTGCGTGCGCCGTTGCGCGAGGGTGCCTCCGACGAGGAGATCGCCGATCGCTGGGTGATCGCGGTCCACGGAAAGCGGCCGGGACATGGAATCGACGACCCCAGCTTCCTGCAGCCGGATCGACCGATGTCCGCGATCGGCGGCTGAGTCTGCCGGAGGCGTCCCTTCGACCGGCTCAGGGTGCGTCGGGCAGGGGGACGACCTCGCAGAGGAAGCCGCGGGCGCTGAGGAAGGCCGACAGCGACTCCTGGTGGTCGCGGCAGGCCAGCCAGTGCTTTCGGCGGGTCGGGGTGTGGATCTTCGGGTTGTTCCAGCGCAGATCCAGGCTGGCGGCGGAACGGCAACCCCTCGCCGAGCAGACCAGCCCGTCGGGACCGGTCGGCAGGGGATCGATGCCTTCCGGAGCAGCTGAGGCAGTCACGGCTAAGCGACCCGGCGATCGCCTGCCGAACCTCCCGAGTCCGAATCGACCGCCTCGCCCTCGACGTCCTGCTCGCCCGGCACGATCTGCTCATCGCGGGTGGTCAGCTGTGGGAGGTCCTGCGGCGCGCCGGGCTCGACGGGGTCACTTGCTCGGCCGCGACTGTCGACCTGGTTGGCGAAGACCACCGCGACGTACGGCAGGGCAACCGCGCCGGCGAACAGCACCCAACGCCAGACCCCGGGCACCACCAGCATGGCCAGGAAGCACGCGGTCCGGAACGCCATGGTGATCATGTAGCGCTTCTGCCGCCGCCACTGCTCTTCGCTGGCCCCGGGCCGCGCGTCGGTGATCACGCTCACCGGCCATGCCGATCCGGCGGTCGATTGCCCGCCTCTGCCCGTCACCACTTCACCCTACGCCTGCTCGCCAGGCTCGGATGAGGCTCGATAGGTTGAGGTCCGTGACGACGAGCGAGCCAGAGAAGTCGAGCGCGTCCCGGACCGTTCTGGTGACCGGCGGCAGCAAGGGCATCGGGCGGGCGATCGCCGAGCGGTTGCATGCCGCTGGACACCGGGTGGCGGCCACCTATCGCAGCGGGGGCGTACCGCCTGGTGTGCTCGGAGTGGAGTGCGACGTGACCGACACCGCCCAGGTGGATGCAGCCTTCGCCCAGGTGGAGGCCGCGCTCGGGCCGGTCGAGGTGGTCGTTGCCAATGCCGGCATCACCCGCGACACCCTCATCCTGCGGATGAGCGACGACGACTGGGACGCGGTGATCGAGACGAACCTGACCGGCTCGTTCCGGGTTGCCAAGCGGGCCACCCGCGGGATGATGCGGGCCCGATTCGGCCGGCTGATCTTCATCTCCTCGGTGGTCGGCCTGCTCGGCTCCGCCGGTCAGGTGAACTACGCGTCGTCCAAGGCCGGGCTGGTCGGGATGGCCCGCTCGCTGGCCCGCGAGCTCGGTTCGCGCGGAGTGACGGCCAACGTGGTCGCGCCCGGCTTCATCGTCACCGAGATGACCGCCGAGCTCGGTGAGGACTTGGTCAAGAAATACGCCGAGCAGATCCCGCTGGGCCGGATGGGCAGCACCGACGACATCGCCGGCGTGGTGGACTTCCTGATCAGCGACGCGGCATCGTACGTCACCGGTGCGGTCATCCCGGTGGACGGCGGGCTGGGAATGGGTCACTAGCTGGGTTCGGCTCCCGGGCCCCCTCCGGATGCGAACGGCCCCTGAATCACACGAACACGAGAGGACAGCAGTGGGAATCCTTGAGGGCAAGAAGATCCTCGTCAGCGGGGTGACGCTGGACACCTCGATCGGCTTCCACGTCGCGCGGATCGCGCAGGCCGAGGGCGCGACGGTAGTGGTGTCCAACTTCGGCCGGGCGATGAGCCTGACCGGGCGGGTGATCAAGAAACTCGATCCGGTGCCGCCACTGCTGGAGGTGGACGTCACCAACGCCGATCACCTGGCCGGACTGGCCGACGCCCTGCGCGAACACGTCGACTCCCTCGACGGGATCGTCCACTCGCTGGCCTTCGCGAACCCGGAGACCGCGTTGGGCGGCAAGTTCCTGAGCACCGAGTGGGCTGACGTGTCGACCGCGCTGCATGTCTCGGCCTATTCCCTTGCGTCTCTGACGATGGCCTGCAAGCCGTTGATCACCGGCGACGCGTCCGTCGTCGGGCTCACCTTCGACGCCCGGCTGTCCTGGCCGGCGTACGACTGGATGGGCGTCGCCAAGGCAGCCCTGGAGAGCACGAGTCGCTATCTCGCGCGGTATCTGGGTCCGGAAGGGATCCGGGTGAACCTGGTCGCCGCCGGTCCGCTGGAGACGCTGGCCAAGCGAGCGATCAGCGGCGCGGATGCGTTCAACGACGTCTGGGGAGTCCGGGCGCCGATCGGCTGGGACCCGAAGGACATGACGCCGACCGCCAAGGCAGTCGTTGCGCTGCTCAGCGACTGGTTCCCGAAGACCACCGGCGAAATGATCCACGTCGACGGCGGCCTGCACTCCACCGGCGCCTGACGCTCTGCGGCGGAGGACGTACGCGGATGGCCGGCTCACTGCTCGAGGTCCGGTTGCTGGACGGACCGAACCTCTACTTCCCCCGGCCGGCCGCGAAGGTGACGTTCGATCTGACCGGACTGCTCGGCCTGGCCGAGGCCGACGCGCGGACCTTCGCCGAGGACGTCGCGATGTCCCGGTCCCGCCCCGGCCCGGCCGACTCGGCCTTTCGGCAGCGGTTCGCGGCCCGGGGGGTCGCCCACCTGGTCCGCAGCATCGCCCGCTCGGCCGGCGTGACCCGACTGGCGGTACGTTCCCGGCCGGGCTCGGCGACCACCGAGCTGGTGGTCGCCTATCCATGGCGCAACGAGGGCAAGGCGGAGGCGCTGGCGCAGGCGGTGGCACTCGTGCTCGACGGTGTCGGCGGTGCCACGCCGGTCGCCGAGCTGGTTGCCGCGGCGGGCGAGCTGGTGGCCGCGGCGCCCCGTGGTGCCGGGCCGCGGCTGCTCCGGCCGACCATCCCGGTGGTGGCGATCACCGGCACGAACGGCAAGACCACCACCTCCAGGATGCTCGGTCACATCGCCATGCGGGCAGGCAAATCGGTCGGCTGGTCGAGTACCGACGGGGTCTACATCAACGGTGAGCTGGTGGAGGCCGGCGACTACTCCGGGCCGAGCGGCGCCGGCCGCGTGCTGTCGGTTCCGGGGATCGAGCTGGCGGTCACCGAGACTGCTCGGGGCGGGATCCTGCGCCGCGGGATCGGGGTGGCCTACAACGACGTCTCGGTGGTCACCAACATCTCGGCCGATCATCTGGGCCTCGGCGGGATCGACACTCTCGACCAGCTGGCTGAGGTGAAGGCGGTGGTCACCAAGATCACCAAGCCGACCGGCTGGTGTGTGCTGAACGCCGATGACCCTCGCACGTTCGCGATGCGCCAAGGCACCAAGGCGCAGGTCTGGGTCTTCAGTCGCGACCCGGACTCGCCGAACGGGCGGGCCGTGATCGACGCCGGAGGGCGGGTGAGCACCGTCCTGGACGGCTGGATCGCCGTGCTTCGGCCCGGCAACGACCCGCTGCCGGTGATCGAGGTGGCGGACGTACCGATGACGCTGGCCGGGCTCAGCCGGGTGAACATCGAGAACGCGCTGGCGGCGACCTCGGCCGCGCTGGCGTCGGGGTTCTCGGTGGCGGAAGTGGCGGACGGGCTCAGCTCGTTCACGCCTGCGGAGAATCCGGGCCGGATGAATGTCTGGACCCTGCCGGTGCTGGACGGGACCGCATCGGTGGTGATCGATCTCGCCCACAACGAGGCCGGGCTCGAGGCCCTGCTGGAGATCCTGAACGGGATCCGCCGCTCGGGCTCTCGGATCCTGCTGGGCGTGGGTACGGCCGGCGATCGGGGCGACGACGTGTTCGTCCGGCTGGGTGAGATGGCCGGCGTGGGGGCGGATCTGGTCGCCATCGTGCAGAAGCCGGAGTATCTACGCGGACGTTCGGCCGAACGGGTCGCGGAGCTGATCGGTGAGGGCCTGGCCCACGCCGGCGCCGCCGACGTGCCGGAGTTCGGCAGCGAGCTGGAGGGCTGTGCGTGGCTCGTCGGCCAGGCCTGCCCCGGCGACGTGATCGGCCTGATGGCGCACGAGCAGCGTGAGCAGCTGGATGAGTGGCTGACCGGGCACGGCGGCGGCCGAGACGACGCCGCCGCGCTGCGGGCGAAGGTCCTGGCCGCCCGTCAGGCCTGAGGCCCCGTCACTGCTGAGGACGGGCGGATGCGGCGGCCCGGTCGACCCGACCCAGCGAGCGGTCGAGCAGGGTGATGATCAAGAAGACGCCGGCCGAGCCGACCATGAACCAGGCCAGGTCGTGCAGCCCGTCGGTGTCGGCGCTCGTCCCGAAGAATCGCCCGGTCGCGGCGCCGGCCAGCATCGCGCCGAGGTACATGAACGTACGCAGTAGGCCGGCGGACGCGCCGATCCGTGATGCGTCGGCCTGGTAGTAGAGCGTGTTCTGGATCGCCAGGTTCACCAGGCCCTGCGGGATCCCGAGGATGATCACGATGACCAGCAGGAACCAGACTGCGGCGTCAGGACGCACCAGCAGCAGCAGGGCGGAGGCCACCAGCTGGCCGATCGCGCCGACGATCAGCTTGGCCCGGATCTGCGGCTTGCGCCCGGTCAGCGCGACCACTCCGATGCCGAGGGCGAACGCCGGCAGCAGGAGCAGGCCGGCCTGCGACGGGGTCAGCCCACGGCCACTCTCCAGCCACTGTGTGAAGCCGTAGATGAAGCAGTACGAGACGGTCGCCGCGACGACACCCCGGGCGTACGTGATCAGCAGCGGCGCATTGCCTGCCAGCACCCGGACGTCCACGAACGGCTCCGGGTGTCGCAGCTCCCAGAGTGCGAACCCGGTAGCGGCCGCGGCGGTGATGACGAGCAGCCAGAGCCGGTCGAGCCGAAGATCCATCAGGAAGACCAGCAACGTGGCGAGGGTGGCGGCGAACAGCAGCGCGCCGATCAGATCGAGTCCGCGGCGTTCCTCCGGTGGCCGTTGCAGCGCGGTGTGCTTCGGCAGCACGAGGAAGCCGAGCACCAGGCAGGCGACCGACAGCGGCAGATTCACCGCGAACGTCGCCCGCCAGCCACCGAGATCGATGAGCAGTCCGCCGAGCAGGGGACCGATCACGATCGTGGTCTGGGTGGCGATGCTCAGCGCGGACAGCACGGCGGCCGGCCGGTCGACACCGGTCCGCCGGCCCTCACTGCGGATCAGGTGCATGCTCGCGGGATAGCCGGCGCAGGTGCCGAAGCCGAGGACCACCCGGGCCAGGATCAGCACCCCGAGGCTCGGCGCCAGCAGGCCGAGGACGCCGGCCACGCCGGCCAGTGCGGTGCCGACCAGATAGACCGGGCGCGGGCCGTACGTGTCGACCAGCCGGCCGGCCAGCGGCTGTCCGATCGCGGTGGCGAGATAGAGCGCGGAGACGAGCCAGGCGGTCTGGGACGCGGGTGCACCGAGGGCGACCGCGATCGGCACCAGGGCCACGGCGATGATCGAGGAGTTGATCGGGTTCAGGACGGAGCCCAGGATCATCGGCGCGAGCAGCCGACGGTCGAATCTGGCGGTCGCCGTCGAGGTGGTAGCCGGCACGTCAGGGGGTGATGGCTCGGCGGGTAATTGCTCGGGACGGGTGGTCACGGGGCCACCAACCGGTCGAGCAGCCGGACGGCGGCGACCACGGTCGTCCGCTCCTCCTCGGTCAGCCGCTCCTCCAGCGCGTGGGCCAGCCACTCGGCTCGGGCGGCCCGGTTGCCGCTGTCCCGCTGCCGGCCGGCCTCGGTCAGGGTGACCAGCTGGCGACGGCCGTCGCTCGGATCGGGCGTCCGGTCGAGCAGGCCGAGCTGCTCGAGGCCGGCGAGGGTGGCGGCCATCGACTGCGGACGTACGCCCTCGAGGGTCGCCAGTGCGGACGCGATGCTCGCCTCGCCCTTCCCGAGCCGGGCGAGCACGCTGGCCTGGGACGGCGACAGCTCGTCGCCGGTGGCCACCTCGCGTAGCCGGCGGCGCAGCCGACCGAGTACGACCCGGATCTCGTTCGCCGCGACGCTGGACGAGTCGGTAGTGGAAACGGTCACAATGGTCAGTCTAGCCTGTTCAGTCTGGACTGATGAATCGCATCGGTTTCGGAGGCCACCTACGTCGAGCTGCCACGGCACCGCGGCGATGCCGCCGTCGGTCTTGGTGGCCTCGGCGATGTCGGGCAGGAAGTTGAGACAAGGTCACAGGAGCCGATGACATCGGTCTCCGGACCGGGTCAGTAGGTCGTCCGTCGTCCCAGGAGAGAAGCCGCATGCCGAGCGCCGTCACACCCGTCCTCGTCACCCGCGACGTCGAGCGTCTGGTCGCGTTCTATCGCGACCTGTTCGACGCCGAGCCGACCATGCGCGTACCGGAGGACGGGCCGGTCTTCTATCAGGGTCTGCGGATCGGTGACACCGATCTCGGGATGGTGGCCGACGAGAACGCACCCGGGCCGGAGGCGGCGCAGCGCATTCTGATCAGCATCGAGGTGGCCGACGTCGATGCCACCTTGGCCCAGGTCGAGGAGTGCGGCGGTCGCGCGCCCGGCGTGCCGAACGATATGCCGTGGGGGCAGCGGGTCGCGCACATCAGCGATCCGGACGGCAATGCGGTGAACCTCACCCGGACCAGCTGAGCCAACCCGCCAGCCGGCGGGCAGGATCCGCCGGACGGCGGTTCGGATCGCGCCGGATGGGCGTCAGGATGTATGTCACACGCCACAACGAGGAGGCACCATGACGCTGACATCCCCGCCCACCACACCGGTCGGCCCACCCCCGCCGTTCGACGCGGAGCTGGGTGCCGCGCTCGCCGTCGTCGCGGAGTTCATGCCACCGTCGATCACGCCGGACCTGATCCCCTTGATGCGCCAACCGAACCCGGCAATGATGCCGCCGAGCGACGAGCAGCTGGCCCGGGACGGGAAGTTTTCGATCGAGGAGCGGGCGATTCCGGGTCCGGCGGGCGACCCGGAGATCTCGCTGCTGATCTGCCGGCCGACAGCACCCGCTGCACCCGGCGTCGGGCTGTACCACATCCACGGCGGCGGCATGATCATCGGCGACAACAGGTCCGGAGTCGAGGAGATGCTGGACATCGCCGCCGAGCTCGGCGGGACGGTGGTGTCGGTGGAATACCGGCTCGCACCGGAGACGCCACACCCGGGACCGGTCGAGGACTGTTATGTCGGGCTGGTCTGGACCGCTGAGCACGCGGCCGAGCTCGGCATCGACCCCGAACGGCTGATCGTGGTCGGCGCGAGTGCAGGCGGTGGGCTGTCGGCCGCGGTGGCGCTGCTCGCCCGGGATCGCGGCACTCCGGCGCTGGCCGGGCAGCTGCTGATCTACCCGATGCTCGACGACCGCAATGACACCCCGTCGGCGGTCCAGATGGCGGGTCGCGGCGTCTGGGACCGGACCGCCAACGAGACCGGCTGGAAGGCGCTGCTGGGCGACGCGTGCGGCGGTCCGGACGTATCGCCGTACGCCGCGCCGGCACGGGAGACCGACCTGTCGAATCTGCCACCGACGTTCATCGACGTCGGGACGGCCGAGACGTTCCGCGACGAGGACGTCGCCTATGCCTCGGGGATCTGGCGAGCCGGTGGTCGCGTTGAGCTGCATGTCTGGCCCGGCTGTTTCCATGGGTTCGACGCCCTCGCCCCGCAGGCCCAGATCTCCCAGGAAGCGCGAGCCGCCCGGGTTCGCTGGCTCCATCGGCTGCTGGACATCTGATCGAGGACCCGGCGGCCGAGGACGGCAGGGACAGTAGGGCCCTGAAGGACCTGCGCCGGCTGCACGCCAAACCCTGAGGTGCCGCCGCTCATCCCCAGAACTGATCCCTCGACGACGATCGGGAGCCGCGTCCACGCCTGGCGCACACGTCCTGGGCCCGTCGAGGGACGGATTCTCGTGGTCTGTCAGGGGGCTGCGGGGACCGTATCGTCGATCGAGCGAAGCAGGTCATCGATCTCTGCCGTCGTGGGTGCGGTCGCGGGCCCGCGCCGGGTGACAGCGATCGCCGCGGCTGCGTTGGCCCGTTTGGCCGCTGCGATCGGTTCGTCGCCGCGAGCAAGCGCGGCCGCCAGCACACCGCCATGTGCGTCGCCCGCTCCGTTGGTGTCCACGGCGTCGACCGGGAAGCCGGGAACGTGTACCGGCTCGCTCCGGCCGTCGGCCACCCAGCGGCCTGCGGGCCCGTCGCGGACCACGACGAGACCGGGTGCCCGGACGGCCTCGAGGAGCCGGACGGCAGCCCCGGCCAGATCGTCGAGCCCGGTGGCGATCGTCGCCTCGCGGCGATTGAGGCTCAGCACGTCCGTTCGAGCCGACACCGGGACACCGATCGAGATCGGCGCGAGTCAGCCGGCCCTCGGCCCCGACCGTGGTGACGAAGGTCCGCTTCGTGCTCGCGTCGACCAGCGCCACGCAGTACCCGCTGTCTACCTCCGGGAGGCCCGCCTGCACGGTTTCGAAGCCGCCGTTCGCGAGAGCGTCCCGGACGATCCGGCCGAACGGCCCGGTGCCGAATTGACCGGCGAAGACGACGGGCAATCCGTCCCGAGCCGCCGCGACCATGGTGTTGTAGCCACCACCGGCGGTGATCGTGGAACTGGAAGCGATGGTGTCGCCCCCGGGATCGGGGAGCCGACCGATGGTCATCACGAGGTCGACGATGGACGTTGCCGGTGAAGATCAGCCTGGGCTCAGACACGGCTGTCGGCTGCCTCCGGCGACGCTGCGGACTCCGGCTCGGTGAGGGTCCCGCGGGCGCCGCCGAGCAGGAAGTACGCCGCACCGGCGACCACCAGGGTGACCAGCCAGGCAATGCCGCTCAGTCCATTCGCCAGCAGCAGATAGCCCACCAGGATGGCGAGGGCCCAACTGCCGACCGCCCGGGGCTCCAGCCCGCCGCGGTAGTAGTAGGCGCCCGCGCTGCTGAGGTCCAGCAGCTGGACGGGGTCGTAGTAGTGCCGCTTGATCATGTCCACCAGGAACACCCCGAGCCAGGCGGTGATCGGGATGGCCAGCAGCGAGATGAACGTGATGAACGGCCCGTAGAAGCTCCCGGCGACGAGCATGAAGTAGATCGAGCCGAGGAAGGTGACCGTGACGTCGACGCTGACGGCGTACACCCGCTTGATCCGGACGCCGAGGGTCAGCGTGGTCAGGCCGGCGGAGTAGACCGACAGGTGATTCGACAGCAGCAGACCGCCGAACGCCGCGATCAGGTAGGGCACGGCCATCCACTCCGGCAGCAGCGACCGGATCGCGCTGACCGGATCGGTGGCCGAGGCCAACGAGGAGTCGCCGGCGGTGAGCAGGGCGCCGAGCCCGATCAGCAGGACCAGCGGCGTCCCGGCGGCGCTGGCGGCGATCAGTCGACCGGCCTTGACGCTGGTCTTCTGATAGCGCGCCATGTCGGCGCCGGCGTTCGCCCAGCCGATCCCGGTGCCGCCGGCGATGACGGCGATCCCGGCCAGCATGGCACCGACGCTGCCGCCCGGCATGGCGGCGACGGCGTCCCAGTTCACCGTGGCGACGAGGAAGACCGCCACGAAGACGTTGAGTGCACCGAAGATCCAGGTCGCCCATTTCTGGATCACCAGGATCGCCGCGTGACCGAGGCCCGAGACCAGCAGAGTGCAGACCTCGAAGATCGCGATCGCGACCAGAGTCAGGACCGGAACAGCTTTGGCGTTGCTTGCGGTCCCGAACAAGATGGTGAACAGGGACAGCAATACGAAGGCGCCGGTGGTGGTGTTCACCGTCTCCCAGCCGAGCCGGGAGAGCAGCGACACGGCCCTGCAGCGCGGACAGTGCTCGGGAGGTGGCCAGATCCTGGGTTCGACCGAGGTCGGTCGAGGCGGTCTCGATCATGGTCAGCCTCCGTAACTCAGGTGGAGGCGGAAGCGCATCGGATCGAGCCAGCTCACGACTCGTTCGACGAACCGACCGTCGGCCTCGCGGGCGATCCGCACGGTGTTGAGGAAGAGCGCACCCTCCTCGCGGTCGATCAGCCGGGCGTCCTCGGCGCCGAGCGGGCTGACGGCGATCCACTGCTCGCCCCGGACGGGCTTCAGGTCGGACGCAGCAATGGTGGCGGTCAGCGAGTCGTCGACCAGCGCCTGCTCCGGGGCCTCGGCCAGCCGGCCGATGAACGGCAGGCGGCTCCGTTCCAGAGACACGGCCCGACCGTCGGAGAGGCGGCGGACCCGGTCGACGGCGAGGAACTCCATCGAGTCGGCCGACACCAGGGCGGCGAGCTCGGGATCGGTGATCCGCTCGAGCCGGCAGATCTCGGTCGTCACGGCGGCGCCACCCAGGGTCAGGGCCCGTCCCCAACCGCTGCTCTGGTCCAGGGCGATCCCGTCGAAGGTGACGAATGAGCCGATGCCGGTCCGGGTCTCGATCAGGTTGTCCTTGACCAGGCCGTCCAGCGCGCCCCGGATCGTCGTCCGGCTGACGGCGAACCGCTCGGCGAGCTCTGTCAACGGCGAATTCAGGTCAGCTGGTCGAGGGCACGAAATCAGGGTCGGCCACGGCGTTGTCCAGCTCGCCCTCGCGCTCGCGGTGGACGCCCGGCTGGGCATGCTTGCCGTACGACTCCAGGACTCCCATCACCGCGGCTGTCTGGTCGACGCAGATGACGATCAGATCGCCGGGGTTGGAGATGGTGACCGCATGTCGGGCGGCGTCCAGCTCGTCGATCACGATCTCCACCTGCTTGCAGCGAACGCCGTCACCCAGCTCACTGCGTACGCCCTCGGCGATCAGTGCGGCCACCGCACCACGTTTCCGGCCACGACCGTTGGTGTCCTCGCGGACGATCACCACGTCGAAGTGGTGGGCCGCGACCTGGCCCAGCTCCCGCATGTCCGAGTCGCGCCGGTCGCCGGCGGTGGCGATCACCCCGATCCGGGTGATGTGGCCGAGATCGTTGGTGGCGTCCAGGGCGTCGCCGGTCTTGTCCACGAAGTCGCCGAGCATCCGCAGTCCGGGTGCGTTGTGCGCGTAGTCGACGATCACGGTGCGGCCCTCGACCTGCACCTCGTTCAGCCGGCCCGGCGCCAGGTAGTAGTTCGTGGAGAACGTCCGCAGGCCCTGCCGGATGTCGTGCAGTGAGGCACCGGCGGCGAAGGCGGCGGCGGCCGCGGCCATCGCATTCTGCACGTTCATCGTCGCCCGGCCGCTGAAGGTCGACGGGAGCAGATGGGTCCAGGCCAGCTGCATGGCCCGGCGGCCCTGCTTGACGATGATCATCTCGCCCTTGTCGCTGCGCTCCAGGACGACCGCGGTGCCGCCGCGTCGGCAATGATCGTCGACGAAGGACCGGATCTCGCTGCCCGGCTCAGACATCGTGAACCAGACGATCCGCCCCGAGCAGCGCCGACGCATCGCCCGGACCAACGGGTCGTCGGCGTTCAGCACGCCGTATCCGTTGCGTGGAACGGCTTCGATGATGACGGCCTTTACTTCGGCGAGCTGCTCGAGGGTGTCGATCCCGCGCATGCCGAGATGGTCGGGCTGCACATTGAGGACCACGCCGACGTCATTGCGCTCGTAGCCCAGGCCCTCTCGGAGGATCCCGCCGCGGGCCACCTCGAACACCGCGAAGTCCACCCGCGGGTTCTGCAGCACCATCTTCGCCGACCGGGGTCCGGACGCGTCCGCCTTGATGATCAAGCGCTCGTCGACCACCACGCCGTCGGTCGAGGTCATCCCGACCTTCTTCCCGATTCCCTTGAAGATATGGGCGATCATCCGCGACGTGGTGGTCTTCCCGTTCGTGCCGGTGACCGCGACGATCGGGATCCGGCTCGGCGCGCCGGGTGGGAAGAGCATGTCGATCACGGGTTTGGCGATGTACTGCGGGTCGCCGACCGTCGGGTGGGTGTGCATCCGGAAGCCGGGCGCGGCGTTCACCTCGACGATGCCGCCGCCGGTCTCGCGCACCGGCTGGGTGATGTCGGGGGCGATGAAGTCGATACCGGCGATGTCCAACCCGACCACCCGCGCCGCCTCTTCGGCGATCTCGATGTTCTCCGGATGGGCCTCGAACGTCCGGTCGATCGAGATGCCACCGGTGGACATGTTGCCGGTCAGCGTGAGCTTGATCATCTCCCCGCGCGGCGGCACGTCGTCCATCGCGAATCCCTGATCAGCAACGAGATCGACGGCCGCCTGGTCGATCTTGATCCGGGTCAGCACCTTCTCGTGGCCGACCCCACGGCGTGGGTCTGCGTTGGTCCGCTCGACGAGTTCGGTGATTGTGGACGTACCGTCGCCGATCACGTGCGCCGGCACCCGTTCGGCGATGGCCGCGATCTTGCCGTCGATCACCAGACAGCGGTAGTCCTTGCCGGACACGTACGTCTCGACGATCACCCAACCGTTCCGGGACTCGTCGTACGCCACCTGGTAAGCATTGCGGACAGCGTCGTCGTCGCGGAGGTTCAGCATCACGCCGCGGCCGTGGTTGCCGTCCAGCGGCTTGACCACGACCGGGAAGCCGATCCGGTTCGCGAGCCGGACGGCGTCCTCCACCCGACGGACAGACTGTGAGCGGGGGACCGGCAGCCCGGCGGCGGACAGCAGGGTGAGGGTCAGCTCCTTGTTGCTGGCGATGTCGACGGCGACCGAGGACGTGTTCGACGTCATGGTCGCCCGGATCCGCCTCTGGTGGACGCCCTGGCCGAGCTGGACGAGGGAGGACGTGTTCAGCCGGATGTACGGGATGTCGCGGCTGACCGCCTCGTCCACCAGCGCCTGGGTGGACGGCCCGAACGCCGACCGTTCGGCGCGGACGATGAACCGCTCGAGCTCGGCGTCGAAGTCGAACTCCGGGTCGTGCTCGACCAGGTCGTTGACCAGCCTGACCGCCAGCTCGCCGGCGGCGACGCCGACACCCTCGTCGAAGTACGCGAAGATCACGTTGTAGCGGCCACGCTCGCCCTTCACCTGCCGGGTCTTGCCGCGCCGCATGTCGTGGCCGACCTCCTGCTGGAGCTGGAGCGCGACGTGCTCGGCGACGTGGCCGAGCCAGGTGCCCTCGTTCAGCCGTTCCACGAATCCGCCCTGCCGGCCGCGACTGCAGCTGTGGTTCTTCAGACCCGGCAGCCGAGCCAGCAGGCCGTCGGTGAACCCGGGGAGCTGGTCGGTGGGGAAGTCTTCGAGCACCCCGAGGTCGACGACGAGGTGGACCGCCGGCTCGTAGTGCCACACATTCGGGCCGCGATAGACGCGGCTGGAGACGATCTCGAGCTCGGGACGCGGGGTCGATGCGACGGTCTCGCTCACCAGGTGGCTCCTCAGCTGTGATCGCGGTCTGGCAGCGATCCTTCCACCTCGGGCGGGGTGGGCTCATCCAGGCTCGGCCGGCGCCGATCCTCCCCAGTCCGGCAACTGTCGCGTTCGAGTAGTACGCGGTAGGTCGCGGTCGCAGATCGACAGTTGCCGAAAGGGGCGAGTGCTCAGGGCTGCAGGCAGGCGGCCGGTAGCTCGAACCATCGGAGCTGCTCGAAGTCTGCGGTCAGCTCCACGACCGGTCCGTCGGCCCCCGCCGGTTCGGCCGTCGCTGCCACGATCTGCTCCGCCTCGGCGAGATAACCGGCGAGCGCGCTCTCCGGGGCAGACTCGTCGTGATGCGGATATGTCATCTCACCGGTCTCGGGGTCGTAGCCGATCTGGCTGAGCCGCAGCGGCGGCTCGACGGGGCCGCGACGGTGTCGCCACAGACCGGTTGCCGGATCGAAGCGATAGTCGCCGAGCAGCTTCCAGCCGTGACCGGCCACGAACGTCACCGCGGCGATCAGGTAGTCCACCACCACGTCGGAGACGAAGTAGTTGAGGTTCACGCGGACCCAGCCGGGCTTGATCCCCTCGCAGCCGCCGCTGATCTCCCGCTCGAACGCGTGTGACTGCTCCAGGTCGATGCCGAGCAGGCGATGGCCGTACGGGCCGGCGCAGGAGCAGCCGCCGCGGGACTGGATGCCGAACAGGTCGTTCAGCAGGGCGACGACGAAGTTGTGGTGGAGGTACGCACCCGGCCGGCCCGTCGACGGGTCGGGGCGGCGGATGACGAAAGACACGATCGAGAGCCGTTCGGCGGCGAGGTTGCCGAGGATCTCGATCTCGGGCACGTCCCGCCAGGCCGCCACCGCCCGGCGCAGCAGCCGGTCCTCCTGGTCCCTGATGACGTCGACACCGACCGCCTCCTTGAGCTGGAACACCAGTCCGGCGCGGATCGACTCGACGATCGCCGGTGTACCGCCCTCTTCGCGGTGCTCCGGATCGGTCAGGTAGGCGTGGTCGGTCGGGTTCACGTAGGTGACCGTTCCGCCGCCCGGCACGACCGGTACCCGGTTGTGGAGCAGCCGCTTGCGGATCGCCAGCACGCCGGGGGTGCCGGGACCGCCGACGAACTTGTGCGGCGAGACGAAGACGGCGTCCATCGAACAGTCCTCGTGCTCGGGACAGTGCCTGTCCATCTCGATCCCGACGTACGGCGCCGCGGCAGCGAAGTCCCAGAACGACATGGCACCGTGCCGGTGCAGCAGGTCCGCGATCGCATGCGTGTCGGTGACGATGCCGGTCACGTTGGACGCGGCGGAGAAGGAGCCGATCTTCAGCGGACGGTCGGCGAAGGTCTGCAACGCATGGTCCAGCGCGGCCAGATCGATGTGCCCGTCCGCGTCCTCGTGGATGGTGATCACGTCACAGATGGACTCGCGCCAGCCCAGCTCGTTGGAGTGGTGCTCGAACGGGCCGATGAAGACGACCGGTCGTTCGTCGGGCGGGATCCGGTCGGAGAGGTGGTATCGGTCGTCCAGCTCGACCGGGATCCGCAGGTTGAGCAGGCCGATCGCCTTGTCGATCGCGGCCGTGGAGCCGGAGCCGCAGAAGATCACCGCGACGTCCTCGCCGGCGCCCAGTCCGGTCTTGATCAACTGGCGGGCGTCCTCGCGGAGCCGGGTGGTCTGCAGTCCGGTCCCGCTGGATTCGGTATGGGTGTTGGCATACCGGGGCAGCACCTCGTGGCGGATGAAGTCCTCGATGAAGCCGAGCGCCCGGCCGCTCGCCGTGTAGTCGGCGTAGGTCACCCGGCGGGGCCCGTACGGCCCGTACATCACCTGGTCGTCCCCGATCACGGACTCCCGGATCCGTCGGAGCAGAGCCGGCTCGTTCATCAGGCGCCCCGGGAGCGGCGGAGCCGGCGGGCGTAGTCGGTCGGCGAGACACCTTCGGCGGCGATCTCGCGGGCCATGTCGCGCAGGTCGTTCTCGGCGGCGCGCAGCTCCGCGACCTCTTCGTCCTGCTCCGGGGTCTCGACCACCGCGAGCGTGCGGGACTCGAGGTCGAACGCGCAGCCGGCCGGCAGCACGTGCAACACGGCGCCGGAGACGAGCAGGGGAGCGGTCCGCTTGGCCTCGTACGCATTGGAGACCAGATGACGCCCGTCGACGACGGTCACCGAGCCGCGCCCGACGACGCTCAGTCGCCCGTGGCGGATCACCGCGGCGGTGTCCTCGTCGATCCCGATGCCGAGCAGGGATGGCGACTGGGCGACCAGCGACAGCAGCCGGCCGTACCGGTTCCGCTGCTCGAAGTGCTGATCGATCACGGCGCCGGGCACCAGACCGAGACCGACCGCCAGCTGGCTCATCCGCTGCTTCGGGGTGCTGCCGCCGGAGCCGAACGCGATCATGTGCTCGGCCAGGATGGAGGCTCCCGCGGACGTACCGCCGACGACGGCGCCGCCCGCGTGCGCGGCGACGATCGCGTCGCCGAACGGGGTGCCGGCGACGTACGCGCTCAGCTTGAGCTGGTTGCCACCGGTCATGAAGACCCCGGAGACGTCGGTCAGCGGGGCGGCAAGCTCGGCGGTCGCCTCGGCCCGGCTGCGCGGCCGCAGCTCGATCACCTCGGCTGCACCGAGGGAGGTGAAGACCGCCCGGTAGACGTCGACAACCTCGGGGCCGAGGGACGAGGCCGACGGGATCACCGCGATCCGGGCGCCGGCTCCGCCGGCCTCGGTGACGAACGCCTGGAGCACGCTCCGGCGCCGGAGCTTGGACTCGGCACCACCGATCGCGAACACCGCACCCGCCGCCTGCATGCGGACACTGTACGGGGGTCGGCGTGCGGAGTGTGCCCCTTCGACAGGCTCAGGGCACGTTCGGGTGAGGTGCCCGGAGGAGGTCGAGGAAGGCGGCCATGTGGTCGGCCATGTCGACGGTCGGATCAGACAGCCACGCCAGCTGCAGGCCTTCGACCAGCGAGACGATCAGCCGGGCGACCACGTCCAGGTCGAGATCGTCGCGGAGTCGACCGGCATCCCGCTCGCGCTCCAGCTCCGCCCGGACCGAGCCCAGGAACTCGATCTCGCGTTGGGTGACGAAGGCGTGCGCGACGTGATCGGGCTGCATGGCCTCTACCCGCAGCGTCGAATCGAGCTGGATGACGCCCGGCTCGCGCGCGTTCTGCCGCATGACCTCCGGTACGGCGTCGAGCAGACCGCGTTCGGCGATCAGGTCCCCCCGAGCCGGACCCTCGCGTCGCTCGCGCTCGTCGAGTACAGCGTTGAGCAGGGCGTCCTTGGAACCGAAGTGATGCAGAAGCGAAGAGAGATCACCGAGATGACCACCGACACCAACTTCCCCGACGGCTTCCTCTGGGGTGTCGCGACCGCGGCGCACCAGGTCGAGGGCAACAACATCAACAGCGACACCTGGCTGCTGGAGCAGCTGCCCGGCACGATCTTCAGCGAGCCGTCCGGCGACGCGGTCGACCACTACCACCGCTACGCCGACGACATCGCGCTGATCGCGAGCCTGGGCTTCACGACGTACCGCTTCTCGGTCGAGTGGGCTCGGATCGAACCCGAGCCCGGGCAGTTCTCGGTCGCGGAGCTGAACCATCACCGGCGGTGAGGAGACCGCCGACCGCTGGCGCCAGCTCGTGAACGAGCGGTTCCTCGCCGACTCCCGCGGCGACGACTTCGTCGGCATCCAGACGTACGGCCGTACGGTCTACGGTGCGGACGGTCTGGCGCCGGCCCCGGCCGGGGTGGCGACGAACCAGATGGGGGAGGAGATCTACCCGCAGGCGCTGGAGGCGACCATCCGAGAGGCCTGGCGGATCGCCGGGATCCCGGTGATCGTCACCGAGAACGGGCTGGCGACCGAGGACGACACTCAGCGGCTGGCCTATCTGCGGACCGCCCTCGACGGCGTCGCGGCCTGCCTGGCCGAGGGGATCGACGTCCGCGGCTACATCGCCTGGACGGCCTTCGACAACTTCGAGTGGATCTTCGGCTACCGGCCGAAGTTCGGGCTGATCGCGGTCGACCGGACGACCCAGGTCCGGACGCCGAAACCGAGTGCGTCCTGGCTGGGGCGGCTCGCCCTCAACAACGGCGCGGCGCTCGCTGATCTGTCAGAAGCTCAGCCGGTCATAGCCGGTTGAGGTTCTGACAGCTCCGGGCTGGTCGGGGGTGCGCCGCCAGGTGACGGCGGCGCACAGGGCCGTCCGGGCCGCGTCACGAACGGCCCGCAGCTCGCGGGCCCGGACATCGGCCTCGTACGAGCTCAGGCTCGACCCGTCGTCGGCGAGCGCGGTCTCGCAGGCGACGTACAACCGGGCTGCCCGGTCGGCCGCCAACCGCTGACGGTTCGGGTAGGCCGTCGGCAGCCGGAGTCCGGGGTCCGCGGGCCGGGCGCCGCCCGCCACGTCGAGCTGTTGCAGGGTGCTGGCGGCGCGGAGGACGGTCTCGTTCAGCTCGCGCTCGGCATCGTACGGTCCGGTCGGCGGCGCTGGGCGCTCGGCCGGGTAGACGCGCCACTGGATCGCCGGACCGACCCGGTACGGCACGATGCCGACCCCGGCGGTGGTCGCCACGACCGCCGAGCCCTGGTCGAGCGCCGCCCCGTTCAACTCCGCGGGTCCGCGGAGACCGCCGAGTGAGCCGGCCACCGGCAGAGACAGCATCCACAGCTCGGGCTCGACCGCCACCAGCGCGGGCAGCGCGTCGGCCAGCGTCACCGAGCCGGTCCCGCCGAGCCTGAGCAGTTCGTCCGGATCGGCCACGTGATGGACCAGCTCCGGTCCGACCACGCTGCGCACCCAGATCTCGCCCGACGCGACGGACTCGCCGCCCAGCGCGTTGAGCGCGGCGGTCAGCCGAAGTGCCGGAAGAGTCTGCACCGCGCCACTTTATGTCGGCGTTGCGGACCTTTGCGGGATGGTCGGTGACCCGGGTTCGTTCCGCGGCTTCAGCCGATCCTGGCCAGGACGAGCTCGGCGAGCTCGAGCGGCGCGTCGTCGGGGATCCAGTGCGACACCCCGGCCAGCACCTCGAACCGGTAGTCACCGGTCACCCATCGGGCGGTCAGCTCCGCGGCGCGCCGGCCGAGGGCGGGGTCTCGGTCGCTCCAGACGTACAGGGTAGGAATGTGGACCTCGCCGGGCAGCGGGCCGCCGGCCCGGGGCAGCGCGCGGTACCAGTTGATCGTCGCGGTCGCCGCTCCCGGCTCGGCGAACAGCCGGACCACCTCGTCCGGTTCCTTCATCCCGCCCTCGGTGGCGAAGCGTCGAAGGGCCGCGAAGTCGTTCCTGGTCAGCAGGTGCTCGGCCAGCCGAGGCGGCTGGAACAGCCCCATGTACCACGAGCGAATCGCCTGCTTACCGGCGAACGAGGCGATCAGCGCTCGCGGATGCGGCGTCGAGGCGACCGAGAGCGTCCGCACCCGGTCCGGGTACGTCGCCGCCAGCTCCCAGCCGACCACCCCGCCCCAGTCGTGCCCGAGCACGTGGAACCGCTCGACACCGGCGGCGTCCGCGAGCGCCAGCACGTCGCCGGCCAGCCGGGAGACCTGGTAGTTCGCCACCCCGGTCGGCCGTGCTCCGGGCGAGTAGCCGCGCTGGTCCGGCGCCAAGACTCGCAGCCCGGCCGCGGTGAGGAGCGGCGTCACCGCCGACCAGCTGGCCGAGGTCTGCGGGAAGCCGTGCAGCGCAACGACCAGGTCGCCGTCGAGCGGCCCGGCATCGCGTACGTCGAAGGTCAGTCCGTCATTGCCGAAGGTCTCGATGCGGGTCGTCATGACGCCATTCTCGTCCGCGCGGTTGGCACCTCCGAGCCGGTGCCGGGGACGACGGTTGGGTCGTGCCATCCGACCCTTCCGGAGCGGCCGACCGGACCGATCGGGCGGTGCCGGGCGGCCGGGCCCGTCCGTCCGCGGCGGCCGATGCGGACGATAGGTTCTCTCCCATGGTGGCAGTGGTGGACCTTGCGGGGGTGAGCATCGTCCGCGGCGGGGCGACCCTGATCGACGACCTCAGCTGGCGGGTGGACGAGTCCGATCGCTGGGTCGTGATCGGTCCGAACGGGGCCGGCAAAACCACCCTGCTGCAGATCCTGGCCGCGCAGATCCATCCCAGCAGCGGCGTCGCCGGCCTGCTCGGCGAGGTGCTCGGCACGGTCGACGTGTTCGAGCTCCGGCCGCGGATCGGGCTCACCTCGGCCGCGCTGGCCGAGCGGATCCCGCGCGGCGAGCGGGTGCACGACGTCGTGGTCTCCGCCTCGTACGCCGTGATCGGGCGATGGCGGGAGGACTACGACGAGCTGGACCACGCCCGTGCCGATGAGCTGCTCAGCTCGCTCGGCATCGCCGGGCTGGCCGACCGGACCTTCGGCACGCTGAGCGAGGGCGAGCGGAAGCGGGTCCAGATCGCCCGTGCGCTGATGACCGACCCGGAGCTGCTGCTGCTCGACGAGCCGGCCGCCGGCCTGGACCTGACCGGGCGCGAGTCGCTGGTCCGGACCCTCGGCGACCTGGCCCAGGACCCGTACGCGCCGGCGACCGTGCTGGTCACCCATCACGTCGAGGAGATTCCGGTCGGCATCACCCACGCCCTGTTGCTGAGAAGGGGCCGGGTGGTGGCGGAGGGTCCGCTGGAGCAGACCCTGACCGCGGAGAACCTGAAAGCGACCTTCGACCTCGATCTGGCACTCAGCCAGACCGACGGACGATGGGCCGCGCGGGCCGTTTGAGGGTCCGTCGAGGCAGTTCGGCGGCGTCGCACCACCCTGGTGGCACGATGGAGGTGTGAACTTGACCGACTGGCTGGGTGAGAACGGCTGGGCCATCTGGCTGGGTCTCGCGTTCCTCCTGGCGGTCGCCGAGATCATGTCGATGGACCTGGTGCTGATCATGCTGGCCGCGGGCGCGTTGGCCGGAGCCGTCACGGCGGGGATCGCGCCCGGAGTCTGGTGGCTACAGATCGGGGTGGCGATCATCGTCTCGATCGGCAGCCTGCTGTTGCTCCGGCCGACCGTGATGAGGCGGGTCCGCAACATGCCGGGCTACCGGTCATCGACGGCGAAGATGGTCGGCAGCACGGGCGTCGCCACGACCGAGATCACCCGGGACCGGGGCGAGATCAAGGTCGACGGCCAGACCTGGACCGCCCGTCCGTACGACCGGCACACGGTGATCGAGCAGGGCACCGAGATCGAGGTGTACGAGATCGACGGCCCGATCGCGGTGGTCTACCCGGCCAACGAACCTCTTCCTTGATTCACTGGACGTGCGTGCGTACCGACGTACGCAGAAATGTGAGGGATCTCCCGTGAACAGCCTTTTCGGCCTGATCATCGCGCTGGCCGTGCTGGTCTTCCTGGCCTACATCTTGTTCAGCTCGGTCCGCGTGATCCGCCAGCAGCGGGTCGGCGTGGTCGAGCGGCTGGGCAAGTTCAACCGGGTGCTGGAGCCCGGTCCGCACCTCGTGGTGCCGATCGTCGACCGGGTCCGCTACAACATCGACATGCGCGAGGCGGTCGTCCCGTTCCCGCCGCAGGGCGTGATCACCGAGGACAACCTGATGGTGAGCATCGACTCGGTGATCTACTTCCAGATCATCGACCCGGTGCGGGCGGCGTACGAGGCGCAGAACTACGTGCAGGCCATCGAGCAGCTGACCATGACGACGTTGCGGAACATCATCGGCGGCCTGGACCTGGAGCAGGCGCTGACCAGCCGCGAGGAGATCAACCAGCAGCTGCGGACGGTGCTGGACGAGGCGACCGGCAAGTGGGGCATCAAGGTCAACCGGGTCGAGCTCCGGGCGATCGAGCCGCCGGCCACCATCCGGGACGCGATGGAGAAGGGTGCCCGGGCCGAGCGCGACAAGCGGGCCGCCGTGCTGACGGCCGAGGGCCAGCGGCAGTCCCAGATCCTCGGCGCCGGTGGTGAGAAGGAGTCCGCGATCCTGCGGGCGCAGGGCGATCGGGAGGCAGCGGTGCTCCGGGCCCAGGCCGACCGGCAGGCGAAGATGCTCCGGGCCGAGGGCGAGGCGCAGGCCATCACCACGGTGTTCGAGGCCATCCACGCCGGCCAGCCGGACCAGGCGCTGCTGGCGTACCAGTACATGCAGATGCTGCCGACCATCGCGCGCGGCGACGCCAACAAGGTGTGGATCGTGCCGAGCGAGCTGAACAAGGCGCTCGAGGGCCTGGGTAGCGCGGTCGGCCAGGTCGCCGCCGGCTCGACGATTCCGCAGGCCGTGAAGGGTGCGTTCACCGCGCCGCCGAAGATCGACGTCCAGGCGGAGATCGAGCGGCAGTTCGCCGAGGAGGAGGCGAAGTCCCAGAAGACGGTCCAGGAGGCGATCGCCGCGGCGCAGGAGCTCGAGGCCGGGCCGCGTCTGGGTGGTTCGCACGACCCCTCGCCGGCCATCGGCACCGGTTCCCAGCCCGCGCCGGACGGTACGAACGGTGGCGGTCAGGGCGCGTACGGACGGCCCTCGTACGCCCGATCCGACTACGTCCAACCGGGATACGGCCGATCCGGCCCTGCCCAACCCGTATCTGGTCAGGCCGTATCTGCCCGACCCGTATCTGCTCAGGCCGGGTCTGCTGAACCCGGACATGAACAGCCCGCCGAGCCGGCGGCCCCGTCCGGCCAGGAGGAATCGGCGCCCAGTCAGCGGTGAGCTGGCTGGATCTGCTCGCCCTGCTCGCGGCCGGAGCGGCAGCGGGCCTGATCAACACGGTCGTCGGGTCGGGAACGTTGGTGACGTTCCCGACCCTGCTCGCGTTGGGCGTACCGCCGGTGACGGCGAACGTCTCGAACACCATCGGCCTCGTGCCCGGCTCGGTGTCCGGCGCGCTGGCCACCCGCGGTGAGCTCGGCGGGCAGCGTACGCGGCTGATCCGGCTGGGTGCTGCGTCGCTGGTCGGCGGCGTGATCGGCGCCCTGCTGCTGTTGAAGCTGCCCTCGTCGGCGTTCGACGCGATCGTGCCGGTGCTGATCGGGATCGGCTGCGTGCTGGTCGTGGTCCAGCCGTGGCTGTCGAAGAAGGTGGCGGCCCGTCGGGAACGGCTCGGGATCACCGAGAGCGCACCGCACGGGTCGATCTGGCTCTGGCTGGCCGTGATGCTGACCGGGGTGTACGGCGGCTACTTCGGCGCCGCCCAGGGTGTGCTGCTGATCGGTGTGCTCGGGATCGGGCTGGCGGAGCGGCTACAGCGGATCAATGCGCTGAAGAACGTGCTCGCCGGGCTGGTCAACGGGATCGCCGGCCTGCTGTTCATCTTCCTGTACCACGTGAACTGGTGGGCGGCCGGCGCAATCGCCGTCGGTTCGGTGATCGGGGCCCAGATCGGCGGTCGGGTCGGCAAGAAGCTGCCGCCGCTGGTCTATCGGATCGTCATCGTCTGCGTCGGCGTAGTCGCCATCGTGAACCTGCTCCGCTGACGCCCCCGTCTCCCAGAGACTGTCGACTTGGTGCAGCGACACGCCGCCCGCGGATGCCGGAACTCGACAGTTTCGAGAAAGAGGGTCAGTGGAGGGCGAGTGGCAGGGTTACGGCGGCGGGCACGGCGGCGACGGTCGCGCCCGCGATCAGGATCTTGCTGCCCCGGATGCCGCTGCCGATCACGACCAGTTCGCTCGCCGCGACGGCCTCGTCGATCAGGACCGGCCAATCGGCCGGCAGCCCGATAGGGGTGATCCCGCCATACTCCATCTGTGTCTGGGACGTCGCTTCGTCCATCGGAGCGAAGGAGATCTTGCGGACATCGAGGTGCTTGCGGACCGTCTTGTTCACGTCGGCCCGGTCGCTCGCCAGCACCAGGCAGGCCGCCATCGTGGTGGTCTCGCCGCGACGCCCGGCCACCACGACGCAGTTGGCGGAGGTCTCGAGCGGGACGTCGTACGCCGCGCAGAATGCAGCGGTATCGGCCAGCTCCGGGTCGATCGCCGCGACCCAGCACTCGATCCGGTGGGTCGCGATCGCGGCCGTCACAGGCGCCGCCAGCAGCTCGGGGTGCTCCGAGGCGGACAGCCAGTCGAGCGTTCCCATCCGCGGTGCAGTCACGAGGCACCACGGTAGTGGGCGCGGCCCGGTCGCCGGGACCTACAGTGTGGCCGGTGGTCCGGATCGACGTCGACGCAGCGGACGATCCGCGGCTCGGCGACTACGTGCGGCTGCGCGAGACGTCGCTGCGGCGGTCGCTGGAGAGCGAGCACGGGCTGTTCATCGCCGAGGGCGAGAAGGTCATCCGACGGGCGGTCGAGGCGGGCTACCGGCCGCGGTCGTTCCTGCTGGCGCGCCCGGTGGCTGCCGGGTCTGGCCGACGTCCTGGGCCGCTGGCCCGACGTTCCGGTGTACGTCGTCGAGGAGTCGCTGGCCGAACAGATCACCGGGTTCCACGTCCATCGTGGGGCGCTGGCCTCGCTGCACCGAGTCGAGCGCTGGTCCGCCGGCGATCTGCTCGGGTTCGACCGCCTGGTCGTGATCGAGGACGTGGTCGACCACACCAACGTCGGGGCGATCATCCGCTGCGCTGCCGGGCTCGGCTGGGACGGGGTGCTGCTGGCTCCGCGAGCGGCGGACCCCCTCTATCGCCGAGCCGTCAAGGTGAGCATGGGCGCGGTGTTCAGCCTCCCGTGGGCCCGGCTCGACGACTGGGCCGGCGCGGTCGACGGGCTACGGGCTGCGGGGCTGGAGACGGTGGCGTTGACCCTGGCCGACGATTCGGTGGAGCTGGCCGAGTTCGCGGCCGAGGTCCGGGAGCGGCCCCGTCGGTTGGCCGTCCTGCTCGGGACCGAGGGTGCCGGATTGTCGGAGCGCTGGGCGCGCGCCGCGGACGTACGCGTGCGGATCGGCATGCACGCCGGTATCGACTCGCTCAACGTGGCCGCCGCTGCCGCCGTCGCCTGCTGGGCCCTGAACGCGCCGACGAGTCGGGGCTATTCGGTCGGTGGGTGGTCTTCGCCGTGAGGTCCGACGATGCCGCTGACCGGCCAGTCGGTGGGGTAGCGCTCGGCCAGCTCGGCGTGCTTGGCGTACAGCTTCTTGCGGGACCGGCCCGCCAGCCGGTCGCCGAACACCGTGCCGTTCAGGTGGTCGGTCTCGTGCTGCAGGCAGCGGGCCAGCAGGCCGGTGCCGACGATCGTGACCGGCTCGCCGTCTGCGCCCTCGCCGCTGCAGACGGCGTGGTCGGGCCGGGCGAGTTCCGCGTACGCACCCGGCAGGGACAGGCAGCCCTCGTCGGCGAAGTCGAGCTTGCGGTCCGGGCCCTCCGGAGTCGTCACCTGCGGGTTGCAGATCACGCCGGCATGCCGGACCTGATCGTCGTCGGGACAGTCGAACACGAAGACAGCGAGGTCGAGGCCCGACCTGGGTCGCGGCCAACCCGACGCCCTCGGCGGCGTACATCGTGGCGAACATGTCCCGGCACAGCCGACGAAGCTCGTCATCGAAGGCGGTGACGGGCCGGGTCCGGGCGTGCATCACCGGCGTTCCCCAGCGGGTGATCGGTCGTACGGTGCCGCCGGTACGCAGGTCGTCGCGGGTCGCGGGATCGGGCGGGGCGTCGCTCACAAGCGCTCAACCTATCTCGGCGGTTGCGTCCTCCAGCAGAACGACGCAGGTCGCGGACGGCGCCGAGAAGTCGGCGACCCAGGTCGGCGCACTCGGGTCTGACAGGTCGAGGATCGCGATCCGGCCACTGTTCTGGTTGGAGACCCAGAGGTGATCGCCGCGGAGCTCGATGGCCCGCGGCCACGCGCCGCCGGACGCGACCTCGGCCAGCGGCCGCAACCCGACGCCCGGCTCGATCGCGAACGTGGCGATGCGTGTCGGGTCCGCGGGTCGCTACCGCGACCGTACGACCGTTCGTCACGATCCCGGACGGCTGCCGCGGACTCGTCGTGGCGGCCGTCGTCGACAACACCCGCAACTCGACCCAGCCATCGTCGGAGCGGCGGCCGACCCAGAGCTCCGAGCTCAGCTCACAGGCGACGATCAGCAGCTCGCCGACCACCACCGCGTGCCGCGGCCCCGAGCCAGGCGGCAGCAGGATCGGATCGGCGGCCCGGTGGAACTGCCCCGCCGGATCCAGCCGGAGCCGGTGGATCCGGTCCGTGCCGAGATCGCAGACCAGCAGCTCGCCGTCGAGCGGCAGCACCTGGTGAGCATGCGGACCGTCCTGCCGCTCGCGGTCGGGCCCGGAACCGGTCAGCTGGAGCAGATCGAGCGGCCCGGTCAGCGTGCCGTCGTCGGCGATCGCGAAGCTGCTCACCGAGCCGGAGTCGTAGTTCGCCGCCAGCAGGTACGCCTCGTCCTCGCTGAGCGCGAGATGGCAGGCGCCGGCCCCGCCCGACGACACCGCCGACAGGGGATGGAGATGACCTGCCTCGTCGCAGGCCGAAACTGGTCACCATGGCCGGCGTCGACTCGCCCGCGGTGAACAGCCACGGCCGGATCGGATGGGCCAGCACCCAGCTGGGCGCGGCGATCTCGGCCACCGACCGGGTCGCGATCTTGTCGTCCGGGTCGTCCGGGTCGTCCGCGGCCGGGGAGCCGGTCGGCACCGCGACGACCAGGCCGGGCGCATCGCCACCCAGCTCGGCCGTGTACCCGCCGATCACCACGAACTGCAGACCGTCGAACGGGTCGGTGCCTGCTGATCGGTTGTGGGCCATGCGGACATGGATAGCACCGCGCGTCGGCTTGGTCGTCGGGGGCCCGCCGCGCACAGTGGACGGGTGACGGGTGCCGGGACAGGTGGCGCGGCAGGGCCGGCCCGGCCGGCCGAGCCGGAGCAGGATCGTCGCGACGAGCTCACCGCGCCGAACGCGGACCTGCTCGCCGCGTACGGAACCCATCTGAGCCACGAGCGCGCGCTGTCAGCCCATACCGTCCGCGCGTACCGGAGCGATCTGACCGCCCTGTTGCTGCATCTGCAGCGCCTCGGCCGGGCCGATCTGGACGAGGTCACGGTTCGCGACCTGCGGAACTGGCTGGCCAATCAGCAGACCCGCGGCGCCTCGCGGGCCACCCTGCAGCGGCGGGCCGCGGCCGCCCGGACCTTCTGCGGCTGGGCGTACGAGACCGGCCGGTCGCGCGGCAATCCGGCCGCCGGTCTGCGCTCGCCCCGCTCTGTACGTGCCCTGCCGGACACTCTGCACCGCCGTGACGCGGAGCGGTTGCTGGTCGATGCGGCAACCCGGGCGCAGGAGCAGGGCGGACCGGTCGGACTGCGGGACGTCGCGATCCTCGAGGTGCTCTACGGCAGCGGGATCCGAGTGTCGGAGCTGTGCGGGCTCGACACGACCGATCTGGACCAGCGACCGGCGAACGCTGCGCGTGCTCGGCAAGGGCAACAAGGAGCGGACCGTGCCGCTCGGCGGACCTGCGGTTCGTGCCCTGGATGCATGGCTGGCGAACGGGCGTGCCGCGCTCGCCGATCCGACCGCCGGCGCTGCGGTCTTCGTGGGGGAGCGCGGCGCCCGGATCGACCCGCGAGTGGTCCGGCGGATCGTGCACCGGGCGCTGCGACTCATCGATGGCGCTCCGGATCTCGGGCCGCACGGGCTGCGGCACGCGATGGCGACCCACCTGCTGGAGGGCGGGGCCGATCTGCGCAGCGTCCAGGAGATCCTCGGCCACGCCTCGCTGGCGACCACGCAGATCTATACCCACGTCACCACCGACCGGATCCAGGCGGTCTTCGAGCAGGCCCATCCCCGGGCCTGAGCGGACCATCAGAACCACACCATCGGGTTCTCGAGCCGGCCGTTCAACCAGAGCATGAGGTGGAGGTGGCAGCCGGTGGCGTACCCGGTCTCCCCGACGTATCCCAGCAGCTGGCCCTTCGTGACCTGGGTGCCGGGCGTCACGACATAACGCTCGGCGTGGTTGTAGCCGGTCCGGACCCGGTAGCCGTCAACGGTCCCGTGCTCGAGCATCAGCCGGTTGCCGTAACCCCGGTTGTAGCCGACCATCGTCACCCGGCCGGGGTACGGCGCCCGGATCGGCGTCCCGCAGGCTGCACCGAAGTCGGTGCCGTCGTGCAGTTTCCAGACATGCAGGATCGGGTGGAGCCGCATCCCGAACGGTGACGTGATCCCGCCGGGGACGGGCCGCCCGAAGCCGTGCCGGCCGGGAGGGATGTGGGCGAAACCTGCCGCCGGTCGCACCCGCCTGAGCCGCCTCCCGAGCCCGCTGGGCGGCAGCGGATCGGGCTACGGCCACCTGGGATGCCGGCAGCAGCCGAAGCGTCCCGCCACCGGGATCGTTGATCAGGAGCAGCGGATCCAGATAGTCCGCGCCCTGCTTCAGACCCCAGTGCAGACACGATCCGTCACAGTGCCCGCCCCGGCCGATCCGGCCGATCACCGTCCCGAGCTGGACCTGATCGCCGACGGCGACCAGCGCGTCCACCGGCTCGTACGTCGTCCGCGCAGTTCCATGGTCGATCACCACGACGCCGCGGTCACCCAGCCGGCCGGCATAGCTCACCCGGCCGGCGGCCGCGGCCAGCACCGGCTGACCCGGCGTTGCCGCGAGGTCGACGCCGCGGTGCCCGGCGCCCCAGGTCTGACCGGGTGGGTCGAATCCGGCCAGCACGCGCACCGTTCCGGCGAGGGGCCAGGCCGCCGGGGACGGCAATCCAGACTGGGCGGCCGCGGAACCGGCCGATCCGCCGAGGAGCAGCAACGCGGCGGTGAGGACCGCCAGGACATATCGAACTCGCACATCCACACACTCCGGAAACAGACCCCGGTCGTGCCGCCTCCGACGAAATCTGTGGACAGCGCTCGAAGTTGCTCCGAACCTGTGGACAACTCCCTCATTCGCGCGACGCCAACCGTGGCCGCCGTCCTCCGAAACTGTCGAGTTGCGCCAGCGACACGCCGCTGACGGCTGTCGCAACCCGACAGTTTCGAGTGGAGGTGGGTGCAGGGTCTCGGAGCGCCTGCCGGGTCTCGGTGCCCCCGCCGGGCCTCAGTCCGCTCGAGGTCCGGGCAGTCGCCAGTCGCGCAGCGCGTCGAGCCCGGCGATCAGCACGTCCAGCCCGAAATCGAAGCGTTGGTCACCCGTGCCGCTGGTCAGGTCGTCGGCCATGCTCGACAGCAGGGGGTGATCGGCCGGCGACAGACCGCGGAAATACTCCCGGGTGGCGGCCACCACGCTGCTCTCGGTGATCGACGGATCCTCCTGCCGGGAACGGTCCCACCACAGCGTCTCCTCGAACGCCACCGCGCTGACGTACAGGGTCAGTACGTCCAGTGCGAGGCTCGCCACCAGCCTCGACAGCCCGCCGGCCAGCAAGATGGCCAGCATGCCTTCCGAGCAGCGCATCGCGTTCGGGCCGGTCGGGAATGTGGGCCAGGCTGACCCCGGCGATACCCGGATGCCGGACCATGGCGCGGTACTGGCTCCAGGTGAACTGCTTGACCTGCTCTCGCCAGCGGGCGGGATCGGCCACGGGAACCTCGACCTCACCGATCACGGCATCCAGCAGCAGCGCGTGCAGCTCACTCTTGTCGCGGACATGGGCGTACAGCGAGGCCGCTCCGGTGCCGAGCCGGCCCGCCACCGCGCGCATGGTGACGGCGTCGGCTCCGTCGGCGGCCAGGATCTCCAGCCCCGCGGCGACGATGCCCTCCACGCTGAGCCGCCGCCTTGCCGGCTCCTTGGCGACCCAGGGTCCTAGGGGGGAAGCCATGGAAAGACCCTACTTGACGCGAACAAGGTTCGTAATCTAGAACAGTGTTCGTTAGTACGAACAACGTTCGACAAGGATTTGCATCATGACCGACCTCGAAACCACCACAGCTCCGTCCCAAAGCACCTATCGCTGGCGCTGGGCCGTGCTGGCCGTCATCCTGGCCGCCGAGATCATGGATCTGCTCGACTCCACGATCGTCAACCTGGCCGCGACGCCGATCGCCCGCGACCTCGGCGGCGGAGCCAGCACGGTGCAGTGGGTCGTCGGTGCGTACACCCTCGCCTTCGCCGTCGCACTGGTCATCGGCGGCCGGCTCGGCGACCGGTTCGGTCGGAAGAATCTGTTCGTGCTCGGCGCGATCGGCTTCACGCTCGGCTCGCTGGCCTGTGCACTCGCGCAGGATCCGACGACGTTGATCATCGCCCGGGCCGCCCAGGGACTGCTCGGCGCCGTCCTGATCCCACAGGGTTTCGGGATCATGAAGCAGGTCTTCCCGCCGGCCGACCTGGGCAAGGCGTTCGCCAGCTTCGGCCCGGTGATCGGGCTGTCCGCGATCGCCGGCCCGCTGCTCGGCGGCGTGCTGGTCGACGCGAACCTGTTCGGGCTCGGCTGGCGGATCATCTTCCTGATCAACCTGCCGATCGGCATCGCCACGGTGGTCGCGGCGCTGGTGCTCATCCCACCCAGCGACCGACGCCGGGACCTGCGCTTCGATCCGCTCGGCCTGATCCTCTTCGCGGCCGCCGCGCTGCTGCTGGTCTATCCGCTGATCGAGGGCCGCGAGCTCGGCTGGCCCTGGTGGACGTACGCCTCGATCGCCGCCGCTCTCGTGCTGCTTGCGGTCTTCGCGCTGCACGAGCGGCACAGCACCGCACCCCTGATCGAGCCGAGTCTGCTGGCCAATCGCGCGTACGTCGGTGGGCTCGGCCTGATCCTGCTCGGCTTCGGCGCGATGATCGGTTTCACCCTGGTCTTCAACGTGTACAGCCAGGCCGTGCTCGGCTTCTCGCCGCTGGCGACGGCATTCGCCGGCTGCGGGTACGCGGTCGGCATGGCGCTCGCCGCCGGGTTGGGCAGCGGTGCGCTGGTGCCCCGATACGGCCGCCGGGTCCTCGTGCTCGGCTTCGCGGTGATGATCATCGGCGCGCTCGGCATGATCCTCACCGTCCGGCTGACCGGCTCGTCGGCCCAGCCCTGGCAGTTCCTGCCGGCGGGCTTCGTCTTCGGCATCGGTGGCGGGCTGGCGATCGTCCCGGTCTTCTCCGTCATCCTGGCCGGGGTCGCCGATCACGAGGTCGGCTCCGCGTCGGGGCTGCTGAACGCCGTCCAGCAGCTCGGCGGCACGATCGGCGTGGCGGTCTGCGGCACCTTGTTCTTCCAGCTGCTGCCGACCCGCGGCGGATGCCTCGGCGATGCAGATCACGACGCTGGTCGCCGCTGCCCTCCTGGTCGGTTGCCTGGCCCTGGTCCGACTCCTGCCGAGGCATGCCCGGCCCGAGTAGCAGCCGCCTGCACCCGGCCCTCCCCGCGAACTTTGCACCCGCTCTGCGGCTTTGCACTCCCCGCATCGGGTGCAGAGCCGCACAAGGAGTGCAAAGTTCGGCCGGCCGGGCGGGCGCCGCCGTGAGGTAGACTGATCTGCGCAGATCCGGAAGGGTCTGACTTCGCATGCCCGCTGTTCCGGCCCGGCCGGAGCGGTCCAGACGGTCCGGTCAGCCCAGCACGGGTGAGTCCGGAACGGTCCGCGCGGGCGTCAGGCGGTGCCGAACGGCTCGGCGCCGATCGAACCGTACGCCGGCAGCCACGCCGCCGGTAAAGGAAGGAAACGGCCATGGCCGTCGTCACCACCCGCCAGCTGCTCGAGAGCGGCGTCCACTTCGGGCATCAGACCCGTCGCTGGAACCCGAAGATGAAGAGATTCATCTTCACCGAGCGCAACGGCATCTACATCATCGACCTGCAGCAGTCGCTGACCTACATCGACAGCGCGTACGCCTTCGTCAAGGCGACCGTCGCCCGCGGCGGCCAGGTCTTGTTCATCGGCACCAAGAAGCAGGCCCAGGAGGCCATCGCCGAGCAGGCCACCCGGGTCGGCATGCCGTATGTCAACCACCGCTGGCTGGGCGGCATGCTCACCAACTTCGGCACGATCATCAAGCGGATCCAGCGGCTCAAGGAGCTGGAGGGGATGGACTTCGACGACGTCGCCGCCTCCGGCCTGACCAAGAAGGAGCTGCTCGGCCTCCGCCGTGAGAAGGGCAAGCTGGAGAAGACCCTCGGCGGCATCCGGGACATGGCCAAGACCCCGCAGGCGGTCTGGATCGTGGACACCAAGAAGGAGCACCTGGCCGTCGACGAGGCTCGCAAGCTGCGGATCCCGGTGATCGGCATCCTGGACACCAACTGCGATCCCGACGAGGTCGACTTCGCCATTCCGGGCAACGACGACGCGATCCGCTCCGTCGCGCTGCTGACCCGGGTGGTCGCCGACGCCGTGGCCGACGGTCTGCTGTCCCGCTCCGGCGGCGCGGTCCAGACCGGAACCGAGGCCGAGGTCGAGCCGATGCCCGACTGGGAGCGCGAGCTGCTCGGCACCCAGGAGGCCGCCGAGGGTGAGACCGACAGCGAGACCGACGGCGAGACCGACGGCGAGACCGCAGGTGTGCAGACCGTCGTCGAGGAGGCAGAGGCCGTGGCGGCCGCCGCCGCCGAGCCGGTGCCGGCCGACGAGGTGCCCGCCGTGGTGGCCGCCGAGGCCGACGCGGAGCCGTTGCCCACGACCCGCGAGGAGCGGGCCAGGAGCAGGCCCAGTCCGACGAGAACTGACCCAGCTGACGACTGACCTCAGCTGACCACTGACGACTGAAGGACCGAGAACACAACGATGGCGAACTTCAGCGCTGCTGACGTGAAGAAGCTCCGGGACCTGACCGGTGCCGGGATGATGGACTGCAAGAAGGCCCTGACCGAGGCCGACGGAGACCAGGACAAGGCGGTCGAGATCCTCCGGGTCGCGGGCGCTGCCAAGGCCGCCAAGCGCGGTGAGGAGCGCGAGGCCAGCAACGGGCTGGTCGCGTTCTCCGACGGCGCCCTGGTCCAGCTCGGCGCCGAGACCGACTTCGTGGCCAAGAGCGCCGACTTCCAGGAGCTGGCCGACGCAGCCGTCAAGGCCGCGGCCTCCGCCCAGGCCGCCGACGTGGCCGCGGTGAACGCAGCGACCCTGCCGTCCGGCGAGACGGTGGCCGACGCGGTCGGCACGCTGGCCGCGAAGATCGGTGAGAAGCTGGAGATCTCCCAGGCCGCGTACTTCGACGGGCAGACCGCGGTCTACCTGCACAAGCGGGCGTCCGACCTGCCGCCGCAGGTGGGCGTTCTGGTGGAGTACGAGGGCGCCGACGCCGACGCTGCCCGGACCGCCGCGATGCAGATCGCCGCGATGCGGCCGCAGTACCTGAGCCGCGACGAGGTGCCCGCCGATCTGGTGGCGAACGAGCGCCGGATCGCCGAGGAGACCGCCAAGGCGGAGAACAAGCCGGCCCAGGCCGTGCCGAGGATCGTCGAGGGCCGGGTGAACGCGTACTTCAAGGACGTCGTGCTGCTCGACCAGCCGTCGGTGACCGATAACAAGACGCCGGTCAGCAAGCTGCTCGACGCGGCCGGGGTGAAGATCACCCGGTTCGTCCGCTTCGAAGCGGCCAGCTGACGCCAGTCTGAGCTGAGGGCGGGATCGTGCCGGATACAACCGGCGGAATCCTGCCCTCAGTGCTTTCGGTGGCTGAGGACATCGCTCACGGCTCGTTCGACGTCGCGGCCGAGTCCGCGGGCCCGGGGTTCAACGGGTCGGCGGCCGACCGCCGGACCGGCCGATGTAGGTGAACTGGCCGGTCTGGTGGTTGTAGACGACGGAGAATTCGTAGCTCACCGGCGGCTGCCCGGACGCTCGTCCGGTCACGATCATCTTCTGTTTGGTCTCGAGCGGATCCGTCGATGCCATCCGCTCGGCGAAGTCGCCCGTCCAGGTGCGGTTCGGGTTCTCGGCGTTCAGCGTCTTCCAGTGCCCGGTGCCGCGCAATTCGGCCATCGCAGCCTCCTCGCTGAACGGCACCCGGGCCGGCGTCGGCTCCGGCGGCGGCGCGTCGAGCGCCGGTAGGTCCGCCTCCAGACGGGCCAGCCGGGCTCGGATGCTCGCCTGGTAGTCCTCCAGGTCGGCCAGTTCCTCCAGTGAGGACGACCGGTTGATCTCGCTCTGCAGGTCCCGGGCCTCGCGCGACAGTCCCCGCGCCTCGGTGACCTTCTGATCCAGGTTGGGTGTCTCCTCCGGAAGCGCCTGCGCCCGTCGCACCGCGTCGCCGGCTCGTTGCGACAGCTCCTGCGCCTCGACCTGCAGCGCCTGCCGGCGGGGTACGAAGTCGGCCTGGACCGCCTTGTTGTGCACCAGAACAGCGAGCCGGCCGACATGGTAGGTGTGCTCGCCGGTCACCGTGAGGTTATGGACCGTCCAGCTCCCCCGGCCGCGCGGCCGGACCTCGACCAACTCGGGCTCGGCTCCTGTTCGGGTGCGTAACCGGTCGCCGACCCGGAGGTCGCCGGCACGCCGCCAACCCGCGCCGGCGACCCAGAACGGGTGCTCCGGACTGCAGGTGATGGCTGTTCCGTCGAGCCGGAGCTCCAGGACGACCGGCACCACCCGGGCCGACGTATGCAGCACGATCTGATCGCTCGACCGGCCGGTCGCGGGGTCCTGCGCGACCACCAGGTCGCCGCTGGCCAGCGTCTCGATCGCCACCGGTCCGGTCGGAGTGAGCACCGGCGTCCCGGGCACGAAGCAGCCGATCGGTTCGTCCTTGCCGATGATCCACTCCTTGACCGATCGGGCCGTACGTCCGATGCCGGACGCAATCTCGGCCGCCACGCTGGTGACACCGGTCGCCATCCGACCGAAGATGCCGGCCGGGAGCTCGACCGGTCGGGTGAAGGCGCCACCAGGCGGCCCCTTGATGGCCGAGCGTGCGCCGAGAATCAGCCCGATCAAGGTCACCGCGCCCAACACCCCGCGCTCGGTGCGCTGCCCGGCCGACAGCGGCCGGTCGGTGATCAGTTCCTTGCCGCGGATGCCCTCGACGATTCCGGTGATCCCGACCGTGTCGGAGAGGGCCATCACGATCGCCAGCCCCGGCCGGTCTTGCAGCTCGGCCTGCCTGAAGCGCTGCACGAGATTGAACACCAGTCCGACCGCCAACAGGATCGCCCCGGCGATCATGATCGCGGTCCAGGCGGTCAGCACCACGCCGAATGCGGCCACGATCGCCGCGACGATCAGCGCCACCACCACCAGCACGATCAGACCGATGGCGATCTGGACCAGGGCTCGGCCGAGGCCGGCCAGCCAGCCGTCGTCGACCTGTTCGCCGGCCTCGCGGGCCCGAGTGGTGACGTCATCGGTCTTGGGCCGGGTTGCCTCCAGGATGCTGGCGTCGGCTGCCTGCCGGATTCCGGTCCGGAACTGGCCACCCATCTCGGCCAGCCGGCCCCGCGTCTCGGTCGTCGCCGTGTCGACTTCAGTCAGCACGGCGTCGGTGACCCCTTGCTGCCGGCCGGCCAGACCCGCCATCAGCGCGGCCACGGACTGGGCACGGCCGGCGCGCAGCTGGCCCATGCCTGCGGTGAAGCCATCCCGGATTCGTCCCTGCTGTTCACCGAACTGGGCGAGCAGGGTGTCCGCCGCGGCGGAGAAGCTCTGGGCGACCGCGGCGAACTGGGTGCCGGCTCCGCCGGCCGCTACCCCGAGCTGGGCCCTGGCGGCCTCGGCCGCGGAGGTCATCGATCCCCGGGCAGCCGCCACCTGCTGTTGGACGCCGGGGAGGAAGGGCTTCTCGGTCTCGGTAATGACGACCGACGTCTCCTCCGCGCCGCGGTCGAGATCGTGACCGACGGCGGCCGCCGCCGTGTCGAGCTCCTGTACGGCGCCGGCGACTCCGCGGTCGAGGTCCGACCCGACCTGGGCCGCCGCCGCGTCGAGTGAGGCCCGCGCCGCCGTGGCGGTCGCCTCGACTGCGGCCAGGTCCTGCGTCAGCCGCGCGTCGACCGCGCCGAGACTGCCGCTCAGTCCTTCTCGGATCGCGGCCTGGGTCTGGGTCCCGGCCTGCTGGATCTCGGCGACCAGCGCTCGTTCGGTCTCGCCCAACCGGCTCAGAACATCCCGGACGTAGTCGGTGCACCGCTGTCCGTGCTCGACGGCCCGCGCTCGGAGCTGTCCGGGCAGCTCAGCCTTCTTCGCGCGGATGTCGGCGGCACTCTCCCGACCGACCTGCCGTGCGGCGCCGCGTTGGTCGGGAGCCGGGTCGTCGTTCCCGGTGAACCGCGCCGCCTCCGCCTCGCCGGCCTGCTCGCAGGCCAGCGCCGCGCTCTCCAGCTGACCGACCGCGCGGCCGGACTCGGCCTCGGCAGCCGCCGCCGCGGACGTACGTTCGCTGTCGGCGGCATCGGTCATCGACTGTCGTCGGGCCTGGATGGCGGCTTGGGCGGCGGCGACCTTCTCGGACGTGGCCGCGGCGGCGGTGGCGACATCGGCGACGACGCCGGCCCGGAGTGCCGCCTTCTCCTGCTCCGCCGCGCCGGTCAGCGCGGCGCGGCTCGCGGCCGTGTGCTGGCCGAGGGCAGCCGCTTTCGCGGTCTGGGAGACCCGCACGGCGGAGCGCTGGCTCGACCCGTGGTCGCGGACGCTCTGCTGGTGACCGTTGGCTGCTTCGCGGACGCCGGCTCGGTGCTCGCCGGCCACGGTCCTGAGATCGGCGGCCTCCTGCTGGGCGGCGGCGGTCTTCTGATCGGGCGTACGGGTGTCGTCGATGTCCTCGGCGATCGCGGCCGGGTCCGGCAGGGTGGCCGGAAGCTGGGCCCGGAGGGCATCCGGGGAGCTCGGCGCGACCAGTTGCTCGGGCGACGGTTGCGGTGCGGGCGGTTCAGGGGTCGTCGCCGGCGCCGATCCGCCGGGCGCCGCCTCCCGCAGTCCTTGGCTCCTTCAGCAGGGCTGGGAGCTGGTCCACTGCGGCGCCGCGCGCCGCTGCCATGTCGGCCCCGGTCGACGGCGGGGGCGCGGGCCCCGGGGAGGGGACGCGTTCCCGGGTGCGAGGCGGGGGAGGCGACGGTGGTCGAGGCGCGGGCGCGGTCGGCATGAGCAGATTCCGCCCGGAGTCGTGCCGGCCGACCGCCACATTCGGTTGCGATCCGACCTCCGCCAGCTCGCCGGCGATCACGGACTGATCGAGTACCTGTCGAGGATCGCCACTGGCTGTTGAGGGCGGGCGCCGCTCCCGGGCTAGTGCCGAAGCGACAGCCCGGTTGCCGGCCAGTCGCTGAAGCGCGAGCAGTCCAGGGCCGTAGCCGACCCGCGAGTCGGGCGAGACGCGGCCTGAGGCCTGCCCCGTCGACGGCCCGATCGACGGCCCCGGGATCGGCCCAGGGGTCGGGTCTGCCGAGCGTACGGCCCGGGCCACACCCGGAGGGCTCGACGGCGCCGTAGTCGGCTGTTCGCCGGCCCGGTGCTCGTGCACGCCCACCTCGACACCACCAGCCAGTTCGGTCCACGAAGTCCTGAGATTCCACGATGCGGCAGTTTTTTCGGTGGACGAAGGTTTTAGTGGCCGTATCTCGGGCACCGATGGTTGCCCGAAAGCGCAACGGCGGGAGCGGACCGTTCAAGGCCGGTCGGCCTGCGACGTGGCGTACGCTCTCTGCGAGTCACGACCAGCCCGAGGCACCAGGGAGACGAGTTGCCGAGTCCGTACAAGCGTGTGCTGTTGAAGCTCTCCGGTGAGGTGTTCGGCGGCGGCAAGGTCGGGGTGGACCCCGACATCGTGGCCGGGCTCGCCCGGCAGATCGCCCGGGTCGTCGCCGAGCGGCGTCCAGGTCGCCGTCGTGGTCGGCGGCGGCAACTTCTTCCGAGGCGCCGAGCTGCAGCAGCATGGGATGGATCGAGACCGGGCCGACTACATGGGCATGCTCGGCACCGTGATGAACTGCCTGGCGCTGCAGGACTTCCTGGAGAAGGAGGGCATCCAGACCCGGGTGCAGACCGCCATCACGATGGGCCAGATCGCCGAGCCATACATCCCGCAGGCGCGCCGAGCGACACCTCGACAAGGGCCGAGTCGTCATCTTCGGCGCCGGGCTCGGGGATGCCGTACTTCTCCACCGACACCGTCGCCGCCCAGCGGGCACTGGAGATCAGCGCCGAGGTGCTGCTGATGGGCAAGCAGGGCGTCGACGGGGTCTACGACGCCGACCCGCACAAGTTCCCGCAGGCGACGAAGTTCGACGAGCTGAGCTACGACGAGTATCTGGCCCGCGACCTCAAGGTCGCCGACGCGACGGCGGTCAGCATGGCCCGCGACTACAAGTTGCCGATGATCTTCTTCAGCCTCGACCACGACGGCTCCGTCGTCCAGGTGGTCGCGGGTGAGAAGATCGGTACGACCGTCCACGCCTGAGCGCGGGCCTTACCCGGGGCCCCGCCCTTGCCACGAGCACGAGATTCAGGAGCAGCTGTGATCGCCGACATCCTCACCGACGCCGAGGAGAACATGGAGCTGGCGATCGAGTACGCCAAGGAGGAGTTCGCGGCCATCCGGACCGGCCGCGCGCATCCGGCGATGTTCGCCAAGCTGACCGCGGAGTACTACGGCGTCGCCGACCCCGTTGCAGCAGCTGGCCAGCTTCCAGGTTCCGGAGGCCCGGATGGTCGTCATCACCCCGTACGACCGGACCTCGATGGCAGCCATCGAGAAGTCGATCCGCGACTCCGACCTCGGCGTCAACCCGACCGACGACGGCCACATCATCCGGGTCACCCTGCCGGAGCTGACCGAGGAACGCCGCAAGGAATACATCAAGCTCGCCCGGCACAAGGCCGAGGAGGCTCGGATCTCCATCCGGGGCACCCGTCGTCGGGCCAAGGAGTCGCTCGACAAGATGGTCAAGGACAAGGAGGTCGGCGAGGACGAGGTGGTGCGCGCCGAGAAGCAGCTGGACGCGGCGACCAAGAAGCACACCGATGCCATCGACGACGTCCTGCGGCACAAGGAATCCGAGCTCCTCGAGGTCTGAGTGAGCGAACCCCCGTCTGTGGATCCCCGTTCGGTCGACGAAGCGGCCGACCGGCAGACCCCCCATCCGCCGGACCCGGGCACTCCGGACGTTCCGGCGGCGATGGCTCCGGCTCCGGACGCACCAGTCGGTGGCGGCCGAGCAGGCGCCGAAGGACCACGGCCGGGCGGGACGCAACCTGCCGGCCGCGATCGGGGTCGGGGTCGGCGCCGGCGCGCTACATCGTCCTCAGCCTGATCTTCGCGCCGTGGCTGTTCGTCGGACTGATCGCGGTCGCGCTGCTGCTCGGCGCTCGGGAGATGTACAACGCGCTCGGCCGGATCGGGATGCACGCGGCGATCTGGCCGATCATGATCGGCACCATCGCCATCTCGATCGGCTCCTATCTCGCCGGGCTGCAACGGCCGCCGGTCTTCTCCACCACGAGCGTGCTGCTCGCCTCGCTCGCGCTGACCGTGCTCGGCCGCGCTGATCTGGCGGATGCCGAAGGGCGCCCACGGCTACGTCAAGGACTCCGCGGCCAGCCTGATGATCATCGGGTACGTCCCGCTGCTCGGCTCCTTCGCCGCCCTCATCCTGGCCGGCGAGAACGGGCCGGTCCGGATCGTCACCTTCCTGCTGATCGTGATCATGGGCGACACCGGCGGGTACGTCGCCGGCGTCTTGTTCGGCCGGCACCCGATGGCGCCGAAGATCAGCCCGAAGAAGACCTGGGAGGGCCTGGTCGGGTCCGTCCTGTTCGGCACGGTGGCCGGCGTCCTGATGACGGTGTACGCGCTCGGCCAGCCGTTCTGGGTCGGCATCGTGCTGGGTGTCTGCCTGGTCGCGATCGGCACCTGCGGGGACCTGATCGAGTCGCTGATCAAGCGCGACCTGGGGATCAAGGACATGAGCTCGTTCCTGCCCGGGCACGGCGGCGTGATGGACCGGCTCGACTCGTTGCTGATCGCGGCGCCCGGTGGCCTGGCTGATCATGTACCTTCTCGTTCCCGGCGGATGAGCCGAGTTTTGGCGCGAGAAGGCAGGATTGGTCCCGTGAGTGGTGAGCCGTTGCCGTCTGGTGTTCCAGGCGCCGCGGCGGGGGAAACCGCCGACGCACTGGGCCGATCTGACCCCCGCTGAACGCCGGGAGGCGGTCGAGGCGGCCGGTCATCGGGCGTTCCGGGCCCGGCAGCTCTCAGCCCACTACTTCGAGGGCTTCCGGTCCGACCCGGAGGAGTGGACCGATCTCCCGGTCGGGCGTCCGGGAGACGCTGCGGGACAAGTTCTTCCCCGAGCTGCTGCATCCGGTGAAGTCGCTGTCCGCCGACGGCGGCACCACGGTCAAGACGCTGTGGCGGCTGCACGACGGGTCGCGGGTGGAGAGCGTGCTGATGCGCTATCCGGACCGGGTGACGATGTGCGTGTCCAGCCAGGCCGGCTGCGGGATGGCCTGCCCGTTCTGTGCGACCGGCCAGGGCGGACTGCAGCGCAACATGACCACCGCCGAGATCGTCGACCAGGTCGTCGACGGTGCCAGGCGGTTGGACCGCGGCGAGATCCCGGGTGGACGGGGCCGGGTCAGCAACGTGGTGTTCATGGGGATGGGCGAGCCGCTGGCCAACTACCGGGCCGTGATCGGAGCGGTCCGGCAGCTGACCGCACCGACCCCCGACGGGCTCGGGATGAGTGCCCGCGGGATCACCGTGTCGACCGTCGGCCTGGTGCCCCGGATGCAGCAGCTGGCGACGGAGGGCATTCCGGTCACCCTCGCGCTGTCGCTGCACGCCCCCGACGACGAGCTGCGCGACGAGCTGGTCCCGGTGAACACCCGGTGGAACGTCGAGGAGGTCGTCGACGCCGCCTGGGAGTACGCCCGGGCGACCCGGCGCCGGGTCTCCATCGAGTACGCCATGATCCGCGACATCAACGACCAGGCGTACCGGGCGGACCTGCTGGCCAAGGTGCTTCGTCGCCGGGGCAACTGGGGCTGGGTGCACGTGAACCTGATCCCGCTGAACCCGACCCCCGGCTCGAAGTGGACCGCCTCCCGCCGGCGCGACGAGGAGGAGTTCGTCCGCCGGCTGTCGGCGCGTGGCGTACCGGTCACCGTTCGGGACACCCGCGGCCGGGAGATCGACGGAGCCTGCGGCCAGCTCGCCGCCACCGACTGAGCTCACTGGGACGTCGAAGCGCGGAGCTCATTGCCCTTCGACAGGCTCAGGGCGCGTTCGGGATCGGGGCGCATCCAGCTCGACAGTCGGGAAGTAGGTTCGGTAACGATGAGCATCCCGGGTGAGTAATCGATAGCCGTTCACGGCGGCGTGGGCGCCGACGTAGAAGTCCGGCATCGGTGTCGGGCGCTGCCCGCCCCGGCGGCGATACGCCAGGAACGCCTTTCCTGCCACGAATCCGGCCGCATAGGGCAGCGGTTCGCGCCTGAACGTGACGGTCGGGAGAAACGCGTCCAGTTCCTCGATCCGCTGGAAGCCCACCGACACCTCGGCATAGACGATCGGATCCACGCACACGGGACCGGCATCGATCGCGCGGCCCAGCGCCCCTCCCGACCAGTCCGCCCAGGCCGGGTCGTCGGTCGCGATGTCGAGCAGGACGTTCGAGTCGATCAGCGTGACGACCGGTTCACTCGCCACGCAGGAGCGCCATCAGTTCGTCGGTGGACCGGCCTCCGGTCGAGGCGCCGCGCATCCTCTCGACGACCCGCTCGCCGCGACTGCGTGCCGTGCTGCGGTGCACGATGCGGAGCGTGTTGCCGTCCTCGACGACGTCCACCTCATCGCCCTCGGCAAAGCCGTGTCGATGGCGCAACTCGGCCGGGATCGTGACCTGTCCCTTGCTGTTCAGCCGCATTCGTCATCCTCCGCGCCGTGTCTCGTCATACACATGATACGTGTCGCATCAGCTCGGTCCTTCAGTGGCCGAAATCTGACCGACATCGGCCGAAAATGACCGGTGAAGGAGCCGCTGGCCCGATCCCGTAGGTTCGGAGCATGGCTTCTCCGTACGAGATCATCGGCGTCGTCGCGCCGTTCAGCCTGACCAGCACCGATATCGCCGACGGTGAGCGGCTGGCCCGGGGGCAGGTCAGCGGGATCATGGGCTCCGGTGGCGACGACGCCTCGCCGCAGCTGTCGTGGAGCGGTTTTCCACCGGAGACCAAGAGCTTCGCGATCACCGTGTACGACCCGGACGCGCCGACCGCGAGCGGGTTCTGGCACTGGGCGGTCTGCAATCTGCCGCCCTCCGTGACCGAGCTGGAGACCGGCGCCGGTGACGGCTCCGGGCTGCCCGACGGCGCTCTGACCATCCCGAACGAGGCCCGGCTGACCCGCTACATCGGCGCGGCACCGCCGCCCGGGCACGGCCGGCACCGCTACTACTTCGCGGTCCACGCGCTCGACGTGGACCAACTGGCGGTCGACCCGGACGCCACACCTGCCGTGATGTGCTTCAACATGTTCGGCCATACCCTCGCCAGGGCGGAGATCCAGGCCTGGTACGAGGCCTGACCGACGACACGCGGTCCACGAATCCGGTGGTCCGCTCCGGCACTGCGGCCAGGCCACCAAGATAGGGCGGGTGGATCCATGGCTGACCGAGCTCGCCGAGGCGTACGGCATCGCGACCGAGTACTGGGACTGGCAGGGCCGGCACGTCGAGGTTCGACGAAGCACGGTGATCGGGGTGCTCGCGGCCCTCGGGGTTGACGCGTCGACGCCCGATGCCGGTGCGGCACGCGCTCCATCTGCACGGGCGCGAGCCGTGGACCCGGATGCTGCCGCGCTGCCTCGCGCTCCGAGAGCACCAGGTCGCGGCGGTCTGGGTCCATGTCACCCACGGCGACCCGGTCAGTATCTGGATCGAGCTGGAAACGGGCAGCTACCGAGGCGGCTTGCGTCAGCTGGAGGACTGGACACCGCCGTACGACCTGGACGGCCGGCTCGTCGGCCAGGCGACATTCGAGCTCCCAGGCGACCTGCCGCCGGGTTATCACACCCTGCACGCGAGGAGCGGGGAGACCGAGGCGGCGATGCCGCTGATCATCACGCCGGCTTGGCTCGGGCTGCCGGCCCGGCTCGGTCACCGGCGGGCCTGGGGGCTCGCGACCCAGCTGTACAGCGTCCGGTCCCGCCAGTCCTGGGGCACCGGCGACCTGGTCGACCTGACCGACCTGGCGATCTGGTCGGCGGCCGAGCACCACGCGGACTTCATCCTGATCAATCCGTTGCACGCGGCCGAGCCGGTGGCTCCGATGGAGCCGTCACCGTATCTGCCGACCAGCAGGCGGTTCGCCAACCCGCTCTATCTTCGCCCCGAGCGGATCCCGGAGTACGCCGACGCCGCAGACGACGCGCGGGCGCGCGTCCGCGCGTCGCTGGCCGGGCTCGACCCGCACTCGACGACCATCGACCGGAACACGGCTTGGACCGCGAAGCGGGCCGCTCTCGAGTTGATCTTCGCCGTCCCCCGGACACCGGGCCGGCAGTTCGCGCTGGACGCCTACCGCCGGCGGGAGGGCATCGGCCTCGAGGCGTACGCCGCCTGGTGCGTGCTCACCGAGACCTACGGCGAGCGGGCCGACTGGCCGGAGCAGTACGCCCACCCCGAGTCGCCCGCCGTGACCGCCTTCGTCGCGACCCACGCGGACCAGGTCGAGTTCCACTGCTGGCTGCAATGGCAGCTGGACGCCCAGCTGGGGGAGGCGCAGGACGAGGCCGAGCGGGCCGGGATGGCGCTCGGCATCATGCACGACCTGGCCGTCGGCGTCCACCCGCGGGGCGCGGACGCCTGGGTGCTGCAGGACACGTACGCCCACGGGATCGAGGTCGGCGCTCCGCCGGACCCGTACAACCAGCACGGGCAGAACTGGTCGCAGCCGCCGTGGCGCCCGGACCGGCTGGCCGAGACCGGCTACGAGCCGTTCCGCCGGATGGTGTCCACCGTGCTCCGGCACTCCGGTGGGATCCGGGTGGATCACGTGATCGGGTTGTTCCGGCTGTGGTGGATCCCGGAGGGGCACGGCCCGACCGAGGGGACGTACGTCCGTAGCGACCACGAGGCGCTGGTCGGCATCCTGGCGCTGGAGGCGCAGCGGGCCGGTGCGGTGGTCGTCGGGGAGGACCTCGGGACGGTCGAGCCCTGGGTGCGGACGTACCTGCGGGAGCGGGGCATCCTCGGCACGTCGATCCTCTGGTTCGAGTTCGAGTGGGACGTCGAGGGCACGCCGCCGCTGCGGCCGGAGCGCTGGCGGGAGTACTGCCTCGCCTCGGTCACCACCCACGACCTGCCGCCGACGGCCGGCTATCTGGCCGGCGACCACGTCCGACTCCGGGACGAGCTCGGCGTGCTGACCCGACCGCTGGAGGAGGAGCTGGAGGTCGACGCGGCCGAGCGCACGGCCTGGCTGGACACCCTGATCGCGCTGGGCGCGCTGCAGCCCGGTGCCTCGGTCGAGGACACCGTGAAGGCGCTGCACCGCTATCTGACCTGGACCCCGTCCCGGCTGCTGTGCGTCTCGCTGACCGACGCGGTCGGTGACCGGAAGACGCAGAACCAGCCGGGCACGGTGGATGAGTACCCGAACTGGCGGGTCCCGTTGAGCGGACCGGACGGCGAGGTGGTGATGCTGGAGGACGTCTTCACCAGCCGCCGCGTCGCAGACCTGGTCGAGGTCGTGCGTACCTGATGGCGGCACAATGAGCCCGTGCCCCGCCGCCCCCGCCGCAAGGACTCGAGCCTGCGTACGGTCATCATCGCGTTCTGCGCGAACCTGCTGATCGCGATCGCCAAGTCGGTGGCCGCCGTGCTGACCGGGTCGGCCTCGATGCTGGCCGAGGCCGCGCACTCCTGGGCCGACACCGGCAACGAGATCTTCCTGCTCATCGCCGAGAGCCGGTCCGAGCGGGGCCGCGACGAGAGCCACCCGCTGGGCTACGGCCGCGAGGCGTACGTCTGGTCGATGTTCGCCGCGTTCGGCCTGTTCACCGCCGGCGCGGTCGTGTCGATCAGCCACGGGATCAGCGAGCTGCTGCATCCGGAGCCGGCGACCGACTTCGGGATCGCGTACGTCGTGCTGGCCATCGCGTTCGTGCTGGAGGGGATCTCGTTCGGCCAGGCGTCCCGCCAGGCGCGGGCCCGGGCGAAGTCGCTCGGCCGGGACACCCTGGAGCACATCTGGAACACCTCCAACCCGACGCTGCGCGCGGTGTTCGCCGAGGACGCGGCGGCGCTGATCGGCATCCTGATCGCGGTCGCCGGGAGTCGGCCTGCACCAGCTGACCGGCTCGGCCGTGCCGGACGCGATCGGCTCGATCGGCGTCGGCGTGCTGCTCGGCGTGGTCGCGGTGCTCCTGATCGACCGCAACCGGCGCTTCCTGGTCGGTGAGGCGGTCCCCGCGGACGTCCGGCAGCAGGTGCTGGCGGGGCTGCTCGAGCGGCCGGAGGTGGACCGGGTCACCTACCTGCACCTGGAGTTCGTCGGACCGGGGCGGATGTACCTGGTCGCGGCGGTCGACATGAGCGGCGACGACGTCGAGCACGACCTCGCGATCCGGCTGCGCCGGGTCGAGCGCGAGCTGGAGGAGGAGGACGACGTCGAGGAGGCCGTCCTCACCCTGGCCACCCCCGAGGAGCGCTCGTTGCACTGAGGGCGGTCAGCGGTCGAGGATCAGGGCCGCGGCCTGCTCGGCGGTGTCGACGAGGTGCAGCGTGCAGCCATGGCCCGGTGCTCGCCGAGCCGCTCGAGCAGCGGCCAGGCCGGCAGGGTGCGCGTCCAGTACTCGACCCCGACGAGCACCAGCGGTGCGACCAGGCCGGAGGTCGCGGCGTAGAAGTTCTCGGTGCTCGCCTGGAAGATCTCCTGCACCGTCCCGGCGGCCCCGGGCAGGAACACGATCCCGCCGCGGCAGCGGTGCAGCAGGGTGTCCTCGCGCAGCGCGTTGGCGAAGTACTTGGCGATCGCGGTCGCGAAGACGTTCGTCGGCTCGTGGCCGTAGAACCAGGTCGGGATGCGACAGGCTCCGACCGGCGCCGTCCGCCGGCCAGCGCGTCGCGGACCGCGCGGGCCGCCTGCAGCCCAGGCGTCGACCGAGCCCCGGTAGTCGGCGCCGCGGCCAGCAGTTCCAGGGCCGGTCCGAGCGCGTCCGGCCAGGGCGCGAGGTAGGCGCCGAGGTTCGCGGCCTCCATCGCGCCCGGGCCGCCGCCGGTGAGCACCGTCCGGCCGGCGCGCGCTGAGCGCCGAGCCCAGCTCGGCGGCCTGCTGGTACGCCGGGTCGCCGCGGCTCAGGGCGTGACCGCCCATCACGCCGACCAGCGCGGTGGGATCGAGGTGCTCGGTGTCGTCGTCGAGCGCGTCGGTGACGCGTGGTCGTGCAGCGTGGTGGCCAGGTCGTCGACGAGTCGGCGCCGCGCGGCCGCGGCGCGCGACCACGCGTAGATCGCCGAGTCGGGGCTGGCAGCGTAACGACCCGTGCCGTACAGCTCGTCGGGCGTATAGAGACCGGGCCGATACGGCTGGAACGGCACCGCCCGAGCTCGGGGAACACGAGCGCACCCGCCTCGGTCAGCTCGTCGGCCACGCCCGGCTCGAACCGGCAGCCGAGGAACACCGCGCCGCCGGGATCGACCCGGTGAAGTCGGTCGCTCCGCCCGGTCAGGTCCACGGCACGGACGAACCAGCCGTCCAGCCGTTTCGCCCCGCCGATCGCCGCGTCGAAGTCGGCGAGCGACTCGATCTCCAGCTGGCGTCTGGTCAACGCTCACCCGCTTGCGAACCCACCCGGGCAGCCTGCCACGCGCCGGGACCGGCCTGCCTCTCCCTCTACAGTCAGCCTGGTGATCCAGGTGCCCGCCGGCTTCCGCGCCATGCCGCGCTGGTGGTCGGAGGGAACCGGCTGGCTGGATGCGCTGCCACGGCTGGTCGATACGCAGTGCGAGCGCTGGTCGCTGATCGTGGACGGAGCTGTCCGGCACGGCTCGAATGCACTCGTCGTCCCGGTCCGCCGCGGATCGGAGCTGCTCGCGCTGCGGCTCACGCCGCCCGGGCCGGAGCTCGCGTCGACCGTGCTGGCCCTTGAGTTCTGGGCCGGCCGAGGAACGGTCTTGTTGCTGGACACCGATCCGGGCCGCGGCGCGCTCCTGCTCGAGCGGCTCGACGCGGACCGCAGCGTCGCGGACCTGCCGCCCGCGGAGGCGATGCCGATTCTGGGCCGGATCGTGCGCCGGCTGGCCGCGCCGGCCCCGCCGGACCGCGACGGTGCCGGACACCGGTGAGATCGCCCGGACGGAGGCTGCCGGTTGGCCGGACCGCTGGGCGGCGCTGGGCCGGCCATGCCCGGTCGGCCTGCTGCGGGCCGCGGTGGCGGCCGCGGCGGCGGTGTCCGAGCCGGCCACTCCCGGTCTCGCGGTGAACGGCGACCTGCATTCCGAGCAGGTGCTGGCCGGCGAGCGGGAGCCCTGGCTGGTGGTCGATCCGGTGCTGCTCCGCGGCGACGTCGACTACGACCTCGGCCGGGTGCTCTGGAGCCGGCTGGACGAGCTGGGCTCCGACCAGGACGTTCGCGGCTGGCTGGGTGTGCTCTGCGACGAGGCCGAGCTGGATCTCCGCCGGGCGCAGCGGTGGGTGCTGGTCCGGGCGATGTCGTACCTGCTCTGGGGGCTCGAGCGCGGGCTGACCGAGGACCCACCGCGCTGCCGCCGGCTGCTCGAGATCTTCGCGTCGGCCGACTGATCGGGGATCCGGTCGCCCGACGGCTGCTCCGGCGAGGTTTCATGGACTATGGCCGGCGACGAGCGATTCGTGCTCAGTCGTCGACTGCTGCCCGGCTACGTTGCCTCCACCGTCGGCTACGGGCCGACCCGGCAGGAACAGCGGATCCATCGGGGGGTGCCGTCGCCGTACCTCACGTTCATCGTCTCCCTCGCTGCGCCGGTACTGACCGGCGCTACCGAGGAACAGGCGCTCGGACCGGACCCGGTGAGCACCGCCATCGTGCTGGGCGGGCTGGCCGACCGGCCCTCGTACGTCGTCCCGGACCCGCAGCAGCGCGGCATCCAGCTCGCTGTCCATCCGCTGGCCGCCCGGGCTCTGTTCGGGATGCCGGCCTCGGAGCTGGCGGACGTTCTGGAGGGGCTGGACGTGCTCGGGCCGGACGCGGAACGGTTCCGGCAGCGGCTGGCCGAGACCACCGGGTGGCACGACGCAGTTCGCGCTCGTGCAGCGGTTCCTGCGCGACCGGATCGACCTGCGCCCCCGCGAGCGGGTCCGTCCGGAGGTGGCCGAGGCGTGGCGCTGGCTGGCGTGGCACCGCGGGAACGGGTCGATGGCCGGGCTGGCCCGCCATGTCGCGCTCAGCCCGCGCCAGCTGAGCGCCCTGTTCTCCCGCGAGGTCGGCGCCGGCCCGAAGCAGGTGGGCAGTCTGATGCGCTTCGACCACGCCAAGCAGCGGATCGGCCGGGCCGCGTACGAGGGTAGGCCGCTGGACCTGACCGGCGTCGCCGTGGCCTGCGGCTACTACGACCACGCCCACCTGGACCGCGACTTCAGCCGCTACGTCGGCACCAGCCCGACCGCCTGGCTGGCCGAGGAGCGCCGAAACATCCAAGCCCACGGGCATCAGGGAGGCGAAGACTGGAGTCATGACGACAACGGATCAGACCACTGACAGCACTCCGACCGACACCTCGGGGACTGCCCCGGCGCCGCAGGTCTGGGGATCGCTCCAGGCGAACGACGCGCTCGCGCTGATCGACTTCTACGTCGACGTGTTCGGGTTCCTGCGGACCGCCGTGTACGCCGACGGAGACCAGGTCGCCCACGCTCAGCTCGACTGGCCCGAGGGAGGCGGCATCATGATGGGCTCCTACAACCCGCACGGCGAGTGGAAGCGCGAGCCCGGTACCGCCGGGTTCTACGTGGTGACCGACCACGTCGACGAGGTCCATGCCCGGGTGGTCGCCGCGCGCGCGACGGTGACCCGGGAGCCGCAGTCCCCGGACTACGGCGGCTACGAGTTCGCCTGTGTCGATCCGGAGGGCAACCACTGGTCGTTCGGGACGTACCGCGGCGAGCCCCGTTCCGCCTGAGCCAAGGTGCCCTGAGCTTGTCGAAGGGCGTCTACTCACGAGGCCCGCACCAGCCGGCCGAGCGCGATCCGGGCCACCTCGGGATAGCCGACCACGATCGCCGGCGGACCCTCCACCGTGAGGGTGGCGATGCAGCCGCCACCGGGCCGGGCCACGATCTCGTGCCGCATCCGGATGCGAAGCGCGTCGCCGGACCGACCTCCCATCGCACACCTGCGCCGGGCGGCGATCGCGCCGCGGTGACCACGACCGGATGCCGACCGGGCCCAGTAGCCAGACTCGTCCGTCCAGCCCGGCGCCGCAGCGCTGGGGCTGTCACCGATCAGCCGCCTCGACCCGCGGGATCGGCGGCGGCCAACGCGACCAGGCCGCCGCCATCATCGCCGTGCCGACCGCGGTGACCGGCTTCTACGGCCAGAATGTTCCCGATCCGGGCTTCAACCAGTGATGGGGTTCGTCGTCAGTGCGAGTCGTCATGATCGGTCTGGCGGTCGGACTGTACGTCGCTGTTGCGCCGACGCGGATGGCTCTGATCCGCCGACACCGAATCCGCACGATTCAGAGGCGACGACTCGATCGGGATCGGTCGCGGGCAACAGTCGCAGGTGCGGTCCCCGGAGGGGCCGCCGACCGGACAGTGAGCAGAGAGGCCACAGCCCTGTCTGCTCGTACCGTCTAGGGTGACGCCGTGCGCGACGTGGTGATCCTGGGCAGCACCGGCTCGGTCGGTACGCAGGCGCTCGAGGTGATCGCCGCCCGGCCGGCGGACTTCCGGGTCGTTGCGCTGGCCGCCGGCGGTCGGAACATGGCACTCCTGGCCAGCCAGGTGCTCGCGACCGGTGCGCAGCTGGTCGGGGTCACTCGGGCCACCGCGGTCCAGGACCTGCAGCTGGCGCTCTACGCGGAGGCGGCCCGGCGTGGCTGGTCCCGCGGCGACGTACGGCTGCCCCGGATCGTTGCCGGGCCGGACGCGGCCGCCAAGGTCGCGGCGGAACCGTGCGACGTCGTGCTCAACGCGATCACCGGCGCGGCCGGTCTGGCGCCGACACTGGCCGCCCTGCGCGCCGGGACCCGGCTCGCGCTGGCCAACAAGGAGTCGCTGGTGATCGGCGGGCGGCTGGTCACCCGGGAGGCGGTGCCGGGGCAGCTCGTGCCCGTCGACTCCGAGCACTCCGCGCTCGCCCAGTGCCTTCGGAGCGGGTCGACGGCGGAGGTCGACCGGCTCATCCTGACCGCCAGCGGCGGGCCGTTCCGCGGCCGGACTCGCGGCGAGCTGCGCGACGTCACGCCGGCCCAGGCGCTGGCCCATCCGACCTGGGACATGGGCCGGATGGTGACCACCAACTCCGCGACCCTGGTGAACAAGGGGCTGGAGCTGTTGGAGGCCCATCTGCTGTTCGACGTACCGCTGGACCGGATCGACGTCGTGGTCCATCCGCAGTCGGTGGTGCACTCGATGGTCCAGTTCGTCGACGGATCGACGCTGGCCCAGTGCTCGCCGCCCGACATGCGGCTGCCGATCGCGCTGGGGCTGGGCTGGCCGGACCGGGTGCCCGGTGCCGCGCCACCGGTCGACTGGACGACGGCGAGCAGCTGGACGTTCGAGCCGCTGGACGAGGTCGCCTTTCCGGCGGTCTCGCTGGCCCGTCGGGCGGGATCTGCCGCCGGCTCCGCACCTGCGGTGTTCAACGCCGCCAACGAGGTCTGCGTCGACGCCTTCCACGACGGGGGGATCGGCTTCCTCGACATCGTCGACGTGGTCGGTCGGGTGCTGACCGAGCATCTGGATCGTGCGCCGGACTCGGCAACCGACGTACCCTCGTTGTGGCGGTCCGACGACGACCTCACCATCGAGGGAGTGTTGGCCGCGGATGCCTGGGCGCGGGAGCGGGCCCGACAGCTGACGACGACGACATAGGTGGCCGGACACAGATGGATTGGGTGATCTACCTCGGCGGCGCGCTGATCTTCTTCGCGCTCGTGATGGCGTCGATCGCGCTGCACGAGGTGGGGCACCTGGTGCCGGGCAAGGCGTTCGGCGTGAAGACGACGCAGTACTTCGTCGGATTCGGCAAGACACTGTGGTCGAAGCGGATCGGCGAGACCGAGTACGGGTTCAAGGCCTTTCCGCTCGGCGGGTACGTCCGGTTCGTGGGCATGTTCCCGCCGGCCAAGAACAACCCGACCAAGATCCGGGCGTACGCGACCGGTCCGTTCCGCGGTCTCGCCGACAGCGCCCGGGCGGCGGAGTGGCAGGACATCGAGCCGACCGACGACGGCCGGCTGTTCTACCAGAAGAAGTCCTGGCAGAAGCTGATCATCATGGCCGGCGGGCCGACCATGAACCTCATCCTGGCGTTCCTCATCCTGCTCGGCGTCGGGATGACCTACGGGGCCTACCAGACCCAGCCGGTGGTGAAGGCGGTCCAGGAGTGCATCGTGCCGGCGAACGCGACCGACACCACCAACTGCGACGGCCGGCCGCCGACGCCGGCGGCGCAGTCGGGGATCCAGCAGGGCGACCGGATCGTCGACTTCAACGGGCAGCCGGTGAGCTCCTGGGACGACCTGTCGGTGCTGATCAGAAGCAACATGGACCAGCCGGTGACGCTCACCGTCGAGCGCAACGGAGAGTCCGTCCAGCTGACCACGGTGAACACCGTGATCAACGGCGTACCGGACAAGTGGGACCCGTCCAAGCGGGTCGCGGCCGGTTTCTTCGGCATCGAACCGCTCAGCGTGCGACAGCAGATCGGCCCGATCGGCGTGCTCGGCACCATGTGGACGATGACCGAGCAGACCGCGCACGCCCTGCTCACCTTCCCGGTGAAGGTGTACGACACCGCCTACAACCTGATCACCGGAAAGCCGCGCGACATCTACGGTCCGATGAGCATCGTCGGGGCCAGCCGGGCAGCCGGCGAAGTGGCCGCCACCAACCAGTTGACCCCGCAGGACAAGGTCGCCACCATGTTCACCCTGCTCGGTTCGGTGAACCTGTTCGTGGCGCTGTTCAACTTCATCCCGCTGCTCCCGCTGGACGGCGGTCACATCGCCGGCGCGCTGTACGAGATGCTGCGCCGCGGGCTGGCGAAGCTCTTCCACAAACCCGATCCCGGCTATGTGGACACCGCCAAGATGATGCCCATCGCGTACGCGGTCGGTGCGGTGATCATGCTCTCCGGCGTCGTGCTGATCCTGGCCGACCTGATCGACCCGATCAAGCTGTTCTGATTGCTCCGCTCGGCGAGCCTCCGCTCCGCGCTCCGCTGCGCTCCAGGCCCGGTCGTTCGTCGGTTCTGGTGAAACGGAAAGACGTGTTTCACCAGAACCTCCTGCACTCCCGGGCGCGCAGCGTCGGTGCTCCTCCCGTACGTGCCCTGAGCTTGTCGAAATGCGGGGCGGCACGTCAGGACAAGCGGTCGGCGAGGGCGCGGACCAGGGAGATGTCGGCGGGGAGCCAGGGCACGTCGAACAGCTCGTCGGCGGCCAGCCAACGGAGTGCGTCGTGATCGGGGGTGGCGGTCGGAACTCCCGAGATCACCTCGGCCAGCCAAACGCGCATCGCCAGGTCATCGGCGATCGGCCAGAGCTCGCCGGTCGGTGGCGGGAGCTCGGCGCCGACCCGGATCGAGACACCCAGCTCCTCGGCCAGCTCCCTGTGGAGCGCCTCGATCACCGCCTCGCCCGGCTCGACCTTGCCGCCGGGGAACTCCCAGCCGCCGGCCAGCCGCGGCGGCCCGGTGCGGCGGGCGGCCAGTAGCCGGGTCGGGGCGTCCAGGGCGTCGACCAGCACAGCCGCGACGACGAGCACCATGCGGGGCATCGTACGAACTCCGGCCTCGCCGGGACTTCACAGCCGGGTCATGTCCGCAGGGGAGACGGCGCGGCTACGCTGGCAATCGTCCGCCCGTACGCGTACGGAATGACCCAGCGAGAAAGACATCGATGAGCATCGACCTCGGCCTGCCCGCCCTCCCGCCGCCCGTGCTGGCGCCGCGTCGCAAGACGCGGAAGATCCGGGTCGGCAAGGTGGAGGTGGGCGGCGACGCGCCGGTCAGCGTGCAGTCGATGACCACCACGCTGACCTCCGACATCAACGCCACGCTGCAGCAGATCGCCGAGCTGACCGCCACGGGCTGCGACATCGTCCGGGTGGCCGTGCCGAGCCAGGACGACGCGGACGCGCTGCCGGCCATCGCGCACAAGTCCCAGATCCCGGTGATCGCCGACATCCACTTCCAGCCGAAGTACGTCTTCGCCGCCATCGAGGCCGGCTGCGCCGCGGTCCGGGTGAATCCCGGCAACATCCGCGCGTTCGACGACCAGGTGAAGGAGATCGCCGCGGCTGCGGCCGACCACGGCACCTCGATCCGGATCGGGGTCAACGCGGGTTCGCTCGACAAGCGGCTGCTCGCCAAGTACGGCAAGGCGACCCCCGAGGCCCTGGTCGAGTCGGCGTTGTGGGAGGCGGGCCTGTTCGAGGAGCACGGATTCCGGGACTTCAAGATCAGCGTGAAGCACAACGACCCGGTGGTGATGGTCCGGGCGTACGAGTTGCTCAGCGAGGCTTGCGACTATCCGCTGCACCTCGGGGTGACCGAGGCTGGGCCCGCGTTCCAGGGCACGATCAAGTCCGCCGTGGCCTTCGGAGCCCTGCTCAGCAAGGGAATCGGCGACACGATCCGGGTCTCGCTGTCCGCGCCGCCGGTGGAGGAGGTGAAGGTCGGCATCAAGATCCTCGAGTCGCTGAACCTTCGGCCGCGGCACCTCGAGATCGTCTCCTGCCCATCCTGCGGCCGTGCCCAGGTGGACGTCTACAAGCTGGCCGACGAGGTCACCGCCGGACTCGAGGGCCTGGAGGTCCCGCTCCGGGTCGCGGTGATGGGCTGCGTGGTGAACGGTCCGGGCGAGGCGCGGGAGGCGGACCTCGGGGTGGCGTCCGGCAACGGCAAAGGTCAGATCTTCGTCAAGGGCGAGGTGATCAAGACGGTCAAGGAGAGCGAGATCGTCGAGACCCTGATCGAGGAGGCGATGCGGCTCGCCGACGAGCTGGGTCCCGAGGCGATCGGTGCCGGCGCCCCCCAGGTCAGCATCGCCTGATCCGATGGGCACCACGGCGATGCACACCGCGCCACCCGGCCATGGCCGGGGATCGGTCCGGGTGCTCGGCCGGGACGACCTCGCCGCCACCGTGGCACTGCTGTCCGCGAACCCGGTCGAGAACGTTTTCGTCGCGGCCCGAGTGCGCTCTTCCGGGCTCGACCAGACCGGTCTCGGCTGCCCGCTCTGGGGGTACGAGCGCGAGGGTGCGCTCCGCTCGGTCTTCCATGCCGGCTCGAACCTGGTGCCGGTGAACGCCGACGAGGACGCCATCGACGCGTGGGCCCGGGTTGCCGGCCGACACCGCGCCTGCGCCTCGATCATCGGCCCGGCGCAGACCGCGCTGGCGTTGTGGCGCCGGCTGGGCGAGCTCTGGGGAAGCGACTGGACCGATGTCCGTAACGTCCGGCCGCGACAACCGGTGATGGTGATCGACAAGGATCCGGTGATCGCGTTCGACCCCGATGTCCACCGGATCGGCTTGGACCACTGGGACCCGTACTACGAGGCGGCAGTGAAGATGTACACCGAGGAGGTCGGGGTGTCGCCCCTGCTGGGGAACCCGGCAGGCTACCGGTTCTACGTCCGCCAGCTGATCACGTCCGGCCGGGCCTTCGGGCTGATCCGTCGCGGTCGGGTCGTCTTCAAGGCCGACCTCGGCTCGGTGTCGGGCAACGTCTGCCAGGTGCAGGGGGTCTGGCTGGACCCCTCGCTGCGCGGTCGGGGACTCGCCGCGCCGGCGATGGCCGCCGCGGTCCGTCTGGCCCGGACCGTCGCGCCGACCGTCTCGCTGTACGTCAACGACTTCAACCTGCCCGCACGGGCGACGTACGCCCGGGTCGGCTTCCGCGACGTGGGCGAGTTCGCCACCGTGCACTATTAGTGTCGGCTCGCGCACGCGCAGCGCCTTCAGACTCTCTCACGCAGGCTTTGCATACTTTTGTGAGGCTCTGCGCACGGTGTAGACCATGCGAGGCCGCACAAGGTATGCAAAGTTTCGCGGGCTGGCATCCGGGCCGGGTCGTCGTAGCGAACTCAGAGGGTGATGGTGACTGCGGAGGAGACGGCTGTCCAGGCCGAGACCGATCCGGGGCTGTTCGGACCGGAGTCGGTGACCTGGCGGATCCACGGGGATCCGTCGATGCTGGTGGCGGGGTACCGGGCGTTGCTCTTGCAGGCCGTGCACCCGCTGGTGATGGCCGGCTTCGACGACAACACGGACTTCCGTGACGATCCATGGGGACGGCTCCGCCGGACCGGCGAGTGGGTCGCCACCGTCACGTACGGCACGACCGAGCAGGCCGAGAGCGCCGGCGCAGCGCTCCGCACGATCCACGCCCGGCTGCAGCCCGGGATCGAGCCGGAGAGCGGACGCCACTATCGGGTGGACGATCCGGACCTGCTGCTCTGGGTGCACACGACCGAGGTCGAGTCGTTCCTGACCACCTACCGGCGCTGCGGGGGCCGGCTCGCTCCGGGTGACGGCGACCGGTACGTCGAGGAGATGCGGGAGAGTGCCCGGCTGGTCGGTCTCGATCCGGCTTCGGTGCCGGCGACCGAGGCGGACATCGCCGACTACTACGCGAGCATCCGCCCCGAGCTCCGGCTGACCCAGGTCGCCCGCCGCAACGTGGTCCGCGGATTCCTGCCGCAGATGCCGCGCTGGGTGCGGCTCGCGACTCCGGCCCGACCGGCATGGGCCGTCCTGATGACGCTCTCCCTGGCGATGCTGCCGCCGTGGACGCGCCGGCTCTACGGACTACCCGGGCTGCCGACCACCGATCTGGTCGCCGGGATCGACGCCCGGCTTCTGCGTCGCGTGATCCTGCTGACGCCGTGGTCCCAGAGTCCTGCGCACCTGAAGGCGCTTGCCCGGATGTCCGGCGAGGACGCGGCGGCCGATCGTACCGACGACGCCGCCTGAGCCCGGCGGAGATTCAGGTGATGCCGGCGGTCTCGTCGAGGCGCTGCAGCAGGTCGTGGGCGGCACGCTCGACGGCCTTGTGCCGCCATTCCGAAGCGCGGTAGACGCAGGCGATCAGGCCGCTTCGATGGACCCGGCGGAGGTCGCCGTAGACGAACGCGTACCGGGCTTTGGTCTCGTCGTTCGCACCGACGGTGAGCCCGAGGTGCCAGGCCGCATACTCGGCCCAGCTGTGGTTCTCCAGGTAGGAGTTCTGGGCATCCGCGCTCGGCTGGACGTCGCCCCAGTCGCTGTCGAGGACGTACTGCTTGCCGTCGATCAGCTGCTCCGCCCGGCGGACCGCGTCACTGTTCACCTCGTATCTCGCCACCGATCGAGTTTCGCACGTCACCGGTCGAGGGGCTACTACTATGCTAGCATTCTAGCCATGGAGGAGTCGGTACGTCCGGCGCCGAAGGTGCAGTTCAACGTGTACCTTCCGCCGGACCTGGTCAAGGAGATCAAGCACCGCGCCATCGACGAGAGCCGCAGTCTGTCGGCCGTCGTCGAGGCCGCCCTGACGGTCTATCTCAGCGAAGGAAGCAGGACATGAGCCACGACTACACGGTCTTCCCGATCCGGTTCAGCGCCCAGCCGCAGGCGATGATCGCGTTCTACACCGCGCTCGGGCTGGCCAAGACGTTCGATCACGACTCGGGCACCTGGGCGGTGTTCCGGGGTGCCTCCGGAGCGCTGGCGGTGCACGGTCTGGCCGAAGCGGAGTCGGACAAGGTCGCCGGCGCGACCTCGCTGAACCTCACCGTTGCCGACGTCTCGGCCGCCGCCGCCGAGCTCGCCGGGCGCGGAATCGAGACGACGGCGTGGGATGAGACGTTCGGCAAACAGGGCGCGGTGACCTCGCCCGACGGTCGGGTGGTCGGGCTGAACGAGGAGCAGCAGGACGATCTGTACGGCGGTTATCGGATCCACGAGCAGAGGGTTGCGGCATCGCTGGACGTGGTCGCCGTGGTGGAGAGCGCGGACTTCGCCGCGTCCGCGGAGTTCTTCGCGGCGTTCGGATTCACCCCGTTCGGATCGTTGGACGACCCGTGGTGGTGCGAACTGCGGAGCCCGACCCGGCTCGCAGGCGCGCTGGGTCTCCATCGGCCGACCGGAGATGCGGACGACCTCTCGGTCGGCAACATCACGTGCGAGTCGGAGGGCGCGACGCAACGACCACCGCTGCTGGTCCGGTTGGGGTTCGAGACCAGCGAGCCGCTGGACGCCCTGGCCGCCCGGCTGGCGGTGGCCGGCTACGCGGATGCGGCGGTCGTCGACGACGAGGGAGGCAGCCGGGTCGTGGTCATCGATCCGGACGGTCAGCAGGTCCAGATCCGTCCGACCAGCTGAGTCGATAGTCTCGGGAGATGTCTCGAATCGCGCTGATCGGCGGCCACGGCAAGGTCGCGCTGCTGGTCGAACCGCTGCTCGCTGCCGACGGCCACGAGGTGTCCGCGATCATCCGCAATCCCGACCATGCCGCCGAGGTGGCCGCCGCAGGCGCGACGGCGGTGGTGGCCGACATCGAAACGCTGGAGGTGGCCGGACTGACCGAGCTGCTGGCCGGCCACGACGTGGTGATCTGGTCGGCCGGCGCGGGTGGCGGTAGCCCGGCCCGGACGTACGCGGTGGATCGGGACGCCGCGATCCGCTCGATGGCCGCGGCCGCCGCGGCCGGGATCCACCGCTACGTGATGGTCAGCTATTTCGGCGCAGGTCCCGATCACGGGGTGCTGGCCGACGACCCGTTCTTCGCCTATGCCGACGCGAAGACCGTGGCCGACGGCTATCTGGCCGACACCGAGCTTGACTGGACGATCCTCCGGCCGAGCCGGCTGACCCTGGAGGAGCCCACAGGCCGGATCGACGCGACCGCCACCGCCGCCGGCTCGGTCTCCCGGGCGAACGTCGCCGAGGTGGTCCGGCAGGTCGTGGCGACGCCCACGGACCAGGTCGCTCGCCGGGTGATCGCCTTCAACGATGGCGAGACCCCGATCGCCGACGCCCTCGCCGGGCAGATCTAGAACGGTCGACCGGAACCAAGCCGGTCAACCGTTCTAAATCTGGCCGGGACGCGCCGGCCTGTCCGAGTAGGGTGCTCTGGGCCATACGTACGAGGGAAGGGCACGCCGTGATCACCCGAATGTCGGAGCTGTTCGTCCGCACCCTGCGCGAGGACCCCGCCGACGCCGAGGTGCCGAGCCACCGCTGGCTGGTCCGGGCAGGCTATATCCGACGAGCCGCGCCGGGCATCTACAGCTGGCTGCCGCTGGGATTCAAGGTTTTGCGCAAGGTGGAGGAAATCGTCCGCGAGGAGATGGCGGCGATCGGCGCCCAGGAGGTCCACTTCCCAGCTCTGCTGCCCCGTGAGCCGTACGAGGCGACCGGACGCTGGACCGAGTACGGCCCGAACATCTTCCGGTTGAAAGACCGCAAGGACGCCGACTACCTGCTCGGGCCGACGCACGAGGAGATGTTCACCCTGCTGGTGAAGGACCTCTACTCCTCCTACAAGGACCTGCCGCTCAGCCTGTTCCAGATCCAGACCAAGTACCGCGACGAGGCGCGCCCGCGGGCCGGCATCCTGCGCGGGCGCGAGTTCGTGATGAAGGACTCCTACTCCTTCGACATCGACGAGGCCGGGCAGCAGAAGAGCTACGACCTGCACCGGGACGCGTACATCAAGATCTTCGACCGGCTCGGGTTCGAGTACGCGATCGTGCAGGCCATGTCCGGCGCGATGGGTGGCTCGGCGAGCGAGGAGTTCCTGGCGATCGCCGAGAACGGCGAGGACACCTTCGTCCGGTCGCCGGGCGGTTATGCCGCCAACGTCGAGGCGGTGCATACGGCCGTTCCGGACCCGATCCCCTTCGACGACGCGCCCGGCGCGCACGTCGAGGACACCCCGGACACCCCGACGATCGAGACCCTGGTCGCGGTGGCCAACGAACGGTTCCCGCGCGACGACCGGCCCTGGCAGGCCGGCGACACGCTGAAGAACGTCGTCTTCATGGTCACCGAGCCGGACGGCAAGCGCGCGCCGCTGGTGGTCGGCGTGCCCGGCGATCGTGAGGTGGACCTGAAGCGGCTCGCCGCCCAGCTCGAGCCGGCCGAGGCCGAGGTGTTCAGCGCGGACGACTTCGCCGCCCACCCGGGCCTGGTCAAGGGCTACATCGGCCCGCAGTCGCTGGGTGTCGAGTCGGCGACCGGGGTGCGCTACCTGGTCGACCCGCGGGTGGTCGCCGGCACCCGCTGGCTGACCGGCGCCAATCAGCCGGGCCGGCATGTCTTCGACCTGGTGGCGGGTCGCGACTTCACTCCGGACGGCACCATCGAGGCGGCCGAGATCCGGGCCGGCGACCCGGCGGCCGGACGGCTCGGGCCCGCTGCAGCTGGCGCGCGGCATCGAGATGGGTCATATCTTCCAGCTCGGCAAGAAGTACGCCGAGGCGCTCGGCCTGAAGGTGCTGGATCAGAACGGCAAGCTGGTCACGGTCACCATGGGTTCGTACGGGATCGGGGTATCCCGCGCGGTCGCCGCGGTGGCCGAAGGGACCTGCGACGAGAAGGGGCTCAGCTGGCCGCGGCAGATCGCGCCGTTCGACGTCCATCTCGTGGTGGCCGGCAAGGACGTGGCCGCGCTCGAGTGGGCCGCCGATCTCGGCCGGAAGCTGGACGAGGCCGGTGTCGAGGTGCTGCTGGACGACCGCAAGGCGAGCCCGGGCGTGAAGTTCGCCGATGCCGAGATCATGGGAATGCCGACGATCGTGGTGGTCGGCCGGTCCCTGGCCGATGGACTGATCGAGGTCCGCGACCGGGCGACCGGTGAGCGGACCGAGGTCGCCGTCGACGACGCGCTCGGCCATCTGCTGACCGTGGTCCGAGGGGTGCCCGACCTGGCCGAGCCGGATCTGGCCGAGCCCGTCGCCGAGTGAGGCCCGCTCCGTCGGGTAGCTGATCGGTGAACGGGCTCGACATCTCGCTGTGGACGCTCGCATTCCTGGTGCTGGCGGCCTTCGTCGCGGGCTGGGTGGACGCGGTGGTCGGCGGCGGTGGGCTGATCCAGCTGCCGGCGCTGTTGATCGCGCTCCCGCCGGACACCCCGCCGGCCGCGATCCTCGGCACCAACAAGGTCTCCTCGGTCTGGGGGACCGCGACGAGCTCGATCACGTACGCGGTCCGGTTGCGTCCCGACTGGCGGACGGTGCTGCCGCTCGTGCTCGGCTCGGTGATCGGGTCGGCGCTCGGCGCTCAGGCGGCCCGGTTCCTACCGAAGCAGTACTTCACCCCGATCGTGCTGGTAGCGCTGATCGTGGTCGGCATCTACACCTGGCGCCGGCCCGAGCTCGGCATGGTCTCGGCCCGCAAGCACGACGGCCGGAAGCACTACGGACTGACGGCGGCGATCGGCCTGGGGGTGGGGGCGTACGACGGCATCCTCGGCCCTGGCACCGGCTCGTTCTTCGTGATCCTCCTGGTCACCGTGCTGGGCTACGGGTTCCTGGAGGCCAGCGCGAAGGCGAAGATCGCGAACCTGTTCACCAACCTGGCCGCGATCGTGGTGTTCGCCACCCACGGCTCGGTGCTGTGGGCCGTCGGGCTGCCGATGGGCGCCGCCAACCTGGTCGGCGGCCTGATCGGCGCGCAGATGGCGATCCGCGGCGGCAACGCATTCGTCCGGAAGGTGTTCCTGATCGTGATCGGTGCGCTCGCCCTCAAACTCGCCTGGGACCTGGTCAGCCCCTTGCTTCGGGGCTGAACCCACCCAAGTCAGGCCGGTACCCACCCGGGCCAGGTGCTGATCGGGCCACCCCAGGCGCGGGCCAGAGTGGCTGCCCGGCGCATGGTCGCCCAAGCCAGCTGCTGATCGGCCGGCCGCGACGCGGCGGAGAGCCATTGGCCGGTGAACGGCAGGAACGCTGTCTCCATCGTCGCGATCAGTCGCCCGGCCGAGCCGGCGTCGACGACCCGGACGGAGGGGACGTACGCCGCCTCTGCGGCCGGCACCGCCGCATTCCGGGCCAGCAGCAGCGAGATCAGCTGATCGCGCAGTGCTCGCCGCTCGAGCAGCCCGTTCGACCCCCGGGTTCCGGCCGCCCCCGTCAACCCCAGCTTCCCCAGAGCGAGCTGGTAGCCGTAGATCAGCGGGTAGAGCTGGGTCAGTGCGGCCTGGATGCCGGCGACGTCGTCCAGCACCTGCGGCGGGGCGGGATTCGTCACCGGCCTGGTGATCGGTACGTTCCCGGTCACCGCGAGCGCCGCGGCATAGCTGGTGGCGGCCACGCTGAGCGAGCCGAACAGCAACGCGGCCAGCCCGCGAGAACCGGGCACCAGCTCGCGCCTGTCGGCCGGCGAGCCCCTTCTCGGCGGCGATCAAGGCGTCCAGAGACACGGTGTTCGGTTTGGCCGAGGTCGGCGCGGCGCTCGCTCCGGTGGCCGATCGGGCGGTCGGATCGGGTGAGCGGAGCACCGCCGCGTGCAGCCGATGCGCGTCCCGGACGGCCGCGGCGGTCCGTCGCTGGCCCGCGGTGAGCTCGGCCTTGGAGCCGAGGACGGCCGCGGCGAGGGCGGCCAGCGCGTCCTCGGCCGCAGCAGCCGCCGAGGAGCCGGCCAGGGTGGGTGCTGCGGTCGGGGTCGGAGTGGCGCCGGAACCCTCGTTCGTCGGCGCGCGGGTCGAAGCGCCGACGCTGATGCCGTGGATCGCGGGATCGGACGCGTTGCAGCCCGCCGAGACGAGCAGCGCCCCGGCTCCGAGCGCCCGCAACAACGTGCGGCGCGCGATCGGGTGCGCGGCATCGCGCGGGGTCGGGGCCACGCAGAGAACGTACCGTGGCCGTGGAAGAATGGCCGTTTCGCCGCGGACGCGTCGCGGTGACCCGACAACTGCTCGACCTAATCGGATCCGAAGGACCACCATGAACGCTACGCAGCTGACCGATCTGCTGACACCGGTGGTCGCTCGGTGTGATCTGGAGCTGGAAGCGGTCGAGGTGGTGCCGGCCGGCAAGCGGCGGTTGGTCCGGATCACGGTCGATGGGGACGGGCCGAAAGGCACCGGTCCATCGTTGGACGAGGTGTCGTCAGCCACCCAGGCGATCTCGGTCGCGCTGGATGAGAGCGAGCTGACGGGCAGCGCGCCGTACACGTTGGAGGTCAGCACTCGCGGCGTCGGTCGCTCCCTGGAGCGCGCCTCGCACTGGCGGCGGAACCGGGGGCGGTTGGTGGCGGTGAACCTGACGAGCGGCGAACAGCTGACCGGCCGGATCGGCGCCGTGGAGGACACTCGGGTGTCGCTGGACATCGCGGGTACGCCGCGGGAGATCGAGTTCGCCGAGGTGTCGAAGGCGCTGGTGCAGGTCGAGTTCAACCGACCCGCGGAGCCGGCCGAGGCCGAGGAGGACTGAACGATGGACATCGACATCTCGGTACTGCGGCTGCTCGAGCGGGAGAAGGACATCCCGTTCGACGTGCTGATCAGCGCGATCGAGGAAGCCCTGCTGACCGCGTACGAGAAGAGCGACGGGGCGGTCGAGGGTGCCCGGGTCGACCTGAACCGGAAGACCGGTCACGTGATCGTGCTGGTGCCCGAGCTGGACGAAGCGGGCAACCTCGTCGGGGAGTACGACGCCACCCCGGAGGGTTTCGGCCGGGTCGCCGCATCGACCGCCCGGCAGGTGATCATGCAGCGGTTGCGGGACGCAGAAGACGAGCAGAAGTACGGCCACTTCGCCGGCGTCGAGGGCGACATCGTGTCCGGTGTCATCCAGCAGGGCCACGACCCGCGGACCGTGCTGGTCGACCTCGGCAAGATCGAGGCCATCATGCCGCTGGCAGAGCAGGTGCCGGGGGAGCGCTACCAGCACGGCACCCGGATCAGGGTGTACGTCGTCGCCGTCCGCCGCGAGCTCCGCGGTCCGCAGATCGTCGTCTCGCGAACCCATCCCGGCCTGGTCGAGAAGCTGTTCGCGCTCGAGGTGCCCGGAGATCGCCGACGGCACGGTCGAGATCAAGGCCGTGGCCCGGGAGGCCGGTCACCGCTCGAAGATCGCCGTGATCAGCACCAACCGCGACGTCAGCGCCAAGGGGGCATGTATCGGCCCGATGGGCCAGCGGGTCCGGGCGGTGATGCACGAGCTGAACGAGGAGAAGATCGACATCATCGACTGGTCGGCCGATCCGGCCAGCTTCGTCGGGAACGCGTTGTCGCCGGCCAAGGTCTCCTCGGTCACCGTGGTGGACGAGAGCCTGCGGGCGGCCCGCGTCGTGGTGCCGGACTACCAGTTGTCCCTCGCCATCGGTCGCGAGGGCCAGAACGCCCGGCTCGCCGCCCGGCTCACCGGCTGGCGGATCGACATCCGCTCCGACACCGCCACCTGATCTCTCCGAGGTACGTGCCCCGAGAAGCCTGTCGAAGGCCACGTCCTGGCTGATGCACGCCCACAGTTGTCCACAGGTTTCGGAGCGTCTGAACGATATCCACAGGTCCGACAATGACCCGGACGATCGATCGGGCGGATCCTTAGTGTGCCGGTGTGAAGAGACTCATCACCCTTAGCGCGATGCTGTCCGGCTTGCTCGCCTGCCTGGTCGGTTGCGGTCTCGGCGCGCCCCTGCCGTCGGCCCCGCCGTCCGCTACCAGCTCCGACGCCACGTCGTCCGACCAGTCGTCGACGGGGCCCGCGGCGGCCCCGAGTCCCGATACCGGCGATCTCGGTCCCGTGGTCGCCACCCGGACAGGGACGATCGACGGGAAGCGGGTCGAGGTCAAGCTGCAACGGATCGTCCGCGACCAGAACCTGGCTCACCTCTCGTTCGTGCTCGACGCGTCGACGGACGACATCACGATCGGGCGGGCCCTCAGCGACGACAATCTCGCCGCCGGCGACGCCGACGACGACACCGCCGACGGCGTCACCCTGATCGACCCCCGCCGCTCGAAGGTCTATCTGGCTGCGGCCAGCGACTACCGATGCCTCTGTACGCGGTTCCGCGACACCAAGCTCGCTCACGACCAGCCGGTCGTCGTGTCTGCAACATTCGCCGCGCCACCGGCCGAGGTGACCGTGCTCGACGTCCAGATTCCCGGATTCGGGGTGGTCGTCGGTGTGCCGGTGGCCTGACCCTCAGGGTCGACGGTGGCCGGCGCTCCGACTCGTCGGCGTCGCGCCTCTGGCAGCCGTTCTGCTACTCACGGGGCTCGCCGGACCTGCAGCCGCCGATCCGACGGCGCCGGTGGTCGATGTCCGCGCGCCGATTCAGGCGATCACCGCGCCCGTGCTCGACATCGTCACCTCGGTCGCGGACACCAGACGAGAGGTCACCGTCGACCAGTCCGCCCGTCGGGTCAGGGTCACACTCGACTCGACCGTGCTGTTCGGCAAGGACAGCGCCACGATCCGGCCTGGTGGCGCCGCTCGGATAGGGGAAGCCGTCGCGACCATCCGGACCCGCGATCCCGGCCGGGTCCGGATCGTCGGCTACACCGACGATCTCGGGTCGGCCGAGCACGGCCTCGTGCTCAGCCGGCAACGGGCGATCGCCGTCGCCGCGATCGTCGGCCGGGAACTGCCGGCGGCGCGCTACCCGCTCGTCGTGGTCGGCAGGGGGGAGGCCGACCCCGCGGTCCCGAACACCTCCGAGGTGAACCGGCGCCGGAACCGACGGGTGGTGATCACGTACGAGTCCGGCTGAGTTCGCCCTCGGGCGCGGTCGGCTCGGGCGCGGTCACCGACGGGCTCGCATAACGATTCGGTTGCGGTGGTTGGGACGGTTCGGCGGTCGCCGGCACTCTTGGCCGGTGCTCAGACGTCTCGCGGCCGGCGTGGTGATCGCCGGGCTGGCGTTGCTGGCGACCGGCTGCGTGATCCCACCGATCCGGTGCCGGGCATCCCGAGACCGCATGGTGGAGCCGCACCGTCGGTCGCCGTACCCGACCGAGCGGCCGACCAGCCGACGCCGGCCGCCGATCCGCCGGACGCCGACTTCCCGACGCCCCGCCGGGCATTCGCGAAGCACTTCACCGACCCGCTCTACTACGACCAGGCCGAGGAGTTCGCGCCGTTCGGCAGCGACGAGGGCTTCGACACCTTGTCCCACTGGGTCGACCGCCGCGCCGACCTGGACAGCTGCAGCACGCTTCGCTGGATGTTCGCCCAGGACGACCAGGCAGGGGCACTGGACGATCCGGAGAACAACGGGCCCGACGTCGACGGCTTCATCATCGGAGCCGGGTTCGCGCTGCTACTGCTCACCGGCCATATCGACACCGAGGGTAAGCAGCTGGTGCTCGGCGCGCTGCACCGGACGTACTCCTTCTACGCCCGGTCCACCCCCCGCGAGCCTGCCGTGATGATCCGCGACCTCGAGAGCTTCCCTGCGTCCGAGTGCACCAGGCCCTGATCTGGCCCTACCCAGCCCCACCTACGCAATACCGGAAACTGTCGACCTGCGACAGCGGCCAGGCGTATCGCTGCCGCGCGATGACAGTTTCGGACAAGGGGAGGTTGTTCATGCGCGCTAGCCTCGGACGGTGAGTCACCCGGTTCGTACGTGCACCGGTTGCCGGCAGCAGGGTGACAAGGCAGCTCTTCTCCGACTGGTGGCGCGAGATGGCACGGTCGAGCTGGACCCGAAACAGGTCCTTCCCGGTCGCGGTGCCTATCTCCATCCAACGGCGGACTGCCTGGACAAGGCGCTGAAGCGTCGAGCGATCGGCCGGGCCCTGCGGACCACGCTGGATCCGGGTCGGCTCGAGGGTGCGATCCGGTCGAGCCTCGGTCGGGACGCTTAGACGAACGCGTCCGTCTGGGCATAGAGTTGAGTCTTGTGCCGTTCGGGGCTACCCGGACGGCTTCCGACAAGCGCCCGCGCTGAATGGTGCGGACGCCGATACCAGAAAGTGAGCTCGCGCTCATGACCACTCGATGAGAACCCCTCAGTGAGCATGAACGACAACTAACTGGTCCGGCGACACCTCGACCGGACCGCAACAAGGAGAGCAGTGGCCAAGGTCCGTGTCTACGAGCTGGCGAAAGAGCTCGGAGTCGACAGCAAGACAGTCCTCGCTGAAGCGAAGGACTTGGGGGAGTTCGTACGATCCGCCTCCTCCACATTGGAAGCCCCCGTCGTCCGACGGTTGAGAGAGAAGCTGACCACCGGCGCGGAGCCGGCGAAGAAACCGGCGTCCGCCGGTGCCGCGCGCTCCGGCGCGCCATCGGTCACCATCGCCCGGCCCGGTCCCGCGCCGACGGCCCCGACCACCGGTGCGCCGGCAGGTCGACCGACCGTCGCCCCGACCACCCAAGTCCCGACCGGCCAGGCGCCGACGAGCCAGGCACCGACCAGCGAGTCGCCGACCAGCCAAGCGCCCGCCGCCGCGGCGCCGGCAGCGCGGCCGGGCACTACTGCCGGAGACGGCACCGATGGGCTCCCGCCGGCCCGGCCCGGCGCCGGCAGCGTGCCGCGGACGCCCGGCCAAGCCGTTCCCGGTCCGCGCACCCCGAGTTCGGGCACCCAGAGTTCGGGCACCCCGAGTTCGGGCACCCAGAGTTCGGGCACCCGAGTGTCGGGCACCCGAGTTCGGGCACCCGGCGAGCCGACTCGGGCACCCCGAGCTCGGGCACGCCGATCTCGGGCAACGGCTCGTCGGCACCGGCCGCTCGGCCCGACGGCGATGCCGCCAGCGCTCGCGATGGACGCGACGGCCAGGGCAACAGCGCGCGACCGACCCCGTCGGCCGGCGCGACCCGTCCCGACGCACGTCCGGAGACGCGCCGTCCGGCACCGGGCGGCCAGTCGCCGCGCCCGGCCGCGCCCGGCCAGCGTGAGCAGGCCCCGCGGACCGACCGGCCCGGTGGCGCGCCCGCGCCCGGTGGCCAGCGCTCCCGACCCGGCTCGACGGGCGGAGCTTCCGGCGCGGTGCCGGGGCCTCGGCGCAACCCGAGCGGAGCACCTCGTCCGGGCAACAACCCGTTCGCCCCGTCGCAGGGAATGGGGCAGAGCCGCGCCCCGCGTCCCGGTCAGGACGCCAGCCGTCCAGGCGGTCCGCGTCCGCCGGGTGCCCGTGGCCCGGGAGGCCCCGGCGCGACCGGTGCGCCGCGCTCGGGCGTGCCCGGCATGCCCCGGCCCAACCCGGCGATGATGCCCAAGCAGTCCGCGCTCGGCGGCCCGGGTGCCGCTGGCACGCGTGGTCGTCCCGGCGCTCCGGGTGGTCGTGGCCGCCCGGGCGGCGGCGCACCCGGTCGTGGCGGGCCCGGCGGTCCGCCCGGTGGCGGTGCACCGAGCGGTCGTGGCGGTCGCGGCGGACGCGGCGGCACCCAGGGCGCGTTCGGTCGCGCCGGCGGTCCGGTGCGTCGTGGCCGCAAGTCGAAGCGGCAGCGTCGTCAAGAGTTCGACCAGATGCAGGCCCCCGAGATCGGTGGCGTGCGTGTCCGGCAGGGGAGTGGCGAGACCATCCGGCTCGCCCGCGGCGCCTCGCTGACCGACCTGTCGGAGAAGATCAACGTCGACGTGTCGTCGCTGGTCCAGGTGCTGTTCAACCTGGGCGAGATGGTGACGGCTACGCAGACCGTGTCCGAGGACACGCTGCAGGTGCTCGCCGGCGAGCTCAACTACAAGATCGAGGTCGTCTCCCCGGAGGACGAGGACCGCGAGCTGCTGGAGAGCTTCGACATCGAGTTCGGCGAGAACGAGGGCGGCGAGGACGAGCTCGAGGCCCGGCCGCCGGTCGTCACCGTGATGGGTCACGTCGACCACGGCAAGACGAAGCTGCTCGACGCGATCCGCAAGACCAACGTGGTCGCCGGCGAGGCCGGCGGCATCACCCAGGCCATCGGTGCCTATCAGGTGGCGACGGAGGTCGACGGCGACGAGCGGAAGATCACCTTCATCGACACCCCGGGTCACGAGGCGTTCACCGCCATGCGTGCCCGTGGTGCGAAGTCGACCGACATCGCCGTGCTGGTGGTGGCGGCCGACGACGGCGTGATGCCGCAGACCATCGAGGCGCTGAACCATGCGCTGGCGGCGGAGGTTCCGATCGTCGTCGCGGTCAACAAGATCGACCGCGAGGGCGCCGATCCGACCAAGGTGCGCGGCCAGCTCACCGAGTACGGCCTGGTTCCCGAGGAGTACGGCGGCGACACCATGTTCGTCGACGTCTCCGCGATCACCGGTGTCGGTCTGGACGCGCTGCTCGAGGCGGTCATCCTGACCGCGGACGCGGCGCTCGATCTGCGGGCCAACCCGGAGATGGACGGGCAGGGTGTGGCCATCGAGGCCCACCTGGACAAGGGCCGCGGGCCCGTGGCCACCGTCCTGGTCCAGCGCGGCACGTTGCATGTCGGTGACTCGATCGTGGCCGGCACCGGGTACGGACGCGTCCGCGCCCTGCTCGACGACCATGGCCACAACGTCGACGAGGCGCCGCCGTCGTTCCCGGTCCAGGTGCTCGGTCTGACCGCCGTCCCCGGCGCCGGCGACAGCTTCATCGTCGTCGACGACGACCGGATGGCCCGGCAGATCGCCGAGCGTCGGGCGTCTCGGCTCCGGATGGCGGCCCAGGCGGCCAGCACCCGGCGCAAGACGCTCGACCAGCTGTTCGACCAGCTCGAGCGGGGCGAGGATCAGGAGCTGCGGCTCATCCTCAAGGGCGACGGCGCCGGTTCGGTCGAGGCTCTGGAAGATGCGCTGTCCAAGATCGACGTCGGCGACGAGGTCAGCCTGCGGGTCATCGACCGCGGTGTCGGTGCGATCACCGAGACCAACGTCAGCCTGGCGGCGGCCTCCAACGCGGTCATCGTCGGCTTCAATGTCCGCCCGCAGGGCAAGGCGACGGAGATGGCCGACCGCGAGGGTGTGGACATCCGGTACTACTCGGTGATCTATGCCGCGATCGACGAGATCGAGGCCGCGCTCAAGGGTCTGCTCAAGCCGATCTACGAGGAAGCCACGCTCGGCCAGGCGGAGATCCGCGAGATCTTCCGCTCGTCTCGCGCGGGCATCATCGCGGGTTGCATGGTCACCAGCGGAACCATCCGTCGCAACTCCAAGGCCCGGCTGCTGCGGGAGGGTGTCGTCGTCAACGAGACGAGCATCGCCTCGCTGCGCCGGGAGAAGGACGACGCGACCGAGGTGCGGGAGGGTTTCGAGTGCGGTCTGACGCTCGCCAACTACTCCGACATCCGGATCGGCGACGTCGTGGAGACCTTCGAGCTCCGCGAGAAGGCCCGCACCTAGGCCCACCACCCCGAGTTGTCAGAATCTCAACGGGCTATGACCCGTTGAGATTCTGACAACTCCCGAACCAAGGAGCTACCGATGACGTCGCCGCGCGTTCCCAAGCTGGCCGACCAGATCAAGGTGATCGTGGCCCAGATGCTGGAGCGGCGGGTCAAGGACCCGCGACTGGGCTTCGTGACGGTCACCGACGTCCGGCTGACCGGGGACACCCGCGACGCGACGGTCTTCTACACGGTGCTCGGTTCCGACGACGACCTGGCCGGTACGGCCGCGGCGCTGCAGTCGGCCACCGGACTGATCCGCTCGGAGGTCGGCAAGCAGCTCGGGCTGCGGTTCACTCCGACGATCACGTTCATCGCCGACGCCGTGCCGGAGAACGCCCGGCAGATCGAGGAGCTTCTCGCCCAGGCCCGATCGGAGGATGCCCAGGTCGCCGAGCGAGCGGCCGGCGCCAGCTATGCCGGTGATGCGGATCCCTACAAGGCGCCCCCGGCTGACGATGATGACGACGACGGTGACGACGAGCGCTGAGTCGGCCAAGAAGGTCGCGCCGAGCGGGGTTGTCGTCGTCGACAAGCCGGCCGGGCTGACCTCTCACCAGGTGGTCGGCCGGGCGCGTCGACTGCTCGACACCCGCAAGATCGGGCACGCCGGCACACTCGACCCGATGGCGACCGGTGTGCTCGTGCTCGGCGTCGGCCGGGCGACCCGGCTGCTCGGCCTGCTCACCCTGACCGACAAGGCGTACGAGGCGACCATCCGGCTCGGCCAGTCGACCGTCACCGACGACGCGGAGGGCGATGTCACGACCGCGGTCGGGTGCCAAGCCGTCAGCGACGGCCGCATCGAGGAAGTTCTCGCGACGCTGCGAGGCCCGATCGAGCAGGTCCCGTCCGCGGTGTCGGCGATCAAGATCGACGGCGTCCGGTCGTACGCCCGGGTGCGCTCCGGCGACCACGTCGAGCTGGCCGCGCGGCCGGTCACCGTCAGTCGGTTCGACGTGCTGACCAGGCGAAACGCCTCCGTCGGCGACCTGCCGGTTATCGATCTGGACGTCGTCGTGGAGTGCACCTCGGGGACGTACGTGCGGGCGTTGGCCCGCGATCTCGGCGCGGCGCTCGGCGTCGGTGGCCATCTCACCGCGCTGCGCCGGACCCGGGTCGGCCCGTTCGCCCTCGACGAGTCCCAGACCATCGACGCCGGGCCGCTCGCGGTCACCGACATCGCCCTGGCCGCCCGCCGGTGCTTTCCGAGCATCGATCTCGACGCCGACCGGGCCGGTGACGTCCGGGTCGGGCGTCGGCTGCCGGGCACCCCGCTCCCCGCGACCGGGCCGACCGCGCTGTTCGATCGCGGCGGCGACTTCCTTGCGCTCTACCGCGCCGAGGGACCCGATGCCGTCCCGGTGGCGGTCTTCGTCGGCTGAGCGGTCGAGCGCCGACGAGTTCCCGGGGGCCGGGCGGTCCATAGCCCCATGAGCCAACCCCGGACCGACTTCGATGGCCGCTACGGCGAGCCGGAGGCCACCGCGATCGCCTGGACCGAGGCCGAGGCCGATCTGCGAAGCGCTGAGGTCTACTGGCTGACGACGATCCGAGCCGACGGCCGGCCGCACGTCACCCCGCTGATCGGGATCTGGCACGACGGCGCCCTGCACATCGCGACCGGCCGGGCCGAGCAAAAGGCCAGGAACATCGCCGGCAACTCGGCGGTGGCCGTCACAACCGGTCGCAATGATCTGACCGGCGGCACCGACCTGGTGATCGAGGGCCGCGCCGAACGAATCACCGACCGCGCGCGGCTGCAGGAGCTGGCGGACGCGTGGGAAGCAAAGTACGGGCCGGGATGGCACTTCGAGGTCGGCGACGGCGGTTTCCTCCAGAGCGGGGCGCCCGACGGGCTGGTCTTCCGGATCGAGCCACGCGTCGCGTACGCCTTCGGCAAGAAGCCGTACAGCCAGACGCGCTTCACCTGGAGCTGAGTCCCGCGCTCTAGCCGCCGCGCTCGAACCGATCGATCTCAGCGTGCAGCCGACGGATCGCGCGCTGCACCTCGGCCTCCCGCTCCTGCTCCGGGGTGCGTTTCACGATCGGCTCCCAGTTGCCGAACAGATTGCGGATCGCGAAGGCGAGCACGGCGGCGCCGAAGAGCAGCAGGACGAGCGTGGTCACCGTCGCCGCCGCCACCGGATCACCGCCCGTCGAGTCCCAACCGAGAACACCGGACCTCTGAAAATGCTGATGGCCCACTGAGATTCTGACAAGTCGAGGCGATTCGGTCCATGGCGGGCATGGTTAACTGGCGCTGTTTGTCCGCGGACACTGTGTCCTCAGAGATCGCGAGGGAGGCCGATGAGCCCGCGAACGGTGGTGGCGATCGGCAACTTCGACGGCGTCCACCGTGGTCACGTCGCGTTGCTGCGACATGCCAAGGAGAGCGAGCCGGACACCCGGCTGGTGGTCGTCACGTTCTGGCCGCATCCGATGTCGGTGATCCGCCCGGACCAGGCGCCGCCCCTGCTCTGCACCCTGGAGCATCGCAAGGAGCTGCTCCGCGAAGTCGGCGTGGACGACGTCGTGGTGGTCGAGTTCACTCCAGCGGTCGCCGGCTGGAGTCCGGCGGAGTTCGTGGACCGAGTCATCCGGCCGCTGCGATCCGAGTCGGATCGTCGTAGGGGAGAACTTCCGGTTCGGCTTCCGGGCCTCCGGCGACGTACGAACGCTGGCCGAGCTCGGCGACGGCGAGTTCGTCGTCGAGCCGATGCCGCTGGTCACCGACGGCACCACGCCCGGCTCGTCGACGCTGATCCGGCGCGCGGTCGCCGACGGCGACTTCGGCCGGGTCCGTGAGCTCAGCGACCAGGTGTTCCGGTTCACCGGAGTCGTCGTCAAGGGCGACCAACGTGGCCGAGAGCTCGGCTTCCCGACAGCGAACGTCCCGGTCCAGGAGGGGTACGCCGTCCCCGCCGACGGCGTGTACGCGGGCTGGGTCCGCCGGCTGGACGCCGACCCATCCGGCGAGGACCGCCCGCGCTGGCCGGCGGCCATCTCGGTCGGCACCAACCCGACCTTCGGCGGCATCGAGCGCCGGGTGGAGGCGTACGTCCTGGACCGCGACGATCTCGAGCTGTACGGCGTCGAGATCGCCGTCGAGTTCTACTCCCGGCTCCGCGGCCAGGTGAAGTACCGCGGTCGGGAAGCGCTGATCGAGCAGATGCAGCACGACGTCGAGCAGGTTCGGCACATCCTGCACGGCGCCTGACCCGGCTGTTCGGGCCTGCGCGGACGAGACCTGAGCCGCAGCGGAATTCCTCGGACTGGGACCCGGTTGCGGTGACGATCACCGAGCCCCCGGGGCGGTGGCCGCCGGGGGCTCGGGAGACGGTGGGACCGAACTCAGACCCGGTAGCCGTGCTGGCGACGCAGCAGCTTGCCGATCATCACGACGGTCTGCGCGATGGTGACGACGTACAGCACGGGCCAGCCCAGCCACAGGATCGAGGACTGGATCATCACCGGCAGCCGGAACCAGGTGATGCCGAGCGCGACGAAGGTGGTCACCAACACGATCAGCGGCGTGAGGTAGGCGTTGCCCGAGCCTCGCTCGGCCTTGGCCTGCTCGGCCCAGTTGTCGACCTTGACCCGGGACAGGAACTTCACCCAGGCCCGGACGAAGTGCCCGGCCCGGAGCCACATGTACAGCTCAGCCGGGATGCCGGTGCCGGCGAACACCACGTCGCGCCAGGTGCGGTTCTTCATCGACATGGCGATCCGGACGTTCAGCAGGATCGCGACCACCGGCGGGATCAGCCAGAGCGGTGAGAACTGGAAGGCGTGGATCGACAGCGCGCCCCCGAGCAGCAGCACGAACGCGATCCGGGTGAAGATGTTGGTCGCCATGCCGAGGTTCTCGGCCCAGCGCAGCCGCAGGTTCGGGTGGAACGGCTGGCCCTTGGTGTCGCCACGCTGGCCCGGCCACATCAGGTCGATGGCGCCGTAGTTCCACTTCACCTGCTGGCCGTCCAGCGAGCGGATGGTGGTCATCCCGCCGACGTCGGCCCGGGCGGTCGCGGAGATCTTGGTCAGGTAGCCGGCCGACTTGATCTGCAGGCTGAGCAGGCTGTCTTCGACCTCGGAGTCGTTCACCCACGGGGTCTGCTGCCGGTTTGCGTTCATCACGTCGCGCAGCGCCCGCATCGAGAAGATCGAGCACTGCCCGCCGAGCACCGCCATGTTCCGGCCGCGCAGCATGTTCTGCATGTTGAAGGCGGCGAACTGTGCGCGCTGGCCGGCGATCAGGAACTGGCCGAGCGCGCTCCGCTTGGCGGTGTCGTCGATCGAGTAGATCGCGGAGATGCCGCCGATCCGGGTGTCCGAGGTGACCTCAGCCTCCAGCTTCGCGACCGCGTCCTTGGCCAGCACGGTGTCGCCGTCCACCCCGAGCAGGTAGTCGGCGTGCGGGATCTGCTCGAATCCGTAGTTCAGGGCGCCGACCTTCTTGTCCGGGTTCGCGCCGATGTCGTGCACGAACACTTCGGTCGCCTGCCGGGCCCCCTTGGACGTGCGGGAGCTGTTGCCCTTTCGGACCTTCTTGCCCAGGTGCGGGCCGGCGAACTTGGCCGCGATGTCGAACGTGTCGTCCTTGGTGTTGTTGACGATCACGTGGATCTGGTCCGGCAGCCGGGTCTGCTTGAGCAGCGACTTCAGGACGGCCGCGATGGTCTCGGCCTCGTTGTACGCCGGGATGATCGCGCCGATCACCGGCCGGTACGTCGGCAGCGAATCCAGATCCTCCTGGTGCTGGCGGAGGTACGACGCCAGGCTGGATCGGGAGTCAGGGCCGACCGGCTCGCCGGCCGGCAGCCCGGCGTCGAGGCTGAACTCGGTGTCGAGGCTGAACTCGGTGTCGGTGCTCATCGGAATCTCTGCTCCCGGGGGATCTGGCTCGGACCGCTCGGCCCGACGACCAGAAGTCTCGTTCACCAACCTCGATGGTTGATCATTCAACTCCTCATATCGGCTCAGGAGTCCGTCAGAGCTTCAGGCATTCGCGGAACCCTCGGCGGGCCGTCTTGAGGTATTGCTGGGGTTCCGCAGGATTTCCTCGGGAACGCGGTGACAACGCTGTCAGTACGTGAGCCGGCGCCGTCGCTCAGTGTCGGTCGATCACCGTTGACGCCGCGATCTCGCGGTAGCTCGTCGGCTCCAACCGGCCAGGACCGGGCACGAGAGCGTTGGCCGCGCCGGCGGCCGCCGCGGACCGGATCGCATCGGCAAGCTCGCCGCCCGCGTCGAGAGTGGACAGCAGGCCGCCGAGGAACGCGTCGCCGCTGCCCACCGGAAATCTGCCGATCAGGCTCGGGGCTCGGACCTCGTACGAGCGATCGCCATCCAGCCCGAGCGCTCCGGCTCGACCGTCGGTGATCACCACGAGACCGCCCGACCGGTCGCCGATGCGCCGGGCGAGCGTGGCGAGGTCGACACCCGGTGCTACGCCGAGCAGCTCCGCAGCCTCGGACCGGTTGACCTTGACCAGCTCGGGCCGGGCGGCGACCACCGCGGCCAGCGCCGGACCGTGGGTGTCGACCGCGACCTGCGCGCCGTGTCGGTGAGCCAGCCGAACCAGGCCCGCCAGCTCCTCGGCGGGGAGCTCGGCCGGGGGCGCACCGCTGATGGCAAGCCAGCCCGGGCGCCGCGGCGAGGTCGGTCTCGGCAGCGGCGAGGAACCTCCGCCAGACGTCACCGGTGATCGCCGGTGCGTACTGATAGACCTCGGTCAGCTCGTCGTGCGCCGCCGACGCGATGGAGACACAGGTCCTGGTCTCCACCGGCGATGCGATCACGTCGAAGGCCACCCGATCCGCCGCCAGCCGGGCGGCCACCTGGTCGCCGGTCGGGCCGCCCAGCACGGCGATGACCCGGACGTCGGCCCCGAGCGCGGCCGCCACCCGGGCCATGTTGAGCGACTTGCCGCCGGCGCAGGCGACCAGCTCGCGCGGCCGGTGGATCTCGCCGAGCCGGAGATCGTCCACCAGATAGGTCAGATCCAGCGACGGCGTCAGCCCGGCGACCGTGATCATCGCTCTTCCCTATCACCTCGGGCGCCGGGCGTGCACCCCGTCCTCGTCCGGCGAAACTGCGCACAGCTGGGTTGACTCTGTTCGACGGATATCTCGGATCGAACCTGGAGGCGGTCGATATCGCCACGCGGTATCCGCAGCGGTCCCTGATCCCCCATGTGGTTCCGGGTGATCGCGACTCGGTCGCGTGCTGGGATCTGGACCCCTCCGGCGGAGCAAGACCATCTCGGAGCCACGACGGAGCAGATGCCGTCCAGACCCATCGTCGTCTACCCTCGATGGGACGGCTCCGCCCGGGGTCCGATCCATCGCGAGCGGAGGCAGGAGCGTGTTCGGCATCCCGCAGGACGTGCTGAGCCAGCTGTTCGCGCTGTTCTCCTTCGTCGTCGACCCGAGCCGCAGGCTGTTCGCGACCCTGCTCGTCTACGCTCTCGTGCCGATTCCGGTGCTGGTGCTGCTGCGTCGGCTGTCCCTGGTGCACAGCTACCGGCTGACCAGCCTGCGCTTCGCGTTCCGGCGGATCTGGACCACCCAGCGGCGGCGGCCGAAGCTGGCCACGGAGAGCGCGGTCCGGCTGGTCGAGGACACCCGGTCCAACCCGCTGACCGCCGTGCTCTGCTGGGTCGCGGCCGTCGCGGTCACGCTGTGGTGGTGGTTCGCGGTGATCGACGCCTTCGACACGACGTCGATCCGAGCCGGCCTCGGCCAGCGGCGCCCGGTCATGTTCGGCGTACCGCTCAGCCCGGACGTGCGCTGGTCGGTCGACAGCGACCACCTCGTGCTGCTGGTCTTCGCGCTGAGCTTCGTCCTGACCCCGATCCTGCTCGGCCGCCGGTTCCGGATGGTCCATGCCGGGATGGACCGTTCGCGGGGCCGTGCCGTCCCGCCCTGGTACGCCGACCCACGCTTCGTCACCGGCTTCTCGATCGGCATCGTGGCGCTGATCATCGCCGACCTGATGGTCTGGTCGCGGGTCGCGGTGCTGATCGCGGTCGCTGCCGACGTGGCGGTCAGCGCGGTGCTGGTGCGCACCGTGCGGCTGGAGGCCGCGACCGAGCCCGACTGGGTCGGCCGGCTGGCGCCGCCGGCGCGTAGCGCGGGTCGGCCGGGGAGTACGGACCGCCCGGTCAAGGCGGACCGGCCGCGCAGTCTCGGGCTGCCGTGGCGCCCGGTCGACCCCCCGCAGGGCACCTCGCCGGCGGGGACCTCGGCATCGGCGGCGGCGCCCGCTTCGCCGGACGTACCAACCGGAACGCCGGCCCCGGCCGGCGTCCGCGGACTGTTCCGCCGCCCGGTCACCGGCCGGCCGGCGATACTGCGCGGACGTCCACCGACCGCGTCGCCGCCGACCGCCGTCCCGCTCGCGACGGTGACCCCGGCCGCGACCCGGGCGATGCCGGCCGGCGGCGGCACCGCGGTGCTGCCGACCAGCGACCAGTGGTCGTCGTACGCCCCGCCGCTCGCCCCGCTGAAACCGCACGATCCGCGCCGGATCGGGTCGTACGCCCTCCAGGGCCGGCTCGGCGTCGGCGGGATGAGCGTCGTCTACGCGGGGCGGCACCGGTTCGAGCGCCGCGACGTGGCCATCAAGGTGATGCGCGACGTCCTCGACGACGCCGAGGCCCAGTCCCGGCTGCTGCGGGAGATGGAGGCACTGGCGAGCGCGACCGGCCCGTACACGGTGAAGATCGTCACCGTCGGACACGGGGACGCCGGCTCGGGCGGGGTCGGCCACTTCCTGGTGATGGATCGGCTGTTCGGACCGAACCTGTGGGACTTCGTGAACCGCTGCGGACCCGTCACCGACCCGGGCGCGCTGACTCACTTGGCGGTCGTGCTGGCCGCCGGGCTGGCCGACTTCCATGCCCGCGCGGTGACCCATCGCGACCTGAAGCCGGCGAACGTCATGCTGACCGACGGCGGCCCGGTGATCGTGGATCTCGGGATCGCCAAGCTGGCCGACGTGACCGCGACGATGCCGGGCAGCACGGGCTTCGCCACCCTGGGGTACGTCGCTCCGGAGACCATCCTCGGCCGCGGCACGATGGCGACCGCCGACGTCTGGTCGTGGGGCTGCTGCCTCGCCTACGCGGCCAGCGGCCAGCGGCTGTTCCCCGGCGAGGAATGGGACCCGGTGACGTACGCCATCCTGAACGGCCGCCGCAACCCGGCGGCGATGGACGCGCTGCGCCGGATCAGCCCGCCGCTCGCGGACCTGGTCGGCGAGGCGACCGAGGTCGATCCCGGCCGGCGACCGTTCAACGGCTCGGCCCTGCTCACCCGGCTGCCCGCCGGAACCCGCTGGCCAACCCCGTCACTGGCCCTCGGCTCCTGGACCCCGACCAGCCCGACCATGGCCCGCTGACCCCCGTAGCCCGCGCCCGTTCCCGAAACTGTCGACTTGCGACAGCGACACGCCGGCGGCGGATGCACCAACTCGACAGTTTCCGCTCCGGGAGGGGTGCGCGTGGGACGTCCGGACAGCACGAATTGGTCGGGTTCCGGACTCGCTGGTAGCGTTGAGGAGCCGTGCATGCGGCCGCGGACACCCAAGAGCTCCCGCTCACACCAGGTGAATCCCCTCCGGAGACCGAACTCCGGAGCCGGGCAGGGGGCGCCGCGCAGCGGGAAACCGAGAGGAGAACTGCGTGTCGTTCGACGCTGCAGCCAAAGAGAAGATCATCGCCGAATACGCGACCCACGAGGGTGACACCGGTTCTCCGGAGGTCCAGGTCGCGATCCTGACCAAGCGGATCGCCCACCTGACCGAGCACCTCAAGGAGCACAAGCACGACCACCACAGCCGCCGGGGGCTCATGCTCCTGGTCGGTCAGCGTCGCCGGCTCCTCAACTACACCGCGAAGACCGACATCGAGCGCTACCGGTCACTGATCGAGCGTCTCGGCCTTCGGCGCTGAGCATGGTGCGGCCCGCCCGGGAACGTGTTTCCGGCGGGCCGCAGTTACGTTCTACCCACAACTGAATACCGAATCATCACCAGTGAGATTGCATCCCACCAGCGAGCAACGTACGGATCCGGCGCAGTTCGGTCCTCGGTAGTGGTTTTCGGGACGCCCAGCCTTCGGGCGGGGCCCGCGGACCTCGATCGAAGACCGGCGAATGGACCGGTCCGGACTCTCGGGGTGAGCTGGTGCGCGGATGCAATTCGTATCCGGCGCAGCGCTAGGAAACCGCGAGCGCCGAGAATCAGGAGAATCCCTGTGGAGGGACCAGACCTTCAGTTCAGCGAGGCCGTGATCGACAACGGCCCGCTGGGCAAGCACGTCGTCCGATTCGAGACCGGGCTTCTCGCCCGGCAGGCCGCCGGCTCGGCGACCGTCTATCTCGACTCCGACACCATGCTGCTGTCGGCGACGACGGCACAGTCCAAGCCGCGTGACGCGCTCGACTTCTTCCCCCTGACGGTGGATGTCGAAGAGCGGATGTACGCGGTGGGCCGGATCCCCGGCTCCTTCTTCCGCCGCGAGGGCCGGCCGAGTGAGGGCGCGATCCTCACCTGCCGGCTGATCGACCGGCCGCTGCGCCCATGCTTCGTCAAGGGCCTGCGGAACGAGGTCCAGGTCGTCGTCACCGTGATGGCGCTGAACCCGAACAAGACCTACGACGTGGTCGCGATCAACGCCGCGTCGCTGTCCACCCAGCTCGCCGGGCTGCCGTTCACCGGCCCGATCGGCGGCGTCCGCGTCGCCCTGATCGGCGACCAGTGGGTCGGCTTCCCCGACGTCGACCAGCTGGAGGACGCGACCTTCGACATGGTCGTCGCCGGCCGGGTCGTCGCCTCCGGCGATGTCGCGATCATGATGGTCGAGGCCGAGGCAACCGCTCAGACCTGGGACCTGGTCCGCGGCGGCAAGACCGCCCCGACCGAGGAGATCGTGGCCGCCGGCCTCGAGGCCGCGAAGCCGTTCATCAAGTCGCTGTGCGACGCGCAGGCCGAGCTGGCCGCCAAGTTCCCGAAGGACACCGCCGAGTTCCCGATCTTCCTGGACTATCAGGACGACGTGTACGCGGCGGTCGAGTCCGCCGCGTCCGCCGAGCTGTCCCAGGTGATGTCGATCGCCGACAAGCAGGACCGCGAGAACGCCACGGACGCCCTCAAGGACACCATCAAGGCCCAGCTGGCACCCCAGTTCGAGGGCCGCGAGAAGGAGATCAGCGGCGCGTACCGCTCGCTGTCCAAGAAGCTCGTCCGGCAGAAGATCCTCACCGACAAGATCCGGATCGACGGCCGCGGGCTGACCGACATCCGGACCCTGTCGGCCGAGGTCGCGGTGCTGCCGCGGGTGCACGGCTCGGCGCTGTTCCAGCGCGGCGAGACCCAGATCCTGGGCGTCTCCACGCTGAACATGCTGAGCCTGGAGCAGAAGCTCGACACCCTGGCGCCGGAGACCACCAAGCGCTACATGCACAACTACAACTTCCCGCCGTACTCGACCGGTGAGACCGGCCGGGTCGGGTCGCCGAAGCGCCGCGAGATCGGTCACGGCGCGCTCGCCGAGCGCGCGCTCATCCCGATGCTGCCGAGCCGCGAGGAGTTCCCGTACGCGATCCGGCAGGTGTCGGAGGCCCTCGGCTCCAACGGCTCCACCTCGATGGGGTCGGTCTGCGCCTCGACGATGTCGCTGCTGAACGCCGGTGTGCCGCTGCGCGCCCCGGTCGCCGGGATCGCCATGGGCCTGGTCTCGGACACCGTCGAGGGGGAGACCCGCTACGTCGCACTGACCGACATCCTGGGTGCGGAGGACGCCTTCGGCGACATGGACTTCAAGGTCGCCGGCACCTCGGAATACATCACCGCACTCCAGCTGGACACCAAGCTCGACGGGATCCCCGCCGAGGTGCTGGCCGGTGCGCTGAAGCAGGCCAAGGACGCCCGGACCACGCTGCTCGAGGTGATGTCGGAGGCCATCGACGCCCCGGACGAGATGAGCCTCTACGCGCCGCGGATCATCACCATCACCATCCCGGTCGACAAGATCGGCGAGGTGATCGGGCCCAAGGGCAAGGTGATCAACCAGATCCAGGACGACACCGGCGCCCAGATCAGCATCGAGGACGACGGCACGATCTACGTCGGTGCGGACGCCGGCGACAAGGCCGAGGCGGCCCGCGCGATGATCAACGCGATCGCCAACCCGACCATGCCGGAGAAGGGCGAGCGCTACCTCGGTACGGTCGTCAAGATCACCAACTTCGGCGCGTTCGTGTCGCTGCTGCCCGGCAAGGACGGCCTGCTGCACATCTCCAAGCTGCGTCCGCTCGCCGGCGGTGCGCGGGTGGAGAACGTCGAGGACGTGGTCAGCGTCGGTCAGAAGCTGACCGTCGAGATCTCCGAGATCGACGACCGCGGCAAGCTGTCGCTGGTGCCGGTGATCGAGGAGCCGGCCAACGCCTGAGTCGCCAACGCCTGACTCGCTCGCCGGTCGGCGGCCCGCACGCCGGGCCGCCTACCGGTCGGGGCAGATCCGTAGCACCGTCCTGCCGGGCGGGCTGCGGGTCGTCACCGAGAAGGTGCCGGGCAGCCGGACGTTCAGCATCGGCGCGTACGTCGGGGTCGGGTCCCGCCACGAGACCCCGTCCCTGCACGGAGCGTCGCACTTCCTCGAGCACGTGCTGTTCAAGGGCACGACGCGGCGCAGCGCCGAGGAGATCTCGGCCGCGATCGACGCGGTCGGCGGCGACCTGAACGCGTACACCGCCAAGGAGCACACCGGCTTCTACGCCAGGGTGCTCGACGTGGACGCGGACCTGGCGACCGACGTCCTGCTCGACATGATCGGCTCGTCGCTGATCCGCACCGCCGACGTCGAGTCCGAGCGCGCCGTGATCCTGGACGAGATCGCCATGCATGCCGATGATCCGGCCGAGTCGGTGCAGGAGCTGATGGCCGAGGCGATGTTCGGTGACCATGGGCTCGGCCGGCCGGTGATCGGCTCACCTACCTCGATCGCCGACCTGAACCGGCGGCAGGTGGTCGGTCACTGGCGACACCACTACGGCGCCGGCGACCACGGTCGTGGCCGCCGCCGGAAACGTCGATCACGAGCGTCTGGTGGAGCAGGTGGCCGCGCTGCCGCTGCCGGCCACCCGGACGCCACGCGGGCCGCGGCCGACCCGGCTCCGGTCCCGCTCTGTTGGCCAGTTGGAGTTCCGCAGTCGACCGACCGAACAGTGCAGCGTCGTCCTGGCGCTGCCCGGGCCGGCCGTGTTCGACGACCGCCGCTACCCGGTCGGGCTGCTGTCGTCGATCGTCGGCGGCGGGATGTCGTCCCGGCTGTTCGTCGAGGTACGCGAGCGGCGGGGCCTGACGTACGGCATCGACTCGGGCGAGACCAGCTATTCCGACGCCGGGCTGTGGAGCACCGAGTGGCAGTGCTCGCCGGAGGTGCTGCCCGAGATCGTCGCGGTCGTCCGCGGGGTGCTGGCCGACGTTGCCGCCGACGGCGTCACCGACGAGGAGCTGGCCCGCGCCAAGGGACAGCTGCGCGGGCAGACCGTGCTCGCGTACGAGAACCCGTCCGCGCGGATGGGCCGGCTGGGCACGACCGCGTTGCTCGGCGACGAACGTACGCTGCCGGAGATCCTGGAGCGCTACGAGGCTGTCACCGCCGACGAGCTGCGAGCCGAGGCGGCCGCGCTGTTCGCGCAGCCGCCCCTGCTGGCGGTGGTCGGACCGAAGTTCGACCGCCGCCGGATCACCCGCCTACTCGGTTAGCCCGTCGGGAACGTCACCGAGAAGTCGGAACCGGCTGTGAGCGACACGTCGGTATGGATGAGGGTCTGATCGGCCGTCGTCGTCGGGAGCGGTAGGCCGGCCGTGATCGACGCGTCCGAATTCCCAGTGGGCCAGAGCGGGTCGATCGTCCTGCCCGGCCCGGAGCTCGGGCTCCAGCTGGTGAGGCTCTCCGCCGCCGGACAGCGGAGCCCTTCAGGCTGGACGCGTTTGACTCAGCATCGCGGAAAGTCAGAAAACGGCCCGGGCCAGCGGACTGTCGCGCTCCGTCGGCCGATCGGCTCAGCCGGGCTTGAGCGCCGCGATCGTCACGAACCGGCGCCGGGCGAGGCGGCCGAACGGACTCGGCTCAGCGAGCAGGCTCAGGCCGGAGCGGGCCACGGTCGGCGCGATGTCGTCGGCCAGGTGCCGTGCCAGGTCGATCAGCCAGAGCCGGCCACCGAACTTCAGGATCCGGGCCTGCTCGGCCAGGGCGGCCTTCGGATCGGCCCAGTGGTGCGAGCTCAGACTGGAGATCACCGCGTCCGCCGAGTTGTCCGCCATGGGCAGCTCCTCGGAGCCGGCCTCCACGAACATGACGTTGGCGAGGCCGTCCGCCCGCCGACGGGCCCGCCCGAGCATGTCCGCCGACGGGTCGACGCCGATCACCGACAGATCTCCGCGGCGGCGCCCGAGCAGTGCCGGCATCCGGCCGGGTCCGGTCCCGATGTCGACCACCGTGCCCTCGGTCGGGACCGTGGTGGCGAGCAGCTCGACGATCGAGGCGTACGTCCCCCGCATCAGCAGTCCGCCGACCAGCAGATCGTAGGGGCGGACGATCGGTCCACTCATCACGCCGTGTGCGTGCCCCGCCTGCTCGTCAGTCCCCCCGTGGCCGTGCCGCCCGTGCCAGTGCTGCCCACCGTGATCATGATCGGCCATTGCCCGAGCCTACTGGCCGACCGGCTCGGCCACGGTGCGTAGACGCCCCGGCGACGTGCATATCCTGGACGCCACCGAGCTGGCCCCGTCCCGGTGGGCCTCGTGTCCGAGGAGTTCCATCGTGCCCAAACCGCCGCTTACCGAGAAGGCACGCGACCTGCTGGCCCGGCCCAACCCCGCGGTCATTGCCGTGGTGCGCGAAGACGGACAACCAGTCTCCGTCGCGACCTGGTACCTCCTCGACGCCGACGGTCGGATCCTGGTGAACATGGACGCGGGTCGGAAGCGCAATGAGTACATGCGGAGCAACCCCAAGGTGAGTCTCACGGTGCTCGACGGCGACAACTGGGGAACACATGTGTCCGTTCGCGGGCGGATCAACGAATGGCGGGACGACACCGAGCTTGTCGACATCGACCGTCTCGCGCAGCACTACGGGGTCGGCCCCTACCCGAACCGGGAGAGCCCGCGGATCAGCGCGCTGATCGAGATCACCTCATGGCACGGCTGGGGCGCACAGGCTCAAGAGTGAGCATCGATCGGGCGAGCTGACCCCGTCGGCACCGACCATGAGAACCGCAGACGGCGCCTCGGACGCATCACGTCCGGCCCAGGCGTGCGGCCGGATCGTCGGCCGCCGATAGCCTTCTCCTCTGACGAGACGAAGAGGTGATCGATGATCAGGGTGGCCGTTTTCGGAGCCCGCGGGCGGATGGGTGCCGAGGTCTGCCGGGCGGTGGATGCGGCGGACGATCTGGAACTCGGCGCGGCCCTCGACGTCGGCGACGACCGTACGTCAGCCGAGAGCTGCGCGGTCGCGGTCGACTTCACCCATCCGGACGCGGTCCTGGACAACATCGCCTGGTACGCCGAGCACGGCATCCATGCCGTGGTCGGGACGACGGGGTTCACCGAGCAGCGGCTGTCGTCGGTGCGCAGCCTGCTTGCGGACCGACCGGAGGTCGGGGTGATCGTTGCCGCGAACTTCTCGATCGGCGCGATCTTGATGATGCACTTCGCCGAGCAGGCCGCCCGGTTCTACGAGAGCGCGGAGATCATCGAGCTGCACCATCCGGACAAGGCGGACGCGCCGTCCGGCACCGCGGCGGCGACCGCTCGCCGGATCTCGGCGGCCCGATCATCGGCGGGACTGGGCGCGCCGCCGGACGCGACGACCCAGGAGCTCGCCGGCGCTCGCGGTGCCGAGGTGGACGGGATCCGGGTGCACGGCGTCCGACTGCGGGGGCTGGTCGCCCATCAGGAGGTGCTGTTCGGCGATCCGGGGGAGACCCTGACCATCCGTCACGACTCGTTGGACCGGGTCTCGTTCATGCCCGGGGTGCTGGCCGGTATCCGGGCGGTCGGCTCCCGGCCCGGACTGACGGTCGGAATGGAGTCGATCCTTGAGCTCGGGTGAGTCCACCGTGATCATGCCGGCTCAGCCTCCGCAGCCACGCCGCTCGCCGGTGCGTACGGTCGTCGTGGTCGTGCTCGCCGTCGTCGTGCTGGTAGGGCTGCTCGTCGGCGGCGACTTCGCGGCTCGGGCGTGGGCCGAGAGCTCGGTGGCCGGCCGGCTGCAGCCCGAGCTGGGTACGCCGGCGACACCGACCGTCGACGTCGGCGGCTTCCCGTTCCTGCCGCAGGTGATCCAGGGTGACATCGCCGCGGTCCGCGTCCAGGCCGACGACGTCGGGAGCACGAACGGCGCGAAGCTCCAGGTCCGTCATCTCGACGTGACCGCCACCGGCGTACGCAGCGACGACCAGTTCACGACCTCCACCGCCGACCACGTCCAGGGCACGGCATCGATCGATCTGGCGGAGCTCTCCGGACTGATCGGCGAACAGATCACCCCGGCCGGTGACGGGAAGGTCTCCTTCACCCGGTCGACCTCGGTCCTCGGGCAGTCACTGGATGTCGTCGTGACCGGCCGGCCGAGCCTCGATGTGGCCGCCCAGACCCTGACACTGGCCGACCCGTCGGTCGCGGTCGCCAACATCACGCTGCCGCAGACGGTGGTCGACCTGCTGATCCGGACCCTCGTCAAGCCGGTCGACGTTACCGGCATCCCGCTCGGCCTGAAGCTGACCGCGATCAGCATCGACGACACCGGAGTCACCGCGGAGGTGGCCGGCGACCACGTCGCCCTCTCGCAGTGACGAACTGTCGCGGTGACGCCGAATGGCTCACTCGGCGACGAGGTCGGTGTGCAGCCGGACCTGCTTGACCCGGACCTGCGGATGCTCCTCGTCGTCGACCCCCAGCTCGCGGGAGGCCCCGTCCGGGGCCCAGCCCGCGGTGGTGAGGAACCGCCGCAGCGGATCGTCGGTCGAGGCCAGCCACCAGCGGGCCCGGGTGAAGCCGTCGGCCCGGAGCGTGTCCACGCAGGCGTTGAGCAGCCGCGATCCGTGGCCCAGCCGTTGTGCGGGTGGATCGATCACGAACTCGTCGATCTCCCCGTCGGAGGCGGCGGCGTCTGCGTCCGCGCACGGCACGGTCGCCGCGAATCCGACCACTCCTCGCAGCTGATCGGCCGCCCCCGGTCCGGCCGAGCCGGCCAGGGCGACCAGCACCCGGAACCGGGCGGCCGGGGGCGGATGATGGCCCGGTGCCAGGCCTCGGTCATCGCCTCCAGGTCGACCTCGTCGAGGAGGGCGGCGAGCTCCGGGGCCAGCCGCTGGGCCCAGCTACGGCGCTGGATCGCGGCAATGGCCGGCGCCTCCGCGGGCAGGGCGAGCCGAACGGAGTCAGGACCGGGCGCGTACGAAACCACGAGGAGTGATCGTACCGATCACGTACGACACGCCGATCGTCACCAAAATGTGACCCGGATCCGGCGGAATTCGGCTGCGCCGCACTGGGCGATCGGTGACTATGGGTGGGAGTCCGTGATCACCTGAACCCCCGAGCAGGCGGTCACGGACTCGTTTATTTCCCGGCTCGCGCACGTGCTCCCTCACTCGCAACCGCAGTTCCCCGCGAAACTTTGCACCCTGTATCAGGGTCTGCACCGCCTGTGGAGGGTGCAAACCGTGACGGGGGGTGCAAAGTTGTCGACAGGGGTGGACGGAGTGCAGTCCGGCTGGCCGACGACTGGTCAGGGTCGTCTTGTTAGGGTGGCGGCCGTGCCAGCGACGAAGTCTCCGCCCTCCCTTCCGGGCAACGCGCTCCGCGTGACGCCACTCGGCGGGCTCGGCGACATCGGCCGGAACATGGCGGTGCTGGAGCATCGCGGCCAGCTGCTGCTGATCGACTGCGGCGTCTTGTTCCCCGAGGACGACCACCATCCCGGCGTCGATCTCATCCTGCCCGGCTTCGAGGCGATCGCGAACCGACTGGACGACGTGGTGGGACTCGTTCTCACCCACGGCCACGAGGACCACATCGGCGCCGTGCCGTACCTGCTCCGGCAGCGCGCGAACATCCCGCTGTTCGGCTCGAAGCTCACCTTGGCGCTGCTCCAGGAGAAGATCCGCGAGCACCGGCTCCGCGGCACCGATCTACGGACCGTGACCGACTCCGAGCGGCTCCGGATCGGGAATTTCGACCTCGAGTTCGTGGCCGTCAACCACTCGATCCCCGACGCATTGGCGGTGTTCGTCCGGACGTCGGCGGGCACCGTGCTGCATACCGGCGACTTCAAGATGGACCAGCTTCCGCTGGACGGCCGGATCACCGATCTGCGCGCGTTCGCCCGGCTCGGCGAGGAGGGTGTCGATCTGCTGATGATCGACTCCACCAATGCGGAGGTACCGGGCTTCACCACCCCCGAACGCGACATCGGACCCGCACTGGACCGGGTGTTCGCCAACAGCCGGCAACGGATCATCGTGGCCTGCTTCGCCTCCCACGTGCACCGGGTCCAGCAGGTGATGGACGCGGCGGTGGCCCACGGCCGCAAGGTGGTGTACGTCGGCCGCTCGATGGTCCGCAACATGGGTGTGGCCCGCGACCTCGGCTTCCTGCACGTGCCCGGTGACACGCTGATCGAGCTGCGCGACATCGAGAACCACCGGCCCGAGGACGTGGTGATCATCTCCACCGGGTCTCAGGGCGAGCCGCTGTCGGCACTGTCCCGGATGGCCAACCGCGAGCACCCGGTGATCTCCCTCGAGCCGGGCGACACCGTGGTGCTGGCCAGCTCGCTGATCCCCGGCAACGAGAGCGCGATCTACCGGGTGATCAACGGACTCAGCCGGCAAGGCGCCCGGGTCGTGCACAAGGGCAACGCGCTGGTCCACGTCTCGGGCCACGCCGCCGCCGGGGAGCTGCTCTACTGCTTCAACGTGATCCGGCCGCGCAACGTGATGCCGGTGCACGGCGAGACCCGGCACCTGATCGCCTGCGGCGACCTGGCCGTCGCCACCGGCGTACCGCGCGACCGGGTGATCCTGGCCGAGGACGGCACCGTGGTCGATCTCCAGCAGGGACGCGCCCGGCGGACGGGCAGCGTGGATGCGGGCTACATCTTCGTCGACGGTGCGTCGGTCGGCAACATCTCCGAGGCCTCGCTCAAGGATCGCCGGATCCTCGGCGAGGAGGGGTTCATCTCGGTGATCACCGTGATCAGCACCCATACCTCCAAGATCATCAGTGGTCCGGAGATCCATGCCCGGGGGTTCGCCGAGGACGATCACGTCTTCGACCCGGTGATCCGGCTGATCGTAGGCGATCTCGAGGACGCGCTGGCCGACGGAGTGCAGGACACCTACCAGCTGCAGCAACTCATCCGCCGTCGGGTCGGTCGCTGGGTCAACGACACCCACCGCCGCCGTCCGATGATCATCCCCCTCGTCATCCAGGCGTAGTCCGACTGCTCCGCTCGGCACCGTCCGCGCTCCGCGCGCTTTGGCTCGCCGCCCGTCGACTCGGCGAACGGAAGTGGACACTCGGCCCCGCACTCGCATGTGCTGTCCCGGGTCGGTCTGGCCCCGATACTGCCGGACCATTCGGCGCCTCGGGTCGGGCAACAGAATTGGCGGGAATCGTGCCGGGCGCGGCGGTTCTGACCCTCGCCCCTGGATGCCGGCCGGTCGCCACACTGTGCTGCGTGGACGAGCGTGTCGGGTTCGCCGGGATCGGCGTGATGGGGCGGCCGATGGCGGAGCACCTGGCGCGGGCGGGCGTACCGCTCGTGGTCTGGAACCGAACCGCCGACAAGACAGCACCGCTCGTAGAGCTCGGCGCCGAGGTCGCTGCGGACCTCGACGAGCTGTTCGGCCGGACCCGGATCGTGCTGCTGATGTTGGCCGACTTCTCGGCGGTCGACGCGGTTCTCGATCGCCATGGCGACCGGTTCGCGGCGCGGGTCGGCGGCCATACCATCGTGCCGATGGGCACGACGGATGCCGACTTCTCGACGAAGCTGGCCCGCGATGTGGTGGCGGTCGGTGGTCGCTATGTCGAAGGCACCGGTGTCAGGCTCCCGGGTGCCGGCCGAGGCCGGCCGGCTGGTGGCGATGCTCGCCGGTGAGGCCGCCGATGTCGCGGAGATCGCCGGGCTGATCGAACCCATGTGCGCGCAGATCGTGCCGTGCGGGATCGTGCCGAACGCGCTCGGCACCAAGCTGGCCGTCAATCTCTATCTGATCGCCGGCGTCGGCGCGCTCGCCGAGGCTTACCACTTCGCGGTGGCTTCCGGCCTGGACCTCGACGCCTTCCGGGCGGTGCTGGACGGCGGCCAGCTCGCCAGCGACGTCTCGCGGATCAAGCTCGCCAAGCTGCTCGGCGGCGACTTCGCGGTCCAGGCGTCCATTCGCGACGTGCACTACAACAGTCGACTTGTCTCCGACCGCGCCAGAGAGCTCGGCATCGCCGCGCCGCTGCTGGAGATCAGCCGATCACTGTTCGCCGAGGCCGAGGCGCTGGGCCTGGGCGGCGAGGACATGGTGGCTGTGGTCCGGGCGATCGAGGCGCGAACCTCGGCCGGCAGCGGCTGAGAAACCCGAAAACCGGTCCCTCGACCGGCTCCGGCTGATCGCGTCGCGCGTGGCGTCGCCGTCGGGCGGGCGGCGAGGGACGGATTCTCGGGTTCGTACGCACGGACCGGCGACGCAAAACGGCCCGCCCCCGAATCGGGAGCGGGCCTGCGATGCGCGGACCTCAGGTCAGCGGGTGACCTTGCCGGCCTTGATGCAGGAGGTGCAGACGTTCAGCCGGCGCGAGGTGCCGCCGATCTTCGCGTGCACACGCTGGATGTTCGGATCCCAGCGCCGCTTGGTCTTCTTCTTCGACCACGGCACGTTGTGGCCGAAGCCGGGGCTCTTCGCGCAGATGTCGCACACGGCGGCCATTTCCAGACACTCCCACACAGTCAAACGGTTCGAACAGGTTCATGGACAGGCGTCACCCGCGAGGGCAACCGGAACAGAATACCCGACACCGACGCAGCGGCGCGAATCGCGGATCGAGATCGGCTGCCCCGCGGATAGGGTGACCACGTGCCCACGCCAGCCGGGAGCGGCTCGTCCCCTCGGACCACCGCGCTCGACGGGCCTGATCGGGTCGAACCCCTACCCACCCTGTGGCAACTCGGCGACACCTGGCTCCGCCGATCCTCCCAGGTGATCTCGCAGTCCGCGCCGGCGCTGAACGCGATGAACGTGTTCCCGATCTCCGACGCCGACACCGGCTCCAATCTCGAGCTGACCCTGGCCGGAATCGCTGCCGGAGCCACGCGGTTCGACCGGGCGACGCTCGACGACGTGGTCCAGGCGGCAATTCTCTCCGCGCACGGCAACTCCGGAGCGATCGTCGCGGAGATGTTCACCAGCGTCTGCCGCGCGTTGGCCCGCGACCCGGCCAAGCTCGCCGTTCTGCCGCCAGGGGCGGTGGTGGCTGCGCTGCTGCGGACCGTCTCGGACGCGGCCGACCAGGCCGTCGCCGAGCCTGTCGTCGGCACTATCCTCACGGTCGCCGAACAGGCAGCGATCTCCGCAGCGGAGGCAGCCGCCACTCGCGCCGGCGTCGGCGATGCCTTGACCGTCGCGGTGGCTGCCCAGCGCGGAGCGTATGAGGCGTTGGCGCGGACGCCCGACCAGCTCGACGTGCTCGGCCGGGCCGGTGTGGTCGACGCCGGCGGGCAGGCCTTCGTGCTGCTGATCGACGTTCTGGTCGAGGCGCTCGGCGGCCCGCCGGCCCAGCCGCTGCCGGTGCCCCCCGACGGCGCCGTCGCCGCGTCCGTGCCGACGGTCGCCCCGGGCGCGCCGATGGAGTACGAGGTGATGTACGCCCTCCGCGGCGCGTCGGTAGGGGCGATCGACGAACTCCGCCGGGAACTGTCGGCGCTCGGTCGTAGCGTCGTCGTCGTGGGGGATCAGACCGTGGCTCAGGTGCACGTGCACCTGACGGACGCCGGGGCCGCGGTCGAGGCGGCACTCGGCCGCGGCGTGCCCAGCCGGATTCGGGTCACCGCGCTCGGCCCGCTGCTGCCCCTGGACCCCGGATCTGGGGCGGTGCCTGCGGTCGCGACCAGGACCGTCGTCGCGGTCGTCGCCGGGTCGGGTCTGGCCGACGCCGCCGAGGCGATGGGCGCGGTGCCCGTGGTCCACCGGCCCGTCCGACGAGGTCTCGTCGGAGGAGCTCGCCGGGGTGATTGCCGCCGCCCACGGTGACGTCGTGGTGCTGCCGAACGACCCGGCGACGCTGGCGCTGGCCCGCCGGCTCGCTATCCGGCTGCGGTCGGACACCAGACGGATCGCCGTCATCCCGACCGGCGCCCAGGTCCAGGGCCTGGCTGCGCTCGCGGTCCACGAACCGACGGCCGACTTCGACGCGACCGTGGTTGCCATGAGCAGTGCCGCCGGCCAGACCCGACACGCCGCGGTCACGGTCGCCGAGCGGCCGGCCATGACGATGGCCGGACCGTGCCGTCCGGGCGACGTGCTCGGCCTGGTCCAGGGCGACGTCGTCGAGATCGGCGACTCGGTGGCCGAGGTGGGCGCCCACGTGATCGACCGCCTGCTGGCCGGTGGTGGCGAGCTGCTCACCCTGATCGCCGGGCAGGACGCCGGTCCGGACCTGCTCGACGACCTGGAAGGGCGGGTGAGAGTCGCCAACCGGACGCTCGAGATCGAGCGGATCGACGGCGGCCAGAGCCGCTATCTCCTCCTGATCGGTCTCGAATGAGTCCGGTCGGCACGAAGCCGGTTGGCACGGGCCCGGTCGGCACAGGCCCGGCCGGCGGCTGGCGGACCGAGACCTATGCCCGGCTGGACGAGCGACTCGACCGGGTCCTCGGCCCGACCGCGAAGGAGTTCGAGAAGCTCCGGGTGCGGACCGTCGGCGAGCTCATGCTGCACGTCCCGCGGCGGTATTTCTCGGGCACCGAGCTGAGTGACCTGAGCCAGTTGTATCCCGGGGAGGAGGTCGCCGTGCTGGCCAAGGTGCTGCGTACCGACGTCCATCGGTTGCACGGCGACCGCGGCGGCCGGGCCGGCCCGAGCAGTCGGCTGACCTCGGTGATCAGCGACGACCATGGCGAGCTCGAGCTCACCTTCTTCGGTAAGCCGCAGGTGATCGACTATTGGCGCCGACAGCTCCAGCCGGGGGCCCGCGGCATCTTCGCGGGCAAGGTCGGCGCGTTCCGCGGCAACAGACAGCTGACCCATCCGGACTTCGTCATCCTCGGCGACGACGGCGAGATCGTCGGCGGCGCGAAGCGCAACGCGGTGCTCGCCGAGGTCACCCGGCAGCCGCTGATCGGGCTCTATCCGGCGACCAGCAAGCTGCGGACCTGGACGATCGCGCAGTCGGTCGGGTTGGTCCTCGACCAGCTGACCGGGCTGCCCGACCCGTTGCCGCCCGCCGTCCGGCGACAGGCCGGGGTGATCGGGCTGGAGGAGGCCTACCGCGCGGTCCACCAGCCGCAGACCGCCGGCGAGATCGACGGCGGTCGGAACCGGCTCCGCTTCGAGGAGGCGTTCGCGCTCCAGCTGACCATGGCCCGGCGGCGGGCGGACGCCAAGGCGCACGGGGCTGTGCCACGGGTGCCCGCCGACGACGGGCTCCTCGCCGCGTTCGACGCGAAGCTGCCGTTCACCCTGACCGCAGGTCAGGTCGAGGTGAGCGAGCTGCTGATGGCCGAGCTCGGCCCGCGGCCAGCCCATGCAACGCCTGCTCCAGGGCGAGGTCGGCTCCGGCAAGACGATCGTCGCACTGCGGGCCATGCTCGCGGTGGTCGATGCCGGTGGTCAGGCGGCCCTGCTGGCGCCGACCGAGGTGCTCGCCACCCAGCACTACCAGACCGTGCTGCGGCTGCTCGGTGAGCTCGCCGGAGGTGGTCTGCTGGCCGGCGTGGGCCCCTCGACGGATGTCGTGCTGCTGACCGGATCGATGTCGGTGGCGCAGAAACGAGCGGTCCTGCTGAAGGCCGCGTCCGGGGAGGCGGGCATCGTGATCGGTACGCACGCCCTGCTCGGCGAGGGCGTCCAGTTCGCCGACCTCGGCCTGGTCGTGGTGGACGAGCAGCATCGGTTCGGGGTCGAGCAGCGGGCCGCGCTGAGCGCCAAGGCGACCGCGCAGCCACACGTGCTGGTGATGACGGCGACACCGATCCCGCGGTCAGTGGCGATGACGGTGTTCGGCGATCTCGAGGTGTCGACGCTGAAAGAGGTGCCGGCCGGCCGCGCCGAGGTGAGCACGGTCGTGGTCGATGCGAAGAACCACCCGGGCTGGGTCGACCGGGCCTGGCAGCGAATCGTGGAGGAGGTGGCGCTCGGCCGACAGGCGTACGTCGTCTGCGCCCGGATCTCCAGCGAGACCAAGAAGCGGACCGCCGATCCCTACGCCGAGGAGACCGGCGGAGCGTTCGGGGATCGAGGGCTGGACGGCGAGGAGCGGGAGCCGGCGGCCGCGGCCACCGATGTGTTCGCCGAGCTGGCCGCCGGCCCACTGCGGGAACTGACCGTGGACCTCCTGCACGGTCAGCTGAGCAGCGACGAGAAGGACGCCGCGATGAGCCGTTTCGCGGCCGGTGAGACCGACGTCCTGGTCGCGACGACGGTGATCGAGGTCGGCGTGGATGTGCCGAACGCCTCGATGATGGTGATCTGCGACGCGGATCGGTTCGGTATCTCCCAGCTGCACCAGCTGCGCGGCCGGATCGGCCGGGGCGGCCACCCCGGGGTCTGCCTGCTGCTGACCACCTCCGACGCCGGGACCACCGCACGGGACCGGCTCGACGCGGTGGCGAGCACCCGCGACGGGTTCGTACTGGCCGACGTCGACCTCGAACAGCGGCGGGAGGGTGACGTGCTCGGTGCGAGCCAGTCCGGCGGCCGGTCCAGCCTGCGGCTGCTCCGGGTGCTCGACGACGCCGAGCTGATCGCCGAGGCACGCGAGATCGCCGAAGCCTGTGTCGCAGCCGACCCCGAGCTGACCGATCCCGGTCTCTCCGACATCGTCACCCACGTCGAGCGGCAGGCCGCGGGGGACTGGCTGGAGCGGACATGACCAGGATCATCGCCGGCAGCCACCGCGGCCGCCGGATCGCCGTGCCGGCCGGCGACGCGACCCGGCCGACCACCGACCGGGTCCGCGAGGCGCTGTTCTCCGCGATCGCATCGTGGGCCGGAACCGCCGCCGGTGACGCCGACTCCAGTCTGGCCGGGCTGGCCGTCGCCGACCTCTACGCGGGCTCGGGGGCCGTCGGCCTGGAGGCGGCGAGTCGCGGCGCCGGCCACGTTCTGCTGGTCGAGTCGTCGTCGCGCTCCGCCGCCCTGATCCGTCGCAACGTCGCGGAACTCGAGCTGAGCGGCGTGGTCGACATCCGGAACGACCGGGTCGAGCGGGTCGTGCGCGCGCGGCCGGCACGAACGTACGACGTCGTGTTCGTCGATCCGCCCTATGCGCTGCCGGCCGACGACCTGAGCGATGTCCTCGGCCACCTGCTTGCCGAGCGCTGGCTCGCGCCCGATGCCCTGCTCGTGATCGAACGCTCCAAGCGCGATGCGGATCTCTGCTGGCCACCGGGCGTCCGGGAGACCCGGCGCCGCGACTACGGTGAGACGACGCTGATCTTCGCGGCCGTCCCCGACGAGCCGGTCGCGCCCCGAGTTCCGAGCGTCACATGACGAAGCGAGGTCTGAGATGTCCCGAGTGGTCTGTCCAGGTTCGTTCGATCCGGTGACCCTCGGTCACCTCGACATCATCAACCGAGCCGCGACCCTGTTCGACACCGTCGTCGTCGCCGTCGGCGCCAACATGAGCAAGAATGCGCTGTTCACTCCCGACGAGCGGGTCGAGATGATCGGCGAGGCCTGTGCCGAGCTCGACGGGGTCAGCGTTCAGACGTTCGACGGCCTACTGGTCGACTTCTGCGCCCAGGTCGGGGCCGACGCGATCATCAAGGGCCTGCGATTCGTGTCCGACTTCGACTACGAGCTGCAGATGGCCCAGATGAACTCGCGACTCAGTGGTGTCGACACGCTGTTCCTGCCGACGGCGGCCCAGTGGGCGTACGTCTCGTCCAGCCTGGTCCGCGAAGTCGCGGTGCTGGGCGGCGATGTCGAGCAGTTCCTGCCTGAGGACATCGCGGAACGTACGATTGCCCGGGCGCGGGAGCGAGCCGCCGCCCCGAAGCAGTGAACACGGGACGCAGTGAGGAAGCAGGTCGGAGATGGTGGAGCGCGGCAGCGCCGAGGACCGGCTGAGGCAGCTGCGTGAGACGATCGCCGGCGCCCGATCGATGCCGATGTCGGCGTCCTGCGTGATCAACCGCGGTGACGTGCTGACCACGATCGACGACATCATCGACCACCTTCCGGACGAGATCGCCGAGGCGCAGGAGGTCATCGACGAGAGCCAGGCCAAGGTCAACGAGGGCGAGGCCGAGGCGGAGAAGCTCCTCGCCGTCGCCCGCGAACAGGTCGCCGAGCTGGCCGAGGACTCCGAGATCGTCAAGGCGGCCAAGGAGCGGGCCGCCGAGCTGATCGCCGAGGCCGAGGACGAGGCCGCCGCGCTCCGCAAGGAGACCGACATCTTCATCGACGCCCGGATGGCCAGCTTCGAGTCGGTGCTGCACAAGACCAGCAGTCAGGTGAAGACCGCACGCGCCCGCCTCGCCGAGCGCTCGGGGCTCGACGCCGACCTGTAGCCGAACCGGCCCACCCCACCCGGTCCTTCCGGCAACTGTCGACTTGCGGCATCCGACACCGGCGTGTCGGTGTCGTAAGTCGACAGTTTCGGAACTGGGAGAGCTGAGGAGAGCTGAGGGGAGCCGGCGGGAGTCGTTTTGGCGGGTCGTCACAGAGCCGGTAGGCTGGTACGTCGGTCACCTGGACATCAGGACCGTTCGGCTTGGAGGGGTTGCGATGCGTTCGCCACATCGCCCGCTCGATCCGCATTCTGGGCTCGTCGTCGACACCCACGAGTTGGGTCGCGGCGCGGGCGGGATGAAGCGGATCCGACGCACCGTCGAGGCTCCGAACGATCTCGGTATCGAGGTGATCGCGGTGCCACCGGGTTCGCCGATCGACCTCGACCTGATGCTCGAGTCAGTGATCGAGGGCGTGCTGGTGACCGGCTCCGCGACCGCGCAGCTGCGCGGGGAGTGCGTACGGTGTCTGACCGAGGTCTCCGACGAGTTGGTCGTCGACCTCCAGGAGCTGTACGTCCACCCCGAGAGTGAGGCGGTCGAGGAGGAGGCGGGCCGGCTGGAGGGCGACCTGATCGACCTCGAGCCGCTGCTCCGTGACGCGGTGGTGCTGGATCTGCCGTTCCAGCCGTTGTGCCGGGAGGACTGCCTGGGGTTGTGCGCCGAGTGTGGCGCCAATCTCAACGCCCACCCGGAGCACGGCCACGACGCGCCGATCGATCCGCGGTGGGAAAAGCTCTCCACGCTCGACTGATCATGCGTGGACGTTTTACCCTGAATACCGCACCACCGGTGAGATGACCTCCGGGCGAGGCCCGGAGAACGAGTAGGAGACAGATCGTGGCCGTACCGAAGCGACGGATGTCGCGCAGCAACACCCGCCATCGCCGTTCGCAGTGGAAGACCACCGCGCCGGCTCTGGTGACCTGCGCGAACCCGGCATGCCGCGAGAAGCACCTGCCGCACACAGCCTGCCCGTCCTGCGGCCAGTACGGTCCGCGCGGCCAGCGCCGCCAGGTCCTCTCCAGCTGAGCAACCGGCTGAAATGACCGACACCGAGGTGGGCGCTTCCCATCTCTCCGTCGTCGAGGTGATCGAGGGGCTCGGCCTGGCCATGGCCCCCGACCTGCTGGAGCTTTCCCTGACCCACCGGTCGTACGCGTACGAACAGGGCGGACTGCCGACCAACGAACGGCTGGAATTCCTGGGCGACTCGGTGCTCGGCCTGGTCGTCACGGAGCATCTCTTCAGCACGCATCCCGAGCTGTCCGAGGGGCAGCTCGCGAAGCTGCGGGCGGCGGTGGTCAACTCCCGCGCGCTCGCCGACGTCGCGCGCGGGCTGGATCTCGGTGCCCTGCTCAAGCTCGGTCGCGGTGAGGAGGCCACCGGCGGCCGCGACAAGTCCTCGATCCTGGCCGACACGATGGAGGCCGTGATCGGAGCGGTCTTCGTCGCGCACGGCATCGATGCGGGCCGGGTGTTCGTCCACCACCTCTTCGACGAGCTGATGGCCGAAGTCGCCACCCGTGGCGCCGGCCTGGACTGGAAGACCAGCCTGCAGGAGATCGCGTCGCTGCGCGGCCTCGGTGTGCCGGCGTACGAGGTCAGTGAGTCCGGCCCCGACCACGCCAAGTCCTTCAAGGCGATGGTGCTGATCGACGGCCGCCGCTTCGGGCCCGGCGCCGGTCGCAACAAGAAGGAGGCCGAGCAGAACGCGGCGGCCACCGCGTTCGCCGCGCTCAAGTCCCAGCAGCCCGTCACCGACCCGTCCGTCTGACGGTCGCCGCAGCCGTCCGGCAGCAAACCATGCCCGAGCTTCCCGAGGTCGAGGTCGTCCGCCGCGGACTGACCCTGGCGCTGACCGGACGCCGGATCGAGGGCGTCGAGGTGCTCCATCCGCGTCCCGTCCGACGGCACCTGCTGGGCGCGGACGACTTCGCATCGTCCCTGGTCGGACGCACCTTCACCGAGCCCAGACGGCGCGGAAAGTATCTCTGGCTGCCGCTGGTCGACGGCGACGCCATCCTCGCCCACCTCGGCATGAGCGGCCAGTTCCTGGTGGCTCAGCCCGGCGAACCCGACCAGCGGAACACCCGGATCCGGTTCAGTCTCGACTCCGGCCCTGAGGTCCGGTTCGTCGACCAGCGGATGTTCGGCGGCCTGTCGCTGTCGCCGGGCGGTGCGGAGCTGCCGGCGGAGGTGGCCCACGTCGCACGCGACCCGTTCGACCCCGAGTTCGACCGGGCCGCCGTCGCGGCGCGGATGCGACGCAAGCACACCGGGGTCAAGCGCGCGCTGCTCGATCAGACGCTGGTCTCCGGAATCGGCAACATCTATGCCGACGAGGCGCTGTGGCGGGCACGGCTGCACTACGCGAAGGCGACCGAGACCCTGACCCGCAAGGCCGCGTACGACGTGCTGGACCAGGCCGCCGCGGTGATGCGCGACGCGCTCGGCGAGGGCGGTACGTCCTTCGACTCGCTGTATGTCAACGTCAACGGGTCCAGCGGCTACTTCGACCGGTCCCTGAAGGCGTACGGCCGCGAGGGCGAACCGTGCGAGCGCTGCGGCACCCCGATCCGTCGGGAGCCGTTCATGAACCGCTCGTCCTATCGCTGCCCGCACTGTCAGCGCATCCCGCGCCACACCCACCTCTGAGCTCTGGCGAGCCGCCAGTCGAGCGCGAGGTGGGGCGGAGATCCTCAGGGGCGGGAGGTGTGCAGGGTCGGGTCCCCGCTGACGATCCAGACCTCCCGGTGCTCGGCCGGCACGAAGGCCTGGTTGCCGCCCGGTTCCTGGCTGGCAGGCACCGCTGAACCGTTGGGCCTGTGGATGATGAAGCTCAGCGACGGCGTCGGGTCGGTCAGCGGCACCTGGAACACCTCGCCGAAGTCGTCCCGCCCGCTCGGCGTCCGTGGCGCGCTCCAGTCCGTCGCCACCCCGTCGGCCAGACCGTCGCCCCAGACGTGCAGGCCCCAGTCGGCGTACGCGCCGTCCGACCGCCGGTAGTGCACGATCGCCGTCGTCGACGCCGCCGGGGGAGCCGCGACGACCGTCGCCGTGGTCTGCGCCTCCGCGCCGGACCCGGCGTCGTCTCGGACCACCGCGGCCAGCCGGAGCGCGGTGCCGGCCGGCCAGCCGCTGACGTCGGGGAACACCCGGTACGGCGCGCTGTCGTCGGTGCCGAGCAGCCGCCAGCCCTGACCGGCGTCGGCATAGAACGACACCTCGGACGGTGAGTCGTCGCCGACCGTCGCCGAGATCTCCGGCCGGCCGCTGAGCTCCGCCGGCGCCGAGATCGACACCGACGGCGCGGCCGTGACCGGTGCCACCGCCGCCCGGGCCCGGTAGACCGCCGCGGACAGCCCGGGCAGTCTCACGCCGAGCGTCGTGTCGCTCGCCGAGGTGAGCGAGGCCGGCGCCGAGTCAGTGCCCCAGATCTTGTCGAACTCCATTCCCGCCGAGTACGTCGGCACGGTCGCCGACGCCTCACCGACCGCGTTGTCGAAAACGACGACGTACTCGATCCCGGCGCCGGGATCGAGCCGGGAGAACGCGAAGATCCCGGCCTTCGACGACGAGGAGCGGACCTGCTGGATGCCGTCCGCCAGCGCCGGATTCTGTTCCCGCAGTCGGGACAGGGTCGCGATGGTTCGGTAGAGCGGATGGTTCGGGTCGAAGTCGTCGTCCGCCGGGGTCTTGTCGGAACCGATGTCGTCGTTCAGCCCGGCGTCGCTGCCGGTGTTCGAGTAGTCGGCGTCCTTGCTCGCGAACATGTCCTGCCGTCCCGCCTTGTCCCCGCCGGGCGCTCCGGTGAAGCCCTGCTCGTCGCCGTAGTAGACGACCGGGTTGCCCCGGCTGGTGAACATCAGGGCGTGCACCAGCTCGTCCCGCTTCAGCAGCTCCGCCTTGCTCACCCCGGGGTTGTCGTCGCGCAGGAACGCTCCGATGTGGCCCATGTCGTGATTGCCGAGGAACGTCGGCAGCTGATATGCGTTCGAGTCCGCGTCGGTGAACCAGTCGTCGTCGGCGAACAGCGTCCGCAGCTGGTCGGTCGGCTGCGACGCACCGAAGTTCCGGGCCTGCTGCTGGAACGTGAAGTCCAGCACGGCCTGGCTCTTCCCGGCCGTGGTGTAGCGGGACAGGTACGGGTCGGACAGCAGGTCGTACACCTCGCCGAACGCGAAGAAGTCCGGCTTCCCGGCCGCCTTGGCGGTGGCCAGGATGTGGGGCAGGAACTGCTGCCAGAACTCCAGGTTCACGTACTTCATGGTGTCGATCCGGAACCCGTCGATGCCGTAGTTCTGGATCCAGAAGTCGAAGATCTGCTCCATCCCGGTGACCACCCGCGGCTGCTCGGTGAACAGGTCGTCCAGCCCGGCGAAGTCGCCATAGGTCTCCGACTCCCCGGAGTACGTCGTGTTGCCCCGGTTGTGGTAGACCGTCACGTCGTTCAACCAGGCCGGGTTCTTCAGGTTCTGCTGCCCGGCGGTGGCGACCGGCCGGTACGGGAAGCTGCGGTTCGCGTCCAGGATCGGAAACTGGTCGCCGATCAGGTAGTCGCGATCGTCGAACGCGGCGCCGGCGGCGTCGACGTACGGCACGTCCTTCTTGGCGACGTAGCCGGCCGGCGCCGGCCCGCCGGATTTCTGCTGCGGGGAGATGACGTCGGCGGTGTGGTTCACCACGATGTCGAAGTACACCTTCATCCCGCGCGCGTGCGCCTGGCTGATCAGCTCGCGGAGGTCCGCGTCCGTACCGAGATGGGGGTCGACGTGGAGGAAGTCGGTGATCCAGTAGCCGTGGTAGCCGGCCCCCGGGTACGGCGTGCCGAGTCCCTGGACGGGCATGTTCTTGAACACCGGGGTCAGCCAGAGCGCCGACGTACCGAGCCCGCGGATGTAGTCCAGCTTCGCGATGGTGCCTTTCAGGTCTCCGCCGTGGAACCAGGCCGAACCGGTCGGGTCGAAGCCGGTGACCTCGCGCGACCCGGTCAGCCCGCCGCGGTCGTTGCTCGGGTCGGCGTTGTCGAACCGGTCGGGCAACAAGAAGTAGAAGCGGTCCCGGGTCGCCGGAGCTCGCAGCGACGAGGGTGCCTGCGCGGGAGCGGGCAGCGCGCCGAGTAGCCCGGCCGGGGGAGCGGGAGCCGGCGCCGGGATGGCCGCCACACCGAGGATCACCGCCAGCGAGGCGACGGCGATCAGCAGGAGCACCAAGGGCCGGTGGGGGCGGATCGACGCCACGGAGGCCTCCTGCAAGTGGTGAGTCGGCACTGATTGTCGCCCACTTTCTCAAACCCTGTGCAAACGATGGCCGCCAGGTCTTCTCAGACCCGGGCCTGCTGTGAAAGCGTCGACACGGAGACCATCACCCCCGAAAGGTCTGACCATGTCAATCCCTCACCTCCTCCGCCGCGTTGCCGCGGTCGGCGCCGGCGCCCTGCTGATTGCGACCCTCGGTACGACCGGGGCACAGGCCGGTCCACCCGCCGGAGAGTGGCACCATCCCCGACCGCCGGCCACCCCGATCGACGTCCGGGTGATCGGCTTCAACGACCTGCACGGCAACCTGCAACCGCCCGCCGGCTCGTCGGGACGCGTTTTCCTGGACGACGGGACCACCGTGGACGCGGGCGGGGCGGCCTATCTCGCGGCCCACGTGAAGGAGCTGCGGAGCGAGGTGAAGAACTCGTTCGTGGTGTCCGCGGGTGACAGCGTCGGGGCCTCCCCGCTGCCGTCGGCACTCTTCCACGACGAGCCGACGATCGACGTCCTGAACGCGATGCACGTCAAGGCCGAAGCGGTCGGCAACCACGAGTTCGACGAGGGGTACGCCGAACTGCTCCGGATGCAGTACGGCGGCTGCCATCCCGTCGACGGCTGCCAGTTCGACACCCGGTTCCGCGGCGCCCACTTCCCGATCCTCGGCGCCAACGTCACCTTCGCCAAAAACAATCGGCCGGCCCTGCCGCCGTTCACGATCGTCCGCTCCGGCGGGGTGAACATCGGCGTGATCGGGGTGACGCTGCACGATCTGCCCAGCGTCGTGGTGCCGAGCGCGGTCAAGGGGCTGCAGTTCGGCGACGAGGTGAAGGCCATCGACCGCGCCTCGCGGCTGCTCCAGGCGCTCGGGGTGAAGAGCCAGATCGTCTTGATGCATCAGGGCGACGAGACCGAGCACGGCGGACCGAACGCCTGCAACGGCGTCGACGGGCCGGCGCAGGTCATTGCCAAGGCGGCCAGCCCCAACGTTGACGCGTTCTTCCTCGGCCATAGCCACCAGCAGTACAACTGCACCGTGACCGACCCGGCGGGCAACCCGCGGCCGGTGATCCAGGGGCTGTCGTTCGGCCGGCTGCTGTCGGTGATCGACCTGAAGATCGACCCGCGGACCCGCGACGTCATCCGCAGCGCGACCTCGACGACGGACAACCCCGTCGCTCAGAACGTGATCGTCACCCGGACGGTGACCCCGGACCCGACGGTCCAGGCGATCGTGGACAAGGCGGTCACCAAGTCGGCGCCGCTGGCCGACCGCCAGGTCGGCACCATCACCGCCGACATCACCCGGTCCGCGCCCGCCAGCGGCGAGCAGCCGCTGGGCGACGTGATCGCCGACGCCCAGCTGGCGGCGACCAAGACCGACGGCGCCCAGATCGCCATCACCAACCCGGGCGGGATCCGGGCCGATCTGCACGTACGCCAGCTCGAGCGCCGGTGAGGGCGACGGTGTGGTCACCTACGGCGAGGCGTTCCAGGTCCAGCCGTTCGCCAACATCATGCAGACCATCACGCTGAGCGGGGCGCAGCTGGATGCGGTGCTGGAGCAGCAGTGGCAGCCGCAGCCCAACGGCACCACGACCGTACGCACCCTGCAGATCTCCTCCTCGCTGACGTACAGCTGGAGTCAGTCAGCGCCGATCGGCTCGAAGGTTTCCGACGTGAAGGTCGACGGCGTGCCGGTCGACCCGGCCGGTGACGTACCGGGTGGCGGTGAACAACTTCCTCGCCGCCGGCGGCGACGGCTTCACCGTGTTCGCCCAGGGCACCGACCTGACCGGCGGGCCGATCGACCTGGACGCCTTCACGGCCTACCTGACGGCGCACCCGAACCTCGCCCCGCCCGCCGCGACTCGGATCACCGTCGTGCCATAAAAGAACCGGACCGACCCGGACCCTCCCCTTCCGGAAACTGTCGAGTTGCGGCGCCGACACGCCGACGGACACCGTCCGAACTCGACAGTTCCGGAACGGGTCGGGTGCCGCGGCGGGTTGCGGCGGTGAGTAGGCCGGCTGCTCGGCCGACGGTAGGCTTTGTTCTCATCGTGGACCGCCTCCGACACTTCCTCCTGGTCCGGCACAAGCAGAACTGGTTGCTGTTCTTCCGGTTCGGGCTGGTCGGCGGCTCCGGCGTCCTCGTGAACATGCTCGTGATCATCATGTGCAACAAGGTCGGTCCGAACCCGCACGGAGTGGCTGTCGACCTGCCGTTCACCGACTTCAACGTGCGGTGGTACCACGTCTACTCGACCATCGCGTTCCTGGTCGCGAACCTCTGGAACTTCCAGCTCAACCGCTGGTGGACGTTCAAGAGCGCCAAGCACGCCGGCTGGCTCCGCGAGTACCTGCCCTTCCTGGCCGTCGGCCTGCTCGGTCTGGTGGTGAATCTGATCATCCTCACCCTGCTGCTCAAGGACGGGTCGCCGGTCGGGCTGCCGGCCAGCATCTTCAACGACTCCAGCGGCCTGCGGAACCGGTTCTACTGGGCGCAGCTGATCGCCATCTGCATCGTCACCCCGCTGTCATTCGTGCTGAACAAGATCTGGACCTTCGCCTCGGTCCGCGGACTCGACCAGGCCGTCGATGCCGAGTTCGCCGACCTGGCGGACGACGAGTCGAAGGATCGGCCGACGTCCGCGCCGACCGGGCCGGCCGGTTCCGACCGGGACACGCCGGCCGGCGCCGCCTGAGGTCCCGCTGGTCGCCGGGCCCTCGAACTAGAGTGAAGGCGCCTTCCCGCAGGACGCCCACTCTGGGACCACACCGATAGGTCGAGCGTCGCGCCCACCGGCGTGGACGTCGACCCGGAGAAAGGTCGCGCGTGCACCTCAAGAGCTTGACCCTGCGCGGATTCAAGTCCTTCGCCGCTGCCACCACCCTCGACTTCGAGCCCGGCATCACCTGTGTGGTCGGCCCGAACGGCTCCGGCAAGTCCAACGTCGTGGACGCGCTCAGCTGGGTGATGGGTGAGCAGGGCGCCAAAAGCCTGCGCGGCGGCAAGATGGAGGACGTCATCTTCGCCGGTACGTCCGGGCGGGCTCCGCTGGGCCGCGCCGAGGTCGTCCTCACCATCGACAACACCGACGGCGCGCTGCCGATCGACTACACCGAGGTGACGATCGCGCGGACCATGTTCCGCAATGGCGGCTCGGACTACGCGATCAACGGCAACACCGCCCGGTTGCTGGACGTCCAGGAGCTGCTCAGCGACTCCGGCATCGGCCGGGAGATGCATGTCATCGTCGGACAGGGCCAGCTCGACACGATCCTGCAGGCCACCCCGGAGGTACGTCGGGGGTTCGTCGAGGAGGCCGCCGGCGTCCTCAAGCACCGCAAGCGGAAGGAGAAGGCGCTCCGCAAGCTGGAGGCCTGCGAGGGCAACCTGAACCGGCTGTCGGACCTGATCGGGGAGATCCGGCGCCAGCTCAAGCCGCTCGGCCGGCAGGCCGAGGTGGCCCGCAAGGCGGCGGTCGTCCAGGCCGAGCTGCGGGACGCGAAGGCCCGGCTGCTGGCTGACGACCTGCTGCAGGCGACGCTGGCGATGGAGTCCGACCTGGCCGATGAGCAGGTCCTGCTCGAGCGGCGGCGTTCGCTGGAGGCGGCGCTGGAGGCGGCCCGCATCGCGGAGACCGAAGCCGAGGACGCGGTCCGGGCCGGCGTACCTCGACTGACGGCGGCTCAGGAGACCTGGTACTCGCTGGCTGCGCTGCGGGAGCGGGTCGCCACCACGCTGTCCATCGCGGGCGAACGGGTCCGCAACGCCGACGACGAGGTCGGCGAGCTCCGGCATGGTCGTGATCCGGAGGAACTGGACCGCGAGGCGGCGAAGATCGCTGCCGAGGAAGCTGAGCTCGCCGCCGAGGCCGGTCGTCGGGCAGACGCGCTGGAGGCCGCGAGCGAGGCGCGCGAGCGGGCCGAGAACGATCATCGCGCCGAGGAGACGCGCCTGGCCGGGCTGCTCCGCGCGGCCGCCGACCGCCGGGAGGGACTTGCCCGGCTGACCGGTCAGGTGAACTCGCTCCGGTCCCGATCGGAGGCGGCCGAGGCCGAGATCGGCCGGCTGACGGCGGCCAGCCAGGAGGCCGAGCTGCGGGCCGAGCAGGCCTCGCGGGCATTCACGGCGCTGGAGACGACGGTGGCCGGCCTGGAGGGCGGCGAGTCGGGGCTGGACACCGACCACGATGCCGCGCTGGCCAGGCTGGAAAACGTCGAGGCCGAGCTGGCGGAGCTGCGGCAGGAAGAGTCCGCAGCCGGTCAGGAGCGCGCGGCGTTGGCGGCCCGAGTGGAGGCGCTGCAGGTCGGTCTGGTCCGCAAGGACGCATCGGCCGCGCTGCTGGCCGCCACCGAGCGGCTGGACGGTGTGCTCGGGTCGATGGCCGCGCTGATCGAGGTGGACTCGGGCTACGAGGTCGCAGTGGCCGCGGCGCTCGGGGCCGCCGCCGACGCCGTCGCCGTCCAGGACGTCGACGCCGCCGTCGAGGCCTTCGGGCACCTCAAGGCCGAGGACCTTGGCCGGGCGAACCTGGTCGTTGCCGAGGATCTGCGGTCCGACACCGACGAGCTCGGCCTTCAGCCGGTCGCGTCGCCCCGGATGCCTGCGATTCCGTCCGACATCGATGCCCGCCGGATGGTCGACGTGATCCGCTGCGATCCTCGACTCGAGCCGGCGATCCGCCGTCTGCTCGGCGAGGTGGCAGTGGTGCCGGACCTCGACGAGGCCCGGACACTGGTCGCCGCCCGCTCCGACGTCACCGCGGTGACCAGGGACGGCGACGTCCTCGGTGCGTACGCGGCCGCGGGCGGATCGAGCGCCCAGCCCAGCCTGATCGAGGTCCAGGCGGCGATCGACGACGCGACCGAGAAGCTCGGGGCGGCCAACCACGCCTGCGAGCGGCTGCGCTTCGCGCAGACCGAGCTGGCGCGCCGTCAGGAGGCAGCCGCGGAGGCGGTCGAGATGACTCTGGGCCGGCTGCACGAGTCCGACGCCGCGATGGCCGCGGTCGCCGAGGAGCTCGGTCAGCTGAGCGCGTCGGCCCGATCGGCGCACGGCGAGGCCGAGCGCCTCCGGAACGCGATCGGCGCGGCCGAGGACGCCCGGGACCGCGATCTGGCCGGCCTGGCCGACCTGGAGTACCGGCTGGAACGAGCCATCGATACCGAGGACGACCCGGAGCCCGATCCGGCCCGTCGCGACCAGCTCGCCGAGGACGCGCGACTCGCCCGGGCGGCGGAGATGGACGCGCGGCTGGCCCTGCGGACGATGGAGGAGCGGGTCCGTGCGTTGGCCGGCCGGGCGGATGCGCTGCGCCGGGCGGCCGAGAACGAGCGGCAGTCGCGCGCCAAGGCGATCGCTCGTCGGGAGCGGCTGCGCCGCGAGGCGGAGGTCGCCCGCGCGGTGCTCTCTGCCGGGACGCTGCTGGCGCAACGGGTCGACGCATCGATCGCGCTGGCCGCCGCCGAGCGCGCCGAGGCGGACGCGGCACGGACCGAGGCCGAGGCGTCCCTGGGCGCGGCGCGGAAGACGGTCCGGACGTACGCGGCGGATTTCGAGGGCCTGGTCGACACGGCCCACCGCGACGAGATGGCTCGGACCGAGCACCGGATGCGGATCGAGTCGCTGCAGGAGAAGGCGATGGCCGAACTGGGTCTCGCGCCAGATGCGCTGTCCGGCGACTACGGTCCCGAGCTGCCAATTCCCGTGCTGACCAGGCCCGATGGTACCGCACTCACCGCGGACGACGAGATTCCGGAGCCGCGGCCGTACGTCCGGGAGGAGCAGCAGAAGCGGCTTCGGGCGGCCGAACGCAACCTCGCGGTGCTCGGCCGGGTGAACCCGCTGGCACTGGAGGAGTTCGACGCAATGGAGGAGCGGCACCGCTTCCTGTCCGAGCAGCTGGAGGACCTCCGTAAGACCCGGCGGGACCTGACCGACATCATCGCCGACGTCGACGCCAGGGTCGAGCAGGTGTTCGCGGACGCGTACGCCGACGTGGAGAAGGCGTTCGAGCGGGTCTTCGCCCGGCTGTTCCCGGGCGGCGAGGGCCGGCTGGTGCTGACCGAGCCCGGCAACTGGCTGACGACCGGGATCGACGTCGAGGCCCGGCCGCCCGGCAAGAAGATCAAGCGGCTGTCGCTGCTGTCCGGTGGCGAGCGGTCGCTGGTCGCGGTGGCGTTCCTGGTGTCCCTGTTCATCGCCCGTCCGAGCCCGTTCTACATCCTGGACGAGGTCGAGGCGGCCCTGGACGACACCAACCTCGGCCGGCTGCTGGAGATCTACGAGGAGCTGCGCGAGTCCAGCCAGCTGCTGGTGATCACCCATCAGAAGCGGACGATGGAGATCGCCGACGCGCTGTACGGCGTCACCATGCGCGGCGACGGCGTCTCCGCGGTGATCTCCCAGCGGCTCCGCGAGGTCGAGGTCGCCTGAGCGTGACGAACGCCGGGCGGCCGTTGTTTGCACCAGCGCCTTGGCCCCGGTCCACTTCGCCACGTTGTGGTGCGGTGCATCAACAGCTGGGTGATGCGGCTGTCAGGAGGCGAGGAACTCCTTGAACCACAGCGCGCTGGCCTTCACGATCCGCTGCTGGGTCTCGTAGTCGACGTACACCAGCCCGAAGCGCCGGCTGAACCCGAATGCCCACTCGAAATTGTCCAGCAGCGACCAGGCGAAGTATCCGCGGAGGTTCAGCCCGCGCTCGATCGCGGTCCGGCAGGCGTCGACGTGCAGCTCGTAGTAGAGCCGACGGTCGCTGTCATCGACAGACCCGTCCGCATCGACCACATCTTCGTACGCGGCGCCGTTCTCTGTGACATAGATCGGCAGTCCGGGCGACCGATCGGCGATCATCGCGACCACGTCGACCAGCCCGTCCGGATGCACCTCCCAGCCCATCGCGGTCTTGGGCGCGCCCGTGTCGACGACAACCAGGTTCTCGCTGCCCGGCGATGCGCTCACCGCTCCCGGCGTGGAGAACACGCCGTCGGACGGGGCCGCGTACGTCTGCCGGCTGTAGTAGTTGATGCCCATGAAATCGATCGGCGTGGAGATGACCGGCAGATCGGCCTCGTGGGCGTCGAACCAGTCCTGGAGCCCGACGTCAGCGATCGCGTCGTCGGGGTAGCGACCGAGCAGGATCGGGTCGAGGAACAGCCGGTTCCCCTGGGCGTCGGCCCGGCGGGCTGCCTCGCGATCGACGTGCGACGAGGTCGCGGCCCGGATCGAGTAGAGATTCAAGGTGATCCCGAGCGACGCCGACGGGTCGACCGATCGCAGCGCCTGGATGGCCTGCCCGTGCGCGAGCATCAGGTGGTGTGCGGCCTTGACCGCCTCCACACCGAGTGTCCTGCCGGGCGCATGGACGCCGGCCGCGTACCCCAGAAACGCCGAGCACCACGGCTCGTTCAGCGTGATCCAGTGGCGGACGACGTCGCCCAGCGCGGTCGCGGTCGTCACCGCATAGTCGGTGAATCGTTGCGCGGTCTCCCGGCTCAACCAGCCGCCGGCGTCCTCCAGCGGCTGCGGCAGATCCCAGTGATAGAGCGTGGCCCAGGGCGTCACGCCGTGCTCGAGGCAGGTCTCGGCGATCCGCCGATAGAAGTCCAGACCGGCCTGGTTCACCGCGCCGGCACCGGTCGGCAGGACGCGCGGCCAGCCGATCGAGAAGCGGTACGCGGTCATCCCCAGGTCGGCCAGGATCGCGATGTCCTCGGCGAACCGGTGGTAGTGGTCGCACGGCGACGTCGCCGTCCGTGGCGTCCAGGATCGCGCCGGGGGTGTGCGCGAAGGTGTCCCAGATGCTCGGCCGCCGGCCGTCCTCGGCGACCGCACCCTCGATCTGGTACGAGGCGGTAGCGGCTCCCCAGACGAAGTCCGGCGGGAACGATGTCATGGGCAGCTGTCTCCTCGTTCGATGAACCGGGCGGCGTCGCTCGACTTGGAGCGTACCGGGCCGATTGTGACCAAATCGACGCGCTCGACGCCGATCAGATTGAACGGTCCGTCGGCCGGTCCGCCCTAGCCTGGATGTGCCGGTTCGATCGGGTGGTGGCAGGGCGGCGGCTACCCGAGACCGGTGCCTTCCCCACAGTGCACCGCCCGCAGCTTCGGGCTGCACCGCCTCAGAAAGGGCACCGACCGTGACGGTCATCGTTCTCACCATGCTCGCGGTTCTCGTCATCGCTGGAATCGTCGCCGGCTTGGTCCTGGTCGGGATGGAGGGCCGCGGCGGCGATCGGGCGCCGAAGCTCCGCCGCCAGGTCACCCGCGCCGCCAGGCATCTGAACGGCGAGGCGAAGCCGCCGACGAAGTTCGTCCGGGCGGTCGAGTCCAGCCTGACTCGCTGAGCCGCGGTATCCGGGCCGGTCCTCCTAGGATGGCCCGGTGAATCCATCGACCCTCTGGTTCATCGTCGGCGGCCTGATCCTTGCCGCCTTCGTGATCACCGGCCTCGTCGCGGTCCGCCGCCGACGAGCGATCAGTGGCCGCGGCACCGGCGAGCTGGACAAGGGTCCTGTTCCGCCGGTCCCGACCGAGCCCGCGCAGGATGCCGGTGACGACGACGGTACGTCGGTCGACGTCGCCGAGCCGGCCGTCGGTGACTCGCCGGAGGTCGTCGAGGCCGAGCTCGTCGAGCCGGCTCCGCGAGCGCCCGAGGCGCCGGAGCCGCCGCAGACCCGGATGGCTCGGCTGCGCCGCCGGCTGGCCGGCTCGACCGGCGCGCTGAGCCGCGGGTCTGTTGATGCTGATCTCCCGCGACAAGATCGACGAGGAGACCTGGGACGACTTCGAGGCGGTGCTGATCCAGTCCGACCTCGGGGTGGATCCGACCGCCGAGCTGGTGGAAGCACTGCGGAGCCGGATCCGGGTGGACGCCATCTCCGATCCGGCCGCCGCTCGGGCCATCCTGCGCCAGGAGCTGATGAAACTGGTCGATCCGGGAATGGACCGCTCGCTCGCCGACACCCGGACCGAGAAGCCGGCGGTGATCATGGTCGTCGGCGTGAACGGGACCGGCAAGACCACGACGGTCGGCAAGCTGGCACGCATGCTCGTCGCCGAGGACAAGGATGTGTTGCTCGGCGCCGCCGACACCTTCCGGGCCGCGGCCGCCGACCAGCTCGAGACCTGGGGCTCCCGGGTCGGGGTCCCGACCGTCCGGGGGAGCGAGGGCGCCGACCCGGCCAGTGTGGCGTTCGAGGCGGTGCGGGCCGGTGTCGAGCAGGAGGTCGACGTCGTGCTGGTCGACACCGCCGGCCGGCTGCACACCAAGACCGGACTGATGGACGAGCTCGGCAAGGTGAAGCGGGTGATGGAGCGACAGGCGCCGGTCGGCGAGGTGCTGCTCGTGCTGGACGCCACCACGGGCCAGAACGGTCTGGTCCAGGCGCGGATCTTCGCCGACGTCGTGCAGATCACCGGCATCGTGCTGACCAAGCTCGACGGCTCTGCCCGCGGCGGGATCGTGGTGCAGGTGCAACGCGAGCTCGGCGTACCCGTCAAGCTGGTCGGGCTCGGCGAGGGCCCCGACGACCTCGCCCCCTTCGACCCCGAGGTCTTCGTCGACGCCCTCCTCAATTAGGCGGCCTCGCGCTCTGCTTGCCGACGCTCGCCCGCGGGCGCGGGCGCGAGTCCACCTAGGGTAAGGGGATGGAAGAACGGGTATTGGGCAAGACCGAACGGCCGGTGTCGGTGATCGGACTCGGGACCTGGCAGCTGGGGGCGGACTGGGGTGAGGTCAGCGATCGCGATGCGTACGCGGTGCTGGACGCCGCGGCCGAAGCGGACATCACGTTGTTCGACACCGCCGACGTGTACGGCGACGGTCGCAGCGAGCAGCTGATCGGACGGTTTCTGGCCGATCATCCGGACCTGATGATCACGGTGGCCACCAAGATGGGCCGGCGGGTCGAGCAGGTGCCCGAGAACTATGTGCTGGACAACTTCCGAGCCTGGACCGATCGTTCGCGGCGCAATCTCGGGGTCGACCAGCTCGATCTGGTCCAGCTGCACTGCCCGCCGACGCCGGTGTTCTCCAGTGACGAGGTCTACGACGCCCTCGACACCCTGGTCGCGGACGGCGCGATCGCGAACTACGGGGTCAGCGTCGAGACGTGCGACCAGGCGCTGACCGCGATCTCTCGGCGCGGCACGGCGACGGTCCAGATCATTCTCAACGTCTTCCGCACCAAGCCGTTGGAGTACGTCCTCCCCGCCGCCGAGGCGGCCGGCGTCGGCATCATCGCCCGAGTGCCGCTGGCCAGCGGGCTGCTCAGTGGTCGCTATCGCACCGACACGACGTTCGCGCCGAACGACCATCGGACGTACAACCGGCACGGCGAAGCCTTCGACGCGGGGGAGACCTTCTCCGGCGTCGACTACGAGACCGGAGTCGCGGCCGCGGCCGAGTTCACCGAGCTGGTCGAGGAGGAGTACGGCGCCGAGGTCTCACCGGCCCAGGTCGCCCTGGCCTGGATCGTCGCTCAGCCGGCCGTCAGCTCGGTGATCCCGGGCGCCCGCTCGGTCGACCAGGTCCACTCCAACGCCGCCGCCGGCTCCCTGGGCCCGCTCAGCACCTCGCTCCAGGAATCGCTGGCGACCCTCTACGATCGCCGCCTCCGCGCCTCCGTCCACGCCCGCTGGTAGGAGGTTGGGCGGCCCGAAACGGTTCCGCCCCTCCCGAAACTGTCGAGCTGCGACGGCGACACGCCGATGGCGAGTGTCCCAACTCGACACTTTCCGGAAAGGGGGGCGCAGGCAATCAAAGGGACGGCGGGGCTGTGCTCGCCCGCGGAGTGATCCTGGGCGTGACGTCCTGGTGCGCGGCCGGGCTGTGCCCCGGCCAGCAGTTCCAGCAGCCGGCGGGTCAGGTGCGCGCCGTAGCCGAGCACGTCGTGGCTCATCGCCGAGAGCGGCGGGAAGGTGGTCTGGCACAGATTGGAGTCGTCCCAGGCGAGCAAGGAGACGTCCTCGGGCACCCGGAAGTTCAGCTCCCGGGCGACGGCGAGTCCGGTCACCGCACCGAGATCGTCGTCGTACATGATCGCCGTCGGACGCGGCGTGGAGAGCAGGATCTCCCGGGTCGCCCGGCGGCCGAGGTCCACCGAGTAGTCGGTGTACCAGGTCCGGACCGACATGCCGAGCTCCTGGGCGGTCTGCTCGATCGCCCGCTGCCGGATCCCCACATGGACCATGCTCGACGGGCCGCTGACCCGCGCGATGTCGCGATGTCCCAGGGCGCCGAGATAGCGCACCGCCTCCTGGGCGGCCGCCCCGTCGTTGGTCCAGACGCAGGTCAGGCCGTCGGCCACCTCGGGCGGCCCGGCGACCACCGCCGGCAGGCCGAGCGCGCGGACCGCGGCGATCCGCGGATCGTCCGCTCGCAGGTCGACCAGGATCACACCGTCGACCAGCCGGCCTCGCGACCACTTCCGATACACGTCCAGCTCGGCCTCGAGATCGCGGCACGACCTGCATCATCATGCCGTAGCCCTCTTCGGCGAGCACGGTCGCGACACCGCCGATGAACTCCATGAACCAGGGCGCGACGCCGAGCGACCTCGCGGTGCCCTGCGGCAGCACCAGGCCGACCGTGTCGGTCTGCGCGCCGGCCAGCCGACGGGCCGCGTTGTCCGGCACCCAGCCGAGCTCCTCGGCCACCGTCAGCACCCGCAGCCGGGTGGCCTCGGAGACGCCGGGCCGCCCGTTCAACGCGTACGACACCGCGCCGATCGACACCCCGGCGTGGGCCGCGATGTCCTTGATCGTCAGTCGCGGGGCCTGCGCCGTGAGCGTCGGGGCGCGGGGAGGGGCTCTTCACCGCTCGCCCGCACGCTTGCCCGGCCCGACACGGGCTCGATGGTAGGAGAAGCCGGTTTCATGACGGTATTAAGCGCTTCAGCTGTGACGGTTCATGGGTAGGAATGACCTCCGGAGGTGCGATCAGGGGAAGCTACGGCGGCTCGCTGCCTGCCGGCGACCTGAGTTCGGTCGAGACCGGGTCGAGGCGGTCGTCGATGATCATGAAGCGCTTAAGGTCGGGGTGTCACAAGTCCTTTCGCCAGGGTGTCGGCCGCCGAGGCGGCTCAGCCCGCCTCGACCTCGTGCAGCTTCGGTACGTCGGCCAGCAGTCGTTGGGTGTATTCGTGCTGCGGGTTGAAGATCACCTGGTCGGTCGGGCCCTGCTCGACCATCACACCGTGCTCCATCACCAGCACCTGGTCGGCGAGATAGCAGGCCTGGCCGATGTCGTGGGTGATGAACAGCACCGTCATCCCGAGCTCGTCGCGGAGATCGGTCAGCACGTTGAGCACGTTCACCCGGAGCGACGCGTCGAGCATCGAGGTCGCCTCGTCGGCGACCAGCATGATCGGCTGCATCATCAGCGCCCGGGCGATCATCACCCGCTGTCGCTGACCGCCCGACATCTGGTGCGGGTAGCGGTCGAGCGCGGTCAGGTCCATCCCGACGTGACCGAGCGCCTCCTCCATCCGCTGCTTCGCCGACATCGCGGCCGACCAGCTTGATGGACCGGTTCAGCAGGTCCTTGACCGTGAAGAACTGGTTGAACGCGCTGAACGGGTCCTGGAACACCGCCTGCACCTTGCGGTAGTAGGCCGCCCGGGCGCTGCCCTTGGCGTTGGTGACGTCCTTGCCCTCGAAGGTGAACCTGCCGGCGGTGATCGGGCAGCAGCCCGAGCACCATCCGCGCGATGGTCGACTTGCCCGACCCGCTCTCCCCGACGATGGTGGTGATCGAGCCCTTCGGCAGGTTGAAGGACACGTCCTTGACCGCCTCGACCTTGTGCCGGCCGCTGCCGAAGGTCTTGGTGACGTGCTCGGCGGTGAAGATGTCCTCCGGGTATCGTCCGGTGGGCTTCTCGATGACGGTCTTCTCGTGGGCGGCGTCTTCGGGGACTGCGTCGGTGCTCATGCGTGGATCACCGCCGGGGCCTCGAACTCGGAACGGTCGAAGTCGCGCATACCCTCGATCCTCATCTTGGCGTACTTGGGTTCGGGCACCAGCACCGACGACATCAGCGCCTTGGTGTACGGGTGCTGCGGATCGTTGACGATGATGTCGGTCGGGCCCTTCTCGACGAGTCGGCCCTGGTACATCACCGCGATATGGGTGGCCACCGTGCGGAGCACCGGCAGGTCGTGGGTGATGAAGATGACCCCGGCCATGATCCGCTGGTCCAGCATGTCCTGCAGCATCTCGATCAGCACCTTCTGGGAAGTGACGTCGAGTGCGGAGGTGGGCTCGTCGGCGACCAGCAGCCGCGGATTCGAGCAGCGTCGAGATGATGGTCACCGTGCGCTGCTTCATGCCGCCGGACAGCTGGTGCGGATAAGCGTCCAGCACCCGGGTCGGCAGGCCGAGCATGGTGATCCGATCCCGCGCCCGGTCCATCGCCTCGTCCTTGGTGATCTTGCGGTCGTGCGACCGCATCACGTCGAAGACGAGCTGGCGGACCCGCTTGGTCGGGCTGATCGAGTTCATGGCGCCCTGCGGCAGCATCGACACGACGGCACCCCGCCAGGCACGGGGGATCTTGTCGTACTCGCCGAGTTGCTGCACCGTGCCGTCGATGGCCAGGGTGCCGTGCTCGACGTGCAGCGGCGGCCGGGCGATCAGCGAGATGATCGAACCGAGGGTGGTCTTGCCGCTGCCGGACTCGCCGGCGAGGCCCAGGACCTCGCCCTCGTTGATCTCGATGGTGACGTCGTCGACCGCGACCACGTCCTTGTCGCCGGTGTAGTAGACACCGCGGATGTTGTCCGCCTTGACCAGGGTCGCCATCAGCGATGCTCCTCATGCGGACGACACGGGGGTTTCCAGCATGCCGGCCGCCCCGACCACCTCGGGCTGGCCGACATCGATCGGCTGTTCGACCTCGACGCCGGTCGCGCCCTCGCCGACGGCCTTCTTGCGGGCCGCCCGGCCACGACGCAGCCGCGGGTTGAAGACCTCGTTCAGGCTCGACTGCAGCAGCAGCAGGCCGAACACGATCAGGGTCAGCATGATCGTCGGCGGGAAGAACGCCCACCAGGCTCCGGTCCGGATCGAGCCCCACTGGATGGCCCAGTAGAGCATCGTGCCGAGGCTCGTCGCGTTCGACGGGCCGAGGCCGAGCATGCTCAGCGTGGACTCGAACAAGATGGCGCCCGAGATCTGCAGGATGGCCGCCATCACGACGTAGGACAGCAGGTACGGCAGGATGTCGCGCAGCAGGATCGACCAGAAGCCCGCGCCGGACAGCTTCGCGACGTCGATGTGCTCGCGGGTCCGGACGCTGGTGGTCTGGGCCCGCACGGCCCGGGCCAGCCAGAACCAGGCCGTGAAGCCGATCACCAGGGCCAGCGTGTAGAGGTTGCGGGTGCGGCAGCGAGACCGAGACCAGGATGACGACGACGATGACCGGGATGGCCAGGCCGACGTTGACGATGGCGCTCAGTACGTCGTCGAGCAGGCCGCCGCTGTAGCCGGAGACCAGACCGATGACCAGTCCGATCGCCGTGCCGATCACGCCGGCGATGAAGCCGACGATCAGCGACGTCCGGGTGCCGTACGACCAGGTTGGCGATCACGCTCTGACCCTGGTTGTCGGTGCCGAGGATCATGTTCCCGAAGCCGTGCGGCGCGTCGTAGAGACCGCCGATGGTGGCTGTCGGCGCAGTCTGCACGATGAACGGGCCGAGGATGCCGAACAGCAGGACGAACCCGACGATGCAGACGGCCACCCAGAACCGGGGGCTCATGTTACGCAGACTCATCAGCGCTCTCCTGACTGGGACGCCCGGATTCGGGGATCGATGAAGCCGGTCAGCACGTCGACCGCGAAGTTCGCGACTACGACGGCGATGGTGATCAGCAGGGTGATGCCCTGGATGACCGGGTAGTCGTTCTTGCCGATCGCGGTGAACAGCAGGGTGCCCAGGCCCGGGTAGGAGAAGACCAGCTCGGTGATCAGCGCGCCGGCGATGATGCCGGCGATGGCCAGCGCGAGTCCGGTGATCTGCGGCAGCATCGCGTTCCGGAAGATGTAGTTCACCGTGTAGCCCTCACGCACACCCAGACCGCGGTTGTAGTTGACGTAGTCCGAACCGAGCTCGTAGATGGCCATCGAGCGCATGCCGACCGCCTGGCCGCCGATGAACACCAGGACGACCGACCAGAACGGCAACCACCAGTACGTGATCGCGTCGCCGAAGAACGTGGGGTTGAGTCCGGGCGACAGGCCGAAGGAGTAGGCGCCGCCGATCGGGAGTATCCCCATCTTCACCGCGATCAGGAAGAGCAGGATGATGCCGAGCGCGAACGGCGGGATGCTGGAGAAGAACAGCGAGCCGACGAACGCGCCCCGATCGACCCAGCCGCCGCGGAACGCGGCGACGGCGCCGAGGATGTTGCCGACGACCCAGCCGATCAGCACCGCCGGGATCATCAGCGCGAGGCTCCACGGCAGCGCCTGGCCGATCAGCGAGTTCACCGAGGCCGGGTACTGCCCGAAGGACGTGCCGAGATTGCCGTGGAGGACGTTGTTCACGTAGATGAAGAACTGCTGCCAGAGCGGCTTGTCGAGGCCGAACTCGGCCATGTAGTGGGCGTGGATCTTCTCCAGGTCCGCACCCGACGTGCCGCCGCCCCGGGCCAGCTGGCCGACGATGACGTCGACCGGGTTGCCGGGGATCAGCCTCGGCAGGAGGAAGTTGAGCAGCAGAGCCACGAAGAAGACGATGATCGTCCAGACGAGCTTGCGGCCGAGATAACGTGCCAAGCCCATGGTGTGCTGCTCACGCTCCTTCGCGTCGTGCCGTCAGGGAAGAGAGTAGACCCGAGCTGTTTGTGGTCCGGGGTGGCACCCGTCCCGCCGGGAAGCCCGGCGAGACAGGTGCCATCGACGTCCGGTCGAGAGCTAGCTGCCGACCTTCTTGATCTTGAAGATCCACTGGATGCCCGCACCCTGCCACATGGGCGGAGCGTACGGGTTCTCCGCGGTCGGGAAGTTCGTCCAGTTGCTGGCGTTGAACTCGTAGAACTCCAGCGGGCGGTACATCAACGGCACCACCGGGATGAACTCCCGATAGATCTGGTCGAGAGACGCGTACGCGGCCTTGGCCTCGGCGTCGTCCGTCGTCGCCGCGACCTTGTCGAGGAGCGCCGCGACCTGGTCGTTGGAGAACCGGTTGTAGTTCCAGAACGCCGTCTTGCCGACCGCCGGCACGCCGCGGTTGTCCATGGCGTCGCGGAAGCGGACCCACGGGCTGGCCGGGTTGACGCCGGTGTAGGAATACATCGCCAGGTCGAAGTTGCCGTTCTGCAGCGAGGAGAACATCGTCGCGAACTGCGGGAACTCCGTGGTGATGCCGATACCGACCGCCTGGGCCGACTTGGCCACGATCTGGCAGGCGGTGTTCCAGTCGGTCCAGCCGGTCGGGGTGATCAGCTTCCAGCCGCCGAGCTTGGTGCCGTCCGGCAGCTGGTAGATGCCGTCGGAGCCCTTCGTCGCCTTGAGGTCGTTCTCCAGGATGGAGACGGCCTTCTGCTGGTTGTAGCGTCCAGCCGTCGGCCTTCACCGCGTCGGCGTCGTAGTACTTCTGCTCGTAGCCGGTCGGGATGATGAGGCTGGCGTTGGCCGGCTCGGAGTAGTCCGACATGGCCGTGGTGGCGATGTCCGGGTAGTTGATCGCGTACGCGATGGCCTGCCGGACCTTGACGTTGTTCAGGCCGGGCTTGTTCAGGTTGAAGATCAGCAGCGGGATCTGACCAGGAACGTGGTAGGGCTTGGTCTTCGTCCAGGTGGAGACCGGCTTGCCCGCCTGCCACATCTTCCAGATCTGGGCGGTGAACTGCTGGCTGGCGTCGATCGTCGCCGCTCTCCAGCTTGACGTCGCCGTCGTTGTTGCTCTTGAAGATCGGGTGGTTGATGGTCGCCGGCGCCGGGGTGCCGTAGACGCTCTTGCCCCAGTAGTTGTCGTCACGGGTCAGGTTGACCTGGGTCTGGTCGTACTTGTCGAGCTTGTACGGCCCGGAACCGATCGGCTGCAGGTTGGTGTCGGACGCGATCTGGTCCGGCGCGATCTTGCTGAACACCGCCTTGGGCACGATGAACACGGTCGACATGTAGTTCTTGACCATGTTCGGGTTGTACGGGCTCGTCTTGAGCTTGAACGTGACCGTCGTCGGGTTGGTGGCGGTGACGGACTCGACGTACTGCCAGACGGTGGAGTAGTTCACGCTGGCGGTCTTGCCCAGCTCGAAGGTGAACACCACGTCGTCGGCGGTGAGGGCCGAGCCGTCCTGCCACTTCGTGCCGTCCTGCAGCGGGACGGTCAGCGTGGTCTTGTCGGTGGCCTCCACCGACTTGCCCAGGCCCGGCTGGAGCGATCCGTCCAGCAGGTTGAACCGGAGCAGGCTCTCGTAGATGAACTGGCTCTGGCCACCGGCGGTGGGCCAGTCCGGCGACGCGGCCAGCGGGTTGAAGCTCTTCGGCGACTGCCACTGGAAGCCGGCGACGAACAAGGTGTCGCCCGAGGCGCCGGCGCGGCCCCCCGCGCTCGCGTTGCTCGAGCTGCTACCGGTCTGCGCCGTGCCACAGCCCGCTGCGCTGACGCCGATGACGGTCCCGCCGACGGCGAGGCCGGTCAACGTGAGGAACCGACGACGGCTGGGGTTCCAAGACCGCCAGTCGGCGCCGCTGTCGGCCATCTCCGGCGATGGCCCGTGGTCGTGCGTGTCGTTCATACTTCCCTTTCCTCGAGAGCTGGTGACGAGCCGTCGGCCCGTCGTGGCCTGAGTCACTGTCGTGGGCCTCGTGTTCATTGGCTGCCACGAATCTGCCCGGTTGCTGTCCTCCGTGCGACAGACGGAGAGAACGCGGGAACGGGACCCGATCGGGCCTTGGTCGGCACAGGATTCGGCTGGTCAGCCGAAGTCGCTCGATCCGCGGGTGGGCGGGCGTGGCGGCAGGTCCGGTGTCGATCAGTCCTACGTCGATCGATCGGGGCCGCTGACCAGGCTTCCGCCGGAAACGTCTATCTTGATCATCGAGCCCCGTCGCTCTCAGCAAGTCGCAGCACCGACCTAATCACTTAACCGCTTCAGAGTCAACGCAACTCGCGAAATCTGTAGCCAGATCGTTGCATCTATGCATGTCGGCACAAATGCCTCAGGGACTAGGGGTGTCGATCGATGGTGCCATGCGAATGCCGGACTTAACCGATTCACTGATGCCGCGCCGGCGGCGGCCACCCAATGGACAACGACTCGCAAAGCTGAGAGGTTCCGTGGCCAGGTCCTCAGGCCCGCAGACCCACCCACCCGGACCGGAAACTGTCGAGTTGGGACATCCGACACCGGCGTGTCGCTGTCGCAGGTCGACAGTTTCCGATCGGGGGCGGGTTCAGGCGGTCGGGGCGGGGGCCCAGGTGGGGTCGATGGAGTTCAGCACCGCGCGCATCGCGCGAGCCAGGACCGTGACGTCGCAGGGCTCGAGAGCGTCGAACACCTTGCTGCGGACCAGATCGACGTGACCGGGGGCCGATTCGACGATCTTGGCGTAGCCCGCGTCGGTGAGCACCGCGACGGTGGCCCGTCCGTCGGTCGGCGAGGTCTCTCGCCGGATCCAGCCGCGCTTCTCCAGCCGCGTCACCGTGTGCGACAGCCGGGACAGGGAGCCGTTGGACAGCCGGGCGAGCGTCTTCAGCTGGAGGGTCCGATCGGGTGCCTCCGAGAGCATGGCCAGCACGAGATAGTCGAACGTCGTGAGTCCTGCGTCGCGCTGCAGTTGCGAGTCGAGCAGGCTCGGCAACAACAGTGTCACCCCGATCAGACCCAGCCATGCCTCGCGCTCGTCGGCGTCCAGCCAACGAGGTTCGGAAGGGTGCTGGTTCATGTCGGCCATCCTAGCGCAACACTTGACGGTTCAACTTAGGGCCGTACACTCGATGAGTAGTCAAATCTTCAATCGATCGAGGTGCGCGGATGACCAGCCTGCTGAATCCACCTGTCCAGGGCGGTGCCTTCGACGACTTCGTGCGTACGTCCGCGCCGGCCACCCGCGATCGACGGGCCTGGACGCCGGCCGACGGCCCGATGCCGGCCCTGTATCTCAGTCATGGCGCGCCGCCGCTGTTCAACGACCCGCTCTGGATCGATCAGCTGTTCGGCTGGGCCCAGGCGCTCCCGACGCCGACCGCCATCCTGATCGTCAGCGCGCACTGGGAGTCCGCCCCGCTGGCGATCTCCTCACCGGTGGCCGGCACGCCTTTGGTGTACGACTTCGGCGGCTTCGCCCGCAGGTTCTACGAGATGACGTACGACACCCCGGACGCCTCGTCGCTTGCGGCCGAGCTCGGTGCCCTGCTGTCGGCCGAGCACATCCACCAGCATCCGAGTCGCGGCCTGGACCACGGCGCCTGGGTGCCGCTCAAGATCATGTACCCGGATGCGGACGTACCCGTGCTGCAGTTGAGCATGCCGACCCACGACCCCGACCGGCTACTGACCATCGGTCGCCGGCTCCGGCCGCTCCGAGAGCAGGGCGTGCTGATCATCGGCTCCGGCTACATGACTCACGGCCTGCCGTTCATCAACCGGCAGATCATGGACCAGAACCTGGTTCCCGGATGGTCCGCCGAGTTCGACGCCTGGGCGGCGGAGGCGTTGGCCGAGGGACGGATCGACCGGCTGGCCGACTTCCGCGGAGCGCCCGGGATGCCGTACGCCCACCCGAGCGTCGAGCACTACACCCCGCTGTTCGTCGCCGTGGGGGCTGCGGCCGACCCGGAAGCTGCACCGACGACGGTGATCGACGGCTTCCAGATGGGCCTGGCGAAACGGTCCTTCCAGGTCGCCTGAGTCCACGCGCCGCAGCCGGATCAGGCGGTGAGCCGAGGTAGCGCACGGCGGACCTAGAGTGACTGGGTGTACGTGCCACCGTTCAACGCCGTGACCGATCAGGACGAGCTGCGCGCCATGGTCGCCGCTGCGCGTAGCGGCTGGCTGGTGACCGTGGGTGCCGACGGCACTCCGGCGGCCACGCTGTTGCCGATCATGTGGCACGAGGACCTGGTCGTCGGGCATCTGGCCCGAGCCAACCCACAGTGGCGCGAGCTGCCGCCGGACAGTCCCGGGCTGATCATCGTCGGTGGTCCCGAGGCGTACGTCTCGCCCACCTGGTATGCGGCCAAGGCCGAGCACGGACGGGTGGTACCGACCTGGAACTACACCGCCGTGCAGCTGACCGGAAGGGTCACCAGCCACCACGACAGCGAGTGGCTGCGGGCCGCCGTGACCGAGTTGACCGACACCCACGAGTCCGGCCGCGACGAGCGCTGGCGGGTCACCGACGCACCGGAGACGTACGTCGAGGCGCAGTTGCGCGGCATCGTCGGGATCGAGTTCCGAGTGACCGGCGTAGAGGGCAAGGCCAAGCTCAGCCAGAACCGCTCGGCGGACGACCGGCTCGGGGTCGTCGCCGGACTGCGGGACGACGCCGACACCCGGCTCGCCGGAGCGGCCTCCGCCGCGGCGCGCGATGTGGCCGACGAGATGTCGGATCGGCCACCCGCCGGGTGATCAGCGGACGTCGCGGTGGTTCCTCCGGATCGCCGGTCAGCTGGTCAGGACCGCGGCGACCTCGGGAATGCGGGCCACGTAGCCGGCGACCAGGTCGCGCGCGACGCTCACGCTGTCCACCAGGGGATGCAACGCGAATCCCTTCAGGGCTTCGGCTTTCGAGCCGGTCAGCGCGGCAGCGATGATGTGCCGCTCCACATCCTTGACCTGCGACATCAGGCCGATCTGGTGAAGGTCCGGTTGGGTCGTGCTGAGCGGGTGGACCCCGTTCGCGTCGACCACTGTCGGCACCTCGACCACGGCGTCGGACGGCAGCCCGGTGATCGTCGTCCCGTTGCGCACGTTCAAGATCATCGTCGCCCGCTCGTTGCGGGTGATGGCGGCCATCACGCCGAGCGCCACCCCGGCGTAGCCCTGGTGGGCCGGGTCCGTTTCCACGACGCGCTCGCCGACCGGATCGTCCTGCGTCCCGCCTTTCGCCTCGGCCATGTAGGAGGCGCTGCGCCGGGCGATCGTCTCCCGCCACAGCTGGGCCGCACCGTCGCCGGCGACCAGCGCCCGGTCGTAGAACTCCTGCTGGGACCGGGCCAGGAAGTCCCCGCGGGTGGTCCCGGAGTCGATGATCGCGCGCACCGCATCGCGGTTGTAGTAGTAGTAGTACAGGTATTCGTTGGGCACCGAGCCGAGCGCCCGGATCCAGTCGAGGCCGAAGACGTGACCCTCCTCCATCCGGCCCAGCAGGTCGTCGGAGGCGATCAGCTCGGGCAGCACGTCCCGTCCGTCATAGAGCACCCGGCGCATCCAGCCGAGATGGTTCAATCCGACGTAGTCCATCTGGACCCGGGTATGGTCCAGGCCGAGCAGTCCGGCGACCCGGCGGCCGAGGCCGGACGGGGTGTCGCAGATGCCCAGCACCCGATCGCCGAGCACACTCTGCATCGCCTCGGTGATGATGCCCGCCGGATTGGTGAAGTTCATGACGTACGCGTTCGGGGCCAGCTCAGCGATCAGCCGGGCTGCCCGGACCATCACCGGAACCGTCCGGATGGCGTACGCGAGACCGCCGGGCCCGGTCGTCTCCTGACCGAGCACATTCAGGTCCAACGCGACGTGCTCGTCGCAGCGGCGGCCCTCCAGGCCACCCACCCGGAGGGCGGCGAAGACGAAGTCGCTGCCGGCCACCGCCTCGGCCAGATCCGTGGTGGGCTTGAGGATCGGAGCGTCGGGGAATGGCTCGGCGAGCTGGTTCAGGATGGCGATCATGGCCTGCAGCCGGCGCTCGTCGACGTCGTACAGGGCCACCTCCTCCACTCGCGGACTGCCGGTGTCGCGGAGCAGCGCCTGGTAGACGTACGGCGTGCGGAACCCGCCACCGCCGAGGATGCAGAGTTTCATTCCATCGGGTTTCATGCGATCAGAACCTCTCCGCCGGCTCGCCGGCACAGTTCGAGCGTTTCGTCGGGGGCGCCGGGCGTGGTGACGACGATGTCCACGTCGGCCAGCGAGCACAGCCGCAGTGCACCCGTGCCAGGGAACTTCCGCTCGGTGGCGAGCAGCACGACGCGTTCGGCCGCGGTGATCATGGACTGCTTGATCGGTGCCTCGACCGCCATGTTGTCGACCACGTGGCCGTTCGGCCGGACACCGGTGCAGGACATGAAGACGACGTCCGCGCTGACCTCGCTCAACGCCTGCTGCGCAATGCGATCCGACCAGCGACCGGTAGTTGCGGCGGACCACCCCGCCGAGCAGGATCAGCCGGACGGCGTCGTCGTCGCGCAGCTCGTCGAAGACGGCCAGATTCGTGGTGATCACCGTGATCTCGCGGCCGCGGAGCTCGCGGGCGAGCAGCGGTGTCGTCGTGCCGATGTCCATGATCACCACGTCACCCTCGGCGACCAGCTCGGCCGCCGCCCGCGCGACCGCCCGCTTGATCGGCAGATCGGCGTCGGCGTCGAACCGGCCCTCCTCGACGCTGCGACCGTGCTCTTCGACGGTCGCGCCGGGATTGAGCACCGCGCCGCCGTACGTCCTGGACAGCTCGCCGTTGCGGTCCAGGAACTCCAGATCGCGCCGGATGGTGGACTCGCTGACCGCCAGTGCCTGGGCGAGCTGGCGGACGGACGCCGAACCGTCGACGTGGAGCGCCTTGACGATCCGGTTCTGTCGCTCCCGGGAGATCACGGCATCACTGTAGGGTGCAGGATCGAGCAAAGGCAACTAAAGTCGATCAGAATCAGTCAGACTCAAGGCTACTTAACAAAAGTGCGCCGCGCGTGTAACGTCAACGCCACCAAAGATGCGCAGACTTTCTCATCAGACTGGCGAATGACTGATGGAGACGAGCAAACCCATGCACGATGCGACGGACGGGAGGGTGATCGTGGCCAGCGAGCGCGATCCGCGGGCCGGCTCGGCCGACCTGTTGTTCGCCGGCGACGTGTACTGCGACATCGTCTTCGCCGGGGTCGCGGTGCCCGAGGTCGGCGCAGAGGTCTTCGCCGACGGGTTCGCGATCAGCCCGGGCGGGGTTGCCAACCGGGCGGTCGCCGCGGCCCGGGCCGGCGCGTCGACCCTGCTGCTGTCCCGGCTCGGCGAAGATCCGCTGGGCCGCGAGCTGCGGACCATGCTGGACGGCGAGCCGGGCCTGGACACCTCGTGGGTGGCCGATCTGCCCGGCTGGCAGACACCCGTCAGCGTCTCGCTGACCTCGCCCGACAATCGCAGCTTCATCACCTACCACGAGGCGTTGGGCCCACTGCAGCTGCCGGCGGACCCCGGCGCGATCGGGGCGATCCACGTCGGGCTGGCGGACGAGCCGCCGGCCTGGCTCGCCCGGCTGCGGGCGAGCGGGACGATGGTTGTCGGCGGCGTCGGCTGGGACTCGACGGGGGAGTGGTGTCCATCGGTCCTGGAGCGGCTCGACCAGGTCGACGTGTTCGTCCCGAACGACGTCGAGGCGATGCGCTACACCCGGACCGACTCCGCCCGAGATGCCGCCGAGCGGCTGGCAGAGCGGGTACCGCTGGCCGTGGTGACCCGAGGCGCCGAGGGCGTGATCGCCGTCGACTCAGCCGCCGGCTCGGTCGTCGAGCTGCCGTCGATCCCGGTGGACGTGGTCGATCCGACCGGCGCCGGGGACGTCTTCGTGGCCACGTTCATGGCCGCGCGGGTCCACCAGGACTGGGATCTGGCGACCCAGCTCCGGTTCGCCGGCCTCAACGCAGCCTTGTCGGTCACCGGTCTGGGGGGCGCGGCCAGCGCACCCCGGCGGGCACGACCTGATCGACTTCGTCACCACCACCCGGCCGATCGGGGACTGGTCCTTCCTCGAGACCGGCAGCATCGCAATAACCTGACAACCACCCCCGCATCCGAGGCATCCCCGGCCGCCGGAACACGACAGATCGGAGCACACCATGAAGCACCTCAGAAAGGCCGCGCTCGTCGCGTCCGTGGCCGCGGCCTTCGCGCTCGCCCTGAGCGCCTGCACGCCCGGCAGCGGCAGTGCCCCGAGTACGGCGCAGAGCAGCCTGTCGCCGGTGTCCAAGACCTTCGGCAGTGATCCGATCACCCTCACCGTATGGGACCAGAACACCGGCGACGACGGCATCGGCCTGGCCCAGAAGCAGCTCAACGAGCAGTTCATCGCGAAGTATCCGAACGTCAAGATCAACCGGGTCTCCCGCTCCTTCTCCGATCTGAAGACGACCCTCAAACTGGCGCTCTCCGGTGACAACCCGCCGGACGTGGTGCAGGCCAACCAGGGCTACCCGGACATGGGTGCGTTCGTCAAGGCCGGCTACCTGCGGCCGATGAACGACTATGCGGACTTGTACGGCTGGAAGGACTACTACCCGGAGAGTTTTCTCAAGCTGAACTCGTTCTCCGCGGACGGCAAGCAGTGGCAGGGCGACAACCTGTACGGCGTCTCCCAGACCGGTGAGCTGGTCGGGCTGTACTACAACAAGGCCGTCCTGGCGAAGGCCGGGATCAGCGCGCCGCCGACCACGCTGACTGAGCTGAACGACGACCTGGCGAAGGTGAAGGCGGCCGGCACCCTGCCGATCAGCTATGGGGACGTCGAGAAGAGTCCGGGCATCCACCTGTACGGCGTCCCGCTCAATGCCCTGGCCGGGAGTGCGAAGGTGAACGACCTGGTCACCTCGACCAGCGGCGCCTGGACGGACCCGGAGGCCGTGCAGGCCGCACAGACCATCCAGGACTGGGCGAACAAGGGCTATCTGACCAAGGGCGCCAACGGCGTCTCCCGGGACGACGCGGTGAACACCTTCGGCAAGGGCGGGTCGGCGTTCGTGATGACCGGCACCTGGTACGAGGCCACCCTGGAGGCCGCGCCCGAGGCGAAGAACATCGGCTTCACCGCGCTGAAGCCGGAAGGCTCGCAGACCCCGGTGACCATGGGTGGGATCGGCCTGGCCTGGGCAATCACCTCCAAGACGAAGAACGCCGACGCAGCTGCTGCCTACATCAACTTCATCACCGACGAGTCCGCCTCGCAGCTGCTGGTCAAGACCGGCAACCTGCCGGCCGTCGTACCGGCCTCGGACAAGCCGGCCGAGGGCACCCTGGCCGCGGACATCACCAACTCCTTCGTGACGATCTCCAAGGCCAACGGCATCACGCCCTACCTGGACTACGCGACGCCGACGTTCTACGACACGCTGACCGCGGCCATGCAGGACCTCGTGGCCGGCAAGCAGAGTCCGCAGCAGTTCACCCAGACGCTCCAGGACGACTATGCCGCGTTCAACAAGAGCCGCTGAGCGCACCGCGTCCGCGTCGGCCCCGGCGTCCCCCGGAGGTACGGCCGCTGGCCGTGCCTCCCGCGGACGGCGCCGGACCCAGCCGGTCGCGTACCTGTACGTGCTGCCGGCCTTCGTGATCTTCGCCGTGTTCCTCGGAGTGCCGTTCCTGCAGACCGTCCAGTACTCGTTCTTCCACTGGGACGGCCTGTCGCTCGCCACCTGGGCGGGGCTGTCCAACTACGTCGACGTGTTCACCGACCGCGAGCTGCGGTCGGCCTTCGCGCACGCACTCGTGCTGATGGTGTTCTACAGCGTCGTCCCGATCACCATCGCGCTGTTCCTCACCGCGCTGATCTCCCGAGCGAACCGGCTGCGGGGGATGAGCGTGTATCGCACCGTGCTCTTCCTGCCGCAGGTGATCGCGTCGGTCGTGGTCGCCACCATCTGGGTGTCGATCTACTCCGCCGACGGCCTGCTGAATTCCTTCCTGCGGCTGATCGGTCTGGACTCGATCACCCGGGTCTGGCTGGGGGACTACGACTTCGCGCTGATCGCCATCGGGTTCGTCGGCACCTGGCTGAACATCGGGCTCTGCCTGGTGCTGTTCCTCTCCGGCGTCGGGAACATCCAGCCCGCCTTGTTCGAGGCGGCTCGGCATCGACGGGGCGAACGGCGCACAGGAGTTCTTCGCCGTCACCCTGCCCGCCCTGCGCGGCCAGATCGCCGCGGCCCTCACCCTGACCCTCGTCTCGGCGCTGAAGACCTTCGACCTGGTCTACGTGACCACGGGCGGCGGACCCGGCAACTCCACGACGGTGCCGGCCTTCGAGGCGTACAACCGGGCCTTCAACACCGGCCAGGTCGGCTCGGCGGCCGCGGTGGCGATCTGTCTGACCATCGTGATCATGATCGTCACGGCCGTGATCAACCGGCTGCAGCCCAAGGAGACGGCGTGAGGAGTCGGCAACGATGAGGCTCTCCGTCGGCGAGAAGATCGTCGATCATGTCGTGCTGATCATCTTCGGCGTGTTCGCGATCATGCCGCTGATCGGCGTGCTGCTCAGCGCGGTCACCCCGTCGAAGGAGAACAGCGGGGCGTTCGCGCTGCCCAGTCGGATCGACCTCGGCAACTTCGGCCAGGCCTGGACCGACGGTCACTTCAGTACGTACATGTGGTCCAGTCTCGTGGTCACCGTTGCGGTGGTCGTGCTCACCACGGTGCTCGCGATCCTCGCCGCGTTCGCCTTCGCCCGGTTGGACTTCCGCGGTTCGTCGGTGATCTTCTTCGTCCTGCTGGCGGGCCTGCTGCTGCCCGCGGAGGCGTTCGTCATCCCGCTGTACTTCAACCTGCGCAGCGTCAAGCTGACCGACACGTATGCGAGCCTGATCCTGCCGCAGACTGCCCAGTCGCTGGCCTTCGCGACCTTCTGGCTGCGGAACCAGTTCCGGAGCTTCCCGACCGAGATCATCGACGCCGCGCGGGTCGACGGCGCGCGCGACCTGCGGGTGCTCTGGCAGGTGATGGTGCCCCCGTCGATCGCGCCGATCATGACCATGTGCGTGTTGATCACGATGTGGACCTGGAACGAGTTCCTGATGCCGCTCGTGCTGATCGTCAGCGAGGACCGGCGGACCGCGCCGCTCGGTCTGGCCTTCTTCAAGGGTGAGCACCTGACCGACTACTCACTGCTGTCGGCCGCCGGGGTGATCGTCGCACTGCCGATCGTGATCTTGTACTTCGCCCTGCAGAAGCGGTTCATCTCCGGCATGCTCGGTGGGATCGCCGAGCGCTGAGTATGGGTCAGCGGCCGACCGCGCCGTCGATCTGTTCGCGGATGATGTCGGCGTGGCCGGCGTGTCGACCGGTCTCCTCGATCATGTGGACGAGGGTCCAGCGCCTGGTGGTGGTCGATCCGGAGCGGGCGGGTCGCGGGCCGGACCGGCCGAGGTCTTCCCAGGCCGCGATCACCTCGTTCGCCTGGCGTACGGTCTGTCGATAGTCGGCCAGTGCCGCCTCCGCTGTCACCTCCGGTCCCGGTCGCATGGTGGCCGCCACGTCACCGATCTCCTCGCCGAGGAAGCAGAAGCGTTCCACCGCGGTCAGATGGGTGATCAATCCGAGCAGGTTGGTCCCGGACGCGACGTCGGGCTCCTCGGGCTGCCAGCCGGCTTCGTCGACCGGGCCGTCGGCACGAGCGTCTTGCCGAGGCAGACGACGCCGGCGCTGTCTGCGTAGTAGCCGAACGGCGCGATGTCGGCGTAGCCGGCGGCCCGGTACATGGCGATCGCGGCGGTCTGCGGCCGGCCGGTGGCCAGCACCATCCGCTCGACGCCCGCGGCGCGGGCATCCTCCTCGAGGGCCCCGAGCAGCCGGTGCGCAAAGCCGCGTCGGCGGACGACCGGGTCGACGTACATCCGCCGGATCTTGGCCGTACCGAGACCGGTGTCGGGCGCCCACGACCAGCCGCCCATGGTGACCGGCTCGCCACCGACATACCCCACCAGGAATCCGCCGGCAGGCCCGATGAACTCTGCGGCGGTCATCGGGTCGTCGTCGGGACCGCCGTACAGCTCGACGTAGAACCGCTGGACCCGCGCGGTCAGCTCGACCGCGTGTGGATGGTCGTAGCGCACCCGGCGCAGCTCGAGCTCGCCGGACAGCTCCACCGCCGGTGAGTCGCTCAGCCGGCGACGGCGGTCGCGGTGACCGGGATGTTGCCGCGGACGGCCTTGGAGTACGGGCAGACCTCGTGCGCGGCGTCGACCAGCCCCTGCGCGGTCTCGATGTCCACGCCGGGAACCGACACCTCCAGCTCGACGCTCAGCCCGAAGCCGCCGCCCTCCGGCCCGAAGCCCACACTGGCGGTCACGGTCGCCTCGCTGGCGTCGACGCCGGCGTCCTTGGCGAAGCGCAGCACGGCGCTGTTGAAGCAGGCCGCATAGCCGGTCGCGAACAACTGTTCCGGGTTCGTTCCGGTGCCGGGGCCGCCGAGTTCCTTCGGTGCGGTCAGCTGGACGTCGAGCAAGCCGTCGCTGGTGGTCGCACGGCCGCCGCGGCGACCACCGACACTGGTCGAGACAGCGGTGTAGACGATCTTCTCGGGGACATTCACCATGTCAGGGACAACCGCGGAGCCCGAGCCGGGCATTCCCGGCCGCCCACATCGTGGACGTGTCGAGGACGGACCGGGTCGAGACGGTCTTAGCGGCCGGAGGCAGACTGAGCAGGTGAGCGCCGAGTGCCCCGTCCGCAAGATCGTCCCGACCGAGGCGGAAGCCGGTCTTGGACTCGAGCTCATCGAGCGGGACGGCGAACCGACCTGGGTGATCCGCTCGTTCGCGGTCGCGAGGCAGATTCTGCGCGCAACGGACACCACCCGGCAGGCAGGCTTCGGCGCAGACCGCGTGGGGGCGGCAAAGAATCTGCGTCCGCCGATCCTCTACCTCGAGGGCGAGCGGCACCGCGAGCAGCGCCGGGCGGCCGCCCGGTTCTTCGCCCCGGCGGTGATCGAGGGCTACCAGCCGATGATCGAGCAGGTGAGCGCCGACCTGGTCTGCCGGCTCCGAACGGACCGGCCGGTCGACCTCACGGCATTGGCCATGCGGCTGGCCGTCGAGGTGGCCGGTCAGGTCGTCGGCCTGACCGAGTCGTCGACCGCAGCGATGAGCCGACGACTCGCGGTGTTCTTCGAGTCTCCGCCGACGGGCGGCGTCGGCCGGCTGCGGGGACTGCTGCGCTCACTGGCGATGGGCACGCGGACGGCACAGTTCCACTACCTCGACGTCCGACCCGCGATCCGGGCGCGACGGCGGCGGCCACGCGAGGACGTGGTCAGCCAGTTGTTGAGTCTCGGCTTCCGCGACCTGGATATTCTCACCGAGTGCCTGACGTACGCCGCGGCAGGGATGGTCACTACCCGCGAGCTGATCGGGGTGGCCGCCTGGCACCTGATCGACGAGCCGGTCCTGCTGACCCGCTACCGGGCGGGTGACACTGCGGCTCGGCGCGCGTTGCTGGAGGAACTGCTCCGGGTGGAGCCGGTGGTCGGATTCCTGCGCCGCGAGGTGACCAGGCCGGTCACCGTGCCCGGGCCGGACGGGCCGGTCCGGTTGGAGCCCGGCGCAGCCGTCGACATCCGGCTGCGGCAGGTGAACGCCGACCCGGAGGTGGTCGGTCCCGATGGCGGCAGCGTCTGCCCCGGCCGATCTCTGCCGCCGGCGGTCCAGCGGACAGTGATGAGCTTCGGCGACGGCGCACACCGCTGTCCCGGCGGCCCGCTGGCGATCATGGAGAGCGAGATCTTTCTGAGCCGCCTGTTCGACCGCGACCTGGTCGCGGACGGTCCGCCGCGGGTGCGGTGGAACGCGGTGTCCCAGGGCTACGACCTGAGCCGGTTCCCGGTCCGGCTGGCCGGCTGAGTCGCGGTCCCGGATCACGAGAAACGGTCCCTCGTCGACCCTCCGGAACCCATTTCCGGCGTGAGGCTGACACTCGGAGGTGATCGAGGGACCGATTCTCGTGGTGGCGATCACCACCGGGGTCAGATCTGTGGCGAATCCGCGCCGAAATACGCGGCCAGCTGGGCAGCCGGCAGCGGCACCGGCCGGGCCGAGCCGTCGCCACGCAGCGACTCGGTCGCCGCGACCGCGGCGGCCACCGCCTGCCGGGCCGAGATCGGCGAGGTGGTCGTGGACCCGCCGTCGCGGACGTAGCGGACGAACTCCGCGATCATCGCCCGATCGGCGCCGCCGTGTCCGGCGTCGTCACCGTCCGGGATCATGATCACCTCGTCCGGCTCGGCCCAGCGCTCGTGGCGTCGGTTCCACAGGGCGATCCGGCCACCCGGCCCGTCGCCGAGATTCTCGATCCGGCCGGCGTCGCCGATGACCGTGTAGTTGCGCCAGTAGTCCGGGGTGAAGTGACACTGCTGGTACGACGCCAGCACGCCGTTGTCCAGCCGCATGATCATCAAGGAGACATCCTCCACATCGACCACGGGGTTGAGATCGGTGAGTGCGGTCGGCGGCCAGCCGACCGGATCCAGCCAGTCCGTCATGCGGGCTTCGGCGGGGTCGCGGCGGGTCGACCCGGCGCGGCCGTAGACGGCGAGCTCTCCCATCGCGGCGACGCTCGTGCTCGACCCGCCGGACAGGTGATGGATGACGTCGATGTCGTGCGCGCCCTTCTGCAGCAGCAGGCCGGTCGAGTTGCGCCGGTCGGCGTGCCAGTCCTTGAAGTAGAAGTCGCCGCCGTTGCCGACGAAGTGCCGGCACCAGATCGTCTGCACCGCGCCGATCCGGCCCTCGATGATCATTCGACGCATCGTCTCGATCACCGGCATCAACCGCATGTTGTGACCGACGTACAACCGCGAGCCGGTCTCGTACGCCGCGCGCAGGATTGCGTCGCAGCCGTCGACGGTGATCGCCAGCGGCTTCTCGCAGAACACCGCCAGCCCCGCGCGGAGCGCGGCGACCGCCACGGACTCGTGCAGGTGGTCCGGGGTGAGCACCAGCACCGCGTCGAGGTCGGCATCGAGCAGCTCGGCGAGATCGGCGGTGATCGTCGCGTCGGGGAAGGCAGCGGCCCCGTCCGAACGGCCACGGGGGCTGGTGTCGCAGACCATGGCGACCACCGAGCCGAGCGCAGGATCGTCGGCGCAGCGGGCGAGTGAGCCGCGCAGCCCGAACCCGACGACTCCCAGTCGGATCGGGCCGGGCCGGCCGCTCCGCACCACGCGCCCAGTGATGGGCGGCTCAGTCACGGGCGTACAACTCGACGAACCGGGCCAACAGCGGAGGGCAGGCGGTCACCCCGGAAGCCTTGGCGGCCTCGATCGTCGCGTCGGCCTGGTCGGGCTCGAAGTAGCCGGCGTACTTGTAGACGCGGACCCGGGTGATCAACCCGTCCAGGTCGAGCTCGGGATGGAACTGGGTGGCATAGACGTTTCGGCCGACCCGGAACGCCTGCACCGGGCAGGCGGCCGAGGTCGCGAGCGGGGTAGCCGTCTCCGGTAGCACCGTGATCGCCTCCTTGTGCCCGAGGTAGGCGCCGAAGATCGGCTCGGCGACCGCGAACAGCGGGTCGTCCCGGCCGGAATCGGTCAGCGAGATGTGCGAGCCGCCGATCGTCTCGTGGTACGTCCGGTCGACGAGCGCGCCGATATGCCTGCCGAGCGTGCCGATCCCATAGCAGCAGCCGAGGAACGGCAGGTCGCGCGGGACGACCTCAGCCATCAGGGCGGCCAGATCGGCTTCCACCCGGAGCTGGACGGCCGTCTTGCCGTCCTCGGGGTCGCTGACCTGGAACGGACCGCCGCCGAGGATCAGGCCGGACCAGTCGGCGAGGTCGAGCCGGCCGAGCGAGCGCTGCTCCAACCGGATCCGGCGTAGCTGCGCCTCGTCGAGGCCGGTGCCGCGCAGCATTGCGGCGTACTCCTCGTCGGCCGGCGCGTCCTCGGGCCGGATGCCGAGGAAGAGGAACGGCTTCACAGGCCCGACTGTAGCCGGGGGGTCGGGGCCTAGGCGCCGGCCTCAGCCGGCGTCAGCAGTGGTCGAAACGGGACGGCCGTAGCGGTCCAGCGGCGCCGGCCGCCGAGTCGACCTCAGTGGCCGCACCCTGGTAGCCACCCGGGCGGCCTCGCGAGCCTCGGACAATGCCGTACGCAGCGCCGGATCAGTTTCGATGGTGGCGCGCAGCCGGGCCCGGACCCGGCCGTAGGCCTGTTCGACCGCGCCGACCGGAAGGCCGAACCGCTGTGCCACCGCGTCGAACCGGTGTCCCGCCAGCAGTGGCCGGACGATCGCCACGTCGCGGGGATGGAGGTTCGTGGTCGCGCGGCGGATCATTCCGCGTCCGATCGACGGCGTCGGTCCGGCCAGCTGGCAGAGCAGGGTCGCCAGCTCGGTCCGCTTGCCCGGTCTGTCCGCGGTCGGCCCGTTGATCTTCCACGACGAGCTCGTAGACCGCGCTGCGGGTCCAGAGCGTGACGTCTTCGGTCGGGCGGTTGGGCTGGACGCGATATCGCGCCTGGACGCGCCAGGCGACATAGTCGAGGTCCAGCTCCGGCCAGCGCTGGCGGAGCACCGCGGCCGCCGTGGCGCGGATGTTCGCCGGGGTCACCGACGCGCGAGTCGTCGACGGGCGCCGGGTCCGCCCGATGACGTGGTTCGGATGGCGTAGCGTGACGGAGGCGCTCATGGCGAAGACGACCCTTTCTGGACCGGATGAATCCGGCTGTGATGGTTTGGCTCGTTTCCACGATCGCGCAAACGTCGAACACAAACCCTTCGCTACCGCGCCCCCGGGCGGCCGAGGAGAGCAGGTGATCCGATGACACGGTCCGCCGGTCGGGACCAGGGCAGTGCGATGGAGCGCCTGCTGCGCATCCTGCTCACGCTCGCCGACCGGCAGCCGGACGGGCTGTCGGCCCGCCGGCTCGGCAAGGTGGCCGGCCACTCCGTCGACACCGAGTCGGGTCTGTCGGCGCTCCGCCGCGATCTGCGGTCGCTGCGACGGCACGGTTGGGCGATCGTCAGCGACGGTAACGACGGCGCCGAGGGGCACTATCGGCTGCTGGCCCGGGACAACCGGATGGCGCTGCTGCTGACCGCGGGCGAGCAGGCTGCACTGCTCGAGGCGCTGAGCGATTCAGCCGAGGACGTGCCGGCGCCGCCCGCACAGCTGGCCGGCCTGGAACGGGCGGTCGAGCATCGCTGTCTGACCCGGTTCAGCTACCGGCACAAACCACGCACCGTGCACCCCCACACGCTGCACAACGGGCCGTCGGGCTGGATGCTGCGCGGTCGGGAGGTGGAGTCCGGCACGGTCAAGGAGTACGTGGTCCGCCGGATCGTGGGCGACGTCGCGATCGACCGGCCGGGGTCGGCGGCGGTTCCGGAGTCGGTACCCCGGCACAGCTTCGACCCGATGACCTGGGCCGTCGACCCGCCGGTGGACGTGACGCTGGCGACCAACTCAGACTACGAGCTCGAGGTGCTCCGGGTGATGACCGGGAGCCGGGTCACTGAGCGGATCGAGGAGGTCGGGGCGGGATACGAGGTCCGGATCGTCGTCCCGGTGACCAACCGGGTGGCGTTCCGTAGCCGGCTGTTCGAGCTCGGACTCCGGGTCCGGGTGGTCGATCCGCCGGCCGCCCGTGACCTCGTGCTGGGGGTGCTCCGCGAGATCGCGGCGAGCGACGCGGCGGCGATCGGCTGATGCCGGTCTTCGCCGACCGGGTCGCCGAGCTGCCGCGGCTGCTGGACGCTCTGCAGTACCACGCCGACGGTCTGCGGATCGACGACCTCGCGACCGAGGTGGGCCGCAGCCCCGACCAGGTGCGAGAGGCGCTGCTGACCTACTACACGACCGACTTCGCCCACTACGAGCCCGACATGATCGGCCGGCCGCCGGCGATCGAGTTCCTCAGCGGCCCGGACGAGGACGACGGTGATCCGGCGACCGCGGCGATCGTCCGGCTGGTCACCGTTGACGCCGAGCGGGAGCTGGGGGTCGACTACCTGCCGGTGACTGAGCTGGCGCGGCTCTACCGGGCCGGCCGCAATCAGCAGGAGCTCGACCCGGGCAACGAGGTGCTGGCCTCGGCGGTGGACAAGCTGCGCCGTGGACTGCTGCCGGGGGTGACATCATCCGGTGCGCCGCTGGCCGGCGAACGACCGCCGGCCGCCTTCGCCCGCGCCCGCCGGGAGCGGCATCGGATCCGGATCAGCTACGCCCGCGCCTGGCGACCGGGCGTCCGGGGCCGGGTGATCGAGCCGTACCGAATGATCAGGACCCGGCGTGGCTGGGAGGTCGATGCCGGTCCGGCGGACGCCGAGGGCAATCTACGGACGTACCTGCTGGCGCGGGTGCAGGAGTTCGAGGTGCTGGCCGAGCGGTTCAGCGATCCGGACGATCTCGACGTGCTGCTGGCCCGACAGCGCACACTGACCCGGGTCGAGCTGATCGTGCCCCACGAGACCCGCTGGGCGGTGGAGAAGTACGCCGAGCGGGCGGACGTGGTCGAGGAGAATCCGCGGACCGTCCGGTTGTCTGCGTACCTGCTGGAGCCGGTCCGCTTCCGGGTCGGACTGATCCTGCTCGACGGTGGCGTCCGGGCGAAGGTGATCGACCCGATCGGGCTGGCCGAGGCCGGTCGCGAACTCGCCCGGATCCTGTTGGCCCACTACGAGGACTCGGTTTCTGCCGACTGACCGGCTCCCTCTCTCGGCGGAACTGTCGAGTTGCGGCAGGCCGACGCGGCGTGTCGGTGTCGCAACTCGACAGTTTCGGGTGCAGCGTCAGGGCGGCGGGTCGGCCGCGATCAGGCGTTCACCTGGTCGCGGAAGGCGATCCAGTCCCGGACCAGCGACAGGTCGTAGCCGGAGCGGCCGTCGGTACTGATGGTGATCATCCGGAAGCCGAGGTCGTACAGCTGTCGCCCGATCGCGGCCGGTGACTGGTCGGTGGCCGTGGTCCGCTCGATCTCGCCCGGGTCTCGACCCACCTCGGCGCACCAGGTGTCCAGGACCTCGTTCTTGTGCGCCAGCGTCTCCGGCGAGCCGAAGCCGTGCCACATCGTGGCGTGCTCGGCCACCAGACGAAGCGTCTTGCGCTCGCCGCCGCCGCCGATCAGCACGGGGATGTCACGGGTCGGAGCGGGGTTGAGTGTCGACCAGCGCGACTCGATCCGCGGCAGCGCCTCACCCAGATCGGCGATCCGGCTGCCGGCCGTCCCGAACTCGTAGCCGTACTGGTCGTAGTCCCGCTCGAACCAGCCGGCCCCGATGCCGAGAATCAGCCGGCCGCCACTGATCTGGTCGACGGTCCTGGCCATGTCGGCCAGCAGCTCGGGATTGCGATAGCTGTTGCAGGTCACCAATGCGCCGATCTCGACCCGCGAGGTCTGCTCCGCCCAGGCGCCGAGCATCGTCCAGCACTCGAAGTGTTCGCCGTCGGCCGGACCGCTGAGCGGATAGAAATGGTCCCAGTTGAAGACGATGTCGACGCCGGCGTCTTCGGCGGCGGCCACCGCCCGCCGGATGCCGGCGTAGTCGGAGTGCTGCGGCTGGAGCTGCACGCCGATCCGGAGCGGGCGGGCGGCGTACGGGAGATCAGCGGGCATGGGGCGGGCCTCTCGGTTTCGGGGGTGTCTCGAGTACTTCGATAGTCAGGGTATTCACAGCGAATGCACATGCTGTCGTCATCCCCCGGCCAGAGGCCTGGGGAAGGGTGGGAACCATGCCCGATCCACGTTCCGAACAGGACCGCGCCCGAGCCGACCACACGACGGTACGCCCGCCCGCGCCCGCTGAGCCGGCGCCGGCTGCTGGCGCTCGGCGCCGGCGGCGTCGCGGTCGCGGTCGTCGGGATCGGCGCCGATCTCGCACCGGGCAGTCCGCTGCGCAAGGTCGCAGGCCGGGCGACGTCCAGCGCCCTCGTCGGCCGCCGCCTCGCTCAGCCCGAGCGGATCACCGACGCCGAGCGCGATGACCGTGCTCACCCCGGCCGGCGCGGTCGGTCCGGGCGACCTCTTCATCACCGACATGGGCGAGCGGAATCCGCGGCTGCTGATCGTCTCCTCGGCCGGCGATGAGCTGTGGTCGAGATCCGGTGCGAAGGCGTACGCCGACTTCCGCCTCCAGCAGTACGCCGGGCGCCCGGTCTTCACCTGGTGGCAGTCGGACTCGACCGGTCTGGCCGCCTACGGCGACGGCGAGGCCGTGGTGGCCGAAACCGACGGCACGGTGATCGCGACGATCGGCCGGCGGAGCGGGGTCAGCCCGGACGAGCACGAGTTCTGGCTGACCCCGTCGGGAACGGCATTGATCACCAGTTATGTGAAGACTCGGGTGGACCTGTCCCGGCTCGACGGCTCGGCCAGGGGCTGGGTGATGGACGGGGTCTTCGAGGAGGTCGACCTGGCCACCGGGCGGGTGCTGCGGCACTGGAGCTCGCTCGACCACGTCGCTCTGACCGAGAGCTATGCCGGCATCCCGGAGGACCCCGCAGAGCCGTGGGACTACTTCCACATCAATTCGGTCAAACCCACTCCGGACGGTGACTTCCTGATCTCGGCCCGGCACACCTGGGGCGTCTACAAGATCGCCCGGGACAGCGGTGCGGTCCGCTGGCGGCTCGGCGGCCGGCGCAGCGACTTCGAGCTCGCGGGGCCCGCCGCGTTCGCCTGGCAGCACGACGCCCAGTTCGAGACGCCCTCGACCATCCGGCTGTTCGACAACGGCAGCGACGGCACGGTGACCGCCACCTCGGAGAGTCGGGTGCTCTGGCTCGACGTCGATCAGTCGGCCAAGAGCGCGACGCTGCGGCGGCGGCTGGCCCACCCCGACGCGGTCAGCGCGGCCGCGATGGGCAACTCGCAACTGCTCGACAACGGGAATTTGGTTGTCGGTTGGGGAACTGCGAAGCGGGTCTCGGAGTTCGCCCCCGACGGCTCACTCGTCTTCGACGCATCCCTGCCCAACATGACGTATCGCTGTTTCCGTAACGTCTGGCGCTGAATTACGGCTCCTCGTTCGGCACCAACGTAAGGTGGGCGGACGTGGAGCTGACGTCGCCATTTCTGATCGTGATCGCCGCCGGGTTGGCACTGGGTCTGGCCGTCCTGATCGCCGTCACCCGAACCCGCCGTCCGCAGGGATGGGTCGGGTCACGGAGTCCGGTTTCTGGCGATCCTGCTCAGCCAGGCGATGGCGGTTGGCGCGGTCGTGCTCGTCGCGAACAACACCTACGACTTCTACAACAACTGGGCCGACCTGCTGGGAACCAAGGGCGGCTCGGTGCCGGTCGTGACCGCGGCCGGCCTGGTCCCGGCCGACGGCTCCGAAGGACGCATCCTGACGCTGACGGCCCAGGTCCCGGGCGCGAAGGGGCCGGAGGGCGAGCGGCTGCCGGTGCTGGTCTGGGTGCCGAAGCAGTACGACCAGAAGCCGTTCGCGAAGACCCAGTTCCCGGTGCTGATGATGCTGCCGGGACAGCCGAGCACGCCACAGGGTGTGTTCTCCAGCTTCGTCCTCGGCCGGGCCGCCCAGACCGCCATCGACTCCGGGTCAGGTCAAGCCGTTCGTCATGGTGCTACCCCCGCTGATGATCGACCCGCCGCGGGATACCGAGTGTACGAACGTACCGAACGGCCCGCAGGCCGAGACCTGGCTGTTCGACAGCGTCCGGACGGCAGTGATCAAGAAGGTGCGGGTGGACAGGCTCGGCATGCACTGGTCGGCGATGGGCTGGAGCACCGGCGCTTTCTGCGCCGCGAAGCTTCTGCTCCGGCACCGTCCGCTGTTCAACGCAGCCGTCGGGATCGGCGGCTACTACACCGCGGAGACCGACGTCACCACCGGCGACCTCTTCGCCCGGAACGGGCAGTTGCGCCGGGAGAACTCGCCGAGCTGGTTGATCAAGCAGAACGGGGCGGTGCAGACGAATCTGTTGGTAGTGAGCAGCGAGGCGGACCGGGATTCCTGGATCGGCGCGCCGTACGCCGACACCGGCAAGTTCGTCAACGACACCAAGGGAACGCCGGGGCTGCAGACGATCATCCTGAAGACGGGCGGCCACAACTTCGGGACGTACAAGCCGACCCTTCCGGCGATCTTCGACTGGCTGCAGCGCACCGGTAGCTTCGGCTGAGCGGATCACGTGCAGCAGCCCTTCGACGAGCTCAGCCCGCGTACGGGCACGCGGGCTGAGCCTGTCGAGGTTCGAACCGTGCGACCTCAGGCTACCGGGGAAGCGGCCAGGGTGACCGTTGCCGAGTGGCTGCTGCCGTTGGCGTCGACCCAGTCGACGGTGATCTTGTCGCCGGGGTTGGTGCTCGCCATCGCGCTGCTCAGGTCGCTGGCCGAGCGATCGATGTGATCGCCGACCTTGGTGATCGTGTCACCGGCGACGATGCCGGCATCCGCCGCCGGGCCGCCGGAGACCACGCCGCTGACGGTCGCGCCGGCGGTGCCGCCGTCGAGCCGCCCGAGGTCGAGCCATCAGAACCGCCGTACGTCGAGCCATCAGAACCGCCGCCGAGGTAGTCGTTCCCCGAGCCCGACTGATCCGAGCCGGACTGGTCGGACGAGCCGCCGAGCAGGACGCCGAGGAAGGCGGACGCGCCGACCTGCACGGTGGACGTCTCCTGACCGGAGTTGATCTGGTCGACGATGCTCAGCGCCTCCTTGATCGGCACCGCGTAGCTGTCGGTCGGGCCGCCGCTCGACCCGGCGGTGTCGATGCCGATCACCTCGCCCTGCTGGTCGTACAGCGGGCCGCCGGAGTCGCCGGCCACCACGTCGGCGTTGTTCTCGATCATGCTCGTCAGGTTCTCGCCGGCGACCGTGCCCTCCGCCTGGGTGGTGACCGACGCCGACAGCGACGTGACCTGCCCGTCGGCCGCGGTCAGCGAACCGGTGCCGCCGGCATTGCCGACCGCGGTGACCGTGTCGCCGACGGAGACCGTGTCATTGTCGATCTTGACCGTGTCGAGGCCGGAGGCGTCCTTCAGCTGGAGCAGGGCGACGTCGTGGGCCTGATCGTGGCCGACAACCGTTGCCGTATAGGTCTTTCCGGTGCTCGCCACGGTGACCGTGATCTTGGTCGCGCCCTTCGACAACGTGGTAGTTGGTCAGCACCTGGCCGGACGAGGTGACGATCATCCCGGTGCCGGCCGCCTCGGCTCCGGCGTACTGCAGCACGGTGTCGATCAGCACCACACCCTTGGACTCCGCTGCCGTCGCGGCCGGGCCGTTGGCGGAGGACGAGCTCTGCGAGCCCCCGCTGGTGCCGGAGCCGTCGCCGTAGCCAGCCGAGCCGGAGCCGTCGCCGTAGCCACCCGAGCCTACCGGAGCCGTCGCCGTAGCCACCCGAGCTACCGGAGCCGTCGCCGTAGCCACCCGGACCCGAGCTCGCCGTAACCACCCGAGCTACCGGACCGGACCCGCCCGAGCCACCGAGGCTGCCCCACGGGCTGCTGTCGGAACCCAAGCTGCCCTGCGACCAGTCGGTGAGCCCGACCCTGGACGTACCGAGCGCGGTGCTCGAGGTCGCCGCCGAGGCGAGCGACGGGATTCCGGCGACGCCGAGAAGGGTCACCGAGGCGACCACGCCGGCCGCGAGGGTTCGCAGCCGACGGCCGGACCGACCGTGCTCGGTCGATGGGCTGGGCGGCGTTTGCGGTCATAGCTAGGCCTTTCGTAGGTCTATCGGGATGGTTCCTCGATTCGAGAGAAGCTCGGTCGGCCATGAGTCCGCTCGGAGATTGCTGGGTGGTTCCTGTGAACGGGTACGGGCCGAGACTTCTCAGCCGACGCACAGCCAACCGCCGTCGGAGTCACAGCGGGCAGGCATTGGGTGGATTCCATGCCGAGCCGTCGCACCCGTTCATCGAGGAGCATCAGTCAGCAGGAGGCGGCCGACGAGCTGCTGTCCGCCCATCGGCCGCCCTCGCGGCGGTCGCTGGACGAGGAGTCCGAGCGGAGGTCGACGCGGCGGAGCATGGCGGCGACCGCCGCGGCCCGGGCCGGCGGGGCGCTCAGCCTGACCGTCGTGCTGCTCGGCAGCCCGGTGGCAGCCTTCGCCGCGACCGATGCGCCGGCGGCTCCGTCGGTCGTGACCAGCGTCACCGACCGGTGATCCGCCGATCGCGGACGTCCCGGCGGAGCGGCACCGATGCCGTCACGCCGCTGATCTACCTGGCCGCTTCCCGCTACGTCCTGGGCGCGGCCGCCGAGGTCGAGGTGATGGCCGAGCATGCCGGGCAGCTCGAGGACGGTCTCATGCTGCTGGATCAACTCGATCAACGGTGGGGGAAGGACGGAGAGCTGGCCGGGATCGGACGACTGGCGACCGGTCACGAGCTCGAGGTCTCCTGGGACACGGTGCTGCTACTGACTGTCGCTCCGATCGCCGGGGTCGAGGTGGAGCTGGTGACGCGCCGGGCGCGACGGATCGGCCCGATCGAGCTCCCGTCGGCCGTCGTCCGGCAGGCAGTTGCCGTCGAACTGGTTGCCAGGGAGCTCACCGACGCCGGCTGTGCGGCGGTAGCGGTGGCGATCGGCGAACTCGTGCTGGTCACCGACTCCCCGGTCCACGCCCCGTTCCGGCTGGCTGCCCGTCGGCGCGCCCAGGCAGCAGATCCCGTCGGCACGACGCGCCGTGAGCCCGGCGCAACCACTAATGGGGGTGCAAGGGGCTGGCCAGAGGTTGAGTTCTGTCAGTCTGTTGTCCGAGCCGTCTGTCGGTGAGCACTGCAGACCACAGGCCCGTTGAGGTCTAGGGCTAGATCGTGCCCCGGCGGATTGGTGAGGAGGTCGTTAGCGCTGGTGGGATGTCGTGCCGTTCGAGCCCTGATCCATTAGTTCGCGCCGGATCTTCTCCTGGCTCAGCCATTGTCCGGGTCAGCGGAGGGAGCTTTGAGTGCTATTTGTGGGTGATGACTGGGCTGAGGCCCATCACGACATTGAGATCGTCGATCAGACGGGTCGCCGGTTGGCGCATAGCCGGTTGCCGGAAGGTTTGGCGGGGATCAGCCGGTTCCATGAGCTGGTCGCGGACCATCTCGACCCGGACGCCGGGCCGGAGCAGGTGCTGGTCGGGATCGAGACCGACCGTGGCCCGTGGGTGCAGGCGCTGGTCGCGGCCGGCTACACCGTGTATGCGATCAACCCGTTCCAGGCGTCACGCTACCGCGACCGGCACGCTGCGTCGGGGGCGAAGTCCGACCCAGGGGATGCGCATGTGCTGGCCGAGATCGTCCGTCTGGACCGGGACCATCACCGCCCGGTCGCGGGGGACAGCGATGTTGCCGAGCATGTCAAAGCGGCGGCGCGGGCGCATCAGTCGATGATCTGGTCCCGGCAGGCGCAGGTGAACACGTTGCGGTCGACGCTGCGCGAGTTCTACCCCGCCGCTTTGGCCGCCTTTCCAGACCTGACCAGCGGCGATGCGTTGGCGGTGCTTGCAGTTGCCCCGTCACCCGAGGCCGGTAGTCGGCTGAGTCAGCAGCGGGTCGAGACCCTGCTTCGTAAGGCGGGTCGGCAACGCAACATCACCACGAAGGCGGGCGAGATCCGGGCTGCGCTGAACCGCGCCGAGCTGAGCGCCCGCCCTGGCGTGGTCGGCGCCTACGCGGCGTCGGTGTCGGCGCTGGTGGCGGTGATCACGGTGATGGTGGCCCAGACTGAGGTGTTGGCCGGGCAGGTGGAGCAGGGTTTTGGCCAGCACCCGGACGTTGAGATCTACCGCAGCCAGCCCGGCCTCGGCATGATCCTCGGCGCCCGGGTGCTAGCCGAGTTCGGCGACGACCCTCACCGTTACGTCGATGCCAAAGCGCGGAAGAACTACTCCGGCATGTCCCCTATCACCAGAGCCTCCGGCACCAAGCGGGTCGTGCTGGCCCGGCACGCCCGCAACCGCAGACTCGGCGACGCCCTCTACCAGCAGGCGTTCTGCGCCCTGACCAGCTCACCCGGCGCCCGGGCGTTCTACGACCGACAACGTGAGCGCGGAGCCACCCACCACCAAGCGCTACGCGCCCTGGGGAACCGGCTCGTCGGCATCCTCCACGGCTGCCTCCGCCATCACACCCTCTACGACGAAGACACCGCCTGGCCGGCTCGCACCGACCAAGATCGGCGGGCCGCTTGATTGCTAGAGCCGTGGGATCGCGGAGCCGGGCCCGTGCTCGCCCGGACGACCAGCTCGGGGGTGAGCAGGCTCGGGGACTCGGCCGTCGATCCGCCGATCGCGGCCGTCAGTGCCGCGACCGCGCGAACGCCGACCGCGTCGAAGTCCTGACGCACCGTGGTCAGCGGCGGGATCAGATACGCGGCTTCGGGCTGGTCGTCGAAGCCCACCACACTGACGTCCTCCGGCACGCGTCGACCGGCCTCGTGCAGCGCGAGCAGCAGTCCGATGGCGATCTGGTCGTTGCCGGTGAAAACCGCAGTGACGCTCCGGTCGTCGGCGACGGCCTGCCCGGCCCGATGGCCGTGCTCGGCGCTCCATGCGCCGTGGACGGGCGCGGCCAACCGCAGTCCGGCCGCGTGCAGCTCGGTCCGGAAGCCGTCGGCCCGGGCCCGCGCCTCGGCCCAGTCGGTCGGTCCGCCCAGGTGGACGATCTCGCGGTGGCCCAGCTCGATCAGATGGCGCACGGCCAGCCGAGCGCCGGCCTGCTGATCGACGCCGACCGTCCAACGGGCGCGCGTCAGGTCGCCCTCGACGAGCACGATGGGCAGCTCGACGGTGCTGGCGCGGGCCACCTCCAAGGCGTCGTCCTGACCGGCGACGATGATGATCCCCTCGACGCCCTGCCGGCGCAGATGCTCGACCGAGTCGTCCAGCAACGGCCGGGTCAGCGTCGGCAGGCTCACCGTGCTGGCGAACAGTCCCGCTTCCCGGGCGGCGGCCTCGATACTGCGCTGGATGCTGGCCGGGCCGAAGTAGCCACCGCCGACCCCGATCACGCCGACGATCCCCGACCGCCCGCGGACCAGGGCCCGGGCCGCCGTGTTGGGCCGGTAGCCGAGCTGCTCGATGGCCCGCTCCACCCGCTCCCTGGTCTCCGGCCGGATCCGCGGCGACCCGTTGATGACGCGGGACACCGTCTGGTGGGAGACGCCGGCGAGCCGGGCCACGTCGTGCATCACCGGCGGGCGCCGGTGCGGGGCGGGCTCGGACATCTCCGACGTGCCTCCAACGTCTCGCCGACCCGATTGGTCGGACCGAGCCATGTTAACGGCCACACGACCCGGTCCGAGTCACTTTGACACGGCTCAGCGGACCGGGCATGATCTCGGCGTGTTAACGTTCACCTGATCGGAGTAGCTGTCGATGTCGATCACCGCTGACATCGCCGACGTGATCGCGACCCTGCGTCGCGAGGTCGCCGAGCTACACGCCGAGCTGCCGCGTTGGGGACTGGTGGTCTGGACCGCCGGCAACGTGTCGGCCCGGGTGCCCGGGCACGATCTGCTGGTGATCAAGCCGTCCGGGGTGGGCTACGACGAGCTGAGCCCGGAGGCCATGGTCGTCTGCGACCTGCACGGCAACCTCGTCGACGGCGATCGTGCGCCGTCCTCGGACACCGCCGCCCACGCGTACGTCTATGCCCAGCTGCCCGAGATCGGCGGCGTGGTCCACACCCACTCGACCTACGCCACGGCGTGGGCCGCGCGCGGCGAGCCGATCCCGTGCGTGCTGACCATGATGGGCGACGAGTTCGGTGGCGAGATCCCGATCGGTCCGTTCGCGCTGATCGGCGACGACTCGATCGGCCGAGGGATCGTGGAGACGCTCGCGGACCCATCGTTCGCCGGCCGTGCTGATGCAGAACCACGGCCCGTTCACCGTGGGGCGGACCGCCCGTGACGCGGTGAAGGCGGCGGTGATGTGCGAGGAGGTCGCCCGGACCGTGCACATCGCCCGGCAGCTGGGCGAGCCGATCCCCATCCCGGCCGGCGACATCGACGCGTTGTACGACCGCTATCAGAACGTCTACGGCCAGAACCCGGCGTCCGAGGAGAGATGATCATGAGCAGCAGCAACCCCGTGGTGTGGTTCCTGACCGGGAGTCAGGGCCTGTACGGACCCGAGACGCTGGCCCAGGTGGAGCAGCAGTCCCGAGCCCTGGTCGATCAGCTGAACGAGGCCGGAACCCTGCCGGTGCCGGTGGCGTGGCAGCCGGTGCTCACCGACTCCGGCGCGATCCACAAGATCATCATGGCGGCCAACGCCGACCCGGACTGCATCGGCCTGATCGCCTGGATGCACACGTTCTCGCCGGCCAAGATGTGGATCACCGGGCTGGACGCGCTGAAGACGCCGTTCCTGCACCTGCACACCCAGGCGAACGTGTCGCTGCCCTGGTCAGAGATCGACATGGACTTCATGAACCTCAACCAGGCCGCGCACGGCGACCGCGAGTTCGGGTTCATCGCGACCCGGCTCGGTGTGCCCGCGGACCATCGTCGCCGGGCACGTGTCCGATCCGACGACCCAGGCCCGGATCGCCGGCTGGCAGCGGGCGGCGCGCGGCGTCGCGGCGATCCGTTCGCTCCGGCTGGCCCGGTTCGGCGACAACATGCGCAACGTCGCCGTGACCGAGGGCGACAAGGTCGAGGCCGAGCTGCGGTTCGGGGTCTCGGTCAACACGTACGGCGTGAACGACCTGGTCGAACGGGTCGACGCCGTCACCGAGGCCGAGGTCGACGACCTGATCGCGCAGTACGACGACGCGTACGAGATCGCCCCGGAGCTCGTGCCTGGTGGGGATCGGCACGAGTCGCTGCGCTACGGCGCGAAGATCGAGGGCGGTCTGCGGTCGTTCCTGACCGAGGGCGGCTTCGGTGCGTTCACCACGAACTTCGAGGACCTCGGCGGGCTGCGCCAGCTGCCCGGTCTGGCGTGTCAGCGGCTGATGAGCGAGGGCTACGGGTTCGGCGGCGAGGGCGACTGGAAGACCTCGGTGATGCTGCACTCGATCAAGGCGATCGGCGCCGGCGCGCCCGGCGGTACGTCGTTCATGGAGGACTACACGTACCACCTCGGCCCGGGCACCCCGAAGATCCTCGGCGCGCACATGCTCGAGGTCTGCCCGAGCATCGCGGTCGCGAAGCCGCGGGTCGAGATCCATCCGCTCGGCATCGGCAACCGGGAGGATCCGGTCCGGTTGGTCTTCGACGCCGCGCCCGGACCGGCCACCGTGCTGGGCATCTGCGATCTCGGCGACCGGTTCCGGCTGGTGCTGAACGAGGTCGAGGTCGTGCCGTCGGACGAACCGCTGCCCAAGCTGCCGGTCGCCCGGGCGGTCTGGGAGCCGAAGCCGAGCCTGGCTACGTCTGCCGAGGCCTGGATCAACGCCGGCGGGCCGCACCACACGGTGCTGTCGACCGCGGTCGACACCGATCAGCTGGTCGGACTTCGCCAATCTGCTCGGGGTCGAGCTGTTGATCATCGACGGTGACACCACGCGGCGTGACTTCGCCGATCGGATCCGCTGGAACCAGGCGTACTACCGGCTTGCACAGGGATTCTGATGAAGCCGGCCGAGGCCATCGAGACACGGCCGGACCGCGCTCGGCATCGAGTTCGGTTCGACCCGGATCAAGGCGGTGCTGGTCGGTCCCGACCACGAGCCGTTGGCGGTCGGCAGCCACGACTGGGAGAACGCCTTCGTCGACCGGCTGTGGACGTACGCGATGGAGGACGTCTGGTCCGGTCTTCAGGCCTGCTTCGCCGAGCTGGCTGACGACGTACGCGTGAAGCACGGGGTCGAGCTGACCTCGGTCGGCTCCCTCGGCGTCTCGGCGATGATGCACGGCTACCTCGCGCTGGACGCCGACGGCGAGCTGCTCGTGCCGTTCCGGACCTGGCGGAACACCAACACCGGCGAGGCGACCGAGCGGCTGAGCGCCGCGTTCGGGCACAACATCCCGCACCGCTGGAGCATCGCCCACCTCTTCCAGGCGATCCTGGACGGCGAAGATCATCTCGACCGGCTCGCCCACATCACCACCCTCGCCGGGTACGTCCACTGGCGGCTGAGCGGCGAGCGGGTGCTCGGCATCGGCGACGCCAGCGGGATGTTCCCGATCGACGTGGCCGCAGGCGGCTACGACAGCGGAATGATCACGACGTTCGACCGCCTCGCCGCCGAGGCCGGGACGAAGCTGTCGGTGCTCGACCTGCTGCCGGTGATCAAGGTCGCCGGCCGGCCGGCCGGCGCGCTGACCGCGGACGGGGCGAAGCTGCTCGACCCGACTGGCGCGCCTGGGGCCGGGCGCGGTGATGTGCCCGCCGGAGGGGGATGCGGGCACCGGAATGGTGGCGACCAACTCGGTCGCGCCGCGGACCGGGAACGTCAGCGCGGGTACGAGCATCTTCGCCATGGTCGTGCTCGACGGGCCGCTGCGCGAGATGCATCGCGAGCTGGATCTGGTGACCACCCCGGCCGGCGACCTGGTGGCGATGGTGCACTGCAACAACGGCGCCAGCGAACTGAACGCATGGGCCGGTCTGTTCGCCGAGTTCGCCCGCGCGCTCGGCTCCGGCGCCGACAGCGGAACAATCTTCTCGACCCTGTTCACGACCGCGCTGGATGGCGCGGCGGACGGCGGCGGACTGCTCGCGTACAACTATCTGTCCGGCGAGCCGATCACCGGGCTGGAGGAGGGGCGGCCGCTCTTCCTCCGCTCGCCCGACGGACGCTTCGACCTGGCGACGTTCGTCCGGACCCAGCTCTACGCATCCCTGGCCACGCTACGGATCGGGATGGATGTGCTGCAGAAGGACGAGCGGGTCCGGCTGGACACGATGTTCGCCCACGGCGGCCTCTTCAAGACCAAGGGTGTCGCTCAGCGTTTCCTGGCTGCCGCGATCGACACTCCGGTCTCGGTCGGTGACGTCGCCGCTGAAGGCGGTGCCTGGGGAATCGCTGTGCTGGCGGCGTTCGCGGCCGATCCCAACGGCCGAACGTTGGTCGACTTCCTGGCGGACGAGGTGTTCGCCGGGGTCGAGTTGGACACCATCGAGCCGGACCCGGCCGACGTCCGGGGCTTCGACGCCTACCTGCGTCGATACGTCGACGGACTCGCCGTGGAGCGGGCGGCGGTCGCGCACGGTTGAGCCGCGGGACGTAAGGTCGCGGGGTGACCACCGGGCCGAGATCCGTCCGGACGGCGGTCGCCGCGGACCTGGTCCGCGGCGCCGCCGAGCTGGAACCGACCGCTGTCGGCGTACGTCCGCACCGGCTGCCGGCCTGGGCCCGGGACCAGGCCGGCGATCCGCAACTGGCCCTGGCGGAGTCCCAGCCGGCGGGAGTCCGGATCGTCTTCATCAGCAGCGCGATCAGCCTGGAACTGAGGGCGCTGGCCACGCGATTCGGCTTCGCCGGCGCGCCGGCCCGGCCGCCCGGGGTGTTCGAGCTGCTGGTGGATCGGGTGCCGCTGGCCCGGGCGAGCCTCCCGGCAGCGACAATGATCACCATCGATCCGGCTACCGGAGTGCAGCAGATCGAGCCCGGCAAGGTCGAGAGCATCGTCTTCGACGGCCTTCCTCCCGGCGACAAGCTGGTGGAGATCTGGCTGCCCCACAACGAGAGTGTGGAGCTCGTCGAGGTACGCAGCGATGCGCCGGTCTCCGCCGCCGACCGGACCGGCCCGGTCTGGCTGCATCACGGCAGCTCGATCAGTCAGGGCTCGAACGCCGACCGGCCGACCGGTGTCTGGACCTCTGTGGCGGCTGCGGCAGCGAACCTGGAGCTGATCAATCTCGGGTTGAGCGGGAGCGCCCTGCTCGACCCGTTCACGGCCCGGACGATGCGTGACACCCCGGCCGATTTGATCAGTGTGAAGCTGGGGATCAACGTGGTGAACGCGGACCTGATGCGGCTGCGCGCGTTCGGTCCGGCCGTGCACGGCTTCCTCGACACCATCCGCGACCGCCATCGCGACACGCCGCTCCTGGTGGTGTCCGCCCTGCACTGCCCCATCCACGAAGAGACCCCGGGTCCGGGCGCGTTCGATCTGGACGCCCTGGCGCGCGGGTCCGTGCAGTTCCGGGCCACCGGCGATCCCGGCGAGGTGGCATCGGGCAAGCTGACGCTGTCGGTGATCCGCGAACAGCTCGACCGGATCGTGCGGGAACGCGCCAGGGACGACCCCGAGCTGCACTACCTGGACGGTCTGCGGCTGTACGGGCCAGGGGACGCCGAGCAGCACCCGCTGCCGGACCGGCTGCATCCGGACCCGGCCACCCACCGGCTGATCGGCGAGAGGTTCGCGGCAATCGCCTTCACCGTCGGCGGACCGCTGGACCCGACGAAGATCAGCCGGCGGTGAGGTCCACGAGCGATACCGGCGCGGGCTGGCCGGCGCTCGAGCCCACCGCCACCGGCCGGGTCTCGCTGGCCGCGGTCAGCAGCGACTCCATCACGTCCAGCACGTGGAGTGCGAGCAGGCCACCGGCCCGTGGCTCGGTCCCACTCGGGGTGAGTGCGAGGTCGACGAGGCCGTAGCCCCGGCTGGCGTCGACGTACCCAGCGGTGGCGGGCAGCGAGTCCCAGGTCGTCTCGCCGAGTCGGAGCAGGGACACCGGATCGCTGAACCGGTTGGGATCCGGGACCGCGAGCGTACCGAGCTGGCCGTGCACCTCGATCGGTCCGGACCTGGTGCCGACGGCGTCGAAGCTCATGATCAGCGTGGACAGGGCGCCGCTCGCGTGACGCAGCACTCCGGTGACGTGCGTGTCGATCGCGACGGGCACCTGCTGGCCGGCCCGCGGACCGCTGCCGATCGTCCGGACCTCGCCGGGTCGGGCTGACATGCCGACGACGTCGGTCACGGGGCCGAGCAGGGTGACCAGCGCAGTCACGTAGTACGGGCCCATGTCCAGCAGCGGGCCGCCGCCGGGCTGGTAGTAGAAGTCGGGATCCGGGTGCCAACGCTCGTGGCCCGGCGTGACCATCGTCGCGGTGGCGGCCACCGGCGTACCGATCAGTCCGTCGTCGATGGCCTTGCGCGACGTCTGGATGCCCGTGCCGAGCACGGTGTCCGGTGCGCACCCGAGTCGTACGCCCGCGGCGGCGGCCGCGTCCACCATCCGACGGGCGTCGGCGACGCTGACGGCCAGTGGCTTCTCGCCGTAGGTGATCTTGCCGGCCGCGATGGTCTGCAGTGCCACCTCGGCATGCGCAGCGGGGATGGTCAGGTTGAGCACCGCGTCGATGGCCGGATCGGCCAGCAGCTCGCCGACCTGCATTGCCCTGGCGTCCGTGTCGGCCGCGACCCGTTCGGCGCGGGCCGCATCGCGATCGGCGACTGCCGTGAGCTCCAGCTGCGGCAGCCGGGCGATGGTGGCCAGGTACTGCGCCGAGATCGCGCCGCAGCCGATCATCCCCACCCGCACGGGACGGGTCAGCGGCTGGCCCACAGGATTCCTCGTTCGATGATCGTCTTCACGTTCTCATCCTGGAGGACGTCCAGGCTGTGGCCCGGGGTGGCGACGAAGATCCGGCCTCGGCCCCACTCGCGGGTCCAGATCGCCGGAGACACGACCGGCCGGTGCCAGGGGTCGAACGGCCGAGCCTCGAGCGCGGTGGTGGCGAGCACGTCGCAGTAGTCGTCGGCGAGCACCCAGTACTGCTCCGTGGTCAGCTCGAAGTCGGACAGCCCGGTGACGATCGGATGATCACGATGAGCCGGCGCGATGTTCACGGTGTAGTGCAGATAGTTGTCACTCGGATCGCCGCCGATCCGTTGCTCGGCAGGCTTCGGTGGGTGGCACGCGAACTGGCCGCCGATCAGGTGCAGGTAGTCGCTGGTATTGCGATACGAGTCCGCGATCCCGCCGTGCCAGCCGGCCAGTCCGGTGCCCGCCTCGACCGCGGCCCGGAGCCCGGCGAACTCCGCCGGCTCGATGCTGCTCATCGTCACACACTGCAGGATCACGTCGATCCCGGCCATCACCTCGGCCTCGGCGTAGACCGCCGGCGAGTCCTCGACCCGGACCTCAAAACCCTGGTCGGCGAGGAACGGCCGGAACAGGTCAGTAGCCGCGACGGGGGAGTGTCCCTCCCAGCCGCCGCGGACGATCAGGGCGCTTTTCGTCACCGTGGAAGGCTAGTGCACGCCTGCCGCCTGCTCTGATGCGTGCCCGACGACGGATCCTCCCTCGCGCCGGGACTCAGCCGGCCTCGTGGCAGGCCCGATGCACCAGTTGGATTGTCTCGGCGGGACTGAGACCGAGGCCCCGCATCCGTCGGACGAATTCGGACGCGGACCGTCGCGCATCCTCGCCGACGTCCACCGTTCGCTGAGCCACCACACTGCCGGCGCGCCCGGCGGTGGAGATCGCACCGGTCTGTTCGAGCTCGCGATAAGCGCGGGCGACGGTGTTCGGGGCCAGGCCCAGGTCGGCCGCAAGGCGTCGTACGGTCGGCAGTCTGGTGCCAGGGCTCAGTTCACCGGACTCGATCTGGGAAGCCAGTTGCTGCCGGAGCTGCTCGAACGGGGGGACCGAGGACGTCGTGTCGATGACGAGCATCAGACGCTCTGGTACGTCTGTCGGGCCGCCTGCAACAAGGCCTGGTGCTGCTGGGTGGACGGTTGACTGCGAAGCAGGTGCTGGGCGATCAGCGTAAGAGCGATGACGACGACGAACATCGCGAGTGAGGCGCCGAAGATCAGATCCGGCCCGACGGAGTGGTCAAGAGTCGGCATCGATATGTTCATCAGCGTCGGCACCATGAAACAGGCGCTCGCCGGCAGGACGTAGATGTCGCGGAGCCGTCCGCCGCGCAGCGCGTCCCGCCAGAACAACGTGACCGCATCCGTGCTGGGCAACGGCAGCGCGACCAGTCGCCGGGCCACCACCTCCGCCGCGATCCAGATCAAGCAGAGCAGGCTCAGGACAGCCCAGAGCGGTCCGGACTCGTCGGGCCCGAAGCCGGACCCGGCCCATGACAACAAGGCGATCGCGACGCCGAGCGCAGCGACGACGAGGAGAATCTCGACTCTGACGACCGTCAGGCCGGATCGGCTCACATAGTCGGTCAGCCGGGACGCCCTGGCACTCGCCACCCGGGTCGGCCCCCGGACCTCGCGGACTGCGCCGAAGAGGCCGATCACTCCGCGGCCGGCAAAGGTACCGATCGCTATCGGGAACCAGATCAGCAGCAGGAAGAGGAAGAAGCTCTGGTGATCGTCGTCGGTGGGATCGAGCCGGAGTGTGACGGCCGTGGCGGCGACCAGTCCGATCAGGCCTCCCAGGATGGCGCCGAGCTGCTGATCGCGACGGACCGTCTCGACCTCGCGAATCAACTCATCGGTGATCGGTGCCCGGTGCTCCCGGATCCATTTCGCGCTGAACCGGCGTCGGCCCGAGGGCAATAGCAGGATCCACAACCACACGAGCAGGCCGATCCCCAGAGCGATCGGCCAGAGAGCACGGTAGATCACCGGCTCACCTCCAGAGTTTGCTCGTACCTTTGTAGCACTGTTTGTACCATTGTCGCAATACGATCGGATCGCTCGACGATGACGACTCCCTCGCGGCGAGAAGTCGATCATGATGAGCGTCGACACGACGACCGCTCGACCAGAGAGCAACGCTCGTCCGAAATCCCGGTTGGCTTCCCGAGTGGCTCGTGGAAGACTCGACGCGTCCCGATCGAATGAGGTTCCTGTGTCCCTGCACGGTTTCGCCCAGCCCACGCGCTGACTCCCCGTCCCGGAGTCGCGCATCAGCACTCACCGGGAGAAACCGTGCCTGTTTCCAACTCACCCGTCGTTCTCGAAGACCTCGGCCTCGTCTGGCCGGACGGATCGATCGCCCTTCAACACCTCAGCGCCGCGTTCGGGAGCGGCCGGACCGGCCTGGTCGGTACCAACGGATCGGGCAAGACAACCCTGCTCCGGTTGATGGCCGGTCGAATGACGCCGACCTCCGGAACGGTGACGACCGCGGGCGAGGTCGGCTATCTCCCGCAGACGCTCACCCTCCAGGTGGGAGCGACCGTGGCCGATCTGCTCGGGATCAGCCCCGTCGTCCGGGCGATCCATGCCGTCGAGGCCGGCGACGCCTCGCCGCAGTTGTTCGACGTGATCGGCTCGGACTGGGACATCGAGGCCCGGGCCGAGGAGTCGCTGGACGCCATCGGGCTGTCGGCCGAGGATCTGGGCCGGCCGATCGGTCGGCTGTCCGGCGGCGAGGCGGTGCTGGTCGCCATCGCCGGCCTGCACGTGGCCCGGACTCCGATCACCCTGCTGGACGAGCCCACCAACAACCTGGACCGCGATGCCCGGACCCGGCTCTACGGACTGGTCGAGGGCTGGCGCGGCACGCTGATCGTGGTCAGCCACGACGTCGCACTGCTCGAACGGATGGATGCCATCGCCGAGCTGTACGACGGTGAGCTGATCAGCTACGGCGGGCCGTACAGTGCCTATCTGGCCCAGCTGGGGGCCGAGCAGGACGCGGCCCGGCAGGCCCAGCGGGCGGCCGAGCAGGTCGCCCGAATCGAGAAGCGCCAGCGGATCGAGGCGGAGACGAAACTCGCCCGCCGGCAGCGCGCCGCCAAGAAGGCGGAGCGGGAGAAACGGGTGCCCAGGATCGTGGCGCACGGCCTGCGCAACGCCGCCCAGAACTCGGCGGGCCGGCTGCGGACGGAGGCGGGCGAGAAGCTGGAGCGGGCCGAGCAGTCCGTCGCCGTGGCCGCCGACCGGGTCCGGCCCGACAACCGGATCATCGTCGACCTGCCCGATCCCGGGCTGGCGGCCGGCCGGCGGGTGGCCGAGCTGACCGGTAGCAACGGACGCGCGCTGGTCGTCCAGGGTCCGGAACGCGTCGCCCTGGTCGGTCCGAACGGGATCGGCAAGACGCGGCTGATCGAGGCGATGATCCACGGGGACGCACAGGCGTCGCCGGGGGCGTACGGCCGGCTCTGGACCGATCGGGTCGGCTACCTGCCTCAGCGGCTCGACGGACTCGCCGACGACCGGTCGATCCTGGACAACGTCCGCGACGCCGCACCGGCGGCGAGCCCCACCCAGGTCCGGACCCGGCTGGCCCGGTTCCTGCTCCGCGGAGACGCTGTAGAGCGTACGGTCGGCTCGTTGTCCGGCGGCGAGCGGTTCCGGGTGGCGATCGCCCGGCTGCTGCTGGCCGACCCGCCGCCGCAGCTGTTGATCCTCGACGAGCCGACGAACAACCTGGACCTGACCAGCGTGGATCAGCTGGTCGACGCGCTGGCCGCCTACCGCGGTGCGCTGCTGGTGATCAGCCACGACGACGCGTTCCTGGACCGGCTCGACCTGACCCGGACCGTACGGCTGGACGCGGCCGGTCTGCTCACCGACGAGGAATAGCCGCCGGTGCCCGTCGGTTGCCATCAGCAAGATGACTGCACATCCGACGATCTCCGTCCTCGACCTGATTCCCGTCCGCGCCGGTCAGAGCACCGGCGACGCGCTGCGGGCCAGTGTCTCGTTGGCCCGAGTGGCGGAACGGGTCGGCGCTACCCGCTACTGGGTCGCGGAGCACCACAACATGCCCGCCGTAGCGTCGACGAGTCCGCCGGTGCTGATCGCGATGCTGGCGGGCGCGACCTCGACGATCCGCGTCGGCTCGGGCGGGGTGATGCTGCCGAACCACGCACCGCTGGTGGTGGCGGAGCAGTTCGCGCTGCTCGAGGCTGCGTACCCCGGCCGGATCGATCTCGGCCTCGGCCGGGCGCCCGGCAGCGACCCGGTAACGAACTGGGCGCTGCGGCACGGGGGGCCGGAGACCGCGGACCCCGAGCGGTTCGCCGAGCACGTGACCAACCTGATCTCCATGCTCGAGCCGGCCGGGGTCGGGCTGAACCTGCAGGGTCGGACGTACCCGCTGCGGGCGACGCCCCAGGCAGTCAGCACGCCCGCGGTCTGGCTGCTCGGCTCCAGCGACTACTCCGCGCGGCTGGCCGCGACGCTCGGACTGCCGTACGTCTTCGCCCACCACTTCTCGGGCAACGGTACGGCCGAGGCGCTCGAGCTGTATCGCAGCAACTTCAGTCCGTCCGATTTCGGCGGCGAGCCGCGGACGTTCCTGACGGTGAACGTCGCGGTGGCCGAGACCCGCGAAGAGGCGCTCCGACTCGCTCGGCCCCAGCAGCTGGCGATGGTTGCGCTACGGACCGGCGGCGAGCTCGGGCCGCAGCCGACCGTCGAGGAGGCGGCGCGGCGTGAGTTCCCGCCGGAGCACCAGGGTCTGGCAGATGCGATGCTGTCCCGCTGGGTGGTCGATGAGCCGGACGCCGCGGCGGACCGGATTCGCAAACTCGCAGCCGAGTTCGCCGTCGACGAGGTGATGGTGCATCCCGTAGCCGGTGCCTCCGAGTCCGATCCGGCCGACCGGTCGCCGGCACGCGAGCGGACCCTCGAACTGCTCGCCGCAGCGCTGGGCTGACGCTCGGCGGCTCGGGGCTCGGCTCGGGGGCTCAGGGCACGACGGCGACGCCGGCCAGCAGTAACCGGCGGGCCAGCTCGATCCCGAGCTCCTCGGCGGTCATCGAGCCGCGGACCAGCAACGCCTCGACGCCCGCGACTTCGGACTCGTCCAGCACGAGGTCGTCGGCCCTGCCGCGCAGCACGGTCCGGCCGTCGCGCCGCCGCTCGACCGTGGCCGCGAGCTGCCCGCGAACCGAGACAACGCTGGCCCGCAGCGAGCTGCTCGGCGGCCCGGAACTGAGCGAGCGGACCGACCGGCGCGGCTCGTGACGTACCGCGGGCGGCGCGGCGCAGCTCCGCGGTCAGGGCGTCGGCGTCGGCATCGCGGAGAGCCGCGATCAAGGCGTCGCGGACGGAGTTCAGATCGTCCGCGATCGCGGTGTCGACGAACTCGACGCCCAGCGGCAGGGAGCCACGGACGCTCGCCTGCCCGGCCACGGTCTGCAACGCCTGCTGCATCATCCGTTCGGCGAGGGCGTACGCGGTCCAGACGTGCACGCCGATCGTCAGGTGGGTGGTGATCCCGCCCAGCGCCTGGGCCGCGTGCAGGAAGCCGCGCGGGAGATAGAGGCAGTCGCCGGGTCGGAGCACCGTCTCGATCACGGGACGTTCGGCGGCTCGGCGCTCGACGGCAGCTCGCCGGTCGGTCCACGGCTGGTCGCGGAGCGGTGACTCCAGCACCGGCTCGTGGATCAGCCAGCGCTTCTCGCCCACGAGCTGCAGCACGAACACGTCGTGGACGTCGTAGTGGTCGCTGAAACCCTGGTTCTGCGGCGGAGTGATGTACGCGTTCGCCTGGACCGGGTGGCCGAGCTCCGCCGCCAGCTGCTGGCAGAACTCCAGCACGGGCGGCCAGCTGCGGTGCAGGGCCTGCAGGACGATCGTCGAGCCGTCGGCGAACAGCCTGGTCAGCCGGTCGTCGCTGACCTGGTCGGCGATCCCGGCGCCGACCCCGCCGGGCGCGGTGAACGCCTTGTCGGCCACGGTCGTACCACCCTTGGCGACCCGGACGAACGGGGTCCGAAGCCCGCGAGTGGAGACCAGCTCATCGATGTCGTCGGCCGAGAGCAGGTGTGTGAAGTCGTCCCCGGGAAGCTGGTCGGCCCGCGAGAGCAGCGCCCGTCGGCCCCAGTAGTCGGCGGCGAACTCGTCGAGACCGACCGCGACGAGCCTGGGGAGGACCTGCTCGGCCCGACGAAGCGCGACCGGCCGCCCGGGCATGATCCCGGACAGCCGGTCGGTCGACGAGTCGGCGGTCGAGGTCAGGAGTCGGCTCCGCCGTCGGCGCCGCCGTCCTGGACACCCGCGACGCCGTCCGCACCAGCGTCGGCCGGGCCTTCGGCTCCTCCGTCGGCTCCTCCGTCGGCTGGGCCCTCGGCGCCGCCGTCAGCATCGCCGTCCTGGACCCCGGCCACACCGTCGGCGCCAGCGTCGGCCGGGCCTTCGGCTCCTCCGTCGGCTGGCGCCCTCGGCGCCGCCGTCAGCACCGCCGTCCTGGACCCCGGCTACACCGTCGGCGCCAGCGTCGGCCGGGCCCTCGGCGCCACTGTCGGCTCCTCCGTCAGCGCCGCCATCCTGGATGCCTGGAATGCCGTCCGCGCCTCCGTCGGCCGCGCCCTCGAGGTCGTCGACGCCTCCGCCGCTCGGATCCGAAGTCTCGCTCATGTGCAACCTCCTGGTCTCGGGCCGACGCCGCAGCGACGCCGCCGCTCATTGCCTACACCATCGGCACTTCCCGCGCCCCGGCGGGCTCAAACGCGCCGCTCGACCCAATACCCGACCGGTAACCGTCGAGTTGCGGCATCCGTCTCCGGCGTGTCGGTGTCGCAACCCGACAGTTTTCCGAAGGGACGGGCGTCGGGTCCGGTAGGGGCGCGTGGCGGGGTTCGGCAGGGAGCGGGACGAGTTCGGAGGGGAGCGGGACTGTCGGTGGGTCGCACTAGCATCGGCGACGTGGACGGGGGCTCCGACATCGTGCACTCCCTGGCCAACGAGGCGATCATCGTCATGGCCGGCCCGGAGGCGTTCGCCCGCGCCCAGGTCTACGTCCGCGACGGGCACGTTTCCGCGGTGCAATACGACCCGGAGCGTCGCACGGTGTCCGGCCGCGTCCGCGGCTCGCACCACGCGAGCTATGCCACCTCGGTCCAGCTGGCGGGTGGAGTGGCACGCCAGCCGGTGCATCGCGGTCGCTGCTCCTGCCCGATCGGAGTGGACTGCAAGCATGCCGCCGCGCTGCTGCTCGCGGCTCGCGGACTGCCCGCCCTCGCCGCCCAGCTCGGCCGCCCGGAGTGGGAGCGCAGTCTCGGCCGGCTGGCCGCTGCCGCGCAGCCGGTCCGCGAACCGGACGACGTCCGGCTCGGACTGGAGTTCGACCTCGAGCAGAGCCCGGGATACCGAGGCAGTGCCGGGCCGCTCCGGTTGCGGGTCCGTCCGGTGAATCGGGGCAGCAGCGGTCGGTGGGTCCGTTCCGGGGTCGGCTGGGAGCAGCTGGATTATCTTGCCAGCGGATATCGGAGCGAGCAGCGCGACCTGTTGCTCCAGCTGTGGGCCTCGGCGGGCGCGTCGGCGCGGTTCGCCTACCCCCGCAGCCCGTGGCTCGACCTTTCCGCGATCAGCCCGAGTCTGTGGTCGGTGCTCGAACGCGCGCAGGTCGCGGGCCTCGGACTGGTCACCGCTGCCGGGACCGATGACCTCGTGATCCAGTCCGGTGAGGCCGCGATCGGGCTGGACGCGCGGCTGGATGCCGACGGCGACACGACGCTGAGCCCGGTGGTGCTGGTCGGCGGCTCGCCCGTCGCCACCGGTCGGCTCGGGGTCCTGGGCGATCCGGCACACGGATTGTTCTGGCTGAGCCGGCCGCCCGATCACCGCCGTCCCGACCTGGTGCTGGCCCCGTTACACCGGCCGCTGGTCGGCGAGCTGCGGGCGCTGCTCGGCCGGGGCGAACAGGTGACGGTGCCTGCGGGGGACCGGGACCGATTCCTGCACCAGGTGGCCCCGACCCTGCGGCACGCCACGTCGCTGGTCTCCGTCGACGGATCGGTCGAGCTGCCCGAGCCGGTCCTGCCCCGGCTGATCTGCACCGTCGGGTACCGGCCCGACCACCGGCTTCGACTCGACTGGGCCTTCGGCTACGACGACCCGCTCGACGACCGGCACGCATATGACCTGGATCTTCCGGTGCGGCCGCCCACCCGCCGCGATGTCACCGCCGAGCAGGCGCTACTCGCCGGTCTGGTGCTGCCGTACGACCGGATCCCGGTCCTCCGCGCACAGCAGGGGCCCGGCCCCGCGGCACATTCCCTGCTCGCCGGCCGCGACACGGTGATCTTCGCGACCGAGGTGCTGCCGCGGCTGGCGGCGGCCGGAGTCGAGCTGGAGACCACCGGCGAGCCGGTCGACTACCGGACGTCAGCGTCCGCGCCGCGGATCGAAGTCTCCACCAGCGAACGGCCGGCACCGGTCGGCGGCCCCCCGATCGGTGGAACACGGACCAGCGGTGCCGACTGGTTCGACCTGCACATCACGGTCCGGGTGGACGGCGAGCCGCTCGACTTCGAGCAGCTGTTCGTCGCGCTCAGCATGGGCGACGAGGTGATGATCACCGACGACGGCGTCTGCGTCGACCTGGCCCGGACCGAGTTCGCCACCCTGCGGGGACTGATCGACGAGGCCCGAGCGCTGCGCGCGGACGACGGGCCGGGACTGTTGATCAACCCGGCCCAGGCCAGCGTCTGGGACGAGCTGGTCCAGCTCGGCGTGGTGGTCGGGCAGGCCGACCGCTGGTCCCGGGCCGTGCACGGGCTGCTGGCCGCCGACCCCGTGGACCGTCCGATGCTGCCGATCGGGCTGAAGGCGGAGCTGCGGCCGTACCAGCTGGAGGGGTTCGGCTGGCTCGCCGCCCGCTACCGGCACGGGCTCGGCGGCATCCTGGCCGACGACATGGGGCTCGGCAAGACCCTGCAGACCCTGGCGCTGATCTGCCACGCTCGCGAAGTGGCGCCGGACGAGCCGCCGTTCCTGGTGGTCGCGCCGACCAGCGTGACCGGCAACTGGGTCCGCGAGGCGGAGCGCTTCGCGCCCGATCTCCGGGTGGTCGCCCTGGACGGCGGCGCGGCCCGGAGGCGACGAGCGCTGGCGGAGTCCGTGGGCCAGGCCGACATCGTCGTCACCTCGTACGCCCTGCTCCGGTCCGACGTCGCCGAGCTGGCCGCGCGTCCGTGGCGCGGGCTGATCCTGGACGAGGCCCAGTTCGTCAAGAACCATCGCTCGAAGACGTACCAGAGCGTCCGGCAGCTGGACGTGCCGTATCAGCTGGCGATCACCGGCACGCCGCTGGAGAACAACCTGATGGAGCTGTGGGCGCTGCTGTCCATCGCGGCGCCGGGGCTGTTCCCGCACCCGGACCGGTTCAACGAGCACTACCGGCTGCCGATCGAGCGCGGTGGCGACCTCGCCGCGCTCGACCGGCTGCGCCGCCGGATCCGGCCGCTGATGCTGCGTCGGACCAAGGACGCGGTCGCCACCGAGCTGCCGCCGAAGCAGGAGCAGGTGGTCGACGTGGTGCTCGCGCCCCGCCACCAGCGGGTCTACCAGACCTATCTGCAGCGGGAGCGGCAGAAGGTGCTCGGGCTGGTCGACGAGCTGGACAAGAACCGGTTCACCATCCTGCGCTCGATCACCCTGCTTCGCCAGCTCGCGCTGGACCCGTCGTTGGTCGACGAGGCTCACGCGGGCGTCCCGGCCAGCAAGATCGACCTGCTGGTGGAGCAGCTGGAGGAGCTGGTCGGCGAGGGCCATCGGGCGCTGGTGTTCAGCCAGTTCACCGGCTTCCTCGGCCGGGTCCGAGACCGGCTGAGCCGAGCGGGACATCTCGCTGAGCTATCTCGACGGCAGCACGCGGGACCGCGAGGCCGCGATCGCGGGCTTCACCGAGGGCGCGGCGTCGGTGTTCCTGATCAGTCTGAAGGCCGGCGGGTTCGGGCTGAACCTGACCCAGGCCGACTACTGCTTCGTGCTCGATCCGTGGTGGAACCCGGCCGCGGAGGCGCAGGCGGTCGACCGGGCGCACCGGATCGGGCAGACCCGACCGGTGATGGTCTACCGGCTGGTCGCCCGGGACACCATCGAGGAGAAGGTGATGGCGCTGAAGGCCCGCAAGGAGCAGCTGTTCGGTTCGATCATGTCCGACGACGTGCTCGGTGACGCGTCGCTGACCGCCGATGAGGTCCGCGAGCTGCTGGCCGGCTGAGGGGAGCATCGGCCAGGCGGATCCAGCAATCTTGAGCCAATCCTGAGTGCCGCTTAGCCGCAGGCGCACGGCCGACTGAGCCGTCCGGAGCAGGCTGATCAGCACGTCGTACGGCAGGTCGTGCGACTGTCGTTCGGGGGGACGACGTACTCGGGGGAGTAGTGGGTTGTCGGTTTGGGGGTGTGCCGTGACGTCTCAGGAGTGGGATGGCACGCGCGCTGAGACTGTCGGCGGGGCAGCGGGATTGGTCGGGGGACGTCTCGTGGCCTCGCCGACAGTCCCGGAGTGCGAGGCCGGGTCCACCCCGGTTGTCGTCACCGGGAACCGGGTCGTCGGTGACGGCGATCCGGTACGAGGGGACCAGGGCTCGACAGGGGACGAGGATCTGGGTGGTGCGCGGCGAGTCGCGTCGGGGGATGCCGGCTCGCCGCTCAGCCGGGAAAGGGCCCGCCTCGGCGGGTGGCGGGTCAGGGGGAGGATCGGTCTCGGTGTCGCCAGCCGGCCCGGGACCGATCACTCCCATCCGCAGCACCCAGCTGGGTGAGCTGGCCAACGAGGTGGGCCACGACACGGGGATCGTGGAACGCTTCGTGCGTCGACTTCCTGAAGCTGCTGGACCAGCGGCTGGCGGCGGTCAACGAGGCGCTGGCCGAGGCCGACGACGAGGGCGCGATCACCGTGCTGCGCAGTCTGGAGACCACCGGCGCGATGCTCGGCGCAACCGAGCTCGTCGACGCGACCGCGGCGCTACGGCGAGCGGTCCGTGACGATCCGACTCATCTCGACCGGCGACTGCGGGAGTTCACCGCGCAGGCCGAGGCGCTGCGGGTCCGGCTGACGGCGCTGAGCAGCGCGCTCAGCCGTCCGTACGAGCTCCGTCTCAGCGGTCGGCCCGCCGTGCAGCCAGTCCGGTGCTACTCAGTCCGGCTCGGCCAGCCGGTAGCCCACCCCGCGCACCGTCTCGATGTAGCGCGGCTTGCTGACCGGGTCGTTCAGCTTGCGGCGCAGATTGGCCATGTGGACCTCGACCGCGCGGCGGTCGGAGTCGCTGACATAGCCGCCGGTGGTGTACTCGCCGCGCAGCTCAAGGGCCAGCGAGTCCTTGGAGATCACCCGGCGCTGGCCCTGCATGATCGCCAGCAGCAGGTCGAACTCGCTCCGGGTGAGCTCCAGCGGTGCGCCGTCCAGATCGCAGAGCCACATCTCCGCGTTGATCCGCAGCCCGTTGTGGGAGAGCCAGCCGCTGTCGGGCTCGTCGGCTCTCCTCGACCGCGACCGAGGTCGCGGCGGTCCGCGGCTGGGTGCCCTGCGCCGCCGTGCGGTCGATCGTCGGCTCGCCCGGCGCGGGCGCCGTGTGGTAGCGGCGCAGCATCGCCTCGATCCGGGCCCGCAGCTCCCGCGGCCGGAACGGTTTGGTCGAGATAGTCGTCGGCGCCGGCGTCCAGACCCATCAAGGTGTCGATCTCCTCGTCACGGGCCGACAACATGATGATGTAGCTCATGCTGAAGGACCGGATCCGGCGGGCCACCTCGAAGCCGTCGATTCCGGGCAGGCTGATGTCCAGGGTGGTCAGGATCGGCTTGTGCTCGCGGACGGCCGCGATTCCCTCGACACCGTCGCTCGCCGTGTAGCAGGTGAAACCCGCCTGAGCCAGGATGGCCTCGAGCAGCCCGCGAATGTCGGCGTCGTCCTCGATGACGACCGCGACGCGTTCGGGCGGACCAGACATGCCCTATACCGTACCGACCCGCCGGACCGTCGTCTCGACCGGAACGGTGACGTCCTCGGCGGTCGGGAACTCGGCCTCGGTCGGCACCGTGAAGCGGAACGTCGCACCGCCGTCGACATTGTTCTCAGCCCAGATCCGGCCACCCATCCGCTCCACCAGGCTGCGGCTGATCGCCAGGCCGAGGCCGGACCCGCCCTTCGCCCGGGCATCGGAGGAGTCGATCTGCTGGAAGCGGGCGAAGATCTCCTCCAGCTTCCCGTCGGGGATGCCGCGCCCCTGGTCGTGGATGGCGATCTCCACGAACTGCCCGCGCTCGACGGCCTCGATCCTGCACCTCGGTCTGCTTCGGTGAGAACTTGATCGCATTGCCGACGAGGTTCACCAGGGTCTGGACGACCCGGTCGGCGTCGACGAAGACCGGCGTCGTCGGGGCGCTGGCCGACAGTCCGATCTCCGACTGCTCGGCGATCAGCTGCACCTGGCCGACCGCGGTCGAGACCAGCGCATCGGCCGGATGGAACGCGCGCTTCATCGAGACCACACCGGCCTCGATCCGCTCGATGTCGAGGATGTCGTTGATCAGCCGGGTGAGCCGGTCGCTGCTCTCCAGGGCGATGTCGACCATCCGGCCGGCATTGGGCGCCAACGGACCCAGGGCGCCGCCGGAGAGCAGTCCGAGCGCGCCGCGGATCGAGGTCAGCGGGGTCCGCAGCTCGTGGCTGACCATCGAGACGAACTCGCTCTTCATCCGGTCGACCTCGCGCCGCTGGGTCACGTCGCGGAAGACCACCACCGCACCGGTGACCGCGTCGCCCTCGATGAGCGGGGTGGCGGTCACCTCGACCGGGATCTGCAGTCCGTCGGCCCGGGTGTAGAGGTCGTCCTCCGCGCTGGTCACTGTCCGCCGCGGATCGCCTCGGTGATGTAGCAGCCCTCGATCGGGGCCGGCGAGCCGTCGGGCATTGGAGAGTGGAAGAGGGCATGGGCGTCGCGGCCGATCAGCTCGGCGGCCAGGAAGCCGAGGGCGTGCGCGGCCGCCGGGTTGACGAAGGTGATCAGCCCGGACCGGTCGACGCCGTAGATGCCGTCGCCGACCGAGTCGAGCAGCAAGACGTTGCGCTGGTTCGCAGTATTCAGCGCGCTGGTCCGCTCGGCGACCCGGATCTCCAGGTCGCGGCGCAGTCGTTCGTTGTCCAAGATGATGAAGATCTGCCGGCCGGCGACCGCCAGCAGGACGATCAGCCAGAGCACCGATGCCGGCGTGTACGAGGGTCCCCGGGTCGCGAACAGGTTCACGATCCCGGCGGCCAGGAACAGGCCGAACATGACGAACGTACCGAGGACCGGGGACAGCTCTTTGCGCTCGACCCCGCGCGGCTCGACCCGGGCGAGGCTGATCCCGAGGGCCAGGATGACGTGCCCGGCGATCCAGCCGAGGTCGGTGATCGAGCCGAGGGTGAAGCTGCCCTCCGCGGTCGCGACGGCGAGCGCGGTGGCGGAGACGGCGTACAAGCCGAAACCGATGGCGGCCAGGCCGAGCGACGTCCGGTCCGCCGGCGCGGCTCGCCAGTACAGGAGAGCGGCGACCGTGGCGATGACGATCTCGACGACCGGCGACAGCAGCGGCAGTAGGCGCTGCGGGTAGGGCGTCGCGGTATTGGCGAGGATCTGCGGGAAGACGGTCAGGCTGGCGATGTAGAGCACCGATCCGCCGAGCACCACCCCGTCCAGGATGATCCGGATCATCTCGGTCATCCGCCGGGGGACCGAGGGATACAGCACGATGCCGGCGATGCCGCTCAGCAGCGCGAAGCTGATGAACGCGTTCGCCGGCGAGGTCGGGTCGCCGGCGCCGCCCGGCGTGGCGACCCAAAGGCCGACCGCACCGGCCGACCCGAAGAGTCCGGCGATGGCGAACAGCAGCCAGGCGTGCCGACGCCGGCCGGTGCTCAGCCGGTAGCGGTACATACAGGCCGCACTGACGGCCAGCGCGCCGAGCATCTGACCGAGCCCGCTGATCGCGCGCCGGACCTCGGCCGGCAGGTCGCTGCCCAGCAGCAGCCCGAACACCGCGATCACGGCAAAGGCGATCGGGTAGCGCCAGAGCAGCCGCCGCGGGGGGCGGCGACCTCGGTCCCCGTCGACGGCCGGGCCTGCCCCGTCATGCGCCCGACCGTATCACCGAGGACCGCCATCGACCGGCAAACGTCGTCGGCCTCGCGCCGACCGCTGGCGAGCGTCGAGCAGCGCAGGCCGGATCTGCCTGGACGACAGAGCGAGCAGCCAGGCCCGAATCAGCGGTGGCAGCGCGGGAGCTGGCTGTGCGTAAGGGACAAAGGCCGGGTGATCAGGGGCGAATCGGGTGTGAGCCAGATGACAACGCACGATGTAGGCGCGAACCGATACCATGGCCGATGGATTCGGGGGGATCGGTTACGACCGCACGGGCACGGTGCGGCTCTGTCACGGAGGTCCTCTTTGCGACATGACGGCGTGGTCGCCGGACACCGGTCGAGGCGTGCCCGGAAGTGGTTCCGGTGAGCGATCACAGTGTGCTGGTCGTCGACGACGACGACCACATCCGGGAGGTGGCAACGCTGGCTCTCGAGGTGGTCGCCGGCTGGCGCGTGATCAGTACGTCCTCCGGTGAGGCCGCGGCCCAGCTCGCTCGGGACGAGCACCCCGACGCCGTCCTGCTCGATGTGATGATGCCGGGAGTGGACGGCCCGTCGACGGCTGCCCGGCTCCGCCAGGACCCGGCCACCGCCGAGATCCCGGTGATCCTGCTCACCGCGAAGAACCTCGCGGTGGATCGCCGCGACTACAGTCAGCTCGAGCTGGCCGGGATGATCCCCAAGCCGTTCGACCCGATGACCCTGGCCGGCGAGGTCGCCCGACTGCTCGGTTGGGCCGAGACGTGATGGAGCGGCAGCACGACGTCGGTACGCCCGAGGACACCGACCCGATGCGCTTCGGGCTCAACGGCACGGAGCACAACGGCACGGAGCACAACGGCACGGGCACAACGGGCAGCACAACGGCACCGGGCACAACGGCACCGGGCGCAACGGCACCGGGCCCAACGATGCGGAGCGTCGGGGCAACGGGGTCCGCGGGACGGATCGTGAGGAAGCCGAGATCGATCGGGTGCTTCCGGCGATGCGGGACCTCCGCAGCCGGGCCCGGGTCACCAATCTGAGTCGCGCTACGCAGCTGGAGCGTGCCGTGGACTCCGCCGCCGACGGGCGGCTGGACGAGACCGGCCGGGCCCAGGCGGCCGCCGTAGCCCATCAGCTGATCGGCTCGGCCGGCACCTTCGGTTTCGCCGACGCCTCCCGGCGGGCGGCCGAGTTGAAGGATTTCTTCGCCCTGGCCGACCGGGGCACTGACGACGTGGCGCTGGCGCGCGCCCGACTGTCCGCGCTCCGGGCCGACTTGCAGAGCGGCGAGGACGACACGGAATTCTGAGCCCGGCGCCAGGCCGCGGCCGGTAGCTCAGCCGCGGCCGGCGTACCCCGTCGTCGGCCCGTGCCCCGTCGTCGCCTGCTGCCTGGTCGACCGGCGACGATGCAGCAGACACGCGGCGAGGACGCCACCGATCGCTCCGCCCAGGTGGGCCTGCCAGGAGATGCCGGCGGCGCCGGGCAGCACACCCCAGATCATCCCGCCGTAGACGACCAGCACGACCACCCCGAGGACGATCTGGATCGGTCGCCTGGTGAGCAACCCGCGGACCACGAGATAGGTCAGCCAGCCGAAGATCAGACCGCTCGCGCCGAGCACGATCGTGCCGAGCGGGGTGAGGAGCCAGGCGGCCAGCCCGGACGCGGTGACGCTGACCAGCGTCGCGACGGCCCAGCGGAGTGCCCCACCGAGCAGGACCAACAGGCCGAGCACGAAGAACGGCCCCGAGTTGGCGATCAGGTGCTCCCACCCGGCGTGCAGCAGCGGCGCCGAGTAGATCTCCGGCAGACCGTCGAGCTCGCGAGCATGGATCCCGAACTCGTCCAGCCGGTTGCCGCTCAGCTGATCGACCAGCTCGCTGAGCCACAGCACGCCGAGGGCGACCGTCATCACCAGCAGAGCCGTCAGCAGCCGAACCGGACGGTCGGCCCGGCTTTCGGAACCGTTGAGCTGGATCGACATCGCCGCTCCTCTTAGGTCGGTGTCTGGTCGGGTCGGTGTCTCGGTCGGGTCGGTCTGGAACTTCCAGGCTGCCCGATCCGTCCAAATGCAGGTGGCCTCGGCGTGTCGTCGTATCAGCCATCCTTTAGCCGGTCTCAGATAGACCACAGGGAAAAGCGGGTGTGGACGCAGCCGCGACGAGGAGCATGGACATGGACATCCTGGCGCAGGCATTCGACCTGGGTCTGGTGACTCGGGGCGAGGTCGAGCGGGGCCTGGTGGCCGGACGACCGGCCGGTATGCCGGGGGAGCTTTCGATCACGGTCCGCGGCCGGGTGGTCGCGACGGTTCGCGAGTTCGGCGCCGGGTCTCGTCCCCGGTGCGCGCGGGCAGCGCTGTGCGCGCTCGCTGAGGAGGACCTCGGCCCGGCGGTGCTGCCAACCGCCGACGGCCGACTGTGGACCGCGCCGGTGACCGGTCGCTCGCTGGTCGAGATCGCCGCGGGCGAGCAGGACGCCAGCCTGACCGAGCTGACCGCCGCCTGCGTCTCGCTCGGCGCCACGCTCGCCGGTGTGCACCGGCTGCCGACCCGGTCGGCCGCCGCCTCGACCCCGACCTCCGTCGCCGATCGCCCGCGGTACGCCCGCGAGTCGGAGCTGGGCACGGAGATCCAGCACGCGATGGACACCGACCGTGGCATCCAGGCCGCGGCGGAGTTCGTGTCGAGACGTTGGTCGGCGCGGTACTGGACGCTGGGCAGGATCGACGGAGAGACCGTCCGGGTCGACGCGTTCGGGACGGCGAGATTCATCGAGTTCGAGTCGGCCGGCCTCGGCAACCCCGACTGGGACGTGGCGGCCTGCCTGGCCACCATCGCCCGGGTCGCCGGAGTGGCCGGTAGCTCATCGATCGCGTGGCTCAGCGAACACTTCTGGAACAGCTACCGCCGGTCGGGCGGGCCCGGCCAGGTGCATCCCCATGTGCAAGCCATGTACGCGATCGACGCCGCTTGGCGGTCGGCTGAGGCGGCTGTTGCAGAGGGTGGTGCTGTCGGGGCTGGCACTGTCGGGGCTGGCACTGTCGGGGCTGGCACTGTCGGGGCTGGCACTGTCGGGGCTGGCACTGTCGGGGCTGGCACTGCCGGGCCGCCGAGTCCATGGCCGCTGACGTGCACTGGTGGCTGGCCCGGGCGCACCGGGTGGTGGGCCGCCCCGCGATGCCGGGGCTGGCTGCCTGAACCTGCTCGGCTCGGTGAACCTGCCCGGATTCCCGAACCCTGGTTGCTGAAGAGTTCCTGACCTGAAGGTCCCCGGGTCAATCCGGGACCTTCAGCGCGGTCACCGAATCGGCGTCGTCGCTCATCAGCAGGGTGACCTCCCCGCGCGGGACGATGAACGCCAGCGCACCGCTGGTCTGCTGGCCCGACTCCAGGTGCCCGGCGCCGAGCAGCGGGCCGCGCACCTCCTCGGCGGCCAGGTCGAACAGGTTCCCGGTGGCGTCGAACACCTGGAAGTCGGACGGGTCGTAGTCGACCTCGCCGCCGGTGCAGACGATCCGGACCTCGACATCGAGAGCCGATCCGGCGACCGTCTCCGCCTGCCGCCAGCCGTGGTCGACGATGGTCAGCCGGCCCGTACCGCTGTGGCTGGTGAACTCGATCGAGTCCTTGGTTGCGGCCACGTAGGGCGAACGAGCCGCCGGACTCGGCCCGGGATCGGCCACCACGCTTTGGTCGGCCCGATGGGCGAGCACGCTGGCGACGGTCACCACCAGGGCGACCACACCGATCACGATCGCCGTCAGTACCGCCGGCAGCCGGGTCCGACGCGGCCTGTACGTCGCCGGATCGGGCCCCGCCGACGGCATCGGCCCGAGTTGCGGTCCGGTGAGTGGCGGTCCGGTGAGTGGCGGTCCGGCGCTGGGCGCGAACGACGGCCCGCTGGGCGTCGGACCCATGCCCGGGGACGTACCCATGCCCGCGGACGTACCCATGCCCGCGGACGTACCGGCCGGGTCGGGCTGCGACCCCCCGGGCTCGGCTGGCGAATTCGGCATGACGCGACCACGGTACCCGTCAGCACGGTCACCGTCTGGGCATCCGCGGCGCCTGCGTTGTCCACAGCCGAACCGGCTTTGCAACGTTGTCCACAGGTCGCGGCGCCGCGCGGCACGACAGGGGTCCGTTTCCAGAGTGTGGGGATATGAGACGACAACGGAAACCCACCTCGACCACAGATCCCGATGATCAGGTCAGCCGGCTCAGGGCCAGGACGCCGGCCGACCTGCTCGGCGTGGTGCCGTATCTGCTCGGCTTCCACCCGACCGAGTCACTGGTGCTGGTGCTGCTCGGAGCGCGCCACGTCGTGATGACGGCGAGGATGGATCTCGCCGCGCTGGCCGACCCGGTCGAGCTGGCCGCCTATCTGGAGGATCTCCGTCGCGGCCAGCAGGCCGCCGGGCTGATCATCATCGCCTACAGCCGGTCCGAGCAGGCCCGCTCGGACACCCTGCGGCTGGCCGCCGAGCTCGACGACGCGGTCCTGGTCGACGCCCTGCTCGCCGATGGCGAGCGCTGGTGGTCGGTGCTCTGCGACGGAGTGTGCTGCCCGGCCGAGGGCACGCCGTACGACGCGACCAGCGATCCGCTCAGCGCCGCCGCGGTCTATGCGGGGCTGAGCGCGCTACCGGACCGGCAGGCGCTGGAAGCCTTGGTGGCGGGGCCACGCGACACCGACGTACGCGGTCTGGAGGTGCTGGCCGACGACACTCTGGCCGAGCTGGCCGGCACCTCGGTCGGGACCAGGAAGCGGCTTGTCCGGCGGCTGATCCAGCAGCTGCTGACGACCGGCCCGGGCACGGCCGACGATTCGGCGGCTTTCGATCACCCGGTGCTGTCCGACGCAGAGTCCATCCGGCTGGCGGTGCTGGTCCACAACATCGAGGTGCGTGACGTCGCCTGGGCGCAACTCACCCGGGAACAGGCCGATCTACACGTCGCTCTATGGCAGCACGTGGTGGTCCGCACGCCACCCTGGCTGGCGCCCGCCCCGTTGTGCCTGCTCGGCATCTCGGCCTGGGTGGCGGGCAACGGAGCCCTGCAGAACTGCTGTATCGAACGGGTGGAACGGATCGACCCGGACTACTCGATGGCCTCCTTGCTCGCCGACATCAATCGTCGGGCTCTGCCGCCGAGCTACTGGGACCAACTGCTCCGCGAGTTCCGGCGACACCCGGACATGTTGGCGGGATGAAAGCGCGCCTGATTAGGTTGTCTCCATGAAGCGCTTCGTGGTGTGCGGTGAGTCCTTGATCGATCTCATCCAGGCGGCAGAGCAACCCGGCGGCAACTTCAGCTCGACCTGGCTGGCGCTGTCGGCCGGTGGGCCGATGAATTCCGCGGTCGCGCTGGCCCGGTTGGGGGCCGACTCGCACTTCCTCGGACGCTTCTCCCGCGACTCATTCGGCCGGCAGCTGACCGCGTACATCACCGAGGCCGGTGTGCACCTCGACCTGGCCACGGAGTCGTCCCAGTCGACCTCGATCGCCGTGGTCAGCCTCGACGAGCAGGGTGTGGCGAGCTATACGTTCCATTTCGCCGAGACGGCCAACTTCGGCTGGCAGGACGAGGACCTACCGGCCCTCAGCTCCGACGACTTTCTGCATATCGCATCGCTGGCGACCGTGGTCAGTCCCGGCGCCCAGGTGCTGCTGGACTGGGCGGCCCGGCTGACCTGCCAGATGTCGTTCGATATCAACGTCCGGCCGACGGTGATCACGGATCCGGACGATTACTGGGCTCTGGTCAGGCCTTGGCTGCGAACCATCGGGGTGCACCACGGGATCGTCAAGGCCAGCGACGAGGACGTGAAGTTCCTCGCCGCGGCGGAGGGTGCGGCCAAACCGGGGGTCACCGATCCGGTCGAGGTGGCCGCCGGCTGGGTCGAGTCGTACGGCGTCTCGATGGCCGTGATCACCCTCGGCCCCGACGGCGGGGCGGCCGTACTGCCGGGCGGGGAGGTCGTCCGGGTGCCCGGGTTCTCCGTCCAGGTGGTGGACACCGTCGGCGCCGGCGACACGTTCATGGCCGGCTTCCTGGACGGCCACGTCAACCGCGGCCAGCCGTTGCCGGACTCGCTCCGTCGCGGAGCCGCGGCCGCCGCCATCGTCTGCGGCCGGCAGGGCGCCCAACCGCCGACCGCTGCCGAGGTCGATCAACTGCTCGCCTCCGACCCCGTCGGCTGAGGCCCGGCTGCTCGCTCCCGGTCACTCCCGGCGCCCGTGGAATCCTCGGATCCCTTGTCACCATCTGAATATGTTGCCGGGGATCCAGGTCATGACCAGGGATCCAAGGATCTGGACCGTGGTGCGGCCAGAGGCCGCTCGGTCGGTCGATGCCGAGCCCGGCGCCGACTTTCGCTAGAGCGACTCGCGCTCCGTGGGCGACCTCCCGCCTCGCAGGACGACCCCGTCCGCGCCGAGACTTCGCACCCCAACGGTCGACCCTTGGGGTGCGAAGTGGCGTCGGGCCGGCTGGGCGGGGTGCGGATTCGGGCCCTGGTTCCGTCGGGGTTGGTCCGCGGTGGGACCGGGAGCGGGTTGCCGGGCAACGGGGCGCCGGGCACGTCGATGCGGAGCTGATCAGGGCAGGGGAGCGGGCTCCCGGCCGGTGCCGGCGGCCGCGACCAGCGAGCGTACGACCTCGGTAGCCCGGTCCGGGGACGGCATCGACCCGTCCGGCTCGGTGAGATAGAACGTGTCGATCGCCTGTCCGGCCAACGTCGAGATGTGGGCCGATCGGATCGAGAGGCCGGTCGCGGTCACGGCCTGGCCGAGGGCATACAACAGCCCGGAACGGTCGGTCGTCCGGACCTCGATCACGGCGGCCGTACCACTGGCACCCGGGACCACGCCGACGTGCGGCTCGGCACCGCCTCGGTTGTGTGCGCGGGCCTCGCGCCGGCGGACCGCGTCGAGCATGGACCGGTCGCCGGCCTCCAGCCGCTGCAGCTCCTTCACCAGGAAGGCCAGGTCCGGCAGGTCGCGGGCCGAGTCCTTGTCGATCCGCCAGGTGTTGACCGAGACGCCCTCGACCGTGTGCAGCACCGCGGACCGAACCGAGATGCCGTGCGCGCCGAGCAGCCCCGCCGTGTCGCTGAACAGGCCGAGCCGGTCGGTCGCGGCGAACAACAACTGGCTACCGCCGGGCTTCGCCTCCAGCCGGATCCGGGGGACCCCGTCGACAGCGACCGACCGGGCCAGTCCGAGGTCGACGAAGTCGGTACCGTGCGGGTCGAGCGGCTCACCGACCAGCAGCCCCTCGACCTGGTTGGCCAGGTCGTCGACCAGCTGGGCCCGCCACGGCGTCCACGCGGCCGGGCCGGCTGCCCGGGCGTCCGCCTCGGTCAGCAGCCGGAGCAGCCGGAGCACCTCGGTCCGGCCGTCGACGGCCTTCACCAGCGCCTCGTGGGTGGCCGGGTCGGTGTGGTCGCGCCGGGTGGCCAGCTCGACCAGGGTCAGATGCTCGCGGACCAGCAGCTCGACCAGCTCGGCATCCTCCTCACCTGCGCCGATCCGGAGCATGATCTCCCGCGCGATAGGTGCGCCGACGGCGGCATGGTGGACCCCGCCCTCGGCACCCTTGCCGATGTCGTGGAACAGGCAGGCCAGCAGGAGCAGGTCGGGCCGTTCCACCTGGTTGAGCCCGTGGTGGACCTCGGCAACGGTCTGGATCGAGTGCCGGTCGACGGTGTAGAGGTGCACCGGGTTGTGCTGTGGCCGGGCACTGATCAGCTGCCACTCACCGATCCAGCGGGCGACCAGACCCGACAGGTCGAGGTCCTCCCAGACCGGCAGCACCTTCTCGCCGGTCGCCAACATCCGGAGCAGCGCCTCGCGCGCCTCGTCCGGCCACGGTACGTCCAAGGCCGGCGCGTGCCGCGCCAGATTTTCCACGGTGACCGGGGACAGCACGATGCCGCGCTCGGCCGCTAACGCGCCGGCCTGTAGGCCGACAAGCGCACCGCTCGGTTCGGTGTTCTTGTCCAAGCCGACCTCACCGGCGTGGATGATCAGGCCGTGCTCGGCCCGGACGTACTCGGGCTTGCGCTCGCGGCGGACGAAGGACAGCACCCGGCGCTGCGGGACGACCTGCCGGGCCGTACGGCTGGTCAGATAGACGGCGTGCCCGATCCGCCGGGCCGCCATCGACACCTCCCGGCGCAGCGCGTCGGTGTCGGCGAATTCCATCAGCTTCGCGACGTCGCCGATCTCGCCGGCCACCAGCCGGTCGATCGCCCGGCCGGAGCTGACGTGCAGCGCGTCGCGGACGTCGAGCAGCCGTTCGTACGGCTCCTCGACACCGGAGTGGGGCCGGTCGGTCAGCCAGGTGGCCGCCAGCGCCCGCAGCAAGATCATGTCCCGGAAGCCGCCGCGGGCTTCCTTGAGGTCCGGCTCCAGCAGATAGGCCGCGTCACCGGCCAGCGCGAGTCGCTCGTCAAGCGAGGACAGCAGCTCTGGCAGTCGCTTGCGGGCGTTGCTCCGCCAGGAGCCCAGTAGCGCGCTGCGAGCCCCCGAGACGAGCTCGGCGTCGCCCGCGACCAACCGCAGATCGAGCAGCCCGACCCCGGCGCTCAGCTCCCGGCCGGCGATGTCGGCGCAGTCCGCCGGGGTGCGGACCGAGTGGTCGAGCTTGGCGCCGGAGTCCCACAGCGGATACCAGATCCGCTCCGCGAGCTGGTTGACGGCCGCCGGCTGCTTCCCGTTGTGGAGCAGCACCAGGTCCAGGTCCGACCGCGGACCGAGCTCGCGCCGGGCCAGGCTGCCGACGCAGGCCAGCGCCATCCCGGATTCCGGGCCGCCCGCATCGGCGTACAGCGTCGTGAGCGCGCTCTCCACGCACTCGGTCATCAAACGCCGACGATCCGGCCCTGCCGTGGGAATCCACGCGGACCGGATCGCGACGTTGAGACGCTCGCTGGTTAAGTCACGCTTCAGAGCGCGTCCAGCCCGCGCTCGCCGGTACGCACGCGGACGAGTTCGTCCACGGGAACCGACCAGACCTTGCCGTCACCGATGCGGCCGGTCCGAGCGCTCTTCACCAAGACGTCGATGATGTCTTTCGCATCGTCGTCGTCCACGAGCACCTCAAGCCTTACTTTGGGCACGAGATCGACGGTGTATTCCGCTCCCCGGTAGACCTCGGTATGCCCTCGCTGACGGCCGAAGCCACTGGCCTCGCTGACCGTCATGCCCTCGATCCCGAAGGACTCCAGAGCGGTCTTCACCTCGTCCAACATATGGGGCTTGATGATCGCGGTCACGAGCTTCATGCCTTCACCTCTTCCTCGTCGTGGTCACCGCGGGCGCCGGCCGGCCCCTCGTCGGTCTCGGTCGTCCGCACGGGCTGGGTGCCACCGAAGGAGATGCCACGAAGGCCGGAGCCCAACGAGCCCAGATCGTACGCGGTCTCGGCGTGCTCGGTGCTGTCCAGACCGCTGGTCTCCTCGTCCTCGCTGGCCCGGAAGCCCATGCGTCTTCTGCAGGATGAAGCCGATCAGCAGGGTCATGCAGAAGCTGAACACCATGACCGAAAGGCCGCCGACGACCTGGCGCCACATCTGGCCGAGGCCGCCGCCGTAGAACAGGCCGGTCCGGCCGACCGCGGCGGAGGCGGGGGAGCCGCCCCACAGGAAGAACCCGACGGAGATGGTGCCCCACAGTCCGCCGATCATGTGCACGCCGACCACGTCGAGCGCGTCGTCGTAGCCCAGCCTGTATTTCAGGCCGATGGCTAGCGCACACACCACGCCGGCGACGCCGCCGACGAGGATCGCGCCGACCGGGCTCACCGACGAACAGGACGGGGTGATCGCCACCAGGCCGGCGACGACGCCGGAGGCCGCGCCGAGCGAGGTGGCATGGCCGTCGCGGATCCGCTCGGTGAGCAACCAGGTCAGGCAGGCCGCACCGGTGGCGACCATCGTGTTGATCCAGGTCGAGGCGGCGGTGCCGTTGGCCGCGACCGCGGATCCGGCGTTGAATCCGAACCACCCGAACCACAGCAGACCGGCGCCGAGCATGACCAGGGTCAGGTTGTGCGGGCGCATCGGGTCACGACGCCAGCCGATCCGCTTGCCGAGGAGGATGGCCAGCGCGAGGCCGGCGGCGCCGGAGTTGATGTGGACGGCCGTACCGCCCGCGAAGTCGATCGCCTGCAGGTTGTTGGCGATCCAGCCACCGACGTGGGGAGCGGCCGAGAAGTCGAACACCCAGTGGGCGACCGGGAAGTACACCAGGGTGCCCCAGATCACGGTGAAGACCATCCAGGTGCCGAACTTGGCCCGGTCCGCGATGGCGCCGGAGATCAGCGCGACGGTGATGATGGCGAACACGGCCTGGAAGGCGACGAACGCCAGCGCCGGGTACTGACCGTTCTGGGTCGAGGTCACCGCGACGGTGTTCAGCGTGTCGGTCAGGCCCTTCAGCCCGAAGTACTGGAGCGGGTTGCCGAGCAGCCCGTGGCCGATGTCGTCGCCGAAGGCCATCGAATAGCCCCAGAGGACCCAGATGACCGAGATCGAGGCCAGCGCCCCGAAGCTCATCATCATCATGTTGAGGACGCTCTTGGCCCGGACCATGCCGCCGTAGAAGAACGCGAGGCCCGGGGTCATCAGCAGCACGAGTGCTGACGATGCCAAGAGCCACGACGTGGTCCCGGTGTCGATGTCGAGTGGTGTCATGTCTCTTCTTTCGGTGAAGAAAAACTGGACGTGTGAGTGGCCATCGACCGCGGCTGGATCCTGGACGCGGCGAGGTTAGGCAGAACTCTCGTTCGTCTGTGTTGCGCACCCGCGACGAAGAGTTACGGGGACATGACAGTTCGCCATCGTCGTGTGACGGTGAGGTTTCAGCAGGCCCATCCGAAAATCGCGTGAGGCGTACGAAACCGTTGCCGCTACGTCAGAACAGGGTCTGCTCCCGTTCGCCCGTCGTTCGCCCACCCGTCGTTCGCCCACCCGTCGTTCGCTGGCCCGTCGTGAGTTGGTCGGGGATCGTCCCGGGCGTCCGGAGCAGGTGGCTCCCGGCCAGACCGTGGCGGCGGAGCAGGAGCGCGGCCCGGCGGGCGAGGTCGGCGCCGTAGGAACGGAGGACATACGCCCCGTTGCGGTAGAGCTCTGCATACGCCCCGACGAGGTCCGGGTGGTGTGCCCGGAGATAGCGCCAGAACCACTCCCGCGCCCCGGGTCTGAGATGAAGCGGGAAGACGGTCGCGCTGCTCGCGCCGGCGGCGGCGATGGCGCCCAGCAGCCGGTCGAGATCGGCGTCGCCGTCGGTGATCAGCGGCAGCACCGGCGCGACCAGCACCTGGACCGGCAGACCTGCGTCGGCGATGGCCCGGATCAGCGCCAGCCTGGAGCGGGGGGTTGGGGTGCCCGGTTCCAGGTCGCGATGGATCGTCTCGTCGTCGAGCGCGAGCGAGACGCCCATCCCGACCGGTACGCGGTCCGCCGCCTCCGCGAGCAGCGGCAGGTCGCGTCGGACGGTGGCGCCCTTCGTCAGGACCGAGAACGGTGTCCCGGAGCCCGCGAGCGCGGAGATGATGCCCGGCATCAACCGGTAGCGGCCCTCCGCCCGCTGGTAGGGGTCGGTATTGGTGCCCAGAGCGACGGCCTCGCCGCGCCAGCTCGGTCGGCGCAGCTCGGCCCGGAGCACGTCGGCGACGTTGAGCTTGACCACGATCTGGCGGTCGAAGTCGGCGCCGGCGTCGAGGTCCAGATAGGTATGGGTGTTCCGGGCGAAACAGTACGTGCACGCGTGCGTGCAACCGCGATAAGGGTTCACCGTCCAGCCGAACGGGACCTCAGACTCTCCGGGCACCTTGTTCAGCGCCGATTTCGCCAGCACCTCGTGGAAGGTGATGCCGGCGAACTCGGGGGTCTGGACGCTGCGCACGAGTCCGGCGAGTCGCGGCAGCCCGGGCAGCCCGTCATCGGCCGCATCCACCCGCTGCCCATTCCATCGCACGAGTCGTATTCAAACACGCATTCGGTTAGCTGCCAACCTATTCGTCTCCCTATTCGGAAACTGTCGGGATGGGGCACCGACACGCCGTTGATGGCTGCCGTTAGTCGACAGTTTCCGCCGAGGACCGGGTGCTCGGATCGGAGAGGACATCGGGAGCGATCGCGAGCTGCCGGCGGAGCGCGAGCAGAATCGGCAGACCGAGCAGCATCAGCACGGCCATCAGGCCGAACGCCAGCGACGGACGGCCGAGCAGCGCCTGGACCAGCAGCGAAACGACGATCCCGCCCAGGTTGCCGGCCAGCCAGACCAGGCCGGTCGCGGTCGCCTCGGCCCCGACCTCGACAGCATCGGTCTCGACGAGGCTGAGGATGACCGGCAGGGCGCCGAGCAGCGCGAGCCCGAAGGCGATCGCGGCGACCATTCCGGTGACCGGGCCGGGTGCCACGACCAGCACGAGGCAGGCCAGCACCGTGAGCCCGACCACGCCCAGCAGCACCGGCACCGCGCGACCGGATCGGATCACCGGATCCGGGAGCACCACGCCGGCGACGATCCCGGCGATCACCATCGCGAGCAGCATGATCCCGGCCAGGTCGACCGAGACGCCGGCCGGTGTCAGCAGTGCCTGCAGCCAGGTGGTCACCGCCACGAACACTCCGAAGCCGAGGCCGGCGACCAGCACCAGCGAGCGGATCACCGGCCGGCCGAGCACCGTCCGCAGTCCGCCGATCACGCTGCCGGTCGCCCGCTCCAGGGTCCAGATCGGTTGGACCAGCGCAACGCCCATCGCGATCGCCGACAGCACCGTGAGCGCAGCTTGGGCCGCCAGCAGGGCGCCGATCCGGCCGGCGCCGAACAGCGGTCCCGTCACCAGCGCGACCAGCATGCCGGCGAACAGGCCGGCGGACGCGATGCCGATCGCCCGCGGCCGCTGGCCCGGCGGGACGGCAGCCTCCACCACTCGCGGCAGGGCGGCCAGGAGCAGCGGTTGGGCGACGGCGATCAGCAACTGACCGGCCAGCACGCCGGGATAGGCGGGCGAGACCACCCGGACGACGGCGCCGAGCGCGTTCAGCGCGACTCCGAGCGCCCAGGGCCGGCCGGAACCACCGATCCAGGGCGAGTCCGCCGGGAATGGCGAGGATGACGTACAGCAGGGGGAAGAGCTCCGACAGCCAGCCGATCGCGTCGACGGATACGCCGTAGTGCGTCGCGGCCTCGGTAGTCAACGGGGCGAAGGTGAGCCAGAGCATCTGGTTCGAGCCGGTGACTGCCGCGTAGGCGGCGACCACCCACCAGTGGGCCCGGTTCACCGAAGACGCTCGCTCACTCAGCGGCCTGCCGGGCCTCCCAGGCCGAGCCGACCATCTGCTCGACGGTGTGCCGCATCTGCCAGTCCAGATCGCGGGCGGCCAGCTCGCCAGTCGCGACGATCTGCGCCGGATCGCCGGGTCGCCGGGGATGGATGGCGGGGGTGAAATCGATCCCGGTCACCGTCGCCACCGCGTCCATGATCTGGCGGACCGACAGTCCGTCGCCGGACCCGAGGTTGTAGACCGGCTCGAGCTCGCGACCGGCCAGCAACGCCTTCGCCGCGGCGACGTGCGAGGTTGCCAGGTCGGCGACATGGACGTAGTCGCGGACGCAGGTGCCGTCCGGGGTGGGGTAGTCGTCGCCGTTGATGTACGGCACCTTGCCGGCCACCAGCTGGTCGAACACCAGCGGGAACAGGTTGTGTGGGCTGGTGTCGCGGAGGTCGGGGGACCCGGAGCCGACCACGTTGAAGTAGCGCAGCGCGGTGTAGCGCAGGCCCGGTCCGGTCTGGCTCGTCGCCTTCGCCTGATCGCGCAGCAGCCACTCGCCGATCAGCTTCGACTCACCGTACGGCGACTCTGGCCGGGTCGGGTTCTGCTCGGTGACGATCCCGGTGTCGGGCGTGCCGTAGCAGGCCGCACTGGAGGAGAAGACGATGCGTGCCACGTCGTGCTCGGCCATCTCGGCGAGCAGCGAGATCATCCCGGTGACGTTCTCGGTGTAGGTGTGCAGCGGGCGCTGCACCGAGACCCCCGCGTACTTGAAGCCGGCCAGGTGGACCACGCCGTCGATCTCATGGGCGCCGAACAGCTCGTGCAGCACGCCGCGGTCGACCACGCTGCCCTCGACGAACGGTACGTCCGGGCCGACGAACTCGCGGTGACCGCTGGACAGGTCGTCGATGACGACGCAGTCGATGCCGTCCGCCTCGAACGCGCGGACGACATGAGATCCGATGTAACCGGCACCGCCGGTCACCAACCAGGTCATCGAATCCGCTCCCTCTCGATCGCCGACGGCTGGCCCGGCCCGGGCTGCCCGGCACCTAACGTACTGGCTCGCCGGCGCGGGAGGGACCCGACCAGCACGCCGCCGATCACCGCCGCGCCGGCGATCAGCTCGACCGCGTCGAAGGTCTCGCCGAAGATCAACCATGAGCTGATCACCCCGACGATCGGGACCAGCATCGAGAACGGGGCGACCGTGCTGGACGGGTACGTGCTCAGCAGCCGGTTCCACAGTCCGTAGCCGAGCACCGTCGCGACCAGCACGATGTAGAGCAGGCCGAGCACGGACGGCAGAGCGGCGGGCGTGAACGCCGTGGCGAGCGAGGCGCCGATCCGGGACGGACCCTCGACCAGCAGCGCCAGGACGAGCATCGGGACCGGTGGGACGACCGACATCCACAGCGTCAGGTGGAGCGGCTTCGGCGCCCGGGCCTGCCGGCTGCAGATGTTGCCGATCGCCCAGCCGAGCGCGCCGCAGAGGGTGAGGACGACCGGCATCAGAGCTGCGGTCTGGCCCCGGTGCGCGGCGATGGCCGCCAGCCCGGCGACCGCGACCACGATGCCGACCACCTGTCGCCGGGTCAGCCGCTCCCGCAGGAAGATCCCGGCGAGCAGCACCGTGAACGGCGCGGAAGCCTGCAGCACCAGTGAGGCCAGCCCGCTCGGCATGCCGGCCGCCATGCCGAGATAGAGGAAGCAGAACTGCAGGACGCCGATACCGAGCCCGGTGCCGATCAGCCACCGCAGCCTCACCGCGGGCCGGGGGACCAGCAGCACGGTCGGTACCGCCACCAGGGCGAACCGCAGCGCGACCATGAACAGCGGCGGGAAGTGTTGCAGCGCCAGCGCGGTCGCCGGGAAGTTCAGGCCCCAGCAGACGGCGACGAGCAGGGCGAGCAGGCGATCGCGGGGGGCCACGCGTCCATCCTGGTCGGATCAAAGATTAAGCACAATCGAGTTGTGCTTCACTGTCTCTGTAGTGTGGCTTCATGAACCCTGAGCTCGGCTGGCCTGACCTGGAGCTGATCCGTGAGCTCGGCGACCGGGGATCGGTCACGGCGGTGGCCCAAGCGGGCCACCGGACGCCGTCGGCGGTCTCTCAGCAGCTCAAGGCTCTGCAGCGCCGCCTCGGGGTGCCGCTGGTCGAGAAGGACGGCCGCGGGCTTCGGCTCACCGATGCAGGCCGGGCACTGGCCACCAGCGCGACCGGGGTCGCGACCGCCCTTGCCGAGGCCGATGCCGACTGGCGTCGGTTCCTCGGTGCCGCCGAGGGCCCGGTCTCGCTGGCGGCGTTCTTCTCGGCGTCGGAGCTGTTCGTGCCCGGACTGGTCGACCGGCTGGCCGAGCGGCATCCGGGGATCGAGCTGCGGACGTACGACGAGGACGTCTCACAGGACGGGTTCGCGTCGCTGGTGGTCGACTACGACATCGTGATCGCCCACCGCAGCGACGACACCGAGCCGCCGGCTCGGCCCGGACTGTCGGCCGTCCCGCTGCTGCGCGAGCCGCTCGACGTCGCGGTGGCGTTGGGCCATCCGCTCGCCGGCCGCCCCTCGGTCGAGCCGGCCGAGCTCGTCGGCGAGCACTGGGTCGCGCCGCCGGTCGGCTTCCCGATCGAGCGGGCACTGCTGGCCGTCGCGGCGCGCTCCGGGGAGCCGGCCACCGTGGTCCGCCGCACGACCCACCTCCCGCTGATGGAGCGGCTCGTCGCCCGCGGCCAGGTGATCGCCCTTCTGCCGCGGTACTCGACCCTGGACCGAGCGGACGGTCGGTTCGCCCTGGTGCCGCTTCGGGGCCTCCGCGCCGGTCGGCACATCGAGGCCCTGTCCCGGCCCGATCGCGCCGTCCGTCCGGCCGTCTCGGCGGTGCTCATCGAGCTGACGGCCGAAGCCGCCTTGATCGCGGCCGATTCCATCGTATAAGCTGTCACTTATACGATCGCAACTCCGAGGAGGATGAAAATGTCAGTGGCGGATCTGGTCGGTGCAATCGGGCGGCGCGTACAGACGGTGCAGCGCGACGGTCGAGAGGCGAAGGTCGCGTTGGCTCGTCGGACCTACGAGGCGTCGATCGAGGACCTGTGGGACGCGCTCACCAACCCGGAACGACTGCCGCGCTGGTTCCTGCCGGTGAGCGGGGACCTCCGGGTCGGCGGCCGCTACCAGACCCAGGGCAACGCCGGTGGCATCGTCGAGCGCTGCGACCGACCGGACCTGTTGGCACTCACCTGGGAATTCGGCGGCGAGGTGACCTGGCTCGAGGTCCGGCTGACCGAGGCCGCGCCCGACCGGACGGTGCTGGAGCTGGCCCATACGGCGTACGTCGATCCGGGCCGGTGGGCCGAGTTCGGCCCGGGCGCGGTCGGGGTTGGCTGGGATCTCTCGTTGAACGGCCTCGAGCGTCACCTCCGGACCGGCGAAGCGCTGGACCCGGCCGAGGCGGAGGCTTGGTCGGTCTCCTCCGACGGCATCGAGTTCGTCACCGCTGCCAGCGAGGCCTGGACCCGGGCCGCGATCGAGAGTGGCGACGACGCCGAGGCGGCCGAAGCTGCCGGCGCCCGGACCACCGCGTTCTACACGGGTCAGCCGCCGGCCGGATCCTGATCCGGCCGGGCCCACGCAGATGGGGGTGTTCGAGGCGCTGGCCGACCCGGTCCGGCGAGCCATGGTCGAGGCGCTGGCCGCGGACGAGCAGACCGCCGGTGCGCTGGTCGAGATCGTCCGGTCGCGGTTCGGGATCAGCCAGCCGGCGGCCTCCCAGCATCTCCGGGTGCTTCGCGAACACGGCGTGGTCGAGGTCCGCGCCGACGGCGCCCGCCGGTGGTACACCGTCCGGCCGAACGCGCTGGGCGAGCTCGACACCTGGCTCGACCGCTTCCGCCACACCTGGGACCAGCCGCTGGACGCGCTGGCCACGGAGCTGGCCCGTAGCCGCCGTCAGCGCCGGACGGAGACGTCCCCGATCGTGATGCCCAGCACGGAGCAGAGGGCGGCGACCTGAGGCGCGAGGTCGGCCTCGGATGGCGGTGACTCGCCCGGCAGCATCTCGACCTCGAGCCGCACCCGGGCGCCGGTGCCGGCGGTGCGCCAGCTCGCCACGATCCGACCGCCCGCCAGCACGATCGGCGAGAACACGCCGTTGACCTTCGCCCAGACGCGCGCCAGGTGTTCCGGGCCGCAGAAACGGGTCCGGTTCGGGCCGGCATAGCCGACCAGCAGCGCGTCGTACTCGGGCAGCAGTCGGATGCCCGGATCCACCTCGACCTGGTCGGACGCCTCGGCCAGCTCGACCAGATCGAGCAGCGGCTGGTCCTCGGGCCCGAGCAGCTCGACCACCTCCGCGCCGAGCAGCCGCAACGCCGCGTCGACCCGGCCGAGACCGGTGCCGAAGAAGAACGCCAGATCGGCCCGGGTCAGCGGACCGCAGGCCCGCAGGTGGCCGCGGACCAGCCCAGCCAGCGCGAGCGCCGGCTCCTCGGCCGGCGGCAGCTGGACCACCCGGCGCGCGGTCCGACGGAAGACATCGGTGCGCTTCTCCCAACGGCTGTCCTTCGGCCGTCGGATCAGCCCGCTGTGACCCCAGAGCAGATTCGCGCTGAACGTACTGGCCTCGAACTGCGCTCCGTGCGCGGCCAGCCAGGCCGTCAGGTGGTCCACCAGCTCCTCGCGCGGTCTCCAGTCGTCTCCGGCGAAGCGTTCCAGCTCCTCGGCCAGAGCCGCGGGAGGGAGGTCGCCCAGCCCGAGCGCACGGCGCAACACCGGCTCCCGGGCCTGCCGGGCGACGACGTCGGCGCGGACGAAATCGGGCTGCGTGCTGGTATGCACGGTGCCCCGCAGGCTCGTGGTCTTCAGCAGCTCGTATCCAGCGAAGAGGTCGCGGACGACCTCGTACGGCACCCCGGGCAGCCGCGACGACACGGTGACGAACGGGGCGCGCGGGACCTGCGACTGGATCGGCCCGAGTCGGGCGAACAGCTCCAGCACCGCCTTCGGCCCGCGTCCCTCGATCGCCGGGAACTGCCGGGCCAGGGTGGTGCGGCGCAGCTCGTCGGCACCGATCCTTCGCACGGCGAGAGCATAGGACCGGCCTCCGACAGCTCGGCCGATGAGCGCACCTGGTTGCCGGCCCGGGTGCGATAGACTTCGAGCCGTGTACGTGAGCGTCGCGCTTCTTAGCTAGCCGCGCGGATCCCGCCAGGGAGCCGGCGCGGCAACCCCTCGTGCCCGATGGGCGAGGGGTTTTTTCATGCCATCGGCGATCGGCGACATGATCGGCCGGCACGAACGAGAAGCACGGACGGACGAGGAGCGAGACGGTGACCGAGCAGATGGAGCGGTCGGCTCAGGAGCAGCGAGCCGCGCAGGCGGAGCGTTCCGGCCACGACGCGCCAGGCTACGACGCGGTGGCGGCGCAGCACCGCTGGCAGGCGTACTGGGCGGAGCACGACACGTTCGCCGCGCGTGACGACGGCACTCGCGAACGGCGCTACATGCTGGACATGTTCCCGTACCCGTCCGGCGATCTGCACATGGGCCATGCCGAGGCGTTCGTGATGGGCGACGTGATCGCCCGCTACTGGCGGCTGCGCGGCTACGACGTGCTGCACCCGATCGGCTGGGACAGCTTCGGGCTGCCGGCCGAGAACGCGGCCATCCAGCGCAACACGCAACCCGGCGGTGTGGACGTACGCGAACATCGAGACCCAGGCCACCTCGTTCAAGCGGTACGGGCTGAGCTTCGACTGGAGCCGCCGGCTGCACACCTCCGACCCGGAGTACTACCGCTGGACCCAGTGGCTGTTCCTGATGTTCCGCGAGCGCGGACTGGCCTATCGCAAGGCCAGCTTCGTCAACTGGTGTCCGAAGGACCAGACCGTGCTGGCCAACGAGCAGGTCGTCGCCGGCCTGTGCGAGCGCTGCGGCACGCCGGTCACGAAGCGTCGGCTGACCCAGTGGTACTTCAAGATCACCGAGTACGCCGACCGGCTGCTGGCCGACATGGACCAGCTGCAGGGCTCCTGGCCGGACCGGGTGCTGACCATGCAGCGCAACTGGATCGGCCGGTCCGAGGGCGCCTTCGTCGACTTCACCATCGAGCCCGCCGCCGGCGAGGAGCGGGTGGTCACCGTCTTCACCACCCGGCCCGACACGCTGTACGGCGCAACCTTCTTCGTGGTCGCGCCGGAGTCGGCGCTGGCCGAGGAGATCGTCACCGACGAACAGCGAGAAGAGTTCGAGACCTACCTGGAGAAGACCAAGCAGACCACCGAGATCGAGCGCCAGTCGACCGATCGCCCGAAGACCGGTGTCTTCCTGGGGGTCCACGCGGTCAACCCGGTCAACGGCGAGAAGATCCCGGTGTACGCAGCGGACTACGTGCTGGCCGACTACGGCACCGGCGCGGTGATGGCCGTGCCGGCCCATGATCAGCGGGACCTGGACTTCGCGCGAGCTTTCGGTCTGGATGTTCGGGCGGTGGTCGACACCGGCGGCCGAGAATCCTGCTGAGACAGGGATCGCGACCTCGGGTGACGGCATGTACGTCAACTCCGGTCCGCTGGACGGGCTGACCGACAAGGTCGCCGGGGTGAGCGAGATCATCTCCCGACTGGAGGCGGACGGCGTCGGCCAGGGTGCGGTCACCTTCCGGCTGCGGGACTGGCTGCTGAGTCGGCAGCGCTATTGGGGCTGCCCGATCCCGATCATCCACTGCGAGGCCTGCGGTGAGGTGCCGGTGCCCGAGGACCAGCTGCCGGTCGTACTGCCCGACCTGCGCGGCCAGGACCTGGCGCCGAAGGGCACCTCGCCGCTGGCCGCCGCAACGGACTGGGTGAACGTCGCCTGCCCGCAGTGCGGCGGGCCGGCGAAGCGCGACACCGACACGATGGACACCTTCGTCGACTCGTCGTGGTACTTCTACCGCTACTGCTCGCCCGGCTATGCCGACGGACCGTTCGACCCGGACGAGGTGCGCCGCTGGATGCCCGTCGGGCAGTATGTCGGTGGCGTGGAGCATGCCATCCTGCACCTGCTGTACATGCGGTTCTTCAACAAGGTGCTGTACGACGCCGGCATGGTCGACTTCGTCGAGCCGATGCACCGGCTGCTGAACCAGGGCCAGGTGATCAACCGCGGCAAGGCGATGAGCAAGTCGCTGGGCAACGGGGTCGATCTGGGCGCGCAGATCGACGAGTTCGGGGTGGACGCGATCCGGCTGACCGTCGTCTTCGCCGGGCCGCCGGAGGAGGACATCGACTGGGCAGACGTCTCGCCGGGTGGTTCGCTGCGCTTCCTGCATCGGGCCTACCGGCTGGCCGGCGACGTGAGTTCGGCGCCCGGGATCGACGTGAGCACAGGAGATCCGGGGCTGCGTCACCAGACCCACAAGCTGTTGGCCGAGATCGAGCAGAGCATCGAGACACAGCGGTTCAACGTCACGGTGGCCCGGATCATGGAGCTGGTCAACGTCACCCGGAAGGCGATCGACGCCGGCCCGGGTGCGGCCGACCCGGCCGTCCGCGAGGCGGCCGAGGTGATCAGCGTCGCGCTGAGCATGATCGCGCCGTACGTCGCCGAGGAGATGTGGGAGGCCCTGGGTCACCAGCCGTCGGTGGCCGAGGCGGCCTGGCCGGCGGTCGAGGAGCGGCTGTTGATCACCGATGCGGTGACCTGCGTCCTGCAGGTGCAGGGCAAGGTGCGTGGTCGGCTGCAGGTCGCCCCCGGCATCGCCGAGGACGAGTTGCGGGAGCTGGCGCTAGCCGACGAGGGTGTCCAGCGCGCCCTGGCCGGCCGGGAGATCCGGACGGTGATCGTCCGGGCCCCGAAGCTGGTGTCCATCGTGCCCCTTTGAGAGCTCGCTCGCACGCTCAGGGCTGCAGCGGATATGCGCCCTGCGGCACCGCCTGCGGACCTGTCCGTGCCTGGATGTAGCCGGCGACGATGGCGGAGAGCTGGATGCCGGCCCAGACGATGACGGTGTAGATGAGCGCGCCGATCGCCCCGACCACGCCCCCGATGATGCTGCCCAGCCGGGCAGCGGCACGGCTGCTGGCGGAGGTCTCGATGAGCTGCCCGCTGAGCCCGGCGCCGACGAGACCGGCGATGAGGATCCCGGCAGCGACCAGCACACCGATGATCACCACGATGACCGACAGTGCATTGAACACCGCGGCGACCCGGCCCGCGTTCTTGTGGAGCTTGGTTTCATCCATGTCGCGCAGTATTCAGCGTCCGTCGGGAAGAGCCGGAACCGGGTTGTCGGGCCGACTCAGCCTGCGCCGGCCAGCGTCGCCAGCAGGCCGAGGTGGTCGGTGCCCGCGACAGGGACCCGGATGATCGAGGTCGCCGTCAGCTGGTCGTCCAGCAGCACGTGATCGATCGGGATCAGTGGGGGGATCGGCGAGTTCGCAGGGTACGTCGGCAGCCAGCCCGCACCGACGATGTCGGTTGCGCTCCGCAGCCCGAGCTGGCGCAGCTGGCGCATCGGGAGGTGATCGTCGACCGCATTGAAGTCGCCGGCGACGACCAGCGGCTGGCCCAGTTCTCGATCGACCACCCGCTGGAGGAGCTCGTGCTCCGACGGCCAGAAACCCGGACCGCAGAAGGGGTTGCAGGGATGGGCGGTGACCACCCGAACGGCGCCGAGCTGCGGGATCTGGGCGATGGCCTGCCACATCTGGAAGGAGGTGTGCGGCAGCGGCTGGATCGAGGTCAGTGGAAAGCGAGAGTAGATCGCCGACCCGCTGCCTTTGGTCTCGGTGCCCGCCCGATAGGCGAACTCGTCGTCCAGCCCCGCGGCTCGGAGTGCTTGGACCGCCCGGGGCGTGGTCTCCAGCAGGACGACGATGTCGGCCTGGTGCGAGGCGGCCATGATCGAGGCCGGGTCGCCGAGCTCACCGCGGATGTTGAGACTGAGCAGGGTGAACGTCCGGGTCGTCGGCGGCCGGTCGTCTGGCAGGAAGAGCGGCGCCAGCCAGCTCAGCTGGAGGGCCAGCAGCCCGGCGGTGACCACGGCCAGCACCGCCAGCGCGACCCGGCGACGGGCCAGCAGCGCTGCCAGCCCGAACGCGCCCAGCGCGATCACCTCGGCGAGCACGCCGTAGGAAATGAAGGACGCGACCAGCGCCGGCGCGTCGTCGGTCGGCGGGAAGAGCCGGAGCAAGACGGCGAGCAAGCCGGCCGGCAGCGCGAAGGCGCCGATCAGTACGAGCGGTGTGACCCCGCGACGCGGCGGACGACCGCTGCTGTCCCATGCCGTCCGGGCCTCGTTGCTGGTCGGCGCGGTCATCGCCGTCGCCTCGGCGTCGTCGGGTTGTCGCGGATCATCCGGAGCTCGGCCGGCGCACGGTGGGAACTCGCAGTCACGCCGTTCGTCGGTCTCGGCCCAGTCCCGGTCCCGATAGAAGTCGCGGGCCCGCGTGTTGTCGACCAGCACCCACAACGTGGCCTGAGTCGCGCCGCCGGCGAAGATCTCGTCACAGGCATGCCGCAGCAGTCGCGAGCCGTAGCCCTGGCCGCTCTGCTGGGGGACGACGCCGAGGTGCCGGATCCGCTCGTCGTCGTAGGCCAGGTAGCCGGCCGGCGCGTCGAACACCTCCAGCACACGGACCTCGACCTCCGGGTTGCGCATCAGCCGACGCCAGCGACGGGCGATCTCGTCGATCGGGTAGGGATAGTCCTCGGGCGGGAAGATGTGGCCGAGTGCGGCTTCGCTGGCCGCGCGCTCCATCCGCGCCAGCCGACGTACCTCGTCGGGTCGGGCCCGGCGGATCCGTACGCCGTCGATCTCGTCGGCTGCCGCGTCGTGTGCGTCGATGAGCTCCAGCAGATCGGCGGCGACCGCGTCCGCGCGGGTGTGTCGTCCCCGCCTGGTCGCCGTCGTGGATTTCTGGACGCACCACGCCTCGGTTCGGTCGTGCGGCGACGCCACCACCAAGCCGTTCTCACCGGGGAACACGACGCTGATCTCGTCCCAGTCGAACCTGGCCGACCTGAACGGGTTGACCACCCGCACGCCGTTGTCGTCGTCGGCAACGATCCTCGGATGCAGGCCGAACCGCCAGACGTAGCCGACCAGCAGCACCGTCAGCACGATCAACGCCGCCGGCAGGACGTAACTCTGCTGCCGGAGATAGATCAGATAAGCCAGCGCCGGAATGGCGACCGCACTGATCACGAGGAGAGCGATGACGAGCGCCAGGGTCAGCGGCGAAGCGCGCCAGGTCTGACGTCGGCGGGCCATCCGCTGTTCCTCCTGCAGGTTCTGCACGGCCACGCCGTGCGGGGGCCCGGCTGCCAGTCTGCCGCACCGGACAACGCGCGCGGCGATGTGCACAACGGCCGGCTGGTGCCGGGTGCCCTACTCTGACGCCGTGGCCGGTGTGGCAATGGTGACCGACTCTACGTCGTCCCTGAGCCCGTCGGTGTCTTTGTCCGGCGACATCGTGATCGTTCCGTTGCACGTCGTCATCGACGGGGTCAGCCGGCAGGAGAGCGTCGGGTCGGCGGCCGGGTCCGCCGGGTCGGCCAGCGGCGGCGACGTGGCCCGGGCGCTGCGCGACGGCCGGACGGTGACCACCGCGCGGCCGAGTCCCGGCGTGTTCCTCCAGGCCTACCGGCAGCTCGCCGAGGCCGGTTTCGACGCCGTGGTGTCGGCCCATCTCAGCCGGTCGGTATCGGGCACCGTCGATGCGGCCGCCGTGGCGGCACCGGATGCCCCGATTCCGGTGACCGTGGTCGACACCGGAGTGGTCGCGATGGCGACCGGGTTCGCGGTGCTGTCCGGCGTGGCAGCGGCCCGGCGCGGCGGGGACTCCGAGGAGGTCGCCCGGACGGTCGAGCGCTGCGCCGGCGCGACCACGACGTACTTCTGCGTCGCCGATCTGGAGCATCTGCGGCGCGGCGGCCGGATCGGCGCGGCCGCGGCGCTGGTGGGCTCGGCGTTGGCGGTGAAGCCACTGCTCACCGTCGAGAACGGCGTCATCCGACCGTACGAACGGGTCCGCACCACGGCCCGCGCCCATGCCAGGCTTGGTGACCTGGCGATCGCGGCGCTGGCCAGGGCCGCCGCCGAGCACGACGCGGTCGACGTCGCAGTGCATCACTTCGACGACCTGCCGTCGGCCGACCGGCTCGCGGACCGGCTTCGCGATCGGGTGCCGGTCACCGGTCAGCTGGTCATCGCCGAACTGAGCGCGACCCTCGGCGTGCACGTCGGTCCGGGCACGGTCGGGGTCGTCGTCGCACCGGCGTCCTGATTGCCTCGCTCGGCGAGCCTCGCTCGGGCGCTCCTCAGGGCTCCGGCGCGCCTCAGGGCTCCTCGTTCGTCGCGTTCGGTCAAACGGAAAGGCGTGTTTCACCGAACGCTCCTGCACTCGGAGCCGCGCGGCGTCGGTGGTGCTCGAGTGCATGCCCAGAGCTTGTCGAAGGGCGCGGTTGTCCACAGGAAGTGGGCCTCCGCAACGTTGTCCACAGCCTGCGTCCGGTCCCGGCACGTTCGCGGGTCGCCCTGCTTAGCGTGTCGATATGGGACGACGAATCGTCGACGAGGAGACGGCCGCGATCGCGACCGAGCGGTTGGCGCGGCTGCTCGGCGAGCTGGCACCGCGGCGCGCCCTCGAGCGTCCCGCTGAGGCATCGGACGACCCCCTGACGGCTGGCGTTCCGCCATCGGTTCTGCCAACCGAACGGTTGCCTGGCCGCATCGCGCGGGTGGTGGAGCCGGGTGGGCCGGTCGAGGAGGAACAGGCGTCGAGTCGCGTGGGAGACGCCTCGCGCGGCCGGCAGCTCGGCGCGTTCGGTCGCCGCCATCTCGGTGTGATCGCGGTGCTGCTCGTGATCGGCGTCGCCGGCGCCGGCTGGGCACTGCTCAGGGCCCGCCCGATCGCGCTGGCCGCCCCGATCAGCTTGACCACCACCAAGCCCGGAGGCGCGGCGACCGACGGCCCGTCGCGCGGCTCGGCAAGCGCCTCCGCGGGGCCGGTCGGAACGTCCGCCGCGGCGAGCGGCCAGGCGCCCTCGGCGGCGCGCATCCTCGTCCACGTGGTCGGAGCGGTCCGCCGACCGGGCGTGGTCACGCTGCCGGACCGCGCCAGGGTGCAGGACGCGATCCGGGCCGCCGGCGGGCTGACCTCGACCGCCCGTCCGGGAGAGCTCAACCTCGCCCAGGTGCTGACCGACGGCGAGCAGATCGTGATCGGTTCGAGCCGCGATCCGGGCGGTGAGGTCCGCGACGGTACGACTTCGTCGGGGTCCGGCGCCGCGACCGGGAGCGCTAGCGGCGGTGCCGGCTCGTCAGCGAGCGGTGCGACCGGCGCCGTGGTGGATCTGAACGCCGCGACGCCGGTGCAGCTCGACACGCTGCCCGGGGTGGGCCCGGTGACCGCCCAACGGATCGTTGCGTGGCGGACCGAGCACGGCCGGTTCTCCCGGGTCGAGGAACTGCAGGAGGTCGATGGCATCGGACCGAAGACGTACGCGCAGATCGCCCCCCACGTCCGCGTGTGAGTGCGCAGCATCGGGCGCGGGCGGAGGGTCGTCGGATGAGCGGTCCCGCGTCGAACGCGGAGGAGGCCGAGCCCGACCAGCTGCCGGACCTCCGGCTGGCGCCGCTGGCGGCGGCGGCCTGGGCCGCGGCCTGGTGCTCGACGTCCGGGATCGCGGGCCTGGCCGGAGTAGCGGCGTCGCTCGGAATCGCGGCCGGCGTGGTCGCCGGGCTGCGTCGCTCGACCCGCTGGGTCGCGGTGGCCGGCGTCCTGCTGGCCCTGGTCGGGATCGGCACCGTGCACGAGCTCCGGCTCAGTTCGGGCGACGTCGCAGAGCTGGCCGCCGAGCGGGCGGTGGTCACCGCGGTGGTCAGCACGACGGCCGATCCGGTCATGCATGTCTCGGGACCGATCCGGCCCGTGTCGCTGAGCGTCCGCGGGACCGTGACGGCGGTCGACGGCCGGGGATCCGAGCTGGCGGGTCCGAGCCCCGGTCGTGCTGTTCGTCAGCGGTACGTCGACGACGGTGTGGCGATCGAGCCCGGTCGGCACGCAGTGGCTCGTCGAGGGCCGGCTCCAGCCGCCCGATCCCGGCTCGGGGCTGGCCGCGCAGGTGCAGGTCCGCCGTGCGGTCGTGGCCGGGCCGGCCGGGCCAGGCCTGCGGCTGGTGGAGCGGGTGCGGGCCGGCCTCCGGTCAGCAGTAGCGGGCCGCGATCCGGACGTACGTGCGCTGGTCCCGTCTCTCGTTCTCGGCGACACGTCAGCGCTGCCGACCGACCTGGTCGACGCGTTCAAGACGACCGGGCTGACCCATCTGACGGCCGTGTCCGGGGCCAATCTGACGCTGCTTCTGGCGTTCTTGCTGCTTGCGGCGCGCTGGCTGGGCGTCCGGGGCTGGTGGCTCCGGGGGGTCGCGCTGCTCGGCGTCGCGGTGTTCGTCGCGTTGTGCCGGACCGAGCCGAGCGTGCTCCGGGCCGCGGCGATGGGACTGGTCGCACTGGCCGCCCTCGGGCTCGGTCAGGGCCGGGCCGGGCTGCGGAACCTGTCGGTCGCCACCCTCGTTCTACTCCTGCTCGACCCGTATCTGAGCCGCAGCTACGGGTTCGCGCTCTCCGTCCTGGCCAGCGCCGGAATCATCTGGTGGGGCAGCCGTTGGGTCCGCGTGCTCCGCGGCTGGCTGCCGCTTCCGCTCGCCGAGGCGGTGGCGGTCCCACTCGCTGCCCAGCTGGCGACGACGCCGGTGATCGCGCAGCTGTCGGGCACGGTGAGCGTGGTCGGCCTGCTGGCCAATGCCCTCGCCGGGCCGTTCGTCGGGCCGGCGACGGTGCTGGGCTTCGCCACGGCCGGCGCGTCGCTGGTCAGTCCACCACTGGCCACCCTGCTGGGCTTCGGTGCGTCCTGGTCGGCCCAGCCCATCGTCTGGATCGGGCGATTGTGCTCCCGGCTGCCCGGTGCGGCCGCAAGCTGGCCGACCTCGGCCCTGACGATCGCTCTGCTGACCGGTGCCGCGCTACTGGTGGGCGCGCTGATGGCCCGCATCCTGGCCCGACGCTGGCTCAGCCTGCTGCTCGCCGTCATCCTGCTCGCGGTGCTGGTCCGGCCGCCCGATCAACCGGGATGGCCGCCCGCCGGCTGGGTGATGGTGGCCTGCGACGTCGGGCAGGGCGACGGGTTGGTGGTCAGCCTCGGCACCGGCCGGGCGATGGTGGTCGACACCGGCCCCGACCCGCCGGCCATGCAACGCTGCCTGGACGGGCTGCGGATCACCGACGTACCGCTGCTGGTACTGACCCATTTCCATGCCGACCACGTCGACGGGTTGTCCGCGGTGCTCGCCCACCGACGGGTCGGCCGGATCTGGGTCAGCCCGCTGCCGGCGCCGATCGGTGGCGTCGCACTGGTCCGCTCGCTGGCGGGCGCGGCGAATGTGCCGATCGAGACGCCACCGGTCGGTAGTGCCGGCCGGCTGGGTCCGATGACCTGGACCGTGCTCGGCCCGGTTGGAGGTGCAGCCGGTGCCGATCGACGACGCGGCCGGCTCGGAGTCGGAGACCGAGAACAACTCGAGTCTGGTGATGATGATCGAGGTCTCGGGGATCCGGATCCTGCTGACCGGGGATGTGGAGCCGCCCGGCCAGCAGGCGATGCTCACCGCCGGTGACGACCTGCGGGCCGACGTCTTGAAGGTGCCGCACCACGGATCGGCCCAGCAGGATCCGCAGTTCCTGGCCGCGACCCACGCGCGTTTCGCGATCGCGAGCGCCGGCCTGCACAACGACTACGGACACCCGGCGCCGCGCACGGTGGCCGCGCTGGTCGCCCTCGGGATGACCGTGCTACGCACAGACACGGAGGGAAGTGTCGCGGTCGCCGTCCGACCGGATCACACCCTGGTGGCCGTGGCCCAACGAGACCCGGCGGTCACTACCGGTCGGTGAGTCCGGTTGGTGAGCCCGGCCCAGTCCTCAGGAGCGATCGGGGGCGACCGTGCGCTCGCCGCTCACCCCACGCGCACCGACGACGTCGTGCACCGACGGCCAGGACCGCAGTACGTCGACGAGGTCGGTAGCGGCCTCGTCCCGGACAGCCTGCTCGTACGCGTCGTCCAGGATCTCGGCGATGCTCACCCGTCGGCGCTGCTCGGCGGACCGGATCGCGGCCTCCACCATGGCCAGACTGAGCACGTTGCTATGCACCTCACCGGCCGGTCGGCCATCACCTGACCGCACCGCCGCAGCGAACTCGGCGTACGATCCGGCGATCTGCTCCGGTCCGGTGCCGGTCGAGGCTTGCAGCCGGTGCCCGTCGGCATCCTCCGCGGTCGGTGCGTTGTCGCCGTCCCAGGTCGCTGCTCCCTCGCCGCCGCTGATCCACCAGCTGCCGTTCCACGAGGTCTCCAGCCCCGGCGCGCACCAGCTGCCCGAGAAGGAGAATCGGGTCCCGCCGGCGAACTCGAACAAGACGTCGGCGGCGGCATCGCCGGAGAACCAGCTCCAGCTCGGGTTGTACGAGTCGCAGTAGACCGCGACCGGATCGGCGTCGATCAGCAGCCGGGACATGTCGAACTGGTGGATGGCCATGTCGACGAGCAGGGGATAGGGCATCACCTCGCGAAACCCGCCGAACCGAGGTGCCTTGCGGAAGCTGCAGTCGACGGTGCCGATCGCGCCGAGCTGGCCGAGCAGACCGCGCAGAGTGTCGAGGTGGCGCCAGTATCGGCGCGACTGGGAGACCATCAGCAGCCGGTCGGTGAGATCGGCGGCGGCCGCCATCGACAGCCCGACGGCGACCGTCTCGGCCAGCGGCTTCTCGCACAGCACCGGCAGCCCGCGCCGCAGGGCGGTCTCGCTGACGGACCGGTGAGCCGCGGGCACGGTGACGTTGACCACCGCGTCCGCCTCGACCTCGTCGAGCAGCTCGGACAGCGAGGCCGCGACAGCGACCTCACCGTGCCCGGTGTCGAGCGCCGCGGCGCGCGCCAGCCCGGTGTCGAGATCGGCGAGCCCGACCAGCTGGGCGTCCGGCGACTCGGCCAGGTTGTGCAGCCAGGCCCGGCCCATCGACCCGGCGCCGACCTGGATGATTCTGAGGGGTTCGGGCCGGGGGGGTTGGGCCTGGCGGCTCGGGCCTGGCGGGCTCGGGCCGGGGGGGTACGGGTCGCACGGGGCTAGCCGGCATCGACGGTCGCCACCTCGTCCTTGTCGTGACTCTCGATCGGCCCGGTGTAGCCGCGACCGTTGAAGAAGTCGTCGGTCTCATAGCGCAGCAGCACCGGGATCTCTCGGCCCGCGCGATCGGTCACCACCCACTCCACCCCGTTCGCGATCACCCGGCGTACGTCGGTGTGATGGTAGACCGGATAGTCCTGGTCGCCGGGGGAGAAGAAGAAGATCTTGCCGTGTCCGCGGCGGAAAGTGCAGCCGGAGCGGAACACCTCGCCGCCGGTGAACGAGGACACGAACACCAGCTCGTCCGGCACCGGGATGTCGAAGAACTCGCCGTACATCTCCTGGGCGTCGATCACGATCGGGTTCGGCACGCCTCGGGCGATGGGGTGGGTCGGGTTCACCGTCCAGACCAGCTCGCGGTCTTGTTCGCTGCGCCAGCGCAGCGTGCACGTGGTGCCCATCAGCTTGCCGAAGATCTTCGACCAGTGCCCGGAGTGCAGCACGATGAGACCGAGCCCGGACAGCACATGCCGGTGCACCCGCTCGACCACCTCGTCGGCGACCTCGCCGTGGGCCGCATGCCCCCACCAGACAAGGACGTCGGTTGCGGCGAGCACCTCCTCGGTCAGCCCGTGCTCGGGCTCCTGCAATGTGGTCGTGCCGACCACGGCCCGGTCGCCGAGATTCTCCGCGATCGCGGCGGCGATCGTGGCGTGCATCCCGTCGGGATAGATCGCGGCGACGTGCGGTTCGACCTGCTCGTGCACGTTCTCCCCCCAGACGAGGACGCGGATCGGAAGGGAATCGGCTGTGGGCATGCGAGTTCTCACTTCTTGCTCGGTGATGGGGACTGGTGATGAGGTACGCGGGCCGCCGGCCCGGGTCGTTGCGGCTATTTGAGTGCGCCGCCGGTGGCGCCCGGCGGCGATGTATTTCTGGGCGATGACGAGCAGGATGATCGCCGGGATCGAGGCCAGCATCGCGGTCGCCATCACCGCACTCCAGTTCGAGACGTGCTGGCCGAGGTAGGTGTAGATGCCCAGGGTGACGGGGACGACGTCGCCCTTCGTGGTCAGCGTCAGCGCGAACAAGAAGTCGCTCCAGGCCCACAGGAAGGTGAACAGCCCGACCGTGATCAGCGAGTTCCGGCTGATCGGCACGACGATCGCCAGGAACGAACGGACCAGGCCGGCCCCATCGACCCGGGCCGCCTCGACGATCGACGGCGGCACCCCGAGCATGAACGATCGCATGATCAAGATCGCCGAACGGGATCGCGTTCGCTGAGTTGGCGATGATCAGCCCGGGGATGGTGTTCAGCAGTCCGATGCTCTCGAACAAGGTGTAGAGCGCGTTCGCGATCACGATGCCCGGGATCATCTGGCAGATCAGGATGGCCAGCAAGGCCCAGTTGATCCAGCGGAATCGGAACTGAGCCAGGGCATACGCGGCCGGTGCCGCGATCACCAGGGTCAGGACCACCGTTCCGACCGCGATGATGCAGGCTGGTCATCAGGTTCTTGCCCTGGTCCTCGATCGCCAGCCGATAACCCTCCAGGCTCGGGTTGGTGGGGATGAAGCTGGAGACGAGGGTGCCGCCGGTGGCCTGCAGGGAGATGTTGAACATCCAGTAGACCGGGAACAGCATGAAGGCCAGCAGCACGATGGCGATCACGGTCCGAGCCGTGCTGCGGGTGCGTCGGCCGGTTTGCCGGCCGGTTCGTCGGGCTGTCGCCGGGACGGTGCCGGGCGATATCGCTGTTGTCATCTCAGGGCCTCCTACTCGTCGACCTGGCGCCGGGTGGCCCGCAGGTAGATGATCGCGAACACCAGTGAGATCAAGATCAAGATGTTGCTCAGTGCGGCGCCCTGGCCGAACTTGAACTGGATGAACGAGCGTTGGTACGACATCAGCGCGATGGTCTGGGTGGCGTTGGCCGGACCGCCCTCGGTCAGTCCGAGGATGATGTCCAGCACCTTCAAGGTGAGGATGACGCCGAGCATCAAGGTGATGCTCACCACCGCTCTCAGGTTCGGCCAGGTGATCTGCCAGAACGCCTTCCACCCGGTCGCCCCGTCGAGCGCTGCGGCCTCGTACAACTCGTCGGGGATGTCCTGCAGACCGCTGTACAGCAGGGTCAGGTTGAACGGGATGCCCAGCCAGATGTTCACCAGGATGATCGAGACCAGCGCCACGTCGGGAGAGGTCAACCACGGTATCGGGCCGTCGATCAGGCCGATCCGTTCGAGCGTGACGTTCATGATCCCGCTGTCCTGCTCGAGGATCGCCCGCCAGGTGGTACTGCCGACGATCAGCGGGATCAGCCAGGGGAGCAGGAACAGCGCCCGGATGACCCCGCTGAGCGGGAAGTTCCGGTAGAAGAACAGCGCCAGCAGGATGCCGATCACGAATTGTCCGGCGATCGATCCGATCGTGAACAGAGCGGTGTTCAGCAACGCCTTGCTGAACAGCTCGTCGGTGACCACCGTCGCGTAGTTCTGAAGCCCGATCCACGGGGCCTTGCCGTTGAAGAACGTCCGGAGGGTGTACTCCTGGAAGCTCATCGCCAGGTTCTTGATCACCGGATAACCGAACAGGGCGAGGATCGCGACCGCCGCCGGCACGACGAACAAGATCTTGAAGAACTCCTCCCGCCGGCGGCTCCCACTGCGCCGGACCGGCGTCCCAGCCGGCATTGCCGGTGGGACGGACGGTCGTGCTCGGTGTGGTTCCGGCGGTCACCAGATTGGCGTCCGACATCCGTCGGCTCCCTTCACTCGTGACGATGAGGCTTCCGGGCGGTGCCGGTCAGCTGGCGCCGGCCTTCGCCATGGCGTCGGCGGGCGCGGCCTGTCCGGTCAGCACGAGCTGCATGCCGGTGTAGATCGTCTTGGCGACGTCCGGCCACTTGTCACCGGTCTTGCCGGTCCGGGCCCGGGCCGTGGAGACGGGCTCGACGAATCCGGCCAGCTCGGGATTGTCCTTCGCGAACTGGGCGTCGAGGGCGAGCTTGGTCGGCACGATGCCGCCCTGCTTTGCTCGGAGGAGCTGGTTCGCGTCGGAGTTCATGCACTTGACGAGATCGGCTGCCTTGGCCATCTTCGCGTCGTCACCGGTCACCGGCACGGTCCACGCCTCGCCACCGAGCGGTGCGATCGAGGTCTGCCCCGGTGTGTTGACCGGGAACTTCACGACGCCGTAGTTGATCTTGGCCTTGTCCAGCGCCGGGATCTGCCACGGGCCGTTCAGCATCATCGCAGCCTTACCGGCGATGAACTGGTCGTTCACGTCGGCCTGGCTCCAGTTCACCACGCTCTTGGAAGCCGACCCGTCGTCGACGAGGTCCTTCCACAGCTGGAGGGCCGCGGCCACCTCCGGTGACTTCAGGTTGGTCTCGTCGCCGCCGTTGGTCCACATCGGCGGCAGGAACTGCCAGGCGCCTTCGTAGTCGGCGGTGGCGTTGAACGCGAAGCCGTACTGCTTGCCGGCCGTGAGCTTCTGGGCGTCGGCCTTGAGCTCGGCCCAGGTGGTCGGCGGCTTCACGCCGGCCTTGTCCAGGATGTCCTTGTTGTAGAAGATCGCGAGCGTGTTGGCACCGGGCTGCAGGCCGTACAGCTGGTTCTGGTACGTCGCCGCCGCGATCGGACCGGGCGCGTACCCGTCCGCGGTGATGCCGTAGTCGCCGAGCGGAGCGAGCGCGCCGGTGGCGGCGATCTGCTGGATGTCGGGGTTGTCCAGCATGAGGACGTCCGGCAGTGTCTTGGACGACGCCTGTTGGAGCACCTTCTGGATCAGGGTCGGGCCGGGCACCGACTGGTGGTCGACCTTCGCAACCCCGATCGAGGTGCCGCACTTGCTCAGCTGGTCGCCGATCTGGCTGTGACCGGGCTCGTCGCCGTAGTAGTCCAGCACGGTCAGGCTGTCCACCGTCGCCGTCGACGCGCTGCCGCCTCCACTCCCGCTGCCCGATCCACCGCCGCCGCAGGCGGCCAGGGTCAGAGTGGCGAGCGTGGCGGTCGCCGCGAGGGCGATCATCCGTTTCTTGCTCATCGAGCAGCTCCTTCGCTGTCTGAATGGCAAAGCGGTCAACCATGTCTGAGAGTTCGACGTGGAGATCTTGTGAAGAGAGGGGGTTAACCGCTTTACTGGTGTGGCAGAGAGTCTGCTGCGTCACACCGCGGCTGTCAATACCCCAAGTTCGGCCCGGTCGCCGCGACGGGCTGCGGTAGAACCCCTGTGGCGAATCAGCAGCGTCGACGCAGCGATCGGAGGTACTGGCGATGGCAACCATGCGCGACGTCGCCGATCGGGCCGGCGTCTCGATCGCCACGGTCTCGTTCGTCGTGAACAACACCAAGCCGGTCACCGCGGCCACCCGGCAGCGGATCGAGGAAGCGATGGCCGAGCTGGGTTTCCGCCGGAACGCGGTCGCCCGGGCGCTCGCCAGCCGACGAACCCGGATCCTCGCGCTCGCCTATCCGGCTCTGGAGCACCAGCTGATCACGTCGGTTTCGGAGTTCATCACCAGCGCGGCTCGTGAGGCGAGCGCGGAGAACTATCACCTCGTCGTCTGGCCGGTCAGCAACGACGGGGTCGAGCTGTCGGAGCTGGTCCTCGGTGGACTGGTGGACGGTGTGCTGCTGATGGAGGTCCAGCTCGACGATCCACGAGTCGCCCTGCTGCAGTCCCTCGACGTGCCGTTCGCGATGATCGGGCGGACCGAGGACCCGACCGGGCTCGACTACGTCGACATCGACTTCGACCGGACCATCGAGGTCGCCGTCGATCATCTCTGGCAACTCGGTCATCGCCGGCTCGCCCTGGTGTCCGGCCGTCAGGACACGCCGAGCTTTCTGCGCTACGGCCCGTACGTCCGGCTGGAGCAGAGTTTCCGCCGGGCGGCCGCCGAGCGCGGCTTCGACCCGGTGCTGCTGTACGCCAACCGCACCGCGGTTTCGGGCCGTCAGGCGGCCCGGGACCTGACCGAGACCGCGCCGCACGTGACAGGGGTTCTGGTGGTCGCGGAGAGCCCGGCCGTCGGGTTGCTGACCGAGTTGCTCCGGCTCGGTCGGCAGGTGCCCCGAGACGTTTCGGTCATCTCGATCACGGGTTCGCTGGAGACCGCGCAGATCTCCGACCCGCCGCTCGCCGTGGTGACCGCGGCGGGCGTCGAGCTGGGTCGGCTCGGCGTCCAGGCACTGATCCGACGGCTCGAGGGACTGGATGCGCTGCCGCCACAACTGCGGGTCGGGCTGTTCGACCAGGGTGAGTCGACGGCACCCCCGCCCGCGGTCCGATCGCGCAGGACAGCCACGCAAAAAGCGGCGACACGAAAAGCGGCGACGCGCCGGACCTCGTGAGTCCGGCGCGCCGCCGCTGATTATGCGCTGTTCAGGCGCCCTTACTGGAACAGGGCGTTCACCTGGTTGTTGGCGTCGGTCAGCGACGAGGGCTGCGGACTTGCCGGTCGAGACCGCGTCCATCGCCGGGCTGCATGATGCCGGTGATCTCCGAGGCGTGGTCGGTGATCGGGAACAGGAACGTCGTTCCGTCCTTGACCTGGCCGAGGAAGGAGCTGACGTCGACGCCCTTGGCCTTGAACGCGGCGCTGGCCTTCTCGGTCGAGGTCTTGACGGCCGGGAAGACGACGCCCTTCGAGCCGACGATGTCCTGGCAGTCCGCCGAGCCGAGGAACTCGACCCACTTCGCGGCGGCCGGCTTGTTCTTCGAGCCGACCCAGATCGAGTCGGCCAGACCGTTGTACATGCTGGAGCGCTTGCCGTTCGGGCCGATCGGGGTCGGCGCGATGCCGGTCTCGATGCCCTTGTAGCCGTACATCTGGCCGATCATCCAGGAGCCGTTGGTGATCATGGCGTACTTGCCGGCGCCGTAGAGGTCGGCCGGAGCTCTGCCCGGTGACGGCCGCGATCGAGGGCATGTAGCCCTTCTCGATCAGGCTGGCCATCCAGCCCATGGTCTTCTGGAAGTCGGCGTTGTCGTAGTTGTACTTGGTGCCCCACGGGTTCTTGTCGGTGAACTGCCACGGCAGGGTGCCGGTGTACATGCTCCACTGGGTCTGGCCGTTGCCGCCGCCGGAGCCGCCGTCGAGGCCGAGGCCGTAGACCTTGACCTTGGTCTTGTCGAAGCCGGGCTCGTCACCGCGCTTGCCGTTCTGGTCGACCGTCAGGTGGGCGATCGATCTTCTCGTAGGTGCCGCCGTCGTTCGGGTTCCAGGTCATGTTCTGCAGGTCGGCCTCGTTGACGCCGGCGTCGTCGATCAGCTTCTTGTTGTAGAAGACCGCGACGGTGTCGAAGTCCTTCGGCAGGCCGTAGCGCTTGCCGTCCTGGCCGACCCACAGGTCGGCCAGACCCTCCTGGTAGATGCTGGTGTCGATCCCGTCCTTCTTCAGCGTGTCGTCGAGCGGCACGAGCTGCTCCTGGCTGACCATCTCCGGGTACTTCGAGAGGTGGTTGGTGAACACGTCGGGTGCGGTGCCGGCGACGAAGCCGTTGGTGAGCTTGGTCCAGTAGTCGTCCCAGCCGTACTGGGTGATCTTGACGTTGACGTTCGGGTTCTTGGCGTGGAACGCGTCGGCGCACGCCTGGTAGGCGGGCAGCTGGTTGGTGTCCCACAGCCAGTAGCTGACGTCGCCGGTGGCGGTCGAGGTGTCGATCGCCCCGCCCTGGGAGTCGGCGGAGCCGCCGCAGCCGGTGTCGGACCGCCGCCGCCGCAGGCGGTGAGGGCGAGGCTGAGGATGGCGGCACCGATGATGCCGAGGCCGAGCCTCTTGCGGATTCGTGCCATGTTTGGCGACTTCCTTTCTTGGACAGTCATGCTCGTGACGTTTGTCATCGATCGATTCGAGTGCGGTTTCGATGCTTCGTGCTGATCCGGTTGGCGTGACGGGCTTACTTCATGCCGGAGAATCCGATGGAGTTGACGACCTTCTTGCCGAAGATGGCGAACAGGATGAGCAGTGGGATCGCCGCGATCAGGGCGGCGGCCATCAGGCCCGCCCAGTCCGGGCTGCCGCCGCGGACTCTGGCTGCGGAACACACCGAGGGCGACGGTGAGGACCTTCGATGCCTTCGGTGTTGCCGACCAGCAGCGGCCAGAAGTAGTCGTTCCAGGAGGCGATGAAGGTGAGGATGGCCAGCGTGGTGATCGGCGCGATGCTCATCGGCAGGATGATCCGGAAGAAGACTCGCCAGACACTGGCCCCGTCGATCGAGGCCGCTTCCTCGATCTCTCTGTTGATGCCCAGGAAGAACTGTCGGAGGAAGAAGATCGCGAACGGGGTCATCAGCATGCTGCGGCAGCACCATGCCCGGGATGGTGTTCAGCAGCCCGAGGTTCTTGATCAGGATGAAGTTCGGCAGCGAGGTGAAGATCGGCGGCACCATCAGCGCGGTCAGGAACAGGACGAAGACCTTGTCCCGGCCCGGCCAGGTGAGGCGGGCGAAGGCGTACGCGGCGAGGGAGCAGAAGAAGACCTGGCCGACCGTGATCAGCGTGGAGTAGATGATCGAGTTGCGCAGGTACAGCAAGAAGTTGACCGACGCGCCGGAACCGCCCTCGGCGATGCGCCTCCTCGGGGGTGGACAGCCCGAGGACCCGCTTGAAGGCGCCGAGGGTGGGATCGACCGGCAGCAGGGAGCCGGGGTCGGAGAACAGCGACTTGGTGGTGGACAACGCCGTGCGCAGCATCCAGTAGAACGGGAACAGGGTGACGATGATCGCGATGATCAGCACGGTCCAGGCGGCGATCCGCCCGATGTTGACCTTCCGTCTTGCCGGTTTGACGGTGTGCGGCAGATTGTCGATCGGTGCCGGGATCGACGGAGGTGGTTGTCAGTCATCCGATGCTCCTCAGGATAGGTCCGACTCGCCGGCGTTCAGCAGCTTCAGCTGCACGAGCGCCACCGACGACGAGGATGATGAACAAGATGACCGACAGGGCACAGGCGTAGCCGAACTGCCCTTCGGCGAAGCCCTTCTGGTAGATGTAGTACTGCATCACCCGGCTGGCGTTGACCGGGCCGCCCTTGGTGGTGACGGCGACGGTGTCGAAGACCTGGAACGAGCCGGTCACGGTGACCACCAGCACCAGCGCGAGCACCGGGCCGGAGCAGCGGGAGGGTGATCCGCCAGAACGAGCGCCACTCGGTGCTGCCGTCGATCGAGGCGGCCTCGTAGACGTAGACCGGGAATGGTCTGCAGACCGGCGAAGACGAGCAGTGCGGTGTAGCCCATGTGGCGCCAGATGTTCACCGCGGCGATGGTGGGGATCGCCCAGTTCTCGCCGCCGAAGAACGGGATCCGGTCCAGTCCGATCCAGGCGATGAACTCGTTGACGATGCCGATCTGGTAGTCCAGCAGCCACAGCCAGGTCAGGGCGGCGATGACGTTGGAGATCAGGAACGGCAGCAGGATCGTGCCGCGGACGACCGTCGACTTGACCAGCCGCTGCATCAGCACCGCCAGCCCGACCGCGAGCAGGGTCTGGAAGACGATGTTGAGGAACGACGTACTCCAGCGTCACCACCAGCGCGTTCCAGAACAGCTTGTCGTTGGCGATCTTGACGAAGTTGTCGAAGCCGATGAAGTGCGGGCTGCCCGAGCAGGTTGTACTTGGTCAGGCTGAAGTAGAAGCCACGGATCGTCGGATACAGGTAGAAGACGAGGAAGCCGATCGTGGCCGGCGCGATGAACAGCAGCGCCATGCCCAGCTCGCTCCGGCCCTGCTCCGGGCTTGCTCTTCTTGAGCGGCTGCTGCCGGCCGCTCGAGCGTGGACGGTAGACGGCCGGCATCTCGACCGATTCGGAGGTCACCGGGTGACCTCCCTGGGTGAGCTCGGCGGGTCCGGGATCGGGATGGCCCGACCGGACACGCGGCAGATTCGGCGCTACGGACGTCATCGTCGGTCCTTTCGACACTCGTGGACGGCGAGGTGAAGGGGTCCAAACGTGCTCGCGGTAGTCAGACGCTACACGAGTAGACTGCCCATGGCAACCCTCAGTTTTCGTTAAGTTTCCGTCTTTACGACGTTGTGGCCGAGCGCGCTATCTTCTCGTGTAGATTCCTTCCCCTCCAGACGACCGAATCGAGGAATGTCGACTGTGATTTCGTCTGGGCCTGGTTGGCGCCGGCCAGTTCGCCGGCCAGTTCGCCAAGTTGTTCCGGCTCCACCCCGACGTCGGCGACATCGTGCGTCACCGACCTGCTGCCCGAGCGGGCCGACGAGCTCGCCGGCAGCGAGCAGCTCGCCGGGCACAGCCGCCGAGCTTCGACGACGCTGCTCGCCTCCGATGTCGATGCCATCGCCCTGTTCACGCAGCGCTGGACCCACGGCCCGCTGGCGGTGCGGGCGCTGCGGGCCGGCAAGCACGTCTACTCCGCGGTGCCGATGGCGGTCTCGGTCGAGGAGATCGCGGCGATCATCGACGCGGTCGGCGAGACCGGCCTGGTCTACATGATGGGCGAGACGAGCTACTACAACCCGGCGACGGTCTTCGCCCGGCAGAAGCTGGCCGAGGGCGCCTTCGGCCGGCGTGTTCTACGCCGAGGGCGACTACGTGCACGACATGGATCTCGGCTTCTACGCCGCCTACGCGTACAGCGGCGGGGAGGACTGGAAGTCCACCGCCAGCTATCCGCCGATGATGTATCCGACGCACTCCGTCGGCGGCGTGCTCGGCGCCTCGGTGAGACGCACGCGGTCAGCGTCAGCTGCCTCGGCGTCCCGGACCAGCGCGGCGACGGCGTCTTCGACAAGTAGATCAGCCAGTTCGACAACGACCTGTCGAACGCGACCGCCCTGTTCGAGCTCGCCGACGGCGGGGTCATGCGGATCAACGAGATGCGCCGGGTCGGCTACCCGTCCCACCTTCGCGAGTCACGGTTCCGCTACTTCGGCACCGAGGGCAGCTTCGAGCAGCTGGCCACGGTCAGCCTCTGGCAGGACAAGCAGGGCGTCACCGATGTCTCCGAGCTGGTCGACTCGGTGCCGACCATGTCGCCCGACGACCCGGCCCTCGCCGAGCGTCGCCCCGGAGCTGAGAGACGCGTTCATCTCCGGCTCAGCCCCGGTGCACGACACCTCCCGGCTGCCCGTCGGAGTTCCGCGGTGCGCCGAACGGCCACGAGGGCAGCCATCACTTCCTGGTCGACGACTTCGTCCGGGCCGTCGTCGACGGCACGCCTGCCACCGGTGAACGCCTGGACCGCGGCCCGGTTCAACCTGCCCGGCATCGTCGCGCACGCCGTCCGCGCTCGCAGGGGGCGAGCGGCTGCGCCGTCCCGGACTTCGGCGATGCCTCCGGCGCGCGATCTGGCCCGCACCGGCGGAACCGCCGCGCCTAGATGATGCGATCGAGTCTGATCATGGCAGCCGGGTCCGGTCAGCGGCGCGGTGCGACGGCGGTCACGCGAGCCGACGTCGCACGCTACGCCGGGGTCAGTTCAGCGCGGTGGTGAGTTATGTCGTCAACGATGGTCCGAAGCCGGTCGCGCCGGCGACCGCCGCCCGTGTCCGCGAGGCCATCGACATCCTCGGCTATCGGCCGAACGTCGACGGCCCGCGCGCTCAAGCTCGGAATCACCGGGCATGCTCGGGCTGATCGTGCCCGACAGCAGCAACCCGTTCTTCGCCGAGTTCGCCCTCGAGATCGAGCAGGTCGCCGCCGATCGCGGGGATGGTGCTGCTGATGGCCAACTCCAACTCCGACGCCGAGGTCGAGTCCCAGCTGATGGTCGACCTGGTCGGCCGACAGGTCGACGGTCTGATCGTCTCGCCGGCCGCCGGGGCACCCCGCGCCCGGCCGCGGCGCCGGGCGCTCCGCCACCCCGACGGTGTACGTCGACAGCGCGGTGCCGGTCCCCGACCAGCACACGATCGGCACCAGATGCCGTTCGAAGGCGCCCGGCTGGCGGTCGACCATCTGCTCGAGCGTCCACGATCACGAGACGGTCGCGCTGCTGATCGGCTCGGGCTACCGCCGCTCCGTGGACGAGCGCGAGCTCGGCTGGCAACAGGCGCTCGCGCGAAGCCGGTCGGCCGGACGGTGCCGCTGGTCCGCGAGCCGTTCACCCGCGAACGGCGGCTACCAGGGCGGACTGCGGTTGCTCGGCCATGCGACCGCGCCGACCGCGGTCTTCACCAGTAACGACCTGCAGGCCGTCGGGCTGATCCGGGCGGCCCACGAACAGGGCGTCCAGGTGCCGGAGGATCTCGCCGATCGTCTCGTTCGACGGCACCCAGGAATCCGAGTACTGCTGGCCGCCGCTCACCTCCGCCCGGCAGCCGATCCGGGAGATGGCCGAGGCCGCGGTGCGGACCGTGATCGACGCGGACGCCGACGCCCCGTCCATCAGATGTTCCCGGTCGGACCTCGTGATCCGCCGCTCCTGCGGCTGCCCGATCCGGGCCGCAGATCATGCTTACCAGAAAGGAAAACCCCAGATCGTGACCGAACCCGTCAACGCGTGTGTCGTGCTGCGAACCGAGGGAGTCGGGCTGGTGCTCGACGTCTCCGGAGCGGGTCTGCCGGCAGTGGTGCACTGGGGTGCCGACATCGGCGCGATCGGCGACGCCGAGGCGCTCGACCTGATCCGTGGCGGGCTGAACCCCGTGACCGCCAACGTGATCGACGACCCGGTGAACGTCGCCCTGCTGCCCGAGCACTGGACGGGCTGGATGGGTCGACCTGGCCTCAGCGGGTCGCGGTCCGGCCGGGACTGGTCGCCGAAGTTCAGCTGCGTCGGGCTGCGGCTGAACGGTGAGACGGTGGCCGTCGGAGGTCCGTTCGCGGTGCTCGACCACGACGGGCCCGGGGTGGTCGAGGTGGACGCGGTCGACCAGGCCGCCGCACTAGCGCTGACCGTCGTGGTGGAGCTGACCGCCGGCGGCCTGCTGCGCGCCCGGGCGACGCTGACCAACACCGGGGATCCCTACCAGCTGGACGATCTGGTCATCGCCCTCCCGGTCCCGCCGGTCGCCCGCGAGATCTTCGACCTGGCGGGTCGGTGGGGCAAGGAACGAACCCCGCAACGCCGGGAGCTCACGGTCGGTACCCATCTCCGCGAGGGTCGCAAGGGCCGTACCGGCCCGGACGCGGCCACCCTGCTGCACCTGGGCACACCGGGCTTCGACTTCTCCGACGGCGAGATCTGGGCCGTCCACACGGGGTGGAGCGGAAACCATACGCACTACGCCGAGCGGATGTCGACCGGTGAGCAGGTGATCGGCGGCGGCGAGCTGCTGCTGCCGGGCGAGATCCGGCTGGAGACCGGGGAGTCCTACACCTCACCGTGGCTGTACGGCTCGTACGGCGTCGGTCTGGACGACGTCGCCCGGCGCTTCCACCGGTTCCTGCGGGCCCGCGATCAGCACCCGTCGACGCACCGGCCAGTGACGATCAACGTCTGGGAGGCGGTCTACTTCGACCACGATCTGGACCGCCTGGTCGACCTCGCCGAACGCGCCGCCGAGCTGGGCGTCGAGCGGTACGTCCTGGACGACGGCTGGTTCGGCTCACGACGCAACGATCATGCCGGGTTGGGTGACTGGCAGGTGTCGGAACAGATGTGGCCGGACGGCCTGCATCCCCTGGTGGACAAGGTGACCGGTCTCGGCATGGAGTTCGGGCTGTGGTTCGAGCCGGAGATGATCAACATCGACTCCGACACCGCGCGGGCACACCCGGAGTGGGTGATGGCCACCGGCGACCGGCTGCCGGTCGAGTCCCGACACCAGCAGGTGATCAACCTCGGCATCCCGGACTGCTACGCGTACATCCGGGACGCGATCTTCGCGATCCTCGCCGAGTACAAGATCGGCTACATCAAGTGGGACCACAACCGGGACCTGGTGGACGCCGGCACCCAGCCGAGCGGCCGGCCCGGCGTCCACGAACAGACCCTGGCGTTCTACCGGCTGGTCGACGAGATCAAGGCCGCCCATCCGGGGCTGGAGATCGAGTCCTGCTCCTCCGGCGGAGCCCGGGTCGACCTCGGGGTGTTGGAGCGGACCGACCGGGTCTGGGTTTCGGACTGCATCGACCCCCTCGAGCGGCAGCTGATGCATCGCTGGACGACTCAGCTGGTGCCGCCGGAGCTGATGGGCGCGCACATCGCCTCCGGGCGGTCGCACACCACCGGTCGCGAGCACGACCTGAACTTCCGGGCAGCCAGCGCGATCTTCGGTCACCTCGGCATCGAGTGGGACCTGTCGAAGGCGTCGGCGAACGAGCTGGCGGAGCTCGGGGACTGGATCGCGTTCCACAAGCAGCATCGCGAGCTGTTGCTGAGCGGCGATCTGGTCCGGCTGGACTTCCCCGACGAGACACTGATGGCGACCGGGGTGGTCGCACCGGACCGGAGCCGGGCGATCTACTCGTACGCGTCGATGGCGCGGTCCGAGGTCGTCATGCTCGGCCGCGTCCGGTTCCCGGGCCTGGACCCGGACCGGCGCTACCGGGTCACGCCGGCACTGCTGGAGCACGCGCCGAGCGGGCTGCGGCCGCCGGCCTGGTGGGGCGTCGAGCTGGTCGTGGACTGGTACGCCGACCCGGCCGACGGTCATCGGGCCCGGCTGGTGCCGACCGCCGACTCGCTCGGGGTCGAACTGTCCGGTGCCGCGCTCGGCTCGGTCGGGCTGGCCGCGGCCCCGATCAATCCCGACCACGCGGTCATCTACGTGGTCGAAGAGGCCTGAGCCTCTTTGATCTGAGTCCCGCTCGCGCAGCCGGCCCCAAGTCCGGTGAGGGTGGAGGACGGCGCCGGGTCATTGCGCCGTCGGCGCGAACGGACCTGAGTCAAAGCGGCTGGCCGGTCGCCGGGTTCAGACGGCTGCTGCCCGTGTCGCAGGTCAGGTTCACCGAGTCAGCCTCGCCGGGCTGGGTGACCCGTCCCGCGGCCGGATCGCTCGGGTCGTCGCCACCGGCGAGCCGGATGGTGAATGGCCTGCGGTCGGCGCAGCTGAACGTCCAGGCCCGGCTCCCGTCGGGGATCCGGACGGCCACCAGGCCGTTCGGCCGAGCATCGAGCCGCGTGGTGGTTGCCATCACGACGATCTCCCCGTAGCGGGCGGCGACGTACCGGCTGGTGATCGGGCTGTTGTCGGGCTGGCTGGCCCGGATCGGCAGCAGAGATCCGTCCAGCGAGCTGGCACCCGTCCGGCGGTAGCCGACGTAGCTGGTCGCGTGGTCGCACTGGGTGCCGGTGACGATCAGGGTGTGCGCCGGCTCGCCGGGCAGCTGGTTGTCGGTCCAGTACCCGCAGCTGAACGTGACGTCGTCCGCCGGGCTGGAGCTGGCGAGCTGGGCGACCCGCGCGGGTCCGCCGGCCGATGCCATCGTGCTGGTGATCACCAGCACGATCAGGGCCGCCGTGGCGAAGAAGATCGGTGTCCGGCGACGGGTGCCCGGCCAGCGCGGCGGGACGTAGGAGTAGACGCAGGCGACCAGGATGCCGAGCATCACACCGCAGAGATAGAGCGGGATGGAAACCGGCGTCAGCAGCGCCGCCCAGCGCAGCGTCAATCCGCTGTTCAGCACCGATTCCGCAGCGCCGCGGAGTTCGGGGCTGAACATCCAACGGCCGACCGCAAGCGGAGCCGGGACGAACAAGATGTAGACCGCGAGCAACCACAGGGCACGCTTCGGCCGGATCGGCAGCGTGTCGACGTCGACCCAGACACTGCGCCAGCCGGTGAGCAGCGCGGTCACGACCCAGACCACGAGACCGATCACGCCGAGCGCGGACTGCTGGAGCTCGCCGCGGACCAGCGTGCCGAGCAGCGACACCGCGACCGCGACGACCGCGATATATCCGATCGCGATCAGGGCGAGGCGGGCCAGCCAGAAGCGGGTCCGGGTCAGCGGTGGGATGGCCAGGGCGGCCAACAGCAGGAAGCCCGCCATCACCCCGGAGCGACCTTCCTGGACCGCGACCACCGCGTGACCCTGCGACGTCAACCCGGGCGAGGCGAGCGGAGCCAGCTGGGTCAGCAGGAAGTCGCTGCCGGGAAAGTTGTGGAACTCCGGGATCCACCAGGCGATGAAGAACAGCCACCAGACCGTGGTCGAGATGGCGAACGGAACGTAGCTGAGGGCGAGCGCCTGCCGGGCCGACGGGGCGGACCCCTTCCGGTTGTCGCCCAGCAGCCCGAGTTCCGGCTGCCGTTGGCCGGGTTCGACGGTGAGGATGCTCATCGTTCGCCCCGGTCCTGGGCGCTCGGGTCCTGTTCCTCGTAGCCGATGACGAGCCGTGGCACCGGTCCGGAGCCGGTCGGCGCCAGCAGACGGCGGAGCGCGGCTACCGGTGGACCGTCCAGTCCGCTCCAGTTCCGTCCGCGAGAGCCGGACTCGTGGGTGCCGAGCTCGGCGGCACCCGGCTCGTGGTCGGCCAGTTCGGCCGGCAGCCGGACCTCCAGCCGGGGGCCGGCGACCTCGACCACGAGCCGGTCGAGCAGTCGCTCCGGCAGGGTGAGCTGAGCGAACCACGACCGGACGATCTCCGCGTACGTCCGCCCGCCGCAGAGCAGCAGTCGCAGATGTCGGTCGTCGTACATCCCGGCGAAGTCCTCCCACAGCTGGCGCGCTTCGAATGCCGGCGGCTCGTCGTCGACCACCGCCAGCACACAGGCGTCGTCACCGACCCGGGCGCCGACCAGTCCGCGGGGGAGCGCGGTCGGCAGCCGACTGCGCCACGCGCTGAGCAGCCGGACGTCGGTCTGCAGAGCCGCCTCGGCGAGCTCCGGAGCAGTCGGCCCCGGCTCGCCGCCCCGCTGCCGGGTGGGATCGGGCGGCGACACGTGCGGCCGGTGCACCACCGTCGGCCGGGCCCAGTCGACCGACACCACCTCGAAGTCGACGACCTGGAGCAGGCCGACGAAGCTGCGCGGCAGCCAGCGTTCGGCGAGAGTCGCGGCGATGCCCTGCCGCTGCAGCTCGCCCTGGGTGTTCATCTTGACCCCGGCCCGCGCGGTGTTCTCGATTCCCTCGCGGACCTGCTCGTTGAGGAAGTCGCCCATCCGTGGCCCGCGCTTGGCCGCCAGTTCGATCAGCCGGTCCGGGTCGGCCGCGTTCAGCCGGACGGTGACCGCCATCTCGATCGCGTCCAGGTGCTGGCCGTCGAGGGTCAGTAGGTCGACGACCCGGACCCGCAGCCGGACCGGCCCGGTCGCGATCGGCATCACCGAGATCCGGTGCCGGAACGGGTTGCGGTCGGGCAGCAGCAGCTCACCGGGCTCGCGGAGCAACGGCGGCTGACCCTCGGTGAACATCGCGACAACCGTTTCGCGACGGACCCGGGCCAGCCGGCGAAGGACGACCAGGTCACCGGTGAAGGTCTGCTCGGGCACCGGTGCCTCCGACTCGCCTGTGTCGGGTGCCGGCCGCCGGCCGGTACGCGAGGTGCGGGTTCGGCGCTCCCGTCCCGATCGTGGACGGACGCCGGAGTCGTCGAGATCGGTGTGCTCCGCGAGCTGCGTCACAATAGTTACCTCGCCACGGCCGGTCGTACGTCTGAGGAGGGCGGCACCTTCCCGCAGGGTCGACAGAACAGACCGCCGGCCGATCGGGGAAGGGGCCGAACTGCTTCGAAAAGTACCGCAGGAACCCCCTCCAGCCGTGCTGCCGAGCCGTGTGGCGCACCGAACGTCATTTCCCGCGCGCCGGGCTTCGACTCGAGGTCGGAGTTCGATTCGAGGTCGCAGTTCGATTCGAGGCGGGGGCGGGGCCGGCGGGTGTGGTGGGCGGTGTCGGTGCCGGCTGCCAGGATGGTGGCGTGGTCGCGAACAGTCCGCTCGGACGGGTGGTGCTGGTGAGCGGGCCGGAGACCCTGTTGGCCGAGCGGGCCGTCGACGAGTTGCTCGCCCGGTTCCGGGAGCAGACACCGGCCGGCGAGATCACCGAGGTCGATGCCGCCACCCTCGATCCGGGCCGGCTCGTCGAGATCACCGGTCCATCGCTGTTCGCCGACCGCCGGGTCGCCGTGATCGGCGATCTGGCGGTGCTGCCGGCCGACCTGGTCGATCCGGTCGCCCGGCTCGCGGAGAATCCGGACCCGGAGCTGGCCGTCATCCTGGTTCACAGCGGCGGGGCACGGCCGAAGGCGCTGCTGGACCGGCTGTCGGCGGCCCGCGTCGACACGATCGCCTGCGCGCCGATCAAGGCCTGGGACCTGCCGCAGTTCGTCACCGCCGAGGTGCGCCGGGTCGGCGGCACGATCGAGCCGGGGGCCCCGCCGCTGCTCGTCGATGCGGTCGGGCACGAGTTGCGTCCCTTGGTCGGCGCCGTCGCCCAACTCGTCGCGGACGCCGAAGACGGCCGGGTGACCGGTGCCCAGATCCGACGCTACTTCGCCGGCCGGGCGGAGGTGAGCAGCTTCGCGGTCGCCGACGCGGCCCTTCTCCGGCAGACCGGGAAGGCCCTCGAACAGCTCCGTTGGGCGACCGCCACCGGGGTAGCGCCCGTGCTGGTCACCAGCGCGCTCGCCTCCGGGCTACGGTCGCTTGCCAAGTTCGTCACCGCGCCCGGCGGTCTGCGCGAGGCGGATCTGGCCCGCGAGGTGGGTGTGCCGCCGTGGAAGCTCAAGTCGTTGCGAACCCAGGCCCGCAGCTGGGATCCGGACGCGCTCGCGCTCGCGCTCCGGGCCGTGGCCGGCGCCGATGCGGCGGTCAAAGGGGCGGCCGGGGACGCGGACTTCGCGCTGGAGCAGGCGGTGCTGGCGATCTGCCGGGCCGGCCGCGATTGATCCTGGCGGACTTGTTCGGACGCCCTAGTACCCCGAACGCACCACGTCCCGTCCACCCCGATCGAGACTGGGGTGGACGGGACGTGAGTACGGACAGGTGGCGGGTTGCGCCGGTTGTCGAGGCGGTCCTGGGCGATCAGCCCAGTTGAGCCGCCTGGGCCGCGATCGCGGACTTGCGATTTGCAGCCTGGTTCTTGTGGATGACCCCGGCCGATGCGGCCTTGTCGAGCTCGCGCGAGGCGGTCCGGGCGTATTCCGTCGCCTTGTCGGCGTCGCCCGCGGCCGCGGCCTCGCGGAAGCGACGGACGGACGTACGCAGCGAGGACTTGGCGGCCTTGTTACGCTGCCGCGCCTTCTCGTTCGTCTTGTTCCGCTTGATCTGGGACTTGATGTTCGCCACGGATGAGGCCTCTGAGCTTCTGGGTCGGATGATTCTTCGGGTCGTGCTGTTTGCTCGCGCCGGTCCCGACCAGGACAGATCGGCTGCGGACGCGACCGCCCACTCTAGCAGCGGGCCTGAACTGCACCCAAATCCCGTTCGGCAGCCGCCACTAGGTTGTCGAGCATGCGGTCTGTACCGATTCCGATTCCGGCCGATCTGACGGACGGCGTCGTGGTCGTTCGTCTGCGTCGCCCGGCTGATGTTCCGCTGATCGCGGCGGCGGCCGAGGATCCGATCTCTCGGCGGTGGCTGGACGACACGCCTCATCCGGACGAACCGCCGGCCGACAACGTGGCCAGCACCCTCGAGGCGTTCAGTTCGGGCCGCGCGGCGCCACTGCTCGTCGCCGACGCGGCCTCCGACGATCCGGTGGGGCTGGTCAATCTGCAGTTCCGGGATGATGCGCTGTCGACCATTGCGTACTCGGTCTTCCCCGCCGGACGGGGCCGTGGCGTGGCCGCGCGGGCGGTACGCCTCGTACAGCTGTGGGCGACTCGTGACCTCGGGCTCGCCGAGCTCCGCTTGGAGATCGACCCCGACAACCGGTCCTCGCTGCGCGTCGCCGAGAAACTCGGCTGGCGTGAACTGCCGGCCTCCGACGCCGCGGAAGGGAAGCGGATCTTCACGAGTTCGGAGTAATCGGTCCGATCAGTGCTTGCGAATCACCCGCTGGAGGCTGCCCTCGCGCCAGGTGGTGATCTCCAAGTGGTCCCCGCCGATCACCTCCACCGACGCCGCGCCGGTCACGTCGGTCCGGAAGAAGTGTTCGAAGGTCTCACCCCGGAGATCGAATCCGGTGTCGGCGAAAAGCTTCTCGGCGTACCGCCGGTGCAGCTCGGGATCGAGCACATCAGTGACCGTGCCCCAGATCTTCGCGTCACCCTCGCTCACGTGGGTGTCCACCGTCGCGGTGTGCAGGGTGAAGCGCGGATCGGCGACCAGGTCGCGGAACTTCTCCGTTCCGGGCATCCCGTTGAGCCACAGGTCGTCCTCGAAGAACTGTGGCTCCAGCGGGCTGATCCGCGGGAAGCCGTCGGGCCGGAGCGTGCCCAGGAAGCACAGGTTGCCGGTCGCCGCATGCCGGCGGCGGAAGATCTCCGCGATCCGCGGTGCGGCCTGGCTGAACTCGGACCAGGAAGCCATCCGGTCAGCCTAGGCCGCGCGCGGTCAACGGCGCGAGGTCGAGGAGGTGGCGCCGAAGTGTGTGCCGTCCTCGGCCACCACGAAGCGGTACGTCCGGGTTGACTTCGTCGAGTAGCTGTAGCTCGCCGCGCCGCTCTTCAGCTTGACCGTCTTCAGCGTCTTCCAGGACGATCCGGACTGGTACTGGATGGTGGCCTTGCCGGCATTCCATGCCTTGTACTTCTCCGACTTGACGTCCCACGACGTCGCGGAAGCCTTGACGGTGACCTTGCTTCCCTTGCGGGCGGTGCCGACGTACGCACGGGAGCCGAGCTTCACCTTGATCGTGGTCGGCTTGACCGTGATCTCGTTCTCGTCCGAGTCGTACGCGACAGAGTCGTCGGGGTTGGTCTTCAGGGTGCCGAGTGTGGTCTGGCCCGAGTACACGTTCCAGGATGTAGTCGTGTTGCCGTCGAAGATGAAGCCATCCTCGAACCCGCGCGAGCCGTAGAGCGCGATTCCCGCGAACTCAGCGGTCTTGCAGGAGTCGATCAACGAGACGGCGACCCGCCGGTAGTGGCGGTCGATGGTGACCGTGCTCGGCGCCTTCAGCTGGACGTAGCAGCTCGACCTGGTGTCGGCGGCGGCGACGGTCGGCGCGGCGACTCCGGCGACCAGCGCAGACGCTCCGACGGCGGCGGCGACGAGGCCGGCCAGTGACTTTCTCATCGGTGAGTGTTCCCCCTTGATGTCCGTCGACGAGCGACGGGCGGTCCCCCGGGCCGCCGGAGGCGGCTATGCGGCGGGCAGAGGACTAGTCCAATCCTGCGGCGTGCGTTGCCGGATCGTTATCCACGGGGCCGTTCGGCGGGCGGCACTAGGATGAACGTTCGACCGCCCCGCCCTGCAAGACCAGTGATGAGAAAGTGACTCCGAGAACCGTGGCCGCACCCGCCGCGCCCCAGCCGGGCCGTACCGACGCCTCGGTGATCCGCAACTTCTGCATCATCGCCCATATCGACCACGGCAAGTCGACGCTGGCCGACCGGATGCTGCAGCTCACCGGCGTGGTCGACGCACGGGCGATGCGCGCGCAGTACCTGGACCGGATGGACATCGAGCGCGAGCGGGGCATCACCATCAAGTCCCAGGCAGTCCGGTTGCCGTGGACGGTTGACGACAAGGGGGGACGAACCCCTTTGAACCCCCCGTCGGGCGCGCAACGACACTCGGGAGCGCCCGATGGTGGCGACTCGACCACCTACGTACTGAACATGATCGACACCCCGGGTCACGTTGACTTCACCTACGAGGTGTCCCGGTCGCTGGCCGCGTGCGAGGGCGCAGTGCTGCTCGTCGACGCGGCGCAGGGGATCGAGGCCCAGACGCTGGCGAATCTCTATCTGGCGCTGGACGCCGACCTGCACGTCATCCCGGTGCTGAACAAGATCGATCTGCCCAGCGCGCAGCCGGAGAAGTACGCCGCCGAGCTGGCCGGGATCATCGGCTGCGACCCCTCCGACGTGCTCCGGGTCAGCGCCAAGACCGGCGAGGGCGTGGCCCACCTTCTGAACGAGATCGTCGCCCAGACCCCCCCACCCGTTGGAGATCCGGCTGCTCCGGCCCGGGCCTTGATCTTCGACTCGGTGTACGACACCTACCGCGGCGTGGTGACGTACGTCCGGGTCATCGACGGCGAGCTGTCGCACCGCGAGCGGGTGCTGATGATGTCCACCAAGGCGGTCCACGAGACCCTCGAGGTCGGAGTCATCTCACCCGAGCCCGTGCGAGCCAATTCGCTCGGGGTCGGCGAGGTCGGCTACCTGATCACCGGCGTCAAGGAGGTCCGGCAGTCCCGGGTCGGCGACACGGTGACCTCGGCGGCGAAGCCGGCGACCCAGGATCTCGGGGGCTACCGGCACCCGAACCCGATGGTGTACGCGGGGCTCTATCCGATCGACGGGGCGGACTATCCGGAGCTGCGGGAGGCGCTGGACAAGCTGCAGCTGAACGACGCGGCCCTGACGTACGAGCCGGAGACCTCCGGGGCGCTCGGCTTCGGCTTCCGGATCGGCTTCCTCGGCCTGCTGCACATGGAGATCGTCCGGGAGCGGCTGGAGCGCGAGTTCGATCTCGACCTGATCTCCACCGCGCCGAACGTGGTCTACCGGCTGGTGATGGAGGACGGTCGGCAGGTGATCGTGACCAACCCGAGCGAGTATCCCACCGACGGCAAGATCGCCGAGGTGTACGAGCCGGTGGTGAAGGCGACCATCCTCACCCCGACCGACTACATCGGCACGATTCTGGAGCTCTGCCAGGCCCGGCGGGGCATCCAGCGGGGGATGGACTACCTTTCGGCCGACCGAGTCGAGATCCGTTACACCATTCCGCTCGGCGAGATCGTCTTCGACTTCTTCGACGTACTGAAGTCGCGGACCAAGGGCTACGCCAGCCTCGACTACGAGCCGGACGGCGAAGAGTCCGCCGACCTGGTCAAGGTCGACATCCTGCTGCACGGCGAGCCGGTCGACGCGTTCTCCGCGATCGTGCACAAGGACAAGGCGTACAGCTACGGGCTGATGATGGCCGGCAAGCTGAAGGACCTGATCCCGCGGCAGCAGTTCGAGGTGCCGATCCAGGCCGCGATCGGGGCTCGGATCATCGCCCGGGAGACCGTCCGGGCGATGCGCAAGGACGTCCTCGCCAAGTGCTACGGCGGCGACATCACCCGCAAGCGCAAGCTGCTGGAGAAGCAGAAGGAAGGCAAGAAGCGGATGAAGATGGTCGGCCGGGTCGAGGTCCCGCAGGAGGCCTTCGTCGCCGCCCTCTCCACTACCGAAGCCCCGAAGAAATAACCCACTTCCCTCCCGAGTTGTCAGCGTGCGGGATGGCTATAGCGGTCCCTGACGCTGACAAGTCGGAGGAGATGGACAGATGAAGGCACTGCAGTTCACGGAGTACGGCGGCCCGGAGGTCCTGCGCTGGGCCGAGGCCGACGATCCGCACGCGGGCCCGGGCCAGGTCAGGATCGCCGTCAAGGCGGCCAGTGTGAACCCGATCGACTGGAAGATCAGCACCGGCATGTTCGCCGGCGGCAAGCCGATGGAGGGCGTCGGCCGGCTCGGCTTCGACGCTGCCGGGGTGGTCGACGAGGTCGGCGAGGGCGTGTCCGGGGTCCAGGTGGGCGACGACGTGTTCGGCAACGGCACCGGGACCCAGGCCGAGTACGCCGTCCTGAACGGCTGGGCGCGCAAGCCGTCGTCGGTGGACTGGGCGGTCGCCGCAGCGGCCGGGGTCGGCGTCGAGACGACCGAGCGGGCATTGCGCCTGGTCGGTGTCGAGCCTGGTCAGACCCTGTTCGTCGACGGTGGCGCCGGGCGGGGTCGGCGCGATCGCCGTCCAGGTCGCGATCGCCCGCGGGATCCGGGTGATCGCGTCGGCCGGTGAGTCCAACCAGGACTATCTCCGGGAGATCCGAGCCATTCCGGTGGTCTACGGCGACGGTGTCGCGGACCGGGTCCGGGCCGCCGCCGGTGGTTCGGTGGACGCAGTGTTCGATGTGGCCGGCAAGACCCCGGTGGAGGAGCTGATCAGCCTGGTCTCCGAGCCGGCGAAGGTGGTCACGATCGCCAACTACACCGCCGACCAGGCCGGGCGCGATCCTCACCCGCGGTGGTGCCGGTGAGTCGCAGCCGTTCGACGCGTTCGCCGAGGGCGCCCGGCTGCTGGAGAGCTCCCAGCTGGTGATCAAGATCCAGACCTTCCCGTTCTCCCGAGCGGCGGAGGCGTACGCGATCAGCCTCGGCGGGCACGTCCGGGGCAAGCTCGTCCTCGTTCCCTGATCTCGTCCGACGCCATGCCCAGCACGCTGCCCGACGGCGACCCCGCGTCGCCGGACGGGCGGCTGCCGGCGGCATCGCTCGCCACGTTCGGGCAGCGGCCGTTCGGGATCTATCTGCACGTCCCCTTCTGTACGACCCGGTGCGGCTACTGCGACTTCAACACCTACACGGCGGCCGACCTCGGCGCGGCGCCCGGCACCAGTCAGGACGCATACCTCCAGGCGGCGCTGGCCGAGATCGAGCTGGCCGGCCGCGTGCTGGGTCCTGCTGCACTGCAGGTCGACACGGTGTTCGTCGGTGGCGGCACCCCGACCCTGTTGGCACCGGAGCGGCTGGGCCGGCTGCTGGGCCGGGTGCGTACGGTCTTCGGGCTGGCGCCGGACGCCGAGGTGACCACCGAGGCCAATCCGGAGTCGGTCGACGCCGCGTCGATCGCCGCACTACGGGAGGCCGGCTTCACCCGGCTGTCGTTCGGCATGCAGTCGGCGGTGCCGCACGTGCTGGCCACCCTGGACCGGGTGCACTCACCCGGCCGCCCGCAGCAGTGCGTGGCCGAGGCGCGCGCCGCCGGCTTCGAGCACGTCAGCCTCGATCTGATCTACGGCACGCCGGGAGAATCGCCGGCCGACTGGTCGGCCAGCCTCGACGCGGCCCTGGCCGCGGAGCCGGATCACGTCAGTGCGTACTCCCTGATCGTCGAGCCGGGCACCCGATTGGCAATGAGGGTCCGCCGGGGCGAGCTGCCGATGCCGGACGACGACGACCTGGCCGACAAGTACCTCCTCGCCGAGGAGCGCCTGGTCGGGGCCGGATTCACGGCGTACGAGGTAAGCAACTGGGCCACCTCGGCCGCCGCCCGCTGCCGGCACAACGAGGGCTACTGGCGCTCGGCCGACTGGTGGGGGATCGGGCCTGGTGCGCACAGCCACGTCGGGGGCACCCGCTGGTGGAACGTGAAACACCCGCGGGCGTACGCCGAGCGGCTTGCCGCCGGCGTCTCGCCGGCCCACGCCCGCGAAGTGCTCGGGCCGGACGACCGCCGCGTCGAGCGGGTGCTGCTCGAGCTGCGCCTCGCCGACGGGCTGGACCCGGGCGTGCTCACCGACAGCGAGCGGGCCCGGGTGCCCGAGCTCGTCGACCGCGGCCTGCTGGAACCGGGGGCCGGCCCGCTTCGGCTGACCCTCGACGGCCGGCTGCTCGCCGACGGCGTCATCCGCGACCTGCTCGACTGACCGATTGACCGACCGGCTTAGGGTCGATGAGCATGAGACTCGCCGGCCTGTACGCGGAGCACCGCGGGCGGATGCTCGGCCAGCTGGCAGCAGACCTGTTCATGATCGGCTGGATCGTCGTCTGGGCGCTCGTCGGTCTCGCCACCGAGCGCACGATCGACGCGATCGCGACCCCGCTGCGGACCACCCGCGAGCGGGCAGCGCAGCTGGCCGACCAGGTCCGACAGGCTGCCGAGCAGGCCGGTCAGCTACCCGGCGTCGGGGCTGAGCTGCGCAAGCCGTTCGACGGGACCGCCGATCAGGTGCAGGGGCTGATCGGCTCGGTCGAGCAGCAGATCGCCGCCATCGACCGGGCGGCGACGCTTTTGGGCTGGCTGGTCTTCTCGATCCCGGTGGTGATTCTGCTGGTGATCTGGCTACCGGCCCGGATCCGGTTCGTCCGCCGGGCCCGCGCGTCCCAGCACTTCATCGACGCCGAGGCCGATCTCGATCTCTTCGCCCTCCGGGCGATGACTTCCCAGCCGATGCACGTGATCGCCCGGATCAGCGACGATCCGGTCGCCGCCTGGCGCCGCGGTGACCGCGCGGTGATCGATGCTTTGGCTGCGGTCGAGCTGCGCCGGAGCGGGCTTCGGCCGCCGAGCTGAGCTCAGTGGGGGACCCGTCCAGCGGGCCGACGCCGCGTTCAGCCGGGTGGCAGGATCGGCCGCGGATCGAAGGCGGCCCGGATCCGGGTGATCCGACCCTCCTCGGCGTGACTCCAGTTGGCGGTGGGAAGGGTCTTGTCGCCGACCACCAGGTCGTACCAGGTGATCACGTCCGTCTCGTCGGCCACCATGGCCCGGATCTCCAGCCGGGTGATCATCTTCGACATTCCCCGTAGCCCGGCGATGCAGGCCTCGGCGTCGTCCGCGACGCCCATCGGCCCCGCGAAGGTCGCGTCGTCGGCGAGAATGCTCCGGAGCCGGTCCCAGTCGCCGGCCTGCCAGGCGTCGAAGTACGTCCTGGCCAGATCCGTCGGTGTGCTGCTCATGATCATGTCCTTCCGTCTGTCGGATTCGATTCAGGGCTGATAGCTGCCTGGCTGCCACGCCCGGGTGCTGACCCCGATCGCGTTCCACGCGTTGATGGTGACGATCAGCGCGGTAAGGGCCGCCACTTCGTCGGCGGAAAAGTGCCCGGCGACGGCGGCGTAGTCGGCGTCGGGGACGTGCGTCTCGCTGAGCCGGGTAACCGTCTCGGTCCAGGCGAGGGCGGCGCGCTCGCGGTCGTCGAAGAACGGGGTCTCGCGCCAGACGGCCACCGCGTAGAGCCGCTGTTCGCTCTCGTCGATCGCCCGGGCGTCCTTGGTGTGCATGTCGACGCAGTACGCACACCCGTTCAGCTGGGAGGCCCGGATCCGGACCAGCTCGCGCAGCTTCGGCTCGATCCCGGCCTTGTCGAGCTCCTTGGTGGCGGCGTGGTCCAGCGAGCTCATCGCCCGGCTGAACACGGCCGCGTGCCGCTCGACGTCGATCCGGACGGGGATCTCTGCCCGGTCGGGGGTGGACTGGTCTGCGGTGGGCTGGTTCGTGGTGGTCATGACGTCCACGCTACGACCGAAGTGATCCAGCGTTAAGATCCAATTCCATGACAGATGGGCGGGCCAATTCTGGACTGGACCTGCATCTCGACGTGGATCTCCGGCACCCGCGGCGCAGCCTGGAGCGCGCGCTGCGCGACGCCATCCGGGACGGGCGGCTAGCCGCCGACAGTCGGCTGCCGCCCAGCCGTTCCCTGGCCGCCGACCTCGGCATCGCCCGGAACACCGTCGCCGAGGCGTACGCCCAGCTGGGGGCGGAGGGTTGGCTCAGCGCGCGCCAGGGATCGGGGACCCGGGTCGCCGACCGGCCGGTTCAGTCGACGACGCCCGCCGATCGACAGGCGGACCGGGCCTCGCGCGGCCGAGCGGGTCCACTCGACCTGCGACCAGGAGTGCCTGACCTGGCCGCGTTCCCGCGGGCAGAGTGGAGCAGCGCGCAGCGACAGGTGCTCGGCACGGTCTCGTACGAGGTCCTCGGCTATGACCCGCGCGGTCCGGAACCCGCCCGCCGGGCGGTCGCCGACTATCTCGCCCGGGTCCGTGGCGTCCGCGCCGATCCCGACCGGACGGTGCTCACCGCGGGCTTCACCCAGGGACTGCGGCTGGCAGCTGAGGTGTTGGTCGACCGCGGTCACGACGCGGTCGGAGTCGAGGCGTACGGCCACGCGATCCACCGATCGGTGCTGGCCTCCGCCGGTCTGCGCCCGCTCCCGATCTCGGTCGACGGCCACGGGGCTGTGGTCGAGGAGTTGGTCGGATCCGACGTCCGAGCGGCGGTGCTCACCCCGGCACACCAGTTCCCGATCGGATCGGTGCTCGGCGCGGCACGCCGGCAGGCCGCGGTGCGCTGGGCGGAGAGACGCGACGGGTATCTGGTCGAGGACGACTACGACGGCGAGTTCCGCTACGACCGGCAACCGGTCGGCGCGGTCCAGGCGCTGGATCCGGAGCGGGTGATCTACGCCGGATCGGTGAGCAAGGCCCTGGCGCCCGGGATCCGGGTCGGCTGGCTGGTCCTGCCGTCGTCGCTGGTGACCGGCGTGGTCGAGGCGAGGGAGCGGGCTGACGGCGGCGGGTCCGTGCTGGACCAGCTCACCGTCGCCCGGCTGATGAATGACGGCGGCTACGACCGGATCGTCCGGCGGAGACGGCTTGCCTATCGGCACCGACGCGACCGGCTGGTCCACGAACTGTCCGTGCGAGTGCCGGCAGCGCGGGTCTCCGGGATCGCCGCCGGGTTGCACGCCCTGCTGGAACTGCCGCCGGGAGTAACGGAGGCCGGGGTCGTGGCGGCAGCCGCGAGTCGCGGTCTCCGGCTGGACGGCCTGGGTACGTTCGCCGCGGCGGGACACGATGGCCCGCCGGCGGTGGTGGTCGGCTACTCGCGGCCGCCGGACCACGCGTTCACGACGGCCCTGGCGCGTCTGGTGGCTGCATCAGCCATCGAGCGCGGCGCACGATGAACCGAAGGGTTCGCCCGTGCCGTCCGCGGTGACGAAGTCGATCAACTGCTCGACCACGGTGAGCAGCGGCAGCTCCAGGTCGCGCCAGCTGTTCACCCGGCCGAGGATCTGTCGCCAGGCGGCGGCGATGTCGGCCTGGTCGTCGTGCGGCAGCCCGAGCACGTCGCAGATGCCGTGCTTCCACTCGACGTCGCGGGGGATGTCCGGCCAGCGGGACAGCCCGACCCGGGCAGGTTTCACCGCCTGCCAGACGTCGACGTACGGGTGCCCGAGGACCAGCACGTGCCGTCCGCCGGGCGCTCGGGCCACCTGCTCGGCGATCCGGGTCTCCTTACTGCCCGCCACCAGGTGATCGACGAGCACGCCGAGTCGTCGGGTGGCCTCCGGCCGGAACTGGGCAACGACGGCAGGCAACTCGTCCACACCGTCCAGCAGCTCGACCACGACCCCGACGTCGCGCAGGTCGTCGCCCCAGATCTTCTCCACCAACTCGGCGTCGTGTCGGCCCTCGACGTAGATCCGGCTGGGCAGGGCGACCTTCGCCCGGGTATCGCTCGGCGCCGCGATCGAGCCGGAGGCCGTCCTGCGGATCGTCGGCGCCGGAGCGGGCGACGGGAGGCGCAGCGTGACCGGCTTGCCCTCGTACCAGAAGCCGGGCCCGATCGGGAAGCTGCGCCGCTTGCCCTTTCGGTCCTCGAGCACGACCAGGCCGTTCTCCCACCGAATCACCTCACCGACGTACCCGCTGCTGGGATCCTCCAGCACCAGGCCGCGGCGCAGGGGCAGATCCACGCTGACCGGTTTGCCGGCCTTCTGCCAACCGGGGCTCAGGACGTCGCTGCCGTACCGATCGCGAGACACCAGGGCAGCGTAGGTGTGACAGCCCGCGTACATCGGCAGCGCAACGCCGGCTGAATGGTTCCAGGGTCGGTGAATCGTTCCACTGCGGGCCGGGTAGGTTCGAGGACATGGACTTCAGACACCTCGGCAACTCCGGCTTCAAGATCTCCGAGATCACCTACGGCAACTGGCTGACCCATGGATCGCAGGTCGAGAACGAGCAGGCGACCGCGTGCGTCCGAGCCGCGCTGGACGCCGGCATCACCACGTTCGACACCGCTGACGTGTATGCGAACACCAAGGCCGAAACCGTGCTCGGCGAGGCGCTGAAGGGCGAGCGGCGGGAGTCGGTGGAGATCTTCACCAAGGTCTTCGGGCCGATCGGGCCTAAGGGTCACAACGATCTCGGGCTGTCCCGGAAGCACATCATGGAGGCCGCCGAGGGCTCGCTGCGGCGGCTGCAGACCGACCACATCGACCTGTACCAGGCCCATCGCTACGACCACTTCACTCCGCTCGAGGAGACGATGCAGGCGTTCGCCGACCTGGTCCGGCAGGGCAAGATCTTGTACGTCGGGGTCAGCGAGTGGACCGCCGACCAGCTGCGCGCCGGTGCCGCCCTGGCGAAAGAGCTCGGCTTCGGTCTGATCTCCAACCAGCCGCAGTACTCGGCGCTGTGGCGGGTGATCGAGGACCAGGTCGTGCCGACCTCGCGCGAGCTCGGCATCTCCCAGGTGGTCTGGTCGCCGATCGCCCAGGGTGTGCTGACCGGGAAGTACAAGCCGGGCGAGCAGCCGCCGGCCGGGTCCCGGGCCACCGACGACAAGGGCGGCGCGAACATGATCTCTCGCTGGATGCGCGACGACGTGCTGGAGCGGGTGCAGCTCCTGGCGCCGCTGGCGGCCGAGGCGGGTCTGACCATGGCGCAGCTGGCCGTGGCCTGGGTGCTGGCCAACGACAACGTGGCGACGGCGATCGTCGGTGCTTCCCGGCCCGAGCAGGTGGCCGACAGCGCGGCTGCCGCCGGCGTCACGCTCGACGCGGAGCTGCTGAAGAAGATCGACGAGGCGCTCGACCCGGTGATCGAGCGGGATCCGGCCAAGACCGAGGAGAGCTCGCCGAAGTCGCGCGAGGCCTGAGCCGGAGTGCGGCACCCAACGCCGCCGGCGGTAGCCTCTCCGGGGCAACCGGTCGCCACGTCAGCGGGGCGTGACCCGGACCCGACCACTTCCGAAGGGAATCAACGATGACAGATCAGCCGACCAATGATGCGGCCGAGGCTGACCAGCCGGCAGCGGAGGTAGCGACGCCGGAAACGGGCGAGAGTGCGGACGTCGAGACGGCGAATGTCGAGACCGGGGACGTTTCGTCCGCGGACGCGGACACGACGGACGGCGAGGTCGTCAGCGAGGTGAACGCGGCGATCGTGAGTGACGGTGCTTACGCCCTTTTCGTGGCCGACTTCTCCGACACCGACAGCGCGTTCGAGGCCTACCGGACGCTGGAATCGGCGACCAAGGCGAACAGGCTCGACATCGAGGGCGCGCTGGTGCTGCAAAAGGGCGCCGACGGCGAGGTGAAGATCCAGAAGGCGACCGACTATCGCACCCGTCGTGGGCTCCGCTGGGGCCTGGTCGGTGGCGTGGTGATCGGCGTCCTGTTCCCGCCGTCGATCCTCGGCAGCGCTGCCGTCATCGGAGCGGCCGGGGCCGGCGTCGGCCGGCTCCGCCACCTGCACAACCGCAGTGAGCTGGCCAAGGAGCTGGACCAGACGATCGAGCCCGGCCACTCCGGGCTGGTCGTGCTGGTCTCCGATCCTTCGGTGGTCGAGATCGAGAAGGCCCTCGTGAAGGCGAATCGTGTCGTGCAGAAGGCTGTCGACAAGGCCGTCGCCGACGACCTCAAGGCCGAGGCCAAGGCCGCCGACCAGGCCGCGGCCGGCGACTGACGACGCGTCCCTCCGAGCCGGCCGGACATCCGGTCGGCTCGGAGCCGGTGCGACACCGGCCCCCGCGCCGACCCTCCCAGCGACGGCCGATGTCGTCGTGATTGGCTAACGCAGTGGCGACACTGCCGATGTTTCCACTCGGGGCCGTGCTGTTCCCGAACATGCCGCTGCATCTCCGGGTGTTCGAGGAGCGCTACTTGATCATGCTTTCCGAGATGATCAAGGCCGAGCGCGGCGAGTTCGGCGTGGTGCTGATCGAGCGCGGACACGAGGTCGGCGGGGGAGAGCATCGGTTCGATATCGGTACGACGGCGGAGATCACCGATCTCGGCTCGCAGGAGCAGATAGTCGGCCTCCGGGCTCAGGGGCACCGCCGGATCCGGGTGACGGCGTGGCTGGACGATGCCCCGCATCCGCGCGCCGAGGTCGAGGAACTGCCCGACTTCGAGTGGCAACCGGTGATGGCGGACCGGCTGCAAGAGGCCGAGCGAGTGGTCCGGCAGGCGCTCGCGGCAGCCAGCGAGTTCGTGGAGTCCAGCTGGCCCCCCGATGTCGAACTTGCCGACGAGCCCGTGCCGCGGCTGTGGCAGCTGGCCGGCATCGCGCCGCTCGGTCCGATGGACCAGCTCACGTTGCTCGGTTCGAGCAGCCTGGCCGAGCTGATCGAGCAGTTGATCGATCTGACCACGGCCGCCGCCGAGACGTACGGTGCCCCCTGGCCTGACTAGATTGCGTCGCTCGGAGCGAGCTTGCGAGCGACGCCATCTAGTGGGCGGGGCCGGTGGTTGACCGGGTGATCAGCTCCATCGGCAGCAGGATCTGCCGCGGCGTGATCTCCGGATCCAGGAGCAACTCGCCCACCAGACGACCCTTGTCGCCGATCGGCTGTCGCATGGTCGTCAGCCCGGCCGCTTCCGCGGCGGGGATATCGTCGAATCCGATCACCGACAGGGCGGCCGGGCACCGCGACGCTGTCGCCGCGCAGCACGTCCAGGACGCCGAGCGCGATGACATCGCTGAGTCCGACGATCGCGGTCGGCGCCACCCCACCGCCGGGTCCGACGAGCTCGTCCAGGATCCAACGCGCGGCACTCATTCCCGATGCGGTCGCATTGTGTCCGGCCGAGACCATGATCAGCTCCTCGGGCAGGGCTGACTGCAGCCCGCGGAGCCGGGCGTTGCAGTCGATGCAATCGACCTCGTCGATCCGTAGTCGACGGGCCGGACTGCCCGCCGGGGTGTTGGTGTCGGCGATTGCGACGATCCTGCGGTGGCCGAGCCGCGCCAGCTCCTCGCCGACCGCACGACCGGCCGCCTCATCGTCGACGGCCACCCAGCTGTCGTCCGGATCGTCGCTGATATTGGTTCCGACCAACCGGATGCCTCGGGTCCGAGCCAGCATCCGGGCCGGGTGGTCATTCGCCAGGCACAAGGTGGTCATCGCGTCGATCGCCGCCTGCCGGACGGTGACCAGGTCTAGCTCGATCTCCACCGGCCCCGTCTCCGCCGGCCCCGTCTCGTCCAGCCCCGTCTCGTCCAGCCCCGTCTCGTCCGGAGCGGTCGACCACGGCAGGGGGATCAGCACGATGCTGGTGCCGCGCTGCTCGACGACCTGGGCCAACCCGGCCAGGAAGCCGATCGCGTACGGGTCGGAGAAGGCGTACGACAACCGGTCGGTCAGCAGCACCCCGACCGCGTCCGTCTTCCCGCTGCGCAACGCCCGGGCCGCCGCGTCCGGTCCGGCATAGCCGAGCTCGTCGGCGGTCGCCAGGATCCTCGTCCGGAGTTCCGCGGACAGCTGACCCGGCCGGTTGTACGCGTTCGAGACGGTCGCGACCGACACACCGACAGCCTCGGCCACCGTCTTCGCCGTCACTCGGGCCACTTCGGCTCACCTCCGTCCCTGGCTGAGACGATACAGAGGCCCGCGACCGGACCGGCGCCTCAGCGCCAGATGTCGAGCCTGATCGGCGGCATGGTCTCGCGGAACGCACCGGTTCTCGTGCTGCTTTGGAGCAGCTCGCGCAGGTCGTCGTCGAACTCCGCGAGCCGGGCGCCGAACAGGTGCGGCGCCGCCCACGACAGCGAGTGCACCGAGGCGATCACCTGGTCGACATCACGTTCGACCGGCCAGGCCGGCACGATGATCGGCCGGGGTCCGTCGAACCCGGCGGCGGCGTAGATCTCGTTCTCGTCGTTCGGTCCCGGCGGACGAACGCCCTGGCCGGCGCGGCGGCGGGGGCCGAGATAGTCGGCGACCAGCCCGTCGACCGCCCGCCACGGTGGCGCGTCGTCCCCCGGGTTCTCGCCCTCGTGGGTCGTGGCGCTGACGTGCACCAGCGCACCACCCGGTTCGAGCATGGCGCGCAGGATGGCGGCGACCCGCGGCCGATCCATCCAGTGGAAGGACTGCGCCAGGGTGACCAGCCGGACCGGGGCAAGGTCGGCTGGCAGCTGCTCGGCCCGCAGATGACGCCAGCTCACGTTCTGGATGTCCCGTCGACCGGCGAGCCGGGCCGCCTCGGCCAGCATCCCGGCATCGGCATCGACGCCGACCGCCTCGTGGACGTACGGCGCCAGCAGCAGGGTGATCGAACCCGGCCCGCAGCCGACATCGAGAAGCCGGCCCGTGCCGTCCAGCATCAGGTCCTCGACCAGCGTGCTCACCAGCGTGGGCGGGTAGGCGACCCGGCCCGCGGCGTAGTAGCCGGCGCTCCCCTCGTACAGGCTCGGGTCCCAGCTCCAGATGGGCTGCTCCGCGTCGGACGTCTCTCCAGGCATCCCGCCAGTCTGACAGGATCGGCCGATGGCGACCGCGTACCTCCTCGTCGGGTTGCCGGCCGCGGGCAAGACCACCGTCGCGCGCCGGCTCGCCGCCGAGCACCGGGCGCTCCGGCTGACCCCCGACGAGTGGATGATCCCGCTGTTCGGGGAGTCCGATGCGGGCGGTCGGCGCGACGTGCTGGAGGGCCGGCTGATCTCTCTGGCGCTCCAGGCCCTTCGGATCGAGACGAATGTCGTGCTGGACCTCGGCTGCTGGGCGCGCGACGAGCGGAGTGCGTTACGCCGCCTGGTGGAGGACATCGGGGCGACGTACGAGCTGGTCTATCTGCCGATCGAGCCGGCCGAGCAGCTCCGCCGGATCGCGCGGCGTTGGGCTGAGCTGCCGACCGAGACCTTCCCGATCACTGCCGACGACCTGGCGAACTGGCGCGCGATGTTCGAGGTGCCGGAGGAGGCCGAGCTGTCCGGTTCTTCGCGGCCGGAACCGCCCGAGTCCTGGACGAGCTGGGCAGGGTGGGCCGCCAACCGGTGGCCGTCGCTGATGCTGCCCTAGTGGCACGTCTGCCATAGCCCGTCACACGCCGGCCCGCCCGAACCCTGCACCCCCTGGCTCGCCTTGCACCCTGTGTACGGAGTGCAAAGCCGCGCAGCGGGTGCAAGGTTTCGGAAGGGGTGCGGAGTGGTGCCGGGCGGTCAGGAGAGGTACGGCTCGACCAGCTGGGTGTAGCGCTCGATCATGGTGGCCAGCACCTCGTCGCCGGGGGTGGCCCAGACATCGGCGTTGAAGATCTCCACCTCGACGTCGCCGGCGTAACCTGTCTCGGCGACCCAGCGGGTGATCGAGGCGAAGTCGATGTGGCCGTCGCCCATCATCCCCCGGGCCAGCAGCGAATCGGCCGGCAACGGCGTGATCCAGTCGCAGACCTGGTAGCTGTGGATCCGCGAGCCGGCTCGGGCGATCTGCTCGCGCAGCGCGGGATCCCACCAGACGTGGAACGTGTCGAGGACGACCCCGACCTCGTCGGTCGCGAACTGCTCCGCGATGTCCAGCGCCTGACCGAGGGTCGACACCACGCCCCGGTCGGCGGCGTAGATCGGGTTCATCGGCTCGATACCGAGCGCGACTCCGCGCTCGCGGGCGTACGGGACCAGTCGGCCGATCGCCTCGGCCGCTCGGTCCCGGGCGCCGATCAGGTCGCGATCACCGCTCGGCAGTCCGCCGGGCACCAGGCACAAGGTGACCGCACCGATGGCAGCCGCTTCGTCGATCGCCCGGAGGTTCTCCGAGTGTGCGGTCTCGATCGCCTCCGGGTCCGCGGCCGTGAAGAAGCCGCCCCGGCAGAGCGACGAGACGCGGAGCCCGGCGTCGGCCAGCCACTTCCGCGCGCTGTCCACCCCTGCCTCGGCGAGCGGCTCCCGCCAGACGCCGATGCTGGACAGGCCCGCCGTGACGCAGCCGTCGATCGCCTCGCGTAGTGACCACGAGTTCGTCGTTTTCTGATTGAGTGAGAGTCTGCTCATCGCACGATCCCGGCGGCGTCGAGGACCAGCCCGAGGCGGCGCGCGGCGAGGTCGGGGTCGGGCAGCAGTCGAGCGGCGTTCGCCAGCTCGAACACCCGCGCCAGGTGGACCGGCGACCGGGCCGACTGGAGCCCGCCGACCATGGTGAAACCATTCTGATGCCCGGAAAGCCAAGCCAGGAACGCGATCCCGGTCTTGTAGTAGAAGGTCGGCGCCGCGAAGACATGCCGGGACAGCTCCAGGGTCGGCTCCATCTCCGAGCGGTACGTCGGCAGGTCGCCCTCGTCGAGGGCCGTCAGCGCGGCCGAGGCCGCCGGCGCGATCGCTGCGAACGCGCCGAGCAAGGCGTCCGAGTGGTACGTCTCGTCGCCCTCGATCAGCTCGGGGTAGTTGAAGTCGTCCCCGGTATAGAGGCGGACGCCCTCGGGCAACCGGGCGCGTAACCCGATCTCGTGCTCGGCGGACAGCAACGACACCTTGACACCGTCGATGGCGGTGGCGTGCGACCGGAGCAACTCGACGAACGTGTCGGTCGCGGTCGCCACGTCCGAGCTGCCCCAATAGCCGGCCAGGTTCGGGTCGAACGCCTCGCCCAGCCAGTGCAGGATCACCGGTCGGGTCGCCTGGGAGAGCAGCGTGTCGTAGACCCGCAGATAGTCGTCGGCGTCGCGGGCCGCCGCCGCGAGGTGTCGCGAGGCCATCAGGATCACCTGCGAGCCGGTGCTCTCGACGAACTCGAGCTGCTCGGTGTACCCGGCGACCACCTCGTCCAGGGTCGCCGGCCCGGGCGGCAGCTGATCGGTGCCGACCCCGGAGGCGATCCGGGCGCCCATGGCGTTCGCCTGGGCAGCACTGCGGGAGATCAGTTCCCGGGTGGCGGCCCAGTCCAGGCCCATGTTGCGCTGCGCGGTGTCCATCGCCTCGGCCACCCCGAGGCCGTAGCGGAACAGGTGCCGGCGGAAGGCCAGGGTGGCGTCCCAGTCGATCTCGGCCGGGGCTCCCGGCACGTTCTCCCCGTACGGGTCGGCGACGACGTGGGCGGCGGCGTACGCGATCCGGCTGCGGTACGGCTGCGGATGGTCCGCCCAGTCGCGCGGCTGGGACAGCTCGACGATCCGTCGCGATCCGTCGGGCTGGGGGAGCTGTACGCTCGTCGCGGTCGTGGTGGTGGTCATTGTTCAGATCCGCTCGATCTCGACCCGCCGGCCCTCGTTCGAGGACTTCAGGCCGGCCTCGACGAGCTGCAGACCGCGGACGCCGGCTGCCAGGTCGTACCCGTGCGGCCGGCCGGCGTCGACGTCGGTGAGGAACTGCTCCCACTGCTTCCGGAAGCCGTTCGGATACTCCTCCAGGTCGGGCACCTGCTCCCACTGTGCACGGAAGTCCTGATCGGTCGGCAGGTCGGGGTTCCAGACCGGCTTGGGAGTCTGCGCCCGCGGCTGGATCCGGCATCCGAACAGTCCGGCCACGGCCGAGCCGTGGGTGCCGTCGACCTGGAACTCGACGAGCTCGCCGCGGTCGACCCGGACCGCCCAGGAGGAGTTGATCTGGGCGATGATGCCGCCGTCCAGCTCGAAGATGCCGTACGCGGCATCGTCGGCGGTCGCGGTGTAGGAGTTGCCGTTCTCGTCCCAGCGTTCCGGGATGTGGGTGACCGCCTTCGCGGTGACCGCCTCGACCCGACCGAACAGGTTCTCCAGCACGTAGTTCCAGTGGCAGAACATGTCGAGCACCATCCCGCCGCCGTCCTCGGCGCGGTAGTTCCAGCTGGGTCGTTGGGCCGGGATGACGTCGCCCTCGAACACCCAGTAGCCGAACTCGCCGCGGACCGACAGGATCCGGCCGAAGAAGCCGAGATCGATCAGTCGCTTCAGCTTCAGCAGGCCGGGCAGATAGAGCTTGTCGTGGACGACGCCGGTGATCACGCCCGCCCGCTCGGCCGCCGCGACCAGATCACGGCCGTCGTCGACGGACTCCGCGATCGGCTTCTCGGTGAAGATGTGCTTGCCGGCGGCGATGGCCGCCAGGATGGCGTCCTTGCGGGCCGAGGTGACCTGGGCGTCGAAATAGATCAGCGCGCTCGGATCGGCCAGCGCTTCGTCGAGATCGGTGGTCCAGTCGGCGATCCCGTGCTTCTTGGCCAGCTCGGTCAGCTTGTCGGCGCTTCGGCCGACCAGCACCGGCTCGACCTGGATCCGGTCGTCGCCGATGGCCACGCCACCCTCGTCCCGGATCGCCAGGATCGACCGGAGGAGGTGCTGTCGGTAGCCCATCCGTCCGGTGACCCCGTTCATGATCACCCTGATCGTCCGCTCTGCCATGGTCGCTCCTTTGCTCGACGACATCTGCTCGTTCGAATGACGTAAGCGCTTAACGTAAGCGCTTACGTCAGAGTACGCTAGGCAGGCCGCACCGGCGCAAGCCTACTTCGATGACGGCAGCCATACGTCGAGAGGATGCGCATGAGCAGTCGACCACGCACGAGCCTGCGACTCGCCGACGTGGCCGACGCGGCCGGGGTCTCGCTGGCGACCGCTTCGCGCTCGCTGCGCGGGCTGACCGGGGTGAGCGAGGAGGTCGCGAGCTCGGGTGCGCCGGACCGCCGAGGACATGGGCTATCGTGGTCAACACCCATGCCCAGACCCTGGCCGGCGGAGCGACCTCGATCGCCGGGCTGATCGTGCACCAGATCGACGACCCGTACTTCACCGAGATCGCCGCCGGGGTCGTGCACGCGGCGGAGGAGCGGGGGCTGATCGTTCAGGTCGCGCACTCCGGGCGCGATCCGCAGCGGGAGCTCAAACAGCTCCGATCGCTCGCCGGGCAGCGTGCGCGGGCCATCATCATCGCCGGCTCGGGCTATGTCGACGGTCAGCAGGAGGCCGAGGCGCGCAGGCTGCTGGCGACCTATCAGCGCAACGGTGGTCGCGCGGCCGTGATCGGTCGGCACCAGCTCGGGGTGGATGCACTACTGCCGGACAACCACGGGGCCGCGTTGCTGGTGGCCCAGCACCTGGTGGACCTCGGTCACACGGAGGTGGCGATCATCTCGGGCCCAGAGGCGCTGACGACGGTCCTCGACCGGCTCGGCGGTGCGGTCGAGGTGTTCACCCGCGCGGGGGTGCGTGCCCGGGTGGTGTCGACCGACTTCACGGCCGAGGGTGCGGGCCCGGCGGCCATCGACGCGTTGCGACGCTGGCCGGAGGTGACCGCGATCCTGGCGCTGAACGACTCGATGGCGATCGCCATCCTCGTGGCCCTCCGCAGGATCGGGGTCTCCGTGCCTGGCGAGGTGTCGGTCGCCGGAGTCGACGACGTGTCGGTGGCGGAGCTGCTCTACCCCAGTCTGACCACTGCTCGTTTCCCGCTCGAGCAGATGGGACGCGATGCCCTCGACCTGGCCACCCGTTCCGCCGCCAGCCGACCGCGCCGCAAGGCCGTCCCGGCGGCGCTGATCGTGCGCGAGTCGACCGCCTCGCCCAGGTCCGGATTTGTCGGGCGTCAGTCCGGCCGGACAGTCACGACTGAAACCGGCGCCGGGCGGTGCTGGAGGTTTCGTGATCGGCGGGTATCGGTTCGATGACAACATCCGGCAACCTGCTTCCGTTCAGAAGCGCGGCCCGCGATGATGTGGCGCACGTCGGGCTCGCCTCGACAGTGTTCGGAAGCCTGTGAACGTAAGCGCTTGCGCAAACGCTTACGTTCTTCTAGAGTCAAGACCACGGAGCGCGGATCGAGAGGAACCTGCCGATGAGCCCGGTCGTTCAGTCGGGGTCTGCAACTACCTGCTGACTTCTGATTGACACTCGGTCGGCGGCAGCCGTACTGTTCGAGAAAACGTTTTCACATCGACGAAGAGGAGAAAGCAATGGCGCTGTCCCGTAGGCAGTTCCTGATCGGTGCCGGGCTGGCGGCCGCGGCGACCACGACAGGCTTGGCGGGGTGCGCCCCGGGTTCGGGTGGGGGCGGCTCTCAGGGCAGCGGTGGTGCCGTGGAGCTCAGCCTGGCCTTCTGGGGGAACCCGACGCGGAACAAGAACACCCAGGCCGAGATCGACGCGTACGTGAAGGCCAACCCCAATGTGAAGATCACGGGTCAGCCGGGTGACTTCGCGAGCTACTGGGACAAGCTCGCCACCCAGACCGCGGGCGGCACGGCGCCGGACATCATCCAGATGGACATGGCCTACATCTCCGAGTACGGCAACCGCGGAGCGCTCCTCGATCTCGCCAAGTACGGCGTGGACGTGTCCAAGTTCGTCGACGGGCACGGTCGATTCGGGCAAGATCAACGACACCCTGGTCGGGGCCAACGCCGGCATCAACGCCCTGGTGTTCTTCGCCAACCCGGCGGTCTTCGAGAAGGCCAAGGTGTCGATGCCCGACGACACGACGTGGACCTGGGACCAGATGTCGGAGGTGGCGCGCCGAGGTGGCCTCGAAGGCCGGGGTTCCGTTCGGCATCGTCTCGACTGTTCGGCTCCGACCAGCTGTTCGGTGCGTTCCTGCGGCAGAACGGGAAGGAGCTGTTCGTCGACAAGGGTCTCGGTTTCGAGACGGCCGACGCGCAGGCGTGGTACGACCTGATGGTCAAGTTCCAGAAGGCCGGTGGCATCGGGTCGCCCCAGCAGATCAGCGAGGAGCAGCGGCAGCTCGGCCAAGTCGCTGGACCAGAGCGCGATCGTGCGTCGGGAACGCCGGCATGCAGCTCTACAACACCAATCAGCTGGAGGCGACCGATGCCGCGGCCGAAGACCTCGCTGAAGATGCTGCGGTTCCCGAGCCTGACCGGCAAGGCGACCGACCGCAAGACCTGGTACAAGGCCAGCATGCTGTGGTCGGCGTCGAGCAAGACCAAGAACCCGGAGGCCGCGGCAGCCTTCATCAACTGGTGGGTGAACTCGACCGACGCGGCCGGCATCGACCTGGCCGAACGCGGCATTCCGGCGAACAGCGAGCTCCAGGCGTTCGTCAAGCCCAAGCTCTCGCCGGCCCAGCAGTCGGTGGCCAAGTTCATCACCGACATCAAGCCCGAGCTCGGGCCGACGCCAATTGCTCCGCCACCGGGCGGCGGCAAGTTGGCCGACGTCTTGTTCCGCTACGGCACGCGATGTGCTGTTCGGCACGGCGAGCACGGCGGACGCCGCGCAGAAGTTCGTGGACGAGATGAAGTCGAACCTACAGGGCTGATGTCATGAGCGCCATCTCTGAGCTCTCCCATCTGAAGGTCGACAAGGCCGAAGACACCTGAGGAGAAGGCGGCCCGCCGGAAGGAGGCGGGGCGGGACAACAAGGCCGGATATCTCTTCCTGCTGCCGTGGTTGATCGGTCTCGTGGTGATCACGATCGGTCCGCTGCTCGCGTCGCTGTATCTGTCGTTCACCAGGTACAGCCTGATCCAGGCACCGCAGTGGATCGGTGTCGAGAACTACGTCCATATGTTCAGCGACTCACGCTGGTGGAAGTCGTTGCAGGTCACCTTCACCTATGTGATCGTGGGCGTGCCGGTGCAGCTGGTGGTGGCCCTGGGCATCGCCATCTTGCTGAACGAGGGCATGAAGGGCCTGGCCTTCTACCGGTCGATCTTCTACCTGCCGTCGATGCTCGGCGCTTCGGTCGCGATCGCGGTGCTGTGGCGGCAGATGTTCGGCGTGGACGGTTTGGTGAACCAGCTGCTGCGGGCGATCGGGATCGATTCGCACATCGGCTGGATCTCCGATCCGTCGTACGCGTTGTGGTCGTTGATCCTGTTGCACGTCTGGACGTTTGGATCGCCGATGGTGATCTTCCTGGCGGGCTTGCGGCAGATCCCGGGCATGTACTACGAGGCCGCGTCGGTCGACGGGGCGAGCCGCTGGACGAAGTTCCGTCGGATCACCTTGCCGCTGTTGTCACCCATCATCTTCTTCAATCTGGTGCTCCAGGTGATCGGGGCCTTTCAGTCGTTCACCCAGGCATTCGTCGTCTCGGGTGGGACCGGCGGACCCTCGGACTCGACACTCTTCTACACGTTGTACCTGTACCAGAAGGGCTTCGGGGAGTTCCAGATGGGGTACGCAGCGGCGATGGCGTGGCTGCTGGTCATCATCGTCGGCGCCATGACGGCGATCAACTTCTTCCTCTCGAGGTATTGGGTGTTCTATGAAGAGTGAGCTGCAGACCCAGACCCCTGCCGCGACGGCCGATGCGGTTGTCGTCCCGGTCCACGACGGATCCGATCATCGGCGGAAGGTCGTGCGGAGCCGGATCCGCTCGGTGATCAAACACGTGCTGCTGATCCTGGGCAGCGTGGTGATGATCTATCCGCTGCTGTGGATGCTGGTCAGCTCGTTCCGGCCCACGGATGTCATCTTCCGCACGCCAGGGTTGTGGTTGAACGATCTGATCATCACCAACTACAGCGACGGCTGGAACGCGCTCTCCTACCCGTTCAGCCAGTACATCATCAACTCCGCGATCGTCGTGGTCGGCGCCGTCGCCGGCAACCTGTTCGCGTGCTCGTTGGCGGCGTACGCGTTCGCTCGGCTGAGGTTCCGGCTGAAGACGATGTGGTTCTCGATCATGCTGGTCACGGTCATGCTGCCGATCCACGTGGTGATCGTGCCGCAGTACATCTTGTTCAACAAGCTCGGCTTCGTGAACACGTTCGTGCCGCTGATCTTGCCGAAGTTCCTGGCCACGGACGCCTTCTTCGTCTTCTTGATGGTCCAGTTCATCCGGGGGATCCCTCGTGAGCTGGACGAGGCGGCGCGGATCGACGGTTGCGGTCACTGGCGGATCTTCTCCCGGGTGATGATCCCGTTGATGGGCCCGGCGATCGCCACCACCGCGATCTTCACCTTCATCTGGACCTGGAGCGACTTCTTCACCCCGCTGATCTACCTGACCGACCCGATCGCCTACACGGTGCCGGTTGCGTTGCGGTCGTTCCTGGACTCCACCAGCGGTAGCAACTGGGGAGCCATGTTCGCCATGTCGATCGTCTCGCTCGTCCCGCTGTTCCTGGCGTTCCTGTTCGGCCAGCGGTTCCTGGTGAAGGGCATCGCCACCACCGGCGGCAAGTAGCGACGCCGGTCGATCCTTTCCCCGTTCGTCAGAATCGTGGCACCTACTCGTGGTGCCGCGATTCTGACGACTCAGGATGGATCCAGCCGGTGGGCAGGCCCGGTGCTGCCGCGGCGCTCGATCCGCGGGGTGAAGAGCAGGGGCTTCCCCGGCCGGCGACCGTTCAGCAGATCGCGCATTCGCAGCCAGGCCTGCTCGCCGAGCTCGGCCACCGGCACCGAGGCGGTGGTCAGCGGGGGAGCGGTGTAGCGGGCGAACGGGATGTCGTCGAAGCCCACGACCGAGACCTGGTCGGGCACCCGTACGCCCCGTCCGCCCAGTGCGCTCATCAGTCCCATGGCGACGAGGTCGTTGAATGCCAGCACACCTGTCGCCGCGCTCGCGACGACAACCTCGGCGGCGTCGTACCCGTCGACGAAGCTGACGCCACACGGCACGATCTCGACTGTCGCGTCGCGATGATCCGACCGGAAGTCGTCGAGGGCCGTCAACCGGGCGGCATTCGACGCGCTGCGCGGTGCGCCGGACAGGAAGATCAGCTTCCGGTGTCCGCCGTCGTAGAGCAGCTCCAGCAGTTCTCTGAGCGCAGTGCGGTAGTCGGCTGCGATGCTGGGCGTGCCGGGCGAGCCGGCGTCGCGATTCACCAGCACGACGGGGGCGAGCTCGGTCAGCAGCGGACGAAGATCGTCGAGCGGCATTCTCGGCGCGCACAACACGATGCCGTCGCAGCGCCGCCGAGTCTCGACTGCGAGGATGCGCTCGTCGGTGATCGACTCGGCCGAGTCCGCAATCAGGACGTGGTAGCCGTCGTGCCCCGCGGACCGACTCAGTCCGCGGAGGACGCCTTGGAAGGTCGGGTTTTCCAGATCCGGGACCACGACAGCGACGGTGTTCGTTTTACCGAGCACAAGACTCCGGGCCAGTGGGCTCGCCGAGTAGTGCAGGTCGCCGGCGGCCGTGCGCACGCGCTCAGCCAGCGCCTGATCCACCGAAGCGTTGCCGTTCATCACCCGCGATACCGTTGCCGGGGAGACCCCTGCTCGAATGGCGACGTCACCGATGGTCGGCTGTCGGGTGCGTCCAGATGCTGCCACGGTTCGAGGTTAGCGGGTTGCGAACCAGTCGACCGGCTTGTCGCGGACATCGGGTCCGACGAGCGGGTGTCGTGGCGCCGGGGCGGGAGCGGCCCAGGCGACCGCGTTGTTGATCACGCGACGGATGGTCGGATCGAAGTAGATCGGGTACATCCTCGTGTCCCGGGGCGAAGTAGAAGATCTTGCCCCGACCCCGGGTGAACGTGATGCCTGAACGGAAGACCTCGCCCCCGTCGAAGCTCGAGATGAACACGACGTCGTCGAGCTGGGCGATGTCGAACGGCTCGGAGTACATCTCCGAATCCGGCACGATGATCGGACTCGGGATCCCGTCGGTGATCGGATGAGCGGCGCTGGCGGTCCAGACCAGCTCACCGTCGCCGTGCCGAAAGCCGGCGCTGCGGCAGGACGTACCGATCAGTGCACGGAAGGGCTTGGAGTTCAGCGACGAGTGCAGCGCGATAAAGCCCATGCCGTCGAGTACGCGGTCGCGGACAGCCTGCACCCAGGTGTCGTCCACGCCCTGCTGATCCGCGTGGCCCCACCAGAGCAGGACATCGGTCCCGTCCAGCACCCCGTCCGCCGAGGCCATGATCATGTTGATCCTGGGTGGCGGTCCGCACCATGAAGCGAGGGTCCTCGGCGATCCCGTCGGCGATCGCACCATGGATGCCGGCGGGATAGATCGCCGCGATCTCCGGTTGGTGCCGTTCGTGGTAGTTCTCCGACCAGACGGTGACGTTGATGCTCACCCGGTGCTCCTCACTCGTGGATCAGATGTCGACAGGCGCAGCAGGTCCGGCCGAGCCCGGCCGTCGACCTCGATCACCGGCCACTCCGGGTCGGTCGTCAGCACCTCGAGGCCGGCGTCGGTGAGCAGCACGGTGTCCTCGACCTTGGCACCCTGCCCGGTCGGGTTCCAGGCGAACGCCTGTCCCGCCGCGATCAGGTCGTCGGTGTCCTCGGTCGCCCTGGGGTCGCGGCCGGCATAGCCGGCGACACCGCCTTGATGGTGGTTGGTCCACTCGTCGGCCTCGAAGCCGTTGCGCGCATACGCGGCGCGCCCCTCCGCGAATACCTCGCTCAGTCGTCGGCCGGGGACGATCGCGTTCAGGTATGCGGCCTCGACGGCCAGGATCCGTGCGTGGGCGTCGATCTCGGCCGCCGGCGGCTCACCGAAGCTGATCGACCGGCTCACGTTGACGATCAAGCCGTGCCGGCGCGCGCAGACGACGACCAGTGCCCGTCGACCGAGCGGTGCTCCGGTCGGCAGTGGGTGTCGGACCAGGCTCCGCGACGTGCCGCCGACGAGCACCACCAGCGGCTCTGCGCCCAGTCCGACGATGCCTCCGGTCACGATCGCGGCCAGCTCCTGCTCGCTCTGCTCAGGCGTGGCGGTGGTCAGGAGCTCGGTCAGCAGGCGGGCCGTCTCCCGGCCGAGGAGGCGGAAACGGTCCGTCTCGAGCGGCAGCAGCGGCACGCGCAGCGCACGCAGGTCGTCGGCGACCGCATCCTCGATGAGCGTGCCCGGCCCGCTGGGCACGGGCAGCGGGCAGAACCAGGGGACCGCCTGGACGTCGACACCGTCCGGCAGTTCCTCGGCGACGAGTCGGCCGCTCTCGTTGTCGGTGGTCAGCACGTGGTCACCGGCAGTGGTCGACGACGATCGTGACGATCGGGGGAGCGGCCAGACTGATGTGCGTACGCGCGCCGTCGAGATACCAGCCGATGCTCGTGGCCGACGTCAGCACCAGGCGTTGCGCCCCGTGGCGGTCGAGCAGGTCGAGCAACCGCGCCCGCTTGGTCCGGTGGTCGGTCGAGATCGACAACGGGGTGGCCTTCCAGACGACGGGAAACGTTTTCTCGGTTCATCCTCGCAACTCGGTGCTGCATGCGGTCAAGTACGACGAAAGCGCTTGCGCCAAACCTGGACGGAAGACCTTGCATCTGCATTCTCCCTTGGGTACAGTGTGAGAAAACGTTTTCTCACACGAGGAGTGTCATGCCATCTCAGGGCCGTCGTCGCTATGCGGTGATCGGAACCGGGTCGAGATCTCGGATGTACCTCGCCGCGCTGCAGAGCAGCCATGCCGACGTCGGCGAGCTGGTGGCGCTGTGCGACCCGAATCCCGCGCGGATGGACTACTACCGCCGTGAGCTGTCGCTGGACGCGATTCCGACGTACGCACCCGAGAACCTGGACCGACTGTTCGCCGAGACCTCGCCGGACTGTCTGATCGTCACGTCGCCGGACTACACCCACGATGTCTACGTCTGTGCCGCGCTCGATCGAGGCCTGGACGTGGTGACCGAGAAGCCGATGACGATGGACGATCAGCGGTTGCACCGGATCTTGCACAGCCTCAACGAGTCCAAGGGCGATCTGACCGTCACCTTCAACTACCGGTACTCGCCGCGCAACTCGGTCGTCAAGCAGCTGCTGGCCTCCGGCGCGATCGGTGAAATCACCTCGGTGCACTTCGAGTGGCTGCTCGACACCTCGCACGGCGCCGACTACTTTCGCCGCTGGCACCGGGAGAAGGCCAACTCCGGCGGCCTGCTCGTGCACAAGTCCACCCACCACTTCGACCTGGTCAACTGGTGGCTCGACGACGTCCCGACGAGGGTGTACGCCCGTGGCGGCCTGAAGTTCTACGGTGCCGAGAATGCAGAGCGTCGCGGGCTCGGTCCGCGACCGAAGCTGAGCCGCGACCAGCCGGCCGGGTCTGACCCGTTCCGGCTCGATCTGGCCGCCGACCCGCTCCTCAAGGGCCTCTACCTCGACGCCGAGTACGCCGACGGGTATCAACGCGACAAGGACGTGTTCGACAGCGGGATCACCATCGAGGATTCACTGAGCCTGCTGGTCGACTATGCGCGCGGCACCACGATGACCTACTCACTGACGGCGTACTCGCCGTGGGAGGGCTACCGGGTCGGCTTCAACGGGACCGAGGGCCGGCTCGAGCTCGAGGTGACCGAGCGCGGCTGGGTGCGGTCGGCAGCCGACCAGCATGACGGAAAGTCTGTCGTCGACCCGAGCGCCGTGCACGATGCGGACGTCGCTGCCGACGCGATCCGTCCGGTCGGTGAACGGGTCGTCCTGCAACGACACTGGCAGCGGGCCGAGGAGATCGCGATCCCGACCGGCGAGGGTGGCCATGGGGGCGGCGACGCGATGCTGCTGGACGACGTGTTCCGCGGGGGCGGCGAGGATCCGCTGGGCCGGGCCGCCGGCTATCTCGACGGCGTCCGGAGCGTGATCGTGGGCATCTCCGGCAACGTCAGCCTGCGGCGAAGGGCGGCCGGTGGATACCGCGGAGTTCGGCCTGGACCTGCAGCCGGCCGAGGACACCGAGCGCGAACCGGCGCGAGTCGGCGTCCGATGAGGGTCGCCGTTTCCGGTGGTAGCGGCCGGCTCGGCCGCAGCGTGGTGGCCGGGCTCGCCGAAGCAGGGCACGAGGTGCTGTCCCTGGATCGCATCGCCGGGCCCGCGATCAGCGGGGTCGCCCAGCGGAGCGTCGATCTCGCGGATGCGATCGCGACGGACGCGGTTTTCGCAGCGCTGCGACCGGAGGCCGTGGTCCACCTCGCCGCGATCGCCACACCGTTCAGCGCGCCCGAGCCGGTGATCTGGGACACCAACACCGCGATCGCCTTCCACGTGATGCAAGCGGCGATCAGCCACGGCGCGACCCGGGTTCTGGCCGCGTCCAGCCCGACCCCGCTCGGCTACGGCAACCCGCAGGGCTGGTTGCCGGACTATCTGCCGATCGACGAACGGCATCCGCTCCGGCCGTGGAACGCGTACGCCCTGTCCAAGGTCACGATCGAGTCGATCGTGGCCATGTTCGCAGCGCAGCAGGGAAGAGCCGTCCGACTCGGATCGTTCCGGCCGTGCTTCGTCATCTCGCCGGACGAGTGGCAGGGCGCGCCGACCCAGCAGGGTCACACCGTCGCCGACCGGCTCGCCGATCCGGGGCTGGCCGCGGTGTCGCTGTTCAACTATGTCGACGCCCGCGACGCCGCCGACTTCGTCGACACCTGGCTGCGGGCGGCGGGCGACGTACCATCCGGCGAGACGTTCTTCGTGGGCGCGGCGGATGCGCTGGCAACCAGGCCGCTGGCCGAGCTGGTACCCCAGTTCCTGCCCGGCACCGACGAACTCGCCGCCGGTCTGGTCGGCACCGCTCCGGCCTTCTCGATCGCCAAGGCCGGATCGGTTCTCGGCTGGCGCCCCACGCGCAGCTGGCGGACCGAGCTCGCCCAGTCCGATCAACGGGGGCCGATCCCCGATCCCTCGATCCCGGTTGGAGCCTGATCATGAATCTCGACGGAGTGCTGTTCTTCCCGATCACCCCGTTCACCGCGACCGGCGAGGTGGACGCCGGTCTGTTGAAGGAGCATGTCGCCAGCCGGCTGGAGCACAACCCCGGTGGGGTGTTCGCGGCCTGCGGGACCGGCGAGTTCCATGCGCTGTCGGTGGCCGAGGTGGGCACCGTGATCTCCGCCGCCGTGGCAGCGGCCGGCGGACGTACGCCGGTGCTGGGTGGCACGGGCGGTCCGCTCGGACACGCGATCGGTTGCGCGAAGGCCGCCGCGGACGCGGGTGCCGAAGGGCTGCTGGTGCTGCCGCCGTATCTGGTCAGCGCGCCGGCGGACGGCCTGGTGCGCTATGTCGAGGCGGTGGCCGGGGCAACCGAGCTGCCGCTGATCGTCTATCACCGGGCCAACGCGCAGCTCTCGCCGGCAACGATGACTCGGCTGGTGGCGAACCCGAAGGTCGTCGGCTTCAAAGACGGTGTCGGCGACATCGGCACCACCCAGCTGGTCGTGCTCGCGGTGCGCGATGCCGGCCGCGACGACGTCCAGTTCTTCAACGGCCTGCTGACCGCCGAGCTCACCCAGGCCGCGTACCGCGCGATCGGCGTGCCGCTGTATTCCTCAGCCGTGTTCGCGATGGCGCCCGAGATCGCAAACGCCTTCTATGCCGCGTATGTCGACGGCGACGACGATCGTCGCGAGGAGCTGCTGCGCGGGTTCTATCGGCCGCTGGTTGCGTTGCGAGATCAGGTGCCGGGCTACGCGGTCTCGTTGATCAAGGCCGGCGTACGGCAGGGCGGCCTGCCGGTCGGCGGCGTCCGCGCTCCGCTGGTCGATCCGACTCCGGAGCACGAGGCGGCGTTGGCCGACCTGCTGGCCCGGGCGCGAGCGGCGGCACTCCTGTGAGTGACACCGGTGATCGAGTCGATCACCACCCAGTTGATCACCCGGCCGCTGGTCCGGCCGTGGGGTGCCTGACGTCCCCGAGCTACACGCTGTCGTCGTCGAGGTGTCCGCCGGATCCTTCGACTGGGCGGGGATTCAGCTGGACGCCGACCATCGGCGCCGCACGCCGTCCAGGCCCTGCTCGATCACGACATCACCGCGTTCGCGGTCGGTCGCTCGGGCCGTCCGGAGCTGATCTGGGACGACCTCTGGCGGCATCTGCACGAGGCAGGCGGCGGCGGTCTGACCACGATCGCGATGGCCGGCCTCGACCTCGCGCTCTGGGATCTCCGGGCCAGGCAGGCCGGCCTCGGGCTCAGCGAGCTGCTCGGTGTCCGGCGTCGATCCGTGCGCGGCGTACGGCAGCGGGGTGAATCTGCACTACTCGCTCGACGAACTGACCGAGCAGGCCCACCGTTGGGTCGCCGCCGGCTACGCCGGTGCGAAGATCAAGGTCGGCAGCCCCGAGCTCGACCGCGACGTCGAGCGGGTCGCCGCGGTTCGCGAGATCCTCGGCCCGCACCGCTGGTTGGCCGTGGATGCCAATCAGCGTTGGGATGTGCCGGCCGCCGAGCGTGGTGCGCGGGCACTCGAGCGGTTCGATCTGCACTGGATCGAGGAGCCGGTTCGGGCCGACGACCTGGCCGCGTATCGCTATCTGCGGACCAGGATCGGCACCCCGCTGGCGTGCGGGGAGAACATCCACACCGCGTACCGGTTCCGTGAGTTCCTGGCGGCCGACGCCGTCGACATCGTCCAGCCCAACATCGTCCGGGTCGGCGGACTGACGCCGTTTCTGCGGATCGCCGACCTGACCCGGACGGCGAGTCGCACCCTCGCCCCGCACCTGCTGCCGGACCTGTCCGCCCAGGTAGCGTTCAGCCTGCCGGATGCGGTCTGGGTCGAGGAGGTCGAGGACGCCGGGCTGGAGCGACTAGGTTTCGTCGGGGAGCCGACGCCGGTCCTGCGCCGCGGTGCGGAGCTGGTGCTGGCCGACGACGTACGAGGGCTCGGGCTCGCCTTCGGCTGAGCCCGGTCCGATGAAACTGACTGCGAGGAGAGAGATGACCGCCATGACGACCGCCCCCGATGTCGACCAGCTGGTCGAGGCGGCTGTCGCCGCCGCACCGGTGATGGCCCGGGCGACGCGATGAGCAGCGAGCGGGGTGGCTGGAGGCTGTGGCCGACGCGCTGGACGCCGCGGCCGCAGAGCTGGTGCCGATCGCGATGGCGGAGACCCGGCTGCCCGAAGTCCGGCTGACCGGCGAGGTGGCCCGGACCAGTGGGCAGCTCAGGTTGTTCGCGACGGTGGTCCGCGACGGCGGCTACCTGGAGGCGATCATCGACCACGCCCGACCGGAGGCGACGCCACCGCAGCCGGAGCTGCGCCGGCTGCTGGTGCCGATCGGCCCGGTGGCGGTGTACGCCGCAAGCAACTTCCCGTTCGCCTTCAGTGTGGCCGGCGGTGACACCGCATCCGCGCTGGCCGTCGGCTGCCCGGTGGTCGTCAAGGCCCACGACGGTCATCCGGAGCTGTCCAGGCGGACCGCCGCAATCGTCACCGACGCGCTGGCCGCCGCCGGCGCACCGGACGGTGCGTTCGGCCTGGTCGACGGCTTCGAGGCCGGCCGTTCGCTGGTCCGGCACCCGGGGATCAAGGCCGCCGGCTTCACCGGTTCGCTGTCCGGCGGCCGGGCCCTGTTCGACCTGGCCGGCGCCCGGCCGGCTCCGATCCCGTTCTATGCCGAGCTGGGCAGCGTCAACCCGGTGGTGATCACCCCCGCCGCGGCGACTGCCTCGGGCCCGGAGCTGGCGACCGGACTGGTCGGCTCGTTCACGCTCGGCGCCGGCCAGTTCTGCACGAATCCCGGCGTGGTGCTGGTGCCGGCCGGTGCCGGTTTCGAGGATGCGGTGGCCGACGCGATGGGCGCCGCGAAGCCCGCGCCCCTCCTCAACGAGCGGATCGAGCAGGGTTTCTCCTCCGGGTTGAACGGCCTGGTGGGACATGCGTCGGTCGAGGTGATCGCCCGACAGGAGGCCGGCTCGAGTGCTGAGGCGCCGGCGCCGACAGTGCTGGCCACCACCGCTGCCGCGGTCGCGGCGGACCCGGAGACGTTGCTCGCCGAGTGCTTCGGGCCGGTCACCCTGCTGGTCCGCTACGCCGACGAGGCCGAGCGCGACGCGGTGCTGGGCTCGCTGGAGGGCTCGCTCACCGCCACCGTGCACGCGACCCCCGGCGAGGACGTACGCGGGCTGGTGGAGACGCTGTCCGGCCTCGCCGGACGGGTGCTGTTCGGCGGCTGGCCGACCGGCGTCGCCGTGACCTGGTCGCAGCAGCACGGTGGTCCGTGGCCGGCGACGACGTCGATCCATACCTCGGTCGGCGCGACCGCAGCGCGGCGTTTCCAGCGTCCGGTGGCCTATCAGGACGCGCCCGACTCCGTGCTGCCCGCCGCGCTGCGGGAGGCCAACCCCCTCGGCATCCCGCGCCGGGTGGACGGTGTGCTTCAGCTCTGACTCGCATCCCTCTGCGCCGCACCAGTCCCCGGCAACTGTCGAGTTGGGGCATGGGCCGACGGCGTGTCGATGTCGGAAGCCGACACTTTCCGGAAGAGGGGGAGGCGGAGCGGGGGCGAAGGGGGTCGCCGGGATTCAGCGGGCGGCTGCGGCCAGCCAGGGAGGGTCGGTCGCCGACAGCAGGACACCATCGTCGGTGACCCGCTGCAGGGCGGTGTCGATGCCCGGGATGATCGGGCGCGCGTCGAGGTCCGAGCCCTCCCAGCGGACGTACGCGGGGGGCAGCGGTTGCGGGTCGGGCGCGAGCCGGACAGCCTCCATCACCTGCATGAACGCGCCGTTGTCGGCCAGCGGGTTGAGCAGCGGGGCACCTTCGCGCCGGGCAGCGATCAGGTTGCCCAGTAGGTCGAGGCGGGGATGCTCGGTGCTCACTGTCCCGCCGTCGTGGGTCCAGTGCACCCTGTCCAGCGTGTAGTCCAGCCGGATCCGGCCGGTGGCCCCGTAGACCGTGACCGACGGCGGGCGCTCGGTCTCGGCGCACAGGGTGAAGCCGCCGACCACGGCAGCCCCGGTCCGGGTCGAGACCCGCAGCGAGGAAGTGTCGTCGGCCTCGATCTCGTTGGCCCGGTAGAGCTCCAGGTCGATCCCGGCCACGTCCTCGACCCGCCGGGCGCCGGCCAGCCGGAGCGCCGTCGCGGTCGCATGGGCGAGCGGGTTGGTGATCACCCCGTCGACGACCGGCCGCCCGTTAAGCGTCCGCATGCCGGCCCAGGCGGCACGCTGCCAGTACGTCCGCCGGCGGACCCAGGTGCCGAGCGCGCCGAAATGGGTGACGGTGCCGATGGCGCCGGCGTCGACGAGTTCGCGTACCCGGTCCAGAGCCTGTGAGCCAAGGCTCTGGAAGCCGACCTGACACAGCCGGCCGGTTTCCTCCGCGACCGCCAGCAACTCCTTGAACTCGGCCATGGTGGTAGTCGGCGGCTTCTCCAGGAGGACGTCGATGCCGGTCCGCAGCAGAGTCGCGGTCAGCTCGGCATGGGTATGCAGCGGCGTACACAGCACCACGGCGTCGAGGCTCGGACCGTCGGCCAGCAGGGAATCCAGCCCGGAGTACCAGGCGACCCCGGGAGCGGACGCCGGCGACCCGGGCTCCGGCGGACGCGGGTCGACGACGGCTGCCAGACGTCCGACCCGGCCGGCGTTGAGGACATGCGACGCCCCGTGGCCGTGGATGCCGATCACTGCGATGCTGGCCGCCTCGGGCGCCATCCGGTCCTCCTCGTCGAAGCGCCGCTACCGATTGCGAAAGCGCTTACGTTGAGCAGGATAACCCGGATCGTCGTGCGAGCGCCAGTTGGCGCAGGAGGAGCGCAGCGCCTCAGGAATGCTTGCGGCGCTTGCTCTTCGTCCTCACCGGCTCGACGCCCGGCGTCCAGTTCAGCACGCTGGCCCGCTCCATGAACTCGTCGGAGGAGATGTCGCCCCGAGCGAAACGCTCGGAGAGGATCTTCCTAGCCTCGAGCTCCGGCGACGGGCGCGCGGCGAGCCAGCCGGGAGTTTGCAGTCGTCCGGATCGGACCAGGTAGAACAACGTGCCGGCGATCAGTAGCAGGAAGAGCAGGAACATGAGTCCTCCAAAGAAGGGTGCGAGCGAGGCGTGGACTTCGACGGGGCCCGAGCCGGGCGGGAACTGGTGATGAGGATCCATGCACACCACTGTGCGTCGCCGGCCCGACCCACACATCGGTCGAGGAGCGACACTCGGGCTACGTCAGCGGACGTACGAGCGGTACGTCCGCCGCCCGATGCGGGCCCGACGCCGCTCGCCTAGGCTCGTGGTCATGCCGTCCGCCCAGCTCAGCGGCGCCCCGCAACGCGCTCCGCTGCGCCGGGTGCTGCCGATCGATGCGGCGATCGGCCTGGCGATCGGTCTGCTGGCCTTCGCCAGCACTCGCTGGCAGAGCTGGACGGAGGAGCCGGTGCAGCACGGCGCGCCGCCGATGCGGCACGGCGGGCCGCCGTTCCGGTCGATCCAGGTGGATCAGCCTTCGACGACGTGGTCGCTGCCGTGGCTGGTCGGGCTCGGCCTGCTGGTGATCGTCGTCGGCCTGACGCTCCGCCGGGTCGCGCCGCGCACCGGCTACCTGGCCGTGGTGGCCGGCACGGGCGCATTCCTCGCCGCCGGTGGTCCCTACGGGCCGGTGCTGCTCGCACCGGCGATCGCGGTCCTTGGCCTGGCCAGCGCGCTGCCGCTGCGCGGCTGGCTGCCGTGGCTGGCAGGGTTGCCGGTGATGATGTCCGCCGGGTTCTGGCGACAGCCGTACGGCGGTCTGCTCGATCCGGCGCTCTGGCCGGCGGCCCTGTTCGGCTCGGCGGCGATCATCCTGCCGGCTCTGTTCCTGGTGCTGCGGCGGTCCCGTCGCGATGCCGAGGTGCGGGACCGCGAGGTCGAACGGGACCGTTATCTGTACGCCGAACGGATGCGGATCGCCCGCGAGGTGCACGACGTCGTCGGCCACAGCCTGTCGGTGATCAATCTGCAGGCCGGCGTCGCCCTCCACGTGCTGGACAAGCGACCGGAACAGGTGGCGGCGTCGTTGGAGGCCATTCGCGCCTCCAGCAAGGACGCCCTGGCCGAGTTGCGGCAAACGCTGGGCATGTTCCGCGACGACGACCCGGACCCGACCGCGCCCCAGGCCGGCCTGGACCGGATCGACGAGCTCGTCGACACCGTCCGGGCCGCCGGCCGTGACGTGGTGGTCCGGACCGACGGGGACCTGCATTCCGGGGTGTCGGCAGCGGTCGACCATGCCGCGTACCGGATCGTGCAGGAAGCGCTGACGAATGTGGTCCGGCATGCCCCGGAGGCGTCGGTGATCGTCGGCATCGAGCGGGTCGACGACCGGTTGCGGCTGACGATCACCAATGACGGTGCGCCGATCGATGCCGTCAGGCTCCAGGCGGGCAACGGAATCCGCGGCATGCAGGAGCGCGCGGCCGCGGTCGGGGGACGGCTGGACGTCCACCCGCGAGCCGGCGGCGGAGTCGAGGTACGGGCCGAGCTGCCGACGATCCCGGCGACGGTGTCCGCTGGGTCCGCCGCGACATGACCGATCGAACATGATCACGTTGGGGATCGCCGACGATCAGGAGCTGATCCGGATGGGCCTGCGGGTGCTGGCCGAGTCGGAGAGCGACCTGAGTCTTGCCTGGGAGGCCGGGGACGGGCGGCAGGCGGTGCGACTGGCCCGCGAGCGACCGCCCGACGTGATCTTGATGGACGTCCGGATGCCCGGTCTTGATGGCATCGAGGCGCTCCGCCAGATCCTCGCCGCGCCCGAGTCGGCGCACACCCGGGTAGTCATCCTGACGACCTTCGAGACCGACGAGAACGTCTTCGCCGCGCTCCGCGCCGGTGCGGCCGGCTTTCTGGTCAAGGACAGCGGGCCGGCGGACCTGCTGAGGGCCGTCCGGCTGGCCGCGGCCGGAGAGTCGCTCCTCTCGCCGTCGGTCACCCGGCGGGTGATCGAATCCCTGCAGGGCAGTGGCACGCCCGTCCGACGGGTCCACCCACTGATCGAGACGCTGACCGAGCGAGAGCGCGAGGTACTCGCGTTGATCGGCCAGGGATTGAACAACGCCGAGATCGGCGAGCGACTGGTGGTCAGCCCCGCCACCGCGCGGACCCATGTCAGCCGGGTGATGGTGAAACTCGGTGCCCGCGACCGCGCGCAGCTCGTGGTGATCGCGTACCAGTCCGGCCTGGTCTAAAGCCTGCTCGGGCGCTGCCAAGGGCCAGGCGCTCGGACCCTGGCAACCACCCCTAGGCGAACCTGCGCCGGTAGACGAGCATGGCGGCGACGTACGCGGCCAGCAGGATGGCGACGCACCAGGCCAGGGCGACCCAGATGTCGCTGCCGACCGGCTGCTGGGCGAGCAGGTTGCGGATGCTGTCCACGATCGAGGTGACCGGCTGGTTCTCGGCGAACCAGCGGACCGGGCCGGGCATGGATGCCGTCGGCACGAAGGCCGAGCTGACGAACGGCAGGAAGATCAGCGGATAGGAGAAGGCGATCGCGCCGTCGGCGGTCTTGGCGGCGAGACCGGGGATGACCGCCAGCCAGGTGAGCGCCAGGGTGAACAGCACGAGGATGCCGGCGACGGCGAGCCAGGCGACCAGGCCCGCACCGGAGCGGAAGCCCATGATCAGAGCCACTCCGATGACCAGCACGACGGAGGTCAGGTTCGCGACCAGGGACGTACCGACATGGGCCCAGAGCACCGACGATCGCGCGATCGGCATCGACTGGAACCGCTCGAAGATGCCGCTCTTGCAGTCCTCGAACAGCCGGTACGCGGTGTAGGCGACGCCTGATGCGATGGTGATGATCAGGATGCCGGGCAGCAGGTAGTTCACGTACGAGCTCGTGCCGGTCTCGATCGCACCGCCGAAGACGTACACGAACAGCAGCAGGAACGCGATCGGCATGATCGTCGTGGTGATGATCGTGTCCGGGCTCCGGACGATGTGGCGCAGCGATCGTCCCTGGAGGGCCGCCGTGTCGGCCAGAAAGTGTGTGCTCATGACGATTCCTCAGGTGGTGGATTCGTGATGATCAAGCTCGCCGGTCACGGCGAGGAAGATCTCTTCGAGGGTGGGCTGCTTCTCCACATATTCGACGGTGGCCGGCGGCAGCAGCGCCTTGAGCTCGGCCAGCGTGCCGTCGACGATGATCGTGCCCTGGTGCAGGATGGCGATCCGGTCGGCGAGCTGCTCGGCCTCGTCCAGATACTGCGTGGTGAGCAGCACGGTGGTCCCGCCGTGGGCCAGCTCGCGGACATAGGTCCAGACCTCGGCCCGGGCCTGGGGGTCGAGACCGGTGGTCGGCTCGTCCAGGAAGACCAGTCGAGGATTGCCGATCATGCTCATCGCGATGTCCAACCGGCGGCGCATGCCACCGGAGTACGTCGCGACCTTGCGACCCGCGGCGGCGGTGAGCCCGAACCGGTCGAGCAGGGCGTCGGCGATCGCGCCCGGATCATTCTGGTGCCGCAACTTCGCCACCAGGACGAGGTTCTCGCGTCCGGTGAGGATCTCGTCCACCGCGGCGAACTGGCCGGTGAGACTGATCGATTCCCGGACCTCGCTCGGCTGACCCGCGACGTCGTAGCCGTTCACCAGCACGGTGCCGGCATCGGCCCGGAGCAGCGTTGACAAGATCTTCACGACGGTCGTCTTGCCGGCGCCGTTGGAGCCGAGCAAGGCAAAGATGCTGCCCGGCGCAACGTCGAAGTCGACGCCGCGCAGCACTTCCAGCTTCGGGTACGACTTCGCCAGGCCACGGACCTGGACGGCGGGCCGCTCCCCGATCGCGTCGCTGATCATGACGACGCCTCTCCGGCCACCCGGTCGATGGTCTCGACCAGCCGGCGCCGCTCCTTGTTGATCCATTGGCCGTCCGCGTAGTTCGCCAGGAACGTCTCGGCGAACTCGACCGGGTCGTCGCCGACGATCTCGCGGACCGGCGTCTGGTTCGCGACTGCCTGCTCGAAGAGCGTCGCCAGGTCGTCGACCATGGTCACCAGCACGTCACCCTTGGAGATCCCGCCGAAGTAGGTGAAGTAGCGCTCCAGTGCCTGGGCCGCGGTCCGGTAGTTCTCCGGCAGCGCCTCGATGCGTGCCTTGTACTGCTTGTACTGCTTCTTCTGCTCGAGCGATCCGGTGACCCGCTCGATCCACGATGCCGTCATCTCTGTTCTCCTTCGTCGTGAATTCCTGCTTCGGTGCGGAGCTGGGCGATGCGGTCTGCGAGGAAGCTCCAGGTCCTCCAGAACTCGTCGAGATAGTGTCGGCCGTCGGCGTTCAGGGTGTAGACCTTGCGCGGCGGGCCCTTCTCCGACGGGACCTTCTCCACGTCGACGAGGCCGCGCTGCTCGATCCGGACCAGCAGGGCGTACACGGTCCCTTCGGCGATGTCCGCGAACCCCTGGTCTCGCAGCCACGCGGTGATCTCGTAGCCGTACGCCGGCCGGCTGACCAGGATGGCCAGGACGATGCCCTCGAGGGTGCCCTTGAGCATCTCGGTCATCTGTTTGCTCATCGGCGTCCTCCCTTCATTCGACTCGGTACTCAGCGTTACTGACTACTAGTAGATAGTAGCACTGAGTACCGGCGCGTCAAGTCACCGCGAACAGCAGATTCGGGAGATTGCGGAGCGGGTCTCAGGCGAGCGGCAGGTCGCGCCGGCGGGGCCCGGCGGAGCCGCGGAACTGGCCGGCCGCCGCCTCGAACCCGGGCCGGATCGCGGCGAACGGAAGGGCCCAGTCGGCGCGTCCCTCGGCGTCCTCGACCCGTACGCCAAGGCCGGCCAGCCTGCTGAGCTCGGCCGACACGGCGGCGATCCGGCCGCGCTGCGCGAACACGAACTCGCGCTCGACCGGATCGCCGTGACCGGGCACGGCGCGGGTGCGGGCGGTCATCAGGCCGATCAGCCCGTCCAGGGTGGCCGGCCACTCGTGGGCCCAGGAGTCCGGCCCGTACGACGGTGGTCCGGCCGACTCGATCAGGTCGCCGGCGAACACCAGGTCGGCGTCCGGCACCACGACGACCAGGTCACCGTCGGTATGCCCGCGGCCGAGGTGGGCAACCTCGACCCGCCGGCCACCACCCAGGTCGTACGCCACCGCCAGTGCCAGGTCGCGCGTCGGAGCCGCGAGCTCAGCCGCCCGAAAACCCAGTCGGTCGGCCTCCGCGGCGGCCTCGGGCGAGGCCAGCCGAGCGCGTACGGACTCGTGGGCCACCGTCTCAGTGCCGGCGAACCCGGCCAGCCCGAACGCGTGGTCGTAGTGCCAGTGGGTCGCCACGACGGCCGCCAACGGACGCCGGCTCACCTGCGACACGACCGCCCGCAGCTCGCGACCCTGAGCCGGCGAGGAACCTGCATCCACCAGCACCGCGGCGTCCGAACCTTCGACCAGCGCGAGATTGACCCCAGCAGGCTCGGCGACCAGCACACGTACGCCCTCGGCGAGCTCGTGCCAGTCGCCGAGCTTTGCTGCCGGGGGCGAGGTGCTCACCGCGATAGACTGGCACTCCGCGTCTCTGAGTGCCAAGCCGGCCCCGGGACGGCCGAACGTTGATCGAACGAGCACGACCGGGAAGGGGGTGGGGACTCCATGGACGATCGCAAGCTCCAGGTGCTGCGCGCCATCGTCGCCGACTATGTCTCCACCCAGGAGCCGGTGGGCTCCAAGGCGCTGGTCGACCGGCACGACCTCGGGGTGTCGCCGGCCACGGTCCGCAACGACATGGCCGCGCTGGAGGAGGAGGGGTACATCACCCAGCCCCACACCAGCGCCGGCCGGATCCCGACCGACAAGGGCTACCGCCTGTTCGTCGACCGGCTGGGCTCGGTCAAGCCGCTGTCGGTGGCCGAGCAACGGGCGATCACCACGTTCCTCACCGGCGCCGTCGACCTCGATGACATCCTGCAGCGGACCGTCCGGCTGCTGGCCCAGGTGACCCAGCAGGTCGCGATCGTGCAGTACCCCACGCTGAGCCACTCGACGGTCCGGCACGTCGAGGTGGTCTCGCTGAGCACCAGCCGGGCGCTGCTCATCCTGATCACCTCCACGGGTCGGATCGAGCAGCGAGCACTGGAGCTACCCGAGCACGACGAGCAGACGCTCGCCGAGCTGCGCGCCCATCTCAACGCCGCGGCGGTCGGCCACTCCTCGACCCAGGCCGCGGCCCGGCTCCAGAAGCTCGTCGACGAGCTGCCGCCGTCGCTGTCGGTGCTCGGCCAGGCCGGGATCGCCGCGCTGCTGGACATGCTCGGTAGCGAGGCCTCGACCCGGGTCGTGGTCGGCGGGATGCCGAACCTGACCCGGTTCGGCCAGGAGTTCGAGACCGCGGTCCGCCCGGTGCTCGAGGCCCTCGAGGAGCAGATGGTGCTGCTCCGGCTGCTCGGCGAGGCGAGCACCGACGGCGACGTCACGGTCCGGATCGGCCAGGAGAACCCGTTCAAGGAGCTCCAGACCACCTCGCTGGTCGCCAGTCCGTACGGCACTCAGCTCGACACCTTCGCCACGCTCGGCATCGTCGGGCCGACGCGGATGGACTACCCGTCAACCATGGCATCGGTCCGCGCCGTAGCACGCTACGTCGGCCGATTCCTCTCTGAAGGATGATCAAGACACGATGAGCTCGGACTACTACCAGATCCTCGGCGTGCCGCGCGACGCGTCGGCCGAGCAGATCAAGAAGGCCTACCGCCAGCTGGCGATGAAACTGCATCCCGATGTGGCGACGGAGCCCGACGCCGGCGACCGGTTCAAGAAGGTCGCCGAGGCGTACGAGGTGCTGTCCGATCCCAAGAAGCGCGACTTGTACGACCGGGGCGGCGATCCGCTCGGCGGCGGGATGGGCGGCGGGTTCTCCGGCGGCTTCGGGGCGGGCGGGTTCGGCACCAGCGGCTTCGACTTCACCAACCTGGTCGACGCGATGTTCGGTCAGCAAGCGTCCCGCGGGCCACGTTCCCGGGTGCGCCGCGGCCAGGACGCGCTGGTCCGGCTCGATCTCGAGCTGGCCGAGGCCGCGTTCGGGATCACCAAGCCGCTGCGCGTGGACACCGCCGTGCTCTGCCCGCGCTGCTCCGGGTCCGGCTCGGCCGAGGGTTCGGACCCGGTCACCTGCCAGACCTGTCACGGGCAGGGCGAGGTGACCCACGTGCAGCGCTCGTTCATCGGTGACATCCGGACGACCCAGGCCTGCCCGACCTGCCGCGGTTACGGTTCGGTGATCCCCGACCCGTGCCCGGAGTGCGCCGGCGACGGGCGGGTCCGTTCCACCCGGACGATCAACGTGAAGATCCCGGCCGGGGTGAGCACCGGCAACCGGATCCACCTGGCCGCTCACGGCGAGGTCGGGTCGGGCGGTGGCCCGGCCGGCGACCTGTACGTAGAGCTGAATGTCGCACCGCACGAGATCTTCCGTCGCGAGGGCGATGATCTGGAGGTCGTGATCAAGATCCCGATGACCGCCGCCGCGCTGGGCACCGAGGTCGAGGTCGCGACACTGGAGGGTGACCTGCCGGACGCGACGCCGGAGACCTCGGTGGTCACGGTGGCGGTGCCCTCCGGCACCCAGTCCGGCACCCGCGTGCCAGTGGACGGCAAGGGTGTGCCGCGGCTTCGCGGCTCGGGTCGTGGACAGCTGGGCGTGACGCTGCTGATCCAGACGCCGACCCGGGTCGACGACGAACAGCGCGAGCTGCTCCGGCAGCTGGCCGAGCTGCGCGACGAGACCCGGCCCGAGGTCAGCGTGCAGAAGCACGGCCGCGGCATGTTCGGTCGGTTGCGGGACGCGTTCGCCGGTCAGTGAGCGACGCAGTCTTCTTGATCGACTCGCTCGACCGTCGGGCGGTGGGCGATCGGGTGCGGCTGGACGGCGCCGAGGGTCGGCACGCCGTGAAGGTACGTCGGCTCCGGGTCGGCGAGCAGCTGGTGATCACCGACGGACTCGGCCGCGGCGTGCGCGGCCGCGTGGTCGAGGTCGAAGCCGGTGCCTTGAACATCGAGGTGGCGGAACTGCTGGCCGAGGACGTGCGACCGGTCCGCTGGGTAGCGGCACAGGCCCTCGCCAAAGGCGACCGGGACGAGCTGGCGATCGAGATGCTCACCGAGGCAGGGATCGACGAGGTGATTCCGTGGCAGGCCGCCCGCTCGGTGTCGCGGTGGAGCGCCGACCGGGTCGAGCGCGGTCTCGCGCGCTGGCGATCGAGCGTGCGGGAGGCGGCGAAGCAGTCCCGCCGGCTGCGGCTACCGTCCGTCGCGGAGCCGGTCGACACGAAGCGGCTGGTCGATCGGGTCGGGTCTGCGGACCTCGCCCTCGTTCTGCACGAGGAGGCGACGAAACCGATCGCCGCTATGGACGTGCCGGATGCGGGTGAGGTCTTGTTGATCATCGGGCCCGAGGGTGGCATCGCGGCGGAGGAGCTGGAGCTGCTGGTCGCCGCGGGCGGCCGGCCCGTGTCGCTCGGTGACACCGTGCTGCGGACCTCCACCGCCGGGGTGGTCGCGCTGGCAGCGCTGAGGCTTCGATGAGCCCGATCAGGCTCGGCGCGCCGGAGCCGGTGGACAACCAGCGGCCGCAGCGGATCAGCGGGGAGACCGGATTCGGGTTCGAGATCGGCACCCGGCTGCCCGGACAGCTGGGCCGGACCGGCACGATCACCACCCCGCACGGCCGGATCATGACCCCGGCATTCGTCGCGGTCGGCACCAAGGCGACCGTCAAGGCCGTCCTTCCCGAGGCTGTCGCCGGGCTCGGCGCGCAGGCGGTGCTGGCGAACGCGTACCACCTCTATCTCCAGCCCGGTGCCGACATCGTCGACGAGGCGGGCGGGCTGAGCCGGTTCATGAACTGGCCAGGGCCGACGTACACCGACAGCGGCGGTTTCCAGGTGATGAGTCTCGGCGTCGGGTTCAAGAAGGTGCTGGCGATGGACACCGCGGGCATGCAGAACGACGACGTCATCGCCGCGGGCAGGACCCGGCTGGCGACGGTGGACGACGACGGGGTGACGTTCCGCTCCCACCTGAACGGATCGCTGCACCGGTTCACACCCGAGGTCTCGATGCAGATCCAGCACCAGCTGGGCGCCGACATCATGTTCGCCTTCGACGAGCTGACCACGCTGCTGAACACCCGCGGCTACCAGGAGCAGTCGGTGGAGCGGACCCATGCCTGGGCAGTCCGCTGCCTGGCCGAGCACGCCAGGCTCACCGGGGAGCGCCGGCACCGGCCGTACCAGGCGTTGTTCGGAGTCGTCCAGGGCGCTCAGTACGAGGACCTGCGTCGATCCGCAGCCCGCGGCCTGGCTGAGCTCGAGCTCGACGGCCGGGGCTTCGACGGGTTCGGGATCGGCGGTGCGCTGGAGAAGGCCAATCTCGGCACGATCACCGGCTGGGTGAGCAGCGAGCTGCCGGAGGACAAACCCCGGCACATGTTGGGCATCTCCGAACCCGACGACTTCTTTGCCTGCATCGAGAACGGCGCCGACACGTTCGACTGCGTGAGCCCCTCCCGGGTAGCCCGGAACGCCGCCGTCTACACCCGGGCCGGCCGGTTCAACGTGAACACCGCCGCCTGCCGGCGGGCGTTCGTGGCGATCGACGACGAGTGCGACTGCTACACCTGCGCGAACTACACCCGGGCATACCTGCACCATCTGTTCAAGGCCAAGGAGATGCTCGCCTCCACGCTGTGCACGATCCACAACGAGCGGTTCGTCGTCTCCCTGGTCGACCGGATCCGGGATGCGATCGAGGACGGCACCTATCCGGCGGTGAAGGCCGAGACGCTCGGTCGCTATTACGCCGGCTGACCGGACCGGAGCTGATCGTCACGGTCACTCCAGGGACGATTCACTCCATTCCGGCCGATCTCCCGGAAGCCCGTCAGCCGAACTCGCCCTCGAACCATTCGACCAACGGCCGCAGCCGGCGCCAGTCCTTGCGGACTCTGTCGAGCAGGGCCCGGCTGCGGAGCATGTCGCCGAAGCCGTAGTCCGTGCCGAAGGTCAGAGCTCTTGTGCCGGAGCAGCTCGATCCGCGGGTGGTCGGCGGTGAATCCGCGGGGGACCGTCTTCACGGTGTCGCCGCCGAGATCGAACCCCGCCTTGCTCAGCCCGGTCGCGATCTTCTGCAATTGCGTACCGCGCCGCTCGTCGTCGATGCCACGGCGCATGAGAGCCGTCTGCGCCGGCGCTCCGCTGTAGAAGCCGCCGCCGACGTACACGCCCCGAGCGGAGATCGCGACGTACCACCCGGTGTCCTCGGCGGCGCGGACGTACGCGCCCTGGCTGGTCTTGATCGGCGACTTGTCCTTGGAGAAACGCACGTCGCGGTGTGGACGAAAGATCTTGGCCGGCCCGAACTCCTCCGCCAGATCGTCGGTCAGGGCGATCATCGGCGCCCGGATCGACATCTCGTACACGTGCTTGTTGGCCTCCCAGAACGACCGGGTGTTGTCGATCTCGAGGTCGTCGTAGAAGTCGAGCGCAGCCTCGGGAAAGCCGGTGAAGGTCACGCACGAAGCCTAAGCCGATTCACGCCGACCCCGGACGAACGTCGAGCCACTAGGCTCACGCATCGTGACGCGACCCACGATCCTCACAGTGGACGACGACCCGCAGGTCTCGGCGGCGATCACCCGGGACCTGCAGACCCGATACGGCGAGGGCTACCGGGTGCTCGGGGTCACCTCCGGCGCGGACGCGTTGGACGTGCTGGCCCGGCTCGCCCTCCGAGACGAGCCGGTCGCCCTGATCGCCTCCGATCAGCGGATGCCCAGGATGACCGGGATCGAGTTGTTCGAGCAGTCGCGCGGCCCGGCGCCGGAGGCGAAGCTGCTCCTGCTGACGGCATATGCGGACACCGATGTCGCCATCACCGCGATCAATGAGGTCGGTCTCGACTACTACCTGATGAAGCCGTGGGATCCGCCGGAGGACCGGCTCTATCCGGTGGTCGACGACCTGCTCGGCGACTGGCGGGCCGCGCACCCGGACCACAGCTCCGAGATCCGCGTGGTCGGCAACCGCTGGTCGGACCGGGCCCACGACATCAAGCTGTTCCTGTCCCGCAATCACGTGTCGTACCTGTGGTACGACGTCGAGCTCGACGAGGAGGGTGAACGGCTGCGCGGCCTGGCCGACGCCGGTCCGGACGATCTGCCGCTGGTGCTCGTGCCGGGCGAGGCGACGTTGCGTTCGCCGAGCCTCGTCGACTTGGCCGACGCGCTCGGGCTACATACCACGGCCCGGCAGCCGCTGTACGACGTCTGCATCGTCGGTGGTGGTCCCGCGGGCCTCGCGGCAGCCGTGTACGCGGCGTCCGAGGGGCTGTCGACGGTGGTGATCGAGCGCGAGGCGCCCGGTGGACAGGCCGGTCAGAGTGCCGCGATCGAGAACTATCTCGGCTTCCCGCGCGGACTCAGCGGCGCGGACCTCACTCAGCGGGCGATCGCGCAGGTCGGCCGGTTCGGCGCCGAGTTGGTGCTGGCCCGCGATGTGGAAGGCCTCGACGTCCGCGGTCCGGTCCGAGCGGTCCGGTTCGCCGGAGGTGGCGAGCTCGAGGCGCGGGCGGTGATCGTGGCGAGCGGAGCCTCGTACCGACGGCTGACCGCCCCCGGCCTGGCCGAGCTGACCGGGCGCGGCGTCTACTACGGGGCCACCGCGTCCGAGGCCGCCCAGTGTGCGGGCGACGAGGTCTACCTGGTCGGCGCGGCCAACTCCGCCGGTCAGGCTGCGCTGAACTTCGCTCGGCACGCGAAGCGGGTCGTGATGGTGGTCCGTGGGCCGTCGCTGGAGTCGACCATGTCGCGGTACTTGATCCAGCGGATCGAGGCCCATCCAGGGATCGAGGTCCGACTCGGGATCGAAGTGGTGGGGGCGGCCGGAGACGGGCATCTGGAGCGACTCACCCTGTCGGACCGGGCGACCGGCGACACCGAGGAGGTGCCGGCGGACTGGTTGTTCGTCTTCATCGGTGCAGCGCCGCGAACCGACTGGCTGAGCTCCGAGGTCCTTCGCGATGATCATGGTTTCGTGATCACCGGGCCGGAGCTGGCCGCGTCCGGCTGGTCACTCGACCGGCCGCCGTACGCCCTGGAGACAAGCGTTCCCGGGGTGTTCGCCGCCGGCGATGTCCGACTCGACTCGATGAAGCGGGTCGCCTCGGCCGTCGGCGAAGGCGCGATGGCGATCTATCTCGTCCACCGTTATCTGGCGACGATCTGATGCCCGACCAGGACCGGCTGGCCGCCGACGATCTCGGCCCGCTCCCGATCTTCCGTGGACTCAGCCATGATCAACTCACCCTGTTGGCCGATGCTGGGACCGCCATCGCGATCGAGCCGGGCGAAACCTTGTTCAACGAAGGTGAACCAGCCGAGTTCTGGTGGCTTCTTGTCGACGGTTCGATCGACCTCGTCCGCCATATCGGTCGCGAGGACACCGTCGTCGCCCGGATGGACGCGCCCGGCCGATGGGCCGGGGGATTCCGGGCCTGGGACGAGCACGGGATCTATCTGGCCACCGGTCGCGGGGCGCGGCCGGGCCGGGTGTTCCGACTGTCGTCCGACGTGCTCCGGGACCGGTTCGAGGACTGGTTCCCGTTCGGTGCCCATCTGATCGGCGGTCTGTATCACACCGCTCGCTCGATCGAGTCGACTGCGCGACAGCGCAGCTCGTTGATCACCCTCGGTACGTTGGCGGCCGGCCTGGCCCACGAGCTGAACAACCCGGCCGCGGCCGCGACCCGGGCCGCCGAGGCGCTGGCCGGCGCCAGCGCCGCGGTGCTGGAATCCCTGGCCTGGTTGGCGAAGAACGGGATCAGCGCGGCCCAGTTCACCGCGTTGGATGATCTTCGAGGCGACCTACCGGAGCGGGTCGGCTATCTCGATCCGCTCGATCTGTCCGATCGGGAGCAGGCGCTCCAGGCCTGGCTGGCGCGCCGCGGAGTCACCCGGCCTTGGGAACTCGCGGCGACGCTGGCGCGGGCCGGTGCCGATCGCCGCTGGGCTGACCGGGTGGCCGAGGTGTTACCTGGAGATGATCTCGAGCCGGGACTGCGTTGGGCGGCCAGCACGGCCGCGGTCGGCAGCCTGCTGACCGAGGTCCGCGAGTCCACCGGACGGGTGTCCGAGCTCGTGGCGGCCGTGCGTTCGTACTCGCAGCTGGACCGCGCATCGCGGCAGCGGGTGCGGATCGCGGATGGGCTGGAGAGCACCCTGGTGATGCTCGGCCACAAGTTGCGCGGGATCGCCGTCGAGCGCGCGTACGCCGACGATCTGCCCGAGATCGAGGGGTTCCCGGGCGAGTTGAACCAGGTCTGGACGAACCTGATCGACAACGCCGCCGACGCGATGGGCGGCGACGGAACCCTCCGGGTCGCGACCCGGGTCGGGGACGACGGTGGTGCGGTCGAGGTCGAGATCGGCGACACCGGGCCGGGCCTGCCCGCCGACGTCCTGGCCCGGGCGTTCGAGCCGTTCTTCACCACCAAGGATGTGGGCAGCGGGACGGGCCTCGGCCTCGACATCGCCCGCCGGATCGTCGTCGAGCGGCACGACGGCGAGATCGCCATCGACACGGTCCCGGGTCGGACGATCGTCCGCGTGACCTTGCCCCTCGACCCGCCGCGCGTGCCCTGAGCCTGTCGAAGGCAGCAACGCTTGCGCTTCGACGAGTCAACGCACATCATCGGTTCATCGTCAGTCGAGCTCGGTGAACACGGTGAGCTGGACGCCGGCCGGCGCGCTGAGCCGCGCGTTCAGCGAGCGCCACGGGGTCTCCACCGGCTCGGCGATGACGCTCGCGCCGGCGGCGGCGAGCCGGCTCGTGACGGCCGCCGCCTCGTCCACCTCGACGGCGACGCGCCAAGGCGGGCTCACCCCGGTTCGCCCTGTCTCCGACCTATCGATGTAGTCCACCTGGGCGGGATTGGACAGCTCCAGGGTGGCCCGCCCGGCATCCAGGATCGTCACCTGAGCCTCGCCGTTGGTGTACGTCGCCTCCTCCGGCAGCCCGAGCGTGTCCCGGTAGAACGCCACCGCCTCGTCGTAGTCATCCGCGCGGACGACAAGTCGGAGCTGTTTCACCGTCGGAGCCTCGCGAAGCGATGCAGCATAGTCGGGCTCGCGCTTCTTGATCGCCCGGATCACGATGTACGTCACGGGCAGGAAGATCACCTCGACCGCCACCTTGTAGAGATAGCCGGTGATCGTGTAGCTGATCAGCTCGGTCCAGGTCGGGAACACCCCGGCGAAGGCGATGAAACAGAACAAGGCGGTGTCGGCGAGCTCGCCGACCACGGTGGACCCGACCAGCCGGGTCCACAACTTCCGCTCGCCCGTGCGCCGCTTGATTGCCACCACGACGTACGCATTCAGGAACTGGCCGACCAGGTAGCCGGCCAGGCTCGCTGCGACGATCCGTGGAACGAATCCCAACACCGCAAGGAAGGCATCCTGGTTCTCATATCCCGGGCCGGGCGGCGCCATCCCGACAACGAGGAACGTGACCGACGCGAGTGCGGCGAGGAAGAAGCCGAGCCAGATGGCCCGTCGGGCTTGGCGAAGGCCGTACACCTCGGCGAGGACGTCGCCGAGGATGTAGGTCAACGGGAACAGGAACGCGCCGCCGTCGGTGAAGATGCCCTGGATCACGGGCAGCCCGTCGACCACCGTGATCAACTTCGTGGCCGCGATGTTGGAGATCAGCAGCAGACCACAGAAGAGCGCGACCACGATCGTATAGATGCCGGTCGGATGTCGGACGAATCTCGGGCCCGGCGAGCGCAGCGGTCGGGGTCGGGACGGTGGCGGTCACGCAGAGCCACCCTATGCTCTCCGGACCGCCGGAGGGTTCTGGCAGGCTGGGAGGCATGAGCGAGATCTACGAGAACGTGCCGGAGGAGACCGAGCAGCTCGACCAGGACCAGCTGCAGCCGGACACGAACCTGGAGGACCGCGGGGTCGAGGACGCACTGGACGAGGGCTACTCGCCCCCGGAGAGCTACTCCACGCTGATCCGGCACGGCGACCACGAGACGCTGGACGAGCGGCTGGCCGAAGAGCAGCCCGACGAGGACGAGACCGAGGACGACGGCTACTCCGACAACCTCGATGACGGGGAGGTCGGCGACGAGCGGGCTGGACGGCTGGTCCAGTCCAACGAGGGCATCGGGCCGGACGACGAGAGCGAGCTCTGGGGCGAGGACGTCGGCATCGACGGCGCCGCCGCCAGTGCCGAGGAGGCCGCCATTCACATCGTTCCCGAGGACTGACGAGCCGGTTTCGATGACCGATCACCTTGGCTGGCCGATCGTCGAGCCCTATGCGACCGGGATGCTGGACGTCGGTGACGGTCAGCACCTCTTCTGGGAGGAGTACGGCAGTCCCGACGGCAAGCCGGCCGTGTTCCTGCACGGCGGCCCCGGTGGCGGTATCAACCCGGGCCAGCGCCGACTGTTCGACCCCGGCCGCTATCGGGTGGTGGCCTTCGACCAGCGCGGCTGCGGTCGTTCCACGCCCCATGCGTCGACGACTGCAGCCGATCTGAACGTCAACACGACCTGGCACCTGGTCGCCGACATCGAGCGGCTGCGCGAGGCACGTGGGATCGAGCGCTGGCTGGTCTGCGGCGGGTCCTGGGGAAGCGCGCTGGCACTGGCCTATGCCGAGACTCATACCGAGCGGACGTCCGAGCTGGTGCTCCGCGGCATCTTCACGCTCCGCCGCAGCGAGTTGGACTTCTACTACAACGGAGGCGCCGGACAGCTCTATCCCGACCGGTACGAGGCCTTTCTGGCCCCGCTGGGTGGCCGGGACTTCCGCGGGGACGCGATCGCGGCCTACCACGAACTGCTGTTCGATCCCGACCCGAGCGTGCACGGACCCGCCGGTGTCGCCTGGAGCAGCTGGGAGGCCGCAACCATCACGCTGGAGCCGAACGAGGAGCTGATCGCCACCTTCAGCGAGCCCGCGTACGCCTTGGCCTTCGCCCGGATCGAGAACCACTACTTCGTCAACGGCGGCTGGTTCGCGGAGAACCAGCTGATCGGCGACGCCGGCCGGCTGCGTGAGATCCCCGGGGTCATCGTCCAGGGTCGCTACGACCTCGCGACGCCGTCGGTCACCGCCTGGGACCTGCATCGGGCCTGGCCGGAGGCTCAGCTGCGGCTGATGCCGGTTGCCGGGCACTCCTACGACGAACCCCAGATCTTCGCCGAGCTGGTCGCCACCCTGGACCGCTTGGCCGCTCCGTGACCCCGACGTGTCGGCGTCGGGGATGGCTATCGACGGTTCAGACGCTGACAAGTCGCCGGAAATCGGCGTTTCGGGTCGGGGCCGCGGTCTATAGGATGGGTGGGCACCACCGTCTACCAGCATGTGAGGAATCCTGACCAGCTCCGAGTTTTCGGCACCGATCCCCGAGCCGGCCTCCCCGCCACTGAACCAGGGCAGCGCGGATACCGCTCACCTCGAGGACCTGCGCCGGGTCACGGTTCCCGCCTCCATCGACATGGTCAACGTGCTGGGCCCGCGCGACTCGTTCCTGCGCATCCTCGAGCGCGAGCTCGAGGCCGACATCCATGTCCGCGGCAACGAGATCACCCTGACCGGTCCGTCGCACGCCACCGCGCTGGGCGTCGACGTCGTCAACGAGCTCATCACCGTGCTGCGCACCGGCCAGGGGCTGACGGGTGACGCCGTCGAGCGGATCTGCGCCATGTTGGCGGCGCGTGAGGACGCGCGCCCCGCCGATGTCCTGACCCAGAACATCCTGTCCAGCCGGGGCCGGACGATCCGTCCCAAGACGCTGAATCAGAAGCGGTACGTCGACGCCATCGACAAGCACACCGTCGTCTTCGGCATCGGCCCGGCCGGCACCGGTAAGACCTATCTGGCGATGGCCAAGGCCGTCCAGGCCCTGCAGAACAAGCAGATCAATCGGATCATCCTGACCCGCCCGGCCGTCGAGGCCGGCGAGCACCTCGGCTTCCTGCCCGGCACCCTGAACGACAAGATCGACCCGTTCCTGCGACCGCTCTACGACGCGCTGCACGACATGGTGGATCCGGACTCGATCCCACGACTGTTGACCTCGGGCACCATCGAGGTCGCCCCGCTCGCATATATGCGTGGCCGCACGCTCAATGACTCCTTCATCATCCTCGACGAGGCACAGAACACGTCGATGGAGCAGATGAAGATGTTCCTCACCCGGCTCGGCTTCGGCTCCAAGATCGTGGTCACCGGCGACATCACCCAGGTCGATCTGCCGGGCGCCACGCGGAGCGGTCTCCGTGTCGTGCAAGGGATCCTGGACGGGGTCGAGGACATCTCGTTCTCCTATCTGACCAACCACGACGTCGTCCGGCACAAGCTGGTCGGCCGGATCGTGGCGGCGTACGACAAGTTCGAGGCGCGCCAGCCGCCACCCGGTCAGACTCCCAGGATGCCGAGGGACACCCGGTGACCGTCGAGATCAACAACGAGTCCGGCATCGAGGTCGACGAGGCCGCGCTCGTCAGACTCGCCACCTTCGCGATGGATCAGCTCCGGATCCATCCGCTGGCCGAGCTGTCGATCCTGCTGGTCGACGAGCCGACCATGACCGCGTACCACGTGAAATACATGGGGGAAGATGGCCCGACCGACGTGCTGTCCTTCCCGATGGACGAGCTCCGACCGCCGGACGACGAGGAGGAGCCGCCCGAGGGTCTGCTCGGCGATATCGTGCTGTGTCCGTCGGTGACCGCGACGCAGGCCGCCGAGCACGGCAGGACCGCGGAGGAGGAGACCGAATACCTGTTGGTGCACGGGCTGCTCCATCTGCTGGGGTACGACCATGCCGAGGCGGCCGAGAAGGCGGAGATGTTCGGTTTGAAGGACAAGCTGCTCGCGGCCTGGGCGACGTCCCGCCCGGACGCGGCGCGTACCTGAGCGCGGCGATCCGATCATGAATGGGGCCGACTGGATCCAGCTGGCGATCGCGTTCGTCCTGGCGACCTTCGCCGGGCTGACCGCCGCCGCGGAGTCCGCGCTGTACTCGTTCTCCAGCGCGCGAGCCGACCGGCTGATCGCCGAGGGGGTCCGCGGTGCGACCAATGTCCGCCGGATCGTCGACGACCCACCGCGCTATCTGAACACCGCTCTGTTCGTCCGGACGGTCCTCGAGGTGCTCGTCATCGTGCTGGTGGCGCTCGTGGTCTTCGGTATCTTCCCGCAGACCTGGGAGCGGGTGCTGATCACGGCGGGTTCGATGATCGCCGTCTCGTACGTCCTCTGGGGCGTCGCGCCGCGGACGATCGGCCGGCAGCATCCGGACCGGGTGGCCTGCCTGGCGGCCGGCCCCCTCGTCGCGGTGACCACGGTCCTCGGCCCGCTGCCCCGGCTACTGATCTTGATCGGCAACGCGCTGACGCCCGGCAAAGGCTTCAGCGAGGGACCGTTCACGACCGAGGCCGAGCTGCGCGAGCTGGTCGACCTGGCCGAGGCCCGCGAGCTGATCGAGGCCGAGGAACGCAAGATGATCCACTCGGTCTTCGATCTCGGCAACACCATCGTCCGCGAGGTGATGGTGCCGCGCACCGACATGGTGTTCATCGAGGAATACAAGACACTCCGGCAGGCCGTCTCGCTGGCGCTCCGATCCGGCTTCAGCCGGATCCCGGTGATCCGGGACGGGATGGACGACGTGGTCGGTGTGCTGTATCTGAAGGACGTGATCAAGCGGGTCTACGACTCGCCGGACACTCAGACGACCGAGCGGGTCACCTCGTTGATGCGGCCGCCGGTGCTCTGCCCGGACTCGAAGCCGGTCGACGAGCTGCTGCGCGAGATGCAGCTCGAGCGGGTCCACCTGGTGATCGTGGTCGACGAGTTCGGCGGCACCGCCGGGATGGCCACCATCGAGGACATCCTCGAGGAGATCGTCGGCGAGATCACCGATGAGTACGACGAGGAGAACACCGACGTCACCGAGCTCAGCACCGGGCGCTATCGGGTGTCGTCCAGACTCCCCCTGGACGAGCTGGGCGACCTGTTCGGCGAGGAGCTCGACGACGAGGACGTGGAGACCGTCGGCGGGCTGATGGCGAAGCAGTTGAACAAGATCCCGATCGCCGGCTCGATCGTCAACTGGGAGGGCATCGAGCTCGTCGCGGAGCGACCCAGCGGCCGGCGGAACAAGATCGGTACGGTGCTGGCCACCTGGGTCGGCGACCATGATCAGGACACCCCGACCGATGCCCGGAGCGTCGAGGCCGCGACCCAGATCACCAGAGCCCTGCCGGACGACGACCGCAGCCGGTCACGCGACGACAGTGACGATCGCGGGCGTACGCGCAAGTCCGGTCGGGAAGAGAAGGCAGGAAAGCGAGCATCGTGATCGAGGCAGAATCTTCCGCCGGCTCGTCGGCTTCGGTCGCTCCGCCCGCGCCGGACGACCCGGAGGATCGCAAGATCATCATCCTGGCGCGATCGAGTCGCGCCCGGGCAGGCACGGCGCAGGGAGCGTGCGTCCGCGACGGTGACGGACGGACGTACGCGGCGACGGACGTGGCGTTACAGAATCTCGCTGTGTCGGCGATCCAGCTGGCGGTGGCGATGGCCGTCTCGTCCGGAGCACCCGGGCTGGAGGCGGTGGCGCTGGTCGGCGACGACGATCCGGTCGAGGCGGAACTGGCCCTGATCAGGGAGGTCGCCGGCCGTCCGGTGGCCGTCTGGGTGGCGGGCCCGGACGGCGCCGTCCGGACGCGGCTGGAAGCGTGAGCCGGTGACCGTACCTGCTGAGGGCGCCGGCCGGCTTCCGGTCCGGCTTCGCCTGCTTCGTCGGTCGGCCGAACGCCGGTAAGTCGACACTGACCAATGCGATGGTCGGCACCAAGATCGCGATCGCGTCGTCCCGGCCGCAGACGACCCGGCATGCCGTCCGAGGAATCGTGCACCGGCCGGACGGTCAGCTGGTGCTGATCGACACACCGGGCCTACACAAGCCGAGGACCCTGTTGGGGGAGCGGCTGAACGATCTCGTCCGCGCCACCTGGACCGAGGTCGACGTGGTCGGCGTCTGTCTGCCGGCGAATCAGCGGATCGGGCCCGGCGACGGCTACCTGGTCGGGGAGATCGCCGCCCTGAAGCGGCGCCCGAAGCTCGTCGCCGTCGCCACCAAGTCCGACCTGGTCTCGAGCGAGCGGATGGCCGAGCACCTGCTCGCGATCGCCGCCTTGGAGGCCGAGCACGGCATCGAGTGGACCCACATCATCCCGGTGTCGGCGACGACGGGTGATCAGCTCCAGTTGCTGGCGGACACCCTGCTGGAGCTGCTGCCCGAGGGCCCGCCGCTGTATCCGGACGGGGAGATCACCGACGAGCCGGAGGAGACTCTTGTCGCCGAGCTGATCCGGGAGGCCGCGCTGGAAGGGGTCCACGACGAGCTGCCCCATTCGATCACCGTCGTCGTGGAGGAGATGGGCCTCCGGGCGGACCGGCCGGCCGACAAGCCGTTGCTGGACGTGTACGCATCGATGATCGTCGAACGCGACTCGCAGAAGGGGATCGTGATCGGGCACCGGGGGAGTCGACTGCGCGACATCGGCGCCGCCGCCCGCGGCCAGATCGAGGCGATGCTCGGTACGCCGGTCTACCTGGACCTCCGGGTGAAGGTGCTCAAGGAGTGGCAGCGCGACCCGAAGTACCTGAAGCGTCTGGGTTTCTAGCGACTCACCCCCGCCCTCCCGGAAACTGTCGACTTGAGGCAGCGACACGCCGACGGCGCCTGCGCCAAGTCGACACTTGCCGGAAGGGCGGGCGGCCTGAGGACGATCAGGGGGCGGTGGGAAGGGTGCGTTCGAACATGGCGAAGACGCGGGACAGCCGGTACCCGATCGCTTCGTTGACGCTGATCATGTAGTTGTTGTCGGCGTTGTTCCAGGTCTCGATCACTTCCACGCCGGGCTCGGACTCGGCCAGCCAGCGCATCATCTCGATCTTGAGCAGCATGCCCAGTCGGTGACCGCGATGATCACGATGCACCGCCGTGTCGCCCTGGAAGGCCTGCGTCGGCCGGAACGGAGTGGTGATCATCATCGTGTGGCCACCCAGCTGTCCGGAGGCGCGGTGTCGGGCCGCGATCCGGAACACGGCGTCACCACGGTGTCGGCGGGCCGTCTCGATGTCCTTCAGCCGTTGGAGATCGAACTTCTCGTCCTCGTACGTCAGTTCGCCCATCGGCGCGTCGTTGATCGCCGCGGTCACGTCGACCAGATCGGTCAGGATCTGCTCCGGCACCGGTGGGACGTAGCGTTCGAGGTCGTAGTCGGCGGCGGCGCTGCGGGCGTGGTCGAGCAGCCGGTCGACCTGGTCGGCGTCCACGTCGGCGAGTACCTGGCGCCGCCTGGCGTCGTGGCTGGCGTAGTGGAATCCCTGCCTCTCCAAGAAGGCCCGGGCACCTTGATCGGCTTCGACGGTGCCCAGCCAGATGATATTCCGGCCGGCCTCCCGGGTGCGCCGGACGACCTCCTCGACCATCGTCGTCCCGTAGCCCCGACGGCGGTGCTCGGGATGCACGGTGACCGCGGCCCAGACCAGGTGCAGGTTGTCCCGGGTCGGCAGCTCGATGTCCATCACCCCGACCGGCGTGTCCGACCGGTCCGGATAGTAGAGATAGCGCTCGTGGGGTTCGAGGTCCCAGCCGAACTCGAGCCATCGGGCGGACAGCTCTGGAATCTCGGGCCACGCGTCCGGGTCATCGACCACCTGGGCGGCGTTCAGCACGTCGACGGCGGCGGTGACGGCCGCAAGATCGTCGGGTTTCACGCGGACGAAAGGCATTGGACCAGCGTGCCCGAGTCGCCGGGAGTCCGCCACCGGTTTTGCTCCGTCCCTCGCCGAGCATGAATGCCGTGGACAGTTCATGAGCCTAGGTCTGTGCCGACCTCGGCGCCAGGGAGATCGAGGCCCTGCTCCGCCGCAGACGCTACCTCCGCTCGAGTCGTCTCTCCGGTCAGGTTCCGGACGCCTGGATGACCCGCGGACGGTTCAGTGGGGGCGCGCCGGCGTGCCGGCGTTCCAGTACGCGGCGGACAGCGGCTGCGAGGACGTGGTCCTCATGGTCACCGAGTTCGATCAGGGCGGATTCGGCTTCAGGGCCGGGGATCGTGCCGGGGAATGGATGGCCTTGCCGGCCAGGGCTCGTGCCTCGTCGAACTCGAGGTAGGCACCTCGTGGGTGGCTCGGACCAGAGCCGGGACGTCGTTGGCGTCTCCGAGGTGGCCGAGCGCCTGGGCGCCTCGATGTCAGAGTCCAGGTCGGCCGGGAGATCGGCAGCGTCGACGAGTCCATCCGTGAGTATCCGGATCCCGGTCACAACGTGGTGATCGACCGTCAGATTGTCGTCAGACGATCCACGCCAATGTGCGGCGCCCCTCGGCCGGTTCTCCGTGCACGATCAAGTGCATCACTTCTCGGCGCTGCTCGGTCGTGAGGGCCTCGCCCACATCGTCTACGACGCTCGCCACTTGGCGGGGATAGGCGTCCAGTTCAGTCATGGACGTCCTTCCGTCCGGTGACGATGATCGTCGGCGGGGCGAGCGTCCATGGATCGAGATCGGTATCGGCGTGGATCATCAGCTTTGCTTCTCCGCTGAGCAGGAATGCGGGGTCGACAGGTCCGGGCCCGCGATCACGCCGACGATGGGCCGCCCGACGAGTTCCCATGCCTCGTCCTCGAGGTGCTCCGATTCCCACGACGTCTTAGTCAACGGCGGGTCCGTCGACCGTCCGTGGACACATCAGGGTGAGGGACCAGTCGTCGCCGAACAAGGTGAGCACCGGATCAGTGAGCTCGAAGGCGCGGATGACGAGTGGCAGCAGAGACGTCACTTCGCCGAGGACGCTCATGCTCCGGGCTGATCCTGTTTCGGCAATGTCATATCGTGCCTACCACCTGATTTGGCCTGCTGCCCGGACGTCTCGATCGGATGAGGATCATGACAGAGCTCGGCGGTCGGCACCACTCGCGGCGGAACCCACCAACTCGGCACGAGCCAGAGGAGCGCTCGTGGCAGTGGCACGTCGAGCACCACTGCCATTGCGATCCGGCGCCTTGCCGGCCGTCGTCCAGGCATCTGGACGGCAGTCGATGCAGGTCCAACCAACGATCCAAAGTCGTGCGGCCACAGATAGGACATGGCGCGCTGAGGTCCATCGTGACCGTCAAGCGGCGGATCTGGTCGAGGATTCAGGGCTCATCACAGTCGAGGGTGTGTCGGGTCGGTATCCGCCGGCTCCGAGCAGGCATCGGGCGATGTAGGGCACGTCGTACGCGCCGTCGAAGCCTTGCCCTAAGCGCGCAAATTGGTCATGGTTCCGTATTCGTTCAGAGTGCCGTGGGGTGACGTCGACGTGGATTGCGCCGTTGTACAAAGAATGGACGCCATTCCATCGGACATCGTTATTCAGGTGCGTAGCATTGAAAGAAGCCGGTGTTTCGTCATATTCCCCTATTCGAAAGCTCGAACGAACCTTGCTAAATGGAAAGCAAGGTCCTCTGCATTCTTGACGATGGTGGAGTCGACGTGAGTTCTTTCTTCGGTAGCCCATTCGATGACTTCGGCCTCGAACTCGCCACTGTCCCAAATCGTCAGCGCGCCGAGCTTGGTCTCGGACTCGGCAGCCAGCGAAGACGACCGCTTGTCGCGATCCTCAGGCCCGACGCGAAGCTCGATGGCAACAACCGAATCGCGGCTGATTGACCATCCCGCCCACCAACCGGCCAGAAAATCGAGGTAGCTCATTTGTGGCCCTCTACCGAGATGTTGTGCGCAGGAACTGGATACTCAAGAGGGGCGCCCCTCTTCTCGGCTAGGCGTCCGTAGAGATGATCCGGACTTGGAATCTGCCTCCAGCCCGGCACTCCTCCAGGGCGGAGGCTTGTCTCGGGCACGTCAAATTCGACATAGACACTTCCCGGCTTTGCCTGTTTCTCGTAAGCGCTGATCGACGGAGGATCGGCGACATGAGTCGTTGCTCCACCGCCAACCTGCACTTCGCCAGTACGGACCATCGCCGAATGTTCGACGGGTCTCATCCATCGGCCGACCCTCGTCAGGTCGTTTGCGTTGGGCGTCTGAGGCGCCGGAGGAACTTCGTCGAGCGTGCGGGCGGCCGTCTCGACACCTGCTGAGCTCACACCGCCCAGCTTGTTCGCGACGTTGACAACGCTGTGGCCGGCGGCTCCTCCGAGGCTGCCGAAGATGGCGCCAGTGGCGCCGCCGCTGGCGGTGGCGCCGAGGTAGCCGCCGACGCTGTGCGGTCCGGCTCCGGTGCCGTATTGGTAGGCGCCCAGTCCGGCGCCCCCGATGGCGCCGGAGGCTGCGCCGGCGACCATGGCGGCTTTCAGGCCGGTGGCACCGAGTTTCGCGGCGGCGAAACCGCCGCCGATGCCGCCAGCGACGAAGCTGACGCCGACTTCTCCCCAGTTGACGCTTCCGGTGGTGGCTTTTTGGATGATGGTGTCGGCGCCGGCGGAGACGAGCATCATGCCGACGGGTCCGCCGACGCCGGTGGCGATGAGGATGCCGCCGGCGAGGACCATGGCGCCGCCGGCGACGTATTCCCAGTTGTTCTTCATCCAGGACCTGGTGGCGTTCCAGGCGGAGTGGAGGGTGCCGCCGATGCCGTTGCTGTCGCGGTAGGCCTGGAGCTCGGCGTCGGTGACCGGATGGAGTCCGGTCGGGTCGAGGGCGTGGAGGGGGTCGTTGCCGGCGTAGGAGTAGGGGTTGCCGGACCAGCCGGCACCGGTGGTGGCCTCGATGGGGTCGGTAGCGAGGAACCCGCGGCTGGTCGGGTCGTAGACCCGGGCGCCGAGCCACTCCAGGCCGCCGATGGTGAGGTCGCCGCCGGAGCCGACACCGAGTTCGCCGCTCCCAGCCGTGTCGCCGATCTGCTGGCTGCCGATCGCAGAGGCCCACGGGTCGGACTCGGTGGCGCGGGCGGAGCGCCAGCCGGGGGTGGTCCATTGGTTGTCGACGCCGGTGACGGGTCCGGCGGCGAGGATCGCGGTGTTGCCGACGAGGACGGGCGCGCCAGCGTAGGCGGCGGTGTCCCAGAACACCTGGGTGCCGTCGACCTCGGCGAGCTCGCCGAGCGCGTCGGCATGGACCCGGGTGCGGCGGACCCGGTCCGCCGCGTGGTCGGTGATCCCGGCCAGGTAGCCGGTCGCGGTCCAGCTGAAGTTGCGCCGGAAGCCCCGGTCGTCGGCGACCTCGGTCCGGCGGCCGTTGCCGTCGTAGCGGTAGCCCACCCGCCGCCCGTCGGTGGCGACCGTGGCCAGGAGCTGCCCGGCGATGTCGTAGACGTGACCGATCGTGGCCTCTTCGGTGCCGTCGGACTGGTGCGATTCCGAGACGAGGCGCCCGGCGGGGTCGTAACGCCAGGTGGCGAGCGTTTCGCCCTTCGACGGGCTCAGGGCACGGGTGGACGTGCGGGCTTCGATCAGCTGGCAGGCGCCGTCGTAGCCGTAGTCGGTGACCACGGTCTGGTCGTCGTCGTCTCGGCGGATCCGGGCGATCCGGCCGTCGTCGTCCCGGTCGATGGAGGTTCGGGTCGCGCCGTCGCCGTCGGTGACGGTGTGGGCGACGACGTACCCGTCGCGGTGTTCCCAGGACTGCAGGATGCCGGCGGCGACGGCGGAGACGATCCGCCCCGTGGCGTCGCGGTCGAACGCGGCCCGACCCACCAGGTCGGACTCGACCCAGGTCAGCCGGTCGGCGGCGTCCCAGCCGTACCGTGTGGTACGCCCGTCGGGCGTGGTCATCGCCGTCCGTCGGCCCGCGGCGTCGTAGGACCAAGTGATCTCCCGCCGGTCGCGGCGACGGCGGACGAGCTGGCCGCGGCCGTTCCACTCGAGCTCGTGCTCGGTCGGGGTGTCGCCGGTCCGGTCCTCGATCCGTACGGTTCGGCGGCGAAGATCCCGGGTCAGCGCGGTGACGGTACGTCCGTCGACGGCCATCGACGCCGGCCGGCCGGCCGCATCGTAGGTCCAGGTGATCCGACGGCCGTCGGGGTTCTCCTGCCAGACCAGGCGGCCCGCATCGTCGTACCCGGCGCGGCGTGGTCCGGCCCAGCGGGTCGGTCTCGGCGGTGCACCGGTTCATTGCGTCGAACACGCGGCTGGTGACCCCGCCGACCGGATTGGCGATCTCGACGGCGCGACCGTTGGCGTCGTACCCGTAGCGGGTGGTGCCGCCGTTGCCGTTGGTGACCGCGACCAGCTGGCCGGCTGCGTCGTAGCTGAACCGGCGTCGTCCGTTGCGCGGATCCCTGGCCTCGACCACCCGGCCGCACAGGTCGTACGTGTAGCGCAGGGTGCCCGAGCCCGGCCGATGATGGCTGACGATCCGTCCGCAGGCGTCGAAGTCGCTGGTCGCGACCTCACCGGTCGGCAGGGTCTGGCGGACCGCGTGCCCGTCGACGTCGTAGCCGATCCGGGTCGACCGCACCCAGGGCGTCGGTCACCGTGGCGAGACGTCCGCAGCGGTCGTAGCCGTAACGGGTGATCGCACCCGTCGGGTTGGTCACCTCGACCACCCGGCCGGCCGGATCGCGTTCGATCAGGGTCAGCGCGCCCTCCGCGTCGAGCGCCTCGACGGGCCGCCCACACCGGTCGTAGGTGAGAATCGCGGCCGACCCGTCGGCCTGGCCCAGCGAGGTGGCCCGGCCCAGCGGGTCGAACCCGGTCTCCACCGAGACCTCGCCGTCATCGACGGCGACTCGGCCGCCGGTCTGGTCCAGCGAGACGCCCAGTCGGGATCCGGTCGGATCGACGGTGGCCACCAGGCTTCCGGACGCGTCATACTCCCGGGTGCAGGTCGCGCCGGTCGGATCGGTGGTCGAGACGAGCCGGGAGAGCGCGTCGTGGCCGAACTTCCACCGCGATCCGTCCGGCAGCTCGACCGCAGGCGAGATTGCCCAGGTCGTCCAGCCGCCGGGTGACCGCCCGACCGAGCGGGTCGATGGTGCGGGTCTCCTCACCGTGCGTCCCGTGTTCGATGGTGGTCCGCGCGCCCATCGGGTCGACGGTGGCGGTCAGCCGGCCACCGGTGGTGTATTCGTAGGACCAGGTGCCGCCGTCCGGGTTGATCCGTGACGCGAGCAGACCGGACTTCTCGTCGTAGTGGTAGGTGGTGCGGTGCCCGGACGGGGTGACCGCCGCAACCACCCGACCCATCGGGTCGCGTTCCAGCCGGGCCGTGTTGCCGTCCGCATCGGTGGTGGCGATCAGGTCGCCGTGGGTGTCGTAGCCGTAGCGGACCACGACACCGGTCGGGTCGGTCACCTGGGTGAGCAGGCCAGCCTGCCAGTCGAGCCGGGTGAGACCGCCCTCGGGGTCGAGGATGGTCGAGGGGTTCCGCTGCTCGCCGTCGTAGCCGAGCTCGGTGACCGCGCCGGCTTCGGTGACGACGGTGGTGACCCGATCCTGCTCGTCGTAGCCCCAGGTCAGGTCTGCGCCGGTGGGGGTGACGGTCCTTACTTTGCGGCCCCGACGGTCGTATTCGTGGACGGTGGTCGCACCGTCGCGTTCGGTGACCAGGACCGGGTTGCCGGCGGTGTCGTAGCTGGTGGACTGGCGACGCTCGTTCGCGTCGATGACACCGATCAGCCGGCCCCGATGGTCGGCGATCCACGTGTTCGACCTGGATCCCGTCCTCGTCGGAGACGACGGTGACCCGGCCCGGCAGGTAGGCGAACCGGGTGGTCCGGCCGAACGGCGACCGTTGCCGCACGACGCGGCGTTGCTGGTCGTAGCCGTTCTCCGCCTCGACCACACCGTCGGCATCGATGACGGCGGAGATCAGCCAGGTTTGGCCGAACTCGGCCCACCGGTACGTCCGGGTCCCCGACGGGCCGGTGACACCGGTCAACCGGCCCTCGCCGTCATACGCGTACGAGATGGCACGGCCGTCGGAGGCGGTCAGGCCGACCAACCGCGGATCCCCGCCGACCTCACCCCACACCAGATCCAGGGAGCGGCCGCGGCCGTGGACCAGGCCGGTCAGCCGACCCGTCTCGTCTCGCGCCAGCTCGACCCGGTTGTCGTCGGACTCCGGTCCGGTGCCGAACCCGAGCAGGGTGCCGTCGGCGGCGAGCGACCACCACGAACCGTCCAAACCGGTGATCCGCAGCCGATCCGTGTCCGGGTCGGTGGTGAGTCGGGTGGTGTCGCCGACCGCCCGATCCCAACCCTCACCCAGCCGGGGGAACACCAGCACCCGGCCGTCGGGGAGCCGGAACCTCGCCACCCCGTCGGTGTCGAACACCAGCCCGGCCTCCACGAGCGAGGACCAGCCCGGCCCGAAAGCGCCCGCACCGCCCTGTTCGACGCTGGTGTCGAAGGAGTTGTAGCAGCGGGACCAGCCCAGCAGCCCGGCCGCACCGGCGAAGACGAGGTCGGTTTCGTTTTCCAGGAAGTTGCCGGTCGAGGTGTTCACCGGATCGTTCGCGTACCCGGTCGTGGGCGGATGGCCGTAGGCCTGCGGCGGGTCGATCGTCAGATCCACCCTTGTCGCGTCGACCCCGGCCACCGTCAACGCGGCGGCGATCGAGGAGTTCGACAGTGCTCGACACGTTCCCTTCACCGCCGGCGGCGGCGAACGCGTTCGCCACCACGGTCGCCCAGCTGACGTCTTGATCGTTCGCCGCGAGCCACTTGTCGAACCCGGCGAACACCCCCGACGCATCCAGGGTTCCCCACTGGCAGGTTGCGGTGAAGGTCGAGTAGTCGGCACGCAGGATGCCCGGTTTGGGGCGGAGGTCGTCGTTCGCCCCCTTCGACGAGGTGGCGAAGGAGCGCAGGTTCGACGGCCTTGCCGACGTGGTCGTGCTGCCGCCACCCCCGCTGCCGGGGGCCGGGGTCTGCCGGGACCGGTTCGTCGACGGGGCCACCTCGATCGCCACCGGCGACGCCGGCGGGCCGACCGGCGGATCATCCCCGCCGCTGATCGCGTCCCAACCCTTTTCGAAGATGTTCCGATTGTCGTGGTCGTGTTTCCACTTCCGCGCGGTCTCTCGGCGTTGCTGCTCCTTACGGGCCTCATCGGAAAGCTGCCGGACCCCGGAAGCGACCTCCCGCAAACGCTCAGACAACTCCGACGCATCACCGGCTGCGGTCGCCGCATTGTCGGAGAACAAGTCGGCGAAATGGCCCGTGAAATCGGTCAGACCGGTCGACACGAACCCCGCCCTGGACCCGGCCTGACCATCCACCGACGAGGCTGCCGCATCACAAGCCGACGCCAACGCCGACGCCGCCCCGAAATCGAACGGAACATCTTCCTCAATGGCACCCAGATCCGCCACAACAACCCCTCTGACACACCGACACCAACCGCCCACGCCCTTCGACAAGCTGAGGGCACGAACCCCCCGGCACAGAGCACGAGCTCTGGAACAACCCATCGACGAGCTCAGGGCACGAAACCCCAGCTCAGCGCCA
>CAVOZV010000003.1:0-348371 GCA_963701355.1 uncultured Actinomycetota bacterium | reverse complement strand
CCGCCCTGCGGGATGGATCTCGCACCAACCCTCCGCAGCCCGAGTTATGACTCATCCCGCTCATGCCAGCGTCACGCTCCGGCTCGGCGTGCAAGCGGAGCAGTCAGCGTGACGGTGCGAGCCAGGGCTCCAGTTTGACCAGCCCGCTTGGCTGACGGTCGGCCAGCGCCGCAATCTTCGTGGTGACCGCGGTGAGCTCCACGTCCACGATGGGCTGGGCATCTGGCCCCAGGCCGCCGGCGCCCACGCCGTACACGGGGCCGTGCTGCATCAAGGCGGTGAAGGCGTCGTCGGCGTGGGTGATCTGAGTCGGCGTGAACCGGGAACGCACGACGCACAACGACTTCCCGTAGGCCGGTCGAAGGGCCGCGGCCACCGGGCCGGCGTCGTCGGTGGTGAGGGCGTAGGCCACGGCCTGCGTCGTCGACGGCCGCAGCAACGCCGACATCACCACCACACCGGGGTGAGCCTGCGTGTAGTCGTCCACCGCCGTGAAGTCCAGGTTCTCGTTCGCGGTCCCGACCGGCCAACCGCCCGCCGGTGGCGGGCACGGCATCCGATCCGCAGTGTTGAGAGACTCCTTCGGGTCGCGGTACGGCGCCTGGTGGACCACCGACACCGTTTCCTGCCCTTGGTAGATCACGTCGAGAGCGGCGAAGCCTTCAACCGCGCCGTCCTTCTTGCGCCGATTCGTCAGGGCCCCAAGGCTCACACCCTGTACATCGACGCCCTGAGCGCAGTAGGTAGGCGCCGGCTCATGCCCCTTCGCATAGCCGACAGCCGCCTCGGCGACCGGTGCACAGAACCGGACGGGCCGCCCAGGCACGGGCGACCACGCGCCCGCTCGCGCTCACCCGCTGGCCCGCCTGCAGCACGAGCCGGTCGTAGAAGTCCGACGGGACAGGAGTTGCACTGCCAGAAGGCGGCCCATCCGGAGAAGGCGTGGCGGCAAGCCCGCAAGCTGCAACCACAGAAGACAGCATCGCCAAGCCAACTGCCAACCGGACCTGACTCTTGCGACCCACGAGCACCTCCGAAGATCACGGCCACCCAGCGCAGAAGGCCGCCTTGAAGCCCGGACACCATCCTGATCACCAGGAAGGCGCTGGGCAACGCCTGGTCGCGACCGTGATGTAGCTGGTACCTCGTCAACGAGTCCCCACCGATTCGATCCACGACGGCTACTCCACGCTCGTCTCGCAAGCCGTCGGTCCTACGAGCAGCTCGGCAAGCCGGCCGTCTGCCCGCAAACCTCACCGGGTAACGCATAGGTCCGGCTCGTTTCCGCTGTGGACTTCGACTTGACCGCCGATCGGCAACGTGGCCAAGGGGTTGGTGTGGCCGACGTCGATGTTGGCTAGCACGGGCACCCCCGCCAGTACGGGCTGGCGTTCGATGATCTGCTGCAGGACTGGTTGGTCAATTCCGCTGGCTCGCTGGAAACGGCCGATGAGGAGCGCGGCCAGCTCGGCGGCGTCCGGGAGTTGGAGAAGTGAGGTCAGGTCGCGGGCGAACTCGACCGGGTTGGTCAGCTCGTCGTCTTCGACCAGGACCACCGCACCTGCGAGCGATGGCCGGAAGGGTCCTCCCTGGAGGAGGTTGAAGGTGCACAGGTTGCCCCCGACCAGCTGGCCGGCTGCAGTGCCGGGGTGTAATGGCCACCAACCCGGGCTCGGCTCGACGGTGCGGTGGTCCTGGTCGAGGAACCAGGCGTCGTCGGTCCAGTGGCTAGCTGGTTCCACTTCGTAGGCGTCGTCGCTGAGCACGGCTTGGCGGAACCAGGTGAGGGTCTGCTCGAAGTGGTCGCGCATCCCGAAGCTTGACCAGTGCGGTCCCGTGTAGGTGATCAGCCCACTACGGGCGAGGATCGCATTCTGTAGGGCGGTGATGTCGGAGTAGCCGCAGAGCACCTTCGGGTTGCGGGCGATCAGCTCCCAATCCAGCAAGGGCAGGAGTTCGTTGCTGTTGAAACCGCCGATGACCGTCAGGATTCCGCGGACGGTCGGATCAGCGAAGGCGGCGTGCAGGTCTGCGACGCGGGAGGCGATCGAAGATGAGTGGAAGTCGTCCATCTCGTCGACGTGGTCACCGTAGGTGACCCGCAATCCGAGCGCGGTGAATCGACGCTCGATCAATGCCGTCTGGTCGTGCTCGAGGACAAGAGTGCGACTACGGGCCGGTGCCACTACGCGCACCTCGTCACCAAGACGCAGGGACGCAGGCCGTACCACCGAATGCACGGAAGCTATCTTGCCGACGACTTCACCTGCTTGTTGCCTCGGCTCGTTCCGGAAGCCGACGGTCGTGCGGGACGCACGCATCTCTGAGAGGCGTGAAAGTCGTCCCGGTGGTGGCAATGCTGTCCCTTTGCAAGCAGGTGGTCGACTCACAACCGGCCACCGCTAGAGACACGACCCGGACACGAAATAGCGCGGCGGCTTGGCCGATGAAGGCAAGCGACGGGACTCTGGCTTGACGTCTTCACCGCCCTTACGGGTGGAAGTCAGCGAGTGCATGCGCGATCCGGCCATTCCTGTCACACTCAGCACAGACACCGGCCGCGGTGGGGTCGGCGCTGATGTGGCTGTTCGGGGGGACAGAATGGGAAAATCGCTGCGTGGTTGCCTGCTCCTTATTCTCTGCATCGCGCTCGTGGGTTGCGGAGCAGGCTCAACCTCCATACCCCTTGGAGCACAGTCTGCTCCGCTGTCGACATCGAGCCAGACGGCCGCGCCTACTTCTTCACCGCCAAAGCGAACGCAGGCCCAAGACACCGCCGATCTGAAGAAAGTGCTGGTCACTTCACGTGATCTTGGCGTCCCCTGGATTCAGCCCAAGTCGGTGGCTACCTCGGGAGGCAAGAAAGGCGAGGTCTGTCCGGGGCATTCATCCGCCGTTGCGAAAGTGCCCCCCCGTGCCGCTGTGCAGGCGAACTTCACCGAAGGCAAGGGCGCTGGTAAGAACATCGCCACATTCGAACTGTCGACGCTGACGGGAGAGGAGAGCAGTGCCCTCAAAGCCGCCTACATAAGCGACCAGCGTGCATGTGCACGGTACAAGGACGCGTCCGGGCTCTACGTCGTCCGATCCCTCGAAGGGCCAAGTTCCGTGACAGGCGCAGACGAGGTCGTCGGGAGTTGGACGGAACGCATCTACTACGACAAGTCCCACAAGAACCTCGCGTACGCACGGCACAATCTCGTAGCGCGCAGCGGCCACGTCGTCACGTACCTCTCTTACGCCTTCCTCACCGTCAAGAAGGACCCCGAGGCCAAAGACTTCGCGCGCGCAACGAAGCTGCTCGCGATACAGCTGATGAAGAACGCGAAGGTGTTCTCGTAGAATCCTGCCGATCTATAGGGTTAAGGGCCCGGTCCGGCGCCCACGGATCTGGCTGGTCTGATCCGAGAGGAGACAGACCATGACGACGGCTGGAGAACTGGAAGCAGAAGAGGGACTGGACCAGCAGCAGCTTGCGGAGCAGCTGTGGGCGCAGGCCAAAGAGCAGGGGTGGAGTTGGTCGCGCGAACGGGCTGTTGAACCAGCTCACCAAACGCGTTCTGGAGACCGCGCTCGAGGAGGAGATGGCCGAGCATCTGGGCTACGACCAGCACGACCCGCTGGTTGCTCCCCGGCGTTAGCGCACCGCGAGATTGGATCCCAACGAGCGACCGAGTCAGATCCACCGCTCGACTTCGACGGATGCCGGATCGGCGCAAGGTCGGTCAAACCCTCGTCCATCGAATGGGCCCCGCCGCCCGACCGTCCGACACCGCGGTTCCGGGTCCAGACCCGGAACCGGCGAATCGCGATCTCGTCGTCCTCCAGGTACTGAACGCATCCAAGTCCGCCGGTCAGAACCAGGACGTCCGGCCCCTCGCCGATGACCGCGACATGGAGAGGAGTGCCGTCGTCGACATCAACAGTCAAAGAGCGCACGACTGAGGGTAGCCATGCGCTCGGTCGGCCGCCCAGACGAGACCCAAGCGGGTAGCGACGACTGCTGCCCACCTGGGGACAGCGGCGCGAGCTTGCGGCGCGACACGTGTCCGTATGCCGACCGTTCTACGATATCTCCGCGTGGCGGGTGGACCAGCGGTCCTGGAGCGTGTGGAGGGCTGCCGCGATCAGGAGGAGTGCTGGGGGGCCTAGGAGTAGCTGGGCTGGCGGGAGCAAGGTGCTGAGTTGCCCGGCGAGTGTGGTACCAGCGGCGGCCGCGACGAGGCCGACGCTCACCAAGATGGCGTAGGCGCGGCCGAGGGTTTCGGGTCTGGCGAGCTCGTCGAGCAGCGACGAGAGTCGGATCGCTACCGGGGCTCCGATGGCGCCGCCGACGCCGATCGCCAGCACGAGTAGCCAGAGAACGCCACTGGAGAGGAACACAGCTGTGGCGACGCAGGCGGCTGCGAGCAGCGCGACTCTGAGCTGGTGACGCTCGGTCATGGGCCAGCGACGGCTTCCGAAGACGACAGCCCCGGTGACGTCGCCGACAGCGCTGGCCGCGAACGCGATGCCGGCGACGACCACGAGCCCGGCCGCTTGAGTGACGGCGGGGATCGCGACCGTCGTCAGGCCTGTCGCCATGCCGGTGCAGGCGGCTACCGCGTACAGCGCCAGCAGCGGCCGCAGCGTGGCGATCTGAGGTCGAGGTGCACTCGGCTCGGCCCGTGTGGGGTGCTGGGCTGGGACGGCGAAGGCGAAGATCGCCGCGGCGGTCACAATCATGACTGCCGCCACCAGCAACGCGATGGCGGCGTCACCAGTCGCTAGGACGGTGAGACTGACCAGGAGTGGTCCGACCGCGAACGCCAGCTGGAAGACGACCGACAACGCCGCATAGCCCGCTGAACGAACCGCTGGGTCGTCGGTGAGCAACGGCAGGGAGCGGCGGACAGCCGTCGTGATCGCTGGCACGCTGATGCCGGCGATGAGGACCGCCACGCCCAACAGGCTGTGGCTCAAGTCATCGCCGACGGCGGCGACCGTGCCCAGCGTGAGACCGCTGATCAGGCCCGCTGTGACGACGACGATGCGGTCGCCCAGGCGGTCGATCAGGAAGCCTTGGACCGTCAAGCCGAAGGCGTTGCCCAGGGTGAACAGAGCGGTGATCGAGCCAGCAACTGACAGGGACCCAGTCCAAGATTCGACACTGAGGACCAGGGCGAGCGTGATCGTTCCCAGCGGGATCGCGCTCAGCAGCACCGACAGGTAAGCCTGCTTGAGCGAGGGCGTGCGGAAAAGCAGTTGGTAGGGATGGGACATGGCATGCCTCCAAGAGGTATGCCCACCCACCCGGGAGCCGAACTCCCAACTCACGGCGTCAAGATCGGACCACCGATGGTGCTCATCATGCCACCGAGACGCATTCCGAAAGCCGTCCGTCCTGCGCCTTCCATTCCTACGAGACCGTCCGACTTTGACCGCCGGTATTCAGCGCCGGATGCAGCATGTGGCTCCCACATTGGCTCCTGGCTCGACCCGCGCATTACGAGTCGTACACAAGGCGTCCACGACACGGAGTGACAGGCTCGTCCGAGCCCTCGACCGTGCAGGAGTTCGCGACCGTCCGTGCTCTCGGCTGCCGGATGTTCGATTACGGCCAAGGTCGTGGTGAGGTCGCCAGTCCCAAGCCCGGGTCTGAGCCAGGGTGGTAGGTGCCGATCGGCGAAGAAGACCGCCGCTCGGAGCCAACGGAAGCGCCAGTAACAAGACGGCGGTAGTCACCGGCCCAACGTGTAAGGATTCGACGGTTGGAGCCTGCGCGTCCTAGGGTCGGGATCCGTGCCGCGTTTCCTCGAGGTCACGGTCGACCGTGCCGCCGCACTGGTCGCCGACCAGTTCCCGCAGTGGACCGACTTGCCACTCGAACGGCTCCAGCCCGGCGGTTCTGACCACGTCATCTACCGTCTGGGCGACGCTTTGTCCGTGCGGTTCCCGCGGCACACCGGAGCGGTCAACCAGGCGCGGCTTGAGTTCTGCTGGCTGCCCCGGCTCGCAGACCACCTGCCGCTTGCGATTCCTGAACCGGTCGCGGTCGGGAAACCGAGCGAGGACTATCCGTGGCACTGGTCGGTGAACCGCTGGCTGGACGGCGAACCCGTGACGGCAGAGGAGTATGGCGATTCCACCGATGCCGCTCGTGCCCTGGCCAACTTCCTCACCGCACTGCGGAGCTTCCCGGCCGACGACGCGCCTGATCCGATGCCACTGCCGCTTACCGAGCGGAACGCCGTCACCAGGCAGAGAATTGCCCTGGCTTCGAGAGTCTTCGACCCCGTGGAGTTGACCCAGATTTGGGACCTTGGCCTGGCTGCCCCGCAATGGCACGGTCCGCCGGTCTGGTATCACGGCGACTTCCACACCGGGAACCTGCTGGCCAACGACCACCGCATCACAGCAGTTCTCGATTTCGGTGGCCTCGGCGTCGGTGACCCCGCCAACGACCTGATGATGGCTTTCGCGTTGTTCTCGACGGTACCGCGGGCCATCTTCCGGGAGGCTCTGGCCGTCGACGATGCGACCTGGCAGCGTGGCCGCGCTTGGGCGCTGACGACCGGATTAAGCGCCTACACCGCGTACGCGCCGACCAACCCGGCGATCGGGACGGCGACGACCCGGCAGATCCTCGCCGCTGTCGAGGGATGACCGAAGGAGGACCGTCAACCGGCGATCGACTGGGCCGAGCGGCAGTGCGTGGACGCGCTGGCCGCGTGGGGCGATGATGGGTCAGAGAGGGGGGATATGGCCACGGTAAGCGTGCGGTACATCGTCGCAGACGTAGACACGGCGATCGCCTTCTACTGCGACCATTTCGGCTTCGTAGAGCAGATGCATCCGGCGCCGCAGTTCGCGATGCTGACCCTCGGCGACCTGCGTTTGGTGCTCAGCGCTCCCGGCGGCGGTCCCGGTGGCGGGCAGGCCATGCCCGACGGCACCAGGCCCGAGCCGGGCGGGTGGAACCGTTTCTCGATCGAGGTCGAGGATCTCTCCGAGACAGTCGGGGTGCTCCGCGCTGCCGGGATGCGTTTCCGCAACGACATCGTCACGGGTGTCGGGGGAAAGCAGATCCTTGTCGAAGACCCCTCCGGCAACCCGGTCGAGCTGTTCGAGCCGACTCGTGGAGAGGCCCGGCTCGACGGCAGTGATCCCGGCCCGCAGGTTGACTACCGCGTGCGACCCATCGGCCGAGTCGAATCGTCGCTCGTCAACCTCGCTGACGCACCGAATCAAGGTGGGTACGGCGCCCCTGACGCCTGGCTGGTGGTCGACCCGGAGTTCCGGGACGGGATCCGCGATCTCGTCGCAGGGTCGGACGTTTTCGTCCTGACCTGGTTGCACCGGGCACGCCGGGACGAGCTGTCCACTCGCCCCGGGAACGATCCGACCGGGCCGGAGCTCGGCGTCTTCAGCACGCGATCCCCGGCGCGACCCAATCCCGTCGGCCTGCATCGGGTATCGATCCTGGCGGTCGAGGAGGACCGGGTTCGGGTGCACCCCCTCGAAGCGATCGACGGAACACCGATCCTCGATATCAAGCCCATCATCGGACTCGACAACCCATAAGGGTCGGTCGTGCGTGACGCACGAGTGGTCGTCCCGGTAAGGGCGACATCTAGCCCAGCTACCGCCTCGCGGCGGTCCGTCTTCGCAAAACCCGCCCGCGAAGATGCCCGGTGATGGGGGGCTATACCGGGGACGGCGTGATCGGCCGAGTTGGCGCACTCGCAAGAGCTGGGTGTTCGAATACCTGGTCGTGTGCCAGCGGGCACTTGGCGCTCAGATGACAACTTCCGAGAAAGTGTCACGGCAATGACAGAGCAAAGTGGCAACTCGGTCGAGCACCGACACCGCTCGCTACACGGCCGCGACACCTGCCCGGCCCGGTGGGTTGACGACGGTGAGACGCTCGAAGCGTGCGCACCGAGCCGATCGACAAGTGGGTACGCGGGTACGTCGGTGACGTGGCCGTCGTCGACACCCGAAAGCCGCTGCTGTTCTGGGAGGACGCCTTCCCGGTCCCGCACTACGCGTACGACCCGGCCGACGTCCGAACCGACCTGCTGGTCCCGACCGGGACCGAGGCAACCGAAGGCTTCGACTTCCACGGACCGCGCGGACCGGTCTCGGCGACGTACGACCTGGTGATCGGCGACCGGACGCTGCCGCGCGCGGCCTGGCGGCGCGACGATCCCGCGCTGGTCGACCGGTTGGTGGTGTCCTGGCGGCCTGGTCTGCTGGATCGCTGGCTGGAGGAGGACGAGGCGGTCGGTGGTCATCCCCGCGACCCGCACAAGCGGGTGGAGGCGCTGGCCAGCTCCCGGCACGTGGTGATCTCCTTCGGCGGAGTCCGGCTTGCCGAGACCCGGAATCCGGTGCTGCTGTTCGAGACCGGACTGCCGACCCGGTTCTACGTGCCGGAGGCGGATCTCGTCGCGGACGCCCTGGAGCCCGGCGGCGCCAGCAGCTTCTGTCCGTACAAGGGTTCCACGGACCGCTACTGGAGTCTCCGCGGCCGGCCAGACGTTAGCGACATCGGCTGGTCCTATGCCGAGCCTTTCCCCGCCGTCGGCAGGATCGCCGGCCGGGTCGCCTTCTACAACGAACTCGTCGACATCACCGTCGACGGCGTCGAGCTGGCTCGCCCGGAGTCGGTCTTCTCGCGGCCGGAGCAGCGACCGGCGGACGACGCCTGAGGCCTCGGGTTCCGCTCGTGAGGCGCCGGCAGCTGCGTGGCGTCGTGCTGGCGGTGGTCGGAGCGCTGCTGCTCGCGGGCTGTACGTACTCCAGTCGCGAGCCCGGCCTGTTCCGGCAGCCGGAGCCGGTCAGCCCGACGTCGGAGGCCGCGTCCTCCACCCTCCCCGAGCCGACGAACCGCCAGCTGCCGGTGCTCGGCGAGCAGGTCTGGACCACCGGCGAGGGACTCGGGATCCAGATCCGGTTCGCGGTGCACGCCGTTCGGCGGATGACCGGCGCCACCGTCCTGGACTGGTCGGTCACCCCGCTGCCGTCCGCCGGTCACGCGATCGGCGACCCGGTCCCGCCGATCGTCGATCTCGGGCTCCGGCGCGACGACAACGGTGACCAGCGGATCTATCTGATCGACGCCGGCGGGACGGTCTACCGACCGCTGGCGGCACGGAGCCGGCAGGTGTTCCAGCACTGTCTGTGTACACCGCTCTGGGTCGCTCAGCTCAGCCTGCGGGTGGGCGAGACCCGGATGCTCCAGCTGGTGTTCCCCGCGCTGCCGACCTCGGTCGACCACGTGGACGTTTCGCTACCGAACACGATGCCGTTCTGGCACGTTCCGGTGACCCCGATCGGGATGGTTCCGCTGGCCATGCGATCGGTCGATCTGACCAGACCGGATCATTCGGACCAGCCGGCCTCGGCCGAGCTCGCCTTCACCGAGTCCGACGAGCCGCTCGGTCGGCAGCGCTCGATCACCCTGCTGGCGATCCAGGCGGGCAGCACGGAAACCGTCCTCACCTGGCGACTCCGATCCCGGGATGACGAGCCCTTCCCGGCGTACGCGTTCGGCTCGCCGCCCGTCTCGGCCACCTTCGGTGCGACCGCCGGACTGCGGACCACCGACGTAGCGAGCGGACCGGTGCTGGTCGTCCGCGGATCGGATGGTCGGACGACCCGGCTGCCCGCCCGCTGGCTGACCGGCGACCAACCCACGCCGGGCTATCTGGAGTGCCTGTGCAGCCACTTCGGCACCTGGGCGTTGGGCCTGCGGAAGGCCGGCGGAACGGTCGACGTGGCGACGGCGTACCGGTCTCTCCCGGTCGATACGACCGAGGTCAGCGTGCTGCTGCCGGGGCTGACCACCGTGCCCGGTGTCGGCGTCGACGAGCCCGCGATCGACGCAGACCGGGCCGTGAACGGGATCGGCCGGGTCATCGTGTCGACCTGGACGTACGACACCTCTGATCCGCCCGACGGCTGGCAGACATCGGACTGGCCGACTCCGCTCCCCGACCCGGCCCAGCTGAAGGGCTACCGGGCCCGGGTGGACCACCTGGTGGACCAGCCGCCCACCCGCTGACCTTGCCTCGCTGAACCTTGCACCCTCTAGCTGGCTTTGCACTTCCTACAACGGGTGCAAAGCCAGCTAGAGAGTGCAAAGTCGGCTCAGGGGTGCGGAGTGGACCCGGGCGGCGAAAGGTCCCGGCCGAACAGCAACAGGGGGCGGCCCCGAAGGACCGCCCCCTGCTCAGAGCGTTGCGACGAGCGAGCCTGGACTCAGAAGTCCATGCCGCCCATGCCACCGTCGCCACCGGCCGGCATGGCCGGAGCCTTCTCCGGCTTGTCGGCGATGACGGCCTCGGTGGTGAGGAACAGCGCGGCGATCGACGCGGCGTTCTGCAGCGCCGAGCGGGTCACCTTGGTCGGATCCGGTACGCCCGCGGCGAGCAGGTCCTCGTACACGCCGGTGGCCGCGTTGAGACCGTGACCGGCGGGGAGGGACTTGACCTTCTCCACCACGACGCCGCCTTCCCAGCCAGCGTTGATCGCGATCTGGCGAAGCGGAGCCTCGGCAGCGACCTTGACGATGTTGGCGCCGATCGCCTCGTCTCCGGTCAGCGACAGGTTCTCGAAGGCGAGCTTGGCCGCCTGCACCAGAGCCACGCCGCCGCCGGCGACGATGCCCTCCTCGACGGCCGCCTTCGCGTTGCGGACGGCGTCCTCGATCCGGTGCTTGCGCTCCTTCAGCTCGACCTCGGTAGCCGCGCCGACCTTGATCACCGCGACACCGCCGGCCAGCTTGGCCAGCCGCTCCTGCAGCTTCTCCCGGTCGTAGTCGGAGTCGCTGTTCTCGATCTCGGTCCGGATCTGGTTGACCCGGCCGGCGATCTGGTCGGAGTCGCCGCCACCCTCGATGATGGTGGTCTCGTCCTTGGTCACCAGGACCTGCCGGGCCCTGCCCAGCAGCTCGAGCCCGACGCCGTCCAGCTTGAGGCCGACCTCCTCGGAGACGACCTGGCCGCCGGTCAGGATGGCGATGTCGCCGAGCATGGCCTTGCGCCGGTCACCGAAGCCCGGAGCCTTGACGGCGACGGACTTGAAGGTGCCGCGGATCTTGTTGACGATCAGCGCGGCCAGGGCCTCGCCGTCGACGTCCTCGGAGATCACGACGAGCGACTTGCCGCTCTGCATGACCTTCTCCAGCACCGGCAGCACGTCCTTCAGGCTGCTGATCTTGGAGTTGACGATCAGCACGTACGGGTCGTCGAGGACGGTCTCCATACGCTCGGTGTCGGTCACGAAGTAGGGCGAGATGTAGCCCTTGTCGAACCGCATGCCCTCGGTGAGCTCGAGCTCCAGACCGAAGGTGTTGGACTCGTCGACGGTGATGACACCTTCCTTGCCGACCTTGTCCATCGCCTCGGCGATGATCTCGCCCACGCTGGTGTCACCGGCGGAGATGGAGGCGGTGGCAGCGATCTGCTCCTTGGTCTCCACGTCCGTGGCGGCCAGCGCCAGCTGCTCGACGATCGCCGCGACGGCCTTCTCGATGCCGCGCTTGAGGCTCATCGGGTTGGCGCCGGCGGTCACGTTGCGCAGACCCTCGCGCACCATGGCCTGAGCCAGCACGGTGGCGGTGGTGGTGCCGTCACCCGCGACGTCGTCGGTCTTCTTGGCGACCTCCTTGACGAGCTCGGCGCCGATCTTCTCGTACGGATCCTCGAGCTCGATCTCCTTGGCGATGCTCACACCGTCGTTGGTGATGGTGGGCGCACCCCACTTCTTCTCGAGCACGACGTTGCGGCCCTTGGGGCCGAGGGTCACCTTGACGGCATCAGCGAGCTGGTTCATGCCTCGCTCGAGGCCGCGCCGTGCCTCGGTGTTGAACTGAATGAGTTTGGACATTTTCCTCCGCGAGTCCTCCCGCGTGCAGGCGGTCGCTCGGACCGCCGGTTGACTTGATGGTCGTCGGACAGTTCCCCACCGGCGATGCCCGCGACGGTCGCCCCGGAAGCCGGGACTCACCACTGGTGAGGTGGCACTCTCAGTCCGAGAGTGCTAATCCTGTTTTAGCACTCTACCCGGGCGAGTGCAAAGGACTCGGCAGGGGTCGTATGCGCGCGCTGTCCGGTTCCGCGCCGCAACGGACATCCGACGCGGGCTTCCGTGCGTGGTGCTACGCCTCGGTAACGCCCCCGAGACCGCTTTCCGCATTTTCACCTCGCGCCGATACGGTGACCGGGTGTCCGTGAACGCGCAGCCTTCCCCGTCCGATACCCCCGGGCCAGACTCGCCGACCGCCGCCGGCGAGGCGCCCCACAAGCTGAAGGCGACCCATCCGCTCGCCCTGGCGCCGGTCAGCTCGCCGGCCAGCTCCGTCGACGGCTTCATCCGCGAGTTCCTCCGCGAGCTCAACTTCGGCCAGGGTGTGGCGCTCTCCTTCTCCTCCACCAACGACCAGTACCTGGCCCTCGCCCGGACGGTGCGGCACTACCTGATGGCCCGCTGGCTGGGCACCCTGCGCCGTCAGTTCGAGACCCAGGCCAAGGGAGTCGCGTACCTGTCGGCGGAATACCTGCTCGGCCGCCAGCTCGGCAACGCGCTGCTGGCCACCGGGCTGACCGACGTCGTCGAGGACGGACTGGCCAGGTGCGGCGTCGACCTCGCCGCCCTCCGCGCGCAGGAGGTCGAGCCCGGTCTCGGCAACGGCGGCCTCGGCCGGCTGGCCGCGTGCTTCATCGACTCGCTGGCCACGATGAGCGTGCCGTGCGTCGGATATGGCATTCGATACGAGTACGGAATCTTCCGGCAGACCTTCGAGGACGGCCGCCAGGTGGAGCAGCCCGACAACTGGCTGGCGCTCGGCTCACCGTGGGAGTTCCCGCACCCGGAGGCGGCGCAGATCGTCAACTTCGCCGGTCATACGGAGACCTACGAGACCGATGGGGTCGTCAAGACCAGGTGGATTCCCGACTGGAGCGTCCAGGCGATCCCGTACAACTACATGGTGCCGGGGTACCAGAACGGCCGGGTGAACACCCTGCGGCTGTGGTCGGCGGTCGCCACCGACGCGTTCGATCTGCGGATCTTCAACTCCGGCGACTACGCCGAGGCGGTCCGGGCGCAGACCTTCGCGGAGAACATCTCCAAGGTGCTCTATCCCGAGGACTCCACCCCTCAGGGCAAGGAGCTCCGGCTGCAGCAGCAGTACTTCTTCGTCTCCGCCTCGATCCACGACTTCATCGAGAGCGTGCTGCCAGCCGACTTCGACCTCACCAAGCTGCCGGACCGGGTGATCTTCCAGCTCAACGACACCCACCCGGTGATCGGCGTACCCGAGCTGATGCGGGTGCTGGTGGACGAGAAGGACTTCGAGTGGGACGACGCCTGGGCGATCACCAAGCAGTGCTTCGCCTACACCTGTCATACCCTGCTGCCCGAGGCCTTGGAGGTCTGGTCGGCCGATCTGCTGGGCCGGCTGCTCCCCCGCCACCTGGAGATCATCTACCGGATCAACGACGAGTTCCTGGACGAGGTCCGGGAGCGGTTCGGTGACGACGAGCTGCGGATCCGCCGGATGTCGATCGTCGCCGAGCATCCGGAGCGGTCCATCCGGATGGCCTACCTGGCAACGGTGGCCGCCTCGAAGGTGAACGGCGTCGCCGAGCTGCATTCCCAGCTGCTCCGTGACAAGGTGCTGCCCGACTTCGACGAGTTCTATCCGGGCAAGTTCATCAATGTCACCAACGGCGTGACCCCGCGCCGTTTCGTCCGCCTCGCCAACCCGTCGTTGTCCGCGCTGATCACCGACGCGCTCGGGGTCGGCTGGCTGACCGACCTGGAGCGGCTGCGGGAGCTCGAGCCGTATGCCGAGGACGAGGAGTTCAAGGAGAAGTTCCGCGAGGTCAAGGCGCACAACAAGCGGAGGCTCAGCAAGGTCCTGGAGGACCGCGACGGGCTGACCGTCGACGACGACCACCTGCTCGACGTCATGGTCAAGCGGCTGCACGAATACAAGCGGCAGACCCTGAAGCTGCTCCACATCATCACGCTCTACGACCGGATCACCTCCGGCGAGGTCGCGGCGGCCGACATCGTCCCGCGCACGTTCGTGTTCGGCGCCAAGGCCGCCCCGGGGTACCGGATGGCGAAGGAGATCATCCACCTGATCAACGCGGTCGGCTCGGTGGTGAACGCCGACCCGGCCGTCGGTGGTCGACTGAAGGTGCTGTTCCCGCCGAACTACAACGTCACGCTCGCCGAGAAGGTCATCCCGGCCGCGGACCTGTCGGAGCAGATCTCGCTGGCCGGCAAGGAGGCCTCCGGCACCGGGAACATGAAGTTCGCGCTGAACGGGGCGCTGACCATCGGCACCGACGACGGCGCGAACATCGAGATCCGCGAACTGGTCGGTGACGACAACTTCTTCCTGTTCGGGCTTCTGGAGCCCGAGGTCGAGGCGCTGTTCGCCAAGGGGTACGTGCCCAGTTCGTTCTACGAGTCCGACGAGAGCCTGCACCGGGCGATCGACCTGATCGCGCGCGGTGCGTTCGCCAACGGAGACCGCGGGGTGTTCGACGGGCTGGTCTCGAACCTGCTCTACGACGATCGATTCATGGCGCTGGCCGACTATCGCGCGTACATCGACGCCCAGGACCGGGTGGACGCCGCGTACGCCGACGAGGACGGCTGGACCCGTTCCGCGATCCTGAACGTCGCCCGGACGGGGTTCTTCTCCTCCGACCGGTCGATGCGCAACTACATCGACCGGATCTGGCACACCCCGCCCTCTTTCTGATTGCTCCGCTCGCTGTTTGATTGCTCCGCTCGGGCAAGCCCTCGCTTCACGCTCCGCTGCGCTTCCAGGCCCTGCACTCCGCGGCGCGCAGCGTCGGCGTGGGCTGACTGTGCGCCCACGCAGAACGTGCCCTGAGCCTGTCGGAAGGGCGCGTCGCGTCGCGACGGAAGTGGACACTCGGCCCCATCTGATGTGGGGTTGTCGGCGTGTCGGGCTCAGATGTGGACACTGGGCGAAGTGCGGCCCGGCCGCTTCCGACGTCGGCTCTCAGCTTCCGGCCTGGATAGACCTGTTGGTGGTGCCGCGGCTCGACCGGTTCGGCTCCTCCCGGGTCTCCGTCGAGTCGTGAGACAGATCGATAGTGGGGGAATGGATCCGTGGTCCGGACGGTTGTCGGCTGTCATGGCGGACACCGAGATCAGGCGGGCGGACGTCGGGCTGCGGTCGGCGCGCGGGCCGGTGCTGCTCAGCATCATGCTCAGCGTCGGGCTGGTGGCCATCGACTCGACCATCCTGGCCACCGCTGTGCCGTCCATCGTCAAAGACCTCGGCGGCTTCGCCCAGTTCCCCTGGCTGTTCTCGGTCTACCTGCTCACCGCAGCTGTCTCGACGCCGATCTTCGCCAAGTTCTCCGACATCCACGGCCGCAAGCCGATCATGCTGATCGGTATCGCGCTGTTCGTGATCGGCTCGATCATCTGCGGGTTCGCCTGGAACATGACCGCGCTGATCGTCTTCCGCGGGCTGCAGGGGCTCGGAGCCGGCGCGATCCAGCCGACCAGCATGACGATCATCGGCGATCTCTACTCGTTGGCCGAGCGGGCCAAGGTCCAGGGGTATGTCGCCAGCGTCTGGGCGATGTCCGCGGTCGTCGGTCCGACCCTGGGCGGGTTGTTCTCGGACTTCCTGACCTGGCGCTGGATCTTCTTCGTGAACGTGCCGCTCGGCGCGTTCGCCGCCTGGATGCTCGCTCGCCACTTCACGGAGGACGTGGAGCGCAGCACGCACCGAATCGATGTCGCGGGCGCCGTCCTGCTCACCCTGGCCAGCACGCTGACGATCTTCGGGCTGCTCGAAGGCGGCGTGCTGTGGTCCTGGTTGTCGCCGTGGAGCTTCGGCGTGCTCGGCCTGGCGGTGATCTGCCTGGCCGCGTTCGTCGGGGTCGAGCGCCGGGCCGCCGAACCGATCGTGCCCGGCTGGGTGATGCGACGCCGGCTGCTGGTCGGCGCCAACCTGACCAACCTCGCGGTCGGCACGATGCTGATCGGACTGACCTCGTACGTCCCGCTGTTCGTCCAGGACGTCCTCGGCACGAGCGCACTGGTCGCCGGCTTTGCGTTGGCCGCACTGACCGTCGGCTGGCCGCTGTCCGCCGCACTGTCCGGCCGGATCTACCTCCGGATCGGCTTCCGGAACACGTCGCTGATCGGGTCCGCCATCGCTGGCGTCGGCGCCGTGTTGCTGGTGGTGGTGAACGGCGACTCCAGCGTCTGGTGGGTCGCGCTGACCTGTTTCGTGATCGGCCTCGGGATGGGTCTGGTGGCCAGCCCCACCCTGGTCGCCGCGCAGTCATCGGTGGACTGGTCCAGCCGGGGCGTGGTGACCGGAACGACCATGTTCGCCCGATCGATGGGCAGCGCGGTCGGCATCGCGGTGTTCGGCGCCATCGCGAACTCCGCCATCGCAGCGTCCGGCGGCCACGCTTCGACCGGAAACAGCGTGCCCGCCGCGATCCTCGAGCCGGCCCTGCACCAGGTCTTCGTCGCGTCCGCCCTCGTCGCCGTCCTGATGCTGGCGGCCGTCGCGATCATGCCCCGCCGCGTCCCCGGCGCTCTCGCCTGACCGGACTTGTCCGAACCTCAACTGGTCCTGCCACGTTGAGATTCTGACAAGTCGGAGCGGTCAGCCGGCGAGCTCGGCGACGATCGGGATCACGTCGGCGATCGAGTCGACGATCCGGGTCGGCCGGTACGGATAACGCTCCACATCGGGCCGCTTGGTCGAGCCGGTCAGCACGAGGATCGTCCGCAGGCCGGCCTCGACGCCGGCGATCACGTCGGTGTCCATCCGGTCGCCGACCATCACCGTCGACTCCGAGTGCGCCTCCAGCTGGTTCAACGCGGAGCGCATCATCAACGGGTTCGGCTTCCCCACGTAGTACGGCTCGATCCCGGTCGCCCGGCTGATCAGCGCGGCCACCGAGCCGGTCGCGGGCAACGTGCCGAACGGCGAGGGCCCGCTGGCGTCCGGGTTGGTGGCGATGAACCGCGCACCACCCTCGATCAGTCGGATGGCCCGGGTGATCGCCTCGAAGGAGTACGTCCGGGTCTCGCCCAGCACGACATAATCCGGGTCCCGCTCGGTGAGCACGAACCCCGCGTCGTGCAGGGCGGAGGTCATCCCCGACTCGCCGATCACGAACGCCGAACCGCCCGGACTCTGGTCGGCCAGGAATTTGGCGGTCGCCAGCGCGGAGGTCCAGATCGCCTCCTCCGGAACGTCGATCCCGCTGGCCCGCAGTCGAGCCCGGAGATCGCGAGCGGTGAAGATCGAGTTGTTGGTCAGCAGCAGGAACCGGCGACCATGCTCCTGCAGTGTCTTCACGAACTCGGCGGCGCCCGGGATCGCGGACTCCTCGCGGACCAGCACACCGTCCATGTCGCTGAGCCAGCAGTCCACCGGGGGCCGGGCGTGGCGATCGCTCATGATCTCACCCTGCCAGGTCTCGCTCCGGCGAGCGCGACCAGGACCGAACCCCACGCTCAGCCCGGCGGTGGCAGGGTCACCCCGAACCCGGCCACGGCAAGTCGTAGCAGCACCTGACCGGGTGCGGTCAGGTCGGCGATCTTGGCGGCGCTGAGCACCTCGAGCTCGGCCAGCCTGACCGCGTACGCTTCCGGTCCGGCCAATCGTGCCTGCTGCAGCTCCATCGTGTTGTGCCACACCTTCTGCCGCGCCTCGCGCAGGAACCGGCGCGACGCCCGCCGGTTGAGCGGGGTCAACACTCGGTCCTGGAGGCTGCGCCGGCCGCCCAACTCGGCGTCCTCCGCGGCCACCCGGGAGGCGAGCACCCCATCGATCCGTTCGTGATCGCGTTGCCGACTGGCCAGCAGGTCGGCATCGCGGAACTCCTCGTCGGTGATCGAGCCGAGCAGGGACTGCGGGAGGTCATAGTTCACGTGCGCATTGATGCCGAGCAGCAGCCGGAGCAGCGTGGGCGTGTCCGACGCGACCCGGAAGGCCAGCCGCCATGGTCGCGACGGCTCGGTGTCGCCCACGATCTCGGAGCGCAGGGCGTCCAGATACAACCCGGCGAACACCACGTCCCACCGCTCCACCCAGGCGCGGTCCTCGAACAGCCCTGCCGCGGCCGCCTCGCCGACCGCGCCGGTGGTCCGCCGATAGGTCGCCACGAAGGTCCGATGATCCTCCAGCCGCGGTGGCAACGTGTCCAGGCACTCCTGGAGCTCGGCCATCACCTGCTCGATGGGATCGATGCCGGTCATGAGCGAATTGTGCTGCCACCTCCTCGGCAGGTCTATGGTTCGAACAGGCCCGACAGCGGGGATGGCCTGATGACGATCCGCGACAGCACCGATCGGCGATCGATCGCCGACCCGATCCTCGCGTACGTCCGGGTGCTGTCCGCTGTCATCGTGCCGTTCCTGGTGCTGGCGTTCGTCGTGCTGTACGTCTTCCCGGGCGCCACCGGCCGGTTGTTCGCCTGGCCGATCAAGGCCACCATGACGTCGATGATGCTGGCCTCGGCGTACCTCGGTGGGGTCTACTTCTTCACCCGGGTCGCCCTCCGCGAGCGGCACTGGCAATCGGTGCGTACCGGATTCGTCGCGGTGGCCGTGTTCGCGACCCTGTTGGGTATCGCGACCCTGGCGCACTGGTCGGTGTTCAGCCACGACAAGCTGGCGTTCTGGTTGTGGGCCGGGCTCTATTTCTCGACACCGTTCCTGGTGATCGGCGGCTGGCTCGCGAACCACCGCCGGGCGGGTCACGGTTCGATCGACGAGCCGCGGCTCCGGATCGGCGCGGCCCGGGCGATCGGCGTGATCGGGCTGCTGGCCCTGGTCCAGGGGGTGGTGTTGTTCCTGGCGCCGGCGGTCATGATCCCGTACTGGCCGTGGCCGCTGACCCCGCTCACGGCCCGGGTCGTCGGGGCGATCTTCTGTCTGGGTTGCGCGGGCCTGATGACGTGGCGCGACCGCCGCTGGGCCTCGCTCAGCCTGCTGCTCGATGTCGCCGTCATCATGATCGTCGCGATCGTGGTCGCCGGTGTCCGGGCGCACGACGAATTCGACCCCGCCAAGCCGCTCACCTGGCTCCTCGCCGCGGGATTCCTCGCCGTGCTCGCCGGCGCGCTCCGGCTCCGCTGGGTGATGCGGCGCCGCGCCGATGCCGCCGGATCCGACGCCGGCTGAGCCGGGCAGACTCGGTCCATGGAGCCGCTTCCTGATCCGGCTGTCCTCGTCCTGATCGGCGCGGCCGGCTCGGGGAAGTCGACCTGGGCCGCACAGCACTACAGCGGACCAGAGATCGTGTCCTCCGACGCCCTGCGGGGCATCGTCGGAAGTGGACCGGCCGACCTCGACGCGACGACCGAGGCGTTCTCGCTGCTGGACCAGATCATCGCCGGACGGACCCGGCGCCGGCTGACCACCGTGATCGACACCCTCGGCCTCGACCGGGACCGCCGGCTCGGCTATCTGGCGGCGGCCCGCGCTGCTCAGCTGCCCGCGGTTGCCGTGCTGATCAGCGTCGACGAAGGGCTCTGCCGGGAGCGCAACGCCCGACGAGATCGCCCGGTGCCGGCGCCCGCCCTTGCTCGACAGCTTCGGAGCATGCGCGAGATCGGCGAGGTGCTGGCCGCCGAGGGCTGGGACCGGATCGTCGTGGAGCAGGCCCCCGACCGCCTGTCGTCAACCGGCGTCCAGCCGACGCCGGTTCAACCGAACCCGGCGATCCGGCCGGACGGCGGACCGGAGCTCATCCTGCAGCTGTCCCGGTTCCCCTGGGGCGAGGATCCGCTGGCCTGGCTGACCGCGATCACTCGCCGGGCCGACGAGATCGGCCTGGCGGGAATCGCCCTGATGGACCACCTGATCCAGATTCCGCAGGTCGGCCGGTCCTGGGAGCCGATCCCCGAGCCGTGGGTGACGCTCGGCGCGCTGGCGGGACTCGCCACCGGATTGAGGCTCGGCACCCTGGTCAGCCCGGTGACCTTTCGCGCGGCCGGCATCACGGCCAAGGCGGCGGCGACCCTCGACGCACTCTCCGGTGGGCGCGCGTTCCTCGGGCTCGGCGGCGGCTGGTGGGAACGCGAGCACGCCGGGTTCGGCCTGCCGTTCCCGCCGGCCCACGAGCGGCTTGATCGCCTCGAGACGGCCATCGAGACGTGCCGAGCGTTGTGGGCGACCGGCACGAAGGCGTACGTCGGCAGGCGGGTCGAGCTGCCCGAGACCACGTGCTACCCGCGACCGACCGGACGGATACCGATCATCGTCGGCGGCTCCGGGGAGGCTCGGCACGCTGCGCATCGCGGCCCGCCACGCCGACGGCTGCAACCTGCCCTCCGACCCTGAGACTCTCGACCGCAAGCTGGCCGTGCTGCGCCGGCACTGTGCCGCCGCCGGTCGCGACCCGGACGAGGTGGCGGTGACCGTGCTCGACCTGCCGGTCGTCGGAACCGATCGCGACGATGTCGCGCGCCGGGTGGAACGACTCCGGGGACGTACGTCCGCGGCCACCTTCGCTGCCCGCCATCACGCCGGCACCGCAGACACCCACCGGCGTCGCTACGACGACCTCGCCGCCCGAGGGGTCTCCACCGTCTTCCTGGCTCTCGCCGATCTCGACGACCCGGAGGACCTCGACCGACTCGCCCCACTGATCGTCCGCTGATTTCCGTGCACGGCCCGGAGAATGGGACTCGTGCGGTTCACCGAGCGGGAGCTGACCGTCGCTGTCGAGGGGGCGGCCAAGAGCGTGCTGGCCGCCCGCGACAGGGACGTCCGGAAGGGCCGGCGGACGGCGGACGAGGCGTGGCAGGCGCTGGGCCGCTATCAGCGCTACCAGTTGATGACCGGTCTCGGCGACCAGCTCCTCGGGGTGTTGGTCGCGCTGCCCGACGTCTCCGTGCCGGCCGGGACCCGACCGACCTTCACCGACGAGGAGGTCGCGGCCGCGGTCCACCGGACCGGCGCTCGACGCGGGTGGGCTCCGCGGCAAGGTCGTGGTGAAGGCGCGGATAGCCCTGGTCCAGCTGGCCCTGTCCCACGTGCCGCCCCGCGCCGACCCGGATGCGCTGATCATCCCCGACCACCTGTAGCGGGACGACCCGCCAGGCATCGAGCCGTGCGCTCAGCTGGTCGAGGGATCGATGCACGTCCAGACGATCCGTCCGCTGACGGTGGCGCCCGGATGATCGGCGGAGACCAGATCGGTCAGGGTGATCACCGTCGCGAAACTCGGACTGACGGCGACCGTCGCGCGTCCACGCCCCGATGTCGAAAATGCCTCGTCGTCGATGGTCAGGTGGACCTCGCGCGGATGGTAGGTCCCCGGCCCGTGATAGTCGGTCAAGGTCGCATCCCAGGCCACCGTGTGCCCGTCGAGGCCCGCGAGCTGGTCGCCGAGGTTTCCACCGCCGTCGTCATCGGCCGCAATCGCGGCGCAGGTCGTGTCCGGCGTCGCGCCCGGCGGTTCCGGAGCGCTCGCGACTCCGTCTCCACTGACGTTCCGTTCGCCGGTCAGGGCGATGTCGACACAGATCTGCGCGACGACATCGGGCTTGCAGCCGGCGCCGAAGGTGTCGTCGGCTTTCGACGCGTCGTCGCTCGCGCCACGCGTCGGAACGTCCGCCGACCGACCGCCGGAGCGATCGGTTCCGTGGCCGACGGGCTGCGCAACGGCCGCCGTCGGTTCCGCCACACTCCGCCCTCCCGGTAGGACCGCGCATCCGGCGAGGGCCGACCCGACGCCCAGGAGCAGCGCGACCGCGGTAAGCCCCGGCGCGGCGCGCAGCAGGCTTCTCGACGTGGTCATCGGGCCCGGCCCGGGGTGATCGCGACGTCGACCGTTCCTCGACGCGACGCCCGCGCGCGCTCGCGGCGCCGGGCGAGCACCACTCGGACCGCGTACGACGGCGTCGGCGGCACCCAGCCCGCCTGACGCGCCATCGCGAGGTCGTCCCGTACGGCGTCATGCTCGGCGATCGCTCTGCCCGCGATCCGGAACCAGTGCACCTGACGGACGGCGAAGCTCCGCCCGGTCGGCGGGAACACGTCGGTGACCGCGCCGTCGGGGCCGAAGGCGACGAACGGACCGGTGTGTGTGGCGTGCAGGGTGACCCAGGCGATCGTCCGGTCTCCGACCACGACGATGTCGTGGACCTCGAACCGCAGGTCCGAGAAGGCCGTCCGCAGCCAGGTCGCAGTGGCCTGCAACGCGGCCGGTCCCCGGCCTCGGGCGGCCGGCGGCTCGGTCACCGAGCGATGGTTCACGAAGTCCGGAGTGACATTCCGGGCGGCGAGGTCCAGGTCACCGGTCTCGATGATCGCGAACTGTTCGCGGACCAAGCGGTCGGCGGTCTCCTGATCGTCCGGCTCTCGTCCGCCGGAGCGGGCTGCCGGGGTGGATGTGCTGGTGGTCATGCGGTCGTCCCTCCGTCGCACCGGCTGGTCCGAGGAGGACTTGCCGGCTTCCGATATTGCTCGTACTCTAGCAGTATTCATCCGATAGACAATCGGATCAATTAATCAGGAGGACAGAGATGGGAATCGACCGATCCGAGGCGTACGCGGTCATGGAGCGGATCCTGTGCGAGGGCTTCGCCACCGGCGACGCCGACATCGTCGACGAGCTCTGCTCGCTAGATCTCGTCGAGCACCAGCACGGCCTGGCCGGCTCGTCGCCGACGGAGGCGCTCGAGCACGTGAAGGACGCGATCCGCGACGTCCACCGCGCCGTGCCCGACATCCGGTTCACGATCGAGGACGCGGTCGAGTCCGACGACGTCATCTGGGTGCGGGCCCGGGCTCGCGGTACGGCCTCCGGGCCGTTCTTCGGACCACCCAGCGGTCGACCAGTCGACTTCTGCGTGATCGACATCGCCAGGGTGGTCGACGGAAGAATCGTCGAGCACTGGGGAGTTCCCGATCGCTTCGCCATGCTGGCGCAGACCGGCATCCTGGGGCGGCTGGGATGAGCGGACCCGATGTCCCTTACGCTGAGTCGGACCTCGAAGGAACACCGATGAGCGATCCGCAGCCGACCACCACCGATCGGGTGTCCATCTGCCGGGCCGACCAGGGCGAGCCCCGTTGGGCCATGGGCTCGCTGTTCGAACTTCTGGTCGGCGCCGAGTCCACCGGCGGCGGGCTGGGCGCCATGCTGGTGACACAGCCGCCCGGGATCGCCACCCCGACCCACATCCACACCCGGGAGGCGGAGGCGTGGTTCGTGCTCGACGGCTCCGTGACCTATCGGGCCGGCGCGGAATTCGTCACGCTCGGTGCGGGCGACTTCATCTACCTGCCGAGCGGCGTGCCGCACGCGTTCCGCGTGACGGGCAGCCGGCCGATCCGCTACCTGGCGCTGGCCTTCCCCGGGAACGTGCTGGACATCTACCGCGAGGTCGGCGTGCCCGCGACCGAACGCCGGCTGCCGGACGGCGGCATCCCACCCGCCGACGTCGACGCCTGGCTACGATTGGCGCCGAGCTTCGGACTCCAGGTGGTCGGGCCCCCGATTCCTGACCTGCCGGGGTCGGATCGCACGGGGTCGGATCGCATGGGGTCGGATCGCGCGGGAGGACAAGGCGGCTGAGCGGGCAAGACGTCGAATCGGACACCGACCGGAAGCAGCGGGCCGACCGCGAGCCTGGGCGCGAAGCGAGCCGGGGCGACGACGACCGACCGGCCGGCGCCAAACGCCGATACAACTCGCCCCGACGAGCGGAACAGGCCGCCGTCACCAGAAGCGCCGTGCTGGCCTCGGCTCGCGAGTTGTTCGTGGTCAAGGGGTACGCAGCGACCACGGTCGCGGACATCGCTCGACATGCCCGAGTCGCGGTCGACACCGTCTACGCCACGGTGGGACGCAAGCCGGATCTGCTCCGCGAGGTGCTGGAGACGTCCATCTCCGGGACCGACAACGCGATCCCCGCGCGCCAGCGTGACTATGTCCGACGGGTCAGCGACGCAACCAGCGCACGAGCCAAGATCGACGCGTACGTCGAGGGCCTGGTCCCGCTGCAGTCCAGACTGGCGCCGGTCGTCCTGGCCCTCCGGGACGCCGCCGCGACCGACCCCGAGTCGGCGGCGGAGTGGAGTCGGATCGCCGACCGCCGCGCCCGGAACATGCGCGGCTTCGCCGCCGACCTCCGCAGCACCGGCGAGCTGCGCGAGGACCTGTCCGACGACGACGTCGCAGACATCGTCTGGAGCATGAACGGCCCGGAGTACTGGACGCTCCTCGTCGTCGAGCGGGGCTGGACACCGGAACGATTCGGGACCCACCTCCGGGATGCCTGGGCCAGAGTGCTCCTCCGCGGTCCTCGGGCGCCCGGCGGCGCCCCGTCCCCCGATGGCGAGACCGCCGACGCCTGATCGACCTCGTCCGGGCTCGGCAGGCCCTGTCCGGTTGCCCGCCGCGATGTCGAGCCACCTCATCCGCGTCGCGGCCGAGGCGCTCGGCACGCCGACAGTCAGGAACAGGGAAGCGCCGGCAGGAACGTTCGGATGATCCTTCGCATTGGCTTCTCCTTTGTTCTTCGTCTCGAAGAGGTGATGGTCGCGGCGAGCCCGAGGTGCGGCTCGTCGTAGCGCGGGTTCGGTCTCGTCGTTCAGCCGGCGACGCGAGCGGTGATGATCAGGTTCTGGCCGGTGTCGGCCGCGACGTGAGCATCGCTGAATCCCGCTTCGGTGAGCAGATCGAGGCGTCGGGCGGGACCGCCGCCGTTGCCGAGCCCGAAGCTGCCCGGTTGGGCGAGCGAGGTCGGGGTGCAGAGCGAAGCCGAGACGGCATAGCCGATCCGGGCCACCGGGTTGCCGATGCTGTCCTCGAGCCGGTCCGTGGACCACGGTTCGACGGCGACGAGGATTCCGCCGGGGGCGAGCAGGTCGTGGGCGTGGCGCAGCGCGGCCGCCGGGTCGCCGAGGTCGTGCAGGGCATCGAAGAAGGTCACCACGTCGAACGGTCCCGGGCCGAAGCTGGTCGCTTGGGCGACCTGGAAGTAGATATCGGCCGGCTGACCGGCTTCGACGGCGCGATTTCGGGCGACCGCGATCGAGTCTTCGTCGAGATCGAAGCCGCGATAGGTCGATCGTGGCCACCGGCCGGCCATCAGCAGCGTGGCGGCGCCGTGTCCGCAGCCGACATCAGCCACCCGGGCGCCATCGGCCAGCTTGTCGACGAGGCCCGGGACCGCCGGGAACCAGAGCTCGGCGAGCTGGTGTCGGTAGGCGGTGCCGAAGAACCGCTCGATGCCGTGCTTGAGCGTGTGCGGAAAACGGCTGTAGTCCACCCCGCCGTCTCCGCGGAACGCCGATTCCAGTTCGGTCAGCGTGGCGTACTGCCCGGCGACGATCTCCCCGGCACCGACGACGTACGCCGGCGAGGCGGCGGCCAGCACCAGGGCGTGCTCGATCGGCAGCTCGTACGTCGGGCCGGTCGGCTGGTAGCTGAGGTACCCGGCGACCGCCTGACCGGCGGCCCACTCGGCGACCAGCCGACGGTTGAGGCCGGTACGAGTCGCGAGGTCGTCGGCGGTCAACGCACCGGCGCCGACCAGCGCCTCGTACAGCCCGAGTCGGTCGCCGACGACGGTCATGGCCGTCGACGCTGCGGCGGCGAAGTCGGTCATCACCCGACCGGCGAATGCCTCGACCAGCGCCGGATCCGGTCCGATGCTCGTGGTCGGGGCGTGGTCGGAGGTGGCGGGTGGGTGGGGACGAGCTGCTGGCACTTCGACCATCGACCCGCTGTCAGAAAGAGTGGTGTTTGTCATGCCACGACAGTACGAATTCCGAGCGGGCCAGGGCATCGGTCGGATGCCCCATTTCGGCATTGGAGCGATCGCTCCACGGCCAGGCCGTCTCCGTCCGAGGGAGCGCCCGCGGCACTCTCCTACCGCGGCCGGCGTCGAGGCTAACGTTGCAGTCGTGGACCCTGGGGCAGGGCAGATCCGGGAACGCATCGCCGAGGCTGCCGATGCCGAGCTCGTCGGGCGCAAACGGGAGTCGGCCCAGCTCCGGGACTGGGTGCGGCCCGGCCACGGCCCTGCGGTCGTGTTTGTCTGGGGGTCGGGCGGCATCGGCAAGTCCGTGCTGGTTCGCGGCACGCTGGCCGCCGCGGGACTGCCCGTGTTGACACTGGATGGGCACGACGTCGAGCCGACGCCGGACGGCATCTGGCGAGCGGCCGCCGACGGGTTGGGTCCGACGCCGCCGGCGACGCCTGCCGACGCGGCCGCCGCCCTTGCTGCGGCCGGAGTATCGGTGATCGTGATCGATGCCTACGAGCGGCTGAATCTGATCGACGGCTGGATCCGCAACAGCCTGCTCGTCACTCTTCCCGCCGCCGTGACGACGGTCATCGTGGGCCGGCGACCGCCCAACGTCGCCTGGCGGACGGCTCCCGGCTGGCGCCGGCTTCTCGCCGAGTTGGCGGTCGGTCCGCTGACCGATGCCGACGCACAGAAGCTGGTCGGCCGCCATCCGTTGTCGGCGGATCTGCAGCAACTGGTCCTCCGGTTCGGCCGCGGACATCCCCTCGCCTTGGAGCTTGCCGCCGAGGCGTTCGCCCGCCACCCGGACCTGGAGCTGACTGAGGGGCCGCCCGCCGAGGTCGTCGAAGAACTGTTCGAGGTGCTGCTCAAGGACCTGAGCGACGCCGACCGAACCACCGTCGAGGCCGCCGCAGTCCTGCGTCGGGTGACCCAGCCCCTGCTCGCCGCGGTATTGACCGACGAGGAGCCAGCACCTGGCTCGGTCGAGGCGGCGTGGCGTCTGCTGCGCGGCCTGCCGTTCGTGACCACCACCGCGTCCGGCCTTCGGCTGCAGGGCGTCGCCCACCAGGTGATCAGCGGCGCTCTCGAGATCCGCGACCCGATCCGCGTTCAGCAGCTTCGTCGCCGGGCCGCCGGCGCCGTCCTCCGCGACGCCGCCGGCGGGAACAGCTGGGACGCGACCGCCGACTTGCTGTTCCTGGTGCAGAACCCGATCATCCGGAACAGCTACGTTCCGCCCGGTGACCAGCAGCATCCGGTCGAGCAGGCGGCCGTCGACGATCTGCCGGCCATCCTGGCGATCACCGAGACCTTCGACGGCTCGTCGGGTGCGGTCCTGATCGAGCGGTGGTGGCACTCCCACCACGACCGGTTCGTGGTGGCCCGCGGCGCCGATGGCGAGGTCACCGCCTTCAGCGTCGTGGTCCGGGTGAGTGAGGTGGATCGTGCCCTCGCCCGGGCTGACCCCGTGCTCGCCGTGTTCCTCGAGGATGTCCGCAGGAGGCCACTGGCCGACGACGAAGACGCGCTGTTGCATCGGCGAGCGCTCGGCGCGCGTCGCGGTGAGCTGCACTCGCCGGAGCTGGGCGCCATGATCGTCGACATCAAACGGCAGTACCTCGAGCTTCGTCGCAGCTTGGCGCGTACCTACATCGCCACCGCACAGTGGGGCGTCCTCGGTCCGGTGCTGCGCTCCATGGGATTCGCGCCCTTCCGCGCCGCCGTCACCGTCGGATCGGCGACCGTGCTCCCCTGCGTCCTGGAATTCGGCCCCGGGTACGTCGACGGCTGGCTGCTGCGGCACGTCCTGGTCGAGACCGGCGGCCCGGTCTGGTCGGCAGCCGCCGACGTGTCATCGACCGAGGGGCCATCCACCGACCGGTCATCCACCGACCGGCCGGCCGACCGGGCGGCGGACCTATCGCCATCGATCGCCCCATCCGCGATCAGCCGACTGAGCCCGCGCGAGCGCGAAGTGGTCACCGTACTGGCGGAGGGGCTGACCAACAGCCAGATCGCCGAACGGCTGTTCATCAGCGAACGCACCACCAACCGGCACCTGAGCAACATCTTCACCAAGCTCGAGGTGCGGACCAGGACCGCCGCGGCCAAGATCGCGATCCAGGCCGGGCTGGCCGGCTGACGGCGGGCACGGCCGACGGACGTCCCGGCATGGTTCGATCCCGGGCGGCGTCTGGTCCGGAGCCGGCAGGAGTCCCGGCGAGACGGTCGCCGAAATCTTCGCCGGCGACTGATCGACCCCGGTGCGCCCTCACGGAAGCTGGTGGATCGCCAGCGGCAGCACCGAACTCGCGCCGGCCTCGGCCAGCAGCGCCGACGCGACGGTGACGGTCCAGCGGGTCCGGACCAGGTCGTCGACGAGCAGCACCGGTCCGTCGAGCCGGACGCCCTCGCGAAGAGTCGTCCGGGCCAGCAGATCTTTCGCCCGGACGGCCGAGGCGGACTCGGCAGCCGGTGCCGGGCCGGTCACCTCCAGCGCGTCGACCAGCGGCAGCCGGCCGATCCGGGCCACGTGCTCGGCCACCGAGCCGACCAGCAACGGGTAGCGCCGGGACGGCATCGGGACCACCGCGACCGGACGCTCCCAGGTCCGCGACCAGCGCTTCAGCACGTCGACGATCCCGTCCAGCACCTCCGACGGGGCCGGCTGATCGCTCCGCCACAAGCCAGAGATGCCCTCTGCCCAGGCCGGGTCGTCGGCGAACGCCAGGGCCCGGCCCGACGCCACACCGGTGATCTTGCCCTTGCGCCCGGGTAACCCACTGGCCCAGATCTTTCGCGGCTCGATGACCACGTCCTGCCCGCGGAAGAAGCGTTGGGCGGCCAGCACCGTGTCGCTGTCGGGTGCCGCTCCGGGCTCCGGCAGCTCACCGGTGCAGACCGAGCACCGCCCGCAGGCCCGCGGATAAGGATCGTCCAGCGCGAGCTGCAGGAACTCCATCAGGCAGCCCTCGCCGTGGGCGTACCGCCGCATCAGGTCCGCCTCGGCCGCGCGCACCTGCCGCAGCGCTGTCCACTTGGCCTCGTCGAAGTACCAGCGGGTGCCCGTCGCCCCCCACCCGTCCCGGCCCCGCACGACGATGTCGTCGACCGCGAGGATCTTCAGCAGGGTCTCCAGCCGGCCACGGCGGATCCCGGTGGCCGCCTCGATGCCCGGCACGCTCTGCGGCCCGTCGGCCAGCGCGTCGAGGATCCGCTCCACCTGGTCGTCGGTCGGGATGCCGGCGGTCGCGAAGTACTCCCAGATCCGCTCGTCCGATGATCCCGGGACCAGCACCGCGACCGCGCTGTCCAGCGCCCGGCCCGCCCGACCGACCTGCTGGTAGTACGCCACCGGCGACGACGGCGAGCCCAGATGGATGCAGAACGCCAGGTCAGGCTTGTCGTATCCCATGCCGAGCGCTGAGGTCGCGACCAGCGCCTTGACCTCATTCGCTCGTAGCCGGTCCTCCAGCTCCTCGCGGTTCTCGGTCTGCCCCGAGTAGGCCGCGACGTCCAGCCCGCGCTCGCGGCAGGAAGGCCGCGAGCCGCTCGGTCTCGGCGACGGTGAGGACGTACACGATGCCGGATCCGGGCATCGCGGCGAGCGCGTCGGCGACCCAGGCGTACCCCTGCAGGGTGGTCAGCCCCGGCACCACCGACAGCCGCAGCGACGCCCGGGCCAGCGAGCCGCGCAACGTGACCGTGTCGGGTCCGAGCTGGGCGGCGACGTCGGCCGTCACCCGCTCGTTGGCGGTCGCGGTGGTCGCGAGCACCGGGGTGTCGTCGCGACAACTGGAGCAGGGTCCTGGTCAGCCGCTGGTAGTCCGGCCGGAAGTCGAAGCCCCAGTCCGAGACGCAGTGCGCCTCGTCGATCACCAGCAGCCCGCAGCTCGCCAGCAGCTCGGGCAGCTCGGCGGCGAACCGTGGATTGGCCAGCCGCTCCGGCGAGACGAGCAGCAGATCGAGCCCGCCCGCCGCGGAGCTCGGCCAGCACCGCCGACCACTCGTCGACGTTCGTCGAGTTGATGGTCGCCGCGCGCAGCCCGGCCCGCTGCGCGGCCGAGATCTGGTCGCGCATCAGTGCGAGCAACGGTGACACCACCAGGGTCGGCCCGGCGCCCCGTTCGCGGAGCGCCGCGGTCGCGCCCCAGTAGACCGCCGACTTGCCCCAACCGGTGGCCTGCACGACGAGCACCCGGCGCCGGTGGTCGACGAGTTCCTCGACCGCCCGGACCTGGTCCTCGCGCGGGCTCGCCTCGGGTCCTGCCACGGTGGCGATCACCCGGGCGAGCACCTCGGCGGCGGTTGGTGCGGCGGCTGACGACATGGCCGACATGATGCCCTGGGGTTCCGACAGCGGGGATCCGACACCGCGGATCCGCTGCCGGCCGGTCGGTCGGTGGTGACTTCATCACCGTCGACGGCGCGGCGCGCAACCACGTGGCTGCGTTCGTGACCGCGACCGGCGCGCTGAACTTCGCGCCGAATGTGAGCAATCAGGTGAAGGCGTTGGCCGCCTCCAGCTCGACGCTCTACATCGGCGGCTACGGCGCCGTTGAACGGCAGCACCCGCACCAACCTGGCGGCGGTCAACTCCGGCACCGGCGCCCTGTCGTCCACCTGGAAGCCGACGGCTGACGGCGGCACCGTCCGGTCGATGGTGCTGGCGCCGACGGCAGCCGGGTCATCATCGGCTCCTTCACGGGCCTCACCGGGACCCCCGCTTACGGCATGGGCTCGGTCAGCACGACGACGGCTCGACCCTGCCATGGGCCGCGAATCAGACGATCCGCATCCCGACCGCCAACTCCGAGGGCACGTTCGCGGGTGATCCGACGACCGGCAACATCAGCACCGTCAACGACTGCCACGGCGCCTCCTACGACATCCTGCCGATCGGCCAGGTGATGTACTCGATCGGCCACGTGCACGACTGCGCGGTGGTCGGCGGCTACCCGGACACCAACCCGCGGGTCCGTTGGCAGTACGCGCTTGCCTGGACGATCGCACCGACCGGAACCAACAAGGGACCGGACTCCTACGGCTGGAACTATGCGGGTCCGCCCGACTCGACCCTGCCGCATTGGTTCCCTCGATCACCGCGGGTACCTACACCGCGCAGATCAAGTCCAACTTCTGGACCCCTGCTGACCGGCGGCTTACGCCGGCTCCGGGGTGACCAACGGCCCGATCACCCTGAGCGTGTCCGATGTGAACGCCCAGAAGCTGAGCTGGCGATCCAGCTGACCGGGACCCGCTTCCGTCACCTTCGGGTGACGGCAGCGGGTCTCGTCGTTTAGGGAGGTCGCTCGAGCTCGTCGGCTCAGCCGCGGCGGCGTGGGCGTCGCGCAGCTCGGTGTAGTGCACCGCGTTGGCCCGGATATGCGCCCGCTCGTCCTCGGTGGTCTCCCGCCGCACCTTGCCCGGCACGCCGGCGACCAGCGAGTTGGGCGGAATGACGGTGCCCTCCAGAACCACGGTGCCGGCCGCGACCAGTGAGCCGGTGCCGACTACCGCCCCGTTCAGCACGACCGCGCCCATCCCGATCAGCGAGTCGTCCTCAACGGTGCAGCCGTGCAGCACCGCCCGGTGCCCGACCGAGACACCGCTGCCGACCACTACCGGGAATCCCGGATCGGTATGCGCGACGCAGCCGTCCTGGAAGTTGCTGTTCTCGCCGAACGTGATGGAGTCCAGGTCCCCGCGGAGGACGGCCGTGTACCAGATGGACACACCCGCGCCGAGGCGTACGTCGGCGATCACGTGGGCGCCTGGCGCGACCCATGCGCCCTCGGCGATCTGCGGCGACTTCCCGGCAACCGAGGTCACGGTCACGAGCGGAGCCTCTCGGGAGTGCAGGAGCGAGTCGCGGCGACACGCTTTTCGTCGTCGCGACTCGCGACGAACGACCGAGATGTGGCGAAGCTCATGACCCTGGAGCGCGGAGCGCGATCATCGAACACGGCGGCGGCCTCAGCAGCCGCCGGCGACCGCCGGGATGATCGAGACCTTCGCGCCGTCGTCGACCGGCGCCTCGAGTCCGCCGACGAACCGGACGTCCTCGTCTCCGACGTAGATGTTGACGAACCGGCGCAGCGCCCCGTTCTCGTCGAGCACCCGGCCCTTCAGACCCGGGATGGGCCGCATCGAGGGCGTCCAGCAGCTCGGCCAGCGTCGAGCCGTCCGCCTCGACCTCCTTCGCGCCACCGGTGTAGCTGCGCAGGATGGTCGGGATCCGGACCGATGCGGTCATGAGGGTCGCCTTTCGGAGGAACGGACGGTCACGCGTTCGCCTCCCAGAACTCGGTGAACGCGTCGTAGTGCGGCGGCAGCGTAACGCGCGGCCCGACCAGCGAGCTCACCGCGTCCAGCGTCTTCAGCCCCTCGCCGGAGTTGATCATCACCGTCTCGGCGGCCGGATCGAGCGCTCCGTCGGCGATCAGCTTCGCGGTCACGCCGAGGGTCACCCCGCCGGCGGTCTCGGCGAAGATGCCCTCGGTCCGGGCCAGCCGGCGGATGTTGTCGACCACCACGTCGTCGCCGACGTCGGCGATCACGCCACCGGTCCGGCGGACGACGTCGAGGACGTACGGGCCGTCGGCCGGGTTGCCGATCGCCAGAGACTTGGCGATGGTGGTCGGCTTGACCGGCGCGACAACGTCGTAGCCGGCCCGGTACGCCTGGGCGATCGGCGAGCAGCCGGTGGCCTGGGCGCCGAAGATCTTCACCGGCTTGTCCTCGACCAGGCCGAGCTTGATCAGCTCACCGATCCCCTTGTCGATCTTGGTCAGCTGCGAGCCGGACGCGACCGGGATGACGATCTGGTCGGGCAGCCGCCAGCCGAGCTGCTCGGCGATCTCGAACGCGAGGGTCTTGGAGCCCTCGGCGTAGTACGGCCGGACGTTGACGTTGACGAACGCCCAGCCCTCCTCCTCACCGGCGATCTCGCTGGCGAGCTTGTTCACGTCGTCGTACGTCGCCCTCGATCGCGATCAGCGTCGTGTCGTAGATCGCCGACGCGATGATCTTCTGCGGCTCGAGGTCCTTCGGGATGAACACGACCGACTTGATGCCGGCCCGGGCGGCCGCGGCGGCGACCGCGTTGGCGAGGTTGCCGGTGGACGGGCAGGCCAGCACCTGCAGACCCAGCTCGCGCGCCGCGGACAGCGCGACCGCGACGACCCGGTCCTTGAACGAGTGGGTCGGGTTGCCGGAGTCGTCCTTCACCCACAGCTGCCGCAGACCGAGCTCGTCGGCCAGCTGACGGGCGTCGACCAGCCGGGTGAAGCCGGGGTCGGTGGACCGGAACGTGGCGATGTCGGCGGGCACCGGCAGCAGCGGCTGGTAGCGCCAGATGGACTTCGGGCCGGCCTCGATCTGCGCGCGGGTGATCGTCGGGTATGCGTAGCCGACCTCGAGCGGTCCGAAGCACTCCATACAGGCGTAGAACGGGCCGAGCGGGCTCTTGGCGCCGCAGGCCCGACAGACCAGGTGGGTGGCGTTGCCGAACGCGCCCGGACGTACGCCGGTGGGGGCCGGGAACTCGGTGTCGACCAGTGCGGTCATCGCAACATCGATCCTTCGCGTCATCTGTCTCGACCGGCCTTCGGTCGAGTCGGAGTTGGCACCGTGTTCAGCTGATCTGGCCGGTTGCCGGGGAGTCATCGGGCCGAATCCCTCGTCCCCCTCTGGATGAGATGGCCCAAGCCTAGGCGGCTGCGCGTGTCCCGCGAAGCCGATCGTCCGGATCGTGGATGCGCTGCTCATCAGCTGAGACGCTCCCTGAACCGCGTCCCGCTCTTGCGTATCGACCGGCTCCGGGCTGTACTCATCATCACCATGAGCCCACGTGCCGCGGACAGCACCAGCGATCGGCCGGCCTCGTCTGGACCGGCCTCGTCTGGACTGGCCCATCTGGACTGGCCCCGTCGGGCCGCAGGCCCCGCTGCAGTGGCTGCGCCTCGTCGGCAACCTCGTCAACCTGTCGACGCTGCTCGGACTGGCGGTCGGCGCCATCGGCGGCGCTCATTTCCGCCGCGGTCCCCGCGGGCTGATCCTCGGCGAGGGCTATCGGTTCCGCTTTCCCGTCGCCGGGGCCTTCACCATCGGCAACGTCTCCACCACGGCCCGCGACTGGGACACCCTGCTGGCCGGGCTGCCGACCCTGCTGACCCACGAGGAGCGACACACCTGGCAGTACCTGTACTGCCTCGGACTCCCCTTCTATCTGCTCTACTCGGTGTTCATGGGCTGGTCCTGGCTGCGTACCGGCGACCGGGCGTCCCGAAACTTCTTCGAGCGGCAGGCCGGCCTGGCGCTCGGTGGCTACGCCGACCTGCCCACCCGCTCGATCGGCGCCGGATTCCGGGCCCTGATTCGCGACCTCGGCCGCCTCGCGGGCCGCCCTCGCCAGATCTAGAACACGTGACCGGGACTATTCCGGTCAACCGTTCTGAAGCTTCGAGGGACCTCAGGCGTCGATGTTCAGATCGATGCCGAGCCGCTTCGCCGACCGCTGCCGCTGCCGGCTGGCCCGGAGCCGGCGAAGTCGCTTGACCAGCAGCGGATCGTGGGCGAGCGCCTCGGGCTGGTCGATCAGGGCGTTGAGCACCTGGTAGTAGCGGGTGGCCGACATCGCGAACTTGTCCCGGATGGCCTGCTCCTTGGCCCCGGCGAACTTCCACCACTGCCGCTCGAAGGCCAGGATCTCGGCATCGCGTGCGCTGAGCTCGCCGACCGCGACCGTTACCGCGTTCGGGGCTCGAAGCTGTCGCCATGACGGCCATCCTAGGACCGGAACCACACCGATGTCATTCGCACCGCCGTGGCCGCGATGTGCGACTCACCGAGGCACAGATCGCCCACGAAGCGGTCGGATCAGCTTCAGATGGTGCGGTGACCGAGGCCGACCGTACCCGCTGGGGCATCGTCAGCACCGGCCACATCGCCTCGGTGCTCGCCCAGCGACCTGGCCCTGCTCACCGACGAGGCGCGAGCTGGTCGGCGTCTGTTCGCGCAGCCTGGACAAGGCCGAGACCTTCGCCGCCGAGTACGGCTTCGCCCGGGCGTACGGCGTCGGTCGACGAGCTCGCCGCCGACCCCGACATCGACGTCGTCTACGTCGCATCGGTCCACAACGACCACTACGCCTCGGCCCGGACCTGCCTGGAGCGCCGGCAAGGCGGTGCTGGTCGAGAAGCCGCTCACCGTGTCCGCCGCCGAGGCGCAGTCGTTGATCGACCTGGCCCGCGAGCGCGGCGCGCTTCCTGATGGAGGCGGTCTGGAACCGGACCAATCCGCTGATCCGGAAGGCCGCCGAGCTGGTCGCTGCCGGCGAGATCGGCGCTGTCCGGCACGTGGCCTGCACCTTCGGTTTCGCCTTCGACGGTGACGCTTCCCACCGGCTGCTCGACCCGGCGCAGGCCGGCGGCGCGATCCTCGACCTCGGCGTCTACCCGGTGCACGCCGTCGACCTGTTCCTCGGTGAGCCCGACGGGCTCGACGGCTTCGGATCGATCGGCGAGACCGGTGTCGACATCCACGCGGCTGCGGTCGCTGACCTTCGCCGCCCGCGACGACCGGCCGGCCGCGACCGCGACGATCGTCTGCTCGCTGGTGACCGACCTGCCGACCCGCCTCGAGGTCTTCGGGACCGCGCGGCTCGCTCGTGTTCGAGAACTTCATCAAGCCGGAGGAGCTTCTGCTGATCCGGGAGCGCGACGGCGAGCCGGAGGTGTTCGTCACCCAGTTGCCGGGTCTGCGGCTACACCTTCGAGGCTCAGGAGGTCATGCGCTGCCTGCGGGCCGGCGAGCTCGAGTCGCCGCTGGTCCCGTGGGCCAGCACCCTCGGCGCGATGCGGACCCTGGACCGCTGGCAGGCGGCCGTCTCGGCGGCGGCGGGAGTGACTCAGATGCGCCTGCTGACCGGCACCATTCAGCCGTACGCGTGGGGCTCGACCACCGTCATCCCCGAGCTGCTCGGCGTCGAGCCGACCGGCGAGCCGCAGGCCGAGCTCTGGCTGGGCGCCCACCCGCTGCACCCGTCCTCGGTCGACGGCACGCCGCTCGACCGAGCTGATCGCCGACGAGCCGGAACGCGTTGATCGGCGCGCGCGCCGGTCGCCGGTTACGGGCCGCGGCTGTCCGTACCTGATGAAGGTGCTGGCGGCCGCGCAGCCGCTGTCGCTGCAGGCGCATCCGACCCGCGCCCAGGCCGAGGCGGGCTACGCCCGCGAGCAGGCTGCTGGCCGTGCCGCGCGACGCGCCGTACCGCAACTACCGCGACGGCTGGCCCAAGCCCGAGCTGCTCTGCGCGCTGCAGCCGACCGAGGCGCTGTGCGGGTTCCGCGAGCCGAAAGAGACCTACGAGCTGTTCGTCCGGCTCGGCGTGGCGTCGGCGCTCCGCCTGGTCGAGCCGCTGCGCGACGGCACCGCCGAGTCGCTCGCCGTCGTCTTCCGCCGGCTGCTCCAGCTGGGCCGGACCACGTTCGCCCGGGGCGTCGTCGAGGACCTCCTGACGGTGGCCGGCAGCCCGCCCGACGACGATCGCGAGTTGGCCGCCTTCGGCCAGACCGCGGTCGAGATCGCGCAGTTCTATCCCGGCGACCCCGGGATCCTCGCCGCGCTGATGATGAACCGGGTGGCCTTCGGGCCGTACGACGCCATCTTTCTGCCGCCCGGCGACCTGCACGCCTATCTGCGCGGCGGCGGGATCGAGATCATGGCCAACTCCGACAACGTGCTGCGCGGCGGACTGACCCCGAAGCACATCGACGTCGACGAGCTGATCGACGTGCTGGAGTTCGCGCCGAGCTGCCCGACCCCGGTCCCCGTCCTGGAGCAGAGGCCGGGTGTCTTCGCGTACCAGACGCCGGCCGAGGAGTTCGCCCTCTGGCGGATCGTGCCCGACCCGGACGCGGTACGTCCGCTGCCCGCCGCCGGCTTCGGTCGGGTCGTGCTGGTGGTGAAAGGCTCGGCTCGGCTGGAGACCACGGACGGCACCATCGATCTCGTGCGCGGACAGTCCGCGTTCGTCTACGCCGACGAGCCGGCGACGTACACCGGCCAAGGCGTGCTGTTCGTCGGCGCCCCCGGCCTGCGCTGAAAGCAGGCGGCTCGCTCCCGCCCGCTTCGGTACGCTTCCCTCGGCACCCGCTGGCGTGGCGCAATCGGTAGCGCACCTGTCTTGTAAACAGGTGGTTAGGGGTTCGAGTCCCCTCGCCAGCTCTATGAATTACCTAGTCAGAGGCAGTTTTTGTTTCTGATCCCAGCCAGCTGGATGTCCCAGTGGCACACCAGTGGCACAACGTTCTGGCCAGCGGCACACCCCGGTGCACACAGGCTGCATCCGGGCTGGCGGTTCACTGGTCCTCCCCCGATCGGGTCTGTGCCCAGGTCCGGCCCAGGTCCGACAGCAGTTCCACCTGGCCGTGCACGTAGGTCCGCTCAGTGAAGGCCACGGAGCTATGGCCCAGCCAGCTGGTGATCATCGCTGTTGGCACCTAAGCGTCGGTACTTCCAGTTGGTCCGGCAAGGAGTGCGTAACGAGGTGGCGTCGCTGGCCGTCGGCGTGTCCTCTAGTTGTGGGTCGCTGTGGTTCATCGACGCTGGCCGGGCGAGCTTTGTCGAGACTCCCATCAGTTCGCGCTTTCTGTCTCACGGCACTGACGAGTCGGACGATGCTCGGGCGGTCGGCAAAGATGCCGACGACGGCACCCACGACTACGTCCGCCACGGGCACCACGACCTTGTTCGCCGCGTTGGAGATCGCCACCGGCACGGTGACCGGGCTGTGCAAGGACCGGCACCGTAACCGGGAGTTCCTCGGCTTTGACAAGGTGAAATGCGCTCAGCCGATCCTCTCCGGTACGTCTTCCAAGCTCGTCATCGGAGTCGATTCTGGTCAGTCGGTCCAGCTGTGTGTGGGCCCGCCCAGGGCAGGTGCGTGGCAGGCTGCCAATGCCGCATGGCGGATCGTCAGGCTGCTCGCGACCTCGCCACCTGCGCCACGGTTATCGCCAAGATGATCGCGCCGACGGACTCCACGACCAGCGTGGTCGGCACCAGCCTGAAGCTCAAGACCTCGTGAATGCCAAACAGACCCACGGTCAGCGCGAGCACCAGCGAAACCAGCGTGCCCACCATGAACAAAAGGCTCAGCACCGTTGCCAGCAACAGCAGCCGCCCGCGCAGCACCATGACCGCGATTGCCAGCACGAGCGCGCCGATCGCGTTGAGCACGAACAGGACACCGAGCATCCCGCCTACTCCGTAGAACACAAGGTAGAGATGGATCCCGCCCATCACGAGCAGCACAAGCGCACTCAATAGGCGCCAGACCATCAGCGATCGAAGCCTAGGCGCCGTCGTACGAACCGAGCCGGCTGCTGGAGGCTGTGACGACATGTCTAACCCTGCCTTCCACCTGTGGACCCCGCACAAGCCGAGGCCTCGCCCATGAAGACGGCCTATCCCCCCGAACGGTTCAGCCTGACCCTCGAGAGCAGGGACCGTGGCAGTCGCGAACCATACGGCAACGCACTGCGACCGAGTGAGTAACCAACTGAGTGACGATCGGTCCACGCAGGCAGGGTCAGACCTGAACACTCACGCACGCAACCGACGCTCCCAAGAGGCCCAGCCAGGCCACCAAATCGTCCTTCGGGACGAAGAGGTCCGTCGGCAGCAACCCTGACGGCAACGCGGCAGGCAACCGGTCGACGGTGGCATGCTGACCGAGAGGCAATCAGGGCGTCAACGGACGTTGACGGCAGTCCAGGACGGACCTTGTAAACAGGTGGTTAGGGGTTCGAGTCCCTCGTCAGCTCCCCTTGTCAGATGCTGTCTCTCCTGCTCAGAGCCATCTTTCGCGCCCTACAAGCGCTCTTTGCGACACAATGCGCCCTCAAAGCGCCCTCCGCGTCAATGAGACTCAGGCTGCGCCGCTCAGCAACTAGAGGTGCAGGCGTTTGGAGAGTTCGTGCCGTACCTCGGGGCCTGCGGCGAGTTGCATCACGACCAGAACGAGCAGGCTGACCGCGCCGCAGGTGACTGACGGTAGCGGGTTCGTCACCCAACCCAAGGCGAGGAATGCGATGGGAGCCAGCCCTAGCAGCACCGTCAATCCGCTGTACAGGATGTGCTCGCCGACCTCGATGCGCATGACCCGGACCGTGATCAGCACGGCAACGATCGAACCGGCGTCGACGATCGGCACGGCATACGTCAGCGACCATCGGCGCCACCCGGTGAGGTAGTCCCAGTACACGCAGATCAGGCCGACCAGGACGACGAGGTACACGGTGCCCTTGGCGACGTTCCGGCGTTTCCGTACGGCCATCAACACCACGAGCCACATGGTCATCACCCCCAGCCACACCGAACGAAGGACCCCGATGCCGGCGAATCCTCGGTCGAAGAGCAGTTGAGCGGCGAAAGACGCCACGATCACCGAGATCGAGATGAGGAACAGAACCCTCAACAGCAGCCGGCGGGAGAATCTGAGAGGCACCGCTGGCAGTGGACTGGCGACCGCCTGACCCGTGAGGGTGGCCGTGCACAAGGGGCAACGGGACCAGTTGCCCTCGATGTCGACGGCACACCCCGTACAGCGCCTCATGGTTCGCTCTCCGCGAGTTCGACCTCGGTCACTCGCGCCGCGGCAAGCGACACGTCGACCCCGTTTCCGGTGAGCAACCGAGTGAACTCCCGGATGTGACCGGTCTCGGCGAACGGTGAGGTGAAGCTGATCGTGAGCAGCCCAGCATGGGATATGGCACACAGTTGCGGCCGGACGGCGGAGACGTGGAAGAGCATTCGCGCCACCCGCGAATCGGCCGGTGCCGGCAGCGTCGCCAAGCCCAAATTCGAGACCGCGACGCTCAAGCCCTGGTTGCTTCGCCAATTGACCAGCTTCAAGATCACGTCCTTGAGCGGCCGCGGCACGATCCTCAGGATCGGACTCCGCTCGAATCGGATGAACCTTCGCAGCTTCTTCTCCAACGCTTCCGGGGTGGCCTTCGGGCGGAACTGACTCTCGAGGTGTCGGCAGACCGAGCCGAGGTCATCGATGCCTACGCCGTAGGTGTGTTCCACCCGGACGGTCGCGAAGAAGTTGCGGGCCGACGTCGAGGGAAAGAACTGGCGCAGATTCACCGGCACCGATGCGGCCAAGGCGCAGTTCGTGCCGAAGCCGTCCGATGACCTGCGAACGGACTCGAAGAACAGCGCGGTCAGATACATGGTCAGCGTGGCACCCTCGGCGCGCGCGAGGGCGAGTACGTCCCTGGTGGGCATGCTGAGCTCGACGACCCGCGTACGGTTGTCCGGGGTACGGGTCCCCCGGATCTGGTACACCTTTCCGGACGACTGCCGGGTCGATCGGCTGGGCTCCTAGCCGCCTCGGGCGTCGAGCGGGGATCGACCGCGATGGTCAGCGCCGCCGGCGCAGCGGCGCGGCTGAACGCAGACTCGGGACGGGACGCGCGGTGGCGTCGGCGTCGGCGGAAGTAGTGCGCGAAGTCGTCTCCGGTCAGTTCATGCTTCGGCCCTGCAGGGTCAACGCCCGGCTGGGTCCCTTCTGGTCCGACCCAGCTCGGGCTGCACCGCGTTGCCCCCGGAGGAGCTCTCGAGCGGACCCGTCTGCTCGAGATCGCAAAGCCGGGTGTAAGCGACCACCAGGTCGGAGAGGAACCACAGCGCACCGGCGCCGTCGGAGAGCGCGTGGAACACCTCGAGGATGATCCGCCGACGATGATGCAGCACTCGGAACAAGAGGCGGCGCCGATCTGCCTGGTAGATGGGGGCGCAGGTTGGCTGATCTTCCGCGGTGACGAGTGGGCGCAGGTCACTGTCTTGGAGGTAGTACCAGAACACCCCACTGCGCAGCAGCGCATGGTAGAGCGGGTAGCGGTCGTACGTCTCCTCGAGGGATCTCTGCAACAGCTCGGGGCTCACGTCGTGATCCATCTCCGCGCTGAGCCGGAACACCTTCGGATCGGCGTCGCTCCGGGCGGCCAAGAAGATGTTGGAGGCGTTGTCGAGCCGCACCCAGGCTCGACGGGTCACCTGGACGCCTCGATACCCGGGTGGTACTCATGCGCAGTGGGATTCCTCACTCGTTGCTGATCACCCCGCCTGCGAGCGGCACTGGCCACCCTCAATACTCAATCCATCACTGCCCCCGAGTCAACGCGCGTCAGGACGGCCGCGTTAATGGCACGTCGTGAATTCAGCCAGGTCGAAACTCGTCGGAATTCTCGCCGAACGATTCCTTGAGTTCGATATCTACGCCAGCGGCAGTGGCTATCGCCGATCCGTCCTTGGGTGCATCACGGGACGCGCTGGCGCGTTCAACTGAGTAACTGAGAGGCGCAACTCGGGGGAGTTGTCGTGACCACCTACGTACACCGCAACGGGGCACACGGGATCACGGTGCAGGATGAGGCCGGTCACGAGCTCGCGCTGGTGAGTGCGGACCACCGGCTTCATGTCGTAGCCACCGACGGCGGCCCGAGCCTGACTCCCCAGACGGCCCGCGACCTGGCCGATGAGCTCAATCAGTGGGCCGCGTGCCATCAGACAGCGCGGAGCCACCCGCCAGCCATTCGTTGATTCGTCAGCGGCCTGTCCGGCCCGAAGCCGAGGCACACGAGTTCCTGACTCCGTCGTCCCACCCTCAACCATGCCGGATTAGCCGCGCGCCGCGCCCGGCGTCTGATCTTCCGGTCGAGGACGTTGACCAGTAGCCGAACCGGATCGGTCGGGTCGTGGACCGAGCCGTCCACATTGAGACCGACGTTCCTGGCGGTGAACTCGGCCAGGGTGCCTCGGGCGTGGAACGACCACTGCATGGCCACAAACAAATCGTCATCAAGCGATCTGAACCGGACTACGACGCTGGCTAGTGCTGAAGAACTGGCGCCGGAAGATCGATTCCGACAACTGGCTCGTTCGTTCCGAGATCTACGATCTGGGCTTGATAATCGGCCCAGGCGAGTGCGACGTCCATCGGCACGACACTCGCCAGCGGAGCATGCGAACGCTACCCGCGTGCAGAGCTGCATCCGCCGTAGGGAGTGTTCCAGAGCATGACCGCACTTCCAGCCGTTGCTGCGCCGTCAGTGTCCGCCGACCGAGAGGCAACCGTTCACTCTCGCGAGTAGGCTGTGGCCACTTGATCCCAGAGCTTCCGCCGGACTCGTCCGAGACCAGGTGGAAGTGGAGATGATCATTTCTGGCTCGCGAAGCGCAGCTGATCCGGCGGTGACCCTCCGGCCATCCCGACTTCCTGACGCACCCTTTCGAGCGCCCACTTCGACCCCAGTTCAGGACGGAGATCCGGGACGCCTCAGTGGACGGGCCCCGGCGGCCTTGCGGCCGCAAACTAGACACCGACGTCCTCGATTTGGTGAACAAACTCTCGCCGGTGTCGGGAGGCTCTCCCCGCGAGGAGCGGTCCGCCCGGTAGACGTGGCGCGCCCAGGCCACCCCAAGGGCACCGGCTCTGCATCGGCGATTCCCAACGAGTCACGGGGCATGCTGCCTGGCCGGCCTGTTTCCGCGCGCCAATGGCTGCAGAGTTTTTCAGGTACGCGGTCCGCTGGGCTGATGCGAACGCGGTAGTCATGCCGACCTGCGATGTGTTGCGGTGCGAACGCCCTGGCTACCAGACCTTCGTCATTCCCGCTGGCGACGATGAGTACGCCGAGAAGGCCATCTGTGCGGAGCACCATGCCGCCATGCTCGAGGGTGCGCGGTGGGTGTCGGCGGTGGAGACGACAGAGGTGCTGATGGGCTCCGACGCACCACCGGTGCTCACTGGTGTTGCCCTGCGACGGGAAGGATCCAGCAGCCTGTCCGGCTCACCTGTCTTCTTGCGGTTGAGGGCCCAGTACAGCGATGGTTCCGAACGCGACACCGACATTGAGATCACGGATCAGGTGGATCTCTTGCGGTCGCTGCTTACCTGGTAGTGGCCTCGTTCGCCGGCGATGATGGGCAAGTGGGGGTGCGAAGTACAGTGGGTGCACCACGGTAGATGTCCGCCGGCATCCAGTCGGCGTTGCCTTGCGGTCGTGCCCAGCCGTTCGAGGGCACAAGGACTAGAGCATGTCTGATCAGTCCAGCATCTCCTCCACAGAGCAGGGTCCGAACCTGCCTCTATGCCCGGCCTGCGAGCACCCGATGTCCGTGCATGACCGCGTCGGCCTCCGCTGGTGCTCTGTCACCCAGCTGGGAGTGGGCCGACGCGACTGCGTCTGTAGCGTCACGGTGGGCAGCCGATCGAGCGCTGGCGCATCCTGGGCTCAGATCAGGCAAGGTTCAGCCGCGCGCTGAGACCGCCATGGGCGGTAACGCCCCCCGAACGGGGGTTCCCAACCAACGCCCACCGCCGAGGAAACCTGCTTCGGATGATGCGTAGACATCGAGCTGCAGCGGCGTCGATGCCGGTCACCCACGGTGGCTGCTCGCCCAGAAACCTTGGATCGTGCCCATCCCCGGGACCACCAAGCTGCACCGCCTCGAGGGGAACCTGGCCGGAGCCAACATCGAGTTCACGGCCGGGGAACTCGACGACCTCACGACGACGGCCTCCCAGCTGCAGGTCGTGGGTGACCGTCTCCCGCAAGGCATGCTCGAGCTCACGGAACAGTGATTTCGCCGCACCGGCGATCCTGAGCCTGGTTCCGCTGCTCACCGGCGGTCACGGGTGCACACTGACCGCAGAGGGGGAGGAATGTCTGGGCCATTGCTCGCAACCAAGTTGCACGTTCCGAGGCGGGGACGCGGCCACGTGGTGCGCCCGCGACTCGACGCGCTCCTGGAGAGCGGTCGGGATGCGACGTTGACACTTGTGTCGGCTCCGGCCGGCTTCGGCAAGACGACCCTGATATCGGAATGGCTGGCTCGAGGAGGCGCACACGCGGGATCTGTCGCCTGGCTCTCGATCGACCGTCGCGACAACGATCCCGCGATGTTCTGGACGTATGTGGTCGAGGCGCTGAGGATGGTCGCTCCGGCCGTCGGCGGCAGCGCGCTGACCCTGCTCCAGTCGTCCCGGGCACCCGCCGAGGCAGTGTTGGCAACGCTCATCAACGACATCGACGCCATTCCGGACGAGATCGTGCTCGTTCTCGACGACTATCACCTCATCGACATGCAGGCCGTCCACGACAGTGTGTCGTTTCTGCTCGAGCACCTGCCGCGACAGCTGCGGCTCGTGATCGTCGGCCGTGCTGACCCACCGCTCCCAGTGGCCCGGCTCCGCAGCCGCGGCGAGTTGGTCGAGATCCGCGCCGCTCAGCTGCGATTCACGCCGGACGAGGCGGCCGGCTATCTGACCGACGCGATGGGACTGAACCTGACCCGGGCAGACGTCGACGCGCTCGATCGTCGGACGGAGGGGTGGATCGCGGCTCTGCAACTGGCGGCGCTCTCGCTGCGAGGGCGAGGCGATGCGGCCGCGTTCATCGCCGGTTTCGCCGGGGACGACCGCTACATCGTCGACTACCTCGTCGAAGAGGTTGTGCAGAGCCAACCGGCGCCCGTCCAGCGGTTCCTGCTACGCACCTCGATCCTGGACCGGTTGAACGGTCCGCTCTGCGATGCGGTCACCGGGCAGGCCGACGGCCGAGCGACGCTCGCAGCGTTGGAGCGAGCCAACCTGTTCCTGTTCTGCCTAGACGACCGGCGGCGCTGGTATCGATACCACCAGCTGTTTCGCGGACGTTCTCCGGAACCGCCTGATTGACGAAGCGCCCGATGAGCTGGCCGACCTGAACTTGCGCGCCAGCGACTGGTTCGACAGAAACGGCGAACCTGCGGAGGCGATCCGGCACGCGATCGCAGCGAAGGACTTCGGGCGAGCGGCGGACCTCGTAGAGGTGGCAATCCCGAACATGGCCAGGACCAGGCAGGAGGAGACCGTATGCAGCTGGCTCGAGGCTCTCCCCGACGATCTGGTCAGATCGCGGCCGGCGCTGAGCATCGGATTGGCCGGAGCGCTGCTGCTATCCGGCCGGACCGAGGGCGTGGAGGCCCGACTGCTCGAGGCCGAACAACATTTGCCACCACCGACAGCTTCCGGTGAGGCGACAGATCCGTCGGCGGCGCGCGGCGCCGCCGACTCTCGCGAAGTTGGCCGCCCTCGCAGGCATGATCGAGGTCTACCGGGGCGCCCTGGCACTGTCCAGCGGCGATCCACTCGGCACGGTGACCCACACGCGGCGCGCAATCGATCTGGCGCCCGACGATGACCACTTGGGCCGAGCCGGGGCCGCCGGTCTGTCGGGGCTCGCCCTGTGGTCGACCGGCGACCTGGAAGGTGGGTACGCGGCGTACGCGGAGTGCATGAACGGACTGCGCCGCGCCGCCCACATCGCCGACACCTTCGGCTGCGCGATCGCCTTGGCGGATATCCGGCGGACGCAGGGCCGGCTCGACGACGCGATGCGCACTTATCAAGAGGCGTTGGATCTTGGAGGGCCGGCTGACGGTTCGGTGATGCGAGGAACCGCGGACATGTTGATCGGCATGAGCGAAATTTCCCTGCGAAAGGGGTGACTTGGCCGACGCCGCAAAAGAGCTCCACCGAAGCCGCGAACTGGGCGATGCGGCCGGGTTGCCGCAGAACCCCTACCGCTGGCGGGTCGCGCTGGCGCGGATCAGGCAGTCCGAAGGCGACCTACGCGGAGCGATTGGGATGCTCGACGAGGCCGAGCTCTGCTACGTAGGCGACTACTTTCCACCGGTGCGCCCCATCTCGGCGATACGGGCGCGGTTGTTTGTTGCGCTGGGAGAGCTGGACCGGGCTGTCGGCTGGGGCCACGAGCGTGGCTTGTCGGCGGACGACGATCCCCGCTACCTTCGCGAGTTCGAGCACCTCACCCTGGTTCGAGTACTCGTCGCTACCTACCGCGCGGAGCGTACGCAGGTTTCGATCGACGGAGCGAACCGGCTTCTGGACCGGCTGCTGCGGGCGGCGGAGGAGGGGAAGCGGGCGGGAAGCGTGCTCGAGATCTTGATCCTTCAGGCCATGGCCCATCAGGCACGAGGCGATGCGCGGCGGCCGTTGCGGCGTTGCAGCGAGCGTTGACCGTCGCCGAACCGCAGCGTTACCAGAGGATCTTCGTCGACGAGGGCGCGCCGATGTCCACACTGCTGAAGGCTGGGACGAAACGTGGCATCGCCCCGGGCTACGCCCGAGGCCTGCTGACCGCGCTGGATCGAAACGCGGACCGGCCACTCTCACGGCAGGGACTGAGGGAACCGCTGAGCCCGCGCGAGCTTGATGTGCTCCGGCTGCTCGGTACCGACCTGGACGGCCCGGAGATCGCCCGCCAATTGGTCGTGTCGTTGAACACCGTGCGCACGCACACCAAGAGCATCTACGCCAAGCTCGGCGTCAGTAGTCGTCGAGCAGCGGTTCGCCGTGCGGCTGAGCTGGAACTGTCCCTGCGCAACGACCGCTGAACCCAGCGCCACCCGCGACGTGGGGCGGGCCGATCGACCGAGAGACCACCACCGGCATCACCACATGTGGTGATGCCGGCTCACCACATCTGCTCCTACGTTGCAACCAGGCAAGAAATCCCCGCCACCTGCGGAGATCCAGCCAGGCGAACGGCGGGAAGGAGCTCCATGAGCGACAGAGGGGCTGTCCATGGTGGAGGCGAACGGTACGAGATCCGTCTCGAAGGGCATCTCGACGGCCGCTGGTCGGCCTGGTTCGACGGGCTGCGCCTGACCAACGAGGCCGACGGAACCGCGACACTCTCCGGAACGGTCATCGACCAGTCCGCCCTGCACGGGTGCCAGCGGCGCCCAGTCGTCGAGCGGCTTCTCGCTACTCAACCTGCTCGTCGTCGTCGCGGGCACCTTCTTGTTGATCACCGGTCAATACCCGCGGGGCTTGTTCGACCTGCTGCTCGGCATCAACCGCTGGCTGTACCGAACCATCGCGTACGTGGCGTTGATGACCGACGACTACCCACCCTTCCGACTCGATCCCGGGTCGGACGAACCCACCCGCCCCGAGATGGCGCAACCGGCCGATACGACCGTCCCCGAGGTGGCGGCAGCGCGGTGACGGGCCGAAGCAGTTCCTCGACGGCGAGCCGACGTCGCGGAACGGCCGTACTGTAAGAAGCACAACGATGGACTCGAGTCATGCGGAAAGCGCTTCGGGGCCGGCGTTGGTCGCTCAGCCTGGGGACGCACCCTCGCTGCGGCCCCCCGAAACGAGCGCTCATGTCCGACGATCCCCGCAGCTACATCAAGATCCCCCCGATCAAACCGACTTCGGCGCCGATCCTCACCACGGACGAGCTGACGCTTCGAGCCGGGGACGACATACCAGCCGAGCCGGACGCGACCCCCATCCAGCCCGTGGGCCGTCGTTTCATCGCGTTCTACACGTTGGCATATATGAGCACCTGTCTGCTGTTTCTCGCCCCGGGCCTGGTCACCCTGGCGTTGAAGGTGAACTCACTGGTGGGGATCGAACAGGCGCCGAACAGCCTGGCGCTTGTCGCCGGGGTCGGCGCGCTGGTGTCGATGGTTGGCAATCCGATCTTCGGCCGGTTGAGCGATCGCACGACCTGGCGACTGGGCATGCGCCGACCGTGGATGGTCATCGGCCTGGTCGGTGGCTCGCTCGGCATCCTCGTCGTAGCGCTGGCCCCGAACACCACTGTCGTCCTTGTCGGCTGGTGCATCGCCCAACTCTTCTTCAACGCCCTGCTCGCGGCGCAAGTCGCGGTCCTTCCGGATCAGGTCCCGACCACGCAACGCGGCCTGGTCGCCGGCATCCTCGGGATCTGCCTGCCGGTCGCGTCGGTCACCGGCACGTTCCTGGTCAAGCTGTTCACCGGCCACCAACTCGCCATGTTCACCGCGCCGTGCGTGGTCGGCGGAGTGTTCATCCTGCTCTTCGTGATCACCCTCCAAGACCGACGACTCGCCGACGCGGACAAGCCGGCCTGGTCACTCCGTGAGTTCGCGAGCACGTTCTACGTCGATCCCCGCCCAAACCCCGACTTCGCCTGGGCCTTCCTCAGCCGGTTTCTATTCGTGACCGCCTACGCGTTCCTGACGACGTACCAGGCCTACTACCTGTTGCAGAAGATCGGCAGTTCCGAGTCCGAGGTCCCGCAGCAGATCTTCCTCGGCACACTCGTCCAGTCGATCATCCTCGTGACCGCATCGCTGATCGGTGGCAAGCTCTCGGACCGGTCCGGCCGGCGCAAGATCTTCGTCGCCGGCGCGGCGATCGTGTACGGGTTTGCGATGTTCGTCATCGCCGTGGCCAGTAGTTTCCACGGCTTTCTCGTCGGCATGGCCATCGGCGGTCTCGGCTTCGGGATCTACGCAGCCGTTGACTTGGCGCTGGTCGTCGACGTACTGCCGGCCCGGGACAAGGTCGCCAAAGACCTCGGCGTCTTCAACATCGCCGGCGCGCTGCCCTACACCATCGCCCCCGCCGCCGCGCCAGCGATCCTCGCGATCGGCCACGGCAGCTACGGCCTCCTGTACGCCGTCGCCGGCGTCTGCGCCATCCTCGCGGCCGCAGCCATCTTGCCCGTGAAACGGATCCACTGATCCCCTCCCGCGCCGTCCACAGGTGCGACCGACAAGCGCTCGTGACACACTCGGCGGCGTGGCGACCGGTCTGGATCTGGTGGCGTTGGTGCTCGCCGTCGGCTCGGGTGATCGCGCCGTCGCGGGCGAGCTGCTCGCAGCAGCGCCGCAGCTGAGTCAGTCGCGGATCGATCGGGCCGACGAGTTCTTCCTCGACACCTGTCGCGCCCAGGTGTACGCGGGGGATACCGCACTCCATGCTGCCGCATTCGCGTACGACGTTGTGTTCGCCCAACGACTAGTGGAGTTCGGCGCCAGCGTCCGCGCTCGCAACCGGCGCGGAGCCGAACCGCTGCACGCCGCGACCATCGGTGGCCCTGGGTCCAGTCACTGGGAACCGACGCGACAACAAGCGGTGATCGAATATCTCGTCGCGGTCGGTGCGGATCCGAACGCCACCGCGCTCGGTGGAGTCACGCCACTGCACCGTGCCGTGCGTAACCGGTGTTCGACCGCGGTGGAGGCGTTGCTGCGGCTCGGGGCCGATCCCCACCTGCCGAACAACAACGGATCGACGGCGATCCAGCTCGCGGTCTGGACCACCGGACGCGGCGGAAGCGGATCAGCGGAAGCACGAGCACAGCAGCAGCTCATTGTCGAACTACTCGGCCAAGCAGCTCATTGACCCGGGATCCCGGCCATCGACTTGGCATCCGGAACCCACATGCCTCGGCATCTCGGCAGACGGTCGGCTTGCGAGCGTCCCGCACGACCAGCCCCGGCCGGTAGGCAACGCCTGACACGTCGCCCCGAACCCCAGACAGCACGGGTTCCGTCACATCTGCAAGGCTGCCGCCCCCCAAGTCCGAACCGCAACCGCATCGTCGCCGGCGCTTCGCACCAGCAAGTGACCGTCCGTTCCGCAGAGCAGATCACGTGAAAGGACGCGCCATGACCAAACCCACCATCGTCCTGGTCCACGGAGCCTGGGCAGACGCCTCGAGCTGGAATCGGTGTGATCACCGAGCTTCTCAGCCGCGGATTCGACGTGTTGGCGCCCACAAATCTTCTCCGTGGCGTCGAGCCCGACGCCGCCTACGTCGCATCGTTCCTCACCCAGCGCACGAGTGGTCCTGTCGTTCTGGTGGGGCACTCTTACGGCGGGGTGGTGATCACCAACGCGGGCGCGGCGGGCGGCGATGTCCGCGCCCTCGTCTACGTGGATGCCTTTGTGCCCGACGAGGGCGAGACCGTCTTCCAGATCCTCGGCGGGTCGGGCTCTGCTCTCGATATCCCCGATCCGACCGCCGTCCTCGACATCGTCGGCTATCCGAACGCTCCGGAGGGCGATGCCGAGGCCTTCCTCAAACGTTCCACGGTATTCGACTCGTTCGCGCAGGACCTGTCAGACACCGACCGCGGACTCGTGTTCGCCGGTCAGCGCCCAATCACCTTGTCGGCCAACACGGCACCAACGACGGCGACAGCGTGGAAGACCATCCCGAGCTGGGCGGTTGTCGGCCTGGCAGACAAAGTGATTCCGGCGCAGACCCAACGGAGGATGGCGGAACGGGCGGGGGCCACCATCACCGAGGTGGACGGGTCGCACGTTTCGATGCTGTCGCACCCCCAGGCAACCATCGACGCGATCCTCGCTGCCGTTGCGGCGACCGGGCAATAGCATCACTGGATCACCGGGCCGGACAAGCGACCTGAACCCGCCGATCGGCTCGTCGCCCGAGTCCGTACGGCCCTGGTAGGCGTCGGCGGCGTCCGGCACGCAGGGCACAATCGCCGAACTCGGCAAGGAGAAGATCGGCGTCGGTCACTCGGCGGCGCGGCGAAGCCGGGTGACGGCGCCGTGGAAGGTGATCATCAGATCATCCGCGCAGTCGATACCCATCGGCGGGTCCACCGCCCCGCTGACCGTCCCTCGACGGGTCAGGGAATCGCCACGGGTGTGATTCGCTGTTCGAAATCGATGTGATTGCCCTGGAGCCACATCATGGACTGGCCACCATCTTTCGCGGCGGCGCGGAACTTGCCGGGCAGGATCGCGTCCCGGATGACTCGGAGGATCGGCCCGGCCGCCTTGTCCGCGGACGATTTGTGACCATCGGCGACGATGCGTTCGACGCGCGCTCGGCGAAGGGACTGGAAGGTCGCGAACGCGAGGGGGTAGTCCGGACAGTCCCGGATGCACTGGGCCAGGATGACGGCGTCCTCCAGGGACATGGATGCGCCCTGGCCGGCGGCGGGTGAGGTTGCATGTGCGGCGTCTCCGATGATGATCATGCGCGAATCGTCATGCCATTTCTTCACGACGGGCATGTCGTAGGTCGCCCAGCCCAGGATCGGCCCGGGGGCGGCGTCGATGATGCGAGCAGCGGGTCCGACGTCTCCGTCCATGAGCTCATGCAGCCAGGTACGCCACTGGAGGTCGGTCATCGCCGAGAGCACGCCATGCTCGGGCTCGGTCTTCATCGGCGGGTTGGCGAACCAGATGGTGCCACCGTCGCTGGTGTTCATCCAGGCGAAGAACGCCTTCGTGCCGAACTGCATGCGAAACTCTCGCTCGGGCACGTCCACCGAGAAGTCGGGGATGTAGCCGCCGTTGTTCAGCACGGGCACGTAGCGGGGCGCCGGCGCGCTCGGATCGATGATCGTACGAACCCTGGAGTGAATGCCGTCGGCACCGACGAGAATGTCGCCGCTGGCCTCAGTACCGTCGTCGAATCGGGCCGTCACCCCGGTGCCGGTGTGTCGGGCATCGACCATCCGCTTGCGGTGATGCACGACGACGCCGTGCTGACGGGCCATCTCGGCGAGCGCGATGAAGAGTCCCGCGCGGGGCATCATCAACGAGGTCAGGCCATCCGGGCGACGGAAGGCCATCGGCATGGTTCCGAGATGTCGGCCCTTCCCGTTGACGAAGCTCATTGCGTCGACGCGGTACCCGAGGTTGTCCAGCCGGCCGCCTTCACCGATCGCGTGGAGGGCGTCGAGTCCGTTTGCCTGGAAGTTGATCCACGACCCACGTTGATCGGCATCCGCTGGAAGTTGCTCGAAGATCTCGACGTCCATCCCGATCTTCCGCAGCGCGACGGCGAGCGTGGGCCCGGCGATTCCGCCGCCGATGATGATTGCCTTGGTCATGGGAGTGGACCTCTCGTGTGATAGCTTGATTACCAAGCAATCATAGATCGAGGTTAACTTGAATGTCAAATGACTTGACGATCAAATCACACAGTCTTGGATCGGCGATGCAGCGCTATCAGGCGACCGTCGACGACTTCGACCGTGAGATGACGCGGATTCTCCAGATCAACGGCACGGATCTGCGCTGCCTCGAGATCCTCATGAGTGAGCGTCACGCCGACGTCACACCGCGCACCATCGCGACCCAGCTCGGGCTCACCACCGGCAGTGTGACGACGATGCTCGATCGCCTCGAGCGTGCCGGCTACGTCACCCGCACGCGCGATACGAGTGACCGCCGCAAGGTGATCATCGACGCGACGCCGGAGGTCAGGAAGCGTGCCTGGTCGATGATCGGGCCCATGCTCGACGACAGTACGGCCGATGTGACGAGCCACTTCAGCGCGGCGGAACTCGACCTGATCGAGCGCTTCCTGACCCGCGCGACCGAGGTACAACAGCGTCACGTCGAATTGCTGCGCGGCAGGGCCTGAAGGACGCGAGCACACGGGGCGGCGCTTCTTCGCTCTGATCGGCGCTCGCGAGCTCGAAGGTTCGGGGGCATCGCTCGACGGCCCCCGACCAGTCGGCGCAGCGCCAGGGCGTGGGCACCCTGGTCTGCCGAAGGGGCAGGTCGGTCGGCCCCATCAGGATTGTGTCGGTCCGCTGCCGAAGTCATCCTGTGGAGGACGCGCCAGCGGGAGATCGCTTCTCGACCTCGGGCGTGACCTCTGAAGCGGTGTCCCCATCCGGCGTCCGGTCAGTAGTAGACGTACGCCCGAAGCGCCGGATGATCGGAGGATCTGCGTCCATGACAGGATCGGCCGCATGACGACGGCGCCGACTCCGACCGCTGAGTAGGAGCGGGCATGAGGGTGCCCGACTTCCGGCTGGACGGACGAACGGCCCTGGTCACCGGGGCGGCCAGCGGCATCGGGCGGGCGATCGCCCTCGGTCTCGTGGGCTCGGGAGCAACGGTCGCCTGTCTCGACCTGGCCGGCGCGGGCCTGGACGAGACGCTCGGCATGATCACCACGCGGAGCAGCGGCGCGATCGCGGTGCCCGGCGACGTCACCGATCCCGAAAGCCTCCGCGCGGCGGTCGAGCGCACCGAGTCCGAGCTCGGACCGCTGACCCTCGCGGCGAACTGCGCCGGCATCGCGAACGCGGCCCCAGCCGAGGAACTGACCCTCGCACAGTGGCAGCGGGTCGTCGACGTCGACTACACCGGTGTCTTCTTGTCCTGCCAGGCCGAGGCCACCGCGATGCTGCGGCAGGGTCGCGGCTCGATCGTCAACATCGCGTCGATGTCCGGGGTGATCGTCAACCGCGGGCTGCTGCAGGCCCACTACAACTCGGCCAAGGCCGCGGTGATCCATCTCAGCAAGAGCCTGGCGATGGAATGGGCCGACCGTGGGTTGAGGGTGAACTCGGTCAGTCCGGGCTACACGGCGACGCCGATGAACACCAGGCCCGAAGTGGCCGAACAGGTCCGCAGGTTCGAGGCCGACACGCCGCTGCGCCGGATGGCGAGCCCGGAAGAGATCGTCGGGCCGACCGTCTTCCTGCTCAGCGACGCGGCCAGTTTCTGTACCGGCGTGGATCTGCTCGTCGACGGCGGATTCACCTGCTGGTGATGACGATGCGACCACCATCCCTTCGCCTCAGGCCCGGTTCGCGCAAGGACAAGCCGCGCGAGCCCAAGCGGCGCGAGCGCTGGCACCGGCTGCCGTCGGGCCGTCGGATCCTCATCTTGTCGGCCAGTGTGGGATCCGGCCACAACATGGCTGCGGCGGCGCTCGAGACCGGCTTCGCCGACCGCGACGAGATCGAGGAGGTCAAGCGGATCGACGTCCTGGAGACCACCAACGAGGTCTACCGCACCTTCTACGACGACACGTACTTCAAGCTGGTGGATGCCGCCCCGTGGTTGGTCGGCTGGGGGTACGACATCAGCGACCCGCCGTTCAAGCTCGGCAACAGCGCCTCGGTCTGGGACCGGATCAACACCACCGCGGTGGTCCGGATGATCAAGTCGTTCCGGCCCGACACCGTGGTCTGCACCCACTTCCTGCCCGCTCGGCTGATCAGCCTGATGATCAGCCGGAAGGCCCTGGACTGCCGGCTGTCAGCGGTCACCACCGACTACGACTTCGCCGGCCTGTGGCTGTCCAGTCCCTTCAACCGCTACTTCGTCGCCCGCAGCGAGACGGCCGCGTTCATGTCGGCCATCGGCGTCCCGGCCGACCGGGTGACGGTTTCCGGCATTCCGGTACGTCCGGAGCTGGCGCATCCGATCGACCGGCGCAGGGCGTTGGGCAAGCTGGAACTCGACCCCGACGTACCGACCCTGCTCATCTCCGCCGGTGCAGCCGGCGGGAGCTACACCGCCGCGATCATCCGACAGACGTTGCGGATGACCAGCGACTTCCAGGCGATCGTCGTGTGCGGCCGGAACAAGGAGCTCAGGCGGGAGATCGGCGCCATCGTCGGCGCCCGGACCGACCGCTACCGGGTTCTCGGATTCACCACCCAGATGGCGGATCTGATGAGGGCGGCCACCCTCTTCATCGGCAAGCCGGGCGGACTCTCGTCGTCGGAGGCCATGGCGGCCGGGCTGCCGATGGTGCTGATCAAGCCGATTCCCGGTCAGGAGGATCGCAACAGCGACTATCTGCTGGAGGAGGGGGCCGCGGTCCGCTGCAACTACGAGTCGACGGTCGGCCACAAGATCGACGAGCTGCTCGCGAGCCCGGGACGGGTCGCGCAGATGGCGGCGAACGCCCGGCGGATCGGGCATCCGGACGCAGTCCGGGACATCGACGAGACCGTGCTGGAGGAGGCGGAGGAACGGCTCTGGATCAGCCGGGCAGCCCGCGCGTCGATCCTGGAGGCCTACGAGTCCGGAGTCGCCACGGCCGACCTCGGCGGGTCCCGACGGACCAGGACGCTGTTCGACGCAAGGTCGGGCGCCTCGCTGGCCGTGCTCACCGCCGATCAGTCCAGTCGGCTCAGCCCGTTCCGGCTCGACCGGTTCGCCGGCGACCTGCGGGTCCGGATCACCGCCGGGCAGCTGGCCGACCTGCAGCGGCGCAGCTCCGACTCCGATCTCGTGCTCACGCTCCGCAGTCTGATCGCGGACGCGCCCGAGCTGGATGTCGAGGTGCGCTGAGCGAGCCGGACGGGGCCCGACTCAGTGCGCCCCGAGCTCCTTCAACATCACCGTGATGTCGTCCATCCGGTCGAGCAGCGCAACGGCCATCCGTCGGCTCGTCCGGCGACCCTTCGCGGTCAGCTTCACCTGCGTGCCGCGCCGATCGTCGGCGAGCGTGCCGTAGCTCCTGGTGACCATCCCGGAGCGTTCGAGCCGATCCAGTAGCCGGGTGACCCCACCACTGGACAGGCCGGTCACCTCCATCAGCACGTTGGGCCGTTGCGGGCCCTCCAGGTCCAGCTGGATGATGGTCGCGACGACCGCGCTGGAGGCCAGTTCCTCGCCCACCGTGTCCCGCAACACCCCGTTGACCAGCTCGCTCAGCCGGCCCATTTCGACCAGCAGGTGCTGAACGCCGCGTACCTCGTCGTCGGTTTCCATAGCGCTGCGATCGTAGCGACCCGGACAGCATCTGCGGGACAGTCTGAGGTCGCGAGTTACTCGGGACCTAAGTCCTGTCCACCGGGGGTGATCCGGGGAAGGATACTGCCATGCCGTCCGACCACGAGTCCGTGCCGACGAGACTGCACGAGGTCGCGCCCGACGACCGGCCGGCCGACGAGGGGGCGGCGAACGAGATCGCCCGCCGTGAGCAGAACGCGATCGCCCGATTCGCCGAACGGGAACGGGCCGACGAGCTGAGACCGCGACCGATCACCCGCCGCGCCTCGCTGCTTGCGGACACTGGACGGCTTCCTTTTCGCGTTCGCCGGGCTGGCAGCGATCTGGCTGGGATACCTCCTGGTCCGCTACGGGGTGCGAGCCAACTGGCAGGCCTTGTTGCTGATCGTCTTCTGGATCTTGTTCACCTATCTCCTGCTGCCCCGGCTGCACCGTATCCTCACCAATTTGTACGTCCCCGGCTACTTCATCGGCCGGGCCAGGACCAGCGACGGGTTGCTGGGCGACCCGGTCAACATCGGCATCTACGCCCATGAGGCCCAGATCCACCGGGCGATGGCCGGCGCCGGCTGGAACCGGGCCGACGATCTGACACCTGCCTCCGGCCGCCGGATCGTGACCTCGACACTGACCCGGCGGAGCTATCCGCAGGCGCCGGTCAGCCCGCTGCTGCTCTTCGACCGGCAGCAGGACTTCGCCTATCAGCAGGAGGTCGCCGGCAATCCGGCCAAGCGGCACCACGTCCGGTTCTGGCGCTGCCCGGAGGGCTGGATGCTGCCCGGCGGCTACCCGATGGACTGGCTGGCCGCGGGGACCTATGACCGCGCCGTCGGGCTCTCGCTGTTCACCCTGCAGATCACCCACAAGATCGCCGCGGACACCGATATCGAACGCGACTTCATCGTCGACACGGTGCGGGAGACCTCGCCCGAGGTCGGGCTGAAGATGATCGACAACTTCTCGACCGGCTATCACGCCCGCAACGGCGGCGGCGACCTGATCGAGACCGACGGTCACCTCCCGATCCTCGATCTGCGGGCCGATCGAGGCCGACGAGATCCCGGCGCCCGAGGTGACCGACAGCCGACGCAAACGCCCCGCCCAGACCACGTTCGGCTCGGTGATGGCCGTGCTGCGCGGACTCGGTTTCCTGCTGTTCGCCGCGTCTGGCCGCGGCGGTGCTGGCGTTCGCCGTCCAGCATCCGGGCCAGCTGACCCCCGACATGGTGTCGTCGAGCCTGATCTCCGGCGACCCCATCGCCGTGCTGGTCGTCGTGGTGGTCTACCTCGCTACGTTCGGTCTGCTCGACGTGGTGCTCGGCATCGCCACCTATCGCGGAACGAACTGGGGACGGATCCTGGTCATGCTGACCGCGGTCGTCAGCACGGTCGTCGCCTTCGTGTCCAACGCCCGCGGTACGTCGGTGGTCACCCTGGGCACCCTGCCAGGCGTCGCCGCCGGGATCCTGGTCCTACTCGCGCTGAGCAGTCACCGTGCCCGCGCATTCGCCGAGCAGCCGCGCTCTGCGCCCAAGGAGATCTCCGCCGAGACCGCGGGCAGATCGCCCGCAGCCACAGGGGCCGGAAACCCATTAGCCTGAGCCCGTGCCAGCAACCGGGGATGCCGCCACGAGAACCGACACCGGGACCGACCCGAGCCAGTGGTGGCGGACCGCGGTGGTCTATCAGATCTATCCGCGCAGCTTCGCCGACGCCGACGGTGACGGCATCGGCGACCTGCCGGGCATCACCTCCCGAGTGCCCTACCTGAGCTCGCTCGGGGTGGACGCGGTCTGGCTGTGCCCGTTCTATCCGTCCGCGCTGGCCGACGGTGGGTACGACGTCGACGACTATCGCGACGTGGATCCGCGCCTGGGCACGCTGGCCGACTTCGACGAACTGGTCGCCGCGCTGCACGCCGCCGGCATCAAGATCCTCGTGGACGTCGTGCCGAACCACAGCTCCAATCGGCATCCATGGTTCGCCGAAGCGTTGGCGGATGGGCCGGGATCGACCGCCCGAGACCGCTACATCTTCCGCGACGGACTCGGGCCGGAGCAGGACCGGGCCCCCAACGACTGGGAGTCGCTGTTCGGTGGATCGGCCTGGGAACCGGTCGGCGACGGGCAGTACTACCTGCACATGTTCGCCGCCGAGCAGCCGGATCTGAATTGGCAGGACGTGTCTGTCCGCGCCGACTTCCGCGACACGCTGCGGTTCTGGGCGGATCGCGGGGTGGACGGTTTCCGGGTCGACGTCGCCCACGGGCTGATCAAGGACCTGAACGAGCCGTACCGGCCGTGGAGCGAGATCTCCGAGGTGATCCGCTCCGACGGCTCGCATCCGTTGTGGGACAGAGAAGATCTGCCCGAGGTCTACCGTGAGTGGCGGGCGGTCTTCGACGAATACGAACCTCCCCGGATCGCGGTCGCCGAGGCGTCGGTGCATCCCAGCCGACGGTCGCGATATGCCGCCGCGGACGGGCTCGGGATGGCCTTCAACTTCGAGATGCAAGACGCCGACTGGACCGCAGCCGACTACCGGCGGGTGATCGACTCCGGTCTGGGCGACCTCGCCCGCGGCGACACCCCGACCTGGCTGCTCGGCTGCCACGACTCGCCGCGGGTGGCGACCCGCTACGGACTGGCGCGCAATCCCGGCCGGAACTCCCAGCAGACGGCCCGGGACTGGCTGCTCACCGACGGCCGACTGCCGGAGCTGGACACCGCACTCGGCGAGCGGCGGGCCCGGGCGGCGGTGATGATCTTGTTCGCGCTGCCGGGCTCGACGTACGTCTTCCAGGGCGAAGAACTCGGCCTGCAGGAGGTCGGCGACCTGCCGGCCGAGGTCCTCCAGGACCCGATGGCCGGTCGCTCGGGCGGCAAGGAGAAGGGCCGGGACGGCTGCCGGGTGCCACTTCCGTGGACGCCGGACGGGCCGTCGTACGGCTTCGGCGCCGGGCCGGCCAATCTGCCCCAGCCCGGCTGGTTCGCCGAGCTGGCGGTGTCGGTGGAGTCCGAGCAACCCTCCTCCACCCTCTCGCTCTATCGGGCCGCGCTGGCGCTGCGCCGGGTGCTCGTCACCGACCAGAGCTTCGAGTGGATCGACAGCAGCGAGGACGTGCTGGTTTTCCGACGCGGCGCCGAGTGGAGCTGTGTGAGCAACCTCGGGGCAGAGCCGATCGACCTGCCGCCCGGCCGGCGGCTGCTCGCCAGCGGCGAGCTGGCGGACGGGCGACTACCGGCCGACACCACGGTCTGGATCCGGCACGAGCCAGGGTGACCCCGCATTGTCCGCACCCGGCGGCGGACCGATCATGGGCTCGTGCGGACTCTGCTCAACGTCATCTGGTTCATCTTTTCCGGCTTCTGGCTGTGGTTGGCCTACATGCTGGCCGGCGTCATCTGCTGCGTCCTGATCGTCACGATCCCATGGGGCATTGCGTCGTTCCGGATCGCCAACTACGTCGTATGGCCGTTCGGTCGTGAGGCGGTCCAAAAGCCGACCGCTGGGTTCTGGTCGTTGATCGGCAACATCATCTGGTTCATCGTGGCCGGCTGGTGGCTGGCCATCGCCCACATCACCACCGCGATCGCGTTGTGCATCACCATCATCGGCATCCCGATGGCAATCGCCAATCTCAAGCTGCTCCCCGTCACGCTGCTGCCGCTCGGCAAACAGATCGTCACCAATCGCTGACTGCGCTTGCCTCGTCGGCGGCGTCTGCCGAGCCGGCTGGTCATGGAGGGGTTTCCTCCGCCGTCGGATCCCGCTGGCCGTCCGGCGGGCGGTGACGCTCGCGCCGGCGTTGGTGGTGATCGTGGCCGGTCTCGACCCGAAGCGGGCCCACTGTGGTCTCCCAGGTGGTGCTGTCCTTCGGGATCCCGTTCGTGCTGATCCCCCTGGTTCCGCTCAGCCGGCGGCGCGACATCACGGGCGCACTCATGAATCGGCGATCGACCACAGTGATCGCGGCCGCCGTCGCCGCCGTGATCTGCTGCCTCAAACGCAAGCCTGATCGTGCTCACGGTCCGGCCCGGTCGGGATCACCCAGTACTCCTACGTCGACGCCCGCGCCGACGACCTTTACGGCCCGTCCCGCCTCGACGTCGCGGGCCGCGCGGGCCATCCCGCTGTAGGGTGACCGGTCCCCGGCCCTGCGGGGTCGACCGTCAGGGTCCAGGCGGCGTAGGCGCCAGCACGTCGGCGGCGCGGCGCCACTCCGCGACCTTGGCCGGATCGAGGTCGTCGAGGTAGCGACGCAACCCGCTGACCTGCGCGGCCGCGCGGGCCGCGTCTCCCGGCCTGGACGGCGCCGTCGCGGGCGGGGCGAGGGTGGTTTGGTGATAGCGCCGCCAGGCCTGCGCCGCCGCGGTGGCCGCCCGCGGGCTGTCCTGCCAGCGTTGCCGCAGTGGAATAGGCCTTGGGCTCGCGGAGACGCAACGCTCCGGGCTCGCTTTCGGTCGTCTCGCGGCAATATCATCGCGGCGTGGCTGGTCAGGGAGTCCGGGCCAGACTGCACGATGCCGCGGGTGCTTTCACCAGCAACGCGCGAAACCCGAACCTTCGGCGCGCGCAGCTCAGCTTCCTCGGGGCCTGGACGGCGGAGTGGGCGTTCACTGTGGGGCTAGGAATCGTCGCCTACCGGGACGGTGGTGCGGCTGCTGTGGGGCTGGTGGGCCTCCTTCGGATGGCCCCGTCCGCAATCCTCGCGCCGGTCTTGTCGCCGCTGGCCGATCGGGGTCGAAGGGAGCGCGTACTGATCCTGGTCTCCGTACTGCGTGGAACCGTCACCGCTGCAGTTGCACTCGTGGTGGCTCTGGGCGGATCGTCGCAGATCGTGTATGCGCTGGCGGTGTTGTCGACCATCGCCGCCACGCTCTACCGCCCGGCGCACTCGGCTTTGCTGCCGTCGCTGTGCCACACCGGATACGAGCTCGCCAGCGCCAACGTGGTCCGCGGCTTGCTGGACGCAGCCGCGACGATGGTGGGCCCGCTGCTCGCGGCAGTGCTGCTGCAGTTCACCGGGGTGACCGTGGTCTTCGCGGTGGCGTCGGGTGCGTCGTTGTGGGCCGCCGCCCTGCTGTGGCGGTTGGACTACGACGCACCGCCGCGGCCGGCTGCCCCCAGAGAGTCCGGCCTGATGAGGTCTGCAGCCGATGGAATCCAAGCCGTCTCCGGCAATCTCGACGTCGCCCTCATCATGGGCCTCGCGGCAGCGCAGTCGTTCACCCGTGGCGCCCTGACCGTGCTGACGGTGGTGGTCGCCATCCAGCTGCTGGGGACCGGCGAACCAGGCGTCGGCATCCTCACCGCCGCCATCGGGGCCGGTGCACTTGTCGGCTCACTCGCGGCCTCGTTGCTGGTCGGCAGCCGCCGGCTGGGCGTGTGCTTCGCGGTCGGGGTGGCCCTGTGGGGAGTGCCGGTCACGCTGATCGGCGTCTTTCCGCAACAGGTCGCAGCGCTGGTGCTGTTGGCCTGTGTCGGCGTCGGGAACTCACTGATCGACCTCGCGGGCTTCACGCTGTTGGCCAGGCTGGCCTCGGACGACGTGCTGGCGCGCGTCTTCGGGGTGCTGGAGAGCGTGGTCGCCCTGTCCGTCGGGGTGGGGGCGATCGTCACCTCCGTGGTGGTCGACCAGGCCGGCGTACGTCCTGCGCTCGTGACGGTCGGTCTGTTGTGTCCCGTTCTCGCTGTGGCGTCCTGGCGGCGGCTGCGAGGGATGGACAGGTCCATCGGCGTACGCGACCACGACATCGACCTGTTGCACGGGGTGTCCATGTTGAAGGTCCTGCCGTTGCCCGCCATCGAGCAGCTGGCCCGAGGTCTGGAATCGGTCGACGTGACTTCCGGTCAGACCGTCTTCCACCAGGGCGACATCGGGGACAACTACTTCGTGATCGAGTCCGGCGAGGCCGATGTCATCGGGGATGGGGACGTGGTCGCGACGCTCGGTCCGGGGCAAGGGTTCGGCGAGATCGCCCTGCTCCGGCGGACCCGCCGGACGGCCACGGTGCGAGCCATCAGCCAGCTCCGGCTGAAGGCGCTGCGACCAGATCACTTCCTCCCGGTCGTGCTCGGCTACACGCCCAGCGCGCGCGAGGCCGCGGTCGCTGTCGACTCGATGCTCGACAACTTCGCGCCCCGGGAAGACCCCGAGCGTCCGCTTGGCCAACCCGACCTCGATTGACCGCCGCGACCGGAGCTGGGAAGCGATCCCGCCACGGGTCGACCCGCCTCGCGAGCGGGCGGAATCTTGTTAGGCTCACGCATGACTTCGGGGCGTTCGCTTCTCCTGATTGCTGACATCGGCGGCTACACCGAATACATGCTGTCCCATCGGATGAGCCTTGCGCATGCCGAGGTCAACACCGGTCGCCTCCTCGAGAAGGTGGTCGATGCCGTGCCCGAGTTCGAGTTGATCGAGATCGAAGGTGACGCAGCCTTTCTCGCGCTTGCGGCCGACTCCCTCGACAGTGCCGCAACGGTCGGTCTGACTCTCGACGCCGCCATGGCCATGCACCGGGCGTTCCACCTCGAGCGGGAGTACGTGGCGACCAACCTATGCCCCTGCAACGGTTGCACCCAGGCGTCCAACCTGAAGCTCAAGTTCGTTGCGCACATCGGCGAGGTCGCCACCCAGACGATCAGGCAGCGCCGCAAGCTGGTCGGGATCGATGTGATCCTCGTCCATCGACTGCTGAAAAACCCGGTTGACGTCCCCGAGTACGTGCTCCTCTCCGATGAGCTGTACCACGCCGCGACCACTCCATTGCCGGGGCCGGCGCACGAGGTGGCTCAGGACCTGGAGGGGATCGGCCCGGTTCGGGCGTACTTCGTGGACGCCGCCGACTTCCCGGCTTCACGTCAACCCGTCGCGGGTCCGTCCCTGCTCGGACGCATCGGGCGGACGTTTGCGGTCGCCGGTGCCGGGATGCCGTACATGCTGGGTCTGCGGCGTCGGCGCAGCACGGCCGCCGCCTTCTGACCTCAGAACGATCGGGCGGACCTCCGAGCAGAATTCGATGGTGATCGTGACGGGCAGCACCTCGCCCAACGCTTCGGTTCGACGACCATCGCGTGTGTTGGGGATCTTCGCCCATCCCGATGACGAGACCGTCTGCGCCGGCGGAACCCTTGCCAAGTACGCGAGTGCGGGCGCCGAGGTCCGGGTGATCTCGCTGACCAAGGGTGGCGCCGGCCAGATCAGGGACGCGAGCGTCGCGACCCGGGCGACCCTGACAGCAGTACGGGAGAAGGAGCTCGATGCAGCTGGAGTCGAGCTCGGACTCACCGAGGCCCGATGCCTGGACTATCGCGATGGCGAGATCGCCGACATCGACAGTCAGGTGCTGGTCCGACTCGCCGCGGAGCTGATCCGCGAGATCGAACCCGATGTCGTGATCACGTTCGGGCCCGACGGATTCTCGGCTCATCCCGATCACATCGCCGTGGGGGCCGCCGTCACCGCGGCCTGCCGCGAGCTGCGATCCGCGCGGCCGATCCGGCTCTTCCACTGCCACCTGCCGCGCAGCAGGATGCTGCTCCGCAACCGCCTGGCCGAGTGGGTCGTCGAACTGTCGACCCGCTTCAAAGGCACCGACGAGTTCGTGCGCGCACTGTGGGTTTTTTCGCGCGAGACGACTGCCCTCGGCTATGCGGGCGACTTCGTCAACGTCGAATGGTTTCCCACCGGCTCCTACCTGATCGAACAGGGCGAGGCCGCATCCACCATGTATTTCCTGCTGTCCGGGACTGTGGAGATCCGGCGGGAGGGCGAGGACGGTGGGGTGCGGGTGATCGACCGATCGGGCCCGGGGGAGTTCGTCGGTGAAGTGGGTATCGCCACCGGACGGCCGCGCAACGCACACGTCGTTGCCGTCGACGACGTCACGAGCCTGACTTTCTTGGCAGCCGAGGACGCCCCCGTTGGCGGGCCGCTCGGGGAGGACGAGCTGCTGCGGACCAGGTCGCTTCCCTCGGGTGATCAGATCGACGCCAGGGTCAGCACGTGCATCGACGTCTCCGACTTCGTCGGCCACAAGATCCGAGCCACGGCCGCACATCGCACGCAGTATCCGATCGATCCGGGGATGTTCCCCGATTCGATCCTGCGCGAGATGTTCGGCGTCGAGTATTTCGTTCGCGTGCTGCCGGAGCGAGAGCTCGAGACGTCGCTATTCGACGAATTGGGCGCTCCGTCGCGTTTCGGCTAGAGCTCGGCGGCCACGTCGTCGAACAGGGCGGTCGAGAAGTACCGTTCCATCCGGTCCGGCAGAATCGTGCCGACGTGATGCCCAGGGCCGAGGCGGGCGGCGAGCCGTCGAGCTGCGGCGATGTTGAGCCCGCTCGAGGGGCCGATGCCCAGGCCGCGGCGGCCGAACTCGCGCGCCGTGGCCAGTGCCTCCGGCTCTGGGACCAGCACGGACTCTTCGAGTCCGACGGCGTCGGGGTCGAGGAGCCGGCTCATGCCGTCGACGATGCCCGGTATTCCGCCGACGACCTCTGGATCGCCCTCCGCCGTGAAGGTCGCCGTCGGCATCGCCCGGGCGATGATCGTGTCGTAGCCGTGATCGCGGAGTGCGTGCGCCACGCCCATCAGCGTGCCGCCAGTCCCGACCCCGGCGACGAAGCCGTCAAGCCGTACGCCGACCTGCTGGATGAGCTCGGGTCCGGTTGAGTGCCGATGCGCGAAGACGTTTCGCGGATTCTCGAACTGCCGTGCGGGATACGCGTCTACCGCTGTGGCAGCGTCGCGGTGTAGTGCCGCGATCGCGCCGTCCATGCCCTGCTCGGCAGGGGTGAGTACCACGTCGCCACCGAGCCGGCGGATCATCAGGACCCGCTCGCCGCTGACCGTCTTGGGCATGTACGCCCGAAACGGCACACCGACGGTGGCGCAGACCATGCTCAACGCGATCGAGGTCGACCCGCTCGACGCCTCGACCACGACGGTGGAGGGAGACACCTCACCCGACGCGATGGCATACGCGACGATGTTCGTCGCCATCCGATCCTTGGTGCACCCGCTGGGCAGCAGGTAGTCGAGCTTCAGCCAGAGCGTGCATCCGGTGTGCACATCCTCGAACGGTATGGTCGGAGTTTCGAGCGGGAGGCGCAACAGCCATGACGCACGTTCGATGAACCCCGATCGACTCTGACCCATCCCGCCTCCTGTCCCACATGATCCTGCCCTGATCATCCGCGGATGCTCACCCTAGAGCAGGCCACCCCGCGCCAGGAGTCGCAACGGCCGCCCTCATCATCGGGGTTAAGGTGTCGCCTAGCGATCCTCCGCTTGCATCGTAGGATCCGTTTCGCCGATCCCATCGACACTCACGGAGAACGCGCTTGACTGCGGAGCGAGTATCAGCGATTCGAGCCTCGTGCCCGTTCCGGCTCGTCGTCGACGAGGACCTGGAGCAGCTGATCCGCGAGACCAGGATGAGCGAAGCAGTAGCCGGCTCGACGCTCTTCGAAGAGGGCGATTCAACTGACGGCGTCTCGGCCATTCTCGAAGGGAGTGTCGAGATCATCAAGCAGGGCCGGTTTCTTGCGATGCTCGGTCCCGGGTCGGTTCTCGGCGAACTCTCGGTCTTCGTGCCATCCGCCTCTCGCACGGCGACGGCCCGGGCGAGCACTGCGGTACGGATGATGACGTGGCGTGCCGGCGATGTCCGGGGTCGTCTCGATGGCCACGAACGCCTTGCAACGGCAATCGTGGCCGATATGGCTTTCGTGCTCGCGGAACGACTCGACCGGCGCACGCAGGATGTCGTCTCGCTGCTCAGAGCCGCCGGGACACGTCTACCGGTGTCGGAGCTGGAGCGTTTTCGCAGTCGCGCCGTCCAGTAGCCTGCAGCGGCCCACATCGTTGGGCGAGCTGAGCGAGGTAGAACGGGTGGGCCGAGACGGACCAAGCCACAGAGACTGCAACGCCGAGCGACCCTGGGATCCGGACGGAACAAACCGGTGGAGTCACCGATGGAGTCAAGCTCGAGTATCGGCATGCTCGGCACTTCGTCGACCGTCGGTAACTGCGGCGTCACCTGCGCTTCACGGCGTGTCGGCATCATTGGCGGCGGGCAGCGCCGCAGACTGGACAGCGAACCCAAGACCCTGCCGGGTATGAGCCGGCAGGGTCGTCGCATCTCCGCTCCGGGGTGCACACTGGCCAGGTGAGCGTCAGCGCGTTCGACCTGTTCAGCATCGGAATCGGACCGTCGAGCTCGCACACCGTCGGTCCCATGCGCGCGGCCGGGCGGTTCGTCGACGCGCTCGCCGCCGACGGTCTGCTGGAGCGGACGTCCCGAGTGCGGTCCGAACTGTTCGGGTCGCTCGGTGCGACCGGGCACGGGCACGGCAGCTATCAGGCGGTGATCTGGGGGCTGCAGGGCGACGATCCCGAAACGGTCGATACGCGGACCGCTCCGGCGCAGGCGCGCGCGGTTGTTGTGGATCGTCGGCTGATGCTCGCCGGTCGACGAGAGATCGGCTTCGATCCCGACGACGACCTCGTGCTGCACCGCCGGCTCTCGCTGCCGTTCCACCCGAACGGAATGACCTTCACCGCGTACGCCGGTGCCGACGAGCTGGTCGCCCGGACGTACTACTCGATCGGCGGCGGCTTCGTGCTGGACGACGACGGTTCCGGCCGGCCGCGGATCGTGCCCGACCCCACACCGGTGCCGTACCCCTTCAGGACGGGGACCGAGCTGCTGGCCCAGTGCGATCGGACCGGCCTCTCGATCGGCGCGGTCGCCCTGGCGAACGAGTGTGCTCGCCGGCCGGAGCCGGAGGTTCGCGCCGGGCTGCTGCGGATCTGGCGGGTGATGCTGGCCTGCATGGACGCCGGCTGCGCGAGCGAGGGCGTGCTGCCGGGGGGGCTGCGTGTCCGGCGTCGGGCCGGCGAGCTCTACCGACGGCTGGCCGCGGAGGAGGTGGCGCTCCAAGGTGAACCTGCCACCGATCCCTTGCGGGCGGTGGACTGGGTGACCACGTGGGCGCTGGCGGTGAACGAGGAGAACGCCTCCGGCGGTCGGGTGGTCACTGCCCCGACCAACGGCGCGGCCGGAATCATCCCCGCGGTCCTGCACTATGCGGTCCGATTCGTGCCCGGCGTCGGCCCCGACGAGATCGTCCAGTTCCTGCTGGTGGCCGCGGCGCTCGGCTCCATCTACCAGCAGTCCGCCTCGATCTCCGGCGCCGAGGTGGGCTGCCAGGGCGAGGTGGGGACGGCCTGCTCGATGGCGGCCGGCGCACTGGCCGAGCTACTCGGCGGGACGCCCGACCAGGTGGAGAACGCCGCCGAGATCGGCATGGAGCATCACCTCGGGCTGACCTGCGATCCGGTCGGCGGACTCGTCCAGATCCCTTGTATCGAACGGAATGCCATCGGCTCGGTGAAGGCGATCACCGCTGCCCGGCTCGCCCTGCACGGCGACGGCGAGCACAAAGTCAGCCTCGACAAGGTGATCAAGACGATGATGGAGACCGGCGCGGACATGAAGATCAAATACAAGGAGACCTCCCGCGGCGGGCTGGCCGTGAACATCGTCGAGTGCTGACCCTGGGCCCGCGGGCGTCCATGTTCACCGCTCGGTAACCAACCGCCGCGGCTTTCTGGGGTAGACATCTCCGCGTGAAACGTAACGTCGGTTGTTCGATCGATCTCGGCCTCACCGGGCCGGCCCGGCTCGTCTATGCCGTCGCCGTGGCCCAGGGCCTCCCGCTCGCCAGCGAGTCGTTGTCGATCACCGTCGACGGTGCAGCGGTCGAGCCGGTCGAGATCATCGACGCGCACGGCACCCGGCTGCACAGCGTCTTCGTCGACGGGTCGGCGGCCAACTTGCGTTACGAGGCGGTCATCGATGGGGTCGACGCTCAGCCGGTCGTGACCGACACCGACGACATCGTCTATCTCCGGCCGAGCCGATACTGCGAGTCGGACTCCCTGGCGCCGACCGCGGCGAGCGAGTTCGCCGGCCTGGTGGGGACCGAGCTGCTGCAGGCGGTCATCGGCTGGGTGAACAACAAGCTGACGTACGTCGCCGGCTCCAGCCTGCCGACCGACGGCGCGGTGCGTACGCTGCTGGGCCGGCAGGGTGTGTGCCGCGACTTCGCCCATCTGTCGATCGCCTTGCTGCGGGCCCTGAACGTCCCGGCCCGGCTGGCCGCCGTCTATGCGCCCGGGCTCTCGCCGATGGAGTTCCACGCCGTCGCCGAGGCGCTGGTCGACGGACAGTGGTGGGTGGTCGACGCAACCCAGCTCGCGCCCCGGCAGAGCCTGCTCCGGGTCGCCACCGGCCGCGATGCCGCCGACACCGCGTTCCTCACCAACTTCGGCGCGGGCGTCTCGCTGAACGGGCTCGAGGTCACCGCCGTGGTCGACGACTTCGCCCTCGATGACACCAGCAAGCTGACCCAGCTGCGCTGAACTGTCCCCCGCCGCGCCACCTGCCTGCGATGATGCCGCGATGGCGAACATCGACCTCCGTGAGGCGGTGGCGTCGACGCTCATCGACATCGACGCCGGTGCAATCGCCGGCGGCGCAGCTGTCGGTGACACGACGGAGATCGCTTCTCGCGGACGCTACGCCGGCACCGACGCCGGCGCGCACTCACTGTTCTACGGCGCGTCCATCACCAAGCAGATGTTGGGCGTGCTGCTCGCGCGCGCCGCGGTCAGCGGCGCACTCGACCCGTCGGACCTGATCTCTCGGTGGCTGCCGGAGCTGTCCGACCACACCGGTTCCGTGCGCGTCGAGCACCTCATCCACCACACATCCGGGTTGCCCGACGTGATGGAGTTCAGCGACGGAGATCCTCGCAGTAACGCCGAGGTCATCGAACGGTTCCGGCACTCCTCGCCAGTGGCGAACGCCAGGCCCGGGACCAGGTTCGCCTACAACAACGCCGGTTGGGTCCTGCTGACCGAGGCCCTCTCTCGGAGTCTCGATCAGCCGGTGAGTGAACTCGCCTCGGCCGTACTGTTCGCGCCGCTGAACCTGAGTGGCGCCCGGCTGGGCGGGACGCCCATCGAGATTCCGGGTTCCCCGGATCCACCCGGGACGATCGGCGACGGCGGACTGTGGATCTCGGTCGTCGACCTGCTGGGGTGGCTCCGGGCATGCAACGCTCAGGCGTTCGGTGCCGACGTACATCGCCTGGCCGAGACAACCACGCACCTGGCCGACGGATCACCACTGAACTACGCCTGGGGCGTGCGCATCACGCCGGCACTGGTCGGGCGCATCATCAGCCACGGCGGTAGTTGGGCGACATGGCAGTCCAAGACCGTCCGAATCCCCGAACGTCAGATCGCCGTGGCCATCCTCAGCGTGGGTGCCACTGCCGAGCAGGTCAGCGACGCCGCCACCGGACTGGCCGTCGCTCTCGCGGACGACGGGTAGCCCTGCACACGGCGGGATTCGGCTCCATACTCCCGGCAGGATCCCGCCGAGAAGCGCCGGCGACCGCGGTTCGCCATCCACAGGTTCGGGCCGACTTCGAGCGTCCTCCACAGATTTCATCGAGGCCGGACGATCGGACCCAGATCTCCGCACCGTGGAGGTATGAGACCTCGCATCGATCCCAGCCCTTCGTTGCTGGCCCTGGCCGACCGTCACGGCGGGGTGGTGACGGCCGGGCAGGCGACCCGGAGTGGCCTCGGTCGGCATTCGGTGGCTCGCCTGATCGACGCGGGCAGTTGGCAGCGGCTGGCGCCCGGTCTGTTCTTCACACAGCGAGCCCGTCCGCCGTGGATCGCGCAGGCCTGGGGCGGTGTCCTGCTCGGCGGCACGGGAGCAATGCTCGGTGACCGCGCGGCGGCGTACCTCCATGGTCTTGTCCCGACAACACCGGCCCGGATCGTGGTGTGGACTCTGCGCCCGACCACCCGCATCGATCGGGCGCCGTGGCGCTTCCGCCGCCAGGACGCGAGCACTCGGCTCAGGGTCGTGGTCGGCCCGCCGGCGATCTCTGTCGAGGACGCCGTGCTCGATCTGTGCGTGGGCGCAGACCCGCGACAGGTGGTGGACCTGCTGACCAGAGCGGTTCAGCACCGTCTGACCTCTCCCTCGTTCCTGCTCCGGCGGATCGACGAGCGGGGCCGAGTCGCCCACCGTCGGCTGCTCACCGAGCTTCTGACCGAGGTCGCGGCCGGTGCCGAGACCCCGCTGGAACTGGCCTACCTCCGCGATGTCGAGCGGGCACATCGGCTGCCGACGGGCCGGCGGCAGCATCGCGACCAGGGCTCGGGTCACCGTCGCGATGTCTGGTACGAGGAGTTCCGGACCATCGTGGAACTGGACGGCCGGCTGGGACACGAGGGCAGCGGCCGGTTCCGTGACATGGCCCTGGACAACTACGGCGCCCTGCGGGCGGAGACCACGCTCCGCTATGGCTGGCACGACGTCCGCGGACGTCCGTGCCAGATCGCGAGGCAGGTTGCTCTGGTCCTGCATCGGGCGGGTTGGACTGGTCAGCCGGTCCCCTGCCCGCGGTGTCGAGTCTGAGCAACGTCGCGGCGGGATTCGGCCGGATACTCCCGGCAGGATCCCGCCCTCGAACCATCTCTGCGCGAAGACACCGTTGTCATAGTCGCCTCACACCTGTTAGCCTGGTTATGGGCGAAGTCATAGCCGCGACACTTGTCCTCACAAGGGTCGTCGTGAAATTCTGAGCCCTGTTATTTCCACTACGGATCGTCGGGCACGTACCTGCCCGTGGAAAGGAAGTGTGGCGTGGCCACAGTCAGCTTCAAGGACGCGACTCGCGTCTACCCGGGTGCAGATCACCCCTCCGTCGACCAGCTCAATCTCGACATCGGCGACGGCGAGTTCATGGTCCTGGTCGGACCCTCCGGTTGCGGCAAGTCCACCTCGCTCCGCATGCTCGCGGGCCTGGAGGAGGTCAACGCCGGCAGCATCCTGATCGGCGACCGGGACGTCACCGACCTGCCGCCCAAGGATCGCGACATCGCGATGGTGTTCCAGAACTACGCTCTCTATCCCCACATGACCGTGGGCGACAACATGGGCTTCGCCCTGAAGATGGCCGGCATCCCGAAGACGGAGCGTCAGCAGCGCGTCCAGGAGGCCGCCCACCTGCTCGGCCTGGAGGACTTCCTCAACCGCAAGCCGAAGGCCCTCTCCGGTGGCCAGCGGCAGCGGGTCGCCATGGGCCGGGCGATCGTCCGCTCGCCTCAGGTGTTCCTGATGGACGAGCCGCTGTCCAACCTCGACGCCAAGCTCCGGGTCTCCACCCGCACCCAGATCGCCGCGCTGCAGACCCGGCTCGGCGTCACCACCGTCTACGTCACCCACGACCAGGTCGAGGCCATGACGATGGGCGACCGGGTGGCGGTGCTCAAGGACGGCCTCCTGCAGCAGTGCGACACCCCGCTGAACCTGTACGACCGGCCGAAGAACCTGTTCGTCGCCGGCTTCATCGGCTCCCCGGCGATGAACCTGATGGAAGGCGACGTGGCCGCCGACGGCATCCACATCGGTGACTACGTGGTTCCCGTCCCACGGGAGACGATGGCCAAGGCCTCCGACGAGAAGCGACTGGTGCTCGGCATCCGGCCGGAGAACTTCACCCTCGGCGAGGGCGCGGAGGGGATCGGCATCGACGTCGCGGTGGTCGAGGAGCTCGGCGCCGACGCCTTTCTGTACGGCACCGTGGCCGGCCTGCCCGAGGACGACCGGCTGACCGCACAGCAGATCACCGCCCGGATCTCGTCCCGGACGCCGCCCCAGCGCGGCGAGACGGTGCGACTCACGATCGACCCGAGCCATGTGCACGTGTTCTCGCAGAAGTCGGGCGACCGCCTCTCCTGACTCCGGTCACCGAGCTCGACGCGAAGACCCCGGCCCGGTGCCGGGGTCTTTGTGTTCCTGGCGAAGGTGCCGCTCGCGGGATCTGAAAAGATGGGCTCGTGCCCCGGTTCCTCTCAGCGCAGACCGACACCCGGCTGATCACGCTCCCGTGGAGCACTCCACTGGTCGACTGGCCCGAGGAGAGCCTTGTCGCGCTCCCCCGCGGCATCTCCCGCCATGTGGTGCGATTCGTCCGGGTCGGCCGCGAGGTGTACGCGCTCAAGGAGGTCCTCGAGCACCTCGCCATCCACGAGTACCGGACCCTGCGCGACCTCACCCGGCTGGACACGCCGTCGGTCGAGGCGCAGGGCGTGGTCACCGAGCGGTACGACGCGGCCGGCCATCCGCTCGACCCGATGCTGATCACCCGGCACCTGCAGTTCTCGCTGCCGTACCGCTCGTTGTTCACCCGCGGCGTACGGCAGGACACCGTCAACCGGCTGGTCGACGCGATGGTCGTGCTGCTCGCCCGGCTGCACCTGATCGGGTTCCTCTGGGGCGACGTCTCGCTGTCCAACACGCTGTTCCGCCGCGACGCGGGCGCCTTCGCCGCCTATCTGGTCGACGCCGAGACCGGCGAGCTGCACGACCAGCTGAGCGACGGTCAGCGCGAGCACGACCTGGCCATCGCGCGAACCAACCTGTACGGCGAGTTCTGCGACCTCGAGGCCGGCGGGCTGCTGGACGACGCGCTCGATCCGCTCGTGCTGGTCGAGACCATCGAGAGCCGCTACCGCGAGCTGTGGGCGGAGCTGACGGGCGTCGAGGAGTTCGACGGCACCGAGATGCACCGGATCGAGAGCCGCGTACGCAGGCTGAACGCGCTCGGTTTCGACGTCGCCGAGCTCGACATCACCACCGACTTCGACGGGTCGACCATCCGGATCCAGCCGAAAGTGGTCGATGCCGGCCACCACTCGCGTCGACTCATCCGGCTGACCGGGCTGGACACCGAAGAGAACCAGGCGCGCCGGCTGCTGAACGACCTGGACTCGTACCGCGCGCGGACCGACCAGCAGAACGGCGACGAGGCGATCGTGGCGCACCAGTGGCTGACCGACCGGTTCGAGCCGGTCGTGACGAGCGTGCCCGGCGACCTGCGCGGCAAGCTGGAGCCCGCCGAGCTCTATCACGAGGTGCTCGAGCACCGCTGGTTCCTCAGCGAGGAGGCCGGCAAGGAGGTGCCGATCGACGACGCGGCGTCGAGCTACATGCGCGAGGTGCTGTCGAACCTGCCGGACGAGCAGATCGCCCTGGCCAGCGAGACGACGATGCTCGGTCTGGCGAATCCGTTCGATCCCTCGCAGGGCTTCGCGGACGACAACTACGTCAAGCCGTACGACCCGTGGGAGGACGACGTCGAAGACGCCGGCTCCGACGGCGAGGCCGAACAGGCCGTCGAGTTCCTCGACATCGCCGCGCTCCGCAATCGACGCTCCAAAGGCGATCTCCCGGGCTGACCGCACCGAACGTCTGAGTTGTCAGGCGTTCCGGGCAGGGATCACCGGGGTGGCATCCGGAGGGCACCGTCGAGCCGGATGGTCTCGCCGTTGAGCAGCGGATTGGCGACGATCTGCTCGACCAGCTGGGCGTACTCCTCCGGACGGCCGAGCCGGGCCGGATGCGGCACCAACGCCTCCAGCGAGGTCCGGGCCTGCTCGGGCAGACCGGCCAGCATGGGGGTCTCCATCACTCCGGGAGCGATGGTCATCACCCGGATCGCCTTGTCGGCCAGATCGCGGGCGGCGGTCAGAGTGAGCGCGGCGATGCCCCCCTTGCTGGCGGCATACGCCGCCTGCCCGATCTGGCCGTCGAACGCGGCCACGCTGGCGGTCATCACGATCAACCCACGATCCCCGTCCAGCGGCTCGTTGCCGGTCATCGCGACCGCCGCCAGCCGCAGGACGTTGAACGTTCCGACCAGGTTGATCTCGATCACCCGGCGGAAGTCCTCCAGCGGCAGCACACCGCGCTTGGAGATGATTCGCCCCGGGGTTCCGATGCCGGCGCAGTTCACCACCACCCGGAGCTGCCCCAACGCGGTGGCGGTGTCCACGGAGGCCTGCACCTGCTCCTCGTCGCGTACGTCTGCAGGAGCGAAAACCATGCCCGAATCCGGCTCCGCGCCGAGGGCGCTCGGCAGATCGATCAACACCACCCGGGCACCGCTCCGGGCCAGCGCGCGGGCGGTGGCGGCGCCCAGTCCGGACGCACCGCCGGTGACCAGCGCGACGTCGTTCGGCGTCAGCTGCATGACGTGCCCCTCACCGCAGCAGCTGGCGGGCGATCACCAGCCGCTGGATCTGATTGGTCCCCTCGAAGATCTGGGTGATCTTTGCCTCCCGCAGATAGCGCTCGACCGGGAAGTCCGTGGTGTATCCGTAGCCGCCGAGCACCTGGACCGCGTCCGTGGTCACCTTCATGGCCGCATCGGTGGCGACCAGCTTGGCGACTGCGGCATCGCGGGTGAACTGCCGACCCGCGTCCCGCTTCCGGGCCGCCATCAGGTACGTCGCCCGCGCGCTGTCCACGGCGGCCGCCATCTCGGCCAGCAGGAACTGGATCCCCTGGAACTCCGCGATCGCGCTGCCGAACTGCTCGCGCTGCTTCGCGTACTCGACCGCTGTGTCCAGCGCAGCCTGGGCCAGCCCGGTGGCGCAGGCGGCGATCCCGAGCCGCCCGGAGTCCAGCGCCGACAGGGCGATCCGCATCCCATCTCCCTCGGCGCCGATCCGCCGGTCGGCGTCCAGCGACACCGCGTCGAGATACATGGCGGTGGTCGGTGAGGAGGTGAGTCCCATCTTGTGCTCCGGCTCGCCGAAGCTCAGCCCGGCCGCGTCGCCGGGGATGTGGAAGCAGGAGATGCCGGTCGTCCGTTCGCTGCTTGTCCTGGCGAACGTGGTGTAGAAGTCGGCGATCCCACCGTGGGTGATCCATGCCTTGGCGCCGCTCAGCGCATAGCCGTCGGCGCCGGACTTCGCCTTGGTCGTCATCGAGGTGATGTCGGAGCCGGCCTGCGCCTCCGAGAGCGCGTAACCGCCGAGCTGGGCGCCGCCGATCATCTCCGGCAGGTACGTCCGCCGCTGCGCATCCGTGCCGTACTCGGCCATCGCGTACGAGGTCATGGTGTGCACCGACACCCCGACGCCGACACTCATCCAGGCGGCCGCGATCTCCTCGAGGGCCTGCAGATAGACCTCGTACGGCTGGCCGAGGCCGCCGTAGGACTCGGGATAGGACATGCCGAGCACGCCGGCCTCACCCAGCATGCGGAACACGTCCCGCGGGAACGTGCTTTCCGCCTCGGCCACCGCCGCCCGCGGAGCCAGCTCGGCTCGGGCGATCTCGCTGACCAGGCCGACCAGCTCGGCACCTTCTTCGGTCGGGAGCACCCGATCGACACTCATGGTTCTCAAGCCTCCTGTCCGGCTGGTGATACCGCGGCGCTCAGGGAGTGCTCAAAGCGGTACTGACAACAGTACGCTGGTACCGCTATGAAGTCCACCATGATCATCTCTCCACTGACCAGCCGACAGAGCCGGCTGCTCGACGATCTGCTCGATCTCTTTCTCACGAAGGGATTCCTCAGCCTCACTCTGGACGGCATCGCCGCCGAGTTGTCCTGTTCGAAACGCACGCTGTATGTGCTCGCCGACAGCAAGGAACAGCTCGCGGTGCTCGTCGTCCGCGAGTTCTTCCGCCGAGCCACCGAGCAGGTCGATTCCGCCATCGCACGGACCCGGGCGCACGGCCGCCGACTGACCGGCTATCTCGAGGCGGTCGCCACCGCACTCTCCCCCGCGAGCCGCGCGTTCACCGACGACGTCGCGGCCTTCCCGCCGGCCCGGGAGATCTACGAACGAAACACCGAGGCGGCCGCTCGCCGGGTCCGCGAGCTGATCGACGAGGGCTGCCGAGCGGGCAGCTTCCGGACCGTGGACAGTGCTTTCGTGGCCGAGGTGGTGACCGCGTCGATGCGCCGGATCACCTCCGGCGAGCTGACCGCCGCCACCGGACTGAGTGACGCCCAGGCCTATCGCGAGCTCGCCAAACTCACCCTCGCCGCGGTTCGCCGCTGACCGCTAACCGTTCCACTACCCTGTTGCGATGGATCACGACCTGCACGACCTGGGCGAAGCGTTGGTCAGCACTGCGGCCCGGGTCGTGCGCTGGGCGCCGAAGGGGAACAGCGAGCTCAGCCTGTCCGCGGTCAGGGTCTTGGCCAGGCTGTCCGACGGTGGCCCGCAGCGGATCTCCGACCTGGCCGCCGCCGAACGCAGCTCCCAGCCCACGATCACCAACCACGTCAAGAGACTCGAGTCCGCGGGTCTGGTCGACCGGACGGCGGATCCGACCGACGCCCGGGCCTGGATGATCGACCTCACCCCGCGGGGAACCGAGCGGCTGCACGAAATGCGCTCGATCATGGGCACCAAGGTCGAGCCCTATCTCGCCCAACTCACGCCTGACGACCGAGCCGCGCTCGCCCACGGCATCGCCGTGATGCGGCACCTGATGACAATGCCTTCCCCGGAGAATCCGAGCCAGCCCGAGCGGGACTGATCGTCCGGGTCGCTCATGGGCGTCCACGACCCGGCACGGCGTCACCGGGCCGCGGGCGACCCCGGTAGTCCACCGAGGCGCGGTAGCCGATCAACCACGCGGGGCGGCCCCTGGTCGGCCCGATAGCCCGCCGCCGAGTCGATGGCGCGCTGGAACACGTCCGCGGTGAGATCGGCCACCGACGCCGGATCGTCCAGCCGACGCGCGACGAACACCCGGACCGGTGGCAGGTGCTCGCTGTAGAACCGCTCGAACCGGTCGGGGTCGGTGCCGATCCCGGCCAGCTCGAGGTCACGCAGCTCGGGTTCCCCCAGGCGTTCATCACGAGCATTCTTCGCCGCAAGTCGGCCCGGACGTTACGTCATTCGCGGACGGGGGATTCCGCGGGCTTGGATAGGCTGCCCGGGTGAGTTTCCGGCTGTACGACACTGCGACGCGCAGTGTCCGCGACTTCGTGCCCGTCGAGCCGGGAAAGGTGTCGATCTACCACTGCGGGCTGACAGTCCAGTCCGCACCGCATCTCGGGCACATCCGGAAAGAGGTCGTCTTCGACGTGCTGCGTCGCTGGCTGAGCCGCAGCGGCTACCAGGTGAGTGTGGTGGCCAATGTCACCGACATCGACGACAAGATCCTGACCAAGTCCGCCGAGGCCGGCGTGCCGTGGTTCGCCCACGCCTACCGGTACGAACGCGAGCTGCACGACGCGTACGCGGCCCTGGGCTGCGAACCACCGACGTACGAACCGAGGGCGACCGGGCACATCCCCGAGATGCTCGAGCTGATCGAGATCCTCACCGAGCGTGGGCACGCCTATCTCGCGCCGGACGGTTCCGGCGACGTCTACTTCGACGTGAAGTCCTGGCCCGGGTACGGCAGCCTGTCCGGTCAGCGGGTCGACGAGATGGAAGCGGCCGCGGACGCGGACCCGCGCGGGAAGCGCGATCCCCGGGACTTCGCACTGTGGAAGGGACACAAGCCGACCGAGCCGGCGACCGCCTCCTGGCCGACGCCCTGGGGTCGCGGCCGGCCCGGCTGGCACCTGGAGTGCTCGGCGATGGCCGGCAAGTATCTCGGCGACGAGTTCGACATCCACGGCGGCGGCATCGATCTACGCTTTCCGCACCACGAGAACGAGCTGGCCCAGTCGGCGGCGGCCGGCCGGCCGTTCGCGCGGTACTGGATGCACAACGCGTGGGTGACCGCGGCCGGGGAGAAAATGAGCAAGTCGCTCGGCAACGGCGCGCTGGTGTCGGAGGTGACCAAGCGGTATCCGCCGCGGGCCGTCCGGTTCTATCTGGCCGCGCCGCACTACCGTTCGGCGATCGAGTTCTCCGACGACTCCCTCGACGAGGCGACCGCGGCCCTGGAGCGGATCGACAGCTTCCTGGCCCGCGCGGTCGACGCGGTCGGCGACGCGCCGGACTGGCTGCCCGACGCGTTCGGTGAGGCGATGGACGACGACCTGGGCACGCCGGCGGCGGTCGCTGTGCTCTATGCGGCCGTCAAGGAGGGGAACCGGGCCCTGGAGGCCGGCGACCTCGACGACGTGGCGACGCAGCTCGGCGCCGTCCGCGGCATGCTCGACGTGCTCGGCCTCGACCAGCGCGACGCGATCTGGCAGCGGGCCGGCGGCGCGGACGACCAGCTGACCGGGGTCGTCGACGGCCTGGTCGGTGAGCTGTTGAAGCAGCGGTCCGACGCCCGGGCCCGGAAGGACTATGCGGCCGCTGACGCCATCCGGGCGGCACTGGTCCAGCTGGGGATCGAGATCGCCGACACGCCGCAGGGCCCGAAGTGGTCGCTGAGCCGCGCGACCGTACCCAGTACCCCGACCCAACCGACCACGGAGGCCTGAGATGCCCGGGAACAGCCAACGCCAGGGCGCGGTCCGCAAGCGCGGCAAGGGCAACACGGCCGGCTCGGGCGGTCGGGTTCGCCGTGGTCTCGAGGGCAAGGGACCGACGCCGAAGGCGGAGGACCGGCCGTACCACGCGGCGCACAAGGCCAAGCGTTCGCCCGCGAAGAACACCGTGTCTCGGCCGGCGGGACGTGGCGGCCAGTCGCGGACCGGTCGGCCCGGCTCCGGACCGGAGTGGGTCGCCGGCCGGAATCCGGTGCTCGAGGCGATGACTGCGGGTGTTCCGACCAAGACCGCGTACATCGCCGAGGGTGCCGAGCGCGACGATCGGCTCCGCGACATCCTCAAGCTGGCAGCCGACGCGCACATCCCGCTCCTCGAGGTGACCCGCGCGGAGCTGGACCGGATGACCGGCGGAGCGGTGCATCAGGGCGTGGCGCTGCAGCTGAAGGACTACGAGTACCTGCACCCTGACGACCTGCTCGCCGCTGCGATCGCCGCCGACGGCGAGCCGCTCATCGTGGCGCTCGACTCGGTCACCGACCCGCGGAACCTGGGCGCGATCATCCGGTCGGCGGCCGCGTTCGGCGCCGACGGCGTACTCATCCCGGAGCGGCGCTCGGCCGGGATGACGGCTGCCGCGTGGAAGACCTCGGCCGGCGCAGCGGCGCGGATGCCGGTGGCCCGGGCCACGAACCTGAACCGGACCCTGGCCTCGTACGCCAAGGCCGGGCTGTTCCTGGTCGGTCTGGACGGGCAGGCCGACGCCGACATCGCCGAGCTGACAGACGCGTCGGGACCGCTGGTGCTGGTCGTCGGGAGCGAGGGCGCCGGGCTGTCCCGGCTGGTCAGGGAGAGCTGCGACGCGCTCGCCGCGATCCCGATGCCCGGCGCGGTCGAGTCGCTGAACGCCGGCGTCGCCGCCGGCATCGCGCTGTACGAGATCTCTCGCCGACGGGCCTGACGCACCGCTGAGTACGTGCCCTGGAAGTCCCCCGCGGACAGCCGATCGGCACTACGCTGAGCCCGACGCGATGACGGGTTGGGGGGCCGATGGTCAAGCGTGCGGTGCGCGAGACGGGTGCCGCCGACGCTCCCCCGGTCACCCGGTCGCGACGGCGGTGGGCGCTGATCATCGTCGGTGCGGTGCTGGTGAGCGGGCTTGCGTATGAACTCATCCGGTTCGATCACCGCATCGCCGGTCAGCTCCCGGTGCTCCTGGTGGGTGGGCTCTTGGCGATCGGCCTCGTCGTCGTCCTGGTCGACCCGGGACGGAGCCGGGTCGGGCGGGCGGTCGCCGGGCTCGCGTTGGCGGTCGCACTCGTCTTCATGATTGCTCAGCTCCGGACGTCCACCGACCCACTGGTCGGCGCGTGGACGGCCAGCGCGGACGGGATGGCGTCCACCGCCGTGGCGATCACCCAGTCGCCGGCCGGCTACACGGTCCGGACGACCTCGGCGGCCCGCCTTCCGGGCAGCACCTGCGACCTACCGTCCGGCGCGGTGATCGCGACGTTCACCGGCACCGCGCAGGCCGACCACGGCCAGCAGCTCGTCTCCTCTCCCGGCAGCTGCGTATCCGGCTGGGAGACGGCGACCTTCGCCCCCGACGCGAACGGGGCCCTGAAGGTCACTGTTCCGAGCGGCCACGACCTCGTCCTGGTCAGGCGGTGACCCGGTGACGACGACCGAAGTCAACGGTCCGACCGGGACCGCGCGGCCCGGCGGCGGTCGCGCACGCCTCCGCCGGAACTGGCCGTTACTGGTCGTCGCTGCGGTGCTGCTGATCGGGTCGGCGTATGAGTTCCTACGATTCCAGCACACGCTCGCCGGCCACTGGCCGGCCGTCGCCGTCGTCGCGCTGCTGGCCCTCGGGCTGATCGTCGGCGTGGTCGTCCCGGGACTCAGTCGCGTCGGGCGACCCGTGGTCGGCCTGGCCCTGGTCGTCGGGCTGCTGTTCGCGATCGCGCAGCTCCGGGTCATCGATCCGCTGGTCGGCGACTGGAACGTCACGTTCGGGGCGCCGGCAACCGTGACCATCGCTCGTTCGGCCGACGGTAGCTACACGATGACCGCCAAGACGCCGCTGCGGGTCCATACCAGCCAGTCCTGCGACCTGGCCCCGGGAACACTGATCGCGAACATCTCGGGGACGGCACCGTCGTACGCCGGAAAGATCGGGCTCTGGAACGTCGCGAACTGTCAGTTCGTGGGCTGGAACGCCATCACCTTCACCCTGGGCGACGGCACGATCGACCTGGCTGACGCCAATGGCGAGCGGTTCGTCATGGTCCGCCCTGGCTGAACTCAGCCAGCCGATGTCTGGCGAGAAGCTCGCGGCGACTCCGGGCGTCCACGGGTAACATCTGCGCAGTGACCGATACGCTCGCCAGTCCTGATCTCGCCGCGGACTACGCGGCCACCGCCTCGGATGCCTACCGGGCCGCGCTGAGCGTCATCGAGTCCGTGGAACCGCGGATCGCGGACGCCACCCGGGCCGAGCTCGCGGACCAACGCCAGTCGCTGAAGCTGATCGCCTCGGAGAACTACGCCTCACCGGCCGTGCTGCTGACCATGGGCACGTGGCTCTCCGACAAATACGCCGAGGGCACCATCGGGCACCGCTTCTACGCCGGCTGCCAGAACATCGACACCGTCGAGGCGATCGCGGCGGAGCATGCCCGGGAGCTGTTCGGCGCCGAGTACGCGTACGCCCAGCCACACTCCGGCATCGACGCCAACCTGGTCGCTTTCTGGTCGATCCTGGCCCATCGGGTCGAGTCGCCCGAGCTGGCCGAGCTGGGCGCGAAGAACGTGAACGACCTGACCGAGGAGCAGTGGGAGACTCTCCGGCACAAATTCGGCAACCAGCGCGCGCTCGGCATGTCGCTCGATGCCGGCGGGCACCTCACCCACGGCTTCCGGCCGAACATCTCGGGCAAGATGTTCCACCAGCGCAGCTATGGCACCGATCCGACCACCCAGCTGCTGGATTACGACCAGGTCGCCGCGGCGGCCCGCGAGTTCAAGCCGCTGATCCTGATCGCCGGCTACTCGGCGTATCCGCGGCGGATCGACTTCGCCAAGATGCGCGAGATCGCCGACGAGGTCGGCGCCACGCTGATGGTCGACATGGCCCACTTCGCCGGCCTCGTGGCCGGCAAGGTGTTCACCGGCAACGAAGACCCGGTGCCTCACGCGCACATCGTCACCTCCACCACCCACAAGTCCCTGCGCGGCCCGCGCGGCGGGCTGGTGCTCGCCACCGAGGAGTACGCCCCGAGCGTCGACCGCGGCTGCCCGCTGGTGCTCGGCGGTCCGCTCGGCCACGTGATGGCGGCCAAGGCGGTCGCCCTGGCGGAGGCGCGTACGCCGGCCTTCCGGACGTACGCCCAGGCAATCGCCGACAACGCCAAGACGCTGGCCGAGGGCCTGAAGAAGCGGGGCGCGAAGCTCGTCACCGACGGCACCGACAACCACCTCGTGCTGATCGACGTGTCCGGCTTCGGGCTGACCGGCCGGCAGGCCGAGTCGGCACTACTCGACTCAGGCATCGTCACCAACCGGAACGCGGTGCCGAACGACCCGAACGGCGCCTGGTACACCTCCGGCGTCCGGATCGGCACCCCGGCGCTGACCACCCGCGGCTTCGGTGCGGACCGAGTTCGACCGGGTGGCCGACCTGATCGTCGGCGTGTTGAAGGGGACGACCCCGGTGACCGCGAGCACCGGCAAGCCCGGCAAGGCGAAGTACGCCCTCGCCGACGGGGTGGCCGATGCCACCAAAGCGGCCGCGGCCGAGCTGCTCGAGACGAACCCGCTCTATCCGGGCCTGGAGCTCTAGGCTCCACGCCGCCTTCCCTCGTCTGCCAGACCTCTCCCTCCGATCCTTGGATCCCGGCGGGTCAGGCTGGCTCGGCCTGGGTGATCCGGAGGATCACTCGCTCCTTGTCGTTGCGCCGCAGCCGGCGCATGACCGCCTCGGCGCGGAGGAACAGGGCGAACTGCAGGCCGTACTTCGCGCGCAGCGCCTCGACCGCCGACCGGTCGTCGTGTCCGTTCACCACCGCATGGCCGAAACCGACCGGTGCATCCGGCTCGATGTCCCCGAATCGGCTGCACGGCTGCATCAGGACCCGGTCGTCGCGACGCAGCCGCTTCACCTTGCCCGTCGACCGCTCGCTGGTGACCACCAGATCGCCGCCCTCCGGCGCGATCCAGACCGCGGTCGAGACGAGCTCACCGCTCTTCCGGTACGTCCCGAGCGAGACGAACTTCGCCGACCCGATCGTCTGCCAGGTCTGCGAGTCTTGATCATCGGTCACCGGCCCATTATGGGCGGCGGCGGCGGCCCCGCCCTCATCCGAGAGGGTCGGCCGGATCAGTTCCAGACGATCGGCACTTCGGCCCGCGGCGAGGTCAGTGCCGGCGGCCCATCGCACTCGGCGTAGACGGCGGTCGGCACGTTGGGGACTGTGTCGTGGTCGAAGCTCACGGTCCAGTCGTTCGCGGCCGTGGCCGTCTTCCATACCCCGCCGACCTGCACCCTCACCGACGGTGCGGTCTCGCCGGTCAGCCGGTCCAGCCCAGGGACGACCGTCACCGAGAGCGATCCGGAGGACCAGACGGTACCTGCCGCCGGACTGGTGGTGATTGGCGCCGAGAACCTCTGCGGAACCTCGACGTCCACCGACGCCATCGCCCACCGGGTGTCCTCCGACTGCGCAGTGGCGTCGATCGTGAGTGTCCCCTCCGGCATGGTGAGCAGATCGACCGTCGCCGGAACACGGCCCGCGACTCGATCAGCAGCACCCGGTCCGTGGTGTCCTCGACGAAGTGCGGTCCGAGCTGGTCACCGAACAACCTGCGGTACGCCGCCACGCCCTTCGTCCCTCGGCCCTTGGTCACAGCCCGCTCATAGCCGCCGCCTACCTAATCTTGTCGCATGCTCGCGGCTCCTACCCAGCTCGCCCGCCGGTCAAGCGCCCGACGCGTCGCCACGCTGTTGGCGTGTGCCGGCCTGCTGGTCGGGCTGGGCGCGTGCTCGGCCGATGCAACCAGCGGTCAGACCCCGAGCGGTCAGACCCCGAGCAGCACGGACGCGTACCGGCTGGGATGTGCCGCCGTCGACGCGGCGGTGACCGGCTCCGGTGCGGCCAAGGACGCCAGCATCAAGGCGCTCGAGGTGATCCGCGACTCCGGTCAGCTGGATCCGCAGCCGACACAGTTCGTGAAGACTGCGATCAGCGCGCTGAAGACCTCCAGCATCAAGGATCTGCCCGCCGACACCCGCAAGACCCTGGTCACCGGCTGCAAAGACGCTGGACACCCCCTCAAAAACCTCTGACCGGTAGCTGGTCTGACCGGATCAGTAACGCGGCGTCCAGGGCGTCAGGGCGAGGCCGCCGGAGGTCCGGCCTCGATGCGTGTCCTGTGGCGCCGCACAGCGTCCTGACTCATCGACCAGTCCGCCTCAACCCAGAACGTGGCGCCGGCCCCGGCCCAGTCGCCTATCATGGCGTCGCCGGCCGGCCCGGTCGGGCTGATACCCTCAGCGACCACGTCGAAGCCGTCCCAGGACAGGCCCGCTTCCTCCCGTAGCGGCCGCACCGCCGCCACTACCTCGGCGAGATCGCTCGGACCGAATGAGGCGTCGGGTCCGGTGCCGATCTTGGTCGGTAGCAGCCCGTCCCAACAGGCCGCCCGTCGCATCGACTTCAGCGATGGATAGGCGCCCACCACCCACACCGGAACTCGCGGCTGCTGCACCGGCGCCGGCGCAGGCACGAAGTCAGTCGGTTGCACCTGGTAGTGCTTGCCGGTGAAGGTGAACGGCTGACCGCGCATCAGCCCGTCGTAGACGGCCAACCCCTCGTCGAGCTTCTCCGCCCGCACCCGACGCCCCTCGTCGCGTTCGAACGCCAGCCAGCCGGGGTGCAGTGCGCCCAGCCCCACCGCGAGCTGCACTCGTCCACCTGACAGGGCGTCCAGCGTGGCTACCTTGCCGGCCAAGTCCCACGGCCGTACACGCGGCAACGGAGTCAACAAAGTGCCCAATCTGATCCGCTGCGTCACCATCGCCGCCGCCGTCAGCGTCACCCAGGCGTCCTGGCCCCAGACCGCCTCCCAGGTGAAGATCGCATCCCACCCGGCCTGCTCCGCCGCGACGGCCAGATCAGCGAACTCCCGGCTCGTCCCGGAGCTGATCACTACACCCGTCCGAACCGTCCCCATGCACCGGACTCTGCCAGCAACAGCAGACGCAGCACCAGGGCCTGTGAGACGCCGGCGCCAACTGTGGCCGCCTCGCCGGCGGTGTCGAGTGTTCTCCAAGCTCCAGGTCGCCGACCGATCGCACGCAATCATCAGGACCCGCCAGGCCGGCCGAGGCGGGCAGTGACGGCTGCCGCCGGTCGAGTGCGACCGTCTCACAGTGGAATCCTCCGCGCGCGCACGGTGGACAGCGGTACTTTCACGGCTGCTTTCGACGCGGAGCTGCGGGGAGAATGACGCATCGCCGACATCGATAGGACACGGCCGGGGGAAGGACATCGGAGTGGACGTTGACGAGCCGCTGGTCCGTACGACGGCCGGGGTCGTACGCGGCAGGCACATATCGGACGTTGTGGTCTGTCGAGGTGTCCCGTTCGCCAATCTGTCGGCTCGGTTCGGCCTTCCTGGACCTGCGTTGTCCTGGACCGGCATCCGAGACGCTTCGTCGTATGGCCCGCCCCCGCCACAGTCCGCGATCTTCGGTTCGGACTTCGCCGCTGGGTCTTCCGAGGGATGGCTGACCGTCAACGTGTGGACAGCCGATCTGGCGGCCGCGTTGCCAGTGTTGGTGTGGATTCAGGGCGGTGGCTACCTCTTCGGCAAGTCCGGTGTCCCTGAGTATGACGGCGCCCGGCTTGCGCGGGAGGGCGGCGTCGTGGTCGTGACGTTCAACTACCGGGTTGGGGTCGAGGGATTCGCCCAGATCGAGGGCTACCCGGTCAACCGCGGTCTACTTGATCAGGTGGCCGCGCTGGAGTGGGTGCGAGACAACATCGTGGCATTCGGTGGCGACCGTGAACGGGTCACCGTGTTTGGCCAGTCTGCGGGAGGGGGCTGCGTTGCCTCGCTGCTGGCGATGCCGCAGGCTCGGGGCCTGTTTCGTCGCGCCATTGTGCAGAGCATGCCGAGCACGTTCTTTACACCCGAGCTTGCCGGCGACATCTCCGCCACCCTCGCGGCCGAGTTGGGTCTGCACCCGGCCGAGTTGGCGACGGTCGCGTCGGGCGACCTGCCTGTGGCGGCCGATGCGTTATTGGCAAAGATCGACCAGCACGCGGGGCGATGGGGCCTCGCCGCTCACCGCCGGATTCCCTTCGGCCCCATCGTCGACGGCGACACGCTCCCGACTGATCCATGGCAGGCACTGGCCGCGGGCACGGCTCGCGACATCGATCTCATTGCCGGGCACACCCGTCACGAGCAGCGTCTGCTGTCGCTGATCGACGGCAACCTCGGCCAGATCACTAGCGAGCAGGCGGCGACTGCGCTGGATCTGTTGGCGCCCGGCCCGGCGGGGGTCGCCCGCTACCGCAGCGCCAGCGACAGTCCTGACGAGCTCTACGAGTCGGTGCTGTCGGACTGGTTGTTCCGGATGCCGTCGCTGCATCTCGCCGAGGCACACACCGGCCGTACTTTCCTGTACGAGCTCACCTGGCCGGCGCCGGGAATGGGTGGAAAGCTGGGCGCCTGCCACGGCCTCGACGTGCCACTGGTGTTCGGCAATTTGACCGAAGGTCAGCCCGCCATGCTGCTGGCCGACGACCTCGCGGGTGCCGAGAACTTGTCTGCACAGATGCGGAATGCTTGGACGTCCTTTGCGGCCACTGGGGATCCCGGTTGGCCGCGGTACGACAGGGACGAAAGGCGCACCAGGGTGTTCGACACAGAACCGGCTGTCGTCTCGTACCCGGAGCAACGATCGCGCGAAATCTGGAACGACGCCGTGTTCATGGCACTGCCTCTGTTGCTCACAGAATGAATCGATCGACAGCACTACGTCGAGCGTGGTGCCCGAGGTCGGCGGTTCCGCACCATCGTGTCGGTCTCGTCGAAACTCGAAGCCTGCAACTGTTCGTCAGCTCCGCCCTGACATGTTGATGCGCGCGCATCGCACCAGGAGTTGGTTCATCCTCCCGGCATGGACCTCGGCCAACGTTGCGTCAAGGCAACCCGAGGGCTCTGGAGCGAGACGCGAGACAGCGAGCGTCTCTGGCCGCGCGCGTACTTAGTCGAAGGTGGGCCTGGGCGGAAGAACGGCGCGGCGTCGGACGCGCTCTGTCAGCCCAAGAGCATCGATAGCGGTGCTTAGAGCTGCCAGGGTGCGCTCGAAATTGTGGTCGCCGAGGGCTGTCCGGATGCGCTGGTCGATTTCTAGCCTCGTCGTGCGCGAGACATGGACGGCCTGCCAGCCTGTCGCGGTGAGCCGGACCGGTCGAGTCCTCCGGTCCGGCGGATCGGGTACGAACTCGACGAGACCGAGCGCGATGAGTTCCTTGACCGACTTGGACACCGCCTGCTGGGTGACGCCGAGCTCGGCGGCGATCGCGGTAGCCGTTGCCGGTGCAACGACGAGCCGCTGAATGAGGTAGCCGTGGCCATGACGCAACCCGCTGCCTTGGAGGGCCTGCAGCACGAGACGACTCACGACGTCGCCGAGCAGGGTCAAAGCAGACGCGAGATCGAGGTCTGATATTCCGTCCGATGACACACAACCATAGTTGTGTAATGATCGGACGATGCCAAGCCGTCGCGCCGATCAACCCGCTGTCGATGTCGAGAAAGTTGTCAGGCGCTATTTCGACGTGGTGGCGGATCTGTCTTCGACCGAGGAGGACCTCCGTCCACTTCTCGATCCAGACCTGTGCGTGGTCGAACATCCCAATGCCGTCACTCCACGCGGTGCGGTTCGGGGGGTCGCAGAGACCGTCGCCGGTTTTCGGAGCGGCAAAGCGCTGCTGAAAGAGCAAAGCTTCGACGTCCACGAGATCCTCACGGTGGCTGATCGCGTGGCGATCCGTGCCACCTGGAAAGGAACGATCGGCGTCGACGCGGGGCCATATCGGCTGGGACAGGGACTGGTGGCTCATGTCGCGGCGCTGATCACCGTCCGACACGGGCGGGTCCTTCACCACGAAACCTTCGACTGCTATGACCCGATCAAGCGATCGCCGTGACGAATTGAACGTGACGGGGTTCGTAAGCCGACCCGCTTGCACAGACGACGCTCCCAGGGAAGCCGTTCCGCGAGGTGTCAGTCGGGACCCTGACCCTGTCGCACATGTTCCGCCCAGCTCGCCCGGACGCTGCGACCTGACGGTGGCTGGTACGCGGACTTCAGGTCCGAGGCCGAGCATGTGGTGGTGTTTGGCGACAAGGCCTTTCGGTATCGCAGGGGTGACCGCGCCGCACTGCACGAGGCACAAGAGCACGGCCGAAGCGTCGGCGTTCCTGAGCATCAGCTCGACTGGGAAGAGGTCGATCCTTGGCCAGCCGACTGATCCTCACGGTACCGATGGCCGATCCTTTACCGGGACGCTTCCTCCCTGGGAACCTTCAGATGGAGCGATCGGCAGCACCCTCCTGAACTTCGTGCTGCTTACCCCGAACTTCTCGCTCTGCTCGACACCCGACGGAAGGAGGATGTCATCGTCAAGGTGGAGTTGTCTGGGGTGCCGGAGACGGCTCTGTGGAACTTGTTCCAGCGGGTGTCCGCGGCACGCAGCGGGCACCTGGATGACCCACAGGCGGTCGAGGTGCTCGAGCGACTGGACTACCCCTTCGAACGTTTCGAGTCGCCCTTCGGTGGCTTGGCGGCAAGGCTCCATGCACAGCGCGTGCGCACCATGGACGACGCGTTGCGACGGCTCCTCGCGAACGCCTCCAACGCCACCGTGGTTGCGCTTGGTGAAGGCTTCGAGACTCAGTTCTGGCGTGTGGACGACGGTCGGCTGCGCTGGGTGTCCGTCGACCTGCCTGAGGTGGCGGCGGTTCGGCGCATGGTGCTGCCCGACGGCTCACGTTGCCGGACGCTCGCGGGGTCCGCGGCCGATCTCGAATGGATTGACCATGTCGACCGACAACAGCCAGTAGTCATTACGGCTCAGGGCCTGTTGCCCTACTTCACGCGTGCAGAGGTCCACCGTCTGGTTGGCTCCTGGGCCCGGCAACTGTCTGGCGCGTGGCTGCTGTTCGACGCTGTAACCCCCCAGCTGCAGGCCGCCCGAGACGCTAACCCGCTACCGAACGGCTACCAGCCGCCGAAGTGGCGGTGGACCGTAGACGCCGATGAGCTGCGCCAGCTCCGCGAACTACCTGGCCTGAGCAACCTCCATGAGGTCCCGCAGTCACGCGGTGACTGGTTACTCGGCTTGCTGAGGTCCGCGCCCGGGATGAAAGGCCGTCTACCGACCGTCCCGGCGTACAAGGTGCAGCTGGGCGTCGATGCTGAATAGGCGTCGGTCGTGCGGAGCCGCACAAGCGGGTCGGTCATGCGGTGCGCGCACAAGGGCCGGTCGTACGAGAGCTGGAACGAAGGACTCAAGAACCAGCTTGACATCTACCTCTTCGTCTACATCTCGAAGCTCGACGAGTGGGCGAAGTTGAGCGCGTGGAAGATCCAGGTGATCTGGGAGAGTGGCCTTCATCCTGGCCTGGACAAGACGTCCCGGCGCGATTTCTCGTTCCGCGCCGACGCGCTCGTGCGGGAGATCAATCGGGATCTGCACAACGAGCCGGTCGACCTCGAGGTCCGGAAAACCTCGCCAACACGGCCGGAAAGCTGTTCATCGCCCTAGCCGAAGAGCGTCAGGGCAAAAACCTCCCAGCATCGACGCGGTCTCCAAGATGAGCCGCGACCGTGCGGGTGCTGCGACCGTGAATGCTCAGATCTCGCTGATGGACCCCAAGATCGCCATGCTCGATGTCAGCACGGCTGTCTCCGAGGCGTACCGGGCGTACCCAAGCGAAGCGGACGCGTACGAGACCGACGAAGCCGTGACGGCGAGTATCAAGAGCAACGCTTTAGCTGGCGACTCATCTCACGCCGCTGCAGACCGCAAGACGGCGGTGGTGCGGAGCAGGCACAAGGGGTCGGTGGTGTTGCGGAGCGCGGAGCCGACCCTTGACGTGCATGAGTCGTGAAACAACTGCGGATGCGAGAGTGTGTCCCCATGGGTCCTTGGACGATCAAATGACGGCGAACGGTGTTGGCGGCAGTCCTTCGGACGTTGTGCTGTCCGACGGTGGGATCGTGCTGCGGCCCTGGACACGCGACGACGCACAGTTCCTGGCCGACGCGAGCGCTGACCCAGCGATCCGCCAGTACAACGGAAACCACGATCGGCATGGCCAGCCAGATCCGGTCCCGTCAACCGCCCAGGCTCAGACGAAGATCGCTGAGTTCGAGCAGAATCTGCGCGCCTTCGCGACCAGTGGCACACCTGTTGGAGTGGCCTTCGTCATCGAGGACGCCGAGAGCAGTCAACCGGTCGGATGCTGCGGAGTGGATGACTGGACCGGTGAGGACGTGGCGCAGATCGGCTACTGGCTCGCGGCGGGTGCTCGAGGACGCGGCTACGCCACGCGAGCAGTCGTTCTGCTCACCGCGTGGTTGTTCGGGCTGGGGGCAGCTCGGGTGTTCCTTACTGTCGTGGCTGGCAACGAGGGGTCAGCTGCGGTCGCTCTGCGAGCGGGCTTCGTCTACGAAGGAACGATGCGGTCACATGCCGTCTGGCAGGGGCAACGCCGTGACGTGTTGTGGTTCGCTGCCCTGCCGTCGGAATGGCCGCGCCGTTCTTCCAACTGAGCCCGCAGCCACCACCCTCTGCTCTTTTCTTGCGGTAGCAGGCCTGGCCGAGGCCGTCGACGCGGATCTGGGTGATCGCGATCCGATGCACGGCTGCGTTGAGTTGTCGGCTGCCGGAACGCGCTAGTGGACCCGGCACTCAAACGACGGCTCTCCGACACGGTCTACCGCCACCTCATCAACGACCACGGCGCCTCACTCCTGGCCGCTGCTTGACACAGAGGCGCTATCTTCACACCGCTGATCCGGCTCAGCGGTCGGGCCGACCACCTCGGACGGCGTCTACATCGTGGGCAAGGGCTTGCCGAGCCCGCCGGGAGACGGCGTCCGGTCGTCGAGCCGAGGCGGTCATGACGGCGTCTCGGACCCGCGCGGCCAGCGGAGACCGCAGCCCACACATCCGCTGCAAGAGCCCCGAGCCGTCCTGGATCCGGCGGACGAACGGTCGCCGTGCCTGGTCATACGCGGCCAACGCCTCCGGCGCCGACCCGGCGTCGGCCAACCGGTCGGCCAGCACGGCCCCGTCGACCATTGCCGAGTTCGCGCCCTGGCCGAGGTTCGGGGCCATGGCGTGCGCGGCGTCGCCGATCAGCGCCAGGCGTCCTGAGTACCAGCGTCGGCAGTCCACCCGTCTAACCGTATTGATGAGCAATTCGTCGAACATCGTCACAGCGCTCAGCAGTTCGCCTGCCAGCGGCACGACTTCGCCCCAAGCGGCGGTGAGGGCCGGCAGGTCCCGGTGGTCCACCGCGGCCGCGGCGGCACCGGTCGCCGCCGCCACCCAGAAGTACGTCCGCCCAGGTCCCGCCGGTGCGTGACCGAACGAACCGAGCCGCGTCCAGTGCTCCTCGAAGTCCTCGCTGACCTGACGGTCCACGATGGACCGGAGGTAACGGGTGCCGGGCGAAACTCTCACCCGGAAACCACCGGTCGTCCGGACTCGCGAGTTGACTCCGTCGGCCCCCACCACCACGTCGGCGCCGAGATCGTCCCGCCTTGCGTCGGCGCTCGCCACCCGGACCCGACCGGCCGGAGTTGCGGCGACGACGGTCTCTCCGAACCTTGTGGCGATCGCCTCACAATCGTCAACTGCCGCCAGCAGCACACGGTGGAGATCCGTCCGCGGCACTGCGAGAGCATGATCGAGTCCGTCGCCGAGGTCCGGCAACGGACTGTCGAGCAGCATTTTCCCGGCGGCGTTGCGCAAGGTCATCGTCGGGATCGGAATGCCAATCGCCTCAACGGGCGCCAGCAGGCCAAGCCGATGCAGCACGGCCAGCCCGTTTGCCTGCAGAGCAAGGGCTGCCCCGACCTCAGCCGGCTCGGCGTAGCGCTCGATCAGCGTCACTCGCGACGCCACCCGGCTGAGCAGCAGGCTCGCGACCAGCCCGCCGATCCCGGCTCCAGCGACAATCACCTCGTCCATCCCGCGAGCCTAAGGTGCAGCCTCGGCGATCGTGGTCGTCCTGCCCCCGCACGCGACTTTGTCGGTCCGCCGTTCGGCCATGCGATTCAGACGTCTGTGTTTCGATGATGACTGATATGTAAGCCGAGTTGTCATTATGGGCATGGGTGGGCCGGCCGCGACTGGGTGTGGGGACACCGGGCCCCATTCTTCCTCGGCGTCTTTGTCGTTGCCAGCGAGTTCAGGGTCCAGTGCTCCTCGAAGTCCTCGCTGACATGACGGTCCACGATGTAGTCAACCGACCCGTCGTGCGGTAGGCACTGGTCGATCGTTGGAAGAAGATGGGGAGCCCGATCCAGCCTGACACCGGTGATCAATCCCGTAGCCGGCGAGCCCGCATGCTTGAGTTGGTGGTCGACGACACGGTGGGATGGAGAGGTCAGCGTCAGCGAAAGGGTCTGTCATGCCACATCCGGATGTTCCGGGAACGGCTCTGGGGCCGATGTTCGTGCTAGCAGTCGAGCAGTACACGGTGACGTCACAGCGGGTGGTGGACGATCCGTTGGCGGCGTCTCTCCTGCCGAGATCGATGCGTGTCATGCACCGGTTGATGGCCTGGGTGCCACTGCAGCGATGGATGTTCAGAGCGTCCGAGTCGGACGCAGTTGGCCTGTGGGGGAACCTGCTGTGCCGTAAGGCGTACGCACGCGCCGAGGTCCGGCGAGCCTTGGCGGACGACATCCACCAACTGGTCGTTCTCGGTGCCGGCATGGACACCCTCGCCTGCCTGGTCGCTTCCCCAGCGAACCTTCCCGCCTGGGAGCTCGACCTCACGACCAATATCGAGGCCAAGCGGGCCAGCTACGTTCGGGCTCTCGGCGGTGTGCCCGGCAACGTCCGTTTGGTGCCGACCGACTTCGAAACCGAGGACGTCGGGCAGGTCCTCTCTCGCGCGGGCTTCCGGCTTGACCTGCCTGCACTATTCGTCATGGAGGCCGTCAGCCAGTACCTCACGGATGCGGCGATGTACGGCGTGCTGGGCTTCCTCGCGGGCACCGCGACCGGCAGCCGGCTGAGCTTCACCTACGTCCAGAAGGACTTTGTCGACGGCACCCGCGACATGGGCGCCACCTCGCTGCGGCGCAGATTCGTCGAGAAGCAACCGCCGCTGTGGACGTACGCGCTGGACCCGTCCGACGTCGGGCCGTTGCTCGCCAGTTACGGCTGGGCGCAGCGTGAGGACCTCGACCCCGACGAGTACCGTCGCCGCTTCATCGCGCCGGCCGGGCGCGAGCTCATCGTCAGCGACGTCGAGCACTATGTGGGCGCCGACAAGGTGTAACGGTCCGCCTCCCGCCGGCGGACCGCACATCGATGTCGGTCAGGCCCGCGGCGTCGCGCCGCTCCGCGATCGGGTTGCGCTACAGGCGACGCAGCGACCGCCTGCGGCCGTGAGCGTCACGAGTCGGTTCTCGAGGTATCGCGTGGAGCGGTGCGCGGGGCGAGTCCGCACAGCCCTTCACCAGCCGAGGTAAGGATCGCGTCGGCGGCGGCCGTCGATCCGGCGCCGAGACCAAGCCGGCCAGATAGCGTTGACAGAACCCGGCCATTCATCGCCGAGCTTCAGCCGGCAGAGCGCCGAGCTGGTTTGCGAGTGAGGGAGAAATTCCACGTCTGGAGGCGCGCAGCGTGTGCGCGAGCCGCCTGAATATCAGCGAGAAAACAGCAGGCCCGAGACCGTGGTGATGAAGTTGCGGATCGAGTCGGGCAGGTGGGCGAGATGCCAGTCGTCGGGCCCGTGATACCAGGGCAGGTCGGTCGGGTCGGGCGCCTCGTCGTGGTCGGCAGCGACCAGCGCGTCCAACCAGCGGTCGGCACCGCCGAGCACGACCGCGAACGGCAGCACCTCCGAGATCTCCCGTAGCTCGGTTCCGGGCGGCATCTGGTCGGTGGGATGGCTCATCAGTTCGGTCCGCAAGACATCGAGACCGGCCAGTAGCGAGGCGCCCTTCGGGGTCCGGGACGGCATTTCCTGCGCGACGAACATCAGCCCGAGAGCCAGCACGATCAGCGCCAGCCCGACCAGCCCGAACTCGGTGAACGCCGCCAGCAGTCCGGTGATCACGAGCGCCGCGACCAGGCCGATCAGGGCGAGCCGCGACCAGCGGGTCCGGGTGGCGTCAGGACGGCGCTCGTACCAGCCGTTGGTGACGAGCTCGTCGTACAGCCTGTCCTGGATCGTGCCGATCGAACCCTTCACCCGGCCCGCCAACTCGGAGACCGCGACCGTGCCGCCGACCGGCGCAACGGTGTCCAGCAGCAGCTGCTCGTACGAGTGCAGTCCGTCGGGGCCGGCCAGCCGGGTCAGCTCCCACTCGGTCCGGGCGTACGCCGACGGACGCGGTAGCTCGGTGATCAGCAGATGGCCTCGGACGGCCAGATCCAGCAGGGTCGCGGTGACGTCGATCGGGTCGACCCGTTCATCGATCATCGTGCCGACCTCGCCGGGCCGGAGGTCGCCGGCGACCCGGAACTCGGCCTGGCCGGCCGCGACCGGGTAGAACTCACCCGGCCTGGTCGGCTCGCCGACCGTGGCGGCATCGCGACCGGCCTGCCGGTGCATCGCGAGCAGCCCGAGTCCGCCCAGCACCAGCAGCCCGATGGCGAGACCGAGCGGCAGCGGTTTCGCCGAGAACGCCCGACCGACCGTCCAGAGCTGCTTCACCTGTTCGTTCGCCGGTACGTCCCCGGGCGCGAACCCGATGTCCACCGCCACGATCTGGCCCGCCCCGAGCGGCCCGTCGGCGAACGTCGGCAGCTGCTGCTCACCGGTGCCGCCGGCCGCGGCCCGGCACGGTACCGGCGAGTTCGGACTCCCGGCGTTGCACTCCAGATAGGTGAACGGCTTCGGCAGCTTGACCGTCCCGCCGAACTGATTCACCTGCGCGCTCAGGCCCTTGCAGCAGCGGCCACTGCAGCGCGGTGCCCGAGTCGATGGTGCGGACCGCGCCGGTGACGGTATAGGAGAACTCGGCCCGATTCGTGCCTGCGGTGTCGATGGTGACGGTGTGATACCGACCGTCGTCGCTCTCGGTCGGAGTGACCAACTTGTCGCCGACCTTTGCGGTCACGTCGGACAGCGTCATCACGTATTGCCGGTTGCCGACGACGTCCTGCTTCAGGGTGAACGTCTGGGACAGCTGTGCGGGCGCGGTACCGGAGAAGGAGATCAGCTGCTGGACGTGCAACGTGCCGTCCGCGTCCAGCTGGGCGGTGGCGATGAAATCGGAGACCGTTCCGCCGTCGGCGGCCGCGGGCAGAGTCAGCGGTCCGGCCAGCAGACCCATTCCGGCCGCGACGAGCGACCCGACCACAGCCACCCGCCGCAACAGGCCGGACGAACGGCGAGGTCGAGTGGGTCGGTGCGCTGCGGCGCGGCTGACGGGTCGCTTCGCGCCGGCTGCGCCGGTCGGGGTCGGGACGGCCACGGGCCAAGCCTCCCATACCGGGTGGGCCCGACCTCGTGCTCGATTAGGGTTTGGTCGTGACGTCGCAGCAGTGGGGCACCGGGGGAGGTTGGTCCGGCCGGCCACCGGCGTACGGGCCTCCGCAGCCCGCCGGCGGCTACGGAGCACCCGGCTACCCGCAGCACGCGTACGGCCAGCAGCTGGGCGCGCAACGCGCCGCGGGGACGTACGCACCGGCGCCGCTGGCCGGCACGTTCGGCGGCGCGCCCCCCCGCCTGCCGACGTACGGTCCCCCGCCGCAGCGACCGCCCGGCCGGCGGCGCAACCCGCTGAAGACCTTGCTGCTCGGACTGATCGTCCTCGCCGTGCTGGCGATCGCGGCCCTGGTGCTGATCAGTCTGGCGGGCGGCAGCAGTCAGGTCGTCTACCAGAACGACAACTTCACCGTCCCGCCGCCTGACACGTCTCCACCGCCGCTGCCGCGTCCGGCGACGGAGGCGCAGGCCCGCGCGTTCCTCACCACGAACCCGTTCTACGACCAGACCGCGCCCGCCCCGGTGCGCTGCGACGCCCAACCCGTGAATGTCGCGAGCTCGAGCAACGCGCAGCTGAAGTCCCACTTCGAGTCTCTGATGGAGTGTCTGGTCCGAGTCTGGCAGCCGCCGGTGACGAAGGCCGGGTTTCAGATCGTCCGGCCCACCGTCACGATCTATGGAGCCAAGATCACGACCAAGTGCGGGACCAGCGAGGTGAACGCGTTCTACTGCAGCGCCGACCAGCAGGTCTATTTCAGCAACCAGCTCGCCGACAACGTGCCGATCGTGGCCGACGACAAGTGGGCCGCCGACGTGGTGATGGCCCACGAGTTCGGTCATGCGCTGCAGGCCCGGACCGGGATCTTGATCTCCTCTGCGGCCCTCGGCCAGCAGGCGGATGAAAAGACCACCGAACTGGAGTTCAGCCGTCGTACGGAGACCCAGGCGGACTGCTTCTCGGGCATGTTCATCCGCGCCACCTCGCTCTCGCTCGGCATCCATCAGTCGGATGTGGACGGCATCCAGGCCGTCTACACCGCGGTGGGCGACGACACCCTTTCCGGGAAGCCCAACATCGTCGGCAGCCACGGCCATGCCGCCACTCGGCTGTTCTGGGGCGAGACCGGACTCGGCACCAGCGACGTCGGCAGCTGCAACACGTTCAGCGCCCCGGCCAGTCAGGTTCGCTGACCCAGTGCCGATGACCCAGTGCCGATGACCCAGTGCCGATGACCCAGTGCCGGCTGCCGGTGCTGTGGCTGTTCGGACCGCCGGGCGTGGGCAAATCCACCCTCGGCTGGGAGCTGTTCGAGGGGCTGTCCCGGCAGCTGCCGATCGGGTACGTCGATCTCGACCAGGTCGGCATGTGCTACGGCAGCCCGACCCTGGACAACTGGGCCCCCGAGCCAGTCGACGACTATGGGCGGCACCGGCTCCAGACCCGCAACCTGAACGACCTGTTGCCGGCCTTCGCCGCCGCGGGTTCGGCCGGCGTGATCGTCTCGGGCGTGGTCGACGCCGTCCGCGGGATCGACATCGAACTCCTCCCGGCGGCGTCGCTGACCGGTCTGCGGCTCCGGGTGAGCTCCGTCGAGCTGGCCCGGCGGCTGCATGGCCGCGGTCGCCACGGGCGACGACGTCGACCACGAGCTCCGCTATGCGGCGCGCCTCGACCGGTTGCCCGGCCAGGTGCTCGACACGACCGATCGTACGATCCGCGAGAGCCTCGACCTCATCCGCGAACAGCTCGGCCGATGGCCGCGAGGAGCGACGGTCCCGTGGTCCCAAGACGCCCACCCGACCCGATCGTCAGCTCCGACTGCGTCCGGCGGTTCGCTGCTCTGGCTGTGCGGCGCCACCGGTGTCGGCAAGTCCACCGTCGGCTGGCAAATGTACGAGCAGGTTCGCCGGCTCGGTCTGCGCTGCGCGTTCGTCGACCTGCAGCAGATCGGATTTCTGCGGCCGGCGCCGGCCGATGATCCGGCCAACCACCGACTGATCGCCCGCAATCTCGCGGCGGTATGGGCCAACTTCCGGGCCGCCGGAGCCCAATGCCTGCTCGTGGTCGGGTCGGTCGAGTCGGCGCAGGTCCTCGACGGCTACGCCGCCGAGCTGCCCGGTACGACCATCACACTGTGCCGGCTGCACGCCGACCTCGACGGGTTCACCGAGCGGATAGCGCAGCGTGGGCAAGGTCTCGGACCGCCGATAGCGGGCGACCGCCTGGTCGGAGCGCCGGAACCTGTGCTGACCGCGATCGCGGAGCGTGCTGCGGCCGACGCGGCAGCCCAGCGGCGGATGTCGCTCGGTGACCTGTGGATCGACACGGGTGGACTCACGCCGCTCGAACTGGCTCGGGAGATCCTGCGCCGGACGGACTGGATGGGACTTGCCGGCCGGCTGTGATCGTCCGCCGCGAACCGCCTCGAGGCACGGGTCAGTCCCGGGAACGGATCAGTCCCGGGAACGGATCAGTCCCGGGAACGGATCAGTCGGGGGCGCTCAATAGTGCGCTGGCGATCGCCGCGATGCCCTCGCCACGGCCCGTCAGCCCGAGTCCGTCGGTCGTCGTCGCCGACAGGCTGACCGGAGCGCCGAGCGCCTCGGACAGCACCAGTTCGGCCTCCGCCCGGCGCGGGCCGAGCCGGGGCCGGTTGCCGATCACCTGGATCGCCACATTGCCGATCTCGAAGCCGGCCGCGCGCACGCGCCGAGCGGTCTCGGTCAGGAACGCCACTCCGGGTGCGCCGGACCACTCGGGGTCGCTCGTGCCGTAGTTGCTGCCGAGGTCGCCGAGTCCGGCCGCACTCAGTAGTGCGTCACAGGCGGCGTGCGCCGCCACATCACCGTCGGAGTGGCCGACCGGTCCGTCCGGCTCGTCGACGAACTCGAGCCCGGCCACCGTCATGCGGTGACCGGGCTCGAGTCGATGAACGTCGGTGCCGATCCCGACCCGTACGTTCACCGCGGATGCGGTCGGCTCGTCGGGTCGGGCAGGTCTGAGCTCAGGAAGCCAGGACCTCGTCCAGCAGGATCTCCGCCTTGTCCTCCTCGACGCGCTCCGCGAGAGCGAGCTCGGAGACGAGGATCTGCCGCGCCTTGGCCAGCATCCGCTTCTCGCCGGCGGACAGGCCGCGCTCACGCTCACGGCGCCACAGATCGCGGACGACCTCGGCAACCTTCATCACGTTGCCGGAGTGCAGCTTCTCCAGGTTGGCCTTGTAGCGCCGCGACCAGTTGGTCGGCTCTTCGGTATGGGGGGCCCGCAGCACGTTGAACACCCGCTCCAGACCGTCGGCGTCGACAACGTCTCGCACGCCGACGAGATCGAGGTTGCAGGCGGGGACGCGAACGATGAGATCGGTTTGCCCTACGATTCGTAGGACCAGATAGAGCTTGTCTTCGCCCTTGATCTGACGAGTTTCGATGTCCTCGATGACAGCGGCCCCATGATTGGGGTAGACCACCGTTTCGCCGACTGTGAAGGTCATATTGTTTTGTACCCCTTTCGCAGTCGTCCCAGTTTAGCACGCTCTCAGGGACACCCCTGACACCGTTTGCGCTGACCAGAGGCCATAATCAGGGTCGGCAACCGCTTGACAAACCGCCAGTTCGTATGCGTCAGCTGTGTCCCTCGGCGAATCGACGGCGCTCGTACGCCGGTGGTCTGCACGGAACGCGCCCGAGTCGATAGGCTCATCCCAGACCGACGTCCGGGCAGTGCCGGCACATCAAGGAGTCGAGGAATCGTGACTGTGATCTCGCGTCGCACCGGCCGCTCGCGGCGCCGCTGGACGGCTCCGGTGCTGGCGATGACCTTCGTCCTCGGCCTGGTGCTCAGCGCCTGCGGGTTCAACGCCCAGACGAACCTGCCCTACACCCCGGCGGACGGAGTGAGCCTGGATGTCGGCTCGGTGCACGTCCGGAATCTGATGGTGCTCAGCAGGAGCGACGGCGAGGGCTTTCTGAGCGCGACGATGAGCTCGGCGTCCGGTGCCGACGCGCTTACCTCGGCCACCGGCACCGTGATCAAGCCGGATAGTTCCAACGGCGGCACCCTGACGGTCACCATCCCCGAGCCGGTCGCCTTCGGGAACGGGACGAGCGTCGTGCTGACCGACAAGCCGGAGTTCGTGACGGTCAAGGGCGACGGTCTGATGCCGGGCACCACGGTGAACCTCACACTGACCTTCAGCTCGGCCGGCGCGTCCACCCTCATCGTGCCCGTGGTCGACGCGAACCACCCGTACTACGTGACGGTCAGCCCGTCGCCGTCCGGCACCCCCAGCGTCTGAGCCGGACCGTCCTGCGGAGCCGTCAGCCGTAGGTCTCCGCGCTGCTGAACAGGCTGCTCACCGACTCGCCCAGGTGGGTCCGGCGGACGGCCTCGGCGAACAGCGGTGCGACGGAGCGCACCACGATGTTCGGCAGCTGCTTCTCCGGGGGCAACGGCACCGTGTCGGTGATGACGATCTCCGCAATGTCCGGCTCCTGCTTGAGCCGCTCGATGGCCGGGCCGGTGAACAGCCCGTGGGTGCAGGCCACACTGATCTCGCCGACCCGTTCGCCGCGGAGCTTGGCCAGCAGCTCGACGATCGAGCCGGCGGTCGCGATCTCGTCGTCCAGCACGATCACGTCCCGGCCGGCCACGTCGCCGACGATCCGGTCGATCACCACCCGATCATCGGCCAGCCGTTGCTTGGCCCCGATCGCGACCGGTACGCCGAGCATCCGGGCCAGGTGGTTCGCCATCTTGGCGTTGCCCAGGTCGGGCGAGACGACCACCGTATTGGACAGGTCGCGGCCCCGGAAGTGACCGGCCAGCTCCTTGACGGCGTTCAGGTGATCGACCGGGACGGAGAAGAAGCCGTGCACCTGCGGCGAGTGCAGGTCCATGGTGAGCACCCGGGTGGCGCCGGCCACCGACAGCATGTCCGCGACCAGCCGGCCGCCGATCGAGATCCGCGGGGCGTCCTTCTTGTCCGACCGGGCGTACGCGTAGTGCGGGATGACCGCCGTGATGTGCGCCGCCGTCGCGCCCCGCGCGGCGTCCAGCATCAGCAGCAGCTCGAAGAGGTTGTCCTGGACCGGCGGCACGAGCGGCTGGACGACGTACACGTCTCGTTGGCGGCAGTTCGCCCGGAGCTGCACCTGCAGGCAGTCGTTGCTGAAACGGGTGGTCCGCGACGGACTCAGCTCGACCCCGAGGATGCGGCACATCTCCTCCGCGAACGCCGGGTGGGCCGTACCTGAGAAGACAGTGATCTCACCGGTCACCGGGCTACTGTAATCGCCGCCGACCGGCCGCGTGGACCGATCAGGCGTCGAACTTGTAGCCCAGCCCTCGCACCGTCACCAGATGTTTCGGCTGGCCCGGGTCGGCCTCGATCTTGGTCCGCAGCCGCTTGATGTGAACATCCAGCGTCTTGGTGTCCCCGACGTAGTCCGCGCCCCAGATCCGGTCGATGAGCTGTCCGCGGGTCATCACGCGGCCGGCGTTGCGGAGCAGCATCTCCAGCAGCTCGAACTCCTTGAGGGCGAGCTGGACCCGGCGGCCCTCGACGCTCACCTCGTGCCGCTCGACGTCCATCCGTACGCCCTCGGCCTCGATCACGTCCGGCACCAGCTCGGTGTCCTGGCCGCGGCGCAGCACCGCCCGGATGCGGGCCACGAGCTCGCGGTGACTGAACGGCTTGGTGACATAGTCGTCCGCGCCGAGCTCCAGCCCGACCACCTTGTCCACCTCGGAGTCACGGGCGGTGACCATGATCACCGGCACCGGACCGCGCAGCCGGAGCTGGCGGCAGACCTCGGTCCCGCTCAGCCCCGGCATCATCAGGTCGAGCAGCACGATGTCGGCGCCGACCCGGTCGTACTCGGCCAGGCCGGACGCGCCGTCCGCGGCCTGCACGACCTCGAAACCCTCCTTGCCGAGCATGTAGGCCAACGCGTCGCGGTAGGAATCCTCGTCCTCCACGACCAGTACGCGGGTCATCCGATGAGCTCCTGATGATCATGGTCCTCGTCGCGGAGTTCGCGACGAGCGGTCTGGTCGGCGCTCGGCCCGACATCCGGGCCGGCTCCGACATCGAGTGCAGGGCCGTCATCGAGCTCAGCGCCGGCGTTCTGGGAAGCGTCGGCGGTCGGATCGTCTACGGCCACCAGGTGGGCGGGTAGTCGCAGGGTGAAGGTCGAGCCACGACCGGGCTGGCTCCAGACCGCGACCGAGCCGCCGTGGGCCGCCGCGATGTGGGAGACGATGGACAGCCCGAGCCCGGTGCCGCCATGAGCCCGGCTGCGTCCGTAGTCGACCCGGTAGAACCGCTCGAAGATCCGGGCGTGCTCGGCAGGCGCGATCCCGATCCCGTTGTCGGAGACGGTGATCTCGATCGAGTCCTCCGCGCCCCGCGAGCCCTGGTGCGCGGCGACCGTGACCCGCGCCCCGTCGTCGGAGTAGATCACGGCGTTCTCGACCAGATTGCCGACCGCCACCCCCAGCTGACGGGCGTTGCCGAGCACCTGGCGCCCCGACGTACCCGCGATGGTCAGGGTCAGCCCTCGGCGATCCGCGTCGACCCGGCTCCGGTCGACCGCATCGGCCAGCACCTCGTCGACGTCGACCACCTCCGGACGGGTCAGCGGGTTGTCCGACTGCAGCCGGGACAGCTCGATGATCTGGCCGGCGAGGTCGGCCAGCCGGGCCGACTCGATGCCGAGCCGGCTCGCGAACCGGCGGACGGCCGGCGGGTCGTCGGCGGCGTCCTCCACCGCCTCGGCCAGCAGACTGATCGCGCCGATCGGCGTCTTCAGCTCGTGACTGGTGTTGACAATGAAGTCGCGGCGGGTCTCCTCGACCCGCCGGGCCGTGGTCTGGTCGTCGGCGAGCACCACGATGAGGTCCTCGGCCAGGGGGCCGATGTGAACAACCAGGTACGTCGTCGTGGCCCGCGAGCCGCGACGGATCTGCAGTTCCTGGACGGTCTGTGCCCGGTCGCGACGGACCTCGCGGACCAGGTCGAGCAGCTCCGGCACCGTGACTCGTGTGCCCCGGACCAGACCGAGGTTGCGGGCCGCTGTCGTCGCCTCGAGCACCTCGTCGTGCGGTCCGATCACGATGCTCGCCGAGTCTTGCATCGCCAACAGTTCCGCGACGCCCTCGGGAACTGCGGCCTCGGGCTGGGCGAAGGCCGCCTCCGGATCGACGGCCTCCGAGCGCCGCCGGCCGATCAGCACTCCGGCCACCACGCCCACCACGAGCGCGGCGACCGGCAGCACGATGGTGGGCAGGTCCACAGCTGAATCCTAGGTGGCCGCGAGTGGTCGACCCGACCAGTCGCGGGCCGGTACGCGAGCCCCGCGACCACCGTTCTGCACATGTTCACGCCTCGTTCATCGAGCCCATCGCTCCGGGCTTGTCGGCCAGCCTAGGGTTGGGCTGGCTCAGGCCGGCGGGGACCGAGAAACGAGCGGACGACTGGACGAACGGACATGATCGATGCGTGAGTTGTACCGGGAACAGCTGGACGACGTACTGGCTGACCTGGCCCTGATGGCCCAGGAGGTCTCGACCGCGGTGCGGTCCGCGACCGCGGCGCTGCTCGACGCCGACCTCCAGCTCGCCGAACAGGTGATCTCCGGCGACGAGCAGCTGGATCTGAAGCAGGCCGACATCGAACGTCGCTCTTTCGACCTGCTGGCCCTGCAGGCGCCGGTCGCCGGCGAGCTTCGAGTGATCGTGGCGAGTCTGCGAATGGTCGCCGAGCTGGAGCGGATGGGTGACCTGGCCGCTCACGTGGCCAAGATCGCCCGGCTCCGTTACCCGGAGTCGGCGGTGCCGGAGCGGCTGCGGCCGAGCTTCATCCGAATGGGCGACGTCGCCGAGAAGATGGTGATCGCCGCCGGTCAGACACTGCACGACCGCAATGTGCAGAATGCCGAGGAGCTGCGCGACCGGGATCAGGAGATGGACGACCTGCGACGCTCCCAGTTCCGTTCGCTGCTCGGCGACGACTGGTCGGACGGCGTCGAGGCGGCCGTCGACGTGGCCCTGCTGGGCCGGTACTACGAGCGGATCGCCGACCACGCCGCGTCGATGGCCCGCCGGATCATCTACGTGGTGACCGGCGAGTTCCCCGAGCACGAATACTGGCCCCAGCCCTGACGGTCTGAGCTGGCTCTCGGCCCGTTGTCGGGCCCGGACGGTCCCCAGCTCGGAAACTGTCGACTTGCGACAACGACACGCCGACGAGCGATGCCCCAATTCGACAGGTTCCACCGAGGTGGTTCCGGTCGAGAACATCCGCGCCGGTCAGGTCGCGGCGGGCGAGGTGCCAGGACGGCTGGATCGGCCTCCGGGCGAGCTACTTCTTGCCCTGGTTCTTGACGGCCTCGATCGACGCGGCTGCGGCATCCGGATCCAGGTACGCACCCGGTGCCGTCGGCTTCGCGTCCTCGTCCAGCTCGTAGTGCAGCGGGATGCCGGTCGGGATGTTCAGCCCGACCACCGCCTCGTCGCTCATCTGGTCGAGGTGCTTGACGATCGCCCGCAGCGAGTTGCCGTGGGCGGCGATCAACACCGTCCTGCCGACCCGAAGATCGGGCACGATCTGGTCGTACCAGTACGGCAGCGCGCGCTCCAGCACGTCCTTCAGGCACTCGGTCCGCGGCCGGATCTCAGTCGGGATGCCGGCGTACCGCGGATCGGCGAAGGTAGAGAACTCGCTGTCGTTGTCGATCGGCGGCGGCGCGGTGTCGTACGAGCGACGCCAGACCATGAACTGCTCCTCGCCGAACTCGGCCAGGGTCGCCGCCTTGTCCTTGCCTTGGAGGGCCCCGTAGTGCCGCTCATTCAGCCGCCAGGACCGCTTGGTCTCGATCCAGTGCCGGTCGCACGCACCGAGCGCGATCTGGGCGGTGTTGATCGCCCGGCGGAGCACCGAGGTATGCACCACGTCGGGCAGCAGGCCGCTCTCGGCGAGCAGCTCGCCGCCCCGCTTCGCCTCCGCCGCGCCCTTCTCGTTGACGTCGACGTCCACCCAGCCGGTGAACAGGTTCTTCGCATTCCACTGGCTCTCGCCGTGCCGCAACAGGATCAAGGTCGACATGGCGCCGAGCCTAGTGGGCGCTGATTACAACCGATGAACGGCTCAGCGGGTGGGTCTTCGCCCCCGCGACTGCAAGGGCGTTGGCTCAGGAAGTGTCATGCGTTCCCTCCTCCGCAAGGGCGGGTGACGGGGACGGGCCGGCCGGCCGTGGCCGGCTGGATGGTCGGGGATGGGCGATTCCGGACCAGCAAGGTAGCCGCGGAGATGGTGCCCAGCACGGCGAGCAGCAAGCAATAGACGACGACCGTCGATCCGAAGCCCCACCGGCCGAGGGCAGCGCCCGAGATCAGCACCGGCACACCGAAGCTCAGATAGGCCACGACGAACACCGCTGCCACCAGTCCGGCCCGCTCGTGTAGCGCGGCTCGCGGACTCAGCAGTCGCAGCACCGCAGCGAATCCGGCTCCGTTGCCGATCCCACCCAGCACAGCGCCGATGATCAACAGTGGCAGGTGGCGACCGGCGACTCCGGCCAGCACGGTCAACGCGCCGATGGTCAGGCCGGACGCTCCGAGGAGCGCGGCCCGACCGGCCGCGATCCGACTCGCGACGATCCCGGTGATGGCGGCTGACGCTGGCTGCAGGAAAACGACCAGCGCGCTGGCCACCCCCGGCACGATCCCGAATACCGATCTGTTCACCGCAGGGACCAGACCGAGGAAAAGCCCCGTGGTCATCCAGGTGGCGGCGACCAACGGGACGAACCGACGGAAATCAGCTCGCAGCGGGGCCGGTAACACCACCCGAGGGACGAGCGAGCGAACCGTGCCGGGAACGTAGCTCACTGTTTCCGGAGCCGCTAACGTCGCCGCGATCGCGAGCACGTACACAACCACCAGTGGGATGAAGACGGCATGGACCGGCGTATCGCTCGTCGACACCGCGACTCCCCCGACGAGCACGCCGACCGCGAGTCCACCGATAGGCACCGTTCCGGCCAACTGCGTGTAGGTGCCGCGGCTGACGGCCGGCACCGATTCCGCGACGAAGGCCGTGAAGGTGCTCAATGCCGCACCGGTGGCCACGCCGTGCAGCGCGCGGGCGGCCAGCAACGAGACGGCGTCACCGGCGCTCAGGTAGAGCACGGACGCCGCCAGCATCACCAGCAGGGCACCGGTCAGCACCGGCCGACGGCCGACGTGGTCCGACAGCGACCCTGCCACGACCAGCGTGCCCAGCAGCGAGAGTGCGTACACCGCGAACAGCGCCGTCAGCATCCAGTCGGGAAAGTGCCAGCGGCTCTGCTCATATACGAACAGCGGGCTGCCGGCGCCAGCCGCGGCGCCGACCGCCAGTGCGCCGAGGAGGCTGCCGGCCACGACGACCCGCCGACGCAGGGACCACTCCGCTGGCACGACTGACACCACATTTACTTTCTTGAAGAAAGCTAGCATGGCGTCATCGTACGAGCTAAGCTTGCTTCAAGCAAGCAAAAACTTGGAGGATTCGGTGCCTCAACGTTCGGACTGGAGCGACCAGCCGTGCCCCATCGCCCGCGGCATCAACGTCGTGGGGGATCCGTGGACCCTGCTGATCCTGCGTGAGGCGCTGTCCGGGGCGCGGCGGTTCGACGAGTTCAAGCAGCGGGTCGGGGCGTCAGACAACATCCTCGCCGCTCGGCTGGCAGCGATGGTCGCCGACGGACTGCTGGTCCAGCGTCCCTATTCGCAAGGTGATCGGCCGCGTCAGGAGTACGTGCCGACGCGCGCCGCGGCTGACACGCTGCCGATCCTGCACGCGTACGCCGCCTGGTCGCACGCGCACCGACGATCGGCGGCCGAGGAGCCGGCCTTTACGATCACCTGCCGGACCTGCGGAGATACCACCGAGCGGGTCGAGTTCTGTGACAACTGCGGCGCGGCCCTCGAGGTCGGCAACGTCGCCTGGGCGCGGCCGGGTGGCTGGCAGGGTCGCGAGGTGGAGCTGTCGGCCGGCCGGTCGGCGGGCATCGAGTGACGGATCCCTGGCGTGTGCTCCACGCGACCGACCCGTGCGCGTGCTCCGCACGACCGACCTGACTCGTTCGGCATAACCGCACTAAGCGGCTGATCACCAAGGTCACGATCGCGGGAGACTCAGACGGCCAGCGGGCGGGCCACCTCAAGCCGGTCGTGCGCGATCAACCACCGCACACCGTCGAGCACCGCAGCCTCGGGCTCGTACGCCGGGGCGTAGCCAAGCCGGGCACGGGCCTTCTCGATCGACGCATATTGACTGCGGGACAGATGCTGCCAGCTCGAGTCGGCGAATTCCGATGTCGTGCCGGTCCGGAACTCCTCCCAGCTCACCGACCGGATACGACTGGACCTGTCGAACCAACTCGCCGCAATAGCCGAGAACCCGCGGACGGTGAGGGCCGACGGGGCCACCACGTTGAACGACTCCCCAGCCGCCGCGTCACGATGTTCGACGGCAAGCTGGAACGCCTGGGCGACATCATCAGCGTGCACGTGATGCATGAGCTCGGCACCCAGCCCCGGCACGGCGAGCTCCTCACCCGCCGACACCGTCCACCACACGCGCGGGTCGAGATTGCCGACCGGCCCGATCGGTGGCCAGCCAGGGCCGCTGATATGCCCGGGCTGCAGCACCGTGGTGACGAGACCACCCGCCCTGGTCTCGTCCGCGAGCAACTCGGCGATCGCCGCCTTCCCCACCCCATAGTCCCCGAATGGCGGCGACGGATCCTCCTCGCGCATCGGCTGCTTGACGCTGATCCCGTAGCGCCAAATCGATCCACAGTGGATCAGTTGGCCGACGTGCCCACGCAACCCCTCGACCAACGCCACGGCCGACGCCGGAGTGAAACAGATCATGTCGATCACCACATCGGCCCCGAGGAGCGCAACCCGGCGGCCGAAAGTGCCGGCAGCGTCCTCGGCCTCGCGATCCACGCTCAGCTGCTCCACCTCCGCCCAGGCGTCGTCGGCGTGATACGGCGCCTGCCGTCCGCGACTCAGGCTGACAACCTGGTGCCCGGCCCGGACCAACCGGGGCACCAGGTAGCCGCCGACATGGCCGCTGCCACCGATGATCACGATCCTCATGCGAGCCTCCTACCCTTTGTCGAACCGGCTTCGCCCAACGGTCGCACCGGCACAGCGCGGCGGGCGGACGACCATCAGCGGCGTCTTCCCCGCCATCCTCACCACTCACTCATCACTCCGCCAGCGCCGCCAGCGCCGCCAGCGCCGCCAGCGCCGCCTGAGTGCCGCAGCCGGACTCCCCCTTGCCGTGTATGGGAACCCGCAGGCGTTCGAGTCCAGCCCATTCTGCCGACGGAGTCGGAGGGCGCGTCGTCAGCCTCACCGATGGAGCGAAGGCATGGCCCAACCCTCCGGCATCGGCGCCGCTGCCCCCGCCGCTTTCCTGGTCGCCCCCCGGCCACCAGAACGCCTACCCCATCGTCGACGGTGATCGCCGCTGGTCGGCGCTGCGTTTCTTGCCGAGTGCCGGCCGCGCTGAGAGCGCGACCGACAACTTCTCTGATCGGTTCTCACTGACCATCGCACGATGGCTCACCTCGTAGCGGGCACGACAGACATCTACACCATCCGAAGGGACGTCACCCGGCGCACACCATCCCGGCGGCTCAGGCCGTCCCAACCTCTCGACGACTAGGGTGAAATGGTGGGTCGATGGCAGACACTGAAGGGTGGCCCGCTGATGATCGTGATCGGCGAGCTGCTGCTGGCCGTCTGCAGCCTGTGCTACCTCGTCTGGTGGACGATCACCTACAGACCGTGGGCGCGGACTCCACACGGCGGCGGGCTCTTCCTCGCGGGAGCGGTGCTCGGCGGCCTCGGCGGCCTGGTTCTGCTGGCCGCCGGCATCGCGGCCCTTCTCCCGAAGGCGTCATCGCGGGCGCTGGGAGCGACGATCGTCGGCGGAGTATTGGTCGGTGCGCTGTTGTTTTACCTCACCTCCAGCGTCGCCCACCGCCGAGTCACGACCGAGCTCTCGCTGATCGTTGTATGGGCCACCTTGCAACTCGCTGCCGGCATCACGTTGCGGACGGCCGGGGCGCTGAGGGTGCCGGCGGCGGCCGCCTGGATCGTCGTGACAGCGATCGCGACGCTGGTCGCGCTGGCCTGCTACCTGATTTTCTATCGGCTCGATCCGGTCCCCGCGTACTGGCTCGGCATGGTGCCCCTCGCCGTGGACGGCGTGGCGGCGGCGACCTTGGCAGTAATCGTGGCGCTGGCGCGAGTCCCGTGAGTGAGCGCCTGTCGGCTCCACTTCCGAGTGGCATCTCCTCAGCCGAGAGTCGAGAGAGAACGGTGCGCCTGCCGCGCCATCGATGTGCATCGCAGAGCCACCGTGGCTGCTGAAGATCTTGCCAACGATCGCCTGTCGGGACTCCCCTGAAACAACGAGTTCTCAGTAGCGGCGGTCGAACCAGGCGGTGAGCACGGGTCCGGCGGTCGGCAGCAACCGGGTGAGTCGGTCGAGCCGACGGGCACCTGCGCCGACGACGATCCGCGACCGTCGGGCCGCCACCCCACGCAGGATGGTCTCCGCGGCGTCGACCGGGTCCATGGTCAGCAATCGGCTGTTGTAGTAGGCCGCCCGCTCCTCGTCTCGCGCGGTGACCGTCTGGCCGTGCGCGCGAGCCAGTTCCAGGCTCGCGTTGGCGATGTTGGTCCGCACTCCGCCCGGATGGACCACAGTGACCGCGACCGGGTGGCGGTCCGCCAGCATCTCGGCACGGACCGTCTCGGTGAACCCGCGCACGGCGAACTTCGAGGTGCAGTACGCAGTCAGCCCCGGCTGCGCGAGCAGACCGTTCAGGCTCGAGATGTTCACCAGGTGCCCGTCCCCGGACGCGATCAGGTGCGGCAGGAAGGCTCTGGTCCCGTTCACCACACCACCGAGGTTCACCCCCAGCACCAGGTCCAGCTCCTCGTCCGAGGCTTGCAACAGGCGTCGCCCGCCGGCGATCCCGGCGTTGTTGTAGAGCTGGTGTACGACGCCGTACGTCGCGGCGACGTCGGCAGCGAAGCCACGCACGGCGTCCCGGTCGGCGACGTCGAGCACCGCCTCGGAGACGGTGGCGCCCACAGCCTCGGCACGGATCCGCGTGATCGCCAGACCACGCGGATCCAGGTCGGCCAACGCCAGCCGGCACCCGCGTCGCGCCAGACCGATCGCCAACGCGCGGCCGAGGCCAGAGCCGGCCCCGGTCACCACAGCTACCTTCCCCACTTTCTGCTCGGGCCGACCGGCCACTCGCCTGCCCGAATCCTCCCGGCTCATGACGCCTCCTGCACGGCGCGCGATGGAGCGCGCAGCAGCCGAAGCGAGTCGTCGAGCACCGGCGCGTCGCGGAGCATCGCCACGTCGTCGCGGTAGCGCGTGGTCATCCGCCACGGATCGACATCACCCTGCCGCGGCAGCGCATCCTCCGCCCGTCGCACGTAGCCGGCCCCGAGGTCGAGCAGCGGGCGCAGCGCCAGACCGTCGGGACGGATCGGGACGCAGCCGTCGTCGCCATGATCGCGCAGGTAGCCGATCAGTCGGGCGAGATGATCGGCAACCAGGTCGACCTTCAGGGTCCAGGACGCATTGGTGTAGCCCATCGCGAACCCGAAGTTCGGCACACCGTCCAGCATGAAACCCTTGTACACAACGTGCTCGGGCAGCGCCACCGGGGTGTCGTGGACGACGATCGGGAAACCGCCGAACGGCTGCATCACCAGTCCCGTCGCCGTCACCACGACGTCGGCGTCGAGTTCGCACCCGGACGCCAACAACACGCCGCGCTCGGTGAATGAGACCACCGAGTCCGTCACCAGCTGAACACTTCCCTCCCGGATGGCGGCGAAGAAGTCGCCGTCCGCAGCGACACACATGCGCTGGTCCCAGGGGTCGTACGGAGGATTGAAGTGGGTGTCCACGTCGAAGCCGGCAGGCAGCCGTGCGGCAGTGATTCCCCGGATCAGCCGGCGGGCCGTTCGCGGGTGCCGTCGGCAGAACCGCCACAGAGCGGCCTGCGAGCCGACCTTGAACCGACGCGCGGCCGCGTAGCCCCGTTCGGGACCAAGCACCCGCTCGAATCGGCCGACAAGTCTGTCCTCGGCCGGCGCCGGGAGGACGTACGTCGGTGTGCGCTGCACCATCGTCACCAGGGCGGCTCGCTCCGCCAGGGCCGGGACGAGCGTGATCGCCGTCGCTCCGCTGCCGATCACCACCACCCGGCGGTCGGTGATATCGAGATCCTCCGGCCACCGCTGCGGGTGCACAACTGTTCCAGCGAACCTCTCCAGCCCGTCGAACCGCGGCAGGTAACCGGTGTCGTAGCGGAAATAGCCCGCCGCGGCGAACACCCAGCGGCTTGTCAATCGCAGCCGTCGCCCGGTATCGGTCCGCTCGACGTCCACGCTCCAGCAGGCGTCCCTCCCGGACCAGGAGATCGCCGTGACCCGGTGGTTCAACCGGACATGCTCGTCGACACCGCCCTCTGCCGACGCATCCCGGACATAGCGCAGAATCTCGGCGGCCGGCGCCAGCACGACCGGCTCGCGCCAGGGCCGATCGGCGTAGCCCAGCGTGACCATGTCCGAGTCCGCCCGAACGCCGGGATACCGAAACAGGTCCCATGTTCCGCCCGTCGCAGCCCGCGCCTCGACGACGACATAGCGCAGGGCCGGGCACTGCCGAGACAGCCGGCGTGCCACACCGATCCCGGACAAGCCAGCACCCACAACGACGACGTCATACGTCTCGCTCGGGTCGGTCATCCGGGCAAGTCTGCCAGAGCGTGCTCACCCGTGATCTGATGAACGGTGAAACTGGTGGCATGGCTCCGTCGCCCGCACACGCCCTCCTCATAGCGAAGTTTCGTGGACGGTCGACACAGCATGCTGGCATGCACTCGAGAGGGTAGGGAATGCTTATTTCAAGGCGAGTGTCGTGGCGGGCCCTTCCACTGGTTGTGGCGACAACCGTCCTGCTGGGAACCTGTTCGGCAGCGGCGCCGGCCGACTCTGCTGATGGTCCAGCACTCACGCGTACCGTTGATCCGACGTCGGCCAGGTCGATAGTGGCTACACCCGTCGCAGCTCCTTCGGCTGCACCTCGGGTCGTGTGCACGTCCACGTCACATCCGGCCATGGCCGCCGCACTGGCCCGTGACATTCGGAAAGCACGGGCCGGCCGTTCATCCGCCGTGGCCGTGTGGGTCGACGCCCCAGGCCTCGGGATCACCTGTTCTCTCAACGGATCATCGCACTTCGACTCGGCCAGCATCGTCAAGATCATCATCCTGGGCGCAACGCTGCGGAAGGCACTGGATCAGCACCGGTATCTGACCGGCACCGAAGTCAGCCGGCTCCGGGCGATGATCACGAAGTCCGACAACAATGCCGCATCGGCGCTCTGGGCACAACTCGGGCGGTCCTATATCCAGCACTTTCTCAACCTCGCCGGGATGCGCCAGACCGTTCTCGGACGCGGCGGTTACTGGGGTCTGACCCAGGCCACCGCGCACGACGAAATGCTGCTCCTCCGGGTGCTGCTGCGCACCAACTCGGTGCTTTCCGCCAGGTCGCGCGCCTACGCGCTCGGCCTCATGACGCAGGTCATCTCGTCCCAGCGGTGGGGCGTTCCCGCGGGAGCTCCGCGAACCTCGACCGTCCACGTCAAGAACGGATGGTTGCCCCGCGCCACTCACGGCTGGCGGATCAACAGCATCGGCGGCTTCACCTGGCCCAACCGCTGGTACAGCATCGTGGTGCTCTCCATGGACAACCCGACGATGTCTTACGGGATTGCCACCGTCGAGTCCATCGCGCGGGTCATTCATCGCGACCTCAATCCGACGGCCAGGGCCGTGATCCCGCCGTCCGCGCCCAACCCCGCCTGGGGCCATCCAGACGAATCCATTTCGACTGGCTGAGATCCACCGAGCTCTCGCGCCAGGCAGGGTTCTCGCCTGGGTCGTGCTCGTCGATGAACGACCACGGATGAGCGCGATCGGCGGCTGACGGTGCTCGGTGCGCACGTGACAGCAGCGCCAGAAATGCCGGGGAGCCGCACTACCGCCGCCGCACGGTGAAAGCATGCTGAACGAAAGTATTCGGTCCGGGAGGCCAGCCGTGGCAGGTGAGGTTCGGCGTCCGATCGCGATCCGCGCACTGTTCGCCGGATACGCGGTCGCAGTCGCATGCTGGTTGCTGCTCGGGCTGGCGCCGACGCTGGTCGAGATCGGGCCGGTCGGCCGCGCGCTGGCCTGGTCGGCCGAGCACGGCGGGCCGCTGTCGATCATGGCCCGCCGCATCCTCGAGGTCGCCGCCATGCCGATGGTGGCCACCGTGAGCCTGGCAGACGCGATCGTGGAGTACGCGTTCAGCCTGCTGAACCTCGCGCTCGGTGTGCTGCTCTTCCTCCGCCGACCGGACGACCTCGTCCCGCGCCTGCTGGCCTTCGCCCTGCTCGGCACGGCGGCCACCTTCAACATGCCGAGCCACCGTGCCTTCTATCTGATCGGCACACCGTGGCCGGTGCAGCTCGTCCACTTCACGATCCACATCGCCTCCGGTGTCTGCTATGTCTGGGCGGTCGTCCTGTTCCCGGACGGCAGCTGGCCCGGCCGGATCCGTCCGAGCCCGCTCGCCGCTCGGGTGATCGTGGTCTCCTGGACCGCGGCCGTGGCGTTGATCAGCTGGCGCGGCAGCTTTCTGGCCCATCCGCAGTTCTTCATGGTGTTCTTCGGAATCGCCGTGCCGCTGCTCGGCATCGGAGCCCAGACGCTCCGCCTGCGCTCCGGCCTGACCGAGCCGGATCAGCGAGCCGTCGCACGGTTGATGGCTGCCGCCCTGCTCCCGTCGCTCGCGGCGGGCCTGCTCTGGCTCGGCGGTCGCGCCCTCGGACTGCTCGGCTGGGCCGGAGCTGCGACGTTCTGCGGCCGGGTCGAGGACGTCTTTCCGGCCCTCTTCGCGATCGTCCCGGTCGTGCTCGCGGCCGGCGTCCTCCGCTACCGGCTGTGGGACATCGACCGGCTCCTCAGCCGGGTGCTGCTCTACGGCGTGCTCTGCGTCGGCGTCGGCGGCTGCTATGTGGTGATCGTCGGGCTCGCCTCGCGGCTGGGCGGCGACGGCCTCTGGACGACGGTGATCGCCGCGTCCGTCGCCGCCGCGCTGGTGGAGCCGCTCCGGCTGACGGCTCGCCGTTGGGCGAACCGGGCGGTGTTCGGCCAGGCGCTCAGCCCGACCGAGGCGACCCGCAGCCTGATCACCGGACTGCAGCGATTGGCGGCCGGCCGGGAGATCGACCAGCTCGCCGGGGTCGCCCTGGCCGCGACCCGGGCCTGCGACGCCAGCGTCTGGCTCGATGATCACGACGGTCCCGTCCGGCTGGCCCGCGCGGCGGCCGACGGAGGGGACCGGGCGACTCGGCACGACGAGACCTGGCCGATCCGGTACGAGGGTGTCCGACTGGGCAGCCTGACCCTCGGAGTGCTCGACGGTGAGCAGCTTCCGCCGAGCGACCGCGAGACGGCCGCCCGGATCGCGGACCACGCCGGACTCGTCCTGCACAACGCGCAGCTCACCGTCCGGCTGGTCGATCGGGTCGCGGAGCTCGCGAACCGTACCGAGGCACTCCGCCAGTCCCGCCGGCGGCTGGTGGAGGCGCAGGACCGGGAACGCTACCGACTCGAGCGCGATCTGCACGACGGGGCGCAGCAGGCACTCGTCGCCGCGGTGATCGGCACCGCCGCGCTGCGGCCGCCGCTGGATCCGGCGGCGCGCGATGAGCTGGCCGACGTACTGATCACCGCCCGGCACGACCTGGACGACGTGCTGCGCGACGCGCCACCCGCCGCTCTGGCGAACGGCCTACCCCAGGCGATCCGCAGCGCGGCCGCCCTCGCCGAACGGAGCGGGTTCGTCGTGACCGTCGAGCAGGACGGTTCGGAGCGGCCCGATCCGGAGGTCGAGGCCGCGGTCTACTACTGCTGCCGCGAAGCGCTGCAGAACGTGGCGAAACACGCGGGCGCGAGCCATGTCCTGGTCCGGGTCTCGCTCGGTCCACTCGTCGTCTTCAGCGTCGCCGACGACGGGGTCGGGATCGACGCCGCGCGCGTCGATAACGGCACCGGAGGCCTGCTCGAGCTCGGCTCGCGGCTGGCCGTGCTCGGCGGCACCCTGACCGTGGAGAACGCGCCGTCCGGCGGCCTGGTGCTCCGCGGATCGGTTCCGGCCGTGAGCAGGCTCCGCGGATGACCCGGCGCAACGGCGTGGCCTGGGCAGCGGCCGTTCTGCGGGCCGTGCTCGCCCTCGCCGTGTTCGCGACCCTGGCCGTGCTCTACGTGGCGATCTCGGGCCGGACGGATCGGCCGTCGCCGTGGTGGGTCCTGGCCGCGACGATCGTCGTCGTGGTCGTGCTCTGGGTCTGCCAGTCCCCCGTCGACCGCCTGGCCCATCGCATCGTGCACCGTCAGCGCGCCGACGCGGAGGCGACCATGGACGCGCTGCTGCGCAGCATGACCGAGGCCCTCCCGGTGGACGAGGTGGTGGTCCGGCTCGCCGAGGCCGCGGGCCGCAACCGACAGCGTGCCGAGGTCCGAGTCTGGCTGGCCGACGGCTCGTCCTGGGGACAGGCCTGGTCCGCCGCACCGGGCGAGGTCGACCAGGCGACGTACCGGGTGGACGTACGGCACGGCGACGACCGGGTCGGCGAGATCGAGGTCGCGGCCGGTGCCCAGCCGCTCACCCCGTTCGACCGGCGGCTGCTGGACGAGCTGGCCGTGCCCGCCGGAGTGGCACTCTCGACGGTGCGACTGACCGTGGACCTGCGCCGCCGGGAGGAGGAGCTCACCGCTCTCGGTCAGGCGCTGGCCGCCTCGACGGATCGGCTCCGCGTGGGCCGGAGCCGAGCAGCGGCGGCGGCTGCGTGGGGAGGTCGAGCGTGAGGTGACACCCCATCTGACGTCAGCGCTGGACGAGCTCGCGGGAGATCGGCCGGACCCGGCCACCGTCCGGCGCGAGGCGAGCACCGCCCTGGACGAGCTCCGTACCCTCGCTCGCGGCATTCATCCACCGCGTCTCGCCGAGGACGGACTCGCCGCCTCCCTCGACGGTTGGATGGAGCGCCACGACCGGGGCGTCTCGGTCACCGGCGATATCGAGCGGCCGTTGCCCGAGGAGCTGCTGCGCGCCGCATACTTCTGTGTCGTGACCCTGCTCGGTACGCTCGACGACTCCGGGGCCGAGGCGCTGACCCTCGCCCTGGACGACGACGCGGTCGGGGTGGAGCTGCAGATCGCCGGTCGAATGGCCATCGCGAGCCCGCCCGACCCGGACGTCGTCCAGCTGGCTCGCGATCGACTGGAGGCGTTCGGCGGCAGCCTCGCCATCTCGTCGTCCGAGCCGGTGGTGACCTTCACCGCCCGGCTGCCCCGGGACCCGGCCACCGGGCCGCTCCGATGACCATCCGGCTGATCGTTGCCGACGACAACTTCCTCGTCCGGGAGGGAACCTGTCGGCTGCTCGCGGGAGCCGACAGCCTCGAGGTGGTCGGCACGGCCGCCGACTACGACGAGACGATCGCCGCGATCGAGCGGACCGGTCCGGACGTCGTGCTCACCGACATCAGGATGCCGCCGACCCGTTCCGACGAGGGACTGCGGATCGCCGAGGCCTGCCGAAGCGCGGCCCCGCCGATCGGCGTGCTGCTGCTCAGCCAGTACGTCGAAGCCGGGTATGTGAAGGCGCTGCTCAGCGGCGGCACCGAGGGCTGCGGTTATCTGCTCAAGGAGCGGGTCGGCGATCTCGACGAGCTGGTCCGGGCGATCGAAGCCGTCGCCGGCGGCGGGTCGGCGATCGACCCCAAGGTCGTCGAGTCCCTGGTCGCCGGTCGGACCCGCGGCGGAAGCCGAGCGCTGGCGTCCCTGAGTCCACGCGAGCGGGAGGTGCTCGCGGCCATCGCCGAAGGCAAGACGAACGCCGCGATCGCGAGCACCCTCTACCTCAGCCAGCGGGCCGTCGAGAAGCACATCAACTCGATCTTCGCGAAGCTCGGACTGAGCGGCGACCAGCACAACCATCCTCGAGTACGCGCCGCACTGATGTTCCTGGCCGAGGACGCAACCTGAGATGGCATCGGTGATCGTGGTGGACGACCACCCGTTGGCCCGCCGCGCGGCGTCCGCCCTGATCGACTCCAGCGACACGCTCGAGCTGGTCGGCGCGGCCGCATCCGGCGCGGAGGCGCTGGAGCTCACCGAACGGCTGCGGCCGGATGTGGTGATCATGGACGTCCGGATGCCGGAGCTGGACGGGATCGCCACCACCCGGCTGCTGCTGGGCCGCCACCCCGAGGTTCGCGTGGTGCTGGTCTCGACCGGCCGGCTCGGCGATCTGCCACCCGGAGTCGCCGACTGCGGCGCCGCAGGATTCCTCAGCAAGCAGGATCTGACCCTGGACAGTCTCGCCGCGCTGATCGACGGCCGAGACACCGCCGCTCCGGCCTGAGCGGCGAGCGGAACCGGTCCCGGCCTGCGTCGCGCCGACATCACCGGGGGGGTGCCAGCACCCCCAAGACATCGACAGGTGTGCACCATCGTGGCGATCCCGAGATTTCGCGACAGTTGAGACATCGATCCGCACTGGGCGGATCACCCACACCTCGGGAGCATGTCATGATCAACAAAGGAACCTTCGTCCGGCGGGCCGTCGTCGCCCTCAGCGTGCCGGCCACGCTGGTGGCGGCCGCGATCGCGGGGGCCGCGCCGGCCAGCGCTGCTTTGCCCTTCGGCACGCCGCATCAGCTTGTCCAGCAAGCCTCGGACGGGGAACTGAACTGGACCGTGCCACAGGGCACGTCCGCCGTACACGTCCATCTGGTCGGCGGTTCGGGCGCCGACGGCGGAGGCGGTGCCGGATCACCGGGAGGTGCCGGCGGCCACGGCGGCATCGTGGACGAGACCATTGCGGTGAAGCCGGGACAGAACCTCGACCTGCTGCCCGGGACGGCGGCGAGCTCGAACGGAGCCGAGCACTGGTACGGCGACGCTCACGGTGGCCGCGGCGGCCACGGTGACCTCAACGGCAACGGCGGCCGGGGCGGGGCGGCCAGCTGGGTGACCCTGGACAACCAGGTCATCGGCGTCGCCGCGGGTGGTGGTGGCGGCGGCGGCGGCGGTGCCGTCTACAGCTACGCCGGCGGCAACGGCGGAGACGCCGGCCACTCTGGTTCCGACGGCTCGGGTGCCGGTGCAGGCGGCGGCGCCTCCGGGAACATCGCCGGCAGCTCAGACATCTACCACGGTGAGGACGGGACCGATGCTCCCACCGCGAGCTTCGCCGGCGGCGGCGGTGGTGGTGGCGGCGGCTGGAACGGCGCCGCGCTGGGCGGTGGCCACGCCGGCGGGACGCGGGACGTACGGCGGTGGCGGTGGGGGTGGCGCCGCGGGCGGCCTGTCCTACGCGATCGACAAGAACGCGACGTTCGACAGCCGCACCGTCAGTGGTGACGGGCTCGTCGCTGATCGAGTGGGCGACGCCGTCCGAGACGACCTCTGACCCTCACGGCGACCGCCGACGGCTCCGCAGGGGCGTCCGGTCACGCTGACCGACACGATCACCCCGGCCCTGACCGGCGGGCCGGCGATCGGCGGCAAGGTCACCTTCGAGATGATCGACATCAACACCTACCAGAAGACCACCATCGGCACCGCCGACGTGGTCAACGGCGTCGCGACGCTGACCACCACGTCGTTGCCGCCGGGGCAGAACGAGGGCATCCACGCGATCTACGCCGGTGACACCGGCTACCAGGGATCGACGAGTGACTTCGTGTATCCGAAGATCACCGCGCCCATCACGACGGTGAGCCTGAGCCCGGCCACGCTCGCCTTCGGCAACCGTCCGCTGAAGTCCCTGGCGACCAAGGACGTACAGCTCACCAACACGGGGAGCATCGACTGGGCGTGGACCTCGGCCGGCACCGACAACGCGGACGTCAACATGCCGAAGACGACCTGCAGCTCGCTGAAGCCGGGTGACAGCTGCACGATCACCATCTCCTACCAGCCGCACCAGCTCGGGGCCGATCACTGCGCACATCACGATGAGCTCGAACTTCGGCGCGACCGTCATCCCGGTCACCGGATCCGGGGTCACTCCGGCTCCCGACCGTGACCAAGGTGAGCCCGTCCTCCGGCAGCCACCACGGCGGCACCCGGATCACGATCAGCGGCACGAACCTGACGCAAGGTCAGCTCCATCACCGTGGGCGGCGCGAAGGCCACCTCGGTGTCCTGCAGCTCGGCGACCAGCTGCCACGCCACCACGCCGGCAGGCCATGTCGGTACTCACGACGTCCAGGTCACCACCGCGACCGGGACGTCAGCGAGGGTCAGTGCCGACCACTTCACCTACAAGTGACCGACCCTCGCACTCCTTCGACCGGCGCCGGATCCTCCTCGAGGGTCCGGCGCCTCGTCGCCTGCGCAGCCGAGCGCAACCCCAGACCCGACGGCTGGCGTGCGTCTCGCACGACGGTCTCAGTCGGCCTTGCCGGGGTCCAGGTGGGTGAAGGCGGCCAGGTTGGCGGTCGACTCGCCGCGGGAGCGGCGCCAGGCCCATTCGCGGCGGATGCTGTCGGCGAAGCCGAGCTCGAGAATCGTGTTGAAGCTGTCGTCCGCGGTCTCTGCGACGGCGCCGAGCAGCCGGTCGACCTCCTCGGGCGTGACCGACGCGAGCGGGACTCGACCGGCGAGATAGATGTCGCCGAGGCGGTCCAGACAGAATGCGACGCCGTACAGCTTCAGGTTCTTCTCCAGCAGCCGGGCGTACACGCCGGCCTGGTTCTCGTCCGGCCGGCGCGCGACGAAGGCCCGCAGCCCGAGACCGTACGTCCCCACCTCCAGCGCGCACTCCGTGCTCAGCTTCCGGGTGCCCGGCAGCGCGACCGAGAACAACCCGGGACGCTTCTCCGACCAGGGCAGATCGAGCTGGCCGAGCACCGTACGAACGACCTCAGCCGCCACCTCGCCCGCCGTGTTCATGACGTTCGAGCCTACCGTCGGGAGCCGGAAACGGGTTTGGATCGGGTCGGGAGGGATAGGTTCAACGGCGGAGAGGAGTCGTCAATGGGAATCGGGTTCGGCGTTTTGTTGATCATCGTGGGGTTGATCCTCGTGTTCGCCCTGAAGGTGAACATCCCGTACGTCAGCGATGACGTCCTGGGGTGGATCCTCGTCGCCGGCGGCGTGCTGGTGATCGTGCTGGTGCTCGTCCTGAATGCGCAGCGGCGGCGGACCGTCGTCCAGCCGACGCGGTACGAGGACCCGCCACCGCCGCCCACGCTCTGAGAGTTCGCCGACGGCACCGGCCCGCGTCAGGTCTGCTGGACGAACCACCGCGTCTGATAGGGCTCCAGCCACAGCGGGCCGTCGGTCAGCGGAGTCTCCTCGGTGAGCGCGTCCCAGGCCCAGTTGCCGACCGGGAGCACCCAGCGCGCCAGTTCCTGGCGGTCGGCGGTCACGTTGTAGACACCGACCATGGTCTGCACCGGATGCCGTCGGATGAACACCAGCACAGCCGGATTGACCGGGTCGACGATCTCGGTCTCGACCGAGGCGTCCAGGCTCGGTAGCGAGGAACGGACCGTGATGCTGTGCCGAAGCCCGTGCCAGACCCGGTGCTCCAGGGTGCCCTCGACATGCCGCCGCTCGGCGACGTCCCAGGGCATCGCCGGACGATGGATCCAGCGGTTGTCGTCGGCCTTGTGCGGGTCGTCGACGAAGTCGTAGTCGTTGCGCAGGGCAAGCTCGTCGCCCATCCAGATCAGCGGCAGCCCGCCGAAGCCGAGGATCAGGTTGTGGGCGATCTGCAACCGCTTGACGGCGACGTCGACGTGCTCCGCGTCACCACTGCTCAACGCGGCCTCGATCCCGGCCAGCGACGCGGCGGTACCGCTGATCCGGCGGTCGCCGGTCGCCAGGTTCTCCTGGAAGACCACGCCGCGGGCGTCGCTCATCGGATAGAGCCCGGCATAGAACTCCGACAAGAACCTGCGGTGCTCGAACCCGGTCAGGCCGACGGAGGCGGCGTCGCCGTCGTCGATCGCCCAGCCGATGTCGTCGTGACAGCGCAGGTACGTCCCCCAGGCGGTGGTCGAGGGTTTGGCCGGGAACCGGTTCATCGCCGCGCAGAACAGCCGGGTGTCCTTGGCGGCCAGGGCGGACCAGATCTGCACCATCAGCGAGTTCTGGTACGCCAGGTCGGAGACCTTGCCGGTGTGCCGGCCGACGCCCAGATAGGGCACCAGATCGGTCGGCCCGACGATCGCCTCCGCCTTGAAGATCAGCGCCGGGGCCGCGATCCGGGCGACGGTCCGCAGCGCCTGGGTGATCGCGTGGACTTCGGGCTGGTTCTGGCAGGACGTACCCATCCGTTTGTAGATGAAGGCGATCGCGTCAAGCCGCAGGCACTCGATCCCCAGGTTCGCCAGCCAGCACACGATGTCGGCGAACTCGTAGAACACCTCGGGGTTGTGCCAGTTCAGATCCCACTGCCACTCGTTGAACGTCGTCCAGACCCAGGCCTGCGCATCGTCGTCCCAGCTGAAGTTGCCGGGCGCGAAGTCCGGGAACACCTCCGGCAGCGAGCGTCTCGTACGCATCCGGGAGCGTCCGGTCTTCGAACAGATGGAAGAAGTCCCGGTAGTAGTCGTCGCCGTCGCGAGCCAGCTCGGCCCAGCGGTGCTCGTACGCGACGTGGTTGAGCACCAGGTCCAGGGTGAGCGAGATCCCCCGGTGACGCAGCGCCGTGGCCAGCTCTCGGAGGTCGTCGATGGTGCCCAGTTCGTCGCGCACGGCGCGGTAGTCCATCACCGCGTAGCCGCCGTCACTCTGCCCCGGTCGGGGGCGAAGCAGCGGGAGCAGATGCAGATAGGTGACGCCCAGATCGGCGAGGTAGTCGACCTTGGTCCGCACCCCGCTCAGATCGCCGGCGAACAGATCGGCGTAGGTCGCGTAGCCGAGCATCTGGGGGTGTTGGAACCACTGCGGATCGGCATGCCGGCGCAGGTCGAGCAGTCGGAGCTCGGGTGAGCGCTGCCGGAAGTTCTCGGCGGCGATCCGGACCAGCCGGTGCCCCATCTCGACGGCCTGCCCGGGGTACGCCCCGGTGAGCCCGGCGAGCAGGTCCGGCCAGAAACGCCGCAGCCGGGTCTCGAACACCACCTGATCGTGTTTCGGCTGGTCGGCAAGCAGATCGCCGACGTCTGGAGTGCTCATCGGCGTCAATCTATTGCCGACGGCTCAGCGCGGCTAGCAGGCGATCGGCGAAATGAGCAGGCCAAAAGCTGAACTGGCTGTTCGTCATCAGCTCGCGACGGGGCTCTTCGGCTTCCGGCCGAGCCGCCGCTTGAACTCCGCCAGGAACGCGTCGCGCAACTGATCGTTGTCCAGCGCGCCGTCGATCCCGCCGAGCTTTCCGGCTTGGACCTGCTGGCACACCCGCAGCCAGGCCTCGCCCATCGCGAAAGTGAACGTACTTGCGACACCGGCGCCGATCGCCCCACCGACCACAGTGCCGGCGCCCGGCACCAGCTTGATCAGGCCGGTGAAAGTGGCCCGACCGATCTGAGTGGCCGCGGTCGTGGAGGCGACCGCCATCAGCGCCGCCTTGTCGAACTTGATCTTGTAGAGCTGCGCGATCCGGGCCATCATGCCGAGCTGGATCGGCACCAGCAGGGTGGCGTCGGAGAACGGGATCGGGGTCGCGGCCGCCGCACCGGCGCTGGTCGCCGCGATCCCGATCAGCCGCTGGGCCTCCTTGGCCTTACGCTCCAGATCGATCTCCTGCGCCGCGATGAGGGCTCCGTGAACGCCAACGGGCGCGACGCGAAAGGTGGCATCGAGGACTTCCTGCAGGCCGTAGCTGGACTGTCCGTGGAACTCGTCGGGCTTCGCGTACGTCATGAACACCCGGTCGCCGACGATCGGCAGTCGCCGGGCGGTGATCTGCTCGGCCAGCATGATCGCGTCAGGATGGAACCGGCCGTCCGGGCTGCGCGGCACCTGGGTCAGCACCAGGATCACCGGCAGGCCCAGCTCGTCGAGCCGGCGGACGAAGTCGGCCTCGGTGTCCTCGAACCGGCGGTCCATGCCGCGTACGCAGTACCAGGCGACGTGGATCTGCTCGCTCTGCGGCAGCTTGCGGGAGTTCTTGATCACTTCGTTGAGGTCGGCCAAGATCTCCTTGTTGTTCTTGCCGATCTCCACACCCTGGGTGTCGACGATGCCGAGGTGACCGATCCGGTCGAGGTAGAGATGGCTGCCGCGGGTGACCGGCTCACCGATCCCGGTCCGTGCGACCTCCTCGCCGAAGATCGCGTTGATCAGGGTGGACTTGCCGACCCCGGTCTTGCCGAAGATCGCGAGGTTGAACCGGCCGAGCGCGTTCGACTGCTTGTCGAACTCGGTCCGGAAGCTGTCCTTGAGCCAGTCGTCCGCGCCTGCCACACGCTTCTCCTGCCGGTCGGGTGCATCTCAAGCGTACGGATGACCCGAAGCCCAGCCCGGCTGCGACGCGCTCCGGTCGACTCGGCGGCCGCGCCTCCCCCATCGCTCCGGCACCCCCTCCGCGAACTTTGCACCCTCGGTGCGCCCTTGCACCCGCTATACAGAGTGCGAGGGCGTACAGGGGGTGCAAGGTTCGCTGGTCGGGGGTCGGCTATGCGCTCCGCTAGACTCGTCAGGTTGTCCGCCCGCTGGAAAGAGCTGTTTGATGCCCATCCGTACCGACCTCCGCAACGTCGCCATCGTGGCTCACGTCGACCACGGCAAGACGACCCTGGTCGACGCGATGCTGTGGCAGTCCGGCGCCTTCCGGGTCGGCCAGGACGTCGACAAGCGGGTGATGGACTCGATGGACCTGGAGCGCGAGAAGGGCATCACCATCCTCGCGAAGAACACCGCCGTGAAGCACCGTGCCCCGGACGGTCGCGACGTCACCGTCAACATCATCGACACCCCGGGCCACGCGGACTTCGGCGGCGAGGTGGAGCGCGGTCTGGAGATGGTCGACGGCGTCCTGCTGCTGGTCGACGCGTCCGAGGGCCCGCTGCCGCAGACCCGGTTCGTGCTCCGCAAGGCGCTGGCCAAGAATCTGCCGATCGTGCTGGTGATCAACAAGGTGGACCGGCACGACGCTCGGATCGCCGAGGTCGTCGAGGAAACCTACGAGCTGTTCCTGGACCTGCTGGACGACGACGAGACCCACGTGCTGGACTTCCCGGTGGTGTATGCGGCGGCGAAGGCGGGCCGGGCCTCGCTGACCGCTCCGGAGAACGGGACGTTCCCCGACAGCCCCGATCTCGAGCCGCTGTTCGACACGATCATGGGCTCCATCCCGGCACCGACATACACCGAGGGCGCAGTGCTCCAGGCCCACGTGACGAACCTGGACGCCTCGCCCTACCTCGGCCGGCTGGCCCTGTGCCGGATCATCGAGGGAAACCTGACCCGCGGCCAGGTGGTGGCCTGGTGCCGGGCGGACGGCACGATCCGCAACGTCAAGCTGTCCGAGCTGCTGATGACCGACGCCCTGGATCGGGTGCCGGCCGACGGCGCCGGACCCGGCGACATCGTGGCGATCGCCGGCATCCCGGAGATCACCATCGGCGAGACCCTGTCCGACCCCGACGACCCGCAGCCGTTGCCGCTGATCACGGTGGACGAGCCGTCGATCTCGATGACGATCGGCATCAACACCTCGCCGCTGGCCGGCAAGTCGGGCAAGAACCTGACCGCCCGGCTGCTGAAGAACCGGCTCGACACCGAACTGGTCGGCAACGTCTCGATCCGGGTGCTGCCGACCGAACGACCCGACACCTGGGAGGTCCAGGGCCGAGGCGAGCTGCAGCTGGCCATCCTGGTCGAGATGATGCGCCGCGAGAGCTTCGAGCTGACCGTCGGCAAGCCGCAGGTGGTCACCCGGGAGATCGACGGCAAGCTGCACGAGCCGATCGAACGGCTCACCATCGACGCCCCGGAGGACTTCGTCGGCGTGGTGACCCAGCTGCTGGGGCTGCGCCGCGGCCGGCTGGAGCAGATGGTCAACCACGGCACCGGCTGGGTCCGGATGGAGTACGTCGTTCCGGCCCGCGGTCTGATCGGCTTCCGGACCGAGTTCCTGACCGAGACCCGCGGCACCGGCATGATGCACCACGTCTTCGAGGCGTACGAGCCCTGGCACGGCGAGCTGCGGACCCGGCCGACCGGCTCGCTGGTGGCGGACCGGACGGGCGCGGTCAGCTCGTACGCCCTGTTCAACCTGCAGGAGCGCGGCACCCTGTTCGTCGGCCCCACGACCGAGGTGTACGAGGGCATGATCGTCGGCGAGAACGCCCGCAGCGACGACATGGACGTGAATCCGACGCGGGAGAAGAAGCTGACCAACGTGCGTTCCTCGACCGGCGACGAGCTGGAGCGGCTGATCCCGCCGAAGCTGATGAGCCTGGAGCAGGCGCTGGAGTTCTGCCGGGCCGACGAGTGCATCGAGGTGACTCCCGCAGCCGTACGCATCCGCAAGGTCGTGCTGTCCGGCGGCGAGCGGGCCCGCACCCGGGCCCGCGCCAAGAACGCCTGACCTCACCCTCCTGCTTCGCCCGCACCGTCCGCGCCCAGGCACGGTGGGCATCTTCGGCCACCCGGAGAAACTTCTGGTTTCCGCTGGCTCGTCGGCGGTTCTCGGGTGAGAATGATCCGGTCCGCGTCCATCCGGTGACCCTTCCCCCACAACGTGACGAACGCGCACGCATCTGTCGGTCCGTGGCTGGGAGAACTTCGATGAGACAACTGATCCGATTCACGATCGGCCTGGCGGCGGCCCTCGGGCTGATCGCCACCGCCAACTTCAGCGGTCCGCTGGCCACGCCGGCGGCGGCCGCCCCGGTGGCATCCAGCGGGACGTACACGGTCGGCACGGCGGCGGTGTCGTCGGCCTCGAGCTCGGCCCAGCTGCCCAAGCGGTGCAAGACCAAGGGCCGGGTGCTCTGCATCAGCAAGACCCACCGCAAGCTCTACTTCGTGCAGAACGGCACGGTCCGCAAGTCGGTCTCGGTCCGTTTCGGCTGCTACAACACCCCGACCCGGGTCGGCACGTTCCACGTCTATCGGAAGGCCCGGCACTGGGTGTCGACGATCTACCACTCGCCGATGCCGTTCTCGATGTTCTTCAGCGGCGGCCAGGCGGTGCACTACTCCAGCGACTTCGCCCGGCGCGGCTACTACGGCTGCAGCCACGGCTGCGTGAACGTCCGCAACTGGAGCAGCCTGGCCTGGATCTACGCCCGTGTCCACGTCGGCGACAAGGTCGTCGTCTACTGGGGCTGACCCACCCGCACAGGCCGAACAAGACAACTGCCCGCCCACCGGCGTTCCGGTGAGCGGGCAGTCGTTCATATCGCCTGGGTCTCCCCCAGGAGTCAGCTGGCCTTGCGGGCAGCCGACGTCTTCTTGGCCGCGCGGGTGGCGGCGGCCTTCTTGGCGGCGGCCTTGCGGGCGGCGGCCTTCTCCGCGGCGACGGCATCCTCGGCGGCCTTGGTCGCCTGAGCCTTCGCGGTGGACTTCGGGGTGACGGTGCTGGTCGCGGTGCGCCCGGTGGCCTTCTTGCGGGCCACGGTGACGCTCTCCTGAACGGCCTCGAACGCGGGATCGATCCGCTCGGCCACGTCGACCGCGACGTCGTCGGCCTGCTTCTCGGCCTTGGCGCCGTACGCCTTGGCGGTGGTGATCGCCTCGTCGACCGCCCGCTTGCCGCGGCCGGCCAGCTCGCCGTAGCCGCTGGCGGCATCGGCGTAGTACGACTTCAGCTGCTCCTGGGCCTCGGCCAGCCGGGCCTTGGTGGTCTCCGGCAGCGCCTTCACCGTCTCCGGCAGGGACTTGACCTGCTCGGGCAGCGACTTGACGAACTTGCTGAACTCCTCGGCACGGGCCTTGGAGGTGATTTCCAGCTCGCCCTGCCGGGTCTGAACCCGCTCGCGGGTCGCGACCAGCGTGGTCTTGGCCTGCACGGCGAACGTGTCGGCGAGGCCGGCGACGGCGTACAGCGGAGCGAAGTCGGACTCGAGTGCGGCCTTCCGGGCCTGCGCCTGGGTCTGCTTGCGGGTTTTGGTGGTGGTCATTTCTTGTCCTCCGGGTTGGTCTCGGGGTTGGTGATGGTCGCGATCTCGGGCTCGTTCTCGTGCACGAACGACGTGTAGACGTCGATCAGCACACGTTTCTGCCGCTCGGTGATCGCCATGTCGGCAAGGACGGCCATCTCGACGGTCGTCGTCTGATGGTCTTCGGGGTCGAGGATGCCGGCCTGGACATACAGCGTCTCGGCCGAGATCCGCAGGGCCTTGGCCAGCTGCTGGAGCACCTCGGCCGACGGTCTGCGCAGACCCCGTTCGATCTGGCTCAGGTAGGGGTTCGAGACACCGGCCTGCTGGGCCAGCTGCCGGATCGTGACGCCCGCCGCCTTCCGCTGGTTCGCGATGTACGTCCCCAGCGAGTCCAGCTGATCCCCCAGCTTCGGTGTCTTGATCCCTGCCATATGTCTATTGTGCTTGCAAAAGTTAGCACTTGCAAGCTGTAGCTAGCGTGAGACCCATCACAGCGACGTTCGCGAGCGTCCCCACCTGCGGGCGCGAGCGAACGGCTAGTGAGACGCCGGGGCCGGCACGCTGGCGGTGATCAGGGTTCCGTCCAGACGACGCTCGCCGGTCTGCAGGCTGGGCGTGCCGACGATCTCGGGGCCCTGGCCGTCCAGCGGCACGGTGATCAAATCTCCCGGCGTGATCGTCACCAGCTCGCCCCGGACCAGAACGTCCACGTCGGCCCCGTCCTCGATCAGGAAGCTGATCATGGACGCGGTCACCTCGACCCGGACCCGGGTACCGCGCACGGTGATCTTGAAGCTGAGTCCGGGCCAGCTGGCCGGCAGCCGCGGGTCGAACGTGATCACACCGTTGTAGTCACGCATTCCGCCGAAGCCGTAGACCAGCGCCGCCCAGACCCCGGCGGTCGAGGCGACATGCACGCCGTCGCTGGCGTTGCCGTGCAGGTCGGCGAGATCGACGTACAGCGAGTTGTAGAAGTAGCGCAGGGCGAGGCCGCGGTAGCCGACCTCCGCGGCGATGATCGACTGGACCACGCCGGACAGCGTCGAGTCGCCGGTGGTGATCGGGTCGTAGTACTCGAAGTCGGCACGTTTCTGCTCGAGACTGAAATGATCACCCTGCAGGAACAGGGCGAGCACCACGTCGGCCTGCTTCAGCACCTGGAACCGGTAGATCACCAGCGGGTGGTAGTGCAGTAGCAGCGGCCGCTTGTCAGCCGGCGTATGAGCGAGGTCCCACACCTCTCGGTCCAGAAAGTGCGAGTCCTGCGGATTGATCCCGGTGGCCTTGTCGTACGGGATCGCCATCGCATCGGCGGCCGCCGCCCACTCCGCGGACTCGTCGGGCTGGAGATCGAGCCGGCGGACCAGCCGGTCGTACGCCTGTGGTGCATTGGCGGCAAGTTGGTCCACCACGACCGCGGCCTGGGCCAGGTTGAACCGCGCCATGACGTTGGTGAACAGATTGTCGTTGACCACCGTGGTGTATTCGTCCGGGCCGGTCACCCCGTGGATGTGGAACGTGCGCTGCCCGTCGGCCCGTGCAGTCGTCGCTTTGGCCACCGTCGCGCCAGAAGCCGAGGTCAGCCCACATCCGGGCGGTCTCCACCAGGATGTCCACACCCTCGCGCTGCATGAGATCCACGTCGCCGGTGGCGTTGACGTACTTACAGAGCGCGAACGAGACATCAGCGTCGATGTGATACTGCGCGGTGCCGGCCGCGTAGTAGGCCGATGCCTCCTCGCCGTTGATCGTCCGCCACGGGAACAGCGCGCCGCGCTGGGCCATGTCGGCGGCCCGCCGGCGCGCCGCCTCGAGCATGTTGTAGCGGAACCGCAGAGCGCTGCGTGCCATCGCCGGCGAGGTGTAGACCAGGAACGGCAGGACGTAGATCTCCGTGTCCCAGAAGTAGTGACCGCTGTATCCGGACCCGGTGACTCCCTTGGCCGGCACGCCGGACTGTTCGGCCCGGGCCGCGGCCTGGGCGATCTGGAAGATGTTCCAGCGGATCGCCTGCTGCACCGCGGGCTGCCCGGCGAGGACCACGTCGGAGCGTTCCCAGTACGCGTCCAGCCAGCTCCGCTGGTCGGCGAACTGGGCCTGGACGCCCCGCTCCCGGACCCGGTCGAGCGTACGACGGCAGCGGTCCACCAGCTCACGCACCGGAACGCCGCGCGAGCTGTGGTACGAGACCACCTTGGTGACCGTGATCGGCTTACCGGGCTCGGCATCGACCCGGTACACCTTCTTGCCGGTGTCCTCGTCGGCATGGACCAGATCGGAGAATTCGCACTCGGTCTCGATCTGGTGATCGGCCGCGACCGCGATGGTCATCTTCGAATTCGTGCAGCGATAGCCCAAGATCATCCGGCGGTCGCTGGCCCAGTGGGTCTGCGGCTGAAGAACCCGGTCCTCGAAGGCCTCCGCCTTGCGCGGATCGACGCCCTCGCCCATCGCCGCGGACCGGACGTGGTATTCGTCCTTGCCGTCCTGGCGGTTCAGTAGCTGGGAAGACACCACGACCGGCGCTGCTTCGTCCAGCATGGTGATCTCGATCGTCATGATCGCGAGATGTCGCTGGGTGAACGACACCATCCGGCTGGACCTGACCCGGACCCGCTTGCCGGCCGGGGTCCGCCAGACGACCTCGCGGCGCAGCACCCCGTCGCGGAAGTCGAGCCGGCGCTCGTACGACTCCAGGTCGGCGACCGACAACAACATCGGCTCGTCGTCGATGTAGAGCTTCATGGTCTTGTTGTCGGGGACGTTGACGATGGTCTGCCCGACCCGGGCGAAGCCGAACGCCTCCTCGGCGTGCCGGATCGGCCAGGTCTCGTGGAAGCCGTTCACGAACGTCCCGTGGAAGTGGGTCTCGCGACCCTCCTCGACATTGCCGCGCATCCCGAGATATCCGTTGCCGACAGCGAACAACGTCTCGGTGATGCCGAGGTCGTCGGTGGAGTACTCGGCCTCGACCAACGCCCACTCGTCGATCGGGAAGCGCGCCCGATCGAGCGGGTCGCTCGCCGCGGTCGGCCAGTCGCCTGAACTACCCCTCATGCCGGCACGACCTCGGCCAGATCGCGGACCACGACGTCCGCCCCGGCGCCGCGCAGCCGGTCCGCGCCGACCCCTCGATCGACCCCGATCACCAGTCCGAAGTTGCCGGACTGGCCGGCCTCGACGCCGGACAGCGCGTCCTCGACGACCACCGACCGGCCCACGGACGTGCCGAGTTGACGGGCCGCATAGACGAAGGTGTCGGGGGCCGGCTTGCCCGGCAGTCGGTGGGCGGCCGCCACCACGCCGTCCACCACGACCTCGAAGCGGTCGGCCAGACCGGCCGCGGCGAGCACGGCCGGCGCGTTCCGGGAGGACGAGACGACGGCGACCTTGGTGCCACGCTCGGCGAGATGGTCCAGCAGGGCGACGGAGCCGGGATAGGGCTCGACGCCGTCGCTGTGGAGGATCGCGGCGAACACCTCGTTCTTCCGGTTGCCCAGACCGCACACGGTCTCCGCGGTCGGTGGGTCGCTCGGGTCGCCCTCCGGCAGGGTGATGTCGCGCGATTCGAGCATCGAGCGGACGCCGTCGTAGCGTGGCTTGCCGTCGATGTAGTCGAAGTAGTCGGTCTCGGTGTAGGGCTCGGGGATGGCGTGCTCGCTGAGACCGTATTCGTTGAGGAAGCCGGTGAACAGCTGAGCCCAGGCGTGCATATGCACCTCGGCGGTCGGCGTGATCACCCCATCGAGATCGAACAGCACCGCGTCGTAGTCGTCCCAGTCCACGGCTCCGAGCCTAGGGGTGGCGGGTTACGACTCAGTGTCGACCGCCACGTTTCGCGCTGCCGAGCGCGTCCAGTGCTCCGCGGGGAACCGAGATGGCGCCGACCCGCTCGCCGTGGCCGAGGACCGGCGCGCCGGCCTGACTGTCGAGGGTCGGGTGCTCGAAGCCCAGCGCCTGCAGGACGGTGGCGACCAGCACCGGCCGGGCTCGCGGCGTACCGTCGGCGATCTTGATCGCGATCCCCCGGCCGTCCGGCAGCCCGACCGCCTGGACCGCCTCCGCGCCGGCCTTCGTGAGCAGGCCCGGGATGGCGCGATGCAGGTCGTACTCGTCCCGGCGGGTGCCCGAGGTCATCTCCGGGTAGGCGCGGATGGCGTCGGCGACCCGCCGCTCCGAGCCGTCGTGCTGCGGCGGCGAGGCGACCGAACGAGCGGGCCAGCGCGGTCAACGAGATCGCGAACGCGGGTGCGCCGCAGCCGTCGACGGCGATCCTCTCCGGACGCTCGCCGGACAGCTCGCCGATCGTGTCCCGGGCGGCCAGCTGGACCGGGTGCGCCGGGTCACGGTAGTCGTCGAGACTCCAGCCGTTGCGTACGGCAGTGGCGAGCATTCCGGCGTGCTTGCCGGAACAGTTCATCGCGATCCGGGTCTTGTGGCCGACCGTGCGGATGTACGACACCCGCGCATCGTCGTCGATCGGCCAGTCCGGCGGGGTCTGCAGGGCGTCCTCGCTCAGCCCGGCGCTGGCGAGGATCCGACGGCTCCCGTCGATGTGGATCTCCTCGCCGGAGTGCGACGCGGCGACCAGCGCCAGCAGATCGTCCGGCAGGTCCAGCCCCGCGTCGACCATCGATACCGCCTGGAGCGGCTTCAGCGCGCTCCGCGGATAGATCGTGGCGTCCACGGAGCCGATGCCGACCAGCAGCTCACCGTCGGCCCCGGTGATCGCCACCCGGGCGCGGTGCACGCTCTCGGTCAGCCCGTTGCGGACCACCTCGACCATGATCGGATCGTCGGCGAACGGATCGGTCACGGACAGCGACTCTAGCGGTGGATCAGCGAAGCGGGCGGACGTGCAGACCGACCTCGGGATCCACGACCGGCTCCTGAGCGGCAGCGATACCGTCGACCATGAGCGGCGCCTCGATCGGGACGGTCCGTTTCACCAGGCCCAGCGCGATCGGCCCGAGCTCGTAGTGCCGAGCGGAGCTGCCGACGAAGCCGACCGCCCGACCGTCCAGCTCGAGCGCCGAACCGATCGTCGGGAGCGCCTCGGCGGTGCCGTCCAGCTGGAGCAGGACGAGCCGGCGCGGCGGTCGACCGAGGGTGTGCACGCGGGCCACCGTCTCCTGGCCGCGGTAACAGCCCTTGTCGAGATGGACCGCGACGCCGGGCACACCGAGCTCGTTCGGGATCGTCCGGTGGTCGGTGTCCAGCCCGATCCGAGGTACACCGGCGGCGATCCGCAATGCCTCGTACGCCCAGGTGCCCGCCTGGGGCTTCCCGGCGAGGACCTCCGTCAGCTGGGCCCGGGGGACGAAGGTCTCGAAACCGCCGAGGCTGTCCAGCCCGGCCCGGGTCCGGAACTCGACCCCGGCCGCGGGCGCACCGGGCCGCCAGACGACCGCGTACTCGTCGGTCCGGTCGGTCACCTCGACCCGCATCATGAACCGCATCGAGTCCAACCAGCCGGCCGTGGCCGGCGCCGCACCCGGCTCGGTGTGAGCCCAGAAGGTCTCGCCGTCGTCGACGCCGTACAGCGCGTGCTCGATATGACCCTGCGGCGAGAGGACGTAGGTCGTGGTTCCGATCCCGGGCGCCAGCGAGGTCAGGTGCTGGGTGGTCAGCGAGTGCAGCCAGCTCAGCCGGTCCGGCCCGGAGACCGTGACCACGCCGCGGTGCGACAACTCGACGATTCCCTCGCCGGCCGCCAGCCGCCGCTGCTCGCCCATCGGATCACCGAAATGCCACGGCACCCCGGCGTCGATCCCTTCCACCACCAACACGGTCATACCTCTCTCAGCACTCGGCCGCCGTCGATTCTTCCCGGCCGGCCGGGAAACGTCTCCGCCGCAGCCGGGTGGCTTGGTGGCGAACCCGCCGGCGGCCGAGCTCCGGGCCTGAGCCAGGTCGGAGGGCCTGCAGGTCACCGATCGCGGTCGGGTTTCCGCTGCGATCCGGGCCGCCTGGCGAGACGCCCATCCGGCCGGCTGACGGTCGGATCAGAACCGATCAGGCGCGGCGGAGCCGGGCCCACTGGTGGTTCTGCAGCGGATGCCCGTCGGCGGCCTTGTCGAAGGTCCAGAGCAGGTCGCCCTCGACATTGCCGTACAGCCGCTGACCGGCCGTGTACTCCGGCGCGCTGGCGGTCCGCATCACCACGTCGGTGCTCAGCTCGATCCGGGCGCCGGTGATCTTGCCGTACCAGACCTCGGCGTAGCCGGCCGGTTGGGACAGCACGACCTCGACGGTGCCGTCCGCCTTCGGCAGCCAGAAACCCGTCTCCATCCCGAGCGGAGAGATCGGTCGGCCATCGTCGTCGACGGTGAAGGTCTGCGACAGGTAGTGCAGATAGTTGCCGCCGTTCTGCGAGAAGTCCACCTGCTGACCGAAGTCGAAGTCTTCGGTGCCCGGGTAGGTCGCCTTGCCCGACCCCTCCCAGCGACCGATCAGCCAGGCGACGCCCATCACGTCGGGATGCAGATTCTCCGGGATCGCGAACGCCACGCCTCACGCCCCCTGCGAGCTCGAGCGGACGACGATGACGATCACGGCGACCAGCGCGAGCACGCCGAGCAGGGCGATGCCACCGATGAGCAGCAGCGGGAAGACGGCCATGGCGGTCAGTCTAAGTCCGCCGCGCCGCTCCCCCGGGCAGCGTCGGTAGGGTCGATTCGTGCGGCGATACGTGGTGATCGGAGCCGGCGCCATCGGTGCCGGAATCGGCGGCAGCCTGCAGCGATCGGGCGTCGACACCGTCCTGGTCGCCCGCGGCGAGCAACTGGCGGCCCTCCGGGCCGACGGTCTGGAACTGGTCACGCCGGAGGGGACGGACCGGGTCACGGTCACCGCCGTCGGCGGTCCGGACGAGGTCGAGCTCACTCCGCAAGACGTCCTCGTGCTGGCAACGAAAACCCAGCAGGCGGAGGCGGCGCTGGCCCAGTGGGTGGACGTTCCGGTCGGCGGCGGCGGTACGGCGGGGTCGCGGCTCCCGCTGCTGACCGCACTGAACGGGGTGGCGGCCGAGCGAATCGCGCTGCGCTGGTTCGCTCGGGTGTTCGGGACCTGTGTCTGGATGTGGGCCAACCACCTGCGGCCGGGCCGGGTCGTGCTCAGCGGCTCGCCGACCCTGGGTCTGTTCCACATCGGACGCGTGCCGGCCTCGTCGACCGACGCCGACGACCGGGAGCTGTTGGACGCGATCAGGAGCGACTGGGCGAAGGCGCGACTGGACGTCCGGCCGACCGACGACGTCATGCCCTGGAAATACCGCAAGCTGCTGACCAATCTCGGCAATGCCCACCAGGCGCTGGTCGGCGACGTCCGGGGGACCGGTCCGCTCGTCCGCGAGGCGGTGGCCGAGGGCCGTGCCGTGCTGGACCGGGCCGGCATCGCGGTCATCCCGGACCAGGTCGAGGCCGAGGACCGCAAGGCGTACGCGATCGTCGACCTGTCCGGCCGCGAGGGGTTCCTCGGCGGCTCCACCTGGCAGTCGCTGGCCCGCGGCACCGGCAACGTGGAGACTGACTATTTGAACGGCGAGATCGTGCTGATCGCCCATGAGCACGGCACAGTCGCTCCGATCAACGCAACGCTGGCCTCGCTGGTCCGGCAGGCCGCCGGTCGAGCAGCAGCTGCGGGCACGATGACCCTCGACGAGCTCCGCGAGCAGCTGGGAACCTGAGCAGGCGGCGCCGGCGGCCGGCGGCCCGGCGGGCAGGTCACGATTCGCCAACCGATCGCTTTCGGCTAGGTCGTTGTCGGTCCGCTCCCTTATGGTTGTCCGCGCCGGCTTGACCTTCGCCAGAGCGTTCGGGGGAACGTGCGCTCGAGTCAGCCGGCACAGATGAGAAAGGTGGCACGACGCCATGCGCCGTCTACCGGCCCCGGCTCTTCCGGCCAGCACCCGTTCGGCCCGCACGATCGGCGTCGTCGCGCTCGTCGCGAGCCTGCTCGCCCTCGCCGGGCCGGCCACCGTCGCGGCCGCCGCGCCCACGCCGACCGTGCGCTACATCGTGACCGCCAAGAGCGCCGGCGCGGTCGACAGCCGGGTCGCCCGGCTGCGGGCCGCGCGCGCGCCGATCGGCCGGCATTTCAGTCACGTCTTCCACGGCTTCACCGCCTCGCTGACCACGGCCCAGGTGGCGAAGCTCCGCTCCGATCCCAGCATCGAGGCGGTCCAACCGGTGACCACTGTGCACAGCACGGTGAGCACGGCGTCGGTCGGCGAGGAGACGAACGCGACTTGGGGACTGGACCGGATCGACCAGCGCACCGGAACCGACGGGCGCTACTTCTACAACTCGACCGGCTGCCGGCGTGACCGCGTACGTGATCGACACCGGCATCCGGATGGACCAGACCGACTTCCAGGGCCGGGCGACGAGCGGCTGGGACTTCGCCGACGGCGACAGCGACGCGTCGGACTGCCCGTCGAACTACCAGGACGACCCGTCGACCGAACGGTTCAGCCACGGTACGCACGTGGCCGGCACGATCGGCGGCCACACCTGGGGCGTCGCCAAGCGGGTGAACATCGTGTCCGTCCGGGTGCTGGACTGCGACGGTTCCGGCACCTCCGACGACGTGATCGCCGGCCTCGACTGGGTGGTCGCCCATCACCCGTCGACCCCGTCGGTGGTGAATCTCAGCCTGGGTGGCGACCAGAGCAACGTTCTGGATGCGGCCGTGCAGGCGACGATCGACGCCGGCATCCCGGTCGTGGTCGCGGCCGGCAACGAGGCGCAGAATGCCTGCAACGACTCCCCGGCCGACGTCCGGGATGCCATCACCGTCGGGGCCAGCGACCGCAACGACAACCAGGCCTGGCAGTTCACCAACTGGGGGCCGTGCGTCGACCTGTTCGCGCCCGGGCGTCGACATCCGCTCGGCGGGCACCAAGACGAACTCACTCGTCGTTGGTGCTCAGCGGCACGTCGATGGCCACCCCGCACGTCACCGGGGCGGTCGCCCGCTATCTGCAGACCCATCCGACCGCCACCCCGTCGGCGGTGAGCGCGGCGATCGACCGGCGCGGCGTCGCACGTCGGGATCGGTGACGCGGACGGGTCGCCCGACCGGCTGCTGTACGCCTACTCCGAGAAGACCCCGTCCGCGCCGACCCGCGTCTCGGCGAGCCACAGCGACCGGTCCCGGACGGCGACCGTCCACTGGTCGGTGCCGAGCAGCAACGGCGGCGAGGCCGTCACCGGCTACCAGGCGATCCGCAGCGGGAAGGACGCCGCCGGCCATCCGAGTGCGGTGGTCAACCTGTCGGCCGGAGCCCGGTCGTACACGTTCAAGGGCCTGGTGTCCGGGACGACGTACACGCTGACCGTGAAGGCCCGAAACCCGGTTGGACTGAGCCTCGGCGCGTCCGCGAAGGCGACGATCACGGCCAAGCCCGGCCGGCCGGTGATCAGGTCTGTCACAGCGGGCTCGGCCCACGACCACCAGACCTCGATCGGCGTGAAGTGGCACAAACCGAGCTCCGGCGGTGCGGTGAAGCACTACGTGATCACCGCGACCCGGAACGGGAGCCACACGGTGAAGAGCGTGTCGGTCTCGTCTCGGTCCCGGTCGGCAAGCATCAGCGGTTTGCAGCGGAATCGATGCGTACGTGATCCGGATCCGAGCGGTCAACGCCTCCGGCAGCGGGCCGACGGTCCGCTGGGCCCGCTCGGTCACCGCCCGCTGAGCGGCCCCGCGAGGCTGCGCTCGAGCACGGTGCAGGCGGTGACATAGGTGCGGCCTGCGGCGAACGGCCAGCTCTCCAGGACGCTGCCCGCCTCTCGATAGCCGAGCCGGCGATAGAGCCGGGCGGCCCGCGGGTTGTCGTGCTCGACGGTCAGCCGGGCGGTTTCCAGCCCGGCCGCCCGGGCACGGACCTCCAGGGCGGCGACCAGGGCGGTCCCGATGCCGAGCGACTGGAGCGTCTCGTGCACGGCGAGCATCCAGAGCACGCCGGCACCCGGCGTATGCACCAGGTCCAGGCCGCCCAGCGCGACCAGCCGGCCGTTCGGCAGCGTGCCGACGAGCAGCACGACCTCACCCGCGTACGCACGACCCAGTGAGCCGGCGACCTGGGTGAGGTGGGCAGCGCTGCCCGACCAGTCCAGATCGTTCAGGTCCTCCGGCTCGAGGTCGCGGAACCTGACCGATCGCACCGATCCCCGGCCTACTCAATAGACCAGTGCCTGGACGCCGTCGGTCAGGGCGGCCTCGACGAACTGCGCCGCCCCGGCGATCACGGCCCCGTCGACCAGGTCGGCCGCGGTCAGCTCGCGCCGGCCGGCGCACTGGCTGCAGACCCGGATCGAGCCGCCGGTCCGGATCGTCTCGACCAGCTCCGCAACCGAGGTGGCGTGGGGCAGCGCCAGGTCCGGCTGCCGTCCGGCGACCGCGAACCAGACCGCATCACCGGTCAGCCAGACGGTCACCTCGGCACCCGCGGCCAGCCCCATCGCCGCGACGGTCCAGCCCTGGTTGGCCCGTTCCGCCGCCTCCACGCCGCAGGTGATCTTGACCAGCAGGGTGCGCACCCGCCCATCTTGCAAGACTGCTGCCATGATCCGACGGTCGGGTGGCGCGGCCCGCCGCCGCGCCCCTCCCGAAACTGGCGGCTTGGGACAGCGACACGCCGAGGGCCGGTGTCCCAACTCGACAGTTTCGGAAGCCGGGAGGGGTTGCCCGAGGGATCCGGTGGGGCTGCCTGCGGGTCGGTGGGTCAGCTGAAGACGACGCTGGAGATCAGCACGGCGTCGCGGGTCGAGGAGTTGCTGCCGGGCTCGGTGCTCGCCTCGACGGTGAGTTTCAAGGTCTGGGTCCGGTGTGGCGGCACAGCCATCGTCTGGAGCTTCTGGTCGTCGTCGGCGAGCGGCTGGGTCATCGTCGTGCCGTCGTCGAACGTCCAGGTCACCCGCGTGATCCGGCGGTACTCGCTGTATCGCTTGGCTCCGCTCTTCGGGTCGGTCTTCGCATAGCCGTTGATCACGCCGACGGAGCCGATGGTGGAGCCCGCCGGGAACGTGAACGTCAGGGAGTGTCCGACCCCGGTGCCGTTGCAGCGCCAGGCCGTGCTGCTCTTCCCGTCGAGCACGTTGGCCGCGCCGTAGCTCACCCGGGCCCCCGCGTCGTCGGTCGCCGGCGGGGCGGTGCAGTCGGCGCGGACCCCGCTGACCACCGGCTTGACGACCCTCGGAGCCGACGTGCTGCTCGCCACCCGCGGTGGGTCGAGCACCGAGCGATCCGCCGGGCGCAGGACGAAGGCGACCACGACGTACGCGGCGATCACGGCGAGCACGAGTAGGCCGACGATCACGCCGATCACCACACCCGGTCGCGGTCCGTTCCGGGGCGGCGGGGTCGCCGGCGGAGAAGTCGGCGGGCGCTTGTCGTAGAGCGGAGCGGGCTGGACGACGGGCTGGGCGAACGGTTGGGGATACGGGTCGGGCGGCGGCGGCAACGGCCGCGGCGCGGCCACCGGCGGCGGAATGGGCGCCTGTTGCGGACGTACCGGTGGTGGTGGCTCGATCGTCGCCGGCACGACCGGCGGCTCGTCCTCGGTCGGCGCCGTCTCGCCGCGCCGGTAGAGCCAGCTGAACGGGTCGTCTCCGGACCCGCCCCCGGTCGGCTGCTGCGGTGGCCCGGCGGCGCTCATCGACCCAACTCTAGAGTTGTCAGTCGCTCAGCACCGCATACGGTGCCGAGCGACTGACAACTCGGGGTTTGATGGGCTCAGGCGTCCAGATCGATGTCGAGCTCGACGATCCGGCCGCGGGCGGCCTCGACCGTCCGATCGACCGAGGTGCCCGGGGCGAGCGTCCGCAGCGTCCAGGAGCCGTCGCCGGCGAAGAACCGGAAGTGCCCGGTCGCCGACGTGGGCACCTCGGCGGTGAACTCACCCGTCGAGTCGAGCAGCCGGACGTACGCGCTCGCGACCGGCTGGTCGCCGCGCAGCACGCGGCCCTGGATGACGGCTTCCTTGGTGGCGTCGATGCCCTGGGCGCTCAGTCCGCCCTGTGTTGCACCGCACATATTGACTCCTTGAGATGGTGGGGTCCCCGAAGACGGCGGGGGCTCAGGCCTCGCCGGGCTCGTCGCCGACCGCGACCGGCACACCGACCAGCGAGCCGTACTCGGTCCAGGAGCCGTCGTAGTTCTTCACATTCGGCCGGTCGAGGAGCTCGTGCAGCACGAACCAGGTGTGCGCGCTGCGCTCGCCGATCCGGCAGTACGCGATGATGTCGTTGTCCCAGTTGATCCCGGCCTCGCTGTAGAGCGTGGTCAGGTCGCCGTCGGCCTTGAAGGTGCCGTCGTCGTTCGCCGCCTTGCTCCACGGCACGCTGATCGCGGTCGGCACGTGACCACCGCGCTGCGCCTGCTCCTGCGGCAGGTGGGCCGGGGCGAGCAGCCGGCCGGCGTACTCGTCGGGGCTCCGGACGTCGACCAGCGAGTCGCTGCCGATCGAGGCGATGACCTCGTCCCGGAAGGCGCGGATGTCCAGATCCGGCTCCTGCGCGGTGTACGTCGTCGCGGGCCGGGTCACGGTCTCGCTGCTCAGCTCGCGAGCGTCGAGCTCCCACTTCTTGCGGCCGCCGTCGAGCAGCAGCGCCTTGTCGTGCCCGTACAGCTTGAAGTACCAGTACGCGTACGCCGCGAACCAGTTGTTGTTGCCGCCGTACAGCACGACGGTGTCGTCGTTGCCGATGCCGCGCTCGGACAGCAGCTTCTCGAACTGCTGCTTGTTCACGAAGTCGCGTCGGATCGGGTCCTGGAGGTCCTTCTTCCAGTCCAACTTGATGGCGCCCTCGATGTGACCGCCGTCGTACGCCGTGGTGTCCTCGTCGACCTCGACCAGGACGACGTCGTCGTCCCCGGCGTGCTCGGCGACCCAATCCGCGTCGACCAGTACGTCTTGCCTGCTCATCTGGTGCTGTCTCCTGTGAGTGATCGGTTCGGGCCCTGATGGGCCGAACCCTGGGATGGGATGGATGTCGGTCAGCTCGGCGTCACGACTTCGGCGAGGTGACCAGCGACAACGGGATCGCGCGGAGGGCGCGGAGCCGCTACATTCGCGACGACAGACACAACGACGAGCGCATGCGGCCGTGGTCCACAGCCAGGCAGCGGGTGAGCGGAGCCCACCGATCCGTCGCGATCACGGGTGACACCCTAGGCTGCAACGGGATCGTCACAAAGCGGTCGTCTCAATTGGCGAAAATCGAGCCCAACATATGAGATGGCGAGCGTGAACTAGGCACAGTTCGCCGTATTGGCTCGCGTCATCCACCGGCGTACGGCGGCAGGACCTCCGCAATGACTGGTTCGGTCCGCCGACGGCCCAGCTCGGCCGGGCCGGCGAGCGTGCCGTCGACCAGAATCGAGCACATCGCAAGTACGCGGTCGAAGTGCGGATCGTCACGACGAGATCGCGCCGACGAGAGCGCATCGGCAACCGAGTCGGCCGACCACTCCTCGCGGGCGGTCCCGGCGGCGGCCCGGGCGCCGGCCCAGAACTGCAACACAATCGTCGTCATTGGCTAACCCTCAGGAAATCACTTAACCTTCGACACATCATCTTCGGTGCCCCGCTCCGCTGCGGGACACCGTTGTCAAACCCGGCTGACCGCTGTAGCCCACAGCGGACTGGGGCGGTGCGTCGGGGCTGATTTCGCAGATGCTGAATGTACCGATCAAGGGCGAAGGAGACCGCCATGGCCACCTTGCTGTTGCTGACCAACGATATGCACGCGTCCGCCGAGATCCTGCCGGCTCTCGAACTGCTCCCCCACCAGGTCAAGGTCGCCCAGGCGGAGGCTACGGCGCTGCTCGACGCGCCGTCCGCCGATGTCATCCTGCTGGATGCCCGCCGCGATCTGGTCGGCGCCCGGTCGCTCTGCCGGCTGATGGAGACCACCGGCAAGGAGTCGCCGCTGCTGGTCATCGTGAGCGAGGGTGGCCTCGCCGCGCTCTCCTCCGACTGGGGCTTCGACGACCTGCTGCTGAGCTCGGCCGGGCCGGCCGAGGTGGACGTACGCGTCCGGCTGGCCATGTCGCCGGCCACCTCCTCGGGGATGGAGTCGCTGATCCAGAGCGGCAACATCGTGATCGACGAGGCCGGCTACTCCGCCAAGCTCAACGGGCAGCAGCTCGACCTGACCTATACCGAGTTCGAGCTGCTGAAATATCTGGCCCAGCACCCCGGCCGGGTGTTCAGCCGGCAGCAGCTGCTGAGCGACGTCTGGGGCTACGACTACTACGGGGGCACCCGGACCGTCGACGTCCACGTCCGGCGGCTCCGCGCCAAGCTCGGCCCGGAGTACGAGTCGATGATCGGCACCGTCCGCAATGTCGGCTACCGGTTCGTCACCCCGACCGAGGAAGCCTCCGCCCGGGTCTGACGAGAACGCGTCCCGTCGCGAGGGCCACCGGCCGCCCGAGAACTCACCGAATGCGGAATTCCGGGGCTCCGGCCACCGTGGGCTTGCCAGCAAAAGCATCGACGCGGGGTCGCGCTAGCGTGGCCCGCATGCCCCCGATCGTCGCCACCACCACCCTGGAGATCGTCGACGACGTCGGACCGCTCCGCGGCAGAGATCGAGCGGCTGGCCGCCCAGTCGGCGGTAGTCGGCGAGTCGGCGCTGAACGAGGCGGCCCTGCTCGACCTGCGACGCCCACGGCCGGGTCTGCACCACTTCCTGGCCCGCGCAGAGCCGGGCGGACCACTCGTCGGGTACGCCCAGCTCGCCTCCGCCGACGACGCCTACACCGGGCACGTGCTCGTGGCGCCGACGTACCGCCGGCGCGGCGTCGGACGGGCGCTGCTGGACGCGGTCCTGGCCCGAGCCGACCGATCCGTCCAGGTCTGGGCCCACGGCGACACTCCCGCCGCCGCGGCGCTCGCCCACGCCGCCGGGCTGGTACCGGTCCGGTCGTTGTCCGTGATGGCTCGAGCGCTCGACGATGAGCTGCCCGAGCCCAACGCTCCCCGACGGCGTCACGATCCGCAGCTTCCGGTCGGGGATCGACGACGACGCCTGGCTCGCCGTCAACTCGCGGGCCTTCGCGGACCATCCCGAGCAGGGCCGGATCAGCCACGCCGACCTCGCCGAACGGATGGCCGAGCCATGGTTCGACCCAGCCGGGTTCCTGCTGGCGGAGCGGGACGGCCGGGTGGTCGGCTTTCACTGGACGAAGCAGCACGGCGGCCGGTCTCGGCGAGGTGTACGTGATCGGCGTCGATCCGGACGCGGCCGGCGGGGGCCTCGGCAAGGCCCTGCTCTACGCCGGGCTTCGCCATCTCCGCTCGGCCGGCGATACCGACGTCGAGCTGTACGTCGAGAGCGACCACCCGACGGCCATCGGCCTGTATCGCGGGGCGGGCTTCACCGAGCGGAGCCGCGACGTGCTGTACGAGGCTCGCGGAGCTGGGCTCCGCCGCCAGGACGCCGGGGACTCGACGGGTCCGATCCCGCCAGCGCGTCGCGACGGCCGCGCGAGGGCGTCGTTCACCTGGAGTCACTAGGATGCTTGCCCGTACCCAGCCAGGAGTGTTGATGGAATCACTGGACGTCGCCGCCGAGGTGACCGCGGACGAGATCGCCGCCGACGCAGCCCGCGACGAGTTGCCTGCGGACCGCTTCCTCGACCGCGAACTGTCCTGGCTGGCGTTCAACAACCGGGTGCTGGACCTGGCCAAGGACAGGCTCCGGGTGCCGCTGCTGGAGCGGGCCCGGTTCCTGGCGATCTTCTCCTCCAACCTCGACGAGTTCTTCATGGTCCGGGTCGCCGGCCTGAAGCGACGGATCGCGGCCGGCGTCGCGGTGCCGAGCGTGTCCGGGATGATGCCGCGCGAGGTGCACGGCGCGATCCTGACCCGCACCCGCGAGCTGGTGGCCGACGTCGCCCGGGTGTTCGCCGACGAGATCCGGCCCGAGATGGCGGCCGAAGGGCATCGAGATCCTCCGCTGGGACGAGCTGACGGATCCCGAACGTGCCCGCTGCGACGAGCTCTTCGCCGAGCGGATCTTCCCCGTGCTGACCCCGCTGGCCGTCGACCCGTCGCACCCGTTCCCGTACATCTCCGGGCTGTCGATCAACCTCGCGGTGCTGGTCCGCAACCCGGACACCGGGGTCCGGCAGTTCGCCCGGGTGAAGGTGCCGAGCGTGCTGTCCCGGTTCATCCAGCTGGCCGAGGGCCGGTTCGTGCCGCTCGAGGACGTCATCGCCCAGCATCTCGGACAGTTGTTCACCGGCATGCAGGTCGTCCAGCACCACGTCTTCCGGGTGACCCGCAACGAGGACGTCGAGGTCGAGGAGGACGACGCCGAGAACCTGCTGGTCGCCCTGGAGCGCGAGCTGCTCCGCCGCAAGGTCGGCCGACCGCCGGTCCGGCTCGAGGTCGAGGACGACATCGACCCGAAGATGTTGGAGCTGCTGGTCTCCGAGCTCGACATCACCGAGCGCGAGGTGTTCCTGCTGCCCGGCCCGCTGGATCTGCGCGGGCTGTTCTCGCTGGCCGACCTGGACCGGGCCGAGCTGAAGTACCCAGCCTTCCTGCCCTCGACCCACCCGCACCTGGCGGAGGTCGAGACCGCGAAGCCGGCCGACATGTTCGCCGCCCTGAAACAGCGCGACGTGCTGCTGCACCATCCGTACGACAGCTTCGCTACCTCGGTCCAGCGGTTCATCGAGCAGGCCGCCGACGACCCGCAGGTGCTGGCCATCAAACAGACCCTCTACCGGACGTCCGGCGACTCCCCGATCATCGACGCACTGATCGAGGCGGCCGAGGCCGGCAAGCAGGTGCTCGCCCTGGTCGAGATCAAGGCCCGCTTCGACGAGCAGGCCAACATCGCCTGGGCGCGCCGGCTGGAGCAGCACGGCTGCCACGTGGTCTACGGCGTCGTCGGGCTGAAGACCCATTGCAAGCTGTCCATGGTGGTCCGCGACGAGGCGGACGGTTTGCGTCGCTATGCCCATGTCGGCACCGGCAACTACAACCCGAAGACCGCCCGGCTGTATGAGGACATGGGCCTGCTGACCGCCAACCCGATCATCACCGACGACATCGGCCGGCTGTTCAACCACCTCTCCGGGATGTCGCAGGAGACGACGTACCGGCGGTTGCTGGTCGCGCCGCACGGGATCCGGACCGGGCTGATCGACCGGATCAACAACGAGATCGCCAACCACGAGGACGGGCTGCCTTCCGGGATCCGGATCAAGGTGAACTCGCTGGTGGACGAGGAGATCTCGGACGCGCTCTACCGGGCCTCGAAGGCCGGGGTGAAGGTGGATCTCTGGGTCCGCGGCATCTGCACCATCCGGCCGGGCAAGCCGGGGCTGAGCGAGAACATCCGGGTCCGCAGCATCCTCGGCCGCTTCCTGGAGCACAGCCGGCTGTTCTGCTTCGCCAACGGTGGAACGCCGTCGGTCGGCATCGGGTCGGCGGATCTGATGCACCGCAACCTGGACCGACGGGTCGAGGTGATCGCCTCGATCACCAACCCGGCGCACATCGCAGAGATCTCCGGTCTGTTCGATCTCGCCTTCGATCCGGGCACCGCCTCATGGAAGCTGCAGCCCGATGGCACCTGGATCCCGTTCACCGTCGACGAGGAAGGCAAACCGCTGGTGGACATGCAGGAGTACCTGATCAACGTCAAGAGCCGACGCCGAGCCAAGTAGCCGACCGCCCCATGCCGCCACCCGCCACCCCGCAGGGTTCCAGCACCCGCCGCTCGATCGGGACCACCGTCCGACCCACCCTCGCCGGAGGTGCGGTCGTCACCCGCCAGCATCCGGTGCGGGGCCGTGAGGTCGTGATCGTGCACCGCAAGCGCTACGACGACTGGACCCTGCCGAAGGGCAAGGTGCACGCCGGCGAGAGCATCCCGGCCGCCGCGGTCCGCGAGGTCGAGGAGGAGACCGGTGTCCGGATCCGGCTCGGCACGCCGCTCGACACCATCCGGTACGAAGTCCCGAAGGCCGGCATCAAGCAGGTCGACTACTGGGCCGGCACGATGCTCAGCTCGGTCCGCCGGGCACCCGACGCGGAGGTCGACGTGGTCTCCTGGCTGCCGATCCGGGCCGCGCTCGCCCGGCTGACGTACGCCCACGACCACTTCCTGCTCGAGCAGTTCCTGGAGCAACCGCCGACCACGCCACTGATCCTGGTCCGGCACGGCAAGGCGATGGCCCGCAGTGACTGGAGCAAGAAGGACTGTGCCCGGCCGCTGGCCAGCCGGGGACGTACCCAGGCGAAGAAGCTGGTCCCGATGCTCGACGCGTACGGCGTGACCCGGTTGATCGCCTCCACGTCCACCCGCTGCGTCACCACCCTGCAGCCGTACGCCGACAGCCGGAAGCTGTCGCTGGAGCAGCACGCGCAACTCACCGAGGAGAACGGCGCGGACGACCCGCGCGGCGTCCGCAAGACGATCCAGGCCGTCCGACAAGTCGCCCTGTCCAGCGGTGAACCGACCGCGATCTGCTTCCACCGACCGGTGCTGCCGCACATCCTCGCCTCCCTCGACATGGCCCCGATGGAGTTGGCCACCGCCGAGTTCGTGGTGGCCCACCTGACCGCCCGAGGCGACGTCCACGCCATCGAGCGGCACCGCCCGATCGGCTGAACCGGCGTGCGCAGTCCGGCTCGCTCGGCACCGACCGGGTGAGGTTCCAGGAGTGTCGTCAACCCTCGTCATCGGACTCAGGCTTCTGTTCGCCGGGTTGTCCCTGGCCGGTGTGCTGACCCAGCTGGTCATCGCGATCCAGACCCACTTCGGGGTGGTCAGCTTCTTCAGCTACTTCACCATCCTGAGCAACATCATCGCCAGTTGCGTATTCATCGTGTCGGCGATCCAGCTGGCTCGCGGTCACGACTCCCTGGTGCGGGGCGCGCTCACCGGCTTCTACGCGTACCCCTTTCTTCGACCCCGGACGAAACGGCGGCTATGCCGGGGTCGCGGCGTACTGTGCGGCGCTGCTCGTCGCGTTCGTCGCGCTGGCGTTCCTCGTACGTGCGCTCGGCAACGCTCGGAGCGGAGCCTTACCGACAGACGGCCGCCGCTGACCGGCCGACCGCGACACCGGGTGACGATGCGCACGCCGACGCCGACGCCGTGCTGGTCGGCGACGTACAGCCCTGGTCGCGGACTGTCCAGGACGGCGTTCAGGACCCCACGGATCCGTACGCGGCGGCGATGTCCTGGGGACCGGCCCAGCCCGAGTACGTCGGCCGCTGCGGCCAGCCGTCCGGCGACTCCTGCCACTCCTCCTGCCGACCCCAGGGCAGCAAGTCGATCAGCGGGAACGTCTGGCTGAGCTGCTCGGTGCCGCGGCCGTTGGTGTGCCAGGTGCGATAGACATGGTCGCCGTCGCGAAGGAACACGTTGACCCCGAACCCACCGCCGGGCGGAGCGTCCATGTCGGCACCGAACGGGCTGTCGGCGGTGGAGTACCAGGTCATCTGGTTGCCCACCTTCTCCTTGTACGCCAGCGCCTCGTCGATGCTGCCCTGGGTGACGATCACGAAGCGGGCGTCGTAGGAGTCGAGGAACTCCAACCGGGTGTACTGCGCGGTGAACCCGGTGCAGCCGCCGCACTGCCACTCCGCGCCCGGCTCCCACATGTGGTGGTAGGTGATCAGCTGGTGCCGCCCGTCGAACACGTCGACCAGCCGGACCGGCTGCCGGTCCTCGCCGACCAGGGTGTAGTCCGCCAGCTCCACCATCGGCAGCCGCCGGCGCTGCGCCGCGATCGCGTCCAGCTCGCGAGTGGCCGCCTTCTCCCGCCGGCGCAGCTCGTCGAGCTCGCGCCGCCACGCCTCGGCATCGACGACCGGCGGCAGCGCCGCGGCCGGGGATTCTGTTGTTGTCGTCATGGACTGACCGACCACCGCGGCAGCGTGGACTCATCGGCATCGGGCCGGCGCGTTCCGTCCGGTCGGTCGGATGCCATCCTCGGGAGATGACACGAACATGGCTGTCGCTGACCGTCGAACTGCTCGGTGGACGCGGCACGGAGTTGTGGCCGTGGCCGGGACGCAGCTTCGTCGTGGGCCCGTCGCACACGTTCGCCGATCTCGCGGACGCGGTCAATGATGCGTTCGCACGATGGGACCGCGCGCACCTGTCCATGTTCACCCTTGCCGACGGCCGCGTCGTCACCGACAAGGAGAGTGGCTACGAGTTGGCGGAGTCGATCCGCGGACCCATCCGAGCGCCGATGGACATCGCCGTCACCAGGGTCGCTCGCACGGTCGAGCTCGGCGCCGAGTTCCAGTTCGTTTTCGATCTCGGCGACCAGTGGATCCATCGGTGCGCGGTGGAGACGGAGAAGGTCGACCCGGTGGAGGTCCTCGGCATCCGCCCCGCAGGACCTCGGCCGTACTGGGGTTGGGGCAGCATCCCGGACCAGTACGGGCGCCGCTGGCGCGACGACGACGGGGAGGGCCGGGCGCCGGCAAGGCCGAATCGCCCGCACCCGATGCTGCTGGGCAGCTGGCCAGGTCAGCAGCAGATCTCGCCGATCGACATGTCCGAGCTCCGTCGAGCCGTCGCCGGCAAGGATGCGACGCGCTACGTCAGCGCTGTCCTCGGGCACGACGTCGACGACGTGCTACAGCAGGTGGGATGCGGAATTCCGATGGCGTTGGAGCAGGTCAGGCCCGCTGTCGAGCCGATCGCGATGGCGATCATCAACCGGCTCGCCTTGCGGGCCGCCGTGGGAGACGACGTCTTGGCCGAGGACATCGTCGCGTGCCTGCGTCGCGAGCCGCTGCCCGGACGTGCGGCGCCGGTCGACCTGGAACTACTCAGCAGCGAGTTGGAAGGTGGTTTCGACATGTCAACCGAGGGCTACCTCGACCTGAGCACCGGCGAGGTATGGGGCGGCGATCTCGAGGACTCACCGATCCTCTCCGACGGTGAGCCGATCGACCCGGAGGACGATCCTGATCGCTGGCTGAGACTCGACCGGATCGGCTCACGAGCGGGCTGGCAGGACATGGCGGATTTCGCCGAGCGACAGCGTGACCAAGCGGTACGGGAGCGTTTGGAGCGGGCGATCCACGGCAGCGGGGCGTTCCGCCGGTTCCGCGATCTCGTCCACGACGAGGACCTGGCCGAGCAGTGGTCTGCGTTCGCCACCGACCGCCAGCTGGGCCGTGCCCGCCAATGGCTCGCCGACAACGGCATCCGGGTGGGAGGAGCAGCCGCGCGATGAACGAGTTGATCCACGACCTGGTCGGCGACTGGCATACCGCAGTACACGCCGCCATCAAGGCGGCCGCCCTGTTCTTGATGGCCGTGATCGCGTTCCGGCTGACCACCCGCCGGGCGATCGCTCAGTTCGCGCCATTCGACTGGGTCGCTGCCGTCGCGGTCGGCGCGATCGTCGGCCGGACCGCCACCGCCTCGGACGCGTCGTGGCTGACCGGAACCGCGGCCTTGGTCTCGCTGCTGCTCGTCCACGCCGGGGTGACCCGGCTGCGGATGGTGCCCGGACTGCAGCGCTTCATCGATCCGCCACTGCGCATCCTGATCCGCGACGGCCGGGTCGACGAGGTGAATCTCGCTCGCTGCGGGCTGAACCACGAGGACCTGGCCGCCATCCTGCGCCAGGCTGGCTATTCGTCGCCCGCCGACGTACACCTCGCGATCCTGGAGTCGCGCGGGATGGTCTCCTTCGTCCCACCGGCGACGTCGATCCGACCCTGATGGTGGCCTCGTGCCGGGTCCTCGCGGCACGAGTCCACCATCGGCCGGCGCAGGGCCCGTGATCGGCAGTCATTCATGCCGCCCCGGCCGTCTCCTCGATCAAGCGCCTGCTGGTGAAGCACAGTGCTCGGCCCCGTGGGCGCGTAGGCTCCCGGTCCGATGCCCACCTTGACTGTCGAGGTGCCGGCCGGGCCGATCGACTGGCGCGGGTGGGCCGGCGCCGTCCCCGGACTGATCGACCGGCTGCGAACGATCCCCTTCGACGCGGACGGAGTCGCGCACCCGCCATCAGGACGGCGGGAGGGACTGCGGCTGCTGCGCGGCGAGCGCAGTCGGGTCGGCAGCGCGTATCGGATCGTCACCGCCACCAGGACGACCGACCCCGTGACCAGCCGAGACGGTCGTAATCCTCGACCCGCCGGCAGAGGTGGAGATCGAGCGTGACGACCCTGCCGCCTTCACTGTCCTGGTCACTGCCCCGGAGTATCGCGCCCGGGTCTCACTGAACGATCGGGTCGCACCGAGCGGTTTCCGCGCGACGGTCGACATCCCGCTGAGCGAGTTGCCGGCGTGGTTGGGCCGCGAGCTCACCCTCGCAGGGGAACTCGTTCTCCTCGACGACGACCTCCCGATGCTGACCGCGAAGGGTAGGCTCCGCCGGGTTCGCGGCGCAGTGGACGTCGCCGTCATCGCGGGCATCCCGACGCAGCGGCTCCGGGCGACGGTGACCGTACAGCCCACCGGTCCGCTCGCCCTGGCGGCTCTGGCCTGGCCGGTGGTGCACGGGCGGCTCCGGCTCGAGATCGAGCGGGAGCTCACCGAGACCTGGGCCGCCGTCAGCACCGCGCTCGCCGGCGGGGCGCCGGACCATGACTCGCTCGACACCGCGATCGAGAGCCTCCTCGACGCCGTTGCCGAACACGTACCGGCGAATGAGACGAGATAGCCGTCGAAGGGCACGTACCCGGATCAGCCCTCGACGAGCTCAGGGCACGTTCGCAGAACCCGTCAGTCGACGCCGAACTCCATCGCAGCCCGGTCCAGGCTGAGCGGGTCGCTCTGGGAGTCGCCTTCGAGCGGCTCGACGCTCGCCTTCTCCAGCTCCAGGTTGGCGACCAGGCCGCCGCCGGAGGCGAGCTGGCCGCGGGCCGCGTACCCCTCCAGCTTGGTCCGGGTGTCGGCGATGTCCAGGTTCCGCATGGTGAGCTGGCCGATCCGGTCGGTCGGGCCGAATGCCGCGTGCTCGGAGCGTTCCATCGACAACCGGTCCGGGTGATAGCTCAGTGACGGGCCCGGTGGTGTCCAGGATCGAGTAGTCCTGGCCGCGCCGCAGCCGCAGCGTGACCTCGCCGGTCACCGCGCCGCCGATCCAGCGCTGCAGGCCGTCGCGGATCATCAGCGCCTGGGGATCGAACCAGCGGCCCTCGTACAGCAGCCGGCCGAGCCGGCGCCCCTCGTTGTGGTAGTTCGCGATGCTGTCCTCGTTGTGGATGGCGTTGACCAGCCGCTCGTACGCGATCGTGAGCAGAGCCATTCCCGGTGCCTCGTAGATCCCGCGGCTCTTCGCCTCGATGATCCGGTTCTCGATCTGGTCGCTCATCCCGAGGCCGTGCCGGCCGCCGACCGCGTTGGCCTCGAGCACCAGCTCCACCTGGTCGGCGAACGTCTTGCCGTTGATCGTGCACGGCCAGCCCTCGTCGAACCCGATCGTCACATCCTCCGCCGCGATCGACACCGAGTCGTCCCAGAACGCCACGCCCATGATCGGCACGACGATCTCCAGCGAGGTGGACAGCTGCTCCAGCTTCTTGGCCTCGTGGGTGGCGCCCCAGATGTTCGCATCGGTCGAGTACGCCTTCTCCACCGAGTCCCGGTACGGCAGCCCCTGCTCGACCAGCCACTGCGACATCTCGGTCCGGCCGCCGAGCTCGGTGACGAACTGCTCGTCCAGCCAGGGCTTGTAGATCCGCAGCGCGGGGTTCGCCAGCAGCCCGTACCGGTAGAACCGCTCGATGTCGTTGCCCTTGAACGTCGAGCCGTCACCCCAGATCGAGACGCCGTCGGCCATCATCGCCCGGACCAGCAGGGTGCCGGTCACCGCCCGACCCAGCGGGGTTGTGTTGAAGTACGTCTGACCCGCCGAGCGGATGTGGAACGCGCCGCAGGCCAGCGCAGCCAAACCCTCGTTCACCAGCGCCGCGCGGCAGTCCACCACGCGGGCCTTCTCCGCGCCGTAGAGATAGGCACGCTCGGGCACCTTGTCCAGGTCCGGTTCGTCGTACTGGCCCAGGTCGGCGGTGTAGGCGTACGGGATCGCGCCGTGATGTCGCATCCAGGCCACCGCCACGGAGGTGTCGAGGCCGCCGGAGAACGCGATACCGACCCGGTCGCCGACCGGGAGCGAGGTCACCACCTTGGACATGGGCTCCACGCTATCGAGCGGCGGCGCCCGGTCCGAACTCGACGCGATCCGGTGGACTCCGCCGCCGAGCGCGCGAGCCAGACCACGCAGTTCACCTCGGGTTAACCGACGACCGTCCATCAGGACACCTGTCATGCCTAGGTTCGGGGCGTATCGGGGTGGGGGCCGGTCCTCCGCCGCATGCTCACACCGAGAGGCCGTCAGCTTCTCCGCATCGTCAGAAGGAAGACATGATCCCGAATCGTACGGTCGCCGCCCGTGTCGCGGCCGCCGCCGCCGTCGTCAGCCTGGCCGCTTTCGGCCTCTCCGCCTGTGGCTCCGACCCGACCACGACATCCTCGGGGAGCTCGGCAAATCCGAGCGTCGCGGGCCTGACCTGCCCCTCGGGCAAGCTGACGGCGGAGGGCTCGACCGCCCAGGCCAACGCGATGACGCAGGTGCTCTCCGACTACGGCAACGCCTGCAGCAACAAGTCGACCATCGAATACAACCCGACCGGATCGGGCGCGGGCATCAAGTCCTTCAACGCCGGCCTGGTCGACTTCGCCGGCTCCGACTCCGCGCTGAAGCCGGACGAGGCCACCGCGGCCGCCAAGCGCTGCCAGGGCAACCCGGCCTGGAACCTGCCGATGGTCGTCGGGCCGATCGCCTTCGCCTACAACCTGTCCGGCGTCGACAAGCTGATCCTCACTCCCGAGGTCCTGGCCGAGATCTTCACCGGCAAGATCACCATGTGGAACGACCCGGCGATCGCCAAGCTGAACTCCGGCGTGACCCTGCCGAGCAGCAAGATCACCGTCTTCTTCCGCTCCGATGAGTCGGGCACCACCGAGAACACCGAGAAGTTCCTCAAGGCCGCCAGCAACGGCGCCTGGACCGCCGAGCCGAGCAAGTCGTGGGCGGGCACCGGCGAGGGCAAGAACAAGAGCTCCGGTATCGCCCAAGCGGTCGGCCAGACGGCCGGGTCCATCTCCTACATGGAGTGGAGCTACGCGAAGGACAACAACCTGCCGGTCGCAGAGATCGACAACGGCAGCGGTCCGGTGCAGCTGTCCGGCGAGACCGTCGGCAAGGCGCTCTCCCAGGCCCAGATCAAGGGCAGCGGCAACGACCTGGCGCTCAGCATCAAGTACACCGACACGGGCGCCGACGCCTACCCTGCGTTGCTCGTCACCTACGAGATCGCCTGCAGCAAGGGTCTCGCCGCCGACAAGACGGCCGTGCTGACCGACTTCCTCGGCTACTTCGCCAACACCGCCACCCAGAAGACCCTCGAGGACCTCGGGTACGCACCGCTCCCGGCGGAGCTGCAGACCAAGGTCAGCTGCGTCCATCAAGGCGATCCAGTAGCCTGCTGCGATCCGTCGAAGCCACGGAGGCGGCGATGTCGTTGACCGAGAAGAATTCCGAGCCCGGCGAGTCGGCCGCGGACACCCTGACCGCGACCGACTCACCGGCGGCCGGCCACGAGTCGGCCCACCATTCGGTGGTCCCCGAGGTCAGATCGACGACACCGCCGCCGGGCGACGACAGCGAGCGGCGGGACGGATCCGGTGGCGGCGGGGTCAAACTGGCCCGGATCAGCCAGACCGGCGATCGGGTGTTCCGCGGTCTGACCACCGGGTCCGGGATCCTGATCGTGGCCACTGTGGCGTTCGTCGGCATCTTCCTGATCGTCGTCGCCGCGCCGAGCCTCGCCGCGAACCAGGCCAACTTCTTCACCTCCTCCGAGTGGCAGGTCTCCGGCGATCAGCTGGCCTTCGGCATCGCCGGCCTGCTCTGGACCACGGTGCTCAGCTCGGCCTTCGCCATGCTGCTCGCGGTGCCGATCTCGATCGGTGTCGCCCTGTGCATCACCCAGTACGCCCCAAGGCGACTGGCCAAGCCGCTCGCCTTCGTGGTGGATCTGCTGGCCGCCGTGCCGTCGATCATCTTCGGCCTCTGGGGCATCACCGTGATCGCACCGCTCATCGTGCCGCTGCAGAACTGGCTGAGCACCTATCTCGGCTGGTTCCCGCTCTTCGCACCCGGTCTCAACTCCGGCGGCACGGTCTTCCTGGCCTCGATCGTGCTGGCCATCATGGTCATCCCGATCGTCACGGCGATCACCCGGGACGTGTTCGACCAGACTCCGGACGAGCACATCGAGGCTGCCTGGGCGCTCGGCGCGACCCGCTGGGAGATGATCCGGATGACGGTCCTGCCGTACGGCCGGTCCGGCATGGTCAGCGCCGCGATGCTCGGCCTCGGCCGGGCGCTCGGCGAGACGATCGCCGTGATGATCATCTTGTCGGTGCCCTCTCAGGGCGAGCCGTTCAACCCGTCGCTGTTCGCCGGCGGCGAGACGTTCGCCAGCAAGATCGCCAACAACGCCTCGGAGTTCGACACGCCCGCCAAGACCGGTGCCTATATCGCGGCCGGCCTGGTGCTGTTCGTGATCACCTTCGTGGTGAACGCGCTGGCCCGGATGATCGCCAACCGCGGTGCGGTGAAGTCATGACCGGCCCAGACCTGACCGGTGCCGTCACGATCGGCCGGCCGATCCCGCTCACCTCGCAGAGAGTCCACCGATGACCGTCGTCGCCGAGCAGACCGGCAAGAGCGAGTACGCCCGTCCGAGCGGCATCCGGACGACGAAGAACATCGTCGCCATCGTGCTCGTCACGCTGGCCACCCTGATCGCCATCGTGCCACTGGTCTGGGTGCTCTTCACGGTGATCAGCAAGGGCTGGCACCTCGTGGTCCAGCCGACCTGGTGGACGCAGAGCCAGCGCGGCATCACCCCGCGCGAGCAGGGTGGCGGTGCCTATGCCGCGATCGTGGGCAGCCTGATCATCTCCGGAATCAGCGCCCTGATCGCGGTCCCGATCGGCATCCTGGGTGCGATCTTCCTGGTGGAGTACGCCAAGGGCACCAAGTTCGCCCGGCTGGTGAGCTTCATGATCGACATCCTCAGCGGGGTCCCCTCGATCGTGGCCGCGCTGTTCATCTACGCCTTCCTGATCACCGTCCTCGGCCTCGGGCGCTCCGCCTTCGCGGTCTCGCTCGCCCTGGTGCTGCTGATGCTCGCGGTGGTGGTGCGCTCCACCGAGGAGATGCTGAAACTCGTTCCGGACAGTCTGCGGGAGGCCTCGTACGCCCTCGGCGTGGCGAAGTGGAAGACCATCGTCAAGGTGGTCCTGCCGACCTCGTTCAGCGGAATCGCGACCGGGGTCGTGCTGGGCGTCGCCCGGGTGATGGGCGAGACCGCCCCACTGCTGTTCCTGGTGGTCTACGCGGTCGGCATCAACTACAACCCGTTCTCCGACACCATGGCCGCCTTGCCGACGATGATCAACGCGGGTCGCGACCAGGCCCCGACGCTGCCCGGCTACGAGCGCGTCTGGGGCGCCGCCCTGACCCTCATCCTGTTCGTGATGGTGCTCAACCTGACTGCTCGCGGCATCGCCCGGGCCAGCAAGCTGAAGGACAAGTAATGGCGAAACGCATCGAGGTCCGCAACGTCAACATCTTCTACGGCGCCTTCCACGCCGTCGAGGACGTGTCGATGACCGTCGAGCCGCGCACGGTCACGGCCTTCATCGGTCCGTCCGGCTGCGGCAAGTCCACCCTGCTGCGCAGTATCAACCGGATGCACGAGGTGATCCAGGGGGCGTACGTCAAAGGTTCGATCGACCTGGACGGCACCGACCTGTACGGCGACGGCATCGATCCGGTCGCTGTGCGTCGGGTGGTCGGCATGGTGTTCCAGCGGCCCAACCCGTTCCCGTCGATGTCGATCTTCGACAACGTCGCGGCCGGCCTGCGGCTGAACGGGGTGAAGAACAAGAAGGTGGTCACCGAGGCGGTCGAGAAGTCGTTGCGCGGCGCCAACCTGTGGGACGAGGTCAAGGACCGGCTGGGCAAGGCGGGTGTCGGGCTCTCCGGTGGCCAGCAGCAGCGGCTGTGCATCGCCCGGGCCATCGCCGTCGAGCCCGAGGTCCTCTTGATGGACGAACCCTGCTCGGCCCTCGACCCGATCTCCACCCTGGCGATCGAGGACCTGATCAGCGAGCTCAAAGAGCGCTACACCGTGGTGATCGTCACTCACAACATGCAGCAGGCGGCCCGGGTGAGCGATCAGACCGCCTTCTTCAACCTCGCCTCCCAGGGCAAGCCAGGCAAGCTGGTCGAGATCGGCCCGACCGAGAAGATCTTCTCCAACCCCGACCAGAAGGCGACCGAGGACTACATCACCGGCCGCTTCGGCTGAGCCTCCGGGCACAAATAGACCACCTCCGACGCTGCGCGCCCGGGTGCAGGCGCGAACGGGCCGGCCCAAAAGCCCGGCGGAGCGAGGCTTGCCCGAAGGAGCAATCAGACAGGTTCGGCACAGGCGCGGGCAACTAAACTCACGGGCGTGAGCGCGAAGGCCGGCTGGTATCCGGACCCGGGTGGCGGTGCCGGACTGTTCCGCTACTGGGACGGCAAGGCGTGGTCCGCCGCCACCAGTCCCAACCCGGCCGCGCCCCCGCCCACGGCCGCGATAGGCAACCAGCCAACCACCGGCTACGGCACCGGCGGCTACGGCGGGTCGACGGGCAGCTACGGCGACCAACAGACGTACGGCGGTTACGCGACCGGGACGAGCCAGTACGGGACCAGCCAGTACGGGCCGAGCCAGTACGGGGCCGGCCCGGGCCAGCAGCCGGCCGGCAACCCGACCTCGGCGTATGCGAACTATCAGCAGCAGGCCAAGAAACGGACCCCGGTCGGTTGGTGGATCGGGGCCGCGGCGCTGCTCGTGGTGATCGTGGTCGTGGCGGTGGTCGCGATCCGGGCGATCGGTGGCGGTGTGCTCGGCGGCAGCAGCAGTGGTCAGGCCACCAGCGACGTCTGCCCCCCGGAGACCTCGGTCACCAGCCCGATCCAGCACCCGAACGACGGCCGGGTGTATGGCGGTCCGCTGTCCTATCCGATGCTCGGCCAGCCGTGGTCGGCCCCGCAGGGCGACGACCGGGTCCCGTTCGGCAGCGACGTGGCGAGCCAGACCGTGCTGGTCGAGCAGAACTATCAACCGAACTCCAACTGGGTCGCGTCCATCCTGATCGGGGAACTGCAGGCCGGCGACGGGTTCTACACCCCGCAGCAGGGTTCGCAGATCGTGGTGAAGTGCATCCTCGGCAAGTTCTACGGCGACAACCCGGTGACCAGCGACGTCAAGGTCAACCAGGCCACCACGATCGACGGTCACGACGGCTGGCTCGTCGAGTCGCACCTCACCTTCGACATCCAGGGTCTACAGACCAAGGGCGAGCTGATGATCGTGGCGATCGTCTCCGCGGGTGACAGCTCGGGGCTCTACTACGCGTCGATCCCGGACACCGTGCCAGACCTCGTACCGACCGCCCGGCAGGTCCTCCAGGAGCTCAAGGTCACCACCTGACCCCGACCCCACGCCCATCACCGCCTCCCCGGAACTGTCGAGCTGGGACAGCGACACGCCGGTGGCGGATGTCGTACGTCGACAGTTTCGGAGGCGGCCGAGGTCAGCAGGAGGCCAGGCCGCGGTGAGCCTTCAGGGCGAGCACCCGGCGGGCCGCCTCGGTCACCGTCCGGTCGAAGTCGGCGTCGTCGGCCGCCTGCTTCGACACCGCGTCGACCATGGCCGACAGCTGGGTCGGGTCGCCCACGATCACCAGGTCGCCACCCGCCCGCAGGAAGCGCACCGCCCGGGTCCCGGTCGGCAGATCCGCGGCGCCGGCGGCCGCCAGGTCGTCGGAGATGACCACCCCGTCGAAGCCGAGGTCGCCGCGCAGCATGCCGCCGATCACGGTCGGCGAGTACGCAGCCCGGCGGTCCGGATCGATCCTGGCGTAGTAGGCCGAGGAGACCATCACCATGTCCACCCCAGCGCCGACGGCCGAGCGGAAACCCGCCAGATCGGAGTCGTGCCGCGTCGTGGTCGGGTCGACAACTCGTCGTCACCAGATCGGTGTTGCCACGGACCCGGCCGAGCCCCGGGAAGTGCTTCGCCGACGTCGCTATCCCTGCCGCGTCCATCCCCGCCACGAACGCGGCGGTGTGCCCGGCGACCACCGCCGGGTCGGAGCCGTAGCCGCGACGCAGCACCCCGATCGGCTGGTTCACCTCGGTCAGCTTCGCCGGTACGACGTCGGCCACCGGAGCGAGATCCGCGTCGATCCCCGCCGCGCGCAGCTCGGCGCCCCACTGTTTCGCCGACGTACGCAGTCGGTCTGCCGGCCAGCTGCCCTGGGTCCGCGCCGACGGGATGTCGGCGAAGCCGGGACCTTGCAGCCGCTGAACCAGGCCCCCCTCCTGGTCGGCGGCCAGCATCGTCCGCACGCCGGCCGGGCGCCGGGTCGCGGCGCGGATCTCCCCGACCAGTCGCCGGACGCCGGACCGGCCCGCGTCGGTGGTGCCGAGCAGGATGACGCTGCCGGCCCGGCTGCTGGACAGCGTCCGCGCGGTGGACGACGTCAGAGCACTCGTCGGTACGCCGACCATGAACAGCTGCCCGATCTGCTCGCGTCGGCTCAGCCGGCCGACCAGCTCCGCGCAGGGCGGCGCGCTCGGGGTGACTGTGGGCGATCCGGAGGCCGACCCCGAGGCGGACGTCGGACCACCTCCGGAAGTGCCCGACCGTCCCGCGGGAGGCTGCCGAGATCGGTGCGGTCGTCGATCCGGCGGTGGTCGGCGCCAGGCTGATGGCGGGCCCGGTCGACGGGTTGGTCCCACAGGCAACCAGCGGGGCGAGCAGAAGCCCAGCGACCAGGAGCCGGACGGGAGTCGTCACGAGGCGGTCCGGTCGCGGAGGACGAACGAACCACCAGCCGCGCGTCACCGCAGCCCAGACTCGGTCGGATCGGGCGCACCACACGCTAGACAGTATGAGGAGCGTGGAGACGCCGATGGCCGAGACCACGGAACTCCAGCGACGGTCCGTGATCTCGGCCACCCGAGCCGGCGTACACCGGCAGCACATCGATCATCGCCGACACTCTCGGACGCCGCCGAGCACTTATGTGCGAGAGTCGGAATTGCCGGCGCGTCCGCGGGGTATGAATCACGTCAACAGCCTGCCGAGGACGCGGCTGGGGTTGGGGTGGGCAGTGGTATTGGACGGCCAGCAGTCGGTGCTGCTGATGGATGACACTCCCGGCGAGGCCGCCGCTTTCTCCGCGGCGTTCGCCGAACTCACCCACGTCCGGACCGTCGATCAGCTCGAGGCCGCGCTGGCCGGCAGCGCCCGGGTCGATCTGGCCTTCGTCGACTTCAATCTGGGTTCGGCCGACTACACCGGGCTCACGGCATTGGCCCGGATCCGGCGACGTCGACCGGACTGCCGGGTGGTCGCGTACAGCCAGCTGGCGGAGGGCGGACGCACCCTGTACGCCTGCGCGGCCCGGCACTGGTTCGCCGCCGACGCGCTGCTGGACAAGGTGCACAACCACGCCGAGACGTTGCAGCACTATGCCAGCCTGCTCGCCGAAGGCCGAGATCCCACCCCCATCGGCTGGCAGCGCCGGCTGCGGCACGCCGGCCTGATCGACGACATCGTGGCCGAGCCGTACTGGGTCCAGATCTGGCGCGCACTGCACGAGTCGGCCGGCGAGATGCAGGCCGCCGCCCGGCTGCTGGGCCGTGACGCGGCCCAGCTCCGCGGCTTCAAGGACCGGGCGATGGCCGCGGTGGTCGAGTTCAACCGGGTCATCCACGACATCGAGCCGCCACCGGGGCAGCGGAACAAGAAGGGCGTGCTCTCCGCCTTCGTGGCCCGGCACTGGCAGTTCCTGGGCGCACCCGATCTGACCACCGCGATGGCTGCGGACGTACGCATTCCGTCGCGACGCTGAGCATGTTGCTGCAGCATCGCCGGCCGCTGAGCGCCCGCGAGTGCAGGAGCGTTCGGCGAAACACACTCTTCCGTTTCACCGAACGCGACGAACGAGCCGGCTCAAAGGCGGCAGCGGCTCAGGATCCATCGAGCTGCTGCGACCACTAGTTCAGTCCGTCAGTGAGCGCTGCGGGCGGACGACGCAGCGCAAGTCTGAGGTCGGTGTGTCGATCGCTTGCGGCATGCGGGCGGCCGGCCGGCCGCGTTGGCAGTAGTTGGGCGCGCAGAGATCCGAGCCGCCCTTCATGACGCGTCTCGGGATCAGCATTGGGGTTGGGGTCGCAGCTGCTCTGCGGGTCACCGCCGCGGGGGTTGACGAGGCGGGGAGCAGCCGACGGGGCCGTGCCGCGATAGCCCTGGCCGTCGTGTTGTTGACAGGGAATTCGCCCTGCCAGGTGCTGGCCATCCACCGCTCAGTTGGGATGAATTCTTCCCCCGGGCATAGGTGGTGCCGTCCAATCCGCCGCGGCCTGACTCTGGGATCGGACCGGCTCTGCCCTGGGTCGGGCTAGAGCAGGTTTTGTGCATCGGCCGCGTTCACGGCTTCAGCTCTGGAGTTGACGTGCAGCTTGGCGTAGACGCTCTTCATGTGCGACTTGAGCGTGTTCATCGAGATGAACAGCGTTGCGGCGATTTCGTGGGAGGTCAGTCGACTCGACAAGAGACGCAGGACATCCCTTTCACGGCTGGTGAGGAAGCCGTGATCGGGCCTACTCGCGACCTCAGGTTGTTGTGGAACGCGGTCAGCGACGTGCAGGAGAGTCTGGACATATCCGTGGAGCCGGGCCGGCGTAGGCATCGAGCGCAGCAGGTCCGCGACACCAGATCCGGATCGGATGACGGTGGCGAGGTACCGGTGAGGTTGGGCGATGTCCAAGGCTGCGGCCAAGTGGCTGTGGGCCTGCCGTGCATCGTGTCGTCGGTAGGCGAGGCTGCTGAGAACTCCCCACTCCACCTGGTCGCGGATACTGACCGGGCCGACATGGTCCAGGATCTGCCGGGCCGTGGTGGGGTCTCGACGACGCAGGGCCAGGCGGGCTCGGAGAAGGCGACTGGTCGGGTCATCAGGAAGCTCCGGCACGATGACGTCGGCACGCTCCGGCGCCAGCTCGACGCACACCCTGAACTCGTCGACTGCGAGTTGCGCGCGGACCGAATCCGACGGACCCGCGAGGACCAGACCCGCTTGCGCGACGGCAGCCAGTGCCCCGGCCCGATCCTGGCGCGCGATGGCGAGCCGGGCGATCCATCGTTCCACGATCGACTCCACAAGGGGACGGCCGTTGATCTGAGCCCCCTGACGGGCCGTGGCCAGCAGGACGGCCGCCTGGTCGAACTCTTCGCGTTCGAGGTGAAGGCAGGCCTCCACCAAGTCGGCCAGGATGAGTCCGACTCCATGACTGACGGCATCGTGCTCGGCCGCGGCGCTCCGTATTCCTCGGGTGAGTCGCTCGGCGGATTCCAGGTCACCCTGCAAGAAGAGCACCCATTGGCGCACGGCGGGCGAGCGGACCTCGTCGACAATCGGTGAGGTCAGCAGCGGTGTCCGCCGGTCCAAGACTGCGCCCGCCGCGACCAGATCGCCGGTCAACAGGTGCGCCCCGGCCGCCTGCAGCGGCAGTTCGGCGAGCTCGGGGAACAGTGTCCCTTCGACGGCAGCCTGGGCGGCGGCATCCATCGCCAACCGATTGTGTTCGAGGGCCGATTCCGCTTGGCCCCGGTTGAGGTTCAGGTTGGCCCAGGTGGCGTGCGCGAACGCGGCGATCCGCGGTGCAGGGGTCGGATGTGCCCGGTCGAAGGCGACCATCCACCGTTCCGCTTCGCGTTCACCGCAGGTCGCGAGCAGGAAGGCGAACTGGAGGTACTGCTCGGGATTGTCCTGGCGCGCGTCAGCGCCGAACCGACCGAGCCAGGCGCGCGCCACGGCGATCGCCTGCGGGGCGTCGTCGACCTCGAGAATGGTGGCGATGGAATCGGTCACGATGGACGCGGCTCGCTGGATGTCGGCGATCGCCATGGCGTGACGTAGTGCACCGAATCGATCGCCGCGGGCATTCATCGCTTCCGCGGCGCGACGGTGGGCGTCCCGGTACGCCGCGTCGCCCTGGCTCTTCAGCAGCGTCCGCAGATACGCGGCGAACATCTGGTGGAACCGGTAACGATCGCCCGCCAGGTCGAGCCGATAGATGAAGAGGTCATTGGCGATGATCCGCTCGAGGAGCAACCGTGCCCGACGTTCCCCGGTCACCGCCTCGCACAGGTCGGCGTCGAATTCCTCCAACACACTGATCCTGGCCAAGAACTCGGTCAGGTCCGCCGGCAGCCGTGCGATCACCTCGTTGGCGAGATAGTCGCTGGTCTCCGACGTGGTGGCCGCGAAAGCTTCTACCACCGCCTTCGGGTCACCCGACCCCCTCATCGCGAGGACAGCCATCTGGACCCCCGCCGGCCAACCCTCGGTGCGGGCATGGAGTCGCCGCTGATCGTCGGCGTCCAGTTCCACACCGGCCATGGCGAGCAGCTCGGCGACCTCCGGGGGGGAGAACGCCAGTTCGTCGGCCCTGAGTTCATCGACGACACCGTCAAGGCGCAGCCTCGAGGTCGACAGGGCCGGATTGTGCTGGCTCGCCATCACCAGCCGCAGCACACCCTCGGGAAACGGCCGAGCCAGCGATGCCAGGGCCCGATGGAACGGCTCGACGAACTGGCAGTCGTCGAGAACGATGACCGCATTGCGTTGCACGTCGGTCAGGTCCCTGCCCAGGGCTGCGACGAGGATCTCGTCGTCCCACGACGGCCGACGCAAGATCAACGCGGCATCGGTGCCCATGGCCGGCCACCGCCCGGCGCAGACACCGACCAGATGCGACCAGAAATGCGTTCGTTCGTTGTCGGCCTCGCGGCACGACACCCACGCCACATCTGCGGAGGTGGCAGCCGCCCACTGAGACAGCACGCTGGTTTTTCCGAAGCCCGACGGTGCCACCACCAGCAGCAACGGGCGGTCGGACGCGTCGATCCGGGCGACCAACCGCGGCCGCTGCACCCGCCGGCCGACCGGCGCAGGGATCGAGTCACCGGTACGGCTTTCGACCCGAGGCCCGACATCCATCCTGGCCTCCTGCCGCCCAGCGGACACGTCACCGACGCTCCCGGCGGCTCATCGCCCTCCGAACACTACTTCGCCATCAGCCGAACTTCACCCCGTACGGGGTGATGCCAGGGTGATCCGGTCCGGCGCCAGAGCAGGGACAGTGGGCAGCAGGCGATTCGCGCCGCAAACAGGGACGGGTGTGGTGTGTGACCAACGGAGCCCGCATCTACGAGATCACCATTCGTGGCACTGCCAGCAAACTCGTTCAAGCGGAGTTCGACGACGTCGAGCTACGCATCGACGGCGGCTGCACCTACCTGCGCACGGGGCTGGTTGACCAGACCGTCCTGCTCGGACTGATCCGGCGCATCGAGGACCTCGGACTCCTGCTGTTGAACGTGGCGAGTGTCCCGACACCAGCCTCACCAGCGGGACATGAACAGGGAGCCTCCGCGGCGGATGGCTCTGCAGAACAGAAGGAGATTCGCAACAATGGTCACCGCTGCTGAGCGCGAACATGTCGCTGCGTACGGCGCCCCGGGCCAGACACTCGACCTTCACGCTCGAGGATTGACCTGGGCGCAACACGCCGCGGCCGGCAAGGCCGCCAGAGCGCAGGCGCCGCTGGAGACCTGTGCCCAGTTCGTTCCGGTGCCGTCCCGAGACCCGTCGGCCTGTTGGTGTCGCAGTCGGGGTCGCGGGCGCCCGAGCTGGTGCCGATCCGGCACGGTCGGATTCTCGTCTCCCTCGTTCGCCATTTGCCGGATACCTCGGCAAGACGAACAAATTCGACCAGGCGATCGCCGACTTCGCCGAAACCCATGCCGACCTGAACGAACGCGACCACCCCCAACGGAGCCGCAGCCATCGACTCCGGACGGAAAGGGTCCCAGTCCGGACTGTGAACGCGACCCCGTCCTGCCACGTCCCAGCCGGCATTGTGAGCCAGCTGCGACCCATCACAGACGTCTCATCCAACCAAGAAATGAGTTGAGCCCATGAGCATCGGTCCTGTCGATGTCGCCATCCTGCACTTCCCCGGCAGTCGGTTCACCGGAGAGATCGCGCCCGCGTTGACCGCCCTCGTTTCGAACGGAACGATCCGCATCATCGACCTCCGCGTGATCAGCAAGGCCGACGACGGCACCGTCACCTCGGTCGAGATCGGCGGCCTCGATGCCGATCTCCAGCCGGCCTTCAGCCAGGTCACCATCAGCCACAGCGGCCGCCTCCTCGATGATGAGGATGTGGAGGTGTCGACCGAGGGCCTGGCCCCCGGCAGCAGCGCGGCGTTGATCATGGTCGAGAACACCTGGGCTGGGCCGCTCGTCGAGGCCATCGAACGATCCGGCGGCGAGCTCGTCGACCAGGTGCGCCTCCCCCGAGACGAAGTCCTCGCCGTACTCGACGCCGCCCAGGCGCCGAGCCTCACTACGTCACGCTGAAGGAACAATCATGGGACTTCTCGCCCGCAGGATGGTCCGTACCGCCGCGGTCGTCGGCACAGCAAGTGCCGTCGCCGGACGCTCCGCCCGACGCAACTCAACTAAGAACGAACAGGCCGAACCGACCCCAACCGTGGAACAGGCTGCGGTCGACCCGGCGCCGCCACCCGCGGTGCCCGCGCCGGCCGAGCCGTCCGGCGGTCTGAGCGAGGACGCCGTCCGGCAGCTCACCCAGCTCGCCGAACTCCACAAACAAGGCGTGCTCACCGATGAAGAATTCGCCGCCGCCAAGGCGCCGCTGCTGACGCCCGTGACCTGAACCCCCGAAGGGAGTACCCAAGACGTGACGGTGGCGCACTCCCGTCCCTGCCGTCGGGGCGCGGCCAGCGCCGGCGATAGGTACTGTGCCCGCCGAGTCCGAGGCGGTGACCTTGTTCATCGATCCACTCGGCCGTCCGCTGAGCCCAGTTTCGCTGGCCGGCATGAATCGGCGTGACCGGCGCCGTGACCGGCGCCGCTAGCATCGAGCCCGGCTGCTGGCCGTACGCGCCCGGCTGGGAGCCTCGGAGACAGCCGTGTGTGCGTTGGCTCCCAGGGTCACCGGGCGCACCGCCGCTGACGGACGGGCAGCCGTGCTCTCGGCCGCCCGCGCCTCGTGAACCCCGGCGTCCCGCCCCGCGGTACGACGGCCACCCACCCACAGGAGACCAGATGGACCAGGTCGACGCTGCCCCAGCCGACGGCGAGTCGGGCGAGAACGCGACATCACCACCCCGGACCCGTCGACGCTTCCCCCGGACACCCGCCTCCCGACGCGAACAGAAAGCACCACGCACTGGGGGCAGGTCCCGAACCCCAAGCGGAACACCGCGGAGTCCTCGCCGGCCGGCCTCGTCTCTGGCCGAACGCTGGACCAGAGTCGACGGTGTCGATGTCTTCTATCGGGAGTCGCCGCATCCACCCGACGCCGCGGTGATGATGCACCTGCACGGCTTCGGGCTCTCCGGCCGGTACCTGCTGCCGACCGCAGAACGACTGGCCGACGAATTCCACACCCTCGTCCCGGACCTGCCCGGATTCGGACGCAGCGGCAGGCCTGTCCATCCGCTCGACGTACCCGACCTCGCGCACGCCGCAGCACGGTTCCTCGACGATCGTCAGATCGCTTCGGCCACCCTCGTCGGCAACTCGATGGGCTGCCCCGTCATCTGCGAATTCGCCCACCACTACCCGGAGCGCATCGATCGCGCCGTCCTCGTCTCACCCGCAGGCGGAGTCCACAATCAGCCCTTTCATCGAGCAGCCCGACAGATTGCTCACGACGGCATCCGCGAGCCGACCCGGCTGATGCCCGTCGCTGTGCCGGACTACCTGCGGTTCGGTGTCCCCAGCACAGTGCGGATGTTCCGCGCCCTCACCCAGTACCCGTCGCTGGCCCGGCTGCTGGACCTGAAGGTCCCGACCCTGGTCGTGCTAGGTGACCAGGATCCGTTGATGCCGAGCCCGAGCCGAGTCAAAGAGGTCGCCGGCCAGACCGTCAACCATGTCCTGCTAGTCGTGTTGGAGGGCGCCGCCCACGCGATCAACTTCAGTCACCCCGGCGAACTGGCCAACGCCATCCGCCTCTTCATGGCGGACAAACCGATCATCGACGATCCGGGCTCCCCGACCCATGCCCGGGTCTACGAGATCCACCGCGGTGCTCACCATCCGCCGGCGAAAGATGAATAGTGCCTACTAATCCGGGCCGGTGTCGGTGCTCCTCACGCCGGCCGAGCCAGAGCTGGACCAGTCGACCACCGCAGGAGTTCCGATGACACCGACCATCACGATCATCAGCGCGATCCTCATCTTCGTGATCAACCTGGTGGCCCTGGGCCTGGTGCCGGAGCGGCGTCGTCCGGGTTCGGCAATGGCCTGGCTGCTGCTGATCTTCCTGGTGCCGGTGTTCGGACTGCTGTTCTTCCTGTTGATCGGCAGTACGCATGTGCCGCGGAAGCGACGCGAAGAGCAGCAGGTGGTGGGAGCCTTGATCCAGAGCAGCCTGGCAACGATTCCTGCGCTGCCGCCCTCACCGGATCGGCCCGGTTGGCTCGACCCGGTGATGGCATTGAACCGGCGTCTGGGCTGGTTGCCGAGCGTGCAGAACAACACGGCGGTGCTGTACCACGTCTACGAGGAGTCGATCCAGGCCAAGGCCGATCTGGTCCGCACCGCGCAACGCTACGTCCACGTCGAGTACTTCATGATGTGCCGAGACGCGACGTCCGAGCCGTTCTTCGCCGCCCTGTTGGAAGTCGCCGCCCGCGGGGTGAAGGTCCGGGTGCTCTACGATCACGTCTCCACCTACCGGCTGCCGGGCTACAAGGAGATGCTGGCCACGTTCGACCAGGCCGGGATCGAATGGCGCCCGATGCTGCCGATCCGACCGTTGAAAGGGGCAGTTCCGTCGACCGGACCTGCGAAACCACCGCAAGATCGTCGTGGTCGACGGCCGGTCCGGGTTCGTCGGATCGCAGAACATGATCGACTCCAGCTACCACAACAAGAAGCACGAAGCCGCGGGCCGCAAGTGGCGCGAGCTCACCACCAAGGTCGAGGGCCCTGTCGTGCAGTCGATGAATCTCGTGTTCGCCTCCGACTGGTTCATCGAGACCAAGGAACGACTGGTCGACTGGATCCAGCCAGAGACGTTCCCCGACGATCTCGGTGATCTGACCTGCCAGATCGTGCCCTCCGGTCCCGGCTTCCCGGACGAGAACAACCTGCGCCTGTTCAACACCTTGATCTACGGGGCCCAGCAGCGGTTGTCGATCACCAGCCCCTACTTCGTGCCCGACGACTCACTGCTGTACGCGATCACCACCGCCGCCCAACGTGGAGTGGCCGTCGAACTGTTCGTCAGCGCACAAGGCGAGCAGTTCATGGTGTCCCACGCCCAGTGCTCCTACTACCGGTTCCTGCTGGAGGCCGGGGTGCGGATCTTCCTGTATCCCTACCCTTACGTGCTCCACGCCAAGCACTTCACGGTCGACGACCACACCGCCGTGATCGGCTCCAGCAACATGGACATCCGGTCGTTCAACCTGGACTTCGAGATCTCGATGATGTGCACCGGCAACACTGCGTTCGTGGACAAGATGCGCGAGGTGGAAGACCTCTACCGGTCGTTGTCTCGCGAACTGACGTTGGACGAGTGGAAACAGCGACCATTGTCGAAGCGATGGCTCGACAACGTGATGCGTCTGACCTCAGCTGTTCAATGAGTGCTCCCGGCATGGCCGAATCCCAACCCGCGCCCATCGATCCGGTCGCCATGATCCGATCGAAACCCGTGGTGGCCGGTCCCGTGGTTGGTGCTCTGTGGGCTGTTGACGGCCCTGACCATCCGATACTTACCGGGCAATGCGGGGCACTCACCGGCTTTCGGCTTCAAGACCGGGGGCGGGCCGCCCTCCGGCCGAGAACTCGCCGGCGTCATTCTGGCCGCCCTGACCACACTGAGCCTGGGAGCAGTCCTCGGGCCCGAGGCCCCGCTGATCGCGATCGGCGGCGGACTTGGTGCGTTGACCGTCCGCCTGGCCAAGAGGGACGCCCCACCGATGGCCCAGACGGTGCTGGCGTCGGCAGGCAGCTTCGCTGCCATCAGCACCCTCCTCGGCTCTCCCGTGCTGGGCGCGTTCCTGATCATGGAGGCCGCTGGCATCGGAGGAATGATGCTGAGCCTGGTCGCCCTGCCCGGTCTGGTCGCCTCCGGGATCGGTGCGCTGGTCTTCGTCGGTCTGGACCGCTGGACCGGGCTCGGCGACTTCTCGCTGTCCCTCACCTCAGTCCCGCCAGCCGTCGCGCCGACAGTGGCCACCATGTGCTGGGCACTGGCCATGGGCGCAGCCGGAGCCCTACTCGGCTGGGGGATCCGCTGGATCGGGCTGTCGCTACGCCCACTCGTGCACCTGAACCGGATCGTGGTCACGTCAGCGCTCGGGCTGGCGATCGGCCTCACCGCGATGGCTTACCAACTGATCACCGGCCAGCCCTTCAGCCAAGTCCTGTTCTCCGGGCAAGCCGCCTTGCCAAACCTGGTCGAGCACGCCGCCGAGTACTCGACCACCGTCATCATCCTGCTCGTCGCCGGCAAAGCGCTCGCCTACGGGCTGTCGCTCAGCGCGTTCCGTGGCGGTCCCGTGTTCCCGTCGATGTTCATCGGCGCCGCGCTCGGCATCGCCGCCAGCAACTTGCCCGGCATGAGCCTGGCGCCGGCGATCGGCATGGGCATCGGGGCGATGTGCGCCGCCATGCTGCGACTGCCACTCACCTCAACCTGCTCGCCACGGTGTTGATGGGCGCCGACGGCGTCACCGTCACACCACAGGTGATCATCGCCGTCGCGGTGGCGTTCGTCTTCACCAACATCCTGCCGAGTCCGGGCCCGAAGGAGCCGACGCCTCCTGCCCGCGCCTGAACTCACCATCCTCGAAGGCGCCGCAACGCACCAACGAGAGCCCCACCCAGGCACAGACCTCGTCAACCAAGGAGGCGCCCCGATGGCCAAACGACTCGCCGATCTGAACCCGGCCGATCAGCGTCGCGTCGTGCTCTTGGCCCTCGGCCGAGTCTGCTCCGTCTGGATCGTGCTGTTCGGCGTCTACTACCTGGCACCCGTCTCCACGTTCGAGGGATTGAACGTCCTCCTCATCCTCGTCGCGGGTTCGGTGTTGTTTGTGATCGTGGTCGTCTGGCAGGTACGCCAGATCGGCCGAGCGACGATCCCCGTCGTCCGCGCCGTCGTCACCCTGGGCATGGTGATCCCCTTCTTCCTGCTGCTGTTCGCCTCCTTCTACCTCTCCCTGGCAGCAACCTTCGGCGGCAGCTTCTCCCAACGGCTTGACCACACCGACTCGCTCTACTTCACCGTCACGGTCTTCGCCACAGTCGGGTTCGGCGACATCACGCCCGTCACCGCCCTGGCGCGGCTGACCACCTCGGCGCAGATGATGCTCGACCTGGTTGTTCTCGGAGCCGTCGTCCGCATCGTGATCTTCACTGCACGCAACCGAATCGACGAGCCGTGACACTCGGCCGCCCCGGCTCGATCCAGGTCTTGACGGTCGCGCGGCGCTGTACTCAACAACACCGTGACCCGGTGGTGGCCGAACTTGACCACCCGGTCGCTGTCGAACTGCATATATTCTCGACCTGCGATCCCCGCCGTTCTCGTTTTACTCAGTCCCAGGAGACCCGCCCATGCCCGAGGGTTTGAACGTCGAACTCGCTCACAAATTGACCGAGAAAGACGAGGACGACGCGCGCCGTAAACACCGCTGGGAAGAAGTTGTCGAGGTCATCGAGGTGCTTGTCCTCTCGCTCGCCGCGATAGCAACCGCCTGGAGCGGTTTCCAGGCATCGCAGTGGGACGACCGCCAAGGCCTTTCCTACGGGCAGGCAACCACCGCGCGCTTCGCAGCCAGCGCGGCATCCACCCTGGGCGGACAACAACTGGCCGCGGACTCCGCGATGTTCAGCAGCTGGTTGGTGGCCCGATCCGCGAAGAACACCGACCTGGAGATGGTCTTCGTCCGTCGCTTCACCCCGGACTATCGACAAGCATTTGATGAATGGCTGAAGACCGACCCGCTCACCAACCCGTCTGCGCCGCCTGGCCCCGGCTATATGCCCGGATACAAGAACTCCAACCTGGAAAAGGCGCAAGAACTCAACACCGAGGCCGCTGCACTGTTCACGGAAGGAACGGAGTCAGGTGAGAAAGCCGGGAAATACGTACGCCTCACCGTGCTGTTCGCGCTCGTCCTATTCCTCGTCGCAGCCGGACAACGGTTCAGACAACGACTCGTCCGAATCAGTGCGAACGTCCTGGCGGTATGCATGCTCGCCTACGCGCTCGTCTACCTGATCATCTTGCCGCGAATCTAGACGGCACCTCTATGTGTCAACTGGTGGTCTGCGGGTGGTTGTAGGGTCCGGTGGCCGTTGCAGGGCGCGATTCAGCCGATGATCACGGCCACAATCGAGCTGGCCTGATCCTGGCGAGCAAGCAGCGAGCCTGCTAGACAAGACCGGCATCGGTCCGGGCACCGCCGCGATCGTCCTAGCGGCCTGGTCCACGGCGGCCGGGTCCGTTGCGAAGCGGCGTTCATGAGCCCGCACGCCGAGTCTGCTCGACGGCACAGACAGGATGTGGGGAGAGTGGTTACTGGTGGCCATCGGGGCTGTCTTGCGCCACATCGTTCCGATCGCGATCAACCTGGCCGAACGGCTGGCGCTGGGCTATCGCTCATTGCTCCGGGACCTGATGTTCCCCAGCAGCGAGGGTGACTCGCCGCATCTTCCGCCGTTCCGCTTGCAGAACAGTTTCGATGCGAAGGCAGGGCACCTCCCACGCGGGCTCACGTGGCGTCAGAGTCGGCTGGAGGCGGCCTTGGCGAGAGCGAGTGCCTGCCCCTTGGGCGATGAGGGGGCCGACTGGATCGCCACCATGACAAGTACCAGGTCGTCGCCCTGGTTGATCCAGATGCTCGCTTCGCCGTGGCGGTACACCCCGAACGCTCGGTCGCCCACTCCGGCAACATCGGCAACGGTTCCTGCCTCGGCCAACTTCGGGCTGGCGCGCATGTGGTCGTACGCGGCCGCTCCTCGGGACGGAGTGAGGTTCACCAAAACGAACGAGGATTGGAACTCGCCGTACTGGCACTGGCTCGCGCCGTGGCTGGTGGCCGGCGTCCCGGGCCCTGGGTCGGTTGCGAGGGCGGCGGTGACGTCGTCTTCGGTCACCAGCGCACAAGCGTCGCCTGCTTGTCTGGCGGACGAAGGGGTCGAGGCCTCTGAGCGGGAGGGCTGTGCCGACGGCGGCGGCGCGGTGGACGCTGCTGCGTCAACCGAGGCTGGAGCGCCCGGGGTAGCCATATCGGCGGCGGGAGCGGGTGGCCCGCCACAGCCGGCGAGCATCACGCAGGCCGCACCAGTGGCGGCCATAGCCGCGGCAGCCGGGCCCCATGTGCGGCGGTGTCGATCGGTGATGGCAATCCTCCGTGGTTCGATGAGTTTGGTCCAGCGGCGGCGGGTGGACCGTGCCGGCGCATTCACAGTCGAGCCGCAGCACTGGTGCCTAGCGCGACCAACAGGTGCGGTGTGATCGCGGCGTCCGCGCCTGCCTGGATATTGATCGACATCACGTCAGGGCCCTTGAGGACGTAGATAGCTCCGATCGCACCACCGACGACGGTGAGGCAGGCGCCATCTGCAAGCCCGCTCACTGCCTGGGTGTTCGCACTCGACGCCTCGCTGCCGCAGTCCAAGTCGAACTGGTTCCGTCCCGCAGGGTCGACCACGATCGTGACCACTCCGTTTGCGGTGAAGGCGCACGCAGAGGTCGGGTCCGCCGAGGTGTCCGAGCCGGGCCCGACGGCCGGGCCGAGGATCCGCGCAAGCTCGCGATGGGTTAGCAAGGCGCACGCGTCGACTCGCTCACCGGATCCCGCAGCGGCGTTTGTCGGGATCGCCGTGGCGGCGTCCGGAGCGGCATGTGGAATGGCCTGACCGCCAGCGGCGGATGCGGACGGTGGCCCGGGCTCATCCGGTGATGCTGTCTGTGCCGCGGCGTGGCATCCACCCAGCGCCAAGAGTGCGGCCAGACCGAGTGGCACGATGCACTTCTGGATGACGGTCATCGTGTCCCCTCGAGCGGGTCGGCGGATCGGCCGGCCGGGTCGGTGGCATCGCCGCCGCCGGGCTGCGCTCCTCGGGACAGCAGAACGACCGCGTTGGTGATGCGGTCAAGTGGGAAGTTCGCGTTGCACCGGCTCACGGTGAGCCTCCTGAGTGCGAAAGACAAGACCTTCCGGGTACTCCCATCCAGCCACTGGAGGTCGTCCACGGCGAGCACGAGCGACCCAGCACGAGCCAGTGCCCTCAGAACACCCAGGACAGCAACGCCTACCACCCGATCACCCGGCGAATCGTCCACCGCGTCCGTCAACAACAAGGCCGCAGACAGAGCAGACTGCTGGACGGCAGGCAGCTCCGCCATGACCTCGCCACCCAATCCGTCAAAGAGGTCACCCAACCCGGCGAAAGCCCAGCCGCTGTCCGACTCGCTGCAGCGGCAGGTCCTGACAGCGACACCGGCGGCGCGCGCAGCATCGACAGACTGCTTCCAGATCGCTGTCTTGCCGATACCCGCAAGGCCATCCAGCACAAGGGAGGCCGGCCCATCACCAACGCCATCCAGGAACCGCCGAACCGCAGACAACTCGGCTTCGCGCCCAACGATCGGCCCCTTCAGACTCGGCACCTCGTCCGCCTTCGCTCAAACAGCAAGCGAATCGCGTCTGCTGCTGTGCCTCGACGCTATCCCACCCACGCACATCAAGCTGCCGCTGATCAGCGGGACTGGGGATCGACAGTCAACCCGGGCCGGCTCGCCGAACTGATCTGGAACAAGCACAACGCCAACGGCGCGGCGGAAGCCCGCTACCTCGCGGCCAGCGCCGACACCCGAAATCGGTCCACGGTCGGCGGCGGCAAACCCGGTCCAGACCGCTGCCTTGACCCCAGCCCCTGCACCTGCTCGAGTCGAGCCGCAGGCATCGTCGAAGGGCGCCACCGAGTGGATCGGTGGCGCCCTTCTGATGTTGTATCTTGATGCGTTGCGGGCATCGCGCAGCAAGGCTTCAGCGGTAGGGCTTCATGAAGCTGTCGTCGGCGAGTTCCGCGTAGGTGGGCGGTGTGGTCACCATGCCTTCCTCGGTGAGGATGCGCATCCAGCGGTCGCTGGCGTCGGCGTTGATGGCGACGGTCTCCCACACGGCACTGGAGGCGAGCGACGCGACGACGCCCTCCATCAGGGCCCGGTCCTTACTCGGCCAACGCTCGGCCAGGATGGTGTCCAGAAGACCTGGGTCGAGATCTCGGGTCATCCGCATGGCCTCGGCGATGCAGTTCACGAACGTGGTGAGGCGTTCGCGGAGCTCCTCCACCCGCGAGGACTGGCAGTAGTAGACGCTGTTGGGCATCAGACCTCCCGAGTCGAGGTGGCGGAACACGATGCCCCCGAAGCCTGCTGCCTCGAGCTCGGTCGCGGTGCCGAGATCGGCGATGATCCCATCACCCAGGCCGGCCTGATAGAGCTCGACCAGCATGCCGGTCGACAGGTCCCGGACGAACTGCACCTCCTTGGAGTCCGTCCCGCTCTCCCGGATCAGCCCGGCGGTGAACGCGTACGGCGCGCTCCCGCCGGCACCGGGAGCCAGCAAGGTCTTGCCGGCCAGATCACTCAGCTCGAAGTCGGGCGTCGGATCTCGGAGCAGGATACCCATCGGGAACTGGTGGTTCAGCTGGCAGACGACGGTCAGCTTCCGGGCCGAGCCGGCGTACATGGCGGGTACCCACAGTCCGCCCAAGGCGAGATCGGCCGCCCCGGATTCCAGGTCGTCGATCACCCCCGTCCACGGATCCTTAGGTGTGGCCACGACGCTCAGACCGGCGTCGGCGAAGAGTCCGGCGCTGCCTGCGAGATATTCCGGCAGGTAGTTGACGCCATTGGCGGTGGCAGCGATCTTCAGCGTGTCCATGTGCTTGTTCTCGTTTCTGCTCGTCACATCGTTGTCGGCAGGTGGGTGGTGTTGATCTTGCAGGTGTTGATCTAGGAGACGGTCTCGGCCGGCTCCGGGTCCACGACCAGGCGAGCCTCGTTGACATCCTCGAGCGTCCGGCCGCGGGTCTCCGGTGCGAATCGTGAGGCGATCACCAAGATGGCGTACATGACGGCCACCATCCCGAAGACGCCGGTGAAGCCGTATGCGGCGAACAGGGCGACCGCCGCGAACGGCATGATCGCGCCGCCGATGTTGCCGATCCCGTTGACGATCGAGGTCCCGAGCGTACGGATCCTCGTCGGGTACAGCTCCGGAGACCACGCGGCGAGGGTGGTGTTGGTCAGCATGCCGAAGAACTGGAAGGTGGCGCCGAGCAGCAGGATCAGCGCTGTCTGATCTGCGAAGAGGGCGAACGCAAGAGCCGTCAGACAGCCCAGGATCCCAGCAGTACAGATCACCACGCGGCGGCCCACTCGCTTGGCCAAGATCGCGGCGGCGCAGGCGCCGAGCAGCGATCCGGCGTTCATGATCATGGTGTAGAGCAGGCTCTGGCTGATGGAGTAACCACGTTCGACCAGCAGTGTCGGCATGAGGAAGTTGAGCGTGACCTGGGCGCCGAAAGCCATCCAGGAGATCACGCCGATCGTGATCGTACGGGGAAGCACCACCCGCTCGAACACGGCCGCGGGGCTCGCCTTGACCTGGTGGGTGGGCACATCGGCCTCGGTGAGGTAGGCCGTGGGGTTGGCCGGGGGCGTCAGCGAGTCCGAGATCAAGATGTTCAACGATCGGTTGGCCTCGGCCACCCGGCCCTGTGACAAGAAGAATCGGGGCGACTCGGGCATCTTCCGCCGGTACAAGACCACCAGCAGGGCTGGCACCGCCAAGATCACGAACGTCCAGCGCCAGACAAGATCATCCCCGCCCAGCCCGGCGGCCAGTGGGCCGAGGAGCATGAAGAACAGGCCGTACGAGATGAAGTTGCCCACCCCGCCGGATCCGATATTCAAGACGGAGACGAGCGTTCCCCGGTACCGCGTCGCCACCATCTCAGACATCATCGCGATGCCGATGGTGAACTCACCGCCGAGACCGATGCCCACGATCAGCCGGCTGACCAGGAGAACCTCGTAGTTCGGTGCGATGGCGCTGATCAGTCCGCCAATGCAGTAGACGACGAGGTTCAGGCTCAGCGCTGTTCGGCGGCCCATGCGATCCGCAAGCCAGCCGCCGAAGAACCGGCCCAGAAGGCCGCCGATCACGGTGGCCGTGTTGATCGCCGTCAGCTCGCCGTTGCCGATCCCGAGACTTGCCTTGATGTTGCTGCCCATCGCCCCGACAGAGTTCTGCTCGAGCGTGTCGAAGAACATGCCGGCGAGGATCAGCATCATGACCCAGAACTGGGCGCGGGTGAAGCCGGCACGATCCAACGTGGCCGACATCGTGGTGGTGGTGGTTGCGTTCGAACTGCTGTCCAAGATCATGGCTACAGCTCCCGATGGATGAGGGACGGACCGGGGTGGAACCGGCTGATAGGCAAGACATTAACCCACTCGCGGTACCTTTGTATACGATAATGGCCAATCTTCTTGGCGCGGTACCCAACCGGTACACCCCTGTAACGAATCCGTCATCGCGCAGACGATCGATCGTATACAACACAACTCACGGGGCGGGACTTCGGCCTCGGCCAGCAGCTGCTCCGAGGCCGCACCTTCTGGCAATGGTGGGATCGTGTGCCCGCTGATTCGGATGGTGGAAGGTGGGGGGAGGTTCGGTTCCGATGGGATCGGGGCCTGGTCGGCGATGGCACCTCGCCTCCGGCCGCTGCTCCTACGACTGGTCACCTGGACGCTGCGAAACACGAAGAACCAGGTCGGCACCGAACTCGCCGATCAGGTCGCTACCGGAACCGCCGGTCGACGCCGACAGCCAATCCCTCGACGGCACCAAAAGTGACCGGTTGCAGTTCGACGCCGACCAGACGCCAGCCGTCTGGGGCCAGGTGAAGGCATCTCGATGTACGACGACAGCAGCAACGACGGTTCGCGACATCAGAACCGCACCCACGTCGAGCTGCGTATCCAGGAACGTCATCTCATCCGGCCCCTGATCGCGCTCCTGACCGGCACCCGCGACGTCCGTGCGCCCACGGGACCGACCTAAGCGATCGGCGATCAGGGGCTCGCAGGTCGACGAGGAGTCGGGCCTCGTCCGGTGACGGCAGGTGCCGAGGCTCAGCGCGGGACCTGCTCAGCCGACGGAAGCCAGGGTCGGCGACGCCGACAGCCGGACGTCCTGCCCGAGACCGATGGTGCGGGCCTTGTCCAGGCACAGCGCCGCGTACGCCAGATCTTGGAGTGCGAGCCCGACCGAGTTGAACAGGGTGATGTCGTCGCGGCCCGTTCGACCGGGGTCCTGACCGAGCAGGACGGCGCCCAGCTCGCGTTGGAAGTGCGACTCGGTGGTGACCCCCTCGGCAATGGACAGCAATGCGTCGCCGGACTTGGCCAGCTGGGTAGCGGTGCTGTCGACGAAGACCTTCGCTGCCGCCATACCGGCGGAGTCGATCTCTCGGTGATCGGCGCGAGGGGGCGCGCCGACCGCGTTGAGGTGCAGTCCCGGATGGAACCATGCACCGGACACGATCGGCGTCCGAGACGGTGTGAGGGTGCAGACGATCTCGGCGGACCCGACGACCTCGCGCGGGCTGGAGGCCACGCTGACGTCGACATCAGCGCCCACCGCTGTACGGAATGCGGCGAGTGTCGCGGCCGAGCGGGACCAGACGCAGATCCGACTGATCGGTCGGATCGCACGGATCGCGGCGACGTGCTCGATGGCGAGCCGTCCCGCGCCGACCAGGCCCAGCGTCGTCGCGTCGGGGTTGGCGAGGGCATCAGTGGCGACGGCGGTGGCCGCCGCTGTGCGGGCGCGCGTGAGTACGGCGCCGTCGATGACCGCGAGACACTCGCCGGTGGTCGAGTCGAGCACCAGCAGGACCGAGCGCTGGGTCGGAAGCCCGCGTCCTCGGTTGTCGGGAGCGTCAGTGAGGGCTTTGACGACCGACAGGTTCAGTCGGCCTGAGGAGGCGACCATCGGCAGCATGACCGAGCTGCTGACGGTGCTGCCCAGAGCGGCCGGGGCCGGCTGCGACGCGGTGCCGGCTGCGAGCTCGGCATGCGCAGCGCGGACGGCGTCGATGGCCTCCGGCAGCGGCACGAGACCGTCGAGATCGTCGGCGGAGAGGATGAGGGTCATCGGTGGGCCTCCATGACTGTCGTCGGCGATGAGTGCCGGGGTACTGGGCTTCGAGCGAGTTGGTCGCCGCGGCGTGTCGAACCTGCGCGAACCGGGCCGCTCAGGGTGCATGCTGCGTGCTTTTCTGCTGCCAGACTACACCAAGATCGCCATTTCGTATACAAAATGAGGCAACGGCTCGGACTCGCGTGAACGGGGAGGGAGTCGAGCAGCCAGATGATGTCTAGACGTGCTGGATCTCGGCAGCTGTGCGTTCGATCGCCTGACGGTAGAGACGCTCGTCTTTGATGATGTGCTCACCCATCAGATAGCCGGCGTTCGGCCCGGATCCGGCGAGTATCGCCTCGGCGATGGCGGAATGGTCTGCCCACGACGACTCGATCCGGCCGACGATGTCGAGCTCGAACCCCCAGGCGATCTTCTGCAGGAGGTCGCGCAGCATCACGGCCAGGTTCGCGTTGCCCGACGCGCGCGCGACGATCTCGTGGAACTCCATGATCAGCGGGGGCAGGAGGTCGACGGCCCGGTCGTCGCGTGCCTGCCGCCCACGCTCGATCACCTGTCGTAGCTCATCAGCCATCTCACCTCCCGCGCGCTCCCCCGCCAGCGACGCGGCGAGCACTTCCAGCCCGCGGCGGATCTGCATCAGCTCGATGACGTCGTGGTGCGACCGGGAGGACACCGACGCTCCCTTGAACTTCTCGATGACGACAAAGCCTTCGCTCTCCAGCTGCTGGAGTGCCTCTCGCACGGGAACCCGGGAGACCCCGAAACGGGCAGCGAGAACGTCTTCCTTGAGCCGATCACCGACGGCGATCCGACCCTCGATGATGTCTTCCCGCAAGGTGTGAACGACCGTCGCGGACAAGGGCTGCATTCGGTCAGGATAGTTCACCCGATGCCGCAGAAATGAGAATGCGCGTCCCGTCGTCTTGGATCTGGGGATCATCCGCGGCCATGACGACTAGCTCAGCTGTCGTATACAATTGCTCTCGATCGGTTGTTGGTGCGGATGTCGCTTGACCCGCTCAGGCAGTCGTCTCCGCCCGAGTGTGGTCGAGCAGCGCGTTGACTGCCGCGATAGCACGCGACGCGTCCTCGTCCGCGATGGCATCGAGAAGTTGGGCGTGCAGATCGTCGTCGCCGCTCTTGATGTCTCCAGCGGCGAGCATCGTATGCGGAGCGATGTCGCCGACGGTCGCCATGGTGGTGTACAGCTCCGCGAGCAGCGGGTTCCCGCTGGCCTGGGCGATGCCGACGTGGAAGTCGGTGTCGGCGCCGAGGAATTCGCCGGACCGGCCGGCACGTGCGGCCGCACGACGCCGCTCGAGGGCATCGGTCAGAGCGACCAGATCGCGGCTGCTCCGATTGGCCGCCGCGAGGCGCGCGGCCACCACATCCAGGCCGTCACGCACCTGGACGACATCGTCGTGATCGGCTTCCTCGAGGCGCCGGCGAAGCGCGACCTCAGCGGCATCGGTGGCCACGACGAACGTGCCGGACCCCTGCCGACTGACCAGCAGACCCGACTGGACCAGTGACCGCACCGCCTCACGCACCGGCGTGCGGCTCATGCCCAGCCGCTCGACCAGCTGACTCTCCGGAGGAATGCGCGTGCCGACCGGCCATCGGCCCGACCGGATCTCCTCCTGCAGCTCCGCGACAGCGCCATCGACCAGTGATACGCGCTCGAACTTCTTCACGACCATCGCCCTAACTTGTCATACATGTGATAATCATTTATCGTATCACTTAGTGACGCCGTACGGCCGATTCGACCTTGAGTGTCGCCCGGCCGATACCCCGGTTCATCCCGACGCTCAGCATCATCGCGAGCGAACACCAGAGGAGAAGACTCATGACCACCTACCACGTGTCAGCGACCTCGCACTGGCCCAACTACCTGCCCGAGTACGTCGCCGCAGCCAACGGCTACTTCACCGACGAGGGCCTCGAGTTCAGCAGAGACGCCCCCGATGACTGGACTGGCGTCCTGCGCAGCCTGGCCGACGGCCGGGCGCAAGCCGTCCTCGGTGGCCTCTGGGTGCCCGCGATGTACCACGGCCGCGGCCACGATTTCGTCGCGTTTGCCCAACTCAACGCCCGCAATCCGAAAGCGATCGTCACCCGCGAGCCGCAACCGGGATTTCAGCTGTCAGACCTGGAGGGCAAGCTCGTCCTCGCCCCGGGGGCGGGCGGCACCGCCCCGTACATGCACACCGCCGGGCTCATCCGCCAAGCGGGCATCGATCTCTCCGCCGTCCGCTTCATCCGCGACCTCAGCGGCCAGACCCTGTCAGATCTGTTCGCCGGCGGCATGGGCGACGCGATCATCGTCGACCTGGTCAACGCCCACCTGCTCGAGCACCAGGGCATCGGCACCATCGCCTACCGCCACGCCGATGCCGGAGGGTCCATGCCCAACAGCGTCTACTACACACTCCCCCACCTGATCGGAGAGCCGGGATCGGCGCCCTGGAGGTTCACTCGGGCCATCCAACGCGCCACGGACTGGATGAACGACCACGACGGCGCCGACTGCTCCGACCTGCTCACCCGTTACTGGCCGCAGCTCCCGCTCGAGGTCCTGATAGACAGCGTCAACGACCTCAAGAAATCAGGCATCTGGACCGACGTGCGGGTCGACCCAGACGGCTTCGACAACTGGATGCAGATCCTCGCCGGGGAATGGTTGATCGACGCCCCCTTGGACTACCACGACATCGTCGACCCGCGCCCAGCCGAAGCTGCCCTGCAAGGTAACCGCAACTAACCACGAGGTGGACGCTCGCGCCTCCGAACTCCGGAGTTGGCCCAAGACCTGCGGGTGAGCAGTTCACCGTGTTGAATGGGGTACCGACGCATCCCCCGAAGGACCCCGGTGCCAGCGACCAGACACTTGCGCAGCGTGACCGTCGGCCTGTCTGCGGCACTTGCCGACCGGTCGCGGGTGCTGCTCGTCGACGACGTGCCCGGTGAGGCCGCGAACTTCCGGGTCGCTTTCGGCGAGGGGCTGACCGCTGTCCGCAACCTGTCCGAGCTCGAGGACCGACTGGCCGCCGGGGTCGAGTGGGACGTCGCCTTCGTCGACTTCAACCTCAGCTCGCCCTCGGCTACCGGGCTGTCCGCGATGCTCGCGCTCCGACGGCGGCGGCCCACCACCCGGCTGGTCAGCTACAGCCAGTTCGCCGAGAACGGTCGGGTGCTCTACGCCGCCGGCGCGCGACACTGGCTCGGCACCAGGGCGGTGCTGGACAAGACCCACAACGACCCGTACACCCTCCGGTTCTACACCAGCGCCCTGCTGGCCGGCCTGGACCCGAGCCCGCTGCAGTGGCGCTATCGCCTCGAGCGCGCCGAGCTGATCGACGCGGTGCTGCCGGACATCAGCTGGGTCGAGCGCTGGCGGGCCCTGGACCGCGCCGCCGGCGACGTCACCGCGGCGGCGGCCCTGCTCCAGCTGCGGGCGGCCCAGCTGCGCAGCTTCAAGGATCGCGCGACCGAGGCAGTCGTCCGGTTCAACGCCGCGTTCTTCGACCGGTCCGGGCCCGGGTCGAGCCGCAACAAGAAGGGCATCCTGGGCAGCTTCGTCGCCCAGCACACCAGCTTCCTGACGGCGGCCGATCTCCCTACCGTGCTGGCGCACCGGGATCTCCCGGTCGCCGCCGACTGACCGGCCCGCCGGCCGACGATGTCCGGCATCATCCTGGCGCAGCCGCAAGACCGCCGGCGGGACCGGCTGGCGAGCCTGGTACTGCTGCGCCGGTTGGCCGCCTATTCGCGCTGGTCGGCGGTCTCCAAGGTCGCCGTGATCGCTGTCGCCGTCGCCGTCACGCTGTGCAGCGAGCACCAGGTCACGGCCTGGCTGCTCCTCCTGCCGGCGCTGGCCGGGACCGCGCTGGACCTGCTCGCTGTGCAGGTCACCCAGGGAAGTCCGCGGGGCCGGCTGCTCCGCGGCTACGAAGCGCATCTGGTCCGGGCGGAGGGCAATCCTTGGCTCAATCTGCCGGCCTGGGTCGAGTGCGTCGGCGCCCTCTCCATGGTGACCGCCGCGGCCTGGGCGGTCACCGATCTGCCGGACATCGTCCGGCTGGTGTACGTCGCGGTCGCCACCGCGTACGTCGGCTCGGTCTCCTGCTCGATCTTCGACGACAGTGCCTGGTACAACCCCGACGTACGCGCTCCGCAGTGGCAGGAGAGCGACCGGATCCTCTGCGGAGTGCAGGCCTGCGTAGTCGTGCTCGCGATCACCTGGAGCGCGCCGTGGGGCGCGGCCGAACGGATCGGGCTGATCGCCATCGCGGTTAGCGGCCTCCTGGTTCCGCTGCGGGCCGGCCAGACGCAGCTGCTGGTGGCCGACCTCGGCCCGCTGGTCGAAGCCGAGCGTCAGCGGGGCACCCGGCTGGTGATCGAGGAGGCGTCTCGCGAACTGCTGCCGGTGCTGACCGAGCTGCGCCAGCTGTGTGCGGACCTCGGCCCCGCCGCGGCGAAGGTCGCTCTCCTGACGGAGTCGGCGCTGGCCGGGATCGGGGACATCCCGAACCAGGTCGCCCACTCGGCCAGCCAGCTGGACCGGCAGCCGTTGCAGGTGGTGGCCGACCGGCTGATCACCTTGGGTGAGTCCGCGGGCCGCGACCTGACGGTGACGATCCCGGCCGCGCTGGTGCTCGGCGACGCCGATCGTGCGCTGGCCAGTAGCGCGATGCGAGACCTGGCCGGCAACGCGATCAGTGCCCGCGCCACCCGCATCCACGTCGAGCTGCGCCGGGCCGGTCCGCGGCTGATGATCATCGTCGCCGATGACGGCCTGCCGATCCCCGCGGCGGCCTGGCAGGCCCCCGGATCGAGCACCGCTGCGCTGGCCGCGAAGCTCGCCGAGCGGCAAGGCTCGCTGACTTTCGAGCACGGAAGCCTCAACAAGGTTGTGATGGCGACCTGGCTCGGCTTCCCCGCGCCGGGCGCGACAGCGAACAGGCGACACGGATGAGCGAGCCGATCGGCATCATCGACCGCACCAAGAGGAGCCGGGTCTCGTTCGAGGTGGCGGCCCGCCATGCCACCGCGATCGTCCGGCCGGCGGTGACGGTCCGGATCGTCGCGCTCGCCGTCGCGCTGACGGTCATCGTCCAGCAGGAGCAGCTGGTTCCGATCCTGCTCTGCCTGCCGGCCGTGGCCATCTGTCTGATCCGGATCTGGACCCCGGTCGGTTCGTCGGCAGGCCGGCGCACCGGGTGGCGACGCGTCGCCCGATTCCCGCCGGCATTGGATCCTGGGCCGCTGGTGGGACCTGGCCAGCGCCCTGCTGGTGATCGCCGTCGCTGCCTGGGGAACGGTCTCCTTGCCGGCGAGTTCCCGGTTCCTCGCCATCGCCGCCGCGGTGGTGCTGCTGACCGTCGTCGCGACCCGGGCCTGTTTGGATCCCCGCTGGTATCGAGCGGACCCGGCCCCCCGGCCGGTCGCCCGGCTGCTGCGGGCCGCGGCCGGTCCGCTCGGCCTCGTCTCGTCGATGGCGGTCGCGCTGCCGGCGCCATGGCCGTCCGGGCAACGCGCCACGGTGGTCGTGATCTGCCTGCTGGCGCTAGCGAACGTACCGCTGACCAGGGACCAGAACCTCACCGTTCGCTGCGTGGTCGAGATGATCCGGACCGAGGCGCAGGACGGACGGCAGAGCGTGCTCGACGAGCTGCACGGCAACCTGTCGGCGAATCTCCGGCTGCTGGAGCAGGCAAGTCTCGAGCTCCGCGACGCGTCGCCGCGGCTCTACGAGTTGGCGGTCGGCGCCAACAGCAGGCTGCGGGAGACCCTCACCCTGGCCGATCCGGCCGTAGACAGCGCGGCCGAGCCGCAGACGCTCGTCGCCCTGGTTCGTACGCTCGCGCTGGCGGTCGGTGCCCGGGCCGAGCTGACGATCGAGCCGGCTCGGCTGGCGGAGGTCGACCGCGACCTGCTCCGACTCGTGCTCAACGATGTCGTCCGGGTCGTGCTCGGCGACGGCGCCTCCCAGGTCAGCGCCGGCGTCCGCGTGGTCGGCGGAGTGTTGACTGTCGGTGTGGTCGGCGGTGGTTCCGCCGGTCCCGACCGTCTCGGCCGGCTCGGGCCGCTACGCCACCGGTTGGACGATGTCGGCGGCTCGGTGACGGCCGAGGCTGTGTCCGCGGCGGACGGCCGAGCCGGAATCGTGGTCCGCTGGCCGGCTGCCGCCGGCACGGGCTGATCCCGCATCCCGTCCTGCTGACGACAGCTCAGCTGTCGAGGGACAGATCCAGCAGGGCGTTCTCGACCACCTCCGACATCGCAGGGTGCGGCCAGTACTGGCCGCGCGCCAGCGAGTGCGCGTCGGTCCCGAACGACATGGCCTGGATCAGCGGCTGCACGAGGTTGGAGGCCTGCGGCCCGATCAGATGGGCGCCCAGCAAGCGGCCGGTCCGGGGGTCGGCGAGCACCTTCACGAAGTGAAGGGTGTCCTCCATCGCCCAGCCGTACGCGGTGTCGCCGTACTCCGCCCGACCGACGACGTACGCGATCCCCTGCTCTTTCGCCGCCTCCTCGGTCAGCCCGACCGAGGCCACCTGTGGTTCGGAGAAGGCGGCCTGCGGGACGTAGCGGTGATCGCTGTCGATCATCGCCTCCGGATGCAGCAGGTTGTGCCGGACGACCCGGGCTTCGTGGTTGGCGACGTGCTTGAGCATCTGGTGAGAGCTGACATCGCCGAGCGCGAAGATGCCGTCGGCCGTGGTCCGCTGCTGCGCGTCGACGACCACGAACCCGTCGTCGTCGACCTCGACCCCGGTCGCGCCGAGATCGAGCCGGTCGCCGTTCGGGCGGCGCCCGGTCGCGATCAGCAGCACCTCGGTCTCCAGCGCGTCAGCGTTGGATCCGCCGATCTCGACCCGGATCCCGCCGCCGGCGGCCGGGCCGACCCGGTCCACCGTCGACTCCAGCCGGACGTCCAACCGCGCCCCCATCAGCTCGGTGAAGCGTGCGGACACCTCGCCGTCGGCGTGGCCGAGCAGCCGCTCCGACCGGTTGACGATGCTGACCCGGGTGCCGAAGGCGGAGAAGACATGGGCGAACTCGGCGGCGACGTACCCGCCGCCGACGATCACCATCCGCTCCGGCAGGGACGGTAGCCGCATCACCGTGTCGGAGGTGTGGAACGTCACCTCGTCGAGGCCCGGGATCTCCGGTACGACGGCGCGGCTGCCGGCGGCGATCACGATCCGGTCGCCGGTGATCGTCTCACCGCCGACCCGGAGTGTGCGTGGCCGGACGAACCGGGCCTCGTCGGTGAACACCGTGATGTCCGGATCCTCCCGACGATGTCCCAGACCGGCGGCGGACTTGTGATCGATCCGGCCGAAGATCCGGTCGCGGATCGCCGGCCAGTCGACGCTCGGCGGGTCGAGGCGGACGCCGAGCGGCGCCGCATGGACCGGCGCGCGGGCGAGGTCGGCCGGGTAGACGTACATCTTGGTGGGGATGCAGCCCACATTGAGGCAGGTGCCGCCGAACGTGCCGCTGTCCACGATCGCCGTCCGCGTGCCGCGGAACTCGTCGTCGACGATGGTGTTCCCCGAACCGCTGCCGACGATGATCAGATCGAAGGCGCGCGGCATGTGACCCATCCTGCCCTGCGCCGCGTTCCACGCCGCTTCAGTGGGCAGAATCCGACCGACATCGGCTCGGATCGGCCGGTGGACCCGCGCGACCCAGGTACGCGTCGCGCACGTCTCGCGGAAAGCGCTCGATCGCATACCGCAGCGTGGTCCGGGCCAGTTCACCTGCGTACGCGTCGAGGAAGCAGCGAAGCTCCGCCTCGTCGACCCGCTTGCCGGCCTCCCGGAGCATCCAGCCGACCGCCTTGTGGATGAGGTCCTCGCGATCCTCGATCAGCCGGACGGCCAGCCGGTAGGTGTCCTCGGTTTGCCCGCTGCGGATCAGCCAGTGTGTGGCGACGACGGCGATCCGCCGCTCCCAGAGGGAGGCGGAGTCGGCGAGGTCGTACAGCGGAGTGCGGTCACGGTCCAGTAGGTGGCGCCCCATGATCGGTGCCGCGCTGACGTCGGTCAGATCCCAGTTGTCCACGTACCGAAGGTTCGCCAGGTAGCAGGCGAAGATGCGGGCCAGCTCGGCGTCGTCGCCCCGCGTCCCTCGCTCGGCCATCACCACCAGCGCGGCCAGCCGGTGTTCGTGCACCGGGCTGGTCAGCAGGGGCAGCCAGTCGTCTGTCTCGAACGGCACCCGTCGCCAGGGCGCAACCAGCCGGCGGAGCCGGCTCAGCCGGACTCCGGCGAAAACGTCCCCCTCGCCGTAGCCGCCCGGCTTGACCTGGAAATATCGGGCCAGGACCGCCGCCATGGCTGGATCGGCGGCAGCGTCGATCGCTTCTTGCACGCCTTGCACAAGCACATTCTCTATTCCTGTATTTCCTATAGTGAGACAGGGGATTGTGCCCGCGACGAATGCCGGATAACGTCATGACCATGAGCAGACTGAGCAACGTGGGGCTGTCCCGCGGCTTCAGCCTGCACGCGCGGATCCACCTGGATCTGGGACGAATGACGAGCGCGGCCTGTCGGTTCTGACCGGCCGCTCACTGCTCCGTTCTGCCCGTCCCACCTCTGCAAAGGATCCGATCGATCATGCCCAGCAAGACCCGTACGCCCGTCAACACCACCACCATCGCCCTCCGCCTCGGCGCAAACCACTCGCTCTGGGAGGGCCTCGTCCGCTACGACGCGGCCTCCCGTTACTACGCCCGACTAGCCGCGGAGCCCGACTACGAGGCGTGGCTGCTGACCTGGCTGCCCGGCCAGGGCACCGAGTGGCACGACCACGGGGGCAGCGCCGGCGCGTTCACCGTGCTGCAGGGCGTACTGACCGAGGAACGGGCCGAGGTCAGCCCGGACGGGCCACCCAGGATCGCGCCGATCGTCCAGCAGTACGCCGTCGACGCCGTCCGACCGTTCGGCACCCGGCACATCCACAAGGTCACCAACAACGGGCTGGCGCCGGCGATCAGCCTGCACGTCTACGCCCCGTCGCTGTCGGAGATGAACTACTACGTCGCCGACAGCGGACTGCTCCGACTGACCGACCCCAAAGTGGCCGGGCTCGACTGGTGAGTGACATCGCCAGCCTGTTGGACCGGGCTCGGGTGGGACTCGACCGACTCACCCCGGAACAGGCCCAGCATGCCTGGGCGGCGGGCGCCGTCCTGGTCGACATCCGACCGGCCGCCCAGCGGGCCACCCACGGTGAACTACCCGGCGCTCTGGTGATCGAGCGGAACGTGCTGGAGTGGCGACTCGACCCGACCTCCGACGCTGCCCTGCCGATCGCCGATCACGACCTGCAGGTGATCGTGCTGTGTCAGGAGGGGTACGCCTCGAGCCTCGCCGCCGCCACCCTCCGCGAGCTCGGCATCCACCGGGCTACCGACGTGATCGGCGGCTACGTCGACTGGCGCCGCGACCTCGGCTAGCACAGCCGCCTCGCCTGCCGGCGTTCGCGCCTCAGCGGGCGCTCTCGGGGCGCCCGATCGCCCGGTTCCCCGGGCATCTTCGCGGGGACGCCGGACAGGTGAGGTGCGTCGGCCGTCAGATGCCCGCGTAGCTGTGCAGGCCGGACACGAACAGGTTGATCCCGATGAAGTTGAACCAGAACGAGGCCATCCCGATGATGGCGATCACGGCGGCCCTGGTGCCCCGCCAGCCGGCGGTCGACCGGGCGTGCAGGTAGCAGGCGAAGATCACCCAGGTCACCAGCGCCCAGGTCTCCTTCGGGTCCCAGCCCCAGTAGCGGCCCCAGGCGTACTCCGCCCAGATCGATCCGGCCGCCACCGTGAAGGTCCACAACGGGAACGCGAACGCGATGAACCGGTACGCGACCGCGTCGATCCGCCGCGACTCGGGCAGCTTCACCAGGTAGCCACGCACCTGGCCGCGGTTCTCCGCCCGCTTCTTGATCAGGTAGAGGATCGAGGCGACCCCGCCGATGTTGTAAGCCGCCCCCGAGATCGCCGCCGCCACGATGTGGATCAGGAACCAGACCGAGTGCAGGGCGGGGACGAGCGGAGCGACGGCGACATAGAACACGGTCACCGCGAGCCCGTTGCCGACCGCCGCAAGCAGGGTGACCGGCAGGCCGAGCCACCGCATCCCCCACCTGGCCAGCACGAACAGATAGCCACCGACGACGAACATCATCGCGCTGATGGTGAACTCGAACATGTTTCCCCACGGCGCCCGGCCGGCGGCCAGACCGCGCAGGATCACACCGGAGACACTCAGCGCGAAGCCGAGCACGGTCAGCATCACGCCGATCCGCCCGAACATGTCGACCCGGCGGGCCGCGTCGTCGGCGGCGACCGAAGCCGCTTCGGGTGCGTCCGGCCGACCCTCGGCTCTCGAGACAGCCGCATCGATCCGATCGGCGCCGGCGGCACCGACCAGCGCCGGTTCGCGGACGTCCGTGCCGACCGGCACATGCCTGGCCGTCGCCCACTCGGCGGCATGGGCGAGCATCGCTCCGGCGTAGACCACCACCGAGCTGTACAGCGCCAACAGCGAGTAGTAGGCGTAATTCATGCGGTCCCACTTCGTGCGAATGTCATGCGGTCCCACTTCGTTCGGGGTTCATCCGGTCCTACTTCGTACGGGCTTCACGCCCGCTGCCCTGCCCGTTCGCCGGTCAGCCGATCGGCCAGCTCCGTCACGTCCTCGGACAGTCCGGCCCGGGCATCCGCCCGATCCAGTCCGCCGACTTCCACCACCCTAGATCCGGTTCCACCGGATCCGGTACCGCCAGACCCGTTACCGGCGTTGCGCACGCGGACCCAGATCCGACGGGGCCGGACGAACAGCGACAGGCACAGCCCGAAGACCGCGAAGGCGATCGCGCCGATCGCCAGCGGCATTCCCGGAGCGTCACCGACCTGCAGCTTCACCCAGCGCGACCACCCGTCCATGGTGACGGTGCCCATCCCGTTCGGCAGCTGGTAGGTGTCGCCCTTCTGCAGCGCGAACCGAACCGGTTGGCCGTTGGCCGTCTTGGACTGGGTCAGTCCCGACGTGTCCAGCGCGTAGACGCTCTCCGGCCGACCGGTCTCGGTCTTCGGCGGACCCGACCAGACGTCGAGCAGGAGCATCGGATTGAGCGCGTCCGGGAAGCCCGAGGCCGGGGCGGAGGTCGGGCCGGTGGACACCGCGCTCGGCAGGAACAGACCCTGGAAGGCCAGCCGTTGCGGCCGGCCGTCCGGCACCTTGATCACACCGGCGGAGGTGAAGTTCCCGTCCTGCGGCAGGAAGACCACGGGCCCCGAGAAGGCGACGTTGCCGTTCCCGTCCCGGACGGTGACCCGGGGCGCGTACCCGTGCGCGATCAGGTGCACGGTCGTACCGCCGATGTTCAGCGGGTGGTTCACCTCGAGCGTCTCGGCCTGCGGGGCTGCGCCGACACTGTCGCTGACCTCGACGTCGGCCCGGAACAGCCGGGCGGCTCCGTGCTGGACGGGGCCGGTCTCGAACTTCACCTCGAAGTTCTTCAGCAGCACGGTGAACGGCTGCAAGGCCTGCTCGCGGAAGGCGGCGCCGGCCGTCAGGTCGTCGTACTGGGTCAAAGTGTTGGAGAAGCCCTGACCGACCACCACGACGCTGTCGCCGCGGAAGCCGAAGAGCCCGTTGATCGCCACTCCGAGCAGCAGCACGAGCAGGCTGATGTGGAACACCAGGTTGCCCGCCTCCCGGAGATAGCCGCGCTCCGCCGAGACGGAAGCGTCGTCGTGACGGACCACCCGGTACCGGGCCTTCTTCAGCTCTGACGCGGCGCGATCCAGGAGGGCCGCGTCGTCGCCCAGCTCGTCGCCCGGCTGGTCGCCCAGCTCGTCGCCGATCTCTCGCAGCTCGTACGCCGGCAGCCGGGACAGGTTCCGCGGGGTCGCGGGCGGCGCGGCCCGGACGGCGCCGACGTACACCCCGACCCGGGGGATGATGCAGCCGATCAGCGACAGGAACAACAGCAGATAGATCGCCGAGAACCACGGCGAGGAATAGACCGCGAACATCCCGATCTTGTCGTAGATCGGACCCAGCACCGGATGTGCGGTCAGGAAGTCGTCGACCCGGATCGGGGAGATCTTGCGCTGCGGCACCAATGAGCCGGGGATCGCCGCCAAGGCGAGCAGGAACAGCAGCACCAACGCGGTCCGCATCGAGCTGAGCTGGGTCCAGACGAACCTGAGGCCGCCTCGCCAACCGATGGCCGGCGCGTCACCCGTACGGTTCCGCCCGCCACCGCCCTTCGGTGGCCCGGGCGGCGCCGGCGGCTCGATCCGCAGCTCGGTTTCGCTGGTTTCCAGGTCACTTGTCATCGGTTCACCCCGCTCAGATCACCGGAGTGAAGCCGGCGGCGAACTGGCGGAGCATGGCCATCAGCTGGTCCCAGACGCCGGTGACCAGCAGCAGCCCGACGAGCACCATGAAGCAGCCGCCGATCCGCAGCACGGCGAGCTGATGACGGCGGACGAAGCCGACCGTCTTGGCCATCTTGGTGTACGCCAGACCGGCGATGACGAACGGCAGCCCCAGCCCGAGCGCGAAGACGAACATCAGCACCATCCCGCGCAGCGCGGTGGCTTCGTTCAGCGCGAGGTTGAGCACGACACCGAGGGTCGGTCCGATGCAGGGCGTCCAGCCGAGCGCGAAGACGGCCCCGAGCAATGGCGCGGCGGCGACTCCGACGGCCGGCACCCGGGTGATCCGCAGATCGCTCTGGCCGATCCGGAGCACGCCGGCGAAGATCAGCCCGAGGATGATGATCACCACGCCGACCACCCGGCCGATGATCGTCGAATAGCGGAGCAGCGCCTCCCCGGCTGCGCCGACGACGGCGCCGGTGATCACGTACACCACGGCCATGCCGAGCACGAACAAGCTGGCGCCGGCGAGCATCCGGCGCCGGTGGGTGTTGCCCTCGATCACCTCGGCGGCTCCGAGCCCGCTGGCGTACGCCAGATAGCCCGGCAGCAGCGGCACCACGCACGGGGAGAAGAAGGAGACGAGCCCGGCCAGCACCGCGACCGGGATGGCGAGCGCCATCGATCCGCCGACCGCGGCCTGCATCCAGCCGCCGATGTCGAGGGGGGTCATCTGCCGGTGCTCACTTGCCGGCCGCGACGTCGTCGACCATGTCGACCAACGAGTCCGTGGAGATCGTGCCGAGCACCCGGGCGGCGATCCGGCCCTGCTTGTCGAGCACCAGGGTCGACGGGATCGCGCTCGGCGGCAGGTCGCCGGCGAAGGTGAGCAGGACCTGGCCGCTCGGGTCGTAGATGCTCGGGTACGTGATCCCGAACGACCGGACGAAGGCCTCGGCCGGCGCCGGGTCGTTGTCCTTGGTGGTGATCCCGAGGAAGGCCGCCGTGGCCGCGGTCTTCTTGCTGGCCGCCTCGAGCGCCGGCGCCTCCTCCCGACACGGCGAGCACCAGGAGCCCCAGACGTTGAGCACCACGACCTTGCCGGCGTACGTCGGCGGTGGAGATGCTGTCCGCTGCCGCCGAGCCGGTCTCCGGAGACCGTCGGTACGGCCTTGCGCTGGGCCGGCGGAACGAGAGTGACCCGGCTGGCCGAGGTGCCGACGTACCCTCCGTCGGTACTGCGGTCGCCGCTGCTGCAGCCGGCCAACCCGACGCCGAGCAGCACGGCGACACTCAGCCAGACCCCCAACCTCCCGGCCCTTTCCGGAAACCGCCGCCGGTGCCGAGCTGGTCGAATGGTCGCTGCCGCACGTCGACAGTTTCCGGAACGGGGCGGGGAGAACCATCAGGCGCCTGCGACGAACTTCTTGCTCTTGGCGCGCGGGATCAGGTCGGCGGCCGGCGACGCATAGCCGACCGAGGTGATCCGGCCGGCGATGAGGGTGAAGGAGGTCACGCTGGACAGCGCGCACTCGCGCTTGCGCGGGTCGTGGGCGAGCCGCCGGCCCTCGGCGTCGCAGCGGGCCATCCAGATCGGCAGCTGGTGCGAGACACGACGATCGCCTCGTGGCCGGCCGCCGACTGCCGCCGCGTCGCGCAGCACCAGCCGCATCCGCTCGACGATCTCGGCGTACGGCTCGCCCCAGGTCGGCTTCAGCGGATTGCGGAACAGCCACCAGTTCTTCGGATCTCGCATCGCCGGTCCGCCCAGCGAAACCTGCTGGCCCTCGAGATGGTTCTGAGCCTCGATCGCCCGGCCGTCGATGGTCACCGGCAGCGGATAGATCTCCGCGACGGGTTCCATCGACTCCTGGGCCCGCTCGAGCGGCGAGCAGCGCAGATGGGTGACGTCGCGACCGGCCAGGAACTTCGCCGTCGTGGCCGCCATCTCCCGGCCGAGTGCCGACAAGTGGTAGTCGGGCAGCCGCCCGTACAACACGCCGTGCGGATTCTCGACCAGACCGTGCCGGACCAGGTGGACGACCGTCCGATCAGGGACGTCGGCGTCCGCCACGTCGGACGGCTCGGCACTCACTCGCTGACTCCTTCGGCGGCCGCGGCCGCTGCGGCGGCCGCCGGCAGCGCAGACACGATCTTGTCCATCACACCATCATCATGCGTCGCGGACAGGAACCATGCCTCGTACGCACTCGGCGGCAGGTAGATGCCCGCATCGAGCATGCTGTGGAAGAACGCCGCGTACGCCTTCGTCGACTGCGTCGAGGCGTCGTCGAAGTTCCGGACGGCGTCCACACCTGATGGCACGAAGAAGACGCTGAACATGTTCCCGCTGTTGGACACGACATGCGGTACGCCGGCGGCGCTCAGCGCCGCTGAGACCTCGCCGCGAAGCACCTCGGAGGTCTTGTCCAGCTGTTCGTAGACCTCGTCGGTCGCGAGCCGGAGCGTGGCCAGGCCGGCCGCACTGGCCACCGGATTTCCCGAGAGCGTGCCGGCCTGGTAGACGTCGCCGACCGGCGAGAGGTGGGCCATCAGCTCGGCCCCGCCGCCGAACGCCGCCGCCGGGAAGCCGCCGCCCATCACCTTGCCGAAGGTCATCAGGTCGCCGGGCACGCCGTCCAGGCCGTACTGGCCGGAGCGGGTGACCCGGAACCCGGTCATCACCTCGTCGGACACGAACAGCGCGCCGTGAGCGTGGGCGATGTCGGCCAGGAACCGGTTGAAGCCGATCCCGTCCTCGACGCCCGGCGCGATCACGCCCATGTTGCCGGGCGCGGCCTCGGTGATCACCGCGGCGATCTCGTCGCCGTACGTCGCGAAGGCCTCGGCGACCGCCGCCCGGTCGTTGTACGGCAGCACGATGGTGTCCGCGGTGGTCGCGGCGGTGACTCCCGGCGTGCCCGGAATAGCCAGCGTGGCCAGCCCGGAACCGGCGGAGGCGAGCAGCGCGTCGACATGCCCGTGGTAGCAGCCGGCGAACTTGATCATCTTGTTCCGGCCGGTGATGCCGCGGGCCAGCCGAAGCACCGACATGGTCGCCTCGGTGCCGCTGTTGACCAGCCGGACCTGCTCGACCGGGGTGCGCTCGATGATCGCGGCGGCCAGGTCGACCTCGGCGATCGTCGGGGCGCCGTACGAGGTGCCGTGGCTTGCCGCCTCCGCCACCGCCGCAAGCACCTCGGGGTGCGCGTGGCCGAGCAGCATCGGCCCCCATGAGCAGACCAGGTCGACCAGCTCGTTGCCGTCGACGTCGTAGAGGTACGGGCCCGCCGCCCGGGCGATGAACCGCGGGGTGCCGCCGACCGCCCGGAACGCTCGCACCGGCGAGTTCACCCCGCCCGGGATGACCTGCTGCGCCCTTGTAAAGGCTTGGATCGAGCGGTCGTCAGTCATCCGACGTCGCACCCCACCCAGCCGACCGGACCCACTTCGCACCCCGCAGATGCACTTCGCACCGTGCATGCAGGGTGCGAAGACGACCGTTCGGGTGCGAGGTGGAGCTGGGAATGCGGCTCATCGGTAGGTCGCCGCCCACTCGTGGGCCCAGTAGGTCAAGATCATGTCCGCTCCCGCGCGACGGATGCTGGTCAGGGTCTCGGTGATCGCGCGCTCCCGGTCGATCCAGCCGCGCTCGGCGGCGGCCTCGACCATCGAGTACTCCCCCGAGACGTTGTACGCCGCGACCGGGATGTCGACCGCCTCGCGGACCGCGCGCACCACGTCCAGATAGCCGAGTGCCGGCTTCACCATCACGATGTCCGCACCCTCGGCGACGTCCAGCGCGACCTCGCGGAGCGCCTCGCGGACATTCGCCGGATCCTGCTGGTACGTCTTCCGGTCGCCCTGCAGCGACGACCCGACCGCCTCGCGGAACGGGCCGTAGAACGCGGACGCGTACTTCGCCCCGTACGCCATGATCGCCACGTCCTGGGCACCGGCTGCGTCCAGCGCGGACCGGATGGCGCCGACCTGGCCGTCCATCATCCCGCTGGGCGCGACGACGTGGGCCCCGGCTGCGGCGTGCAGGGCGGCCATCTCGGCGTAGATCTCCACGGTGGCGTCGTTGTCGACGACTCCGTCCGGAGTCAGCACCCCGCAGTGCCCGTGGTCGGTGAACTCGTCCAGGCAGACGTCGCTCATCACCAGCAGGGCGTCGCCGACCTCCTCGCGCACGGTCCGCAGCGCCGCGGTGAGGATGCCGTTCTCGTCCAGCGCGCCGGATCCGACCGCGTCCTTGTGCTCCGGTACGCCGAACAGCATCACCCCGGCCAGCCCCGCCTCGACCGCCTCCCGCACTCGCCTTGCGCAACGAGTCCAGCGTGTGCTGGACCACGCCGGGCATCGAGGTGATCGGCCGCGGCTCGGCGATCCCTTCGGCCACGAACAACGGCAAGATCAACTGCCGCGGCTCGATCGACGTCTCCGCGATCATGGACCGCATCGCCGGCGTCGTCCGCAGGCGCCTCGGCCTGACCAGGGGCAGATCACTTGCTCGCTCCGCTCGCATGCGATGCTCGCTCCAGGCCCGCGACGTCGTCCAGAACTGCGACGACGGAAAAGCGTGTCGTCACAGTTCTCTCCTCCGCTCGCGGGCGCGAGCACCGCGTGGTCGATGCTCGCATCGCGTACGCGAGCTCGTTCAGACCCGCTTGCGCGTGGTGGGCTTGCGCTGGGACGGCTTCAGCACCGGCTCGCCCTCGGCGATCAGGATGTCGCGCCGGTCGGCGGCGAAGCTCGCCAGCGCATCGGCCAGATCGACCACCGAGGGCTTGGCGGCGATCACGTCGACCCGCAGCCCGTGCTCCTCGCAGGTCTTGGCGGTCGCCGGGCCGATCACCGCGATCACCGTCGAGGGGTGCGGCTTGCCGGCGATCCCGACCAGGTTGCGGACCGTCGAGGACGAGGTGAAGACGACCGCGTCGAACTTGCCGGTCTTGATCGCCTCGCGGACGCTCGCGTCCGGCGGCGCGGCGCGCACCGTGCGATACGCCGTGACGTCCTCGACCTCCCAGCCGAGGTTGATCAGGCCGGCGGCCAGCGTCTCGGTGGCAATATCTGCACGCGGCAGGAACACCCGGTTGATCGGGTCCAGCACCTCGTCGTACGGCGGGAACTCCGCCGCCAGGCCGGCCGCCGACTGCTCGCCGGACGGGACCAGGTCGGGCTCGATTCCCCAGCTCTGCAAGGCCTTGGCGGTCACCTCGCCGACCACGGCGACCTTCAGACCGGAGAACGCCCGGGCGTCCAGGCCGTACTCCTCGAACTTCTCCCGGACCGCCCGGACCGCGTTCACCGAGGTGAACGCGACCCACTCGTAGCGGCCCTCGACCAGCCCACGGATCGCCTTGTCCATCTGCAGCGGGCTGCGCGGCGGCTCGACCGAGATGGTCGGCACCTCCTCGCTGTGCGCACCGTACGTCCGCAGCCGGGCCACCATCGGCGCGGCCTGGTCCTTGGTCCGCGGCACCAGCACCCGCCAGCCGAACAGCGGCTTGGTCTCGTACCAGGACAGCTCGCTGCGCTGCTCCGCCGCCAGGCCGATGATCACGTGCGCCGGGTCGACGGCCGGGGTCTTGGTGGCGCGCACCACGGCGACCAGCTCGTCGAGCGTGGTCGGCATGGTGAGCTGCTCGGTGCTGCCGCCGTGCAGGGTGACCAGGACATGATCATCGCCGGACCGGCCGGCGGCCTTCGCGGCGTCGACCAGGCTGGCCAGCATGGAGACCACGGTGCTGACCACCACGGTCGAGGCAGCGCCCCACGGGGCGGCCGCCGGCCTTGCTGAACCGGCCGTCGGTGGCCGAGGCGAAGTGCACGCCGCCGCCGTGGGTCAGATCGACCCCGGCGTACTCCGGGACGGCGGTCAGGCTGGACACGCCCGGCACGACCTCGAAGTCGATGCCACCGCGGACGCAGGCGGCTGCCTCGTCGGCCACCGCGTTGTCCAGGAAGGGGTCCCCGTGCACGAGCCGGACCACCCGGGCGCCGACACAGGCGTGCTTCAGCACGATCTTGGCGCGCGCGGACGGCGACAGCGGCCGGCCGGCCTCGGACAGACCGAGGGTGGCGACCTCCGCGTCCTGCGGCGAGCGTGATGGCCGGATGGGCCAGGATCGGCTGCTGCCGGTCGGAGTCGAGGATGACGGCGCTGGCGTCGGCGAGGGCGGCGATCGCGCCCAGGGTCAGCAGATCGGGATCGCCGGGGCCGGTGCCGACGAAGATCACCCGGCCGCGGGTGACGGGGGACATCGGGGTGGACGCGGAGGTGGACGTGGTGCGGGACTTGCGGACCGACGTTGTGCTCACAGGGGGTTCTCGCGTTCTGTGTTCGGCGCCGTCGCGTGATCGGCGCGTTGTTCGTGCCCGTCGGGCACAGGCTCGGCGAGCATGCGTGCCAGCGCCTCCCGGGCCGCAGTCGCACCGAACTGCACCGGATCCTCCGTCGCGCCGCGCCGCTGGAGACGGAAAAGACCCTGGTTCGGTGTCGGTCCGCTTTTGGTCGGTTCTGACAAGTTGCTCAGATACGTTCTCCCAATTACGGCGGTCAGAGTCAAATCGAGGCTCATACCATGGACCGATTTGACAACCGCGCGTGCACCGACCGGTGCCGTACAGCCTGCCTCCAGGGTCGCCAGGAATGCCCGCTCTGCAAGGGATTCCGCGTGGCTGACGGGGTCGTCCAGTTGCGCGATCGCGTTCGCTCGCGGCGTATCGAGCGACTCGTGTGACTCCAGCGCCAACGCACCCTGACCGGGCGCCGGCAGCATCAGCTCCTCGGCCAGAACGGTCGCCGGCAGCCCGTTGACAACGGTATCCACATTGGAGGAACCCTCCAATGTGTCTGAAAGATGTCCGAGACGTCTCAATCCGGCCGCCGCCAGGAGAACGGCATCACATTCACCGGCCTTGACCTGGGCTATCCGGGTGTCCACATTGCCGCGGATCGGCACCGGTTCGATAACGATTCGGAGACTTTTCCCGAGCTCGACCAGCTGGACCGCGCGGCGTGGAGCACCGGTCCCGATCCGGGCCCCGTCACGGAGGTCGGAGAGCCGCGCGCCGACCAGCACGTCGCGGGTGTCCTCCCGTTTCGGTACGGCGGTCAGCCGCAGCCCCGGCACCGACGCCGTGGGCAGATCCTTGAGTGAGTGCACGGCAACGTCGATCCGGCCGTCGGCGAGCGCCTCGCGGACGGCACTCGTGAAGACCCCGGTGCCGCCGATCTCGGTCAGCGCGCGGCCATCGAGATCGCCGGCCGTGGTGATCCCGACGAACTCGCTCGGCACTCCGAGAGCCGCCAGCGAGGCAGCCACCTGATCGGCCTGGGCGCGAGCCAGCGGCGACCGGCGGGCACCGATCCGGATGGGCCCGATCGTCCCCGCGCCCGATCGTCATAATCGCGGGACCTCCGGCGACATCACCGCCGCCACCGTCTGCGGATCGAGGGCGAACAGCTCACGCAACGCGGCCGCGTAGTCGACGGCGGCGGAGTCGGCCGCCAGCTCTTGGACCCGCACAGTCGGTGCGTGCAGCAGCTTCTCGACGACGCGCCGCACGCTGCGGTGCACCTCCTCGCGCTCCCGCTCCGACAGTTCGGGCAGCCGAAGGTCGAGCCGGCGCATCTCGCCGTCCACCACCTCCGAGGCCATCGAGCGGAGAGCGACTACGGTCGGCGCCACCGTCGCCGCGCGCCGCAGACCGAGGAAGTCCCCGACCTCGGAGCGGACCAGCGCTCGCGCAGCCTCGATCTGCTGCGCGCTGGCGGAGTCGGGGGTGTCCTCGATCAGGCGCGCCAGATTCACCAGCTCGACGCCGAGCTCGGTGACGTCGCCGGCGACGTCGGCTGGCAGGGCGAGGTCGACCACCCCGCGTACGGCGGTGCCGCGCAGTTCGTCCTTGGTGATCAACAACTCCCGGGCACCGGTGCAGCTGACCAGGATGTCGCTGGTCCCGATCGCCGATCGCAGCTCGCTCCACGGCAGCGCCCGGCCACCGAAGGAGGTGGCGAGCTGGTGGGCGCGAGCGTACGTCCGGTTCAGGCAGGTCACGGCGGCACCGGAACCGGCCGCCGTCCGGGCGGCCAGCGTGGCCATCGAGCCGGCGCCGACGACGAGCACCTGCCGGCCGGCCAGTCCTCCGATCTGGCCGGACAAGACGTCGTACGCCGCGGTCACCAGCGACCGGCCGGCCGCTCCGACACTGGTCTCGGTGTGCACCCTCTTGCCGACCCGGATCGCCTGCTGGAACAGGGAATTCAGCACCGTACCGACGGTGCCGTGGCCCTGCGCCTGGGTCAGCGCCGCGCGGACCTGGCCGAGCACCTGGCTCTCCCCGACCACCACCGAGTCGAGCCCGGCAGCCACCGCGAAGGTGTGCGCCACCGCACCCTCGTCGAAATAGACCGCGCACCGGTTCTGCAGCTCACCGACGCCCAGCCCGGCGAACCTCGCCAACGCCTCGGCGGTGTCCTCCAGACCGCCGTGGAAGCGGGACACCGCGGCATAGAGCTCGGTCCGGTTGCAGGTCGACAGCACGACTGCCTCGTCGACATGATCACTGCCGATCAGCTCGTCGGCGAACTTGGCGGCGCCGTCGGCGTCCATCGCCAGCTGGGACAAGAACTCCACCGATGCCGTCTTGTGAGACACACTCAGCACGAAGATGCTCATGCTGTTTCCTGTTCGCTCGCGCCCACCCGACCCTCGCTCACAGCACCGCCGGCCCGTCGGACTTGCGCTGCTCGTGGTAGGCGAGGATCTGCAGCTCTTGGCCGAGATCGACCTTGCGGACGGTGACCCGCTCGGGCACGGCGAGCAGCGCCGGTGCGAAGTTCAGGATGCTGGTGATGCCGCACTCGACGAGCCGGTCCGCGACCGACTGGGCGGCATCGGCCGGCGTGGCGATCACGGCGATCGCCGCCCCGGTGTCGGCAACCACCTGCTCGAGCGAGGTGATGTCGGCGATCGCCAGCCCGTGCCGTCGCCGGCCGATCAGCTCCGCGGCGGAGTCGACAAGCGCGACGATCCGGAAGCCCCGGGAGGAGAAACCGGAGTAGTTGGCCAGCGCCGTACCCAGGTTTCCGAGGCCGACGATGATCACCGGCCAGTCGTGCGCGGAGCCGACCTCTCGGCCGATCTGCAGGCGCAGGTAATCCACGCCGTAGCCGACACCACGGGTCCCGTACGAGCCGAGGTAGGACAGGTCCTTGCGCAGCTGGGCCGAGCTCACTCCGGCAGCTTCCGCCAGCGCACCGCTGCTGATCGTGTCGACGCCCCGCGCCGCGAGACCGGCGAGGGCTCGCAGGTAGACCGGCAGCCGGGCTACGGTGGCGGCCGGGATCCCCTTGGCGATCGCGCCGAGAGGCGGCTCGGTCAATAGCTCGGCGGCGATGGGCGGACCCAGCAACGTGCCGCTCGGACTCTGGTCGGCCACATCGCTCCCGTCAGCTCGGTATCGGTTCGGCCGGTCCGCATCGGGGCCGGGCCGAGCGTCCTCACTCTAGGAGCTTGTGAAGGCGTGAACAAACTGTGCGTATTGCGTCACTCGGGCAAGCGCTCGCTCCGCGCTCCGCTGCGCTCCAGGCCGGGTCGTTCGTCGCGTTCTGATTGCTTCGCTCGGCAGGCCTCGCTCCGCGCTCCGCTGCGCTCCGGGCCCGCTCGTTCGTCGGTTCTGGTGAAACGGAAAAGCGTGTTTCACCAGAACCTCCTGCACTCCCGGGCGCGCAGCGTCGGTTGTGGTCGGCAGGCCGAGCTGTCGAGGCGCCCGTCCGAGCTTGTCGAAGGGCGCCCCGAAGCATCGTGCGCAGAGCGTGTCGAAGGGCCAGCTCGGGCACCGCTAGTCGGATCGGTCGGACCAGGCGAGGTAGGCGGCGCCGCGGGGGGAGAGGCGGTAGCCGATCTCCAGACTCTCGGTCAGGCCGAGGGCCTTCAGCCGGCGGATCCTGATCTTGAAGTACTGACGTTCCTGGCCCGCCTCGGCGGCCAGCTCGGTCGACACCACGCCCGGGTTGCGCTCGATCAGCCGGAGTGCGTGCCGGGTCCACGGCTCGTCGGCCGCCGCGTCCATCCGGGTCAGCCGGGCGTCCAGGTCGGTGAGCTCGTCGGCGGTCAGCCCGTCGTGGTTGCGGAGCGCGACCCGCGGGTCCGGCCCGGCGAGCCTGATGCCGATCTCGTACAGATCTCCGGTGGATCTACCCGTCCATCTCGACAGCGCCGCCAGCGAGTCGAACCCGGCCCGCTGCGCGTCCTGCTCGGTCAGCGCGGCCCCGTCGACGAGCTCGATCGACATCACCTCGACCACCCCTGCGCTGGTGGTGAATCGGGATCCGACCCGCGGTCGGACGACCGTCCAGCGCCGATACGTCCGATCGACCCGGCCCTCGACGAGACCGGCCAGGGTCGTTGCGTTGAACAGCATGTCAACGGCGAGCGCGGAGGGCGGCCCGAAGTCGGTCCGGATCCACCCGCCAGTAGTCGTGCTGCCGGCCGTCGACGAAGGTGACCGGGATCTCGTGCCGATAACGCTCCGCCAGCTCCGCGTCCTCGGTGATGTCCCGCGCGCTCCAGGCGACGCCCTCCGCCACACAGACCGCGTCGACGATCGCCGCCGCGTCCTCGCACAGGTGGCAGCCCGGCTTGACCAGCAGGAGCACGCGAGGCTCGGACTCCGTCGCGTGCTCACGTTCGCTCACTGGCGCGCCGACGCGATGCTCACTCACGGCCGCTCCTCGGCCAGTTGTCGGCGAAGGGCGCCACGCCTGATCATCCCGGTCACCGTGCGGGGCAACGCGTCGACCTGCCGGATCTCTCGCGGCCGCTTGTAGACCGGCAGCCCCAGCCGACAGTGCTCGGCCACCTGGTCGGGGGTTGCGGAGCCCGCCACGACGGCGACCAGCCGCTGCCCGGCGCCGGCGTCGGGGGTGCCGAGCACCGCCACGGCGTCGACCCCCTCCAACTCCGCGATCGTCTGCTCGACCTCGGCCGGGTAGACCGTGAACCCGCTGACCGACACCAGGTCGTCGGAGCGGCCGAGGACGTACAGCTCGTCGCCGTGCAGATAGCCGAGATCGCCGGTCGGCCACCAGCCGTCCTGATCCGGCCCGCCCGTCGCGTCCGGCCAGTAGCCCGAGAACAGCATCGGCCCGCGAACCGAGATCTCGCCGGGCTCGTCCTCGGAGCCGTCGCCGATCCTGATCTCCGCGCCGGGCAGCGCCCGACCGACGTGACCGGGGCCCAACATCTCGCCGCCAAGCGTCCCGGCGATACCGCGTCCGGTCTCGGTCAGGCCGTATGCCTGCGCCAGCCGGAGACCGGTCCGTTCGGTCAGCTCTCGGACCAGTGGCCAGGGCAGCCGCGCGCCGGCCGAGACAAGGCCGATCACCGTGCCGAGCGAGCCGCGCAGATCGGTGTTCTGCGCGGTGGCTCGCTGGAGCATCCGGACCAGCAACGGCGGAGTGAGCGGCAGATGGGTGATCGCCTGCTGCTCGGCGAGCGAGGCCAGGTCGGTACGCTCGTCCGCCACCACCAGCCGGCAGCCGGCGGCGATCCAGCTGCCGATCACTCCGACCAATCCGTACGCGCCCGACAGTGGCAGCACCAGCCCGATCACCGATTCGGCGTCCGGGAGTCCGCCGCCGATCTCCTCGACACCGGCCAGCAGGGCGCGGTGGCTGAGCATCACCGGCCGCGGCTCCTCGGCCGTGCCGGCGGTGTAGAGCAGGACCGCCAACGCCTCCCGGTCGGGTGGGCTGATCACCGGCGGGCCCATCGGGTCGGCGAGCTGGAGGAGCCCGTCGTCGGTGAGCGGTAGCGCATCCACGTCGTGCCCCGCGTCGTGGTCGCCGGTAGTGAGCAGCAGCCGGGCGCCGCTCTCGATCAACCATCGGGCGGACAGCTCGTCACCGGCCCGAGCGGCCATCGGCACGGCGACGACGCCGGCGCGGAGGGCGGCGAGGTAGGCCAGGACGTACGGCACGGAGGTCGGGGCGCGCAGCGCCAGCCGGTGCCCCGCCAGCACGCCACGCCGGGCCAGACCAGCGGCCAGCGCGGAGACCCGATCGTCGACCTCGGCCCAGGTCAGTACCCGACCTTCCGGGCCGGACTCCACCAAGGCGGGCTCGTCGCCACGCTGCCGGGCATGCCCGGCCACCAGGTCCGCCAGATTGCTCGGCCCGGCCGCCGCGGAGACCAGCGCATCGACATCGACGTCGTCCTCGTCGTCGACCACGATCGTCGGCAGTGTCGTCGAGGGGGCGCTCGGTGCATGGGGCTGCTCGGATTCATCCGACGGGCTCAACGCTGCCACCCGACGAGTGTTCCACGCCCCCGAGACCCGAGACCGCCCGGAGCGCCCGTCAGGAATCATCTCTCGGACTGTCGGCCCCTCTGGCTAGGGTTGCTACCGTGAGCCAGCAGTCCTCCGCCGAGCCGCGACCGGCGAGCGAGCCGCTGATCCACACCGATCGGCGGGCTGCGGCGTTCTTCGATCTCGATAACACGGTCGTCCAGGGCGCGTCGGTGTATCACCTGGCCAGGGGGATGTATCGCCGTGGCTTCTTTCCGACCGGGCTGATCCTCAAGGGGCTGTGGCTGCAGTTCTATTTCCGGATGATCGGCGGCGAGAAGGACGCACACATCGAGGACGCCCGGACGACGATGCTCAGCTTCATCGAGGGCCATACCGTCGACGAGCTGGTCGAGATCGGCAACGAGATGTATGAGGAGGCGATCGCGCCACGGATCTGGCCCGGCACCCGGGCGATCGCGCAGATGCATCTCGATGTCGGTCAGCAGGTCTGGCTGGTCACCGCCGCCCCGATCGAGGTCGCCGGCCTGATCGCGAACCGGCTCGGACTGACCGGGGCGCTCGGCACCGTGGCCGAGCACGTCGAGGGCGTCTACACCGGGCGGCTGGTCGGCACCATGCTCCATGGACCGGCGAAGGCCGACGCTGTCCGGGCGCTGGCCGCCGAACACGATCTCGACCTGGCCCGCTGCTTCGCGTACTCCGACTCCTACAACGACCTCCCGATGCTGTCGCTGATCGGTCATCCCTGTGCGATCAACCCCGATCGCCGGCTGTTGGACTGGGCCGAGGACCACGACTGGCAGATCCGCGACTATCGATCCGGTCGTCGAGCCGCCCGGATCGGGATGCTCGGTGCCGCCGCGGCCGGCGCCACGACCGGGGCCGTCGCCACCGCGCTCGCGCTGCGCCGGCGTTTCAAGCACTGAGCGTCAGTCACTTTCCGGAAACTGTCGACCTCCGGCATCCACCGCCGGCGTGTCGAAGTCGCAACTCGACAGTTTCCGGAAAGGGGTATGGGGCGGCCGGCAGGCTCAATTCGTGCCGAGGGTCAGGGGTGGCGGGCGATCACGGTCGCCACGACGTACGCGATCCCGAGATAGAGCACGAAGGCGAAGAAGCCGACCATCGCCACCAGCTCGGCCGTGCCGCCGGGCGCTCCGGCGAGTCCGATCACCAGCGTTGCCGCGGCCACCAGCGCAAGGGCGCCCGCGCCCAGATAGCCGAAGCTCTCCAGCTGCGAACGCACCGCGGACGCGTTCCCGCGGGACCGTCGCAGCACCACCACGGTGAAGCCGGCCACCGCGAGCAGGATCACCGCGAGCACCGGGTACACGCGATCAGGTTATGCGGTCACGCCCGTCGATCGTCCCGGCGCGGACACGCCGATCACGCGCTCCCGCCCGCACCCTCGCACCCGCCACGCACCTCGCACCCGCCACCGCTACTCCGCGCAGGTACGGACCACTTCCCGCACCATCGACGGCGAGCGAAGTCGCCCTCCGACGCGCGCAGTGACGTGGTCGAGCTCGACCACCCGGTCGCAGCCGGCCGCGACAGCTGGGTCGTGGGTGATGACGAGCACGGCAGCGCCGGCCGTCAGCTGCCACAGATCGGACAGCAGTGCGGTGGCGGTCGGCGCATCGAGGTGCTCGGTCGGCTCGTCCAGGATCAGTACGTCGTCTCGTCGCACCAGCAGTCGCGCCAACGCGATCCGCCGCGCCTCACCTCCCGACACCTCGCCACCGTGCAGCCCGACCATCCTGTCGAGCGGGAGGTCGAGCCGCGCCGTTCGCAGGGCCCCGGCGATCTCGTCGTCTCCCGCGTCTCGTCGCCCGATCCGTACGTTCTCGGCGACGCTGGTGTCGAACAGGTACGCGTCCTGGGCCAGACAGCCGATCGTGCCCGTCACCTCCACCGAGCCGGTCACCGGTGGCAGCAGTCCCATGATCGTCGCCGCGACGGTCGTCTTGCCGACTCCGGTCGGCCCGACCAGCGCGACCCGCTCGCCCGGCCGGATCGTCAGGTCCAGGTCGGCCACCACCGGCTCCACACCGGGCCAACCCGCCGACAATCCGCGGACGACCACTCCGCGCCAGTCCGTCGACGACTCGACCGGATCGCGGGCGGCCCGGTCGGGCGTGCCGACCGGCGGCGCGTCCAGCAGATCCGACACCCGACCCAGCGCGGCCCGCGCCCGCCGCCACGCCAGCGCAGCCGTCGGCAGGGTGCCGAGCACCTCGTGCAGGGCGAGCGGGGTGAGTACCAGCACCGCCAGCTGCACCGGCGGAAGGGTTCCGGCCGCGACCTGCCCCGCGCCGACGACCAACGCACCGACCACGGCCAGCGCCGCGGCCAACACCTGGGCGGCACCGGCCAGACCACTGGTCCAGGCGGCCCGTGCCTCGGCGCGGCGGAGCCGGCCGTCGACCTCGCCGAGCCGCGCCTCGATCCGAGGTCCGGCCGCGTACGCGATCAGGTCGGGCGCCGCATCCGCCGCATCGCCCGCCACCGCGGCGAGCTCGCCGCGCAGCGGGGCCAGCGCGGCCGTCGCCGATGCGGCCAGCCGACCGGCGACCACGGGCACCAGCGCGCCGGCCAGCAACGCGGAGACGGCCACCACCGCACCGGCCATCGGCGACAGCAGGGCCAGGACGAGTGTCGTCGACACCGCGACGAGGCCGACCGAGGCGATCGGTACGACGGCCCGGACCACCAGGTCCTGGACGGCCTCGACGTCGTTCACCACCCGGGACAACAGGTCGCCGCTGCGTCGGCCGACCCAGGTCGAGCGGGTCAGGGCGCGGTAGGTCTCGATCCTCAGTGCGGCCTGCCTCCGGAGCGCGAGGTCGTGCCCGAGCAGCCGTTCGACGTACCGGAACACGGCCTTGCCGAGCCCGAACGCCCGGACACTGACGATCGCGACCATCAGAATACATCACGGGGGGATGCTCCGCGGCGCGGGACAACAGCCAGGCCGACGTACCCAGCAGAGCGACGCCGCAGCCGAGCGCCAGCGCGCCGAGCCCGATCGCGCCCAGCAGCCGGCGACGATCACCGGACAGCACCGCGCCGGTCATCGGTGATCACCCGCACCGACCGGAACCGCCAGCTCGACGACCCGATCGGCGGCCGCCAGCACCGCCGCCCGGTGACTGACCACCAGAGCAGCGACTCCGACCTCGCGAAGACCGTCGATCACCGTCAGCTCGGTGTCGATGTCCAGGCCCGCGGTCGGCTCGTCCAGCAGCAGGAACTGGCCGCCGCCGCAGTCAAGCCGGAGCAGCGCCCGGGCCAGGGCCAGCCGCCGGCGCTCACCGTCGGAAAGCCCCTCTCCCCCGGCCGACAACACCCGATCCGGATCGAGGCCGGCCGCGCCGGCGCGACGCAGCGCGGCCACGACCCGGGCCGTCGGCGCACCCGGCGCACCGAGACGTACGTTCTCCGCGATCGTGCCGGCCAGCAGAGCAGGCTGCTGCGGCACCCACGCCAGGGCGCCCCGCCAGGCGTCGAGGTCGAGCTCCGCCAGAGGGACGCCGCCGACCAGCACCCGGCCGGCGGTCGGCCGGACGAAGCCGAGCAGGACGGCCAGCAACGTCGACTTGCCCGCGCCGCTGCCGCCGGCCAGGACGACCAGCTCGCCCGGCCCGACGAGCAGGCTCGCGTCGCGGACCGCCGGGCGCTCGGTGCCTGGATAGCGGACCTCGACCCGGTCGAACTCGATCAACGACGTCCGCAGGTCGGGCACCGGACGATCACCACCGGACACCGGCGGAGCCGCATCGATCAGCCCGAAGGCCAGTTCCGCGGCCGCCACCCCGTCCGCGCTGTCGTGGTAGTGCACGCCGACCTGGCGCAGCGGCAGGTAGACCTCCGGCGCCAAGATCAACACGAACAGCCCGGTGAACAGGCTGAGCTCTCCGTCGACGACGCGCAGCCCGATGCCGACCGCGATCAGGGCGACCGACAAGGTGGCCAACAGCTCGAGCACCAACGCGGAGAGAAAGGAGATTCGCAACGAACCAAGGGTTTCCCGGCGATGCGCCTCGCCGGTCCGCCGCAGACCCTCGGCCTGGGCGTGCGCCCGGCCGAACACCTGGAGCGTCGGCAGACCGGCCACCAGGTCGGCGAAGTGGTCGGCGAGTCGGGCCTGGACCCGGGCCCGACGGCGGACTCTCGACTCGGTCAATCGGCCGATCATGATCATGAAGAACGGGATCAGCGGTACGGTCAGCGCGACGATCAGGACCGACACCCAGTCAGCGGTCCAGATCGCGACCCCGACGAGGACGGGGACGGTCACGGCCAGCACCAGCTGCGGCAGATACCGCGAGAAGTAGCCGTCGAGGGCGTCGAGCCCCTGGGTGAGCACCGAGACCAGAGCTCCGGGCTTGAGATCGGCCTGCGGGCTGTGCAGCCGGGCGGCGAGGATGTCGGAGCGGAGCCGGGACTTCACCGCGGCAGCGGCGCGAGCCGCCACCACCGCGTCCAGCCAGCGCAGCACCGCCCTGGCCGTGAACACGACGACCAGCGGAGCGACCACAGCCCGTACCGCCGTCAGGTCGTGGGTGGCGAAGCTGCCGGCGATTCCGGTCGCCAGCAGCCAAGCCTGGGCGATGATCAACAGCGCGGTCACGCTGCCGGTCGCGGCCCCTGCGACGAGATAGCCGCGGGTAGCCCGCGCTCGGCCGAGCAGCCGCGGGTCGACCGGTCCGCGCGGGGTGGCGCTCATGAGACCTTGCTCGGTGCGCCCTCCGGCAGCTGGACGTCGTCGTGGATCGAGGACACGTCCAGCCGCTTCCGGAAGACCCAGTACGTCCACACCTGGTAGGCCACCACCACCGGGGTCATGATCACCGCGGCCCAGGTCATGATCCTCAGCGTGTAGTGCGTCGAGGATGCGTTGGCCACGGTGAGACTCCAGGCCGGGTTCAGCGTGCTCGGCATCACGTTCGGGAACAGCGCCACGAATGCGGCGGCGAAGGTGAACGCGATGGCCACGGCCGTACCGACGAACGCCCAGCCCTCCCGCCGGATCCGGTTCGCGGCGAGGCCGCCGACCAGGCCCGCCGCCGCGACGAGGCTCAGCACCGCCGAGATCGCGTTACCGTGCGCGAGATTCAGCCAGCTCAGGAAGATCACCGCGAGTCCGGCCGCGACCAGGCCGACCCGGGCGGCGAACGCCCGCGCCCGGTCCCGGATCACGCCCTCGGTCTTCAGCGCCACGAAGACCGCGCCGTGCGTGAGGAAGACGGTCAGCGTGACCAGCCCGGTCAGTAGGGCGAACGGGTTGAGTAGGTTGAGGAAGCCACCGACGTACTCGCCGTCGGCGTCGATCGGCACACCGCGCAGGATGTTGCCGAACGCCACACCCCAGAGCAGGGCCGGCACGGCCGAGCCGACCACGATGCCGACGTCCCAGCGCCGGCGCCAGGCGAGCTCGGGCCGCTTGCTCCGGTAGTCGATCGCCACCAGCCGGACGATCAGGGCAACCAAGATCAACAGCAGCGGTAGGTAGAAACCGCTGAACAGCGTCGCGTACCAGTCCGGGAACGCCGCGAACGTCGCCCCGCCGGCGACGATCACCCAGACCTCGTTGGCGTCGAAGTGCGGGCCGATCGTGTTCAGCACCACGCGGCGCTCGCGATCGCCGCGGCCGAGGATCGGCATCAGCATGCCGACCCCGAAGTCGAAGCCTTCCAGCACGAAGTAGCCGATCCAGAGTACGGCGATGATCACGAACCAGACGACGGTGAGATCCATGGCGATTCTCCCTCCTCAGTAGGCGAAGCTCAGCGGAGCATCGGCGTCGGCGTCGGTGGTGATCTCGGAGTCGGAGACGTCCGGCAGGCCCTCGCGGATGTACTTCAGCATCAGCCGGACCTCGATCACGGCGAGAATTCCGTAGAGGGCGGTGAAGATGATCATGGAGGTGAGCACCTCGCCGATGCTGTTGTGGGGCGAGACACCTGCCGCGGTGGTCAGCAGCCCGAAGACCAGCCAGGGTTGACGACCGGTCTCGGTGAAGATCCAGCCGAAGCTGTTGGCGAGCAGCGGAAGCAGCGGAAGCGCGACGAACAGCACCGGCCAGTAGCGACCGCTGGGCGAACGGCCACGCCGGATCGCGAACAACAGCCAGGCGCCGGCGATCATCCCTGCGAAGCCGAGTCCGACCATCCAGCGGAACGACCAGTAGGTCAGCGGGATGTTCGGGCTGTACGTCCCCGGCCCGTACGTCTGGGTGTACTGCGCCTGGAGCTCGCGGATGCCTTGCACAGAGGTGTTCCAGGTGCCGGTGGCCAGGAACGACAGCAGGTGCGGGACCTTGATCGCCCAGAGCTCGTGCTGGCCGTCCGGCGTTCCGATGGTGATCACCGAGAACGAGGCCGGCGCCTCGGTGTCGTACAGGGCCTCGGCCGCGGCCATCTTCATCGGCTGCACCTGCGTCATCACCTTGCCCTGGATATCGCCGGTGATCGTGATGCCGAGCCCGGCGACCAGCAGGGTGATCGCACCGAGCTTCACGGCCTTGCGGAACGCGGACGTGTCCACGGCGCTCACGCGCTCGTCGTCGCCGGCGCGGCTCGAACGCCACAGGTGCCAGCCGGCCACCCCGGCCAGAAAGGCGCCGGCCACCATGAAGCAGCCGAAGAGCTGATGCGGGAAGGTGATCAGCGCCACGGGGTTGGTCAGCACGGCCCAGAAGTCGGTCAGCTCGGCCCGGCCGCGGGCGGTGTTGACGGTGTAGCCGACCGGGTTCTGCATGAACGAGTTGGCGACCAGGATGAAGTACGCACTCAGCACCGATCCACAGGCCGCCAGCCAGATCATCGCCAGATGCAACTTCTCGTTCAGCCGCCCCCAGCCGAAGATCCAGATGCCGAGGAACGTGGACTCCAGGAAGAATGCGAGCAGACCCTCCAGGGCCAGCGGCGCCCCGAAGATGTCGCCGACGAAGCGGGAGTAAGCGCTCCAGTTCATGCCGAACTGGAACTCCTGGACGATCCCGGTCACCACGCCCAGCGCGAAATTGATCAGGAAGAGCTTGCCGAAGAACTTGGTCAGCTTCAGGTACGCCGGCTGGTGGCCGCGGGTCCAGGCCGTCTGCAGCACGGCGACCAGCACCGCAAGGCCGATCGTCACCGGGACGAAGAAGAAGTGGTAGACGGTGGTGATCGCGAACTGCCAGCGCGACAGCGTGACGAGATCCATGAACGGGCTCTCCCTCGGGCCGACACCGGGTGGCGTCGTTCCGAAACTACTACGCTGCGTCGTACTAAGCAACGTAGTACGTCATGGGTAGTAGATGCGTAGTATTCTCGCGTCGTGAACACCCTCGGTGAGCTGGAACGCAGCGTGATGGACGAGCTGTGGAACAACACCGGAACCCGGTCGGTCCGCGAAGTCCACGCCCGGCTCGGGCGGGACCGCGAGCTGGCCTACACCACGGTGATGACGGTGCTCGACCGGCTGGCGAAGAAGGGCCTGGTGGTCCGCGAGCGCGACGGCCGCGCGTACCGGTACGCGGCCGCCCAGAGTCGCGAGGACCTGGTGGCCGAGGTCATGCACACCGCGCTCGCGGCGGATCAGACCGAACGCACCGCCGAGCTGGTGGCGTTCGTCGGGCGGGTCAGCCGGGAGGATGCCGCGGCGATGCGCGCCGCGCTCGCGCGGCTGGACGAGTCCGCGTCCGAGTCTGAACCGGCGAAGCGCGACGCTGGCGGCTCGCGTCGTACTCAGGGCGGTCGGCGACCCGCTGCGCCGGATCCGCGGTGAGCAGCTTCGCACTGCCCGCCGACCCGTTGTTCTGGGCGGCGGTCCTCGGTGGCCTGGCGCTGGTGCTGGTCGGCCCGGCCCCGCTGTGGGTGGCGCGCTGGCGCTTCCTCTACCGGGTGCCGCGGGCAGCGGTCGTCCTGTGGCAGGCCGGCACCCTGGCCGCGCTGGTCTCGGTGATCGGTGCCGCGGTGGCGGTCGCCCTCTGGGTGGTGGGGGCGACCATGCTCGACCCCGCTTCATGGGTCGGGATCCGCAGCGACGCGCCCTGGTGGGCGATCCTGCTCGCCATCCTGCTGACGGCGCTGATCATCAGTGTGGTGTGGCGGCTGGTCTCGTCCCTGATTCGGGTGGCACGGGCGACGTCGCTGCGCCGGGCCAGACACCGGCTCGCTGTCGACCTGCTCGACGAGGTCGAGGCCCATCCCACCAACGCCACCCTTCGGGTGCTGGCCGAGCGGTTGCCGGTGGCGTACTGCCTGCCCGGCCTCCGCCGGTCCCGGGTCGTGCTCAGCGCCGGCACCCTGTCCCTGCTGGCCCGCGACGAGGTCGCCGCGGTGATCGCCCACGAGAACGCGCACGTCCGGGCCCGGCACGACCTGGTGCTGGACACGTTCAGTGCCCTGCACCGGGCGTTCCCGGTCGCGGTCCGCAGCGAGCTGCCCGAGCGCGAGTGCCGTCTGCTGGTCGAGATGCTGGCCGACGACGCGGCCCGGCACCGGGTCGGCGACCGCCCGCTGGCCCGCGCGCTTGTCGCGCTCGCGGACACCCCGGTCCCGACCGAGGCGCTCGGCGCCGGGCAGACCGGTGTCCTGCTGCGGGTTCAGCGGCTGACTCGTCCGGATGCCGGCTACTCCCGGCCGCTGGCCGCCGCCGTGTACCTGCTCGCCGCCGCCCTGGTCGCCACGCCGCTCCTGCTGCTCGCGCTTTGAGGGTGTCGCTCAGCGACCCGACGCACACCAGAAATCGCTTCCCCAGACCTTTTCAGGGCGCGCGGGGTCGATGGACGACACGCCGGTCGGCCCCGGCTTCGTTCGACCGACCGACGAGCAGGGTGTCGCCGTCCGCCGCCTGCGCCGCTGTCGTGCCGGTCAGGGCGGCGGCCGCGGCCCGCCGGCCCCGCCGGCGGCCGCGCCGACGATGAGCGCTCCGCTGCGAAGCAGACCGCGCCGGTTCACCGCGGTCGCCGGCTCGCCGACCGTGGTCTCGTCGGGCTTCTCCTGACGGCTCATCGACGGTTTGGGATTGCCCGACGTCGCTCAGCGACCCGAGCTTCCCGGGAAACCGTTTCCTCGGGCCTTTTCGGCGCGGGCGAGGTCGATGGACGACACGACGGTCGCGATGACCCACTCGGACTCGTCCTCCAGCTGGTGCCAGGTGAAGTGCAGGAGTCGCCAGCCGACCGAGGTCAGCGTCGACCACTTCCGCCGATCCTTCTGGAACTGCTCCCTGTTGTGCGGACCGTGGACCTCGTAGCCGTCGACCTCGATGCCGAGCATCAGTCCATCGAACTCGACATCGAGGAAGTAGGTGCGGCCTCGGACGCGCAGTTCGACATTGGCGTGCCAGCCACGGATACCGGCCGCTCGGAGTCGGGCATGCAGCAGCCGCTCCGCCTCGGACCACGGATTGTCCCGGGAGTCGTGCAGCAGGAGGCGACGCTCCCGGTTGCCGAGCCGGCGCGGCGTCAGCTGCAGCGCGCGATGCATGTCCGCGAGGGAGACCCGGCCGGACAGCAACGCCCGATCGATACCCTCACCTCCGACATCAGCGACCAGATCGAGAGCGGTCAGAGCGGGGCTGGTCACCCGGATCGGGCCCCGCCACCAGACCAGCTCGTCCGGGAGTCGCTCCCGAACCAGCACGGTTCCCACGACCGGTTGTCGCTTGGTCGGGACAGACATCGAGATGGTCGGCACGCTGATCTGAGGCCAGAAGGTCAGCCTCGCGGCGGCTCGACCGGTGAGCACACCGTCCGCCGACCAGAGTGCGGCCGCCAGGATCCTGGACTCCGGATCGCCCGCGCACTCGGGCGCGAGATACACCCCGAGACCGAACCGGATCAGCCGGCCGTCGGCACAGCGCCGCTGAATGGACCGGACCAGTGCGGGGTGGTCGCGGATCGCCAGCACACCCCGGCCCGCTAGCAAGGCCCGATCGATGTCGTCCATACCCCCACACTGGGGAAATGACTGCCGATCGTCCGCGCGTCGGCCCGAGCTGTGGAAAACGTCGATTCAGGCCACGAGCTGTGGATGACGACGCTGTCGTCCAGCGACCTGGCCCGTCTCAGAAAGCGCTTCCCGACACCATTTCTGGGCGCGCAAGGTCGATCGACGACAGGTCGGGCGGCGTACTCAGTGTTCGAGCAGCTTGTCCAACACCAGTCCGCTGCCGATGGCGAACATCCAGATGTCCTTGCTGATCGCGGTCCCGTTCTGGGTCGGCCAGACGCTGCCGGGCTTGTGCAGGGCTGGTGTCCGGAGATACATGGTGACCAACCCGCCGGAGAAGGTGCTGAGCGCGACGCCCGCCACCGCCTGAGGAACGAACGGGATCAGCAGCAGCGCACCAGTGGTCATCTCGCCGACCGACAGCAGCTTGAGAAACGTGGTCGGTTGGATGTCCTTGAGGAAGGGGTACGCACCGGCCGCCATGCCGTGCAAGCCGGCCGCCTGCTCGGCGCTGCCATGCCACTTCTCGATACCGGAGTGCAGGATGTACGCACCCGTCGCGAGCCGTTCGGGGAGTCTGTTGAGGATGCTTCGCACGTTCATGGGGGGATCCTTTCGGGGGCATGTCTCAACATAGTTGAACGCTCTACCAACTCCGCGCCGGGGTCCGAGCTCTATCATGCGCCCGCCTTCGCAAGCCGACGAAGATCGGCGGATCCGTCCGCGTCTACCCGGATCGATTCGCCGATGTCATGTGGGCCAGGCGCGCCGCGTGAGCGAACGCGCCGAAACAGCTCAGAAGAAGGCGCTCCGGCGCTGCATCAGCAGCTCGTACAGCGAGTGCTGGATCGTCTCGCGGACCTGATCGGTGACGTTGAAGACAACCATCGGGTCGTCGGCGGCGCCCGGCGGCAGCTCGTCGGTGGCGATCGCTTCCCCGAAGGAGATGATCCACTTGCTCGGCAGCGGAATCATCCCGATCACCCCGAACCACGGGAACAGCGGGGTCACCGGGAAAGTACGGCACACCCATGGCACGGGCGATGGTCGGCGCCCCGGACAGCAGCGGATAGATCTCCTCCGAACCGACCACCGACACCGGGACGATCGGCACCTGGGCCCGGACCGCGGCGGACACGAAGCCGCCGCGGCCGAACCGTTGCAGCTTGTAGCGGTCCGCGAACGGCTTGCCGAGGCCCTTGAACCCCTCGGGGTACACCGCGACGAGCTGGTCGGAGTGCAGCAGCCGCTCGGCGTCCTCGGCGCAGGCCAGCGTGGTACCGATCCGGCGCGCGAAGTCGTGCGAGTACGGAGTCTTGAAGACCAGGTCGGCACCGAGCATCCGGACGTGCCGGGCGAGCTCGTCGAAGACCATCGTGTGCAGCACCATGCCGTCCAGCGGCAGCGTGCCGGCGTGGTTGGAGACCAGCAGCGCCGAACCGGTGAGCGGGATGTTCTCGACCCCACGCAGCTCGACCCGGAACCAGCTCCGGACCAGCGGCCGCATCGACCGGCAGGAAGATCTTCTCGGTGAACTCAGGGTCGAAGCCGAACTCGTCGACCGCGTACGTCCCCGTCATCCGCGAGCGCGCGAAGCCGACCGCGTCGTCCAGCGTCGTCTGCCAGTCGACGCCGAGCGTCTGAGCGAGCGAGAACAGGCTCTTCACCGGGTCTGCGGCGAGCTGCCGGACCCGGTCGATCGGAACGTCGCCCAGGCTGCCGACCAGCTTCCGGAACAGCTCGCCGAGCTCGGTCAGTACGGCCCCGAGATCGAGCGTCGGCGGGACCTCGCCGGACTGCCAGCCGGATCCGCCCGACGATCCCGCCGCCGTCTCCGCCACGCGTACGTCCGCACCGAGATCCTCCGGCGTCTCCTCCTCGGCCTCGGGCTCGGGCGTCGCGGGCTGCGCGATCACCGGCTTCCGGGGAGCGGTCTTGCGTGGGCGGCGCGGGGTGTGCTGTGTGGCTTGCGCGTCGACAGGCTCAGGAACCGTACCGGTGTCCGGCTCGGCGCGGATGGGTCGTGAAACGCGCCCTGAGCTTGTCGTGGGGCTCGGGCGTGGCGCTTCGGCAGACTCAGCGCGCGTACTGTTCGCGTGCCCCGCCGGCCAGCCCGCGGGCGGCGCGGGACGGCGCACTCCGACTGCCCCGGCCTGCCTCGCCGCGGCTGCCGAGCTGGATGATCTCCGCGTCAGCCATGCCCGGCTCCCGCGGTCCGCACGCTCAGCGCGCCCTCGATCGTGTCCAGCGCCGCCGTCACGCGGACCGGATCGAGCAGCCCCGGCCGGGACACCCCGACGAACTCCTCGACACATTGCCGGCTGGTGTACGCCGGTACGAAGCCGGTGCCGTCGATCGCCACGGTCGCCCGTGCGAATCGATCAGTGGCCATCGCCCGGCCGTACGTGAGCGCGTCGACCATATCGGCCGAGAAGTCGCCGAGCCGCGCCTGGCGGATCAGCCCGGCCATCGTGGGCGCGGCGAACTGGGGCACCGACAACGACGGCCGGCCCATCATCCGGATCGCCTGGCTGAGCGTGACGATGTCGTCGGCCGCCACGTTGTACGTCCCCGGCAGCTCCTCCCGGGTCGCCCAGAGCAGGGCCCGCACGGCGTCGCTCGGATGGAGGAACTGGAGCCGGGCGTCGAAGCCCATCACCCGCGGCACGACCGGCAGCGACAGATAACGGGTGACGTGACTGTCCACCCCGGCGCCCATCAGATTGGCCAGTCGCAACGTGCTGACCACCACGTCCGGCCGGCGCCGAGCCAGGCCGCGGACGTACGCCTCGATCTCGATCGAGTCCTTGCCGAAGCCGGTCCGCGGAGAGTTCCGGGGCGACATCTCCTCGGAGAACTTGGCCGGATCGCGCGGCGAAGCGCCGTACACCGACACCGAGCTCTGCACGACCAGCTTGTCGAAGGTCTCCGACTTCTGGCAGGCCGCCAGCAGCTGCATGGTGCCGATGACGTTGATTTCTTTCATCGCCGACCGGCCGCCCGCACTGCCCGCGGTGACCACCATCGCCATGTGAACGACGGTGTCGACCTCGCGGGACGCGATCACCTTCGCGATGATCGGGTTGCGGATGTCGGCCCTGACGAACGAGACGGCGCCGAGATCGTGCCGCGGCGGCAGCACGTCGACACCGATCACCTCATAGCTGCCCTCGGCCGCCAGCGCCCGGGCGAACCGGGCGCCGAGGTCGCGCGACACCCCGGTGACCAGGACGACGCGTGACATGGAGTCCCCCTGACGACCGGCGAGGCGCTGAGTTCGGCTGGCCGAGGTGCGCGCGGCCTACTTGCCGGCGCGACGGCGCTGGATGCGTGTGCGCTTCAGCAGCTTGCGATGCTTCTTCTTCGCCATCCGCTTGCGACGCTTCTTGATGACCGAACCCACAGACCTTGCCCTCTCGACCTCCCGAGACAGACGTGGTCTCGAGATCCTCTTCGTAGCTCGTCCGGAGATTGCCGGACGGACACGTGATCCTACCCGTCCGTACGACCGGCTGGCGAACCCGAGGAGCGCGGCCGATAGCGTGCTGGTCGTGGCGAGCTATGTCGAGGACTTCACAACCGGCGGCGGCAGCCGTACCCCGGCCCGGGCCTGGGTCCACTCCGACGCTCCGACGCTCAGCCTGAACGGCGACTGGCGCTTCCGGCTGCACCCGAGCCACCACCGTCTGGACGCCACGTTCGCGGACCCCGACCACGACGACTCGGATGCGGCCGGCTGGACGAGGATGGCCGTCCCGTCCCACTGGGTGCTGCCTGCCTTCCACGACGGCGCCGCCGCGGGCGATGAGTGGGCGTACGGAAAGCCGATCTACACCAACGTCCAGTTCCCGTTCCCGGTCGATGTGCCGTACGTTCCGGACGAGAACCCGACCGCCGACCACCGCACGCTCGTTCGAGAACCCGGGCTGGGACGCCGAGCGGGTGCTGCTCCGTTTCGACGGGGTCGAGTCGGTCTACCGGGTCTGGCTCAACGGCACCGAGATCGGCGTCGGCAAGGGCAGCCGGCTGGTCCAGGAGTTCGACGTCACCTCGGCGCTCGTGCCGGGGCGGAACGTGCTCGCGGTCCGGGTCTCTCAGTGGTCGTCGATGAGCTACGTCGAGGACCAGGACCAGTGGTGGCTGCCCGGCATCTTCCGCGACGTCACGCTGCTGGCCCGGCCGGTCGGGGCGATCGACGACGTCTGGCTGGACTGTGCCTATGGCGATGGGGGCTACGCCGACGGGAACGGGAACGTCCGGCCCGAGCTGACCGCAGGCGACGCCGCGTGGCCGATCACCCTCGCGATCCCGGAGCTGGGCTTCGAGACCACCCTGGACGGTCCCGCGAGCGCTGCTGCTGGAGGTCGGCGCGGTCGAGCCGTGGACGGCTGAGTCCCCCAGGCTGTACGAGGCCACGGTCGCGAGCAGCGGCGAGACCAGGTCACCCTCCGGGTCGGCTTCCGGACCGTGCAGATCGTGGACGCGCAGCTGCTGGTGAACGGCGCGCCGGTCACGTTCCGCGGGATGAACCGGCACGAGACCCACCCGATCCGCGGCCGGGTGTTCGACGCCGGGCACGCCCGGGCCGATCTCCTGGCCATGAAGCGACACAACGTGAATGCGGTCCGGACCAGCCACTATCCGCCGCATCCGGAGGTGCTGGAGCTGCTCGACGAGCTCGGGCTTCTGGGTGATCGACGAGTGCGACATCGAGACCCACGGCTTCGTGTTCCAGGGCTGGGTCGGCAACCCGAGCGACGATCCGCGCTATGCCGAGGTCTATCTCGACCGGATCGAACGGACGGTCGAGCGGGACAAGAACCACCCGAGCGTGATCATCTGGTCGCTCGGCAACGAGGCCGGCACCGGCCGGAACCTCGCGGCGAACGCGGCCTGGGTGCACGGCCGCGACCCGGGCCGCCCGGTGCACTACGAGGGCGACTACACCGGGGCGTACTCCGATGTCTACTCCCGGATGTATCCCAACCTGGTCGACTGCGCCGCCATCGCCGGCGAGTCGGGCTCGATCCCGGACACGGGACCGGGGCACCGTCGAGGATCCGGCGCAAGCCGTTCATCATGTGCGAGTACGCGCACGCGATGGGCAACGGGCCGGGCGCGCTGGCCGACTACGACGAGCTGATCGAGGCGCTATCCCGCGATTCCAGGGCGGGTTCATCTGGGAGTGGCGCGACCATGGTCTGCTGACGCACGCTCCGGACGGCACGCCCTACTACGGGTACGGCGGCGACTTCGGCGAGGTCGTCCACGACGGCAACTTCGTGATGGACGGGATGGTGCTGCCCGACGAGACCCCGACCCCCGGGCTGGCCGAGTTCGCGATCACCAACGCTCCCGTGGTGATCACCCTCGATTCCCCGGGCCGGGTCACGATCCGGAACCGGCGACACAGCGCGACGACCGATGACCTGCGGTTCGTGGCCGTGGTCGAGGCGGACGGCGAGCCGGTGCAGTCGCTCGAGCTGGACGTACCGGTGCTGGCTGCCGGTGCCGGGGTCGACCTCGACCTGCCGGCCGACCTGGAGCCGGCAGATCCAGGTAACGAAGGTCGGGGCGAGAACTGGCTGACCGTCCGGGCCGAGCAGGCCGCCGACACCGAGTGGGCGCCGGCCGGCCACGTCGTCTCCTGGGCCCAGCGCGCCCTGTCCCCCGAGTTGTCAGCGTCAGGGATCGCCAGAGCGATCGCCGACGCTGACAAGTCGGGCAGGATCGGTGCGGCCGTGCTTGATCTGGAGACCGGCTTGCTCCGGGAGCTGGCCGGACTCACGGTGAGTGGGCCGAGCCTGGAGCTCTGGCGGGGCCCGACCGACAACGACCGCAGCGAGATGCGGGGCAGCTTCGAGCTGGCCGGCCCCGAGACGACCGCCGGCGAGGGCGCGCCCGGACCGTCCTCGGAGACCCGCTGGCGAGGGCAGGGGCTGGACCGGCTGGTGACCCGGGTGCTGTCGGTGGATGCGGGGCCGGGAGACGGGGGCCGGGGTCGGTGTCGACGTACACCAGGGTCGGGGTCGCCAACGGCGCTCGATTCGTGGACGTGACCTATCGCTGGACCGCGCTCGACGACGCCGCGGTGAGACTCCGGGTCGAGGTCACGCCGTCGCTCGGCTGGGACAGCACCTGGCCACGGGTCGGCATCCACCTCGAGCTGCCGGCGGAGCTGAGCCACGCCGACTGGTTCGGCACCGGTCCGGACGAGTCCTATCCCGACAGTTCGCGGGCCGCCCGGGTCGGTGCGTTCTCCGCGGACGTCGACGAGCTGAACGTGCGGTACTCACGACCGCAGGAGACCGGCCATCGCAGCGAGCTTCGCCGACTGGTGCTGGCCGGTCCGGACGGCCCGGCGCTGGTGGTCCGGACGGAGCCGGGGATGGACGGGCATCGGCCCGGATTCACCCTCACCCGGCACACACCGCACGAGCTGGATGCGGCCCGGCACCCGTACGAACTCCCGGACTCGCCGGTCGTCCACCTCTATCTGGATGACGCGGTGCACGGTCTCGGGTCGCGGGCCTGCGGGATCGACGTTCTGCCCCAGCATGCGCTCTGGCCGGGCGCTCGGGACTTCACCGTGGTGTTCGAGCGCCCCTGAGGGCTTCAGAGGCCCCAGTGATGGCTGCAGTGCAGCAGCCGGCTGAGCTCACGCAGCTGCGACGTGTGCAACAGCACGTGGGTCGACGGCTCGGTCGTCCCGGCCGCGCCGAACTCGCCGTAGATGTCGGGGAAGTCGGGCGTTCCGCGCCAGCTGACCTTCATCACCACCTCGTGCCCGGACAGGCTCTGGCCGCCGCTGCCGGGCAGCGGTGAGCCGGTCAGTTCGAGCTCTCCGGTGGTGATCGCCGGCACGTGTTCGTCGGCGAGCTTCGCGTTCAGCTCGTCGATCTGCTCCATCTCGATGGTGTGGCTGGTCGGGTCGAGAGGATGGTGGCTCATGGACCGCATTATGTCGCCGCGCCAGTCGCGGCCGCTCGGAGGCCCGATCGCTCTCCCGATCCCAGGATTACCCGGTCTGGTAGTACGCCTTCTTCAGATAGGCGTCCAGGGCTTCCTGCGAGACGCGGAAACTCCGGCCGAACTGGACGGCTTCCAACTCGCCGCCATGGATCAGCCGATAGACCGACATCCTCGACACGCGCAGTGTCTCGGCCACCTCGGCCACCGTCCAGAACTTCACCGCGGACCCGCCGATCGGCGTGACGTCCCCCTGCTTGGCCTTCTTCGCCATGCCAACCGCCTCCCGCGCGACAGCCCGCCGGCTTCCCTCCGGCGTAGAGTCGCTACGCAGGTGAGAGTAGTGGCAAATGGGACGGACGAGGTAGTAGTTCCGCGTCACAATCTGCGACACGCCGCAGTTGGTGATTGACAAACGCACATCCGACCGTGGTCGGAAATTCAAAACCTCGTGTCGGTCCACGGGTTTAGGCTCGTTGTCATGACCGTCGGCACCGCGCCGTCGCCACCCCGGACACCGCCTACGCAGGGCACCCTCCCGCTCGGCGTCTGGCTGGTCGCGGCCATCATCGTGCTCGCGCTCCTGTCCGTGTCGGGCCGTTACGGCTTCCACGGCGATGAGTTCTATTTCGTGGTGACCGGGCGCCACCTCCAGGCGGCCGCGCCGGACAACCCGATGCTGGTGCCCTACCTCGCCGCCGGCTGGTACGCGCTGGTCGGCGGTCACCTCTGGGCCTTCCGGATCCTGCCGGCGCTGGCCATCGGCGCGTACGTGGTGGTCGCCGCCCTGACTGCAAGGACGTACGGCCTCGGGCGGCGCGGGCAGGTCGCCGCCGCGATCGCGGTGGCTCTGACCTCGGCGCCGCTCGCCACCGGGCACCTGTTCGAGACGACCACCTTCGACCTGCTGGCCACTGCGGTCACCCTCTGGCTGCTGATCCGGGCACTGCGGGACGAGGACGGTCGATGGGGGCCGTGGATCGCGGTCGGGGTTGCGGCCGGCGTCGCTATGGAGATCAAGGTGATGATCGCCCTGGTCTTGTTCTGCTGCCTGATCGCGATCCTGCTGCTCGGTCCGCGGCGGGCACTGGCCGGCCCTCGCCCCTGGGTGGCGGCTGGGATCGCGCTGCTGATCGGCGCCCCCAATCTGATCTGGCAGGCGATCCACGGCGTCCCGATGCTCAGCGTCGCCGCGAACATTGCCGGGGGCGGGTCGACGTCGTCGACCTCGCGGGCGTTCCTGATTCCCTCGATCCTGCTCGACATCGGGCCGGTGATCTCGATCGTCTTCGTGGTCGGGCTCGTGGTCCTCCTGCGCCGCGACCGTCGTCACCAGGACGGCTGGCTGGCGGCCGGCTTCGGTCTCTTCGTGGTGTTGCTGCTGGTGACCGGCGGCAAGGCGTACTACTCGGGTGGCTTCGACCCGGCCGTGCTCGCCGCGGGCGCTGGGCCGGTGCTCGACTGGGTGCTACGCGGCCGGCCGGCCCGGCGGATCATCGTCGGTGCCGCGCTGGTGGTCTCGGTGATCATCACCGCGATCCTGGCGCTGCCGCTGGCTCGCCCCGGCACGACGCTGTTCGCGGTGTCCAAGGCGGTGAACCCGGACCTGGCAAGCGAGCTCGGCTGGCCGGCGTACGTCCGCGACGTCGACCAGGTCGCCTCCTCGCTGAGCCCCGCCGACCGGTCGCGGACGGTGATCGCCGCCCAGTCGTACGCCCTCGCGGGCGCGCTGGACGTCCTCGGCCCGGGCACCGGAGTGGAACTGCCGAAGGTCTATTCCGGGCACAACGCGTACTGGTTCTGGGGACCGCCGCCGGATAGTTCGACCGATGCGATCGTGATCGGCGACTACACCCCGGCCGAGCTGTCGACCACGTTCGGGCACTGCGAGCTGCGCCGCACGGTGGCCCCGCCCGACGGGGTCGAGAACGACCTGGCGGGCACGAAAATCTATTGGTGCACGCAACTACAGCACCCGTGGTCTCAGCTCTGGCCGACCCTGAAGAGCTTCGCCTGATCGGTGGGCTGGGCCCCACTCAGTCGACGGGGCTGAACGAGACGTCGACCAGGATCTCCGTGGCGAGCTGTTCCAGGTCGGTCCGGACCGCGTCCAGTGTCGAGTCGGTGTCGACGGCGATCGTCGCGCTCGCCTCGAACAGCAGACCGCCGGCCATCGGCGCTTCGCGGGTTGCGGTCTGCAGATCCGATACACCGACGCCGTGCCGGACCAGCACGTCGGAGACCGCGGCCACGATGCCGGGCCGGTCGTTGCCGACCAGCTCGAGCCGGACGTACCGGATGGGGGCCGGCGCTTCGGGCGCGCTCGTCGGCCGGACCGACACCTCGAGCAGACCCTCCAGCGGGGCAAGCGCAACCCGCAGTCGCTCAGCCTGCAGATCCGGAACGGTCACCAGCACGACCCCGGCGAACGTACCCTCCAGCTCGGCCAGGTGGCTGCGCTCCCAGTTGCCGCCATTGGCGGACACGATGTCGGCCAGGGCCTTGATCAGCCCGACCCGGTCGTCGCCGACCACGGTGAGGACGAGGGTGGTCACACGGGCGATGCTAGTGGTTCGCGCTGATCGGCTCGTCCCGGCAGCAGCCGATCGCCGAGCCAGAAGGCACCGGAGACGATCACCCAGAGCAACAGGATCGCCACGGAATAGATCGCCACGCCGCCCGCGCCGGTCTGGGTGACGTCGAGGAAGAAGTACGGGTACCAGCCGGTGATCGCGCCCACTACCAACGTGTAGGCCAGCCAGGCCAGCGGCCAGACCATACCGGCTGCGACCACCTTCGGTGAGACTCGGCGGCGCGGCCCGAAGACCAGCCAGCCGGCCACCGCGACGATCGGCACCACCACGTGGGTCAGCGTGTCGGAGATCCACAGCCAGCCGGTGAAGTGGTCCATCGGATGCAGCAGGAACCAGTGCACGAGCCCGGTGATGGTGATCCCGACCATGGTGTCGAGCCGGACGATCCGCCACCAGCGCCCGTCACGGTCCGGCGCCCGCATCAGCGTGAACGCGGTGATCGCCACGAGCAGCACCGACTCGGTGGTGAAGTAGCTGAAGAACCGCCACGCGCGGACGAGGACCGGCGGCTTCGGATCGCCCGGGTCGTCCCACAGGCCCAACAGATCCTGGACGAACTGCCAGCTCACCGCGACCGTCGCGAGGGCGAACGTCACCCCGAAGGCCACCCGCGCCGCCCGCCGCCACTCCATCCCCGGACTCTAGTGCCCCCGCGGCCGGCCGCCGCGGAACTTTGCACCCGCTGTCCGTCCTTGCACCCCCTACAAGGTGTGCAGAGCTGGACAGAGGGTGCAGAGTTCGGCGGGCGGGAGGCCTAGGGATGACCGGAGCCGACTCCACGGTCCAGGACATCGGCGTCGAGGTGAAGGAGGAGCACCTCGTGCGGCAGCGCCGCCAGGGCGCGCCGCGCGGCGCCGAACGGGTCGGCGACCACCTCCCCCGCCGGAAGTCTCGCGGCGTCGGCAACCAGACCGTGGACGTCCTCCTCGTCATCGGCGTATCCGACGAAGGCGACGTCGGCCGGCTGGAGGAGTGGCCGGCGCGGACCGATCGCCGCGAGCTCGTCCAGACAGCCGGGCAGGTCGAGCAGGTGGGCCACACCCATGCCGTCGAGGACCGGCTCGCGCGGATGGTCGACCGGGATCATCAGGTGCTGTCCGCCATCGACGTACAGCAGGCCGACCTCGGCATGCCGACTCACCGCGGCCGCCACCAGGGGGATCGCCAACGTACAGTCACCGCCGAGAACCAGCGGGCGCAGTCCGCGATCCATCACGGCAGCGATCGCCGTCCTGGTCCGATCGACGACCGCTACGGCGGCCTGCCAGTTGTTGGGCCGCTCGTCGACGCGGCGGGGTGCCCAGCGCTCGACCGGCTGATCGCCGAGGTCGACCAGCCGGATCCCTGCCTCGCCGAGCCGTTCGGCGATACCGGCGCTGCGCCAGGCCGCCGGACCCCGCTCCAGACCCGGCCAGTGGGCCGCCGCGCTGGTCGGCACCCCGAGGAGTGCCCAACTCTCGTCGTCGTGCGTCGTCGCCATCGAGTCGACGCTACGGACTGCCACCGACAGTCCGCCCCTTCCCCACCCGAAACCTTGCACCCCCTATCCGTCCTTGCACTCCTTCTAGGGGGTGCAAGAACGGATAGGGGGTGCACAGTTCGGGACGGGCGGGGAGGCCTCAGAAGAGGGGGATGCCGAGTTCGGGGAAGACAGCCTTCCGGGTGGCCACGATGGCCTGGTCCACCCGGCTGGCGGGATGGAAATTGTGCTCGAACGGCTCGAAGCTCACGACGCCACCGTCGGTCATCGCCAGCGGTGCGGCCGGCCCGATCTCGTCCCGCCAGGCCTGTGGCGTCTCCGTCGCCGGATCCAACGGCTCACCCCCGACGATCGCGAGCAGGTGCGTCCAGGCCCGCGGTACGACGTCCAGCACCGCATAGCCCCCGCCCCCGGTCGACACCCACCGACCGCCGCACAGCTCGTCGGCGAGCTCCGCCAGCGCCAGGTACGAGGCCCGCTGGCCGTCCAGGCTCAGCTCCAGATCCGCGAGGGGATCGTGGCGGTGCGAGTCGCAGCCGTGCTGGGTGACCAGGATCTGCGGCTCGAAGGCCCGCAACACCTCGGGCACGACCGCGTCGAACGCTCGGAGCCAGCCCGCATCGCCGGTCCCGGGCGGCAGCGCGACATTCACCGCGCTCCCCTCGGCACCCTTGCCACCGATCTCGGACGGATAGCCGGTGCCGGGGAACAGCACCATCGGTGTCTCGTGCAGGCTGACCGTCAGCACCCGCGGATCGTCGTAGAAGATCTGCTGCACGCCGTCGCCGTGATGGACGTCGACATCGACGTACGCCACCCGCTCGCAGCCGTTGTCCAGCAGCCAACGGATCGCCATCGCCAGGTCGTTGTAGACGCAGAAGCCGCTGGTCCGCTCCGGCATCGCGTGGTGCCAGCCGCCCGCGATGTTGCTGGCCCGGTCAGCCTCGCCGGACCAGACCGATCGGGCCGCCTCGACGGTGGCCATCGCGACCTCGCGCCGACACCTCGTGCATGTGGGGAAAGATCGGGTTGTCGGAGTTGCCGAGTCCGTAGCGCTCGTCCGGCTCGCCGCGCTCGACAGCATCGATGTAGTCCTGGCGATGCACGGTCCGCAAAACGTCGAGGTCGATCGGCGGCGGCGGAACGATCTCGAGCCGGTCCAGCACGCCCAGCTGACGGGCCAGCGAGATGGTGTTCTTCACCCGCCCCGGAGCCATCGGGTGATCGGGACCGAAGTCGTACTCCGTCAACTCGTCGGAGAAGACCAGTCGGCTCCTCACGAGTCTCCGCCGGCCGCCGCGCGACGCTCCCGGTCCAGCCGGGCGGCCTCGGCGAGCGACCGGCTGCGATCCCGGGCCGCCTCGACGGCGACCAGGAACGCGGCCCGGACCTTGTGCTCCTCGAGCTGGCGGATTGCGGCCGCCGTGGTCCCGCCGGGCGAGGTGACCCGCTCGCGGAGCACGGTGGGGTGCTCGCCGGTCTCCCGGAGCAGCTTCGCGGAGCCGAGCATGGTCTGGACGACCAACTCGGTCGAGGTGTCCCGCGGCAGTCCGAGATGGACGCCCGCCTCGATCATCGCCTCGACGACGAAGAACAGGTACGCGGGCCCGGTCCCGGAGATCGCGGTCACCGCGTCCTGGTAGCGCTCCGGCAGCGTGAGCACCCGACCGGTCGCGGACAAGATGTCGGAGACCCGGTCGAGATGTCCCTGGTCCGCGTGCGTCCCGGGCGAGATGGCCGCCATCCCCTCGTCCACCTGGGCCGGCGTGTTGGGCATCACCCGGACCACCGGCGTACCGGCCGGCAGCTGGGCCTCGATCGCTGCTGTGTCCACGCCGGCGGCCAACGAGACCACGAGCGTGCCGGGCCGCAGCGAGCCGGCGATCTCGGTCAGCAGGTCGTTCATGTCCTGCGGCTTGACCACCAGGATGACCGTGTCCGCGTCAGCGGCCGCGTCGGTGTTCTCGACGACGACGACGCCGTACTTCTGCTGCAGCTCCAGCTGCCGCTCGGGTCGCCGATCGGTGACGGTGATCTGCTCGGGATTCCAGCCGGCCCGCAGCAGACCGGACAGCACCGTCTCGCCCATCACGCCGGCGCCGAGGATGGCGAGTCTGGTGTGCTCGGTCGCCCCACGCTCGGTCAACCCATGCTCGGTCAACCCATGCTCAGTCATCGTCGACTCCTCGTGATCGGGTGCGTGAGCTACTCAGGCCCGGCTGCCCGACAACTGCCGGGCTGCGACCAGCTCGGCGATCTGGACCGCGTTGAGCGCTGCCCCCTTGCGGAGGTTGTCGTTGGACACGAACAGCACCAGTCCCTTGCCGTCCGGCGCGGACTGGTCGACCCGGATCCGGCCGACGTAACTCGGGTCGCGGCCGGCCGCCGCCAACGGATTCGGTACGTCGGCGAGCGCCACCCCGGGCGCGGCCGACAGCAGCTCACGGGCCCGGTCGGGACTGATGTCGTCCGCGAACTCGGCGTGGATGGCCAGCGAGTGACCGGTGAAGACCGGCACCCGGACACACGTCCCGGCGACCCGCAGGCCCGGGATGTGCAAGATCTTGCGGGACTCGTTGCGGAGCTTCTGCTCCTCGTCGGTCTCCTCGGAGCCATCGTCGACCAGCGACCCGGCGAGCGGGATGACGTTGTAGGCAATGGTCGTGACGTACTTCGACGGGGCCGGGAAGTCGACCGCCCGACCGTCGAAGGCGAGTCTGGCCGCATCGTCGGCGACCGCTCGGATCTGGCCGTCCAGCTCGGCGACGCCGGCTCCGCCGGAGCCCGAGACGGCCTGATAGGTGGCCACCTGCAGCCGGACCAGACCCGCTGCGTCGTGCAGCGGCTTGAGCACCGGCATCGCGGCCATCGTCGTGCAGTTCGGGTTGGCGATGATTCCGCGCGGCGGGTCGATCGCATCCTCCGGGTTCACCTCGGAGACGACCAGCGGAACCTCGGGATGCATCCGCCAGGCGCTGGAGTTGTCGATCACGACCGCGCCGGCCGCGGCGACCCGTGGCGCGGTGGCCAACGATGCGGTCTTGCCGTTGGAGAACAGGGCGATGTCGAGCCCGGTGAAGTCGGCGGTGTCGGTGTCCTCGACGGTGATCTCGGTTCCTTCGAACGGCAGACGCTTGCCGGCCGACCGAGCCGAGGCGAAGAAGCGGACGTCGGACACATCGGGCATCCGCTCTGCGACCAGCTGCCGCATCACACCGCCCACCTGTCCGGTGGCACCGAATACACCAACACGCATGCGGCTCAGCCTAGGGCCAGTCGGCGAGTCGCTCGAATTATCTCCGAGGCATGGGAACGGGCGGGCGGCCCGAACGGGTCAGCGCGCGAGCCCCAGGATCCCCCGGCTGGCCGCGGCAACCACCTCGTCCAGCCAACCCGGGACCTCGCCACCGACGTACGGCCGGACCAGACCGTACGGCGACTGCCGCACCGCGATCGTCACCAGCCGGGTGCGGGTCGGGGTGACCCGCCCCCACCTGCGCCGGATCAGCCCGGCCTGCAGGGCGATGAGTGGGTCGTTCACGCTCTCCACGTCCGCGCGCAGCTCCGGTGGCGCACGACGGACGGCGAGGTCGTGTCGATAGAGGGTCAGGCAGAGTGCCTCCACCGGATCCGATCGGCAGAACCGGGGGATGTGTAAGGCTCCCTCGAGCATTGCTTCAACGGGGTCGTCCAAGGCGGCGGTCGCGAGCAGACCTTGATGGAACCGGCGGATGCTCCGCGTCCACAGGCTGATCATCAGCGCCTCCCGCGACGCAAATCGGTAGTACAGCGAGCCGATCGGCGCATCGAGCGTTGCGGCGACGTCGGCGATCGTGGCATCACGGCCCCGGCGGCCGACCGCCTCGGCAGCGGCGTCCAGGATCTGCTCCTCGCTGAACTTCGCCGGTCTGGGCACATCCGGCATTCTATCGCCCTATTGCGAGGATCTGTTCTAGAACCTATCCTCTAAATCATGCGAAGCCTGGCCGAAGCCCTCCCCGACGCGCCGTTCGCCGAGCGCCACGAACGTGTCCTCCATGCCCCACCCGAGCAGATCTGGTCCGATCTGATGAATCTCCGGCTGACCGATCTGTCCATCTCCCGGCTACTGGTCGTGGCCCGCTATCTGGGCCGTACCCGGGCCGAGCCGGTGCCCATGGTCCAGCACGGGCCGGTCGTCGCGCTGCTGGTCGAGCCCGGCCGACGGTGGGTGGGCGGCCGGATCGCCCAGCCATGGCGGCTGCGGCCCAGGGCAGCCCCGGACCCGACGGATCTGAACGAGCTGGCCGCCTTCTCCGAGCCGGGCTGGCTGAAACTCGGAATGGAGTTCGTGCTGGAGCCGGTCGACGCGGACCGGACGAAGATCACCACCAGCACGCTGTGCGCACCGACCGACGAGAGCGCCCGGCGTCGCTTCCGGCCGTACTGGTGGCTGATCCGCCCCTTCAGTGGGCTCATCCGGCGCGACCTGCTGGCCGCGTTGGCCCGCCGCTCGGAGACAAGACGGTCGACGACACAGCAACAGCGGACCTGACCCAGGGTCACCGGGCAGGATGGGGGCGTGACGGCGTACGAAGCGGTGCCAGCGCCAACCGGTCGAGTCGGGCCTCGGCGACGCGCCCCCACGGCTCGGCTACGAGGTCTTCATCGTGCTCGCGATCTCGCTCGGCCAGTCCGGGATCTACTCGGTGCTGCGGATCATCGAGCGACTGACCCGGCCACAGCCGCTCGGCCAGCAGAGCTCCTCGCTCAACCAGTCCGTGACGCCGGACCGGCCCTGGCTGGATCTGACGTACCAGCTGGTGAACATCGGATTCGCGCTCGTCCCGGTGCTGCTGATGTTCTATCTGCTGGACCGGACGAACCGGCCGGCGGGCAAGACGATCGGCTTCGATCTCCGACGGCCCGGGTTCGACGCCTGGTTCGGCGTGGTGATCGCGGCCTGCGTCGGCATCCCCGGGCTCGGCATCTATCTCGGCGCCCGCGCCCTCGGGCTGAACACCGAGGTCCAGGCGTCCGCACTGGCCGGCGCGTGGTGGACGATCCCGGTGCTCATCCTGTCCGCCGCGCAGAACGCCATCCTGGAGGAGACGATCATGATCGGTTTCCTCTACACCCGGCTGCGACAGCTGAACTGGCCCATTGTTGGCGTGATCACGTTCTCGGCCGTGATCCGCGGCTCGTACCACCTCTATCAGGGGTTCGGCGGCTTCGCCGGCAACCTGATCATGGGCGTCGTGTTCGGGCTGATCTACCTACGCTGGAAGCGGGTCGGCCCGCTCGTGGTCGCCCACACCCTGCTCGACGTGACCGCCTTCGTCGGCTACGCGTTGGTCGCGCCGCACGTCTCCTGGCTCTAGCCCGGAATTCACCGCCGCGTCATCTCGGCCGGATATCATGTCCTGACAATTCATTCGTACGTCGTCGAGGAGACACCGCCCATGAGCCAGACCACCGTCCGCTACCAGCTGCCCGACCGCAATCTCGGCCTGGAGCTGATGCGAGTGACCGAGGCGGCCGCGATGGCGGCCGGCCGCTGGGTCGGCCGGGGCGAGAAGGAGAGCGGCGACCAGGCGGCGGTGGACGCGATGCGCTACACCATCGGGAGCGTGGCGATGCAGGGCGTCGTGGTGATCGGCGAGGGCGAGAAGGACGAGGCGCCGATGCTCTACAACGGCGAGGAGGTCGGCGACGGGACCGGACCCGGCGTACGACATCGCCGTCGACCCGGTGGACGGGACAACCCTGCTGGCCAAGGGGATTCCGAACGCGATCGCGGTGATGGCGGCCTCGGACCGAGGCAGCATGTACGACCCGCATGCCGTGTTCTACATGGAGAAGCTGATCACCGGCCCGGCGGCCGCGGGCGCGGTGGACATCGACGCGCCGGTGTCGCACAACATCGGGGCCGTGGCGAAAGCGATCGGCGGTCGGCCGGCCGACGTCACGGTCTGCATCCTGGACCGGCCGCGGCACGAGAAGCTGATCAACGCGGTCCGGGCCACCGGCGCGCGGACCCGGCTGATCTCCGACGGCGACGTGGCCGGCTCGATCGCGGCCGCGCGGGAGGGCTCGGGCATCGACCTGCTGCTCGGCACCGGTGGCACGCCGGAAGGGATCATCACCGCCTGCGCGATGAAGGCGATGGGCGGCGCGATCCAGGCCAAGCTCGCCCCGAAGGACGAGGCCGAGACCCGCAAGGCACGAGACGCCGGCCACGAGCTCGGCCGCGTGCTGCACACCGACGATCTGGTCAGCGGCGACAACACGTTCTTTGTCGCGACCGGGATCACCGACGGCTATCTGCTGCGCGGCGTCCGCTACACCGCGGCCGGCGCCAGCACTCAGTCGATCGTGATGCGTTCCAAGTCCGGGACGGTGCGCGTCGTGGAGAGCACCCACGTCCTGGAGAAGGTCCAGCGTGCAGTCGAGGCCGGCCGCGACTGATCCCTCACCCCCCGACGGAGGGGCGCTCAGCCGCGAGAGAGCGAGGCTGCGGGCGAAGAAGGTCAGGTTCGCCGGCCGCTCGGCGAGTCGGCGGACGAGGTAGCCGTACCAGTCAGTGCCGTACGGCAGATAGACCCGGACCGTGTTCCCGGCGTCGGCGAGCCGCTGCTGCTCGGCCGGCCGGATGCCGAACAGCAGCTGGAACTCGTAGCTGTCGGGCGATCGACGGTTCCGCGCCAGCAGCGTGGTGGCGATGTCGATCAGGGTCGGGTCGTGGGTGGCGATCAGCGGCTTGCCGGCGCCCTCGATCAGCACCCGCAGACAGCGGACGTACGACCGGTCCACCTCGTGCCGATCACGGAACGCCACCGACTCCGGCTCGTCGTACGCGCCCTTGCAGAGCCGGATCCGGGACCCCTCGTACGCGAGGTCGCGACAGTCCGCCTCGGTCCGCCGCAGGTACGCCTGCAGTACCGCGCCCGTCGACGGGAAGTCCTGCCTGAGCTCGCGGACGACCTCCAGCGTCGCATCGGTCGTGGTGTGGTCCTCCATGTCGACGGTGACCGTCGTCCCGACCTCGGCGGCGACGACGCAGATCCGTCGGGCGTTGGCCAGCGCGATCTCGCGGCCGTCCGGCCCGAGCGCGAGCCCGAGCGCGGTCAGCTTCACCGACACCTCGCAGGAGTCAGCGAGGCCACGGTCGGCCAACCCGGTCAGCAACGCCGTGTACGCGCGCACGACCGCGTCCGCCTGCGCCGGGTCGAGGGTGTCCTCACCGAGATGGTCGATCGTGACGTGAAGCCCCGATCCGACCAGCGTCGAGGACACCGCGAGAGCGTCCGGCGTGTCGCCGCCGGCGACATAGCGGGCCACCACGTCCCGAGTCACCGGCGCCGCGGTGATCACCCGCCGGATCGTGTCGCTCCGGGAGACCCCGAGCAGCGCTTCGCGCAGGACCACGGTCAGACCGCGCTGGTGATGCCGCTGCTGTCCACCGCGTAGTGCGCCTGCACGGGGGCGGCCAGATGCAGCCGGGCGAAGGCCAGCGACTCGGCCAGATCGGCCTCGCGCTGGGACCGGGACTCACTCTTCCGGGAGTTCACCTCGAGCACCACGTGACCGTCGAAGTCGTTCGCCGCGAGCAGGCCGAGCACCTCGCCGGCCCGCTGATCGCCGCGACCGGGCACGAGATGCTCGTCCTTCATCGATCCGCTGCCGTCGGTCAGGTGGACGTGGCGCAGTCTGCTGCCCCAGGACCTGGCGAGATCCAGCGACTGCTGGTTCGCCGTCGACGCGTGGGAGAAGTCCAGGGTGAGATCGGTGTAGTCCAGGTCGGTCGGGTCCCAGCCGGGGACGTACGCCTTCAGCTCGCCGCCGGGCGTCCGCCAGGGATACATGTTCTCGACGCAGAACGTCACGCCCGTCGTCTCGTTCAGCCGCTTGATGCCGGCGACGAACGTCCGTCCGTAGTCACGCTGCCAACGGAACGGCGGGTGCACCACGACGACCGGTGCGCCGAGTCGGACCGCGGCCTCGGCCGAACGCTCCAGCTTCGCCCACGGGTCGGTCCCCCAGACCCGTTGGGTGATCAGCAGGCACGGCGAGTGCACCGACAGCACCGGCACCCCGTGGTAGTCGCGCAGCTTCTCGACCGCGTCGATGTCCGCTGCCACGGGGTCGATGCCGACCATCAGCTCGACCCCGTCGTAGCCGAGCCGGCGGGCCAGCTCGAACGCACTCGACGTGGTCTCGGGGTAGACCGAGGAAGTGGACAGCCCGATCTTCGCCGGCGACACCTTGATCAGCTGATTCGCCGGCTCCGGCTGCGCGTCAGTCGGCACCTCGGGCACGTCCTCCAGCCTAGCCTGCACGACCACCTCACGTGCCCTGAGCCTGCCGAAGGGCGGAGCTCAGCACGTCGAGTCCATGGCTTCGGCAGATTCAGCGCACGTTTCGGCTACCCGACCGGGAGGCTGACCACCGACTGGTTGCCGACCCCGAGCGTGGTGGGCTGGTTGCCGATCGCGCTCCAGACCTCGACCTTGATCTTCCCGCTCTTCAGCGTGCCGAGGGTGCCCGACGAGCTCAGCAGCTGCTGGGCCTGGGTGTAGTGCTCGTAGCCGGGAATCGGATCGGTCGGGAAGTAGCGATAGGTCTCGACCCGGTCCCAGCTCCCGTCGCCGGTGAGGTCGTAGGAGATCCGGACCTGGGTCGCGCTGCCGACCCCGTTGCCCGCGTCGAGGAACAGATCGAACGCCGGCGCAGCACCGGACAGCGACAGGTCGACGTTGTCGGCGGTGAAGGTCTTGGCGTTCGCCGGAGTGCCGTCGCACTGGCAGTTGGCGGCCGGCAGGGTGACCGTTCCGGCGGCCTGTGCCGCGCCGAGGGTTCCGTCGGACCGGAGATAGAACCGGCCCGGGGTCGCCGGTGCGGTGCTGGTCGGGGTCGAGCTCGGCGTACCGGTCGGCGTCGTGCTCGGGGTACCCGTCGGAGTCGAGCTCGGCGAACCAGTCGGCGTGGTGGTCGGCGTCGAGCTCGGCGTACCGGTCGGGGTCGAGCTGGGCGTACCGGTGGGGGTCGAGGTCGGGTCGGTGGTCGGCGGCGAGCCGTCCGCGCCGGCGTTTCCGCCGCTCCAGTTCTGCGCCCCGGACGCCACCGTCTTGCCGGCCGGCCGCGGTCACCTTGGTGCCGTCGGAGAAGGTCACGGTGAGCGGAGCGGTGGAGATGTTCGCGACCACGTACGTCTTCTTGCCGTTCTTCGTGAACGCCGCGGCCAGCGGGGAGTTCGCGGTCAACGACGCGTCGACGTTGCCGAGGGTGGCCAGGTTGTCGATCCAGTGGAAGGTGTGCGCCTTGCTCTCCCCCTCCTCGGAGGTGAAGTTGGAGTTGGCCTTGAACTTGCTCAGCGCGAGATCGCCGTCACCCAAGGCGAGGAACTCCCACAGCACGTCCTGCCACTCGGTCGGCTCGCCGCCGCTGTTCTTCACCATCTCGTCGTAGTTGATCTTGTTGTACGCCGGGTAGTCGCCCAGGTAGAGATGACTGCCGGTGATCGGCAGCTGGTTGATGCCTTGGATCTTCGCCGGGTCGGCGCTGAACCAGGTGGCGTACGCACCGCCGTCGCCCCACACCATGCCGACGGTGCTGTGCTGGAAGCCGGCCGGGAAGGTGGTGTTGTCGACGTCGAACCAGTAGTCGTCGATGGCGGCCGCTTCCGTCGTGTAGATGTAGATCCCTGCATCGCGGACCGCGGTGTTGCCGGTCGCCTGGCCCCACTGGATCAGCGCGCCCGCGAAGTTCATCCCTTCTGAGCTGGACTCCTGGTTGTTCCCGGCCGCGAACGAGCCGTGCCCTGACGCCCAGTCGTTGCCGGCGTAGATGTCGAAGTCGCGCAGATACGGGAACCGGGTGTCGGAGCGGTCGTAGTTGTTCGCGTCCCGGATCAGCAGGTCGACCATGCCCCCGTACTGGCTCGTCTTGGCCCAGTTCGGGTCGAACTTGGCCAGCGTCGCCGCGGCCGCGATGTAGTAGCCGTAGTGGAAGTGATGATCGTTCAGCTCCGTGTCGGAGCCGTAGCTGGCGTTGTAGCCGATCAGCGTGCCCCAGTTCTTGTCGTAGTAGAACAGGTGCTTGGTCTTGCCGTCGGTTGCGGTGAACCAGTCGGTCAGGCTCGACTTGATCGCCGCCAGCGCCTTGTCTCGGGTGCCCGTTTCGCCGACCAGGTCAGAGATCTCGGCGATCCGCGCCGCCCGCCCCAGGCCCTTCCCGGTCCAGTAGGTGTCGTCGGCCTGCTGCGCCTCGGGGTCGCCGGCCACCTGATTCAGGTAGTTCACCTCGGTGGCCCGGTCGGCTCCGGACCCGTCCGCCACCGCGGGCAGCTCGGGCAGGATGCCGTGGAACTTCATCGCCGTGGTGAACGAGCTGATTCCGATCAGGTTCTTCATCGTGCCGCGCGGCGAGACGTAGGTCTGGCTGATCGGCGTCGCGCCTGTGAGCGCCTTCCACTGGTGCGGATACAGCGACACGACCGTCTTGGTCTGGCTGCCTTCCTCGGTCTTGGTGGTGAACCCGTACGTCGAGGTGACCGTCCCGGAGGACTGGTCGTAGTTGTAGCTGATCTTGGTCCCGGTGACCGCCGCGAAGGCGTACGTGCCGTACGAGCTCGCCAACGCGGTGCGGTCGCTGTCCGTACTGCTCGTGGTGGTGGGCAGCACCGCGACGGTGAAGTAGTTCTTGCCGGCGAGCGACGAGCTGAGCACCGACCCCGCGACGTTCCAGGACGCACCGCCCGGCGCGTACCCGACGTAGTCGTGATCACGGATCGTGAAGCCGATCGTGTTGCCGGAGTTCAACCAGATCCGTGGCGTGCCGTCCACCGACAACTGCGCATTCCCGCCGGAGACCGTGTAGTACGACATCGGCAGCCCGTGGCCGATGGTCGCCCGCAGCGTCCGCGTGCCGTCGGTCCAGATCGGCGATACGGTCCAGTCCGACCAGTCGTCGACCTTCACATTCGGCGCGTTCAGCCCGGCGACGCCGACGAGCACGTCGCGGTTGAAGGGGAAGTGATACTCGCTGACGCCGGTCGCGGTGCCCGTGATCGCCGGCACCGTCGTGTAGGAGATGCCGAGTCCGCCCGGGGCCGCGTCGTACGCCGCCGGGTGGGCGAACATCGGCTCCCCGAACGAACAGTTCGTCTTCTTCCACAGGATCGAGGTCCACCAGTCGTTCGTCGGGATCGCGCCCGCCGGTGCGTTGGAGGTGATCCACTGCCGCGGGTTGGTCGAGAGGTCGCCGCAGCCGGTGGGCAGGTTCTGACCGGCCGGCAGGGTCGTGGTGTAGGACCCCGCACCGACGGTCGCCGCCGAGGCGGCCTGCTGCCCGTTCACCGCGAACACCCCGGCCAGCACCAGGACGAGTGCGGTGAGGCCGGCGATCGGCACGCGGGTACGTCGTCGTCCGGCCGGACGACGGGACGCGGTGATTTCGGGCAGGCCGATCTGCGGTGATGGCACGGGTTCTCCTGGGGGAGGGAGGCAAGCGCGACGAGGGGGTGGAACTGTGTGGTGAACGATGAGTCAGGGCGCTGTGGGAGCGCTCTCACGACGTTAACGTCACCGTAACCTCACCGTGTGACGTACGTCAATGAATTCCGTGGATCGTCTCCGAACTGTCGGATTCGCGCCCCCGATCCTGTCGACGGCGACTGACCCACCCCAGCCGGCCGACACCGCCGCGCCCGTGCTCCTCGTAGGCTGTGCCGGTGCCCGAGGTGCTGCTGCCGTTCCCCCGCGCCTTCGCCGAGTTCGTCGACCCGGACGACGCCGATCAGGTCTTCCGCTGTGACCTCACCTGGCTGACCTCGCGCTGGTCGTGCATCTTCGGCCAGGGCTGCCGCGGTATCTACGCCGACCGTCCGGACGACGGCTGCTGCACGCTCGGTGCCCACTTCGCCGACGCCGACGACGAATTGCGGGTCGCCCGGTCGGTGAAGAAGCTGACCGGCGAGCTCTGGCAGTACCGCAAGCAGGGGCGGAAAGCCGGCTGGGTCGAGTTGGAAGACGCCGACCAGGTCCGTGAGGGCGAGGAACCGGCGCGCAAGACCAGGGTCGTGGACGGTGCCTGCATCTTCTTGAACCGGCCCGATTTCGCGGCGGGTGGTGGCTGTGCGCTGCACCTGCTCGCCCTCCGCGAAGGCCGGCCGATCACCGAGACCAAGCCCGACGTCTGCTGGCAGCTGCCCCTGCGCCGGCAGTTCCGGACCGTCACCCGGACCGACGACAGCACCTATACCGAGGTCTCGATCGGCGAGTACGGCCGAGACGGCTGGGGTCCCGGCGGTCATGATCTCGACTGGTACTGCACGTCGAACACCGAGGCCCACCACGGCCGGGAGCCGGTCTACCGGTCGAACTCCGACGAGCTGGTCGCGCTGATGGGACCGGCGGCGTATGAGTTGCTGGTCGGATTCTGTCAGGAGTTCGAGAGTCGTCGGGGCAACAAGCTGCGGCATGCCGCCGACCCGAAGCGCCGTACCAAACGTAGCTGAGCGGACATAGCCGACCCTGACCGAGACGGCCGGGACGGCCCCGCCACAATGAGGGCATGCGCCTGGACCATCTGTCGTACGCGGCCGGCCCGGAGGGTCTCGCCGCCACGTCGGAGCGGCTGGGCCTACAGCTCGGTGCGGTCTTCCACGACGGCGGGTATCACCCGCGATTCGGCACGATGAACCGGATCCTGCCGCTCGCCGGCGGCCGCTACCTCGAGGTCGTGGCCGTGCTCGACCACCCGTCCGCGGACAAGGCGCCGTTCGGTCAGGCCGTCCGGGCCCGCTCGGCGGCCGGCGGCGGCTGGCTCGGCTGGGTGGTCGCGGTCGACGACCTCGGCGTGATGGGTCAGCGGATCGGCCGCAATCCCGTGCTCGGGCTGCGACACCTGCCGAACGGCCGCATGCTGGAGTGGCTGCAGCTCGGGGTCCGCGATCTGCAGAACGATCCGCAGCTGCCGTTCTTCGTGCAGTGGATCAGCGGGCCGGCCATGCACCCATCCGTGGGCGGGGGCGAGGTCGAGCTGCTCAGCGTCGAGATCGCGGGTGATCGCGACCGGCTGGACGAATGGTTGGGCGGCAAGGCCGACTCGGCACTGGGCGATCTCGACGTGGCATGGACCGCGCCCGAGGACTCGCCCGGGCTCGCCGCCGCGGTGTTCAGCAGCAGCCACGGCGTAGTCCGGGTCTGAACCGGAGTTCTCCCCCAGCCCCGGGCGCGGCGGCCCCGAACTGTCGGAGGCGGTCCGTAGCGTCGTGCGCATGGCGAAGACAGCGACGAGACCGGCATATCGGTGCAGCGAGTGCGGCTGGACCACGGGCCGGTGGGTCGGCCGCTGCGGCGAGTGCCAGACCTGGGGCAGCGTGGCGGAAGCGGGTGCTCCGAAGCTCGCGAGCATCGCATCGTCTCGGCCGACCAGCAAGGCCGTGCCGATCGCGCAGATCAGCGCCCACGCGGCCGATCGTGCACTGACCGGGGTCGGCGAGCTGGACCGGGTTCTCGGTGGCGGCCTGGTGCCGGGAGCCGTCGTGCTGCTGGCCGGCGAGCCCGGGGTCGGCAAGTCGACGCTGCTGCTCGAGGTGGCCGCCCGCTGGGCTCGGGCCGGTCGCCGGACGCTGTATGTCAGCGGCGAGGAGTCCGCCGCTCAGGTCCGGCTCCGGGCCGGCCGGACCGACGCGCTCGCCGATGAGCTCTATCTCGCCGCGGAGACCGATCTGGGGACCGTGCTCGGCCATGTGGAGGACGTCGCGCCGTCGCTCCTCGTGGTCGACTCCGTGCAGACCATCGGTACGGCCGAGGCAGACGGGGCGCCAGGCGGCGTCAGCCAGGTGCGGGAGGTCACCGGTGCGCTGGTCCGGGTGGCGAAGCGCCGCGGGATGGCGGTGATGATCATCGGCCACGTCACCAAGGACGGCGCGATCGCCGGTCCCCGACTGCTGGAACATCTCGTGGACGTCGTGCTGGCGTTCGACGGCGACCGGCACTCCGGGTTCCGGATGGTCCGGGCGACCAAGAACCGGTTCGGCCCGGCCGACGAGGTGGGCTGCTTCGAGCTCGTCGAGCAGGGCATCCTCGAGGTGCCCGATCCGTCCGGCCTGTTCACCTCCCAACACGACACCCCCGTCCCAGGCACCTGCATCGGGGTCAGTCTGGAGGGTCGACGCCCGCTGCCGGTGGAGCTGCAGGCCCTGGTCGCACCGTCGGCGTTGCAGGTCCCGCGGCGGACCGTGCACGGCCTGGACTCGAGCCGGGTGGCGATGGTGCTCGCCGTCCTGCAGCGCCGGGCCCGGATGAGTCTGGCGAGCAAGGACGTGTACGTCTCGACCGTCGGCGGTGCCCGGGTGTCGGATCCGTCGGCCGATCTGGCGATCGCCGTGGCGGTCGCTTCGGCCACCGTCAATGCGGTCGTCCCGGCCGGCTTCATCGCGGTCGGCGAGGTCGGACTGGCCGGCGAGCTGCGCCGCGTCCCGGGGCTCGACCGGCGGCTGGCCGAGGCAGCCCGCCTCGGGTTCACCGACGCGATCGTGCCGGCCGATCCGGGCGAGCGGCAGTCCCGGCCCGGCTCGGGGCTGCGGTTGCACCCGGCACCCACCATCGTGCACGCGCTGACCGAGCTGCGTCTGGAGTCGCTGCCCACTGATCGGCGACCGCACGGGGCGTCCTGAGCGCCGTCGGGGATCCGCCGGGCCCGCCGTAGGATGAGCCGCGCCGGCGCCCCGAAGAGATGTGAAACCCGCCAGGGTCGCGAGAAGCGCCGACCGGGGAGGATGCAGGGTGCCGCTCGACCGTTCCGAGCCCGACGAGCTGCTCGTGCACGTGGCGACGATGGCGCCCGGAACCCCGCTCCGGGAGGGTTTCGAACGCATCCTGCGCGGACGTACCGGTGCGTTGGTCGTGCTGGGCAACACCCGAGAGGTGCTCGAACTGTGCACCGGTGGGTTCGTGCTGGACGTTCCGTTCACGGCGACGGCACTTCGTGAGCTCGCCAAGATGGACGGCGCGATCGTGCTGGACGCCGGCCGGTTCCGGATCGTCCGGGCCGGCGTCCAGCTGATGCCCGATCCGGCGCTGGACACCGTCGAGACCGGGACCCGGCACCGGACTGCGGACCGGGTCGCCCAGCAGACCGGCGTGCCGGTGATCTCGGTTTCGGCGTCGATGTCGACCATCTCGCTGTACGTCGCCGGCCGGCGCCGCGTCGTCGAACAATCCGAGCGCATCATGGCGCGCGCGAACCAGGCCTTGCAGACGCTGGAACGGTATCGGGGCCGGCTGAGCGAGCTGACCAACCGGCTGTCGGCGCTCGAGGTGCACGAGCAGGTCACCGTCCGCGACGTGGCTGCCGTCGCTCAACAGATCGAGATGGTCCGACGCCTGCAATACGAGCTGGAGGGATACATCATCGAGCTCGGCACCGACGGCCGGCTGCTCGACCTCCAGCTGTTCGAGCTGAGCGCCGGCGTCGACGAGCTCGCCGAGCTGCTGGAGCGTGACTACCGACCGGAGGACGATTCCTCGTTCGGGCTCGCGCCGCTGGCCGACCTGAGCACTCCGGAGCTGCTCGACTCGGCCAACGTCGCTCGGACGATCGGACTCGGCACCCACGTCGACGGCCGGATCGCCAGCCGCGGCTATCGCCAGGTGGCCGAACTCAGCCGGATTCCACCGGCCCTCGGCGTCCGGCTGCTCGAGCACTTCGGTGGGTTGCAGGGCCTCTTCGCGGCCAGTGCCGCCGATCTGCAGCAGGTCGACGGGGTCGGCGAAAGCCGGGCCCGGATCATCCGCGACGGTCTGGTTCGGCTGGCCGACGCCGCCTACAGCGAGCACCTGGATTGATCATGGTTGGGTCCGGCGGGGCTGCTGGGGGTACGTCCCGAAGATCGCTACTTCTTCAGGAACATGCGGAGGTGGACCGGGGTGGCACCGGTGAACTGAGCGGTGGCGACGTACGTCCCGGGACGCGGGATTTCCGGTCGGGACTGGCAGCTCTTCTTCGAGCGGAGTCCGTTCCAGACGATCTGCCACTCGTAGGCACCCTGGGAGGCGATCTTGACGGTCGTCGGCTTGACCAGATCGGCGCAGTCGGCCGTGCTCCAGATCCGGTCCTTGCCGGAGTAGATGGTCACCACGAAATCGTCCGGGGTGAGCCTGAGCTGGCAGGTCGCAGGTCCCCCGTTGATCAGCGACAGATCGAGGGGCGTCTTCGACTTGGCGGTGACGCGCTGCGTCCCGGTCAGGGTCTGCCGCAGCTGGGCGGGATCACAGGCCGCCACCACGGCCGACGCCTTGGCACCGGACTTGGCCGACGACGTGGCAGGCGACTTGGCGGCCGGCTTGCTGTCGCCGGTCGGCGCTGAGCCGGTCGCGCTGGACGAGACGCTCGGCTTCGTGGGCAGTCCGGCCGATGCGGACTCCTTCGGGGCGGCGGTGCTCGACGACATCACGGACAGGGTGGGCTCCGCATTCGATGGCGCGCTCGAGGCGTCGTGGCTCGGTCCCGCCGAAGGCGTCGCACTCGCAGCGGATCCGTCCGACGACTCGGCTGGAGTGGATGACGACGTGGACGCCACCACCGCGGGCAAGGCCTCCGGCCCGGTCGCGCTGGCCGCGTTGTTGAGATTCGCCACCACCGCGATGACCAGCACGAGGGCGAGGACCGCCGCAGCGATGACGATCACCCGGCGCACCCAGTAGACCTGCGGCGGCTCCGGACCGACGGGATGCAGCACACCACTCATCCGCGATGCCCTCTCACGAGATGGAACGGGCCGCTGGGATCCACCGGACCATCGATCGCCGCGCCCGGAGCGCGACCGGCCAGCACGCTCATGGCGGCAGCCTAGGCAGCGGACGACCGGCTGCCCGGCTGCCACGCCGCGTACGCCGTGACCGGCTCGTGACGCTCGTCTCGGAGGGTCCGGTCAACCCGAGGACCGGGCGGCTACGGTGGCCCGATGATCAGTCGCCGTCGCGCCGACCGGGTGGTCGGCACGGTGCTCGACTGGTACGCCGTGCACAGCCGAGACCTCCCCTGGCGACGCCCGGGGACCAGCCCGTGGGGGGTTCTGGTCAGCGAGTTCATGCTTCAGCAGACCCCGGTCGCCCGGGTCATCGTGCCCTGGACCGGGTGGCTCGCCCGCTGGCCGACACCGGCGTCGCTGGCCGCCGAACCCGCCGGCGAGGCGGTCCGCGCCTGGGGCCGGCTCGGCTATCCGCGGCGGGCCCTGCGGCTGCACCGGGCCGCGGTCGAGATCGTCCAGCGGTATGACGGCGAGGTGCCGAGCGGGTACGCCGACCTGCTGACGCTGCCCGGTGTCGGTAGCTACACCGCGGCCGCGATCGCCAGCTTCGCGTACGGCGGGCGCCACGTCGTGTTGGACACCAACGTCCGCCGGGTGCTCGCCCGGATCGCGCTGGGGGCCGCCTACCCGGCCCCGTCGACCACAGCTGCCGAGACCGCGCTCGCCGAGCAGTTCCTGCCGACGGATGCCACCCGGTCCAGCAGGTGGGCGGTCGCCTCGATGGAACTCGGCGCCGTGATCTGCACGGCCCGCGCCCCGGATTGCGAACGCTGCCCGGTCGCACCGGACTGCGCGTGGCTCCGAGCCGGCAAGCCCGACCACGTCGGCTCGACCCGCCGCGGGCAGACGTACGAGGGCACCGACCGGCAGTGCCGCGGCGCGGTGCTGGCCGTGCTCCGGACGAGCGCCGCCGCCACCGAGTTCACGGTGATCCCGGACTGGCCCGATCCGGCCCAGCGGGCTCGCGCCGTGGAGTCACTGGTCGCCGACGGGCTGGCCGTCCGGACCACGGACGGCCGCCTGATCCTGCCGTGACCCCCTTTCCATCGGGCGAGACCGATGCTCAGTTCTGGTGCCGGGCGATCCACTGCCAGATGTGCTCGCCGCCGATGCTCGGATCGTTGCGGGCGACGTAGATCCACGACCAGTGGCCCGGGAACTGGTAGCCGTTCCAGATCACGTGGTCGTACAGCGTCAGCTCCGAGCCCGGGATCAGCGTGTGGGCCAGCACCGTATTGTCCTGCGGCGGCACCGTGGTGTCGTCGGCGAGGCGACCAGCCAGCTCGGCGTCCGGATCGCGGCCAGCTGGGCGTCGGTGAGCAGCCGCGGGCCGCCCGGCTCCAGGGACTGCACGACCCCGCAGATCGGCACCGCGGCGGCGAAGAAGTCCGGGTAGACCGACGTCATCTCCATCGTCATGTAGCCGCCGTTGCTGCAGCCGACGACGTAGATCCGGTCGGTGTCGATCGGCAGCCGCCGGACCAGGTGGTCGACGACCTCCTTGATCATCGGGGCGAACCGCGGTCCGTCCTCGATCCAGTACGAGGTGCTCTGCGGTGCGACGACGTACGCCCCGTCGAAGATCCGCTGGGCCGGTCGGCGTCGCGAAGCCGAGCGCGCCCCGGTTGGCCCGCAGCGTGGTCTCGTTGTCGTAGTAGTTGTCGGGCAGGGATGCCGCCCTCGCCGCCGCCGTGCAGCCAGAGCACCAGCGGCCGGCGCCGTCGGGCCGGTCGATCCCGGTGATCGTGATCGTGCTCGGGCGAGAACAGCCGGTACTTCAGCCCTGAGCGGGAGATGCCGTAGCCGAACGCGTCCACCTCCGGATTCGACAGCCGGCCCTGCCGGAACGCGCCGAGAGTCACCGCGCCGCGGCGCACGGACCCGGATCGGCGCGTGCTGGGTGATCGTGTAGACGAGGTCGAGCCGGACGTTGCGGCTGCAGGCTCACGATGTAGCCGAGCGTGCCGCCGCCGAGCTGCCCCTCGGCGTAGCTGAGGTCGATCACGATGTCGCCGCGCCGGTCGAGCCGGACCCCGGTCACCGTCCGGTCGAGGTCGTACTCGCTGAAGATCATGTCGCCGGCCGCGATCGGGATCGGGCTGGTCGCCTTGGCATGCACGCCGAAGGTGTCGACGGTCAGGCTGCGCGGGTCGATCGGGCCGAGCCGGCCGGTGTCGAGGGTGAGCGAGGCGACCTGCTCGCCGCCGTCGAGGGTCACGGCGTTCAGGGTGAAGCGAACGCTCGCGCTCGGCCGGCCGCCGGCGTACGCGGCGACGCCGGGAAGCGACAGGCCGGCGGCAGCGGCCGCGCCGCCGGCCAGGACGGTTCGGCGACGGATCGGTGCAGTCATCGGAACTCCTTCGTTCGATGAGGTGGGGGACGGGGTCGGCCGACATCGACTTCATCGATGTAGCGGCGCGACCCGGGCAGTCAATGCCGGGCCCGGCACAGGTGTCAAGGGTCGACCTGCCCGGCCGCGGCCGGGGCCGGCATGTTGGGATGGACGTCCGGCTATGCAACGGAGGTCCCGTATGCCCTACGCACCGACCGTCACTCTGCGCAACGGTCTCGAGCTGCCGATGATCGGTTTGGGGACGTACCCGATGCAGGGTGCCGAGTGCGCGGCCGCGGTACGCACAGCGATCGAGGCCGGGTACCGGCTGGTCGACACGGCCGAGGACTACGGCAACGAGGACGGTGTCGGGCAGGGTCTGCGCGACTCGGGATTGGACCGGAAGGACCTGGTGATCACCACCAAGTTCAACCGAAAATGGCACAGCACAGCCGGGGTCCGGCAGGCGTGGCAGGCCAGCATCGAACGGCTCGGGGTCGAGTACGTCGACCTGCTGCTGGTGCACTGGCCCAACCCGGCCGACGACGGCTACGTCGACGCGCTGCGCGGGCTGCAGGCCCTGTTGGACGACGGTTTGATCCGGGCGATCGGGGTGTCGAACTTCAAGCCGGCCCATCTGCAGCGGGTGCTCGACGAGACCGGCATCGCACCAGACGTGAACCAGATCCAGCTCAGCCCGTACACCACCCGGAAGGCCACCCGGCGCCTACGACGACGCGCACGGCATCGTCACCGAGTCGTGGAGCCCGATCGGTGGCCGCGGCGACGACCTGCGCTCGGACCCGTTGCTGGTCGAAGTGGCGAGACGTCACGGCAAGACGCCGACCCAGGTGGTGCTGCGCTGGCACGTCCAGCAGGGCCTGGTGGCGATCCCCAAGTCGGGCAACCCGGAGCGGATCGCGGAGAACCTCGACGTGTTCGACTTCGAGCTGACCGCCGACGAGATCGCCGCCATCGGCTGGGCTGGACCGGGGCGAGGGTGCCGTCACCGACTCGGACGTGTTCGGCCACTGAGGTCGATCGTGGGCCGGCGGCTCAGATCGCGGTCGGCTCCGCCGGCGCGCGGTTGCTGCGGGTCGCGCCGACGCTGGCCGACACGACGCAGACCAGGGCCAGCCACTGCGTCCAGCTGAGGAACTCGCGAAGCAGCACCATCGCAGCCAGCGCGGCGGCAGCCGGCTCGAGGCTCATCAGGATGCCGAACAGCCTCGGCGGGATCCGGCGGAGCGCGTTCAGCTCCAGGCTGTACGGGATCACCGAGCTGAGCAGGCCGACCGCGACCCCGAACAGCAGCACCTCGGGCTGCAGCAGACTGGCTGCCGGCTGCGATGATCGCCGGCGGGGCCAGCAGAATCGCCGCCGACCAGGCTGGCCACCGTCAGCCCCTGCAACCCGGGCCAGCGGCGGCCGGTCTGTGCGCTCATCAGGATGTAGCCGGCCCAGCCCACGCCGGCGAGCAGCGCGAACAGCACGCCGGCGACGTTCAGGGACCCCGGTGAGAGGCCGAGCAGCGCGACTCCGGCGGCCGGCGAGGAGGACCCAGATCAGGTCCCGCAGCCGCCGGGACCCGACGACCGCCACGGTCAGCGGGCCGAGAAACTCGATGGTGACCGCGACGCCGAGCGGGATCCGGGCGAACGACTGGTAGATGGCCCAGTTCATCGTGACCAGGCTGACCCCGAAGGCGAGCGCGACCAGCCAGTCCGTCCTCGTCCGGCCGCGGACCCGCGGACGGGCCGACAGCAGGAAGATCACCGACGACGTGGCCAGCCGCAGCCAGACCATCGCCGTCGGCGGGACCAGTGGGAACAGGTGCTTGGCGATCGCGGCGCCGAACTGGACCGAGAAGATGCCGGTCGACCACCAGCCAGACGGCCGGGATCCGGTCCAGCCGCCCTGGGCGACTCGGGCTGAGGAATCGGACGGCACGAGGGTCCACTGTGCCAGACGCTGCCTGGCTTGCGGTTGAGGCGCAGGCGATCGAGGTACGGGCATCGCTCGCGTCCGAGCAGGACGAGCCGACGGGTTGCCGGGGGCAGGGCGAACAGCAGAAGAGCCGGCCCGGAAACTCCGGGCCGGCCCTCGTACGGCAGTCAGATCAGATCGGGCTCAGGAGGCCCGCTCTCCCCGTCGCCCTCGCCGATCCCGTCGACCAGCCGGTCGAACTCGACCGGCGGGGTGTCCGGAGCGGCGCCCCGCGGCGTACCGGTGAAGGTGAACGGGTACTCCGAGCCGGGGTCGGCCACGTCGACCACCACGATCTCGCCCGACTGACAGCTCGGAGAACAGGATCTTCTCGGCGAGCATGTCCTCGATGTCGCGCTGCAGCGCCCGACGCAACGGACGGGCACCGAGCACCGGATCGAACCCGCGCTTGGCGATCAGGGTCTTGGCCGCGGGCGTCAGCTCGATGCCCATGTCCCGGTCCTTCAGCCGGCCCTCGATCTGGGCGACCATCAGGTCGACGATGTGCTCGATGTCCTCCTGCGACAGCTGGCGGAACACCACGATCTCGTCGACCCGGTTGAGGAACTCCGGCCGGAAGTGCTGCTTGAGCTCGTCGGAGACCTTGGCCTTCATCTTCTCGTAGCCGCCCTCGACCGTCCTGACCGCTGCTGAAGCCCAGCGACACGCTCTTGGCGATGTCGCGGGTGCCCAGGTTCGTGGTCATCACGATCACGGTGTTCTTGAAGTCGACCACCCGGCCCTGGGCGTCGGTCAGCCGACCTTCGTCCAGGATCTGCAGCAGCGAGTTGAAGATGTCCGGGTGGGCCTTCTCGACCTCGTCGAACAGCACCACGCTGAACGGCTTGCGGCGCACCTTCTCGGTGAGCTGGCCGCCCTCCTCGTAGCCGACGTACCCGGGCGGTGAGCCGAACAGCCGGGAGGCGGTGTGCTTCTCGGAGTACTCGCTCATGTCCAGCTGGATCAGCGCGTCCTCGTCGCCGAACAGGAACTCGGTCAGCGCCTTGGTCAGCTCCGTCTTGCCGACGCCGGACGGGCCGGCGAAGATGAACGAGCCGCTCGGCCGCTTCGGGTCCTTCAGACCGGCCCGGGTCCGGCGGATCGAGCGGGACAGCGCCTTGACCGCGTCGTGCTGGCCGATGTAGCGCTTGCCGAGCTCCTCCTCCATCCGGAGCAGGCGAGCCGACTCCTCCTCGGTCAGCTTGAACACCGGGATGCCGGTGGCGGTGGAGAGCACCTCGGCGATGATCTCCTCGTCCACCTCGGCCACGACGTCCAGGTCGCCGGCCTTCCACTGCGCCTCGCGCTCGGCGCGGGACGTCAGCAGCTTCTTCTCGTCGTCGCGGAGCCCCGCGGCGCGCTCGAAGTCCTGGGCGTCGATGGCGGCTTCCTTCTCCAGCCGGACGGTCGCCACCTTCTCGTCGAACTCGCGCAGGTCCGGCGGCGCGGTCATCCGGCGGATCCGCAGCCGGGCGCCGGCCTCGTCGATCAGGTCGATCGCCTTGTCGGGCAGGAACCGGTCGGAGATATAGCGGTCGGCCATCTGGGCGGCCGCCACCAGCGCCTGGTCGGTGATGGTGATCCGGTGGTGCGCCTCGTAGCGGTCGCGCAGGCCGCGCAGGATGTCGATGGTCTGCGCGATCGACGGCTCGGCCACCTGGATCGGCTGGAACCGGCGCTCGAGCGCGGCGTCCTTCTCGACGTACTTGCGGTACTCGTCGAGGGTGGTCGCGCCGATGGTCTGCAGCTCGCCGCGGGCCAGCATCGGCTTGAGGATGCTCGCGGCGTCGATCGCGCCCTCGGCGGCACCCGCACCCACCAGGGTGTGGATCTCGTCGATGAAGAGGATCACGTCGCCACGCGTGCGGATCTCCTTGAGCACCTTCTTCAGCCGCTCCTCGAAGTCGCCGCGGTAGCGCGACCCGGCGACCAGTGCGCCGAGGTCGAGGGTGTAGATGTGCTTGTCCCGGAGCGTCTCGGGTACGTCGCCGCGGACGATGGCCTGCGACAGGCCTTCGACCACCGCCGTCTTTCCGACGCCGGGCTCCCCGATCAGCACCGGATTGTTCTTGGTTCGCCGGGAAAGAACGGTCATCACCCGTTCGATCTCGGTTTCCCGGCCGATGACCGGGTCCAGCTTGTTCTCCCGGGCCGCCTGGGTGAGGTTCCGGCCGAATTGGTCCAGCACCATCGACGAGGACGGAGCATTGCCCTGCTCGGGTGCGCCGGAGGTCGCCGATTCCTTTCCTTGGAATCCGCTGAGCAGCTGGAGGACCTGATTGCGGACCCGATTCAGGTCGGCGCCCAGCTTCACCAGGACCTGGGCCGCAACACCTTCACCCTCACGAATCAGGCCGAGCAAGATGTGCTCGGTGCCGATGTAGGAGTGATTGATCTGCAATGCCTCGCGCAGGCTGAGTTCGAGCACCTTCTTGGCTCGCGGGGTGAACGGGATGTGACCGCTCGGGCTCTGCTGGCCGTGGCCGATGATCTCTTCGACCTTTTGCCGAACGGCTTCCAGCGAAATGCCGAGCGACTCCAAGGCCTTGGCGGCAACGCCCTCGCCCTCGTGGATGAGGCCGAGGAGAATGTGTTCGGTGCCGATGTAGTTGTGGTTCAGCATCCGGGCCTCTTCCTGGGCCAGGACGACCACTCGGCGGGCTCGGTCGGTAAACCGTTCGAACATGTGATGACTCCTCGCTCGCGGCACGGCCAACGCCGGAGCTGACGTCGGGCCGATAACGCTGGTTTCACTGTAGTAGCCGCGGCGCCCGCGAACGGCGGTCAGTCGACCCCGAACCCGTGACGCAACATGGCTGCAACACGACAAGCGCCCCGGACGAACGTGATGTTCGCCCAGGGCGCAACTCGCCTACCTCGACCCGCTCGGGGCCGATCGCCTCGGCTCAGGCGTGAGCCGCCTCGTACGCCTCGCGGATCTCGCCCGAGACCCGGCCGCGACTGCTCACCTCGTACCCCTGGTCCTGGGCCCAGGCCCGGATGTCGCTGGTCGCCGAGCTCGCTCCGTTGCCGCTGGCGACCGGCTTGGCCCGGCGCGCCGACGACGGCCACCGACCCGGCGGGCATGCCCGATCCAGGGTGCGAGCGCATTGCTCAGACCCTCGACGTTGTCCGCCGACAGATCGATTTCGTACTCGACACCGTCGAAAGCGAACGTGTATGTCCCCGCCGCCTCCGATCCATCGATATCGTCCTCGAGAATGACTTGCACGCGCTGAGCCATTAATCCTCCGATCAGATTTAAGGGCGCTGGAAACAGGAATGGCCTCAGGTCGCACTCTACATCATCAAGAATGAACTCAATCGCAGAAGTCGAGCGCGAAATCCAGAATTGGTGCGGAATGGGTGATCGCGCCGACCGACACGAAATCGACACCGGTCCGCGCCACCGCCGCGGCACTCGCCAGGGTCAGTCCGCCACTCGCCTCGAACGTTGCCCGATCGCCCAGTTCGGCGACGACTGCAGACATTTCGGCGGCAGACATGTTGTCCAGCAAGACGTCTGTCGCACCGGCGGCAACCACATCGCGAGCCTGATCGATCGAGGTCACCTCGACCTGAACGGCGATATCTCCGAATTCCCGGCGTACGGCGAGAAAGGCGGGCACCACACCGCCGGCCGCGATGACGTGATTGTCCTTGATCAACGCGGCATCGGCCAAGGACATCCGGTGGTTCACCCCGCCGCCGGCCCGGACCGCATACTTCTGCAGCATCCGCAGGCCCGGAACGGTCTTCCGCGAGTCGCGGACCCGGGTCCGGCTGCCCTCGAGCGCGGACACCCAGGCGGCCGTCGCGGTCGCGGTGCCCGAGATCAGGGTGAGCAGGTTCAGGGCGATCCGCTCGGCCCTGAGCAGCTCGCGGGTGTTCGCGCTGACCCGGAGCACGACGTCGCCGCGGACCACGTCGGCGCCGTCGTCGGCGAGCAGGTCGATCTCGACCGGCCCGACCTGGCCGCAGACGAGCGCGAAGACGTACGCGGCCACCGGCAGCCCGGCCATCCGACCCGGCGCCCGCGCGACGATCTCGGCGCTCGCCCGGGCATCGGCCGGGATGGTCGCGACCGACGTCACGTCGACGCCGTGCCCGGTGCCGGGCGGCAGCACGCCGTGACCACCGAGATCCTCCGACAGGGCGGTCACCACGACCGGCTCGACCCCGGCCAGATCGAGGCCGTGTCCATGCAGCAGGTCGACCGCCTCGGCCAGGGTTGTGATCCTCATCGGGCGGCCCTTCCGGTGGCCCCGGACCGGCTCGCGCCGGACAGGGTTGCGCCGGACAGGGTTGCGCCGGACGTACCGACCGGGACGAAACGACGACGGAGCCTGGTCTCGCCGTCCGGGTCGCGGGTCAGCTCGAGCAGCTGGTGGCCGAGCCACTCCTCGCGTCGATCGCCGAAGTCGTCTCGCCAGTGGGCGCCACGGGACTCCTCCCTGGTACGCGCGGCCACCACCACGGCGGTCGCGACGGTGAGCAGATTCGTGGCCTCCCAGGCCGCCAGTCCGGGCCGGGTGCTGCCGTTCGCCGTCAGCCGGGTCAGTTCGGCGGCACAGCGGTCCAGGCCGGCCGCACTCCGCAGACCGCCGGCGTCGCGGCTCATCGCCTTCTGCATCGGGCGGACGACCTTGCGGTCGATCAGGGCCGGCCGTCGAGCGTCGACGCCGGCCGACCGGAACGGCGGCTGGTCCGCGGCGAGCCGGGCCGCGATCCGTCGGGCGAAGACCAGCCCCTCCAGCAGCGAGTTCGAGGCCAGCCGGTTGGCACCGTGGACGCCGGAGGAGGCGACCTCGCCGCAGGCGTACAGACCTGCCAGTGACGTGGCGCCGTCCAGATCGGTCTCGATCCCGCCACAGAAGTAGTGGCACGCCGGGGACACCGGAATCAGGTCGACGGCCGGGTCGATGCCGGCCCGGCGGCAGCTGTGCAGGATGGTCGGGAAGCGGACCCGCCAGGTCTCTTCGCCGAGCATCCGGCCGTCGACGTACACGTGGTCGCTGCCCTCGGCGGCCATCTCGCGCATGATCGCCTTGGCCACCACGTCCCGAGGCGCGAGCTCGGCGAGCTCGTGCTGGCCGACCATGAACCGCTCGCCGGCGGCGTTCAGCAGGTGGCCGCCCTCGCCGCGGACCGCTTCGCTGACCAGCGGCAGCTGGCCGCGGGCACCGGGGCCGAGGTAGAGCACGGTCGGGTGGAACTGGATGAACTCGATGTCCCGCAGTCGGGCGCCCGCCCGGAACGCGGCGGCCACGCCGTCTCCGGTGGACACCGGCGGATTGGTGGTCGCGGCGTAGATCTGGCCGATCCCGCCGGTCGCCAGGATCACCGCGCGGGCGTGCACGGCGCCCACCCCTTCTCGGCTGCCCTCGCCGAGCACGTGCAGGGTGACCCCGGCGACCGCGGCCGGCTCCCCGGGCGCGACCTCGGCCGGGATCAGGTCGAGGACCAGCGCCTGCTCGACGATCTCGATGCCCCGGTCCGACCGGACCGCGGCGATCAGCGCCCGCTCGATCTCCGCGCCGGTGGCATCCCCGCCGGCGTGCGCGATCCGATTACGGTGGTGCCCGCCCTCCCGGGTCAGCTCGAGCTCGCCGGTGGCGTCGCGATCGAACTCGGCCCCGCGGGCGATCAGCTTGGCGACCTCGTCGGGACCCTCCGAGACCAGTACGCGTACGGCCTCCTCGATGCACAGCCCGGCGCCGGCCACCAGGGTGTCGGTGACGTGCTGCTCGACCGTGTCCCCCTCCGCCTGGACCGAGGCGATGCCACCCTGCGCCCAGTTCGTCGAGCCGGATGCGATCACGTCCTTGGTGACGATCATCACCGAGCCGAGCTCGCGGCACTCCAGCGCGGCTGTCAGTCCCGCGATCCCCGAACCGACCACGACCACGTCGACCCGGTTCACCCAGCCGGGCGACTCGGCGGCCAGCCGGCCGGGGAGATCGGGCAGCACGGGCAGATCGGGCAGCAGCGGGCCGGGACCGTCGTCATCGTCGAGGACCATGACGTCATGCTGTCCCACGCCGGCGCCGATCCGGTGGCAGGGTCAGATGGCGAACGTCCCCGCACCCTTCCGGAAACTGTCGAGTTGCGACATCCTCCACCGGCGTGTCGCTGCCGCAGGTCGACAGTTGCCGGGAAGGTGAGGCCGGGCTGCGGCGAGGGGTCAGGCGAGTCGGCGGTCTTCCTCGTAGTTCGGCATGGTCACCAGCTGCGTCTGGAGGAACTCCGCGGTTCGCCGATCGGCGGACTCCGCGCCGAGTACGTCGGCGGCCGACTCGGCGAAAGCCAGCGTGCCCGGCAGGGAGTGGATCTCCGCGTCCGGAGCCTCCGTCGCGCGGAGCGCGGCCAGCTCGGCCTCGTGACGCTCGACCGTCTCGCGCAGCCCGGCGATCGTCGCATCGCGGAAGTTCAGGTCGCGGGTCAGCCGACCGTTCGCCCCGCGCAACCCGGTCACGTCTCCGGACAACCGGGTCAACTCGGCATCCAGCCGGTGGATGGTCGCCGCCCGGGAGTCGGCCAGCGTGGTGAACGCGTCCACCCGGCGGCCCATCGCGTCCAGCACGGCGGTGTTGTGCCGCCGCTCCTCGGTCAGCTGGGCGCCGTGCCGGCGGGAGGCGGCGAGCATCGCGGCGGCATGCGCCCGCCGTTCGAGGCCGATCTCACGCCAGGCCAGCCAGCACGAGGCCAGGGCGGCGGCGAGCGCCGGGACCAGGCCGAGCCGGACCAGCCAGATCGGGCCGGCCGCGCAGGCCAGCGAGAGGACCGTACCGACGATCAGGACGATCTTCGTCCAACGCCGGAGACCGGAGATCTGAGCTCGATGCCGCGCCGCCGTCTGGGCAGGCGTCTGTGCGGCGGGGGAAGTCACCACCTGCCACACCCAACACCGGAAACTGTCGGGCTCGGGCAGCGACACGCCGACAGCCGCTGTCGCAGCTCGACAGTTCGGGCGGGCGCCGGGGAGCGTCCGGCCGCCGGTAGCCCGTAGCCCCGACACAGATCCCGACCGGACTCAGCCGTCGAGGTCGGTGTCATCCTCGTCGTCGCTGCGCGGCACCTTGCAGGCTCGCTCCAGCAGCAGGCCGGCGATGCACAGCACGATCCCGGCCCCGACCGCGACGGCCGACCGGATCACTCGTTCGCGCGGGGCGTCTGCGCTGAACCGGCTGAGGAACATCAGCCCGTACGCCAGATAGCCGCCCGCGACCAGCGCGCCGCCGAGTGCCGACGCCTTGCCGAGCACCAGGAAGCTCACCGCCCGGTGCGGATCGACCCGCTCGTGCCGGACGTGGATCCGCTGATACGTGGTGAATGCCAGGACGCCGACCAGGGCAGCGGTCAGCAGCAGCGCGATCGGCGCCGACCAGGGCACCCGCGGCGGGACGAACCCGAACGAGTTGGCGATGACCACCAGCAGCCAGCCGCAGCCGGCACCGGTCAGCGCCGCCGTGGCAAGCGCCAGTGGCGGTGTCGTGGTGATCGTGCCGGGAGGCGGTGGCGCCGGCTTCTGCGGTGACGCCAAGTCGGTCAGTCGCGGTCGATGACGAATTCGTCGCGGCGGACCACGCCGTCGCTGCCGACCGAGTCGGCGAGTTCGGCGACCTTTCCGCGGCCGGGCAGGTCGCCCTTCGGATCCACCTCGGCCCACGGGACGAGAACGAAGCCTCGTTCGTGCGCCCGCGGATGCGGCAGACTCAGGTCGCCGGCGTCGGAGACCGTGTTGCCGACCACGATCAGGTCGACGTCCAGGGTGCGCGGTTCCCAGCGGGTCGCACCGGTCCGCTCCCGGCCGAACGCATCCTCGATGGCTTGGGCCCGTTCGAGCAGTGTCCGCGGCTCCAGCGTGGTCTCGGCCACGATGACCAGATTGAGGAATGGGCCACTGTCGTCGCCCATCTGAACGGGCTCGGTCTCGTATACCGAGGAGACATCGACCACGATCACGTCCGGGGTGTCGCTGATCGCGTCGACCGCGCCCTGCAGGTTGCCGAGCCGGTCACCGAGGTTGGATCCGACGGAGTAGACGACCTTCCGCAGTGGCTTCATCCCACTCAGCGTGTCGGCGTCGATGGCATAGGGGTTGGGACTGCTCATGTGCTCTCTCCATCTCCTGCGAGTACGTCGGCGAGTTCGCCCGAACGCGCTCGGGCTGAACGCGCTCGGACCAGCGTGACGGCGACATCGGCAACACGGACGGGCATCGGTGCCTGCGGCTTGTGCACGGTCACTGAAACGCTCGTCACGCGCTCGAGGCGCAGACATGTCTCGGCAATCCTGGCGGCGAGGGCCTCGATCAAATCGAGCGGCTCGCCCTCGACGTCGGCCGCGACCGCCGCGGCGAGACCACCGTAGTCGACCGTGTCGGCCAGATCGTCACTGACTGCTGCCGCGGACAGATCCAGTTCGAGGACGACGTCGACGACGAACTCCTGACCGTCGCGACGCTCGTTGTCGAAGACCCCGTGGAAGCCGTACGCCGTGATGCCGGTGACGGAGATCGATCCACCCGGTGGGCTGGTCATCGACACCTCTCACCTCGCTGTGGGCTGACACCGCGTTCACCCGGTGTCCCGAGACCTCCCCTGGCGGCCAAACCGACCCTATCCGACTCGGCCAAAGCCGATCTGTGCCTTTGCCGTGGGTGAACTGTGAGTGAGATCACGACGCTTCATCACCGACCTTCGACACGCAAGGGGCCGCTTCAGGGGACGCGGGCGAAGCGCCGTACGGTCTCCACCGCATCGCGGTTGGCCCGGACGGCGTGCACCCGGACGCCCCAGACGCCGCGCTCGGTCAGCAGCGCGGTCAGCGCCGCTGAGGCGCCATCGCGCTCCCGGGCCGGCCGGGGGGACCCATCGGGCCCGGCGAGCAGGCTGCCGAGAAAGCGTTTCCTGGAGGCGCCGACGAGGAGCGGTACGCCCAGCGCGTCGAGCTCGCCCAGCCGCTGCAGAAGTTCCCAGTTGTGATCTGCGTCCTTGGCGAAGCCGAGTCCCGGATCGGCCACCAGCCGGTCCGCGGCGATCCCGGCGGCGACGCAGGCGTCCAGCTGCACCCGGAGCTCGGCGATCACCTCGGCGACGACGTCGTCGTAGACGGCCAGGCTCTCCATGTCGGCGGAGTGACCGCGCCAGTGCATGCAGACGTACGGCAGCTCGGCGTCCGCGACCACCCGCAGCAGCTCGGGCTCGGCCCGGCCGCCGGAGACGTCGTTGACGCAGCGCGCCCCCGCCTCGATCGCGGCGGCGGCGACCACCGACCGCATGGTGTCGATGCTGACCACCGCGCCCGCCTCGGCCAGCGCGGCGACGACCGGGAGCACCCGGCGGAGCTCGACCTCGGTCGTCGGCCGGACGGCGCCGGGCCGGGTCGACTCGCCGCCGACGTCGATCACGTCCGCACCCTCGGCGATCAGCTCCAGGCCGTGGGCGATCGCGAGCTCCGGGTCGAGGAACTCACCGCCGTCGGAGAAGGAGTCCGGTGTGACGTTCACCACGCCCATGATCAGCGTCCGCCCTGGCGCCGGCAGTCCCGTCACCTGCGGATATGGCATCCGCACACCCTGATGGCCCCTTGTTCATCGCCGCATCGCGCCCGCTCGGCGGCTTCGTCGGGCGGCCGGGATCGACTTCGCGCACTCGCAGGCCACTTGGCGCATCGGCGCCGATGCGCCAAGTGCCCCGGGATGCGTTCGGTGGGCCGAATGCAGGAGGTTGGGTCTGGGGTGGGTCGGCGCCGGTCGGCGGACAACAGAGTGAAAGCGGCGGCCGCTCAGCGCCGGATGATCAGGCTCATCGCCTCGGCGCGGGTGGCGGCGTTGCGCAGCTGCCCGCGTACGGCGCTGGTCACCGTCTTCGAGCCCGGCTTGCGAACGCCGCGCATCGTCATACACAGGTGCTCGCACTCGAACACCACGATCACCCCGCGCGGCTCCAGGATCTCCATCAGCGAGTCGGCGACCTGGGTCGTCAGCCGCTCCTGCACCTGCGGCCGCTTGGCGAACAGGTCGACCAGCCGGGCGAGCTTGGACAGCCCGGTGATCCGGCCGTCGGCGTTCGGGATGTATCCCACGTGCGCCACGCCGGTGAACGGCACCAGGTGGTGCTCGCAGCAGCTCCAGACCTCGATGTCGCGGACCAGCACGAACTCGTCGTGACCGAGATCGAACGTGGTCGCCAAGACGTCGCGCGGATCCTGGCGGAGTCCGGCGAACATCTCCGCGTACGCCCGGGCGACCCGGGCCGGCGTGTCCCGGAGGCCGTCCCGGTCGGGGTCCTCGCCGATCCCGATCAGGATCTCGCGGACCGCGGCCGCGATCCGGTCGTGGTCGAACTCCCGCGCGGCGGCGGGCACGACGATCTCGTCGAGGCTCATCGTTCGGCGTACCTCCGGTGGGGGCTCATCGGGCGGCGTACCTCCGGGCGGGGCTCACCGGGCAGGTCAGCGGAAGTCCGGACCGCGCGGCGGAGCCGGCGGCGGCCAGGTCTCCGGCCGTTCCGGATCCAGCTGACCGGCGGTCGGCGGCTCCGGCGCCACCGGGAATTGGCCGGGCGGGACCGGCGCGCCACCGGGCGGCAGCGACCCGCCACCCGGGTGGTGTCCGTTGCCCGACCCGTTCGAGCCGTTGCCGGAGCTGTGCCCGTTTCCGAGCGCGTGGTACCCGTTGGTGGCCGGCACCAGCGAGGGCGGCGGCGTGACCGGCGGCAGCTTGGACGGCACCCGGAGGTCCGATCCGGTCCAGGCCGGCCGTTTCGGCCAGTGGCGCAGCGGGGCGAAGACCGCGGCGACCTCCTCACGGTCCAGGGTCTCCCTCTCGAACAGCGCCCGGACCAGGTCGTCCAGCACGTCGCGGTTCTCAGTGAGGATGTCGAACGCCTCCTGATGGGCGTTGCTGATCAGCTTGGAGACCTCTTCGTCGACGATCGCGGCGATGTCCTCGGAGTAGTCCCGCTGATGCCCGAAGTCGCGGCCGAGGAACGGCTCGGACTCACCGGAGCCGAGCTTGATCGCCCCGAGCCTCTCGGTCATCCCGTACTGCGTCACCATCGCGCGGGCCACGTTGGTGGCCTTCTCGATGTCGTTGCTGGCGCCGGTGGTCGGGTCGTGGAAGACCAGTTCCTCGGCGGCGCGGCCGCCCATCATGTACGCGAGCTGGTCCAGCAGCTCCGAGCGGGTGTTGGAGTACTTGTCGGTCTCCGGCAGCACCATCGTGTAGCCCAGCGCCCGGCCGCGCGGCAGGATCGTCACCTTCTGCACCGGGTCGGTGCCCGGTAGCGCGGCGGCCACCAGGGCGTGCCCGCCCTCGTGGTACGCGGTGACCAGCTTCTCCTTCTCGTTCATCAGCCGGCTGCGCTTCTGCGGCCCGGCGACGACGCGGTCGATCGCCTCGTCCATGAACGAATTGGTGATCTGCCGGGCGTTCTGCCGGGCGGTCAGCAGCGCCGCCTCGTTCAGCACGTTGGCCAGGTCGGCACCGGTGAATCCCGGGGTACGCCGGGCGACCGCCTCGAGATCGACGTCGGGCGCCATCGGCTTGCCCTCGGAGTGCACCCTGAGGATCTGCAGCCGGCCCCTCAGGTCGGGCGGGTCGACCGCGATCTGCCGGTCGAATCGGCCGGGGCGCAGCAGCGCCGGGTCGAGAACGTCGGGCCTGTTCGTCGCCGCGATCAGGATCACCCCGCCGCGGACGTCGAAGCCGTCCATCTCCACCAGCAGCTGGTTCAGGGTCTGCTCGCGCTCGTCGTGACCGCCGCCCATCCCCGCGCCGCGGTGCCGGCCGACGGCGTCGATCTCGTCGATGAAGACGATCGCCGGGGCGTTCTCCTTGGCCTGCTCGAACAGGTCCCGGACCCGGGATGCGCCGACGCCGACGAACATCTCGACGAAGTCCGAGCCGGAGATCGAGAAGAACGGCACTCCGGCCTCGCCGGCCACCGCGCGGGCCAGCAGTGTCTTGCCGGTGCCGGGCTCGCCGTACAGCAGGACGCCCTTCGGGATCTTCGCCCCGACCGCCTGGAACTTCGCCGGCTCGGCCAGGAACTCCTTGATCTCCTCCAGCTCCTCGATCGCCTCGTCACAGCCGGCGACGTCGTGGAACGTGGTCTTCGGGGTGTCCTTGTTGGCGACCTTCGCCTTCGACTTGCCGAACTGCATGACCCGGCTGCCACCGCCCTGCACCGAGTTGAGCAGGAAGAAGAACAGCACGCCGATGATGATGAACGGGATCAGGGTGCCGAGCAGGGTGGTGAAGAAGCCCGGAGTCTTGTTCTCCCCGACCCAGCTGTCCAGCGTCTTGTCGGCGACCCGCTGGTTCAGCCGGTCGATGATCTGCCCGCTCTGGTTGCCGACCCAGGTGGCCTCGAACTTCTGCTGCGGATCTCCCTTGGTGGTGACCTGGATCGACTGCTCCTGGTCGATCAACCGGACCTCGGACAGCGGGTCGTTGCCGTTGATCAGCGTGACCACCTGCGACGTCGGAACCTGCTTGTAGCCGCCCGCCAAGCTGCCGGTGAAGTCGACCAGCAGGCCGATCGCGATCACGGCGAGGATGATCCACACCAGTGGTCCGCGGAAAATCTTCTTGAGGTTCATGACCTGCCTAGGAGAGGGCCAAACGCACAGCTTCGACGCTTCGGGGTGCGGTCCGGGCAGACCCCACCTCGACTAAGGCTAGCGTCGAGACCCAACGGAGCCCTAGCCCCGACCGCTCAGCGAGCGGCCGTGTTCGCCACCCGCGTACGTCCCGGACGGTCCGAGCGGAGACCCGTCAGCTGTAGACGTGGGGCGACAGGGTGCCGACCGAGGTGAGATTGCGGTAGAGCCCGTCGTAGTCCAGGCCGTAGCCCACGACGAACTCGTTCGGGATGTCGAACCCGACGTACTTCACCTCGACGGCCATCTGCTGCGCCTCCGGCTTGCGGAACGCGGTCATGATCTCCAGGCTCGCCGGCCCGCGGCTCTTCAGGTTGCTGATCAGGTACGACAGGGTCAGCCCGGTGTCGATGATGTCCTCGACGACCAGCACGTGCCGGCCGGAGATGTCGGTGTTCAGGTCCTTCAGGATGCGGACGACGCCGGAGGACTGGGTGCCCGAGCCGTAGGAGGAGATCGCCATCCAGTCCATCCGGATCTGGCTGCGTCAGCGCCCGGGACAGGTCGGCCATCACCATCACCGCCCCGTTCAGCACCCCGACCAGGAGCAGCTCACGGCCCGCGTAGTCGCCGTCGATCTCGGCGGCCAGCTCGGCCATCCGGGCCACGAGCTGTTCCTCGGTGATCAGCACCCGGGTCAGCTCGCCCGCGATCTGCGTGTCGTCCACGGGCCACCACCCTAACGTTCGCCCGAGCGTCCGGCCGCCTCGGCGTAGAGCCGACCACGTCGCCGCCCCACCGACAGTCCTGGGACCGCTGCCGGCCCCTGGCCGTGCCAGTCGACGACCAGCGCGGCGACCGCCTCGACGTGCACCTGGGCGAGGTCGTAGGCGCCCCCTTCGGACAGCCAGCGGATCAGGACGCGCCGGCGAAGCGGACCCGGGAGCGCAGCGAGCCCGGCGCAGTCCAGCTCCTGGCCGACCTCCAGCGGGATCAGCGCCTCGGCCGCCAGCTCGTCGAGCAGGTCGGCGTCGTCGCGGGCCAGCGCTGCGGTCCGGGCCAGTGCCTCGGCGATGCCGGGTCCGAGCTCGGCCTCCAGCACCGGCAGAACGGTCCGCCGGACCCTGCTCCGGGCGTACGTCGGGTCGGAGTTCTGCGGATCCAGCCACGGTTCCAGCCCTGCCTCGACGCAGGCCGCGGCGGTGTCGGCCCGGGCCAGCCCGAGCAACGGGCGGAGGAAGCGGCCGCGTCGGGCCGCCATGCCGGCCAGCGAACGTACGCCCGAACCGCGGGCGAGCCCGAGCAGCACGGTCTCGGCCTGGTCGTCGCGGGTATGGCCGAGGAGGACCGTGGTCGCGCGCAGCCGGCCGGCCTCGACCAGCAGGGCCTCGTAGCGCGCCGCGCGGGCCGCCGCCTCCGGACCGTCACAGCCATCGATGACATCGACCGGCAGCACCCGTACGTCGGCGAACCCCAACTCGTGCAGCACGTCGGCCGTTCGGGCGGCGATCCGGTCCGACCCTGCCTGCAGTCGATGGTCGACCACCGCCGCGGACACCCGAGACCGCGACCGTCGCGCGACCATCAGTGACGCGTCGGCCAGCGCGAGTGAGTCCGGGCCGCCCGAGCAGGCGACCAGCAGGTCCCGGTCGGCGTCGATCGAGCGCCTTCCGGACGGCCTGGACCAGCCGGAGCCGGGCCGGGCCGAGCGCACGGCGAGCCACCTCGGGCGCGTGCTGGAACTCAGTCGGCGGCGATCGGTCGCGGATGGATCCGAGCGAGCCAGGCCTGAGGATCCGCGATCTCCTCGCGGGTCGGCAACGTCTCCGGCGAGGTCCAGACCTGGTTGAAGCCGTCCATCCCGACCGCGTCGATGACCGCCCGGCAGAACGCGGACCCGTCGCGGTACTGCCGCAGCTTCGCGTCCAGCCCGAGCAGCTTGCGAAGCACCCCGTCGAAGCCCTGGGCGCGGCGCCGGACCGTGAACTTGGCTCGGATCGCCTCAACGCTGGGAACCACGTCCGGCCCGACGCCGTCCATCACGACCTCTGCGTGTCCTTCGATCAGTGACATGGCGGCGGTGATCCGGTCGACGATCTCGCGCTGCGCCGGCGTCTGCACCAGGTCGATGATCGACACCTCGGACTCCCCGCGGATCGACTCGCCGATCTTCGCGATGCCGTCCCGGAGCATCTGGGCGAGCGCCGCGGCGTCGAGGTCGGCGTTGGACACGACCTCGGAGATCTGGGAGTTCATATAGTCCCGCAGCCACGGCACGGCGGTGAACTGCACGCGGTGGGTCTCCTCGTGCAGGCAGACCCAGAGCCGGAAGTCCGTCGGGTCGACCTCCAGCTCGCGCTCGACGGCGACGACGTTCGGGGCGACCAGCAGCAGCCGGCCGCCCGACTGGTCGGGCTGGTCCGGGTCCGAGCCCACCCCGCCGGGGCCCGGATAGAACGGATCGAACTGACCGAGCACCTTCGGCGCCAGATAACTCAGCATCGCGCCGACCTCGACGCCTGTGATCCGGCCGCCGACCCCGGCCAGCGGGGAGCCCTGCAGCCGCTCGGCGACCTTGTCGTTCAGCGGAGTGAGGATCGTCCGGAAGGCGTCGATGTTGGCCTGGATCCAGCCCGGTCGGTCGACCACGAGCACCGGCGCGGTCGCGCTCGGGGTCTGCAGCCCGGTGAAGTCGGTGACGTACGCCTCCGCGCGACGAGCCGCGTCACGGAGTTCGGCGACCGCAGCCGCGGCGCCCTCCCGGGAGATCTCCGGTCCAGGCTTGACCAGCCGCTGTGCCGTCGTGAAGGCCAGCGTCCAGTCGACCACGCTCGAACTCATGCGCTGAAGAATACGTCGGCGCCGTGATTCAGGTTCTGCACCCGCAGCGGGCCATCGAGGCGGTGACCCGGTCGAGCCAGACGATCGAGTTCCATTCGTTCTTGGGATTGTTGACCAAGAATGCGTACGCGAGCATCGACCCGTCGGGCGCCCGGATCACCCCAGCCCGACTGTGTACCTCCGAGAGCGTGCCGGTCTTGGCCCGGACCAGTCCGCGGGCGAAGCTCGACTGCGGATCGGTGTAGTGGATCCGCAGACTGCCCTCGACACCGGCCACCGGCAGGCCGGTGATCACCCCACGCAGTTCGGGATGGTCCGGCTGCGACGCACGACGCAGGGCCTTCGCCATCGAGTCGGCCGGCACCCGGGTCTCCCGGCTGAGGCCGCTGCCGTCGATGATCCGTACGCCCGGGTCGAGGATGCCGAGCTTCACCAGTCGGTCGTGGACCGCCTTGCGGCCCCCGTCGAACGAGGCCGGCTGTCCGGCGGCGATGGCGGCCTGCCGGAACATCACCTCGGCCGCATCGTTGTCGCTGACCATCAGCATCAGCTCGACGATCCGCGACGCCGGCAGCGAGTTCACCGACGCGACCGGCGCAGCGCCGTGCGGCGCCCTCGCCTTGGCGGTCTTGGTGACCGTGATGCCGTCCTTCTTCAGGGCGGCCGCGAAGGCGGCGGCCGCGGCGGCCGGTGGATCGGCCACTCTCGGACCCGGCGAGAAGCCCGTGACCCGGCCCTCGTCCACCGAGAGCGCCGAGACCTTGCTGACCTGATCGGAGTAGTACGCCGGCCAGGTCGGGTTCCAGGCCGGACCGGTGAACAGGCTGGCGTCGTAGCCGAGGCTCACCCGACGGACGCCCTGCTTCTCCAGCGCGGCCGCCGTCTGCGACGCGAGCGCCGGCATGGATGCCTTGCCGAGCCCCGGCTTACTGGCCAGGTAGGGATCGCCGCCGCCGACCAGCACGATCGAGCCCTTGGCGGGCGACACCACCTTGGTCGTGAACTGGTGCTCGGGTCCGATCAGGGACAGAGCTGCCGTGGTGGTGAGCAGCTTCATGTTCGAGGCCGGGATGAATGCGGTGGTGGCCTTGTGGGCGTAGAGGACCTTTCCGGTGCCGATGTCCAGCACGGTGCCGCTGAACGCGTCGCCGACTCCCTTCCGGTCGACGGCGTCGATGAGTTTCGTCACGGCGGCGGCCGACAGCCCGGTCGCCGGCGTGGCCGTCGCGAGCACCGGAGCGGACTCGCCGGCCACCGGCACGGGCGAACTCGCGCTGGCCGAAGCAGGCGTCGGACTCGCCGCCGCGCTGCTGGCCCGAAACTGCTGGGGACAAGGGTCGATGCTCCACCGGAAGAATAGAGGCCGGTCGCCTGGAGGCCGGCCTGCGCCCACGCTCCGAAGGCACCGGTGACGACGCCGACAGCAACTCCGGCCAGCACGACCAGAGTCACCACCGCGACGAGCACCCGCCTCAGACGCAAGTACGTCCCCTCCATTTATCCCGTTATGCTGCAAATCGACACGCCGCCCGATCGACGGTGCCGGGCCCATCCTAAGGAGAGCTGCCCAACTATGACTGCTCCCAACGCCGAGCCGATCCGCCCGCTGAGCGGACTCACCTTCGACGTGACCGTCGAGATCCCCAAAGGACAGAAGAACAAGTACGAGGTCGACCACGAGAGCGGCCGGATCCGGCTCGACCGGACGCTCTTCACCTCGACGCAGTATCCCGCCGACTACGGCTATATCGAGGGCACCCTCGGTCAGGACGGGGACCCGCTCGACGCGCTCGTGCTCGTCTCCGAGCCGACGTTCCCCGGCTGCCTGATCAAGTGCCGGGCGATCGCCATGTTCCGGATGACCGACGAGGCCGGCGGCGACGACAAGGTCGTCTGCGTGCCGGCCTCGGACCACCGGCGCAACCACCTGCGCGACCTCGGCGACATCCGCTACTACCTGGTCACCGAGATCGAGCACTTCTTCACCGTCTACAAGGACCTCGAGCCGGGCAAGTCGGTCGAGGGCTCCAGCTGGACCGGCGTCGAGGAGGCCGAGGACGAGGTCCGGGCGAGCTTCAAGCGGGCCGAGGACGAGGGCTACTACACGCCGCCCGCGACGACCGTCGCACCGCATTGAGCTAACACCTGGGTGCCCGCGCTGAGCCCGTCGAGGCCGGCGGGCTCGTCCACGAGGCACGGATCAGGACCCTCGAAGCCAAGTTGCGTCGGATCCTCGGCGTGTTCGCGTGTGTATTTCCGGACCGTCGATCGAGTGAGTCACGTTCAGCAAAAAGCACGAGGACGACAGTCGATGCGCATTTATCCTAGTATTCCGACATGAGCGGCAGGGAATTGGGGCCCGATGCGATCGTCATCGGGGCGCCGAAGGCGGGAACGAGTGCGCTGCATGCGGCGCTGGCCCGGCATCCTCAGGTCTATGCGTCGCCGGTGAAGGAGCCGAAGTTCTACCTGTGCGGCGAGAAGCCGCCGCCGGCGTATTGCGGCCCCGGAGACGCCCACAGCCAGCAGGAGTGGATCTGGCGCCGGGCAGACTACGAGCGGCTGTTCGCCGGTGCGCCCGAGGGATCGGTCCGGCTGGAGAGCACGCCCTTCTATCTGTACGACGGTGGCGCGCGCCGCCGGCTGGCCGACGAGCTTCCCGACGCGCGGTTCATCGCGGTGGTCCGGGACCCGATCGATCGGGCGTACTCGAACTGGATGCATCTCTGGGTCGACGGCCTGGAGCCGGTCGGTGACTTCGTCGAGGCCTGCGGCCGGGAAGAGGAGCGGATCGCAGCCGGCTGGGCGCCGTTCTGGCACTACCGTCGGATGGGGCGCTACGGCGAGCAGCTGGCCGATCTGTTCGACCGGGTCGACCGGGAGCGGGTCCTCGTGCTCCGCTACCGCGAGCTCGTGTCGACACCGAGCGCGACCCTCGACCGGGTCAGCAGGTTCCTTGGCATCGCCGAAGGGCAGATCGGCACGGTGCCGCACGACAACTCGCGGCCGTACGTCGCTCCCGGGCTGCGGAGCGCGGTGCTGGGCCGGGTGATCCGGGCAGGCGCGTACGCCGGCAGCTTCGTCCCGCCGCAGATCTGGCGGCCGGCCAGCAAGCCCCTGGTGGGTGCCCTGCACGTGGGCGGTCACGCGCAGCGCCCGAAGCTCGCCCCGGAGCAGCGGCTCGAGCTGCTGCAGACCTGCAACGACGACATCGCCGTGCTGGAGGACGTGCTCGGCGAGTCGTTCGCCGACTGGCGCTCGGCACAGGGGCGCGGATCGTTCAAGGAGCGGGCCGGCAAGTCGGCCTGAGGAGACCTACTGGAGCGGATACTCGCTCCAGAGCCGCTTCATCTCCGGATATCCGTAGCTCGAGCCGTAGGCCGTCACGGCGGCGCTGATCGTCCACAGCTGGTCGCTGCTCGAGGTGAAGGTGATCTGGCCGCCCGTCGTCGTGCAGCCGAGCAGCCCGCTCTGCGTTCGCCCGGTCGCGGTGGTCGTGCTGTAGCCGCTCTGACCCGGGCCGGCCGAGCAGTCGCTTCGCTGGTTCGCGGTGAACATCGCCGCCGCTGCGCGGCGTGATACGTGTCGGCCGAGCCGTACTGGTAGTAGGTCACCGCGTCCAGATCGGAACTGACCGCCAGGTTCGAGCTCGTCGATCGTGCACTCGAGCTTGACCGCCGCCAACATGTCGACGGCCACCGGCGAGCAGCTGTCGCGATAGACCGGCGGTACGTGAGCTGAGCAGCTCGGCCGCCGACGGCGACCCCGTGAACCACACCGATGCGGGTGCCGCCGACCCGCCACCCGACGCGCTGTTGTGGCGACGCGATGCGAGGAGCACCCCGGTCACTACACCGCCGACGATCAGGAGGAGCAGCGCGAGGCCGGCCACAAGCAAACCACGACGGCGATACCAGGCGGCGATCGGGCGACGCCCGGTCGGCTCGTTCCTGCTGGGCTGGATCCGAGTCGGCTCGATCCGGGTCGGCTCGATCGGTCGGCTGATCCGGGTCGGCTCGGGTCCGGACGACTCGATGGACCTTCGCTCGTCCACGTCGAGGGCGGCTACACGCTCCCCTGCTCGGGCCAGCAGCGCGCGTGCGTCCTCGTACCCGGCGTCGACGGCCACCACCGCCGCCAGCTCGGCGACCGCTGCCGGCCAGTCCTCGGCATCGAGAGCTCGCAGGGCACGGCGATACCGGTGCTGCAGACCCGCCCGCTCCAGCTCGTGCCGGGCTCCGATCAGCATCGCCGCCGGCACCCGGTCGGGGGCGAGGCTTTGGAGCTCCTCGGCGGCCCGCAGCACTGAGTCCCACTGCCCGGCGGAGTACAAACTGCGCAACTCCGACGACAACGCCTCCGTCTGCACCTCCCGGCTGGCTCGATCCAGCCGGGCCCGCGCCTCGGCGTCGGTCGGGCGCAGGGCGACCAGCTGCTCGAGCGACTCGACGGCCGACGGCCAGCGTGACTCCTGCTCCGCGCGCGTGGCTTGCTCGGCCGCCTCGACGACGCGCAACTCGCGTCGCGCCTGCTCCAGTCGCTCGATCACCCGGCGTTGCCCCGGGTAGCGCTCGGCCACCCGCTCCAGCAACGTCGCGGCCTCCGCCCACCGCTCACTGAAGCCCGCCGCCACCGCGGCGAGATAGTCCGGATCTCCGAACGGGTCGGCGACCGAGACCGGCGCCGGGCCGGGCGTCGGTGCCAGCCCGGGCGCCGGCGCCGGTGAACGCCCGGCGTCGCGGTCTTGGCACAGCAGCGCGGCGCCGAGGGCGATGTCGTGCTTGGGGTGGGTGTCGATGCTGAGCGGGGCGGCGAACTCCCCCTGCAGCAGCTCACCGACGAGGGGGATCCGCGAGCTGCCGCCGACCAGCACGATGGCGAACAGCTCCTGCGGGGTGGCCCGGGCCGAGGCCAGCGTTCGCCGGAACGCGGCGATGGTGTCCAGCAGAGCCGGCCGCATCATCGCCTCGAGCTCCGCGCGGGTGACGCGTACGGTCGTGTTCAGCCCCGGCAGCGCCACCGGCACGGCGACGTCGGTCTCGGTCGACAGTGCCTCCTTGCCGTCCACGCAGTCCCGGCGCAGCCGCGCCAGGCCGATCGTCATCGCCGGATCGTCCAGGTCCACCCCGTCCAGCCGATCGGCCAGTGCCCGCAGCACCAGCTGGGTCATCGCCTCGTCGATGTCGGCCCCGCCGAGGTGTTCGACGCCGTCCGGCGTGCCCAGCACGGCGAAGCCGTCGGCACGCTTCTCCAGCACGCAGACGTCGAACGTGCCGCCACCCAGGTCGTACACGGCGATCCGCTCGCCGACCTCGACCTTGGTCCGGGCCGCGTAGTTCACCGCGGCGGCCTCCGGTTCGCTGCAATAGCGCGCCGGGGGCAGGTCGGCCAGCGCGACGACCTGGTCGAGGAGCTCCCGCTTGTACGGCCCCCAATTGGCGGGGTGGGTGAGCATCAGGTCGGTCGGTGGCTCTCCCTGCTGGCGGCCGGTCGCCGCGACGACCCAGCGCAGCAGCCGGGACATCAGACTCTCCGCCGAGTAGGCCGCCCCCGCCACCAACAGCGGGACCGGGTCGCCGAAGCGGCGCTTGAACTCGCGGACCAGCCGGCCGGGATCGGTCGTACCACGCCGTTCAGCGGCCTCGCCGACGACGAACGACTCGTCCTCAGCGAGGAACAGGACCGACGGCACCTGCATCGTCCGGTTGCCGAGCCCGACCATGCTCGGACCGTTTCCGTTCACGACCGCAGCGGCAGCGAACGCGGTGCCCAGATCGACCGCCAACCGATAGCCCATGACGACCCTTTGCCGCGTGAAGGTCCCGTCAGCCTAGGTCTGGACGGTCTCCGCTGGCACGCAGATTTCTGCACCGAATCGCACCCATTCGACGAGTTCGGCGGTGGTCGCGGATCACCGACTCACGGCGCCGGGTGCGAGCCGGCGAACGACGTCATCAGATCGTGCGAACCGTCGGAGCGGGCGGCCTCGAAGTAGAACCGGGTTCCGCGTCCGGCAGCGGGACGGCACTGACGTAACGCAGCGCGCCGGTGCCTTCGGCCGATACCGCGACCGGCGCACCGGAGTTGAGCAGCAGACCGCCTGTCGAGCGCGCCAGCCCGGTGGTCTCGAACCAGTTCGACTCGGCGTCGGGCCGACCGTCGTACAGCAGGACCAACGGGTCGAGCCCGAGCGCGGTCGTCACCCGGGCGCCGCGGGCGTCCCACTCCCCCGGCGCGCCGCGCAGCACCTCGCCGTGATCGGTCCAGGTCAACCCGTCGGAGCCGGTCGAGGTACGCCGTGGTCATCCGGTCCTCCTGCCCGTGCTCGGTCAGCGGGTGCCGGCAGACCCAGGCATGCCAGTCAGCGCCGACCCGGACGATCACCGGGTCCTTCACCCCGACCGTCGGGCTACCCGGGAACACCACCCTGCGCTCGCCGGAGGCCAGCGCCTCCGGCCGATCCGCCTCCAGCGCCTCGATCCACCAGTGCTTCGACGCCGGCGTCGCGCAGCTGAGGTACAGCCGCCAGCGCCGCGCCGGGCCGTCCGCGGTCGTCACCAGTGCAGGTCGCTCGAACGAGGCCGCACCGAAGTCGTCGCGATAGACCTCGGTCACCGTCCGGAAGTGCAGACCGTCGTCGGACCGGGCCACGACCACGCTCACCCCGCGACCCGCGTCCAGCGGACGGCGTACCCGGTAGACGAGCCAGAACACTCCGTCCACCAGCAGTGCGCTCGGCGCGCCTGTCCAGTTGCCCGGGCCGGTCCCCGGTGCCCGGACCACGACTTCACCGTCGGCGAAGCTGGGAAGGGCGAGGTCCGAAGCGATGTGCACCTACCGACAATATCCGGTTGACATCGCCGCTGGCCCGATCCCGGGCACGCTCCGGCACTAAACTCCGCCGGGTGTACGCGTTGCTGCTGTCCCCCGCGAGCAACCGGGTGTACGCGGGCGAGGCGGCCGCAGTTGGTCGCCGCGGAGCTGACCGTCCTGCTCCAGGCGGCGAATCGCGCACCCGCGTCGCCGATCGAGCCGCTCGAGCTGGCCGGAGTCAGCTATCTCGCCCTGGATGCGGCCCCCGACGAGCGGGTCGAGCGGCAGCTCGGGACGGCCTCGGCCGTGCTCGCCGCGTACGAACGGTTCGGCGATCTGCTCCGGCCGGTCCCGGTCGTCCGCCCGGACCGGTTCGACGACGACCTGGTGACCATCCCGAAGTACGCCGGCAAGACCAACGAGCAGTTCACCCGACTGCTGCTCAACGTCACCCTCGCGTCCCGCCGCCGCCCACGACCTGGTCCGGCGAGCATTCTGGACCCCCTGTCCGGCCGGGGCACCACGCTGACCACGGCGTGGATCCTCGGCCATCACGCGTACGGCGTCGAGGCCGACCCGAAGGCCGTCGAGGCGCAGTCGGCGTTCCTGAAGACCTACCTCCGACGGAAGCGGATCAAGCACCGGCTGACCAGCACACCGGTCCGCCGCGACGGCCGCAGCCTCGGCCGCCGGCTCGACGGCGAGGTGCTGCCGCCGACCGGCGGCCCCGAACTCGAGCTGGCCGTGTTCACCGGCGACACCCGAGACTCCGCCGCGCTGTTCGGAAAGAAGCGCTTCGACGCGATCGTCACCGACGCGCCGTACGGCGTCGTGCACGGCAGTGCAGGCCGGGACGACGAAGGCGGGGAAGAAGGGCCGGAACCGGTCGGCCGCCGACCTGCTGGCCGAGGCCATCCCGGTCTGGGCGACCCAGCTCCGGCCCGGTGGCGCGCTGGGTCTGTCCTGGAACACGTACGGCCTGCGCCGCGAGGACCTCGCCGCGATCGCCCGGGGCGCCGGCCTCGACCCGCTGGACTCGGGGCCCTATCTGCGGTTCGGCCACCGGGTGGACTCCGCCATCCACCGCGACGTGTTCGTCGCGGTCGCCGGCTCGGGCTCGTGAGGTCGCTCGAATGAGCCGACACCTGGTTCTGATGCGGCACGCCGAGACCGAGCCCGCCCGGCCCGGTCACCGCGACCTCGACCGCCGGCTCACCGAGACCGGGCTCGCCCAGGCCGCCGCCGCCGGCCGCTGGCTGACGGATCGCTACCCGGTCGACGCGATCCTCTGCTCGCCGGCCGTCCGCACCCGCGAGACCCTGGCCGAGCTGGGCGTCGGCGGCACGGCCGAGTTCCCCGACTGGCTCTACGACGCGGGCGGCGACACCATCCTGGACGGCATCCGCGGACTCCCGAGCCGGTACGCAGACCGCGCTCGTGTCGGCCATGCGCCCGGCATTCCGGCGGTCGCCCACGAGCTCGCCGACCCGGCGATCGTCCGATCCGGCAGCCGTGACGGTCATCGACGAGCCGCTTCCCGGCCGGCACGCTCTGCGTGCTACACCGTGGAGCAGGAGTGGACCGAGCTGGGTAGGGCCGCGCTGGTCGTGGTCCGGCTGGCGGCAACCGAGTAGCGCACAATCGAACGCCAGGTCACAGTTTGATTTCGGCTTCGTCGCGCGGAAAGGTCCATTGATACCCTGCAGAGGCCGCTTCGCACCAGTTGCTGTGGCTGCTGCCCACGTCCGTGCTCACTTCGGACCGAACGACCCGGGTTGCAGACCATGCCGAGGGGAGTCGAGCGGCAGCACAAATCCGGTCGTCTTGGGGGACGAGCGGATGACCCGTCGGGGGGCGGCGGGTGATTCGGGGGTCAGTTCAGCATGCCGCTTGGAGATTTCGACGGGGGTCAATCAGGCACCACAGCGCGTCGCGCGCTGGTGGAGCCGGCCGAGATCCTGCCGAGCCCGGACGCGGGCGCCGTACGCGCCGCTGGTCCGAGCGTCGATGTCGGACGTCGGACCGACCTCTGCGGAGCCGCTCAGCAGCCCTGACAGCCTGGCCGAGCAGCCGTCCGTCCGCGGCCTGATCAGCGCCGATACCGACACCGCGACAGCGAGCGCGGCCGTCGTCGACGCGGGACCGACCGTTGCTGTCCAGCCGGTGTCGGCGGATGCCGACGCCGGCTCGCTCGGCGTCCCGCGCGGGATGGCCTGGGCCCGGCGCTATGTCGCGGTGCTGGCCGGCTGTGATGCGGTGGTCGGCGCCCTCGCCGTACTCGGCGCACTGTTCTTCCGACCGGCCGGGTTCGACACCTGGAAGATGGTCGTGCTGGTCGTCGGCGCCGCCCTGGCCTGGCCGCTGGCGATCGCCGCCAGCCGCGGCTACGAGCGGGGCAAGATCGGCGTCGGCGGACGACGAGATGCAGGCTCCGTCGGCCGTGCCCTGATCCTGGCCATCGCGGTGAGCGCCATCCCGTGCGCGATCACCGGGCAGTACGGCGTGGTCGGCGGTCTCCGGGATCGCCGATTCCGATCGCGGCCGTGGCCTCGATCGGCCGTCCGCTTCGCGCGCGCGCAAGCAGCCTGCACCGCCGCAGCGCGCCGGGGCCAACATCCGCCGGGTGATCGTCGTCGGCAGCGCCTTCGCCGCCGCCGATCTGGCACGGCATGCTGAGCGCCGAGCCGCACTGCGGGATGAAGGTGATCGGTGTCTGCGTACCGACCACCGACGTCGCGCGCGCCACAGGAGATCGGCCTCGACCGTGCTCGGCGACCTCGACCAGGTGCCGGACCTGATCGACGACCTACGGCGCCGACGCGGTCGCCGTGACCAGCGGCGACGCCACCCGGCACAACTACCTGCGCGAGCTCTCCTGGGCGCTGGAGGGTCGCCGGTCGAGCTGCTCGTCCATCCCGGGTCTGATCGAGGTCGCCGGTCCGCGGATGCACATCCGGCCGTACGTCGGCCTGCCGCTGCTGCACGTCGAGCAGCCGCACTTCACCGGCTGGCGCCGGGTCGTCAAGCGCGCCTTCGACATCGTCGCGACCGCGCTCGGCCTGCTGGTGATCTCGCCGATCCTGCTCGGCATCGCCGCTCGCCGTGAAGCTCGGCGACCGCGGTCCGGTCGATCTTCCGGCAGACCCGGGTCGGCCTGGACGGCTCGACGTTCACCATGCTCAAGTTCCGCTCGATGCACGTCAACGCCGAGGAGCGGGTCGCCGAGCTGCGGGCCGCGAACCCGGAGATCGGCACGCTGTTCAAGATGGCCGACGATCCGCGGATCACCCGGGTCGGCAAGTTCCTGCGCAAGTACTCGCTGGACGAGCTGCCGCAGCTGTTCAACGTGCTCGGCGGCTCGATGTCGCTGGTCGGGCCGCGGCCGCCGCTGCAGTCGGAGGTCGACGGCTACGAGGACCACGCCCGCCGCCGGCTGCTGGTCACGCCGGGCCTGACCGGTCTGTGGCAGGTCTCCGGCCGCTCGCTGCTCAGCTGGGAGGAGACGGTCCGGCTCGACCTGCGCTACGTCGAGAACTGGACCCTGACACTCGACCTGCTGATCCTGTGGAAGACCGCGTACGCCGTGGTCGCCAAGCGCGGCGCCTTCTGATCCTGCCGGCGATTCTCGCGGCTCGCGCCGAGCCCGCCGACGAGGGCGGGACCAGTACGCTGGGAGCTCCCCCGACCGACCGGCAGAACCAGCCATTGCAGACCGACATGACGCCACCTCTGATCGCTCGCCGAACGCTGCTCGGCGGGGCACTCGCCACCCTGGTGCTGGGCTCGGCATGCTCGACGGCGTGCAAGCCGCCGACCGCCCAGAACCCGGCCACCGTGGCCACGCTTCGTGAGCAGAAGCCCTTCTACATCGCCCACCGCGGCGGTGGCGGCAACTGGCCCGAGATGACGCTGTACGCCTACCAGCAGGCGGCGCAGGTCCCCGGTCTGCTGGCGCTCGAGATCTCGGTCTGCCTCAGCTCCGACGGTGTCCTGGTCTGCAGCCACGACCCGAACACCAAACGGATCTCCGACGTCGATTACACGATCGCCGACCAGCCGTGGTCGATCCTGTCCACGGTGATGGTGTCGGCCGCCCAGACCACCGATCCGACTCAGCCGGCCCGACCGCTCAGCCGGTTCGAGGAGGTGGCCAGTCAGTTCCAGGACGAGTTCGTGCTGTTTGTCGAACCGAAGGTGGACGCCGCCGTCCAACCGCTGCTGACCGCGGTAACGGCGGCCGACCAGACGGACCGGGTCGTCTGGAAGCAGTATGTGAACAGCCCCTGGTTCGACACCGCCAAGGAGCGCGGCTTCACCACCTGGGGGTATGTCCTCAACGAGCCGGCGCAGACCGGGGCCAACCTGACGACGTACGCGGCGAAGCCATCGATCGACATGCTCGGCGCGCCGCTGTCGGAGTCCGACGACTTCATCAAGGCCGTGGTGGCCGCGGCGAACGCCAACGGCAAGCCAACGATCGCCTGGCCGATCTCCGGGGAGGCCGATCGGGCTCGGGCCTTCGGCCTCGGCTGCGTCGGGCTGATGACCTCGACCATCGAGCAGGTACACGACCAGTCCTGCTGAGGACCGCCGGTGGCCTCCGACAATCGTTCTGGCCGGCCGGGGCCGGATTCTTTGGTATCCTTGGCTCGGCCCTAGGGGGTCGGCCGGGTTGGGGAACCCGGGCGATACGGGCCCGGCTGTCACGGGGACATCAGCAGTTCGGGGATTTCACGCCATGTTGCGTATCCCGCGAGCATCTCGGCGTCTCCTCTCAGCCGTTCGCATCACGACCCGTCGACGCTTTCGTCGCGGCGGAGCGCGATGTGTCGGGGGGGAACGATCCGGGGGGAATCGTACGCATGGTGTCTTGCAACGACACGTTGTCTTCGCCTGCCCAGCGGCAGGCTGAAAAGATCATCGGGCGCCGGGCCACACCGGCCGGGGTAGGCCTCGCGCTGAGCGCCGTCCTGGCGCTCGGCCTGGTTGCCGGCTGCTCCGCCGATACCGGCTCGCAGGCCGGTCCGCCGCCGGCCGCGAGGACCGCCGACGCCGGCCCGAGCGCTGCGCCAGGTGGCGCCACCGGCAGCCCGACCAGGAGTCCGAGCGACAACGACCAGACGGGTGCCGATCCGGCCCCGACCGCCAAGCCGTCGCTCCCGCCGGACCCGAAGGCACCGACCACCGTCGAGCCCGTCGCCCGAAGCGGCAGCCATCCGACCACGCGCATCGCGGCCCGCCCGGCCGCGTTCGACGGCCCGATCCGCTGGCGGGACGGCGTCCGGCTACAGGTCGTCGACATCCGGCAGAGCACGACCAACGGAGTCGGGCCCGGATCGAGCCAGGGCGCCCCGATGACCACCGTCGCGCTCAGGCTGACCAACTCCTCCGACACGCCGCTGGACGCGTCGTCGGTCGTCCTCACCACGGTCTACGGCACCGCCTCCGGGCTGGTCGCCCAGCCGGTCTACGGCCAGCCGGGCGCGACCGACTTCAGCGGCCGGATCGCTCCCGGCTCCTCCGCCGAGGCGAGCTACATGTTCGCGATTCCGACGAAGCAGCTCGGCGCCGTGACCCTGTACGTCGACCTGGACGGCCGGCACGCCATCGGTTCGTTCCACGGGTCGGCGCGATGAACCCGGCGATGGCCCGCCCGACCCGACAAGCTGCCCAGGAGGCCGACATGCAGACCCGACCCGGGGGCTGGTCGAAGATCCGCACCGCCATCGGCATCGTGCTCAGCACCGCACTGCTCGGCACCGGATTCGCCGGGTTGACCGGCCTGCCGGCCGCCCAGGCCGACACCGCGCCGACTTCGCCGACCACCCCGGAGACGGTGTCCGCCGACCCGTTGCCCACGTGGCAGGTCACCGGCGTGGTGTGGGGCCAGGTCGATCGTCGGGAACACGGTCTATGCGACCGGCAACTTCACCAAGGCCCGCCCGCCGGGCATGTGGCAGGGCGGCCCGACCGAGATCAGCGTCGGGCACCTGATCGCGTACGACATCAGCACCGGCAACCGGGTCTCGAGCTTCGACCACGTGCTGAACGCCCAGGGACTCGCAGTCACCGCGACACCGGACGGCAAAACGGTGTACGTCGGCGGCGACTTCACCACCGTCGACGGTGTGGCCCGGCAGCACATCGCCGCCTTCGACACCGCGACCGGCGCGCTGATCAGCAGCTTCGCGCCGATCGTCAACGGCCAGGTCAAGGGCCTGGTCGCCACCAACGACACCGTGTACGTCGGCGGGGCGTTCCAGAGCGCCGGCAACGTCCCCCGGCAGAACCTCGCCGCGTTCAGCAGCACCGGCGTGCTGAAGAGCTGGGCACCGTCCGCGGACGCGTACGCCTACGCGCTCACCCTGACGCCGGACCGCAGCAAGGTCGTGGTCGGCGGCCAGTTCCTGAACCTGAACGGTTCGCCGGTCTACGGCATGGGCGCGGTCGACGCGATCACCGGGGCCAGCCTGCCGTGGGCGGCGAACTCGGTGATCAAGGACTCGGACAAGGGCGCGATCGACGCGCTGACCACCGACGGGACCTCGATCTACGGCACCGGCTACGCCTTCGGCGCCGGCGGCAACTTCGAGGGCGCGTTCTCCCTCGAACCCGGCCGACGGCTCGATCCGCTGGCTGGACGACTGCCACGGCGACACCTACGATGTGGCACCGGTCGGCAACGTGGCCTACACCATCGGCCATGCCCACGACTGCACGATGATCACCGGCGGCTTCCCCGACACCAGTCCACGGACCCGGTGGCAGCACGCGATGGCCTACACGAACTACCCGACCGGGACCAACAACGGTCCCGACTCCTACGGCTGGAACTACCTGGGCCAGCCGGCGCCGTCGATCCTGCAGTGGTACCCGAACCTCGGCATCGGCACGGCCACCGGTCAGTACCAGGCGGCCTGGTCCATCGCGGCCGCCAACGGCTACGTCGTGCTCGGCGGCGAGTTCCCGACCGTCAACGGCAAGCCGCAGCAGGGCCTGACCCGGTTCGCGATGAAGACGAGCGCGCCGAACAAGGTCGGGCCGACGTACGACGACACCGTTCCGGTCCGGACCGGCACGCCGGCCACCAACGCGGTCGGCCGTCTCGCCCGGCACGGTCCGGATCACCTTCGGTGCGGCCTGGGACTTCGACAACACCCGGCTGACCTACCAGGTCTACCGGGACCGGGGCACCGCCGCCGAGAAGCTGATCAAGACCTACACCTTCGACAGCAACTTCTGGACCGTGCCCGACCAGGTGGTCACCGACAACTCGGCGCCGGCGGGCGACCACACCTACCAGGTCCGGATCACCGACCCGTTCGGCAACGAGTTGCTCAGCCCCGTCTCGAACACCGTCACGGTAGACGGCAGGACGCTGAGTCCGTACGCCGCGCAGGTCGAGCTCGACGGTGCCGACCACTACTGGCGGCTCGGCGAGCCGGCCGGTTCGACGACCGCGCTGGACTCGGTCGGCAACGCCGACGGCGACGTGCCGCTCGGGGTCACCCTCGGCACGACCGGAGCCGTCTCCGGCGACCCCGACACCGCCGGCACGTTCAACGGCACCAGCACCGCCTCGATCGGTGCCGGCGACATCCGCGGTCGCCGGTCCGAGCACCTTCACCCTGCAGGGTTGGTTCCAGACGACCAGTACGACTGGCGGCAAGCTGGCGGGCTTCGGCACGGCCAGGACCGGCAGCAGCACGAGCTTCGACCGGCAGGTCTATCTGACCAACAACGGCCGGGTCGCCTTCGGCGTCTATCCGAAGGCGGTCAGGGTGATCACATCGCCGACCAGTTACAACGACGGCCAGTGGCACATGTTCAGCGCCTCGCTGAGCCGTGACGGAATGGCGCTGTACGTCGACGGCCGGCTGATCGGCCGGGACCGTACGGTCACCACGGCCCAGGCGTACAACGGCTACTGGCGGCTGGGCGGCGACTCGCTCGGCTCGTGGCCGAACGCGCCCACCAGCAACTACGTCAGGGCGAACCTGGACGACATCGCCACCTATCCGACCGCGCTGACCGCAGCCCAGGTCAACGACCTGTACACCAAGAGCGGTCGAGCATCGACCGTGCCGGCGTCCGCGCCCGGCGACGCCTACGGGGCGGCCACCTTCACAGGCAACCCGACCCTGTACTGGCGGCTGGGCGAGACCTCCGGCCCGGTCGCGGCAGACACGAGCACTTCCGACAACCGCGGGCTCTACCAGGGCACGCCGACCTTCGGTCAGGCCGGGGCACTGACCACCAGCACCGACAAGGCGGTCGGCGTCGGCACCCGGTCGTCCTACGTCAGTTCGGCGTCGAACTTCGTCGCACCGGCCGCGTACTCCGAGGAACTGTGGTTCAAGACCTCCAGTACCAAAGGCGGCAAGCTGATCGGTTTCGGCAGCTCGGCCACCGGACTGAGTTCCAAGGTCGATCGCAACCTGACCATGACGACCGCGGGCAAGGTCCGGTTCGCCACCCTGAGCGGCGCGACCCAGGTCAGCGTCGACTCTCCGCTGTCCTACAACGACAACAAGTGGCACTACGCGGTCGCCAGCCAGGGCCCGAGCGGAATGCGGCTGTACGTCGACGGTGCGCTGGTCGGCTCCAACTCGAACACGGTCAGCTCGACGTTCACCGGGTTCTGGCGGGTCGGCTACGACACGGTCTGGAGCGGCGGCGGCACCTCCTTCGCCGGCTCGATCGACGAGGTCGCGGTCTACCCGCGGGCACTGTCGCTGACCGAGATCAAGAACAAGTTCCGCGCCGGCGGCGGCAAGGTCGCCAACACCCCGGCGGTGGCGCTCATCGGCACCGCCACCAAGACGCTCACCGTGAAAGCGCTGAACGCGGGGCCGACCGCGGCGTTCACCAGCGCCGCGGACAAACTCTCGGTGAGCTTCGACGGCACCAGGTCCGCCGACCCTGATGGCACGATCGCCGGCTACGCCTGGGACTTCGGCGACAACAAGACCGGCACCGGCTCGAAGCCGAGCCACAGTTATGCCGCGCCGGGGACGTACGCCGTGAAGCTGACGGTGACCGACAACGACGGGGCAACCGGTTCGGTCACCACGTCGATCGTGGTCGCCGGTCCACTGGCGCGGGACTCGTTCGCCCGGACGGTGGCCTCGGGCTGGGGCACGGCCGACCTCGGCGGCGCCTGGACGCTGACCGACAGCGCCAAGAACTACGCCGTCGGCGGCGGCACCGGCACGATCGAGCTGGCCGAGGCCGGCTCCCGCCCGGCGGCCGAGATCGCCATCGGCTCGACCGACACCGACCTGGCGTACACCTTCGCGTTCGACAAGGCGGCCGCCGGCGGCGGCCAGTACGCCCGAGCCATCGTCCGTGGCGACGCGAACGACGGCTACCAGGCGACGGTCGGGGTGAAGTCCGACCACAGCATGGTGCTCTCTTTGACCAAGGTCGTCGGCGGCAGCGAGACGGTGCTCGACAGCGAGGCGCTCGCCACGACGTTCAGCCCGAACACGGCCTACCGCGTGCGGGTCCAGGCCTGGGGTAGCGGCACGACCAACCTGCGGGCCAAGGTCTGGCGGACCGACGGCACGGAGCCGTCGTCCTGGTCGACGTCGACCACCGACACCACGACCGGGCTCCAGGCGGCGGGTGGGATCGCGGTCCAGGGCTACCTGTCGGGGAGTGCGACCGCTGCGCCGGTTACCCTGACCATCAGCGACCTGCTCGCGCGCCCGACCGGCAACTGACCATCGCCGACACTGCGAGAGGACGACGGGTGACGGGGGCACAGGTCGGGGTCACGGCCACCGACCACGACGAGGAGCACGGGCAACTGGACGCCACAGGCCCGGACTCGGGGACCGATCAGCTGGGTCGGCGCGCTGCGAGCGGCGCGCTGGTCACCGTCGGTGCCCAGGTCTTCAAGATCGGCATCCAGGTGCTGGCCGTCGTCGTCCTGGCTCGACTGCTGACCCCCCGCGACTACGGCCTGGTGGCCATGGTGCTCGCGATCGTCGGGGTCGCCGAGATCTTCCGCGAGTTCGGCCTGTCCTCGGCCGCCATCTCGGCGAAGGTGCTCAGCCGCGGCCAGCGGGACAACCTGTTCTGGATCAACGCCGGGGCCGGGCTGGTGCTGACGATCCTGGTCATGCTGACCGCGCCCCTGATCGCGCTCTGGTACGGCCGCGACGAGCTCGTCGCGCTGGCCCGCGCGCTGGCGCCGGTCTTCGTGATCAACGGGCTGGCCACCCAGTACCGCGCCGACCTCACCCGCCGCCTGCAGTTCCGCCGGCTCGCGTTCGCCGAGGCGGTGGCGCCGGCCGTCGGGCTGGCCGTGGCGATCGCCGTCGCCCTGGCCGGTGGGACCTACTGGGCCCTCGTCGCCCAGCAGCTGAGCGTCGCGGTCGTGCTCCTGGTCATCCTGGCCCTCAGCGCCCACTGGTTGCCGCGCGCCATCGACCGCACCGCGCCGATGCGCGAACTGATCTCGTTCGGCTGGCATCTGGCGGGCGCCCAGCTGGTCGGCTACGCGGCGAAGAACATCGACTCCATCACCATCGGCACCCGGTTCGGGGCGACCGCACTCGGTCTGTACAACCGGGCCTTCCAGCTCCTGATGACCCCGCTCGGCCAGCTCCGCGCGCCGACCACGACGGTCGCCCTGCCGGTACTGGTCCGGTTGCGCGAGGACAAGGAAGCCACCGACCGGTTCATCCAGCGCGGTCAGCTCGCTCTCGGGCTGACCCTGGTCGCCGGGCTCGGTCTGGTGCTCGGCGCCGCCGCTCCGATCACCGCCATCTTCCTCGGCCAGCAGTGGTTGTCGGTCGAGCCCATCCTTCGCCTGCTGGCGGTCGCCGGCATGTTCCAGACGCTGGCGTACGTCGGCTACTGGATCTACCTGTCGCACGGCCTGACCAAGGAGCTGCTGCGCTACACCCTGCTCACCGCTCCGATCACCATCGTCGCGGTGGTCGCCGGCAGCCACTGGGGTGTGCTCGGGGTCGCCTGGGGTTACCTGATCGCGGCCGCCGTGGAGTGGCCGCTGTCGTTCTGGTTCATCTCCACCCGGTCGACCATCGCGGTCCGGCCCCTGCTCGTCGGGGCGCTGCGGATCCTGCTCGTCACCGGTTGGGTGGCCGCGGCCTCGTGGTTGGCCGTTGACGCGCTCGGCGGATCCCGCTCGCTCGTCCAACTGCTCGCCGGCATCGCGGCGGCCGCGGTGGCCTACGCCAGCTTCGCGATCCTGCCCAGTTATCGGCGCGACATCGGCGGTGTTCTGCAGCTCGTCCGGCAGGGTATGGATCGTCGTGGCTGAGCACACGTCGCCGACGGCCGGGCTGGCCGTCGTGGTCGTCAACTACGGCTCGACGCAGCTGCTGGCCGTCAACCTGGCCGCCGTCGCGCGGAACGCGCCTGACGCCGAGATCGTGGTGGTCGACAACTTCCACAGCCCCGCCGAGCGGGCGGCGGTCGAGCAGCTCTGCCGGCAGCACGGCTGGACCCTGGTCGGCTCACCGACCAATCTCGGCTTCGGCGGCGGCGTCGGCCTCGGGGTGGCCGAGGCCCGGCGGCACGGCGCGAAGGTGTTCGTGCTGCTGAATCCCGATGCGACCATCGACGCCGCGAGCCTGGCCGTTCTCACCGACCGGGTACGCAGCGAGCCGATGACGCTGGCCGGTCCCCGGATCGTCGACGCCGCGGGCCGCCCCTGGTCCGCCGGCACGGATCTCTATCTGGACAGCGGCGCGATGCTGGCGACCCGCAAGCGGCCGGCCGGCGAGGTCCGGGTCTTCGGCTGGCTGAGCGGCGCGTGCCTGGCGTTCCACGGACAGCTCTGGGACGCCGTCGGCGGCTTCGACGACGATTACTTCCTCTACTGGGAGGACGTGGACTTCTGCTGGCGGGCCGCCGAGGTCGGCGCGCGCTTGATGGTTCTCGACGAGGCGACCGTGGTGCACGACGAGGGCGGCACACAGCAGGCGGTCGGACCGCGCGGTCTGTCGGAGACGTACTACTACTCCAACATCCGCAACCGGCTGGTCTTCGCCGCCAAGCACCTCGACGCCGACGATCGACGCCGCTGGCGACGGTCCTCGGTCCGGGAGGCGTACGCGATCCTGCTCCGCGGCGGGCGGCGACAGCTGCTGGGCTCCGTCGGGCCGTGGCGCGCGGCGATCCGGGGCACGATCGACGGTCTCCGCTGGATGCGCCGGGCCGAGCGTGTCGACCGGTCCGGCGCCGACCGATCCGGAAACGTGGACGCTCGGCTCCGGGTGCTGCAGTCGTTCCCGGAGCCGCGGCCGACGACCAACCCGTACATCGTGATGCTCCGCAACAGCCTGGCGGCCGATTCCCGGATCGAGCTCGCGACCTTCAGCTGGTCACGGTTCCTGACCGGCCGCTTCGATGTCTTCCACGCCCACTGGCCGGAGATCCTGGTGAACGGCCAGAGCCCGGTGAAGCGGCTCGCCCGGCAGGCCCTGTTCCTGCTCGGTCTGCTGCGGCTGCGGGCGAGACGCGTGGCGATCGTCCGGACCTTGCACAATTTGGACCTGCCGACCGGGATCAGCCGGCGGGAGCGCTGGCTGCTCCAGCTGTTCCAGCGTTGGACGACCCTGCTGATCGCCTTGAACCCGGTCACCGAGATCTCGACCAAGCCGTCGGTGACCATCCTGCACGGCCACTACCGCGACTGGTACGCGCCCCGGCCGCGGGCGCCTCGGGTCGCCGGCCGGATGGCGTACGTCGGCCTGATCCGGCGCTACAAAGCGGTCGACACCTTGATCCGGGCCTTCACCGGCCTGCCCGCCGACGGCAGCGACATGAGTCTGTACGTCGGCGGCCGGCCGTCCTCGACCGAGCTGGCCACCGAGCTGGCGGACCTCGCCGGCGACGACCAGCGGATCGAGCTCGCCCTCGACTTCTTGTCCGACGACGAGCTCGTCGCCGCACTGACGGCCGCCGAGCTGGTGGTGCTGCCCTACCGCGAGATGCACAACTCCGGGACGGTGCTCGCCGCACTGTCCCTCGACGCCCGGGTGCTGGTGCCCGACAACGCGGTGAACGACCTGCTCTCGGCGGAGGTCGGGCCCGGTTGGGTCTTCCGCTACACCGGCGCCGAACTGACCGCCGACGACCTGCGGACCGCCCTCGCCCAGATCGAGGCGTCGGCCCCGGGTTCCCGGCCGGACCTGTCGGCGCGCGACTGGGACGTCACCGCCGGACAGCACGTCGCGGCGTACTCACAGGCCGTCCGGCTGCGCCGCTGACCTCTGCGGGAGCCGTGCTCGGCGGCGATCAGCGCCAGGCGCCGAGCTGGCGGGTACCCGCCGGCTGGCCGACCACGGCCGCCACCGCCGACGGCAGCGGCTGTGCCACGGTCGTGACCTTGCCGGTCACCGCCGCGGTCGGTCGCAGGGCGGCATCCAGGCCGGAGCTGCCGATCAGCGCCAGGCTCGACCGGTCGCGACCGGTGGCGGACGCGAAGGCGGCCAGCGATCCGAAACCCTGGCCGTACGTGCCCACCCGCGACCAGACCACCACGTTCGCCGGCGTGCCGGCCGCCGGCTGGGCGAACACGTTGCCGTTCGAGCTGGTGATCATGTCGTTGCCGGCGAACACGTGCTCGTACGACTCGGTGGTCAGCAACCCGTACGGTGCGACCTTTGCCGTGCTCAGGATGTTGTTGCCCAGCACGACATTCCGGCTGATCCACGGCATCGACGAGTCGGGCTGGCTGCGGCGCTTGTCGTGGCCGGAGACCGACAGCTGGGTGATCCGCCGGTTGTCCTCGGTCACCGCGATACCGCGCTCGGTGTTGTCGGCGACGGTGTTGTTCCAGATGTTCACCGAGTCCGAGTTCGCGACCCAGATCCCGTAGTCGTTGCGGGCCACCACGTTGTCCGCGATCGTCGCGGTCGAGGAGATCTCGAAGTGGACGCCGTGCCCGGAGTTGTCGTGGATGTCGTTGTGCACCACGGTTGCGTCGTAGACGGACTCGTCCAGCCAGACACCGCTACCGTCGGTGCCGGAGATCTCGCTGTTCTTGATCGTCACCCCCCGACTGGTAGTGATCTTGATCGCGCCGGCCGCCGGCGAGTCGTTGAAGTGCTGGTCGTTGTTGCCGACAAGCAACGCGTTGTCGATCACCAGTCCGTCGGCGTAGCTGCCCTGGATGCCGAGCTGACCGCTCCCGGTCACCGTCACGTCGCGCAGGGTGCAACCGCTGCCGTACATCCCGATCCCGCCGGTGGCGCTGTCGCGCACCTCGACGTTCTCCAGCGTCATGTTCGGTTGGTAGCTGGTGATCACACCCTGGTCGGGAACGGAGTCGGCGTAGCGCCGGACACCGATCCCGCGGACCACGGTGCCGGGCGCGCGCAGCGAGATGGCCGCGATCAGATCGCTGGCGCGGACCGTCCTCCCGCCGGGATCCGAACCCAGGTAGAGCTTCTTGGCCGAGTAGTCGGCGAAGAAGGTGCCGGGCCCGACGGCGCTCAGACTGCCCACCTGAGTCAGCTCGGTGTCGTCGATCCAGACCTGGTCGGGATGCGCGGCGAGCGGGTGCGCGGCGTTGATGAACTGCCAGTACTGGGCCGTGCCGTCCGGCGCACCACGGGTGTACGTCGCACTCGAGTCGAACGTGACACCCCAGTCGACGCTCCACGCCGACCCGGACCTGACGAACCCACTGACCACCCGGGAGCCGTCGAACCAGGCGGCCTCACCGGGATAGTTCTGGATGGTCAGCGGCTTGCCGGGCGGCACGATGATCGACTCGTGATAGCTGCCCCCGCGCAGCACGATGGTCTGGCCCGCGGTCGCCTTCGCCACGGCCTGGCCGACCGTCTTCAGCGGCGAGCCGATCGTGCCGCTCGCCGAGTCGCTGCCGCCGGCCGAGGAGACGTACAGCGCGTTGCCGGGGGCCGCGTACCGGGCGGTGCCGACCGTGGCCGCGCCGTGCCCGCCGCTCGTGGCCGGCGTGCTGGACGCCGGCGGGGTCGCACCGGACGTCGGCGCAGCGCTCGCGGTCGGTGCCGCGCTGGGCGGGGCCGAACTCGTCGGGGCCGAAGTCGGCGCGGTCGCCGAGGTCGCACGGAAGGCCCGGGTGAGTACGTCGGTCGCGCTGTTCTTCTTGGACAGGTAGCCCTGGATACCGACGGTGCCCGCGGTCGCGATCCGCGAGGCCGACGAGTCCGAGGTGGTCAGCTGCCAGCCGGGAGCACTCTGGTCGAACCGGTAGACCCGGGCGGCCAGCGACACGGAAGCCGTACCGGACACCGACAGCTCGACCCGGTAGACGTCGCCCGGGGCGACGGTGACGCCGAGCGATCGCTGCACGAGGATCGTCTCGGTCGACCCGTTCACCCGCATGATCTCGACGTTCAGGTTCTGGCTGCCGTCGACCCGGAGCCGGCCGCGGTAGGACGAGCCGTCGGACTGTCGACGCGCCTCCGCCGTGTAGTAGAACTGCGTCGCCGCGGGCAGCACCGCGTCCGCCCACACGTCGACGTCGCCGGCCGAGACCGAGGCCAGCTGGGCCCGGAAGCCCTGGCCGGGCTGCACCCCGCCGATCATGCTCGCACTCGATCCGACCGCGAGCGCCGAACCGCCTTGCACCGACCAGGAGCCACCGGTCGGCGCGCTCCCCCAGGAACCGGTGAGCGTCCGATCGAAACCGTCGTCGGCCAGCACGGTGTCGGCCGCCGCGGCGCGCGGAACGAGCGTTGACCAGGCGCACAGCAGCGCGGTGCCGATCATCAGCAAGGTGATCATCAACGGTTTCGGACGCACGGCGCGGTGCCTGGACAAGAGGGCTCCCTGGGGGGTTCGGAGCGAACATGGCGGCAAGCGAGGCGAGCATGACACAGATAACGAACGCATAACAAGTCCACACATTCGCGTCTTGAATCGACTCAGCCAGGCCGGCTCACCCAGTCAGGGATTAGTGCGGATTCGAGTAAATCGACACATCGCAGAAACGACGAGTGGGGTGCCGATCAGGACGATCGGCACCCCACTGCTGGACGTCGGGTCAGTTGACCTTGGTGACCAACAGGTTGTCGACGTTCATGATCACAGGCGCGTTGGTGGAGCTCCCCGACAGGTAGCCCTGCAGACCGAAGGCTCCCGCGGCCTGCAGCGCGCTGGTCGTGTCCGTGCTGGTGATCTGGGCCGACGTCGGTTCGGTGCCCGACGACTTCCAGACCTTGCCGGCCAACGTGGTGGTGCCGCTGCCGGTCACATCGAACCGGACCTTCAACGTGTCCCCGGCCGCGTAGGTCAGACCGGAGACCGTCGACTCCTTCAACGTGGTCTCGGTGCCGTTCACCACGACAGTGGTGATCAGGTGCACGGTGCCGTCGGACATCAGCCGCACCTTGAGCCGGTACTCCGAGGTCCCGATCTTGCGCGAGGACACGATCAGGTAGGTGCCCGAGCCGGTGGCCGCCTTGTTCACGCCGAACTGCATCGTCGTGGTGGTGTTCTGCGCCGACACCGAGTTGAGCGATGCGCTGTGGCCGACGCCGGCCCCACCGATCGTGATCAGACCCTTGCTGCCGTCGGTCGAGAAGTAGCTCGCACCGGCGTCGGTCCAGGAGCCACCCGTGTCCGCCGTACCCCAGTGGGTCTGGCTCCGGGTGAAGGTGTCCTGCGCGATGGTCGCGGAGACCGGAGCGGTCACCGTCACCGACTTCGTCGCGGTGTCCTTCAGACCACCGTTGTCGGTCACCGTCAACGTCACCGTGTACGTCCCCGCCTTCGCATACGTATGCGAGTCGGTCGCGGTCGAACCGGTCGAACCGTCACCGTAATCCCACGCGTAGCTGGCGATCGTGCCGTCAGGATCCGACGACGCGGACCCGTCCACCGACACCTTCAGATCCGAGTTCGACGCCGTGAACGACGCCGTCGGCTTCTGATTCGCCGCCGTCACCGTCACCGACTTCGTCGCGGTGTCCTTCAGACCACCGTTGTCGGTCACCGTCAACGTCACCGTGTACGTCCCCGCCTTCGCATACGTATGCGAGTCGGTCGCGGTCGAACCGGTCGAACCGTCACCGTAATCCCACGCGTAGCTGGCGATCGTGCCGTCAGGATCCGACGACGCGGACCCGTCCACCGACACCTTCAGATCCGAGTTCGACGCCGTGAACGACGCCGTCGGCTTCTGATTCGCCGCCGTCACCGTCACCGACTTCGTCGCGGTGTCCTTCAGACCACCGTTGTCGGTCACCGTCAACGTCACCGTGTACGTCCCCGCCTTCGCATACGTATGCGAGTCGGTCGCGGTCGAACCGGTCGAACCGTCACCGTAATCCCACGCGTAGCTGGCGATCGTGCCGTCAGGATCCGACGACGCGGACCCGTCCACCGACACCTTCAGATCCGAGTTCGACGCCGTGAACGACGCCGTCGGCTTCTGATTCGCCGCCGTCACCGTCACCGACTTCGTCGCGGTGTCCTTCAGACCACCGTTGTCGGTCACCGTCAACGTCACCGTGTACGTCCCCGCCTTCGCATACGTATGCGAGTCGGTCGCGGTCGAACCGGTCGAACCGTCACCGTAATCCCACGCGTAGCTGGCGATCGTGCCGTCAGGATCCGACGACGCGGACCCGTCCACCGACACCTTCAGATCCGAGTTCGACGCCGTGAACGACGCCGTCGGCTTCTGATTCGCCGGCGTGGTTGCGGAACCCGCCTGGTAGTGCGCGGTGACCTGGGCCTGGGTGAGAGCGGTCGGGTAGACCGCGGCCTCGTCCAGCGTGCCGTTGAAGTACGGGCTGTTGCCGCCCCAGCTCGTGTCGCCACCGATCCGGAAGTAGCCGGTGTAGCTCTGCGCATCGGTCTGCCCGTTGGTGCCGACCAGTTGGCTGTCGACGTACAGCTTCATGCCGGTCGTGGTGTCCTGGGTCGCGACCAGGTGGTGCCACTGCCCGTCGTTGTAGCTGTTCGACGACGTGATCGTGTTGGCCTGCCCGGTCCAGACCCCGTAGGTGAGCTGGCCCGAGTTCTCCATGTAGACGTGCCGGTCGTAGTTGCTCGAATTGCCGCTCTGGGCGTCGCCGAAGCCGATCAGCTTGCCACCGTCGGTGGTGGTGGTCTTGAACCACACCTCCTCGGAGTACGTCCGCGGGTCGGCGAACGTCTTGTTGCTGGCGATGGTGGCGTCGTTGCCGTTGAACGACGCCGCGCTGCCGGAACCGACCACGTCCGTAGAGGCGCCGAAGGTGACGCCGCCGTTCGGGACACCGGTGTTCTTGTTGGTCCCCGAGTCCGCTGCGGTGGTCGAGCCGGCCGCGTCGTTCGAGCCGCCAGTAGAAGGACGGCGAGTCGTTGTAGACCGCCTTGCCGTAGTTGTCGGTCGGGGCCGCCGGGATGTCGACGGTCCGCCCGCTCAGTCGTGTAGTGGTTACGGATCTGGGCCGCGGTCAGCGCGGTCGGGTAGATCGCGACGTCGTCGATCGAGCCGGCGATGTCGTTGCTGGACGGCTGGTTCGGCCATCCGCCGATGTTGTCGCCCCCGACCCGCCAGTAGCCGGAGTACGGCTGCCCGCTGGTCGTGCTCGGGTCGGTGCCCTGCAGCAGGCCATCGACGTAGAGCGACATTCCCTGTCGGGGAGAGCGACGCGACGATCTGGTGCCACTGGCCGTCGTTGTACGCGTCCGATGTGGCGACCGTCCGGACACCCCCCGGGTAGACGCCGAAGGTGAGATGGCCCGCGTTGTCCATGTAGACGTGGCGGTCGTAGCTGCCACTGGTACCGAGCTGACTGTCACCGAAGCCGAGGATCTTGCCGCCGCTGGTCGCTGGTGGTCTTGATCCAGGCCTCGGCGCTGAATGTGTCCTTGCCAGGCTCGGTCGAGCTCGCACCGGCCACTCCGTTGGTGGTGCCGTCGAAGCTGGCTGCGGTGTCGGTCGAGTTCTTCACCGCACCCGCCGCGCCGTTGGTCACGCCGCTGCCCAGCACGAGATCGTTGCCACCGACCCAGTCGGTGGATGCCGCGGCCCCGGTGCCCTCGTCGAGCCGCCAGTAGTGCGACGCACCGTCGGCGACCACGGCCTGCGAGTACGGGGTGTCGTCGACCGCGTTCTGGCCGGCGACGAAGGTGGTGTTCGTGCCACGGACGACGTTCCCGCTCGGATCGGTCGCGCTGACGTAGTAGGTGTACGTCGTCCCCGCGGTGAGCCCGCTGTCGGTGAAGTACTGCGCCGGCAGGTTCCAGAACGTCGACGACACGCTCTGGGTGAAGATCGGGGTCGAGCCCTTGTCAGACCGGTAGATCTTGTAGGTCAGGTTCATGTCGTCGCGGTCGTAGTTCGACGGCCAGGAGACCCGCGCCGAGGTCTGGCCGAGGGCGCGGACGGTCGGCGCGAAGGCGGTCCCGCTGACCCGCGGACCCTGCTTGTTCGGGGCGATCGACGGGACCGCGAACCGCACCAGTCCCTGCTGTGGCTGGTTGTTCACGGTCGGGAACTCGCCACCCTCGACGACGTACTGGCTGTTCGACTCGGTCGTCCAACCGCCCTGCGACTGCCCGGTGTAGGTACCGGCGGCGACGTCGGGGAACCAGTTGATCAAGGACGGGGCCGGCTGCCCGAAGAAGTCGTGGTACCCACCCGCCGTGTTGTGGCCGACGGTCGTAGTGGCGTTGAAGGTGAAGGCATTCGCGCGCTGCCAGCGGTTGCGCGGGTTGGTGTCCGGGAAGCCGTTGATGTTGCTGCAGTCGTGGTGGTGGCTCACCGTGTAGAGCACGTTGTTGGCCACCGTCGAGTCGTACGTGTCGCCGTGGCAGTCCGCCATCGAGACGATGTTGCCGGTGTTCGCGTCGGCGACGAATGGACCCTCGAAGGTGCCGGTGCCGCCGAACCAGTACGCCGTGCCGACGATGCTCGATGCCGACAGTCTTCAAGCTCTGGATGCCTGCGGTGTCGCCGTAGTTCTGGATCAGGCTGTTCGCGGCGAACGGGTACGACGTGCCGGTGGTCGCGTCCAGCGAGGCCAGGCCCGGCGACGAACGCTCCGTTCACATTGGCGAAGATGCCGCCGATGATCAGCCGGGAGTTGTCCGGCGACAGGGTCATCGTGTTGACGGTCGAGTCGCACGTTCGGCGCCCAGGCCAGGGTCGCACCGTTGGTCGGGCTGACGGCCGCGATCCGGGACCGGGCCACGCCGTTCACCGAGGTGAACCAGCCACCGGCGTACACCGCGTTGTTGGTGACCGCGAGGCTGAACACGTCGGAGCCGAAGACCGGCGCGAACGAGCTCACCAACGATCCGTCGGAGGTGTTGAACGCGGCCACCCGATAGCGCGGCTGACCGTTCACCGAGGTGAAGGAGCCGGCGATGTAGAGCCGCGACTTGTCCGGAGACAACGCCATGCTGCGGATCCGGCCGTTGACGTTCGGTGCCCAGCTGCTGTTCAACACCCCGGTCGAGAGGCTGAACGACAGCAGGTTGCTGCGCGGCGTCAGGTTCGTGCCCGCCGCCGCACCGGCCGGTCGGGCGTTGGCGAACTGGCCGCCCGCATAGACCGTGTCGCCGACGATCGCGGTGTCCCAGACGACCCCGTCGATCTGCACGGTCGGCAGGTAGTCCGCGGTCACCGTACCGGCGGGCCGGTCGATCACGTTGTAGGTAGGCGAAGCAGCGACGGCCGCCTCAGCCGGAACGGCGCCCAACATGAGCACGCCGGTACCGACGACTCCTGCGGACAAGGTGGACAACAGCGCGCACAACAGGCGCGACCGACGTACGGTCATGAAACGATTCCCCCCGGAAACGAAGCGGTGAAGTAATCCCCATACCTCACCCGCTGACGAGCAGCATATACGGTGCAGGCCGATGGACAAATTCGATCCGCGAAATTAGGTCCTGATGTTCAGAATTTCCGATCCGCGGACGGGCTCACGCGTTGCCGCGGAACACCGCGACCGGTGTATCGGCATCGATCGAGACCTCGATCTTCACCGGGTCCCGCTGACTCTTCGGCACGGCGAACACGTAGACCCCGGTTGCCGACTTCCCGGGCTTCAGCGTGGCCGGCAGCGGAGCGGCCGGAGAGCCGGTCATCATGGAGCCCGGATCACCGTTGGCGGCGGTCAGGTTCACCACCGTCTGGGACAGGTCCAGCGCAGACTCCTTGTTGTTGGCCACCTTCACGGTGACCGCGACGGCCGGCCCGGAGACCTCGCCGGGGCCCTGGCCCTTGGCCTCGATGGCCTTGATCGAGGGCAGCGAGACGACGACATCGGTGGTCGGTTGGGCCGACTTGTCCAACGAGACGGGCGGGCGCGAGCTGACCGTCTTGGACGGCACGGTCTGGTCGACGTTGCCACTCTGCGAAGGTGTGACCGGAGCAGTCGGCGGCCGGCTGGTCGTGGCCGGCTTCGGTTGCGCCGAGGTTGGCATGCTGGGCGCGGAACCGGTCTCGGTCGCCGAGGGCGATCCCGAGCCGGACCCGGACCCGCTGCAACCGGCGAGGACGACGGTCAGCAGGACGGCGGCGGCAGCGGACGCCCGCAGCAGGGTTGGCATGAGTAGCTCGATCCTTCGGTGTGGCAGGTCGACGCGAAATGTCGATGGTCAGCGTAATCGGTCGGCCGGTCGGCGACTGAGCGCCGAGGCCGGACCTGTGTGTCTCAACGCGCGGGCGCGACCAGCTGATCCCGGCTCGGCCGGATCGTTATCGATCAGCAACCCTGCGGGGAATCCTCACCGCCGGTACTCGTCGACGACCCGCCCGGTCGCACCGGTCACCATGCCGGCCCCGCGGCAGGCCAACCGGTAGCCTCGCGCTTGCCAGTGCACCCGACGCAGCACCGTGCCGGCAACGGCCGTCAGCGAGCCGGCCAGGGCCCGCGCGATCCCCTTCACCAGCAGCCTGGCACGCAGCACCGGCCGGCGACCACCGGCGAGGGCCAGACTGACCCGGCTCTCCACGGCACCATGGCTGAAGGCCCGGTTCAGCACCCATCGACGATTCATCCGGGATGCTGGGATCACGTCGATGACCTCAGCCTCGTGACACCAGACGAGTCGTTCGCCGGCCTCGGTCAGCTGCCGGGTGAGCATCGTGTCCTCGCCGCCGGCCAGCCCGAGCCGCCGATCGAAACCGATGCCTAGCCGGCGCAGTACCCGGAGGTCCAGCAACAGATTCGCCGACGAGGCGGCGGCCACCAGTGTGCCCGTCGCGCGCCGCGGTCGGACGAAGAACCCGCCCGCGTCGATCCACGGATCGCTGGTTCCGCCGTACGTCGGAGTGACCCGGCCGACCACCCCGGCCGGCCGGCCGTACCGGTGCCAGGCGGCGACCAGCGCGCCCAGCCAACCGGGTGCCGGCAGCTCGTCGTCGTCGATGAAGACGATCAGGTCGGCGGCAGCGGCTTCGGCCAGCGCCCGGGCGCGCCCGGCCGCGATCCCGGCGACCGGCTCGTGGACGTATCGCACGAGCGGACCGGCGTCGGCGGCGACTGGCTCTGCGCCACGGTCCGCGTCGTTGTCGACCACGAGGACCGAACTGGCGATCGCCGAGGGCGATCCGGAGGAGGACCGGGTCAGCTCGCTGCACTGGTCCACCAGCAGCGGCAGCAGAGCCGCCAGCGCGTCGTTTCGCCGATAGGTCAGAACAGCGAGGACCAGCACCAGCTCGGGCCCGGTCGGACCCGTCCCGCCGTCCACCGATCCTCGGCCCTCTACCACCCCAGCCTCACCCTCACACGACCGCCGAAAGAATCCATTACAGTAACGGACGCCGCCGGTCGCCGACGCCCACCTCGAGACGGCACTGACAGGGTAGATCGCTACTGTTGCCCGCTCCAGAGCGCAGCGGACCGGGCACAGAGAAGAGGACGATGAGTGCGCACGAGTTCGACCAGCTGATGAAGCTGTGCGCCGCGGTCGTGCTCTTCGTCGCCGGGTTGCTGGTGCTCCGCCGCAGGCCACGACTGACCATCGTCGGCTGGACGATGATCATCGCCTTCGTCCCGATCTGGGTCGGTGTCAGCGCTATCGCCTTCTTCCCGGCCGCCTCGGTGATCAGCCTGTTCGTCGCGTTCAGCCTGCTGCCGAGGATCCGGCTGACCAGGCTGACTGCGGTCGATCTGTTGCTCGCCGGGATTCTCGTGATCGTCTTGATCGAGTTCACCCTCGGCCTGACGACCCTCAGCGCCACCTTCGACATGATCACCTTGTGGGCGTCCTCGTACGTCGTTGGTCGGTTGATCACGCCCTGGGCGAGGGCCGAGTTCGTCTACCGCACGATCGCGGTGGTCTTCACCGTCGTCGCGGTGCTGGCGCTGATCGAGTTCGCCACCGGCCAGAACCTGTTCATCGACTACCTGGCGAACGGTACGGACCTGTTCGCCACCTGGGGCACCTTGCAGCCGCGGGGTGGCGTGCTCCGGGCCGAGGGCGCCTTCGGACACTCGATCGCGCTCGGTGCCTCACTGGGGATCGCGGTCGCCCTGACCCTGGGCAGTAGCCTCCGGTCGGTCCTGAAGCTCCCCATGGTCGCCCTGATGTCGACCGCCGCCCTGGTCACGTTCAGCCGGACCGGGATCGCGACCTGCGTACTGGCGATCGTGCTCTGCTGCCTGTGTCAGCGGGAAAACCTCACCCGGGCGTTCCGGATCGGCGTACTGCTGCTGACCGGGGTCGCGGCCGTGATCGCGTACACCCTGGTCAACACCGTCTTCCTCGAGTCCGGTAACGAGGCCGAGAACAGCGCGCTCTATCGCACCCAGCTGCTGAATCTGGTCACGACCATGTCGCCCTTCGGTCTGTCGACGCGCTATCACGTCTCCGCCAGCGGCCAGGTCTCGATCGGCGACTTCGGTTCGATCGACAACGCGCTCCTGCTGTTCGGTCTCATCTACGGTTGGGTGCCGCTCGTGCTGGTGCTCTGCGCGCTGGCGGGCGCGCTCGGCTACACGCTTCGGCGGCGCGCCACCCCGGCGGTGCTCGCCGTAGTCGCCCAGATCCCGGCGATGGTCACGGTTGCGCTGATCACCCAGTACGCCGCCATGCTCTGGTTCGTGGTCGGGCTGGCCGTCGGTACCCAGGTCGCCGCCGACCGGCTCCGACGGGCCGCCGCCGAATCGGCCGACGCTCGGCCGGCTGTGCCGTCCCCGACCCGCAGTCCAGCACCCGTGCTCCGAGGAGAGGTCGTCGCTTCATGAAGCCAACCCACGTGCTCAGGCTGCTCCTGAGACATTGGCTGGTCATCGGACTGGTCACCCTCGCTGTCGGTGCCGCGGTCTTCGCGGCGTCGGCTACCCGGACGCCGCAGTTCACCGCGACATCATCGGTCTATCTCACTCTTTCGGCCGGGTCGTCTGCGACGAACCTGGCCCAGGGTTCGACCTACCTCCAGGGCCAGATGGACTCCTACGCCGAGCTGGCCACCTCGTCGAGGGTGCTGAACACCGTGATCGACCAGTTGCACCTCAACACCACCACCAAGGACCTGACCAAGCAGGTGACCGCCGTCGTGCCGCGGAACACGGTGATCCTGCAGATCAGCGCGATGGATCCCGACCCGGGGACGGCCGCCGCGATCGCGAACGCCATCACCACCGAGTTCGGCCAGGAGCTGTCCACGGTCGGCCCGAAGAGTGTGACCGGTACGCCGCTGGTGGTGGCCCAGAGTATCCAGGTCGCTCTGCCACCGGCCGTGCAGACCTCACCGAGGAAGACGCTCGACACCCTGATCGGGCTGGTCGCCGGCCTAGCACTCGCCTGTCTCGGCGTCTATCTCGCCGCCCGGTTCGACGACCGACTGCGGACCGCCGAGCGGGTCGCCACGCTGGAGCTCGCCCCCGGTCTCGGGTCGCTCAGACGGTCGGCGGGACTACCCGGCCAGGAGCTGGTGGTGCTCCGCAACCCGGGCGATCCGCTGGCGGACGACTTCCGCCGGCTCGCCGCTGCCGTCGAGTCAGCCGCCGGCGACTCGACGGCCCTGCTGGTCAGCTCGGCGAACCGTTCCGAGGGCCGAACCGTGGTCGCGGCCAACCTCGCCGCCGCCCTCGCCGAGCGCGGCAACGGGGTCCTGCTGATCGAGGGGGACCTGCGCAACCCGCGGCTGGCCGAGCTGACCGGTGCCGCAGCGGAGCCGGGTGTGATCCAGGCGCTAATCGGCCAGGACGCCGCGATCCAGCAGCCGGACGACGTGAACTTTGCGGTGCTGCCCGCCGGTGGTATCGACACCAACCCGCGTGGCCGGGCTGTCCGGGCCAGCCATGCGGTCGCTGATCGACGGTGCCACCGCAGCGTACGACGTGGTGGTGGTGGACGCCGGCCCGCTGCTGCCGGTCACGGATGCGATCGCGGTCGGTAAGCACGTACCGCTCGTGGTGATCGTCGGCGACGCCCGGCAGACCCGGCGTGACGACCTCAGGGCGGCGGTCGGGACGGCGACGGCGGCCGGACTACGACCGCTCGGCATCGTGATCGACAAGGTCCGCCCGGCCGACGTGTAGCGGGGCTGACGGCTCGGTGCCGCCGCTCGATCGGCGACCGAACGTCGACAGCCGGGGTGTCTGCCCGGCCCTGAGCTCAGGGGGGACCTCACTCAGGGCCGGGACAGACGGGGAACACCGCGATGGGGACGCGGTGCGTTCGTGGCCGCTCAGCCGGCGGTGGCCGTCCGAGCAGGGACGTCGGGTTGGATCCATCGGCCGCCCGCCGCGGCGGCTACCGCGTCGGCCCGCGGCCGGATCACGGGCGCGGTCGGCGCTGGTCGCGTCGACCAGCCCGGCGTCGCGCCGGCCCGAACCGGCGGGACCGCGCCTGAACGCCGTCGCGTTGACGAAGATGGTCAGCGGTCCGAGTCGGCTCGCGCCGAGCCGACGACCGCTCGCCGATATGCGAACGCATGATGATCTCCCCCGAAATCACGGCGTCCGCCTCCCCAGCGTGCGCCAGTTCCGATCGTACCGGCCGAATGGTGGTCGCGCAGAAACTTCGAGCAACAGTGAATCTCAACGCTGCAACGCAAGGTCCCGTGACGCCGGACTGGCGGTCCGGGACACCGCTGCGACGGCCCGACGGTCGATCGGCGACGCTCTGTCCGGACGCGAGCCGCCGGCACAGATCCTCGTAGGCCAGCGCCACGTCGTCCCAGTTGTAGCGGGCGATCGCCTCCTGCAGCGCCGCGCCGCCGCGGTCGCGGCCCGGCCGGGTCCGCCTCGACGTCGTCGAGCAGCGCCGGCGAGGTCGGCCGGCGCTGCTGCCAGTACGCCCCGCGATCGCCGAGCACCTCGCGGTTGAACGTGACGTCGTAGGCGAGGGTGTACGCCCCCGCGCCCGCCGCCCGCAGCAGCGACGGGTTGGTGCCACCCACCGAGTGACCGTGCAGGTAGGTCAGCGCGTTCGCGTACAGCTGGTTCAGCTGATCCTGGTCCCAGACCCCGCCGAGCAGTCGCACCCGCTCGTCGGCGGCCGCCTGGCACGGCCGCGGTGTAGTCGTCGGCGTACGGCGCGGATCCGACGACGACCAGCGGCAGCTCGGCCTGGCTCGCGACGTACCCCTCGACGATCTTCCAGGACGTGGTTCTCGGGCTCGAACCGGGCCACCACGAGGTGGTACTTGCCGGGCTCGAGATCCAGCTCGGCGATCCGGATCGGCGTCCTCCGGTCGGGTGATCGGCGCGCCGTAGGAGATCAGCTCGGTCTCGGCGCCGAACTCCGTCTCGGTAGTAGTCCGCGATGCCCTCGGGCGTCGGCGATCAGCGCGTCCGACCAGCGGACCGCGAGCGACTCCGACATCCGGTAGTAGCGCTGCCCGGCGGTCCCCACTTGGCCCGCTGCCACTCCAGTCCGTCGACGTGGGTGGCGACCGGGATGCCGCGGGCCCGCGGATGACCGGCAGCAGCGGTGCGTTGGCGGCGTTGAACACGATGGCGGCGTCGACCCCGCGCAGCGGCCGGGTGCAGCACCGACAGCGCCGGTGTGGGCGAGGGTCTCCAGCGACCGCTTGCGGACGATGGGCAGGTGCACGAGCTGCATGCCGAGGTAGCTCGGTCCAGCGCTCGGCTGCCCGTCGTCGGTCGGCGGCAGTAGACGATCACCTCGTGGCCGGCGGCCGCCAGCCGCGAGCCGACCTCCTCGACGCAGGTCTCGAAGCCGCCGTAGCGGGCCGGCACGCCCCGGGTGCCGATCAGTGCGATGCGCATCAGAGCTGTACCTTCTGCTGATCGTGTCGCATGACTGTGGATCCAGACGGCTCGGCACGTGCGGATCTCATGGCCGATCGGCCCGAGACCCGATGCCCCTCGGTCTTCTTCGTCATGATCAACTCATCCCCCCAGAGAGTCGTTCGTCTTCAGCCGGTCAGCGATCGGCCGAGATCATGGCCCGCAGCTTGGTGCTCGATGTGTGTGCGGTGTAAGGGAAGTAGTGGACCTCGACGCCGACCGTGGCCATGTCGGCCTCGAGCCTGTCGCCCTTGGCCGTTCCCCGCCAGTCGTCACCCTTGAACAGCACGTCGAAGCCGACCCGGCTCCACACGTCCAGCTTGTTGCTCGAGTGGTCGACGACCACGTCGTCGACCATCGTCGAAGCTGGCGACCACCTCGATCCGCTCGTCGAGCGGGACGATCGGGTACTTGCCCTTCGCCTGCAACAGCGCGTCGTCGGTGACCACGCCGACGATCAGCCGGTCGCACTGCTCCCGAGCCCGCAGCAGGATGTTGAGGTGACCGATGTGGAACATGTCCCAGGCACCCGGCACGTAGCCGACCACCGGGCGGTTCATCGCGATCTCCGGTCGCTGCCGCGTCGAGCGCAGCGACGTCGCCGTACCACTTGCGCAGGATCAAGATCAGGTAGCCGGTCGTCGCCGAGCGCGAGCAATGCGTAGACCCCGAAGAACACGCGTCGGCAGGCCGAGCAGCAGGAACGACAGGCACAGCACGCCGTAGTCGGTCGGCAGCTTGGCCAGCGTCTTGCGCCGCGACGCCGCCTCCTTGGCCGGACGCCGGCAGGCCCAGCTTGGCCCGCTGCTCGCGGCCGAGCTGCTCGACCAGGATCATCCCGAAGAAGTGCACGCTCGAGACGACCGCGAAGACCATCGGGACCAGAAGCAGCCACTGGCTCGGCAGGTCCCGCCCGACCGGGCGAGCATGATCAACACCGCCAGGTGCAGGCCGACGATCTTGACCGAGTCGATCATGTGATCGAGCCACTCACCGGTGCGGCTGCCGCCACCGCGGCAGCCGGGCCAGCTGGCCGTCCGCGGAGTCGAGGGCGTAGCCGACCACCAGCAGCGCGGCCACCAGCACGCCGAGCCACCAGCTGAGCGGGACCAGAGCCAGTGCAGGCGATCCCGGCGAACGTGAAGCCGGCGCTGATCACCGTCACCTGGTTCGGGGTCAGCCCGAGCTGGTACGCCGCCGCGGCGAAGACCCGGCCGAGCGGCCGGTTGACGTACAGCGAGTACGGCGGGCGCACCCTTCGAGCTCTTCTGGGCACTACGCAGGCGTCGCAGGGCATCGCCGAATCCGGCGACCCCGCTCCGCTCGTCCAGGGCGGAGGAGGTGGTCATCAGGCCGCGGCCTCCCGCACGGGCCGGAGCGCATCGCGCAGTGCCACGCTCTCGGTGTGCCGGCGAACGTCCAGCCGGATCACAGCCAGCTCGTCGATGTCGGCGACCTCTTCGGCGAACACCACGACCTGCGGACCGGACGGCACGGCGTCGGGACTGTGCTCGACTACGTCGGCGACACCGCGGACGTGGCTGACCAGAGCCAGTCGCTCCGCCAGCGGCACGACCGGCAGACGGCCGGTCGTGCTCAGCACCAGCTCGTCGGAGTAGACCCCGAGGACCAGCCGGTCGCAGTGCCGACGTGCCTGAGCGATCAGATCCAGGTCATGGACGTTGATCAAGTCGAATGAGTGCGCCAGATAGCCGACGCACGGCGTAGTTCCCCCCACAGCGATATCCCCCCAGATATCCGCCGGCTTCCCCCCAGCCCGGCGATGAACACATCATATCGTAAGTTTTTCACCCGGGTGAACAGACCTACGCGCGACGGCACCAGCCAACTCCCATCTCGGACTGGATGAGTGCGTCGTTATCGGATTGATACCTGACTCGAGAACAACCCGGGCATCATCCGGGTCGCCGCCCAGGAATCACCGGGCCAGCGAGGTCACCAGCTCGGCGATCTCGGCCCGGTACCGCTCCGTCCCGAACCGGCGTACGGCACTCTCCCGGCCGGCGTCCGCGAGCCGGGCGGCGAGCTTGTCGTCGTCGATGAGCCGGGCGATCGCCGCCGCCATCGCCGGTACGTCCTCGGCCGGCACCAGCAGGCCGGTCTCGCCGTCGGTGATGCTTTCGGTATGACCGAGCGCGGCCGTCGCCACGACCGGCCGCCCGGCCAGCTGGGCCTCGACCACCGCATTGCCGAACGGCTCGCGGAGCGACGGGGCGATCGCCAGGTCGGCTTCGGCCAGCACCGGCCAGATCGGCGAGGCGTAGCCGAGGAAGGTCACCGCGCCCGCGAGGTCGGGTCGGGCGGCCCGTTGCTCGAGCTCGTCGGCGTACCACTGGTAGCCGTCGAAAGCCGTGCCGACGATCCGCAGGGCGATGTCGTAGCCCCGGTTGCGCAACAGACCGACCGCCTCGAGCGCCAGATGTGGTGCCTTGCGCGGCGACAACCGGCCGACCACGACCGCCGTCACCGGCCTGCCCCACTGCGGCGCCGTCGGATCGGTCGGCGGCTGTGGTACCCCGTTGTAGATCAGCCGGGCCCGTGGCCGCAGCGCCGGCACGACGTCAGCCATCGCGACGAGCGTCGACCGGCTGATCACGATCACTGCCCGGGCCAGCAGCAGCGGGGACAGCAGAGCCTTCAGCACCAGCGAGTTGTCACCGGTCTCCGCCTCGTGCAGATGAGCAACCGCTGGCCGGCCGGCGATCCGCGACGCCAGCAGCCACCACGGCAGAGTGACGGTGTTGACATAGACCACCGACGGGGCGAACCGCCGGATCACCCGGACCAGCCGGGGCAGCGCGACCACGGCCTGGGCCGCCATCGCGGCGAAACCGCCGGCTGACGTGTTCGCCCGGCGGAGCACCGGAAACGACACGAAGCCGACCTCGGCACCGCGTTCGGTCAGCCGTTCCACCAGGGGACCATCGGCCGGTACTGCCACCAGCACCCGCCAGCCGCGCTCGACCAGCGCCGACACACTCTCCAGCAGCTGCAGGTCTGCTCCGTACACGTCGGCGGACGGGTGGGCGATCAACACGGTCGCGCGCCGGGACGGGCCGGCCGGGTCGACGGGATACACCGGGCCGATCGAGAGGGTCCGGGCGGTCGGTGGGTGTCGCCGCGCCATGGCCCGCACCCTATATCCACTGCATCGGACCGGTTCGCCGGTCGTGGTGACCCGCTCACGTAGGCTCGCCAGGGTGCGCGACGAGCAGGTGGTCCTTCTGGACCCCGACGGTTCAGTGATCGGACAGGCGTCCAAGGCCGAGGTGCACCACGCCCGGACTCCGCTCCACCTGGCCTTCTCCGTGCACATCTTCGATGCCGACCGAGTGCTGCTGACCCGGCGCGCCCTCGGCAAGCGGACCTGGCCGGGTGTCTGGACGAACAGCTGCTGCGGACATCCGGGAGTCGGGGAGCCGATGGTCGATGCCGTCCGCCGCCGGGTCCGCTACGAGCTCGGGCTGGAGCTCGGCGAGATCCGCTGCCTGCTTCCCGACTACGCCTACACGGCGACCGACGCGAGCGGTGTGGTGGAGAACGAGATCTGTCCGGTCTTCGCCGCCGAGGTCCTGCATCCAAACGATGACCTGGGCAGGAACTCGGATGAAGTCATGGATTCTGCCTGGGTGGAGTGGGGTGCCGCGGCGGCCGCGATGGCCGCGACACCGTTCGTCTTCAGTCCCTGGTCGGTCGAGCAGGTCGCTCTGCTCGGCGCACGGCCGGCCGCCCCGAACGGCAGAAACCCTGACCGCCCGCCGGCCACCTCCTGAAGGCGCCGGCCCGAGTCGGAGGAGGTCGGTATGAGTGCGACGGGCAGTCTCGAGCCTCCTACCCCCGGTACGGTCGCCTTCACCCGGGCGACAGTCGTCCCGTTCCCGGCCGATCGCGGCGCGGACGTTCGGACGTACCTGGGTCTGGTCGACGCCCTGCTGAGCGACGCACTGACCGATCTCGACCAGTTGTGGTCCCATCGGCCGGAGCTCAGCGGCCCGGACCGCTCCCCCGACGCGGACATCCTCGGCCGCGACGACCTGCCGCAGCTGCTCGCCGAGCTCTCCCGGGCGGGCGGCAAGCGGCTCCGGCCGGTGATGACCTACCTCGGCTGGGTCGCCGCGGGCGGTCGCCGCCACGGGATCGGGCATCCGGACGTCGTCCGGGTCGGTGCCGCCCTCGAGCTGCTGCACCTGTTCGCGTTGGTGCACGACGACGTGATGGACGAGTCCGACTCGCGCCGCGGCCACCCGACGGTGCATGTCCGTGCCCGCGAGCTGCATCGTTCCGTGGGCGCCACCGGCGCCGCTCAACGGTTCGGGGAGAGCATCGCGATCCTGCTCGGCGACCTCGCCCATGCCGAGGCCGACGAGCTGGCCGCCGAGCTGCCCGCTCCGATGCGGCGGATCTGGCGGGAGCTGGTGGTCGAGCTGGTCTGCGGCCAGCGCTACGACCTGACGGGCAGCGCGGCCGGCCGGCACGACCTGCCACACGCCCGGCACGTGGCGCGGTCGAAATCGGGCGCGTACACCGTCGAGCGGCCGCTCCAGCTCGGCGCGGCGGCGGCCGGGTCGTCGGATGAGGTAGCGCGCTGTCTGCGGGCGTACGGCCGGGCCCTGGGCGAGGCGTTCGCCCTGCGGGACGACCTGCTCGGCATCTGGGGCGACCCGAGTCGGACAGGGAAGCCGGTCGGCGACGATCTGCTGTCGGCCAAACCGACCGTGCTGCTCGCGCTCGCCCGGCAGCGATTGACCGGTCCGGCCGCGGCCCGGCTGGGCCGGCTGACCGACGGCGCAGCGTCCACCGATGACGTCGGTCTGCTGCTCGCCGACCTCGAGGAGGCGGGACTGCGGGACGAGGTTGAGGACCTGATCGACCGGCACGTCGACGTCGCCTGCTCGGCGCTCGACGCTGATCTGCTCGATCCCCGCGGTGTGGCGGGGCTGCGCCGGATGGCCGGGGAGATCGCGTGGCGGGACCGCTGAGCACCGCGGCAGACCGCCGCCCCTGCACCGAACTCGTGGTTGCCGGATCGTCACCGCTGGACCGCCGATGAGCCGGATCGTCGTCGTCGGCGCCGGTCTGTCCGGGCTTGCCGCCGCCTGCCACCTGATCGGCGCCGGGCACGAGGTGACCGTGGTCGAGCGGGAGCCGATCGTCGGCGGCCGCTGCGGCCGGCTCGAGCAGGACGGCTTCGCCTTCGACACGGGTCCGGTCGTGATGACCATGCCGGAGTTGGTCGCCGAACCTCTTGCCGCGGTCGGCGCCGAGCTCGACCAGGCCCTACCGATGCGCCGGCTCGATCCGGCGTACCGGGGCCGGTTCGCCGACGGCACTCGGATCGACGTGGTGTCGGGCCGGACCGCCATGCGGGCTGAGATCCTTCGGACCTGCGGCGACGCCGACGCGGCGGCCTTCGACGGCTTCGTCGACTGGTTGGCCGAGCTGTACGAGATCGAGCTGCCGAACTTCGTCGATCACAACTTCGAGTCGATGCTCGGTCTGGTCTCCCGGCCGCTGGCGGCGCTCCGGCTGGTCCGGCTCGGCGCCTTCGGCCGGCTCGGCCCGGCGGTGGCCCGGCGGTTCGCCGACGACCGACTGCGGCGGCTGTTCAGCTTCCAGGCGATGTACGCGGGCCTCGCTCCGGCGGACGCGCTCGCGCTCTATGCGGTGATCACCTATATGGACTCGATCGCCGGCGTCTGGTATCCCGAGGGCGGGATGCACGCGGTGCCGACCGCGCTGGCCACGGCTGCGGAGAAGGCGGGCGGGACGCTGCTGCTCGGCGAGTCGGTGACCGGGCTGCTCCGTCGGTCGGACGGTGCGATCGCCGGGGTCCGGCTGGCGGACGGCGAGCCGCTGGTCGCCGACGCGGTGATCTGCACGCTCGACGTACCGACCGCGTACGCCGAGCTGCTGCCGGAGCTGTCGCCGCCGCGGGCCCTGCGCCGGCCGACGTACTCGCCGTCGGCGGTGGTCTGGCACGTCGGCGTCCGCGGAGCGCCGGGTCCGGAGGCGGCGCACCACAACATCCACTTCGGTATCGAGTGGGAGACCGCCTTCGACGCGCTGCTGGACCGTGGCGAGCTGATGCCGGATCCGTCCCGGTTGGTCACCGTTCCCTCGCTGGACGACCCCGGCGCGGCGCCGGCGGGCTGCTCGACCCTCTACGTCTTGGAGCCGGTGCCGAACCTGGCCGCCGGGCAGATCGACTGGGCGGCCGAGCGAGCGCCGATCCGGGAGCGGCTGCACGCGTTCCTGGACCGTGCGGGCTACCCGGCCGACATCGTCACCGACCGGCTCGTGACACCCTTGGACTGGCAGGCGCAGGGTCTGGCGGGCGGCACCCCGTTCGCCCTGGCCCATACGTTCGCCCAGACCGGACCGTTCCGGCCGCCCAACGTCGAGCGGCGGGTGCCCGGGCTGTACTTCGCCGGCTCCGGCACCGTGCCGGGGGTGGGCGTACCGATGGTACTGATCTCGGGAAAGCTGGCCGCGCAGCGCGTGGCGACCTACTTGGGAGGATTGTCCGGGTGACGCGGACCGCGGAGGATGGACGGCTGCGCGAGGGCTATCGGCGCTGCGCGAAGCTCACCTGGAAATACGGCACGACGTACTTCTGGGGCGCCGCGCTGCTCCCCAGGCCGCAGCGCAAACACGTCTACGCCGTGTACGCACTCTGTCGGCTCGCCGACGACATCGTGGACGATCCCGAAACCGGAACGGTCGTGGACCCGGAGTCCGCGGGCCGGCGCCTGCACGGCTTCGCCGACCGGTTCCGGGCCGACCTCGTCGCCGGCGACAGCGCGGACCCGGTGCTGGCCGCGGTGGTACACACGGCCCGGTCCGCGGAGATCGACCCCGAGTGCTTCGACCGGTTCTTCGGTGCGATGGCGATGGACCTGACCGAGACCTCGTACGAGACCTGGGGCGATCTGCTCGGCTATATGGAGGGGTCCGCGGCGGTGATCGGGGAGATGATGCTGCCGGTGCTGCAGCCGACCGACCCGGCCGCCAAACCTCCCGCCCGGTCGCTCGGCCTGGCATTCCAGCTCACCAACTTCCTGCGCGATATCCACGAGGATCTGGACCGGGGCCGGGTCTACGTCCCGCAGGAGGATCTGGAGCGGTTCGGGGTCGACCTCCGGGTTCGTCGGCCGACGCCGGAGTTCAAGGCGCTGATGGCGTACGAGATCGAGCGCAACCGGGCCCTCTACGCCTATGCCGACACCGGAATCGCCATGCTGCCGCCGCGCTCGGCCCGCTGCGTCGCGTCCGCGCGGGTGCTGTATGCCCAGATCCTCGACCGGATCGAGGCCGCGGAGATGAACGTCTGGACCCGCCGGGTGCGGGTGCCGACCGTCCGCAAGGCTGTGACGGCCGCCGAGATCGCCATCGCCGGGCCGCGCCGCCAGCTCACCAGGGCGACACCACCGAAGGGGGAGCAACCCAGTGTCACTTCGGACTCGCACTGACTCCGGCCGACTCACCTCGAAGGGACTTGCGGTCCCGTTGTCCCAGCAGATCCGGGCGCGGATCCCGATCTCCCGGGTGCCGCAGCCGCGCGAGGACCGGATGGCCTCGACCTGGCGGCTGGCCAAACCGTTCCGGATCGCGGCGGCCCTCGCGGCCTCCCAGGAGCAGAACTCCGGCGGCTGGTACGTCGCCGGTGTCAGTGGCGACGTCGGCACGGACGCCTCGATCGCCCGGACTGTCGCGGGCCGTGAGGTCACCTTCTGGCGGACCTCCGACGGCACCCTGGTCGCCGGTCCCGGCGCCTGCCCGCACCTCGGTGCCCTGCTGGACGACTGCCCGGTGCTCGGCGGCACGATGTACTGCCGCTGGCACGGCCTGGCGTTCACCCCGGAGGGCGATCGGACCTGGAGCCCGTACCGGGCGTACGACGACGGGGTGCTGATCTGGGTCGGGCTGCCGACCGACGGCGAGCCGCCGACCGACCGACCGTCGCTACCGATCCGGCCGCCGCTGTCGGAGTCGGTCAGCGCGGTCATCCACGTGGCCGGAACGTGTGAGCCGCAGGACGTGATCGCGAACCGGCTGGACCCGTGGCACGGCTCTTGGTTCCACCCGTACGCCTTCTCCCATCTGGTCGTCGACGACACGGCGAGCGACGAGCGCCGGCTGGTGGTGGACGTGACGTTCCGGCTGAACCGGACCTGGGGCGTACCTGTCACCGCGGAGTTCAGCTGCCCTGACACCCGGACGATCGTGATGCGGATCGTCGACGGCGAGGGCACCGGCAGCGTGGTCGAGACCCATGCCACGCCGACCGTGCTCGACGCTGGTGGACGGCCGGTGACGATGATGACCGAGGCGACCATCGCATACTCCGACCGGCAGGGGTTCGCCGTCGCCCGCTGGCTCGCACCGGCGCTCAAGCCGTCGATCCGGCGGACCGCCCGGAGGCTGTGGGTGGACGATCTGGCCTACGCCGAGCGCCGCTACCACCTGCGCGCCAAGGGCGAGTTCCCCGGCTGATCGGCCGTGGGAGAGCCCCCGGACCCTGTCGGTTCACCCCACCCGGCCACGGGCACCCACTTCGCACCCGAACGGTGCACCTCGCACCCCGCATGCAGGGTGCGAGGTCGGCGGATGCGGTGCGAAGTCGGCCAGCGGGGCCGCGGAGTCATGACGCCGAGCGGGCCCGCGGCGCCAGCAGCCCACGCATCGGCACGGTCCAGAGGTCTTGGCCGGCGAGTCCCCAACGCTCCAGCAGGACGTTCGCGGCCTGGAATCCGGTGGTCGCGGCGCGCTCCATCAGCGCGACGGGCAGATCGCAACGTACGTGGTCGCCGGCCAGCAGCACCCGCGGCTCCGGCGTCTCGACCCCCGGCCGCAGCTGCCAGGGGGAGGTGTCGACCAGCGGGCAGTCGGCCATCACCAACCACTCCTCGGCGGTCCGGCCGGCCGTGGCGACCTCCGGATAGACCCGGTACAGGGCAGCCTCCAGCTCAGTCTGGACGCGAGGGCGGCCGTCCGGACCGGTCGCGAGCTCCCGCTCGGGGACTGCATAGCCGTGCACCTCGAGCACCGATCCGCCGTGCGCTTGGGCCCAGCCGGCGGCCCCCCGCTCGAACCGATCCAGCACCGACACATTGTCCAGCGGCCCGAAGTCGCTGGTTCCGAGAAAGGCCGGCCGATCAGCGGCGACCGGCGAGTCCAGCCACAGCCGCCAGACCGCGAACGGCGGTGCGTTTCGGGTGTCGGCGACCCGTTCCCGCCACTCTTCGGTGCCGAACGGCCGCGAGCCGGACACCGAGACGGCGATCAGCCGGCGGGCGGCCGCCGGGTCGGCCGCGACCACCACCGCGTCGGCCGTCAGCGACTCGCCGGACTCCAGCTCGACGACGACATCGTGGTCGCGGGCGACCAGTCCGCTGACGCCCGCGCCGGTCCGGACTTCGGCGCCGAGCCGGTGCAGCCGGCGGCCCAGCGGAGCCCAGAGCGCGGTGTCGTAGTCGTCGTCGGGTACGTCGAACAGCAGTCCCTCGGCGGAGCCGAGGAAGTAGCTGTGGAACATCGCCACCAGCTCTGCGGCGGCGAACTCCTCAGCCGGGGCGAAGAAGCTCCGGGCGAACACCTCCAGCGCGAGATGGCGGGCGGCGCTCGGGAACCGCAGCCGGTCGAGGAAGTCGGCCGCACTCTCCCCGTCGTATGCACTGAACGTGTCCGGGAACCGCACTCGGAGCAGTTCCAACGCCGACCCGATGTCGACCCCGGCCAGGTCGGCGGCCCGGAAGCTCGGGCTGCGCGCCACGAACCCGATGATGTTCAGCGGCGGCGTCCGCGGCACCCGGGTGAACGAGTCCCGACCGCCGTCGCCGCTGATCAGCGGATAGTCCTCGATGCCGACCAGCCGCTCCAGCGCCGGATCGGCCCGACGGAGCAGCGCGCGCAGGTTGTAGTACTGGCGGAAGAAGGCGTGGAAGCCGCGGCTCATGGTCCGCCCCGGGGTCCGGCCGTCGCTCCGGTCGCCCACCGGCCAGGCGGCGACCCGGCCACCCAGTCGAGGAGAACGCTCCAGCACCTGGACCTCGACGCCGCGCTCGGCCAGTGCGGTCGCGGCCGCGAGGCCGGCGATGCCGGCGCCGACCACCACGACCCGCGGCGGCTCCCGGCCGGCAGCCCGGAGCCCCCCGGCCGGTCCGGGATGCCGGACCGCGGAAGGATCACGCCCGGGTCGCCAGGTCTGCCCGCGACCCAGCCCTGATCGGGACGGAGCGGAGACCCGGCGGCCCGGTCGCCTGGTCACGACGGCACGCGGGCCCGGAACGTGTGCAGGATGCCCCGCTGCCAGCCGGCCACGGTCCGCACCTCGATGTCGACGAAGCCGGCCCGCCAGAGGCGGTCGGCGAACTCCGCCACCGAGTCGAACCGCAGCACGCTGTGCCAGAGGTAGTCGTACAGCTCGACATCGGTCCTGGTCAGCCGGCTCAGCGGCATCACGACCGACCGGCAGACAGCGGTCCAGCGGAGCATGGCCGACCGCGAGCCGGCGACCGAGTACTCCTGGGTGACGAGCACCCCGCCCGGCGCCAGCAGCTCTCGGACGGCGCGCAGGACGTCGTCCCGGGCCGAGCCCACTGCTCCGTTTCCGGCTGACTGCGCCGCGGGCAAGTTGCGGAACAGGTACGCGGCGAACACCCCGTCGACCGGACGGTCCAGTCCCCACCCGCTCCGGCGTACGGGCAGGTCCTGGGCCAGCCCGTGGAAGAACCGCACCCCGGTCGGCCAGTCCTTGTCCCGAGCGCGGGCCAGCATGCCGGCCGACGCGTCGACGGCGGTGATCTCCGGGCGCGCGCTCGGATCCGCCGACAGCAGGGCGCGGGTGGACGCGCCCGAGCCGCAGCCCAGGTCGAGCAGCCGCAACGCACCCTCGGTGGGGAGTCGTTCGAGCAGCGCGCCGGCAGCCGAGCGCAGGTGCCGGTGGTAGCCGGGGTTCAGCGCGACCATCAGGTCGTACCGCGGCGCCGCCTGGTCGAAGTCGGCGGTGACCCGACCGTCGGCCGTCAACGGCTGTCGGTCCAGCAGCTGCTGCGCGTCGGCAGATGTCTCGATCACGTACCGTCCGTCCTTCCCGAGGCCGACCTGTCGAGGCCTCGTCGCCCCGACCCTCGTCGCCCTCGACGCCACTCGTCGCCCCAACCCTCGTCGCCACAGAACGATAGCGAGCGTGACCATCGCAAACCCGAAACCGAAGTCCTCGACGGGAATGTCCCACGGTGCGCGCAGGCCGAGCATGGTCGCCGAGTTGTAGATCACGATGGGGTCGGACAGCTTCGTCAGCCAGCCGTCCACCAGCACCTGGAAGCCGAACACGATCGCCATCGTGATCCAGTACTGCGCCGAGCGGAATACGCCGGTCCGCAGCCAGACCAGCTCGACGACCACGACCCCCACGACGGCGATCAAGGTCAGCACCGGGTAGTCAGGCATCCGGCCCTCCCGGCGCCGTTTCCGGGGAGCGATCCGGCCGGAAACGGGCGAGGAGGATGCCGACCGCCTCGTACGCCAACAGCCCGCAGATCGGCACGACGACGAAGAAGACGAGTTCCTCCAGGGGCAGCCCGAAGGGCAGCCGCAGACCGGTGACGTACGCGGGGTTGTAGGTCCAGTGCCCGGCGAGGATGCCGGCCACGTCCCAGACCGAGAAGACCAGGACGACCGGCAGTACCGCCCGGATCAGCAGCTGCGGCCGCCGGTAGACCCGGGCGCCGAGGACGAGCTCCAGCGGCAGCGTGACGAGCAGGCACCCGGCCATCAGCAGCAGGTACTGGTAGTGGTCGATGATCGTCTCGCTCACGGGTCCGGCGGCGTGGCCCTCAGCCTAACTGGCGCCCCTGCGGCGACGCGTACCAGCGCGTGGTCGCGCTCCCAAGACTGCTACCTGACGGTCTGCTGACAATACTTCGCAGATCAGGCTGTCTCGACGGAAAATTCCTCGTAGGAATCTTTGAAATGACAACAAACCGCTACCATCGAAGCCATGCCAACATCGCGACACCCAAGTTTTGGCGTGCGCGGCAGCGGCGGCTCGGGGGATTTAAGGCAAGGAAACCTGACCAGCATCCTGCGCTATGTGCGTGACAACGGCTCGAGTAGCCGGCACGACATCGCGCAGGGTTGCGGGCTCGGGATATCGACGATGACGGACCTGATCTCGGAGTTGAGATCTCGCCGGCTCGTCAAAGAGCTGGACCCGATCCGTCGCCCCGCCGCAGGCCGTCCGACGCGCCCGATCGCCCTCGACGGCGAACCATGGTGTGCCCTCGGAATCCACATCGACGTCGACAAGATCCAGCTCAGTGCGGTGACGGTCGGCGGTCGAGAAGTATGGAGTTCGACGGTCCTCGTGGATTTGCGCAACTCCGGATCGGAAGGTCCGGGTATCGTCCGCGACATTCTGGTCCGGGAAATGGCGCAATTGCCCGAAGACAAAGAACTGCTGGCCGTCGAGGTCGGTATCGCGGGATACGTCACCAGGGATACCGGAACGGTCAGTTGGTCAGCCCCGTTGAACTGGCACGACCTCGCCCTCCGGTCCTTGGTCAACGATGTCCTGGCCGAGCTTGAGATCCGCCGAATTCACGTCGGGATCGCCAACGACTGTCATCTCGCGGGGCTGCACGCGGCCCGGGTCGAGCTGCCGTCGACGTCGCAGACGGTGGCCGCCTATCTCGGGGGGATCCGGGCACTCGGGAGTGCGGTGACCGTGGCCGGTGAGCTCTACCGCGGTGCCCGTGGCGGGGCCGGGGACTTCGGTCATACCAACGTCGACCCGACCGGGCCGGAATGCTGGTGCGGCCGACACGGCTGTCTGGAGTCGTACGTCGCGCTGCCGAAGTTGCTCGCCGACTCCGGCCTGCTGAGCCTCGAGGAGGCCCATCGCGCGGTCGACGTCGACCCGCATCATGCCGTGGGGCTGCTCGCCGACGCGGCGGCCCGCTCCGACGAGCGGGTGCTTTCCGTGCTGAACCGGTCGGCGGAGCTGATCGGCCGGGTGCTGGACGACGTGATCGGCGTGGTCAACCCGCACGAGGTGATCCTGGGTGGCTATCTGGGCGTGCTCAGCGCGTACCTGCTGCCGGGCATCCGGCGACGGACCGAGCTACGGACCTCCGTCGCCGCCTTCGCCGACACTCAGATCGTGGGGCTGACCGAGGCCGTGCCACGGGTCGTCAGGGGGGCCGCCCTGGCCGCCCGGGATGCCTGCCTGAACGATCCGCTCGGGCTCACCCGCCCACTGGGCTGAGACGTTCCCGATATCCGAACCGGCCCCGGTACGCACCCGCGTACCGGGGCCCTTGACATTCCGACCCCGGCTCAGCCGGCCCCCGGCGCACCTCGCACCCCACCCAGCCGCACTTCGCACCCCCACCAGCCCGGCACTTCGCACCCCCACCAGCCCGCCCAGCCGCACTTCGCACCCCATTGGTGCACCTCGCACCCTGCATGCACGGTGCGAAGTCGACCGTTGGGGCGCGAAGTGGTCAGGGCTTGGTCGGGTGAGGTGCGCCGGGTGCCGCACGACGTACGAAAGCGGGTTGCGGCCATCCCCCGGCCGACCGCCGGCGGCCCTGCCGGACAATGGACGGATGAAGAAGATGCTGGTGGTCGCCGGGATCGGCGCGGCGGTGGGTTATCTGATCGGCACCGAGCAGGGCCGAGCGAAGCTGGAGCAGTGGACGAACCGGGCCAAGGAGGTCGCCGCCGACCCTCAGGTGCAGCAACGGGTCTCCGACATCGCCGGCACGGTGAAGACGAGCGCCGACAAGCTCCCGGATCCGGTCTCCGGCGCCGTGAAGACCGCTGCGGACCAGGTCCAGACGCGCCTGAACCATCCCGAGCTGCGCTGATCGCGCCGAAACGGAGCCGGCCCGCACTTCAGGCGTTCGCCAAACCGACCACCAGATTGATCGTGGTGGCCAGCACGACCGACCCGAAGACGTACGAGATCAGCGCGTGTCGTAGCACCGACCGCCGGATCCTCGTGCTGGACAGATTCGTGTCCGACACCTGATAGGTCATCCCCATCGTGAAGGCCAGATAGGCGAAGTCGCCGTAGCTCGGTGGCTCGGACTGGTTGAAGTCGATGCCGCCGTCGTCGCCGGAGTAGTAGAGCACCGCGTAACGCAGCGTGAACAGGGTCTGGACCAGCAGCCAGGAGATCGCGACACCGAGCACCGCCAGCGCGCCGAGCAGGACTTTGATGGCGCCCTGGCTGTTGCCGGACTCGACGATGACGTACGCGACCGCGCTGAGGCTGGCCAGATTCGCCACGAGCAACAACAGGTCACTCGTCGGCAACGAGGGGTCCTCGCGCTCCGCGTTGCGCTTGGTCTGGTCGGCGTCCATCCGGACGATCGAGCCCCAGACCAGGATCTCGAACGAGAGCGCGGCCGCGATCCAGCCGACCAGCGGAGCGAAGTCCCAACGTCCCAGCAGGCCGCAGACGGCGGCCGCCAGTACGCCGCAGATCACCATCACCACCAACCGGATCCGTACGCTCAGCAGCTTCACTTCAGCAGTATCGCCACGTCGCTCGCACAGCCGCCGGACGATGGCGGTCCGCTCGATCGTGTCGGCCGACCAGAACATGTGTCGGCGCCAGTCGTTAGGCTGACGCCTCAGGTGCGGGGGCCGGAGAGGGGCGCCATGATGCGGTCGCGACGGGGCTGGCCGGTGCTCGGTCTGGTGCTGCTCGCCGGCCTGCTGGCGGTGCTCGCGGCTGCCACCGGCGGTCCCTGGACGATCTCTGACCGAGGCGGGCTGTGGGGTCCGGGGACTCCCATCCAGGTGACGATGCCGCCGGTCAACAACCCGCCCCCGATGGGCGGCCAACCGGCCCGATCGTGGCTCGCCGGCCAACCGCCGGCGTGGCTGACCTGGGCCATGGTGATCGTCCTCGCGCTGGCCATCGCACTGGTCAGTGTGCTGATCTGGCGCCGGGTCGCTGACTGGCTACGGCGCCGGGATGCGCCGCCCATCGAGTCCGACGAGCAGTCGATGGAGGTCCGGCCCGATGCGCCGATGATCCGCGCCGGGCTGACGTCGGCGATCGACGAGCTCAGCGTGACGGCGAATCCGACCGACGCCGTGCTGCGCGCTTGGATCGCGGTGGAGAGTGCGGCGGGCCGCTCGGGGGTGCCGCGCAAACCTTCGGACACGCCGACCGAGTTCACCAGCCGGGTGCTCGCCGCGACCCGGGCGGACCACGAAGCGGTCGAGTCACTGCTGCGTCTCTATCACCAGGCCAGGTTTTCCTGGCACGGGCTGAGCGCCGCCGACAAGGCGCGGGCAGGCGAATGCCTGCAAGGTCTCGCGGCCAGCTGGTCAGCGTTCGAGGCGGCCGGCGCCGGCGAGCCCAGCACGGGTGGGTCCACGGCCGACGAGTCCGGCCCCGGCCGCGGACGCCGGCCGTGAGAGCGCGGGCCGTCATCGGCCGGGTCGCCGTCGGAGCGTTGATCGCCGGGGCCTGCTGGGCGATCGGCCTGGATCTGAGCAACGGCCTGACGATCGCGCTGGTCGTCATCGCGCTGTACAGCCTGCGCGGCCTGGTCGGCGGTGAGGACGAGACCTGGCTGCCGGCGCCGGAGTCGGCTCACAACGAGGGCGCCCGGCGCGAGGTGGCGCGGCTGTCTTGGGGGCTGCAGGGCAGCGACGACCGGGTGGATCGCTGGTCCGCCCAGCGGCTGCATGCGCTGGCGGCCCGCCGGGCAGCCGAGCACGGACTGGACCTGAACGCGCCCGAGGACGCAGCCGGTTGCCGGCAGCTGCTCGGCTCGACGACGTACGACGCCCTCTCGCTCGACCCGAACCGATTGCCGCGATACCCCCAGTTCGTCGCCGCGCTCGATGTCGTCGAGCGCCTCACTCCTGAGGAGACCGCCCGATGACAGCAGCCGATCCCCCGACCCCGACCGGCCAGACACCGACCGGCCAGACACCGACCGGCCCGACACCGACCGGCCGGACCCGACCGGCCCGACCCAGATCAGCCCGACCCAGATCAGCACGCCCGGCCCCACTCCGCTGCCGATCCGGGAAGTCGCCCGGCTCGGCGCTCAGGTGCTGGACTCGGTACGCGCGGTGGTGGTCGGCATGGACATCGCGCTGAAGACGGCGCTGGCCGCGATCCTGGCGGGCGGCCACGTGCTGTTCGAGGACGTACCGGGGTTGGGCAAGACCCTCGCCGCGCGCTCCCTGGCCCAGGCGTTGGGCCTGGAGTTCCGCCGCCTGCAGTGCACACCCGACCTGCTGCCGGCCGACATCACCGGCTCGTATGTGTACGACCCGGCGGACGCCCGGTTCGAGTTCCGGCCTGGTCCGGTGTTCACCGGGCTGCTGCTGGCCGACGAGATCAACCGGACCGCTCCGAAGACCCAGTCCGCGCTGCTGGAGGCCATGGCCGAGCGCCAGGTCAGTGTGGAGGGCCGCAGCTTCCAGCTCGACCTGCCGTTCCACGTGATGGCGACGTCGAACCCCGTCGAGTACGAGGGCACCTACCCGCTACCCGAGGCGCAGCTCGACCGGTTCATGGTCCGGCTGGCGGTCGGCTATCCGTCGGCGGCGGGCGAGGCCGACGTGCTGGCACGCCGGCTGGCCCGGCGGACGGACGCGACCGGGGTCGAACGGATCGTCGACGACGCGACCGTGCTCCGGATGCAGGCCGGCGTCGAGACGGTCGACGTGGATCCGGACATCCTCGACTACTGCGTCGCTTTGTCGACCGGCACCCGGACGCATCCGTCCGTCGAGGTCGGCGCCTCCCCGCGCGGATCGCTGGCTTTGATGTTGGTCGCCAGAGCGCTTGCGGTGCTCGACGGTCGCGACTTCGTCACGCCGGAGGACGTCAAGGAGATCGCTGTGTCGGCGCTGGCCCACCGGATCACCTTGAACCCGCAGACCTGGGCCAGCGGGACGAGCGCCGGAGACGTCGTCCGGATCGTGCTCGGCCAGGTGCCGGGACCATCGGCGACCTCCCGGGTGCGCCAGTGAGCGAATTGATGGAACCGTGACGGTCGCGGGTGACGGCTCGGCGGGGTCGCCCTGGCGGCTCGCCGGTTCCTACCTGGGCCTGCTCGCGGTCGGGGTCGTGCTCCTCGCCCTGGGCGTGCTGGGCCGGCGTCCGGAGGTCGCGGTGCTCGGGCTGCCGCTCCTGCTGACCGTGGCCTGGGGCTGGCTCCGGCGTCCCCGGCGCCGCCCGCGGGTGGCGATCACCCCGGCCGAGCAGGTGCCCGGCACGGGCCGGCTGGGCGCCGACCTGTCGGTGAGCCCGGACGCCGACTCCGGCCAGTCGCAGGACCGACGACGCGGCGGAACCGGCCGGCCCGCGGACCTGGTCGGGTTCCGGGTCGGCGCTCCCGGCCATCGGCCGGTGGAGTGCCTGCTGCCGGCCCGGCCGGGGACGTACGCGGTGGTCATGCGGACCGTCCGAACTGGTCGGCGGGAGGTGTTCTGGCTCGAGCAGCGGGTTGCGTCGCCCGATCGGCTGTGGGTGATCCCGCCGGAGGAGCGCGAGACGCTTGAGCTGACCGTGCTGCCGACGACCCACCGACTCGCGCTGGCTCCGCTGCCGTTCCGGCTCGCCGGGCTGACCGGCCAGCACGGCTCCCGTCGGGCCGGGGACGGGGGCGACCTGCACGACATCGCGCCGTTCGCGCCGGGCGACCGGCTGCGCCGGATCGACTGGCGGGTCACCGCCCGGCTGAACACGGGCGGGCCGCCGATCGGCTCGGCGGCGGGCTCGGCGAGAAGGCCGGCGATCTCCACGCTGTACGTCCGGCGGACCTTCGCCACCGCCGACGCCACGATCATGCTGGTGGTCGACTCCCGCGACGAGGTCGGGCCGCGGGTGGCGACCTGGAACGACAGCTCGGCGCTCGGCGAGCGGGAGGCGAGCTCACTCGACATCGCCCGGATCGCGGCCGCGTCGATGGCGCGGCACTATCTCGATGCCGGCGACCGGGTCGGGCTGGAGGACCTGGGACGGCTACGCCGGCCGGTGCCGCCCGCGGGCGGCCGCCGCCAGCTGGACCGGCTGGTCCGTCGGCTCGCCCTCGCCCAGCCCGCGGGTGAGCCGACCGAGCGCAAGCGGGTGCCGCGGCTGCCATCGGGCGCGCTGATCATCGTGTTCTCCACGCTGCTGGACGACGATCCGGCGCGGCTGGCGGCCCACTGGCGCCGCTCGGGCAACCGAGTCGTGGTCGTCGATGTCCTGCCGCAGCTCGTGACCGCGGACCTCGGTTCGCGCCGGATGACGGCGTACCGGATCGTCGCGCTGGAGCGGCGGGACCGGATCCGGCAGCTGTCCGGCAACGACGTGGAGCTGGTTCACTGGCCGACCACCGTCGACCCGGTAGGCCCGCGCACGGAGCTGACCATGCTGGCCCGCCAACGGCGATCGAACGGAGCGCAGCGGTGACCGGGTCGGGCGGCCCCGTGCGGATCCTGGACAGACTGCCGGATCGGGTCGCGGCACCGCTGCGCGATGGTTATCGCTCGTTGATGTCGCTGCTGCCGACCAAGGCCCGGCTACCGGCTGTGGAGCTGCAGCTGCGCGGCTGCGTGCCGTGCTGGCTGCTGCGGCTGGTCGCGGTCGCACTGGCCCTGGGCTCCGCGGCCTTGGTGATCGTCGGACCGTTCGGCTGGCTGGTGGTCGGCGTGCTCGCCGCGCTGATCCTCATCCGGCCGGGATCGCCGGCGGCTCCCGTGTTGGCCGCGACGCTCGGTTTCTCACTGCTCCAGCACAGCACCGGCTGGGAGGGACGAGGCCCGCTGCTACTCCTGGGGGTGCACGCCTGCGTCGCCCTGTGCCTGCTCCTCGGCGCCACCTCCTGGGCGGCCCGGGTCCGGCTCGGCGTGCTCGCGTCACCGGCGCCGTCCTTCGCCGCCATCCAGCTGACAGCCCAGCTGATCGGCGTGCTCGGTACGCTGCTCGCCGGCCGTCAGCTCAGCTGGCCCTGGCTGCCGGTGGTCGCCATCATGGTGCTGCTCCTGGTCGTGCTGGCCTGGATCCCCCGGCTCGGAGTGCGCGAGGAGCCGCCGCCCAGCCGGATCGAACGCGCGCTCAGCCCACTCGCCCAGCGCTGGGGCGACGAGTAGCGAACCCGGTCGGAAATGACAATGGTCCGAACATCGCTCCCCCAGCGATGCCCGGACCCTCGTCTCCGACCCTCCCCAAGGGCCGGTCCTGCGAGTCGATCTCTCCCCAGGAGACCGACCTTCCACTCCTCCTGCCAGACGCCGCTCCCCCTGCGACGTCGGACCGGACGACCAACGGCTCGTTCCCCGAGCGAGCCGACGGTGGCCGGCGAACCGGCTCGATCCGGATCCCGCGGCGTCCCCCAACGCCACCGCGAATCCGCAACGCTTCAACTGATCATCATCGGACAGGACTGCGGGCCGACCGGTTCCCTCGAAGGTTCCCCCCAGATCCTCCGCGGCAGGTCCGGCCCGCTGTCCTCGTCCTCATCGGGCCTCGCGACCCGATGTGATAACTCTGCGGCATCAACCTCGACCGTGGATCACCGGCGCCCAAGGAGTCGCTCAGGAGTCGGTCAAACTTCGGCGACGCAGCCGAGCGCGAAGCCAAGGCTCGTCTTGAGGGATTCTTTGGATAACGGCAATCGGGAGGTGCCCGCCATCGATGGGCGGGCCCGGAAACGCTCAGGGGCCGGTCCGTGCGGACCGGCCCCATGGTGCTGACCGAGCGTTCAGCGCCCCCACCGAACGATTCGGTCAGCACCACGCGGCGGTTTTCCAGGCGACCGATACCAGTGTCGCGTCCGCATCGGCAGCGCGGCAGGACCAAAGGTCCCGACTCTGTCGGCCGCACGGCCTCTCCCGACCCGAAGACGCACGGGCAGCTGGATGCGAGACTGGGCCCGACGACCGATTCCGACCGACTGATTCCGACCGAGGAGATTCCGTGAGCGACGAGGCCGACATCCTGGCCCGGATCAACGCGCTGGTGGACACCGAGCACACGCTGCGCGACACCCAGGGTCACGACACCGCTCGGCTACGCGACATCGAGCATGCCCTGGACCAGTGCTGGGACCTGCTTCGGCAGCGCCGGGCCCGCCAGGAGTTCGGTCAGAACCCCGACGAGGCGGACGTACGTCCCGAGGCGACCGTCGAGGGCTATCTCCAGTAGGGCCGTGCTGCGCCGGTCGATCCGATCAGACCGTGAACGCCGTCCGGAACCGCTCGAGGGCCAGCTCGCTGTCGGCCGAGGCGAATGCCTCCAGCCCGACGGTGCCGGCGTAGCCCATCTCGGTCAGCGCGCGAGCGATCGCCGGGTAGTTGATTTCACCAGTGCCCGGCTCACACCGCCCGGGTACGTCGGCCACCTGGATCTCGCCGATCGCCGGGCCACAGCGCCGGAGCAGTTCGATCAGATTCCCCTCGCCGATCTGGGCGTGATAGAGGTCCAGCATCAGCTTCAGTCGCGGGCTGTCCACCGCCTCGACCAGGGTGAGACAGTCCGCCGCCCGGGCGAACGGGGTGCCCGGATGGTCGACCACGGTGTTCAGGTTCTCCAGCACGAACGTGATCCCCTCGCGCTCGCCGAGCTGGGCGATCCGGCGCAGCGTCCGCTCCGCGGCCAGCCACATCTCACCGGTCACCTGCTCGACCGGGCGCACCGGCAAGCCACCCTCGCCGAGCCCGGTGCCGTGCAGATTCAGCCGGGGGATGCCGAGCCGGGCGGCCACCGGGATCGACTGGGCCGCGGTCACCAGCAGCTCGTCCGCGCCGGCCGGATCGATCAGCTCGCCGCGGACGTACCCGGTCATCGAGGTGAACGTCGCACCGGTCGCCGCCAGCGCGTCGATGTCCTTGCTCGTCCAGTCCCAGATCTCGACGGCGAAGCCCAGCTCGTCGATTTGCCGGATCCGGTCCAGCAACGGAAGTTCGGTGAAGATCATCTCGGCGCAGACCGACAGCTGGAACGCCATCAGAGCGCTGCCCCGACTCGCGCGGCGACGGCGACCGGGGCGTGCGAGCGGACGGACTCGATGGACGCCAGGGCGACGGCGAGCGCGCGCCGGGCATCGCGACCGGTGACGGCCGGCGGCCGGCTCTCGCGCACTGCGGCCACGAACTCGACGAACTCGTCGCGGTAGGAGTCGCGCATCAGCTCGGTGTCGTTGCGCATGGTCGCCACGCTCCGGCCCGCCGCGGTGTACAGCTGCGCGCTGCTCCGGGCGCCGTCGCCGACGATCACCATGCCGTCGGAGCCGAAGACCTCGGCGCGGACGTCATAGCCGTACGCCGCCGAGAAGTTCGCCTCCGCGACCGCCCGAGCACCGTTGTCGAAGGTGATCACCACGACCGCGGTGTCCAGCAGTCCGGCCTCCTTGAAGTCGGGAGCGACCAGCGCGTCGGCGCTGGCATAGATCTCGACCGGCTCGGCGCCCGGATTCAACCAGAGCAGTGCATCGAAGTCGTGGATCAGGGTGAGCAGGAAGATCGTCCAGGGCGGTACGGCGGCTGGGTTCGCGAGCCCCGGATCGCGGGTCAGCGAGCGCATCAGCTGGACGTTTCCGATCGATCCGGCGACAACCGCCGAGTGCGCGTCGGCGAAGCCGCGGTCGAAGCGTCGGTTGAAGCCGACCTGGAGCACAACCCCGGCCGCGTCGGCGGCCGCGATCGCCCGATCCGCATCGGCCAGGCCCAGCGCCATCGGCTTCTCGCAGAAGATCGCCTTGCCGGCGCCGGCCGCGGCGACGATCAGGTCGGCGTGCGCCTCGGACGTGGCGGCGATCAGGACGGCGTCGATCTCCGGGTCGGCGATCAGCGCGGCCGGGTCGGTGAAGGCACGGGCGCCATACCGGTCGGCGAGTGCCGCAGCCGCCGCCGGGCGCGGATCCGCGACGGCCGCCAGCCGGGCCCCCGGCACGTGCTCGGCGACCAGGCCGGCATGCGACGTTCCGATCCTGCCGGCTCCGATCAGCCCGACTCTCAGCGGGCTCCGCGCAGTTCCCACGATCATTCATCCTCCCGACGAAACGGCGACCGTGTTGCTAGATCGCTCTAGTAAGTAGATCGCTCTAGTATGAACAGATGCCGCCCGATCCGCAAGCCGCCGCAGACCCGCCCCGCCGGCCACCGACCATGGAGGACGTCGCGGCCAGGGCCGGCGTCTCCCGCGCTCTGGTGTCGATCGTCTTCCGCGACCTACCCGGAGCCAGCCAGCAGACCAGGGAGCGGGTGCGCGGCGCAGCCGCCGATCTCGGCTACCGGATGGACAACCGGGCACGGTTGCTGAGCCGCAAGCACACGAGGCTGATCGGTGTCAGTTTCGGCGTCGGTCACGAGTTCCATGCCGACCTGATCACCGAGCTGTACGCCGCTGCTCGGGAGAGCGACTACGAGCTGGTGCTGAGCGGCGTCACGCGTGGCCGCAACGAGGGCCGAGCCGCCCAGGATCTGCTGGCCTTCCGCTGTGACGCCCTGGTGCTGCTCGGTCCGGCAGTAGGGCCCACGGAACTCGCTGCGCTCGCCCGGCAGGCGCCGACCGTCGTCGTCGCCCGTGCCACGACCGCCGACGGCGTCGATGTGGTGCGTACCGACGACGCGGCCGGCGAGGCGATGGCCACCCGACGGCTGATCGAGCTTGGACACGTCGAGATCGCGCACGTGGATGGCGGCCGGGCACCCGGCGCGGCCGAGCGCCGACGCGGCTACCGGTCGGCGATGACCGAGGCCGGGCTGGCCGAGGCGATCTTCGTGCTGCCCGGTGGGCTGACCGACGCGGACGGCAGCCGCGCCGCCGAACGCTTCCTCGCCCTCCCGCGCCGGCGCCGGCCCAGCGCGGTGACCGTGTTCAACGACCAGTCGGCGATCGGCTTCCTGGCCACCGCGCGGGCGACCGGCACGGACGTACCGGGCGAGGTCTCGGTCATCGGCTACGACGACAGCCGGCTCGCCCGGAGCAGCTGGGCGCGGCTCACCACGATCGCCCAGGACTCGCCGGAGATCGCGCGCGCCACCGTCCAGCGGGCAGTGGAGCGGATCGGAGGCGAGCCGTCCGGTCCGGCTGTCCTGATCGCACCGAGCCTCATGGAGCGCGCCACCACGGCACGAGTGCGACTCAGGCGTCGGTGAGTCCGGCTTTGCGCCGCAGCGGTGGCTCGGTCGACCACGGGAAGTTGATCCACTTGTCGGTGTGCCGCCAGGCGTAGTCGCACTCGATCACCGAGTGCGGCTTGGCGTACAGCACGGCGGTCCGGGCCTCGGCCACATGGCCGGCGCAGAAGTCGTGGACCAGTTCGAGCGTACGACCGGTGTCGGCCACGTCGTCCACCACGAGCACCTTCGCACCGTCGATGTCCCGGACGTCAGGCACCGGCGGCAGCAGCATCGGCAGCTCCAGCCGTTCGTTGACCCCGGTATAGAACTCCACGCTGATCGTGAACAGGTTCTTGCAGTCGATGGCGTAGGCGATCGACCCGGCCGGGATCAGCCCGCCGCGCGCGATGCCGAGCACGATGTCCGGCTCGAACCCGCTGTCCACCACCATCGCGGCCAACTCGCGGACGCCGGACCCGAATCCCGACCAGGTCAGCACCTCCCGCTCACTCATGATCGGCACCGCCATGATCATCGGTCAGCTCCAGATCCACGATCACCGGTGCATGATCGGACGGCAGCTTTCCCTTGCGTGCTTCACGATCCACGTAAGCGTCGGTCACGGCGACCCCGCGCGAAGCGAGCACGAGATCGATCCGCATTCCTTGGTCCTTGTGGAACATCCCCGCCCGGTAGTCCCAGTAGGTGAAGGGATGATCGCCCTTGCCCGGCCGTGCCGGTACGTCGGTCAGCCCCCAGTCGATCAAGCTCTGCACCGCGTCCCGCTCGGCCGGCGTGACATGGGTCGACCCAGCGAACGCCGCCGGGTCCCAGACGTCGGCGTCACTCGGCGCGACGTTGAAGTCGCCCATGATCACCATCGGATCGGCCGGATCGGCATCGTCCAGTGTCCGGCGCAAGGTGGCCAGCCAGTCGAGCTTGTAGGCGTACATCGGGTCGTCGAGCGCCCGGCCGTTCGGGACGTACACACTGGTGACCAGCAGGCCGCCGCACCGGGCGGAAGCCAGTCGAGGCTCGGCCTGCCCGGGCAGGCCGCGGGCGGCCGGCTCCAGCCCGACCCGGGACAGCACCGCTACCCCGTTCCAGCGACCGTCGCCGACATGCATGGCCTCATACCCGATCGCGGACAGCTCGGCGAACGGAAACCCGTCGTCACTGGCCTTGGTCTCCTGCAGCGCGACGGCATCCGGCGTCCGGGTCTCCAACCAGTCCAGGAGCCGCGGCAGCCGGGCGCCGATCGAGTTCACGTTCCAGGTCGCGATCCGCACCCCGCCATCCTCTCCCGAGCGATCCGGTCGACCGCCGGCGGTCGCTCGTCGCCTCAGGCGAGTCCGATGCTCAGCTCGGGTGAGGACTGCAGCAGCCGGCGCAGGGTGACCAGTAGGTCGGCGTCGGCCCGGCGCCGGCGGAGCTCGGTCAGCTGGAACGGCGACAGCAACATCATCGACCGCCGAGAGACCGGCGCCGAGGCACCTCGCTCCCGAAGCAGATCCGCCTGGGTCTCGGTGATCACCCCCAGGGACAACCCGCTGTCGGAGTCGACCAAGGTCCGGACCCGACTGCCGGCCGGCAGGTCGGCGGCCGAGATCCCCTGCTCGGCCGCCGCGAGCATCGAGCGCTGGGCGTTCGTCGAGATCCACAGCGGCGGTACGTCGTGGGCGCTGCTCGCCGCCGCGATCCCGTCGCCGGCGTCGGGGAAGCCGAGCCGCCGGGCCGAGGCCGCCATCCTTCTCACCCGGTCGGGGTCGCGGAGCAGCATGTCGATCTTGTAGCCGATGGTCGTGGTGTAGTTGCACCGGACCGCGGCACCCTCCTCCAACAGGAAGTCGCTGTTCCGCTCCTCCTGCCCGGGGATCGGGTTGATCAGCACCATCGGCAACCCGGCCGCCATGCACTCCGAGGACGACAGCCCGCCGGGCTTCCCGACGAACAGGGTCGCGATCCGCATCAGGTCGGCCATCTCGGTGGTGTAGCCGAGGACCTTGAACCGGTCGGTGCGCTTCCCCACCATGGCGTCGATCTCGGTCTTCAGCTCCGCGCTGTGCCCGCAGACGACCACCGCCTGGAACGGCGTCTGCAGGGCCAGCGCCTGCTGGACGATCACCTTGGTGTAGGAGCCACCCGACGCCCCGGCCGAGATCAGCACGGTCGGCAGGTCCTCGACGAGTCCGAACCGGCGGCGGACGGCCGGCGCGTTGACCGGCTCGCCGAGCACGGGCCGGACCGGGATCCCCGAGACCGTCAACCGGTCCGCCGGCACGCCGATCGCGACCATATGGGCCTTGGTCTCCTCGCGCGCGACGAAGAAGTCGCTGAACTGACTGGTCAGCCACAGTCCCTGGAAGTCGTAGTCGGTGGTCACCACCGTGAGTCGGGCGTCGAGTGTGCCGCGGCTCAGCATCAGGGCGACAAGTCGCGCCGGGAGGAAGTGGGTACAGACCACGACGTCGGGACGGAACGCCTTGATCTGCTTGACCGTCGACGTGGTGTTCACCCGGTCCCAGAACTTCACCGTCCGGGCCAGGTCGAACGGTAGGTCGTTGCTGTCGTAGCCCCACTCGATCAGGGACGGTGCGTCGGCCACGAGCTTGAAGTAGGCGTCGTCGTACAGCTTGCGATAGAGCTTGTTCGTGCTGTCCAGCACGTCGGCACGCTCCGCCACGTCGACGCCGGGCTGACGCCGGAACGAGTTCTCCAGCACCTGGGCGGCCATGTTGTGGCCGGAGCCCACCCCGGCGCCGAGGATCATGATTCGCGTGCCCACGGGCTGCATCCTAGAGGCTTGCGAATGCGGCGGGTCCCGGCGTCAGCCCGCTGCCAGCACCTCGGCCGGATCCCGATAGGCGAGACCGTGCGCCTCGGCGACCGGCTGATTCGTCAGGTCACCACCGAGCGTGGACAGCCCCTTGGTCAGCGCCGGGTCGGCCGCGGCAGCCCCGAGCACCCCGTGTGCGGCAACCCTGACCAGATAAGGAAGGGTCGCCGCGGTCAGCGCCATCGTCGAGGTCCGGGCGACCGCACCGGGGATGTTCGCCACGCAGTAGTGGACGACCCCCTCCTCGACATAGGTCGGATCGGAGTGGGTGGTCGGTCGGCTCGTCTCGAAGCAGCCGCCCTGGTCGATCGCGATGTCGACCACCACGCTGCCGGGCCGCATCGTCTTGATCATCTCCCGGGTGACCAGCTTCGGCGCCTTGGCGCCGGGCACCAGCACCGCACCGATCACCACGTCGGACTCGGCCACCGACGCCGCGGTGATCGCCCGGTTCGGGATCACCAGGTCGAGTCGGCCGCCGAAGACGTCGGACAGGTACGCGAGCCGGCTCGGGTTCGTGTCGAGCACCCGGACGACGGCCCGCATGCCGACCGCGATCTTCGCGGCCTCCGTGCCGGACACTCCGCCGCCGATGATGGTCACCTTTGCCGCCGGCGTGCCCGGCACGCCGCCGAGCAGGATCCCGGCCCCGCCCGCCGGCGACTCCAGCGCGCGCGCCGCCGCCTGGACCGACATCCGGCCCGCCACCTCGCTCATCGGGGTCAACAACGGCAGCTTGCGGTCGGCGGTCTGCACCGTCTCGTACGCGATCGAGTCGATCTTGTGCTCCAGCAGGAACTCGGTCAGCTGCTTGTCGGCCGCCAGGTGCAGATAGGTGAACAGCTGTTGGCCGTCGCGGAACCGGTGGTACTCCGCCGGGATCGGTTCCTTCACCTTGACGATCAGGTCGGCGCCGGCGAAAACCTCGTCCGCGCCGGCGACCAGGGTCGCGCCCGCGTCGGCGTACTCGGCGTCGGAGAACCGCGACCCCGCGCCCGCGCCGGTCTCGACCAGCACCCGGTGACCGTGGTGGACGAGCTCGGCGACTCCGTCCGGCACCACCGAGACCCGGTTCTCGTTGTCCTTGATCTCCTTCGGGACACCGACGACAAGCATTGACATGGCTGGCTCCTCCCGGATCGGCGCCACTCGGCGCGACACCAGGATCGTCGCAGACGCCGCTCCGAGCCTGGGAGCCTCCCTACCGGTCCGCGGTAGGGCTGACCGGCTGGAATCATGGGCGGGGCCGTTTCGCGCGACGTCGGGACGGGTCAGGACGAAGGAGGGCGTCGAGGATGCCGCTGAGCACGACCCGAGAACTCCTGTCCGACGCGGCCGCGGCCGAGATCGGACTGGCCGCGTTCAACGTCATCACGCTGGAGTACGCCGAGGGGATCGTCGCCGGCGCCCAGCGGGTGGGCCGGCCGGTCGTGCTCCAGCTCAGCCAGAACGCGACGGCATTCCATGGCGGTGATCCGCGGCCGATCGCCGCGGCGATGCGGGCCCTGGCCGAAGCCTCCGACGTACCGGTGGCCCTGCATCTGGACCATGTCGAGGACTCCGCCCTGTTGCGGCGCTGCGCGGAGGCCGGCTTCGGCTCGGTGATGTTCGACGCCGGCCGGCTGCCGTACGAGGCCAATGTGTCCGCGACCCGGGAGGCCGCCGACTGGGCGCACCGGCACGGAGCTGTCGATCGAGGCCGAGCTTGGGTACGTCGGCGGCAAGGCCAGTCAGGTCCAGAGCGCCCACGCGGCCGGGGTGCGGACCGATCCGGACCAGGCGGCGGCGTTCGTGGCGGCCACCGGTGTTGACGCCCTGGCCGTCGCGGTCGGCAGCTCGCACGCGATGACCAGGCGGACCGCAAGCCTGGACCTGGACCTCATCGCCGCGATCGCTGCGGCCGTGGACGTACCCCTGGTGCTGCACGGCTCCTCCGGAGTTCCCGACGACGAGCTGGCGGCGGCGATCCGGGCCGGAATGCGGAAGATCAACATCGGCACGATCCTCAGCGTGGCGTACACCCGGGGGGTCCGCGGCATGCTCGACGCCGACCCGGCGCTGACCGATCCGCGCCGCTACCTTGCGGCCGGCCGGGACGAGCTCGCCGGCCAGGTAGCCGCCCTGCTCGGTGTGGTCGGCCGGCCGAACAGATCCTGAACCTCAGGACGCCCGAACGTCAGGACGCCACGGCTCGTGGGTGTGGGAGAGCCAGACCAGCTCGGGGTCGAGTCGAGCGGATGAGCCGCTGGCCCTCGGTACGCGGCTCGTCGAGTTCGCCGAAGAACACCGCCGTGTCGCCGGCAATGACGGTCGGCCGACCACCGGTCTCGATCACGACGATCTGGGTTCCGGCCGTATGTCCGGGCGCCGGAACGAGTCTGACACCGGGCAACAGCTCGAACTCGCCGTCCACCGGCGTGTACTCGACGCCAGGCGCGTCGAGCCACTCAGGAATCGTGTAGTCCTCCTGGCGGCGGGCATCCTCCAGCTCGCGACGCTGGACGTAGATCGGCCTGCCGGCGAACAGGTGATTGCCGCCGCAGTGGTCGAAGTGCAGATGCGTATTGACGACCAGGTCCACCGCGGCCAGGTCGACATCCTGCTCGGTCAGCGGATGCAGCCGCGGGTCCATGTCGGCTACCGCGGGATGCAGCTCGGTCAGGCCGGTGTCGACCAGCACGCGCGCATCGGGATGGTCGATGACATGGACGTACACGGGCATCCGATCGTCCGCTCCCACGAACAGATCACCGACCAGGATCGGTGTCACAGTGATCGACGAGGCGCCACCGGTCGCCGTGCCCGAATCGTCCTCGACGCTGCTCGACATACCCGCCACTATCGCCGAGGCAGAGACCTTCTTCGGCACCGGGGCCGTCGTTCAGCGACCACACCAGCCCGATCTCGGTCCCCTGACACGAGTGAGCTCAGTGCGTGCGGTCGCTGAGCGACATCCGAGTCGGCTGCGCCGACGGCCACATGTGCTGCTCGGGCAGCACGGCCGGGACGGAGCCGGTAATCGGGGTCCCATCGAGGCGCCTGCGGTCTTACCCTGGGTCGCATGGGCACGAGGGTGCCGGATGCCTACGACATCGCCACCATCGTCGACGACGCAAGGACGCGGGCCTTCGTCGGTCGAACCGACGAGCTTGCCTGGTTCTCTGGGGCGCTCGACGGGGCCCACCAGCGGGTCCTGTTGGTGCATGGGGCTGGCGGAGTCGGCAAGACCGCCTTATTGCACCAGTTCCGGATCCTTGCCCGCACCGCCGGTCGGGCCGTGGTCAGCGTGGACGGTGAGGACGTTGACGGGTCCCCCGACGGATTGCAGTCGTCGGTCGACTCGGCAAGTCGTGCCGCGCTGAGTAGTGGAGTCGACCCGCGGTCCTGGGTGCTGCTCGTGGACGGATACGAACGGTTGTCGGCGGTCGACCCGTGGGCCGGGATCAGCTGGTCGCGGCCTTGCCCGCCGACGTCGTCGTCGTGCTCGCCGGCCGGGAGGCGCCCGCCCCGCCGTGGCGAACCGATCCCGGGTGGCGTGCGGTCGTCGCCTACCTGCCCCTTGCCCCACTCGACCGATACAGAGCCGCCGGCTGTTGACCCATGCCGGTGTCGCGGAGGTGAGTTGTGACGGGCTCGCCAGGCTTGGCCGGGGACACCCGTTGACGCTGGCCATGCTGGCCGACGCCTTCGTCGCGGACGACATCCCGACGATCTCGGCGAAGCGCCCGATTTGGTGGCCGCACTCGCCACCCACCACCGGCCGCGCGAACAACGGCGGCACCGAAGCCATCAACGGCTTGATCGAGCTCCACCGCCGCATCGCCCGCGGCTTCACCAACCGCGAGAACTTCCGACTACGCATGCTCCTCATCGGCGGAGAACTCGACCAAACCCACCGCAGGTAAGAAGGGCCGCTGATTGGCCGTCTGGCTGATTTGAGGCGGTAGAGTTCCGGAGAACCCCACGGACAACGAGCCACTCGGCTCTGGCCACCTGGCGGTTCTGATCTGCGCCGTCGGGCGAACACCGGGGGAACAGCATGACGGGTCTACGCCTGCGGGTGGGCCGGCCCTTGCTGGCCGCCTCCATCCGTCGATGGGCGGTTGCGTTGCTGGTCTTTTCCGCGTTCCTCACAGTGGTGCTCGGCATGTTGTTCGCCCATCAGGCCGATGCGGATCGCCTCGACCGTGCCGTAGACGCCCCCATCATGATCTGGTTCGACAGCCATCCGGGTCTCGCAGCCTGGCTTGCCTATCCCGGTTCGGCGATTCCCGCCGCCGCGCTCAGCGCCGCAATCGCCATCGGCTGCCTACTCGTCGGGCGTCTCAACGGCGCCGTACTCGCCCTGCTCGCCGTTCCAGTTTCTGTCGGCATGGTCGAGCGCTTGTTCAAGCCCATGTTCGGCCGAACGTATCTGGGCAACGTCGTCTACCCGAGCGGCCACACCACCGCCGTGGTCGCTATTGCCGCAACGGTCGTGCTGCTACTGCTGATCCCACCGCGACCGGAACCAAGAGTGCTGCGCATTGCGATCCCGGCAGCGGTGTGCCTGCTGGGAGGCATCGTCGCTGCCGCTGTGATAGGCCTGCGATGGCACTACTTCACCGACACTGTCGGTGGCGCCGCCGTCGGTATCGGCACCGTCTGCGGGCTTGCGCTCCTGCTGGACCTGCCGTTCGTCAGGTCATTGCTTGCGCAAGCCAGCCGCCCGTCCCTTCGGCAACGCGACATCGAGCCCGACATGGCTCGGACTCACGATGAGACGGCCAACGAGAGCTAGAGCGAACAGCAACCCTGACGAGGGCCCGAACCAGTCAGCCCTCGATCAGGGATCCTCGTGCAGAGGCGCACCGGAGGGCCAACCGGCCCACCGCAATGCCCAGGTCAGCTGAGCTGAGAGATCGGCGTGCGAGCGCCTGGCTGGAGTGGTACCTCGACGAGGTCGCCGCTACCAAAGTCCGTCCGTCGACACTTCACCGCTACCGCCAAGAGGTCCCCCTCTACATCGGACCATCGCTCGGCAAGGTCCGTCTGGACAAGCTGACGCCCGACCGCATCTCGGACTTCTACCAAGTCCAGCTCCAACACCTCTCGGCCGGCAGCGTCCGACGACTCCACGCGCTCCTCCGCCGTTCCCTCTCCGTCGCGCTCCGTTGGCAGCTGATCACTTGGAATCCGGTCACCGCGGTTGACCCGCCAAGCCTGACGCCGACCGAGGTGCGTCCCTACAGCGCCGAGGAAGCAGGCATGTTCCTCGCGGCCGTCAACAGCACCCACAACGAAGCCCGGTGGCTCCTCGCGATCGCGCTAGGGGTCCAACGCCTTCGCGCACTCAGTTCTGCATCGAACCGAAAGTCGCCAGGGGAGCAACAGGGGCCCACCAGGAATCACGTGGTCCAACAGAAATGCGCGCCTAACCAAGCAGCCGGACGACCAGTCCGCGCGACTCGTCACGACACCACGCCGGCGTCGAGAACGCGCCGATTGGCACCCGCGGGACAGAGGACGACCAGTCCAGAGCTGCGGACCAGTACGGGTTGGAGCGGTGCACGCACTCGGGCGAAAAGCGCCGACGAGACGATGCGACCTACGAAACGAGGTTTCGGAAATGATGCTGATCTACCGTGAGGCACTGTGGCCATAAATCAATTCTGACAAGGCATTTCAATCGCTCCCCGAGTTCCGCCGTGAGGTCTCATGGGCCACCAATAGCCATGATGGGGGAACGCATCGACGCACAGCTTGATCGGCCCGAGTGGCCCGGAGGCCCTGCTCAAGGCGAAGAATCAGCAAGAACGCATTAAGCAGCCGCCTACCGATCTGCGGCCTGGTCAGCGCGGACGCTTTCAGCTTGCTCTCGCCGATCTGCGCTTGAGTCGCTCGCGCAGCCGATCGAGATCCTGCAGCGGGTCGACCAGATCAGCCGCGAACCCGGCTGCGTCCGTCGGAGTCAACCGATCGACGTCGACCCTCCGGGCCGCGCGACGGGCTGAGGCGACGTGCCGGGCCAGCGTGTCGACGGTCCGACGCTCGGATCGTGGTCGACCTCGCCGGGTCGCCGGGGCAAGCTGCGACCGGTCGCGACGGCGTGCAGCAGCTCGTCGGCAGGTCGCTCAGTCGCGGGGCGGGCGAGCACGAGCATCCGCGTGGCCTTTACTGGGACATCGAACAGCTCTGCGCGGCCAGCAGCGGCGAAGCTGTTCGCTTCGTCGGGCTGCGGTGATCTCAGCGCGGGTCGGCTCGCGGCTGAGGTAGCGGCGTACGGTGGCGGCGACGCCGATCGTTTCGGCGCGATCGAGCGCGTCAGCGAACACTTCGTACCACCGGATCGCCACAACAGGCAGTTACGACTGTTGTGCGGTTGCTCGGTCTGCTTACGGCCGCGGCCACGCCAGCTCAGCAGCAGCGTCGCGGCACCATCGCGAACGGCTTTGCGGGGCCGCACAGAGATCGAGCAGACGCAACAAGTCGGACTGCGTCCGACACACCCGGACCCGAACAGATCGGACCTAATGCACGATCTCAACCGATCCGAGAACCAAATGCCCTAGTCGGGCGGGCCACGGGTTCAAGCCAACGTAGGCGATGCCGACGGTTTGACAGACCTCCACCCAAACCGGGCCTGACCAGGCACAATGCCTCGACAGCCGTCGCCCGGGGACCGAACTGCCGCTGCCACTCGCCGACAGTCGGACCCATCCGGGCATCCGAAATGTTCTGTCGAGATGGCGCCAACTAACCAGCTGCACCCCCAAGCCGAGGGGCCGCTGGGGAGGTGGCGTCATGCGGTGTTGTTTGGGGCTGGGCAAGGGCTCGCTGATCGCGGTGGGTGTCTGTCTGGTCGTCGCGGTCAGGGCGGCCAGCCAGATCACCGACCGGGACACGATCTGCCACGCAATCCAGCATTAGGTCGGTGAGGTCGCCGACCTGTCGAACGGGGCCGGGCTCCAGGTTGTCCAAGGGGTCGGCCCACGCCGGCGCGGCGCACTGATCCGGCACCTGTACATACCGAGCCGCGGCATCGACGACCTGACCGGGATCAGGTCGGCCCGGACGGGTTCGTCGGCTACCCGCGGACGCTGCCCGAAGCCTTGCAGGGTCGCGGCCCGATGATCACACCCGAAGAACTCGCCGACGTCCGCGACGCCATGGAACGGGCCCTCGCCGACAGCGACACCGACGACCGCGCCCAACTCCACGAACTCCTCAACCGCCAGATCATGGACCACGTCAAATTCCCCTACTGGCTGTCGAGGGCGTCAACGCGGCGGTGACCGCTGGTCGATCGGATCGATCCGGGCCCAGCATCCCGGTCACGGTCACCACCCGGGGGCGCCGGGCAGCAGCCCGGACGCGATGGCGTCGACCAGTTGGCGGTGATCGCGCTCGGTCTGATCGGCGTAGGCGTGCGCGAACTCGCCCATGGCCTCGTCGAACGCCCGGCCCTTGCCGATGTAGGCGGCGATCGCGACCGGATCGCCGGTGCGCGCGTGCGAGCGGGCCAGCACCTTGCCGCAGGCGGTGGCGAACTCTCCGAGCCGCGGGGAGATCAGCTCGCCGTCGGCGATGACCTTCATGTCCCGGAACTGGCGCACGTAGTAGTCGTGGCCGCGCCCTTCGGTCCAACCGACGAAGATGTCGGTGGCGCTTTGCACCAGCCGCTTGCCCTCGACGACCCGGCGGCCGTGGTTGTCGTAGCGGCTCGGCCCGCACCACGGCTCGTACACCGACGGGCCGGCCTGCTTGATCTGCAGGAACAGCGGATCCTTCCCGTCGCGGCCTTCCAACAGGACCAAGTGCACCCGCATCCCGACGCTGCCGACCCCGACCACCTGGCGGACGGTGTCGACGAGCGCGAACCGGTCCAGCAGGTGGCGGCGCTCGTCGGGCAGGGAGTCGTGGTAGGCGGCGAACAGCTCCTCCGCGAGGCCGTCGTCGCGATGCTGCCGGATCGGCGGGTCCTCGGTGATCCGCAGGTGCCCGTCGCGGTGCTCGGTGAGCTTCTTGAACGCCCCGCGGTGGGTGCGCTTGCGCGCCTTGCGCTCGATGTGGGCGGCGGCGCGGATCTTGTCGGGTTCGGCGAACACGCCGAGGAACTGGTCGACGGCGATCAGGTCGTACCAGATGTCGAGCCAGCCGGCGCTGGTGTACCCGGCCATCCGCTCCCGGTAGGCGCGCAGGCAGGCGGCGACCGCCTCGCTCGCGCGGTCGGCGCGCACGTCATAGGTGCGGGCAAGCACCACGATGCTGGCCACCAGCCGAGCGACGTCCCATTCGAACGGGCCGGGCAGCGTCTCGTCGAAGTCACGCAGGTCGAACGACAGGTTCCGTTCCGGGGTGGCCCACAGCCCGAAGTTGAGCAGGTGCGCGTCGCCACAGAGCTGCACGATCAGCCCGCTGTGCGGACGGGACCCCAGATCCGCCGCCATGACCGCGGCGGCTCCGCGGTAGTAGGTCCACGGAGTGGCCGCCATCCGGCCGTTGCGGACCGGCAGCAGCTCCTCGGCGCGGATCGTGTTCTGCGCCAGCAGGTAGGCCACCGCATCACGCCCGCGGTTGACCGTGTCCCACCGGCCCAGGTCACGGCGAGGGGCACGCTCTCTGGCCGCGCGGCCCTCAGCCCGGCGCGACCGCCAGTCGCGGGCCCGAACCGGCAGCAACGACGAACGCCCCATCGCACCATCTGGCAACGACGCAGCCTCCATCGACCGCTACAGAGATCATGGGCTCAAGCATTCCACCGAGCCCACCGGTTGTTGGCCCCCGCGACTTCAGCAAGGTCGTGCCGCTGCTGTGCGCCGGTATCACCACCACGTTGCCCCGCCGTCGCCGAGGCCGCCATGTTCGCGGCCATCCGTGACAGGGTCCCTCAGCGTGCCGCCGCACGACGGTCCACGCACAGCGACGGCACTCAAGGTCGCGCTGCGGCTCGTCGGATCGATGAAGTTCGGGCACACCACTGCGAGCTTGCTCATCGCGAAGCTGCACGCCCGCGGCCGACAGAACTCGCTCGCCCGCGGGTCAATCAGCAACGCAGCTGCGCCATAAGCCGGCAGGCGTCCCGACGCCCCTGACGGGTCCCTTTCCCGGACCTCCTGCGGTCGAAGACGCCGACGCCTGCCAAGGGCCGCAGCCGAGGTCCTCGCCACGCCCGGCTCAGGGGCCGGCCGCGATCTCGGCAGGCGCGACGACCGATTCTGCTGGAGCCGCACGACCAGCCTCGTCGGCTAGGGGGCCCAGTACCGCCAGAGCCACCACAGGGCGTAGAGCAGGCACGCGACCAGCCCCAGTGCGCCCACCGCGAGAAGCACGGCGCCCGTGATCTTGGTCAACGGGCTCTCGTACGCCTCGTGCCCGTCATCGTCCACCGCCATAGAGACCTCCGGCACGAATTATGGCGCACGCGCGGCCCTGATTCCCTCACCGGGTGACCGCCGAGTGGACGTCGAGCGATCGGCTCCGCGGGCTATCGTGCGCAGGCGCGCCGGCTGAACCGACGGTGGTGGAGGGCGCCATTCCGTGCGCGTAGACGGGCTGGTAGCGCCTGCCAGCGCTCTCCCCACTCGCTCGGGGTGGGGCCGTTTGCGCTCCCGGCCAGGATAGCCTTCCGCCTGACGCTAAGGGGGCCTGGATCGATGGACACGCGACTTCTGCTGGCCGCGTTGCAAGAGGTCGCCTCGCCGATGCGCTGAAAATTCCAAGCGCTCCAACTGGCCGTGCAAGCCCGCGGTCGGACTACCTCACCACCATCGACGACGCCGGAATCCCAGATCAAACGTAAACAGACTTCGTCAGCGAACCACTAATGTGTCGCGCTCGAAGTGAGCGTCGATAGTTTCTGTAGTGTCGGTATGTTGAGGTCGGTGACGGCGAGCGAGTTTCAGTTGTCGAGTGGCGAGCGCGATCGGTTGCTTGCGTGCGCGGCTGAGGGGTCGCGGGCGGCGGTCCGGGCGAGGATCGTGTTGGCCTGCGCGGAGCCGGGCGTGGTCTACGCGCGGTTGGCCGATCAGCTCGGGGTGACCACGATGACGGTCCACAATGTGCGCCGCCGGTTCGCCGAGTCGCGACTGGACGGGTTGGTCGACCGCCCGCGGCCGGGGCGGCCGAAGGCCGAGCTGGTGTTGACCGAGGTTGAGCGGGACCAGTTGGAACGGTGGGCCCGCCGGTCGTCCTCGACGCAGGTGTTGGCGCTGCGGTCGAAGATCATTTTGGCATGCGCGGACGGTTCGTCGAACCTCGCAGGTGGCGGCGAAGCTGGGAATCCGGGACCAGACGGTGACGAAGTGGCGGGCTCGGTTCGTCGAGCGTCGGTTGGAAGGGTTGGTCGACGAACCGCGGCCGGGTCGGCCGCCGTCGATCCTGCTGGACCAGGTCGAACGGATTGTCACGGCCACCCTGGAGGAGACGCCGGCCGATGCGACCCACTGGTCGCGGACGTCGATGGCGAAACGAACCGGGCTGTCACCGTCGACGATCGGCCGGATCTGGCGAAAGTTCGACCTGAAACCCCACCTGCAGGACGGGTTCAAGCTGTCCACCGACCCGCTGTTCGTGGAGAAGGTCGTCGACGTCATCGGTCTCTACCACAACCCGCCCGAGAAGGCCGTCGTGCTGTGCACCGATGAGAAGTCCCAGGTGCAGGCACTGAACCGTTCCCAGCCGGTGCTGCCGATGCTGCCCGGCACCCCGGAACGGCGCACCCACGACTACATCCGGCACGGCGTGACCAGCCTGTTCGCTGCGTTCGACATCACCACTGGCGAGGTGATCTCCGACCTCCACCGCCGCCACCGTGCTACCGAGTTCCGCAAGTTCTTGATCACCATCGACAAGGCCGTTCCCGACGACCTCGATGTCCACCTGGTCTGTGACAACTACGCCACCCACAAGACCGACATGATCAACAACTGGCTCGCCAAGCATCCCCGGTTCCACATCCACTTCACCCCGACCGGATCATCGTGGATGAACCAGGTCGAACGCTGGTTCGGCCTGATCACCGACAAACTCATTCGCCGCGGCGTGCACACCAGCGTCGCCGACCTCGAGGCCGACATCCGTGCCTGGATCGACAACTGGAACACCAGCCCTCGACCATTCGTCTGGACCAAGACCGCAGACGAAATCCTCAACTCCCTCGCAAAATATCTGGCGCGAATCTCAGGCGCAGCACACTAAAGCGCCAGGGCCAGTGCCCTGAATGCTCGCCGAGCCGGAACTGGTGCAGTCATGGCATCGTGCTCTACAGAACATCTACGAGGACGAACCGAGCGAACCAGGCCCCCAGACCTGGGTGTGCTCGTGCGATCTCCTCGATCGAATCGTTATACGTCTGTGGTCAGGGCCCAGACTTCGCACTCTTCAGGCGCCTCGACTCGCCACGGCGGCGGATTGACCGGGTACACGCGTGTGGTCAGAACCCGACCGGCGCTGGTGAACACCTCGATGATGGAGCCGTCGACGAAGATCCTCGCGGCCGGCCGGCCGGTCGTGTCGTCGAATGCGTCTGAGGCCGTTGCCGTGCCGCCGTGGGCGTCGGGATCGGTGCTGGCGGTGGTCCGGTCGACGGTCACGCTGTTCGTATCGGCATGGAGGGTCACGTCGAGGTGTTCCGCCTCGCCGAAGTGCAGCCGGACATGGGCTGAAGCCGTCGGCACAATGATTTCGCATTGGGCACCCACCATGGCCTCACCGGCCGGCGCCACACTGCTGACCCGTAGCCCGGCGACACTCGGTACTGGCGCCGAGCGGAGGGTGTTGTCGGCGGCCAACCACACCTGTCGAGGAAGTGAAAGGGCTCCGGCCCAGCCCGCTTCGCGCCATCGGTCCTTGTGGCGGCCCTCGGTTATCCAGCCGAAGATCAGTGGGCCGAATGGGCTGTCTCTCAGCGCCGAGGCCGCGTAGAAGTTCGGCCCGTGGTCGATGAGGCTTAGGCGGGTCGGTTCTCCGACGACGAGGGAGAGGACGCGGTTGACCCCCTTCGCTTGGCTCCAGGTGCCCACGACGGCGATGCTGCGACCGTCCAGGTCAAGAATTTGGGGGCATTCCCACGCATCACCGGTTTCGGGTCCGTCACCTTCTTGCCTGGGCAGACTGGCGAGGTCGTCGAGCCGAGTCCATTCGTGCAGATCCGCCGACGCGTAGTGCCGCATCGCTGACCGACCATCGCTGTAGCCGGCTCCGACCACCATCCGCCAGCCGTCGTCGACCTTCCAGACGAACGGGTCGCGGAACATGATGGCATCCTCGTCCGGAGCCGGGTCGGGCACGACCTGGCTGGGTGGGCCGAAGCTGTACCCTCCGTCGTCGGACACCGCGGTCAGGACCGACTGGTACGGCGACTCGTGCCGGAAGCCCGAGTAGAACGCCCGGACCCGGCCGTCGTCGAGGACGGTGTTCCCCGAGTAGCACCCGTCGCGGTCGAGCCCGTCCGGGACGGGCACCATCGCCGGCCGGTGCAGCTCGCCAGCTCACGAAATCGCGAGCTCGTGAGGTGACCCCACTCCACCGGAGCTGACATGTCGGTGGTCGGGCGCGACTGGAAGTACAGATGCGCCAGGCCACCGTCGAGCGACGATTGGTCCGTTCGGGTCATTGACGTAGCCCCGTGGCGGACGCGGGTGAAAGCGGGGTCGGTGGTGATCGGCGGCTGTCGACGACTGCATCGCTGCGCTCGCTCACCGCGACGACCCGGCCGTGACGCCGGCGATGAAGTACCGCTGGGCGAAGATGAACAAGATCACACTCGGCAGCATGGCCAATACCACACCGGCGAGCACGACCGAGATGGATCCCGTACCCATGTTTCCCGCCAGAGCGACCAAGCCGAGCGGGAGGGTGAAGTTGTCCTGGGTCTGCAGGAAGATCAACGGCCGGTAGAACTCGGCCCAGAACCCGGAGAAGTTGAGGATGGCCAACGTGGCGATCGCCGGCCCGGCCATCTTGGCGTAGACCGAGAAGAACACCTGGAAGTGGCCCGCGCCGTCGATACGGGCCGCCTCACCGAGCTCGCGGGGCAACTGCATGAAGTACTGCCGCATCAAGAAGGTCCCGAACGCGCTGCCCAGAGCGGAAACGACCAACGACATCAGTGAATTGGACAGACCCAGGTACCTGATGATCACGAACACCGGGATGATGATCGTCTGCAGCGGCACCATCATGGTGGCCAGGAAGACCACGAAGATCGCGTTACGGCCTGGGAATTCGACCATGGCGAACGCATATCCTGACAGCGTGCAGGTGACCGTCTGCCCGAGCACGATCAATACCGTCACGATCACGCTGTTGAGGAAGAACCGCGCGATAGGGATCTGGTGGAACACGGCCCTGTAGTTGGAGAAATCAGGATGGAGCGGGATCCACTGCGGCGGGTTGGTGAAGGCCTCGGCCGGCGTGCGGAGCGAGGTCGTCAGGGTCCACAGCAGCGGACCCAACGCGGTGACCGCCGCCAGCACGAGAACAACGATCCCGACGATTCGCCCGATCCGACCCACCACACTTGCTCGGTGGACGGGTGTGTTGACTTGCGGGGGCGGCGTGGTGACGTTGAGGGCGGTGCCGATATCCGAGCTCGTACTCACTGGTAGAACACCAACTTCCGTGCGGCGAGGAACTGTAACCCGGTGATGGCCAGGATGATCACGAGCAGGCCGATCGCGATCGCCGATCCGTACCCGAACTCCAGGTTCTGGAATCCCTTCTGATACATGGCGATCGTCACCGTGGTCGTGGCTGTGCCCGGTCCGCCCTTGGTCATGATGTAGGGCTGATCGAACAGCTGCATGGCGTTGATCAACGCCACCACCGCTGCGAACAAGATGGTGGGACTGATCAACGGGATCTTGATTCGCAGCAGGGTGCTCAGCGAGGACGCGCCGTCGATCTGTGACGCCTCCAAGACGTCGGTCGGTACCGCCATCAAGGCAGCCACGAACAGCACGAAGGTGAACCCGGCCTGCTGCCAAACGGTGACCAGCACAATCGTCGTGGCTGCGCCGAACGAGCTGTTCAGCCACGGCACCGCCGGAATGCCGACGAGTCCGAGGTAGTAGTTGACGAGGCCGAACTGGTAGTCGAACAGGTATCCCATGAAGATGGACACCGCTGCGGTGGAGGCCAACAACGGAAGATAGAAGGCGGTCCGAAAGAAGGTCCTCAGCCAGGTCATCTTGCGCTGGTTCACCAACACGGCCAGGACGAGACCGAGAGACAATTGCAACACCACGATGGCGATGGCCATCCCGATCGTCACGCCGAACGACTTCAACACCGGGCCGTCGGCCAACATCTTCTGGTAGTTCTTCAAGCCGATGAACTCGGGCGGGGAGATGACGTCCCAAGAGGTGAACGACAACAAGAACGAGGCGAAGATCGGGATTGCGGTGAACACGGCGACGAAGAGAACCGCCAGCCCGATCATCATGAACCCGAAGCGGCCCTCCCCCTGCTTGGTGGGATGCCGCCGCCGCCGCCGCGGGGAGGCTGCCGCCCTGGCGGTGACGGTGGCAGCCGCAGTTGGGGCCGACATCAGCTCTGCGCCGCCTTCTCCAGGTCGCTCCTGCAAGCCGTCGAGGGCAGCCTTGGCATCCCCGGAGGACATCGCCTGGGTGGTGCGCTGGTTGAGAGCTGTGGCCATCGCGTTGTAGTAGGGCGGGGCCGGGATCGGCGCCGTGTCGGGATGCTTGGTCAGCGTGTCGTAGAACACCGACCAGTTCTTCGGACCGGTCGTGGCGTACCGCTCGGCGGTCATCAAGGACTTGCGCGCCGGGGTGGTGACGTTGCCCGGGAAGACGATGTCGAACGTCTCGGGCTTCACCAGCAGCTTGATCGTCTCCCAGGCGAGATCCTTCTTCTGGGACGTCTTGAAGATCGCATAGCCGCCGGCGCCGAACAGATGGCGTTGGCTCTGCCACTTCGGGAACAGCTGGACGTCGAAGCTGCCCTTCTTCATGCCGGCGTTGGTGAGACCACCGGCCCAGAACCCGCCGCCGATCGCCATCCCGATCCGGTCCGAGGCGAACAGACCCTGCAGGGTGCCACCACCACCGACGTCAGGCTTGGGCGACAGACCCTTCTTGTTGAGGTCGATCATGTACTGCAGCGCCTCGACCGTGCCGGCCGAGTTGGCGGTCGGCGCCCCCCAGTTCCAGCCGCCCTTGCGCCCGGCGGCAGCCGGATCGCCGGGGTACGCGGCGTTCCACAGCCAGTCCCCACCGTCGTACTTGCCCTCCTCCAGCAGGTTGGCGTTGTTGGCGTACATGAACGACGTCCAGCTCCCCCACAGGCGGACCACCCAGCCGAAACCGTTGACACCCTTGAGGGCGGCGGACTTTGCCGCGGCGTTCTCGAAATCGGACAGCGTCCATGATCCGGACGGGGTCTCGACACCGGCCTGCTCGAACAGCTTCGTGTTGTAGAACATGTTGCCGGCGTTGAAGCTGTCGGGCAGCTCCCACAGGTGGCCCTGGTACATCATCGACTCGATCAGTGCAGGATGGACATCGGCGAAGTAGCTCTTCTTGAGGTCGGCCATGTCCTTGGTGACGTAGTCGTCGAGCGGGACCGCCAGCTCCTTCTGCGCCATCAGCTGCAGACCCTCGGTCGCGACGCTGATGAGGTCCGGCGGGGTGCCGGCGGCCACCTGGGTGAGGACCTTGGCCAGGAAGTCGTTCCAGTCGGTGCCGTTGATGGCGGAGACCTGGAAGGTGATGGTCGGGTCCAGTTTGCTGATCTCTGGCTGGAGACGGTTCTGCAGTTCGGTAGCGGCGGACTGCTCGCCGAAGTAGAGCATCGTCAGCGTCTTCGACGACGAACCGCCGCCGCTGTTGCCGCAGGCGGTCGCGGCGCCGAGCAGTCCGGCCAGGCTGAGTCCGGCTGCGCCCTTGAGCAGCGTTCGTCGGGCGAAGGGATTGTCGTACGGATGCGTCATCTGAGTGTGCTCCTCCCTGAGGTGGTGGCCGAGCGCCACCCAATACGTATTAGGAATCAAGCTACCAAGGCCATGACCACCTGGCAATGCGTATTGGGCAGAACCATATCGCCGCTGGTGAGAGCGAGTCAATACGTATTAGATTCTGGATCTTGTGGCACTATGGTGATCCTGAGTTGAGGAGGTCACAGCATGCCGCACGATGCGGGACAGACACGGCGGGTCACGATGCGCGACGTCGCCAAACTCGCCGGAGTCTCGCAACCGACCGTGTCGTTCGTGCTCAACGACCGTCGCGACATCGCCGTCGCCGAGGAGACCCGCCGCCGGGTGCTCGAGGCCGCTGCCCGGCTCGACTTTCGACCCAATCGGGCAGCGCAGTCACTTCGCTCGAACCGGAGCTACACGATCGGCGTGGTCACCGACGGGATCGTGTCGCAACCGTATGCCGGCCGGATCGTGCAGGGCCTCCAAACAACGGTGCAGCGGGCCGACTACGTGTGCATGGTGGTCGACACGACCGACGACCCCGCCCAGGGCGACTCGGCCGTGGCCAACCTGCTCGCCCAAGGAGTCAGTGGGATCGTCTACGCCTCCCTGGCCCCTAGGCCCCTCCACACGAGCCGACGACTCACCGGGACCCGGACGATCTGCGTCAACTGCTGGCCCGAGCCCGGCGGTACCGCCGAAACCGATCATCCTTGGTGACGAGTACGGCGGCGGCCGGGCGGCCGCGGCGGCCGTGTTCGAGCGCGGTCATCGCGACGTCGCATTCGTCGGCGGCAAGGTCGACGAGTACGCCCGTGGCGAGCGTCGTCGCGGGTTCCGCGACGCCGCACAGGCAGCCGGCCTCGATCCGGACACCCTGATCCAGGTCGACGGCGACTACTCGATCGGCTCCGGCTACGAGCTCACCCGGCGAATCTTCGCCGACCGCGCGCCGACCGCACTGATCTGCGGCAACGACCGGATGGCGATCGGTGCCCTCCTCGCCCTGCACAGCTTCGGACTGGAGTGCCCCGGCGACGTGAGCATTGTCGGGTTCGACGATCAACCCGACGTAGCCGACCAGGTTCGCCCAACGCTCACCACGGTCGCACTACCCCATCTGCAGATGGGGATCGAGGCCGGAAGACTTATGATCGATCCACCCACCGAACCGTCGGCACGAATCGTGCTGCCGTGCCCACTCATCGAGCGGGAATCACTCGGCCCACCGCCAAGCGGTCCCGGCCACGCCACGCGGATCACCAGACGCGTGCCGAAGGCGGCAGCCGGCCTGTCCGACGAGACCACGTCAACCCCCCGCAGACCACAACGCGCACCAAGGAACCGCCGGAAGGACCCCGACTGATGACACAGACCGCGACGACGTATCCGACCACCTCCGTCGTCCACTTCAAGCCCGAGGGCGGATGGGTCGGTGACGTCATTCCGTTCGAAAAGGACGGACGGATCTGGTTGTTCTACCTGCTCGAGATCAGAGACGATCCGACGGCGGGCACCGGGTGGGCACTCGTGTCTACCACGGATTTCGTCCACTACACCGACCACGGGACGGTGCTGCCCTCCGGCGGACCCGACGCCGAGGACTTCAACTGCTACACCGGAAGCCTGGTCGACGACGGCGACACCATCCACCTCTTCTACACAGGCAACAACCCGAACATCCTGGCCGCAGACGACACCACACAGCTTCAGCAGGTCATGCACGCAACCAGCGAGCACGGGCTGCTGGCCTGGCGGAAGCACCCCGAGCACACGTTCGCCGCTCCACCGCCCTACGACCCCGCCGACTGGCGAGACCCATTCATCTACCGCGTCGCCCCCGGGCAGCCCTGGCGGATGCTGCTGGCCGCCCGACACCTCGACGGTCCCCCGCGCCGTCGCGGGGTCGTTGCCCAGCTCACCTCCGAAGATCTGATCAATTGGACCCTCACCGACCCGCTGTGGGATCCGCGTCGCTTTGTGACTCAGGAGTGTCCCGACGTGTTCCAGCAGGACGGCTGGTGGTACCTGGTGTACTCCGAGTTCTCCGACGCCTTCGTCACCCGCTACCGGATGGCCCGCGACCCTGATGGTCCCTGGCACGCGCCCAGCGTACGACACGGTCGACGGCCGAGCGTTCTACGCAGCCAAATCGGTCTCCTCACGTGGCCGGAGATTCTTCATCGGCTGGATCGCGACCAAGGAGGGTGAGGTCGACGACGGCGCCTGGCAGTGGGCTGGCACCATGTCGGTCCTCGAATCACGCTCCCAGTCGGACGGGACACTCGCCTTCTTTCTTCCGCCCGAGATGATCAACTCCTTCAACACGACGGTGCCGGTGCGATTCGTCGGCGCCGATTCGGCCGATCGAACGGTCCCGCTCTCAGCCCGGGACGGCTACCGGGTAGTGATGACCCAAGACCGGCTACCCACCACCTACTACGCCGCCGTCACGTTCGCCATCGAGCCTGACACTCGGGAGTGCGGCATCCTGCTACGTGCCTCCGCCGACGGCGACACGGGCTACATCCTGCGGCTCGAGCCGGACCGCAACCGCGTTGTCTTCGACCGATGGCCCCGTCGACGGACCGGTGCCGGACAGTGGGAGACCTCCGGCGACGTGCCCTTCATGATCGAGTTGGAACGACCTTGTCCGCTGCCGGCCGGATCCCACACAGTGGAACTGATGGTGGACGACACGACCTGCGTGGTCGTCATCGACCACACCGTCGCGCTAAGCGCCAGGATCTACGATCATCCCGCCGGACATCTTGGGCTTTTCACGACCGACGGCGCCGCGACGGCCAGCCTCGACACGCTGACCCGCCGTCCCGATTAGGTCTCACGCCGTCTCGCACACACACCCGGTCACGCGGTGCGCTTCCGCGGCTGCCGCTGCCGCACGACTTCGGAGCCTGTCACGATCACACTCCCGCAGCGCACTCAGAATTCGACTCCGACCAACCCCACTCCTCGACCATGCCAAGCTCGGACGCGTGCAGCGCAGCACACGATCGACCGCCGACACGGCCACTCCGCGGTTCGCATACCTAAGCCCGGATCCACCGATCGGGTTGCCCGGCTAGCTCGGTCAGCTGGCTTCGGCAAGTCCGGGTCGCCGTCTTGTTCGATCACATGGTCGAGCCAGGTCTGCAGCAGCTTGGTGTTGGACAGGCACGGTTGGCGCGGTCGGCGACACCGAGGAAGCGGGGGGTCGCGCAAACAGGTTCGTGGAGTAGACAGACTCGGTGTACGCGTGCCGAATCTCCACGTCCGTGTAGTCCGGTGATTGCATTCCGGCGCGCTGCAGCCATCGACGCCGGCCAGCATCCGGGGCCGATGAGGATCCACGGCCTCTTCGGCGGTCGCTCACGATCGTGCATGGCCGCGGACAAGATCATCGAGCAGATCTACGCCGACCTCAAGGACTCCGCTTGCGCACCTGCTGGCGTGTTCACCGCCAACGCCGCCTGGCTCCTGCTGGCGGCAATCGCGTTCAACCCCAGCCAGGCCGACCAAGAACCACCCGTGGAACACCACTGGCAGCGAGGCCAGCCGACCCGGCACGCCCACCACCCCCTGAAACGTCCTCACGCCAAGCCGATCCGGGTTAAGAGGGAGAATTCACTCGTCACACCGAGTCCCGCTCGACGAGCAGGCACTCGACCACGGTGACGGGCGGGATCTCCTCGCCCGCCAATGCCGCGATGAGCAGTGCAACGGACCGTGCACCCATCTCCTCGAAGGGCAGGGCGACGGTGGTGAGCGCCGGGCGCAGGAACGCGGAGATGACCAACTGGTTATCGAAGCCGATCACGGCGACGTCGCCGGGGATGGACAGGCCGCGTTCCTTGATCGCGTCGTAGGCCCCCATCGCCATCCGATCGGTGCAGCAGAAGATGGCCGTGGGTCGTTGCGGCAGGTTGAGCAGCTTGGCCGTCGAATCGTAGCCGCCGGCCGAGTTCGCGGACGCGTGCGTGATGAGCGCGGGATCGGGTGCGATGCCCACCTCGGCGAGGGCCTTGAGGTAGCCGGCAAGCCGGCCCTTCGCCGCGGCCGTGTGAGCATCCAGATTGACCAGGCCGATCCGCCGGTGCCCGGCGTCCAGTAGCCGGCGCGTGCCGGCGTAGCCGCCGCCTTCCTCGTCCGGGAGCACCGCCGGCAGGCGCCGATCCGCATCGAAGCAATGCAGCAGCACGGTCGGCAGCTCACCCGTGGTCGGCACGGTCACGGCTTGATGCGAGCCGGACGCGAAGATCAGCCCCTCCACCCGCTGTTCCAGCAACCGATCCACCGCTAAAGCTTCCATCTCGGGATGCCCCTCGCTGGCCGCGATCATCAAAAACATCCCGGTGCTCCACGCCTGATCCTGCGCGCCTCGAACCGTGTCCGGGCCGAACGAGCTGGTCACCACCTCGGTCACCATCCCGAGCAGGCCGGATCGGCGCGCAGCAAGTGCCCGCGCCCCGGCATTCGGCCGATAGCCGAGGTCGTGTGCGGCCTGGAGGATCCGCTGCCTGGTGTCGTCGGACACCCGGGCGTCGCGACGGTTGTTCAGCACGAATGACACGGCCGCGCGAGACACACCGACGTGGCGGGCGATGTCCTCCATCCGCGCGCCCTGACCAGGTCGCTTCGTCACCATCTCCCGCCCATGAGGACCAGCTTGCCATACCGATGATTACGCGCGTTATCTTGCTCCCACGTCTCACGTTCTCGTCGATCGATTCGCCGGCGCAGACGACCACGACGCATCTGCAGATTCCGAGGCCGAGGAGGGCCGACCGTGAAGAGTCGTCTGTCGAGGGTGCGATTCGCGCCGATCATCATCGCATTGCTGGCTTTCGTCCTGCTGCCGTTCAGTTCGGGTACGGCGGCGGCAGCCGGTGACCCCTATCGGCCGGCCTATCACTACACGGCCTCGACGAACTTCATGAACGATCCGAACGGCCTGATCTATCACAACGGCATCTATCACATGTTCTACCAGTACAACCCGTCCGGCACGACCGCAGGAAACGGTTCCTGGGGCCACGCGACCTCCACCGATCTGGTGCACTGGAAGCGCCAGCCCTTGGCGATCTCGACCGACGCGACCGAGGACGTGTGGTCTGGCAGCGTGGTCTACGACCGCACCAACAGCAGCGGGTTCGGCACCAGGCGCAACCCGCCGATGGTCGCGGTCTACACGAGCTTTGAGAAAGCCACCGGCATCCAACGCCAGGCGCTCGCCTTCAGCCGCGACGACGGCTTCACCTGGACCAAGTACACGGAAAACCCCGTGATTGACATCGGTTCCCGTGACTTCCGCGACCCCAAGGTGTTCTGGGACTCTGCCCACGGCGGCTGGCGGATGGTGGTCGCCCTCGCAGCCGAGAAGAAGGTCTCGATCTATTCCTCCTCCAACTTAAAGAACTGGCACCACGAGAGCGACTTTGGACCGGCCGGCGCGGCCAGCGCCGTCTGGGAATGCCCCGACCTGTTCCCGCTGCCGCTGGACGGCAAGTCCACGCAGCAGAAGTGGGTTCTCACGGTGAGTGTCTCGGGCAAGACCCAGTACTTCGTCGGCGCCTTCGACGGCACGACCTTCACCTCTCCCGACGCCGAATACACCCCACCGGCCGGCACCGTGCTCAACGACTTCGAGGGCGCCGACTACGGCGACTGGACCACGACCGGCACCGCCTTCGGCTCTGGTCCGTCGGCCGACGGACCGGATGTGACCGGACGTCACGGAGAGAAGGTCGTCGACAGCCTCGGTGGCGCCGACTCGGCCACCGGCACGCTGACCTCGCCGGCGTTCACCATCTCCCAGCGCTACATCAACTTCCTGATCGGCGGCGGCAACCACCCACACGTCGAGAATGGCTCGGACGGGCCTCCCCCGGGCACCACATTCGCCGACTTCGAGGGCACAACGTACGGCGACGGGTGGGCCGCGACAGGCGACTTCGTCGGCGAGGCCCCGGCCAGCTCCAACCTGCCAGGTCAGCTCGGCGCCAAGGTGCTCGACACCTGCGTCAAAACCTGCGATCCGGCCGTCGGCACGATCAGCTCCCCCGACTTCACCATCGGCACCGACTACATCGACCTCCTCGTGGGCGGCGGGAACCATCCCATGTCGGGCACAGATCCGACCGCGGTCAACCTCGTCGTCGACGGGAACGTCGTGGCGACCGCGACGGGCAAGAACTCAGCCAACCTCGACTGGGTCGCCTGGGACACCAGCGCGCTCAAAGGCCAGAAGGGCCACATCGAGGTCGTCGACCAGCGCACCGCCGACTGGGGCCACCTGATCGTCGACAACATCGTGTTCTCCGACGTCGCCGCAGGTCCGTGGAGCCTCGAAACGACTGCCAACCTGATCGTGGACGGCAAAGTGGTTCGTTCCACCACCGGCAACAACGGTCCCGGCTTGGACTGGGCGTCCTGGGATCTGGCCGACCTGCAGGGCAAGCAAGCCCAGATCCGGCTCGTCGACACCGCACTCACCGATTGGGGCCATCTCATTGCGGACTATTTCGTGGCCGCCGATCAACCCGCCCTCAGCTCCACTCAGCGGGTGCGGTGGATCGACCAGGGCAACGACTTCTACGCAGCCGTCACGTTCAACGACCTACCGCCGAACCAGCGCACCATGATCGGCTGGATGGGCAACTGGGACTATGCGAACTCCACGCCGACCGGAACATGGCGGGGACAGCAATCCATTCCGCGCCGACTCAGCCTGCAGCAGGTCTCCGGTCGGCCGACACTGATCTCCACGCCCATCCACGTCTCATCTCTGGTGAAGGGCACCACCCGGATCAAGACGGCCGCGATCACCGCCGGGACCCATGCGCTGCCGGCATCAGGGCGGTCACTGTTGATCAAGACCACACTGGCCCAGGGCACAGCTGCAGACTTCGGCCTGGACGTCCGTGTTGGCGACGGTCAGCGGGTCCGGATCGGCTACGACACCACGACAGGCGAGCTCTACCTCGACCGCACCCAGGCCGGCCAGTCCGACTTCAGCCCGATCTTCCCGGCAGTGCATCGAGCCAAGCTCAAGCTCCAGGACCGCGAGCTCAAGCTGAAGATCTACCTCGATTCCTCGTCGGTAGAGGTGTTCAGCGCCGACGGCCAGGTCAGCATCTCCGACCTCGTGTATCCCGACCCGACCAGCACCGGGATCGGCACCTTCGCCGACGGCGGCACCGCGCGGCTGAAGAGCTTCACCGCAAAGACGTTGGGCGACGCGATCAAGGGCTGAGCCTGGTCGTACGCCGTGGCGGCCACGGCAAAACCGTACGAACGACGCCGATGCGAGATCGATTAGCGCCGTTTCGGTTTTCCTGAGGCCGGCCCGCAAATGACATCGCTATCCGACTACTCACTGAGTCGCATCGGTCAGGTTCTCCTTATGTCCGGTCGCGTGACGACAAAGCTCAGAATGCCAAAAAACAATCAACCTGGACACCGTTGTCACATATGACGCGGACACCCAATTTGGAGGCGCACATGAAACGAAGCACACGGCTGGCACGCAGGATCTTGATCCCGCTCGCGCTGCTGAGTTCGGCGACACTCGCCCTGGCCGCTTGCGGCGGCGGCGGCAACAGCACGGCCGGCGGGAGTGCGAGCGGGGGCGGCGACAAGCCCGTGTCGGTCACCCTGATCACGAAGACGGCCACGAACCCGTTCTTCATCGCCATGCAGCAGGGCGCGGAGCAGGCCGGTAAGGACAACAATGTCAAGGTCACCACCGTGGCCGGCAAGGCCGATGGTGACGAGCAGACCCAGATCGATGCGATCGAGGCCGCCATTGCCCGTGGGGACCAGGGCATCCTGATCACCCCCGCGACAGACGCGGTGGCCCCGAAGATGCAGGAGGCGCGCGACGCCGGGCTGTACGTGATCGCCCTCGACACTCCGCCCAACCCGGCGAGCGCGGCGGATATCACGTTCGCGACCGACAACTTCCAGGCCGGCACGTTGATCGGCAAGTGGATGGCGGGCACCCTGAACGGCAGCGACGCGAACATCGCGCTGCTCGACCTGTTCAACGACAAGGTCGCCTCGGTCGACTACAACCGCGACCAGGGCTTCTTGACCGGGATGGGTATCAACGTCAACGATCCCAAGAAGAACGGCGACGAGGCACCGACCGGTAAGTACACCGGAGGGAAGGGCGGCAACTACAGCATCGTCTGTAACGAGCCGACCCAGGGTGCGACCGACCAGGGCAAGACGGCGATGGAGACCTGCCTGGCGAAGTCGAAGAACATCAACACCGTGTACACGATCAACGAACCGGCCGCGGTCGGCGCCTCCCAGGCACTGAACGACGCCGGCGTCAAGGCGACCATCGTCTCGGTCGACGGCGGTTGCGACCCGGGCATCAAGTCCGTCAAGAGCGGCATCATCGGGGCCACCTCGCAGCAGTACCCGGTGAAGATGGCCCAGCTGGGCGTCGAGGCGATCGCCAAGTACGTCCGAACCGGTGAGAAGCCTGCCGTCAGCCCGGGTCTGGACTTCTACAACACCGGTGTCCAGCTGGTCACCGACAAGCCGGTGAGCGGGGTGCCGAGCATCACCACTGCCGACGCGGAGAAGATCTGCTGGGGCGCCAAGTAGTCGCTCGCGGCGGGGCCCCGGGTCTTGACTGACCGAGGCTCTGCCGAAGGGCCGGCCCCTCCACCCGGAGCGGGCCGGCTCACGGTCACTCCTCCAACTCCCCAACGGCAAGGAAGCCACGAATGAGCGTTACGACTCCAAGCGCGCCGACCACGGCGGCCGAACAGTTCGCGATGCGCCGGCAGTCCCCGGTGCAACGCGTGCAGCACCTGCTGCACTCCCATCCCGCGATCAGCCCGCTGCTGGTGCTGGTCGTGGCCTTCATCGCCTTCACGATCGTCAACCCCCGGTTCGCGTCGCCGGCGACCATCTCGATCATCGTGCAGCAGACGGCCGTGGTCGCGGCGCTGGCGATCGGCCAGACCTTGATCATCCTGACCGCCGGCATCGACCTCGCGGTGGGCGCGACCTGCATCCTGGCGATGCTGGTGATGGCCAACCTGGCGGCCCACAACGGGGTGCCCGGCCCACTGGCTTTGTTGCTCGGTATCGGGGTCGGCACCTTCTGCGGGCTCCTCAACGGGCTGCTGGTCACCCGCGTCAAGCTGCCCCCGTTCATCGTCACGCTGGGCACGCTGAGCATCTACACCGCGGTGGGCCTGATGTACTCCGGTGGCCAGAGTGTGAGCCAGCAGGACCTGCCGTCGATCCTCAACCTGATGGGGGTCCGGTTCAAGCTCGGCCCGTTCAACCTGACCATCGGCGTCGTCTTCGTCGTCCTGATGGCGGTCATCGTGGCCTACATCCTCAGCCAGACGGCCTGGGGGCGGCACGTGTACGCGGTCGGTGACGACATCGAGGCGGCCCGGTTGGTCGGTATCCGGGTGGACCGGGTGCTGCTCAGCGTCTACACGGTGGCCGGACTGCTCTACGGCATCACCGCGTGGGTGTTGATCGGCCGGGCCGGCACGGCCAGCCCGAACGCCATCGTGGACGCCAACCTGGAAACCATTACCGCGGTCGTGATCGGCGGGACCAGCCTGTTCGGAGGCCGGGGCGGGATCGTCGGCACCATGCTCGGCGCCCTGATCGTGTACGCGTTCAACATCGGCCTGAGCCTGGCCGGGGTCAACGCCCAGCTGCGCGTGCTGGCGATCGGTGTCCTGATCATCGTCGCGGTCAGTATCGACCAGTGGATTCGGAAGGTGAAGGGATGAGCACTCCAGCAACCAGCGATCTATCGCCCGAGGAGCAGGGGGCGGTCGGCATCGGCAACCCGCCCGTACTCGCGGACACCAGCCAGACGGTGCTGTCTGCCCGCGGGCTGATCAAGACCTTCGGCCGGGTGGTCGGCCTGGACGGCGTCAACGTCGACCTGTTCCCCGGCGAGGTCCTTGCCGTGATCGGCGACAACGGCGCCGGCAAGTCCACCCTGATCAAGGCACTCACCGGCGCTCTGATCCCGGACGCGGGACACGTCTACATGGACGGCCGCGAGGTCCACTTCAAGACCCCGCAGGACGCCCGCGGCGCCGGGATCGAGACCGTCTACCAGACACTGGCCGTCGCGCCGGCGCTGGACATCGCGGCCAACATGTTCCTCGGTCGGGAACGCCGTCGCAGCGGCCCGCTCGGCAGCGTCTTCCGGATGCTGGACAAGCCTGGCATGAAGGAGGCCGCAGGGCAGTCGATGGCCAACCTCGGCATCGCCACCGTGCAGAACATGTCCCAAGCCGTGGAGACCCTCTCCGGCGGCCAGCGCCAGGCGGTCGCCGTGGCCCGGGCGGCGACGTTCGCCACGAAGTTCGTCGTGCTCGACGAACCGACGGCGGCACTCGGGGTCAAGGAGACCGGGCAGGTGCTGAACCTGATCCAGCAGATCAAGGCCAAGGGCCTGCCGGTCATCCTGATCAGCCACAACATGCCGAACGTGTTCGAGGTGGCGGACCGGATCCACATCGCCCGGCTGGGCGGCTGTGCCGGTGTGATCACCCCGAAGTCGCACACCCCGACCGAGGCGGTGGCGATCATGACCGGCGCCACCACGCTGCAGAAGGGCTGAGCCGCCGAGCGGCCCGGAGTTGGGGTCCCCTTAGCAGTGGAGCCAATCCGGTCTGTTCCGCCGTCGGGCTGCCGCTGCTCAGGCAGCCGGTAGGCGAAGCGGGCGGTGTCCATCGCGTCGGAGCTCTGTTCAAGGTCGGAGGAGTGCCGTAGAAGTTGATGTGGAGGTGCTGCGCCCGGTGTCAGGTGTGCGGCGTTTTGGCCGGTGACGGGGTACCCGTCGACGAGCAGGGCGTCGAGAGCGTCGCCGATGTATGTCGTGGTCCACAGCACGGCGGCGTTGGTGGCGAGGGTGAGACAGAGTGCCGGTCGACCTGGTCATCGAGGTGCCGGCGTCGGACGTGGCCTTGGTGAGCGAAGACAGGTCGCGACGCAGGGCGTGGAGGCTCTCGCCCTTGTTCAGCTGGCGGCGGACTCGCCGCTGGAGTTCCTTCGTCGGCGACGTGGCGGCATAGGTAGATGGTGCGGACGAGCCGGCCGTCCTGCAGCGCGCGGGCGAGCGAGTTCTGCCGGCCGCTGGCGTGCAGCTTCGCGATGAGCAAAGCTCGCAGTGGTGTGCCCGAACTTCATCGATCCGACGAGCCGCAGCGCGACCTTGAGTGCCGTCGCTGTGCGTGGACCGTCGTGCGGGGCCGCACGCTGAGGGACCCCTATCCGGTGATCAGCTTGTCGTTGACTGCAGGCCCGCGGATGGTGAGGCCACGAGCCGGGTGGTGGACGGCGACCGTCTCGAAGCCCACGAATTGCATCGGATGAGAAGAGCCTCGAATTCCTGGGCCAGCTTGCGATCGACTGAACGTTCGTATAGCATACTGAACATGCGTGCAAGATCGTCGGCGGGTCGGCCAGCTTCGGACCTGACGGCTCAAGCGAAGATCCGCAACGCAGCTATTGCGCACTTTGCCGTGGACGGGTTCGAACGAGCAAGCCTGCGCTCCATCGCGACATCGGCCGGGGTTACCGCCGGCCTTGTCATCCACCACTTCGGCAGCAAGGAGGGACTGCGCAGCGCCTGCGACGAGAATGTCCTGACGGCCCTGCTCCAACGGGCTCGGGCCGACGCAGATCCTGCCGGGATGCAGGACGTGCTGAGCGAGTATCTGGCGAACCCCGATGAGTACCGGCTTCAGGTGCGGTACATGGCCCGAGCGATCGAAGAGGACACGCCCGCCGCCAACAGGTTCGTCGAGACGATGGTGGCCGAGTCCGAAGCGATCTTCCGTGCAGGGGTGGCAGACGGCACGATGCGACCGTCAAGCGACCCCCGGGCGTTGGCCGTCTTCACCGTGCTGACCAGTCTCGCAATGCTGACGATGCCCCCGCCGATGGCGCGATCGCTCGGCTCCGACAGCTTCGGCCCCGAGGTGCTGCGCCGGATGGCGCTGCCCGCGCTCGAGCTCTATACCTACGGCCTCTACACCAACGACAAGACGCTGGAGGGCGCTCGGAACGCCCTGGCTACCACACCCCCCGAACACGAGAAAGCGCAACCACCATCATGACCACCACACTGCCTGCCTTGACGCCCCTTGAAGAGACCCTGTTCCTGACGCTCGCGGGGCGCGCGCTCGACCAACGGTCGCCACGCCCGATCCTCGGCGACGCGGCCGCCGACGAGATTGTTCGGCTCCTCGACTACGACTGCGAGAAGTTCCACCTCAGCTCGAGTCCAATCATCAATATCGCGCACCGGGCCAAGAAGCTGGACGAGGTGGCGTCCTCGTTCTTCGCCGGCCATCCGCGCGCGGTCGGACTCGACCTGGGCGCGGGACTGGACACCCGGGCACTCCGCGTCGACCCGCCATCCACGGTCGACTGGTTCGACATCGACTTCCCCGAGGTCGTCGCTGCTCGCCGAGCGCTGATACCGGAGCGGGAGCACGTCCACAATGTCGGTGCTGATCTCACAGATCCTGACTGGCTCGACGCCGTCCCGACCGATCGACCAGCGGTGATCATTGCGGACGGCTTGATGGCGTTCCTCTCACAGGACGACATGATTGCCCTACTTGACAGGCTGACCCGTCACTTCCCCAGCGGGGAGATCGCCTTCAACGGCTACACCAGGTTCGCGATCTGGGCAGCCAGCCACTACCGCGGAACTCAATCCGTTGCGGGCCTGCTCAAGTCGCCCGGCTTCGATGACCCCCACGACCCCGAACGCTGGGCGCCCAAACTGACACTCGCGCGGGAGATCCTCCTCACCCGCGAACCGGAGGTCGCCCAATTCCCGCTAGCACTCAGACTCTTCACCCAGCTGTCATCGCACAGCAAAGCATGGTCTCGAAAGGGAACAACCGTGCTGCAGTACCGCTTCTAGCCCCGACGCAGCTTTGGCATCCGCTCACCCCGGCAGTGCGATCCTCGCCCGCGTCGACGTCGACGACCGCGGAGTTCTCGGGCTCTTCGGATCGGATCGGAGTTCTCGGGTGGTGAGCTATGAGGGCCGAGGGTGAGTGTCCGCCGAACCCGACCGGCCGAAGGCTCGCCAGCCGAGTCGGGCAAGCATCAGCGCTCGATGATCACGCCGAGTCCGACCTTCCCAGCCGCCGTACTCGGCGAGCATCACGGCACCTCGCCGCCCAGGCCGAGGTGTGTGGCCAAGCGGTCCACCGCGGCCAGGGGCACCCAGTCAGGTCATCCGGTGCCCACCCAGTCACGGTAGTGCGCACAGCTGGACGGCGGCACCGAATCGGTTCTCCACGCGAACGTTCGCGACCAGCCATCCCAGGTCGTCGCTAACGAGCGTGAAGTACGTGACCAGATCGTCATCGGCGATCTCGTTCGGCCAACTACTCAGCGGCGCGAGCTCAGCGTCGGACAGGAACCGAACTGGCATGAGGCACGCTAACCGGCGGCGACCAAGCGCCGCGAAAGAGGCGACAGTCCCGTTCGCCTCTCCCCGCCTTGCGGCGCTTCACCGACCATGATCAACTTGGGTGCATGATCAAGTTCTGGGTGCGGGCTGCGCCGCTAAGAGACGCGGCTCCGCCCACACGCTCGGCCTAACCCGCTAGGCCCTGTCGGGCCGTCGCTCATCACCGCTCCGGGCCATGATCAAATCGCGAGCATCGACACGACGATCAACAAGTGCCGCGAAAGAAGACCTGCCGGCACCTGTCGGGCTGCGCTCTCGATCACGACCGTACGGCCTTCGGCGGCCACGTTTTCCAAAGATCAATTCACAAACAGCTCAACAAACGCCTAACGAGGAGGCGTTGATCTTGGTCCCGGAAGGGCCGCCCCTCGCGATCCAGACGCTTCCGGGCCGGCCAACCACACGTCCCCTTGACCTCAACTGTTTCGTACGTGCCCAGTAGGATTCCACCTGAGCCGAGCGAAGGCGGGGTGCCGAACGGTATCCGGACATTGCAGCGGCTGAGACAACGCGAGCGAGAAGGCCCCAAGTTGGTTGGAGAAGAGACCGCGAAGGTCTTGGTGAGGGTCAAGACCTATCCCAGTCCGTCCGATCGCTACGGCGAGACCGTGTGCGTGGCCGGGGTCCGCCTCGACCAGGCGCACCCACGTGGATCCGGCTGTATCCAATGAAGTTCAGGCTCGTCGACTACGAACAGCAGTTCGCGAAGTACGAGGTCGTCGAGGTTCCCGTGAACCTGCCAGGAACCCGTGATCCGCGTCCAGATCGATGCGGCCAGACCAGACACGGCTACGGTCTTTGCGGAAGATCGACAGCGGCAGGAACTGGGCAGAACGCCGTCACCTGATCCGACCGCTGATCGGTGCCACAACTACCTGCGACCTCATCGCTGCCAACAACGCCGTCGACTACGCCCAGCCGGCGCCCTCTCTTGGCTTGGTCAAAGTGCGTGATGTACACATCGGAGTGGCGCCTGGTGAGCCTTGGGATGATCGTCAGCTCAGCAAAGTGACCAGGGCCGCCCAACCCGACCTGTTCAACCCCGTCGGTTTCAAAGAGCTGGAGCCCGCGCCGTACCGGGTCACCGTGCACTACCAGTGCGAGCGTCACCAGTGCCCCGGTCACCACCCATCGCTGCTGGACTGGGAGACCGGCGAGGCTGGTCGACGGTGGTCACGGGAAAGTGGACCTGCCCGGGCCAGGCAGATGCTGCAGCAGAAGTACGAGGAGCTGTTCGGTGCCGACCGCGACGCCCACCTGTACGTGGGGAATCTTCATCAGCACAGGGCGTCCTTCTCGGCTCTTGGAGTTTGGTCGCCGAAACTCGAGATGCCTGATCTGTTCGATGCCGGGATGCTGGACTAGGCGTAGGTGACCTGGAGGTCGCGGCACAGACCGTCGAGCTCCTCAACGACCTGGTGCCGGTGACAGTCGTCGTGACTGCGCTCGAAGCACATCAGGGCAACAGTGCCCCCGTCGAACAGCTCGGTGACGTGCTGCAGGGCTGAGCGCCCTCCGCTGGACGTGAGCACCCGCTGATACACCTTCAACGACGCCGACGCTCCAGCTCGGTAGCCGTCACGGTTCGCCTTTGGGTTTCCCAGCTCTCGGTGATGCACGTACTCGATCCCGGCGGCATGTAGTGCCCGCGCCAATGCAGTCTTCGACAGTCCGGGCTTGCGAGAGATCGGGGTGAGACGGATGTCCACCAGCACCGCGACGTCCTCGGCCTGGAGGAGTTGAATCAGGTCAGACACGCTGCGCCCCTCGTATCCGACGCTGACGACTTG
>CAVOZV010000002.1:0-149307 GCA_963701355.1 uncultured Actinomycetota bacterium | reverse complement strand
GCGACTGCGCACCTCACCGCTGTATCCCGCCTACAACGACATCAACTCCGATGTCTACGTCTACCAAGTCGTCGGCAACTCCTGGTCGCATGGACTGCTTCCGTACCGCGACGTCTTCGACATCAAGGGGCCGTTCCTGTTTCTCCTGTTCGGCCTGTTTGCCCGACTGGATCCCTGGTCCATGGTGCCTCCGCTCGTTATGTTGGCGCTGCTTTGTCTGGCGGCCTGCTGGCTCACGTTGGCCATCACCCAGATCTATGGCCTGCCCCGTCTGACCGGCATCGTCGTGAGTGGGGCATCCGTGGCGTTTCTCTATCTGGCGCCGGTGTCGGTGGTCTCGTCGTTCACCTGCGAGGAGCTCGCCGTGCCCGGCATCTTGCTGATGCTCTGGTTGACCCTGCGATGGCTGCGAGGTGGCTCATGGGTGCACACCGGATGGTGGATCGCCGACGGGGCGGTCTTTGGGGCGCTGTTCTGGAGCAAGTTTCTTGTCATCGTTCCCTGGATCGGAGTATTCATGGGCCTTATCGTGCTGGTGTGCCGGCATCGGCTGGACGTCCGCCAGGTCCGTCGCGTGACCGTGTTGAACTTTGGCGGCGCCTTGCTCATGACGGTGGTGATTCTGGTGTTCTACCGCTCGATTCTCGGTGACATGGTCCACGGCTATTTCTTTGCCACCAGCATCAGATCTTGGACAGCTGATCTCAGCCGAACAGAGCTTCGCAGCCAACCTGATCACACAGAATCTCCCAGTCGCCCTGTCGGTGGCGGCGACGTTCGTCTGGTTCGTCGTTCGTGGCCGGCGCGGCGGAGGTCGCGAGTACCCCGTTCTGGCTATCGCACTGGTGGTCACGGTGATCGGTTCGCGGTCAGTGAACGTCCACCTCAACAGCCTGTTGTCCCACCGGCGTTTGGGGTGGTAGCCGAAGCGCAAGCTTGTGGGTCCATCAGCTTGCGATGGGTGATCACGTCTGCGGCTGTCCTCCTGACCCTGGTTGTTTCCGCACGCTCGATCATCCTCAGTGTCGAGGAGGACAATCTGTTCGGACGCCTCGGACCAACACGCTGCTTCGACCTGACAGCCCACCGTTCGGTGGTCGCCCCAACCAGCGTCACCAACGCCTTCGTCGCCGCCGCGCACGATCAGCCCATCCTGACCGTGGGCACACTGTACGCGGCCAAGACGAACTACATCACCCGAACCCCCATGTGGCACCCCTTCCAGTACGACTACAGCCTGTACACCGAGAAGATGGGCTCCAGTGGATCCAGGCCGACTATCTCCAGCAGCGCACCTATCGCTTCGCCTGGGTGCACATCGTTGATTTCGACAAGTCCGAGGACGTCGCGAGCCAGATCCGGATAAAGGCCAGTCTGATTGGCTCGGCCGTCGACCAGCAACGCGCCGCGCTGATCGCCAACTACACCCCGGTCATGTCCTGCAACAACGAAGTGCTTTTTCGCACGCGGTAGCCAGCGGCTGTCTCGGTTCGGCGAAAACCCGCCAGTGGTCGTACCTTCGAGCACCGGCCGACCCAACGGTTGGATCCGCCCCGCCTGTTCTGCCACTTCCCCACCGAGCAAGCGATGAAGTGTCTGTACCTGGTCACCCGATCCCTGGACCCGACCGGGAGAGGGGCAGGCACGATGGACCATCAGGTGGAAGCCGGCCGTCAACGTGTTCGCCACCACCTTCGCCGACCGCTGGCCGGCGGCAGAAACCTACTGATGAAAACCGCCGGAACACCGTTCTCGTTACAGACCCAACGGAGTCTCCGGACTTGCCGGGATGCTTCTATAACCCGTCAAGTGGTTGTGGCACGAAATTGGCTGCGAGGCTGCGGAAGAGTTGCCGAGCGATGTAGCGCTTCAGTGATCTCATGATCTCTTTGGTTGTGCGGCCTTGGGCTCGGCGGCGGGCGACGTAGGCGCGGGTGTCCGGATCGATGCGCATGCGGACGATGGTGATCGTCGTGAGGGCGCGGTTGAGCCGTCGGTCGCCACCGCGGTTGAGGCGGTGCCTGACCGTGTTGCCTGAGGAGGCCGGAATGGGACAGGTGCCGGCTAGTGAGGCCAGCGCGGCTTCGGAGCGCCCTGCCCGGGTGTGACCAGGCGATCAGCACGGCGGCCGCTACCACGGCGCCGACGCCGGTCAGCTCGAGCAGCCGAGGGGTGTCTTGTGCGATCAGCCCGGTGAGGTCGGCGCGGTTACGGGCGAGGTCTTGATCAAGGTCTTTGACACGCCGGGCCAGGCGGACGGCTTCTCGACGACAGACCGCGGTGGTGGCGTCCTCGTCAGGGTCACGCCAGCCGGCGACCTGGGTGACCTGTCGAGCGGTCAACGGGCGGCGGGCATCGATACCTAGTGTCGTGCGCCGCTAATTGATGTAATAAGTCGTAGAATGGGGTGTGGCACGAACAGGACGTCCCAAAGCTGAGTTGGTGTTGGCGTCGGAAGACCGCGATCAGCTATCGCGGTGGGCACGACGGCGGTCCTCCGCGCAGGCGCTGGCGCTGCGCTCACGAATCGTGCTGGGCTGCGCGGACGGGCTGGACAACAAGTCGGTCGCGACGCGTGAGCAGGTCAGCCAGGCCACGGTGGGCAAGTGGCGGCGACGGTTCGTGGAGTTCGGTCTGGATGGGCTGAGTGACGATCCGCGGCCGGGTCGGCCGCCGTCGCTGACCGTCGAACAGGTCGAGGACGTGGTGGTGGCCACGCTGGAGTCGACACCGAGGAACGCTACCCATTGGTCGGGGGCGAAGATGGCGGAGCGACCGGGTTGAACAAGTCCACGATCGGGCGGATCTGGAAGACGTTCGAGCTCAAGCCGCACCGGGCCGACACGTTCAAGCTGTCCAACGATCCGTTGTTCGTTGACAAGGTCTTCGATGTCGTCGGGCTCTACTGACCCGCCCGAGGGTGCGGTGGTGCTGTGCGTGGACGAGTTGGGTCGGGATGAGGCGCGTGGCGTCTTTGCAGGCTCACGTCTCCTCACCGCCCTCCGAACCGGACGTGCGTGTCTCCACGCATCCGGCTCTCCACGAGCCCGGTCCAGGTGGCGGATACGACGATGGATTCCTGTTGATCTTGTCGGCCAGGGTGATCGGATGTTCGGGCCCGGTAGCGGTAGCGGCTGACCGTGACCGTTTGGGGTTGGAACAACTCCACACCGTCCTCGACGGGACGTCGGTTCGGTAGAACCGACGCCACAGGAGGTCCCACTTCGTCGGGGGTGTCGTCGGCGGATCCAGGCCACGACCCGATGCCAGGTGTAGTGGTCGAGGTAGTGGAAGGTCGCCTTGGACACGCCGTGCCGGAAGTAGGTGGACCAGCCCCGCAACACCGGGTTGAGCTGGCGCAGCATGGCCGCAGAGCGTCGGATGCGACGTCCTGCGGCGTCATCGTGCGGACCCGCCGCGTGATCGAGGCCATCGCCTTCTTCGACGGGTAGGTGTACACGAACACGCTTGGTTGCTGCCTCGTCTCCGTCTCCGGCTGGATGTGGAAGCCCGAGGAAGTCGAACCCGTCGTCGATGTGGACCACTCGTGGTCTTCTCCGGCGACAGCCGCAGCCCCATCGGGGCCAACACGGTCGCCACCTCCTCTCGCAACCGGTCGGCGTCCTGTCGTTGGCCGGTCACGAGCACCACGAAGTCGTCGGCTTATGCCGCATGTCGTGTTATGCCGCATGGTCGGCGGGATCGTTGTGGCTGGTGGGGGCGAGCCGCGCGCGTGCGGCATAACTGGCGGGTGATCGAGTGAATTCTGCCGGCTGAATGGGTTGGTCGGTCCAACCGCTCAGACGGGAGAAGGTCATGGATGTTGTTGAGGTCGCCGCGTGGCGTGTCAGTCGAGGAGCTACTCGCCGATTTCGCTCGGTGGCTGAGCACCGAGCGCGGTGTCGGCGGGCGAGACGGTCCGCTGTTACCGGACGCAGGGGCGGAAGTTCCTCGTTCTCTGCCCGCAGCCGTTGGCGCAGTCGCTGGCTGGGGTGGATGCCGCCGCGGTCACCGGGTACGTGCTCGAGCACGTCGGCCGCCGCGAACAGCGTGTGGTCGGCGAAGGCGCAGGTGACCGCGCTGCGCAGCCTGCTGCGGTTCCTGCACGTCCACGGCTGGATCGGCTCGCCGCTGGTTGGGGCGGTGCCTGCGTGGCTGGCTGGCGGCTGGCGTCGCTTGCCGAAGTCTTGCCGCCCGCGCAGGTTCGAGGCGTCTGCTGGCCGCTCACGACCTCGACACCAGGGTCGGGGTGCGTGATCACGCCGTGCTGGTCATCGCTGGCCCGGCTCGGGTTGCGGGGAGCCGAGGTCGCTGCGATGCGACTGGCCGATGTCGAATGGCGGGCCGGGCAGCTCGTCGTGCGAGGTAAGAGGCTCGCGCGTCGAACGGCTGCCGCTGCCGGTCGAGGTCGGTCAGGCGCTGGCCGACTACGTGACCGGGGGTCGGCCGCGGCTGTGAGTGCCCGAGCCTGTTCGTCACCGCCCGGCGGCCGTTCCGGCCGCTCACGCCCGGGCGCGGTCCGCGCGATCATGGGCCGCGCGTGCGGGCGGGCCGGTCTGCCACGGCTGGGGGCGCACCGGCTGCGGCACACGCTGGCCACCGATCTGCTGCGCGCCGGCGCGTCGCTGCCGAGATCGGGCAGGTGCTGCGTCACCGCAGCCAGCTGTCCACCACGATCTACGCCAAGATCGACTACGCCACGCTGCGGACGCTGGCGCGGCCGTGGCCAGGCGGTGCGCGATGACGCACGATCCGCGAGCACGCCGAGCAGTACCTGGCGATGCGCCGCGCGCTCGGATTCAAGCTGACCACGTTCGGCAGCCAGACTGCTCGGCTTCGTCGCCTACCTCGAGGCGCACGACCTGAACGTGATCACCACCGACGCGGCGCTGGCGTGGGCGACGACGACGCCACGCAGCAGCGACCAGGTGCACCTGGAGTCGTCGGATGATGGTGGCGCGGATCTTCGCCCGGCACATGGCCGTGCTCGACCCGGCCACCGAGATCCCGCCGGTCGACGTGCTGCCGCACCACTACCGGCGTGTCACCCCGCACCTGTTCACCGACGCGCAGATCACCGCGCTGCTGGACGCGCCAACTCGCTTGCGTCCAGCGCTGCGGGCCCGGACCTGGCACACCCTGATCGGGCTGCTCGCGGTGAGCGGTCTGCGCGTCGGTGAAGCCTGCCGCCTCGACGACACCGACCTCGAAGACACCGCGACCTCGACGACGCTGGCGCTGGTGGTCTGCTGACCATTCGGAACAGCAAGCACGGCAAGCACCGGCAGGTCCCGATCCACGCCAGCACGGTGGCCGCGTTGCGGGACTACCAGCATGATCGTGACCGGGTGTTCCCGGCGCCGGGCACGCCGGCGCTGCTGGTCTCGACCCGCGGCACCCGGCTGGACGCCAACATCACCCGCACGTTCGCCGTCCTGGTCCGCGCCGTCGGCATCACCGACCCGGCCGGGCAGCGCCCTCCACGGCTGGCTGATTTCCGGCACTCGTTCTGCACCGCCACGTTGCTGGACTGGTATCGCGACGGTGCCGACGTGCACGCCCGGATGCCGGGGCTGAGCACCTTCCTCGGTCACGTCGACCCGAAGTCGACGTACTGGTATCTGACCGGAACGCCGCAACTGCTCGCCCTGGCCGCCGCCCGACTCGAGCGCATGTTCGGCGCCGGCGATGAATGACCCGGCTGCGTCGCGCACAACGACCTGGCGCCGCTGCTGCAAGGGTTCTTCACCGACAGGCTGATGCGACAACGCCAGGCCAGCCCGCACACCATCGCCGCCTACCGCGACACCTTCAAGCTGCTGCTGCAGTTCACCGGGCAGCCGCATCGGGCGACAGCCGGCCCAGCTCGGCCTCGCCGACCTCGACGCGGCGCTGATCGGCGCGTTCCTGCAGCACCTGCAGGCCGCCCGCGGCAACTCCGGCAGCACCCGCAACGCCCGCCTGGCCGCGATCCACTCCTTCTTCGGCTACGCCGCCGTGCACGCACCCGCACACGCCGCGCTGATCCAGCAGGTGCTGGCCATCCCGCCGCAACGCCGCGACCGGGCCATCGTCGACTACCTCACCCGCGACCGAGGCCGAAGCGCTGATCGCCGCCCCGGACCGCACCACCTGGCTCGGCCGCCGCGACCACGTCCTGCTCCTCGTCGCCGTCCACACCGGGCTGCGGGTCTCCGAACTGACCGCGACTCAGCATCGGCGACGTCCACCTCGGCGCCGGGCGCGCACCTGCGCTGCACCGGCAAAGGACGCAAACAGCGCTGCACGCCGCTGACCAAACCCGCCGTCACCAGCCTGCGGGCCTGGCTGGCCGAACGCGCCGGCCAACCCGGCGACCCGCTGTTCGTCAGCCCCCGCGGCACCGCGCTCAGCCGCGACGCCGTCGCGCACCTCGTCGCCAAGCACGCCGCCGCCGCAGCGGTCAGCTGCCCCTCGCTCGCGGACAAGACGGTCACGCCACACACCCTCAGGCACACCACCGCCATGACCCTGCTGCACGGCGGCGTCGACCTGACCGTCATCGGGCTCTGGCTCGGTCACGAATCGACCGACGCCACCCAGATCTACCTCCACGCCGACATGAGCATCAAAGAACGCGCGCTCGCCCGCACCACGCATTCGTCATCGACGGGAGCCCTACATCGCTACCAGCCGCCCGACACCTTGCTCGCCTTCCTCGCCGGGCTCTGACAACAAGCCACCCAGTTATGCCGCACGCGCGAGTGGCTCGACCCCTACCAGCCACAACGATCCCGCCGACCATGCGGCATAACACGGCATGCGGCATAAGCCGACTTATGCCGAGCGTTCGGCATAAGTCCGCGTAGCGCTCGAAAGGGCAGCCGGGAAACTCCCGGACCATCCACGTGTCGAACGCGTAGTGCATGAACAAGTTGGCCAGCAACGGTGAGATCGGGGAACCCTGCGGGGTTCCCTTCTCCCGTGCCACCAGGGTCCCGTCGGGCATCTGCATGGGGGCGGTCAGCCACCGGCCGATGTAGAGCAGGACCCAGCGTTCGTCGGTGTGGTGAGCGACCGCCTTGAGCAGCAGATCATGCGGGACGCTGTCGAAGAACGCCTGGATGTCGAGATCGAGCACCCAGTTCTGCTTCCAGCAACGTCGACGGGTATGAGCCAACGCGTCATGGGCCGAACGCCCAGGACGGTAGCCATAGCTGTCGGGATGGAAGATCGGCTCGAGCTTCTCCTCCAGCAGCCTTGCGACTGCGGTCTGCGCTACCCGGTCTGCCAGCACTGGCACGCCGAGCGTCCTGACCCCCGCCCCATGATCTTTCGGTATCTCCACCGCCCGCACCGGCGCCGGCAGGTAACTGCCCGCGCTCATCCGGTTCCACAGCTTGTAGAGGTTGTTCCTCACATCGCTGCCGAAGTCGGAGATGCTGACGGCGTCCACGCCCGGCGCCCCGCCGTTGGCTCGGACCTTCTCCCACGCCTCAACGATGAGGTGTTTGGAGATCTCAAACGACTTTCCGTTCAGCGTTGATCCGCCCATCAGCTCCTCCCCCTACGGGTTGGCCTCAAGGTGATCTGACCTGCCCGGCCCCTTCGCTCCAGCCCGATTACCGGGCCTTCGTCACTACTACGGGCCGGTCCGCCCCTGTGCCTCGCATCGGTACTCTGCCCCTCACGGTGATCACCGCTCAGGGTCCTCCCTGCTGCCACCGGACCGAATACACCCCGGTCCGGTCGACGGTATCGAGACGACAGGTTCTCCTGTTCCATGCCAGCGCCCACGACGAGCTCACGCCACCTATACACCGGACACCGCCAGGGCAGCACGCAGCCAGCCCCCTGACCCAGGACAGACCCACAGGCCCACCCTTCTCCCGGGAATACCCACAACCCCCGGTTTCGGCGTCATCACACTACGTTTCGATGCGTCAGCAGTGGTTCACACACGTTCGTCTTCTCGTCGCCCACCTGACCCCTACACCGGGGCCTTCTCCGCAGTCGCTTCCCACCCCGGCTCTTGACCGACATGACACTGCGGTGGTTTGAGTTCTCCGTCTGCTCGGCGAACCCGGAGGACCTACCTCCATCACTCGGCACAGCACACTCCGTGCTGGGGACCTTCTACATCTCCCTCACTTCGCTTTCAGGACACACGTGGGTGGCGTAGTTGTCCATCACCAGGTGCAGCTCGCATGTCGGGGTATGCCCGGGCGACGTGTTTGAGGAAGGCGAGGAACTCCGGTGGCGGTGCCGGTTCTTGCAAACGCCGGTGACTTTGCCGGTGGCGATCTCCGAGCGCGGCGAACAGGCTGGTGGGGTCGCTTCCGTCTGAACGGGTCACCGCGCCCGGAATGGTATGGCACAGATTCCCGAAATGGGAGTGTAGATTTGCCCGAATCAGTAGTGTGCAGTTACCCGGAGTGGTAGCGTACAAGGCTGCGAGCCGGACCATTCACCCGATGACCGGGTACAGCCGACGCGTGGTGGACGACGAGCTGGACGAGCTACTGACCGGGCTCTCGGCGGTTAGCCTTGAGGGCCCGAAGGGCGTCGGCAAGACGGCCACTGCGCAGGTCCGTGCCGCTACGACGTACCGGCTGGACTCCCCGGACGAACTCCAGGTGACCCATGCCAACCCGGGTCGCCTACTGGTCGGGACAGAGCCGATCCTGATCGACGAATGGCAGCAGTGCCCGCCGAGCTGGGACCTGGTGCGTCGAGCAGTAGACGCCGACTCCTCGCCGGCCCGGTTCCTGCTCACCGGTTCCGCCTCTCCGACAGGAGTGCCGACGCATTCGGGAGCCGCCCGGATCGTGCCCCATCCGGATGCGTCCCCTCTCGCTCGCCGAGCGTGGCATCCCCACGTCAGTGAGCCTCGCCGAGCTGCTCTCGGGTCAGCGCCCCGCCATCTCCGGCAGCACCGACGTCGTACTCGGCGACTACGTCACCGAGATCCTCGCCGGCGGCTTCCCCGCGCTCCGGGGGCTCCCTGACCGGGCGCTGCGCGCCCAGCTCGACGGCTACCTGCAGCGCGTCATCGACCGTGAGTTCCCAGAACAAGGCATGACCTTGCGGCACCCGGACACCCTCCGCAGTTGGATGCGCGCGTACGCCGCCGCCACGTCCACCACCGCCAGCTTCGAGGTCATCCGCGACGCGGCAACTCCTGGGCGGAAACAAGGCCGCCAAGACCACAACCATGCCGTGGCGCGACATCCTGACTCGTCTGTGGCTCCTCGACCCGATTCCAGCGTGGCCGCCCACCAACAACCGGTTCAAGGAGCTCGCGACCGCCGACAAGCACCAGCTTGCCGACCCGGCGCTCGCGGCGCGGCTGCTCAACGTGACCGCAGACAAGCTCATCGTCGGGGAGTCAGCAGGACCGCGCATGCCGCGCGACGGCACCCTACTTGGGGCGCTGTTCGAGAGCCTGGTCGCGCTCAACCTCCGCGTCTACGCTCAGGCGACCGAGGCTGAGGTCAGGCACATGCGGACCCATCGCGGGGAGCACGAGGTCGACTTCATCGTCACCGGCCCGGATGGTGGCGTGGTCGCTGTCGAGGTGAAACTCTCTGCCACCGCCGACGAGGGCGACCTGAGCCACCTGCATTGGCTGGCAGCGCACCTGGGCGACGACCTCCGCGACGCCGTCCTGGTCAACACCGGCACCTACGCCTACCGCCGGCCCGACGGCCTTGCAGTCGTTCCCGCCGCCCTGCTTGGCCCCTGACCACCCTCTATCCCCCGCCGCGATGCGCCCACCGTGCAACCGACGACGTCCCATGATCGCGGCAGGCACCGCCTTGTCTCCCCCGGGCTCACGCTGGCGACCAACAACATCATCAGCAGCAGGAACATGAAGATGACAACGATCAAGAAGCAGACGAAGAAGCAGCTGAAGACGTAGCCGACCACCGGCCGGAGCGCCATGGATCATGCGAGCGATGGAGCCGGACGGGCGACGCCGGTCAGCGGGCGGCTGGGCCGGCACGGGTAGGTTTTCGGGTTCCGTGATCGTCGGCCATCCCAGGGACAGCCAGGCGTTCCGTTCGATGTCCGAACCGGCGTGCGTGAGCGAGCTGTATGTGGCGTCCGGGTGCCGTCGATCAGCTTCGCCAGGTCACGGCGAACCGCCGACGCCGGGCGAGAGCTGGCCGTTCCGCTCAGCGGTCCTCTATCGGAGGCGAAGGCGACTTTCCAGGTGCACGTGTCCCGAGGGGAGCATTCGCGTCCGTCGAATAGGTGCTGTTACCAGCAATACAGAACGAGGCATCGGGCGAGAAGATCCTCTGCTCAAGATTTGAGACGAGAATTTTACGACGTAAGGCAGAATGGTCTACGATTTGTCTGCGCTGGCCGGGGACACTCCAACAGGGGCCGGGGTCAAGGCTTCCGGTCGGCGCACCAAAAGGCCGAACGACCGTATCCGGAGTGAGGCCAAATTGTGTCTACCGACCCGTCGCTGAAGCAACCCGCGGTCACCATCAGGACTGCAGCTGGCCTCTCCGACTCGGTAAAGCGGATCAGCGGTCCAGGTGGGGAGGCCCGCGCCCGGTTTTGTGGTGGCGCACAGGGGTACCTGCTTGGAGAACAACGCTTCCTAGATTTCAGGAGATCATGTGCGGCTCCCCCATCCGTGCGGCCGGATCTCGGCTGCCGTGATAGACGTTCTGGGCGGGGGCGACCCCGCTGTTCTATCCACAGGTCTCAAGACGCCCGACGATGTGCTGGCCGATGACGATCTGCAGCTGGGCTTGTGGATGTTGTATGAGTTGCACTACCGCGGCTTTGAGGAGGTGGCCGATAGCTGGGAGTGGGAGCCGGGTCTGATCGCGTTCCGCCGCACACTGGAGGCCATGCTGCTGACCGCTTTGCGTGACGAAGTGACTGTGCAGCCTGACACCCGAAGGGTCGCTGACCGGCTGCGGAGACTCGTTGACGATGACGACGGACCGCCGCTGTCACGGTTCCTGCAGACACAGGCCGGCCGGAACCAGTGGCTGGAGTTCGTGATGCACCGCTCCGTGTATCAGCTGAAGGAAGCCGACCCGCACACCTGGGCGATCCCCCGGCTGCCCACTCGGGCGAAGTCGGCGCTTGTCGAGATCCAGGTCGACGAATATGGCGGTGGTGAACCGACGCGCATGCATTCGGAACTGTTTCGGGTACTGATGAGTGAATTGGGGCTCGACGATGAATACGGCCGCTATGTCGACGTCGTTCCCGGGATCACGCTGGCCATCAGCAACACCATGTCGTTGTTCGCTCTCCGGCGCGAGTTGCGCGGCGCGGTCGTCGGTCACCTCGCCGCATACGAGATGACCTCCTCCGAACCGTGCCGCCGCTACGCGAAAGGGCTGCGCCGACTCGGCGGCAGCGACGCGGCCTGCGCGTTCTACGACGTGCACGTGACCGCCGACGCCCTGCACGAACAGCTTGCCGCCCACGACCTTTGCGAAGGGCTGGCCGAGGCAGAACCGGATTTGACCGAGGACATCATCTTCGGTGCCGCAGTCTGCCTGGCCGTGGACCACCGCTTCGCCCGCCACATCTGGGACAGCTGGGATGCTGGCTGCTCGTCCTTACGCACCACCGACGCCGTGCTGGAGAACGTGCCGTGACCGATGCAGCGGATAAAGGCCGAGCGCGGATCACCGTCTATCCCGACGGACCGCTGATCGTGCGTGGCGAGTTCATCCTCGACGACCTGGACCTAGGCCAGCTGCCGACTGGACGGTTGATAGCGCTGTGCCGATGCGGCCGCTCCGCGACCAAACCGCTGTGCGACGGCAGCCACAAGAACAGCCGCAGCAACCGGACGGCGACCACCCACACGACGCCGGAAACTTCGTGACCACCACACAGCCGCTTCACTACCTGAGCATGGTGTTCGGCCCGATCACGGTCCGTTATGACGCCCGAGTGCTCACCCCCCGACCGTGGACCCTGCTGCAAAGTCGTTGGGCTGCTGAGCTGGCCGCCCAGGGTGCGGTTCCAGCCGTCATCGCTATCGGCTCGGCATCGAGCTTGGTATGTCCAGCATTGCCTCGGCGGCGGCCATCACCTCACCGACCCCGATGTCGAGCAGGCTTGGGTCAGGTGTATCGCCGTGCGGATCACCACGACCTCCGCGCCAGAGCACGGTGTGCGGTCCATCCACCGGCGGCCCCCACAGCGCCGGCGGCGTGGGACCGAACAACAGCACGGACGGGGTTGCGCACGCAGTGGCCAGGTGGGCGACTCCGGTATCGCCGCAGATAACCAGCGATGCGTCGGCCACCAGGCACGCGAGCCGATCAAGTGTCAGCCGGCCGGCCACTGACCTCACCTGAGGCAGACCGGCTGCCGTGACCACGGCGTTGGCCAGGTCGAACTCGGCCTCGCTGCCGGTGACGAGCACGTGGCGACCGCTCCGCGCCAGATGTGCGGCCACCGATCCGAAGCGCTCGACCGGCCAGCGCCTCGAGCCGGCCGATGCGCCGGGGTGGATCACCACCGCTCCGACCGACGCCAATCCCACTGCGGGCTCGATTGCCGGCCGGTCGAGCCGGAGGTCGCCGGCGTCGACCGGCAGACCGGACCAGCGCAGCAGCCGACACCAGCGCTCCACCTCGTGCAGCTCCGGATCCCACTCCGGCCCGTCGAGCCCGGGACGATCGGGATGGCGGTGGGTGATGATCGAGCGGGCGCCGGTGCGCACCGCGGCGTCGATGCTCTGGGGCCCCCGACCATGCAAGTTCAGCACCAGGTCGGGCGGCGGCGACAGCGGTCCGATCCGATCCAGCGTGAGCACCTCCATCAAGACATCGACCGCGTCGATCGGTGCCAGCAACGGTCTCAGCCATCCCGGGGCAGCCAGGGTGATCACACTGTCCGGGTACGCCCGCCGCAGCGCCCGCAGCGCCGGAACGGCCGTCATCAGGTCACCCAGGCCGAGGGCTCGGATGACCAGGATGCGAGGAGCTGGGCCTACGGCCATGACCCCTCGGTCGAGCCACAGATCACCAGCTCCCGCAGCTCGCAGCCCGCCGGCTGGGAGAGGGCGAAGACTACCGCCGCGGCGACGTTGGTCGGATCGTTCAGCTTGGCGTCAGGCGGCGGCTTGTACTGCTCGTCGCGACCGTCGAAGAACGGCGTCTGCATGCCGCCGGGAATCAACAGCGTCACCCCGACTTGCCCCGCCGTCTCGGCCGCGAGCGCTCGGGTGAAGCCGACCACACCGAACTTCGAGGCGCAGTAAGCCGTCGCGTCACCGACGGCCTTGATCCCGAGCGTCGACGCACAGGTGACCAGCCGTCCCCCGGTCGCCTTCAGCAGCGGCAGTGCGGCGCGGGCCACCGCGGCCGTACCGAGCAGGTTCACGAACAGGACGCGTTCCCAGTCCTTGGTGGGTACGCCGTCCAACGGTCCGCAGGAGTCGATGCCGGCGGCGGTGAAGACGCCGTTCAGCCGGCCACCCTGCTCGGCCACGAGTTCGGTCACCGCCTCCTCGGCGGCGGCGGAGTCGGCCAGGTCGACGAGCCGGTGGGCCACGCCCTCGACCGGCGCTGCCCGGTCCAGGACCAGCGGGGTGCCACCCGCGGCACGAACGGCGGCGACGGTGGCGGCGCCGAGCCCGGACGAGCCGCCGGTGATCAGGACCGTACCCAGTGCTGTGGGTGTGGGCGGAAGGGGTGTGGGAGGAACGCTGGTCATGGACATCCTTTCAATAGAAGCGGATCAGTGCTCAGCCCGCGGTCGCGGTGAGCGCGGCGGAGTGGACCATTCGGGAGGTGGAGTACCCGGACAGCAGGGGGAGCAGCACGACCCGTCCGCCGTGGCCGGTCACTACGTCCGCCTCGGGCATGGGCTGGTCGACGTAGTCGCTGCCCTTGACCCAGATGTCCGGGCGGATCCGGCCGAGCAGCTCGGCAGGGGTGTCCTCGTCGAAGATCACCACCGCATCGACGACGCTCAGCGCGGAGAGGACGCGGGCGCGGTCCTGTTGACCGACGACCGGGCGGGTCGGTCCCTTCGCCCGGCGGACCGAGGCGTCGGAGTTCAGGCAGACCACGAGCAGATCCCCGAGCCGGGCCGCCTGCTCGAGCAGGTTCACGTGTCCACGGTGGCAGGAGATCGAAACAGCCGCCCGTCGCGACGACCCGGCCTCCGGCCCGGCGGGTCCGCTCGATCGAGGTGGCCAGATCGGACGACTCGAAATCGACGCGGCTGTCGGCCACCCGACCGTCCAGCACCGACGCGGCGGACGCGCCGCCGGCGACTACGTAACGGGCCGCCTGCTGCACGCCGCTCTCCACGGCCGCGCGGACGCCGTGACCGAGCCGGAGGGCGTCGGCAACGGCACCGGCGAACCGGTCTCCGGCACCACAGGTGTCCAGCGGTTCGGTCCGGCGCCGGATGCACGGCGAGGTCGGGCACCGCGATCGACCCGGTGGTGTCGGCGTGTCGCTCGGTCAGGAACACGCCACGCTCGCCGACGGTGACGGCCACGGCTGCCGCGTCCCAGCGCTCACACAGCCGGCGGCCGCGGTCGTGCGCCGCAGCACCAGGTCGGGACAGGACCCGTGCGACGACCGGGACGGTGTCCACCCGATCGGCCTCCGCCTCGTTCGGCGTGATCAGGGTGGCGCCGGGCACCGCGTCTGCGCCGCGCGGGTGCGGGTCCCAGACCAGGGGCACGCGCCGCCCTCCAGGACCGAGCAGGTCGCGCAGCTCGGGTTGGCCGGCCATGCCCCGTCCGTAGTCGGAGACGCAGGATCGCGCCGGCCCGAGTGATCGCCCGCACCGCAGCAGAGGTCAGCGGTGCGGCCCCCGAAACACCGTTGCCGGTGTCGAGCCGGAGCAGCGGCTCCATCGTCGTCCGGACCCGGGTCTTGACCACGGTCGAGCCGTGCACCTGTTGCGGGAGCACTTCCAACTCGGCGCCCAGCAGTCGCAGCAACGTGTCGCCGTCCTCGTCCCGCGCGATCCCGGTCACCAGCACCACCGGGACGCCCGCTCGGGCGGCCAACAGAGCGGTGAGGCCGGCCCCGCCCGGCCGTAGCCACCGCCGACGCAGGTCCACGACCGGGACCGGGGCATCGGGACACAGCCGATCGGAGGAGCCCTCCAGATCCACGTCGAGCAGCGTGTCGCCGATCACGACCAGCGGTCCCCCACCTCCGGGAGCGCTGCTGGACGCCGTCACAGACCGACCTCGAGTGCCTCGTCGAAGGCCAGGCACAGGGCGTGCACCAGGCACAGATGGATCTCCTGCACGGTGGCCGCGCTCGGCGCCTCGACGCAGACAGCATCGTCCGACAACGCTGCCAGTGGGTTCGGCGCGGCACCGGTCAGGCTCCAGACGATCATGCCGACGTCGTGTGCGGCCTTGGCCGCCGCCAGCACGTTGCTGCTCGTGCCGCTGGTCGACAGGGCCACGAGGACGTCGCCGGGACGTCCGTGGGCCACCACCTGCCGCGCGTACAGCTCGTCGCCGCCGTAGTCGTTGAGGATCGCGGTGCCGGCCGAGGTGTCCGCGTGCAACGCGATCCCGGAGAACGGTGGCCGGTCCAGCCGGAACCGGCCGACGAGCTCGCCGGTGAGGTGCTGGGCCTCCGCAGCGCTGCCGCCGTTGCCACAGGCCAGCAGCCGGCCGCCGGAGCCGAGGATCTCGGCCAGCTCAACGCCCCAGCGCTCGACCGTGCCCGCGGCGTCGGCGTTCCGCGCAGCCGCGCTGGACAGTGCGAGCAGGTGGTCACGGGTCGACGACGCGGTCATGGGCGGCCTCCGGTCGGCACATCGAGGCTGGGCTCGGCGACGGTGCCGAGCGGTGAAGCGGGCGGTGGACCGAGCTGGGCCGCCGCGAGGGTCTGCACCGCGGCCACCACGTCGTCGGTCGAGATCGCGTCGAGACACGGGTGTCCGGGGACCGGGCAGACCCGCGCCCGGCTGTCCCGGCAGGCGGCGTGCTGGTCGCCCAAGGTGATCACCGGCACGCCGTACGGAGCCCAGCGGACGGCGGGGACGACCGGAGCGAACAAGGAGACCACGGACGTCCCCACGGCCGCGGCGAGGTGCGCGGGTCCCGTGTTGCCCACGACCGCGACCCGGGCGCCGGCCAGCACCGCCGTCAGTCCTGGCAGGTCCAGCCGGCCGGCGGCGTCGATTCCGGCGGTGCCGGCGACCTCCGCGGTGAGCTCCCGCTCGCCGCCGAGCCGGTGACCACGACCGGCCAGCCCGCCTCGACGAGCGCGGCGACGAAGGCCCGGGATCGAGCCGGTGATGGGCGGCGGGCGGGCACCGCGGCGCCCGGGTGGACCACGACGTACGACCGATCGGGCAACCAAGCCGGTGGACTGACGGCGGGTCGCCGCACAGCGAGCCGGCGCGCCGTCCGCGTCCGCGACGAAACCCGCCGCCACGGCCAGGGAAAGGTTCCGCTCGGCCTCAGGTAGGTCCGCCGGCACGCGATGGCGAAGGTCGAGCAGGGCGCCGGGATAGTCCTCGCTGATCGCGCCGATCCACGGCACACCGGCCAACCTCAGCGTGAGTGCGGTCGGCAGCGGCGACTGGTGGTAGGAGGTGAAGATCAGCGCCGCGGCGAAGCGGCGTCGACGGACAACGCGGACGAGCCGGCCGACGGCGCGCCGATCGACCGCTGCCGGCTCGAGCGGCACCCAGGGCGCGTCGAACTCCAGCACCTCGTCGACCCCCGGAAGCAGTCGAGCGGTCGCCCTCTGTCCGCGACCCACCAGCATGCCGACGCGGGCCGCCGATCCGGCGACGGCGCGGACCGCCCCGCCGGTGAGCAGGACGTCGCCCATGCTGTCCAGTCGGACCACGAGCACGCGACGGTTCGGGGCAGGCCTGCCTGCCGCGGGCCGGCCCTGATCCCTCGTCGCGCTCACCATCGACCCGCCAGTGCATAACGGACCGCCTCGGTGACATCGTCGGCGACCACCGCCGAGGTGCGGGCGTGTGCGACCTCGCTCGGCCGGGTGACCGGCGTGGGCACCAGCACGGCCCGGGCGCCGGCCTGCTTCGCGGCCTGGATGTCGGCTCCGATGTCGCCGACCATGACGCAGTCGGCGGGCGCGACTCCCAGATCGCGCGCCGCGGCCTGGATCAGGGTCGGCGCCGGCTTTCGGCAGGCACAGCCGTCCTCCTCGCGGTGGACACACATCTGCCAGGTGTCGAACGGACCGAGCAGGGCCTCCACCCGCTCGTTCACCGCCGACAAGTCGTCGGGCCGGATCAGGCCCCGAGCGACACCGGACTGATTGCTGACCACCCCGACGGGCACGCCGAGCCGGCGCAGCGCCGCCAGCGCCTCGGCGGCACCCGCCACCGGTCGTACGCCTTCCGGGTCGGCCAGGTACGGCACGTCGTGGATCAGTGTCCCGTCGCGATCGAACAGCACCGCGCGTGCCGGTCGGCGGTTCGGCGAGCGGCGAACGGCCACCTCACCGCGGAGCCGGTGGAACAACGCGGCCGGCGGGATGGCGGCGCTACTGATGATCATCGCCGCGACTTCGGCAGCCGTCCGCGGACCGGGCAGGATCCGCCGGACGGCGAACTCCGCGGTCAGCGCCGCCCAGCCGGCGGCGCCCAGCGCGAGCGGCAACCGGCGGCCGCTGAGCAGGCCACCGAGTGCCGTTGCCGCGGCGGCGACGGTGAGCAGGTGCCGACCCGTCCGACCCTCGGGCTCCCCGATCGCCTCGCGCCAGTGCCGGCCGAACTTCCTGCGCAGCAACGCGTTGTCGGCATTGCCCGCCTGGGCCCGGATGCTGCCGACCCACCCACCACGGGCCCGGACGGGGTGCTCGGTGACCCGTTCGCCCGCGACGATCTCGAACCCGGCCCGGATCGTCCGGACGGCGAGATCGGAGTCCTCCCGGAACGCCCGCGGGAACCGCTCGTCGAAACCTCCCGTGGCCAACAGCGCCTCGCGCCGGTAGGCCATGTCGGCGGTGATCCAGCGTGCCGACGCCAGGCCGACCGTCCGGCGTTCCTCGTCGGTCGGTCGGCGGCCCTCCGGCAGCGGCACGACGATCCGGGCAGTCGACGCGCCGACGCGCTCGGGGAGGTCCGCGAGGTCGCGGATCAGGGCTGCGCACCAGTCCGGGCTCAGCCGTACGTCGTCGTCCACGAACGCCACCCAAGCCGGTGTCCGTGACCAGCCAGCCGGTGTTCCGCGCCGCCGCCGGTCCGCGTCCGCGGCTGCGGACGACTCGAACGGGAACGCGCACATCCGGGAGGTCCAGAGGCGAAAGGGCGAGGGCCTCGCCCGGGTCGGGCCGGTCGTCGGCGATCACGATCAGCACCGGAGCGGGATCGCCGCCGGCGATCGTGCGGATCAGCTCCCCGAGCTCGGCTCGGCCGATGGTGGGAATGACGACGGCGACCTCAGGCCCGGACCCCATCACGGCCTTCTCAGCAGGAAAGGCCCGATGGCCAGCGCGTCCACCGGCGCCGACCCGAACAGCTCCAGGGCGTCGTACGGGCTGTCGACCATGGGCCGACCCGCGGTGTTCAGGCTGGTGTTCACCACCACCGGGACCCCCGTACGCGCCGCGAAGGCCCGGAGCAGGGCGGCGATCGCCGGGTTGGTCTCGTCGTCGACGGTCTGGATCCGTGCCGTGCCGTCGATGTGGGTGACCGCGCGCAGCCGGTCCCGCCACTGCGGCGCGACGTCGTGCACGAACAACATGTACGGGCTGGGCAGCGGACCGCGGGAGAAGATCTCGGCCGCCCGCTCCGCCAGAACCATCGGCGCCACGGGCCGGAACTGCTCGCGACCCTTGATGTCGTTCAGCCGCTCGACGTTGTCCACCCTCGACGGGTGGGCCAGCAGTGACCGGTAGCCGAGCGCTCGCGGGCCGTACTCGGCCCGACCGGTGAACCAGGCGACGATGCCGTTGTCGGCGATGATCGCGGCCACGGCGTCGGGCAGGTCGTCCGGTCGCTCGAAGCGGACCCGTGCGGTGCGCAGGATCGCTTCGATGGCTTCGTCGCTGAACCCGCGGCCCAGGGCGGCACTCGTCATCGGCTCGATCCGATCGCCGGCCTCGGCGGCCACGGTCAACGCGGCACCCAGCGCCGTACCGGAGTCGCCGGCCGCCGGCTGGGGCCACAGCCGGCTGAACGGCGACTCGGCGAACAACCGGGTATTGGCCACGCAGTTCAAGGCTGTACCGCCGGCCAGGGCGAGGTTGGGGTTCTGGGTCCGGTCCCACAACCAGCCGCAGAGCTCCAGCAGCACCTCCTCCAGCACGGCCTGGACGCTGGCCGCCAGGTCGGCGTGGGCGTCGATGAACTCACCATCCGGGGTACGCGTCGGCGCGAGCCGATCCCAGTCGACGGGCTCGGTGCGGAAGCCACCGCCGTCGGCGTGGACCAGCCCCCGGAGCAGCGGAAGGTGCCGCGGCGTGCCGTACGAGGCCAGCGCCATCACCTTGTACTCGTCGCTGGACCGGGCGAAGCCCAGGTGGGCGGTCAGGTCCTCGTACAGCAACCCGAGCGAGTGCGGCAGCGACTGCGCGGCGAGGATATCCAGCTTCGCGTCGCGATACTCCCCGAGCAGCGACGAGGTCGCCTCGCCGCGACCGTCGGCCACCAGCACGGCGCAGTCGCCGAAGGGGGCCACGAGTCCGGCGGACGCGGCGTGCGCGACGTGGTGCCGGACGAAGTGGAACGTCGCGGGATCGTACGTCGGCAGCAGCGTGCGCAGGAAGTACGGCGCCCGCTCCGCGTACGTGGTCCGCAGGTGCTCCCAGGACGGGTCCAGACCACCGGAACCCGGATCCACCAGACCGGGATCGTAGGAGTACGCGACCGCGTCGAGATCGGCGGGCTCGAGGCCGGCTTCGGCCAAGCACCAGGTGATGGCCTGCTCCGGCAGCTCCCAGGTCGAGAACGGCACCGGACGCTTGCCGTGCTTGCGACGAGAGAACCGTTCCTCCTCCGCGGCGGCGGCGATCCGGCCGTCGACCACGACGGCAGCCGCCGAGTCGTGGAAGACGGCATTGATGCCGAGCACCCGCATCAGGTCCCTCGATTCTCCCGGACACGTTCGGATGAACGCGCTGGCTGGGGCTGTACCCGGCGTCAGGGAGCCAAAACACCTATAGGTAATTCACTGGCGGTCGCCCGCTCGGCCTCGACGAACCAGTCGATGGTTCGCTGAAGACCGTCGACCACTCCGACGGTCGGCGTCCAACCGAGTGTGGCTCGGGCCAGCGTGATGTCGGGGCAGCGTTGCCGTGGATCGTCCTCGACCGCCGGCTCGAACGCGATCGCCGGAGCCGCAACCGATCAGCCGAGCGATCTGCTGAGCGATCTCGAGCACCGTCTGCTCGTGGGGGTTGCCGATGTTCACCGGGCCCGACTCCGATGACCGGGCCAAGGCGATCAGGCCGGCCACCGTGTCCGTCACATAGCACAGGGAGCGGGTCTGCCGACCGCTGCCGCTGACGGTCATCGGCTCCCCGGCCAGTGCCTGCCGAACGAAGGTCGGCACCATCCGCCCGTCGTCGGCACGCATCCTCGGGCCGTACGTGTTGAAGATCCGGGCGATCGCGGTGTCGGCGCCGAGGCTGCGGCGGTAGGCCGCGGTCATCGCCTCCGCGAAGCGCTTGGCCTCGTCGTACACGCTGCGCGGGCCGATCGGGTTCACCCGGCCCGGATAGGTCTCGACCTGCGGGTTCTCCTCCGGATCGCCGTACACCTCGCTGGTCGAGGCCAGGACGAAACGGGCACCCTGGCCGTGGGCGAGTTGCAGCCCGTGCTCGGTGCCGCGGGCACCGGCGCGAAGCGTCTCGATGGCGAGCCGCTGGTAGTCCACCGGTGACGCCGCCGAGGCCAGGCAGAACACCCAGTCGAACCGTCCCAGCTCGGGCAGCGGTTCGGTGACATCGTGCTCCACGACGGCGAACCGCGGCCGACTCCGGAAGGCCAGCAGGTTCTCGGCGCGGCCCGTGCAGAAATTGTCCAGGCACACAACGTCGCAGCCGTTCGCCATCAACGCCTCGCACAGATGGGAGCCGACGAACCCGGCGCCACCCAGGACCAGCGCCCGCCCGACCATGCTCACCGCTTCGCCACCGCCAGCCCGGGCCACGCCGGCTGCGCCTTGCTCAGCGTGCGTCGATAGGCCTCGTCCGTCCGCGCCGCGACCTCGTCCCAGGAGTAGAGCTCTCGGGCCCGTGCCGCCGCCGCCGCCCCGTAGGACCGGAGGAGCTCGGGGCGATCCAGCAGACGACGGACCGCGCTCGCCAGGGCGACCGGGTCCCGGGGCTCTACGAGCAACCCGGTCACCTCAGGCAGCACCGTGTCGAGCATTCCGCCGACCGCGCTGGCCACCACCGGCACGCCGCAGGCCATGGCCTCGACGGGCACGATGCCGAACGGCTCATACCACGGGGCGGCGACCACGACGTCCGCCGACCGCAGCAGGGCCGGCACCTCCGCGCGCGGCACCTGAGCCATCATCTCGACCCGATCGGCGACTCCGAGTCGGTCAGCCTCGGCCAAGAGTCGGTCCCGTTCGGGATCGCGCGCCTGACGTCCCGCCGGCGATGATCAGCTCGGTGTCGGGCAGCCGCGTCAGCGCTTGGACCACCGTGTCGAAGCCCTTGCGCGGCACCAGTCGACCGAGAGCGACGATCCGATGGCGCTGCCGGCGTCCCGACAGCACCGGGCCGGCGGGAGTGAACCTGGCGATGTCGACGCCACAGGGCACGACAGAGATGTTCGCCGAGATGGCGCCGAACGAGCGGAGCTCGGCGACCTCGTCCGAGCAGGTCGCGATCACCCGATTCACGGACCGGACGAGCTGTCGCTCCACGGTGAGTCGGGCGGCCGGACTCGGGTCGGCCCTGCCCAGATGTCGGTGCTTGACAGTGCCGAGGGCATGGAAGGTGAGCGCCGTGGGGAGCTGCAGGCTTCGCGCCACCTGATGTGCGGCCCAACCTGACATCCAGAAGTGGGCATGGACCAGGTCGGGTGTGTCGCACTCGAGCTGCTCGCCGAGCTCAGCGGCGAACTCGCTCATCAGCGGCCACAGCTCGTCCTTGGCGACCGCTTCGGCCCGTCCGGCGTTGAGGTGCAGCACCTCGTAGCCGTCGGGCGTCACCACCCGGTCCGGCAGCCCGGCGTCGTCGCGGCGGGTGAAGACACTCACCTCGTGGCCCATCCGGGTCAGCCCGGCCGCGAGCTCGGCGACGTGCACGTTCTGACCGCCAGCATCGACCCCGCCCAGAGTCGCGAGCGGACTCGCGTGCTCGGACACGAACGCGATCTTCACCGGCACCCCCTTCCAGCGGTGCACCCCATCGGGTGCACCGGACGACTGGGGAAGTCGTACCCCGTGCCGCCGTCGTCAACCGAAGTCGTCGAACGGTTTCACGCGGGGAATGGCGGGATATCGGAGCGAGCGTGCGCATACTGCTCTGGGACGTGCATGGGGGCTACACCGACGCACTGACCCGCGGGCCGCACGACTACCTGTTCCTGCGCGATGCCTCCGTGGTGGACTCCACGGGGTTGATCGCGACGGGGGTGACCGCCAAGGGACTGGTCCGGCTGGGTGAGAACCGCCCGGCCAACCTCCACGAGGTCTCCTTGGAGCAGCTGCGAGACGATCCACCCGACGTGGTCCTCGCCCAACGCCTCGAGGAAGTCGACAGCTGCGCAGCGCTGCTCGGCCGGACGCCCGGCCGCGATCTGGGGGCGGTGTTTCTCGAACACAACACGCCCAAGGGCGACGTGCCGGCCTCTCGGCATCCGCTGGCCGATCAGCGGCAGTGGCCGATCGTGCATGTCACCCACTTCAATCGGCTCTTCTGGGACTGCGGAAGCGCCGAGACCAGGGTGATCGAGCACGGCCTGCCGGATCCCGGTTATCGCTATCGCGGGACAGAGGCGCGGCTTGCCTTTGTGGTCAACGAGCCGGTCCGGCGATGGCGCACCACCGGGACGGACCTCCTCGCCGAGTTCGGCGGGGCGCCGATCGACGCCTTCGGCATCGACGGGGATTTGCTGCCGCCGCGACTCGGTGCGCGGTGTCCAGAGCTGGCGTTCGCCGGCAACCTCTCCCCCGCTGAGCTCGACGGCGCGCTGGTGGAGCGCCGAGCGTACCTGCACCTGAATCGTTGGACGTCGCTGGGCCTGTCCCTGATCCAGGCGATGCTGCTCGGTCTGCCGGTGGTGGTGCTGGACACCACCGAGGCATCGCGCGCGGTGCCCCAGGCGGCCGGGGTCCGCTCCATCGATGTCGCCGACCTGGTCGCCGGTGCTGGGCAGCTGCTCGCCGACCGCGATCTGGCGGTCGAGTGCGGTCGGGCCGCGCGCGCGCACGCCCTGGATCGCTACGACGTCACCCGATTTCTCCACGCCTGGACGCACTGCTTCGAGCAAGCCGCGCGCTGATCGTGAGACGCGGGCCCCACGCTGCGGCGGATCGAGACCCGCCAGCCGCACCTGAGCCACGCACCCGTCAGGCCGTCGCCGGTAGGCGATATCGCCCATCGCCACCAGGCGGTCACCCAGGCCGCATCGGCACCAACTTGCTTGCCCGCAACGCCGCCCGCCACTGATGTCCGGACGGTCGTCCTCGCAACGGACTGGGGGTCGTGTGGCCGGCGCAGGTCCGGTGCGCTCGACGACCATCCACCCATGCTATGAAATCGGCAGCACGGCCGAGTTCCCCGACTGGCGAGCTGCGAGAGGCTGGTGGCGATCACCCAGTACGGCTCGACTCGTCGGATCCGACCGCATTGCCGACCGGGCACCGCCAGGTCCGACGACGGGGAACGTCACGCGTGAGCCCTCTGATCGACGCCGCGTTCCTGACGCCGATAACAACGTCACCAGGGCGGCCGCGATGAGGCAGACAGCAATGCAGTTGACGCGGTGGTCGCGGCGGAGCGCCTTCAGACCTCACTGGGCGAGGGCCCATGCCTCAATGCAGTCACCGAGGCTGGACCGGTCGTTGCCGACCTGGCCGACATCTCGAGTCGGTGGCCCATGTTCGGTCACCTGCTCCTCGCCCGAACTCCGAATCGCACGTCGCCTCGGTCCCGGTCACCACGCCGGACGGCGAACGGCTCGCTGCGCTCGATTTGTACTCCGCCTCTCCGGACGCGGCGGACCTCGTACCGACCGTCGAGGACGGCCTGATGATCGCCGACCGGATCGTCGCAGTCCTCTTCTGCGGACGAGATGACGGTGCTCCGATCGCGATCCCGAGCACGGATCAGTGGCTGAGCTCGGCCGTCGGCAAGGAGCGCATGAGCGTCTGGACCGCCGTCGGCATGCTGATGTCGCACGCCCAGATCAGCAATGCCGATGCCCTCTTGCTCCTCCGCAGCTACGCCCTCCTGCACGACACGACGATCGACGAGGTGCGGCGCTGATGATGATGCAGCGGCTCTGGCCGCAGAACATGACGCGCCCTCTGATCAGGTCCGCCGTGTCGAGAGCGCGGCTCGCGGAAGGACGGTCGCGATCGCCGCAGTGGTGGTGGGAAGCGGAGTGCCAACGGTGCTGCTACTGGAGAACGCCGACCCTGTCCGCGTCGAAGTTCGGCGGCTCCCAGTCGCGCCGAGTGAGCAGCGGTCGCCGTTCGGCGAAGCGACGACGGTCCAATAGCTGCAGCTGACGATCCAGCTCGACCTCCATGGGCAGTCGTTCGCGCAGAACCCACGGCAGTCCCTTGAGCGCCATGCCGACGCCGCGTAGCCAGCTCCGGTTCTTCGGACGATCGGCAAGGCTGAACAGGGTCCAGCGCAGCGCACTGGGCCAGCGGCGGTGCAGCCACGCATTCCACAAGGTGTTTCGGAGACCGTACGGCCTCAGCTTGACGACGTTGGCGACGCTCGGCAGGTGGTGGACGACGACGTCGTCGCGGTATCGCATCTGCCAGCCCTCCTTAGCCAACTTCAAACTGAGCGTCTCCTCCTCTCCGCCGATGAAGAATCGCGGATCGTAGCCGCCCACCTCCAGATAGGCGCGACGACGCACGACAACGGCTCCGGCCATGAAACCCAACAGCACGTGACCTGGGATGCCCGCCGTGTCCGGCAGCGGGCTGGCCGCCATCTCGTCGGAAATCGGATCGGGACGCTCCTCCTCACCGACGAGGATGCGGGCGTTGACCAGGGCGAGCCCGGGGAACCGATCCAAGACGTCGGCAGCGATCCGCAGCCCGTCGGCCTCATACCAGCCGTCGTCATCGCACATTGCCACATATGGGGTCATGGCGCGCGACACTCCCTCGTTGCGTGCTGCCGCGCCGATGTTGATGGGCAACGAGACCACTTCGAGCTGCGCCCGGGCGCCCAACACCTCAAGGGTCGCGTCGGTCGACCCGTTGTCGACCGCGATGATCGGGATGTCCAGGGCGGTCAGCCGGTCGAGGATGCCGGCGATGCGATGGGCGCAGTTGTATGTCAGCAAGACGAGCGTGACTCGGGTAGCCAGATCTGTCCGCATGGCAGCCTGTTATCCAGCGGTACGGCAGCGAAACACGTCTGCTCGACCAGCAGTCGTCATGTGACTCCACGACGCATGACGAAAGATCAGACTTTCGGCCCAAGCAACGGCTGCGGCCACTTCGGCAAGAGTCTGGCGGGTTCCCCGCCGGTCGAGTTAAATCCATGCCGGTTGAAGACACAGCCGGCGCTGGACTCTGCGCTGATCCGTCTCTCCACGAAGGGGTTTGGCCTTGGCAACGACGCCCGACCACGCGGTCGGCATCGGCTTCCTCGCCGCCGCGGACCGGCGTCGTACACGTCGGAGGTGCACGCGGCCACCCGTGCAAATCCGTGCGCGTACAGCGAAGCAAACGTCATGGCGTCGTCCTCTGACGATCGGTGTGGTGGACTCTGGGCGGGGTCGGGTCGCGGCGCGGGTTCCGCGCCCCGGGCGTCTCGGCAGGGCATCACAGTCGCGCTGTTCGGGCGGCCGCCAGCACGGCGCGCGCAGCGTTCGCGCCGCACGCGCCGTGGACACCACCCCCGGGATGAGCCGAGGCCGAACCCAGGAAAAGCCCGCGGATGGGCGTGTCGGCCCGACCCAGCCCGGGGATGGGCCGGAAGATCAGCTGCTGATGCAGGCTCGCCGTCCCTCCGTTCAGTGCGCCGTTGACCAGGTTCTCGTTTCGGGCCTGCAGCTGATGCGGTCCGAGCACCCGCCGACGGACGATGCGTGAACCGAATCCGGGGGCGTGGCGCTCCAGGCGCGCCTGCATCCGGTCGGCGAACCGCTCGATCTCGCCGTCGTCCCAGCTCCCGGTGACCTGATCCGCCTCGTCGGCGTGCACCACCTGCGGGACGTGGGTGTACGCCCACAGCGACTCGGTGCCAGACGGTGAGCGGCTGGGGTCGGTGGTCGTCATCTGACCGACCAGCAAAAAGGGCTCGGCCGGCACCACGTGGGCGTGGATCTTGTCCTGGCTGGACGTCAGCTCGTCGAGCGAGTTGGCGATATGCACCGTGCCGGGAGCCGCCTCGGGAGCGTCGGTCCAGGGCACCGGCCCGGAAAGCGCCCAGTCCACCTTGACCGTGGCCGGATCCTGCTCGAACCGCAGCATCCGCCGGTGCACCCGAGCCGGAAGCTCCGACCAGGGCACCAAACCGCCGTACAGCGCGGGGGCGGCGACGTCGGCGACCACGGCCACCGCCTCGAACCGTTCCTGATCGGCGGTCAGCACGCCGGTGACCCGGCCGCGATCGGTCTCGATCCGTGCGACCCGGGTGCCCAGCCGGATGGTCCCGCCGCGGCTCTCGAACCGCCGAGTCAGCGCTGCGGCGAACTGTCCGGCCCCTCCCTCGGGCACCGGGAAGCCGACGGTCTGGCCCAGCATGGCCATCAGAACGCCGAAAAGGCCCGAGCCGGGCGCGGTCATCGGGATGTCGGCGTGCATGGCGTTGCCGGACAACAGCAGCCGGGCACCTTCGGAGCGGAACCGGTTCTGGACGAGGCTGGCGGCGGGCTCGATCAGCTCGCGGACGAGATCCAGCCCGCCGGCCCGCGGCAGTCGGGCCAGCAGACCGAGACCTCCTCGTATCGGAGGGAACGGCGTGAGTAGAGACGAGATCAGCGAGGGGCCGATGACCGACCACGTGTGGTGCAGCTGGAGCCATGCTTCGCCGTCTCCGCCACAGATCCGATCAAGGCCTGCCGCGGTTCGCTCGACGTCGCGGTGCAGCAATGCCCACTCCCCGTTCGGCAGCGGGTGCCCGACCACCGCGGGCGCATGCCGCCAGCGCAAACCATGCCGCTCGAGCTGCAGATCATTGATCACCGCTGAGGCTGCGGCGAGCGGATAGAAGCTGCTGAACGTGTCGTGCACGAATCCCGCCGCCACGTCGTTGTCGCTGGCCACCGCTCCGCCGGGCCTGTCCTGGGCTTCCAGCAGGACCACGTCCCAGCCGGCATCGGCCAGCAGATTCGCCGCCACGAGTCCATTCGGTCCCGCTCCGATGACCACGGCGGCGCGTGATCGGCTCCTCCGCATCTCGCAAGCCCTCCTCGGCGTCGGGCAACGTGCATCGACCGTTCGCCATGATCGCTGGGCGTGGGATACCCGCTGGTGGCAGCGCCAAACTGCCGGGGGCGAAGTGAGGCCACCACCGACACGGTAGGCCGCTGAGTGCTGCTCTGCCGTCGGCGCTTGAACCCGACCTGTAGCGGGTATCCCCGAGCCATGGCCATCACGTCGACGGCAACGGTCGAGTTGCACGCGGATGTCTCCTCAGCCGCGATCTGGGACGTGCTGAGCGACGGCTGGACCTACGCCAGCTGGGTCGTCGGCACATCACGAGTGCGCGCGGTGGACCCGAACTGGCCAGAGACCGGCGCCCGCTTGCACCACTCTTTCGGAATCTGGCCGCTGGTGATCAACGACCTCACCGAGGTGCTGGCGCTGGACCGCGGCCGGTGGCTGCGGTTGAAGGCGCAGGGCTGGCCGACCGGTGAGGCGACCGTGGAGATCACCACCTCCAGCGACGGCGAGACGTCGACCCACCTCACCATCAGTGAAGACGTCACCTCGGGGCCGGCTCGACTGGTTCCGAAAATCGTGCGGCAGAGTTTCACGGTTCCCCGAAACCGGGAGACTCTCCGGCGGCTGACCCTGCTGGCCACCGGCCGGCCCCGATAGGAGCCGAGCGCAACTGTCGCTGCTCCAAACCCCGCGAATCCGTCCGAGGGTGCGCACAGAGGCTCTCGTCGTGGTGACTCTACGGACAGTCGACCGGCGTCGAGTCGACTGGAGGCGATCCGGGGCTGTTCGGGCCCGAGTCGGTCACCTGACGAAGCCACGCAGACCATCGATGCTGGTTGCTGCCCTACTGCTTCAGGCGGTGCACTCGCTGACCATGTCGGCCTTCGACGACAACTCGTTCTTCCGAGTGGATCCGTGGAGACGGCTGCGGCCCATGGGCGAGTGGATCTCGACGGTGACCTACGGAACAACCGCCGCTGGGCTGGGGCGACGCTGCGTCGAGTGCACGCCCGGTTGAGGCCGGGAGTCGAGCCGGAGACCGATCGACCCTACCGGGCAGCAGGAACGCGCACTGGCCGGCCGTGCGGTCGGGGGCTGGCTGACGTGCGGCCGCCCGGGCACGTGCAGCACATCTCCGTCCGCGAAGACCTCGTCGGCATCGACTCCATGGGCGGCGAGCGTCTCCGTCAGCACCCATTCGTCCCAGGATCGGCAGCGAACGACCGTGGCCCATGGAGAACAACAGGCGGTTCCGCTGGGGTCGGTACCGATACGGATGGGCGGCCAGCGCCGCGCCGGTCCGGTGGATCCAGATCGGCGTACCCAGCGTCGCTTTCAGCCCACGGACGAAGCCGACATGATCGAAGTGACCGTGGGTGGGCAGCAGAACTCGGATGTCAGCCGGCGTGCGACCGAGAGTGGCCAAGAGGTCCACGACCCCATCTCCGGTGGACGGGAAGCAGGCGTCGACCACGGTCCCGCCGTCGGCGTCTTCGATGACATAGCAGTTGGTGAGCGTGCTCCACGCCACGGACGCACGGAGCGAGGTCGAACCCTCGCGCAACAGTCTTTTCCTGGTCCTGCCCCCGCCCGCCGACCGAGTCTGCACCGTGCTAACCGTGTCGTCTCCAGCCATTTGAGCGCTCCCTTCGGACTCTCTCTGAACCGAGCGCCTCTTCTTGTCGATCGGCCTCGAGCCACTTTGCCTCCGGGAGTCGGGTCGGTCCGGTCTGGGTATCTCCACGAGGTGGCTATCGTTCGACGTGAATTACTCGGAGCCTGGTTGATGCGGCGCAATCCGGCCGGCCTCGACATCGCGGCCATAGCCGCCGGGCTCACGGGTGGCTGGTGTGTTCGACCGAGCTATCGGTTGGGCCTGATGCGAACCGGCGATCGACTACTACTGTGGCTGTCTGGTCGAGATCCGCTTCGTCCGCGCGGCCTGTGGGCCGTCGGCGAGGTCGCAGCCGCTCCCATCGACGCAGAAACCGTGGAAGTCCGGCTCCGGCCGCTGTCCCGACCGCTGACAGACGCGGTGCTGCGCAACAACGGCATCGATGACCTCGAGGTGCAGCGTCAGCCGATGGGCAGTAACCCGTCGTGGGTCTCTCGCCGGCAGTGGTTGGTGATCAGTTCTCTGCTTGACCGGGCCGACGCTGGAGACGGGTTGGGTCACTCAGCCGGTCCAGACCACGGTGGCTGACCGGTTGATGCCGTTTGCTCTCGGCAAAGGACGACGACGGAGTCCTTCCGAGCCGAGCTCAGGGGGTCGGCGAACCACCGTTCGCGTTCAAGGTCTCCCCAATCACATAGCTGGACTCGGGGCTGGCCAGGAAGACGAACGCCGGCGCCATCTCGGCCGGCTGTCCCGGCCGCCCGATCGGCGCGTTGCCGCCGAACTGTTCCAACTTCTCCTCCGGCTGACCGCCGGCGACCTGCAGCGGAGTCCAGATCGGACCCGGGGCCACCGCGTTCACCCGGATCCCCTTGGCTGCCACCTGCTGGGCAAGCGCCTTGGTGAAGCCGTTGATCGCCCACTTCGACGACGCGTAGTCCAGCAGGATCGGAGACGGCTGATAGGCCTCCTTCGACGCCACGTTGATGATCGTCGCGCCGGGCCGCATGTGGGCCAGCGCCGCCCGGCACAACCAGAACATCGAGTACACGTTCGTCTTGTATGTCTCGTCGAACTGCTCGGTGGTGAGCTCGGCGATATCGGTGACGAACTGCTGCTTGCCGGCATTGTTCACCAAGATGTCGATGCCACCAAGCTGATCGACCGTCGTCTGCACCAGATCTCGGCAGTACTCCTCGTCCTTCACATCACCGGGCACGGCGATCACCGAACGTCCGGCCTCCTGGATCAGTCGGACGACCTCGTCGGCGTCGGCTTGCTCCTCGGGAAGGTAGGACAGCACGACATCTGCGCCCTCGCGCGCGAACGCGATCGCGACAGCTCGGCCGATGCCGCTGTCGGCACCGGTGACCAGGGCCTTGCGCCCGGTCAGTCGACCCGCGCCACGATAGGTTGCTCTCGCCATGATCTGGTCGTGGACTCATGTCATGGGCCAAGCCGGGCCCCTCCTGCTGCTGGGCCCACTCCTCGTTGGAAGGCTCGTACTGCTTGGTCGGATCCTGCAGCGTGTACTGATCGGTCATCGTCGCTCTCCGTCGGTCGGCTTCCGGTGCATCCCTCCCGGCTGTACCCGCCCAAGTCATGGACAAACGTCCGTCCAGCGCGCATCGCGCCGACCGGGCACGGAACGAGCTGATCGAGGGGCCGGCTGGGTATGCCCCATGACATGAGTGAGCCGAACGACGACACCAGTCTGACCGACACCGAGGTACGCCCGATCCGCATCGCCTCCGTCGCCGCCGGCGAAGCCCCAGACTGATCGGGACTCCACCGATGACATCGCAGAGGAGGAGCGCCGCGGCTGGCCCGACGAGCCGACCACGAGCTGACTGCCTCGTTCCACGAATGACCTTCCCGGGCCGTTCTGCCGAACAAGCGCAGCCCGAGGTGTTCACTCCTCCTGTGGTGTGAGCTGGGCGTCCAGGAAGACAGCAAGATCGGAGATCTCCTCGTCCGACACGCCGTGGCCCAGGCCGGGATACACCTTGTTGGTCAGAGTGCTGTGGGCCGCGAGCCATTGCTCGGTCAGGACGACCAAGGGTCGAGGCACCAAGGCGTCCGCACCACCACGGCCGGAGAACACCGGTGGGCGGATCCGGGCCAGCTCACGATCACCGCGGGCCGGCAGCGGATTCAGGAATCCCGCCAGCACGACTGCGTACGCGAAGTCCTTGGGACGTTCGCGCAGGCACTGCACGGCGATGGCGGAGCCTTGGGAGAACCCCAGCAGACCGACCGAGCTGAAGTGGGCCGGCTGATCGTCCAGCCAGCTCAAGACGGCCGCAACCGCCGATGTCACCTGGCCGAGAGTGAAGCTCGCATCGAGCGGAAACCACCCGTAGCCGGCCCGCGCCCGCAACGGCCCGCGAAGCGACGCGATCACCAGCGAGGAAGGAAGTCGGTGGCGCAGCTCGAAGCCGATGCGCTCGTTCATCCCGTGCCCGTGCAGCAGCACCAGCAGCGGCCGGCCGGCGCGGTCGGAGTCGGGGGCCGACCACAAGACCTGATCAGCTTCGATCCGCACCGCTATCCGGAGGTGCCGGAGATGTCGGGCATGGGATCCGACGGTGCGGCGGCGTCACCCGGAGTCGACCCCGGATCGAAGGGCGCCCGCTCGGAACCTGACGGCTCGTTCCGCGGATCGCTCGGATCGGAGACGTCGTCACCCAGTCCGTGCAGCTCGGGTGCTTCGGACTCGGTCGGGATGCCGCCGGCGGCTGGATCGGACGACGTCAGATCCCCTCCGGTCGAGGCTGAGCCAGCGCCGTCAGTCATGGTCGTTCTCCTGTCACTCGAGACACTGCCATCTACCCACCTATTCCAACTGAGAAACGAAAGCCGGCGACCTCGCGGCTGGGGTCAGCGCCACGCGTCGGGGCCGTCGGAACCGGCCGGATAGGTCTCCAACCGCACCGCACCGCGCCGCCATCGCTCCAGCACGGGGTCGACGACCCGCCAGCACTGCTCGGCCGTGTCCCCGCGGACCGACAAGAATCGATCCGCGTCCAAGAGACCGGCCAGCACCTCTCCGTAGGCCGGCAGCCGCCCGGGACTGAGAACGGCCTCGATGGTAGCCCGATCCAGCGCCATCGGGTCGCGGGGACCATTCACATTCAGGTCGAGCGCCATCTGGTCGGGGCCCATCGAGAGCCGTAACCGAGCCGGCGAGAGGTCGCCGCTCAGTCCACGGGGCAGGTGGGACTGGATCATGTCGGTCAGCGCCCCGGCCCGGCCGTAGTATCCGGCCCGGTTCTCCAGCGTCAGCTGCTCGTCGTAGACGATGTCGACCGAATCGATGTGGATCTTGTTCCACAAGGGTTCCACCAGCCGATTGGCGAGGCGTACTCCGACGATGTTGAGCACCGTCGCCCGACCGAGGAAGTGCCGAAGAATACCGGCCCGCGACTCCAGCTGAGGGGTCGAGTTCGAGACCCACTTCGACCACCGCAAGGTCGAGTTCGGCACTTGCGGCCGACCCTACGGCACCCTGTGCGCCCACGAACACGCCTGCCTGCGTTGTCCCGTGCTGCAGATCAACCCGGCCATGTTGCCCGGCCTGGATCAGCTGGAGGGCGACCTTGAACGCCGTCACCATCGTGCCAGCCAAGAAGGATGCCTGGGTGAGCTCGAAGGTCTCCAACTCACCTTGACCCGCCTCCGCGACAAAAGACACCACGCTCAACGAACCGCAGGGCTAGATCCGGCGACCCCGGATAGCCGACCGTCCCCTACGTCGACCTCCGGAAAGCCCAGCGGCGAGCCAGAATTTGGCAAATCTCCAGACGACCGTTCGCAGCCGTTCGATTCTTCATCTCCCCAAGGGACCAGCCGAGAGGGCCCGATGGAGCCGTCCTCATAAGACGACCGTCTACTGGTAGCTGTGAGTTGAGCACTCGGGCGTGCTGCTCTGCTGAACTCAGTTCACGCCGTACAGAGCTGCGGCTGTTGGGTCCCGGCGTTGGCGTTGCAGTGCTCGGCGTTGGTGTTCGTCGAGGCCGCCCCAGATGCCGTCGGTGATGCCGATGTCGATGGCCCAGTCGAGGCAGGCGGCTTGGACGGGACAGGCTCGGCAGATGCGGCGGGCCTGCTCTGCACGTTTCTGCCCGGGTCCGCCGGTGCTGACGGGGAAGAACAGGTCCGGATCCGCGGTCAGGCAGGCACCATGCTGTCGCCAGTCATGGTGTGCCGTTCTCATGCTGCCGCTTCGCACGTGCGGAGAGGTCGATGCGACGGCTGATGCTGCGACGTCACCGGTGGCTCTTGTTCTGTTGGCTGGCGTGGTGACCGGGATGCACGGATGTGTTCAAGCTGGAGATGAAGTCGTCGAGGGCAGTGCGGGTGTGCTGGCCCCTCGTGCGGTCGGTCGGGTCTGCAGCGGGCTGGGTGGCGCTATTGACGAGAAGATCGCTGATGTCGCGGAGTTTGTGATTGGTGTGGGAGGACCAGGCGACGCAGCACCTCGAAGGCGGTATCGGAGTCGATCCCGAACCGGCCCATCAGGATGCCCTTGGCCTGCTCGATGACCGGCATCGTCTCCAGCCGACGCTGCAGATGCTCGTAATCGAGCAGCAACTGCTCGATACCATCAAACAGGCCAGGACCTGAGCCGTCGACCGCCGCCGCCTGACCATCGGTCGACGGATGTGCGCGGGATAAACGACCAGATGAGACCGGGCAAGGCCGAAACCTTGATGGAGGGACGTCGCCCGTGTCGATCACGGTCGAGCAGGGGGATGTGGAATCGGTAGTCACATCCACTACCTGTCCTTGTCAGGAGCACGGGCCGGTGCAGGTCAAAAGCACCGGGCTGTGTCCCCAACCCGCCAAGCAGCATAACTCCGGCGCGCGCTGCAAAAAAGAGAGGCTTCCGGTCCGTACTGGGCACAGACCGGAAGCTCATCTCCGGGCTCAGACGCTGATGTCCGAACGTCGACCCCTCAGGTGATGAACCGGCCGGCCGATCCTCCACCCGTGCTGTGGTCGCGCCTTTGCCAGCGAGGGACGCTTCGCGGCGGCGGCTGTCAGGTTCGGTCGAACCGGCGGCCGAGCTGGGGCGGCTCCCCGGTGACCCGGGCGATCAGATCGCCGGCCACGTCACGCAGTTTCCGCTGGCTCGACTGCGACCTCATCCGCAGCAGCGAGAACGCCTCGTCTGCGGTGCACTGTTGCTGACCCATCACGATGCCCAACGCCTGGTCGATGACGGTTCGCGACGCCAGCGCCTCCTCCAGCTGATCCGTCAGCTACTGATCGGAGGCACGGCTGATGGCCAGCTGCAACGCCCGGGCCGCCAACGTGGCGAACACCTCACAACGCCGCCGGATCTGCTCAGCGAACACCCCAGGTCCGGCAAACGAGTACACATTCATCGCCGCGACTGTCGAACCGTCCACCACCAACGGCAGACTCAACGACGACCGCCACCCCGCCGCTTGGGCCAGTTCGGCGCCCCCAGCAGGATTCGAACCTGCGACACGAGGTTTAGGAAACCTCTGCTCTATCCCCTGAGCTATGGGGGCCGGTGTCACAGGGTAGCGGCTGCGCTCGGAGCAGCCGCGTATGTGCGAAATCGTGCGTACGAAAGTGAAGCGGACGGCCTCAGTGGCCGTGCTCCTCCTGGAGCTTCGCAACCTGGGCGTGCACTTCCTCCATGTCCAGATCCTTGACCGCCTGGACGACTTGCTTGAGTGCCGCGGGCGGGAGCGCACCGGCCTGGTTGAACACCAGCACACCCTCACGGAAAGCCATCAGGGTCGGAATGCCCTCGACCTGCAGGTTCTGCGACAGCTCCTGATTGGCGTCGGTGTCGAGCTTGGCGAAGACGATGTCCCCGTTCTGCTCGGACTCCTTCTCGTAGATGGGGGCGAAGCGCTTGCACGGGCCGCACCAGTCCGCCCAGAAATCCACCAGCACGATGTCGTTGTCGGTGATCGTCGCCTCGAAGTCGTCTGCGTCGATGTTGATGGTCGCCATGAAGGGGTCTACTCCTCGGGTGAAGTTGCTACCGGTCGGCACAACGACGGCCCGATGACGACTATTCCCGAGGCTCCCGTCCGACGAACGTGGGCCCGGGCGCGGGTTCTCAGTCGGACAGGGTCACTTGATGGCGACCACGCGGCGCATGGGGATCGCGACCTCGAACGGGCCCTTGCGCACCGCCCGGTCCTCCAGCAGCTCGATGGCCGACTCCACCCGGGACCGGCGGGTCTGCGGCAGGTACAGCGCGCGCATCACCAGCTCGGCATCGGCCCGGTCGCGGACCACGAAGGAGTAGCGTTCCCGCCCGTCTTCCACCCGCCGCAGCCCATAGCTCTCCGCAATCTTCGTGAAACCGACCAGCTCCAGTGGTCCGGGGTATTGAGGCTTTGTGCGGAGGCGGGTGTTGATCCGGGTCAGCACGCGTACGTCTCGTGGCTCCAGCGGGCGGAGCGCCGGCGCGATCGCGGCGAGCACGCCGCCCGGCCGCAGCACCCGGGCACACTCGGCGATCACGGAGCTGAGCGGGGTGACCACGGCCAGCCCGATCGAACTGGTCACCGCATCCATGCTGCCGTCGGCGAACGGCAGCGAGAGGCCGTCACCGCGGACCCACGGCCCGGGCCCGCGCTGCTCGGCCAGCGCGAGCTCATCGGCGCTGAGGTCGAGACCGATCACGGTCCGGCCGGGTCGTACGAGCTCACGCGACATCGCCCCCGACCCGCACGCGAGGTCCAGCACGAGGTTCGCGTCGGCGGACACCGCACGCGCCAGCCATCGGTAGGGCGAGTGGTCCCCGCCGCGCGACCGCGACAGCACGTCCTCGACGACGCCGGCGCGCTCGGTATGGAACTCGGCAAGGTAGCGCCGCCAGTTGACCTCGTCGTCGCTCACGGCACCATCATGCCGGGGTACGTCCCCCGCCGCGCCCCGGGAACCGAGACCAGCCGCGCGAGACGATGGCGGCGAAGCCGACCGCGACTACCCCCGGGCCCCCGCTCTTCGCACCCATCCGGAACCTTGCACCCTCGATGCGGTTCTGCACTCTTTGTGGAGGGTGCAAAGCCGCACAGTGAGTGCAGAGTTCCGGCTGGGGTGCGAAGAGATGTCTGGTCGCAGCGGATCAGGGTTCCCGATCAGACCAGTGTGACGAACAGGTGCGAGGAGGCCTCGCCGTCGATCTCGCAGACCGGCGCCCCGGTCGCCCGGAGCCGTACGCCCAGCCCACCGACCTCGGCACTCACCTCGACGCCCGGGCTGGATACCGGCCTCGCGGAGCGTGCCCATCATCGCCACATCCTTCTGGATCTCCTCGCTCATCCGCTGGATGACCACCCGGATCGGGGCACCGCCGGCGTCGCGGACGACCGCGTCGAGCTGCTCGTTGCCTTTCCGGAAGTCCGGCGGCGCGACCTTGACGCCGAGCTCGTCGAGACCGGGGATCGGGTTGCCGTACGGCGACTCGGTCGGCGCGTTCAACAGCACCACCAGCCGTCGCTCGACATCCTCGGAGATCACGTGCTCCCAGCGACAGGCCTCGTCGTGCACCTTCTCCCAGTCCAGCCCGATCACGTCGATCAGCAGCCGCTCGGCCAGCCGGTGCTTGCGCATCACCCGGGTCGCCCGGGCCCGGCCCTCGTCGGTGAGCGCCAGGTGACGATCGCCCTGCACCTGGACCAGGTGGTCGCGCTCCATCCGGGCCACGGTCTGCGACACCGTCGGCCCGCTCTGGTGCAGCCGCTCCGCGATCCGGGCCCGCAACGGGACGACGCCCTCCTCCTCCAGCTCGTAGATCGTGCGGAGGTACATCTCGGTGGTATCGATCAGGTCGCTCACGGCCGGGTATGTCTCCGCTCGGAAGAACTGTCAGGGGCGATTGCAAGAGTAGTGGCTCTGCGGCTGGGCGCATCCGACCTGCGCCCGCCCGAGGAAGCAGGCACGACGAAGGGATGCCATGGCAGACGAACCCACAACGAACGGGCCCCGGCCGACGATCTGGTGGGTGCGACGCGATTTCCGGCTGCGCGACAACCCGGCGCTCGGGGCCGCGGTCCACGACGGCTCGGCAGTCCTGCCGGTCTTCGTCCTCGACCAGGCGCTGCTGGCCAAGGCGGGACCGGTCCGGACGGCCTGGATGCATGCCGCCCTGACGGTGCTGGACGCCGACCTCCGGGAGTGGGGCGGACCCGGGCTGAGCATCGTTCGCGGCAAGCCGATCAACGTCATTCCGCGACTCGCCCGCGAGGTCGACGCGAGCGCCGTGCACGTCAGCGCGGACTTCGGACCGTACGGCCGGCGCCGCGACGAGCGGTGGCCGACGCGCTCGCCGGACGGGACGTGGCGTTCACCGCGACCGGTTCGCCGTACGCGGTGGCGCCCGGCACGCTGATGAACGGCTCGGGCAAACCGTTTCAGGTCTTCACCCCGTTCCACCGAGCGTGGACCGACCGCGGCGTGCACGGTCCCGCGCCCAGCCTCCGGCTGGCCGACGTCGACTGGCTGACGGCCGAGAATCGGGCCGAAGTCGATGCCGACCCGGAGCTGGTGAAACTGGCCGGCGAGGAGGCCGCGACCCGGTCCTGGCACCGGTGGCTGGAGGCCGACTGGGGCGGTGTGGCCGATTACGCGAGGCTGCACGACGACCCGGGGGCCGACGCGACCTCGCACCTGTCGATCGCTTTGCGCTGGGGTCATCTGCACCCGCGGACGCTGCTGGCCGACCTCGGCTCGCAGCGATCGAAGGGTCCGGCGGCGCTCGCCCGGCAGTTGGCGTGGCGGGACTTCTTCGCCGACGTGCTCTTCCACCGGCCGGACGCGGTCACCGCGCCGATCCGGGGCGAGTTCACCACGATGCCGACCGACGAGCCGGAGAAGTCCAGACGGGCGGCGTCTCGGCTCGAGGCCTGGCAGCAGGGCAGGACGGGCTATCCGCTGGTCGACGCCGGGATGCGCCAGCTGGTCGACGAGGGCTGGATGCACAACCGGGTCCGGATGGTCGTGGCGTCCTTCCTGATCAAGGACCTGCACATCGGCTGGTGGCACGGCGCGCAGTGGTTCATGGACCGGTTGCGCGACGGCGACATCGCCCAGAACCAGCTCAACTGGCAGTGGGTGGCCGGCTGTGGGACTGACGCGGCGCCGTACTTCCGGATCTTCAACCCAACCACCCAGGCGCAAGAAGTTCGATCCGGACGGCACCTACATCCGGCGGTACGTCCCCGAGCTCGCCGACGTGTCTGACGAGCACGTCCACGAGCCGTGGCTGGCCCCCGATGGTGTGCCCGACGGATATCCGGAGCCGCTGGTCGACCACGCCACCGAGCGGAAGGAGGCACTGGACCGCTACGACATCGTGAAACAGGGCTGAGCCGGGGTGCCGTTGGACAGGCTCACGGCACGTTGGCGGTCAACGGTTGAGCCGGGTTCCCTTGGACAGGCTCAGGGCACGCTGGCCGTTCGCGGGCGAGTCGGCGGCCGTCAGACCCAGGCGCCGCGCCGCATCACCTGTTGCAGCCGGCCGGAGTCATCGACCACGCAGAAGTCGGCTCGCCTGCCGACGTCGATCACGCCGACCTCGTGGAGCCCGTGACACCGGGCCGGGGTGGTGGCTGCCATCGTGGCGGCCGCCGGAATCGGTACGCCGGTGGCGACCACCTGCTCGAAAGCACTTGCCATGGTGAGGGTCGAGCCGGCGATCGAGCCGAGGCTGCCGTCGGGCTCGACGAGCCGGGCCTGGCCGTCGGTCACCATCACCGCCAGGCTGCCCAGGTGGTATTCGCCGTCGGCCACACCGGCGGCCAGCATCGCGTCGGTGACCAGGGCGACCCGGTCCGACCCGGCAGTCTGCACGGCCATGCCGATCACGTCGGGGTGCAGGTGGAAACCGTCACAGATCAGCTCGACCACCGCGCGTTCGTCGACCAGCAGCCGCGGAATGGGACCCGGGTCGCGATGATGGATCGGCCGCATCGCGTTGAACAGGTGCGTCGCCACGGTCGCGCCGGCGTCCAGCGCCTCGGCCACCATGATCTCGTCGGCATCGCTGTGCCCGAAGGCGACCGCGACGCCGGCGTCGACGAGCTGACCGATCGCGGCCAGGCCGCCGGGCAGCTCGGGCGCGACGGTGACCATCCGGATCCGGCCCCGCCCGGCCGTCAGCAACCGGCCGACCGCGGCGGACGTCGGCTGGGCCAGAGTCTGTGGATCATGGGCGCCTCGGTGCAGCGGCGAAAGGTAACGGACCCTCGAGATGGATGCCGGCCAGCTCACCCTGCTCGACCAGCGGAACGAGTGCGGAGATCTGGGTCACCAGCCGATCGGGGTCGGCGCTGACCAGACTGGCGTACGTCGTGGTCGTGCCGTGCGCCCGGTGGAAGGCGACGGCCTGCAGGATGTCGTCGCGGTCGGCGCTGCCGAAGTCGGCCCCGCCGCCGCCGTGGCAGTGGGTGTCGACGAAGCCGGGGACCAGCCAGCCGTGGAGTGTCTCGCCACCGTCGAGGTCGACATCACCGAGATCGGACGTGCGGCCCAGCTCGGCGATCAGCCCGTCGCGGACCACGACGTACCCGTCTCCAACGACCCCGTCGCCGGTCACCAGCCGGTCGACGAGCAACCTTCGCTCCACGCTGCTCCGTTCTACGCTCACGGCGCACCCGCCTCCCCGGGTCGGCCGACCCGGTCCCAGCCCAGCATTCCGGCCCCGACGACGCCGGCGTCGGCACCCAGCCCGGCGCGTACCAACTCGGGCTCGCGCTCGAACGTCAGTCCGGCCCGGAGCCGATCGCTCGACGGCGCCGATCAGCAGGTCGGCGGCGCCGGAGAGCCCGCCGCCGAGCACGATCAGCCGTGGCCCGAGGAGCGTCACGTAACGGCCGAGGGCCTCGGCCAGCGCCTCTGCCGCGCGGTCGAACGCGGCGACGGCGGCCGCTACGCCGGCCCGGGCCAGCTCGGCAACCTCCGCGGCGCCGAGCGCACCTCCGGTGTCGCCGCCGAGGCGGACATACTCCCGGGCGATGCCGGCCGCCGACGCGACGGTCTCGAGACAGGCCGCCCGGCCGCAGGCACACTGCCGGCCGGCCGCCGCAGCCACCGACCAGTGCCCGATCTCGCCGGCATAGCCACCCGCTTCGAGCAGCCGGCCGTCGACGACCGGGGCCCCGGCGATGCCGGTGCCGAGCGCGACGAACAGCAGATCGGTCTGATCGACGTGATGCAGCCGCCACTCGGCCAGTCCGGCGGTGCGTACGTCGTGGCCGACCGCGCCGGGCAGGCCGGTCAGGTCCTCGAGCCTGCTCGCGCAGCGCAACCTCGCGCCAGCCGAGATTGGTCGCGGTTCGCACCACGCCGGCGGCGGCGTCGACGATGCCCGGTGCAACGATGCCGAAGGCCTCGATCCCGCCGCGCGTCGTGGCCTGCTCGGAGATGATCCGGGCCAGGCCGGGTACCGACACCGATGCGGCGTCCCGGGGGGTCGCGACCCGCGCGACCGGGCTGATCGAGCCGTCGGGAGCGGCGACGGCGAGCTTGGTCAGTGTGCCGCCGACATCGACGGCGAGCACCGCCGGCTTGCCCCCTGCCATCAGGCGAGGACGACCGAGCGGGTCAGACTCCGCGGATGGTCCGGGTCGAGGCCGAGGTCGAGCGCGCGCTGCACGGCGACCCGCTGGGCGAGGACGAGATCCACCTGGGCATCGCGGTCGTGGTGCACGAAACTCGCCCCGGTCGCGGCGATGTCCTCGGCCAGGCCGGCGGGCGGCGTACCGAACATCCATACCGCTCGACCCGGCTGCGCGATGGCGATCGGGCCGTGCCGGTAGTCGTACGCGGGGTAGGCCTCGGCCCAGCTCGAGGAGGACTCGCGGAACTTCAGCGCCGCCTCGTTCGCGATGCCGACGGTCCAGCCATGACCCAGGAACGTGAGCTGGTCGACGCCGATCGCAGCGGCCGGCAGCGTCGTCGGTGAGCGCGGTCTCGGCGGCGTCCGCCAGCGCGAAGACGTCGGTCCCCCAGGCCGCCCGGAACAGGGCCAGCGTGCTGGTCGCGAACCGGGTCTGCACGACCGACTGCTCGTCGGCGAAGGACAGGTCGACGACCGCGTCCGCCGCCGAGGCGGCGGGGGTCTGCTGATCGCCGAGGACGACCGTGGTCGGGACCCGGCCGCGGAACCGGTCGAGCACCTCGAGCACCTCCGAGGTGGTGCCGGACCGGGTCAGCGCGATCAGCCGGTCGTAGCGCCGGTCGGGCAGCTCGGAGGCGGTGAACGCGTCGGACTCGCCGAGGCCGGCCGATTCGCGGAGCTCGGCGAGCGCCTGGCCGACGAACCAGGACGTACCGCAGCCGACGAACGCGACTCGCTCGCCGTCCCGCGGCAGCCCGCGGACACTCCCCGCGAGCTGCGCCGCCCGCCGCCAGCAGTCCGGCTGGCTGGCGATCTCGGCTGAGACGTACGGCGTCATCGGACCTCCTGGAGTGCCAATTTCACACCACAAGTTGTGAAAAGAATGCACGTTTACACAGTGAAACGAGCAGATATGAACATATCATGCCCAACATGACCCGCGCGGAACGACTAGCCGCCATCCTGGAGCTCCTGGTGGGCTCGGGCCGGGTCGACGTCGACGTCGCTGCTCAACAGTTCGAGGTCTCGACCGCCACGATCCGCCGCGATCTCGATCATCTGGCCGACCAGCAGCTGCTGTCGCGGACCCACGGTGGCGCGGTGCCCAACGGCACCAGCTACGACCTCCCGATCCGCTACAAGACGATCGGCCGGCATCCCGCCAAGGCCAAGATCGCCGAGCGGGCCGTGGCGATGCTGTGGCCGGGCTGCACCGTCGCACTGAACGGCGGTACGACGACGGTCGAGATCGCCCGCGCGATGGCCATCACCGAGGCACTGCACAGCGGGGTCACCGTGGTCACCAACGCGTTGAACATCGCCACCGAGCTCACCGTCCGGCCGTTCATCCGGATCGTGGTCTGCGGCGGGGTCGCCCGGCCGCAGAGCTACGAGCTGGTCGGCGCGCTGGCCGGTGACACGATGAGCCAGCTGGCCACCGACATCTGCTTCCTCGGCGCCTCCGGGGTCGACCCGACCGGCGGGATCACGATCGCCGACGAGGCCGAGGCGACGGTCAACCGGACCATGGTCACCCAGGCCCGACGGGCGTACGTCGTCGCGGACGCCTCCAAGCTCGGCGAGCTGGGCCTGTTCCGGATCTGCCGGCTGACCGAGCTTGCCGGAGTCATCACCGACGAGGCAGCGGACCCGCGGATCGTCGCCGAAATCCGGGAGCTGGGCACCGAGGTGCTGATCGCCTGACCAGCCGGGGCCCCTGGCGCGCGCCCGATCACAAACCCCATTGACCCGCTTCGGCACCGCGCATACCGTGGTGGCACACGGAAAGGAGGTGGTCCGAGGAATGGTTGACTCTTGGACATGTGAGGTGACGGCCAGCTAGCCGCCCGTGCCGTGTATCTACTGGTCGCGTGCGGCCGGCTAATCCACAGCCCAAACCCGAACCCGCGAGTGCCGGAATTGTCCCCCGGCCGTCGGATGTCGCCGAACCCGGCGACGGCGACGAAAGCTCGCGGGTTTGTCCATGTCCGGACCGAGTTTCCCGGGAGGAGGTGCGTGTGGCGCGGACGGTGACGGTCGATCCCGGTCGGCTCGAGCGCTGGCTCGCCGGCTTCGCCGAGCGGCACGGGCCGGTCGCCTGCTCGGTCGCTGCCGACGTTCTCGTGATCGTGGCCGAGGACGGAGCGGAGGCCCGGATCCGGGTGCCTTTCCCGCCGTTGGTCGGCAGCGAGCCGGCCGACCTGGTTGCCCACGTCCAGCGCGAGCGCACGATCGCCGCACTGTTGATCCGCCGGGGCGGCGTCGCGGTCGGTGTCTTCCGCGGCCGCCGACTGTTGGCCTCCAAGATCGAGACGAGCTATGTCCAGGGCAAGACCAAGGCCGGTGGGTGGTCCCAGCAGCGGTACGCCCGCCGGCGCGGCAACCAGGCCCGGAAGCTGACCGAGACCGCGGCCGAACTGATGGTGTCGCTGGTCCTGCCCGAGCTCGACGAACTGGACGCGCTGGCCACCGGCGGCGACCGGTCCAGTGTGGACGCGGTGCTGGCGGACCCCCGGCTCACCGCATTGCTTTCGCTGAGAGTGGCGCGGACCTATCCGGTGCCAGATCCGCGGCTCGCGGTGCTGCACGACTTCCCGGAGCTGTTCCTCGCCGTCGATATCGAGCTGAACGAGCTGGCCTGAGTGGCGTTCACGGGGCGAGGCGGATGATCGCCCAACCATCGGTGGACCGGCGGTAGAGCAGTCGGTCGTGCATCCGGGACGGCTGGCCCTGCCAGAACTCGATCGAGTCCGCGGGCACCCGGTAGCCGCCCCAGTGGGGCGGACACGGCACCTCGCCGTCGCCGAACCGCTCCTCCGCCTGCCGATAGCTCGCCGCCAGCGCCTCGGCGGAGGCCACCTCGCTCGACTGGGCCGATGCCCAGGCGCCGATCTGGGAGCCACGCGGCCGGGTCGCGAAATATGTCTCGGACTCCGCCCGGTCGACCCGCTGCGCGATGCCCTCGACCCGGACCTGGCGCTGCAGGACGTACCAGCCGAACAGCAGCGCGACCGCCGGATCGGCAGCCAGCTCGCCGCCCTTGCGTGAGTCGTAGTTGGTGAAGAAGACGAAGCCCTGCGCGTCGGCCTCCTTGAGCAGCACGGTCCTGGAACTGGGTCTGCCGCCCGCCACGGTCGCTACGACCATCGCCGTCGGCTCGACCAGCCGACCCGCGTCGCGGGCAGCGAACGCGTCGGCCAGCCAGCCCTCGAACAGCACCAGCGGATCGGCCGGCGCCTCGTTCTCGATCAGCCGCCGACCCGCATAGTCGGTGCGTTCGGCCGCCAGATCCACCATGCGGCCAGTCTGCCCCGCGCTGTGCGCGCCCGGATCAGGGGCGTCGGACGACCGCGACCACGACGCCGGCCACCACCGCGACCACCCCGGCCAGACCGAGCGCCAGCAGGGTGCCCTGCCGGTTGGGGTTCGTGTTGTCATCGCTGGGCACGTTGTCGTCGCTGCCGCCCGAGTCGCTGCCCGAGCTGGCGCTCGGCGACGCGGACGGACCACCACCAGGCGGCGTCGCCGTCCCCTTCGGCACGTCGGTGCCCTTGCTCTGCGGCACGTCGACGACGTACATCTTCGAGGGATTGCCCTGGCTGCCGAGCATCAGCTGCTTGCCGTTCAGGCTCAGCGCCACCGACTCGCCCTGCGGCTGCTTGGGGATGGCCGAGCTGCCTTTGATCTTGTAGCTGATGGCGTCCAGCACGATCACCGAGACGTACGTCCGCAGCGCGATCCGCTCGTTGTTGGTCAGGAACACCCCGTCGGTGACATAGGCCGGAGCATCGCCCACCTTGGACAGTCGGTTCAGCGCTGTCCGCGACGGGATCCCGGGCGCGGCATAGATCGCGCCATCCTTGGCATTGGTGACGATGTAGAGCCGGCCGGCGCCGTCGACCAGCAGCGTGCTCGCGTCGTGCGGGCCGTCGGGATATCTGAAGTCGTACGACCGGAAGGTGACGGTCTTGCCGTCCGTCGGCGGGCTGTCGAAGTAGTAGACCGTGACGAAATCACGCTTGGCGTGCGGATCGCCGATGTCGGCGACGTACAGCCGGTGGCCGTAGCGGGCGAGCGCCTCGACCGCCGTCGGGTTCGCGGCATAGCGGAAGCTGCCGGTGATGTTGCCCTTGTCGTTCAGGGCGTAGACCACTCCGCCGGAGCCCGACTCGTTCGCGGTCCACCAGCCGTCGTGGGCGTAGTTGCGGACCAGTCCGGAGGAGGTGGTGAGCCGGGAGTCGTCGATGGTGAATGCGACCGTCTGAGCCGCTCCGGCCAGTGCCGGCGCCCATAGTGTCGCGAGCAGCGCGAGGACCAACACCAGTCCTGCCCGAACAGTCGGCCGGCCCCGAACCATGGTCGTTGGTGAACCTTTCCTCGTCGCGTCACGTGGGAGCGTACGCGACGAGATGCCCCGAAACCGCATTGTCGCGTCGCGGCACGCAGCGAGGCGTCTCGGCCGCAGCCGGGGCCACGACGTCCGGCCACAATGTCCGCGCACAGTCTTCTCACAAGGAAGGATGGTTGAGTTCAGCGATGGAGATCCTCGGGCTACCGCTGCACCCGCTCATCGTCCACGCCACCGTCGTCATCGTCCCGCTGGCCGCCATCGGGGCCATCGCGATGTCGCTGATCAAGTTCGTCCGGGTGCGTTACGGAGAGCTGGTGCTGCTGGCCGCGATCGCCGCGCCGATCCTCACCTGGGTCACTCAGCAGGCCGGCGAGGATCTCAGCAAGACCTTCACCAAGCCGTCGGCGGCGCTGCAGAAGCACGAGGCGCTCGGCGACACGCTGCTGTGGTGGACGCTGGGGCTGTTGGTCGCGGTCATCTGCGTCTATCTGAGCCAGCGGCTGATGACGCGCGACCATCCACGGGGCCGGCTGCTCTGGATCATCGGCACGGTGCTGAGCATCGTCTTCGGGGTGATCACGATCGTCCAGGTCGTCCGGATCGGGCACGCCGGCGCGACCGCGGTCTGGGGTGGCGGCTGAGCTCGGCGAGAAGCTGACTCAGCGGCTGGCGCGCAGAACGGCCGTCACCACCACGATCAGCAGCATGGCCGCCAGCACCCCGGAGACGATCAGTCGCCGGGTCCGGGGGTTCATGCGCTCAGAATAGGCGGCCGCTCGGCTACGGTTCTGACTATGGGCGAGCTCCGGCTGTACGCCATCGGCATCGACGAGATGCGGGGCATGGTCGGCGCCGACGAGGGCTATGCGGCTCACCTCCGCGAATTGGCCAACGCCGCGCTGGCCCCGGAACCGGCCGGCGCGCGATCCGGCGGCCTGTTGTCCAGGCTCGGGCCGATCTTCCGCCGGGTGCCGGCGAGCCCGGTGATCTCCGCGACCGATCCCGAACCGCACGATGTCGACGTGCTGCTGGCCGGGGCGTACGTGCCTCCGGAGCGAGCCGGCGCCACCTGGCGGGTGCTGGAGACCCTTGTCCAGGGGATGGCCTGGGGCTCGACGAGGCTCGAGCTCGACGGGACGCAGATGGACGACCTGGACTTCGCGCTGGCCCGCGGCGGGGTCTCGGCGGCGGTCGGGCTGCGGCACCTGCTGAACTCCACCACCAGCGTCGGGCTGCTCCCGGTGACCGGACTGACCATCGGCTGGCACCCGTACCCGAAGGCCTTGATGATGGCCAGCGCCTACCGGGCCGGGATGAACGAGCTCAAAGCCGCCCAGCAGCAGGAGCTGATCTCGGCGCTGGTGATCTGGCTGGACGGCTTCGTGCCTTGGTCGGAGGTCGCCGAGCGGATGGGTCGTCCGGCCCCGGACCTGGTCGGCTTCTACGCCGGCTGAGCCCGCCAACCCGATCCACCGCCACCGCCACCACCGCCACCACGAAACTGTCCCTCGTTACTGCGTGCGCGTGACCGTCAGGCGTGGCGTGGGATACCGGAGGCCGACGAGGGACTGGATTTCGTGGTCGATGCCCGATTCACCCTTTTGGCGCCCGCTGGCCCGCTAGCCGATCACCAGGACGAGGTCGCCGCCTTCGACCTGCTGGATCGAGCCGAGGGCGAGCCGCTGGACCGTGCCGGACTTCGCGGCGGTGATGGCGGCCTCCATCTTCATCGCCTCGATGGTCGCCACGGTCTGGCCGGCCTCCACCGAGTCGCCCTCCGCAACGCCGACCGACACCACCCCGGCGAACGGGGCCGCCACATGGCCCGGATTGCCCGGGTCCGCCTTCTCGGCCACCTTCACGTCGACCTTGATCGAGGTGTCGCGGACCCGGATCGGGCGGAGCTGACCGTTGATCGTGCACATCACGGTCCGCATGCCACGCTCGTCGGCCGAGCCGATCGCCTCCAGCCCCAGGATCAGCCCGACGCCGCGACCCAGCGGCACGGTGTGCTCGTCGCCGGGACGGAGCCCGTACAGGTAGTCGAGGGTGTCCAGCCGGCCCACCCGGCCGTACGTCTCCCGAGCGGCGGTGAAGTCCTTGGTCGGGCCGGGGAACAGCAGCCGGTTCAGGGTCTCCTGACGAGTCCGGCCGGGCTGGTCGAGCAGGTCGGAGTCCTCGCGGGACAGCTCGGTCTCGCGGAACTTGACGGTCCGGCCCTGAAGCGCCTTGGTGCGGAACGGCTCGGGCCAGCCGCCGGGCGGATCGCCCAACTCGCCACCCAGGAAGCCGATCACCGAGTCGGGAATGTCGTAGTTCTGCGGGTTCTCGGCGAAGTCGTCAGGATCGGCGCCGACCGCGACCAGCTGCAGCGCCAGGTCCCCGACCACCTTCGACGACGGGGTCACCTTGGTCGGCCGGCCGAGGATCCGAGACGCGGCGGCGTACATCGCCTCGATCGCCTCGAACTTCTCCCCCAGCCCGAGGGCGATCGCCTGCTGGCGCAGGTTGGACAGCTGCCCGCCAGGAATCTCGTGGTCGTACACCCGGCCCGTCGGCGACGGCAGCCCCGACTCGAAGGGCGCGTAGATCTTGCGGACCGCCTCCCAGTACGGCTCCAGATCCATCACGGCCCGCAGGTCCAGGTTGGTCGAGCGCTCGGTGTTCGCGAGGGCAGCGACCAGCGCGGAGGCCGGCGGCTGTGAGGTGGTGGCCGCCATCGGCGCGCAGGCCACGTCGACCGCGTCCACCCCGGCGTCGACCGCGGCCAGCAGGGTCGCCAGCTGACCGCCGGCGGTGTCGTGGGTGTGCAGGTGGACCGGCAGGTCGAACCGCTCGCGCAGCGCGCTCACCAGCTTCTTCGCGGCCGGTGGCCGGAGTAGCCCCGCCATGTCCTTGATCGCCAGGATGTGGGCCCCCGCCTCGACGATCTCCTCGGCGAGCCGCAGGTAGTAGTCGAGGGTGTAGAGCTTCTCCCCGGGGTCGTTCAGGTCGGCGGTGTAGCAGAGCGCGACCTCGGCGATGGTCGTCCCGGTCTCCCGGACCGCCTGGATCGCCGGCCGCATCTGCTCGATGTCGTTCAGCGCGTCGAAGATCCGGAAGATGTCGATCCCGGTGTCCGCCGCTTCGGCCACGAACGAGGTGGTGACCTTCGTCGGGTACGGCGTGTAGCCGACCGTGTTCCGGCCGCGCAGCAGCATCTGCAGACACAGCCCCGGCATGTTGTGCCGCAGCGTGGCCAGCCGCTCCCACGGGTCCTCGTTGAGGAACCGCAACGCGACGTCGTACGTCGCCCCGCCCCAGCACTCCACGCTGAACAGCTCCGGCGTCATCCGGCCGACGTACGGCGCCACTCGGAGCAGATCCTTGGTGCGGACCCGGGTGGCGAGTAAGGACTGATGGGCGTCGCGGAACGTCGTGTCGGTGACCTCGACCCGGGTCCGCGACCGGAGGTCTGCCGCGAAGCCCTCCGGCCCGAGCTCCAGCAGCCGCTGCCGCGAGCCGGCCGGCGACGGCGAGCCCAGATCGATGGCCGGCGGCAGCTTGGTCTTCGGGTCGAGCAGCGTCGGCGCCTTGCCGTTCGGCTGGTTGACGGTCACCTCGGCCAGCCAGCGCAGCAGCCGGGTGCCACGGTCGGCGGGTACGTGGGTGGTCAGCAGGCCGGGTCGCTCCTCGATGAACGCGGTGGACACGTCGCCGGCGATGAAGTCCGGATCCTCCAGGACCGACTGCAGGAACGGGATGTTCGTACTGACGCCACGGATCCGGAACTCGGCCAGGGCCCGTCGCGCGCGGGCCACCGCGGCCTGGAACGTCCGGGCGCGGCAGGTCAGCTTGACCAGCATCGAGTCGAAGTGGGCGCTGATCTCGACGCCGGTGTCGACCGTGCCGCCGTCGAGCCGGACGCCGGCGCCGCCCGCCGAGCGGTACGCGGTGATCGTGCCGGTGTCCGGCCGGAAGCCGTTCGCCGGGTCCTCTGTGGTGATCCGGCACTGCAGCGCCGCGCCGTTGATCCGGACCTTGTCCTGCGACAGGCCGAGATCGTCGAGGCTCTCACCGCTGGCGATCCGCATCTGGGACTGGACCAGGTCGACGTCGGAGATCTCCTCGGTGACCGTGTGCTCGACCTGGATCCGGGGGTTCATCTCGATGAAGACATGCTGCCCGGCGCGCTCGCCCTCGGTCTCCACGAGGAACTCGACCGTGCCCGCACACGAGTAGTCGATCGACTCCGCGAACTTCACCGCGTCGGCGCACAGCGCGGCGCGCAGCTCCTCGGAGATGTTCGGCGCCGGGGCGATCTCGATCACCTTCTGGTGCCGTCGCTGGATCGAGCAGTCCCGCTCGAACAGGTGCATCACGGTGCCCTGGGTGTCGGCCAGGATCTGCACCTCGATATGCCGCGGCCGGCCGACCGCCTGCTCGATGAACGCGGTCGGGTCGCCGAAGGCGCCCTCGGCCTCTCGCATCGCGGCCTCGGTCAACTCGCGAAGCTTTGTGGGGTCGTCGACCCGACGCATGCCACGGCCACCGCCGCCGGCGACGGCCTTGACGAAGACCGGGAAGCCGATCTCCTCGGCGCCCGCGACGAGCTCGTCCAGATCCGCCGACGGCGCCGTGGAGCGCAGGGTCGGGATGCCGGCGGACTTGGCCGCCTGCAGCGCGCGGACCTTGTTGCCGGCCAGCTCCAGCACCTCCGCCGGCGGACCGATGAAGGTGATGCCGGCCTCGACACAGGCCCGCGCCAGGTCCGGGTTCTCGCTCAGGAAGCCGTAGCCGGGATAGATCGCGTCGGCCCCGCAGCGGACCGCGGCCTGGACGATCCCCTGGACATCCAGGTAGGCCCGCACCGGGTGCCCACGCTCGCCGATCTCGTACGCCTCGTCGGCCTTGATCCGATGCACCGCGTTGCGGTCCTCGTAGGGGTAGACCGCGACCGTCTGTGCACCGAGCTCGTACGCGGCGCGAAACGCCCGGACTGCGATCTCGCCGCGATTGGCGACCAGGACCTTGGCAAACATGCTCCGGAATCTAGCGGCTGATTGTTACCGCGCTGAGACGGCGGTCAGCCGGTGAGCACGGGAGAAGAGATCGCGAAACGCAGGGTCACTGCGCCGGACACCGTCTGCGGCTGGGGCTCGAAGTCGAACGACGCCTCCGCCCCGCTGGCCATCGCGACCGCGCCACGGGCCCACATCTTCGGCGACGCCATCCCGCCGTCCAGGTCGGACACCTCGATCAGCTCGGTCACCCGGGCGCCGAACGCGGCCGCATAGTCGTCGGCCCGCCGCCGCCCCTCGGTGATCGCCGCCAGCCGGACCTCGCGATGAACGGGGTTGTCGGTCCGCAACGACCACCAAGGCCCCGAGAGCTCCGTCTGCGGCAGCGCCGAAAGGGCCAGCACGAGGTCGGAGAGCCGGTCGAGGTCGCGGACCACCACCTCGCGGGAGAACGAGCCGCGATAGCCGGTGATCTTGGTGCCGCTGCGGCGGTCGGTGAGCGGGTGGATCCACATCCCGGAGGTGCCCGACGACTCCACCGAAGTCGCGAACTGCTCGATCAACTCCGCCAGTCGCTCGCTGCCGCGGGCCAGGTCCGCCGCGACCCGCTCCGACGTCGGGCCGGTGACGGACACGCCGGCGCTGAGCGTGGCCAAGTCGGGCGGGACCTCGCGACTTGCCTCGCCTCGAACGGTGACGACGGGTGAATTCACGGGTGACTCCTTCGTCTGCTCGCGATCGGAGTGAAGACATCGGGCGTACAGCGAGGCTAGCGTCGCCTGCGGGCACGAGTGTCCGCACCCGGGCGTGAGCACTACGCTCAGGCTCGACCTCGGCAGCCAGGCGGACAACTCCCAGGATGAAGGTGAACGACGTGACCGAGCAGGCGGCAGCAGCAGCCGGCCCCCCGCCGCTTCGGCAGGTGGCCCTGATGGCGGTCCCGGCGCTCCTCGTCGGCGTCGCGTCGGCCCTGGTCCTCTGGCTGCTGAACGAGGCGGCCGGGCTCTTGGAGGGAGTGCTCTGGACCACGATTCCCGGCGCGCTCGGGTTGCCGAACGACTCGCGGCTCTGGACGTTCGTCATCCTCACCGTGGTCGGCGCCGCCGTCGGCCTGGTCGTCTGGAAGATCCCCGGTCATGCAGGCCCCGACTCGGCGACGACCGAGCTGGTCTCTCCCCCGCTCCCGCTGAAGCTGATTCCGGGCCTAGCCCTGGCTGTGCTGATCAGCCTCGCCGGTGGGGTCAGCCTCGGCCCGGAGAATCCGATCATCGCCATCAACGTCGCGCTGAGCGTCGCGCTGGTCGGCCGGCTCTGGCCCAAGGTGCCGCCCCGCCTGGTCCTGATGCTCGCCGCCGCCGGCACCATCGGCGCGCTGTTCGACACCCCGGTCGCGGCTGCGCTGATCTTCACCGGGATGGCCGCGGCCATCCCCGGTGCGGCATCACTGTGGGACAAGCTGTTCGCACCGCTGGTCGCGGCGGGCGCGGGTGCGATCACGATGACGCTGCTCGGTCAGCAGGCGATGTCGTTCAAGGTGCCGCCGTACACCGGACCGAACGCGATCGACCTGTTGTCCGCAACGGTGATCGGCTGTCTCGCCGTCCTGCTCGGACTGGCGGCGGCCGTCGCCCTGCCGACGGTGCACAAGTTCTTCCACTCGATGCGCAACCCGCTGATCTACACCACCCTCGGCGGCGTACTGCTCGGTCTGCTCGGTGCGCTGGGCGGCCGGATCACGCTGTTCAAGGGCCTGGACCAGACCGGGCAGCTGCTGGCGACGTACACCCAGTACGGCTTCTGGACGCTGCTCGGGTTCGCGGTGATCAAGGTGGTCGCCCTGGTGATCAGCGCGGCCGCGGGCTTCCGCGGCGGCCGGATCTTTCCGGCGGTCTTCATCGGCGCCGCGTTCGGGCTCGCCGCCCACGCTCTGGTGCCATCGATCCCGGTCGGACTGGCCGTGGGTTGTGGGGCGTTCGGGACAACTCTGGCGATCGCCCGCGACGGCTGGGTAGCGCTGTTCATCGGCGTGATCACCTCGGGCAGCGTCTTGATCTTCCCGATCCTCTGCATCGTCATCCTGCCTGCCTGGCTGATGGTGTCCCGCGCCCCCCTGATGCTCGTCGAGCATCCGGTGGACGGCCCCAAGCCGACGCCGGCCGGTCCAGCGGAGCCCGCGCACAGTTCGTCGTGACGTCACCCCGGTCGGGTGAACGCAGGCCGGGCCGGGTTTCGCCGATCGGGCGGCCATGGCACGATCGGCACCACACCGACATTCGTCCCGGAGGGAGCAGTACGTGGCCACGTTGAGCGTCTGGAAGTTCGGCAAGCCGCAGGGCGCTGCGCAGGCGCTGCGCCAGATCAAGGACCTGAACAACGAGGGCCTGATCGTGCTGCAGGACGCGGCGTACGTCGAGTGGCCCGAGGGTGCGAAGAAGCCCAAGACCCATCAGCTGACCGAGTTCGTCGGGCCGTACGCGTTGGGCGGCGCGTTCTGGGGGTTCCTGTTCGGCCTGTTGTTCTTCATCCCGTTCCTCGGCCTGGCGATCGGCGCGGCCGCAGGTGCCGGGGCCGGCGCGCTGAAGGACGTAGGGATCGATGACGACTTCATCAAGCAGGTGAAGGCGTCGGTCACCCCGGGCACCTCCGCGCTGTTCCTGCTCACCTCGAGCGCCGTCCAGGACCGGGTCCGCGCCCGGTTCATCGGCGAGGAGCACCCGGAGCTGATCTACACCAACCTCTCCGAAGAGGAAGAGGGCAAGCTGCGGCACGCCTTCGGCGACGAGTAGCTCCCCGAAAACTAGGCAGCTCCCGGACCACCCGCTCGACACCCGGACCGCCCCCTCAGACCGGCCTCCTCAGACCGGAAACTGTCGAGTTGCGACATCCGACACCGGCGTGTCGCTGTCGCGAGTCGACAGTTTCGGAACAGGGGTGCCCGGCGGCGGGGGTCAGTCCGCCGGGCGGGTGGCGTAGATCTTCGGCAGCAGCCAGGCCGCGACGGCCAGGACGCCGAGCACGGTGAGCACGCCGCCGCCGATCAGGGTCCAGCGTGGGCCGAACGTCTGACCGATCCAGCCGATCACCGGCGCGCCGATCGGTGTGCCGCCCATCATCACCATCATGTAGAGCGCCATCACCCGGCCGCGCAGCGCGGCCGGTGCCCCCATCTGGACCGAGGCGTTGCAGGCCGTCATGGTCAGCAGCGCGGCGAGCCCGAGCGCGGGCAGCGACGCCGCATACCAGCCGTACGTCGGCATCAGTCCGGAGACGACCTCCAGCAGCCCGAACGCCGAGGCGGCGACCACGACGAACCGGGCCGACGGGCGGGTGGTCCGCCGGGCGGCCAGCAGCGCGCCGGTCAACGAGCCGACCGCCATGAAGGTGCCGAGGATGCCGTACTGCTCGGCCCCGCGATGGAACTCCTGCTGGGCCATCAGCGCCGACGTCAGCTGGAAGTTCATCCCGAACGTGCCGACCGAGAACGCGATCAACAAGATCAGCAACAATTCCGGCTCACGGCGGACATAGCCGAGCGCCTCGCGGATCTGCCGCTTGGCCCGGGAGGCGAGCGGCGGCGGTTGCAGACGGCGACCGTCCATCATGACCAGGGCGAGGATGAACGCCGCGTACGTCACCGAGTTCGACAAGATCGCCCAGCCCGAGCCGAAGGCCGCGATCACCAGGCCGGCGATCGCCGGTCCGATGATCCGGCCGGCGTTGAAGGTCGCCGAGTTCAGCGCGATCGCGTTGGGCAGCAGGGGCCCGCCGACCACTTCGGAGACGAAGCTCTGCCGGGACGGGTTGTCGAACGCCGTGCCGACGCCGAAGAGGAACGCGACGACGTACACCTGCCAGATCTGGGCGACTCCGGTGATCGCCAGCACGCCGAGCAGGGCAGACATCAGGGCGAGCCAGAGCTGGGTCAGCTTGAGGACGGATCGCTTGGAGAAGCGGTCGGCGACCAGGCCGCCGACCGGGGACAGCAGCAGCATCGGCAGGAACTGCAGCGCGGTCGTGATGCCGACCGCGACGCCGGAGCCGTGCGACAGCTCCAGCACGAACCAGTCCTGGGCGACCCGCTGCATCCAGGTGCCGATGTTGGAGACGAACGCGCCGGCCATCCAGATCCGGTAGTTGCGAACCGCCAGCGCGGCGAACATCCGCGGACGCGGCTTTCGGGTGGGCGCGTCCGGGAGGATCGTCTCGATCGCATCGGTCTCGACGGCGGTGGTCTCGGCGGCCTCGGCCCCGGCGATCAGGTTCTGTCGGGAGTCCAGGCTCACGCGTTCCGCACCCGATCCAGGATCAGAACGGCTTCGCGGAGCACGTCGAGATCTCTGCCGTCGAGCTGCTCCAGCTGAAGTGCCAGCCACTCGTCGCGGCGGCGTCGATTGGCCAGCAGGATCGTCCGGCCCGAGTCGGTGAGCGAGACAAGACATTGCCGGCGGTCGCGTTGGGACGGCTTGCGGACCACCAGCCCGCGCTCCTCGAGCCCGTTCACGATCCGGGTCATCGACGGCGGCTGGATCCGCTCAGCCGCAGCCAGCTCCCCCATCAGCTTGTCGCCCTCGTTCAGCAGGACGGCCATCGCCGACAGCTGGTTGCCGGACAGGTCGAGCGACTCGTCCTTCATCTGGCGCAGCCGACGGGCCAGCCGCAGGGTGGTCGTGCGCAGCGCGCTCGCGAGGCCCGGCGTACTGGTCAGGTCGTGCGTCTCCATATCCACCAGGTTAATACTTCGCAATGCTAAATACAATATCTATGTATCGCTCGTCACCTACCAGCGCCGGGCAAGCCTTCGCGGTCCGGGTCAAGCCGACAAAGACGGAGACGTACAGCTATCGGGGTGGCCGAGCTCGCCGCCGCGGGCCGGCCGACCGCGTACTCGCCGGTGATGACGGACCGGGTCACTCGACGCTGACGCCGGGGTTCAGCCGGGCGTGCCAGGCTGGTCGACGGGTGATCAGCAGGCCGAGCATGCCGGAGGCGATCACACAGCCGGTCAGGATCCACATCAGGAAGCCACCACTCACCTCGATCACGGCCGGCACCACCAGCAGGAACGCGGCTGCGACGCCGCGGGCGACGCCGTAGGTCAGGCCGAGCCCGGTCGATCGCACATCGTCGGACAGCAGCAGCTGGCTCCAGACCTTCCAGATCGCCTCGCCGGCGAACACGTTCGACAGGCTGTAAAGGAGGATCAGCAGGGCCATCCCGGCGACGGCCGTTCCCCCGGTCATCCCGCCGACGGCGAACGCGGCCACCTGCAGCACCATCGCGACGACGAAAAGCCGGTCGCGCCACCGCGTGTCGGCAAGCCGGACGAAGATCACCGACATCACCAGGGCGAGCGGGAAGGTGACCAGCACCAGTCCGGTCGCCTGCGTCTGGTCCAGCCGGGTCACCGTTCTCAAGAAATAGGTGCCGAAGCTGCCGAGGGTGGTCGAGGCGACGTTCCAGCACAGATAGAAGGCGCCCGTGGCCAGCAGCGGTGCCATCGCTCCCGAGCCGCGCAGTCGATGCCGGAGCTCGGTCCTGTCCGGCGGCCCCGGGCGAGTCTCGACGGCGGCGGTCCGCGGACGGATGATCAGCCGAAGGGTCAGCGTAACCACGGCGACGACCACCAGCTGGACGACGAGCAGCTGGGTGCCGAGGAAGCCGAGCCTCGACACGGCGAAGCCGAGCGCGTAGGTCAGCAGGATCGCCGCGATCCAGAACACCTGGGTCAGGCCGATCAGCCGGCCGCGGACGGCCGGCGATGCGGCATCGGACACCACGGCGAGCGCAGTCGGTACGTCCGCGCCGGCGGCCAGGCCGACCACCACGACGCCGCAGAGCAGCATCCATGACTGGCCGGCGAACGCGACCAGCAGCGTACCGACGACGAAGATCATCAGGTCGACGGTGAACACCAGAGACCGCCCGACGGCGTCGCCCAGCCGTCCGCCCAGGCCGGCGCCGACCGCCACCGCCACGGTGAGTCCCGAGCTGATCGCGCCCACCTGCCAGCTGCTGAGCCCGAAGTGGTCGCGCCAGACCGGGAGCGATATCGCCACCGTGATCAGGGTGGCGGCGTCCAGGTAGAAGGCCAGGGCCGCCGCGAAGGCCGTCCGCCAGAGTGCCGCCGGAACTCTCCCGGAGCCGCGGCGGCCCGCCGGAGCCGCCGACACGCCACCTGGCCCGTCAGGCACCGCCGGTCCTCTCAGCTGACCAACTTGGTGATCAGACCCTGCATGAAATAGACGACGAACAGCCCGGCGACGACCCACATCAAGACGTGCACCCGACGAGCCTTGCCGCGGACGGCCTTGAGCACGACGTACATGATGAAGCCCGCGCCGATCCCGATGGTGATCGAGAACGTGAACGGCATCAGCGCCATGGTCAGGAAGGCCGGCAGACCCTCCTCGATGTCGTCCCACTCGACCTTGGTGACCTGGCTCATCATCAAGAAGCCGACGAAGACCAGCGCCGGGGTGGCCGCCTCCGACGGCACGATGTTGATCAACGGCGCGAAGAACATGGCCAGCAGGAATCCGAGGCCGGTGACGACCGAGGCAAGGCCGGTCCGGGCCCCCTCGCCGACGCCGGATGCCGACTCGATGAAGGACGTATTGGACGAGACCGAACCGAAGCCGCCGGCCGCTGCCGCCACCGAGTCGACGGCCAGGATCGCCGCCAGGTGCGGCGGGTGGCCGCGGTCGTCGAGCAGGTTGCCCTCGGCCCCGACGGCGACGACCGTGCCCACGGTGTCGAAGAAGTCGGCCAGCAGCAGCGAGAAGACCAGCAGCACCAGCGGCAGGAACAGATGCAGATTGAACCCGCCCGAGAACGCCGGGCCGAAGGCCCCGAAGACGCTGACATTCCCGATCAGACTCAGATCCGGCACGGCGATGATGCCGTTGAACTGCGGCACGTTGAGCGCCCAGCCCGTGGGGTTCTGGTCGCCCACCCGCGGGCCGAGGTGGGCAATCGCCTCGATGATCACCGCGACCACTGTGGTGGCCGCGATCGAGATCAGCATCGCGCCCTTCACCTTCTTTGCCCACAGGATGGCGACCAGGAACAGCCCGATCACGAAGACCAGCATCGGCCAGCCGGTCAGGGAGCCGCCGATGCCGAGCTCGACCGGCGGCGTACCGGCCGGTTTGCGGACCACGCCGCCGTCGAACAGTCCGACGAAGGCGATGAACAGCCCGATGCCGATGGAGATACCGACCCGCAGCGAGCGGGGCACTGCCCGAAAGACCGCCTCCCGGAAGCCGGTGAAGACCAGCACGGTGATCAACAGCCCCTCGATCACGATCAGGCCCATCGCCTGTGGCCAGGTCATCTTCGGCGCGATGCTGAAGGCCAGCAGGGCATTCAGCCCGAGACCGGTGGCGATCCCGATCGGGAACCGGCCGATCACCCCCATCAGGATGGTCATCACCCCGGCCACCAGCGCGGTGGCCGCCGCAACCAGGGTGATCGCGTGGTCGACGTTGGCGCCGATCACGGCGCCGGCCGCATCCTTGTACGGCGCCCCGCCGAGCAGGTTGCCCTGGCCGTCCGGCGCGGTGCCGATGATCAACGGGTTGAGCGCGATGATGTACGCCATCGTGAAGAAGGTGACCAGGCCGCCGCGAATCTCCCGGGCGACGGTCGAGCCGCGGGCCGTGATCCCGAAGTAGCTGTCGATCCCCGACAACTGGGTCTCGTGCGTCGGGGCGGGCGCGGCCTTGGGCGACTTGGTGACCATGGGGTGATCCTAAGGATCGGCTGAGCCCGGACGACCGAGGTGGGGAGGTGTTGTGACGTGAGCGACCTGCGTGCCGTCGTGGCGGCGCTGCCGCTCGCGCCGGGCGTCTATCGCTTCCGCGATGCGACGGGGCGGGCCCTCTACATCGGCCGGGCGCGTCAACTGCGGCACCGGGTGCGGTCGTACTGGGGCGATCTCAGCGACCGCCCGGGGCTGAGCGCGATGGTCCGCCGGATCGCCGCGATCGAGGCCGTCGTCTGCGACTCCGACCACGAGGCGGCCTGGTTGGAGCGCAATCTGCTGCAGACCGCGAAACCGCGCTGGAACCGGATCGAAGGCGGTACGGAGGTGGTCGGGTTCATCCGGCTGGACGACCGGGCGGGGCTGCGGTTCGAGCACATGTACTCCGATTCGGGCGGCGGCCGATGCTTCGGGCCCTATCTCGGCGGGCTTCGGATCCGGACGGCCATCTCGGCGCTGGACCGGGTGCTGCCGCTGTCGTACGTCGGTAGCGCCGCCAGCGGGGGTTCGGCGGCGGCGTTCGCGGCGCTGCGGGGGATCGGCCCGGCCGACCGGGTCGCGCTGGTGGACGCCACCGTTGCTGTATTGGAGCGGGAGCCGGCGGCGACCGACCGGGTCCGCTCGGAGCTGATCCGGCGCCGGGACCGGGCCGCCGCTGAGCAGCGGTACGAGTTCGCCGGCACCCTGCAGCGCGAGCTCGAGGCGCTGGACTGGATCACCGCCGAGCAGAAGGTCATGATCGCGGGCGTCGGGGACGCCGAGGTCGCCGGCTGGGCCGACGGCGTGCTGGTCCGCTTCGGGATCCGGGCCGGCCGGATGTCCAACTGGACCCAGCGTCTCGCGGGCGAGGCCGCGGCACGTGGCCCGCTCGACCGGACCCCCGCGCCGTGGCGAGAGTTCGCCCGCCGCAACGCCGAACTCGCCGCCGCCCTGCTCGCGGCGCGAGATGGTGCCGGCTAGACCCCCGGCTCGCCGCAGGTTGGTACCCGAACCCCGAGAAGTGGTCCCTCGTGGGCGTGCGAGGGTGCCCCCCACGCGTGGCCCAACCCGATCGCCGCCATCGAGGGACCGATTCTCGTGGTTTCTCGGCGACACCAGCGAGCACGCATCAGAAGCGGTCGTGTCCACGGCACCGGGCGGTCGTCTCGGTGGCACGGCTCGCGGTCTCTACAGGTCGGTGTCGGCCAGCCGGTCGATCATGCCTTCGAGCAGCTCGGCCAAGCGGTCGACCTCGGCCGCATCGAGGTCGGCGAGCAGGCCGGACTCGATGACGTTGGCATCCCGGATCGCGGTGGCGTACGCCTGCCAGCCGTGGTCGGTGAGCCGAACCAGGATCCGGGTCCGGTTGTCCGGGTCGCCCTGGCGCGTGATCAGCCGGCGCTCCACCATCCGGTCCAGCCGGTGGGTCATCGAGGACGGCGCGACGTGCGCTTGTGCAGCCAGCCGGCTCGGGGTCAGCGCCTGGTCGCCGCTGAGTCGGCCCAGCGCGCTGAGCACCGACCACTCACTCGAGCTGAGGTCGTACGCCGACAGCTGGCCGTCGTACCACTGGTTCAGTCGCCGAGAGAGCCGGTGGACGGCGGTGATCACCCGTTGGACGGGCTCGTCGGCGCCGGCGGCGACGTAAGCGGCGACCTCGGCGCGGACCTCCTCGATCTCACGCCGCTGCGTACCCTTCGGCTGAGTCACCGGAATCCCCGGACGCCGGTCAGTCGAACAGCGAGATCGGCTCGTCCCACTCGATGGTCTCCCAGACGGGGGCGGGCAGCTCCTCGGCCTGGTTCTGCGGGCCGACCGCGGAGTGCGCGCCGCAGCCGTGATCGACACTGACGACCGATCCGTCCGAGGCGGAGTACGCGTTCGCGCAGACTCCGAACAGGTCGGCCAGACCGCCCCGCAGCCGGACGAAGAACCCGCAGGTCTCGCAGACCCCGGGGGCGAGCTTGGTCATCTGGTTGTCCGGTCCGGAGTCGCCGGCGAGCCAGCGGACGGCGGCCTCGTCCCGACCGTCCGGGCTGAGCACCCTTTCCCGGCCCAGGCCGAGCTCGGCGACCACGATCCGGGCGAGGCTCGCGTCCGCGGGCTCGATGCTCGCCGCCGCATCGCCACCGGTGAAGCCCGGTTCGAGCCGCGGGTCGTCCTCGGCGGCCGGCATCAGCAGTCCGGGCGTCATGTCGCCGGCCTGCACACGCTCGGCCCACGGCACCCAGTCCGGGCTGAGCAGTGAGTCGCCTCCCGGCAGCAGCACGACCTCGTTGACGGTGGCCACCCGAGCCCGGGAGGCCCGGGCGAGGGTGACGGACCAGCGCCAGCCGGCGTACCCCGGATGGTCCGCAGCGAAGCTGTGGGTGACCACCCGCTCGGCATCGGAGACCACGCCCAGATGCTCACCGACGCCCACGATGTCGGCCGCCGCCTCGGCGGCCTCGCGGGCCAGGTCGACCGCATCGGCGGCGACCTGGTCGATCTTGACCGCGCGGGTCCGGGTGGTGGTGGCCATGACGCCCATTGTGGCAGTCGGCTGCGGTCGCACCGAATCCATGGGCGCGGCCGGCCCCCGCCTACTTCAGGGCACCGGTCAGCGTGGTCCGCCACCACGGATCGGCGGACGGCTGACTGACGAACTTGTCCACCAGGTCCGTCACCGGCTTGGCCTCCGCCTCGGTGGCGGGACCAGTCGCACCGGAGGCGACACGGGCCGCCCAGACCGCCTGGATCGCCGTCCCGATCTGCCGGTCGGCTTCCTCGGCCAGCCTCGCCGAGACCTCGAACAGCGGGTGGTCCGGCGCGTCCTTGGCGATCTGGGAGTGGGTCGGCCCGGTCAGCCCTCGACTCGCGGCCTGGACGCCGGATTGGGTGGTCTGCTGCTCCGCGTAGTGCTCGATGATCGGGTCGATCACCGCCAGCGGCGCCAGCATCGCGACCTTCAGCAGCGGTGAGGCGAGCAGCATGGTGATCTCGGCCTCGCCGAGCAACAGCGTTCCGGTGGCCGTGACGATGCCGCGGCCGGCTCCTTCGCCGGCGGCCCCACCGATCGCCGCGCCGGTCTGCGCGCCGCTCCGGGCACCCGACAGGCCACCCTGGACGGCTCCGCTCACCCCCCCGCCGACCAGGCCGGTCAGCCCACCGAGCGTGCCACCGATGGCGCCCCCGACGAAGCCCAGCGCATCGCCGACCAGGCCGCCCCCGCCGATCGCACGACCCAGCCCGGAGCCGGCCCGCGCGCCTGTGTCGGCACCGCTCAACCCTCCCGAGACGGCCCCCTGGACGCCACCGACCACCGCTCCGCCGGTCCCGCCGATCAACGCCCCGGTTGACCCGCCGAGCGCGGCCCCGGTGTCGCGGCCCAGCGCACCGGCCACGTCGGCGGCGCTGATCGTGCCGAGCCGGATCAGGCCGATCAGGAACGCACGGGCGAACTCGCCGGAGTGCAGCTGAGCCTTGAGCAGCTCGAGCCGGCTGACCCAGTCGTTGGCTCCCGGGGAGTACGTCCCGGTCACGATGTTCGGCTGGCCGCCCGGCCCGATCCCGCCGATCAGCGCCGGGTTGGTGCCGTGCATCCGCTCCACCATCGCCTTGACGTACGGGTCGGCGGCGGCCACCCCTGAGGTGTGCAGGTCCCACAGGCAGACGTCGACGAAGTTGGAGTGCGAGAAGTAGTCCTCGACGGCGTGCAGCGCGTCGCCCATCTTCGCGAACGCGGCCGGCCCCCGGCCGAGTCCGATCGCCTCGGTCAGCTTCGACTTGGCGTGGAACTTGCCGCGCTCGATGTATTCCGGCAGACCGCTCCGCTTCGCGGCGGCGGTGATGTCGCTGCGGTGGGCCTCCTCGTCGTCGTACGCCTTGCGCTGCTCCGGCGAGAGCCGGTTCAGCGCGTCTTGGAAGATCTGCCGCTTGGTCGGGTCCGGGTCGTGCTCGAGCGCCCGGATGGCTGGATCCTCGACCGTCCGCTTGTCATCGGCGATGCCCGGGCTCAGCCCGGCGGCGTCCGGGTTGTCGAGATGCTCCGACGGGACGTACGTGCCCAGCTCGTCCGGCGTGACCTCACGATTCCACTCGCCCCAGCCGAGCACCCGGATCACGGTGAACAGCGACAGCAGGTCGTTGTGCGCCATCGGCTGGCCGGAGCTGTTCAGCTGGGAGAAGTCCCGGAGCCAGTTGCCGAAGTAGATCTGGCCGACCTCGGCCTTGGTGAAACCGATCCCGGTCAGGGCCCGTTGCTCGATCCCGCCGTGGCCCTCGTCGCCCGCCTGGTAGCGCTGGATCACCGGTGCCGACGGGACTGGGGTCGAGCACGCGCTGGACCGAGCGGTTGCCGGCCAGGCCCTGCAGCCGGAGGACGTCTGCCGGGCCGATCAGCCGGAGCGGAGCGGGGTTCTCCTGCTGTGCCGGCCGCGGGCGCAACGCGGCGTGCTCGGTCGGCACCGGAAGCACCGACCGACGCTCCTCGTACGCACCGGGCATGGCGTGGACCCACCTCGCGCTCGGCTGCCGCGCAGCCCCGGATCGACGCTAGCCGGGGCTTGTCCAGACGGGCCAGGCGAATCCGATGGCGGTGTCCTCGTGGCGGACAACTCTGCCCGAACGGGCAGCCGACGGGCAGGCTCAGAGCTCGAGCTCGTCGGCGACCGCGCGCAGCACGCTGGCCAGCTTCTGGCCCGTCCGAGCATCCGGGTAGCGACCGCGGCGATAGCCGTTGCTGACTCCGTCGAGCATCTTGATCAGATCCTCGACGATGATGGTCATCTGCTCGGTCGGCTTGCGATGCGCTTTGGACAGCGACGGCGGCGCCTCCAGCAGCCGAACAGACAGCGCCTGCTCGCCCTTGCGGCCCTCGACCACGCCGAACTCCACCTTCTGGCCGGCCTTGAGGGTCGTCACGCCGTCGGGCAGCGCCGTGGACCGGACGTACACATCGCCGCCCTCGTCCTTGGACAGGAAGCCGAAGCCCTTCTCGGCGTCGTAGAACCGCACCTTGCCAACCGGCACCGCTACTACCCTCGCTTGCTCGCACCGTTCGACACGGCGACATCGGATGTGTGCGGGACGATCCCGCAGCCGCCCAAGCGTAGTCCGCGGCCCGGTCGGCTCCAAGTCGATTCCGGTGGCTCCGGAGTAGGCCCGCGTCGAGACGACGGATGCTTGGTCGCGGAGTCGATCGGACCGTTCGCCCCCGAGGGAAGATCAACCCGCCCGTACGACGGATCGTCTGTCGTCGAGGGTGCCGGCTCAGGGCGGCATCGGCGTGAGCCGGAGGTTCAGGATCGACGAGCTCAGCGCCTCCACCGGGTCCCGGAGTGAGCGCGGGTTGGCAACCAGAGCCATCTCGACATCGGGCAGCGTCGGCAGCTCGAACCGACCGGCCAGATTGGTCAGTCCCGGCGGCACCCGGCTCTGGGCCAGCACGCAGATGCCCAGACCGGCCCGGGCCGCGGCCAGCACCCCGTTGATCTCCCGCGTGTTGCAGGTGATCCGCCAGGTGCGACCGGCGCTCTGCAGCGCGTCGATCGCGGCGGAGCGGCTGAGACTCGGGGCGTGGTACGTGATCACCGGCACCGGCTGCCCATGCTCGATCTGCGTCCGCTCCAGGCCGACCCAGACGAGCCGATCGCGGCGGACGAGCCGACCGCGGCCCGAGTCCGCCGCCTGGTTGATGAACACCAGATCCAGGTAGTTCGCCTCCAACCGGCGCAGCAGGGTGCCGCTCTGCGTCACCGTCAGCTCGAGGTTGATCCGCGGGTAGAGCTGCCGGAAGTCCCGCAGGATGGTCGGCAGCTCGCTCAGCGCCAGCTCGTCGGCCGCCCCGAACCGCAGTCGACCGCGCATCGCCGACCCGGTGAAGTACGCCACCGCCTCGTCGTGCGCCGCCAGGATCGAGCGGGCGAAGCCGGCCATGGCTTCACCGTTGTCGGTGAGCGCGACCGTCCGGGTGTCGCGGTTGATCAGCTGCCGGCCGGCCGCCTCCTCCAGCCGCCGAATGTGCTGCGACACGGTCGGCTGGCTCAGCCCGAGCTGTTCGGCGGCCCGGGTGAAACTGAGGCCCGTCGCCACCGCCAGGTACGTCCGCAGCAGCACCGGGTCGAATGTCGCCGCCATCGTGCTCCCCCCTTACCTATGTGCTTCTCCTGCTCGAGGCCGGTCTGGCCCGTGACCACTTCGCACCCCACCCAGTCACCCCGAGACCACCTCGCACCCCACCCAGCCGACCCGACCCACCTCGCAACCCACCCAGCCGACCCGGCCCCACCTCGCACCCACCAGCCGACCCGACCCCACCTCGCACCCCACCCAGCCGACCCGACCCCACCTCGCACCCCGACGGTGCACTTCGCACCCGGCATGCACGGTGCGAAGTGCCTCTCCGGGGTGCAAAGACGGAGGAGGTCTGGCAAATCGGATGCGGGGCTGGCGAAGCGCGCACATAGGCAGTCATTACGAAACCCAATCGTACATATAGTCCTTATCGAGTAGAACTATTGAAACGGTTCCATCTACGGTGGAACGGTCGGCCCGCGACGAGGCGGGCCGCCTCCAGTCCATTCAATTCAGCCGGCAGCGGTCGCTGACCGCCAGCTGATCCAGCCACCAGCCAGAAACGGTTCCTCGTCTTGTCTGCGCGCCCGATCGAACGCGTCCCGTCCCACCTCCGACTCATCACCGACGACCTCACCGACGACCTCACCGATGTCGTCCGAGCCATCCGGTCCGAGCGCCGAGGTGGTCCCGCTTCCGCCGTCCGCAGCCGACCGGCCCCGCGACCCGACGCCGCAGCCGTCGCGGCTGGCCGACGGCGCTGTCCGCCCTGTCGGTGCCGGCGTACCGGCTCTGGCTGTCCTCCCAGGTGATCGCCACCACCGGGCTCTGGATGCAGCGGATCGCCCAGGACTGGCTGGTGCTGGAGCTCAGCGGCAGCGTGGCGGCGGTCGGCGTCGCGGTCGCCCTGCAGTTCCTGCCGGTGCTGCTGTTCGGCCTGGTCGGCGGCGTGATCGTGGACCGCTTCCCGAAGCGCACCCTGCTGATCATCACCCAGAGCACGGCCGCCGCTGCTGGCGGCGACCCTCGGCGTGCTCGCGCTCACCGGCACCGCCCAGGTCTGGCACGTCTACCTGGTCGCGCTGCTGCTCGGCATGGTCACCGTGGTGGACAACCCGACCCGCCAGGTCTTCGTCGCCGAGCTGGTCGGCGACCAGCACATCGGGAACGCGGTCAGCCTCAACTCCTCGGTCTTCCAGTTCGGCGCGCTGGTCGGCCCGGCGCTCACCGGCGTCCTGATCGCCGCCGTCGGCCAGGGCTGGTCCTTCCTGATCAACGCCGCCGCCTGCGTCCTGGTCGTGATCATGGTCGCGGTGATCCGGCCGACCAAGGTACGTCCGCGGGCGTGTCCCGGCGAGCCACAAGCAGAACGAAGGGCCAGCTGCGGGCCGGCCTGGGCTACATCCGGCACACGTCCGAGGTCGCCTGGGCGATCGTCCTGGTCGGCACGATCGGCATCCTGGGGCTGAACCTGCCGGTCATCCTGACCGCCTTCGCCGACCACGTGTTCCGCACCGGGGTCGGCGGCTACAGCCTCTACAACTCCGCCAACGCCGCCGGCGCGCTGCTCGGCGCCGTCCTGTCCGCCCGCCGCACGCACATCCCGCGGATCCGGACACTGGTGCCTGCTGCTGATCGCCTTCGGCACGGTCACCGCGGTCGTCTCGCTGGCCCCGAGCCCGTGGATCTTCATGGCCGGCCTGGTCGTCTCGGGCACGCTGACCCTGCTGTTCCTGACCGGCGCGAACTCGCTGGTCCAGACCTCGGTCCCGGCCGAGCTGCGCGGCCGGGTGATGAGCGTCTACATCCTCGTGCTGCTCGGCGGCCAGTCCCTGGGCGGCCCGGTGGTCGGCTGGCTCACCGACCAGATCGGCGCTCGGCCCAGCATGGCGCTGTGCGGCGCGTCTGATCGCGGTCGTGGTGGCGACGTACGCCGTCAGGATCGCGCGCCGCTCGCACCTCGGTCTGGCGATGGATCTGCACCACCGACACGGTCGGGCTCCGGTCCGGATCGTGGCGGGCTGATCCGATCGGCCACCTCCTCCCTCGGCCGGGACCGCCCGCAGCCGTAGGCCACCGGTCAGCACCAGGACGACGATCGCGACCGCCATCACCAGCCAGCCGGACCAGCCGAGCAGCCCGCTCCACATCACCGCCGGTGGATGGGCGACCGGAGCGAGGATCAGGACCAGCGAGCCGACAGCTGTTGAACGCCCCGTGCGCGAGGGTGGTCGGCCAGATCGAGGTGCCCTTCGTCCGCAGCCACTCCAGCAGCGCCGCGGTCAGGGTGGTGAACACGACCATGCAGAGCAGACCGACGACCGGCGGCATCGCCGGCGTAGTTGTAGCCGAGCAGCACGACCGGCGCGTGCCACAGCCCCCAGACCACGCCGGTGACACCGATCAGCTGCCAGCGAGGGAGCACCGACAGCTCGTCGCGCAGGAAGCCGCGCCAGCCGAGCTCCTCACCGACCGTGAACACCATGTTGATCACGGGCGCCTCCACCACACCCTGGACGAGCGCGATCGCCAGCAGGGTGGACATCGAGATCGGGAGCTGCCGGCCGCCGAGTGACGCCCGGAGCACCGACCAGGTGCCCCAGTCGACCGGGAACCGGCCGAACGCGTACGAGATCCCGACCGCCAGCGCGACCAGCACCGCAGGCCCGAACCAGGCGACCAGCATGGTCCACCACCAGCGCCGGAACGGTCGGGTGGGCCGGAGCCCCAGCACGTCGACGAGCTTCCGGCCGTCCGGCCACAACTTCACGGTCACGAGGGCGGCGGCGGCCGGGGCGAGCATCATCAACGCGACGTAGATCTTCGCGTGCGGCGTGCGCAGCCCGTCGCCGAGCCAGAGCGGCAGCTCGATCAGCCAGGCGCCGCCGTACGCGATCAGCAGGAAGGTCACCAGCCGTCGCGGCCGGATTCGGCGACCGCGCTCGGACACGATCGAGGTCATATCTCCATGCTTTACCCCGAACCGGTGTCACACGACCACAACTAGGATGAGTGGAATGGCCAGTTGGGAGGACGGTCCGGAATATGCGCCGATCGAGCGCCCGGACGAGTTCTCCGTGCCCGTCCGCCGCTCCGCTGAGCGTCGCCGAACCGTACGTCCAGCACGCCGCCGACGCGCCGATCGTCCGGCCGGTCTTCGGCACCCCGCAGGCCCCCGTCCGGCCGCTGGCCGAGCTGGTGCCCGTGCCGCCGGACGAGCCGCGCGACCCGACCCGACCGTACGACATCGCCTCCGGCGCGATGACCAGCGGCGACTCCGCCTGGGGCGCCGTCCATTCCAGCCCGCCGACCAACCCGATCACGACCTCGGCGACGCCGTGGAACAGTTCGGTCGGCGGTGCCGTGCCGGCTGTCGCGGGCGGCGCGACAGCGACTCCGTGGGGTCCGCCGACGGCGCCGATCCAAACCTCGGGCGGCCTGCCTGCGCCCGGCACGCCGCAGTGGTTCGGTCCGGGCCCGATGTATCCACCGCCCGCCCCGGTGCCGGTCACCGCCAAGGACGTGGTGGCGGCGCTGACTCCCGCCCTGCTGATCGTGCTGCTGCTCGGCGGGCTGATCTCCCCGGTCGCGCCGATCACCCTGATCATCGCGTGGGCGCTGTCCGCCCGTTGCAGCGTCGCGAAGGTGCCGCTGCGGGTCGCGTTCGTGGTCGCGGTGGCCACGATGGCGGTGCTGGGCCTGATCATCGGGTTCGCCGGGGCCCTGGACTTCGCCGATTGGTGGAGCAGCCTGTCCTGGGTCGCCCTGGTGATCAGCTGGTGCCTCGCCGTCGCGGTGGTGATCATCGCCGGCCGGGCGTTGCGGGCCGGCGAACGACCGCGGCCGCCGGCTCGACCGCCGACCGGATCCGGCCTCTGGGGCTGAATCGGTGGCCCCCCGTACCCTGACCGAACAGCTCCGCGCGCTCGACCGCGACGAGCTGACCCGCCTGCTGGACCTCCGTCCGGACCTCCGCTATCCGCGACCGGCCGACCTCGGCGAGCTCGCCACCCGGGCGACCACGAGCACGTCGATCGGCCGTGCGCTGGACTCGCTGAACGCCTATCAGCAGCAGATCGCGGAGGCCTGTGCCGCGCTGCCGTCGCCGATCGCCGTCGTCGAGATCGCCGATTTGGTCGGTGGCCGGGTGGCCGAGGTCGCCGCAAGCCGTCGCCGCCCTCCGGCAGCGTGCGCTGCTGTGGGGACCCGACGAAGCGCTGAGCCTGGTCCGGGCGGTCCGTGAGGCGTTCGAGCCGTATCCGGGCGGACTCGCTCCCCCGTCCTTCCGGCCGCTGACTCCGGATCAGATCGCCGATCGGCTGGCCGACTGCGACGAGTCCGTTCGTCCGGTGCTGGACCGGCTCGCCTGGTCACCGACCGGCGCGGTGCGCAACGCGACCCGGCCGATCGATCCGGACCGGGCGCGAACGCCGGTCGAGCAGCTGCTGGTCCGGCAGCTGCTGCGACCGCTCGACGACGACACCGTGATCCTGCCCCGCGAGGTGTCGGTCTACGTCCGCGGCGGCCGCTTCTCGGCCGACCCGGCGCCGGCCACCCAACCCGAGGTCGGCGGACCGGATCGGACGGCGAGCCTGGTCGACCGGGCAGCCGCGGGTGCCGCCTTCGCGGTGCTGCACGATCTCGAGCTCGTGGTCCACACTCTGGAGAGCACCCCGCACCGGCTGTTGCGCGCCGGCGGACTGGGCACCCGGGACGTCGCCGCGCTCGGCCGGGCCCTGGACTCGACCGCCGCCCACGCCGGGTTCGTGCTGGAGTGTGCGTCCGCGGCCGGACTCGTCGCGCCGGGCAGCAACCTCTGCCTGCTGCCCACGGCCGCGTTCGACCGCTGGCTCGGCCACGACGCCGCCGTCCGCTGGCGGATGATGGCCGACGCCTGGCTCGGCCTGGACCGGCTGCCGTCGCGCGCCTCCGAACCGGGTGCCCACGTGCTCGGGCCTGAGGCGGACAGCCGGGGGGCCTCGGACCTACGCAGGCAGGTGCTGCGGATCGCCGCGGCGGCCGGCACCGGTCGGGTCCTCGATCCGGAGCAGCTCACGGCCGCGGTGACCTGGCACCGCCCCCGGGTCGGCCGGGGCAACGGGCCCGAGGCCGCAACCCTGGTGGACTGGGTCTGGCGCGAGGCCACCTGGCTGGGGGTGGCGAGTCTGGGCTGCCTCTCGTCGTTCGGGCCGGCGCTGCTGGATCCCGTCGCGGCCCCCGCAACCCCGCTGCCGGCCGAGCTGGCCGAGCTGTTCCCGGCACCGGTCGAGCAGGTCATCATCCAGGCCGACCTGACGGCGGTCGCACCGGGCCCGCTGCCGCACCGGATCTCCCGCGACCTGCGGCTGCTGGCCGACCAGGAGTCGCGCGGCGGGGCAGGCGTGTTCCGGTTCGGACCGGCGTCGCTGCGCCGTGGTTTCGACGCCGGCTGGTCGGCGGCCGAGATCCACGCCTGGCTGGAAGAGCACTCGGCCACCGGCGTACCGCAGCCGCTGCGCTATCTCGTCGACGACGTCGCGCGGCAGTTCGGCAGCGTCCGGGTCGGCGGAGCCGGCAGCTACCTGCGCAGCGACGACCCCGCGCAGACCGCAGCGCTCCTGGCGCATCCGGAGGCCGCGTACCTGGGGTTGCGGGAGATCGCGCCGGGCGTGCTGGTCTCCAGTGCCGACACGTACGAGGTCGTCTCGGTCCTCCGCGGCGTCGGGCTGAACCCTGCGGTCGAGGACGAGAGCGGCCGGACCCTCAGCGCACCCCCGCAGCTTCGGGCGCCGGCTCCGCTGACCGAGCAACGGCCCCGTCCGCCGTCGGCCGACGAGCTGGCCGACAGCTGGCCGCCGAGCTGGTCCGGCGCCGCCGGCCGTCGGTCGGACCGTCGACCGCGCTCGTGCTGGCCGGCCTCCGCAAGGCGCTGGACGAGCGGGCCAGCGTCGACCTCGTCTATACCGACGACGCGGGATTCCCGACCAGGGTCGAGTTCAGCCCGCTGGGACTCGACGACGGCATGCTGAGCGGTGTCGGCACCCAGTCGCGGAAGGTCCTCAGCCTGCCGCTGGCCCGGATCGTTCGGGTCGATCAGACGGAGGATCCGGCCGGCGACCACCCCGAAGATCAGCACGATCGACTGCCGTCAACTCCGGGCCGGCACAGCCGAGCCGAACTAGACTGACCGGGTGCAGCCGGCAAGCATCCGAAGACTTATGGTCTTCGGCGTGTGCGCCCTCGGAGTGACGGCCTTGTATCTCGTGCCGGGCCTCGATCGGCTCACGACCGACGCCGACCGCGCCGATCGGCAACCGGTCGACGCCCAACCACCGATCGCGTACGACGCCCATGCGCAGCTGGCGCGGGCCTCGAGGTCGGTCGGCACGAGTGGGCAAGTCGGGGGCAGCCAGATCGGGGGTGGCCTGATCGACGGTCGCCGGACCGAGGGCCGGACCGGTTCCGCCACCGACGACGAGGCACCGTCGATCGTGTCCGACCTCAGCTTCCCGGCGGTGACCACGGACCGACTCACCGTCCGCTGGCCCGCGGCCTCCGACAATGTCGGGGTGGCGGCGTATCGGATCTGGCTCAACGGCTATCACGTGGCCGACACGACGAATCTGCAGATTGCGATCCCGTGGTTCAAGGACGGCTCGCGCGAGCAGGTGGTCCAGGTCCGGGCGGTCGACGAGGCCGGCAACCAGAGCAGCGCGGCGCCCGCCCGGGTCGTCCGGCGCCCCGCGGCCGTCTCGACCACCGCCGGCGGAGCCGAATGAGTCCGCCGCCGGGACCGCTCGTCGTGCAGTCCGACCGGACGCTGCTGCTCGAGGTGGACCATCCGCAGGCCGACGCGTGCCGGATGACGATCGCCCCGTTCGCCGAGCTGGAGCGCGCGCCGGAGCACATCCACACCTACCGGCTGACCTCGCTCGGCCTGTGGAACGCCCGGGCCGCCGGGCACGACGCGGAGCAGGTCGTCGACGCGCTGCTCACCTTCAGCCGCTATCCGGTGCCGACCTCGCTGCTGGTCGACGTCACCGACACGATGGGCCGGTACGGCCGGCTCCGGATCGAAAAGCACCCGGCGCACGGACTGGTGCTGGTCAGCACGGACCGGCCGGTGCTGGCCGAGGTGATGCGCAGCGCCAAGGTGAAGGGGCTGCTCGGTGTCCGCGTCGACGAGGACACCGTCGCGGTCCACCCGAGCGAGCGTGGCCACCTGAAGCAGGTGCTGCTGAAGCTCGGCTGGCCGGCCGAGGACTTGGCCGGGTACGTCGACGGCGAGGCCCACGAGATCGCCCTGGCCCAGGACGGCTGGGAGCTCCGGCCGTACCAGCGGATGGCCGCGGAATCCTTCTGGTACGGCGGTTCCGGCGTCGTCGTTCTTCCTTGTGGGGCAGGGAAGACGATCGTCGGCGCCGCGGCGATGGGGCTGGCCCAGGCCACCACGCTGATCCTGGTCACCAACACCGTCTCGGCCCGGCAGTGGCGCGACGAGCTGCTCCGCCGGACCACGCTGACGGCTGAGGAGATCGGGGAATACAGCGGGGCGAAGAAGGAGGTCCGGCCGGTCACCATCGCCACCTATCAGGTGATCACCACCAAGCGCGGTGGCGTCCATCCGCACCTGGAGCTGTTCGGGGCGCGCGACTGGGGGCTGGTGATCTACGACGAGGTGCATCTGCTGCCGGCGCCGGTGTTCCGGATGACCGCCGACCTGCAGGCCCGCCGCCGGCTCGGGCTGACCGCCACCCTGGTCCGCGAGGACGGCCGCGAGGGCGATGTGTTCTCCCTGATCGGCCCCAAGCGGTACGACGCGCCCTGGAAGGACATCGAGGCGCAGGGCTACATCGCCCCGGCGGACTGTATCGAGGTCCGGGTCGGCCTGACCGAGGCCGAGCGGATGACGTACGCGATGGCCGAGCAGGACGTGAAATACCGGCTGGCATCGACCGCCGAGTCCAAGACCGAGGTGATCGTCGAGCTCGTCCACAAGCACGCCGGAACCCCGACGCTGGTCATCGGTCAGTACGTCGACCAGCTCGACGATCTCGCCGAGCGGCTGGACGCGCCGCTGATCAAGGGCGAGACGACCGTCCGGCAGCGGGAGAAGCTGTACGAGGCGTTCCGCTCCGGCGAGATCGACCTGCTGGTGGTCAGCAAGGTGGCGAACTTCTCGGTGGACCTGCCGAGCGCCCAGGTGGCGATCCAGGTGTCCGGCGCGTTCGGCTCGCGGCAGGAGGAGGCGCAGCGGCTCGGCCGGATCCTCCGGCCCAAGTCGGACGGGAAGACGGCCCGGTTCTATGCGGTGGTCTCGCGAGACACCGTTGACGCCGACTTCGCCGCCCACCGGCAGCGCTTCCTCGCCGAGCAGGGCTACGCGTACACGATCATGGACGCGGCCGACGCCCTGGCCGCCGACTGACCGGTCTGTGGCTTCGGGGGCAAGGGGTCAGACGCTCATCGTGCGGTCGCAGGCCTCCAACACAGCGGGGTCGTCGCTGGCGAGCAGCACCGCCGCACCGCCGGACGCAAGACCGCGGAGCAACCCGAGCATTCGGGCGCGGTTAGCCGGGTCGAGATCGGTGGTGACCTGGTCGCCGAGCAGCAGTCGCGGCCGGGCGGCCAGCGCCCTGGCGATCGCCACCCGCTGCTGTTGACCTCCGGACAGTTCCTCCACGAGATGGTCGGCGCTGTCGGCCAAGCCCACCTGCTCAAGGGCCTGATGCGCGGCGAGCACCGGCTCGGCGCCGCCGCCGCCGTCGGTATCGGCCCGGGCCGGCGCTCCGATCAGCGGCATCAGCACGTTCTCGTACGCGGTCAGGAGCAGGGCGAGCGCTCCGCTCTGGGGAACGAGCACGACACCCAGCTCGACGCAGCTCGCCCGGTCGGAGACGGGCCGATCGTCGACCGCGACCCGGCCCGACGCGGGCCGGTCCAGCCCGGCGGCGATCCGGAGCAGGTCCGAGCTGTCCCAGCCCGAGAGCGCCACCAGCTCTCCGGCCTCGACCACGAGATCGATCGGGGTGCCGCCCGGCGGCGCGACACCGGTCAGCCGCAACCGCGGCGTGACGGCCGGCATCACCGCTCCTCCTCGTTCGGCTCGGCTCCGGCCTCGGCGTCCGGCGTCCACGGACCGACCGGACCGACCGGATCGAGCCGGAACCCGAGACCGGACCGTTCGACCCTGAGCAGGGTGCCGGGCGGATGATCGGCGAGTACGTCTTGGGGCAGCCCGACCGATCCGTCGGCGGTGACCACGCTGTAGTCCTCCCCGCGCCGGCCCTCGGCGCCGATCCGGCCGTCGCGGATGGTGACAGTCCGCGGGATCGCCGCGGCGACGGCCGGGTCGTGGGTGACCACCAGGATGGTGCAGCCCCAGCGGGAGCTGATCTGGGACAGGGCCGCCAGCACCACGTCCCGGGCCGCTGCGGGGAGCCGGCTGGTCGGCTCGTCGGCCAGCAGCAGACGGGGTCGCGAGGCCAGGCCGCAGCCGAGTGCCAGCAGCTGACGGTCCGCCGGGCCCAGTGTGTCGGCGCGGGCATCCGCGGCGGCCCGCAGGCCGACCAGCCCGGACAGCTCGGCGACGTCCGGCAGCTGACCGGGCGCTGCGCCCGCGGCGAGTGCGCCCCGCTGGGCGAGCCGGACGTTCTCGGTGACGCTGAGATAGCCGACCACGTTGCGCTCTGCGCCTTGCAGGACGATCCCGACCTGGTGGGCCCGCAGCAGGTCTCGCTGCGTGTCGTCGAGCGTGACGATGTTCCTCCCGTCCAGGAGCAGCCGTCCCGCGCTGGGCCGGAGCAAAGCCGCACAGGCCGACAGGAGCGTCGACTTCCCGGCACCCGAGGGGCCGAGCAGACCGACGTACTCGCCGGGCTGGACGGTCAGGCTCACCCCGGACAACGCGGCCACGTCGTGACCCTCGACGTGGAAGACGTGGACCAGCTCGTGGGTGACCACGCCCATCCCGGTCGTCCGGTTCATCGTCGGCCGCCTTGGCGGTGCACCGGTGATCCCGGCGATTCCCGGGCTCGGCCGAGGATCAGGACGGCAGAGCCGGCCGCCACCGCCACCAGGACGCCGAGACAACCCAACACGGACAGCGCGAGCGCCGGGAGTCGCAGGCTGAGGTCCGGATGGATCGCCGACGAGCGGTCGGGAAGGACCGGCAGCGCGCCCGCGACCATCAGACAGCCGATCGCGCCCGCCAGCGCGCCGGCCAGCACCGCGACCAGGACCGGCCAGACGTACGTCCGCAGCAGAGCGCGCCGCAACACCCGGTCGGCCACCCCGGCCAGTCGGAGCGCGGCCAGGTCGCGACCGAGCACCTCGCGCTGCCCGGCTGCGGTCAGGGCGATCGCGAGCGAACCGAAGACCAGCGCGAGCGCTGCCAGGAGCGGTGTCACGGCTCCGGTCAGCGCCGCCGCGGTCAACCGTTGGGCCGCGAGTGCGGTGTCGAGCCGGTCGACCGAGGTCACCTGGAGACCTCGCCCGGCGAGCTCCGCCGAGATCGCGTCCGCCCGCTCACTCGCCGCGGCCGACAGCCAGACCTGGACCGATGTCTCGGGCGTCGAGGTCGCGTACCCGTTGCGGCGCGCCGACTCCAGGTCCGAGACCGCCACTCCGGCCAGCTCGCGCGGGATCGCGTCCTGCGCGTGGGCCACGGCGTCGACGGCGACCGGTGTGCCGCCCGGCGCGGCTATGGTCGGTGCCACTCCGAGGCGTACGTCCTGGGCGGTCAGCACCGGCAGCACCGCCGGTGCCCACGCCTGCTGAACCGCCACCTCACCCCCACCCGAGCTCACCGCGAGGACCAGACCGGGATCGCCGGGCCGTGCCGCCACCTCCGCGCCGGGACCGACGGTCGGCGCCTGCGTCCAGTCACTCGCAGAACCGAGGTCGACCGAGCGCAGCGAACCGGACGACCCTGAACCCGAGGACCCTGAACCCGAGGACCCTGAATCCCGAGGACCCTGAAGCCGAGGACCCTGAACCGGACGGGCCGACCGCGAGCGCGGTCACCGGCAGCGCGCCCCGCATCGGACCGTCGGGCGCGACGGTGAGCTGCAGCAGCCGACAGCTCGCGGTGCACTCGATCGGACGGCGCAGGTTCTGCGCGCCGGACCGATCCAGCGTGATCGTGCCGAGGTTCAGCATCCGCCGCGTCCCCGCGGCGTCGAGGTAGCCGAGCCCGACGACGGCCCGACGGCCGACCCGGGCCGGATCGCCGTCGGCCGTGCCGCCGAGAGCGCCGTGCGAGCCGATCGTCAGACTGAGCGTGTCGCCGGACAGATCGACGGGCCGCGTGGTCGGAGCGGCGATGCGCTGCCAGTCCCCCGGTCCGGCGGCCCGCTCCGCGCCGAAGGCCAGTGCCGCGAACGCGGCCGGCTCGACGAACATCCCGCGGGTCGCGGTGGCGTCGGCCCGCCGGGTGACCACGACGGCGGTCATCGTCGCCCGATCGGTGGCGTGGGACGGGTCGAGCTCGTCCAACGCGTGGAGCAGATCCGACGGCTCGCCGTCGACGGTCACCACTGCCGTGGCTCCCGTGCGTACCTCGGCCTCGTGCAAACGGACCGTGCTGCCGATCGTCTGAACCTGGACGGCGAACACGACAAATGCCGTTGTCAGGCTGACGGTCACCATCGCCAATCGCACGCCGCGCAGCCGACCGACCAGGATCGCCGTGAGCAGCCCGCCCGCTCGGTCTCCCGTCCGAGTTCTGCGGCGGCGGGCCCGGTCGGCCAGCCAGGTGACGAGACGGCCGAGCGCGATGCCGAGCGCGACGGCCAGCAGCGACGGCACGAGCAGACCGAGCAGGCTCGACGCACCCGACTGGAGCGCCACGAGCAGGCCGCTGGCTGCTGCCACGATCACCGCCACGTCGACCACCAGCTCCCGGAGCCCCCGATCGTGCGCCGCCGGCGAGCTGGTCCGCAGCAGCTCGATCACGGGCCGGCGAACGAGGGTCCGAGTGGCCGGCATGATCGCGGCGATCATCAGCAGCAGCGCCGCGCCGGCGGCGAGCGGCACGAACGCCACCACCGGTACGGTCTCGTCGGGTAGCCGGTCGGCGACGTACCGGAGAGCCGCCATCGCCGGCAGCCAGCCGAGCAGCCAACCCAGCGAGACCGCGAGCGCCCACCGACCGATCGTCTGGCGGCCCGCCCGCCGTCCCGACAGGCCTCGCAACCGGGCGAGCCCGAGCTCGCCCCGTTCGGCAGCGATCGCCACCGAGGCGAGCAGTGCGACGACGACGACGACCAGCGCGGTCAACTGGGCCATCGTGAGAGACAGACCGGCCGCTGTGCGGACCCGCTCGGCCGCGATCCGCGCGAGGCTCTGCGGGATACCGGTCGTCAGGATGATCCCGTCGCGCGGAGCCGTCGACACCAGCGTCGCCGTGGCCTCGCGGATCGCGGGCAGCCGGTCCACGTCGGCCACGGCGCGATCCAGCCGCAGGTCGAGCGTCCGCTGAGCCCCTGGGACGTCCGCCGCAACGTCGCCGACCGTGATCAACGGATTGGACCTCGGCTGGTCGCGGGTGTCGAAGCCGGACGATCCGGTCGGCGGGTTCCCGAACCAGTAGCCCTCGGCCTGGTCGCGCGGGCGGTAGATGGCGACGACGGTGACCGACACCGGCGCACTGATGCTGGACTGCACCCGAACCCGCTGGCCGGCCCGGGTCCCGAACCGGTCGGCGTCGGCTGCGGACACGGCCACCTCGTCGGTGCCGGTCGGACAGTGCCCCGTCACGAACACCAGATGAGCGCAGATGTCGGTGCGCGTGCTCAGCACTCCGCCGATCCCCAGCGGATAGCGGGGTGTCACCCAACTGAGCGGGGCGACCTGCCCGGCGACCGGGGACTCGAAGAGCGCGTCCCAACCGTCCGGCAGAGCGGCACCCGGGTTGGAGGTGGAGGATCCACGGAGCATCCACGCGCTGCCCGGCCCGTCCGTCGCGAACGTCGCGTCGACCACCGTCTCCTGGACCTGCCGCTGGTACCCGGCGGCGAACACCACAGTTCCGTTGATCAGTGCAGCGATCACGATGATCAGCAAGGTCTGCCCGCGTCGTTCCCAGAGCGCCCGGCCGGCCAGCCGCACCGCAGCCAGCCGGTCCGTCACCATCTCGCCACGATAAGCGGACCCGACCTCTTGACGGTTCTTCCGCGACCAGCGGCGGCCGGGACGAATCGAGGATGCCTCAATGGGCGTCGAGGACCGTCGACTCCTCCTGGACACCCAGGTTCACCGGCCAGCGGCCCGGCTCGCCGGCCAGCGACCACAGCTCGACCAGCTCGTGCGGCCAGATCCAGTCGTCGGTGTGCCGCAGGTCGTCGTGCGACCACCAGCGATGGGAGAGGATCGTCAACTTTTCGTCCGCGGTGTGCTGCGATGTGTTGACGTCGAACTGATCGAGGAACACCACGTAGAACGATTCGTCCTGCTCGATCACCTGGTCGGAATAGCCGTGCACCACGTGTCGGGTGGCGATCGGTCCGATCAACCGCTCCGGGGGGAGGACGGCGCCGGTCTCCTCCGCGATCTCGCGGACGGCTGCCTCCCGTTCGGACTCGTCGGGGTCGATGCCGCCACCCGGAGTCACCCACCAGCGGGCACCCTCCACCCCGGGATCACTGTCCTCGAACAACAGCGTTCGACCGGCCTTCGGGTCGATCAGGATCACCCGTACGGTGGTCCGGCTCTTCCGCGGTCGGTCCGCGGGATTCTCGACCGGTTCGTACGTTCGTTCCAGCTCTGGGTCCGCCACTGCTTCACCATACGAAAGGGACGCGTTCAGGAATGATCCGGCTCCCGTTTGGCGTGGACGACCGCCAGCGGCCGCGCGGTCTCCAGCATCACCGAGCGGCTGACCGAGCCGAGCAGCGCCCGGGCGATGCCGCCGCGACCCCGCGAGCCGAGCACGGTGATCAACGCTCCCCGACCGGCCTCGACCAGCGCCGCCGCGGGCTTGCCCTCGACCACTTCGATCTCCACTCGTGGCGCCCCATCGACCGCCTGACCCCCCGCGGTCAGCCCGGCACGTTCCAGAGAGCGCTGCACCGTCTTCCGGGCCAGGGCACGCTCGGACTCGTCGTACTGCGCGATCAGGCCGGGCTCGGTCGGCTTGGAGAACCGCCCGACGTGATAGGCGATCACCGCCTTCAGCGGCGACGTACACAGCTTGCACTCCTCGATCGCCAGTCGCAGCGCCGCCTCCGAGTGATCCGAACCGTCCACGCCGACCACCACCGGATCCCCCGCACAGGCGATCGGATTCCACTCCGGCGGAATGACGTAGACGGGGCAGGCGGCCTTCGTGGCCACCCGCACGCTGACCGAGCCGAGCACCTTGCCGGAGATCGCACCGAGCCCGCGAGTGCCGACCACCAGGCCGAGCGCCGTCTTCGACTCGTCCACCAGCACCGCGGCGGGCGGACCTTCGCGCAGCGCGCTGCGCACGACGAGATCCGGGTCCAGCCCATGGACCACCTCCTCGGCGGCGGCGAGCAGGCTCTTGGTGTACGACGCGAGCTCGTCCACGTCCGGCCGGGTCATCACCATCCCGTACGCGTCGGAGACCACCGGAATGAGCAGCGCATAGACGAGCTTGATCGAGCAGCCGCGCCGCCGCGCCTGATCGACGGCCCAGCGCAGTGCGACCGCGCTCTCCTCGGACCCGTCGATCCCCACCACGAGGTGGTCGGTCCGTTCGTCGTCGGGCACGGTCTCTTCGCTCGTCGGCCGGTCGGCGGTCTCGTCGGTCATCGTCGGTCCCTCCTGATGCCGCAAACGGTGCTGATCCATCTTGCCCGAAGCTGCCCCATCCTGTCCGAAAAAAAGCGGTGGTGTGCAGAACGACAGGGAGGTACCGTGTCCTGCCGCGTTTCGCGGATCCACCCGAACCCACCTCGGAGGATCGACCATGCCCGCCACCGACCAGGAGACCGACCACCGCATCGACCCCGTCCTCGACCACGAACGACGCCACCTCGCCGAGTCCCGGGAGGCGCTGCGGCGGATGCGGGAGCACACCGCCGGACTGACCGCGATCGGCGGCGACCACGTGTCGACCCAGCACCTGAAGCAGGTGCTCTACCGTCGGATGAAGGCGCTGGAGGACGACCCCGACGTGCCGCTGTTCTTCGGCCGGCTCGACTACGACCCCGCGCTCGGCGCGGAGGCCGCCGAACGGCTCTACATCGGCCGCCGCCACATCACGGGCGAGGCGGGCGGCGAACCACTGGTGATCGACTGGCGGGCCGGGATGTCGCTGCCGTTTTACCGGGCCAGTCCGGGCGAGCCGATGCGGGTCCGGCTGCGTCGCCGATTCGGTTTCGCGCACGGCCGGCTGACCGCGTACGAGGACGAGGACCTGGTCCGCGGCGAGCCGTCCGGCGCGTCGGACATCCTGGAGTCGGAGATCGAGCGGCCGCGGACCGGACCGATGCGCGACATCGTGGCGACCATCCAGCCCGAACAGGACCAGATCGTCCGGGCCGAGCTCGATCGATCGCTCTGCATCCAGGGAGCTCCGGGCACCGGCAAGACCGCGGTCGGCCTGCACCGGGCCGCCTACCTGCTGTACGCGTACCGTGATCAACTCGCGCGCTCCGGTGTGCTGGTGGTCGGTCCGAACGACAGCTTCTTGTCCTACATCGGCGACGTGCTGCCCGCACTGGGCGAGATCGACGCAAGCCAGGCGACCGTGGAGTCCCTGGTGAGCAAGGCAACCGGCGCCCCGGTTCGAGGCGAGGACACCGTGCCGGCCGCGTTGATCAAGGGCGATCCGCGGATGGCGGAGGTGATCAGGCGAGCGATCTGGCGGCAGCTCCGGGTGCCGAGCGAGACGCTGGTGGTGCCGCGTGGCTCGTACCAGTGGCGGGTCGCGGCGTACCTCGTCGAGGAGATGATCACCGAGCTGCGCGCCCGTGGGGTGCGATACGAATCCGGCCGGGCGATGCTCCCCCAGCGGCTGGCGCATCAGGTGCTGTTGAAGATGGAGGCGTCCGGCGACTCTCCCGACGACCGCGTGCAGAATGCGGTGGCCCGCAGCAAGCCGGTGAAGACGTACGCCGAGGCGTGCTGGCCGAGTGTCGACGCAGCGAAGCTGATCTTGCGATTGCTGACCGACGCAGAGTTCTTGGCCGACGCCGCGGACGGGGTCCTGACGCCTGCGGAGCAGAACACGATCTTGATGGCCAAGCCGGCCCGGAGCGTCGGGACCGCCCGCTGGAGCCTGGCCGACGTGATCTTGATCGACGAGGCCTCCGACGTGTTGTTCCGCACGCCGAGCCTGGGACACGTGATCTTGGACGAGGCGCAGGATCTGTCCCCGATGCAGCTGCGGGCGGTGGGCCGGCGGGCCAGCACCGGATCGGTCACTGTGCTCGGCGACCTGGCCCAGGCGACCACCCCGTGGGCGACCCGGTCCTGGCGCGAGTCATTGGCCCATCTCGGGCAGCCGGACGCGGTCGTCGAGGAGCTGGTTGCCGGCTTCCGGGTGCCCGGCGCGGTGATCGACTTCGCCGCCCGGCTGCTCCCCCGCATCGCGCCGGCGCTCACCCCGCCGCACTCGGTCCGCCGGCACCGCGGCGAGCTCGACCTCCGGCCGCGGGACGCCGACAGCCTGGCCGGCGCCGTCTCCGACGCGATGGCGTACGAGGGCACGATCGGGGTGATCGTCGCCGACGCGGCGGTGGCCGGCGTGCGCAAGCAGCTGGAGCGGGCCGGCATCCGCTACGACCTGTTGGGCGAGGACGCGCAGATCTTCGACGCCCGGGTCGACCTGGTCCCGGCGACCCTCGCCAAGGGCCTGGAGTTCGACCATGTCGTGCTGCTCGAGCCGGCCGAGATCGTCGCCGGCGAGCCGGACGAGACCACCGGCCTGCGCCGGCTCTATGTCTGCCTGACCCGTGCCGTCACCTCGTTGGTCATCGTGCACGGCGACCCGCTCCCCGCCACCCTCGCCGCCTGACCGCCCCCTCCCCCGCCCCCGCCCCCTCCGAAAACTGTCGAGTTGCGACACCGACACGCCGGTGTCGCCCGTCGGAACTCGACAGTTTCCGGTGAGAGTCAGCCCGCGAACAGACCCAGCATGCGCGCTGATCGGGATCCGGCGAATCGGAATCAGGCCAGGGTCAGGCTCGCCTCGTCCGCCCCGACCTCGAGGCGTACGTCCGCCCCGAGCGGCAGCGCCAGATTCCGGTCGCCGTGACCGACCGGTGCGGCGACGAGGATCGGGAGGCCGAGCGAGCCCAGTCGATCGCCGACGACCGCGGCATCCGGCACGCCCAGATCGCCGACCACGACGCCCGCGAGCTGCTCGAGCCAACCGGAGCGCAGCAACTGGGTGATCATCCGGTCGACCCGGTACGCCGGCTCGTTCACCTCCTCCAGGAGGAGGACGTACGGCTTGCGGGGCGCCGGCTCGATCCCGACATCAGCCGCCAACAGGCTCAGATTGCCGCCGATCAGCATGCCGCCCGCGGAGCCCGCGATCATCGCCCGGCCGGTCAGCAGGAGCTGGCGCCGGACCGGGCGCCCGAGCAGCAGGTTCCGGACCGCCGTCACACTCGTCCGGTCCGCCAGCTGCTCCGCGCTCGCCAGCCCGGGGCCGTGCAGCGTGACCACACCGAGCTCGCGGCCGATCCGGGCGTGCAGCCCGGTGATGTCGGAGAATCCGATCAGCTGGGTCGGCCCGCTCGCCCGCATCGCAGCGAAGTCCAGCCTGTCGACCATCCGCTGGCCGCCGTACCCTCCCCGGGCGGCCCAGATCGCCCGGACGTCGGGATCGCACCACGCCTCGAGCACGTCGATCGCCCGTTCCTCGTCCGACGCAGCGAGATAGGCAAGCTCGCGGTGGCCGGCGAAGACATGCGGCGCAACCCGGACCCGGAGCCCCCACGACTCGATCAGGGTGATGCCGCGGGTCAGCCGGCGCGGCTCCACCGGCCCGCTCGGCGCGACCACCGCAACCAGATCACCGGCCCGCAGCGGAGCAGGCCAGACGCGGGACATGCCCGCCATCGTACGGAGCACTCGGCAGCGGGCCGGAATACGCGGAGCGGGCCGCTCGGCGGGTCCGCCTCGATCACCGCCTCACCAGGGCCGGGTGTCGACGGTCGCGACCAACGAGCGGACGAGGTCGCCGGCCAGGTCGAACTCGATCCGCACCAGCCAGTGGCCGTCCCGGAATCCGTACACCTCCCCGTCGACGACCACGAGCGCGGTAGGCGGCCCCAGGAAACGAAGAGCGGTGATGGCGACGTCGTGCCGCCCACGACTCTCGCCGAGGGTACGTCCCCCGGGTGCCGACGCCACCCCCCAGACATCGGTCCGGAGGACCGCGACCAGGGCGTCCAGACTGCCGCCGCGACAGGCCGCGACGAACCGATCGAGGACGGCCCGCCGGTCCTCGGCGGGCCGTTGCCGCTCAGTCGGGACCGTCGCCGGTCCGCCGGCGGCGAGCCTGCCCCGCGCACGATGGGCGAGCTGGCGACTGTTCGCCTCGGACGTACCGACCAGCTCGGCGATCTCGGCGAACCTCAGACCGAAGACGTCGTGCAGCAGGAAGCTGACCCGCTCCTCCGGAGTCAGCCGGTCCAGCACCACCAGCATCGCCCGACGGACCTGGTCGTCGAGGGTCACCCGGTCGGCGGGATCGGGCTCCGCCGACCTGGCCGCTTCGAGCACGATCGCCGGCGAACCTTCGTCGGCGGCGGTCGTCTCGCGTCGCCACGCCGCGGACTTCAGGACGTCGAGGCAGAGGTTGGCGGTGACCACACTCAGCCAGGCGGCCGGGTTCCGCACGCCCTCCGCCGACCCGCGAGCAGACACCCTGACGAAGACCTCCTGGACCACGTCCTCGGCGGCCGCCCGGTCGCGCAGCATCGCGGTCGCGAGGCCGACCAGGCGCGGTCGCTCGCTGCGCCACAGTGGTTCGAGCTGCTCGGAATCGATCATGTCTCCTCGACGATCTGGCTGGTACCGACGTGACACGCACAGCCGGCGTCACGTTCGGCGCGGCCGTCTCGTCAGGCCCACTGTGCCGCCGGAGGGTCCGATGGCACCGAGGAGGTGCAGACCATGACGGTACTCGTGACGGGTGCGACCGGAGTGATCGGCCGGACCGCTATCGCGGAGCTGCTGGCGGCCGGCGTCCGGGTGCGTGCGGTGAGCCGCTCGGGTGACGCGGCAGGACTTCCGGACTGCGAGGTCGTCCGCCGCCCGGACGACCTGCGCGGCATCGAGGCGATCGTCGTCCATCCGCGGGCCACCAGCGCGGACATCGACGATCTGGTACGTCGGGCGACCGCCGGCGGTGTACGGCGGCTGGTGGTGTTGTCCGCGGTGAATGTCGAGGATGATCCGCAACGCCAGCCGTCCCGCTATCGAGGCGACCGGAACGCCGAGGTCGAGGCCGCTGTCGTTGCCGGTGCACGAGCGGGGGGCTACGAGGCGGTCGTCCTGCGTTGTGCGGAGTTCGCCGGCAACAGCGTCGGCACCATCGCCGTCCAGACCCGCCTGGGCGACATCGTGCGTGGCGCCTACCCGCACGCCGTCGAGGCGACGCTCGACGAGCGGGACATCGGCGAGGTGGCAGCACGGGCCGCGCGCGACGACAGCCTCGCCGGACGTCGATTGATCCTCACCGGACCCGAGGCGCTGACTCTTCCCGAACGGGTCGCCGCCGTCTCCGCGGCCACCGGACGAGCTCTGCGATTCGTCGAGGTCGACCCGGCTGCCGCCGCGTCGGGACTGCTCGCCGCCGGCCTCCCAGCAGGCTTCGTCCAGGTCTACCTGGCGTTGCAGGCCGAGCGAGAGCACACCTCGCCGATCGTCAGCCACGATGTGGCCGAGGTCCTGGGCCGGCCGGCCCGGACGTATGCGGAGTGGGCGCGGGACCATTCCGCTTGGTTCGCCGCATCGGGAGAGTCGCGATGATCGCCGTCGTCCTGGGCGCCACCGGCGGCGTCGGACGGCAGCTGGTCTGCCAGGCGCTGGCCCGGGGCGATCGGGTGCGCGTCGTGCTCCGCGATCCGGCGCGGCTGCCGTTCACCGACGGCGTCGAGGTCATCCGGCTGGACCTCGGTCGATCCGCACCGTCGGACCGATCCGTCGAGCTCGCCCGGGCGATCGACGGTGCCGATGTGGTGCTGTCGGCACTCGGATCGCGGCAGCGGGCGGACCGTGGGGTCCTGACCACCGCTGCCGACCGGGTCGTCACCGCGATGCGTAGCGTCGGCGCGGTCCGCTACATCGGCGTCAGCGCCGCACCGGTCGGAACCGTCCCGTCACCCCAGCGCCCGCGGCCGCCCCGCCACGACCCCGGAGACGATCTGGTGGCTCGGGCGCTGCTGATGCCCCTGGTCAAGCGACTGTTCGGGGCGACGTACGCCGATGCGGCGGCGATGGAGGATCTGATCCGCTCCAGCGGACTGGACTGGACGATCGTCCGGCCGCCTCGGCTCACCGACGGGCCGGCGACCGGGTCGTACCGGGTAGCGTTCGACCGCAATGTCCGGGGCGGTCGACAGGTCAGCCGGGCCGACGTCGCCGCCCTGATGCTGCGCTCGGTCGGCGATGCGTCGACGATCGGGCACACGCTCGGGGTCGCCCGCTGATCAGCGCATCGGCGTGGCGATCGGTCGAGGACTCAGTTCAGTCCCGCCGGCGCGCGGACCGGCAGCCGCACCTGGAACCGGGTGTCCCCCGGCTTGGAGATCACCCGCAGGTCACCGCCATGCCGCTGGGTGATCACCCGGTAGCAGATGTCCAGACCGAGCCCGGTCCCCTCGCCGACCGGCTTGGTGGTGAAGAACGGCTCGAAGATCTTCTCGGTCAGCTGCGGTGGGATCCCGGCCCCGGTGTCGCCGATCTCGACCAGCACGTTGTCGCCGTCGAGCGCGGTCCGGATCGAGAGGGTACCGCCGTCCGGCATGGCCTGCAGCGCGTTGTCGATCAGGTTCGTCCAGACCTGGTTCAGCTCCGCCGGATGGGCCGGGATCAGCGGCAGGTCCTTGGCGAAGTCCTTCTTCAGCGTGATCTCGGGACCGACCTTCATCTTGTGGCCGAGCATGATCAACGTCGAGTGGATGCCCTCCTTGACGTTGATGTCCTGCAGCTCCGCCCGGTCCACCTGGGAGTACGTCTTCGCCGCGCCGACCAGAGTCGAGATCCGGATCGTCGAGTCCTCGATCTCGCCCATCAGCTGCTCGGTCTCCAAGGCGTACGCCACCCAGTGGATGCCGTCCGAGATCAGCGCTCGCGGCACCTGCGCCGACACCTCGTCGAGCCACTCCGGATCGACCCCGCCGGCCACCAGGGCGGGCGCCAGATCCCAGCTGTTCGCGACGTCGTGGTCGTCCAGCCAGTCCCCGATCGCGTCCTCGGCGTCGGCCACCTCGATCGGCGACATGTCCTCGACCTTCGCCATCCGTTCCAGGGCCGCCTCCTGGATCTCGAACAGCACCTGCAGTGCCTCGCCGCTGACCTTGCCGGACGCCAGGTGGGCGAGCTTGCCGCGCATCCGGCTGACCCGCTCGCGCAGCGCCGCGGTCGCCCGGACGGCCGCCGCGGCCGGGTTGTTCAGCTCGTGGGTGAGCCCTGCGGACAGCCGACCGAGGGAGAGCAACCGTTCGCGCTGACCGACGGCGGCCTGGCTGGACCGCATTCCGATCATCAAGCCCTCGAGCAGGTGGGTCGCCATCGGAAACCACTCCCTGATCTTGGGGCCGAACTCCTGCGACCCGATCACCCAGAACCGGGCGGGCGTCACCGCCATCACCGTGTTCATGTAGACCGGGTTGTCGGTCGGCATGAACGCCTGCGTCGCGCCGGAGTAGACCCCCACCTGATCGGTCCGGTTGATCTCCACGTTCGTGCTCTCCACCCGACGCTGCATCGAGATCGTGCCGTCCAGCAGCACGAAGAAGCAGGTCGCCGGCTCGCCCTCGCTGAACACCGGCACGCCGCGCGGCCGCTCCTCGACCCGTCCGTTGTCGCTCAACCAGTTCAGTTGATCCTGGTCGAGCGACTCGAACAGAAACAGCTCGCGGAGCTCGTCCGCGCTCAGCGTCGCCAGGTCGTTCATGATCATTTCCTCATTCCTCATTCCGCCAGATAGCGGTGCACCAGGGTGACCGCCAGCGCGCCCTCGCCGACCGCCGAAGCGACCCGTTTCACCGACTGGGCGCGTACGTCCCCGGCCACGAACACACCGGGGATGCTTGACTCCAGCAGGTACGGGTCGCGATCCAGGTCCCAGCCCGGTGGACGATCGCCGTCCACCACCAGATCAGGACCGGTCTTCACGAACCCGGACTGGTCCCGCATCAGCTCCGCCGGCAGCCAGTCCGTCAGCGGGGCGGCCCCGATGAACACGAACAGGTGACCGGCGTCCACCACCGCGACCGATTCGTCCCGGGTGTCGATCAAGGTCACGCACTGCAGATGATCAAGACCCTCGCACTTCTCGACCCGGGTGTTGGTCCGCACCTCGATGTTGTCGATCCCGGCGATCTGCTCGATCAGGTACGTCGACATGGACCGTTCCAGCGAGTCGCCACGGACGGCCATGGTCACCTTCGCCGCATGGGCGGAGAAGTAGACCGCAGCCTGGCCGGCCGAGTTCGCACCGCCGACGATGATCACGTGGTCACCGGCGCAGGACGACGCCTGGGTCGACGCGGATCCGTAGTAGACACCGCGGCCGACCAGGTCGTCGGCGCCGGCCGCCGACAGCTGCCGATAGCTCACTCCGCTGGCCAGCACCACCGCATGGCTGAGGACGCTGGAACCGTCGTCGAAGGTGATCCGGCGCGCCGGACCCTTCACCTCCAGGCCGACCGCATCCCGGGCCATGATCAACTCCGCACCGAAGCGCAGTGCCTGGCGACGGGCCCGCTCGGTCAGCTGACCGCCCGAGACCCCGTCGGGGAAGCCGAGGTAGTTCTCGATCCGCGAGCTCTGGCCGGCCTGCCCGCCGGCCGCCGCCCGCTCGATGATCAAGGTCTTCAGACCCTCCGACGCGCCATACACTGCGGCGCCCAGGCCGGCCGGGCCGCCTCCGACGATGACCAGGTCGTAGAAGTCCTCGGCCGGCGCGGTGGTCAGCCCGACCGCATCGGCCAGCTCTGCCAGACTCGGCTGGACCAGTGGCGCGCCGCCGGTCGTGATCACCACCGGGATCTGTTCGGGATCGGCTCCGGCGGCGGCCAGCATCCGTCGGCCGTCGGGCTCGTCGACGTTGTACCAGCGGTACGACACCAGGTTCCGGGCCAGGAAGTCGCGGACCTCGTAGGAGGCCACCGACCAGGGATGCCCGAGAATCTTGATCTTCCGGTCCGGTGTCCGGCCCTCCTGCTGCCACGCGGCCAGCAGCTCGTCCACGACCGGATACAGCTTCTCCTCCGGCGGCTCCCACGGCTTCAGCAGATAGTGGTCGACGTCGACCACGTTGATCGCGGCGATCGCCGCGCTCGTATCGGCGTACGCGGTCAGCAGCGCCCGGCGGGCGTGCGGCACCAGATCCATCGCCTGTTCCAGGAAGTCGATCCCGCTCATCCCGGGCATCCGGTAGTCGGCCAGCATCGCCGCCACCTGCTCGCCGCGCAGCACGACCTCCTTGATCGCCGTCAGCGCCTCAGCACCGGAGTCGGCGCGCAGGATCCGGTACTCGTTGCCGTACCGGCGGCGCAGATCCCGAGCTACCGCACGAGACACCGCCGGGTCGTCGTCGACGGTCAGCAGCACCGGTCGCGCCTGGCGGTCTGCGTCCCGAGCCCGAGGTCGGCTGTCCTGCGGCTGGGTGTCCTGGGGCTGGGCGTCCTGTGTCACGCACCGACCTCGTCGAGATAGCACCAGCGCCATCGCTCACCCGGCTCGGCCGAGGTGATCACCGGGTGCTCGGTGGCGTGGAAGTGGGCAGTCATATGCCGGGCCGGGGAGGAGTCGCAGCAGGCCACATGGTCACAGGTCAGGCAGCGGCGCAGATGCACCCACTGGCCGCCGTCGACGGCACAGTCGAGACAGATCGGTTCGAAGTCGTCCGGCACCGGCGTCAACGGCGATGCCTCGAGGTGGTCACAGGTAGCCACGGTGGACCGTCCATTCAGGGTCGTTCTCGAGGATGAGGGGCACGGCCCATCTTGCCGTGCGGCGCAAGCCCCATCTCCACCCCGCTCAGCGCTCGACCCGTGCTCGAAATTCCAGCAATCGCCGGACACTCGGGCGCTGGCGCAGCCGGCGGGTCGAAGAATTCGAGCAGTCGCCGGAAAGTCGGGCGCGCCAACCACCGGCTGGTCTCAGCGGGCGTCGGGGCTGAGCCGGGAGATCTTGCGCCGGCGCAGACCCGAGGCGTGCAACAACGCGACGATCTCCCGCGAGGTGGCCGGCACGGCCCCGGCCTCGATCGCGAAGAGATAGCGGTCGGCAAGCACGTCGTAGTGGTCGCGTTCGAACGCGCGGCGTGGAATGCCGAGCCCGGCGGCGAAGGCGTGCAACTCCTCGTACGAGGTGTCGCTGACCATGTGCGACCAGAGCCGACCGTGCCCGGGCCAGTTCGGGGAATCGATGTAGACAGTCACGTCGCGGTCACGCCACTCAGGACTCCGCGGGCGTAGCACGAGCCACCGCGTCGTCGACCAGCCGTCGCCAGCTGCCGACCAGGTCGACGTCGACGTACGCCTTCCACGAACCGAGCGGACGCGCCGACGACCCGATGTGGAACGCCCGGATGCCGGCTCGTGCCAGCCACGGCACGTGCTCCGGTAGTAGCCCGCCGCCGGCCATGATGACCCGGCGGGCGAAAGAGTCCGAGCGGGCCCGGCCGACCAGATCGTCCAGTCCGTCTCCGACGCCACGGGCCGAACCGGCGGTGAGCACCTGGTCGAGGCCGGGCAGCGTACGCAGCGTGCGCCAGTTGCGGTCGACCTCCAGACACGAGTCGATCGCCCGGTGGAACGTCCACCCGAAGTCGGGCGCGTCGCCCACCAGCTCGCTCACCACACCCACATCGATGTCGGTATGCCCGTTGAGGAAGCCGAGCACCACCCCGTCCGCGCCGGTCGCCCGGTAGTCCGCGAGCAGCCCGTGAAGCCGGGTCGCCTCCCCGCCGTCGGTGCCGAATCCGTCGCGCAGCCGCAGCATCACCCGGATCGGCAGCGTGGTCGCCCGGCGGACCTCGCCGACCAGCGCCGGCTCGGGCGACAGCCCGGCGTACTGCATGCTGCCGACCAGCTCGATCCGATCGGCGCCACCCGCCTCGGCCCGCTCGGCGTCGGCAGCGTGCAGCGCGATCACCTCGAGCAGTCCGCGTGCGGGGTCCACGGCCCTCCTACCGACGACGCGGCGACGGTAGGACGGTCGCCGCGTCAGTCAGCGTACGAGGTCCGCCTCGTTGAGCCGTGACACCACACCGCCGGCCAGCACGACTGCCCGCAGCGCGACGACCAGCATCGCCAGGACGATCAAGGCGCTGAACAGCTCGACGCCCTGGCGCAGGGAGAAAGCAGCCACCGGCGACAACGTCCACGGCGACAGCAGGTAGGACGTGCCCAGTGTGGCCACCGCGCACAGCAGACCGGACACGCCGATCACCCGGGTCCAGACCCGAGGGGACGCGCCCGCGCGCGCCCGCATCCGCAGTCCGAGCACGCCCAGCAGAGCCGTGGCCACCGCAGCCGCGCCGAGCCAGTCGTAGATCTGGGCCAGCGGGTTCGGCGAGCCCAGCTGCATGGCCACGGGATGCAGGGCCTTGCCGAGCACCCAGGCGACCAGGACCGCGATGTAGCCCGGCCCGAGGAACAGCGCGGCGAGCATCCCCGAGCGGGCCGCCCGCAGCGATGCGTAGTCGGCCGCCACCAGAGCCGGGTCCCCGAAGTCGGCGACGGCTCGCTGCTCCGCATCCCGTCGATCGAGTCCGGCCCGGCGATAGGCCTCCACGGCATCCTCGAGGCCGTCCCGAACCTCGCGGAGCAGGCCGCGTCGCCGCAGCGAGAGCCGCGGCAGGGTTGCGGCCAGCACGGCCAGCGTACGGTCGACGGAACCGGCCGGCGGATCGGCGATCGTGCTCGGCACGATCATCGGGTCTGCCCCAGCACACCGGAGATGCTGCCTGCGAAGACGTGCCAGGCCGCTCGTTCCTGGGCGAGGGCGCGTCGGCCGCCCGCGGTCAGCGCGTACGTCCGCCGTTTGCGGCCGCCGACGACGGACCAGGTGCCGCGGATCCAGCCCGCGTCCTCCAGCCGGCGCAGCGCTGGGTAGACGGTGCCGGTCGGCAGGTCGAGCGATCCTCCGGAACGTCGCTGGATGGCCTCGATCACCGCGTAGCCGTGCAGCGGCTGATCCTCGAGCACGGCCAGGATCAGCCCGTCGAGGTGACCCTTCACGCGATCCGTCGCCATGAGTAGGCAGTCTACACTCGGCAACGGGAAAGGCTACCCTGACAGGGATCTCCAGGGCCCGCTCAGGGTCGATCACCCTTGATGCGTAGACTGTCTACTTATAGCGTAACCGACATGCCCGATCTCGATGACCCGGCTCCGCCGCAGCCCGTCCCGCACCTCCGGAGCCGCGTCGTCCGCCGTGCGCCCTTCCGCTTCTGGCTGGCCATGGTTCGGCTCTTCGCGGTGGTCGGCATGCTCTTTCTGATCGCGCAACCGATCTGGATCGGCCAATACCTCGCCGGTGTCTACACCTGGCTCGGCATCCACAGCGCCGGCGCGATCCTCGCCGTCGGATCCGGCATCCTGCTGCTCGTCGCCAGCTTCGGCTACGCCGTCTGCGGGGGGCGGCGACAACTCCCGCCGGTGGTAGTGATCCTGGTCGCCGCCGAGATCCTCCAGGTCCACGAGGGTTTCGTCCGAAACCTGGCCGTGCACATCCCCCTCGGCGTCTTCGTCATCGTCGCCGGGGTCGCGCTCGCCGTCGCCTCCTGCACCCGGTGGGCGGCCGGGCCAGGAGTGCCCGCCGACGACCGAGGAGATCGCGAGGCGGCGACCCGATGAGGCTCAGTCGCCGCCGGTTCCTGGTCGGAACGCTGGGCGGCCTCGCCGGCGCTGCCGTGCTCGGCGCGGCGGGCTGTGGCCGCAACGCGTCCACCGACCAGACCGCCCAGCTGTTGTCCAGCACGGCCCCACTCCCGGAGCGCTTCTCCGTCCCGTTCGCCGTGCCGCAGGTCAAGCAGCCGATCGCGCGGACTGCTGAGGCGACGACGTACGAGATCGTGCAGCGGACCGCGACCGTGGACATCCTGCCCGGACTGCCGACCGAGGTGTTCGGCTACGACGGTCTGCTGCCCGGACCGACCATCCGGGCGCGACGCGGGGAGCGGGTCACCATCACCCATCGCAACCAGCTGCCGGTGCCGACCGTGGTCCATCTGCACGGCGGCCATACCCCCTCCGAGAGCGACGGCTACCCGACCGACCTGGTGCTTCCGACGTCAGGCCCGCACCACGGTGCGGTGCACCGCCATCCGGGTGGCGTGGTCACCACGGGCAGCCGGGCCTACCACTATCCGAACGATCAGCGCGCGGCCACGCTCTGGTACCACGACCACCGGATGGACTTCACCGGTCCGCAGGTCTGGCGCGGGCTGGCCGGTCTGTACGTGATCACCGACGACGTCGAGGACTCCCTCGAGCTGCCTTCGGGCGATCACGATCTGCCGTTGATGATCATGGACCGCTGCTTCGACACCAGCGGCAGGTTTCGCTATCCCTCGCTGGATCCCGAGCTGATGGATCCGCCGGGCCTCTTCGGCGCGTACGACGCCGGGATGCTGGGCGACGTCATCCTGGTCAACGGTCGGCCCTGGCCGGAGCTGGCCGTCGATGCGACCCGCTACCGGTTCCGGCTGATCAACGCATCGAATGCCCGCCGTTACCGGCTGGCTCTCGACCCGCCGCCACCGGAAGGTCCGTCCTTCGTCCAGATCGGCTCAGACGGCGGTCTGCTCGATGCACCCAGGGACCAGCAGGCGATCCAGCTCGCTCCGGCCGAGCGGTTCGACGTGATCGTCGACTTCGCCGGCTACCCGATCGGAACGACAGTGACCCTGACCAATGCGCTCGGGGTCGGTAGCACCGACGCCGTGATGCGGTTTCGGGTGGTCCGCCGGGCCCGCGACGACAGTCACGTGCCCGGGCGGCTGGCCGAGCTCGAGCCCCTGGTGCCTCGTGCGGGCGCGACCGTCCGGGAGTGGCACTTCGCCCGCGGGACCGCGACCACTGCGCCCTGGGTGATCAACGGTCTGCCGTTCGATCCGCAGCGGATGGACGCGGCGCCGAAGCTCGGCGACGTCGAGATCTGGCGATTCAGCAGCGACCTGCACCATTCGGTGCATGTCCACCTCGACCCGTTCCAGGTGCGCCGGCGGGGCGACCGTGGACCCGGACCGTGGGATCACGGCTGGAAGGACACCATCGACCTCGCGCCGTTGGAGCAGGTCGAGGTGTCCGTCCGGTTCACCGACCACCTCGGTCGGTTCCTGCTGCACTGCCACAACCTCGAGCACGAGGACATGATGATGATGTCCGCCTTCCAGACGGTCGCCTGAGTTGTCGGCCGGGCTGTCGGGTGGGCCGGCCGCTCGACATCAGGTTCTTGCCGAACCTGTCGTTAGCGACCCGTCGCAGACCAGATGCACGACAGGTCGGCTGGGATCCGCCGTTCTCATTGTCTTGTCGGTTTCCTCGAGGCGGCGGCTTGAAGTGTTCGATTTCGACGAGTCAGGAAGCCGCCACGTGGGCGTCGCCGTAAGGGGACCCCCTTGCGCGACAACACACCACAGATGGCTCGGCTGCCCGGTACACACCGCAAGAGAGGACCGGCCCCCTCCGGCCACCCCGGTGAACACCTGGCTCATCACCAAGCCCCCACGTAGGTCCCAGCTTCCCGACCAGATCGTGCCGCCGGTGGCTGCTGACACGACCGGCAACCCGTCGACGATCACCAATGACGTGCAACCGACGGCCGTCGCCGCCCCGGCACCCCAACGCGCCCCATGCCAAGAGAAGACACGCCCTCCCGGCGGATCCGTTGCAGCCGGAAGAACAGACCACCACACCCCGGTCGAGGTCGCCGCCACCAACCTCCGCCCGTCGGCAACACCAATTGGCAATCCCCTCAAACCGTGGAGGCTCCGCTTAGCTGGTTTTTGATCTTGTTGGGAACCTGCGCCCGTTCCAGGCTGATCGGTGGCGCCCGGAGCCGATGTCAAGGCTGGCCGCAGGCCACCCCGAAGGGGCTTGGCCTTGATGCCGGCGAGGACGACACCACACTCGGCTGGTCGGGGGCAGGAGCGATCCCTCGCGGGGTGCACAATGACCACCCCATCGCAGGCGCAGGCACCCGAAAACGGACCGGCCGATCCGGACCCCGGTTCGCCGTTCCAAGGACCTGAGCCGGACCGAACTTCGGAATGCGTCGACTCATAACTCAGCCAGCCGTCGGAGCGCCACGACAACCCGACCGGCACGAAACGGGCTAGGCATCGCCGGATCTTCTCGCCGTTCCCAGCCACCGGCTTCGTCTCCATTCGGCGCGGGCCGCAATTCCGAACCCGATCGCAGTTAACCCCAACGCGGCAACCACCAGCCACTCGAAAGCACCGCCCCCGCGATCAGGATCCCAGCCGGTGAGGAACTCGACCCACTCCCGACTGATCAGCGTCACGACCATCAGCACGAACGCCGCAGCGGAAGAAGCCCAGCTGAAGCCAGAAGCGGCGGCCGACCACACCCTCTCGACGGTTCATCGGTACCCCAGTCGAAGAACCCACCCGAAGCGGGACGCGCCACCATCATGCACCCAGCCCGAACGGACAACCAGGGTCTGCACTTCACAAACCAGCCGCGCCAGCGGCTTGTCGTTGACACGATCAGCAAAGCAGACCAACTTCAGCCAGGCCGGTCTCCAACGCTCGTGCCGGCGTGCTGGAACCCGGTATGTGCCTGAGGGTCGCGGCTGGACATGTGGTCATCGGCAGGCGTCCCTCCGAAGCACAGCACCAGATGGAGTCGACCGTGCCGACGGAGCGGATCGAGTTGATCCAGTACGAAGCTTCCACGCGATCCTCCGCGGTGATCGTGATGGCATGCCCGCGTGCTGGTCGAGGTCGTCGTCATCCGGTGCCGACGGTTTCCGTGACGAGGGTGGCGAGCTCGTCACGACTCGGACCCGGTGGGACGTCGGGTCGCCAACCCGTCTCGTAGATCTGACGGGCTCGCGGCTCGACGGGCAGCAGGCTGCTCGGCGGGGCCGCCATCGCGAGATAGGGCGCGGCGACATCGATGATGGTGGGGTCGACATCGGCCGCCATCACGATCAGATCCGACGGCAATGGCTGGGTGAGGTCGATGTCGTGACCGGACCAGCGTGAAACCTGGGCGGCGTCCATCGCGACATGGTCGTCGAACCAGGGCTGGATATTGGCGTCGGACCAGTCTTCCAGGGCCAGCGAACACGCCGTCAGGTCGTCGCCGTGCCGGTCCAAAAGGCCCAGCAGGTGCTGGGCCTGCATCAGTGAGGTGGCGACACCGCGACCGGCTGTCGGGGTCGTGGTGCAGACGGCGTCGCCGACGAAGACCAGGCCGGGAAGGGCCACCGTGCCGGCGGCATCTCGCTGCCCTTGGTAGGAGTTCGTCAACCGGCCGCCGGGAAGCACGGGGGTGATGGGCCTGCTCCGGTCGGGTCTGGTCCATGTCGTCAGGGCGGGGATGGCGCGGCAGGCCGCGTCGAAGGCGCGTTGGTCCCGCAGCTGGGCGAGGTCGCGGTCGGAGGCCAGCCGGGCGATCAGGGTGGAGAACGTGCGGTTGTCGTGCGGGAATACCACCACCTGGTAGCCGGGCAGGTTGGCGACCAGACCCATCGGCGAGTTGACCGGGCCCTCCTCGGCGCCGGGCAGCAATTCGTATTGGCGGGACACATAGGCGAGGCCGCAGTCGCCGCCCCGGGCCGGTGCACGTAGTCCCTGGCCGAGTCGCCCGACCCGGCCCGACGCGTCGATGACCATCTCGGCGTCGACCCGTTGCCCGTCGACGACCAGCCCGGTCACCCGTCCACGGTCGGCAAGCGGCCGGTCGGCGTGGCCGAGGCGCAGATCGACTCCCGGTTCTCGTTCGGCGGCTGCACGCAGGACCCGTTCGAACAGTTCACGTCGGCTTCTCAAGCCCACGATGCGTCCCGGCAAGGCCGGCATCGTCGCGGGCACGGCGCCGGCCGTGATCATCGCGTCGCAGCACCTCGGGCATCTCGGCGATCAGGGCGTCGACGACCTGGCCGCGGAATCCGTGGGGATGGTGGAACTGCATCACACCCTTACGCCCCCACGACCCGTCGGGAGCCGGCCCGCGATCCCGGTCGACGACGATCACCTGGTGGTTCCGGCGAGCCAGGGCGATGGCGAGGTACAGGCCGGTCGGTCCGGCCCCCGCGATGACCACCCGGCGGTGGTTCATCCGGCCGCCTCATGCAGTGCCGTCATCAGCAACCTGGCGGTCTTCTCGTCTTTCGCCACGACCAGCCAGGCCGTCTTCTTGCTGGTCCACCCGACCGCGTAGCCGGAGAAACTGTCGTCGCCTTCGGCGCCGTCGATCCGGCACGAGAACCACGACGGCCGTTTCAGCGGATGCTTCGCTCATCCCGGGCCCTCCGTGTGGGTACATCGGGCGGGGTGCCGTGCCGTGATAGGTCCCCTTCGCACACCCGTACATCAGACCGAACGAAGCCGACAACAAGCTGCTGGCACTCATCACGCCCGGCTTGCCCGAGCCGGTGTCGTCGGTGGCGTACTCCTCGAACACGGTCACCGACCCCAGCGACCCGTAGCTCACCCCGGCGTCGCGGGCCGGGTCATCCCTGTCGCCGGAGGTGTAGGACACCTCCCCGGCCTTGCCGCCGAGTGTCTTCGGCATTTTCGCCAACACTGTCGTGCGCCGTCCAGGGTTCCCGGCCACCGCACCCGATCCGCCCCGAACGACGGACCCGATCCGCTCCACGACCCGGCCGACGGCGGGCTCGACGCCTCCGAGGGCGGTGGAGTTGGGCTGGGCGCGGTCGGGGATGGGCGTGCGGGCGTGGTCGCGGTGGGTTCCGCCGGTGATCCACCACAACCCACCAGGACACACCCAGACATCAACCAGACGACGCCGACCAGCGCCAAGCGGCGCCTCGACGCCGCGTACTGGGCCTCAACTGGCCGCGCCGCCTCGGTCATGCCAAACTCCTCGGCGGGTGGTCGACTAGGCACAACGGGCCCGCACCAGCAATCACTATAGTAACACTGAAATCAAGTCGGCCACAAGACGCCCGCTCTCAACGCGCTCGTCGACGCATTACAGTGGTCGTGTAATGACTGCTCATGAGAGCCGCGTCGAGAAGGCCGCGGCCACCCACCGACGCGTGCTCGAGCAAGCCCTCCACCTGTTTCTCGCCCAGGGCTTCGCGGCCACCACCACCCGCGAGGTTGCCGCCCAGGCCCATGTCACCGAGCGGACCCTGTTCAACGTCGTCGCCAACAAGAGTGACCTGCTCCGCCAGGTCCTCCTGACCTTCGTGTTCACCGACGACTTCGGACCCCTGCTCGAACGGAAAGATTTCCAGCCCGTCCTCCGCACCCAGACCGTCGCCGCGTTCCTGACCGAATTCACCCGCTGGGTGAACAACCTGCACCGAGAGACGTCGGCGGTGGCCGAGATGACCCGGGCCGCCGCCGGCAGCGACCCAGGGGCTGCCGAGATCTGGGCCTGGGGCAACCAGCAACAAGTCACCGATCTCCACAACCTGTCCACCGAACTCCGCAAACGCGGATGGCTCCGACCCGGCCTCTCCCCCGCCGAGGCGGCCCGCTCCCTCGCCGTCATAGCCGGCCACGAAACCTACTGGCGGCTGGTCGTCGAACAGAACTGGAGCCCCCAGCGGTACCGCCGCTGGCTCCACCGACACTGCGCAACCGAACTCAGCACCTGAACGTCCAGAAGCGTTGGCCCAACACGGCCTGTGCCAGAAAGATGATCCGACATCCGTGGCCTATCAGAGCAATCCGGGCGCAGTCTGCACCAGGTGTCTCCGTCTATGCCGGCGACCTGCGTACGCTTCGGGCCGGGACGGGCGACATGCGGGCACTCTGGACTCGGTGTCTAGGTGCTCGAGGTACCGCCACGAACGCCCAGGGCGTCCGCGTTCAAACGTCGTTCCGGCCGATGGGATGACCTCATCTGGGTCCGGCCGAACCTCTGGAGCAGCCCTACACTCACCAACAGGTCCGCCGGACCCATAAGAAGGGGCGAACGCCATGCCAACCAACCGGTTCGACGCACGTTCCAGAATCCGACGAGTCGTGGCAGGCGTCGTCGCGGCGGCGGTGGTCCTGCTTCCGGCGCTGCCAGCAGACGCGTCCACTCCTCACCGGACCGACCGTCACCGGACCGACCTGCGGGTGATGACCCAGAACCTCTACCTGGGCTCCAGCCTGGCGCCCGCGTTGACTGCGACAAGCCCCACCGCGTTCGTCGCCGCAGTCGCCCAGATCTACAGCACCGTCCAGTACACCAACTTCCCCGCGCGAGCCGCGGCGATCGCCGACGAGATCAACGCCAACCACCCGGATCTGATCGGACTGCAGGAAGTCACCAACTGGACAACGACAGGCGCGAACCGGCCTCCCGGCTATGACTTCCTCACGATCCTGCAGGCTGCGTTGGACGCCCGTGGACTGCACTACACGGTGGCAGCCGTGGCCGACAACGCCTCGATCGGGCCGGTGCCCCTGGCGCTGCCGGGCTGTGTACAGCCCGGACCGACGATCACCTGCACCGTGCAGCTGAACGACCGCGACGTGATCTTGGTCAACGATCACACGCGCCGGCTCAGCTGGGACAACCCGCGCAGCGGGCAATACAAGGCCCAACAGGTACTCCCCTCGCCGGTCGGCCCGCTCTCATTCGACCGTGGTTGGGCCAGCATCGACGCGCGACTGCACGGGCAGCGCTTCCGGTTCACCACGACCCACCTCGAGACCGAGAACTTTCCCGCCACCCAACAGGCACAAGCGGCCGAGTTCCTCGCCGGACCCGGACGAGGGGGCACCATCATCGCCGTCGGTGATTTCAACTCCGCCGCCGACGGATCGACAACAACCACCTACCGGCAGCTGACCGCGCCAGGCAAGTTCCGCGACCTCTGGAACGAACACAAGTTGGGCCCGGGCAGTTCATGCTGCCAGGTGTCCAACACACCACCGCTGGCCCCGGGAGCGCTCAACAACCCGACCTCAACGCTGCGGACCCGCATCGACCTGATCCTCAGCCGAGGCGCGGCACGCTCGACCCGCGACAACGCTATCCTCGTCGGCGACAAGCCGTTCCGGACTACCCCACCGTTGTGGCCATCCGACCACGCCGGAGTCATCGCTGAGATCCGGCTCTAGCACGAGCAGGCCCCGGAATCTCCTGGTGTGGGCAGTTCGGAGCCGAAGCAGGTCGACGTCGGAACCGGGGAGGTACGCCGCCGCCCAGCGCTACCTGGGCGACGAGCAAGGCGGGCCGATCATGGATTCGTTCCCGGCGGACGTCGTGACGTACCGCATTGCCATCACCCCCACCTCGGCCAACATTCTCGACTCGAAACCCGATTCCCGAGTGCCTTTCCGAGCTGACAGCAATAGCGGGTTGGGGTGCGACATGCGGCTGTCGACTGCAGCATGAAGGCGCAGCAGCGAAAGCACGGGTCGATGCGTCCGCAGTCGTCCAGCCTTGTCCGACCCGCCTGAACAAACGCCGGGCAGCTGGGCTTATCGCTCGACCGATGCAGAAGTCCCGGTCAGATTGCGACACAGCGGACCGGTCACCCCGAGGACGGCTGAGGTTGTGGACGGCGGGAGACCTGTGGACGGCGATCTCGACACCACAATTCTCGGCCAGACCACCGGCCCCGACATCACACCCGATCCTTGACCGCTCGCGTTCGGGCTCATCGAGTTGGATCCCGCGCCGCCAATCTTCCTCGCGACGGTGCTGCTCCGTGCGGGTCTCCGATACCCGTGCTTCACCGCTTTGCTCGCGATCGGTGCTCACGGGCTGAATGCGCTCGGCTTCGGACTGGCGCAGTGCGCTGAGCGTCGCCGCGGCGCGACCAAGGCGTTGATGGAACCGCTCGACGCGTTCGATCGACGACGCGGCGCTGTGAAGATCTGAACCTGTGGTCGCGTCCTCAGTCTCAACAGCAGACACGCCCGGCAGTTCTGCGTGGCCGGCTTGGTTGCCCTGCTCCGCGGATGGAGCCTCCTCGGTCGGCCTGTCCCAGGATCGGCCGGCTTCGTTGGTCGTGGTCGTGAGCAGCTCGATGTAGCGAGATGGATCGTCGTTGGCTGAGTCGGCAAGCATCGCCCCGAGTTCTCGGGCGACTCCAACGACGGCGTACAGGTTGCCGTCGCTGAGCTGTTGACGGCGCTGGCTGAGGGTGTCGGCGATCAGGTGTGCGGCGAGTGACGGTGCGATGTCGACCGCGCCGAGGGTTGCGGTGAGGCTGGTCGGGGCGGCGCTGTAGGCGTCGGCGGGGTCGTTGAAGGCCCGTTCGCCGTCGGTGAGGACCAGCTTCCGGATGTCGATGCCGCGGGCGGTGAGGAGCCAGTAGTCCCGTCTGGCGGCTTTCAGCCCGGCCGGGTGATCGTCGGTGGCATGCAGCACGAGCTGGTTCGTGGCGGCGTGGGTGAGGTGGTCGGCTTGGGCTGCGGTGAGTGCTGTGCCGAGGGGTGCGAGGCCGACAGCACGACCTTCGCTGGCAAGCGTGACGGCGAGGGCGTCCATGACGCCTTCGACGCGGACCGGGGTGGCTCCGCCGGCGAGCCGGTCCTGGTTTTCGGTGAGTCCGAACAGCAGGTCGCCCTTGGTGAAGATGGCGGTGGTCGGGGTGTTGAGCCACTTCGGGGCGGAGTTGTCATCGGGTGCGGCGCGGCCGGTGAACCCGACCAGGTCACCGTCACGGTTGCGGATGCCGAACACGACGCGGTCGCGCATGATATCGATGAGGGTGCCGCGGCGTGACCACTTCGCGAGTCCGGCGTCGACGAGCTCGGTGTCGGTGGCACCACCAGCCCGGAGGTGGTCGGTGAGGTCGGACCAACCGGGCGGGGCGTACCCGACGGTGACCCGGTCATCGATCGCCAGGTCGTCGCCGAGCCTGCCGCCGATGTACGCGGCGGCAGGGCTGTCGGTGTACTGCTCGGCCCACCAGGCCGCGGCCGCAGTGTTGAGTTCGACCAGCCGAGCGGCTGGGGTGCCGACCGGTTCGGCGTCGGCGACCGGCCCTTCCACGGCTGGCTCGGCATTCCGGGTCGCCGCAGACGCGGAGGCCCGAACCATGCGCACCCGAATCGGTGAGGCCGCGAGGTCTGTGTCCCGGTAGCGATGGCGATCAGGTTCCCATCGGGCGTGATGGCTGACCGGTCACCGTTCAACGGTTTGCCTTTGACCATGCGCGGGACAACGTGCCGCTGGTTGAGCTGGTCGGTGGTGAAGTCACGATGGCACGGCCAACCAAGATCAACTCAGTAGAAGCATGATCAACACAAGCGCCCGGCGATAGCACGTCGGGACTTGATCAACTCCGGTGAGCTAAGCACGATCCAAGATCAACAAGCGCCGACAAGGGATGAGCTGGGCCGCCGGCCCCCAACTAGCCGACCCCGCCCCGCCCGGGAGGTGCCGGTAACGGTGGTCGTGGACTACATCGACAGTCACCAGCGACCGCACCGTCGAGGGCCGAAAGCTCGGGGTCGAGCCGATCTGTGAGGTCCTGCGCGACGCACGCGTGCAGATCGCCCCGAGCTACGCCACCAAGCAACAGACCCCGTCGCGCCGCAGCCGCCACCGCTCGGAGGTATGGCGTGCCTCCAGGTTTGTCGCCCTCTCGCGCCACAGTGCTGGACGACATTGACCGTCTTGAGGGAACAGGGCCTCCCCGAGGCCGAGGCATGGACAGAGAGCGGTTGTCCCAGGCCGCTATCGCGACCAAGATCATTCCGGCGGCCGGCGGTGCCCCGCCTCAAAGTGCCGTGGTCAAGTCGCCTGCCCCCGACGTTCAGGCGCGAGACATTGGGGTCGGTCGGGCGTCTTCGCCGGACATAAGGCCACTTCGGTCAGGTCTGCGCCCGAGGACGTGAGCTCGAGGGCGCAGTGCCGATGGAGCCAGCGGCGGTACCTTGTCGTGCTCCAGTGCTGCTCGCTCACGAGTCGCCAATAGGTTTCGTGGCCGGAGAGCACTGCGAGGGAACGGCCGGCTTCAGTCGGCGTGGTGTCCGCTCGGAGCCAGCCGCGCTGGCGCAGCCACTTGGCCAGGTCGATCAGGTCGGTGATCTGCTGGTCGTTGCCCCACCGCCAGATCTGGGCTGCCCCGGGATCGACGCCGGCCGCGGCGCGGCACATCTCGGCAATCGCCGAGGTATGTCCGTGGAGGCGAACCACTCAGCGGGTTTACGCCGTGAGGAATGCCTCAGGGCTGTCGCTGGCCAAGATAGGGGCGTAGTCGCTTCGTTGGAGGAGGGGCCCGTACTCCTGATCGAAGACGTAGGTCTTCAGCACTTCGCGGAGCAGGTCGCTCTTGGTGGGCACGATGTTGAACAGGGTCCGTTCGGTGACCTCGGCGTCTGCGGCGATTTGCCGCGTGGATGTCGCGGCGTACCCCTGCACCAGAAACAGGTCCCGTGCCCGGGCGATCACCCGGGACCTGGTGGCCTCTGCCTTCTCAGCCCGGCTCGTCAGAAGAGTCATTTTACGTTCACTGTAGCCGCGGCACAGAACACTCGCTGTTTGGTCCTCCCAATCATTTCAGTGATACTGTATCGACAATTCGGCACTAAGACGGCTGGTCGCGTCTCGCGAGGACGACGCGCCTTCGAGAGAGGCCCAGGCATGGCCCAGGTGAACGGCAAGGTGCTCGATGCGCTGCGGAGCAACATTCATGGCGAGCTCATCGAACCGGAGCACTCGGAATACGAAACGGCCCGCCGATTGTGGAACGCCGACATCGACCGCCGACCGGCCATGATCGCACGATGCGAGTCCGTCGATGACGTCCGCACGGCCGTGCTGGCAGCCACAGAGGCCGGCCTGGAGATCGCCGTGCGGGGTGGCGGGCACAGCTTCCCGGGATACTCCAGTGGCGATGGCGCCCTGGTCATCGACCTGAGCCGGATGAACCGGGTCAGCGTAGACGCCGAGACCGGACGGGCACGCGTCGCGGGCGGTGCGCTGCTCGCCGACCTCGACGCCGCAGCCCAGAAACACAGCCTGGCAACCCCTGTGGGAATGATCAGCCACACCGGTGTGGGCGGCCTCACCCTCGGCGGAGGCATGGGTTGGCTCTCACGCCTCGCCGGCCTCTCGATCGACAACCTTGTCTCTGCTGAAATCGTCGTAGCGGACGGGCGCGTCCTGCACGTCGACGACCAGAGGCACCCGGACCTGTTCTGGGCGATCCGCGGCGGCGGCGGCAACTTCGGCGTCGTGACCGAGTTCGAGTTTCGGTTGCAAGAAGTCGGGCCGATTGTCCAGTTCGGGCTCTTCTTCTGGGGGCTCGATCAGGGGACCGCTGCCCTCCGGCTGATGCGGGACCTCATCCACGATCTCCCGATCTCTCTCAACGCGGTGCCGGTGGCCGGACTGACGACACCTCCAGCTCCATTCGTGCCACCCGAACACCAGTTCGAAACCGGCTACGCTCTGCTACTCACCGGGTTCGGCGACCCGGTCGAGCATGAGCAGGCCGTACAGCGTGTGCGCTCCACCCTGCCGCCGTTGTTCGACCTCGTCACTCCGATGCCCTACGTAGCGCTCCAGAGACTGATCGACGAGCCGAACGGCTGGGGATCCTACGGCTACGACAAGGGGGCCTACCTTCCAGACCTCACCGACGAAGTGATCGACGTGCTCACGGCATACGTTCCGAAGAAGAGCTCACCGCTGTCGCTGCTGATCTTCTATTGGCTGGACGGCGCCTACACCCACGTCGCCGAAGAGGCCACGGCTTTCGGTGGCCCGAGAACTCCGTGCTACTTCGGCAACTTCATCGGCCTCTGCCCGGAGAAGGAGATGCTGCCGGCGGAGCGTCAGTGGATCCGCGACTTGGCCGACGAACTGAGGCCGTACGCGCTCGGCTCCGGCACCTATGTCAACGTCATGCCTGAGCCCGACGTCTCTGACGTCCAGGACGTCTACGGCACCAAGTTCACCCGGCTGCAGACGGTCAAGGCCGCCTACGATCCGGGCAACGTCTTCCACCGCAACGCCAACATCCCGCCCGCAGTCGCGCCTGCCGAAGACACGCCTGCCCGGTAGTCACATCCGTACGGCCGAGGCCCAGTTCGGCACAAGCCACATGGGACCTGCCCCTCGAGATGCTGTCCGACGTCGCCCGCGGTGGACTGACAGAAACGTACAGATGCTTCAGGGACACGCACTAGTCATTTCGTTCCTTCCCACCTGTCTGCTTCTGCGAGCCGGCCCTGACGGCGCCCTGGGGGGAGGGCGCGGAGCCGACTGTCAATCCGGCGACGATGCGGGCCAGCTGCGGCAACCCGCCGGCCGTCTCCATCTGCTCGGACAGGCGGTGGGCGGCCGCCCGATAGCGGCCGTCGCGCAGCACCGCATGGACCGCACGGCGGACGGCGGCGGGGGAAGGTCGCTCGGTGTTGAGCCGTCTGCCGGCACCGGACCAGGCGACCCGGGCGGCGACCTCGGGTTTGTCCTCGTGGCCGCTGGTCGCGACGATCGGCACCCCGTAACGCAGCGCGTACTGGACGCCTCCGTAGCCGCTGTTCGTCACGAAGACATCCGTTCGCGGCAGCAGCTCGTCGTAGGGCAGGAACTCCGCGGCGCGCGCGTTGTCGGGTAGCTCCGGCAAGGTGTCAAGGGGCCGCCCGCCGGTTGCGACGACCACGAGCACGTCATCGTCGCGAAGGGCGTTGAGGGTCGGTGCGATGATCTGTCGATAGTCCCGGTTCGCGATCGTGCCTTGGGTGACGTGGACGATTGGCCGGGAGCCGTCCAGATCCGGCCACCACGACGGGTGCGGCGCTTGCGAGCCCGACGCCGAGATCGGGCCGGCGAAGTGCAGGTTGGCGGGCCCGTCGGAGCGCGGGTACTCGAAGCCCGGCACGGTGAACTGGACGATCGCCTCGGCGAACCGTGGCCAGTCCAGGATCGGGAACGGTACGGGTCGACCGTGCAGATCGTCGAACATCTGGTCGGCGATTCTGGTGACCGGCAGGAAGATCTTGTCGGCTGCTCCAGCGAGCACTCGGTTGCGAACCCTGCCGACCGGGCCGCGGATCGGGACCAGCCCCATGCCGTACGGGGCGGTGTCGCGGCTCGAGATCATCAGCGGCAGCACGCCACACATCACCAGCGGAGGCCGGCTGCTCACCGGATGGCCGAGCAGAAACGCGCCGCCGGCGAAGGCCGGGTCGGTCAGCACGACATCGGCCGGCGCCGCCGAGTGCGCGGCCATCACGGCGTCGTACTGGGCACGGCCGGGACGGACGAAGATGTTCTCGATGTCGAAGGCGATCGCCTTGGAACCCTTCAATGCGGCGCGTTCGGGGAAGATCTGGTCCCAGTCGCGGCGGTCGTCGAAATCGGCGTCTGCCGGCAACGGCAGATGCTCGGCCCCGGTGGCCTCGAGCACCGGGGCGAACCGCGATCCGGTGATGAATCGCACGCGGTCGCCACGGTCCACGAAGTGTCGGGCCACCGTCAGCAGGGGTATGACATGCCCGTGGATGGGCACCGTGGCGATGATGATCGACAACATCCGAATGCCCCCTTGAGCCAGCCGGTCAAATTGGCTACCGTGTTATAGTATTCACTTGTATCAGACAGTAGTCAATATCCGAGACAGGACGGCGCATCCGTGAAGCGCGACCAGAAGACTCGGGCGTACCGCTCCGATCTGCGTCAGCTCCACGCGGCACAGACCCGACGACGGGTGGTCGAGGCGGCTGTCGAGATGTTCGGCGCACGTGGCTATCAGGCAACGACGTTCGCACAGATCGCGGAGCGGGCGGGCGTGTCGGTCGAGACCGTGCAGAAGCACGGTCCGAAGTCGTCTCTGATCTGGGCGGCGGTGGAGCTCGCCTCGCTGGGAACTGAGGGCGAGGACGACTTCTTCAACACCGGACTCGGCAAGGCCCTGCTGGAGATCCGCGATCGTGACGAACTCGCACGGTTCGCCGGTACGGCATCGCTGGCCGTCAACGAGGCGTCGGCGGGGATCTGGACGGCGTTCACCGGTGCCGCGCACGGCGATCCCGAGCTGCGTGAGCTGCTCCACGGCAGGCTGGCCTCGATCAGGACGCAGACCGAACGGATCCTCGGTGTCGTCGCCGAGCTCGGTTTGCTGCGCACCGACGTGCCGTTCGACGAACTCGTCGAAGCGCACTGCGTGCTGACCAGCGTCGAGAGCTATGTCCGATTCGTGCACCTGGACGGCCAGTCGCGGGAGCAGTACGCCGCATTCATCACGCGCACAGTTCGCGACTCGATCCTCAGACCGTGTCAGCCTCGACTCCCTGAGTGAACCGCTGCGAATCATGAGCGATCCTCGGACGCACTGCGGCGGACGTCATCAAGCAGGACGTGCAATCCGTGCGACGACAGCATCGCTACGGCCTGGACCGCTCGGCCCCAGGTAGGAAGAGCAGCGGTCGAGCCGTGAAAAAGGCGGGTCGTTCTGTCGACGGACAGCACTGAGATCCGGTAGAATAACCTTTGTCAGTAGCGATTCCGGCCTTACGCCGTGCGCCAGAAAACCCTCACGAAATTCGGCAAAGAAGCTATTGATCCGGCTAAATCCGGGTGTCATAGTCGTGTGCCATGACCCCGTCACCAAACAATTCTCCGGCTGGGCCCGCTCTGCGTCCGTTACAGGTGGACGACATCGTTCCGGTCGACCTTCCTGTTCCGCCAATCGACCAGGACTCACCCCAGTGGCAGCGTCCATGGTTGCCGTCGACCATGATCAACTCGTCGGAGTCGGCCGGATTTTACTCCCTCCGGTCACCGACACCTATTTTGTCGAGATACACGTCACCCATGATCATCGTCGCCGTGGCGTCGGGGCAGCGCTGTTCGAGGCCGTCTGCACCCGTGCCGATCAGCCTTTCCCCGTGTGCGCACGGGTGATGTCCAGTCAAACCTGGCGGCGCGAGTTCGCCTAATCGCTCGGCTGTGCGGTGCGCATCCAGTACCGGGGACCGTGGATCGATCCCACGAGCGAGTCGGGAAGGACTTGGGCTGACCAGCAGCCGCTGCCGTCCGGGTACCGCACCCGGCCTATGGCTGAGGTGGAACTCGAGTTGGTGATCGACGCCTGGGCGATCTACTACGACCGGACCCATCGCCCGTTCGGTGCCGTGCGGTCGGAGCGCATTCGCGACCACTGGGATCACTACGCCACCGGTGTCGATCCGCAGCTGTCCATGATCAGCACCGAGGAGACCGGATCCGTGGTCGCGTTCAGCCTGGTCAGCCCGAACGGCTGGCAGGGTCGGATTCGTCGTTTCCGAGACAGTCGACCCGGAGCAACCCGACGGTGACACCCTGCTGCTCGCCACGGTCGCCGCCTCGGTGCGGGCCCTACGTGCCCCCGGCATCCGCCTGGTCGAGCTGGAGGGACAGGTCACCGACCCGCACTCGCCGGCGCTCGCGCGTAGCCTGCCGGCCGGCGGCGCCGACCCGATGGACATCGTCGAGCTCACCCGACCGTCACATTCATCCGCTCCCGTGGTCGGACGTCTTTCGTAGAGCGGAGCGCCTAACTTGGACGCGGAAGAGGGCGGGGCTGTCAGCCGTGGTCAGACGTTGATCTTGCACTGGAGCGCGTGGTGCCATTGCCGTTCGGGTGAGTCTCCGGGCGCGGGCACGACAATCTAGCGGTTGCTCGTCACGGCCTGGTCGATTCGTCGGCTCGTCGGTTGGTCATCTCGATTAGCGAATGCGAAACTGCTTGCGACCGGGCCCCATCGGGGTGGCAAGGATGTAGTGCACCCGGGGCGCCGGCGCTGTCTGGAGCTGGCCGGAGAGCCGTCCAAGGATTCCGTTCAGGTGAGGTTCGGGGTAGAGGAACTCTGCAGTGCCCGATCCGGTCAGGCCGGCGTAGCCGCGGGTGCCGCCCTCTAGGGTCCAGTCCAGGTAGCGCAACGGCCCGTGTAGGACGAGGTGGTGTCCAACAATCGCGAACGTGCCTCGGCTGCCCTGAAAGCTGAAGGCCCAGCCCGGCTCGAAGACATAGGTTCCCGCGTCGAGCAGGCGGCGGTCTCGATAGAGATCGAAGTAGTGGTTGTTTTCGGTCTCTTGTGGTGTGGGGACCGTGGTTTGGATGAAGATGGGACCGGCATCCAACGGTTGGATCTTGGCTATGGCGATCGTCGGGGCATTCACCAGCGGGTCGGGCGGGATCGGTTCGGGCCGGCTGTTCACCGCCCAGACGGCGAGAAGGACAACGGTGGTGGACACCGTCATGAGGGCGATGGTGGCCGGCCGTCGAGGCGGTCGGTTCGGGCCGATGTCGAGATATTCGGGATCGGGCGTCATGTCAGTCCGAGCGTCAGCGGCGTGGTGCACAGCATCAGACTGTCCGCCGACTCCTGCCGATGCGCCATCCGACGTTCGTCGTATATCGCTTCCGTGTTTGATCGGCTACGTTGGAGGGGGCGGAGGTGCGGTATGGACCTGAGCGTTACCGCGAAGGATCTGCGACGCCTGCTCAATCTGACCGGTCCCGCGCAGGTCGATGACGCGGGTGGCCCGCTTCCGGGGTCGTTGTTGACTGGGTTGAGGGACCTCATCGGCTGCGACGAGGTCACCTTCGAGTCACACGATGTCGGGAATCAGACGGTGCATCGCCACCAGGCGACCTTCGGCGGTGCGGAGGGTGATCCGTTCGAGACTGATGAGGTAAAGACGTCCTTCTGGGCCTCGTACTGGCGCGGGTTGTGTGACTATTGGCCGCGCACCGGCGACTACACCACAGCGCGTCGAATGCTTGCCGAACCCGACTGGCCGATGTGGAGCAAAACACCCTACGGCGAATGGATACGTGGGCTCGGTGTCCGGGGTGAGATCACCGTTGCGCTTCCGCCGGAGGGCCAGGTACATCATCGCCTGCTTCTCTGGCGGTTCACTGGCCGGGAGTTCACCGAGCGCGACTGCCTTCTGCTGAGTCTCATTCAGCCGCGTATCGCGATCCTGCAGGCGAGTATCCGGCGGCGTGAGGCTGGCGTGGACCTTACGCCGAGGCAGTGGGAACTGATGCGGCTCATCGCCGCCGGGAACACCAACCACCAGATCGCGTCCCAACTGCGCCTTTCCGAGGGAACCGTCCGCACGCATTGCGAACACATCTTCCAAAGAATGCAGGTGACCAACCGCGTTGCCGCGGTGGCCAAAGCGTTCCCGAGGCAAGCGACGCTGTCACCCTCGCTCTCCGATAGCCGGCGTGACGGTCGCGGCTCCGGCGGCACTCTGGGTTCATTGCCTGATGAGGAACACTGATCGTTGATCGGCCGACGGGTCGAGGTGAGGGCGTAGCGGGTCAGTGCCAGGGTCTGGAGCGATCTTGATCATGCGCCGAGGACAGCGGGTGCGACGAAACGGGTGGCTCGACAATGCCGTCAGCCACCAGCATCGACCTGCACCTGGAACGGTGTCCGCAGGCGCACCATCCGACCGGCTCGCTCCTGCCGCATGGCAAGGGAGGCCCATCGCCGCTGCGATGATCGGGGGATTAAGCAGCTGTTGGCGGCACCGTCGACCGTCTTGCTGGTGATGCGGTCACTGGCTGACATCCGCTAGTCGTCCCTCCAGTGGTGACCACCCCAGTCAGTTCCGGTGCCACGCAGGGGTGTTGTCCGAAGGCCATGAAAAGTCCACTGGTGGCCAGTTGAGGTCCCCACGGATGGCCGGTTGAAGGTCCCCGTTCCTGGTTCGTCGTGTCGTGATCGTTGAGGCCCTTCCGCGGCTGACGGTGGCGGTGTCTACCCAGCCACTGCAACCGCGGAAGGGACCTCTCCATTGTGAAGACTGCGAGGGAATGATGTGATTGCTGCTTACGAGAGCGTGGGCTCGTATCGAGGTGCCGCTGAGATGTGCGGCACGACCCATAAGACGGCGAAACGGATCGTGGAAGCCCATCGGGCCGAGGTGGCTGGTGAGCCGATGGTGCGGAAGGACCGCGGTACAACTACGACCAGGTGATCGATCTGGTCGGGAAGAAGGTTGCCACGACGCCGGGGAAGATCTCGGCGAAGCGGTTGCTGCCGGCGGCCCGGACAGCTGGCTATGAGGGGTCGGCCAGGAACTTCCGGCGGCTGGTCGCCGACGCCAAGGCAGGGTGGCGTCGTGATCATCACCGGGGCCGCCGGCCGGGGGTGTGGCTGCCTGGTGAGACGTTGCTGATCGATTGGGGGACGCTGGCCGGCGCGCACGCCTCTGCGCGGTGCTGGCTTGGTCGAGGGTGCGGTTCATCCGGTTCGCCGACAACGAGCGGGCATCGACGACGATGGAGCTGCTGGCGGAGTGCTTCGAGGTCCTCGGCGGCGTCCCGCAGGTAGTGCCGGCGGATCGGATGGGGTGTCTGAAGGCCGGTGTGGTCGCCGACTTGGTGGTGCGGACTCCGGACTATGTCCGCTTCGCCACCCACTACGGGTTCCGGCCAGACTTCTGCCACGGCGCGGATCCGCAGTCGAAGGGCATGGTGGAGAACCTGGTCGGCTACGCGAAGTCGGATCTGATGGTGCCGCAGCTGCCGTTCGACGACCTGTGGACCGCCAACGAGGCCGCTGAGGTCTGGTGCGGCGAGGTCAACGCTGTGCAGCACTCGGAGATCGTTGCGGTCCCGTTTTGACCGGTTGGCGCGGGAACGGGAGCTGTTGCGGCCGATGCCGTCACTGCGTCCCGAGCTTGGGGTGAAGTGGTGTCGCGGAAGGTCGACAAGCTGTCGTGCATCCGGTTCGGCTCACGCGACCCGACTTCGCGTTCAAGGCCGGCCGGGTGTTGGATCTGTACGCCCGCAGCTTCGACGGTGAGCCGCTCGGCGCAGACGAGTATGTGATCTCCGCCGTCGAGAAGCCCGGCGTCCAAGCCCGGCAACGGATCCATCCCAGCCGCCCAGCCCGACCCGGACGACGACCGATGCGGGTCGAGTCGGAGTATCGCCGGCACGGGACCTTGGCCTACCTCGCCGCCTACGACGTCCACCACGCCCGGGTGATGGGCCAATGCGCACCGACCACCGGGATCGAGCCGTTCAGCGGCTTGGTCACCAAGCGCGGGTAGGCGTCGGGTTCACCGGCTGTCGGCCGGTACAGCCGAACCTTGTTGATCCGCTTGATGCGCGGGAGCAGGTCGAAGCCGAGCAGCCGGGTGATGGCGAAGCCGACCTCGGACTGGCCGTGGGAGTCGACGTAGTTGCCCTCGACCTCCATGGTCGTGCCGTGCCGCATCGCGCCCTCGACCGTCGCGGCGACCTCAGACGCGGTGCTGTTGATCAGTTGGGAGTGGATCGCCATGCTGTAGCGCTCGACGTGCCAGTAGACAAGGACGCCGCGGCCACCGTAGCGGGAGTGCCATTCGGTGAAGATGTCTGGTCGACGCGGCGAAGTGCGTCGAGTCCGAGGACACGGCGGTGGAGCGATGCCCCACACCTCGGGGCGGCGAACGTGGCGTTGGCGTTGGGACCTCGGTCGCGATCGCGTGGGCGACCCCGGGGGCCCAGATATCGGGCGTAGTGCGCGGACCGACGGGCCTCGAATTCCTGGCCAGCTTGCGATCGACTGAACGTTCGTATAGCATACTGAACATGCGTGCAAGATCGTCGGCGGGCCGGCCAGCTTCGGACCTGACGGCTCAAGCGAAGATCCGCAACGCAGCTATTGCGCACTTTGCCGTGGACGGGTTCGAACGAGCAAGCCTGCGCTCCATCGCGACATCGGCCGGGGTTACCGCCGGCCTTGTCATCCACCACTTCGGCAGCAAGGAGGGACTGCGCAGCGCCTGCGACGAGAATGTCCTGACGACCCTGCTTCAACGGGCTCGGGCCGACGCGGATCCTGCAGGGATGCAGGACCTCCTGAGCGAGTATCTGGCGAACCCCGATGAGTACCGGCTTCAGGTGCGGTACATGGCCCGAGCGATCGAAGAGGACACGCCCGCCGCCAACAGGTTCGTCGAGACGATGGTGGCCGAGTCCGAAGCGATCTTTCGTGCAGGGGTGGCGGACGGCACGATGCGACCGTCAAGCGACCCCCGGGCGTTGGCCGTCTTCACCGTGCTGACCAGTCTCGCAATGCTGACGATGCCCCCGCCGATGGCGCGATCGCTCGGGTCCGACAGCTTCGGCCCCGAGGTGCTGCGCCGGATGGCGCTGCCCACGCTCGAGCTCTATACCTACGGCCTCTACACCAACGACAAGACGCTGGAGGCCGCTCGGAACGCCCTGGCTACCACACCCCCCGAACACGAGAAAGTGCACCCACCATCATGACCACCACACTGCCTGCCTTGACGCCCCTTGAAGACACCCTGTTCCTGACGCTCGCGGGGCGCGCGCTCGACCAACGGTCGCCACGCCCGATCCTCGGCGACACGGCCGCCGACGAGATTGTTCGGCTCCTCGACTACGACTGCGAGAAGTTCCACCTCAGCTCGAGTCCCATCATCAATATCGCGCACCGGGCCAAGAAGCTGGACGAGGTGGCGTCCTCGTTCTTCGCCGGCCATCCGCGCGCGGTCGGACTCGACCTGGGCGCGGGACTGGACACCCGGGCACTCCGCGTCGACCCGCCATCCACGGTCGACTGGTTCGACATCGACTTCCCCGAGGTCGTCGCTGCTCGCCGAGCGCTGATACCGGAGCGGGAGCACGTCCACAATGTCGGTGCTGATCTCACAGATCCTGACTGGCTCGACGCCGTCCCGACCGATCGACCAGCGGTGATCATTGCGGACGGCTTGATGGCGTTCCTCTCACAGGACGACATGATTGCCCTACTTGACAGGCTGACCCGTCACTTCCCCAGCGGGGAGATCGCCTTCAACGGCTACACCAGGTTCGCGATCTGGGCAGCCAGCCACTACCGCGGAACTCAATCCGTTGCGGGTCTGCTCAAGTCGCCCGGCTTCGATGACCCCCACGACCCCGAACGCTGGGCGCCCAAACTGACACTCGCGCGGGAGATCCTCCTCACCCGCGAACCGGAGGTCGCCCAATTCCCGCTAGCACTCAGACTCTTCACCCAGCTGTCATCGCACAGCACAGCATGGTCTCGAAAGGGAACAACCGTGCTGCAGTACCGCTTCTAGCCTCGACGCCTGAACTGGGCGATTGGGTGCCCAGGCAGCTTTGGCATCCGCTCATCCCGGCAGGACGATCCCCGCTCGCATCGACGTCGACGACCGCGGAGTTCTCGGGCTCTTCGGATCGGGTCAGAGTTTCTCGGGTGGTGACCGAGGGCGGCACCCGCCGCAACAGCGCCGGCGACCTGGACCGGCTCCGACGGATCGGCGACCTCCTCGACGCTGGACTGAACCTCGCTGGCATCAGCATGGTCATCGACCTCGAGACGCAAAACAGCCAACTGCGAGCGGACAAGGAGGAGGAACAGCGGTGGCTCACCACCGCATCAATCTCAGCGAGCAACCCCACAAATCGATCCTCCAAGACCAGCAACCCCGCTCCATCCGCAACCTCCGATCGACATCGAGCAAGCCGCGGCCAGGCGCAGGTGACGGCGCAGTCCCATGCAAGCGGCCCAGGGTAGGTTTGCTGATCGGTGGTCGAGGGCCCCGACCTAGAGTTGGGTCGATGCTCGGCAACCGAGTTCGGCCGGCTCTGGAGAGAACCGGCCGGGACAGCGATGTCTGTCGCCCAGAAGGGAGTCTTGTCATGGATGCCGAGAGCCGCCCGGCCGTCGAGCAGGAGCCCGGGCTCGGCGCTGCCGGGGAGCTGCCACTCGCCGAATGCCGCCGCCGCCTTCGCGCAGCCAAGGCCGGCCGGGTGGCCTGGTCGGCGCCGGATGGCCCGCACGTCTTGCCGGTCAGTTCGCTGTATCGCAACGGCGGCATCGTATTTCGGACCTCACCGACGGGCGTGCTCGCGGCCCTGCGCAACCGCTCGAACGTCGCGTTCGAGATCGATGCAATCGGCCCTGACGAAGCTTGGAGCGTGGTCGTCCGAGGTGTCACCCGCGAGATCCGCCAGTCGAGTGACGTGATCGAGCTTTGGGAGGACGAGGGTCTGGTGCCCTGGGCCGCGGGGAAACGGCCGTTGTTCATCGAGATTGAGCCACGGACCATCAGCGGCCGACAGTACCGGGCGGCGCCCGGCGGCTGACACCCGCAGACGTCCCTCACGGCACACCGCGAATGATCGACGGTCGGCTGGCCGTCCGCTGGGCCAATGCCCGACAAGTGCTCGGTGAAATAGAGTCGAAACTGGAGGTACGCGCGCACCGCCTCGAGGTTCTGCACGAAGTGCGGAAAGGACACCCCGAGGTCGGCAGCTGAGTCGTTGACCGCCTCGAGCAGCGCGGAGATGTCGGCGGTGTTGTGGTGCAGCAGCATGATCTCGCGGGCAACGTCGTCGGTGAGGGGTGGAATCGCTGAATCTGGCTGCGGTCAGACTGCGATGGGGATCCGTTCCGGGGCCGGCCCCTCAACCCACTGCCAGGAGAGCGATATGCGTTCGCACAGAACCGCGGATCGCGCCGATTCGACGGGAGGACACGGTCGCGGCCCGGCTGGGTTGTCAGCAACCGCTGTCGCCTCGGTGCTGCGTCTCGGGCGGCGACAGATCCTGGTCTGTCGAACCTGTGGGTCTCGTGGCAGGGTGTTCTCGAGACCAACAGGAGGTTGGCGATGGTGGCAAACGAGGATCGCTGGCTGGCCATGTCGGGTGGGGCGAAGGTTGTCGAACTGGATCGAGCTGAGTCTCTGGAACTTCTGACCTCCAAGAAGGTCGGCCGACTTGGCTTTCTGAGCGAAGACGGCCCTCAGATCCTTCCACTGAACTACGTTTTGGTCGAGGATCACGTGATCGTTCGTACCGTGGCATACGGCGCGGCGGCGCGTGGTGCTCTTGATCAACGGGTCGCGTTCGAGGTTGACGATGTGGATGAGTTTCTTCAGGCGGGCTGGAGTGTGCTCGTCGTCGGACCGGCACAGCTGCTCTCGGATGCGCAGCTGGAACAGTTGCGGTTGGGTACGGCGCCCGAGCCTTGGGCCGAAGGACCTCGCACGCTCTTCGTCAGCGTCGGCTGTCAACAGGTCAGCGGTCGGCGGCTGATCCCGTCATAACCGGCGATACGGCACGCTGGCTGCGGCAGCGTACCTGCTCGAGCCGCCCGAAGCCGGGTGCACCCGATTCGTTGACGTACAGCGGTCGACCCAAGCGACGATTATCGACCGCATGGGGCCCGATCTGCTAAAGCGGGCCTTACGGACGATCGGGACATATGCCGCCGAACCGACATGGGTCAGTCGACAAAGGCGGCTCGCACGACGCGTCCGGAGATCCGCTCTGGAGTGATGGCGATGAAAATGTTACGGACCCCACTGGCCCATGGCACCGGTCCGTTCTTCCACAAGGTGGTGAGATTGTAGCGATTGGTCACCCCGCGGGCTGTGCCACGGACCAGGACGTTCCACCCGGTCTGGACGTCTTCGGAGATCTCGTCGATCTCGAAGGCGACTTTCATTCGTCGCTCGAGGGAGGACAGGACTCCGTGGGGTGATGTGCGGAAGACGATCTCATTGTTGTGATAGGCGTAGGTGACGGGCAGAATCTCGGGCCCGTCCGGCGCATTCCATCCGATCCGGCCGGCAGTGTGCACCGCCAGCAGCTCCTTGCAGCGCGACTCCGGGATCACTTCGAAGTGACTGGTGTGGCGCTCCGACGGCGACGTCATACGCCTATTCCTTCCTGAGGTGTGCAGATAGTGAACAGATAGGCGCCACCAAGTGACACGACCCATGAGTCCGGTGCCTGCCGGCTACGCCATCATGCCGCTCCCAGCGCCGGCCCAACAGGGGCGAAGGTCACGTCGGCGAACTTGAGGTGCGGGCTGTGCAACGCGGCTGAAGCTGGTGGACGACCCGCCCCGATCCGAGGTGAATCCCCGCGTGTGCGTGAGTTCACGGCCGGGGCAGCCCGGGGCCCAAGATGATCACCACCTCCACCACCGGACGGAACTCTCGGAATCAAACGGTTTGGGTGGTGGCCCCTTCGGCGGCGGCGAGATCGAGACAGACGAGGTGCGTGGAGATACCTGGCGGCCACTCCTCGACGAGATCGACCGTTTTCAACAGTTGGCCCTGGTCTTCTGGAATGAAGCCGACACCAGTGACGACGACCTCAGTGCCGGTGCCGGCGCACATGGAACTGACATTCAGCGTGATTGGACGTCCCGGCGCGTACTGGCAGATTTCGTTGTACTCAGGCAGCCTGAAGACGACCTGGTCGTCGGTGACCGCGTAGCTGACGACCACCGCCCTTGGACCGCGACCGGTTTGGTGGCCCAGCCGGCCCAGCCTGTGCTCCCCGAGCCAGGTGCGACATTCGGGGCCGGAGAGTTGACGATGCTTCGGCGTTGGGTTGGCAGCCGAACGGTCTGCCGTCGGCAGGCACAACGACGTTGCTCCTTGCTGATCTCGAGGGTCGTGAGTCTTGGAGGTGTCGGGCGACACCACCGAAAGACCCTTGGCCGCGGACCTGGTTGGCATTCCGCCGATCGACCACGTAGGGATGGTGTCCGACCACAGTGGTCCTCGCCGAACGGTCATGACCGGCTCCCCGCTGGGTCGACAGGCATGGCGGATGCGGCATTGGCGGTGATCTGGCCGGGATCATATGTCTTGTCGGCGGCGCTGACGAGCATGACCGGGCAGGCAGCCTGACGCATCAGCGTTTCGGCGGTGACGCCGACGCGGATACTCCAACGGTTCTCAGCGTGTGGGCATCCGATCACGATCAGCTCAGCCTGTTGCGCACCGTGGATCAGGCATTGCAGGTAGTCGGGGTCGGGGTCGTCGACGTGGATATGCAGGCTGGGTTGAGCAGCTCGGATCGAGGCGACCGCCTCGGCCAGCTGTGTTGGTTGGTTCGGTGCTGTGGGCCGGGTCTCCGCCGAGGTGGCTGGCAGTTGCGGTTGAACGGTCACGACCGTGAGGGAGGTGTTGCCCAGCCGCGCTTCTGCTGCGGCAATCTCCAGGGCACGCCAGCCCGACGGGTCGTCGGTCCATCCGAGGACGATGCGACGCTCCGGTCGGTCCTTGCCATCCCAGCGGCCGGACACGGTGACGACCGGACAGCCGGCGTGCATCGCGACCCGATCCTCGATGGCACCGATAGCACCATAGGAGCCTCGTGGGCGGGTCTCGTCGACTCCAATCACCAGCAGGAGCGCTGTGTTGCTGAGCTGGATCAGCTCGTCGCTGATCGCTCCACCGAGCAGCAGTGAGGTGACCGGCACGCTCGGTTGGGCAAGCGAGGCCGCGGTGGCGCTGGCGGCGAGCAGGAGGTGGCTGCTCGTGGCGGCATCGTGCACCTCGGCCGGATCGACCGACACCGGGTCGATGTTGGTGATGATCAGGTCACAGCGCCGTCTGTGCGCCTGCCCGGCAGCCCACGTAACGGCGGCGCGGCAGCTGGTTGATTCATTCACCCCGACCACGATGCGGCGCTTGACGTGTTCGGTGGTGACCATGCCACCAGTCTCGTCGCCGCGCTGCCTGATTAGCAGTATCGCCGGTCCCCGAGGGTGGGGACCTTAGTCGGTTGTCTTGGGACGGCCAGAGGTCTGGCGGATCTCGACGCCGAAGACGGCGGCCTGGGTACGCCGCTGCATGTCCAGCTTCGACAACAGGGTCGAGACATAGTTCTTGACCGTCTTCTCAGCCAGGAAGAGGTGTTCGCCGATCTGTCTGTTGGTCAGTCCTTCCGCAATGAGGTCGAGGATTTGCCGGTCTCTGACGCCCAGCGAGCTGACCCGCGGATCGGGGGTGCTGGGATTGCGCAGCCTGTTCAGCAGCGTGCCCGTGACCGCGGGGTCCAGCAGGGATCCTCCGCCGGCGACCGTACGAATGGCGTCGATGAGGGAACGTCCGCCGATCTGCTTCAACAGGTAGCCGGCGGCGCCGGCCATCACCGCCGCGAACAGAGCCTCGTCGTCGTCGTAGGAGGTGAGGATGATGCAGCGGGTGTCGGGCAGGCTCGACCGGATCTCTCGGCAGACGTCGACCCCGCTCCCGTCGGGCAACCGGGCGTCCAAGATGGCCACGTCGGGCCGTACGGCAGGGATGCGATGGAGGGCCTCGAGGGCCGTGGCCGCTTCGCCGACGACGGTAATGTCGGTCGTGGTGTCGAGCAGATCGATCAACCCGCGCCGGACAATTTCGTGGTCATCCAGCAAGAACACGGTAATCGGCTTGTTCACCGGGGCATCGGAATGATCCATCGTAGTGTCGTCCCTCCCGTGTGAGCGGCCTCGATCTCGAGAGTCCCGTTGAGGTGTTCGGCCCTGCGTTGAAGGTTCGCCAGGCCGCTCCGGCGGCTGGACGGGCCGCGGCCAATCCCGTTGTCGAGCACGGTGATCGTGAGGGCTCCGTCGGCGACGCTCAGCTGAACGGTGGCCTCGGTGGCGTCGGCATGCTTGACGACGTTGGTCAAGGCTTCGCCGACGACGGCCCGGATGTCTTGCAGCACCTCGTCGGGAACCATGGTGTCGACGGGACCGTCAAAACGGACGGCCGGTTCGAAGCCGAGGATCGGGGTGACCTGACCTACCACCGCCAAGACGGCGGCCCGTGCTCCGGAGCCGATCGAGTCGACGCTGTCGAGCTGGAAAATGGAGGTGCGGATCCGGCGGATCGTGTCGTCAATGTCGGCCACGATCCGATCAAGCCGCAACCCGATCTCGGAATCGCCCAGCACCGTCGCCGCGCTCTGCACGCTCAGACCGGCCGCGAACAACCGCTGGATCACGTGATCGTGGAGGTCGCGGGCAATCCGGGCACGATCCTCCAACACGGCGAGGCGCTGCTGGGCGGCCCGGGCGGCGACCAGTTCCCTGGCGATGGCGGCATGGTTGGCGAACACTTCCGCCATGTCCAGGTCGGCGGTGGTGAAGTTCTGCCGACCTCTCCGGCGGCCCGCCATGATCGCGCCCTGCGGGCCAGTGGCGCCGGACAACGGCACCGCCATCACCGCCCCGACGTCGACGGCTCGGCTGAGGTGAACCCGGTACTCCTGATCGTGGTCGAGCGAGCCGACGCGCACTCCGCGCCCGGTGTCCATCGCCAACGCCACCAGGGTGTCGTCGACCGGATAGTGAAGACCCCGCAGCTCCGCCTGGCCTTCACCTGCGACGACCGCGACCCGCACCATGCCGGCGTCGTCAGCGGGCACGACCAACGTGACGACGTCCGCGTCGGCGAGCCTCTTGACCGCGTCGACGATCAGCTGAAGGGGGTGCCGGTCGCCGTCCGGCGAAAGGAGAACGCTGCCGATCTCCGCGGACGCGAGCAGCCACTGTTGCCGAGTCTGGGATTCTTCGTACAGGCGGGCGTTCTCGATAGCGACACCAGCCGTCGCCGCCAAGGCGAGTAAGAGTTCCTCATCCTCACTCGTGAACTCCCCGCCCCGCCGCCCGGTGAGATAGAGGTTGCCGAAGACTACGCTTCTTGAGCGGATGGGAACGCCGAGGAAGCTGTCCATCGGGGGATGTCCGGCAGGAAAGCCGGAGGAGCGTGGGTCGTTGCTGATCATCGGCAGCCGAATCGGCTCCGGATCCGCGATCAGGGCGCCGAGAAGTCCCTTTCCCCTGGGCAGCGCACCGATGCTCTCCACGATCGTGTCGCTCATCCCCGAGTGGATGAACTGCTCCAGCGAACCATCAGCGGCGATGACGCCCAGCGCGGCGTAACGGGCACCGATCAGGGTTCGGGCCGCGGCCACGATCGTGTGGAGCACAGCCGGCAAGGAAAGTTCGCTGCTGATGACGGCCCGGTTGGCGCTGATCAACTGTCGGAGCCGCTGTTGGGCGCTGATGATCTCCTCAGCCCGATCGATCATCTGCGCCATCAGGTCGTCGATCGGCAAAATGGCAGACACGGCGTTCGCCGCGGGCGCACCGGCCCGACCACTCGGGTCATCTCGGTCGCCGAGTCGTGTCACGGCTTCCTACTCTAGGCCGTTGGCACGGCTGTGCCGTCGGACTGCGGTAGGTGTGGAGTGGCCGCGCGGGAAAAGGTCATACCGTGGAATTCTCGGCCGCTGACCGATCCGGCGGTGATGGCGAGTAGAAGAGTCCGACTGCCTGGCCCCCAGGCCGTGACAGTGTCCACCACAGCTCGTCCGAGCTGCAGATTCGCACGGTCGATTTCCTGCACCGTGCCTCGAACGAGAACCGTCCACCCCGCAGTGGAGTCCCGTTGGAGCTCCTCCACTTCGAAGGCGACAGTTTGGCGTCGGACCAGTTGCGAGAGCAGACCGTACGGAGAGGTCCGCAGGATGATCCACTTATCCAACATCGCGTAGCTGACCGGCAGGATCTGCGGCCCGTCGGGTGCGTTCCAGGCGACCCTGCCCCGGCAATGTGACCTGAGCAGCTCCCCGCAACGAGCCGGGGAGATCTCACGCGACACCACCGGGCGATGTTCGCTTGTCGGGGTCGACCCTGTGAACAGTTCAGCGGTCATGGTGCTGCATCCTCACTTGAGCCAGGGGAGGCGCTTGACGAGCGAGGTGGACTCCCAGCGTCGGCCAAGTCCCCAGGTCCTGCCGGCGGAGTAGAAGGCCGCCACGATGGCAACGAGAGCGTAGATGAGGTGGTAGTCGACCAGTGGGTTGGTCGAACCGGTCGGCTGAGCGTCGAAGGTCGTCTGCGCCAGCGGCCACTCAGCCACATACATGGCCACCATGATGAAACTGGCTGTCACCGCGGTGACGCGGAGGGCGACGCCGAGGATCAGGGCAACACCGACGGCCAGCATGCCGAGCATGAACAGTGCGTCGACCAGGCCCGATCCGGCGAGGGAGTTGAACACGGTACGCAAGGGACCGGCGCTGACATGCCCCAGGAATCCTGAGGTCGGGGACCCACCCACGATCCAGGCCTTCGCCGAGGCTGTGCTGTAGCCGAGTCCGAAGGTCTTGTCGAAGAAGGCCCACAAGAAGATGAACCCCACAAAGATTCGCGTAACAGCAAGCCAGCGCCGCGCGGCAGGACTAGCCGGCGATCTGGTCGTGTCGGCCAGGACAGAGGTTTGATCAAGCATTGCGGTCATGATGGATTCCAATCGTTGAAGGGGTGTTCGAAGGAGGTGTGGGACCGAACAGGCTGGCTAGACAGCGGCAAGTGGGCGGATCGAGTCCAACTGGTCGGCGACACCGTCAGCCCAGGCGCGGATCTCGTTCCAATCACGCGAGTCCCCGGCCAGGTCGCCGGCCGCGACCCTGCGCGCCAGCCAGGTCGTGGCCCTCGACTCGTCCAGGTTGCCGCCGAAGGTGACCGGTGCCGCCATGCCGATCTTGGCGCAGAACCGGGCGACGGCACGAGGGATCCGCACAGGCTCGGTGCGGGCGCCGGGACCGCACGGACCGCTCTGGAACAACCAAGCGGGTCGCTCCGCCAAATCCGGGGCCTGAGCCTGGAGATAGCGCAGTGCCGTCCGATCCCAGCGGCGGAGGTACACCGCGCTACCCACAATCACGGCGTCGTACAGGCGGGCATCCCGGGCCGTCGCAGCGGAAAGCACATCGACCTTGTAACCGCGACGAGTCAACCGCTCACCGACTAGCGACGCGATCTCACCGGTCGACCCCATCCGCGAGGCGTAGACAACAAGTACCGACTTCATCTCGAAACCCTTCCGGGAGCAACCACTGCTCCTGAGTCTCGATCCGACCGCCACCGAAATCCGGAGGCCTTGGGCACCACTCATCAAGGACTAACGTCACCTGTCCGAGCACCCACGCGATGGTCCGCCGTCCACGACCGCCATCGCGAGCTCCTGCGTCAGCGCCGCGCGCAGCAGCGCAAGGTCGGGACAGTCTGCGGGTCCGCGTTCACGGTGATGGTGAGGTCTCCGGCGTATGACAGGACGGCGAAGGAGACGGTCACGTTGCCGATCGGGACGCTGAGGGGGATGACGGCGGTGACGGGACAGCCGAAAAGTCTGAGCCGGCTGTCGGGGCCTTTCGTGTTGCTGACGAAGGTGTGGCCCCGACCTCCAGCACCGCGTCGACGCCGAAGGAGCCGTCATCAGCGCCGGAACCACGGCGTACCACGGCGTACCACGGCGTATCACGGGGCGAACGGGAAAGGGTCGCCGAGCGTGCCTTTGATGGCACATCCCGTCGTTCTTCATGAGCGGCACCAAGCAGAGCGGTTGGGCGCTGGGGCCGTTCTTCATCGGGGTGGTCTGGGCTCCGCCCGACACGAAGGTGTTCGGTGTGCTAGCCGTTGTCTTCATGGGCCTGGTCACCCACAACCACGCCCAGGATGAGGGACGCCCACAGCGGTGCGAACCGGCGCTGCAGCAGCGGGAGGGCGATACCCCGCCAGGCCAGCCCGGCCGGTGACCAAGCTGCGAAGCCAACGATCAAGATCATCGCGGTCATGATCAGTGGTGTCGGCCCAGTCGACGATCGCCGCGGCCAGTTGATCTGTCGCCTCACCCTCCTCCAGCTCTCGTCGCGGGACCGATCGCGACGCGAAGCGCAGCGGTAAGAACGGATCGTGTTCGTCCATTCAAAGCTCCTCATCGCCTGCTGGCGGACACCTCGGGATCGGCACGACCTTCGGCGCGTTGATGACCCCAGGATTTCGCCCGGGGCCACCGACGCCCCCACGTCACCACCGCCGTCCGGCAACGCTTGCCACCAGCGATCCCCCACCGCCGCGGACAAGATCCAAAGAACACACTCAGCACCCTGCCAGGGCTCAACACCCGCGCCCCCGCCCGCACCGCTCCCCGTATCAGGCCAACCAGCGATACGGTTCCAGCGAAGGCAATCACGACGAAACCCGGGTGGACCGACCAGAGGCTGGCGCCGCCGAGTCGATCCAGGTTCCATGTAGGAAGAAAGGTCCTCACGCGAGCACCTGAGACAGGACCGGGACGGCAGCCTCGCTTCCCGACATGCGGCAGAATTCGCGGCACGTCAGATTCCCGACCGGCTGGGTGACCAGCACCCTCACCGTACCCCACAAGACGGATGCGAACACAGCCCAGGCTGGGCTGCGGAACTGCCATCCCAGCTACCGGCCTCCCGATACCGACGCCTGCCACCCACCACCTGAACCAGAGGCGACATCGCGACACCGCTGGCATGCCGGGGCTGCCATTGCCCGGCCGCCAACCCAAACCTTGCGCCGGTGGCATCGCCGCGCAGAGGAAGGTGGTCGACCCAGCATCCGGTTTCGCAGCGGGCGGACGCTCGCCCCGGTTCACGGACCTCTCCGATCTGGTGCGGCGGCGCGGTTGAGGTGTGAAGCTGTCGCCGGCTCCTGCAGCGTGGTCGCCTGGTCGAATCGATGGTCGTGCAGCCGCTTGATTGGGTGCGTGAGCAAGGCATGGTGCTGCAGGCGGCACGCGGCCCGGTACCCAGCCTGGCGGAGTACGTCGCCGGCGAGCCCATCCGTGGCAGTGGGGTCACCCGTGCCGGCGAACTCACCATCCCGGCCGAATCCGCCACCTGGGAAACCGTCTTCACCCCCCGAGCTCGCCGAGAAGTTCCGACGGGTGGAGGCCGCTTGGCGGGCTCTGATCGCCGACACACCCCTGCCGGTTGTCCGGGCCGGCGCGATTGCCGGCTTCGGCCGGCACCGGATCTGCCAAATCGAGAACACCATCAACGGACCGCGGGGCGACAACGCATGACCAAGAGACCACCGCGACCCCGGCTGGCATGGATCTGTCGCCGGGACCTGCACCGGCCCGAAGGCGGCAAGCCCTGATGCCCGGATCGGTCCCCGGTGGATCTTCGTGAATAGACTGGCGGCGTTGATTGGCTGATCCGCCGATGGCCTCGGCGCCAGACAAGCCTTAGTGACAAGGACGGGACCCAGACCGATGACCGCGGAGAATCTGCCCGATGACCGCGACCGGGATCGGTCTCCGGCAGCGGAGGTGCCGGGCCCGATCACCGATCCTCAGTCGATCGAGGATCAAGACGAAGCCTTGCGGGACAGCCTGCTGGAGCTGTCGCGGCTCGGGAGCAACCGGATGGGGTTGGAGGAGTTGTTGACCCGGGTTGCCCGCTACGCCGTGCAGGCCATTCCCGGCGCCGACGGGGCCGGCCTGACCTTGATCGAGGATGACCGCCAGGACACGATCGTGGCCACGGCCGCCTTCGTCGGTGAGGTCGACGACATCCAGTACGGCATCGGGGAAGGCCCGTGCATCAGCGCCGCCCGGGACGCCCACACGGTGATGTCGGGGTCGTTGGGGGCCGATCCGCGGTGGCCGCGGTTCGGTGGGGCGGTCGCCCGGCTCGGGGTGCACAGTGCCGTGTCGCTGCCGCTGATCACCCCCGACGGGGTGGTCGGGGCGATGAACGTGTACGCCCACGCCAAGCACGTCTTCGACGACCGGGCCACCGAACTCGGCGAGATCTTCGCCGCCCCCGCCGCGATCGCGGTCCAAAACGCGCAGATCCTGGCCCAAACCCAACGCCTCGCCGTGCGGCTCCAGGCCGCGTTGGAGACCCGAGGCGTCATCGACCAGGCCGTCGGCATCCTGCGGAGCCGCAGCGGCGGCACCCCCGCCGAGGCGCTAGACCGGCTCCGCACGTTGAGCCAACACCAACACCACCAACTATCCATCATTGCCCAACAAATCGTCGACGAAGCCGTCCGCCGCGCCGAAGCCCGCCACCACACCCCCTGACCGTCTGACATCCAGAAATGCCGTAAGACGTTCCTGGTCGGACGGAGCCTCGGTGCAGCACGACAGCTCAGCGGCCGGCGAGGCGTAGACTGTAAAACGACGCGGCTTCACCGTCTCCTGGTCCATTGAGCCGCCATCTTCGGAAACAGCGTCCCGCTGGCCCGATACGGACATATCCCTACCAGCGCGCGGATCCGCTTTCCTCGGAGCCTCTCCGTGGATCACTCCACAGCCCTGCTCAGCCACCTACACTCCCTCGCCATCAGCCTCGAAGCGGCCGATGACACCGTCGCGGACTCACTGGCCGCTCTGGCCAGTAACCTCAGCACCGCCGTCGCCTCCTACCGAGGCCTGCAGCTCACCATCACCCAACACGGCTTCCCCGTCATCCTCACCGCCTTCACCCCCCGCCGCGAAACAACCCGACGCAAAACCCAGTCGTCAGCCGACCGCGGACCCACCGATCCCAGCCAAGCCAACACAACCCAGGCGGCCAACCCCACCCAAGCCAACCCCAGCCACGCCGACAGAGGTGAGCTTGACCATGCCCACAGTGTCGGAAGTGTCGTGACATCGTTGCGGCTACCGTTGAAGCTGATCGACGCCGGCTTCGAGATCGGCAGCCGAGCGGTCTACTACGCCTCGATCCGTGGGGCGTTCGTCGACCTGGCCGCTGACCTCACCTACGCCCTCACCCCGGGCGGTGCGGCGCCGACGAGCGCTCCCACGAGGAGTCCCGAATCAGACGGGGATGCTCATGTGGCTGCGATAGGCGCGGACGGGCAGCCGGCAGGGATCAGCCTCGACACCGACCTCCCGCCGAGCAGCCGCACGTTCGGCATCTCAGGACTCAGCGAACTGTCGACGATCAACCGGGCCGTCGGCATGATGATCGACCGCGGGCATCATCCGGGCGAGGTTCATGCCACCCTCCGCCGCCACGCCGCCGCCGCCGGTCTGGCACCGCACGCCTTCGCCCTCCGCCTGCTAGAGGACTGACCGAGGCCGCGCCCCAGTCCCCTAGCGGCCCGGTTGAGGCCGCTGAGGGCCTGCCTCTGCTGCGACTTCCCGGTTAGTGAGCCTGCCGCCGACCCGGATGATCGGATTGTCTCATGCGGTAGAATCCCTGGTACTGCAGATGCAGTCGGCCCAGGGCCGGAGACGCCGTACACCACCGCCGCGCCTCCCACATCGCATTCGCTACCGCGCCTAGGCACATCCGGGATGACCGCCTCGATCGGGCCTTTCCTGTGACCATTCTCCTGACCCGCCCAGACCCCGCTGTTTCTGCGGCACCACCGGTCCCCGCAGCACCCGAGATCCCCGCACCCGAGACCCCCAGACCCGAGACCCCCGCACCCGAGACCCCCGCACCGAAGATCGGCAGCTCGTTCACCGCGTTGACCCGTCAGGTGCACGAGTCGGGTCTGATGCGTCGCCGCTACGGCTACTACTGGACCAAACTCGCCGGCGCCGTCCTGCTGATCGCCGCCTGGGTGGCCGCGTTCTTGTGGATCGGCGACAGCTGGTGGCAGCTTGCCTCCGCCGCCGTCTTGGCCGTCATCATGACCCAGACCGCGTTCCTCGGCCACGACGCCGCCCACCGGCAAATGTTCAAGTCCGGGAAGTGGAACGACTGGATCAGCCTGATCATCGCCAACCTGCTCGTCGGGCTCAGCTACGGCTGGTGGCAAAGCAAACACACCCGCCACCACGCCAACCCGAACAAGGACGGCGCCGATCCCGACATCGCGCTCACCGCGATCGCGATGACCCCGGCAATGGCCACCCGACACCGCAGCCGGCTGATGCGCTGGTTGGTCGCGCACCAGGGCTGGTACTTCTTCCCGATCCTGCTGCTCGAAGGACTTTCACTGCACACCGACGGGATCAAGCGTGTCGTGAGCCGCGGCAAGGTCGAGCGCCGCTGGGTCGAGCTGGCCTTCCTCACCGTCCGGCTCGGCGGTCTCGTGGCGTTGACGTTCTGGGTCCTGCCGCCCGAGAAGGCGATCGCCGTTCTGGCCGTACAGCTCGCCGTGTTCGGGCTCTACATGGGTTCCTCGTTCGCGCCGAACCACATCGGGATGCCGCTGGTGTCGCCGAAACTGAAACTCGACTTCCTCCGCCGCCAGGTCCTGATGAGCCGCAACATCACCGGCGGCCCGCCGATGTCGATCTTCATGGGCGGCCTCAACTACCAGATCGAACACCACCTGTTCCCCTCCATCGCCCGACCACACCTCCGCAAGATCCAACCCCTGGTCGCCGCCTACTGCGCCGCCGAAGGCGTCCCCTACACCCAAACCAGCATCTGGGCCGCCTACCGAACCGTCATCGGCTACCTCAACACCGTCGGCCTCAAAGGCAAAGACCCCTTCCTCTGCCCCCTCGTCGCCCAACGCCGAGCCATCTGAAACCCGACTTGTAGGGTGTGTCACTTGCCCCTCTGTCAAAGCAGCAAGCGTGAGATACTCCGTTTGGTCGGACGCCGGGGTGAGGTGCGGCGCGCCAAAACGGCTCCGTGTGCATCCCAGTCGTGCTTGGGCCGCCGGAAGGCGTCGCTCCTGAACTGGCTACTCAGGCGTCTCGTGTCGAATTTGGCGACGCGTGCTCCTTGGGCGACTGCAGCCATGTCGCGAAAAAACGTGGGTTGGACGGCCCGCGCGGATGCGTCAGTTCGTGACGGTGCTGGTGACCTCGCTGGTGTGCTGACGGTGCTGTCACGGGGCAACTACGACCTCTGTCCTGAGTGCGATTTGGGAAGACGATGGCCAGGACGAACAGGGACAGCGACGTTGTGAGGGGCGGTGAATGGTGGGCTCAGCCTCGACGCCGCCCCGCGCCGAATACCGCGCCAAGGGCCGGTCGTCCCGAGCCTCACGTTCCGCCGGCGCCCCCGCGTAGCCCCGCAGTCTGCCTCGTTGACGACGCCCGGAGACGTACGGTGTTCCTCACGTGCGGCCAGATCGCCGGGTGGCTGCCGCCTCAGGAGGGTGATCCAAGATGCGCGTGTCTCTGTCCGACACCGAGCAGCATCAGTTCTTCAGCGACACCCGAGGCCGCAGCTTCATGTTGTCGGTGGTTCTACCCGATGGATACCTCACGTCGGGCAAGCGATACCCGGTGGTCTACGTCCTCGACGGTGACCCTCTTTTCGGGTTCGTGGCCTCGCTGACATCTGCCACGGCCGCCACCGGGGAGGTGCCTGAACTGATCGCGGTGTGCATCGGCTACGGCGCCGACAGCTACGACGAGTGGGGCAGACTGAGGGAGGTCGACCTGTGGTACCCGGGTGCCATGGTTCACGACCTGATCGACCCTGCCAGCCCCCCGCAGCCGGACGTGTTTCTCCGCGCACTGACCGACGAAATCGTGCCGTTCGTCGACCGCACCTTCCGGACAGAACCGGATGACCGGTGTCTCTATGGGTATTCCGCGGGCGGATTCTTGGTGCTGTACGCGTTCCTCCAGCAGTCGCGGACGTTCCAGCGGTACCTGTCGGGGAGCGCCTTCATGTACTCGACAATGGGCTACCTCTGCGACGAAGCCCAACGAGTCACCGGGGCCGATACCTGGCGGGAACCGCCACGCCCCCGACCACCGGACAGCCTCGCCGGCCGCGTCTTCGTCGCGATGGCCGAGCACGAGGCAAGGAGCTGCGTATCCGCGATGCAGGAGTTCGTCGAGACGCTCGAATCAGCAGGCAGTCCGGACCTTCACCTCGTGAGCGAGGTGTACCCCACCGAAGGTCACGGTGCGGCCGGCTTCGCGCTGACCTATCTCCACGGCCTTCGATCAGTCTTCGCCACGATCGAGTAGCCGCGGTTGCTGGACCGGCGAGCGATCCGGATCCGCGACCCTGGTGGGCACGGGTGCCGACCTGGCGAGGTTGAGATGCGAATCCGAAAACTCGTGAGGGCGTGAACCCAACCCGCTTTCCAACCCGGCTACCGGCTCGTTCGCTGCTGCGCCTCAGAGACTCTTGCGGCTGCGTCCGGGGGCCGACCACCTTCGCGAACGCCCGCGAACGGGGGCAACTGAGACGGAAACCGAGACGGCGACCACCTGCTTTGCAAACGAGAGTTGGGCCGGTTCGGATGCGAGCGAAGACCGGTCCTGACGTGCGGGCGCGTCCCGCACACGTCTTGCCGCTTGCGATGCCGTTGTCACGCACTTGGTCACTCAGCCAGACGCTGTCCACTCGCTGTTCCATGCGTAGGCGGCTGCCCCTCGCGTGCCTGGATCGCGGGGGCGTCTACGCTGGCACGGTGCTGGGGAAGGCCACGCCTGGTCGACCCAAGCCGGGATCGAGGGGATAATGCCGTGACAGGCATGCGGGTGGACGCGGGGCTCCTTGCGCTTCGACTGGGCGTGGGCGGCGCACTGGCCGCACATGGGGCGCAGAAACTCTTCGGGTGGTTCGGCGGTTACGGCCCCGACGCAACGGGCCAGTTCATGGGCTCGCTCGGCTTTCCGGGCAGCGGGAAGCAGAACGCGGTGCTCGCCGGGCTGGCCGAGTTCGGCGGTGGCGCCTTGCTCGCCCTGGGGCTGGCGACCGGGCCGGCCGGAGCCGCTGTGGCCAGTGAAATGGCCGTGGCCGGCTCTACACACGCGCCCAACGGCTTCTTCAACACCGGTGGCGGCTATGAGCTGCCTGCGACCTTCGGCCTGGTCGGTACCGTCTTGGCCTTGACCGGTCCCGGCAGGTTCTCCCTCGATCATGCCTCACGTCACGTCTTGAACCGGCGATGGATGACGCTCGTCTTTTTTGCCTCCACCGCCAGCGCAGCCGTCTACATGATCAGCCAGCGAAAGCCTCCGGCTCCGGAGCCCGAGCCCGAGACTTCGCTGGCGGAGTCGCCCGACGACGAATCCCGATCGTGACGGCGGTTGTGTTGGGGTGAAGCTGGTTAGACGCGTCTTAACTTCTGCCTTATCAGGTGGGCGAATCGGCCGCTGACCAGGGCCGATCACGCTCGCATCGGTCCGCGAGCGTCCACCGGTGATCGGCGTAGAACGAGTGAATGGCGTGCGGACCAGGGGGCCTGGGATTTGTCTGGGGGCCCGCCGGGTCCGTGTCTGTAACTCGGCGGCGCTATTCGAACGCGGGTCAACGGGGCTATTCGCACTTGGGCGTGGTGCTCTATGGGCCGGCAGCGGGACGCTGCGAGCGTGATCTTCAACCTGTCCGGCTATCGGGTGATCGGTGCGGTCGATCTGCCCTTGGGTGGTCGTCGGGTCAAGGTGCAACCGATCGACCGGGACGGCGGCTGCCCCGACTGTGAGGTGGTGTCGACCAGGGTCCATGCCTGGGTCGAGCAGCGGGTCCGCGACGTTCCGCACGCTGGCCGGGTCGAGGTGGTGGTCCGCAAGCCGCGGCTGGTGTGTGCTGAGGTGGTCTCTCCACGGCGGACATTCACCCCGGCCACGGCGCAGCTGCCGGCGAGGGCCCGGTGCACGACTCGGCTGCGGTCGGCGGTGCTGGATGCGGTGATCGACTCGGGCCGGGCCGTCGCCGGGGTCGCTAGGGCGTTCGGGGTGGCCTGGTGGACGGTGCACGCCACGGTCAACGCCGCCGCGGTACTGCTGCCGGAGGTGGACGACCTGCACGTGCGGCGGCTCGGGATCGATGAGCACCGGTACCGGACGGTGCGCTGGTTCCGTGACGAGTCGGTTGGGTGGCGGCGGGTGGAGCCGTGGATGTCGACGATCGTGAACGCCCACTGTGGTCAGGTGCTGGGCATCGTCGACGGCCGCGACTCCGCCGCCGTCGGTGGTTGGCTGGCCGCCCGTTCGCCGGCGTGGCGGGACCGGATCGAGGTCGTCGCGATCGACCCGTCGGCCGCGTTCGGCAAGGCTATCGTCGAGCAGTTGCCGAACGCGGCTGTCTCCGTCGACGGGTTCCATCTGGTCCAGCTGGCCAACTTGATGGTGACCCGGGTCCGACAGCGGCTGGTCCGCGACCGCGAGCAGCGTCGAGGCCGGAAGGTCGACCCGGCGTGGGCGCACCGGATGCTGCTGCTCCGCGGCTACGACACCCTCTCCACGCGCGGCAGGGTCCGGCTGCAGATGGTGTTCGACCACGACGATCCCACCGATGAGTTGTCGGCCGCCTGGAGCGTCAAGGAACAGGTCCGGCGCATCCTCAACACCTCGACCGTCGAGTCCGCCCGCCACGAGAAGATGATCTTGGGCTGCTACGTGCTGGCCGCCGACATGGACGAGACGTGGCGGCTGTGGCACACCATCGACACCTGGTGGGCGGCGATCGAGGTCCTCATCACGACCGGCGTCAGCAACGCCCGCACCGAGGCGGCGAACACCGGCATCAAACAGATCAAACGCACCGGCCGTGGATACAGAAACTCCAACCACTACCAAGCCCGTATCCTGCTACACAGCGCCGCCCGACGTGCGGCGTGAACCCATTGACCAGGCAGAGCACCACGCCCAAGTGCGAATAGCCGCTAAACCGGACCTCTTAGGTGGCGAACTGCCTCCGCCCCCGCTCGCGATCGGGCTGGCCTGGGCATCTCGTCGAGTCCGAGGCTTGACTCCTCGACTTGTTTCGGTCCACGTTTCCGCGGTCGTCTCCCAAACCGCCTGTTGACGTGAGCGAATACTCTCGTTGGCCTTACTGACGTCTCCACGGCGTGCAGCCGCTGGTCTCGAATGCGCCATCAGATTTTTTGATGGTGACGGAGGCCTGTCCGCTTGTCGTATTGTTCGCGATGATGCTGTCGAAATCCCCGCTATCGTCTTTCAGCCGAGCCCAGTAGCAGAAGCCGTCCTTGGCCCTCGCCTTGTATCTGCCCGGCTGAATATCCTCGCCCACGATAAAAGTCCCTTCCCCGATTGCCGCCTTAGCACTGGGTCCTGGCCGAGCGTGACTGGTTGTGGGCTTCTGACCGAGGTTCGCAGCATCCCAAACTGCCTTGTCCCCAATACCGTTGGCATACCTGACCGTATCAAGCTTGCCTCGTATGATAAATGGAATCCATCCAGAAGCACATTGCCCCACGCGGTAGGTTGCGTCAGATGGGAACATCCCCTTGGGTGGCTTTCCTCGGTAATCAGCGTCGGCTGAACGAGATCCGGCCGTCACGGACCAAGGATCCCAGCTGATTCGAGTCCGATTGCCCTGCGGGTCTGGAGGAAGACTCCGGACGCACACATCGGCGAGCACCAGCGTCTCCGACGAGGTCGGGTACTTGATCTGGCTAACAGTGATCTTGAAGTGCTCGAACAGTGCAGAGCTACCTTTTGAAGTCTTGGCTGGACTCGCGCTGGGAGCTGCACTCGGTTTCGGTGCCGGTGTCGGGCCCGGCGAGCTGGGTGATGACGTTAGTGACGGGTCAGAAATCGCTGGGGCCGTTGGAGGTGTGCTGGACCCACCCGATCCGCTCGCGCACGCCGACCAGGCCAATGACGCCGAGACCAAAATCGCAACAAATCGCAGCCGACGAATTCGTGTCGCGGGCCCTCCGGCCTTCATTTCCTCCACACATTCACCCTATCCAACGGACGCCGTTCATGATAGCCTCAATTTCGATGGCAAGGGCCACCATGCACTCCGACTTACTCTGACCGAATTTGCATTTGAGTGCACCTCGATCAAGGCGTGCCTGATATTGGCGGACAGCGAGTACGGGACTTGCAACCTCGCCGTTGCTCTGTGAGTCCGATCCTCGGGTTTCGCCGCCCATCGGTGAGTAGCCAACTTGTCCACGATCACTGCGTCTGTGTCCTGGTCGGTCAAGGATTCAACTGAACGCGCGATCCGGCACGGACGCCGAGCTGGGTCGGCGCACCGCTTCGGAACAAGGTGTCATCTGGATCGAGGCGAGTACTCGCCTGATCGTGAACGAAGCGAGAAGCCGATCGACTTGCGCACGTCATGGCCTTTTCTTCAGACCCAGCCGCCAGCCCTGAGGTATCGCGCGCCCTCGCGGTCGACACCGATGTCTTCCATGATCAACTGGATCTCGTCCTCGGACTCGAAGAGCTCGTCGTCGGGCGGCACGGGCGCGTAACCGCCAAGGGGCGGCGGAGAGGTTGGGTACGGGAGCCCTTCCACGGCGACGACGGATTCGCGGGCGGCTGACTCGGCGGGGACACACCAGCAGGGTAGTTCGGGCGAGACCCTTTTCTGGCTTGTATCTCTTGTAGGGCGTCCCGGTGACGGTGTGCGTGGTCGCTACGGTGGCCTTGGGAGGGGTCTCGGGCGTGGCGGTTTTCGGGTGAGCGTTCGGGCTCGTGAAAGAGATCGTCAGCTTGGGGACCTGTCTCCCGGCCTGTAGTCCCGGTTGAAGGGAATTGGTGGGCCGGGACCGGCTTCGCGACGCGATGTCCGGTCTGGGCGTAGGCACCGGATCACCCACAAGCGCGGGAGCATGCGACTGGGCTCTTGCTGTTCGTGTCGGGAAGCGCTGGCGGGAGCTTCCTCGGATGTGCTCGAGGGCCCTCCCGTGGTGGTGAGCACGTCATTGTTCACTGGCCGGTGATGGGCGTGCTCTTCGTCGATGCGAAGGGAGAACCCTCGTGCCTGTTCACAGTAGTGACCCGCCGCGGCTGGTGCGGGTCGGGATCGATGCTGCGGTGGTCGCGCAGCATGAGGTGTGCCTGCGGGTGACCGAGGCCGATGGCCGGGTCCGGGTGGACCGGTTCCACGTGCCGCCGACGCTGGCCGGGTTGCGGTCGCTGACCGGTCGGCTGGCCGTGACGCCGGGTGTGATGGCGGTGGCGGAGCCGACATCGATGACGTGGCTCGGGTTGTCGGTGGCGTTACGTGACGCCGGCTGTGACCTGTCCCTGCTCGGGGCCCGGCATGCGGCCCGGCTGCGGGGTGCGATCAGCGGCAAGTCGAAGAGCGATGTGATCGACGCCGACGTGTTGGCCCGGGCCGGTGAGGTGTTCGACCTGCACCCGTTGCGGACCGTCGATCCGGCCCAGTTGGCGTTGCGGCGGGCGTGTGTCCGTCGGGGTGCGGCGGTGATCGACGGCAACCGGTATCTGCGCCGGTTGATCTCGCTGGCCCGGTGGGCGTTCCCGGATGTGTGGAACGCGTTCGGTGGGTCGTTGCCGACCGCGGTCGGGGTGCTGGGCCGGTGGCCGCACCTGGCCCAGCTCGCCGCCGCGCGGCGCTCCACCTTGACCGCGATGGTCGCCCTGCACACCCGCGGCGTCGCCGACGTGCCGGCACGAGTCGAGGCGATCCGTTCGGCCGCGGCCGACTGGGCCGCGTTCTGGGACGGTCACCTGGACCTGGACGCGCTCGGCGTTCGACGTCACCGAACACCTCCACGACATGGCCGACGCGAAGGCCCGGACCGAACGGGCCACCGAGTGGGCGCAGACCTACTGGCGCCGGCTCTACGGCGACGACGAGCTGTTGTTGTCGGTGCCGGGGATGGGGCCGGTCACCGGCATGTGTGGTGCGGGGCTTCCTGGCCGACGCCAGCGGTTCGCGTCCGGCGAAGGCAGCCGCCAGCTACGTCGGGTTGAACCCGTCGACCTGGTCCTCGGGCACCGTGGTGCAGCCGAGCCGGGCGATCACCAAGGAAGGCCCGGCGGTGCTCGGTTGGCGTTCTACCAGGCCGCGAACTGCGGCCCGCCGCCAAGACCCGCAGCTGGCGGCGTTCTACTACCGGCTGATGACCGAACACCGGCACTGCCACACCCAGGCCACCGTCGCGGTCGCCCGGAAGCTGGTCGAGCGGACCTGGACCGTCCTCACCCGCGGACGGCCCTACCAGCTCCAAGATCTCGACGGCCGGCCGATCACCCATGCTCGACGCGAAGACACATGATCACCGACCGACTGGACGGTGCCCGATCACGTCCGGGCCACGGCCCGGGCCCGCAGTGCGGCGACGAACAGGGCCAAGCTGACCCGCTGAACCGAACGACCACACCAGGCCGTTCCTCCGATCGCTGGCCAATCCGGTCGGTGCGAGGAGCTGTCAACGTGGAGCGCCCGCCCGACGGACATCGTCAGATGGCCGTCGCAGGACGAACGACGTTGACCTCGACGAACACCGACCCATCATCAAACAATGGAGGAACGGCCATACCGCCATGCCCGCACACAGAAGTCCCAACAGCGGTTGACAACAGTTAGGGAATCTCTTCTTACCTGCGGTGGGTTTGGTCGAGTCCTCCGCCGATGAGGAGCATGCGTAGTCGGTAGTTCTCGCGGTTGGTGAAGCCGCGGGCGATGCGGCGGTGGAGCTCGATCAGTCCGTTGATGGCTTCGGTGCCGCCGTTGTTCGCGCGGCCGGTGGTGAAGTAGGCCAGGAACGCTGCTCGCCACTGGCGCAGTGTCCGGCCGAGGCGGGCGATCTCGGGGATGGGGCAGGACGGGAACGAGGCCAGGACCTTCTCGGCGATCCGGCGCCCTTCGGCGAGGTTGTCGGCGTGGTAGGCGTCGCGGAGCTGTTGGGCGGCCTGCCAGGCGACGTGGACCTCGTCGTGGCGTTCGTCGGCGTCGATCGCCTTCGCCAGACGTGTTTTCCCGTGCCCCCGCACTCGACGAGCCCCCTCGACGACCACCCCCGACGGATGCGGAAACGCGGCAGTCGCAAGCACTAAGGCAGGCGTGGGATTCCCCGGCACATTCGGCATTTGCCGAGTGTGCTGGAGAACTGGTCAGCTCGCGGCGTAGATCGAGCCCGCCAGCAACCAGCCCCAGACATGCTCGGCGGTGTCACCGCTCGCGTGCCACCACTCAGGCAGCACACGGCACGGCCGCAGGCCTGCCCTCAGCCGCGAGCGCCCGTGAGACAACGCCGACGACGACACCGTCAACGTCCCGAGTTCGTCGTCGATGTCTCCTGACCGTATACAGTCGGCGCAGGCTTGCTCTTCGAGGAGTTCGAGGGTGCTCATAGTCGGCACGCTATTCGCCTTTGCGTGCGGCACGGTAACGTCGGTTTCGGGCCCGATCCGCGCGGCAGGCGGGGCAGGGATAAGGCAAGGTCTGGCCGCACGGCGAGGTAGGTCGGGGCGTGTCTTGGCGGATCAGGTCGTGGGGAGCCGCCACTTCGGTGGCGGCTCCAGTACTCAGCCCGCGTCGTGCTCGGCGGCAGGCTCAGGGGCGTACAGATTGCCGACCGCTTTGCCAGCGTCCAGCACGTGCTGGGTCGGCGGCCCGCGTAGATCTGCGACAACAGCCGCACGTCCGAGTGCCCCAAGGCGCGGCTCACAGCCAGCAGGTCCGAGCCTGCGTCCAGGGCCGCGTCGGCGAAGCCGCGGCGAAGCTCGTGGGCGCCCGTGGCGGCCAGGCCAGCGGCCTTGAAGGACGCGCGCAAGTAGCGCGGTGTAGTAGCTCGGGCGCGGTGGCGTGCCAGGCTTGGCCTCGCCGACCCAGGTGCTGAACGACCGTGCACGGCGGGCGTCCCGCAGCACCGCGACCAGCGGTGGCGGCAGTGCAGCGTAGGCGTGCTGAGTCGTGTCTTCGGATCGCCGACGACGAGTCGGCCGTCGCGTAACTCGGTGATTCCCTCAACGATCTGCGCCGTGGCCGCGGCCAGATCCACGCTGGCCCAGCGCACGCCGAGCGCCTCGCTGGTCCGCAGCCCGCCGTACGTGGCCAACAGGGCGGTCAGCGCCCGCGGCTCGCCCTTGGCGGCGTCGGTCAGCAACACCGCCAGCAGGCGCCGAGCCTCCTCGGGCGTGATCCGCTTCGGCTCCTGCATCACCTTGGCGGGAGGAAGCTCGATCATGGCCGTGGTTCCGCGCGGCACAATTGCGTCTTTCTCGGCGAGCTTGATCAGTCGGCGGAAGCACTCGACCGCTCGGCGGACGGTGTTCAGCGAGAGCCCCTTGCTGCGCACCCGTTCGGCCAGCACGTCGGCGTCGGCCGCGGTCAGCGAGGAGACCATGCGGTGGCCGTACAGCGGCAGCACACGCAGCTTCAACACACTCAAGTACTCCTCGGCCGTCCGCGCCCTGAGTCGGCTGGCGGCCACGTCGGCGTCCAGGCTGGCCGCGTAGCGCCCCGAGACGTACTCGGCCAGCGTGGTGGCCGCCCGCGGTTTGTAGATTTCCGCAGCGTCGGCGCCAGCCACCTCGGCCTCGGCCTGTAATTCGCGAAGCAGCCGCTCGGCCTCTTTGCGGTTTTTCGACTCGGTGATCCGGTGCGGTCGGCGGGCGGGCGCGGTGGCCGTTGCAGGAATGGTGATTCTGACCATCCAGCGGCCGTCCGCGAGGCGGGTGATCGATCCGTTCTGACGACGTGGCATCTCGGCTCCAGGTACGTGTTCGGGCGGGTAGATCGGTAAGAGATCGGTAAGACCACGCCGCGCCACGTGTGCGAGAAGCCTGCTCTGCCAGTATAACACCTAGTCAGCTGGGGTTTCCTGGCGAGCCGCCTTGGGGAATCGAACCCCAGACCTACGCATTACGAGGCGCGAGCGGCGCGAACTCGATCGGCTCAGCGCCACTCATGGCGCGCTCAGGAGTTCGCGGAGTCACACCGCCGACCTGGTCACTGGCTGCCGCGATGGCTGCCATGTTGTCCGCGGCCCAATCGAGCACGTCCGAGATCACCCGCAGTCCCTGCCGAACGATCTCAGTCCAGCCTCGGAGCGGGCCCATCCTGTATGGCGACCAGGGGTGTCGTATGAGCTCGAAGGCGACGCAGTTCGCCCCGGCTGGTGATGCCGAGCTTCGAGTAAATCCCGCGCAGGTGGTACTCGACGGCCTTCGCGCTGACGAAGAGCTCCCGGGCAACCTCCTTGTTCGTGTAGCCGCGGCTGACGAGAGCGGCAACGTCCTCCTCCCGCTCAGTCAGGGCCCGGGGATCGGTGTTCGTGGACCGCAGCCCGCTGGCGGCCAGGTCGAGACGGCAGCGTTCGACGAAGGGAGCTGCGCGCAGCTGCGCGAAGAGGTCGTATGCCATGGTGAGGTGGCGGACCGCCTCACGCCGGCGCCCGGCCGCCTGCTCGAGTCGACCCAAGGCATGCCGCAGCTGGGCGTGAACGAACGGCTGCGTCACTGTCCTCGGATCGGCCAGGTCGACGGAGAAGTGATCGCGGGCGGAGTCGATCTCACCGCGAGCGAGCGCCAGCAAGCCATGGAGCCAGCCGACCCTCTCAAGGTCGGGGCCGTCGGGCCAGCGGCTGAGCAGCGCCGGGTACCGGTCGAGCGCTCGTTCCGCGTCGGCCAAGCGGCCCACCGAGGTGCAGGTGCTGATCCAGGCGGGAAGGATCCACCGGTACGACCGCAAGGTCGCGGATCTCTCGAGGTGACTGTCGGCCAGCAGTGGCTCCAACAGGCCGAGCAGAGCGGCATGGTCACCGCGCGCCGCGTGGACGGCACACTCGCCGCGGGCGACCAGGTCGTCCACTAGGGCGTACGAAAGCGTCGCCAGCGCAGCATGGGCCTCGGCCAGGTGATCGGTGGCGATGTCCCACTGGCCCCGATTTGCCGGCACGTACACGGATGCGGCCCTCGACCAGACCACGGCCCAGGCCTCCGCCTGGGTGGCCAAGGCCCGGGCGGCCGCTGCGTCCGCCAGGGCGCCGTCCCAGTCGCCGCGATACTGACGGGTCAGGCATCGCTGCACGTACATCACGGCCTGATTGCCGGATGGACGCCAGAGGTGGGAGATGGCGATGGTCCGGTCGAAGTCCGCACCGGCTTCGAACAGCTCACCCGCGTAGAGGTGGATCATGCCGCGCGTGCTGAGCAGTTCGGCCTCCCAGGCCGTTCCCTGCGGACTGAGCGGAACAGCTTGGAGCTGCTCCAGCGCCTCGCGGGCACGGCCGGTGTGCCACAGCGCGATGGCCCGGGTCGTCCGGGCGTCCCCCGCCAGTTCGGGATCGTCGATGTGGTCCACGGCGTCGAGTGCCGCCATGGCAGACGCGCCGTCGCCCAGCCGGACCTGCAGCCAGGCCGCCTCGACGGCGGCCCGCTGGCGGACGCGCCCGTCCGAGGGGGCAGCGGCCCATGTGAGGGCCTCGTACAGCAAGGTCGTGGCCTCACCGATCTGGCCGCGTTCCCTGGCGAGGAGGCCGAGCGCCAGGCTGCGGAGCGCGCCGGGGGTCAAGGCCGCCGCCTGATCGGCCAGCTCGTCGGCACCGTCCAGGTCCTGCGCCGAAACCCGGTCGATCAGGGCCTCGAACAGCAGGGAATCCCGCTCGGACGGATCGGCGGAGATCGACCGGGCCCGAAGCCGGTGGGTCGCGGCTAGGTCGTACCGTCGAGTGGCCCGAGCAGCCGCGGCGGCTTCGATCAGTTCCTCGACCAGCTCCGGATCGGGTCGGCCCGCTGCCGCAGCGAGGTGACCGAGACGACGATCCCCTGAAGTCCACTCCGCCGCGCGTGCATGCAGGGCCTGCCGTCGCCCAAGCGGGAGGGCGTCGTACACCGCCTCCCGAAGGAGTTCGTGGGCCGATAAGGCCAGGCCGCTCTTGTCGATCGTCAACAGCCCGGCGCCGGCAGCGGCAGTGGCGCGCTGCGCCGCGGCTGTGACCTCGGCAACGGCGCTCAGCGTGACCAGGTCGGCCGGCTCCGCGAGCACGGCCGCCGCCCCGACCAACCGGCGGCTCTCCTCGTCCAGCGAGCCGAGCATTCGTGCGGCCGCCGTCGCCGCCGACGCCGGCACATCCGTCCAGGTCTCCAGCTGGCCCTGATCCGCCGCGTTCCTCAGCACGGTGGAGATCAACAACGGGCTGCCACCCGTCTTCTCGAGAACCACGTCCGCCGTGGCGCCGGTGATGGTCCAGCCCCTGATGTGGTCGGCGAGGTCCCGGACGGCCGTCCGGTCCAGGGGCGCCGGGCGGAGCACCGTGGTAGCCGGCAGATCCTCAGTGGTGGAGAGATCCGTGTCCGAACCCGGCCTCCGGGCGATCACCGCCAGCAGCGGCTCGACCCCGAGTCGCCGCAGCGCGAACCGGAAGGCCCGGGCCGAGGGGCCGTCCATCCATTGGGCGTCGTCCACGGCGAGAACCGTGACGTCCTCGCTGCGGCGTCCATCACCAAGGCGCGCCAGGATGCGGCGCCCTACCTCGAGTTCCGAACATGACGCCTCGACCGGTTCGTCGAGGAGGAGCTCGGCCGCCGAGAAGGCGAGATCCTGCTCGAACTGGTCGCAGCGGAGCCACGTCACCTGAGCAGTCGCCGCGTCGTTCTCGACGAACTCGGTCAGCAGGGCCGACTTGCCGATCCCCGCCGGACCCTCGATGACCACCACCCGGGTCCGGCCGGAACGTGCCTCCCACAGAGCCTTGCGCAGGGTCGCCAACTCGTCGTCCCGGCCGCTGAGGAGCCACGGGCCTGATGTCGATCGGCGCATCTTGGTTACAACGTAAACGATGTCCGATCTGCTCGACGACCCGGCCGAGACGGGTCTGCCGTTACCTCAGCCGCTCAGGCACAGCCGGCCTGACTGGTGCAGACGGTGCGATTGATCGCTGAGCCGTGGGTGACCACGACGGTGTCGGCATGGGTGGTGTTCAGCGTGGAGTTACTCGGCAACTTCCAGATGTACGTCGGCGTGTTCTGATAAGTGAGCGCTACCGGAGTGTCCAGCGGCTGGCTCGCCGTGTCGAGCCAGGTCAACGGCAGGTCGGTGACGGAGTCCTGGGCCTGGTTGGTGAACAGCGCACCGATCAGCGGGCCCGACTGGATCGACCCTCCCTGGTAGAGCGCGGCCCGGGTCGAGGACGTGGGAGCGATCAGGCAGCTGCCGGTGGTCTCACCCGCGCACCCGGCGAGGCCGAACCCCTGCACCGCGGTATCTGCGTTGGTGGCGGCACCGAGCACCGGGGCATACCCCTGTACCGAGTTGGTGGAGGAGTGGTACGCCAGCTGCTGTAGCTGGACCAGGCCCACGATGGGCATCGAGTTGGTCGAATTGGTGGTCGCGTAGTCGGCGTTCTGTCCGGACTGTCCACCGAGAGGCCGCCCCCGAACGGCGTGACGGGTCGAGGCGGTCCCACCGGTGTTCAGGTACGCCCCCGCCGACGGCTGCACCCCGACGAAGGCGCTGTAGCAGTCCGGGCTGCAGCTCGTGTCCTGCCGATAAAGGTTGGTGACCAACGGACCCGTTGCGGTGCCCTGCCGGAAGAAGACCTTGTTGTAGGCGTCGTCACCGGACGGAAGGGACCCGCTACTGGTGGCCACCGAGGTGGACAGCAGCACCGCGTCCAGGCCGTTGGCCATGACCTTCTCGGTCGCGTTGTTGGCGACGTTGGTGAACTGGAATCCGCTGACCACCGGAGGAGTCGGGCACGGGGTCGTCGGCGTCGCGCCGGTGGTGTAGCAGAAGCTCAGGTTGCTCAGGTTGACCGGCGAAGGCGTCCACGTCGACGACCCAGGGCCCACCACCTGGAACTGGCTGTACGCCGGGCCGCCCGCCGCGTTCTCCCAGAAGAAGGACGCTCCGGGTACCGTCACCGTCGGCCCAGACACGTTCAGCTTCCCGGTCGGCACCAGCTGGCCGACATTGGTCCATTTCGCTCCCGGCGTGGTGGGAAGGCCCTGCACCTGAAGGGGCGGGATGAGGGCCTGCACCTGCTGCGGCGACGCTCCGAGACCCGGCACCGACCAGGTGGACGGACCGACGTCGAACCGGTACACCGAAGGCGTATTCCGGACCGCCGGCGTGATCTGATAACCGGTGAGGCTCGGACCGGCACCGGTCGCCGACGGCGCCCTCGCTCCCCCGAGGGCGAACGTCCAGGCGCCGAAGGCGCCCGCCTGACCGACCGGCTGACCGGGAGGCTGTATGGTCGCCGACTTCGTGACCGGGAGGGAACCACCCTGCTGGTCGTCGATGTCCAGCGACCAGTCCTCGGGGTCCAGCGCCACGTCGACCACCCGGGTCTCCGCCGCAAGGTTGCTGCCGCCCGTAACGGCGGCGCCTGGTCCTGGGGTGAACACCAGATAGCCCCGCCAGACGGCCGCCTTGTGCTCGTCGGGATCCGCCGCGCACTTGCCGTCCGAGCCAGCCGTGTACGCGCCCATGCTGAAGACCCCGGCGCTCTTCCCGGGATCGATCTCCACCCCGCTGCCGGGTAACTGCGTTGCCCCGTCGGCCCACCCCCGGGCGAACCAGCACCCCTTTCCGGACTTGGGGCTCTGGGCCAGGGTGACGGTCACCGGATAGGGCGAATTGTTCTGCAGCGTGAACCGACCCTGCTTGTAGCCCGGATACCAGGCCCGGTAGGCGTCGAAGCTGGCCGTCGTCAGCACCGAGTTGCCGCTGCCGTCCACGCCGACGATGTTCTGGGTCAGCGTGGTGCCCCCGCCGTCGGTCAGAGAGACTCCGTAGCCGGTCGCGACGTTGCCGTTGGTTCCCAGCGCCGCCGCGTAGTCGGTGGTGCCGGATCCGTCCAGCCGCGGCATCGGGTCGATGGCGACGGGCGCCAGCGGCAGGTTGCTGATCTGCGCGACCGGAGTCGGGTTGCTCGTGGTGGGGTCCAGCAGGCGGACCGAGCCGTCGGTCAACCCGAACGCAACCACCGGCTTGGTCGAGTTCGGCCGGTACCCGATAGCGGCGGACAACGGCGTGGCGCCGAAGTAGCCGCTGGGCAGACCGCCGATCTGGCCCCAGGTCACCGAGCTGGTGACCTTTCCGCCCACCTCAGCGACCTTCGCGAAGTAGCCGATATAGGCCCAGTTCGTCACCCCTACCGCGAGCAGCCCACTGCCGCGCGGATCCCAGGCCAGCGCCGTGATCGGCGTCTGCGTGCACGGGTCCGACGGAATCGCCATGGCGGCGTAGGTGTCGGTGTTGTAGAGGTTGGCGCCGTTCCAGTAGTAGATGCCGACCCCGTAGTCGCTTCCGCCGACCGCGACGAACGTAGCGTTGCCCGACCTTCCCACCGCCAGGGCTGTCGTCGCGACGTCGCGGTCGATGTATCGCCAGGGGGTGCTGCCGGTGTAGGTGCAACTGAGGTGGAAGTTGAGAGCCACGTGCCCGAGGGAGCAGGCCTGGCTCGCGCAGCTGCCGTCTCCGGCGAGCACGTACAACACGTTGGCGTACGGGTCGGCGCCTGTTCCGCTGCCCCGCCAGCCCGTCAGGTAGATGTTGTGCCCGTCGTAGGCGAGGAAGACAGTGAGCAGGTGATACGCGGCGTCGATGGCGTCGAAGCAACCGCCGCAGTTCTGGTAGTTCTCGCTGCCCCACTGGGCGAAGATGGGGTAGCCGTCCGCGGGGTGTGGGGGCGTCACGTCCGTCGGGGTCGACTTGAGCAGCACCCCACCCTTCCCGGGCGGCGCGTAGATGTTGAGGTTGGAGCCCTCCACTCGCGCGCGCTGGTCGTAGCCGAGGCCGAGGAAGTCCCCGGTGATCTCGTCCCGTGCCGCGCGGGGAAGGCGGTTCGACTGGTCGACGACCGACGAGGTCGCCTGAGTGGCACGGGGGCGCGCGCGGGTCGCCTTGGCGCGGGGCGCCGCGGGGGTCGTGCGGGCGGCGCCGGCGTGTGCCGGTGCCGGTTTGGGCGTCGGGGTGGGACTCGCCCCGATCGCTGCCGGCGATACCGCCCAGGCCAGCAACACCGTGAGGATGCCCACCAGGGCGCCTCGCCGGGCCTTGTCAGCAGTCCTCATGATCGCCGTCCTTCATCACTGTCGTCGGGGTCGTACTCGAGAATTCGTGGGGTGTGATCACTAGTGCCAGACCCGGCCGCGGACGCTCCAACCGGTGTCGGTCCGCTGCAGGAAGCTGCCCGGCCCGTCGGGTCCGCTCTGAGGGGGAGGACCGTCGTAATTGACCCAGTTGTTGGCCGGCGGGACCTCGCCGGGACCGGCATTGGCCGACGACTTCTCGCTGAGGACCTTGGGCAACGTCGGATCCTGTTGGTCCACGATCTTCTCCTCGATCGCGTCCCCGATGGTGGCGACCGTCTGGGCCGCGTTCACCTTGCCCTTGACGTTCTGCAGGACCTCGGCCGACGACGGGAGCTGGGCGACCCGCGGCGGCGGAGGATCTTCGAGCGGTGCCGGTGGGCCCTCCGCTGGGGCTTGTACGTTGGGCCGCGGCGCTCCGTTGACCCCTGCGTTCGCCTCGGCGGGATTCTGGTTCGGCTGGTCCTGCACGACGTTGGTGGGTCGGCCCTGGACCTGAGGATCGGGCACGGGCTCGCCGCCCTGGCCGGGTGGCCGGATCTCCGACGGCACCCCCTCGACGATTTGGGGTGCCCCGCTGCCGGCCGCCCCGGCTGCATTGCCCGCATCGCCCACGACGGTGGCCACGCTGGTGGCCGCCTTCGCCACGAAGTGCTCGGAGAACGACGCGATGCCGCCGGCCGCCCCGGCCACCGAGCCGAGCGCGGTCGAGATGTCGCCGAGGTCGGTGCGCTGGTCGTCGGAGAGGAAGCCCTTGCCGCCCTGTTGTTTCTCGACGCCGTCGGCGAAGCGGGTGGCGCTGACGGCGGCTCCGGCCGCGTTGACGGCCGTGGCCGCGGCCTGGGCGATGACGGGCACCACCAGGGCTGCGGTGGCCTCGGTCGCGGCGATCACCGCGCCGTACGCGGCGACCGCGGCGCCCGCGGTCACCACCGCGGCGATGACGAAGGTCAAGGCGTAGAAGAAGTCGATGATCGTGTCCACCAACGGGGTCTGGCCGGTCGGGTCGGACATGGTGATCGGGTTCGCTGCAAAGCCGACGTAGAGATTGTGGACGTCGGCCACGTCCCGGGCCGTGAACCTCGCCTGGCTCGGGTCGTAGAACCGGGCCGGCGTCATCATCGTGCCGAGCGACACGTCGGTGTACAGCGACTTCGCCGCCGGCCCCGCTGTACTGCAAGGGATTGGTCGTTCCCGGGGTCGTGCCGGCCGCCGCACCGGTGATCGTGCCCGGCCGGCCGTCGAACAGGGTGGGGGCGCCGTAGTCGCTGTAGGCGTACGTGTTGGTGACGGCTCCGCTGCTGTCGACCAGCGCGGTGACCGAGCTGTGCCGATCGCGCAGCAGATAGCCGACCCCAGCCCCGGTGGTCACCGGGGCACCCGAGGCCCGGAGCCGCCCGGCGGCCGCGGTCACGGGTTGCAGGGTCCGCGCCTCGCGGCCGACGGTCAGCAGGTACGAGGCCGTCGCGGCGCCCGCATTTCCGGCGCCGGAGTGGGTGGTGGTGTCGTTGACGAGCGTGCGGTCGACGCCGTAGTGGAAGTCGACGGTGGTGTTGCCGTTGACCGGGTCCACGGTGACTGGCGCGCCGCCGGGTCCCGTCCGGCCAGTAGCTGAAGGTGGTCGTCGCGCCGCCGGCGGTGACGGTGGCCGGGCAGCCCGTCCGGCCGGTAGGTGGTGCTGCTGCCCGACAGCGAGACCAGCACGCGTCCCTCCTGGTCGTAGGTCTGCGACGTGGTGCTGCGACCCGATGCTGCGCTGGGTGAGCTGGCCGGCCGAGTTGATCGTGTCGATGGTCACCTGGACGGCCTGGTCGGCCGGGCGCCGCGGTCTGGTGCGGTGGTCCGGGTGGTGGTGGTGATGTTGCCGGACACGTCCAGGACGTAGCTCAGCTGCGTGGTCGGCGGTCCCGGTCGCGCTGCTGCCGGAGTAGACGGCCGAGCCGGTCAGCCGGTCGTAGGCGTCGTAGCCGTAGGTCGTCGTGTAGGTCCCGTACGTGCCGGGTCCGGCCGTGCAGATCACCGTGCACCGCGCTGGGCTTGGCGGTGGTGTCGGTCTTCCGGGTCAGGTTGTGGTGGTTGTCGTAGGCTGTAGCTGTGGGCCTCGACCTGGTTGCCGCTGCCGTCGACGGTGATCTCGGTGGCGAGCAGGTTGTTCGGGGTGTAGGTGTTGGTGGTGACCAGGCCGTTGCCCCGGGTGGTCGTCTTGATCCGGCCCAGCCCGTCGTAGGTGTAGCTGACCGAGGCGAGGGTGACCCCGCCGCGGACCTGGACGGCGGACTGCATCGACGCGTCCGGGTAGTAGGTGAAGGTGGTGACCGCGCCGGTGACGTCGGTGCTGGTGTTGCAGCAGACCGTTGTCGACGTAGTCGTTGCTGAGCCGGTCGAGCCGTCCGGGTAGGTGACCGACGTCCGGTTGCGGTCCGCGTCGTAGCCGTAGGTGATGGTGCCCGACTCGTTGGTCACCGAGTGCACCAGGCCGGCGCCGAGCTGGCCGGCCGGCACGTAGGTGTAGCTCGTCGAGGTCTTGGTGCCGTCGGCCGCGCGCGCGCGTCACCGTGCTGCAGCTGCCCGGTCGCCGGGTCGTAGGTGTTCGTGCTGACGCGTGCCGTCGGCTCCGGTCCGGGTGGCGGGCCGGCCGTCGGCGGCGTAGGTGTAGCTGTCGCGTACGACCCAGCGGGTCGGTGGTGGTCGTCGACGTTCCCGGCGGCGTCGTAGCTGACCTGGGTCCGGCGGGGCGGACCTGCCCGCTCGCCGGCGTACTGCAGGGTGCGCAGGGTCGGGCTCGCGTCGAGCGTCGGTGGTGTCGGTCGCGGTGACCGCCGGGCTCTGCACCCGGGCGGTCCGGGCCGGCGCGATGGTGGTGGTGACGGGCACGCCGCCGGCCCCGGCGTAGTCGGGGACCGCGGTGAGGTCGTTGCCGGTGAACGAGGTCGTCCGGCCGATACCGTCGTAGGTCTTCAACTGGCCGGGTCGACCAGGTAGGTCCGGGCCGCGGTCGGGTAGGTGGTGCGCGACGCGATCACCCGGTTCAGGGCGTCGTACGCCGTGCCGGTGATCTGCGAGGCACGGCTGGCCCCGACCGCGAAGGTGCTCGTCGGTCGTCCGGTTGGCGACGTCGTCGTAGGTCGTCGTGGTGGTGACGCCGGTCGGTCCGACCTTGACCACCGGGCGCCCGACGGCGTCGTCGACGGTCTTGGTGGTCCGCCCGGTGCGGTCGGTGGAGGTGATCGTCGTGCCGTCGGGGCTGTAGCTGACGGTCGACACCGTGCGCGCTGGTGTCGTCGCTGACGAAGGCACCGTTGCTTGACGTTGTCGGTCATCGAGACGGTCCGGCCCAGCGCGTCGTAGCGTCGTCTGGGTGACGTGGCCGTCCGGCCCGGTGACCGTCATGGTGGCCGGCGTGCCCTTGTCCAGGTTGCGCCGCCCCGTAGGAGGTCGTGGTGACCAGGCCGGTCGGCGGCGACACCTGGACGAGTCCGGTCGGCCGCGTCGTACCGCGTGGTGGTGACGCGGCCCGCTCCGTCGGTGAAGCTGACCGGCTGGCCGGTGACCAGGTCGAGGACCGTCGTGGTCGTGGTGGCGGCGTTGCGTCCCGTCGGCGGTGGTGACCGCGATCGTCCGGGTGGCCGCGGCGACGTCCTCGGTGCTGGTGTACGTCGTCGTGGTCGAGGACGCGGGACCGCCACCGTTGTCCGGCGGCGCCGCGCCCTTCGCCCAGCCGACGGTGCGCGAGGTCGGTCGCCCGTAGTCGTCGTAGGTGTAGGTCAGCGTCGAGCGGGCCGAGAGTTTCCCGTCCCCGCCGAGGTCGGCCTGGGTCGCGGTCTGGATGTTCTTGTGGTCGGCGGTGAGCGTGGTGGTCGATCGTGCGCAGGGTCTTGTTCGCGGCCGAGGTCGTCACCGCGCCGGTGACCAGCCCGTACTCCGGGTCGTACGTCGTGGTCGTGGTGACGCCGGTCTCGTCGGTGGACGACGTCTTCCGCCCATGGCTGTCGAAGGTGCTGGCCGAGGTCACCGTGCGCCCCGTCGCCCCCTGGGTGATGCCGGTCGGACCGCTGACGGCCCGGCTGGTGACCGTGGTGCCCGTGGGCTTGGAGTAGTTCGCGGGAGGGACCGACCGTCGGCGATCGAGACCAGCGGCGGATACGTCACCACCTGGTCCTGCACGACCACCGGAGTGCTGTTGCCCGGATCCGACAGCACCTGCCGCTCGATCAGGCGGTGCGCCGAGTCGTAGGTCGACAGGGTCGAGAGGGCGTCGGTGCTGATCTCGGTCTGGTAGACGTACGACGAGTCACCGGAGGCGAACAAGGCGTCCTCGGTCGCTGCTCAGGTAGCCGTTGTTGCCGGCGTAGTTCTGTTGGTTCTGGTTGGTCGCGGGATCGATGTCGAACGTCCGGGTCGGGCTCAGCTTGGTCCCGTCGGATCCGAGCACGTCGAGGGTCTGGGCGGTGAACACGGCCAGCGACGTGTCCGCGTCGGAGTAGTCGTTCTCGGTGTAGCCGACCTGGGTCTGCGCCCCCGTCGGACTGGTCACCTGGGTCGACGTACTGGTAGTTGCCCTCGCCCTGGTAGCCGGAAGCTGGTCACCCGACCCACCGGGTCGGTGACCGAGTGCAGACCACCGTCGTCGTCGAACTGGTCACGACCGTGGCCGGGGTTGTGCCGTCGGAGCGCTTCGGCGACGTGACGGTCATCGAGCTGGGACCGTAGCTGAACGTGGTGACCTGCCCGTACGCGTCGACGATCGCGGTCGGCTGCCACTCCTGGTCGCCGTCCGGGGTCTGCCCGACCTGCCGGTACTGCAGGTCGGTGCGGCTGCCGTAGCGGTCGGTCCGGGCGACCAGGTTGCCGTTGGCGTCGAAGAAGTCGGTCTTGCCGTCGTCGTAGTTGATCGTGTAGCTGTACGGCACCGGGTCCGGCACCGCCGGCGGCCGGGCGCACAGCTGGGTCGTGGTGATGCAGCCGGTCGGCGGCGTCCCGGTCGGGTCGCAGCCGGCAGCGGGCGTCGGCCGAGGCCGTACAGAACGGAGGTCGTGCAGGGTGTAGTTCTCCAACCCGGAGGCGAACTGGCCGTCGGTGTCCTGCTGGTACGCGCCGCCGCTCGCCGGATAGACGGTGACACCGCCCGAGGTGTCGATGAACGCCGACCCGAGCGACCAGCCCTCGCCCCAGCCCAGCCGGTCCACGCCGTTCCCGGCCCGCGACTGCACCCAGCTGAGCGAGAAGCTGACGTCGCTGTCGCCCCGGCTGGCCACCGACACCAGCGGCAGCGACACCGAGAACTGACCGGTCCGCTCGTCGACCGCACCCGCCAGCCCGCCGCCGAGGTTGAAGGCGCCGGAGACCGGCTGGTCACCGTCCGCGCGGGCCCGGGTCAGCAGGCCGGGTGCCGCGGCCGGCACCACGACGTAGGCGGCCGCGACCAGGGCGCCGACGAGGATGGCCCGCAGCGGCCACCAGCGCGACGGCGCGCGCCAGCCGTTGTCCGGTCGGAGGTCACGTTCGGTTCGCCCGCAGTAACTCAACGGGCCAGGCTGCTGCGCACCCGCTCGGTCAGCGTGGACCGCAGCCGGCGGGTCAGCGACGTCCTTGAAGCCGTGCTCTTCGCCCTCGACGACCCGCCCTTCGCTGTGGCCTTGGCCGCGGCGCCGGGAGTGCGCCGAGTTGCCCTTGATCGTCACGCCGGTGAGGTCGACGACCACGTGAGTCGTGGTCGAGGTCCGGACCCGGATCGCGAACCGGCCAGCCACGATCCCGGTGGCGACGAAGGCGGCGTTGGCGAGGCTCTGCTTCGCCTGGAAGTTCAGCGTCGACGTTCCCGGGAAGTCGCCAGGTGGGTAGGCCGTGAGATAGCCGTTGGCCGTCGGTGTGGCCGCCGTCAGGTTGATCCAGGCGGCCGGGATCTCGAAGGTCGCCGACTCCACCGCCACTTGGATGTCCAACCAGGCTCCGGCCTTCAACCGGTGCTCCGAGTCGTACGCCGCCGAGCTGGTCCGCAGAACCGATTCCCGGCCCGTCGAGCTCCGGGTGTCGAGCAGCCGGCTGGGTGTCGGCAGCGCATACGGCGTCGGCAGGTCGTCCAGGTCGATGCCGGTGGCAAGGTAGGTGGTGGTCAGACCGAAGTCCGGGTGCGTCACGCCGACAATCGGCCCCAGCTCGGTGTCGGCGAGCTGACCGAGTTCCAGACCCCAGTCGACGTCTTCGGCCAGCACGTCCAGCTCGAGACTCGGACCGCCACCGTTCAACAGGATCAGCGTCGGATCGGCGGACCCGGCCGCACCGTTGATCGCGATCGTCGTCGCGCCGGTCGACGCGTTCTCAGCGCCCAGCTCCACGGGGTCGCCGTCGGCCGCGCGCGCTGGCGTCGGGGCGGCGGCGACCAACGCGGCTGCGCCGGCGGTCCCGGCCAACAGAGCACCACCACGAAGCAGGCCGCGACGTCGGAGCACTGGGATCGGTTCGTCCCCGACTGGGGCCGAAGAGACTCGATCTCCACCACTGTTCATATCCAGCCTCCGAGGTGTGCACGCTGCGGTCCTTGCGCGTCGTCTCGGGCCTGGTCGTTCGGGTGCGGTGGTTGTTCCCTCGTCGCGCGTCGAGACATGTTCTACGCGCCATCGCGGGCGGTCGAACCTAGGGAAAGTGCCTAAATCGTCGGTGGCGCCACCGAATCGACCTCTGCGGACCGACGGCTGGTGTGTCTTTGGGCACTCCAGGCTGTTCGCCGACGCCCCGGGCGCGTGGCTGGTCAGATCGGGAGCGGGCGGGGAGGAATGCTGACGATCGACGACGCCACGACAAGACCCTGCGCTGCTCGAGAACCTGAGGGCTCGGCCGCTTGAGCTGCCGCTCCGCGGTTCTGACGGCCAGTGCTCTGGCTGCCAGGTCGTTCTGAGCGCCACGCAGGACGCTCGCAAACATGCCGCTGACAAGGGCCAATAG
>CAVOZV010000001.1:0-322544 GCA_963701355.1 uncultured Actinomycetota bacterium | reverse complement strand
CGATAGTGCCTGCGGGGCAGGGGACGCCGACGGCGCCACCTGGTCGTCTGCCCAGTCATTGCATTATTCAGTTGGCTCGCGTGCCAGTGTTGCTCTCGGAGCCTGGCGGCCTCCGTGCGCCGAGTCGTTGTACCAGCGAACCGGCCTACAACTTAATAGAGTGGCCCACCCGCGACGGTAATACAGTCGATTCGTCAGACCCGGGAGGCACGCCTGCACTCGGTCGTTGACCAAGCTGTCGGCGACACAAGCACGCTCGGGGCCGCGGAGACACGAGCCACCGCCACGAGTTGGCTGATGATGGTAAGTAACCAGATCCCCCGCAATGCCTCAACCGAGTCCTGACAAGGACGGACGACTCGATTCGTGCTCCGCGCCGAGCGACACTGATATCGGAGGATCGGTCTGATCAGGCAGGGGTCAGGGTCTGCGATTTCGTCGAATACCGACGACCAGCAGGATGATGCCAACGACGAGGACGACGATGCCAACGTAGAACCAGGTCCGGTCCCCGCTCATGGCGCTGCCCGGAATCAGACCCGATCCTTGCCCGATCCAGAGTGCGCCGACGATCACGGCCAGCACGCCCACGGCTACCAATGCAATCCGCACCGGACGAGAACTCATCGCCGACACTCCCTTCGCCCGACTGCTCACCGAGTCTAGGCCCGGCCGACACGCATGTCCCGGGAAGTAGCGAACCCCCCGCGTCGGCGTACGTTCACCCCAAAGGTACTTCCCACCCGTCGGGCTCTGCCGAAGTCGATGACGCTGACAACCTATGGGACTGATCGGATGGCGACCCGAGATGCGATGTCCCTGGGGTTGGTGGACGCGCGGGCCAGGAACTCGTCCGGCAGTACGACCTCGACGGGGATGGCCCGTTCGTGGAGGTCTTTGTACAGGAACACCGCCCCGCGGAGCACCTCGCGGGTGGCCGGATCGCGGAGGGCTCGCATGGATTTCCAGTTCGGCGTCTCGCCGGTCTGGCTGGTGCCGCCGATGGTGCCGGGGGTGGTGATCCGTTCGAGGTACTTGGCGGGGTCGAGTTTGGCGAGCTGGCAGGCGGCGCGGGCTTCGTCGGGGTCGGTGATCGGCCCGATCGCGAGTCGGGAGATGTAGCCCTCGAGCCGGGCGTTGAGGGCGTCGGTGACCCGCTGGGTGAACAGGCAGGGCAGGACCTGCTGGGAGCGGGCGACGCGGCCGAGCCGGTCCATCTCGCCGGCGCCGCCGTCGAGGAACGTCCAGGCCTCGTCGAGCTCGATGAACCCGCCGCCGCGGCCGGCGAGCGCGGAGGCGGAGCCGAACACCAGGCACCGAGCGGGAACGGCTTGCGCTCCTCCGCAGCCAGCGGCTCGATGTCGTTGTCGTCATGAGTATTGCCGGCGGATCCCGCTCGTCCTCCGCCGGCTGGTGACGCTGCTGGCCGCCCTCGTCGTCATCGCGGCCGGTGTCGACCCGACGGGGGCCCTGGTGATCTCCCAGGTCGTGCTTTCCTTCGGGATCCCGTTCGTGCTCATTCCTCTGGGCTTGCTCACCAGACGACGCGACGTGATGGGCGCTCTGGTGAACAGGCGGTCGACCACCATCGTGGCGGGCGCGGTGGCGGCGGTCATCTGTGGTCTCAACATCACCCTGATCGCGCTGACCGAGCTGGCATAGCTGCACCTCGAGCGCCACGCGTGTGACGGCCGAGGTCAGCGGGCCGCCCTCAAGACGTCGAACTCGGCACCCGGTGAGTCGGGATCGAAGCCGTGCTCGATCAGCCAGCGGGCCGCGGTCAGGCTCCGCCACGACCACCAGCCGCGGATGACGTCTCGGTCGACGTCGCCGCCGTAGCCGGCCGGACCTCGTCGAGCCGCTCCTCGTGCCCGAGGGTGAGGATGGCCAGATCGAACAGGGCGTCGCCCTGCCGTCCCTCGGACCAGTCGAGCACCCCGGTCACCTGTCGCCGTCGACGAACACGTGGGTGATCTGCAGATCGCCGTGGATGAAGACCGGCATCCACGGCCGGAGCACGCGTTCGGCGATCCGGCGATTGCGAGCGACCAGAGCGCCGGGCAGAACCCCGGTGCGGACCAGCCACTCGCACTCCGTCTTCGAGCGGAGCGGCCAGCTGCGTCGAGACTCGGCCCCGGGCGGGGCGGCAGCGGCGCGTCGTGCAGGGCGCGGATCGCGGCGCCGGTCGCGATCCAGGCGGCGCTCGACGCCGTCGACGGCTCGCCGAGCACGCCCAGTGCCCTCCCGGGGAGAGCGGCGAGGGCGAGCACGGATGGCTTCCGCCACAAGATCTCCGGAGTTGGGATCGGGGCCAGCGCCATCGCGGCGACCTCGAGCTCGAGTCGGGCGGGATCGGCGTCGATCTTCAGGAACATGTCGCCCACCCGGAGCGTGGTCCGCTCGCTGTGGGCGACGACGACCTCGATCCCGTCCGTCACGTCGGCTGGCCGCGCCGGCACGCTCAGGCGAGCGCCGCGTTCCGCGACGCCGATCTGCTTGCCGGCGTCGGTCAGCACGTCGCCGAGCCGGTCGACGATCTCGTCCAGCAGCGCGGCGTCGCTGATCAGCGGCGGCGCGATCTGCATCACCGCGTCGCCGCGGTCGTCGGTCCGGGCGATCAGTCCGGCCTCGCGGAACCGCTCTGGGCAGGAAGCCGCGGATCAGCTGATCGCGCTGCGCCTGGTCGAGCCGGGTGTTGTCCGGCATCGGCCACCATCTCGACGGCCCAGAAGAATCCGGCGCCGCGGACGTCGCCGACGATCGGCAGCGACCGAAGCTCCTCCATCCGCGAGCGCAGCTGCGGCTCGAGTGCGCGGACGTTCTCCAGCACCTGGTCGCGCTCGAAGATCTCGATGTTCTTGAGCGCGATCGCCGCGCTGACCGGGTGCCCGCCGAACGTGATGCCGTGCCGGAACACCCGTCCGCCGTTCTCGACCAGCGGCTCGATCACCCGGGACCGGACGAGCACGGCACCCATCGGGGCGTACGCGGAGGTGATTCCCTTGGCGACGCTGATCAGATCGGGCGCGACGCCCTCGCGCGAGCTGGCGAAGAACTCGCCGATCCGGCCGAATCCGGTGATCACCTCGTCGGCCATCAGCAGGATGCCGTACCGGTCGGCGATCTCGCGCAGGCCCGTGCCAGTAGCCGGGCGGCGGGGTGATCGAGCCGCCCGCGTTCTGCACCGGCTCGGCGATGATCAGCGCGACCTCGTCCGGGCCGGCGGCCAGCACCGCCTGCTCGACCTCGGCCAGCAGCCGGGCGCAGAACGCGGCCGGGTCGTCGCCGTCCGGCGCCCGGAACGGGCTCGTGTTCGAGACGTGGGTGACCTCGATCGGCGGCGTGCCGAAGTCGTTCTTGAAGCCCGGGATGCCGGTGAACGACAGCGCGCCGAGCGTCACCCCGTGGTACGCGACCTTCCGTGCGATCGCCTTCCGGCGCTGCGGCTGGCCGAGCGCCACGTAGTGCTCCCGGACGAACTTCCAGGCCGACTCGACCGCCTCCGAGCCGCCGTCGGTGAAGAACACCCGATAGTCGTCGGCCGGCGCCAGCGACGCGACCTTCTCGGCCAGCTCCAGCGCGGCCGGGTGGGCGGTCGCCCAGTTCGTGTTGAACGGGCAGGGTGGTCAGCTGGCGAGTGGCGGCCTCGGCCATCTCGGCGCCGTACGAGTAGCCGATCTGGGCGCAGAACAGGCTGGACAGCGCGTCGATGTAGCGGTTGCCGTCGGTGTCGAAGACGTACGGCCCCTCGGCCCGGTCCAGCACCAGCAGGTCGTCCAGCTGAGGCTTGGCGAAGTGGAGCAGCAGGTTGTCGGCTGCCATCGCCCGATAGCGCTCGGTGTCGGTCACGTGCCTTCCTTCCGGTGATGCGGCCTTTCGGTGATCCAGCCAGCATAATCCGGCGCCGCGACCCCAGCGGCTGTGTGACGCAGCCGCTCGGGGAGGATGTCGACATGCCTACGGTCAGAGCCGCGATCACCCAGACCACCTGGACCGGCGACAAGGCCTCGATGCTGGACAAGCACGAGGGGTTCGCTCGCGAAGCGGCCGCGGACGGCGCCCAGGTCGTCTGCTTCCAGGAGTTGTTCTACGGGCCGTACTTCGGGATCACGGAGGATGCGAAGTACTACGAGTTCGCCGAACCCGCCGACGGCCCCGTCGTGCGACGGTTCGCCGCCCTGGCGGCCGAGCTGAGCCTGGTCATGGTGCTGCCGATCTACGAAGAGGAACAGCCGGGCGTCTACTACAACACCGCGGTGGTGGTGGACGCCGACGGCACGGTCCTCGGCAAGTACCGCAAGCACCACCTGCCCAACCTGGACAAGTTCTGGGAGAAGTTCTACTTCCGGCCGGGCAACCTCGGATACCCGGTGTTCCAGACCGCCGTCGGGCCGATCGGGGTCTACATCTGCTATGACCGGCACTTCCCGGAGGGTTGGCGCGAGCTCGGTCTGAACGGCGCCCAGATCGTGTTCAATCCGAACGCCACCAAGCCCGGACTGTCCAACCGGCTCTGGGAGATCGAGCAGCCGGCGGCCGCTGCGGCGAACGGCTACTTCGTCGCGGCGCCGAACCGGGTCGGCCGGGAGGACAACGAGTACGGCGATCTGGCCGTCACCTTCTACGGCTCCAGTCAGTTCGTGGACCCGCAGGGAAACCTGATCGGCGAGCATGGCCAGCGACAGCGACGAGGAGGTCCTGATCCGCGACCTGGATCTGGACATGATCAGGAAGGTCCGCAACGACTGGCAGTTCTACCGCGACCGCCGGCCCGACTCGTACACCTCGATCACCAAGCCCTGAACGAAAGCCACACTGAAGGAAGATCACGATGAGCACGACCTTGATCACCGGCGGGACTGTGGTGAATGCCACCGGAACCGCGACCGCCGACGTCCTGGTGGACGGCGAGACCATCGCCGCCGTGCTGGCGCCGGGCTCGCAGCTGCTCGGCACCGATCTCGCGCCGATCTGTCGACGCCGTCGTCGATGCCTCCGGGAAGCTACGTCATCCCCGGCGGCATCGATGCCCATACCCACATGGAGATGCCGTTCGGCGGCACTGAGGCGTCCGACACCTTCGAGACCGGGACTCGAGCGGCGGCCTGGGGCGGCACGACGACGATCATCGACTTCGTCGTGCACCGCCACGGCGAACGGCTGGAGGACAGTCTGGCCGAGTGGCACCAACGGGCCGGCGGCAACTGTGCGATCGACTACGGCTTTCATCAGATCATCGGCGACGTGAACGACCAGTCGATCAAGGCGATGGACGGTCTGATCGACGAAGGCGTGACCAGCTTCAAGCTGTTCATGGCCTATCCCGGCGTCTTCTACTCCGACGATGCGCAGGTCCTCCGTGCGATGCAGAAGTCCGCCGAGACCGGGCTGATGACCTGCATCCACGCAGAGAACGGGATGGTCATCGACGTCCTCGCCCAGCAGTTGTACGAGGCCGGCAAGACCAGTCCCTACTTCCACGGGATCGCGCGGGCCTGGCAGATGGAGGAGGAGGCGACCCATCGGGCGCTGATGATCGCCCAGCTGACGGGTGCCCCGCTCTACGTCGTGCACGTCAGTGCCAAACAGGCCGTCGAGCAGATCGCGGCGGCCCGCGACAAGGGACAGAACGCCTTCGGCGAGACCTGTCCGCAGTATCTGTACCTGTCCCTCGAAGATCAACTCGGGGCGCCCGGTTTCGAGGGTGCCAAGTGGGTCTGCTCGACCCCGTTGCGATCCCGCACGGAAGGTCATCAGAACGCCATGTGGCAGGCGCTGCGGACCAACGACCTGCAGATGGTCTCGACCGACCACTGCCCGTTCTGTTTCAAGGAGCAGAAGGAGATGGGGATCGGCGACTTCCGCAAGATCCCGAACGGTATCGGCGGGGTCGAGCATCGGATGAACCTGCTCTATCAGGGCGTGGTGAAGGGCGAGATCACGTTGCCGCGATGGATCGAGCTGAGCGCCACGACGCCGGCTCGGATGTTCGGGCTGTACGGCCGCAAGGGCGTCATCCAGCCGGGCGCCGACGCCGACATCGTGCTCTACGACTCGAACGGGCACACGTCGATCGGGTATGAGAAGACTCACCACATGAACATGGATCACGCTGCCTGGGAGGGATTCGAGATCGACGGCCACGTCGACTGGGTGATGTCTCGCGGCACGGTGGTCGTCGACGACTCCGGGTACGTCGGCGCCAAGGGTCACGGCCGGTTCCTCAAGCGCGGCCTGAGTCAGTATCTGGTCTGATGATGGATTTCGGGATAGTGCTGCAGACCAACCCGCCGGCCCGGCGGACGGTGCAGCTCGCGGAGCTGGCCGAGGCGTACGGCTTCGACTGGGTATGGACGTTCGACTCGCACCTGCTCTGGCAGGAGCCGTACGTCATCTACAGCCAGATCCTCGACCGGACCAAACGGATCACGGTCGGCCCGATGGTGACCAACCCGTCGACCCGGGACTGGACGGTCACCGCATCGCTGTTCGCCACCCTGAACGAGATGTACGGCAACCGGACCGTCTGCGGGATCGGTCGTGGCGACTCCGCGGTCCGGGTGACGAACGGCCGGCCGGCCAGCCTGCGCGAGGTGCGCGAGGCGACCCACGTCATCCGGGAGCTGGCGAACTGCCGCCCGGTCGAATATCGCGGATCGACACTCAGATTCCCGTGGGCGCGGACCTCGTCGCTCGAGGTGTGGGTCGCCGCGTACGGACCGCAGGCGCTCAAGCTCGCCGGCGAGGTCGGCGACGGCTACATCCTTCAGCTGGCCGACGTCGACATCGCCCGCTGGATGATCACCAGCGTGCGGGAGGCGGCGTCGGACGCCGGCCGCGACCCTGACGCGATCACCTTCTGCGTGGCGGCGCCGAACTACGTCGGCACCGACTGGGCGCACATGCGCGACCAGTGCCGCTGGTTCGGCGGGATGGTCGGCAACCATGTCGCCGACATCGTCGCCCGGTATGGAGAGCACACCGAGATCCCGGATGCGTTCACCGACTACATCCGCGGGCGGCAGGGGTACGACTACAACGAGCACGGCCGGCCCGGGAACACTCACGCCGAGTTCGTCCCCGACGAGATCGTCGACCGGTTCTGCATCCTCGGCACCGCCGAGGATCACATCGCCAAACTGAAGCAGCTGGCCGAGATCGGCGTCGACCAGTTCGCCGGCTATCTGCAGCACGACAACAAGGACGAGACGCTCCGGGTCTACGGGGAAACCATCATCCCGGCCATCCGCGATCACGTCGTCGCGAAGTCCTGAGGCCACTCTGAACGCAACGGGCCGGAATCCCCGTTGATCCCGGCCCTCTACGTCCCAGTCTGGCCCTGTCGTCCGCATCTCGCCAGGGGTTCGCCGCGCAGGAATTTCTATCTGCGCCGAGCGATTACCAGGAGCAGGACGTCAGCAGCCCGCTCAGCCCAGCCCGGCGCGGAGCACGTCCAGCTCGGTCAGCAACTCGGTCGGAATCCTGTCTCCGATGGTCTCGAACCAGTCCTCGATCAGCGGTAGCTCCGCCCGCCACTCGTCGACGTCCACCGCCAGGGCGGCCGCGAGGTCGGCCTCGGAGACGTCCAGGCCGTCGATGTCGAGACTGCCGGCCTCGGGCGCGTAGCCGACCGCAGTCTCGACCGCTCCTGCCGTGCCCTCCAGCCGCTCCACGATCCACTTCAGCACCCGGCTGTTCTCGCCGAATCCTGGCCACAGGAATCCGCCATCGGCGGATCGCCGGAACCAGTTCACGTAGAACATGGCCGGCAGTTGGGCTGCGTCATGCTGCTTGCCCGATCTCGAGCCAGTGTCCGAAGTAGTCCCCGGCGTGGTAGCCGATGAACGGCAGCATCGCCATCGGATCGCGCCGGACGACGCCGACCGCGCCGGTGGCCGCGGCCGTGGTCTCGCTCGACAGTGTCGAACCGAGGAACACGCCGTGCTGCCAGTCCCGGGCCTGGGTCACCAGCGGCACCGTCGTCTTGCGTCGGCCGCCGAACACGATGGCGTCGATCGGCACCCCGGCCGGGTTGTCGTAGTCCTCGGACAGGATCGGGCACTGCCGGATCGGCGTACAAAACCGGCTGTTCGGGTGGGCGGCCGGTGCCGTCGCATCCTCCGGCGTCCAGCCGTTACCGCGCCAATCGGCCAGGTGCGGCGGCGTGACCTGGCTGATCCCCTCCCACCAGACATCGCCGTGATCGGTCAGAGCGACGTTGGTGAACAACGAGTTGCCGCCGTCGATCGTCCGCATCGCGTTCGGGTTCGTCGCCCAGCCGGTGCCGGGCGCGACTCCGAACAGGCCCGCCTCGGGGTTGGTCGCGTAGAGCCGGCCGTCCGGTCCGAACCGCATCCAGGCGATGTCGTCGCCGAGCGTTTCCACCCGCCAGCCGGGAACGGTCGGTTCGATCATGGCGAGGTTCGTCTTGCCGCAGGCACTCGGGAAGGCCGCCGCGATGTGGTACGCCCGACCCTCCGGCGAGATCAGCTTCAAGATCAGCATGTGTTCGGCCAGCCAACCCTCGTCGCGGCCGATCGCCGACGCGATCCGCAGCGAGTAGCACTTCTTGCCCAGCAGGGAATTCCCGCCGTAGCCCGAGCCGTACGACCAGATCAGCCGCTCCTCGGGGAAGTGCGTGATGTACTTCGTGTCGCTGCACGGCCACGGCACATCCGCCTGCCCGGGTTCGAGCGGTGCGCCGACCGAGTGCAGACACGGTACGAAGTCGGCGTCGCCGGTCGCGGTCATCGCGGCCAGCGGCGCGGCGCCCATCCGGGTCATGATCTTCATACTGATCACGACGTACGCGGAGTCGGTGATCTCCACCCCGAACATCGGTTGCTCGGCGTCGAGCGGACCCATACAGAACGGAACGACGTACATCGTCCGGCCGCGCATGGAGCCGCGGTACAGCTCGGTCATGATCGACTTCATCTCGGCCGGGTCCAGCCAGTTGTTGGTCGGACCGGCATCGGCCCGATCGACCGAGCAGATGTACGTCCGGTCCTCGACCCGCGCCACGTCGCTCGGGTCGGTCCGGGCGTAGAACGAGTTCGGCTTCGCCTGCGGATCGAGCTGGACGAGGGTGCCGGCGTCGACCAGGTCCGTCGTGAGCTCGGCCCACTCTGCCTCGGATCCGTCGCACCAGCGAATGGTGTCGGGCTGGGTCAGCTCGGCCACCTCGCGGACCCAGGACAAAAGCCTGCGGTGCGTGGTCGGCGGCCCGGAACGGCTCGGCACGACCGCGTCGCCTGTCTGGTTCGGCTGCGGTTCGAGAAGAGGTGTCATCGGCTCGCCTTCTGGGTCGATGGCCCGTCGATCGGACCAGTTGTGCAGGTGGTCTTAAAAGATAGTCCACCACGCACACTGGTATTACGTGATTTGACAGAAGTCGCCGATGTGATGGGCCTCACAATCAAGCGACAAGGGTGTCATCCCGCGAGACCCGACGGTTGGCGTGAGGAGACTCACCCTGTCTTCCTGCTCGATGGCCGCCGCCTAACGGACGGACCAGACCAGTGGGCGATCTCACCCGCCGTGCTCGTAAGCCTGGTGGCAAAGCCGGTCGGCAATCGATTCGGCGGCCCCCAGCCCGGTCCGCTAGACTTGACCGGCGTTGCGCTCGATGGCGTGACGAGCACCCGTGGCTCAACGGATAGAGCATCTGACTACGGATCAGAAGGTTGGGGGTTCGAATCCCTCCGGGTGCGCCAGCATTACCCCTCGTCATGCGCCGGTTTCGCTGGCTGCGGGTGCGGTCGGGCCCTTCCGCGTCGCTGCTGGGGAGCCATTCTGGGAGCCAGAGTCGCTGAGCAGTGCCCGCGACATCAGCACAGCCGCCGATCGCTTGTGGCCCTCGACCAGGTGCTCGTAGACCTCTTTCGTGATCGCGACGCTCGAATGCCCGAGGACCTCTGAGACCACCTAGAGATGAGTCCCTTGAGCCAGCATCAGCGATGCGCCGGAGTGACGCAGTTCATGGATATGCCAGTGACCGAGCCCGGCCCGACCGGCGATCCGCGAGAACGTGTGCGAGAGGTTGTCAGGATCATGGGGACGTGCCGACCGCTCGGGAAGATCAGGCCGAAATCCCGCCATGCGGCACCAGACTGATCCGCTGCTGCGCGAGCCGGACGCGCTGCACACGAAGCAGCTCCACCAGCTCAGGCGTCAGGAACAGTGTTCGCCGCGAGCGTGGCGTCTTCAGCTCGCCCACCACCAAGCGGGTCCGCCGGCCGTTCTCGCTGTAGTCGCGCACCCGCTTGACGCTGTCCGTCAGCTTCAGGGTGCTGGTCTCTGAGTCGAACCCTGCCCATCGCAGACCCAGCGCTTCGCCGCGCCGGAGACCGAAGGCGAGTGCGATCGTGAGCAGGGCCTCGTAATCCGTGCCCTTGACCTCGCCGAGGAGCTGGCGAGCCTGACTCACAGACAGCGCCCGGCCCTCGTCGGATCGGGTGCTCGGAGCTGTCGACAATGCCGCGACGTTTCGCGGGACCAGGCCCTCGCGCTCCGCCTGACGCAGGGCCCGCCTCAGCACGGTCCGGAAGATCCTGACCGAGTTCTCGCTGTAGCCGCTGTCACGCTTCCACGCCAGGAACTCGTCTACCTGCGCGACCGTCAGCTTGCGCAGCACGGTTCGGCCGAGCACCGGACGCAGATCCAGCCGCACCGTGTCCGCGTAGCTGTCATAGGTCTTGTCCGCGACCTGGCCGGGGAGCGTCTTCGAGATCCACCGATCGAGAAAGCCGCCAATCGTGAGGCGGTCGTCAGGAACCCCGGCGCCTCCGTCCAGCTCGGTTCCGCAGCTCGCGAAGCTTCCTCAGGGCCTCGGCCTTTGTTGGGCCGCTGACCTTCTTGCGCATGCGCCGACCGTCCGGGCCGTAGCCCAACGAGGCAGCGCCGCGCCAACGGTCGCGGTCCCGGTAGATCGAGTCCTCGCCCCGTCCGCGTCGAGTCACTGTTCCTCCCCGAGGCCGCTCACGAAGTCAGTCAGCGCCGCGCGAGGAATCCGCCGAGCGCCACCGATCCTCACGGACGGAAGGAGGCCGAGCCTCATCAGCTCGTACACCTTGCTCCGGCCGAGGCTTAGAACTACGGCCGCCTCCGCGGGCCGCAACAGCAGCTTGTCCATGATCGACTTCCTTCCTGCGTGGTCGGGTGCTCGGCATCCCCCGATTGGGATCGTTGGTCTCCGGCTCGGTCCTCAAAGGCACTCGCTGTGCTCGCGTCACCGCGTGATTCGCTGCGCTCACCCTTGACCACCGGTCCTTCGACCACATGCGGGCTGGCTATCGGGGGATGCCGAGCTGTGGTCGGCTTCACCAGTCCGCGTCACGTCGAAGACCGCGCCAGGCCGGGTCAGTCGTCGCGTGCCCGGGCAGCCGATGCGGCGGCGAGGGCGGCGTCTCCGGTGGTGAGCCAGCCGATCCCGGCGAACCGCCACGACCCGACCACCAGGGTGGGCTCCAGCTGGTCGTGGTCCTGGTCGTGGTCGCCCCATTCCGCGGGCCGCTGCTGCCGTTCCCGGATCTGGCGGCGGACGTGATCACGCCGTGCCTGCCGTAGCCGGCCGAGGGTGGTCGAGTAACGGCGCGACTTGGACGCGAAGTGGCCGCGGAAGCCGAGCATGTCCGCCCAGCGTGGCCAGTCCTTGTACGGACCGTCGGTCCGGTCCGGCCGGCGATACCTGCCCGGACGGCCAGACGGTCAGTCACCATCCGGAGTCGACGTAGGTGCGGATTCGTGCCGGTGTCGCCGGCACCAAGATCGGCCGCTGCCTTGGTCGCATACTTCGCCACATAGGCGGCGACGGTCTCGGAATGCAGCGCTGTCCACGCCGGGTTCTCCCGGTCGGCCTGGTCGTGGACGGCTCGGACGTCGATCTGCCGTCCGAATCGAAACCGGCGAACTGCGTCCTCTCCGTCAACGGCGGGTGCTTCGCAGGACACCTGGCGCGCCGCCTGGATCACGAGATCCGCGAGCGTGGCCACCTCGAGCTCCAGCGTCGATGGCGAAGCGCCGGATACGGGGAGGACCCTGATCCCTGAGGAACTGGCGGCTTCTGTAACGATTGCATAACGAACGCGCATTTACGGCGTTTTCGTGGCCCGATGCGGGCCAGAAACAGCTACTGGGCTATCTAGTCCGCGTCGAGACCCCTAGTTTGTGACTGCAGTGACTCCGTTCCCCCGAGGGCCAGGTGGCCCTAATAGGAGACCCGATGCGGCTTCACCGACGGTCCTTGATTACGCGATCGCATTACGCGATTGCCATCGTCACCGTTTCGTTGCTCCTGATCGCTGGGCTGCCAGGGGTGGCTGCCGCGGCACCCCCATCGCCCTCGAGCCGTCGGCGTCCGCCGTCGACGGCCAGCCGCAAGACAAGGAGAAGGTTGCGGGTCGGACGGCACCGGGCAGGGCGACGCGACAGGTAAGCCATCGGTGTCTGCTTCGCCTTCTCCGACTCCGACGCCCGAGCCGACTGATCAGCCCACAGCGTCACCCAGTTCGGGACGGTCGGCGGACGACTCGCCGGCCCCGGGAGACCCTGGGAAGGCAGCAACGCCGCAGCCAACCACGAGCAAGGCACCGTCGGCGACGCCGGAGCCGCAAGGCCAGACGACACCGAAGGCTTCGAAGGCCGGGGTGTCGGCGTTGCTGGTTCCGCCGGCGACCGGCAACAATGCGGTCATCACCGTCAAGGTGGGCGGCAACCGCACATCACTCACCGCGGTCGGCAATCTTGCCGGTGTCACGCTCGGCTTCTACGACACTCAAACGGGAGGCACGCCGGCGTTCACGTGTGTTTCCGACACCGACGGTGACTGCTCGATCATCGTGCCGGACACGCAACCGGGCGGTGCTAACCGGGACCACAGGTTCTGGGTGAGGCAGATCTCGACCGCATCGGGCTATTACACGAATCCGGAGTTGGGTACGGGGACGACGGTCGCCGCTGATCCGTACCGGTTCCAGACCGGCACCCAGCTGCGCCCCGGCAATACCTACCGCTCGACAGTCGACTTCATGATCTCGACCGGCACCAGCAACAACGAGGCCTCGGGTGGCATTTGGCAGAACTCCCGGGACAACCCGACGTTTCCGGCCAAGTGCGGCATCAACGTCGCGCTGGTGCTCGACCTTTCCAACTCGGTGACTGATGCGCAGCTGCTCCAGCTGAAGGCGGCGGCCAACGGGTTCGTGGACGCCCTGACCGGCACATCGTCGCAGGTCGGCACGTTCACGTTTGCCACCAGTGCCCCAGCCAACAGCGGCGACACCCTGCCACTGACGCCCGTCTCTACCTCGGCCGGCGCGACAGTTGTCAAGAACCGGATCAGCGGCTACAACAAGCCGGGCGGTAATGCCGGTGGCACCAACTGGGACCGCGGCATCTACCAGGTCGCCCAGTCCACTTCGACGTTCGATGTCGCGGTCGTCATCACCGACGGTAATCCGACCTTCTACGGTGCCGGTGAGGGGCCGGGCAACCGCACCCGGTTCCGCGAGGTGGAGAACGGCATCTTCTCCGCCAATGCGATCAAGGCCGAGAACACGAAGGTCATCGCCTTCGGGGTCGGCGACGGCATCGGCAACAGCGGCAGCGGGGACAACCTGCGGTCCATCTCCGGGCCGACACTGAACTCGGACTACTACCAGACGACCGACTACGAAGATGCCGGCGACCAACTGCGGGAGCTGGCGCTCGGCAACTGCACCGGCTCGATCACCGTGGTCAAGCAGGTAGTCCCCGCCACCGCCCCGCGAGGGATCGATCACCGGCGCCACACCGGCAGGGGGCTGGACGTTCGCAGGAACAGGCTCGGCCGACGTCAGTTTCGACGCCCCGACCATCGCCGGGTCACTGCAACGGGTACGGGTGCCGCGAACTTCCCGCTCACCTTCACCGGCGGAGCCACCACCGGACCGGTCACGCTGACGGAAACATTGCAGGCCGGGTACACCCTGCAGCAGGTCGGCGGGAATCAACGCGGTATGCACAAGGGTCGACACCGGCGCGTCAGTGCCGGTGACGAACAGCGGTGCCACCGGTTTCACCGTGGCCGCCGCAAACACCTTCCCGGTCAGTTGCACCGTCTACAACCGGACACCCAACCCGTCCGCCCAAGTTGTGCTGAACAAAACCTGGGTGGTCAACGGCACCACCTACGCCGAGGGCACCCAGCCGCCCGGCCTGGTCGCCGCCGGGACCATCGACGGCACCAACCAACCGTGGGGAGTCCCCAGAGCCGGCTTCACGGCGGGCGACAGTGTCGCCCTGAACGAATCTCTGTCGACACCGCCGACACAGTGCACGCTGGACTCGAGCCGACTGACCAGTGCGAACGGGACCACCGTCGATCTTCCGCTGCCCTCGAACCAGACGCTGGCGAGCGGCCTCAATACGTACGGCATCACGAATGTCTTGACCTGTCCGACCAAGCTCACTCTGGCGAAAGCGGTCCGGTTCGGCGACGCGGCACCGACCTTGTGGACTCTCGACGCTGTCGCACCTGCCGGGGCGGCGCCGGGCCCGAACGGGATCTCCGGATCCGCTGGCGCCACCGCACCGGTCACACCGGCCGTCACCTACCCGCTCGCCGAGTCCGGCGGGCCGCTCCAGTACGCGCAGGTCGTCGACCCGAACGCCAACCTGATCCCCGGATCCACCGGCAGCTGGAACTGTGTCGAGGTGGCCAAGGACGGCACCACAGAGATTCCGGGCTTCGCCGACGGCCTCAACGGCGGCGTCACGGTGCCGTTCGGGACGTGGGTGCGGTGCACCGCGATCAACGAATCGGCGCTACTCACCCTGGTCAAGGAGGTCGTTAACGACAACGGCGGCACCGCCGTGCCCAGTGACTGGGACTTGACCGCCGCCCCAACCGGCACCTTCCCACCCGGGCTGCCGATCGAGACCCACCCAGGTGCAGCCCTCGCAGACGCGGTGCAGTTCAACGTCCGACCGGGGGTCGACTATGACCTGTCCGAGACCGGCGGCCCACCCGGCTACACCAACACCGCGATCGAGTGCGAAGTCGCCTCACCACGCGTGCCGACCACCCACATCACGTTGCAACCCGGCGATCGAGGCGTCTGCTTCTTCACCAACGACGACCGGCAGGCGCAGCTGACGTTGTTGAAGACGGTGGTCAACGACAACGGCGGGACCGCGGTCGACACCGATTGGACGCTGTCTGCTGACGGCCCGACCGCTGGTGTGTCGGGTGTCGAGGGTGATCCGGCGATCACCAATGCACCGGTTGATCCCGGCAACTACAGTCTGGCCGAGACCGGTGGGCCGGCCGGCTACACCGCCAGCGTGTGGACCTGTCAGAACGCTGCCGGGGACCCGGTCACCGTCACCGACGCCACCGTCTCGATCGTGCTCGGCGACCACCTCACCTGCACCATCACCAACAATGATCAGGCCGCTCAGCTGACGTTGTTGAAGACGGTGGTCAACGACAACGGCGGGACCGCGGTCGACACCGACTGGACGCTGTCCGCTGACGGCCCGACCGCTGGTGTGTCGGGTGTCGAGGGTGATCCGGCGATCACCAATGCACCGGTCGATCCGGCGACTACGCCCTGGCCGAGACCGGTGGGCCGGCCGGCTACACCGCCAGCGTCTGGACCTGTCAGAACGCTGCCGGGACCCGGTCACCGTCACCGACGCCACCGTCTCGGTCGCGCTCGGCGACCACCTCACCTGCACCATCACCAACAACGATCAGGCCGCTCAGCTGACGTTGTTGAAGACGGTGGTCAACGACAACGGCGGCACCGCCGTCGACACCGACTGGACGCTGTCCGCCGACGGCCCGACCGACTGGTGTCGTCGGTGTCGAGGGTGACCCGGCGATCACCAACGCACCGGTCGATCCCGGCGACTACAGTCTGGCCGAGACCGGTGGGCCGGCCGGCTACACCGCCAGCGTGTGGACCTGTCAGAACGCTGCCGGGGACCCGGTCACCGTCACCGACGCCACCGTCTCGATCGTGCTCGGCGACCACCTCACCTGCACCATCACCAACAATGATCAGGCCGCGCAGCTGACGTTGTTGAAGACGGTGGTCAACGACAACGGCGGCACCGCGGTCGACACCGACTGGACGCTGTCCGCTGACGGCCCGACCGCTGGTGTGTCCGGTGTCGAGGGTGATCCGGCGATCACCAATGCACCGGTTGATCCCGGCAACTACAGTCTGGCCGAGACCGGTGGGCCGGCCGGCTACACCGCCAGCGTGTGGACCTGTCAGAACGCTGCCGGGGACCCGGTCACCGTCACCGACGCCACCGTCTCGATCGTGCTCGGCGACCACCTGACCTGCACCATCACCAACAATGATCAGGCCGCGCAGCTGACGTTGTTGAAGACGGTGGTCAACGACAACGGCGGGACCGCGGTCGACACCGATTGGACGCTGTCTGCTGACGGCCCGACCGCTGGTGTGTCCGGTGTCGAGGGTGATCCGGCGATCACCAATGCACCGGTTGATCCCGGCAACTACAGTCTGGCCGAGACCGGTGGGCCGGCCGGCTACACCGCCAGCGTGTGGACCTGTCAGAACGCTGCCGGGGACCCGGTCACCGTCACCGACGCCACCGTCTCGATCGTGCTCGGCGACCACCTGACCTGCAGCATCACCAACAACGACACCGCCCCAGAATGGACGGTCGCCAAGTCCAGTGATCCGGCCTCCGGATCGACTGTTGAGCCAGGCTCGTCGATCACCTACACGATCACTGCCACCGAGACTGGAGACATCGATCCCACAGGTGTCGTCGTCACCGACACCCTCACCGACGTGCTTGCCAACGCCACCCTCGTCGACGGCAGCATCGACCCCAGCACCGGGAACGCCGACGTAATGGGCGACAGTCTGGTCTGGAACATCGGAACGCTAACCGGCTCCCAGACCCTGCGCTACACCGTGCGGGTCAACGACGACGCCTTCGGCGTTACCCTGCGCAACAGCATCACCGCAATCGGCTCAGAGCCACCCGACAATTGCGCACCGGGCATAGTTCAACGGACGGCCGCTCGCGTCGGATCTGCTGCGGAAGCCGGCGACCAGTGTTCGACGACGCACAAGACCCCGAAGGAGCCCCCGCCAGGACCAGGGCCGGGACCGGCACCTGGTCCTGGACCTGGTCCCGGACTACCCAACACCGGTGGGCCAAGCGCTGGTCTGATCGTTGGAGGCCTATTACTCGCAGGGACCGGGATCAGCCTCCTCCGCAGGTCTCGTCGGCGGAGTCGAATCTAGCCAAGAAGGATCCAGGCGGACCCAACCCAAACCATTCCTGAGTGTCCGAACGCCAGTCAGTGGACGCACCGCAGACCAGCCAAAGGCGCCATCAGGGAAACAGGTGGTTCGAGGTGGGCCCGCTGTCACGACGCTGTCACGATCGGCTCAGCGTCAATCGCAGCTGACCGCAGGTGCCACGCGCCTCGCCGCCTGGCGGACGGCGAACATCGTCCGCGAACTGACCCTTCCAATCTCTCCGCGGGTTATGGGTCGACTCCGCGCCAACGCTCGACACTCGGGAGCACCGATCTGTGGCAAGGTTCGCCGGGGCCGGCGGCGTCACTGCTGGACCTGGCTCTATTGAAGGTCAGGGCCTCGCTGCGCTCGGCCTGCGGTCCGCGTGTCCTCGCTGCGCTGCGGGCCGCGTCGCGGCTTCGCTCTACGCGAACGATCGCTCATCGTCCTGGCAGGCTGTCCGATCGATTCCTAGGCTGCCGGGGTGCACACCACGCCGGCAACCTCCAGTCCGTCCCTGCTCACGCTTCATGCCATCAGGCTCCTCGGGATGGCCGACGATGCTCAGGTTGCATCACGCTTCGAGCTGGAGCCAGCCACGGTTCGCGAATCGCTGCTCGATTTCGAGGCCTTCGGTTGGGTCACCAGAGTGGCGTTCGCCGACCTGAAGGGTTGGACCCTCACCGAGGCCGGCAAGGCTGAGAACGAACGCCAGCTCGCCAACGAACTCAAAATGGCCGGCGTCGCAGAGGCGCTGCGGACTGCGTATGACGAGTTCCTCGTTCAAAACGATCTCCTGCTCCGAGCCTCGACGGACTGGCAGATTCGCCCGACCGCGAGTGACGTGCTCGCCGTCAACAACCATGCCGATCGCCGATGGGACACCCGCGTGCTGCACACGTTGGCCGACCTCGACACCGAACTTCGCCGCATCAATCAAACTCTCGCTTCTTTACTCCGGCGCTTCCTGGGCTACGACCAGCGGTTCTCCGCCGCTTTGGCACGGGTCGAGCGCGGCGAGCACGCCTGGGTCAATCGTCCCCGGGCCGACTCCTGCCACACGGTCTGGATGGAGCTCCACGAGGACTTCCTCGCGACGCTCAACATCCAACGCGGCTGACAGCAACCGTGACAGCAACGTAGCCGAGGTGTACTCAGCCGCAGCCGGACTTGTCGGCACACTTCGCGTCGTAGACAAACGGTCACGGACGCACTTCGAGGTCCGGCCCAAAGCTCGACCAGACGGCAGGTGGGAATCGAACAGCAGCGGCAGCCGAGACGTGGACGGGCGCGGTCACGGTGGGCTCCCACGAGGTTGGGGTTCGATAGCGGTGACCTGTCGGCGAGTGCCGAGCTGACTCACACAGCCCGTTCGCAATCCTGCCCATCCGACGCACCGGCACACGCTTCGTCGGTCAGGCTCGGGGCATCTCGCCTGCCGTCAGCGGCGTGGAGTGTCGGCGCCAAACCCGCCAGCTGGTCTCAATGCGCAGCCAGACGTCCGTGACAGCGAATAGCCCGTCCCTGGGTTTCCCCAATACCAGCGCCCGTTGGTCCACCAGTTGCAGGTGCGCCGCCGAATCTCCTTGGACGTCCCACACCGACTGCTGGACATTCCATTGACTGATCACGTAGTCGGGAAGCATCCGCAGCCACTCCGCCCGCGAAACGGTCACCTGCGTGGGGAACACGAGCACTAGCGCGTAATCGTCGTGGAGGAAATCGGTGACATGCGTCAGGTCCCGAGCGCGCAACGCCCGGTTCCATTGTTCGTCGCGTTCGCGAACAGTTCCGGCCGCATCCATGGGTGCCCTCCGTGTCAAGCCCGCTGCGAGGTCCCCGGCTCGGGTCCCCAAGGCGCGGGGCCACGTGGGTCCGACATTGGCACACTTCTGCCGGCAGCGACAGCCTTTACGAGTCGCCAGCAAGCGACTGGAAGGCCCGGGCGGCGATTGGATGAGGCCAATTGTCGAGCACGTCGAGTTCCCAGTGGAACGGCTCGATGCCGCTGCCGGGAAGCAGCTCGTCGCCGAACAGAACAGTCCCGGGTACGTCTCGCTGGGAGCGACCGCGATCGTCCTCGGGCTCGCCGTTTCCTCGCCGGCGAATACACCGGCTTCATGCTCGACGGCTTTCGCCGTCGCGGCAAGTGCCATCCCGTCGATCACAGTAGCCGACCAGCCGGGGTTCGGGACGAAGAAGTCAGCAGGCGTTCGGTGGGCGTCCGAGCCACGGAACGCGAACCCCCGGCGGACCCGCGATTGATCGAACGGCCTGCACTCCAAGCACTCGATCTCAACGTGGCGAACGCTCCAGGACAGCCGCTTCAAGCCTTTGCAACGAGACGGTCATTGCTGGGGCGTGTGTCAGAATCCGAGGCGTGGCGGTGCTCTTGCCCTGTCCGTGCTGCGGTTACCAAACGCTCACGGAGCTGGACGCGTACGAGCTGTGTCCCGTCTGCTTCTGGGAGGACGACCCTCACCAATCCCAGGACGCAACATTCGCGCTGGGTGCAAACGGCACCAGCCTCGTCGAAGCGCAGCGTACCTATCTGCGTATCGGGGCCATGCACCCCGTGTTCGTGAAGAAGGTTCGCCGCCCGAAGCGTGCGGGAGGGTCGCGATCCGGGTTGGCACCCTCTTGCGCGGCCCAGCGGATGCTAACGCGCTGCTAACAGCCTCCCGGACGCAGACGCACGTCGGTGGACGCCGCAGCTCGGGCTACGCAGCTTGGATCGGCGTCGGGTGCCGTCTGTGGACGCCGCTTGGCCTCCTACGGATCAGAAGGTTGGGGGGTTCGAATCCCTCCGGGGCCGAGCCGGCACACCTTGAGCCAGCAGCAGTGAAGCGCAGGTGTGGCGCAGGTCGTGAAAACCGGATCCGTCGCACCTTGGCCGCCGCCATCGGATTGTCGAACAGGCGGCTCAGATTTCGCGGCTCGATCACCGTGCCGACCGTCGACGTGAACAGCAGGCCACTCGCCGACCATCCCGGCCCAGAGCTAACGCCTCGGCCGCCTGTCGGGCCCGGTGCGAACGCAGCACCTTCACCGATCGCGCCGGCAACGGGACGGTACGCCGGGACCGCCCCGTCTTCGGAGTTCCGTACACGATTCCCGCGCCCGGAAGCCGCTGAACGTTCTGGCGAACATGGACGAGGTCCTGGTCCAGGTCGACATCCATCCACTGCAGCGCCAGCAGCTCCCCACGCCTCAGACCGATCGCAACCCCACTGCGAACCTCCCATACAAGCGGTGGTCCTGCGACGCCTCGAGGAACCGACTTGCCTCAACCGGACTCCAAGGAGTGTGACTTCCTGGCGCGTCACCGTCGGCGGCCGCACAAGCGCAGCAGGATTGCGGGTGATCACTTCCTCCCGCACAGCCTCCGCAATCATGGCCCAGCCAGCGCCTCCGCCTGAAGGTCAATTTGTCCCCGTCTCGGTGCGCTGTCCAAGGCCGCACCACCCGCGCGACCGGTGAGGTATCGCTCCGCTATTTTGGCCACGATGGGGTGCGGCTCGCCACCAGTACGGATGGCGGGTCGATGTGGGATTCGCGGCAGCCCGAGGCTGCACCAAGTGGGGAGATGGTTCGTGGCTAGGTCGTTTCAAGGCCGGATCAATGTCGACATCAGAGATTCTGTGCAGGACTGGTCGCCGTTCGAGCCGCCGAAAGCGCCGGCCGGGGCGCCCAGTGTCGTCTACATCGTCCTTGACGATGTCGGGTTCTCGGCGATGAGCTGCTATGGCGGCCCGGTCGCCACGCCCAATATCGAGCGGATCGCCGACGACGGCGTGCGCTACACGCAGTGGCACACGACGGCCTTGTGCTCGCCCACGCGATCTTGCCTGCTGACCGGACGCAATCACACCCGCAACAGCATGGCCTGCATCACCGAAGCCGCCAGCGGTTTCCCCAATGCCAGCGGCACGATCCCGCCCGAGAACGGCATGTTGTCCGAGATCTTGGGCGAGCGGGGTTGGAACACCTTCATGGTCGGCAAGTGGCACCTGTGCCCGACGGTGGAGATGAACCTGGCGTCGACGCGCCGCAACTGGCCGACCGGGCGGGGATTCGAACGCTGGTACGGCTTCCTGGGTGCCGAGACGAGCCAGTGGTATCCCGAGCTCACCTACGACAACCATCCGGTCGACCAGCCGAAGACGCCGGAGGAGGGGTACCACTTCGGCGAGGACATCACCGACAAGGCCATCGAGTTCATCATGGACGCAAAGGCGGTGGCGCCGGAGAAGCCGTTCTTCCTCTACTACGCACCCGGCGCGTGTCATGCGCCGCACCATGTATCCAAAGAGTGGATCGATCGGCACCGTGGGCAGTTCGACATGGGGTACGAGGCGATGCGGGAGCAGACCCTCGCACGTCAGAAGGAGCTGGGCATCGTGCCCCAGAACACGGAGCTTCCACCGCTCAACCCGCTGGGCACGCCCGACACCCGTTCCGGCCCGGCGGGGCAGCCGTTCCCTGCGCTGGACGTGACGCGGCCTTGGGACACGCTCTCCGATGACGAGAAGCGGCTGTTCGCCCGGATGGCCGAGGTCTACGCCGGCTTCCTCTCCCACGCCGATCACCAGATCGGGCGGCTGCTCGACTATCTCGAGGCGACCGGGCAGCGGGAGAACACTCTCGTCATCGTCGTGTCCGACAACGGGGCCAGCGGCGAAGGCGGGCCGGACGGCTCGGTCAACGAGATGAAGTTCATGAACGGCATCCCGGACGACATCACGGCCAACCTGGCGATGCTCGACGAGCTCGGCGGCCCGCAGACGTACAACCACTATCCCAACGGCTGGGCGATGGCGTTCAATACGCCGTTCAAGATGTGGAAGCGGTACGAGTTCAACGGCGGCACGTCCGACCCCTGCGTGATCTCCTGGCCCGCCGGAATGAAGGCCAGAGGAGAGATCCGGGAGCAGTACCACCACGCCATCGACCTGGTTCCGACCGTCCTCGACGCCCTGGGTGTTGAACCGCCGGCGGCGATCAAGGGGTTCACCCAGAGCCACTTCGACGGTGTCAGCATGCGCTACAGCTTCGACGAGCCGACCGCGCCCGGGACCCGGCACACCCAGTTCTTCTCGATGCTGGGGTCGCGAGGCATCTGGCACGACGGCTGGAAGGCCGTCACCACGCATCCAACGCTGAGCGGCTGGTCCAACTTCAACGAGGACGAGTGGGAGCTGTACCACACCGATGTCGACCGGTCCGAGCTGCACAACCTCGCTGGGGAACATCCGGACAAGGTCCGCGAGCTGGTGAACCTCTGGTACGCCGAAGCCGGGGCCAACGAAGGCTTTCCTCTCGACGACCGGTCGGCCCTCGAGATCTTCGTCGCCGAACGGCCACAGCTCACCGCGCCGCGCAGCCGCTACGTCTACTTCCCCAACCACGCCGAGGTTCCCGAAGCGCAGGCAGTCGTCGTGCGTGGTCGCTCCTTCACGATCGGCGCGGTGGTCGACCTCCCCGGACCGAGTGCGGAGGGTGTGCTCTTCGCCCAAGGTTCGCGATTCGGCGGCCATACCTTGTATCTGAAGGACAACCGGCTCCGTTACGCCAACAGCTTCGTCGGCATGTTCGAGCAGATGGTCGTGGCGACGGAGGACGTGCCGACCGGCACCCATCTGATCCTGTCCGCATCGCTTCGAGAAGGACGGTGAGGATCCGCCAGGTGTTGCGACCGGCATCCTTTCGCTGTACTACGGGCCGAACAAGGTCGGCGAAGGCCGGATCAAGACCCAACCCGGCGGGTACATGATCGCCGGCGAAGGACTGGCCGTCGGCCGCGACGTCGGCGATCCCGTGACGCAGGACTATCCCGGGGAGCGTCCCTACCGGTTCACCGGCGGGACGATCAACCGGGTCGTCGTCGACGTCAGCGGCGAGGCGTACGTCGACCTCGAGCGCGAGGCGCAGGCCATGCTGATGCGCGAGTGAGCTTGTCGGCCCAGTGACGAGCCAACCGGCACGGAAGGTTCGCCGAGCTCCATGCCAGAGCAGCCACCCAGCTCGGAATCGTTGACGCCAGGAGGCAACGACAAGTGAGCTGGCTCGAACGACAGGCCGCCCGCAGCGGGCTCGGACCGGAAGCCGCCGAGCGGGTCAGTGCAGGTTGCTACGGCGCAATCGTCGCCGCCTCGACCTTGGCCGGCACTGCGGACGTGCCCGCCTTGCGGATGACCCTGCTCGTCGTCATCACCAACCTCGTCTACTTCGGCACTCACGTTTTCGCGTACACAATCGGAGATGCCAACCCCGAGCACAAACCCCTGCACCGAGTCGCCGCCCACCACGCGAAGGTAAGCGCGGCGATGATCACTTCGGCATTCCTCCCGCTGATCGTCGCTCTGACGCTCAGGTTCGTCGGTGTCAGCCACGAGCGGGCCACCAACATCGGTGTCCTCACGGCCGCAGGACTCCTCGTCGTGGTAGGTGTCCCCGGCGCCTACCTGCACGGAGTGCGGGGCTGGAGGTTGGCGTTGCTGAGTCTTCTGATCCTGACCGGGACCACCCTGCTGGTCGTCGCCAAGGTCTGGCTGACACACTGACCCGTCCACCACCAGCGCCCGGTCACTGGAACAAACAGCAACGTGCTCATTCGCCCTCTTCCAGCGCCCGATCGATCGCAGCCGCTGGTGCCCACAGAGCCGAGCGGGCCGACCCCCCGGTCGTCGACGCTGAATTCAGGCGCCCGGCCTTTCCGTACCGTCCTGCGCTGGAGTCCACAGCGGCAGATCCACCGAGAGGATGGTCGGGAAGTCTGAGTCCGGACCATGCGTCCAGGACAGCCAGTCGTCGTTGTCGAGAAACAGCTTGCGCTCGGGATGGTCGGCGAGGGCGATGGTGCCGTCCTTGCCGTAGACGACCGGGTTCCACCAGCCGCCCTGGCCGCCGCTGCCCCAGCTCGCGTAGTTCCGGTAACCGAGGCCGAGATAGCGATCGCCCCCTTTGGTGTCCTTTCGCAGATAGAGTTTGTCGTCCTCGAACGCCCAGACGACCCCGTGTGCATCCTTCTCGTCCTTGGCGATCTTCGGGCTGTCCCGCTCGCTGCCGAGCCACCCCACCTCCTCGCCGGTGGCCAGGATTGTGCAGATCGCGTGCTCGTAGTGGTGGTCTTGCATCAGGGCGACGAACGTCGTCCAGCCCCACCAGTCGGTCGTCCAGCTGAAGTCGTTCCGGTTGGTGACGTCCGTACGACGAGCGAGCTTGCCGTCCTGCATCCGAAACAACGGCGAGAAGTTCTGCGCCTTGGCCGGGTCCTTGATGCCGTCACGGACGTCGAGCAAGCGCGCGAGGTCGGGGATGACCTTCAATGCGCTGTAGCGGACCTCGCCGGTCTGGCAGGCCGACCAGATGTCGTCGGCCGACGCCTGCACGGCCTTGGTCACCATCGCAGCGTTGGCGGCGCTGGTGCTGTCGAGCAGCCGCTTGTCCCCGTACGCCGTCCAGGTGTCGCCGAGGGCATTGGTCACGTGCAGTCCACGGTAGGAGTCCTCGTTGTGCATGTAGCGCGTGAGATAGCTGCCGAGGCTGCCGCTGAAGTTCGGTATCGGTGTGGTGACCTGGTCGTAGAGCTCCTTGCGCGGCACCCGCATGTGGCCGGCGGAGAACAGGTCGGTCAGGAAGTGGTCGGCGAAGGCGTTCATCGCGTACGCCCGCTCCAGCGCCTGCTCGTCGTTGTCGTTGAACGCATCGCGTGCGACCGCCATGGCGAGCTCGTGGCCCGCGCGGTAAGCCGTGACCGCGAAGTGGGTGAAGTGGTCGAAGTTCTCCGCCGCCAGGTTGAGATAGCGGCCGAAGGGCAGCCACGAGTTGCCGGGCAGGCCGCCGCCGGTGATCTTGTTCCACTCCGCGGAGAGGGTGTCGCCGAGCTTCTCGTAGGCGGTCGACGGCTCGAGTCCGGCTGCTTTTGCCGCTGCGAGCGCCGCGATCTCCTGGTCCATCACCGCGAGGATGTCGACGGTCTCCTTACCCGCCTTGACCACGGAGTTCCAGGCGGCGAGGAACGTCTCCTTGGGGTCGTCCGACGTGCTGATCGGCTTCCCGACGATCCCGTAGAAGTCACCGCCCAGGGCGATGATTTGTCCGTACGTGAGTGAGTTGGCGCCGCCGGTGGATAGCCGGTATCCGGCGGCGCGCCGGGTGTCGTCCCTCGGCAACTTGAAGGTGATCTGGTCGCCGATCCATGCGTGCTCTGCGCTCTCCACGATGTACTCCCGCTGGTGTGTGATTGGTACTGCCAACGTGACAGCGGGAATCTCAACGCACAATGGACCTAACTCCCATGTCCGTGCGTTGTCCTTCGGAGAGTTGCGTAAGCCACTCCCGCAACTTCAATCGTCGGACCTTCTCGTGGTCAGCCAGGCGGCAGACGGGGGCGTCACTCGGCCAGTGTCGGCGCAGGTCAGATGCAGGTCAGGGCGATCCGCGTGAAGCTGCCGAGCCGTGACAGACTGGCATGTATGCCTGTGCCGCTCGCCATGCCCGTCGCTCAGGACGTCGTAATCGTCATCTTCATCGGGATCGTCGCCCTGATGGGAATCGCGATCGTCGCCGTGCTGCGTCGCGGCGGCCGCCAATAGGCGAGCTGCCGGATGTCCTCGGGCCCGGCCGCGAGTGCGCTACGGCCACGGTTGAGACTGGCGAAGGACCATATGGATCGACACTTCGCCGAGGATCTCGACCTGCACTCGCTGGCCAGCGTGGCGGGGCTCTCGAAGTACCACTTCGCGCGGTCGTTCCAGACGACCTACGGCGAGACGCCGCTCCGCTATCTCACCCGCCGGCGGATCGAACGGGCGCAGGACCTCCTGCGCAGCGCCAATCTGACCGTGACCGAGATCTGCATGATCGTCGGATTCGCCAGTCTTGGTTCGTTCTCGTCGAGGTTCACCGCTCTGGTCGGCGAGAGCCCGTCGGCCTACCGCCGACGGTATGCAGCCTCGGGAGGCGGTCACGTGCCCGGCTGCTACCTCTTCATGCGCGGCGTACTGGACCTCGGTGCGGACGGGCATGGAACTGAGCAATCTGGAGGAAGCGGTCGCTCGGAACGGTCGCTAGCGTCGTCGTCATGACGATCACCAACATCTCACTGGTCACGGTCTACTGCCTCGACCAGGACGCGACCCGCGACTTCTACGTCGACGTGCTCGGCTTCGAGCCCAGGGTCGACGCGCCGATGGGGCCGGACCTGCGCTGGGTCACCGTCGTCCACCCGAACCAGCCGGAGATCGAGGTCACCCTGATGCTGCCCGGGCCGCCGCTGGACCCGGAGATGGCCGATATCGTCCGCCGCAAGCTGGAGGCGGGTCAGCTCGGCGGCCTGGGACTGCGGACCGACGACTGTCACCGGGCCTTCGAGGAGCTGAGTGGCAAGGGCGTCACGTTCCTGCAGGAGCCGGCCGACCGTCCGTACGGGATCGAAGCCGTGATGCGCGACAACACCGGCAACTGGATCGTGCTGGTCGAGCCCAGGGACTTCGACCCCGCCGAGCTCAGCTGAGCAGCCAGGTGATCAACAAGATCGCCGGCACGCTGAGGATGGTCGCGACGAAGATCACGTCCCGGGCGAGCAGCACCCCACGCTGGTAGCGCATGGCGAACGTGAAGACGTTCTGAGCGGTCGGCAGTGCCGCGATGACCGTGACCGCGAGCAGGTCGTGCCCCGAGAGTCCGACCAGGTACGCCCCGATCAGATAGGCCACGATCGGCTGCAGGACGAGCTTGAGGACGACCAGGATGCCCACCTGGGGCGGCGGTTCGGCGCCGCCGGGTCGGCCGCCGAGCCGCAGCGAGATCCCGTACGCCAGCAGCATCGACGGCACCGCCATCCCGCCGACCAGCGTCAGCGGTGCGTTGATGGCGACCGGCAGCGTCGTCCCGGTGAGCGCGAGCGCGAGGCCGATCAAGGATCCGATGGCCAGCGGGTTGCGGAACGGCCGGGACAATCGGATCAGGAAGAGCCGACTTCGCGAGGTCCCCGGATGGGGCACATGGGTGATCGAGTCCAGCACCGTCAGCCCGCTCGGCTGTAGGACGAGCAGCTGGGCCAGCAGCATCGGTGCGATCAGCGCGGCGTCACCGAGGGCGTACGCGGCGATCGGCAGGCCGAGATTGCCCGCATTGACGTACGCCGCGCAGAAACAGGCGATCACGGTGTCTCCGCTGGACCGCTTCCAGACCAGCCGGGCGAGCAACGCGGCAATGGTCGCTGTGACGACGACGCTGCCCAGCGAGGCGATCAGGTTGGCCGACAGCAGCCGGTGGATGTCGGTCCGGCCGAGCACGGTCACCATCAGGGCCGGGCTCGCGACATAGAACGCGACCCGGCTGAGCACCGCCTGCGCGGTGACGTCCAGGATCCGCAGCTGGGCGAGCAGGAACCCGACCCCGATGATGATGCCGATCGTGGCGAAGCCGGCCAGCACGCCGAGCACGTCGCGTTCCTCCCTCCGGCCGGATCGATGGTGAGTCTGCCACCGGTCGATCCCGGTCCGGAGTTTGTGCCGAGTTGATTACGGTTGTTCCGTCTTTCGGTCGACGTGTGTTAGGACTGTACGTCGGCAGGTTGAATTCCTCAGGAAACGGGCTGCGGACGACAAACTCTACGGCGGCCGTGCCGCAGTGGTGTGCAACCTGACAGGAGATTCCATGGCATTCGCAAAATCCTGGCGATCGCGCAGTCTGGCGCTCGGGGTCGGTCTGGCCGGCTCGGCGCTCGTCCTGGCCGGCTGTGGTGGCGGCGGTAACGCCGGCTCCACCTCCTCCGCCGGCGCGGCGCGGTGGCGCGATCACCGTCGGCACGACGGACAAGGTCACCAAGCTCGACCCGGCCGGGTCGTACGACAACGGCTCGTTCGCCGTGATGAACCAGGTGTTCCCGTTCCTGATGAACACCCCGTACGGCAGTCCCGACGTCCAGCCGGACATCGCCGAGTCGGCGTCGTTCACCTCGCCGACCGAGTACACCGTGAAGCTGAAGCCGGGTCTGAAGTGGGCCAACGGTCACGATCTGACCTCCTCGGACGTGAAGTTCACCTTCGACCGCCAGCTCAAGATCAACGACCCGAACGGTCCGGCCTCTCTGCTCGGCAACCTGGCCAGCATCTCGGCACCGGATCCGACGACGGTCGTCTTCCAGCTGAAGGTCCCCAACGACCAGACCTTCCCGCAGGTGCTGTCCTCGCCGGCCGGTCCGATCGTCGACGAGCAGGTGTTCTCTCCGACGGCGCTGACGACCGACCAGGACATCGTCAAGGGTGATGCCTTCGCCGGGCAGTACACGATCACGAGCTACGACTTCAACAACCTGATCCAGTACAAGGCGAACCCGGACTACAAGGGTCGTGCTGCCGCCCGGCGAAGACCGGCACGGTGAACGTCAAGTACTACGCCGAGGAGTCCGAACCTCAAGCTGGACGTCGCCAGCAACGCGATCGACGTCGCGTTCCGGAGCCTGTCGGCCACCGACGTCGCCGATCTGCGGACGAACAACAAGGTGAAGGTCGTCGACGGTCCGGGCGGCGAGATCCGCTACATCGTGTTCAACTTCGACACGATGCCGTTCGGCGCCAAGTCGTCGACGCCGATCCCGAAGAAGGCGCTGGCCGTGCGCCAGGCGATGGCCGACGTCGTCGACCGCAAGGCGATCTCCGACCAGGTCTACAAGGGCACCTACACGCCGCTGTACTCCTACGTTCCCGCTGGGCTGACCGGTGCCAACCGAGGCGCTCAAGCCGGTCTACGGCGACGGCAGTGGCGGGCCGAGCGCCGACAAGGCCAAGCAGACGCTGCAGGCCGCCGGCGTGACGACGCCGCTGGAGATCCATCTGCAGTACAACCCGGAGCACTACGGCTCCGGCTCCGCCGACGAGTACGGGATGATCAAGGATCAGCTGGAGGCTTCCGGTCTGTTCAAGGTCGACCTGCAGTCGACCGAGTACGTCCAGTACAGCAAGGACCGGGTCGCCGACGTCTACCCGATGTATCAGCTCGGCTGGTTCCCGGACTACTCCGACGCCGACAACTACCTGACCCCGTTCTTCTCCAAGAACAACTTCCTGGCCAACCACTACGACAACCCGGCCGTCCAGAAGTTGATCACCGAGCAGGTCGGCGACCACCGACAAGGCGGCCCGGACCAAGATCATCGAGCAGATCCAGACGACGTGGCCAAGGACCTGTCCACGCTGCCGCTGCTGCAGGGCGCTCAGGTGGCCGTCGTCGGTGTCCAACGTGTCCGGTGCGGACCAGACCCTGGATCCGTCGTTCAAGTTCCGCTACGGTGCGCTGTCCAAGAGCTGACGCTCGTGAGCTTCCGAGAGCCTGACGGAGGGCCGGGGATCGGCCCTTCGACAGGCTCGGGGCACGTTGTGGACAGGCTCAGGACGTTGTGGACAGCTCAGGAGGTGAGCCAGTGACGGAACCGGCGACGGTGATCGCCGAGGACCCGGTGGTGACGCAGACCCGCGGAGCCGGGGTGGCGGCGGCACGCTGGGTCGCTATCTGATCATCCGGGCTCTGTTGATCATCCCGACCGTGCTGATCCTGGTGACCACGGTCTTCGTCCTGATGCGGATCACCGGCGACCCGATCACCGCGTCGCTGGGTGGTCGGCTGACCCCGCGAGCAACTGGCCCAGCGGATCCACCAGGCGGGCTACGACCGTCCGCTGATCGTGCAGTACCTCGACTATCTGCACGGCGTGCTGACCGGCAACTTCGGGACCACGATCAGCGACAACCGGCCCGTGCTCGACGTGCTGAAGACGTACGGCCTGGCGACGCTGGAGCTGGTCTGCTACGGACTCGTGGTGGCCTTCATCGTCGGCATCCCGCTCGGCCAGGTGGCCGCGTACTTCCGGGACAAGGTGCCGGACGCGTTCCTGCGGGTGTTCGCGATCCTCTGCTACGCCGTCCCGGTGTTCTTCGCCGGCCTGCTGCTGAAGCTGGTCTTCTCGGTCTGGCTCGGCTGGTTCCCGGTGGCCGGCCGGGCGAGCACCGGGGTCGAGCTGCAGATCCAGCTGCTGCCGAACAAGTCGGGGATCTACCTGATCGATGCCTACCGGACGGGCACGCCGGGCGCCGTCCTCGACGTGCTGAAGCACGCGGTGCTGCCGGCGATCACGCTCGGACTCGCGACCGCGGGCATCTTCCTGCGACTGGTCCGGACCAACGTGATCGGCACGCTGGGCACCGACTACGTCGACGCCGCCCGCTCGCGCGGCGTCGGCGAGGTCCGGCTGGTGCGCAAGCACGCGTACCGGCCGGCGCTGATCCCGATCATCACCGTGATCGGACTGCAGATCGCGCTGCTGCTCAGCGGTGCGGTGCTGACCGAGACGACATTCGAGTGGAAGGGTCTCGGCTTCCAGCTGGTGCAGTACATCGACGGCGCGCGACTACGTCGCAGTGCAGGGAATCGTGACCCTGATCGCCGTCATCGTGGCCGTGACCAACTTCGTCGGTCGACGTGCTGGCGGCCCTGATCGACCCGCGGGTGCGGTACTGATGAGCACCGAGTCGGTGCGTTCGCCGCGCCGCCGGTTCAGCTGGCGCCGGCTGCCGGTCGTCCACCAGCTCCGGCAGAGCATCGGGATGCAGCGCGGGATGCTGATCGTCGGGCTGGTGCTGACCGGCTGTCTTCGTCGTGGTGGCGATCTTCGCCCCGCTGCTCGCGCCGTACAGCTGGGCTCAGCTGCGGGACGGGGCTCGTCCCGTTCGGCTCGCTGGTCGCCCCCGAGCCGGGCCACCCGTGGGGAACCACCGTCGGTGGCTACGACGTGCTGTCGCGGGTGATCTGGGGGGCGCAGACCGCGCTCGCGGTGATCATCGTGGCCGTCGTGCTGTCGCTGCCGGCCGGCGTTGCGCTCGGACTGGTCTCCGGCTACATCGGTGGCTGGCTCGACCGGGTGCTGGTCGTGCGTCTGTGACGCGATCTACTCGTTCCCCTCGCTGCTGCTGGCGATCGTGATGGCGATCGCCATCTCCGGTGGTCAGTCCAGCAAGTGGGGCGGCATCCTCGCTGCGGCGATCGCGATCACGGTCGTCTACATTCCGCAGTACTTCCGGGTGATCCGGGCCGAGACGGTGCGGATCAAGGCCGAACCATTCGTCGAGGCCGCCAAGGTGATCGGTGCGCCGACCGGTCGGATCATGTTCCGGCACGTGCTGCGGAACGCCACCCGTACGCTGCCGTTGATCTTCACCCTGAACTCCTCCGAGGCGCTGCTCACCCTTGCCGCGTTGGGGTTCCTCGGCTTCGGAATCGAGCCGAGCGCGGCGGCGGAGTGGGGTTACGACCTGAACAAGGCGCTGTCGGACGTGACCAGCGGGATCTGGTGGACGGCGCTGTTCCCGGGGCTCGCCATCGTGCTGGCGGTGCTCGGCATCACCCTGGTCGGGGAGAGCCTGAACGACCTCGCCGACCCGCGGCTGCGGGGCAGGCGGGCGGTGGAGTCCGGCGCCGCCGATCTCGCCGACGACCTCGGTCGTGCCCGGTGGCAGCCTGGACACCTTCGGTGTCGAGACGTGCCGGTCACGACACCTCGGCCGGAGTCGAGGAGCTGCGGTGATGCGCGTTGTGCGCGGCGACTACCCTTCGACGGCTCAGGGCGGCTATGGGGGGCGGCGGTGAGTGAGATCTCGATGCCGGGCGAGCGGGTGGTCGACATCCGCGATCTGTACGTCTCGTTCGCCAGCGACCAGGGTGCGGTGAGAGCGGTCGACGGCGTGTCGCTGCAGGTTTCCCAGGGGGAGGTGCTCGCCGTCGTCGGCGAGTCGGGCAGCGGCAAGACGGTCACCGCGAAGTCCATCCTCGGGCTGCTGCCCGCAGACCGCGACCACCTCGGGCGTCGTGCTGCTCGGCGGCCGGCACGGCGGAGGCGCGGCCAGCGATGTGATCTCGGTGTCGCGGCAGCGACTGCAGGAGACTCCGCGGCCGTGACGTGGCGATGGTCTTCCAGGAGCCGTCGACCGCGCTGAACCCGGTGTACACCGTGGGCTGGCAGATCGCCGAGGGCCTCCGCGCGCACTCCTCGATCAGTCGCGAGGACGCCCGCGCGAAGGCGATCGACGTGCTGCGCCGGGTCGGCATCCCGGAGCCGGAGACGCGGGTCGAACTACTACCCGCACCAGTTCTCCGGCGGCCAGAAGCAGCGCGTGGTGATCGCCATGGCGCTGGTGCTCGAGCCCGGCCTGATCGTGGCCGACGAACCGACGACCGCCCTCGATGTCACCGTGCAGGCAGAGATCCTGGACCTGCTGCGCCGCTGCCGTGACGAGTTCGGTGCCGCGATCCTGCTGATCACCCACAACCTCGGTGTGGTCGCCGACCTGGCCGACCGGGTGGTCGTGATGTACCAGGGCAAGGTCGTCGAGGAGCGCGACGTCAACGGCCTGTTCGCCGCGCCGGAGGACGACTACACCAAGCGGCTGCTGGCCGCGGTGCCGTACGTCGGGCAGGGCACCGCCGCGCGGCCGACCGGGCCGCGGCGCGATCGGAGGAACCGCCCGGGTGCGCCGGTGGTCGAAGGCGCGCGATCTCCGGATCCAGTACCCGGGGCGGCTCGGGCGGCCGGGCTTCGTCGCCGTGGACGGTGTCTCGTTCAGCGTCGCTGCCGGTGAGGTGCTCGGGTTGGTCGGCGAGTCGGGGTCGGGCAAGACCACGATCGGCCGAGCGATCGCCGGTCTGACCCGGGTGTCGAGCGGCTCGCTGCGGGTGCTCGGCCAGGAGATGAACGGTGTCGCCGAACGGACGTTCCGGCCGCTCCGCGGCGACATCGGATTCGTCTTCCAGGACCCGGCCGCCAGCTTCAACCCGCTGCTGTCGATCGCCGAGTGTGTCGCCGAGCCGCTGATCGTGCACGGCCGCGGATCCGGGGCTCAGGCTCGGAAGCGGGTCGACGAGCTGCTGGAGGCGGTCCAGTTGCCGCGGGCGTACGGCGACCGGTTCCCGCACGAGCTGAGCGGCGGTCAGCGGCAGCGGGCCAGTCTGGCCCGCGCGCTCGCGCTCGATCCGAAGCTGCTGATCGCGGACGAGCCGACCTCGGCGCTCGACGTCTCAGTCCAGGCCCGCGTGCTCGAGCTGTTCGCCGAACTGCAGCGGGAGTTCCGGTTCGCCTCGCTGTTCATCAGCCACGACCTGGCCGTGGTGGACCTGGTGGCCGACCGGATCGCGGTGCTCTATCGCGGGCAGCTGGTGGAGGAAGGGACCGGGGCGCAGATCCTCGGCGCGCCGGAACACCCGTACACCCAGAGACTGCTGGCCTCGCTGCCGGTGCCCGATCCGGTGGCCCAGGCCGGCCGCCGCGCAGCCCTGCACGAGCTCTGGGCCGCCGATCAGCTGTCCTAGACGCCGCCATCGGCCGCCGTGCCGAGCAGCCGCCGTACCCCGGTGCGAGAGCAGCAACGCGATGATCACAAGGTGACCGGCCGGCGGGGCGTAGCGTGTCCTGGACCCGACCTTGCGAGAGGACAGTGGATGACCGACCCAGTGGATTTCGTCGACGTCTCGACCGCCGGCCTCGAGTCCTCGCCCCACGCAGCCGCACTGGCGGGGCTTCGTGCCAACGAGGCTCGCTACTTCAAGAACAAGTACGACCACGCCTTCGCAGTCGTGCCAGCAGCCGACGCCGAGGCGACGCTGGACTGGGTGCGCCGGATTCTCAAGGACGAGCGCGACATCGTCATCTCTTCGCCGCCGCTAGAGGTCTCGGACTTCCAGGTCGAGAACATCCGCTGGCCCTACGTCTTCTACCAGAGCGGCCTGGCGATCAACGTGTTGTATGAACTGGATGACGCGGGCAAGCGGGCGGTCGGCTTCAAACTGTGCGACGGCATGGACGTGCCGGAGGAGCTTGCCTCGAAGTTCAAGTTCGCCAGGCAGCGGTCCAAACTCGCCGGGACGATCCGCGGGTCGTACTTCACCATCAAGCACGACTACCCGCCGCCGGCGCTGTGACACTCGCCGCTCGCGAGCACCGGCGGCGCTGTCCCGCGTGGCGAAGGTCTCAGCCGTGCTGACAGGTTCGCTTGTCGGCGCAGGGCTCAGCTGACCCGCCGCACCGCGTCGGCGATCCGACGGTCGTCGGCCACCTGAACGCAGCGCAGGTCGAGCACGCAGCGGCCACGTTCCACCCGGCCGACGATCGCCGGATCGCCGGACCGGAGCGGCCCGGCGTACGACTCCGGCAGCGCCAACGCCCAGCCGGGCAGCGCGACGCCCGGCCCCCCGCCACCGCCCACGGCACCCGGAGAGGCGACCACCCGCGCGTCGAGCCCGGGTAGGTCGCGGAGGCTGGCGGCGAGCCGCTCCGCACGGTCATGCAAGATCTCCGGATCGGCCCGCAGGTAGGTCCAGCTCGGACTGACCGGGCCGCGCAGGGTCGCTTCCAGCGCAGCGAGGGTGAGCTTGTCGACCCGGAGTGCGCGAGCGAGCGGGTGCAGCCGTAGCCGTTCGATCACGTCGGCCCGGCCGAGCAGCAGGCCCGCCTGCGGTCCGCCGAGCAGCTTGTCCCCGCTCGCGGTGACGACCGCGGCGCCGGACGCGAGCGCGCTGGTCGCGTCGGGCTCGTCCGGGAGCAGCCGGTTCGGGGTCAACAGGCCGCTGCCGATGTCGACCACGAGCGGCGGTCCGATCTCGGCCAGCTCGGCGACCTCCACCGATGACGTGAAACCACTGATTCGGAAGTTGCTCGGGTGGACCTTGAGGATGCAACCGGTGTCGGGTCCGACGGCGGCGGCATAGTCGGCCGGCGACGTTCGGTTGGTGGTGCCGACCTCGCGGAGCCGGCTGCCGGTCGACGCGATCAGGTCGGGCAGCCGGAAGCCGTCGCCGATCTCCACCAGCTCGCCGCGACTGATGATCACCTCCCGGCCGGCGGCCAGGGCGGTGGTGGCCAGCACCAGCGCCGCGGCTCCGTTGTTCACCACCAACACGTCCTCGGCCGCCGGCACAGCGGTGGCGAGCGCGGTCAGGGCGCCTCGTCCCCGGCGGGCGCGCCGGTTCTCGGCGAGATCGAACTCCACGTCGGCATAGCCGGCCGCCGCCAGCAGCGCCTCGACGGCCGAGGGGGAGAGCGGGGCCCGGCCGAGGTTGGTGTGCAGGACGACGCCCGTGGCGTTGATCACCGGCCGGATCGAGGACGCCCCGATCGGCAGTGCCTCGACCGCGGCGTCGGCCACCTGCTCCGGCGTCAGCTCGCCGGTCCGGGCGCGCTCCTGCGCCACTCTGACCGAGGCCTTCACCAGGTCGGCGCCGATCCGCCGGACCGCGTCCTGCAGCCGCGGATCGGCGAGCAGGACATCGGTCCGCGGGATGTTGCGCCGCGGATCCGCCGGCTGCTGCCTCGACACGGACCCGATCCTAGGCGGCGGACTATGGTGCCCCTGTGTCGAGCATCCGTCTCACCCAGTACGCCCATGGTGGCGGCTGCGCGTGCAAGATCCCGCCGGGCGAGCTGGAACAGACATTGGCCGGGCTCTCGCCGTGGACCAGCCCCGACCTGCTGGTCGGTCTCGACACCGGCGACGACGCTGCGGTGGTCCGGATCGCACCGGACAGCGCTCTCGTGGCCACGACCGACTTCTTCACCCCGGTGGTCGACGACGCCTACGACTTCGGCCGGGTCGCCGCGGCCAACGCGCTGTCCGACGTCTACGCGATGGGCGGTGCGCCGGTCGTCGCGCTGAACCTGGTGGGCTGGCCGCGCGAGCTGCTGCCGATGGAGCTGCTGCGCGAGGTGCTCCGCGGCGGCCTCGACGTCGCCCGCGAGGCGCGGTGCCACCTGGCCGGCGGCCACAGCATCGACGCGCCGGAACCGACGTACGGCCTGGCGGTCACCGGGCTCGTCGACCCGGATCGCCTGCTGCGCAACGACGTCGCGCGACCCGGGCTGCCGATCAGTCTCTCCAAGCCGCTCGGCATCGGCGTCCTGAACAACCGGCACAAGGCGACGGGAACCGTGTTTCCGCAGGCGATCGAGACGATGACGATGTTGAATGCGGCAGCCTCTGCCGCGGCGGTCGGAGCGGGAATCGAGGCTGCGACCGACGTCACGGGCTTCGGGCTGCTCGGTCACGCGTACAAGCTGGCGCGGGCATCCGGTGTGACGATCTCGATCGATGCTGCCGCGGTGCCGTATCTCGATGGTGCCCGGGAAGCCGTCGCCGACGGCTTCGTCAGCGGTGGCACCCGCCGCAACCTCGCCTGGGTGCGGCCGTGGCTGGACAGTGCGCTGCCCGAGGACGAATTGCTGCTGCTGGCCGACGCGCAGACCAGTGGTGGCCTGCTGGTGGTCGGCGAGATCCCGGGCGCGCCGGTTATCGGGGAGACCAGACCGGCGGGTGACGCGACGCTGTCTGCGGCATAGATTGACCGAGAGGTGCACGCACCGAAGCGGAGGAAGCTCATGTCGGTCAGTCGAACCGTCCGGCGGCGGGTGGCCGTCGGATCCGCACTGGTCCTGATCGCGACAGCGCTGCTTGCCGGGGGACCGGCCGCGGCGATGCCGGGTTGGAGCGCCGGGGTCCAGTCCTGGGTGACCGACCTCAGCACTGGTCAGCGGCTGAGCGATCAGCCGCTCAGCCACTGGGAACGTGGGAGCACCCGGCGAGCGACAATCGTCGTCGATCCGACCCGGCGTTACCAGACGATGACGGGATTCGGGGCGTCGATGACGGACTCCTCGGCGTACGACCTCAGTCGGCTACCTGCGCCGGCTCGCCGCACGATCATGCGCGAGCTGTTCTCGCCGACCGACGGGATCGGGCTGTCGATGCTGCGCCAGCCGATGGGCGCCTCGGACTTCGCGGTGGACAAGGCGTACTCCTACGACGACCAGCCCGCCGGCCGGACGGATCCTGACCTGTCCGACTTCTCCATCGCGCACGACCGGGCGTACATCCTGCCGCGGTTGCGCGAGGCGTACGCGCTGAATCCGAAGCTGAGCTTCATGGCGACCCCGTGGAGCGCGCCGGGCTGGATGAAGGACAGCGACTCGATGATCACCGGATCGCTGCTGCCGACGGACGAGCCGGCGTACGCCGAGCTACTTCGTGAAGTTCATCCAGGCGTACCGCCGGGCCGGTATCCCGACCGACTATCTCTCGGTCCAGAACGAGCCGCTGTACGAGCCGGCCGACTATCCGGGAATGGGCATGTTCCCCGACCAGCAGGGACGATTCATCGCCGGCTCGCTCGCCCCGGCGCTGCAGGCCGCCGGCCTGGACGACACGAAGATCCTCGCGTACGACCACAACTGGGACATCCCCGACTATCCGGAGGCGATCTACAGCCAGCCGGCAGCGGCGAACCCGGTCACGGGCACCGCCTGGCACTGCTACGCCGGCGACGTGGTGGCGCAATCGACGTCCCACAACGACTATCCGCACGCGCAGGCCTTCGAGACCGAGTGCTCGGGCGGCACCTGGCAGGGCACCGACCAGCAGGCCTTCGCGGCGACGATGGCCTCGGTGATCGACGTCCCGCGCAACTGGGGTCAGTCGGTGGTCTTGTGGAACCTCGCGCTGGATGAGAAGCGTGGACCCTATATCGGCGGGTGCGACACCTGTCGAGGTGTGGTCACCACCCACGGCGACGGCACGGTGACCAAGAACGTCGACTACTGGGCGCTCGGCCAGGCGAGTCGCTTCGTCCACCCCGGTGCGGTCCGGATCGGCTCGTCCAGTCTGGCTCCGGGTGATCAGCTCGGAGTGTCCGATGTGGCGTTCCGCAATCCCGACGGCAGCATGATCATGATCGCCTACAACTCGGCGACCCGAGCGAAGTCGTTCGACGTCGCGGTCGGCAACCGGCACTTCTCGGCCCGGCTGGCGCCGGGCGCGGCGGCGACGTACCGCTGGCGGTCACCGGATCGGCTGCCTTCGCCCCGAGGACTGGGCTTCGTCGATCTCGACTTCGGACCCGGTCCGGCCGGTACGCCCACCGGACACCTGGTGCAGAGCGTCGGCGACGAGGTGATCGGCCAGCTGTCCCAGGTGAAACTCGGCGATCGCTGGCTGGCGTACTCGCTGCCGTACGGCGCCGAGTTGGCGAGCACCGGTCCAGTGACGACACTTCCGCGGAGCGGCTGGGCGTTCTCGTCCTCCGGGACCCAACCGGTCGACGGCGAGAGCTTCGCGAACCTGGTGGACGGCGATCTCGCGACCCGGTGGAGCTCGGGAACCGGCCAGAGCGTGGGAATGAGCCTCAGCGTCGATCTGGGCCGGGCCCAGACGTTCGATCAGATCTCGCTGGACTCGGGGACGAGCGTCGGCGACTATCTGCGACGGTACGTCGTGCAGGTCTCCGACGACGGATCGAGCTGGCGCGACGTCGCCCGTGGTCCCGGGCGGACCGGTGAGATGATCATCGCGCTGCCGCCGACCACGACCAGGTATCTGCGCCTGGTCAGCGATGCGAGCTCGGGCAGCTGGTGGTCCATCCACGAGTTGAACCTGCGCAACTCGGTGGCCGGCAGCGAAGGGTTGCCGGGTCCGGGGCTGATCGCCGACAGCGCTCGGCTGCACGGTCACCGGGTGATCGGCTACTACAACGCGGGAACCGGCCCTGCGACGGTGCCCTGGCCGGTCGACGGCTTCGGGTACGCCTACCGGCTGCCGCCGACCGCGGCCGTCACCTTCGTGGTGCTCGGCGGCCAACCGGCGCCCGACCGGACGGCCTCGGCGGGCAGTCGGCCACGGGATTAGGCAGGGCGGCCTTCTCGTCGGTCGAGCCGTTCGCGCTGGGGGACGACGGTGTACTTCGGGTCGCGGGCCGATGCCTGGCCGGCCTCGAAGACGCCGAACCGGGTGCAGGCGGAACCGGCCAGCAACGCGGCGCCCGACGCGATCGCCGCCCACCGGCTGCGGTGCGCCACGAAGGCCGCGCCGAGGCCGCCCGCTGCGGTGAGCCAGCGGGCCGCTGCCATCAGCCGGCCGGCCCGGCCACGGTGCATCGTCTCGGCCGACAGCCCCATCGAACGTTCCATCAGGGGTTCGATGATCAGTTCCGATGCTGCGCCGGCGACGGCAAGCCGCCGGGCCGGCGAGGCCTCCTCCGGCGGAGCACAGATCATGCCCAGCCCCCCGGAGGCGGCCGCGGCCGACGAGACGAACAGGGCAGGCAGCTCGCGGTAGGCGCCGTGCCAGGCCGGCGTGGCGGTGTCGGCGAGCAGGATCCCGGTGTAGGAGGCGACCGCCGGAGCGATGGCTGCCGCGGCGAGCCCGGCGGGTCGGCCGAGCGACGTCACCAGTCGCCCGACCGGGCCGCCGCCGTGCGGCAGCAGCCGCGCCAGCTCGGCGGCACCGGCAACGCCCGCCCCAGGGCCGTATGCAGCCAGGATCCACGTGCCGAACGACATCGGCGAGGTCGGCTTGATCACGCGCATCATGTTGAGGAAGCGTTCGGGCCGACCGAGATCATGGATCAGGGCGATCATGCCGACCCCGAGTGAGCCGAGCGCCGCGATGCGGCCGGCCCGGCGCAGTGCCGGTCGGTCGGTCAGGTCCGCGCCGGCCGCCAGCAGCGAGGAGCCGGCGGCGAGACCGCCGAAGAATATGTACGCCGGGATCTCCTCCTGCCACGGCGCAGCCCGGACCACCGGCCGGCCGTAGTAGGAGGTGAACTCCACGTCCGGGACCATCGGTTCCTCGCCACGGCCTCCCCGCCGGCGTCGCGGGGTGCGCCGGGCCGGCTGCTGAGGGTGCTCAGTCGTCATCGGCGGCGGCCGAGGAAGACGGCGGCGGCGGCAACCAGCAGGCCGGCGGCGGCAGCCGCGGCATGGCGCATCATCGAGGGCAGGTCGGCGGTGGTGACGACCGGGTCCGGCGGGAGGCCGTACACCTCGGGCTCGTCGAGCAACAGGAAGAACGCGCCCGCGCCACCAACGCCGTCTCCCGGATCATCCGCGTAGAGCCGCGCATCCATGACGCCCTGCTCGTGCAGCGTCTCGACCCGCTCCCGGGCGCGCGATCGCAGCTCCTCGACGTCGCCGAACTGGATCGACTGGGTCGGACAGGCCTTCGCACAGGCCGGGGTCTCGCCGGCGCCGAGCCGGTCGTAGCAGAGCGTGCACTTCTGGGCGATCCCGGCCTGCTTGCCGCCGGACTCGGTGATCCGCCGGTCGATCACGCCGAACGGGCAGGCCGCGACGCAGTACCCGCAGCCGTTGCAGATGTCGTCCTGCACCACCACGGTGCCGAACTCGGTCCGGAACAGGGCGCCGGTCGGGCAGACGTCCAGGCAGCCGGCGTTCGTACAGTGCTTGCACACGTCGGAAGACATCAGCCAGCGGAAGTCGGTCCGCTCCTCCGGCGCCGCGGTGTCACCGGGTCGGCCGATGCTCGGCATACCCAGGTCGACCGCGTTCTTCGGCCGGGCTGGCTGCTCGATGAACGCCACGTGCCGCCAGCTGTCCGCGCTGAGCCCACCGGTGTTGTCGTATGAGGTGCCGAGCAGGTCGAAGCCGTCGGCCGGCAGCTGGTTCCACTCCTTGCACGCGACCTCGCATGCCTTGCAACCGATGCAGATCGAGGTGTCGGTGAAGAATCCCTTACGGGGCGGGGGAGCGGCCCAGCCGGCGTCGAGGGCCGGGTTGGTCGAGCCGAACGACTGGTGGCTCGGCGAGGGCTCCGGTTGATGGTGCGGATTCATCGGTCGTTGCCTCCGTTCGGCTGCCCTTCGACAGGCTCAGGGTTGGTTCTGGGCGCGGTCCGCAGGACATTGCCGGTGGCGGTGGTGATGCCGGCCCGACGCCGGTAGTCGTCGATGAACTCGAGCAACGCGGGGCCGCGTGGTCGCCGCCCCGGACGGATGTCGCAGGAGGCCACCTTCGACTCCTGGATGTGGACGTTCGGATCGAGGGTGACGCCGAACAGGTCGTTGGCCGAGTCGCCGGTGACGACGGCCTCGCGACCGACGCCCCAGTGGTACGGCAGTCCGATCTGGTGCACGGTCCGCCCGGCCACGGTCAGCGGCGACATCCGTTCGGTGACCAGCACCCGCGCCTCGACCGCCGTCCGGGCCGTCACGATGGTCGCCCAGCCCGCGTTCTTCAGTCCCCGCTCCCGAGCCAGCTCGGGAGAGACCTCGCAGAAGAACTCGGGCTGCAGCTCGGCCAGATACGGTTGCCAGCGGCTCATCCCGCCGGCCGTGTGGTGCTCGGTCAGCCGGTAGGTGGTGAAGACGTACGGGAAGACCTGCCAGCCGGCCTCCTCCCCGGACGGGTTGCTGAGATTGTCGAGCCGACGGAAGACTTCCCTGGTGGGGTTGGCCTGCTGGCGATACAGCGGGTTCGCCACCGGCGACTCCTGAGGCTCGTAGTGGGTCGGCAGCGGTCCGTCCAACAGGCCGGCCGGCGCGTACAACCAGCCCTTGCCGTCCGCCTGCATGATGAACGCGTCGTCGCCGCGCAGCGCCTCGGGCCCGACGGCGTCGTCGTCCGGGACGTACGTCGGCGGCTTGCCGACCTCGAAGTCGGGCACGTCGTGGCCGGTCCACTGCTGGCGCTCGGCGTCCCACCAGACGTACGCCTTGCGCTCGCTCCACGGTCGGCCGTCCGGATCGGCCGAGGCCCGGCTGTACAGGGTCCGCCGATTGGCCGGCCAGGCCCAGCCCCACTCCGGCGCGACCCATGACTGGTCGGTGCCCGGCTTGCGGCGGGCGGCCTGGTTGACCCCGTCGGCGTACACCCCGGTGTAGATCCAGCACCCGCCCGAGGTCGACCCGTCGTCCTTCATCTCGTTGAACGTGCTGAGCGGCTGCCCGGCCTGGTCACCGGTCAGGTGGAACCCGTTGATCTCGGCCAGCACCGCGTCGGCCGAGATCTCACCATGATCATCGGCCGGGTAGTCCCAGGTGAGGTCCAGCACCGGCCGGTCCCGATGGTCGGTCGACCCGGCCAGCCGCTCCCGGATCTTGCGGCCCAGCAGGTAGAAGAACTGCAGGTCGCTCTGCGCGTCCCCGGGCGGCTCGACCGCCTTGTGATGCCACTGCAGCATCCGCTGCGTCTGGGTGAACGAGCCGTCCTTCTCCACGTGGGCTGCGGCGGGGAAGAAGAACACCTCCGTGTCGATGTCGGCCGTCCGCAGCTCGCCGGTCTCGATCTCGGGGGAGTCCTTCCAGAACGTGGCGGACTCGATCATGGTCAGATCGCGGACCACCAGCCACTTCAGGTGAGCCAGGCCGAGCCGCTGCATCTTGCCGTGGGCCGAGCCGACGGCGGGGTTCTGCCCGAGCAGGAAGTAGCCGTCCACGTCGTCGTCGAGCATCGACATCACCGTCGCGTACGTCCCGTGGTCGCCGGTCAGCTTGGGCAGGTAGTGGTAGCAGAACTCGTTCTCCGCGGTGGCCGCCTCACCCCACCAGGCCTTCAAGCAGCGACACGGTGTAGTCCTTCGCATTCGTCCAGAACCCCTTCTGGTCCGGACTGGCGATCTCGGCGAGGTAGTCCTCCAGCGAGTCGTGCGGCCCGATCTTCGGCATCGGCAGGTATCCGGGCAGCAGGTTGAACAGCGTCGGGATGTCGGTCGACCCCTGGATGCTGGCGTGCCCCCGCAGCGCCAGGATCCCCCACCCGGTCGGCCGATGTTGCCCAGCAGCAGCTGGATGATCGCGGCGCCGCGGATGTACTGCACACCGACGGTGTGGTGCGTCCAGCCGACGGAGTAGACCCAACACGTCGTCTTCTCCCGGCCGCTGTTCGCCGTCACCGCCTCGCAGAGCATCCGCAGTTGGTCGGGGGCGATCCCGCAGGTCTCCTGCACCAGTTCGGGGGTGTAGCGGGCGTAGTGCCGCTTCAAGATCTGGAAGACGGTCTGCGGATCCTGCAGGGTGTCGTCGCGCCGCACCGCGTGGTGGGACAGGGCCGCACCGTGGCCGCCGAGCTCGTGCCCGGCGCCACGCTCGCTCGCCGACTCCTCGCTCTCCGAACCATGGCCGGCGCCCCGGTCGCCGCCCGCCGCCTGCTCGTCCACCCCCTGGTAGCCCCAGGAGGTGGTGTCGTAGCTGCCGCTCTCCGGGTCGTAGCCGGAGAAGACGCCGTCCAGGTCGTTCGCGTCGACGTACTCGTCGTTGATCAGGGTCGCCGCGTTGGTGTAGGCGAGGACGTACTCACGGAAGTACTTCTCCTCGGTCAGGATGTAGTTGATCACCGCACCGAGCAGCACGATGTCACTACCCGCCCGGATCGGGATGTGCGCGTCGGCGAGCGCGGAGGTACGGGTGAAGCGGGGATCGATGTGGATGACCGTTGCGCCGCGCTGCTTCGCCTCCATCACCCACTGGAAGCCGACCGGATGACACTCGGCCATGTTCGAGCCCTGGATGACGATGCAGTCGGAGTTCTGCAGGTCCTGCAGAAAGCTGGTCGCGCCTCCCCGACCGAACGAGGCTCCCAGACTGGGAACCGTTGCACTGTGTCAAATGCGGGCCTGGTTCTCGATCTGGATGGCGCCCAGCGCGGTGAACAGCTTCTTGATCAGGTAGTTCTCTTCGTTGTCGAGGGTGGCTCCGCCGAGGGCGGCGATCTTCATCGTCCGGCGCAGCGGCCGGCCCTCCTCGTCGTGCTCCTGCCAGTCGTGCCGCCGGGCGGCGACGACCCGGTCCGCGATCATGTCCGTGGCCCGCTCGACGCCGATCGACTCCCACTCGGTTCCGCCCGGGCGGCGGTAGAGCATCGTCGTCGCCCGGTTCGGGGAGTTCACCAGCTGCTCGCTGGCCGAGCCCTTCGGGCAGAGCCGGCCTCGGGAGACCGGGGAGTCCGGATCGCCTTCGATCTGGATCACGCGGCCGTCTCGGACGTACACCCGCTGGCCGCAGCCGACCGCGCAGTAGGGGCAGACGCTCTGCACGACGGAGTCCGCGGTCGTGGTCCGCGCCGTCTGGTCGCGGGTCTGCTCCGACTGTGCGGCCGCGCCGCGCCCGAGGGGATCGCGTCCGGTCAGCTGACGGACGACCGGCCACTCCAGCAGAACCTTGCGGACGCCCATGTGCGGCTGCCTCCTTACCCACGCCGATGCCGAGCAGCTTAGTCTCGGGCAGCTCGCCGGATCGAGGCGGAATCGTTATCGTCCGGCTCGGAATATTCCCTGGGCCCGTGACACCGCGTCGCGTTAGCGTCCGGCATCGACTCCGCGCCGGCCCTCGGCGCTCCGGCATGTCGAGGTCGCCGGCCGAGTCGCGGGAGGAGCAGAGAATGACACTCGCTGGTTCGGCACGGAAGACGTCGTGGCCCGCCCGCCGGGGGTTGGGTGCGGGTGTGGCCGCGATGGCGGTGGTGGCCGGTCTGGGCGGTCTGGCCGGCCCGGCGCACGCGGACCCGGTCGGTCAGCAGCCGCTCGACCCGGCGGCACCGATCGCCTGCCCCGCCCCGGTCCCCGCGACCGACATCGCACCCGGGGTGGTCGGCGAGGGATGGACCGTGGTCCGCGGCAGCGAGCCGCAGCCCTTCCGGGTCGAGGTGCTCGGGGTCCTCACGGACGGCATCGGCGCCGGACGGGACATGGTGGTGATCGAGGTCTCTGATCTCCCGGGCCATGACGTGATCGGCGACCACGGCATCTGGGAAGGCATGTCCGGCTCGCCGGTGTACGTCGGTGGGCAGCTGCTGGGTGCCGTCTCCTACGGCTTCACCGACTCGCCGTCGAGGATCGGAGGCCTGACTCCCGCGACGGACATGATGAAGCTCCTCTCGCTGTCGGGCGGGGCATCGGCCAGGGCATCGGTCAGGGCCGAGGCGCGGTCGGCGAAGACATCGGTCTCGCTGACATCGACGCAACGCAAGGTCTTCGCCGCAAGGTCGTCCGCCGCCCTTCCGGGCAGCACCTTGGACCAGCTCCGGACCCCGGTCTCGGTCAGCGGCCTGAGCTCGCGGCGGATGAGGAGCCTGCAGCACGAGTTCGACGCGGCCGGCCGATCGGTGATCACCTATGCGGGAGGCCGGGCCTCGTCGCACGCGACGGCGACGGCCGTCCCACAGGCCGGCGGCAACTTCGCCGCCGCCGCCACCTACGGGGACCTGACCGTGGCCGGTGTCGGCACGACAACGGCCGTCTGCGGTGGTCAGGCGTTGGCATTCGGCCATCCGATGGACTTCCGCGGCAGGTCCACCTTCGGTGCCAGCGATGCGACGTCACTGGCCATCGTCACCGACACCGGCCTGGGTTCGTTCAAGATGGCGAACCTGGGTGGATCGTTCGGCACGGTCGACGAGGATCGCCTGGCCGGCATCCGGACGAAGCTGGGCCCCGCACCGACGCTGGTTCCGATCAAGACCACGATCCACAATCTCGACACCGGGGCCAGCCGGACCGGCACGACCCAGGTCGCCGAGCCCGACTATCTGGCGCTCTCCACCGCGTACGGCATCTGGGCGAACGACGACGCGACGTTCGACCGGGTCGGGAAGGGCCTGGCGACGTCGAGCTGGACGATCACCGGCACGCGGGCGGGCGGCCGGACCTTCACGGTGAGCCGGGGCAACACCTGGTCCTCATTGGACGATCCCACCGGGGATCCGGCGATCGAGGCGGCCGATGCCGTCGACGCGCTGACCTCGAACGAGTTCGAGCCGGTCTCCATCACGGGAGTGTCGTTCAGCTCGTCGCTCAGCTCGGCGTACCAGCAGCTGCAGATCCATGGGATCGCCGTCTCGGTCAAGGGTGGCCCCTTCACGTCACCGTCGAGGGTCACGGTCAAGGCGGGCCAGACGATCAAGGTCCGGGTCTCCCTGCACGGCTACCGGAACACCGGGAACGAGAATGTGGTGTTCACCGTCAAGGTCCCGAAGAAGACGGCCGGCAGCAAGGGTCTGATCACCGTCCGTGGTGGTCAGTCGGTGGCCGATCAGGTGGCGACGGATTCTGCCGCGGGCTGTCTGCTCACCGACTGCGACGAGGCGCAGGGTTCTCTCGACTCGGTCATCCGTGGACTGAACGCCGCGCCGCGGAACAACCTCGTGATGCTGCGGGTCGCCATGAAGCGGCCGGCCAAGCATCCGGGAGCTCCGATCGACCTGCGTGCCGCCTCCGGGCGAGCCGCGCCGGTCTCCGGAAGCGCGCAGATCGCGGTCCGCGTCAAGAAGTGATTGTTCCGGGCCGCCGGGGTGTGTGCCGACATCCGGCACACTCTCGGCGGAAAAGCGTCGACACCGAGGAAGACTTGGGAGGCAAGATGACGGTCATGAGCCCGGTGCGGGGCTCGGGGGAGATTCTGTTCCGTCGGCTGGCGATCGCCGTCGCGGTGCTGTTCGTCGTCCTCGTGCCGGCCTCGCCGGCATCGGCGGCGACCCCCGGTCTGGTCTGGTCGGCGACCATCGACGGCCGGCAGGTGGACACAGCGACCCCGAGCGCACCGATCCGACTCGGCAGTGCCGACCAGGCGCGGATCGAGATCACCCTCGACAACCGGAGCGACCGTCAGCTCGAGGTCCGCAGCGTACGGCTCGAGGGCCGGGTGATCGGGATGGCCTTCTTCAGCTACTCGACCCGGCTGGACGTCGTGCTGCCGCCCGGCGCCCAGACGGCTCGCCGGTTCGACGTCGACATCACCGATCTCACCGGGCAGGCGACCGGCAAGCTGCCGGCCACGGTGTCACTGGTCGGCCCGGATCGGACCGTGCTCGACCACAAGGACTTCACGGTCGGCGTCGCCGGCTCGATGTTCTCGGTGTACGGCGCGTTCGGGTTGATCATCGCCGGCCATCACCGCGATCGTGCTCGCCGGGCTGCTGATCGCGATCTGGCGACGTCAGCTGCACCGCAACCGCTGGCAGCGCGGGATCAGGTTCCTGCCGGCCGGGGTCGGGATCGGTCTCGTGCTCACCTTCACCGTCTCGGCCACCGGTCTGCTGGCGCCGAGCCCGGCCTTGTGGCTGCCGGTGGTGCTGGTCTGTGCGGGTACTGCCTTCCTGGTCGGTTATCTGCTCCCGGTCGGTGCCGAACCCGGCGGATCCGACGGATCGGCGCCCCAGGAAACCACGACCAGCCTGCCCTTCACCACCGTCGGTCACTGAGCGGGCGGCTCGTCGACCTGGGTCCAGGCGAAGGCCAGCAGGCCGACCGCGGCGCAGACGCAGACGACGATGCCCAACGTGGTCGGCAGGGCTTCGGCAGTCGATCGCCGAGCACCCAGGTCGCCAGGACGGCGGCCACGCCGGCGACCAGGCCCGACCCGACCAGGCCGACGAGCTCACCGGCCCGCGGCGCGGTCCGGCGGCCGCGGATCGTCCGCAGGATCGACTCCGCATAGGCGAAGGAGAACAGGGCCGTCAGCACCAGCGCGGCGAACGGAACGGTCAGGAAGCGCTGCGGACTCCAGCGATCGGCCGCGGCGATGGGACCGTCCGTCGCCCGGCCTGCGGCTGGGCCAGGGTGGCGTGGAGCGGTCCGGACAAGAAGACCCGGCTGCCGGCCAGGTCGAACGCGCCGTCGGCGGCCGAGTCCGGGTGACGGGTGAGCGGCAGACCCGAAGATCGTCGGGGTCAGCGTCGTCGCGGCGTGGCAGATCGCCGGCGGCGACGACGAACTGCCGGTTCCAGGGGTACGCCCCGGAGCGGCCTGCGGCAGGTCCGACGATCATCAGCAGCAGGGCGAGCGACGGCGAAGCCGGCCGTCGCGAGTCGGTACGCGGTCCGGCGCCGTCGGCGTCGCGGCCGGTTCGGCTCGGACGGCTGTGCGCTCCGCTGCGGCCGGGCCCGGCTCGGTGCGGACCGCCCGGTCGGTTCGGCTCGGTCCGTTCGTGGACGTCGGCGCGATGGAGGACTGCGGAGTGACCGTAACGGGCGCGATCGGGGGCGGGGCAGCGACCGTGGACGGCGCGATCGGGGGCCGGGCAGCGACCGGCGCAACCGGCGTCGCGGGTACGTCCGGCGCCGGCGCGGCGGCGAGCAGCGCGGCGCCCATGGCGACGCACAGCTTCGGTTGGTGGCGACAGCACGGCCGGCCGCCGGAATCGGGCGGTGATCAACTCGCTGACCAGCGGCACTCGGGACGACCCGCCGACCAGGACGATCGCAGCCAGCTCATCGGGGGTCACCCCGGATCGGCGGACCACCCGATCGAGGATCTCCACCGTGTCAGCGAGCAGCGGTCCGATCAGTTCCTGGAACTCCGCCCGGGTCAGCCGGACGCGGGTCGGCCGGGCGCCGAGCAGGATCGGCACGGTGGTCTCGGTCTCGCTGGAGAGGGCTTCCTTGGCCTCGGTACAGTCGCGGCGCAGCCGGGCGAGCCCGGTAAGCGTCTCGGGATCCTCCGGATCGAGCCGCTCCCAGTCGATGCCGCGACTCACCCGTTCGAACACGGCCTCGTCGAAGTCGACCCCGCCGAGCTGCTCGATCCCGTCCGGCGACCCGAGCAGCTCGAACGCATATTCGGAGGTCCGGCGCAGCACCGCCGCATCGAACGTCCCGCCACCGAGGTCGTACACGGCGACGGACTCGCCGACCCCCACCCGGCGGCTGGCCGCGAAGTGCACGGCCGCGGCCTCCGGCTCGCTGCGCACCTCGATCGGTACGTCGGTGTTCAGCGAGATGACTTGGCTCATCAGCTCGCGCCGGTAGGGACCCCAGTTGGCCGGACAGGTGACGACGACCCGGTCCGGCGGTGCGCCCTGTCCGCCGATCACCTGGTCGACGGTCCAACCGAGGAGCGCCTTCGACAGGGCGTGCGCCGACATCGGCGAGCCCGCCACGAACACCGGGGTCTGATCGCCGATCCGACGCTTGAACTCGCGCGCGATCCGTTCCGGCTCACCGGCCGCATGCCGTTCCGCGGCCTCGCCGTAACGGAACGAACCGTCCGGCGCCTGGTAGATCACCGACGCCGCCTGCGGCGAGCGATCGCCGAGCGGCACGATCTCCGCGTGCTGACCGTCACCGATCGCGGCAGCCGTGAACGTCGTACCGAGGTCGACGCCGAGCGAGTAGCCCATTCACTCCCCTGGGCAGACTGGTCACCAGTTGGCCGCCCCCGCCGCCGATGTCAGCGTGCCATGCGCCCGTCGGGTGGGCAAGATCTATTGCGACGAGCCCGGACGTGTGACGCGGCGAGGGTTCGGATATACGTATCCACCGAGGCGATCGGTCCCACCGACTTCGCGGAAACCTGGTCGTAACACGACGGCCACGAGCCACGCCTGCCGATAGGAGATGATCACCGAAATGACCGCCGCGAGCGCCCAGTCCCTGCCCGAGATCCGCACCCGAACGGTGTCGATCGGTGCGACCTTCGTCCACAGCTCCTGGTCGTCGGCGCCGGCGGTGTTCCAGATCGAGCCGGTCGATGATCAACCGGTCGAGATCCGCGACGAGCGGTGGGAGTTCGAGCCGGCCCAGCAGACGCACAGCTACCGGGATCTGTACGGCAACCGGTGCCGCCGGATGCGGGTGCCCGCCGGCCGGTCGGTGATCACGTACGCAGCGACCGCGATCGTCCCGGACGCAGCGGAGGAGCGCGACGAGAGCGCGGCCGAGCACGCGCCGGAGGATCTGCCGGACGACGTTCTGACGTTCACGTTGCCCAGCCGGTACTGCCTGCCGGATGTGCTCGGCGCCGAGGCCTGGAACCGGTTCGGTGGCGTCGCTCCGGGCTATCCACGCGTGCAGGAGATCTGCGACTACGTGCACCGTCATCTGACCTTCGCCTACGGCAGCAGCGGTTCCTGGACCACGGCGGCGGACGTCCACCAGTCCGGGTACGGCGTGTGTCGCGACTACACCCATCTGGCGATCTCGTTCTGCCGGGCGCTGAACATCCCGGCCCGGTACGTCTTCGGCTACATCCCGGAGATGGACTTCGAGGAGCGTGGCGTGCCGATGGACTTCGCCGCCTGGATGGAGGTCTATCTCGGCGATCGCTGGTGGACTTTCGATCCGCGGAACAACCAGCCCCGCAAGGGACGGGTGCTGATCGGCCGAGGCCGGGACGCCACGGACGTGGCGATGGCGACCACCTTCGGTGCGCCGTACCTGGAATCGATGACCGTGGTCGCCGAGGAGATGGTCTGAGCTACGTCGCAGCGATGACGCGACGGTCGGTCGTACGGCCGCTGCGGTAGCCGACGAACCATCGTCTCGGCCGACGCGGTCGAGGGGTCGAAAACCTCACTCTGGTAGAGGCAGTCAGCCGGGCGCGGCCGAGGGGACCGCGCGACATCAGAGATGGGGAGCAGAATCATGCGAGGGGACATCACCTCACCGACGGCGGTCGTCAACCGCCGTCCGGCCCGGTTCAGGGCCGTGACCCGGGCGGCGGCCGCAACCGTCGCGGCAGTCGCGTTGAGCACCGGCGGGGCGTTCGCGCTGCCCGCCTCGGCCGAGCCGGTCACCGTCGAGACCAGCCTGGCCGAGCACACCAACCCGGCCGTCCAGGTCATCACCACCGAATACCAGGCCACCGCGAGTCTGGGCCGGATCCAGTTCTCCAAGGCCGGCCAGCAGCTGGTGGTACGGGCGTACGTCAAGCTGCTGCACCGCGAGTTCGGGGCGGCCGGCTTCGTGAGCTACATCTTCGACCGCGCCCAGCGTGATCCGGCGTACTACTTCGCCGAGACCGGTGCCAAGCGGACGCAGAAACTGAGCGCGCAGTTCGTCGGCAGCGGCTTCATCGCCAGCCCGGACGGGTACGTCCTCACCGCGCGGCATGTCGTCACTCCCGACGCGCAGGTGAAGACGATGTTCGCGCAGGCGGGTGCCGCGAACTTCGCTCGGGCTGACGCGAACGCGCTGTTGAAGGACTTCGCCAAGTTCGATCTCTCGACCGGAGCGATGAACAACATCGTCCGGACGGTGAACGGCTTCGCGCAGGCGAAGGTCCACGTCACGGTAGGCGCGCCGAAGGTGGCCGTCCGGCTCGGGGTCGCTTCGGCGACCGGACAGCGGGTCGGCCAGAACCAGCCGGCGGAGGTCGTCTTCCGCTCCGACCCCGCGCTCGGCGCCGACGTCGCGGTGCTGCGGATCCGGGTGAACGGTCAGCTGCCGACCGTTCCGCTGGGATCGGACTCGCCGCAGCAGGGCGACGAGGTCTACATCAATGCGTTCCCGGCCGCGGCGACGTACCTCAAGGACTTCGACAAGGCCTCCCAGCTCCAGCCGACGCTGAGCAAGGGTTCGATCACCGCGCTGAAGAACACCAGCGGTGGTACGCCGATCCTGCAGACGGATGCGAACGCCATGCCGGGCAGCTCCGGTGGCGCCGCGTTCGACGACAAGGGCGAGGTGATCGGCATGCTGGTCTCCGGTGCGGTGGACGCGAACGGCTCCGGGGTCGGGCAGAACTATCTGATGCCGCTGGATGTGATCAAGGACGCGCTGACCCGGAGCGGGGCGAACCCGAGCGAGAGCCAGACCAGTGCGATCTACGACCAGGCGCTGACCGACTACCACCAGGAGTACTACCGCAAGGCGCTCGGCGAGTTCCAGCAGGTGAAGGACCTGTTCCCAGCCCAAGCGTACGTCGGCGCCTTCATCACCAAGTCGCAGACCGCCATCGACCAGGGCAAGGACAAGACGCCCGCCGATCAGCCGTCCGGCCTCGGGTTCGGGCTCGGTACGCCGATGATCATCGTCGGGATCGCCGTCCTGGTGCTGATCGCGGCCGGGGTCACCGTGCTGCTGGTGGTCCGGCGCCGGTCAGCCAAGGCGCCCGCCACGGTCGCTGCCGCCCCTCAGCCGGTCCAGCCTGCCCAGCCGGTCTACGGCGGCTCTGGCTACCCCGCGGGCGGCTACCCGGTCCCCGGCTACGGCGCCCAGGCCGGCGGCCAGTCGTACGGACCGGTGCCCGGTGCTCAGCCGACGTACGCCCCGCAGGGGTGGTCGCCGATCCCGCAACAGACGCCGATGACGATGCCTCAGCAGGGGACGCCGGGAACGGTTGGTCAGCCGGCGTACCCCCCCGCTCGCCAGCGGCGCACCCCGCCCGTCCCGCCGGCTCCGGTCGGGTTCCAGCAGCCGGGCTGAACGGACCGGCCCGCGCAGGCAAGACCTCGGCGGATCCGACCGCGACGATGCGGTCGGATCCGCCGAGGTCATCGGCTGGCCCGGTTCGTGCTGTTGGCGATCATGGTCGCCGCGGAGGGCGCCCCGCCGCCCATCCCCCGGGCCGAATGAGCGGGGCGAGATGGGTCCCCGGTTCCGTCTCGCCCCGCTGGTCCTGTTGGGCCCTATTCGGCGACGGTCATCGCGCCCTCATCGAGGGCCGGCTGCGCCGGAGCGGACCGGCGCTGCACGGCCCCGATGCCGAGCAGGACCAGAGCGAGGAGGAGGTAGCCGAGGGCCACCTGAGGGGCGGCGCCCCACTTGACGGCGTCGGCGTGCAGCAGGCCGATCCAGGACAGGGCGGCACCGGCACCAGCGAAGATCGCGGCCTTGACGAGCTGGCGTTCCAGGATGAAGGTGACGATCGCGCCGAGTACGATGCCGGCAAGCACCGCCCCCTGGCCCAGTACGTGCAGGCCGTGGTAGACCAGCCCGGCGTTCGTCAACGGCCCTTCGCCGAGCTTGGCGGCGGTCGTACCGGCCGCAGCGAGCGCGTTGTCGATCAGGCCGGCGCCCCAGGAGGCGATGTTCGGGATGATCGCAGCCACCACGGCGGCAGCGTGCAGCTTGGGAGTCGCTTGAAACGCCTGCGCGCCGATCAGCAGGCCGATGTAGAGCAGGATCGGGACGATCGCCGGGATCGGCAGGATGGTCGACAGCACCCCGAAGAGGCCGAGGAAGCACAGCACGGCGATCACCAGACCGCTGGCCATCGAGTAGCCGGTCCGGCCGCCGGCCGCCTTCCAGCCGGGGTGGCCGATGTAGACCGCCGGCGGGAACGGCGAGCCGAGGGCGGAACCGATGATCGCGCCGGTGCCGTCGGCGAGCAGCACGCTGCGCAGGTTGTACGAGTCACCCGCCGCCGCTGCACTTTCGACGTTGCTCATCGCCTCGAGGAAGTTGTAGACGCCGAGCGGGATGGCGGTGGCGAGTAGTGGGGCGATGTTGCTCAGTCCGGCGGCCAGCAGGCCGATGTTCAACGAGGGCACGGCCAAGGCGATGTCGCTCGCGGCCGCGGTCACGTCGGGCACCGACATGTACCCGCCGAGCCAGCCGATCGCGGTGCCGACCAGCAGCGCGGCCAGGCCGATCGGGATGTTGCCGGGCAGCTTCAGGTCGGTGAAGAAGCCGACCAGAATGATGCCGAGCACGGGGAGACCGATCCAGGCGGCTTCCCAGATCTGCGCCGCCGGCCGCATCGAGATGAAGGTCAGCGAGATCCCGGCGAGCGTGCCGAGCAGCGCTGCCCGTGGCGTGATCTTGCGGACCAGCGGTCCGACGAACGCGCCGATCAGCACGATCACACCGATCACGAAGGCCCAGGCCAGTCCGGCCTCCCAGGCCTTGATCGGATCACCGCCGGACAGGTAGATCGGCAGCATGATCACGAAGACGACGATGAACATGTGGGGCACGCTCGGCCCGTACGGCATCGCCGTGACGTCCTGCCGGCGCTCGCGGCGGGCGAGCCGCCGGGCCAGAAAGGTGTAGTAGACGTTGCCGACGATCAGCGCGATGCCGAGCGCGGGCAGCACCTTGCCCAGCACCATCTCCGGCGGCACCTTCACCACGAAGATCAACAGGCCGGTCAGGGTGAGGACGTTCACCAAGATGTTGAACGCGAGACCGAAGAACGCGTTCGTGTCACCGCGGGTCCACCACGGCACCCGGAAGGTCTCCGCGTCGGTGGTCTTGGTCTTCGCGGTCGGAAGCTTGATGCTCATCGTGAGTCTCCCTCGAGGATCAGGCGGCGGTGGCCGTGAGTGTGGCCAGCGCGTCCAGCAGTGCGGCCGAGTCGGCGACCCAGCCGAAGATGCCGCCTTGGGCGGCGATCATGTCCAGCCCGACGCGCTGGAACTCCGGGAAGTACGAGCCGACACAGTCCGACAGGACCAGCACCTCGTACCCACGGTCGTTGGCCTCGCGGACCGTGGTGTGCACACAGACCTCGGTCGTCACGCCGGTGACGATCAGGTTGGTGATCCCGGCCTCGGCCAGGGATGCGTCGAGGTCGGTGCCGTAGAACGAACCCTTGCCGGGCTTGTCGATCACCAGTTCACCCGCTGCGGGGGCGAGCTCGTCGATGATGTCGTGGCCGTACTCGCCGCGGACGAGGATCCGGCCGTACGGACCCGGGTCGCCGATCCGCAGCGACGGCTTGCCACGCCGGTGCTTGGCCGGCGGCAGGTCGGACAGATCGGGCCGGTGCCCTTCGCGGGTGTGGACGATCATCAGGCCGGCCGCCCGGGCGGCGGCCAGTACCCGTTGCAGCGGTGGGATCACGCCGGCCAGCTGGGACACGTCGTTGCCGAGCGTCTCGCCGAATCCGCCGGGCAGCAGGAAGTCGCGTTGCATGTCGATGATCACCAGGGCAACCCGGCCCGGCGGCAGCGGGAACGGGCCGGGGATCGCGGCCACGAGGGGTGGTGCAGTGGTCGGGTCGTCGGTCACGGGAGACCTCCAGAGTCGGGCGGTTGGGCGGTCAGCCGGCCTCGTGGAACGAGGCGGCGAAGGCTTTCGCGGTGGCGAGCACGATGTCGTCGCGGAGGGCCGGACCGAGCACCATGCAGCTGGCCGGTCGTCCGTCGCTGGTCAGCCCGGCCGGCACGGCGACCGCGCAGAGGTCGAGCAGGTTGCCGGAGTGCGTGTAGTGGCCGAGCGTGGTGTTGGTGACGACCGGGTCGGCCAGCACCTCGTCGACGGTGAAGGTCGTGCCGATGGTGGGCAGCACGATGACGTCGGCGGTCTCGAAGATCTCGGCGACGATCGCTTTCAGCTCGGTCAGCCGGTACTGCGCGCGGAACACGTCGACCGCGCTGTAGCCCGCGCCACCGCCGATGATCTTCGCGACCACCGGTAGCACGCTGTCCGGGTGCCCGGCCAGGAAGTCGCCGAACTCCAGATAGCGCTCGGCGACCCACGGCCCCGCGTACAGCAGCTCGCCGGCATCGTTGAACGGCCGCAGCGGGATCGGTCGGACGGAGAACTCCGCGGACCAGCCGGCGCGGGCTCGGGCGTGGGCCGCGGCCATCGCGTCGTCGTCGAAGAACTCCAGCTCACCCATCGGAGGCAGCCCGACGACGACGGTGTCTGGGGCTACCGTCCGGTGGACCCGCTCGCGGCTCCACGGATCGCGCCGGTCCCGGCCGGCGACGAGGTCGAAGACGGTCGTCAGGTCGTCCACGGTGCCGGCGATCAGGCTGATGCAGTCCAGCGAACGGCACGCGGGCACGAGACCGACCGTGCTGATCAGGCCGCGAGATGGCTTGAAGCCGATCACGCCGTTCAGCGCCGGCGGCACCCGGCCGGAGCCCGCGGTGTCGGTCGCCACCGCGAACGGTACGTCGCCGAGCGCGACCGCCAGCGCCGAGCCGGAGCTGGAGCCACCGGAGATCAGGTCGTCGCCGTAGACGCTGTGCGGAATCGGATAGGGCGTACGTGTGCCGTTCAGGCCGGTGGCGAACTGGTCGAGATTGGTCTTGCCGATCAGGATCGCGCCCGCATCCAGCAGCGCAGTGATGACCGGCGCGGAATCCGTCGGCGACGTACGCGTAGTCGGGGCAGGCCAGCGTCGTCGGCCAACCGGCCACGTCGATGCTGTCCTTCACGCCGAACGGGATGCCGAAGAGCGGAAGGGAACCGGCGCCGGGTGTCGCGCCGAGCTCGGCGCAGCGGGCCAGCAGGTCCGGTAACGCCGCGACGCTGATCCAGACGCCGTCCTCGCCGCGGTCACCGATGGCGGACAGGATCCGGGCGCAGACCGCATCCGGCGTCGTCGCGCCGGTGCGGTAGGCCTCGGCCAGGCCGGAGATCGTCGGACCCAGAGTCGGGCCCACACTCGTGGCGAGCGACGAGAACACCATGCGGTCGATTGTCGACAGAATTCATGTCGGAAGGAGTCACGCCCCGTTACGGCTCTGTTTCGCCTGAGCGGGGACGTACTCGCGCGTCAGGCAGGGGTCAGGAAGCGGCGCGAGCCGTGACGATCGAGAGCGGTCAGGACGCTTTCGAGGTCGTTGGTCTCCAACGCCTCGAACAACCGCTCGTGCCGCTCGATCCCTGCGTACGGCCCGAGCAGCGCCGCCTCCCGGCGAAGATTCGCTGCCATCGGGCGCTGCAGCTGGACCAGGATCGGTTCGATGGCGAGGTCGAGCTGGTGATTGCCCGCCAACGCCACGATCGCGGCGTGGAACGCGCGGTGCGCGTCGTCCTTGCCGAGGTCGTCGCCGGTGACGGTGGCCCGCTTCATCTCGGCCAGCCGGCCGCGTACGTCCGCCAGCGCGTCCCCGCCGGTGGCCGGCTCCAGCGGGAAAGCCAGTTGGACCGCGTACCGCTCGAACATGGCGCGCAGCCCGAACAACTCGTCCACGTCGCGCTCGGACAACTCGGTCACCCGGACCCCGCGCCGCGGCAGGTGCTCGACCAGACCCTCGTTCGCCAGCAGTCGCAGAGCCTCGCGCAGCGGCGCCCGGCTGATCTCCAGCCGCTGGCAGATCTGCTCCTCCACGAGTCGATGTCCGGGGGCGAGCTCACCGGAGAGGATCTGTGCCCGCAGCCGGCGGGTGGTCATCTCTACCAGGCTCGGGGCGTACAGCGCCTCGTGCGCTCGCTCGCTCACCTGCTCTCCTCGCCTCGCCGGACGGACTGTTCCCAGCCTGCTCAGTGTAGGTCTCGGACCCGTCCGGGCGCGCTGCGTCAGCGCGGGGCCCAGGCCGCCAGGGCCTGCGGACCGATCGCTCCCTCGGTCAGCAGCGGTCGCTGGTTGTCACCGCCCACCGTCATCAGGAAGATCTTGTTCTGGTCCGTGCTCGGCAGTGCCGCGGTGGGAACCGCACTCTTGTAGGCGATCTGGCTGCTGTCGGGCGACCAGCTCGGATTCTGCTCGGAGAGTTTGCTCTTGGTCAGTTGGACCAGTCCGGTGCCGTCGGTGTTCACCCGGTAGATGTCGGTCTGGTCGGGCTTGCCCGGTGAGGTGTGGACGCGACGGCGGAAGGCGACGTACCGACCGTCCGGGGAGTACGAGGGGTCGGCGTCGCTGCCCTTGATCGTCGGCGCACCTTCTTTGATCAACGCCTGCGGCGTGCCGCCGTCGACCGACACCGTATAGAGCACGCCCCCGTCGTACGCCCGGTCTGCGTCGGAGGCCGCCCAGAAGCAGAGCCGCTTGCCGTCGGCGGAGTAGACCACGTCGCCCAGCCGAGGCAGCCCGGCCGGCGGTGCGACCTTCTTGATCACCTTGCCCTGGACGGTCATCAGATAAATGGTGTAGCGGCGATCCGTGGTGATGCACGGAACGGCCAGCCGGCTCGGGTCGACCGGGTTCCAGGCCGGCCGGTTGAACTGCAGACAGCCTGCGGGTCGGGCGAAGAGCTGGCGGTCTCCTTCCAGCTTCTCCACTCCGGCCACCCGCATCGAGTTGGTCGGGCTGGTGGGACTGTCGGCGTGCACATAGATCATCGCGTCGTACGCCGGAGAGATGTCCATCCCGCCGTTGGAGCCCGCGCTCGTGGTGAGCTGACGGATCGGCCCCCCAGACCGTTCGTCGGCGACCCAGATCTGTTCCGTGCCGCTGGAGGTCATCTGGATCAGCATCTGCGGCCGCGCGAGCGGGTTGGCGGAGTGCGGCAGCCCGGCCGGTGTCGCCGGACCGCGAGCCGTCAGGGACGGGGTCGGGGTGCTCGACACCGAGGTCGTGACGCTCGGCTGCGGCCCGAGCGAGGTGTCCGAGATCGGCGGCGGGCTCGAGGTCCCGCGATCGCCGAGTGCGACCACGGCGACGCCGATGCCGATCCCGGCGACCACTGCGGCGGCAGCCGCACCGATGATGATCATCCGACGGCGGCGTCCGGAATCGGCCGCTCGTCGAGGCCCTGCCGCCGGTCCGCCGGCTGACAGGGGTCCGGCGGCCACCTGGGTCGCCGGCCGGCCGCCGGGTGGCGGTGGTGGTGGAGGTACGGCCCCACCGGAGCGGACCGTCGTCGCCGGCAGCGTCGTGGATTGGGCCGCGGGCGGACCGGACGCAGGCGGACCTGTCGGGGGCGCACCGGACGGGGGCGGACGGGCCGCCGACGACCCGACCGTCGACGGTGGGGGCCCGGACGGCTGGACCGGCGGCTGGACAGCGGCGACGCTCGGCGCCGAGGCCGTCCCCTCGACCTGGACGGCGCCGAGGGCGATGTCGTGCTTGGGATGGGTGTCCATCGCGGTCGGTGTGGAGAACGCCGAGTGCAGCAGTTCCCCGACCAGCGGGATCCGGCTGCTACCGCCGACCAGCACGATGGCGCTCAGCCGGTCCGCGGTCAGCCCGGCCGAGCGGATCGCCCGTTCGAGAGCGGCGACCGTGTCGCCGAGCGCGGGCCGGATCAGGTTGTCGAACTCGCCGCGGGTCAGCCGGAGCGTGGTGGTCAGTCCGGGCAGCGCGACCGGCAGCATCGCGTCGGTGTCGGTCGACAGCGCCTCCTTCGCGTCCACGCAGTCGCGACGCAGCCGGGCGAGCCCGACCATGGCGTCCGGGTCGTCCGGATCGATCGAGGTCAGGCCGTCGCCGAGCATCCCGATCACGTGCTGGAAGAGGGCTTCGTCGAAGTCGACGCCGCCGAGGTGCTCGATGCCCTCGGGCGAGCCGAGCAGGCTGTAGCCGGACGATGCCTTCTGCAGCAGGCAGGCGTCGAAGGTGCCGCCGCCGAGGTCGTACACGGCGATCACGTCGCCGGTGTTCACCCGGGTCTGGGCGGCGTACTGCGCCGCTGCCGCCAGTGGTTCCGGGCAGCGACTCCAGCGTTCGACACCGGCCAGCCGGGCGACCTGGTCCAACAGCTCCAACTTGTAGGGCCCCCAGTTCGCCGGGTGGGTCAGCACCACCTCCGCCGGGGGCTCGCCCATCCGGTCGGTCGCGGCGGCCACGACGTACTGCAGCAGCCGGGCGGTGAGGGCCTGCGGCGAGAACGGGTGCCCGGCGACCAGGATCGGCACGGTGTCGCCGATCCGGCGCTTGAACTCTCGAACGAGTCGGTCCGGCTGGGCCAGGCCGCGACGCTCGGCGGCCTCGCCGACCAGCAGCGAGCCGTCGTCGCCGAGGAACAACACCGACGGGATCTGCAGCGCCCGGTTGCCGAGGCCGAGCATGGTCGGCTCGCGGCCGTTCGCCACCGCGGCCGCGGTGAACGTGGTGCCGAGATCGACCCCGAGCCGGTAGGACATGGGCAACCCGTCAGTTGATGTTCGCTGCTCGCGATCGTAGCGGCGGCAGCGCAGGAAAAGCCCGGGCCGTGGGAAGCGCAACCGCCGTAAACTATCTGTTGTCCTGTGCCGGGCGGGAACCGTAGTGCGCCCCACCCTGGAGCTCGAAGACCCCGGCCCCGCTGGAGGAGCAGCATCGATGTCGACCACTCTGTCGATCCGCGAGATCTACGATGCTGCGCGGTCGGCCGGGTTCACTCCGCACCAGGCGGTCACCTGGACGGCGATCTCGTTGGCCGAGTCGGGCGGGCGGACGGGTGCCCTCAACGACCACGGCGAATACTCGGTCGGACTCTGGCAGATCAACGTCAACGCGGACAGTGCGCGGGCGTCGACCTGGGGGAATCTGAACGATCCGAGGGCCAACGCCCGGGCGGCGTACGCGATCAGCCGGCACGGCACGGACATGCGGCCGTGGACGACCACCCACGACAACAACAAGGGCAGCCGGGCGGACTATCGGACGTACCTGGGCAAGGTCGAGCAGCAGATCGGGGTGGCCGGCGATCCGCGCGGTGTGCACGGCTACGGCTCTCCGCTGCTGAAGCCGCTGACCGAGAGCCAGTACGACCGGATCGACACCGGCCGGCCGCTGAGCGGCGCCACGGGCGCCGATGCGGTGACCGCCGGCGGACTGCCGGGTGCCGGCCCGACCGGCACCGCGACGGCCACGGCGACCCTGGCTCCGGGTGCCGGGGTCGGCACGAACGGCATGGCGACGAACGGGACCGGTACGAACGGGCTGGCGACGGTCGGTTCGGCAACCGGAGCAGCTGCGCCGGTGGTCGCCCTCGACTCGGACAACGACGGGCTGACCGACCAGTTCGAGCGGCTGGTGGGCACCGACCCCTACAAGGCCGACACCGACGGCGACGGGCTGTCCGACGGTTACGAGGCGATGATCTCGCATACCGACCCGCTGTCGGCCGACACCGACGGTGACAAGATCCCCGACGCGGTCGAGATCGCCCAGGGGACGCCGGCCGGAACGATCCCCGGCATCGGCGGAGTGGTCGGGCAGGGCGCCTTCGCCGAGAACGTCCGCACGGCGAAGGACAGCGACGGCGACGGCCTGTCCGACCAGACCGAGAAGCTGATCGGCACCAACCCCTTCAAGGCCGACACCGACGGCGACGGGCTGTCCGACGCGACCGAGGTCTCGCTCGGCACCAATCCGCTGGTGGCCGACTCCGATGCGGACGGGGTGACGGACGGGATGGAGGTCCGCTACGGCGGCGACCCGCTCAGCTCGGCGGGCGGCCCGTTCGATCACACCCCGACCCCGGCCTGGACCATGCAGGGGGCGTACGAGGCCAGGATGGCCGCTGCGCAGGCCGCAACGGCGGCGGCTCAGCCGGCGCAGGCGGCGCCCGCCGGTCAGGCGCAGATCGTCCAGACCCCGCAGCCGCCGCAGTCCGACCGGCGCAGCGACCGGCACGGCCGCTGCCGATCATGAACGGGATCGGCTGTCGATCTTCATCGACTCGGCGAAGCACCAGATCGGCGACCGGTACGTCTACGGTGCACCGAGGACTCCGACCGCCAAGAACCCGACCGAGTTCGACTGCTCATCGTTCACCCAGTGGGCCGCCCGACAGGCCGGGGTGAAGCTCGACAGCACCGCGGAATACCAGTACATGCAGCTGAAACGGACGAACCACCTCATCCCGGTCGACCAGGCGCTGAAGACCAAGGGAGCCCTGCTGTTCTACTTCTCCCGCGAACCGTCGGGTGGGCTGCCGGCCGGGCAGGCGCACGTGGCCATCAGTCTCGGCGACGGCCGGACGGTCGAGGCGAAGGGCACCCGGTACGGCGTCGGCGAGTGGTCGGCGAAGCACCGGTTCAACTACGCGGCGACGATCCCGGGCATCTCGGACGAGAAGGGTCTGAAGGCTCATCGCGAGGTCGCCGCAGCCCACGACGGGTCCGCCGGCGGAGACGCCGCGTCGTCGGCCGCGGCCCATTCGGGAGCCGGGGTGTACGGCTCGACGAAGACCGTCGACGGCCCAGACACCGGCTCGGTCGCGACGGGGTCGACCTCCACCGGGAGCCACCCCACCGCTCATGCGGCAAATGGGACCGCTGCGCAACGGAGCTCGCCGCCAACGGGAGCGGCGTCAACGGCGCAAGCGGGGCTTACCAGATCGACCCGGGCAAGCCGCTGGCCGGGCCGGCCAGCCAACTGCCGGGCGCGGCCGCGAACGACCTGGACTCCGACCACGACGGGCTGACCGACGCGTTCGAGAAGTTGATCGGCACCGATCCGCACAACGCCGACACCGACGGCGACGGGCTGTCCGACGGTTACGAGGCGTACGTCTCGCACACCGATCCGCTGAAGGCGGACACCGACGGGGACGGAGTCCCGGACGCGACGGAGGTGTCGCTCGGCACGGATGCGGGCCGGCTGCCCGGCGTGGGTGGCGTCGTCGGCACGGGCAAGTTCGCCGAGAACGTCCGGCACGGGGTCAAGGACACCGACGGCGACGGACTCTCCGACCGGACCGAACAGCTGGCCGGAACCGACCCGACCAAGGCCGATACCGACGGCGACGGCATCAGCGATGCGACCGAGGCATCGCTCGGCACGGATCCGTTGAAGGCCGACACCGACGGCGACGGCGTCTCCGACGGCGTCGAGGTGCGGTTCGGGAGCAACCCGCTGTCTGCGGCCTCGACCATCGGCTCACCAGGCCAGGCCGGAACCGGCCAGGGCCTGGCAGCCGGCGGTAGCGGGACGCCGGGTGCCGGAACGGCCGGCGTGGGGACAGCGGGTGCCGGAACGGCCGGCGTTGGAGCAGCGGGCGTCGGCACGACCGGCGTGGGTACGTACGGGACCGGGCCTGCGGGCGTGGGAGCGAACGGGATCGGAACCACCGGTGTCGGAACGTACGGTAACGGGATGGCGGCGCTGAACGCGGACCCGACCGGCGGCTCGCAGCCGGGAGGGCTCGGTGCCGGGCTGGGCGACGGTCTCGGTCAACAGCCCGTTGCGGGCCTGCCCACGGACGGCGGCGCCGACGTACTCCCGACAGTGGATCATCCTTTGCCGACCGGCGACCCCACCGAAGCGCTCGGCTGAGCCCGACCGCCGCAGTCCTTGTCCGAGCTCTGTCCGTGGACCTACGGTCGATCGCCCCGATTCTGTTCTGTCATTGAAAAAATGGTGACAGGCCCGTCGCGGTGGGTCTATGGTCCAGGCATTCCCGTCTGAACTCTGGTTGCCGATGGACGCTGTCATCCTGCTCGAGAAGGTACGTCGCCCCGACCCCCGTGGTCTGGTCCGCGACCGGCTCGAACGCCGGTTGTCCGCCGCCGAGTCCGCACCGATCGGACTCGTCCTCGGGCCGCCCGGATCCGGCAAGACCACCGTGCTCAGCCGGGTCGCGGCCGGTGCCACCGAACCGACCGCCTGGTATCGCGCCGGCTCCGAGGACGACGACGAGGCGGCGCTGGTCCGCCATCTGGCGTACGGCCTCGGAGCCGCGCTGGGCAGTGACACCGTGGCGTCTGCCGCCGACGGGATCGACGTCCTGCTCGCCGCACTGGAATCCGACGCGCGGCCGGTCCGGCTCGTCGTCGACGATCTGCACGTCCTCGCCGGCACCGGCGCCGAGAGCGCGCTCGAGCGGATGGCCACGCTGCGGCCGCGTCAGCTCCGGATGGTCTGGGCGAGCCGCCGGCCGCCGGCGATCAACACCACCCGGTTGATGCTCGACGGCGAGCTGGAGCAGTTGGACGGCGAGGATCTGCGGTTCCGCTCCTGGGAGGTCGAGGAGTTGTTCCGGACCGTCTACCAGAGAGCGCTGTCGCCGGAGGCGGCGGCCGCCCTGACCCGGCGGACCGGTGGCTGGGCGGCCGGTCTCCAGCTGTTCCATCTGGCGACGGCCCGGCTCGGCCGAGCCGATCGTGAGCGGGCGATCGACGAGCTGACCGGTCGGACCCGGCTGATCCGCTCCTATCTCGCCCGCAACGTGGTTGACGGGCTGGCCGCAGAGCGTCGTCGCTTCCTGCTGCAGACCTGCACGCTCGGCGTGCTGACCGGGGATCTCTGCGACGCACTGCTCGATGAGCCGGGCAGTGCCGCAGTGCTGGACGAGCTCGAGCGCGAGCAGTTCTTCACCACGAGCACGGACGGCGGGCTGACCTTCCGCTACCACCAGGTGTTGCAGACCCATCTCGAGGTGGTTCTCGTCGACGAGCTCGGTGCCTCGGCGACCCGCGACCTGTACGCCCGCAGCGCGGCCCTGCTGGAGACCGGCGGGCACACCACGGCAGCGATCCGGGCCTACGCCCGGGCCGAGGACTGGGGGTCGGTGGCCCGGCTGCTGCAGAAGGGCGGCGGTTCGGCTCTGCCGCCGGACGAGGAGTGGCTGAGTGGAGTCTTCGGCCGGCCGGGCGTCCCGGTCGACGACCCCGGCATCGTGGTGGCCGGCGCCCGGCGGCTGCTCCGGAACGGGCTGATCGCCGAGGCGGTCGCGGCCTACCGGCACGCCGAGACGTTGATGGACGACCTCGACTTCACCGCCCGCTGCGCTCATGAGCGGGCGGTCGCCCAGCTGTGGCTGCCGCAGCCGGTCGGACTCGAGCCGGGCCGGACCAAGGCGACCGAGCCCGATCTGCAGCTGTCGCTCGAGCTGCGGACGGCGACCCGGACCCTGCGGACGCCGCTGGCTCAGCGGGGCCTGTCCGCCGGTCTCGGCCGGCTGTTGGCCGGTGACCTCGCCGGTGCGACCCGGGCGGTGGCGACGCCCGACGACGCCGCGCCGCGCTGGGAACAGCTGGCGCTCCGGCTGGTCGAGCAGCTGGCCGAGCTGCTCCGGCAGCCCGACGAGGCGGCCGCCGGGCGGCTCGAGGAGATCGTGCTGACGGCCGACGTCGACGCCTTTCCGTGGCTGTCCCGGGTGGCTCGCGGGGTCCAGGCGGCGCTCTGGCTGTCGCTCCGACCGACCGACTGGCGGATCGCTGCCTGCGCCGACCTGATCGAGGACTGCGTACGGCATCGCGACGACTGGGCGACCTGCCTGCTGACCGGGCTGGTCGGAGCCGCGCACGCGCTGAGCGGGAGGCCAGAGCTGGCCGTACCGCTGCTGCGGCGCTGTGCAGAGAACGCGAACCGGCTGACCGCGCCCGTCCTGCAGCTGTGGGCCGAGGCGATCGAGGTCGCGGCGGAGAGACTGTCGACCCCGAATATCGTCGCGGGAGCCAGCGCAGCTCAGGTCGCGCCGCTGATCCGCAGCGCCGAGTCGCTCGGGCTGGACGCTGTCGTCCGGCTGTTGGCGGGTGCCGAGCTACCGGCCTGGGCCGAGTCGCGCCGGGAGCAGCTCGGGGTGGTGCACGACCGCGAGCCCGCTGCCCCGGGGCGCCAGGCGGAGCACGCCGAACGGGCGGCCGGGTCGACCCCGAGGATCGAGCTGCGCTGCCTCGGCTCGTTCGCCGTGTCGGTCGAGGGCGCCGTCGTGCCGTGGGGTGGACTGCGGCCGCGGGCCCGGGCCCTGCTGATGTTCCTGGCCTTGCGGGCCGGTCGCCCGGTCCATCGCGAGGAGCTGATCGAGGCGATCTGGCCGGAGGCGACGCTCGCGTCCGGCACCCGGAGTCTGCAGGTGGCGGTCTCCAGCGTGCGGCAGTGGCTGTCCGCGGCCGGGCTCGGCGAGGACGCGCTCGGCCGGCGCGGCGACGCGTACGTCCTCAGCCTGCCGGCCGCCGAGCTGGACATTGCCCAGTTCGAGGCGCTGGCCCGCTCGGCCTCCATCGCCCACGTGCCGGGGGCGGCCGGGTCGGGGACCGGGGATGTGCTCGCGACGTACGAGGCGGCGGTCGCCGCCTACCGCGGCGACCTGCTGCCCGAGGTCGGGCCGGCGGAGTGGGTCGTCGCCGACCGCGACCGGCTGCGTACGCTCGCGGCGCATCTCGCCGCCGCCGCCGCCCGTCTCGCGCTGTCAGCCGGCAGCTGGTCGGCCGGGATCGCCGCGGCTCGCCGCTCGGTGGCGCTCGACCCGTACCACGACCCGGCCTGGCAGCTGCTGGCCGAGCTGCTGGACGCGGCCGGCGATCGTAGCGCGGCCGTCGTGGCGCGGCGCGAGCACGCCCGCGTCTGCGCCGAGCTCGGCGTCCCCGTCCCCTGACCGCGGCTCAGAAGTCGGAGAGGACGGGCTCAGCCGTCGTTGAGCTGGACCCGGTGCAGCACGTGCGCCGGCTTGAGCTGACTGACCAGAGCCTCGACCCGATCCGTCTCGATCGGCTCCTCCTCGGTCGAGGTGACGATCACCACGATCGCCGGCCGATGCTCCCCGGGCAGCTCGGCGGCCGGATCGCTCGACCAGGACGCGGCACCGGTCTCCAGCACCTGGACGTCGACCCCGAGGGCCGCCTCCAGTGCCAGCTCGATGCCGCGACGGGTCCCGCGGATCGCGTGCAGGTCGCCGGCCGAGGCGAGCAGTTTGCGTTGCAGGTCCAGGTCCTCACCGGGATCCACCTCCATTCCGAGCCAGCGACCCAGCCAGGGCAGCATGTCCGGCGGCGTCGTGCCGAGATCCAGATAGGCCGGGAACGCGTCCAGGCTCATCAGCACCGGCGCCAGCACCTCGTCCAGTCCGCCGCACAGCTGCTGGGCGAACAGGTCCTCGCGGATCATCGCCGGCAGAATCGGCGCGATCGGCAGTGCGCTGAGCGCCCCGTCGACGGTCCCCCTCATTGCCCGACACCTCCGCTTTTCCGCAAACTGTCGGGTTGGGGCATCGCCCGACGGCGTGTCGCTGTCGCAACCCGACAGTTTCCGGAATGGGCGACGGTCATTGGGCAGGTCATTTGCGGACCCGGACCTGGTGCTCGAAGGAGTAGACCAGCGCGGTCGGCGCGATGTCGATCCGCTGCGTGGCCGCCCCACGCCGCCCGGTGTACGCCTCGGCCGGGAACATCGCCACACTCACCTCGCGGGCCATGTCGACGCCGGGGATCCGGGCCAGCGCGGCGTGCACCTCATGCGACTGGACCGCCCGCCCGAACGGCCAGCCGGTCCCGTCCGGACCGCCGACCAGTGGGTGATACAGCGTGTACAGCGCCCGCAGCACCTCGGTCCGCACCTCGCCGGGATCGAACATCGGCCGGCAGCTCAGGCTCACCACCGCCGTCAACCACGCATAGTCCGGCGGCTGGACGAGCAAGCGGGTGCCCACCAGTCGACGCGCGTCCAGGCTGGTCGCGATCCGTTCCAGGGTCGCCGCGGGCGGATCCAGGTCGGCCCGATTGATCCGGCCCAGTTCGTCGCTGGCGACCTGGGGCACGACCAGCACGCGTACACCGGCGCCCCCGTCAGCGGTGTCCGGCACACAGTGCACCCGGGCCGCGTCCGGCGCCACGTCGCGGGCCAGCTGCTCGAAGTCCTCGGCGGTCACCGCGCGTCCGCGCGAGCGCAGCAGCAGCGGACCGCGGGTCTTGGCGTCGGCCAGGCTCTCCGCCTCCGCGCCACCGATCGCCGGCACCCGGTTCTGCACGGTGCTGACGTACGGCACGGACGTCTTCAGCACCCGTACCAGACCACGGCCGACGTTGCCGGACTGACCGCCGCCGGTCCGGTATGCCTCCAGCCGGAGCACAGCACCGGCCGGCGGCACCGCGCCGTAGTGGATCAGCCCGCCGTCGGCCGCCCGGACGGCCGGACCGAACTGGATCTCGCCGCCGAATCGGTCGATCCGGAAGTGCCGGTCGTTCGGGCCGGACAGCGCGAAGTGCGGCACCTCGGTCCATACCTCGGTGCTGTCGCCCTGGACCGCCGTCAGGGTCGAGGCGCTCTCCGTCGGCAGCAACGGTCGCTGCTGGACGGTGAACCGCTGGGCAGGTGTCCCGTCCGACCGACCGAGGATCTCCCCGCGGACCACCTCCGCGTGGACGGTCGGAGCGGTGCCGCCGATGGTGAAGGCCGACACGGCAAGGATCTGCGGCGATGCGGTGTACGTCGGCTGATCCGGCTCCGCCTCCACCAGCCGGCAGCGCAGCCAGCCGCCCCGCTGCCGGGCGATGATCGACGCGGTATGCCCGCCCGGCACGTGCAGGATCACATCGCCGGGCTTGTTCAGCCCGCCGGTGTCATCGGAGCCGATCTCGCACTCGGCCCAACCGCCCTCCGTCCAGGCCTCCCAGACGATCGGCGGCCGGCGCGGATCGACGCCGCGACCCGAGACCCGGCAGTCCATCCGGACCACCACCGCGCAGTACGGGACGGCCGCCGAGAGCGCGATCAGAAGTGCGTCCCCGACGACGGGGGAGCCGGAGAAGCAGCGGAATCCCTCCGGACCGGCCAGTGCGGCAGTCATGTCGGCCGGTGCCTCGCCCGCCGGGTGGGCCCCGGCATGCGCGAAGTCGCACGGGATGATCTCCAGCTCCCGGGTGGTGCTGAACACGATCGGGTCCGCGACGTCGGTCCGCGCGGTCGCGACCTGTGTCTCGGCCCGCACGATGACCGGCTGCGGCTGCGGCGCCGAGAGCCAGAACGTGACCTCGCCTCGCGCGGCCGCCGGCGGCCGGAGCTCGACCCCGATCAGCTCGAGGAACTTGATGTAGTGCAGGTCCGGCACGCGGTTCAGTCGATAGATCAGCTGGTCGACCATCTGGGCGAATGCCTCGATCAGGGTCACGCCGGGATCGGAGACGTTGTGGTCGGTCCACGTCGGGCAGCGCTGCTGGACCAGGCGCTTGGCGTCGTCGACCAGATCCTGGAAGTGCCGGTCATCGAGATTCGGGGCGGGCAACATGATCAAGAACCTCCGAGCGAGACAGATCCGAATGCGGCGGGTAGTGCCGGCGGGGCAGGTTGGAAGACTCCGGTGCCGGCGGTCAGGGCCGGCATGCCGCCCATCTGAGTCAGGGCGTGTTGGGTCGGGCCGATGGCGATCACGCCGGAGTCGGGTTCGTCCGGGATGACGTAGAACGGGAAGACCAGGTTCCGAGGGTCATTCAGGCCGCGGATCTGATAGCCGATGTCGACGTACAACACGCCGTCGTTGATCCGGTCGAAGTCCACCGTGACCGCGGTGATCTCGACCCGTGTCTCCCAACGCTCCAACGCATCCCGGACGTCGTACGCGATCTGGCCGGCCGTCGCCGAGTTCGCCGGACCGAAGACATGATCATGGATCCGGCAGCCGAAGGTGGGCCGCATCGGCCGCTCCCCGATCGCGGTCCCGAGGATCAGCCGGATCGACTGCTCGATCTCGCGCTCCCGGGTGACCAGCGACACCCGCCCGCTGGCATCGGTGCCCAGTGGATAGGACCAGCCGGCTCCGATGAAGTCGACGTCATACATCTCAGCTCACCTGTCTTCCGGTCATGCTGCCTCTATCGATCATGGGCATCAGTTGATCTTGACCATCGCTCCCTTGATCGTGTTCACCGCACCGGCCTCGAAGTTCGCCGTGGTCTGGCCCTTCACCGAGACGGTCATCCCCTCCACCGAGACCGAGCCGTTGCTCTTCATCTGCACCGACCCGCTCCCGCCATCCACCTGCACACCCTGGGTGGCATTCAGCTTGATCGAGCCGGCCTTCATGGTCAGGTCGGAGGACTTCGCGTCCAGGGTGATCCCCTGGGTGCCCTCGATCAGCACCTTCCCGTCGGCGTGCACGGTGATCGTGGTGTTGGTCTTGTCGATGTTGATCAAGAACTTCTCGTCCTTGGTAGTGATCGAGATGCCTTCCTTCTTGCCGGACTCGTCCAGCAGGTCGATCCGGTGTCCGGCTCGGGAGACCAGCGAGCGGCGGTTGATCGCCCCGGAGCTGGCGTCGACCAGATCATTGGGACCGGCGGGCATGGTGTCGATTCCGTTGTAGAGACCGCCGAACACCACCGGGCGGTCGAAGTCGGCCTGCTCGAACGCGACGAGCACCTCGTCGCCGACCTCCGGGATGGCTATCCAGCCGCGGTCCTTGCCGCCGCCCTGGCACACCACCCGGGCCCAGCCGCTCACGTAGTCGTCGGACAGCCAGGGAAAACTCACCTTGACCCGGCCTTGCTTGTCCGGGTCCTTCGCGTCGGTCACCTGGGCGATCGCCACGCCCGGCGCCTGCTTCGAGCGCGAGCCGCCCGAGGCGAGCCCGAGCAGGCTGCGGTCCTGCTTGCCGGTCACGGTGATCGCGGTGGTGTAGCCGGTGGTCGGATCGAAGCGGTGTCGCGCGCTGGTGATCGTGTACGTCCCCTCGAACGGCGCGCCGAGCCCGTCCAGTTTGACTTTGGAGCCGGCCTTCAGGTCCGGGTTCCCGCGGGCCACGCCCTCGAACTCGGCGAATGCGGACGCCTTCTCCTCGGCCAGCGCCTTGGCTGCCTGGTCGACCTCGCTCTGCGCCCGATAGGGGACGTCGGTGGAGACGTACGTCGGGTTGCCGAACACGCTCGCCAGGTCCGTCGGCTTCACCGTCGGCAGATCGACCAAGGAGGTCTTCGCCGGCTGCGAGGCGACCAGCGCCTTCTTCTCCGCGACGTTCCAGCCGCGGACCTCGACGGTGCCGACCTGTTGGGCCGAGGTGAGCACAGACCGGAAGCGGACGAGTTCCTCGCCGAACTTCAGCGTGGGCGGCGTACCCGATGCCCCGCCGCCGGCCGAGGTGACGAAGGAGAACTGGCCACCGCGTACAGTCAGGTCGGCGCCGGCGTCGCGAGCAAGCTGGCTCAGGATCTCCCAGTCGGTCTGCCCGGCCTGGCTGACGAAAGGGAACACCGTCGGGGTCGAGTCGACCTTGCCGACCGTCAGACCGGCCCGCTTCGCCACCTGGGTGGCGATGTCGGACGCGGTCATCTGCACGTAGCTGACCGTCCGCCGGTCCCGGAACAATCGGTGCGCCGGGTCGTAGCCGCGGATCACCGTGAAGGTCCCGCCGGTGTCGAACTCCAGCTCCAGAGCGGTGATCTCGGCCTCGATCAAGATCATCGGCGAGGACGAGGTCGCGGTGCTCACCTTGACCTTGATCTTGCTGCCGACCTTGGCGTTGCTCTTGGTCAGCACGATCCGTTCGGGATCGCGGAACCGGAGCGCGAACATGTCGGGCAACCGCTGGCTGTCCTCCACCATCGCGGAGATCAACAGCGGCACCAGGTCGTCGGGCATCGGGGAGCCGTCGATCTCGACCAGGCACATGCTCGACGTCATCCCGTCACCCCCAGCTCCTCCAACGAGGGAAGGAGAATCGTCCGGCCGGACGGCAGTCGGAGCGGATCGTCGATGCCGTTGAAGGCGGCCAGCGGGCGCCAGTGATTCGGATCGCCGTACTCGTCGTAGGCGATCGAGGCGAGGCTGTCGCCGATCACCGTCCGGTGCACGCGGCGGATCGAGTCGCTGCCCGATGTCGGGTTCTGCCGCGGCGGCGCGCCCGGCATCTCCTCCATCGACACGCTGCAGACCGCGCGGATCGGGGTGCCGTCGGAGCGGAACAGGGTGTATTTCGCACTGACCGAGGTGATCACCGCCGGGAAGGTGGAGATGCTGCCCCAGTGCATGACCACCAGCGGCGGGGTCGGCTTCTTCTGCCCGGCGCTCTGCTCGGTCGGTACGCAGCAGTTGAACAGCTTCTCGACCACCTCCAGCACAGAACCGTTCTTGGTGCCGGTGGCATCGAAGAACATCTCGACGGTCAGCTTGCAGGGGTCGGAGCCGGTGAACTCCGGCGGTGGCGCGCTCTTGGATCCCTTGGCCGGTTTGTGTTCCCACTTCGCCGACTTCGCGATGGTGACTTCCTTGGGGTTGAACTGGAACTCGATGTCCTCCTTCTTCGCCCCCGGTTCGTAGCCCCCCTTCGCCGGCTTCGGGGTGTGGATCGAGATGAGCGCCTTCTTGGCGGTCGGGCGCCCCGCGACGTTCGCCCCCTCGGCGACTCCACCGGCCTGCCCGATGGGACCGTTGCTACCGGCGAGCGCGATCGCCATGGTCATGAGCGGAGCCTCTCGGGAGTGCAGGAGCGATTCCGGGCGACACGCTTCACCGTCGTCCGGAGTCGTGACGAACGAGCGAGATTTGCGGAGCTCATGACCGAGGAGCGCGAAGCGCGACCATCAGGCTCGGTCATGAGCGGAGCCTCTCGGAAATCGTGACGAACAAGTGCGATCTGGCGGACCTCAGGGCCGCGGCAACGAACATCGTCATCACTTCTTCGCCGGAAGGAAGCCGTGATGAGCCAGCTCGAGCGTCTCCATGGCCACTTTCGGTGAGTCCAGGTTGAGGCTCGGTCCGGTCCAGCGGACCGGGATCACCCCGTCGAGATCCCAGGTTGCGACGATGTGCCCGTCGGCTGCCCGGGCGCTGATCGAGGCCGTCTTGCGGCTCACCTCGATGGCGTACCCCATCAACCAGTCGGTGAGTGCCTTGGTCTGGTTGGCGACCGGGCGGGACAGCTTGATGTTGGTGTACTTGATCCGACTCGGCAGCTGCCAGACGAACCCGTTGCTGCCACCCTCCTCGCGCTGCTCCATCACCAGCTCGATGCCCAGGCCTTCACAACTGCTGAAGAACCCGAGGTCCTCGCCGTCAACGGTCACGGTGAAGCAGATACTGACCGCTGGGTCGGTGTCGACGTGCTTGGTCGCGGTCGCGCTGTCGCCGGCCATCAGTTCTCCCCTTTCGTCTGGTTAGGGTGCGTGGTCATGGGCGGAGGTCCGTCAGCAGCCCGGCCCGCTCGCGGTCCTGCCACAGCTCGGCGCGGAGTCGGGCGGTCAGCGGCTCGTACAGTCGGAGGGCCATCTCCTCGATATCGGTGCCGCTCGCGGGTGCGCCGCCGGGGGCAGCCGCGCCTCCGCCGGCCGGCGCTGAGGCGGAGCTCGGCGCCGGTGCATCGGAAGGGGCCAGTTGTACCTCGGTCGCGGCCGGCGGCGACCCGGCCGCCGAGCGCTGCACGACCGATCCTCCCGCCTCGCCAGGATTGTCGGCACCGCCGGACGCCAGTGCGAACATCTCGACCAGTCCCACCGTCCGGGTTGATGTCGCGGTCCTGGATGGGCCAGCTGTGTCCGCGCCCGGTGCGAAGACCGGTGCGCTGCTCGGCCGAGGATCGGTCGATCGCTGGACGAACGGCTCGGGGCGCAGCGGTGCGGTCGGCATCGGACGCACCGGGTCGGCGCGTCGGTGCCGTCGGCGTCGGCGTCGGCGTCGCCGCACCGCGGCAACGGACTCGGGCATCCCGCTCGCCCGCCGACCGGCGCTGGACCGGTGCGAGTGGAGCGGGTGGGCTGGGGCTGGACACGTGCGCAGCCGACGGCGTCTGCCAAGCGCCGATCGACCCCGAGGCCGTGCTGGGTGCCGGCATCGGCGCAGCACCGGGAGAGGCGACGACATCGCGGTCGGGGATATCGGCGAGCGACGCAGCGATCGGCATCGCGTGCGCGGGGGCAGCCGCGGGGACGTCCTCGTAGCGCACCCGCTGCACCGCCGCCGTGCTGGCCGGCGGCGGAAGCGGCGGTACGACCGCCGGTAGCCCGGTCGGCGCCGGCTGCTCGGACAGCAGCCGGCGCTGGACGACTGGTCGACGTGTCGGCAACGGCAGGCGTACGTCCGCAGGCGGCAGCGCTCCGGTGGCGTCCGGGGCGATCCGCCGGGCCACGACCAGCATCGGGGTTGGGGTCGGCGGCGCGCTGACCGGTGTGCCGATCGATCGGAGCCCGGTGGCCGCGGCGGGAACCGCATCGCCGAGCGCCGACGGCGGCCCGGCCGTCGCGCTCTCGACGACCTGCCGCGCCACCACGAGGCCGGGACCCCCGAACGCCGCACTCGCCGCGCCGTCCCCGCTCGGCGCGGCGAGTGTGTCCGAGGCGGCGGAGCGTGCGTCGTCGTCGGGATCCTGGTGCAGGGCAGTGATCGCGGCCGCGAACCCGCTCAATGGCGACTCGTCTGCGGTGCTCACCGGACTGGACGACGCGACCCGGCGCTGGATCATGGGTGGGTACTCGGCTTCTGCTCCGGGGCCTTTTTCTGAGGTCGGGCTCTCCGCGGCGATCGTCCCATCCGTCACCGCAGGAACCGGGTGAGCAGCATCGGCACTGGCGATCTGCGGCTCACCCGCGATCGTCGGACGAATCGGGCCGGAGGTCGGCGGGGCGAGCTGCCGCTGCACGGGTTTGTCTGTCACGGGGGTGTCTGTCACGGGGGTGGCTGTCACGGCAGGCACGGGACGGCCCACCAGGTCGCCGGGATCGTTCGGCCTGCCGGGCACCGGGAGCATCGCCCCGGCGGCAGTCCGCCGCGCGATCTCGGCGACGGGCTCGGCATCCTCAGCGTGAGTCGCAGGCTCGTCCAGGACAGGCCGATCGGCGAGCAGACGGGCGACCGTCGGCTCGTCGCTCGTCGATGGGGCGCCGGCCCCGCGCGCGGCCGTCGGTCCGTCTCCGACGACGACAGGTCAGGAGCGATTTCCGACTGGCCCGCCGGCGGGGCCGAAGGTGGTGGCTGGGACGGCATGTCGGAGGGTTCCGAGAGCGGGTCTGGTCCGCCGTTCGTCGGCGCTGGAGATTCGACGACTCGGGTCGTGGTCACCGGGCTCTCCGACCGAGCGGCCAGCCGGCTCACAGTCAGCGGGATCGACTCGGCTCGACGATCAGACCCCGAATCGCTTCGCCCGCTGCTTCGTGGTGCGCCGGGCTCCGCTGCGGCGGATGTCGTCCCGGCAGAACCCGATGCCTGGCGCTGCACGGGGATCGCCGCAGCCACGGTCGGCAGGGTCGCGCCCGGGCTGGCCTGCGGAACAACCGGGCTGGCCTGCGGAACAACCGGGCCGGCCTGCGGAACAACCGGGCTGGCCTGCGGAACAACCGGACCGGCTTGCGGAACAACCGGGCTGGGCTGCGGAACGACCGGGCTGGGCTGCGGAACGACCGGGCTGGGGACCCAGCGATCGACGTCAACCCGTGCGACCTCGCCAACTGTCGGCAGAGCGCTCTCGACGGGAGCCGGTGGGGCGACCGACGGCTCGGCGGCCGACGCCGAGGGCCTGACAACGGGCGTCGGCTCGTCGGCCAGCCGCTGCAGGGCGATCGGATGTGAGGCAACCGATCCGGAGGATGACCGATCGACCTCCCGAGCTACCGTGAGCGGCTGATGATCATGGTGTCTGGATTCGACGGTCGGGGCTGGATCTGACCGGGCGGCGGCTGCGGTCTCGCCGAGCAGCGATTCGCCGAGCAGCGATTCCCAGCACCGGCGCGGCCGGCGGCTCCTGATCACGATGATCATCATCGGCGACCGGTAGCCCGGCGACGGCGGGCTCGGCGACGGACGGTGCGGGAACGGACAGGTCTGCAAGGCGCGGGTCGGTGACGGGCGGTGCGGCCGCCATCGACTCGACCCGGCGCTGCACCGACGGCCGGTCAACGTGCTGCCCAGCAGGCTCGGGCACGCGCAGTTCGACACCGGCGCTGTAGCTCAGTGGCTCGCCGGGCGCCGCGTCGGCCAGGCCGCCGACGACACCACTGGGACCGTCCGGATCGACCAGATGTCCCAACGGGGCAAGCAGACTGGGGTTGCGATGGGTGGTCAGGCCGGCCCGGAACGCGTCCGGCGGTGCGACCGACGGCCCGTGGTCGTCCAGGCTGCGCTGGACCGGCGGCAGGTACGCCCAGTCGTGTCGCGCCGCAGTCGGGGCGGCTACTGGTGCCGGCCCGGGGCTTGACTGACCGGGGCGTGACTGACCGGCCGATCCGGCGGCATCGCCCGCGTCGGCGGTATCCGCGGATCGGCGGCCCCACTCCCACGGCCAGCGCATGCTCCGGACTCCTGATCCATGATCGTTTCCCGCTGCTCAGTCGCCCGAGATGCGGGAGTTGAGGGCACCGATCTCGCGGACGAATCGCTGACGCTCCGCATGCTCGAGGTCGAGGATGTCCTCCCGGGACCAGTGCAAGTAGTAGGCGACGTACGCGATCTCCTCGTACAGCCGATCGGTCGCGTACGTCAGGATTCCCCCAGGCGCCCCCCGGAGACGTCGACGGCGAAGTGGTGCTCGCACGACGGGCAGGTCACCGTGGCTCTGGTGTGGCCCTCCGTGTTCACTCGCCGGTAGAGATCCTGCAGGAAGGCCAGATCCGTGGCGAAGAGGTTCTCCACGATGCCCGGATGGATGTCGTCGATCGTCCCGATCCGCTCGATCACCCGAGACAGCAGGACGACGGTGAGATAGGCCGGGTTCTCCCGGACCCGGTCGTCCCGCAGCGGGACGAGCTCGTCGCGGGCCGTGGCCAGCCGCATCACGCCGTCCCGGTGCACAGTCCCGGAACTGTCGACGTACCCCCGCGGCAGCAGGAAGCTGAACTCGGTGACCAGCTTCTCGCGCCGGGGCGCCCCGACCGGAGTACCGGTCGAGGCGTCCGAAGCCGCCGGCTCCGGAACGATCAACGTCCCGCGGCGCATGACTACTTGCCCTGGACTTCGATCGACTCGCAGGTGAGCACGAGCTTCTCCGACAGGTACGAGGTGTCGCCGGCCTTGAGCGTGCCGATCTCCAGGCTCTTCGGCCAGGCGTTGGTCAGCTTGTAGCGCTTGACCTCCTGACCCTCGTAGTCGAAGACGATGACCGAGCCGCCCTTGCGGGAGTCGGACATCTTGCCGAACCGGCTGTCGGAGATCCACTTGTCGAAGCTGTTGTCTCCGGTCAGACCGCGGGTCAGGGTGATGTCCGGGGCCTTCGGCCGGCCGGGCAGCCGGCGGATCTGGTACTTGCCGTCGGGGCCGTTCTCCTTGAACTCCACGACGTCCTGCTCCAGCTTGAGGCCCGCGACCTCGGTAATGCTCTTGATCGTCACTCCGTCGAACTCCAGTCCGAAGGAGTGGCCGACCGAGCTGTCGCCATCGGGAAGTGGCATTGTCGTTGTCCCTTTCTCTGCTCAGGTGATGATCTGGTGGACTATTCGCTGACCAGGCTGGTGCCGCCGGAGAACTGGGCGAGTCGGAAGATCACGAACTCGGCCGGCTTCACCGGCGCGACGCCGATCTCGCAGACCACCTGGCCGGCGTCGATACCCTCCGACGGGTTGGTCTCGTCGTCGCACTTCACGTAGAACGACTCGTCCGGCGTCGAGCCGAACAGCGCTCCGGCCCGCCACTCCATCACCAGGAAGGCGGCGATCGTCCGCCGGATCTTGGCCCACAGTGCCCGGTCGTTGGGCTCGAAGACGACCCAGTTCGTCCCGTTCAAGATCGACTTCTCGAGGTAGTTGAAGAGCCGCCGGATGTTCAGGTATCGCCAGGCCGGATCCGAGGACAACGTCCGCGCACCCCAGACCCGGATGCCGCGGCCCGGGAACGCCCGGATCACGTTGATACCTTCGGGATTGAGCAGGTCGTGCTCGTTCCTGGTGATGTTGATCTCCAGGTCGATGGCGCCTCGGACGACCTCGTTTGCCGGCGCCTTGTGCACCCCGCGCTCGTTGTCGTTGCGTCCCCAGATGCCGGCGATGTGACCCGACGGCGGCATGTAGGCGAGCTGGCCGGTGGCGGGGTTCATGGTCTGCACCCAAGGCCAGTAGAGGGTGGCGTACATCGAGTCGTAGCGTGCCTTGTCGACCCGCCATTCCTTGATCTGTTGGGCATTCATCCCGGGGGGCGCGTCCAGGATGGCGACCCGGTCGCCCATCAGCTCGCAGTGGGCGATCATCGCCAGCTGCACGGCCTGCACCTGGTCGAGGTCGATCGCTCCCTGCTGGTACGCGCTCATCAGGTCCGGCACGCACAGCATGGTGATGTCCTCGATGGCCTCCAGGCCGCCGAAGCCGGTCCGGTCGGACACGTCACCGACATAGTCGTCCGGGCTCAGCCGGGTGGACGGTACGGCCGCCGGCGGCGGGGGAGCGACCAGCGCCGTCTCGCCCGATGCCAGCCGAAGGGCCTGGCCACTGCCGGTGTCCTCGAGCTGCACCGTCTTGGAGGTCGCGTTGACCATGGTCACCACGTTCTGCTTGCCGCGGGCGAAGCTGGCCCGGTCGAACTCCTCGACGACCTCGCCCTTCACCTTCACCAGCAGCTTGAACATGTCGTCGCTCGGGCTGTCGCCGCCCGGATCGGTGATCTCGATCGTCACGTCGCCCGGCGCGGCCGCCGAGTCGAGGGCGGTCGCCTTGAGCCGGCCGATCTGCGCGGTCGGGCTGGCGGCGAGCTCCTTGGCCCGGGCGCTGCGCGGAGCCGGTCCGCTGCTCGCGCCGTTCTGGCCGATCCGGACGACGTACGCATTGCCGCCGCCGTTCATGAAGTAGCCGTAGACCGACTGGGCGAGGTACGACCCGGAGACGAAGCCACCGAACGAGTTCGTGAACTGCGTCCAGTTGCTGACCAGGGTCGGCGTGTTGAACGGGCCGTCCTCGGCGAGGCCGATGAAAGCGGCGATGGCGGTCCCGGCGCCTTCCAGCGGTCGCGCTCCGGCGGCGACCTCTTCGACGTAGACACCGGGTGACTGGTACGGCGGCATGCTGGCTCCTCGGGGTGTGAAAGTGGCCTGTGATCAGCGTGCGCGTGGGGACGTGCCGATGGAACGGCTGAGCGGACTGCGCGTCGGGCAATGTCTGTTGCCCGAAAGGGAAAGCGGCAGCTCGGTGGCGGTCCGCTCAGTGCCAGCGGCGAGGCAGGAAGGAGATCGCGCCCTTGATCAACAGCACGAAGAACACGAACGTCGAGGCCGTCGTGACGCCGGCCGCCGCGATCCTCGCCGCGCCCCTGTCGACCTGTGGCTCGGTGATGTCGACGTTCTTGTCGCCGATCGTCGTGCCGCACGAGGAGCTGATCACGTACCGGCCGAGCGGCAGCTCCGGCACGGCCGCCCGCAGGAAGAAGGTGCCGTCGGCCGCGGCACGAGTGGTGCCGAGCCGGGTGGCGCCCAGCCTCACGGTCACGGTCTGACCGGCTCGGCAACCGCGGCCGGAGATCGCGATGTCGCCGCCCGGCCGTCCCACCTCGGGTCCGCTCACGGCCGTGCTCGTCGATGGCAGCCTGGACGGCTTCTGCGACGGGGGCGGGGGCGGCGGGGGCGTGGTGACCGGCGGCGGGGTGGTGACCGGCGGCGGGGTGGTGACCGGCGGAGGCGTGGTGACCGGCGGAGGCGTGATCACGGGCGGTGGGGTGGTGACCGGCGGGGGCGTGCTGACGGGCGGAGGTTCCTGCCAGGTATGCCTGGCCGTGTCCTGTTGAGGCTGTACCGACGCCAGCTCGCGAGCGGTGAGCGCGTCGGCGCCGGCATGATCACGAGTCCAGGAAAACTCGGCGGTTCCGTCGTCGTGCGTCACGGCGTGCAGGGTGCGGGTGCTCTCGTTCGGTCGCGAGTTATCGATGGTCAGCTCGATCGGCTGACCGGCCACGCCGTTCGTGCCGTGGCTGAGTCGGGCGGTCACGGTCGCCGTGGTTCCGGTCTGGCTCGTTGCGTCGTGGGCGGGTCAGGCGCAGCTCGGGGACGTACCAACGGTGGGTGATCGTCGGTGAGACGACGAGCCCGCAGCCGTACGCGGTGGTCGCGCCGAGCGCAACTGAGGACGTACCCGTTCCGGTGAAGGTCACGCTGGCGACGCCGTCCGCGTTGGTGAGGGCCGAGTCAGGCGCGTCGGGCGGCAGGCCGAGGAACCCGACCCTGACGCCAGCCGCGGCCAGACCTCGTGGGCGGTCGCTGTCGTGAACGGTCGCGCTGACCGTGACGGCGCTGCCGGCCCGGCTCTCGGCCGTCGACTGGTCGATGGTCATCGACAGCGGCGGCGGATCCGGACTGCCCCAGGTATGGCCCGTGGTGTCCGATGCCGGCTGGACGACGCCGATCTCCTCGGCCGTCACGCTGTCGATACTCGGCCCGTCCCGGGTGAGCGAGACACTCGCCCTCCCGTTCGAGCGCGTTCGATCCACTTCGACCCGGATCGGCAGGTCACAGCTCTGGCTCCGCATGGTGAACCTGACTAGGTCGCCCTGGATCGGCACGGTGTCTTCGGAGGCGTCCAACCAGCTCAGATCGGCGGTGAACGTCACTGGCTGCCGCGCCGGCGACGTCGTGTTCTTCGGGTTCAGGTCCAGTGTCGGAAGAGTCCACTCCACGACCGCGACGTCGGAGGAGAGGACATCGCAGCCCGAGACGCCGACGCTCGCTGTGATCACCGAGTAGCGCTCGTCTTCGCTGCGCAGCGTCACGCTTGCTCGACCCTGGGCATCGGTGGTTGCGGTCCGGGTGGGACCGAAGCCGTCGAACGCGACATCCCAGCCCTGCAACGGGTTCGCCCCCCCGGAAACCGTCGCGGTCACGGTGGCGGAGTCGCCGTCGCGGATGGTCTGGCTCGCCGGTGCGACGCGCGTGACGATCACCGGTCCGCCCGGCGGGGCCACCCACGCGTGCGTCGTCTGAGCGGACACGGCATCCAGGGGACTTCCGGCTTCCGTCACCGAGATCGTCTCTGATCCCGGTGTCGCACTGACGAGGGGAATGCTGGCTCGTCCGTTCGCGTCGGTCCGTACCACCGGGCCGAGCTCCGACCCGTCGATGATGAACTCCAGGAGCGTACCCGGGATCGGGATCCCGTCGTGGCTGTAGATCACGGTCGCGTTGTACGTCTGTCCGGTGATCGACTGAGACGTCGGGCTGACGAACTCGATGCTCGGTACCCACCACTGCGTCGTGGTGCCTACCGGTCCGGTGCTCGTCGCGGTCACTGCCATCGCAGACTGGCCGGGCCCGATGGTCACCGGGAACTCATACCCCGGCCGAGTCGAGTTAGCTGCCTGGTTGGGGGCGAGCCAGCCGCCGGCGGTCAGGAAGGTCACCGGCGGCCCACTCACCAGCACAGCGTTTCGCCGCAGTTCTGCCTCCACCCGGACCACGGTGCCGGAGCGGACCGCTCGGGGAACGAAGATGCTCAGCGCGTCGGTGGCCGGATGCGCGGCGAACCAGACATGCGTCGTTTCTCGCGCGATGGCGGGACCGGCCCAGGTGATCCGCACGTGAACGGACTCGAACGACTCGCTGGTCGCGTTCCAGGTCACCGCGAAGTTGCCGTTGTCATCGGTGTTGGTGGCTGCAACGGGGACCGCGGCGTCGTCGGTGAGGTTGTCGACGGTGAGGCTGACCGCGGCACCGACGATCGGGGCGGAGCCCCTGGTCGCACGGCCGCGAAAGGTGAACCCGCTGTTCACCGCGCTACGCGCGTCCTCGGTCAGCGTGAGGTGCTCCTGCCACCAGACGTGCTGAACGGTGTTCGACGTCGCGCCGCAACCGCTGTTCACCAGCCGCGCGGTGATCTGCTCCGTCTGCTCGATCGGCGTCGTCCGGACGTACGTCGCCCGGTTGTGGTCGGTCCGGACCGGACCGCTGCTCCAGTCGCCGTCCCCATCGCCGCTGAACTCGACCCACCAGCCGTCACCGGGCAACGGGGTACTGCCACCGGACCAGTGGACCGCGGCGGTGAGGGTGAGCGCCGATCCGATCCTGCTCTCGGTCGAGCTCTGCGCGAGCTCGACGGTCACCGTCGGATCGGCTGCTGCGGCCCGCTCAGTGCCGAGCGGAGGGACCACCAGGGCGACGGCGGTCACCACGATCGCGACGATCGCCCGAAGGAACCGGCGACCGGTCCCTGGGCGCACGTCAGCACGCGCGCGCCTATCCCCCGAGACGACCTCCGTCGCCACGCTCCGACCGTAGGGGACGCGGATTGCTCCTGTCGACGTAAAATCCGCAGCTATTTCGTCTTTCCGGGATCAGAGGTGTCGCAAAAAGACCGCGCGCGCCGCCGACGGGCCCGATTCCGGGCCGCTCCGGGCGCGCGCGATCGATCCGCGACATTCGCCGCTCAGGCGGGCAGCTCCTCTTCTTCGTCGGTCGACTCGCGCTGAACGAAGGCGCCCTGGAGCTGTTCCTCCTCTTCGGGATTCTCGCCCTCGCGCTGCACGAAGAGCCCCTGGACGGCGTCTTCGGACTCGTGGTCGTGGCCGGCGTGTCGCTGGACGAAGAGTCCCTGGAGCTCCTCCTCCTCGGCCTCGCGCTGGACCGCAGGTCCGGAGGCGCTCAGCGCCTGGACCGGCGAAGGCGCCGACATCACGCGGTCCGCATTGGCCGACGCCTCGCGCTCGAACCGGTCCGAGGGGTCGCTGACCTTGATCCCGCCCGGTGCGGACGTCCCGTCGACCGGGCCGCTGCGCTGCTGGACGACATGGGTCAGCTCGTGGGCCAGGGTCGTCCGGCCGGCGGCCGAGGACGGGTCGAACTGGTCGCGCTGGAACACGATGTTCGACCCCACGGTGTACGCGTGGGCGTTGACGGCGGTGGCCGACGCTGCAGCCGAGGAGTCGTCGTGAACCCGGACGTCTGAGAAGTCGTGGCCCATCCGTCCTTCCATGTCCGCGCGTACGTCCGGGTCGAGCGCGCGACCACCCGACGAGATCACGTCGTGGACCGGCGAGCGTTCCTCCTCCATCAACGCGCTCACGCCGGCGTTGCCGACGCTGCGCTGGAGACCCAGGATGTCGTCCGCGCCGAGCGCGTCGGTCCGACCGGCGACGGCGGCCCGGCCGGCATGCGAGCCGGTCTCCTCGTCGATCCGCGACGCCCTGGGCCGCAGCGACTCCGCCCGCTCGTCAAAGGAATGCTCGTGCATGACTCGACCTCCGCTTGCTGTGCGACTACTCCAGGGTCGCACGGGATCGGGCGGTCGGCCAGAGCCACCGGTCGGGCCGAGGATGCAACCCTGACTGCCCGAAAGGGCAGGCGGAACTAGCCCGTCGCCGAGTAGTAACGGCCGAACTCCCGCTCCAGCACCAGCCGGCCGAGCTTGCGGTACTCCTGCTCGACCGCCGCGACCAGGTGCAGCATGCCGACCGGGGTGCCATCGGCAGCGGCGAGGTAGGCCGCCGTCGTCGAGGCGGACCGGACGTTGCCGCCGGCGAAGTCGAACGACGCGGCCAGGAAGTCGTAGTCGATGTCGTCCGCGATCGGCAGCGGCGGCGCGAGACAGCGGCGCCAGAGCGATCGACGCAGTTCCTCGGTCGGCTCGGGGAAGTCGATGATCGCGTCCAGCCGGCGGGTGAACGCATCGTCGATGTTGGCGCGCAGGTTGGTGGCCAGCACGGCCAGCCCGTCGAAGGTCTCCAGTCGCTGCAGCAAGTACGCGCTCTCGATGTTGGCGTACCGGTCGTGCGCGTCGCGAACGTCGCTCCGCTTGCCGAAGATCGCATCGGCCTCGTCGAAGAACAGCACGGCGTTGACGCCGCCCGCCTCGGCGAAGATCCGCTCGAGGTTCTTCTCGGTCTCGCCGATGTACTTGTCGACGACGGTGGCCAGGTTCACCGTGTAGAGATCGAGCCCGAGGTCGGAGGCGATCACCTCGGCCGACATCGTCTTGCCGGTGCCGGAGTCGCCGGCGAACAACGCGGTGACGCCGTGGCCGCGACCCCCGCCGCGGCGCATCCGCCAGTCGGTCAGCACGGTGTCGCGGTGCCGGGCCCGGGCGGCGACCTCCTTCAGCCCGCGCAGCACGCTCGGCGCAAGAACGAGGTCCTCCCAGCTCACCTCCGGCTCGATCCGCCGCGCGAGCCGTTCCAGACCGGCGGCGTTCTGCGCGCGTACGCCGCGGCGCAGGTCGTCAGCCGACACCGGTCCGCCGCTCATCCGGGCCGATGCTTCCGCCGCCCGGACCGCCTTCCGGACCTGACCGGGACCGAGTGCGAGGTGGACGGCCAGCGAGGCCGGGTCCAGCGCCGGGTCGTGCGGGCCGAGCTCACGCTCCCAGAGCGCAAGCCGCTCGCGGCCGCCGAGCACCGGCGCATCGGCCAGCAGGGGGCTCTGGGTCGACCACTGCGGATCCCAGGTGGTCGAGCCGACCAGGATGACCGGTACGTCGGCGGCCGTCAGCCGGTGCATCGACTCCGGACCGGTCTCGGCCAGGGTCTCGATCGGCCCGGCGACCAGCCCGGCGCCGAGCAGGAGGGCCTCCCGGATCGCCAGCTCGGCGAGCCCGGCGACCTCACTCGGCGCGACGCCGGCCAGCCGGCTCAGGTCCAGGCTCAGTGAGCCCATCCCGGCGGCCGTCAGAGCAGCCACACCGACCGCCGATCCGGTGCCGACGACCTTCTCCCGCAGGTGCACCAGGCGTACGCCGGCGGCCAGGGCGCGACCCAGCTGCTCCGCGATCGGCGCCGGATAGGGCGCGACGTCGTCGACCAGCCCGGCCAGTCCGGCGGCGGGAGCATCGTCGCCGAGCAGGTGTGCGCCGACCCGGTCCGGAACCCGCAGACCCCTGGTGAGAAGGGGGCGGTCGGGATCCTCGACGACGATCAGGCCGCGGCGGACGAGCGGGCGGCTCGACTCGAGCCGGGCCCGGGCGGCCGCGATCATCGCCGACTCGCCGGCCAGCTGGAGGGCCAGGCCGACCGAGGCTCGCCGGCGGGTGACGTCGTCGTTGAGATAGCCGTACAGCCGCTCGAACCGGCTGTCCAGATCCGGCAGCAACGCGACCAGCAACAGCTCGACGTCGAGCTCGGTGAGGCCCGCCGTCCGGGCCAGCCGGCGGAGTCGGAGCGTCGCGCCACCGGCCTCCGCCGCCGCGGCGTCCCGCTCCAAGGCGGTCCGGGCGTCGCTGGCGAGCGGGTGCGCGGCCGGCGGCTCCGTCGCCAGCAGCTGATCGACGGTCTCCTCGCTCACGTACAGCCCGCGGAACGGGTCGTCGGGCGCCGGGTCGCCGGCTCGCCGCTGGGCGACCAGGGTCCGAACCCGGGCCTCGACCAGCTGGGCCCGGCCGAGCAGGTAGGCCAGGTCAGGTGTCGTCACGAGCGCGGCCTCTCGGAATCGTGACGAACGAGCGAGATGTGGCGCAGCTCGGGACCGGCCGAGATCCTCGTTACTCACCTCACGACTTCTTCTTCGTCTGCCGGGTCCGGGTCATCGCCACCCGTGGACCGGGCCGCCCGCCCGTTCCGGAGGACTTGGCGCCGGCCGGACCAGTTCCGCTGCCCGAGCCGCTCGAAGCGGCCGTCGGCGGAGGCACCTCGCCGGCCCCCGACGACGGTCCGAGCGGCTCCATCTGGTCGGCCCAGCCGGTGGCGACCTGCCAGGATCCGGCCTCGCCCGAAGCAGGCGCGCCCTCGTGATCGGACGTGCTCTTGCTCTTGGCCGAGTCGGTGGACGTCGAGTCGCCATCCGCGCCGGCCTTGCTCCGCCTGCCGCGCCGTTTCGCGCCGGACTCGCCCTGAGCCGGATCGGCGGCGTCGTGACCATCTGCGGTCTGGGCTCCGGCCAGCGCGAGCCGTCCCTGCCCGGCCTGCCAGGACGCGGCGTCGGTGTATCCGTTGAGCCCGCTCTTCGCCTCCCGGGTCGGCCAGCCACCCGAGCCACCGATGTCGATGGTCGGCGGGATCGACACCGGCGGCCCGGTGTGGAACTGCTGACCGGTGTCCATCGGCACGATCACGACGAGGTCGATCGACGGCTTCAGCTCGCCGCCCAACGCCGACCAGACGTCGGCGAAGGCCCGGTCCTCCGGCGGCGGGAGCGCGATGGTGATCGGGACCGGCAGGCCGAGCTCGGTCAGCGGGCCGGTGAGCACGTTTGCGGGGAGCGCGTCGTAGCGCAGGAAACAGCTCAGCAGCGAGGACAGCAGACGATGCTCGTCCTCCGGTCGCTGGGTCCAGGCCGTGATCAGGTAGGACAGCTTGAAGTGCCGCGGCGGGAGGTGCCTGGAGACGATGATCTTGCGTTCGTCGTACACGTTGTGCATGCCGCGCTCACGGCGCCGCATGTCCTCGCGGATGTCGTACAGGTAGACGTCGATGGTCGGCGAGTTGCGCCGGCCGGCCCACTCGCGGGTGGGCGCATCGAAGACCACCTCGACGTCGCGGGTGCCGGTCGCCTCGCGCTCGATCAAGGTGCGCAGCGCAGAGTCCACCTCGTGGATCACCCCAGCAGTCTGCCGGTCCGCCGATGATCCGGACAGCGGGCGGCCGTCCCGTTTCCGGGGCACACCGTGCTGCCCGATCGGGCACCGGTCAGATCAGTCCGGACAGGCGGTAGAGCACCAGAGATCCGGCCACGGCGACATTCAGGCTGGCGCCCGTGCCGATCATCGGGATCTCGACCGCGAGGTCCAGGCAGGCCATGGCTTCCGGTGGGATCCCGGTCTGTTCGTGCCCCAGCACGACGACCGTCCGTTGCCGGGCGGGCTCCAGGTCGGCCAACCGGACGGCCTCGTCCGCCAGCTCGACCCCGACGACCTGGCAGCCGCGATCCCGCTCCCGCTCCAGCCAGTCGATCGACCGTCGCCCGATCCAGTGCACACAGGTCCGCCGGCGCAGCGTGTTGCCACGAGCCAACGCCTCCGGCACCCAGGGCAGCCGGGGGACCGCGAGACAGGCGCCGACGGCGTCGCAGGTCCGGAGCAAGGTGCCGAGGTTTGCGCCGTGCATCGGCCAGAGTGGCGCGGCGATCAGGTCGTCCCAGCAGGAGTGAGAGCCGCGTCGGCGCTGGGCAGCGATCTCCGATCTGCTGCGGACCCGAGGGGCGCTCATCGCCTCCGAGCGAGCCGGCGTGGACGGACGGCGGTCCAGAAGATGATCATGGTGTGGACGCTTGGCGGCGCGCCCGGGCCATCGTCGGGAAGGTGTTCGGGTTTCGAGCCTACCGCTCCCCTGCGACTTCGTTCTCCTAAAGATGTGGGGCGAGGAATCGCAGCGCCCTATGCTCCCAGCTATGACCGATCCGATCGTCTCGCTCGACAGCGATCGGCTGTCGGTCGAGCCCGGCGGCCAGGTGTCGGTCACGGTCAAGATCACCAATCCCGGCAATATCGTCGAGGGCTACCGGGTCGAGGTGGTCGGCGAGGGTGTCTCCGGCTGGGGTGAGGTCCTGCCGCCGGACGTCTCGGTCTACCCGAAGCAGGACGCCACCGCGGTCGTCGTGTTCAGCCCGCCGGGCGGTACGGGTGCGCCAGGTGGGACCTGGCCGTTCGGGGTCCGGGTGCGCTCGACCGAGGACGCCGACGCCAGCGCGGTGGTCGAGGGCGATCTCGAGATCGGCAAGGTCTTCGGTCTGCAGGCGAAGCTGGTCCCGGTCAACTCCGCCGGGCGGTGGCGCGGCCGCCATGTCGTCCAGCTGAGCAACTGGGGCAACTCGCCGGCCAAGATCACCCTGACGGCGACGAATCCGGATGACGCTCTCGCGTTCATGATCAGACCCGAGGTGGTCGAGCTGCCGCTCGGTGGCACCGCCACCGCGATGGTCTGGGTGAAGACCAAGAAGCCGTTCCTGCGCGGGACACCGGTCCGGCTGCCGTTCACCGTCGTCGGCGAGCAGGTCGGCGCGGCTCCGCAGCAGGGGCCGGCGCTGCCGTACGGCGGCACGCCCGACCGGCCCAGCGTGGACGGCGCGCTGAACCAGAAGCCGATCGTCAGCCGCGGTGCGGTGATGGTGACCGCTCTGGCCCTGCTGGCCGTGGCCGGCGGGATCGTCTTCGCGCTGACCCGGCCGCAACCGGCCCAGGCGAGCTTCGCCGAACTCGGCCCGCCGGCCCAGCCGAAGAACGTCACGATCGCCGCCGCGAGTCCGGAGTCGGTGAACCTGAAGTGGGACCCGGTGCCCGACATCGAGGGCTACACGGTCGTCCAGGAGCTCGACGGGGGCGCCCAGACCAACGCGCTCCCGGTCCCCGGCACGGACAACGCCAAGACGATCGGCTCGCTCACCCCGGGCACGAAGGTCTGCTTCAAGGTGCGGGCCGAGCGCGGCAAGACGCCGGGGCCGTTCTCCGACCAGCAGTGCACCACGTTGCCGGCGGCGGCGACCAGCGCGAGCCCCGGCCAGGGGCCGACCTCGGCGACATCCAGCCCAGGCGGAGGACCCGGGCCGGGCGGAGGACCGGGCGGCAGGACCGGGCAACTCGGCCGACCCGAACAGCGCGGGACAGAGCACTGCCTCGGGTGGCCCGCAGTCGAGTGGCGCATCGTCGCCGGGTTCGCCCGTATCGGGTCAGTCCGGACCGTCGAGCGCGAACCCGGACATCTCCGGCAAGTGGTTCGCCGCGGCGGTCTTCACGACCGCGGTGGTCTTCGACCCCCAGGAGAAGCTCCGCGAACTCAACAAGGCCGGTCCGTTGCCGTCCGGCGTCGTGCAGAGCACGGCGTACCCAAATCTGCGGCAGGCCAACGGGCAGCCACTGGCCGCCCCGAGCTGGGTGCTGTACGTCGGTCCTCTGGACAAGCAGAGCGATGTCGACGCCGCGTGCGTCCGGATCCGGGCGGTCTATCCGAACTGCCAGGCGATCCAGCTCCAGCCCTAGTCGACGACACCGGCTCGCGCCTTCGTGTCGTCCAGCGACCTGAGCTCCGTCGCGGAACCCCCGGAAACCGATTTCTCGTGCGAGTTCGGGTCGATCGGCGACACCGCGGCTCACCCATCAGGTCCGCGGTCGGGCCAGCAATCTGATCTCGGTGAATCCCAGCACCTGTTGGGATCCCGCGGGCTGGCCCGGCGGGTACGCGTCGATCACGCTGATCCGGATCGATCCGATCGGGACCTTGGTGTCGAGCGGGACCTTCTGCAGGTCCACGTCGTCGAGGGTCTGCTGGACACACTGGTCGCCGTACGCGATCCAGATGGTCTTAGGCCGGAACTGCAGCGTCCGGTTCGGATTGTCCGCCGACAGTCCCGGATAGACGTCGATCTCGCGAAGCCGGGTTTCCTGGAACGCCAGCTCGACCACCGATGTCGTCGGTGCCGCACCGCAGCCGGCCCCCTTCGTACTCGCACTCCAGTTCATCAACCAGGCGGCCTTGGTGTTGTCGACCAGAGCGGTGGGTTTGGTGTCCTGGGCCGAGGTGTCCGGCGGGATGGTCCGGGCGTCCACCGGCTTGACGACGACGAGAGTCTTGCGGAGGTCGTAGTAGCGGGCCATCACGAACGACTTCGGGCTGTGGTGGATCAGGGTGAGACCGCCGGCGGCGAGCAGCACGCAGAGCACGGCGATGATCATCCGGCGCCACCGGTAGAGCGGCGGCAGGCTGCGCCGGAACGACCGGCGGGCCGCGCGGTCCTTGTTGTCCCACAGCCGCGTCCACCAGGTGTCCGGCTTGGCGGTGGGCCGGACGGCCGGGCTGCCACCCGCCCCGGGCAGCACGAACTGCTGGCCGCAGTGCCCGCAGAAGCGACGCGCGTCGCCGATCGGCCTGCCGCAGGTCGGGCAGGTCGGTGCGATCGGCTCGACGGGCATGGCCGCGACGCTGGTCGCCCCGTCGTGGACCGGCGGGTACCCGGCCGCATCGGGAGGAGCAGAGCTCTGGGTCTGTTGCGGCGCCGGCCGGCTCGGCTCGGGCCGTGCCACCGGCGGACCTGTGGCCGCGAGATTCGTGCCCTGAGCCTGTCGAAGGGCAGCACTCGGCTGTTCGGGTTGGGCCGGCGCCGGTGCGGCAGGCCCCGCAGCCGTTGCCTGGAGCGGCCGAGTGACCTCGTTCGCGCTCCCCGGGGCGGGCTGCTGCCAGCCCAGGTAGGCGCCGCAGAACATGCAGAACTCCGTACCCGGCTTATTCGTCTCGCCGCAGTCCTCGCAGATCACGTCGCCCGACTCCACACCCTTCCGCACCGCGGCGGATCCGTCACATCCGTCACAGTGTCCAGCACTGGAGGTGGCCGCGTCGAGGCCAATTGGCTCCTTGCGCGGCTCGGGGCCGTTCGCGACGGCGCGATAACCTGCCCGGTAATGGACGGCAGGGGGAGAAATCCACTGGGCCGCCCGCACCGCGACCCTCAGGATTGAGACGTGATCAGCTGCGCGAACTGTGGCGCCGAGAACGACTCGGACGCGGTCTTCTGCGCGGCCTGCAACCACTTCCTGCAATGGGACGAACCCGCACCGGCCCCGCGTGAGCGCCGCGGACGGCGGTCGTCGAGCGATCTTGCCGCCACGCTCGGATCGCTGGGCGACGGCGCCCGGCCGGAGCCGACCCGGCCCGAACGGCCGGCACCGCGGCCCGACCCTGTCGAGGAGCAGCCCGAACCGCTCGAGAAACCCCCGGAGCCCGCACCTCGACAAGCTCGCCGGGCTGAACCGGAAAATCCACCGAGTGCGGGAATTTCGGATCGGAGAGTCGGACTGGCTCAGGGCACGGCGGTGCGGCCCGGCGATCCCGGCGCCGGTGTGCAGGAGATCATCGCGGCGATCGACGCGGGGCGGGAGATCGCGGCCAGCCAGGGACGTACGGACCTCGATCAGCATCTGCACGAGACGAAACAGCGATTGGCGACCGAGCAGGTCCAGGTCGTGTTCTGCGGGCAGTTCAAGGTCGGCAAGAGCACGATGATCAACGCGCTGCTGCAGCGCGCGGTCTGCCCGGTGGACGCGGACGTGGTGACCGCCGTACCGACCATCGTGCGCTATGCGCCGGAACCGACAGTGACGACGTACGTCCGGACCGACGACGAGGACCGGATCGAGGAGCGCCGGCGGCCGCTGGAGGAGATCGACCTACTGGTCACCGAGGAGGCCGATCCGTCCGATCCGGAACGCGACCGGGTGGTCGAGGTCGGGCTGCCGCACCGGATGCTGAAGACCGGGCTCGCCTTGGTCGACACCCCGGGCGTCGGCGGCCTGGACTCCGCCCACGGCTTCCTCACCCTCGGCGCGCTCCGGTTCGCCCGCGGCGTCGTGTTCGTCACCGATGCCGCGCAGGAGCTGACCGCTCCCGAGCTGAGCTTCCTGCAGACCGCGGTCGAGCGCTGCCCGACGACCGCGGTCGTGGTCACCAAGATCGATCTGTACCCGCACTGGCGGCGGATCGTCGAGCTCGACCGCAAGCACCTGGCCAATGCCGGACTGGAGGTCCCGCTGATCGCGGTCTCCTCGTTCCTCCGGCTCCGGGCGGCGCAGAACCCGGAGCTGAACGCCGAGTCCGGCTTCGCCGACCTCGTCACCTTCCTCGCCCGGGACGTGGTGGCCAAGTCCCGGCAGGAGTCGGCCAAGACCGCCGCCGTCGAGGTGGAGTTCGTCGCCAGCCAGCTGGAGCAGCAGTCCGCCGCCGAGCGGGCGGTGATCGAGGCGCCCGAGTCGACCGAGGAGGTCGTGGCCGAGCTGGACCGCGTCCAGGAGCAGGCCAAGCGACTGATCCATCCGATGGCCACCTGGCAGACCACGCTGTCCGACGGCATCCAGGACCTCGTCTCCGACATCGAGCACGACCTGCAGCAGCGCCTGCGCGGCGTGATCCACGACGTCGAGGAGGTGATCGACTCCGGCGACCCGAAGGACACCTGGGAGGACACCGAGGTCTGGCTGCGCCGGCAGATCGCGATCGTCACGATGGCCAACCGCGACCTGCTGGGCGAGCGTGCCGAGGACCTGGCCGAGGACGTCGCGGACCACTTCCAGCTGCCGAAGGGTACGAAGCTGGTGCTCCCGGCGACCCCGACCTCCGATGTCGACTCGGTCGTCCTCGCCCCCGCGTCGTCGCTGGCGATGCCCGGCGGCAAGCTCGCGCCGCTGCTGTTCGCCGGTCGAACAGGGGTGATCGTCGGCTCGGTCGGGCTGCACCTGCTCGGCGTCGGGCCGATCGTCATCGTGGCGATGGCCGGGTTGTCGCTGGCGCTCGGCACCGGGATCGGGAAGAAGCTGATCGGGGATGAGCGGAAGCGGCAGCGGACGTACCGCCAGCAGCAGGCCAAGGCCGCCGCCCGGCGGTTCGTCGACGACGTCGCGTTCTTGATCAACAAGGAGACCCGGGACATCCTGCGGCAGACCCAGCGACACCTCCGCGACGACTTCCAGACCCGCGCCATGCAGCTGGAGCGGTCGGCGTACGAGGCGATGGAGGCGGCCCGCCGGCTCGGCGAGCTGGACGAGGCGCAGCTCGCGGCCCGAGCCGAGGAGCTGGCCGAGCGGGAGGACCAGCTGCAGTCGGTCCGCGCGGCCGCCCGCGGGGTGGCGGCGGCGAGCGAGCCCGCAGCCGTCCGCGACACGGCCCGCGATCCCGAGAAGACCGGCGCCCGTGGCTGACCCACTGGTCGACAACCTGACCGAGCTGCTGGACACCGCGACGGGCAGCGCCCGCACCGAGGACGTACGGCTGCGGCTGGCCGATGCCCGGGACCGGCTCGCCGGCCCGCTCCGGCTCGCGATCGCCGGCAAGGTGAAGGCCGGGAAGTCCACGTTGCTGAACGCCATCCTGGGCGACGAGCTGGCGCCGACCGACGCGGGGGAGTGCACCAAGATCGTCACCTGGTATCGCGAGGGGACCACCCCGCAGGTGACGGTCTATCCATTGCAGGACTCCCCCGGAGTGGTACGTCCGTGGTCCCGCGAGTCCGGTGCGCTGGAGGTGGACCTCGGCCGGCTCGAGGCGGCGGAGGTGGATCGGATCGAGGTCGACTGGCCGACCAGCAAGCTCCGCGAGCTGACCATCCTCGACACCCCGGGGATCGCCTCCATCTCCGCCGATATCTCGGCCCGGACCCAGCGGGTGCTGGCGGCCGACGACGGGCGGGTGCCGGTCGCGGACGCGGTGCTGTATCTGATGCGGCATACCCATGCCAGCGACGTCCGGTTCCTGGAGTCGTTCCACGACGACGAGCTCGCCCACGGCACGCCGATGAACTCGGTCGGCGTCTTGTCCCGAGCCGACGAGATCGGCGCCTGCCGGCTGGACGCGATGGAGACCGCGGACCGGATCGCCCGGCGCTACGAGGCGGACCCGCGGCTGCGTCGGCTGTGCCCGGTGATCATCCCGGTGAACGGTCTGCTGGCGTTCGCGGCGACGACGCTGCGCGAGGTGGAGTACGCGATGCTCGCCACCCTGGCCCGCTCGGAACGGTCGGAGGTCGAGCAGCTGCTGCTGACCGCCGACCGGTTCCTGCACCGGTCGAGCGGGGTGCTGCTGACCGAGATCGAGCGTGAGCACCTGATGGACCGGCTGGGGCTGTTCGGGATCCGGATGTCGGTCGAGCTGATCCGTGGCGGCTATGTCACCTCGGCCGTCGAGCTGTCGGACGAGCTGGTCCAGCGCAGCGGCCTTGACCGGCTGCGCGGCGTGCTGACCCGCCAGTTCGAACAGCGCAGCCGGGTGCTCAAGGCGCGCTCGGCGCTGGCAGTGCTGTCCGATGTGCTGCGCAGCGATGGCTGCATGGACACCGACGCGCTTCAGACGGCGGCCGAGCAGCTGTCGGCCAGTACCCACGAGTTCGAGGAGGTCCGGCTGCTCAGCGCCCTGCGCTCGGGCACGATCGAGATCCGGCCGGACCGGATCGACGAGCTGGATCGACTGCTCGGCGGCAGCGGGCACGGGGCCACCGCGCGGCTCGGGTTGTGGGAGGAGGCATCGGCGGACGAGATCCGGGAAGCCGCGCTGGCGTCCCTGGTCACCTGGCAGCGGCTGGCCGAGCACCCGCTGTCCGGCCGACAGCTGAAGATGGCGGCCCGGGCCGCGACCCGGACGCTCGAAGGCCTGGTGGCGACGTACACCCCGGTCCCGGGCTGACCCTCACCGACACCCCTTCCCGAAACTGTCGACTTGGGGCAGCGACACGCCGGAGGCGGGTGTCGCAGCTCGACAGTTTCCAAAAGATCGGGGGATCGCGCGCGCCAGGATCGCGCTGCTGTCGTCGCCGCGATCTGCCGGCGCCGGGTCAGATGAGCCCCTCGCGGACGGCGTACGCCACCGCGTGCGACCGGTTCTTCAGCTGCAGCCGGGTGTTCAGGTCGTGCAGCACGTTCTTCACGGTCCGCTCGCTGTAGCAGAGCTGGGCCGCGATCTCGGAGGTGTCGTGCCCGTCGGCAACGAGCCGCAAGCACCTCGGTCTCCCGCGGGGTCAGTCCGCTGAACGTCAGCCCGCGCGGGGCGAGCACCTGGCGCTGCAGCCGGCCGACCTGCTCCAGCAGCCGACCGAGCAGGTCGGCCGGTACGTCGCCCTGTCCGCAGGCGACCCGCTCGATCGTGCGGACCAGGCTGTCGGCCGTCGCGTCGGACCGGCGCAGCAGACCCCCGACGCCGGCCTCCGCCGCCGCCACCAGGGCCGCGTCGTCGACCGCGGTCGCCACCAGCACCAGCTTGACCAGGCCGTCACGGCGCAGCGCGTGCAACGAGCGGACCGTGTCGGCGTCCACCGCGTCGGCGACCAGCACGGCGACCGAGGCCGTGGCGCGGTCACTCTCCGCGACGATCCTGACCTCCGGCCGCGTCCTGAGCTGGCTGATCACTCCCGCCTGGGAGATCGGATCGAGCCCGTACACGTAGGTAGCGATCGGCTGACTCATGGCTGCCCTCCCGAGATCTGACGTCTGCGCTTTCGGGAATCACCATGCGCCCGAACGCTCATCGCGTCCTCAACGCGGGCGCGGGTCCGCCGAGCGCATCCTCAACGTCGGCTCAACGGTGAGCGCCGGATCCGCGTCGCGTCACGCGAACGCTGCCCGACGGGCCTCCCCACGACGTCTCGGAAGGCAGCGAAGACTGCCCGAACGGGCAGCAGAAAGATCAGCAGGACGAACGTTGGTGCACGTGCTCGTCGGCGAAGGTCCAGACCCCGGTGGCGATGCTCATCGTGTAGTCCATGGTCCGCCGGTGGCAGCTGCCGTCACCGAGATCGGTGTAGGTGTAGCTGACCCGGGCCCGATCCGTGGTGTCGTCGATGTAGTTGACCCCGCGGAGCTGGACGTTCGAGGTCCGCTGCCGATGGGCGTTGCGGAAATCCTTCAGGGTCGGGTACGTGACCAGGCGCGAGCCGCTCAGCTGTTGGTACGCCTGCTCGTAGCCGGTCGCGTCCGAGCTCGAGGTCGAGTCGACCTGGTCGTCACCGGTGTTGATCCCGCTGAAGTACGCCCGGAGCGTGGTCGCGATGCCGGGAGCGTCGGGATGGTGGCTCTTGTTCTGGATCGGGTCGTCGGACTGGCCGTTGCCACAGGACTTGGGAGTCTTCACCTCGGGACTCGCCGCAGCCGCCGCGGCCAGGGTCTGGACCAGCTTCCCGGGCACCGCGTAGTGGACCTGGTCGGCGTTCGGCGCGGTGTCGACCAGGCCGGCCACGGCGCCGGTGGTATCCAGCAGCGGGCCACCGTTGGTGCCGGCGCTCGGTGGCGCCGTGAACCGGATCGCACCGCTCAGCGGCCGGCGCTGGTCGCCGTCGGTGATCACCGTGTCCTGGCCGACGCCGGTCACCTTGCCGGTGACCTGGGCCAGCGGCTGACCGCCGGGGAAACCGACTGCGTACACGGTGTCGTTGACCGCCGGATCGGCAACTGCCGGGGTCAGCACCTCGGCGCCACCCTCCTCGATCCGGATGACGGCGACATCGGCCGCGTCGTTGTGGCCGACCACCTGGCCGGCGAAGACGTGGTCCTCGGCGACCCGGCTGGAAAGGGTCCGGACGGACAGCGTCTGCTGGTCCTTCACGAGGTGGTACGCAGTGACCACGAGACCGGTCTGGAACAGATAGCCGGTGCCCGTCGAATAGGCCTGGTCGCAGTCGACGCCCTCGATCCGGACGATCGAGTTCCGGCTGCCCGCGAGGATCTGGTCGTCGGTCTTGGTGCCGCCGGACGGCGAGGCGCCCGCCGACGAGCTCGCGGCGCCGCTCGCGGTTGGCGATGCGCTCGGTTGCTGCGCACCGATCTTGACGCAACCGGCCGCCAGCGGGAGCACGATCGCACTACACGCGATGCCGACCAGCAGCCCTCGGGATCTCACCCGCACGGCACCTTCTCCTTCATCCGTGGACGTACGCACCGAATTCGTCCGCTACCGCGACCCCGGCCGCAGAGCGGATAACCGATTGATCCCGACCACCCCGATGAGACAGCCTCTTCGTTGAAGTCGGAATAGTGCGCGGCCGGAGAACGCTGTCGCGAGGGCCGACTTACGAAAAGCCCACGTTCGATCCCAGCGGTGACCCGACGACGAGTCCCGACCGTTGGGTACGCACAGCACAAGCATGCGGGAGTTCTGATGACGACGTCCACCACCACGACCGAGACCCTGCCGTCCGGCCGGATGTCGAGCCGCGACCGGAGCGTGATCGGGACGCTGCTGGTCGCCACGTTCGTGGTGATCCTCAACGAGACCATCATGAGTGTCGCGCTGCCGACGCTGATGATCGACCTGTCGATCGACGCGAACACCGCGCAGTGGCTCTCGACGGCGTTCATGCTGACCATGGCGGTGGTCATCCCGACCACGGGGTTCCTGCTGCAGCGGCTGACCACCCGGACCGTGTACGTCCTCGGCCTCGGCCTGTTCTGCATCGGGACCGCGATCGCCGCGCTGGCGCCCGGCTTCTGGGTCCTTCTGCTGGCCCGGGTGATCCAGGCCTGTGGCACGGCGACCATGCTGCCGCTGCTGATGACGACCGTGCTGAATCTCGTCCCGGTCGAGCGTCGCGGCGTCGTGATGGGCAACATCGGCATGGTCATCGCGGTCGCACCGGCCCTCGGCCCGACGGTGTCCGGACTGATCCTGCACTACTTCTCCTGGCGGTTCATGTTCGTCGCCGTGCTGCCGATCGCGCTGGCCACGCTGGCCTACGGCGCGGCCCGGCTGGTGAATGTCAGCGAGCCCGGGGAGCAGCGGCTGGACGTGTTGTCGGTGATCTTGACCGTGCCGGCGTTCGGCGGTCTGGTGTTCGGGCTGAGCAAGCTGACCGATCCGACCGGCTTCGCGCTGGGCCTGGTCGCACTCGTGGTCGGAGTGCTCTGCCTGGTGGCGTTCGGCCTCCGCCAGCGGATGCTGGCCCGGACCGAGCGGAGCCCGCTGCTGGACCTGAGGGCGTTCGACTTCCGGATGTTCTCACTTGCCACCGTGGTGCTGTGCGTCGCGATGGTCGCCCTGTTCGGTTCCGTCATCCTGCTGCCGATCTATCTCCAGACGATCCACGGGCTGACCTCGCTGCAGACCGGCCTGCTGGTGCTGCCCGGCGGGATAGTCATGGGTCTCCTCGGCCCCGTCGTCGGCCGGCTGCTGGACCGGTTCGGCCCGCCGGTGCTCGCCGCGTCCGGTGGCGTCGTGCTCGTGCTTGCGCTGCTCGGCCTCAGCACCGTCACCGCGACGACCCCGATCTGGCTGCTGCTGATCATGCACGTCGGGGTGATGACCAGCCTGGCGTTCCTGTTCACCCCGGCCTTCACCAGTGGCCTCAACCCGCTGCCCCCGCACCTGTACTCGCATGGCAGCGCCATCCTGACCACCCTGCAGCAGGTCTCCGGCGCGGCTGGGACCGCCGTTCTGGTGATGATCATGGCGGCCCGGTCGGCGACACTGATCGCGGCCGGGGAGTCGCAGAGCCAGGCGTTGACCGGAGGCATCTCGTTGGCATTCCTGGTCGCCGCCGTGATCGCGGTCCCCGCGGCTGTGTGCGCAGCCTTCCTGCGCAACCCGATGGGCGCCGAGCACTCCGAGGTCACGGTCTCCCACTGAACCACCGGAGCGGCCAGGGATCGGTCGTGGGAGAGTGACGGCCGTGGCTGACTCCAGAATCGCCCTCGTCACCGGCGCCGGAACAGGGATCGGGGCGGCCTCGGCGCTCGCCCTGGCCCGGGACGACTGGACCGTGGTCTGCGTCGGGCGTCGCGTCGAGCCGCTGCAGAAGCTCGTCGCCGACCACCCGGACCTGGCGCTGGACCCGCGGCCCACGGATGTCACCGACGAGAACGAGGTCGCCACGCTCTTCGCCGGCGTCGCCGATCGGCACGGGCGGCTGGACCTGGTGTTCAACAACGCCGGCAAGGGATCCTTCGCCCGCGACCTGGACGAGATCACTCTGGCCGATTGGCAGAGCGTGGTCGACGTGAACCTGACCGGCGCCTTCCTGTGCACCCGGGCCGCGTTCGGCCAGATGAAGCGCCAGCATCCGCGTGGCGGCCGGATCATCAACAACGGCTCGATCTCCGCCCATACGCCCCGGCCGCGCTCGGCGCCGTACACCGCCACCAAGCACGCGATCACCGGGCTCACCAAGGCAACCGCGCTGGACGGCCGACCGTACGACATCGCGTGCTCCCAGATCGACATCGGCAACGCGGCGACCGATATGACCACCGGGATGGCGGCCGGCATCCTGCAGGCCGACGGCAGCACCAAGGTCGAGGCCAGGATGGACGTCGAGGACGTGGCCCGGGCGATCGTCTACATGGCGAGCCTGCCGCTCGGCGCGAATGTCGCCACCATGACGGTGATGGCGACCGCCATGCCGTACGTCGGCCGCGGCTGAGCGGGCTCGCCCGGGTCGATGCCCACCCACGAGGTGCTGAATCAGGCCCCGCCGCTGGTCGGCTACAGCGCGCTGGATGTCGATGCCGCCCTGCTGGACGGGCTTGGCCGGCTCGGCGACGAGGCCACGCTCGCCTCGCTGACGGCGCTCGGTCGACGGGTCGGCGATCCGGACGTCCATCGTTGGGCGACCCAGGTCAATGAGCATCCCCCGGTGCTCCGGACCCACGACCGCTCCGGGCGTCGGATCGACGAGGTCGAGTTCCACCCGGCCTGGCACGCGCTGATGGCGCTGTCGGTCGGTGACGGGCTGCACGCCACCCCGTGGACGTCGGCCGATCCGCATGCCCATCTCCGCCGGGCGGCCGGGTTCTATCTGATCAGCCAGGCCGAGGCCGGGCACGGCTGCCCGATCTCGATGACCTACGCGGTGCTCCCGGCGCTGCGCCACAATGCCGAGCTGACCAGGGACGTCGAGGCCGGGCTGCGTTCGAGGACGTACGATTTCGGGCTGCGGGACCCGGCCGGCAAGGCCGGGCTGATCGCCGGGATGGCGATGACTGAAAAGCAGGGCGGATCGGATGTCCGGGCCAACACGACCCGGGCCGTCGAGCAGCCGGATGGGACCTGGCGGCTTACCGGGCACAAGTGGTTCTGCTCCGCGCCGATGTCGGACCTGTTCCTCGTGCTCGCCCAGGTCGGGGGTGCAGGGTCTGAGCTGCTTCTGCGTACCGCGGGTGCTACCCGGCGGCGAGCGCAATGTCTTCGCCCTGCAACGGCTCAAGGACAAGCTCGGCAACCGGTCGAACGCCTCGGCCGAGGTCGAGTTCGACGGCACCGTCGGCCGGCTCGTCGGCGAGCCCGGTCAGGGCCTGAAGACCATCCTCGAGATGGTCACGATGACCCGCCTGGACTGCGTGATCGGCTCGGCCGCCGGGCAACGGGCGGCGCTGGTCCAGGCGGTGCATCACACCCGTCATCGGCGGGCGTTCGGGGCGCTGCTGATCGACCAGCCGGCGATGCGGGCCGTGCTGGCGGACCTGCAGCTGGAGGTGGAGGCGGCGACAACGCTGGCGCTCCGGCTGGCGACCGCGGTGGATGCGGGTGAGCGGGCATTCCTTCGGCTCGCCGTCGCGGCCGCGAAGTTCTGGGTCTGCAAGCGGTCCGCGGTCGTCGTCGGCGAGGCGCTGGAGTGCCTGGGCGGCAACGGGTACGTCGAGGAGTCCGGCCTGCCTCGGTTGTTCCGGGAGTCGCCGCTCAACTCGATCTGGGAGGGCTCGGGCAACGTCATCGCGCTGGATGTGCTGCGCGCGGTCGGCCGCGACGCCGAGGCGCTGGCCGCGGTGGACGCCGAGCTGGCGGCGGCGGGCGGGGCTGATCCGCGTTACGACGCCGCGCTCGCCTCGATGCGGCACCTGGTCGGGCATGCCGGTCCGACGCGGGCCCGGGAGCTCGCCCGGCTGCTGGCGGTGTTGCTGCAGGCCTCGCTGCTGATCCGCTTCGCGCCGGCGGCCGTGGCCGACCTGTTCTGCGCCACCCGGCTGGCTTCCCCGGCCGGTCCCGGTCTCCTCGGCGCCCTGCCCGGCGACCCCGACCTCCGCCCGATCCTGGCCCGCACCCTCCCCTAAGTCGGAAACTGTCGAGTTGGGGCAGCGACACGCCGGAGCGCGATGTCCCAACTCGACAGTTGCCGGCTGAGCTGAGGCGAACCCAGCCGGCCCGAGCCGGGCCGGTTTACGGAATAAACCGGCCGGGTAGCTCCCTGACATGGCATCAACCGAAGAGATCGACAAGATCGCGAAGCTCATCGACAAGGCCCGCGTGGCACATGTGACGACAGTGACGGACGAGGGAAGGCTGGTCAGCCGCCCGCTCGCCGTGCTGGACCGGCCGTTCGACGGCGAGCTCTACTTCTTCACCCAGGACCCGTCGAGCAAGACCGAGCAGGTCCGCGGCAACGACCAGGTGAACCTCGCCCTGCAGATCGGCAACGACGGGTTCCTCTCGATCGCCGGCACCGCCTCGGTGTCCAGGGACCAGGCGATGATCGACGAGCTGTGGAACTCCTACGCGGAGGCCTGGTTCGAGCAGGGTCGCAAGGACCCCTCGGTGGCGTTGCTCCGGGTCGAGGCCGATTCTGCCGAGTACTGGACCGTGGAGGACCCGAAGCCCATCGTGCTGCTCAAAGTGGTCAAGGCGATGGCCAAGGGCGAGCAGCCCGACATCGGAGACAACGCCGCCGTCGAGTTGTAGCGCCGGCCGGGTCGGCCTCAGCGCGGCTCCGGCGGGCTGGCGATACCGGCCAGCGAGTGCGCGCGGAACGAGTCGCCGAGCGTCTGCCGGCACAACGCTTCGGTACGGTCGCGGTCGGGCTGCTCCACCGTCGGCACCGGCGTGCCGATCTCTGCCCGTAACCGGTCTGCGCTCGCCAGCCGTCCGACCGCAACCGCCATCTCGCCGGACGCGGCGGCAACCGCGGCGAGCTCGTCCAGCACACTGGCCATCCGCCACCGGTCGCCCAGCTCGCGATGGGTCTCCAGGCTGTCCGCCAGCAGCTGACCGGCCTCGGCCAGTTCTCCGCGCAGCCGGGCAAGCACTCCGAGCTGATTCATCGCCCAGGCGATTCCTTCGCGATACCCGATCGCCTCGCTCAACTCGATGCTCTGCCGCAGCAGGATCTCCGCGCCGGCGAGATCGCCCCGATAACGCGCGACCACCGCCGCATTGGTCAGCGCCCAGGCGGTGCCCTCCCGATCCCCGATCGCGGTCATCGCCCGGACCGCCCGCTCGTTCAGTCGATCCGCCTCGTCGAGGTCGCCGGACAGCCAGGCCACGAACGCCAGGTAGTTCAGTTGCGCACCGGTCTCGTGCCGGTCACCCGACGACTCGGCCAGGGCGAGCGACTGCTGGTGCAGGGTGCGCGCCAGCGGATAGTCGCCGCGCTCGCGGGCGATCGACCCGAGGCGGGCCAGGCACCAGGCGAGCCCGGCGTCGTCGCCCTCACCGGCGTACAGGTCGCGGGCGGTCTCGATCCGTTTCCCGGACACCTCGTAGTCGCACTGCAGGAACGCGAGGATGCCGGCGCCGCTGAGTGCTCGCGCCCGAATCGCGGCCGGTGCGTCGGGCGCCGCGGCCAGCGCGTCCTCGGCCCAGCTCCGTCCCTCGGCGTACCGGCCGCGGAGATAGCACCACCGCCAGCTCGCGCCGGCCAGCCGCTGGGCCTCCACGGGTCGGTGCCGGGTCAGCCAACCGACGGCCGAGCGTACGTCGGTGACCTGGCGTTCCAGCAGGTCGAGCCAGCGGTGCTGGTCGGCGCCGGTCAGTTCCGGCGCCGCCAGCTCGACGAACGCGAGCAGGTGCCGGGCGTACCGCTCGCGTACCAGGTCGTGGTCGCTCGCCTCCGCCAGCCGCTCGGCGGCGAAGACGCGGACGATCTGGAGCAGCCGGAACCGGGCCGTCGACGACACATCCTCGGTGCGGATCACCAGCGACTTGGAGACCAGCGACGCAAGCAGGTCCAGCACATCGATCTCGCAGATCGCGGTCGCGTCGTCGCGGCTGAAGGAAGCGGTGAACACGCTGAGCCTGGCCAGTACGCGCTGCTCCTCCGGGGCTAGCAGCCGGTAGCTCCAACCCACCACCTGCTCGGTCAGCGTGCCGTCACCGGTGCTGCCGAGGATCGTCAGATCCCGCTGCAGCGTGTCGGCGAGTTCACCGATGGTCAGCACGCTGGTCCGGGCCGCAGCGAGCTCGAGAGCGAGCGGGAGGCCGTCCAGTCGACGGCAGATCCGCACGACGGCGGCTGCCTCGGCTCGGTCCGCGATCCGGCCGTCGAGGCGACCGGCCCGCTCGAGGAACAGCCGGCTCGCGGGATGCCGGCCGAGCTCGGACTGCCGCGTCCTGGACGGCGGGATGCCGAGCGGACGGAGCGCGTACACCGTCTCGCCGGGGATCCGGAGCTGATGACGACTCGTGACGACGATCTTGACGCCCGGCGCGGTCGCCAGCAGCGCCGAGCACAGCTCGCCGACTCCGTCGAGCAGGCTCTCCGCATTGTCCACGACCAGCAGCTGGCGGCTGTGCCGGACCCGGTCGAGTATCGATCCGAGTTGCGACCGGCGCGTCTGGCTCGCGCCGACGATGGTCGCCGCGGCGGCGAAGAACGTGTCCCGGTCGGCGAACGAGCCCACCGGAAGCCAGCGCATGCCGTCCGAGAAGTGCTCCTCCTGCTCGCTGGACAAGGTGGTGGTCAGGCGCGTCTTGCCGATCCCGCCCGCTCCGCTGATCGTGATCAGTCGGACGTCCGGGTGCCGCAGCAGGTCGCCGATCGCGGCCAGATCCTCCTCGCGGCCGATCAACGGATCGGTCGGGGTGGGGATGGTCCAGCCGGCGGGTGCCTCGTCAGCGAGGGTGCCGAACAGTTGATCGCGGTCGGCCGCACCCAGCCCCATGGCGTCGGCGAGCAACCGGATCGTGGTCGGTCGCGGCGAGCGGCGTCCGCGCTCGAGCAGCGAGATCGCCTCGGCGCTCAGGCCGGCACGCTCGGCCAGCCCCTCCTGGGACAGGCCGGAACGGCGCCGGAGACGGCGCAACTCGTCACCGAATGGGGTCATCGGCTCGCCCGTGCGAGCCACCAGCACCGCTAACCACCAACAACCAACACCGCCAACCACCAACACCGCCGGAAGGCTCACAGCGTAGCGGTCGCGGGCGATTGTCCGAGTGCTGTCCGTGGTCGGCGGGCGGACCTGCCTGGCAAACTGGGCCGAGCGGAGAATCGATGAGGGGCGGCCCGACCTTGGGGGAGGATGCGGCGGACGTCGCGACGTGGCTGCCCTCATCGGTCCCGCCATCATCGGTCCCGCCCTTCATCGGTCGAGCTCGGATCGGTCCCGCCCGTGGTCCGCGCGGCGGCTGATTCCGATGAGGGTGCCCTAACTTCTGGCCGACTACACTCGGCAGGTGTCGTCGATCCAGGGCCTGCCGTTCCCGCTGGCCTTTGTGATCTTGTTCGTGATCGTGATGCTTCGCGCCAACGCCACCTACTGGCTGGGCCGGGGCCTGGAGTCCGGCGCCGAGCGTACGCGGCTGGCGCAGCTGCTGAGCTCGCCGAAGTTCCGCCGCGCCCAAGTCGTCGTGTCCCGCTGGGGCGCCCCGGTCGTCACCGTGTCCTTCCTGACGGTGGGCGTCCAGACCTTGATCAATCTGGCGGCCGGAGTCGCCCGGATGCCGCTGCGCCGCTACCTTCCCGCCGTCGTGCTCGGCAGCGTGCTGTGGGCGCTGCTCTATGCGACAGTCGGGTTCGTCACGGTGACGGCCTGGCTGAAGCTGTACGAGCTGTCCCCGGCCGGCACGGTCGTCGGCACACTGCTGCTGGCCGTCGTCCTCGCCGGCTTCGTCGCCCGCCAGCTGCGCCAGCGCTCCACTCCTCCTGAGCCGGTCGACGCGCGAACCGAGCCGACCCGCGCCCTGAGCCCTTCGACAAGCTCTGTCGAATGGGCCGCCCGACGCCAACCGTTACCGTGACCCGGTGACCTCCGAGGATCCCGGCGCCAACCCGTTCCGCCCCGAGCGCTGGACCGCGGTCGATGGCTTCGACTTCACCGACATCACCTACCACCGCTGCCGCGACGTACCGGCGGTCCGGATCGCGTTCGACCGGCCCGAGGTGCGCAACGCGTTCCGGCCGCACACCGTGGACGAGCTCTACCGCGCGCTCGACCACGCCCGGATGTCCGCGGATGTCGGGGCCGTCCTGCTGACCGGCAACGGGCCGTCGCCGAAGGACGGCGGCTGGGCGTTCTGCAGTGGTGGCGATCAGCGGATCCGCGGCCGGGCCGGCTATCAGTACGCCGACGGTGAGCAACCGGCCGACGTCGATCCGGCGTCCCTCGGCCGGCTGCACATCCTCGAGGTGCAGCGGTTGATCAGGTTCATGCCGAAGGTGGTGATCGCGCTGGTGAACGGCTGGGCCGCCGGCGGCGGGCACAGCCTGCACGTGGTCTGCGACCTGACGCTGGCCAGTGCCGAGCACGCCCGGTTCAAGCAGACCGACGCCGACGTCGGCTCCTTCGACGCCGGCTTCGGCTCGGCGTACCTGGCCCGGCAGGTCGGCCAGAAGTTCGCCCGGGAGATCTTCTTCCTCGGCGCAGACCTACTCGGCCGACGACGGCCACCGGATGGGCACCGTCAACCGAGTCGTTCCGCACGCCTGCGGCTGGAGGACGTCGGACTGGAGTGGGCGGAGATCATCTGCGGCAAGAGCCCGACGGCCCAGCGGATGCTGAAGTTCGCCTTCAACGCCGTCGACGACGGGCTGATCGGCCAGCAGGTGTTCGCCGGCGAGACGACCCGGCTCGCGTACATGACCGACGAGGCCGTCGAGGGCCGCGACGCCTTCCTGGAGAAGCGCCGGCCCGACTGGAGTCGGTTCCCGTACTACTACTGATCTGATCTGATGGGATCTGGCCGCCCGGGCCCCAGACAGTTTGCACCCCTTCGCACGGCTCGCACTCGCTGCAGCGGGTGCAGACCGTGGCAGGGGGTGCAAGCTTTCGGGACGACCGTGTTACGGCGCGGACGGCCTCTCGGCAAGATCGCTACGAGACGACAGACTGCATGTCTGCAGTCCTCATCCAGCCCACATGATCGACAGCTGAGGAGACCCATGAGCTACCCGACCGGCTCACCGATCACCCGGGCCACACTGTTCCGACGCAAGCCGGTCGGCAAGGCCGGCGAGGGTCCGCGCTGAACCGATCGATCGGTACGTTCCAGTTGACCATGTTCGGCGTGCCCGGCATCGCGACCGCGGCCGGCACGATCGTCTTCTCCTTCATCGGTCTTGCTGCGGTGGCCACCGCCGTACGCCGTCCGGCCGACCTTCAGCACATCGCCGCCGTCGAGATGCCTCGGTTCCTCGATCCGCGCGACCTCCTCGCCGAAGATGACCACGGTGTCCTCGACGAGCACCCGTCGGGATGCTCGTCGGCCGGCGCGATCTCGGCGACCTCCCAGCCGTGGTCGCGGAAGGCGTCGACGTAGCCCTGCCACTGGGTCAGCGCGAGCTGAGCGTCGGCCGGCTGCCGGCCGAGATGCGTCAGCTCGCCGTCGGCGAGCTTCGGCGAACAAGGATCCGTGGGTTCGTATCCGCTTTTCTCCTCAGCCGACCACGCCGTACAACCGGTCACCCGCGTCCCCCAGGCCCGGCACGATGTAGCCGAATTCGTTCAGGTGGTCGTCCACCGCGGCGACGACCAGCAGGCATGGCACGTGGAGATCGTCGAGCAGTGTGGTGATCGCCTCGATGCCCTCGGGCGCGGCGAGCAGACAGATGCAGGTGATCTGGTCGGCGCCGCGCTTCACCAGGAACTGGACCGCGGCGGCGAGCGTGCCGCCGGTGGCGAGCATCGGGTCGAGCACGTAGCACTGCCGGCCGGAGAGGTCGTCGGGCAGCCGCTCGGCGTACGTCGATGCCTGCAGGGTCTGCTCGTCGCGGACCAGTCCGACGAAGCCGACCTCGGCGGTCGGCATCAGCCGGGTCATCCCCTCGAGCATGCCGAGCCCGGCCCGCAGGATCGGGACGACCAGCGGTCGCGGCTTCGTCAGGGCGACACCGGTGGCCGGGCCGACCGGGGTCTGTACCGAGTGCCCGGCGACCCGAACCTCGCGGGTGGCCTCGTACGCCAGCAGGGTGACCAGCTCCTCGGTCAGCCGGCGGAAGCGTGGGGGAGTCGGTGTTCTCGTCACGCAGGACGGTCAGCTTGTGAGCGACGAGCGGATGGTCGACGACGCGGAGCTCCACAGGCCGACCGTACCGGTCGGGACAGGGCTGTGCTGGTCTGGGCCGGGCGGGCACCTCCGGCCCGGTCGCTTGCCTGGTCTGACACGATGGACCCCGCAGCACGCGGTTCCAGCTGGGCGAGGAGGAGATCATGTCGGAGTTCGACGCCGAGGAATACGAGTCGTTCCGGTTGGATTCCGATGACCCCGAGGCCCCCGACAAGGCCCCTGACGATGATCTCGACGACGATGACGACGAGGATGATGACGACGATGACGACCTCGACGACGCCGACGACGACGAAATCGACTTCGTTATCGCGGCATACCGGGAGGACGGGCAGGCTCTCGTCCAGGCGCTCGACAAGGATCTGGCGAACGACCTCGAGGAGTTGATCGTCCAGCTCCGTCGGCTGCCGGGGGACGCGGGCGCGCTCGGTTTCGTCAGCCTGGTCGAGGAGGTTGCGGTGCTGGTCCGGGTCCGCGGCCAGCACGTCCAGGTGCTGCTCAACGACGGTGCGGCCGCCAACGAGTGGCCGATCGCGCGCGACATCGCCGATTACCTGAACATCGACATCCCCGATGACGATGACGACGATGATGACGAGGAGGCCGAGCCGCTCGGCGACCTCGGCATCCTCGCCGACCTCGGGATCAGCGAGTTCGACCTGGAGACTCTGGTCGACGACCTGGATCTCGGCAGCGACCAGCTGCTCACCCAGGTGGCGGACAAGATCAATATCGGCTCCGAGTTCAAGCGCGTGGTCGAGACCTTCAGCCGCTGAGCTCGCATCCGGTCGCCTATCCTCTCGTCGTGGTGACGACCATCTGGGACGAGGCGATGACCGCGGCGCTGGACGCGGGTGCGGAGGCTTCGTCGTGGGGGGACGTGCCCGTCGGGGCGGTGGTGCTGGACCCGCTCGGCGCGGTGGTCGCCGTGGCGGGCAACGAGCGCGAGCGCCGCTCGGACCCGACGGCCCATGCCGAGATCCTGGCGCTCCGGGGGGCTGCGGAGGCCGCCGACAGCTGGCGGCTGGACGGACACACCCTGGTCGTGACGCTGGAGCCGTGCACGATGTGCGCCGGCGCGCTCGTGCTGGCCAGGATCGGGACCCTGGTGTTCGGCGCGTACGACCCCAAGGCCGGCGCGGTCGCCTCGCTGTTCGACGTGGTCCGCGACCCCCGCCTCAACCATCGGGTCGACGTCCGGGGCGGGATCCGTGAGGTCGAGTGCAGCCGGCTACTCCTGGACTTCTTCGCCGGGCACCGCGACGGCAGCTGAGCTCATCTCGACCAGAGATGCTCCGTCGTGCCTCGCCGGCGATCATGCCGAGCCTCACCCACGACGGCGAGCGCTGATAGGGAGAATCAGTCGTCCCTGCCGTCGGAGCCGACCGATTCCGATTCGCACCCAACCCCGCCGATTGGGTACGCTCTTCGGCGGTGGCGTGTCTGAGCGGCCGAAAGAGCGCGCCTCGAAAGCGCGTGAGGGGCAACCCTCCGCGGGTTCAAATCCCGCCGCCACCGCCCTTTTGACTAGGGGAAACGCCGATCCCAGCTCGTGCTGGGAGCGGCGCTTCTAGTTTCTTGGTCTCAGTTAGTCTCAATTGGGTCGGTTGGAAAAGGTGGGCCACGCGGATGCCACCCTCACACGCTTGGCCCAGTTGCTACGGGATGGGCCGCGATCCCAACGGTCCCCGAGCAGGCGCGGGTTCGAATCCCGCCGCCACCGCCAGATGACGAGGCAAACGCCGGTCCCTCACGCGAGGGTCCGGCGTTGTCCCGGCGTCCCAGTGGTCCTTATCCATGACGAGGCAGTCGCGAGCTGGGTTGAGAGATGGCATCTGCGGATGGTCCCGTATGAGACCAGGTATACCCGCACTCCGAGGTGAGGCTGCCAGACTGGTGACCGTGAACCGGAGGGTGCGATGACGACGCGACCACTCGGCCGGACCGGACTGCAGGTGAGTCCGTTCAGCCTTGGCTCGATGGAGTTCGGCGGCCAGGTCGACGAGTCCACCGCCGCCGACCTGGTAGCCGCTGCGCTCGACGCCGGGATCAATGCCATCGACACCGCCAACGTCTACACCGGAGGGCGCAGCGAGGAGCTGGTTGGCCGGCTGATTGCCCCGCATCGCGATCGGCTGTTAATCGCGACGAAGTTTGCCGTGCCAACGGATGCGGACGACCCCAACTCGGGTGGCACGTCTCGCCGTACGGTGATCGCGGCCTGCGAGGCGAGCCTGCGTCGGCTCGGTGTCGACCACATCGACCTGTACTACATCCACCGGCCCTCGACTCAGACCGCGATCGACGAGACCCTGCGGGCGCTCGACGACCTGGTCCGCGCTGGCAAGATCCGGGCAGTCGGGACCTCGGCGTTCGCGGGCTGGCAGATCGTCGAGGCCCTGTGGTGCGCCTCAGACCTCGGCCTGAACAGACCGGTCGTCGAGCAGGCCGCTTACCACCTACTGGATCGGCGAGCCGAACGTGACCTGGTGCCAGCCGCTCGCACCCACGACGTGGCGCTGACGATCTGGTCGCCACTAGCAGGCGGTCTGCTCACCGGCAAGTATCTCGACGGCGGCGCCGACCCCGGGGCACGGCTCAAGCCGGACAACGCCTGGGGTGCCAAGCACTTCACTCCCGCCGCGGACCGGGCCGTGCGCTCCCTGGCCGCGCTGGCCGCCGACGCGGGCATTTCGCTGACCGCCCTATCCCTGGCCTGGACGCTGCAACGCCCCGGCGTCACCAGCGTCGTCATCGGCCCGAAGACGGTGGCCCAACTGACAGACCAACTGTTGGCGCTCAACGTCCACCCCGACGACGACCTGCTCTCGGCGATGGACGAGGTGGTGCCGCCCGGTGGGGTGACCGTGCCCTACTACCTCGACGACAGCTTCGCCGACTTCCGCCCACAGCCGTACCACTGGTGATCGGAATGAGGTACCCGGTTGGCATCTTGGGTTCCGGATCGGCCGCCCGCACCCTCGGCCACGGGCTCCTCCGGCTCGGACATCCGGTGATGCTCGGCTCACGTGACCCCGACAAGCTAGCCGACTGGCGCGACGAGGCCGGACCGGCCGCGAGGGTCGGCTCCTTCACCGATGCGGCTGTGTACGGCGAGCTGATCGTGCTGTCGGTACTCGGTCGAGCCGCAGTGGACGTGGTCCGGCTCGCAGGCGCCGACAACCTGGCCGGGAAAGTAGTCATCGACGCCAGCGACCCGCTCGACTTCTCCTCCGGACGCCCTGGCCTGTTCGTCGGCACCACCGACTCCCTTGGGGAGCGGGTGCAGCGCGCCGCTCCGGACGCTCGGGTGGTGAAGGCGCTCAACATCGTGCTGGCTGAGGTCATGGTCGACCCGTCGCTGACCGGTGGCCAGCCCGACATGTTCATCGCCGGCAACGACGAGGATGCCAAGCAGATGGTCACCGAGCTGCTGCACCAACTCGGTTGGCCGGTGATCGACCTCGGCGACATCGAGAACGCCCGCTGGCTCGAGGCGCTCAGCCTTCTGTGGGTCGTCTACTCTCACCGCTTCGGCACGACGCACCACGCGTTCAAGCTTGAAGGTCGATAAGCGTCACACCCACATCGACGCTTCCTGGCGAGCGGCAATCTTGGGTCGCAGTCGCCACCAGCAACGCCGGTAGGGAGGCGATGGAGGCCAGGTTGATGGCGTACCAGTCGATGGATGTCCTCGGCTCACCGACAGCAGCCACCTTGGCAGCCTTCCAGGCGATCGACCTCACAAACCTCCGAACCACAGTGGCCATGGGGAGTCGGCGCGAGTACGACACGTACGCCCCGCTGTCGCCTCGTACTGCGCAGCTCGGTTGGGTTGTCCTGGGAGGCCCCCCAGTCTCAGCCGCAGTCTCATCCAGAATCGTTCAGCCTAGTTCGCCGGCCATTTCGACAAGGCCCCTGCGCCTGAATCCTCGCTCGGCCGCAGCTCCTTCGACCTGATGGCAGACCTCAAAAGTACGTGCGCTGAACGAGGCACAGACAACTGATAGTGGTTACGGTGAGACGGGAGCGAGGGGTGCTTTGTGGTGTCCGGAAGGAGTGTCGAGATGACAAGTGCTGAGGTTGAGGCGGCGCTGTCCAACTTAACAGGAAAGACGGTCGGTCGGGCGGACCCCGACTATGACTCGGCCAGAAGCGTGTACAACGCAATGATCGACAAGTCACCCGCGCTGATTGCCCAGGTGGACAACGAGGCAGACGTAGCCCTTGCGGTTAGAGTCGCGCGAGAGCACGGCCTGCTCCTCGCCGTCAGGGGCGGCGGTCACAACGGCGGCGGACTCGGAACCTGCGACGACGGCTTGGTCATCGACCTCGCCGGCCTCAACTCGATCGAAGTGGATCCGGAAGCCAAGACGGTCAACGTTGGCGGCGGCTGTACGTGGGGCCAGGTAGATAAGGCGACCGGAACCTACGGGCTCGCCACCCCGAGCGGAATTATCTCGACCACTGGTGTCGGCGGCCTCACCCTCGGCGGTGGGCTCGGCCACCTCACCCGTGCCTACGGCCTGAGCATCGACAACCTCCTCGCTGCCGACGTCGTCTTGGCCGACGGACGCCAGGTGCACGCCAGCGCAACCGAGGAACCCGATCTGTTCTGGGCGCTCCGCGGCGGCGGTGGGAACTTCGGCGTCGTCACTTCGTTCACGTTCCAACTGCACGATGTTTCGCGGTTCGTCGGTGGACCCACGTTCTGGGCGGTCGAACAGGGTGAGGAGGTGCTCAAGGCATACCGCGATTTCCTCCCCAACGCCCCCAGAGAACTGACCGGCTTCTTCGCCTACACCCAGGTGCCACCCGCGCCACCGTTCCCCGAAGAGCTTCACCTCCGCCCAGTCTGCGCGGTCGTGTGGGCCTACGTCGGCGACGAGGACGGGGCCCGGCGGGCGATGGCTCCGCTGCTGGACAGCGTCCCGGTGCCCCTGCTGCACGGTGTCGCCCCGATGCCGCACGCCGCACTGCAGGGCGCCTTCGACGGTCTGTATCCCAGGGGCCAGCAGTGGTACTGGCGGGCCGACTTTGTCAATACCATCCCCGACGCCGCCGTTGAGATCCATCAACGATTCGGATCGGCGCTCCCTACCTTCCAGTCGACTATGCACATGTACCCGATCGACGGGGCCGCGCACGACGTCGGCTCCGGCGACACCGCCTGGGGCTATCGGGACGCGACCTGGGGGTCCGTATTTGCCGGTGTAAGCGCCGAGCCGGCCGACGCGGACGCGATCCGGCGCTGGTCCATCGATTACTTCGAGGCTCTCCACCCCTATTCGGCCGGTGGTGCCTACGTGAACATGATGATGGATGAGGGTGACGATCGCGTCCGAGCCAGCTATCGCGACAACTACCCACGGCTGGCTGAAGTCAAGGCAGCTTACGACCCCGACAACGTCTTCAGGGTCAACCAGAACATCAAGCCATCCGAGTAAGGCCCCTTGCCCAATCTCGAACATGCCGAGGCGTACGGCCTTGAGTCGGGCACAGCGGCGACGTGACCCGGGTGGCCAGCCAGATCCGCGATCAGCGTCACTGGTCGCATGCCGTGGCGCTGCTGTGCTTCCTGCCCGGAGTGCCGAGTGTGTACTACGGCGACGAGTTCGGGTTGGAGGCGATCAAGGAGGATCGCCCGAGCGGGGACGATGCCGTACGACTGGAGATGCCGCCCGAGCGGGGGCTGGTCGATCACTCCCACCCGGGGGTGGAGGAAACGTATCGGCGAATGATCGGCCTCCGCCGGCGCCATCCCTGGCTTGTCGATGGGGTGCTCCCCATCGAACTGGTGGAGAAGGCGCGTCTGATCGTGCGGTCCAGGGCCCGCCTTGGCGAGGAATCCTTGACTCTGGCCCTGAACCCGGAAGCCACGCCGTTAATGCTCAGCAACGCCGCAGAAATGCTCGAAGCACAGCCCGCCCTGGCGGGCGCAGTCCCTCCGCACGGTTGGGCGGTGACTGCGGGTTGAGCAACCCGGCACGGTGTTGAGGGGCGCCGTCAGTTGCTCGATTCAAGTTTCTGGGCGCGTTTCAGAAATGGCAGCATGGGCCAACGTGAGTGGCCACGTCGAGCCCGACGCACTCCGCTGTGACAGCTTGCTGACCATACGAGTCATCTGCGCCGCGTCCGACGCCTTCAGCAGCAGCGCCTCATCGAGGTCGATGCCGTCACGCGCCACACCCGAGAACGATATTTGCAGCAGGTAGCTGGTCGTCTAAACCCTGATCTCCTGGCTTCTGTCGGGAAGAAAGGCCAGCTCGGGGGCTCGATCAGATTGCGCATCGGAACAGGGAGATCCAGGCCCCGTCCCACCGATCGAAGTGCTGGTAGTCCAAGGGCGTTTCCTCCGGACACGATCCGTCGGACCCGATCTTCGACAGCATGGCCCGACCCAAAGGTGCCGAATGCAAGCCTGCGGGGTGAGCGTGCAGCAGCCGGATCAGGCGTCGCCAGGCGTCATCCAACTCGGGAACGCTGACCGACCAATCGCTGGCGGTTACATCGGGGGTGCCAGCGCCATCGGGTCCCGGCTGTCCCGCAACGCAATACTCCGGCAACCTCCTCTCGCAGTTCACGCATCTGCCGCATGCGACCGTCAACCGCAGATAGAGAACATCGCCAACACGGGCGCATGATGGACCAGCGCCGACCTCGAGGACATCGGCGAGGCTTTCGTGACGCACCAGTCTCCCCTCCACCTGGTCTCTGCGACCCTCGTGTAGCGAGAAGTCCTCCGCCCAGATTCGCGTAGCCGTGACCTGCACGATGGCATCGACGGCCTGGGCGTCCGAGCCGCCAGAGGCGCTACGCACATGGACAAGGGACGGGCCATCGTACGCAAGAGTTCTCATGACCACCGTCCATTTCTTGGCAGCTCGACGCGGGCGTCGATGCTCCCGGGATTGTCATCCAGCGTGGCACAACTCGACGCGAGGGTCACGGGCCCGGCGTCAGTTTTGTCAGGCCGTCGCCTGCGGCGAGAGGCAGCCGGGACAAACGGTGCACTGCCGAGCCAGTGGCTGGCCATACCGCATCCGGGCCGGTTGGGGCGAGTCGTAGCCCATCGGGAACTCATCTGCCAGGTCACGCCCCCTTGCAGGGCGGAGTGGCACGGGCCGCGTCATCGCTAGCCTAGCTGGAACGGATCCGGGCCTAGAATCGTCGCTGACATCCAGCGGCAACGCCGGGCGACCATTCATCAAGCCGTACCTCGACACACGTATTGCATTGACGGGTTGAGCCCGCCCTCTATTGTTCCGCTCGGGTGGTGGAGGCGGATGTCATCGCAGCCTGCCGGTTGCCAGGACTACCCGACAAGGCATCGATCTCGCCTGTCCTGAAGAGTGAGAAAGCACTCCGGTCACCCCCCGAGTGCGCGACACCACCACTGGTCAGTCCAGCGGGTCGGGCGAATCGCCGGCCTCGTCGTGACGCTCGCGGATCTCGCGGCCGGCGTCGACGTCCTTCCGGCGTTGCACGGGCTCCTTCTCGCTGCCTCGGGTGTCACGAGCGGGCAGCTGAACGCGTCGCTCGGCGACCATGCCGCCCTGCAGTTCGCGGACCCTTTCGATCTCCGCGTTCAGCTGGGCCCCAAGGAGCAACGCTATGTTGGTGAGCCACGACCAGACGAGGAAGACGATCCCGCCGGCGAGCGATCCGTACATCGCGTTGTAGGTGGAGAAGTTGGCGCCGAAAATGCCGAAGACCGCCGACGCGGCCAGCCACACTACGATGGCCAGCGCCGCCCCCGGACTCAACGAACGGAATCGCGGCTGCCGGACGTTCGGGGTCAGGTAGTAGAGCAGGGCGATCACCAAGACCCCGATCACCACCAGCAGTGGCCACTTGACGATGTTCCACACCAGTACGACGCCCGAGCCGAAGCCGAGGACCTGGCCGATTGCCCGCGCCAACGGCCCGGAGATCAACAAGAGCACGACGGCGCACAGGCATAGCAGCCCGAGCACCACAGTGACCAAGATCATCAGAGGCTGCAGCTTCCAGATCGGCCGACCCTCCCGGATGGTGTAGATGCGGTTCAACGCGCGACCGAAGGCCGTCACGTAGCCCGAGACGAACCAGAGGGCGCCCAGAATGCCGAGGACCAGGGCCAGCGCCGCTCGCGGGGTCTGAGTGAGACCTTGCAGCAGTGGTTCGATGGTCCCCAGCGACGAGGCCGGCACGACTTCGCGGGCCACCTCGAGGATGGTGGCCACGGACTCCGGCCCCTGACCGACCACGCCGAGCAGGGAGATCAGGGCGATCAGCCCGGGTAGAACGGCGACCACCGCGTAGTAGGTCAGGCCGGCAGCGAGATCGAGGCAGTCGTCGCGGAGGAACTCCTGCGCGGTGCGGCGGGCCAGATAGCGCCATGAGGGCCGCTGATCTGTAGCAGCGTCGACGGTTTCTCGGCGGCGTCGGGCTCAGGCCGCGGGCCAGCTTCCACCCGGCCGATTCTCGCCCATCAGGCGGACGACCCGGGAACCGACCGGCTCCAGTCGGAACGGGCCCGGAGCGCGGCGCCAGGAGACGGCGTCACTCCCCGCGCGCTGGTGAGCACGAACCGCGGGCGGGTCTTCCGTTGTGTGGGGGCCAGCAGTCTCAGCGGCAGTCTCATCCGGGGTCGTTCAGCAGAGTCCACCGACGATGTCGACAAGGCCGGGTACGCCTGAACCCTCGGCCGAGGACTGCTCCTGCGACCTGATGGCAGACCTCGAAAGCGCGTGAGGGGCAACCCTCCGCGGGTTCAAATCCCGCCGCCACCGCCCTTTTGACTAGGGGAAGGCGCCGCCCCCGGTTCATTGCCGGGGCGGCGCTTGTGATTTCTAGTCTCAGACGGTGCCGCCGACCGGGACGCCTGAGACGCCGCTAACGTGCCACGGCCGGCGGGTTGCGCCCTCGCGCGCCACCCGCCGGCCGTCGCACCACGATCACGGGGTCGCGACGCTGAACCCGTCGGTGGAGAACACGACCGGAGCGTTGTTGGTCGAGCTCGACAGGTAGTAGTACATCCCGACCGATCCGGCGACCTGGAGACCGGCCGTCGAATCGGTGGCCGTCCGGGTCCACGTCGTGGGCTCCGTGCCGCCGGACTTCCACACCTTCGCCCGCACAGTCGTCGGGCTGGTGCCGGTGACCTGGAGGCGCACCTCGAGCCGGTCACCCACCGCGTAGGTGAGCCCGCTGACGACGCCGCCCCCAGGCAGCAACGTCTCGGTTCCACCCGAGGTCCGAGCCACCCACATCGAGACCGCCCCGGTCGAGGTGATCTGCAGCTTGGCACGGTAGTCGACCGTGCTGCTGACCCGGCGCCCGATGACGCTGACGTACTGGCCTCCGCCCGTCGCCGGCTTGTCAGAGGCCACCGACAAGGTGACGTCGGTGCTCGTGGTCGACAGCGACGGCAGGTTCGCCGTGTAGCCGTTGCCCGCGTTCAGGCTGACGAGCCCGCGGCCACCGGCCACCGACCACCTGTCCAGCGGTCCTGTGACGGTCCACGCACCGCCGACGTCCGCCGAGCCCCAGCCGCCGGCCACCGTGCGGCCGAAGTCGTCCTTGGCGAGGAATGCCGGGGCCGTCACGGTGACCGAGGCGGTTTTGGTGCCGGTCGCGCCGTCGTTGTCGGTGACGGTGAGGGTCACCGTGTACGTGTTGGCCGTGGCGTACGTATGGCTCGCCGTGGCCGAGGCGACCCGAGGTGTCGCCGTCCCGTCACCCCAGTTCCACGAGTACGACGACGATGGTGCCGTCGGGTCGGACGACGTCGAGCCGTCGACCGACACCGTCAGCCCGTTCGGGGTTGCGGTGAACGCTGCGGTCGGGTGCCTGGTTCGGCGCGACGACCGTCACGGTGACTTCGACACGCTGTGGTCTGGCCGCCGTTGTTGTCGGTGACGGTCAGCGTGACCGTGTACGTGGCCGGCCGTCGCGTACGTGTGCGTCGCCGTGGCGACCGGAGTCAGCCGGCGAGCCGTCACCCCAGTCCCACGAGTACGACGCGATGGTGCCGTCGGGATCGGACGAACCCGACCCGTCGACCGAGCACCGACAGGTTGTTCGGAGTCGCGGTGAACGCCGCGATCGGCTGCTGGTTCTGCGGGCCGAGCGGCGACGCCTTGTAGTGGTTGTCGATCTGGTCGGCCGACAGCGCCACCGGGTAGACCGCGGCCTCGTCGATGGTGCCGGCGAAGTACGTCGCTGCCGTTCCACGCCGTGTCGCCGCCGATGCGCCAGTAACCCGTGTAGGCCTGCGCCTCGCAGTGTTCGGGTTGCTCGCCACCATCGAATCCGTCGACATAGAGCTTCATGCCGTCGCTCGTGCCCTGGTCGCGACGACGTGGTGCCACTGGCCGTCGTTGTACGCGTTCGGCGAGGTGATCGTCACCTTGGTGCCGTTGTACGCACCGAAGGTCAGCTTGCCGTCGTCTCCATGTAGACGTGGCGGTCGGTATTCTCTCGACGTGCCGGTCTGCGGAGCCGAACCCGATGAGCTTGCCGCCCGTTCGTCGTCGTCGTCTTGAACCAAGCCTCCTCGGAGTAGGTGCTGGGGATTGTTGAACGACGTGTTGCTCGACGACACGCTGCCGGTCGTGCCGTTGAAGGTGACGGCTGTGTCGGTCGTCCCGGTCGACCGGGCCGGACACGCCCTTGGTCTCGGTGCCGAAGTACGTTCCGGCGTTGCCGTTACCCGACGAGTCGGCGGCGGTCGTTGGCCGTGCCGTTGGTTCGCCGAGGCGGTAGTAGATGTCCGGCGAGTCGCGTCGCATCGTCTTCCCGTAGGTGTCGGTGGGAGTTGCACCACCGGGCGGGGTGCGTCCGCTGTCGGTGTAGTGCTGCTGCACCTGGGTCAGGTTCAGAGCAGTGGGGTAGATCGCGACGTCGTCGATCGAGTCCCGTTGAAGTACGGGTTGCCGCTCCAGGTGCTGTCACCGCCGATGCGCCAGTACCCGTTGTAGGGCTGTGCCGACGAGTCGTGCCGGCGTTCGTGCCGACGCGCTTGCCGTCGACGTAGAACGTCATTCCGTTCGCGGCCAAGGTGCCGACGACGTGGTGCCACTGGCCGTCGTTGAACGTGCCGGCGTGCTGACGGTGTAGCTGCGCGTTGTTGTAGACGCCGAACAGCACGTGGCCGTGCGGCATCCATGTAGACGTGCCGGTCGTAGTTGTTGCTCGTGCCGGTGGCTGGTTGCCGAACCCGACGATCTTGCCGCCGGTCGTCGAGGTGGTCTTGAACCACGCCTCGATCGCTGAACACGTTCGGGCCCTGGGACTGCGGTGCGGGTTGCGCCGCGTAGGCGCTGTTGCCGTCGAAGCCGGTCGCCGCGTCGGTGTCGGCGGTGATAGCGCCGGACTGGCCGCGGGTGTAGCCGCCCGAGAGCGTGTCGTCGTCGAAGCCCGCCCAGTCCAGGGCCGCGGTGCCGGACGGTTCGCCGAGCCGCCAGAAGTGGCTGGCGCCGTCAGCGATCACCGTGTTCGCGTAGGCGCTCGGCGATCCGCTGGCGATGGTGACGGTGTTGGAGATCGGGCTCCAAAGAGTGTTCCCGTTGGGGTCGGTGATCCGCACCTGGTACGTGTGCGTGGACCCGACCGGAAGGTTCTTGTCCACGAACCCCATCTTGGGCAGCGTCCAGAAGTTCGAGTCACCCGTGGTCGAGTACACCCACGTGTTGTTGTCGCGGAGGACGTCGTAGGTCAGTGTCCGGTCGTCCATGTCCCAGGCCGATCCCCAGGTCACGCGGGCGGTGCCCGCTGCGAGAGATGCGGCGTTGGTGGTCGGGGTCGGCGTCGCCGGTATGGTGGAGTAGGTGGCACCCGACTTGTTCGGCGCCGCGGCACGGGCGCGGAAGCGCACGAGGCCCTGTGCGCCACGTTGGTCACCCGTGGGAACTCGCCACCGTAGACGACCCACTGGCCGTCGCTGGAGGCGTCGACCGCCCAGGCAGCCTGCCCGGCGCTGGTGTAGGAGCCGAACGCGAAGTTCGGGTACCAGTGCAGCAGCTTGGCGTAGGCGACACCGACCAGGCCATTGCGGCCGGCCCAGCCGTAGACGTCGTCCTTTGTCGAGACGTCGCCTGTGGTGTGTGAGTACTGTGCCGCGGCCTTCTGCCAGCGCACGCGCGGATTGGTGTCGGGCCACCCGCCGACTACGGTGCAATCGTGCTCGTGCGACGCGCTGTAGAGCACATCGCCGGCCGGCGCGATGTCGTAGGTGTCACCCAGGCAGTCGTTGGCCCAGTTGATCTGGCCCGACATGGGGTCGATCGCGAACGTGCCCTCCCAGTCGGCACTTCCGTCCTGCGTAAAGCTGTAGCTGGTGCCGTAGATCTGCGTCGCGTCAGCCTTGACGGCCGTGATCGCGCCGTTGGCGCCCGCGTCGCGGATCCTCTCCTGTGCCGGCCACGGGTTGACGGAGCCGTCCGACGCCATCAGCGATCCCATGCCGTAGGCCGGCTGACCGCTCAGCGTCGTGAACGAGCCCGCAGGAATGACGCGGGTCAGGTCGGGCGACATCGTCATCGCCCAGACGTAGCCGCCGGCGGCCGCAGGGGCCCACCCGGACATAGCACCGGTGCTGGTGGAAAAGGCCGCCAGGCGGGTGCGGGCGATCCCGTTCGCGGACAGGAAGTTGCCGCCCACGTAGGCGGTGGCGGCCGTGAGCCCGAGCCCGCGCACCTGCCCGCTGACGTTGGGCGGCACGAAACCGTTGCCGGTCACGAGAGAGCCGTCGGCCGGGCTGAGGGCCGCGAGGTGACCTCGGGCCGTGCCGTTGACGGTCGTGAAGTCACCGCCGACCCAGAGGCGGCTGCCGTCCGCAGAAGCCCGGATGACGAGGCCCTGCGCGTTGAGTCCCGGGTTGGTAGCGAAGGTCGTGACCCGGTCGCCGGTGGACAGTCGGTAGGCGAAGATGTTGTTGGCGACGACCTCGCCCGCGCCGCCGGCGGCCACTCCCGGTGGCCTTGCTCTCGTGAAGGAGCCGGTGACGTAGACGGTGTCACCGATGATGGCCTGGCTCCACACGACGCCGTTGATCTGCCAGGTCGGCAGGGCATCTGCGGTCACGGTGGGCGGCGGGTCCGCGGCGGGCTGCGCCACCGGGTCCGGCGCAGCGGCGGCCGGCGCGGCCCCGAGCATCAGCAAGCTGACGACCGCCAGGGTGATGGCGGTAAGAATGGTGAACGGTGCCCGCAGCACCTTGAGCGTCCCCGACATGCGCAAAACTTCCCCCCGGATCCGAGACCTACCGAGGCTCCTCCGCAACTCGACCGGGACGGCCGAGGTGCGTTCGGAAAGTAGGCGATGTGCCCAGACGTGCTGACTGACGCCACGAACCAATTCCCCGCGGTTTCGTGACAGCCGTCTGCGGCTCAGACGACGATTCCCAACATGCCCCACCCGGACCGTACCAACGGCGACACTGCGCCGTGGCCGCCGATAGTCACGAATTCGTAACTTCGGTCACTGGACGGTTGCGGTACGGTCCATTCGCGCATGAGGACGGCGCTCAGGGCCCGACGTCCGTCGAGCGACGAACTGGCGTTCGCCAGGGCCGCGGATCAGGCGCGCGCGGCCATCAGCGCCGCAGCGGCTCGCTCAATCAGGTCGTACGGGATCGGCCGGCCGAGTGGGAACTTCAGGGTGCCCTTGCCGTCGGCATAGGGTGCCAGTTCCGCCGACAGCGCCTCGTCGCCATCTGGCACCGGGTACAGCGAGACGTGGTGCCGCCACCCCGCGTAGTGGACGAGGTTCCTGCCGTCGAGCTTGATCGTCGGCAGCTGGTACGAGATCGCCTCGACGGCGCCCGGCGGGGCGATTGCCAGCAGTCGGCGCCGGAGCTCGATGAGGACGCCCCGCGTGTCGGGCGGCAGGGAGCCGAGGTAGGCGTCGACATCGGCATACTTGGGCGGCATGACCGCACGGTAGCCGCACGTCGCGAAAGCTGTCCTCCGACCGTGCCCATCGACGCTATCCTCGCCCCAGAGGTGGCGGATGACTGCGGAATCCGGGGTGCCCACGCCGGCGGGTGGCCGATGATTCCGCGACGCGCTGCCGGCAGACGGGTGTGGTGGGTCGACACTCTTGCTCCGGTCGCCGCCGTGCTGGCGCTGCTGATCGGCTTTGCCCAACCTGCCGCCGCCGACCCGGCCGAGCAGACGCCCGACGCGGCCACCGTCGCCCGGATCAACCTATATCTGGCGGACCAGGTCGCCGAGCGCGGCCTGCCGGGAGCTGAGTTCGCGCTCGTCAGCGGTACGTCGGTGGTCGCGCTGAGCGCGACCGGGGTGCCCGACGGCACGGGCCGAAAGCTCACCCCCAGACGCCGATGCTGCTTGCCTCGCTCAGTCAGAATCTGACGGCGACGGCCGTGATGCAACTCATCGAGGGCGGCAAGGTCGAGTTGGACGCTCCGGTGACGACGTACCTGGCGTGGTTCCGCACCGCGGACCCGGCGGCGTCGGCGAAGATCACGGTCGCTCAGCTCCTGCACCATATCAGTGGTATGCCCACCAGCACCCCGAGCGAGAACGGTCTGCTCGACGACGACAGTCCGCAGGCGCTGGAGCGGGGGATCCGGGCCCTCGACAGGGTCGAGCTGATCTCCGCACCCGGCACCGCGTTCCACTACTCCAACACGAACTACAACATCCTCGGACTGATCGTCTCCGGCGAGTCCTTCGCGGACTACCTCCCGAAGCACATCTTCGGTCCGACAGGGATGCGGACAGCCTCCGTCGGACCACATCCGGGATCGGACGCGGCCGCCGGCTTCTATCCCTGGTACGGCCGCTTCCGGCCGACGGCCGTTCCCGAACCGGCCAGCATGATGCCGTCGGCAATCACCTACGCCTCGGCGGCCGATCTGGCCCAGGTGTTGATCATGAATCTCGACGGCGGCTACGTGGGGCGCGCAGATCCTCAGCGCGGGCTCGGTCGCCGAGTTGCATCGGCCCGCGTTCGCGACCGGCGACTTCGCCGCGTACGCGATGGGCTGGTTCGTCCGGCCCGGCTGGGAGTTCGAGATCCCGACGGCGCTGACCATCGCCGCCGAACCGCTGCTTCAGCAGTACGACTGGCAGGTCGCGGCAGCGATCACCGCTCTGCTGCTGATGAGCCTGGCCTGGTCGATCGCGCTGCTTCGTCGATCCCGCCGCGGTTCCGGACGCCCCCCACGCCGCCGGATGATCATCTTCGCCGGGATGCTTCTGCTCGACATCGGCGTTCTGGCGCTGATCTGGCTCTATCTGCCGCGAGCGTTCGACACCACGACCGTTGGGCTGGCCCGATCGGATCCCGACATCGGCATCCTGCTCGTCGCCGCGACCGTACTGGCCGTCGCTTGGGGTGTAGCGCGGACCGTTCTCGCCGGCAGAGCCCTGATCCGACGGAAGCGCTAGATCCGGAATTCACGGCCCAGCCGTCGGAGTCGCAGACGCGAAGGCTGTCGAGCCGGCCCTGACCCCGCGCAGGTTCAGCGCGCCGCCCGGGCATCGACCTCGTAGGAGGTGTTGATCGACTCGAAGAAGTTCACCAGCTGCAGGGTGTCGTTGGCCGTCGCCATCCACTTGGCCGGATTGGCGACGCCGTACGCCGGTTCGAAGCCCAGCTCCTCGAGCCGGCGATCCGCGAGGTACTTCACGTAGCTGTTGATGTAGTCGGCGTTCAGCCCCAGGATCCCGTTCGGCAGCAGGTCCCGGTTGTACGCCTCCTCCATCGCCACGGCCTGCAGGATCATCCCGCGGATCTCGTCGGCGAACTCCTCGTCCGCGATCTCCGGGTTCTCCTCCAGGACGGTCAAGATCAAGTTGATGCCGAACTTCAGGTGCAGGCTCTCGTCGCGGACGATCCAGTCGATCAAGGACGCGAAGTTGCGCAACAGGTTTCGCTGCCGGAACGACAGCGCGACCATGAACCCGGAGTAGAACCAGATCCCTTCCAGAATGACGTTGTACGCGACGAGGTTGCGGACGAAGTCCCGCTTTCCTTCCAGAGTTGAGATGTCGAGAGTCTGCTCGGTCATCCGACGGATGTAGTGCACCTCGAACTCCTCCTTGGCCGCCATCGACGGGACGGTGACATGCGACGCGTATGCGGCGGCCCGGTCGATCGGGAACGTCTCCAGGACGTACTCGAAGGCCATGCAGTGGTTGGCCTCCTCCCACATCTGCTTGGCCAGGTAGAGATGGCACTCGGCGGCGTTCACGTACGGATAGACGCCGAAGGCGAGCGCCTTGTTGACCAGCAGCTCGTTCGGGTTGAAGTAGCTCATCAGGTGCGTCAGCGCGTGTCGTTCGTCGTCGCTCATCCGGGCGAAGTCGGCCAGATCCTCGCCGAGCTGAACCTCGTGCGGGAACCAGGTGTTCGCGACGGCCTGATTGTAGAGCTCGTACGCCCACGGGTAGGTGACCGGCTTGAGCAGCAGGCCGTCGGTGATACCGGTGCCGAGGATTCCGGCGGTGGTGGCGGTGACAGTCATGATCAGGCGTCCGTTCTTTGATCTGGCGTTCTCACTGGCAGGAGTCGCACTGCAGGCGCTCCATGGGATCGGTTGGACAGGAGGTGTCGTCGACCACTTCGGCGAGGTCCAGGGTCACGGCGGAGGCCACCGTCGGCACCGACGCCGTGGCCTTCCGTGCACCGAATCCGCGCCGGGTGGTCGGGTCGCCGGCGGGACGTACAAGTTCGGCCTTGTTCACCTTGACCGTGGACTGCTCCGCGGTGTGCCGGGGCATCATGTGCAGGTAGTAGGTGGTCTTCACGCCCATCTCCCAGGCAGCGGCGTAGAGCGACACCATCTCGCCGAGGTCGCGGCTGGCAAGGTAGATGTTCCGGCTGATCGCCTGGTCGATCCACTTCTGGGCGCGGGCGGCGACGTTCAGGAAGGCGTACGGCGACAGCTGGAAGGAGGTCTGATAGATCGCCTTCAGATCCGACGGCACCCGCTCCAGCGTGGACAGATCTCCCTGGTGACGGAGCAGATCCTCACGGACCTCCTCCCACAGCCCCCGCTCCTTCAGATCGGCGACCAGGTTCCGGTTCACCTCGAGGAACTTGCCGGCCGAGGTGGCCCGGCTGAAGATCTGCGAGAACTGCGGATCGAGCCCGGGCGTGGTGCCGGCGACCAGGCCGATCGAGGCGGTCGGCGCGATCGCCATCAGGGTCGCGTTCCGCATCCCGCCGGCGACCTTGGTCCGCAACGCCTCCCAGTTCAGTCGTGCGGTGCGGTCGACCCTGACCGGCACTCCACGATCACGCTCGAGGAGGTCGACGGTGTCGATCGGCACCAGGCCCTGCGACCACCGCGACCCGGCGAAGTTCGGGTAGCTGCCGCGCTCCCGGGCCAGGTCGGCCGACTCGTCGATCGCGTGGAAGCTGATGAACTCCATCAGCTCGTCGATCAGTGCGTACGCCTGGTCGCTCTCGTAGGAGAGTCCCAGCCGCTCGACGATGTCGGTGAAGCCCATCACGCCCAGCCCGACGGCGCGGTTCTCGCGGTTGGAGTGCTCCGACTCCGGAACCGAGGAGATGGTGATGTCGATCAGGTTGTCCAGCTGACGGATCGCGGACCGCGCCGAGTCGCGCAGCTTGTCCCAGTCGATCTCCGCGCCGATCAGGTGGGTCGACAGGTTGATCGAGGCCAGGTTGCAGACCGCGACGTTGTCGCGATCCTGCGGCAGGCAGACCTCGGTACACAGGTTGGACAGATGGATCGTGCCGGTGTTGTTGTTCAGCGCCCGGGTGTTGATCGTGTCCTTCCAGGTCAGCCACGGGTGCGAGGTGGTCTGCAGCGAGATCAGGATGGCCTGGAACTGCTCGCGGGCCCGCAGCTTCGTGAACCGGCGCAGGTCACCGGACTCCGCCATCGCGACGTACTCCGCGTAGCGGGCGGAGAACGCGGCCCCGTACAGCTCGATCAGGTCCGGCGTCTCCAGCGGGTCGAACAGGTACCAGTCGGCGTCGTCGCGGACCCGCTTCATGAACTCGTCGGAGATCCAGACCGCGGTGTTCGCGGTCCGGGTCCGCCGGTACGGGTCGCCGAGTTCTGCCGCAGGTCGAGGAACTGTGCGAAGTCGAGGTGCCAGTTCTCCAGGTAGAAGCACAGCGCGCCGAACTTCTTGCCCCCGCGCGAGACCGCCCGAAGCGTCGAGTCGATGGTGTGCATGAACGGGATCGGGCCGGTCGAGGTCGTGTTGTTGGACCGGATCGGCGACCCTTCGCTGCGCAGCTTGGTGACCGACATCCCGATCCCGCCGGTGCCCTTGGTCAGCCACATCACGTCCCGCACCGACTTGGCGATGTGTTCGATCTCGTCCTCCATCTGCATCACGAAGCAGTTGGAGAGCTGGGCGTACGAGGTGCCGGCGTTCACCAGCGTCGAGCCCGCGGCCAGGTAGTCCAGCCGCGACATCTTGTCGTAGAACCCCAGCGCCGCCGCGGTCGGATCCGTCTCGTTCAGGGAGAGACCCATCGCTACCCGCATCCAGAAGAACTGGGGGACCTCCATCGGCCGGCGATCCCCCCGCCCGTCCATCGCGTCGGTGATCATGTACCGGGTCCGCATCGTCTGCAGCCCGACGTAGCGCAGCAGGTCGTCCCGGGCCGGATCGAGCGCAGCGGCCAGGGTCGGGAGGTCGAACAGCTCCGCCAGCCGCTGATCCAGCAGCCCGCGACCCACCGCCCGCTCGACGTAACCGGGAAAGAACTCCCGGTGCAGCAGGGTGATCGCCGCCAGCTCCGCCTCGCCGAACAGGTCGTGGGTCTGACCGAAGACCTTCTTGTACAGCGTCTTGGCCAGCAGTCGGGCCGCGATGGTGTCGAACGCGGGATCGTCCTTCACGTTCTGCAGGGCGACCTGGATGACCGTCTCGTCCAGCTGCTCGGTGGTGATCGCGTCGAACAGGACGATCTCCAGCTCCGCCTGGATCTGGGTGGCCCGGGTGACGGCGTCGTCGAGACCGCGGGCGGCAGCTTCGATCGATCGCGCGATCTCGTAACCGTCGTACGGCTCGAGGCTGCCGTCGCGCTTCCGTACGCGGATCGCGGCGGCTGGGGACAGGGCGGGTGGTGTGGTCATGACTTCCCTCGGATCGAGACCTCTGGCGACCGATGCGAGACCGTGGATGACCGAACGACCGCGCCGAGGAACGGCACGGCGAGCGGCTCAGCCCTCCCACGAGGCTGCGGACCGGGCACCCTGACGGGCGGTGCTGGCAGGTCTTCGGACTCGTGGGCAGGGTCCTGGGTCCAGGACCGGGGCCTAGTGGCCGTCGCTTCCCGGGATCTCTCCCAGTGCGTCTGACGGCGGTCGTTCCCACTCACCGCTGCGGGGCAGTTCCGGTCTCCCACCGGATTCCCTCTTACGACGACCCGACCGGCTGCCGGGCCGAACCAGCTACTCGACTACCATATCTGGAAATGACACAGATGTAACTACCTAGATGTAGTGTCTTCTCCGAAGATGGAGGCGTTGAGCGAGGATCGGTCAACGATCGTCGGCGGGTACGTCGCGTACCGTCCCGTCAGCTTCGATCAGGGTCAGGCTGAGCTGGTCGTGGCCTTGGGCGTCGATGTAGGTCGTGGCGGCCAGCATCGGTTGCTCCGCGACCACCCCGTCGATCACTACGCGGTAGCAGCGCCTCGACCGACCGCCTCCGGACGCGTCGTCCGCCCCGCCGACGACCGTCGCGCTCAGATCCTCGGGCCAGGCCGTCGGCACCAGCCGGATCCGGCCGGGAACCGCGGCCGCGGAGGTGACCGCCCCGCTCCGGGCGAGCTCGTCGTGCAGCTTTTCCAGCCGGGCCAACTCGGTCCGCAGCTCCGCCTCGGTGCGCCGGAGCCGGCCGAGCTCGCGACTCAGGTCCTTGTGTCGGGCGCGGATCACCGCCGCATCGGCGAACCGGCGTGCGCGAGACACCCACCTGCTCGTCGGCCGGAACCGGAGCCAGCGCGGGATCGCCGGACCCTCCAGTCGGGCGAGCTCGTCCCAGTCCGCCGCAGAGATCACCGCCAGCCGATCGCGTGGCAGGCCGTGCAGGGCCGCGGTGTCGAGATCGGTGATCAACGGGTCGGCAAGCAGCTCGGACAATCGACCCAGCGCCGGGGGGCCGACGTCCGGCCCGGCGTACACAATGGCCCGGAGATACCGCTCGCGGACCAGGATCCGGGGCAGGATGACCCGGGCCGCGATCTCACGACGCTCCTCATCCGGTAGCGAGCTCGCTCGCAGCGCAGTCAGCATGACCCGGAGGATCCGCTCGTTCTTGGCGATCATCGCGTCGGGATGGTCTGCGGTCTGCGACAGGTGGGCCGGCTGGCTGCTGTCGTCGGTGTGCTGGGTGAGCCGATAGAAGTCGTACCCGCCGAGCATCAGGAACCGCGATGCTCCGAGGATGAACGGGAACGAGAAGGCGACGTCCTGGCCGGACGGCAGGCCCTCGTCGAAGCGCAGCTCCTGCCGCTCGACCTCGGCCCGTCGGAAGATCTTGTGCACGGTCAGCGTGCCCAGCGCGCGGGCCCGCGGCACCTCGAGCTGGGTTTGTCGCGCCCGGAACACGGTGGCCCGGCCGTTCACGGCCACCTCGTTGACGGCAATCCAGTCGACCGGCCGACTCGCCGGCTGATCCGCGATGGCCTGCCCGATCCGTTCCAGCGCCTCGGGACCGATCGTGTCGTCGGAGTCGACGAAGAAGACGTACTCACCGCGCCGCCTCGTCGAGGACCCGGTTGCGGGGGCGTGCCGCGCCGCCGGAGTTGGTGTCCGACCAGAGCACCCGGAAGAAGCCCGGCTCGCCGGCCAGGTCCTTCTCGAAGCCTCGCAGGATGTCGAGGGTCTCCGGCTCGGTGCTTCCATCGTCGGCGACCAGAATCTCGACCCGTTCCCGCGGAAACGTCTGATCCACCACGGACTGGATGCAGGTACGCAGCAACGAGCGGCCGTCGAAGCAGGGGATCCCGACGGTGAACAACCGGTCGGTCGTCGCCACGAGACGCACCTTAGAGCACGCGCCGCACTCTTCTCGGGCATGACCACCAGCGGGTCCGGCAGCCGGGTGGACGGCTCAGGTCCGGGCGATCAGATCGTGGTACATCGCGTCGAGGATCTCGGCGGGCTCGCCGAGACCACCCATCCGGCTGGTCTGCTCGGCCAGCCGCTCGGAGCGCCAGGAGACCGCCAGAAAATCCAGCGCCGTGGCGACCTGCATCGCGTGGTGGTTCAGGATGGTTCGCAGTGCCCGGCACGCCCGCGCATCCTCGTCCTCGCGGCATTCGTCGGGACTCGGCAGTTCGTCGGCCAGCGCGAAGAACCGGCGTACCAAGGGGCCTCCCCGGGGTGCGACCTGGCCGAGGTGCTCGCCCCGGGCGATCATCGCCAGCACCTCTTCGGCATCGTCCTGCAGGATCAAGGCCTCCGCTGCGATCCGACGCATCACCAGACTCGGGGGCGGCAGCGGTGAGAACTCCCGGTCGACCAGTTCGATGCGCGGCGCCGAGGACCACCGGGGTCGGATCATCGCGCTCACCTCCTCGATCGCCTGCGATGTGGCCGACGACCGATCGAGCAGCAAGGGTACGTCGGCAAGCGCCGGTCCGGCCAGCCGCGGTCATCCGGAAAGATGTGTGCATGATCGACCTCGACGGCATCCTCCTGGTGAGTGCCGTCGTGCTGATCGCGGCCATCCTGGCCGCTCGGATCGGTGCCCGGATCGGGCTGCCGTCGCTGCTGCTCTTCCTCGCCCTCGGCATGGCGATGGCTCCGCTCGGGCTGAACCTCACCGATCCCGACCTGGCCCGCGCTCTCGGGTTCGGCGCTCTGGTCGTGATCCTGGCCGAAGGCGGCCTGACCACCAAGTGGGCTGACATCAGACCGTCCATCGGGGTGGCCGGGGTGCTGGCCACACTCGGCATCGCGGTCAGCGTGTCGTTGGTGACGCTGTTCTGTCACCTGGTGCTCGGGCTCGATCTGTGGATCTCGCTCCTGCTCGGTGCGGTCACCTCACCGACCGACGCCGCGGCGGTGTTCTCGGTGCTGCGGAACGTTCCGATCCCGCACCGGCTGCGGGGGGCGCTGGAGGCCGAGTCCGGGTTGAACGACGCACCGACCGTGCTGCTCGTCGTGCTGGCCAGCGAGGCCGCGACCAAGGGGATGCCCGCCGGCGGATTCCCGGGCATCGTCGGCCTGATGGCGATCGAGCTGGCCGGCGGCGTACTGATCGGGCTTGGCTTCGGCTGGCTCGGCGTGGCGATCCTGCGCCGGGTCGCGCTGCCGTCGTCCGGCCTGTATCCACTTGCTGCGCTGGTCTGGACAGTGTTCACGTACGCGGCGAGTGCGGAGGTGCACACCAGCGGGTTCGCCGCCGTGTACGTCTGTGCCGTGATGCTGGGCAACGCGCAGCTGCCGCACCGGGCGGCGACCCGGTCGTTCGTCGAGGGGATCGGCTGGATCGCCCAGATCGGGCTGTTCGTGATGCTCGGTCTGCTGGTGCAACCGCAGACGGTCACCCTGCAGCAGGCCGCGATCGCCATCGCCGCAGGTCTGGTCCTGACCTTCGTCGCCCGCCCGCTGTCCGTGCTCATCTCGGCGTCGCCCTTCCGGGTCCCCCTCCGCGAGCAGGCTTTCCTGTCCTGGGCCGGGCTGCGCGGGGCCGTACCGATCGTGCTGGCGACCATTCCCGTTTCGGCCCATGTGGCCGGCTCGGAGTTCATGTTCAACGTGGTGCTGGTCTTCGTGGTGGTCTTCACCTGTCTTCAGGCGCCGACCCTTCCCTGGATGGCCCGGCGACTCGGGCTGATCGACGACGCCGCGACCCGGGACGTGGAGGTCGAGGTCGCTCCGCTGGACAAGATCTCCGCCGACCTGCTCCAGGTCCGGATCCCGGAGGGATCGCGGCTGGCCGGGATGGAGATCACCGAGCTCCGGCTACCGACCAACACCGTCGTCTCGCTGCTGATCCGCGACGACCGGCCGTTCTCACCGGCCGGACGGGACCGGATCAAGATCGGCGATGAGTTGCTGATCGTGACCCCGACTGCGCAGCGCCAGCTGGTCGAGGACCGGCTTCGCGAGCTCGGCCGTGGCGGTCGACTGGCCCGTTGGCGCAGCGGCGGGCGCCGTCGTCCGGCCGGTCCTGGGCCGCGCCGGTCCTGACTGCACGGGTCACTTCGCACCCCGCCGGTCGGCCCTGGCCACTTCGCACCCGGCCGGTCAGCCTGGCCACTTCGCATCCCGGCCGGTCAGGCCCTGGCCACTTCGCACCCCGGCCGGTCACGCCCGGCCACTTCGCACCCCAAGGGTTCACGTCGCACCCTGCATTCCTGGTGCGAGGTGAACCGTTCTGGTGCGGAGTCGCGGGGCGGCGGCGAGGGAATGCGCCGTCAGGGCCGGTACGAGGGCAAGCTCGCTGCGCCCGAGCCGAGTTCGGACCCGGCGCGCGCGAACGCCCGGAGCAGCCGGTCGCGGATGACCTCTGAGCGCTGCAGATCGGACCAGGTCCAGCGGACTACCTGCCAGCCGAGGTCGCGGATGGCGTCCTCACGGAGCTTCTCTTCGTACACGATGTCCTCGATGGACCTGCCCGGCTCGAGGGCGCGGCCGTACTTGATCTTGCCGTCGAACTCGCCGACGGTTCGTCGATCGAGCCAGCCGAAGTCGCTCCGCGCGACCAGTCGACCGTTCGCATCGAGGATCCTCACCTGGAGGTCGGGCCTCGGCAGACTGAGCTCGAGCAGCTCCACCCGGCTGGCTGACTCGCCTGCGCTCTCGCTCCGCCGGTCGAGGAGCTCGACGGCGTGTCGAGCCCTCCGGATGCCCGGCCAGCGCTCCATGCCGGCTGCCGTACGCGCCAGTTCGTCGGGCGATACTCCGGTCGCCAGTGCTCGATCGCCGCCGGCCACCGACTGCGCGAGCGGAAGCGTGCGTCCGAGATCGAGGACGGTCCGGGCAATGCTGGTGACGCGAACGCCGTCGACGAGTACGACGTCGTCTGCCGTCAGCGTTGCAGCGTGGACATGGACGACTGTGCGGAGTTTCCCACCGTATTTCCGGGACCGAGTGACATGGACGTGCGATACGGCTGGCGGCCAGAGTGGCAGTCCGTGCAGCGCGGCCGCAGAGCCGTGACTGATCACGGTGTCGTCGCCGAGATAGGGGATGGTCGCGTGCACCAGTTGGCGATGCTTGTCGCCGATCGGACCGTCGGGCGGGTGCTGGGCGTAGGCCGCGCGGCGCAGCCGTACCAGCTCGCCCGAGCGCACCATGCGTCGGATGTCGGGGTGCTCGTAGCCCCGGGATCTCAGCTCATCGAGCAGGATGATGTCGTTCATGCGTTCATCCCAAACCCGATCGACACCCCGTAGCGGAGCCGTCAGGTAGATCTGTGGAAAGCTTTTTCGGGGCCGCGCGCGTTGTCCACAGGTCTAGCGGACCTGGTACGGGAGCGCGGGCGCGCTTCGCTCCAGATCGGTGCTCTTCGCACCGTGCATGCGGGGTGTGAGGTGCACCTTTAGGGTGCGAAGTGCCCCCTGGCGGCTGGGTGGGGTGCGAAGTGCCCCTGGCGGCTGGATCGGGTGCGAAGGGACCGGCGGGCGGTTGGATCGGGTGCGGGTGAGCCCGCCGTACGTTCTGGGGAACGGAGTCCGACGTCCGAGGTCTGGGGCGGCGGGGCTAGCCGCCCAGGTCGGTGCTGGGTGAGGCGGTGTTCTGCTGCGGCAGGCAGACGGTGGTGGCCTTCACCGCGTAGGTGGTCTTCGCGTTGTCGTTGAACCCGCCGTACTTGTTGCCGACGAGGATGTCGACGGAGTGGTCGGCCCGCTTGTCGCCGCGAGTGGTCGCGCCCTTGAAGAAGGTCTTCACGAACAACACCTCAGGCGCCTTCGGATCGGAACCCACGATCACGGTGCCCTGGATCTTCTCCGCGGTGTTCGTCATCTTGGAGACCTGGAACCCACGTTCACGCAGCGATCGGCCGACGTCGCCGGCCAGACCCTTCCGGTCGCCGCCGTTGAACACGCTCACCGTGACCTGGCTGGTCTTCAGCTGGCCGCCCTTGACGGACTGGTCGACGCATGGCGTCGGGGCGGGCGGCGGGACCGGCGCGAGGACATTGGTGTAGCCCCAGTAGGCGCCATAACACAGAACGCCGAGCAAGATGAGCAGCGTGACCGGGGTCCGGGCGATCCTGAAGATACGTCCTAGCACCGGCTGATCCTTGCCTTCCTAGGCGACTCCCTTGTCTCGCGCGCGAGCCTACCTCCTGTTTCGGTCCTACTGGAGTTCCAGCACCCGTGCGTGCATGGTCTGTCGCTGCTGCAGTGCGGCTCGCAATGCACGATGGAGGCCGTCCTCGAGATAGAGGTCGCCGCGCCAGGCCACCACATGGGCGAAAAGGTCGCCGTAGAACGTGGAGTCCTCCTCCAGCAGCGCCTCGAGGTCGAGCGTCCGTTTGGTCGTGACCAACTGGTCGAGCCGGACCTGGTGCGGCGCAATGGCTGCCCACTGCTTCTGCACGTATCCGTGGTCGGGGTACGGTCGCTGGTCCCCGACCCGCTTGAAAATCACGGTGTCACCCTAATCGAGGATCTCCGAAGCCTGCCAAATCGACATCGTTACGATTTGGATCATGACTGATGCCAGAGCCGAGGCCATCGATCCTGTTGCCGCGCCCGTCCCCGACGCACCGGCCCCGCAGGCACCGGCCGGCTATGCGCCACCGAGCTCGACCGCGGCGCCGGCACCAGCTCCCGAGGTCCCCGCAGCGTCGGCCGAGCTCGGCCCCGAGGTTGCCGAGATCGCGAAGGGCTACACGTTCGATGAGGCCGCGATCGACCTCGGCGTGCTGATGGAGAACGACCAGCCCGTCCCGTCGGCGGTGATCCGGATCCCGCTCAGCATGCTGAACCGCCACGGTCTGGTCGCCGGCGCGACCGGCACCGGCAAGACCAAGACGCTGCAGCTGATGGCCGAGCAGATCTCCGCGGCCGGCGTACCGGTCTTCGCGGCCGACATCAAGGGCGACCTGTCCGGGATCGCCGCGCCGGGCGCATCCAACGACAAGCTGCTGGCGCGGACGAAGAAGATCGGTCAGGACTGGCATCCGCAGGCCGCGCCGACCGAGTTCTACGCCCTCGGCGGCCAAGGCGTCGGCGTCCCGTTGCGCGCGACCATGACCAGCTTCGGACCAACCCTGCTGGCCAAGGTGCTCGGTCTCAACGACGTCCAGGAGTCCAGTCTCGGGCTGGTCTTCCACTACGCGGATGCGCAGGGCCTGCCACTCCTCGACCTGTCCGACCTGCGCGCCGTCCTCCAGCACCTGACCAGTGACGAGGGCAAGGCCGAGCTGAAGGACGTCGGCGGACTCAGCGCGGCGACGGCCGGTGTCATCCTCCGCTCGCTGATCACGTTCTCCGACCAGGGGGCCGAGGCGTTCTTCGGCGAGCCGGAGTTCGACACCACCGATCTGCTGCGGACCACCTCCGACGGCCGGGGGATCGTCTCGCTGCTGGAGCTGCCGAACCTGCAGGACCGGCCGGCGCTGTTCTCCACCTTCTTGATGTGGTTGCTCGCCGACCTGTTTCACGACCTGCCCGAGGTCGGCGACATCGACAAGCCGAAGCTGGTCTTCTTCTTCGACGAGGCGCACCTGTTGTTCAACGGCGCGTCAAAGGCGTTCCTGTCCGCGATCGCGCAGACGGTCCGGCTGATCCGGTCCAAGGGCGTCGGCATCTTCTTCGTGACCCAGACACCCAAGGACGTGCCGGACGACGTTCTGGCCCAGCTCGGGTCGCGGGTCCAGCACCAGCTCCGGGCGCATACGCCGAACGACGTGAAGGCGCTCAAGGCGACGGTGCAGACCTTCCCCAAGTCGCACTACGACCTGGCGGAAACCCTGCAGCAGCTGGGGATCGGCGAGGCGATCGTGACCGTGATGGATCCGGACGGCACGCCGACCCCGGTGGCCTGGACCCGGATGCGGGCACCCCAGTCGTTGATGGCGGCGATTCCGGAAGAGTCCCTGAAGCCGGGTGTCGCGCAGTCCTCGCTGATGGCCAGGTACGGCCAGGCCATCGATCGCGACTCCGCCCGCGAGATCCTCGCCCGCAAGCTGGAGGAGGGGTCGGCAGCAGCCGAACGTGAGAAGCAGGCGGCCGAGGCCGCCAAGCAGGCCGAGCAGCAGGCGAAGGACGACGAGAAGGCTCGCGCTCAGGCCGAGCGGGAGTCGCGTGCCCCAGCGCCCCGAGCCAAGCAGGAGAAGAGCGTGTTCGAGCAGGTGGCGAACTCGGGCGTGTTCAAGGACTTCGCGCGTACGGCCGGGCGAGAGATCGTCCGCAGCATCTTTGGTACGGCGCGGCGCAAGTAGCGGACTACTGCAGCGAGCTGGTCAGTCGCATCAGGTTGTCGAACAGCCGCTCCGAACGCGGCCGCCGCAGCCACTCGTCGAGGATGATCTCCTTCGACTTCGACCGGTAGTCGTCCTCGACCGCGCGCATCTGCTCGATGAACTCGGTGCCCTCGACCAGCACCATCAGCTCCATATGCAGACTGAGCGACCGGATGTCGAGGTTGCTGGTGCCGATCAGGGCGTGGTCGTCGTCGAACGACAGGTGCTTGGCGTGCAGGATGTACGGCGACGGATACATGAAGATCCTGACCCCGGCCCGGAGCAGCTCGGCATAGTACGAGCGCTGCGCGTGATACACCATGAACTGGTCGCTGATCTCGGACACGAACAGCTCCACGCTCAGCCCGCGGCTGGCGGCGGTCACCAGCGCCCGCTGGATGGACTCGTCCGGCACGTAGTACGGGCTGGTCACGCTGATCCGATGTCGCGCGTTGTGGATCAGCGCCGCGAAGAGTTTCGCGTTGTTGTCGTTGTCGTACGTCGGTCCGCTCGGCAGCACCTGCATATCGAGCGCGGACGGATCGTTCTCGTCGATCGTCACCGGCGAGGGGTCCAGGAACAGCAGGTCGTCGGTCTCGGCGTACCAGTCGCTGGCGAACACAGCCTCCAGCTCGCGGACCGCGGGACCGGTGACCCGCATCATCAGCTCCTGCCACTGCAGGCCCGCGTTGGATGTTCTTCGGCTTGTTGTAGCTGCGGTCGGTGAGATTCTGCGAGCCGGTGTGGGCGACCTTGCCGTCGACGATGACGATCTTGCGGTGGTTGCGCAGGTCCGGCCGCCGCCACTCACCTTTGAGTGGGTTGATCGGCAGCATCGGGTGATATTCGGCACCCATCGCCGCGAACCGCTGCATGCACTCCTTGCGGTTCGGGTAGCCGATCTGCGCGACGTGGTCGGACAGCACCCGGACCTTCACCCCACGCTGGCAGGCCCGCTCCAGCGCTTGGAAGAACGGCTCGGTGACCTTGTCCATGACCAGGATGAAGAACTCGACATTCACCCACTTCTCGGCGGTGTCGATGTCGGCGATCATCGAGTCGAACGAACCCGACATAGTCGCCGTTCACGACTCCGTGGTTGCCGCCGACCATCGGCAGGGCTCCGAGACGCCGGCTCATCCGGACCATCGATGGCAGGTAGTCCGGCCAGTCGCCCTCCCGGCTGGTCAGGTGCAGGCCCTCGGTGCGCTCCAGGAAGACCTGGTTCACCTCGCGCTGCTTCTCCTTGCGCGCCTTCGGCAGCTTCGGGCTGCCGATCAGCAGGAAGAACAGGACCCCGATCACCGGCAGGAAGACGAACATCAAGATCCAGGCGATCGCCGACGACGGGTTCCGGTTCGACGCCACGTAGGCACCGGCGATCAGGATGATGACGATGTCGAGGATCAGCAGCAACCAGGGCAGCAGCTCAGCGAGGACGGTCACGGCTGAACCTTAGTGGCGCTCGGGGAACGTACTCATCCTCCGCCCAGTGGGCGGTGCCGAACGGAGCGGGAGGAGCAGCCCGCCCCGGGGTTCGGCGGACCGGGGCGGGCTGCTGGTTGGGCGTCGTCGCGGGATCAACCGACCGAGGTCAGGTCCTCACGCCGAGCCGGCGTGCCGGAGTCGGCAACGCCGGGCCCGGTGGCGGGCGCGACCGGAGCCGGCCGGGGGACGGACCGGCTCGATCGGGCCGCGATGCGACGCTCCCGAAGGGCCTGCAGGACCGAGGAACGCTCGGCGGCCTGCCGGCTGAGTGAGTAGTCGGACTCGAGACGCCCACGCGGAGCGACCATGGGGTCGACCGACGAGGGACGTCGTTCTGCACTGGACATGGTGGTTTCTTTCCAGGAAGGCGTGGTCGAAGCGGCAGGAGCCGCTGCGATGGGTGGTTTCTCGAACGAGAGCCGGTGTCGGCAGATCAGGCGAGAGGGCCGAAGGCGGTGCCCGCGGCGTGATGATCGGCCGGACCGGCCGGAGTAACGGTGGTCATCGGGTCATCGATCAACTGGGGCACCTCCTTCCTGGATCCGAGCGGATGTCCGCTCGCGGTCGACGCGTTCTGCGTCGACATCGACGGTACGGTCGCGATCCCCTGGCGGCAACCGGTTTTCCCTGGGACGGCAGGGAGTTGATCATGTCCGAACGCAGCAAGTCGAGGAGACGACGTACGGGGCGGAGGCTGTGCCGACCGGCGGGCCCGATCCTCGTCGACGACGACGACACGTAGCTTCTCCGACCGGACCCGGTAGGTTCGTGGCCATGGACTCGCCGGACCAGAGCCCCGCCGAACGGGCCCATCGGATCCTGTCGGCGCACAACCTACCGGATCTGCTGTACGGCGCGATCGTCGCCGGCTCGGTGCTGGCGGTCTCCAGTGTGCACGTCGAGTCCGATGCCCACGTGGCCGTCGCGACCGGCGTGGTCACGGCGATCTACTGGCTGGCCCATGTGTATGTCGAGGCGGTCGGCAACCGGTTCCGCGATCGCGATCACACGATGCGGTTCCGGGTCGTGGAAGCCATGCGAGACTCGCTCGAGGTGCTGGCCGGCGCCGTCGCGCCGATCCTCGTGTTCGTACTAGCGAGATTGTTCACCGCCGACATCGAGCTGGCGGCCACCATCGCGCTCTGGGCGACGGTCGCGATCCTGGTCGTCGCCGGCGCCGGCACCGCGTATCTGGCCGGCGTCCGCGGCTGGCTGCTGATCCTCGAGTCTGCTATCTCCGGAGCCTTCGGCGTGCTGGTGATCGCCTTGAAGTACTTCCTGCACTGACCCGCGCCCGTCCCGCGTGCCGGTTTCGATGCAGGTCCGTCGATCAGACCTCGACCGGGTAGCCGTGGCCGGCCCAGGCCGAGATCCCACCGTCGAGATTCACCGCGTCCCGGCCCTGTGAGTTGAGGTACGCGGTGACCCTGGCCGAGCGACCGCCGACCGCGCAGACGCAGACGACCCGATCCTCGATCTCATCCAGCCGGGCGACGACCTCGCTCATCGGGATGTGCGTGGAGCCGGGAATCCGACCGGCCTCCCACTCGTGATCCTCGCGGACGTCCAGGATCATCCAGCCGTCCGTCCGGCGCGCACCGAGTTCGGTGGAGTCGATGGCAGGCACGGGCGGACTGGAACATGAAGCCCAGGCTAACCGGCTCCGCCTGCGCCGTAGGGTGGCCGCCATGTCGATGCCCCCCGGTGACCTCCCGACACTGCTGGACGCGAAGGCCCTCGGTCCGTTCGCCGCGTTCCTCGGCATCGAGGTCACCGAGGCGAGCGGGGACGAGGTCCGGGCCCGCTGGACGGTGACCGAGGCCCTGCTGCAGCCCTACGGGCTGCTGCACGGCGGCGCGCACTGTGCGGTGGTCGAGACGCTGGCCAGCCTGGCCGCCTCGCTCTGGCTCGGCGCCGACGGCCGGGTGGTCGGCACCACCAACAGCACTGACTTCTACCGGGCGGCTCGGAGTGGCGATCAGCTGGTCTCGGTCGCGCGGCCGTTGCACCGGGGTCGGTCCCGGCAGGTCTGGCGGGTGGAGACGTACGACGCCCAGGATCGGTTGGTGTCGGCCGGCCAGGTGGCCATCCAGAACTTGGCACCCTGAGCTCGGAGTCGACCGAGCCGGAGATCAGTAGCCGGCGTCGGTCGCGAATCGAACTGCGCGCGCTGGTCCCCGATCGGCCGTTCGTCGAGCCCGATGACCACTGGACCCGGATGGCGCGACTCGCCGTTGCTCATGATCGCCTCCTGAGACCTTGGGTCGCCGTTCCGGCGGGCTGATTGGGCGGGCGACAGCCAGTGAAACTGTTTCATCGGTGCGTCGATTTTACGCTCACCTCTATGACGTGTCATAGTGTCGCCAGAGCTGAACGAACCTAGTGAGAGGCTCAAGTCGGTGCCGTCGACGAGGTCTGGCTACACGCTGCAATCGTTTCATTCCGGGGTTCGCTGATGCGAGCGGCGCCACTGTGGTTGTCCGAAGCCGATCGACGCTGGTTGGTCGGTCACCGCGACCCCACCGACGAGTCCGAGTTGGGCCAACGAGCCGCGATCGTGCTCCGCGCCGCCGACGGCCTGCGCAATGTCGAGATCGCCCACGAGATGGGGCTGTCGCTGCCGACGGTGGCCAAGTGGCGCAACCGATTCGCCGACGCCGGTACGGCCGGGCTGGTGGATCTGCCGCGGAGTGGTCGGCCGCGCAGCGTCGACCACCAGCAGGTCGTCGAGGCCACCCTGCGGAACCCGCCGAGCGAGCTCGGCGTGTCCCACTGGTCGAGCCGGCTGCTGGCCGGACACCTGGGCATCGGCGACGCCACCGTGGCCCGGGTCTGGCGGGAGTACGGTTTCGCGCCGAGGCCGCGCGGGACGTACGAGTTCGCCTTGTCGCCGATGCTGGTCGCGGGCTCGGTCGACGTCCTGGGGATGTATCTGACGCCCGGCTGGCGGGCCGCCGTACTCACCCTGGATGAAGCACCCGGGACGAAAGCCCACCGGGTGGACGGCGATCGCGACGCGCGACCGGACGGCGCGGTCGGCCAGCGCCCCCGTCGACCTGCCGAGCGGCGATCCCCGGATCGGGGAGTTCCTGCGGCAGCTCGGCCGTACCCACCCGAATCGCAACCTCCACGTGGTGGCCGCGGGGCCGAGCGCGCCGCTGGCTGCCCGGACCGTGACAGCGCTCGGCGAACGCGCGCTTCCGTGCGTCCATCTGGTGCCGTCGGACCAGCAGTGGCTGAGACTGGTCGAGGTCTGGTTCATGATGATGGCCCGGCGCAGCGCCGACGGCCGGGCGGCGTATCCGATCGACAAGGTGCGTGCGCTGGTCGAGCGTGGTCAGTCGGCCGCCTGGATCAAGCGCTCGCCCGCGCGGCCGATCGCGGCCGCCAGCCGGTGGGGCGGACGTCGTCGGCAGGGCTGGGAACGCGCCTCGTAGTCGGAGTCGCCCACCGGCGTAGCGTGGAGGTCCGCTCCCCGTCGAAGGAGGACACCCGTGCAGGCAACCGGAATCGTCGCGAATCTGTCCGTCCCGGATCTGGCCGAGGCCCGCGAGTTCTACGAGGGGTTCCTCGGACTCAGTGTCGAGGGCTTCGACCTGGGCTGGGTGTTGCACCTGCACTCACCGGACGGTCGCGGCGCGGTCCAGCTGGTGACCCGGGATGCCACCGCCCCGGTCGACTCGGTTCTCTCTGTGCACGCCGGTGATCAGGTGGAGTCGGCGTACGACGACGCGCAGCGACGCGGCCTGGAGATCGTCTATCCGCTGACCCAGGAGCCGTGGGGAGTCCGCCGGTTCTTCGTCCGGGCGCCCGACGGCAACGTGATCAACGTGGTGAGCCACGTCGACGACTGATCGCGTCGATCGGCCGGCGGAGGGTGGGCCACCCATGGTCCACCGGGATCCGGCGGGTCACCGCGAAACCGTCGCGATCCCTCGCGGCAGCCCGGGCCGCCCCGCCGGGGGTCACACAGCGCTGTGGACGGGCTGGGTCGCAGCGGTCGGGTCGGCGCCGGCCCGACCGGGTCGAGTGGCTCGGAGCGTCAGGACGATGGCGACCGTGACGAAGTAGACCGTGATCATCGACATCGGCAGCACGACGTTGGCCAGCATCAGAACAGCTGCAGGAAAGCCGGCGATGGCGAGCCAGCGGGGCAGCGAGCCGCTCTGCAGTCCGGCCACGGACAGCGCAACGGCCAGCAGCGCGGCTGCGTACGCACAGACGGAGACGAGCACCGTGTAGGACATTGCGTTGAGGTACGGATAGAGATCGGCCGACGGTGCGCTCGGCGTGTAGAACATCACCTTGATCGGCACGATCCCCATCAAGGCGCCACCGACCATGGTCAGCACACCCCAGGCGGTGCCGGCGGTCTGCACGACGCGCTGGCTGATCGGCCCGACGTCGGAGTCGGCCAGTCTCGCCGACAAGACACCGGTGAAGACGAGCAGAAGTGCTCCGCCGAGCGCGATGCCGGTCGCCATGGCGAACCAGCCGGTGACACCGTGCGCAGCGACGTACGTCGCCAAGGCCGCATTGTCGGAGGTGCTGTCGGGCAGGCTGTCGCTGGCGAGCGAGGCGACGATCACGACGAGGCCGAGAACGCCGCTCAGAGGGGCAAGGCGGGTGAGGACAGTCATCGTTGGTTTCCTTTCTGGACGTGGAGGTCGGGATCGACCACACCTCGACGCTAGGGATCGAGGACGTCGGCGCGGAACCACCCCGAGGTGGATCCGCGGGCACCGACGTCCATCTCCGGATCGACACGCGACCGCCCCCGCGGGGGTTACGTTTTGGCCGTGGAGCTGATCCGTCGGCGGTGGCCGGACCTGGCCGTGCTGATCCTGGCCGGTTGGGTGCTGGCGTCCGCTGTCGTCGCCTCGGATCCAACAGTGCGGGTCGGGCTGCTGGTGATGACGCTGGCTCTGCTGACGCTGCTCGGCCGCCGACGGGTGGGCCTGATCTCGATCGTGGTGTGTTTCGGAGCGATGGCGGTCGCCATGCACCTGGTCCCGAACGCACCCGCGTCGATGTTCCTCGGCACCTTGGCGGGGTTCGCGGCAGCCGGCGGGACCGCGACCAGGCGCGAAGCGGCCATCGGCTGGGCGGTCGGCACCGCCGTCGTCCTCGTCACCCTGCTCAACAGTCCGACGACCGACGGTGCGAGCGACATCGTGCTCACCCTGGCCTTCTGCACCACCGTATGGGCGGCTGCTCTCGTCGCCACGGAACGAGGGCGGCAGGTGCTTTCGGCACGTCGGCGGGTGGCCCTGGTCGAGTCGACGCGTGATGCCGACGTCTCGGCAGCCGCCGGCCGCGAACGAGCCCGAATCGCCGGTGAGCTGCACGACATCGTGAGCCACGGACTCTCCATCGTGGTGCTCCAGACTGTTGCGGCCCGCAACACGCTCGCCGACGAGACCGTCGCCCACGATCCCGCCGTCGACCGGCGGCTCGACGCGGTCGAGTCGACGGCACGCGCGGCGCTGGACGACATGCGCCGCTTGCTGGACCTGCTCGGTCCCGACGACGCGGAGTCTTCGTCCCTGGAGCCCAGTGCGGGACTGGCTCAGCTGCCGGTGCTGCTGGCCCGTGCCCGATCCGCAGGACAGCCGGTCGACGACAGGGTGATTCTCGACGGCCCGGACCTGCCGGCCGGGCTGGACCTGACCGCGTACCGGATCGTCCAGGAGGGTCTGACGAACGCGCTCAAGCACGCCCGCGGGGCAGCCACTCGGTTGGACCTCACCCGAACCACCGAATCGGTCACGATCATGATCCGCACCGGACCAGGGCCGGGCGCTGCGGCGACACCGAACGCGGGGTCGGGCTTCGGCCTGATCGGGATGCGCGAGCGGGTGCGGGTCTACGACGGCAGTCTGGTCGCCGAGCCTGACGGCGACGACTTCGTCGTCCGCGCCGTGCTGCCGCTCTGCAGGGCGATCGTCGAGGAGCCGGCGTGACCGGCCCGTCGATCCGCGTGCTGCTGGCCGACGACCAGGCCCTGGTCCGCGACGGCTTCCGGTCGATTCTGGACCGCGAGCCGGATCTCGAGGTCGTCGGAGAGGCGGCCGACGGCGTGGAGGCGATCGAGCTGGCGGCACGGCTCGAACCGGACGTCGTGTTGATGGACATCCGGATGCCTCTGCTGGACGGCCTCGACGCCACCCGGCACCTGCTGGCCAACGACGGATGGCGTCCACGCGTGCTCGTGCTGACCACGTTCGATCGCAACGAATGGGTGTACGCGGCCCTTCGCGCCGGTGCGAGCGGGTTCCTCCTCAAGGACGTCCGTGGTCCCCAGCTGGTCGCCGCGATCCGCACGGTGGCAGCCGGCGAGACGATGCTGGCGCCCACCATCACCCGGCGGCTGATCGAGGACTATCTGAGCAGGCACGTCCCGGCCGAGGCACCGCCCCCCGATCACGGGCTCAGCGAGCGAGAGGTCGACGTACTGCGCAGGATCGCGCTCGGGCGGAGCAACACCGAGATCGCGGCGGAGCTCTTCCTCGGCGTGTCGACGGTGAAGACGTACGTCAACAGGCTCCTGACCAAGCTCGGGCTGCGCGACCGCACCCAAGCTGCGGTCTGGGCGTACGAGCACGGCATCGTCCGGGCCAGCGGCTCGGGCTGATGGCCCCTGCTGAGCCCCCGTCATCCCGATGGCCATCGAGGGAATCCCCGGGCGAGGAAGGTCTCTACCGGACGGTCGGCGGCGGCCCGGACTGCTGGCCCGGGTGGGATCCGTTCCTTGCGGCCGCGCGGCCGACCCCGCGGCTGCGCAACCGGGTTCGCTACCTGACCACGGCACTCGAGCCGCTGGCGGGCCGGCTTTCTGAGGCGGCCATGTGCCGGCTGGCCGCCGCCCCCATGCCCTGTACGTCGGTGTCGAGGCGGCCATGATCACCCAGCTGAACTGCGGGCTCAGCGCCAAGGAGTCTGTAGAAACTACGCGGTGGGCCGCTGCTGCCCTGCTCCGCGCGGCCCTCGATGACCCCAGCGTTTAACGCCAGACACACGGTCGTTCGGCCGGTCCTCCATGGAGCGCGGTTTGCGTTTTCATCCACAGGTCCGGACTAATCACGCGCAACTGAGATGAGAACTGAGACCAGGACCTCCCGAGCGATCCAAGATGAAACAGCCCGAACGGGCGCTTCCCTTTGCCCGAACGGGCGTTTCCCTTTGCCCGAACGGGCGTTTCCCTTTGTCAGGGCAGCGGAGGATGCGGGATGCGAACCCGAGAGGGCGTGAACCAAACCCGCTATCCAAACCCGAGGAAGGCTGCTCTTGCAGCTTTGTCAGCGCGTTCCAGCGCTCGTCGAGCCAGTTGGACGGACGCGTGGCGCACTCAGGCGAACGTCGGCAGTCGAGACCCCAATCGAGACCCTCTGACCGGCATTGAGGGCCTACAGTCGCATCTGCGGTCCGGTTCGTGCCGCCCGAACGGCGCGGAATTGGGTTCCGCGGTCAATTGCGGTGCCGAACAGATGATCAGCGAACCCGAAACCGCGCGGCGAATGGCAGAGGGGGTGCCGGCTTTTGCGTAACGAGAGTGGGCGTCAATGGCTGCGGGCGCCACGCGTGATGGAGGGGGTGCTGCCGATCCGCCGGTCCCAGATTCCGGTGGAGATGCTCGCCGGTCTGACGCTGGCAGCGCTGGGCATCCCTGAGGTTCTTGGGTACGCGACGATCGCCGGGATGCCTGTCGTGACCGGCCTCTACACGATGCTGCTCCCGATTGCAGTGTTCGCCGTTCTCGGTTCGTCGCGCCATCTCGTCGTCGCCGCGGACTCGGCCACCGCGGCCATCCTCGCCGCCGCGCTGACCGGGCTCGCCGTGGCCGGGTCGGAGCGATATGTCAGGTTGGCCGGGCTCGCGGCCCTGCTGGCCGGCGGCTTGCTGCTGCTGGTCCGGCTGGCACGGCTCGGGTTCCTGGCGAATTTCTTGTCCCGGACCGTGCTCGTCGGATTCCTCACAGGCGTCGGCATACAGGTGGCGGTCGGTCAGATCCCCGGCATGCTCGGCGTGAATTCCGCCGGCAAGGACACGCTGGCGCCAGCTCGCTGACATCGTGCACGCGCTCCCGCACGTGCAGCGGTCTGATCTGGTGGTCTCCGGCGGGGTGATCGTGATCGTGTTGGCACTGCGGCGGGCCGCCCCGAAAATACCGGGGCCGTTGATCGCCGTGATCATCGCGATCACCGTGAGCTGGGCCGCGGACCTGGCCGATCACGGCGTGTCCGTTGTCGGATCCGTCCCGGGTGGGCTGCCGCACTTCGGGCTGCCCGCGCTGGGCTGGCACGACGCCACCTCACTGCTCGGCGCCGCGCTGTCGATGTTTGTCGTCATCCTCGCGCAGAGCGCGGCGACCTCCCGCGCCTACGCCGTGAAGTACGAAGAGCACTTCAGCGAGGAAACCGACCTGGTCGGTCTGGGCGCCGCGAACGTGGCGGCCGCGTTCAGCGGGACGTTCGTCGTCAACGGCAGCCCAACCAAGACACAGATGGTCGACAGCGCGGGTGGCCGCAGTCAGCTAGCCCAGCTCACGACGGCCGCGGTTGTCCTGATCGTCCTTCTCCTGCTCACCGGGCCGCTGGCCTATTTGCCGAACGCGGCCTTGGCGGCCGTTGTGTTCCTCATCGCGATCGAGCTCATCGACATCAAGGGGATGCGACGCATCCTCGCTTGCCGGCGCCACGAGTTCGCGATCGCGCTGCTCACCACCGCGTCGGTTGTCGTCCTCGGCGTCGAGCAGGGGATTGCGATTGCCGTCGTCGCGTCGATCATCGAGCACCTGCGGCACAGCTACCGGCCACTCAACAGCGTGCTGGTCAAGTCCGAGGCTGGGCACTGGCAGCAGAACCCGGTCCTGCCCGGCTCGCGGACGGAGGCCGGACTCGTGGTCTACCGATTCGGCAGCAGCCTCTACTACGCCAACGCCTCCCGCCTCATCGACGACGTCACTGCCCTATCGACCAAAGGCGACCGGTTGCGGTGGATGATCCTGGACGGTGCAGCCATCGGCGATGTCGACTACACCGCGGCGGCGGTCCTGGCCCGGGTAGTCATGCACCTCCGCAACCGAGACATCCGTTTCGGTGTCAGCACCGTCCTCGGTCCAGTGCGCGAGCAGCTTGACCGCTATGGCATCAGCGCCACTCTTGACCCCGAGGCGTACTACGACACTCCCGGCGAGGCCCTCGAGGCATTCCACGCTGCCGAAGGATCCTCCGGCGATGACTCGACCACACCGTAAGCGTCAGGACTCGGCGATGGATGACCGCGGCGCTGCTTGGACACCGCGGGCCCTTGACATGCCGAAACAGCGAGCACAGAGGGGAGTTGAGACCCGATTTGAGACCCGGCCCGAAAACGCCGCACAGCCCGAACGGGGCGCGCGGCGGTTTTCCTTACCTGTAGAGGCCGAGGATCCGGAATTCGAACCCGCGAGGGCGTGAACCCAACCCGCTTTCCAACCCGGCGACCGGCTCGTTTGCGGATGCCTCCTGGCGGCTCCACCGGTTGGACTGGCGAGCCGAGAACGTGTACAAACGCTGCCGAACGCTGGCAACTGAGACGAAAACTGAGACGGCCACCCAAGGCTGGCGAACTGCCACCCGCGGCTCGCTCCTAAGACTGCCCCTGAGTTGTCCGTGGCTCCAGGGCGAGTGCATCGCTAACATCTCGGGCATGAGCAAATCGCTTGAGTGCCGCGTCGGCCGGCACAGCTGGGAAACCGAAATGCGACGCCTCGACGACGTCGAAGCAGCCCGTCCCGTGTTGGTCTGCTCACACTGCGGGAAGACCAACGCTGGGGAACGGATCCCACCGAGCCACGGCACCGGGATCCACAATGCGCCGATTATGGGCGGAGGACCGGATGTGGGAGGAGGAGGGTTCTAGCCGTCCGTGGGTCGCACCGCAGCAACAGTGCCCGCGCAAGCGTCCCCTCGCGGAACAGGCCGATTGGCGAGGCCTCGGTTGTCCGTAGGTCTCGGCGCGGACCAGCTTGCCCGCTCCCGGATCTCGATGACCCAGGGTTTGTACATGGGTGGGCGGGCCCTCGACCAGGGAGCGGCGGCCGCGCTCGAAGGGATGCTTCCTGGCAGCGAGAGGGCCGAGCCGGAAGGCGAGTCGGGTGCGGTCGTCCCGCTCAAACCGGCCCGGTCCGCCGTGACCCGTGACAGCATCGCGACTGCAGACGGTCCCGTGGAGAATTCACCGGCGTCTGAACCGGGCTCCGGCAAGGTGTGTGTTGTGGGCCCGTGGGACTCGAACCCACAACCCGCGCGGCCGGTGTACGAACACGGGTGCGGCGGCTCGTGTGGTCGCAAGGAGGGTTTCTGCCCGAAGCGGCGTCGGCTGAACCCCGAGGTCGGTGAGGCGAAGTCACAGGCCGGTCGCCGGGTGATTGGTCTTCCCGCCGAGCTTGTGCAGCTGCTTCGGGAACATCGGTCCGCGCAGGACGTGCAGCGCGTGAACGCGCGCCAGCTATGGCAAGAGGGTGGCTGGGTCTTTACGTCCGCGGTCGGGAAGCCACTGAGTCTGAACTCGGACTATCGGGAGTGGAAGGCGCTTCTGAAGGCTGCGGGGGTGCCGGACGGTCGGCTGCACGATGCGCGGCATACGGCGGCGACGGTCTTCTGGTCCTCGGTGTGCCGGAGCGGACAGTGATGAGCGTGATGGGTTGGTCGAGTACGTCGATGGCGGCCCGGTACCAGCATGTGACGGACCCGATCAGACGAGACGTTGCCGACCGGGTCGGTGGTCTGTTGTGGTCGGCACCGAAGGCTGACGACGATGCCAACTGAGACGGAAATTGAGACGATCGCCGCTGGGCGCAGACCGCCGATCCGAGTCGCGATCAGCGTTTGGCCTGGTCAGGATGGCGGAGGATGCGGGATTCGAACCCGCGAGGGCGTGAACCCAACCCGCTTTCCAAGCGAGCGCCATAGGCCTCTAGGCGAATCCTCCGCGCGGAACCTTACCGGCAAGGCCAAGGGCCGGGCGAATCCACTTCTGAGGGACAGCAGTCGGGCGGGTCCGTTACGAGCAGGTGTCGTGCTGCTCACGTAGGCGCGTCGGTCCGCGGCGCGGCTGCCCGTAGCTCGTAGCGTTCCTGGCGCGGGTCCCGGCGACTTCCCCGGCGCGGGTCCGACACCACCTGACCGAACGACACAGAAGGCAGCACGATCATGGCTCTGCGCATCACCACCGACGGCACCAGCACGAAGATTCAGTTCGTCATCCCCGACGCCGCCCACCGGGGACGCGGTCTCGGCGGTCGGCACGTTCAACGACTGGAAGCCCGGGGCCCACAAGCTCGTCAAGCGGAGCAACGGCACCCGCAGCGTCAGCATCGCGGTCCCGGCCGGCGAAACGGTCGCGTTCCGCTACCTCGGCGAGGGCGGCGTCTGGTTCGACGATCCCGATGCGGACCTGATCACCGCCGAGGGCTCGCTGGTCCAGGCCTGATCCCCGGGACAAGATCGGGGCCGGCGAGATCATGTACCCTGGTCGGCGGTCCCTCGCGCGGCGATACCTCGCCCAACTCCCCCAGGGCCGGAAGGCAGCAAGGGTAAGTGAGCTCTTTCGGGTGCGCGAGGGACCGTTCTACGTCCGGCCGGGCGGCTCCCCGCCGAGCCCCAGTCGCTCCATGAGGCCCATCGCGTCGTACGGCGCTCGCACCTTCGCGTCGTTGTCGCAGTAGACGTACACGTCCTGGCCGGCTGCGGCCCAGCTCTCGATCCGAGCCGCCCACGAGTCGAGGGCTGCGTCGGAGTAGCCGCTCGTGTACAGCTCGGTGTCGCCGTGCAGGCGGACGTACCGGAAGTCCGACGTGGTCTCGTCCAGCACCGGCCATTTTCCCGGGTTGTCGGCGATCACGAGGGCCACGTCGTGCGCGCGCAGCACCGAGATCAGCTCGGGACTTCGGAAGCTGTCGTGCCGCACCTCCAGCGCGTGCCGGATCAGGTGCTCCGGATGTGCCGCCACCAGGAGCGCGCGGTCGTCGGGAATCCGGGTGTCGTGCCCGGCGGCGAGCTCGCCTGCTTGGGCCATGGTCCGCGGAAGCAGCGTGAAGAAGGAGTCCAGCCGCTCCGCGTCGAAGCCCAGATTCGGCGGTAGCTGCCACAGCAGCGGGCCGAGTTTGCGATCCAGCGCGAGCGGACCGGAGGCGAAGAAGTTGGCCAGCGGCGCACGGACGTCCGCCAGCTTCTTCAGGTGTGTGATGAACCGGCTGCCCTTGACGGCGAACACGAAATCGTCCGGGGTCTCGGCGGCCCAGTTGGCGAAGGCGTCCGGCCGCTGCAGCCCGTAGAACGTGCCGTTGATCTCGATCGAGCCGAAGATGCCGGCGGCATACGACAGCTCCCGCCGGTGAGGCAGCTTCGGCGGATAGAACACGCCGCGCCATGGTGGGTACGTCCAGCCCGAGATCCCGATCCGGATCACCTCGTCGAGGATAGGCGGAGCGGCCGATCGCCCGAGCCGGGCTGTCGGAACCAGGGCATAGGGTTCCTCGGGTGGGAGACGGCACGGTCGAGACAGGGGAGAACGGCATCGACCTGCCCGAGTTCAGCCAGGACGAGGCCCTGTTCACAGGCGCCGACGAGCCGGGCGACGTGGACACCGCGCAACCCGAGCCAGCCGCGCAACCCGAGCCAGCCCGGCGGCTCGAGCCGGCGCCGCGGCCCGCACCGCTTGCCCTCTATCGGCGCTACCGGCCGGACACCTTCGCCGACGTCATCGGTCAGGGGCACGTCACCGAGCCGCTGCAGCGGGCCCTGACGAACAACCGGGTCAACCACGCCTATCTGTTCTCCGGCCCGCGTGGCTGCGGGAAGACCACCTCGGCCAGGATCCTGGCCCGCTGCCTGAACTGCGAGCTCGGACCGCGGGCGGAGCCGTGCGGGGAGTGCCAGTCCTGTCGGGATCTTGCCCGGGGCGGACCCGGCAGCATCGATGTGATCGAGATCGACGCGGCCAGTCACGGTGGCGTCGACGACGCCCGGGACCTGCGCGAGCGAGCGTTCTTCGCTCCGGTCAGCAGCCGCTACAAGATCTATGTGGTCGACGAGGCCCATATGGTCACCACTGCCGGCTTCAACGCCTTGCTGAAGCTGGTCGAGGAGCCGCCGCCGCACGTCAAGTTCATCTTCGCCACGACCGAGCCCGACAAGGTGATCGGCACGATCCGATCGCGGACCCACCACTATCCGTTCCGGCTGGTCCCGCCCCGGGTGCTGGGCGGATATCTCGCCAAGCTCTGCGCGGCCGAGGGCATCTCGGTCGAGCCGGCGGTGCTGCCGCTGGTGGTCCGCGCCGGTCAGGGCTCGGTCCGCGACTCCCTGTCGGTCCTCGACCAGCTGCTGGGCGGGGCCGCGGAAGACGGCGTGAGCTATGGGCACGCGGCCGCGTTGCTCGGCTATACCCCGGACTCGTTGCTGGACGAGTTCGTCGACGCGTTCGCCGCCGGCGACTCGGCGGGCGTCTTCGGCTGTGTCGACAAGGTGATCGATGTCGGCCAGGATCCGCGCCGGTTCGCCGAGGACCTGCTCCGCCGACTGCGCGATCTGCTGGTCGTGGTGGCCGTGCCGGACGCGCTGACCTCCGGCCTGGTCGAGGTGAGCGGCGACCAGGCCGAGCGGCTGAGCGCTCAGGCCGCCACCCTGGGGGCCGGCGAGCTGACCAGGGCGGCGGAGGTGATCGCGGCCGGCCTCACCGAGATGCGCGGTACGACGGCACCCCGCTTGCACCTCGAGCTGATGTGCGCCCGGATCCTGCTGCCCGGTGCCGACGTGGACGACCGTGGCATCCACGCCCGCTTGGACCGGCTGGAACGCCGGATCGGGATGAATGCGGGCGGCCCGGCGCCTTCGGCGGACGCCGGTCGCCAGTCGGGAGCAGCGACGGCCTCGGCGCCGTCCGCGCAGGCAGGGGAGAACGGGGCGATGACCGGCCGCGTGGCGGTCGACGACTGGCCCGAGCCGGTACGTCCCGGGTCGGCCCCACCGACCCCGGCCTCGACCAGCACGGCCTCGACCAGCACGGCCTCGACCGCACGGCCGACCACCGGCCGCGACCGGCGCGGCTCCGACCGATGCGGCCCCGGCTGGCGGGTCGGGGTCGGGCGCCCAGGGTGGACGGGCACGGTCGGCGACGGCCCGTCCTCGCCGCCGAGCGGGTCGGGCACGTCTTCGCCCGCCGACCGGCCGAACCGCGCCGGGGCGCTGCCACCGTCTCGGCCCAAGACCCGACCTGAGCCGAGTCCACCGGGGTCCACCGGTGCGGGTCCGACGAGCGGCGGTCCGACCGGTGCTGGCCCGACCGGTGGAGCCGACCGTCGACCGGGGGAGCCCAGACCGGTGGAGCCCAGCGGACCGGGCTGTCGGTGACCGACGTACGCCGGCTGTGGCCGGAGGTGCTCGAGGAGGTCAAGGGTCGCCGGCGCTTCACCTGGATCCTGCTCAGTCAGAACGCCCATGTCGCCGATGTCACTGACGGGACGCTGCTGTTGGCGATGCCCAACGTGGGGGCCCGGGACAGCTTCGGCAAGGCCGGCAACGAGGACGTGCTGCGGGAGGCGCTGATCACCGTTCTGGGCGTCGACCTCCGGATCACCACGATGGTCGACCCGAGTGCCGGCGGGCGCGGTCCGACCGGCCCCCGTTCCGGAGCCCGGCCGCCGGCTGCCGGTGGGTCGCGGAGCGCGCCGCCCGCTGCACCGGCGACCGCACGAGAGTCGAACCGGTCGCCGCAGACCGAGCCGTCGGAGCCACCTCCGGAGGACGGCGACGAGCCGCCGCCCGATGCGGACCAGGCGGCGCCGGACGCTGACCGGATCGCGGCTCGTCCCCGCCCGGTCGACGACGCGGTCCGCGAACAGGCGAGGCAGTCCATCCGGCCCACCCGGCACGGTCCTCGAGACGACTCCGCCGACGATCGCGATGCGCAGGCCGATCGAGACGACGAGGTGCTCGACGAGTCGACCGAGTCGCATACCGAGCTGCTGGCCCGGCAGCTCGGCGCCCAGATCATCGCCGAGGAAGAACACGGCACATAGGCTGTCGGCGGACTCGTCGGGACGGCTCGTCTCGACGCCGTGTGCGTCGTACGCAGGAATGAGGATTCGCGATGTTCCCCGAAGGTGACATGTCAGCCTTTCTCGCGCAGGCGCAGGCGATGCAGGAACAGCTGCTCCAGGCTCAGGAGGAGATGGCCAACAGCCGCTACGAGGGGACCGCGGGCGGCGGACTGGTGACGGCGACGGTGACCGGGTCCGGCGAGCTGGTCGGTCTCGCGATCTCGTCGGAGGCCGTCGACCCGGAGGACACCGAGACCCTGGCCGACCTGGTCCTGGCCGCGGTCCGCGACGCGAATCACAAGGCGCAGACCATTGCCGCCAGCAAGCTCGGGCCGCTCGCCGGCGGGCTCGGCGGCGCGGACGGCGGCGGTCTGGGCGGCGGCTCACTGCCATTCTGACCAGGCGTTTCGGGCAGTCCGAGGAGAGGACGAAGGGGTGTACGAGGGACCCGTCCAGGACCTGATCGACGAGCTCGGCCAGCTGCCCGGGATCGGGCCGAAGAGCGCTCAGCGGATCGCGTTCCACATTCTCGCAGCCGATCCGGACGACATCCGCCGGCTGGCCGACATTCTCCGGCTGGTCAAGGAGAAGGTCCGATTCTGCGAGATCTGCTTCAACGTGGCCGAGGACGAGCAGTGCCGGATCTGCCGCGACCCGCGCCGCGACGCCACGGTGATCTGTGTGGTCGAGGAGGCCAAGGACGTCCCCGCGGTGGAGCGGACCCGGGAGTTCCGCGGTCGCTATCACGTGCTGGGCGGTGCGATCAGTCCGATCGACGGGATCGGCCCGAACGAGCTCCGGATCCGTGAACTCTGCGTACGGCTCGCCGACGGGACTGTGCAGGAGGTGATCATCGCGACCGACCCGAACCTGGAGGGGGAGGCGACCGCGACATACCTCAGCCGGCTGCTGATCCCGATGGGTGTCAGGGTCAGCCGGTTGGCGAGCGGCCTGCCCGTCGGCGGCGATCTCGAGTATGCCGACGAGGTCACCCTGGGCCGGGCGTTCGAGGGCCGCCGATACGTCGACGCCTGAGCTTGGAGACCAGCGTGGGTCCGGTTCGGCCCGTCTGGGCAGCGGCCGGGGGCATTAACGGGCTGGGGGGACATTCGCCAGGCTCAGGGGGCGTACGCGGTGCTGTCCTCGGAGTGGAAGACGCCGAGCTGCTCACAGGCGCCGTTCAGCACGTGCTGGACGGCGATGGTGTCGCGCAGCGGCATGATCCGGCTCTCGACCTGCCCGGCGCGTACGCACTCGGTCACCTCGATCAGCTCGTGGGCATAGCCGCCGCCGAGCCGTGGCCGGACCAGATCCTCGGGCTCGGCGCCGGTCCGGTGCAGCACGATGGACCGCGGGTGGTGGAAGCGCGGCGGGATGTCGATCCAGCCGCGGGTGCCCTGGATCCGGGCCGCGCCCGGGGTGGCACCGCGGAGCGAGATCAGCAGAGCGGCCGCGCGCCCGTCGTCGTACCCCAGCAGCAGGCCGGCCTCGGCGTCCACACCGGTCGGCGCGAGTGAGCCGCTGACGCTGAGTGAGGTCGGGTCGCCGAGGAAGTGCTGAGCGAGCGAGACGACGTACACCCCGAGGTCGAGCATCGCGCCGCCGCCCTGCGCGGGGTCGAACAACCGGTCGCTCGGGTCGTACGGCCGATCGACCCCCAGATCGGCCTGCACCTGCCGGACGTCGCCGATGGCCCCGTCGGCGATCAGTTCACGGGCGGCGACGATGGCGGGCTGAAACCGGGTCCACATGGCCTCCATCACGAACACCCCGCGCTCACCCGCGGCAGCCGCGATCGTCTCGGCGCCGGCCACCGTCGCGGTGAACGTCTTCTCGATCAACAGCGACTTGCCGGCCTCGATCGCCGCCAGCGCGATTGCGTAGTGCTGCGGATGCGGCGTCGCGATGTAGAGCACGTCGATGTCGGGGGCGGCGATGATCTCCGCGTACGAGCCGTACGACCGCTCCAGCCCGTGCTCGGCCGCGAACGAGGCGGCCCGCTCCGCCGACCGTGAGGCGGCGGCGACGCAGACCGCGTTCGGCGTCACGGCGAAGTCCTCGACCACCTTCGAGGCGATCCGGCCCGGTCCGACGATGCCCCAGCGGACGTCTCGATCGAGTGCCATCTCAGCGCTCCCTGTTCCGGTCACGACCCTGATGCCGCGTGCCGGCGATCGCCGAGATGGCGATCGGGATGAACATCAGCCACCAGTACTGCCAGTTCGTCGCGAAGCAGAGCCATGATCGTCAGCGGCCAGGCGACCGCCGCCACGATCTCGAACGCCCGGTTCGAGTGGGTGGCGACTTCGCCCGCCGGCGCCGGCTGCGGCGATGTCCGCTCCCGGCGCATCGGACGCGGCGCCCTGCCACGGCGGCGCGGTGAAGCCGGCCACGGGCGCAAGGCCCTGGCCGGGAGGCGGCCCGGGTAGGTCCCGGAACAGCGGGTCCAGATCGGCCTGTGTCTTCGCGCGGAGCGCCGCCTCGACCCGCTCGTCGAATTCGGACTGATCCAGGCGGCCCTCGGCGAGGGCCTCCCGCAGGTACGTCGTCGCCCGGTCCCGATCGGCGTCGCCGATGCGCTGCGGCACCGGCTCGGGGGATTCGCTCACAGCTCGAGTATTTCACTGCACGGGTCCGCCGGAATCCGTGCGCTGGGATCGGACCGGCCACATCGACGCTCGCCACTAGAGTGGGACGAGCCGTCCGGGCCAGCCGGGCCGGTCTTGCCCTGGGCGGCAGCAGCACACTCGAGGAGAGTCAGAGAGACCAGTGAGCGCCGATCAACGGGAGCGCACGTCGCGGCGGGTCGTCCAGAAGTACGGTGGCTCGTCGGTCGCCGACGCTGAGAGCATCAAGCGGGTCGCGCGCCGGATCATCGCCACGAAGCAGGAGGGCAAGGACGTCGTCGTCGTCATCTCCGCGATGGGCGACACGACCGACGAGCTGATGGACCTGGCCCTGCAGGTGTCGCCGCAGCCGGCCCCCCGGGAACTCGACATGCTGCTCACCGCGGGCGAGCGGATGAGTGCGGCGCTGCTCGCGATGGCGATCCACGACCTCGGGTCGTACGCGCGCTCGCTGACCGGTTCACAGGCCGGCATCATCACCACCGGGACGCACGGAAACGCCCGGATCATCGACATCACGCCGGGCCGCATCACCAGCGCGCTGGACAACGGCGACATCGTCATCGTGGCCGGCTTCCAGGGCGTCGCGCAGGACACCAAGGACGTCACCACGCTCGGCCGCGGTGCCTCCGACACCACGGCCGTCGCGCTCGCGGCGAGCCTCGGCGCCGACTACTGCGAGATCTATACCGACGTCGACGGGGTCTACACGGCGGACCCGCGGATCGTGCCGAGCGCGCGCCGGATCCCACACATCTCGTACGAGGAAATGCTGGAGATGGCGGCCTGCGGGGCGAAGATCCTGCATCTGCGCTGCGTGGAATATGCCCGGCGGGAGAACGTACGCGGTGCACGTCCGCTCGTCCTTCTCGGACAAGCCGGGCACCTGGGTCCGCGAACTGGAGGAGGGAAGCGAGATGGAGCAGGCGATCATCTCCGGCGTCGCCCACGATCGGGGCGAGGCCAAGATCACCATCGTCGGCGTGCCGGACCGGATCGGCGAGGCCGCCCGGATCTTCGAGGCCGTGGCCGCGACGGAGATCAACATCGACATGATCGTGCAGAACGTGTCGGCGGTCGCCACCGGCCGGACCGACATCTCGTTCACGCTGCCGAAGACCGACGGCCAGGCCGCGATCGCGACGCTGAACGCGCTCCACGAGAGCGTCGGCTTCACCGACGTGCTGTACGACGACCAGATCGGCAAGGTGTCGGTGGTCGGCGTCGGGATGCGGTCGCACCCGGGCGTCACCGCCCGATTCTTCTCCGCGCTGGCCGCCGCCCAGGTGAACATCGAGATGATCTCCACCTCCGAGATCCGGATCTCGGTGGTCGTGGACCAGGACGACGTCGACCGGGCGGTGGCCGCCGCACACACCGCGTTCGGGCTGGACGCCGCCGAGCAGGCCGTGGTGTACGCCGGCACCGGGCGCTGAAGCCGCACCAATCCGCCGATATCCGCGCCCGAGGAGATAACCGCGCGCCCGGAGTTATCGACGCATCCGGTCACGGTACCGTGCCAGGTGCATAGCCCAGACAACGACTCCGACGAGGGAGGGGCAGGCGCGAGATGGCGAAATTCGAGGTCTACCAGGACAAGAAGGGCGAGTACCGCTGGCGGCTGAAGCACAGCAACGGGCAGGTCATCGCGACGCCCGGCGAGGGCTTCAGCAGCAAGGCAAGCGCTCTCAGCAGCATCGAGTCCGTGAAGAAGGCCACCGTCGAGGCCGAGACGGTGACGGTCGACAGCTAGCTCCTGGGGTGGGCGCCCACGCTCAGTCGGCCACGACCGCCGCGGCGATCTCGTCCGCCCAGCCTCTGATCGCAGTCCAGTCGCGATAGTCGCCGGCCATCTCGCTGTTGGCGACCCATTTGGCGATCGGTGTGGTGGCGCGTTCCGGGTCGAGATTCCCGCCGAACACCCTGACCGGCGGTGCCCCGATCTCCGTCGCCAGCCGGACGACCGCCGCGGGGCTCTCGTGCCGTCGCTCGGACAGATCGCCGGTCGGGCCGCTCTCGAACAGCCAGGTCGGTCGTTCGCTGAGTTGGTTGCGCCACTCGCGCAGGTAGCGGCGGGCCGACTTCTGCCAGCGCGTGGCGTAGACGGCGCTGCCGACCACCACCGCGCCGAACGCGGACGGATCGGGCGCGTCCGCGCAGCTGCTGGTGGTCACCTCGAAGCCGTGCGTACGCAACTGTGCGGCGATCGCCTCGGCGATCTCGGCGGTCGAGCCCATCTTCGAGGCGTACGCCACCAGGACCCGGAGCTGCGCGTTGGTCACGTCCGCACCATAGACCCAGGAGCTCGCGATCTCAGTGGCCGCCGGACAGCAGCTGTCGTCCGCTGAGCTGCAGCAGCGGGACCTTGACGAACAGCACCCGCGGGCCGGCGGCCCACGGCTCCGGGATCCGGCCGTAGCGCAGCCGGCGGAAGTCTGCCTCGGTCAGCAGTTGTGCGACGCCGACGACCAGCACGCTCCAGCCCGCCTCGAAGAACTCGTCGATCTCGTCGATCTCGAACGCACAGCGGGTGTCCAGCGCGTGGCGGGCCACCTCGCCGTCCGGCACCGTCCGGAAGATCACCCCGTCCTCGGTCAGCACGTAGTTGACCGGGATCACCCGTGGACCGTCGTCGGTGGTGTAGGCCAGCCGGCCGACGCTCTTCGAGCCGAGTGCGTCCAGGCACTCCTCGCGGGTCATCTCGACCAGCTGTGCGGTGGAAGTGCCCGCCACGGACCAGAATGCCTCGGCCGTATTCATCATGGTGCCTCTCGCGTCGTCGGGTCTGCGACCATGCCAAGTCTGGCTGCGGACGTACGCGGCGGGCAGGGTCGCGCGACACCGGCCGGCCGGGACCTTCGTCCCCGCCGACAGTGACTCAGACCGGCAGGGGCACGATCCAGCCGAAGGTGGTGCCGGCGGTGGTCCGCCGGGTGACGGTCGCATGACCGCCGGCGGCCCGGGCCCGGGCGGCGGTGTTCCGCAGCCCCGAACCTGCTGGCGCGTCCGGCGCGATACCGATCCCGTCGTCGTCCACCCGGACGGTCAGCGTACGGGCGGGTTCGTCGACCGAGACCAGTACGTCGACGGCACCGGCCTGGGCGTGCCGGACGACGTTGGAGAGCGACTCGCGAAGCGTGGCGAGCACGTCATCGGCGATCGACGCCGGGACGGCCGTGTCGATCGGACCGGCGAGGGTGAGTCGCGGCTCGAAGCCGAGCACCCGGGCGGCATCGGCCACCACCGCGAGGATCTCGTCGCGCAGCGGGCGTCCGGCCTCGGTCTGCCCGTGCTCGAGGGAGAAGATCGTCGACCGGATCTGGACGATCGTGTCGTCCAGATCGTCGACCAGCCTGGTCAGACGCTGACGGGTGTCGGGCTCGTCGGATCCGGCGCAGCGTGCTCTGCAGACCGAGGCCGACGGCGAAGATCCGCTGGATCACCTGATCATGGAGCTCGCGGGCGATCCGGTCGCGGTCGGTGTAGACCGCCAACTGGTGGCGATTGTGCTCGTTCCGGGCATGATCGCCGGCCAGCGCCACGTGCTCGGCGAACGCGGTGGCCGCGTCCACCTCCGGATCGGACCAGGGCTGGTCGGACGCCATGATCAACACACCGGTCAGCCGGCCGCGCGCGGTGAAGCCGATCACCAGCGGCTCCGGGCGCTCCGGGTCGTTCGGGCCCGGCTCCACGAGATGCAGCCGGCCGTCGTCGTCGGCCTCGACCCGGACCTCGGAGTGCAGTCGGGCGAGCGTCTCGGGGCCACCGGCGACGCCGTTCACCACGAAGCCCTGCGGCTCATCGCGAAGCAGCCGGCCGTCGTCCTCGCTGTCCGGTGCGGGCAGCGACAGCCAGACCTCGACCGCGCCGGCCCGCCGGGCTTCGTCCGCGACCAGCTGGGGACCACGGTCCGGTGCCGCCATCAGCGCGGACGAGGCCCGGGCCGCGGCGGCCAGCCAGCTCTGACGGCTCCGAGTCTCGGCGAACAGCCGGGCGTTGTCGATCGCCACCCCGGCCGCCGCGGCGAGGGCGACGACCAGCCGCTCGTCGGAGACGGTGAACTCGGTGCCGTCCACCTTGTCGCAGAGATAGAGGTTGCCGAACACCGTGTCGCGGACGTTCACCGGCACACCGAGGAAGCGGTGCAGCTGCGGATGGTTGGCGGGGAATCCGACCGAGGCCGGGTGCTCGGAGATCTCGGCGACGCCGAAGCGGGTGCGGGTCGGTGATCAGCGCGCCGAGCACCCCGACACCGCGCGGCAGATGACCGATGGCCGCCCTGGTCGCCTCGTCCATGCCCTGCGCGTGGAAGGCGGCCAGTCCCACCTCGCGGAGATCCTCGCCGGGTTGATCGAGCACGCCGAGCGCGCCGTATCGCGCACCGGTCAGCTGGCAGGCGGACCGGACGATCAGGTCGAGCACCTCCGGCAGCTCCAGATGGCTGGCCAGGGCCATCACCGCGTCGAGCAACGGATCGCTCCCGGTCTCGACCACTCGCCAGCTCGGCACCTGCGCCTCTCGATCGGATCGTGCCCGCGCCCCGACCGCAGCGTCCCGACGGATCAGCCTCGACCGGGCTGGTCGGATCCTTTGCGGACCAAGGCTACCGGGCAGACCGAGCCGGCGACCACGGCCCGGGCGACCGTACCGAGAACGAGTCCGGACATGGCCGAGGAGCCGTTGGTGCCGACGTACAGCAGGTCGAGGTCGTGCGATTCCTCGACCAGCACCCGGACCGGATGGGCTCGGACGAAGTGCCGCTGGACGGTCACGTCGGGATAGTCCGAACGCCAGCCGGCGATCGTCTCGGCCACCCGCAGGCCGGCCCGGACGAGCCAGTCGGCGAGGGTCGCCTCGTCGTCGGCCGTCGGCGGGATCCAGCGTGGCTCGGTAGGCGAAGATCACCCGCAGCTCGACCTGCCGGGTCGGCCGCCTCCGCGTAGGCCGCGGCGAGTGCCGGAACCGACTCGGCCGAACCGTCGATGCCGACCCCGATCGGTCGGCCGCCGGCGACGGGAGGGCGCCAACCGTGCGGGACGACGATCACCGGACAGTGCGCCTTGGCTCCGACGGTCACCGACGTACTGCCGGCGAAGATCCGTTCCAGGCCGGAGATGCCGCGACGGCCGAGGACAACCGCGGCCGCGCCCTCGGACATCTCGGCGAGGACGTCGCCGGGCTGGCCGAGCACGACGGCGGTCGTCGAGCCGATCGGCCGGGAGCCCGCTGGCCAGCGCGCGGCGCGCCGCAGCGGCGGTCGCTCGTTCGGCGGCCGCCGCGGCGGTTGACGGGGTGATCAGGGGGAGGGCCAGCCCGAAGGCGGTCGCGGTGGCCGGGGGAACCGCGGCGACCGATCTCGCACCGATGCATCCCTGATCATCGCCTCGGCTGCGCCGTAGTCCACGGCTCGCAGGCCGTCGGTGCTGCCGTCGACTCCGACGAGGATGCTGCCCGGCCGCACCAGGCTCGGTGCCTGGATGATCCTGCCGGCTGCCGTCGGAGCAGTCATGTCCGCGGACCTTTCATGCGGGATCGAGCCTCACCACAGCCAGCGGTGCTCGGCCACGAACGGGATGGAGCGCCACTGCTTCGACAGGCCCCAGGTCATTCCGGCGCCGGCGGCGGCGAACAGGATCAGCGTGATCGCGCCGAGGATGTGGTCGTCGATGATCGGGTTGGTGGTCGGCAGCAGAGCGACGCTCCACATCATCACGTAGAGCAACGTGCCGGCGATCGCGGTGATCCGCAGGCCGATGCCGAGGACGAGCGCGGCGCCGATGGCGAGCAGCGCGAGCATGAACAGCCAGTCCGCCCAGCCCTGGCCCGCGATGCTGTGCGTAGAAGCCGGCGAACGGCCCGGTCGAGCCCTTGGCCAGGTAGCCGTACGTCGGGCTGCCGCCGCTGATCCAGGCCCCGGCGGGCTTGGTCGAGAAGCCGAGTCCGAAGACCTTGTCGAAGAAGGCCCACAAGAAGATGAAGCCGTACGCGATCCGCAGCACGGCCATGGTCTTGGCGGCGAACGGAGAGAGGGTGCGCGATTGCCGCGGAGTGGTGCTGCGACCGTCTCCAGCGGTCGGGTCGTGGCTGACATGTCTGAGATCCCCTTTTGGGTGTCTCGCCGGTCGCCGTGTGTGGGGCGGATCCGGTGGCCGGCTGTTTGCCGACACCTTCATCCAACGCTGATGAGCAGGTGAGGATCAGAGTGCAAAGACACCGATCGGGGGGACCTTCGTCCCAGCGCTGCGAGTGCCGCTGGACTCCCGGTCCCGGGGCCCACGGGTATCGGCCCGGCCGGGACTGCGACGTGGCGCACCCACGGGTCACATCGCGCGTCGGCGCCAGTGCGCCGTGTGCCCCGCGGATGCGCTGAGTGGTGAAGGGGACCGGGAGAGGCCGGGATGGGGACCGGGTGCTGAGGGTGCCCGGGCGGTGGCAGGCGCCTGGGTGCTGAGGGGCCCGGGCGGTGGGAGGGGGGTCAGTGCAGCAGTTTGGAGGCCAGTACGGCGGCCTGGGTCCGGCGCTCCAGGCCCAGCTTCGCCAGCAGCGAGGAGACGTAGTTCTTCACGGTCTTCTCCGCGAGATAGAGCCGCTGACCGATCTGCCGGTTGGTCAGACCCTCGGCTATCAGGGCCAGGATCTCCCGCTCACGCTCGGTCAGCGAGGCCAACTCGTCGACCTCCGGCTCGGGCGAGCGGAGCCGCTCCAGCACCCGAGCGGTCACCGCCGGATCGAGCAGCGACTGGCCCGCCGCGACCCGGCGGACCGTGTCGACCAGATCGGCGCTGCGCACCTGCTTGAGCACGTAACCCGACGCGCCCGCCATGATCGCGGCGAAGAGCGCCTCGTCGTCGTCGTACGAGGTGAGGATGATCGCCCGGATCTCCGGATTCCGGGAGCGGATCGCCCGGCAGACGTCGATCCCGCTGCCGTCCGGCAGCCGTGCGTCCAGGACCGCGACGTCCGGTCGCAGCGCCGGGGTGATCCGGATCGCCTCCTGCGCCGACCCGACGTCGCCGACCACCTCCAGGTCGTCCTCGGCCTCGAACAGGTCCCGCAGTCCCCGTCGGACGATCTCGTGGTCGTCGAGCAGGAACAACCGGATCCTGCGTTTCTCCACCATCTCGGGTCCGTCTCCGCTGGTCTCAGCAGTCACGGCTGATCATCACCCGATCGCTCGTCCGCTGACCTGGTCGAGGCCGACCTCGATGAAGAGGTTGCGGGTGCCCGGCGCCCACGGCACCGGGTCGGCCTTGGTCCACAGCTCGACCAGCTGGTCGGCCTTGGCCGCGGCCCGGGAGCGCCCGGTGACCAGCACACTCCAGCCGGTTCTGGTCTCCGGATCGAAGTCGTCGATCTCGAACGCGACCTGGCGGACATGCCTCAGGTCGGCCAGCGGACCGTACGCCGCGGTCCGGAAGACCACCGCGCCCTCGTGCACCGTGTAGGTGACCGGCATGATCTGCGGTCCCTCGACGGTGTTCCAGGCCACCCGGCCGATCGTTCCTGCCTCCAGCCGGCTGCGACACTCCTCGGTCGACAGCGGTCCGAAGCTCGTCCGCTCGCTCATCGTTCTGCCTTCCTTCTGCTCTGCCCTGCCACGGGCCCAGGGCAGCGTTCCCTCGGGCCCAGCACACGTTCAGCTGCGCTGCCAGGTCCAGTCGCGGACCTGCGGCATGTCCTGCAGGTGCTCCACGACGTACGTCTCGTGCTTGGCCAGCTGCTCGGCGCACCACGCCTTCAGCTCGGTCGCGCCGACCGGGGTCCGCTTGGAGTTGTTGATCGCGTCCATCACCAGGTGGTAGCGCGACGCCTTGTTCTTCACCACCATGTCGAACGGCGTGGTGGTGGTGCCCTCCTCGATGAAGCCGCGGACATGGAACCGGTCCGCCTCCGGGCGGCCGTGCACCAGCTGGTGCACCGCACCCGGGAAGCCGTGGAAGGAGAACACCACGTCGACGTGATCGGTGAACAGCTCGCGGAAGAACGTGTCGGAGATGCCGTGCGGGTGGTCCTGCGGCCGCGGCAACGTCATCAGGTCGACCACGTTGACCACCCGGACCTTCAGCCCGGGCAGCTTGTCCCTCAGGATCTGCGCGGCCGCGATGGTCTCCATGGTGACCACGTCGCCCGCACTGGCGAGCACGATGTCCGGGTCGGTCTCGAAGTCGTCGGTGCCGGCCCAGGGCCAGATCCCGGCGCCGTCGGTGCAGTGCTTGATCGCCTCGTCCATGGTCAGCCACTGCTGCTGCGGCTGCTTGTCGATCACGATCAGGTTCACGTACGACCGGGAGCGGAAGCAGTGGTCGGCCACCGACAGCAGGGTGTTGGCGTCCGGCGGCAGGTAGACCCGGCAGACCTCGGCCCGCTGGGTGATCACGTTCTGGATCAGCCCCGGGCCCTGGTGGGAGAAGCCGTTGTGGTCGTTGCGCCAGCAGGTCGACGTGAGCAGGATGTTCAGGCTCGGCACCTTCGCCCGCCAGGGCAGGTGGTTCGCCTCCTCCAGCCACTTGCTGTGCTGGATGGTCTGGGAGGCGCTGACCATGGCGAACGACTCGTAGGTCGCGAACATGCCGTGCCGCCCGGTGAGGGTGTAGCCCTCCAGCCAGCCGTGGCAGTTGTGCTCGCTGAGCACCTCCATCACCCGGCCGTCATGGGAGATCTTCGTGTCCTGCGGCAGGATCTTCTCCATGAACGCCCGGTCGGAGACGTCGAAGACCGCGCCGAGCCGGTTGCTGTTCGTCTCGTCGGGGCAGAACAGCCGGAAGCTGTGCGGGTTGCGGCGATAGAGCTCGGCGGTCAGCTCGCCCAGCCGACGTACGGACTCGACGGCGGTGCCCGGGACTGGTCAGCTCGACCTCGTAGTCGCGGAAGTCCGGGATGTCCAGGTCCTCGGTCAGCAGCCCGCCGTTGGCGTGCGGGCTGGCGCTCAACCGGAGATCGCCCTCGGGGTTGGCCCGCCGGACCAGGTCGACCGGCGCGCCCGAGGTCGTCGAACAGCTCCTCCGGCCGGTACGACTCGAGCCAGGTCTGCAGCAGCGCCAGGTGCTCCGGGATTGCCCTTCACGCCCGACAGCGGGACCTGGTGGGAGTGCCAGCTGCCGGTGACCTTGACGCCGTCGATCTCCTCCGGCCCGGTCCAGCCCTTCGGGGTGCGCAGCACGATCATCGGCCACTTCGGCTCGTCGCCGGTCGCCTCGCCGTCGCGGGCGAGCGCGCTGGATCTCGCTTGATCTTGCCGTACGCGTCGAGCAGCGCCTCGGAGAACCGGTGGTGCATGCCGGGGACGTCGTCGCCCTCGACCTCGATCACGTCGTACCCGTGGCCCTCGAGCAGCGACCGGGTCAGCGCCGGGTCCTTGCGGCCGAGCACGGTCGGCCCGGCGATCTTGTACCCGTTGAGGTGCAGGATCGGCAGCACGGCACCGTCGTGGGCCGCGTTGATGAACGAGATGCCCTTCCACGAACCCTCCAGCGGGCCGGTCTCGGCCTCGCCGTCGCCGACCACGGCGATGGTCAGCAGGTCGGGGTTGTCCATCACCGTGCCGAACGCGTGCACCAGGACGTACCCGAGCTCGCCACCCTCGTGGATCGAGCCCGGGGTGGTCACCGAGACGTGGCTCGGGATGCCGCCGGGGGCGGAGAACTGGCGGAACAGCTTCTTGATGCCGGCCTCGTCCTGGGTGATGTTGGGGTAGACCTCGGTATAGGTGCCCTCGAGGTAGCCCGCGGCGACCAGCGCCGGACCGCCGTGTCCGGGTCCGGTCAGATAGATGGTCTCCTGACCGGTGTGCTGGATCAGCCGGGACACGTGGGCGTAGACGAACGACAGACCCGGGCTGGTGCCCCAGTGGCCGAGCAGCCGCGGCTTGATGTCGTCGGAGGTCAGGTCGCGCCGCAGCAGCGGGTTGTCCTGGAGATAGATCTGGCCGATGGTCAGGTAGTTGTTCGCGCGCCACCATGCGTCGATGGCGGCGACTTCGTCGTCGGTGATGGGGGGTGCGCTGTTGACAGCCGTCGTGCTCATCCGAGGGAACCTCACTTGTGGAGACGGACCGGTGTACAGGCAGTCTTGCAAAGGCCGTGACCGTGCGGACTGCCGGCCTTCCATCCCACTCTGCCGCCCCACGGGAACGGTCCACAGGGCCTTTCGACCCGGCTCCGCCGTGTCCTGAGCCCGCCGAATGGACCTAAGGTCCCTCGGCGTCACCGATCAGCTCGGCGACATGATCCGGGACGTACGTCGTCAGCTCGCGCGGCGGCCGACGGTAGTTGGTCGTCGACTTCAGCCGGTCGGGCAGATCGACCTCGGCCATCGGCACGTCGTGGTACGGGATCGACGAGAGCAGATGGGCGATCATGTTCAGCCGGGCGTGCTTCTTGATGTCGGACTCGACGACGTACCAGGGACTGGCCGGCAGGTCGGTATGGACCATCATCTCGTCCTTGGCGCGGGAGTAGTCCTCCCAGCGGTGGATGGACTCCAGGTCGGTCGGGCTGAGCTTCCACCGTCGGACCGGGTCGTTGAGCCGGGATCGGAACCGCCGCAGCTGCTCGTTGTCGGAGACCGAGAACCAGTACTTCCGGAGCATGATCCCGTCGTCGATCAGCATCTGCTCGAAGATCGGGGTCTGCCGCAGGAACCGGGTGTATTCCTGCGGGCTGCAGTAGTCCATCACCTTCTCCACGCCGGCCCGGTTGTACCAGGACCGGTCGAACAGCACCATCTCGCCCTTGGCCGGCAGCTGGGCGATATAGCGCTGGTAGTACCACTGGCCCTTCTCGCGCTCGGTCGGCATCGGGAGCGCGGCGATCCGGGCGACCCGGGGGCTCAGGTACTCCGTGATCCGCTTGATCGTGCCGCCCTTGCCGGCCGCATCGCGACCCTCGAAGACGACCACGATCCGCGCGCCGGTCTGCCGGGTCCACTCCTGGACCTTGACCAGCTCGGCCTGCATCCGGAACAGCTCGGCCTCGTACACGTCGTTGGCGATCTTGGGGCCCTTGTGATGACCACCGTGCTTCTTGCTCATGAACGGACGGTAGCGAACGCGTCGACTCTTGCGTCAGCACGGGGCTGGACGCATGCTGGCCCCAAGCGCGCTCGCGACGAGCACGGACGCCAGGGAGTGGTCGCAATGCCGGAGTCCACGTCACAGCAGGCCGCACCGGCCTGGCGGATCTTCATCGATCGGGCGCGAACCGTGTTGTGGCCCGAGCAGGTGCCGGACCATCCACCGTCGCCCTCGATCACTCCCGAGCACGACCGGCTGCGGCGGCTCGACCGGGTGCGCGACCTGCTCGAGCAGACCAGGGCTGACCTGCTCGAGCACGGTTGGACGAGCGGTGGGTGGTTCAGCGTGGCGGCTTCATCCGGCACCGTCCGTTCCGTGAGCAGCAGGGAGGCGTACGACCTGCTCGCCCCGGGTTCGCCGGTCACCGGCGCCTGCCTGGTCGGCGCCATGCTGCGGTTGGTCGAGAATCCCGATACCGCACCGTCGGTCGGCGATGCCTGGGCCTGTGTCGACGAGCTGCACGAGGCGATCCACGAGCGGCTCGGGCACGACTCGTTCCCGCCCGGGCGGAGCTACTCGCACGAGCAGCGCCGGGCTCACCTACGGACCGTGACCGCCTGGAACGACGAGCCGGGGCGCCGGCTGGACGACGTCCTGGACGTGATCGACCGAGCCGTCGCGCGCACCATCGTCGCTGCGTGCCGCGTCTGATTGCTCCGCGAGGGACTTGCCCTCGCTCCGCTGCGCTACAAGCCCGGTCGTTCGTCGGTTCTCGTGAAACGGAAAGACGTGTTTCACGAGAACCTCCTGCACTTCCCGGGCGCGCAGCGTGCCGCGTCTGATTGCTGCGCTCGGGCAAGCCCTCGCTCCGCTGCGCTACAAGCCCGGTCGTTCGTCGGTGCTCGTGAAACGGAAAGACGTGTTTCACGAGAACCTCCTGCACTCCCGGGCGCGCAGCGTGCCGCGTCTGATTGCTCCGCGCGGGACTTGCCCTCGCTCCGCGCTCCGCGCACGGGCGGGGCACTCCGCGGACCCGCGCCGATGCGCGAAGTCACCGGGAGATGCGCGAAGACGCTGCCGGGGCGTGAGGGCGGGGTGACTTCGGCACCTGCCCTGAGCTCGTCGAAGGGCTAGGAAATCGGGGATCTCTTCAGCCAGGCCTCGGCTTCGGCGTAGGCGGTCTCGACGGCCTCGAACAGCACTCCCGTGGCCGGGACGATGTTCTGCCGGCCGATCGCGTCGGCCAGGCCCGAGCGCTCGAGCGTCACGCTCAGCTCGTCGTCGACGCCGGCCAGGATCAGCCGGCAGCCCTGCTCCCGTAGCCGGGTCGCCCAGCGGCCGAAGGCGGCGACCATGGTGGCCGACGGTACGTCGGGGATGGTCCGGACCTCCAGCACGACGGCGGCTCGGGTGCTCGCTCCGATCGTCGGCCAGCGCTCGTCGATCCGCTCCAGCTCGGCGAAGATGCCCGCGCCGACGTAGCCGAGCACGGTCACCGAGGCGTCGGGGATCTCGGCCGGCGGCTTGCCGATTTCCCAGCGCCCGGTGGGCTGCTTGGTCAGCGACACCAGGCGGGCCTGCCGCTGAACCTGGACGCAGAACAGCACCAGGGACAGGCCGGCGCCGATGAAGATGGCATCCTGCAGCGGCAGGGAGGTCGTCGCCAGGAATGTGGCGACCATCGCCACGGCCGACAGCGGTGCGGTCCGGAAGACCAGCACGATGTCGCGCCGCCGGCCCATCACCAGCTCGATCCCGACGACCATGATCAGGCCGCCGATCACCGGCATCGGGATCGCCTCGGCCTGCTTCCCGACGAGCAGCACGATCACCGCCAGCCAGACCCCGGCGAAGATGTTGCTCCACCGGGTCCTGGCTCCCGCACCGGTGGCCACCCCGGTTCGCGACAGCGAGCCGCCGGTCGGCAGCGACTGGGTCACGCCGCCGGCGAGATTGGCCAGCCCTTGGGCCAGGAAGTCGCCGGACACGTCGGTCCGCGACCCGTCCGGATTCGGTACGGCGGCGCCGATGCCGGCCGCCTGGGCGAGGCCGACCAAAGCGACGGCGATCGCGCCGGCGATCAGGTGTGGTGCGGCGGCGAAGTTCGGCAGCACGGGGTGAGGGAGCGCGTTCGGGATGCTGGCGATGTCGCCGACCGTCTCGACGTCGACCCCGATGATCAACACGACGATCGTCACCACGGCCAGCGAGACCAACGTCGCCAGCGACTTCAGCGGTTTCACGAGCCGGGCCAGCGCCCAGACCACGATCGTCGCCGCCGCGACCAGCGTCGACGCCGGGTCCCAGCTCGGCGCGTGAACCAGCCAGTCGCCGATCTTGACCAGCGTGTTGTGCCGTTCGCTGGCGTACGCGGTGGCGTCCTTGAGCACCCCGGCAACGATCTGGACCGCGATCCCGGTGGTGAACCCCGTCATCACCGCCGTCGACACGAAGCTCATCACCGAGCCGAGCTTGAACACCCCGAACAGGGTCATGACGACGCCGACCAGCAGCGTGAGCATCACCACGTCGGCGAGATCGGTCGGGTCGAGTCCGGCCTGTTCGAGAACGCTCTTGCTGGACAGCGCGATGGCGCTGGTCAGCGTCGTCGTCATCAGCACGGTCCGCGCGAACAGGCCGCCGACCAGGGTCGGCGCCATCCCGGAGTAGAGGCCGAGCACCGGGTTGAACCCGCCGATACTCGCGTACGCCATCCCCTCGGGGATGCTGAACAGACCGGTGACGAAGCCCGCGATCACGTCCCGGCCGGCCGGCCGGCCGAGCCGGGGAACCGCGCGGCCACCGGCGTCGGTGGGCATCTCAGGTCCTTCCGGTCGGCGGCGGCGACGCCGCCATCCTTGCAGGACGGCGGCGCGGGCTCCCGCCGGCCAGGTGACCGAACGGCTTACCATGCCGCCATGCTCGCTGTGATCGGTGACGTGCTGCCACTGGCCGTCGGAATCATGATCAGCCCGATCCCGATCATCGCGGCGATCCTGATGCTGCTGTCGCCGAAGGCGAAGGGCACCAGCGTCGGGTTCCTGCTCGGCTGGATCCTGGGCATCCTCGTGGCGCTGGTGGTCTTCATCCTGCTCTCGTCGGTGCTGACCCCGGCGGACCCCGATCAGCCTCAGCCGATCGCAGGCACGGTCAAGATCCTGCTTGGGCTGCTGATGCTCTTCCTCGCCCTCCGGCAGTGGCGATCGCGCCCGCGGGGCGACGACGAGCCGGCCCTGCCCGGTTGGATGGCGGCAATCGACCAGCTGACTGCCGCCAAGGGGTTCGGCCTCGGCTTTCTGCTGTCCGCGGTCAACCCGAAGAACCTGCTGATGGGCGCCGGCGCCGGTGTGATCATCGGCTCGGCAGGGCTAGCCGTCGGCTCCGTCATCGTGGTCGTCGTGGTGTTCGCGGTGATCGCCGGCGCGTCGGTCGCCGTCCCGGTGATCGGCTACCTGGTCGCGGCGAAGGCCATGGCCGGCCCGCTCGACTCGATGCGGATCTGGCTGCTGCGGCACAACGCGGTGGTCATGACCGTCCTGCTGCTCGTGATCGGCGTGACGCTGATCGGCAAGGGGATCGGCAGCATGTGATCGGCGATCCTGCGATCGCGTCGTGCAACCTGTCGGGGCGCCGGTGAGGAGTCCGGTGGAGGAGCCGTCGTCGGGCGGCTCACGAGGCGACTCGCACCCGGAGGCATGAAACGCATGCGGAAAGCCGTGGAGGCGACCGCGACCCCGCCATGATGGTGGCATGGTCTCGGCCGACGACGTCTCCCGGATGCGGGCTGGGCTCTTCTTCGAAGGTATCGACGTCCGCCGGCGGGTGAGCCGGTTCTGGCTGCTGCTCGTGCTGTCGGGGATCATCGCCAGCGCCGGGGTGGCGAGCGACTCGACGGCGACCGTGATCGGGGCGATGATCGTCGCCCCGCTGATGTCGCCGATCCTCGGTATCGCGCTCGCGGTCGTCCTGAACGACCGGCGCAACCTGCTGCGCTGCGTGGGGACCGTGGTCGCCGCCGTGCTTGCCGTGATCGTGATGTCCTATCTGCTCGGCCTGCTGCTGGTCGAGCCGGTGACCGCGGCGACCAATTCCCAGGTCGCTGCCCGGGTCAGTCCGACGCTGCTCGATCTGCTGGCCGCGCTGGCCACGGGTGTGGTCGGCTCGGTCGCCCTGGTTCGCTCCGACATCGGCGACACGCTGCCCGGGGTGGCCATCGCGATCTCGTTGGTCCCCCCATTGAGCGTCGTCGGGCTGACCCTGGAAGCACACCAGCCCGACCAGGCCTGGGGGGCGATGCTGCTGTTCCTGGCCAACGTGTCCGCCATCTTGGCCACCGGGATCGTCACGCTCGCCATCTATGGGTTGCTGCGCAGCCGTGAGGCGACGCTGGGAGTGAAGAGCCGCTGGCCGCGGACGGGAGTGATCGCGATCGTCGCCATGGTGGTCGTCGTCGCGGTCCCGCTGACCACCTCCTCGATCAAGATCGGCCGGGCCAGTGTGCAGGAGTCCACCGTTTCGACGGTGGTCAACTCCTGGGCCGGTGCGCACGGCTGGACGGTGGCCTCCATCGATTCGGCGACCGAAGGCTTCGTCGTCCGGGTGATTGGTCCGCCGCCGGAGCCCGAAACCGCCTCGCTCCAAACGGCGCTGGACGGCGCGGGGCTCGGCGACGTACCGGTGCAGCTCCAGCTGGTGCCGGAGAACCAGGTGACGCTGAACCCGGCCCGATAGGGAGCGCCGCGTCGCCGCCGCGCACGCCCGCGAGCTGGAGCGGCTGCGAGCCACGCGCCCAGCTCAGCGCGTCACGTGCGTTTGCGCAGCCGGCCGATGATCATCGCACCACCGCCGCCGACGAGCAGCAGCACGCCGACCACCAGCATGCCGAGCGCCGGGCCGCCGGTGTTCGGCAGGGTGCCGCCGCCGTGGTGCGGCGGGTTCGAGGGATTCGGTGGGTTATGGGGTGGGTCGAACGTGTTCGTCGCGACCGCGCCCACCGGGATCTCCGGAACGATCGTGAAGTCGGCTGACTGTCTGTCCGCGTTGTCTGCGACCACTGCGGCAGGGCGCGACCGAGCACGAAGACCAGCCAGCGCGGTCGACGTCGGATCAGCGGCCGACGAGGGGGCGCTGGACCGGCACGAGGCGTGCTCCTTCGGGCGGGGACTGAAAGCGTGGACAAAGTGCTGCGAGTGACCAGCGTGTCCCACGGTCACGGTGCCGACCTTGCCATTCGCTACGCCGTCAAAACCACAGATTCCTCTCAGCCCAATTGTCGAGGTGGGCCGAGTGGTGAGGCCGGAGGGCCGATCAGCCCTTCAGACCGCTGCCGGCGACGCCCTCGACGATCCGGCGCTGGAAGATCAGGAACAAGATCACCAGCGGCAGCGCGCCGAGGATCGACGACGCCTGGATGTCGGACAGTCGCTGACCGAACGAGCCCTGGACCGTGGCCAGCCCGACCGGGATGGTCATCAGGTTCGGGGTTGGACAGCACGAACAGCGGCAGGATCAGGTTGTTCCAGACCCCGACGAAGGTGACGATCGCCATCGCCGCGATGCACCGGCCGCGACAGCGGCATGACGATCGTCCGGTAGATCGTCCAGAAGCCGGCGCCGTCGATGCGAGCCGCCTCCTCGAAGTCCTCGGGGCAGACCGTCGAAGAACTGCTTGAAGACGAACACCGCGATGACCGCCGGCACCTGCGGCAGGATCACCGCCCAGTAGGTGTTCAGCAGGCCGACGGCGTTCAGCTCCTGGAAGATCGGCACGATCAGCACCTGCGGCGGGATCATGATGCCGCCGATCATCAGCAGCGAAGACGAGCCGTGCGGCCGCGGAAGCGGCAGCCGGGAGATCGCGTACGCGGCCATCGAGGCGAAGAACACCGTCAGCACGACGGTGACGACGGAGGTGATGGCGCTGGCGAGGTACCAGTTCCAGATGTCGCCGCCGGTCAGGATGGTGACGTAGGAGTCGAGGGTGAGCTGCCAGTCCTTCAGGATCGGGCCGGCGCCGAGCGCGGACACGTCGTTGGGGGTGAGCGAGGTCTTGATCGCCCACAGGCTCGGGATCAGCCAGAGGACCGCGAAGACGATCAGCACGAGGCCCAGGCGACGATCGGTGAAGCCGCGGCCGGACGACTTGTTCGCGGCGTTCGGGTTGCGTGGCGGCGGGGCGGCCACGGAGACGCCCGTGGAGCCTCGGCGGCTCGTGCTGCGAGGGTCGTCTCGGTCGTGGTCTGGGTGGCGCTCATCAGGCGGCCCTCCGTTCCTGCGCGCGTTCGACGAGCTGTCGGATCACCGTGACCAGCAAGATCACGATGAACAGCAGGACCGAGGCGGCCGAGGCCGCGCCGACCCGGTAGTCGGTGAAGGCGGTGTTGGTGACGAGGCCGAGCAGCACCTGGGTCGAGGTGCCCGGACCGCCGGCGGTCATCAGGTAGACCTGGTCGAAGATCTTCAGGCTGGCGATGATCTGCAGCAGGATCACCAGCGTCGTGGTCCGGCTGAGCAGCGGGATGGTGATGTACCGGATCTGCTGCCAGGGGGTGGCGCCGTCGACGGAGGCGGCCTCGTACAGCTCCCGCGGGATGTCCTGCAGGCCGGCGAGGTAGAGCACGAAGTTGAAGCCGATCGTCCACCAGATGGTGGTGATGGCGATGCCGATCATGGCCAGGTTCGGGGTGCCGAGCACCGGGCTTCGGCTCGGCGATGCCGAGCAGGCTCTCGAACGAGTTCCACAGTCCGGTGGCCGGGGTGAAGATGAAGATCCAGATCAGCGCGATCGCCGCCGACGGCAGGATGAACGGGACGAAGAACGCCAGCCGGAAGAACCACTGCCCGCGGCCGACCCGGTTGGCCAGCACCGCGAAGACGAAGGCCAGGATCACCAGCGGCGGCACCGTGTAGATCGTGAACTGGATGGTGTGCCACAGCGCCGACCAGAAGTCGTCGCGGCCGAGCATCTCGGCGTAGTTGGCGAACCCGACGAAGCTGCCGAAGCCCGGTTTCGACCAGGGTGGTGTCGAAGAGGCTGGTGATGAACATGTAGATCACCGGCCAGATCAGGAACAGCACGAAGAAGACCGCGAACGGTGCGATGAACAGCCAGCGCCGGGCCGGCTTCCTTGCGCGGGCCTCGTGGCTCGGCCGCCGGGAGGTCCGGCATCGTGTCGGGTGCGAGTGATCTGGGTCGTCATCGCAGTGTCCTCTCGGTCGCGGTCAGCTCAGCGGGCTCTGGGTGTTGACGTACGTCGTCAGCTGCGTCCCGTGGCCGCGGACAGGGCGTCCTCCGGGCTGGCCAGCCCCTGCTGGACCAGGCCGAACTGGGCGCCGACGGTGTTCTCGAAGGTCGAACCGGAGCCGGAGTACCAGGCCTCGGCGTCGTACACGACGTAGTCGGCAGCGCTGGCGTAGTTCGACTGCGGCTTCAGCGCCTTGTACTCCGAGCTGTCGAAGGTCGGCAGGTAGGCCGGGATGTGACCGCCCTGGGCCCAGGTCAGGCTCTGGTCGAGCATCGACTTGATGAACGTCATCGCGCGCTTCAGCTGGTCGTCGGTGCGGTCCATCTTCGGCAGCACGAAGGTGTGCGAGTCGGCCTGGGCGGCCGGCTTGTCGTAGAGCGTCGGCACCGGCACCATGCCGAACTTCAGGCCCTTGATGCCCTCGGCGGTCGTGATCTCCCACTCGCCCTGCAGGTAGAAGGCGGACTGGCCGGTGAACATCAGGGTCTGCGAGCCGGCGTAGTCGGTGGTCTTCGGCATCAGGCCGCTCGGCAGTGAGCTTCTGGATCCAGTGCAGGGTGTCCAGGGTCAGCTCTTCGTTGTAGGTGAGCTTCTGGCCGCCGTCGGCCAGCCACGGGGTGTTGCCGTTGCGCTGGGAGTAGAGGGTCTGGAACCAGCGCCACTGGTGTCGCCTGGTCGCCGACGGTGGCGACCGAGGCGCCGTACTGCCCGGTGACCTCCTTGGCCGCCTTGAGCGCCGCTTCCCAACCGTCCGTGCCCTTGATCTCCTTCAGCGTGCCGTCGGAGTTCAGCAGCCCGGCCTTGTCGCAGACGTCGACGTTGTAGTAGAGGACGAACGGGTGGGTGTCGAGCGGGATCGCGTAGCTGACGCCGTCGACCTTCTGGGTCGTCCCAGGCGGTCTGGTTGAAGTCGGTCGGCTTCAGCCCGACCAAGCGCGAGCATGTCGTCGGTGATCGGGGTCGAGCAGGCCGGCCCGGGCGAGATTCTTCTCCCTGGTCAGGTGGGAGACCGCGACATCGGGCGGGGCGCCGCCGATGGTCGCCAGGGTGACCTTGGTGTAGTACGGGTTGCCCCAGGTGAAGGTGGCCGCCTGGAGCGAGTCCTTGCCGCCGTTGGCGGCTTCGTAGCCGGCCTGCATGGTCTGCATCCGGGCGCCGTCGCCGCCGCCGAACAGGTTCCAGTAGGTCAGCGTGCCGGGGGACAGCTCGGACCCGACCAGGCCGGCCGCGATCGCGCTGCCACAGCCGGACAGACTGCCGGCCACCGACAGTCCGGCGGCGGTGCCGAGGGCGCCGCGCAGGAACGTACGTCGGCTCAGTGCTCGTGAGCCCGTGATTGCTGGCATCGGGTTTGCTCGTGCCGGGATCGGTCGTGCCATCTGCAACCTCCGGGGGGAGAGATCGGACAGCAGGACCATAACCCGATACAACGTTGGATTTCAACGTTGTAGACGTTGGAAACGTTTCCTCTTGGCAACCCGGGAGTCGCTCAGGAATCGATCCGGACAGCCAGTCCGTCCAGCAGCCAGCCGAGGCCCTGTTCGAAGACCCGATCCAGGCTGAAGTCGTACGGCTGCTGGATCAGTGCGCTGAACTGCGGGTAGCCGCTCAGATCGGCGGCCGCCCGAAGGACCGGCAGCTGGGTGTCCATCCAGGCGTCGGCGTCCAAGCCGGTCGCCGCCATCGCCACCGACTCGCTCTCCAGGCTGATCGCGGTGCCGCGGACGTACGCGAACAGGCTCAGGTGGACGTCGAACCGCGTCTCCAGCTCATCGACCACGTCCGCCAGGGAGCCGAGCACGAACTCGGTCCATGCAATCCCGCTCGCCAGCACCGGCGGCCGGGTGAGCGACAACGCCGCCGCCAGCCAGGGATGCCGCCGGCAGAGCTCCCACAGGCCGCGCGCGGCCGCCTCCAGACACTCCCGCCAGCCCGCGTCGCCGCGGGCCGGGGCATGCCACTCGGCCAGCACGGCGTCGAGCATCTTCAGCTCGAGATCGTCCTTGTCGGCGATCTGGGAGTAGAGCGACATCGGCGCCGTACCGAGCTCGATCGCCAGCCGACGCATCGTCACCGCGTCCATTCCCTCGGCGTCGGCGATCGCGACCGCGGTCGCCACCACGATGTCGGTCCGCGACGTGCCGGCGGGGATCCGGGCGGCGAGGGTATGGGCGGTCGGGCGTGGCCGGCGGACCACGACCCCGACCCCGGGCAGCGTCTCGGTCAGCCCGGCGTCGCGCAGAGCGGCCTGCACCCGGGTCGCGGTAGCGATGGCGACGTGCCAGCGGCGGGCGATCTCGCGGGCGCTCGGCAGCAGGTCGCCGGGGGTCAGCTCGCCGGACTCGATCCGACCGCGAAGCTCCGCCGCGATCTGCTCCGACGCCGACCGGGTCGTGCGGGCTGCCATCCGTGCTCCTTACCGTACTAGTACCGCAGTAGTACACCTCACTGGGAAACCGATCGTACGCCGTACCGTCGAAGCATGACACAGATCCTGATCAGCGGAGCCGGGATCGCCGGCTGCGCGCTCGCTGCCCTTTTGGTCGACGCCGGTCACGAGGTCACCGTGGTCGAACGGACGCCAGACCTACGACTCGGCGGCCAGGCCGTCGACCTGCGCGGGGCCGGTCGGACCGTCGTCGATCGGATGGGCCTGATGGCCCAGATCCGGCCGCTGACCCTGCGTCAGCGAGGGATGGCCTGGGTCGACGCGCGAGGCCGGGTCCGGGCCCGGATGGGAGTCGACGCCTTCGGCGGCGAGGGCTTCATCTCCGAGATCGAGATCCTCCGGGGCGATCTCGTGCAGCTGCTGTTCGACGCGACGCGTGACCGTGTGCGGTACGTGTTCGGGGACGCCATCACCTCGCTGCGGCAGGACGACGACGGGGTGGACGTCAGCTTCGCCGCCGGGCCGCCCGCCCGGTTCGATCTCGTGGTCGGCGCCGACGGGCTGCGCTCGGGCACCCGCCGGCTGGCCTTCGGCGCGGGCGGGCTGCGCTCGCTCGGCTGCGTCATCGCCTGGTTCACCGCACCGGATCCGGGCGACCTCGACGGCTGGTACGAGATGTACCTCGCCCGCGGCGGCCGCAACACCTCGCTCCGCCCCGGCCGGGTGGCGGGTGAGTCCAAGGCCGCCTTCGGGCTGCGCACAAGACCCGGCCAGCAGCTGCCGGACCGACCCGACGATCAGCGCGCACTGCTGCGGTCCCGCTTCACCGGGCTCGGCGGGCGGGTGCCGGGGCTGCTCGCCGCGATGGATGCCGCCGACGACTTCGCGTTCGCCGAGATCGGCCAGGTGCATCTCTCATCGTGGTCGGGCGGCCGGGTGGTTCTGGTCGGCGACGCAGCAGCCAGCCCGAGCCCGCTGACCGGGCTCGGTACCAGCGTCGCCCTCGTCCAGGCGTACGTCCTCGCCGGCGAGCTCGCCGCCGCGGGCGGCGACCATCGGCGTGCCTTCCGGCGCTACGAAGAGGTCTGCCGTCCGTACGTCACCCAGGCGCAGGAGATGCCGCCCGGCGGAGCGTCCGGCTTCGCGCCGATGAGCGAGCTGATGATCCGGCTGCAGGCGCTGTCGATGCGGCTGGCCACCCACTGGCCGATGCGTCCGATCCTGGAGAAGCAGTTCGGCAAGGCCGCCGATCTGGTGCTGCCGGACTACGACGGCGTGCGCGTGCCCTGATTCCTGTCGAACGTGCCCTGAAGCCTGTCGAAGGGCTCTCGGAGCCGCGAACTCAGTCCCCAGCCCCCACCCGTCCGCGGACCGGCATGCAGATCGAGCCGGTCGAGATCGTCCATCAGCACCTCGATCTCGACGATCAGGCCGTCGGTGACGGTGAACGCGAAGACCGACATGATCTTGCCGCGGAGCGACCAGATCCCGGCGGCGAAGCCGTCGAGCTCGGCCCGGCGGACCGCCTTCGCCCGGCCGTCGTAGAACCGGGCCACGTCCTCGGCCCCGCTGATCAGCGCCGGCGCGCCCATCGCCGCGGCGGCCGCGTCGGAGGCCACGACGGCATCGGGATGGAGCAGCTCCATCAGGCGCTCGAACTTCCCGTTGCGAGAGGCGTCCAGGAATGCCTCGACGACCTCGCGCTGTCGGACCCGGTCGGTCTCCACCGACTCGCCCTGGCCGCGAACCCGTCGGCGGGCGCGGCTGGCCAGCTGCCGGCAGGCCACACTGCTGCGACCCAGCGCCGTCGAGATCTCGTCGAAGGACAGCCCGAACAGATCGTGCAGGCAGAATGCCAGCCGCTCGGCCGGCGCGAGTGAGTCGAGCACTACCATCAGCGCGCGACCGACCGCGTCGGCCTGCACCGCCTCGTCGGCGGGGTCGGGCGTCGCTGGGAGGCTCGCATCCTCGGGCTCGCCGTCGAGATCCTCGTGCCGGGACGCCCGGCTGCGGAGCTGATCGAGACAGATCCGGGAAACCACCGTGGTCAGCCAGGCCGGCACGTTGTCCACGTCGGAGGTGTCGCTCCGCTCGAGCCGGAGCCACGCCTCCTGGACTGCGTCGTCGGCCTCGTGCACGGACCCGAGGAGCCGGTACGCGATCGCCCGGAGATGGGTACGTTGCTGTTCGAAGATCTCGGTCTTCTGCTCCGTCGTCTCGTTCATCGCTGTCACATTCTGCTCGCCGGGACCGTCGATTGATCTGACGAGCAGGCGGTCGCAGATGTGACCGCCCCGATCCCTGAGGAGGGAACGATCATGAGCCCGACCATCCAGAGCCTGGTGATTCCGGTGTCCGACCTGGCCGCCGCCAAGGTTGTCTACGGCGCGTTGTACGGCGACCCGCACACCGACACGCCCTACTACGTGGGCTACAACGTGAACGGTTTCGAGATCGCGTTGACCCCCGGTGACGTGTCCGGCGGACCGGTCGCCTACGCCGACGTCGATGATCTCGACGCTGCCCACGCCGCGCTGATCGAGGCCGGCGGCAGCGAGCGTACGGCGCCGATGAAGGTGGCGCCCGAGTCCCGGGTCAGCGTGGTCGACGATCCGGACGGCAACCCGATCGGCCTACGCGGGGTCTGAGCCGCACTTGGCTGCCGGCTAGCACGTCCCGACTGAACTTTGCACCCCCTGTACGACCTTGCACTCCCTATTGCTGGTGCAAAGCCGAACAGGGGGTGCAAAGTTCGGCGCGACGGGGGGCGGAGCCAGTTTCAGGGGTCAGCCGGCGGACGAGTCCGGAGTCGTCGGTGCCGCAGCCTCCGCTGCGGCCGTCAGGTCGGAGTCCTCGCCGGCGTGCATCTCACCGTGCCGGGACAGGCTGAGAGCGCCCGCGACCGCCAGCGCGAAGCCGACCAGGGCAACCCAGCCCCAACCCGGTCGTGGTAGGTCGCCCAGCATGAAGAGCCCGACCGCGGCCGGCACGATGGTCTCGCCGACGACGAGCGGCGCCGTCGCCTGGGTCACCGTGCCTCGCTGCAGCGCGGTGGAGTATGCCAGCGCGCCGACCAGCGCGGACACACCGAGGGCGTACGTCGCCGGATCGGTCAGCAGGACCGACGGGTGCAACGAGGCGGGCAGCACCCGGGCACAGACCGCGACCGCGCCGAAGCCCAGGCCACCGATGGCGCCGAGAGCGGCCGCACCGGCCGCTCCCTGGAGCCGGGCGAGCGGGACCGCGATCACGCCGAGCAGCACCGACGCCACCAGCAGCCCCCAGTTGAGGGCGCTGGTCACCGCGTGCGGCTCGCCCTCGGCGGCCGACAGCGCGAGCATCGTCAGCCCGACGACGACCACGATCAGTCCGATGATGTCGCGCCGACCCAGCCGCATGTGCAGGACCACCGCACCGAGCACCGCGGTCACGGCCAGGCTGCTGGCCACGACGGCCTGGACGACGAACAGTGGCAGCGTCCGCAGGGCGACGATCGAGAGCAGGAACCCGACGCAGTCCAGTCCGATCCCGATCATGTACGGCCCGGAGCGGACCAGGCGCAGCAGCAGACCCGGATCGAGGCCCTCGGCCGCATGCGTACGCCGGGCGCCCATCGCCTGCAGGACCGATCCGATCCCGTAGCAGATTGCGGCGCCGAACGCTCCGAGCAGGCCGAGCAGCATGGGTCGATCCTAGGCAGACCGAGCGCCCGACCCGTGGCGGGACGCGTCGAACCCGGGTCCGACTCGCCTGATCACGCCGCGCGGGATCGCCGAGGCGAGCAGCCGGACCGCCCGTTCGAGCTCGGCCGGGTGATGAGCGGCGTAGTTGATCACCAGGCCCGGCCGACTGTCGTCGCGGTAGTGGCTGCTCAGCGGCTTGACCAGCACCCCGAGTTCGCGGGCCCTGGCTTCGACCGCAACATCGTCGGTCCCGTCGGGCAGGTGGAGCACGAGATGCAGTCCGGCGGCGATCCCACTGGTGGCCAGCTCCGGCAGTTGTCTGCCGAGAGCGCGGATCGTCGCGTCGCGGCGCTGCCGGTGGCGGATCCGCATGCTCCGCACATGCCGTTCCAGCGCGCCATTGCGGAGCATTTCCGCGACCACGAGCTGGGGCACGACCGATGAGCCGAGATCCGTCGCCCACCGCAGCTCGATCAGGTCGTCGAGCCACGTCTCGGGCGGGACGAGCCAGCCGAGTCGCAGACCCGGCGCGAGCGTCTTGGACAGGCTCGAGGTGTACGCGACCCGCGCCGGATCGAGTCCCTGCAGCGCGCGAACCGGCTGTCGGTCGTACCGATATTCAGCGTCGTAGTCGTCCTCGATCACGATGCCGTCCACTCGGTTCGCCCAGCGGAGCAGGTCGCGGCGGCGGTCCGGGGAGAGCGCGACGCCGGTCGGGTACTGATGGGCCGGCGTGACCAGCACAGCGGCGGCCGGAGGCAGCGACGCCACGACGATGCCGTGCTCGTCGACCGGCGTCGGCAGCAGCCGGCACCGCCAGGCCGACAAGATCAACTGATTGCCGATCGAGCTCGGATCCTCGACAGCGATCTCGTCGCGACCCCGGCCGCTGATCACCTGGGCCAGCAGGCTGAGGGCGCCGGTCACGCCGCCGGTGATGATCACGTCATCGGGCTCCGCGCGGACCCCTCGTGACCTTGCCAGCCAGGCCGCCAGCTCGGTACGGAGGGCGTACGTGCCCCGGGCCGGTGCATAGCTGAGGTCGGATGCCGTCGCCGCGTCCAGCACCCTGCGCTCGGCACGCAGCCACGCGGCACGCGGAAATGCGGAAATGCGGCCAGATCCGGCAGACTCCTGGAGAGATCGATGACCTCGGATCGCTCGGGGTGGAGGACCGGTCGGCCCAGGCCGATCCGGTGGGCCTGCGGACCACGACGTCCGTTCGCCCGGGCCCACCACCGGGCGTGCGGCGACGGTCGTCCCCGAGCCGCGCCGGGCCATGATCACCCCCTCGTCGGTCAGGCGACGATAGGCCTCCGTCACGGTGCCGCGGGCGACAGCCCACCTCAGCGGCCAGCACCCGGGTCGGCGGCAGACCGGTCCCTACCCTCAGTCGGCCGTCGCCGATCGCGGCTCTCAGCTCGGCAGCCAGCCGGTCGGTCCGATGCCCCCGCGCGATCCCGCTCAGATCGAGCTGGATGAAGTCCGAGCCGAGACCGGAACCCACCCGGGCTGGTGGCGGCTGGCCTGGCCAGGTCTTGGAGCCCAGGTCCTGCGGTACCGATCGCTGTGCTGGATCTCGACCGGGTGGATGGCGACCTGACCGTCCGGCCGGCCACGGGGACCGAGAGTTATCGGACGTTCGCCGCGAGACCGAGCTGGTCACGCAGCCGACGACCCGGTGATGTCCTCCTCCCTCAGCCGTTGCCCTGCTCGCCCGACTGACCACCTGGCGGAGTGAACCCACGCTCGCGTAGTGCCTGGATGATCAGCTCCGCGTTCTCGGCGGCCGGCGTTCTCGTGGTGTCGAGGTGAATGACGTCGGCCGGCGGCGGCTGATAGAGGCGAGTGGTGAGACGGTGCCGGCGATATCCCTCCGGATCGGATCCCTTGCGGAGCGCCACCCGGTCGGGGTTGTCGATCCGACTGACCTGCTCGTCGATGTCGCAGGTCAGCATCACCGAGAGGAACAACGAACCGCGGCGGTGGGCGACCGATCGCACGCCGTCGTACTCCTGCGCCGCGTTCGGGCCCTCCGGGATGACGTTGGTGAACACGTAGCTGTTGGTCGGCGGCGCGAGGTCCTCGATCGTGCCGAGCACGGCCTCGCGGATGGGCACGACGCGCTCCCAGATCTCCGGCGGTAGCGGCGTAACGCCGTCCCACCGGAAGAGCTCGAGCACCGGCCGGTTGATCAATGCGTTGTCGACCAGAACACCGTCCAGCAATGCTGCGAGCTCCCCGCCGATCGTCCGCTTGCCCATGCCGGGATACCCCAGCAGGTACACGATGCAGGTCTCGACCGGTAGCAACTGAGCGGCGTCCATCGAGGCTGCTTCCTGCTCAGCGATGGCGACGACCCGAGAGACCTGCCACGGCAGCGACGGTAGCAGCGATCAGGGCAACCGATGAGTTGGTGATCGCCACGGAGTCCACCGTCATCGACGCGGTGCCTGTCCGACGGGCCTGCCTGGATGCGGGAGTGCGAGATGAGCGATGTCACGGTGTTGGTGTCCGGGGCGAGCATCGCCGGACCCACCCTGGCCCACTGGCTGAGTCGGTACGGCGCAGCGGTGACGGTGGTCGAACAGACCTCCGGGCTGCGTCCCGGCGGGCAGGCGGTGGATGCCCGCGGGGTGACCAAGGAGGTCATTCGCCGGATGGGTCTGGACGAGGCGGTCCGCGCGGCCCGGACCGAGACGGCCGGGGCGTACACCGTCGATGTCGACGGAAACATCCTGGAGACGCGGAGTGCGGAGGATGACGGCGGAGACGGCTACATCGCCGAGATCGAGATCCTGCGTGGGGACCTCGCCCAGATCCTGTACGACGACACCCGCGACCAGGTCGAGTACGTCTTCGGCGACCGGATCGCCGCTCTGGCGCAGGTTTCCGATGGCGTCGACGTCACGTTCGCCGGCGGCGGCGAGCGGCGCTTCGACCTGGTGATCGGGGCTGACGGACTCCATTCGGCGCTGCGCGCGATGGTCTTCGGGCCGCGTGAGCAGTTCGTCCACCACCTCGGTCTCGTCCTCGCCTACTACAGCGTTCCCAACGAGTTCGGGCTCGATCGCTGGCTGATCGACTACCAGGACTCCGGCCGCTCCGCCGGTCTGCGGCCGATCCAGGATGCGACCCGGGCCATCGCCATGTTGTGCTTCCCCGCCGGTCATTTCGACGTGGGCTACCGCGACATCGACGGCCAGAAACGCTTGCTCCGTGAACGCATGGCCGGCTTCGGTTGGCAGACCCAACGCATCCTTGCGTACCTCGACGACACCGACGACTTCTACCTCGACCAGGTCGCCCAGGTGGTGATGGATCACTGGTACAGCGCGCGGGTCGGGCTGCTGGGCGATGCCGCGTTCTGTGCCTCGCCGATGTCCGGCCAGGGCACCGGTCTGGCCATGGTCGGCGCCTATCTCCTCGCCGGCGAGCTGGCGACGGCCGACTGGGACCCCGAGGCCGGCTTCGCGGGCTACGAGACGCGGATGCGTTCGTACGTCGAGGCCAACCAGGAGATCGGCCGGATGCACGTGAACATGATCATGGGCAAGGTGCCTGAGACCGAGCCCGACATGGAGGCCCTCACCGCCCTGATCGAGCGGGCCGTCGGCGGCCCGGACCTGCCCGACTACGCCGCTTAGCCTGTCGCGAACAGCGGGGTGCGGCCGGAAGGATACCCAGCATGGTGCGATCGCCCGTTCTCGACACGTTGGAGACCGATCGCCTCATCCTCCGACGGAGCAGAGTCGACGATGCCGCCATCTATCGGCAGCTGTGGACGGAGCGAGATCCGCGCGTGCCGCCGCATCGACGGATAGACGCCGAGGGGCGTCCGACTGTGGAGGACATCGCGGCGAAGATTCGCGCAGGGGTTCGGTCAGGGCTTCTTTCCGTGGAACGAAAGGGCACCGCGGACGTCATCGGGTATTGCGGCTTGCTTGCCCACGGGCAGGACTCGCCCGAGCAGGCTGAGCTGGCCTACGAGCTGCTGCGTTCGGCACATGGCTGCGGGTACGCGACCGAGGCGGGGCGAGCTGTGGTCTCCTGGGCCGTCGAGGCGGGCTACCGCCGGTTGTGGGCCGGGGTCCGGGACTGGAACGTCGCATCGCGACGGGTCCTGACGAAGCTCGGTTTCCGCGAGACCGGCCACGTCGATCCCGACCCGGTCCACGGTGACAGCCTCCAGACGGTCCTCGAACTCTGACTCGCGGTCCGATTGCACCATGGGTATTGGCAGTGCGGTCCGGCCGTGTTTGAGTTGTCGCGTGCCCGGCCGCGTGGACGTCGACTACCTCGTGATCGGTGCGGGGGCGATGGGAATGGGGTTCGTCGACACCCTGATCGACCACGCCGACGTGCGCGTCGCCCTCGTCGACCGCCGCCACGGCGTCGGCGGCCACTGGCGCAACGCCTACCCGTTCGTACGTCTGCACCAGTCGTCGACCTTCTACGGCGTCGCGTCGCGGGTGCTCGGCGGCGGTCGGATCCAGACCACCGGGCCCGAGGCCGGCCTACACGAGCGTGCGGACCAGCCGACCATCTGCGCCTACTACGAGCAGGTGCTGGCCGAGCGGATGGACGGCCCGGGACGAGTCGAGTTCTTTCCGGGCTGCGACTACGTGGGCGGTCGAGCCTTCGTATCCCGGGATTCCGGCGAACGTTTCGACGTACCCGATCGGTGCCGGGTGGTCGATGCCCGATACCTCGCGCCCGACATCCCTGCGGAGACACCGCCGAAGTTCGAGGTAGCCGAAGGAGTGCGCGTCATTCCGGTCAACGACCTTCCCGCATGGGTAGGGACGACCAGTCAGTACGTCGTCGTGGGGTCAGGCAAGACCGCGACGGACGCCTGCGTGTGGTTGCTGGGTAGCGGCGTCGAGCCCGACGCGATCTGCTGGGTGCGACCGCGCGATCCGTGGATGCTGAACCGTGCACTGATCCAGCCGGATCCGAGCGTCTATCTGGGCATGGTGGCCGAGATGATGCGGCTGGCGTCCGACGCCCGATCGCTGCCCGAGCTCTTCGGACAGTTGGAGGACGCCGGAATCATGCTCCGGATCGACCCATCGATGACCCCGACCATGGCCAAGGCACCCACCCTCGGACTGTGGGAGCTGGACCGGCTCCGTAGCATCACGCAGGTCATCCGTCTCGGTCATATCCGGGTAGCCCGGCGCGGCCGGCTCGACCTGGAGCACGGATCGGTCGCGGTGTCCGACGACGCGCTGATCGTCAACTGCGCCGCCGACGGTCTGAAGAACCCACCACTGGTCCCGATCTGGGCTCCCGACAAGATCACCCTGCAACCTGTCCGGGCCGGCTTTCCGTGCTTCGGGGCGGCGCTTACCGGGTACGTCGAGGCCACCCGCGTCACCGACGCCGAGAAGAACCGCCTGTGCCGGCCGTCCTCGTACGGGAACACGCTGGCCGACTGGGCCCGGATGAACGCTCGGGGCGCTCGCAACACCGCCGCCTTCTCTGCCGAGGCAGACATCAAGCGCTGGACCGACCGGATCGCTGTGAACCCCGCGCGGATCCCGCCGGAGTACCCGGAGTCCGCCGCTCTGGACGACGCCGTGGCCCGACTGGCCCGGTACATCGGCCCCGGCGTATCCCGCCTGGCCAGCCTCGGAGGACTCCCGGCCTGATCGCCGTCACCGTTCGAGTCGGCGTCATGAATAGTCCGGCGCCGGCTTCTGTTCGGGGTTCCAAGGACGATTCAGTCGTCAAGGCACAACGAACGTCATCCTGACAGCCGTGGCCCTCTCACCGGTGCGTCGTCGGCGCCGTCGCCGTGATCGTCATGATCAGCTCCGCCGCCAACTCGGTCAGCAACTCGATCAGCGAGAACGACAACAAGGCCGGCGGGCACTTCACCGTCAAGGCCCGAAGGGTCACCAACAACCGTGACAAGCAGCTCGGCCATTGTCGCGATCAAGCTGTGGAAGGGCGAGGAGGTCCTCGCCCTGACCGACTGCAGCACCGAGCCATCGCCAAGGGCACCACGGTCACCCTGTCCTGCACGGGCGCGTGCTTTCCTCGTATCAGACGGCGACGGCCGCTTCTTCGGAAGGCGCTGCTGCGGCCGCCGGTCGACACGTGGATTTCGAGGTGCTGCAACTGGGTCCGGTGCCTGCGGGTGTGGGCCCGACGGTTCGCCGCCGGTGGATCGCATCTCAGCTCGGGCTCGGCGTCGTGTGATCTTCGGCCGGGATCAGTCCGAGTTGACCAAGTACTCCCATCTCATCGAGCCGACCCCAACGTTCGACGATCTGGTCGTGGTCGACCCGAAACATCTGGATTCCCTTCAGGACCAGGATCTTGTTGGTCGCCGCCACACCCATCAAGGTCCCGCGGTGAGTCCCGCTGGCGGTGAACCGCTCGACCACGATGTCTCCCTCGCCGACCAACTCGTCTACGTCACTGTGCCAGTCCGGCAGCGCGTTGCGATACATCGCAGCCGCCTGTCTCATCCCCTCGCGACCGTCAGGAGCACCAGGGAACGGGGAATCGTGATTGATCATGTCGGGAGCCAGGTACCGGTCTACGGCATCGAGATCGCCCTTGGTGAACAGCTCCTGGATGAACGTGGCAACCAACTGCTTGTTGGCGGTGATTCGATCATTGCTCATGGATGAAGCCTGCAATCGCGTACGGTCGGCCGCCATCCCACAAAGTTGGGGGTATCGCCGGACGCTCCTTCGGCGAGACACTCCATCCATGACCCGGAAGACTGCCGTGGTGCAGGGTGAGCGAGAGATGGTCCGACAATGCCACCGCGGTCTGAACGTCCCGGAGCTGCAAACTCAGCTGATGCGCACGCTTCGGCATCTGATGCCCGTGGATGCCGCCTTCTTCGCCACCGCCGACCCCCAGACGCTGCTCTTCACGGGCGCGTTCGCTGAGGATCCCCTTGCTGCCGAGTCGCCATTGTTCCTTGCCAACGAGTTCGGCGGTCGGGACGTGAACAAGTTCAGCGCACTGGCCACATCCACGACCCATGTCGCCACGCTCGACAACGCCACCCGGCACGATCGGGCCGCGAGTGAGCGGTCTCGGGAAATCATGACTCCGCTCGGCCTGGGAGACGAGCTCCGGGCCGCGCTCGTTGCCGACGGCCAGTGTTGGGGCTACCTCTGCCTTCACCGAGGGAACAGCACTCTCGGATTCACCTCCGCGGAGGTCGCGATGATGGCCCGATTCGTGCCACACATCGCCTCGGGGCTGCGCCAGGCCCAGCTCCTCCACCCGCGCCCCTCAGACCGTCATGTGGCCCGACCGGGGGTTGTGCTGCTCGCGATGGACCTCACGGTGGTCGCGATTTCCGCTGAGGCCGAGGAGCTGCTGTCCCTGATCGACGGCGACCATGCCACGGCTCAGCTCCCGCTCCCCGTCTACACCGTTGCAGCAGCCCTTAGCACCATCCAGTCCGAAGCTTCGGTACCCCAGCAGTTGCCCACCACCAAAGTGCACACAAGCTCAGGCGACTGGGTGCAGCTACACGCTTCCCGGCTCCAAGGAGCGGTCGGAGACGAGCAGATTGCGGTGGTTGTCGAGCTGCTCGACGCGCGCTCAACCGCGCCACTCATGCTGGCCGCCTACCGGCTGACTGCCCGCGAGACACAAGTCGCCCAACTCGTCCTCAGAGGTGCGTCGACCCGAGTCATCGTCGACACCTTGCATATCTCCCAGCACACCGTTCAGGACCATCTGAAAGCCGTCTTCGACAAGACAGGCGTAACCAGTCGCCGAGACCTGGTTGCCCACCTCACTTCGCAAGCCGGGGCCGAACGTGCCGGCCGCGGCTCTCGCTGACTTCTCGGTTCCCTCACTACAACGTTGTGTCGCTGCGGACCGAGGAGTTGCGCGCGATGCGCTGGGAGCATGTTCACCTGCTCTCGGCCTGGTCCCAAGCGTCGATCCGATGGTTTGGACTCCGCGCGAGCTGCGGCACTCGTTTGTGTCGCTGTTGTCCGGGGCGACCGTGATGGACGCGCTGTTCGTCGACAAGGGCCGCAACGGTCGTGGCGCGGAGCCACTCAGTTGGTTACTCAGTTCGTGGCCGGCACCGATAGCTCTGCCGCAAACCTGGCTCTGACCAGGTGTCTTGCTGGTCGGGGTGACAGGATTTGAACCTGCGACCTCTTCGTCCCGAACGAAGCGCGCTACCAAGCTGCGCCACACCCCGCTTGGCCCGAGTGTCCCGCGGGCCTCGCAGAGTCTAGCCCATCACGAGCGCGGGGCTGACATCCGTTTCACCTGGGCGGCGGTCGACTCAGGGCCCGGTCTTGGCGATCAGGGTCATCAGGGTCGCTTCGGGCGGACAGGCGAAGCGGAAGGGGGCGTACGGGGAGGTGCCGAGGCCGGCGGAGACGTGCAGGTACGACGTACGACCGCCGCTGTCGTTCGTGGACAGGCCCTTCACCCGGGCGGCGTCGAGATCACAGTTGGTGATCAACGCGCCGTGGCCCGGCACGCAGACCTGGCCACCGTGGGTGTGGCCGGCGATGATCAGGTCCATCCCGTCGTAGGTCATCGCGTCGATCACCCGCCGGTACGGGCGCGTGGGTCACGCCGATCGCCACATCGATCGCGTCGCGGTCGACCGGGCCGGCGACCTCGGCGTAGCGGTCTCGCCCGAGATGGGCGTCGTCGGTGCCGCGCAACTCGATCCGGACACCCTTGAGCTCGATCGTGGTACGGCCGTTGGTCAGCTCGGTCCAGCCGGCCTCGGCGAACTGGTCCCGCAGATCCTCCCAGGGCAGGGTCTGCTGGGCCGGGCCACGGCCCTCGGTCGACTGCACCAGATAGGCCAGGGGGTTGCGGAAGCTGGGGGCGTAGTAGTCGTTCGATCCCCAGACGAAGACGCCCGGGACAGACAGGAGCCGGCCGAGGCCGCCGGCCAGCGGTCCGACGGAGTCCGGGTGGGAGATGTTGTCACCGGTGTCCACGACGAGATCGGGCTCCAGGCCGGCCAGTGAGGAGATCCAGCGGAGCCGCGCGGTGTTGCGCGGGGTGAGGTGGACGTCGGAGATCTGGAGCACGCGGATCGGGCGGGAACCGCGCGGCAGCACCGGGACGTACACCCGGCGCAGCCGGTATGCGTCGACCTCCCAGAACGCGGCATAGGCCAGACAGGCCGCGCCCACGGCGGTGAGCCCGGCACCGACCTGGGCGGCCCGATGCAGCAACGGATGGCGATCGAACACGAGGAGCAGGCTATACGCCGGTGCCGCCGAAATCCGCCGACCGCAGCCGGACCGGACTGACACACTGGTCACATGCCCGACACCTCGACCCCGCTCAAGCAGCGGTTGCGCAGCGATCTGACCACCGCCATGAAGGCCCGCGACAAGGTCCGGACCGACACCATCCGGATGGTGCTGACGGCGATCTCGCAGGCCGAGGTGGCCGGCGATCAGGCCGTCGAGCTGACCGAGCCGCAGGTGCTCGAGGTCGTGGTCCGCGAGGCGAAGAAGCGCCGCGAGGCCGAGGAGGCCTATACCGCGGCCGGCCGTCCCGAGCTCGCCGACCGCGAGCGGGCGGAAGCCGCGGTGCTGACCGACTACCTCCCGCAGCAACTGACCACCGACGAGCTGGATCGGTTGATCACTCAGGCGATCGAGCAGACCGACGCGGCCAACCTCGGAATGAAGGGGATGGGCAAGGTGATGGGCGTGCTCACCCCACAGACGAAGGGCAAGGCAGACGGGGCGGTGGTCGCCGCTGAGGTACGTCGCCGGCTGGCTTCTGCGGCAGGGTAGGACACAGCGTCCCGCCCTTCGACAGGCTCAGGGCCCCTATCGCTAGCCGCCGCCGCCGTTCGGGCCGGCGCCCGGCGGTTGTTTCTGTTGCTGCGCCTGCTTCTTGGCCTGCTTCTTGGCCTGCTGTCTGGCGGCCTGCTGCTGGCCTGCTGCTGGGCCTTCTGTTGGGCCTGCTGCTGGGCCTTCTGGGCCGCGACATCGGCCGGGTCCCGACCCTTGGAGAACAGCGCCGTCACGGTGCCGTACTGGGCGATGGTCCCGAACGAGCCGGGCGACCAGCCGATGAAGCTGTATTTCGGAGTACCGCTGCTGTAGATGAACTTGTTCACCACGCTGTAGCCCTGCTGCTGCAGCATCGCGGTCGCTTCGGAGATGCTCAGCCCGCCGAGATAGGGCAGCCTGGTCACCTTGCCATGCAGGATCGAAGCGGGCGGGGTGTTGAAGGCGGTCTTCGGGACGTCCTTCAGGTAGCTGGTCATCACCGGCTTCCAGATCTTCATCCCGGCGTCGCCGGATCCCGAGCCCTCCAGATAGGTCCCGGACGACGGGACCCGATAGCCCTTCACACCCGTGCTCTTGTAGGGATACTGGCCGCGGATGAACGGCTTCTTCCGGTTGTCGATCGAGATCATCGCGACGCCGGCGATCTCCGGCGTGTAGCCGGCGAACCAGACCGCCTGGTTGCTGTCGATGGTGCCCGTCTTGCCGGCCTGCGCGCGCCCATCGGTGACCCGGGCCCGCATACCGGTGCCTTTGGCCATCACGTTGGCCAGCAGCCGGTTCACACCGTCGGCGACGTCCTTGGAGATCACCCGCTTGCAGTTCGCGTCGAGCGGGGCCAGTTGCTGCCCGGCGGAGGTGGTGATCTTGGAGATGATCACCGGGTTGCAGTGGATTCCGCGGGCGGCGAACGTCGCATACGCCTCCGCCATAGACAGCGGGCTGACCTCGGCCGTGCCGAGGGTGAAGGACGGCTTGTCCTGATACCAGCTCACCGGCCGGCTCGTGTCGCCGGTCTTCACCCCGAGCTTCTGTGCCATCTGGGTGACCGCACACATCCCGGTGTCCAGCTCCAGCTGGACGAAGTAGGTGTTGACCGACCAGGCGGCCCCGCTGTACATGTCCATGTTGCCGTTGTGACCGGTGGAGTTGCCGACCCGCCAGCTGCCGAACACGTGGCTGCGGCCGTTGCAGGTGTCGAACGAGCGGCCGGAGAAGTTCATCGAGGCGGCGGCGTTGTAGCGCTTGGTGAGTGGAATCCCCTTCTCCAATGCGGCAGCCGCGGTGAATGCCTTGAACGTCGAGCCGGCCTGATAGCCCTGGATGCCGCCCATCGCCGGGTCGACCGCGAGGTTCCAGTAGGTCTGGCCCTTCTTCGCGTCCGAGCCCATCACCGGTCGGCTCTGCGCCATGGCCACGATCAGGCCCGTGCCCGGCTGGATCATGTTCATGGTCGAGATCAGCGGGTCCTTCGCGCCGACCACCGCACTGACCTTCTTCTGCGCCAGATCCTGGGTCGTCGGATCGATCGCGGTCTGGATGGTGAGTCCGCCGCGGTTGATCATGTTGATCCGGTCCTCGACCGTCGCACCGAGGCTCGGGGTGTTCTCGAGCGTGCGGTAGACGTAGTCGCAGAGGAACGGGTATCTGGTGCCGACGCAGCCGGGCTGGGTGCGGCTGACCTTCGACTCGTCGAAGGTCACCTTCTTGGCCCGGGCCACCTGGTCGGTGCTCACCATCTTCAGCTCGGCCATCCGGTTCAGCACCACGTCGCGCCGATCCATCGCCGCGCCCAGGTTGCGGACCGGGTTGTTGGCGTCCGGGTTCTGCACCAGCCCGGCCAGCATGGCCGCCTGTGCGAGGCTGAGCTGGTTGGCGTGGCTCCCGAAGTAGTGCCGCGAGGCGGCCTCCACGCCGTACGCACCGTCGCCGTAGTAGGCGATGTTCAGATAGCGCTCGAGGATCTGGTCCTTGGTCAGCCGCTTCTCCAGCGCGATCGCGTAGCGCAGCTCGCGGACCTTGCGCTCCATGGTCGGCGCCTGGACCGCCTTCGTGCACGCCGCGTCGGCCTTGGCCTGGCAGGCCTCGATCTGGACCATCTTCACGTACTGCTGGGTGATGGAGGAGCCACCCTGAGTGACCCCGTCGTTCGCGGTGTTGCGAACCAGCGCCCGCAGGGTGCCCTTCACGTCCAGCGCGCCGTGCTCATAGAACCGGTGGTCCTCGATGGCCAGCTGCGCCTGGCGCATCACCGGGGCGATGTTCTTCAGAGAGACGTAGATTCGATTCTCGTCATAGAAGTACGCCAGCGTCTGCCCGTTCGCCATCAGCACCCGCGACCTCGTCGCCGGCAGCGGCGTGGCCAGCTCGGCGGGCAGGTTGTTCAACTCGTCGGCCGCTGCCTTGCTGCCGACGCCCAGCAGACCGGTCACCGGCACGAACAGGCCGGCCACCAGGACACCGGCGAGCACGCTGACGATGGCGAACATCGCCATCGAGTACGCGACGGTCCCGACACGTTTCGGGCTGAAGGGCATGACCGACAGGCTACGTGAGGATTTCGGACGCGCTGAAATTTCGGCGGCCTGTGCGCGCCGTGTCCATCCAATTCTGCCCCAATCCGCGGGCCGGGAGCGTTACGAACAGATGGCGGGCGCGGAGGACTGGCGCGATTCGACCAACATCCGTACCATTCGTACTGCCGCGGGGAACGGGTCGGGGAAAACCCGCCGCGGCAGGGGGAAGGGGAGTTGTGATGACTGCAATTCATCACGAAGAGTGGACCGCGCGCGCGAAATGCAAAGGCATGACCGACGCGCTGTTTCCAGAAGCCGCAGAACAGAAGCGAGCGCGCCTGTTCTGTCAGGGCTGCCCGGTGCGGTTCGAGTGTCTCGCGGAGGCGCTCGACAACCGGATCGAGTGGGGCGTCTGGGGCGGGATGACCGAGCGGGAGCGGCGCCAGCTGCTTCGCCAACGTTCAGACATCGTCTCCTGGAGCGATGTCCTGGTCGGCCAGCAGCGAGCCCACGCGGCGCAGTGACGCCAGATCGGTGACGTCGCTCGGCATCGCCGGCACGAGAGTGCGCGGCACCCGAGGCCGGCTCGCCGAGAAGCGTTCGAGCAGGAGTCGCTCGCGCGACATCGTGCGGTTCAGCGCGGCATGTCGGCGGAGCGCTTCGCCGGTGATCCGGGCTCGCGCCTGAGCCTGCTGACCGCTGGCCGGTTTGTCGCGGGCGAGATCCTCGGCGAGGGAGAGCGCACGCTCTGCCGACACGTCCACCTCGGACGTGTGGACCCGGTTGATGATGACGCCGGAGAGCGGCATCTTCTCCTCGCTCAGCCGGTCGACGAAGAACGCCGCCTCGCGGAGCGCGTCGTGCTCGGCGGCCGCCACGACGAAGAACGTGCTGTGCGCCGAGGACAGCAGCGCGAACGTCTCGACCGCGCGCTGCCGGAAGCCACCGAAGATCGTCTCGAAGGCAGCGACGAAGGTCTGCAGATCGGTCAGCACCTGGCTGCCCAGGACCTTGTTCAGGGCCGAGGTGACCAGCCCGAAACCGGCCGTCATCAGCCGTAACGGACCGCGGGTCGGGGCGAGCAGGATCCGCAGGAAACGGCCGTCGAGCAGCGAGCTCAGGTGCTCGGGCGCGTCCAGGAAGTCCAGCGCGGAGCGGGCCGGCGGGGTATCCACCACGATCAGGTCCCAGCTGCCGGTCTGCTCCGCCTCGGTATGCAGCTGGCCGAGCCGTTCCATCGCCATGTATTCCTGGGTCCCGGCGAACGAGGACGACAGCGCGACATAGAACGGGTTCGCGAAGATGGCCTCCGCCTTGTCCGGCGTGGTGTGCTCCAGCACCACCTCGTCGAAAGTGCGCTTCATGTCGAGCATCATCGCGTCGAGCGTGCCGCCGTTGGTCTCGTCGAAACCGAGGACGCGGCGCGGGGTGTTGTCCAGTTGACCGACGCCGAGCGACTGCGCCAGCCGCTTGGCCGGATCGATGGTCAGCACGACGACCTTGCGACCCGCCTCCGCGGCCCGCAGGGCCAGCGCGGCGGAGACGGTGGTCTTGCCCACCCCGCCGGAGCCGCAGCAGATGGCGATCTTGGTGGCCGGGTCGGCGATGATCGCGTCGACGTCCAGCTCCGGGACCGCCATCAGACCGCCTCGAGATCGAGCTGCTCGCGCAGACTGGCCGCGAGCTGGGGCAGGGCGCCCAGGTCGATGCCGGCCGGGTCGTACGCGATGCTCGCCATGTCGAGGCCCAGCCCGGCCAGCCGGTCCTGACGGGCCCGCTGCTCCAGTGTCCGGGCGGCGTCATCGGCGTATTCGCGGGCAAGCGCGGCGTTGCGCTGCTTCGACCACCCCGGCACGGCGATCTGGGCGTTCCCGGCGACCGCCTTGGTCAGCTCCAGGTCGCTCAGCGGGCTGGGGATGACCATGTTGGCGATCACCGTACCGACCCGGATCTTGGTCGGCTTCAGGTCGACGACAGCCTCCTCGGTCTCGGTCACCGGCATCTCCTCCAGCAGGGTGACGAGGTGGACCACGGTCGTGGCCGAGCGCAGCATCCGCATGATCGAATCGGCCTGATTGCGGATCGGGCCCATCTTGGCCAGCCCGGCGACTGCTTCGTGGACATTGAGGAACTGGGCGATCCGGCCGGTGGGCGGGGCGTCCAGGACAACCGCGTCATACGCGTTGTCCCGGCCCTTCTCGCGCCGCCGGACGGCCTCGTACACCTTGCCGGTGAGCAGCACGTCGCGGAGCCCGGGCGCGATCGAGGTGGCGAAGTCGACCGCCCCGACCCGGTCGAGCGCTCGAGCGGCGAGCCCCAGATGGTAAAAGGTGTCCAGGTATTCCAGCAGCGCGTCCTCGGCGTCGATCGACAACCCGTAGACCTCGCCGCCGTCGGCCGTCCGGAGCAGTCGCCGCTCGGTCCGGCCGACGAGCGAGGCCACCTCGAACAGTTCGCCGATGCCCTGCCGGCCCTCGACCTCGCAGACCAGCACCCGTCGGCCCGCGGTCGCCAGGGCGCAGGCCAGCGCGGATGCGATGGTGGTCTTGCCGGTGCCGCCCTTCCCGCTGACGATGTGCAGGGTGTGTCGCACGCCGCCGATCCTTCCGGCGACGCCCTTCGCGGTCCCGGGTCGTGCGGCGTTCACCCTCGGATCGTAGTGCGGCGAACTTCCGGACCGTGCTGTCAGTGGGTGATGTCACTATCGGACACATGACGGGGTCCATGGCGGTCGTTCGGCTCGGAGCCGTGGTGCTGGACACCGACGATCCGGCCGTTCTGGCGCGGTTCTATTCCGAGCTGCTGGGCTGGCCGGTGCACGAGCAGGAGGAGGACTGGGTGTGTCTGACCGGTCCGGGCGGAGTCGAGCTGGCCTGCCAGCTCGCGATCGGGCACCGGCCGCCGACCTGGCCGGGGTCGGCGATTCCGCAGCAGCTGCACATCGACTTCACCGTCCGCGATCTGGCCGGCGCGGTCGCCAGGGCGGAGGCGCTCGGCGCGCAGCGGGCGACCGTGCCGGCGAGTGAGTACGTCATCGTGCTGATCGACCCCAGCGGGCACCCGTTCTGCCTCTGTCTGGACCACTCGTTGCGGACAAATACAGTGACGACATGACGAAGTGGGAGTACGTGACCGTGCCGCTGCTGGTACACGCGACGAAGCAGATCCTGGACAACTGGGGCGCCGACGGCTGGGAGCTGGTCCAGGTCGTGCCGGGGTTGAACCCGGAGAATCTGGTCGCCTACCTCAAGCGGCCGCTTCCGACGCCGGGAGGAGCTGCGTGAGCCACCGGTCACCGGCCGAGCGGTTGGCCGACCTCGGCCTGACGCTGCCCGCCGTGCCGACGCCGGCGGGGGCGTACGTCCCGGCCGTGCGGGTCGGCGACCTCGTCTACACCGCCGGACAGTTGCCGTTCGTGGCCGGTGAGCTGCCGCTCACCGGGCTGGTGGGCGCCGACGTGTCCGGCGCACAGGCCGCGGACCTGGCCAGGACGGCGGCGATCAACGCGGTGGCCGCGGTCGCCGATCTGACCGGCGGGATCGATGCGATCGGCCGGGTCGTCAAGGTCGTGGTGTACGTCGCCAGCACTTCGGGCTTCGCCGATCAGCCCGCGGTCGCCAACGGCGCCAGCGACGTGCTCGGCGAGATCTTCGGCGAGGCCGGCCGTCACGCCCGGAGTGCAGTCGGAGTGGCCGTCCTGCCCAAGAACTCGCCGGTCGAGGTCGAGCTGATCGTCCAGGTCCACGCGACCCCGACGATCCATCCGCTCTGACCTGGTGACCCTGGTGCCCACCGACTCGGCGGCCGTGCTGCGCCGGCTTCGGCCAGGGGTGCCGGCCGCTCTCGCGGCGAAGGCCGAGGCGTGGCCGGCGGACGCCGTACCGGCCGTGCCCCGGTTGTCGGCCAGTGTGGTGCTGGTCCGCCCGGCGTTCGACGGTCAGGGGTCGGTCACGCGTCAGGGCGGCGCCGGGCTCGAGACGTATCTGCTGCACCGGCACGCCCGGATGGCCTTCGCCGCCTCGATGGTGGTCTTTCCGGGCGGCGGACTCGATCCGATCGACGAGGCCGCCCCCGATCCTGTCCGGGCCTGCGCGGTGCGGGAGACGATCGAGGAGACGGGAGTCGGCCTTGCGCCGGAGGCCCTGCTGGACTGGGCTCACTGGATCACCCCAGACCCGGAACCGCGCCGCTTCGACACCCGGTTCTTCGTGGCCGTCCTGCCGACGGGTCAGCAGGCGCGTGACGTGTCGGGCGAGACCGATCGGGCGGCCTGGACCGCCCCCGCGGACGCCCTGGCGGCTGGCGACCGAGGGGAGATCGGGCTGATGCCGCCGACCCTGTCGATCCTCCTGGAGCTGGCCGAAGCGGGTAGCGTCGAGCGCCTGCTGGACCGGGCGACCGACCGGGTGATAACCACCGTCCGGCCGCGGATACTCCGCGACGGCACGGGCTGGCGGTTCGACTATCCGGAGGCGGACGAGAGATGAGCGGGTCGCAGAGCACCGAGATCGACATCGACGTCGTGCTGATCCGGGCACCGAACCCCGGTCCGATGACGCTGACCGGCACGAACAGCTACGTCCTCGGCGATCGCGAGGAACGCGTCGTCGTGGTCGACCCGGGCCCGTTGGACGAGACGCACCTCGCCGAGATCGCGGCGGCGTGCGAACCGATCGGCGCGAGTGCGATCCTGCTCACCCACTGGCACCACGACCACTCCGAGGCCGCGGCCGAGCTCGCCGGCCGGTTCGGCTGTCCGGTGCTGGCCGCCGACGAGCGCTACCGGATCGGCGATCGCGGGCTCGCCGACGGCGACGCTATCGACGCGTCGAGCTGTCTCATCGACGTGATCGCGACACCGGGACATACGGCGGACTCGGTCTGCCTGGTTGCCCGGACCCCGGCGGGCGCGTGGTTGTTGACCGGCGACACGGTCCTGGGCTCGGGAACCAGCGTGATCATGCACCCGGACGGGCACCTGCGGTCGTACCTCGGTTCGTTGGAGAAGCTGAGCGAGGTGGTGAAAGCCGAGGACATCGCGCAGATCCTGCCGGGGCACGGACCGGTCGTCGACGACCCGGCCGGCTGGCTGGAGTTCTATCGACGGCACCGACAGGAGCGGCTGGACCAGGTGCGCGCCGCCCTGGCTGCGGGCGACACGACGCCGTCCGAGGTCGTCGAACGGGTGTATGCCGATGTTGACCGCGCGGTCTGGCCGGCGGCGGCGCGTTCTGTGGCTGCACAAATGGAGTTCCTGGCGGGCTCCTAGCAACCTCATCGAGGTCGCACAGACAACGCACAGATTCGTGACGGACTCTTGAGTCTCATGAGCGATCAGTCCGGGGCAACCCCCTCACCGTATGGCGGCCAGCACTTCGGGACTCCCGCCGGTCCCGGCTACACCCCTCAGCCGTATTCGGCAGGAACCCCGTCCTACCCGAGCGCCGGGCAACCGGCCGGTCAGGGCAGCTACCCGGGCTACACCGGCCAGCCGAGCCAGCCGAGCCAGCCGAGCCAGCCGGCCGCCGCGGGCCCGGTCCCGGGCTACACCGCCGCGGACTTCCCGGCCCCGGCCGGGGTCACGACCCTGCAGCCGGCCCCGAAGGCGCCGAAGCAGCCGACCCGGCTCGGTGCGGTGATCGTCGCCTCGGCGCTGTCCGCCGTGCTGGGTGTCGGTGCCGGGATCGCCTCGTACGCGTACTTCAGCGGTGGCAGCAGTGTCGCCTCGCCGATCACCGTCACCACCCAGCAGGCGGCCGATACCCCGAAGCTCGATGGCACGATCTCCGCGGCTGCGGCCAAGATCCAGCCGTCGGTGGTGACCATCACGGTCCAGTCCGGCAACTCTGGCGACATCGGCACCGGCGAGGTGCTCGACAGCGCCGGCCACATCCTCACCAACAACCACGTGATCGCCGCCGCGGCGAAGAGCGGCACGATCACCGTCACGTTCCATGACGGACGGACCGCCCAGGCCAAGATCGTCGGCACCAGCGACACCAACGACCTGGCCGTGATCAAGGTCGACGGCGTCTCGGGCCTCACCCCGGCGACGTTCGCCAAGTCCGACAGCCTGCAGACCGGTCAGGCCGTGGTCGCGGTCGGCGCGCCGCTGGGCCTGTCGGAGTCGGTGACCAGCGGGATCGTCTCCAACACCGCGCGGCCGGTCCGCTCCGGCGACGACGGCAATGCGGTCTACCTGGCCGTGCAGACCGATGCGGCGATCAACCCGGGCAACTCCGGCGGCCCGCTGGTCGACCTGGACGGTGCGATCGTCGGGATCAACTCATCGATTGCCGGCACCGGATCCTCCAGCGACGGCAGCCAGTCCGGCAACATCGGCATCGGGTTCGCCATCCCGTCCGACATCGCCACCCGGGTGGCCGGCGAGATCATCGCCAAGGGCAGCTACACCAACGCGGCGCTCGGGGTCTCCCTCGGCACCGCCGACGACTCGACGATGTCCACCGCGACCGGTGTCGCGCTGCAGCAGGTGACCGCAGGCGGCGCCGCGGCGAAGGCCGGGCTGAAGGCCGGCGACGTGGTCACCAAGGTGAACGACTTCCCGACCACCACCGCCGACGGTCTGATCGCCGCAACCCGCTACTACGCGCCGGGCACGAAGGTGACAGTGACGTACACCCGGGGCGGTTCCCCGAACACCGCCGACGTAACGCTCGGCTCCCTGAAGAACTAGAACCGAAGAACGGACCACCAGCCAAAAGTTGTCAGCCGCTCAGCACCTCATTCGGTGCTGAGCGGCTGACAACTCTGTGTTTGGGCGCCTATCGGGCGCGGCGCTCCACCCGCTGGACGTCGAGAATGGTGACCGAGCGCGGCTCGAGGCGGATCCAGCCGCGGGCCGCGAAGTCGGCCAGAGCCTTGTTCACCGTCTCCCGCGAGGCGCCGACCAGCTGGGCCAGTTCCTCCTGGGTCAGGTCATGGTGGACGTGGATGCCGTCCTCGCGGCGGTCACCGAAGCGGGACGCCAGCTCCAGGAGCTGCTTGGCCACCCGACCCGGCACGTCGGAGAACACCAGATCGGCGAGCACGTCGTTGGCCCGGCGCAGCCGCCCGGCCAGCTGGGCGAGCAGCCCGAGTGCAACCTCCGGCCGGCCGGTCAGCCAGCCCATCAGCTCCTCGTGCTCCAGGGTCCGGATCAGGCAGGCGGTGACCGCGGTCGCCGTGGACGAGCGCGGGCCGGGATCGAAGACGGACAGCTCACCGAACATCTGACCGGGCCCGAGAATCGCCAGCAGGTTCTCCCGGCCCGCGGAGCCGCTCCGACCGAGCTTGATCTTGCCGCTGATCACGACGTACAGCCGGTCCTCGGCGTCGCCCTCGTGAAACAGCACCTCGCCCTTGTTGAGCTTGATCGTTCCCATCGCCTCGGACAGGGCAGTGGCGGCCTCGTCGTCGAGATTGGCGAACAGGGGTGCCTTCTTCAGCACCTCCGGGTCCACCGACGCGCCCGCGGTCTTGATGGCTGGACGCGTCACCGAGTACCTATTACCAGCGGGCATGGTGGTAAGGCTACCGCTCGGCACTGTGCTCCGGCAGGTATCGGGCGCGGGGGTGTCTCGCGGCTCGGAAACGGGCTGCGGCCAGCAACTACGCTTCTGCTCATGACCGAGCGGACGGCAGGGGCCGGCGGCGCCGACATCAGCCGGACCGCACTGGTCCGCCGAGCCCGGCTGATCAACCGAACGCTGGCTGAGACCTATCCCGACGCTCGTTGCGAGCTGGACTTCACCAACCCGCTCGAGCTGCTGGTCGCCACGATCCTGTCCGCGCAGAGCACCGACAAGCGCGTGAACACCATTACCCCGGTGCTGTTCGCGCGCTATCCGGACGCCGCGGCGTACGCCGGCGCGGATCGGGCGGCGATGGAGACCCTGATCATGCCGACCGGCTTCTTCCGGGCCAAGACCGACACCTTGATCAAGCTCGGCGACGCCCTGGTGACCCGGTTCGACGGCCAGGTGCCCGGTCGGCTGAAGGACCTGGTCACCCTGCCCGGCGTCGGCCGCAAGACCGCGAACGTGGTGCTGGGCAACGCGTTCGGTGTCCCTGGGATCACGGTCGACACCCACTTCGGCCGGCTGTCGCGACGTTTCGGCTGGACCGCCGAGACCGACCCGAACAAGATCGACCCGGACAAGGTCGAGGCCGAGGTCGGCTCGTTGTTCCCGCGCAAGGACTGGGTCCAGCTCTGCCACAACGTGATCTGGCACGGCCGGCGCCGCTGCCACGCCCGGAATCCGGCCTGCGGAGCCTGCCCGGTCGCCCGGCTCTGCCCGTCGTACGGCGAGGGTGAGACCGATCCGGTGAAGGCGGCCAAGCTGGTCCGCGAGCCGCGCGGATGAGAGTCCGGCCTGAATGGTTGGTCGCGGCACGGCTGGTCGCGGCGGTGCTGGCGCTGGCGACGATGCTGGCGGGCTGCACGGCCCAGGCGGATCAGCCCGACCAGTCCGAGCCGCCGGACATCCCGCCGAGCGCCACCGCACCGGCGACCCTGGCGGCGATGAAGACGGCGGCCGGGATCGCGGACTGTCCGGTCTCCGACGCCACGACCGCGGTCCGGGCCGGCGGCCTGCCCGATGTCACGGTGGCCTGCCTCGGCGGTGGCCGCTAGGTGCGGCTCGCCGGGCTGCGCGGCACACCGATGCTGATCAACGTCTGGGGCCAGTGGTGCTATCCCTGCCGGCAGGAGGCGCCGGCGCTCACCGCGATCGCCACCTCGCCGCATCGCGGACTCGTGCTGCTCGGCATCGACTACAACGACCCGAGGCCGGACTACGCGATCGAGTTGGCCCAGCTGTCCAAGTGGCGCTATCCCCAGCTGGCCGATCCGGACCGGACGCTCGCCGGCCCGCTGAAGGTCGCCGGGGGGCCGCCGCAGACTCTGTTCGTCGACGCCGACGGGGTGATCGTGTTCCGCCACGCGGGCCCGTTCACCTCGGCCGACCAGATCCGTGAGCTGGTCCGGACCCATCTGGGCGTCATGTCTCACGATGAGCACTCCCGACTGGCTGGACCCGTTGCTCGACGCACTGGACGACCCGGCCCGGCTGGCCGCCTCCGTTGAGCTCCGGCCCGGGGTCGGCGCGCGACCCGCGGCCGTGCTGATGCTGATCGGCGACGGCGACCGCGGCCCGGAGATCCTGTTCGTCGAGCGTGCGGCCGGGCTGCGCACCCATGCCGGCCAGATCGCCTTCCCGGGCGGTGCGGCGGAGCCGGCCGACGTCGATCTCGCGGCGACCGCGCTCCGCGAGGCGGCCGAGGAGACGGGGCTGGACCCGTCCGGCGTCCGGGTGCTGGGTGCGCTGCCGCCGGCCCACGTCGAGGTCAGCGGCTTCGACGTGACGGCGGTGGTCGGCTGGTGGGAGCGGCGCAGCCCGGTGCTCGCGCTCGATCCGCGAGAGGTCGCCTCGGTCGTCGTGGTCCCGGTCGCCGAGCTCCTCGACGACACCAATCGCGCCCGGGTCAGCCACCCGTCCGGGTACGTCGGCCCCGCCTTCGAGGTCGGCGGCCACCTGATCTGGGGGCTGACCGCCCACCTGCTGGACGGCCTGCTCGGGCTGGCCGGCTGGCAGCGCGACTGGGGCGACACCCGATTCGTACCGATCCCCGAGCGTTATCTGACCGATCGCCGCGACACCACTGGAGGCCACGATGCCCACTGACGACCTGGACCCGGACCTGCTGGCCCAATGGGACCGGCTGCTCCCGCATCAGACGGAGCTCGGCCGGGAGCTGCTCCGCCGCTACGCGGAACCGCACCGGCACTACCACGGCCTCGCCCACCTCGCCGACGTGCTTCGACGGATCGACGAGTTCGCCGAGGACAATGACCTGTTCCTGGTCCGGCTGGCGGCCTGGTTCCACGACGCCGTGTACGCCATCCCGCCCGGTCAGCTGTCCAACGAGGAGGCGTCGGCCCGGCTGGTTCGCCGCGAGCTGGGCCGGGCCGGTCTGGAGCAGGAGGACATCAACGAGGTGGCCCGGCTGGTCCGGCTGACCGACCACCCATCGGCCGAAGCCACACGATCCCGAGGGTGAGCTGATCTGCGATGCCGATCTGGCCGTCCTGGCCGGAACCCCGGAGGAGTACGCCGGCTACGTCGCGGGTGTTCGCGCGGAGTATGCGCAGGTTCCCGACGAGACCTTCTGGGCCGGCCGGCTGGCGATCATGTCCGAGCTGCTGACCGGCAATCTCTTCCATACCACCAAGGGGTTCCGGCGGTGCGAGAAGGCGGCGCGGGCCAACGTGGAGGCTGAGTGCGCCGACCTCGAGGCCCGGTTGGAGCAGACCGTGGCAGGATCGTGACCCGTGACGACGACGCCCAGTCCTGCTGCCGATACCGCCGCGAACCGGGACCGAGGACTGGTGGAGGTCAGCGGTCGTCTACCAGATCTATCCGCGCTCGTTCGCCGACAGCAACGGTGACGGCACCGGCGATCTGCCCGGGATCTCCGAGCACGTGGACTACCTGGCCGAGCTCGGCGTCGACGTGGTCTGGCTGTCGCCGGTCTACGCCTCGCCGATGGACGACAACGGCTACGACATCAGCGACTACCAAGACGTCGACCCGCTGTTCGGCACGTTGGACGATCTCGACACGCTGATCGGCCTGCTGCACGAGCGCGGCATCAAGCTGGTGATGGACCTGGTGGTCAACCACACGTCCGACGAGCATCCGTGGTTCGTCGAGTCGCGTGACCCCGCGTCGCCGAAGCGGGACTGGTACTGGTGGCGGCCCGCGCGGGAGGGCGCCGAGCCGGGTGCCCCGGGCGCCGAGCCGACCAACCACGAGGCCGCGTTCTCCGGCTCGGTGTGGACGTACGACGAACGCAGCGGCGAGTACTACCTCCACCTGTTCAGCCCGAAGCAGCCCGACCTGAACTGGGAGAATCCCGAGGTCCGGCAGGCGTCTACGCGATGATGCGCTGGTGGGTCGAGCGCGGCGTCGACGGGTTCCGGATGGACGTGATCAACCTGATCTCCAAGCCGACCGGCGAGCTGGTCGACGGCGAGGTGCCGCCCGGCAAGCGGTACGCGTCCGGCTTCCATATCGTCGCCAACGGTCCGCGGCTGGACGAGTTCCTGGCCGAGATGAACGCCGCCGTCGGCCTGAGCGCGCAGCAACCTGCTGACGGTCGGCGAGATGCCGGGCTCCACCATCGAGGTCGCCCGGCGGGCCACCGACCCGGCGCGACATGAGCTGAACATGGTGTTCACCTTCGAGCATGTCAGCCTCGATCAGACGCCAGGCGGTGCCAAGTGGGACCTGGCCGACCTCGAACTTCCTGTCCTGAAACGCAATCTGGCCGAGTGGCAGGACGGGCTGGCAGAGGTCGGCTGGAACTCGCTCTACTGGAACAACCATGATCAGCCACGGGCGGTCTCCCGGTTCGGCGACGACAGCCTCGAGCACCGGGCGAACTCGGCCAAGACACTCGGCACCGTGTTGCATCTGCACAAGGGAACGCCGTACGTCTATCAGGGCGAAGAGCTCGGGATGACCAACACCTACTACTCCGAGATCGCGCACTACGCCGACCTGGAGTCGATCAACTACCACGCCGAGGCGCTGAGCGTCGGCCTCGAGGCCGAGTCGGTGATGGCGGCGATCAAGATCAAGAGCCGGGACAACGCCCGATCTCCGATGCAGTGGACCGACTCCATGCACGCCGGATTCACCGAGGGCGTGCCCTGGTTGGCGGTGAACAGCAACTACGTGACGATCAATGCGGCGACGGAGGCGGCCGATCCCGATTCGGTGTTCCACCACTACCGCAAGCTGATCGCGCTCCGTCATGATCATCCGGTGATCGTCGACGGCCGGTTCGAGCTGCTGCTGGCCGATCATGATCAGCTCTGGGCGTTCACCCGGACGCTCGATGATCAACGGGTGCTGGTGCTCGCCAACTGCTCGTCGACGGAGGCGGAGCTGCCGCTGGACGACCTGCCGTCGTTGGCCGGCGCCGAGATCTGGTTGGCGACCCATCCGGACTCGACCGGCACGACCATGGCCGCGTGGGAGTCGCGGGTTCTGCTGCTGGGCTGAGGCCGCGTTCGAGGGGGGTCAGTCCAGATCGTCCAGCCAGCGCAGTAGGACGGCGGTCGAGGTGACCGGATCCTCCTCGTGCGGCAGATGTCCGACGCCGGGCAGGCTGATCATCTCGTGTCGACCGCCGACGTATCGGGTGGCCGCGGACATCTCCGCCGCCGTCACGATCGGGTCGAGCTGCCCGTGGATCGACAGCAGCGGGCGTGGATCGAGATCGTGCAGTCTGCGGCGGAAGTCTCGGCCGGCGGCGCGGAACCGGTCCCGGACGAAGACCCGCTCGTACTCGCACGCGCAGCGCGCGCTGGGCCAGGTCAGCAGCGCATCCCGGTAGCGGCGGGCATCCGCGATCGTCAGCCAGTCGCGTCCGGACGCGGCGCGGGCGCGGAGCAACCGCTCGACGTACGCCCCGTCGTCGGCGGTCAGCCGGCGCTGCGTGAGGCCGGGGATCGCCGCCGACAGCAGGCCGGGCGGCCGGCGCCGGCTCAGCGGGAACGGCACGGCGATCATGGCCAGCGCGCGGACCTGCTCCGGGACGTACGCCGCGGTCGCCCAGGCCGCCATCCCGCCCCAGTCGTGCCCGACCACGACGGCCTCGCGATGACCGAGCCCGCGGACGACCCCGGCGACGTCGGCCGCCGTCGTTCGGACGTCGTAGCCGTGGGGAGTCTTGTCGCTGTCCCCGTAGCCCCGCAGATCCAGCGCGGCCACTGCGTAGCCGGCCGCGTCCAGCGGCTCCAGCTGGTGCCGCCAGGCCCACCAGAACTCCGCGAACCCGTGCAGCAGGACGACCAGCCGCCGACTGGTCGCGAATCGGTGGCCTACCGCGAGATGGAAGCGGGCCCCGTTGGCGGCCACGTGGATGTGCTCCCACGGCCCGTCGATCGGGCTCACCCGATCGGCCCGCTCAGCTGATCAGCCGATCAACGCAACGCGCGCTGGCCGACGACCTTGCCCTCGATCTGCGGCGCAGTGGCGGCCGCCAATGCGTTCTGCGCGGCCGTCTTGACCTCGTCGATGGTGTCGGTCGCCGCCGCGATGCTCCGATCGGGCGGGGTGACCTTGTCGATCCGGGTCTTCCCGATCAAGGCGAGAATCGCGGCGATCACCAGCAGCGCGGCGCCGACGATCAAGAAGCCGGCCCAGGTCGGCAGCCCGGCGGCCACCAGCGCGTACGATGCCGAGAAGAAGAGCAGCAGCATGGCCGAGAGCGCGAAGTAGCCGGCGCCGCCGAACAGTCCCGCGCCGATCCCGGCCTGCTTGGCCGACGGAATCAGCTCCGACTTGGCGAGCTCGATCTCGTCGCGGACGAGCAGCTTCACATCGTCGCTGATGTCCTTGACGATGTCGCCGACCTTGGGGGTTGCCATCGCCGACTCCTTCCTTAGCAGTGTTGGCAGCCTAGCTGCCCGGTGCGACCGCCGCCCGCTTCGGTCCATACCCGCCGGCAATCAGTCCCGACCGTGCTGGCTGCCCAGATTGTCCTTGATCAGATCCATCACGGTGGAGTCGGTCAGCGTGGTCACGTCGCCGAGCTCACGGTTCTCGGCGATGTCGCGGAGCAGCCGCCGCATGATCTTGCCGGATCGGGTCTTGGGCAGTTCTTCGACGACCATGATCTGACGCGGTTTGGCGATCGGGCTGATCTCCTTCGCCACGTGGTCGCGCAGCTCCTTGACCACGTCCGGGCCGCCATCGCCGGCCTCGGACGCGCAGGATCACGAACGCCACGATCGCCTGTCCGGTGGTCTCGTCGGTCGCCCCGACGACCGCCGCCTCGGCCACCTTCGGATGCGACACCAGCGCCGACTCGATCTCGGTGGTCGACATCCGGTGGCCGGAGATGTTCATCACGTCGTCCACCCGGCCGAGCAGCCAGAGGTCGCCGTCCTCGTCCTTCTTCGCACCGTCGCCGGCGAAGTACATGTTCTCGTAGCGCGACCAGTACGTGTCGACGTAGCGCTGGTCGTCGCCCCAGATCGTCCGTAGCATCGCCGGCCACGGCTTGGTGACCACGAGATAGCCGCCCTGGCCGTTGCCGACGGACTTGCCGTCGACGTCGACGACGTCGACCGCGATCCCCGGCACCGGCGTCATGGCCGCACCAGGCTTGCCGGACGAGACCCCGGGCATCGGCGAGATCATGTGCATCCCGGTCTCGGTCTGCCACCAGGTGTCGACCACCGGGGTCTCGTCACCCCCGATGACGTGCCGGTACCAGACGTACGCCTCGGGGTTGATCGGCTCACCGACCGAGCCGAGGATCCGGAGCGAGGACAGATCGAAACCGGCCGGGATCTCCGAGCCCCACTTCATGAACGTCCGGATCGCGGTCGGCGCGCAGTACAGGATGCTCACCCGGTACTTCTCGATGATCTCCCACCAACGGCCCTTGTGCGGGGTGTCGGGCGTGCCCTCGTACATCACGCTGGTGGTGCCGTTCACCAACGGTGCGTAGACCAGGTACGAGTGTCCGGTGACCCAGCCGATGTCCGCGGCGGTCCAGAAGACGTCGGTCTCCGGCTTGAGGTCGAAGGTCGCCCAGTGGGTGTAGGAGGTGCCGACCAGATAGCCGGCGGTGGTGTGCAGGATGCCCTTCGGCTTCCCGGTGCTGCCCGAGGTGTACATGATGTAGAGCGGCTGCTCGGCCGGGAACATCTCAGGGGTGTGGTCGGTGGATTGCTTGCCGACGTACTCGTGCCACCAGAGGTCCCGACCCTCGGTCATCGCCGTGTCCTGGCCGGTCCGCCGGATGACCAGCACGCTCCGGACGTCCGGGCATCGTTCCAGGGCCGCGTCGACCGCCGGCTTCAGGGCGGCCGGCGAACCCCGCCGGTAGCCGCCGTCCGCGGTGATCACGACCTCGACACCGCAGTCGAGGATCCGCGAGGCCAGCGCGTCGGCGGAGAAGCCGCCGAAGACCACGGTGTGCGGTGCGCCGATCCGGGCACAGGCCAGCATCGCGACCACGGCCTCGGGGATCATCGGCAGATAGATCGCCACCCGGTCGCCGGCCTTCACGCCGAGCTCGGTGAGGGCGTTCGCGGCCTGCTTGACCTCGTCGGTCAGCTGGGCGTACGTGATCTCCCGGGTGTCGCCCGGCTCACCCTCGAAGAAGAACGCGACTCGATCGCCGTTGCCGGCCTCGACGTGCCGGTCGAGCGCGTTGTACGCGGCGTTCAGGGTGCCATCGGCGTACCACTTCGCGAACGGCGCGTTGCTCCAGTCCAGCGTCTGGGTCGGTTTGGTGCCCCAGCTCAGCCGGTCGGCCTGCTTCGCCCAGAAGCTCTCGAAGTCCGCCGCCGCCTCCTCGTACGTCGCCGCGGTGACGTTGGCGTTCGCGGCCAGCTCGGCCGGCGGATCGAAGTGCCGTTCCTCGTGCAGCAGGTTGGACAGTGTCTCGCTGGTTCGGGTCTCGCTGGTCGCCGGGGTCTCGTTGCCGGCGGTGTCGGAGCTCACCAGTTCCTCCTCGGGTGTTGAGCAGACGGGAGCCTCAGGTGATCGGCGGCGACTCCCCCGAGACACCCTAATGAGACCGGGTTGCGGGTGCGTTGCGCGGTCCCTCGCTCGGTTGCAGCCCTCGCGGGCACCGAGGAAATCAGGTGAGCTTGATCTGCACGGCGTCGGCCTCGTCGCCGACCGCCAGCTGGGAGTGATCGACCACGGCTCGCCAGCAGGAGGCCTGGAACGGCAGCAGCAGCGGCTCCGGGGGACGGGCGACGGCGTCGTACAGCTCGCCGACCTCGGCCAGCAGATTCTGCCGGGTTGCGTGGTCGAGCCGGCCCGTGCCCTGCCGGCGTTCGACCATGGCCAGCAGCCCGGGCCGGGTGACCGGGATCCAGTTTCGGAAGTCGCGCCGCTCCAGACCGGTGAAGTACGGACTGTCGCGCAGGGCATCGACCGAGTTCAGGCCGTAGTCCCCGGTCATCGCCTCCGGGTCCGCCGCTCGGGTCAGACTGGTCAGCCGCTTCACCCAGGGCACGGTGTCGTCACGGGTGTTGTAGGCCACCGCGATCCGGCCGCCTGGCTTCAGCACCCGAGCGATCTCGGTCAGGGCCAGACCGGGCGCGAACTGGTGCAGGGTCTGAGACGCCGTGACGACGTCGAAGTGGCAGGAGAAGAACGGGAGCGCCTCGACCCGGGCCACGACGATCCGGGCCGTCGGCAGCCGGGCGCCGAGACCGGTGCCGGCCCGGGTGCTCTTGTCGACCGCGAACACCTCGTGCCCGGCCTCGACCAGCATCTGCGCGAAACCGCCCCGGCCGGAACCGAGATCGAGGACTCGCGCCGGTCCGTCGCCGGCCAGCCAGCCGACGGCTGCCGGCGGGTAGGGCGAGCGGGGCGCGGATTGCATGGTCCAGACTCTATCGAGTGTCGACGGACCCGCTCGCAGCTCTGGCGCGGCTGGAGGGGGTGCCGTCCGAGCTCGCGGCGGCCCGGGACACCGTCGACGTGCTGCTCCGCGACCGCGGGCTGCGGGTGATCGGGGCCGAGCAGTCCGCTCGGGCGCTGCTGGCAGGCGCCAGGGCCAGCGCACAACTGACCGGCGACCCGGACCGCTGGTTGCCCGGCGCGGTCCGGCTGGCCCGCGAGCTGCCGGCCCTCAGTGCGCTGGTTCTCGTCACCCCCGGCCAGGCGCTGGCCCGGGCCCACGCGCTCGCCGGCCACGGGGTGCTGCCGGACGACGAGCTGGGCCGGTTGCGATCGGATCCGGAGGCGGCTCGCCGGATGACCGAGCTCGCCGAGCTGATCGGGCGGCCGACCGAGGCCCCGGCGTCCGTCCTCGCCGCGATCGCGCATGCCGAGATCGCCGTCGTCGCGCCGTTCGGGTCGGCGGACGGCCTGGTGGCCCGCGCGGTCGAGCACATGGTGCTGATCGCGACCGGGGTCGATCCGCTCGGGGCGGTGGTGATCGAGGCCGGGCATGCCGCCGACCCGGCCGGCTACGTACGCGCTCTGGACGATTACGCGTCGGGGACGATCGGCGGTGTGCGGTCCTGGATCGTGCACTGCGCGCGAGCCCTCACGTACGGCGTCGGGGTCTCGCCGGTCGTGTCTGCATAGGAGTCTTCTGAGGCGCCCGACTCCAGACACCCCTGACCCGGACATGACTCGGCGCCCGCCGTAGCGGGCGCCGCGTCCGCACGAATCGACTCCGAGTGACCAAGCGTGCATCTCGATGATGTTGGCCAAGGCAAGCCTTGTTCGCAACGACCCGTCGTGGATGGGTGATCGCCGCGTGGGTGCTCGGTGTTGCTCATGCTCGACGCCGGCTCGTACGAAAACGACTACGCGTGAGAGCGAGACGCGTCGAGGTGCCATTCGGCAACCCGAGCAAGACTCTCGACACGCACTCAAAACCGACGAGTCAGCGTTCTTGAAACATAGTTCTACCGCTCCGGCGACGACTTGAACAGCCCTTGCACCAAAGAAGATCCTGATGATTCGGGTGCGCCGGAGGAGCGCCGCGACGGACGCTCTCGACGGCCTCGCCGGCGGCTCGGTTCAAGATCAACTTCGAGCCGAGTTGTCCACAGCCGGACGGTGCGTTTCCGGGTTGTCCACAGCCGACGCCGAGCGGCGGCACGATCGGCCTCGTGGTCCGCACTGTGGAGGTATGGAGATGTCCGGCCCCGCCGCGCTGTTGATCACCGCCGAGAACGTCCTGCTCGATCATGCGCTCGCCGTCTGCGCCGCTGCCGGGGTGGAACCGGAGCTGGCGGTCGACATCGGCGCGGCCCGGGCGAACTGGACCTCCGCTTCGGTCGTCCTGGTCGGCGCCGACCTCGCCGAGCAGGCCGCCCAGCTCGGTCTGCCGCGGCGGTCCGGCGTCCTACTGATCGACGTCGACGACTCGGGGCGCCGGCTGTCCGGACCGTCGATCCGGCTGGGCGCACCGCTGGTCGCACTGCCGTCCGGCGCCGCGGGCCTGGGCGCGACCCTGGTCTCCGGAGTCGGCTCGCCGCGCGATGCGCGGGTGGTCGGGGTTCTCGGTGGCTCCGGCGGCGTCGGCGCATCGACGTTCGCCGCGGCACTCGCGCTGGTCGCCGCCCGAGCCGGCCGGCGGACGATGCTGATCGACCTGGACCCGCTCGGCGGCGGTATCGATCTGCTCCTCGGTGCCGAGCGACTGCCCGGCTGGCGATGGCCGAGGCTGCTCGGCGCTCGGGGTCAGCTCGGCGACCTGACCGGTCAGCTGCCGCAGCTGGACGGTGTCGACCTGGTGTCGATGGCGCGAGACGGGTCGGCCGGACAGCTTCCGACGGCGGCCGCCCTGACCGCTGTCGTCGGCTCCGGCCTGCGAACCCATGAACTGGTGGTGCTCGACCTCGGCCGGTCTGCCGCGGAGTCGACCGGGGCGGCCCTGGAGTTGGCCGACGTCGGCGTGTTGCTGATCACCGCCGAGGTTCGGGGTGTGGCGGCCGCCCGGCAGACCTTCGACCGGATCGCCGATGCCTGCGCCAGCTGGCGGCTGGTCGTTCGGCGGCCGCGTTCGGGCGGTCTGGTGGCCGCGGACGTGGCCGGCGGATTCGCCGCCGACCTGGTCGGCGTGATCGAGGATGATCTCGCTCTGGCCACGGCGGCCCAGCGCGGCACGCCGCCTGCTCGCTCGGCCCGCTCGCCGCTGGCCCGAGCCTGCCGCGAGCTGCTCGGACACGGTCGTCGCGCGCGAGCCGAGCCCGGCATGAGTGAGCCGACGGCGACGGCCGCCGAGTCGGTCGACGAGCTCGACCGGCTGCGGGCCCGGCTGGTCGCCGTCGGCCGGCAGCCGACGGCCCAGGACGTCGCCGCGGCGATCCGGGCGGAGGGCCGACTGGTCAGCGATGCGGTGCTGGTCGAGACCCTGGAGGCGCTGCGGCGCGGCAGTGTCGGCGCCGGTCCGCTCGAGCCGCTGATCCGCGAGCCGGGGGTGACCGACGTCCTCGTCAACGGTGCTGCCCAGGTGTACGTCGATCGCGGCCGGGGCCTGGAGCTCAGCTCGGTGCGCTTCGGCTCGGACGAGGAGGTCCGCCGGCTCGCGCAGCGACTCGCCGCGTCGGTCGGCCGCCGGCTCGATGATGCCTGCCCCTTCGTCGATGCCCGGCTCGCGGACGGCACCCGGGTCCATGCGGTGCTCGGCGGGGTCGCCGCGCCCGGCACCTGTCTGTCGCTCCGGGTGCCGGCTCGGGCGTCGTTCACGGTCGATGACTGTGTGGCGTCCGGCTCACTGAGCGCGGCCGGGGCCGAGGTGCTGCGCCGCATCGTGCAGACCAAGCTGGCGTTCCTGATCAGCGGTGGCACAGGATCTGGGAAGACCACGCTGCTGGCGGCGATGCTGGCCCTCGTCCCGCCCGACCAGCGGATCGTGGTGGTCGAGGACTCCCGCGAGCTGGCGCCGAACCATCCACATGTGGTCCGGCTGGAGGGCCGGCCGGCGAACACCGAGCTGGCCGGCGCCATCACCCTGACCGAGCTGGTCCGGCACTCGCTCCGGATGCGGCCGGACCGGCTGGTGGTCGGCGAGGTCCGAGGGGCCGAGATCGCCGATCTGCTGACCGCGATGAACACCGGCCACGAAGGTGGCTGTGGCACCGTGCACGCGAACTCGGCAGCGGACGTACCGGCTCGGTTGGAGGCGCTGGCCGCCCTCGGGGGCCTCGGCCGTGATGCGCTGCATGCCCAGCTGGCCTCCGCGCTGCATGCGGTGATCCACATCTCGCGACGTCCCGGGCGCGGCCGCCGGGTGGAGGGCATCAGCGTGCTCGATCGGGACCTGACCACCGGCCTGGTGGCGACCGTGCCCGCGGTGATCTTCGCCGCCGACGGGCGGACCCGGATCGGTCCGGGGGGCGAACGGCTGGAGGAGTTGCTCGCATGACCGTGGCAGTGGTTGCGCTCCGCGCTCCAGGTCCTGAGCTTCGCCACAGCTCACTCGTTCGTCGCGATTTCCGACGACTGTGCCCGATCGGCTCGCTCCGCTCGCGGGCATGTCGCCAGAAGTCGTTCCTCACTCCCGAGAGGCTCGGCTCATGACCGTGGTCTGTGTGGGGCTGGCGGTGATCGCGATCCTGCTGGCGGTGCCCCCGGCGTCCGGGCGCTCGCTGGACCGCCGGCTGGCCCAGGTCGATGTCGGACCGGGCCGGCGCCGAGGCTCCACCCGTTGGTGGCTGCCGGTAGCCGTCGCGGTGCCTGGCGCACTCGTCGCCAGCGGGGCGCTGGCCGGGGCGGTCGGCGTCGTGGTGGTGCTGGCCGGGATGATCGCGATCCTCACCGTGCTGCGGCTCGTCCGGCTCCGGAGCCGGGGTCGGCGGGCCGCTGGCGCCCGGGCCGACGTCGCCCACGCCTGCCGGGTGCTCGCCGGACAGCTGCGGGTCGGCCGGATCCCGGCCGACGCCGTCCGGGTGGCAGCCGTCGACTGTCCGGTGCTGGCTACTGCGTCGGCCCTGCTCGAGCTGGGCAGCGATCCGGTTCGCCATTGGCGGGACGAGTCGGCCCGGCCCGGTCACGGAGGTCTGCTCGTGCTGGCGCGGGCCTGGAGTGTGGCGACCCGGACCGGTGCTCCGTTGGCGCCGTCCCTGGAGCGCGTCGCCGAAGCGCTCAGCAAGGACCTGGCGGTGGAGCGACTCGTCTTCGGCGAGGTCGCTGCCGCCCGGGCGACGGCCAAGATCATGGCGGCGATGCCGATCTGCGGGATCGGGCTCGGGTATCTGATCGGAGGCCGCCCGATCCACTTCCTGATCGCCGGTCCGTTGGGCTGGGCCTGTCTGCTCGGCGGCGCCGCAACGGCCGCGGCGGGCGTGCTCTGGATCGACCGGCTGGCCCGAACGGCGGGGGAGTCGTCGGCATGAGCGCAGCGATCACCCAGGCGAACGTGCTCGCGGCCGGTGCGGCGCTGCTCGCCGGCCTCGCGGTCGCGGCCTGGCTGAGCCCGGCGCGCGGGGCCCGGGTTCCGCCGCCGCGGGATGATGCTCTACCGACCGAGCCACGGCCGTGGGCGCTGGGTCGCCGGCCGCTGGGCTGGCGTGGCGTGTTGGCCGGGCGGTACGACGCTCCGCCCGGATGGCGCCGAGTGCTGGCCGCGGCGGTCGCCTCGCTCGCTGCGGTGGTCCTGATCGACGCGGTCCTCGGACCGCTGCCGGGCTGGCTGCTGGCCACCGGCTTGCCGTGCGCAACCGCCGCCGGCGCGATCGGGCTGGGGTTGATCGAGCCGACGGCGACCGGGCGGCGGTCGCGCCGACTCGTGCTGGACGTACCGCAGGCGCTGGATCTGCTCGCCGCGTGTCTGGCCGCCGGACTGCCGGTCCGGAACGCGACCGCGGCCGTTGTCGAGGTCTTCGACGGGCCCGTCGCCGAGGATCTGGGCTACGTGGCGCGGGCGGTCGACGTCGGCCTGTCCGACGTCGCGGCCTGGCGCGCGCTGCGCGACCACGCCCAGCTCGGGGAGGCCGCGGTGGACCTGGCCCGGGCGGTCGAGTCGGGGTCGCGGCTCGTCGAGACGTTGAGCTACTACGCCGACCAAGCCCGGCTGCGCCGGGCGGCCGCGGTGGAGAGCTCCGCCAAGGCCGTCGGAGTGCGCTGCGTGCTGCCGATGATGATCTGCTTCATCCCCTCGTTCATCCTGCTGGGCGTGGTGCCGGCCACCGCCTCGGCGTTCATGGCTGCCCTCCCGCGGATCTTCTGAGGGCCGAATCGGGTCGTTTCCGGTGGCGGACTGCGCCCTCCGCGGGCCCGAGTTATCCACAGGTTCGGAGCAACTCGAAGCGTCATCCACAGATTTTCGCGAAGGCGAACGATCCGGGCTCGGATCGGGAGTGTGGAAGTACATCCAGATCGGGTGGCGGCGTAGGACAAGCTGCGCCGGCGAATCGAAGGGAACCATCCATGAACGACAACGCGCAGGCCACCGCCCCGGTGATCGTCGACGTCACCGACAGCTACCGGCTCGACCCGGTGGCCGGGGAGATCGACTTCGCGTACGGCGAGCTCGAGGCCGCCGGATCGGGCACCGTCCGGCGGAGTGAGCGGGGCATGGTCACCGCCGAGTATGCGATCGGGATCATCGCCGCTGTGTCGCTCGCCGGCATCCTCCTGATGATCATCGTCAAGGGGCCGCTGAAGCCGCTCCTGGAGAAGGTGATCGTCAGCATCATCAACCAGGTATCGGCCATGGGTCTGAAGTAGGACTCGGGCTCCGATCCGATCATGAGCCGGGTACGTCGAACCAGGTCCGGGCGGGGGATGGTGACGGCCGAGCTGGCCGTCGCCATCACCGCGGCGGTTGCCGTGATGATCATGCTCTGCTGGGGGGTCGCGCTGCTGGTCCTGCAGCTGCGGCTGACCGACACGGCCGGCTCGGTCGCCCGGCAGGCGGCCCGGGGCGATCGGGCCGGGGTGGCGCGGGCGGAGGTGGCCGGCCCGCGGGGCGCCGCAGTCGCGGTGGATCGGGCGGGCCCGACGACCCGGGTCGTCGCGCAGCTCCGGGTCGATCCGTTCGGCATCCTGACCCCCGCCGTGACGCTCCGGGCCCGGGCGCAGGTCACTACCGAGCCGGGGGTCGGCTGATGGGCCGGCGGGCGTCGTGGCGGGTGCGGCCGGGAATCGGGGGCTCCGGGCGCGGGGGCTCCGGGCGCGGCTACTCCGAGCGCGGGGCGGCGACGTTCGTCATGATCGCGGTGATGGTGGTCGTGGTCAGCTTCGCGTTCGCCGGAATGGTGGTCGGTCGCTATCTGGTGGCCGGGCACCGGGCCCAGCAGGCGGCCGATCTCGCGGCGCTGAGCGGAGCCGCGGTGTTCGAGCGGGGCGATGCGGTCTGTCCGCGGGTGCGGACGATCGCGGTGGCGAACGGGGCGGATCTGGTCACCTGCGACCAGGTCGGAGACCAGCTGGACTTCGTGGTCACTGCCCGGGTCCGGGTCGAGGTGGAACCGGCGATGCTCCCCGGTCTGCCGCGGTCGATGGAGGCGACGGCGTACGCGGGGAAGGAATCGTGACGCCGACGCCTGCCGAACCGGGAGCGCGCACCCCGTATCGTCGGTCGGATGGTGGCGGCACACCGGCTGACCAGACGGCAGGCACGGCGGATCGCGGTCTCGGCGCAGCTGCTGGACCGGCCGCGACCGACCGATCTGCTCGAGGTCGTTCGGCGGCTGACGCTGGTCCAGCTGGACCCGGTGGCGGCCGTTGCGCCGAGCGCGGACCTTGTGCTGTGGAGCCGGCTCGGGCGGACGTACCGGCCCGCGCAGCTGCAGCGGGCCCTTGCGGATCACGCGTTGATCGAGCTCCGCGCCCTGATCCGGCCGGCCGAGGACATCGCGCTCTACCGCGGCGAGATGGACCGACGCCGAGCCGGACCCGAGACGGCCTCGGGATTCGGCCAGGGGATGGCCTGGCTGTCGGCCAACGACTCGGCGCGGCGCGACATCCTGCACCGGCTCGACGGGGACGGCCCGCTGCCGTCGCGGGCTCTGCCCGACACCTGCGTGGTTGGCTGGCAGTCGTCCGGCTGGACGAATGACAAGAACGTCACCAGGATGCTCGAGCTGATGGAGCTGACCGGCGAGGTGGCGATCACCGGCCGACAGGGTCGCGAGCGACTGTGGGACCTCGCGACCCGGGTCCATCCCGACGAGCCGGCGGTTCCCGTCGACGACGCGGTCCGGATCCGCAACGAGCGCCGCTTGCGCGCGGTCGGCATCGCGCGGGCGACCGCGCCGGAGGTGCCGATGGAGCCGGTCTGGGTCGGCGAAGCGGGCGAGCCGGCGGTGGTCGAGGGCGTGAAGGGCGAGTGGCGGGTGGACCCGGCCTACCTGGAGCCGGCGTTGTCGGGAGAGGCGTTCGCGGGCGGAACGTTCGCGGGCCGGGCCGCGCTGCTGTCTCCGTTCGACCGGCTGATCCACGACCGGCGGAGGGCGGCGGAACTGTTCGGGTTCGACTATCAGCTGGAGATGTACAAGCCGGCGGCGACGCGGCGCTGGGGTTACTACGCCCTGCCGATTCTGTACGGCGACCGACTGATCGGGAAGCTCGACGCCAAAGCCGACCGGGACGCGGGGCTGCTCCGGGTCAATAAGGTGCACGCCGACGAGCCGTTCACGACCACCGTCGCCGCGGCAGTGGACCGGGAGATCCGGGCCCTGGCTCGCTGGCTGCGGCTCGAGCTCGAGAGCTGACCAGTGGGTCAGCGAGTCAGTGGTGGGTCAGTGAGTCGGGGGTCAGCGAGTCGGGGGTCAGCGAGTCGGAGGCTCGTCGCGGGTGGCGTCCTCGACCTCGGCGAGCAGGGCCTCGCGATCCGCACTGGTCGTCGGCCGGTTGCTCGGGTCGGCCGGAGCGCTGCGAGCTTGCGCGGTGGGGGCCGGAGCGGTGGGAGCTTGCGCGGCCGGAACCTGCGCGGTGGGGGCCTGCGGCGTGGGGGCGGGTGTCGTCGCCTGCTGCGGAGTGGCCTGGGCGCTGTCCACGGCCGGCCGGGCGGGCCGTGCCCCGGTGGTGCCGCCGACGGGGCGGGACCCGGCGCCGGTGGAGTCGGTCTTGGCAGCCTTCTTGAGCGACTTCAGCTCTTTGCGCTGGGCACGCTCCCGGCGAAAGCCGACTCGGAGCAGCCACAGCGCCACCACGGTGACCAGCATCGTTGCGGCGCCGGTGAAGAAGACGGCCGGTGTCTGCAGTGGTATCTGCGCACCGAAGATGGACAGCGTGACCGGGACCGGGTTGCTCACCACGACTGCGACACAGAACAAGATCACGATCGCCAGCAAGATCATCGCGATGGGGATCATGTCGCCATTATGTCGCCGGATGGGCCGTTCGGTGCTTACTCCGCGCTGAGCAGATCGAGGATCAGCGTGGCGACGGCCTTGTCCAACGGTCGACCCGTCGTGCTGCACGTGGCCGATACCACGCAGGACGGGCAGCCGGTGGTGCAGTCGCAGCGGTGCAGCAGTTCCGTGGTGGCCGCGAGCCACGCCCCGGCGACGGAGAACCCGCGCTCGGCGAAGCCTGCGCCGCCGGCCGGGACGTCGTGGACCAGCACGGTGAGCTGCCCGGTGTCGGGATGCCGGACCGCACACGTACCACTCACGTCCCATGGGTCACAGGCCGCGTACGCCGGGAGCAGGTTGAGCAGGGCGTGCTCGGCCGCGTGCGCGCCGGCCTCCAACCGGCTCGTGCCGATCCGCTCGTCCACCAGTCCCGGATCGAGCGTCAGCCAGACCGCCGCCGTTCGAGTCGTGCGGGCCGGCAGATCCAGCGGGGTCTGGTCCCAGACCGTGCCCGTCGCGGGATCGCGGCGCAGATAGCCGGTGACCCGGCTGCAGACCTCGACCTCGCCGAATCCGACCCGGCCGGCGCCGAGCCTCCCGATCCGGTCCTCGGCCAGGATCCGGACCGACGTCTCGCGGCGCGGCGAGGTCGAGATAGCCGGGCCGGGCAGCCCGGACGAGGACCTCGGGCACGTCGTCGAGCTCGGATCGGCCGTCGACCCCGAAGGGGTCGTCGTCGGCCGGGTCGGACCAGTCGGCGGAGCTCCCGCAGAGGTAGGTATCGCCGCGGTGGACGTACACGGCGCCGTCGTGCACCGTCAGGTCGGCGCCGACCTCGTCGATGACACCGATCACCCGCCCGGTGCCGGACTCGACGATGTCGAGCCGTCGTCCGGCAGCCCGCAGATCAACCCGCTCGCCGCCGTCGCTTCCGGTCGCGAACCAGCCGCCGGGGCGTCGGCGCAGCGCACCGCCCGCCGCGAGCTCGGCGATCAGGTCGCCGGTCGCGGACCCGAAATACCGCTCGTCCTGATCGGTCAGCGGAAGCTCACGAGCCGCGGTGAGCAGCTGGGGGCGCAGGACGTACGGGTTCGCCCGGTTCAGCACCGACGACTCGACCGGGCTGCCCAGCAGCACCTCCGGATGGGCGAACAGGAAGCGGTCCAACGGATGCCGAGCGGCGACGAGGACGACCAGCGCATCGGCCTCGGACCGGCCCGCCCGGCCCGCCTGCTGCCAGAAGCTGGACCGGGTGCCCGGGTAGCCGTCGATCAGCACCGCGTCCAGCCCGGCGATGTCCACCCCCAGCTCTAGCGCGTTCGTGCTGGCCACGCCGCGGATCTCGCCGCTGCGTAGGCCGGCCTCGATGCTTCGCCGGTCCTCGGCGAGATACCCCGCCCGGTAGGCCTCGATTCGCGGTGCGGCTGCCGCCACCGATGACCCGACGACCGACCCGGCGACCGAACCGCCGAGCGCGGCCCGGGCCCGCAGCGCGATGGTTTCCGCCGACCGCCGGGAGCGGGCGAATGCCAGGGTCTGGCGTCCTGACGCGACGGACCGGGTCAGCAGCGACGCCGTCAGCTCGTCCGGGTCCGTCCCGGGTTCGACCAGCAGCAGCTCGCGGGCCGGCCGGGCGGAGTCGTCCTGATCGACCACGGTGATCCGCTCGGCTGACACGCCGATCAGCCGGCCGGCGGTCTCGGCCGGCTCGGCGACGGTTGCCGCCGCGAGGACGAACACCGGGTCCGCGCCGTAGTAGTGGGCCAGTCGACGAAGCCGGGCGAGCACGGCGGCGACCTGCGAGCCGAACACGCCGCGGTAGCGGTGGGCCTCGTCCACCACGACATATCGCAGTGTGCGCAGCAGCGGGGCCCAGCGCCGGTGCTGCGGCAGGACCGAGTGGTGCAGCATGTCCGGATTGCTCAGGACGTACGTCCCCCAGTCCCGCACCCAGTCCCGGGCCGCCGGCTCGGTGTCGCCGTCCAGGGTCGCGATCCGCCAGCCGGGTGGCCCGAGCGCGCGCGCGGCCCGGAACTGATCGTGGGCCAGGGCCTTGGTCGGGGCCACATACAGAGCGGTATGCGGGCGCGGACCGATCGGCCCGAGGTCGAGGTCGACGCCGCGGCCGGCCAGGTCGGGACGGACCGGCCGGTCACCGGGCGGCGCCGGGCCGCGGATGTCGGTGCCGCCGTACGTCGCGGTGAGGACCGGCAGGAGGAACCCGAGCGACTTGCCCGACGCGGTCCCGGTGGTCAGGATGACATGGTGCCCGGAGACGGCCGCCTCGGCGGCGGCCACCTGGTGGCCCCAGGGGAGCTCGATTCCTGCCGCTCGCAGACTCTCGACCACCGTCGTCGGCAGCCAGGCCGGCCAGTCGACGGTACGACCGGGGCGGGCGGCCCAGCCGAACCGGCGGACGCACTCGTCAGCGAGCCCGAGCTCGTCGAGCAACCGGTCCGCCCGGAGCGTATGCGTCGAACTCGTCACCTCATCAGCGTGGCACGCGGCTCGGACACCGCCCGGCGTCGATCGGCTGAGTTCGTCGTGACATGAGCCCCGACCAGGGCAGATCGGCGCGGAGGGCGGCAAAGTGTAGAGCGAACCGTCCAGGGCTGTACATAACTGTGGGTGAGTCTGGCTAGACTCACGCCCTGGCGCGCCCCGAAAGTCGTGAGGCCGCAGCATGTCTTTGAGAGGACAATGAATGTCCCAGGTTCCACCCCTGTTGATATCTCCCCTGGCAGTCGACGTGTCCGGGATGAATCTGACGTTCGTCGCCATCGTCGCCGGCGTGGCGGTCCTGGCGCTCGTGATGGCGCTGTACTTCCGACGCGAGGTCCTCTCCGCAGGCGAGGGCACCGAGAACATGCAGCTGATCGCGAAGGGTGTCCAGGAGGGCGCAAGCGCCTATCTGGGCCGCCAGTTCCGCACCCTGGCCTGGTTCGCCGGCGCGGCCTTCATCCTGTTGCTGTTCCTGCCGGCCCAGGGTGATGGCGGCTTCAGCCCGCTGACGTTGAGGATCTTCCGCTCGATCGCCTTCCTGGCCGGCGCGGTGTTCTCCGGCACGATCGGTTATCTCGGCATGTGGCTGGCGGTCCGGGCCAACGTGCGAGTGGCCGCAGCCGCCCGCGACGGCGGCCGCGACCCGGCGATGAAGATCGCCTTCCGGACCGGCGCGCACGTCGGGATGGCAACGGTCGGCCTGGGTCTGCTCGGCGCCTCGGTGGTGGTGTTCTTCTTCAAGAGCGACGCACCGACCATTCTCGAGGGCTTCGGCTTCGGCGCGGCCATGCTCGCCATGTTCATGAGGGTCGGCGGCGGCATCTTCACCAAGGCCGCCGACGTCGGCGCCGACCTGGTCGGCAAGGTCGAGCAGAACATCCCCGAGGACGACCCGCGCAACGCCGCGACGATCGCCGACAACGTCGGCGACAACGTCGGCGACTGCGCCGGCATGGCGGCCGACCTGTTCGAGTCCTACGCGGTGACCCTGGTCGCTTCGCTGATCCTCGGCAAGGCCGCCTTCGGGTCCGCCGGCCTGGTGTTTCCGCTGATCGTGCCCGCGATCGGCGTGATCACGGCGATCATCGGCATCTTCCTCACCCGGCCGAGGCCGGGCGAGAACGGTCTGCGGACCATCAACCGCTCCTTCTATCTCTCTGCGGTGATCTCGGCCGTGCTCTGCGCGATCGCGGCCTTCACCTTCCTGCCGTCGACCTTCGGTGCGCTCAACGTGGCGAACCTGGACTTCCGGGGCCCGATCGACGACCCGCGGATCGTCGCCATCGGTTCGGTCGTGATCGGCATCGTGCTGGCGGTGATCATCTTGTCGCTGACCGGGCGCTACACCGGGACCGAGCACCGGCCGGTGCAGGACGTGGCGAAGACCTCGCTGACCGGAGCGGCGACCGTCGTCCTGTCCGGGATCGCCCTCGGTTTCGAGTCCTCGGTCTATACCGCGGTGGTGATCGCCGCGGCGGTGCTGGGCGCGTATCTGCTCGGCGGCGCCGGCGTCATCTCGCTGTTCGCCATCGCGCTGGCCGGCTGTGGCCTGCTCACCACGGTCGGCGTGATCGTCGCCATGGACACCTTCGGCCCGGTCTCGGACAATGCCCAGGGGATCGCCGAGATGTCCGGCGACGTGCACGGCGAGGGCGCGAAGATCCTGACCGAGCTGGACGCGGTCGGCAACACCACCAAGGCGATCACCAAGGGCATCGCGATCGCTACCGCCGTATTGGCGGCCACCGCGCTGTTCGGCTCCTATACCGACGCGATCGGCGCCGAGCTGGGTGCCGGCTACGCGAAGTTCGTCGAGGCGGCGGTCGTCTTCGCACCGCCGACCCTGGTCGGCATCATCCTCGGTGCCGCGGTGGTGTTCCTGTTCTCCGGCCTGGCGGTCAGCGCGGTCGGCCGGGCGGCCGGCGCGGTGGTCTACGAGGTACGGCGGCAGTTCCGCGAGATCCCCGGGATCATGGACGGCACCGGCAAGCCGGAGTACGGCCGGGTCGTCGACATCTGCACCCGCGACTCGCTGCGCGAGCTGGCCACGCCCGGCCTGCTGGCCCTGATGGCCCCGATCGCGGTCGGCTTCGGGCTCGGTGCCCCGGCGCTGGCCGGATACCTGGCAGGTGCCATCGCGGCCGGCACCTTGATGGCGGTCTTCCTGGCCAACTCGGGTGGTTCGTGGGACAACGCCAAGAAGCTCGTCGAGGATGGCCACCACGGCGGCAAGGGCTCCGACGCACATGCGGCGACGGTCATCGGCGACACGGTCGGCGACCCGTTCAAGGACACCGCCGGCCCGGCCATCAACCCGTTGATCAAGGTGATGAACCTGGTAGCGGTGCTGATCGCGCCGGCCGTGGTTGCGCTGTCGCCGCTGAGCTCGACCCCGTCGGGCTGGCGGTATGCGATCGCTCTCGTCGCCTTGGCCGTGATCGTGGTCGCGGTCGTGATCAGCAGCCGGCGCGAGGTCGGGATCGCCGACGACTCGGGCGAGCCGCCGGCGGCCGGACAGCTGACCGAGGGACAGCAACCGACCACCCAGCCGGGCCAGCACGAGGTGCCGGCGAAGCGCGCGGTGGTGCAGGAGACCGAGCAACAGGCCCGTCGGGGCTGATCCGTCGTCGTTCGCCGCCGGCGGGCCGCCACGCCGAACAGGCGAGGCGGCCCGCTTGGCGTGAACGACCAGAATGTCAGGCACGATGAGCGATCCACAGCGACCCGATGAGTTCGGCTGGGCTAGTCATCCGGGTGGCTCTGGCGACCCGGTCGGTGCGCCGTTCTGGTCACCTGTCCCGCAGCATCCGGGTACGCCATTGGTTCCGGACGTGCCCGTGCTTCCGAACCAGCCGGTGCCGACCGCACTCGTGCCGCCGCTGCCGCCCCCGCAGCTGGTGGGTCCGCTGCCGCAACCGCCCGTGCCGCAGTCACAGAGCCCGATGCCGGACGGCGTCCGGACGTACCCACAGATGCTTCGCGGGCCGCTTCACCGGTGGTGGAAGCCGCTGCTGTCGCTGCTGCTCGCCGGGGTGATGCTGCTGGCGGCCCAGCTGCTGGCCATCATCCCGTTTCTGGGCTGGGGTCTGGTCGCGACCGGCGGGCAGGACTACGCGCGGTGGGTCACCGATGAGTTCGACAAGCTCAGCAGATCGCAGATCGACGCGCCCGGTTTCTTCTACACCAATATCGGTCTGGCGGCGCTGATCCCGATCACCGGCCTGTCGATCTGGGCGGTGCACGGGATCCGGCCACGCTTCGTCAGCTCGGTGCTCGGTGGGTTGCGCTGGCGGTGGCTGCTCCGCTGCCTGCTGGTGGTCGTCCCGGTCTATCTGGTGTATGCCCTGGTCGGTGTCTTCACCGAGACCGCCGGCCCGTCCGGCCGTCCGGCGGACTGGGTCGCGCTGTTCTTCCTGGTGCTGCTGACCACCCCGCTGCAGGCGGCCGGCGAGGAGTACTTCTTCCGCGGCTGGATCCTGCAGAACATCGGCTCCTGGTTCAAGCGGCCGATGCTCAGCCTGATCAGCGGCACGATCGTGTCCGTGGTCGCCTTCAGCTCGGCGCACGGCAGTCCCGATCCGTGGATCCTGGCCACTCTGGCCGTGTTCGCGACGTCCTGCTGCCTGCTCGCCTGGCGGACCGGCGGTCTGGAGGCGGGCATCGCGATCCACACGGTGAACAACTTCTCCGCGTTCTTCACCGTGATCTATTTCGGCGGCTGGGACCAGGCCTTCATCGGCGGCGACACCAAGAGCACCGCGTCCCAGTTCCTCATCGACGCGGGAGTCCAGGTCGTCGTCTTCGCGCTGCTCTGGTGGCAGGCGGGCCGGGCCAAGCTCCGGCGGACCTACCAGCCGGGCTGATCGGCCGACCGGCTGACCGGCTGACCGGCTGAAAGGGAGGTTAGGTGGCTTCCCTCATGAGTGGCGCGGCGGCTCGCATGCCCGGCTGGAGGCCCGGGAGACGGTACGTCCGCGCCGCGCCCGAGCGCGCGTCGCCGGCCTGGTCGCCGCGGCCGGCGTGCTCCTGCGCCCTGGTCGGCGCTCTGGTGGTGCTGGCCGCGGACTTCGCCGGCCAGCACCTGGTGCCGGTCCAGCTGCCGGTCGGTGTGCTGACCGCGATCATCGGTGCGCCGTACCTGCTCTATCTGGTCCTCACCACCAACAAGATCGGCCAGGGAGGCTGACCATGGTCGGAATGGACACGCTCGCCGCGCGACACACCCCGACTGCGACCGATCTCGGGCTCGGCTACGGCGACCGCCGGACCGTCTCGGACCTGACCGTGGAGATCCCGGCCGGACGGGTCAGCGTGATCATCGGGGCGAACGGCTGCGGCAAGTCCACGCTGCTGCGCGGGCTGGCTCGGCTGCTCCCGCCGAGCGGTGGCGCGGTGTTGCTGGACGGGAGGGACATCCGGTCCTGGTCGAGCCGGGAGGTCGCCACGGTGATGGGCCTGCTGCCCCAGTCGCCGGTCGCGCCCGATGGCATCACGGTGGCCGACCTGGTCGGCCGCGGGCGGTATCCCCACCAGGGCTGGTTCCGGCGCTGGTCGGCCGCGGACGACCAGGCGGTGGCGGACGCGCTGGTCGCGACCGACACCGTCGAGCTGGCCGACCGGCCGATCGATGAGATGAGCGGCGGTCAGCGACAGCGGGTCTGGATCGCGATGGCGCTCGCCCAGCAGACCGATCTGCTGCTGCTGGACGAGCCGACGACGTACCTGGATCTGACCCACCAGATCGAGGTCCTGGACCTGCTGACCGACCTGAATCGGCGCCGCGGCACGACGATCGTGATCGTCATGCATGACCTGAACCTCGCGTGCCGCTACGCCGACCATCTGATCGCCATGTCCGACGGCCGGATCACGAGCCAGGGCGCGCCGGCCGAGGTGGTCACCGCGGAGACCATGTGGGAGGTGTTCGGGATGGCGGCCGTGATCGTCACCGACCCGGTCTCGCACACGCCGACCGTGGTGCCGATCGGTCGGCACCACTGCTCGGACCCGGCCTCACCCTGAAGACTGTCGGTGGCAGGTGCCACGCTGAGGACGTACCAACGACAGCGGGGAAGGACACCATCATGCCGGGAAATCCACCGTCGACCAGCACCGAGACCGAGGCGCTGCTGGCCTATCTGGTGCAGCAACGCGACGGCCTGAAGTATGCGGCTTACGGACTCACCGAGGAACAGCTGCGGGCCACGCCGACCAAGAGCGCGCTGAGCGTCGGCGGTCTGATGAAGCACGCGGCGCTGACCGAGCGGAACTGGATCGCCATCCTGCAGGGCCGCTCGACCATGGGCGAGGAGGCGTATCTGGACACGTTCGCCCTGGTCGACTCGGACACGGTCACCTCACTCGGTGCCCAGCTCGACGCCGTCGGCGAGGAGACCGCGGCCGCAGTCGCCGCGCTCGACGGGCTCGACGTCCGGGTACAGCTGCCGCCCGCGCCCTGGTTCCCGAAGAATGCCGACGGCTACCAGGCTCGCTGGATCCTGCTGCATCTGATCGAGGAGACCGCCCGGCACGCCGGGCATGCCGACATCATCCGTGAGCATCTGGACGGCGCCACGATGTATGAGCTGCTGGCCGGTGCCGAGGGCTGGCCGGAGACGAACTGGTTGAAGCCCTGGCGGCCGCCGGGAGACTCGGACGCCTCCTGATCCGCGGCACGGACTCCTCGGCATCGCTGTGCCGATGCGCCCGTGCAATATATCGTCGAGTCTCAGGTTTCCTCACGGAAGGTCGGTAGCTCGATGGCACAGCCAGGCGTGGTCGCACCGTGGCGCGCGACGTACGTGCCGGGCGAGTGGTATCTGATCGCCGGACCTACCGCGCTCGTCGTGCTCGCTCCGGACGCTGGTCGAGCCGACATGATCGCCGACCTGTGGTCCGATGTGGTCTCGTCGGCGTCGATGAGCGACCTGGTGGACCGGCTGGCCGGATACGGCATCACCGAGCTGCCCGATCTCGCGGTGCTGTTCTGGTCGCAGGCAGGGATGCGCACGCTGGTCCGTGGCGCGGTGACGCTGACCGACGGGAACGGCGGCCCGCCGCTCGCCACCGGCGCCGGCATCGTCACCTGGAATGAAGTCGATCTCGGTGAGCTGACCCGCGTCCGGGTCGGGCTCGGCGATCAACACGCGGGCGGCGACCTGCTGCCGCTCGCGGTCGGTGTGGTTCGGGTCGGCGCCGTGGCGGTGAGTGCCGACGACGAGGCTGCCGTACGTTCGCCGCAGCCGTTGCTGCGGAGTGCGGGTCGAGTCGCCGGGCCGGTGGCCGGGAGCGCCGACCAGATGGCCGGGTCTGGGGTGGCCGGGTCGGGTGGCGGTCTGGCCGAGCCTGAACTCACCGAGGCCGGCGCGCAGCCCGATACAGAGCCCGACCTGGGGTCCGTGACAGCCGCCGAGCAGGCGGTGGCGGCGGCCGATGACGACACGGGCCCGGACTTCCCGCCGATCGACGCCGACGCAGCGGACGAGCCCAGCCAGACCGGTGAGTCGCCGGTGGTCGCCTTGAACGGCCCGTGGGGACCCGAGGCGGACGATGACCGCCCCGGGTCGGGTGCGGCAGTCGGAGCGGCGGCCGGTGCTGTGGGGCCGGTGTTGCCGGAGGTGCTACGCGGGAGGTGCTGCTGCGGTTGAAGGTGCTGCGGGCGCGGATGTCGGTCACGCGGCGGGCAGCTTGGCCGGCGCAGGCGCTGCCGGCGCTACCGGTGCGGCGGGTGCCGGCGTAGCGGCCCGCGGCGGCGAGGTGAGTGACCCGCAGTTCTCGCTGGACCAGTTCGCGATGGAGAACGACGACACCCAACTGGTGGCGAACCCGGTGATCGACGGGCCGACCGCCGCTGCGGGGGCCGGACACAGCGCGTCAGGTCCGATGATCGAGGCGGTGCGCTGTCCCGCCGGGCACCCGAACGCGCCGGGGAGCTCGGTCTGCCGGGTCTGTCGGCGCCCCATCCCGCCGGGACCGCCGCAGCTCGTGCCGGCTCCGCTGCTGGCCCGGCTGCGCGCCGCGGACGGCACCGTGGTCGACCTCGACCGGGCCATCCTGTTCGGTCGGGCGCCGAGCGAACAGCGCTCGACTGCTCCGTTACCGCGGTTGGTGACCCTGGCCAGCCCAGCGCAGGACATCAGCCGGACCCATCTCCAGGTCGTACCGGACAACTGGCAGGTCGTCGCTACCGATCTGAACTCGACCAACGGCACCTATGTCACCGATCCGGGACCCGGCGGCAACAGTGGTCTGCTCCCGCCAGGTCAGCCGATCCCGGTGCCGATCGGCGCCACGATGGAACTGGGCGAGGGTGTCACGATCACGATCGAGCCCGTCGACTGACCCGCCCGCGGACCACGGGAGCTGGCGCGTGACGACGACACAGCAGAGCGACAAGGAGACGACCATGGCAGATCAGGCGGCACCGGCCCGGGTCGCCGGGCTGCCGGTCGGCGTCGTGCCGGGCGGCCTCGGCAATCGGTTCGTCGCCTACCTGATCGACAACGTCGTACCGGTCCTCGTCACGCTGCTGGCCGGCGTGCTGGTCGTGCAGACGAATGCGTCGCCGGCGGTGGTCGGCGGGATCGCCTTCGTTCTGGTGCTCGGCTGGATCGTGCTGGTCTGGTGGATGTTCGCCACGAGAGCGGCGGGTCCCGGGATGCGACTGATGCACCTGCAACTGGTCGGGCTCGACAACGGTCGGCCGATCGGGTGGATTCGGTTCCTGATCCGCCAGCTCATTCTGTCAGCGCTCGCCAGCACCGGAATCGGGCTGCTGTTGATGGCGATCTTTCTCGTCCGGCAACCGCGCCGGCAGGGCTGGCACGATCTCGCGGTGAGCTCGGTGGTGATCAAGGAGCGGCAGCTGATCCCGCCGCACCCGGCCCGGGCGGTGAGCCGTTCGTCCGTCGCGCCCGATCGAACAGCACCGCCGGCTCCGCTGCTCCCGACTCCACCCCTTCAGCCTCCACTTCAGGCTCCACCTCAGGCGGAGCCGCTCCAACCGCCGACCGCCGATCCGGTGCCCAGCCCCGCGCCGTCTCAGCCCCGCCGTCCCCGGTGCCGAGCGCCGTCGCTGAGCCCGCGGCGGCGGACCCGCCGGCAGGAGCGGGCACGGGCTGGCGGGCGGTGCTCGACGACGGCCGCGAGATCTCGATCGACGGCCTCGTCCTGCTCGGTCGCAATCCCCAGCCCCGGCCGGGCGAGGAGCAGGCGGCACTGATCAAGATCGCTGACACCACCCGTACGGTCTCCAAGTCCCATCTCGAGATCGGTCGGCGCGGATCTGGGCTCTACGTCGTCGACCGCGGCTCCACGAACGGATCGACGGTGACCGGGACGAGCGGGGTCTCCCAGCGCTGCGCTCCGGGCGAGCCGGTATCGGTTGAATCGGGAAGCATCGTCTCCTTCGGCGATCACTGGCTGGAGATCCGATTTAGTTAGCTCATTGACTGTTAGAAAGCTAGGTATTATCCTGGTGGTCGTGGACGAGATCACGAACGAGCCCCGCGGCACCGAGATGTCGGTCGCCGAGCTGTTCGGTCGGATCGCCGTCCGGTTGCGCCAGACGATGTCGTCCGGCGAGTTCGACTTCGGCGGTCTGACGCCGTACCAGGCAAGGATCCTGGGCTACATCGAGGCCAACGAGGGCGACGGCATCATCCAGCGCGACGTCGCAGAACTGACCGGCACCCGTCCCGCCAGCGTCTCGAATCTCTTGCAGGGACTCGAGCGCGACGGATGGATCGAGCGGCGCAGCGATCCCCGCGACTCACGCCGGAAGACGCTGCACGCCAGTCCGCAGGGACGCAGCCTCGTCAAGAAGTTCGAGGCCCAGTCCTGGGGATCGGCCGACGCTCTCCTCGGCGGTATCACCGACGAGGAACGCCGAACCCTGCAGGTGCTGCTGACCAAGATCGACAGGAACCTGAGTCAGACCTGATCCGTCGGGTGGCGCAAGCCATCCACACCTGCAATCGACACCCAGCCATCCACACCGGGCGCGGTGCGATCGCGCCTCCCACTCATGCCCGAAAGGAGTTCGCCATGTCCACACACGACGATCGCTACTACCTCCAGCGCGCGCCCATCTGGCGTGCCCTGATCCACCTCTGCATCCCCATGATGGCGGCCGTCTCGGTCGGCGTCGTCTACAACATCATCAACGCGGGCTTCATCGGCTCGTTGCACTCCGTTCCGCTGCTGTCGGCGATCACCTTCGGTCTGCCCGTCTTCGCTGCGATGATGGCGGTCGGCGGGGTGTTCGGCACCGGCGGCGGTACGGCGGTGTCGCGACTGCTCGGCGAGCTCGAGACCGCCGCCCCGAACGAGGCCGAGCCGATCCGGACCCGGATCAAGCGGCTCAGCGCGTACACGGTCTGGGGCTCGGTCATCGCCGGCGTCGTCCTGGCCGTCATGGGCATCGTCTTCCTGGGACCGATCGTGCAGGTGCTCGGCGCCGATGCCGCGGCGGCCGGCCCGACGGCGCTGTACGTCGGGGTGCTCCTTGCCGGCTCACCCGTCCTGGTGCTCGCTTTCGCGATGGAGCAGCTGGTCCGCGCCGAGGGCGCCACCAAGACGTCCATGATCGGCATCATCGCCTCGACCATCGCGAACCTGGCGTTCGACGTGCTGTTCATCCTCGTCCTCGGCTGGGGCGTCGGCGGGGCAGCGCTGGCCATGGTGCTGTCCAACCTGGTCACCGTCGGGTACTTCGTCTGGCACCTGCAGCGGCGCAGCGCCGTGATCCGGATCGGCATCGGCGGGTTCCGGCCCGACCTGGCGACCTCCAAGGAGGTTTTCGGGGTCGGCATCTCCGAGCTGTTGATGAGCGGTTTCTGGTGGTCAGCTCGCTCCTGCTGAACAATTGTCGCGGTCGCCTACGGCGACGGTGTGCTGGCCGCCTTCGGGGTCGCCCTGCGGATCGTCCAGCTGCCCGAGATGCTCTGCATGGGCGTCTTCATGGGTGCCCTCCCGCTGATCGCGGCAGCGTACGGGGCGCGGGCCACCGACCGCCTCCGTGGGGCGATCGTCCAGAGCGCGATCTGGATCGCCGGCATCGTGCTGGTCTTCGCGACGCCCGTGTTCTTCCTGCGGGGCAGCGTGTTCCAGCCGTTCAGCGACAGCCCGGACGTGACCGGGATCGGCGTCCTGATCCTCACCGCGATGCTGGTGTCGGCCCTGTTCAACGGGTTCACCGGGCTGGTGGTCGCGATGTTCCAGGCAACCGGGCAGGCCCTACCGGCGACGATCATGGCGGTCGCCCAGGGCATCCTGCTGATCCCGGTGCTGTTGGTCGGCCACGCGATGTTCGGGCTGACCGGAGTGATCTGGGCGATGACGATCAGCGAAGTGCTCACGTTCGGCATCGGAATGGTGCTCTTCGCGACATATCGTCGCAAGCTGCTCGCCCCGACGCCGGCCGAGGCCGAACTCGTCGCCGAAGCTGTTCCCGCCTGACAACTCGGACCGGTGCGAGCACTAGATTGCTCCTCATGCTCCTCTCCGACCGAGACATCCGGGCCGAGATCCACGCCGGTCGGATCGGACTGGAGCCGTACGCCCCGGAACTCGTTCAGCCGTCCAGCATCGACGTACGGCTCGATCGGTACTTCAGGGTCTTCGAGAACCACCGCTATCCGCACATCGATCCCGCCGAGGACCAGTCCGAGCTGACTCGCCCGGTGCAGCAGAGCGACGACGAGCCGTTCATCCTGCATCCGGGCGAGTTCGCGCTCGGCTCGATCTACGAGGTCGTCACGTTGCCCGACGACGTCGCCGCTCGGGTCGAGGGCAAGTCTTCGCTCGGCCGGCTGGGACTGCTGACCCATGCGACGGCAGGCTTCATCGATCCGGGCTTCTCCGGCCACGTGACGCTGGAGCTGTCCAACGTCGCGACCCTGCCGATCAAGCTCTGGCCGGGAATGAAGATCGGCCAGTTGTGCTTCTTCCGGCTCAGTTCACCTGCCGAGCACCCGTACGGCTCGGCGGTGTCCGGCTCGCACTACCAGGGTCAGCGCGGCCCGACCCCGAGCCGGTCGCACCTGAACTTCCACCGCACCAAGATCTAGAAACGCTGACAAGTCGGACGTGGGTCAGCCGCGGTAGACCGCGATGTCGCCGGAGGCGGTCCGCGCCTTGATCGAGGCGTACGGCTCACCGGCGCCCGGTGGATCGGTGGCCTCCATCGCGATGCGTACGTCCCCGCTCACCGAGTGCAGGTCCAGCCAGGCGGGCAGCTGGTCGGCCACGCCGACCGTGATCGCACCGGATGCCGAGCGCAGCTCGACCGAACCCCGGCTGGACGGCACCGAGATGTCGCCCGAACCCGAGCTGGCCCGGAGCTGGGTCGCGTGCAGGGTGTGCACCGTGACGTCACCGGATCCGGACTTCGCCACCAGCGGGCAGAACACCTCGCCGATCTGGATGTCGCCGGACCCGCTGGACACGCTCGCCGCCTCGCCGCGGATCGCCGCGATCGAGATGTCGCCGCTTCCGCTGGAGCAGTTCGCGTCGTGGGTGACGTCCAGCGTGATGTCACCGGATCCGGACTTGACCCGCACCCTCCCGGCCTCCGTACCGATCCGAACGTCGGCGCCGCGGGTGACGATCGTGTAGTCCAGACCGGGCGGGACGCCCAGCCGGAGGTGCACCGGTGTGCGGCGCAACCCACGGAACGGGGTCTCGACCCGCAGCTGGTCGTTGTCCTGCCGGATCTCGACCAGCCCCACGACGTCGTCCGGGGCGCTGACCGTGCCCTCTACGGCGGTCTCGCTCGGCCCCGGCTCGACGACGAACGAGCCGTCGCCGAAGTCGACCAGGTTGATCCGACGGACACCGGAGTAGACGAATGAGTGCGCGCTCACTTGACCCAGCCCTGGACACCGTGCGGGGAGTTCCACTGGCCGCGCGAGGAGCGTCGCTGCTCCTCGCGCACTTCGCGGCTGCGCTGCTCGGCGAACGGACCGCGCGCCCCGAACACCCCGTGCGGTCCGAACGGCCCATTCGGGCCGAAGATGCCGCCGAAATCGCCCGGCCGGGGCCCGGACGGGGGCTGGTCGGCCCCCCGCGGCGACTCGATCGCGTTGGTGATCGCCCTGACCAGCCATGCATTGGTGGAGATTCCCGCGTCGTCGGCGAGCTCGTCGACGCGCGCCTTCACCGAGGCCGGCAAGCGCAGGCTGATCCGGGCGACCGGCTCGTCGTCGCCGACCTCGACCGATTCGGCGAACGACTCGGTCGAGGCATCCGACGCGTCCGGCTCGGGCAGCAGCATGGTCGGCTCGCCGCTGGGTTGCGGGGTGGAGACCACGAACTGCGGCTCGTTGCCCGCCATCCGCAGCTCGACCGATCCGGGCGCCAGCTCGGCGCTGATCAGGCCGGCCGCGTCGGAGAGCGCCTCGATCAGCGCCAGCCGGGTGGCGGAATCGATGCTCGCGCCGAGCCGGTTGGCGACCGACTGGGTCTGCTCGTCGGCGAGCGAGGCGGCGCTGGTGACGCCCGATCGCACGGTGTCCAGATAGTGATCCAAGTTCATGACGTCATACTGACACCAATTGACATCATATTCAAGCGAGAGTGGCGTCAACAGCCTATGAGGAGTGGCGTGCTCGCGATGCCACGGCTGCCGATCGTCGACCTGAGCACCCCGGGACCGCCGCTGGATCTGCGGGTCTCCTGGCTACCGGTCGGTGTGATCGGTCTCGCCGTGGTCGCCGTGATCCTCCTTGTTGCGCTGGTCGGCGCCACGGCCGAAACTCGCTTCCGGGGTAGGGAGGGGAACCGATGACCGCGCAGCTGGCGCCCGACGTTGCGGCTCAGACCGGCGGAGTGGGGGTGGATTGTGTCGGCGTGGTCCACGTGTTTCAGGTGGCCGGCACCGACATCGCGGCGCTGCGCGGCGTCGACCTGCACGTGGCGGCCGGGGAACGGATCGCCCTGCTCGGCCCGTCCGGATCCGGCAAGTCGACCCTGCTGAGTGTGGTCGCGGGTCTGCGTCGGCCGTCCGCCGGCGAGGTGATTGTCGACGGCGAGGACATCGCCCGCTGGACCGAGCGTCGGCTGTACGACTACCGCACCGACACGGTCGGGCTGATGTTGCAGGGCGCCGCGGCGAGCCTGCTGGCCTACACCACGCCCGCGGCGAATGTCGCGTTCGTCACCGGCCGGTCCGCCGACGACGATCCGGTGCTGGAGATCGGCGGTCTGCGGCACGAGCAACGCCCGGTCGCTCGGCTCGACCGGGCCGCGCAGCAGATCACCGCGCTGGCCGTGGCGATGGCCGATCCGCCGAAGCTGCTGCTGGTCGACGAGCCGACCAGCCAGCTCGACAGCCTGGCTCGCGATCGGCTGCTGGACGTGCTGACCGCGGTGACCAGCGAGCACGGCACGACGGTGCTGGTGGTCACCCACGACGAGGAAGTCGCGCGCCGGATGCAGCGGATGGTCCGGATGCGGGCCGGTCGGGTCGGGGCCGAGGGCGCGCGGCACCGGCAGCTCGCGGTGGTCGGCGCCGACGGCGCGATCCAGCTGCCCGAGGAGCTCCTGGCGGCCTGGCCGCCGGGCTCGAAAGTGGAGTTCACCCCGGTCTCGGCCGACCGGCTGCAGCTCGACCGGCGGACCGGTCAGGAGGGCGATTCGTGAGCGAGCGAACCGGGCAACTCGCGAGCGGGGGACTGGTCGCCGAGGGGCTCCGGGTGCCCGATCAGGGGAGGGTGGCTGGAGCGCCGCGCTCGATCTGGTCGTGGCGCCGGGCGAGCGGGTCGGACTGGTCGGCGGCTCGACCGGCGAGGTGACCCGGGTGCTGTCCGGGCTGGCGGGGCGCGGTCCTCGCCGAGGTCGGGTCGAGCTCGACGGCGTGTCGGTCGATGCGTCGACGCCGCCCAGCCGGGTCGGATTCGTGAGCTACGAACACCGGCTGATCGGTACGCTCACCGCCGCCGAGAACGTGATCGCGCCGATGCTGGCCGAGCGCGGCCGGTCCGGGGCCGAGCTCTGGAGCCGGGCCGAGGAACAGCTCGCAGCCCTCGATCTGGCGCCGGCGACCTGGCACAACCTGGTCGAGCAGCTGTCCGGCGGCCAGCAACAGCGGGTGGCACTGGCTCGTTCGCTGGTCAATGTGCCACGGCTGCTCGTGCTGGACGATCCGACCAGCGAGCTCGATCCGGACAACGCCGCGCTCGTCGTGCAGGCGCTCGACCGCGCCGCCTCAGCCGGGATGTGTTGCGTACTGACCAGCACCGATCCGATGCTGATCGAGACCTCGCACCGTCAGCTGAGCCTGTGAGCGCAACTGACTGACCCCGGCACGGCACCCCCCGACTCGGCACCCCGGTTCGGCACCCCGGCACGGGTCAGCGAGCGCCGCGCTGTACGGACTCCAGCAGCAGCTGGGCCACGTCGAGCACCTCGGTGGTCTCCGGCGCAGTTCCGTCGGCCTGCTTCGCGGTCAGTCCGTCCGACAGCATCACCCGGCAGAACGGGCAACCGGTGGCGATCGTGTCGGCGCCCGTGGCCAGCGCCTCCTCGGTCCGGTTGGTGTTGATCCGGGTGCCGAGCTTCTCCTCCATCCACATCCGGGCGCCGCCGGCGCCGCAGCAGAAGGAACGCTCCCGGTGCCGCGGCATTTCGGCGTACGTCGTCCCGGGCAGCACCTGCAGCAGGTCGCGCGGAGGGTCATACACCTCGTTGTGCCGGCCGAGATAGCACGGATCGTGGTAGGTGATCCGACGACCGCCGACCGTACCGTCGACCGGCGCCACCGGAGTCAGCTTCCCGTCTTTGACCAGGCGATTCAGTAGCTGGGTGTGGTGCACGACCTCGAGGTCGACGCCGACCTGCGGATACTCGTTCTTGAGCGTGTTCAGGCAGTGCGCGCAGGTCACCACGACCTTGGTCGCGCCCGCCTCGCGCAGCGTCTCGGCGTTCTCCATCGCCAACTGCTGGAAGACGAACTCGTTGCCGGCCCGCCGGGCCGGGTCACCCGTACAGGTCTCACCCTTGCCCAGTACCGCGAAACTCACGCCCGCGGTGTGCAGCAGCTCCGCGACCGCCTGGGTGGTCTTCTTGGCCCGGTCCTCGTACGCCCCCGCGCAGCCGACCCAGAACAGGTACTCGACCGAGCTCAGATCCTCGACGTCCTCGCCGACCACCGGTACGTCGAACGACAGCGATTTCGCCCAGTCCAACCGCTGCCGGGGGTTGGAGTTCCACGGATTGCCCTTGTTCTCCAGCCCCTTGAACAATCCACTCAGCTCGCTCGGGAACTCCGACTCCATCAGCACCTGGAACCGGCGCATGTCGAGGATGTGGTCCACGTGCTCGATATCCACCGGGCACTGCTGGACGCAGGCGCCGCAGGTCGTACAGGACCAGAGCACGTCCGGGTCGACCACTCCGGCCAGCCCGTTCTCGACCTGGATCGGCCCGACCAGCGGCCGCGCCGCCTCGTCGCGAACGGACTGGGGAAGCGTCTCCCGAGCCGCCTCGGCGGCCTGCAGATAGGGCGCCTTGGCGAACGCGTGCTCGCGCAGGCCCATCACCAACAGCTTCGGCGACAACGGCTTCTCGGTGTTCCAGGCGGGGCACTGGCTCTGGCAGCGGCCGCACTCGGTGCAGCTGGTGAAGTCCAGCAGCCCCTTCCAGGTGAAGTCCTCGAGCGTCCCCACCCCGAGGGAGGCGTCGGCGTCCAGGTCCTCGATCTCGGCGAAGTCGAGCGGCTCGCCGTCGACGGTGATCGGCTGCAGCGCACCGAGCGCGGGCCGGCCGGACGACTCCCGCTTGAACCAGATGTTCGGCCAGACGGTGAACCGGTGCCAGGCCACGCCCATCGTCAGATTCAGTCCGAGCACGGCGAACCAGGCCATCGAGATGACGATCTTGATCGCGGCGAGCCAGACGATGCCGGCCTGGAGCGCGGTCACCGAGATGCCCTGCGGCAGCAGGAACCAGGTGAACGGGAAGTGCCAGCGACTGGTCTCGTCGCCGAGCAGCTGATACTCCATCGCGCGCAGGAACAGTACGCAGAGCACGATGCCCAGGATGGTGACCTCGACATACACCGCCTGCCACGTCCGCGACCCGAAGAACCGGGATGACCGGCCGGTGCCCCGGGTGGCCCGGACGATCATCAGGAACACGATGCAGACCAGGCCGGCCCAGGCGATCAGCTCGGCCAGCCACTCGTAGACGTACCAGTGGCCGATGATCGGCAGCGCGAACGTAGGGTCGAACAGCTGTCCGTACGCCGTGATCAGGGTGAAGAACAGGGCGCCGAAGGCGATGAAGACGAACCAGTGGGCGGCGCCGATCGCGTTCCACTGCCGCATCCGGGTGTGGGCCAGGGTCTCGGTGAGCAGGTGCTTCCAGCGGTCACCCGGGTTGTCGCGCCGCCCTGGCAGCGGCCGGCCGACCTTGATCGACGCCGACGATCGCGGCCGCCGCCCGGGCGAACAAGAACACTCCGACCACCGAAACGGCCAGCGCCACCACGACGGGGACGACCAACACCTGCGCATACCTCCTGGTCCGGCGGCCTGACTCCGGTGGCCTGACCCCGGTTGCCTGTCCCCGGGCGTGCACTCACGATAGACGCAGCAGCCGACAGTACCGGCCGAAGCGTGTTTCGGGCGGCGCCGGTGCCGGGAACTGTCAGTACCGCTGGTTAGGGTCGATGCGATGAGTCACCGTAGCCCCGCGGTGGCGCGACAGGCCGAGGAACCACGTGATCGAGTTCGAATCCGTGAGCAAGACCTATCGGGACGGCACCCAGGCGGTGTCGGACCTCAGTCTTGTCGTGCCGTCGGGCGAGATCACCGTCTTCGTCGGACCGTCCGGCTGCGGCAAGACCACGACGCTCCGGATGGTCAACCGGATGCTCGAACCGAGTTCGGGCCGCATCATCTGGGACGGCCAGCCGTTGCGGTCGAAGCGCAAGACGACGCTGCGCCGGCAGATGGGCTACGTCATCCAGAGCGGCGGGCTTTTCCCGCACCGGACGGTGCTGGAGAACATCGGCACGGTGCCGGGCCTGCTCGGCTGGGATCGGACCAAGACCCGCAAGCGCAGCCGCGAGCTGCTCGACGCGGTCGGGCTGGACCGCAAGCTCGGTGATCGCTACCCGGCCCAGCTGTCCGGCGGTCAACAGCAGCGGGTCGGCGTGGCCCGGGCCCTGGCGGCGGACCCGCTCGTGCTGCTGATGGACGAGCCGTTCTCGGCGGTCGACCCGGTGGTGAGGGCCGAGCTGCACGAGTTCTTCCTCGGCCTGCAGCAGGAGCTCAGCAAGACGATCATCCTGATCACCCACGACATCGACGAGGCGATCAAGCTCGGCGACCAGGTCGCGATCCTCCGGGTCGGCGGACGACTGGCCCAGGCCGGCACCCCGCAGCAGCTGCTGGAGGAGCCGGCGGACGCGTTCGTCGAGGGCTTCGTCGGCCGGGACCGCGGCTATCGCGCGCTGTCGTTCATGCCGGCGTCGGCGGTCGAGCTGTCCTCCGTCTCCGTGGTCCGCGACCAGGCGTCGGCCGGCGGCGACGGGCCGGTGCTCGTGCTGGACGAAGCTGCGGCCCCGCAGGGCTGGCTCGAGCCGGCCAGGGGTGACCAGGTGATGCGAGTGGGCGGCGTCTTCGATCCTCAGCTCGACACTCTGCGGGTCGCCCTCGACTCGGCGCTGACGTCGCCCGTCGGGCTCGCGGTGGCGGTCAGCCGGGAGACCGGTCGATATCGTCGGAGTGGTCGATGCCGACCAGATCCTCACCCACGTACGCGAGGCGCGAGCCGCGTTGGACGTCCCGGTCGGCGAACGGGCGGCCACGGGTGGAGGATCCGGCGACCAGCCGGCACGCGAGCCCGCGACGCCGGACGTCGCACCGCAGAGCGGACGATGCACCCGCGGACGATGCACCCGCGGACGATGCACGCCGCGGACGATGACGGCGCGCGGACGAGACGCCCGCGGAGGACTTGCGCAGACTGCGCGGACCGGACGACGCCCGCGGAAGTTGCACCCGCTGAGGAGACGGCCGCGGAAGTAGCCCTCGCGCCCGGGATGCCACCGGAGGTCGTCGCGCCGGAGAACCCGTCCGCGGACGACGTACCCGCGGAGGAGACGGCTGCTGCCGCATCCGAGGACCCGGCGCCGGACGAACAGGTCAGGTCATGAATCTCGACTGGGCCTGGATCCAGCGGAACACCGACCTGATTCTCAGTCTGCTCGGCCAGCACGTGGTGCTGGCCATCGTGCCGGTGCTGCTGGCGTTCGCGGTCTCGCTGCCGCTGGGCTATCTGGTCTATCGGACCGGTCGGGTCTCCAATCTGTTGCTCGCCCTGACCGGGGTGATCTACGCGATCCCGTCACTGGCGCTGTTCGTCGCGATGCCGCTGATCCTCGGCACCAAGATCCTCAACCCCATCAACGTCGCGGCGGCGCTGGCGGTCTATTCCAGTGCGCTGCTGATCCGGAGCGTGGTGGACGGGCTGCGTTCCGTCCCGGTTGCGGTGCGGCAGTCGGCGGAGGCGATGGGGTACGGCTGGATGCGCCGGTTGTTCGGCGTCGAGCTGCCGATCGCGATGCCGGTGATCTTCGCGGGTCTTCGCGTCGTCACCGTGTCCAACATCGCCCTGGTGAGCGTCGCCGCGGTGGTCGGCAGCGGTGCGCTCGGCGAGCTGTTCGACCGGGGTCTGTCGAGCAACTTCTACACCCCGATCATCGTCGGTCTGGTGCTCAGCCTGCTGTTGGCGCTGGTGGCGGACGGCGTGATCCTGCTGATCCAACGCGGCACGCTGCCCTGGGCGCGGGGGAGGCGGACCGCATGAGCGGACGTCGGGTCGGCGCACCGGGCGCGCGCGAACGGGAACGCGTATGAGCATCTTCAGCTACCTGCTCGACCCCGCCAACTGGGGCCCGAACGGGATCATCACCACGCTGCTGCTCCAGCACCTGTACTACACGATCTCGGCGGTGCTGATCGCCGCCGTGATCGCCATCCCGATCGGCATCCTGGTCGGCCACACCGGCCGCGGTTCGTATCTGGTGGTCGGGGTCAGCAACTCCGCGCGGGCCATCCCGAGCCTGGGTCTGCTGGTTCTCGCCGTGCTGGCGCTGGGCACCGGCTCGGGCCCGATCATCGGGGTCCTTGCCATCCTCGCCCTTCCCTCGATCCTCACCGGTACGGCCATCGGCATCGAGAGCGCCGATCGGGAGGCCGTCCATGCCGCTCGGGCGCTGGGGATGACCGGTGGCCAGATCGTCGGTAAGGTCGAGTGGCCGCTCGCCCTTCCGCTGGTGATCTCCGGGATCCGGACGGCGACCCTGCAGGTGGTGGCGACCGCGACCGTCGCCGGTTTCGCGGCGGGCGGTGGCCTCGGCCAGCTGCTGATCAGCGGCCAGGCCAACCAGGACTACCCGCAGATGTTCGCCGGCGCCTTCCTGGTCGCCGCCCTGGCCATCGTGTTCGACCTCGGGCTGGGCATCATCGGCTGGCTCGCCGGCCGACGTACTCATCCACGGACCAAGACGCGTCGCACGCGCGACGCTGTGCCTATCTAACCTAGTCGCCGACTAGGGATAGCCCTTCAGACGGGAGTCGTCATGAATCTCACCAAGCGCATCGCCGGCGTCAGCCTCGGCGTCGCCGCACTGCTGCTCACCGCGGCATGCGGCGGGAGCTCGAATCCGCTGGCGGGGGGGTCGGCCCAGCCGTCGGCGGGCGGCTCCGCATCCGGCGGCTCGGGCCAGATCGTCGTTGGCTCGGCCGGCTTCGAGGAGTCGGAGATCATCGCGGAGCTGTATGCCCAGGCCATGAAGGCGAAGGGCGTGAACGCCACGACGAAGCTGTCCATCGGAGCGCGCGAGGTCTACATCAAGGCGCTCCAGGACGGCTCGATCTCGGTGGTCCCGGAATACACCGGCAACCTGCTGCTCTACTTCGACAAGAACGCCACCGCAACAACGCCGGAAGAGGTGGAAGCGGCGCTGGCCAAGGCCGTACCGGACGGCTTGAAGACGCTCGACAAGTCCGCAGCTGTCGACCAGGACGTCTACGTAGTGACCAAGGACACCTCCACCAAGAACGGGATCACCTCGATCGGTGATCTGTCCAAGATCGCGTCCACCTCGACGCTGGGTGGTCCGTCGGAGCTCGAACAGCGGCCGTACGGTCCGATCGGGCTGCAGAAGTACTACAACGTGAAGTTCAAGACGTTCCAGCCGTACGACAAGCTGCCCGTCAAGGTCGCCGATCTCAACGCCGGCAAGATCCAGGCGGCCACCTTCTTCACCACTGACAGCGCGATCGCCGACAACGGGTACGTCGAGCTGAAGGACCCGAAGTCGATGATCCTGCCGCAGAACGTGGTCCCGCTCGTCCGCTCGGAGGTGGCATCGAACCAGACCGCCGTGGACGCGATCAACGCGGTCCAGGCGAAGCTGACCACCGACGACCTGGTGGCCATGGACAAGGCGGTTATCGACAACCACGAGGATCCCGATCAGGTGGCCGGCGACTGGCTGAAGTCCAACGGTCTCGCCTGATCGGCTGAGCGATGTCCAGCACACTAGAGCGGTTGACGGTCGCGACCGGTGCGGCGTGCACGGCAATCGGGGTGTTCCATCTGCTCGGTGGGATCGCCACAGTGCCGGGCGAGCGGCAGGCCGGGCCGACCGTCGACAGCCGCGAGCGGTTCTACGGCGCCATCTTCGCCGGGTACGGGCTGGGTTGGCTCTGGGCGGGACGACATACCCCGCCAGACCGTACGGTGATCCGCTGGTTGAGCGGGATTCTCCTGTTGGGCGGGGGCGGACGACTCCTGTCGCGCTCCCGCCACGGGCGCCCGCACTGGTTCCAGGACGCGCTGACGGTCGTCGAGCTCGTATTGCCGCCCGTGATGTTCGGGCTGACGCTCGAGGAAGAGCAGACCGAGATTCGGGGTGGCCAGGCTGTGAAAGGGTAGGCGCGTCCGACCCCGCTGCCCCGGAAGGGACCGATGGCCCAGAAGCAACCGGTCAACAAGCAACCTGCCCAGAAGCAACCGGCCCAGAAGCAACCGCAGGATCGCTATGCCCAGCGGGCCAAGCAGCTCGCGTCGGCGGTTCAACGGATCCGCGGCTGGGTGGGTTCTGATCCGTCGAGGTCCGGCGAGCTCGGCGACGCGCTGGTCGAGTTGACCATGCATCGGCTGCGCGGTCATGCGTACCCGGACGCGGCGGGCGATGCTCAGGAGTCGGTGGTTCTGGCCGGGAAGCTGCTGGCCGAGCACGGACCGATCGGGCCGTACACACCGACCGCGGACGCGGTGCGCTACTTCACCGCGGCCGTCCAGCTTGCTGCACTACAGCTCGGGGTCGGCGCCGACGGTGGCGCTGCCCGGACGATGACTTCGCTGCTGGAGTGGCAGGAGCAACTGCGCAAGCACGTGGACATCGTCGGGTCGCTGGCGCCCGAGACGGCGGTTCGGGCGTTGATCCTCCAGGCTCGCTCCGCACTGGGGAACAGCGAAGTCGCGGCGGCCAACGGGTTCGCCGACGCCGCGCTGGACCGGCTGGTCGAAGGCGCTCCGGCGAGCGACGACAGCTATCTGGCGATTGACGTCCACCGACTCGTCGCCGACGCCCGCTGGGCCGCCGGGCGAGTCGACGATGCTTTGGTGCACGACGAGCTGGCTCGCGAGTCGTACGACCGAATCGTCGATGGCCGGCTCGCGACTCCCGGCCGGCTCAGTCCGGCCCTGCTCGCTCGGCTGGCCGAGCCGTTGTTCGGTCTGCACCGGGCGACGGCCGATCGACTGTCGGGAGCCGGCGAGGGGGACCGCGGTCTGCTGGTCCGGCGCTCGCTCGTCGAGTCGTTGGGCGGCCTCACCAAGCGGCTCGGTGAGACAGCGGTTGCGCAGCTCGCGCTCTCGCTGGACGATCTCGCCGCGGATCTCCGAGTGGTCGGCCGCGAGGACGAGGCTCGGCTGACCGCGGAGGATGCGCAGACGGCGGCGGCCCGCGTGTCCGATCATGCGCTGATCGCCGAGTTCGGTCGGTCGGCCGAGCGCACGGCACGTCGACCGGGACGAGACGAGCCGCTCAGCGGGTGGCCGCCGCTCGATCCGGCTCGCGCACTCGCGGCGAGTACGGCCGAGAGCTCGCACCGGCCGGCCGCGGACGCGGAGGCCGAGCTGGTCCGCCAGGCGACGGAGCGGGCAGCGGCCGAGCGGGCCGAGGCGCAGCGGCTGGAGGCGGAGCGCCGGGCGGCCGCCCAGGCCGAAGTCGGCCGGCGGGAAGCGGAACGGGCCGACAACGAGCGGCTCGCAGCGGAGCAGGCCCATCGCGAGCAGGCCGAGATGGAGCGGTTGGCTCGCGAACAGGCCGAAGCCGACCGTCTCGAGGCGGAGCGCCGGGCCACCGACGAGGAGGCCGAACGAGCCGAAACCAAGCGCCGTCGCGAGGAGCGGCTGGCGGATCACCGGCTGGAGGAGGAGCGACGCGAAGCCGAGCGTCTCGCCGTCGAGCAGGTCACCGCCGAGCCGGAGGTTTCCCGCGAGGAGGCGGAGCGGCTCGAACTGGCCCGACTCGCCGTCGAGCTCGAAGAGCTCGAGCGTGCCGAGCAGGCCGAACGCGAGGCAGTTGAGCGGGAGGCCGAAGCCGAGCGGCTGGCCGCCGAACGGGCGGAAGCTGAGCGTCTGGAGCGCGCGGAGCGGGAGGCGACGCGCGAGCAAGCTGAGCGGGCGGAAGCCGAGCGGGCGAAAGCCGAACGGGCTGAGCGGGCGGAGGCTGAGCGAGCCGAAGCGGAGCGAGCCGAAGCGGAGCGTAGCGAAGCCGAGCGGCTGGAGCGTGAGCGCGCTGAGGTGGAGCGGCTGGCCGCTGAGCAGGCCGAGGCGGACCGGCAGGAACGCGATCGAGTCGAGACCGAGCGGCTGGAGCGTGAGGCAGCCGAAGTCGAGCGGCGGGCCGCCGAGCAGGCGGAAGCCGACCGGTTGGCCGCCGAGCAGGCGGAAGCCGACCGGTTGGCCGCCGAGCAGGCGGAAGCCGACCGATTGGCCGCCGAGCAGGCGGAAGCCGACCGGTTGGCCGCCGAGCAGGTAGAAGCTGACCGATTGGCCGCCGAGCAGGCAGAGGCGGACCGGCTGGAGCGTGAGCGCGCTGAGGTGGAGCGGCTGGCCGCTGAGCAGGCCGAGGCGGACCGGCAGGAACGCGATCGAGTCGATACCGAGCGGCTGGAGCGCGAGCGAGCGGAAGTCGAGCAGGTGGCTGCGAACCAGGCTGAGGCCGAGCGACCGACCGCGGCGCCCGACGAGCCGACGGCGCCCGCGGGGCCAACTGCGCCGCCCGAGCCTGAGCCGGCCGCTCCGGCGGCCCCTGACGAGCTCGATCTGGCGGTCGCCGACTGGCAGGCTGCGAAGGCCGCCGGCGAACGGCGGCGGGCCAGGGCGGCCAACGAACGGGTGGTCGAGCTGCTCCGGCCACGCGCGGAGGCGGACCTGCCGACGTACGGACCCCAGCTCATCGACGCGCTGGAGCAGCTGTCGTCGATCCGACTGCGCACGGGTGACATCTTCGGGGCTCGGGCGCCATCCCGGGAGGCCAAGGCGCTCGCCAAGTCGCTCGGCCAGTAAATCGACTGCGAAGAGTGCGTGACCCTGGAATTGCCCTGAGTCAGCGGGAATTCGAAGGCGTCGAACCTACAGTGGATGGATCCATCGGACCCAACCTGTCAGGAGCACCGCACCGAATGAACCTCGTCAAGGGTCTGATCAAGGGCGCAGTGGTCGCCAAGGCGATTCAGATCGCGAGCCGTGAGTTGTCCAAGCCGGAGAACCAGCAGCGGATCAGGGAAGGCATCGGAAAGCTCAGCCGGCCGCGCTGATCGAGCAGCCCAAGGAAGCCTGCTGGGTGGAGGATGGCGCCGGGTACTCCCGGCACGATCTTCCGGTCAAACGCGCTCAGTCCTCCGGCGGGCTCTCCAGCTTCGTTTCGTCGCGCGCCGCCCAGTCAAGCAGGGTGTCCAGCGGGTACGGATGGTCGTCGATGTCGTAATGCAGGTCGCCGATCTCGGCGTAGCGGCCCGGCATGGTGGCGATCGTGAAGTCGCCGGGCTCGGCGTCGGCGATCTCGTCCCACGTGAGCGGCGCTGAGACCCGGCCTTCAGGGGTGCCGCGAACGGAGTACGCCGAGGCGATGGTGTGGTCCCGCGCGTTCTGGTTGTAGTCGACGAAGATCGAATCCGTCCGCCGGTCCTTCCGCCACCAGGTCAGGTCGACCAGCTCCGGCGCCCGGCGCTCGATCTCGCGGGCGAAGGCCAGGGCCGCCCGGCGTACGTCGGTGAAACCGTGGTCCGGCGGGATCCGGACGTAGATATGCAGTCCCTTGCCGCCGGAGGTCTTCGGATAGCCGATCGCCCCCAGCTCGTCCAACACTTCTCGGACGATCCCGGACACCGTACGTACCTCGGCATAGCTCGCGTCGGGCATCGGGTCCAGGTCGATCCGCCACTCGTCCGGCTTCTCGGTGTCGTCGCGCCGCGAGTTCCAGGGATGGAACTCGACCGTGGACATCTGCACCGCCCAGACCACGTCGGCGGGATGGGAGACGCAGAGCTCGTCGGCGGTCCGATTGAAGCGCGGGAAATGGACCCGCACGGTCTCGACCCAGTCGGGTGCGCCCTTCGGCAACCGCTTCTGGTGCACCTTCTCCCCGTCCACCCCGTCGGGGAACCGATGGAGCATGCACGGCCGGTGATAGAGCGCGTTGACGATCCCGTCGGCCACGCTGAGGTAGTAGCGAGCGAGGTCGAGCTTCGTCTCGCCACGCGCTGAGAAGTACACCCGGTCCGGGTTGCTGATCTTGACCACCCGGTCGCCGACCTCGAGCTCGAACCGCGGAGGGGTCGTCGCCATGGTCGCGACCCTACCCGGCGGCGAGGACGTCGGCGTTCGCCTCGATGTACGTCGCCGCCGGCCCCCAGTGCTCCGCGTGACCCTCGGCATGAAGCCGGGCCCAGGGCTGAAGCCCCATGACCGCGCCCCGGACCAGCAGGTCGTACATCCCGCGGGTATGGGCCGCGGCGGCCGCGACCAGCGCTGCGCGTCGATCGCGCGACAGCCCGTAGCCGTCCGCCAGCACCCCCAACCGACGGGCGTCCACCACCGGATCGCCGCCGGGATGCAGCGGTACGAAGCCATGCGCGCCATACCCGAGGTCCCAGAGCCGCGAGCCGGGGCCGGCCCCGTCCCAGTCGATGAAGACCCAACGGTCCTCGCCCATCACCAGGTTCCACGGCGCCAGGTCGTGGTGGCAGATCAGCTCCTCGCGATCCGGTGGGATCACCACGTCCCAGTGCGCGTCGGTCGGCGGCGCGAACGAGTCGAGGGCATCGTGCAGCGAGCGGATCACCGAGCCGACCCGGTGCAGGTCATCGTCGCTCATGATCATCGCCGGGTCGCCGACCGGACCGGGGACGTACTCGATCATCTGCCGGCCGGCGTCGTCCAACCCGAGCCAGCGCGGAGCGGCCGTGCACCCGACCGCCTCCAGATGGCGGAGCAGCGACCCGACTGCCCGGGTGGCGGCGGTGGCGGGCTTGTGCACGACATCGCCGATCTTGATCACCTCGCCGGCGACGTTGCCGCCGGTCAGCCGCTCGATCGGCTCGCTCATACGCTCGCTCACACAGCAGATTCTGAACCAGGTCTGGACATCAGCTGACGCAGGGCCAGGAAGCGGACCAGGGTGGAGATCGCGTTGGCGACCACCAGCACGGTCACCTCGAGCCAACGATTCGGCGCGGCGACGGTCTGGTGCAGGATCCATAGCGAGCCGCTGGTCAAGATCAACCCGACGCCGAAGGCGATCAGGCCGCCGGCGTGGTGCTTGATCAACGAGTCCCGGCCCGTGACGCCGAAGGTGAGTCGCCGATTCGTCGCGGTGTTTGCGATCGCGGTGATCAACAGCGCGGCGAAGTTCGCCACCTGCGCACCGGTGAAGTCCCGCAGTCCGAGATAGATCAGGAAGTACGCGAGCGTGCTCAGCACACCGACCGCGCCGAATCTGATCAACTGGCCGAACATGCCGCGCGGCACGCCGGGCACGGGGGACGGCACATCGTGCCGCCCGGCCAGCTCGGCCCGGAGCCGGTCCACCGGGATCGAGGCGGTGAAGAGACCGCGGGTCAGCCGGGCGATCCCGGCCAGGTCCTGTCGGGCGGTCTGCACGATGTTCACCCGGCTGTCCGGATCATCGACCCAGTCGACCGGCACCTCGTGGATCCGTAGCCCGGCCCGCTGGGCGAGCACCAGCAGCTCGGTGTCGAAGAACCAGTTGTGATCTTCGACGAGCGGCAACAGGCGCTCGGCGACGTCGGCCCGGATGGCCTTGAAACCACACTGGGCGTCGGAGAACGACGCGGCCAGGGTCCCCTTCAGCAACAGGTTGTAGCTGCGCGAGATGAATTCCCGCTTCGGCCCGCGGACCACCCGGCTGGCCGAGGACAGCCGGGTGCCGATCGCGAGGTCCGAGTGGCCGGAGATCAGCGGCGCGACCAGGGGCAGCAGCGCGCGCAGATCAGTGGACAGGTCCACGTCCATGTACGCCAGCACGGCCGCCGACGAGGACGACCAGACCGCCTTCAGCGCACGTCCGCGACCCTTCTCCGGCAGATGTACGGCCCGCACCCGGCCGAACTCGGTCGCCAGCGCGGTGGCGACCTGCCAGGTGGCATCGGTGCTGGCGTTGTCGGCGATGGTGATGCAGTAGGGATAGGGGAAGTGGCCGGACAGGTACGCATCCAGCCGACGTACCGACGGGTCGAGATCGGTCTCTTCGTTGTAGACGGGTACGACGATGTCGACCACGGCGTCGACGTCGCGCGAGTGGGGGTCGCTGTGGATCGGAAGATGTTCCGTCACGGTGACCGGGTCCGTGGTGATCGTCATGGCGACCACTCTCGGGTCGCGGACTGTGCCGACTGCTGGGTCGCACTGTGGTCAGGCTATGACTGTCAGCGGCGCTTCAGCCAGGCCAGCACGGCCAGCACCCGACGGTTGTCGGCGCCGACGTCGGCCAGGTCGATCTTGGCGAAGATGTTGCCGATGTGCTTCTCCACCGCGCCGGGCGAGATCACCAGCCGGTCCGCGATCGCGGCATTGCTCCGGCCCTCGGCCATCAGCGCGAGGACCTCGCGCTCGCGTGGCGTCAGCCGGTCCAGCGGGTCGGCCCGCCGGGACACCAGCAGCTGTGCGACCACCTCCGGGTCGAGCACCGTCCCGCCGCCGCGGATGGTGGTCAGCGCGTCCGAGAGCGCGTCCAGCGACGACACCCGATCCTTGAGCAGATAGCCGACCCCGCCACGGCCGTCGGCCAGCAGGGCGTCGGCGTAGCTCTTCTCGACGTATGCCGAGAGCAGCAGCACCGCCAGCTCCGGCACCGCGGCCCGAGCCTCGACGGCGGCCCGCAGCCCGTCATCGGTCATCGTCGGCGGCATTCGGATGTCGACGACCGCCACCTCGGGCCGGTACTCGATCGCAGCGGCGACCAGGGACGGTGCGTCGCCGACCGCGGCGACGACGGAGTGCCCGGCCTCGTCCAGCAGCCGGAGCAGTCCCTCGCGAAGCAGGACCGAGTCGTCGGCGACCAGCACCCGCATGGCCGGCTCAGTTCTCCGGGCGCGCCGGCGCCCACTCCGCCACCGGACCGAGGTGACGCAGCTTGTCCGGGTTGAGCACGTTGTGCACGGCCTGGATCCGGCCGTCGGCGATCACCAGGTCGAGCACCCCGACGATCCCGTCGTCGCCGTAGGCGACCAGCCCCGGTTGCCCGTTGACCTCCGCCTGCCGGAGTCGGAGACCGTACCGACCGAGCTGACGGCCCAGGCCGGCCAGGAATCGTGCGGCGCGAGTCCGACCGGTGACCGGCCGGGCGGCCGCCGGAACCTTCCCACCGCCGTCACCGACGCAGCTGATGTCCTCGGCGAGCAGGGCTTCCAGTGCGCCCACGTCGCCGCTCTCCGCGGCGGTCAGGAACGCTTCGGCGAGCAGGTCGCGACGGGCCCGGTCCGGCTCGAACCGGGGCCGGCGCACCTGGAGGTTGCGCCGGGCCCGCGAGACGAGCTGCCGGCAGGCCGCTTCGTCCCGCTCCAGCACCGCGGCGATCTCCGGGTAGCCGTAGTCCAGCGCGTCGTGCAGCACGAACGCGGCCCGCTCCAGCGGGCTGAGCGACTCCATCAGCACCAGGAACGCGGTGGACACCGACTCGTCCAGCTCGAACCGCTGCTCCGGCCCGAGCTCATCGCTCAGCAGCGGCTCGGGGAGCCATTGACCGACGTACCGCTCACGGCGGACGCGGGCCGACCGCAGGGTGTCGATCGCGATCCGGGTGGTGACCGTCGCCGCGTACGCCTTCGGCGTCTGGACGTCCTCGACGTCGGCCAACCGCAGATAGGTCTCCTGGACCACGTCCTCGGCGTCGGTGACCGTGCCGAGCATCCGGTACGCGATCGAGAACAGGTACGGCCGCAGGTCCAGCAGCGCGGCGGTGGTCACCCGTCCGATTCAAGCAGGGAGCCCGATGTCACAGCTGGGCCGGGTGTCTCGTCTACGGCTGCGACAGAGATTTCAGAGCATAAGGAGCAGATCATGCGGGTCTTCCTGGTCGGCGCCACCGGCGCGATGGGTACGTCGTTGGTGCCGAGGCTGGTCAAGGCGGGTCACGAGGTGTTCGGGACGAGCCGCTCCACGCGGCGTGCGGGCGAGATCGAGGCCCTGGGTGCCGAGGCCGTGGCGCTGGATGTGCTCGACAAGGCGGCGGTCGCCGAGGCCCTCGAGCGGACCAGACCGGAGGTGGTGATCCACCAGGCCACCGCGCTGCAGGACCTGGACGGCTCGGCGATGCGCAACATCGACAAGGCGTTCGTGCTGACCAACCGGCTGCGGACGGAAGGCACGGACAACCTGCTGGCTGCGGCCGGACCGGCCGGCGTCCGGCGGATGATCGCCCAGAGCTTCACCGGCTGGCCGAACGAGCCGACCGGCAGCCTCGTGAAGACCGAGACCGATCCGATCGACCCGAACCCGCCGCGGAACGCCCGGCAGAGCATGGCGGCGATCGCTCAGCTGGAGGCGGCCGTCACCGGAGCGTCGCACGTCGAGGGCCTGGTGCTGCGCTACGGCGGCTTCTACGGTCCGGGCACCGGGATGGCCCGGCAGGGCCCGCAGACCGAGATGGTCCGCAAGCGGATGTTCCCGATCGTCGGTCGCGGCGACGGGATCTGGTCGTTCAGCCAGATCGAGGATGCCGCGGACGCCACGGCGGCTGCGGTGACCCTGGGTGCGCCCGGCCTGTACAACGTCGTCGACGACGAGCCCGCCCCGGTCCGCGACTGGTTGCCGTTCCTGGCCGATGCTTTGGGCGCACCGGGCCCACGCCATCTGCCGGCCTGGCTGGCCCGTCCGCTGATCGGCGGCGTGCTGTTCCGGATGATGACGTCGGCCCGCGGGTCGTCCAACGCGAAGGCCAAGCGGGAGCTGGACTGGACCCCGACGTACGCGTCCTGGCGGCAGGGCTTCGTCGACGGACTGGGCTGAGCGTGCAGAGCGGAGTAGATCGTCCCGGGGACAACCGTGACGATCTACTCCGCGTGCTGCGATCAGGTCCCCAGGGCGGGGATGGTGGCGGTGAGCTGGGTCGGCCCGCCGGCCGGCGAGGTGACGGTCAGGGTGCCGTCGACCCCGGCCAGCCGGTCGGCCAGTCCGGCCAGACCGTGACCCCGGGCCAACGAGGCGCCGCCCACCCCGTCGTCGGTCACCGCGATCACCACCACCGCACCGACCTGATGGATCTCGACGGCGCAGCGGGTCGCGGCGCTGTGCTTCTCCATATTGGTCAGCGCCTCGGCCACCGTGAAGTACGCCGCGTTCTGCGCCGTGTCCGACAGCGTGACCGTGCCGATGTCGACGGTGGTGGCCACGCTGTTCCGGGCCGCCAGCGCCGTGATCGCCGCGGGCAGACCCTGCTCGGCCAGGATCGGCGGGGCGATCCCACGGGACAATTGGCGGATCTCCTGCAGCGCCTCCTGCGACTGCTGGAACGCCCCGGCCAGCAGCTGCTGGGCACGTTCGGGATCATCGGCCAGCCGGCGCTGCGCGCTGGAGATGTCCATCCCGAGCCGGACCAGACGCTGTTGCGGGCCGTCGTGCAGATCGCGTTCCAGCCGGCGCAGGGTCTGGGTCTCGGCCTCGCCGGCCGCGCTGCGGCTCTCCGTCAGCCGGCTGACCTGCTGCCGCAGCGCGCGTCGTTCGTCGACGAGCAGGCCGCGGGCGATGGTCCCGTGCAGCCGGATCAGACCGTGCAGCAGAGCGGGGGTGGTGAGCAGCAGGATGCCCCCGACCACGAATTCGAAGACGACCTCGGAGTAGAAGCCGGGAAACCCGAGGAGCCCGGCAGGCCCGTGATTGTTGTCGGGCAGGAAACGCCCCCAGTACCAGTACGTCATTCCGCCGAGTCCGCCTGCCACCCAGCTGACCGCCACCGAGAACGAGAACGTCGAGACGATGAAGCAGATCAGGACGTGGAGCAGGTCGCGCCATGACTGCGGATCGCGGAGCCGGCGCAGGCTGGCGAAACCCGAGCCGAGCGGTGGATAGTCCGTTTCGGGCAGGTCGACGCCGGCGAATCGGAGCAGGCTCTTGGTCACCCGCGACGCCCAGCCCGCGGCCACCAGAGCGCCGACCAGGATGAAGAGGCCGCCCACCACGACGATCAGCGAGACACCCAGGCTGAACAGTGTCGTACAGGCGATGAACGCGGCCAGGGTCACGAAGAACAGGCCGCAGATGGCGGCCAGGTTGCGACCCGCTCCGCGGATCATCGCGGCGGCCGGCTCGGGTTCGTCGGCATCGTCGGCTCCTACGGGTGGGTCGTAGAGGAGGAACTCGGGCAGGTCCGCGTCGTCTCGGATCCACGGCTCGCGGCGCCCGGTTTCGGTCATGACCTCTACGGTCCTCGACCACGTGCGTCCGCGCGATCAGGCTAACCGGCGGATCGGTCCGGGGGTTATCCCTACCGCGGTACGGCGGGCGCGAGGGGCAGGACCACCGAGAAGCAGGTACGCCCGGGTCGGCTCTCCACCGACACCCGGCCCTGGTGTGCCTCGACCACGGCGGCGACGATGGCCAGCCCGAGGCCGGTACTCCGGCCGGTCTCGCTGCCCGCAACCCGGACCCGGCTGCTGTCGGCCCGGGTGAACCGCTCGAACACGGTCGTCAGGATCTCCGGCGCGATGCCCGGCCCGTCGTCGGTCACGGTCAGCACCGCCTCGCCGTCGACCACCGCCAGACCCGTCTCCACCCGGGTGCCCGGCGGCGTATGGGTTCGAGCGTTGGCCAGCAGATTGGCCACCACCTGATGCAGTCGATGGTGGTCGCCCAGCGCCTCGATCGGCTCGTCGGGCAGCGACAGCGTCCAGACGTGGTCCGGGCCGGCCGCCCGGGCGTCGCTGACCGCGTTCAGCGCGATCTCGGTCAGATCGGCCGCCGCCACCTCGATCGCCGGGCCGGAGTCCAGCCGGGCGAGCAGCAGGAGATCCTCGACCAGGCGCGACATCCGCTCGGCCTCGGCCTCGACCCGGCCGATGGCGTACGACGCGTCCGGCGGCAGGTCCTCACCGCTCCGCCTGGTCAGCTCGGCGTAGCCGCGGATCGCGGCCAACGGATTGCGCAGCTCGTGGGAAGCGTCGGCGACGAACTGTCGGACCTTCGACTCGCTCGCCTGGCGGGCGGTCGAGCGCGTCCTCGACGTTGTTCAGCATGTGGTTGATCGCCTGGCCGACTCGACCGACCTCGGACGCCGGGTTCGTGTCCTCGGGCGGTACCCGGACGGCCAAGGCGACCTTGCCGCGGTCCAGCTTCAGCTGCGACACCTGCTGCGCGGTCGCGGCGACCCGGTTGAGCGGCCGCAGGGTGCGCTCGACCAGGGTTCGGGCAGCGAACACGGTGACCACGATGGCGATCAGCGAGAGCACCGCCTCCAGCCCGATCAGCTGGATCATGGTCCGGTCGACCTTGTTCAACGGGATCCCGACCACCAGCTTGCCGGTGGTGGTGCTGTTGTTGGTCTCGATCGTCGCGTCGTACGCGGCGACCCGGTAATGACCCATCTCCGGCACGATGACGGTGTGCATGTCCGGATCGGTCGGTACCGTGGCCAGCGCCGCGGCCGCGGCGTCGCTCGAACTGGGTGCGCGAACCACGCTCACCGAGCACGCCGCTGGTCACGAGATTTCCGGAGCTGTCGTACGCGGCGAACGTCGTGCCGATCGGCTGACCGGACAGACCCAGCCCGCCGCCAGGACCGCCCCCGGGACCGCCCGGGTTCTGGAACCGGCCGATCACCGAGTTCAACTGGTCGTCGACCTGCCAGATCAGCAGCGTGCGGGTCGCCAGCGCTGTCGCGCAGGAGAGCAGCACGGCGACCAGGGCCACCAGCAGAGTCACCCGCAGCACCAGCTGGCGACCGAGCGTGCCGCGTCCGAGCGGGGTCAGCGGCTCGGGGTTCAGGTTCTCGGGGCTCAGGTTCTCGGGGTTCAGGGGCCTAGCTGGCACTGACGTTCGGGTGCCGACGGCCACCACCTCGACCGGACCGGCGGTCGACGGCCCGTCAGGTACCGGACGCGTCGGGTCGCGGCTCCGACCCGGGCGCCACGAACGCGGGCCCGGGCGGAGAACTGTTCGGCGGCTCGGGCGGAGCTTGTCCCGCGTCGGTCTCCTGTGACATCAGCTCGCGGGCCGCAGGACGTACCCCGCCCCACGCATGGTGTGGATCATCGGCGCGCGGTTGGCGTCGATCTTCTTGCGCAGGTAGGAGATGTAGAGCTCGACGACGTTCGCCTGGCCGCCGAAGTCGTAGTTCCAGACCCGGTCCAGGATCTGCGCCTTGGACAGCACCCGGCGCGGGTTGCGCATCAGATAGCGGAGCAGCTCGAACTCGGTCGCGGTCAGGTTGATCTGTTCACCGGCGCGGGTCGACCTCGTGGCTGTCCTCGTCGAGCGTGAGGTCGCCGACCACGAGCAGTGAGTCGTTCCGGGCCGCGCCGGCGCCGCTGCGTCGCAGCAGCGCCCGCAGCCTGGCGATCACCTCTTCGAGGCTGAACGGCTTGGTGACGTAGTCGTCGCCGCCGGCGGTCAGGCCCCCGATCCGGTCCTCGACGGCGTCCTTCGCGGTCAGGAAGATGACCGGGACGTCCGGGTCCTCGGAGCGGATCCGGCGCATCACCTCGAGCCCGTCGAAGTCCGGCAGCATCATGTCCAGCACGATCGCGTCCGGCCGGACCTCCCGGGCGGCGCGGACCGCCTCGTTGCCGGAGCCGGCGGTGGTGACCTGCCAGCCCTCGTACCGCATCGCCATCGACAGCAGCTCGGTCAGGCTTGACTCGTCGTCGACGGCGAGCACCCGGATCGGGGTGCCGTCGGCGCGGGTGAGAGCCGTGTCGTTGGTCGTACGTCGTCATGGGCTCCACAGTTCCATGCGCCGGCCAGGAATGGCTGTGCTTTTCCTGTGGCCTTTCTGTGAACGATGATCAGCCAGGAACGACAGAACGCCCCCGGCCGGAGCCGGGGGCGTTCGAGGTCATTGGGCGCTGGTCAGCGACCGACGGGTGCCCCGCTGTTGCTGTACGAGTTCGGTGCGGTCGGGGTGCCGTTGCCGCTCGGCGGGACGTACGTCGGCCGGGTCGCCGGCATGGTGACCGTCGAGCGGTCGAGGTGTTCGTCCCGGGAGCCGGGGCGCGGGTCGGGCCGACGGCGGTCGGCACGTCGTCCTCGTCCTCCTCCGGCTTCTTCCGCTTGAACAGCCGGTCGACGGACACCGCGCCGGCGCCGAAGACCGCGATCAGCAGGGCCAGCGAGCCGAGCGCCACGTTGTACTCGTAGCCGCCGACATAGTGGTTCTGGCCGTCCAGCAGCCACGGCCCGCGGCGCCAGGTGATGTAGGCGATGATGATCACCTGCTCGGCGACCACAGCCAGCGCCACGATCGGGGTCAGCGCACCGACGACGAGGAAGATGCCGCCGACCAGTTCGAGCACGATCGCGCCCCAGGCGGCCCACTCGGCGTACGGCACGCCGTACGTGTTCAGGTAGTCGATCTGACTCGCGACCTTGTGCACCTGCCAGCGGTCGAATCCGTGCGCGATCAGGATGCCGCCGAGCGCCACGCGGGCGATCAGCAGCGCGATACTGCGCAGGCCGGCCAAGAACTTCACCATGTCGGGCTCCTCGTCGGTACAGCTTGCGCCCACGCTACGCAAGACCGAGCCGCCTGCCCGGGAACCACGCCGAGTGTCGCGGCGCCGATCGGTGCCGGATCGACCTCGATCGGCGCGATCAGGGGGTTTGGTCGCCGAGCGCCTCGACGTAGACGCTGTAGAGCGAGCGGGACGCCGTCATGAACAGCCGGTTCTTCTTGACCCCGCCGAAGCAGAGGTTGGCGCACGTCCTCCGGCAGCAGGATCCGGCCGAGCAGCGTGCCGTCCGGGGCGTAGCAGTGCACGCCGTCGATCTCGGTGCCGCCGTTCCCGGCCGCCGCCCAGACGTTCCCGTCCCGGTCGCAGCGGATCCCGTCGGAGTTCCAGCCGATCGGTGGCGACGAACACCCGGCCGTTCGCCGGCCGGCCGTCGACGATGTCGAACACCCGGATCTGATCGACGTCGACGACGTAGAGCAGGGTCTCGTCGGGGGAGAAGCACATCCCGTTCGGGCCGGTCCATCCCGGTGATCACGACCTCCGCACCGCCGCGTCCGACGTCGATCCGGTAGACGTCGCGGGGCAGCTCCTTGACCGCCTTGTCGCCCTCGTAGTTGCCGTCGATGCCGCAGCCCGGGTCGGTGAACCAGATCGAGCCGTCGGAGTGGGCGACCAGGTCGTTGGGCGCGTTCAGCGGCTTGCCGTCGTAGGCGTCGAGCAGCACGGTGATCCGGCCGTCGTGCTCGGTCCGGGTGACCCGCCGGGTCAGGTGCTCGCAGGTGATCAGCCGGCCCTGCCGGTCGCGGGTGTTGCCGTTGCTGTTGTTCGACGGCACCCGGAACGGTGTGACCTCGCCGGTCTCCTCGTCCCAGCGCAGCATCCGGTTGTTGGGGATGTCGGAGAACAGCAGGTATCGGCCGTCGCCGAACCAGACCGGCCCCTCGAGCCAGCGGCCGCCGGTCCAGAGCCGCTCGACCACCTCGTGCCCGACGATCAGTGCGCTGAACCGCTCGTCGACCACCTGGATCGCCGGGTCCGGGAACCGCAGCGTGGTTCGGTCCAGATCCCAGGCGTACGTCGTCGTGTCGGCCACGCTTTTGATCGTAGGGGGCCGATCCCACGACCCGGCGCGCCGCTCTACGGGCGGGGCGGTCTCCTCCGATACGAGGCCGCCACGCTCATCATCAGGAAGGCGCCGACGAACAGCACGATGGTGCCGACGATCTGGAGCGCCAGCCCGTCCGGCTGGTGAACTCGCACCAGGTGGGCCGCGACGAAGGTCGTCACAAGACCGATGACCCCGAGCCCGGCCGCCACCCAGAACCGGCGGCGCAATCTCGGCGGTATCGAGGGCGCCACGTCGGCAGTCTGTCACGTGGGCTCGGACTGCGAGGCGGGCCGCTCCGATGGTGGCTCAGGGGCGCCGCAGCTCGAGCACAGAGTGCGGGTGCAGCGGGGTGCTGCGCCAGTGCGCCGCGAACGTACGGTCCGGGCCGGAGCAGAGCAGCCGCACGCTGTGCGGGGTGTCCAGGAAGATCACGTCGGCGACGAAGGTGTCCGGGTCCGACCAGCCGCCGCTGACCGCAACCGGGACGCCGGCGCTCTCGTCCAACGCCCACTCCCCGACGCCGACCGGGACCTCGAGCCGTCCGCCGACATCCTGCACGGTGAGCAGCCAGCCTTCCGGACCCGAGTGCAGTTCGAGCCCCGTCAGCGCGACTCCGATCGGGCCGAGCTCGGAGGCCTCGGTCTGCGGGCCCGGCCCGGCCCGGAAGGACGTACCGTCCCAGCTACCAGGATCGCTCGGGCCCACTCCGGCCGGCACCGCGGGAAGGGTCGCGCTCGCGAGCCGTTCGGCGAGCCGTTCGTCGGCGTCGGCAGCTCCGGCGCGGTCGATCGCCGGCACGATGTGCGCCCAGACCGCGTCGAGGATGCCCTGCATGTCGAGGGTCTGGGCGGTGGTCGCGATCACCAGGTCGGCCTCGGGCAGCACGATGCAGAACTGGCCGAAGGCGCCGTCACCTCGATAGCCGTGCCGGGCCATCCAGAACTGGAAGCCATAGCCCTGCCGCCAGTCCGGGTTCGGTTCGCGCGGGATTCTCGACCTGGGTCCGGGTCGCCTGGTCGACCCAGGCCGGATCCAGCAGCTGTCGATCTCCCCAGCGCCCGCGCTGCAGATAGAGCTGGCCGAGCCGGGCGATCGCGTCGGTCGTGGCGTGCAGGCCGCTGAAGCCGAGATTCTGTCCGGCCGGCCGCTCGAGCCAGGCCATCTCGCCGATGCCCAGTGGGTCGAACAGCCGCGGCCGCAGATAGTCGATCAGCGATCTGCCCGGAGCCGCGCTGGACGATCGCCGCCAGGGTGTACGTGCATGGCTGGTTGTAGGCGAACACCGTGCCGGGGTCGCGGTCGGGCGGGGTGAGCAGGAAGCCGCGGACCAGGTTCGTCGGGTCGATCCGCTGGGCCCTGTCCAGGGTCTCCGTCAGATGACCGCTGGCCATCGCCGCGATGTGCCGGACCTTCATCGACCGGCTGCGCGGGTCGGTGATCTCGGCGTCCAGCTCGGGGAAGTACGACAGCACGGTCGCGTCCAGGTCGAGCAGACCCTCCGCGGCGGCGAGGCCGGCCGCGGTGGAGGTGAAGCTCTTGCTCAGCGAATAGAGCAGATGCACGCGATCGGCGGAGTACGGCGCCCACCAGCCCTCGGCGATCACCGATCCGTGCCGCAGGATCATCAGGCTGTGCAGCTCGATCTGCGGCGCGTCGTCGATGGCGTCGAGGAACGCCTCGATGCCGGCGGCGTCGACGCCCTCGGCGCTGGGTGTGCTGTGCGGAAGGTCGTCGGTGGCCATGGCTCGAGCCTAGAAGGGCGATGATTTCCGCCGTCCGGCCCGGTCCCCACTGACATGACCACCGTGATCGCCGACATCTCGGTCTCCCTCGACGGATTCGTCACCGGTCCCGATCCAGGCCCGGGCAACGGGCTCGGCACCGGTGGCGAGGCGCTCCACCGCTGGGTGTTCTCCGACGACGCCGACGAGCAGCGGATCCTGCGGGCGGCGACCGATCGCTCCGGCGCGGTGATTCTCGGTCGCCGGCTGTTCGACATCGTCGATGCGCCGGGGGGATGGAGCGACGAGCTGGGGTACGGCGCGGGCGAGGTCGGCAAGCCGGCCTTCGTCGTGGTGACCAGCTCCGAGCCGTCGTCGGTCCGGCTGAGCGAGCTCGACTGGACCTTCGTCACCTCCGGTCTGCCGGACGCGATCGAGGCCGCCCGAGCTCGCGCCGAGGAGGCCTCGCGGAAGCGCGGCCGCGATCTCGACGTCGTGCTTGATGGGCGGCGGCGCGACGATCGGATCGGCCCTCGGGGCGGGGCTGGTCGACGAGCTGTTGCTGCATCTGTCGCCGGTCGTGCTCGGTGCCGGGACACCCTTGTTCACGCCCGGGTCGGCGTTCCCGTTGGTTCAGCGCGAGGTGATCGTGACCTCGCGAGCGACCCACATCCGCTACGACCTGCGATGAGCGCGTCAAGGTTTATTTGACGAATCGCGATCGTCAACCTAGCCTTGACGACATGTCATCCGAACAACCTGACCATGTACGGCATCCACGAAGCACAGCCCGGTCCCCGCTGGCGCGCCTTGTTCGAGGCGACCTGGCCGGGCTATCGGGCCTGGTATCTGCGGGCCGGTCGCGAGGCTCGTCCCGAGCCGACCGAGGCGGCCGTTGCGCTGTCGCGGCACATGCCCGAGCTGCTGCCCGTCTGGGCGAAGCTGTCCGAGCAGACCGGCTTCGACCAACTCGCCACGACGATGCTGACCCAATGGGATCTGCCGGCGTTCGCACCGGCCGGCTGCAGTCAGGTCGCCGTGGCCGCGCCCGAGCCGATGCTGCTGCGCAACTACGACTACCATCCGGAGCTGTTCGAGGGCGTCAGCATCTCGACCGACTACCTGCAACCCGTGATCGGGACGAGCGACTGCCTGTGGGGCCTGCTGGACGGGATGAACGAGGCAGGCTTGACGATCTCGCTCACCTTCGGTGGGGATCGCTGTGTGGGAACGGGATTCGCCATCCCGCTGGTGGTCCGCTACCTGCTGGAGACCTGCCGGACCGTGCCCGAGGCCTGGCAGGCTGTCCAGCGGCTGCCGATCGCGATGTCGTACAACCTCACCATGATCGACACCGCCGGTCACAGCGGTACGGCCCGGGTCGGGCCGGATCGCCCGGCCGAGTTCCGGGCCCGCACGCTGGCCACCAACCACCGCTGGGACGCGCCGACCGACCCGGGCCATGCGGCGCGCTACCACAGCGTGGAACGACTCGACCTGCTGAAGTCGATGGTCGTCGACCACGACGACTCGGCGCAGCTGGTGACCGCGCTACTGCGTCCCCCGCTGCACGCGGTGGACTACCGCAACGGATTCGGCACGCTCTACACCGCCGAGTACCGGCCTGCTTCCGGATCGGTGACCTACCACTGGCCGGGTACGTCCTGGCGCCGAAGCTTCGACAGCCCCGACGAGCAGACCTCAGTTGTGCTGGCCGCCGCCTGAGCGCGATCGTCGTCCCTGCGGTGCCCGACAATGGTGGGCATGAGCGAACTCCCGGAGCTGACCGAGGCCGAACTGGCCGAGCTCGCGCACTCGGTGGTCGACGAGCTGACCCGGCGGACCAGCGTCGCCGCCTTCCAGTCGCTGGTGGAACTGAGCGGGTACGTCGGTAGCGCGCTCGGCGATTCCGCCCGCCGGGTCGCCGACCACGGTTCCTGGAGCCAGGTCGCCGAGATCACCGGCACGACCAAGCAGGCCGCCTGGTCGAGGTGGCACTGACAGAGGTGGCACTGACTCAACGGATGAGCGTGCCGTGAGCAAGACTCAGGCTGCGGGCCAGACACGCAGGGTCGGCCGATAGATCAGTTCCTGGATGTTGCCGTCGAAGGTACGGGCCGCCAACAGGTCGAGGTCGTAGTCGCCGGCACCGACGAAGATCGGCTCGTCCCCGGTCTGGGCCGAGATCACCGGAAACACCGTGATCTGAATCCGGTCGACGAGCCCGGCGGCCAACAGCGCACGGTTCAGGGCGATGCTGCCGTGGGAGCGGATCGGCACGGCGGACTCCTCCTTCATCCGACGGACGATCTCCACGGCGTCACCCTCGACGATCGTCGCGTCGGGCCAGTCGAGTGGGCCTTGCAGGGTGGAGGAGACGACGGTGGTCGGTAAGTTGATCATGCGGTCGATCCAGGGATCGCGGTCGTCGCCCATGGCCGGCACCATCTGGAGGAACAGGCCGAACGTGACGGCACCGAAGATCATCCGCTGCTCACCGTCGTACGTCCCGAGCCGGTGGTCGAGGAACTCCGGGCCCTGCTTGCCCCAATAACCACCCCAGTCGCCGGGCGGTGCATAGGACCCGTGTCCGTCGATGGTGCTGAAGACGTCGAAGGTGTAGGTCGCGCTCATGCTGCTACTGACACGGTGCCGTCGCGGAAGTCATCGGTGCGGGAGCAAGGGCACGTCGAGGCTCCGACCGACCCAGCAGCCGTGACCTCGAGTGCGATGATCAGCGGGCCCGCCCTGCGCCACCCTGGTCGTTCCGGGCGGTCGCCAGGTGCGCGGCCGCGGCCGCCTCGAGGTGGCTGAGATCATTCGCCACGGTGACGAAGGAGAAGCCGGCGGCGGAGCGTTCCGCGGCGATCGCTCCGCTCGGGCAGTAGATGCCCGCGACGATCCCGTTCGCGTCGCAGGCCGCGACGATCCTGCGCAGGGCTGCTCCGAACTCCTGCTCGATCGACGGATCGCCCGGAGAGGCTGCGCCGAGCGCCAGCCCGAGATCGCTGGGTCCGACGTAGAGCCCGTCCAAGCCGGGGGTTGCGGCGATCGACTCGACCGCCGCCAGCCCCCCGGCCGTCTCGATCATGCCGAGGACCAGCACCGATGAATCGGCCTCGCGCGGGTCCGGGCCGATTCGCAGACCGGAGCGCGTCGGTCCGAACGAGCGCCGCCCGGCGGGCGGGTAGTGGGCGGCCGCGACCGCGGTCGCCGCGTCCTCGAGACTGTCGATCAGCGGCACGATCACCCCGGCGGCGCCCGCATCGAGTGCTCGGCCGATCGGGGCCGGGTCGACCGCGCCGACCCGCACCAGACCGGTGCCGCCGGCAGCCTCGACAGCGATCAGTCCGGTGAGCAGGCCGCGGTCGTCGATCAGTCCGTGCTGTGCGTCGAGCACGACGTAGTCGTAGCCCAGCAAGGAGATCCGTTCCGTTGCCGGCGGGTTGTCCGATGAGATCCAGTACCCGATCAGGTGGTCCCGGCGGCGGAATCGATCGGCGAACTCGGCGGCGCTCATCTCCGCAGACTATCGATGCCACCCGAGCTGCGGACGTCCTCAGACCGGCAGCAGGGTGAAGCGTCCGGACGCGTCCTCGAAGAAGACCACCACTGCATACGCCGAGCCGCTGATCGTGCCGTGGCAGACGGTTGTCACGTTCTGGGCGACGGCAGGGGTGTCCGGGCAGCGGAGGTCGGAGACATCGCCGCCGTCGTCGGCGATGATCGCCGTGACCTCCTTGGCCAGCTCGTCACCATGGACCGCGCCGGTCGGAGTCTTGCCGAGCTGGCCGGTCAGCGGCGCATCGTCGCCGCCGGACGGGCCGAGCGCCCCGCTGGCCAGCCCGATTCCGACGCCGACGACGCCGAGCAGCGCGACCAGCGAAATGACCAGGCTGACGATCGGTAGGACCGAGCGCCGTTGCGGCACCGGTGGCTCCGCCGGGGCGAACGGAGGGGTATGCGCCCGGCGGCATGGTGTACCCGCCCGGGTACGAGGTCGGTGGATAGCTCACGTGTGCGCTCCGAGTCCAGGATCGGTCAGCCAGGAGGGGGCACGGCGGTACCGACAGCGAATGTCGGGGTCAATGGGAGCGGGCCGGGCCCGCTTTCTCAAGCTTCGGCTGCGTTTCGTTGTGCACCTGTGATCTGGGAGGTGGGTCAGCCGCCGTGCTCGGTCCGCGGCACCGGGATCGTGAGGAACGTGAACGAGACCGGCTCCGCGTCGTCCGGGCGACGCTCGTGCTCGCCGATCCGGCGGTTCTCGACCAGTGGGGTGATCAGCGCGGCGAAGGCGGTCCGAAGCTCGGCGAGATCGTCCAGCGTGAGATAGATCAGCCCGTTGCTGAGATCGGTCAGCTCGCTCCATCGCTCGTCGAGCTGGTCGCGCCGCTGCTGCCAGCTCTCCAGCTCCGCGAAGGCGCGCTCGAGGATCAGCCGCTGCAGCACGTCGTTGGCCTGCCGGCCCTCACCCTTCTCCGGAGCGAACCGGGTCGAGGTGGAGGTGACCCGCCATGGCCGGGCCCGACGGTCGGCGGCGTCGGCCGGTTCTACGAAGCCGTACTTGGCGAGCTGGCGCAGATGATGACTGGCCAGCGCCTGGCTGATGCCCAGCTGGCGTGCCGCCTCGGCTCCGGTGACGGTGCCTTCGCGGCCGACCAGCTCGACGAGCTGCAGCCGGATCGGGTGGGCCAGCGCGCGGAGGGCGACCGGGTCGCTGACCACCCGCTCGGCGGCGATCCGTTTCCTCGGCATGGCTTCAGTCTGGCAGCAGCTCACCGTCGCCCGGCCGGCTGACACTCGCGGCGCTCGACCGTCACCGCCGACTCGGACCCGATCCGGCGCAGTGCGACGACGACCAGCAAACCGGCGAGGACGTACCCGAGACCCTGGCCGATCAGCATGGTCACGATGCCGAGTCGTGGGCTGATCAGGCCCACCACCAAGGTGATGCCGAGCATGGCGCCGTTCTGGGCTGCGGTGACGGTCCCGAAGACCCGCCCCCGGACGCGGTCAGTGGTGGCGTCCTGCAGGGTCGTGGTCATCCCGGCGTACCAGCGCTGCGCCGGGCAGGCCGACGAGGGCGATGATCACCATCGCCGGCCAGATCGGCGGCCGCTCCCCGGCCACCAGCGGATAGCAGAACAGGGCGAGATCCAGCAGCCCGAACAGCACCGCGCCCCAGCCGAAGAGGGCGGCCGGGCTGCGCCGGTGGCCGACCAGGCTGATCAGGACGCCTCCGAGGATGCCGCCGATCGCTTGTGCTGCGACGATCCGGCCGAAGTCCGCGGCGCCGCCGTGCAGCAGGTCGTGCACGAACGGCGCGAACAACGTACCCATGATCGCTTCGCCGATGCCGGTGACGATCATGAAGATCAGGATCACCGCCAGTGGCCGGCTGCACCGGATCACCGCGAAACCCTCGGCCAGCTCGCCGCGGATCCTGCCGGCGGGCGCGTCGTCGTGGAGCGGCGGACGATGGCGGATCAGGGCGATCGCCGCGGCGGCCACGATGAAGCTGATCACGTCGCCGAGCGCCAGCGCCGGGATGCCGCCGGTAGCGGCCAGCACACCGCCGAGTGCGGCGCCGACCAGGCGCGACACGTCGCGCACCTGCGAGTTGATCGCGTTCGCGGTGATCCGGAGCGAGGGGTCGGTGATCATCTCCGGAACCATGGTCGCCTCGGCGGCCAGGAAGAACGGCGACAGACAGCTGCTGACGGCCAGCACCAGATAGATCAACCAGGCTTGGTCGCCGACCGTGAGCAACGGGGCCAGAACGACGGCCAGCAGGAGATTCACGATGATCATCACCCGGCGTCGGTCGGAGCGGTCGACGTACGCCCCGGCGATCGAGCCGAGCAGGACCTGCGGCGCCAGCGAGACCAGCAGGACGGTGGCCGCGGCGAGCGTCGATCCGGTCAGCACGTAGATCTGGAAGCCGATCCCGGTCCGCAACGCCCAGTCACCCGTCTGCGAGACCAGTCCGGCGGCCAGCAGCACTCTGACGTCTCGCACCCCGAGGACTGACCGCACTCCAGATGCAAAAGACATGCTTTGATTATCTGTCGGAGACGACGCCGATGTCAAGCAAATGCTTTGCATTGATCGGCTAGCGTGATCTCGGGAGGTGGGCCGGATGGCGCCGAGACCGGAGTCGTGCTGATCGCGGGCGTGATGGCCTCGGGCAAGTCAACGGTTGCCCAGCGACTGGCCGAGAGCCTGCCGCGGTCGGTCCACGTCCGCGGGGACGTCTTCCGCCGGTTCGTCGTCTCAGGTCGCGTCGATCCGCGACCGGGCATGAGGCAGGAGGCGATGGATCAGTTGCGACTGCGCTACCGGCTGGCGGCATCGACCGCGGACGCGTACGTCGCCGCCGGTTTCGCGACCCTACTGCAGGACGTCGTGGTCGGTCCGATGCTCGCCGAGGTGGTGGCGACGATCAGGTCCCGACCGCGTCGAGTCGTGGTGCTGGATCCCGTCCCGGCTGCGGTCGCCGCGCGGGAGGCGGAGCGAGCGAAGACGGGGTACGTCGGTGGCTGGCAAGCCGCAGATCTGGTCGCCGAGTTCCGCCGGTCGACACCGCGGCTCGGCCTCTGGCTGGACACCACCTCGCTGACTGCGGTCGAGACGGTCGCGGCGATCCAGGACCGGTGGGACGAGGCGCTGGTGCCGTGAGTGTTGTCCGGCCATCGGGTCCGGGGTCAGCCGTCAGTCAGCTCGGCCTCGCCGACCAGTGCCACCGCCAGCACGTGCTTGCACGGCCCGGGCGCGGCGGTCGTGGACACGCTGACCGCCCTGATCCCCAAGGCCGCCTCCGATAGCCCGCGTCGCGGTCGGGTCGCAGGATCAGCTGGTGAGCGGGTGGGAGCGGGTCTCCCGATTACGGGTCAGGATCGCCGCCAGCACGCCGATCGTGACTCCGATCAGGGTCTCCACGAACCGGTCGGTGATCAGCTCGCGAACCGGGAGCGGGTCGGCCAGCTGGACCGACAGCAGGGCGAGCGGTGTGACGAAGAGCAGCGCCAGGCCGTAGTTGCGGACCACGAGCAGCTCGACCATGGCCTGCAGGCCGGCGATCAGCAGGAGTACGAGCCACGCCGGGAGATCGAGCCCGAGCAGGACGGCGGCGACAACGAGACCGATCATGGTGCCGACCACCCGCTGGACGCCGCGCACCACCTGCCCGCGCAGTGTGAACACGGTCAGCGGGGTGACGGAGGCGACCATCGCCCAGTAGGGGTGGCCGATCCCGGTCGCGAGTGTTCCGGCGACCTGCACGACGATGGCGCAGCGGATCAGGTGGAGCCGTTGTCGCGCCACGCTCGGCTGCGGCGGCCCTGGTGCCGCCGGCGGGTCGGGCGGTCGCCACGGCGAAGACCGGGAACATCGGTCCCGGCGGTCGCAGCGGTTGCGGTCCGAGAGTGACGCGGCCAGCGCGGCCCAGGCTGCGGCGACGGGATCCCGAGCCAACTGCGATCCGGACTGAGCGCCACCAACGCGCCGCTGATCACGGCCAGCGACAAGACCGTGCCGACCTGGGCTTGCAGCCGCCACCGGGCGGTGGACCGGCGGCCGCCCCCGTACACCGCCGCGAACGCGCCGAAACTGGCATACGCGGCCAGCTCGGACCGACCGATCACGGCCAGCACAACCAGCGGTACGAGGATCGCAAGCGCGGCGCGGACGGCGACCCGGTGGGCGTGCGGCGCGGCGTTGACCGTAGTCAGCTCGCCGGTCAGGATGCGCCAGCCGGCGCGGATCCGGGTCCGAGCACTGATCATCGAGTCTCAGACGATAACGCGCCCAGTCCGGATCAAGGCGCTGCACAAGGGGCCGGCGCAACTTCAGAACGGTTGACCGGGATCATCCCGGTCAAGCGTTCTAGAGTTTCGTGATGACCGAGATCCACCGGCACCGCCTCGTGGCCGAGTCGTTCGGGGCGGATGCCGAGCGCTACGACCGGGCTCGGCCGCGCTATCCGGTCGAGCTGATCGAGCGGATCGTGGCGCGCAGCCCCGGCCGCGCGGTGCTGGACGTCGGGGTCGGGACCGGAATCGTCGCCCGCCAGTTCCGTGACGCCGGCTGCCAGGTGCTGGGTGTGGACGTCGACGAGCGGATGGCTAAGTACGCCCGATCGACCGGGATCGCCGTGGAGACGGCGAAGTTCGAGGACTGGGAGGCGGCCGGCCGGCGATTCGACGCGATCATCGCCGGCCAGACCTGGCACTGGATCGACCCGGTCCGAGGAGCGGAGAAGGCAGCACAGACCCTCCGCTCCCGCGGTCTGCTGGCCGTCTTCTGGAACGCCCAGCAGCCGCCGCCCGAACTGGCCCAAGGAGTTCGCGGAGATCTACGAGCGGGTGGTGCCGGACTCGCTCGCGGCCCGGGGTTTCCGGATGGTCGCCGCGGACGCGTACGCGTCGATGGCGACGACCGCGGCCGGGGGGATCCGGCAGACCGGTGCCTTCGGCGAGCCGGAGGAGTGGCGGTTCGCCTGGCGGCGGACGTACAGCACGGCGGAGTGGCTGGACCAGCTGCCCACCCAGGGCGGGCACAACCTGTTCGACCCCGCCCAGCTGGCAGCGGTTCTCGACGGGGTCGGGGGCGTCGTCGACGGAGCCGGTGGCAGCTTCGCCATGAGCTGTACGACGGTCGCGGTCGCCGCCGTCCGTCAGGGACCGGTATAGCGGCCCTCGGGTCGGAGCCGGAGCGGCGGCTCGCCGTACTCCGCCAGCGCGTGCGCCAACCAGCCGGCGCAGCGGGCCAGTGCGAAGATCACCTCGGTGGCGTCCGGCACGAGCCCGAGCGTGTGGGACAGGGTGGCCAGTGCGAAGTCGACGTTCGGGAAGGTCGACATCCGGGTCACGACCGCGGCGCTGAGCCGATCGGCCGCGGCGATCGCGGCATCGTTCGGTCGCGCCGACCGCAGCCGTTGGATCAGATGCTCGTGGCGCGGGTCGGCACTCCGATAGACCCGGTGACCGAAGCCGGGCACCGTGCCGAACTCGATCACCGAGGCGGCGATCGCCTGCTCAGCCGACTGGCCGGCAAGGACCCGGCCGAGCATCGCGTACGCCGCGCGGCCGGCATTGCCGTGCAGCGCGGAGTCCAGAGCGCCGAGTCCGCAACAGACCACCGCGTACGGATTGGCCCGCGCCGACGCGGCCGCCCGGACCGCCAGCGTCGATGCGGCCAGATCGTGATCGACCAGCAGCACCAGCGCAGCGTTGATCAACTCCACGTCCGCCGGAGCCGGCGGTCGGTCGGCGAGTCGCGGCCAGAGCCGCCCGGCGAGCGACGCGTCCGAGGACCTCCCGCTCAGGAGCGGTAGGGCGGCCACGCAGCCGGCGATCAGCTCCGCGCCCATCCGGGCCACCGAAGCAGCGGACAGATCGTGGCGCAGCGGATCGGTCGCCGCCAGCACCGGGACCTGGGCCTGCAGCTGGAGCCGGAGCGGCATCCCGGCCGGCAGACCGCGCCGAACCCGGTGGGTAGCGGCCTCACCGGCGACAGTCGGCCGGAAGTGCCGATCGGGCTGCCAGTCCCGCGTCCACAGCCACCAGGCCACGGTCTCGAACCCGGCGGAGTCGGCGAGCTCGTCGGCCGGGCGGCCGCGGAAGTAGAGCCGGTCGTCCTCGAGGAGCGCGATGTCGTGGTCGATCGCCATCAGCGGGGTGCCGGGGGAGTGGCCGTCGAGCTGCGTCCGCGGCCGGCCGCGACGTCGGACGGCGGCTACGCGCGAAGGCTTCCACCTCGAGCGGGTCGAACAGCGATCCGCCGGCTGTCCTCGTGCGGGTCAACAGCCCGCGGGACACGTACGCATACAACGTCGCGGGCTTCACCCCCAGTCGGGCGGCGGCCTGGGCAGCGGTCAGTGCGGGAAGCTTCTCCGCATCCACATTGATCCAATCAACATTGACTGTCCATCCAGTCAATCACATGCTGAGGCCATGACATCGAGCGCAGTCCGGGACCGGATGAACCAGACCCTGATCGACGTACCGCCGGGTCTGGCGAACGTCGTGGTCGCCGAGACCGAGCTCGGGGACGTACGCGGGCTGGAGGGCTTCTACCACTACCGCGAGTACTCGGCGACGGAGCTGGCCCGCACCCGGTCGGTCGAGGACGTCTGGCGGCTGCTGCTGGACGGATCGCTGCCGGACGCACGGCAGGCCGAGGCCTTCGCGACCGAGGTCCGCCCGCTTCGGGACGTGCCGGCGGGTTTGGCTGCCTTGCTGCCGGGAATCGCGGTCGCGACGACCGGAGCAGATCCCTTGGCCGGGTTGCGGGCGAGCCTCCCGGTGCTCGCCGGTCTGCGGCCGCTCTACGACCAGAACGAGACCGAGCGCCGGGCCGCCGCGCTGAGCATCGGCGCGGTGGCGCCGACGATCCTGGCCGCCCTGCACCGGCTGCGCACCGGCGCCGAGCCGCTGCCGCCGAGAGCCGACCTCGATCACGCCGCGAACTATCTGTGGATGCTGACCGGGTACGTACCGGACGAGCGGGTGCGAGCCGCGATCAACGCCTATCTGGTGTCCACCATCGACCACGGCTTCAACGCGTCCACGTTCACCGCCCGGGTGGTGGCCTCGACCGGCGCCGACCTCGGAGCCGTCGTCACGGCCGGGCTCGGCGCCTTGTCCGGACCGCTGCACGGCGGGGCGCCGAGCCGGGCGCTCCAGCTGCTGGACCTGGGCTCGGCCGACGCCGCGCGCGACTTCGTCCGCGGACAGGTCGCGACCGGCGGCCGGATCATGGGCTTCGGCCACCCGGTCTATCGCACCGAGGATCCGCGGTCGGCCCTGCTGAAGGAGTACGCGCTCGGCTTCGGCGGGCGGCGGGTCGAGCTTGCGGTCGAGATCGAGGCCGCGGTGCTGGAGACTCTGGAGGAGCTCAAGCCTGGCCGCGCGCTGCGCACCAACGTCGAGTTCTACGCCGCGCTGGTGATGGAGGCCGCCGGCGTCCCACCCGAGATGTTCACCGCCACGTTCGCGGTCGCCCGGGTGCTCGGCTGGACCGCCCACGCGCTGGAGCAGGCGCGGGCGGGCAAGATCATCCGCCCCGCCGCCCGATACGTCGGCCCCCCGCCGGCTGCGGTGGACTGACCTCCGTGACGACCGACGACGCCCGTGACGACCGGGTGAGCCTGTTCCGGCACCTTGCCGACCCGGAGACCACCGATCAGTTCTTCGATCGGGTCGCCGACGACGTGAAGCTGGACCGTCGAGGGCACGCACCCGCTCGGGGCGACGTACACCTCGAAGGCCGAGTTCACCGCGGCGACGTTCGACCGGCTCACGCCCCTGATGCAGGACGGCGTACGGCTGGACCTGCAGCGGCTGTACGTCGACGGCGACACCGCGATCGCCGAGCTGCACGCGACCTCGACCACGCTGGAGGGCGCGCCCTTCGACAACCACTACTGCTGGGTCTGCCGGTTCGCGAGCGAGGACGCGGGTACGCCGATCGTCGAGGTGCGGGCGTACCTGGACTCGGCGATGGTCGCCTGGACCGTCACCCGCAACGAGCATCGCTGAGCGCGGCTCACTCACGAGGCCTGCGCCTCCGCCTGCTCGATCAGGCTGCGCAGGGTGGCGACGTCGAGGCCGGTGTCGACCAGCGACCGGCGGAGCGATTCCTCGGCCGTACAGCCGGTGTTGCGGAGCAGACCGAGCAGCAGATGGTTCGCCGTGATCGAGTTCGAGTGCAGGCGAACGGCCTCGCGGAGCGCCAGCTCCAGGGACTTCTTGGCCTCGGCCGCGAACGGCAGGTGACCCGAAGGACTCCGATGTCCCGCGCGGTCCAGTGCCCCGACCCCGAAGACGGTGTCGGCTCGGCGCCGGACGGCATTCAGGTCGATACCGAGTGAGGCGAGCGCGTCCGCGTCCAGGTCGCCGGACGCCACCTCGTGGCGTAACCGCGCGCCCAGCGTCACGGTGTCGACCCCGGCCCCGCCGAGGACGGTCCGCGCCGTGTTGTCCGTCTCGGCCAGGGCGATCAGGACGTGCCGGGTGTCGATCATGGCCGAACCGGTCTGCCGGGCGATGACGTGTGCCTCGGCGACCACGGTCCGCGCGTCGGTGGTGAATCGCTCGAACATCAGTTCCTCCTGCCGTGTTTCTTGTGGACCGCCTGCTTGGACACGCCGAGCGCGTCGGCGATCTCCTGCCAAGACCAGCCGAGTCCGCGGGCCCGCTGGACCTGCAGGATCTCCAGCCGTTCGGCCAGCTCGCGCAGCGCGCGCACCGCGCGCAACCCCTCGCCGGGATGTTCGGCCGCCGCGTCCAGCAGACTCTGTGTCATGTCGTCAATCTAAGTTGACGAGGCATGGCTTGTCAACTCTTGTTGACGACGAGGGCATCGCTGTGGGCCTGCTGAAGATCGGACCCGCGGCCGCCGGGATCTGGTCCGGAGCGGCGAAGACTGGTCGGCGGTTGGGGACGCAGGGTCCATCCAAGAACGAACACAGGAGCACTCGATGAATGTGAAGAGCAAGATCGCGACCGTCGCCCTCGGCACGGTGGCCCTCGGTGGACTGATCGGTGTCGGAGTGTCGTATGCCGACAACCCGACCACCTCGCCGAGCGCGCCATCCGGCTCGGCCGCCAAGGCCGGGCACGGCGCCAAGGCCGGAGCGCACGCGCGGCGGGTCCTGATGAAGCGGGCACTGCATGGCGAGGTGACGGTCGGCGGCAAGAAGGGCACTCGGGTGCTCGACTTCCAGCGTGGCTCGGTGCAGAGTGTCCGCTCGAACGGAATCACCGTGAAGAGCACCGACGGATTCAGCGCGACGTATGTCGTCAACGCCGAGACCAAGGTCCGCAAGGACGGCGCCGCGGCCAAGATCGCCGATATCAAGAACGGCGACACCGTCCGGGTGGTCGCCCTCAAGACCGGCAGCACCGATACTGCGCGGGTGGTCGCCGAGCCGAAGACCAAGTGAGTCCCGACCGACTCGGGTGGTGATCGGCCCGGCCTGGCATCCTGACCGCGTGCAGGGTAGCGGCGGGCCGGAGAGCGTGGCGATCGACGCCGGAGCCGGCTATCGGCGTTCGACGGGCACGGCGCGCGGCGAGGCCCGGCGGCAACAGCTGCTGGAGCTGGTGACCGAGGATCTGGCGGCGAACGGCCTGGTCGACTTCTCGCTGCGCCGGGCAGCCCGGGCGGCGGGGACGACCCATAAGGTGCTGCTCTACCACTTCGCCAGTGGCGACGACCTGCTCACCCAGGCGCTGTTCCGGTTACGCGAACGGCGGATCCGGAACACCCTCGACGCGGTTCGCGCCGATCCGGGGCTCGGCACGCTGGCGGACCGGGTCCGGGCCATCTGGCCCGTGCTCGCTGCGGACGAGACAGGCCTCCGGGTCATCGATCAGGCGATCGGCCTGGTGATGTACGACCCCGAACGGTACGCCGATCTCGGCCGGCAGGCAGCCGACCAGTACCTGCCCGGACTGCTCGAGCTGTGTCCGCCGGAGTGGAGCGAGCGGCGCCGGTACGAGGTCTCCGAGCTGGTCCTGGCCGTGATGCGCGGCTTCCTGATGGATTGGCGGACGACCGGCGAGCCCGCCCGGATCGAGGCGGGTCTGGCTGCCCTCGCCCGTGCGTTGGAGCGCGAGGAGGCTGTCGGCGGCTGAACCTCTGGCGGAAATGTGAACCACATGGTTCACTTAACCCATGGAGTCGGTGGTTCGACAGCGGATCAGGTTCGACAGCGACGGGGTCGGCTGCGCCGGCTGGCACTATCCCGGTAGCAACGGCGGCTGTGTCGTGATGAGCGGCGGACTGGCCGTCACCACGGGACCCGGCTGCGATCGGTTCGCTGCCCGCTTCGCGGACGCGGGGTTCAGCGTGCTCAGCTTCGACCCGCGACGGCTGGGCGAGAGCGCGGGCGAGCCGCGGCAGGTGGTGAGCCTGCGCGATCAGCGCCGGGACTGGGTGGCCGCCCTGGACTGCGCAGCGGAGCTGCCCGAGGTGGATCCCTCACGGCTTGCCGGCTGGTCGTTCTCGGTGTCCGCGGGCATCCTGATCGAGGTGGCCGCCGCGAGCGATCGGCTGGCGGCGGCGATCGCGCAGACCCCGAACCTCGACGGTCCGGCCGCGACCCGGAATGCGGCCCGGTTCACCACCCGCCGGGCGCTGCTCGGGACGATGGGTGTCGCCGTGACCGATGCCGTCGCCGGTCTGTTCGGGCGGGCGCCGCGGCTGATTCCGTTGGTCGGCGAGTCCGGCAGCGCAGCGCTGCTGTCGACCCCCGACGCGGTCGAGGACACCGATCGGGCGCTCGATCCCGACCGCCGCTATCCGGACTGGAGCAGGGCGGTGGCGGCCCGCTCGATACCGCAGCTCGGCTGGTACCGGCCGGCCGGGCGGGTGCCGGACGTCCGCTGCCCGCTGCTTCTCGTCGCCGCCGAGGACGACCGGACGGCGCTGGCCGCGCCGACGATCGCCGCGGCCGCTCGCGCGCAGCGCGGCGAGCTGGTCCGAGTCCGGGGCGGGCACTATGCGCCGTTCCTCGATGCCCACGACCTCGTTGTCGGCGTCGAGCTCGACTTCCTCCGCCGGCACCTGCTCAGCTCGTGAGCAGTCCGTCCGGGACGTACGCGAATCCCTGCGGCTCACCGATGTAGTCGATCGGCTCGTCGGTGAATCGAGCCGCCGTGGTGAGCACCGGGTGGTCGAAGAACGACTCGGTGCCGGCCGGGAACAGCAGCGGCCGGCCCGTGTCCAGCCAGCCGCTGGTGTGGATCATCGCGATCATCGGCCGCGGCTCGCCGGTCCGGTTCGGCATCCCCGCATGCCAGAGCCGGATGTCGCGGATCAGCATGCTGCCCCGCCGGAACGTCGGCTGGATCGGCGGCGCTACCGCCCGACGGGCCTCCAGCAGATCCGGCGCGATCTCGATCTCGTCGCCGATCCCGACGCCCAGCTCGCGGTGGGTGCCCGGCCAGATCTCGGTCGCCCCGTTCTCCGGCGAGACGTCGACGGTCAGCACGTTCACCACCAGCTGCGCGGGCGGGTGCGGCGCCTCCAGCACCGACACCGGCCAGAGATGGCCGACGTCGGAGTGCACGGGCTGGCGCTGGTCACCCGGCAGGGCGGTGTTCCCGCCGTACATCACGTTCTTCAGGCCCGGGCCGAGCACGGCAGAGGTGACCGCGATGGCGTACGGGTTCAGCAGGACGTCGGCGAACAGGTACGGCGGGAACGGCGGCGGGTCCTGCTGGAGATTGCCGACGTTCCAGTTGTACGGCACATCCGGACGTGCCCGGAACGCGTCGATGTCGCCGGTCATCCGCTCGTGCAGGACATCCAGGTGGGCAGGGTCCACGACGTCGGCGAGCAGCACGAAGCCGTCGACCCGCAACGCTTCGACCGCGGCCCGGACGTTGTCGGGCGACAAAGTGCCGCCGGCCCGCTCGGGCTCGGTGAGCTCGACCGTGATCATCGTCGGACCGGGAGCGGTCAGAGGATCGAGCTCAGGTAGCGGTAGCTCTGCGCGATCCCGTCGAACACGTCGCCCTCGTAGTGGTCGAACTCGATCACCGCGTACGGCAGGTCGGGCACCGAGGCCAGGATGGCGGCCAGCGGGACGTCGCCCTGACCGGCCGGCTGCTGGTCGGTCGGCAGGTCGGCGGCGGTGATCCCCGGCCGCATCGGCCCGTCCTTGGCGTGCACGGCGATCACCCGGTCGCCGAGCCGCTCCAACAGGGCGACCGCGTCGGCACCGCCCGCCACGGCCCAGTAGAGGTCGACCTCCAGCTGGACCGAGGGGTCGAGCAGATCGGCGAACACCTCCAGCGCGGGCCTGCCGTCGATGATCGAGCTCAGCTCGTGATCGTGGTTGTGGTAGCCGACCTTCAAACCCGAGCGGGCGGCCTGCTCGGCCCGGGCATTGAGCCGGTCGGCGCTGCGCTCGACATCGGACAGCGTCGCCCAGCGATCGGGCGCGACGAACGGGTCGATCACAGTCTGGACGCCGAGCAGGTGCGCGGCAGCGAAGGTCTCGTCGGCGGGCGGCACGGTGAGCAGGCCGTCCGGCGTCGTGACTCCCTCGTCCTCGATCAGGATCGCGTGCGCGGTCGGCGATGCGAGGCCGTACCGGTCGAACGCTTCCTTCAGATCGTCGGCCCGACGGACGAAGTCGAACGCCTCGACCGTCCGCAGCCCGATGTCCGCGAGCTTGCTCAGCGAACCGTCGAGGTCCTCGCCGAGCGCGGTATGGATCGAGTACAGCTGGACAGAGATCTCGGGTTTCGACACGACGAACATTCTGTCGGCCGGATGTCGCGCGGCTACAGCCGGGTCGTTCAGACCCGGTCCAGCAGCCGCTCGAGCACCCGGACCGGGTGATCGACCGCCGGATCCGGTCCGGGCCGCGGCCAGATCGCCAGTTGCCGGATTTGGAAGACCAGTTGGACCGCGGTCAGCCGGGGAATCAGATCGGCTGGGTCGAGACCGGGAACCAGACGCCTGAGGCCCGCCAGCAGCTGAGCGTGCGGTCGCTCACCCGCGTCGCCGGCCAGGGCGTTGTCCCGGATCGTGGCGAGATCCAGCCAGGCGGGGGCGAACCGGGTCCACTCCAGATCCAGCAGGGCTTCCACCCGGGTGCCGTCCCACCAGATATTGCCCAGGTGCAGATCGCCATGGATCACCGAGTCGCCGGGATCATCCAACCGAGGGAGCAGGTCCGCGTTCGCCTCCAGCCAGTCGACCGCCCGGTCGATCAGCGGCCCGTACGTCGGTGCGTTGGCCCGCGCCGGTTCCAGCAGGTGCCGGGCCCGGTCGAGCGGCAGCGGCAACAGACTCGCGCCGACGATCTCGTTCGGGTCGTCGCTCTGGGCTGGCGGCGAGAGCAGTCGGGCGATCGCGACGGGCGGACGCCACGCGTGCAGGCTCGCCAGGGCGACCGCGGTCTGGTCGACGGCCGCGTCGCGTTGCCGAGCCGTCAGGCCGGACCAGCGGCCAGTAGCGTCCGGCCGGACAGCCGGCGGGTCAGCAACCAGGTGAAGGTCCGGTCGCCGATGTCGAGGTGCACCCCGAGCGCAGCACGGTCGGATAGCCCGCCTCGGCCGGCGCCGCCGCACCGACCGCCGCCTCCCGGAGCAGCCGGTTCGGGTCGCCGATCCAGCACACCCGGAGCACGGCCCCACCGACGGTCGGGGACGAGACGTACCAGGTGTCGTTGGAGTGCGAGGGCACGAGCTCAGGATCGTCGTCGAGATCCAGGCCGGCCTGTCGGTGGATGATCTCGAACCGCGCCGCCGGTGTGTCCACCCGATCACGGTAGCTACGGGCCGAGAGATTAGCCTCCAGTTATCACCCGCTTCACGGCGTACAGGGATTCACGGCGCAGGGAGATGATCATCGTGTCGATCGCGGCACTGATCGCCTGGCTGATCACGGTCGGCCTCGGGTCGTACATGGTCCGGATCTGGCTGACCAACGGTGGACGGTCGCAGTCGGGGGCCACTCATTTCGCGTCGGCCCGGGTCTTCACCCACCTCGGCCTCGCGGTGGCGGGCCTGGTCCTCTGGGTGATCTATGTCGCCGTCGGGGGCACCGTGCTCGCCTGGATCGCCTTCGTCGATCTGGTGCTCGTCGCGAGTCTCGGCGGGCTGCTCGTCAATCGCTGGCGCACCGATGGTCGAGCGGCGATGTCCGCCGAGAGCGGATCGTCGCCGGACCTCGCCGAGCAACACATCCAGCGCACGCCGGTCGTGCTGCACGGTGTCTGCGCCTCGGTCACGATCATCCTGGTGCTACTCGCCGCGCTCGGTATCGGCTGATCCGGCCCCGTCCCACCAGCCCACGGCCCGGAGGGCGAAGAACGTCAGCCACGGCGACGGCTCGCCGACCGGTACGTCGACCTCGAACCAGACTCGACCGGGGTGCCGACGCTCCTGCAGCCAGCGGCCGTCCGGACGCCGGTCGGCCCGGATGGCATCCACCGCGTCGGCGAGCCGGGGGTCCGGAGCGATCGCATCATGCAGCGAAGCCTCCCGGAAGGAGTCGACAGCCTTCAGCACGCTGTAGAACCAGCGGAACGGGTAGCCGAAGTGATTCACCCAGGGAGCAACCTGTTCGTCGTCGGACAGTCGTCGCATCAATCGGCGCTCCAGCAGGTATTCCTCGCCCGCCTTTCGGGCGTCCCGGGCTTGGTGGTCGCCGGTCGCGGTCTCGTAGCCAGAGCAGACCCTTCAGGCTGTTCAGTGTGGAGTGGAACGACGAGCGGGTCGAACCCTCGACCCACTCACAGTTCCAGCCACCGGCGGTCGCGTGCTTGTCGGTCGCCATCGGACCCATCTCGGTGTCGGCCTCCAGCGAGTTGCCGATCTTGATCGTCTTCGCCCGGGCGACGACCCGCTCGACCACCGCGTCGGCGATCGATGCATGGGCGACGACCCGGGAGCCGCCACGCAGTTGTCCGCTCCGCGGACAAGTCAAGCTTGCCAGGGCGCCGCCGCGGCCAAGATCAACTCCACATGATCACGAGCGCTGCGCGCTCGATGGCCGGCTTCAGCCCGGGTCAAGATCAACTTCCGGTCTCTCGCACCGTTGGGTCGACGCGACCTCCTCCGCGGCCGGCCCGACGGGACGGCGGATGGATCAGAAGCCGCCTCGCGGGATCTGCCTCACACCTGCCCGATCATGGCCTACTTCACCACCAGCCGCGCGAACAACGGCGGCACCGAAGCGATTTCAACGGGATCATCGAACTCCACCGCCGGATCGCCCGCGGATTCCGCAACCCCGACAACTACCGCCTCCGCATGATCTTGGCCGCTGGACGACTCACCCCCCGAATCTCCGATGAGCCCGGTATGCCTTTACGAGGGGCAGAGCCTCAACGGCGTGACGGAGCGGACCGCCACCGAAGTTCCACGGAACTCGGGACAACTTCCACCGTCACGGACGGTCGCCGCTGACCCTGTTACCGATGGTGAGGGCGAGGAGGGTGTTGACCGCAGTCTCGTACGGGCGGGAACTGCGCTCCGCCTGGGCGAGCAAAAGCCCTCCTTCAAGGGCTGCGAGAAAGGTAGTAGCGAGGTCGTCCGGATCGATGTCGAACGGGAGCTTGCCGTCGGCATGGAGGGACCTGAGTCCATCGCTGATGGTGGCGGCCCACTGGTCAAACCCTGTTGCGATGTGCGCCCGGGCCTCGGGGTCGCTCTCGGCTAGTTGACCAACGAGCGATCCAAGTGGGCAACCGCCGGCCTGACCGTTCCTCGCGCCGGTGATCACCATGTTCCGCCAGGCCTCGACTCCATTCGCACTGGCGAGCGCCTGCCGGTGGTTCGCGATGATGGTTTCCGCCTGGTGGTCGATGACCGCCTGTACGAGCTCGTTCTTGTCGGGAAAGTAGTGGTACATCTGCGAACCGCTGACTCCCGCCGCCACCTTGACGTCTTCCAAGGTGGCCCCCGCAACCCCACGCTCATGGATCAGGGCGGCCGCCTCTTGCACGATCCGTGCTCGAGTGCGCGCTCCCTTAGCGGTGAGTTTCGGCCGGCCGGTCGTCTCGTCGATCATGCTCCAATATTAGCACTTTCTGAGTTTGACAACCCATTCCTTTCAATCCATACTGAGTCGCATGACCCAGTATCCGGCGAGGCGACAGGGCAAGGAATGACTGATCTCAGGAGGGAAGACCGCTCTCATCACGGGCTCGACGAGCGGGATCGGCAGGGCAACCGCCATCGCCTTGGCCGCCCGCGGCGCTCGCGTACTGGTCGTTGGACGCAACGAACAACGAGCCAAGGAGGTCGTGGCCGAGATCGAAGGCCGCGGAGGCAGTGCGGCCTTCCGCCTCACCACACTGAGCGATGTCACCTCAGCCCTGAACCTCGTCGAATGGGCCACCGAGGCGGGAACGGCCGCGTCGACATCCTCATCAACACCGCCGGCATCGCCCACCTCGGACCAAGCGACGCCGCCACCGAAGCACAGTTCGACGAATCCTTCGCGGTCAACGTCAAGGTTCCGTTCTTCCTCGTCGCGTCCTTTGCACCGGCCATGGCCGAACGCGGATGGCGTGCGATCGTCAACATCTCCACCATGGTCGCCGGCTTCGGACGGGCCGGTATGGCTCTCTACGGTGCCGGCCGAGCGGCTCTCGAACTGTTGACAAAGGGCTGGGCCGCCGAATATGGACCGCGCGGCGCCAGAGTCAATGCCGTTGCTCCCGGCCCGACGCACACGGCGCTGATGGAAAGCATCCCCGATGAGATGGTCAACCAGCTCGCAGGCCAAGCACCAGCAGGACGCGTCGCTCGACCCGAGGAACTTGCCGCAGCGATCGTCTTCCTCGCGACCGACGACTCCAGCTTCATTCACGGCGTCACCCTCGCGGTCGACGGCGGCCGAAGAGCGACGTAACGCCGCTCGTTGACGCGCCGCTCAATCACCAGGATTTAGACCACCAATTACAACCAACAACTGAGGAGTATCAACATGAGCGCATATCTCGTCGTCGAATTCACGGTCAAGGACCCTGATGTGTACCGCGACAAATATAGCGCCAACGCTGGAAAGACAGCGAAAAAGTACGGAGCGCAGCCTGTCGCCAACGGCCACTGGGAGGTCCTGGATGGCGAACCCATGCTTTCCTCGGGGGCCATCATGCGCTTCCCGGACCGCCAAGCAGCCCTCGACTGGTACAACTCGCCCGAATACCAGGAGCTGATCGATATCCGTGGTGTGGGCATGGATGCGCGTTTCAGCTTGGTCGACGGCATCCCGGACGCGACCGCCTCATGAGCCGCACGCGAGAGGACATCAAATCGATGTGCTCCCACATGGACGACTCGTCCGAGAGGAGATGCAAGTGAGCAGGTTCGACGCGCAATTCGCTGGACGGCTAGACGGTCAGACCGTCCTTGTCACCGGCGCCAAGGGCGGCATCGGCTACGAGACCGCGCAAGGTGCCGGCAACAGCGGCGCTACTGTGCTGGTGCACGCACGACGCGCCGACTACGCCCGGCAGGCAGTAGACCTGTTGGTCAGCAGCGGCAACGGAAAGGGCGAGTACATTCCCCTAGGGGGAGACCTGGGCTCGCTCGCCGGTGTCCGGCAGTTAGTCGATGCAGTGCGCCAAGTCAGCCCGAAGGGCTTGAACGGACTGGTCAACAACGCGGGTGCCGCGTTCTCTAGCAGGGTGCTATCACCCGACGGGTACGAGCGGACCATTGCCATCAATCACGTCGCGCTGGCGGCACTGACCGGCGGGCTTCTCGATCTGCTCCGGAAGGGCGCTGATGATTTGGCGTCGCCCTCGCGAGTCGTGAACATGACGGCGATGATCGAGTCGCGGGGGAACCCGATCACCGACTGGAGCTACCCGGGTAAGTTCATGCAGATCCAGGCCTATGCCGATGCCAAACTGCTGGCCCTGATGTACACCTACGCCCAAGCTCGCGGGCACGAGGGCGAGGGCCTGACGTTCAACGCAGTCAGCCCGGGAGCGGTCAAAACCAGTCTCGGCAGCAAGTCCGGCGGGCCGTTCAAGATAATTCAGGCGTTGACCAATCCGTTTATCGGGCCTCCGGAGAAGGGGTCTCGCGGCTGTGTGCGGCTGATGGCCGATCCCGAGCTCGCGGCTGCCACCGGCGGCTACTACAGCTCGGCGCAGCTAAAAAAGTCATCCGAGAAGTCTCGTGACCGTGGCGCTCAGGACCGGGTGTACGAGCAGACCGAACACGAACTGCGCAGCCACAACTGGAGATAGCACTCGCGCAGCCAGCGGTACCGATCTCCTTGTCGACGCCGGCTTCGCGGGCGGATCAGCCAGCTCCTTCGATGGCTCGGCCGCAACCTCGTCGGCGACCCTGGGCCCTTCCTGGAGGCGCTGGCGGTGGCGAAGCCGGCACGTATGGTGCTGCTGTCGACGCTGACCGCCGGCAACCCGCACCGAACTGGGTACGCCTCGCGTTCGCGGAGCGGGAGTCCGCTGTGCGCGAGGCCGCGCCGAATCTGCGACGCGGGCGATGATGCCATTGGGCGCGGCATCCAGATCGGCGTCGTCGAAGATCACCTGGGCCGACTTGCCGCCCAGTGCGAGGGTGACCCGGGTCAGGTTCTCCGCGGCGGCCTTGGCGATCAGCTTGCCGACCTGGGTGGAGCCGGTAAAGGCGATCTTGTCGATCCCTGTGTGGGTTGAGATCGCGAGGCCGACCTCCGGTCCCCGGCCGGTGACCTCGTCTACGGCCGCAACGAGGCGGTCGGATTGGTCGGGGCCGTCGTTGTTCGGCTTGTCGACCGGAATGACGCTGCCCTGGACCTTGTCGGCCAGGCACGCGTAGTAGTAGCACTCCGGCAGTCCTGCCATCTGGCCGACCATCTCGCGGTAGAGCTTGCCGTTGTCGCGGGTCTCCAGCTCGGCCAGCTGTTCGCGTCGCGGGCGATCAGCTCGCCCAACCTCTGCAGCAGCTTGACCCGCTGGGTGGCGTGGTCGCGCCCAGGCCCCTTCGAGTGCGCCCCGGGCGGCCGCGACCGCCGCATCGACGTCGGCCGCGCCGGCATCGGGGACCTCTGCTCACGGACCACCGGTGAACGGGTCGATCGAGGTGGACGTCCGCCCGGACCTGGCCGGCGTGAACGCGCCGTCGATGAGCAGGTCGTCGTGGGTCAGCTCGGTCGGTGCATCGGTCGTCAGCGTCATGACTGCACTCCTTCGTGGCGGGTCCGCTACCAGAACGATGACGCACGGGCCTACCCGCCACGCGCTGTCGGCACCGGTCCGTTGCCCGGTTCGGGAGCTCAGTCGCGGGCTCGCAGGCCGTCCACCACGAGGTCGAACATCCGGCGGCGCTGGTCTTCGTCGACGCCCCGCGGGGTGGCCAGGAACACCCCGACCAAGGTCGCGGTCACGTCGTCGGCCAGGACGTCCGCCCGCAGCGTCCCGTCCGCCGCCCCGGCGGTAAGCAACCGGTCGATCACCGCGGTGACCCGGGTTCGGGTCTCCCCGACCGGAACGCCGTCGCCCGACCAGGCGAGCCGGAGCGCATCCTGCATGCCGTGCTTGGTCGCCACGAACTCCGCGTAGCGGCCGATCCAGCCCCGGAGTGCCTGGTCCGCCGGGCGCTCGGCCAGCAGGTCGTCGGCCACGGCCGACAACTCGTCCAGTTCCGAGCGGTAGAGCGCTACGACCAGTGCCTCCCGGGTGGGGAAGTGTCGATACAACGTGCCGATCCCGACGCCGGCGGTCCGGGCGATCGCCTCCAGCGAGACCGACTCGCCGTCGGCCTGCTGGAACAGCCGGCGGGCGGTGGTCAGCAGCAGCTCGCGGTTGCGCGCCGCGTCCGCGCGCAGTGTCGGCGTCGCGGGCTCACTGGACATTCGGAGGGCCCTCCGGTTATGCTGGACGAATTAGCGGAGGATCCTCCGGTTCACTTCCGACTCTATCGCAATCAGGAGACTCAGATGACGGAGACGTCTACCACCAGCCGCCGGCGTCCCGGCGGCACCGCCGCCCTCGGCGGCCGTCAGGTCGCTCGGATCGGCTTCGGCGCCGGGCAGCTCGCCCGCCTCCGCGGCGATCTCGACGCGGCCGTCGGGGTGGTGCGCCGGGCCGTCGAGCTCGGTGTCGACCACATCGACACCGCCCAGTTCTACGGCCTTGGCTTCGTCAACGAGGTGCTCGCGGCGGCGCTCGGGCCCGATGACGAGGTCGTCATCGCGACCAAGGTCGGAGCCGATCCTGACCCCGACGGCCCGATCCCGCTGAGGAGGGCGCAGCGTCCCGAACAGCTCCGAGCGAGTGTGCTCGACAATCTCCGGACGCTCGGGGTCGACCGGCTCGACCTGGTGAACCTCCGCCGGCTGGACGTCGGGCCGGGGGTCGAGGCCGTCGGTGACCAGATGGTCGACCTCGACGACCAGCTGGCCGAGATGGTCGCGATGCGCGACGAGGGGCTGATCGCCGACATCGGGATCAGCGCGGTCGACCTGGACGGCCTGCGCCGCGCGCTGCCCGCGGGTGTGGTCTGCGTCCAGAACGCGTACAGCCTGAAGACCCGAACGTATGAGGACCTGCTCGACCTAACCCTGTCGCAGGGCCTGGCCTGGGCACCGTTCTACCCGCTCGGCGGCATGTTCCCGGGCATGCCACGGGTCGTCGACGAGCCGGTTGTGATCGAGACAGCGACCCGGCTCGGGGCGACCCCGTCCCAGGTCGGGCTGGCCTGGCTGTTGCGCCATGCGCCGAACGCGCTGCTGATCCCCGGCACGTCCAACGTCGCCCACCTGGAACAGAACCTCACCATCGGCGACCTCGAGCTCGACGACGACGCGATGGCCGCGCTGGACGCTGTGTCGGCGCCGAGTGGCGATCCGATTCCGTTCTGGCATCTCGGTCGCTGACCCGCTCAACGTCATAGGCTGACGCCATCGGGTCGGTCGGCGTGGACGAGGGGTATTCGATGAGGCGAGTTGCAGCGATGGTGACGGCGATTGTGCTCGGTCTGGCCGGGTTGGCTGTGGTCGCCGAGCCGGCGTCGGCGAACGTCACCCTGGGCACGGGCTGGAGCATCTGGACCCGTGAGTACTGCGAGGACGGCAGCTTCGTCGGTATGCGCTATCTGACCTTCACTGGTCGGGGAACCCAGGGCCGGGAGTACGTGTACCGGCGCAACGGGCGGCTCTGCGCCTTCACCGACGACCATCTGGCCGGCTCCCACTGGATCGACATCAGCGCGCACTACCAGAAGACCTGGGGCATCGACAGCGGCTACTACACCGAGTATGCGGGCGCAGTCGCCGGACCGGCCGGCCGGTGTATCGCGGTCATGTCGAATCTGCAGATCCCTTCCGGCGGGAAGATCTATCTCTACGGAACGACCTGGAAGACGTACTGCTGAACGGGATCGCGAGTATCGATCGGCGGCGCTAATCTTCGGCCATGACGTACCAGCCGCGGACCCGGTCGGTGATCTGGCTGGCCGCCCTGACCGCGATCCTCGGGCTGTCGTCGGTCGCCGCGATCTGGCTGCTCGAGGTCCGGATCGACAAGTTCGGCCAGCACGCGTTCCGGTTCCTGGTCTGGAACCTCTTCCTGGCCTGGATTCCGTACGTCCTCGCCCTCGGCTTGGCGGCCGTCCATGATCGGCGCGGCCCGCGACCGGTGCTCTGGCTGCTCGGTGCCGGCTGGCTGCTGTTCCTGCCGAACGCGCCGTACATCCTGACCGACTTCGTCCACCTCGGACGGTTCGGCGGTGTCCCGCTGTGGTTCGACGCCGCGCTGATCGGGACCTTCGCCGGCACCGGCCTCGTGCTGGGTCTCGCCTCGTTGCTGATCGTGCACCGGGTCGTCGAGGCGCGCGCCGGCCGCGTTGTCGGCTGGCTGGTCGCCGTCGGCTCGCTCCTTCTCAGTGCGGTCGGCGTCTACCTCGGTCGCTTTCCGCGCTTCAACTCCTGGGACGTGCTGACCGATCCCGACAGCCTGGTCTCGGTTGTCCTGCATCGGGCGACCGATCCGCTGGGCAACCCGTTCCTGCTGCGCTTCGGTGTGATCATGTCCGGGCTGCTGCTCTGCTCGTACCTGATGGCCTGGATCATCGGTCGCGGCCTGGTCGGTCCGGTCCGCGGCCGGCTGGCTCGGCACTGACCTGAGCGGCAGCTCCCGGCGGGCGACGCGCCCAGACCGGCGCCCGTTCCGGACGTGGTCCGATCCCGACGACCGCCGCCGGAATCGCCGTCAGCACGGGGAATCGGCGAAGGATCGTTCGAACGGTGTGGGGCAGCTCAGCCGAATGCCCCTCGAAGACGGGCTCGATGACCCGAGCGTGCATGACCCGCTGTACGCCCTGGATCACTGCGGCAGGGAAGGTCCGACGGCGCTGGACCCGGGCCAGCCGCCGCACGCCACCGGACTCGCGGAACCGACCGGCGAGCAGCGGACCGGCGAGGAGCCGAGCGCCGGCCACCGCATCCTGGATGGCGAGGTTGATGCCGACCCCGCCGACCGGCGACATCGCGTGGGCCGCGTCGCCGATGCAGAGCACACCGGGTGCGTACCAGCGCCGGAGCCGGTCCACCCGGATGTCGAGATGTTTGACGTCGTCCATCGAGGCGATCCCGTCGACCTCGTCCGCGATCTCCGGCAGCAGCTCCGCAACGTCGGCCCGCAGCGCCTCGATGCCGCGGGCACGGAGCTGCGCGTCGTGGTGCTTCGGGCCGAGATAGCCGATCTGCAGATAGCCGCGTCGCGGGATGGCGATCAGCGCACGGCGATTTCCCATCCGCGGCAGCAGGGACTCACCGATCGGGGTACCGGTGACCGGTACCCGGAACCACCAGATGTCCAGACCGACCGGAAACTCCCGTACCGGCAGACCGACGGCGCGACGGACCGTCGACCAGCGTCCGTCGCAGGCGACCACCAGATCGGCGAGCAGCCGCCCCGGACCGGACGGCGACTCGTAGTCGACACCGATCACCCGGTGTCTGTCGCGGACGACATCGCTCACCTCGTGCTCGGTCAGCAGCGTGAACGACGGCTCCGCCGCCGCGGACTCGGCCAGCAGGTCCAGCAGGTCCCACTGCGGCACCATCGCGACATACCGATGCCGCAGCGGCAACCGGTCGAAGCTCGCCACCAGTACGCCGTCGCCATCGGCGGTCGGCAGGACAACTTGGACCAGATGTGATTGGGGCAGTGCGTCGAACCGCTCGAACAGTCCGAGGTCTTCGAGCAGTCCCAGCGTCGTCGGATGCACGGTGTCGCCGCGGAAGTCCCGCAAGAAGTCGGCATGCTTCTCCAGCACGGTCACCTCGACGCCGGCCCGGGCGAGCAGGAGCCCCAGCACCAGTCCCGCCGGTCCGCCGCCGACCACGGCGCACGTCGTCCGGAGGGGTTGCCGTCCGTCTGATCGCGGCGCGCTGGCCATCTCATCCTCCCGATCCGTCGATTCCAGGATGCCGTCCGCGCCGCCGCCGGCCGAGCCGGGTCGGGCGCTCCACTCCCTGCCGTACCGACGAGGATGAGCTGATGATCATCACGACAGACTCCGCCGATCCGCTTCCGCTGGCGAGCGCGGTCGTCATCGGGGTCACCGAGGACCGCTGCGGACTCGCGCACGGTGGTGCGACGATCGTGGCCGAGTACGCGCCCCAGCTTCCCGCACCGCGGATCGAACGGTTTTCTCCCGGCCACCGGGTTGCGTTCGCCCGCACGGCTGACGGCCGGGTGGTCGTTCTCTGGCGGTGGTACGACGCGGTCGTGATCGGCACGGAAGGTGACCTGGTCCGGCTGTGGGAGCCGGCTCACGGCGAGGTGCTCGCGGCTCCGCGGGTCGCCGATCACGGATTGGTTCCGGGCATGCGGGCGTATCTCTCGGCCGGCCTGCCGGGCGCCGAGTGGTGGGTCGCCGGCCGTGCGCGTGCCGGCGACGAAGCCGGTGTCGAGCTCGATGCGGTCGTGGCGCTCTACACCGAGCACGGACTCTGGTCGGCCGCCTTGGCGCCGCGCCCCTAGCTCGCGTCGATGAAGTTCAGCGCCGCGGCGACGAACAGCGGCGAGGCGAACAGGTCGTAGTGGGTCAGCCCGGGCAGGATCGCCAGCTGATGGCCACCCTCCGGCCGCCCCTCGGCCATCCAGCCGCCGTCGCGCTGACCGCCACCCATCAGCGAGAAGACCTCCACATAGTGACTGGGCGGCGCCATGTCGCAGTCAGCGGCCGCGACCAGCGTCGGCACCCGGAGCGCCCGGACGTCATCGCTGAAGTCGAAGTCCACCGCCATCGCCTGGCCGACCTTGTCCAACAGCCGGGGAAAGTCCTCGGGCCGTGGCGCGACCCGCTGATACAGCTCATACATCGGCGTTTCCTTCATGAAGTCCGCTGCGGCGGCGCCGACCTGCTGCTGCTGGGCGAGCATCTCCGGGTAAATGGCCTGACGACTGATGTTCGCCGAGGCCGTCACCATCCGCCGGATCACCTCCGGGTGACGGAACGCGACGTGCCACGCCACCCCGCCGCCCAGTGAGTAGCCGACCACGTCCGGGTGGTCCAGACCGAGATGCGCGATCAGTGCTGCGATGTCGTCGGCCATCGTGCGGACGTCGATCGGCCGATCGACGTCCGCGGTCCGACCGTGGCCCTGCAGGTCAACGAGGATGATCTCGTGATGGTCGGCGAAGGTCGGCAGGACGGGTGAGAACATCTCGCCGGACCCGAGGCCGCCGTGCAGCAGGATGATGGGGCTGCCGTCACCGATCCGCTCGTAGTACAGCCTGATCCCGTTGACCTCGGCATACTCCCCGGCCCCGGTCGTGGTGGCGGACCACTTGGTCGTCGTCATCTCTGGTGTCCCTTCGGTCGCGTTGTCGATCATCGGGACAGACGCCCCGGCCGCCCGAAAATCATCGCCGCGGCCGGGTGCGACCCTTGAACCATGGAGACGGTGTACGAGGCCGCCGGTGGCGCCGCCGGCCTGACGCGGCTGGCGGCCGCCTGGCACGAGCGAGTGCTGGGCGACGAGATCGTCGCGCATGCCTTCAGCCACGGGTTCGAGCCGGATCACACCGAACGGCTGGCCGCGTACTGGGCCGAGGCACTCGGCGGACCGCCGACGTACACCGAGAAGTTCGGCGACGAGGCGTTGGTGGTCCGGATCCACAGCGGGAACGGGCCGCATACCGAGATGGACCACCGCGCGATCGCCTGTTTCGACCAGGCCCTGGGGGATGTCGGCATTGCGCGTGGGGACCGGCTGCGCGAGGTGCTGTACGACTACTTCGCCTGGGCCACGAACACGACGATGTCGCGCTACCACGGCTCGGCCGACCAGGTGCCCGACGGCCTGACCATTCCGAAGTGGTCCTGGGAGGGCCTCGTCGAGTGACCGACCGAGGCGTTCGTCGAGGTCATGATCACCAATGCGCTCGGCCCGATGCGGGTCCTCGACGCGCTGCAGGACCTCGTCGCTCCGGACGGCTGATCGGCGCGATGACCTCCGGTCAGGGCAGCATCGCCCGACGCTACGCCGGCTGCGGTGCCTCCTGGTTGGTCATGCTGTCCTGGGCCGCCGGATAGCGGGCCCCGACGATCTGGATCCGGTCCGCAGCCTCCCGCAGGTCGGCCAGCTGAGTCTCGGTCAGCTCGACCTCGGCGGCGGCCGTGTTCTCCTCCAGTCGTTCGATGCGCTTGGTGCCGGGGATGGGCACGATCCAGGGCTGCTGGTGGAGCAGCCACTGCAGTGCGAGCTGGGCCGGCGTCGCGCTGGTCTCGCCCGCGATCCGGTTCAGGACCTCGACCAGCGCGAGGTTCGCGGTGAGTGCCTCACCCTGAAAGCGCGGGGTCTGACCCCGGAAGTCTCCCTCGCCGAAAGTCGTGTTGGCGTCGATGGTTCCGGTCAGGAACCCCTTGCCCAGCGGGCTGTACGGGACCAGGCCGATGCCCAGCTCGGCCAGCACGGGGATCGTGTCGTGCTCGCGATCGCGCCACCACATCGAGTACTCGCTCTGCACCGCGGCCACCGGCTGCACCGCATGAGCTCGTCGGATCGTGGCCGCCGCGGCCTCGGACAGCCCGAAGTCGAGCACCTTGCCGGCCTCGATCAGCTCACGTACGGCGCCGGCGACGTCTTCGATCGGCACCTCGGTATCGACCCGATGCTGGTAATAGAGATCGATGTGGTCGGTGCGCAGCCGGCGCAACGAGCCCTCGACGGCCCGCCGGATGCTCTCGGGCCGGCTGCACAGGCCGCCCGGCTCGACCCCGTTCTCGGCGAACGCGAAGCCGAACTTGGTGGCGATCTTCACCTGGTCGCGGAACGGCTCCAGCGCCTCGCCGACGATGTCCTCGTTGCCGAACGGGCCGTACACCTCGGCGGTATCGAAGAAGGTGACCCCGAGCTCGACCGCTCGCCGGATCAACGCGATCGAGTCCTCGCGGGCCGGGCCGCCCTTCGCTCCGTACGCTCCGGTCAGACTCATGCAGCCCAGACCGATCTCCGACACGCCCAACTTCTGACCGAGTGTTCGCTGTTCCATGAGTGCGACGCTACGCGGCCGGACGCTCCGAGTGGGAGGCCCTGCGAGAACCCCCATCGCCGTTGGGATCGCGGACCGTCAGCTCGCGAGTTGGACCGTGTTTCGGCTGTCGCCCGGGCGGGTCGTGGTGCTGTTTGTCCAGACGACGGTGTCGGGGTCGGGTTGTCGTTTGCCCCAGCCGCCGTAGGTTGTGGCGCGGTGACGTAGGTCGGGGCGAGCCGGGCACACTGGATGGCCGAGCGCTCGGTCCCGCTGCCGTCCGGCTATGCCGAGTTCGTCTGCGCTCACCTCCACGAAGGTGTTAGAGCCGGCCGTACGCGCGCAAGGTCTGCACCGCCCCGACGGTCACCACTCCCCGAGATTCCCAGTCCGCCGCCGGGTTCCAGTGATCCCAGTCGAAGTCCCATCCGCCGTCCTCGCGTTGTCCGGCTGCCAGGTCTTCGAGTGCTGTCGCGATGGACTCCGGCCGGAACAGCCGGGCACCGGCGTGATCAGGTCGGGGAGCGACCGTCAGCGGGTCGAGCTCCTCGCCCTCGATGCCGCCGGCGACGCGGATCCGGCCGTCTGCCGGCACCCGACGCGCGAGGCCGGCGAGCACGGACTCCGCCCGGTCCCGCTCCGGGGTGGCGTCGAGGAAGTCCACCGCATACTTGAAGGTGTACGCGTCCCCGTCCGGTGCCGCGGTCTCGATCCGCTCCCAGCAGTAGCCGCTCGCCGCCTCGAGCCAGGGATGCTCCAGTCCGAGCCGCAGAGCGCCGGCCGCCAGCTGGATGGTGGCCAGCAGCGACGACTCCGATGAGGCCTGCATCCAGAACGCCGCCGGATATCCGACCGCCGAGGGCAGCAGGAACGGCACTCCGCCGTCGGTGTTGGTGACCGTGACGAGCCAGTCGAGCGCGCCACCCGCCAGGAGCTGGCGCTGTGGTGAGACGGGCAGCTCGGCGAGCATGCCGAGTGCGTAGCTGACCGGGATCGGCTGGCTCGTCGGGGTCCGGACGTCGGGGTCGAGGGCGCCGATCCCGCCATCGGCATTGCGATAGGCGGCGATCGCCGACAGGACCAGATCGGCGGACGCCCCGTCGACCAGACACGCGTACCGGCGGCGGTCGATCAGCCGGGCGTGGCTGTGGACGAAGACCCGTGCGGCGTCGAGGTCGACCGCGTGCTCTGTCTGCATCGTCATGGCACCAGCATCGCCGTCGGAGGCGCTGCGGTCTTGAACGCATCGGACGTCCGCTCGCCGGCGGCGGTGGCGCCGGCCTCCCGGAGCGCCGACGGCGTCCTGCCGGTCAGCCTGCGGCACTCGCGAGCGAGGTGGGCCTGGTCGGCATATCCGGCCTCGGCGGCCAGCCGGGCCAGAGACGCGCTTCGATCCAGCTCGCAGCCGCGGAAGAAGCGTTGCAACCGGACCACTCGGCCGAGCGTGCGTGGGCCATATCCGACGGCTCGCTCGACTCGACGGCGGAGCTGCCGTTCGCTGAATCCGAGCTCGCGACTGACCTCGTGGAACGGGCCGGCTCACGGCCAGTACGACAGCCCGCCGGGCTGCCTGGTCCAACGGAGTCCGTGGCTCGGCGAGTCCGCGCACCAGCACGTCGAGCGCGGTCGCCCGCCCCCGTGCCCCCTTCACCGCATCGCTCAGCCGCCGACCACCGACGCCCCACAGGTCCGCCAACGGCACGGTCACGTCGCGGAGCCCATCGACCGGTAATCCCAAGGATGCGCCCGCGGCGGCCACCCGGAACCGGACTCCGCAACTGTCCTGCCCCGGCGTGGCCGGCACCTCGACCGCGACGGTCGCCGGTCCGGCCACCATCAGCTGGCCCTCGTGCAGCACCACGTCTACGCAGCCGTCCGGCATCACGCTCGCCGCCGAACCGTCTCCGATCCAGCCGCACGCGATGTGCGGCAGACCCGGCGGCGGCGCGAGCTCTCGATACATGTCGCCATTTCACCGCATGGCACCGACAGCGGCGGAATTGACCAGCCTCCGGCCCATTAGTGGCGGAGTGACGACGACCTGACCGTGCCCGACGCGGAAGACGAGAACGCGTACGCATCACGTCTGGAGGACGCGGGGTTCCGGCTGATCTTCCGCGACGATCTCGGCGGCGACCCTCATCGGCAGTTCAGCTTCGCCGATCCGAACGCCAACCTGCACATCTGGAGTCCCGGAGCCGTCGAGCCTCGGCGGCACGCGGCATTCATCGGATGGCTTCGCGATCATCCCGAGGACCGGGAGCGCTACGCAGCGGCGAAGCTCGCGGCGGCCGGATCCGACGGAGCTCTGCGATACAACGATCTGAAGTCGGCGATGGTCTACGACATCTACGATCGGATCGTCGCCGCCGATCCGGCGGAGCGCCACGACCCCGGCCCAGGTGATCATCTGTGACAGCCGAGCGCCCGAAATCCGATCGCGGTCGGCCGGGGTGAGGCGTATGGTGTCCCGGTCCGGACGGTCCGGCCACTGATCCCAGGAGAGGACACCGAGATGCGAGCGACGCGCGCGTTCACCCAGCTCATCCGTCGTCCGTCGAAGGGGATCACGCGTGCCCAGCCGCGTCCTGAATCTCGGCATCCTCGCCCATGTCGATGCCGGTAAGACCACACTGACCGAACGGCTCCTGCATCTCGCCGGAGTCATCGAAGCGCCGGGATCGGTCGATTCCGGCACCACCCAGACCGACACCCTGGCACTGGAACGTCGCCGCGGGATCACGATCAAGGCGGCCGTCGTCGCCTTCCGGTCGGGCGGCACCATGATCAACGTGATCGACACTCCCGGTCACCCAGACTTCATCGCCGAGGTCGAGCGGGTGCTCGCCGTTCTCGACGGCGCCGTACTGGTGATCTCTGCCGTGGAGGGCGTGCAACCACAGACCCGGATCCTGATGCGCGCGCTGCAACGGCTGCGCGTGCCGACCCTGCTGTTCGTCAACAAGATCGACCGGATGGGCGCCGATCCGGCCGCGGTGATGGCGGCCATCCGAGCACGACTGTCGCCGGACGTCCTGCTGATGGGTTCGGTCGCCGATCTCGGGACCCGAGCGGCAGTCTTCCGCTCGTCCGAGGACGGCCACGACGCCACGTTCGCCGACCGCGAGTCGGCCGCGTTGGCCGAGCACGATGAGACCCTGCTGGCGAGCTACGTCGAGGACCGACCCGGCACCGCCGAGCAGCGGCAGGCGGCCCTGGTGACGCAGACCCGGGCAGGCCACCTGCATCCGGTGTTCGCCGGCTCGGCCAGCACGGGGGCCGGCGTCCCCGAGCTGATGCGCGGCATCGAGACCCTGCTGCCGGCCGCCGACGGCCGGCCCGATGCGGCGCCGGCAGGCCGGGTCTTCAAGATCGAGCGCGGCGCAAGCGGCGAGAAGCTCGCGTACGTCCGGATGGTCGACGGGACCGTCCGTCCGCGCCAGCGGCTCGATCTGTCGGAGGGCCGAGCCGGGAAGGTCTCGGCGATCGAGGTCTTCGAGACCGGTCGGTGGACCCGCGCGGACGAAGTGAGCGCCGGACAGATCGGGCGCATGCACGGGCTCGTCGAGGTCCGGGTCGGCGACAGCTTCGGTCGCCCCGCCGGCGTCGAACAGCACCACTTCGCGCCGCCGACGCTCGAGGCATCGGTCACGGCGCAGCAGAGGGAGCAGGGTCCGGCCCTCCGAGCCGCACTCGCCGAGCTGGCCGACCAGGATCCGCTGATCGATGTCCGAACCGGCAACGACGGGCTGCCCACCGTGTCCCTGTTCGGGCAGGTGCAGCAGGAGGTGCTGGCATCCACCCTGGCCGATGAGTACGGGATCGACGTCGTCTTCGATGACGCCGCGGTGCTGCACGTCGAACGTCCCGGACGCGTCGGTACGGGAGTCGCCCGGCTCAACACCGAGGCCAATCCCTACCACGCCACCATCGGTCTGCGGATCGGTCCGGGCCGTCCGGGCTCGGGCTTACGCTTCGTCAACCGAGCGGCTGCCCGGGACATGCCGCTCTATCTGTACAAGAACGTCGGAGCCTTCACCGCCGCGATCGAGCGACACGTCCGCCATGCTCTCGACCAAGGTCTCTACGGCTGGCGGGTGACCGATGCGGTGGTGACGCTGACCGAGGTCGGCTACAGCGTGGCCGACGGACCGCCGTCGCGGCGCGGACCGACCAGCACCGCGTACGACTATCGCCAGGTCACCCCGGTGGTCGTCGTCGAGGCGCTGGCCCGGGCCGGCACCCGCGTCTGCGAGCCCGTCCTCCACGTGATGATCGAGGTGCCGGCCTCGGACGCTCTCGTCGTGCAGCAGCTGGTCACCAGATGGGGCGCGCAGTTGATCGCGCTGTCGAGTGCCGGCGATCTCACCCAGCTCGACGTCCGGCTCGTAGCGACCAGGCTGCACGAGCTCCAGCGACAGCTCCCGGACCTCACCGGCGGGGAGGGTTCGCTGGAGGCCCGGTTCGACGGCTACGAGCCCGTTCTGGGTCCGCCGCCGGCACGGAGCCGACGCCCCTAGGCAGACGGGTCCCCGTCGACACTCAGCACGATCAGCGGACTGTGCTGGAGCATCTCCTCGATGTCGGTTCGGCCCCAGGTCCTCGCGGCCGCTTCGATCAACGGCAGCCGTTCGGCCCGGTCGGTGATCACCCGCGCGGTCGCCGGCAGGTCGGCGGGCACGTCCTGCTTGAGATGGACGACGACCGTCGGGTCGGCCGAGATGTTGTGGATCCAGTCCCGGGTCCGGTCGGCGCGAGGTATTCCGGTGATGAACAGCCGGCCGTCGTCGTCGTGCAGGAAGATCTCGATCCGACGCCGTTGGCCGCTCCGGCGGCCGATGGTCGTCAGGTCGATGACTTGGCTCTGGTGCAGTGCGGTACGGACGGCGTCATCCATGCGGGCTCCTTGGCGAGTTCTGATCTTCTGCTCCCTTCTACGCCATCCGGATCGGCGGCCCGCGGCCGAGCCCGTCGAGCTCATCCGAGGAGCGGCAGGGACGGCCAGCGGACCGACGCCCACTGAGGCCAGCTCGCGTACCCGGGCGGGGGGCCAGGGATCGCGCGTCCGGCCAGCTCGTCCTGATCGGGAACGTGGAACTGGACGTGCCACTGTCGCAGTTCGGCGTCGCTCATCTCGAACTGGTGCGGATCGGCGGCGCACCGATCGGTGATCCGCCGACGTTGCTCGTCGTATGCGATCGGCAGGTAGACGACCTCGGTGCGAATGCCTCTCGAGTCGGCGATCGAGCGCAGCGCCGAACGCTCGTCCCGTCCCCACAGGCCGAAGTCGAAGACGACGTGGATGCCCAGCTGGGCCGCGCGCATCCCGATCTCGACCAGCTTGCCCTCGAGTCGGTCACGCTGGCCGGCCCGCTCCTTCGAGCGCCATCGGGTCGGATCGTCGTCGTCGAACACCGCGAGCTGCCACTCGTCCGGAGTCAGCCGCAGGGCCGAAAGGCTGGTCTCGAGCTCTCTGGCGCGGCTGGTCTTGCCGGCTCCCGGCAGCCCGACGATGAGAAAGATGGTCACTGTGCCACGGCCTGGGCAAGCTCGGCGCCGGCTTCGTGCAGGCGGCTCGCCAGGTCGCCTGCCGTCGGGTCGTCGACCCAGCGCTCGAACCCGCTCTGGAAGATCGCCACGGCGACATCCGCGAGCAGACCGGCGCTCGCCGGGTCGCTGCCCCGCTGACGCAGCCCGGCGGTGAGAGCCTCCGCCACCGCGGCCGACTTGGTCCGCCCGCGCTCCTGCAGCTCCGGGCTGCGGGCGATGATCTCGCGGCGTTCGGTGGCGTGCGGGGCGACCCGGACGCCGAGCGTCACGCCGACCTCGGCGAGTGCACTCAGCAAGGCCTCGAACGCGCTGAGCCGCGGATCTGCCCGGTCGAGCGCCTCCGCGAGCAGTCCGGGGAGCCGGTCGGACCCGGCGAACAAGACATCGCGCTTATCGGCGAAGTAGCGGGAGAACGTCCGCCGGGTGAGGGCGGCGCGGTCGGCGATCTCGGCCACGGTGACGTTCTCGTACCCGCGCTCGAGGAACAGCTCGATGGCCGCGGCGCGTAACCGCTCCTCGGCCTGCGGATCCCACCGGGGCACGACAGTCACCATAACAGCGATGACTCACCGAGACGTCACTCTGCTAGACTGGATGTCTCACTGAGACATCGAATCGTGATGGAGGTACGCATGACCCTCGAGGGACACAAAGTCGTCGTGATCGGCGGCACGTCCGGCATGGGCCTGGCGACGGCTGCGGCAGCCGCGATGGACGGAGCCGCGGTCACCATCGCGTCGAGCCGCCGGGAGCGGGTCGACGCGGCGTTGATCGAGTTGCCGAGCGGTTGCGCCGGCGTGGCCGTGGACGTCAGGAACGAGGAGGCGGTGGCCGCCCTGTTCGATCAGCTCGGCGAGCTCGATCACGTGGTGTTCACGGCCGGCGACTCGTTCGCGCCCAGACCACTGGCCGAGGTCGGCATCGGCGACGCGCGGAGCGCGTTCGATGTCCGGCTCTGGGGTGCGGTGACCGTCGTCAAGTACGCAACCCCTCGGCTGAGGCCCGGTGGATCGATCGGGCTGACGACCGGAACGGTCGGGCAGCGTCCGGCGCCCGGCACGGCACTCGCGGCCGCGGGCGCCGGCGCGACCGAAGGCTTGGTCCGTGGACTGGCCGTCGAGCTCGCGCCGATCCGGGTGAACGCTGTCCGGGCCGGCGCCGTGCGGACGCCTTTGTGGAACGGAGTTCCCGAAGCCGGACGGGAGGCGCTGTTCGCCCGGCTGGCCGAGCGCACGCTCACCGGAACCGTCGGCGAGCCGGAGCAGATCGCCGCCGCGCACCTCTATCTGATGCAGAACCGGTACGTCACCGGCACGGTGCAGACCGTCGACGGGGGACTGCTGCTCACCGGCGGCTGACCGGTGTCGCCGTGATCGCGGTGGCGGCCGGATGCCGCCTGGTGGTCCAGTACGCGGCCGCGATGATCAACAGACCGAGCACGGTGACGGCCGCGCTGGCGACGAAGATGCCGCGCTGGCCGAGCGCCGTCAGGGCGCCCACGGCGATGATCGGGCCGGAGACGATCGCCCCCAGCCGTCGGGTGTTCATGTAGAGCCCCGTGGACAACCCGGGTCGCGGAATGAGCTGCTGGAACAGCGGTAGACCGATGCCGGCGAGGCCCGCGAAGGACCAGGCGTTCAGCAGCTGCAGGGCGATCAGCAGAACCGGCCCGGTGACGGCTGCAAGCCCTAGGTAGTAGGCGATCCCGGCCAGACAGCTGGTGACGATCAGGCCGAGGTGGGAGAACCGCCCGCTGAGCCGGCCGGTCCGCCGCAGAGCGGGCACCTCCAGCGCCGCGGCGACCCCGAGTGCGATGCCGGCCCACATGACATCCAGCTGCAGCGTGTCGGTGACGTAGACGGTCATGATCGACATCCCGGTGGCGTTGGCCGCCTGGAGCAGGACGAACGCGGCCATGATCAGGACGATCCCCGGTCGACCGATCGTCGACGGCTCGTCCACCGGCGGTGTGCCGCCGGACACGCCCGGAGACAGCTTCACGCCCCCGGCCGACGCCGGCCGGCTCGGGTCGTCTCGGTCATCGCCGCCGCGCTCTGCCTCCTCAGCGGGACGATCGCCTGTTTCTTGTCCGGCTGAGTGCGTCGCCGGCATCGGCCGACATAGTGTCGCATTGTGAGCAGTCCCGCTGAGCAAGAGTTCGATCGCGACGACGTTACGGACGGCTGGTTCCCCGAGAGCGTGGCGTCCGACTACGACGCTCCCGGTGGAGCCAATGATCCAGCGGTCGTGCAGCCGATGGTGGACGTCTTGGCCGAGCTCGCCGGCGACGGAGCCGTGCTGGAGCTTGCGGTGGGCACCGGTCGGATCGCAGCCCCGCTGGCGGCCCGCGGACTCGACGTCAAGGGGATCGAACTCAGCCGGGCGATGGCGGCGCGGATCGCCGACAAGCCGGGTGGCGAACGGGTCGCGGTCACTATCGGCGACATGACCACGGCTCGGGTGCCGGGCGAGTTCTCGTTGGTGCTGCTCGTGTTCAACACGATCAGCAACGTCACGACCCAGGACGGACAGGTCGCGGTCTTCCGCAACGCCGCCGCACACCTGCGACCCGGGGGGCTGTTCGTCATCGAGGTCGGCATCCCGGGCCTCCGGCAGCTGCCGCCCGGACAGGACACCGTTCCTTTCGCGGTGGCTCCCGATCCGGCCGGCGGCGGCTACCTGGGCTTCGACCAGTACGACGTGGTGACGCAACAGTTCACGTCGAATCACGTCACGGTGTCCGCCGACGGATCCGGACGGTTCCGCCGGATACCGTTCCGCTACGCCTGGCCGGCCGAGCTGGACCTGATGGCGCAGCTCGCGGGTCTGCGGCTCGCGTACCGCTGGTCGGACTGGAACCGGCTTCCGGTCACCGCGGACAGCACCAAGCACATCTCGATCTGGAAGAAGCCGGACTGACCAGCATCGACGACGTGCTCGGCTCGTGCGGATCTGTGCCGGAACCGGCCCGGGCGGACCCGCTCGCGGGTGAACTGGTCACCGGGGAGTTCGGCTACGGAGGTGGCCGCCAAGTCACGGTGTACGTGCCCCCCGAGGCGCCTGAGGCGGTGGTGTTCGCCGGTGATGGCCAGCTGATCTCGCAGTGGGGCGGGTATCTCGAAGCAGCCGACGTGCCACCCACGATGATCGTCGGCGCCCATCGGGCCGACGATCCGGATGAGATGGCGCGCCTTCGTGAGTACTCACCGTCGTTCGACGAAGAGCGCTTCGCAGCGCACGAGGCGTTCTTCGTCGACGACGTCCGCCGGTGGGTCACGTCGAACTTCGGCGTCGCGCCGTCGGCGGAACGCACGGCGGTTTGCGGCGTGTCGGCGAGCGGCGAGCTCGCCCTCGCCCTCGGCCTTCGTCACCCTGACGTGTACGGCGCGATCTTCTGCGCGTCCCCAGGTGGCGGCTACCGACCGTCCGATGCGCTGCCGAGCGTGCTACCGCGGACGTATCTCGTGGCCGGCACGTTGGAGCCGTTCTTCCTGGAGCAATGCGACTCGCTGGGCCGACGCGCTGCGCGACGCCGGCGCCGACGTGATGATGGTCGAGCGGGTCGGTGACCACGGTGACCCCTTCTGGCAAGCCGAGTTCCCACACATGGTCGCCTGGGCCTTCCAACGCTGACCGACTTCGCCGGCGCCTTGATCGGATTTGCTCTTCGTGGCGATCATCGTCAGGACCGAAGATCTGAACCACCGCAACGATGCGCGTCAGCGCCTGCGTCCGGCAACGGCGATGACGGCGTTCCTGAACCCGCTGTTCGTCTCCCTGCTGGCGCCGCTGACCCTCGCGGGCGCACCGGACGATCCTCGACCGATCTATCTGATCGCGATCTCGGTCCTGGCGATGTTCTGCGTGGGAGTGGATCGGGCCTGGGAATTCATCGGCGCGCAGACACCCGGTCTCCGGGCGACGGTGTTCCGCGCGGCCGAGCGCCACCACGACGAGTCATCCACGACCGAGGGACCGGCTGAGTGAGTCGAAGGCCATCGTGATGTCCAGGAGGCTCGACCCGCCGGTTACGGCGGGATGATTCGCGTCAGGGCGTCGACGGCCACACTCGCGAGACGCTTCTCCCCGTCGATGTTGGGGTGGGTGTCGTCGGGGGCGGCGTATTTCGACTCGAGCCGTGTCTGGTCCGTGTTGGCAGGGATCGCTGCGTCGAAGCCGAGGACTTCGTTGCCGGTCATGCCGTTCTGGGTGTCGTCGCCCATTGCTTCACGCAGGTTCCTCGGTGTCGTGTGAGTTGGTGAGCGTCAGCGCGCCGACTGTCACGATGATGCCGACGACGACGGCGAGCAGGCCGTAGCTGATCTGTTCGCCGTGGAAGAACGAATGGACGAGGTCGCTGCTCCAGACGCCGGACGGGAGCTGGGTCGTAACCAGGGCGGCGATCATGGTGCCGATCACGGCGGTGCCGACGCTGGTGCCGACCTCCTGTGCGGTGTCGTTGAGCGCGGTGCCGATGGACGTACGGTTGCTCGGCATCGCCGCGACGAGGGCGACGGCGCAGATCGTCATGACGGTACGCAGGCCGATGGTCATCCCCACCATGCAGACAGCAATGGCGAGATATCCGTGATCGACGGCCCAGGCCATCCCGCCGATCGAGCCAGCCAGGAAGATGGCGCCGATCAGACAGGCGATGCGGTGGCCGAACCGGTGCGCGAGACCCTCGGACAACGGTGCAGCGGCGATCATCGTCACGATCATCGGCAGATTGGCCAGCCCGGCGCGAACCGGGCTCCACCCGTACGCGTACTGGAAGTGCAGGATCAGGCCGAACATCACACTCGCCATGGCAATTGACGTACCGATCTGGGCGATGGCGGCACCGCGGACCGTACCGGTGGAGAACAGGCTCAGGTCGAGCATCGGCGATGCGCTGCGGCGCTCGTGCCAGATGAAGGCGGCCCCGGCGATGACGGCGCCGACGATCGACGCGATGGTGATCGCGGAGAGCCAGCCGTGCTGGACACCACTGGTCAGCGAGTAGCAGGCCAGGCCGATCGTGGCGACGCTCAGCACGGCGCCCGGCAGGTCGAGCCTGTCGTTGGTCAGGTCCTCCCGCCGGTCGGCCGCGATGCCGAATCGGACACCGAGACAGGCGATCAGCGCGATCGGGGCGTTCACGACGAGCAGCCACTGCCACCGCACGTGCGCCAGGGCGGTGCCACCGAGCAGCGGCCCGAGGACGAAGCCGGCCATGCCGACAACGATCATCACGGTCATCGCGCGCATCTTCAGCTTGTCGTCGTCGAAGAGCCGGAACACCAACGAGTTGGTGATCGGGGCCATCGCCGCCGCGGCGATTCCCAAGGCGGCGCGAAGGGCGATCAGCTGGCCTGTCGTGGTGACGAGCAGGACGCTCAGGCTGACCGACCCGAACACGGCAAGTCCGATCAGCAGCACGCGGCGGCGTCCGAACCGGTCCGCCATCGAACCGGCGGTGAGCAGCAGGCCGCCGAAGGTCAGTGAGTACGCTCCGACGACCCACTGCAGCGATGTCGTGGTGCCGCCGAGCTCGCGACCGATGGTGGGCAGGGCGATCGACAGCAGTGTGTTGTCGACCATCTCGACGAAGAACGCCATACAGAGCGCGGCCAGCGGAATCCAGGCAGCGCGCAGAGAGGGGTAGGTACGTGCGGTGCTGTGAGTTTGTGTGACAGTCATGGCGAACCTCCTATCGAACGTCGTTTGATTATCGACCAACGTTCGATACGATAGAACACTGTTCGATGTTGCGCAACTGCGATTGGATGTGAGGCATGGCACAGGCCCGCTACCGACGTACGAGGGAGCGCCAGCGCGCCTCGCACTCGATGGACTCCGTGCTGATCGAGGCGGTGGCCCTGCTCGACGAGGCCGGGGTCTCTGCCCTCACCTTCCGGGCACTCGCGAACCGTCTCGGCGGTGGCGCGGCCAGCATCTACTGGTACGTCTCCAGCAAGGACGAGCTGCTCGATCGCGCCACCGACTACGTCATCGGAGCGGTGCTGGCCGAGATCGAGAGGCAACCGGCCAGCGACGACCCGATCGACGACCTCAGGGCGATCGCCACGACGCTGTTCGACGCCATCGTGGATCGGCCGTGGCTGGGCGCGTACTTCATGCGGAACACCGACCTCCAGGTCAACGCGTTGCGCCTCTACGAACGCATCGGTCAGCAGACCCTCCGCCTCGACCTCACGGCGCGGCAGCGGTTCCACGCCGTGTCGGCCGTCGTCGGCGTGGTCATCGGCAACGCCGTCGACATGGCGCAGGAGCCGCCGGCGGAGGTGGTGGACGGAGCGGTCGACCGCGACGAGTACCTCCACCGCTGGGCCCAGTCCTGGCGGGCGCTCGAGCCCGAGGACTTCCCGTTCGTGCACGAGATCATCGACGAGTTCGACGGCCACGACGATGCCGACCAGTTCCGCGCCGCGCTGGAGTTGACCCTTTCCGGACTGCGGCTACAGGCCGGAGCCTGATCCCCGAGCGGACCTCGAGGACTCGCCGCGTGACCGTTGGCTCAGTCCAGTCTCCCCACGAGGTGAGCATTGCGGTGGGGTCATCTCGAGCCAGACGCCGAAGCGACGCGCGCGCGCCAGGTGACCGATTCGCCGAGGACGATCCGGCCCGACGTCACTCCGCCGATAGCTCGCTCACCGGAGTCGCGCATGGATGCCAGATGCGCATCGACATTTAGCGAGGGAGATCGAACAACACGTCCGGATCGACCGTCGGGACGGTCCGGATCGTGAACGAGCTTGGCATGGGCTCATCATCTCGAATCCGGGCGGCTGAGTTCGACGATGAGCCTCGATCAATGGCCTTCGCCTATTTCCAGAGCGAATCGTCTCGAAGGTGATTTGTCTCGGGAATCGCTACTGGCAACGGCCGTTCTATCATCGGCCGACCTGTGTCGCCACGAACGGACCAATTTCTCACATCCCGAAGCCTCGGCTTCGCGGGCTGGGGAACGGTGTGCACAGCTGCTTGAAGAACATGGCATTGGCCCACATCCTCGATCTGCATTCCACTTACCCCGTGGACGGCGCTGGAACCCACTCGCGTGGGTCCCCGTGGTCGAGGTCGTCGATCCCGAACGATGTGAGTGCTCCGACCACCAGAGTCCGTCGATGCGCAGCGAAGGTGATGACGTGTGCGATGAGACCGCCGTAGGTGAAGATCTTCGGCGGTGTGGCGTCGGCGAAGACGAAGGTTTCGTCCAATCGACCTTCTGCGATCACTTGGGAGACGTGATCTGCGAAGACTGGGCCCTGTTCGTCGAGCCGCCCGCGGATCGACGTGATCGGCTCGTGGCGTTCGATCGCGAAGTCGTAGCCGCGAAGGGCGATCACCTCGTTCCACATGTGCATCTGGCCGACGAGCCGTGACAGCAGTCGGCGCACTGTCGGTTCGTCGTCGACCAACGGCACCGAGATGACGATCTCGGTATCGAGCTGGGCATCGGTGAGCGTCGCGGCGCGATCGACCAGGCAAGCGAGCAGCCACAGGTGGTGGTCGACCATCCGGGTCAACAGTTCCATCGGGGTGACCTTTCTCGGACTGGGCAGGCGAATGCCTGCGGGTGGATGGAAATGAACGTCGTTGGGGGTGCCGAGCAGAATCGGCGTCGGTTGGGTGCGCCAGTCCGAAGGAGTGCGGGCGTAGGCCCGACTGAATGCACGGGTGAAGGCCTCGTGGGAGGAAAAGCCTGCCGTGATCGCGATCTCGAGGATCGTCTGGCTCGTGGTCAACAACTGGAAGGCGGATCGCTCGAGGAGGATCCGCCGCTGGAACTGGGCCGGAGTCTCTCCAGCGGCCGCCCGGACCAGCCGGTCGACGTGGGATCGCGACACGAACAAGCGATCAGCCAGATCGTCCACCCGCCCGGGCCGGTCGAGCGACTCAGCCAAGATCGCCACGAACCGGCCCAAGTAGTCGGACGAGGCGGTCTGGCTCATGTCTTGAGTCTGTCGTCATCTCGACGAGTAGCGCTTGACTTTTCTCGCCACATCACCGGAGGGTGGTGTCTCAGCCGGCAACCTTGCCCTCCATGGGATGGCCGCTGCTCGACCTGAGCCCGCTGGCGACCTGGCCGACCCGGTTCATAGATCCGTCGGCGTCGCGTTCGTACTCGTCGATCATTCCGGTGAAGCAACACGAGCATCCACGCGACAGGTGGGGGTGTTCCGAGAAGCGATCGCAGGTCTCTGCGGGCCGCTTTCATGGGTCGGAGATGCCACGAGTCGGCGCCCTGTGTCGGTGCAATTTTGCCTATGCAAGCGAACCCGAGGCATGCGACGATAGCTGGATATCAATCGCCAGAGGCGTTGGTGTTCGGACCGGTGGGGAGCGGACTGAAATGGCACCTTTCCTGCGTAGCAGTGCCGATGGTGGGCTGATAATGCGGCCGACGCGAGCACGACGAAGGCGTCGCGATGCCGACATGGCAGACAATCTCGGCGAGGTCCCGCCTCCAGGCGATCATGTTGGGGAGACGGCGCAAACGGATCCCGACGATACGCGCCCGGAACCTCGCCCGTAGCGAGCATGGGCGAACCAGACATTCGGTCCGAACTCGACGGGGTCGACATCGACCCTCTCGACGACTTCGTGGATCGAGTTCGTGCGGAAATCGTGCAGCTGCAGAACTATGCGGTCCGCCATCTGACCCGATACCGGGTCGCGCGAATCATCGCAATCGTCAGCACGGTCGCCATTCCGGTGTTGACACCAGTTGCGGATGTCCCACGGCTGATGCTTGGGGTACTGGGTGGTCTCGCGGCGGCAACGGAGGCCGTGAATCAGCTGTTTCGTTGGAGAGACTCATCGATCGAGGCATTTCAGGGAGCCAACGCGTTGGAGGCCCTCTTGAACCTATACGTGACGTCCTCGGGTCCGTATGCCGATGACAAGGTGGCGGACGAGAAATTCGTCGTCGATGTGGAGGCCGTCCGGAGGGACAAGTACGGCGGCATTGTGTCGCTCTGGTCCGACACCAAGACGCCATCAAAGTCGTCAGACTCCTGAATGCGTCGCCTGGCACGACCGAAGATTGGGTGCGCGAGGTCTGCGAGCGCGAGATGGGAAGATCAGGTCGGGCCGCCCTTTCGGCGATGAGGACGCCGTCGACGCGGATCGACAGCCGCCCCACAACTTGTTGAACCGGAAAACGACGCGGTGCGTTTCCACCGGGGAGTCTCCTCGGCACTGGTCTCGTGGTCGACCCGGGCAGACGAGAGCCCGCCCGAGTAACGGAACCTCTATCGGCGCAGGCCGTCGAGCACGAGAGTGACGGCGCCGTCTGCATCGCCTCGTGAGCGCGGCTCGCCGCAGGCCGTGCAGATTCCCTGGAGGACCATCAGTACGGCGCCGGCGCCCACGTCATCGCGCACGGTGCCCTCCTCGACGCCTGCCGCCAGCAGATCGGTGATGACCTGGTCCAGTTCCCGGCCGCCGTCGGCAAGTGCGTCCGGACGCGCGGTCATCAGGGTCGCGAGCGTACGCGCAAGGCCCTGATTGTTGTGCAGGTGACCGACGACGCCACGGAGGAAGGCCGCCAGGGCCTCCGCCGCGGGAAGCGTGGCCTGAAGCGTGCGGCCGCGGCCGCACAGCGCGGTGAGCTCCTCGCGGTAGACCGCCTCTGCCAGCGCAGCACGGGTGGGGAAGTGCCGGTAGAGCGTGCCCGTGCCCACGCCGGCCAGCCGGGCGAAGTCATCGAACCGCAGGTCGAAGCAGCCGTCGGCGAACAGCTCACGAGCCTTGGCGAGCAGGGCGTCACGGTTGCGCCGGGCGTCGGCGCGCAACGGCTTGGTGGCGGTCACCGGTAGTCCTCCTTTGACAAACGGAACTTGTCTCCATATCGTCTAAATGGAGATAGTCTCCGATTGTAGCGTTGGTTCCGAAGACCGTGAGGTGCGGGAATGAAGATCCTGATGTTCGGCAGGGGCGTGATCGCCGTGGCGTACGGGTGGGCGCTGGAGCGGGCCGGGCACGAGGTCGAGTTCTACGTACGTCCCGGTCGAGCAGCGGAGTACGGAGCGGCGATCGACCTCGAACTGCTCGACGCGCGGCGCCGGCTGCGAGGGCAGCGCGTGACCGAGAAGTGGCCGGTTCGGTACCGCGAATCACTGGAGCCGGACCATGACTTCGACCTGATCATGGTGAGCGTGCAGCACTACAGCTTCGCCGAGGCCGTGTCCTTCCTGGCACCGCGAGTCGGCCAGGCAACGGTCCTCGTCTTCAACAATCTGTGGGTCGAGCCATCGGCCGCGGTCGACGCCCTGCCTACCGGCCAGGTGGCCTGGGGATTCCCGGGCGCCGGTGGCGGCTTCGGCGACGACGGCGTGCTACGAGCCGCGTTGCTGCCCATCGTCTTCTTCGGCACCCTCGGCGGGCCACCGACCGAGCGCGCGCAAGCCGTACGCACGATGTTCCGCCAGGCCGGATTCAAGAGCCGCGAAACCACCGACTTCCGGGGTTGGTTGTTGATCCACTTCATCCAGAACGCGGGCCTGCACACGCAGAGCCTGCGTCTGGGCTCGCTCGCCGAGCTGGCCAGGAGACGACGCGACGTGCGCGAGGCAATCCTGGCCACCCGCGAGCTCCTGCCCATCGCCGCGGCCCGCGGCGTCGACCTCCGGCGACATCGCAGCGACGTGCTGCCGTTCACGGGGCCGGTCTGGCTGACCGCACCGGCGCTGGCCTGGCTCTTTGGTCACTTCCCGCCGACACGCACCGTGATGGAGTCGCACGCGAACCCCGAGGAACTGCGCGCGGTCTGCCGCGACACCCTGGCCGAAGCCCGCCGCCTAGGCGTGTCAGTGCCGCGACTGGAGGCAGCCGAGCCCTATTTCGCTACCGAGAATCTCAGATGAGTGCCGACCCCGATGTGCTCCGATCTCCCGCAAGCCGCGCCGGTTGGAATCCACGATCTGCACTGAGGCAGCTGCTGTGGCCGACTTCACGGTCCGCGCGCCACTGCGGTGCTCAACAACGTGGCAACGATGATGGCCATCCTGCTCGACGAACAGTTCGTCGAAGACAGCGAGGGATTTCCGCCGAACGTTCAGATGGTGGTTGGCTCGTAGCGCGTCAGGGCGATCTGTCCTTCTGTCAGCTCGCGCAGCTCATTTGCCCCTTCCGGGGTTGCCCGCCACTCGCGATAGGCCTCGTCCGACTCCAAGGATTCCCACATCTCGATCACGACGAGATGCCGCCGATCGTCGAGATCACGGATGACGTCGGCAGAAATGCACCCTGGGCGGGCCCGGGTCTGGGACAGGATCGAGCTGATGCGTATTTCGGCATCGGCCGGGGCATCGGGACGGAGCTGGAAGTCGAGCACGGAAGTGATGGCCATGGGCACGACGGTAGCGAGTTTCGGAGGGCCTGACGGCCAGCCCAGAAGGGCCAGGAGCCCGCGCAGCGTTGCGCCGCAGCACGACCCTCGTGCTGCGACGCGCGTAGTAGCCGACCGTCGGATCGATTGAGAACGGCTGACGGCGGGGTGGTGTTGTCAGCTGCTCAACCGCCCTTCGTCACAGCACCATCCTGCCCGAACCGCGCCGCACCCGGGGTCTCCTACCCTTGCCGCCAGCCGACCTGCGCGGCCACGGCTCGCCGCCTGCTGGATGACCGGTGACCGACGCACCAGCGTGACTTCACCGGCGCCGTCTTGCTACAACAGAACCAAACTAACTGTCAGAACTCCTCGAATACCTCGACCCGGCCGCCGAACGCGACACTGGGGCTGCGCCTTGCGATGCGGGTGGCATCGTCAAACGAAGCCGCCTCGATGATGGAGGCACCTCGGAGATCGCCGTGGTAGTCCGAAACCCCGTCAGCTGTCACTACTGCGCCGTAGGAGGTCTTGATCCCATAGGTCTCGTTCAGTGAAGCGTTCCACGAACGCCACGCCTGCCGATTCGACTCGATCTGGTCCGACCGCAAAGTCTCACCGCTGCTGTAATACACCAGCAGGTAGAAGCCCATCGCATCCTCCTTTGGCTCGGGGGACGATATCGCAAGATGGACAAGCCCCGACGACACAGATCCGGTCGTCGTGGCAGCACCCCTTACTTACCGGCTACCGGTCCGCTCGTGCGCGGCATCGAGGTCGTCGCGGGTTAGGACGGGCCGCACCTCGATCGCGACATCGTCGAGCGGTTGCTCTTCGGTGCCTCGATTGATCGCACACACCACCACAGCGACTGTGGCGCCCAGACCACGAAGAGCGTCAGCGGCATCCCGGACAGCGCCGCCAGTTGTGACGACGTCCTCGATCAACGTGACGGTCTTGCCGGCAACCTCGCCGCCCTCTGCAACTCGGCGGGTGCCGTAGGTCTTGGGGTGCTTGCGAACAAACAGCGTCGGTATGCCGGTGAGGGAGCTGACCATGGTTGCGATCGGTATGCCGCCGAGCTCCAGACCCGCAACCATGGCGGTGTCCTTCGGCAGCAATGGAACCATGGCCGCGGCGACCCGTCGAAGTAGAGCCGGTTGAGCCTCGAACAAGTACTTGTCGAAGTACTCCGACGACACTTGGCCCGATCTGAGCACGAACTGACCGCTCAGGCGGCTGATCGCGTCGATGTCAGCAGCCAGAATCGATAGATCGTCCACAGCTGACATCGTCTCAGGCGTTAACGCAACCTTCGCCGGAAGCGGATCGTCCAACGGGCGATGCATGGTGGCTTTGGCCGATTCGTCACATCTCGCCCTGGTGGGCAACGGCGGACGAGTCAGCGAGCCACATCGTCTACCCGGACCGCATGGGTTGTGAGCAGTCCGACGTTGTACTCGCCGATATCCAAGGAACTGCGCGTGCGACCGTGCTGGGTGGCCTGAAGGTCACTGCGACACCACGGCGCAACGCTGTCGGCCGGCTCACTATCCGCTGCCAGCGGCGGCCTTCGATTCTGGTTTCGGGACGTGCTGACGGGTACTACTCGACCGAGTCGTTGGCGGTCGCCGCGGAACCCCGATGGTCATCAGGAGACACCCGTCCATCCGCGAGCTCTTCCACGACCACCACGTCGACTCGCGTTGGTTCTCCCCAGTCCGTCCGCACGGCGTCCATCATCGGCGTGAGTCGGGATGCCCCTGGCGTCGTCGGGTGCTCAGGCGCCGACCCAGACCATGTGGCCGACGAAGTGATCGAGCTCGGCCCGGTCGCCGACGACCGTGCACTGGGTGGCCTCGTCCATCGGTCGACGCCGGCTGATCACGAACAGCAGATCGAGCGGGTCACCCTCGATGGTCACCGTGGCGTCCTGGGTCGCGGTGCCGGTGCCGGTCGAAGCAGTGCCACGCTCCAGCTCGAGCGGTGCTTCGGTACGCCGGACTGTCCAGCTGCGGTCGATGCCGGGCGCCGACCAACGGACGGTCTCGCCGTTGCCGCGCATGGCGTCGCTGAAGCCGGGCACGTTGGCCGCCCAGCCCGCCGAGGTCAGGTTGGACAGCCACTCGTCGATTGCCTCACCGGCGAGATCGGGATCGAGAACGTACGGGCTGCCGGTCGCAAGGGCTGCGTCAATCCGATGGACCGACACCTCCCCGAACAGTCGTGCCGACCAATAGCCCAGCCCGTCGCCACTGAGAGCGGGATCGAACACGGCCGCCCCGGCTGGCGCGCTGTCGAAGGCTGCAGCCGCGCTCGCCGCGCCGTTCTCGAGCCACTCGGGCCACGCTCCCGGATCAGTGGGCGCCTTCTCCGAAGCGATCGAGAACGCCGCCATCGGATCCGCGACCTGATCTGCGACGAGGCGAGTCACCCACCGTTGAGTGGCCCCGACGTGCTCGACGAGGTCGCGCAGCGTCCAGTCCGGACAGGACGGCACCGGGGTCGCGGGATCGGCGCCCGCGATCATCGCAGCAACATCTCGAGACTGGTCGATCACCGAATCGATCAACGACATGACAGCTCCTACCGGGTGCCTGAGGGAACGTTCCAAACGAGCGCTCGTCGGTCAGACCGCCGGTGCACCTCAGACTCATCGCCCAGCACGGCAGGCTCGCGGGAGATGACGGGTCCGGCGAGAGTCTCCAGCGGCTGCCAGTTCTCGCGGCGTGCTGTCCGCGGCAATCGGGCGCCTCTACTACGACGACAGGTTGCCAGGGGTCGACTTCCCACTGTCTTGTCGTTCCCCTCGGAGCTCAACCGTTGCGGTTGTTCGATGAAGGCTGAGGTCGGCAGGGATATTCCGTGAGCGGACCCTCTTTCGGGCGTAGTCGATGCCCATCTTGGCTACCCGCGGCTCGAGCGGATCCTGCTCTTCGTGATCATCGGCGCTCTGGGCACGCTGATGGCCGTCCGGATATCAACGACGGTAACGGTCGTGCGGGACACCGCACAGGGGGTCGGTCGTGCGGGACGAACATTGACAAGACCCCTCGACCCACCTCAGGGGTCGTTAGTTCATGGTGATGATGAGTTTGCCGTTTCGAGGGTTGTGATTGGTTTCCAGTTCGGCGAGTGCTCGGATGGCGTCGGCGAGGGGTGCGGTGCGGGCGATTGGTATGACCAGATCGCCTCGAGCGGCGGCGTCGGCGACCGACCTGAGATCGTCGGCGTTCGGGCTGCCCATGAAGGCGGTGTAGGGGCCTGGGGTCAGGCTTCGCAAGAGTTTGCGTGCGGTAGGGACGATGTCGAGGATTCGGCCGCCCGGTTTGAGGAGGGCACGCGCTGTGGCGACGGGTAGTGAGCCGGTCGTGTCGAAGATGAGATCGAAGCGGCGTCGGAGCGGCGCGGGTCGACGTCGAATACGACGACGGGGTCCACTCCGAGCTCGGCAGCGGCGGACGCGGAAGTGATGCGGCAGCTGCCGGCTACCGAGGCGCCGTGATGGGAGGCCAGTTGAACGGCGGCGCGACCGACGCCTCCCAGGCATCCGTGGACGAACACGGTTTGGCCGGACTGTAGGTCGGCGGCGTTGAAGAGCGCTTGGAACGCGGTGACGCTGACGATGGGCAAGTGGCGGCTTGTTCAAAGCTGAGGGCTGCCGGTTTCAGTGCGACGGCGTTCTGGTCGGCGGTGATGGCTTCGGCGAAGGCTCCGGCATGCCTCATGCTTGCGGCGCCGAGCACGGCGTCGCGCGTGGAGATCGGTGACGCCTTGGCCGACGGCTTTGACGACGCCGGCGACGTCGTGCCCAACTCCGCGCGGGAACCGGCCGATGGTCATCAGGCGCATGTCTGCGTTGCGGATCTTCCAGTCCATGGCGTTGGCGGCGGCGGCTCGTATTTCAATCACGACTTGTCCGTTGCTGGGCGGCGCAAGCTCGGCTTCCTCTAGTCGCAGCACCTCCGGCCCGCCGTATCGGTGGTAGTGGATGCGTTTCATAGTGCACTCTCCTTTGAGTTGAGCCGGGCTCGTCCGAGTACGTAGCCCAACCCGATCGCGCCGAGGATCGGCAGGGCAGCGCGAGCATCTACTGGGTCAGTCAACTCTCCGCCCGCTTGTATCCCAGGTGATAGAGGGCGGCGACCGACAAGGCGACCCCGGCAGTCATGGTCTGCGGGTTGTGGAATTTTGCGTGCGGTGGCCACCGGTCATTGAAGATGTGGGTCTCATTGAAGTCGAAGAGGTATGGCCGATCATGGTCGCCGCCGCGGTGGCGGAGGTCAGGCCTCGCCGATCAAGAACCGAGTCAGGGTGGAGTTGATCATGATGTTTTCACTGGTTTTCAAGGGTTAAGCGATCGGGCTATGACGACGAGGCGCCAGCGTGTGTACGCCTGATCGTCGGGCCTGTCGATCTTGGACCCACCGTCTAGCTTCGTGTCAGTGCGAGGCGGGTTCGCCGGGCTGGACCGGGATGGGTGTGATGATGCGACGGCTGATCCGCCAGCGGCCTTGGTGAGGGCGGAGGGCATCGTGGTAAGTGACTGCGTGGATTGTCCCGTCGTGCATGATCATGAGTCCCCGCGACTTCGCGGTTGCCGCCGCAGGACCATCCTCGGCGATGATGACGTTCGTGACGAAGTGTGCGGTGGGCGCGTACCCGCTGGCGCTCATCTGAACGGCGGCGGCGCGGATGTTGTCGGCCCCGTCGAAGACCCCGATTCCCGATGCACTCATGTCGTAGACCGCATCCGGGGTGAAGATCTCGTCGAGTTGGTCGAGCTGGTTCTCGTCGGCGATGTAGGCGTGGAGCGCGAGGGTCTCCGCGATCTGGTTACGCTCTTCGGTGGTCAACATGGCCATTCTCCCTTAAGCTTCGTGGTACTCAGTACCATATCATACTGAGTACCGTTCGGTACGGGAGACCAGGGCGGGACTACACTCGGACGACGTGTCCGAAGTTGTCTCCCGCCGAAGCACGACATCGCTGGCCGAGCGCAAACGACAGCGGGTCCGGCTGCGCATCATCGAAGCTGCCGATCAGCTGTTCTCAATCCATGGGTTCAGCAACGTATCGGTGACTGACATCGCCACCCAGGCAGAGGTGGGACGCACGACATTCTTCCGCTATTTCGGCGACAAGACCGAGGTGGTGTTTGCTAGAGAGCAGACCATGCTCGACACGGTTGCCCTGGCCGAGAAGGACAACACGGCAGGCACGGCCCGCACTCCGAGCGAAGCCATCGAACAGCTCCGTCCGATCGTTCTCGACCTATGCCGACAGGCAGCCGAGGACCACGATGCCTACCATCGACGTTCGACGCTCTTGGAATTGAATCCAGATCTCCAAGCACGCGATGCACTGAAGAAGCAGCAGATCGCAAGCCGCCTCAGCCAACTTCTCCAACGCCGCGGCACTCCCCAGCCAGTTGCCATTCTGGCCGCCCAACTGGCCCTGGCGTGCTATGAAACCGCAAGACTGCGAGCAGCCACGGCAGCAAACCTGACCGAAGAGACTCAAGCAGCATTCAACGACACTCTCGCCCTGTCGCGTCGATGACAACCGGGCGGACTCTGTCAGAGGGGTTTCACAAACCGTCGTCACTGAGAAGCACGGACAAGAGGTCGGTCATGCGGGACACACCCAGTGTTCGTCCGTCGAGCGAGGCAAGCACCTGCAGCCGAGGGTGGAACATCGGTGCCGCCGAGACGTTGCGGCCTCTATGACGACACTGGGCATCATCGGAGCGGGCAACATCGGTGGACAGGTTGCGCGAGCGGCGGTCGGGCTCGGATACGACGTGGTGATCGCGAACTCGCGGCGGCCAGAGACGCTACACGACCTGATCGTCGAGCTAGGCCCGAGAGCTCGAGCAGCCACGGCACCAGAGGCAGCGGCGGCAGCGGACGTAGCCGTCGTCGCAGTTCCGTTCCGTGCCTACGGCGACATCCCGGTCGAACCGCTGGCCGGCAAGATCGTCCTCGACGCGAACAACTACTACTGGGAGCGCGACGGTCACATCGAGGAACTCGATCGCGGTGAGACAACGAGCACCGGTCTGCTGCAGCAGCATCTGCCGACCTCGAAGATCGCCAAGGCGTTCAACCACATCATGGCCAAGGACATCACCACCGACGGATACCCGGCAGGCGATCCTCGGCGGCGAGCACTCGCCACCGCCAGCGACGATCCGGACGCAGTAGCGTTCGTCACCGACTTCTATGACCAGCTCGGTTTCGACACCGTGAACATCGGTACCCTCTCCGAGTCCTGGCGCGTCGAACGTGACCGTCCTGCCTACGTCGTCCGACAGAACGCTGACGAGCTGCGCGAGAACCTGGCCAAGGCGCAGCGCACCCTCTGATGATCAAAGCAGCGCTGGCAGCCAGCTCGCGTCAGATGCGTCGCCGGACGGCCCACACAGCGAGCGTGTGACTGCGAGTCGCCATCTGAGTCATCACCGTGCCACAGCACCTGCCGTGTCCGTCATGGCGGCCGCCATCTCGCCGGTGCGGATCAGACCCCGTCCAGGCAGCAGCGCGACGACGGGCAGGCTGGGCTCCCGAGTTGCTCAGCGACTGTCGGCGCTGGATGCGTTCTGGGGACGCTCCCCGGACAGGTCCTCGACCGCTTGTTCGATGTCGACCTGGGCCGTCTCGACGTCCTGCATGTAGAGCCGACCCGCGACGATGAACTCGGCGTCGACCTGAAACAGCGTGACCCCTCGCATTTCGAACGGCAGTCCGTCGGTTCGGGTGCCGGACCAACTCCACTCAGACCAGACGGTGTCACCGTGCTGAGCCGACCGGGGCAGCTCGGCGTGGAAATCCGGTACACCTGCGAACATCGCTGCCCAGTTGGCATGCATCTGATCGCGGCCAACGAATGCGCGGCCGGGATGCGCCGGCTGTTCACTGTGGTAGCGCTCGTGAAACAGCCCCGCGGCAGCCTCGAGGTCGTGTGCGTTGATGGCGGCGAGCAATCGATTGATGATGTCCATCGAAGTCCTCCCGACCTAACTGCCGCACGGCTGCCAACCTGTCCCGGCGAACGATAAGCGTGGACCCCATGCCGGTCAATCAAGCCAACCCGCTTACCGCCCCGGTGGGTCCCTCCGCCCGCCCCACCATCCGTCCGGAGCCGGATCTCTCGACACCCGCGCCCGTGTTCAACGTGCCGGTCCGCTGGCGCTGGTCCGCAACCACGCAACACGGGTCCGAGTGATCCTGACACCAGTAATACGCACCGCTCGTGCGAGGTGCGGGATACGCACGCCGTGGTCGTCGGTCGTGGGGAAACGCACACGCTAGCCGTCCGCCCATCGGCGCACGCATGCGCACCGCCAGCGGACCGTGCTGCGACGCGCGTGGTAGCCGATCAGCTAGCGAGAAGGTGCTCTGACGCGTGCCGTAGTGGGCGGACGATTGTCAGTCAGCCGGAAACCGAGGCGAGGAGGTCGCGGCTCTCCGCCACGTATCGGTCGACGTATGCCGGGTCGTTGATCTGTTTCGAGCCGGCCATGGGGCGGCCGTTCTCGTCGTAGTAGACGCCGGTCTCGGCGGACGGGTCCGTGACGATCCGGACGATGACTCGTGCTGCGCGCTTCGGAGTGGTGAAGTGCGGCAGCAGCGTCAACGCCGGCGACAGCACCCGTGCGACAACGTGCAGTGCCGGTGGGACATCACTGCCCAGATTCGATGCCGGGTTCACGCCGGGCTCGATCGCACGAAAGCGCAGACGCGGATGCTGTCGTGCCAGGCTGAAAACGGTCGCGAGGTTGCCTTGTTTCGACGTGGCGTAGGCGTCCATGCCGGGGCGGGGTGAGCCACCGGGCCGGTACTCGCCGCGGGCCGCTGCCTCGGCCGAGATGTAGCGGCTGCCACGGAATCCGGCTCGCACCGCAGGCTTCCGCTCCGGATCCTCGACCGCTGAGGCGATGAACACGACGTTCGTGCCGTCTGCGAGAGCAGGGACGAGGGCGTCGGTGAAAGCCAACGGACCGAGATGATTCGTCGCGAAGGCGAGCTCCCAACCGTGTGGGCTCGTGGCCGGTTTAGACAACATGATCCCTGCGTTGTTGAGCACGCCGCGGACCGAGAGGTCGAGGGCGGCGACCTGCGAGGCAGCCTGGCGTGCGCTGAAGACGTCGGCGAAGTCGGCGACCACTGGTGTGGCGACTCCTCCGCCGTCTTCGATCTGACGCTGGACAGCGGCGAGCTTGTCAGCGTTCCGGCCGACGAGCACCACGGTTCCGTACGCAGCGAGCTCAAGGGCGGTGCGGTAGCCGATGCCGGACGTCGGTCCGGTGACGACCCAAGCGGGTCGCTGGTCGTTCATGGTCACTCCTGAGGTTAGGTGTCGTCAGCCCGCGACGGCGCGCCACATCGCGTCGAACGCGGCAATGCTTCGGGTGTCGTTGGACGTGGGGCCGGGGCCGGGCTCGGCGATGAGGGCGTCGATGGTTGCGTCCGCGATTGCGGAGAGGATCCTCAAGACGAAGCCGAGCGGCACGTCTTGCATCGGCCCGCCCACCCGACACCTCTCCAGGAGCTCGCCTGTGCCCGCGAAAGCCTGATGGACCGTTTCGCGGCTCTCCTCGGTGATGTCTTCCGCGACCTCGAGACGTGCGAGAGCGCGCCGCTTCTCCGGCGCCTCCGTCGCCCAGCCCAACCACCGGACCCACACATGGCGAAGCTGATCATGCGGGCTCGCCTCGACCGGGAGACCTTCCGCTGCGGCTCTACCCATCTCACACTTCAACGACACGTACAGCTCGTTCACCAGGGCAGGCTTGGATTCGAAGTGGTTGAAGAGGGTTCCCGCGGACACTCCCGCCTGCTTCGCGATGGTCGCGGTCGCGACACCGAGTCCCTGGTCAGCGATCATCTGTGTCGCCGCCGAAAGCAGAGCCTCCCGATGGGCGGCGTTGGGGCGGCGAGACATGCCCCCATCTTATAAATGAGTGATTAGTCAGTCAAACGACCGAGGCTTGTCCTATCTCCAAGATCCGCGAGCTTGATCCACGGCGGCGGGGTGTGGCAGCTGGCCGGTCTACGGCGACGTGCGGAATCAGCGGAACGTGTCTGAGGTTGTCCCTCTCGTGAAGTCCATCATCTACACCGAGACCGGTGACCCGTCCGTTCTGCAGCTCGTTGATCGTGAGCCAACCGCGCCGGGGTCGGGCGAGGTCCGCGTCCGCGTCATCGTGTCCGGGGTCAACCCGACCGACTGGAAGTCTCGCCGCGGCTCCGGACCGGGCGAGGCACCCCCCTTCGCCGAAGTCACGCCCAATCAGGACGGTGCCGGCGTGGTCGATGCCGTGGGGGATGGCGTCGCCGACCTCGCGGTCGGCGACCGGGTCTGGACCTACCTGTCCGGCCACCAGCGGCCGACGGGCACAGCGCAGGAATACACCACCCTGCCGGCTGAGCGGGTCGTCCGGCTGCCCGACGAGGTCAGCTTCGACGTCGGCGCCAGCCTCGGGGTTCCGGCGATGACCGCCCATCGGGCGCTGACCGTGGCGGAGGACGGGCCGCGCCGCCTGCAACCCGGTGCCCTCGCAGGTCAAGTCGTCCTCGTCTCCGGTGGTGCCGGTGCGGTCGGTCACGCGGCCATCCAGCTGGCTCGCTGGGCCGGGGCCACCGTGATCACCACGGTCTCTGGGCCGGCCAAGGCCGACCTGGCCACCGCGGCTGGAGCCCAGCACGTGGTCAACTACCGCGAGCAGGACGCCGCCGCCGTGATCGCTGAACTCGCACCCGATGGGGTCGACCTGATCGTCGAGGTCGCCGTCGGCGCGAACGCCGAGCTCGACCAGGCCGTGGCTCGGTCACGCACCTCGATCGCCAGCTACGCCGACGACGGCGGTGGCGAGCTGACTCTGGATGTACGACCGAGCATGGTCAAGAACCTGCGTTGGCAATTCGTGCTGCTCTACACGGTTGGCGACCTGGCTCTCTCCGAAGCGGTGGCCGACATCACCGCCGCGCTGCAGGACGGGGTGTTGGCAGTCGGTGAGGACGCCGGTCTGCCGCTGCACCGGTTTGCGCTGGCCGACACAGGCGCCGCCCATCAGGCCGTCGAGGACGGGGCCGTGGGCAAGGTCCTGATCGACGTCAGCCCCGCCTGATTGAGACGGGACCAGCCCGACGTCGATCAACGGGACGGCCCGGCGGGGCCGGACCAGCTCGAACCCGAAGTTGACCTAGCATCCGACGCGAGCCGGCGGCGGCCAGCAGCTCGCGTCCCACGGGCCGCTTGCGGGCTCCGGCCCACCACCGCAAGGCGACCCTCTGCCGACACGCTCACAAACCCGGGCAGGCGGCTGGAAGTTACGGTGATCCAGTCGTGGTCTCGCAGCGGCCGGTAGAAGGCCCGAACGTCGTCGACGAGCTCTCGGGTTTGTTCGAGCGGGAAGCGGCACCCAGGCGCATAGCTGACCGGCTACCGGCTACTGGAGGTTGCGCCGTAGAGGGGAAGGTCCGCCCGCACTCTGGCGGCGTCATGGTCGCAGGCCGGTCAGGAAGTTGCGCGTGAGGGGCACAACATCGTCCAGGTGGGTCTCGAGGAGCCAGTGGCCGCCGTCGTGGAACAGGTGCAGCTCGGCCTCGGGCAGGTCTCGCAGATAGGCCTTGGCTGCCCCTGACGGCATGTATCGATCCAGGGATCCCCACACGATGAGGGCGGCCGGCCGGTAGTCGCGCAGCCACTGCTGGTAGCGGGGAAACCAGGAGAGGTTCTCCCGCAGGTCGGCGATGACGTCGGTGTAGATCTCACGGCGACGGGGGCTGGTCAGTGACCAGTGCAGCTGCCACAGATCCGGAGGCAGCTGAGCGAGCCGCTGACCCTGCAGGTCGTTGCGGAACTCGTCGCGGTAGCCATCCTCGCTGATGGCTTCGCCCAACGCTGCTCGCCGCTCGGGGCTCGGGTCGTCCCAGTATTCCTGTAGCGGGGCGTAGCCGGGGCCCAGCTGGTCTTGATAGATGTCGCCGTTCTGGATGATCAGCCCCGTAACGATCTCGGGGTGCGCGATGGCCAGTCGGAGCCCGATCTGGGAGCCGAAGTCGTGCAGCCACAACACGCACCTCTTCACGCCGTTCCTGGTGAGGAAAGCGTGGAGGAAGTCGGCGTAGCCGTCGAAGGAGTAGTGGAAGTCGTCGGGGGTGTCGCTGTAGCCACAACCGGGAAAATCCGGCGCCAGCAGCCGCCACCGGTCGGCCAGCCGCGGCATCAGGTTCCGGAACTCATACGACGAGCATGGGTAACCATGCGGAAGCAGCATGACCGGCGCCCCGGGTGGCCCGGCCTCCCGGTAGAAGACTGAGCAACCGTCCATGTCCAGGTACTGGTGGGTCACCATGCCCGAATCCTGTCAGCCATCCTGGACAGGCGGAGTCGCGTGGCCCTGATCCCGCCTCCCGCAGCAGAAGCCCGATGGCGAGCGCGTCGGAAGACGACCGTCAAACGAAAACTGTCGTAGGAGGTCCTACGATCCTGCGGCTGCTCGCGAAGCTCTTCGCCGAATGCCTCACCGAGCCCGGGCGGTTATGTCAACCCAAGTGGTGTCCACCGGGGCGGCGAAAAGTCGGACCCTCCTGAAAGCCCGCAGGTCCGATCGACTCGCCCGGCTATCGGAGGGCGACCGCTTCGGGCGTTCTCGACGATCCCGGCCTCATGTCCCGGGACCGACGACGGCTGGGCCGGGGTCGTCGCCGGGGGCGGGAGCCGTCGTGAGGTGCCTGGTCCGCCGTCAGTTGGTGAACGTGACCGAGGTGTTGGTCGTCGTCTCACGCAGGCCGGAGCCGGCACCGGGGTTGGCGTGGGTCATCGCCACGTCGTTGGCGAAGTGGAGGAACACCACCCTGCCCACTCCACCGACGTTGCCGTTGCGGGTCTTGGCCTGGAGGTCCAGGGACACGCTGTTGCCGGCCGGGATCGCCCAGGTCCGCGTCTCGCCCGGCTGGATGGCGTAGCCCAGGCCGGGGCAGGCATTGGTGCAACTGCCGGAGATCCTGGTCACGACAAGCTGCACGTTGGAGTTGTTGGTCAGCTGGAAGGGCGTGTCGGCGGCGGCGGACGTCGCGACAGACGTCGCGGCAGAAACGGCGGCGGGGGCGGCCGGGGTCGCGGCGGAGGCGACACCGGTCCCGAGGACGGTGACGGCGGCGGCGGCGAGCACGGTGGCGGCGGTGCGGCGGAAGTTCATGATGGCTAGTCCTTTACGGCAGGTGGTGACAGTCGAGGTGATCGCTGTCGTCCGGATCAGTGCCCGACCAGAACGATCTTGCTGTCGGTGGACGCTGCCTGACATCCACCAGACGGTCGACCGGGGGGATGAACCCGGGTCCCCCGATCAGGGGAGATCCCTGCCGTCCGACGAGGACGTGGACCGGACGCACCGCCGGTGTCCGATCCGCTGATGCCGTTAGTCAGATAATCCCAAGCCAACGATTCCTAGCCCGCGCAGTTCCCAACGTGATCAGGCACCCGGTGTCGACCCGCGGCACGGTTGGCGAAGTCGTGGTGGAGGATCGCGCCGACCCCGATCCCGACGACGTCGGCACCCTTGGCCAGGCGCCAGGCAGCGTCCTCGGCCGAGAGCACATGACCGGTGACGCCCCGCAGCGTGTCCCCACGGGGCAGGTCGGTGAAGGCGTCGATGAGCAGGCCACCGTCGCCGTTGTAGTGCGGTGTGGCGTAGACGTCGAACAGGGTCATGTCGACGAAGTCGACGACCTCGCTGCTGAGGATCTGCCGGACCACCTCGCGTCCTTCGGCGAGTGAGTTTCTCTTCGCCTCTGGGCTGAGGCGCACGCCGAGCTGGAAGTCGTCCCCGGTCGCCGATCGGATGCCTGTCAGCACCTCGACCAGGGCTCGCATGCGGTGCTCGAGCGTTCCGCCGTAGCCGTTGCGGCGCTGGTTGCGTTGGTCGAGGAACTGGGCGAGGAGGAAGCCGTGCGCACCGTGGACCTCCACCCCGTCAAAGCCGGCCCGTTCGGCTCGCACCGCGGCCGCCACGTAGTCCTCGACCATCTGCTGCACGTCGCCGCTGTCCATGGCGACGGCCCCGGATTCAGGGTCGTCGAACGGTGCGCGAAGCCGGCCGGCTAAGGAGGGATCGGCGCGCAGGCCGCCGTGGTGGAGCTGGACCAGGGACCGGGTGCCGGTGGCCCGCAGGCCCTGAGCGAGCCGGGTGAGGCCGGGCAGGTGTTTGCCGGAGGCGATGCCGAGCTGACCGGTCCATGTGCGACCGCTGTCGGCGATGTAGGCGGCGCAGGTCTTCACCGCGGCGAACCCACCGCGGCCGCGGGCCAGCAGCCACTGGTACTCGGTCTCGACAGTATGCCGTTCATGGCTCCGCTTGTTGGTCATCGGTGCGAGCACGTAGCGGTTGGCCCAGGCCGGGAGGCGCGCTGCTCCGGGGGCTCGTGGCCGAACGATTCGGCCTGCAGGCGACCTTCCTGACCGCGGCCGCTGTTCTGCTGATCGGAGTCGTCGTTGGAGTGGTGTGGCGGGTTCCACAGATCGGTCACCTCGACCGTCGAGCGGGACGGTGCTCGAGTGCCGCACGCGGAACGTCCAGGGGCACCGCCGCACACAGCAACGGGCGGAACGCGTCCAGCAAGCGTCGCACCGAATCCTCTACACGATCGACGGGCAGTAGAGCCTCATCTGGAGGGCGTCAGAAGCCTGGAAGACGTGGAACCAGGCATCAACATCGGACCGCTCGATCGGCCGGTGCTTCATGCCGCGTTCCTGGATACCTCGCCACAGCTCGTAAGCGGTACGTCGAGGTAGATCAGCTCGGTTGATGCTCCCAGTTCGCGCGCCCGAATCCGCAGAGCCTCTCGCTCTTCGCGAGCCCAGGTCTCCCATTCGACAATGACCGTTGCGCCGACACGCAGCAGGTCCTGACCTGTCGACCACTGGAGAGTCTCGATCTGCGCTCGCTGTTGAGTCCCAGAGGATGACCCCGAGCATGGTCATCCGCCCGTCGGGACCGAGCCGGACCCGCCTCGCTTGGCCACGACTTCGTTCGCTGTCGTCGCTTTCCCCACTACCTGGCAACCCGCACGCAACGATGAGGCAGCCGCCCGGACACCGAGGGTCGTTCATCTGGATCGTCAGTTCTTGATGGACCGAAATATGAAGTTAGACTGTTTTTTGATAGTGCGCCTTCAAAATCTTCAGGGAGCCAGCGTGAGGGTGATCGCCATCGAGGAGGCGTATGCAACGCCGGCCTTCATGGCAGGACCAGGACAGACGTTGATCAGCCAGGCTGAAGCAGCGGCTGAGCACCCTGCTGTTGCCGCCGGCATCGACAGGTTGGTCGGCAGGCTGTGTGACCTCGGGCCCGGGCGGATCGCCGAGATGGAACGCGCCGGCATCGATCTCGCGGTGCTCTCGCTGACGGCACCGGGGGTTGAGCAGCTCGACCCGGGCGAGGCGGTGCCGCTGGCACGGGACGCCAACGACCGCGTCGCGGAGGCGGTTCAGAAGCATCCGGGGCGCTTCGCCGGGCTGGCCGCGGTCCCGACCGCGGACCCGAGGGCCGCCGCCGCTGAGCTCGAGCGGGCTGTGACCGGGCTGGGCCTTTCCGGTGCCTTGATCAACGGTCACGTCCGGGGCCGCTACCTCGACGACGGCTTCTTCTGGCCGATCCTGGAGTGTGCCACGTCGCTCGAGGTCCCGATCTACCTACACCCCACCCCGCCGCCCGCCGACGTCGTGGCCACGCTCTACCGCGGCAACTATCCCGACCAGGTGGCCGACGGTCTCGCTACCGCGGCCTGGGGCTGGCACATCGACACGGCGCTGCACGTACTCCGCCTGATCCTCAGTGGCGCCTTCGATCGGTTCCCTTCCCTCCAGCTCATCGTCGGACATCTCGGCGAGGGTCTGCCGTTCATGTTGCCCCGACTCGAGCAGGCTCTGCCCGCGGCTTTCACTCATCTTGACCGGCCGCTTGGAGCGTATCTGCGGGAGAACGTGCACTACACCCTGAGCGGCTTCACCGCGGTGGCCCCGTTCTTGACTCTGCTGTTAGAGGTCGGGTCGGACCGCATCTTGTTCGCGGCCGACCACCCGTACGCCGACATGGCCGAGGCCCGCGGCTTCCTCGACCGGTTGCCGGTCAGCCCGACCGATCGGGAACGGATCGCCCACGGCAACGCAGAGCGGCTGCTCGGCATCGCGTCGGCCTGACCGGCATCGTGGGTCGCGCATCGATGACCGGGCCCGAGCCGCTTGGCCTGCGCGCCCGGAAGAAGGCCCGGACCCGCGCCGACATCCAGCGGGCCGCATACGCGCTGATCCGCCGGCACGGATACGCCGCCACAACGATGAATCAGGTCGCCGAGGCGGCCGAGGTGTCGCCGAGCACGCTCTTCCGCTACTTCCCGACCAAAGAGTCGTTGGTCGTGTGGGACGAGTTCGACAAGCCGATCCTGCGCGCCTTCCTCGCCCAACCGCCGCAGGTCCCTCCCGTCACTGCTTTCCGAGCAGCCGCGGCTTCGGTGCTGACCAGCCTGCCGCCGGTGCAGCGGAACGAACTCACCGAGCGGCTCCGACTGGTTCTTGACCTGCCTCCGGTCCGAATCGCTCTGCTCGACGTGACGGCCGGACCGATGCGCGAGCTGGTGACGGCGGTCGCGCGGCGGATGCGACGAGACACCGACGACCTCGCTGTCCGTACCTTGGTCGGCGCCATGACCGGTGCCGTGCTGGCGGCCCTCACGGTTGCGGCCGAGCACCCCAACGCCGACCCGGCTGGCCTGATCGACACCGCCCTCGCGCAACTCGAGGTGGGCTGGCCAATATGAGTCGGCGGCCCGCCGACCGTGCTGAGCGGCCGCCTGCCCGAACGGACACCAGGATGCGGCACCTGTCCGCAAGTCGTCCGCTCTGCGGAGCACCAGGGCGCCGCCGGTGACCTTGATCTGCGGGCGCCCCGACGCCGCGAGCGGACCGTCCACCGGTGCGCGCTTGGCAGCCGGCAGAGCTAGGCAGCGAGGGCGTCAGACGCTATCCCGCAGGGGGAACAGTGCATTGTCCGAGCCGCGCGCGATGATGGATCCATGAATGAAGGGCCACCTCTCGCGAACGTCGTGACGCTCGGTGTCTCGGACATCGCGGGCGAGCGGGACTTCTATCGCCGTCTTGGCTGGTCGCTGGTGCTGGACACCGACGATTTCGTCGTTTTCGAGCTTCGCGGGGCCCTGCTTGCACTGTTCGGGGCTGACGACTTGGGTCGTGACGCTCATGCTGCGCCCGAGCGCGGCGGGGGCGGCATCCGCAGCTCGATCATCATCACCGTCGAGGAGCCAAGCGACGTCGACGAGCTGACCGAGCGCGCTCGCGCGGCCGGCGCTCGCGTCACCAAGGAGCCGGTCGCTGGGGAGTTCTTCGAGGGCAGAGACGCTTACTTCGCCGACCCGGAAGGCAACTTCTGGGAGGTTGCGTGGTCGGCCGCCGACAATCCGGTCACCGCCGCCGCCCGCCGCGCTGCCGGCCAGTGATCGCACCGGCCGGCTTTGCCGATAATGGAGCCCTTACGGGTGAGTACCTCGGCCTATTGTGTGAACGTTTGCGCCGCGCCCATCTGTGCCGGGCAGCGGCCCTCGGGGCGACCGCAGGCGGCGAAGTCGCAGGTGCGGCACCACCACGCGCCGTTCAGCCGCGCGCGGCGTCGCTCGATGCGGCTGGCGACTCGAGCGGAGACCAGCTTGTCGAGTAGCGCCTCAAGGATCTCGCGCTCGTCGATGGTCAGGCCGCTGGTTGCGCCGGCGATGACGTCGTCTCGCGCCGCTCGCGCCGCGTGCGCCTGTCTGTGGCCCTCTGCGGTGAGCCGTACTTCCACCCGGCGCCGGTCCGCGCCCTGATGGCGCTCGGCCAGTCCGTCGCGTTCGAGCTGTGTCACGAGTCGTACCGCACCTGAGTGGGTCAGGCCCAACACGTCGGCAAGTCGGCCCACGTGGGCGCCCGCCAGGAACTCTTCGAGCGCCAGCAGCGCCACCGTTGCGCTCCCTGTGAGTCCTGAGGCGCGCTCCAGCGCCTGTCGTCCCTCCTCGGCGAGGTTCAACACCAGGGAGGCGAGCAGGTTACCCAGGCGGGGGTTTGCGGAGACGGCCACACGGATGATTGTATGAGTGGCTCATATACCGTCAGGAGACACGCCCATGGCCGGGTTCACCGCCACCGCTCAAGCCGACGTCACCGCCACCCCCGAGCTGGTGTGGGCTGCTCTGACCGAGCCGGAGCAGATCGCGGCCTACATGCAGGGCTCGCAGGTCACCACGACGTGGGAGGTCGGCTCCCCGATCACCTGGGACGGGGAGTACGAAGGCCGCTCCTACCAGGACAAGGGTGAGGTGCTCACCTACGACGAGCCGCACGTCCTGTCGGTCACCCACTACAGCCCGATGATGGGCCGGCCCGACGCGCCGGAGAACTACCACACGCTTGCGTACACGCTCACCGCCGCGGGCGACGGCACCCACCTCGACCTCACCCAGGACGGCTGTGACAGCGAGGAGCAGGCCACACAGTTCAGCCGGAACTGGCAGGCAATGCTGGACGGGCTCAGGGCCCACGTCGAAGGCTGAACCACGGCCGTCTAGAGGACACCCTCACCCGTCTCGAAATCCTGGACCCGGAGTTGTGACGGACCCGAGGCATTGAGGTCGTATGCCGCAGGGGGCCCGCAACTGATATCGGATGTGTCGGCCGCCTGCGCTCTGGCGTGACGATCGCCGCTACGCGCTCAGCAGTCAGCACTCAGCAGTGTGGAGTTCTGTCGGACCCACCCGAGTCGGCTGAGGATGAGCCGGGATCCGAAGGTGTGGTGCTCGTCGAGTCGACCGCCCCGGCGCGACGCGGCCGGAGGATCCAACCTCATCAATCGGCCGGTCGTAGCGTATAGGTCAAGACGGCGTTGCCGACGCTGGTCTGCTTGGCACGCACGAGGGACAACCGCGTGGTCGGCACACTGTCGTCGAACAGCCGGCGCCCTTCGTTCGTCACAACCGGGTGGGTGGTCAAGATCAGGTCATCGATCACGCCGGCCAAGAACAGTGACCGAATGGTGTCAATCCCGCCGGCGATGGAGATGTCGCCACCTGTCTCCTCTCGCAGGGTCTTCACATAGTCCACCGGGTCGCCCTTGATGACTGTGCTGTTCCACGGCAGGTCGCCGGACAGGCTGGACGTGACAACGTGCTTACGGACTGGGTTGAGGAACTGCGCGAATGGGTCGTCGGCACCAGGCCAGTACTCCGACCATTCCTGCCACAGTTTTCGGCCGATGACGACATCGGTCACCGGACCGATAACCTCGCCCATCAGTTGGCCCTCCTCGGGCCCGAAGGCATCGAACTGCCACAGGTTCGGGCTCTCGACAACGCCGTTTACCGAGCTGAACAGGTGCGCAGTGACCTTCCGGGTCATGGGTTCTCCCTTCGTCGCGGGTTGGGTCTCTCTCAGTAGACGAGCGGCGCGCCGGAAAGTGATCGGCCATCGGGCCTCCGTAGGACGGTCAAAGTGACCGACTGATCCACAGCGGGATCTGCCTGCGGCCAAGGTTCGCGCTCGACGGTCGGCCACTGCGACGAGCGACACGGGGCCGAGCGCTGCCCGTAAAGCAGACGGTCACCTGAGAACGAGGCTCGGCAACACGCCGAAGGTGCACGGCATCAGTTCCCAGTCCCATCTTGGGATGGGTCTGCTTGCGGAGCGAGTACAGCCGCGGTGTGCAGCAGGCGGCGGAGGTCGGCGGCGAAGCGGGTGGCGGGGCCGCCGTCGACGACGTTGTGGTCGATGGTGAGGGTGAGGTCGAGGACGTCTCGTACTTCGATGTCGTCGACTCCCTCGATCGCATTCTGCCCCTCCTTGTTCGACAACGCAGCGGCGCGGAACGTCAGGTGATCGCGCCGCACCGCGCGATGCGCTCGCACGACCTGACGTTATGCGGTGCTCAGGTGTCGGACTACTGAGAGCACACCGCGACGAACGATGCCGTGCGACTCGAGACGAGAAAGAGAATCTGACATGTCCACACTCGAGAGGCGCGCGATCGCATCCGCGCCCGGGGCCACGCGAACACCTTCTGCCCGCACCTACCCGAGTAGTCGTGATCGGCGGCGGCTACTCCGGCGCGCTCGCGGCCACCACCTCCGCATGCGCGCGGACGTCGACATCACCCTCATCAATCCGCGCGCCACATTCGATGAGCTGCCAGGCCGCCGGCCCTTTGGGCGCCCAGGCGGCGAATACTGTGTTGAGCCGTATTGCCGGAACCGAACCCGCGGTGATCGACTTGGCGCTCACGGGCGTGCGGTCAGCCTCGGCCGGCACGCCGCCGTGAGACAGCTGGCACACAAGGACGACTCCCCATGAACGTCTTCGTCAGCGGACCGCTCGGTGTGGCGTACAAGGAGTTCTCGAGCAAGTTCAGTGTGCGCAAGATCCGGATCGAGGCGCGGCCCGGGTCTGCTGCCGTGGCCGAAAGGTGGCCAGCGGCCGCAGCAGACACCCCGGGACACGCAAGCGAACGCGATCCCGCACGCGAACGCGAACGCGAACGCGAACGCGAACGCGAACGCGCAAGGATCGAAATCATGACGACAAACCACAACGAACAGACGACGCCGAAGCCGCGCGCCGAAGGCGAGGCGGCGATCAGGCAGCAGATCGACTCGCTCATCGCGGCTCTGCACGCGAAAGACCTCGACACCCTCGGCACGATCTACGCGGCGGATGTCGTCTCTTTCGACGTCGAACCGCCGCTGCAGCACGTCGGGCTCGCCGCGAAGCTGAAGAACTGGGTCACGGCATTCACGATGTTCGCCGAGCTCAGCTACGAGCTGCGCGATCTCGCACTTGTGGTGGGCGACGACGTCGCATTCGCGTACGGGTTCGGCCGGATCAGCGGCACCCTTGACAACGGCGCGGCGGCGAGCGGCATGTGGGTCAGGGCGACCTTCTGCCTGCAGAAGCTCGACGACCGATGGCAGATCACCCACGATCAGGCATCCGTTCCGTTCGATTTCGCCAGCGGCAAGGGAGTCACCGACCTCGAGCCGTGAGCACGCTGGGTCCGGTGCGCTCCAGTGCCAGTCGGCGATCGTGGCGCGCATGAGGTGGGCCGCTGACGACAAACGGTTGTCGGCCCCCAGTAGAGCGTCACCGCGCGGCGGCACTCCGGGCTGTCGACCGCCAGCCAGGACCGGGCATGCTCGGCGCAGTGCTACGGGCGAACGCCGGAACAAGCCCGACGCCCAGTCCCGCGCTGATCAGACCCGCATTGGGCGCTGGGTTCGTCGCTCTCGCAGACGATCCGCGGCGTGAGCCCGCGTGCGGCGAACAGCCGCTCGGCAGGCGCCGGATCCAGTGACCGTCGCGCGCCGTGATCCAGGGTTCGTCGACGAGTTCGTCGATGCCGACGACGTCTCGGCCCGCGAGCGGATCCATAAACGGGCGAGTGCTTAAGGGCGTCTCGTTTGCGCGGTCAGACCTTGCTGTTCCGTTACGCGCGCGCATCCCCAAGAGTTCGTTCATCCCTCGGCTTGAACCCAACAACGCCGTTGGTCAATTTTTGCACCGCAAGCGGATCCACCTTGCGGCTCAAGTGCCCTGCCTCGAGCCCACGGCCGTCTACTCGTCGGAGAGCATTTCGCCTAGGCAGGCGGGGCCGAACGCAGAGGCGTCGGTTCCGTAGCCACGGCAAGGCCGCCGAGCGCGGCTACGCCAAAGCGGTGGAACGGCTGGGCCGCACCTGGCTCCGCCCCGAGCTCGCCCGCACCCAGCTGCCTTACGGCGACTGGCTACGTCCGAGGGCCAGCCGGGTCGACGCCCGCCACCCAGCTGCGGGCCGCCCATTGACCCGTTCGCCACAAATGGGCGCTGAGGCGTTCCCCCGAGCGGGCCCGGCAGGAGCGCCTGGCCTACCCGCGGCAAGGTCAGCATGCGCGAGGTCGACACGCACAACGAGCTCACCCCGCAGGAGGAGCACATCACGCGGCTGGCCGTGACGGAATGACCAGACATCGAGATCGGGGCCGAGCTGTTCTTCGTCACCCGCACCGTCGAGTGGCGCCCCGCAAGGTGTTCAACAAGCTCGGCGTCATCGCCGGCCGCGGGCTCAAGAGGCCCTCCCTGCGAGAGGCCGTCACGACGGTGAGCCCGCAGGCCGAGCCCACCACCCGATCCGGCCGATCGCCGGGTTTCAGCCCTGGCTGGACGCGGAACGCATGTCTCGATCCCGCTTGCCCAATGGCCCGCTGTCGGTGGCCGGCCGTACCCCCAGGACGTTGTACCAGCGCCTGAAGTCTTCCCTTGTTCGCGTCGCCGTCGAAGTCTGACGGTCGCCTTTCAGCTGTTCAGGTCCCAGCTGCTGCCTCGAGGTGATGACACCAACAACACTGCCGCTCCGTTCGCCTCCTCACACGGGCAGGCACCCTGGGCCGCCCCGGGATCTGCCCCGCGACCGTCGCAGCGAGTTCGGAGCTGACCTGGACGCGGATGGGTGATCGCGCGACGATGACGCCGGCCGGGTCACCTCGGGCAACGGGTCAGGCAGTGCGCCGACATTGCACTCGCGCACCCGCCTCACGGTACGGCGTGTGAGCCGTGCCTGATAGACCGATCGCCAGCCGGCAGATCGCCTAGAATGCAGCAGTCCAGGGAGGGGTCCGCAGCCGGTGAGCAGACGGTTCGAGGAGCTCGCGTGGGAGCCGACCGCGATCGGTGACGTGAGTCTGCGACGCCGCCAGGATCCTGTCACCGGCGTAGACATCTTCGAGGTCAGACTCGGCGACGCGTACCTGATGTCCAGCCTGTTCACCGTTGCGGAGATCGCCCTGGCAACCTCGGCCCTTGGCTGGCTCGAGCGTCGCGGGACGCCGACGACCGGGTGGGATGTCGTGGTCGGCGGTCTCGGCCTCGGTTACACGGCCAACGCGGTGCTGGCCGACGCCCGGGTCCGCCAGCTGGTCGTGGTGGACGCCCTCGCGCCGGTGATCAGCTGGCACCGGCGCGGACTGGTTCCCCTTGGCAGGGCGCTGACCACGGACTCGCGGTGCCGGTTGGAGCACGGCGACTTCTTCACGATGGTCCAAGAGGCCGGCTTCGACCCGGACACCCCCGACCGCCGGTTCGACGCGGTGCTGGTCGACATCGATCACTCGCCGCGCCACCACCTCGGGTCCGGCAACGCAGACTTCTACACGGTAGCCGGGGTCCGTCGGTTGGCCGCACGACTGACCCCCGGTGGCGTCTTCGGCCTCTGGTCCAACGACCCGCCCGACCAGGACTACCTGGAGGTCGTGCGCGCGGTGTTCACGACGGTGGCCGCCGAGGTTATCGCATTCCCCAACCCGCTCCAGCAACGGCAAGCGACGAACACCGTCTATCTGGGCCGCGGCGCAGAGACTGCGTGATGCCGGACTCCGCCATCCGCGCAAGCCGGTCCGCTACGCCACGAGGACGTGGAGTGGTGCATCCTGTCTCACTCAGGCGCCTCATGCGGTCGTATTCTCGCCGGCGGTGATCGCGGACCCGATCTGTCGCGGCCTGCCGCGCGACTTAGCGGGCGAAGTCGGCCAGCTGTCCCGGTGGTGCACGTGTCGATCGCTAGGACCGAGTTGGAGGTATTACCCGTTGTG